>CP166298.1:532500-5605000 GCA_041281825.1 Paenibacillus tarimensis | reverse complement strand
AATGTATGTTTTGCACCTTGAAAACTGGATAGCGAAAAAATAGAAACATCCTTTAGCTGAAGTTGCAATAACGCGAGCTTCGCGTAAGCGAAGCGAGCAACAATTAGTAGAACATTTGAAGAAGGAAGCATCTTTTCCTTCGGAAAAATGCAGGTTAAGCTACTAAGAGCGCACGGAGGATGCCTAGGCACCAGGAGCCGACGAAGGACGCGGCGAACAGCGAAATGCCTCGGGGAGCCGTAAGCAGGCTTTGATCCGGGGATGTCCGAATGGGGAAACCCGGCTGTCGTAATGGACAGTCACCTGTCACTGAATTCATAGGTGATAAGGAGGCATACCAGGGGAACTGAAACATCTAAGTACCCTGAGGAAGAGAAAACAACAGTGATTCCGTCAGTAGCGGCGAGCGAACGCGGATTAGCCCAAACCAGGGGGCTTGCCCCCTGGGGTTGTGGGACGTCTCACATGGAGTTACAAAGGTGTTCGTTAGATGAAGCGGTCTGGAAAGGCCCGCCATAGCAGGTAACAGCCCTGTAGTCGAAAGCGAGCACCCTCCGAGACGGATCCCGAGTACTGCGGGACACGAGAAACCCCGTAGGAATCCGGCAGGACCATCTGCCAAGGCTAAATACTCCCTGGTGACCGATAGTGAAGCAGTACCGTGAGGGAAAGGTGAAAAGCACCGCGGGAGCGGAGTGAAAAAGAACCTGAAACCGTGCGCTTACAAGAAGTCAGAGCCCGTTATAGGGGTGATGGCGTGCCTTTTGTAGAATGAACCGGCGAGTTACGATCACGTGCAAGGTTAAGGTGGAGAGCCGTAGCCGCAGCGAAAGCGAGTCTGAATAGGGCGAATGAGTACGTGGTTGTAGACCCGAAACCGAGTGATCTACCCCTGTCCAGGGTGAAGGTGCGGTAACACGCACTGGAGGCCCGAACCCACGAATGTTGAAAAATTCGGGGATGAGGTGGGGGTAGCGGAGAAATTCCAATCGAACTCGGAGATAGCTGGTTCTCCCCGAAATAGCTTTAGGGCTAGCCTCGGTGTAAGAGTCGTGGAGGTAGAGCACTGATTGGATGCGGGGCCCGCCAAGGGTTACCAAGTTCAGTCAAACTCCGAATGCCATAGACTTATAACCGGGAGTCAGACAGTGAGTGCTAAGATCCATTGTCAAGAGGGAAACAGCCCAGATCATCAGCTAAGGTCCCCAAGTGTGTGTTAAGTGGGAAAGGATGTGGAGTTGCAAAGACAACCAGGATGTTGGCTTAGAAGCAGCCACCATTTAAAGAGTGCGTAATAGCTCACTGGTCGAGTGACTCTGCGCCGAAAATGTAACGGGGCTAAACACACCACCGAAGCTATGAATTGCAGCCTTGTGCTGTAGTGGTAGGGGAGCGTTGAATGCGGGTTGAAGTCAGACCGGAAGGACTGGTGGACTGCATTCAAGTGAGAATGCCGGTATGAGTAACGAAAAGACAAGTGAGAATCTTGTCCGCCGAAAGCCTAAGGGTTCCTGAGGAAGGCTCGTCCGCTCAGGGTAAGTCGGGACCTAAGGCGAGGCCGAAAGGCGTAGTCGAAGGACAACAGGTTGAAATTCCTGTACCACCGTAAGCCGTTATGAGCAATGGGGTGACGCAGAAGGGTAGTGACGCGGACCGATGGATGTCCGTCCAAGCAGTGAGGCTGATATGTTGGCAAATCCGCATATCGATAAGGCTAGGCTGTGATGGGGAGGGAAAATTACAGTACCGAAGGTCATGAGCTCCGGCTGCCGAGAAAAGCCTCTAGCCAGGCGAAGGTGCCCGTACCGCAAACCGACACAGGTAGGCGAGCAGAGCATGCTAAGGCGCGCGGAAGAACTCTCGTTAAGGAACTCGGCAAAATGACCCCGTAACTTCGGGAGAAGGGGTGCCTCGGTAGGGTGAATAGCCCGAGGGGGCCGCAGTGAAAAGGCCCAAGCGACTGTTTAGCAAAAACACAGGTCTGTGCGAAGCCGTAAGGCGAAGTATACGGGCTGACGCCTGCCCGGTGCTGGAAGGTTAAGGGGAGCGGTTAGGAGCAATCCGAAGCTGTGAACCGAAGCCCCAGTAAACGGCGGCCGTAACTATAACGGTCCTAAGGTAGCGAAATTCCTTGTCAGGTAAATTCTGACCCGCACGAATGGCGTAACGACTTGGGCGCTGTCTCAACGAGAGATCCGGTGAAATTTTAATACCTGTGAAGATGCAGGTTACCCGCGACAAGACGGAAAGACCCCATGGAGCTTTACTGCAGCTTGATATTGGACTTTGGTACGATCTGTACAGGATAGGTGGGAGCCTAGGAGCTTGGTGCGCCAGCATCAAGGGAGGCGCCGTTGGGATACCACCCTGATCGTATCGGAGTTCTAACCTGCCACCCTGAATCGGGTGGAGGGACCGTGTCAGGCGGGCAGTTTGACTGGGGCGGTCGCCTCCTAAAGTGTAACGGAGGCGCCCCAAGGTTCCCTCAGAATGGTTGGAAATCATTCGAAGAGTGCAAAGGCATAAGGGAGCTTGACTGCGAGACCTACAAGTCGAGCAGGGACGAAAGTCGGGCTTAGTGATCCGGTGGTACCGCATGGAAGGGCCATCGCTCAACGGATAAAAGCTACCCTGGGGATAACAGGCTTATCTCCCCCAAGAGTCCACATCGACGGGGAGGTTTGGCACCTCGATGTCGGCTCATCGCATCCTGGGGCTGAAGTAGGTCCCAAGGGTTGGGCTGTTCGCCCATTAAAGCGGTACGCGAGCTGGGTTCAGAACGTCGTGAGACAGTTCGGTCCCTATCTGTCGTGGGCGCAGGAAATTTGAGAGGAGCTGTCCTTAGTACGAGAGGACCGGGATGGACGTACCGCTGGTGTACCAGTTGTTCCGCCAGGAGCACCGCTGGGTAGCTATGTACGGACGGGATAAGCGCTGAAAGCATCTAAGCGTGAAGCCCCCCTCAAGATGAGATTTCCCAATTAGTAAGACCCCTGGAAGACGACCAGGTTGATAGGTTCGGGGTGGAAGCGCAGCAATGCGTGCAGCTGACGAATACTAATCGGTCGAGGGCTTATCCTAATACAACCCATTGAAACTCAAACAGCTAATGTTTCTGTATCCTTTCGCATCCGGTTTTCAGGGCGCAACGCTCTGGAGTTTTCCGTTCCCTGATAGCTCAGTTGGTAGAGCACTCGGCTGTTAACCGAGTTGTCACAGGTTCGAGTCCTGTTCGGGGAGCCATTTATGCTCTCATAGCTCAGTCGGTAGAGTGCATCCATGGTAAGGATGAGGTCACCGGTTCGATCCCGGTTGAGAGCTCCATTTAAGCTTATGCTTACGAAGCAAGGTCGCTTCATTGAACATTAAGGCCCGTTGGTCAAGGGGTTAAGACACCTCCCTTTCACGGAGGTAACAGGGGTTCGAATCCCCTACGGGTCACCAATTCCACTTATATGCTTATGTATAAAGCGGATTTCATATGGAGATCATATGTGGACGCTTAGCTCAGCTGGGAGAGCATCTGCCTTACAAGCAGAGGGTCGGCGGTTCGATCCCGTCAGCGTCCACCATTTTATTGGGGATTAGCCAAGCGGTAAGGCAACGGACTTTGACTCCGTCATTCCTAGGTTCGAATCCTAGATCCCCAGCCAGTTTTCTCCGGAGCCATTAGCTCAGTTGGTAGAGCACCTGACTTTTAATCAGGGTGTCGAAGGTTCGAGTCCTTCATGGCTCACCATGTTTTACTCGCGCGTATGGCGGAATTGGCAGACGCACCAGACTTAGGATCTGGCGGGAAACCGTGGGGGTTCAAGTCCCTCTACGCGCACCAAACTTTACAGAATAAACTCTCGAGATCAGTTGATTTCGAGAGTTTTTGTTTTGTGAAGCTACTGACTAGCTGCGAAAAGCTCGGAGGGGTAAAGGGGTATTGGCATAACCGATGGGGAAATACTATCATAGAGAAGATATTGTTAATCATTATCAATGATTATGATTCTGGGTTTAGAGGAGCGTGTATCTCAATTATTCGTTTGACGACGAACAAGCTGTGCATATCGCTTATGAGAAAAGAATGATTGTACAGGATCTGAATATTGCGATTCCTCAAGGAAAGATCACGGCATTAGTCGGGTCAAACGGGTCGGGAAAATCGACGATACTAAAAACATTGGCCAGAATCATGTCTCCTGCAAGCGGAACCGTGTTGCTGGACGGGAAGTCAATTCATAAACCATCGACCAAAGAAGTCGCGAAGGAGCTTGCCATTTTGCCGCAGAATCCGACGTCGCCGGACGGATTGACCGTTTCTGAATTGGTCTCATACGGACGTTTGCCGTATCAGAAAGGGTTTGGCACGATGAGCAATGAAGACCGCACAGTCGTGCAATAGGCGCTCGAAGTAACGGGAATGACCACATTCGCCGACCGGCCTGTGTTCCGGAGGGCAGCGCCAAAGGGCGTGGATTGCGATGACGCTGACGCAGGAAACGGACATCATATTTCTTGATGAGCCGACGACGTTCCTGGACATGGCGCATCAGCTCGAAGTGCTTCGCAATTCCTGAAGAAGCTATGGTCGTTCATGATTTCAGTAGCGTTTCGCTCATCATATGATTGCTATTAAAAGCGGCCGTGTCGCAGGAGAAGGAAATCCCATCGATGTGATGACGCCGGAAATGCTGCGTGAGGTGTTTGGTATCGAAGCGGATATCGTTCCGGACCCTCGTACAGGCTTGCCGTTGTGTTTGCCGTTTGCGCTAGCTGACCACTATGCTCCGGCAGATTCACAGTCGGAAGAAGCTGATAAAACCATTCATAGTATCGTCCGAGCGTAAGATAAAAAGGATGCTCTATCCTTCACTGTAAAATAAGTGTCGGTTTTAACGGTTGATTTGGACGGTTTATTTGAGCTTCTGTGCGTTTATCTGAAGCGAGGGCTACTTCAGGTGCCGCCGCAGGCATCCAACGTTGTAAAAGACCATTACAGGCGTTAAAAGCGACGTGTAAATTCATCGTATTGTAACTGAAATCAAACGGTATAAATTGGCTTTAAAAATTTTTTTAAAAAACATTTGCATTTTTAATCGAACCATGGTATATTATCAATTGTCGCCTTTGAAGTACGGCATTAACTCAAGAAACGTGCGGAAGTGGCTCAGCGGTAGAGCATCGCCTTGCCAAGGCGAGGGTCGCGGGTTCGATTCCCGTCTTCCGCTCCATATTTTGTGCCCATAGCTCAGCTGGATAGAGCGTTTGACTACGAATCAAAAGGTCGGGAGTTCGAATCTCTCTGGGCACGCCATTTACTTCAAAGAAACACATTATGATTTAACGGGACGTAGCTCAGCTTGGTAGAGCACCTGGTTTGGGACCAGGGGGTCGCATGTTCAAATCGTGTCGTCCCGACCATAATTGAAATGGTCCCCGCGAAAGAAACGGAATCAGTTTTGAAGAGATCGTCACTTTTGTGGGTTAGATATGCGGGTGTAGTTCAATGGTAGAACTCCAGCCTTCCAAGCTGGTAGCGTGGGTTCGATTCCCATCACCCGCTCCATAACTAAATTTCAATCTTCGTGTAATATATCCTTATAGACAATTAGCAAGCCTTGGAAACAAGGCTTTTTTTATTTACAAGGCTTCAACCGTGTATCATTTTGTAGTATGATGTAGAAAGTGAAAATACGGCATTAGCAAGGCAATGCAAACAGGAGGAACAATATGTCTGATCAGAATGCAACAGCAGTAACGGTAAGCCGGCCGCAAACCAACAATTTATTGCGCCGCGACGTCCGATTTCTGGGGAATATATTAGGTGAGGTGCTCGTTCACCAAGGCGGTGAACAGCTGCTGGATATTGTTGAAAAGATCCGTGAAATGAGCAAAACGCTGCGGGCGGAGTATTTGCCGGAGCTTTATGAAGAGTTTAAACAAGTCATCGAATCGTTAGACCCGGATATTCGCCATCAGGTCATTCGGGCTTTCGCGATTTATTTTCAGCTTGTTAATATAGCGGAACAGAACCACCGGATGCGCAGAAAACGCGACTATGAACGTTCTGCCGGAGATGAAGTGCAGCCGGGATCGATTGAAAGCGCAGTTCAGGACTTGAAGGTACGGAACATTTCCGTTGACGTTGTGAAAGAAATGCTGGACAGCATTTCGCTCGAATTGGTCATGACAGCTCATCCGACAGAAGCTACCCGCCGGGCAGTGATGGATATTCATAAAAGAATGGCCATGGATGTTATGGAATTGGATAATCCTACGCTTACTTTGCGTGAACGGGAGAAGCTGCGCGAGAAGCTGCTTAATGAGGTGCTAACTTTATGGCAGACCGACGAATTGCGCAACCGGAAGCCTACGGTAATCGATGAGGTTCGCAATGGGCTGTACTATTTTGATGAAACGCTTTTTGAAGCCATTCCCGACGTTTATGAAGAGCTCGAGCGCTGCTTGGACAAATATTATCCTGGCGAACAGTGGCATGTGCCCGGATATTTACGCTTCGGCTCCTGGATCGGCGGGGACCGCGACGGCAACCCGTCGGTTACGGCTAAGGTTACATGGGAAACGCTGATGCTGCACCGCCAGCTTGCATTTAAGAAGTATAAGCAAATGCTGAATCAACTAATGAATCTTCTAAGCTTCAGCACGAATATTGTACAGGTAACGGACGAACTGTCTCAATCGATAAAGCAGGACCGCGAAAATATCGGAACGGTGAACTGCATTGAGCTGTGGCGCAATGAGAAAGAGCCATACCGCATCAAGCTTTCATTTATGTTGGAAAAACTGAACAATGCGAAAAATGAAGCGCTTAAAGGGACTGAGAAGCGATACAATTCCCCGGACGAGCTGAAGGAAGACCTCCAAATCATTGACCGCAGCTTACGTCATCACTTCGCGGATTATGTCGCGGATACGTACATCCGTAAAATGATCCGTCAAGTCGAGCTGTTTGGCTTTCATTTAGTGGCGCTTGATATACGGCAGCATAGCAAGGAACACGAAAATGCGATGACGGAAATTTTGGCGAATATGCACATCGTGAGCAATTACGCCGCTCTGACGGAGGATGAAAAAGTCGATCTGCTGCACAAGCTATTACAGGACCCGCGCCCGCTTACTTCCAGTCATATCGAATACTCGGAAAGCACTCGCGAGTGTCTGGATGTATTTCATACCGTTTACCGGGCGCAGCAGGAGTTCGGAACGAATTGCATCACCAGCTATCTGATCAGTATGACACAGGGCGCCAGCGACATGCTGGAAGTGATGGTGTTTGCCAAAGAGGTCGGGCTGTTCCGTCAGGAAGCGAACGGTTCGCTCAGATGCACGCTGCAATCCGTGCCGTTATTTGAAACAATTGACGACCTTCATGCGGCACCGAGTATTATGACCCGATTGTTCGAGCTGCCGATTTACCGCGGAGCGGTTAACGCGATGGGCGATCAGCATGAAATTATGCTTGGCTATTCCGACAGCAACAAAGACGGCGGAGTCGTGACGGCGAACTGGGAGCTTCGCGTTGCATTGAAGGAGATTACGGCCGCAGCCAATGCTCACGAGGTGAAATTAAAGTTCTTCCACGGCCGCGGAGGCGCGCTTGGCCGCGGCGGTATGCCGCTGAACCGGAGCATTCTTGCCCAGCCGCCGCACACGATCGGCGGAGGAATCAAAATTACCGAGCAAGGAGAGGTCCTCTCCTCGCGTTATTCGCTGCAAGGGATTGCGTACCGAAGCCTGGAACAGGCCACATCTGCGCTTATCACTGCAGTCAGAATGTCGAAATATCCTGAACAGGCGCCGGAGGCGGAAGCGCAATGGGACAGCATTGCGAAGTTCATCTCGGAGACGGCATTGATGAAATACCAGGATCTGATCTTCCGTGATCCGGACTTCTTAACCTTCTTCAAAGAATCGACGCCACTGACGGAAATCGGTGAGCTGAACATCGGTTCCCGTCCTTCCAAACGGAAGAACAGCGACCGGTTCGAAGATTTGCGGGCGATTCCTTGGGTGTTTGCCTGGACCCAGAGCAGATATCTCCTTCCGGCATGGTATGCGGCTGGAACGGCGCTTCAAGCTTATGTGGACGGCAGTGAAGAACGGCTCTCCACATTGAAAGAAATGTATGAGAAGTTCCCGTTTTTCAAGTCCTTGATCGATAATCTGCAAATGGCGCTCGCGAAAGCCGATTTAGTTATTGCGAAGGAATATGCCTCCTTGATTAAGGACGGATCGATCCGCGAGCGGATCCTGGGACTGATTGAAAATGAATATGCGCTCACATCAAGAATGATACTGCAGATAACCGGGCAGAATGAGATTCTTGATAATGTCCCGGTCATTCAGGAATCGATTCGATTGCGTAATCCGTATGTCGATCCGCTCAGCTATATGCAAGTGCAGCTGTTGACGGAGCTGCGGGGGCTGCGAGCGAGTGACGGCGACGATTCCGAACTGCTGCGCGAAGTTCTGCTTACCATTAACGGAATTGCAGCCGGCCTTCGGAATACAGGATAGCATCGTCACAATAATATGATAACGGCGGGCTGGGCGAGGGCGGAGCAACACGCCTCATAGCCCGGCCCATTTGTTAATTTCTAAGAATGTATAAGTTTCACATGACATAGGGATCTTTGAGCAGAGTTCAAAGTCTCTCTGCTTTATGCTTAGAAATCTCCGCGAAACGAAGCTTAGCCGTCTATGTGCGGCGAAGCCGTTTACGCTTGTAAGATGATCCGGCCAAACCGGCTTGTTTGGAGGAATCAATTCGTGAAATCAATTGAAGCGCGCTTGGCGCGCATGGCCCTGAAAGGCGATCAACAGGCGTTTGTGGAACTCGTCGGCCTTTATCAGGATAAACTTTATCATATGGCCTACCGGATGCTCAGCAACCGGCAGGAGGCGGAGGATGTGGTGCAGGACACATTTCTTCGCGTATACAATAATCTCGACCGTTATGATGACACGATGAAATTCTCGACCTGGATCTACCGCATCGCCACGAATCTGTGTATCGACAGGCTGCGCAAGCGCAAGCCGAGCTATTCTCTTGATGCGGAATCAGCCGATCATGAAGGGCTGGACGGTTATTCAATGCTGCCAAGCGACGATCGGACACCAGAGAGCGAATTGCTGTTGACAGAGACGCAGCGGATGATTCATCAGGCAATAGATACGCTGCCGGCTAAGTATAAGACAGTGATGATCTTAAAATATTTGCAGGATCTGTCGCTGCAGGAAATCGGCGACGTGCTCGGCATGCCGGTAACCACCGTAAAGACCCGCGTTCATAGGGGCCGCGAGTTTCTGCGAAAAAAGCTTGAACGCGTAATCTAGCGAGAGACAGAAGAATTAAGGAAATTATTTACTACATAAAAAAATGAAACATCATTCCTTTTCGAACGTATCGTATAGCAACACGTATGCTTGAATTCAAGATTTACCGCGAAACGGTCCCGTCATGGACGGCGACAGACGTTACGTTTGATTGAGCATTATGCAGAAAGGGTTGGCTGTCATGAAATGCAACGTCGCCATCGGTTGGATGCATGAGTATTTGGACGACGATCTGCCCCGTGAAGACAAAATAAAGCTGAATGAACACCTTCTTGCCTGCCCGGAGTGTCGCAAGCGGTTTGACGAGCTAAAGCGCACGGAAGCTTTCGTACATGCTACGTTGTCCGACAGCGCAGATATCATGTACAATGCTAATACGGGCCACGCGGAGACGGCATCCGCTGCACTGACAAACCGGATTATACAGCAGCTCCCCGCGAAGAAGAGGAAGCCTGCATGGAGCCGCTTCGTACGCAACCATCCGGCAGTGACAGTTGCCGTGATCTTCTCCCTTATTATGATGACAAGCTTTCTGGCCATGTGGGAGGAAGATTCGGAGCTTATCGTTCGAGGGACGGATCTGCAGAATGTGGTCATTGCGGGAAATACGGTAACGGTCCCTGCCGGTATTCGCATTAACGGCGATTTGACCGTTGAAAACGGGACAGCGGAAATTCATGGTGAAGTGAAGGGCAATCTGACGGTGATTGACGGTTCGCTTCAGTTGGCCTCGACGGCCAAAATTATCGGAGAGAACCGGGAGATCAATCAAGCGCTTGATTGGTTATGGTACAAAATGACAAAGACAGTCAGCGGCTTGGCCTACGGCGAATAACAGCCTTCCTGGTGACGGGAAGGTTTTTTTTTTGAAAATAGAGGATTTGCAGCATCCTTTCTAGAAAAGAATACAGTTAAGGATTGATCAATTAATTTTTTTATCAAAATAGAGAACCTGCGGATAGGTCTTGGGGGTTGGCGCATGGGGTATTTTGCCGATATGACCTGGAATGAATGGATTAAAGACATTATCGACGTTGCCATCGTCAGTTATATTATTTATAAGCTGTTTTTGCTTGTGCGGGGAACACGCGCGGTTCAGTTGCTTAAGGGGATCTTCGTTCTCGTTGCAACATGGGCCGTCAGTACGTGGTTTAATCTGTATACGTTGAAATGGCTGATGAACCAAATGTTCACGTTCGGGATTATTACGGTGCTCATTCTGTTCCAGCCCGAAATGCGAAGAGCGCTTGAGCAGCTTGGCCGGGGCAAGCTGTTTGGCCGATCCAATGCGGTCGATCAGGATGTGAATGATCGGATTCAGGAAGTCATTAAGGCCGTAAATTATTTAGCCCGGCGAAAAATCGGGGCATTAATTGTTTTTGAACGGGAGACCGGCTTAAACGATTATATCGAATCGGGTATTCAGATGGAGTCCCGCCTAAGCTCTGAGCTGCTGATTAACATTTTCATTCCGAATACGCCGCTGCATGACGGTGCGGTCATTGCACGGGGCAATCAAATTATGGCCGCGGGCTGTTATTTGCCTTTATCGGAAAATCCGTTTATCAGCAAAGAGCTGGGAACGCGCCATCGGGCGGCGATCGGGATTAGTGAGGTCTGCGATGCGATATCGATTACCGTATCGGAAGAAACGGGACAGGTGTCACTGGCGCTGGGCGGAATGATTGTCCGGGATATTAAAGAGGAATCGCTGATTTCCAAATTGTTCGAGGAACTGATGCCAAAATCGACAGCGGATAAAGCTAAGAAGGCATCGTTCTGGAGAAGGAAGGGAGATCAGAATGGATAAATGGCTGAATCATCCCAATTCTTTAAAAATTATATCGGTCATATTGGCTTTACTGCTGTGGGCCGTTGTTCATTTTGATCCGGAAACGCCGAATACGGTTGCTT
The DNA here is from genome assembly GCA_041281825.1 of Paenibacillus tarimensis. Taxonomy (GTDB): domain Bacteria; phylum Bacillota; class Bacilli; order Paenibacillales; family Paenibacillaceae; genus Paenibacillus_D; species Paenibacillus_D tarimensis_A. Next base: position 5,593,738 of record CP166298.1, on the reverse strand, counting down.
CCCTGATCGAGACGAAATCGGTTGAAGCGGTAAAAGTGCAGGTGGAAGGGCTTGACGACAAGAAATATCAGCTGCGTCTGATCGAGCCTGAAGCCGTACGGATTACGGTAAGAGGAAACCGGACCGACCTTCAATTAACTAATGTGAATGATTATAAGGCTGTCGTGAACTTGACGGGTATTACCGAGGGGATACATGATGTCCCGCTGAATGTGACGACCCCCCGGAGAATTCAACTCATGGAACAATCTCATAATCGCGTGACGGTTCAATTGGAACCGATCCTGACGAAGGAGTTTCAGGCGAATATTGTGACCACGGGAACCCCGGCCTACGATTATAAGACGGGAACTCCTGTGGTGAAGCCGGAAAACCGCGTCATCGTCACACTGCCTGAGGATCGGATGAATCAGGTGAGTATGGTTGGGGCAACGGTTGCCGTCGATGGCGAAGAAGAAACGATTAACCGGAAGCGGGTAAAGCTGATTGTGTACGATAAAGAAGGGGAGGAAATGTCGGAGGCTGTCGTGGAGCCGTCGGTCGTTGAAGTCGAAATCCCGATCATAAAGCCGGCGAAGCAAGTGCCGATTCGGCTTGGGATGTCTGGCAAGCTGCCGAATGGCATTAGTCTCGTATCCATCAAGCCTGAGGTTGTCGTTGTGACGATTTACGGACCGCAGGAGGAATTGGACAAATACGAGTACTATGATCATTCGGTCCTCAACCTTTCTTCAATTCGACAATCCGGTACGGCATCCATAGATTTAAAGCCGATGCAAGGGGTAGCTTCCGTAAATCCGGTCAAGCTTAATATTGAGGTTGAAGTGGCAGCTTCGGAGGTCCGCTCCTTTCAGCAAATCCCGATTTCAGTAACCGGATTATCGCAAGGTTTGGATCATGCATTTGTTACACCGGATGAAGGAAGAATGAATTTCCAGGTAAAAGGAGCCCCGGCGCTGCTTGAACGGCTTGTCGCCCGGGATATTCGGCTTAGCGTTGATTTGAACGGCCTGGCCCCCGGCGAGCATACCGTTCCGATCGAAGCGGAGCTGCCAAGTTATTTGGAACCCGGCGAGAATGGCCAATTGAGGGCGAAAATCAGCATCATAGATCCGGCCGCGGCAGCGGCAGCTCCGGATGAACCCGGCGAAGAGCAGTCAGCTGCGGATAATATCGATGGCGGCAATAATCCCGCGACACCGGGCAATGCATCGAATTCCGCGGAGCCTGATAACCAATCCGGTGCCGAGGGTGATGGCAACAATACTAATGCGGGCCAAGGCGAAAATAATCCGGGGCCGGGAAACGGCACCGATAATTCAACTTCATAATGTAATCGTTATATAATACCATATCTTATTATTCAAAAGGGGATTTTAACATCATGGGGAAATATTTTGGTACCGATGGTTTCAGAGGTGTCGCCAATCGGGAGCTTACACCGGAATTGGCTTACAAAATCGGACGCTGCGGCGGTTATGTGCTGGCAGGTCAAGCGAATAAACCGAAAGTCGTCATCGGTCTTGACACCCGTATTTCCGGGCCGATGCTGGAGGCGGCTCTTATTGCCGGGCTGCTGTCGATTGGAGCTGACGTAATCCGGCTTGGCGTCGTATCTACTCCGGCGGTCGCTTATTTAACCCGAACACTCGGCGCTAATGCAGGGGTGATGATCTCTGCATCGCATAATCCGGTCGAAGATAACGGGATTAAATTTTTCGGCGGTGACGGATTTAAGCTGTCTGATGAAACGGAACTTGAGATCGAGCGTTTAATGGATGCGCCGCAAGACGAGCTGCCCCGTCCGGAGGGGGGCGGCATCGGAACGGTTACGGTGCAGGAAGATGCGAAGGAGCTCTATATCGATTTTCTGAAACAAACGGTGAGCAGCCGTTTCGACGGGCTCAAGATCGTTCTCGACTGTGCACACGGGGCGGCTTATTCACTGGCTCCTGCCGTATTCTCCGAGCTTGGAGCGAATGTAATTACGGTCGGTGCCGAGCCTAACGGGTTAAACATTAATGACGGCGTCGGATCTACACATCCGGAATACCTTCGTGAGCAGGTGCTAACACATGGCGCGGATGTGGGGCTGTCATTTGACGGCGATGCGGATCGGCTCATAGCGATTGACGAGACCGGAGAGGAAGTAGACGGGGATTTCCTATTGTGCATTTGCGGCGACGCGATGAAACGGGCCGGCAAACTGAAACATGATACTGTTGTGACGACGGTGATGAGCAATATCGGCTTTTTCAAAGCGGCGGAGCGGATTGGGCTGCAAACCGTACAGACGGCTGTCGGTGACCGCTATGTCATGGAAGAGATGCGGCGAGGCGGCTACAATCTGGGCGGGGAGCAGTCCGGTCACGTTATTTTCCTCGACTACAATACGACAGGCGACGGCATTCTGACGGCGCTGCAGCTTGTGGATACGCTGAGATCATCGGATAAGAGGCTTAGCGAACTGAAACAACTGATGCGAAAATACCCGCAAGAGCTTGTGAATGTGCGTGTCGCAGATAAATCTCTATATAAGGACAATGCGGCGATTGCCGAAGCGGTTGCGGAAGTGGAGCGGGAGCTTGGCGACAACGGAAGAGTGCTGGTTCGTCCGTCCGGGACGGAAGCGCTGATCCGCGTCATGGCCGAAGGACCGGATAAAGAAGCGGTCGAAGGTTTTGTCGCCCGCATCGTCAAAGTCGTGCAAATGGAACTTGGGTCAACATCATAAGCATTCATTCGGGCTGTTCCTTTGATGAGCGGTATGGCATGAGGGACAGCTTTTTTATTTTTTCGGAGAGTCAGTCTGTAGCCAGAAGGTATGAAAAAGTTTTAAGTTGCCATTTCAAGTGAAAATGAATATGATTAGTAGTATCATTTCGGAATGGAAAGCGAGGGTAGAGGTTACATTAAACCAAAGCGCCAGAGCTTGTAATGGATTGAACGGGCCTTTTACAGGATAAATCCGGCAAGCTGACGAGGTGGAGGTGTTCGGATTGTTCGGCGGGGACCTCCCGGTTATGTATTCAGCCGTAAGCCGAAACGCAAAACGACGCGGGCAACCGGTCCGACAAACGTTCGGTGGAATACAAACAATCAACCATGTTCCTGAATGTCCACGATGCCGATATGTTATCGGTTCGGGCATGAAGGTTTTTACGAAAACCACATAGACCTTAACCGCAAGATATGAGGCATCCGTGGCACGGGATCAATATAACCGTAACGGAGGTCTGTTCAAATGTGTGGTATTGTAGGATATATAGGAAATCGCGATTCGAAGGATATTTTGATTGAAGGCTTGAAGAAGCTTGAGTATCGGGGGTACGATTCGGCCGGAATCGCCGTATTTACAGACAATGGCCTGGAGATTCGGAAGTCGAAAGGCCGCCTGGCGGTGCTCGAAGAGAAGCTGCAATATGAACCGCTGCGGGGCTCGATCGGAATCGGGCATACGCGCTGGGCTACACACGGCAAGCCGTCGGACGTGAATTCGCATCCTCATACGGATAATTCCTTGAAATTTTCGGTCGTTCATAACGGTATCATTGAAAATTATTTGGAGCTGAAAGAGGAATTAAGCCATAGCGGTCATCAATTCATGTCGGAAACGGATACGGAAGTGATCTCCCATCTGATCGCATCCGAATACGACGGCGATATCGTAAAGGCCGTTCAACGAGCAGTGAAACGGATGAGAGGCGCGTTCGCGCTTGGCGTGTTAACGGAATTTGAACCGGATCGGCTTGTGGCGGTTCGTTACGCAAGTCCGTTAGTCATTGGTGTCGGGAAAGGCGAAAACTTCATCGGCTCCGACATTCCGGCAATTCTTGAGCATACCCGCGACGTCTATATTTTGAACGACGGCGAAATGGCCATTCTGACACGCGGCGGCGTCGAGGTGATGACGATTGATGGCGAAAATATTTCCAAGGAAATATTTCATGTCGATTGGGATCTGATGACCGCGGAAAAAGCGGGATATGATCACTTTATGCTGAAAGAAATCTTCGAGCAGCCGAAGGCTTACCGTGATACGATGATGGGCCGGATTTCGGAAGACGGGCTGTCGATTCAGCTGAAGGAAATTGGGATGACACCGGAGCAGATTCGCTGCATTCGCAAGATTCATATTGTCGCTTGCGGTACAGCCTTTCATGCCGGTCTGGTCGGTAAAACGGTGATCGAGCAATTGACTCGGATCCCGGTCGAAACCGATGTCGCATCCGAGTATCGTTACCGTAATCCGATTATTACCGAAGACACGCTTGTGATTGTTGTGAGCCAATCCGGCGAAACGGCCGATACACTTGCGGCGCTGCGTGAAGCCAAGAAGAACGGCGCCCGAGTCGTGGCGATTACGAACGTCGTCGGCAGCTCGGTAGCGCGCGAGGCGGACGATGTCATAACGACGTGGGCCGGACCCGAAATTGCGGTCGCTTCGACAAAGGCATATACGTCGCAGTTGATTGCGTTCTATCTGCTGGGCCTGTATTTGGCCCAAACGGTGGGTACGCGCGACAGCAAGTATATCGAAGAAGTGACAACGGCGCTGCTTAAGCTGCCGGAGCAAGTTGAATCCTTGCTGGAGAAGACGCCGGTTCTGAAGCAAATCGCGGAATCCGTCGCAAAGCACAGCAGCCTGTTCTTCATCGGCCGGGGCATGGATTATGCGGTAGCGCAGGAAGGCTCGCTGAAGCTGAAAGAAATTTCATATATTCATTCCGAAGCCTATGCTGCGGGCGAATTGAAGCATGGCACGCTGGCGCTGATCGAGGAAGGGACGCCGGTGATTGCGCTTGTCACGCAAGAGGAGCTGTACGAGAAGACGCTTAGCAACATTAAAGAAGTGAAAGCGCGCGGCGCCCGCGTCCTCGGCGTGACGAACGAAAGCATCAGCGAGGAAGTCAGCAAGTCGGTCGACGAGCTGTTCGCGATCCCGAACACACTCGCTTTGCTGACACCGGCACTGTCCGTTGTCCCGCTGCAGCTGCTGTCCTATTACGCTTCGCTTGCATTAGGCCATGATGTCGATAAGCCAAGGAACTTGGCGAAGAGTGTTACAGTGGAGTAAGGATTTGGTTGATGTGTTAGTCTTTGTTTGTTCGGTGATAAAAAAGTGTGGAACCAGTAAAAAAAGTCTGGAACCAATGACAGAAGTGTGGAACCGCTAGAACAGTCCCGATGATGCTTTATTAGGTCATCGGGATATTTTTATTCAGAAGGGATTGTAGCCGATGCTCGGGGAGCGAATTCGAGAAGTTAGAAAGAAAAACCAGATGAACCAAACGGAATTTTCAATCCGGGTAGGTGTGTCTCAAGGAACTCTGAGTGAATTAGAGCGAGATAACTTTGGCAATTATCAAGGAATTTAACGTTAATGCCACCTGGCTTTTATTCGGAGATATGGCAAGCGAGGACGATCTCAAGGAGATGGCAGAGTAATTAATCAGGTGGAGAATAGCCTAATCACTTAAGCAAATGTTAGATGTAGATCTTATTGAAAAAAAATATGCAAACTATATGTGTGGGTTCAGTTATGCGAAAAGATGGAGGCTCCAGGGAAAGGAAAAGCCTTATGCTGTCCTGAAAATGGGGCATATATGGCATTCGCTTTTGGATTGATTTGCATTCAAGAGGATTAAGCAATACTCAAATAGCGAAAAAAATGAACTCTTCTCCCGGACAAATAAAAATAGCATTAATCAGAATGAGAGAACCAAGGTCAGATAAAAGAATCCTTCAATCCATCAACATTTTGTGGAACTCAATAAATATTAATGACGAAGTTGCAGCTGCATCGGAAACGACCAGTTATCTTGAGGATAATCGCGCGAGAATTATTGAAATTTTAGAGAATGATCCTGGTATTACAAGGACAGAATTAGCAAGAAAGAACAGTCACTTGTACCATAAGATGTTAAAGGAAGATAGGGAGTGGATGGAAGAAGTTCTACCGCAAAGTAGAAAAAATCGAGTTCGAATGGACTTGGAGAAACTTGACATTCAATACAGTAAAGATTTAGCCGCGGCAGCAGATGAAGTGTATAGAAGAAATCCTCCTGAACAGATAAAAAAATATACGATTCTAGCTCATGTTCCGAAGCGTATTAAGGAACATATAGAGAACGCAACAGATAAACTTCCCAAGACCGTAGAATTTCTCAATAGTAGAGTTGAAACAGATGATGAATACTTGCTCCGGCATCTCCCCGTAATCATTAGTCAGATGAAGAAATATAATAAGAAAATATCCTAATTGGATAATATAAAAAAGTTTAGTCCTATGTACAGGAAAAGTGCAGGAGAGTTAGATGAGAAGCTAACCACACAGTTGAATGATTTACTTATAGAACGAAAGGATGAGTAGCGCGTGTATTAACACGGTCGCTACTCATCTTTTTCAATATGCTGCTATGGTCCTGTCTTGGGAAAATCTTGGGTATGAAGTAGGACTTTCTTATTCGGTGTCGAATTTTTACAGTTAACATATAGTCCGTTGTACATAAGGTTATAGTTGCAATAAGATCTAAATCAATATAGGCATGAGCTTGAGTATCTTGAATGAGGAGATGATTATATGATCAAAATTGAAAAGGTAGAAATAAAAAACTATAGGAAGTTTCGGCAGGAAGATATATACTTTGACAAAAATTTAACAGTAGTAGCTGGTTCAAACAATGCAGGTAAAACATCAGTAGTAGAGCTATTGTCTAATATTCTTACACAGGGAAAAACCATGAATATAGATGATATGAACTATAATGCGCGAAAAGAAGACGAAGTATTGCTTGAAAGTATTGTGAGTAATACGTCTACAACAGAAGAAGAAATAATCGAAAAATTATCCACGATTAGTAAGGATTTAAATGAGATTACTGTATTAATTACTATAAGCTATGATGAAGATGATACTTTGACATTATTCTCGGGTTATTTGTCTGATATAGATATTAATAAAAAAAGTTACTATTTCCTTATCGAATTTACATATAAAAAACCAAAGGAAATAGAAATAATAAATTGTATAAAAAGAGATCAAAGCATTTTAGAGTTATTTTCATCATTAGAGTCTAACATATATTACTGTGATGAGCATGGCAATGATAAAGTCATAATTAATAACAAAGATAACTTCTATAGATTATTTAACTATCATTGTGTCTATGCATTAAGGAAATTATCAGATACCTCTGATGAAAAACAAAATTTCCTTAGTAAACAATTACTTAGGACTGTTAAGAATGATGAACAGTGGAAAGAAGGACTCACAGAATTAATCATGGATATTAATCGATTGTTAGTAGACAAATCTTTATCTACTAAGATCGACAAGATAACAGTAGACACTATCAGACAGACTTTAGATGAATTTTCTCAAACAAATGGTGGCAATACGGGGAGATTGGGGATTGATTTTAAATTAGAGAATCATGAAATTGAAAAGGTCTTGTTAGAATTCACAAAAATTTATTTTGAACAAGATGGGGGAGGAAGGATAAAGGAGCAAAAGCAAGGGCTTGGATATAGTAATCTTATTTACCTATTACTTGAAGCAAAAATATTTAAAGAGAAATTAAATAGAGAAAAAGTTAATCTTTTGGTTTTTGAAGAACCCGAAGCTCACTTACACCCACAAATGGAGAATATATTCATAAAGTTTTTAAACCGCATTACAACATCAAATGAATATATAGCTAATGAAATACAAGAAGTAAGTAAGATAGCTGTTATCCATGAAATGAGTACCTCAGAAGAAGCTGAAAAAGAAGTTGCAGTTGCAGTTAGTGATCAAATTGTATCTGAAAAAGATCTAATACCATTTCAGATGTTTATTACTACCCATTCCAGTGAAATGGCCAAATCCATTAGGTTATCGAGTATTCGAGTTCTTAGACCCAAAAATCATATTGAATCAAAAATTTTTGATTTAAGATCTTTTATTACGGGATTAGACTCGGGTGAAATTGCTTTCTATAATAAATTCTTTCAATTTAATATGATTGAAATGATTTTTGCTGATAAATTAATTTTGTTTGAAGGTGATGCGGAGAGATTATTACTAAAATACATAATTGTTAGTGACGAGAGATTTAAGGTTCTTTCCTCTCAATATATATCGTATATTCAAGTCGGCGGAGCTTATGCATATAATTATCTGAAGCTGATTAATTTTTTGCAAATTAAAACATTAATATTAAGTGATATAGATTATAAGTATGATTCCGAAGATATAGAAAAAGAAGTTTATGAATTAATAAAAGAGGTTGTTAAAAGAGATACTACAAACAAAACGATAGAGAAAATCACCAAAAAGACAAAAATTAAAGATATTTTCAAATCGCAAATAAGAAATAAAGGTAACTATAGTGAAAATCAATTTGTATGTTTAAAGTTCCAAACTTATACGGACGGATATGCACGTACTTTAGAAGATGCTATTTTACGAAAGTTACTAAAAATTAAAACTGTTTTTAATAAAGTTTCGAGACAAGAATTTCAGAGTTATATAGATCAATACAATCTACAAATGCTTCCTTCAAAAAAGGTAGAAACATCAATTAGAGATCGCGTCGACAAGTTGAGTCGGAAAACGGATTTTATTTATTCTATGATCGAACATAATCAGATAGAAGAGTCAGTGCCAACTTATATACTGGAGGGATTAAAGTGGCTTCAGGAATAAGCTTCGAGAACCCATTCACGCTTGTTAATGCCCCTGCAGGTAGCGGAAAAACAACCGCTATTTCTAAAAGCATAAAACAATTGCTTGGAACTACAGATAAAAGAATACTATGTATAACCTTTACAAATAGAGCGACTGAACAACTGGCTAAAAAAATTGAAGATGATCGTGTAGATATTAGTACTATCCACTCTTTTATTTCGAATATTATGCTTCCTTTTTTCAAAAAGAAGGAAATCATAGACCTATATTGTGAACTATTTAAAGAGAAAATTATTCGGATTTGCAATAGTGTAGAAGCAAAAGACTCTGATCGTATAGAAAAGTATAGGAGTCGAATGGAGATTAGTAGTGAGGTCACAATCGATTTTAGTATAATTGCAAATAATTTATGTGAGCTATACTATAATGAAGCTCAATTTTCTTCCTATTTATATGGAGGCTTATCACATGATGATTTATTATACTTTAGTAAAGAGGTATTCCAAAAATATTCTAAAATAAATATGATACTATCACATAAATACTCTCATATTTTTATTGATGAATATCAAGATACCAAATCTGAAATTCTTATATTGTTCTTTAATGCTACATTGGGGACTGCAACAAAATTGGTATTAATGGGAGATGAAATGCAACAAATATATAGTGATAGGGGAGAAGAATTTCAGACTACACTAGACAATAATTTTTACAAAGATACTAGTTTGAATAAAAACTGGCGATCGAAGGAAAATATTGTAACTGTTCTAAACAATTTGTATTTTGACCCCAAGTATAAACAAGTCCCGATGCAAACAGGGGGAGAACTACCTGCGATACATATTGTTAAGGATATAAACAATATAGAGGTTATAGATGGTGCTTTGCAACTAGTATTGTACAATAGTGATATGTTTGATTATATTGGTTCTGGAGATTTGTTTAGGGCATTTAGTGAAAAGTATAAAATATTCGATAAGTATAGTGCTAAACAAATATTGACTGATATGACAATGGACAATCCAGATGAACTGATGATCATTTTAATCTTTATAACGGATTTGGTCGAACTTTTTGACCAGCATAAGTTCGGTGAACTAATAAAGAAACTCACTGAATTCAAACATGCAAATGGTGAGATGTTGAGAGTAAAAAAGCATCCAGATAAAGTAAAGTTATATGAACAATTGCAGGAGCTTAGCACTACATTAAAGCAGGATATAAGCCTAATAGAGTTGTTAACGTTTTTGCGTGAAACTAAGATTATTAATGAGATTCATGTAGATGAAGTAATGAGGATTATCTATGAAAATGAGAAATTTAAGGAGAAGATACATTCAATTGAGTATACTCAATTTAAAAATTGTTACGTTGAATGTAAGAGGCAATCTATCTCAACTCAACATGCAGTAAAAGGTGAAGGTCATAATGCTATTCAACTAAAAATATCGGACGGAGCTAATCCCAACATACAAATGTACACTTTTTTAGAGCTTTGGTCTAGAAAAGCATTTAACTATATTACTATTAAAAGAATTCAAAATGAATTAGCAGTTTTAAAGCACGAGTATAGTAATGCACTTGGCCATTATTTATCAGTTTCAAATATTAATAAAGAGTTGTTTGAAGGACAATTGGTTCGATTAACAAGTTTTCTAAATGACAGTATAGATACGCTTAAAAGTAATCAACATTTATATGAGTGCATACTTGCAGAAGAATATGAAACCTTCGTAAATAAGCAGAATGTTTCGAATTACAAAAAATGTTTATCTGCACTAAACAAGTTGGATGGAATAATTCCTGCATATAAATTGTTTTATGTTGGTTGTTCAAGAGCTATGGAAAAATTAAATATTTATGTACTTGAGGGAAAGATAAGTCACTTTAGAGATCTCTTTATGGAGCGCATGTCAGATACAGGTTTTTTAGTTAAATAGCAACCAGGACTCAAGATAAACAAGAAACTTGTATTTATAAGTTATGCAAAATTGTTTCCAACTTTCTTTTCATGGTAATTTCTAATGGTTCCAGACTTTTTATTTTTCGGGTTTATCACGTGCCGCGGCAAACCCAATAAACTCAACAAAATTGGTTCCAGAGATTTTTTACACCTGAGAGTCTTGTCAGAAGGAAATAAAGTTCTAGACTGAAAAATAAAGTGTTAGACTCGGTAAATAAAGTAATAGACTAACGATGCTTCATTAAGCTAAACCATTCCTGTTAAGGCTAAGAAATGGCCTTTGTCAAAAAAGGAGCGCCTCGGTATGATGGGTTTGTCCAAGGGTTAATTACCCAACACCATCAAGGAGGCGCTTTATCATAAAGATTAAACAATCAGAAGCACAAAATCAACGGATCGAACGAATTACAACCTCGCATCTTGTTGTAGGGATCGACATGGCCAAGGAAACACATGTAGCACAGGTAACGAATTATCGTGGAATTTTGCTGACGAATCGGCATCTATCGTTTAGCAACACCATTGGGGGCTTTGAAAAGCTTCAACGTTGGATGGAAGCCATCCAGCAAAAGCACCGTTTAAGCAGCGTAATCATTGGTATGAGCCGACAGGGCATTATTGGTGGAACTTGGCCAACTGGCTTACTCCTAAAGGATGCAAGTCGTGTTAGTCAATCCAGCGACGACCAAGCGCAATAAAGAAAACCGTGACAATTGCCAATCGAAGAAAAGATGCACTTTTCATTGCAGATGTAGTAAGCCGAGGCTACTACTATGAACATACGAAACAGACTCACGTGTTTCAGCGGTTGCGAACCTTGATGAGCGATCGAGAATTTTGGGTTACAAATAGTGTTCGGTTACAAAATAGCATCATTCGGTGGCTGGATATCCGCTTTCCGGAGTACAGTTCGATTTTTAAGTATTGGACCTGCAAACGCCTCGATGGCCACACTGAAGGAGTTACCTACGCCTCAGGATCTTGCAGGACGGTCTATACCTGAGATCATTGTGATATGGAGAAGACATATGCAGCGGGCAGGCGGTTCTACAGGCACACAAAAGGCTGCTGAGCTCATTGCATATGCTAAGCGGAGTGTAGGAGACATTACAGCTTTAACCGAAGCAATGCAAGATTGTGAACGTTTAATCGCAGAGTTCGAGCGAATTACGGGTATGTTAGCAGACATCGAAAAGCAACTTCACGCATTGCTAGAGGAGATCCCTATGGCCGTTCAGCTCCGTTCCATTAAGGGCCTTGGTACGATTTTCGTCGCAGCCATCTTAGCAGGTGCAGGTGACCTTAGACAGTATGAACATGGGCGTCAGTTACTGCGCAAGCCGGTCTGAATCTCGCAGAAAGTACATCGGTGAAAAGGAAAGGACAGATCATTATCTCCAAACGAGGAGATTCCAGCCTAAGGAAATATCTATACATAGCGACCATTCAACTCATCGGAATTAATCCGATCTTTCAAGAATTACATCAGCACAATGTTCAAGTAAAGCACATGAAAAAGCAACAGTCTGTCTTCAAACTTGTGGGTAAGTGGCACGAATTCTGATCGGAATGGTACATCGATAAGAAACATTCTCTCCCGAAAAAGCCAGCTATCTCGTTTCACAAGCAGCTTAAGGTATTGACCCGTCACGTATATTGACTCGTTCGCGGGATTATGACAAAGAAAGCACGGAGAACCGAGTTACTGCCCAAAAAGGGCTTAGACCCGTCCGCTAAACGCAATCGGTCTCCACACCTTGGATAAGTATGACGATGGAATGTAAGGGCATTCCTCATCATTATCATGAACGTTGGCAATTGTCCATTTTAACTTTCCCGTTTCTTCTGTTGCATCTACACCACTCGTCACCAACACAGTTGCTCCAGGCATCAAAACATATCCATCAGGGAAATGAAAAAATTGGTTCCCTCTGACACTTACAAGTTTCCATCCAGTCATATTCACTGCTACCGTATCTTCTTAATCGAAACCACTTCGCCAATGTAATCCAAATTCTCTATTACAATGCTCCCATTTGTTCCTTTAGGAATACTCCCCAAAATCCCCTTGTTTCAGTTCTAGCATCCTTCACAAGCTCCTGAAATAATTTTACCCATCTTACATTAAATTGATAGGTCATTTGATTAGTCAAACCTTCATCAGCCAGGCTTGGGCCTTCGCGCAAGGGTAATATACCATCGCCTACGAGACATCGCTCGGCGACGTTGTGACGGATGAGGACGACCGTTATGTCTTCTCGTTCATTCTGGGGGACTTCAACGCTAATTTTCAAGCTCGCTAATAATATATTGCAACAAGCGGGATCTAATATTAGGCGTCTGCAAATAAGCATAGTAGTCCAAATACAACTTTACAAACTCCTGCCGTCCTTTTAATTTGCGCCACCGTTCGCGCCGGGAAGCCAGCACAGAATCAAGCATGTCCGAAACCCGATGGCGCAAAACCGGCTTGGGCAGCGCGGCACTTTTGTAAGAGTGGACGACTTCTCGCCGGATATCTTGTCTCTCACCAAGCATTTTGTCCGTTCGTTCTTTATATTGGGCTTGCAAATCAAAAAGGGCGAAATAATTGGTCAGTCTCGTTTTCTCAAAGGTATCGGTCTCTGTCACCACAAGATTGATTTCGTATGGTGGAAGTGTAAGCTGAAATCGAATATTAATCTTGTCAGCCGCCTGATACAGAAATGGATGCACCATCGGCAAAATCAACTGCTGGTTTTTGAGCCGATCGTTGCAAGCAGTGCAAGAGGTAACCAAATTTTCAGAATGAATGGCCAATAACTGAACCTTCGTTTTCGTCAAAAAATGGTCGATGCTCGTATCACCGTGAAACGGAATATACTTGAGGTCGCAATAGGGACAACTCTTGATTTGCATCCCAAAATCCCTGCGAAACGCCCGCTTTGTTTCCTCAGATATGTTTGGTAAATATTCATTCCGAAAGCTGACGGTCTCAATCAGTTCATCATAAAAGTATTCAAAGCAATCGGCAGCGATCTCATTTGGGCATTCGATATGCAGCGTACCATCAACCAGTCGGGTGTACTTATCCAGCATCTCGTAATAAGCAGCGGCTACCTCTTCCCGCTTGGGATGTAAAACTAGCTCGATTGCACAGTTACGCAATTTGGGACACGCTCTCATAACACGACATAAAGGCGTGTCTGTCGCGTAGATTCTCTCTTCAAGCATGGAGTAGCTTACCTGCGGCTCCGTCGTTATCCAGGCTAAAAACTCATCAACAAACCGGTCAAAAACGTCCCCTATTTGAGCGAAATGCCCTACCCGTCTAATCTTCCACATAACCGAAGTCCTCTGGATACAGATCAGCCAAACGGTTAAACAGCTCGAACTTTTGGTCTGAATCGCCCAAATCACGGTATAAACGCAACAGCGTATTGTAATCGTTGCTGCCTCGAGCAGGCTGCATTCTTAGCAAATGCCTGATATGCTGAACAACCTCGTTGGTCAAATCACCTACATAATTTGTCAGTCCAAACACTTCATGCAATATTTCCCTCGGGCTCGTTCCCAGTGTGCGATCGGTTATATAATATGGTTCAACGCCGAGCTCGCTTTTTTTTAAAGCGACAATACATTCCCGCGGCACATCGGACGTAATGATCGGGGAATGAGTGGCAATAATGAAATGCGCTGTGTACTCCCTAAACACATTCCGAATGAGCATCGTATATTTTTGAATCCATTTCGGATGCAAATGAGTTTCCGGCTCATCAATCAGCACCAGCGCATCATTCGTTATGGCATTCAATATTCGAAAAATCCGAAAATACATCGTCATTTCACCTGAGCTAAGTGAGGTCATTGGAATGTAAGTATCTGTTCCAAGCCTGATGTGATTCCGTTTGTGGAACCACAGATTGGCGATACGGGTATTTCCATATACGCGAAACTTCTTTATTGCACTCATCCACTTCTTTCGCCCGCCGGGAAAATTATGAATGGAATCGATCGGCAACAGCTTCCTGCCTTCCCGTTCAACGCTAAATCGGTTATGATGATCGCGTAGCTGAAAGAGTAGCTCTCGCAACGTTTCATTCCGGCTCCCAATATATTCATTATTAAACAAGCTGTCATAATCCAGCTCAATAAATGGTGTTTCAGGATAGCCAATTTCCCTCAGCAAGTTCTGCAGCGCATCTCGCTTCATAAAATCATCGGAGCTTTGAATTTCAATCAATGGATAGAACAGGTTTTTGATCTGGTCGTTCCCGGCTGCTCCAACATACGCATACTTTCCGCCGGATTTGCGATTGTACTGCTCATGCGGAGAAAAGGTCGAAACGATTACTTTAGCCGGTCCAGGATTCTGACGGTGGCCAACATACTGGTTAATTGAGCATGCTTGACCGGACGCCAATTCAAAATCGACCTGGTACTGCGTAGTCATCTGCGAGCGCTCGGCGGCAATAAACACCTGGCTTAGGAATTTCAAGAGCGTTGTTTTGCCCGTTCCGTTCTGGCCTACTATAATATTGATGTGCAACGGCTTAAAATAATAGTGATGTGGCTGTTGAAACACCAACTCCATGTCGCGAAGCTGATAGAACTCTGCAATACTGATGTTGTTGATTCTCAATGGTTCCCCGCCCGTCCTTAAACAGAATAGTAGTCCGCTTGCCCCAAAGGCAATGGGGCAAAAATATCATACTACTCAGACTATAACAGACTATGTAATCATTTGGAATCACTTCCACTCTCAACTGATTGCACAGTTTTTAATAAAAGAGTAAGCCACTTAATTCTTTTATCTTCATTTTCTCCACTAGCTTTGCATCAAAGCTTACACTCAAAAAGTGTTTCATAAAGTAACAAATTATTAAATTTTGTTTGCAATTTTCATGGACGAGAGATGAAAAAACTTCATTGTGGTGAATATAGGATACCAATCCATACACTCATACAAAGGAGCAGCTGTAATCGGATAAACAGATCGTTCGTCAATGCCTTTCACTTTTACCTTTGCAAGATTGATTTTATTTTCTGGATTATCGTAAGCAGATCAAAACCGTTAATCTGCTCAAAGCCTATTTATCACCGGTCAATTACTGCACTGGGATTCCCTTCGTACCATAGAGAGCGCCATTCGTTCGGATGAAGAGTTTCAGGCTGAGTTTCAAATAAAAAGCATCACTAAGTCTCAGCTTACACTTCGAATGAATGACCTGCCCGTAACGTAATGAAGCTGCCGAGCGGTTCCGGCAGCTTCGTCTTGGTTGTTTTTTCAACTATCGTTCCCCGTCGTATTATGAGGTCAACCAGTAAAAACTGGCTGACCTCATAATACGGGGAACGATAATTGAATCATGAACGTCGGCAGCCGGGAGTGAGTTTAATCAGAACTTCATTAAAGCTATTACAGAGGAATGTAAATAAGAGGTACAAAAATCCTAAAACCGATGACTGATCTAAGTAGACGGAGAACGTCGTCTAATAAAATCAGCGATAGTCTAAGACTTATTTTTTGGACTTAAAGCTATCGCTGTTTCTTTACCTTTCCAATTCAGTTCGACGACCAATCGGATTGTGATCGAGCCTTTGGATAAAGGCTGTCGGCTTACGCTTACCCAAGAAATTGAAGTTCCTCACAAGGTCGATGCGCCGGTTGAGCAGGTCCGCCAAATGTTAGCCTCCTACAAGAAGAGCACCGAACATGGCTGGTGCAAGATGTTTAATCAGCTGGATAAATTGTTCTGATTCTAAATCATTCGTTTTTGTTCATTCTTATTATTATCAAACAACCTTGGTTGAATCAGAACTAAACCAAGGTTGTTTGTGTTGTGCAAGGGGCTAAATGTTTTTGAAGCGATAGTAAAGGCGGCGAGAGTGTTCAATTATTCATACATGAATAAATGTGGTAATGTGCAAAATAGCGTTGTGAGGCATGCCAATTCGGCCGATACGTCACGCTAAGTAAAAATGAGAAAAGTTTCTCTTGATTTTTAGTAAAATTCGCGTATAATTTTTCTCAGTAAGCGAAATCGCTTACAAAATGACTGCTCTGGGTGTATTTAAAGTAAATGTGGAGGGTAAAAGTTTTACTAAAGCTTGCCCTCATTTTACAGAAGACGGCTGCAGTCCACAATCACTAAGGGGGAACGGAACATGTTGAAAGTATCCAAGATACTTACCTTGCTTCTAATTGTATCGGTAGTGCTCGCCGCGTGCGGCGGCAATAACAAGAACGAAGGCACGAATACGGGAGAAGGCGGTGCAGCGGACGAGAAGATTCAACTGACTGCCTGGGCTTGGAACGTTAACGTTGGCGCATTGAACAGTGCAATAGCGCTGTACCAAAAGGATCACCCGAACGTTGAGCTTAAGGTTGAAGATATCGGGCGTCTAGACGTTTACGATAAGCTGTCTACCGGACTTGCTGCCGGCGGCGTCGGCCTACCGGACATCGTATTGGTTGAAGATGACCGCATTCAAGGTTACCTCGAAGCATTCCCGAAAGGCTTCCTGAATCTGTCTGATAAAGGTTTCGACAGCAAAGCCGGCTCGTTTCCGGAGTTTAAGAAGGAGCTTGCATCGAAAGACGGCAAGTTCTACGCTTTCCCATTCGATGCAGGCCCGACGGGAATGTTCTACCGTACGGACATCTTTGAGAAAGCCGGCGTGAATCCCGACACAATCACAACATGGGATGAGTTCATCGCAGCAGGCAAAACCATTAAAGAGAAAACCGGCTCGCAAGCGGTGCCGATCGACAAGTTTAAAGACGACGCTTTGTTCCGTATGATGCTTAACCAGCTGGGCGTTTACTACTTCGATAAAGACGGCAATATCGACTTTAACAATCCGCAAGTAATCAAAGCGATGGAAACGATCAAGGCGATGGGCGACGCAGATCTCGTTAAAGACGTTAATGGCTGGGACGGCACCGTCTCCGCAACGATCGACGGCTCCGTGGCCACGATTCCGTTCGGAGCATGGTACTACGGCACGATTATTGACCAAGCGAAAGACACTAGCGGCAAATGGGGCGTATTCCAGCTTCCGGCATTCGAGAAAGGCGGCAACCGGGCGTCTAACCTTGGCGGCAGCAGCTGGATGATTCCGTCCCAATCGAAAAACGCCGATGCAGCTTATGCATTCGCAGAGTATTTTGCGACAACGGACGAGGTGCAATTAATTGCAATGGAACAGCATGGCTTATTCCCATCGCTGCAAACGGTGTATGATTCCGAGCTGTTCCAAGCAGATGTAGAGTTCTTCGGCGGCCAAAAAATTTGGAAGCTGTTCAGTGAAGAGATGAAAGATATCCCTACTCCTTTCTACACTAAAGATTATGCTATGGCGCTGGATGAAGCGGTCAAGGCGCAAGCAGACACATTTAACGGAAAAGACCCTGCTCAAGCGCTTAAAGAAGCGGCAAAGCGCTTGGCGGATCGTACGAAACGCGAAGTCAATAACGGTTAATTTTGTTGGAGCGGAGGGAGGTTTAGGCGAAAGCCTAAATCTCTCCTCGCGTTTATGCGAAGCGGAATTGAAGGAGGGGCTTGCACATGCGGACGAAGGCTTACGTCCCTTATCTGTTTTTAACACCTGCGCTCAGTTTATTCGCGGTATTCATGGCATATCCGATTGTTTATTCGTTCTTGTTAAGCTTTCAAACGAGCGAAGCCGGAGAGATGGTGCCTGCCGGTCTTTCTAACTATCGAAGGCTGTTCAGCGACGAAATCTTTATAACGGCGCTCTCAAACACTTTTATTATCATGGTCATTCAAGTGCCGCTCATGCTTTTTTTCGCCATCGTATTGGCATCCAGCCTTAATGCGGTAAAGCGGTTTAAAGGCGTTCTCCGGGTATCGTTTTTCATGCCCGCCGTCACCTCTTTGGTAGCGTATTCGATTATTTTCTCCATCATGCTGATGGGCGACGGTATCATCAACCAGCTGTTAACGGCGTTAGGGATCGGTGCAATTCCTTGGCTGTCGCATCCGTTGTGGGCCAAAGCTGCGCTAATTCTCGCCATGACATGGCGCTGGATCGGTTATAATATGGTCATTTATTTAGCAGCTATGCAAAATATTCAGGAATCCCTGTATGAAGCAGCCAGCATTGACGGCGCGAGCCGGATGAAGCAATTTTTTACGATTACGATTCCACAATTAAAACCGGTTATTTTGTTTACTGCAATTTTGTCTACAATCGGAACGTTGCAGCTGTTCGACGAGCCTTATACGCTTACAAAGGGCGGCCCTAGCGACGCCACGTTGACGATAGGTATGTATATGTACCAAACAGGTTTCCGCTATTTTGATTTCGGGTATGCGTCGACGCTTGCGTATGTCATCGTCGTGATCATTGCCGTATTGTCTTTTATTCAATTTAAAGTAACGGGGGATGAATGATGAAAATAGCAAACCTCCGGTCCTTACCCGTCTATGCAGCACTTTTACTCGGTGCGATCATATCGCTGTTTCCGTTCTATTGGGCAGCTATAGCAGCCACGAATGAGAGCGGCAAAGTATTTGCCAAGCCTCCTGTTCTTACACCCGGTGATAGGCTGTTTGAAAATATTGCGAATCTAAATGAAACGATCGGCATCGGCCGGATTATGTTTAACTCTCTGTTTGTCGTCATCATTTATACGGCGCTCAGTCTCATCATTTGTACGATGGCGGGATATGCATTTGCAAAATTCCGTTTTAAAGGACGGGATATTTTATTCGGAATATTTCTCCTATCGATGATGATGCCGCATCATGCGAACGTCATACCATTATTCAAAATGATGGCCGCTTGGGGATGGCTCAATACCTATCAAGCGCTCATTCTTCCGAATTTGGCTTATCCATTCGCCATTTTCCTCATGCGTCAAAATATGTTGGCGGTGCCGGATGCAATGATGGAAGCCGGACGCATTGACGGGGTTAACGAATGGGGATTATTTACGCGCATTATTATACCGTCAGTTAAGCCTGCGCTTGCCGCAACGGCGATCTTCCTGTTCATGTTCCAATGGAACAGCTTCGTGTGGCCGCTAATTGCGGTTCAGACGAAAGAGATGTATACGCTGCCTGTTGCCTTATCGAGCTTGTTCGGGCTGTCGCGTATTGATTATGGGCAGGTTATGGCTGGCGTTACGCTTGCGACAGGTCCGATTATCATTTTTTTCCTGCTGCTGCAGCGTTATTTTATTTCGGGCATGCTGGGATCGGCGGTTAAAGGATAAAGCGGAGCTGGGAGACGAAGGGGAGAGACATCATGTATGTAGGCGTAGATTATTATCCGGAATATTGGCCGGCTGAGCTCATCGATGAAGATATTGAAGGCATAGCCGGACTGGGCGCCAATATGGTTCGTATTGGAGAGTTTTCGTGGCATAAAATGGAGAGCGTTGAAGGGCGGTTTGACTTTTCCTTCTTTGATGATGTCATTGCGCGCTTGAAGAAACGGGGACTGAGCGTTATGTTCGGCACGCCGACCGCGACGTTCCCGGCATGGCTGGCGAAGAAGCATCCGTCGATCCTGTCGGTAGACATCGACGGTAATGTCCGGGCTTTCGGAGGACGGAGGCAGTACTGCTTCAACTCCGACATTTATTGGGAATACAGCTCGAGGATCACCCGTAAGCTGGTTGAGCATTTTGCCGGAGAGATGGCCATTGTCTCTTGGCAAATCGACAATGAATTCGGGCATGAGGGCAGCGATATGTGTTATTGCCCGCAGTGCCATAACGCGTTCCATTTGTTTTTGGAGCGAAAATATAAGGGCGACATCAGCCTGTTGAATGCAACCTACGGTACGATTTTCTGGGGGCAGACCTATAACGATTTCTCGGAAATTCCGATGCCGATGAAGACGATCACGACGCATAATCCTTCGCTGCAGCTGGACTGGGCGCAATTTCGTTCCTTTTCGGTCAACAACTATGCTGCAAGAATGGCGGCTGTCGTTCGCGAGTCAAAGGGCGGGCACCAGACGGTCACGCATAATCTTCCGGGCGGCTTCTTTCAAAAATGGTACGACCATGCGGAGCATGCGGAAGCGCTGGACTTCGTCTCGTATGACAACTACCCGGTTTGGGGCGGGCTGGCAGAGCCGATTACGCCTGCCGCTATCGCGATGGGGCATGATTTCATGCGGGGCTTGAAGGATGCGAATTTCTGGATCGTGGAAGAATTGATGGGCGCGCAGGGTCACGATGTTATCGGTTACTTGCCTCGGCCCGGACAAGCGAAGATGTGGTCGCTGCAGGCGTTTGCGCACGGCTGCTCGGACATGCTCTATTTCAGCTGGAGGGCGATGACGCGGGGAGCGGAGCAATTTTGCATGGGCATTGTCGATCACGACAACCGCCGCGGTGACAAGTATAAGGAAGTGCAATCGGTATTTGAAACAATCGCTCCTTATGCGGACGTGCTCCAATCGGATATTATTGCGGAGATTGCCGTGCTTTACGATTACGACAACATATGGTCCTGGCGGTTCCAACGGCAGAGCGAAGCGTTCGATTTCACTGCTGAGCTGCTTCGGTTATATACGCCTTTCCATCGCTTGAACAGCCGAATCGACGTTATTCCCGTTTCACGTGATTTCTCCAGGTATAAGGTGCTGGTTGTTCCCGTCCTTCAAGTTATCGACAAGGAACTTGCGGAGCGGCTGGAGGATTTCGCCAAGCAGGGCGGGACCGTTATGTTCTCATTTCGTACCGGCATTCGCGATAAGAGCAATAACGTGCATTTCGGACTGGAAACGCCAGGTTTTGCGGCTGATATGGTCGGTGCCGTTATCCATGGCTCGGAAGCGCTGCCGCTTGGCAAGCAGATACCGCTTGCCGCAGTACAAACAAGTCTTTCAAGTGAAGAATTAAGCTCCGGTGACAAGAGCGCCGGCAAAGCTTCAACGTGCGAGGTGTGGCGCGACCTGCTTACACCGACGACTGCGGAGACATTGTATCGTTACGACGAGCCGATCTTCCCTTCGGCTGCCGTCACCCGTAACCGGTACGGTAAAGGGACGGTTTATTATATTGGCGGAGGCCTCAGCACAGATGTGCTGGACAGGCTTGCATTGTCTATTGTAAAGGAACAGAAAATCTGGCATATTGAAAGTGACGAGGGCCTTGAAGTGGTTGTCCGGGAAGCTGGGGAGCGCAAGCTTTGGTTCCTGCTTAATCATACGGATCAAACGAAAATTTTCCAAGGACAAAGGCTTAGCCCCTACGAGAGCAGAATAGTGGAAGCCGAGAGGCTCTAACACGAAAGCTTGCGTTAGGCTTAGCTTGTCGTCGCCGGCTTGCAGGAAGGAAAGTGCTTGAATGGCTACCATCAAAGATATTGCCCAGAAAGCGGGAGTGTCTATTGCAACCGTCTCTCGGGTGCTTAACTATGATCCGGGCATTTCCGTTGCAGATGAGACGCGCAAACGTATTTTTGAAATCGCGGAGGATTTGAACTATAAGACGCTGCGCCAGCGTAACGGTCAGTCCGTTAAAGAGCGTTACCGGGTAGGGCTTATGAACTGGTACTCCGAGCAGGAAGAAATGCTTGATCCTTATTATTTGGCGATTCGGCTTGGCGTCGAGAAGGAATGCTTCCAGCGTCAGATGGACCTGGTGAAGCTGTTCATGAAGGAGGATTCCGACGGCAGAAAGCGGTCCGGTGAATCTCTCGATGGCATTATCGCGATTGGACGGTTCGAGAAGGACGATCTGGATTGGATTCCCGAAGGCTTTGAAAACATTGTATTTGTCGATTCCTCGCCTGATGATCACCGGTTTGATTCGGTAGTCATTGACTTGAGAAAGTCGGTTTCAGAGGTGCTTGATTACCTCATCGGCCTTGGACATACGGCAATCGGTTATATCGGCGGGCACAATGTGGTCAACAATAAACGGGTGCAGGATGAGCGGGAGCTTGTTTTTATGGAACGTCTTACCGCTCGCGGTCTTTACGATCCGGCGTTTGTTTTCACGGGAGAAAATTTGTATTCCGAGGACGGCTATAAGCTGATGAAGACGGCGATTGGCGGCGGGAAGCTGCCTACGGCCTTTTTTATCGAAAATGATTCCATGGCGGTTGGCGCGCTGCGAGCGCTGCATGAAGCGAAGCTGCGCGTTCCGGATGATGTCTCCATCGTTGGTTGTAACGACATTGCGATCTCGGCCTTTTTGCAGCCGCCTCTGACGACCGTCAAGGTCCATATGGAGCATATGGGCGAGACCGCGGTGGAGCTGCTCGCAGACCGCTTGGCAGCCAAACGTGAAATTGCGAAGAAGATTGTACTGCCGACTCGTCTCCAGGAACGTGAAAGCAGCGGAGAGCCAAAGCATTCGTAAGCGTGATGTTTTTTTGAAATATAAGAAAGTATAAGTTTCACGTTTATACCGCCTTATATTTCATCGCGAACGGGTCAGACGCCTCAAAGGACGGCGTCAGCCGTTTCTGCTTATGATATCGGAGTAACGGAAACGCACGCGAAGGTGTCATATCAACCACGGAGGTGGTAAGCTTGTCGTTATTGCTGAACGGACAGAACGTGCTGCCGGCTGTGCATAAGATGAAGGATGTGGAGGCGGTTCTTGCCTCCCCTTTTTCATATATGGTGCTGCTCGGAGGACATTTGGGCCAACTGAAAAATATAGTCGATCTGGCAGGCCGGCATGGAAAAAAAGTGCTGCTTCATGCCGATCTGATCGACGGTCTGAAAAATGACGAATACGCTGCCGAATTCCTGTGCCAATCGATCCGGCCTGCCGGTATTATATCAACACGCGCAAGCGTTATCGGAAAAACGAAGCAGAACGGTCTCATCGCGATTCAGCGGTTGTTTCTCATTGACTCCGATGCGCTGGAACGCAGTTATAAGCTTCTGGACAAACACCGTCCCGATTATATCGAGGTGCTTCCCGGCGTAATTCCGGATATCATTCAAGAAGTGAAGGAACGGAGCGGCATACCGGTCATTGCAGGAGGCCTTATCCGTACGGAAGAGCATGTCAGGCAGGCGCTCGATGCAGGAGCCACCGCCATTACGACATCGCGGAAGGATTTGTGGACATTTACGGCGCAGCGGCGCCTTTAGGAGGGTAACCAATGGACACATTTATGCTGGCACTGGATCAAGGGACGACAAGCACGCGTGCGCTGCTTGTTGACCGGAGCGGCAGAATCGCCGATATGGCGCGGGAGGAGCTTCCGCTGCATTACCCGCACCCGGGCTGGGTTGAAGCGGATGCGCTGTTTATATGGGAGTCGACAAAGAAAGTCATCTCGGAGCTTTTATTAAAAACGGGCGTGTCAGCAGAGCAAATTGCCGGCATCGGCATTACGAATCAACGCGAAACGACGGTTGTATGGGATAAAGCGAGCGGTGAGCCGATTCATCGCGCGATCGTCTGGCAGTCCCGTCAGACGGCGGGTATTTGCGAGCGTCTCAAAGCCGATGGGCATGAGCAAATCTTTCATACCCGGACGGGACTGCTGATCGACGCCTATTTTTCCGGTACGAAGGTTAACTGGCTGCTTGAGCATGTGGATGGAGCGCGGGAGAGGGCAGAGCGGGGCGAGCTGTTGTTCGGCACGATTGATACATGGTTAATATGGAAGCTGACAGGCGGCCATGTCCATGTGACCGACGTTACGAATGCGTCCAGAACGCTGATGTTTAATATACACGAGCGAAAGTGGGACGATGAGCTGCTGCGCATTTTGAACATTCCGAAAGCGATGCTTCCGGAAGTCCGTTCCTCGTCTGAAGTATACGGGCAGCTTGATGCCGGGCTGCTCGGCCTTCCAATCCCGGTAGCAGGTGCGGCGGGCGACCAACAAGCGGCGCTCTTTGGCCAGAACGCTTTCCGGGAGGGCGGCACCAAGAACACTTACGGCACCGGCTGCTTTATGCTGATGAACACGGGATCTAAAGCAATCGTATCGCAAAAAGGGCTGCTAACGACGATTGCGTGGGAGGTTGACGGACAAATCGAGTATGCGCTTGAAGGAAGCGTATTCGTGGCGGGCGCTGCGATTCAGTGGCTTCGCGACGGTCTCGAGCTGATCGGCTCCGCCGCTGAAACAGAAACATACGCAGCCGAGGTCGAGTCGTCGGACGGCGTGTACGTCGTGCCTGCGTTCGTCGGGCTTGGCACGCCTTATTGGAACAGCGATGTCCGCGGTGCGGTATTTGGACTCACAAGAGCAACATCGAAAGCACATTTTGTACGCGCCGTTCTGGAATCGCTGGCTTATCAGACGAAGGATGTATTATCTGTGATGGAAGAGGAATCCGGACTCCCGCTGCAGAAGCTGTCTGTGGACGGAGGGGCGGTTGCGAACGATTTTCTTATGCAATTTCAAAGCGACCTGCTTGGTGTCCCCGTTGAGCGGCCGGTCTTGAGAGAATCGACGGCGCTTGGCGCAGCCTTTTTGGCGGGGCTGGCGGTCGGCTTCTGGGTCAACCGGGATGAATTAGCTAAGCTGAGACAGGTTGATCGCATATTTGAACCTTCTATGGACGGGCAAAAACGCGTTGAATTGTACAGCGGCTGGCACCGCGCGGTAAAAGCAGCCATGGCGTTTGCGCAGTAATTATGCTACAATGACGACAAGTTAATAACGGTTGGAGATTAGGAGAAACCATGAAGACCGCTTCCGAGCCCCTATTAGGGAGGGAAGCGGTCCGAGTGGTTTTTTTTGTTGCTTATCCTTTTATTTGAGAGTAACAAAACGGGTACTGCAGAACACTATTATATAGAGCACTGGAGGAAATGAATATGACAGCTGAGATGAATAAAGATTCTTTTGCTGCGGAAAGCCGTTTGCGGCTGCTGGGCGAGATGCAGCGGTCTCCTGTAGATGTGCTGGTGATCGGGGGCGGCATTACAGGTGCCGGCATTGCGCTGGATGCGGCAGCACGGGGGCTGAAGGTTGCGCTGGTGGAGATGCAGGATTTTGCGGCCGGCACATCAAGCCGTTCGACGAAGCTGGTGCATGGCGGCTTGCGGTATTTGAAGCAGCTGGAAATTGGCGTTGTGGCGGAGGTTGGCAAGGAACGGGCAATCGTTTACGAGAACGGACCGCATGTAACGACTCCTGAATGGATGCTGCTTCCGCTTTATAAGGGCGGCACATTCGGGAAATTTTCGACGTCGATCGGCTTACGCGTATACGACTTCTTGGCTGGGGTTAAGAAGCATGAACGGCGTACGATGCTCAGCAGGAGAGAAACGTTGTTAAAGGAGCCGCTGTTGAAGCGGGAAGGCTTAAAGGGCGGAGGCTATTACGTGGAATACCGCACGGACGATGCCAGGCTTACGATGGAAGTGATGAAGAAAGCGGTGGAAACCGGAGCGCTCGCCGTCAACTATACAAAGGTCGAGACGCTGCGCTACGACAAGAACGGAAAGATTACCGGCGCTCTCGTTCGGGATATGATAGGCGGGTCGGAATTTTTAATCGCAGCTTCCAAAATCATTAACGCTACGGGACCGTGGGTGGATTCGCTTCGCGAAATGGACGGATCAAAGCAGGGCAAAACGCTGCGGCTGACCAAA
This sequence comes from Paenibacillus tarimensis, assembly GCA_041281825.1. Classification (GTDB taxonomy): domain Bacteria; phylum Bacillota; class Bacilli; order Paenibacillales; family Paenibacillaceae; genus Paenibacillus_D; species Paenibacillus_D tarimensis_A. The sequence continues at coordinate 5,567,557 of CP166298.1, read as the reverse complement.
GGTGTTCACCTTGTGTTCGACAACAGCCGATTCTCGCTGCAGCAGGCCGTTTATTTCGATACGCCGGACGGCAGGATGGTGTTTGCCATTCCCCGCGAGGGCAAAACTTATTTCGGGACGACCGATACGAATTATAAAGGCGATACTGTTAATCCTGTCATGACCATGGAAGATCGGACGTATTTGCTAAAGGCGGCTAACTTTATGTTTCCTGAGCTGGATCTCATCGAAGCGGATGTCGAATCAAGCTGGGCAGGCCTCCGTCCGCTCATTCAGCAGGAGGGCAAATCGCCGTCGGAAATTTCACGCAGAGACGAGATTTTCGTGTCGCAATCCGGCCTCATCTCGATTGCAGGCGGTAAATTAACCGGATACCGCAAGATGGCAGAAACCGTCGTAGACAAAGTCGTGGAGCTGCTCGAGCAGGAAGGAAGCAAGGCGTCTTACGCGATCAGCGGCACAAAGACTTTGCCGATCTCCGGCGGGGATTTGGGCGGATCCAAGCAGTTTGAACCGTTTGTTCAGAAGAAGACGGCAGAGGGCTTACAATTCGGCTTCACGAAAGACGAAGCGGCCTTTCTTGCCCGTCGTTACGGTTCGAACGTCGATGTGATTTTCGGAATGGCGGAGCGTACGCGTCAGTGGGCAGATTCCTTTGAATTGCCGTTGCTGCTTGCCGTACAGCTTCGTTATTCGATTGAAGCCGAGATGACAGTGAAGCCGGTCGACTTCTTCATCCGCCGGACGGGGGATCTGTTTTTCCGTATTGAGCATGTGCGCAAATGGAAAGAGCCGGTCATTGCAGCTATGGCAGATCGATTGGGATGGAGCGACGAGCATCGTCATTCCTACGCCGCTGAGCTGGAGCAAAAGCTAACCGAAGCGGTCGATCCGCTGCATAGCTAAATTCATTGCTTTTTGCATGCATTGACAACGAACTGAACGACTACCGACTAAAGTCGGTAGGTTCCTTTTGCGACTGAAAGTCGCTGTTCAGGCTAAAGCCTGCTGAAAAGCAACCTGTGGCTAAAGCCACCTAAAGCTTCCGACTAAACTCGGCATGCTCGCGGCCGGTTATTTCTAACGGTTATCAGCGACGTTATTTGCCGGTTTGTCCCATTATTCCAAGGCTAACGGTTGCCAGCGCGCCTATTTGTCCATTTTCACGGTTTTGGGAGCGGATTTCAGCAAATAACGGGAACTGCAACCGTTAAAACTTTAAAATGGCGTTTCTTCGCCAAATAGCAGCAAGTACAACCGTTAGCGGAATCAACATTTTGATGTTAACCTTCTACTCTTTCAACGTGCTGGAAGCTGACCGCCTAAAGGCGGTGGGTTTAGACCTGACACATGGAAACTAAATATATCTCCGTAAGAGATATGGCAGAGACGAAATGGTGAAGACTTGCTTGGCGGATTGGAAGAAGGAACCTCGAACCCTTAAGGCGCGAATTCAAACACTGTGGGATCGGGAGGTGGTCGTCGTGACGCACGGAGACCAAGGCTTGTCATATCTGCACATAAAGTCATGAACCAGTAAAAAGTCTGGAACCAGTAAAAATGTGTGGAACCACTTAACATTTTTTAGCCTCGGGTATGACTATCCGGGGCATTTTTGTATTACGAGTGTTTTCTCTCGGTTTTGAAAACAAAATTGAATGTTGCTAGAAAAATATAGTCTCTGATTGAAAAAATTATATTTTTAAAGGCTTTGTTATATCACAATGTTGATTTTCAACCTAAAGAATAAACCGCCCCTTAGGGCGGTTTATTCGGCTAACGTCCCCCGATAGCTCAAAAACCAGCAATATTTAAATCGGGATAGTTAGCAACATTAATAACATTCCCTGAAGGGTCTGTGACATTGAATTCTGGAAAGCGGTCAACATTCCAAGTATAGGTTATTTCGGTAACTACTGCACCAGCCTCGACGAATCTTCGGTAACATTCGAAAACATTAGATGTTTTTATACAAAGAACTGCATAGGGTCTTCCTTGTGACACAATTTGAATCGGTATCGGTTGGTCTACTCGTTTTAAAAACAAGTAGGGGCCTGGTTCGAGCTTCAAATCTGATTCTTCTTCAGTTTTCCAGCAATGTGTAAACCCGAAATATTTCTCATACCATGCTACGGATTCATCAATATCTCTAGCAGGTAGTCTTACCTGAACTACTGTATGAACAAGTGTTTTTGTATCTTTTGTGTCATTCATTTTCATGTCCTCCTTCAGAAAAAGTTATTAAACACCTATTCTCTATGGTTATGATTAATCCTCTAGATGTAACTGTTATTACCTCAATATTCTTCTTGTCACCGTTATTTCAATAAACGTTTCGCTATTGAGCTCTCCTACCCGATAGCTCAACAGTAAACCAACCGTCGAAGTCTGGAGTTCGTATCCTTCACAGAAAACAGGCATGAAGACACCAACATGTCCTTCTTATTCGACGTTGTGTTCTCATAGTCCTTGCTGTCGAGATAGCGGAACCATGCCAAATAATGCTCCAAATACTTTGTTGCAACCCCGTTGAAGCGGTCAATCCATTTTTCAGACGGCTATGGTAGTTGTTAACGTTCTGGGTATGGTAAACGCCTTTTACGTGCTGTTTTCCATTGGACTTGAAACGGTAGTGCGCCAGCCCCTTTTGATTGGCATAGGAACTGAACGCACGCCAGGAATCCGTGCAAAGGCAAGTTTAATCAGTTCCTTCAAATCCATAGGGTAATCAGCTCCGAGCATATCATAATGCAAATATCAACAATGAGATTTAACATAGCCTTTTTAAAAAGTAATTCTGCCTGTTGATTATGTGAAGCTTAGGTTCAAGTCACAATTTCGTAAATTATTGCCCGTTGTGCATATTTGCCCAATGTGCAATAATATATTTGTGATAAATACTTTTGGATGATCATCCTTATCGGAAGAGAGGTGCACGCACAGGCGGTGAATGATGAATAAACAAAGCTTACGTGATATGAAAAGAGAGGCGACAGCACATGCGCTGGCCGACGCAGCGTTCGAGCTGGCGCTTGAACGCGGTTTGGATGGTTTCGTCGTCGATGATATCGTGCAACGGGCCGGTTACTCGAGAAGAACGTTTGCAAACCACTACTCCTGCAAGGAAGAAGCGGTGGCTGCCGCTGCTTTAAGCTTTAAGGACGTCCATGAAGCTGAGGATTTGATTGCGGGTATGCCTGACAATTTACCTCCTGTCGATATTATGTATCAATTGATGAAAATGCAGCTTTCAGCAGAAATACTTTGGAAATTGCGTGAGCTCGTGTCGCTTTCGAAGCGTCACCCGACACTTGAGCCATACATCCTCAACGTTCTCCGCAGTTCGCAAAATGCGGCTCAGGAGATATTAAGCGAATTATCCCATGGACGTTACCCTGAAGGGTACACCCATCTTCTCGCCGGTGCCGTATACGGGGCCGTTCTGCCTTTGTTTGACGGTAGCATCAACGTGCTGCTTCCGGGTCAATCGGCGGAAGAATCCCCGGAGGCTATGACATTCGATCAATACTTAGACATAATGTTCGGCTATTTACGAAAGGGCTTCTAATTATTTTCGCTCCATATTATTCACATGCAGAGGAGAAATATTAGCTTATGTCAGCATTCCTGTACAAAGTGGGCAAATCAGCCTACGACAAACCATGGTATTTCATCATCGGCTGGATCGTGATCCTCGGAACCGTTCTCGCCATGCTTGGCGTGAACGGCATACATGTCAGTTCCGAGATGAGAATCGAGGGCACCGAATCGCAGAAGGTGTTGGACCAGCTGGCGGAAGAACTCCCGGAGGCTTCAGGCGGACAAGCCAGCGTTCTGTTCATGGCTCCCGATGGCGAACGCCTGGACTCGCCGGAACGGTTAACTTCAATCACCAAGGCCGTTAACGAAGTTTACAGCCTTGACTATGTGATTAACCCCGCCAAATTGGCGGCGGAAGCCGGTGCATCGACCACCGGAAACGCCCAAGGGGATGGAACGAAGCAACCAGCCGGGGGCGAAATGCCTCCCTATGGCCCGCTGATGGTGAACGGAGTTCCGGTGCCCGGTGTGATGCTCTCCTCCGACGGCAGCGTTGCTCTGTTTCAATTCCAATTCACCGTTCAGCAGATGTCGTTGCCGGAATCCGTCCCGGACCTCGTGATTAAGGCCGTCACGGCCGCCCAGCAGGATGGTTCCGGCATAACGGCATTGCCTGGTGACTCGCTTACGACCAAGCCTTCGCTCGGTTCGACTGAAATTATCGGACTCGTCGTCGCCGCCACTGTACTTTTGATGACGCTCGGCTCGGTTGTTGCAGCAGGCCTGCCGCTTTTGACCGCAATTCTTGGCGTAGCCATAAGCGTAGGAGGGGCTTTTGCGATCTCGAGCTTCATCCATATGAGCGACATCACGCCGGCCTTGGCGCTCATGGTCGGTCTGGCTGTCGGCATCGACTACTCCTTATTCATCGTAAACCGTCAGCGACGTATGATTCTCGATCAGGGACTGAGCGCGCAAGAAGCTGCGGGCAGATCGGTCGGCACTGCCGGCAGCGCGGTATTTTTTGCAGGCTTAACGGTCATTATCGCCTTGTGCGGCATGCTCGTGATCAGGATTGAGTTTTTGTCCACGATGGCGTTAGTCGCCGCTGCGAGCGTCTTCATCAACGTATTGATTGCTCTGACCCTGCTGCCGGCTCTGCTCGGTCTAGTAGGTGAACGCATCTGTTCGCCCAAAGCGCGGAGGAAGAGCAATGTCCGTGCGAATGAAGCTTCTCATGGGGTTTCGCACCGCTGGGTTCAAGGGGTCTTAAAATATCGTTGGCTCGTCATTATCGGCGTCATCGCGATACTCGGAGCGGCTGCCATTCCGGTCGCGAAAATGGAGATGGGCATTCCTTCCGGCGCCACGGCAAACTTGGACACAACGGCCAGGCAGAGTTACGACGCGATTTCAGGCAGTTTCGGGGAGGGGTTCAACGGTCCGCTGCTCCTGGTCGCCGAGCCAAAAGGTTCTTCCGGCAAAGTCGCTCCGGAAATGCTTTACGGTCTTGTTCAGGATCTCCAAAAGCATGAGAACGTATCGCTTGCGACATTAATGGGCGTTAACAAAACCGGAGACATGGCGATTATTAGTCTTATCCCGAAATCGGGACCAACTGACGCGGCGACCAAAAACCTCGTGCAGGATCTCCGGGCTCCCGAGTCGAGCATCGCGCAGACTTACGATGTCACGATCGGCGTTACCGGGTTCACAGCGATCAACATCGATATGTCGTCTAAGCTCGCGGAGGCGTTCCCGCTCTACGTCGGAATAATCGTCATTCTCTCGCTGATCATTCTTCTGCTCGTGTTTCGATCGGTGATCGTCCCGATCAAAGCGACGGTTGGCTTCCTGCTCAGCGTGCTCGCCACGTTCGGAATCACCACGGCCGTGTACCAATGGGGATGGCTCCATTCTCTCTTCGGCTTCGATACCGGAGGGCCGCTGCTCAGCTTTATGCCGATTATGGTCACCGGTATTCTTTACGGACTGGCGATGGATTATCAGGTCTTCCTTGTCAGCTCCATGCGCGAGTCTTACGTGCATGGGCATGAGGGAACAGAGAGCGTAATCCATGGGTACAATCAAGCCAGTCGCGTAGTATTGGCAGCAGCCGTCATTATGGTATCCGTTTTCGCCGGGTTCATTTTTGCCCCGGATATCATGATCAAACAGATCGGCTTTGCGCTGGCAGTTGGCATACTTATCGATGCCTTCATCGTCCGTATGACGCTGGTCCCTGCCGTTATGGCGGTCTTCGGAGACAAAGCTTGGTGGCTGCCGAGATGGTTAGATCGCATGTTACCGAACCTGGATGTCGAGGGCGACAAGCTGATCACCGAGCTAAAAGCGAAGGACGACACCGATGGCCTGCCGAGCGCTCTTCCCGCTCAATAATTTACGTCCGATTTTCCACTTTCTTGTCCAGAACGGGCTCGAATCGCCGATGAGGATTCGAAAGTGGAAATCGCGCCAAGGGGCAGAGGCGACGGAGTGGTGGCGTCGTCCTTCACTCCGTTAGTACTGCTTTTTCTGGGTGTTAGCAAAGCGTCTTTTGAAAATTAAAAGTTGAAGGGCGAGATCGCCTTTCAACTTTATTTTTTCTTCTGATATCCGACATAGTTACTTGAGTTCGCTTGAATCGCCGGTGTAAAAGACGGCAGTTCGAGAGGCATCGTTGCCCCTAAAGTGGCAAGCTGAGACTACAATATCATGATATTGAACAGCGTCCGCACATTAAAATCTGTTTTTAATAAAAGCTTCGAATTCATCAACTGACTCGAACTGGTTCAGAGATACGCCCTGCGATCTTAAGTGATTCTCTAATTTCGCTGTAAGCTCCAGAACGGCTAATCTTAACGGTTCGAAATCTTTTGGATTCAATAGTGAGATGAGATCTGGAAACTCAAACCGGTAATAAAACTCCCGGTACGCCTCCGAGTCGGAAATACCAGGCCAGTATCCTTTTTCGGCAGCATACAACATTCGGGCTAGTCCATCTTGTACACTAACAGCAACGAAGAATGCCGTTTCATAGTGTCCTTTTTCACACGCGGTCAAGAGCTTGTTGAGCATTCCTTTTTCCTCTTCATAGTACCCCTTCATCCTATCTTTATAGGAGCGGTTCCATCCCAGACTATTTTTCCGCTCGGATATTAAGGCTAGTGTATCTGTCGTCAATTTCTCACAAGCAGACATAATTTCATCAGTGCAATTGCTGAACATCATCGTATCGAGGTATCGATCCAGTTGATCCGGCTTAATCGGGAGATTTCTAACTTGTTCTCGATAATGTCCCCACATGCGTGTATAGTAGGTTTGGTTCAAAAAGGCAAGAGCCTTAAAGATGTTAACCGCAATTTCCTGTGCCTGTATTCGACAATAGGTCAGCTTATTAGGGGCTCTAAAGAGCCGGGATTTAGCTAAACTAATAAAACAATCATTTAATACAGCTTCGGCTTTGTTAAACATTGCGGGAGCATTGGATGCACTCCCCAAGTTAGAGATGGTTTCGCGAAGCTTCATGAATCTCGCAAGGTCATCATCCGCTCGGACATATAAAAGCTCACATTCTGCTATAATCGTTGTACTCCACTCTTCAGATGCTGCCATTCTTTCGGCACGATCCCAACCGATAGGCCAAAAATCAAAACTTATACCTTCAATGATGAACTGTAATTCTACTTGTTTTCCCCGGGGTGTGGCGGGTATGAAGAAAAAATCCAAATCCGAACGTTCAGTCGCCCTGCCTTGCAAGTATGACCCGTAGTATCCGACAAGAGCAACATCTTGCGGGTAGTGGTTCTTAATATGTTTGACCATAATATCGGCAACGGCAAATACATCGACCATTATATTGAATCCTCCTTTACATAGGGACCTTTGAGCATGACATAGGGTTCTTTGAGCATGACATAGGGATCTTTGAGCATGACATAGGGATCTTTGAGCGGAGCTCAAAGTCTCTCCTTATTTCAAAGTCTCTCCTTATTTCAAAGTCTCTCCTTATTTCAAAGTCTCTCCTTATTTCAAAGTCTCTCTGCTTGAACATCCTTTTATTCTATCATCCTCCAACCGCTGGAAGTTTGTAAAATTCTCTTATACTAAATTATTACGTATACCTGTTTACTCGCGAAGCAGTTATTTTGTTTCCAGCCTCTTATATACTCAAAGGAATGTATCATATACAGTAATATGTATTTTTATTTATTAATAATCCGCTATAAAATAGGTACATCGATTCAACCAAGGGGGAATAACGAATGAGAGCAGCGGCCTTTGCTTCGATTGGAGGTCCGGAAGTTATGAGAGTTATGGAGTTTCCGGATCCGCAGGCCGGTCCGGGGCAGGTTAGAGTGCGCGTGAAAACTGCCGGCGTCCAACATTTCGATTGCGCGGTGCGGAGCGGCTGGACGCCGGCATATGGGCTCGCGGTGAGTCTTCCGCAAATTCCGGGAAATGAATTCGCAGGGATCGTGGATCAGGTGGGGGACGGTGTAACGGACATCTCCGTCGGGAGTCCAGTGCTCGGCTTCGCCTTATTAAATTGCTACGCCGAATATGTCGTTGTTGGCGCCGACCAAATCGTGAGCAAGCCCGAAACGATGTCCTGGGAAGAAGCGGGCGGGCTGACCGGCAACGGTCAGGGTGCTTATATCGCCTTGAAGGCAATCGGTGTCGGACCGGGCGATACCGTATTGATCAACGGCGCGGCCGGATCTCTCGGTACTTTCGCCGTGCAGTTGGCGAAGGAATGGGGAGTCAAGACCGTTATCGGTACCGCCAGCAAGAACAACCATGACTATCTCCGTTCGCTTGGCGCCGTACCGGTTACGTATGAGGAGGGACTGGCCGAGCGGGTACGGACGCTCGCGCCGGACGGTGTCGACGCTGCATTCGATACGGCCGGAGGTGAAGGGCTTCGGGCAGCGGTAGAATTGGTGAGTGACAAGGACCGCATCTGCACTTTCTTCGCGTACGACCTTATTGAAGAACTCGGCCTTCGCGTCATCCGCGGCGAACGTTCGGCAGCGCGCCTTGCCGAGCTGGCGGACCTTCATTCAAAGGGGAAGCTTCATACCCACATTAGGCAGATCTTCCCGCTGGATCGGGTGGAGGACGCGCATAGAGCCATCGAAACCAGGCACGGACGCGGAAAAATTATTCTCAGGATCGACTAAGCTTTGAATGTGCGAGAGGGACCTGTTGCTCCCAATGCCTCATCAATCACGGTCAAGACGATGAGCACATGTATGGCATGTCCGTTTGGGGTTCGCGATGAAACAACTTCCTCAATGGAAGAACACCCCTTTTGGCGGCAAAGTATCAGCGGCTGATTGATCTTTGCCGCCAATGAAGCGGTAATGTATCGTGCCCGCTTAACGGGTTAGTTCGTAGGCTGCTCTTTGAATGGCCCATAACAGTCCGCACAGAAAGAGGATGGCGGACACTCCCACGGTGACGCGCCGAAATGAAACCGGATTGAATTTGCGCAGCGCGAGCATTACAGGAACGATCATAGCAATCAGCAGGAGCTGGCCGATTTCCACGCCGAGGTTAAAGCCGAGCAGGGCGAGAACCAGGTTCGGTCCTGGAACGGCTATATTTTCAAGCACGTTGACGAATCCGAAGCCGTGTATAAGCCCGAAGGCGAATGTCAGTATCCAGCGATGAAGGAACTGCCGCTTCCACATATTTTCCGCTGCTACATAACAAATGGTAAGCGCAATCGCAAATTGACAATCAGCAGCAGCATGCGCTCGCGATGTATAGGGCTACTGCTACACGCAGCTGACCGACGTCGAGCAGGAGATCAACGGACTGCTTACGTACGACCGGGAACCGAAGCTGCCCCTTGAGCAGATCAAAGCGATCAATGAAGGCCGCTAACTAGTAGATCGATCCTGAAATAGTATCAGCCATTGAAGCAAGATTCGCCCGCTATCGACAGCCAAACCACAGATTTAGCAAGTTGGAACCTCGAAGTCAATCCCAATGAAATCATTCATAGGGCTGCTTTTTTGATCAGTGGCAGCTAAATAAAAAGGATAAGAAAAGATCAAGTCAATTTCCGCAGCCGCCATACCTGGTTCGTGAAATCCCTGCGTATTCTACTTGAATAACTTGCGTGTGAAGAATGGTTTCACTGAGCCTCGCACACCTTATCCCGAACAAAGAAAACAAATAAAATAAAAATTTGGACAAGCGGAATAAAGTACGCTTCTATTTAAACGTGATACAATGAAAGCGATTACAAAGAGGAGGAGGAGGTGAAGTTGTATATTACCTTATAAAATTTGATATGTCGGTCGTGCAGATTCTTGTTTTCGAAATGAAGAAGAAACTATTCATTAGGAGGAGCTTATGAGAAAAAGAATGTCGTCTGTTGTATGTTTGCTATTATTGCTTTCATGGATTCAGATCGGAAGCCCCATGGCTTCGCCTGTAGCGTCCGCGGAATCGGATATCCCGACTTTATCCGGTGTACCGACCAATCTAACGGCCAAGCCCAGAAACAGTCAGGTTGATCTGACCTGGAATCCGCCGGCTGAAGAGTATCCGGTCATCACATACAAACTTTACCGGAGCACCAATCCTGCAGGTCCCTACACGATAGTTGCCGACGTAACGGAGACCGAGTACCGCGATTTCGGACTGGACAACGGTATAACTTACTATTATAAGGTCACTTCTGTCGGTTTAAGCGGGGAAAGCGCGCCTTCTGCCGAGGCCGCTGTTGTGCCGATGGCGCCGTTCAACGCTCCAACAGGTCTGACGGCTATAAGCGGCGACGGTACGGCGACGATCCGCTGGAACCCGGTTGAAGGAGCTGCATCTTATGATGTGAAACGCAGTACGGAAAATGGCCGGAACTATGAAACGATTGCTTCAGGTGTAACGGATCTCCAATATACAGATTCAACGGTTAGCAACGGCACAAGGTATTACTATGTCGTGTCAGCAGCAAACTCGGTGACAGCAAGCGCCAATTCCGCATCCGTTCAGGTTGTTCCTTCAAATGGCGAACTTCCCGGAGTTCCGCAAGGTATTGAGGCTGTTGCCGGCGATGCCCAGGTGATATTAACCTGGCAAGAGGCAAGCGAAGCAGTATCATATACGATCAAGCGTGGTGTGTTTGGCAGCGGTCAATATGAGACAATCGCGAGCAATGTTCCCGGTACAACCTTTCAGGATGCCGGCCTCGTTAATGGTGTAACGTACGATTATGTAATATTAGCCGTGAATGCTCATGGCGAGAGCTATAATTCCGAACCTCTCGCAGTCACCCCGGCGGATGTTGTGGTCGTCGCAAAGGATGGTAGCGGTGATTTTACAACGGTTCAAGCGGCAATAGAAGCGGCGCCGAGTGGAAGTTCGAAACGCCACGTCATTTTTATTAAGGATGGTGAATACCGGGAGAAGCTCACTGTTCATAGTGTAAAATCAAATCTGAGCTTTGTGGGAGAAAGTCAGGAAAACACTGTGCTAGTTTATAACGACAACGCCAATACACTCGGTCCTGACGGAACTCCGATGGGTACGTCCAATAGTTCAAGCATCTTTATTTATCCGACCGATTTTATTGCGAAAAATTTAACGATCCAGAACGACTCCGGCCAAGGTACGGGTCAGGCCGTTGCTGCTTATGTCAGAGCCGACCGCGCTTACTTTGAAAATGTCCGTTTCCTTGGCTATCAGGATACATTGTTCACTAGATCTGGCAGACATTATTATAAATCCTGCTTTATTGAAGGGGATGTCGATTTTATTTTCGGTGAAGCTACAGCGGTATTTGACCAATGTCAAATCAACAGCAAGCGCAACGGAGGGATGCTGACTGCTGCAAGCACGCCCGAGGATAAACCGTTTGGGTATGTATTCCTGAATTCGGAGATTACCTCTGACGAGGGAATCGAAAATGTTTATTTAGGAAGACCTTGGCGTCCGTACGCCGCTGTTGCTTTTATCGATACGATGATTGACGAGTCGATTGCACCATACGGCTGGAACAACTGGAGTAATTCCGAAAACGAGAAAACGGCCAGGTATTCCGAATATAACAGCCGGGGGCCGGGAGCGAATCCGAAAGCGCGGGCAGGCTGGACGAAGCAGCTCACTCCGGAGGAAGCAAGTCAATATACGGTGCAAAATGTGTTGAAAGGCAGTGACGATTGGAACCCGTTGCGGGTCGGTGTCATTCCGTTGTCTAATGTGTCCGCTCCGGTTATAACGCTTGATCAGTCGGGGACGGTCGTGAATACTTCCGTCTTCACTGTTTCGGGACGTGTGGATAAAGAAGCTGCAGTGACTGTAAACGGTCAGGATATTGCACTGGAATCGGATCGTACCTTTAGCACATCGGTGGAGCTGGGACCTGGAGATAACATCGTTTCTGTGAATGCGGTCGAACCTGAAAAAGGCTTGGCGGCTACGGTTCAATTGCGGGTAGTTTATGACATTGACGCACCTGTTATTGAACTGGACGAACCGGAAGGGCAGAAACAAGACAATTCCTATTGTACGACTTCTAATCCTTACCCGGTTTCAGGTCGCTTAAACGAGGAAGGTACGGTATGGATCAATGGCCAAGAAATTAAAGTGTCCGGAGATTTGACTTTCAAAACGGAGGTCACTTTGCAACCAGGGTCGAATGAGATAACGGTTACCGCTGCAGATATGGCCGGGAATACTTCCGGGCAGCTCACAATCAAGGTGGTACTGAAAGGTAACATCGAACCCACCGAACAGGAAGGACCTCTACAAGTCGTTGAGGCTGTAACGACAGATGCCCATACGATTGAAGTCACCTTTAATAGCAAGCTTAATGTATTTGACGAAACGGATTTTCAATTACTGTCGGCAATGGGGGATTGGGAATCGCTAAACCCTGACCTTACCCCGAATCTGACAGTCACCGAGGTCAGTACCAGGTTAAATAATAGCGGGCAGACGGTAGCCGCTTTCAAAATTGCAGAAGCCTTGAATCCGGACGGCACGTTTACGAAAATGGAAAATGAAGATCCCCGTCGTGTCCCATATTTAAAAGCAAGCTATTATTCGGGGGACAGGGAAAAAGACATCCAGCAAGCTGATTACTTGATAAGCTGGCAGATGGATCACGGCGGCTGGGACAAAAACAAGGAAAATACCGATTATCGACGAATGTGGGACGGTACGGAACCGAAATCCGGCTTGACCAACAATGGAGTAGAGCTCGGCACGTTTGACAACAGCGCTACAGTCAATGAAATTTTGTTCCTTGCGCTGGTGTACAAGGAATACGGATATGAGCCGGCAAAGGCTTCTGCGTTGAAGGGCATTGATTACGTATTCGCTTCCCAGTACGAAACAGGGGGCTGGCCGCAAATATATCCAGCCAGAGGTAACTATTCCGACTACGTCACATTCAATGATAACGTAATGATTCGGGTTATGAATTTACTTACGTTGGTGGCTGAGAAAAAATACCCTTTTAACACCGATCTGGTTGATGATGAGCTTGGTGGACAAGCGAAAATTGCTCTTGATCTCGGCCTGGATTACATTCTGAAATCTCAAATCAGGGTGGATGGTGTTCTGACAGCTTGGTGTGCCCAGCACGATCCCACTACTTATGAACCGAGGGAAGCGCGTAGTTACGAGCATCCGTCTATTTCCGGTTCCGAGTCCGTAGGTATCATCAAATATTTAATGTCCTTGCCGAACCCGTCAACAGAATTGCAGGCAGCTACAGACGCCGCCCTGAACTATTTGGATGAGGTTGAAGACGAGGGCATCAAATATGTGCATGCCGATCCGAATGAAATTTACTTTTATGAGGATCCGAATAGCTCAACGTGGTACCGGTTCTACGAAATCGGAACGAACCGTCCGATATACTCTGGACGTGATGGAGTGGTGAAGTACTCCATTCTGGAAATTGAGAAAGAAAGAAGAGACGGTTACCGCTGGGCGGGCGAATGGCCGAAAAAACTGCTCGAGGTAGCCCGTACGACCGGTTACTATGAAAATCGCGTTTACATTAAAGTAGTTGGCAACAAGTCGAGCAACTCAGCCGGTGAAACATTGGAAATCGGCCAATTGATCAGGGTCGAAGCAATATAGGAGCGAGTGAGGCGGGGCTCAGAATGTAGTGCATAATGTTATACAAACTTCAATTCAGCCCGGAAAGGAAGTGCAGTCCGTGAAAAAGTTCTGGAATATCGTTCTGTCGTCTCTTCTTCTAACAGCGCTCCTGACTCCATGCTTAAACAGAACAGAAGCTACGGCATCCATGATTGGTAATGCAGAGGAAAACACTCTTACATCAATGGACAGGTCCTACAAATTCAACTTCACAAACCAAGAAAAACCAGGGTATCATTCTGTCACCTATGATGTAATTACCGGTGCTCCACTGTATGACTCCTCTGTCGGATATGGTTTTGTTAATGAGACCAGCGCTATGCCGCCCAGGGAAGTTCATACCGCTACCATTACTTCGGATGGAACGGGTTTTTACATTACGGAGCCAGTTTTTTTTGCAGAACCGAATCACGAGAAAGATAATTATAATAACTACGGCATGGCCTTCCGTATTCAAGCACCTCCCGGTGCTTATAGCGTGTATGTGAAAACGACATCCGACGCTGCGGACACAACGGTATCGGTGTCGGGGATGCAGACCAGCCGTCTGCTGCGAGGCGGGTCCTGGGATTCAGCCAGGCTGGTGCCTAAAAAGTATACTGCAGCAGCACTCGGCAAGGAGTGGACTTATACGTATGTAAACGGACGGAACTATCTGGATATTGAGATTGAGCCTAACAAAACGATGACCCCCGTTGGCATTGAAGAAATTGTTCTGCAACCGATCCTGCCGGAGCAGCGAGAGGACGGAACTCTTCCGACGATATTCATACTCGGAGATTCAACGGTCAAATCCTACATTTTCAACGAAACGCCAATGAGCGGCTGGGGCCAAGTCATCGACCCCATGTTTAACCTGCGCAAAGTGAATGTGATTAACTACTCTATGGGCGGGCGTTCGTTCAAGAGTGCTTACACGGAGGGCCGGATAAATGATATATTAATGAGCGGCAGAATCGGGGATTACCTGTTCATTCAGTTCGGACATAATGATGAGAGCATCGATGAGTTCAGACGTTTTGGCAGAGGGGCGACAGAAGCGATGTATGAAACGTATATTAAAGAAATATACCTTCCTGCCATCCGCGCCAGGGGCATGATCCCGGTCCTGGTAACACCGATGTCCAGAGTCAGAGGCGATGCGCCTCCGGGATATATCTACACGAATTCTTTCAAGAACCGAAAGTTCCCCGATATAATGAAAAGGTCGGCGGAAGAAACGGGAGTCACGCTTATCGATCTTAATTCGGAGAGCATAAAGTATTATAACGAGATCGGTGTGGAAGCGACGACAGCCATCATCATGTCCATTGAAGCGGGAGAAACTCCCGGCATGACTAGCGTCGGAAGTTACGCCAACGGTCATCCGTCGAATAAGATCGACGGGACTCACTTTAAAGAAGCGCTGGCTAAACAATTTGCCCGGATCATTGTTACCGAACTCGTGAAAATGGGAAAAGCCGGCGATACAACGTCAACTGCACTTGCTTCTTACCTTAAAGAGGAGGTTACATCTGCGGCATTAACAGGAGACTGGTCGGAGATTTTCTCCGAAATGGCTGGCGATACAACGACCGGTGAAGCTGCTTATTACCGTAATCAGATTGAGAAGCTGATTCAGCTTAACGTTATGAGCAAAGATCTTCAAGGAAACTTTAATCCGGATATGGCAATGACCGTTAACGAATTCATTTTATCGATCTCGAAGCTGATGAATTTGGAAGAATCGACATTCGCCGGTTACCCGAATGGGGAACTTTCCAGGGAAATAATGGGTACTATTTTGGATGACGCGTATCATGCGAAGTTCACCAGTAAGCCGAAGTACATGACCGATTATAATGGAGCGTCTGAGGCACCGGGCGACCCGTGCTATGATCCGTATGTGGATCCGGCGGGCAGCTGCGTGATGTACTATCCTCTGGTTTCCTGGGATCAGCTCACGGATACCGCGCAAATCGCCCCTCACTTGGTTTCAAAAGTGAAGGATGCATATGAACTCGGTCTTATCCGATCCGAGAAAGGAATTGCCAGGGGACAAATGGTTAACGGAACAGAGCTTGAACCGAAAGTGACGGTAACCCGGGAGAAAGCAGCTAAAGCCCTGTACTTCATGTGGGTTCTCCAACAAGCTATAGATGTTGAAAACGATGTCTTACCGAATACACCGCCGGTTACGACTCTGTCATCCTATATAGACGGCCAATATTTAAATGTAAATACTCCGACATTCACGTGGAGTTTCAGTGATGCGGATGCCGGCGATGCACAGCGTGCTTATCAGGTGCAAGGATCGACGGACAATTGGCAGACGACCGCCTTTGATACCGGGGAAGCGGTCGGTACCGGAACGTCCTATGAAGCTCCAGCCATGCAGGATAATGATAACTGGAGCATCCGAATTCGGACGATGGATACCCGGGGGGCTTGGTCGGAATGGGCTTATCGAAGACTAGCCATTGATACCACAGCTCCGACAGCCAAGGTGGAGTACAGCACCACAGCTATGACGAACCAGGATGTTATTGCCACGATCGAGCCCAATGAGCAAGTGACGATAACCAATAACAACGGGGCTTCAAGCTATACGTTCAGTCAGAATGGCAGTTTTACGTTTGAATTCATGGATAGGGCGGGCAATGCAGGAACGGTTATAGCATCAGTGAACAACATTGACAAGACGGCGCCGACGCTTGATATCGTTCTTGACAAGACAACGCTCTTTCCGGTGAACCATCAGTTGGAAACCGTAAATGCCAGCGTCTATGCTGACGATGGCATGTCGCAGATCGATTCGGTCGTGCTGATGTCGATAACGAGCAACGAAGCGGACGAGGGCTTGGGCGACGGAGATCAGCCAAATGATATACAAGGAGCAGAGTACGGTACTCTGGATACTTCATTTATGCTGCGAGCAGAACGAGCGGGTACCGGTTCCGGTCGCGTTTACACGATCACATACACCGCAACCGATAAAGTGGGGAATAAGACGACGGTCTCGGTAATTGCAACGGTACCCCGCGATCAGTCAAACGAGTAAAACGCTATTGAATTTTGCTTCTACTATAGGTGCGTGAAGCGGGAACGGTATGGGTTAACGATAAAGAAATCGTTGTGTCTGGCGACTTGACCTTTCAAACGGAGATTCGTTTGGAGCGTGGAATGTCGTTCTGAAAGGAACAGACACCCCGGAACAGTAGCGTTATCGGTACGAGGGAGAAACGCAATAAGGTGTTGAACAAAAAGGAAGTAAAAATCCGTCGTTGCGATGGATCTTTACTTCCTTTGCATCTGCTTACGCTCATGAACGATATACTCAATTTGTGAAAAATTGGGAAGGCCAGATTCCCCTATATTGAAGGTTGAAGCGAAAGTAATGCATCGTGCTCGCTTAACGGGCCAGTTCGTACGCTCTTTCTATGGCCCAGAGCAGTCCGCACAGAAAGAGGATGGCGGACACTCCCACGGTGACGCGCCGAAATGGAACCGGATTGAATTTGCGCACCACGTGCATTACAGGAACGATCATAGCAATCAGCAGGAGCTGGCCGATTTCCACGCCGAGGTTAAAGCCGAGCAGGGCGAGAACCAGGTTCGGTCCTGGAACGGCTATATTTTCAAGCACGTTGGCGAATCCGAAACCGTGTATAAGCCCGAAGGCGAATGTCAGCATCCAGCGATGACGGAACTGCCGCTTCCACATATTTTCCGCTGCTACATAACAAATGGTAAGCGCAATCGCAATTTCGATCCACGCGGGAGGGAGTCGCACCGCGCCGAGCGCACTCAAGGCCAGAGTGATGCTGTGCGCCGCGGTAAATGCGGTTACGATTGCGATTGTGCTTCTAAAGCGCAATCCGATGACGAGCAGGGAGAGGATAAATAAAATATGGTCATAGCCGATCATAATATGCTCGATGCCAAGCATGATAAAAAGCGGGAAGCTATTTGCGCTGTCGGCGGATTTGGTGCTCATCCACTCCCAAGCCGGGGTATCCGATTTGAAAATATGCTCGACCGGCAAGTCCGGATTATCGGGCAGGTAGAAGACGGATATGTTTTTGTGCCGGTGTTTCGATTCCTCGAAAAAAAGCCGATAATTGACTTGAAACGTTTCAATCGTCCGGCGGCTGTCCAGATGAAAGGTCATTTGCAG
This sequence comes from Paenibacillus tarimensis, assembly GCA_041281825.1. Lineage (GTDB taxonomy): Bacteria > Bacillota > Bacilli > Paenibacillales > Paenibacillaceae > Paenibacillus_D > Paenibacillus_D tarimensis_A. The sequence goes on along the minus strand of CP166298.1, from coordinate 5,549,733 downwards.
CTCGCCGTCACTAGCGATGTCCAGCGAATCGAGCGCGTAAGCGGCGTTTTTGCCGTTCACCGATACGATCAGCTTATCGTCCATATAAGGGCGTATATACGTCTCGTAGCTTTGAGCGGCCTCTTCGCGAGCAAGGCTGCCATCGTTGTTCGCATCGATCGGCCCAAGCTCCATGATGGACTTGCCGTCAATCGCCATCGTCCATTCGGCGCGCTTGTCCGCCACATGCCATTTGGCGTATCCGTAGCTTGCCGCGTGAGCCCAGACCGGCTGTGCAGATGCAAGCGGCCCAAGCGCAATCAGCGCAGCTAGGAAAAATAAAATTTTGATTCGGACAGGGAAGCTCATGCGAATCACCCTCACGCATTTTTTATTGACAGATTGTTACTTCAATTGCCTCAACTTTTTCCAAACTTCTTTTTCCGTAATATAGTTTTCGATGGTTTCCATTGTCGTAATGGCATCATAGAATGTAAGCGGTTTCGTAAAATCTGCTGCGTCGGGAAACGCGCCTTGTTGAAGAGCAGCGGCTACGTAAGCTTCCGCCCACGATGATATGTTGCGTCCCTTCGGAGCTTCGACACCGTCCGTCGGCAGTTCAAGGACACGCACCATGACGACGGCGGCCTGTTCCATCGTGATGACTGCATCGGGAGAAAACTTTCCTTTATAAGTCGTCATGAGACCGGCTTTACATACCGCACCGATATAGTCTTTAGCCCAGTGTGTATCCGTATCGGGGTAAGACGTTTTCTTATCCGCTTCGAGTTTCAGCTGGGAGGCGAGCATATTCGCGTATTCGGCGCGCGTCACTTCCCGCTGCAGCTCCGGATCGTCTTTCTGCGATTCATCATGCGCAGCTGCGGGCACTGCGCCACCGGACACCAGCAGGGCGACCACAATCCACCTCACTGTCCACATCCGCATCCACATCCATAATCGTCTCATCGTTTGCAACCTCCTCATCTTTAACTTGCATTCTATTATAAGGCAAATTCATTATCGGTAATATTTAAAAATCAGACAAAAAGCTGCAAAATATCAGCTTTTATTTTCTACTCTGATTTATGAACAAAAAAGACGGTTTAGTGTATGGGTTATTTGGGGACAAATCTTTATAATTTCTTTATGTAAGCACTTACATTGAAAGGGGGCGCATGTTTTTGTGGTTTTAAATAACGGAAAGGAGACTATCTATGAATTCGAAAACATTTGGTAAATGGGTTGCCGTCATGTTGATTTTAACGTTGATCATTGGTGGCTTGCCGCCGGCAGGCGCAGTGGGCGTGGAGGATGCCGGCGGAATTGGTACGGGATCAAATGCGACTGCTGAACCGGTTGTGAAAAAATTCGATTTCGGCACACAGACGAGTCCTGTCTCGGAAGGATACAATCAGGTTCACGACTCGCTGCTGTATTCGCCTACGCTCGGGTACGGTCTGGACAGCCAGACAGCTTCCAGAGACCGCGGGGATGCGGCTACGACGGAAGACGATATGGAAGCGGACTTCGTGCTGGGGATGGGCTTTACGTTCATGGCGGATATTCCGGACGGGGAATACGACGTTACGGTATATTCCGGCGATCGTCTGGCCGGAACGTCCACAACGAAGACGACGATTTATTTGGAAGGCCAGGAAGCGGGGACAATCGCTACCCGGCAGGCGACCGCCAGCGCTACATACCGGACGGTCGTTCAGGACGGTCAGTTGACCGTATACGTGACCGGAGCCGGCGTAGGGGGCTATTTGAACGGTTTGATCGTTCGGGAAGTCGGGCCGACTCCCCCGGCCGCGCCGGAGACGCTTACGGTGTTGTCGGCATCGCGCGATGGCGTCGTTTTGCAATGGTCAAGTGTGACGGATGCGGTGTACTACAATCTGTACCGCTCGATCGGCGATACCGAAACGTATTTGAAGCTCACACAAACAGCGGATGTCGGATATAAGGATACGGCTGTCGTGGCGGGGAGCAGCTATACGTATTATGCGACGGCGTTGAACGGAAGCGGTCTGGAATCCGCGCCTAGCCCTTCCGCAACGGCGACTGTGCCGCTAGTGATCACTCCGCCGGAAGCACCGGCTGATCTGGAGGTAATCTCCGTCACGGCACGGACAGTGGAGCTGCAGTGGACGGCATCCGAAGGTGCCGACGGGTATGCGGTATTTCGATCGGCGGCGGTTGACGGGCCATTCGCGGAAATCGGCACCGCCCAGACAGCCGCATACTCAGATGAAACGGACACTTCTTCCGTCTGGTACTACCAGGTAAAAGCTTCAAACGAGGCCGGGTATTCAGAAGGCTCGAATGTAGCGCAAAGCACAGTCTATCAGCCGCCATCGCCGCTGCCCGAGCAGATGCCGATACGGATGGATTTCGGCCACGGCGCGCAGGAGGACGGGTATATTCGGGTTAATTCCGATACGGCGTATAACCCGGAGTGGAAATACGGATTCGCCGATCCGTCAAAGGTCGGTTCCGTGGACAGGGGCACAGCCGACGCGCTTCGCACGGACTTTATTACGCCAGGGGACAGTACGTTTCTGATCGATCTGCCCGCCGGCGATTATACGGTGACGGTTATCGCGGGCGATGCGTTGGAAGCGACCGATGTCGGAGTCGTGGCGGAAACGATTCAGAAGGTGCAGACGACGGCCGTCGCGGCGGGAGAGTTTATGGAGCGCACGTTCGATATCGCGCTGGTGGACGGCCAGTTGAACTTGTCGTTTACAGGAGCCGCCCCGAAGCTAAACGGTCTTGTCATTGCCAAGCTGCCGGAAAGGACGCCGGGAACCAAACCGATGGCATACATTGCCGGAGATTCCACGGTGCAGACGTACGATCCGTATTGGCGGCCGCAAGCCGGCTGGGGTCAAATGATCCAGCGGTTTTTCACTTCCGACGTCACGTTCGACAATCAGTCGATTGGTGGCAGAAGCTCCAAATCGTTCATTGTTGAAGGGCGGTTGGACAATATTCTGCGGGCAATCAAGCCTGACGATTACTTCCTGATCCAATTCGGACATAACGATGCGACGATCAGCCGGCCGGAACGGTACGCTTCGCCGGCCGACTACAAGGAGTATTTGCGTACGTACGTCACCGGTACGCGTCAACGCGGAGCGACGCCGATTCTGGTGACGCCGATGGGACGCCGAAGCTACAATTCGGAGACAGGTAAATTCAATGTGAGCTTCCCGGAATACGTGGAAAAAATGAAAGAGCTGGCGGCGGAAATGGACGTCGCTCTGGTCGATCTGAGCGCGCTGAGCGTCGCGTACTACGATTCGATCGGACCGGAAGGAACGCTTTCCGTCTTCCTGCACGTACCGCCTAACATGTATCAGGCGTTCCCGAACGGCATTGCCGACAATACGCACTTCCAGGAGTATGGCGCGATCCAGCTTGCGCGGCTGCTGTCCGGCGGAATTCGACAGCTTAACCTGCCGCTTGCGGCATATGTGACCGACATCGATCCTCCGGCGGAAGTGCCGAACAAACCGGCCGGGCTTGCAGCGAGCAACATCAGCAACGCAGGCGCCACGCTGACGTGGGAGGAGACGGCCGGAGCGGACATTTACAAAGTGTACCGGAAGCTGTCGTCGGATAGCGAATACTCGCTCATCGCCACCTCCACCGTTCCGCTGGCCAACATCGCCGGCATGGAGGAAGGACAAGCTTACGATATCCGTGTCACCGCGGTAAACGGCAGGGGCGAATCGGAGCCTTCCGACCCTGTGACGATTACGATGAAGAAAGCGTTGTACAAATACGATTTTGGTCCTGCGGGCACTCCGGTGGCTGCGGGCTATACCGAAATAAACCTGTCGACGGTGTATACGCCGGAACGGGGGTACGGCATCACGGATTCGACCAACATGATCGGCCGCGACCGCGGCAGCGACGGCGATCTGTTGCGTGACTGGCTCGGCTACTTCAATGCCGGCTGGGAGTTCAAAATCGACTTGCCGAACGGCTTGTACGCGGCGAAGGTGTACGTAGGCGACGCCCTTGGCAGCGCCCGGACGGACGTATCCGTCGAAGGGAAAAGCTACGGCACCGTAGCTGCGCCCAGCAAAGGTTATACGGAGAGGGTCATTTCGCAAGTTTCCGTCAAGGACGGACAGATGAACTTCTTTTTCAGCGGCACCACAGGCATTGTAAACGGGCTGGAGATTACGCCGATTATGCTTGCTCCGTCCGAATTGAAGGTGGATTGGACCGAGCTGGAATCCGCTGATCCTTCCGTTGCGATTTCGTGGAAAGCGGTTGACGAAGCGGTGCGATACAACATTTACCGCCAGGAGGACGGCATGTCCGAGGCGCGGATGATCGGCAGCGCGGAAACGAATGCCTATACCGATACGGCGGTGGATGTCGGTATCCGTTATACGTATACGGTGACCGCTGTCGATGGTACGGGAATCGAAACCGTACCCTCGATGCCGCTCACGGTGTCGATGACGGATTCGAGCGTGCCGGTTCCCCCCGTACCGACGCAGCTCGTGCTCGGTGCCGTCAATAAGAACGACATCACCTTTAGTTGGGAGCCGTCGGAAGGGGCGTCGACCTATAACGTCTACCGCACTAAAAAGGAGAACGGCACCTTCGAATGGATCGGACGGACGCGTGAGACCTCATTCACCGATACGGCCGTGTTAACGACGATTCCATATTATTATAGGGTCGCTGCCGTAAGTGCGGGCGGCATTTCCGGGCAATCCGAGACGCTGGTCACGCCCGCCGTTACCGTATTGCAGCGACAAATGGAGAATATTAACCGGGCTCCGGTTGCGGTTGCTACCGGCGGGGGCATCTACATCGGCTGGAGAATGCTCGGAACCGATCCGAACGATATCGCCTTCAATCTGTACCGCGACGGAGTGAAAATCAATGAAGCTCCGATTGTTGGCAGTACGAACTATGTGGATTTGGAAGGAACGACGGCTTCGGAATATGAGATTCGTCCGATCATCGGCGGCATTGAAGGGGCAAAAGGAGAGCGGGCCTCCGTATGGAATCAATCATACTTCGACGTCCCGCTGCAAAAACCCGAGGATGGCGTAACGCCGCTCGGCGATCCGTACACGTACAGAGCCAATGACGCCAGCACCGGAGATCTGGACGGGGACGGGGAGTACGAGTTGATCGTGAAGTGGGATCCGTCCAATTCGCGCGATAACTCCCAAGCCGGGTATACGGGCAACGTGTATCTCGATGCGTACAAGCTGGACGGCACACTCATGTGGCGCATCGACATGGGGCGCAACATCCGCGCCGGCGCACATTACACCCAGTTCTTGGTGTACGATCTCGACGGCGACGGCAAAGCGGAAATTGCGGCCAAAACCGCCGATGGAACGGTGGACGGTGCGGGACAAGTCATTGGGGATGCCGATGCGGATTTCCGCTACTCGAACGGCTACATTTTGACCGGTCCGGAATATTTGACGATTTTCAGCGGCGAAACCGGAGCAGCGCTCGTGACGACGGACTACGACCCGCCGCGCGGCAATGTCGCGGATTGGGGCGACGGATACGGCAACAGGGTAGACCGCTTCCTCGCGGGCATCGCTTATTTGGACGGCGAGCGTCCGAGTCTGATTATGGCGCGCGGTTACTACACCCGTACGGTTCTGGTCGCTTACAACTATCGAGACGGCGAATTATCGAAGTTATGGCGCTTCGATACGAACAATGACGGATATGAACGGTACGTCGGCGAGGGGAATCATCAATTAAGCGTAGCGGATGTCGATTTTGACGGCAAGGATGAGATCGTCTATGGCGCGATGTCAATCGACGACGACGGCAAGCTGCTTTACAGCACCGGGCTCGGCCATGGCGATGCGCTTCATGTCGGCGACTTTGCTCCGGACCGCCCGGGGCTCGAAGTGTTCGATGTCCACGAGAGTTATCCGAACCCTGCGGGCATCGAATTCCGCGACGCCGAGACGGGAGAGCTGATCTGGGGCATTCCGACGAATTACGATGTCGGCCGCGGCATGACCGCCGATATCGACCCCCGCTATCCCGGCGCGGAGATGTGGGCGGTCGGTTCGTCGAACTGGGATGCCGCGACTGGAGGCATCTATACGGTTGACGGGACGAAAATATCCGACAACATTCCTTCCGTCAACTTCGGCATATGGTGGGACGGCGACTTGCTCCGTGAATTGCTGGACCATAGCTTTAGTAGTGATGCCGGAGTCGGCGTCGGCAAGATTGACAAATGGGATTACGAGCAGAGCAAGCCCGTCAATCTGCTGACGGCAACCGGAACGTTCTCGAACAATTATACGAAAGGAACGCCCAGTCTTCAGGCCGATCTGTTCGGGGATTGGCGTGAGGAAGCAGTGTGGCGGACGGAAGACAGCACTGCGCTTCGCATCTTTACGACGGTGAATGTGACGGAATACCGAATCCGGACGCTCATGCATGATCCGCAATACCGTCTGGCCGTCGCCTGGCAAAATGTCGGTTACAATCAGCCGCCTCATCCGAGCTTCTACTTGGGAGACAGGATGGAGGCGCCGTCGAAACCGAATATTTATTTGGTTCCCGCTTCGCCGGAGGAAGTTACCGCGGAGGTGGATGTGAAGCCGGATACCTTAAAGCTGACAGCCCAAAGCGATGATAATGCCGTGACGGCCTATATCGAGCTTCCGGGGAACGAACCGCTTGTCGATATCGCGACCGTCCGTCTGTATCTGAACGGTCAGACGATCAGCGCCCAATCGGCGCCAAGCTCCACGGGCGATTACGACGCGGACGGCATACCGGATATCATGGCGAAATTCGACGCCCGGAAAGTCAGGGAAGCGCTTGCCGGACAAACCGGCAATGTGGAAATGACAGTAACCGGCTTCACGACGGACGGACGCTTCTTTAGCGGACGGGATACGGTAGCGGTGACTCCGTAAATTTTGATTCGCGGGAGTTCGCGATCAGGTTACTTATAGTCATCTGTAAGAAGAAATAACTGTTTAAAAAAAGCTAGGCTGCTATCTTGGCAGCCTAGCTTTTTTTGCGTGGGATTTGAAAGCTCTCAGCTGACAAAATTGTGGTTCACTTAAAATCTTGCTTTAGCAAGCTTTTAAGTCATCGGATTATGCAGCAGAGCTACGCGTTACGAACGGATCATAGAGACTTGGGCATCTTTTATTGAATGCCGAGTCCGCGCATGACAAACGCAATCGTTTCTTCCCTTTCGCGTACATCATCCCAGACCGCTCCTTCTGTTTCACCATAGAACATTCGCATAAGCAAATATCCTCCGATACTGGAGGCGCAGAGCCGTATGACCGTATCCGTAGGGAGGTCGGCGACTTTGCCTTTTGCTTTCAGATTACCGATCACGCTGCGAATACGCTCCAGGACGCGGGACAGCACCACTTTTTTGAATTGCTCCTGCAGTTCGGGATGGAAAGGCACTTCCTGAATCATGATCTTTATAATATTTTTATGCTTCTTCATAAATTCGATCCGGTTATCGATCATCGCGCGCAGAAATTGCTCAAGGCTTTCATATTCGCTGTCCAGCACGTTATTGAAGCCCTTCAGAACGAACGGCGCGATCAGCTTGGTCATGGTCGGGGCAACGATGGACAGCAAAAGGTCCTTCTTCGTTTTATAGTGGCGAAAAATCGTTCCTTCGGCAACACCTGCCCGCTGCGCGATTTCGCTTGTGGAAGAGGCGGCGTAGCCCTTTTCCGCAAACACCTCGATGGCGGCCTGAACGATTTTCGACTGCTTTTCGGTCATTTTTTCTCCGCCCGTATCTTGTTTAAGCAGCTCTTCCAGCCACTGTTCAAGTGCATCCTGCATGAACCGACACTCCTTCATCCGAAACCGGGAACGCGGCAGCACCCGGTTCCGTATACAGTATCAGATTCGATGATAACACAGCTGCGGACAATTGTTAAATCGAGCGGTGCTTTCGTAAGGCGAAGATATTAAGCAGCGCGAATAAGAGCGAGAAACCCGCGAGCATGCATACATCCCCCTCAACACCGTCCCATCCTTCGCCCCGAATCATAATACCGCGCATCGCGTCGGCGCCGTAGTAGAGCGGCATGATGTAACTCAGCTTCTGCAGCCACGGATTCATCGCATCCAAATTGAACAGACCCGAGAAAAATACCTGCGGAACGATAACAAGCGGGATAAACTGAATGATCTGGAATTCGCTCCCTGCGAAAGAGGACAACAGCGTCCCGAGCGTCAGTGCGGTCAATGACAGGAGCAGGTTCATCAGAAGCACGAGCCAGATGGAGCCGTCCATATACAGCCCGAGCACATCAATGGAGAACCAGGCGATGAGCGCCGCTTGCAGAAGGGTGAACAATCCGAAGCCGGACAAATATCCGAGCACGATTTCCGGCCGCCGGATCGGCGTTGCCAGCAGCCGCTCCAGCGTTCCGCTCGTACGCTCCCGCAGAAATGAGACGCCGGCCAGCAGAAAGACGAAGAAAAACGAGAAAAATCCGATCAGAACAGGGCCGAACGAATCGAACGACGACATATCCCCGCTTCCGTGAAGGTAGCTCACCTGAGGCCGCATCGCCGGCTCCGCCGTCTGAAGCCCTTGCTGGAGTACAAGCAGTACCGCTTTGTTCATCGAAGGGTCACTGCCTTCGAGGCGGATTGAAGGACTGCCGCCGGCAAGCGTAATGACGGCGGCAAGCTTGCCGCCAGCAAGCGCTTCTTCCGCGCCTTGCTCGTTGTCGTACACCGTTACTGCAGCGCCCGCTTTCTCGAGCTGCCCGACAATCTGCGGCGGCAGACCGACGCTGCCGATTTCCGGTTCAACCGATTGTCCGTTGAAAACCAGCTTCATCAGCGTAAGCACAAGCAGTGGTGCCAGCAGCAGCAAGGCGAGTGTTCGTTTGTCGCGTACAAACTGGCGAATGATGCGAAGGGCTAAAGCACGCGTTCTCATGCGCCGTCACCTCCCCCAAGGGCAATAAAAGCTTCTTCGATCGTTGAAGCCCCGGTCTTCGCTTTAATGGCCTCCGGCGTATCCACAGCCGTGAGCTTTCCATTGCGGAGCAGGCCCAGCCTGTCGCACTTATCGGCTTCATCCATGACATGGGTCGTCAAAATAATGGTGGTACCCGATTTACGCATTTCCGACAGCTCCCTCCAAATCGCTTGACGAAGCACCGGATCGATGCCGACTGTCGGCTCGTCAAGAACAAGCAGCTCCGGTTCGTGCAGCAGGGCGATGGCCAGCGACAAACGCCGCTTCATGCCGCCGGAATAAGCGGCTACAGGCTTGTTCAGATGATCCAGCAGATCCACCACGCCCATCGACGCTTCGATTCGCATACTGCGGCGCGCGCCCCGAAGGCCGAAAAGCGAAGCGAAAAACAGAAGGTTTTCCTTGGCCGTCAGCTCGTTATACAGCGCGTCGGACTGTGCCATATAACCGAAACGCTGCAGCATGGATAGCTTCGGTATCGGTTGGCCGAGCATGGTGACGGAGCCGCCGTCGGCTTTGTCAATACCTGTGATCAGCTTGACGAGTGTCGTTTTGCCGGAACCCGACGGACCGAGAAGGCCAAACAACTCGCCGCTTCCGACCCGCAGAGACACGCCGTCCAGAACGGTACGGCTTCCGTATCTTTTGACGGCATCGCAGACCTCGACGACAGCCTTATTTGGTTGTGCGACTGGTAAAGATGCGGACATGAAGAAACACCCCTAACGATTTGGTAATAGTAATCTGGCACATAAAAATCTTAGTGAGTGATCACTCACTATGATCATAAACGACAGACAAGCGTTTTGTAAAGTGAGTAATCACTTATTTTTTTACCAAAGACCAGCGGAAGTAGAATGGATATGATCGACGGGGCTGGATAAACTAACCACAATTTTGGAGGTGGTTAGTTTGATGAATAGGTTGATAACTCTCTCGCTATTGCTCGTCTTAATGATACCCCAAACCCTAACAGCTGCGACACAGCCGCAACCTCAAGTAACGTATCCATGCAGCGTCCTTCTTAAACCGGTGAAGGATATTCCCAATGCCCAAGGTACTGCTTTAGTTGTAAGACTTAAAAAGCCATACACCGAATCGCCGACAAGTCCTGTGAGAGAACGGCAAGGTGTAGGCATTTATGCGGATTGGCTTCCGTCGCCTTCCTCCTTCGGAGACTATGATCAGTATGAAGGTTTTGCTCAAATACCTGGTGAAATCAGTTGGCGCTTTAAGATGTATCAAGGGGAAGAGGATGCTCCAAGCTGGTTTGGCGGAACGCCTTGGACAGGCAAATTTGACGAAATATCTTCAGAGCTTCCCGTTAATACACAAGTGGAAGTCCGTCTTTCAAATTCGAAAACAGGTAAGTTAGGCCCCGCTATTTTGCAAAATACGCTGCATGGATGCCGTCACTAAAGAACAAGTAACACTTGCAATATCTTGTTTTGTCCCATACAATGAAATGGAAAAACATTACTTTTGAACGTTAAGGAGGTGTAGAACTTGCGTACAGGTTTATTTTCTATGATGCAATGGTACATTGTCGACGTTCGCTCGATTACATTTACAGTGATCAGCAACGGGAGAAGTCTGACCATTTTCAGTCATACGAAAATAAACGCAATGTGTACGTAAGTATTCTTACCTTATCCAGATCATCTTTTTAACCGGGAATCGATCCGTTTATTGGAATGCCTTGTTCCATAGATAGGATCGGTATGCGGAAAAAGATCAGCCACAGGTAAGCAATAGTTGCCTGTGGCTTTTTTGCGTTCAAAAAAGGAGGTACGCGTTGAATGTTACTCATACAAGCTCACCAAGTAACCAAACAATATGCGGACGATTGGGTGCTGCAGGAAGTCAGCTGCGAAATTAAATCCAGGGACAGGATCGGTCTGGTCGGACGGAACGGAAGCGGCAAAACGACGCTGCTTAATCTGTTCATCGGCAAAGAAAAAGCGGATCGGGGCGGTGTTCATATCCAAAAAGGGCTCAACATCGGTTATATGGAACAGCAATTTGAACATTTATTACACTTCACCGTCGATGAAGTCATCAATCTTGCCTTTCATGATCTCAAACAGCAAGAACAAAACATGCGCAAGCTGGAAGTCCGAATGTCCGATCCGGCTTTAAATGAATCGCAATTGGCCGCGGTTCTGAAAGAATATGACGCTGCAATGAAACAGTTTGAACTTCAAGACGGGTATGAAATGGAAGCGAAAAAGCTGAAGACATGCACGGGCTTGGGAATTACAGAAACGATGTTAAGCCAGAGCTTTGCCGATCTAAGCGGCGGGGAGAAAACAAAGGTCATCCTGGCCAAAGTGCTGCTCGAGCAGCCGTCGCTGCTTCTGTTGGATGAACCGACAAATCATCTCGATGTCGATGCCATTGAGTGGTTGGAGCAATTTTTGCATAACTATCCCGGTGCCGTTCTAATCGTATCTCATGACCGATATGTGCTCGATCGGGTCGCGACCCAAATATGGGATGTGGAAGACGGTGAATTGACGGTTTACCCCGGCAACTACTCTGAATTCGTCCGTGAAAAAGAAAAACGGCTGTTGCTTCAATTCGAGCAGTATCAGGAACAACAGAAAAAAATCAAAAAAATGCAGGAGACGATCAAGCAGCTGCGGGAGTGGGCCAATCAGGCGAATCCGCCCAATGCGGGGTTGCACCGCAGAGCCGCAAGTATGGAAAAAGCGCTGCAGCGGATGGAAAAAATAAAACGGCCGATTTTGGAACGAAGCACGATCGGCTTGTCTTTCGATGCTGATGACCGGAGCGGGAAGGATGTCATACGGCTCGAAAAGCTTTCAAAAACCTACGCCGATACCTGCTTGTTTGAAAATATTGATCTTCAGGTCCGGTATCGGGAGCGCATCGCGATTATCGGTAAAAACGGCAGCGGCAAATCAACACTGCTTCGCATAATATTAGGTCAAGTCCAGTCTGATCTGGGAACCGTCCTATTGGGCAGCCGAACCAAAGTCGGTTATTTGTCTCAATATGGCATTGAAACCGACGGACAGCAAACGGTTATCGAAGCTTTTCGCGAACAAGTTCCCGTAGAAGAAGGGAAGGCACGACAACTGTTGGCCCGATTTTTATTTTACGGTTCTGCTGTGTTTGGGAAAGTACAAAGCTTAAGCGGCGGAGAAAAGATGCGGTTGCGTCTGGCCCAACTGATGCATCAGCATGTCAACCTGCTCATTCTCGACGAGCCGACCAACCATCTGGACATTGAATCGCGTGAGGTATTGGAAGAAGCTATACAGCAATTTGACGGTACGGTGGTGGCAATCTCCCATGATCGGTACTTTTTGAATCAGGTGATTGAGAAAATGTATTGGTTGGAACACGGACGGTTAAATCTGTACTTGGGAAATTATGACGAGGCCAAGCGAAAACGGGAACAATCAAGCCGTCACGCAGAAGCGGAGTTGAATTTGTATCGGCATCGACCCGGCATAGCAGGGGGCGGAACGGAAACGAATGTAATACGAAAGAAGCGACCCGAACGCTCGCAACAGAAAGAGACCATAGAAAAGGATATTGCCGAAATTGAAAGCCAACTGTCTCGATTGGACGATCAATTGTACCAATCAGAAGATCAATCTCCGGATCAATTACAAGTCTGGATGGAAGAAAAACAGGAACTGGAAACGAAGAGAGAACAGCTCTACGAGCGTTTGGAAATCATTTTATCGGAGGAGGAGACAGTGTGAACTATGAAATCTAAAGAAAATAATGTACGAATGATCAAAAATGCATGGGAAGCATATCATCAGGAATATTAGACAGGAATCAGTCACCCCAGGAGCCGATATTTGTGATGACGAATAGTGAGTTATAGAGAATGGAGCAGCATGCCGCGGCAGCAGCTGCTGCATTGTTTTATTACTTAACGATGTGGCATCGCGGAAAGATATGTTGATAGGTCGTAATTTCAAACTTCGGTTATCAAAAACCTTGATTAAAGGGAGTTGTAAGATTACAATATAGTAAATATCTGGTGTGTGCAACTGGCGGAACGTGGATGACCACGAGGGAGCACACATTCATAGCGCCGTACGCCTGGGCAAAGTATTTGATCTCGTATCAAATACTTTTTTATTTGTGGTGAAATTCCGGATGATTGTTGCTTCCGGACTGTGGAAGCGGACAGACAGTACGTTATTTGCGCTTAAACCGGTAATCTCAAGAGAGGAAAGGACAGACGATCCGTTATTTTATCTTTTTTTCCCTTTCAGGAGTTTCATCAGAGGGATTAACGGAACGAGGGTCCGCAAAGTCGGCAAAACAGCACAAAATGTCACAAATAACGTATCCAGAGTCCGGACTAGCGTGATAACCGATCTTGCCGCATGCAACAAACGGTCCGTAGGAAGAGAAAAGGAGAGAGTCAGGATGATCATACGCTTATTGGAGAAAAACGATCAGATTCACATCAAAGAAATCATGGCCGGACACCCGCTTCAATTCCCGAGGTTTATCGCTGAGAAATATCCTCTGCGATGGAATACGTTTTTGGCCGGACAAGATGATACGTTATGCGGATACTATGTGGCTGTATCGAACACAGGTGAAGTTACCGGTCATGCCGGATATATTTTCAATGACGAATTAGGGCTGTACGAAATCGTTGGCGTTGCTGTTTCCAATAAAGCTCAACGGCAAGGAATCGGAAAGGCCTTGATTAATCATCTTTGCGATAAATTAACGGAGCTTGGCATTAAACAAGTTATCCTCTTCACATTAGGCCATGTTGAAAACGAAGCGGCGCTGTTGTTTTACAGGAATATTGGCTTTGAAATGACCAACTACGAAAAGGATTTCTTTAGAACCGATTACCACAGGGTCACTTACGTCAAAGCACTATGATAACAATGGTTGGCCCAGGGGGCTGTATTTGAAAAAATGAAATTGATATTGACAGTCCCTGTTCCTTGTGGTTTACTATACTACGGGTGGTAATGAGAATCAATCTCATTGAAACTCGCAACTAAACATTATAGTCAAACAGGACAGGAAAGGGAGAGGAACATTGATTAGATCAAAGAAAGTATTATTATCGCTGGCGACATTGTTAGTGTTTATGTTCGTGATTGCGGCTTGCGGGTCCAATTCACCGGCAGATACGACTACAGAACAGAATAAAGAGGTAACGGAAGAGCAGTCGAACGCAGCAAACCAGCAAAATCAGGAAGAACAATCTGTGACCGAAGAGGAAGCGGTTCGTGTCGTTGAACACGCCATGGGCGAGACAGAGATTACAGGCACGCCTCAAAGGGTTGTTACCTTGTATCAAGGCGCAACCGACGTTGCCGTAGCATTAGGAGTCAAACCGGTGGGCGCTGTCGAGTCGTGGTTGGAGCAGCCTTTCTACATATACCTCAGGGATAACCTCGATGGTGTTCCTGTTGTCGGGCAAGAAACCCAGCCGAATCTGGAAGAAATCGCAAAGCTGAATCCGGACTTAATCATCGCTTCGAAATTGCGCCATGAAGAAGTTTATGAACAGCTTTCGCAAATTGCGCCTACTGTTACGCACGAAACGGTATATAAATTTAAAGATACCGTTGATCTGATGGGTAAAGCCTTGAATAAGGAAGAGGAAGCGAAAGCGCTGCTGGCTGACTGGGACGCTCGAGTGGCCGACTTCAAAGAAAAAATCGCCGCTAAAATGGGAGATCAATGGCCGATTAAGGTTTCCGTGCTTAACTTTAGAGCCGACCATGCCCGGATTTATGTCACCGGATTTGCAGGAGATATTTTGGAAGAGCTTGGTTTCATCCGCTCCGATTATTTGCAGCAGGAGGCGGATAACGGTTCCGTCGTGATCAGGCTTACGGATAAAGAGAGTATTCCGAATATGAATGCCGACGTTAGCTTCGTATTCCTGACAGACCCGGGCGAAGACGAAGCCGTTCAGAAAACATATGAGGAATGGACAGCGCATCCGTTGTGGGAAAATCTCGATTCCGTTAAAGCGAACCAAGTGTATCAGATTGACGAAGTATCGTGGAATATGGGCGGAGGTCTGGTTGCCGCGAATACGATGCTGGATCAACTCTACGAACACTTTCAATTAGAAAAATAATCGACATCATTGCATAACGACAAGAATAGAGCCGGATCCAAGGATCCCTCTATTCTTGTTGTTCTATTGAAAAATATAGAAGCGGAAGAGAGAAAAATGACACATTTATTTCCCGGCCGATCAGCCAAAATTGCGGGCCTGACCCTAGGTGTATGCCTGTTTATTGTATCTTTTATATGCAGTGTCGTTCTCGGTCAAACGCCGATTCCGCTGAAGACGGCTGCCCAGGCATTTATTCATTTTGACAAAGATTCAACCGAACATATTATTATTACGACATCAAGAATATCGCGCGCGATCATTGCGACTGTCATAGGAGCGAGCTTGGCGATTGCCGGGGCGCTCATGCAGGCCTTAACGAGGAATCCGCTGGCGTCTCCCAGCATTTTTGGAATCAATGCCGGCGCAGTGTTTTTCATCGTACTGGCCCTCACTTTTTTCTCCATATCTTCTTTACAGCACTATATGTGGGTTGCGTTTCTCGGAGCAGGAGTCGCCGCCGTTATGGTCTATTTTCTTGGATCGCTCGGAAGAGACGGATTGTCGCCGATTAAAATTGTTCTGGCCGGAGCGGCTATAACCGCTTTATTCGTTTCTTTAACACAAGGCTTGCTGGTTGCGAGCCAGAATAATCTGGAACGGGTCTTATTCTGGTTGGCCGGTTCCGTGGCCGGCAGAACGGTGGAAATGCTTGCGCCTGTACTGCCGTTCATGATCGTTGGATGGATTGTTGCTTTCCTGCTTGGGCATCCGGTGAATATTCTTACCTCGGGAGAGGACATCGCCAAGAGCCTGGGTCAGCGGACCATTCTGGTTAAATCCTTAATGGCCATTGTCATTATTGTCCTGGCCGGAGGCTCGGTTGCGGTCGGAGGTTCAATCGGTTTTATCGGATTAATTGTCCCGCATATTGTTCGCGGACTTGTTGGCATTGATTATCGGTGGATTATTCCTTATTGCGCCTTCATCGGAGCCAGTCTGCTGCTGTTGGCCGATGTCGCGGCGAGGTTTATCATTATGCCCCGAGAGGTTCCTATTGGCGTGATGACCGCATTGATCGGGACCCCATTCTTTGTTTATATCGCGCGCAGGGGGTTCAACAAGGAATGAACAAACACATTTTACTTCGAAATCGGTCGGGCAAGGTTTCTTTTCTGTTAGAGAAGAAAGCGGTCGTTGCTCTTTCTATATTAAGCTTTCTCTTCATCGTTTTATTTATAACTGGTTTATCGATTGGAAGCACCATGATCTCCCCTGTCGAAGTCGTTAAACATTTGCTTGGCTTCGGAAGTGGTGAATATAAGTTTGCTATTGAGACGGTCAGACTACCGCGTATGGTTCTTTCCACGCTCGTTGGCGCCGCATTAGGGGTATCAGGATTAATCCTGCAGGGCATGATCAGAAATCCGCTCGGTTCTCCGGATATTATCGGCATAACGGGCGGGGCCTCGTTTGCAGCGGTTATATTCATTACTTATTTTGCCGGTGCAATAAGCATGAAATGGCTTCCTGCAGCGGCTATTGCAGGCGCTGGAATCGTGTCTATCCTGATTTATATTTTGGCCTGGAAAAAAGGAGTCACCCCGATCCGTCTCGTTCTTGTTGGAATCGGCATAGCGGCGGCGACGGGAGCAATGACTACCATGATGCTGGTGATCGGCAACGAATACTCTACGACCCAAGCTTATCTCTGGTTAACGGGAAGCGTATATGGCGCGACTTGGAGCAAAATCTATGCGATGCTGCCTTGGGTACTCATCTTTATTCCCTTGAGCCTGTTCTTCTCCAGAACCGCCAATGCACAGGAAATGGGGGATCAAGTGGCCGCGGGCTTAGGAGTGAGAGTGCAGCTTCATCGGTTCGGACTGCTGTTTGTTAGTGTCGCCTTAGCGGGTTCCGCCGTCGCATTCGCCGGAGCCATTTCGTTCGTCGGCTTGATCGCGCCTCATATTGCGAGGAAATTGGTGGGCCGATCGTTCGGCAGCCTGGTTCCCGTATCGGCGTTGATCGGCGGAATGATTGTTTTTATAGCGGATGTTGTGGGTAGAACGGCCTTTTCGCCGCTTGATCTGCCGGCGGGTATATTTGTATCCGGGATTGGCGCTCCGTTTTTTATTTATTTGTTATACCGGAATCGTCACCAATAAACAGAGGGGGAATTGCTCATGACTGTTTTGGAAACGAAATCGTTAACGCTGTCGTATGGGAATAGTCCGATCATTGACCGTCTTAATTTAACAATCCCGCAAGGAAAAATAACCGTTTTCGTCGGGAGTAACGGGTGCGGCAAATCGACGCTGCTTCGTTCGATTGCGCGTTTATTAAAGCCGGATCAAGGGGCGGTACTCTTAGACGGCAAAGAAATAACGAAATCGTCGACGAAAGAAGTTGCAAGGAAACTGTCCATTTTGCCTCAGGGTCCGATTGCTCCCGAAGGATTAACGGTGCTGCAGCTGGTGAAGCAGGGCAGGTATCCGTATCAGAGCTGGCTTCAGCAGTGGTCTGAAGAGGACGAATATATGGTGAATAAGGCCATGGAAGATACGAAAATCAAAGAGTTCGCAGACCGGCCGGTCGACGCGCTGTCCGGCGGACAACGCCAAAGAGCGTGGATCGCGATGACGCTTGCTCAGGGAACGGATATCATTTTATTGGATGAACCTACAACTTATTTGGATATGACCCATCAAATCGATATTCTTGATTTGCTCTTTGAATTAAATGAAAGAGAGCGGCGAACCATAGTCATGGTGCTTCACGATTTGAATTTGGCCGCCCGCTACGCGCATCATATGGTGGCACTGCACAATAAAAAGATTTACATACAGGGAAAACCGGAAGATATTGTGACAAGCGAGATGGTTCAGGCGGTCTTTGATATGAAGTGCGATATTATGGTTGATCCGTTGTTCGGAACGCCTTCATGTATCCCCCACGGAAGAGGTAGAAAGGTAAATGCAGACAAACGAGTTAGTGTCATTGTTTAAACCGGAAGAACTGGATGTTTTAACGAGCGTGTTTCGCTTGAGAATAGACCCGTCTCCCGAAAGAACCTTCTCGATTCCATCGAGCGATTTACTGGATAAAGACAAGTGTCTGGCTTATATGGAGGGGATTACAGGCATATTCGAATCCTCCTCTATGGTTGCCGTTATATCGCAGTTTTCGAAGAGATATGCCTACATGACTATGGCCTCCGGCCTGTATGCGATGACGATGTTCGATAAAGGGCTGGATTATTCGGTTGACAATTGCCATATTGAATCGGTATATCACGGCGAATCATGGCTCCCGGAGGTGCGTTTAACCGATTGGCAGGAGACCTCTCCTGAGGATGGAAAGCGGTCTGAATGGCGTCAACAAGTGATCCGGAACATTTTTGCCGATAATATTGCAAAAGTATGGTGTTCGATTGCTAAAGCAGCCAACGTTCCGGTCGCAATGCTGTGGGAAAATATGGCCATCTCGTTATATTGGTTGTATGAGAAACGAATGGGGGAGGGGGCCGATGAACGACAAAAAGCCCGTATCCACGAAGACTATCACTACCTGCTTCACGAAGCGCCGGCAGAGCTCTTCGGAGAAACGGAAAATCCACTCGCCAAGTTCAATAGTCCGAAATGTGCAACTCCCGCATCGGATGTGGCAATTCGGATGCGTAAAACGTGCTGCTTCCTATACGAGATTCCGGGGGAAGCTGTGTACTGTATAACTTGTCCGAAAATGAAGTATTCGTCGTAAGTTCGATCGCAAGGTAGCGGAGCGCACAGCAGGGAATATTGGCCGCAAACACGCCAAAATAAGACAGCCGCCGGCTCTCAAGCCAGGCGGCTGTCCCCATATTTCCTTATTTGAGCTCGTTCAGACGCTCTTCCAGACGGTCCCAGGTTTCGGTGATGCCTTGGAGCATGCCCATGTCCATGACGGTCTTGAGAGCCTCTGCCGACACGTATTCTGCACGGCTGATCAGCTTCGTTTTGCCGTCCAAATCGATGAATTCCATCGTGACCTCGGTCGACGGCATGGAGTCGTTCGAGTTGCCTTCGGCATCCGAGAAGTAATCGGTGTAGATGAACTTCTCCGGCTCGATAATCTCTTTATAAACGCCTTTGCCCCAAGATTCCATACCGAAAAATTGGCCTTGGTTCTGATCGACGCACTTCATGCAGTAGTGCCAAACGCCGCCCGGACGGAAATCGACGTTGCAGACCGGAACCTCCCAGCCTCTCGGCCCCCACCAGCGTTTCAAATGCTCCGGTTCTTTAAACATCTTGAATACGAGATCCCGCGGCGCATCGAAAACGCGCTCCAGCACCAGCACCCGATCGTTCTCTACCCTTGAAACCATTGCGTTGATTGACATTGTAATTCCTCCTGACATAGGGATCTTTGAGCGGAGCTCAAAGTCTCACCGCATTTCAAAGTCTCACCGTTTGAATGATTTTATGATTTTTCCTTGTTTTGCAGCTCACGCAAGTAATCTTCCAAAGTGTCCAATCTGTCTTCCATGACGCGCTGAAAGGACTTCACCCAAGAATCCAGCGCTTGGAAGGGCTCTGGCCGCAGCTTGTAGATCCGGCGGTTGGCTTCGGCCTTCACGTCGACAATCCCGCTGTCGCTAAGCACCTTCAAATGCTTCGAGGCTTGGGGCTGGCGAAGCCCGAGCCGGTCGGCGATTTCCCCCACGGTCAGGGGTCCGCTCCGCAACAGCTCGACAATCTCCATACGATTCGGTTCGGCCAAAGCACTCAGCATCGTCGTCTCCATGCCCGGATTCTTACCTGACATGCGGCTCACCTCGTTAAATGGTGGTCTCTCGGTATAATCTCATCTCCTTTACCAGTATGGTTAACTTTCTGTTGTTTTAAATATACACTATGTGGAATATTCCTGTCAAGGAATGTTTATAAAAATAAATGGACCTCGTAAAAAAAAGAGGACGAGGGATATATTGACAATGATAATCAATATCATATATTCTAATAGAAGTAGTGATATTGAAAATCATTATCACAAAAATGACGGCCCTGCCACAGTTGCCGCAATACATTTAGGTTTAAAAAAATCAAAAATAAAGGAGGGAAAGTAGCATAGTTATTCCGGTTAATCTTGTAGAGGGAGAGTATGATGTGAAGCAGCCGTTGGTTCAAAATGTGCAAAATAAGCTGATTCTGAATAAAGCGATAGATATGGGGATGGAATGCAGACCTTTAATACCAGGCTGTGAAGATTTTCTAGAGCTATCTTACATAGGTAAACAGATCGTTATTAATAAAACAAGATCAGACAAGCTGCCGTTGATCGCGGGATTACTGGCTAAGAATAAAGACGCTTCCAGTCATCTGTTAAAGAGAGCCGGACTGCCGGTACCGGGTTATATCGTCTTGTCCCAAATGGGCGATGAGGCCGTTCGTTTTATGCATATGAACAAATCCGTAGTTGTGAAACCTCTGGACGCCAGTTGCAGTGCCGGGGTGACGTTAGGCATTGAGAAGGAATACGAGTTGGAAAATGCGATTAAAGCCGCGAGCTCTTATAGCGAAAAAATCATTATTCAAAAATATATCGATGGCTATGACTATCGGGTATTGGTGATCGACGGAAGAGTGGTTGGTGTACTGGAGTATCAACCGGCGTTTATTCAAGGCGATGGCATTTCAACCATTAAGCAGCTTATCGACCAATTAAATGAAGAACGGCTTGGCCGCGATACCGCCGGGGATTTCGATTCTATGAAAAGAATTAGTACCGGGTCAAATCGCCTGCTATTTAATCTGGGAAACCAAGGCAAAGGTCTGCTGGATATTTTGGGTAAAGGGGAGCGGGTGCAGCTGTTTTTCAGCGGGGATGTTTCAACGGAGGAAGAGTTAACCGAAATTATTATCGACCGCACGGAAGAGATCTGCCCGGTTAACGCTGGCTTTGCCATACAGGCTGCAAAGGCATTGCGTATTGATGTCGCCGGCATTGATATTCGTTGCAAAAATATAAGCGTCCCGTTGGATCGTTCAACCGGCGGAATTCTTGAGGTGAACGCTTTGCCAGATTTTATGGATCATGTCTTCCCTTTTCGGGGCGCTTCTCGGGACGTAGCGAAAGCCTATTTGCAATATTTGATTAAAGAATAAGCATAGTATTCCGGATGATCGTTGCATAAACGGATTGCTGCACTGTGGAATCGGACAGAGAATCCGTTATTCGTGAAAAATTCGGTGTTCCAGAGAGCTGAAAGGACAGACGATCCGTTATTTCGCCTTATTTACGCTTTCAAGAGTCGGATTGGTGAGAATAACGGAATGAGTGTCCGCGAAACCCGCAAATCAGGGCAAAAATTCACAAATAACGGATCTGTAGTCCGGACGCAATAGCAGCCGGTAGCACCAATGGCAGCCGACTTACCGGCATGCAGGAGTCCAGTCGCAATAGCAGTCGATACTTACCGGCATGCAGGGGTCCAGTCGAAATGGCAGCGTACTCTTGAAACAAGCAACAAGCCTGAACTTGAGCAAAAAAGAATAGTAAAGATTTAGGGTCCAAGAAGAGGAAGAAAGAAATATGCCTCCAGGGCGAGTTTTGGCTTTGTATTCCTTCCACCCGCAGATCTTAATAATAGGAATACAAAACAAGATGTTTGAGCTTCGGTGCATTTTCTTTCTGTAGTGCAATAAGGACATAAATCTTTCCAAAACCACCGGAACAGGAGTGTCCCTTAATGATTTCTTTGTCCATTGAACAGGACTACCTAAGCATACAGAATGAAAAAGAATCCAATGCAAGGTCATATCCGCGTCGCTTTCCGCTTGTGATTAAAAAAGCGAAAGGTGTCATTGTAACCGATGTGGAAGGCAGGCAATATTACGATTGCTTGGCGGGTGCAGGCACATTGGCCTTAGGACATAACCATGATGTCGTAATTGAGGCGATTGAGGATGTACTGAAGCAGCAAATTCCTTTACATACATTAGACCTGGCGACGCCTTTAAAGCTCGAATTTATGCAGGAAATCCTCTCTGCTCTGCCGGAAGAACTTAGAGGCACTGCCAAAATTCAATTTTGCGGCCCGACCGGCGCGGACGGGGTGGAAGCGGCCATTAAGCTGGTGAAGAACGCCACGAAAGGCAAGTCGATCCTGGCTTTTCAAGGCGGCTACCATGGGTCGACGCAGGCAACGATGGCGATGAGCGGCAACTTAAGCAAGAAACAGCATTTGCAAAGCTTATTGCCTGACGTTCATTTTTTGCCGTTTCCTTATGAATACCGCTGCCCTTTCGGGATCGGAGGCGGCAAGACGGCTAAAATCAGTGCGCAGTACATCGAGAATCTATTGGATGACAACGAGAGCGGCATCGCTTCTCCTTGCGGCATGATATTGGAAACCGTGCAAGGGGAAGGGGGGGCGATCCCGGCGGATATCGAATGGCTGCGGGAAATGAGACGTGTTACGGCGGAAAGGGGTATTCCGCTCATCATAGACGAGGTCCAAACCGGGATCGGGAGGACCGGCATGATGTTTTCGTTTGAACATGCGGGGATCATTCCGGATGTCATTATTTGTTCCAAAGCGATCGGCGGCAGCCTGCCGATGTCTGTCGTCATTTATAAAGAAGAACTGGATCAATGGAAGCCGGGCGCACATACGGGCACATTCCGCGGCAATCAATTAGGGATGGCTACCGGGCTCGCGACTTTAAAATACATTAAAGAAAACCGCGTACTCGATAATGTGAACAAACGCAGCGGGCAATTTTTTGAAGCTCTGGGCGGCTTGAAAGAAAAATATGAAGAGATCGGCGATGTTCGCGGACGCGGATTAATGATCGGAGTGGAGATTGTAAATCCGAAAGGCCGCAAAGACCGGCTGGGCCACTACCCACCCTATGAAGAGCTGGCTTCAGCCATTCAAGAGCGTTGCGTCCGGAACGGCTTGATGATTGAGGTAGGCGGGCGTCACTCAGCCGTTATGCGGTTCTTGCCGCCGCTTACGATTACCGAGCACGAAACGGCGGAAGTGCTGTTGCGCTTTGAGAAATCCATCGCCGAAGCCGTCGAAATGATGCGAGTCAAATGATAAATGCAAGCGATGCGAAAAAGCATTTCGTTCTGTTCGCTATTTTAATTGGTGCCTTTTCGCTGGTGTTGACGAACAGCTCTTTTAATATTTTGTTGCCCAGCTTTGTTCAGCTGTATGGGATTTCTACGGCATTGGGCGGATGGATTATTATCCTATATATTCTGGCGATGACGATTACCATGCCATTGACCTCGCTGATCGTCGACCGCCTCGGCAGAAAGAGAACTTATATTTTAGGCGTGGGTATGTACGGTTTGTTTTCCGCTCTGGGCGGATTATTCTATCAATATGTGGAAATTGTACTGCTCGTACGCTTTATGCATGGTGTTGCGGCCGGTTTGATGATTCCGCTGTCACTGGTTTTGCTGTTCGATATTTACGGCAAGGAAGTGCGGGGAAGAGTGACAGGTCTATGGGGAATGCTGCTGACGATTGCGCCGGCGATCGGTCCTACGTTGGGGGGCTTGATCATACAATACGGGGAGCCTAAGCATCTATTCTGGCTTAATGTTCCGTTTGCCTTCTTTTCATTGCTGTTGTGCTGCATGTTAATCAAACCGTACCAAGCGGCCTATCGAAAGACCGTTCATCTGCAAGGGATTATGTTGATGGTGTTAAGTATCGCGACATTAAGCCTGGGGATTCAATTGATATCGAATTCCGCTGTTCCAAGCTGGATTCCGAGCCTCTTGCTGGTGTCAGGCATCATCGCTTTGGTCCGTTTTATTCAGCAAGAGAATGTGAAGGACGAACCGATCATACGCTACAGGCTGCTGCGCCGAAATCCCATATTCACCATTACCGTCATCATATCCGCGATCCAGGATTCGGTGATGTTTGGCGTGATCTTTGTCCTTCCGCTGCTGTTTCACGAGGTGCTTCATTTATCGCCTTCCTTGACGGGCGCGATGTTTATTCCGACGGCCATATGTACGAGTCTCTTCGTATGGATGGGGGGCAACTTCATCGATTCTGGCAGA
Source organism: Paenibacillus tarimensis (assembly GCA_041281825.1). Lineage (GTDB taxonomy): Bacteria > Bacillota > Bacilli > Paenibacillales > Paenibacillaceae > Paenibacillus_D > Paenibacillus_D tarimensis_A. The sequence goes on along the minus strand of CP166298.1, from coordinate 5,525,587 downwards.
TCGCTCCATTTTATCGCTTACGGCATTGGGTTTATAGCGATTTCCATATTTGCCTTTGCTTTCGTGCCGCAAGGGGTATCATTCGTTATCATCGGGCTCTTAATGGCACTTAGAGGCATAGGTAACGGGTTATCCAGTATGACAATAACTACGATCGGGCTCAATGCGCTGCCGGAAGAAGATCTGCACGAAGGATCCGCGTTGTCGAGCACGCTTGAACGATTGGCATCTTCCTTTGCCGTGATGCTGCTGGCGGTCTATTACGATGTCCGTTGGAGATGGATTATGCAATCGGGTGAGGCTGCCGAATATGCGAAATGGACGGCTTTAAAAGAAGAGTGCATTGCGCTGGGATGCTTCATGCTGCTTACATTACCGCTTGTTTTATTTGTTAACAGGAAGAAGGTGCAAATCGATGTCGGAAGCCGAAAAGGATCGGCGGTTTAACGAGAGCGGGTCGCAAGCGAACCGCCATACGTGCAGGACATTATTAAACTGTTATATACGAGAGTTCTGCCGTGAACGTCCGGACTTGTTCTCGATCAATCCGAAAGAGCGTACATACGCCGTTTCTTTCCGGGAGAGCGGCGTGATTGTATCAGGAAAGCTTTCCTATTGTTCGGCGATGGGCGAGCACGAGTACGAAAGTTTCTTTGTAAATGAAGGCAAAGCGCTGGATTATACTTATTTAGTCCAGTTAATCATTAAGGAGCTCAAACATTTTTTTCCGTTCATTACGGAAGAGCGGGCGATTGATTTTTCCGATAAAGTGGACAACAGCTATCATAAATTAGCATTATTTTTACAGCATTCGGCACATCATCAGGTACGGGATTATTTGTCGTCGGAGCAATCGTTGTTATATGGACATCCGTTTCATCCGTTTCCGAAAAATACGTTAGGATTTACGGCGCATGAAGTAGGGGCGTTCTGCCCCGAGCTTCGTCCTTCGTTTCAATTATGTTATTTTGCGGTAAGGAAGGATGTGTATCAGGAAGAGTGGGTATCCGGGGCCAGCCGGATTGACCATCATCAAAGTGTTGAGGCGCATGCTCTACATATACTTAAAGATAAAAAGGCCGGCTACGAAATTCTGCCCGCTCACCCCTGGCAGTATGAACATGTGCAGACTGTCGCGGCAGTGAAGGAATACATCAGGCAAGGAAAAATCATTCCGCTCGGCAGCTTCGGACCGCTTGCCTTTCCGACCTCATCGGTGCGTACGGTATATATTCCGGATCTGGAATGCAATATCAAGCTGCCGTTAAACATTCAGATCACGAATATGATGAGAAACAATAACCGGGAACAAATGCGGCGAACGTTGGATGCGGCGGACTATTTGCTGCGGAAAAGCTGCTTTGAGGAAGAGCCGAATACGATGATCGCTTACGAGGAAGGCGTGTGCACTTGCCTCTTTGAAAATGATGAAGTAACAAAGCTGTTTACGGCCGCCTATCGTCCGGTTGAATTTGACGTCACATCAACGTATGTACTGTCCGCCTTGGTTGAAGCTCCCGTACAAGGAGAGCCGCCGCGGTTATTTTCGTTGATTCACAGCCGGAATACGGATCGGTGGTTCAGACGTTATTTGGACATATCGCTGCTGCCGATCGTCCGCATTGCGGAGGAGCACGGCATTCATTTCGAAGCGCATTTACAAAACTCGTTACTAACGATCAGGAACGGGTTGCCGCATACTTTTATCATTCGGGATTTGGAAGGGGTAAGCGTGAACCTGGACAAGGCGGAAGATGCTGCCGATCCGGCTGGTCCTCTTTTCTATTCCAGAGAGGCGGCCTGGGCGCGTACGTCCTACTATTTTGTCGTCAATCATTTAGGGTCACTCATTCATGCCCTCGCCGTGGGCGTCAATGATGAAGAAGAGCGCTTCTGGGCAATTGTGCAGGATGTGCTTACCGAAGAATATGAGCGTCACGGCAATGAATATGTGCTTCATTTACTAACGGCCGATTATTTTTATGCCAAACAAAACTTGTTAAGCTGCCTTACGGGGCAGAGCGAGACACCGTCGTACGTTCCGGTGCACAACGTCATGAAGAAGGTAGGGAGTGAATCGTATGGAAACAATAAGCTGCTTGTCTAAAACAGAAGCAATGCCGACCGTTATGGCGGAAGTCGCAGAACGAATCATGCGGCAAACGACGGAAGCGTTAATCTACGAAGATATCATTGCCGTCTCAAGAAACGGAAGAGAGTGGTATTTTACGGGAACAAGCGCCGAGGGGTCGGTCGTCAATTATTCCTGTTTAGCGGACGAAAAATGGTCGTTCGGCAGAGTGAAAATCGAGCGGGGGTCCATAAAAAGAGAAGGCGAGGCCTGCGTCAATATCTATATTTTTCTCGAAGAAGTGATTCAGAATCAATTAAACGGGGCGCTTGCGGCGCAATTTATCCATGAGTTGCTGGAAACGTTGGCGAAGGATCACCAGTGCAAGACGTTCGGGCCGGAGCGGATTCCGGAGTCGGACATGCATTATGAAGCGTTGGAAAGCCATATGACGGACGGCCATCCGTATCACCCGAGCTACAAGTCAAGAATCGGCTTTTCGTTATCGGATAATTTCGCTTATGGACCCGAATTCAATCAAGAAGTTAATATCTATTGGGTTGCGGTCAATAAGCAGCTCGTCGATGTCGCCGTTTCCGGAGACAGGTCGCTGAGTGAATTGTATAAGCATCATCTGACGGATGAAGAGATCGGCAAGTTCCAACAAACGATCGAAGAGAAAGGCTGCAGCGATAAAACATACGTTCTCATGCCGGTGCATCCTTGGCAATGGGAGCATCGGATTCAATCCGACTTCGTTCAACAGTCGACAGACAAAGATATGATTCCGCTTGGAATATCAAGCAGCCCGTACAGGCCGCAGCAATCGATCCGCTCGCTGTCTCACCGCGGCAATCCGGATGCAGCCTATATCAAATTATCGCTGAGCATAACGAATACTTCAACGAGCAGGATATTGGCGAACCACACAACGCAAAATGCACCGCTCATCAGCAACTGGCTGAACAGCCTTATTCGGAACGATGCGCTGTTACAGAAGGAAAGGTTTCATATTTTAAGAGAAGTTATGGGGATTTCCTTCCGGTACGATGAGCTGCCATCCATTCAATACCGCTGGGCCTACGGAACGCTTGGCGCCATATTCAGGGAAAATGTTTCGGTCTATCTTGAGGCGGATGAGGAAGCATGGCCGTTAAATGCGCTGCTGCTCACGCAAAAAGACGGAACGCCGTTTATTCAGGCGGCGATTGAACAATACGGGGTAGAGGCGTGGAGCGATGCATTAATCAGGACGGTGACGCTTCCGATTATTCATCTGTTGTACGCTCATGGCATCGCACTGGAATCACACGCGCAAAATATTATTTTAGTCACCCGTAACAACTTCCCGGTAAGAATCATTGTTAAGGATTTACATGATGGCGTTCGCTATACGCCCTCGAGACTGCTGCACCCGGAGCGGGCGCCGCAATTGCATCCCGAGCCGAAAACGCACCGGAAGTTCAACCGGTATTCGTTTATTCAAGCCGAAGAGGTGTCGGAGGTCAGAGATTATACGTACGATGCGTTCTTCTTTATTTGCATGACGGACATCTGCCTGACGCTTGAAAAGTTTGGGTTGAGTGAAGAAGCGTTTTGGCGCAAGTGTGCGGAAATCATCGTAACTTATCAAAATGATCAGCCGGAATATAAAGAAAGGTTTGAATGGTTTGATCTGTTTGCCGAAGACGCTTTAGTAGAAGAAATGACGAAGCGGCGGATCTACGGCGATGGCGAATTGTATTTCCGTAAAGTGAAAAATCCTTTGTTGCTGGCCAGGGAGTCGTACGATGCGAAAAAATAAGCTTAAGCAAAAGATAGCCGGAAACGAACCGGTGTATGGGTTGTTCGTCTCGATCCCGCATCCGATTGTAATTGAGCTGATCGGCCACGCGGAATTTGATTTTGTCATTATCGACTATGAACATGCGTCGACGAATATGGAAACGATCGAGGATATGATTCGTGCCGCGGAATTGGTTGACGTTACACCGCTTGTGAGAATATCCAGGGTGGACCGGATTGAAATATTGAAGATGCTCGATTGCGGCGCGCAGGGGATTGTCATTCCTCATGTGGAGTCGAAGGAGCAAGTGGAAGAGGCCGTTCGTTACGCTTATTATCATCCGATTGGCGAAAGAAGCCTGAACAGCGGACGGCCCGGCGTATTTGCGAAATATTCGCTCACCGATTATATTGCTGCGGCGAATGAGGAAATCATGATCGTTCCGATGATCGAAAGCGCCCAGGGCGTTCGACACAGCGAGTCGATTTTATCTGTGGCGCAGATCAGTTTTGTTCTCGAGGGATCGGCTGATCTTTCACAATCGCTTTCCGTCCCTTGGGATACCGGTCATCTGGAAGTGCAAAGACATTTAGAGCGCTTGTTTGAAATATCGAAGCGTTGTCAGGTGCCGTATGCAGCGGTTTCGAGGACGGCCTGCAATCATCGGAAGTGGGCGGGGGCCGGAGCGAATATTTTTGTGCTGGGGGATGATCGAAATACGGCATTCCGGGCGTACCGGCAGCTGCTGGGTGACTACCGAAGCATAATGGGGGGAGAGAATGAATCGTAATATGGAGCAGCTGATCCATGAGCTTCATGAGCAAGGGGGAGAGCCGGTCTGTGCGTATATTTATGATTTGGCCGGCATTCAAAAGCACGTGAAGGCAATGACGGAAACGATGCCTGAGCAAACAAGCTTGTTTTATGCGATTAAAGCCAATCCGGATCCCGAAATTATTGAGGCGCTGCTGCCGTACGTCAGCGGATTCGAAGTGGCGTCGATCGGTGAGCTGACCAAAGTAAGAGCGGTTTCCGATACGGTTCCGATTCTGTTCGGAGGACCGGGAAAGAAGGATTACGAGCTTGAAGCGGCGATTCGGTTAAATGTCTCGTATATTCATGTCGAAAGCTTACTAGAGTTGAAGCGATTAATCCTGCTAGCGAAAAATTGGGAGCGGCATACGGAAATATTATTGCGTTTGAATATAAGAACCGATACGCTGCCGCAAACAAAGATCACGATGGGAGGCCGCCCAAGCCAGTTCGGGCTCGATGAAGATTTCATTGAGGAGGCGGTATCGATTGTACGGGAGAGCGAAAATACGCATGTTCATCTCAGCGGTTTTCACTTCCATTCGTTATCGAATAATCTGCAAGCGGAGCTGCATGCGGATATGATTGATCTCTACCTGCAAAAGGTAGAACAGTGGAAGCATCTATACGGATTAAATATTAAGGTCGTTAATGCAGGCGGCGGTTTTGGAGTTACTTATGACGGTACGCCGGGATTTGACTGGCAGCTCTTCACATCGCTGCTCGCCAAGAGCGAAGCTGTGCAAAACCTGGGAGATAAGCGGCTGTTCTTTGAACCGGGACGGTTTATCGCCGCGGATTACGGTTACTATGCAGCCGAAGTCGTAGATATTAAGCAGTCGCATAACGAAACCTTTGCCATCGTAAGAGGCGGCACGCATCACAACCGATTGCCGGCATCCTGGAGGCATAATCATCCTTTTACAATCGTGCCGGTCGAACGTTGGCGGTATCCTTTTACAAGGCCGGAGATCAACAAGGCGAAGATCACCATCGTCGGCGAGTTATGCACGCCCAAAGACCGGCTCCATGCGGATGCGGAAGTGGACAGACTGCGTGTCGGAGACATTCTTGTATTCGAGAAATCGGGCGCCTACTGCTGGACGATTTCCCATCATGATTTTTTGGGGCATCCGCATCCGAAATTTTACTATATCACGGAAGGGAATCAAGATGAACAGATCGATTACTGTCTCGCGAATCAGAACTGCTGAACAGCGGATTATGAAAGACTTAATGGATGCCTTTATTGCAGAGCAATTTTTTCGGATCGATGAAAATGCGGTTATACGGCTTTCCGCAGCACCCTATGAGGTGCAAAAGCTGTACTCCGAACATGAACAAGCCAGGGTTTACGTCGGTGAGCAATTATGCTTTCTCCTTGAAAAATGCTATAAGCAAGGCTATCAATGGGTGTCCGGTTCTCCAATCTACTATAGAGAAAACCAGGTTTGGGTCGAGTTCGATTCCCCGGTAGACGTCGCACAAATTGTGCTGCGTCGCACATTGTCGGATGAAGCCTATGCGCAACCGGGAGTAGCGGAATTCCTGGATGGGCTGCGAGTGTCCGTTCAGCAATTGGAGCTGAGTCTGGAACGGGTGGCGGATCTGATCGAAGATACCCCTAAGTCTACTTACGACTGGTATGTGAAAGGGGAGCGGATCGCATCGCTGCGCGACCGCCCGTTTCATCCGATGTCCAAAGCGAAAATCGGTTTCACCCCGCAGGATTATCAGGAATATATGGCCGAATTTGGCCGGACGGCAACGATGCACTGGGTGGCGATTCATAAAGATTCGGTTATACAAGGGTGTCTGGAAGAGGGGGTGGAGCCTCTCGATGTGCTGAACGAACAGCAAAGGGCGGCCCTTGAGAGGGAATTGGCGTCCAGAGGAATAACGAAAGAAACCTACACCGTCATTCCTGTTCATCCGTGGCAGATGAAAAATATCATTATGCCGAATTTCCAAAAGGAAATCGAGGCTCGAACCATCGTCATTCTGGATTCGCAGGCAGGCGGCTTCCTGGCTACTTCCTCTGTGCGGTCATTAACGTTGCCCTATGCGTCGACAACCATGTTAAAGCTGCCGATCAGCGTAACATCGTTAGGTGCCGCCAGATACTTGCCGGTTGTAAAATTATTAAACGGGATCGCCGGCGAGAACATGTTCCGCCAGGCATTGGCTTGCGACGAGACGCTTGCGGAGCGGGTTTTCCTATGCCAGGAAAAATATTGGTGGGGATATATGCCGAGGTCGATGGGGCTGTTCGACGATCATCCGCGCCATTTGGCCGCTCAGCTTCGTATCTATCCGCAAGAGCTGACGAAAGAGGGGTATAAAATTATCCCGATGTCTTCGTTAGGGGTTGTGCTGGATGAATGGCATTTACTGACGGAAATCCTAGGCGGAGGTCTGTCTAAAGAAGATGTGGTCCGATTTTATACGGAGCTCGCGGCGGCGTTTTATGATATTACAATGCGATTGTTCAAGATCGGTATCGTACCGGAAATTCACGGTCAAAACTGTTGTCTTGTGCTGAAGGATAACCGCGTCGCCGGATTGCTGTTCCGGGATCATGATTCGGTTCGCCTGCACCAGCCGTATTTGGATAACCATCACATCCAGGATCCCGGCTATCATATCAGGCCCGGCTATTCGAACAGCTTGTACAATGAAACGCTTGAAAAATTGGTTTTCTATATCCAATCGCTCGGTACGCAAGTGAATCTGGCTTCGATCATGGAAGCCTTGTCGGAGGCTTATAGTATACCGGCGGACCGGTTATGGCGGATTACGGAGACAAAATTAAGGGAAGCCCTGCAGGCCATCGATATTCCGGAAACGGATCGAAACGTGCTGAACGAAGTGTTGTTCGAAAGGAAAGAATGGCCGGCGAAGCTGATCATTCGTCCGCTGCTGGAAACGGCCGGCGTGCCTGGGGCGATGCCATCCGGTAAAGGTGCCGGGTATAATCCGTTTTACTTTAATAGGGAAGAGTAGAGTAAAAGATAACCGGTCGCTGAAGTTCAGGGGCCGGTTATTACATGAAACATCAGAAAGTACTTAAATCAGGGGATTGCAGGGGCTCTTATTCGGGCGACAAATCATCTTGTACGGTTTTCCCCTCATAAAACATGCCGCCCTCTTGCCGCTCGTTTTCTTTGGCCGAGATCGAAACCGCCTTAAGCTTGAATACCTGCGTGTTGCTCCCCATAGACGATCTGTATTTATCCAGATGGGAGATGGATAGACGCTGACTATAGTATAATGGTACGTATTTATCCAGCATGCATTGCATCGCTTCGGCCGCTTCCTCCAAATCCGTAACGAACTGGATCTGTCCAAAAATCATTACGCTCATGTAGGACGTATCGGTATGGGCGGGAATCGGGCTTGTTATTGTGCCGTAATCCTCGCTCACCGTAAAGCAGGCTTCCGCATTTTGCCGCATATAAGAAACCTTTCGCCCTTCGGCAGCGCCGTGAAAGTAAACGGCATCCTTCAGCCATATGAAGTTTAACGGAACGACATAAGGGATGTTATCCGCGGATAGACCTAAAAATCCCGTTCTAGCTTCCAGCAAAAAGGCTTCAATCTTCTCCCGGTCGGTACACTCCCGCTTTTGCATTCGGATAGGAAACATAGTATGCACACCTTTCAGAAACTCTCTATTTTATGATAATGTCATAGTAAGTAAATTTTGTCCCTTCGAAAAGGGGCAGTTTACAACTTTTTTACGGGGTCAGGTGTTGGATATGATCGAGATCATGCCGTTGCTGGATAAGAAGGACAGGAGTCCTCTGTATGCACAGCTATACAACTATATTAAAGAGCGGATCGAATCCGGCTCCATTCCTCAAGGATCTAAACTGCCTCCGATTCGCCAATTGTCGTTGTACCTGAAAATCAGTAAAAATACGGTGGAAGCCGCTTACCAGCAGCTATTTGCAGAGGGGTATATCGAAAGCGAACGGCGAATCGGTTTAAGAGTGCTGCCGCTGGAGGAAGTAGGCTTGAAAAGTCCCTCGAACCGTTCCGTTTCACCAAAAAAGCATGACGAGGAATCCTTTCGTTACGATTTTCGCTACGGCGATGTGGATACGATCCGGTTTCCGATGAACATCTGGAAAAAATGCTTGTCGGATTCCTTGAGTCGCGACCCGCAGCAAATTTTTGGATACGGGCATCCGCAAGGCAGCCCGGAGCTTAGGGAGGAACTTGCCGATTACTTATTTCAATCCCGCGGCGTAACTTGTCATGCGGATCAAATCTACATTTGTGCCGGGACCCAGCATGCCGTCTCGGCGGCAGTGCGGCTTTTGGGTCTAAGGGGTCAGAACGTAGCGATGGAAGATCCGGGATATAACGGGGTCAGAACGGTGTTTAGGAACGAAGGCTGCACGCTTCTCCCCGTTTCGGTCGGACATGACGGCTTGAATGCGGATGAATTGGTCTCGATGCCGGATGTCCGGGCGGTATATGTGACGCCGTCTCATCAATTTCCGCTGGGCATGGTGTTGTCGGTCCAGAAAAGAATGAGGCTGCTGCAATGGGCCGCCCGGCATGAGGCCTTCATTATTGAAGACGATTACGACAGCGAATTTCGTTACCTGGGGCAGCCGATTCCTTCTTTGAAAGCATTGGATTCGAAAGAACGTGTGATTTATTTGGGGACCTTATCGAAATCGTTCCTGCCTGCCGCCCGGTTAAGCTATATGGTTTTACCCGTGACGATGAAGGCAGAATTGGAAGAGATGTTTTCCGTATATAGTAATCCGGTTTCGCCGATCATTCAGCAGGCGGTATTTCTGTTCATGAGCCGGGGGCACTTTTCCAGACATATTCGCAAAATGAGAAGGCTGTATCAGGCGAAGCACAAGACGCTTATGAATGCGATTCAACAATATATGGGCGATCGGGTAACGATCATCGGACATAAATCGGGGCTTCATATTTTGCTCGATGTAAAGCAAGGAGGCGGCGGTCAGCTCATCGACCAGGCAGCCCAAAGCGGAGTAAAAGTATATACTCCTCATATATACTGGATGGACCAGGGGCAGTGCCCGTCTTCTTACGTTATGCTTGGATTCGGCGGCTTGAGCGAGGAAGAGATTGAAGATGGGGTTCGCATGCTGAGTGAAGTCTGGTTCGATAATGCTGCGCAAAGCGGAATAAGCACATCCGAAGATGTTTCAGACGGTTGATATTGAGAAATCGTAAAATTTATAGTATTGTTAATATGTTAGTGGATTAATTAACTAAACATTTTAATGAAAGCGTTTTATCAACGTGCCGGGCAAGGCCTGAGGGAGGTGAGCGAACGTCTAACCGGAAAAGGTATAATGGATGCGCTTTCACTAGATTGAATGCCTAAGAGAGGAGATCATGAAATGAAGCCACATGCAGCTAGATTGACGGTTGTTAGCCTGCTCTTATTATTGATCATTCCAGGGTTGGTATTTGGCAGTGGTGCCGGGAACCCGGAGCGGGGGCCGAACGGGAACGGCAACAAGCCGCTCGGCGATGATCTGACCGGGGAAGCTCCGGAATTCCGGAATGTATCTGTTCATGACCCTTCGATTATTAAAGCCGGCGATACGTATTACGTATTCGGTTCTCATATTGATGCAGCCAAGTCAACGGATTTGATCGGATGGACAAGGTTTACGAACGGGTATACGTCCCCCGGCAATGTGTTGTATGGGGACTTGTCCGGGAATTTGGCCGGTTCCTTTGCCTGGGCCGGGGAGAACGATGCCGACAGCAGAGGCGGGTATGCCGTCTGGGCTCCCGAAATATTCTGGAACGAGCATTATGTGAATGAGGATGGTACAACCGGCGCTTACATGATGTATTACAGCGCATCCTCGACTTATATCCGGTCTGCAATCGGTTATGCGGTATCGAAAGAGATCGAAGGGCCGTATACGTACGTCGACACCATCGTATATTCCGGGTTTACCCGGGACGAAGCGTATGACAATAACAGCCAGGTGAATAAGAAATGGACGAATACGAATATTCAGGCGCTGATAGAGGGCGGTACGCTTGCGGGGACCAGGTCCGAATGGTTTAATGAGGGCGGCTCTTATGCCAACCGGGACTACCCCAACGCGATTGACGCTAATTTGTTTTATGGCGAAGACGGGAAGCTGTGGATGACATACGGCTCCTGGTCTGGCGGTATTTTCCTGCTTGAAATTGACAAATCGACGGGCAAGGCCATCTATCCGGAGCAGGACGGAACGACGGCAGACGGCCGGATGATTGACCGGTACTTTGGAACGAAAATTGCCGGCGGGTATTTTAAATCAGGTGAAGGTCCTTATGTAGTCTACGATAAAGACACCGGCTTCTACTACTTGTATGTTACATACGGATGGCTGGGAGCCGACGGCGGGTACAATATGAGGCTGTTCAGGTCCACTCATCCGGAAGGCCCTTATGTGGATGCGAAGGGGCTGAATGCGGTGCTGCCGGGCAACATTGATAATGCGCCGTACGGCAATAAATTGATGGGCAATTTCCTGTTCGACAGAAAAGTCGGCGATCCTGGAGAGGGGATAGGCGTCGGTTATGTATCGCCAGGACATAACTCCGTTTACTACGATGAGGAGACGGGCCGGAAGTTTCTGGTCTTCCATACGCGTTTCCCTCAAACCGGCGAATTTCATGAAGTCAGGGTTCACCAATTATTTATGAACAAGGACGGCTGGCCTGTGGCCGCTCCCTATCGGTATACGGGGGAAATGCTGGACAAAGTTAACGTTCAGGATATTTTTGGTGAATATAAATTCATTAATCATGGCAAAGACAATTCCGCGGAAATTCGAAAGTCCGTTTTTATCCGTTTGAATAAAGATTATACGATCACCGGCGATGTGAACGGCACATGGGAAAAGACCGGACATAACCAGGCGTCGATTATAGTGGATGGAATTGTCTACAACGGCGTGTTCGTGCGGATGTGGGATCCGGTCTCGGAACGGAAGGTGATGACATTTACAGCGATGTCGGGCGAAGGCGTAGCAGTATGGGGAAGCAGGCTTCAGAGCAAAACCGATCAGGAAATTGTGACGGATGTTCTGAATGATCTCGATCTGGGCGACACTGCAAACGTCATTAACAACCTGACGCTTCCGACGGAAGGAACCCGAAGCTCCAAGATCGAGTGGGCCACCTCCGATGCCGCCGTAGTGACGGAGACAGGGGTTGTGCACCGGCCTGCGGCAGGATCTGAGGCAGCTGCGGCTGTTCTGACTGCGACGATTACGAAAGGGGACAGCGCGGCAAGCAAGAGCTTTGATATAACGGTGCTGCCGAATACACCTGCCGGACTCACCGCACATTATGCTTTTGAAGAGAGCTTGAGCGATGCGGCGGGGAATTTCGGAACAGGCACGGTAACCGGCGATCGAATCGATAACACCGGCGGCACGATAAATTATGCCGACGGCATAAACGGCAAGGCCGCTGCGTTTGACGGCGCATCTGGCGTACGCCTGCCGGACGGGCTGATTGCAAGCAATACGTATTCCGTTTCGCTGTGGTTGAAGCCGGAGCAATTAACGACGTTTACAACGACGTTCTTCGGCGCAAGGGACAGCAATAACTGGGTCAGCCTCGTTCCGAACGGTCCGGTCGGCGGCAACACCATGGTTTGGTCCGGCAGCGCCTGGTACGATGCCGTTACCGGATTGACAATCCCTACCGGAGAATGGACCCATCTGGCATTCACCGTCGACAACGGTGCGATCCGAGTCTATGTCAACGGTGAGGAGAAGTTTGACGGATCGAACTTCCCGGATATTTTTACGATTACAAATGCCAGCTTCAGCTTGGCAGTCAACTGGTGGGATGTACCGTACAAAGGCTTGATGGACGAGTTGCGTATTTATGAAGGCGCGCTTTCGCCTTCCGATATTGCCGAATTGGCACAGCTGGGCGAGTAACGAGTTGTTTTGGTACTAATCCTGTCAGGTACGAAGCAAATAATAAACCCCGTCGATTTCGCCGGGGTTTATTTGTGCTTCTTTTGTGCAGCGACACAAAAGTGCTTATTAATGTGGAAGATGGGGATTGCAAGCTCTGCGTTATTGCTCTTCTTCGCTGGTGATGCTGCATTGACATTTGTAACATGTGGAAGTGCGAAAACAAGCAAGGTCAAAAACAACTGAAAAATGTGGGTATATTCTGTTAAGCATACTTTACCGCTTGTCAAATCAAGTTATGGCGATCTAGCTCCACTTCACGAAGGAGTCCGGTGAATTACGAATTAATGCAGCCAAGAGTTCATTTGTTCTAATGGTGATGTGGGTTAATCGCTCATATGCCGACTGGAAGAAATCACGAAGTCCGGTATCTAAATCCAAATCATCACGAGATACACAGGCAAAATCAGTTAGAAGAACCGGATGATTGCGGGTGCGAAGTATAGCTTCAACGTCTTGCAAAAATGCAACGAACTCGAGATCCTCAATCTCGCGCATCTTCTCGTTCAGTGCAGCCCATCTTGGCTTCTGAGCCAAAAAAAAGGCGCTCCACCAATATAGTTCCTGTACCGACTCAATAACATGGCTGTAGTAAGTACGAAAAATAAATAATGCTTGCTGGCCGGAGGTCATTTTACTGTAAAAATTGGCTAAATCCCGGCCTTCGCTGTTTATCTCCTTGTATGTTTGGATAAGCGGTTTAAAGCATGCATAAAGTAGCACCTCGTCTTCCATCTCTTCAAAAACTTCACGCTGCATGGTTACCAACATTCCCCTACTCCTCCTTCATCCCAATTGTAGACATTCACCTTCGCCCATGCAAGGGCTGAGGTATAGTTTGAAACATTTGGCCTCCCCGGACCGTTAAAAAATTATAAGAAATAGAAGGGGAGGGGTAGCCATTCGGAAATCTGCCATGTATGGAGACAAAGAGTAACTTATAACTCTAATTTGCGATCGGATGAGTGTATTAGATCAAGCGGAAGAGGATTAGGCGAAGGTAAAGTTCCAACTAAACAAGTTAATCTTGAAGGTGACCTTTACCGGTTCCATCCATATATCTGGGTTACAATGATTGGAATTGTTGCCATAGGAACGACGATATTCTTTGTTTGGCGAAAAGCGAGAAAGCAACTGTTTTGGACTTGAGGGGATACAGGGGGGAGCGTAATGAAACGGACTTTTTGTATTGTTATTCTTATTTTCTTAATGATCCTAACGGGATGTAGTAACAATAATTCATTGACCCTTGAACAGGTATTAGACGTTTTTCAAAAAGAGGGGTTACAGCTTAATAAATCAGAAGAAAATCCAGAGAACATTTTTCAGCAAGGTATAAATGGAATCAAACCAAGCTTTTATCAATTGTCCGATGGGGTAATTCATTTTTATATTTTCAAGTCTGATAAAGAACGGAAAGAAGGGCGTAGGGACTTTTACGACAGACCTGTTGATTTTGTTAATCATGAAGCGTTCGAAATAAAAAATGTATTAATTCTTTATGTCTATGATGGGAATCATGATGATGAAATTAGCAAAAAGATTAAAGATGCAATCAAAAAACTCAATTGACAGCATCATTATGCAAGGATATGACCGACAGCCGATGCTTGCTTCAAGTTTTCTCTCGTCATGGATATGATAAAAGCTCAGCGATGGATTCGATCCATCCATCGCTTTTACTGCATTCTGCCGTCCGCTCAACAAACGGGCAGTTTAGTGTAGTGTGAGTCAGAAAGTACAAGGATCCGGAATTTAGAACGATAGTATGAATGTTGAGTTCCAAAACAGCCTTATTTCACGGATGACATCACTGGGAGTTCATGAGAATAACATAGTTAAACGATAAAAGGAGCAGTTGCCTCGGCAGCTGCTCTTCTTATTATGTGGCGAGCAAGATCGGATGCAGGCACCGCTCATGACCCCCGTGGCGATAGCCCTGCATTAAACTTCTGCAGTGGCAGCTGTCTCCAGCACGCTGCGGTAAACAGGTACGTTTGAAAGAGGACGACATAAACTACAATAACCATAAATCAAGAGGGGTGCTGCCGGATGAGATATACGGTGCAATATATACCTCTAAGCAAGATAAAGTTTAGGTTTATCGCCAAATCAACAAAGCGTAGCAAAGAGCTTCGCAAAGTCGCACAGGATTGCATGCAGCTGTTGATCGTCAGGAAAAGCCGAAAAGATGGCGGTTACGTCATTATAAGCGGAATGAATCATTTGGAATACTACAAAAGGTATACGAAAAAAAGCGTAGTGCCGTGTCTGGTGGACGAAGGCAAAATTTCATCGACTTTTGCATCGTTATTGAACCGTATTCGAAAACGCAAGCTGCCCTATGAACTGCCATACATCAACACTGATCAGATTGCCGGTAACAGTTGGTCCATCATCCGTTCGTTTTTGAAGCAGGATTCCCGGTTCAAAAGGTTAACCCGCCGAGAGCAGCTTAAGGTGCTTCGCCTCGGAATTCAATATAAGAAAACGACGATACGATTCATGAAAGCGAAGGTGGATGAGCTGATTAAAAGGTAAGCCTGTAAGCCTGTACTATGATTTAAGGTTCATTCATTTTCGAATAACATCACGAGGTTGCCGTGGTAATGAACGGCAACCTCGTTGAGTTAAAGAGCAGGATAGTTGAAACAAGGGAGGATTTTTATGGATTTATCTAGAATGTTGTTAGTGAATCGTCTTACTTTGTATGAGAGGAGAATAGATGGTGGAGCAAATAATAAAGAAAGCAGCACTGACCGGGATAGATGGTGTTTACATCCCTGTTTCCAACAGAAAACAGTCTGAACAGTGGTACATAGAGCACCTTGGGTTAGAGAATGGGGGAGATTATTTACTTGCAGGAAAGCAGGAAGTTTTCCTGCGTGAGCGGTTAGACGAGCAGGTTTTAACCTTTCGGACCAACCAATGGCTGGATAATGGCGAAAGCTATGAAATGCCGGTAGTATGCTTTCGAACTTCGGATATTGACGGACTTTATGAGCATGCCCGCTCCAATGGTATTCGTATCGGAGAAATGATTATACATAACTGGTTCAGAGAATTCGATTTTTATGATCCGGATGGCAACAAGCTCAAAGTATGGCAGCCGAATGAATAGCATTCGAGACTCATGATCGGTAGCCTGCTCAACTAGAATAACAAAGGCTACCCCAACATGATATGGCCTTTTCTAATACTCAATGCAGTAAAAATATTACGTATTCAGCTGTAAACACTTCGGCCAGCCACTCCATAAGTCTGATATAGTGGTGAATGAATGACTACAGGTGTATTTACAAATTGTATTAAGTAATTTCCTCTTATCTCCTTTGGAAAGAATGAACCGAGATTTGGCCGGTTTATTGTTAGGAGAAGCCATTCTAATGCCGAAGAAGCCGCTTAATCCGGCACCAGTTGCAATACAAACGCGTTTCGAACATTTGGTTGGAACTTACGGAGCGTTTATGCCGATTCCGGTATCGATGGAGCGCGAGCGGTTGTTCATCACGATATTTGGATTTAAGCTGGAACTTTTTCCTCAAACAGAGACGCCAGGGTTAGACTTTATTCCGCTGAGTTCTGTTTAATGTTCCAACAAC
Organism: Paenibacillus tarimensis; assembly: GCA_041281825.1. GTDB lineage: Bacteria > Bacillota > Bacilli > Paenibacillales > Paenibacillaceae > Paenibacillus_D > Paenibacillus_D tarimensis_A. The sequence goes on along the minus strand of CP166298.1, from coordinate 5,509,321 downwards.
AATGGAATAGCCACAAGGAGGGGATAATCATGGACTATTTGAATAATCAAGTTCGAACCATGAACTCACAGGCGGCAAGCAGGCTTGAAAAAAGAATTGGGTCGGTATTTATCCATGTTTCAGACATGAAAAGAGCGGTGGAATGGTATAGCCGAGTGTTTGATCTGCCTTTCAACAATGACTACTTGGAAGGACGGCTATCTACGGTTTATATATTGCATCTTGGGGGAACTGAGATTTTGCTGGATTCAAACCATGGAGCGGCGCCAGGCCCCCAACCTATGATGTTTTTCAAAACAGGCGATATTCGGCACACGCTTCAGTTTTTTAAGGAAAACGGCATCATAATACATAATGAGGTGCTAGAAAATAACATCGTCATTTTCGAAGACCCCGATGGAAATCGACTGATGGCGATTCAAATGTAGCAACGCACCACCCGGTGGCCAATAAGCCGCCGGGTTATTTTATAACTTTTAACGGGTTTGGGGCTATTGGATTGGAGCAAAGAAAATATTCATTGATTGTTAATACGACGGAGACGATAGTTTAATTTACCGCGTTTGACTAGGCGGTTTATTTAATTGGTCGAAACGAAAGTGAACTTTACAAAATCATCAAAATGTAAAGTTCGCATTGGTTTGAACTGACATATTGCGGGCTATGGAAAAGACTCCGGTGGCTTCGTTCGGCTAACGGGAGTTTAATGCAAAACTCGCTGAACCCATAAACAAATAAAGGTAAGTTTTTTGAATGAATTGTGTAGAAGATATTTAAAACTACTTGGTGAGATGATATTCTTGTAACAGATTATGGAGAGAGCGAGTGATTTTTGATGATTATTAAATACTGGGAAAGGGTGAATGACTCAATAAGAAAGAGGAGGCAATGCTTTTGTACACCCATTCAGAACTGATGAACATTCAAGCAGAAGTTCTATATGTTCATGATCAAACCGGACGTATTATAACAATTAATGAGTATAATAACCGGCCGGCACCTCGATTTTTTTGGGGGCAAACCAATAATGGCCACGTAATAAGATTCCGAAGCGATGTTCCAAATAACGTAGTCCATGGCATATTGCAAATAATGGGCAGGGATGATCCAACTAAGCAGCTGACCAATGTGATTAACGTATTAGAAAAGGATAAAGGAATTAGCGGTTTTTGGATTGGTCCCGCTTATGCATTTAATGAAATCGTAATGGATTACACTGACGCTACCTTGGTCACAGAGGAAAATAAATTCTGCCTGGAACACGGATTTTCCTCTCTATTCTCGGAACTAATGTTTCGAGAACCTTGTTATATGGTGACGGAAAACAACATAGCGGTATCTGTCTGTTTTAGCGCAAGAAATAGCGATAAAGCTGCAGAGGCCGGAGTGGAGACATTGGAGGACTATCGAGGAAAAGGGTTTGCGATCCGTGTAGCGTCTTCCTGGGCACAAGCTATACGCCAGTCTCAAAGAATCCCTTTATATAGTACATCATGGGATAATTACTCTTCGCAGTCCGTAGCAAAACGCCTTCAACTTCACTTTTATGGAACGGATATCTCTATATATTAAGATTTGCAATCACCGCACTGTATAGAAAGGCCATCCCGCAAAGGATGGCCTTAAAACTTGCCGTTAAGCACGGTGAACCTTACCATAAGTGACGGCAAGTTTTTTGGTGGGAAACTCGCAGAGGGCGTGGAAAGCTTCTTTGCCGTGCATGGGATGATGCTTTTGGATGGTTGGGTCGAACAATAATTGACCGCCTCTGTGTCCGTATGGAGTCAGATCGAATAGAGGAGATTCTTTAATTCAACTTATATAGGTCGAATATATTTTTGGATTGAGCTAACGATCGGGTACAAGAGTTGAATAAACACCAAGAGAGTGCCGCGACAGAAAAACGGCAGTCTCTCTACGTTAACTAGCAGAACACTGGAACAAAACAGAAGGAAACTTATCCCAAATATATTGTATAAAAATTCTAGATGAAAAGAGGGATATCAATATGAGGGAAAAGGAACAAGCAGTAAAAAAGAAAATCGGGAATCCACTTTTGAAAACTGTCGATTGTATTCGTATACCGGTTACTGATTATCATAAGGCAGCAGTTTGGTATGAAGAATACTTGGGTTTAACCAGGAAAGATCCTGAAGGAAATGTTATGATACTTGGAGATGGGATGTGGATGTTCCTTGGCAATAGTGAGGGACAAATTTCACACTTTATAAACGTAAATGGGCTTGAGAGAGAATCCTTTACTTTTGAAACGGAGGATATTGCCACATTGCATCAATCTTTAACAAGCAGCGGAACATACGTTGAACCAATAGTAGATCATGGCGGTTGTGGTTTGCAGTTTTCGTTTAAAGATCCAGATGGCAATAGGTTTCATATATGGCAAGATCCGAATAAGACCTCTAAGAAAAACGGTTAAGCTAACGGAGACTTGAGCTCATAAACGAGGTTGCCGATCATACAGGCAACCTCCATTACGTTAACGGGGCAGATTTGTTCAATAAAATAGGAGGTGTGGCTACGTATATGAAATTTTTCCTTTTGTTCTTTGTCATTGTTTTAACGGGGTTTTCATCAAATATAGGAGGTGCATTAGCCAGTACCTACCCAAGTACCGTTGCTTGGAATAATCTCCTATATGGACTTTCCAGGGAGGAAGTCGATATCAAAGACATTGGCAATGAGATTGGAAAGATTGAACGTCAAAGAACTCCTATGCCAATGAAGAACGGTGAGTCAAATGAAAATCTTAAGGGAAGTCGGTTGTTTGAAATTAATGGGGCAGACACCCAAGATGTAATAGCAGTTAAGGTAAATGATAAGTTTTTCAAGGCATCCAAACTTGGACCGATTCAAGTTACAAAGGATCAGCCCAATGAACAAACATGGATAGCTACACTATCAATTATCTGTTTCTTAGTCCTTTTAACAATGATAATTGTATGGAGAAAAAGAAGACGTATAGGTTAGTTCATTCCGCTAACGGAGACAAGAGTCAATGAAGCTGCCGCGGGATCGATCGGCAGCTGCACTCCGCTAACGGGCAGAATAGCGCAAAAAAACACGACGACAAGGCTGCCGCGAATGATGACCGGCAGCCTTGTTAGCTATCGGGCAGCAGTTGAAAATGTAAAATCCGTGTCAGAACAAACGCTATTGACAAATCATCTACTACGTGTTACTTTATAGCTGTAGTAAGTATCACTCCATACCAGTGATACAGAATAGCAAGGGGTGATTGTGCTGGAAAACCTTACGGAAATGCTCAAAGGGGTGCTTGAGGGCTGTGTCCTTGAAATTATAAGCCGCAAAGAAACCTACGGCTACGAAATCACGCGGCGGCTGAACGCCCTCGGCTTCACAGATGTTGTGGAGGGAACGGTGTACACCATCCTGATACGGCTTGAAAAAAACAAGTTGGTGGAAATCACCAAGAAGCCCTCCGACATGGGACCGCCGCGAAAGTTTTTCGCGATCAACGACGCGGGGCGCGAGGAGCTGCGGAGGTTCTGGGAGAAATGGGAGTTCGTATCATCTAAAATTAATGAGTTAAAGGAGAAAAAATAATGAATTTTTGGGAAAAAATCACCGGCAGCGACATGACTAAAGAATTGAAAAGTTTTGAATCGCGAGCCAAAAAGCTGCCGGCTGATTATCAAGCGGCATGGGAAAAAATTAATGCCAATCTTTGGCCGCACTCAGATTTCACCGGTCGCAACCTCATGCCAATTCTTGACGGTGTGCTTGGCCTGCTCGAAGAAACGGCGGCGGACGGTCAGAGTGTCCAAGAGGTTTTGGGTGACGATATCAAAGGCTTCTGTTCAGCGCTGGCCGGCGAAGAAGGGGCGAAGTCTCTTCGCGACAAGTGGCGCGAGCAACTCAACAATAATATCGCTAAAAAATTAGGTAAATAGGAGGAGGATAAAATGAAAATACGAGATATCATCGAAGGCAAAAAAGAGTGGCGAGCGCACGTGGCACGTGTCAAAGCGCTCCCGCAAGATTATCAGATTGTTTATAAAGAGATTCAAAAATATCTCTTTAAGGTCGGCCCTGTTGAGCTAACCGAGGGGACGGGTTTGCTCTCGGGGATTATCGATCTTTTTGAAGAGGGCGCGGCCTTGTGGAAAGGCGTGCTCGAAGTGACGGGCAGTGACGTAGCGGCTTTCTGCGACGATCTAATCAAAAATTCAAAAACTTACGCTGACATCTATCAAGAATCTGTTGGCCAAGAAGGTAACAAGGCCATGAAAAAGGTTACGGATAAAGAAAAGTAAAAGGGGGATGTCGGGATGGAAAAAGCAATTGAAGTGAAAGGTCTGCGAAAGTCTTTCAAGGACACAGAAGTCCTAAAGGGCGTCGATTTTGAAGTGAAGCGAGGTGAGATTTACGCCCTGCTTGGCTCCAACGGCGCGGGCAAGACGACGATTGTCAGAATCCTCACCACGCTGCTCAAACAGGACGGAGGCACCGCCGTCGTAAACGGATTTGACGTCGCGTCAAAACCCGAGAATGTGCGGCGTGCGATCAGTCTGACTGGGCAATTTGCGGCGGTGGATGAGGTTTTGACCGGGCGGGAAAATCTGATCATGATCGCCAAACTGCGACACCTTAAAAATTCGCGTCATGTCACGGATGATTTACTGAATCGCTTCGGCTTGAACGACGCCGCCGACCGCAAGGTGTCCACCTATTCGGGCGGTATGCGCCGCAGGCTCGACATTGCCATGAGCCTGATCGGAAAACCGCAGCTCATTTTCCTCGACGAGCCGACCACAGGCCTTGACCCCGAGGCACGCATTGAGGCTTGGGAGATTGTCAAGGAGCTTGCCGACGGTGGCACAACGGTATTCCTGACCACTCAGTATTTGGATGAGGCTGAACAACTTGCCGATAGAATTTCCATTTTGCATAAGGGCAGGATTATTGCCAAAGGCACGCTTGAGGAATTGAAAAAGCTGTTCCCGCCCGCAAAGACGGAGTACTTGGAAAAACAACCTTCATTGGAGGAGATATTCCTCGCAATCATTGGTAAAAAGGAGGGAAAGTAACAATGAATGAGCATTTTTTCAGCGACATGAGCGTGATGCTTGGACGTTCCATGCGCCATATTTTGCGAAGCATGGACACCATCTTCACGGTTTGCATCACTCCGATTGCAATGATGCTACTGTTCGTCTATGTGTTTGGCGGCGCAATCCAAAGCGGTATGGATAACTATGTGAACTACCTGTTGCCCGGTATCCTGCTGATTGCGATTGCAAGCGGTATATCCTATACGGCTTACCGCCTGTTTTTGGATAAGCAACGGGGCATAATTGAGCGGTTCCACTCCATGCCGATTTCGCGTTCCGCCGTGCTGTGGGGGCACGTACTGACCTCGTTGGTATCCAACGCCATATCGGTTGTCGTCATCATTCTCGTAGCGCTCATTATGGGCTTTCGCTCGTCGGCGGGGGTACTGTCTTGGCTTGCCGTAGCCGGCATACTCGTGCTGTTTACACTGGCTTTGACTTGGGTCGCGGCGATTGCCGGACTGTCCGCGAAATCGGTGGAAGGTGCTAGCGTGTTTTCCTATCCGCTTATCTTCCTGCCGTTTATCAGTTCGGCCTTTGTGCCGACCGAAACGATGCCGTCAGTCGTACGCGCCTTTGCCGAAAACCAGCCGGTGACCTCTATCGTAGAAACCATCCGTGCTCTATTGTCAAGTCAACCGGTAGGCAATGATATCTGGGTCGCTCTTGCGTGGTGCTTGGGGATACTGATCGTCGCATATCTATTTGCGGTGCGCGCATACAAACGGAAAGCAGCTTAATGTTGCAGGCATTAAAATAATGATTATGGTCAACAAAAACATCAAGTAAAGGCCCCTCCACCAGCAACGGCGTTACTTATTTGTCAAAGCGCTCGCTTCACCAGTTTTGCACGTTGAGATCGAGGCCGTCGCAGCGAAGTGCTGTTCTATGTCAAAGTAATGGGGGTTTTACCATCACACCGCTATGGGACTATTCATTTTTTACTGAAAATCATAGTAATAACGGAAGAGTATATTTTGCTGAAGTCGAGTCATTTGGTAATATGCCTTTAAGCGAAATGGAGAATATTGGCCTCTTTGATGACCTCCCGGAAAATGTAACATATGATCGATCTAAAATGCGTGAAAATTTGGATAGAGTAGAAAAAATCATAAAGGTATACGGAAATCGTTAAAGAGAATGATACAATCAAAGCCTGATGTATCGATTACAGCAGTTCAAGCCATTTTACAGCGCCACTGGGACCTAACAGATGGAGGTAATGGGGAATTCTCTTCGTGGGAAGAGTTTATTAAGACGTTTTATGGAGAGGATCAGACCGGAACTTTCTGGGAAAACTGGCACGATCTTTTCCGTACAACCTGTTTGGAACGAGACGTTTTTAACGAATGTTTTGGCCGTCTACTTACTTATTGTGAATATAACGCTCCTCACCGTTACTTTGTTCATAATGATTGTCATGCATGGAACATCCTTTCGGATGGCCGAAGTATCACTGGAATCATCGACGCCGGTTTCTTATATGGCGATTTTCTAATTGATATTGCGACTATTGAAGATGCTATCCCAGGGAGGGACGTGGCGGATGCATTCCGTACCCATTACGAGAAAATGGGTAGACCGATTCCTAACTTTAGTGAACGATTGAACGGGGCACGTTATTTCAAGGGGTTGGATGGCATGCGATTCTTTGCGAAAATGGGCTGGGACCATGCCTATAAGGAATTTCGTGATCAACTAATATCTCTGCCAAACTGATAGGTATCGTTAAACAAAGAAGATTGTGATTGAATACGCTCTAAACGAGGGGCGGACACCTTTGGTATAGGAGTTGCTTTGATGCAGCTCCTTTTTTAAATCATTGAAGTAAAGGGGCAGAAGAGTTTAATGTACCAATCTTATGGATAGTTTAGATATAGCCGTTTTCAACGGTTCTAAAATGATACAATTTGATGTGTATTAAGAAATTGAGCTTCATAGGGAGGCTACGCTACTATGCTTAGTTTTAAGAACACGACAATGGAAATTTCAATTAGTGGAATTGATACAGCTGTTCTATCGGTAGGAGCAACGGAACAGTTTGGACCATACCTACCAATGCATTTAGATACGCTTATAGCAGAGCTATACGCTGATGCTTATGGGACAGAATTGAATGCGTATGTGTTACCTACAATCCCGTTTAATACCTCTGAAGAACATGCCAATTTCAAGGGAACAGTTACGGTAAGCCCCAATATTTTAACTGCCATGTTGGAGGAGATTATTTGCAACCTAATAAGACAAGGTTTTAGGAAATTTTTGGTCTGCACTGGACATGGTGGCTCATATTGGGAGGGAGCTTTCATCAAGCACATTAATTACAAGTACCCTCAGATTATTTTAATTTCCGCAAATCATAACAATCACAATGCATGGGAAGAAGCAGTTGAAACGGCAGGTTTACAAGGCTTAAACGAAATGCACGGTGGGTTACTGTCCGTTTGTACAGCTATGTGGCTTTGTCCTGAATTGGTTAAAACAAAATCAATGGGTTCAGACATACCTTCAGAAAACCGTCTTTATGCAGATTACTTAGGATGGGATAAGCTAACTCAGGATGGTTGTTGGGGAAAGTTCGTAGAAGGAAGTTATTCAAACGAAGAATTGGCTGAAAAAGGAAGGATATTCTGGAATACATTTATCCAAAAAAGAACTGAAGGTTTGAAACAAATATTAGAAGAGGGATACCGTAGAAAAACTCAGGGATGATTAAACTAACGGAAGACGATTGTATGGAGTGGCGGTAGCTGTGAATTGGCTACAACTAACGGTTGAATGTCTATCAACTTTGCTTACATTGCGTCAATTGGGGACCGTATGTAATGATAAATTCATCACGTATAGAGGCGGTGGCTATCCCCGTGGTAGAAGAGATTAAGTTTCATGAAAGAGTAAAGATACTCCGGTCGGAACGAAATATGACCCAGCAAGAATTAGGAGATCTTCTAGGTGTGACTGGCCAAGCTGTATCCAAATGGGAGACCGGACTAGCAACTCCAGACATCACCTTATTGCCGAAGATTGCCATGTTGTTTAATTGTACAATTGATTCTTTATTTTTCTGCGGTGCTGACTCCGATTCGCAAGATAGCAAGACAATGACAAGGATGGATTTTGCTGAAGCGAAGATCGAATGTTCCAATCTCCGGGGCATCGTTATGCGCGATGTCGTTATGGATGGCGCCGAAATATTTGATAGCCGACTAAACGGAATGCGAATTCACCATGGTGGCATGGCGAATCTGTCTTTAAGGCATCTTGATCTTGATGGGCTGTCACTCGGATTTAGTCAAATGAATGGCGCTGTTATTCATGATCTGGGTGGGCACACAAAGCCGATTCGATTCGCAGAGAATGATTTCAAGGGAAGCTCAATTGATAGGTGTGACCTGGCCAATGTTGAAATGACAAATTGCAATCTATCAGGGTTGCGGATCAAAGGTTCCACGCTTAAAAGTAGTTGGTTGCTTCAGCCTGAACATTATGAGCCCGTACAGATAGAGGAAGTTGATTTTCATAACAGTGTAATTACGAGAAGCGATTTATCGGGGGTTCGTATTGAAGAATGTTTAATCGAAGGGCTAACGATAAACGGGGTTCCAGTGGAACGAATGCTCGCTGCCTATGATCAGAACCATGATAGTAAACGTTAAACCTTGCATTCAGCTATGGGTACAAGTTCCAGCGATGGAGCCGATCCATCGCTTCTACTGCGTTCTGCGGGGCCGTCTCTACAAACGGGCAGTATTGCATAGTAACATGAGGGGCGTAATCGCCGTTCAAGAGGAATTAGTATCCAAAAGCGAAATTATTATCACATAATAAAGCGAGGTTCAGAAACATAGCCGTGATCGTGGAAGCAACCGCAGTCACGCAGCGTTTGACTCAAGTTATTGATTCATAAACTTTATTATGAAAAATGTCAGATTGTGCTCGGCTCTTGTGTCAATGTAATAAGTCATCATTTTTTTTGCGAGGTGTTATGATGCAGGTTGGGCATCAACGGGAACAGGATGAACTGTTCAAGTATGAGTTACAGCAAGATGATGAGCTCGTTCGTCTGGCCAAAGAGGGCAACCGATCTGCGTTCGGTGAGCTCGTCCGCCGGCATCGGGACGAGATGTTCGGCTACGCCAAGTCGATTACGAAGGAACGGTTTGCCGCTGAGGATGTGGTTCAGGATGCGCTGTTCCAGGCTTTTACGCATCTCGGATCGCTTGCGGAAGTCAGCCGGTTCGCACCATGGATGCAGCGGATCGTGCGCAATCAGGCATACAACAAGATCAGTAGGGGACCGCTGGTTAAGGAACGGATATGCTCGGAACTGTTTGTTCAATCGGACGGGGGCAAGGAACAGGAGGACTGGGGCAGTCTGGACTATATTCTTAGGCGAGTGGCAGAGAGGCGGAGTCAGCCGGACTCGGACGATTCAGATCCCGCACAGCAACTCGTCCGAAGAGAAATGTTCGAGACTCTGATAGGCATCCTGCAATGTTTGTCCCGGAAGGAACGGCAGGTGTTCGAATCGTTCTTCTTCGAACAATTGTCGCCAGCGGAGATCGGCCGGTTGTTCCAGCTATCTACAGCGAATGTGTATCAAATTTTGTCCCGTTCCCGGAAGAAGCTCGCCCAAGAGCATATTCGTGTAGTCGTTGACCAATACATTCGATCGCGAAAGGAAATGGGCGTTATGAAAAGAAAAATGTTAAGAAAACCGGTAGTGCTGGAAACTTCGACTACATGGACGACCGCTGCGGCCGCCATATGTGGATTGCTGGAGTACACGGACAAACCTCTGACGATACCGATGGTGATGGGGCTGTCTGGATTTGCGTTTCGTATCAACATCATTCGGGAGACTGTAGGCATCGCAGGACCCACGATGTTCGACTTCGGGCCAGTCATGTCCCGCAGTCTGGAGGCGATCGGATACCAGGCAGCATATGTATCCGATCAGAGCCGACCGTTATCTGCGGATGCTAATTTTCAATTGATGCCCGAGGAAGAAAAAACCACAGAAGCCCGATTAAAGCGACAGTTGTCTGACTTGGTACCACGAGCGCTTGATTTCATCCATCATTCGGTTGATCGCGGGCATCCGGTGCTGGTGTGGGATTTGTATTTTCCGGAGTTTGCGCTGATTTATGGGTATGACGATGAGTCGCGGAAGTTCCTGGCAGGCGATTGTTCCACCGTCTACGAGACCGATACGGTTCCGTACGATCACCTTAGCCGCGGTACGCTGGGTATGCTGTTCGTGCTTTCGGTGCACTCGTCCTTTGCCATAGACAATCGTACGATGTTTCGCAATGCGATCGACACCGCCCTTCGACACTACCGCGAACAGGAGCATTACGCCGAACAGTGTGTCAACGGTCTGGCGGGGTATGACGTCTGGATCGAGGCGCTGCAAGGCGGCCGAGTGGAGCCAATAAGCAACTCGTACAACGTCTTTCTTATTTCGGATGCTCGGCATTATGCCACAAAGTTCTTTGAAGCAGTGGGTGGCGGAGCGCTCGGCAGCTATATCGGAAGTGATGCGATTGCACAGTTGGCGCAGGTTGCCGCTTCGCTATACGGGAGCATGCGGGAGCCATTCGACCGGTTGTGCGCAATGTTTCCGTTCCTCGTAGACTTCGACGTCAGGGGCGGTAGTCCAAACGACCCGGCCACTGCGGAGGAAGCAATCCGACTGTTGCAATCGATCAAGGGTCTCGAAGTGCAAGCGGTGCAAGTACTGGATCGCATGTACGCGATGTTACACTAATGTGGGAAGGGCATCCGCTGATACGGAAATTATCATAGGAGGTACTGAATGAACGCAAACTCTTGGAGTCAGAAAAACATCCAATATTAATCGTTTATTACGCTAATGGATTACGTATAGCGAACAAGTGTGCGTCATGATATACTTACTGTTATTGCTAAAACTGGCTGTGAAAAATCAGGAGGTTCAACATATGGAAGCAAAGATTTTAGAGAAGGCGGCAATAAAATTAATTGGCTTATCCACAAATGTTACGCTTTATGATGTGCAACAGAACAGGACAACTCTTAAGTTAGCGGGAAACTTTTTACAGAGAAGATCGGAAATTAAGAATTATATAAACGAAAGAGAAGTATTTGGGCTATCAACGGATCCTGAGGATTATAATCCTGAAACTGACCCATTCGAATTCTTCATTGGAATTGAAGTTTCTTCAAATAAGGACATTCCAGAAGGAATGGTGTTTAGAGAGATTCCAGCAAATACGTATGTGTTATTTACATTTAAAGGTCCATTTGAAAATGCAGGTGCTGTACACGCTTACTTATATTCCACCTGGTTAAAACATAGTGGATATGAACTTTCTGGCTTCTATAATATTGAAATCTACGATGAACGAAATCATGGTCCTGAGTCAGAGGAATCAATAACGGATATTATTTTTCCCGTGCGAAAAAAGCAATAAAAACGACGAACATTATGTTGCGCTAAAACCAGCTAATAGGTTGTCAACATTTTTCTCTTAAAATCTTTCAATTTTAGCCTTATACTAAAAATGGGCATGCTTAAGAACCCTCCTAATTCATGCTGGAAGGTTTTTCATCCCGATGAGAGTTATGGTGTTTAAACTAAATCTAGGAAAGGCTCTTTTCTTACTAAGATTGAATAAATCCAGTGAAGGAGCTTGTTTATACAGGCAACTAGTGCTACACGATATGGTTTTCCTTCTTCACGCTTTTTATCGTAAAATGTCCGCAACTTCTTATTCCTGGAGTTCTTCAACCCACATAAGACGGCGAGATATAAGGCGTGTCGCAGTTTTTTAGAGCCTCGCTTTGTGATGCGATTCTCCGTAGCAGAAAACTTCCCCGACTTAAAAACACTGGGGTCGATTCCTGCAAATGCTACTAACTTCTTTGCGTGATTAAACCGATGGATTTCCCCGATCTCGGACAGAATCGTTGCCGCGATTTTGCTTCCGATCCCAGGAATCGATTGGATAATTTTATATTCTTCTACTTCTTCTGCAAGAGCATCGATCTGATTTTCAAGGTGGGATAGATGCTCTTGGTACTGAAGGAGTAAGTCAATGTACAACTCCAGGCTAATGAGATGGCTGGTGTAAGCTGTTTTTTGAAAAGGATTGTTCATCGCAGCATTCATAATAAGCTTGGCTTTCTCGTTGGCCCAACGGTCGGAACGGCTAGGGCAGAGATACGCAATCTTATCCGTGAGCTTAGCCTCTCCAGCTTTAATAATGGCTTTAGAGGTAGGGAACTCCTTAAAAAGTAAAAGTGAAACTTTTGAATACAGGTCCCCAAAGATCCCTCTATAATCGGGAAAAACCTGATCTAACACAGCTTGAAAATGTAATTTAGCTTGAACATACATCTGGGTAAGGGATTCATACTGACGTGTCAGGTGACGAAGATTTAACAGTTGAACACCTCTTTGCTTGTGTGGCTTGAATTCTTCTTTGTAGTAAAGCTCGCCAAGTTGATATGCATCCACAGCATCAGTTTTTACCTTCCGAAGACTCGATTTCTTTGCTTGGTTGGAGATAAGAGGGTTGACCACCAAGAATAAGATATCTTGTTCTTCGAGGAATTGGATAACCGCCTGATGGTAATGCCCAGTAGATTCTAAGATGACGGTGGGTAAGTTCCCCGTCTTATTCCGAACGTCTGTAATAACGTTTAAGAGATCCTGAAGTCCTTCCTGGGTATGGAGAAAACTAAAGGCTTTACCGCAGGGCTGTCCTTTGTCTAGAAACGCCTGACCATCGCTTCGTCCTTTTGAAATATCCAGGCCGATGACTGGATTCATGAGATTCTCCCTTTCTTAGTTAGAATGATTGCCGGTAACCCCCACATACTGCTCATAGTTCCACAACATCGCTTGTTATGCGGGATCTAAGTCCCAACCAGCTTAAACATGGTTTCTACAAGTAGGGGGCGATCAGTTTTAGCTACGGGATCTATTCCCAGGGGTACGATCGATCTGCCCCGGCTACCGATAAATACACCACTTAAACAAAGTGGTCAACCAGTAAAAACTGGTTAACCTCATAATACGACGGGTTACGATAGGATAAAGCAATGCAAATACAGTCCAGCAGTACCGGCAAGCTGGCCAAAGGGCTGTTGCTTCTCGGACTTTCGCTCGGATACTTTATGGTGCTCTTGGATATGACGGTGGTGAGCGTCGCGCTGCCTGCGATTCGCGCCGAGTTGGGTGGGGGGATATCAGGCCTTTATGGGTGGTCAACGCCTACACGATCGTGTTTGCCGGTTTACTGCTATCAATGGGTGCCTTTGCTGACAAACTTGGGGCCAAACGTGTCTATACGGTCGGTCTGGCCCTATTTCTCGCAGTATCGGCCATTTCGGCAGCCGTTTCGACGCTAGGCGAGCTTATCGGCCTACGTGCGATACTCGGTATAGGAGGCGCAGCTCTGATGCCAGCCTCGCTCACCCTGCTTACCCATGCCTACCCTGAACCGGCTGATCGTGCCCGGGCGCTTGGCATTTGGGCAGCGGTTACCGGGGCAGCGATGGCGGCAGGACCTGTTGTCGGCGGGCTATTGGTGGACTCGTTCGGTTGGCGCAGCATTTTCCTTCTCAACGTGCCGCTTGCAAGCATTAGCTTAATCATGACTTTCCTGTTCGTCAGGGAAACGGATCGTAAACCGCGGAAAAGCTTTGACTTGGGGGGGCAAATCACCGCCATTGTCGCCATAGCTGCATTGTCATTCGGACTGATGGAGGGGGAAACGTACGGATGGAATTCCCCGGTTATTCGCGGCATTTAGTTTGGCTCTGCTGGGCGCCATCATATTTTTGATTGTCGAAGTGAAAGGCAAGACACCGTTACTTCCGTTGCGGCTTTTTAGGAATGCGACGGTATCGGCCGGAATGCTTGCCGGGATGGCGATTAATATCGGCCTGTCGGGAATTCTATTTGTACTGCCATTATTTTTTCAACAAACGCGCGGATTATCGGCCCACATAGCCGGACTCGCGCTCCTTCCAATGATGATTCCATTGGCCTTCAATCCAATTCTGACCGGTCGAATTGTTGGCAGAATCGGAGCGCGGATACCGATGACTGTCGGCTTTAGCCTTGGTGCAGTGGGTACACTGCTGCAAGTCTGGACGGAAGTGAACACGAGCTATGTCATTACGATGATTGGATTGCTGCTGATCGGTTTCGGAGTGTCTTTTACGATTCCCTCGTTGATGGCGGCCATAATCTCTTCCGTCCCTAAGGAACAGACCGGTGCAATTTCAGGCGCTCTCAATTCAAGCCGCCAGCTTGGCGCGACGCTGGGGGTCGCCATCCTCGGCTCGATTCTGAGTGGCAGCAAATCGTTTATTGCCGGAATGCATATGTCGCTTATCGTTACAACTGTTATTTTGTTCGGCGGCAGTTTGCTATCGTTCGCATTTATCGGCAGAAAACAATAACGGCAATAAACGAAGGCTTCACATAATCAATAAACCATTTGTTTAATTAACGGATACAATAGTTCAATAACGAAAGGGCTGCCGCGCGGCAGCCCTTCATTACGCTATCATGCGATGGCTCGTCGAATTATTAGAGATTTTAAGGATAATTGTGTTGAGAATATTATGACGGAAATGAAAAATTATATTTTTCATGGAAGACGGGGTTATCTTGAGATGTTAAAAACGATAAAACCAAAATAGTGATATCATTGTCGATGGAACTTTACCAATATCCGAAATTGTAAGCATTATCATCGAGAAAATAAAAACTATAACTAGCTTACTGCGCTGACAGAGACGAGAGCTCAATGAAGCTGCCGCGGGATCGGTCGGCAACTGCACTCCGCTAACGGGGCAGAAGAGTACAACAGTCTTAGAGTTATTTGATAAAAATCAAGTATATAAAAACTATACTATTGTAAAATCTGAAAAGCCGAATTACACTTCTAGTATCTGAGTAAAGGAGTGATTTTTATGAAAAGTCTATTCGTTTATCTTCGTGAGGGAATAAAACAAAACTGAACTACGGAAGTACAACTTTAATTGTATTTCCGTGGTTTTAATAACATGGAGGTATAACGAGTTGAGTAAAAATAATTGGGAATCTTTTTTTGATGCACATGCACCTCAATACATGAATAATGGGTTTACCAAAAACACAATTTCGGAAGTTGAATTTGTGATTGAGGAACTGAAACTTTCGGAAGGAAGCAGCATCCTCGATGTAGGTTGTGGAACTGGGAGACATTCCATAGAGCTGGCAAAACGCGGCTATAAGGTCACGGGAGTTGATATATCATCAGGCATGCTTTTGGAAGCCAAAAAATCGGCAATAGAAGCGAATGTCGATGTAGAATGGGTTCATTGTGATGCGGTGAAATACGCCCCAATAAAGACATTTGATGCGGTTATCTGCCTTTGTGAGGGGGCATTTGGTTTAGTTGGCAGAGATGAGGAGCCAATCGAACATGATTTAGCAATTCTTAAAAGTATCTCTGATGCATTGAAGTCAAAGGGTCGATTTATACTAACTACTTTGAATGCTTACTCAAAAATTCGCAACCTTTCTCAGGAGGACGTTGATTCCGGCAGGTTTAATCCTGAGACTATGGTAGAACATTATATGGATGAATGGGATTTACCTGAAGGAAAGAAACAGGTCGAGGTTAAGGAACGAAGATACCTCCCATTTGAATTGAAACAGATGTTCTCTCAGGTAGGACTGAAGGTAGAGAACATTTGGGGCGGCACATTGGGGAAATGGGAAAAGCGTCAAAGCATAAATTTAGATGAAATTGAAATAATGCTTGTAGCTACAAAAGAATAAAGGAAACGGGGGATTGCCATATACAGCAATCCCCTTGTTGTATTGCACGTTTGCGCAGCCGCTACTAAGTGGCTCCTTTCTGATTCATTGAAGTAACGGGCAGGATAGTTCAATCGTTTCTCGAATATTTTCTGAGTTGGATAATTTTATCAACTTTGTGAATATAACATTATCTGAAAGATACGCAAATCTTATATGTGAGGGTGATTCGTTTGAAGCAAGGAATCATTGTGTTGATGAACGGAACTTCAAGTTCAGGAAAGACTAGTATTTCTATTGAACTGATGAATCAGAAAGAGATTCTTTTTCATCATTTATCAATAGATGATTTTTTCAAGGATTTTTTTAAAATAAATTTTCAGATATTGAACCTACAAGAGAAGTAGATGAGCAAGTTATCGCACAAATAATGTTTGATCCCTTAATCTCAATGTATTATTCGACAATTAAATTGTTTTCAGAAATGGGTTTGAATGTAATAGTAGATACTGTAATCGAAAATGACAAGTGGTTTAATGAGTGTCTTGATCTATTTTTCGATCAGCCTACGTTATTTATAGGTGTAATATGCTCGAAAGAAGAACTCATAAGAAGAGAGCAAACAAGAGGAGATAGAAAGATTGGACTAGCAGCTTCACAGTTCAGCAAAGTATATTGCATTGATGAATATGACCTCGAAGTAAATACTGAAGAGATGAATCCAATAGAATGTGCCGAAAAGATATTAAGTTTTATTAAGTCCAATAAGGAATACTCGGTATTTAAGAAATTAAGTAAAAGAAATGTTAGTGTTTTCTAGATGGCGTATCCATCAGATAACACCATATTCAAACATTGGGGCTATCGCCCCTCGGTCTGCCCGAGGGACGGAGACAAGAGCTGAACCTACGCCATGGAGCTGCCGCGGAACAATGCTGGCAGCTCCATTAAGCTATTTGTCAGAATTTACCATCGTTCGTTAAACTAAAGTTGTATTCGGTCGGGCTGTGCAAATTAGCAATCCATGAGAAACCGGGCATGCTGTTGGATGATAAAATGTAGACATAAAGGAGGCTGCATATGGAACGTGTAATCCTGATGATGTATGTGCGAGAAAACCAGGGAGGAGAGTCAGTCGCATGGCAAAGATCGTTTTCGCATTGAACCAGTCTCTGGACGGGTTCGTCGACCACACGGCATTTCAGCCCGACCCCGTGCTATTCCGTCATTTCATCGACGACGTGCGCGGCCTGGTGGGTAGCCTGTACGGGCGCCGCATGTACGAGACCATGCGGTATTGGGACGGAGACCATTTTGAATGGGATGCGCCGGAACGGGAATACGCAGTGGCGTGGCAAAGCAAACCGAAGTGGGTGGTGTCGAGGACGTTAAAGTCCGTCGGTCCGAACGCTTCTCTGATCGAGGGCGACCTCGCAGCGGCCATACGTGGGCTGAAGGCTCAGCATGAAGGGGAGATTGAAGTTGCCGGGCCGGAGTTGGCGCACAGTCTAACGGAGCTCGGTCTCGTTGATGAGTATCGACTCTATCTCCATCCAGTCGTGCTGGGTCACGGCAAGCCGTTCTTCGCCGGTTCGCGGCCGCCGCTGCGCCTCGTGGCAAGCGATCGAATTGGCGAGCAGGTGATCAGGTTGACCTACGTTCCAGCTTAGTTTTGCGGTTGACCCAGCGGCCTAAAGGGAAACGATAGTTCCATAAAACAACAAAAACGAGGCTGCCGACAAGATCGGCAGCCTCGTTAAGCTATTGGGCAGGATAGTTCCAATATGTGGTATATTTGATTTAATGATATGCAATTCTAGGAAGTTATTGCTTGATTTATGTGGTACGACACGGGCAAACCGATTTAAACCGAGAAGGAATGCTTCACGGCAGAATGGTTTTATCCCTAACATTTCCTAAGCGGAGGGCCTATGAATCCTGTTTTTGACACCTATATCCAATCGCTGGCCGGTCGGGACGTGACAGTCATCGGCGCCGGCGTCAGCAACGCACCGCTGATCCGCATGCTGTGCTCGGCCGGAGCGCGCGTCACCGTGCGCGACCGCAACCCGGCCCTGCCCCGAGAGGAGTGGGACGATCTGGGCGTCGGGTTGCAGCTAGGGGAGAATTACCTAGATCGCGTTGGGGGCGACATGGTGTTCCGCACTCCGGGCATGCGCCCAGACCATCCGGCACTGGACTCGGCCCGCGCGGGCGGTAGCCGTGTGACCAGTGAGATGGAGGAGTTCTTCGCGCTGTGTCCATGTCCCATTTTCGGCGTGACCGGTTCGGACGGTAAGACCACCACCACGTCGCTGATTGCCGACATGCTGGCCAACGGGGGGCGTACGGTGCATCTGGGCGGTAACATTGGCACGCCGCTGCTGACGCGCGCGGGCGAGATGTCGCCGCAGGACGCATGCGCGGTCGAGCTGTCCAGCTTCCAACTGATGGACATGACGCGCTCTCCCCATGTGGCGGTGATCACCAACCTCTCGCCCAATCATCTCGACTGGCACCGCGACATGGATGAATATATCGCCGCCAAGCGCCGCCTGCTGGATTTTCAGAGGGCTGGCGAACTTGCCGTCCTCAACTGCGACAATCCGGCGACCGCTGCACTGCACGGGCGGGGGCGGACCAAGTACTTCGGCGGGTACACGGTCCGCGATGACGTGATCGACGGGCTAGTACCTATCCGTGACATTCGTTTGCCGGGGTGGTATAACGTGGAAAACGTCATGGCTGCCATGACCGCCGTACGGGGGACCGTGCCGGACGAGGCAATTCTGGAGACGGTGCGCACCTTCGTCGGCGTGGAGCACCGAAACCAGTGGGTGGCAACTGTGGGTGGCGTGCATTATTACAACAACTCCATCGGCTCCAGCCCCGCCCGTACCGTTGCCACGCTGCACGCGCACGCGGGCCGAGTGCTGCTGATCGCCGGCGGGCGAGATAAGAAGGTACCGTTTGACGAGATGGCCCGGTTGCTTCCTGATCATGTCAAGGTGTTGCTGTTGATCGGCGAAGCGGCCAGTCAAATCGAGGCTGCGGCGCGCGGAGTGCCAAGGTGCCCGCCTATTGTCCGCTGCGAAGGCCTGACCGAGGCAGTGGCGCAGGCGCACAAGATGGCCGTACCGGGCGACATTGTGCTGCTAAGCCCTGCGTGCACTGCATATGACCAATACAGCAACTTTGAAGAGCGCGGGCGTCACTTTGTAGAGCTGGTCGGGGCGCTGCACCGGTCGGAGGGAAAGGGTTGAGCAAGACATGGGCGTTTGCCGGGAAAACCTGATTGCCCTGATGTATTTCCATTCAAAGATGGTTATTAAGAGGAACTGATTGAGTTGATTCATTACTCTAACGGAGACGATAGTTGAATAAAACAGAGCGAGGCGACCAGGCAAAGTTCCGGTCGCCTCGCTTCGCCTAACTGGCAGATTAGCGTGATGATCGTCGCCTTTTTATTTAGTATTACAAGGTTCGAATAGCGGATAACTCAAAATGATTATAATTATTCTTTATCAAACGAAGTATCAATAAGATGGTAAAATACTACTGTTGGTCTTCTGGGTGAATTATAAAAAATGGTGGTGTTTTGGCTTGAGCGAAGTAGAAGTCCGGATATTTACAAAGGATGATATGCAGAAGTTAGGCGATTTGTACCATGCCGTTACATCTAAAGGCAACACCGTTTTCTGGTGGGTTGGAGAAGAAAATAATTGGCCGAATGTATTCATAGCGATTGAGAGCGGACAAATCATAGGTAAGGGACAAGTTGGTGTTATTTCCGCAATTCCGCCGGGTAGCCCCAAAGAATGTGCACACTATATTTATTTTAATTTAAAAACACTTCCTCAAAGAGAAGACGATTATCCCCTCTATGATCTCTTATATGAGTGTTTGTTAAATAGGGCATACGAGTTAAAAGAGACATTACCTAGTTCGTATCGAACGATGATTGGTGTAGGGAACCAATCAACTGAAGGGCACAATAATAATTATTTCATATCGAAGGGTTTTGTGTATTGGAAGAGTTTGTATACGATGCGAAGAGACTTATCCGAGAAGATTCAAGAGTCCGTTCTTTCTGTTCCTTATCGTTGCTTGCGAGGGACAATGGATTCGGAGGAAAGCATCAATGAATATTTAGAAATTGACATGGAGATTTGGCCGGAGGCACCAATTGGGCTTGAAAAGTTAATGGATAACCAGAAGAATTCTTCTTGGACTGCTTTTGTAGTAAGGGAAAATGCCACCTTAGTAGGAAGTGTCATGGCTTGGGTGGATGGAGATGGAAATGGGATTATTGAAGATCTATTCGTGAGAAATCCTTGGCGGAAACAAGGGATTGCAAAGCATTTACTATCTCAGGCGCTCACATATCTCAAAGACCATGGATGTGTGTTCGCAGAACTGCAAGTTGAAACGGCGAATAAATCTGCGCTATCTTTATATCACGCAGTTGACTTCAAAGAAGTATCGGAAGAAGTGCGATATCATCGAGAGCTTTAAATCGTAACGTAGACAATAACGAAATGATTCTGGAGCAGGTGCCGCTGCAGCCTGCTCCAGATCGTTGAAGTAACGGCGAACGTTAATTGAATAAAGACACCTTGGCAGTCGGCCTTGACGCCTTTTATTAATTTTTTTGAGGAAATATGTGTATGGAATGAGAATAAAATAATATGCCGAATGAACAGGGGTTGAAATTAATGAGTCCTACGGTCATAGCAGTATGTGGGTCGTCCTCTGGAGCCGGGAAAAGTACACTAGTAAAACGATTGTCGGAAGTCATTCCAAACTCAGAATCAATATATTTTGACGCCTACCATGAGACAACTTCGTATCCTCCCAATATATATCAAGATTTAGCAGAGGGAAAAAATGTAGAACGAAAGATTAAACTATGTTGATTCTTTTCTAACAGAGTATTTGCATGGAGGAAGGATATCGTACCAGAAATTATTTGAAGCTGTTAAGAACGAATGTGATATAGTTCTTAATGGTCTAGAAAGTATTGAACAAATGACGGATGAAGTTATAACTAAATTAAAGATAGAACAATAACGAATTCCTCAGAAGCTATCCTTAAAAGGTTTAAGGTTGGGTCGTGTTAGAATAGTAACTCGTTGAGCTAACGGATGACCATAGCTTAACAATCACCTGGACGGGGCTGCCGGCATGAACGGCAGCCTCGTTGATCTTACTGGCAGTTTTCCTAAGTCTTATATGGTAAAATGTGGTTTAAGTGCTCATTCTGTTGAATTGGGGGCCATCCTAATGAAGGTAAGAGAAGCATCCATTGAAGACGCAGAGGGAATTGCAATCGTCCATGTTAATAGCTGGAAATCGACTTATCAAGGTATCATATCAGAATCGTACTTATCTAGTCTCTCCGTTGAGAATAGGACGAAGAGTTGGAAATGGACATTTGAAAATCGAGCGGAACACGAAAGAGTATTTGTGGCAGAAAACAGGGAGGGCAAGATCGTTGGATTTTCTAACGGCGGTCGAAGTCGGAATGATGAATTTAATCATGACGGGGAGCTTTATGCAATTTACTTATTGAGGGAATATCAGGGGTTAGGAGTAGGTAAGTTACTCTTTAATTCAGTTGTTGCATCATTAAAAAATAATGGCTACTCGTCAATGATGTTATGGGTATTAGAGGACAATCCATCTTTAGGATTTTACAAATTACAAGGCGGTCAAAGTATTGGGCAGAAAACTATCTCAATAGGTACGGATAATTTGGTCGAATTAGCTATCGGGTGGAGTAGCTTATAAGCCGGTTTGCCGCTACGCTAACGGGAACAATAGCGCAGCGATGGATCCGATCCATCGCTTTTTTTTGATTGTGAACTGCGCGCTCAACAAACAACGAGCTATTTTGTTTAAAAACGAGGGGAAAATGTTGTACAATACAGCAACTTTTTTTTAAAAGGTGTGTTTTTAATACTCTCGGGAAAAGATGTTGGGTAGGAGGTGCAATACATGCATAATAAGCAAGTAAACAGGTTTTTAGGCGGCTGGGAAGTCGATTTCAATGATCATGAATCTGCAACATCGTTCCTTCTCACGCATGGGGTAGACGAACAAGCATTTGATTTTTTCTGCACGGTTCAAAGAGGACTAAGATTGACAATTGAAAATAATAAGTTTTGTGAATTGTATGAAAGATGTTTAACGGCTGATGGTGAGTTTGAAGAAGAACTAATACAGCAGGATAGCTTCGATTTACCCATTAGGGATTGGGAGGATCATGCGATTTTTTTTCTGGAGAAAGATGCTGAAGGCCTACATGTGATTGGCGGGAGAAAACCTGAGGAGTTTATTATGCCAGAAACCCAAGATGTTAAAAACCAATTTCATTTTATAGGTACACTTGATGGACAAGATCCTTTCTTTCAGTGGCTTAACCTTCCAAAGTTGCATATTGCCTTCCCACTGCATCAATTTGGTAGTCGTATATTTCTCGATTATTCGGATCCCAATAAACCGATTATTCTAAACCCAGAAACTGTTGATTATCAATTACCATTTGACGTTGATCCGTTCCCCAATGAATTAGATTTTCCTGATCCTGATTATTCATATCCAATTCATTTTCTTGAAACGAGGTACAGATCCACCTCACATATTGATGTGGAGAAATTTATGGCAACAAGGGATTTGATGTTATGCGGCGTTCCACTATGGTATCAGGCACCAAATATTCCTATATGTCCGAAAACTGGTGAAAGGATGAAGTTTGTCTGCACCATTAATTCCGATTCGGAAATAAAGACCACTTCAAATGATTATGATTTTCTTAATTTCGGGGATTATGGCCACTTATTTGTTTTCTTTCACCCGAGATCTAAGATTCTACGCCTTGAAGCCCAATGGTAATTGCTTGAGCGTATTTCGTCTTTTGTTTATATTCGATTAACCTATAATTTTTTCTGGTCTAGACTGTTGGAGTAAAAGTTCATCCTAAGATAAACAACTGGAAAGCGAAAGAAGCCCACACGACTTGGGTAAGTAAATTTTTATTGTTCTATCGGTTAAAAGAACGCGGCGATGGATCGGATCCATCGCTTTTTCTGGGTACTTAGCTGATCGCTCAACAAACGGGCAGTTTTGTTGAAAAATATTGCATATCAAGGCAGGAAGATTATGGACGAAAATTGAAGTAAACTGTGTTTGGGAAAATGTTTGATAAAAAGATTTATTTGATATTTTACGGGTGGGTATTATTGTCCCATTAAGTTGGTTTTCACTATTAAAGGAGGGAATTCAATTGAATAGCGGCAATGTTGTTGAGGAAGAAAACATAATTTCAAACAAAGAAAATGTAATAGGAAATGCTGAATCGGTGAAGTCGTTTGCTCATCTGACATATAGCGCAATTTACGCAAGTGACTTACAGGAATCTGCTAAATGGTATTATAAAGCTTTTGGTCTTCACATCGTATCCATTAACTCTGATTTCGCAACCATGGAATATGCGCCAGGGCGAATCATGTTTTTAGAAAGAAATCCTAATTTTCCGCAAAGAATAACTTTTTCAACGAGGAATATCAAGGCTTTACGACGACAGCTGATCCGTGCGGAAGTAAAAATCGAAGTAGATGAAGAATCCTACTTACGAATTAGGGATCTTGATGGGAATACGATTGATGTCCGATCGTTCAGACCTGAATATCAAAGGCTGAATATAACCATGCCGAGTCAGTTCGTGCGTGATTTAATTCGCTGTCGACTCGAAGCAAGGGATGAGATGCATGTCATCGCAAAGCAAATTCATAATGATATCGAATTCGATTCTGTCTCGACTGAGCTACTTTCCATATGTAAACATCATGGATTAATTACGAAAGGAGAACCATTTATCGTATCTCGATATTTAAACGAAGTTGAGGCTATCTTCGCATGTATTGCTGTTACCGAACCATTTGTAGGAGAGCCGGACGGTGCGGAATACTTACAAATTCCAAAGCATGATTACGTTATATTCCCTGTGTCCTATGATTCAATTGATAAGCTTCGTACAGAACATTTTCATAATTTAGCAGGTTTTATGAGTTGGTCGTTTACAAAGCCTGAGGAAAGCTACTACGTGCTTGAATACTACAAAGATGATTATATCTATGTTCATATGCCTTATTACTGGGATAAAGGCTGGCAAATACATGATGCACTTATGAATAATCAGGGGGATGAGAACGATGGTGAGTAGACAGTACTTAGAATTATCGATTCCCACGCTGTACGCTAGTGATTTACAAACATCCGTCAAATGGTACCAACAAATTTGCGGGTTTCAATTACTCGAATTCGGTTCCGATGTGGCTACCATGCAGGTTACGCCTGGGGTCATTTTCTATATAAGTACCAATGAGGATTCTGACAGAGGATTGTCCTTTTCAACGAGGAGAATTGCAGATTTCCGAACACATCTTGCTGAAAACAATATCATAATTGAGGAGGACCATGGCCACTGGATCGCGTTCAGGGATCCTGATAACAATAAAGTAGGTGCGGAGCCAGGTGGTTTTGGAATGGATTTACTTGAGATCACACTCAATGATTAAAATACTACGCTAACGGAGCACGATGGAGTTAATACCGAAGGGCTGCCGCTTGGCAGCCCTTTTCTCAGTCAGTTTAAGCTAACGGGGACGTTAGTTTAACAACAATGCATGCTGCCATATAATTAGTGGCAGCATGCATTGTTAAATTCGGCAATTCTAGTGAGACTCTACATGTTCTTTAGTATTCTTAAATTAGAACGATTATTTGGAAAATTGGAAATCATATAGCTTTAAACGCCATGCTAGCAGTTGTTACTTTTGATCTTAAGAATTACGCTACATTGTAGACTGGAAAATAAAGTATTAGACTAAAAAATAAAGTAATAGACTGTCTACAGCAAAAAGGGGGTTGAAACAGAAAGAGCGACGTGGGCATTTTAGAAAAAAAAACGAAAAACGAAACAGAATGGTTACATTTATGCATGTCAAGATGTGTTAGAATGTTATCGCGGGAATTTTATACAGGAATAAAACTTTATATTGAGAACGCAAAGAGCTAGCCGGTATTATCTGGTCTCAGCTCTTTTTTGCGTTCTAACAGCGCAAAATTCTCGCCCAATTTCATATTTGGCACAAAAAAGAGCCGCGTTTTTAACGTTTGGCTCTTTTTGTGTTTAAAGGAGGTGATACGGCTATGCTAAAGCATTTTAAGCGGGTGGATTTTATGTTAAAGGTCATTGGCATTTTTCAATTACACATTAGCTCCCTTGAGATCGCGCTTGTCAGGTTTGACGAAGTAACAGAGGACAAAACTTGCCCATTACATGTCCTTGTCCGTGTGGATGGTAAAGTGATTGCCGAATGCATCCCGCTCGTGGTCGACGGCGCTCCCGTGAAATTTTAGTTTAGCGGAGGGGCCGCGCCCAACTTTCGCTAAGAAAAGGCCGGGGACTATTACTAGCCAGCAAAAAGGTTTTTCATGGAAGGTTTAAAGAGTTTAGAAATTGACGAAGATGGTGATAAGGCAAGGTCTGTCCACACCCGATTTTTAAACAGATGCAGTAAGAGGGATGCGTAGCCACAAGCGGTACCTATTTCACCGGCACCATTGAGTTTCACGATCGTTGTCGTTTAGTCCGTCGTCATGTTATCTGTATGTTATCGTCCAGGTGTTATTGTAGTTTAAGGTTACATTGGCGTTGGTGGAAAACGGAGGGAAGGCGATTTGAACCGGGTTGTAAACCGCGCCGATGTCCAGAATTTCACCCTGCTGATAATTCCCGAAAGCGATCCAATATTCGGGATGAGGCGTAATAATAAGTCTTTGGTTCGGCTCGGTTGCCTTAACGAAATCGAGCTAGGAATGAAAAAGTATGAGCAGGCATTAGCAGATGGAATTTGTGCTGAACAAGCTCGATTGTTCTTACCCTCATATGGAATGTATGTTCGTTGGTATTGGACCGCATCCGTTCAGTCGGTTACTCATTTCTTGGTGCAACGATTAGAGCATGATGCTCAAAAAAAATTCAGGACTACGCAAAGGCCGTCTTAGAACTAATCAAATCAATTTACCCAACTTCTCTTGAACAATTAGTCTTTAAAGAAACAACTAGAGCGTTGAGCAAACGGATACGAGAGCGAAATGATTATGTCAGGAGCAGGCGCCGCGGCGAGCTGCTCCTGATCATTAAAGTAACGAGGCAGTTTAACGCAACTTTTTTATGCGAGCGTGGTAAAATTTGTGATATGGGAATGGAGGGGGAAAGATGAGGAATCTCGTTTTACTTCTGACCATCATGTTTATTGCGCTGGTAGGTTGTACTCATACTGGGCAAAACACATCTACAACTTCGTACTTGAAGATTTCTGAAAAAAAATATTCTGATGATTATAAGGAAGCTTGGATTATGGCATATAATCCATACGATTCGAAAAGAAAAGATTCGATAAAGATTATTGTTGAAGATCTGATGGTTTGGAATTTAATCGAAAAGACAGAGAGTATTTTGCATCTTATAGTAAAGTAGGGGAAAAACCTTGGGTTTTAGAGCAGATTGCATATCCTAGTGATGAAAAAGCACTAAGGTAAAACGAACGCTAGTCAGGTCAGGAGCAGGCGCCGCGGCGACCTGTTCTTAATCATTGAAGTAACGGGCAGGATACTTCCAATCGTGTGTCCAGGTAAATTCCATTTTTAACCTACTCTGGTAGGGAAATCGTTGGCACACGTTGAAAAAAGATTTAGAAAATTTATTTCGGCCTGTCGATTCAGGCGTCTCCCGTTCGTTGTCAATATAGAGGTGAATTATAGACGAGGAGAAGGTAGATGATGAGACTCATGATGTTTGTTGAGTGCGATTCGCACCTCTTATCCAGAACCGGGTGGAAAGCCAAAGGTTTTGGACGGACATTTGGTGAAGGCGAAATCGAACTGCGTCAAGTGTTCGAGGCCCCGGAAGCGTTAGCCAAGTTAATTGAAACGCAGACATGTGTCATCAGGAAGCCGAAGTCGTGAAGGAATCCGCTGTTCACCGCACCATCGATGGAATCTGGAGAATCGAGTCGGCCAAGATCATCGCTGGTCTGGCACGTATGGTACGCGATGTCGGGCTTGCCGAGGATTTGGCTCAAGATGCGCTTATCATCGCGCTTGAACGGTGGCCGGAGACGGGGATCCCAGATAACCCCGGAGCATGGCTGATGACAACAGCGAAACGCCGGGCTATTGATCATCAGCGAAGAATCAAACTGCGCGACCGCAAACAC
Organism: Paenibacillus tarimensis; assembly: GCA_041281825.1. Taxonomy (GTDB): domain Bacteria; phylum Bacillota; class Bacilli; order Paenibacillales; family Paenibacillaceae; genus Paenibacillus_D; species Paenibacillus_D tarimensis_A. The sequence goes on along the minus strand of CP166298.1, from coordinate 5,482,139 downwards.
GAGGAGCTGGGCTGGGAAATCGACAGGCGGCACGAACCGGATTGGGTTGAAGCGCTTGATGATCCCGTCGGCGATGATTTACTGCGTCTCATTTTTACGACGTGCCATCCTATTCTTTCCCCCGAGGCTCGGGTGGCACTAACGCTCCGGCTGCTCGGGGGATTAACGACGAAAGAAATCGCAAGCGCATACCTTGTTCCGGAACCGACCGTCGCCCAGAGAATCGTTCGAGCAAAGCGCACGCTCGCAGCAGCACGCGTCCCCTTCGAATTGCCGCCGAATACCGAGCTGCCGGCGCGGTTGTCGTCTGTACTTGAGGTGATCTACCTCATGTTCAATGAGGGCTATGCCGCGTCTTCCGGTGGAAGCTGGATTCGGCCCGTGCTCTGCGAGGAGGCGCTGCGGCTTGGACGGATATTGGCTGAGATCGCGCCTGACGAGCCGGAAGTCCATGGACTCGTGGCGCTGATGGAAATTCAATCGTCCAGATTCAGGGCACGGGTTAACCCGAGTGGAGAACCGATTCTACTCATGGATCAGAACCGGGCGTTATGGGATCATCTGCTCATTAGCAGGGGGCTGACTGCAATCGAACGGGCCGAGCGTCTCGGCAGGGCGTACGGTCCTTATCTAATTCAAGCCTCGATTGCAGCTTGTCATGCCCGTGCCCGTACGGCTTCGGAAACGGACTGGGTCCGGATTTCGGCGTTTTACGACGCTCTCTCCCAGCTCGCATCATCACCCGTCGTCGAACTGAATCGTGCTGTCGCGCTCTCAATGGCGTTCGGTCCAGAAGTGGGGCTAGAAGTCGTCGATATGTTAATCCAAGAACCATCCTTGAAAAACTACCACCTATTGCCAAGCATTCGAGGGGACTTTCTCATGAAACTGGGCCGCAAGCAAGAAGCATGTTTAGAATTCAATCGTGCTGCAGCTCTAGCGCGCAACGAAAAGGAACGCAAGTACCTTTTGAAGCGCGCTTCCGATTGCAACACAGAATAAGACAAGAAACGAGAGAAGAGTCTCAAACAATTCAAGAGGTTAAGAAGTTTATCGAGAAATTCAAAAGAGCCGTGGTAAACCAGCCTATGCCATGAATTACGACAAGTCGCCCACAACGACTAAGAAGATCAAAATTATACGTAACGATCCCATTTTAGATTTTTTATCAATGTGTCGATTTTGAAGATACCGGTTCGTTGTATTTATAAAGAGGTCAATTAGGGGATTGGCCTCTAAAAAAAAAGGAGGAACTTTTTATGCTGTTTATGTTGATTGTCAAAGCCTCGAAGAATTCGGAAGGGGCAAATCTCCCGGACCCAGAGCTCATTGAAGCCATGACGAAGTACAATGAGGAATTAGTTAAGGCAGGCGTGCGGGTTGCGGCAAAAGGACTTCATCCAAGTTCAAATGGGATTCGTATTTCATATCCAAAACCAGGGGAAAAGCCGGTAGTTATGGATGGCCCATTTACGGAAACGAAAGAATTGATTGCCGGGTTCATTCTGATTGATGTGAAGTCGAGGGAAGAAGCAATCGAGTGGGCCATGCGGATGCCAGACCCGCAAGGACATGGGGAAGGTCAGATTGAATTGCGTCAAGTATTTGAGGCGCCGGAGTTGTCGGGGGAGCAATAAGAAGTGGGAAATGATTGAACTAACGGGAGACTTTAGTTTAACTACAATGCAAATGCTGCCACGCAATTAGTGGCAGCATTCATTTTTTTTCGGCAATCCAAGGAGACTCTGGGTTTAAACAGCATGCTAACAGTTGTTGCTTTTAAAGAACTACGCTAACTTTTTTTTCCTTAGACAGTTGACCGGAGGGATAGCTTGGCGCTATAATTGAAAAAATTTACCCAAAAACCGAGGAGGAATGAGATCAATGGCTACTTATTACCCGGAACCGTCCCGGACGTTCAGCGAGTATTTGTTAATCCCCAATTTGACGGAGAAGCACTGCAACCCCGGAAACGTCAAGCTGACGACGCCGCTTGTCAAATACGAAAAGGGAGAGAAGCCTGCCATTTCGCTGAATATTCCTTTTTCCTCAGCTGTGATGCAGGCGGTATCGGACCATGGGATGGCCATAGCGCTGGCCAGGTGCGGCGGTATTTCCTTCATTTATTGCTCGCAGCCGATTGAGGAACAGGCGGAAATGGTACGGAAGGCCAAAGGGTACAAAGCCGGCTTTGTCGTCAGTCGTTCCAACCTGACACCGGATCATTCACTCAGAGATATCCTCGACTTGAAACAAAAAACGGGACATTCCACCGTTGCCGTCACGGATGACGGGACGCCGAACGGAAAGCTGCTCGGCATCGTAACTAGCCGCGATTACCGCACGAGCCGGGACCCCTTGGACAAACCGATTCGCGATTTCATGACCCCCTTTTCCTCCCTCATTTACGGAAACTCCGGCATTACTCTTTCCGAAGCCAACGATTTGATTTGGTCGCACAAGCTGAATTGCCTGCCGATCGTCGATGAACGGCAGCATCTCGACTATCTCGTATTCCGCAAAGATTATGATGCGCACAAAGAAAATCCGCTCGAGCTGCTCGACGCGAACAAAAGCTATATTGTCGGCGCCGGCATCAACACGAAAGATTATCAGGAGAGAGTGCCTGCCTTGGTGGAGGCGGGAGTCGACGTTCTTGTCATCGATTCCTCTGACGGCTTCAGCGAGTGGCAGCGTGAAACATTGCAATATGTCAAGTCGAATTTTGATGTGAAAATCGGTGCGGGCAACGTAGTGGATCGGGAAGGCTTTCTGTATCTGGTAGAATCGGGGGCCGATTTCGTCAAGGTCGGCGTCGGCGGCGGCTCAATTTGCATTACTCGCGAGCAGAAAGGGATCGGGCGCGGGCAGGCATCGGCCCTTATCGAAATTGTCGAGGCCAGGGACCGGTATTACGCCGAAACCGGAGTGTACATCCCGATTTGTTCTGATGGCGGGATCGTTCACGACTACCACATCACGCTCGCCCTGGCCATGGGGGCCGATTTCGTCATGATGGGCAGGTACTTCGCCCGATTTGACGAAAGTCCAACGCCGAAGCTGAAGGTGGGCAGCAGCTTTGTGAAAGAGTATTGGGCGGAAGGCTCGAATCGCGCACGCAACTGGCAACGTTACGATATGGGCGGCAAACAGAACCTCATGTTCGAGGAAGGCGTCGACTCGTACGTGCCTTATGCGGGAAGCTTGCAGGAAAATTTGGATAAAACTATTAGCAAAATCAAATCGACTATGTGCAATTGCGGCGCCGTCTCGGTTGAAGAACTTCAGCACAAGGCAAGGATAACCGTGGTATCGGCAACCAGTCTGGTCGAAGGCGGATCGCACGATGTCATCCTGAAGGAAAGCAGCCTTTCCGGTGAGTGAAACCGCCGATTGCGTACTTAATACAACGGGAAGGAGGGTTGCGGTTCTCGATGAACTCACGGAATATTGCAGCGGCAAGCTTGCCCCGTACAAAATACCGACCCGATTCGCAGTAGTGGAATCATTACCGAGAACCAGTGTAGATAAATTTGATAAGAAGAAAATACGTGACATATTCCTAAGGTCTCCGATCACTTAAAAGTGAGAACGATAGAATAACTAGGAGAGATTTGCCCCCGCGGCAGCAGTTCAATTGATCTCTTTATTGAAGATCGGGTAGGTGCGTAGTATTCTAATCTCATTCTTTTGGAATAAATCCAAATGGGAACGGAGAACCGTATCATCAATGAGTGGTCAACTTATTTAACATATGGAGAATGAATGCACAAGATGAGGCTGCCGCGAGATTAATAAATCGGCGGCTTCATTAAGCTTTTGGGTAACGATAACTGAATACAAATACCCGAGAGTCGGTAATCCTTAGCGCAGGAAAACCGACTTTTCATTTGGTAAAAACTGTCTTAGCGTGGGTTTTACGTCATTTCGTTGGCGGTACCCCTATCTGATAAAAGCATTCGCTTAGACAATACCGATGCAGAAGGCCTGTATTTATTATTAAAAAATGTGTTCAACGATTCGGACACGTAATACAATGAGCAGCTCGACGGAGACGAGAGTTCAAAACAGACAGCGGCAGTTGAGTTCAATGCACAGGTTACTTCACTAACGGATTACGACAGTTAAATTCCAATTAAGTTCCGATTACGAAAACCGGATCCCCTTGTAGAATAAAGGGGCCGGTTTTTTCATGCAACGAATTAGGATGGAGTGTCATAAAGCATGCTTTTTGAGATGCGAAAAATACTTCTATATTTTCGTCTCAAAATGTCCTAAACGCAAAGATGGTAATTGGGGATTACCAGGCGGTCTTATGGAGCCAGGGGAATCATTAGAGGAAACAGCAACTAGGGAAGTGTACGAGGAAACTGGGTTAACCTTAAACCGTCTAACTATGCTGGAGCTATTTTCTGGTCCAGAACTTTATCTAAAACTAAAAAATGGAGATGAACTTTATTCAGTAACAGCAATGTATCTTTGCAATGATTACAGAGGAGAATTGGTGAGCGATTCAACCGAGTCACATGAGGTGCGTTTTTTTGATGTGGGTAAGTTTCCAAATTTAAATCCTGCAAATACTATTTACCTTGCAAAATATTTAGAATCTGATTTTCTTCGTAAAAGGTAAACTAATGTAGGGAGTGAAGATTTCAGAATGCTCTGAGGAGCCCATTCAACTAACGAAGACAAGAGCTCAATGAAGCTGCCGCGGCTTCGATCAGTAGCCTCCGTTAACTGGCAGAACTATGGAATATAGTAGGAAAGATCCCCTGGTTCGTCGAATATTATTACTATGCCAAGGAAAGGAGGATTTAATATGTGCTTTCAGTGTTATAGAAGGCCGATAAGAATCCGCCACCTCCCTCAATCTTAACAAATTGAGGAGGGTAAATATGAAAATAAATGATAATTATTTAAGAGAACAATTAAAACATGTGTATTGGTTGAATGGTGGATGTTGCGCCGGGAAGACCACAATGACAAAGAGATTTGTTGAAGAGTTAGGATTTCAAACACTGGGAGATGATGTCTTAAAATATAGACCATTCTCTAGCCCTGTTGAATACCCTGCCCTTCAATATCCTCATCCCAATTTAGACTGGGAGAAGTGGTTTAATAGACCCACGGATGTAAAACATCAATGGCTTTGCCAATTAGTCGTTGAGATGATGGAGTTTTTTGTTATCGACTTGTTGAAAATGCCTATTGATAAACCAATCATTATAGATTTAGGAATAATGCCCGAACATATACTACCCATTATTCCCAAAGAAAGAATGATATGTCTCTATACCTCTGATGAAGAAATAGAAAGGCTATATTTCTTTAGAGAAGACCATAAGATGATTTTGGACGTCATTAACGCTCATACATCAAATCCAGCGGAAACGATTAATCATGGCAACAAAACTATGGTAAAATTCTCTAATGAAATTAGAAATGCCTGCGTAAAAAATGGTATCAAAACACTTGAAAGAACACCTAGGTTGAGCGTTGAAGAACAATTTAGATTAGTTCGTGAACATTTTGGATTTTGAGATGAGAAAACTCATAGCTTATTTTGCTGATGGATAACATGTGCAGGCTGCCAACATCGGGTAGCCATTGAATAAAACAGAACCGAGGCGACCGGCAGCAAAGTTCCGGTCGCCTCGCTACGAACGGGCAGGATAGTTGAATAACTATCTCTTGCCTATTTGGTTAAATTTGGTTTATCATAGGAGGGGAACGTATATTCTTATACAGATGGGATAAATGGTTATGTGGAAAAGAATTGAATGCGTTGCTATATACACAGAAAACATCAAAAATCAGTAGAGTTGTATCAATTACTTGGTCTAAAAAAGGCTTGGGAAGCTTTTCAAGACGAAGAGAAAAAGTGGAGACGTATTGGAATGAGTTATCCTGAAGGAAATTCGCAGTTAGTTTTAAAGAACAATCCAAAACATAATTTTACGGAGACAGAGATCGTTGTAGAGGACGTTAGAGCTGTTTAATCCTTGAAAGTGAATGCAGATGTGAAATGGATTCGAACTCCTTTCCGTAATCCTGATGGTGGACATGTAGCTGTAATGCAAGCACCAGACGAAAATGTTTTTGTTTTATTTGGTAAATAACGTTCCCTATAAGGAATTGAACTAACGGAAACAAGTGCAGCGATGGAACCGTTCCATCGCTTTTGTTGCGTCTGAGCTGATCGCTCAAATATCGGGCAGGTTAATAATAAGGGATATTTTGTATTAAATCGGGTAATGTAAGGGATGAGGTGACTACATTGCAAAAGTCGTTGAAGGTAGTAATTGCAATTGCCGCAGGAGTCGCAGGATTGATATGGTTAATTTTCGCAATTGGATTTGGCTTTTTTGGGTTGCTTGGTTTTTTCGCCAACGCAACCGAAAAGGGTTTTCGAGCTACCCTATGCGGAACTGCAGGGTGTAGTAACACCGATTACTTTTTTTCCGTTGCTTGGCTATTAGGAATGATATTTCTTATTTACATCCTTCCAATCATTATCTTAATTTTATTGGTTCGTAAAAGAAGGATGACAAAATAAAAATAATCAAGGGCTGTATTACGACATGGACACTCGACGTTTAACTAACGGAGACTATAGTGAAATGATTATGGGATGGAGCAGGCGCCGCGGCGATCTGCTCCATATTGAAGTAACGGGGCAGCATAGTGTAATTTAATGTATGATTGAACAGATGTAGCATAAAAAGTTTCTTTCTTAATGGTTAGGAGTAAATCGTATGCGAAGGGATTGCAAATTGATCTTGGTTGAAGGGTTGTGTGGCACGGGCAAATCGACGTTAGCTGAACGATTGCATCGCTACCTCGTACAACAAGGCATCTCATCCAGTTTTTATGATGAAGGTGCCGAGGGGCATCCGGCGAGTTTGAATTGGCACGCTTTCTTCCGAGAAGAGGAATATAAGGAACTTCTGGAGCGCTATCCGAACACAGCTAACGTAATCCGTTTACGAGCTTTAAAGAATGGTAGCAATTATTTGCTTCCTTATCGTGAGGTTAAGGACTTCAGCGAGCTGAATGCGCTCTATGACGAGCTAAAGTCTCGCGAGCTATGCTGGACGGATTCGCCCGTAGCCGCGCTGTCGGAGTTTACATATTCGATCCAGCGGCAATGGGCACGTTTCGCTGAGCTTGCTAGCACTTCAGAGAAGGTATATGTGCTCGAAGCGGTGTTCTTACAGCATCAGATTCATGATTTGCTACGTCATTATCAAGCTGTTGATCGCCAAATCGACCAACATATTCATGGAATCGCCGATCAGATTGCTGCCATGCATCCAGTGTTGATTTATTTAACTCAGCCGAGTGTGCGGGAGCAGCAGGTTTGGATTTCCTCCATCCGTTCAAAACCCCATTTTGCCACGGAACAAAATATTAGGTTTATGGCGAACCGCAAGCGGATCGAATTGAGGTTGCTTGATATGCTTCCTTTCCCAACCTATATGATTGAAAATGTAAATCTAGACTGGGAAGATGTCTTTAGTAAAATGGTAGGGGCGATCGGTCAACATATCGGGTAAAATGCGCAATGAGAGACCCAATGGAACATTCATTACGCTAACGGAAACAATAGTTCAATACCGAAAGGGCTGTCGCGCGGCAGCCCTTCATTACGCTATCTGGCAGTTTAATACACAACCCCATTATTACCAATAAGGGAGCCTGCAACAAAATTGCGATTAAAGTCGTTTCGTGTTATAGAAAATTATGCACAGGAGGAAAAATGAAATTGAAAAAATCGATCTTAGTTGTTCTAGTATCGCTGATTATTGTTGCAGGTTTTGTGGTAGTTAATTTGTTTTCTAAACCAGAACTTAAAGGTGACCAGCCACCAATACCAAATATTACAACTGACGGCAAGGAAATCCCGATTGTTTTAGGTTCATACACTTGGAAAGCGGACGTCGACGTACATGTTGATTATGACGAAATAATTAAAAATCATAAACCTGTCGTTGTTACCCCTAATTCGGAAATATCCATTGATTTTGGCAGCTACAAACCAATACCAAATAGCATGAACTATGGAAAGATAAACAAGCGTGAGGATGGTTGGCTTAGTTTTACAGTTTCATATTCAATTAAAAATAATGTAATCAAAATTAGAGAAAACGCAGGAAAAGGAATTACTATTATTCATTTATCCGCTTCGTGGGATTCGGGTGCGAGAGCAAATTACTACATTCCAGTTGAAGTTAAGTAGAGGGGTAAGACACTGAAACAAAGTTGAACTAACGAAGACAAGAGATAAACAAAAACACGAGATCGCCGCGGCATCGATCGGCAGCCTGGTTACGCTAATGGGCAGTATAACGGAATAAAGGGCTAGTTGCTTTAAGAGGAATCAGCAAATATTGGTGGAATAAGTAAAGAGTTAAACTTTATGGAGTGATTGTTAATGCGGGGATATGTCGTGGTAAGTTTTTTTGTTCTATCTCAAGGACTAAGCAGACTACAAATTTGTCGGAAGCGACGAAATTTCCACATAAAGAACACGAGGCTGCCGCAGGAAAATGATGGGTGGCCTCGTTCCGTTAACGGGCAGGTAAGCGAAAACGGTAGTGGAAGCATTTGGTTGAATGCATTATACTTTAAATATTCAATGCTACCCACAAGGAGGAATGTAAATGAACATAATTTTACTTGGCTTGCCGGGGGCTGGAAAAGGTACTCAGGCAAAAGTAATTGCTGAAATTCAAAGTATCCCTCACATTTCTACGGGAGACATATTTAGAAAGGCATATAAAGATAAGACAGAGCTCGGTCTACTTGCAAATGATTACATGAGCAAAGGTGAATTGGTGCCGGATGAGGTAACAATAGGGAATGCAATACAAAGACTAGGCAATTCCGATTGCGATAACGGTTTTTTACTGGATGGCTTTCCCCGGAATATTATGCAGGCTCAAGCTTTAGAAAAGTACCTCGAAACAGAAGAAAGAACGATTGACTATGTTATTTATATAGAAGTCGATGAAAAAATACTTGTGGAACGCCTAACTGGAAGAAGAGTATGCCCTGGTTGTGGGGAGACTTTCCACCTTGAGAGTAAATCACCAAAGGTAAGTAGCCGATGTGACTCCTGTAACGAAATCCTAATTCAGCGAGAAGATGACCAAGAAGAAACGGTTAAAGAACGTCTTAGAGTAAATTATGAACTCACAAACCAACTCTTAAATTTTTACGGGGAACGAGGAATTTTAAAAACCGTTAACGGTTCGAAAGATATCGCAAAAGTAGCACAAGATATACTTAATATTATTAGTAAATGATTGCCTTATTCCGCTAACGGAGTACAAGAGCTCAATAAACTATATCATGAGGCTGCCACATAATCGGGGCCTGAACGACATGGTCGAAGATTACTTGAAATCTCAAATTATCTTCTTCTGCGGTTTTGACTGAAAGTTGAGTGATCCGGGATAGTGGATTCTAAGTCCAGACCTAGAAACCAACGGTATGCCATGTTCAACCGTACTTCTTCTTCAAGCTTTCGCTCGGACAGGATCAATGGATCTACCTGTTGTTTTGCAAGAAGAGGAATTGTTTAGATCGTTTCTTCAATTGTAATACACTAGCCCCTAACTTATTATTGGTTGGGGGCTCTTATATATCTTCTATTGTAGAAATGGAGGAACCTATTTTGACAAAGATGATCTGCTCGACGAGCAACGATACGAAAGAGCTATCAATTACCACATTTTCGGAGTTGTGAAAGAAACGCGCTCGATCCGCCTCACTCCGGAGTATTGGATCCCCGGCTAAAAATTAAAGCAGCGGTTGGGAACCTAAAGGGTACAGCGGTGCATCTAATAGGTAAAGAACAGAGAGGAGTTGCCGTTTTTGGATGGATTGAAAGCGGTACAAGCTGCCCAAAAGGGCTCGATCGAGGCGTTCACCAGTTTGATCCGCGCTAATGAACCGTTTATGTATGGTATAGCCAGAAGCATTCTAAAATCTGATCCTGATGCCGGAGATGCAATTCAGGAAACGATCATTAAGGCGTATAACAGCATCAGCAAGCTTCGGGAACCAAACTATTTCCGTACATGGCTTACCCGAATTCTGATCAATGAATGCCGGCAAATCGTCAGACGTAACAGCAAACTTGTACCTGTTAAGGATGTGATAGAGCCGGAGGGAACAAGGAACATCTATGATTCCAGTATGGAAATGGAAGATTTACTTGATGGTTTGGATCCAGAACATAAAGAAGTGATCGTGCTTTATTACTGGGAAGATATCTCGATTAGAGAAATAGCTCAGATGCTTGATATATCCGAAGGAACAGTGAAATCGCGCTTGTACCGTGCCAGGATGAAATTAGCCGTACTGCTTAAAAACGATGAGGAGGAAGCGTTATGAATCGACCTCATATAGATCAACGTATCCAAGAAAGACTGAAGCTTCATCGGCCAGTTCCCGCCGAAATCAACGCAAGAATTGAACATACACTATGTAGTCTTCAAAGCTATAAACGGAGGAGTAAGAGAAAAATTCTGTACTCCACTGCAGTGGCTGGCATTACTGCATGCGTAGTTTTATTGTCTTTAACATTTGCCTTCAATAGTAACATCTATGCGAACTCGGTAAAACCCTTCCTGCAATCCGTATTCGGAATCATGGGAGACAACGGTTTGGCTGAAGCGGATGGGAATAAGGAGCTGCCTGTGTTAACCGAAAAGGAATATGCGGGATATACGTTACGGATTCACGAAGTTCAATTTGACGGTTTGCGTTTATCTTTCAGCTATTCATTGTCGTCCTCTACAGATATACCTAGACAGCTTTATGTGCTTCCAGACTTTCAACTGGATACTTCCGTAAAACAAGTCATACCAAATATTTTAAAATCTGATTCAGGTGGAGTTTGGGAAGATGGCAAAATTGGTATCGTCAATTACTTTTTTGCAGGACAGGTACCAGATCTTTTACAGTTGAAAGTGAATGTCGGCAAGCTTGCTTTTATTAACGGTGATTCAGAGGGACAAGAAACAGTTTCCGGAGACTGGAGTTTTGAACTTGACGTACAAAAACAAGGAGATGTGCGTGAACAGACATATAACGAGGAGAAAAAATCAACAGAGGATAATGCCTTGTTTCGTGTTATAGGTTCTCGCTTGTCCCCAGGAGCTACGGAATGGAATCTGTATTGGGAGCTTCCCTTAGCGTTCATAGCAAAAATTGAAAATAACAGGCTTGCAGGATACGGCATGAAATACAACATTATGTATGACGGAGATAAACAGCTTGTCGTGATTACAAGAATGAGCAGCAGCCAAATTATTGATAAAAGTCTGCCCCATGAGGATTGGATACAAGCGGAGTCGATTAGATTATTGACGGAACCAGTGCCGGAAGGAGTTCAGTCCGTGAAAGTCGTTCCTGTTCTAATGGTCTTTCCTCTTGGTGATCAGGATCAGGAATATTCCGAACGTCCACTAACCCAATTCGAAATAGAAATTCCTATACAATAGCAGGCGGTAAGTTATGAAATCTCGATAAAAATTAACACAAAACTACTCCGCTATCGAGCATAGCGTAATTGTTAAAACATTTGGGCAGATTCAGACATTAGCACATGAAGTCTGCAGAAATTTTTAAGATTTATTGGTGCGGTTAGAACCTCATGCCATTAATGAGCGTCTATATGTCATACGGCACGAGCCTGTTACGAATGGGAGGGTTATCCATGCTTAGAACCGATAAGAAGCGATTGAGTAAGAACTACAAAGGTCAGCTAATCCGGCGACTCATGGCAGGCATCGCGGCGGGGGTACTAGCTGTCGCGGCCACCGTATTGCCGCCGCAGGCGCATGCGGAGACTGCTGATGTATCTGTGCGCAACTGGTATCCGGGGTCCGTTCTCAAGGTACCCGAGCTAAAACCGCTCTGGACGATGCAGGTGGACAACTATCAGGATATGAACGACCCATATGTCGGGCACCAGGCTGTCGCGGAAGAGGGCAAGGTGTTCACCTTCGCCGGTGCCAAACTGATTGCAATCGATGCAGTTACAGGTAAGCAGCTGTGGACTTACGGAAAAGACCTGACACCTTATGTTGTCTATCATAGTGGCGTCATCTACGGTCTGACGGGTGATCATAAGCCCTACGCAGTGAACGCGAAGACGGGAAAAGCTACATGGCAGTCAGCCTCGTCCACATGGATTGATACGTGGCTGCGTACGGAGGCACTGGTGCCGATTGGCGATACCCTTTATGTGATCAAAGGGAGTATTACCTTTGCCTATGATATGGCGACAGGCAGGCTGCGTTGGACAGCGGATGAACCGCTGGCTGAGGGAGGGGGCACCGCTTATCTTGAGGAGGTGGACAACGTCGTACTGCGGACCTTTTACGTTCAGGGGGCGCTCACGTCCATCCAGTTGAATGCATACGACAAGAAGACAGGCAAGAAGCTCTGGGGCGCTTTCGGGCAAGGGGAAGCGCTTCGGGCTAAAGACGGTCTCGTATATTCGGTTGACTACTATTCTCCGTTGCTGATTGATTACCAGTCGCTGCCGGAACGGAGCTTGACGATAAATGCGTATAACCTTAAGACCGGTGTGAAGAAGGGAAGCCGCAAATATAGCTGGACAATGCCGGGCGAGCAGCCGTATGAATGGGGTCCTGGGTATGGCTTGGTATTTATGAGCGGCAGTAAGCTATATATGGAACAAGTTGATAAGGTAGCGGAATACGATTTTGACACATATAAGGCGGGCGCGGCACCGCTGCGGACATTTCAGCGGCCGTATGGGGACAATTGGGAGTTGCTTCGGGGGATCGTGCAGGACCGGCTGATCTACCGGAACACGACGACGGGGGAGCTCGCGGGCATCAAGCTGGGGAACGGACAGGGAATCGGATGGTACGGCGATGCACCCGCTGCCCAGATTGACGTATATAGCAAAGGGATGTACCGGGCGCAGCGCAACGGCACGCTCCTCGGCATCAATGTGCTGACGACCAAGCCGGTCTTTAGAGTGAGAACTGGGGCAGATTTGCACGGGACGACGCTGAAGACGGAAGATATGATCATCATACAGGCGGAGGGAAGGCTTCTCGGGGTGAAGGTGCCGGCATCACTGCGATAATCCGTTGCGGAATTCGGTGAAGAAACTAGCTTGATTACGCACGATGTCCCATTTCATAGCTCTAGACGATCAGGGCCATCCGGTCCAGCCGGCGTCGCCCAACGCTTTTAAATTCGAAAAATTCATCTTTGATTTCTTCCCGCTCGCCGAACGCATGACGGTATTGAAAATACGAAGAGAGGAAGAGTTCGCCCCTGTCAAAAACAAGGAGGGCAGGGACAGCCCGGCGACAGCACGCCGACTTATGCAGGATTTGTATAAGCGGTGGCTCCTGGAAGCAGGCGCAGCCCCCTCTGTGCTGGAAGGCCGGGATATCGAAATTTCCCCGTTGGTTTCTTATGCGGGGGAGGGACTGACTCCGGAAGTTTTGAAAGCTCTTCTTGAGGCATAGTTTAACTGATGGTTAGCATTATTGATTGCAAAATGGATGGCTGTATCGGCGAGCAGGAGGCGAGGTCGGAAAACATGCACCAAACGGATATGATTACGCGCGCGGCCGCGGGCGACCGGGACGCGCTGACGCAGTTGATCGCGGCGTACAGGCAGGAGGCGGCGTTGTGGGCCCGCGATATTTTGCGGGACGCCCATCTTGCCGAGGATGCGGTCCAGGAGTCGTTCCTGCGGCTGGCTGCCAAGCTTCCCGACCTTCGGAATCCAGAGCGCTTCCGTCCCTGGCTGAGGAGGCTCGTTCGCCGGACGGCGATCAATATGCTGCGCGGCGCGGAGAACCGGACGAAGCCGTTCGGCGATCTGCCCGAATCGGCTGATCCGTACCTGGTCAGCCGTCCGGACGAACCGCTGCAGGAGATACTCGGCCGCGAATCGCGCCGTGAAGCGGCGGACCGTTCGTCCGCCGCTTTGCGCGGCAACGCGAAACGCGTCATGGACGCGATGGAGGAGGGGCTGCAGCCGGATGAAGCAGCGGCGTCGCTCGGCATTGCTCGAAGCAACGTCTATAACCTGATTTCCCGTTCCCGTTCGAAGCTGAACGAGGAGCGTTTTCGCATGGAAGTGGACCGTTATCTCTACAGCCGCCGCCGCGAAGGCAACCCGGGCCGCATCGTCCTCGAGGAACCCCGTTTTTCGCGTCCGTATACGCTCCTGTCCGTGGCGCTGCTCGAAGTGCTGCGGTACGGTGGCGATACGGAGCTGCCGCTTACGACGATCATGGGGATGACGGGCGACGCGTTCCGGATCGGCATTTCCTCCGGATGCGATTGGCGGGGGCTGTCGACGTTCGACTGGAGCTTCGCTTTCTACGGTGCCGCTGAGCGGGTTGGGTGGAGCCCCGATGCTTCGGGCGTCCCGGCCGACAGCAGATCCTGCCGGAGCAGCAAGTCGGCGTGCTGCGGCTGATCCATGACGCCGTGGAGGCCGGCAGGCCGGCCATCGTATGGAATCTGACGATCAACGAGTTCGACCTGGTCTACGGGTACGACGATTCGGAACGGGTGCTGTTCGGTCGAAGCCACCGGCCCGGCGTGCATCGCTATACTTACGAAAACTTGGGCAGAGGCCCCGAAAGTCCGGGGCTGTTTGCGGCCGTTCTGGACAGGCGGACGGGTGCGCTCGCTTCCGTCCGCACCATCCTCGTCGGCATCGTGAAGCAGATCCGAGGGGACGAGCCCCGCGTCCCCGGCTTTGTGTTCGGTCAAGCCGCATACCGGGAATGGCAGAGGGCCGTCCTGGAAAACCGTCTGGATCCGCTTGGCCACGCCTATCAAGTGGCTCTGCTGTCGGAAGCCCGCGAGCATGCTTGCTGTTATCTGGAGCAACTCTCCCGGGACGGGAGCATTCGCGGCGAAGCGCGGTCTCAGTTGGCGGCCGCAGGCAAATTGTACGAGCAGATCTGTCGGACCATGTTGCAGTTGTATCCGTCCTTCCCGTTCGGCATGGGCGGCGTAACGTCGAACCGGGAACACATGGCGGCAGGGCTCAAGGCTGCGATGGAGGCAGAGGCGGAAGCGGCGAGCTGTCTGGAGGCCGCGCTCGAGCGGCTGTAATTTTTTTATGCGGATTGATAGAGATTTGCGGTTCGATGTGTCCTTGTGTTGAAGTCAACTTATTGGAGAGGAAGTGCAAGTTTTGACACACCCGATCAAGCCCGTCATCAGCACCGTATTTTTGCCCGTACCCGATCTGAAGGCGTCCATCGAATGGTACGCGGACCTGTTCGAACAGCCGATTCGGCCGGACAAGACGGGAGGCGGCATCTACTGGGGCGTATCTTTCGACGGCACCGGAATCATTCTCGACAGCAATATGTGGGGCTTCCCGCCGATGATCATGTTCGAGTCGGTCCGGGATATCGACGCGTCGTACAACTTCTGCACCGGCATGGGCTATTCGCATGTCGGAGAACTGTACCGTTATTCCGATGTCGCACATTTCGCCGTGGGTGGGAACATGGTCTGCTGGGCCGTATCGCACGAGCAGCCGCAGGAGCCTGCGGGCGATGCGCACCCGCTGCTCACGAGGATCAGCCGCGTGATTGCGCATGGTGACAATGTAACCGAGACGGAGAACTGGTATGCCGGCTTTTTGCGGAAAGACGTCCGGCCGGATCCGGTGGTGCAAGGGTTGAACGGCATTGCGATGGACAAGGGCGCGGATCTGCTGGTCGACGACAACCGGCTGTCGCAGTCCGGCAAGGTGCATTACGAGAAGCTGCAGCTCGATCTGCGCGTCGCCCCGGCCCTGGTGTTCGATTCGCCGGATGTCGTGGCGGCGAGAGCCCACGTGACCGCGAAAGACGCATCGGACGTGACCGGTATCGAGGAACGGATGGGCGCGGCATGCTTCACGTTCCATGACCCGTACGGCAACGGGATCATGGTGCGGCAAACGCGGTAATACCAGGCGACGACAACAAAAATCCCGCTAGTGCAGGCAGCCTGCGTTGGCGGGATTTTCGTTGTGATCAAGCTAGTATTCTTGGGGTCCCCGAATAGGCCAAAGCGCACCTATGTGGTAAAATAAGGATAAACGCGTTAAGCTAAACCAGCTAATAGTTTGTCAAGATTTCCAGCAAAAAAGTTTAAAAATTATGTTATAGTGAAAATCATATAATGAAGGAAGGCATCTAGCCCTTCTCGAGTATGGGTAATTTTAAAGCTTTTCCCATATGGCTGTCCTTTATCCAAAAAAGCTTGGCCCTGGCTTTCCCCATTAGCAATATCCAGACCGATCACTGGATTCATTTTCTCGTAACACCTTCCATTAATATATTTGCCGGTAGCCCCTAATCCTTCTTGCAGTGTCATAGCTTCGCTTGTTATACGGGATCCTTGTCCCAACCAGCCTCAAACATGTTTCTACAAGTAGGGGGTGAACAGTTTAGCGGACGGGATCGCATCCCACGGGCAGAGACGTTCTACCCCGGCTACCTATTAGTTACCCCTTAAATGCAAAGAGGTCAACTACGAAGCGGAATGAAACATCAATCACTCAAGCAAATATTCTTTAAAGTTTCACTATGTTTAGACAGCCATTCTTCCCAGGCCAACATAAAGGGGAAGTAGTAAATAATTGTATTATCATCTGTGCTACATGCAAACCTTTTGATATGGTACAGGGAGATGCTCAACAATCTAAGCATGATTAGATTTGGTAAGAGATCAATTTCTATCGATGACAGCCGTTCATACTGCTTATACCCCGTGATTAACTCTTTAATTCTAATGAACATGTCTTCTTCTTCAGGAAATTTCATACGTAACATCGAGGCAAGCGGGGTCGCAATCTCCAATGTTTTGTAACATTCTGATGCAAGTTCAAAATCAAGGATACCTGTTGCCAAATTTCTTTCATTGTTGAACAGGACGTTCTGTCTGGTCAAATCACCATGTATTAGTTGGACAGGTAATTTTTCATAATCCGAGATGAGACTAATTTGTAATTCAATGCTCTCGATAAAAACTTTTACATCGGCATTGGAAAAGTTGAAGGGTGGTTTGTTAAGTGTATCGTAAAATGAGGATAAATAATCTGGTGAGATGTGAAGCAATTCAAGGTATGGATTTCCCTGTGGTGAAGAATTGACAGTAACTCTTTTTAAACCAGAGATAGTTTTGCTAATTAATTTTCCAAATGAGGATATATTATGACGCTGAAATGGTTGGCCTGGAATAAAAGGGTAAATGGCCATAAGGATATCACTGGTTTGAAGGAATGATTGACCTGTCTTTGTTAGCCTGAAATCGGGGATCGAAAAGTCTAACGACATACTATTCATTTTAGAGACGACCTCGTGCTCATAGATTACTTTTTTCTTGTTACTGTGTTTGTATATTCTCAGGACGTACTTTTGATCGTCATCTAAAACAAATTTAGTAATGTTGCTTGCTCCTTGAGGTGATTCCGTTATTTTTACGTTTCTCAAAGAATAGTTCGAGTGGATAATGTCCTTTAAAAGTCCTTCATTCATCCTTCAACCCCCCTCTTTTTCAATAATAACAGTCGTTATAAAAAAATATCCAATATCCTTTTTGAAAGGGTTTCATATCCAATCCTGATCAGTGCTAAGCTAACGGAGACGCTAGCGGCAAGTACATTATTTTGACAAGGAAAGATTAAACCCTCCCAATCAAAGCGAAGCTAATGATAATAAGACATTGGGAGGGTTATGTTATGAAATTGATGGATCTGTGGATGTTATATGAAGCTGATAAGCGCATTTTGGGGTTTAGCCCGCATACCTTGAAAGCATATTCCCTTCAGTTAAAGGTTCTGATCCGAGAAATTGGCAACCTTGAAATCGAAGAAGTCTCCCTACCTTTGCTAAAGGATTATCTGGCGAAACAGTCAGAACGATTGAAGCCAAGCAGCTTAGGGCATCGCATTCGGTTCGTTAGATCCCTTTTTCGATTTGCATTCGAAGAAGGGTACATCGCTAAAAACATTGTTTAAAGAAGCTCGCAACTCGTGGAGAGGTTGCCGTAAACGTGTACCCTCATCGGTTCGTCATACCTATGCCTGTCATTTGCTTGATAACGGTGCACTGTTGGATTTTATTCAAGGGATGTTGGGCCACGAGAAAGCATCAACTACACAGATCTACGCCCAGTTACGCGGAGAAAGACGAAGGGAATTTTATAGGTGTTATTTTTAGCGGCTATTGGCTGGATTTGGGAGGTGATCTAATTTTAACCATGCATGCATCTATTATTTTTAAACAATCTCCGAAAATTTGCCTTCGTTATACGAACCAGAATGACTTGGCATATGTTCTTAGCCTGGAGTCGAAAGACGAGAATAAACAATATATAATCCCTTGGGAAAAAGGGAAGCACGAGAGCGCTTTAAAGAATGTGGACATTGCACATTTGATCATTGAGAATCGATTAACGAATCAACCTGTTGGGTTTATTATTATTGCAGGTCTACAAACCAAAGTATTGAATTCATGAGGTTAGTGGTTGATGATAAAGGGAAGGGGATCGGCAAAAAAGCCCTTAGATTGATTAAGAAGTGGGCATTTGAAGAACTCAGAGCAAAACGGTTATGGTTAAATGTAAAAGTCAGCAATAGTCGCGCGAAATACGTTTATGAGTCCGAAGGATTTTCACTAGAAGGAACCCTAAGGGAATGCTTGAAAAACGATAACAAGTTCGAATCTCTTTACATTATGTCGATATTAAGATCTGAATATGAGTCCATTACCAAATCATGAGCAAGTTGTGAATCCGACATCAACGCGGCCAAGCTCGTCCACTTTTCTAACAATACCTGTAGCTTTCAACATCATTAACCTCCCATTCTAATCCGAACCTCTCCTTTTATATCAATTCAACAATATAATACAAAAACCTTTTATTACACTTTTTAGTGACTATTATTCCGAAAAATTGACCAAGCTAGATTTAGAGGTGATTGGTCATGTTTGGACTAGGTAAAGATCGTACAGCCTTCGGGAAGTGGCTCGATAAAAAGGGGATTTCTCAAAAATGGGTTGTCGAAGAAACGAAACTAAACAAATTCACGATAAGCAAATTGGCAACAAGAAAGATCATATACCGAGCGGCCGGACGATGAAGAAAATTGTAGCAGCCCTTCGGAAAATTGATCCGAATATCAAGCAAGACGATTTTTGGAGCATGTGAAAACATGTCTACCCCGCTTATGACTACGGGCAGGCAGTTTGAGTGGATTGACATCAAAATAAACCTTGATGGAGGACAGATTATGGATATTTTATTTACCGTATTGCCATTTTTATTTATGTTGCTCTTCTTAAACACATTCCGTGCTTTAATAAACAGAGAGAATACTTCGCTACTCATTTTTGCTACGTCTGTAACTTTCGGAGCTTTACTCTTCGTTTGTTATTTAGCTTTTGCACGTTAAATCTGTATATAGAATAACGAGCACACAATGTGCCATCAATTGCCCTCTTACTCCAAAGGAGCATCATCGCCAATCAAGCCATTCAAGTGATGGGGAATATTACCAGTGTGTTAACGACAACTCTTTATATTTTAATCTCGTCTACATATACTGATTAGATTAAAGGAGTGACACACGTCTGAATATGAAAAGTTTTTTGGTTCAATTGGCTGTTTTGTTGGCTTTGTCAGGATGTGCAAACGAAAACTCAGGTCAACCCACTACAAATAGTTTGCACAAGCAGGACATTAAAAAGCTTTCCTTTGTTCAAAAGACCACAAAAGAGCTTCAATCAAAAGCTCCCGACGAAGATTGGACGGTTGCTAAAAAGGTAAGCGTAGGGAATACGGCGGTCATTGTATATGAAGACACGTCTGGTGGTAATCATAGCCTAATCAAACACAGGGGCAATTATTACGTTCTTAACAATTTCTATGACGCGAAAACCGTTAGAATTCAGGAATTGAAAGGGGATTTTGGCGATATTAAGCTTATCGGTGGGGTAGGTACAGACCTTACCTTGTGGGATGTTTTGGGGTTAAACATGGAAAATAAACTTGTGTCGTTCGAAACGATCGGTCGTCCTCAAATGGTGGATCTCGACAGAGATGGAACAAAGGAACTGGTCGCCAGTTTCGAGGGGGCACATCTGAATTTCCCAAACATCGAAATCGTGAGAGTAACTGGGCGAATGGAGTCCGCTGTGGCGATAAGTCAATCGGCGATTCAGGAAGACAATCTTCAATTTGCTCGATTGACGAACGTAAATGATAGTTACCAAATCCTAATTGGAAAAGTGCGTGAGGAAGGAACCGAGCGACAGTATTTCTACACTGGAGATCAGCTAGTTGAAATCACATTCTAGGAACCGCAAAATGAGCTCCCACGACTACAGGCCAGGCAGCCGGCATCATGGCAGCCTACTCAACAATCGGGATCAGGGGATTACCTTTTAATAAATAGAAGTGACCTAATGAAAAAATGCTCGCAGAATTGTTCTGCTGATAAGCAATGATATACTCATTTCCACTAGGAAAAAAGAAAAATATATTTTGTATAATGTTGTAGGGGGAACACTTTGAGAAAAACATTAATTTACACCATTCTTACGTTTCTAGTTGTCGTACTTACAGCTTGCGGCGGCGGTGGCTTTGGTCATGGACAAATCATGCAGGTATTAGAAGCAGAAGGCCTGGAAGTAAAATATACCGATAATATGGCTGAAGATTTCTTCGAGATAGAAATAAACGGAAGAGCACGTTTGAAGGTTTCTGTCTTGAAAAATGCCTCAGAGGTAAAAGAAAATAGAAAATCACTTGAACAAAACGCCCGTGAAAAACAATATGAAGTTCAGATTTTCGAAGTTGAACACCTGCTTTTGGCTTACTATCCACCAAAAAATAGAGACGAAGAACTTGAAAAGAAAGTACGTAACGCAATTACCAATCTCGAATAATAGTCGTATCTACTTCATTGATAGAATCACTAGATCGACATATCCATTCACCTAACCGCATCGAGGCCGACCGAGATCGTGTGATCTCACAACAGAGCCCTTGTATCAATCATTTTTGGAATGGAAACAAGGGACGGTGCCATATTACGAATTTACAGAACGGATTCACCTTTTTCATAAAAAGAACCAGGAGATATACAAGGAATTTGAATACACAGGTCGCAATGAATTCTTCCTTCTTGCGAAGATGAAATTGGGACGTTTAGATGAGAACGATATCACTGAATACGGATGGCTTTTGGAACGTTGGGGATATGAGGACAAAAGCAATTAGGTGATTTTACAAAATGAGGCTGCCGGCCAATAACCTCATTAAGCTATTTGGCAGGATAGTTGAGCAAATAATTGCAATAACTGCAACATAGCAATCCAAAAGAAACTATTATATTCATCATATGTTATCATAAGCATCAAACATAAATTATTGCAGTTAGAAAGGAGTAAGGCATGGCAAATATCGAGCACTTGCAAACCGTACATGCTCCAGCGTCGAAGGTGTATGAAACTTTAACCACCGCTGAGGGACTGTCAGAAATATGGACCAATGAACTCATTATTAATAATCAGATTGGCTTTATTAATGAATTTCGATTCGGCAGCAATGACATAACTAAGATGAGAATAGAGGAATTGATCACTAATAAAAAAGTCGTTTGGCAGTGTACAGATTCAGATCCAGAATGGATTGGTACGATTATTTCCTTTGATATTGAAGAGAAGAACGGGAAGTCTTTTATTACTTTGCGTCATACGAACTGGAAAGAAGTAACGCCATTTTATCGCTCCTGTAACTACAACTGGGCTATTTTCCTTTATAGTCTTAAATCCTACTGTGAAGATGGCGATGGTATCCCCTATCATAAACGTAAGTTTTAATAATTCAAGTTATATTGCTCATTCCGCTAACGTGGAACGATAGTTGAATAAAAGACGCGATTTCAGCCGGTCGAAATGATTTATCATGATCGGGTGGGGCGTAATTTCTTCGATGACGGCTCCGAAGACCCGCCATAATTTCTGTAGACGCGGGAGGGACGGCGTTTCTCCGGTCGCATATACAGACTCCGAAAACTCCGATGGCGGCTGCGACGGCGGAGGAGGAGGCGATTAACCCCCAGTCTCATAGCCTCGTTCAATCTTCGCAACCGATAAGCGTTCGTTGCGGATTCACCTAGCTCCTCGAGAATGGTGTAATTCGCCCAAGCGCCCGCCTTCGCTCCAATCACCGGCACCATCTGCTGCATTTTCCAAAAGTCGATTGCGTCGCGGTATTCCTCTGGAACGTCTGGTATCCGAAAAGAAATTCGTTTATTTTTGTTGACCGGATTGCAAATAACCTGTAAAATTTTGTTAAGTGTATACTTTAAGGTAATGAACTTACTTAAAGGTAAGGGGATGATTTATCAATGATTCATCAGCTTGAATGTCCAGTGGAGACAATCATTCATGTTCTAGGCGGCAAATGGAAACCAATGATTTTATGGCATTTGATACAATCCAATAAGCGATTCAACGATCTGGAAAAGCTTATACCTGATGTATCTCAAAAAATGCTTTCACAACATCTACGGGACTTGGAACGAGAGGGTATAATCGATAGAACGGTCTACCCAACCGTCCCTCCAAAAGTAGAATATTCCCTTAGTGAATATGGCAAAACATTGATTCCTGTAGCCGAAGTCATGTGTGCTTGGGGAGAAAACCATAATAAACGGAAATATGAAGATTCTGCTTCTTAAAGCTGGTTCAATTCATTTGCACACTAATTCAAGGACTCATAACAAAAGCTGCCACGGGATTTTCCCTGGCAGCTTTTGCTATTTACAGTCAATCTTCCTTTACGATTTTCGCCGTGGACCAACATGGATAACCCTTTCTGCTTAATGCTTACTTTTAAGTAAGGACCCTACATTAAAGTGGGTTCTTATCAAGATTTTTAAACCATGCTAAGCTTGAGTCAATCCAGAGATGAACTATCGGGAGTCATTTATAAAAGGAGGAAAAAATGATGAAAATTATTGTTTTCGGAGCAACAGGAAATACGGGAAGAAGAGCGCTGGAGCAAGGGGGTAAAATGGGACATGAAATGACAGCATTCGTGCGAAACTCCGAGAAGTTTTATGAACAGCAAGGAGAGTGTTCAGCAAAACATGTGAAGGTGGTCGTGGACGATATCATAAACCCAGTAAGCGTCGGCGAGGCGCTCTCGCATCAAGACGCCGCTATTATTGCTGCCGGCCATGCAGGTCAAGGAGATGAGTTCGTTCGTCTCGTTGATAACATTATAAGCCAATGTGAAATCCACCCTAGTTTTCCGGGAGGGTATGGGTAATGGGAGGTGCCGGCCTGCTGGATATTCCATATACTGACCTCATTGGCAACAATCTGCCCGGCTTCCCGCCGGCGTATAAAAATCACAACCGGAATTTTGAACGACTCCTACAGTCTGAGCTCGATTGGTCAATTATGTGTCCGGGAACTATGATTGATTCGATAAATCCTCCGGCGTCGGTTCATCTGCATGTGACAACGGAAACCTTGCCCATATCAATTCCGAAGACGATCAAGGAATTTTCCGAGGCCGATATAGCCGGTTACTTGTTCAGCCGGCTTCAAGAGCTGGATGTTGCTTATGATGATGTCGTGAAATGCATGCTGGACCATATCGAGCTCGGAGGGCCTTTTAAGAGAAAAAGGGTCGGTCTCGCCTATCAAAGCGATATTCCGGTGAGCTAAGGAGCAAGAAGGGGGATGATCAGTTTGTTTGGATGGCTCCTCGTTTTTCATATATTGGCTTCTATCGCGGTAATCGGTCCCGCTTTCGTGGTACCCTTCATTCGAAGGCCCGCTAGAACCGCCGGCCAGTTGCGCTTTGCTTTTGATGTAACGAACAAGATTTCCATCCTGCCTAAAATTGGCGGAGCCGTACTTATTATTACCGGGGTTTGGCTTATGATCATAACCAAGATGGGGTTGTCCCAAATGTGGCTAAATATATCGATCCTTTTATCGCTGCTCATGGTCGCCACGATCGAAGGATTGATCGGGCCGCGCATGAAAAAGATCATGGAGATTGTATCTATAAGTCAAAGCAAAGGGGATGAATTACCCGCCGAGCTCGGTCGATTGATGAAAAAGATCATACCGATCGAGACGGCGTCACAGCTGCTGATGATTGCCATAACCGTGCTTATGATCCTTAAGCCATTCTAAAGAAGCCGTAAAGCTTTTTAACAATCGGCCCGCGGGTAGTAGTCCAGGAAGGGAAGAATCAATAACGAAAGGGCTGCCGCGTGGCAGCCTTTTGTTCCGTATATAGGCAGAGTTCTGTGCATAAAGGATTCCGTGGACCATTGAATACTTTAATTGCTTAGGAATCCTTAGGATAGCTAGATGAAAGTGATGTATTATGAAAGCATTTATTGTAACAGGTACGACACGTGGATTAGGCTTCAAGATCTATAAACAACTTATTAAGCGTAATCATCTATTATTTCTTTAGCCAAGAATAATAATGATACTATATTAGAACTAGCCATCCAAAACGACTGTGAAAATAGCTCCAATCTCACTATTCCAGCAAGCAGTAGCTGGTATGAGCGTATATTGCGCCTCGAAAGCGGCATTAAATATGCTGCCAATATCACCTTTCTTTAGGGAAGTTAAAGAAACAGGTTCTTTAAAGTATGCAGAGGATGTTGCGAAAAAAATTGTCAAAAGAGTCTTAACTTCTTAAGGAAAAGCATTAAGCTAACGGGCAGTTTTGCTCAACAAAATATTGTTGATGCTGCATCCTGAATTTGGTAGTATATCAACAATTAATACTTGTTTAGGGGGGTATGGGGATTGGAGTTTAGAGAAATAACTTGGGACAATTTTATTGAATGTATTGAGCTGCAAGTTACGGAGGAACAGAAACGGTTTATTTCATCCAATCAACATGCACTCGCTGAAGCTTATATTGCCTCAAAAGAGGGGCAGGTTATTATTACATTTGCGATTTATAAAGATGAGGAAATGGTTGGCTTTATAAGTATGTATTATGATGATGGAGATGGCAACTTTGAGTACAGCAGTTATGGAGTATTCAAATTCATGATTGATCGGCGATTTCAAGGCAAAGGTTATGGTAAAGAAGCTATGGTAAAAGCTATAGAATTTGCTAAAGCATCTCCTCATGGGAAGGCCAGGGTCGTTGAACTTACATATAAACCTGAAAACGTAATTGCTAAAAATCTATACTCATCACTCAATTTTATTGAAACTGGAAATACCCATCCCTCAGGTGAAGTATACGCTGAGTATATTCTATAATCCTCTGCGCTAACGAAAAACAAGAGCAATAAGGCCGCAGTTGAATTTGATCGGCGGCCTGACTCCGCTAAAACGGGCAGTTTACGCTGATAGTTATTTCGGAAATAGCAGGAGATACAGTATACTTATACCATCTGATAATGCGGAAGGGGTCTGCCAATGAACATTATTATGCTAGGTTTGCCCGGAGTAGGTAAAGGTACCCAATCTAAGATTATTGCGGAACATCAAAGTATACCTCACATTTCCACAGGTGATTTGTTCAGAGCCGCGTACAAAGAAAAAAGTGAGTTAGGAATATTGGCTAAGGATTATATGAGCAAGGGCGAATTGGTTCCTGATGAAGTTACGATTGGAATTGCTCTTCAACGCTTGAATCAACCAGATTGTCACGATGGTTTTTTGCTAGACGGATTTCCAAGAAATGAAATCCAAGCTAATGCCTTAGAAGAATATTTAGACGCTCATGCAATGAAAATTAATCATGTATTCTTTATTCATGTTAGTGAAGACATTCTTGTTGAACGGTTGACTGGTAGAAGGGTATGCTTGGGTTGCGGCAGTCCCTATCACATTGTTCATAATCCTCCTAAAGTGAATGACATATGTGATTCCTGCAAAGAGCCTTTAGTTCAACGCGAAGATGACAAGGAGGAAACTGTTATCGAGCGATTAAGAGTAAACAAGGAACTTACCAATAAACTTGTTGAGTTTTATCAAAAGAGGGGCATTTTACAAACAATCGACGGTTCTCAGAATTTGAATCGGGTTACAACTGATATTCTTAGTTTTTTCAGTACATAGCTTTAAGCTAACGGGCACGCTAGTTTAATATAGCTTAATAAACACAATGAAAAGGCAGCCGGTCATTCCAGCTGCTTTTTCCACGTAACCGCAAATACTGGACTAAATACTTTTTCCGTACCTCCGGAAGAAGGTGCACATCAAGGACTTTTCCTTCCAACCGCAGAATCGGCCTTTGAGCATAATGCAGTGGCGGCATGCGATCGCATTTATGGGGATTCCTTTCTTGTTCAGGAGCATAGCGTTGAGGGATCGGCAATAACGTTTCTTTGGAGTTCGAACAAATGGATTTTGGGGGCGAAGGTGCCGCGAAGCTTGTCGTTACGGCAGAACACCGATTGAGAAGAACACGATTCAACTTCGCTTCACGAGTCCGGAAGGAAAACGACAGCAATTGGTCGAATTCGTAAGGACCGAGGGATATGAGGAGCAAGCCTTTCATTGGACCCATGTGAAGGGGATGCAGAAGGTGACCTTTCTCTTCCTGCCGGGCTCGAATTCCGATTTTGGCTGGTTCCGGTTTACAAAGTAGGCTGGAGCCGTGCTGTATGGGAGGTTGTAACGTGTGAAGCTATCGGTATGTATCGATTCCGTGTTTCGCGGGTTAGGATTGGAAGACAGTCTTCGTAAGGTGAAGGAAGAGGGCTTCCGGGCCTTCGAGTTCTGGGGCTGGGAGAAGAAGGACTTAGGTCTGATGACGAAGCTGGTACAGGAACTGGATTTATCGCTCAGTGCCTTCTGTGTGAAGCAAGCGAATCTGACAGAGCCCTCCGCACGTTCGGCTTATCTGGATGGATTGAAAGAAACGCTGGAGGTGGCGAAGCGACTGCAGTGCCGAACGCTCATCTTGACTGTGGGCAGTGAGCGAGCCGGTGTACCCCGGGAGGAGCAGCGGCGGAGCTTAGTAGAAGGACTCCGTGCGAGCCTTCCTCTGCTGGAGGGGACCGGTGTGACGCTGGCCGTAGAATCGCTGAATACCCTTATCGATCATCCCGGCTATTTTTTGTCCTACTCCCAGGAGGCTTGGGATATTCTGCAGGAAGTCCGTCATCCGCAAGTGCAAATGCTCTTCGATATTTACCATCAACAGATTACCGAAGGGCATGTGACGACGAATCTGCTCCGTATGCTGGAGCGGGTCGGGCATATTCATTCGGCGGGCAATCCGGGCCGAGGTGAGCTCGGTGAGGGTGAGCTTCATTACCCGTACATTTTTAGGCGGTTGACAGAAGCCGGGTATCAAGGGTATGTAGGCCTGGAGTATTTTACGGCAGGAGATCCGGTGGAAAGTTTGCAGCGAATGGCTGCTGCGTATAGTGAATGGCTATAAGCCTGTGGGCCTGCCGTGGCGGCGGGCTTTTTTATGTGGCGAAAAGGAAATCTGCGGAAGTGTTAACAATCACAAATTGCCCCATCCCTCATAAGCGGGAAGCTGGCAGTTTTATATATCGGCATCTTCTCGTTAAAGCACCATCTCTGCCGGCCCCGCTTGGCGAATTGCCTCCGCACGTGATACTGAACAAGAATGGGGATGTCATTATTAGACAGCTTACCGGAGTTTAACCTTAAATTTGAAATTCAACAACTAGGACTGGCTGGAATGTCACTAAACAAAAACCAGCTAATAGGTTGTCAACATTTTTCTCTTAAAATCTTTCAATTTAAGCCTTATACTAAAAATGGGCATGCTTAAGAACCCTCCTAATTCATGCTGGAAGGTTTTTCATCCCGATGAGAGTTATGGTGTTTAAACCGAATCTAGGAAAGGCTCTTTTCTTACTAAGATTGAATAAATCCAGTGAAGGAGCTTGTTTATACAGGCAACTTGTGCTACACGATATGGTTTTCCTTCTTCACGCTTTTTATCGTAAAATGTCCGCAACTTCTTATTCCTGGAGTTCTTCAACCCACATAAGACGGCGAGATATAAGGCGTGTCGCAGTTTTTTAGAGCCTCGCTTTGTGATGCGATTCTCCGTAGCAGAAAACTTCCCCGACTTAA
Source organism: Paenibacillus tarimensis (assembly GCA_041281825.1). Taxonomy (GTDB): domain Bacteria; phylum Bacillota; class Bacilli; order Paenibacillales; family Paenibacillaceae; genus Paenibacillus_D; species Paenibacillus_D tarimensis_A. The sequence goes on along the minus strand of CP166298.1, from coordinate 5,453,985 downwards.
AAACACTGGGGTCGATTCCTGCAAATGCTACTAACTTCTTTGCGTGATTAAACCGATGGATTTCCCCGATCTCGGACAGAATCGTTGCCGCGATTTTGCTTCCGATCCCAGGAATCGATTGGATAATCTTATATTCTTCTACTTCTTCTGCAAGAGCATCGATCTGATTTTCAAGGTGGGATAGATGCTCTTGGTACTGAAGGAGTAAGTCAATGTACAACTCCAGGCTAATGAGATGGCTGGTGTAAGCTGTTTTTTGAAAAGGATTGTTCATCGCAGCATTCATAATAAGCTTGGCTTTCTCGTTGGCCCAACGGTCGGAACGGCTAGGGCAGAGATACGCAATCTTATCCGTGAGCTTAGCCTCCCCAGCTTTAATAATGGCTTTAGAGTGAAACTTTTGAATACAGGTCCCCAAAGATCCCTTTATAATCGGGAAAAACCTGATCTAACACAGCTTGAAAATGTAATTTAGCTTGAACATACATATGGGTAAGGGATTCATACTGACGTGTCAGGTGACGAAGATTTAACAGTTGAACACCTCTTTGCTTGTGTGGCTTGAATTCTTCTTTGTAGTAAAGCTCGCCAAGTTGATATGCATCCACAGCATCAGTTTTTACCTTCCGAAGACTCGATTTCTTTGCTTGGTTGGAGATAAGAGGGTTGACCACCAAGAATAAGATATCTTGTTCTTCGAGGAATTGGATAACCGCCTGATGGTAATGCCCAGTAGATTCTAAGATGACGGGGGGTAAGTTCCCCGTCTTATTCCGAACGTCTGTAATAACGTTTAAGAGATCCTGAAGTCCTTCCTGGGTATGGAGAAAACTAAAGGCTTTACCGCAGGGCTGTCCTTTGTCTAGAAACGCCTGACCATCGCTTCGTCCTTTTGAAATATCCAGGCCGATGACTGGATTCATGAGATTCTCCCTTTCTTAGTTAGAATGATTGCCGGTAACCCCCACATACTGCTCATAGTTCCATAACATCGCTTGTTATGCGGGATCTAAGTCCCAACCAGCTTAAACATGGTTTCTACAAGTAGGGGGCGATCAGTTTTAGCTACGGGATGTATTCCCAGGGGTACGATCGATCTGCCCCGGCTACCGATAAATACACCACTTAAACAAAGTGGTCAACCAGTAAAAACTGGTTAACCTCATAATACGACGGGTACGATAGTTAAGAAGAGCAGACCGCCGCGGTAGTCTGCTCTTTCATTGAAGTAACGGGCAGATTAACATAATTTTTGTAGATTACCCGTAAAGAATATTAGATTTTATTCGTCTAAACCTATAGGAAGAAGATGAGGAGGGATAGTAAATGAGCGAGCAAACGCAATTACAATTATTAGGGACCGACACTCGCCCAATGTTTGATCGATTCTGGGAGATCATTGCACCTTTTCAGGTTGAACTTTGGAATTATTGCCGGAAAATAACGGGGGACCCTTGGGATGGGGAAGATTTATATCAGGACACAATAATGAAAAGCTTTACTTCATTGTCTGCTCTTTCCATTCGCACACAAATCTTGCACCCAAAGTCGTACCTTTTTCGTGTAGCCACTAACCATTGGATCGATATTTGTAGAAGACAACAAAGAATAAAGTTTGAAGATTACACGGATGAACAATACTCCACGAATGATCCATCTGATCTCTTTGACGTTTATGAAGCCATTGAATATCTGTTGCAATATCTCCCGCCAAAACAATCCGCAGCGGTAGTTTTGATGGATGCGTTCCGATTTACGGCCAGTGAAGCTGCTGAAGTCATAGGTACCACCGAAGGTGCTGTCCAAGCCGCGCTGTTTCGGGGGAGAAGTACACTTCGTAAGCTTGTTGCATCAGAGATTCCCAAGGAGCAAACCCATGGTCAACCCGATGCGAATATTGTTCAGAAATACGTTGACTTCTTTAACGAGCGAGATTTCAATGGAATTGCCGGCTTGTTGGCTGAAAATGCCGTCTTTAGTTTTGTGACACAGTCCAGTAAAGAATTTGGTCGTGACACGATCATGAAGGCGTCCCACAACCCGTCACATTATCAACGAAGTGATCTGATGGCTGTTATGATTAATCTTTGGGAAAAAACTGCTGTGGCCTTTTACAAAACAATTGCAATGGGAGAGCCCATTGCACTAAATGAAGTTTTAACAATCGAAACCGAGGATAATCGTATCGTTGGGATAAAATGTTATTGCTTCTGTCCAGAGTTCATGGAGGCAGCATCGGAAAAACTCGGAGTTCCCAGAGAGTCGGCCGATTAATCGTTACGCTAAACGAAGACGATAGTTCAATACCAAAAGAGCTGCCGCGCGGCAGCCCTTCGTTACGCAAACGGGCAGTAATGTTCAATACAAAAAGGGATTTTTTTGAGAATGGAGAATATGGATTTATCGTAAAAGTGAAAGGAGGACTAATGATGGCGGACAGCATTAATCAAGAAAGCGGTTCGATCTTGTATCAAGAGCAAATCGAACTGATGCCAAGCCACCATTCAGATCATGCTGAAGCATTTCGAATTCATTATCGAAGCGATGGACTCAAAGTAGTTGGTTTCATTGTAAAACCTAAAGAAATGAAGGAGAAAGCTCCGCTATTAATTTATAATCGAGGCGGAGCTGAAGACCGAACGTTGATAAATAGCACGCTATTATCAACGTTCTTTTCTTTTTTAGCGAGAAAAGGGTACGTTGTTCTTGCCTCTCAATACAGGGGAAATGACGGAGGAGAAGGGGAAGATCGGTGGGGCGGCGACGATATTCATGACGTGCTGAATTTAGTCGAGGTAGCAAAACAATTACCTTATGTAGACACTGATCGGAAAGTCATGATCGGTCAGTCTAGGGGTGGATTAATGACTTATTTAGCGATTAGGAAACAGCTAGACCTTAAAGCTGCTGTCGTTGTAAGCGGGCCGACTGATTTAACTGACCTTTATCAAAAACGCGGAGAAAACATGAAGGAAATTCTTATGCGCTTAGTGGGGGATCCCAACTTAAACACGGACGAGTACATGAAACGCTCACCTATTAATTGGGCCGACGAAATAAATGCCCCGTTATTAATAATCCACGGTGGAAATGACTGGATGTCCCCTGTACAGCAAGTCAGAGATTTTGCGCGAAAATTAGACGAGCTCAATAAAGACTACAGGTATGTAGAGTATCCCGACGGAGACCATTTTCTCAAAGGCAAGTGGGATGAAGTCAAGAAGGAAATCATTCATTTCTTTCATGACCGATTAAAGTAACGGGATGTATGCAACTAACGGAGAACGAGTGCTTAGAGAAAACACCATTACGAGGCTTCCGCGGGATGAACAGCCTCGTTAAATTATTTGGCAGGATAGATTAATTAACAATTAGATGAAACATCAGGAAGCCTTAAATTACGGCATTATTGATGCCGTACTTACCATACAATAAGAACTCCCTAGTTTCAAGTCAACGGCAGTCGTACAACGTAAGCGGCTATTGACACAATAATCCTGCAATCAACTTCATGATTGCGGGATTATTGTGTCAATAAATCTAATGGGGGGTATTATTGATTCATCATTGCGGGTAGATTTGTGTCATTGGACCATATAGCACAAGATTTATATTTAATTGTCGGAAGACAAGAACATTGTCCCTTCCCAACAGGCATTCCCTTTAAGTTGTTGTTGGAAAGGAGAAACTGTCTTAAACTGGATACATATGGTTTTTTAACCATTCAATTAAGCTAACGGGCAGTTTAACGCAATAGTAAATGAATCATCCAATCTGAATCGGTTTAGAAGAGGCGCTGACGTTAGATGAGGATTAAAATCAGATGATTAGCACTCCTGATGATTACGAGGTGAACTTGCATTGAAATCGAAAAGAAAGATTTTATGGCCGGTCGTTATGCTTCTGATTCTGGGGAGCTGGGCGGGCAATATTTGGTATTATCTAAGCATGCAGCTGGCGGAGCCTTTGTTTCTTCATCACAATATTACGATCGGAGGCGACTGGGGGGAAAGGATCGAACTTACTTTTTTGGAAAATAATAATGCTGATTATAAGGTAACGGGGCTTCAGATTGAGCAATTGCCGCAGCTTCGATTTGAATTTTATGAATCTCGCAAGCACATCCATCATACGGAGATGAAGGCATATGCGGAATTAAGAGCAGATGAAGTCCAGCAGCACAGCAAAGAGCCGATTACAATAAATGAAGTTACGGTTTACTACAATCAAGGACAGCCTAAGAAGGTTCCGATTGGTGAGATTCATGTCGTTTGGAACTCCGAAGAAGGACTGGTGGATTTTATTTCAGGGAGTTCATCCTCCAGCGGAGAAGGAAGCTATGTCGTAAATCTGACAAAACAAGCCACTCTAGAGAAAGTGGATTTTACCTTCAGCGAAAAGCTGAAGCCGTGGTTTGAGTTAAATTTATCGGGAGAGCCTGTTGATTCATTGGATTATCCTATAGAATTGGTGCAAGGGGATCGTTTGGCGTTCACATACCAATGGTCAATTCCCGATAACGAGCCGGCAGCCTTGGAAGTATATCAATCGAAAATTATGCTGCACTTCTTGACGGAGGATGGTCGAACCGTTATTGAATATGTTCCAATAAACCACAACCTTAATCTTAGTGATCATCAGTTGAAGCGATTGGTCCGGTCAGGAGGTTATTTCTGATGAATGCCTCGATGTACCGCGCATTTAGACGGCTTGGCTGGGGATTTGTAATTATCCTTTTGGATATCCGTATTGTATTTTTTGATCTGCTGCCAGACTTTATCGGATTTATTATGATCGCGTCGGCATTCCAACATTTGAGCGCGTATCAAACGGTATTTAACAAAGCAAAATGGGTTTCGATTGCGATGATATTCCTGTCTATTCCGGAGATGTTTATGCCATACAATGTGAGTTTTCCGGAATTTGTTGTTGCTCCGCTCAAGCTGCAGTTATACTCCCAAGCTATGTTGGCACTACACGTTTTGTCGGCCTATTGGACTTTTATCGGTCTCGGCGCTATGGCTAAGCAAGCTGGTCAAACCGCATTACTGAATACTGTAACTACTCGCAGAGACTTCTTTTTGGTGATATACGTATCAGAACTTATCTTTTACCCATTCTTGTTGAATGTAGAGGCAAGCCGGATTATGTTGCTCATTGCAATCATGGCCCTTTCGTTCATTGTCGAATTGTTGTTTATACGATTGCCTTTTCGTTTCTCTAAGATAACGAGGCATTTGCAGAATGGGAGACTTGAGGGAGGTACGAATATAGAATGAAAAATCGTACTTCCGATGAATTTCAATCTATTTAAGGAATTCATTCCGCATGGTGCTCCTGACCGTTGAAGTAACGGGCAGGTTAGCGTAAAAAGTTTTAATTTAGACGAAGTTGAACTGATAAGGAAAGGGGCTTATAAAATAGTGAGAGTGCAGTGTCCTTGTTGCGACTATTTTACTTTCGATAGCAGAGAAGAAGCTCTCTTTGAAATCTGTGAAGTTTGCTTTTGGCAGTATGACGAAGTGGCTCATGACAAGCCTGAAATAAACATCGGCGCAAACCATATATCTTTGAACCAAGCAAGGGAAAATTACAGGGATTTCGGGGCTTGTGAGATGAAATTTAAAGATTCGGTTAGGGAACCGTACAATGAAGAGTATTCCGAAAATAATTTACCTCGTTGAAAAAATGAATTAAATCTCTGGAGTAAAGAGAAACGACTGTTGCACTATCGGATACGATAGTTAAATAACAGCAACAGGTTGCCGGCGGCTTGTTGCTACCTGGGGATGTAAAGCCTTAATAGAAATGGAGGACCCCATTTGAGAAAAGCGAAAAAGATTCTTCTCTTGGTATTTTTATTACATGTATTTTCAGGTTGTACGAATTACGGATACAAATCCATTGAGGAAGCAATTCAACAGGGAGGGATAGAGTACAAACAAATTTATTATCAGCATGAAGTAAATAATGGTGTCATTATTTTCTATGAATATCCGAACGGAGGCATCAATGTTGGAATTGTATATAAGAAAGGTGACAAGTATAAATGGGGTTTTGGTGGTGGTACTGTGCCATTTCCTACTGAAGAAGATGTAACTTGGGGTTGGGTTAACCTTGATTCCAACGCGAAGGACGAAGAAAAGCAGTACCAGCTTTACTACGGCATAATAAAAGAAGCGCAGATAAGCACGCTTCACATCAAGCACAAAGGCTCGGACAAATACATTGATAAAGACGCGGAAATAGTAGAATTATTTGATGGGAACAGACTATGGTTTGCTTTGCAGGATAAATACATTAAAAATTATTATGATGGGTTCATTCTAACTGGTTTTAATAAAGATGGTAAAAGCGTGTATCATTTTGAGTGAATTCAATGCACAGGTGACTTCGCTAACGGATCACATGAGCGGAATACACTTTCAACTATGGAGCTACCGCAGTACGATGCCGGTAGCTCCATTAAGCTATCGGGCAGGATAGCGTGGTGACATTATGATAAGGTTCAGCGTAACGGGGCTATCAGCGAAAATGCAAAAGAATGAGTGACATTTATACTAAAAAAAATTTATTTCAATTGTAACGAACTATCAATTTATCGGATATATAGTCGAAGGGAGTGAGAAAGTGGCAGAGGATATAGAAAAAATCTATAAAAACTATGCAGAAAGTGTCTACCGATATTTACTAAGCCTTACTCATGATGAAGATTTGGCTGAGGAATTAACGGAGGAAACATTTTACCGCGCTGTATACTCGATTGATACCTACAACGGTTCCTGCAAAATAAGTGTTTGGCTTTGCCAGATCGCTAAGCACGTGTGGTATCAGGAACTTGGGAAAAGAAAAAGGCATCCAAACCAAGAGTTGCACGAAGAAATCCCTTCGCCGAATATGTCGCCGGAGGAAGCCAACCTGTTCCAGAGCAACAAAATGGACTTGTATCGAGCTATTCACCAATTGAGTGAACCTATGCGAGAAATTGTACATATGCGAATATCCGGTGAATTTTCCTTCGCAGAAATAGGTGAAATACTGGGCAAAAGTGAAAATTGGGCACGTGTCACTTTCTACCGAGCAAAACAAAAAATTATGGAGGTATTATAAATGATCAAATGCCATATTGTCCAAGACCTTTTGCCAAGTTATATAGACGGCTTGCTCAGTGCGGAAACTGAACATGACATCCAGCAACACTTGCAGGAATGCGATGCATGCCGTGTGCTTCATGCTAAACTGTCCACTTCAATAGACAACACCAATTTACATGTAAATAAGAAGGAAATTGATTTTCTAAAGAAAGTGCGAAAAAAAACAACGAAGAAAGTGGTAACGGGATTAACAGTACTCCTGTTGATTTTTGCACTGTTAACTTACTTTTGGGCTATAGGCTCACCTGTCTCCAAGGCAGATCTCATCTATACAACCAACGTTGAGGGGGACATGTGGCGAATAAATATGGAGCTTACAAACGGCAAAGCCTTGCTTGTAAAAACAGAACCGATTTATGGCCAAAAAGACAGCAATGGTGTCAAGCCTGTTGTTGGTGTACTTGTAAAACCTCTCGAATTGCTGCCTTCACCGATCTTGGAAAGTGACAATACTTCCTTTATGTTTGGCAGCACGATTGACAGCTTCAATAAGCGTGATTATAAAGTCATTCTCCGGTTAGGAGACGGTGACATTATTTTTACATCAGATAACTATGACAAGTAGGGGTAGCACCAGCGAAGCTGACACCACCCCATAATGTCGGAGACAACAGCAGCTAACTTAATATTAGTGCCTTCCAAGACCTTCTGAACCCTGTTATGTTCACGGGAGCGTTCCTGAATGAGGCTTCGACGGTCCAGAAAACGCCGGTACTCTCCATGGTTACGTGTGTACATCGATGCTGCTTGATCCAATCGATCAAGTCAAGCAGGAAAACCGTGTGCGTACGAAACGTCTTAATCTCCTTTCCTTCGGGAGTCATGATGCAAGCGGTGATGGACTTCTTGTGAACATCCAAACCGCAAGCGCGCTCAATTAGGACATCCATAAAACTCACCTTTCTACGGCAATTATATTGAGGACTGGTGCAACAACCAGTAAATGGTTACTCTACCCTGCGTGCTTCCTAAGAGGAGCGACATTCCGTGGTGCACCGTGATCGTCGTAGTCAGACTAACGGATGGGTTCGCGACACCATAGCGTAACGACCTTCCTCACCAGCCGTAAGAATAGTATAAAACGCCGATTCAAAATTTTCATTATCTGTGGTGCCCCGTGAGGGGCATGGGTGGCTAACGAGTACGATAATTCAATCAGTAAGGAGCAACTTGCCGCGGCAGCTGCTCCTTTATTCATTAAGCGATTGGGTAGTTTTCCGCAACTAGTCTTGAATCGAGAAACAAAAAATATATTTTCGCGTCTCATCAGAAGGGGAGTAACATTGTAAAGGGGGTATCAATCATGCAAAAACGAGGTGTTGTTATTACTATTAGTCTGCTGACACTAATGTTAGCTAGTGTGATCGTGTTGCAAACTGAAAAAATAAACTCGTTAAAAACGCAATTGGCTGCGTCTGAGCAAGAAATGGCTATGAAAGAAGAGCAACTGACCAACGATCACAAAATTGTAATAAAAGATAAAGAAAATGAGATTTCGACCAATAAATCTAATTTTGAAACTGAGAAGGGTAAATTGAACGCGGAAATAGAGAGGCTCAATGGATTATTACGAACAAATGAAACTACACTTTTCGGCGAAAGGCCACCAATAATTGATCCCTCAATCCCCACCGCCCTCTTGTCGCCAATCTATGCCATGTTTGAAGCAATGCAAGCAGATGATGTTGAAAAATTTCGTGCTACTCATTATTCGAAACTCGATCAAGAAGCGAATTCCCTAACATCAATTTTCGAATCCAGAAACAACATTGAAAAAATATTGTGGATACGAAATGACCCAGATAAACGGGCAGACGATATTAAAGAGGAATATGGGCTATTTTCAGAAGTAAGGCTGCTCAAAGTATACTTCTTGAATACAGACCATTCAATTGGTGACCCTAATTTTACTCTAGTCAAAGAGAATAGTGCCTGGAAAGTTTTCAAGTGGGACTGAACAAACGGAGACAATAGTTGAATGACGAGCAGGCTGCCGATATGATTGGCAGCCTGTTCCCAGTGGGTTTGTCCGACTTAAAAAGAAATTTACCTGAACCTCTTGACTCTCCTGCAAGGGAAAGCTTTATTCTGTAGGTGAGGACCTCGAAATAAGTGTGCACACAGGAGATGAATATGTTCAAAATTGGTGATTTTGCACGGCTGAGTAAGGTAACGGTGAAAGCTCTAAGGCATTATGAAAGCGTAGGACTGTTGCAGCCTGCACGTATCGACGCTTCTACTGGTTATCGCTATTACATGGCAAGCCAGATGTCCAAACTAAATCGGATCATGGCCTTGAAGGATCTTGGCTTTTCCTTAGAGGAGATCTCTATCCTTCTCCATGCGGACATGGACCCTGAACACCTGCGGACGTTCCTAGAAGTGAAGCATTCCGAGATCTTGTCGAGAGTAAGGGATGAGCAAGCAAGACTTGTTCGGATCGAGAATTATATGAAAGAGGAGGGACACGCAATGAGGTATGATTGTGTTATCAAACAGATTGAACCGGTACGAGTTGCTTCAATCAGGGACCATATTCCAACGCATAGCGAGCAAGGACATCTATGGCAAGCTTTGGGGGAGCATATTGAAAAGCATGGAGTGAAAATTGTTCCTCCCTGCATGGTAATTTACCACCAAGGCAACAGTGATTCATCCGTCGATGCAGAGGTGATTGAGCCGATATCTGGAGATTTGCCGGAAACCGACCGTATCAAGGTCAAGATTCTTGAAGGGGTTACCGAAATGGCATGCGTGGTCCATAAAGGACCTTATCAAACCCTCCATAACGCATATAGCGGCTTGTTGAATTGGCTGGAGGAAAACCGGTACGAGATAGCTGGACCGCAACGGGAGTTATATTTGGCCGGAGAATGGTCGACAGCCGATACGAATGAATACATTACAGAAATCCAGTGCCCTGTCCGACACGCCTGAGTGCGTTAAACTCGACTTAAAGGAGTAGTTAAGAGGTAGTCTTTAAGCGAGGCATTTCCCCCTTAAGCTTCTTAACCATAGCGAAATGATTATCAGTGGAGCAGGCGCCGCGGCGACCTGCTCTTGGCCGTTTAACGGGCAGATTTGTTCAATAAGATGTGTTAGAATATGATCGTATTCGTCGGACAGACGACAGCCTTCTCCGTTAACGATCAGGATAACGGGGTTATTAGTAGAGTGATTGTAAATGGAAAGGCGGAAAATAATTGAGCGACAAACAGGATCTTTCCTCGCATTCATACATACTTAACATGATTAATGAATATCAACACGAATTATACCGTTATTGCAGGATGTTAACCCGATCGGATTGGGATGCCGATGACCTTCTACAGGAAACGTTAATGAAGTTGTTTGCTTTCGGAAAGAAAGTCCATATTCCTTTACAAAAAGCTTATGTTTTCCGCATTGCAACGAATGCTTGGATTGACATTTGCCGCAAAAATAAACTCGTGTTTGAGGTACTGCAAGACGAACCTGACATTCCTGCAATGGAAACTGACCCCATAGAGATTAGGGATTCACTGGAAATGCTGCTGCATAGGATACCCCTAAGTCAAGCGACTGTTATGTTACTCATAGATATCTTTCAGTTTACAACAAAGGAAACGGCAGAAATGATCAATTCTTCGGAAGGCGCGGTTAAAGCCATGCTTCATCGTGCAAGAACCGGAATCCGCAAACACTTTCACCCTCATAGTGTAGAGAAAAGTTCCCGCATGTCTCAATCAAAAAAACCTAACAAAGCTATGTCCAAAAAAGAACCTCCGCATCTAGTCATTAACCGCTTTTTAGAAGCTTTCCTGCGCAGTGATCCCTATGATATCAGTCGCGCCTATATGGAATTGAATCGGAACGAAATCGAAGTGTCTCAGGAAGAAAACAAGGGAGCTCTTTATTTTCAATTTCGGGACCCGGAAGGGAATTTGTGTTTCATTGAATCGGAAATTATTTTTTAATACCTGCGTATCGATTCGGCAAAATTTTTCGTTATACAAGTGAAATGAGTTCAAGAGAGGGAGAGGAGAATAATGGGCGACCCGGTATTAAATCGAATTCGAATGGTTAGTTTACGTGTACGAAATAAATCGAAGGCAGAAGAATGGTACACAAAAAAATTGGGACTGCAGGTCTTATGGAGAAATCAATCTACGATTGGACTTCAAGCGAAGGAATCGTGGGGAACAGTCGTAGTACTGGTGGAAGCGGCAGACCCGTTACGCTTCGAGCAGGAGACGGTTATTCACTTCACAGCGTCAAACATCCATGAGGCATACGAGAAGGTGAAAGCAAGTAGTACTGCTTATGTTGAACAAATTCAGACATCTGGTTCTACAAACGTATTCTGTTATCATGACCGTTCCGGTCCGCCGACAATGATCTGGTCGGAGTTAAATCCCACGGACCGCTCCAATGAAATAGCAGATCTGATATCCCGGTTTGTCCCCGTACTATCATAGTTGAGAGGAGAATGGCAATGAACGACCCGAAGCAACAGTTAAGCCATATTGGTGTGGTATTTCGGCATGTCGAGGATGTGGACATAATGCGAGATTTTTATGAAAACATATTGAATATGGAAAGGCAATGGATGACTCCGACTGGAGCGACCGGTTTGCGAACGGGAAAGGAGCTTGGTCCGACCTTCATCATCGATTCCAAAAAATCGAGTCCGGATAGCCTTGTTGCTTTCAACTTTGAGACGTCAGACGTGTTCGGTTTCCACAGGAGGTTACAATCTGAAGGGGTTGTAACCACTCATGTTCAGACATTTAAGGACGGTTCAGCGCTGTTTCATTTTACGGATCCGGATGGATACACCCTCATGGTATGGGGTTGCGATCAATGCGTAAAGGAATAACACAAATGATCATAAAATCGTAACCGACGACATTTAAACCCGAGCAAAAAGGAGAGATAAATGCATATGATTCATTTTGTCTCGTCTGGATATGGAGGCCCGTCTATAAGTTGCGGTAACAAAGATGCGATGAAAACTAGGATTAATGATTACTTAAAAGCGTATGAGCAATTGGGATACTTCAGTGGTTCAGTATTGGTGGCGTACGACGGTGAGGTTTTGCTGAATGAAGGCTACGGTATGGCCAATCGGGAACATGAAGTTAAAAACACCAGCGATACGATCTTCCGATTGGGTTCCGTGAGCAAACCGATAACCGCAACTGCGATCATGCTGCTACACGAAAAAGGTTTTCTGGATGTGGATCAAACGATCGATTGGTATCTGACAGATATTCCAAGCGGGAACAGAATTACCATCCATCATCTTCTCACGCATACGTCTGGTCTGAATCATTCCAGTGATGGGTCGCTTCTTTTTGAACCAGGGAGTAAGTTCGCTTATGTCAATACAGGATATATTTTACTAAGTCGTATAATAGAGATGGTATCTGGATACACTTTCGGCCAGTACTTAAAAGAAACCATTTTTGAGCCTTCAGGAATGCAAAATTCAGGTTATGCGGGTGAAGAAGAAATACATAAAGGGCAAGCGGATGGATATTCGGCGTATGAAGACCGGGTCATTGATGGCAAGTTCGTCGACATGTCGACTCTAGCAGGCGCGGCCGGACTGTTTTCTACGACTTCAGATCTTTTTCGGTTTGATCAAGCTCTCCAGACTGGCCAGTTGCTAAGCCGGCACACTTTAGAACGCATCTTCACGCCCTTTAGAGAGAACTACGGATATGGCTGGTATATCGATGAGCAAGTTTTTAGTGGAATCACCCGTAAAAGGATCTCCCATGGAGGGTTAAATGATTCCGGATTTTTCACTCGTATGACTCGGTTTAAGGATGATCAGTTATTGGTGATAACGTTAAGCAACTTTCTGTTATCGCCTCTTGAAAAAATGAACCGTGATCTGGCAGCTTTGATATTCGGAGAAACGATTAACGACCCGGAGAAAGCAGATCCCAATGTTGGTGAACCGGCACCGCATACGGATTATGAAAGACTTGCGGGCCAATACGAAGCCTTCATGCCGATCCCGGTTACCGTGGAACAATCACGGCTTTTTATCTCCATATTTGGGTTTAAACTCGAGCTCTTCCTCCAAAACGAAACAGAGACACAGATCGATTGCTATTCCAAAGCTGCATATGTTCATGTTACCTTTCATAAGAACAATTCTGGGATCGTTACTGGGGCAACTATTCAGTGGCTCGGAGAAGATGGCTATTACGCTAAGAGGAGTGGTGCAAATGAATGACCAAACTTGGACTGATATCGCGGAGTTCAATTTTAAAGATTTAGAAGGTAATTTGATGATGGTATGTTCTTGGCCGGAGAAGTCTACTATCGATTCTCAAAGCTGATGTTAGTTGATGAGTACCCGTAAGTTATTAAAAAATAGTTCCTATCAAAGGGCTGCCTCGTGGCAGTCCTTTCCTCCGCGACGGGCAGTATAGCTCAACATCATAGGCGGTAACCGAGTTCTTGGTAGAAGAGCGAATTTATCAGGAGAACTGATGAATTTAATTGGAAAACTTGATTCCAAAAAACTTCCATAGATAAGGTATAATCTTCTTATTCCTAGTTTTCATACCTGAAAAATAAACTATTGGAGGTGATATCATGCTACTATCTGAACGCTTGCCATTGGCAGCAAGGTTGTACCCGGCGGCACCAGCACTTTTGCGTCACGGTCAGACTATGAATTATGGGGAACTTCACCACCTTGCAGAACAACTCAGTATTGCCCTGTATGCCGAGGGTCTCCGTCCCGGTGAACGAATTGCTTTTCTTGGTGATCCTGATCCCCAACTTGTTGCAGCGCTTTATGCCTCGGTTGGGATCGGTGCAATCCCGCTCGCGGTGTCCCCTTTGCTAGCTGTACCTGAAATTGCAGCCATTCTTGAGGATGCGGAACCTTACATCCTCATCCATGACATTCGTCACGCCGGATCCGCTAATTCCACGGTACAACTTCTCTCGAATCCTCCGAAACTGTTCTCCACTGAAGTAGGTTCTACATCTCCTATGCTGAGTTTTTTAATACAGAAGGATCTTGATTCATCTCCAGATGACGGATGCAAGCGAAATGCAGATGAAACAGCCGTACTGATCTACACAGGCGGAACAACGGGCAGACCCAAGGGGGTAATGCATTCGCATCGCGGCATGGCAGCATGGAATCAACTTACTCCCTCCGCTGGGTTTGGTTATGATAATGAACGTCGTGTGCTGGTGCTTAACCTTTCGCATCTTGTCGGGCAATTCCAGCTGTGGGCGACCATGGCTGCTGGAGGATGTTTGGTCTTTATGGATGATTATCCGGCCAATGTGCACTGCATATTGGAAGCCGTGGAACGCGACCGGATTACACATCTCAGTACGGTGGGTCAACTGCTTCGCGACCTTATCCGCGAGGTATCCGCAACCGGTAAAGATATGCAAAGCTTGAAAGTGATCGGTTGCGGTGGGTCCATCATTCCACCAAAAACCTTGCGGGACGCGATTGCTCAATTCCCAGGCGCAATAATCGTCAACAACTATTCGCAAGCGGAATGCGGAATGTCTATCAGCCGATCATTTCCCAAACATCATCTAGACGAGCCGATTCGTCTTCGATCAGTAGGTCGTCCAGCTGATCTAGCTGCACAGGGGGAACAGGCATTTCAAATTCGGATCATCGCAGAGGATGACCGGGAGGCGGAAGTAAACGAGTCCGGTGAAATAATTGTTCGTGGTGCGCAGACTATGATAGGGTATTGGCGCCAACCAGAGGCGACTAAAGAAGCGATGCTCGATGGCTGGATCCGCACAGGAGACGTCGGTTGTCTAGATGCTGATGGCTACCTTTATGTATTGGATCGCCTGAAGGATATGGTGATTGTAGGCGGTTCCAATGTGTACTCTGCTGAAGTGGAGCAGGTGATTGTATCTCATGAAATGGTTAATGATGCAGCCGTCATCGGACTCCCACTTCCCGGCGAAGGTGAGGCGCTCGTCGCTTGCGTAGTTCTGCGGGACAGAGGTAGCCTGGACTTGGCACAGCTGCAGGCGTTTTGCGAACCGAGTCTCGCACGGCACAAATGGCCAACTCATCTTTTCATTCTAGATCATTTGCCTCGGACTGCTGTGGATAAGGTAGACAAAAAGCGGCTGCGTAAACAACTATCCTCACAGTATCTGAAGGGTTAAGCTCCCTCGAAGAACGTTACTTAAAAGGACATCCGGCTGCCGTGCAGTCTGAAGATCCCTTTAGGAAGAAGCCACTCATGACAATGTAGCGGGTTCACTTGGGAAGAGCAAAGCCTTTTTCGACAGCAATTTTGACCTGTTAATTTACACCAAATACTAAGAGATCTATATCGGAAGAAGGCGGCATATTGCCATCTCTTTTGACTTCAGATAGAATTAATCTTATTTTCTGATAATATGGTAAAGTAGAAGGAAAACAAATTAAGCTAAATAGGCAGAAACGTTGACAATGGTGGGGGTATTCTTGAAAATTTCAACGAAATGGATATCAATAATAATATTACTGATAGTAATTTGTTTTATCCTAATATTATTTAACGCAAATAATACCAATCAATCACTACTAAATAAAGCATCGAAAATGAATCTATACGAGTCTGGAAATAAAATAGAAGTCATTAAAAATAGCGAGAGATATAATAGAATATTAAAGTTGATTGTTATGGATTTCCCAGATATTTATGGTATCGATTCACCTATATCAGATGACGAGTTTGAAACAATTAAAAGCTTCTCAGTAGAGTTTGTGTTAAACAAACCAGAAACCATTGTTGCGAATACCATTGAAGGTAGAAAAGAATTTAAAATCACCTCAATTATTTTTCCATTAGGTGATCAGTGGGAATTTCAAGTGTATGTTACAACAGAAGATGGGCTGAATTACTTTATAGGATATAGAGATAATTTGCCGATCTTGGTTAGAAATATAGTCCCAACTACCAATTAATGAAACTTTGGGTCGATGTTCTTAAATCATTGAAGACCACCTTAAGCGGTGGTCTTTTCTACTTGAAATAAATGATGTCTTTTAAAATATCGGAACTGCAATCCATTCGGTGTTCTTGAATTGCAGTGGTTCAAGTATTTTCTCAGTAATTAATTGCGAGATTGTTTTACCTGTAATGCCCTTAACATATATGGATGTATCGCGGTGTATCGAGATCGAGACCAGCATCTATGACCGCTAAAGCTAGAGCTAGGCCGATGTGGGTTTTTCTATCGAATAAACGTTAAACTGGGAACCGGATGTTACTGGGGGAGTTCCAGACTTGGCATGGTGATAGCCGGAATACCATTCGGTAACAATCCGATCGTTCTGAATTACAACAACAGCAGCAGCTGTGGCATTAATGGCACATCTGGTTTGTTCGACATGTGATATTAAGGGTTCAAATTGGTCATTGCTTTTTTGGATGTGCAGATCCACGATCGCAAAGCCGGAATACCTGACTATTAAGGGGATTCATTATCGGAAGAAGTATAACGATATCGTTGAGATTCCGGTGGATTGACTAACTGCAGCATGCTTATCTGAATATTTTAGTTATCCACTTTTCCAAGAGGAATAACTAAAAATAATGCACAAAAAAGATTAATATCACAATAGACAACAAACGCCCCTTTTGTTAGCCTAATCATTATATGCAGTCGCACAATACTCTAACAGACACCAAGGAGGCTGTCGATTAATGGGGGACACATCCTGTGTCCATTAGCGTTTGGGGTAACGCTAGCAGCTATCTAAATAACCTATTACTGGGGGAGAACAAATGAGCAAATTAGTTGTTTATGAACAACCTGCCGGGGCTATCGGGAAGGACGATTTTTCCATAAGTGTGCGTACGCCCGGCGGGGAATGGCAGCGATTGTTTGTATTTGAGGCGAAGGTGGACATGCATGATGTCCGGTCGACATCAATGGTTTATTTCGATATGGAGGGAACGGTCGAGGTTCGTGTCGTTGCTAACAAGCAGAAGATTGAACAAGCGGTCATTCGGCCGTTATCTTCAGATATAAGCTTTCAAACCGAGGGGAATGTCATTACATTTACGCTGGACCGGCCGTGCAAGCTGTCCATTGAAATTAACGGCGAACGGTTCAGCAATTTGCATCTTTTTGCGAACCCGATCGAGAAGACGCCTCCTAAGCCGGACGATTCGAACGTGCTGGTGATTGGGCCCGGGGATCATTCGTCCGGTGATTTAACCGAACAATTGCGGCGGTTATCGGAATCGAATAATGGAGAGAGGGCAACGATTTATTTCTCGCCCGGGATTCATCATTTTGACGATCCCGCGTTTCATATCCCGTCAGGGACTACGGTTTATCTCGCAGGCGGATCAATTCTGTATGCTTCCTTAATCTGCGAGCATTCGGAGAATATCGTGATTCGCGGCAGAGGTGTTCTCTATATGTCCGACATGGAAAAGACAACCTATCTGCGCGGCGTGCAAATCCGGTTTTCGAAAAACATCGAGGTAGAAGGCATTATTTTGCTCGATCCTCCGCATTACAGCATTTATCTCGGCCAATCCGAGCATATTCGGATCAAGAACTTTAAATCGTTCAGTACGCGCGGCTGGTGCGACGGGATTGATATGATGGCCAGCTCGAACGTTGAAATTGAAGATGTTTTTTTGAGAACGTCGGATGATTGCATTGCGATTTACGGCAGCCGCGGAAAGTATCACGGCGATTCGCGCAATATTTCCGTCAGCAATTCCGTATTTTGGGCTGATGTTGCCCATGCGATGCATGTCGGCATTCACGGCGACCATGAGCACATCGGGGATATTGTAGAAAATATCCGTTTTGACAATATCGATGTACTTGAGCATCACGAGCCGCAGGAAAATTATTGGGGCGTCATGGCGATCTGTGCAGGCGACAACAATACGGTCCGCAATGTTACGTTCAACGATATCCGGGTGGAGGATTTTGAGCTTGGCCAGCTGTTCGATATCCGCGTGGTGTGGAATGAAAAATATAATCCGGTGCCTGGCAGACGAATCGAGAATATTGAGTTCAGCAATATTACTTATAACGGCAAAAATACAAATCCTTCCCGGATATACGGCTACGATAAGGAACGGGTTGTTCAAAATATTCGGTTTAAGAATGTACGGATTAACGGCGAGTTGATTACCGATCTGCAGAACGGCAATTTTGTTGTCAATGAGTTTGCCGGGGATATTTCTTTTAGCGAATAAGTAAGGGATCCGCTAGCAGGGTCGCCCGCATAGGTTGCGGGCGACCCTTTGTGCGCTTGGCAGCGCAATGATCATGCCGCTGTTGCTATTGTATATATTCACCCAGATACGGTTCGTCGAAGGTCTGGAGCGGACCGGATTGGTAGAATAGCAGAGAATCATTAGGAGATGGATTTCGAGCAATAATCCAAAAATAAGATGTCGCCCAAATCACTGATAAAACAACCCAATATTTAATAATAAATTCAGCATATAAAAAGTGAAGATTGTGAAAGCGTTATTAAGAGTGATAAGGTTTATTATAAACGAAGGTTTAATAGAGGCATGAGGGGTGCTCAAGCGGTGCATATTCTTATTGTAGAGGATGATTCCGAAATCAGAGATGTGCTGGTTGCCTACTTGCACAGGGAAGGTTCGGAGGTAGACGTAACCTCAAACGGTTAATAAGCGATCCATAAATATGATTATAAACAGCATGATCTCATCATATTGGACTTAAAATTGGAAGGGTTACCTGGTGAAAAGGTTTGATGTATGATCCGGGAAAAATCAAAAAAGGGGTGTTCGAAGCGGATCCTTTCGAACGTCCCTTTTTCTGGAGGGGAACCGAATGACATTACAATGCGAAACATTGATGTGGTACAACAAGCCGGCACAAAATTGGAACGAAGCTTTACCGGTGGGGAACGGTCGTCTTGGGGGTATGGTTTTCGGCACCGCTTCGCAAGAGCAAATCCAATTCAACGAGGATTCGGTTTGGTATGGCGGGCCAAGAAATCGGAATAATCCTGATGCGCTTGAGAACCTTCCGGCCCTTCGTCAACTGCTGTTTGACGGAAAACTGAAAGATGCTCACCAATTGGCGGAAGTCGCATTTTCCGGAACACCCCGAAGCCAAAGACATTATTTGACGGCGGGCGACCTGTTTATCCGTTTCGAGCATCCCGAAGGGGAATTATGCGATTACCGAAGGGAGCTGGATCTGGATAAGGCAGTTGTAAGAACTACCTATACATACGGGGGCGTCAAGTATCGCCGGGAAGTATTTTGCAGTTATCCGGACCAGGTGATGGTCATCCGCTTAGAAGCGGATCGACCCGGTGCCTTGACCTTTACATCGCGGTTTGAGCGCAAGAAGGGCAAGAATATGGACCAATCGTATCGATACGGGACGGATACGATTGTGATGACGAACGATTGCGGCGGCAAGGATGGCCTTACCTACAGTGCGGCTGTCAAAGCCATCCATACCGGGGGACGGGTTCGGGCCATCGGGGAGCATTTGCTTGTCGATCAAGCGGATCAAGTGACGCTTGTGCTGGCTGCAGCCAGTACGTTCCGCTTCGAGAAACCGAGTCTCCAATGTTTGGCGTTGCTGGATAAGGCAGCGGCTTATTCCTATGAGCGCTTAAAGGAAAGACATATTCACGATTACAGCGCCTTGTTTCAAAGAGTAAAGCTAAAGCTTGGAGCAACAACAGACGCGGATCGTTTGCTGTTGCCTGTTTCAAGTCGACTTGAGGAAGTACAGCAGGGGACGGACGATGCCGGTTTATACACTTTATACTTTCACTTTGGAAGATACCTGCTCATTTCCTGCAGCCGTCCCGGTTCATTGCCGGCAAATTTGCAGGGTATCTGGAACGACTCAATGTCTCCTCCTTGGGACAGCAAATATACGATAAACATTAACACTCAGATGAATTATTGGCCTGCAGAAACTTGTAACTTAGCCGAATGTCACGAACCGTTGTTCGAGCTAATCGAGCGAATGAGGGAGAATGGCCGCATCACGGCACAAACAATGTACGGCTGCCGCGGCTTTATCGCACACCACAACACCGATATTTGGGCGGATACCGCTCCTCAGGATATTTATCCTCCAGCTACACAATGGGTCATGGGTGCGGCTTGGCTGACGCTTCACCTCTGGGAGCATTGGAAATTCAATCCGGATCCGGCGTTCTTGAAGAAGGCTTATGAAACCATGAAAGAGTCCGCCTTATTCTTTATGGATTTTCTCGTGGAATGTCCTGAGGGGTATTTGGTAACGACTCCTTCCGTATCGCCGGAAAATCGATATAAACTGCCAAATGGCGAAGCGGGAACGCTATGCTATGGACCCGCTATGGATACGCAAATTTTGGTAGAACTGCTTGAAGCGTGCATAGAAGCCAGTTCTGTGCTAGACATCGATGAAGCGTTTCGCAAGGAATGGGAAGCTATTAAAGCTCGTTTGCCGGAGATGAAGATCGGGAAACACGGTCAGCTGCAGGAATGGCTGGAAGATTACGAGGAGAAGGATCCGGGGCACCGCCATATTTCCCATCTGTTCGGCTTGCACCCGGGTACGACGATCAGTCCGGGTTTGACGCCGGCGCTGGCCGAAGCCGCCAAGGTTACGCTGAAGCGAAGATTAGATAACGGCGGGGGTCATACGGGCTGGAGCCGCGCATGGATTATCAATTTCTGGGCTCGTCTTCTGGACGGGGAACAGGCTTATACCCATACCAAGGAATTGTTGCGCAAGTCGACGCTTCCAAACCTGTTCGATAATCATCCTCCGTTTCAAATCGATGGCAATTTCGGAGCCATAGCCGGTATAGCAGAAATGCTCCTGCAGAGTCATTTAGGCTGCCTGCATTTCCTACCGGCGCTGCCGAAGGCTTGGCCATCCGGCAATGTATCGGGGCTTCGCGCAAGGGGCGGATTCGTCGTCGACCTGGAATGGGCCGACAATCGTTTCACGAAAGCGAACGTGGTTTCTGAATGCGGGAACTCGTTACGTTTATTGCTGCCGCAACCTGTCAGCGTGATGAAAGAGGACGGGACTCTGCTCGCGGCGGAGAAGAACGGGAGCTATTTGGAAGTTCCCACGGCCAGAGGCGAGAAGTATACGATTGTTGCTCTATAAAGCATAAGCTTTTGAGTTTCGGAGGTATTTCTTTTGGAGCGTAATGGACGTTTACAAATCTTTATTGCCGACCATATAGAAGAGAAATTAATAAGTCTCTCAGCATTTCTTTCAACTGTTCCAAAAACAAAAGCATTTGTTCTGGCGATATTCTTCCCAGAGGTCTTGAGTGTATTCCAGGCAATAATCCTTAAATATGCAAGCTGCAGGCGTTCTGCAGCTTTATTTAACCTTCTTGATAAAATCTGCACATAAAAAAATGTGCATTGTGAAAGCGTTATCAGCGGTGATATAGTTTCGGTACCGAAAGAAAAGCAACGCGAGAGGGGATCATGCCTGCATGCCGAGAAGTGCCGTGTATATGAAAAAAGAAACCGGGGCCGGACCGTTTCATTTACCTGAATACCTGCTGTTTATTCGAAAAGATTTCAGGAAGAATAAGTATCTTTATTTTTTAGCTCTTTCGGGTATCGCTTATTATATCATCTTCAAGTACATCCCGATGTACGGCTCCATCATTGCGTTTAAGGATTTTTTTCCGTCTCAGGGGATTACGGGCAGTCCGTGGGCAGGCTTTAAGCACTTCACCGATTTTTTTAACAGCCATTATTTTTGGAGGATCCTGCGGAATACGCTGCTGATTAACGTGTATGAGCTGCTCTTCGCCTTTCCGGCGCCGATTATTCTGGCATTGCTGCTTAACGAGGTGCGGCGTGCATATTTTAAGCGGCTTGTTCAGACGGTGACCTATTTGCCTCACTTCGTATCGCTCGTGGTGATTTGCGGTATGATCGTCGATTTTTCGGCCAAGGCGGGGTTATTCAATACGATTATATCGTGGTTCGGAGGAGAGCGGCAAAACCTGCTGTTAAATCCCGATCTGTTCCGGACGATCTATGTCGGTTCCGGGATCTGGCAAGGGATCGGCTGGGGCTCGATTATTTATTTGGCGGCCTTGACCTCGATCGATCCGCAGCAATATGACGCGGCAACCGTAGACGGGGCCAATCGTTGGAAACAAATGTGGCATGTGACGCTGCCGGGGATTATGCCGACAATTGTGATCCTTCTTATCCTGCAGATCGGAGGTATGATGAATGTTGGATTCGAAAAGATCATCCTGCTGTATAATGCGCAGACTTATGAAACGGCGGACGTCATTTCCAGCTTTGTGTACCGGCGCGGCATTCTGGAGGCGAGCTACAGCTACAGTACGGCGGTGGGGCTGTTCAACTCCGTTATTAACTTCATGCTCCTGATTCTGGCCAACCGCATCAGCCGCAAAGTGAACGAAACAAGTCTGTGGTAGGAGGGATACCGTGATTAAAAAAAGCCTCGGCGAAAAGATATTTGACGGCTTTAACTATCTGTTATTAACGTTCTTAATGATTATTACGCTTTATCCGTTTCTCTATGTGCTCTTCGCTTCACTCAGTACGCCTTCGGAATTGGTCGCGCATTCGGGCATTTTGTGGAAGCCGGCCGGATTTTATCTGGAGGGGTATAAGCTGGTGCTGAAAAATCCGATGATCGGCGTCGGGTATAAAAACACCTTGTTTTATGTGACTGTAGGGACTGTATTGAATGTATTTTTTACGGCATTGTTTGCTTTCGTGCTCTCCAGAAGAGATCTGTACTGGAAAAAATACATGATGATGATGATCGTGTTCACGATGTTTTTCAGCGGCGGTCTCATTCCCGAGTACATGCTTGTCAAAAATCTGGGCTTGCTGGACACCAGGTGGGCTCTTATTATTCCCGGATTAATCGCGACCTGGAACCTGATCATTATGCGGACCTCCTTTCAGTCGATCCCTTATGAGCTGGAGGAGTCCGCCAAGATTGACGGTGCATCGGATTGGACGGTATTTTGGAAAATCATTATGCCTCTATCCGTCCCCCTGCTTGCTGTGATGGTTCTGTTCTATGGCGTCGCTCACTGGAATGCTTGGGCCAATGCGTTAATCTTTCTGCGGGACCGGGATTTGATCCCCCTGCAGCTGGTGCTTCGGGAAATTCTGATCCAGAACAGTACCAGCGATATTACGAATCTGGCTTCGGACAGCGATCCGTTCCTCGGAGAGGTCGTCAAGCACGCAACAATCATTGTATCGACGCTGCCGATTCTGGTTCTCTATCCGCTGATCCAGAAGCACTTTACGAAAGGTGTCATGATCGGCGCTCTCAAAGGGTGAGGAGCATGAAAATTCAAAGGGGGGTGGGAATGTTTAGCTTTGACTGGATGTTGATATGAATTAAAATAAATTAGGGAGGGTAAGAAACAAATGAACAAAAAGACAATGATGGGGATCGCTCTTGCGTTGACGATGGGCCTAAGCACGCTTTCCGCATGTTCAGCCGGCAATAATACGGCCCCTGCACCATCTTCATCGCCGGGCAA
Source organism: Paenibacillus tarimensis (assembly GCA_041281825.1). GTDB lineage: Bacteria > Bacillota > Bacilli > Paenibacillales > Paenibacillaceae > Paenibacillus_D > Paenibacillus_D tarimensis_A. The sequence continues at coordinate 5,430,303 of CP166298.1, read as the reverse complement.
CGGACAGGCATCGGAGCAAAAGCAGTCTGAACTGACTTTCTTTATGAATACGAACATGGAAGCGAAGGCGGTAAAAGGCTTTGAAAACATCGAAGGCTTTAAAGAAATTCAGAAACGTACGAATACGAAAATTATCTACCAGCTGCCCGGCGACGGTACGCAATTCAACATTATGATGGCTTCCGGCACGTATCCGGATATTATGTTTGTGCCGAGGAACTACCCCGGAGGCATTGAAAAGCTGGTACAGGAAGGCATTGCCCTGAAGCTGAACGATTTGATCGAGGAGCATGCGCCGAATTATAAGAAGATTCTTGACGAGCATCCGGAAATTAAAAAGCAAATTATGATGGACGACGGCACCATTGCCAAGTTCCCGCAAATCGATATCGACATGAGGCGGATTGCTTACTCCGGACATATTATCCGGGAGGATTGGCTGAACAAGCTTGAATTACAGGCACCGAACACGATTGATGAATGGTACGACGTTTTGAAAGCGTTTAAAGAGAACGACCTGAACGGCAACGGGATAGCGGATGAGATCCCTTTGGGCGAACGCGGTGACAGTCTGGGCAGCATCAAATCGTTTGCTCCGAGCTACGGCATTTTAGCCGACACCTTCCATCTGAATCCGGATACCGGAAAGGTGACGTTCGGTCCGTATGAATCGGCATTTAAAGAATATGTTGCAACAATGAACCGCTGGTATAAAGAAGGTTTAATCGATAGTGAATTTGCGGCATTGGATAAAAAAGCGTTTGAAGCGAAAATGGCCAACAATACCATCGGCGCTTACGGTGCGGTGATTTCGGGCATTAACAACTTTAAAGATCTGATGAAGGACAATGTCCCGGACTTCAAGCTGATTGGGCTGAGCCCGCCCATCGGGCCTGCAGGAAAATCCTACAGCGGCCATACCCAGATGGTACAGAACGTTCCGCTCGACGGCGCGGTCATCAGCTCGCAGGCGAAAGACCCGGTTGCCGCGATCAAGCTGCTTGATTTCATGATCGGTCCTGAGGGCAGCGATTTGCAGAACTGGGGGATTGAAGGCGTGAGCTACACGGTAGAGAACGGGAAAAAGAAATATACCGACGCCGTTTTCAACAGTCCGGAAGGCTTCGTACCGACAGAAGCGGTGAAGAAGTATGCGCTGCCGACAACCGGAATGGTGAAAGTGATGAGCTACGATGCATGGGCCTCCTTCGAGTTGAAATACCCTGAGGCGGAGGAAGCGAACAAACGCTGGTATGAAGCCGACCGGTCGCTTCTGCTCCCGGCGCTCACCTTTACCGGAGAGGAAAGCCAGACCCTGGGCAAAATTATGAGTGAAGTGGATACGTATACGAGAGAGATGTGGGTCAAATTTATTATGGGCAACGAACCGGTCGACAACTATGATAAATTCGCCGATACGATAAAAAAGATGGGCATTGAAGAAGCCATACAAATTTACCAAGCGGCTTATGACAGATTCCAAAACAGAAAATAACGGACCCGGGTTGGATACGAGCAGGTGTCCAACCCTCATCCGCTTCTGAACATCTCGGGAATAAGCTGCGCTATCGCAAGGGGGAGGTCAGATGGGGCGGGTTAAAGGATATCCGATATTTATCAAGTATCTGGTTACTTATCTTATGGTCTTGTTATTGCCCATTTCGGCGATGACTTTTGTGGTATACAATGTGTTTGTCGACCGGCTGCAGAAAGAGGTTATTGCAGGCAACCAGAACACGCTGGATAAGGTCAGGCAAGCCGTGGACGAACAATTCAAGCGTCTGGAAGATACGACGTATCAGATGATGCTCAAGCAAAATCAATTATCGCAGTACAGAGTGTCTGACGATCCCGGGTATAAAGCATGGGGAATTGTAAACGAATTGAAGCGATATTACGAAATTACCCCTTTTATCCATGAGATATGGCTCTATTACCGTGGGGAATCTTCGGTTTATACCAATAAAAGCGTCTATTCTTTTGATATTTTGACGGAAATCTATCCATTCGAAGATTGGACGGATCAACAGATTACCCAAGATCTCAATACGTTATCAACCACCGAGATTCGGCAGCCGGCAGCCGCATTGTGGGGTCAAGACCGTCTGATGCGGATACTGATTCCCATCCTTCCTTATCAAGACAAGCATTATGCAACCCTTGTTTATTTGATCAAGGAAAGCGCCATCCAAAAGCTGCTCTCCAACCAGGTTCAAACGGGCGGCTTAACATTGGTGCTGGACCGGGATAATCGTCTTCTCACAGGAGTAGGGGCGGATGGGAAAGCTCAGGAGGAAATGGCGGATGAAATCATCGGCACAGACTCGAATCAATCGGACAGAATCGTGTCGATCGGCGGCGAGGACCATTATCTCTTTACAGTGCAATCCGATCAGACAGGCTGGAAATTCGTGACGCTGCTCCCGGTACGGTTCGTATTGGATGATCTTAAGCATGCCCAGCGGGTATTTCAGTATGGGATCACCTTTGTCCTTTTGATAGGCGGACTCATTATCTTCCTCAGCATGAGATGGAATTATCGGCCGATCCGTCAGCTCAAGCTTGAAACGGAACGGATGTACCCTTCCGAGACAAGGCCTTTAAATGAATTGGAAACCGTTCGGCATGCGCTCAGCTCACTGGCTCAGGAAAACAGAAAATTGGATGAGCGGGTAAAGTATACGTCAGCGGCGGCAAAGAATCAATCGCTGCTCGCATTATTAAAGGGTGATTTTACATCCGCAGAGGAACTGCGCCTGTATGGGGAGGAGACCGATTTCCCGGTACAAGGCACCTTATTTCGCGTAGCTATTGTGGAGCTGCCTGCGAATCCGGATAGGGAGCGACGCCTCGCAGTCGGAGAGATGGAAAAGCTGCTGCCGCTAGGCCTTCCAGGGTACGGTATGGAGCACGTAGACCGCAATCGCTGCGTTTTCCTGCTCATTGTCGATGGGATCGACGAGGATTTCTTCGCAAGAAGCATTGAATTTTTTAGGGAAGAGCTTCGTACAAGGACCGAAGGCCCCATTACGCTAGGAGTCGGCAGTATCGCTGAACTTTCCGGAATCCCCCGTTCTTATCTGGAAGCCGATACGGCAACCGACTACCGATTTATTCAAGGCAATGACCAGACCATCTATTATGGAGATATCCCGACAAACCGCTTAGTGCTCGAAGAATACCCTCATCAAGGGATGGAACAACTGCTGCAGTCGATCCGTTCGGGAAATGCCGCCAAGGCTGAATTGAATTTATCCGCTATGCTTGATTATGTCCGGACGAATCACCCTCCGGTCATTGTTGCGCGGAGTCTATGCTACGATATCATCCGCACGGTGAATAAAGCCTGGTCCGATATGGGATTGGACGATCAGGGCTCCTCCAATTATCCGGACGTCTTCACTTTGGAAAGGCTTGAAACGCTAGATGATTTTGAACGGTTGATCCGATCCGTATGTGTTGACATCTGTTCGATCCTGGAACATTCGGAACAAGACGTTGAAGAGTCTGTACGTTCAGTCGATTCCATGATCAACTATATTTTGAAGAACTACCGGAATTGCGATTTTTCCTTTCAAAACATGGCCCGGGATTACGGGATGGCGCTTCCCAATATGAGCCAGTACTTTAAATCGCAAACAAGCCTTACCTTACTGGACTATACGACAAATCTTCGCATGGAGACGGCGAAGCAATTGCTTGCAGACAGCGACTTGCCCTTAAAGGTTGTCGCGGAGGAAGTAGGCTACTATAACGTATCCAGCTTTATCCGGCGCTTTAAACAGCTTGAAGACGTAACCCCGGGAGAATACCGTCAGCGATTTCAAAACGATCGGGTAATGAATGGATGAATGCATTGTGACGCGCAAGCGCACCGAATAAAGTGACCGCTTGCGGGTTGTTTATGTTTTATCCTAATAATAATGCACAAAAATGATCGAAATTACAGTAGACAAGAAACGACCTATTTGTTAGCCTGAATTCTGTATGTAGTTTTTCCCGAGTAACCTATAAAGCTACAATAATTTTCGGAAGGCGGATGATCGATGAAAGCCCCATTATACAGGGATCCTATTTATGACGGAGCGGCCGATCCTGTGGTCATATGGAACAGGCAGGCCAAGGAATGGTGGATGATTTATACGAACCGCAGAGCGACAGCCGAGGACCGGAAATTCGCCTGGGTTCATGGAACCGACCTCGGAGTAGCTTCATCGACCGACGGGAAACAATGGGTGTATAGAGGCACGTTGACGGGACTTGAGCGGGAGTGGGGGCACAATACCTTCTGGGCTCCGGAAGTTTATTGGCATGACGGGATTTATCATATGTACGTCACTTATATTCAAGGTGTTCCGGAAGATTGGGGCCGACAGGCCGATATGCTCCATTATACAAGTCCGGACTTGCTGAACTGGACGTTTCAGTCCACCCTTCAAATAAGCGAACAGAGCATCATTGACGCTTGCATCTATCAGCTTCCGAGCGGAATCTTCCGGATGTGGTTTAAGGAGAATAACAATACTTACGCCGCAGACAGCAAGGATCTGTATCATTGGGAACGTGTCGGTCTTGTTATTTCCGGACGCGGACATGAAGGGCCGAATGTTTTCCGTTTTAAAGATTATTACTGGATGATTGTGGATGAATGGAGAGGACAAGGGGTGTACCGCTCCGATGATTTGTTTCACTGGGAACGGAACGGGTTGATACTCGATAAACCAGGCTGCAGAGAAGACGACGGAACGATCGGTTTGCACGCAGATGTGGTTGTTCAGGGTGAGGAAGCCTATATCTTTTATTTTACGCACCCAGGCAGGATAAACGGAAACGAGACATCGACCTACGAGACAAAACGTTCATCCATACAGGTGGCAACATTAAAAGTAATTGACGGACTATTAATCTGCGATCGGGATGAAGAATTTGAGTTAGAACTGAAACCAGAGGAATAACGAATGAGCGAATTAGTTGTATACGAACAACCCGAAGGGCAATCGGGAAGGACGATTTTTCCGTAAGCGTGCGTACAGCCGGCGGGGAATGCCCCGCTATTACTCAATCGCTCCATAGAGAACATTTTGTTCCTTACAGCCCCCGTCATGCGTCGTTTTCGCTCCATAGGGGACATTTTGTTCTTTACAGCCCCAGTTATGCGTCGTTTTCGCTCCGTAGAGAATATTTTGTTCCTTACAGCAACCATCATGCGCCGAAATCGCTCCATAGAGAACATTTTGTTCCTTACAGCCCCCGTCATGCGTCGTTTTCGCTCCGTAGAGAACATTTTGTTCCTTACAGCCCCCGTTATGCGTCGTTTTCGCTCCGTAGAGAATATTTTGTTCCTTACAGCATCCATCATACGTCGAAATCGCTCCATAGAGAACATTTTGTTCCTTACAGCCCCCGTCATGCGTCGAAATCGCTCCATAGGGACATTTTGTTCTTTACAGCCCCCGTCATGCGTCGTTTTCGCTTCGTAGAGAACATTCTGTTCCTTACAGCATCCATCTTGCGACGAAATCGCTCCATAGAGAACATTTTGTTCCTTACAGCCCCCGTCATGCGTCGTTTTCGCTCCATAGGGGACATTTTGTTCTTTACAGCCCCCGTCATGCGTCGTTTTCGCTCCGTAGAGAACATTTTGTTCCTTACAGCATCCATCGTGCGCCGAAATCGCTCCATAGGGGACATTTTGTTCTTTACAGCCCCCGTCATGGGTCGTTTTCGCTCCGTAGAAGAACATTTTTGTTCTTTTAAGCACCCGAAAGAGTGCTGTAAGGGAAGAAATCTCGCACCAGCGACAAACGGCTCCGCTTATTGTGCAACGCGCTGTCCCGCTAAGTACGGCGACAGCCGCTTCTGCTTGCTTGCGACCACAATAAATTATAAGTTTTCATCAATTCCACCGTCTGTTATCGCTTCGTGAAAACACTTACAATTACTTCAACGACAGATATAAAAGGAGGCGTAACCGGTGGATCAGGTTTTTCGCAACATCAAAATGGCATTCATAAAGATCGATCGGGTGATTGAGGCGATTGCGCTCAGCGCGGTCGGATTGATGACGTTGATCGTCATTGTGCAAGTATTTACAAGAAAGCTGTTTAATTTGGTTTTTTTCTGGTCGGAAGAAATCACGCTGTTATTACTGGTCTGGATTACGTTTCTTGGCATTGCGATCGGATTTCGCGAGAAGCTGCACCTGGCGATGGATGCGTTCGCCAGAAGGCTGCCCACAGCCTTCAATAAAGCGCTTGATAAGGTTATTGGCTTATCGACCTTTCTGTTTGGCGTCTATTTGATCAGATACGGAGGGCCGTTTGCCGTGCTGATGCATAACAACACGATGCCCGCAACGGAATGGCCAAGCAGTATCATGTATTTCGTTATGCCGGTCACGGGCGTGTTGGTTTGCTTTTATTCAGCGTTGCAGCTGTTCGGCATTCATACGGCAAGGCACGAATATCTGGAGGAGGAGACGACCGAATGACAACCGTTGCGATCATCGTGCTTGCAGTCAGCTTTGTTATACTCATCTTATTAAGATTTCCAATCGCGATGGTATTGGCACTCTCGTCCTTGCTGACCGCAATGACGCTGGGCATTCCGCTGGCAGCCATCGGCCAGCGAATGGTGCACGGTGTGAATACGTATCCTTTGCTGGCGATTCCCTTCTTTATCCTCGCCGGTCAAATCATGAGCGAGGGCGGGCTGGCGCTGCGCCTCATTAATTTGGCCCAGCTGTTTGTCGGTGCGATCCGGGGCGGGCTTGCGATGGTGAACTGCGTCGCCTGTATGTTGTTCGGCAATATCAGCGGCTCGGCTGCCGCAGACGTTTCTTCGGTCGGTTCGGTCATGATTCCGATGATGAAGAAGAAAAAGTACGACGCCGATTATTCCGTTGCCGTCACGTCGGCCGCCGCCATTCAAGGAGTCGTTATGCCGCCGAGCCATAACATGATTCTGTATGCGCTTGCCGCAGGAGGTGTATCCATATCGAGCTTGTTCCTCGCCGGGATCGTACCTTGCCTGGTGCTCCTGGCGGCATTGATGACCACATCCTATATCATTGCCCGTAAACGAGGTTATGAGAAGGGGGAGAAGATTCCGCTAAGGCAGGTGCCGAAAATGATTGCGGACGGCTTCTTATCTATGATGACGGGTGTCATTATTCTCGGCGGGATCTTCACCGGCTGGTTCACCGCCACGGAGTCCGGAGCGCTCGCTTGTCTTTATGCGTTCATTCTCACGTTCTTTGTATACCGGGATATTCCGTTGTCGCATGTGAAGATCATTTTTCTGAAAACCTTCCGTACGATAGCAATGGTGCTGTTTCTGATCGCCGCATCAAGCGCATTCGCCTGGGTACTGACCTATTTGAAAATTCCAATGATGTTGACGGACTTGCTGCTGGGCATCTCGTCGAATCCGCTGATTATTCTGCTCATCATCAATGTACTGCTGCTGGTGCTAGGCGCACCGCTTGATATGGCTCCGCTCATTCTAATCATGACACCGATTCTGTTCCCGGTCGTAACGGCGCTTGGCGTGGACCCGGTTCATTTTGGAATTATCATGATTTTGAATCTTGGGATCGGGTTAATTACGCCGCCTGTGGGAACGGTCTTATTCGTCGGCTGCGCTATCGGTAAAGTATCGATTGAACAAGGAGCGCGGGCGTTGATACCGTTCTTCATCGTCATGGTTGCCGTATTGCTGCTGATCACCTACATTCCCGGCATTGCGATGTGGCTGCCGAATCTGGTGGGCAGTCCATAGGAATGTCAAGAAGTTATAACTTTATGACAAAAACACCCCATACCGGGGTGTATACGCTTTCATTATAATTAGACTACGATAAGGCAAATATATAAAGGGAGGCAACTTACAATGCTTAAAAAGAAATGGTTGGGTGCATTAATTGTCCTGTTAATGGCGGCGCTCGTTGCAGCGGGCTGCGGAAAAACGAATTCAGGGACTACGGGCGGGACAACGGAAACGCCGAAATCCGAAGAGCAGCCTAATGCTGCGGAGCAGTCTAAAACCTCCGATTCGGGGCCGAAGTACAATTTCCGGTTGGCGGAGACCCATCCGGCTGATTATCCCACGACCAAAGGTGATATGAAGTTCGCTGAATTGGTGAACGAACGTACGAACGGCCGAATTACAATCGACGTCTTCCCGTCCGCCCAGCTCGGGGAAGAGAAGGCGGTCATCGAGCAGGTGCAGCTCGGGGCGATCGAGTTCACGCGGGTCAGCACTGGACCGATGGCGGAGTTCAATAAGGATTTCGGTGTGTTCAGCTTGCCTTACATCTTCGACAGCGAAGAGCATGTATGGAAATTTTTAAAGAGCGATACGGCAACAGAGCTGCTGGACAGCCTGGAGAAATCGAGTATGAAGGGACTGACTTACTTCAGCTCGGGCTCGCGAAGCTTCTACTCCACGAAGCCGCTTACGAAGCTGGAAGATTTGAAAGGAATGAAGGTTCGCGTCATTCAGAACAAGCTGAACATGGAAATTATGGAGGCGCTCGGCGCCAGTGCGACACCGATGCCTTACGGGGAAGTATACAGCTCCCTGCAGACGGGTGTCATCGACGCAGCGGAAAACAACTATCCGAGCTATTATTCCAGCAAGCATTACGAAGTCGCTAAGCATTACCTGCTCGACAGCCACCAACGCGTGCCGGAAGTGCTCTTAATCTCCAAGCAGGTCTGGGAAAAGCTGTCGCAGGAGGATCAGGATGTCATTAAGCAAGCAGCGATCGAGGCGACGGATTACCAGCGCGAGGAATGGGGCAAATACGAGAAGGAATCCGAGCAGGCCGTACGGGACGGAGGAGCCATCATTACGGAGGTTCAGGATCTGCAGCCTTGGAAGGATGCGGTGAAGCCTGTCGTCGACAGCTATTACGAGCAGTACAAGACGGTGCTGGACGCCATCGCAAGCACAAAATAAAATGCAAGGAAAACAGAGGCTCATTCGAGTCTCTTCTTCCGTTTCCGGACTTTGCCAAAAGGAATGCCACGACCCGCTGTCGAAGGATTACCCTAGGTTCCCGAGATTCGGCTCCAAGGGCAATCATTAATAGGACTTAAGGGGAATTAAGCGTGAAACCAACATGGCAACGATTTATGAGGCAGACTGCGCACAAGCTGCTTATGAGGGACAGTCCGTTAATGACGAAGCTTCTCGTCTACTCCGGCATCCTGGTCGTCGTGCCGCTGCTGCTTGTAGGGATCATCTCCTATCGGGAGTCATCTCAAATATTAGAGAAAGAAGCCCGGCATTACAGCTTTCAGATCATTGAACAGATTCAACTATATATCGAAGATTATTTGCGTGATTTCGAGATTGATACGTTAAAAATATTGAATCATCCGGATACGGTTGAATTTTTGCGGGAGAAGACCGCACAACCGAACGAGCCCAGCGAGATGTCGCGCGCGGTCAACAATATTTTGCGCAACTCGGCTTACTCCCGTTCGGATGTCGTCAATATCTCGATCATCCTTGACGAATTGCAAATCATCAGCTCGTCCGATGTCGTCGACGTCGCGGAGATGCGCCGCACGCATTTGGAGGAGTGGTACGGCGCTATTCCGCATGCGGGCAAGCCCAAGGTGTTGGGGCGCATTATCCGCTGGAAGGGCAAAAATCAGCCGGTCATTACGATTGCCAAGCGCATCGTGGCTCCGAATACGTTAAAGCCCTTCGGGATGCTGGTGATCGACCTGAATTACAAGCGCTTACACGATGTCGTTCAGAAGGTCAGCATCGGTGAATCCGGTCAGGGTTATATTTTTATTGTAGATGATAAGGGGCAGTACATTTACCATCCGAACGAGTCGCTGATCGGCACGAAAGACGCCGAAGCGGCCGTGGAATTTATGCGGGGGACGAGCAGCGGTTCACATGTGCTGAAGGATCGGGAGAAGAAGCTGCTGACATACAGTCACAGCGACTCCTTGCAGTGGTACGTGGCGGCAGCAATTTCATACAAGGATCTGTTGCACAGCACTGATTATATTGGCAGAACTATCTTAATCACTTGTCTGCTTTTTATGCTTTTGGCCTATATCGCGAGCATCGGCTTTTCGGCAAGTCTGGTCCGGCCGATCAAACGACTGCATCGGTATATGAAGCGCGTGGAGCTCGGTGTGTTTACCGGGCAGGTGTCGGTAGAATCGAAGGACGAGGTCGGCATGCTGTCGCATGGCTTCAATAAGATGGTTGCCCGGCTCGCGGAATTGCTCGAGGAAATCTATTTCACCAAGCTTCGGGAAACTGAACTGAATCTGCGCCAGAAGGAAACCGAGCTTCAAATGCTGCAGACGCAAATCAATCCGCATTTCTTATACAACGCCTTGGAGAACATTCGGGGCATGGCGCTGGAACGCGATATGGACGATATCGCGACGATGGCTTCCTCGCTTGCCCGTTTGCTGCGGTACAACGTGAAAGGAAGCTCGACGTTCGTGACGGTGAAGCAGGAAATGGAGATCGGGGAGTTGTATTTGCGCGTCCAACAGCTGCGTTTCGGCGAGAAGCTGGAATACCGGTTCGATGTTCCGACTTGGGCGTCAAATCAGAAGATCGCCAAGTTCACGCTTCAGCCGCTCATTGAGAACAGCATCGTTCATGCGGTCGAGCAGCGGATCGAACCGACCCGCATTGATATTATCGCAGAGCTCCTTGGAGAAGACCGCTTTGTCATCCGTGTATCGGATACGGGACCGGGGATAACGCCCTCACAACGGGAAAGCATTGTGTCCGCGCTGAGGCAGGCGGACGATACCGGCCGTCAGGCAAAGCATATCGGCATGATCAATGTGCATAAGAGAATTCAGCATTATTTCGGCGATGATTACGGATTGGAGATCGGTGACTGCGGACCGGGAATGAAGGTGGATGTGATCTTGCCGCTGCAAGCCGCTGATAAACGGGAAACGGGGGATGTTCATGTATCGGATTCTGTTGGTCGAGGACGAAAAGTGGGTAAGGGCCTCCCTTCGCAAGATGATCGGGAAGGCCGGGCTGCCGTTCGAAGTCGTCCATGAAGCGGAAAACGGCATTGAAGCAATGGACTGGCTGCGTGGCCAACAGGCCGACCTTATTCTGAGCGATATCCGCATGCCGGTAATGGACGGTCTGGCGCTGCTAAGGGAGATCAAGTCCAAATCCTGCGAAGCGGACGTCGTCTTCGTCAGCGGTCACGACGACTTTGCTTACGCACAGCAAGCGTTGAGATACGGCGCTTTCGACTTTCTGCTGAAGCCGGTGGAGGCGGAGAATCTGGCTGAATGCTTTCAATTGTGGATGGATCAGTACGAGTCCAGGAACATGGCTTCAGATATCCCGGAGAAGGATGAAGGCGGTTTGTCCCCGGTTGAGCAGGTGATCCGGTATTTGGATGCGAACCCGGGAGCGGATCTGACTTTATCGGGTGCGGCCGCGATGGTGCATTTGAACTCAAGTTATTTTTGCAAGCTGTTTAAACAGATGACAAACGTGAATTTTCGCGATTACGTGATTCGTTCCCGCATGAAGGAAGCGGTTCGGCTGCTAGAAAATACATCGCTTCGCATCTCGGAAATTGCGGAGCGCGTCGGATATACGGAGCTGGCGTATTTCAGCAATACCTTCAAGAAGGCGACGGGACAGACGCCGCGAGAATACCGGAAGCAGCAATTGTGAGGGATTGGCGCATAATCAGGCGATAACACCTGCCTCCTTGGATTGTAGAAATTTCAGCGGACCGTGAGTCCGCTATTTTTAGTTAACGCAATAAAAATTGCTTTGAACGGACATTGGTTCCGTTGATATCAACGGAACCAATGTCCGTCAAGACGAAGGAGAAATCAGCAGCAGAAAGAACTTGGAGGCAGCTTAAAAAATCTCCGAGAACCGAAACTTAGCCGCCAAGGATGGAGAAAGCCGTTTAAGCTTATGTATTCTTTAATGTGGATTCAACTAATATTCAGCTTCAATACCGAGCAAATGCTTCGCTCCGCTGCCGACGATATGCGTGATCATCAGAGCAAGTGTGCCGGGTGAGTGACGCATGCCCGTTTCCATCCAATGAAGAAGAATACTCAGATTTGAAGCGGCAAAATAAGCGATCATATAATCTTTAGGAACAATGGTTTTGGCTAAGTCCGGCTGGATATCAAAAATTTTAGAGATATGCTGGTTTTTAAGAAACTCCTTAATGTCCCTGGCAAAAGCAGGATCGCCTTTCGGTCCGAGAATGACCTTGAAGAAATCCGCATGTTCTGCAAAATATTCAATGATTTTCACCATTGTTGGATCAGGCATATTCCTTGCGGCGTAAGACAAATAATCGTAAGGATTGAGTTGCTCCATCCTCTGTTTCAATCCCTCCCATATTTCGGCTTTGACCTGCCGAAGCAGATCGGGGGCATCCGCATAATGAAGATAGAACGTACTTCGGTTAATATCCGCTTTCTCAATCAGTGCGCTGACTGTAATCCGTTCAACCCCTCTTTCTTCCATCACCTCGATTAAAGCTTGCCGAAGCGATCTTTTCGTTTTCGCTTTACGGCGATCCATCGTTTCGGACATGATTAGTTCCGCCTCTCACAAATAAAATTTTAGAGATAATCGACAGTTTTGAATGGAAGCATCGAATAAACAACGGTTTCGAAAATGTTGATTGTTGAATATACCTTTTCCTTATTTTACTATACAACCATGACGGTTAATCAACATAATTGTTGATTAAAATTTAAGTCAATATTTTTAGATCGGGGAGGGATGTAGCTTGAAAAGTGTATGTTTGCAGGTGGAGGGAATGAGCTGTGATCTCTGTGGAATCTCTATCGAAAAAGTATTGCGAGCAATAGGAAGCACAGGAGAAGCGGATGTGGCAAGCGCTACAATAACGGTTGAGTACGATGAACATAAAATATCGCTGGAAAAAATTAAACAATCCATTCAGGAACAGGGTTATAAAGTAATCTGACGGAGTAATAAACTATGAGTTGAGGTGAGCAGAATGAATATATTTGATTACTATACACCGGAGCAGCAAGAAATTTTAAAGCAACAAATGGAGAAATTCAGTTTGGAAGAATTAAAGCAATTAGGGAACGAGTCGAATAAAATCATTGCTGTCTTGCGTCCGGAAATGGAAAAGGGGACACCGATTGAGAATCCAAAGGTAGTGCAATTATCCAAACGTTTGAAGGAGATAGCTGATCGATTTGCAGGCTCGGATCCTGGAATCGACCAGCGACGGAACGTTTTTTTGAGGATCACCCGGACTACGAAATGCACGGGATGGATATGAAGCTATTTAAATATTATAGAAAATCCGCCGGTGTGGAATTGTGAGGGACTTTCCACACCTCTGTTGGCCGGCTCGGCGTTATGATTGCAAACGGAAAAGATTTAGCCGATGTGCAGCGGTCCTCTTCGTACGGGAAAATTGCGTATGTGCCGCAAGAACCTTATTTGCTGCCGGAGTCTATCCTCATGAACATCACTCTCGGCAGAGAGCATATTACAGCAGATGATGTAAAAAAAGCCTGCAGGATCGCTCAAATCCATAATTGGATTGAAACGCTTTCCGAGCAATACAATACGCTGGTCGGGGAAAGGGGAATCCAGTTGTCCGGAGGCCAGCGCCAGCGGATCGCCATCGCCCGGGCAATTGTCGAGGAGAAGGAAATTCTGGTACTGGATGAAGCGACTTCCGCGCTCGACCAATCGTTGAGAGAGATCTGCAAGTGCCTTGGATGCGGCATGGAACCGGAAAACGATGATTATTATCGCCCATCGCCTTTCAACGGTTCTCAACGCAGATGAAATTATCGTCATGAGCGACGGGGCGGTGGTCGATATGGGTAACCACGACGAGTTAATGCGACGATGCGAGGTCTACAGCCGGTTAGTACGTGCGGGAGAAAGTGTGGCGTAGATTGGTTGACGATGGAAGCGGACTGAGAATACCTTATTTGTGAACAAACCGGCGATCTGTAGTATCGAAAGGACAGAGGATCCGTTATTTCGTACTTTACTGCTTTCAAAATACGATTTTGAGGGAATAACGGAAGGAGGGTCCACGAAATCGGCGAAACAGGACAAAATGTAATAAATAACGCATCCTGAGTCCGGACGTGAGGGCCTATCCCTGCCGTCTGCAGATACATTAACTGTGCGAATTATAAAGTAGTTCTTAAATTGTAATCGAGTTTATCCGCCGGGGAGCGGCTCTATGGAATCGCGGGAAAGGCCGACACCGGACAAACCCCGTCGCAGATCCGACGGCGAGACGTTTTTCAGCTTCTTGAACACCCGACCGAAATAGGTCAGGTTAGTGAATCCGACCTGATAAGCGATCTCATTGATCCGATCGTCCGTCTCCCGGAGCAGGCGGTCCGCTTCGTGAATGCGCAGCATATTTACATATTCGACGAGCGTTTTGCCAGTCGTTTTCTTAAAGAGGCTGCAGAAGTAGTTGGGGCTGAGATTGCACATCTGCGCGGCTTTCTCTACAGAAAGCGGCTCGGCGAAATGCCCGGCCAGGTGCCGGATCAACGGGCTGATGGCACTGTCCGTTTCCGGCTTTCTTGTTATTGCCTCGCCCTTATCCGCAGCACGGTAGACATACCCCAGGCACCGGTACAGCTCCGCCTTTATAAACATCTCGTACCCTTCCCGCTTCATGGCGAATTCATCGATTAACCGGGTGAGCCCCTCCGCAATGAAGGACGTGACGGCTTCTCCGGACTTGAAGATAACGGGAATATCAATTTCCTTGTTCAGCATTGGAACGATGAATTTACTTTCCGTATTATCCAACGCACTGTTGCGGATGACCGCCTCGTTAAACACGATGGCGGTTAATTCGGTATGCTCTCCAATGGGGAAGGCGGCATGAATCCGTTTCGAATTGACAAAGACGATATCTCCCTCCGAGACGTCTTCAAACAACGGGCCGACTTGCACGCGAAAGCTGCCGCAGCGCACGTACATCCACTCCAAATGCTCATGCCAGTGAAGCGGGATGCTTGGTGCGTTCGGTTCTCTTACCGTAAATATATTAATCGGGAACGTCTTGTCCGGTATTACGGTCAGTTCTCTTCCGGGGCGGTTTAAAGAATTCATGGCAAACACCCTTAAAAGCATAATATTGTACGATGAATCGGTAGTTCTCGATCTTTATCAAATGACTTATCATTATTATAATTCTAAGATAAGGATAATCAATCTGCAATTGATGGAATGGCCGGATGATAGTAAAATGGTGCGAAGAAGAGAAAGTTAACTTTGCCTTGAGTGAAGGGAACGATCCCCCTTCAACGGCAGGAGATAAACCCGGCAAGCCGGTATTAGTTTCCATGTGCCAGGTTTAAACCCACCGCCTTTAGGCGGTCAGCTTCCAGAGTAGAAGGTTAACATCAAAAAAACACTTGTCACTGTAATGTTGATTCCGCTAACGGTTGTACTTGCTGCTATTTGGCGAAGAAACGCCATTTTAAAGTTTTAACGGTTGCAGTTGCTGTTATTTGCTGAAATCCGCTCCCAAAACCGTGAAAATGGACAAATAGGCGCGCTGGCAACCGTTAGCCTTGGAATAATGGGACAAACCAGCAAATAACGTCGCTGAAAACCGTTAGAAATAACCGGCATGCAATCGGTATGTTCTGAGAAGACTACATTCTTTTAGTAGTTGGCATTTGTGTTCTACATCAATGATTTGCCCGCGAGCATGCCGAGTTCAGTCGGAAGCTTTAGGTGCCTTAGCCACAGGTTGCTTTTCAGCAGGCTTTAGCCTGAACAGCGACTTTCAGTCGCAAAAGGAACCTACCGACTTTAGTCGGTAGTCGATTAGTTCGCAATTGGGGGAAAAAGGACTGCGGGATCCGTTTAGCGTACGATCGACGCAGGGCGACAAATTCTATTTAATCGGAACCGATCCCGGTTACCAATAAAGAGTATAAGAATTAATTAAATAAGTTTGATATACTATAAAACAAAGCAGCGTCTGCTCTTAAGCCGCCCCCAAGGTTCGTATCGAGGGCGGCTTCCTGTTCAATTTCTCCGCGAAACGAAGCGAGCAGCAGGAGGACGGCGAAGCCGTTTACGCTTGCTTTCCGATAAGAACATTCCAGGCAGGTGAATAAGTATGAAGAAAACCCGATTCAACTTGTTGGCCAGATTTTTGATTTCCTATATATTGGTGCTTTCGTTTCCCGTCATTCTGATTCTGATCTACTATTATCCGCACTCGATGAATGTCGTGAAGGAAAAGGAAATGGACTGGAACGCTCATATTACGGAGCAGGTCATGAATTCGATGGACATATTTACAAGATATGTGTACAACCTACCCTACGAATTGGTGCAGAACCGGGAGATCAAGCTGTACATGGCGAAGGATGATGTTTATCAGCGAATCGTCATCTCCAGGGAAATGCGGAAATATAACGCCACGGATGCGTTCATCGACAATACCTTGTTATATGTCAAAAACATCGGTTATTTATTTTCCAAAACGGGAAGCGCTTACAGTGTGGAGGATTTCAAGCGCCGGGGCGTCGGATATTATTATGAAAATTGGCCGCATCAAGCGATGTTCGAGCAATTGGACAATTTGACCGAGCCGGCAGTCCGAGCGGCTGAAGAGGTCATCATTCCGGGCAACAACCGGATGCGGATGCTGACATTCCTGCTGCCTTTGCCCTTGGGCGGCGACCATTCTCCCGCTATGGTACTTATTATGGTCAAAGAAGATTCGATCATTCGCATGATGAATTCGTTATCCGAAGCGTACCATGGAGATTTCTTTATTTTCGACGGTGAGGGCAATCGCCTGGTCGCATTGCACGAAACCCCGTACAGCGATTCGGATGATTTCCGCCAATTAATGTCCCGACTGAGCGAGCAAGGCCCTGGTTCGGGTATTTATCAAATGAATGGCGCATCGTACATTGTCTCGCACGACGTATCGGGCAAGAACGGCTGGAAATATGTCAGTTTGATGCCCGTGACCGAAACGCTGCAGGACATCCGGTCCATACAGCGAAATACCGTCATTCTTTTTATTTTGATCCTGCTGCTTGAAGTCGCGGTCATCTACGTATCCATCCGTAAAAATGTTCATCCGATAAGGAGGCTGGTCCATTTCGCCAGAAATATCTTTACGCCGGCTGAACCGAAGACGATGAACGAAATCGATACCATCCGATATGCGCTTGACCAATTATCCTCCGACAACAGCAAGCTGGATGAAAGGGTGAAAAGCACGATTCCGGTCATGCGGGAAAATTTGCTGTTCGAGCTGGTCAGCAACCGTTACCCGACATGGGAAGCGTTTCAAAAGGCTGCCGAACCATACGGTTTGTCCTTCCGTTATTCTGAGCTTGCGGTTGCCGTCATCCATTGCGAAACGGGAGACGATTCGTTCGGCGATGCCGCGGACTATTTCCTGATGAAGGAAGCCGGGCTGCCGGAAGGACTGCAAGGCTATTTCTTCAAAAGCATCTACAATCAAGAAATCATCTTTGTCTGTTCCCTGAGCAGCGATGATGAACTGAAGGTTTTTCTCGCAGGACTTCAACAAGAGCTGGAAGAGGCGACAGGCATTCGCTCGCTGATCGGAATCGGCAAGCCGGAGCAGTTACCGGAAGGGGTTCATCTTTCCTATCTTCAGGCTGTCCGAGCGGCGGAGCATCTTCGCATACGCAAGGAATATGCCGTGCTTGTTTTCGATGAGATCGAAGTCCAGCAAGCCGGAGCGGTGTCCTATTTCGCGGAGCAGCTGCAATCGCTGGAGCTGTTCATATTGAAAAACGACGTGGAAGCCATCGAATCGGCTTTGGAAAGGATCATCCATTATATCGGAAGCAGCGGAACGCCGCCGCATATGGTCCAAACCGTCTATTTGAATACGATTAGCGTCCTGATTAACGGGCTGCAGCGCTTCCGTCAGGACGACCGGAGCTTGCTTCAGCTTACAGACGCGGCATTCAACAACCGGTATACGATCGAACAGATGGCCGGCATTATGCGGGAGAGCTGCAGCAAGCTGTGTGATTTTATTCGTTCCACACTGCCGCCTGTCCGGGCGGTTTCACCCGAAGAGATTTTGGCGTTTATTGAAAAGAAGGGAATGGATCCGGATTTCTCGCTGCAGCTGATTGCTGATCGTTTCGGCATGTCGCCTTCGAACTTCAGCCACTTCTTTAAGAAAAAGATGGGGCAGAATTTGAAAGAATATATTGACCGGTTACGCATTCAAAAGTCCATACAGCTGCTCCGGAGCACGAATGAAACGCTGGAATCGATTTCGCAGCAGGTCGGTTATTCAAATACGTCAAGCTTTATCCGCTCCTTCAAAAAAAATGTCGGTACGACACCGGGCCAATACCGCGATTCGGCTATGTAAGAACAAGCATTTTTTGAAGATATGCATTTATTGAATAGGCATGACAGAGCTCTATTGAAATCGCTTACACGGCCGTAAATTAAGCGCTTTCAAAAAATGAAGATCTGTCAAAAAGTGGCCGTTTACGATTTTACGCATGACCGATTAGAGTATAGATGCACGGCAAAATCGCCCGGCAGCCGAAAGGAGGTTCGCGATTGAATTGGGTGAAGGCAGGGCAAATAGCCGGATAGGTTTTGCAAACATCCTAAATTAAATGGGGGTAATGCAATGCGTAAAAAACTCGCGGTTTTTATATCGGTAATCACGGTATTGGCGGTTATCTTGTCGGGCTGCAGCGGTTCAGGCTCCAATAATGGCAACAACGGCGGTTCTTCCTCAGGGAATGGAGAAGGCAGCGCCAAGAAAGTCAAGTTAACGGCAATTATGGTCAAACATCCGCTTACCAAGCCGCTCGCTGACATGGAATGGCTGCAAAAGGTCGAGGAAGAAGCAGGCGTGGAAATCGAATGGCAGGAGATTACGGCGGACTGGGGCCAGAAGAAGGGAACGATGCTGGCCAGCGGCGACATCCCGGATCTGTTCGTCGGAGGCAACGTCATCACAGACGCCGATTTCGCTCAATTCAACGGGCTCTTTGCGGATTTGTCCGAATTGATTCCGCAGCAAGCGCCGAACGTACAGGCGATGTTCGATGCCAAGCCCGCAACCAAAGTCATTGCGACGCAGCCTGACGGTAAAATTTACGGCCTTCCAAAATATCAGAGATACTGGCCGGCTTCCGCTTCCAGACAATTTATAAACCAGCAATGGCTGGATAATCTCGGACTTAAGATGCCGACGACATGGGACGAATTATACGATGTGCTCGTTGCCTTCAAGGAAAAAGACGCGAACGGCAACGGCGATGCGAGCGATGAAATACCGATGGATTGGCCGGGAGGCATCGGCGGCTTTTTCAATCCGGCCCTGCTGCTGGGAGGAATGGGCATTACGCTGTCGGACGGAAGCGGTCAAGGTTATTTCGTCGAAGACGGCACGGTGAAAAACTTCCTGATCGACGAGCGTTATAAGGAAATGGTCGCTTTTCTGCACAAGCTTAATACTGCAGGGTTGATCAATCCGGAAGTATTTACGCATGACTATACGAAATTCCAGTCGGTCGCCCGCGGCGAAGGCGATACGGCGAAGGTCGGCTTTACCTGGGGATGGGTCGCATCGGACCGGTTCGGCGAGCAGGTTGCGCCGCAATATACGTCGATGTCCCCGCTCAAAGTATCAGCGAACTATAACGGACGAATTTCCTGGAGCTATGATTACAACGGATTGAACTATGGTACCAACCATATTGTGATGTCGGCGAAAACGAAAAATAAAGAAGCGGCAATGCGCTTTATCAATAAATTATACGACCCTGTAGTGGGGATTCAGGTGCTGTTCGGTTCAATCGGTCCGAACATCAAGGATAACGGAGACGGCACTTACAGCGTGCTGCCGCCGGCCGATCCGAAGATGGATCCTGGAACGTGGAAATGGACGTCGACGATGGCGGATGCCGGACCGATCTACATTTCCGATGATATCAATCTGACTCTCGGTACGGATATGCAGGAGGTTCTCGTACAATCGGAACCGCTGAAGAACGCCCTGGCTGTAGATGAGAACAAAGATGTATTCCCGGGCGTGTTTATCAAGTACAGCGCACAGGACAATAACACGATGAGCCTAAACAATACGAACGTGATGAATTTGGCCAATACCAATTTTGCGAAATGGGTGACCAAGGGCGGCGTCGAAGCTGAGTGGGATTCCTATGTGAAAGAAAGCGTCAAAGCCGGATTGGAGAAAAATATCGAGATTATGCAAAAATACTACGATGAGTACATGAGCCAAAATTAACCGTTAATTGAGTTTGATGGGAGAAGATGCCGCATTATGCCCGGGTGCCTCTGCGGCATCTTCCCGATTAAGGCATGCTACCGAAGTGAGTCAGCTTAGGAGGCTTGCTCAGGAACAGAAGCCAAGCTCGACAAAATGTTTAGGAGAGATGGATGCCTATGAGCTCTCAATCGATCGAAATCGGCAGAAATTCAAGCGAAACCGGCATCAGGCCGGCAGCGAAGAAACCGACGGTATTTAACACGTTCAGACGCGATTATCAACTGTGGATCATGATCTTTCCGGCAATTGCCGTTATTTTAATTTTCAACTACTTGCCGATGTACGGCATACAGCTGGCGTTCCGGGATTACGATTTCAGCAAGGGGCTGACCGGCGGGGAATGGCGCGGATTATACTACTTTAAACAATTTATCGATAGCTATTTGTTTGTCGATTTAATGAGAAATACATTTTTGATCAGTCTGGCAACGATTGTACTCGGTTTTCCCGCGCCGATCCTGCTGGCGCTCATTCTAAATCAGATCCGAAGAAAAAAGATGAAGCAGCTCATGCAGACGACCGTGTATTTGCCTCACTTTATCTCCATCATTGTGCTGGTAGGGATGTTAAATGTGCTGTTGTCGCCGGAGACCGGCATTGTAGGCTACTTCATGAAGTCCATGGGACTGGGGCATATCAACTTATTGGCTTCGACGAACACCTTCATCCCGGTGTATGTGCTCTCCGACATTTGGCAGCACTGCGGCTGGAACAGCATTATTTATTTGGCGGCGCTTTCGACGGTCGATCCGCAGCTGTACGACTCGGCCAAAATCGACGGTGCCAGCAGATGGCAAACGGTGAGGTATGTTGATATACCGGCTATTGTTCCGACAATTATCATCCTGTTTATTCTGAGCATGGGGGGCATCCTCGCCACCGGCTTTGAAAAAATCTTCCTCATGCAAAATTCGTTAAATCTTCCCGTTTCGGAGGTTATTGCAACCTATGTGTACAAAATCGGGATTATATCGAATCAATTCAGTTATGCCGCGGCCATCGGCTTGTTTAATACCGTCATTAATTTTGTGTTCCTGTTTGCCGTGAATGCGATTGCCAAGAGAACTTCAAATATGAGTTTGTTCTAAACGGCTGTTGAAAGAGGGTATGACGATATGGTGCTGACACGAAGAAGCGGCAGTGAAATGATGTTCAGCGTTTTTCTATTCGCGGTATGCGCGCTCATCTTTCTCATCATTGCCTATCCGCTGTATTTTATCATTATCGCGTCGATTAGCGACTCTACGCTTGTAGCCACCGGCAAAGTCCTGCTGTTCCCTAAGGGAACGAGTTTGTTCGGGTATCAGGAAATCTTTAAGGACGCCAGAATATGGACCGGGTACCGAAATACGCTGCTCTACACCTCGCTGGGTACCTTCGTCAATTTGCTGTTTACTTTGCCGGCCGCCTATGTGTTGTCCAGAAAAGAATTTCGGGCCAGACGCTTCATTATGTTCATGTTCGTCGTCACGATGTTTTTTAACGGCGGCTTGATTCCGACGTACCTCTTGATTAAAGAATTGCATATGACCAATACGATGTGGGTGTTTATTTTTCCGTTTTGCGTCAACGTGTTTTATCTGATTATTTCGCGGACGTTTTTTGAATCTGCCTTACCATCGGAGTTATATGAAGCGGCCGCCATCGATGGCTGTTCCCACTTTAAGTTTTTCGGGCTGGTTGCGCTGCCTTTGTCCAAGGCGCTGCTCTCCGTCATCGGACTTTATTATTTAGTCGGGCATTGGAACGATTTCTTTACGGCGTTAATCTATATTCGGAACAATGAGCTGCAGCCGCTGCAGATTGTTTTAAGGGACATTCTGTTATCGAACCAGGTATTTGCGAGCGGCGCAGGCGTCGGCGGAGATGCAGGCGGGTACGCCCAGCGGTATGCCGACCAAATCAAGTACGGCGTCATTATCGTCTCTACGCTGCCGGTCCTGGTGCTGTACCCATTTATCCAGAAATACTTTGAAAAAGGCGTGATGATCGGATCGATCAAAGGTTAGGTGGAGTTGAGGGCTGTCCCGGAAGCCATGGATATGGCTGTGGGGCGGCCTTTTTGCTGTTGTTGCCGTGGTTGGCCGGCAATCGGGCATTATTGAAGCGGGCGGTATCCCTTATTTAACGGCATAAACTATGCCAGGTAGATAAGCGATGAGGCGAATAACGGTAAATTTTTCCCCTATTCTATCCAGTAACGGTAGTGTCAAGATGTTTGTGTAAGTGGGTAGGGTATCCATCGGTACGATGGATGAAATTGTTTGTTGGTGGTTTGGTGGAGGACGTAGCCCAAGCGACAGCGCAGGGTTACCCGTCCTCCACCAAACCACCCGCCCAGGATAACGGACAAACGGCTAAGATTGAATCTTCTGACGATTGTTTTTGGTGGATGGGTGTAGCTCAAGCGAAGCGCGAGAGCTGGTTTTTATTTCCTCCACTGATGCCAGTATCTACAAGGAGACGTTAATCTCCTTCAGACCGGATGGATTGGGATACTTCTTAGCGTACATTTTCTCCAGTGCGTCCTTTGTGTCTCGATCAACAAAGCCGCGTATTGCACGTCCGCACCATTTTTCATTGTAGTCTATTGCCTGCAGGTAGATGATCTTTTCAGCTGCCTCAATGTTCGTTAAACTGTTCATGGGCTTGAGCCGTTTACGCAGTTCTTTATTCATACGCTCGATCGGGTTCGATGTGTAAATGGCTGGCCAAATGAGTGGCGGGTACTGATAGAAGGTAAGTAATGTCGGAAGCTGATCCTCCCACGATTTGACCTCCTTCGGGTATCGTTTCTGCCATTTGTCTTTGAAGCCATCAAATACAGCTCGGGCCACATCACCGTCAGGTGCACTATAGACTTCTTTGAGATCACCTAAAAACTCGGTCTTGTCTTGTACGCGAATCTTTGGGAAGGTGTTACGTACTTTGTGCACGATACAAGGCTGCACATCGGCCTTGGGGTAAACCTCACGGAACGCCTCTTCTAGCCCTGGGAGGCCGTCGAAGACCCCAAGGAGCACCTCTGTGGCGCCGCGGCGGTAAAGATCACGAAGTACTTCCCGCCACCCGTTCGAGCTCTCATGTCCGCCCACATAAAAGCCAAGAATTTGACGATAGCCTTTTTCGTCAATACCCATGGCAAGGTAGACCGCTTCACTGCTGACTGTATTACGCTTCAGTTTCACATATAAACCATCCAAATAGATGACGGAATACCGGCGCTCGAGAGGGCGGTTTTGCCATTGTTCAATGTCCTCCATCACCGTCTGAGTGATGTTGCTGATCGTGGTCGGAGAGTACTGAGTACCGAACATACACTCAATAAACTTGGCTACCTCTCGCGTGCTCATACCACCTTTGTACATGTGGATGATCGCTTCCTCCAGCCAACCTTCTCGGCGTTGGTAAGGTTCAAAGAGCTGCGTTTGAAACTCTCCGTTTCGGTCGCGCGGTACTTTGAGATCATTGATCTTGCTATGTCGGGTCTCAAATGTACGTTCGTAGTATCCGTTACGGCTGTTACGTTGGCCTTCATGTTCCACCTGCATGAAATTCTTGATTTCTTCCCGCAGAAGCAATTCAAGTTTTTCTTTCACCAACGTAGTTACAGTATTTTCCAGTAGATCATTGAACAGGTTTTCGGGTAAAGTAGTCATTGAGTAGGGTCCTTTCTTGGTGACTTTCGCAATCCCGAGGATACCCTACTTTTTTTTGTTCTGGCTAGACACCAGATGTTGGTACACAAACAATTTTACTTCATCCCAGTAACGCTGTACCATGGCAAATAGCGGTATTTCGTTCCGTTATACCGGCATGTAGCCGTTCCATACGTTGATAGGACAGGAATAAGACCCTGGAATTCCTCTATTTGTGTGACTTTTGCGACTAAAAGTCGCTGTTCAGGCTAAAGCCTGCCGAAAAGCAACCTGTGGTTAAAGCCACCTAAAGCTTCCTACTGAACACGGCATGCTCGCTGGCTAATCATTGATGTAAAACACAAATGCCAACTCTAAAAGAATGTAGTCTTCTCAGAACATACCGATTGCATGCCGGTTATTTCTAACGGTTATCAGCGACGTTATTTGCTGGTTTGTCCCATTATTCCAAGGCTAACGGTTGCCAGCGAGCCTATTTGTCCATTTTCACGGTTTTGGGAGCGGATTTCAGCAAATAACGGCAACTGCAACCGTTAAAACTTTAAAATGGCGTCTCTTCACCAAATAGCAGCAAGTACAACCGTTAGCCGAATCAACATTACAGTGACAAGTGTTTCTTTGATGTTAACCTTCTACTCTTTCAACGTGCTGGAAGCTGACCGCCTAAAGACGGTGGGTTTAAGCCTGGCACATGGAAACTAAAACCCCAAGATTATTGAGTTGTTTAAAAAAAGAGGAAATTTGTGGCCCTATTCATGAAAATCATCTTGATCGGCGGTATGACGGCGGGCGCTGGCACCTTATTAAAGCCGACGATATTCCGATCATACTGCTTGTGAAGGAGGGCTCATGCATTCCGCATGCCCCGCTCGCACAGTGTACGGAGGATATCGACTGGAGCCGGCTAGAGTGGCGGTTCTACGGGACTGCTCCAGAGCATTACACGGGCCGGGTATCGATTCCAGTCAATGGCTCGCCAATAACGGTTTGGGCGGAATGGGATGCCTCTTCCGGGAAAATGAAAGCCGCCGATGAAGGCGTTGATACAGCGGATTGGACGGTTATTGACGGGGAGGCGGCGAAATGTTTTTAGTGCACCGACATTGATCATTTGATAAAGGTCATAAACAATTGACATAATTAACAAGTTAGATTATATTTTCTCGTTCACCGCCAGAGTACGCGTTATCGTACACTTGGCGGTTTTTCTTTTTGTTTTAGACGAGGTTAGCACTCTGAATAGCGTGTGTTAACCGCGACATTTAAAGATATCTGATAATTTTGAATAAATTTGCAATAGATGAAACCTGCATGTTTTGCTATTGTAAACCGTGAATCCTGCATCAAGAAGAAACATAGTCGAGAGCCCCCAATCAAATCCCGATTTATCGATTTGGGGGCTTTTCATTTTCATAAGACCCCGGTAGTTAGCTTGAGGGAGGTGATGCAATCGAGGGTCGTGAATCGAAATAACAATTGTAACCGTTTACAGGAGGTGAACTAGACAACACATTGTTCTAAGGGAATCCGCATGAGGTTATATCAAGATTAAAGGAGGATTTGAGATGAAGAAGAAGATTATAGCGGTTTCAATGATTGTAAGCCTTTTGGCGACCATGATCGGGTTTGTTAATGAAGGTGAAGCAGCCACAACCGGCCCCTTTGTACATCCTGGCATACTCCACACACAGGCAGATTTCGACCGGATGGGACAGATGGTTAACGCGGGTACACAACCGTATCTGGACGGTTACAATCGACTGGTAAACAGCTCCCTTTCATCATCCAATTGGACCCCGCGTGCTACGGATACGATCATTCGCGGCGGCACCGGCGACAATGTCTCTTTGTTGTACATTGATATTGCCCGCGCTTACCAGAATGCCTTGCTGTGGAAGATTACCGGCAACACGGCTAACGGCGACACGGCACGCAACATTCTGAACGCCTGGTCGTCCACGCTTACGACGGTCTCCGGCAATGCCGACCGCTATCTGGCTTCCGGACTGTACGGTTACCAAATGGCTAACGCTGCAGAGATTATGCGGGACTACCCCGGTTTCAATTTGACCCAGATGCAAAACATGCTGCACGATGTATTTTATAAGCCACTTGTCGAGCGTTTCCTTATCGGTAACGAATTCGGCGACGATCACAACGACGCCTACATCCAGAATTACTGGGCGAACTGGGATCTGGCCAATATGGCTGCGACAGTTGCGATCGGCATATTTTGCGACCGCCGGGATATCTATAACATCGGAATCGAATACTTTAAACACGGCGCTGGAAACGGTTCCATTTATAATGCCATTCCATTCCTGCACCCGAATGGGCTTGCACAGTGGCAGGAGTCCGGGCGCGATCAGGCGCACACACAGCTGGGCATCGGCTTAATGGCTTCTATTAGTGAAATGGCATGGAATCAAGGCGACGACTTGTACGGGTGGGCAAATAACCGCTTCCTGCGCGCAGCGGAATACGTTGCCAAATATAACAACGGAGATGACAACGTACCGTTTTCGACCTATGAATGGGGCTCCGGCACAAACGGCTCCGTTCAAACCCATACGGTGATAGATAGCGAGCTGCGGAACGAAATGCGTCCGGTATGGGAAATGATATACAACCATTACGCCAATCGCAAGGGGCTGTCGGTGCCCAATATTGCCGCACGCGCCCAGCTTATGAGGCCTGAAGGCGGTCCGAACGCAAACAGTAATCATGGTTCGACATTCGACCAGCCCGGATACGGAACGCTTCTCTATACCCGGCCGGCCGGCAGCGGCGGAACCGCAACGCTTCCTATCGGAAATATCCCCGACGGTACTTACCGCTTCATTGTGAGCCATTCCGGCAAGGCGATGGATGCAGCCGGAACATCCAATGGTTCAAGTGTACAGCAATGGACATCTAATGGGGGAACGAATCAGCAGTGGACAGTGACTCATCTTGGCGGCGGTCAATACAGTATCATTAATGTGCAGAGCGGACGTTCTTTGGATGTAGCAAATGCGTCTCATGATCATGGTGCCAAATTTCAACTTTGGAGCTATCATGGCGGGGACAACCAGAGATTTGCCTTTATCCCAACGGGCGGCGGTAATCACCGGATCACTCCTGTGCATAGCAACAAACCGGTTGACGTGGATGGTATCTCCACCGCAGATGGAGCCCTTCTTCAACAATGGCGATATGTACTTGGCGGTAATCAGCAGTGGAGGCTCGAACCGATTTCCGTAAACGTCAGGTTGCAATCGCATAACTTCCCGGACCGTTACGTGCGGCACAGTAACTATCGTGCACGGATCGATGCCAATGTTTCTCCGGTTCAAGACTCACAGTTCAAGATGGTTGCCGGATTGGCCGATGCGAGAGGAGTTTCGTTCGAGTCCGTCAACTTCCCCGGGCGTTACCTGCGTGTCCGAACCAATGGAGAAGTGTGGCTGGATTCGAACGACAGCACGACAGCTTTCGCAAATGAGGCAACCTTCCGACGCGTAGCGGGATTAGCGGATGCGCAAAAATCGTCCTACCAAACGTGGACGGATTCGGCCAGATATTTGTGCCACTCCAATTATCTTTTGTATGCGCAGAGCGGGTCGGGAGCGGCATTTAATGCCGATGCGACTTTCACTGAACTCGCTCCGTAAAGCCGAGTAACGTTCAAATCAGGTGAGGTATCCGAATAAAGAAGGCTCTATGTCAGCTCTATGGATATAGAGCCTTTTCCTCTTATGTCCGGTCAAGAGCACACTAAGCTCGAAGGGCGGGCGCAACTTTTTTGTTCCAAATGCTTGACAATGAACGACAAATCATATATCTTAAATTTAAGACAATTAAACTAAAGATATTGGAGGGGGCCAATATGGCTGAAGCGGACGACAACGCACTTCACCTGTTCGTCATCTTGTCGAGGGCAACGCAATGGGTAACGGCTCACGCTCACCAGGATATTCGCCGCTACGGCTTGAACCCAACGGAATTCGCCGTGCTCGAGCTGCTGTATCACAAAGGCAAGCAGCCGCTTCAGCAAATCGGGAGCAAAATACTGATGACGAGCGGCAACATCACGTACGTAGTCGATAAGCTGGAGAGCAAAGGCTATGTCCGCCGAGCAGCATGCCCGACGGATCGCAGAGTCATCTACGCCGAAATTACCGATGAAGGAAAGAGCTTCATGGACAAAGTATTCCCGCAGCATAAAGATTCCATCCGCAAGGCGGTGGACGGTTTGACCTGCGAGGAACGGGAGCAGGCGATCGAGCTGTTGAAGAAGCTTGGACTCGCGGCGCAGGGAAGCTTCACTTAGCCGGCCGGCGCACGAAGCGACGTGTATCCACTTTTGTACGGGCGCATCATCCTGCGGGTTAACGGCTAATACAGCTTCTTTTTTTACGAAATATCTTAAATTTAAGAAAATTAATATTAAAACATAGGAGGAATATAGTTATGAGTATCGCACTTGGCTTGTTAATAATTCGTTTGGTTCTTGGTTTGACGTTTATCGGACACGGGGTTCAGAAGCTGTTTGGCTGGTTCGGCGGCTATGGGCTGAAGGGCACAGGCGGCTGGCTGGAATCGATCGGCGTCAAGCCGGGCGTAGCGGCCGCGTTCGTGATCGGATTATTCGAGGTTATCGGCGGAGCGCTGTTCGTGCTTGGACTGTGGCTGCCGGTGGCGGCAGCGCTGATCATCGTCCTGATGATCGGGGCGATCGTAACGGTACACGGCAAAAACGGCTTCTGGGTTACGTCGAACGGAATTGAATACAACGTTATTCTGATGGCGATTTCACTGGCGCTCGCGTTGATCGGACCGGGCGAATTTTCGATCGGCTGAACAGGAGATGATATTAATGAAAACAAGAGGAGGGACTACTCAGGTGCAAACATTAATTTACGGTCCTGGACTTCAGGCAGTCGGCGAGTTCGACGGCGGTAAAATCAAAGAACAGAAGCCGATCGGCTTCCCGGGCGAAGGCTCGGTGGTAAAGCGGGTCGGCCCCCTCTTTTACTGGGCTTGGGCGACGTCGGAGAAAGACGGTTACATTCCGCTTCACCCGCATAAAGGATTCGAAATTATGACTTATATGGTTCAGGGCACGGCGGTTCACGGCGATACGCTGGGAACGGGAAGCACCGTCGGTCCTGGCGGCGCGCAGGTGATGCAGACCGGCTCCGGTGTTAGCCATGAGGAACGGTTCGTCGGTCCGGATATGGAAGGCTTCCAAATCTGGTTCGAGCCGCACATCGAGAAGGCGCTTCGGATGAGGCCGACGTACAACCAATATGAGCACGAGCAGTTCCCTATCGAGCAGCTGGACGGCGCCTTGAAGAAAACGGTGCTGGGAGAAGGCTCCCCGATCAAGCTCGTCGCCGACGCCCTCATGTGGGACGTCACGATCGAGCCCGGCAAGACGTTCCGCCATCTGACAGCGAAGGGCCGCAGCATAACGGCGCTCGCCGTACGCGGGGATGGGAAGTGGGCGCTCGGCGCAGACGACCACTCGCCGTCGGCGTTCAAGCACCGCGACTTCATCGTCGTGCATGCACACGAAGCATTCGAAGCGGTGATCAATGCCGCACAGGACGTACCGGTCCGGCTGATATTGATCGACGTGCCGAGAACGGTGAATTATCCGCTATATCCGAAACGCTAATGACAAGAACCGGCAGCAGGTTTTTATTCCTCTGCCGGTTTTAGTTCATTCTGTGACGATTTCCAATGCTTCAACGAGAATTTCATTCCTTTTTGATAATATTGGTTCATCACTTATCAGAACGCCTTGCGGTGAAAGATCACAGGCAACACAGCTAACGGGATACTGCGTGCAACATTCTGAACGCCTGGTCGCAGTGGAGGCTCGAATGAATAAATGAATGAAATTCATTCGAAGGGAGGAGGGAACATATTGCTTCGGTCATCTGCCCAAGGATGGCGGGATGGCCTGTTTCCATAAACACGATTTAAAAATCAGGGGGCGGGGCGCTTGAACATTTACGTTGCCCGGAGCGCAATTGCGAATTTCGGATATGCCTTCGCCCCTGAGGGCCGATAACCTCAAATTGGTAAGGCCGGTCCGCCGACTGAGGTACTATAATCCCGAGCGCCCAGTCTTGATCCGGCCAGACGAGACGCCTATGGAGTTTCCAAGATCCCTAGTCCTGCCATTGATGTCATTGAATTGTTCTACTTTCAAAACAGCCTTCAATGTATAATATATACCATCATGTTTTCGGAGTCGGGATAAGCTATGTAAGGAGCAGATTCAATGAAAATACTAATTGCAGATGACGATGATTACACAAGACAGGGATTAGTGGAAACCATCGAATGGGAAAAGTATGGAATAGACAACATCATGCAGGCTAAAGATGGAGCCGAGGCGCTTCGGATCGCATCGCTGCTTCAGCCGGATATTGTGCTTACCGATATCAGGATGCCGAAGCTGAGCGGCATTGAGCTTGCGGAAAAATTGGCCGAGAAGTGCGGAGACAGCAAGTTATTGTTTATGAGCGCTTATATGGATATTGCGTATTTGAAGAGCGCCATCAAGCTGTCCGCCGTGGATTATATCGAAAAACCGATTAAGCTGCACGAAATTGAAGCGGCGATTCAAAAGACGGTTGATTATATTCATCAAAAGCAAAAACTCGATGACATAGCTGACGAGAAGAAAGATTTGCAACGACAGAAACTGGCGGATCTGCTTAAAAATAAAACAAGCCATATGAATGAGATTATCCATCTTTGCGGGGAAATCGATTTTCCGGCGGATAAGAGCTATGTCTGTTTGGTCGCTTGGCATACGTCAGGTGAGTTATCTCAAGAAAATGCCATATCAGCGTTAAACGCCTTCTGGAAGTCTAATCGGATTCCTTCGGTCTGCGCTTATCTGGGGGAAAATAAATATTTGGTTATTCTGGCATTGGAGAAGCAAGATGTAAGCCGGGTCAAATATGCCGCTGATCTGTTTGTACAACGGAATAACCGATTTTATGCGGGTTTAGGGGCTTTGACAATCGGCCTTGCCGACGTTCCGGAAAGCTGTCAAACTGCGCTCGCGGCCTTGGACCGCTCTTTTTATCATCCGCACATTCGTTCTTTTCATTACGATAAACAGAAAAGAGAGGCGGATCCGGGCAGCGACCTGTATTCGGACTTTCTCCATATATTAAAGAACGAGCCGAACAAGCTAAGCGGCTGGTTCGAATCGGTCTGCACTCATTTCAGCGAAATGGAGTACCCGGGGAAAGAGAAGGTAAACGCTTTATTCTATTCCTTTGCGCAGGCGATGCTTCGCGAGAAAAACAACCTGATTGTCAAATTGGATAGGATCTGCAGCCTCGAAGAGCTCGAGCAATCTTTTTGCGATTGTATTTCCATTCACGAAGTCAAGCAGCTCATGCTGCAGCTTATTGTCGCTTATAACGAGGAAGTAGAGCAAACATCGCATTATTCGAGGGTCGTCCGGGATGTGATGGATTACATTGCTTCCCATTGCTCCAATGTAGATTTGGATGTGCGGGAGATTGCCGAGCATGTGCATTTATCAACCGCGCACCTCGGCATGCTGTTCAAGCATGAAACCGGGATGACGATGAAGCAATACATGGGGGAGTACCGGCTGGAGCTGGCCAAGAAGCTGCTCGTCAACGAACATTACAGAATTAATGTTATTGCCGAGCTGTGCGGCTATGCAAGCGCAAGTTATTTCACCAAGGTATTCAGAGAGGCAACCGGCTTGACTCCGATGGAATACAGAAGGATGGCCATGCAATGAAACTGGCGGCCTGGTTTTTAAATATGTCTCTAAGAAAGAAGCTGCTGATCCTGTTTGCGCTGGTGGGTCTGGTGCCGTTGTCCGTCATATTCGTCGAATCGTACGGTGAGATCCGGGGCGCTTCGCTCCAAAGCCAGAACTATGCCGCCAATCAAAACTTTGAACAGACGCTCTCCACGTTGTCCGGGAAAATGTCGCGTATTGAGAAGATATCCTCGATGGTCCTTGTAAATGAAACGCTCAGCTCCGCTTTAACCGCAGATCCAAAAACAAGGGATATCGGGCAACAATTGATCGATTTTGAGGAAGTCTCCGCCTACACGCAAATTATAGAGGCCAGCTCGGAGGTTGATCATATCCTTTACTATATCGACAGCCAGTTTGTAGTGACCGGAGCGGATACCCGTTTTCGTAAGATCGGCATTATCGAAGACCGTGAATGGGTGCGGAAAATTTACGCCAACGGCGGGGCCTCGACATGGCTGTTGTACGAGGATGAAGGCTCAATTGACTCGACGAAATATTTAACCTTGGGCAAAATGTTCTGGGATTCGAAGGATTATCAGAAATCTCTGGGTGTAGTGGCCATTAATCTGGATTTGAAGGACATCCGTCAAACCTTGACTAAGTCGGTACCCGAACAATTTATTTACTTGATTACCGAAGAAGGCAAAATGATCGCTAATAGCGGAGATATGCGATTCGAGCCTTCCCGTCTGCCGATAAAGCCGGGAAGCGGGAGCGGCTTTACTGAGGTAACGGTGGAGGAGGAGACCTATCTGGTTCGGGGCAGCCAAATCGAAAATACGGGCATATACCTGATATCCGTCATTCCGCAGAACGCGGCTTCGGCGGCGGTGAATAAAGTGGGCGCCCAAATCGTTACCGTCTATCTATTTGTCAGCGGTCTGCTGCTTATTTTGATTTTTCCGATTACCAGATCCATGACATACCGCGTATTATTGCTGACAAAAAAAATGGACCGGGTGCGGAAAGGCTGGCTTCAGCGGCTGGATATCAAACCCCGGGAAGACGAAGTGGGGAGACTCGTTTCGAGTTACAACTACATGATTGACAACGTGCAAAGGCTGCTTCGGGAGCAATACAGATTGGGGCTGGAAAAGAAGGAAGCGGAGCTCAAAGCGCTGCAGTCCCAGATTAATCCTCATTTTCTTTACAACACATTGGACATGCTGATCTGGATGGCGCAAAAGGGAGAGCGGGAAAATATTCAGCAGATTATTTACGCGTTGTCGGATTATTACAAGCTGACATTGAACAAAGGCGAGGACCTCGTTACCGTTGGAGATGAATTGCGGTTATGCAGGTTCTATATTGAAATACAGCAGAAACGCTATAAAGGAAAAATCGACGTTGAAATTGATGTGGAGGAAGAAGCAAAGACATGCCTGATTCCGAAAATTACGCTCCAGCCTCTGGTGGAGAACGCCATTGTGCATGGAATCTCGGAGAACCCGTATGGGACTGGGACGATTGCTATTAAAGGAAAGGTACACGGCGGGCGGCTGTTCTTGTCCGTTACGGATGACGGTCCGGGTATGATAACGGATAGCAGCCCTCGGCCGGGTTATCGCGGGAGCGGCTACGGCGTAAAAAATATCGAAAAGCGCCTTGAACTGTATTTTGACGAGCAAACCTGCCTGCGTTTCGAAAGTGCGCCCGGAACGGGAACTAACGTCATCATCGACGTCCCGGCGATTCGTATGTCGAATCAGCGAAAAGTACAAGAAATCTTGTAAAAGTGTTATATTCTCCTCCTTCCTTCCGTTGTTAATATTTATTAGAGGGAAGGTGATGAAATGGCACAAGCAGCTGCAGTGATTTCGAAGAAGGAAAGGGAGAGAGAAAAGGGTAAATATTTCACAGACTTCAGAGCCCATAAAACCTATTATTTTATGCTGCTTCCTATGATCGTATTCTTCATTGCGTTTTCGTATATCCCGATGTTTGGTTTGTACTATGCGTTTATTGATTACGATTTCAGCAAAGGGTTATTAAGTCCTTTTGTCGGGCTGAAAAATTTCGAATTTCTATTCAGAGGCGGTATGGATTCAATATTATGGCTGTTAATCCGCAATACCGTCCTCTACAATGTCGCTTTTATAGTGCTGAACAACTTCTTCCAGATCGCCGTTGCGGTGCTGCTCAAGGAGCTGACGTACAAAAAATTTGTGAAGACAACGCAAACGCTGATGTTTATGCCTTATTTTGTTTCAATGGTTATTGTAGCTTCAATCGCCTACAATTTGTTCAACTACAATTATGGTTTTATTAACAGCGTTATCACGGCTCTTGGTTTTGAGAAGTTCGATTTCTATGCGACGCCGGAGGCTTGGCCCTTCATTATTATCGGAGTCGAAGTTTGGAAGGGTTTGGGTTACGGCAGCGTCATCTATTTGGCGGCCATCCATGGCATTGATGAGAGCGTTTACGAAGCGGCTTATGTGGACGGCGCCTCGAAATGGCAGCGTATTCTTCACATTACGCTTCCCTTGCTGAAGCCGACCGTGATCATTCTGGTTCTATTTTCGGTAGGAAATATCATGCGCGGACAATTTGAATTGTTCTGGAATCTTGTCGGCAACAACGGATTGCTGATGAATGCAACAGATATCATTGATACGTATGTCTACCGCTCCCTGACCGTGAACTTCAGCCTGGGTCTTGGATCGGCGGCCGGCTTGTTTCAATCCGTATTCGGTTTGATTCTCATTGTGACAGTGAACGCGATCGTCAGAAAAGTCGACCGGGATAACGCGTTGTTCTAGAAGGGGGTTTTTACATGGCTGAGATAGCTGCAGGGCAACCTAAAAATGCGATCCGGCAGGATGCGGGCTCTAAAGTATTTAACGTCATTGCCGTCATAGTTGTACTATTTTTCGCAGCGATATGCGTTTTACCGTTTATTTTGATGCTTTCGGGTTCCTTCAGCAGCGAATCCGCGATTGCCATAAACGGATACTCGCTTTTTCCGCAGGAATTTTCTTTACAAGCCTACGAAGTTGTGTTTTCAACGCTTGGGGTTACAATCGGGAGGGCTTACCTGGTGACGATTTATGTCACGGTTCTCGGCACCTTATTGGGGCTCCTGTTCACCTCCATGGGCGGGTTTGTCCTATCACGGCCGGATTTCAAGCACCGGGATAAGGCGGCATTTTTTATCTACTTTACGACATTGTTCAGCGGAGGATTGATTCCTTCTTATTTGGTCAATGCCAATTTGCTGAAATTGAACCATACGCTATGGGCCATTATTCTTCCCGGGTTGATGACACCGTTCTTTATTTTGTTATTCCGCAATTTCATCAAGAGCATCCCGCATTCGCTGGTGGAGTCGGCGCGGATTGACGGGGCGGGGGATTTCCGTGTATATTGGCAAATCATGCTCCCGCTGTCGAAGCCCGCAATGGCAACGATCGGCTTGTTTCTGGCGCTTGGTTATTGGAACAACTGGTTTGGCTACAGTCTCTACTTGATGACGGACAAGGATAAATGGGGCTTGCAATATTTGCTGTACCGGATGCTGGCCCGTGTAACCGATGCGGTGAGAGACTCGCAAGTTATTGTGGAGCAGATGCCGACCGAAACGATGAAGCTGGCTACAGCGATGCTGGCTACCGGTCCCGTATTATTGTTTTATCCGTATGCGCAGCGTTATTTTGTCAGCGGGCTTATTATGGGAGGCGTTAAAGGTTGAGTGCGGGACGTTGATGTCCGAACATGGATATCTCCCGTTTAACTTTGCTGTTTATGAGAGAAAGCCATTCAAATCGGATGTTTTCTCTCTCTAAACATATATAATACAAACACGGAGGGGATTGTTTTGAAAGCATTAAACATGAAAGCGTTTGTATCCGTAGTGCTGGTTTTTATGCTGGCTATTACGGCCGCATGCTCATCAACGAATACGGGCCGAGGAAGCGATACGACCGGTTCCGAAAGCAACAAACCTGAGAAAATTGTCGAGTTGAAATCCATTACGATGGGTACGGAACCGCAAACAGGCATGGACGAGTTCTACAAGCAGCTTGACGAGCTTACCGTTAAAGATCTGGGGGCCAAAATCCGGTTCGACTTCATTCCGTGGGGCGACGAGAAAAATCAGATCAGCCGCGCCATTGTGGCCAAGGAATACGATCTGTACGTCGGCGGCGGCTGGTCGGATTATCCAAGCTTTGCGCAGAAGAACGCGTTCGCGGATTTGAAACCTCTGCTGGGAGAAGTTCCCGAGTTGGTTAAGCATTATAACGGCGCACTTGAACGCGTTGAGCTGGGCGGCAAACTGTTCGGCATTCCGCAATTCGGAAAGCCGGGAGCGGGCGGCGAAGGCGTACTGTACCGCGAAGACTTGAGAAAAGAATGGAATCTTCCGGAAATCAAGGATTTTGCTTCGTTAGAGCAATATCTGTACAAGGCGAAAGAGGAATTCCCCGATACCCCAATGATCAACGATCCGCGAGTAGGGTATCGAATATTCCAGATGATCGCCGGGGGCAAGTATATTTTCAACCCTTTAACACAAATGCAAGGAACGGCTTTCACTGTAAGTACGCTGGATAATCCGTACAAGGCTATAAATGTGTATGAAACGCCGGAATTCAAGGAAGCTGTGACCATTGCGCAGAAGTGGTATAAAGACGGCATTATCGCCCATGACATTCTTGCGGCGCAGGGCAACGAAACAGATAAAACTAAGCAGCTGATGCTCGCAGGCCAGAAGCCGCTTGAATTCAGCAACCACTTCTGGGCGGTAAGCGGTGCCTATGTTCCGGCCATTAAGGTGGAGCATCCGGATTATGAGTTTGGCTGGCTGGATTTTACTTTGGATATGGCCCCGGCTAATGTATGGATGCCTCAATTGACGCTCGACACAACCGCGATATCGGTTGGCGCGCACAGCAAGTATCCGGAAATTGCGCTCAAGTTTATTGAGAAGGCGCACACCGACCGCACTTATTACGATCTTCTCCAATATGGCGTCAGCGGGATTCACTACAATTTTGTAGACGGAGTCGTTAATTACGACGGTATCGCCGACAAGAACCGCAGACCGGGCTGGACAGGATTAAATGACGGATTTATGAACTACAAGAGCAAATATCCAGGGGAGTGGCAAGCGTACGCCGATAAGATGGAGCAGGAAGGTGCTCCGCTTGCCGAGAAGAACGGCGTGTACCCTTATGAAGGCTTTTTCTTTAACACATCCGGGCTTTCCGCCGAACTGTCCAGTCTGGAAACGGCAAGAACGCAATATATTCAGCCATGGTCAGCAGGCGTAATCAAGAAGAGCATCGATGAGGATCTGGAAGCGGCTATGAAGCAGCTTAAGGCTGCGGGGCTGGACAAGTACATGGAAGAATTGCAAAAGCAGCTTGACGAATTTGCTGCCGCAAAGAAATAGGGTTTTAATAAAATAGAGAGCAAAAGTAGTATCACAGGTCTACTCGTCCCTAATGGGGCGAGTTTTATTTTTTAAAAAATAAGTACGAAATCGAAAGAAATTATAATTGTTGAAACGTGTTCAGAGTTAGTAAAATAAGAGTAATCTGCCCTTTCAAAGAGTGCTCAAAACAAGAGCCTTAATAAGCTGCGACCTGATGTTAAAAAATGTGCATATACCGGAATCGGATTATTGTATAAAATAATATTGTCCTTTAGAATAGATATTGAAAGCGCATACAATAACAGGCATACATAACAGACAAGCATTTTAAAGAAGGGGGATCTATGTATGAGATTGCTGCCCAAGTACAGAAATACATTTTTTACAAGGCTAATATTATCGTATACTCTCCTTGCCGGTATCCTGATCGGGTTGGCCGGCGGGTACCTATATTCGCAAGCGGGCAAAATGATGGTTGACGAAATTGCCAGAGACAGTCAAGTCCGGCTTGTTACCGCAAAAGATTATGTTGAAAATACGCTGCTTAGGAAATTCGAAGAAAATCTGCAGAGTACGGCGTTATCCACTGTTTTCATTCAGAGCAGCAACAATTTGAATACTTTGCTCGATAACGGCTGGGAAGGCAATGCCACCCGGCTCGCATTGCTCAGTCAGGATCTCAGGCTGTTTGTATTCGCCAACGAAGGTGCTTATAATATGACTGTGTATTTCAATAATGGTGATTTCGCAGTTGACCGTGATTTCTTTTATATGAACCCTGAGAACTCAACTGACAGCGCTTTCCTCAGGCAGATCGGCCAGACGGCTTCGAACCGTTGGATCACTCGCACGCTGCAGGACGGGGAGCAAGTATTGACATATGTTGTTCATCTTCCATATAACACACCTCAAGCCGACCCCAAGGGTTACCTGTTTGTCGATGTAGAACTTGAGTACATCAAACAATCGGCGGCCAAGATTATGAGCTCGCCGCTTGAAAGACTGTACATTTTCAATAACATGGGAGCTTTAATCGTCCAGACGGCTGAAGAAAATCAGGAAGACGTTCACAATCTGCAGAATGCAATAGGGGCGGGGGAGAACGTTAAGGAGGTTACAGAGAGCAAGGGCGGTAAAACCGTATTATCCTATCTGGACAGAGCGAATTCGGATAACGGCTGGACGTATGCTATTGCTCGCCCTGTGAATTCATTCGTGCTGTCTTCCGCTCAATTTAAAACAAAAATATTCATCAGCTGCGGCTTGGTTCTTTTGCTCGGTCTATTCATCTCTTACATGATTTCAAAACGGTTTAACCTTCCGATGAAGAAGCTTCTGAGCCTTGTGCAGCCAGTCCGCAGCCTGAATCAGGGAAACGTTGCCATTTCACCTTCGAACGAATATGCAATTATCGGCAATGCTTTGAGTTTTATGGGGCAAAAGATCGTGACCCTGGAATCCAGAGTGAAAACGAACGAGATGAAAAACCTTGTACTGGGCGCCAGTCTCGGCTTGGAGTCGCTGGACGGTTTGCCGAAAAACTGTCATTTTATCGCAGCGCATATCCGGCTGATCGAAGGTTACAGCGACAAGCTCAAACAGCGGTATGAGGACATCAAGCAAAACGTCCGAAGCGAATTTGTGTGCCTGAATTCAAAGGAGGCTGCAATTATCTTCTTTGCTTCCACCGGTAAAAAGGAAGATGAAACGATTACAGAGCATTTACAACAAATGAAGGAAGAAATCGGTCAAGATATTCGTTTTGGAGCTGCGGTCGGAACGTCCGTTCAATCGGCGCAGGAAATACCAATATCGTATCAAATGGCGCAGCAGGCTTTACGTTACCACTTTTTGTATGGAGCGGAAGCGGTCGTTCTGCATTCGGAAATCGCCTCATTCGACAGGGAACCGGGTTTGTTTGCTTTTGATGTGTACAAAAATGCGCTAAAAGCGGGCGATGTAAACGGAGCAGACCGGTTTATCGACGATTTCGTTGCGTTTCTGGGAGAACGACACAGGCAGTTGGAAGCGGTAGAGCTTGCGCTGCTGCAATTTGCTACCAATTTATACCAAATCGTTATTGAATTAGACCTGCAGAAGCTGGTTCCTCCTTCCAACTTATTTGACGAGTTAAAAAAAGAGACGCTGACGGAAACGATCGAATCGATCCGTAAGTTGTCCGGCAGAATAGCCGTTCATGTTCACGAAACAGGCAATCATGCGCATGCAGAAGTCATTTTGAAGCTAAAAAACTATATCGACGAACACCTGCACGAAGATCTGTCTTTGAATCTGTTATCTGAAGTGGCTTCCCTTGCTCCGGCTTACATTTCCACCTTATTCGGAGAGGTCATGAAAGAATCCTTTACCGAATATGTGACGCGGACCCGGCTCGAGAAAGCGGCCAGACTGCTGTGCGAAGAGCCTCGAATGCCCGTTTCGGAAATTGCGGCGCGCGTCGGGTACAGGAATCCGCAGTACTTCCATAATAAATTTAAGACCCGATATGGAATCACGCCGGTCCAATATCGAAATACCAACGGTTCGGCTGCATTGGCAAATTAGTCTTTGAAGTCCGGCGAACATGACCAGACAAATCTTTTTGAGCTCATGATGAAGTGAGGATCAACTCATCGTGAGCTTTCCTCTTCCTCCGGGACAGGCGATCTTTGCCATGCAGTACATGAAATGCTTGTGATACAATGATTAGTAGCATACAACCTCCTAAAGGGGAGCTGGACGCATTGATCAAGAGGAATAAAGCTTTGCTCGGCATAGCGGGTACGGTTTTATCGTTGTCGCTTATCATTGCCGGCTGCAGCGGCGGGAAACCCGGTACGGCGATTACGCCGGAAGACTTCGAAACGGCGCAAGAGAAGCCGATCGAGATCACGATCGCGAGCGATTTTGATCCTCCCGATGATGACGGCAACTTTGTACAGACCTATCTGGAGAAGAAATTTAAAGTTAAAATCCATAACGTAAGATATGACCGTACTGTCTGGAGGGGGAAGTTCAATGTAGACCTTGTTTCCGGAACGGTCCCCGATATTTTCATCGGCGATGCAACCGAGAGCGATATGATCCAGTGGGCGGATCAAGGCTTAATTGCCAGCATCTCTGTCGATGAGATTAGAACATACATGCCGAAGTACATTGAAGATGTTGAATCTGTAGCAGCGGATGCATGGGCGGTTGGAACATACCAAGGCAAAAATTGGGGTGTGCCGAAGGTCTGGGGCGACGGAGCGACCGGTTTTGCGCCCGCCTATAACGGAGAAAGGCTCAAGGCGATCGGTTATGATGAACCGCCGCAAACATTGGAGGAGCTGGAGGACGTGCTCACCAAGTTCGCGAACGGCGACCCTGACGGCAACGGGGTGAAGGATACGTTCGGCCTGACGGGCAGAGGCAAGGACTACACCCCTCAGATGTTTAATTCCATCTTCGCTGCGTTCGGTGTGGCACCTTATCAATTTAAACAAGATGCCGACGGCAAACTAGTGTACGGGGGGATCACGGAACAGTCCAGGGAAACGCTGAAGCTTCTGAACAAATGGTATAAGGCAGGCATTATCGACCCGGAATTTATTACGGCGGATAACGGGAAGATACAGCAATATTTCGTGAACGGCCGGATCGGAATGATCGATACCGGATTATGGCATCATTTGCATGAAACCGGTTATTTCGGAAAAGCGGCCAAAGATAGCGGTGTATCAATGGTGATCGGAAAGCCGGTGATCGGACCGGCCGGAGACAGGTATGCGATGGCCCAGGGCGCGCTTCAGGCTCCGCTCATGTTCGGTAAACAATTGGAGACGAATGAGAAGAAACGAACCTTGATACTGCAGATGTTGGAATTCATTGCTACCAATCCGGAGGGCTATCTGACCACGAGGTTCGGCGAGCAAGGGGTCCACTACGATTTGCAAGGGGAATTGGCCGTGCCGAAGCCGGAATATATTGATGGCGGGGCTCGGGGCGCCGAGATCGGGGCGGGCGGCTTCTACAATCCGTTCGGCGGTAAAGTAAAGTCCATGCTGAAGCATGAAGTTTCCAAGGAAAAACTCAAATTTATGGAAGAGGTCACCAGCGGTGTCAGGACGATTACCGATGCGCTGGGGCTTTCTGTGCTGCCGAGCAGATCGAAATATGGCGCGATATTAAAAACGCTGCAGGATCAATATTTTGTTAAAGCCATTACAGGCGAAGCGGATGCGGATTATGATTTTGAGCAGTTTGTCGAGCAATGGTTAAAATCCGGCGGAAAGGAAGTAACGGAAGAAGCGAATAAGTTGTATCGGGAACGAAACAATCCATAGTGTTATTCATTAGGCGTTGCAGGGAGACAATCCCTGAAACGCCTTTTTGCGTTGGTTATTTAGTATCCATTTGCCAGGCCTAAACCCACCGCCTTTAGGCGGTCAGCTTCCTGCACGTTGATAGAGTAGAAGATAGCATCAAAAAACACCTATCCCTGTCATGAGGTGATTGCTGTAACGGTTGTAAATGCGGCTATTTGGCGAAGAAATGTCATTGCGCAACTTTAACGGTTGCAGTTGCCGTTATTTGTTAAAGATCGATCCGAAAACGGTACAAAATGAGAAAATAGGCGCTGGGCGAACATGCCAAGTTTCAGTCAGAAACTTTAGGTGGCTTTAGCCGATAGTCGTTTAGAAGCTTCTGGTAGCATCGTGAGTTGTAATTGTTTTAAATGGGCTCCGTGCAATAAAAATACACTGATTTATGAAAGAAATGATACTCATTTTAATGATTTTGCAATAGAAAAAACGCTTTCATAGGTCTAGAATGTGAGACAAAACCAGTCATCGTTGAAAGGAGCTTGTCACATGAACACAACCAATGCCCCTGAAATTGGCGGCATGGAGAGCACCCATAAAAAGCTGAAGAAGTCGTCCGGCACATGGAGCGACAATGTGAAGCAAACTTGGAGGGACTATGTAAAGAACAGATATTTGTTCTTGATGCTGTTTCCCGTTCTGATCTGGTATGCCATATTTGCTTACGGACCCATGTACGGCGTTCAACTTGCCTTCAAAGATTTTTATGTTAAAGATGGCATCTGGGGCAGCCCGTGGGTAGGATTGAAGCACTTTGAATATTTGTTTACGGCTTCGCCGCAGTTCCCGCAGATCATGAAGAACACCATCATTATCAGCTTTTATCACATTATATTCGGATTTCCGGCTCCGATTATTCTGGCGCTTCTGTTCAATGAGATTCGTTTTTCGTTCTTCAAGAAAGTTGCCCAGACCATATCTTACTTGCCGCACTTTTTGTCCTGGATCGTTATCAGCGGGATTTTAATAACGCTTCTGTCGCCCTCCACCGGGGTCGTCAATTACATTCTGGAGATCTTCGGTATGGATCCAATCTATTTTCTTGGCACCGAGAAGTACTTCCGCTTGACGCTCATTACTTCGGCGATCTGGAAGGAAGTCGGGTGGGGAACAATTATTTTTCTCGCTGCCTTAGCGGGAGTTGATTCGCAGATGTATGAAGCGGCAGTCATCGACGGAGCGAACCGCTGGAAGCAAACGATCTATATTACGCTTCCGGCCCTCATGCCGGTCATCGCTATATTGCTCATTTTACGGGTTGGCGGTGTGCTCGATGCGGGATTCGACCAAATTTTTAACTTGTATTCTCCTGCCGTTTACGGCGTCGCCGATATTCTTGATACTTACGTGTATCGAATCGGCTTGCAGGAATTCCAATTCAGTTTGACTACGGCCGTCGGTTTGTTCAAGAATGTCATCGGGCTCATGCTGGTACTGACAGCGAATTATATTATCAAAAAAATGGGGCAGGAAGGCCTCTACTAAACCTATCCAGATTCGAGAGGTGTGAGACAACTTGCGTCTAACAAAAGGCGAGAAAATTTTTCAAGGGTTCCTGATTGTATTCATCACGATTTTAAGTATTATCATGGTTTACCCGTTCTTGCATGTCATGTCGATTTCGCTTAGTACGCCGGCGGAAGCGTTGCGTCCGGGAATCCATCTCTTTCCGAAAGAAATATCGCTGTTTGCCTGGGAGCGCGTATTGACTACGGATAGTATATGGCAGGCGTTTGGAATTACAGTGTTCAGGACCGTCGTAGGCACTTTGTTGTCGCTTGTATTTATGGCCATGGTTGCCTACCCGCTATCCCGGAAATATTTGCCCCATCGCGGATATTACACAACGTTTATCATCATTACGATGTTCTTTGGCGGCGGACTCATTCCGACGTACTTGCTGATCAAGTCGCTGGGATTGATTAATTCGGTATGGGTCTATATTATACCGGGACTGGTCAGCACGTTTTCAATGCTTATTCTTCGCAACTTTTTTATGGGTATTCCGGCGGAGCTGGAGGATTCGGCGAAAATTGACGGCGCGAACGATCTTCGTATTCTGGTTCAAATTATTGTACCGTTATCCGCGCCCGTATTGGCGACGCTCGCGCTCTGGAGTGCGGTGGGGCACTGGAATCAATGGTTCGATGCGATGCTATACATGCAGGATAAAACAAAGATCACACTGCAGCTGCTCTTGAGAAGGCTGGTTATCCAGAATATGGGGGATCCCATGATGCCTGTACCGACTGAGGAGCAGGCGCCGGAAATGGTAAAATCGGCAATCATTATGTTTACTGCGTTGCCGATCTTGCTTGTTTACCCGTTTTTGCAACGATATTTTGTTAAGGGTGTCATGGTAGGATCGCTGAAAGGTTAGTTTAGACAGTTGGTTTAAACAGCATTCCCTATTATGGTTTGCTGTCTAAAATAGATTTAAATAATAAAAGGGAGGAAAAACATCAATGAAACACAGCAAAAAGAAATGGTCGACCTTAACGGCCCTCCTGCTTTCACTGGCGCTGGTCCTTAGTGCTTGCGCTGGAGGAAACAACGGCGGCGGCAACACGAACACGCCCGAGAGCAGCAATACGGGAGCAAGCAGCAATGCGGGGAAGGATGAGCCGGCTCAGGAAGAACCGATCGAGATTGTGTGGGCGAACAACTTTAATTCGCCTGAAGCAGACGGCAACTACGTACAGACAGAAATTGAAAAGAAATTCAATGTGAAGATCACCAATATCAAGCTGGAAAGATGGGGCTGGAAAGAGCAATTCTCAGTATATCTGGCCTCCAATGAAATTCCTGATATTTTCCCTATAGACGCCAACGAAACAGATATGGCGACGTGGGCGCAACAGGGAATCATCGCCAGCCTGGACCGCGCTGAAATTGAAGCTAATATGCCGAATTATGCGGCAGCGGT
Organism: Paenibacillus tarimensis; assembly: GCA_041281825.1. Classification (GTDB taxonomy): domain Bacteria; phylum Bacillota; class Bacilli; order Paenibacillales; family Paenibacillaceae; genus Paenibacillus_D; species Paenibacillus_D tarimensis_A. Next base: position 5,385,805 of record CP166298.1, on the reverse strand, counting down.
AAACGAGTTTGACCCTGGCGCATGGCAAGTAGGTATGATTGACGGGAAAAACTGGGGGATTCCAAAATATTGGCCGCCAGGAAACGATGGATTCATTCCGGGTTATAATAAGGCCTGGCTGGAAAACATCGGCTACAGCGAGCCGCCGAAGACGCTTGAAGAATTCGAAGATGTCCTGACCAAATTTACGAAGAACGATCCGGACAAGAACGGCAAAAATGACACTTACGGCATGTCGGCAAGAGGCAAGCTGCCGATCCAGATGTTCACTTCCATATTCTCTGCGCACGCCGTGAATCCGTACCAGTTCAAGCTGGATGCCGAAGGAAAAGTCACCTGGGGCGCCATTACGGAAGAGACGCGCACGGCATTGAAGCTGCTGAGTAAGTGGTACAATGACAAATTGATCGATCCGGAGTTTATTACGAACGACAATGGTCAAATCAGCGAGAAGTTCGCGAATCAGAAAATCGGTGTCGTTGACAATGCGGGCTGGGGCAATTTCAATCCGGAGTCGGGATACGTTACCAAACCTGCGCTTGAGCTCGGACAAATCAACACGCCAGGCAAGCCTTTGATCGGCCCGAACGGCGATGCGTTCGCGTTCGCATACGGAGCACGTCAGGCGCCTGTATTGCTGGGTAAACAAGTGGAAGAAGATGAAAAGAAACGTAAGAAAATCTATGAAATTCTGGATTGGGTAGCGACAAGCGACGAAGGCTGGTTGTTAACAGTTAAAGGGCAAGAAGGCGTCAGCTACGATATGGTAGACGGCTTCCCTGTTGGAAGACCGGATGAAAGCGTCGGTGCACCGAAAATGGGCTATGGCAGCTTCTATAACCCGCTTACTCACGTTGACGTCAGCAAACAGAAGTATAACATCAGCCCTGAAATGATGGAACTGAGAGACCAGATTACGCCGGGAATCGTACCGTTACTTGACGTATTAGGCCCTACCCATATGGAGAGCAAGACCCAATATTGGGCGAACCTATTAACGCTGCAGGACACGTATATCATCAAAGCGGTTACCGGGGAAGCAAACACGGACAAAGACTTCGATAAATTCAAGACAGACTGGCTCCGTTCCGGCGGACAAGCAATCCTTGACGAAGCCAATAAGATCTACCAAGAGCGCAATCAATAATACCGAGAAACAGAGGAAGGCCGACTTGTATGATACAGGTCGGTCTTTCTTTCTACTTCAGAAAGGAAACAGACTGATCCGGAATTTGACCATGAAAAGCCGTGTATTTGACATTTTTTTCGGGATTTTGAAAGAAAAATGATAAAAGTGAATGATTTTGCAATGGATAAAGCGTTTACATTTTGGTAAATTAATTTGTGGATTCATTAAGAGGAAGGAGGAAGGGACAAGCAATAGCGTCTGAAAAACAGTTCAAACATCAAAAAAGAATTAGAGGAGTGAAAGAAGTGCAGGATTTTGCCAAACGCATATCCCTGATGATTGCAATTGCTCTTATAGCCGTACTGGTTTCCCAATTGGCGGTACCTTTACCGGCTGCAAAGCTATATGCGGAAACGAATAATCCGATTAGCGGAGTACTCGACAAGCTGGTGTTCGGTGATGCCAATTCTGAAAGCGCACACAACTTTATGGGTGAGTTCACGAGCGTCGTCACCGGCGCATTAGGCGAATTGGCGCGGGTGTCGAATCCGCGAATCCCAGCGGAAAAAGAAGGCGGGGATTTAACGTTTACGATGAAGGTCGATCCCGACCGGCAGAACTATTTCACCGTGAAGTTCTGGGGGGAGGACCACGGATATACCACTGTTGTCAATATAAGCGGCGAGCAAGTCGGCTATCTTCGTTTCGGCGATTATCAGCCGATTAACAGAGGCTACGGCAACCCGCTGCCGGGGCGGTTTTACTATGGTACGACGATGCTCCCGCTGGAATCGACCTTCGGCAAGGAGACGGTGGAGATTACGCTGAAATCGCTGGACGTATGGGGAACGATGGCGGGCCCGTCAAGAGCGTATTACAACGCTTACACCCATACGGATGCCTGGCTCGATGTAAGCGGAGAAACACAGGGCGCAAAAGTCGTTTCCGAAAATCCGCTTAAGCCCGATCTGACGGATGCGGAAAAGCAAGCGATGATTGACGGGTACACGCAAAGCCAGATCAATATGTTCAACGGATTTTCGAATTGGGTGGACGGCGCTGCCGACCGGAAACTAACGCTTGAGCGTTATAAGGACGACCTGCGGTTTTATGCGAACGCGCTGCATTACGACTGGTCTCCTGCGAATACGCCGGAGCTGAAAAAGGCGGCGCTGGAGCGGATCTTTAAAGTGATCGACAACCATGTCAAAGATTACTACGCAGACGCTAGGCGCGTGATGTGGAACGGGCACCAGAGCGACTGGGGCGGCTACTACGGCGCGCTGGGAGAAGCGTTATACATTGTGGAGAAGCTGATTAAAGACGACAGCATCTACGGAGCTGCGGCATTCGAAGCGTTTCTGGATCAGCCTTTTGGCACCGGCACGGTGGAAGGAGAGTTCTCGCTAGCAAGCGCGGACTGGGAAGGAGGGGAACTGACGCGCCGCGAAGCATGGGAAAGAGTGCTGAAGGCAAACTTCGACTTTGCCCGTTCGAGACTGTCTTACATATACAATCAGGTATTGTATACGTATGAAGGCGCCTGGGAAGCGCATGAAGGCTTGCGCATCATCGGTTCTTCCTTCTTTGAAGGCAAAGAGCGCAGCCGGCGGATCTTACTTGAAGCGCTGGGAGGCGCGCCGTTCCTCGGAGAAGAGGTGCTGGTTGGCCCCAGCGGCGAGGAACTGGATTTGTATCATTCCTTGTTCTATCATGACCGCGGAGCAAGATATACGGACGATTATACGTACATTGTCGCCAAAGGATTGGCCAAGAGCAAGCTGGATGCGGACGGAAACGTCGTCCGGCGTTTGCCGTACGGCGAGCATTATACGGGCATGACGGAAGCCGGCTTGACGAGGGAAAACGGTTTTGTCGCCAACTACGGGGAAGCGACAAACTATTTGCCGGAATATTATTTCAAAACGTTAAATAACGGTACGGATGACGAACTAAACGACGAAATCTTGAAGCTGGCGCTCAAAAACATTCACGCCAGAGGCTATACCCGCCTCCAGGGTACGGACGGGGACGGAAACCGGCTGATGAGAGCGGAGATGGTGACGGACGAGCGCAACACGAGTATGGTAGGTTTCCCTGCCTATGGCGTCAGATCAGACGGCAAGGATGGCGGAAAAGCACTGCTGTTTGCGTCGCTGGAAATGGCCATGGCGCAGAACGAAGAAAGATACAGCGGTCCGGAGTGGGATATGTACTGGGGATATGCGAAAGAAGCAGTCGGATATGTCCAGCAGCAGATGTCGGATAACCAATACTTCCCATTCTTCGGGCAGACGCAAGCCAATAATAAAGTCGATTATTTATTGGCGGACACGTACAAATATGTAACGGAAACGCGCGCGGACTATGACCGGTTCAACAGCGTGGGAGCCGGCGTTATCCTTCCGCTGACGGATTTTGATTACTACAAGGCGGAAGAGCTGAGCAGTCTTGGCGTAAATCCGGCCGATTACGAGCAGTTTGCCTGGGCGGATGTCGACAACATGTTCTTCTCGATCCGGGACGGCGATCTTCGGATCATCGCCAATCTGAATGAGCTGAACAAAGGCTACAGCGGCATCGGCAGACTCCATGTGATGAACGATACGCACAGCTTTATTACAGAGGTTGCAACCAACAGCAAATTCCAGTACGAGGACTACTGGATCCGCATGCATAATGTGGATGCGATCTTTATGTCGGACCAGGCATCGAACGGCGGGGTACCGCAATCGCTTGCAGGCGAAATGCTCCCGATTACCTATCAGCCTGGCGTCGGCAAAGTATCGCGGGATAACTTCGAGGCGGACACGCCTTATGCAGGATATCCGGATCTGCTCACGGCACGATACGGCAAGTATTTGTTTGCTGTCAATTCAACCCGCGATGTTTACGAGAACATTCAATCGTTCGACATTGAATTGCCGGTAGACTACAGCGGAAGCACGGTGCTGGATCTCGTATCCGGGCAGCAAATTCCTGTCACCGGCGGGAAGGTAACCATACCGGCGAAGACGGCGATGGTATTGAAATTGACGTCCGAAATCGACCCAGCTCCGAAGCCGTTCCATGTTGACTTTGTGAACGCGCTTGCGGGCAACGGTTACGCGGGCATCTCATGGAAGACGACGTCCGGCGGAAAGTCGTACACGATTAAACGTTCGAACGCGGCAGACGGCCCTTACGAGACCATCGCCGAGGGAGTAACCGGCAATTATTACAAAGACACGACCGTTCAGAACGGCAATGTGTACTACTATAAAGTAACGGCCGTTAACGAGAATGGGGTGGGCTGGGATTCCCACTACGCCAAGGCCGATTTGACAGCGCCGATATCCGGCATTACGGACGGGGTATGGCGTGACGACCGGATCGGCACAACGTCCGGCAGCGCGACGGTTAATGGCGATTTGATCACTATCGAGTCTACCGAAGGTACAGGCCTCGGAACCGGCGACGATTACCTTATTTACAACAGGGACATTAACGACTCCTTGCATTTCGTCAGCCAGGTCGTAGCCGGCGACGGCACGATTAGCGCGAAGATAGACAGCCACAGCGGAGCGGCAAGCGGAATTATGCTGCGCGACCAGCTTGCTTCCAATACACGCTACATGTATTTCGGAGCAGACCAGGACGGCAATATCGTCTTGCAAAGCCGTACAAGGGATTCCCGCGTCCAATGGTCCGGTCTGGTCATGAGTCCTTACAACCCGGGGATTTCCGGATACAAGGTAGCAGATTATCCGCACATTAAATTGGTACGAGAGCATGATTCGCAAAATGTGAATGCTTTTGTGTCCAAGGATGGCGTAACATGGGAATATGTCAAGACGATGACGGCCATGTTGCCGTATGCATACCATGCAGGCGTTGTGGTAGCGGGCCAAGCGCAGTTCAGCGAAGTATCCGTGACGGAAACGCCGCGGAATATCATTGAGCCTTATACTGTAAGAGATAAGGATCAGGTTACGCTGTACTGGAACAAGCCGAAGCAAGTCTCCTGGTTCAATGTGTATCGAACCTATGATGAAGAGGCGAGCCTGACCGATCCGGTATTTAAAGCAGGCACGACTGAATTGGAAGACGGCTCCCCTTGGGAGGAGGTTCTCACGAATACAAGAGCGACTTCATTCCAGGAAATGGGCTTAAGATACGGAAGTGTGCATTACAAGGTAATGGCTGTTCATGGCGACGGCTCCTTGCAGCCGTTCTCAGCAGCTGCATCGGCTTACGCGGATTCGATTGCCGTGGTGCTGGAGGATGCGGAGAGCTTACCGGCTGCCGACTATACGAAAGCGAGCTTCTACCTGTTCCATAAGGAACTGGACCGCATCAAGTCGGAATTGGCGAAGCCTGAAGCAGACGAGGAGACGCTGATTAACGAGATTTACGATGCGAAGAAGCTGCTCGTTTCGATCCGGACGCTGCTTGGCAAAGTTAAGATGGACCCTTCGATGGCCAGAGCGTCGGAAAAATTTTGGCAAAATGATAATATTTCCGAGGAACAGAATGCATGGTACTTGTTTGATGAAAATCCCGACACGATTGCCCACACCAGGTCTTTTGTCAGCTGGGTGGATGTCGACTTTGGCGCAGGCAATGAAAAAGTCATCGATACGTTCCGCTACCTGCCGAGAAGAACACATGTGAGCCGTGTCAACGGAACCGTCTTTAAGGGATCGAACGACGGAGAGAATTGGACCGATCTGTACAAGATTCCGAATGCGTCGGGTTATCAATGGTATTCCGCCCCTAATCCGGATCCGACGCCATTCCGTTATATCCGAATCTATGACGATCATAACGGCTTTGTGAACTTTGAAGAAATCGAGTTCCTTGAAATCGGAGTAGACAAGACGCTGCTCGGACACTTGCTGGATGAAGCGGCGGCAGCGGCCGAGGCAGGCATCTATACGGATGAAAGCTTGCATGCTCTTGAGCAGGAGGCTGTCAGCGCAACAGCAGTGCTTGACAACCCGGACGCGGCTCAGGCCGAGGTTGATGCAGCGGATAATAGTCTGCTGGCTGCACTGGATGCGCTGGTATTCATCGAAGGCATGCCGGTGCTGGAATCGCTTAGAGACAGAACCGTCATTGCGGAGAGTATGGTCATGTTCACGGTAGAAGCGGTGAATGCAGCTTCCGATGTCACCTATGGGGTTAACGATCTGCCTGCGGGAGCGTCTTTCGATGCAGAGACGGGCATCTTTGAGTGGACGCCTGACAGAGAGCAGGGCGGTGTACACACGGTCACGTTTACCGCGGCGGCAGGCAACTTATCTTCGTCCAAGACGATCAAGATCACAGTCAAAGGGCAACCGGTATTCGAACCTGTTACGACAGTTGAATTGACGGCGAACAAGCCGTTCCATTATGAACTGCCGGTTTCCGATCCGACGGGTGAACCGCTCATCTACAGTGCGGGCGAACTGCCTGACGGTGCCGTATTCAACGCATCTGAAGGCATATTCAACTGGACTCCGGATCAAGCCGATTACGGCAACCGCCCGGTAACTTTTACGGTCAGCAACGGATTATTTGTGGTCAGCCAAACGATTAATTTTAAGGTAAATCTCAACGTTCTGCCGGAGGAAGATTATACAAGAGGAAGCTACTACCTGTACCTTCAGGAAGTGGAGCGGATCCAGACGGAAATCGTCAAACCGGACGCCGATAAAGCGCAGCTTCTGGCCGAGCTTGAGCAGGCTGAAGGGCGGCTCGTGAAAGTGCCGTTGTCGCTCTATTCGTTCGAAGGCAACGCGGACAACGCAATCGGATCGTCTGACGGTATCGTTAACGGAAGCGTTGCATACACGGAAGGAAAGATTGGCCAGGCCATTGATCTGAACGGCTCCGATAACTACGTCACGTTGCCGGAGAATCACGCTCTTTCCGGTAATGATGAGATCACCATAGCAACCTGGGTGAATTGGAGAGGCGGCAACCAGTGGCAGCGCATTTTTGACTTTGGCAATAATACCAATCAATATTTGTTCCTTACGCCGAGATCGGGCAGCAATACGCTTCGTTTCGCGATCAAGAACGGCGGCGGCGAGCAGATGGTGCAAACCTCGCAGCTTGCAGCCAATCAATGGGTGCATGTAGCGGTGACGCTTGGAAACGAAACGGCAAAGCTGTACGTTAATGGCGAGGAGAAAGCGTCTGCCGGCGGTTTCACTATTAAGCCAAGCGATTTTAAGCCGGGCAAGAACTTTATAGGCGAAAGCCAATGGCCCGATCCGCTGTTGAATGGCATGATTGACGAGTTCCGCATCTATAATTACGCCTTGAGCGCGGGAGAAATCCAAACGGTTTACAACAATACGGCGAAGTGGGTCGACAACAGCTTGCTCCCGATATTGCTGGAAGAAGCCGCTGCAATTACCGCTGAATATTATACCGAAGAAAGTGCAGCGGTTCTGCAGGCAGCGGTTTCGGAAGCGGAGCTTGTATACGGGAATGTCGAAGCAACCCAGGAGGAGATTGATGCGGCGTCTGACGGCTTGCTTGCAGCGCTCCAAGGGCTGCAGTGGAAGGACGTAACCGCAACGCCGGCGGAACCGGATGGTCTTAACGGATGGTATAAGTCACCGGTTGCAGTCACACTGTCCCCAGCGCCAATCGCGGAATACAGCCTGGACGGCGGGAACAATTGGCTCGCTTACGAAGGGCCGGTTACTTTGGACCAAGAGGGGATTCACCAGCTTCTGTATCGTTCCGCAGTGAAAGCGGAAGAGGTGAAATCGCTGGAAGTGAAGATCGATATGACGGCGCCTGAAGTGAAAATCATTGGCGAGCAGTCGTACACGATAGATCAGACGGTTAACATAACGTGCAGCGCGACCGATGTTACTTCAAGCGTATACGGCACACCGTGCGATCAGCCTCTGATTCAGGTCAAGGCGTATACGCTGGAATCCGGCGAGCATACGGCTACGGTTACCGCGGAGGACATGGCGGGCCATCAAACAACGGTTACGCATACGTTTACGGTGACGGTAACGTTTGACAGCTTGAAGGCAGTGACGAATACCTTCCTGCAGGAAACGGGCGCCAAAGCATGGGAAACAGTCCAAAAATCGTTGAATCAAAAGCTGGATCAGGCGAAAGCTGCGGCCGCCAGCGGAAAAATTGACGCGGCGAAGAGCATGATTGGCGACTATATCAAGCAAGTAACAGACCAAACCGGAAAATATTTCTCATCCGAACAAGCGGATATCCTGATCCGCTGGGCTCAGATCGTGATCTAGTTCTGAATAGATTGATAAGGAAAGCCGACTGGAGCAATCCGGGTCGGTTTTCCTTCATATTTGGGACCGGATTCTGATATTTTTAAAGAAAGCTGATTTATAATGAATGATTTTATAATAGATGGAACTTCACCTTTTTGTTACTGTTGATTAAGGCATCGCCAAATGAAAGCGCATACAGTACTTTTATTTTGCCGTTATCGTAGTTCCCGTGCAAACGGATATCGCTCTGGGATTGGCGCTGTATAATGTCCCATAAGTTGAGACACGGGAGAAAAATAAATAAGTTATAATAAGAGAGCTTTAAATTATCCTGCGGTTAATTCCTATAAATTGTGCGTTTACGTCATCTTGATTTCTTGATATAACAGTAAGAAAAACTTCTGCCGAGGTACACTCAGTGAAGCGGTTTATAAAAAACAAGCGAAGAGGAATTGCTGATTATGGGACACTTTCATAAGCTAAGCCTTGCAAGACAAATCCTATATTTGATTTTGTTGATGCTGATCATCCTTTTGACCTCATTTGTCATCTCGAACAAGATTGCCCAACGTATTATTGAGAGCAAGGTCACGGACTCTGCAGCCAAAATATTGCTTCAGGTTGAAGATAATATGGAAAGCTTTTATAAGGACATGGAGAGAATCTCAGTTTCGTTGCTGTATAGTCCGACGGTACAAGCCTACTTGGACTCGGAGGACATTTTGTCCAGGATTCTCATGAACGACGAGGTCAGGTCGGTCTTCTCCAATACCACTGCATTGAAAGAGAATATCCGGGGCATCCAGCTATACAACCGGGAAGGAACGATGATAGCCGATTCAGGTATCGCGGCCGGCGAATCCGTCAAACTGCCCCCTACAAAGACCGAATATTCCGGTCTGTTGACGGATCCGAATACGGGTGAAACGATCCCGTACTATTCGATTTCCGTTCCGGTCTATAATTTGGAAAACACACCGGCCAGAGACTACAAGGGAACAACCGTATTTGTCATGGATGTCGGCAACTTCAGCAGTATATTGAAAAACGCAAAAATTACACCTAATTCCCGGCTTTTGCTCCTTGACCAAAATAAAAAAATGATGGCGGGCGAAGGAAATGAGCCCGACATTGATATGTTCCAGTTAGAGGAGTGGAAAAGCGACAACCGATATATCGTGCAGACGAGCACCCTGTCCGATACCGGGTGGGAGCTGATCAGCGTCATACCGAAAAACGAGCTGCTGCAGGAATTGAATATCGTTCAACGGCTGAACATTGCGACGTATGCGGTTATGTTTTGTATACTCTCTCTCTTTCTGATCATTTTTTTCACCCGCATCTTACGGCCGATAAAAGCGCTGGTAGATTTTATGAAGTCCTACCCAAAGACGGGGGGAGAAAGCCGCTTTCATGTGGTCCATCATAACGAAATCGGCGTACTCGCTGCCAACCTGAATAAAATGCTGGACGAAATCGACAGCTTAAGCAAAGAAATTCAGTTGACGCAAAAGCAAAAGTACGAAATCGAAATTACGAAAAAGCAGATGGAAATTTCGGCATTCCGCAATCAGATAAACCCCCATTTTTTGTACAATACGTTGGAATGTATAAGCGCTATGGCCATCTTTTATAAAGCTCAGGATATAGCCGAAATCTCCGCCTCCTTATCAAATATGTTTAGGTATTCGGTCAAAGGGGGCGACTTCAGCACGATTCAGGATGAAATATCACACATCAAGGAATATGCGAACGTCATCGGATACCGATTCATGGGGAAAATCCGGGTCATCGTCGAAGCGGATGAGCAATTGTTAAAGCTGACAACGATCAAAATGCTGCTTCAGCCGATGGTGGAAAATGCCGTGTTTCACGGATTGGAGATGAAGATCGACAGCGGCGTCGTTCGAATTGAAGTGAAGAAGACAACACAGAACCAGGTTCAATACATCGTACAGGATAACGGATACGGGATGGAAGAAATCCAGCTGAATGAGCTGGTCGCCCGGCTCAGGCAGTCTGAAAGCCAAGGCTGGATGGCGAGAGAAGCAACGAATGGAATCGGCTTACCCAATATCTACCGGAGAATCAAGCTTTTATACGGAGACAAGGCCGACATGTCCATCTATAGCAAACGAGGTACCGGAACTACCGTGACAATCACATTCCCCTTACAAGATCATGCGGAACAACTGGAGGTTGTATAACATGCATACGGTATTGATCGCAGACGATGAACCCTGGGTTGTGTACAGGATTAGAGAAATGATCGAATGGGAAAGGCTCGGATACACCGTTATCGGAGAGGCGCACAACGGCCTCTCGGCTCTCGAGACCATTCTGGAGAAGAAGCCGGATGTCGTCATTTCGGATATCCGCATGCCTGGTTTGAACGGGATTGAGCTTCTGGAGCAAATCCGGCTTCACGATCTGCGGAGCAGCGTAATCCTGATCAGCGGGTATTCGGAGTTTGAATATGCCCAGAAAGCGCTGCGGCTCGGAGCCTTCGAATACTTGCTCAAGCAGGTCGACAAGGACAAGCTGACCGATGCGTTGGAAAGGTTGAAAGAGACGCTCGCGGAGAAGCAAAAAGCGCAAAAAGGACAGGAACTGCTGCTGGATGATCTATTCGAAATATTCGAGTCCGATGAGAATAATAAGATGCAAAACTTTTTGGCCAGCCGGGGAATCGAATGCGAGCATCCGCATTTCCGGTTCATCAGCTGTCTGTACGAGCATGCATCGTTTTCCGATGCGGGCGAGAGGCAGGCAGCGGTCCCCGGGATCCGCTATTTACGATTTCGTACGGGACAAAATAAACTCTCCTTCTTGATCAATTATGACGAATTAAAGCATCCGGCCGGTTTACTCGATTTCATCTCGGATCATTTGTCCGGCGCCTGGTGTATTGGGATCAGCGGAATCGGAGTCTATTCTGCGCCTGTCGCCAAGCTCTATCAGGAATCGGATATTGCCCTTTGCAGTTTCTTCGTCCGGCCCGAGAGCCGAATCATCGAATATAAACCAGCGGCCGATCATGCCGCCGCACTGATGGGAACGATCCTGCAAATAGAAGTGGCTGTAAAAGAGCAAAAGCCGGAGCAGGTGAACAGACTTCTGGATGAGCTAAGCGCCGAATGCAAGGAGCGGTCCATGCAGATCGACCAATTATGCGCGCTGTACAATCAAATCGTTCTGCTCTTTTACAAATATTACAGCAGTACCGACGCAAATTATGAAATCGAATATATGAACTACTATCAAATCTTTCGCCAGTACAGCTCGATTGAGGAGTTGTTCGAAAAGCTGAAGGCCGTATTCCGGCAGCAAACCGGCGAAGAGCTGCACATTTCCAATGAGATGGTGAAGAAAATCATCGAATATATCGACGCCAGCTTTACGGAAGATATTATGCTCGTTGATTTGTCAAAGAAGTTCAATATCACCGTCGGATATGTGAGCGCTCTTATGAAGAAGGAAACGGGAAAAACCTATATGGAGTATGTGATGAACAAAAGGCTGAGTCTGGCTAAAGAATTGCTGCAGGATACTTCGTTGACCATTCAAGAGATAGTAGAGCTGGTGGGGTATCGGGATTATTTTCATTTCAACAAAATTTTCAAAAAGTATTTCGGAATAACGCCGGGTAAATTTCGTAAATTGTAGCTTTACAGAAAACTATCGAAAAACACAAAAAGATTAAAAGGGAAACATAGGATCCCAGTACTTATGCCGTTATGATAAAAGAAGCAGTAACCACTACACAAGGGGGAACGACCTAGTATGAAGTTGAAAGTGTTTACAATTCTAATGTTGGCCTGTGCCGTCGCTCTGTCGGGCTGCAGCACCAACAATGCGGGGAACGGAAACGGCACGTCGGAAGGGGCGAATACTGAGACGCCTGCAGCTTCTGCAGAGCCGGTAAATCTTACCTGGTTCGCTACAACAGGATTCTGGAACCCGCCTCAATGGAATACTGAGCCTGATACCGTTATGGGCGAAATGACGGAAAAGACAGGGCTCACCTTCAGCTACAACATTCCAGCGCAGGACGGCGATACGAAATTGAATCTGATGATGGTTTCATCGTCGGACGCTTTCCCGGATGTCATTACTACCGTAGGTCCGGATATGGGGAAGAAGCTGGTTGAGGCCGGCAAGGTTTGGGAACTGGAGGAATTCCTTAAGGAATACGATCCGGAATCCCATTTGCTTAAAGATTATCCTGAAGATGTAAAGAAAGAAATGGTCAAACATTATGGCGGCTGGTACGCTATCGGAAGTCATATGGGCAGCGATGACGCGAGAGAGGTATATCCTCCGTCTAGCGACTACTTTGCAGATGTTGCAAAATATGGCGAAAACAAGGGCGTTATTGTCAACGCGAATATTTTGAAAGAGGCAGGCATTGAGCTTTCCGATCTGAAAACCGAAGACGGCGTGCTCGCGGCTCTCAAGAAGGTTAACGGCATGAAGGTTGACGGCCAGCCTGTCATTCCGCTTCAGATTCACGGCAAAAACTACCATGGCGAAACGCTCCAATTCCTGCAAAGATCTTTTGGCGCCATGCCGATCGACAAAGACGGGAAATTTAGAAATATTTACTTGTCTCCGGAAAACAAGCATGCCATTCAATTCCTGTTTAAGGCGGCTCAAGGCGGATACTTCGATGCCGGCCAGATGACAACGGATAACGCGGCGATCGAAGCAAACCTGTTGTCGGGGCGTGTGTTCATGTTCATCGGTAATACTGCCCAAGGCAAATTTGATCAGCTTGATTTCTGGGTTTCGCCAGGCGCGATCTTGTCGAGCGAAGGCACAAAGCCTGTGTTCCCGTTCTTCTCTGAACCGGGCCGAGGCTGGATGCAGACGATGATTTCCAAGTCGACGAAAGAACCGGAAAAATTGGCGAAATGGCTCAGCTTTATGACCAGTCCCGAAGGGATGACCCTGAATCACTTTGGCATCGAAGGCGTTCATTACACGAAAGACGACAAAGGTCTCATTACAAGAACGGAAGACGGGTTACAAGCTCAGAAAGACAGCAGCAAAACGGCAGTGGATATCTTCTGGCAATTCGCCAATATGTCATTTCTCGAACATGTCCAGCCGGCTCCTACGAAGAGAGAAGGTGCCGGCGGATTGATTGAAATGGAAGCAAAGACCGCTTACGGCAGATCGCCGGAAGTCGTTAGATACGATGCTTCCGTACTGGGATTGCCTGGCGATTTCTATGCGCCGGGAAGCAAAAATGTGCAGATCAGAGAACAAATCCAGCAATTTTATGAAGCTCAGATCGCGAAGATGGTGCTCGCGAAGGATGAGGCGACGTTCAACGCCCTTTACGACGAGTATATCGCCAAGCTTAAGGATTTGAAGATCGATGAGCTTGATGCGGCGCTGGACGCGGAACTTCAGAAGAAGTCGCAAGAAATGGGTGTAACGGTTAAAGGCGTTAATTCATAACGGTTTGATTTGAACGATGAATAGTGCCAAAGTGCATGTGCCCGCGCATGCTGCACTTTGGCATTATCATTGTTTTCCAGAGGAGGGACTAATGATGGCGGAAACCACCTATGAGGGAGGAATCCCATCGGCAAAAACCAAGAGCAAAAAATCATACAAGCTCGGATACGATTTTCGAACCCAGTTCGAGCTCAAGATCATGCTTTGGCCTGCAATTATTCTTGTTACCATATTCGACTTTGTACCTATGTACGGGCTGCTGATGGCATTCAAAAACTACGATCCCATCACTGGTGTCAAAGGTATTTTTACAAGTCAATGGAACAATTTCGAGAACTTTATGACGATTTTCCACCACTTTGAGTTTTGGCCGATGGTGAAAAATACGCTTGGAATCAATCTGTTCGGGTCGCTGATCGGGATCCCGGCAACCCTGATCTTCGCCCTGCTGTTAAACGAGATCACGAGTCGCAGGTTTAGATCCATGATTCAGACCGTCACCTACCTGCCGCATTTCCTGTCCTGGGTTATTTTTGGCGGATTATTTATTACGCTGCTCAATCCGGATGGCGGCGTCTTGAATTATCTGCTCCTGAAACTGGGCCTGATCGATGAGCCCATTCTATTTCTGGGTGAACCCAAATATTTCTGGGGCATCGCCATCGGTACAAATTTGTTGAAAGAATTAGGCTGGGGCGCCATCTTGTATTTGGCAGCCATCGCCGGCATCGACCAGTCTTTATATGAGGCTGCCTCCATTGACGGCGCGGGCCGGTTTAAACGGATGTGGCACGTCACGTTGCCCGGCATTTTGCCTACCTTGATGATTCTGGTCATATTCGCCGTAAGCGGCATGCTGAACAATAATTTTACGCAGATTTACGTCCTGCAAAACCCATTGAACTTGCCGACGAGCCAGGTTATAGATACGTACGTCTATCAAACGGGACTTAAACAGTTCCAGTTCGCTAGCGCCACGGCGATCGGGTTGATGAAATCGGTGTTTGCGTTGTTGCTGTTGCTTGGAGCCAACTATCTATCCAAGAAACTGACAAAATCAGGTTTGTTTTAGGCGGATGCTTTCGAAGCGAGTTTTCGCTTGCAAAGAAGATAAATCAGGGAAGCAGCGCGAATAACTTTTAGGAGGGTCCGATATGGTCGGAGGCAGGAGCTGGGGAGACCGTATTTTTACTGTAACGAATGTCGCCATCATGATCATTGTGATGCTCTTGACATTGTATCCGTTTTGGTTTTCTATCGTTAACTCTTTGAATACAGGCAACGATCTGGTGCGCGGTCCCATATTTGCATGGCCGAGGGAATTTACATGGGCGAGCTGGCGGACGGTTATGGCAGACCCGGGGATGCTTCAGGCGGCATGGATTACCGCGTCGCGGACTGTGCTTGTAACGGCTGTTTCTATTATGTATACGGCGATGTTTACGTATGCCTTTTCCCGTCCTTATTTAAAAGGGAAAATGGTATATGCGGGAATAGGCTTTGCGAGCATGTATTTTAGCGGCGGGCTGATTCCTTCCTTTCTGTTGATGAACTGGCTAGGGCTATACGATTCGTACTGGGTTTACATTATCCCGGGTCTTTTTTCCGGATTTTGGAACGTCATCATTTTTAATGCGAACTTCAAGGCGATTCCCGACGCTCTGTTTGAATCGGCGAAAATGGACGGGGCGAACGAGTTCACCATATTCTTCCGCATTGTCATCCCTTTATCGAAGCCGGTATTGGCTGCTCTTTCGGTTTTCATGGCTGTCGGCGTATGGAACGATTACGGAGCGACGCTGTATTTCACCCAATCCGCAGAATTGCAGACGCTGCAGTATCTGATCTTAAAGCTGATTCAATCGACGGATGCGGTGAACCAGATGGCTAACATCGCAGGTTCCACTAATCCCGCTGTCGCAGATCTTTTCTCCAGAGCTCAAGGTCAGGGAGCCGTTACGGCCCGAACCCTTCAGCTGGCGGCGATGGTCATCTCGTCGATTCCGATGATTGTGATGTACCCGTTTGCGCAAAAGTTTTTTATTAAAGGCGTGCTGCTCGGTTCTGTGAAAGGTTAATTTAACAGGTTACCCGGGCTTCGATTGAGCCCGTTTGGCCGGAACCAGGCAATCTGCTGCATGTGTTCCGGTCAATCCAATATCTGCGGCCATACGCATCGTTGGAGTTTTAAGGCAAGCATGGGACCAGTATTACCCCGGGAGGTGAAAGTCAATTGAAAGCGTAATCAAGTGATGCAATCGTTTTACGTACAGAGGTATATGAAATGAATGGAGGAGAGCGTAATGAAGGTTCAAAGAGGACTTGATTTTGGAAAAAAGTATAAGCGTATGTTGTCTATTGTTGTTTCCATTTGTCTAATGGCAACAATCTTGCCTTTATCGGCGGTAGCAGCTGAAGCAGAAACAACAACACCATCGATTTTTACAGATTATCAACCAACGATACATGAGGTCATTGATGAGAGCGGTTTCAAACATCCTGGTGTCGGACTTACCAAGGATATTCTTGAAAATGTGAGGACACAGGTACGGGCGCAAAAAGAACCTTGGAATACATATTTTAATCACATGCTGCTATCTGGGGCCGCTGCCAAGAACGTCGGATCAAACAATCAGAGCGGATCGGATCCGACGAAACCGGCCAGTGATGCTTTTAACAGCCAGGGCTTTAACGGAAGATTTATTGCCGATGGTTTGAAGGCATATACCCAGACCCTTATGTATGTGATAACCGGTGATGAGGTTTATCGGGCTAATGCCATGCGCATTATCCGCATTTGGTCACAGATGGACCCTGCGAAATACGCGTATTTTAATGATGCGCACATTCACACGGGAATCCCTCTTTACCGTATGGTTACCGCTGCGGAAATCTTAAGGTACACTAGCACTCAGACGCAGGAACTGGAATGGACGGATCAAGATACGGCCGATTTCACGAATAATCTGATCATTCCGGTCACCGAAACCTTCAATTATACGAACAGCCGCTTTATGAACCAGCATCTGTATCCGTTGATCGGATCGATATCGGGTTATATTTTTACCGGCAACAGAGACAGGTACAATGAAGGAGTCGAGTGGTTTACCGTTAACAAGACAGCTGTAGATCAGGGCCAAAATGGCGCTATCAAGGCACTGTTCAGACTGGTGGACACCAACATCTTGACAGGGGAGAAGGTAGATCCTCCGGTCGTTCAGCATGTCGAAATGGGCCGGGATCAAGCGCATGGCGCCGGAGACGTAACCAATGCGGAAATTTTATCGCGTTTATTGCTTGGCCAGGAAACCAAAGTAGACCCGGTAGAGGGCACGGTTTCCACCGCGCCGAATGCCGTAGGCCCTTATGAGTTTCTGGATAACCGTATTTTGAAAGCGGCGGACTTTTTTGCCCGGTTCATGATCGGCTATGATACGCCATGGATTCCTGTTGCGGCACATACAGACGTAAATGGAAATCCGACCATCATTTACAAGGAATTATCGGAGCAATATAGAGGAAGAATTGGCGGCAACGTGTATGACCTGTACTATTATTATAAGTATGAGGCAGGGGTAAATATGGAGGTGGAGGCTCCGTACTTTACCGAAATGTTCAACAAGAGACATTATTCCTGGTGGGAGTCGCCGGATGCAGGAGGGGAGTATTGGCTTTATATCCCTAAAGAAGCTGAGGCCGAGGGTACGCAAAATCTTCCGAAACCTGTATCAAATTCGAATCTGAGACAAATTGAAGATCGGTATACCAGGCTTGACAGTCATTCGACGTCAATGCAAGAGGGAGATACTTCATTCGTCAGGATCACGGCAACGGAAGAGGGAAGCAAAATTGCCCTTGTTTCTTCTGGTGGCGGCGAGAAAACGATCGGATTCAAGATTCGGACGGACGGCGTAGCCAAACTGGAAATGAGCTACAGTATTAACGATACGTTGACGCTGCCGGATACGAAGGGGCAGTGGCGATATGTGACCTATACGATGAGTGATATCCAGGGCTTTGGCGATCTCGCTTATTTCACTGTAAAAGGAGCCGGCACTACGGTCGACATTGACCACATTAATGTAAGCGCAGGAACACAGCTGACGCCGCCGGTGTTTCATGCTGGAAATGCGGCTTTAAAATTATTTGCGTATGTGGGTTCCGAGGCAGCGGTCGACTTCGAATTTTCAGCGGTCGACGCGAGTGCAACAGATGTCGTTACGTATCAGATTGACAATAAACCCGAGGGTGCGGCGTTCAACGAGAGTACCGGCGCATTTTCCTGGAAGCCGACACAAGCCGGGACCTATTCCTTTGTCGTGGGCGCATCGGACGGAACCGTGGTTACAGCGAAGGAAGTTACGGTCGTAGTCGTGAATGACCGGCAATCCGCGGTAGCCGCAGTAGCCGCTCCATATAATCCCGATACAAGTTATATTTCATCGACTCTAGATTACTATAATATCGTGTATAACGATGTGGTGAACCAAATCTCAAGCGCATCCGATGAAGTTTTCTATCAGCTGTTGGTCGACTTGAATAGTGCGGTTCATAGTTTAAAAGAATTGACTCCGTTATTAAAAGACGGAAGCATCGATTATCGGGGAATGTTTGTCAGTTCAACCTTTGGAACGCAATACATCAACCTTATGGATAATTATGCCGGCAGCTTTGCAGGATTTTATTTGGCTCAGGATTTGAGTTATTTCATGGACTTTGGTCCTGACTTTAAAGTTTCGGCTGATGCCTTCGAGCTTCAGGTAAGAGCCAGCTTCCCGGAACGGATCGGCGGAACGGCCCTTTTCGGATCCAATGATCGGGTAAATTGGACCCGGTTAACACCAGGCCTGACAACGGTTACGGAAGATATGCAAAGACTCGAGGTGCAAGACAGTCTCAAAAACGAGCAATTTCGCTTCTTGAAAATTCAAATGATTGAGCCGTCGAGCACCATGCTGGAAATGTCTGAATTTAGAATCTTTGGAGAGCGTCATGAGACGGTAACCAAAATTCCGGGCACGATCGCCGAAGCGCTGGCGGAAGCGGAGAAGCTGCCTGCCGAAGATTATACGAAACAAAGCTATTACCTGTTCCAGAAACAATTGGAATATGTGAAGAACGCCGTCGGCAATCCCGATTATAGCGAGCAAGAATTGATTAACGAGATTTATGATGCCCTTCATTTGCTGGTACCGTACAAGACGTCGCTCTATTCGTTCGAAGGAAACACAAAGAATACGTTCGGGTTTTCTTCGTCGACCGACGGAACCGTGTTCGGAACCGCAGCTTACACAGAAGGAAAGGTCGGGCAAGCGATCAGCTTAAACGGCACGGATAGCTATGTTATGCTGCCGGCATCTCATCCAATGTCCGGTTACAACGAGATCACCGTCTCGACTTGGGTGAATTGGAATGGAAGCAGCCAGTGGCAGCGGATTTTTGACTTTGGCAATAATAGGGATCAATACCTGTTCCTTACACCGCGATCAGGCAATAATAAGCTGCAATTCGTGATCAGAAACGGCAGCAGCGAACAATCTGTAGAGACTGCGCAGTTGCCGGCCAATAAATGGGTACATGTGGCGGTGACGCTCGGTAACGGAACAGCAAAGCTATATGTGGACGGCGCGCTGAAGGCAACGAAGAGCGGTGTAACTTTCAAACCGAGCGATTTCCAGCCCGGCGTGAACTACATCGGCAAAAGCCAATGGCCTGATCCGTTGTTTAACGGCATGATCGATGAATTCCGCATCTACAATCGCGTCATAAGCGATGCCGAGATTGGGGCCCTGTATAATCAGACAGGGTATGGGGCTGACAAGAGCTTGCTCGCGTACTTGCTGGATCAAGCTGCTGCAGCAGGTAATGCCGGCATCTATACGGCTGACAGCTTGCAAACCTTAGAGCAGGCTATCCCTGAGGCGCAGGCTGTCGCCTCCGATACAGGCGTTAGCCAGGCTGAAGTTGATACCGCAGCCGACAGCTTGCGGGCGGCATACGAAGGTCTGGTCTATCTGCCGGGCGTGCCGGAGATCGCTCCTGTCATGGACAAAACCGTTATAGCGGGCAATCAGATCGCCTTCAAGCTTCATCAGTTGAATTCCGTTGAAGGCACCGTATTCAGTGTCAGCGGGCTGCCGCAAGGAGCGGTTTTTGATGCGGATGAGCGGACCGTCGTATGGACGCCGGACAAAACGCAGGGAGGAGTCTATACCGTCACCTTAACCGCTGCAGCGGACGGAGGGGCCACTTCCCGTACCGTCAAGCTCACCGTAAAAGGTCAACCGGTCATCGCATCTAATGAAACTGTGGAGCTTACGTCAAGCCAAGCGTTTACGTATCAGGTGAATGCAACGGATCCTACGGGTGCGACGCTGACTTACAGCGCAGCCAAGCTGCCTTCTGGCGCGGCGCTAGACCCGGTCACGGGCATCTTCACGTGGACTCCGGCTCATGCGAATTACGGCGACAACTTAGTCACTTTTATCGTGAGCAACGGCTTGTATAAGGTCAGCCAAACGGTTGATTTTAAGGTCAATGTCGGCATGTTGAAGCCGGACGGCTATACCAAGAGCAGCTACTACCTGTATCAGAAGGAATTCGAGCGGATCCAAGCTGAGCTCGCTTTGCCGGATGCCGATCAAGCGGCGCTTGTCGCGCAGCTCGCCGGGGCGGAAGCGGCGCTGGTGTCAACAGCCACGCTCCCTGCCGAAAAAATCGCTGTAACGCAATCGATGGTAGTCGCCTCCCACAGGTCCTGGAATAAAAGCTACAACGCCGCGCAGAACGGGTGGTTTGCGTTCGACGGCGACACGGGCACCTTTACGGATAACGAATTCAATCCCGGTTGGATTCTTGTCGATTTGGGAGAGGGCAACGAACAAGCGCTCGGCAGCTTCAAGCTGTATCCGAGAACGAATTTTCAATCCCGGATGAACGGAGCGATCATTCAGGGCTCGAATGACGGAACGAACTTCGTCGATCTGTACACCGTCAGCGGCATTACCGAAAACGGATGGTATACATTCTCGGTCACAGACCTGGAGGCTTACCGTTATATCCGCTTATATTCCGCAAGCGGTAACGGCAACGCTGCAGAGCTCGAGTTCTACAAGAAGCCGATCGACAACACCCTGGTCACGGTTTTGCTGGATGAAGCTGCAGCGCTTAGCGCAGATCATTATACCGAAGAAAGCGCAGCGGTTCTGCAAGCGGCGGTCTCGGAAGCGGAGCTTGTAAACGGGAATGCCGAAGCAACTCAGGAGGAGATTGATGCGGCTGCTGCCGGGATGCTTGAAGCGCTCCAAGGGCTGCAGTGGAAGGACGTAACTGCAACGCCTTCTGAACCGGACGGTCTTAACGGATGGTATAAATCACCGGTTGCAGTCACACTGTCTCCAGCGCCAATCGCGGAATACAGCCTGGACGGCGGGAACAATTGGCTCGCCTACGAAGGGCCGGTTACTTTGGACCAAGAGGGGATTCACCAGCTTCTGTATCGTTCCGCAGTGAAAGCGGAAGAGGTGAAATCGCTGGAAGTGAAGATCGATATGACGGCGCCTGAAGTGAAAATCATTGGCGAGCAGTCGTACACGATAGATCAGACGGTTTACATAACGTGCAGCGCGACCGATGTTACTTCAAGCGTATACGGCACACCGTGCGATCAGCCTCTGATTCAGGTCAAGGCGTATACGCTGGAATCCGGCGAGCATACGGCTACGGTCACCGCGGAGGACATGGCGGGCAATCAAACAACGGTTACGCATACGTTTATGGTGACGGTAACGTTTGACAGCTTGAAGGCAGTCACGAATGCCTTCCTGCAGGAAACGAACGCCAAAGCATGGGAAACAGTCCAAAAATCGTTGAATCAAAAGCTGGATCAGGCAAAAGCTGCGGCTGCCAGCGGAAAAATTGACGCGGCGAAGAGCATGATGGGCGACTATATCAAGCAAGTAACGGATCAAACCGGGAAATATTTCTCGCCCGAGCAAGCGGATATCCTGATCCGCTGGGCTCGGATCGTAATCTAGCCGAAGTAATTCGTTTAGGCTTGAAATTTGGGGGCCGGCATTATTGCCGGCTTCTTTTTTTTGGTGTCGACATAAATTAATCGATTCTTACCCCAACGGGAAGTAAGGTTGTCGGGTAATTAACGCCCTCGCGCGTATGCAGCCAAGACGCAACCTTCCAACGACTGGAAACGTATAAGTTGAATAACCACATCGTTTTATTGCTTAAGCATTAGGAAGGGAGATGGCTGAATGAGCAAAAATAATTTCAATATAAGTCTTAAACCACCGGAAGCATTAGTTTTAGTGAAAAATGGCCAAGATGCCGATCTTGTACATGAGGAATATAATGCAGTCGGCGATAAATTTATCGGCATTCAAGTTTATGAAAAATATTATTTCAGATCGAGTAATCGTGCAGCATTAATCGTGATTATCGATAACATCAAAGGGGTAACAAACGTAAGGATTGTTTCTACGGGAAGCTCTCAAGGGTTGATTTTCAATTTTGACTGGGGGGCGGCAGATGACTTCGTTTCTTCGGTAGAAGAGATTCTGGGCGAATACATTATCGAATAAGTACCGAAGGGCAGATTCTGCTAGGGAGGATTCTATACGGGGGAGTTCCGCATTCGCTTCTCCGAGAACGACCTGGAAGGAATCCGTCAGGTATACATAAATGGAGAGGACAGCGACGGGAGGCTTATTTGGAGCCGGGATTGAGTTGATTTACTTACAAACCAATTTACATGAAACGAGGTAAGGATGTTGAGTAGTGAAAATAGTGTACCGAATGCACCGAAACATACAATAGCTGCAGCTGCTTACGTACGAAATGAGAAGGGCGAAGTATTAGTGGTAAGGACACATGGGCGTTCGGATACTTGGGAGTTGCCGGGCGGTCAAGTAGAGGAGGGAGAGCCTCCCCATCTAGCGGTATGCCGGGAATTGCATGAGGAAACGGGTATTACAGCGCGGCCAATTGGAATAACAGGTGTTTATTACAACACGACCAGCCATATACTTGCGATTGTGTTCGAATGTGAGTATATAGGCGGAGAACTGCAAATCCAGCCCGAAGAGATTTTGGAAGCAAAGTTTGTGCAGTTAGACGAACGGAATATAAGCGAGTATATTACACGCCCTCACATGAAATCAAGGACATTGGATGCGATGAACAGCAAGGGGAAGATTCCTTATGAAGCGTGGGATGTCAGGCCTTTTAAGTTGTTGTCAAGACTGGATTAATGTAATGTTCTTTCTTATATATCCCCGGTAAGAACTGATTATAATGAAACGATACATTGCCTCCCAGATATTAGGACGTTACCATGATTTTATAACGACCTGTCGGAGGCCCGTATCATGCAAACATTAAAAACGTTTTTAGCTTACTACAAGCCTTATAAAAAGGTGTTATTCGCCGATTTGTTCTTTGCATCGCTGGCTTCGGTCGCAGTGCTTGCATATCCCATGCTGGTCAATCGGATTACCAATAACGCTATAAGCGATGAAGGAATCGCTGCAGAGCTGCTTCTAAAAATGATCGGGATCTTTGTGTTTTTGATGGCAGTGGAGTATGTGGGCAACTTTTATACGGACTATTTTGGCCATGTGATGGGAGCAAAGATCGAAGCGGATATGCGAAACGATTTATTCCAGCATGTTGAAAAGCTTTCGTTTGAGTATCACGACAATACGAGAACAGGGCAGCTTATGTCGCGAATAACAACAGACTTGTTCGATATTTCGGAGCTAGCGCATCATGGACCGGAAGATACGGTCATTTCTTTAGTGAGAATAATAGGTGCGTTCATTATATTGGTAAGTATGAATTGGATCCTCACCTTCATTATTTTTTTTATATTGCCTGTCATGTTTGTTTTTGCCTATCACTATAGCATTAAGGTAAAGAATGCGCTCAAAAAGAATAAGGAACGTATAGCAGACATAAACGCGCAAATCGAAGACAGCCTTGCCGGCATTAGAGTCGTACAATCGTTTGCGAATGAAGAGATCGAAATGGAAAAGTTCAAAAGCAGCAACCATCGATTTTTACAAAGCAGGAAAAAAGGTTATTTGGCCGAGGCACTGTTTTATAACGGTTTGACCGCGTTCATTTCATTGATTACGATTTCGGTCGTTATCGCCGGCGCTATTCTGATAAGTTATAATCAGTTGCTTCTAACGGAAATGATAACCTTTTTGTTATATATAAGCACTATCATTGATCCGATCAAAAGGCTAGTGAACTTTACCCAGAATCTTCAAAATGGGGCGGCCGGGTTTGAACGTTTTATGGAAATTATGACAGCCAAGCCGAACATTACCGATAAGGAAGATGCCGCTGAGTTACGCGATGTAAAAGGCAAGGTGGAGTTTATCGACGTAGGCTTTAAGTATGCCCGCCACTCGAATGATGTGCTTAACAATATCAACCTGACGGTAAATCCCGGTGAATATGTAGCGCTTGTAGGTTCATCCGGAGTCGGAAAAACGACGCTTTGCAGTTTACTCCCGCGATTTTATGAAACCAGCGAAGGTACGATAACAATCGACGGCACGGATATAAAAAACATAAAGCTGAGGTCATTGCGGGGCAATATTGGAATCGTGCAGCAGGATGTGTATTTGTTTTCCGGTACGATTAAAGAGAACATATTATATGGGAAGCCTGAAGCAACCGATGAGGAAATAATAAACGCTGCTAAAAACGCCAATGCCCATGAATTTATTATGGGGCTCCCGGGCGGTTACAACGCCAATATCGGACAGCGCGGCATAAAGCTTTCGGGCGGCCAGAAACAACGTATCAGCATCGCGCGGGTATTTCTGAAAAATCCTTCAATACTAATTTTCGATGAGGCGACTTCCGCCTTGGACAATGAGAGCGAACGTGCGGTTCAGGAAAGTTTTGATAAGCTGGCCAAGAACCGTACTACCTTCGTAATTGCACATCGACTGTCCACGATCAGAAATGCGGATCGAATTATCGTGCTTTCGCAGCAAGGGATTGCAGAGCAAGGCACACATTCAGAGCTGATGAAATTGAACGGAATATACGCCAAGTTTTACAATATGCAGTTTAATGAAGCGCTATATATACGACAATAAAAGATTTGTAGTCCGTGGAGCGGAAAAAGAAAGGTACCTCCAGGGCGAGTTTTGGCTTTGTATTCCTACCATCCGAAGGCCTATTCAATAAAAAGGAATACAAAACAAGATGTTTGAGCTTCGGAGGTACTTTCTTTTGGAGCGTAATGGACTCTTACAAATCTTTAGCCGACCATATAGGTTCAGCGACTCAACTGAAATAGACAGTCACCTGCACAAGATCAATGATGCGGCCGTCCTCGGCACTGCGGGCGTAAACCCATAATTCGCCGCGGCGGGTGGTCGGCGTTCGGTCGAAGGGAAGTCTCTCGATAAAATAACCGTAGGCCGGCGCGCCTTCCAACGCGGTCGTAAACCGTTCGTCCGATACGACAACCCCATTATCATCGCGAATCTGCATCAAAACATTAGCTTCGAAAACTCGCGCAAAGCCTTCCACCTGGACTCCGCTTTGAATGACATCCCCCGGAAGCGGACGAATAACGGCGATATTCCTTGAGCTCGGCAACGGAATGAGCAGACGGTAACCGGCATAAATCAAATCGAGGGACAAACCGGGCCGGCCTTCATTTGCGTACAAAATGTCCGTTAAAGAAATTTGGAGATGTCTGGAGATTCCCGTCAACGTTTCTCCGGATTTCACTTCATAGACAAATGCCGGCACCCAAAACGGCTGCCCGATCCCAATCCGGTTCGGATCCTGGAGACGGTTCACACCGGCAAGAAGATCCGTGTGAGCAGAGAAACGATGCCCGATCCGATAAAGCATATCTCCGGGAGCTGCAATATAGATAGTGCGATAGGGCTGTTCGGCAGGAACAGGTACAAGAATTGTCCAACTCGGATAGATCAATCCCGGATCGGTGATGGGCGGATACAGTAGGTTCGTTCTTTGGATCTCGGAAACGGTGCTGCCGAAACGAGATGCGATAGCAAATAACGTATCCCCGGGCTGAACGGTATAAACGATATGGGTTTCTCTCACAACGGACATATACATTCACTCTCCCTTGGGCTTTTCACCAATAGCATATGTCTTTGGAGGGAGAGGAGTGAGATTAAGCTCCCGGGATCATTTGATCCCGGGAGCTTAATTTTGTATAAAACCTATGGCTTATCATATATCGCAGAAAGAAAGGTTGATTTCCTGTTTCTTGTACTATCTTGAAAAGTCGAGATAATATAAAATAGTTCAAACAGGTTATTCATAGGGTGAGGTGTCGATCATGCTCTTTTCTCTGCGCAATCAGATTGTCATACTATTTACGATTTTACTGCTGATCCCGGTAAGCATATTGACTTTTGTGTTGACGGATAAAGCAGAGGAACTGGTTCGGCATTCCATCGTAACCTCTACGGATCAAACGATAGGACAATATGCGACCTATGTGAACAATCTCGCCAAACAGTTTGAGGATATGAGCAATCAGGTACTGAGCAGTTCCATTACACAGGAATATATGAATGCAAAAAATATTCCACCGAATGAAAAGGCAAGATTGAAATCGAATTTCAAGCAGTTCTTATCCTCGGTTTACACCAACAACAGAAACAGCCTTTCAATTACTGTGTTCGATGACAGCGGGGGCCTATGGACGCAGGATCAGTCTTTTCGCGAAAGCTCCTGGTACAATGATTTCTTAAACGGGGGCAATCGTTGGACAGCCACACATATAGACCCTGATCAACCCGATTGGTCAATGAATAAAACCATGGTCAACAGCTATGTTTCGCCCCTGATCAACCTCCATTCGTTACAGCCGTCAGGTATTATTAAGATTAATTTTTCTACCGGCCTGCTGCAAAAGCCATTGGAACAAATCCGATTGGGCCGGACAGGACAAGTTTTTTTGGTGTCAAATGATGGAAGGGTTGTTTTGAACCAGGATATCGGGAGCAAACCGTTTATTATGAATCATTTCGATAGCCTTGAAAAGGCTCGTTATTCCGACTATGTATCCATTCATGACGGCGATGAACCGTTCCTGTTATTCGTCCGGAACATCGAGGATATTCCCGGCTGGTTCGTCGTCGGCGCCGTATCGGAGCATGAATTATTTCAGCCCATTTCCGCGATTCGACTAATGATGATCATTATTAGCGCCGGTTTGCTGGTCTGCACTGTCATTGCATCCGTAGCGATCTCAACAGGGGTCATCCGGCCTTTGTCCCAATTGACAAAAGCGATGAAGCTGGCTGAACAGGGGGATTTTAAGGGAGCGACAGCACTGGTTCCCAAAGTAAGGAGGAGAAATGAAGCAGGTTATGTCGTATTGGTATTCAGAAAAATGATTGACCGGTTGAATCATTATATAGACACGGAATACAAAACGAATATAAGAAGGAAAAATGCGGAATATAAAGCTTTGCTGCTGCAAATCAATCCTCATTTTTTAAATAATACGTTGGAGATTATAGGAGGTCTGGCTGCTCAGGGCAAATCCGAGGAAGTAATGGACATTACGGAACAATTCGGTGAGATGATGTCGTATTCCTTGAAATTGGACGAAGACACCGTCTATTTGTCTGAAGAGCTGAATTATATTCAAAATTATACCTCGATCCTCAAATCGAGATTTGGCGGCAGATTGGTTGTGGATATCCGGGTGGATGAGGAAGCCTTGCACTGCAAACTGATCAAGTTCATTCTTCAGCCGATCGTTGAGAATGCCATCAAATACAGCATCGATTACCGCGAGACCTCCAGAGTTGAACTGGAGATCCTGGTGAAGGAGAAGCGTCTCCATATCAGTGTGAAGGATAACGGCAATGGAATGACCCCGGGCCAGATTGACGATCTTTATTCATCCGTTGATCCGGCAGCGGCGCCGGAGGTGCTGAGCAGCGAAGGAAATCGGATCGGCCTGCGCAATGTATTGGCCAGATGCCGATTATATTACGGAGATGCTTGTGAGATAAAACTGGATTCCGTTTCGGGAGAAGGAACAACGATTGAATTCAAATTACCGATGGTTTAAGGAGCTGATACAGTGTACCGTGCAATGATTGTTGACGATGAGATCGGCGTAAGAGAAAGTCTTAAGGCTAAAATAAACTGGAACAGCCTGGGATATCAAGTCGTAGCCGAGGCTGCCAATGGACAGGAAGCACTGTCTTATATGCAGCACCATCAAGTGGACATCGTCATTACCGATATTCAAATGCCGGTCATGAACGGAGTGAAATTTTTTAATGAGTGCGCATCCAGATATTTAAACACCAAAATTATCGTACTGTCCGGATATTCGGATTTTGAATATACGAAGGCAGCCATTAAAGCGGGCATCGCCGATTATTTGATCAAACCTGTAAAGCGCAAGGAATTGTTTGAACTGTTAATGCGCATCAAGGAAGAACTCGATCTCGAAAAACAGGAAGAGATCAAAAGAAGCAAGGAAGATTGGCAGCTGAAACAGCTGTTGTCTGAACAAAGGGAGCAATTTTTGTACCAGCTGGTCAAAAACGAATGGACAAGCGGTCAATTGGTGCAGGATCGGTTATTCCAATTAAAATTGCAAGAGCTAATTGCGTACAACTGCTTTCAATTCGTTGCCGTCGAAATGAAAATACCGGAGAAGCGCATCGAACATAACAGCAGCAGACTGGATTTACTTTATTTATCTTTCCGTCTTCTCTGCAAGGAGGTTGCGGGATCAACCCATCAGGTCTTGTGCTTTCAGGATTTAACGCTCTCTAAAATGATGCATTTTATACTCATGTCCGATTCGCTGCCATTATTGGAGGTACAGTCCGAGGATTTTGTCATCAAACTGGAAGATAAAATAAATCATATTCTTAAGCTTGACACGAATGTCGGGATCGGAAAGGCCGTCCATTCATTGGAGGAATTTAAAACCGGCTACGCCTCAAGCCTGCTGAATTGGAGTTTGAAAGTCAAAGGAAATGAAAGCGCGCTCAACTCCACCCCGATCACTGAAGATTTCTCCACTGAAACCGAGCGGCGCATGGTTGTTGAAATCGAAAGAGGAAACAAGCAGGCTATTCAATCACTGTTAGTACAATTGTTGTTTCCGGAAAAGCAGCTATCGATTATTAATTTTTCATTCCTGGCTGTTCGCATTGTTGTCATGATCAGATCGTTGGCAGCCAGATACAGCAGCGATCAGGAGAAGCTGCAGGAAATGTCTTTGGCTTGCCAATTCGCGATATGGCAATTCTCTTCGCATGACATCGTATTCCAGAAAATAATGCAATTCGCCGATTACACCATCCAGCTGATTCAAACGCAGAAAAACACCTCCGGCGAAGGGATGATCCAGCTAATATGCAAGTATATTCAGGAAAACTATTCGTACGAGCTTACCCTGACAACGCTGTCCGAACAATTTCATTTCAATGAAGCTTATTTGTCCCACCTTTTTAAAACGCACGCCAAGATGAATTTCAGCGATTACCTGGTTATGGTACGAATGAAAAAAGCAGAGGAACTGATGAGAGATACGGATCTGAAGCTTATCGACATTGCCCAACTTGTCGGCTATTCGAATTCAAGCTACTTCAGCACGGCATTTAAAAAATTTTATCAAGCCTCGCCAAGCGAGTACAGGGAGCAGCTCAAACAATCGGAAAATGAAATGTGAGCCGCTTCTAAAGATTTTAAAAGTCATGCTCTAAAGATAGCGAAATCAAATTCGGCTAAAAACAGCTATATTCATATTGCAAGCAATAATATGAAAAGGGGTCCTGAGAATGAAACGATTATTGATCTCGATGTTGGCTCTCATCATGGTATTGACCGTAGTTGCCGCATGCTCCAGCTCCGGCGGGGAGCAGGAACAGCCGGCTTCGGGCAACCGGCAAAATGATGCAGGCTCGCAGAAAACGGAAACCGTAACGTTAAAGTTTTGGCGTCCAAGCGGCAATGACGCTGAAAATGGCGCAATAGCCAAGTTGATTGAAAACTTTGAAGCAGGTCACACTGGAATCAAGGTGGAGCTTGAGAATATTCCGTTCGATAGTTATGAAACGAAAATCCGCACCGCGCTGGCGGGAAAAAATGCGGCGGACATCATTGCGATCGATGCGCCGACCATGCCTTCTTACGCGAATGCCGGCGCGTTATACGACCTGACTCCGCATATGGAAGCGGATGCTGACCTGAGCGATATTCCCGAAGGCGTATTAGAGTCCATGAAATACAATGGAAAAATCTATATTGCTGCCATCAGCGAAGCGAATCTGGCCATGTTTTACAACAAAAAAATGTTTGAAGCCAAAGGAATTCCATTGCCACCGGCCAATGTAGATGAAGCTTGGACCTGGGAACAAGTCCTGGATGCGGCCAAGCAATTGAACGATCCGGATAATGGCATATACGGACTGGACCCCGCTGAAGGATTTGGCGGCGGAGAAGGCCCTGCCTACTTCAAGACGCCGATTTTATGGCAATTCGGAGCCGAGGTGCTGAGCCCTGACGGAAGCACCGCTAAGGGATATCTAGATTCGGAAGAAGCGAAAGAGGCGCTGCGCTTCTATCAAGCGCTGTACCATGAACACAAGGTATCGCCGTTTGAATTGCCGCCGGATCCGTTCGCGACAGGAAAAGTGGCTATGTCGGTAAGCGGGATATGGATGCTGGCCCACTTCAAAAATAACTTCCCTGACTTCAAATTCGGCGAGGATTGGGATATCGCCCCGCTGCCGAAGGCAAAGCGGCAAGCGATGGCTAACGGAAGCTGGACATTCGGCATTACCGCGGATTCCAAGCATCCGGAAGAAGCGTGGAAGCTGATCAACTATATGACAAGCACAGAGGGTGCCAAAATTTATGCGGAAACGACCGGGGCGATGCCGGTTCGATATTCGGTAGTTGATCAAATCCCGACGATGCAAGAACACCCGTACTCCGTGTTTGTCGGGCAGCTCCAGAAGTTCAGCAAACCCCGCCCGGTAACGCCGGCCTATCCCGCGGTAAGCGCTGCGATCCGCGAATTGTTCGAGGATGTAGGTCTGGGCAATAGAGATGTCGACGCCGCGGCTGCGGAAGCGGTGAAAAAGATTGACGATGCGATCCAGAGTTTGAACAAGTAACACCCGACACGGGCGCTGGCGATGGGAGGGAGCCCTCCCATCGTTTTTCTTTCAAAACTATTCAAGAGGAGGATCTAACGATGATTATGGGCAAAGGATATTCGCTACGCAAAAGCGATGAGAGAACAGGCTTACTCTTCATATTGCCCGCCTTTATCCTGCTTCTTGTGTTTGTATTCATTCCTATGTCTCAGGCCTTTTATTACAGTTTCCATGATTATATGCTGATCAGCGGCAGCAAGACGTTCAAAGGATTGAATAATTATGCGGCGTTGCTGCAGGATAGGAAGTTTTTGAACAGCATCGGGCATACTTTTTATTTTGCCGGTATCGTTATTCCCGTACAAACGGCGATCGCACTCGGATTGGCGCTCCTCGTCAAGCCCCGGTATCCGTACACCGGTTATTTCCGCACCGCTTTTTTTGTCCCGGTCGTTATTTCAACAGCTGTAGCCGGCACGGTCTTCAAGTTGATTTATAACAGAGATTACGGATTATTGAATACGCTGCTCGGTGTATTTGGCACCCCCAAAATCAGCTTGTTGTCAAATCCGGATATCGCGATGAACGGCGTCATTATTCTGGGCATATGGAAAGCGGCCGGCTTTTTCATGATCGTATACCTCGCCGGCTTAAACAATATCCCGCAGGATCTGTATGAATCGGCAAGGGTGGACGGCGCGTCGAAAATAAAGCAGTTTTTCTATATCACATTGCCGCTCCTGAAGAGAACGACAGCCTTTATCATTATCATAACAACGATAGACGCGATCAAATTATCGGCGATTGTATTTGTGTTGACGCAAGGCGGCCCCAATTCCTCTACGGAAACCATTGTGTATTTTATCTATCAGCAAGCGTTTGAACAAATGCAGACGGGATATGCGTCCGCAGCGGCCTTTATTCTGTTCTTCATGATCTTGCTGATCTCGGTCATTCAAATGATCTTCTTACGATCAAAAGTAAATTATTAGGAAGGCGTGAAGACGGATGCTTCGGATCGTTCATTTTCTGACGATGACGGTGATTGCGGTTATTTGCCTGCTTCCGATCATCTGGATGATTCTCGGATCGATGCGCTCCTATCAGGAGTTATTTCAGTACGCCACCCAGGTGAGCTGGCATTTATTAATCCCTGTTGATTGGACTTTGCAAAATTATATCAACGTGATTTTCGATGATCAGAAACCATTTTTGCGTTATGTATTCAATACATTATTTGTGGCTTCCACGGTGACATTTCTTGTCTTGCTTATTAACTCCCTGGCGGCCTTCGCATTTGCCAAATTGAGCTTTCGCGGGAGCGCGGCAATATTTATCCTGTTCATGAGTGCACTGGTCATTCCGGGGGAAGTCATGCTTGTGCCCAATTACATGCTGGTTAGCAGCTTTGGCTGGCTTGATTCGTTTAAAGGTTTGATTATTCCGTCCACTCTGTCTGTGTTTGGCATATTCATGCTGAAACAGTTTTTTGAAGAAATTCCTACTGAAATATTAGAGTCCGCGCGCCTGGACGGCGCATCCTGGCTGCAAATTTACAGGGCGATCGTATTGCCTGCATCCGTACCCGCCTTGATTACGCTAGGAATTATCACATTTCTCGGGAACTGGGATGCCTATCTATGGCCGCTGGTCATTATTAATAATGACAGGCTGCAGCTGATTCAAGTCGCAATTGCAAACTTCACGTCTATGGCGGGTACGGAATGGACAAAAGTGCTTGCCGCAAATACGATAGCGACCGTACCGATCCTGATTCTGTTTCTAATTTTGCAGCGCTATTATGTTCAGGGCATCACGATGTCCGGAGTCAAGGGATAAAGGAAGGGAAACCAATGAATAATCATGTAGACAATGACCCGTATCGATTGCATTACCATCTTATGCCTCCAGCTAACTGGATGAATGATCCCAACGGTCTCGTGTACTACAAGGGAGAATACCATGTGTTCTATCAGCATTATCCGTACAGCCCTAAGTGGGGCCCCATGCACTGGGGGCATGCCAGGAGCAAGAATCTGGTTCATTGGGAGCATTTGCCCATCGCTTTGGCGCCTTCCGAATGGTACGACAACGGAATGCTGGACGGCCACGGCTGCTGGTCCGGTTCCGCAGTGGACGATAATGGCTTGTTGACGTTAATTTATACCGGGCATGTGGATGACAATGAAATCAAGGAAACACAATGTATCGCGAGAAGCGAAGACGGCATTCATTTTGAAAAATATGAGGGCAACCCGGTGATCGCGGGTCCGCCTGAAACAGATTGCTTCGGGTTCCGTGACCCGAAGGTATGGAAATATAAGGACCAATGGTATATGGTCGTCGGTTCCGGAACAAACGGGAACGGCAAAATCTATTTGTATCGATCTGCGGATCTGAATCGGTGGACCTATATGGGTGTTGCTGCGGAAAGCGACGGCACGATGGGCGACATGTGGGAATGCCCGGATTTATTCCCTTTGGGGGAACGCCATGCGCTGATCATATCGCCTATGAACGTTCAAGCCAAAAATATGTACTTCACAGGTGAAATGAACTACGAAACAGGCAAGTTCGATGCTGGGTACCATGATAAATTGGATTACGGATATGACTTCTATGCACCACAGACGCTCCTCGATGGTCAGAATCGCCGCATCCTGATGGCATGGATGGAGATATGGGGCTCCAAAGCGATTGCCGAAGCTCCAAACCGCGGTTGGTTAGGAGCGATGACGATTGCGCGGGAGCTCATTCCCGGAGAACACGGAAAGCTTTGCATGAGGCCTGTGCAGGAGCATAAACTGCTGCGAAAAGCGCATTATGCATTAGGAAGCCATATCGTTCAATCCGGGCAGATGACCATCGATGGTTTCAGGAGCACAAGCTATGAATTGGTAGCTCGTATCATGTTTGGCGAAGGCGTAAAGGAATTCGGCATCAAGCTGCGCTGCTCTGACGACGGCAAGGAAGAAACGGTTGTCACATACAAGGTCGAAGACGGGTTGCTGCAAATGAAGCGCGATTATGATGGGACCGGCGACCAGCGTATAAGCATTGCTCCGCTGGAATGCAAGGATGGGTCCATCAAGCTGCACATTTTTGTGGACACGTCTTCTGTGGAGCTTTTTGCGAATGAAGGCGAGCGGGTGATTACGAATCGGATCTATCCTTCAACCGGCAGCGATCGGCTGCGGATATTCGCTGACGGGGGGGCCGTCAAGTTTCAGCTTAAAGCGTGGACGTTACAAAACATTTGGGCCGGGACTGAGACTATGACGAGCGAGGGGGTAACATGAGAAAGAAAGCTTGGTTTTGGACGGCCGGAATTGCCGCAGTCGTCTTCATAGGGATTGCAGGAACGGTTCTGATGACAGGACGCGGCTTATCGATATTTTCGGACAGCGGACCTAAGTTCCAGTATTCGAGCGATCCGAATTATTATACGGAAACATACCGGCCCCAGTACCATTTATCGCCGCCATACGGCAATATGAGCGATCCGAACGGCATGGTGTATTTTGAGGGCGAGTACCATCAGTTTTATCAGAACAGCGGGCAATGGGGACATGCGGTCAGCAAGGATCTGGTTCATTGGGAGCATCTGCCTGTGGCTCTTGCCAGGGATCCGCTGGGAGAAATTTGGTCCGGCAGCGCGGTGGTCGATCGTAACGATATGAGCGGATTTTTCGGAGGTAAAGCGGGCCTCGTGGCGATCTTTACCCATTATAAAAGCGGCCACCAATCCCAGAGCATCGCGTACAGTAAAGATAAAGGAAGAACGTGGACTAAATATGAGGGGAATCCGGTCATACCGAACCCGGGACTGAAAGATTTCAGGGATCCGAAAGTGTTCTGGCACGAACCAAGCGATTCCTGGGTGATGGTCGTCTCGGTCGACGACCGTGTCCGCTTTTATAGGTCGCCCAATCTGATCGATTGGAAGATGGCCAGCGAGTTCGGGAGCGGCCAAGGCTCGCACGCGGCTGTCTGGGAGTGCCCGGATTTGTTCGAGCTGCCTGTGGAGGGGACCAAAGAGAAAAAGTGGGTGCTGACCGTGAGCATCGGCAGCAATGAGGCAACCAAAGGGTCAACCGCACAATACTTCATTGGGTCGTTCGATGGAATAACGTTCACCAATGACAACCAACCTTCCGACGTGCTGTGGACGGATTATGGAAGAGATTTCTATGCAGCTGTTTCCTACTCCGATATTCCGGCGAAAGACGGTCGCCGCATTTGGCTCGCCTGGATGTCCAACTGGCGCTATCCGTTCGCCATGCCAAGAGGCGAATGGAAAGGGAATATGTCGATCCCCCGGGAACTGCGGCTTAGGCAGGTGGAGGGTCAAGGCTTGAAGATGATCCAGGAGCCTGCCCGGGAGCTGCAATCGCTGCGGGGCAAGAAAGTGTCCATTCCTCAGCAGTCATTGGAGGCCGGCCATAATCCGTTCGCGGGTAAAAAAGGCACGTCCTATGAGCTGGAAACGGAATTGACCTTGGAGCCGAATGCGAAATTTGCCTTCAATCTGAGGCAAGGAGACGGTCAAGCGACCCTTGTAAGCTATGACGCCAAGACCGGACAGCTTACCGTCGATCGTACGCAATCGGGCGTAACTTCATTTGAGAAAGGGTTTGGGGAGTCGATGTCGGCGCCGGTAAGGTTGATCAATAACAAGCTGAAGCTCCGGTTCTTCGTCGATGAAGCCAGCCTTGAGGTATTTGCGAACGATGGTGAAACCGTCCTTTCCAACCTCATTTTCCCGGATCCGACAAGCAACGGTCTGGAGCTGACGGCGGAAGGCGGCGTGACGCTGAATGCAGCCCATTATTATCCGATGCGGACGATTTGGCGAGATGAAGACCCGGATGGCGTGAAGCCGCTTCGAATTGTGTTTGGCAACAACTCGCTGGATGTGCCTGTGGGCGACAGCCGGAAGATGGAGGCCGCAGTCCTTCCGCTCAGCTCCTCCCAGGAGATCAAGTGGGAAACAAGCGACGCGGAGGTAGCGGCTGTAGAAACGGCGGAAGGCGGAGTGAGCGTGAAAGGGCTGAAGCCGGGCCAGGCCGAGATCCAAGCGGTCAGCACGGACGGCAGCGTGAATGCGGCTTTCAGCATATTTGTCTATGACAACAAGAACGAGGGGTAACCAGGGGTTGTTCCACGAAAACGGCAAGCGGCAGTCTGTAGCATGATGCTACTGACTGCCGCTGATTATGTGCCGGTTCGAAAGCTGTTACTGGACTGCGCTTTCTTCCTGCTGCGGGATCGCGTTCATGTCCATGTAAAAGAACTCCCACAGATGGCCGTCTACATCCTGAAAGCTCCAACCGTACATAAAGCCATGATCGGTCTTGTCGTTTGCAGGCTTGGCGCCGGCTTCAAAAGCGCGGTTAACAATTTCATCCACATGCTCTCTGCTTTCCGCGGTTAATGCCACGATAACTTCCGTCTTATCCGTCGTGTCGGATATTTGCTTTTTGGTAAACGTTTTGAAGAAATCGTGGACCAGCAGCATGGCATATATATTGTCGCCGATGACCATACACGCTGCATTCTCATCGGTAAATTGGGGGTTGAATTCAAACCCGACTTTCGAGAAGAACTCCATCGATTTTTTCAGATCTTTCACCGGTAAATTCACAAAAATTTGATTTGCTTTAAGTGCCATAAATATTCACCTCATTAAATTTTTTGTTAGGATACAGCTGCTTTCGATTCGTTCGTAATCATCCATCGGATGCCGAACTTATCCTCGATTTGTCCGAATAGGCCTCCCCAAAATGCAGGCTCCAGCGGATGCTTCACCGTGCCGCCTTCAGCAAGCTTATGAAAGGCATCACGGGCTTCTTTTTCCGTTTCGAACTCGAGTTTTGAGATTAACGGCGTTCCCTGGACGAAGCGGCTCAAATAAACAATCGGATAAGAAGAAGTTCACTCCGCCGGCTACCAAGCTCAAGTGAGCGGCTTTGTTCTTCATTGCATCCTCTGTGCCCGGAAGCTCTCCGAACGTGATCACGGATTGGATCTCTCCGCCAAGCGCCTGCGTGTAGAATTCCGCTTGGGCTCTTGCGTCTTCCGAAATAATGTAGGGGGTATGTTTGGCCATTTGTTGTCCTCCTTTCAGTGTGGATGATTTATATCCTCATTATAGCACCGGGCTGAAATCGAGATTTCTTATGGATTGCTCTAATTTGATATAATGTTTCTTAAATTACAAGAATGGAGAATCCCGTTATGGAATACGCAATTGTGGATGCCAAGCTTAGCGAGCTGGAGCGGATTGTTGAAATTTACAACTCCACGATATCAAGCCGGATGGTGACCGCCGATTTGGAGCCCGTTGCCGTAGAGAGCAAGCGCACATGGTTTGAGGAACACTCCACCGACTTCAGGCCGCTTTGGGTCTTAAAAATCGGCGAAGAAATTGCTGCATGGTTAAGCTTTCAATCCTTTTACGGAAGACCCGCTTACAATGCAACGGCCGAAATCAGCATTTATGTATCCGAAGAATACCGATCGCAGGGACTGGGAAGCATTTTGCTAGAGAAGGCTATTCAGGAATGCCCCAGACTCAAAATCAGTACCTTGGTCGGCTTTGTTTTTGCCCATAATGAACCAAGCTTAACGCTGTTGAAAAAGTACGGCTTCGAGCAGTGGGGATTATTACCGAGGGTAGCAAGGCTGGATGACCAGGAAAAGGATTTAGTCATAATCGGAAGAAGAGTTTGATTCGCAGTTTAGAGTGCAACTCCTCTGTTTACCATTACCTGGACCAACCTATTGTTTTTTTTACTTATCTTCGAAAAAAACAAGAAGGTTTTTAGAGTCATTTGTTTGCAATACTATTTCTTTGTTCTCAAACAGTAATATTTGAGGGAAAACATTCAATTTAAATATCTCTTTGTAATTATAGGGAGGGTGCTCTCTAATGTCGATAAAGGAGATATGTGTTACCGGTATGAATCGATTATTGATCTCATATATGATCTCATTTAATAATCTTTCAAACGAATCTTCAAGCTTCTTATCAGTAAAATCAGTAAATACAATGACAGATACATTGTTCCTCTGATCTTTTAATAACGCTTCAATTATGTGGAAAGTGAGAAAGTTTCAGTGATAATCTTCAATTACATTTTAGTTCTGATCTAGCACAAGCACTCATTGTCTACCAATCAATGGTCCTTCGGTGTCGGGGCAAACGGTAGAGTGTTTACGATAACCCACAAAAAAATTGTGACGTCGGCCGACGCGAGTGCGTTTTTTGTTTGTCGTGAAATGAACTCTCTCTGCATAAGCATGTATTGAAGAGGAGAGTGAATAATGTGGACAAGAAG
Organism: Paenibacillus tarimensis; assembly: GCA_041281825.1. Taxonomy (GTDB): domain Bacteria; phylum Bacillota; class Bacilli; order Paenibacillales; family Paenibacillaceae; genus Paenibacillus_D; species Paenibacillus_D tarimensis_A. Next base: position 5,347,473 of record CP166298.1, on the reverse strand, counting down.
GTGAAACGATACTATCAATTGAAGCGTCAGCAGAAAGAGATTGAGCAAGAGCTAAATGTGCTGCGCAATGAGATTTTGAGTCATTGTACGGAACAGGGCGTAACCGAACTGGAGATCGGAAGTTATAAGGTGAAGCTGGTCCTGCAGGAGCGCAAAGAATATGATGATAACAAGCTATATGAAGCGCTACCTGATCCCGAAGTGTGGCGAATGCTCTCCAAGCCGGATTCCTCAAAAATTTCGAGCTTGATCAAACTGAACGTGATCCCCGAAGAGAAACTTAAAGATACTTTTCTGGTAAAGAACATTACTTTGCTGCAAGTAGAGAAGAAGTAAAACTCGGATAAACGTGATAAGCCGGCTGCATGGCTCAGCCGGCTTTTATTTGTTTCACAAAAGGAACCCATATTGCACACCGGTAATCTTTCCCGCAGGATCTAACGAAGTATATCCCCCGAATCGTACGATTGGTAATGGGTTTCTTAAAGTAGTACAATCATTATACCAATATAAAAATTCGCGGAAAACGACTCAATAAGATCTTGGTGACAACGAATAGGAGAGAATGGACATGGAAATGCAGCACGAGAGCAGTTTCACAGCAGCTTGGCTTTACATAGGCATATTGTTATTCATCATTTCTATTGTGTGCTATTGGTTTGCTGCGAGGTTCAGGAAAGAAAACACGAGCCGATTAAATAAACAGGAAAAAGCAAATTTAAAGAAAAAGAACAGCACGATACGCATACTTGGGCATTCTTTGCTGAGCGTTTCGATCATCCTCTCCTTCGTTTATCTATTTCAAATCATGAATCGTTCGTATGATCTGGAATCATTGAATTTTCACGTTTCGATCGATGTGACAACCGACCAATATTATGGTGCGGATCATTCGGATGAACCGGTTCAATATGAGATGGACATCCCGACATCGGGTATGCACAGCCCGCATGATTTGAAATTCGGGTTCTACAAGGAGAAACCGCCAACGGAAAAACTGGTGCACAATTTGGAGCATGGCGATATTGTTATCCACTATCGGGACGGATTGGACGGGGAAACCATGGAAATCATTGAATACCTAACCCATTTCCGGAAGGAAGGTGCGGGAGTTTTAGCGGTACCGGACGACGCAGTTCCACCCGGAAAGGAAGTCGTATTAACCGCCTGGACGAAAACAATGGAGCTTACGGTCTTCGACGGGCAGAAGGCAGGTCAGTTTATCTATGACCATCTGAATCAGGGACCGGAGCAGATACCGGCGCAAATTCGGCGAGGGGGAGGCACGATGTAATTTTGGCTGATGGCTCAGGCAGGAACTGCATTTTCCGGTTAATGTTTTGCAATATTAGGCTTGACATGGGGCTAATCAATTCGTATAATTGGAAAAAATTAAAAGCGAAGAACAAGGACATGAATCCTTAAGCGATGCCGTACAGAGAGAGGGGACAAGGAGCTGCAATCCCCTTCGGTCATCCTAAGGCATTTACCGCCTTGTAGCTGCGATGTGGAAATCATGACCGGTCATGAGAGTATATGTCGCCGGGAATTCCCGTTATTGAAATGTTGAGGATCCGCTATTGAGCGGATCGAATTAGGGTGGAACCACGAACGCACTCGTCCCTTTGCCGGGATGATGTGCGTTTTTTTGTTGCCGCAGGTTATTGGTTTACAGCACTCGTGCAGTGAGGAATATCACTTTTGGGACGGCAATATCGGTTTCTAATTGCTGTTGGCATTTGAGCGGACAGAGAAGCCCTTATTTTGGGAACTGGCGCTAATCCGCGAGTTAAGCGGACAAAGGATCCCTTATTGGCGGAAAATTGGTTCGATCCAAGCCAAATATCGGCCGATAACGGATCGTATGTCCGGAAGTTCACGAAAAATAAGGTTATTTTCAAAAATAACGTATCCTGTGTCCGTCTCTCCGCGCTCAAAAGCAAAAGCGTGCTCCACGAGTATATTTTTTGTCTCATGAAAACGATTTTGACAGGCAATTCATTACAATCGCATATCATACAAAGCGACGACCAAGGACATGAATCCTTAAGCGATGCCGTACAGAGAGAGGGGACCTGGCTGAAATCCCCTTCGGTCATCCTGAGGCATTTACCGCCTTGCAGCTGTGGTGTGGAAACGTGATTCGTCACGAGAGTATACGCCGCCGGGAATTCCCGTTACAGAATGCATGAGGATTCGCTAATTGAGCGTATCGAATTAGGGTGGAACCACGACGCACACGTCCCTTGCCGGGATGCCGTGCGTTTTTTTATTAACGAAGCTTAGAGATTTAAAGCAGAGAGACTTTGAGCTTCGCTCAAAGGTCCCTATGTAATGCTCAAAGATCCCTATGAAGCGGAGAGACTTAAGCAGAGAGACTTTGAGCTTCGCTCAAAGATCCCTATGTAATGCTCAAAGATACCTATGTCAGGAGGAACATGCATGGCTATTCGATTGCAACCTTTGGAAGCGGCAAAGAAATTCGTTGCAACTCATTTCCCAAACTGCAATGCGGCATTGTTGGCAGGCAGTGCGTCCAGAGGACAACACAAGGAGAACTCAGACCTGGACATTGTTATTATTGATGATGCTTTACCAAGTGCTTACCGGGAGAGTCTGACCGATTTCGGCTGGAGAATAGAGGCGTTTATTCATACAACCGAATCGATCAAACAGTGTTTTGAGAATGACCGAAACAAAGGCAGGCCGACGATGCCTAATATGTGCGCCAGTGGAATCATTCTTAGAGATGACGGTACAGTATTGGCTTTAAAACGAGAAGCTCAGATGTTGCTTGATGAAGGTCCGAAGCTGTTAACGCCAGATGAAATCCGTGCTTCAAGGTACTTCTTGACGGATTTGCTGGATGACTTTATCGATGCGGACCGCTTTGATGAAGCGTTAATGACCATGAATGTCTTGTCGCTCCAGGTTGCCCAATTTGTATTACGTGTGAACGGAAGATGGATAGGGCGGGGAAAAGGTCTCGCAAGAGAATTCAGGCAATTTAATGAGAAATTGAGCAACAGATATATCGAAGCGATCAGGGTTTTTTCACGAACAGAGCATAAGCAGCCATTTATTCAATTCGTTGATGATATGCTTGAACCTCATGGCGGACGGTTGTTCGAAGGCTTTTCACTTGGTAAACAAAAATAAAAGGAGTGATAAGAAATGAGATCAATGCTTGAAATTGAATTCCCTAATGGGGACAAGAAAGTAATGCCGGCCGGCGTAACTTCCGCGGAAATCGCTGCAGCTATCGGCAAGAGTATGGAGAAAAAGGCGGTCGCCGGCAAGTTCAACGGCAAGCTGCTGGATCTGCACACGCCGATCTGCGAGAGCGGCCGGATTGAGCTTATCACTGAAGACGACAAACAGGACGGCCTGAACATGATTCGTCACAGCACCGCCCATTTGATGGCGCAAGCGCTCAAGCGACTGTACCCCGATGTGAAGCTGGGAGTTGGACCGGTGATCGATAACGGGTTCTATTATGACATTGATACTTCAGCTGTGATCACTCCCGAAGATTTTCCGCGGATTGAGGAAGAGATGGCCAAGATCGTACAGGAAGACCACAGCATTCGCCGCCGCCCCGTTTCCCGTGAGGAAGCCGTCCGCCAATTCGAACAAATTGGGGACGACCTGAAGCTGGAATTGATCAACAGCCTTCCCCCGGACGAACCGGTTACGCTGTACGAGCAGGCAGAGTTTGTAGATCTGTGCCGGGGACCTCATGTCCCATCGACGGGAAGACTCTCAACATTCAAACTGTTAAGTATTGCAGGCGCTTATTGGCGCGGAGACAGCAACAACAAAATGCTGCAGCGAATCTACGGTACAGCTTTCGCAAAGAGGCCGGAACTGGATGCGTATCTGTCCTTCCTGGAGGAGGCGCAGAAGCGGGACCATCGGAAGCTAGGCAAGCAGCTGGAATTGTTCATGTTCTCGGAAGAAGCTCCAGGCATGCCGTTCTATCTTCCGAAAGGGCAAATTATCCGCAGCGAATTGGAAAGTTTCTCAAGGGAGCTGCAGCAGCAAGACGGTTACGAGGAAGTCCGCACGCCGCTTATGATGAATCAGCGGCTCTGGGAGGAGTCCGGGCATTGGGATCACTACCATGAGAATATGTACTTTACAGAGATCGATGACCGCAAATTCGCGCTGAAGCCGATGAGCTGCCCCGGACATATGCTTGTCTACAATAACCGTCTGCACTCTTACCGGGATCTCCCGATCCGGATGGCCGAATACGGTCAGGTTCATCGGCATGAGTACAGCGGAGCGCTGAACGGGATGCTTCGTGTCCGTGCGTTCTGCCAGGACGATGCGCATATTTTCGCGGCGCCGGACCAGATCGAGGGAGAAATCAAGAGCGTGATTCAACTGATCGATAACATTTACTCCGTATTCGGCTTTCAATACACTGTCGAACTGTCGACAAGGCCGGAGAAATCAATGGGAAGCGACTTGTTATGGGAACAGGCGGAGGGAGCGCTGAGACAGGTTTTGGAGGAAATGAACATCGACTATAAACTGAATCCCGGGGACGGAGCGTTTTATGGGCCCAAGATCGATTTTCACATCAAAGACGCGTTACACCGCAGTCATCAGTGTGCGACGATTCAATTGGATTTCCAGATGCCGATAAAATTCGATCTGTATTATGTGGATGAGGACAACAACAAAGTCCACCCCGTCGTTATTCATCGTGCCGTATACGGTTCAATCGACCGGTTCTTCGGCATCCTGATCGAGCATTATGCCGGGGCTTTTCCAACTTGGCTGGCTCCTGTTCAGGCGAAAGTAGTCCCGGTTTCCTCGAAAAATATGGATTACGCCGGTCAAGTGGCCGAAGCATTGCGGAAATCGGGCATACGAGGGGAAATGGATGGTCGGAGCGAGAAGATGGGATATAAAATCCGTGACGCCCAGATGCAGAAAATTCCTTACACTATCGTCGTAGGAGATCAGGAGCAGGAACAAGGCAGCGTTACGGTTCGGAAATATAGAGATGCAGGCAATGTCCGCATGCCGCTGAGCGAACTCGTCTCTAGCATGCAGGAAGAAATTGTGAACCGCGCATGAAACTGGCATTTCGATTGTACCGGAGCGGGAAACAAAGTGCTATAATTTTTTAAAATAGACTGAACTTACAGGCGGGAGCAATCCCGCCTTCATTTTTGCTTACCTATTGGCAGGAGGTGAACCAATGAGCATGAAGGGGAAAGAGCAGCATTACAAGGATCTGCTCATCCTGAAAACCATTGCCGAAACGTTAAACCGCATGGCGGGATCACCACATTTATTCCGCTGTTTGCCGAATCGGTCCAGGTTAACCCCGGTACTTTCTTCCTGGTATACGCCGTGGTGCTGACCGCGATCCGGCCGTTTGCAGGAAGGCTTTCGGATCGGCATGGCGAGGCATTTGTCATTGTACCGGCCCTGCTTGTTACAATGTCGGCGTTGTTTGTATTAAGTTTATCGAACGGGCTGGCAGGCGTCATCGTATCGGCCGCCATGTATGGGGTCGGATTCGGTATGGCTCAGCCGGCCCTTCAAGCGGCAGCTCTGCGTCTCGCCCCTTCGGATCGCAAAGGCGTGGCCAACGCTTCGGTGTTCACCGCATTTGATCTGGGCATCGGCATCGGCGCGATTATGCTCGGGTGGGTCTCTCAAGCTATGGGTTACCAGGCCTTGTTTACGGTCAGTGCGTTTTCGATCGGCATTTCTTTGATCGTATTTGCGTTATTTGTCCGAAGACTGCTTAAATCGCAAGGAGCTGTTCCTGTCAAAGAGCGGCCTTTGGTTGAAGGGAAATAGTTGTTACAGGTCTAATGGACACAGGAGACGCTTAGCATAGAAAAACGAAGTTTCACCCATTTTAACGGACATTTGGTAGGCTTTAAACGTCTCTTTTCATCGATTTCTGCTGAAATACAGCTGTAATCGTCTGTGGTGTCCGTTAGGTTTGGAATCGTTGTGATTGCACCCTTTAAAAGTCGCTTGTGTCCATTAGCGTTTACACCCAGTTAATCGACAGCCTCTTCCTCATAAAGATACGTGCTGTCCGTTATGATGAGATTGTTGATAGCTCGATTTAGCGGAGTTGGATTAGGCAATATGCTGCGAAATAAGGGATTCCAGGTCCGGCAGACTTTTGGAGAACAACTGCCAGGGAGCACCCTGGCGGTTTACTCTTTTGCAGTCCGGTTATAGAGAATTTTCAGTTGACCGCCCTGAGCACACTGTGGTTTAATATTTGTGCAAACGGTTTCATCTAAGGTTGAAGGTGTGGGAAAGCGGCACGATAATTGTGCTGAAAGACGGTAATTAAAACATATCATTACCCTTTTATTTCGTCTGTTTTTAACATAATAGGGGGGGATTCGACGGTTTTGTGCAAACGTTTGCGCGAATTATGGAGAAAGAAATCATATTATTTAGGGGGGTTATTTCAATGAAAGTCGCTTTCAACCGTATGCTTGGCAAAAGAATCGGCTCGATCTTCCTGATTGCTGCTCTTTTACTGTCCTCCATAGGTATTTCTCCTGCTGCTTTGGCTGCAACCGAAGATCCGGCTCCCGTTCTGGCGGGCAGCCTGCAAACCGAGCTTGGCCGCGGTTCCGATTGGGATCCCCGAGCGGCCGCGATAAACAATAGTGTAACTGAACAATATACAATACCGCCAGACCCTGATGGCGGCGATCCGGTACCGAGCGAACATATTCGGATTCATTACCAAAGGACCGCGGGAGACTATGACGGCTTCGGATTATGGCTATGGAATGATGTCGAGGCGCCATCGTCGGATTGGCCTTCAGGAGCAATCGCATTCACCGCCGGCAAGACGGACAGCTACGGGGCATATATCGATGTACCGCTGAAAGACGGAGCGAAGCAGATCGGATTTCTGGTCGTCCATCGCGAGACAGGGGACAAGGACGGCGGCGACAAGTCGTTCACATTGCTGGACGGCTATAAGCGGCTGTGGATCAGGCAGGGAGACGATAACGTCTATGTTTCCCCGTACGGTGAAGTTCCGACTGGCCTTATATCCGCGGAAATTGTAGCTGAACGGAAAGTGCTGCTAAATTTTACGATGACCGACGGAATTGATGAATCCGCATTCATGGATGCTGTCACGATGACGGATAAGAATAACGATCCGGTATCCATTACCGCGGCGGCCGTTACAAGCTCTTCAACTGTCGAGTTGACGGCTTCCTTCAACCTGGATCAAGCGCCTCTTAATGTCGCGTACGCAGGCAGAACGGTATCCGCCGCGGCCGGATGGAGACTGCTCGACGAGCTGTACCATTATGAAGGTGACGACCTCGGAGCGACATACAACGCAGGGAATGCAACGCTGAGGCTGTGGGCGCCCCAGGCAAGCGCGGTTGTTGCCAATGTCTACGATAAAGAGGATGCAGGCGAATATATTGGCAGCGTAAATCTGGTCAAGGGCGATAAAGGCGTTTGGTCCGCCGAGATTATGGCGACGGCATTGCCCGGCGTTACAGACCTAAGAGGTTACTTCTACCAATATGAAGTGACCCATAACGGCGTAACGAAAAAAGTGCTGGACCCCTACGCAAAATCGCTCGCCGTATTCACGGTGGATACAACCGGGACGATTGATCCCGGTGAGGACGGAACAGGCAAGGCGGCCATCGTTGACTTAAGTGTAACGGACCCCGAGTCATATGGATTCGCCGATATTTCGGGATATGAGAAGAGGGAAGACGCGATCATTTGGGAAGTGCATGTGCGGGACTTCACGTCGGACCCCTCGATCGAGCTCAGCTTAAACGGCGAAAGATGGGGTTCGTATGATGCTTTTGCCCGGAAGTTGGATTACATTAAATCGCTTGGCGTCACGCATATTCAGCTGCTTCCCGTCATGGCGTGGTATTACGGCGACGAAACGAAAATGGGCGGGCGGGAGCTTCAGTATTCGACGAAGGACAACGAGTACAACTGGGGATACGACCCGCACAGCTACTTTGCCCCGGACGGCGCCTATTCCGCCGACCCGACAGATCCCGAGCTCAGACTTAAAGAATTGAAACGTCTGATTCATGCGATTCACGAGGCCGGGATGGGAGTCATACTCGACGTTGTCTATACGCATATGGCGAAGAGCGATTTCCTGAACGATATTGTTCCGAACTACTATGCGTTCCAGGATGCGAACGGGAATTTCCTCGGCGGGTTCGGCAACAACCTGGCGACAAACCGCAGGATGGCGGAAAAATTGATGGTCGATTCCGTCAAATACTGGTTCGAGGAATACAAGATCGACGGCATGCGCTGGGATATGATGGGCGACGCGACTTACGAAGCGGTGCAGCGGGCATACGATGCCGCGGCAGAGATCAATCCGAATGCGCTGTTTATCGGCGAAGGCTGGAGAACGTTTGCGGGGCATCTTTCCGATCCTTTGCTGGCCGGCAAGGGCGCCGATCAGGATTGGATGGACAACACGGACAGCGTCGGCGTCTTTTCCGATGAATTCCGCAACGAATTGAAATCGGGCTTCGGTTCCGAAGGCCAGCCGATGTTCCTGACGGGCGGCGCAAGAGACATCAATACGATCTTTAATAACATGAAAGGGCAGCCTTCCAACACGCCGGCTGACGATCCGGGCGATATGGTCCAGTATATTGAGGCGCATGATAACTTGACGTTATATGATGTCATCGCACAATCGATCAGAAAAGATCCGGCTGTACCGGCGAACGACCTGGAAATTCATAAACGGCTCCGGCTGGGCAATGTAATGTTGCTGACGTCGCAAGGGACGGCATTCCTTCACGCAGGTCAAGAATACGGCCGCACCAAACAATGGAAGGCGGAAGGAACGCCGGAGCATAAATACCATGTGCTTGAAGATGAAACGGGCACGCCGTTCGGATATTTCGTGCATGATTCGTACGACTCTTCCGATGCCATCAATAAATTTGATTGGACAAAAGCGACCGATGCCGAATTATACCCGGTAAATAACGAGACGAGGGAATATACGGCCGGACTGATTAAGCTGAGAAGATCTACGGACGCTTTCCGGCTCGAGGATCAGGCGCTGGTCGATTCGAATGTTACGCTCATCCCGGCGCCGGAAATGATGGCAACGGATCTGATCATCGGCTACAAAAGCAAATCGACGGATGGAACCGGACATTACTATGTATTTGTTAACAGCGACAGTAAGGCAAGAACGTTAACACTCCTGGAGGACCTAACAGATGAAAAGGTGATCGTGGATAATGATGAAGCGGGAACCGTGGAGGTAACTGAGAAATCCGGCTTCACTCTGACGGCAAACGCTCTAACGCTGGAGCCGTTGACAGCCGTAATCATTATGAAAGAAGCGCCGGCACCGGTCTTGACGTCGCTGGAACTTGACAATACGGCGTACATGCTTCAGGCGGGGACGACTCATCAGGCGGCTGTGATTGCCAAGTATGACGACGGCAGCAGAAGGTCGGTTACCCGGCAAGCCGTCTATACGTCGGATAATGAAGCTGCGGCATCCGTTACCGCAGACGGTATCATGCAGGCAGTCAGTGAAGGAGTCGCAAAAATTACGGTTTCCTACGGCGGATTAACGGCAACCGTCACCGTTACCGTGACGGCGGATCCGGCTGTTAATAAACGTTATATCCAGTTTAACTACATTCGACCGGATAAAAATTATTCGGATTGGAATCTGTGGGTATGGAACACAGGCGCGAAGAACGATCAAATCGATTTCACTTCGTTCTATAACGGCATGGCAAGCGCGTTGATTGAGGTTGCCGCGAATGCGACGTCGGTCGGATTCATTTTACGCAAAGGGACGAATTGGGATACGGCAAAGCAGGATATTCCGGATGACCGGTACATTCCTTTAATGCCTGGAGAATCGTTCACCAAAGTCAATGTAACAAGTATGGTCGGAGAGATCGATATCGTTCCAAGCATCGGCGGACCGGTGATCAGAGACGGAAGCATTACGTTCCTCTATCGGGACGAGGAGCTGTTCCGGAGCGGACAATGGGGCGCGATCACGGATGTGAAGGTGAAGGTGGGCGGTACGGAATACGCGATGACCTATGACGCGTCGAAAGAATGGTTCAGCTATACGCTCCCTGGCGCGGAGGCCGGAACATACCGGTATTCGTTCATCGTAACCAAAAACGGGACGACCAGCGAGTTCCCCGATCCGAAAAATACGGGGGACGGCCAATCGGTCGTCGTGCTTCAAAAGCCGTCCGTAACGATTCATGCGAGCGTTCAGCCCTTGACGCACAATGAAAACGCCGTATTGACCGTGACTCCGGAATCGGCGGAAGAAGTTGCGTTCCGGGATGCTTATATCGACTTGACGGCATTGGGAGGACCGGCTCATGTCCCGCTCGATCCGTTGCTTATGAAACAAACGATTGCCGTGAAGGATAACGTTCCGGCCGGTGAGAAGACCATCACGGTAACGCTGGTCGATCAATTCGGCAACAGGCATACGCAGGGCGTGAAAGTATATGTGAAAACGAGGACGTATGAAGGCCCGCTAGATTTTGATTGGGATGAAGCACGGATTTACTTTGTGCTGACAGACCGGTTCCAGGACGGCGACACATTGAACAACTCTGCCGCTGTCGACAAGAGCCACCTCGAAGCTTACCACGGCGGCGACTTCAGAGGATTGATCGAGAAGCTGGATTATATCCGGGATCTGGGCATCAACACGCTGTGGATCACCCCGATTGTCGACAATATCGAATTCAATGTCGGCGAGGCTTGGGGCAAGCAGTACGGATATCACGGGTACTGGTCGAAAGACTTTACGACACTGGAAGAGCATCTTGGCGATCTGGAAACGTTCAAGGAGCTCATCGACAAGGCGCATGACAGAGGCATCAAGATCATGGTGGACGTCGTGCTTAATCATACGGGCTACGGCTTGAAGCCCGGTGACGACCGTCCGGGAGTAACCGAGGCCGACAAAGCGCGGTTCGAGGGTATGCTGCGAACGGACGACGTTGATGCAGGTACTGATCCAATCAGAGGCGAGCTGTCGGGATTGCCGGATTTCATAACGGAGGATCCTGCTGTCAGGGAACGCGTCATCGACTGGCAGGCGGCATGGCTGGAGCGCGCAAGAACGGAACGCGGCGATACGATCGATTATTTCAGGGTCGATACGGTGAAACATGTCGAGAGCACGACCTGGAAGGCATTCAAAAATGCGCTGACCGAGATCGATCCAAGCTTTAAGCTGATCGGCGAATATTTCGGTGCCACCGTCGACAGCGACGGAGGGACGCTGCTAAGCGGCCAAATGGACAGCTTGCTTGACTTCGGCTTCAAGAGCAAGGCGAGAGACTTCGCCAGCGGCAGCATAGAAGCGGTGGATGACTACCTGCAAGATCGTGAGTCGAAGCTCGACAATACGAGGATGATGGGCCAGTTTCTGAGCAGCCACGATGAGGACGGTTTCCTGTCCCATTATGTGGATGGTGATAAAGGCAAGCTGAAAATCGCCGCGGCGCTCCAGATTACGGCCAAGGGTCAGCCGGTCGTCTATTATGGCGAAGAGCTCGGCCGATCCGGTGCGAATGCAGGTGATATGGCGTCAGGCCAATTAAGCGAAAACCGCGGAGCGATGCCGTGGGAGAAGCTTGCGGAAGAAGTGGAGCTCCACAGCCACTATACCAAGCTGCTTAACATTCGCGCCAAGTTCTCGAAGGTATATTCCAAAGGGCAGCGCACCACGCTCTCTGCTTCGGATGGTCTCGGATATTTGGCGTTCAACAAGCATTATGCCGGCACTGATGTTGTTACAATAATCAATACCGGAACGGAGGCGGTTGACGTCACCGTGTCGGTTCCGTTTGCGGCGAATGCGCGGGTAACGGACGAGTACAGCGGCAAGCAATACGTAGTAACGTCTGACAGGAAAGTGACGGTCGGCTTACCGGGCAGAGACGATGGCGGCACAGTTATTCTTAGCTTGGCCGTATCCGTTCCTCCTTCGGGACCTTCCGCTCCGATACCATCATCAACAACGCCGGCTTCCAATGAGCAGGTCGTTACCGAGGCCAGCTTAAAAGCGCCGGCCGTGAACGGCAAGATCGTGCTGGCGTTTCCGCAAGGGATGCAATCGGTGATTTTACCGCTTCATGCAGCAGATCTGCTCGGGAAGAGCGATTTGGAATTAACGACGGAGAACCTGTCCGTCACGATCCCGGCCGGAGTGCTTCGGGCGGTAAAAGAGCTGGTGTCCGCCGAAGAGGCGGCCGGTGCGCACATCGTATTTGATGCGCTGCCTGTTTCGGCCGGTGTTGTGGACGGATTGATTGCGGAATATGAAAATGGCAGTTTGAAATTAAAAGCGTCATCGGATGTATACGAATTCAAGCTGAGCATCAGGAAGAAAGACGGCACGCGCATCCCGGTTACGGACTTCATCCAACCGATTGCTGTTTCGCTTAAAGTGAAGGAATTATCGGATATACAGCTGTTGGGCGTTTACTACCTGGGCGAAAACGGCCGATTGGATTATGCTGGAGGGACCGTGAACGGCAACCGAATGACAGCCGGAGTTAGACACTTCAGCAAATATGCTGTGCTGGAATACAGCAAGTCGTTCGCGGATGTACCGGCTTCACATTGGGCCTATCCGGTCATTAAGGCGCTTGCGGCAAAGCATATCGTAACTGGTGTGACATCGTCCCAATTCAAACCTGGAAATCACGTCAGCCGTGCGGAATTTACTGCGTTGCTGGTTCGGGCGCTTGGTTTGAAAGCGGAAGGAGGGACCTCCTTCTCCGATGTGAGCGCGGATGCCTGGTACGCCCCTTACGTCGCCGCGGCGAATCATTCGGGCATTGTGAGCGGCCGCAGCGTTCGGATTTTCGCGCCTGATGCGACGGTCACCCGTGAAGAAGCGGCAGTGATGGTTATTCGGGCACTGCAAGTGAAGAAAGGTCAGCGGATCAGCGAATCCGTTGGAGCTGCGACGGCATTTACGGATGAAGTCAAGATCAGCCCGTGGGCGCTCCGGAATGTGAATGCGGCTGCGGAGCTTGGATTGATTCGGGGCAGAGCTGCCGGCCGCTTCGTTCCCCAAGGTACAATGACTCGTGCGGAAAGCGCGCAGCTCATCTATAACCTGCTGGCCGAGTTAGAATAAAAGAGTCGGGGGAGGCTGCCTCTTCGGCGGAGAGATCTGCTGAAGGGGCACTTAGCTTAGTTTACAAAAGCACTCATATACTTTAGTATATTAGTGAGTTAAAACGATAATGTATCAAAGGGGTGGGATCTATGATAATAGAAGCTGTAGTTTTTGATTTTGACGGTCTAATCAGAGACACCGAGACGTTTGAGTTTTATTCATTCCGAGAGCTCCTGATGGAGCATGGTGTTGAGCTGCCGTTAGAGCTGTACAGTGCTAGAATCGGCGGTCATTTCAATTCGTTTGATCCCTATGATTATCTGCAACAAAGTATTGGAAGGGTGCTCGACCGAGAGGCGCTGAGAATACAGAGAAGAGAAAAGTATGACAAGCTGATGATCAATCAGAAAGCCCGTCCCGGAGTTCAAAACTATCTGGAAGATGCCAGAAACTTAGGTCTGAAAATCGGTCTGGCCTCCAGCGCTCCGCGTGACTGGGTACTCCCCAATTTGGAGGAGTTAGAACTTACGGGTTACTTTTCTTGCATTCGAACCCATGAGGATGCTGTAAACGTTAAACCTGACCCAGAACTATACAACCAGGTCCTGGATTACTTTGGGGTAAAGCCGGCGAATGCAATCGGTTTTGAAGATTCGCCGAATGGAGCGAAGGCTGCGAAAGCAGCCGGGATGTATTGTGTGATCGTGCCAAATGAACTTACGATGAATTTGCCTTTTGATGATTATGATTTACGCTTAAACTTCATGGCGGAGATGGAATTGCAGAGCGTAATCAATTTGTTGTCTGATTCGGTCTCTCATGAAAAGTTTGGGCGCAGCCGGTAGAATATGATTTATTAGGTATGCAGAATCGAGAGGAGGATTGTATTGAATTTAAGACCTATTGAACCAGAGGATTGCAGGGCAATTTTGGAGGTCGCTTCAGATTGGTGGGGCGCCGACTATTCGAGTGATATGTTTTCAAAGTGGTTTATCCATCACTTTCGGGAAACCTGCCTTTTAGCAGAAAAAAACGGGAAGATGATAGGATTTCTTATGGGGTTCTTATCACAATCTTTTCCGGATGAGGCTTATATTCGAATTGTAATGGTTGACCCGGCATATCGCGGGCAGGGCGTTGGACGGGCACTTTATGAGAAATTTTTCGAACGGGTTGAAATGTTGGAAAGAAGCGTTATTCGTTGTGTAACAGCGCCGCAAAAAAAGGATTCAATATCATTTCATGGCCGACTAGGATTTAGCATAGAACCTCAGGAGCAAAATCTTGAAGGTGTTCCTGTATGTCTGAACTATGATGGACGCGGTGGAAATAGGGTGGTTTTAAAGAAGGGGCTTCAAAAAAAGATTATCGTTTAGGGTTTAGCCGGTACAAGAGCTCAGCGATGGATCCGATCCATCGCTTTTACTGTCTGCCGTCCGCTCAACAAACGGGCGGGATATTAGTCTATAAGGGAGGACCATTATGGTCCTCCCTATTTTTCATTCCACCTCGGATAAGCATAAATAAAACATACAAAAGTGAAAAAAGACCAATTTTGATCATTACGACATAGATGAAGAAAGGATTACCCTTGCAGAAGCTCAAGATGAATCCGTGTGAAGTTTGTGCATAACCAACTTTCAAATAGTGATAGTGATGTGAAAATACTATGATAGGAAATAGGAAATTCTCATTCTATAATTAATATAAATTGATATCAATGTGAGGAATACAGTCCGTGAAATATGCCAATCGCATCTATGATTTTGAGATATAAGTTTTTCCGAGCGACGAATGTGCGAATAAGGGGGTAAAGCCAATGGAAGGCGTGAACAAGGTTAGAATAAATCAAAAAGACTTGAACCGAATCATTCGGAATGCATTCGACTGCGATGTTAAAACTGGGACAGAGCTCACCGACGGCTGGGCGAACGCGGCATATTCCCTTGAGCTAAGCGACGGGCGGAGTGTGGTGCTTAAAGTTGCTCCTCCGAAGGGAGTCAAGTTGATGCGGTATGAACGAAACATGATGAAGACTGAGGTCGAGATTATGAAGCATTTTGGAGCCTCGGGTGACGTACCGGTGCCCCGTATCCACTTTTACGATGAATCCGAATCCATTTTGCCGGTTCCATATTTCATTATGGAGAAACTGCATGGATATCCTTATAACAAGGCAAGCGATACGATGACACCGGAGCAACGGGAGAAGGTTGAACGCCGGCTCGGCGAGTTGAACCGGCGGATCAACGATGTGAAGGGGAGCCGGTTCGGCCTTTACGCCTTCGAATCGCCTCACGACGGCTCCTGGCGCGAAGCGTTCCGATGGCTGATCGGAGGTGTGCTGGAAGACGGCCGGGAAGCGGGCGTCGTTCTTCCGGCGCAGTATGAAGAATTCGAGCGTGAGATCGACCAAAGGCTGCCCGCGCTTGACGGGGTTTCAGAACCGAGCCTCGTTCATTGGGATCTGTGGGCCGGTAACGTGTTTGTACTGGGGGGCGAAATTACCGGCTTGATCGACTTCGAGAGAGCGCTGTGGGGCGATCCGTTGATAGAGCATTATTTCAGCCATTTCGGGAATTCGACCTCTTTCGAACAGGGCTACGGCATTTCGACGATGGAGGAGGACGCGCGAATCCGTAGATGTCTGTACGATCTCTATCTGGATTTGATCCTCGCTATCGAGTGCTCCTTCCGGCAGTACGAGGATCGGAATCACGTGGAATGGGCGGCGCGCAATCTGGCTGAGGGCTGGGAGAGGTTCCGTTCGGTGTAAGCACGAGTCCAGTCAAAAGCTTTCCCGCGGGTCACGTACAGACCGATGCCAGTCAAACGTATTCAAGATGGATACCACTGGCGATCGGAAATCCGTTCTAATAAAATAATAAAACCAGGTGGGTGATCATTAGTGAAGGAACAAGAACTAGAGGAACTAAGAATACAAATAGACGAAATTAACACCAAAATCTTAGAACTTCTAAATCAAAGAGCTTCTGTTGTGAAAAAATAGGACAATACAAAATAATAAATAGGCTGCCAATTTATGATCCTGTTCGGGAAGAGCAAATCATTGCAGACTTACTACAAAAAAATAGCGGACCACTTGATAATGATTCTGTAAGAGAAGTTTTTAAAAAAATCTTTGATACATCGACACAATTACAAGAAAAAAATAAACATGTTTTAACGGAGAACGAGAACTGAATAAATCAACATTGAACAGTCGCCTGGCAGCTTGCTCGTTTTATTACGAATGGCAGATTTATAGCAATCTATAAGAAATCTAGCTGCCACTTACATGCTATAATAGGTTTAGGTAAATCCGATAAATCGTTTGCAGTGAAAGACTCGTGGTATTGTTCACAAATAATATCAAATATGGAGGTTATGTAATGGGAACAGCTAATCCGGTAACGGTAACAGTAGAAACGATCGTTCATTCGCCCGTCGAAAGCGTGTGGACGTATTGGACGGATCCGAAGCACATCACGCAATGGAGTAAGGCTTCCGATGACTGGCACACGCCATACGCCGAGAATGATCTGAAGGTCGGCGGTAAATTCGTCTCGAGAATGGAAGCCAAAGACGGCAGCTTTGGATTTGATTTCGGCGGAGTATACGACGAGGTGAGCATTAACGAGAGCATCTCCTATACGATCGACGACGGTAGAAAAGTGAAGATCGTTTTTATTCGCCAAGACAACGACACGAAAATTATCGAATCGTTCGAAGCGGAAGAGACCAACGCCATCGAGATGCAGCAAGCCGGATGGCAAGCGATTTTAGACAATTTCAAAAAATATGTGGAAACGGCTAAAGAAGAATAAAAACCTTCGCAGCCTTAGAAGCGCATGCCGACATCGGCATGCGCTTTGTTATATACACCGACACGGGCTGTCATCAATGGAATCTCTGGTTACGGCTCTCGATGCGGCAGGTGATTTTGACACTCGGAGAGTTGGTGGGATCCCTTCCTCTATCCTCATTAATAAAAGGCTATGTTAAATCATAATGTTGATTTTGACCAAAAGAAAACCGCCCTGATGAAAAGGCGGTAAATCGAATTATTGTATCCGTTTAGCTTCATAACCTGCATACAAATAGATTGATTTAAACAGCAATTGGAACTAGGATTTCAGCATTATACTTACTTTCCTCTTTTCCAAACTGAAATACTTCAAATGAAACAGAATTTGAATTACTTTGCATTCCTTTGCCCCTTAAAAATGTATCAATAAGTCCATATGGTTCTTCACCATTTGAGTGTACTTTTACATATTGGTTACTAGGCACTTCAAAACCAATCATACCCTCTGGAATAGGTTGTAGTTCGGTTACTTCCATGCAGTAGATATAGGTGAATAACACTTCGTTTGCAAAATGAACGCAAACATAAGTGCTCTCGTCTACTTTACCTTGAATTTCATCTTTTCTTTCCATGAAAAGCTGGTGTGCTTCACCAATTCCTTTAACGTTCTTCAAGGGAGAAGTTACCGCAATACCGATATATTTTCTCTCACCTAATTGAACTACTTCAATCTGTGCTTTACTCATTTCGCATCGTCTCCTTATAAAGTGTAATTATGATACAATTCGAGAGGCACCCATTATTTCCCTTCTATGTATTCAAACTATCCTGCTGCCTAAGTTTGTTATTCGTGTCCGTCACAGTTAACAGGCAAGAACTGACCGACAGAGGCAGGAGGTTCTGAAGGAACCGCTCTGACTGCTGGTTAGGTGCAAGCTCCCACTTCAAACGCGTAACGTTAAGTGGGGGTAGTTGACCAAAACGTAGAACTACAAGTTCACTTGGAAGAAGCATTATCATTGGATTAAACATCATGAAAAGATAAAATGAAATGTGAATATTAAATAAGCGAGGGAGGTAGAGCTGGGATGCTTTACGATTTACGAGGTGAAGCTAATATGTCACCTGTTGTGGGAATATTATATTCCGCTGTGGAAGAGAATAGCCAACGACTACAATTAATCACTCATGGCATGTCGCAAGAAGAAGTAGATTACAAGGGTCCAAAAAACAACTTTAATAGTACCGCTCAGTTAATAAAACATATCACGTATGTTGACCTGAATTGGGTTTATAGAATGAAAGGACAACCACTTCCTGATTCTTTAAAAGAGCAATATGGCCCCATGATAGATGCAAATTATAGGCTTCCGATGGTTAAAGGGAAGTCTTTGAACACACTTATTTCTAAATATGAAGTTGTATTAAATATGTTGAAAGATACATGTACACTATTAACGGATGCTGCACTAGATAAAATTGTCACTTTTGGGCATGAAAATGAAAAGCAAGCAACCATACGCTGGGGCCTATGGCATATGGCTGACCATAGCCGATATCATCAGGCTCAAATTAATCAGCTAAGAAAGTGGTATAATGAAAATTCTCTGTCAAATTAAAGGGGGCGAATGTTCAAGAGTGAACTCGTCCTTGAATAAAACAGAAGCGAGGCGACCGGCAGCAAAGCCCGGTCGCCTCGCTGAAAAGGGAATAATCGGAGGTAAAATATGAAACGAAAAACAACGAGAAACATTAAGGGTTTATCTCTAAACAAGAATGAGGTGCTATTTTATTATAAGGTCGGCAGATCATAACCGACCAATGAATGTAGCCGAGCAATAAACAACTTGTTCGCTGCCACTCGAAAAGCCGTATTCCTAATGGCCAGCGCGGGCGGGGACTCGAGCTGCATAAGCCGTCCCATAAGGTGCGATTGGCGGACGATCTTACGGACACGCTGAATGCGCACTTTTTCAAACGCCTTTAAGGCCTCGACTAAAGCTTCGCCTGCCGGCCTGTTTCTAAGCAGATCAGCAAGCACGACTGTATCCTCCATTGCTTGCGCTCCGCCCTGCCCCAGGTTTGGAAGCATCGGGTGTGCCGCATCTCCTAGCAGCGTTACTCTACCTTTGCTCCACTGCCTGAGCGGCCTCAGGTCATATATCGGATGGGTAAGAATATCCCAGGGCGATGTTGCTTCAATAACTGCTGGAACCGGTGAATACCAGTTCCGAAACTTTAGCAAAACGTGTCTCTTGCGTTCCTCGGGTGAAAGGGGAGCTCCCTGGCCCTCCGGCTCATTTATTGCAGCAACCCAGAAGATACGTCCTCCGCCAAGGTGGGAAAATCCAAACCGAGTACCATTGCCAAGCGCCTCAAATCCACCCCCGGCCGCAAGCGGATAGTGCGGGTCCTCAAAATTGCCTATGCCTCGTACTGCTCTATATCCTGAATATCGTAGTGGAACGTGACCAAAAAGCTGATCACGGATTTTTGAACGATATCCATCGGCAGCCACCAGGAGTTCGCTGTTCGCAGTCGTTCCATCCGTGAAACGCACCTCGACGCCTTCATTCTTTTCGGTTAACTCGGCAGCCCTTTTACCCAGCTTGACGGTGACGCCAAGATTAAGGGAGTGCGCATAGAGAATTGATTGCAGGCTGCCCCGGTGGATGAGATAACTCAGCGTACCGTAACGCAAAGCCTGTTTTTCAACCGGCAGACGTGTCAAGAGGCTCCCCTTCCATGTTCTCAGTTCAGCAACTCCGACTGGTGCTCCCTCTTCCCGGATGCGCCCCGCCGTATCGAGTCTTTCTAGTGCCCTCATGGCATTCGCAGCGAGTACGATCCCTGCCCCGTTCTCTACCAGTCTTTCGTTCTGTTCAAATACTGTAACATCCCATCCAACCTTACGAAGAGCGATGGCACAGCTAAACCCGCCTATTCCGCCACCGATTATAATTGCTTTCATTTCTTCCCCCCATATCACGGTAAGGTTTTGTACAGCTATTCATAGTTAATTATATACCGAGCCGGATCCAATAGGTTGTCTCATTGCTGAAGTTTATCTGAAACGACCAGAAAACGCCCAACTTCTGTAAGTGGGTGATGAACACATTTTTTCAGTTCGCTTTTGTCATGTTTTTTGGCTATTTATTCTTCGGACCATAAGGGCCAAACAGAGTCTTGATTGTGGGGTGCTATGGCCGCCCGCTGTTAAACAAACGGATTTGTTTGAAATCACAAATTTCGGATTTGTTTGAAATCACAAATTTCCATATATAAGTAACCAGATTCCATTTATGACCAGACCCGATATTGCTACACTATTCATGTAAGATTAAAGTGGGGGGGGCGAAGTGATGGTTACGAATAACGAAGAAATGCGAGTGGTCATTGGAGCTGGCCAATATGATAACAACCCCGAATGGACGCAAACTCAGGAAGCAGATTTGAATTTATTGCAGCGAGATCTATGGGCAGATCGTTTCTTGCCCAATACCATCTCAGCAATTTTAGCGGAGCATGTATGGGAACACTTAGATCTCGATGAAGGGGTCGAGGCTGCGAAAATTTGTTTTGAGTTTCTTAAGCCGGGTGGATATGTCCGTTGCGCTGTGCCAGACGGCTTTTTTCCAAACGAGGAATATCAAAAGGGCGTGCAAATCGGTGGTCCAGGTCCTGCCGATCATCAAGCTGCGAGCCATAAGATTGTGCATACCTACAATACTCTTTCGACCATGTTCGAAACGGCTGGATTTAAAGTTCAATTACTGGAATATTGTGATGAAAACGGTCAATTTCATTATAACGACTGGGAAGAGAAGAAAGGCTTTATATATCGTTCCCAGCGGTTTGACCACAGAAATAAAGACGGAAAGCTTGGCTTTGTGTCTCTCATCGTGGACGCTGTGAAGTCGGTTGATTAGTTTGATAGGAAAGGAGATGATCTGATTTGGACATCGATTTCTATAGAAAATGGGCATGCCAAAAAATGATTGAATCTTCACACAGCAATATTTGGGAAGGCCATTGGGCATGTGCGGTTTTAGCTTTGATTCAGCTAATGGATGAAAATCTTGTACCTGGATCGTTGGAGGTCACGATTCGCAAAAATCTTGAGAGAATCTTGGAGGAACATGTAAACGAGCAACATTACCGGGCAGACAAAGAATTCGCGGGCTTTCGTGCCGGTATGATAAACCTGATTATCCAAAATAGCCATAATTGCCATGCGCTTGGTCATGATGTGATCTACGCGTATTATATCTTGAATATGCTATCTCGTTCAGATGTTATGGCAACCGCGGAATTGTTCGAGGCGATGGCAAAAATACTTAGAGAATTCGCAGCTTCAGGCCCTGGTTTTGTAACAGTAAATGGAAACAATGTAGTTGTTTATCCTGACAGCATTCCTCATACATCTTTAAGGTTTGATTTGACTCCGAATACTGTGCTTAACCTATTCCATGACTTTCAGAGGCCGCTGCAAATGGAGAAAGGTGATATGCAGCTAGGACACCTCCTTACCCATGGTCACTCTATAGCTGAATTGAAAACAGCTTATCGCGAATTAGCGTTCGACAAACTGGATTCAGCCTTTTTCACAAGGGTAGACATCATAACTTATGCAAACAAACTCGAAGATCCGGTCGCATACAATTTATCGCTATCAGAAACAATGTGGAATCCGCTGGAGCCATCATACTGGGAACAGGCTTTTGCAGACAGCAGACATGGCCATTTTTATAAATATGCATACAGTTATCTGAAGCTTCACCGAATGGCCGGTCGAAGTCCTTCTGATTATCGGTCGTTCAGTCGCATCTTATGAAAATTACGGGAAAATCATGATCGGCGCAGGGGTTCCCGAGACAATTGGAAAATAATCCGCAAATCTCTCTCATAAACTATAACGGGAGGGATGAATCGTGGTTCGTGTTCAGACGGTTGTATTTGATGCGTACGGCACCTTGTTCGATGTACATTCGGTTGTTGAGAAGCTTGACCACTTTTTCCCCGGCAAAGGACAGGAAGTCAGTGACGTATGGAGACAGAAGCAGCTTGAGTACACTTGGCTGCGGTCGTTAATGGGCAGGTATAAGAACTTTTGGTATGTAACGGACGATGCTTTGGTTTATGCATTGAAATCACTCGGATTGCATGCGGACGCCGCCACTCGAAGAATGGTACTCAGCGAATATGTATATTTAAAGCCGTTTCCGGAAGTGCCTTCCTTATTGAACCGGATACAAGGGATGCCCTTGGCGATTTTATCCAACGGCACCCCCCAAATGCTGCATTCTGTGGTGAATCACGCGGGTTTAGGCCATTATTTTTCAGCTATTTTAAGTGTGGATGTCATTCGGATTTATAAACCTTATATGGGTGTATATCAGTTGGCCCCCGCAAATCTTGGATTTCGAAGGGAAGAAATATTATATGTTTCAGGTAATGCGTGGGATGCGGCCGGGGCCAAAACGTACGGCTTAACGGTATGCTGGGTCAATCGCACGAATACCGTATTTGATGAATTGGATGTGCGCCCCGACTTGATTGTCCGCGATTTAAGTCAATTGGCAGATGTTCTGCGGCCTTAAGTGCATTGCGTAGGTTTAGACTTTTGCCGCGGCATGATGTATTTTCGAGGATTCAACCTGAATCGTCGTATGCCCGATTTTAAAATGGTCTTCGATAATGTGGATCGCCTGCTGCAGTACATCCTGGCTGTCCGCTTGATCCTCAATCACGAGGTGGCAGCTGAATGAGTCCAAACCGGACGTGATCGTCCAGATATGAAGATCGTGCACATCTTTGACGCCTTTGATCGAGAGCAGCGCCTCTGTGACCGCCGTCTGATCGATCGTGACGGGAGCGCCTTCCATAAGAATGTGCACTGTATGACGAATGACCCCCCAGGCGCTTTTTAAGATAAGCAGCGCAACGAGGACGGAAATAATGGGGTCGGCTACATACCAGCCGAACGCCATCATAAGGAAAGCCGCGATAATCGCGCCGACCGACCCTAACGCATCACCTAGCACGTGGAGGTAAGCGCTGCGCAGGTTCACATTGTTTTTGACGTCACCTTTGCGCATCAGCGCCCAAGCGCTCCCAGCATTGGCAAGCAGGCCGATGGCAGCAATCAGCAACATGGAGCCGCTGGCAACGATAGGCGGTTGTTCAAAGCGTTGGACCGCTTCCCAAACGATAAACCCCGCAATAACAAACAAGGCGATGCCGTTAAAAAAAGCGGCCAGGATCTCGAACCGGTAAAACCCGTACGTTTTGTTCGGCGAAGGCGGTCTGGCTGCGAACCAGATGGCGGCGAGACTAAGCAGGAGCGCGCTGGCATCGCTGAGCATATGGCCGGAGTCGGACAGCAGTGCAAGGCTCCCCGTCAGCAACCCGCCAAAAAACTCCAAAAACATAATGCCGGTCGTAATGATGAGGGCGATCGTCAATCCTTTTTTATTTCCTTCTCTTGTGTGGTCGTGACCGTGTCCATGATGGTGATCGTGATGATGTCCATGGTGGTGGCCATGGTGAGAGTGATTATGCATGAGGAGGGCCTCCTTAAATCGGCTATTTATACCATTACATATGAATACATGCTCATGTGTAATGGTATTATTGGCAAACGGCTTTGTCAAGTACAAGGAAAGTTTAAAAATTAAATGACAAGGACTGGAATAACCACAGACGTATGCTATTATATGTTTACAGCGTCAGCCCGTACGTAAAAAAAGTG
Organism: Paenibacillus tarimensis; assembly: GCA_041281825.1. Classification (GTDB taxonomy): domain Bacteria; phylum Bacillota; class Bacilli; order Paenibacillales; family Paenibacillaceae; genus Paenibacillus_D; species Paenibacillus_D tarimensis_A. Next base: position 5,323,752 of record CP166298.1, on the reverse strand, counting down.
GGGTGTTTCCATGCTTCAGCAGGTACTGATCGTATCTGTTTTTACCTTTATTATTCATTTTTCAGAAACGCTCACTTATTCGCTGCGGTTAGCTGGCGTACGCTTAGGGAAATTAGCCATAGCTTTATCGTTGGCCGGAATCATTCTTCTTATATCACGAACGGCGAATATGGTTCAAGCGCCGCTGCTCGGCAATATTATCGATTTCTCCAAGCGTACGGTGGATTTCAATTTGGTTGAACATTTGAGAATCGTCATATTTGCCGCAACGTTAGGAACGTTTTTGGCGATCTTAGTATTCCCTTCAGCAGTAATTCTTTCCAAAAGAGTCATTTCTCATTTGGAGCTGACAGGTTCCGTACCAAACATGATCCGGTCGGCCGTTTCAATCCGTAAACTAAGTAATGCACGGTATCATTTACGGTTTCCCAAGCTGGCGATGTTGTCCCGTCTGAGAATCGGCGGTATTCCGAAAAGACTTGTTGTGCTGAATGTCTCGGTCACAGCCATTTATACGATCGGCGTGTTGGCCGCACTGCTGGCATCAACCTTGACGGCCGATAATTCCATCGCCGCTTCTCAGGCTTCGGGGTTGATTAATGGCGTGGCGACGATCCTGCTTACGGTATTGATTGATCCCCAGGTGGGGCTGCTTACGGACAAAGTTTTGAAAGGCGAAAAAGATATCGCGGCCTTAAATAAAATGTTTGGTTTGCTGATGGCTTCACGGATGATCGGGACATTAATGGCACAGCTATTGCTTCTGCCGGCCGCGCATTGGATCAAGTGGATGGTGTCTATGCTGGTATAACTTTAAGGGGGTAGAGGCGATGAAAACAAGACCGGGAGCGGATGAATATTTACCGATGGCTGAACGTTACATCGAGCTTGTTCCGGATGGGAGCTTGCCGGACATTATGCAGAACCTGCACGACCAGACAATGAGCCTGTTGCAAGGTCTGAAGGAAGAGCATGGCAGTTACCGGTATGCGGAGGGGAAATGGAGCCTGAAATCGGTCGTCGGCCATATCTCCGATATCGAGCGGTTATGGAGTTACCGCATTTTGCGGATTGCGCGCGGGGATGCACGTGAAATGCCCGGTTACGACAGGGACATCTTCGCCCATTATGCTCCCTTCGATAACATGGCCATGGACAGAGTGCTGAACGACTATTCGGCTGTCCGGCAATCGACGATTACGCTTATAGGAAGTCTGAGCGAAGAGGCTTTATTGCGTCGCGGCGAATTTAGCGGTCATTCGTTAAGTGCACGCGCAGCTGCCTTCATCATCGCTGGCCACGAGATTCACCATATGAACGTGATCAGGGAAAGGTATTTATCAGTATAAAAAACCGAGCGGATCCGTCCACAGTGGACGATCCGCTCGGTTAGTTGTTTTTTAGGCCGCATATGATTATTTACTCATTTGTGGATAAGTTGTTTGTAAGTATGTGGATAAATCGTTGCATTTGTTCCGAGCTGTCTACCCGTTAAAGTCGGTTTGGAATTTTAATTGGATCTTAGAATCTCCGGTGAGTTTATTTAACGCTTCCGTTATAAGTGAAGTATATCTTGTGGAAAGCCATTCTTTTGAAAAATTGTTGGGGCTATAGATAATCAATGAGTCTCCTTCATATTTAGCGGAAGTATTTTTAAACCACGTGTTGAAGCTGGGAAAGGATAGTTGTTTTTTTATTTCCTCCAGTACATCCGCCCAAATATCGCTGCTATGTAAATTCGATTGGTCTAATGATTTAACCCTATGCGAGCGCTGTTCGCCCAATAAAAGCTCCTCAACTGACTTATCAAAGATCTTTGCAAGTCGAAGCAATACTTCAATGTCGGGGAGGCATTCTCCTTGTTCCCATTTTGGATACAGCCTGATGACTAACACCTAACAGGTTTGAAAGCTCTACCTGTGTCAACTCTAGTCGTTTCCGCAAGTTGAGGATGTTTTTTCCAAACTTCTTGTTATCCAGCATATGCTTTCTACCTCCAACGGCAAGTTCAAGCCAATCGTAACACAAAAAATACAAAACCTAAATCGAGAGAAGTTGAATTAGAAAACAAACTTTGCAACTTAAGGTTGCAAAAGTGGAGCCCATTTCAAAAAAACCCGAGAATTCCGTTTGCAGAAACTTGTAGAAGAACATAAGGATAACTGTTTAGGTTAGACAAACGGTTGAAGATAAAAAAGCTGGCGCCGGAATATGCGGTGCCGGCTTGTTTCGCATAATGAAGTAAACTTCAATAATATTGAACATTGACTCATTGAGTATTAGTGAGTTTTGGTTCCATAATTCAATTTCACTGCACACTAGGAGATCGTTCCTTCCTTAAATATCGATTCTATGGCACGTCCGGGGGGGATAGGAATCTTTACAGCTAACGGACATAAATACCGTTTAAACGGTCCTTTTCCGACTTTTGAAGTTCTAACGGACATGGGTGACGCTTAAGGGGCGGATAGACGCGTTTGGAAGCCGTTTGCAATGTTTTAGCGGCTCGAGTGACCGTTACAAACGAAGAAACGTCTATTTTTCCTTTTAAAGGCTAGTTCTGTCCGTTACACCACACTCCGGTCAGGGTCAGGGCTTCCCTTGTAACTCGTCAGGCATCTCCTGGTTATTCAGCGACCATCATGATGACAATATTTTGGATGGGCTGCTTGATCAACTAGTAACCGTCATAATTTCCTGGTGAAACAATCAAAAAAACCGACATATCCATGTCGGTTACCTGTTTTAGATAAATTTTAACTAAGGATACCTGTCCTCGGCTTCTATAATAGTAGTATAACTTGAGATGAAATATAAGTCTATACTTTTTTTGGGATTTTAGATATATTTTTTTCTGCAGTTCATGAGCGGATAGACTTGAAGCGGAGAGACTTTGAGCTCCACTCAAAGATCCCTATGTTAAGCTCAAAGATCCATAAATCAGGAGGAGGAGTAACCAGTGATTACTCTGGAAGGCATCAGCAAATCGTTTAAAGTAGCCAAACGGTCAGCGGGCTTAAGGCAAGCGGCCAAAGCGCTGTTTGTCCGGGAGCATACGGTTGTGGAGGCGCTGCAGGATATTTCGTTTACGATCCGGGAAGGGGAGGTTGTGGGATATATCGGGCCGAATGGGGCGGGTAAATCGACAACGATCAAAGTGATGAGCGGAATCCTGGTGCCTGACGGCGGCACCTGCTCTGTGATGGGCTTCACGCCCTGGAAAGACAGAGTCGCATATGTCGGGCAAATCGGGGTCGTGTTCGGCCAGCGCTCCCAGCTCTGGTGGGATGTGCCTGTCATTGATTCGTTCGAGCTGCTGCGAGATATATACAAGATTCCAGCTGGGACATACCGGGAAAACCTTGATATGCTCATCGAAACGTTAGCTCTGCAAAGTATCGTTCAGACACCTGTCCGTCAGCTCAGCCTTGGACAGCGGATGCGCTGTGAAATCGCAGCTTCACTGCTGCACAGCCCCAAGATTCTGTTTCTCGACGAGCCGACCATCGGACTCGATGCCGTAAGCAAAATCGCCGTTCGTCAATTCATCAAGACGATCAATAAAGAAAAGGGTGTGACCGTCATTCTGACGACGCATGATATGAGCGATATCGAAGCGTTGGCCGACCGGATTCTAATGATCGGAAAAGGTACGCTGCTGTACGATGGTACATTAGGCGATTTGCGGGAACGGTTTGGCGCGCAAAAAACGATCACCGTCGATTATTGCGAGCATCATCAGCCGGTCGACATTCCGGGCGCTTCCAGGCTCTCTTGGTCGCCGGAGAGGGCGGTGTACAGCTTTGATACCGAGCGCGTCGTCATGGCCGATCTTATTTCCCGGTTGTCCAAGCAGGTTGAACTGATTGATATCGATATCGAAACGAAGCCGGTTGACGATTTGATTCTACAATTGTATAAGGAGCATCGAATATCATGAATCCGTATATATCCGTATGGAGGCTGCGATTCATTAACGGCATGCAGTACCGCGCGGCCGCATTGGCCGGTATGGTGACGCAGCTGTTTTTCGGCTTTATTTTCATTATGGTGTTCATCGCCTTTTACAGCAATAGCACCGGGGAGCCGCCGATGTCCCTCAAGGAGCTGGTGGCATATATTTGGCTTCAGCAGGTGTTTCTCGCTTTCATCATGTTATGGTTTCGGGATAATGAGCTCTTTCAGCTAGTCACAACCGGTAACATTGCCTATGAGCTGTGCAGGCCGTGCGGCATATACCCGTTCTGGTTCGCGAAGCTGCTCGCACAGCGGCTGTCGGCCGCCGTGCTGCGATGCTTCCCGATTCTGACCGTCGTGTTCATACTGCCCGAACCTTACCGTTTGCCTCTGCCGTCTTCTCCAGTAGTACTCATGTGGTCTATAATTACGCTGCTATTAGGATTGCTTGTTAACGTCGCTATTTCCATGCTCATCTATATTTCCGTATTTTGGACGATGTCGCCGACCGGGTCGACGCTGATGATTGGGGTTGCCGGTGAGTTTCTTGCCGGGATGATCATTCCCGTTCCGCTTATGCCGCTGTGGCTGCAGAAGATCGCTTATGTGCTGCCGTTTCGATGGACGGCGGATTTTCCGTTTCGCGTTTACTCCGGACACATCCCTCAAGAGGAAGTATTTTGGGGCATTCTCGTTCAGCTGTTTTGGCTGGGGATTCTCATTGGCTTTGGACGATGGAGTTTGAAGCGGGCGCTTCGCCAAGTCGTCGTACAAGGAGGATAAAAGCAATGCAATTATATTTCAAATATTTATCGATCCATTTCAGATCGCAAATGCAATATCGCACCTCATTCTGGCTGCTGACCTTCGGGCAGTTTTTCATCCCGTTTTCCGTTTTTGCAGGACTGTATTTCATGTTTGAGCGGTTCGGCCAGCTTCGGGAGTGGACGTTCTTTGAAACGTCGCTTTGTTTTACAGTGATTCATCTCGCCTTTTCCCTTAGCGAATGCTTTGCCCGCGGCTTCGACGCATTCTCCAGCCTGGTTGCCGGCGGCGATTTCGACCGGTTGCTTGTCCGCCCCCGCAGCACGGTCACTCAAGTGCTCGGCTCCAAATTCGAGTTCACCCGGTTCGGCCGCTTGCTGCAAAGCTTGATCGTACTCGTATGGTCGCTGTACAATCTGCCGGTTGCTTGGAACGCTATGAAGGCGGCGACACTGCTTTTCATGATTTTATGCGGCGTGGTTATTTTTACGGGTATCTATATGATGACTGCAACGCTCTGCTTCTGGACCATTCAAGGTATCGAACTGGCGAATATTTTAACGGATGGGGGAAGGGAGATGGCGCAGTATCCGCTGGGCATTTATCAGAAATGGGTGACGGTATTCTTCACGTTCATCATTCCGTTCGGCTGCGTCAGCTACTTGCCGCTGCTCTACATTCTGGATAAAGTGGACGGCAACGATATCTTCTACATGCTGATGCCTCTGGCCGGTTTCCTGTTTCTCATTCCGTGTGTGCTGGTCTGGCGGTTCGGCGTCCGGCATTATCGGTCGACGGGGTCTTGAGCTATGTGCGATCTTGCGTAAAATTATTTAAAAGCTACAAGTGAGGGTGAGGACAAGTGTTATTTCATTTTAGCGAAGATTCGGGTATTCAGACCTTTATTCCAAGGAAGACACGGGAAGACTATCCCGCAGTTGTATGGGCAATTGATGAAGACCATTCTGTAAATTACTATTTTCCCAGAGAATGTCCAAGGGTCATATTCACGAAATCAACGAATATCAGTGCTGATGATATGGAAAGATTTTTTGGCTATACCACCGCAAACACAATAATAACAGTAGAGACCGGATGGTACGAAAGAATTAATAATGCAACTATCTTCAAATATTCGTTTAATGATAGGGAATTTGATTTGCTTGACGGAACCGCCGGTTATTATATCTCACCCCGAACAATCGAACCTGTAAAAGTCGAACCGATGAACAACCTTATTGATCGAATCGTCGAAAAGAACGTTGAATTGCGAATAACCCCAAATTTATACCCGCTAAGAAACGCGCTGATCCGGTCTTCGATAGATGATTTTTCAATCATAAGGTTTCGCAATGCTATGGAGTTGTAACAACCGGGCGGCGGAAGCGGACAGACAGTACGTTATCAGTGAAGAAACCGGTTGTTTTAGGTGTTGAGCGGACAGACGATCCTCTATTCTATCTTTTTTTCATGTCCAGGGGCCATAATTGAGAGATTAACGGAACGAGGGTCCGCGAACACGTCGAATCAAGACAAAAGTTCACAGATAACGGAACCAGAGTCCGGCAAGACGGTCGGTCCTTTCGTGTAATCCCTCCAGGCGTGCAAAAAGGCGCGAATGGGCGTGAAGCGTGCCGCACGACAGGGAGTCGGAAGCTTGAATTAAACAAGCATACCGATGAACCGTTCGGCAGCGAGCGGCAGCATCCTGCCGCGGCGGATGGCCAGGCCGATGCTTCGGGAAGGCATCTCCGCGGCGGGCTGCAGCTCGATTAATCTGCCCGCGGATAGTTCTTCCGCTACGAACGAGCGGTTAATGAAGGCGACGCCATAACCGAGGCGGGCAAACTCGATGAGCAGATCAATGCTGCCTAATTCGATATCCGGCTCGACGGCCAGTCCCTGGGATGCAAACCACTGCTCGACAAAGCTGCGGGTACTGCTTCCGGAAGATAAAAGCAGGAGCGGCAAACGGACCAGCTCTTCCGCGGAAAGCGGGCTGCCGGCCATGTGCCGGTAAGTTTCTCCCGCAACAAACACATCCTCAGACCGTATAAGCGGCTTAATGTCGAGCTCCGGATCGGAGACCGGCATATGAACAATGCCGCAGTCGATAAGGTCCTCTTTCAGACGGCGAATGATATCGGGTGTCCTGCCATGCGACAGTCGTATACGGACATTAGGATAATCGGTGTGGAAGGTGTTCAATTGCGGAAGAAGCAGGTGCTTGATAAGGGAGTCGCTTGCCCCGATCCGGACTTCTCCGTCCTCCAGACGCTTCAGCGCCTCAATCTTCTTCTCTCCGGAATCGAGCAAAGCAAACGACCGTTCCACGTAGTCAAGCAGCGCCCTTCCTTCCGCCGTCAGCTTCACCCCCTTCGATAAACGCTGAAACAGCTTCACGCCTAACGCTTGCTCCATTTGTTTAATCGCATAGCTCACTGAGGGCTGAGTAATGTACAAGTCCTGCGCAGCTTTCGTTAAATTTCCCGTGCGGGCCGTTTGCCGAAATATGCGGTACCATTCCAAATTAATCATGATATAGACCACCTCTATTGCAAGGTATAAATATTGTGATTTCATTTATTTCATCCTCTTAATTATAATCATGGTAAATAACTTGATCAACTTGGGAGGGTGAAGGAAATGAATGATAACGCAGCACATGAACCGGATCTTGCCGCACGTTCTCCATGGGCGCTGGTAAACGATAAGCAAATCGTGGAAATCGTTCCGTCAGCCGGTGCAATCGAGGGGACGATTACGGTGCCGGGAAGCAAAAGCTTGACCAACCGGGCGCTGATCATCGCCGCGATGGCGGAAGGAACTTCGCGGCTGGAAGGCCTGCTGAAAAGCGACGATTCCTATTGGTGTATCAACAGTTTGAGGAAGCTCGGGATTGAGGCAGGGGTCGAAGGTGACACAGCGATTATCCGGGGATGCGGCGGACAATGGCCGGTTCGGGAGGCCGAGATTTATACGGGGGCATCCGGGACGCTTTCCAGATTTTTGCCTGGAGCGCTAGCGGCAGGCCGCGGCAATTGGAGGCTTAAAGGAAGCAGGCGGATGAGCGAACGGCCGCTTGCTCCGTTGTTGACGGCACTGGCCGGCCAGGGGGCAGTCATTCAACATGAAGAAACCGACGGTGCATTGCCGTTCACTTTGCAAGCAAATGGACTTCATGGCGGAGAAGCGGTCATGTCAGGCTCGCTGTCGAGCCAGTTTATCAGCGGTCTCGTCATGGCAGCGCCTTATGCGCAATCGCCGCTCACGGTCCGCATCGACGGAGAGGTTGTCCAGCGCGACTATGTGGACATGACGCTTGAAATGATGTCGGATTTCGGCGTGCATCCAGCCGTACTTGATGACGGCCAAACAATAGCCATCCCTAACGGTGTATACCAGGCCCGCAATTACCGGCTGGAGCCGGACGTGTCCACATGCTGTTATTTTTGGGCGCTAGCTGCGCTGACGAACGGGCGGGTTCGGATCGAAGGGATTACACCGGACACACGCCAGCCTGACATCGAATTGCTGGACGTCCTCAGCCGCATGGGCTGTACAATAAAGCGAGGCAACAATGATATTGAAGTCCTAGGTACTGACCGCCTCCAGGGCGGTATGACGATAAGCATGAAAAAGTGGTCCGATCAAACGCTGACAATGGCCGTGCTTGCCGTTTTTGCCGACGGTCCGGTTACCTTGACCGACGCTGCCCATATCCGGCACCATGAATGCGACCGCATTTCCGCCATTTGCACGGAGCTTCGCAAGCTCGGCATTCGGGCGGAGGAACATGCCGATGGTGTAACCGTACACCCCGGACAGCCGCAGCCTGCATTGCTTAACTCTTACGACGATCACCGAATGGCGATGGCGCTTTCTCTTATTGGCGTCAGGGCTCCGGGGATCCGAATCGCTGATCCGGGATGTGTATCGAAGACGTGCCCTGACTATTTTGACCGCTTGTCTGAACTTGGAGTGAAGGTAGTTTGAAGCGGAGAGACATAAAGGCGAAGACTTAAAGCTGAGAGACTAAAGGCTGAGAGACTAAAAGCTGAGAGACTTTGAGCTCCGCTCAAAGATCCCTATGTCATGCTCAAAGAACCCTATGTCATGCTCAAAGATCCCTATGTAATGCTCAAAAATCCCTATGTAAGGAGGATTCGGGGCTATGGCTGGAAATTCGTTTGGCGAAAGCTTTAAAATTACGACGTTCGGAGAGTCACATGGCGCGTCAGTGGGGGTAATCGTCGATGGCGTAATGCCGGGAGTTGAAATCGATGAAGCCTATATTCAGGTACAGATGGACAGAAGAAAACCGGGCCAATCCTCCGTAACCTCGCCGCGCAAAGAGTATGATATCGTTCATATACTATCAGGTGTTTTCAATGGGAAAACGACGGGAACGCCACTGTTTATTATTTTGCACAATGAGGATATGAAGCCGGAAGCTTATAACGATATTCAACATTCGTTCCGGCCTGGGCATGCGGATTACACGTATCTTATGAAATACGGCATTCGCGATCACCGGGGAAGCGGGAGGGCGTCAGGAAGGGAGACGGCCGGCAGAGTAGCGGGAGGGGCCGTTGCGCGCAAGCTGCTTGAGCATAGAGGCGTACAGGTTTTGGCTTACACCACGGAGATCGGAGGCATAAAGTGCGGGGTATTCGATGAACAGGCCATCGAGCAAAATGCCGTACGTGCTTGCGACCCGGAAGCTGCAACTGAAATGGCGGATCGGATCGAGCGGTTGGCAGCCGCCGGGGACAGCTGCGGAGGCATTGTCGAGTGCCGGATTCGCGGAGTTATTCCCGGCCTGGGTGAACCGGTCTTTGATAAGCTTGATGCGGAGCTGGCTAAAGCGATGTTATCGATCGGGGCGGTGAAAGGGATCGAATTCGGAGCCGGGTTCTTAGCTGCCGAAATGCTGGGAAGCGAACATAACGATCAAATGAACGCTTCCGGCTTTATGAGCAATCATTCGGGTGGAATTATTGGCGGGATCAGCACCGGAGAGGAAATCATTTTCAGAGTGGTTGTTAAACCGACTTCGTCGATCTCCGTTCCGCAACAAACGATTGGGGAAAGCGGCGAGGAACAGCTTATCGTTACACGCGGCAGACACGATCCTTGTATCTGCCCGAGAATTGTCCCTGTCGTCGAAGCAATGGCTTGTCTCGTCATCGAAGATCATTTCAAGCGGCATGCGGCTATGCTGAGTTAGTATGACTGAACAGCAGGTCAGAACGTTAAAGAGCGGAGCAGGCCCGGAATTTCCGAGAGTGAAGTGACTTCGCGGTCGGGGGCAATTGCAGATGACCTTGCCTTACCCGAGCGATTAACCCAAATGCTTGGAATGCCGGCCCGATTGGCGCCCAAGATGTCCGTAAGCAGATTATCGCCGATCATTATGCATTCTTCCGGGCAGGCCCCGGCGAGAGACAGGCTGTGGCGGAACATGGCTCCGCCCGGCTTGCCCTCCTCGAAACAGCCGGAGATGACGATATGTTCAAAAAAGTCGGCAAGCCCGGCAATGCCGTCTACTTTCTCCTGCTGCAGATCGGGATCTCCATTCGTCAGAATAAGCATCCGGTAGTCTTGGACAAGCTGGTTGAGCGTCCGTAGCGTGTCTTCATATAGGAGAGGACGCTTCCTTCTCTCGACCATAAACATTTCCGCCAACGCGGCTCCCAGGTCTTCATTGTCCACACCTGCACGTTGCAAGCCCGCCGTCCAAGCCGCCTTCCGGTATGCGGGCGCAATTTGCCCCAAACGGCGCAGCATAGGATGCAGGTCTTTTCTGAATTGCGACCATAACGCTTCGAGGCAAGTCAACTCGATGGCGTCGGCATACGAATACGTTTCCAGGCCGCGAAACAAACGGTCGGCTTCTTCCCGCACATATTTCTCAAGCTTTGCATGCTCGACGGCCGTACACCGGGCGGCGTGCATACAAGCGGCCTCAAACGCTTCCCTCATGCTCTGCTCATCCCAGATCAGCGTATTGTCCAAATCGAACAACAAAATTTTTGCCATATGCTGAAACCACCTGCCGATTCGCCATCTCCGTTCAGGAAATAACGGAATTTAATGGTCTTAATTAAACTGGAACGCCGAAAAGCGAAAAATAGAGGAAATGTCTGCGCCATCCGGTCGCGCGGGACCGCCTTTCGTATGACGCCGTTTCAATGTTCAACCGGCAGCAGCTTTAACGGCATCTCGAATCGCTTTCCATTCCTCTACATGCTTCTCCATATTGCCGATCAGCGCTTCAATATCCGCCACCAACCGTTCCTTATCCTGCGGTGAGATCTCTACGTGAGATTGGATGACATTTTCAGGGAGAGGGGCATGCTTCGGCAAAGCGGAGAGCAGTTTCTTCAGGCTCCGCTCAATGCGGGTCGTCTTGATCGGGGCGGGATCGCGATCGTCGGCAGGCTTGTCCTGCACCGTCTCCTCGGTCAGCGCTTGCGCCGCAGCCTCGGCCTGCTTGGCCCGTTCAGCTTTATTATGCTGATAGACCGACCACGTTTCCAGCAGGCCCGGGCCTGTTTTGAGCAGCAGCTTGTTTTTGGTGCTTTCGGTAATCTCTTTATCCTTAAATAGTCGGACGATCTTCTTCACATCGCTGACCGGCAGCTCGTCCCGGGCGATAATAAGGGCAAGCGGGTCGCGGTACTCGATTGGCAGATCCTTAACGGGCTTCAGCTGATCTTCCGTCAATCGGTCTTTCTTAATCTCCGTGCCGCTGACAATAAGCTTCTTCACGGCATTGCCGAACTTCAACAGGTCGCATTTATTTTTAATATAGGCTTCCGGTTTGCCGAGTTTGCTGGAGAGATATTTGGTCGAGCTGTTGAACCGCGGATCGTTCATCAGCTTATGGAAGGCTTCGGCTTCTTCGATCGGCGAGAATCCTTCCCGCGTTAAATTTTCCGCAATCTGTTCGAGATAGATTTCAAGCTCGTCCGTAGCGGCGGATACAATGCACGGGATCGTGCGCAGGCCGAGCGCCTGACATGCTTTGTAGCGCCGGTTGCCGTAGATGATTTTATAGCGGCCGTCATTCGTGCTTCTCACTTTGATCGGAGACAACAATCCGAGCTCCCCGATGCTGTTCATTAATTCCTGTAATGATTCCTCATCGAATTGGTATCTGGGCTGATCTTGATCTTCATCAATGAATTCGATAGCGATATCGATAATGTCCATCTGCTTCCGATTCCTCCAATCTTCCGGTCGATTCTGTCACTATTATAACATACCTGTATTTGGACATTTTTGCATGATTTCTGTATAGTCCCTGTAATAGCCGCATGGTATAATATAACATTACAATTGACAACGCTTACACGCAAAATTGTTACAACGGCGGAATAGTTCATTTTTATCAGTATGCTGAGTGAAAGGAGGCGGCGCAATGACAACGGGACCTTTAAAGGTGCTGGTGGTTGATGACGAAATTCCTTTGCGGCAGGAGCTGCGCGTATTCCCTTGGGAGTCGTGCGATGCCGTTCTGATCGGAGAAGCGGAGAATGGCGAAGAGGCGCTGCGCATCTGTCAAGCGTATGCGCCTGATGTTGTCGTTACAGACATTACAATGCCGATCATGGATGGAATGACGCTAGTCCGGGAATTAAGACAGCGCTATCCGGACATCCAGATAATTCTGCTGACTTGTCACAGCGACTTCAAATATGCGCAGGAAGCCCTTAAGCAAGGGGCAGTGGCTTATATATTAAAAGTATCGATGGAAGAAGAAGAATTAATGCAGGCGCTCCATAAAGCCAGGCAAGCGATGATGAAAGAACGCAATCACCGCGATAATGAGAAGCAGCGGCGGCGGACGGTTCAAGCCGGGTTATTCAGAAAGCTGCTGGACGGCCAACGTCCGGATCACTCCGAGTGGGAGCAGTTGAAGCTCACAGGGGAGGCGCCGTACCGGATCGTACGTTTATTCGTTGAGACGGCTCATCAAGCATATGTTCCCGTACAGCAGCTGCAGCAAGCGTTGAACGAGCTGGAGCGAACGGTGCCGGATTGGACGGCATGGCTGTCTATTCGGGACACTGAAATTCTGATCCTGTTCGCCAAGTCCGCCGATGCGGGTGCATTGGTCCATACCATAGACGGGGTTATACGCTTTTTGACCCGGAGGCTGAAGGAGAATCTATCTGCGGAGAAGAACTGGACAGTGAATGCTGTGGTCAGCGATCCGTTCCATGCGAAAGAGGAAATCGCCGGCGTGCTCGCAGGTACGTCGGATTGGCGGGAGGCTTTATTCTACGACGGCTGTGCGGAGCGGAGCGTATTTGCGGGGAAACCGATCCCGTTATCGGACATGACCGACGCCCACGAACGGGATATCAGGGAATCGTTAAGAAAAGCAAGCTGGGATTCAGCACGGCTCACGGCTCATATACTGAGGGAGCTTCCTGTCTGGTGTATGAAAAAACGCATCCGGCCGCGGCAGCTCAAGCAATGGCTGCTGAAGTGGCAGCTGGAATGGCTGCAGGAACAGAAGCTGCAAGATCTGGGGAGCTGGAATTTCAAGCGTCTGACCGAAGCGAACACAATCCGCCAGTTGGCGGAGTTTCTGGCTGAAGATATTGAGACGGTGAGCGGCAAGGAAGAACGTACGCGAATAGAGATAAGGTCTGCAAAGATCTGGTTGAAAGAGAACCTGAAGCAGGCGGTCTCCCTTCCGATTCTTGCCGAACAGGTCGGATTGAGCCCGCACTACATCAGCCGCTTGTTTCGGGAGGAGACCGGAGAATCGGTTAATCAGTACATTACGAGGCTGCGAATGGAAAAAGCGGCGGAGCTGCTTAAGCATACGAATATGAAAGTGTATGAAGTCGCTGAAGAGGTTGGTATACCTAGTTATCGTTATTTTACCGTAACCTTCCGCAATTGGTCCGGCGTGGCTCCCACGGATTATAAACATGCGCATTCGACCTCTAACAGGCAAGGCTCCACGAAGGACCTGCAGTGAACCTCCACCACCGGGAGAAGAGGAGGACTTCTTGATGAAACATTACATGGGGCACAAAGCGGTTATAAGCAACTTCCAGGGGGGATCGATATGAGAAAGCTGTTCGCCCGGTACAGCCGTTTAGGTCTGGCAACCAAGCAGTTCATCTATTTGTTTCTTGTAACGCTCCTCTTGTTCCTGGTGCTTGCCTGGCGGAATCTGAACGAAGCGGAAACGATGTTTAAAAACCAGGTCACCCGGGACGCGGAGCTGCTTGTGGCTCGTACGAACCAGTATATCGACGCCAGTCTGGACAATATCGAGAACATTCTTATTCTGCTGTCGACACGCCCGGATTTATTTGATGAAGAGAATGAAGCCCTCGCTGTGGAAACGCTGCAAAAATACGCTAACAACAATAGTTCTATTACCAGGACATTGTACATGGTCCGTTCCGACGGAAAGGTCTATTCCAACACCCAGGTATTCTATGAAATAATCGGCAACCCCCGTCTGCAGGAGCTCTATGAGCTCGGACTGCAAAATTACGGAGCCATCAATGTAAGCGAACCTTACTATTCTCCCCTATCGGGACATACGATCGCGTATACCTTGCCTGTTACGGACGAGAAAAAACAAGTCCGGGGCGTTATAGTCGCAGAAGTGAATCTCGGCTTTCTGGCGGAACGGATCGCCCCGATGATATACCAATCGTATATCCTGGTGACCAAAGAAGGCAATGTGATCAATCCGTTGTCTCCGGGTGACAAACTGCTGCCGTTCCGGCCGGCGATTTATCCTCCCGAGCTGGATGAAAGCTTCAATGCCACACTAACCGGTCTGAAGACGGGGGTCAGCAGCATTGAAGGAAGATCGGAGCAGCTCGTTGCCGTTAAATCAAACAAAAACCGTCTCGGTTGGTCACTGATCGCTTTTATCGAAGAGGACTACTTCTATAAAGATTTGCAGCAGCTGTATAACAACTACCGGACGGCAACGGTCGTATGGATTGTCATATTGCTGATCAGCGCCTATACGTTAAGCCGCTATTTTACGAATCCGATCCGCCGTTTTGTGGAGAGGATGGACCGGTTGAACGATGTGCAGGTAGTCGCCAAGCTGCCGGAAACGCGAAAGGACGAAATCGGAAGGCTGACCCGAAGCTACAATGCGATGCTGGAGCGGATCCAGCATTTGCTGCAGGAGACGAGATCGGCGGAGGAACAGAAGAAGGAGTATGAGCTGAAGATGCTGCGGAGCCAGATCGCGCCGCATTTTCTCTACAACACGCTGGCCTGTATCAGCAGCTTGGCCAAACAGCAGAAAATCGCGGAAGTGCGCGAAACGATCCGTTCGCTGGTCAAGCTGTTATCGTTCAGCTTTGATAAGCAATCGGAGTATGTGTCGGTTGACGAGGAATTGGAAGGACTCCGCATGTATATGCAAATTCAGCAGGTGCGATACGGGGAACGGTACCGCTACCGCCTGGATATCGATCCGGACATCCTGCACTGCCGCATTCTGAAGCTGACGCTGCAGCCGCTTGTTGAGAATGCGCTGTTTCATGGTATTGCGCCGAAGAATGGCGGGCTGATCACGATTAAGGGCAAGCTGGAGAAAGGGATCATGCGTCTCTATGTGCGCGACAACGGCGTCGGGATTTCGCAGGATATGCTCCGGGATGTTATACAGCGGCATGAACGGGAGAGCGGGCAGGAACGTTCAAAATACCGTTTCACCGGCATCGGCCTGCGCAATGTGCACGAACGAATCCGGATCCACTACGGTCCGCCGTACGGCGTGCGAATCGGAAGCGTCGCAGGCGCCGGAACCGTTGTCCGGCTTGACCTTCCGGTGCTGCAGGCACACGATGGGCAGCTGCTGAACGCCTGGAAATAACCGAATATTTACAATGGCTCAAGCTGTCCTGCGGGACGGCTTTTTTTGCGATAGTATAATCAGCATATATTTTTGTGCTTGGTTTGTTTCGATTAAAGAGAAATAGCGCCCCCAGGGTCACTATTTGTTGCTGATCGAGCGGATGTGGCAGGAATAGCGCCCTGAGGGTCACTATTTGTTGCTGATCCAGCGGATGTGATGGGAATAGTGCCCTGAGGGTCGCTATTTGTTGCTGATCCAGCGGACGGCGGAACTGGTTCCACCCGGCTCTACAACGGTTGTTAATTATACTGTCGCAGTCTTTCACCATCGCCCGTTGCACAAATGCGTACAATTTTGACGATTTTGTGTATAGCAGCTCAGGCACGCTAGTGAATATACTGAAAACACGATAATGTAAACGCATTCAAATCAAGCCGGGAGACTTTGAGCAGAGCTCAAAGATCCTTATGTAAGGAGGGATTTCAATCTTATGGCCGGGAACGCAATTTGGCGATATCGGGCGTTCTACATCATGCTGCTTCCGGGTCTCGTCTACTTTATCATTTTCCGTTATTTCCCGATGTACGGCGTCATTATCGCGTTTAAAGACTTTGCCATTATGGACGGAATCACGGGAAGCGCTTGGGCGAACCCATGGTACAAGCATTTTCAAAGCTTCTACAACTCGCCGTATTTTGGGCAGCTGCTCACCAATACGCTGTTAATCAGCTTTTACAAAATGATGTGGGGCACACTCCCGCCGATTATGCTGGCGCTGCTGCTCAACGAATGCCGCATCCGCTGGCTGAGATCGATTGTGCAGACGCTGACGTATATGCCGCATTTTCTGTCCTGGGTCATTATCTTCGGCATTCTGCTGGCGCTGATGTCCCAGAACGGGGGGCTGATCAACCGGTGGATCGTGGAAGCGGGCGGACAATCGATCCCTTTCCTGACCTCTACGGATTATTTCCGGAGCATTCTTGTCGGATCTGAGGTATGGCAGAATCTCGGCTGGGGGGCGATCATCTACTTGGCGGCCATTGCCGGGATCGACCCTACCCTATACGAAGCGGCCCGGGTCGACGGCGCGAGCCGGCTGCGCATGATCTGGCACATTACGCTTCCGGGCATCCGGAGCGTCATCATTCTGCTCTTTATTCTCAAGCTGGGCCATCTGATGGACGCCGGCTTCGACCAGATCTACATCCTGTACAATATCCAGGTCTATCCGGTAGCGGACATTTTGGATACATGGGTATACCGGACCGGCTTGCAGCAGTTGAACTTCAGCCTTGCCTCGGCCGTCGGATTGTTCAAATCCGCGATCGGACTTCTGCTCGTCCTGGCGGCAAACCGGCTTGCGAAAAAATGGGGTGAGGGAATTTGGTAAAAAGTCTGGAAGATAAACTATTCAATACCGTCGTCTATGTTATCCTTGCCTTATGCGGCCTGGCCGCGATATTCCCAATCATGTACGTCGTATCCGTCTCGATCACCCCATTCGGGGAAGTGCTGCGCAACGGGGGATTTATATTAATTCCGAGAGAAATTACATTCTCTGCTTATAAGACGCTGTTAACGGAATCCAATATACCGCGGGCGTTCCAGGTCACCGTCTTCATCACTGTGGTCGGTACGGCGGTCAACCTTGTATTGACGGGCCTCATGGCCTATCCGCTCAGCAGGAAAAACCTGCCCGGCCGCAATTTCTTTCTTCTTATGATTGTGTTCACGCTGCTCTTTAGCGGCGGCCTTATTCCAACCTATTTAATCGTGAAGGAGGTTGGCCTGCTCGATACGGTCTGGGCGATGATTCTGCCGAATGCGGTGTGGAGCTTCAACGTGCTGATCATGAAAAGCTTCTTTGAAGGACTCCCGGAGGAGCTGTTCGAATCCGCAAGGATGGATGGAGCGAAGGAATTTCGCATCCTGCTCACTATCGTGACGCCGCTCTCCATACCGGTTATTCTGACGGTCGGCTTATTTTATCTGGTCGGCCATTGGAACGAGTTTTTCCAGGCGATCTTCTATGTGACGGACCGCACATTGTTTCCGCTCCAGGTGATCGTCAGAGAAATTCTGATGCAAAGCCAGCAGCCGCTGGAAAACGCGGAAAACATGATGCCGACCCAGACGATGCAGATGGCTTCCGTCATCATCGCCAGTCTTCCGGTTATTATTGTCTATCCGTTCCTGCAGAAGCATTTCACGAAAGGGATGCTGCTCGGGTCGATTAAAGGTTAATAAAGAATGAGAGGGGTATAAAAACATGAAAAAGCTGGTTACGCTGGTTCTCACTATCGCGCTTACGGGTTCGCTGATAGCCGGATGTTCCGGAGGAGGCGGAACTTCCGATCCGAAACCGCAGAATACGCCGAACAATTCCGGCAATGCTCAAGGAGGGAAGACGGAGGATCCAAGCGGCAAAAGAATTGCTCTCGAGATCATCGAAACCGGGAATAATTTGCCCTCCCCCGATAAGGATGTCATCAAGAAAGAATTGGATAAGGCGTTAAATATCGATCTGAACCTGACCGTGTATCCTTCTGCAGACGACTATTCCAATCAATTAAACGTACGGATGGCTTCCGGCAATTTTCCGGATTTATTTATGCTGGACCGGCAGCAGCTGATTCAATTTTCCAGACAGGGACTACTTCTCGATTTAACGCCTTACATGGAAAAGTTGGAGCAGGTGAAAGCGTTCACCGGCGAAGAGAGCATCAAAAAAGGAATGGTCGACGGCAAAGTATACGCCATATCCAAGTCGCCGCAAATTCCATATAGCACATATTGGGTCCGTAAAGACTGGTTGGATAAGCTGCAGTTGGATCCGCCGGCGACGATCGAACAATTGGCTGCTGTTTCGCTGGCATTTGCGGAGAAGGACCCCGACGGCAATAACAAGCGGGATACGTTCGGCTTAACGGGCGGCAAGCTCGGAGCGTTCTCTCCGGTGTTCGGAGCATTCGGTGTCGCTACGCCGGGCAATATCTATGAAAAGGATGGGGCGATCGTCAATGCGCTATATGATCCTGCAATGAAAGACGCGCTTAGGTTCATTAAGGAAATGATCGATTCCGGTTCCGTCGATCCGGAGCTGCTGGCAAACAATGCGCTTCAACATCAGGAGAAGGCGATCAAAGGCCAGGCCGGCATCATACATCTCGATTGGCCGAATATGACGAAAGAGAATATCGTGGAGCAGATGAAGACGGTCAATCCCAATGCGGAATGGCTGCAGATCGCTCCGCCATCCGGCCCTGGCGGCCAATATGACGGAACATGGGATATCGGAAACACGCCGGCACGTTACGCCATTCCGAAGGCGCTTGAGAAGGATCCGGAGAAGCTGCAGAGAGTCTTCGATCTGCTGAATTATATTTCCGATCCGGAGGGCGGCTCTCTGCTGGTGCAGTTCGATGTGGAAGGAACGCATTATGTTCTGAAGGACGGCAAAGTCGAGATGACCGAACAGAGCGGAGAGGTCGGATATTCGTGGCTGTACCAGTTCACCGGAAGGCCGGAAATGGAATATTTGCAGGCGAAATTTGCGGCGCAGTCGGAGTATATCGAATTTGCCAACAGTCAGCCGCGGATCCAGGCGTTAAACGGTTTCGTCGATAATCCGGAAGGTTATAACCCGGCGGATGCGGGCCGTTACATCGAGGAAGAGATCGCCAAGTTCATCTATGGCAAACGTGCGCTTGACGAGTATGACCAATTCGTTGAAACGCTGGAGAAGACGATGAATTACAAGGCGCTTCTGGATGCGACGCAGGAGCAGCTCCAAGCGCTGGGTTACGGGAAGTAGGCTCGGAAAAGGGAGGGTGAGGAGAGGAGTATGCAAAAGGACATTTCGATGTTGAAGCAAGCTTTTGAAGAGGATGGTTATTTAATTATACGGGATGTGTTGACGCAGGAGCGGGTGGAACGGCTGAACAAGGCGATTGATGAAGTGCTGGCTCAGGAAGAGGACGGTTTGGCTTACAATATTTACAACAGCGTGGAGCGGCATGCGGAGTTTTTGGCGCTTATTGACGAGCCGACGATCCTGCCTGTAATCGTCAATCTGCTGGGGCCGAATATTCAGCTGCACATCTCTCATTTGACCGTACGGAAGCCAAACCCTACTGATATGAAGACGCAGACGAACAGCTTCATCGACTGGCACCAGGACGGCCCCCATCCGCAATTTCCGAAAATCAACGGGATGGCGGCGACCTACTATGTGAAGGCCTGTTACATTCTGAGCGATATGTCGGAGCCGAACCGCGGCAATACGAAAGTGATCCCCGGCAGCCACAAGCATCCGTATAATCCGAATCATAGGGATGTAGGGCAGGCGCTCGAGGGGGAAGTGCAAATTTGCGGGAAGCCGGGCGATGTATTCATCTTTGCTCAGAATCTATGGCACGCGGGATCGCCAAACCGGTCGGAATTGACGAGAAGGCAGCTGTTTATCGGGTACAGCCCGCTCTGGATGCGGCCGATTGATTACCATATTGCGTCCGAGCGTCTGCTGAAGGATGCCGATCCCGTCCGCCGTCAGTTGCTTGGCGCGATCAGCGACAACAAGTTCAAGTATTATGTGCCGGAAGATGCGATGCTGCCTTTAAAGTCCATGTATTTGCAGGGATAAATCGGAAGGAAATTCGGGTTCACACGCAGAGGAGTAATACGATTTTATCCGGAAAGCCCCGTTGAAACCGGGAAATTCGGGTAAAAATAGAAGCAGGAGGTGAACCGAAATGTCGGAAGTAAAAGTTACTGTCAAGGATAATGGACCTTTAGCCGTGAACGGAGGGATTGAACTGGTCGACGGCGCCGGCAACCGGATTCAGACGAAAGCGGCGACGTTTCTATGCCGGTGCGGGCTGTCTGCCAATAAACCTTTTTGTGACGGATCGCATAGCGGAAAGTTCGAAAGCGAAGTACGGGCTTGATCATCACAGCTTGTAATAGGTTTGGCCGGCAATTATATTGCCGGTTTTTTGTTGTGTTAGAATAAATAAATGTAAGTTAATATATAATAATAAATAACGGCTACTAAGTAATTAATTAACCCGGGGTAACATTGTTCTTTGGCGGAATACTAGGGTATAATGTTTGTAACAGAGATTAGAGGTGATGCCAGATGAGTCAAGAGCAATTATGCCCGAGATTTGAAAAGGCGATTGAAATATTAAGCAAACGCTGGACCGCCTTGATCGTATTTCAGCTGCTTTCCGGACCGCAGCGGTTTGTTCATATCGAACAATCGCTTCATAATTTAAGCGGAAAAGTGCTCTCCGAGCGGCTGAAGGAATTAGAAGCGGAAGGAATTGTGAACAGGGAGGTATTTCCGGAAACCCCCGTACGGATCGAATATTCGTTAACCGATAAAGGCAGGGCGCTAGCCCCGATCTTTCAGGAAATCGGCAAATGGTCATCCGAATGGATTACGATCTCCGCTCAAGAAGAAGGCGAATAAAACAGAGAAAGTCCCGGCTTACTGACCGGGGCTTTCTCTGTTTACGATTACAATGGAAGATCCCTTCGCGAGAAAATCCAGACCGCAAGGCCGTACAAGACAACCCCTGTTGCCCCGAGCGTCAATGCGGCCGGAAGCATTTCGAATGTCCCGGCAGCGATCCCCGCGGGCTGAAACGCGCTTAGAATCGTGAAATTACGCAGCCATTCCCAATTGTCACTCATATTGGAGACGATATGGATCCCGTAAAACAGTACCGTTACCAGTCCCGAAGCCGCTAAAGTCTGTTTGCTGTCATTACATAGGCAGGAAAGCAGGAACGAATACCCGCTCATGACGAGAAACAGCAGAAATCCGGCGATGTTGATTCGGATAAAGGCCGGTACATCAAGCGGCGCGTCATCGAGCAGCACCGGACTCATAAGCAGCCCGATAAGGGTGGTGAAGAGGGTCATGAGAAACAGATGAACGATAAGGACCGAAGCTTGCGTTAATGCAACTTTCTTCCTGGATACCGGGGTGGATAACAAGTAGGCCATGGAGCCCCGGTCGACTAGCTGAGAGATGAATTGATTGGCAACGATAACGCAATAAATCATCATAAACAGGACAAACGTTATTCCGTAAAATCCGGTGGCCAGAAAAAAGGTCAGACCTCCCGCAGCCGCTTCGATGCCGAAGGCCTCTCTCATGGCGTCGGGCAGCATCGCAAACGGATCGTTATCCTCGCCGGAGAACATTGTAATGATGGATAGCAAATACAAAGCAAGCAAAACTGTAAAAATAGCGAACATCCGCAAGCTTCTTTTGTACGTCGAGAAAAACAAAGAACGATTCATAAAGCCGCCGCCTCTCGGTCATATAAATGCATAAAGAGATCTTCAAGCTTTTGGAATTCAATATCGATATTTACCACTTCGCAATCGGTCAATGCTCCGATCAATCGGCCGTAATCCCCTTGGACGGAGACCGTTACGCTCATTTCGTCTTCATGCAGCAGCTGCATGCCGGTTCGCTTGAACGTCCCGACATCTTTGGGTGACTTGAACACAATCGTAAATGTTTTCCGCTGCATTGTTTGCAGATGACGAACTTCCTCTACGGTGACAATACATCCGTCTCTAATGATGGCTACCCGGTCGCAGGTGCGCTCGATTTCGTCAAACAGATGCGAGGACATCAGGATCGTCTTGCCGCGGCGCTTTTCTTCCAAAATCAATTCGATAAACAGATGCTGCATTAACGGATCCAGGCCGGATGTCGGTTCATCCAGTATAAGAACGTCCGGGTCGTGCATGAACGCCGCAACAATGCCAACCTTCTGCTTCATACCTTTGGACATTTTACGGATCGGCGTTTTGACGTCGAATTGAAACCGTTCGATCAGCTGGTTTCGTCTGGCCGTGTTTCTCATACCGCGCATATCGCCGAGCAGGTCCAGCATCTGCAGGCCGTTCATGCCGTCCAGAAATGCGATTTCCCCCGGTAAATAACCGACATTCTTCTGAATTTCCTCGCTGTTCCTCGTACAATCCAAACCGTTAATCATCGCTCTGCCCCGCGACGGCTTGATAAATCCCATCAGGTGGCGGATCGTCGTCGATTTGCCTGCCCCGTTTGGCCCCAAGTAGCCGACAACTTCTCCTTTCCGAATCTCGAGATTCAAATCGAATATTCCTTTTCCATTAGAAAATTGTTTCGTTAATCGATCTAATGTTATTGTCATGACGCACACCTCCGTTATGAATGAAATGAATGATAGTTGTTCATATACTTCATAATATAGAACTTGATGTAAAGGGTGTCAATATGTTTTGAATAAAATATATTGTTTTTATACAAAACAACCGATATACTCAACATGAGGTGAAAAACGTGGACGGATATCAACGGCGAACAGAGCATAAGAAAGAAAATATTAGAAGAGCAGCGATGGAGTTGTTTTCAACTTATGGCATAGAGAAGGTCAGTGTTGCGGAAATTGCGAAGAAGGCGAACGTATCTCCGGTAACGATCTATAATTATTTCGGGACGAAGGACGAGCTGTTCTATAGCGTTCTGACAACGTTTTTGGAGGATGCTTGGGAGAAGAGACTGGAGATGATTCGAAGCGATTTGCCGTATACCGAAAAGATCGAAAAGATGATCTTTGAGACAACCGATTTTGCGGGCACGGTCAACCCCGATTTTCTGAGAGAAATGATGACTAACCGTCCGGAGATGCAGCGAATCGTTGAAGACATCTACAATCGTTATGTTCCCGAGCTGATTCGCTTTATAGAGACAGGCAGAGATGCGGGATATATCAATCCGGATATTTCAACGGAGACGATTCTCATGTATGTAAATATCTTGAAAGAAGCATTCGATAAAATTGAGGTTTCGGGTGATCGGGTGAAGAACCGGCAGCTGATGAAAGAATTAACGACAGTAATGTTTTACGGTCTAATGAACAAACCGGAATCAAATCGCTGAAGAATCGAATTGCAGGTACTCGATAATATCTCGATGTACCTATTTTTTTGCTTCTTTTGCGATGTTGACACACTGTGTAAACCATATTATGGTAGCATTAACGGTATTAATTAATCCAACCAAAATCGGAGAGACTCTGAGCTCCGCTCAAAGATCCCTATGAAATCGGAGAGACATTGAGCTCCGCTCAAAGATCCCTATGTCATGCTCAAAGATCCCTATGAAATCGGAGAGACTTTGAGCTCCGCTCAAAGATCCCTATGAAATCGGAGAGACTTTGGCTCCGCTCAAAGATCCCTATGAAATCGGAGAGACTTTGAGCTCCACTCAAAGATCCCTATGTTAGGAGGGAAATGAAGCATCAACCGGATAACGTTTGTACTCGCTGCTTTATTTCTATCAACAGGGGCTGCACTGCTGGTGTTTGTTTTCTCGGGTATTTCCATGCTGTATACGTTGATCGGCGTCCTGATCCTGGCCATTACTATCGGGAGCCTAATTTGGCGAAGACTGCCCGCGGGTAAACGAGGGGAAATGAGGCGGCTTATCGGTTACGGGACGATCGCAGGCTTCCTGGCAACTTGCTTATATGATCTTTCCCGATTCATTTTAATTAGAGTGACGGGTATTCAGTTTTGGCCGTTCGATATATTCGGGATATTCGGCAAAGCGCTCGTCGGCGAACATACGACGGGATTATGGGTTAGTGTGCTCGGGGTATTGTTCCATCTCGCCAACGGGACCGGCTTCGGAATCGCCTATACGGTTGCATTCGGACGGAAAGGCATCTGGGGCGGCGTGGTATGGGCGTTGATTCTTGAACTCGCGATGGTTTCCGTATATCCGGGGTGGCTTGGCTTAAAAGCGCTTGACGAGTTTCTTTCGGTTTCCATGGTCGGCCATTTCGTATACGGGATTGTGCTGGGCTATATAGCCAGAAGACTAATCTTGAGAAAGGAGTCGCTGCGCCATGTCTCAGCCTAAGTCGTTATTGGAGATGCTCGTTCGATTTTGGTGGGTCCAGCAACCTATACGTGCGAGCAGGTTATCCAAAAAGCTCCCGTATACGTTTCTGGACGGCCTTTACTTGGCGGCTTGGCCGGCCGCCGCCGCTTGGGCCCCGGTGGTTGCGCTGCTCTCGGGTCTGGCGATTGGTTGGTGGCATCCGGGTTTCGACAGCGTCTTCAGCGAATCGCTGGTGGTGCTTATGATTGCGGCCATTGTGGGAATGAGCAGCGCGCATCTCGGCCTGCTTTTTATAATCGGATTTATCTTCGGCGATTTCTTCCTCTACCACACAAGCTGGACGCAGGTCGGATGGCGGCGAAACGAAGGGGTCTTCGAGCATGTCATCAAGGTTAGGCTCCCGCTTCTGATCGAATACGGCCTTTTGTATATTTTAGTGGTCAAAATCCCTATGATAACCAAAGCGCTGTCCGCTCAGCTCAGATTTACCTTCCTGCCTTTGAAAGTCGGATTCAGCGTCACGGCAGCATTTTATGTCCTGCTTACGGGGGTGCTTGTTTATTTCTGGGCGCAAACCGTGCCCTTACTCATACGGCCGGTATTTACCTGGGTTTCCGCCCGTCCTCCGGTCGCTGCCGTCACTCCTTTACAGCAATATGAGTGGGTCGTCGTCTTTGTCGCGGTGGTGACCGCGGCCATTCGAATGCTGCTGCAGGGGGCGACGGCGTTCCGCGGCGAAGTTGGAAAGCCCCTTGACCGGTTAGAGCAGGAGCTGAGGGATCATCCCCCGGTCGAATCGCTCGGAGACCGGATTAATCCTTGGTTTATTACGGCGGTCACCGTGTCATGGTCGGTGTTGCTGATTGCGGGCGTATACAAGTCATGGATCGATCCCATCCTGATCGGAGCGTTGATTTTTGTACTTCTGGCGGTCCGGCAGCAGTTAATTCCGGTTCCTCTCGGGTTCTGGCCCAAGCTAATGGATAAAATTCCGCTGCTGATCCGGCTGGTAATCGGATTCACATTGATTAAGATCATTTCTTCGGCAATGCTGGAAAACGTGATGCGCTCCACCGATACATTCCGGCCGCTGCTTCTGATGACCGCACTTTCGATGGTCATTATTTTTCTGCTGACTCCGCAGCTTCCTGCAGTCCAAGTGACGAAGGAAGGTGAAAAGGCAAAATGAAACGTTATTCCCCTTTATGGATTACAGTCGGATTGTTTATATTATTCGGGTTTCCGGACGTGGCATTCGCCGACAATTGCGGGAGCTTCAGCGATTGTTTCAATACACAGAGAGCCGCCGTCTCCGCTACCGTCGGTTTGGGGATATTCGCTACATTGCTCAGCATCGGGCTTAATTTTGTCCCTATCGTCGGTCAGGTGAAGGGCGTCATCGAAGCAATCACGGGCAAAGATTTGATCACGGGCGAGGAGCTCGAAGCCTGGGAAAGGGCAATGAATCTCGTTCCGTTCGGCGCGATCGGGAGAGTGGGCAGAATCGGCGATATTCTGGATGCCGGCGGCGATCTTGGCAGAAGCGCACGCCATACCGACGATCTGGGGGGACTGGCTGATGCCGGCAGAGCGGGGCGGCCCGCTCCCCCTAAGAACGGAGTGGGCGACGACATCGGAGGCAGTGGCAAGCCGCCCGGGGGCACTCGGCCTGACGATGGAGCCGACGGCAGCGGCCCAAGGCGTTCTCCGGATGAAACACCGGAACGTCCTCCCGGCAGCGATCCCGCAAGCTCCGGCGCGGGAGGCGGCTCCAAACCGCCGCGTGATCAAGGCGGCGGTTCCGGGAGCCGCGGCGACGATGGCGATGGTCCCGGTAATCCGAGGGACGAGGGCCGCTCCGGCAAACCGCACGAAGGCGAAGGCAATCATTCCGGTGAGGGGTCTAAAGGTAATATAGATTTAGGCAAAGCTGATTTAGACGCATATAGAAACAAACTTGGAGTTCCTGAGACGGATACAGTAGCGGTTGGTAAAACAGATGTTAAAGGATTAGAGGATACAACGTTTACTGGTGGATCCCCTAAGGTAAGGAAAGAAGCTGGGTTACCGGATTTAGATTCAGCTATGCCGGATAGACCGATAAAGTCACCATCAAGTCATCCTCTCTCTACTAGACATGCTGAGGAAGGTGTAATAAACGAATTTGTCGAACAAGTTGAAAAAAAGGGATTAAAATCAGAAGATGTAATTGGCACATTAAATATACACCAGTCTAATCCAAAAGGTGTTTGCAGTACGTGTATTCAAGGTATTTCAAACCCAAATGTAGATCCAGGTATATTTAAGCAACTTAGTTTGAAATATCCAAACCTCACGATTAAGGTGACAACCGAAATTGTTGAAGGAGTTAAACCGGCGGGAAAACTTTCTTTCACTCTGAAAAATGGTAAAATTATTGATTAAGGAGGGAATGACCATTTTGTCCAATATTAATCAATTAAGTTCTGATGCGCAGGTAGTGTTTCTCTTGATATTATCAAGTAAGATTATTGATATTATTTCTACTTCAGACGGTTATCAAGAAGCTAAAGAAGCTCTGGAAGTTTGTTGGAATTGGGTTGAAAATAAAGACGTTTCAGGGGATAGCATTTATGAGTACTTAGACAATGGAGATGAAACAGGCCTTTTGATACAGATGCAATATGAAAAAGACGAACAGAAAGTGAATGTATGGAATTGCGTAGTAGATGCAATTGCATTTACTAACTGGAAAGCATACCAAAATGATGGTGAAAAATATTTACCTGCCCCAATCGAGGCAGTTGATGAAGACCTGATTAACCATTTTATAACTTCCTTTAATTTGGTTGACTCATCCGATGCTTCGATAATAGAGAGAGTAGAAAATTATCTGCTTACCAATTTCCCAAGTAGCAATAGCAGCCTTATTGTAAAAAGTGAAATTATGAAAGCTATTTTCGAGTAGTCACGAGCTGCTCGCGCCTGGAGCTGGAGCAAGACTAATTATGCAGCGCCAAGCATTTGTTTTTTAATAGTTATATAGTTTTATATTTATATATTTCTGATATATGGAGGTTGGAAAATGATAACGCAGATAAAGAAATTTGCCCAATTTACAGCTTTGTCCAGTTTACTTGTTCTTTCAGCATGCGGCGGGAATCAGGCATCTGGAGACAAAGACACCCAAGAGGGCGGAGGAACAGTTAAAGCCGATTTAGGAGTCATTTCTTATATTAGCGGACCTGGAGCTGCCTATGGAGAAGCCATTACAAACGGCTTAAAACTCGCAAAGGAAGAAATTAATAGCAAAGGTGAGGTAAGGATAAACCTTGTTATCGAAGATTCGGCCGGCAAGCAGGATCAGGCATTGACAGCTGCACAAAAGCTGATGAACTCCGAAAATGTCACAGGTATTATTGGACCGACCTTAAGTACAGAAATGAATGTAGTCGGCCCTGAAGCGGATCTTAATGGAGTGCCAATCATGGGAACATCAACAACGGCAGAAGGCATTCCGCAAATCGGTGAATACGTTTTCCGAAACTCGCTTCCTGAAGCATTGGCGATTCCGGCGGCAATCGACAAAGCCATTGAAAAGTACGATGCGAAAAAGGTAGCGATACTTTATGGAAATGATGATGTATTTACAAAGTCGGGCTTCGACACAATGAAAAAGGTAGCAGATGAAAAGGGTCTTGAAATATTAACGATTGAAACTTTCCAAAAAGGCCAATCAGACTATAATGCGCAATTAACGAAAATTAAAGGCTTAAACCCGGATTTAATATTGGCATCTGCATTATACAACGAAGGTGCTGTCATTATGGACCAGGCACGCAAATTGGGTATTGACGTTCCATTTGTTGGCGGAAATGGCTTCAATTCTCCGGAAGTCATTAAAATTGCCGGTGATGCTGCAAATGGATTGATTGTTGCTACTCCTTGGTACGGTGAAAAAGACGATCAAAAGGTTCAGGACTTTGTAAGTAAATATGAAGAAGAATACGGCAAAAAGCCTGACCAATTCGCTGCTCAGGCCTATGATGCCCTTTACATTATGGCTGAAGCCCTGAAGAATGCTGGGAAAGCTGACCGGGATGCACTGCGGGACGCATTGGCTGAAATAAAGGACTTCAATGGAATTCTTGGAGATTTCTCTTTTGATGAAGAAGGAGATGTCGTCATGGATCCGACTGTCTTAATCATTGAAGATGGGGCTTTCAAGGCTTTTGAATAATTGAAGGAATTTTAAAAAAGATAAATCACTGTGAAGCTCCGGCGCATATTAAGTGCCTGAGCTTTACTTTTAAAAAACAGGGACTTAAAGTTTCTTATCATTAAAAAAACGTTAGAAGGTGGATAGCCGTGGTAATTGAACAATTAATAAACGGAATAACCCTGGGCAGCATTTATGCCATCGTTGCATTAGGGTTTACATTGGTCTTCGGGGTTCTTGGCATCATTAACATGGCACACGGAGAAATCTTTATGTTTGGCGCCTTTATCGGTGTAGTCGTGACAGCTACCTTTAAGGGACCGCTTTGGCTCGCTTTTCTTGCGGCGATTCTTGTTACTGCTGTGATGGGGTATATGCTTGAGCGTTTTGCTTTAAGGCCGCTTCGGAACAAGCAAGGTGTATCACACTTGGCACCCTTAATAAGTACAATCGGGGTCTCTATTTTACTTGAAAATCTTTCGCATCACCTTTTTGGTGCAGGAAATCATCCATTTCGTGCTTCATTTGCCGAGATTAGCTTTCAAATCGGGTCAATAACCGTATATCTTGTTCAGATCGTCATTTTTGTTATTTCGGTACTTCTGATGTATGCTCTTTCTTTTTGGCTTGGCAAGACAAAGGCTGGAAAAGCGTTAAGAGCAACAGCAGAAAATCTGGAGACTGCAAGCCTTCTTGGCGTTGATGTAAAAAGAACGATTACGATGACCATTATCATAGCATCCGCAATGGGAGGGATTGCAGGTATCCTGGTCGGAATGGCTTTCAATTCTGTTACTCCGCAGATGGGGTTATCCATAGGGTTAAAAGGTCTGGCCATCATCATTCTCGGCGGCATGGGAAATGTCAAAGGAGCAATGGCAGGCGGACTGATCCTTGGATTGGCCGAAACCTTCATTGTTGTTTACGGGAATTCCGGATACAGGGATGCCATTGCCTTTGCGGCGATTATTGTCATTCTTCTCATTAGGCCTCAAGGCTTGTTTGGCCAAAAAATCTCATCATAAGAAGGTGAACCCATGCTTGCAGAATTAATTAATCCATATCACTTACAGGTTGCTTCCTTTATTCTAATCAACATCATTTTAGGGGTAAGCATTTATATTACACTGTCAACCGGCCAGCTGTCCCTTGCCAATGCAGGGTTCATGGGGATCGGTGCCTATACTTCCGCGCTATTGACCCTAAATTTTGACCTGCCGATTATTGCAGGCATTCTGGCAGGAACTTTAATGGCGGGACTGCTCGGCATTATTATCGGAATACCGACTTTAAGACTTCAGGGCGTATACCTGGCTATTGTAACGCTCGGCTTTGGAGAAGTTATCCGCGTTATCTTTGTCAACTGGGAGTCGTTAACAAAGGGAGCTGTCGGTTTATCAGGTATCCCGCATATTGGTCGTGAAATCCTGAAGACGTTAAAAGGCTTTGGCTTTGATCCGCAGGTTCTCGGGCTGCAAAACAATCAGTTTATTTTCCTGACCATGTTCCTGCTCTTATTATTCATTACCATTGGTATTATCCTGTTTTTCAGAAGGCAAAACCGCTCCCGTGTGGGACGGGCTTTTGCTGCAATCAAGCTGGATGAAAAAGCAGCGGAGTCAATGGGAATCAACATCACGTATTATAAAGTTCTTGCTTTTGCGCAAGGGGCATTAGTTTCTGGGTTTGCCGGCACATTGTTTGCGCACGTGCTGGCATACATCAGCCCTGCGGATTTTGCCTATCACCGTGCAGTCGAAATTTTAATTTTTGCAATCTTTGGCGGCAGCGAAGTTATTTGGGGGCCGGTATTTGGAGCTCTCTTTTTAACGGTCATGCCGGAGGTGCTCCGCTTTATCAGCGAATACCGCTATATGATTTACGGCTTGATCATTATTATCATAATGGCTGTCCGTCCGCAAGGGCTTATTGACGTGAATATAATAAACTGGATTAAGCTAAAAACTGCAAAGAGGGGGCAAAAGCATGGTACTTCAAGTCAAAAAAGCATGTAAAAACTTTGGCGGTCTTAGTGCATTGTCTGATGTCTCATTTTCCATAAATAAAGGTGAAATTTTTGGTTTGATTGGTCCGAATGGCGCCGGTAAAACGACGATGTTCAACTTGATTACTTCCATGTTTACGGCTACATCCGGAGAGATCATTTTTAACAGAGAAAACATCAATGGCCTGAAGCCGTACCTTATCACTAAAAAAGGGATTTGCCGGACGTTTCAGAACATCCGTTTATTCCCGAAAATGACAGCCGAGGAAAACGTGATGGTCGGGGAACATTGCCGCAGCAAAGCAGGTGTGTTCAGCAGTGTCTTCCGGACAAAGTCCCAGCGGCAGGAAGAGGAAAGGATCCGCCGCAAAGCAAATGAATTGATTGAATTTGTTGGGCTTGCAGGCTATGCGGATGTCGTTTCAGACAGCTTGGCATACGGACAGCAGAGAAGACTGGAAATCGCCAGGGCTTTGGCTAGCGGGCCGCAGCTTTTGCTCCTCGATGAGCCGGCAGCCGGAATGAACGAAACAGAAACAAGAGATCTTTTTCAGCTTATAAAAAAGATACAGGAGCAGGGGATTACGGTCCTTCTAATTGAGCACGATATGTCCCTTGTCATGAAATTATGCGACCGCATTGCAGTACTTAACTTCGGCAAAAAAATTGCTGAAGGCACTCCAGCTGACATACAGAATAATCCAGCTGTCATCGAAGCCTATCTCGGCAGTGAGGAGGATGAAATGTATGCTTAAAGTAAACGGTATTTCCGCTTTTTATGGAAAAATCCAGGTTCTGAAAGATATTAGCCTGGAGGTTGAAGAAGGCAGTATTGTAACGATCCTCGGTGCAAACGGTGCAGGAAAAACAACCACGATGAAGACCATATCGGGCCTGCTGAAGACTCAGCAGGGGAGCATTGAATTTCAGGGAGCAGGGGTAGCCGGGCTTCGTCCTGACCAGCTTCTCCGAAAAGGAATCGCTCTTGTTCCGGAAGGGCGGCAGATCCTGGCAGGGATGACGGTTCTCGAAAATCTTGAGATGGGCGCATACCACCGGAAGGATAATGAGATTGATCAGGATATAAAAAATGTAATGAAGCGGTTCCCAATACTTGAAGAAAGACAGAAACAGCTTGGCGGCACTTTATCAGGCGGACAGCAGCAAATGCTTGCCATTGCGAGAGCCATCCTCAGCAAGCCAAAGCTGCTTCTCCTGGACGAACCTTCAATGGGGCTGGCTCCGCTCGTTGTGGCAGATATTTTCAAAATCATAAAGGAAATCAACGAAGCCGGCACAACTGTCCTCCTGGTTGAGCAGAACGCAAGGCAGGCCCTCCGTATTTCTGATTATGGATATGTGCTTGAAACCGGAAAAATCGTCGCTGAAGGAAAGTCACAGGAATTGTTAAATGATCCAAGAATTATGGAGGCATATCTGGGGCGGAAATCGGGTTAATAGGGGTAGAGCGGGGTCACCCCCAACATATGGTATTATTGTTTTAAAGATAGGCTTGAGGGAGGTTGATCTTGCGGATGAACAAGTATTATTCTTTCAATCAAAAAGAAATCGAAAATATTATTAATAGTTTCGGTGAAGGTTTTTATGAAAAAGTCTTGAGGGACATCGATTTTTACGCCGATAAGTGGACTTTATCTTCTTTCCAATTAATTCCTTCATTTTCCGCAAACTTAGTATTTAAATGCTATTCAGAAGACTTTGGAAGCGTAGTGCTTAAAATAGGTAATTCTTCTTCCGGAGAAATATATACAGAGTTCAATACATTATGTGAATATATCGGCAGACGATTTGTCAGGGTCTTTGACGCTGATATTGAAAACGGCATTATACTTGAAGAAGGTGTGCGGCCGGGGACTCCATTAAGAGATGAGAGTTCTCTTGAGAAAAGATTATCTGTATTTTGTTCCCTATACAATGGATTGCATATAACGCCCGCTAATGCAGAAATATATCCGTCGTACACAGGGTGGGTCGGCAGGATCACCGAATACATGAGCAAGCGGCAAGATTGTCGAGAATTATATTTGCATATGAAAAAAGCAAACGATATATGCTTGTCGGTATCTTCTTTGTATTCACAAAACATGTTGCTTCATGGCGACTTCCACCATGATAATATTTTACTTAACCATGATGGAGAGTATATTATTATCGACCCCAAAGGCGTTGTAGGCGATCCTGTCTTTGATATTCCACGGTTTATATTGAATGAATTTGAGGATGAAAAAACTACGGAATTATATAAGAAAATAAACAATATCATATGCATTTTAGAAAAAAATCTTCATATTCCAAACGACATTATAAAGCAATGCCTGTATGTGGAAACTGCGATGGGAGAATGCTGGAACGTAGAAAGCGGCGCAAACCCTGAGGAATATCCGAGGCTTATACAAAATGTTGCTTTCGCAGAATCAATTTTGAATACTTGATTTTTATGATCACATCTGAGTTATTTCTTTGTATTTCGGTAAATTAGATATACCATCACCATGAAGTATGTAAGTATAGCCAAATTGATCATAGAAGCGATCCTGGATTCATTGCTTGTAAATTCAAAAGCTTAAAAACAGTTTCCAAATAATCACTCCTAATGTTGCTTCTCCATTCGTTTCTACTCTACATCAGCTGATTCAATAAATCCACTGCATCTTTTAAGTTTTCACCATAATCATCATTGTAACATACCTCCATCTATAACCGTCATAACTTATGAAATGAGGGATGAGGATGAATAAATTGATGATAATGATAATGCTAATGGGTTGCATGATTTCAGGGTGCATGAACAATGAAAAAACAATTACGGTGTTACAGATCGAAGACTTATTTGAAAAGCATGGGATTCCTTTAGCAGAACCAACAGAATTAAACACGGAAAATGTATTTTTAAAGACATTAAATGGTGTCAAGCCTGAGACTTTTATGATTAATGACGATCAGTTAGTCAGCATCTATGTTTACTCCTCCAGTAACGGAGTTATGAAGGGCATAAAGGATTTCGAGGATAAGACGGCAACTGCGGATGTTTCAGCTCACAGCAGATATAAAGTAGCGAATGTTTTGATTTTTTATGCTGCCGAAGGTTCTTATAAAGATAATCGTATTGAACTGGTGGTAAAAGATTTGAAGGCTCTATAACATAAATTCCCTTCAGATTGGTCCAAAAGAGCAGAAAGGCGATCACACCTCTCTCGAGCCGGAACGGCTATGGTATAATGTAAAAACGAAACATCGAGCTGAACGGAGGGGCTTTCGTCTGTGAAACTTAAACCGAATCAAACGCGTTTTCATAAATAGTAAATTAAAGAAATTATGAACGTGTATGCTCGGTTGCTCTGTTTTAGAGTATAATATATATGTTCCGTAGTCAGACAGCAGGTCTATTACTAGGGAGGAATCATGTTGCGCACATATTTGTTAAGATTGCTTGCGTTCAGCTTTTTGCTCGGTATGCTCCCTGTTGTTATTGTTGGGATTGTCTCTTCTTCTATAGCAACAAGGGATCTTGAGGACAAAGTTAAAGATGGCAACATGCAATGGTTGGCGCAAACCCAGATGCGTGTTGAACAGATGCTTAAGTCTGTTGAGAACTCGGCGACCCAGTTCGCCAACTCTCCCCAGGTTAAGAAAGCGATGAAAACTACCTATTCGCTCTCTGATTTTGAACAGCTTCGCGATCTGTCTGTGTCGCTGTACAATCTTCATTCCAACGATGTTGTCATTACCCAAGCCTATTTAATCAATTTAAAGTACAACTGGTCTATAAACCTGAATTCGATAAAGCCGCTTGACGAGCTCGCGAACAACACGGAATTCCGGGAATATGCCAAGGAGCCGAAAAGTATATATTGGATAACAGGAGCGGTAAGTGCAAATGGCGCCCAGAGGGAAACTCCTGCGGATACGATAACTCTCGTTCATAAAATACCGATTCTGCCTCAAACCGATAAGCCGCAAGGGCTTGTTGTTGTACATACTTCGGCGTCTGACTTTCGGGATGTACTGATTGCCGATCATTCATCAAACCGAAATTATATTATGGATCGCACAGGAGCCGATATTCTTGCAACGTCCGAGATTCGGAAGGAATACGGAGAAATCAACCGGGCCATTACGGACAGGCTGGGGTCGGAACCTGAAAAAAAGCATGGATTATTTCATACCCGTCTGGGGCGTGAAGAGGTGGCGGTGATGTACCGTTTCTCAGGCTATAACGGGTGGACGTATGTGTCGGTTATATCCATTAGCAAACTTATGAGTGAAACCAGAAAAATAACGCAACTAACGCTTATTGTATGCGCTTCCATATTGTTGATTGTCCTGGCTGCAGCTTTGTACGGCAGTCGACGCATGTATCGCCCTATCCAACATTTATTGGATGCTGCCAAGGGGGTTAACGCTCATCTTAACGCTCAATCGGTGCAACCCAGAAACGATGAACTGGAATTTATTAAAGTAAGCATGCAGTCTTTGGCGGATTCAAGAAATCATATGGAACAACAAATGCACAACCAAGCGGGACACTTAAAAGAGTTCTTTGTATTAAAGCTGTTTACAGGCCAATTATCGGAGAACGACTATTTGCTTCGCTACCCGATGTATGGATTCCCTACAGATTGGAAGTATCTAGGCGTCCTTGCGCTGCAGATTGATAATTTGCAGCAGTCCAAGTATCAGGAGCAGGATCGGGAGCTTCTGCTTTATGCCGTAAATAACATTGCTCAAGAGGTGTTGCCTGCCCGCTTCCGGTTCACGCCAATCCTGTTGAACCAGTCACAAGTGACGCTGGTGACAACGAAAGCCGAGGATCCGGCGGAGGTCAGGGATGCCTTGTATCAAGCGGCAGTATCTATAAAGACGAACGCTGAGCATTGTTTGAAAATTCAAGTCAGCATTGGCATCAGCAAGCCGTATGTTTCGTTAACGGGTACGGTCAAAGCGTATGGAGAAAGCTTGTCTGCCTTAAAATCCCGGATAAACCTCGGCCCGGATATTATCATTCATTACGAGGATATTGAAAATAACACCGGGGCGGACAAGGATGTATACACTCATCTCCAAGTATTTGAAGAACAGATTGTATATGCGCTTCGAGAAATGCAGCAGGACAAAGCCGCTGAACTGTTTCGGCAATATTTGAACGCTCTGCTTCATAAGGAAAGTTATTTGCACGAGCATCATCTGTTACTGCTGCAGCTCATTTCCAGGATTCTTCAGATCGTTCAGGATCAGGGTATTTCGATCAAGAAAGTGCTTGGGGATGAAGGCGAGGTACAGCAGTTGCTGCAGCTGCAAACGCGGGAGGAAATTCAGCACTGGTTTGAATCACGGTTGTTTGCTTCATTAATTCAGGTTTTATCGGACAAGTCGGAAATGCAATATGTCAATATTGCCGACAAGCTGGTAAGGATGATTCAGGAACGGTATGATCGGGAGATCACGCTGGAAGCGTGTGCTGAAGAACTTAACTACCATCCGATTTACTTGAGCCGCGTATTCAAGAAAGAAATCGGATCAACGTTTAGCGATTATTTGTCCGATTATCGGATGAAGATGGCCAAGGTTATGCTCGAGACAACAGATATGAAGATTTCGGAAATCGGAGAAAGGATTCAGTATAAAAATATAAGCGCATTCATTCGGAGCTTTCGAAAAGCGTACGATGTAACGCCAGGTAAATATCGTGAAAAAACAGGTCCGACGGCTCAAAACCAATTCATGAAAGGACATTCCCAATGAAACGATATTTGATGTTCCTGGTCAGCTTGCTTGTATTCTCTGTTGTGCTGCCGGCATGCAGCGAGAGGACGAGGCCGGCAGCGGAAGATGCCGCTCAAAACGTATCTATTTCGATCGTGGTCAGTCAAGTGGGAGAGGTTCCTCCCAAGGACAATGAGATGGAAAAGGCCATTGAAGCGTATACGAACACCAATTTACAAATCAGCTGGATTCCCTTCTCGGCCTATGAGGAAAAAGTAAAGGTGATGATCGCTTCCGGAGATCTGCCAAAACTGATCAAGCTCACCTATATGCCGCCGTTCATTGCTACGCTGAAGGTGGGGCAATTTTGGGAGATCGGTCCATATTTAAAGGACTTTCCACATTTATCTGCACAAAATAAACAGTATTACGATAACATCGCTGTCGACGGGAAAATATACGGTGTTCCTTTGTACCGCGTCTTTGGCCGCGCTTCCGTGCAATATCGGAAAGACTGGTTTGACAGCTTGGGTTTAAAGCTGCCGAAGACGTTGGATGATTGGTATGAGGTTATAAAAATTCTTACAATAGGCGATCCGGATAAGAACGGGAAGAATGATACGTACGGTATTGTTTTGGAGAAAAGATACAATCAGGATGTAAGCTCCACATTAACAAGGTTTTCCGTATCGCAAGGAGGGCCGAACAAATGGAAGGTGGAAAACGGCCGCTTCACGCCCGAATTTATGACGGAACCTTTCTTTGAAACGATGAAGCTGTTTCGTCGGCTTTATCAAGAGAAGCTGCTTAATGAGGATTTTGCGATTGTTGATAGTACAGAAACTTCGAAATTATATGATATGGGCCGAGCAGGCATTCAAGTGATCGGAGGGAATGCCCAAAGCTGGCAAGATAAGCTAACGATGCAGGTTCCTTCAGCGGTTGTGGATGTGGCTCCGATGGAAGGGGCTGAAGGGATTCGGATCCCTGGCGAACCGGGTAATGTCGGATTTTTGGCAATTCCCAGGGATACGGTGAAGACAGAAGCGGAAATGTTAAAGATATTGGCTTTTCTTGACAAACTGTTGGAGCCCGATATGCAAACGGTGCTCAATCGAGGCATTCAAAATCGACATTGGATAGATAAGGGCGATTCTGCAGAGGTTCTTGATCGCGAACTGGATCTGAAAGAAGTGAAGCCATATCGGGACTCTCTCCCGTATATATACAACCATCCCGCTTTGAAACCGATCTACCAGCCCGATCTGTATCGAAAAAACGAGCAGATTATCCAGCTTAATGAAGACTATATCATCCCTAACCCTGCGCTGACATTGGAGTCAGAAACGTATGCCGATCGGGGCAAGGAGCTTGACATCATGATTACGGATGCGCAGACAAATTTTATTATGGGTAAAATCGATGAAGAAGAATGGAAGCTCGAGATCGACAGATGGAGAAAAGCCGGAGGCAGCCGGATGATCCGGGAATATGAGGATGCTTACCACAGGAAGGATAAGTAGAATAGCACCCTATCGCCTCGAATGAGGATGATAGGGTGCTTTTTAATGGAAAATCAAGGGGAGTTCGTTTGCGCACAAGTAGTTATATAGAAGCTATTGCTTAGGAAAACGGCGTAAAAAGACAAACAGATTATGCAGCGATTATAGCTGTCACTACCGATTTGCCGGATAATGATATAAGAAAACCGAATGAAATCATTTGGTGAAGACAGGATTGTTCTCTGAGCTCCGACCGGGGACATTTCTGATTATTATATATAATATTTATTTGGGAGGTTCGTTATGAAGAAATGGTTGTCACGTATTCTTATTTTATCTTTACTTGCAGCATTGTTGCCTGTAAGCGCTCACATCAAAGCGGCAACCGATGCGCTGCCGGCATTCCCGGGTGCTGAAGGCGGGGGCAAATATGTAAGCGGCGGGCGTGGTCAAGCGGTGTATGAGGTGACCACGCTTGAGGATTACAAGAGCAGTGAAGCGCCGATCCCCGGGTCGCTGCGTGATGCGGTAAGTCAGGATAACCGGACGGTCGTCTTCCGCGTCGGAGGAACGATCCGCTTGAAGGAGAAACTGAGAATAAAGGGCTCGAATGTGACCATCGCAGGGCAAACCGCGCCCGGAGACGGCATTACGGTAACCGATTACACGACGGTTGTTGAAGCCGATAATGTCATTATCCGGTATATGCGTTTCCGCTTGGGCGATCGTGTACCCAGCGAGGACGATGCTTTCGGGTTTCGCAATCGCAAGAACATCATCATCGATCACAGCTCCTTCAGTTGGTCTGTCGATGAGGTGCTTAGCCTTTACAACAATTACAACACAACGGTGCAGTGGTCGATCATCGAGGAAAGCATGCTGATGAGCTCTCACGAAAAGGGGCGTCACGGTTATGCAGGCATCTGGGGCGGAAACCATGCCAGCTTTCTTAACAACCTCATTGCTCATAACCTGAGCCGCAACCCGAGATTCTCGGGGGGAGATCCTGTGTATGACATTGTAGAGTCGACGAATAACGTGATTTACAACTGGGGTCTCTTTTCCGCTTATGGCGGCGGCACGGGGCAGTACAACCTGAATAATAACTATTACAAGTATGGTCCGAACACTTATTATAATGTGCGCAGCGAAATATTCAATGAAGTCAGCTCGTCCAGCCAAATGTATGTAGGCGGGAATATTATGGACGGCGACGCTGCCGTCACTGCAGACAACTGGCTTGGCGTGTCCAACGTGCAGGACGACGCCTCGAAGCTGTCTCAGCCTGTGCAGGTTGAGGGCGGATACGTGCCTGAATCTGCTCAAGACGCATACCATCATGTCCTCGCAGGTGCGGGAGCTATCTTGCCGAAGCGCGACGCGATCGACGCCCGGGTCGTTCAGGATGTGAAGAACAGAACCGGCCAGCACATCAACTCGCCGCTTGAGGTGGGGGGATATCCCGATTATCCGACGGTCGTCGCAACTGTGGTTGATGAGGATCATGACGGCATGGATGACGAATGGGAACTGGCAAACGGCTTATCCCCGGCTGATCCGGATGACCGAAACCTGACGAATTTGTCTCCGGAAGGGTACACGAATTTGGAAGTATATCTTCACGACTTGATTGTGAAAGGCAACGCCGATAACAAAAATACGGATAATCCGATCGTCTCGATCACTTCTCCCGTGAACAACGCCTTGAAAGAAGAGGGAAGCAATATCACGGTGGATGCTGCCGCTTCCGACAGCGACGGGATTGATAAGGTGGAGTTAATTGTCGACGGCATTGCCGTAGCGGAGGATCGGGCGGCTCCGTACAGCTTTGAATGGAATAACGTAACCGACGGCACCCATTTCCTGGTCGTTCGCGCTACGGACAACGCCGGGTTGTCGACCCATTCGGACAATGTGGCTGTTCACGTCAACCGAACAGGTCCGATCGATCCTTGGCAATCGCAGGATATAGGACCTGTCGGCATCCCAGGCCATACGCAGTTGGAAGGCGACGCGCAGACCGTAACGGTCAAATCTGCAGGGAGAATCGGCGGCGACCCTGGCTTGAAAATCCCGGGCAGCACTGCCGATGCGTTTCACTTCGCGTATCAGACGTTACAAGGAAACGGGGAAATCATCGCCCGAATCGATCGTGTTACAGCAACGGATGACAACGCGAAAGCGGGGGTTATGATTCGCGAAACGATGGACCCGTCCTCCAGGATGGCCACGCTAGCGATACCATATGTGAAATTTGGCAGGAAAGGCGTTCTGATCAGCCGCCAGGCGGAAGGCGGACAATCGGTAAGGGTGGAGCCGGATGAATTCATTTCGGTGCCTTATTGGGTGAAGCTTGTCCGGATCGGGAGCCAGTTGACAGGACTGATATCCGAAGACAAGACAACCTGGAAGCAGGTTGCTGCCATAGACTTGCCGATGTCGGACACGGTCTATTTCGGCTTGGCGGCGGACGCAGGCAAGAAGGAAGACGATGTGAATAAATACAACTCGTCTCTATTCAGCGGGGTGGAGCTTAATGCGCTGGCCGCAGATTTCCCGACGCCTCCGCAGGCATTGGAAGCATCGGCAGGAGATAAGAGCGCGGGATTGAGCTGGTCCCCTGTAAGTGTGGCAACTGGCTATAACATCAAACGAGGCGATGTTCCGGGCGGGCCTTACACGACGATCGCGTCCAACGTGACGCCCCCGTCTTTTACCGATACGAACCTGATTGCAGGCAAAACATATTTCTATGTTGTTACTGCGGTAAACTCGAGCGGCGAAAGCTTCGATTCGACAGAGGTCAGTGTAACGCCTACAGGCGCTGCCGAGACGATCTGGCTCGTCTCCGACGATTTTGAAGAAGACACCATAGACGAAATACCGGCGGGCTATACTCAGGTCAGTCCGATTCCGGCGACAGAAACCAATAAAGTGATCACGCAGGCGGTTCCGGGAACGAGTACGGGAAACAGCTCGAGTCAAGCGATGCAGATATATGACACAGGTACGGTAAACACCAAAGGGGCGAAAGTCTTTGCTCCGCAGATGGGGACCGTTATTATCGAAGCGGATTACATGCAGGATAAGGTTATCGGCTCTGCCGGTCTGCTTCAGCTGCAGACGCAAGACGGCGCCAGAACGCCGTTGTCTCTGGAAATACGCAAGCCGGCCGGTGAGAGCACTAATGTATTTGTCGTCAACCATCGCGGAACGTATATCAAGGTGACGAACGAGACGCCGGCATTAAATCAATGGATCCACATCAAGATCGAAGCGAATGTACTGACGGGTAAAGCGAAGATTTATGTGGATGGCGTTCCTTCGGTGACGCCGGAAATTGATTTCGAGAGTACGGCCCTGTCGGATACGCAGGCAAAGGGCATCGGCCGCATTCATTTCTCCACACCGGGCACAGGAACGGGAAGCCCCTATTGGGATAACATGAAGGTGTATGTAGAGCCGGTTGCCGCTCCTTCAGGAGTGACGGCGGTGCAGGGCAATGGCGCTGTCGAGTTGAAATGGCCGGCTGTAGAAGGGGCGACCTCGTACAACGTGAAGCGAAGCGAAACGGACGGAGGCCCTTATACAACCATCCAATCCGAATGGCTGGATACTTCATTTATCGATAATACCGTAACGAATGAGACAACGTACTTCTACGTCGTTACGGCCAACGGAGTCGGCGGCGAATCCGCCAATTCCAACCAGGTACAAGTCACCCCGTCGGCATCCGCTCCAAAGCCTGCGGCGCCTGCGGAACTGAGCGTGAAAAGCAGGGATTCGCAATTGGATTTGAGCTGGAACGCCGTGGACAACGTGAATTTCTATACGGTGAAGAAGGCGGCCGACCCTGCGGGACCGTACGAGGTCGTTGCTTCCGATATTACGGAAACAGCTTTCCGGATGGGCGGCGTGCCGAACGGCGTAACCCAATATTTCGCGGTAACGGCTACGAATGTAGCGGGAGAGAGTACAGACTCGGCTTCTGCGAGCGGCGTTGCCTTGGCGCAGATTGGTACGCCTGGCTTGACAGCGGAGGCGGGCAACGCCCAAGTGACGCTGAATTGGACGCCTGCAGCGGAAGCCAACCGTTATGTGCTGAAACGCGCCACGGACATAGAGGGTCCATATACGATTATCGCTGAAAATTTATCAGGAACGAATTACACCGACACGAACGTAGTGAACGGTCAGCCTTATTACTACAAAGTATCTGGCGCTAACGAGTCGGGTACCGGCTTGGAATCCGCCGTTGCAGCGGCTCGTCCCGTGCGGAATACTGGCCAGCCGGGTGTGCCGGACGGCGTCAAAGTGGACCCGGGCGATATGGAGGTTCAGTTGACGTGGAACGCGGTCAGCGGGGCTGCCGACTATCAGGTCGTTCGCGCCACGGACAAGAACGGTCCGTACTCGGTGATCGCCGATCAAGTGACAGGACTATCGTTCACCGATCCAGGTCTGGCCAATGACACAGCTTACTATTACGCAGTTGCGGCGCGCAATGAGAAAGGCATGAGCTATCATTCCTTGCCGGTGAAGACAGTGCCGGGTACATTGCTTGTTGTTGCCAAGGACGGAAGCGGGCAATTCACCACAATAGCGGATGCGATCAATGCCGTTACGGACAACAGCACGAAGCTTACGATCATTAAAGTGAAGAACGGTATCTACAACGAGAAGGTACTTATTCCCTCGACGAAAAAAATGATTATGATGATCGGGGAAAGCCGGGAAGGAACCGTTCTGGTCAATGGAGATTCCGCAAGTACGATCGGTCCCGACGGGAAGCCGCTCGGTACAAGCAACAGTTATACGCTGAGGGTGCAGGGAACCGACTTTACGATGGAAAATATGACGGTTCAGAACGATGCCGGACGGACTGCCGGACAAGCCGTCGCGCTTTATGCGGAAGGCGACCGGGGGATTTACCGCAACGTTAAGCTGTTAGGCTACCAGGATACGCTGGAGACCAATAGGGGGCGACAGTATTTTGTAGACAGCCATATTGAAGGGACCGTCGACTTTATTTTCGGAAACTCTGCGATCGTATTCGAGAATAACGTCATTCACAGCGTTGGCCCCGGC
Organism: Paenibacillus tarimensis; assembly: GCA_041281825.1. Lineage (GTDB taxonomy): Bacteria > Bacillota > Bacilli > Paenibacillales > Paenibacillaceae > Paenibacillus_D > Paenibacillus_D tarimensis_A. The sequence continues at coordinate 5,280,735 of CP166298.1, read as the reverse complement.
TACGTGACAGCGCCATCCACGGAGAAGGACCAACCGGGATACGTGTTTATCAACAATCAATTGACTGCCAGCGCAGATGCGCCTGCCGGAACGGTAGACCTCGGCAGACCATGGAGAGATTACGGCAGCTCTACGTATATCAATAACTACCTTGGTGAGCATATCCGGGCTACAGGCTGGAACGAATGGGTTGATGGCCGTTCGAAGACCGCCCGCTTATCCGAATACGCGAGTTACGGTCCGGGAGCAAACCCAGTCGGACGGGTTAACTGGTCGACGCAATTGACAGCGGAGGAAGCGGCTCAATACACGATTGAGTCCACACTAGGAGGTTCCGACGGATGGAATCCGAAAGAGTCGATCGGGTTGATTGACACAGCTCCGATTGCCGTCGTGCGGGTATCCTCCATCTCGGTCATCGCGACGGGCGGAGTGAATGCGATCACATCGAAGAATGGATCGCTGTCCTTGCAGGCATCGGTTCTTCCAAGCAATGCTGCAAACCCGTCGGTTGCATGGGAAGTGTTTGAGATAAACGGAGTTACGCCTACGAGCAAGGCGACGATTACTACGGACGGACAGCTTACCGCGACGAATAACGGAATCGTCAAGGTTGTCGCAACCGCTAAAGACGGCAGCGGCGTTCAAGGAAGCATCTATGTATTCATCAGCGGGCAAACGGGAATCCTTGGCGACGTGCCGATGGCAACACTGGACGGACCTGCGGATGTATCTTCGGGTCAGGAGTTCAGCTACCGGGTAGGGTTAAGCCGTGTATCGTCCTCTCCATACTCGTCGGTGTATGCAGTGGATTTCACATTGCAATTCGGGACGGACGCTGTAGAATTCGTCTCTGCCCATTCGCTCAAATCGGACTTCCAGATTATCGCTCAGAAGACGGACGTTCCGGGCCAGGTGAGGATTATTGCAACCAGTCTGGGATCTGCCGGCGCGGTAACGTCCGACGGCGATATCATCGAGTTGAAGTTTCAAGCGAAGCCGGTCTCGACTACGGTTGCAGCAATGCTTGATTTCACTTCCTTTAAAGCCTCCAACGGGGCGGCTCAAAGCTTTACCGTGTTGCAGACCTTTCAACCCGTGATACAAGTTGTTCCTTAAGCGGGTTTGATGGATTCGAATTACACCAAGCACCGCGCGCTGGGAGCCTCGCGCGGTGTCACACAATAAGGAAGGAAGTGGTACGATTGAAAAGCTTGCTAAAAATTGCATTGTGCGCACTTTTATTATTTGCGTCCTTTCCCCATACAGATAGCAAAATAACGGCTGCCGTGCCCGTGCCAACCGGGAACACCGCCTTAATCAATGACGATTTTAACGGGGTAACGGATGCAACGGTGACGAAAACGACAAGTCCTGTGACGACGGTAGCGGGTTACAAGCCTACGATTACCGGCGAAAACAGCTCTGTCGGTATCACCCAAGCCGGAATGGACGGAGGGGAAGCCGTTACTTCCGATGCTTTATTGTTAAGGGACGTGGACGGCAAGAACCACCTTGGTCAAATCGTCGGCGACGGCAGCGGTTACACGGCCATCACCAAATCCTTGGGAGAAAATGTGAGAGACGGCATCTTGACGATCGAGCAGGATATGTATTTCTTCGGAGATACGACCGTCCCGAACGGAACGAACGATATTAGCCGCGGCCGAACGGTCCTGAGATTATCCGGCGGGCTCAATGATGAAAACCGTTCGTCGGATATCCTCCTTCAAGTTGATCTCAAAAACGCAAAAATTGCATGGAGAGACAGCACTGGAGTCTATACCGACATTACGCCGGACAAAGTTTCGAATGGAGTTTGGTACCATCTGAAGGCGGTTGTCAACTTCGCCACGCTCCGTGTCGACTACTATGTTACCAAGGCGAGCGATGGAACAGTGGTCGGCGAGCTGGCAGGCCAGCGGTTCTCGCTGAAGACACTCGGCGATGCACCAACGGATTATGCGGTTGCCAAATCTTACTTGGCGACGACCGGCGGTACGACAGCGCAAAATTTGTTATTGGACAACATTATTGTATACAAGCCAAATACGCTGCCGGATGCGCCTGTCTGGGTAAGCCTTACGCCGTATGATTCCAAAGTGAAATTGTTATGGAACGCTGCGAAGAACGCTGTGTCATATTCGATTCAACGCAGCACGACATCAGGGGGACCGTATACGACGATTGCATCGGAAATTCCGCTGTCGCAATTGGATTACTACGACGCGACCGTAACGAATGAGACGACCTATTACTATAAGATTAGCGCGGTCAATTCATTCGGCAATAGCGATTCCGAGGAGCGATCCGTGACGCCTACCGCGTCGGCGGCGCTTCCGCCGCCTCCGGCAAACATCGCGGTTACCGCCCGCGATTCGGCGGCAAGCATTTCCTGGAGCCAGGTTTCGAGCGCAACCCAGTATACGCTGAAACGAAGCGAGTCTCCGGAAGGACCGTACACAACGCTTTCAAGCACGTTGCCGTACACGCAAACGAGCTACTATGATTCGGGCCTATCGAACGGTACGACTTATTACTATACGTTGGCAAGCCAAGCGCCCGACGGAACGCCCGGCGACGACAGCGCGCCTGTTATGGCGAAACCGACCGCTCCGTTCGCGTCGCCATCGAATGTCGCCGCCACGGTCTCCGATTCTCAGGTAACGTTAATCTGGGAGTCTGTCAGCGGAGCTGTCCATTATTCGGTAAAACGCAGTACGATCTCAGGAGGACCGTACGAAACAATCGCAGCTAACGTGGTTCCGACGGAATATACGGATACTACGGCAGTGAACGGCACGACGTATTATTATGTTGTTTCCGCTTCCGACGGACAGCTTGAAAGCATGAACTCCTTGCAAGTTGCCGCCTCGCCTGCTTCCATACCGGCAGGGACGCCGGATGCTCCGGGCGGATTGACCGTCAAACCCGGCGACGGCAAGGTGGAATTGCATTGGAATGCTGTATCGGGGGCTGATTCCTATACGGTGAAGAGAGCGGACTCCTTTGCCGGACCGTACACCGTTTGGAATGCAGGCTTGACCGAAACGGCTGCGGTCGATGAAACGGCAATGAACGGCACGACCTATTACTATATTGTTACGGCAACGAATGCGAATGGAGAAGGCGCGTCCACCCAACCGGCCATTGCTACGCCTGCGCCTATGATCGTTGTTGCGAAGGACGGCACGGGAGATTTCACTTCCGTACAGGATGCGGTAAATTCCATCCCGTCGAACAATACGGTCAGGACCGTTATTTACATTAAGAACGGCGTGTATAAGGAGAAGATCCTGGTCAACAAGCCTTATGTCAGCTTTGTCGGCGAAAGCCGCGACGGCACGGTTCTGACCTACGACGACTATGCCTGCAAGGAAGACCCGACCGGTTCGCCTTCGTCTGAGAGCTTCTGCCGAACCTTGCCCGCAGGAACGCTCATTTTGGGAACAGGCAAAAGCTACTCGGTCAGCGTGACCGGAACTCATTTCACAGCAGACAGCTTAACATTTCAAAATACTGCATATCCGAGAACGGTGGTCGCGCCGGCTGTTGCGTTATCCGTGACGGGAGACCGCGCCGTATTCACGAACGTGAAGGTGCTTGGCTTCCAAGACACGCTATACGCGGGCAACGGCAGACAGTACTATAAGAACGTTATTATTGAGGGCGATGGCGATTATATCTTCGGCAATGCACCGGCGGTCTTCGACAGCTCGGAGATTAAATTCGTCGGCAAGGCGGGAGGCCATGTTACAGCCGCTTCAACGGATTCGACCTCTGAATTCGGTTATGTGTTCTTAAATTCCAGGTTGACAAGAGGCACGTCTGCTTTAAAATCGTCCGTAACGGTAGGAACCTGGGACTCCTCTTGGGATATTGACGCCAATATCAGTGCGACGGACAGCACCGCCGATCTGGGCAGACCCTGGAGGCCATACGCAAATGTCAAATACATTAACACCTGGATGGATACTCATATCAAAGCCGTAGGTTGGAACAACTGGGGCAACGCCAGCAATGAAGCGACGGCCCGATACGGGGAATATAACAGCTCCGGGCCGGGAGCCAATGCAAAGGACAGGTACAGCTGGACCAAGCAATTAACGGCTGATGAAGCTAATGGTTATACACCGCAGCAAATATTGGCCGGATCGGACGGATGGGATCCGACGTTAATCAGTGCCCTGCCCGGACAAGTAGTTCAAAAAGTTCCTTCGGGCCCGGTCGGGAACACGGATACATCGCTGCTTCACTTTCTGATTGTCAATGCCGAAGCTGCAGCCCTCGCCGCAGCAGAAGGAACGGGCGCAGGGGAATATCCGTCCGGCACGGTGGCGATTCTTCAATCGGCGATCCAGGCTGCTAAGGCGGTAGAGAACAATGGTGATTCGACTCAGGAGGAGATCGATCAGGCCGCCCTTGATTTGAATCAGGCGATTCAAGAATTCAACAACGCTGTCAATCTCAATTACGATCCGATGGACGTGAACAAGGACGGAGAAATCAATATCGCGGATGTGGGATGGATCGCTAATTATTTCGGCAAATCATCCACAGATTCCGACTGGGACTTGGTCAAAGCGGGAGATATCAATATGGACGGTAAAATCGATATTCAGGATCTGACGGCGATCGCTGCTCTTATTCAGAACGTACCGGATCAGGTCGAACAGACATCCTACAAATTCAATTTTACCAACGAGGCCAAAGACGGATACACATCAGTGGTCTATGATAACGGAGTGCCGCTGTATAACACTTCGGCCGGTTATGGATTTGTTCAGGAGACCAGCGCGATGCCGGCCAGACAAGTGCATACGGCTCAAATTACTTCCGACGGAACCGGATTTGTCATTAGTGAGCCGCAATTTTCTGACCAGTCGAGTACTAACTACAACCATTACGGCATGGCATTTCGGATACAGGCTCCTCCGGGGGCGTACCGGGTTTATGTCAAAACGACCTCCACTGTGGCGGATACAACCGTATCGGTATCGGGAATGCAGACGAGCCGGATTCTGAGAGGCGGGTTCTGGGATGCAGCCAAGCTGGTGCCAATCCGTAATTCCATGACTGCGAGCGGTAATGAATGGACCTACAACTTTGTCAACGGCCGGAACTTCATTGATATCGAGATTGAACCGAACAAAGTGAATACGCCTGTCGGCGTACAGGAAATCGTTCTTACGCCGATCGCGCCGGAACCGCGTCCGGCCGGAACGCTTCCGACGATATTTACACTTGGGGATTCCACGGTCAAATCCTACACCTTCGACGAAGCGCCGATGAGCGGCTGGGGTCAAGTATTTGACAATATGTTCGATTTAAGCAAGGTCAATGTCGTGAACTATTCCATGGGTGGACGTTCGTTCAAGAGCGCATATACGGAAGGCCGGTTCAACGATATTCTCATGACGGGTAAAGTCGGAGACTACGTATTGGTTCAGTTCGGACATAACGACGAAAGTACGGATGAGAACAGCCGATTCGGCAGAGGCGCTACGGAAGAGATGTATGAAACCTATATCAAGGAGATTTACATTCCTGCCATTCGGGCTCGCGGCATGATTCCTGTACTGATTACGCCGATGTCCAGAGTCAACGGCGCTGCGCAGCCGGGACATGTCTATACGAACTCTTTCAAGAACAGACTGTTCCCGGATATTATGAAAGAGGCAGCTGAAGAGTTAGGAGTCACTCTTATTGATCTGAACGCGGAAAGCGTCAAGTACTACAACGATATCGGAGTCGAAGCGACGACCGCGATTGTTATGTCCATCGAAGCGGGGGAAACTCCGGGCAAAACCAACGATGGAAGCTATGCTAACGGGCATCCGGCAAACAAAATAGACGGAACGCATTATAAGGAAGCCCTAGCGAAACAATTTGCCCGGATCGTCGTTACGGAAATCGCGGGCAAAGGAGCCGCAGGCGATCCGAAAGCCGCGAATATTGCTTCCTATTTGAAGCAAGACGTCAAGACTGCCGTCGCAACGGGCGATTGGACCAATGTTTACACTGAAATGGCCAACGACACAACGACAGGCGCGGGCTCTTACTATCGGAACCAGATCGAGAAATTGCTGCAGATCGGCGTTATGCACAAGGACAGCAATGGCAACTTTAATCCCGATTTGAATATGACGGTGGGCGAATTCATTGCAGCGATCAGCGCAATTATGGAAGTGGAATCATCAGCATTGGCGGGATATCCGAATGGAGAGCTTACACGCGAGGTAATGGGCGCTATTCTGGACGATGCCTATCGCGCAAGGTTCGGCACAGCAAAGCCGAAGTATATGACCGATTACAACGGCACGACCGCAGTGCCCGGCAGCCCGGATTACGATCCGAATCTGGATGCCGGCGCCAAAGGTGTCATGTACTATCCGCTTGTTTCCTACGAGCAGCTTACGGATACGGCAGAAATATCGCCGGATTTGGTCGACAAGGTTAAGGATGCTTATGAATTGGGTCTCATCCGGTCGGAGAAGGGGATCGCGAGAGGCCAGATGATCAACGGCACAGAGCTGGAGCCGAAGAAGACCGTTGTCAGAGAGAAAGCGGCAAAAGCATTGTATTTCATGTGGGTGCTCGTACACGAGGTAAACGTGGAAAATGATCTTGTCACGGTCTACAACATCGACAATGTCGCGCCGACGGCAACAGTGGACTACAACACAACAGAGCTTACGAATCAGGATGTCGTGGCGACCATCACGCCAAGCGAAGCGGTGACGATCACCAACAATGGCGGTTCAAGCAGCTATACGTTCACGGAAAACGGCAGCTTTACGTTTGAGTTTGTGGACGCGGCGGGCAACACGGGCAGCGCGACAGCCACGGTGTCCAACATTGACAAGGTTGTGCCGACGGCGACAGTGGACTACAGCACAACGGCGCCTACCAATCAGGATGTAGTGGCAACCATCACGCCAAGCGAAACGGTGACGATTACCAACAATGGCGGTTCAAGCAGCTATACCTTCACGGAAAACGGCAGCTTTACCTTTGAGTTTGTGGATGAGGCAGGAAATCCGGGAACGGCAACGGCGATTGCCGCCAACATCGATACGATCGCACCGGTATTGACATTGACTCCGAGCACGCAGACTTTATGGCCTGCGAATCAAAAGCTGGTGACCGTTACGATGAGCGTCTATGGGGAGGATGAAGGTTCCGGCGTCAGTACGATCGTATTGACTTCCATTACGAGCAATGAAACGGACGAGGGTGATGGAGACACGGCGGACGATATCGCAGGTGCCGACATTGGAACCTTCGATACGGAGTTTCAGTTGCGAGCCGAGCGATCCGGCAAAGGGCAAGGACGCATCTACCTGATTACTTATACGATTACGGACTTGGCAGGAAACCAATCTACAGCTACAGTTGAAATTACGGTTCCACATAACAACAGTGACAGGCCGGTAGAATAGCGAGAAGGTTGATGAAACACCTCCAGACCTGAAACTCGGGTGCTGGAGGTGTTTTGTTTAGCATAATCTGCCATTTCACAACAAATAACGGAACCAGGGTCCGGAAGTGTTCTGAAAACAGAGGTTTTTGAGCTATTAACGGATCCTCTGTCCGCTTGGGCGAGAATCGGAATCGGCGCGGGTTTGCACTAATAGGGAGCGAGCCGCAGGAAAAAGAAAAAAGCCGATAGCGGGCTGCGTAACAAAGGTACAGTAAGATGTCTGCAATGCTACAGTTCAGAAGAGATTCCGCTCATTGTAGTGCGTGGCTTTGATATGAAGGATGATGTCGTTCCGGAGGTACCGCCACAATTTGCATGAGAGTCATGTGAAGGCGAAGTTTGCCGTTCTGGATCGGTTTCAGGACGAATAGGCGCCAGTATAGCAACGGAGCAAACTGTGATATAATCTGTCTAAATGCTAATTGCGGGGGGCGTGAGGAAATGGAGGAGCAAACGGATTATTTCACATTAGGAACAAATGAATTAAAGGAACGTTATCAAAAACTGCAACAGAGTTATGATGTGTACCGGAATCAGAATCTTAAGTTAGACATGTCCCGGGGCAAACCGTGCCCTGAACAACTTGATCTGTCCATGGGTATGCTTGATATATTAAGTTCTAGTGAATATTTGAAATCGGTGGATAATTCAGACTATCGTAACTACGGGGGCATTGACGGAATACCCGAGGCGAAGGAATTGTTTTCTCAAATGCTTGGGGTGAGTACGAAAGAAATCATCATTGGCGGCAATTCCAGCCTTACTATGATGTACGATACGATATCCAGAGCGATGTTTCACGGAGTTTGCGACAGTGAAATGCCTTGGATGAAGCTTCCCAAAGTTAAATTCTTATGTCCAAGCCCAGGTTATGACAGACATTTTGCCGTATGCGAGCGCTTCAATATCGAGATGATCATCGTAGATATGAAACCGGACGGCCCGGATATGGATACTGTTGAAAGGCTTGTAAGTGAGGATGATGCGATCAAAGGGATATGGTGCGTTCCTAAATACAGCAACCCGGACGGCATTACCTATTCGGATGAGACAGTCGATCGTCTGGCATCTATGAATACGAAGGCAAAGGACTTCAGAATTTTCTGGGATGATGCATATACGGTTCACCATTTAACCGAAAGTCCCGATCCATTAAAAAATATCCTTGCCGCTTGTAAGAGTGCAGGTAATCCGAATCGCGTCTTCATGTTCAGTTCTACATCCAAAGTAACGTTTCCCGGTTCAGGAGTTGCCATGTTGGCGTCCAGCGAGGAGAATTTGAATTTTATTAAGAAACAGATATCGATCCAGACGATTGGTCCGGATAAGTTAAACCAGCTTCGGCATGTTCTCTTTTTGAAAAACATGGATAACCTGAAAGCACACATGGAAAAGCAAGCGGCCATAATAAAACCTAAGTTCGACCTGGTTTTAAATAAGCTCAAGTCGGAGTTAGGCGGGAAAAATATTGCTTTCTGGAATAAACCGAACGGGGGCTATTTTATTAGCCTTAATACTTTAGACGGTTGTGCCAAAGATGTTGTAAATATGGCCGCGGAAGCCGGCGTTACATTAACGAACGCAGGAGCTACTTATCCTTACGGCAAGGATCCGAGAGACCGCAATATTCGAATCGCTCCTACTTTCCCTTCGATGAAGGAATTGGAAGCAGCGATTGACATTTTGTGTATCTGTGTTGAAATGGTAAGCATCAAGATTTTAGCCGATAGGTAAATGACGAAAACTCACCATTAGGCAGCAGCCTATTTAAGCGGTGGGTTTCGTTTGTTTTTCCGGCCGAATGACGAAGCTGTATATAGAGGTGACTATATGTTGTTGAAACTAAAGTCGGTAGGTTCCTTTTGCGACTGAAAGTCGCTATTTAGGCTAAAGCCTGCTGAAAAGCAACCTGTGGCTAAAGCCACCTAAAGCTTCCGACTGAACCCGGCATGCTCGCAGGCTAATCATTACTTTAAAACACAAATGTCAACTCTAAAAGAATGTAGTCTTCTCAGAACAGAACGATAGCATGCCAGTTATTTCTAACGGTTATCAGCGACGTTATTTACCGGTTTGTCCCATTATTTTAAGGCTAACGGTTGCCAGCGCGCCTATTTGCCAATTTTCACGGTTTTGAGAGCGGATTTCAGCAAATAACGTTACCTGCAACAGTTAAAACTTTTAATGGCGTTTCTTCGCCAAATAGCAGCAAGTACAACCGTTAGCGGAATCAACATTATAAGTGACTAGTGTTTTTTTTGATGTTAACCTCCTACTCTTTCATCAACGTGCTGGAAGCTAACCACCTAAAGGCGGTGGGTTTAGACCTGGCACATGGAAACTAAAACCAGAGATCCCTCGTCCTGTCCAGGACACAGCAACCCGAACGACATTATATATTCGAAACCTATCGTTGACTGCGCAGTCTATCACGGTGGGTTTTAATATTCTAACGGACACCACGGATGCTTATTTGCTCAAACCAACCATTTTTCAATTCTAACGGACATCACAGCGCTTATTTACTCCAAAGCACCGCCAAACGTGGCTGTTTTCATCAAATAGCTGCAGCTATGTCCGTTAGACATTTCAAACGGCCCCAAATGGCTCCGGGTAGCGGCCGCTGTGTCCGTTAGAATTTCCTCTTGAGAACACGGCTATCGTGATTGGAAGCAGGTCATGAGCATCGGGATATCCCGGTGTTTTTATGAGCGGAGCATCCGCGTCACATTTTCCTTAATATTAATACTGCGGTATTGAGGGGAGGAATTGCCGTGGCTTATCATGGCTTTCCTCCTTTTTTGGAATTGGGATAAAAAGGTCAATATTTTGTTTACAGACGAACGCGTATTCTATATCATAAAAATAAAGCGACCACCAGGTTTTCTATATTTTGGAGGTGTTCAATGGGCGGTGCCGAACAAATAAGAGACGAGATCATAGAGGCACTCGATAAAAGCTGGGGAATTAAGACATTTGCCTTCGAAGAGATCAATCGGGGGTATAAGAATTTAAAGTGGAAACTAGAGACGGATAGAGGACCTTTGTTTGTTAAGCAATACAATTGGCAGCGTTACAGCGATCTTAATAACGTAAAAAGTGCACTTCGTTTACAATCGCTGCTTTATAAGAAAGGCGTCCCCTGTCCACATATTTATGACCGGAACGGTGAGTATATTCATCAGACACCTTCGGGCGAGAGGTTTATGCTGACTGATTTCTGTGAGGGTCGGATGATTAGCGCCGGCAAGGTTAATTCGGACCAAATGTATGGTTTGGGGCAGGCAACAGGAAGAATGCATGTCCTTCTTAATAAAAGTCATACTTGTTCCAAGCCGCTTCATTGGGAAATCCCTTCGAAAGAAAGAATGATAACGTGTTGGACCAGACGTTGGCATCAAGCGACCGCGTCAAACGCTATATATTATATTAATGCATTAGAAAAACAGAAGAGAATTATTGATACGATTGACCTTTCGATATTCTCTCCATGTGAAAAAGGCTGGGTGCATTGGGACCTTTGGGTGGACAACCTCTTATTTAACGAAAATAGCCTTTCGGCTATATTAGATTTTGACCGATTAAGCTACATATACCCCGAATTTGATATTTCGAGGCCAATTTTGTCTTGCACGTTATGGAACGATGTACTAAATATTGAAGCGGCAGATGCATTCATCAAAGGATATACCGAAAGTTTACCGTTGACCGAGGAACAAATTATTCGATCTATTAAATTAACTTGGTGGAAAGAGGCGGAGTGGGTCGGAGTGGATGCTGAAAGAAGCGGACATGCGGTTCAAAGGTTTGTTGATGAATCGATATGGGTAGCAGATCATTGGTATAATCTTAGAAGTATTTTTGGTTGAATTACTATTTAAGTTGAACTAGAGAATTGCGCGAAGCAAGTGGGGTAAGTCTCGATTCGGACATCCCCCTTGGCCCCATACAAAGCTCATCGGCTGTTCTAACGCTTGCTGCAGAGCTTAAAGAGCTCAAAATGTCTATTTTGGGATGCTTACGCTTGTCACAAAGCTTATTTAACATTTCAGTTATTTAAATCGACGGATTCTGCTACAATAACGTTGCTCATCAGCGTTAGAAATCATATATTAAGGCAAATCACTTGTTCAACTTCTATAGATCGATCCATAATTAATGAAAAAATAAAGTACATAGTGAGAGGGGCTCAAAGTCTCCCCGCTTACCCCTAATACGTATCACACGAATGGAAGGTGCGGCATGATCTATGTGGTAAGGCACGGTCAAACCGATTGGAACAAAGAAGGCAGGCTTCAGGGAAGACACGGACGGCCGTTAAATCAGCATGGTTTAGAGCAAGCGGAATCTCTGAGAAAGAAGCTTGGAAATATAAAGTTTGACTATGTATTCTCCTCTCCACAAGAAAGAGCTGTTCAAACGGCAGAGATTGCAACCGGAATGAAAGCAACCATCGATTCGAGACTCGATGTTTTTGATCTGGGGGAGGCGGACGGATTAATAAGGGAGCAAGTAAAAATGGCCGGCGCAGTACCTGATTCTTCTGTTTACAATGGCGTTGAGGAAATTGACGGCTTCATTAAAAGAGTGTTTTCTTTTATGCAAGAACTTGAACATGTACATGGCACTGGAGAAGCGAACATTCTGTTATCCGGACACAGGTGCACGACCGGGTGTGTCGGCGCTTATTTTGAAGGTATACCTGGCGATGGAAATATATTAAGGTTCTCTTCCGGTAACGGGGAATATCAAGTGTATTCGTTCAATCAGAGGAGAGAAAACAATGTCGGCAGCCGATAACACGTATAAAGAACTGGTCGTAGATATTCTGGAGCACGGTGTATGGGACAAAGAGCAAGCAGTTAGAACCGTTTGGGGTGACGGCACACCGGCCTATACGAAAAGTGTAATCTGCAAGCAGATTTCGTATGATAACACAGAAGTTCCGATCCTAACGACCAAAAGGATTCCGTGGAAGTTTGCGATCCATGAATTGCTCTGGTTTTATGTGAAGCGAACGAGTGATTGTACTTACCTTGATGAAAATAAGGTGACCCTATGGAAAGAATGGACAAACAAAAACAATAACATTGGCAAAGCATACGGCTACCAGTTAGGCAAACCGATCATGATCAATGGAAAGATTACAAATCAAGTTCATAACTTAATTGATCAACTGATCAACAATTCTGCTTCCAGAAGGCATGTGATTTCTCTATGGGATGTTGACGATCTTGATCAAATGGAGTTATATCCGTGTGTCTGGAATAATCAATGGATCGTAAAACAAGGACAGCTTCATTTAATCGTCAGTGCGAGGTCCAATGATATCGGATTAGGGCATCCGCTAAACGTTTTTCAATATTATGTTTTACAACGCATGATTTCGCAGGTGACGGGATATCAATTAGGGACATTAACATTTAACATCAATGACGCACATATTTACGAGAGACATATTGAACCGTTGAAGGAACAGATCGCACGGGAATCATACCCGGCTCCGGAACTGTGGGTCAACCCGGAAATCACCAATTTCGATGATTTCACCATCGATGATTTCAAATTAATCAATTATCAATATCATTCATCAATCAAGATGGAAGTTGCTATTTAGGCGGCCATAAATTGTTATAATAAAACGTTACCGTGCTCCCTTAGAATACCAGCGTTATACTATAGACAAATGCAGGATATCACGATGAAAAATGTTGTCTTGGTTTTCGCTTCCATGTCTGCCGAATTGCCGTAGATGGACATCTGTTCATCTGCGGCTATTTTATGCCTCTAATATAGCGTGTGGTGATCATGCATTATTAAAAAAGTTGAAACCTGTTGTGTAGATGAACCGTCTAGTACGTATCAAATTAATTAAAGGTGGTTTTAACTTGAACATCGTCAGGTACATGATTCTATGGGCTGCTTTTATTATTTTATTCACTGCTGCGGTGCTGGGGTTGGAATTTCTGGAAGGATATAAAATCTTTACGACCGAATATTATGGCCTTCGTAATCTGGGTTTCGCATTTGTCGTGATTGCGTTCCTTATCGCTTGTGTCTTTTACCCGGTGATATTGTTGCCGGTATCCATGGTTATCCGTAGAATTATATCACCATTCGTCGGCCGGTTACTGATTTATTGCCTCCTCGGCGGAATGGGTGGGATATGGGTCTTCCATACGTTTTACAGCGATGATTTTGTCAGCCGGTACCAATTAAATATCAGCAGCTCCATTCTGATCTTCGGAGCGGTTGGCGTATTGTATGCTTTGCTGGATTATTATCTTGAACGTTATCAAGCTTCAGCAGGCAAACGGGTGATTTAGCTCGACTAGAACCGATCTTGAGGGGAGAAACATAATGAAATGAAGACTAAAAAAGGACTTTTTGCCGCAATATCGGTTTGCTGTTGTATTTTTGATGATTTGGCAATCCGGTGTAATTGGCTTATGGACTAAAGGATTGGCACATGTTGCGTATAATACGAAAGATTTTACGGATACACAAGGTCATATCTTAGAGGGGGAATATAAAATTTCCATTGATCTGTCCAATTTGGAAAGCAATATTGGAAAAGAGCTATACAACGATGGAGCCCATAGAATTTATGTAGCCTGGGTTACTAATAATAGCGGATTGTATTAAGTAACATCAATCTGACGCCTGTTGAAACTATTGGTCAAGAGTTAGCCCGAATTGCATTTGGAGAGGACGTGCAGATACCTCAACCAGTAGAACGTATACAGATTGATCACAACGAGATGCGGCGGTACGCAGGGGTCTATGAATATGGGAAGCGTTATGATCAAGCCTCTTTCGAAGAATTCTCGTTTAGTATGAAAGAGGCCTTAGATCAATTATCCAAGCTTGAGGTTTCTGACATTGCTATTGGACGATTTCATCAACTATTTCAACGGTATGGTATTTATACGGACCGAACCATCATCATAACTTATGAAGACGGCAAACTGTATTTGTTTATGCCTAAGCAATATCATGGCGCTTGGTTTAAGTATGAAATCATTCCGGTTTCTAAAGAAACCGATTCTACCACATGGATTGCCAAGAACATCGATGAACGGCTAGTTTTCAAGGTTGAGCCTGATGGCAGCGTCCGATTCAGTCATTATGATGTGAACGGAAATCAGATCGTCGCTCGTAAAATCAGTTGACTATTATACATGTATTCACGCAAGGTCAACATTTCGACGAGTGCCTGTATGGTCTAACCAAAAGTGAAGACGAGGAATTAAAAGAAAGCAAAAGGCTGCTCTAGTGCAGCCTTTTGCTTCAAAATAAAGGGAACTGACCTTCCATTATAGAATTAACAAAGATATCAAGCAAGGAGGCTAACACAATGCCTGTTCAACAGATTGGCGGAGTATTCATACCCTGCGGCAATATAGAGCGGTCGATTACATTTTATACTGAAAATCTCGGACTTGTCTGCCGGGGGATAGAGGATTGGGGAGACGGAAAAAGAGGTGCTACGCTGTTCTGCAACCCGCATCCCGAGAATGCCGCATTGCTCACCTTAGCGGAAATGAAGGAGCCGTTCCAGGCAATCGAACCTCCTCTGTTCAACCTCAAGTGCAGCAATGTGCCGGAATTATATAAAACTTTAAAGGAAAAAGGGTGCCGGGTAACCGATCTGGAAACCTGGGATTCTCCTTGGAATCATCATGTTATGTTTGACGTGTTCGATCCCGACGGGCATATGATCAATCTGATTGAAATGATGCCTATAGCATCGGTAAATTAGGAGCGCGCATGGAACGAATGATCCGTGAATTGTTGTCGTATTATTTCGATGAAAAACAATATGTAGTAGAACCTGTCCCGTTCGGATTGACGAATCTGACGAAAATCATCCGTATAAACGACCATAGATTTGTAGCCCGGGTTTATAATCCGCAAACCAAAGACGTTGCCCAGCTGAAGTTTGAGATCGAGCTGATATCATATTTGCAGCAATGCGGACTATCGTTCGAGGTGCCTGAATTTATTCCTGCGAAAGACGGCCGTAACTTTGTTGAGATCTCCGGCAAACTGGGAGCTGTTGTCCATTACATCGAAGGCGAGATGCCTGATCCAACAAGAATCGGACATGTGGAGGAAATGGGCAGAACAGCCGGACAATTAAGTGCGGCCCTAAGCTTATTCAAGCCGCAAGAAGGGGAGGCTCAGGGGTTGGTGTTCCATCATCTGGATTCCCTTCATCAGCTAAGCGGAAGGCAAGCCGTTTTAAAATTTATTGATAGTCCATCGTTCGCGTTAGAACCCGAGGGAATAAAGATCGTTCGAGAGCTATTAGAGGAAATTGAAAACTGCAAGGGGGAGCTGGACGCACTTCCGCAGCAGATTGTTCACCATGATCTATTAATCTTTAACCTTCTTATTGGAAGTAACGACCAAATGAACGGTGTGCTTGACTTCGATTTTGCCAGTTGGGATTTGCGAGCGTTGGAGCTGGCTGTTTGTTTGAATCATTTGCTTCAATTCGGCGATGATTCCTTGGAACATGTGCAATCTTTTGTAGATCAGTATTTTCGATATATGACTTTAAATGAAGATGAAATCGAAAAGCTTCCGCTACTTATGAGGATGTATTATGTTTCACTGTTAACGATCTACATTGGTCAACATGCAGAAGGCAAAGATATTCAATCGCCATTCTTGTTCATTCTCGATCAGCTTTACAGACGAACAATATGGCTTGAACGGGACAGTGAGAGATTGATTCGCGTCGTTTCCGCTGCAAATGCTCGAAAATGATGTAACCGCAACAAGCGCTTGAATGGAAAGGATTGTTTGCAATGAGTTTCACGTACAGAAAACCATCACTTGACGATGAAGATGAAGTGTTTAAGCTGGCGGCGAGTCTTGCGACGAGTTATAAGCTGAACAAAGGGGATTTTTCGAGGATCTATCATGATATTTTGAGTAACCCTAATGCCGATATACTTATTGCGGAGAAGGATTCGAATATCATTGGGTATGTGTTAGTTTTTCATCATTCCACCTTTTATGCCAATGGAGAAGTAAGCTGGGTGGAAGAATTATTTGTTCTGGACGAGTATAGAGGAATGAAAATTGGGAAGCAATTGATGGAGTTATGTGAAAGAAAAGCAATTGAGCGGGGATCCAAAATGGTTGCACTTGCGACGAGAAGAGCCGGCGATTTTTATAATGCGATTGGCTATGAAGAATCCGCTGTATATTTTAAAAAGAAACTATCTGATGACTGAAGTAAGGGGAGTTGGAACGATGGTTTATTTAAAACAAGTCGAAGAGTTTTCAGCGGATGTTACTTCAGTAATGGCACAATGCATTTATAACCCGGATTCAGAGAAGATGAGCAGGACCGTGAAGGCTTATAAAGAAGACCCGTTACGTTCGGTGTATGCTTACTATGAAGAAATGGAAAGTGAAGCGGCAGCGATAATTGGCTTGAGGTTAATTCCGGAAGAGAAATTCGCAGTAATTCTGCATGTTGCTGTGGATCATAAATATAGAGAAAAAGGGATTGGAAGAAAGTTAATTGATGAGATTATATCGTTACATGACATTCGTACAATCGAAGCCGAAACGGATAAAGATGCTGTTCACTTTTATAGAGCATGCGGGTTCTCAGTAAGAAGCTTGGGAGAGAAATATCCGGGAGTTGAGCGGTTTTTATGTACAAAGATCATGAGCTTGTAAAAAGACCCTCAAACGGAGTCTTTTTTTCCCATATCGATATGCTCTTCCAATCCGGCAGTCCACCGGGCACAATTTAAGATAAGCCGCCGAAAAGATTTCGGTTTGAAAGATTCAGCACAGTGGCCCGGTTGCAAATAAACCACCTTTCCTAACCCATATTGATGCTCCCACGATGCCGGGTATCTTGTCCCTTCAAATTCGAACTCCAGAAATACGGTGCGAGGTGTGAAAGGATCGAACTCGAACTGGTACGGTTCCTCATCGACAGTAAAATCTTCAACGCCTTGAACCAGCGGATGCCCATCCAATGCTTTGTAATAGCTGAGCGGCTGATAAGGCGGATGGCTGACAAACTTGGCACCGACAACTTGCAGCAGCTCGTAGCTGCCGGCCAATGAAATGCCGTTGTGAATGACGAGCAATCCGCCGCCGCTCGCAACGAACCGCAGGAGACCGGCTTTTTGCTCGGATGTAAGCTCCCGTGACCAGATATCCGCATAGGAGATGATGGCTGCATAACTGCCGGGGTCAAGCACAGATAAGTCATTGTAATCTTGGGTGAAGGTCAATTGAAAATTCGCTTCCAGGATCTCCTCCAATTCATGCTTCACCGGCTCGAGAGGATGCCATTCTCCCGGGTTATCACCAATGATCAGTATTTGATTTAGTTTCATACGGCCATCAACTCCTCAATAGATACTCGATTAGTTAATTTTATCAAATCTCGAGGAATAGGTGTAGATAATGAGGTAGAGGTGTAGATTATGCTACCGAAAGTTTGGATAGTCGCGGTTACTTTCTCCATACCTTTTAGTATTATAAATTTCAATGCTTATTTAAAAGGAAATTCACCTAGCGCTGTCCAAGTGATATGCTCGTCAATATTCGTTTTACTCTGGCTAATTAGCGGTTTCATTGCCGGGTATAAAGAGAGGAAAGATTTCTTAATAGCGGCGACTGCTTACTGGCTGGTTGTAATCTTGTTGTTATTTCTTGGATACTACGCAGAAATTGATATTATCTTTATTCCAAGTGCATTGATTTTTGCCGGACCGCTTTACGGTCTCAAATATTTTATTGGAAACCAGCCTGACATGATGCTGACGGTTTATAGTATTGGCATAATTTACATCGGTATTGTATCTGGTTATGGTGTTGGCATACTATATAGATTATTTAGACGATAAATCCTTAGCTCTGGAGGTCAAAATGGAGCTTCTTGAACTAGAGGATTGCGCGAAGCAAGCGGAGTAAGGAATCCTCGAATCGAACACCCCCCTTGGCCCCACACAAAGCTCATCGGACGCTTGCCACAGAGCTTAAAGAGTTCAAAATGTCTATTTTGGGATTCTAGCGCTTGTCACAAAGCTAATTTAACATTTCAGTTATCGAAATAGACGGATTCTGCTACAATGACTTTGCTCATCAGCGTTAGAATCCTTCATTCATTAATATTGGCTTGTCTTCGGAAAATCACTTGTTTATTATAGATTCGAAGCACCGCGCGTTGTTCTTAACGCGCGGTGTTCGATGCATAACGAACGCCGGACCGCTACGGACGTATTGCCGCCAATGTTATGTACTGGCAGTCCAATTGAACAAAGCGTTTGCAATATCTCCCCAAATTAGGTGTTAAAGTTCACCTTCCAGATTTTTCGCGAATATATTCGAATCCATGGAATCACCCAGTAATCCCCGCCGAATCGACCCGCATTCACCCCGGCCGCCAAGATGAAAAGTTGGACGAGAATCAGATTCGGATTACTGCTGATCGCCCCGGCAAACAAAAAGTTGAAATTCATGAAAATGCCCATGAGTGCCGCGAACGTCGTAAGTGTGCCCGTAATCAAGCCAAGCCCGACAAGAAGCTCACCCCAAGGGATCAGAAAATTAAACACCTCTACGTTCGGCAGGGCAAACCCTTGCAGGAAGTCCCCGTACCATTGTTGGACGACGGGCCTTTCTCCGCCAGTTTTGGCAATCGCCCCGTTCATAAATCCGGAGGCATCAAACGGTTTATCGCCGGTTAATTTCCCCCATCCGGCCGAGACAAATTTCCACCCTGCATACAGCCGCAGTATGGTCAATATTCCTGCCGCCATTTTACTGCCTCGCAACCAATTCATCATGTAAAATCCCTCCATATAAGTTTCCCCAGAGAACAAATTTAAAACATCGGACAAATTTTTGCACTGAGGAAACAATTGAATGGTTTGAATATACGCTGAAGAATGGTTTTTGTAAACCCGAAATATTTGGCATTTAACCAAAAATCAACAAAACTCGTCAAAACAAGTTTTTTCTCGTCAAAGGATATTTGTTGAATGAGATGGAATGATATACTTGCTTCGATATCAGTACCTCTCGGAAAGATGTATATCGATAGAAGAGGTGAATACATGAAAAAAGAAGAAGTAGAAAGCTCAGCATCCCCTTCACAATTCCTTGAAGAAGATGGAGGAAAAACGAAGTCCAATGCAATTGAGATTCCTTCCATTTCTTTGCCCAAGGGCGGCGGCGCAATAAAAGGAATTGATGAAAAGTTTTCTGTCAATGCCGTCAATGGAACCGCTTCCTTTTCTGTTCCCCTTCCTTTCTCCCCGACCAGGGGAGGCGCTTCACCCGCTTTGAACCTAACTTACAATTCAGGTGCCGGCAATGGTATTTTCGGTTTGGGATGGACATTAAGCCTGCCGTCCATTAAACGTAAAACCGATAAAGGGCTTCCCCAATATCTGGATGACCCCGATTCGGATACGTTCCTTTTTTCCGAGGCAGAGGACCTTGTTCCGGAATTTAAAAAAGAGGCGGATGGTCAATTTAGTGTTGATGAGGGTGGTAACTACATTATTAAAGAAAAAGATTCCCCGGACGGCTTATTCACGGTCCGATTTTACAGACCACGTATTGAAGGCTTATTTGCCAGAATCGAGAGGTGGTCGGGGAAAACATCACAGGAAATTAAATGGAGGGTAATTACGAAAGAGAACGTAACGACGCTTTTCGGATGGAGCGCCGCATCAACAATTTCCGACCCTAAGGATGCGAACAAAATATTCGAATGGCTGCCTGAATTTGTCTTCGACGATAAAGGCAATTGCGCTCATTATATCTATAAAAGAGAAGACGACAAGGGATTTGACGCTTCGTTGCTTCACAATAGGAACCGCCTGGAAAATGGAAATATTATATACACCAATCTGTATCTGGAGAAGGTACTATACGGTAACAAAGTGCCCTACACACGTTTATTTGACGCCTATCCGAACGAAACGGATTACATGTTCCGAACGGTATTTGATTACGGTGAATATGGAACGGGCGCTCCATTTGCCCAAATAAAGGATTGGGATTACAGATCAGACGCATTTTCGGAATACAAGGCAGGCTTTGAAATCAGAACGACAAGGATCTGCCGACGAGTGCTGCTGTTTCATGATTTTATCGAACTTCCAGGCAGCTCGGCTATGGTCAAATCTCTTAACTTTGAATATGACACCGCAAGCGGAGCAGATTTTACCTTCTTAAATTCCATTACCGCTTATGGATACATTAAGAAACCGGACGGGACCTACACGGATAAACATATGCCGCCCATCCAGTTTGAGTATCAGAAACATGAGTGGAACAGGGATGTCAAATCTATTTCGCCGGATGATCTTATTCATGCGCCTGCGGGATTGGATGAACCGCTCCATCAATTCACCGATTTGTTTAACGAAGGCCTCTCCGGCATTCTGACCGAGCAAAGCGAAGGCTGGTATTACAAACGCAATTTGGGCGGCGGAAGGTTTGAACAGGCGCAGCTGGTTTCGCCTAAGCCTTCTTTCACAGGCCTCGGTTCGCAATTGCAATTATTGGATCTGGATGCGGATGGAAGCAAACAGCTGGTGCAGATTAACGACGAGCCGAAAGGATTTTTTGAATTAAGTGACGACGAAGAGTGGCAGACTTTCCGGACGTTTGCAAACATGCCCAATATCCATATGGGAGATTCCAGTGCCCGGATGATCGACCTGAACGGGGATGGCAAACCGGAGGTTTTACTGACGGAAGACCATGTGTTCACCTGGTACGAATCGGCCGGCAGAAAAGGATTTGAGTTCCTACACAAAACATCTAAGCCCTTTGATGAAGAAGCAGGTCCCGCTATCATATTCGCCGACCCCAAACAAACCGTTTTCCTGGCGGATATGTCGGGTGACGGCCTGACGGATATCGTCAGAATCAGAAACGGCGAAGTCTGTTATTGGCCGAATCTCGGCTACGGAAGGTTTGGCGCTAAGGTGGGCATGGATCACGCTCCGGTCTTTGATCATCCGGATGCCTTCAATCCGTCCTATGTGCGATTGGCCGATCTTGACGGCTCCGGTACGACCGACATTATTTATCTGGGCCAAAACAAATTCACCTGCTGGATGAACTTAAGCGGAAACGCATTCAGCAACGCTCCATTAGAAATCAACCCCTTCCCTGAGCTTCATAACCAGTCCAAAATTACGGTTGCCGATTTACTGGGCAATGGTGTTGCCTGCATCGTCTGGTCAAGCCCTTTGTCCAAGGATGCCAGAGCTCCACTACAATACATTGACCTGATGAACGGCAAGAAGCCTCACCTCATGATTTCTTACAAAAATAATCTCGGCAAAGAAGTGAAGCTGGAATATACCCCCTCGACCACGTTCTACATTGATGATAAGCTTGCAGGCAGGCCATGGATCACCAAACTGCATTTCCCGGTTCATTGCATTTCACAAACAGAAACAAGAGACCGGATTTCAGGTCACCGGTTCGTCAGCTCTTACAGATACCATCACGGGTATTACGACCATGCCGAAAGAGAATTCAGAGGCTTCGGCATGGTGGAGCAGACGGATTCCGAACTTTTTGACCATTGGGTCAAAGGAGAAGCGAGCAATATCGTGGACCAAACGCTGCATCAGGAGCCGGTCATCACTAAAAGCTGGTTTCATACCGGTGCTTTCATAAGCAGGGAATGCATTCTCAACCAGTTTGCCCAAGAATATTGGTATGAAGAATTGTCGCGGCAGGGTGTTTCCGTCGTCAATCATGAAATCCCTCTGCCCGATGCGAGGGTCATTGCCGCGCCGGGATTAGACCCGTCTATGATTGACCGTCTCGGCACTCAGGAATGGAGGGAGGCCTTGCGCGCCTGCAAAGGCATGGTTCTCCGCTCGGAAGTTTTTTCTCACGATGTTCCGTCATTGCCATATTCCGCGGCTACGCATAATTGCGTGATCGAGCTGCTGCAGCCAAAAGGGTCAAATAAACACGCGATTTTTATTGTGAAAGAGAACGAGGCCGTCACTTACAGCTACGAGCGGAACACGGATGACCCGCGGATTGCCCATTCCCTCAATATTAAATTGGACGAGTATGGGAACGTATTGGAGTCGGCTTCGGTCGTTTATCCGAGATTGAAAGCGAATCGATCCTTACCCGTAGAAACACAGAAGGCACAGAATAAATTGCTTATTACCTATATGCAAAACAGCTTTACCAATGATATCGATAAGGATTTTTCATACAGACTGCGGCTTCCGGCCGAAACGAAAACTTACGAGCTGAAGGGTGTAACGAAAAACGGTCCGTTCTATACGGTGAAAGATTTTGAGAATATCCTTACGGCTGCCGCCCAAGCGGACTATCACCAAGTCGATCAAGAACCCGCACCCGGGACGTCACAGAAAAGATTGATCGAACATATACGCACCATTTACCGCAGCGACAATCTAAAGGATGCTTTGCCGTTGTATCAAATGGCATCGCCCGCGCTGCCTTATGAAAGCTATCAATTGGCTTATACGCCGGCCTTGCTAGGTCATATTTTTGGTACAAGAGTTCAGGAAGGGCTGTTGCTGGAAGGCAAATTCACGCAAAGGGAGGGCGATGACGGCTGGTGGATCCGCTCGGGGACCGCTCAATATATCGTTACGGGTGAAGCTATAGCCGCTGCCCGGGACCGTTTTTATCTTCCTATTTCGCATACCGATCCCTACGGCGCCGTTACAAGGGTGAAATACGACAGCTCTCGCCTCTTCATTGAAGAAACCGAGGATGCAATAGGCAATAAAACAAAGGTCGAGCTCTTTAATTACAGGACCCTTTCACCGCAACGAATGAAAGATCCGAATCACAATATTTCCGAAGCGATCACGGATGAACTGGGCTTGGTCAAGGCAATGGCGGTCTTCGGCAAAGGCAGTGAAGCCGATGATCTGACCGGCTTGACTGAGTTTTCTTCGGAGGAGGAACGTACGCTGGTCAATCAATTCTTCCAAGCGCCGGTTTCGAGCTTATTGGTGGAACGCGGGAAAAGCTTATTGCAGCATGCTACGGCAAGATATGTTTATGACTTGGAGGCTTACAGAAATTCAGGCAAACCGGCTGCTGTCGCCTCAATAGCAAGGGAAGACCATTATCGGAATAACAATGAGTCGCTCATTCAGATCAGTTTTGAATTTATAAACGGTCTTGGCCAGGTGGTCATGAAAAAGGCGCAGGCCGAACCGGGGCAGGCAAAGCAAGTGACGGTCGGTCCCGATGATACTTACATCGTCGACGATATCGATACCGCCGCGCTTAACCCTAAGCAGTTGCGATGGATCGGCAGCGGAAGAACCGTGCTCAACAATAAAGGTAATGCCGTCAAGCAATATGAGCCTTACTATTCGGTAACGCACATGTACGAAGATCTGAAGGAATTGGTCGAAACCGGGGTTACGCCGATCATGTATTACGATGCTCCGGGACGGCTCATCAAAACGGAAATGCCCGACGGCACGTTATCGCGCACGGAATTCGATGCATGGAAACAAGCGGTATACGATCAAAACGATACGATTTTGGAGTCTCTGTGGTATCACAAACGAACCAATCGTCTGATCGATGCCGAGCTCCTGGCGGCAGGCAAAGATCCGGAGAGGGAAAAGTCGGCCGCCGATAAAGCCGCCAAACATGCAGGCACCCCTAACGTTCAGCACTTTGATACTTTAGGCAGACCTGTATTGTCGGTTGACCATAATAAACATATGGTGGCCGATGAGGATGAATTTGTTCATACCCGAGTCGAGCTTGATATTGAGGGTAATTTACGCAAAATTACCGACGCCCGCGGCAATATGGTGATGTCATACAAATACGATATGCTGGGGAACAAGGTTTATCAGTGCAGCATGGATGCCGGCGGGCGGTGGCTGCTGGCGAATATCCTGGGCCAACCGCTGCGCACCTGGGATGAGCGGGATCATGAATTCCAATATTTTTACGATATCCTGCATCGGCCTGTTTACAATAAGGTCATAGGCGGCGATGGCGATAGCCCTCTCGACCATATTTTTGAGCGATACTTTTATGGAGAAACAGAGACCAGCCCCGAACAGAAAAACCTCAGGGGGCAAGTCATCAAGCATTATGACACCGGCGGAGTATTGGTAATGCCTGAATATGACTTCAAAGGGCAGCCGAAATCCACCACCCGTAAGCTATTCAGAAATTATAAGGGCGTTGTCAATTGGGTTGATGCCAACTTAGTCGCCGATCTTGAAGCTGAAAGCTTTACCCTGATTGCCGAAACGGATGCCCTTGGAAGAATCACGAAACAAATTGCACCGGACGGCAGCGTGATTACGCCCTCTTATAACGAAGCGAGCTTGCTTAACGGTGAAAGCGTCACCCATGCCGACCCGGCCATTACAACGGTCTATATTAAAGACATTGACTACAATGAGAAGGGCCAGCGCAATAAAATTGTTTACGGCAATGATGTAATAACACGGTTTTATTACGACAAGGAAACTTTCCGGCTGAAGCGCCTTGAAACGAAACGACAAAATAACGACCCGCTTCAGGATTGGCATTACACCTATGATCCGGTGGGGAATATCACGCATATAGAGGATAAGAACATTCCGGTCGTATTTTTTAACAATCAGAAGATCACCGGGGTCTCAGCCTATACATACGATGCCCTGTATCGTCTGTTTGAGGCCACAGGCAGGGAGAATAATACGGCGCTGACCTTTGGCAGCAGAGACAAGTGGAATGATGCTCCTTTCATGAGGGAATTAATCCCCGGCGATCCGATGGCAATGCGGACTTACAACCAAAGGTTCCTCTACGATGCGGTCGGCAATATCCTGCAGATCCGGCATCGGGCGGCAGGCAACGACTGGATCCGGGATTACAGCTATGAGGCGGCGAATAATCGTCTGGTCAGCACACAAGTTGGAACAACGACTTACAGCTACTCACACCATCCGCGTCATGGCTTTATGACCGCGATGCCGCATTTGGAAGACATGGGCTGGAGCTTTAAAGAAGAGCTTGTAAGAACTGTCCGTCAGAGGCGAACCGACGGAGGCACGCCGGAAACAACTTATTATCAATACGACGGGCAAGGGCAGCGGATACGAAAAATTACCGAGAACCAGGCCGATGCAGGTGAACCACCGGGCAAAAAAGACGAAAGGATTTATATTGCCGGTTTTGAACTTTACAAAAAGCACAGCGGCCCGGATGCAGGGCTGGAACGCACTAGCCTGAGTCTGATGGACAACCGGCACAGATTCGTCATGATAGAAACGGAAACCGAGCCCCATGTCGTCATGGATATACCGATGGGCCGGACCCCTGCGGTTCAAACCGTACGTTATCAGCTGCACAATCATCTTGGCTCGGCGTCGCTGGAGCTGGATGAAACGGCGAGGGTCATCAGCTATGAGGAGTACCACCCTTACGGTACCACAGCCTATCAAGCCAGAAATGCAGACATAAAAGCTGCTGCCAAACGATATCGTTATACGGGCATGGAGCGGGATGAGGAGAGCGGGCTCGAGTACCACAGCGCGAGGTATTACGCGCCATGGTTGGGAAGGTGGTTAAGTGCGGATCCGATCGGGATAAGAGATGGGTTAAACCTATACCAATATTCATCAAACAATCCAATTTGTATTAAGGACATTACTGGAAAATATGGTGAAGCAGGACATTATTACACAACCTATCTTATTGCTTTAGCAGCTGGCTTTTCTAACCAGCGTTCATTTGAAATTGCTTTTTTTTCTCAAATGCCAGATGAAATATTGTCATTGGATGCTCAAGCTAGTACATGGAGGGTTTTAGAAGCAAGAGCAAATTACGCTACAGTAAGTAGAACAGAATCTCTACGGATTTTCACACTAGGTGACATTAATGCTTGGCTTAACAACGGGGTGAGTCAAACTTTAGGTCTAGGTTATCAGGGACGTAACCCGGATAGGGTAGAATCAGAACGGAGAGTTGCGTTGGCAAGAGCGGAATTAGACTCGGCCGAAACCCATGTAAGAGAAACAAATATAGGATTCCATTCATTAACTGGCGGTTCTTCTGAGAGAGAAAGATTAAGAAGAGCGGATATTACTCGCGGGTTATCGTCTGATACAGTCGGTCTTGGGTTATCAATTCATCCATTCGCAGATAGTTACTCGCACTCTAGGATGGAGAATCCATCTTTACTGTATAACTATGTAGTTGGCCATGGAGTTGAGGCCGTAAACCCAGCACGAAGAAGCGAAGGACCTTTACGTATAATTCCATTTGTAGATATGCATGCAGGACATGCACCAGATAATATTCATCTTAGAGGAGAGCTCTATGAAGATTATGTAATTCATTTAATATCAACATTATCAACAACTTCAGGTACTCGAAGATTAACGGATGAGCAATTAAGACAATTTGCAGCAATGGTAGCTAGTGAACCAACTGAAGCTGGACAAATTGAAGTAATTCGAAATTTTGCAAGAACTGAATTAGGGATTGAAATGGCGGATTATCGTCCGGAAGAGCATGATGCAGGCACCTTAGATAGTATTAGGCAATTGCCAGGTGTAAGACATCCAGGACATGGTTTAACTAATCCAATTCCTGATGATTTAACTGAAGAAAGAATGTTAGATTATGCTAGAAGGTGGGCTCAATAACTAAACCTCATAAAGTAAGCTTTATTGTTTCTTCACAACCTATAATTAATTAACCCCAAATATAACGGAGGTAATGCTATGGTAAATCAAACCAAAGGCTCAAAAAAACTTGATCTAATCGATGCTTTTAAATTCGATCTCAAATCTTTCAAACAGCAAAGAGCCTTTGAGAGCATCTATAAGAAGAACGAGGGCAATTGGTCCGCCGTCAAGTCTGAACTTGCAGGAAGTGAAGATTTTGCGCCGGAGCTCATTAACAACCTGGAATTTACTCATCGACTGGCCGAATGGAGCAAAGACAATAAAGCACTGATTTCCGTTTTTCAACAAGACGACCAAATCCATTCGTTGCGCGATATCGCGGCAAACTTCTTGAATAAAACGGCATTCATCGAAAAAGTGAAGGATGCCGCTCCTGCGGAATCGGAGGAAGACAAGAAGGCCTTTGCGCTCAATCTCCATCGCAGGCTGTTCTCCCTGGAACCAACCCCCATGCTGGTCAACCTGATCAGAGATCCACAGGTACCGATGTTGAACGACGCGATTGGCGGCCATGTGGCCACGATTCTGGCCAAACAAACCGATTTCAATATCAAAACGACATCGATCTACGAAGTGATCAAGAATGAAGAGGCACTGAAAGACATCCCGAGGGAAAATCACGAAACGGTGATCACCCGGCTTAAAACGTTGCAGCGCATCGCGGCGGTCAGCCCGGACACGGATGCTTTGCCGGTGCTGTATAATGCGAAGCTGCATTCGGCGATGCAAATTTCGGCTATCCCCCAGACGCAATTCATGGCTGTAATGAGCAACAGCGGTTTGGACGAGGACACTGTTGTGCAGATCCATACCAATGCGCAGCTGGCGCGTGCGCGCAATGAACAGGTAATCATGTCGCTAAGAGAAACCTACAGAGGTACGGGCGTAGCCATGATTGATAAAAGCATGAGCATGGCCGCTGCGGCAAAGATGGAGACAAGGAGCGCGAACTTCGAGGTTACAGGAGCTGCGGCTCCTTCCAGGCTCGAAGAAGGCCTGGACAAGCATCACCTTTCCTGGGACCTGCTGTTTGCCGATGCCGATTTCTGCGAATGCGGCGAGTGCAATTCCGTGTATAGCGCGGCGGCCTACTATGTGGAGCTGCTGCAATATTTACGCAACAACAACCTCGATGATGATCCCGACAATCCGATTCCGTTCAACACCAATCCCAAAGATATTTCAGGCACGCCTCTCGAAAAGCTCTTTGACCGCAGGCCCGATTTGGGCTGCCTGGAGCTTACCTGCAAGAATACCAATATTATTTTACCTTATATTGATTTGGTCAATGAGGTGATGGAAAACTATGTCGCATTCAAGCGCCTCAAACCTTTTAACGTGGAGGATGAAACCAGCAGCGAGCTGCTTGCCGAACCGCAGAATACCGAATACCAGGCGTACTGCATTCTGAAAAATGAGGTTTATCCGTTCACATTGCCTTATCATCAGCCCGTCGATGCCGCGAGAATTTACTTGAATCACTTGGATACGAGCCGCTATGAGCTGATAAGCACGTTTAGAAAAGACAACTCGGGAGATGATGCGCAGCTCAGCGAATTAAAAGATGAAGCCTTGGATCGAGCGAAGGATGCCGAATATTTAGGGTTAACCAAGGAAGAATATGTGATCCTGGCCAAAGCGTGTTTTGAGAGCAAAGCCTTGATGGACAAGCTAAAAAATAAAATCCACACCGACGAAGAGTATCGTCAATTGATCGGCGTAAAACCGGTTTGTCAGTACTACGGCTACGACGATGACAATACCATGCTTGGCGATGACGGGCTTACCCTCATTAAGAAAGAGTTCCTGCGCCGTACGGGCATTGACTATTTTAATCTGGTCGATCTGCTAAAAACCAGGTATATCAATCCTTTTATGCCCAGGGGCAAATCGAAGGCCATCATGGAAAGCTTGCACTTCAGCTACCGGTTTTTGCAGAACTATGCCGAGATCCATGGACTGGACAAAATGGCGGAAGACCTGGTTAAAGGCGAAAAGCTGGCCGCGCTCCTGCCGTTGCTGAAAGAGCAGATCGAATTCATCACTGACAAGAAAGCCTTGAGCTGCCCCAAGACAAACCGGGATGAAATCGAGATCTCCGAAAAAGACATCATTCACTGGGTGAAATGCCGCTTTAAGAAAGTCGGCAAGATGATTGTGATTGAGAGCGGAAGAGGCTGTGTGAATGGCAGGATTTTATATACAAAACGCGAGATTGCGGTCGTAGAAGATTGCAAGATTTATTCGAGTAAGTATCAGGATAAAGCAGAGATCGGAGAAATTGATAAAAAAACCGGGGAAGTAACGCTTTATGAAGAGCAGTCCTTCATCAATAAAAATGTTTTGAATCAGTTGTCATTCGTCGGCGATAAAGGTGAAAAAGGCGTATTTATGCTGAAAGATAACGGGATCTATCTTATCTTCCTGGAACAGAAGGACAGCTGCGACCTCGATACGGCGCTGCTTCAGCATTTGGACGGTACGCCGTTGACAGTGGAGGAATACGATCGGATTCACCGTTTCATCCGGCTATGGCGCAAGCTGGGATGGACAATGGACGAAACCGATCAGGCGATTGCGGGCCTTAGCACCGCAACAGCTCCGGACAGTCAACCGGCAGACAGCTTATGTGATCCTTGCGGCGATAAGGATTGCAATACCGATTGCGAGGATTGTGATGACTGTGGCGGGAATCCCGCCGCATTACAATTCGATATCAATCCCCATCTGATTCATCAGCTTACGGCTGTAAAGCAGCTGTTGGATAAAACAGGGCTTGAGCTGATCAAGCAATTGGCTTTTTGGGGCAATATTAGTACCGCAGGGGAGAAGTCGCTTTATGAGCGGCTATTCCTGACCCACAATATATTGGGAATTGATAAAATATTCAAGCCCGACGACAACGGAAATTATCTAACGGCCGATGCCAAGCTGCTTGACCATGTTCCGGTTGTCATGGCTTCTCTCAATCTTTCTGCGGACGATATCCGAGCGATCATGGAGGCGGCCGAAATGGAAGACAAGCTTACGCTGCGTAACTTGTCCATCCTCTATCGGCATCGTCTATTATCTAAAGTATTAGGGTTAAGAATCCCCGCCTTTATAAGTATTTTACCGTTATATGGGGATATCTTTCAGGATGCCCACGCCTCTCTCGAGTTTATGAACAGATGGGAGAAGATGGAGGCAGCCGGATTTACCCACCAGCAATTGAATTACATCATCCGGGGCGTTGATGACGACCGAAGACCGCTCTCCCCCGCCCGTAAGAACATTTTACAGCTGAGCAAAACCTTATATGACGGATTAAATGCCATCGATGAAGCGCATAAAGACTTAATAACCGATGATCAAGATACAGACCTCGACATCAGTGCGTTGATCCGGGCAAAAGCAGGACTGTTATTTGAAACCGGCACGGTTGAAAAGCTAATCGGATTATTGGAAGGCACCAATGGATTTTCGACCAATGCGCCTAAAAATGTGGATTTTACGTTGCCCGATAGCAATACGCTCAAAACTAAACTAAAGTACGATAAAACCGCGGGAACCTTGCAGATTACCGGTATTTTGACCGAATCCGAAGTGTTTGATTATAAAGCGGTGAGCGGCAGCTCCGATTGGGTTAGCGCACTGACACGTATTCAAAAGCAGCAGGATAAGCTGTTTAAAGAGCTTTTGTCAGGTATATTGCAACAAGAACAGACAAAAACAGAGGATGAAAAAGCGCATTTGGCAGCGATGGAAGCAACTATCAAATCGGGAGACATTCTTGTTCCGCTTGATAAAATCCCTGAAGGAGAAGCCGATCCTAACACCGCTCCCCGGAAACGGGCGGCTTTCCTGGAACTATTTTTACCTTATCTGCGCAGGCAGCTGTCTCATCGGTTTGTGATCGATACGCTTGCCAATTTTACAGGGCTTGATCCGAAAATCGCAGATGTGCTGGTGTCGAGGGTGCTGAAGCTGGGTTCTCCTGCTGCGCCGATTTATACCGTCTTTGAATCGATCAAGGAAAGCGCGAAGCCGGAGGAGACAAATTGGAGCGGTTATGTTATACCGCCTGCCGACGCCGTTTATACGTTTATTGTTAAAAACAGCGATTCAAAGCCCGTTGTAAGCATTGATGGGGAAGGTTTGGATTTTACGGCCGAGGAAGACCCGACCAATGAATGGTGGAGCGGGACGACACCGCTGCAGGCTGGAAAATTATATAAATTGGCTGCGACCGGCATTGAGCTAAAAAATATGTTCTGGAAAACGCCTGCTACAGCGATTACTTCCATCCCTTCATCCGCATTGCTTCCTGACTTTGCATCCGGGCAATGCGAGCCTGCCTTGGTCGCCCTGACGAAAGCGGCGATGCTGGTATCCGTCTTTGATTTGAACGCGGATGAAATCCGATTTTTTGATCTTCACAATACCAACTTCGACCATGTGGATTTGAACGAGCTGACTTTGAATCAGTGGCTTCGCTTAGAAGCCTATGTCAGGCTGCGCAATTCCTTGCCGGAGGCAAAATCGAACCTGCTTGATTTTTGGAATTGGGTTTATGGCGAAGCTTCGGATGAGACCGGGCTCACTGGGCAAATCGCGGATCTCACCGGCTGGAAAAAGGATCGCATCGAGAAATTAATAGGGATAAACCATTTCAATATCGGCAAAATAGAGGATTTCCGTAATGAACAAAATCTGCTCAAGCTTCAGCATTCCTTAACTGTTGCCGACAAAATCGGCGTCGACATCGATTTACTGTTCGAATGGGCAGTGCCTGTTACGAAGTTTAACACCTGCCGCAAAATAGCAGACAGTATCAAAAACGCCATTCGCGCCAAATACAGCCAAACCGATTGGGAGCAGGTTGCTAAGCCTCTTCATGACCGGCTTCGGAATAATCAGAAAGATGCGCTGATCGCTTACTTGCTGCAGCAGAAAGAATTGATCGCCTGGAAGGTTACCGACGCGGACGGATTATTCGAATATTTCCTGATCGACGTGCAAATGGAACCTTGCATGGAGACCTCGCGTATCAAACAGGCGATCTCGTCCGTGCAATTATTTGTACAGCGCTGCTTCCTTGGGCTGGAAGAGGAGCACAACGCCATTAAGCCCAATACCCTGGACCGGTCGCGTTGGGACTGGATGCAGCGTTACCGGGTGTGGGAAGCGGGCCGCAAGGTGTTCCTGTACCCTGAGAACTGGATCGAAAGCAATCTTCGGGATGACAAGAGCCCGTTCTTCAAAGAGCTCGAAAGCGAACTGCTGCAAAAAGACATCAATAAACATAATGTCACCGATGCTCTGAAAGCTTATTTGTATAAAGTAGACGAAGTATCCAATATGGAAGTGGTCGGGTTATATATCGACGGAATCAGGACGGATGCAGGGTGGAATGAAGGGGATAAGCTGCATATTTTCTCCCGTACTCGCAATGCACCCTATCTCTTTTATTACCGTTATCTGGCGTTAGACGAAATGAACTGGTATCCGTGGGAGAAGATGCAGATCGATATCCCGAGCTACGATGTGGAAGACCTGGATACACGCGAGGTGATCGCTAACGGATGCTACCTTACGCCGGTCGGTTGGAACGGACGATTGCTGGTATTCTTTCCGCAGATCATGAAGAAAACGAAGCCCGGTACGAATGATGATACGATAAGAGGACAAGCGGACAAAAAGCCGAGCGAGATAAAGCCGATTGAATACTATGAAATCAAAATAGCGTGGAGCGAATACAGAAACGGAAAATGGACGCAGAAGCAGCTATCAACTAATGTTTTGAGGGCGGAAATCATTACAGGCAGAAGAATCGATCAATTTACCTTTATTCCGAAGACATCCGATACGAGTATTGTTATTCATATCGAAGATCAGGCTTCGAATGATACAAAAACGTTTAAAGGGTTCACATTTACAGGCAGTATGTTTGAAGATGATAAGGAAGCAAGCTCAATTGACACTTTTTTGCCTTCAAGCATTAATTCGGAGTTTGGGGCAACGGTATTTCAAAGAGCCTCTAATAATAATAAAATACAATCTTTGCAGTTAAGCGGCGGTGCGTGGGGGAATGACGATGCCGCTTTTACAGTGAGCCGGACTGCCGTGGAGTTCAATTATGCAAATATTGGGGTATGGTATTGGAAGTTTTACCATACCGATACGCCGGCTTTACTGAATCGAATCAATCTCGGTCAGCTTGAAAAGTTCTTTAATTACAATCTATTGATGCCCTCAGAAGGCTTTGGTCCGTACTATCAAGAGGATAGAACGATCTATCACGAGCTTAAACGGCCGTACTCGCTTTATAACTGGGAGTTATTTTTCCACACGCCGATCCTTCTGGCGGATGCGCTCAGCAAGGCCCAGCATTACGAGGAGGCCATGAAGTGGTTCCACTTTGTGTTCAACCCGATTGCGGAAGGAGATGACGACAAGCGCTTTTGGCAATTCCAGCCGTTCAAAGAAATCGACAGCCGGCGGATTCTGGACAGCATCTTTAACAGTCTCGATCCGAACAGGCCGAATGAGACTATTAACGAATGGCGAAATAACCCCTTTATGCCGCATGTAGTGGCACGGAGCAGACCGGTTGCCTACATGAAATGGGTCGTCATGAAATACATCGATAACCTTCTGGCTTGGGGAGATTACCTATTCCGCCAGGACACCATCGAGACGATCAATCAGGCGACTCAGCTTTATGTTTTGGCTTTGCACATCCTTGGTCCGCGACCAATGATGATCCCGAAACGTGGGCGAATCAGACCGCAGACGTATATCGGTTTATTGGATAAATGGGATGCGTTCGGCAATGCGATGGTAGAGCTGGAGCTGTCGGCACCTTTTAGTAATCAAACGACGCAGCCTTTCGGCATGGTGAATAAAGAGGTTGCTTTCGCCAATATTTTCGGCTTAGCATCTTCCCATTACTTCTGCATTCCGAACAACCCTAAGCTGATGGGCTACTGGGATACCTTGGCCGACCGGTTATATAAGATACGTCATTGTCTGAACATTGAAGGCGTGTTCCGGAAACTGCCGTTGTTCGAGCCGCCGATCGACCCGGCTTTGCTGGTTAAGGCCGCCGCGCAGGGGCTGAGCATCGCATCCGTATTAAATGACTTGAATACGCCGATGCCGAATTACCGCTTTTACTATTTACTGCAGAAGGCGCTGGAATTATGTAATGAGTTGAAATCGTTAGGCGCCGCCATGCTTTCGGCGATCGAGAAAAAAGACAACGAAACCATCGCGCTTATTCGTGCAAGACACGAGAGCGTCATGCAGAATCTGCTGATGGAAATTAAGAAACAGCAACGGGAAGAAGCGCTGAAAAATATAGACAGCCTAAAGCAAAACCGTACGACTGTGGAAGCCAGGATGAAGTATTACCTGAAGCTAAGCGGCCTGGATGAAAGCCTGGTGCCTGCAGATACGGCCGCTTTTAACGGGATCCCCAATGAGATTGTGAATGTGGACGGGGACAGCGGATTGAAATTGATCCCGTTTGAAAAAGAGGATATGGATAAAGCGGGCGAAGCTCAGGATTTTACCCGTTGGTCCGGAATATCTGAGACATTAGCAGGAATATTTCATTTGATTCCGAATTTCGGAACGGATGTAAAGCCATTTGGAGTAGGTGCAGGCTTTTTCTGGGGCGGTACCTTCTTGGGTGCGGCCGCACAGGCCACTGCTAAGGGATTGCAAGTAAGGGCTGGAGATCTATCATTTGGATCAACTCAAGCCGGCAAAAAAGGCGGCTTTACCCGCGCCTTGCAGGAACGTATTTTCCAGGCCAATGCTGCCGGTTATGAATTAAAACAGATCGACAAGCAAATTACTGCCCAGGAAATACGTGTCGATATCGCCAACCAGGAATTAATCAATCAACAAATGGCAATCGACAATGCCAATGAAGTGGAAGAGTTTATTAAGAACAAATATACCAACGAAGAGTTATACACCTGGATGAGGGGAAGCTTAAAAACCTTATACCGCCAGGTCTATAATCTGGCTTACGACCTTGCGAAGAAAGCGGAGAAAACGTACTGCTTCGAAAGAGGCATCAGCAGTTCCAACTATGTTCAGGCCGGTTATTTCGATGCGGGAAGAGACGGCTTGCTGGCAGGCGAGCAGCTCTATGTGGGACTTAAGCAGCTGGAAGCAGCTTATCAAAGCGAGCGGGGATACGATTACGAGATCACCAAGCAGCTTTCGCTCTATCAAATCAATCCTTTGGCTATCGTACAACTTAGAGAAACCGGCAAATGTGAATTTGCATTGCCGGAGGTGCTATTTGATCTGGATTACCCGGGTCATTACAAACGCCGCATTAAATCGGTATCCGTATCGGTCCCTTGTATTGCCGGGCCTTACACAGGGATAAATGCCACGCTCAGCCTTGTAGAAAACAATTTCCGTAACACGGCTGTAGGCGGCAAAAATTATGAGGAAAATACTGAGGAAACCGATGACCGATTCAGTTCGTATACGATACCGATTAATGCGATCGCGGCCAGTTCCGCTCAGAATGACAGCGGGATGTTCGAGCTTAATTTCAAGGACGAGCGATATTTGCCGTTTGAAGGAGCGGGGGTAATCAGCAAGTGGCGGTTGGAATTGCCGGCATTCAGACAATTTGACTACCGTACGATTGCGGATGTGATTATTCACTTGAAATATACAGCCTCCGAAGGCGGTGAGCGTCTCAAATCCGCGGCAATCAAGTCCGTATCGAAACGTCTGGAAGGCATCGAACAGCAGCTTAATGAAACCGGCTTGCACGTTGCTTTGAATATGAAGCATGACCTGCCCAATGAATGGCATTTGCTCAAGAAGAACGGGACTGCCCAGTTGAAACTTGACAAGTCCAGATTGCCCTACATCGCTCAGACCCTTGATGCCGTTATCGAACATGTCATGCTTGTAGCAAAAGTGAAGGACAATCCCGTACATTTTTCAATCCACATAGATGGCGAGGCTTTGAACCTTGACAGAATCGATGAATGGAAGCTTTTGCGGGGGAACAACGAAGATATCGTTTTGGACCAATTATTTACCTTGTCGGTCGATCCGGAGCCATTGAATAAACTTGAGGAATTGATGGTGGTTGTGAAGTATAAAATTAAACCCTGATTGCAGGACGAACGAGTGTAATAACGCAGCATGTAAACAGTTCGCCAGAAAAAAAATTTTAAATATTTACATTTAGATTGAGCGGCTATTATCATTATTTTAATTGATAAGGACGGAGGGGTTACGTGTGGTAAACTACCTATGAGCCTGGTCAACCGGGCTGTAAAATCCAGGAAAAAAACGCATTGTCTGTGCGACAGTGCGTTTCTTTTATGAATAAGAATATCGTAAAGACGGAGATCCAGAAGTGCATCATTCACCAGACTCCAATTCAACAAGCTGTGTGTATTTGAGGAGAACGGGGGAAAGTACCCACACATCGTGCTATCTTGGCGTTCAAGCTGGGATGAACTCGGACCTTCTGCAGGGTTTCACTTATCTGCTTCAATAGTCTATGCGTCAGTATAATTTGTTCTTAACCAGTCTGCAGAACTGAAATTAATTTTTTTCGATACTCCAGCGTATTTTATTACTGTTGGTACAACACTGTTTAAAGGAACGGTTTTATAAGCATAAGGCAATTGCTCGTTGTAATCATAAGTAAAAGTAAACGGTGTATCTGGCGGGTTCGTTTTACTCATATTTTCTACCCCGACGATATGTGAAGACCAAGCCCATTTCCCGATTGTTGATTTGTCATACCAGGTTATTCCCTTGGTAAACAAATTATCGCCATTATTGTCCCAGCTGCTTCCTATATAAGATCCGCTGCTGTTTGTTACTTTTGAATTTACAATTAAACTATGGTTCATCGCATTTTTAAACAACTCATCGAAAGGTGCACTCATATTGCCTGTATCATCACCTTGACGTTCTGCACCGATCATCGGTTCATTAAATGCATTATAAACGTTGGTATCACCTGCGATCGAAGCTCCATTTCTAGCATTGATTCCGCGTGATAACTTATCTCCGCCATATTTTGAGATAGCGGCTACACTATCCATAACACTCTGGTGCGTCGAATTATCAAAATAATTATTAAATAAATGCCCGGCACCTTGACGAATCATTGGCAAACGTTGCCCAACATTCGTATACCTATTATACGCCATGGTCAATCTGAGCCTTTGATTTCCATCTTTAACTTCGACTCCGGTAGGGCTAACATAGTTCGTATAATCCTTATCGCCGGAGCCGACCAAATGAACCTTAGAATGATATGCAGCATAAGCCATAATTTCATTTTTCGTAGCGCCTTCATTACGCATTTTATAATATACACTGGTTGACGGGTCTAGGGAACCTGCTGCATATTTTTGCTCCATATATTCGATCGACTGATAAATCGAACTGTTCTCGTCTGGATCTTCAGCTGCTTCTAATCCGAATTCATTCCAAGAAAACGTGACATTGGATGAACCGTTTTCCATGTCAATCATTCCATCTGCCGCGATAGAAAACTTACAGTGGTCGATCCATACATTGTTGGCGCCATTTACCTTGATAAATGTCCAGCCTACCTCTTTATGCTTTCCGGAGTCATCCCATTGCCACATTTCGTCAAAGCGGAGATTTCTGATTACAATATCATTGGATGAACCATTCAGTTTTATTTCTACATGCTTAATTGTCTTGCCTGATGTAGAGAAAATGGTTAACCCATCTACATTGGATACGCTTAATTTAGATACACCGGAAGCCATTAACAGCGGATTCGTGAATCCGTTCGCTGGTCTCGGATAATTTGTAATAAAACTATACTTTGATCTTTCAGTTGAATCTAGAGCTAATTCAGTCCATCCTAAGTTAATATCATCTGTAACTTCAATTACTTTAACAGTACCTTGACTCGCATCCAGGATTGCCTGTAAAAACTCTCTTCCATTACTGACTGTACGATAATAAGATGTTCCCACATAATGACTTCTGTCCTTTACTCCTAAAGAAGCATAGCCGGTAACGGATAAAAAGCTGGTATCATAGCTCTTTTCAACCTTAGTCGTATTAGGTATTGAATTAATCACCGCTGCCTCTACGTTATTGCCTGCATCAATATAAGATGAAGTCACCAAAAGACTTCCAATCACCAAACCACTTAAGAGTTTTTTCATCATAAGAAAATTCCTCCTTCAAATATTAACTCCACGCCGCAATCCATTTATGTGTCACCTATTATCATTATCACCTCCCCCTCACATGAAAACGCCTCCAATATTCCCTTTAACGATTCCCGAATAATATCCGGAAAGATAAACCGGTAAATCGGCTTCATGTGTTCATAGGAAAAAAGTAATTATTACACGTATAGTAGCATAGCGCATGATATGAATCTATAGGTGTAAGCGCTCATCCCGTACATCGATGCAGGTCATGTTGTAGGGATTCATCAACGAAATGGTGTAGGTACAGGTGATTCTGTGGTGCCCCGTGAGGGGCACGGGTGGCTAACGGGCAGATTAGTTCCAATATGTGTTAAAATGGAAATGTCAGCGAGCAGACTTTATTAATGGAAGATTATGTAATTCAAGTGGGGGCGGGGACTTGTTGGATGAGAATGTATACAGACCCTAAAGGCGAAGCATACGAGCAGAGCGATACGGAAGTCGGATTGTTTTGTGCTTGGGGAGAAAATACGGAATCAGGCTGATGAGGTACGGGGCAATCAAAAGGAATTAAGTTAAAATCAAAATCTGATGCCATGTTATTCGGCGTCCCCATACAAGACCTTGTTGAAAAAGCATTAGATAAAAAGACGCACCTCGACTGGTACAGAATGGGCGATATCCCTGGATTCGCCCTTTTGGCGGGTTATCTGAAGACCATTTTGATATGGAGAAGCCGCCTGCGATCAAGTTCGTCTGCCGAAGAGATAAAGAACTTGATCGCATCAACGGTGAATGACTTGTCTATCCCAATGCTGCTTATGGTACTGGACTAGCTGGGATTTTTAATACCTGTCCGACCTTGACATCATTGTGATCCTTCAAGAGATTGTATTCCGCAATGATGTTGGCGTATTTGCTGGAATTGTAGTATTTTCGGGAAATGCTAGAAAGTGTCTCTCCTTGCTGGACGGTATGTTCTTTTACAACGGAGGCATTGCTGTTGCCGGCATCGGCCTTATCCGTAACCGGAATTGCCGGAATGACGATATTGGTTCCGGCATTCAAAGTTTCGTTCGTATCCAGCTTGTTTTGCTCCGCAATTAAATCCACATAGTCTTTCGATTGATAAAACAGCATGGAAATCCGAAACAAGGTATCCCCCGGACGAACCATATAAGTTGCTGGCAAGGTGATCTTAGAGTAATCAAGGTTCTCGCGCTGATCCTTAGGATTTGTTTCGGGGTCTGATAACGCCGGAATCTTAATGGTCTCCCCGACTTTCATATCATTAACAAAAACAATGTTGTTATGTTTCGACAAGAGGCTTACATACTCTTTCGAATGATAGAACTTCATCGATATGGACGATAGAGTGTCTCCCACTTGGACGACATAGGTCGTGGGAAGCTTCGCCGTCTCGCCGGACAACAAGGAAGTTGTGTGACCATTAATCTCCTGCTTCGGGGACGTTTGATTGCCATCCGGGTGCTCAGTTTCTCCTTCTCCTGCATCGGTGGAAGGCCTCGACTCAGCATTCACAGAAGTGCTTTCGCCGG
Organism: Paenibacillus tarimensis; assembly: GCA_041281825.1. GTDB lineage: Bacteria > Bacillota > Bacilli > Paenibacillales > Paenibacillaceae > Paenibacillus_D > Paenibacillus_D tarimensis_A. The sequence goes on along the minus strand of CP166298.1, from coordinate 5,240,783 downwards.
ATACGGGATTCGTATTGGGAGCATCCAGGCTTCCGGATTGCTCAATGCCTGCAGGTTCATGATTGCTCGGAAGAGTACTTTCTGTCGCTGTGTCGCTTGCCGGTCTACTGCCTGTCTGAACATTTTGTGTCAGTGCTTGCTTTTGTTCCGATCCGGTTTTCGTTACATACATGCTATACAATAAACCGCAAATAATGAGAAGACTGATCACCGATGCCAGAAGGATTTTTGAAACCGATTTGTTTCCCCTACTACGTTCGGCTCGGGGAGATAACGAACCGCTTGTCGATTCTTTGTTCAAGCCAAATCTTCCCTTTCTCTACTCATTTAGAATCTCTTTACAGATACTATAATACTATAATTTTCTGTCGATAAACCGCGCACTCGGGAAAATCAGGAAATTGGAACTAGGAAGAGGGTAAAAAGACTAATGCCGTGCAAAACGTCCATTGAACAACGTAGGTAAGAGTTCATGGAAGCCGCCGCGGAATCGATCCATCACTTCTCCCGACTAAAAGGCAGGATACTACTCTTTGGAATCCAATTACTATTTATTAAGCTTTTTAAAATTCTTCGAACCAATTTGGTGCAGTAACAAAAGTGCAGATCCAGTTAATGCTTGACCGATTTAACTTGGGAAAACTCGTTCTATGTGAGAGAACATCCAAAGGTGTAGAGAACCATGATTGCTTCGGAAGAGGTGTTCGATGGGTTAATTTCACCGACATTTGTCATGGGGGATTTCAAACCAGATAACATTCTTGTGCAGCATAAAACTAACGGCTGGCAATTAAGCGGTATCATTGATTATACTACTGGTAATTTTAGTGATGAAATTGCGGATTTGCCCAAAATGGTTGCAATGTACCACGATAATGGGGAGGAAGAACTTGCAAAACAATTCACGGTTTATTACAAATCTCTCCGAAGTAAAAGACACTTTCATTGAACGGTTTAAAGTTGAGGGTAAATAATGAACCTTGAACGAAAAGAACAACAGGGCAACCTGTTCACTTTTCGTTTTTTTTTCTCATTACGATAGATTCCCCTTCTTACTTGAAGACTTCATTCGAAGGAGCTCCGCTTGGTGTGCCAGTATCTGGTTGGAACGTTCGATGTAATCCAGAATCGTCCGGATCTCGCTGGGGCTGTAGCGGGTATATAGATCTGACATTGCGGTTTGCAGAGGCCCGAACACTTCCCATATGCTTTGCAAATTTTCGTATACCGGTTCGGCGTAAACAATCCGTCGATCATCCGGATCTTTCGTGCGTTTTACATACCCCGCTTTTTCAAGCCGGTTCAGCACATGGGTGATCGCACCGGTGGTCAGCCCCGTTATCTCGGATAATTGTCCTGCAGTTGCTTTTCCCATGGCAAGCAAGAAGTCGAGACATTTATGATCGGTTATGTTCAGCCCGAGAAAGGCAGCGACGGATTGATGGAACATGACGGTGAGCGTGGATTGCCGCTTCGACGTTTCGATGAGAGATTGATGAAGCTCCGGCTGCTTGTGGTCCATGGTTCATTCCCCGTTTCAGAAAATTGCTTTCATTATAACACAGCAGGCGATTGGATCACTAAGACCAAAGTCCGGTCCGAAGATCATTCTCGGGGCCGTTTCAGTTGCCGACAAAATATCTTAAATTTTAAGATAAATAAGGCAGAGGAGGAACCGTTATGAATGAAGCGAGAAGAGTGCTGATCATTGGATGTGGAATTGCAGGTCCTGCTGCGGCGATTTTGCTGAAAAGGGCCGGTTGCGACCCGGTTGTGTACGAAGCGCTGCCGGGTCACGACGATTACGCGGGATTGTTCCTGAATGTGGGCCGGAACGGAATGCGCGTGCTGGAGCAATTGGGCGTGGACCGCTTGCTGCGCAAAGAAGGCTTCGAAATGCGTATTATGTCATTCCGAAACGGGAATGGTAAATTTCTTGGTCAGGTCGGAAATGTTACCGGTGAACCGCAAGGCTATACGTTCAAAAGAGCATTTTTGCACAAGATATTACGCGAAGAAGCGAAGCGGCAGGGTATTCCGATTCACTTCGGGCACAAACTGAAAGATATAGAAATGACAGACAATCAGGTATCCGCCTTGTTTGAGAATGGCGAAACTGCAGACGGACAATTACTGGTCGGCTGCGACGGCATTCATTCCAGGGTACGGAATCTATTGTTACCGGCTGCTGCGAAGCCGTCGTTTACAGGATTAATCAGTTTCGGAGGATTTACGCAGGACCGGTCGATTAGGTTTGAACCGGGGGTTATGCAGATGGTGTTTGGGAAAAAGGCGTTCTTCGGTTACATTGTTCGGGAATCGGGTGAAGTATACTGGTTTGGCAATAAGGAATATCCCGGTTCGCCAACACGGAAAGATCTGCAAGCGATCGCTCAGTCCGAGTGGAAACAGCTCCTCGCCGATTTGTATGGAAAGGATATCGAACCGGTTCCGGATCTCGTTCGACAAACCGAAGGTGAGATCGGTGTTTACCCGATCTACGATATGCCGCCGCAAAAGACATGGTTTCGCGACAGGGCCGTTCTTATTGGCGATGCGATTCATGCTACATCTCCAAACGCGGGTCAGGGCGCGTCACTCGCTCTCGAGGATGCGATGGCGCTTGCATTGTGCCTTAGGGATATCCGTCAAGTGGACCGGGCGTTCGCGAAATTTCAGGAGCTTAGACAGGAAAGGGTGGAACGGATTGTCCGATATTCACGTACGCTTGGGCAGCGAAAACATGCAACCGGCCCGGTTCAGGTGTTTTTTCGCGATTTGATGCTTCCCCTGTTTTTAAAGTCTGCAAACAAGAAATCGCATGACTGGATGTACGATTACCGGATGGATTGGGAAGACAAGGTCCGGGTATGAGGAATGCAGAATTAAATTATAATCAAAAAAAACCTTGAACCCCAACTCGTATTCGATTACGGTTTAGTTGGAACGGGGGGAGCGCTTATATGTCTTTTAGTAATTACGGCCAGCTATGCACAGAGGTTTACGACCTGACGAAAAAAATAGGACAGTCAATCGGCGGAGACATTGAATACTATCGTGAAAAGCTAAAACATTGCAAAGGACGCATTCTTGAGGCTATGGTTGGTTCCGGCCGCGTTATTATTCCCTTATTGGAATCCGGACTGGTTGTAGACGGAGTGGACTATTCCCCTCAAATGTTGGCTTCGTGCCATAAGCGTTGTGAAGAACGCGGACTAAAACCAGATTTGTATGAGGCAGACTTGCAGGAGCTTTCTTTGCCCCACAAGTACGAGGCAATCATTATTCCCGGAGGTTCATTCCTGTTAATAGAACAACGGGAGGCGTCATTGAAGGTGCTAAATCAATTATTTGAACATTTGGAGCCGGGCGGAAGGCTGATTCTTGACCTGTTCTTACCGGCCAGCAATTTCAACAGCTCTGATCTGGGGAAATGGAGCGGCACGACGACGCACCACTTGCCTGACGGCGACATCATCACAATGGAAAGCAAGTGTGTTGAAGCAGATCTTTTTTTCAACCAATACCGGGTCAGCTACTTGAAATATGAAAAATGGCGTGACGGCGCGTTGATTCAAACGGAATTGCAGCGGTTTGCATTGCGTTGGTACGGAGTCGAAGAGTTTAAATATATTCTTCAAAGTGTGGGGTTCTCAGATGTAGTGGTTTGGGCAGATTTTGAGGATGGGAAAATTCCGACTAGCGGAAATCAGAAGTTCGTATACCAGGCGACAAAAAAGTAATTATCAAAGATTGACTTCCCGGGATTTCAGTGTATAATGGCAAAGAATCTAATATTTCCCCATCATCAAAGGGGCGTAAACACAGAAATGTGTTTGCGCCCCTTTATTCTTGTCACCCGAGAATAGGTTAGGTTATCCCAGAAAAAATGGAGGATTTTAAATGAAACCATCGCATTTATCCGATCGGCTTGTCATCATTAATGCAGATGATTTAGGTATTACTCGTTCGACAAATCAATCAATAGTTGAGTTGTTCCAAGAACGTTGTATTACATCGGCATCCATCATGATGCCGTGTTCCGCGGCATATGAAGCGGCGAAACTTTGTAACCAGACTCATTCTGCAAATATCGGGGTTCACCTTACGCTAACCAGCGCCGGAAACCACGACTGTAAACCTGTATTCCGGAAAAGAATATTAAAAAGCTTAATCACCAAAGAGGGGTATTTTCCCCACGACGCTTCAGCAGTAGAACTTAATGCAGATTCAGAAGAAGTCAGGATTGAACTGGAGGCGCAAATTCAAATGGCTGTGTCTCATGGAATAGAACCTACTCACTTGGATAGTCATGCCGGAAGCATCATGGGGCTTCATCATGGCCGTGATTTTCTGGAGATTGTCTTCGATTTGTGCGAGAAATTCGGACTCCCTTTTAACTTGCCGCTAAGAACCATAGAGCAACCCTTTTTCAGCAGCGCACAAAAGGAATTATTTGCGAAGAGGATCGAATCGGCTAAGAGCCGTGGTATCCTCTTGATAGACGATTTAATCGCTTTGCCTTACCATTCGGCGCCTGATGAAGGGTACGACGATATAAAGAAAGAATTAATGAATCAGATCATTAATTTGCGGCCCGGGATTACACAAATTGTTGCCCATCCTTCTATTGCAACGCCTGAATTGATATCATTTACTCCACACTACAAAAAAAGAGAGATGGAATATCGATTATTTCGTGATCCCGAAATCAAGGAACGATTCCAGAAGGAAAATATACAGTTGATATCCTGGAGGTTCATCCGGGATATTCAGAGAAAAACGGGGAAAGAATGGTTATAAAAAAAGTAGCCCTTGAATCCATGCATGTGATGTTATAATATTGAAGTCCATACTAAAGTTTACTGAGGAGGCATCCAATTTAGAGGCCATGTGGAACTAACAAGGAATCGTGAGAAATTTGATCAACGAATCCAGGTGCTCTGCCGGCGGCGGAGCGGTTAGGAATACGTGCGCCCAAATACGGATACTCCTTTGTTGTACTAGCAAAGTTTTATTTTGCTATTCCTATTCGGGTACTCCATTTCGCGCGGTTTCCATATCGCTTCTAAACGCTTCACCGGCTGATGCCGGTGTTTTTTTATTTTGCGTGATGAAACGGAGGAATGGCTGTGACCCTTATCAGCTGTCGACATATTAAAAAAAGCTTTGGCGATTTAGCGGTGCTTAAAAATATCAATTTGGATATTCAGAATGGCGAACGGATTGGACTGGTGGGCAGGAATGGAGCTGGTAAATCAACATTGGCCGAGCTTTTATTCGGGCGGCTGCCGCCGGATGAAGGAATTTTGAACTATTACCGGAAGGAGCTCAAAACCGGGTACATGATGCAGTCGACCTCCTATTCCGTCAACACCTTCAATAGCATGATGGACGTCGCACAAAATAATGATGCGATGGCCCCTTTCTTGGAGCTGACAGGTTATCTCGGCTTGGAAAAGGTGCGGAATTGGGAGATGGAGCGATTCAATTCGCTCAGCGGCGGCGAAAAGACGAAGCTGGCTCTCGCTCATATTTGGGCATTGGGGCCAAATCTCCTTATTCTGGACGAACCGACCAATCATCTGGATTTTCAAGGAGTCGAATGGCTTGTAGGCGAGCTTGAACAATACACCGGAACGGCGTTAATCATTTCCCATGACCGGTATTTTTTGGACCGGACCGTTAAACGGATTGTTGAATTGGAAGACGGTGAAATCCGGGACTACGCGGGAAACTATTCCTTTTACAGGGAGGAGAAGGCGCGGCGGCACCAGAGTCAATTGCACCAATATCAAATCGAACAGAAGTATAAGGCAAAGATTGAAGCGGAGATAGCCCGATTGGAGCAGTGGTCGTCCAAAGCCCATCGGGAAGCGGGTAAGGTCGGAAAAATGGCCGAAATGCGGGCGGGAGTCAAGGAATTTTATCGAACCAAAGCAAAGAAGATGGACCGACAGATCAAATCGCGAATTAAACGGTTGAAAAAGATCGAATTTGAAGGTACCGAGAAGCCGAAAGAGGAGCTCAAGGCGGCTTTTGATTTCAAGACTCCGGAAAAACGCGGCAGACGAATTTTGGAAGCGAAATCGATCGGGAAAAGCTTCGGTTCAAAGTCTTTGTTCAGAGACAACTCTTTCACTATACTGCGTGGTGAGAAGATTGGCCTGCTTGGGCCCAACGGATGCGGAAAAACGACGTTGATCCGGATGATCCTCGGTGAAGAGAGCGTAGATCAGGGAGAGCTATGGCTTAGCCCAAGCGCCAAAGCTGCCTATTTGACTCAGGATGTGGGAGATCTGGATTCGAGGAAGTCGGTCCTCGATTTCATTCAGTCCCGGAATATGACCGCGGCGAGAACGCTGCTGGCCAATATGGGTTTTGATGCGAATATGTTGATGAAACCGGTGGGTCAGCTTAGCCTGGGTGAAAGAACAAGAATCAAGATCGCCAATTTGATTATGCAGGACAATGATTTGCTCATTCTTGACGAGCCGACCAACCACCTGGATTTGCACAGCCGGGAACAACTGGAGGAAACTCTGTCAGATTATGAGGGGACCATTGTACTGGTATCCCACGACAGATATATGCTGGAGCGGCTATGCGATAAAATGCTCATTTTCGACAATGGTACGATCCAATTAAAGCAAAGCGGATTTTCTGAGGCGACAGGAGAAGTTAATGGGAAGCAGAAAGAAGGCATCCGCGAATCCGGTACAAACGGCAACGATGAGACGGAAATGAAAATGATCGTGGAACATCGGATCTCGTTCTTGCTTGGCGAATTGGCTAAATATACCCCTGCAGATCTGGAATACGGGCAATTGGACAGAGAGTATAACGAATTAGTGAAACAAACAAGATCATGGCAAAGGAAAGGCGGAGGAGCATAAATGGGTAAATTAACCGGACGTGTAGCAGTTGTAACCGGTGCAAGCCGGAAAATAGGTATCGGATCGGCGATTTGTCAGGCATTGGCCAAAGAAGGAGCGGACATTTTTTTCACCTATTGGAGGCCATACGATCGCACTATGGAATGGGGGGAGGACAGGGATTGGCCGGAGCGGTTAACAGAGATGCTTCAAAACGAAGGTGTGCGAGCGGCTGGTTCAGAGATTAATTTGGCCGATTCAGATTCGCCCAAACATATAATTGACGAAGCAACCTCCACTCTTGGCGCCCCTTCGATATTGGTAAATAATGCGGCGTATTCCACACGGGACGGCTATATGAACCTGGATGCCAAGACGTTGGACGATCATTATGCTGTAAATGTGCGGGGAACTTGTCTGCTCTGCGTTGAGTTTGCCAAGCGGTGTGACCATGGGTCAGGGGGGCGGATCGTTAACATGGTATCCGGTCAAGACAAAGGGCCCATGCCCGGCGAGCTTGCGTATGTTGCTACCAAAGGGGCGATTTCCGCCTATACCGTTTCATTGGCCGCTGAGGTTGCGCCGCTTAAAATCACCGTGAATGCCGTAGACCCCGGACCGACCGATTCCGGATGGATGACGGAAGAACTTCAGCAATTTTTACTGCCGAAGTTCCCCATGGGGCGTATTGGCGTTCCAGAGGATGCCGCCCGCCTAATTGCTTTTTTGGCAAGTGATGATGCAGCATGGATTACGGGTCAGATTATCCATTCTGACGGCGGTTTTGGGGGTTAGGTGCAATACTGATTCGGATGATAAAACCCGCGGCAGCACTTGGACCGGAAAAATAAAGTCCTAGACTACGCGGGTTTATTGAACGTTACCCGTTAGAATCACCGCTTCTTTTCAATTCCGGTTAACGTGTTCACATTCTCTCGCACTTCTGCTCGGTTACGAATCACGGTCTCATAACATGAATAATGACATTCCCCTTCTTGCGTCCGGCGTCTACGTAACGATGCGCTTCAACGATCTGCTCGAGCGGATAGCATCTATCGATGACTGGCCGTAGCTCTCCCGACTCCAAGTGTGCCTTGAGGAACAGCAAATCCTCTTGCTTCTCTCGCTCGGTTTTGGTTCTGAATTTCTTGCCGCTGGTCTGATTCATCCACAGCCCGCTTATCATCGGGGACAGACCAGGGCTGAAAGCACTTAGATAGTATCCTCGGGGCTTCAGAGCTTTGATGCAGCTTGCGAACTTGCTCTTGCCCACCGTATCGAAGATAAGGTCATATTGCTCGCCAAGTTGCGTAAAATCAGACTTCGTATAATCAATGACTTGCTTGGCTCCCAACGATTTCACCATCGCGACGTTGTTTGTGCTGCATACTGCGGTTACTTCTGCACCGAAAATATTGGCTAGCTGAACCGCATATGTGCCGACGCTGCCGGATGCACCGTAGATAAGGATCTTCTGACCGGACTGAACTCTTCCGGCACGGAGGAATCGCAATGCAGTCCCGCCCCCGATCGGCACGGTTGCAGCTTCACCGAAATCCATATTTGACGGTTTCATAGCGATTACGCCGTCCTCGGGCAGACATCGGTACTCTGCATATGCACCGAATCTGATTCCGCAGGAAGCGAATATTTGGTCGCCTGTCTTGTAACGTGTAACCTTCTTGCCTGCCGCTTCGATCTCGCCAGCCAGCTCAAAGCCTAAAGTTTGGACTCTTACAGGTCTCACGAGACCATTGTAGATTCTTGCCGCGAACGGATTTGCCTTGCGCATTCTGCAATCTCCTGCCGTTACGGATGTAGCGTGGATTTTTACCAGGATTTCATTGTCTTTGGGAACGGGTTTTGCCACCTCTCTAATCTCCAATACGTCTGGTGGCCCGTATGCATCATATAAGACGGCCTTCATTAAATCCCTCCTCTTTTCCTGCGCTTATAACCCCGTTTACGATCCGCATGCAGAAGTGGTTTCAAAATAACGGAAGCCACGGCTAGAAGAATTACGCAGACATGTTCAATAAAAATGTGGTTACGGATAGTTCACATATAATCGTTTAATCCAACAAAACGTAACGAGCAGCTGGTATGATACAATTGTAGGTAGTCTTTAATTGTTAGCGCGAGAAACAAAATGGGTGGCAGCATGGATATGCTTAGTTATTTAAGGCAGGTAAGAAGGGGAGAAGCATCGTGATAAGTGAAGCAGAAAGGGTATTATTGCACTATTCGTTCATTGAACCAAATATTGAATTCATTAGGCATAATGAAAACATTACCTTTAAAGTAACCACTACACCCGACAACAGAAGTTACTTGCTCCGTATCCATCAACCGGTATCAGGCGGTCTTTCAGGAATACAACATACACGAGATGGATTACAGTCAGAAATGGTTTTTCTTCGAGAAATAGATCAGAGAAATATTTTAAAAGTTCAGAAACCTGTTGAAAATCGAAATGGCGAATTAGTTACAGAATATACATCTGATCAATTTGGTTCCTCTTTCGCAACTCTTCTTGAATGGATCGATGGCTCGACTCTTACGTTAAATGAAGAAAACATAGATCGGATCATCTATAAATTAGGTGAAAACCTGGCTAAATTGCATGAATTTTCACAGACTATAAAACCATTGGGGTTGCACAGGCCCGTTTACAACGCGGAAAGGATTGATGATGCATTAATAGAACTTGGAAAAGGTGTTGAAAGTAATGTTCTTAGTCAACATGATTTTGATGTAATCAGACAAGTTCTTGCCATAGTGAAAGAACAGTTAACAGCGCTTGATTCCAAAGAAGAGTCCTGGGGGCATATTCATGCCGATTTCCAGCTGGGAAATGTAATTGTGGCAGGAGAAAACCCCGTATTAATAGATTTTTGCTTATTCGGTTACGGTTATTATTTATTTGATTTGGGAAGCGCATCTTCAATGCTTAAAAGCGAATTAAGAAAGACGTTTTTGCGTGGATATGCCTCTAAAACAAGCTTTTCTTTTGATGATATCCGATATATTGAAGGGCAAATATTTATGGATATTTTCATCAGTTATGTTTTCTTTATAAACGATCCTGAGAAAAATGGCTGGATTAAAGACCACGCTGCAAAAATTTGCAGCACGCTTTGTCGAGATTTTCTTGAAGGAAAAGAGGTATACTACTCGTTTTAAGTTTTTCTCGGGATGAAAGTGATCGGAAATGGAATCTTGGAGATTGCAGGCCGGCAAAGTTTAGTATTTCACTTGATGAGCAACAGAGAGACAGGCTAGAACTGATCATATTGTGTGAGAGGTATTCAGATATGGACTTTATTTACGAAGATGAAACGCTGACAGTAGCCGTTGTTAATGCGATCCACACCGGCGATATTCCATCGTTGAAACGACTTCTTACCGAGAATCCGGGCTTGACTACGGCAAGAATTATCGGAAGAGACAATAACAACGAAGGCAAAAGTTGCGGAATGTCTCGAACACTGCTGCATGTGGTGACCGACTGGCCCGGACACTTTCCTAACGGTGCTGCTACTGTGGCTACGTTAGTCCAGTTCGGTGCGGAGGTGAACGCTCGGTTCACTGGGTCGCACACCGAGACACCGCTTCATTGGGCTTCGAGCTGCGATGATATTGATGTGCTCGACGCGCTTCTTGATGCTGGCGCCGACATCGAAGCGCCAGGTGCTGTGATCGCAGGAGGCACACCACTTGACGATGCAGTAGCGTTCGCACAGTGGCGGGCAGCGCATAGGTTGGTTAAACGTGGAGCTCAGATGGCACTCTGGCATGCGGCTGCGTTAGGACAGATGGATGCAATTGAGGCCTACTTCGCCGGTGCCATACTTTCGGAGCGATACCCTTGGGGAGCTAAATCCTCTGCACCTCCGGACAAAATTACCGTAGCCTTCTGGTGTGCTTGCCATGGTGGACAGCGGCGCTCTGCAGAGTACCTTCTCGACCGAGGTGCTGAACTGAACTGGATTTCGGTTTGGGATGGATTGACCCCACTGGACGCAGCGCAACGTAGTTCCGCTGCTAATCTGGTTCAGTGGCTGTATAGTCAAGGCGCCAAATCTGCCGGCGAACTGTGATTGAGGATTAAGCGACGGGTACGATAACGACATGATTATGACTGGAGCAGGCGCCGCGGCGACCTGCTCCAGATCGTTGATAAAAAAACTTGAGAAAATGTGAACGATTTCGTCTGTGCATACATCTATAGCGTCAAAAAACGGGGGGTAGCATGATGCGAACGAAGATAACGATCAGGGTTCTGGTTGGAATCATCGGGGTGTTGTTGACGATTCTGGTCTTGTTTTGACTTCCATCGGAAGGGTTGGTTATTTTGATTGAACTTCGAGAAGATGAGTTTAGCAAGATTCTAGGTGTATTACGACAACCGGATGGCATCCATAATGTGTTTGTCTATTCTGTCATCGATCGTAAGCAACAGGGCAAGGTGTTTGTAAATAATAGGAATGACCCAACGGCAGGTTTTGTTATCAACAGGGGCGGTTGTTATTACGTTTTCGGCGATGTTTCGGACAACGCCTTTAATAATGACCTAGTTGCATTAACAGGTACGAGAGCGTAGCGATGGATCCGATCCATCGCTTTTACTGCGTTCTGCCGTCCGCTCAACAAACGGGCAGGAATCTTCAATTTCCCGAAACCATCCCGCCAACACTCCTGCATGCGTCACGTCTGACAGGACACGAGGTATGAAGTACAGGTAGATTAGGCAGAACGGAGGCTAGAGCCACCCTCTTTGGGAAGGTACGCCAACGGATATGCCTCGCGGCTGAAAAGCTGGATATGGTGAGAATGTTCAAAAGTAGGAACTGACGAACTTCCGAATGTACGGGTCTAAAGTTAGAACGTATGGAAACATAGGACTATCAAGTGATAGTTCTGTGGGAGTTCGGGCCACCAGTTGGGCGGCCTCTCTACCCGGAGGAAGATCACATCAAACGCTTACCTATTGCAACCGATACTTAAGACTGCTGTCGCGGAGCAGCGTTATTGCGTTAATGGGAGTCCAATACTGCGCCGATGAAAGGCAATGTTCCTCAAAAGGTACTGCTCTACCTACTAGTGCTGCTGGACATGGTCCCACATGTGACGGAAGGGATGTTTATGATTATTTTAAGGCGAATGACCTTTTGGTTCTCAGCTTTCAGCATCATAATTATTTTAAATGATTACTGGGAAACGATTCATGCTAGCACTATTCTCCTTGTTGGGGTTGGACCATTTGAGCCATTTAAACATTGGATGCTTGACTTTGATCGTTTTGAGCCCCCCGTTAGTGCTGATCTCACTGCAAAGTTTCCCGGTTATATAGTGCATTTTATATTTTTCTTGTTAACCGGAACTATCCTGGATCGTATCATTCGCAAATTCAGACGTAAACCTTCCAAGTAAAGCATGCATTTCTTATTTCTTTGTGCGCTGTTACACTCCGCTGGGGCAGGAAGAGCTTTAAAACGTGAACAATGAATTGAACCACTACATTAAGTGGTAAGCTTTGTACAAGACTATCTAAATTAATGACCAGGAATTAGACCGGCGAGCGTGAAGCTAACGGGAGTTTAGTATAAGAAGCTAGTCAATGAGAAGAGACTTTAATGGACATCAATCCAAAAATTGGTTATGATAACAGCAGATCGGTTATCAAAGAGAGTAAATACAAATCGGTGATTGTCCGAAAAATCTGTTTACAAAAAATAGAAAGGAAGGTTGATTCCACATGATAGGAACGGAGAGTAAAAAACAAGAAATTTTAAAAGCTTACCAGTTCAGACATGCTTGCAAGGCATTTGATACCAACAAAAAGATTTCGGATGAAGATTTTTACTTTATTTTGGAGACAGGAAGATTGTCTCCAAGTTCATTTGGCTTCGAGCCGTGGAAGTTTGTCGTGATCCAGGATGCAGCGCTTCGCGAAAAATTAAAACCTGTATCTGGCGGTGCCCAGGGACAACTGCCCACTGCCAGCCATTTTGTAGTTATATTGGCCAAAAAAAAAGAAGGCTTAAGGCATGATTCGGTTCACGTGATCAAAATGATGAAAGAGATTCATCATATGCCTGAAGATGTTGTGCAAGGTCTTTCCGGTTTCTACAAATTCTTCGTCGAAACAGAACTCGAAGATAATGACCGTCTCATTTTTGAATGGGCAAGCAAACAAACATATATAGCATTGGGAAACATGATGACAGCCGCGGCTCAAATCGGTATTGATTCCTGTCCGATCGAAGGTTTTGATAAAAAGCAGGTGACCTCTATTTTACAAAATGAGGGTATCATTAACGGCGATGATTTCGGTGTAGCCTGTATGGTCGCTTTCGGATATCGTCAAGAGGATCCCAAACGTCCAAAAACAAGACAACATCTGGATGAGATTGTTGAGTGGCGATAAACTTTAGGGGATATTTCTCAGCATAAGGGGACATGTTTCGCTAACAGGTGCTTCAGTTTAAGAATGGGGGTTGCTGCGGCAACTCCTTTTTTATGGTGCTATTTGGCAGGATAGTTCAGCAATAATGAGGAATTATTTATAGTCAGCGACTTGCAAAAAACGTTCCAGAAATGGGGAGGCTATTATGGGGAATAATTCCGTAAAGTTGACTGATAACCGTAAAGAGTATAAAAGCGTCTACCAACTGAAACCGAATATTGTCATAATTAACGAAATTCCTGATCTGAACTTTTTGGTGATTGAGAATGAGGGAAGAAGAGATGATTTGGTTAGAGATGAACCCTCCCTTATCTGGTTGTTCTCAAGGATACAGAATCAGTTGAGAATTATCACTTCGAAACGCATGCAATACAATTTCCGTCTAATGCCGTTTGAAATGATATGGCAAGATCAATTACCCGATGGTATATGGAAACGAGTCGTCATGGTGCAGGTTCCGGAGCAGATCGACCAGTTGCTCGTCGAAGAGGCGATTCACAATGTAAGAATCAAAAATAAAGGTGTGGAATTTCTTGTGCCGTCATTCCGACGTGTCTCGCAAGGATTGTGCGCGCACACTTTGCATCTTGGTCATTACGATGAGATTGCAAACACAGAAGACCATATCATCAAAACTGTTTCTTCACAAGGTTTTCGTTCACGGGGAAAGACTCGGGAGATCTATATGAATCCACCGACCTGGAACCCTGTTGAAAAGTGGCAAACGATCGTTCGGATACCCATTGAAAAAATATGATATTTATCCATGGTGTTATTGAACTAACGAAGACGAGAGTGCAATAAATTACACCACGAGGCTGCCGCAGTGAATATTATTGAAATGAGGAACTAAAATGTCTAGCATCCCCCCTTATAGGGACTTCGTATTTCCGTTCCTTCAGATACTAAATGATGGAGAACTCTACACTACAGATGGAATAATAAATAAGTTAGTTATTTTGTTTGGGCTATTGGAGGAAGATATGAAAGAAATGGTTAAGTGCGGGAGACAATATACATATAAAAATCGAATTATTAACGTAAGAACTTCCCTACTAAGAAATGGATATATTCAGTATGATGGAGAAAAAAATATATTTATTACTGGTAAAGGAAGTGAGTTTTTAAAAAGTCAGGCATTCAACTAACGGAGGCAATAGCGTAATGATTATGACTGGAGCAGGCGCCGCGGCGACCTGCTCCTGATCGTTAAAGTAACGGGCAGTTATGCATAGCCAGTCTATAAGTTCTTATGTTACATTATGGAAAACTGATTGAGGAGTTAGACATTAGTTACAACAAATTTAGATGGCAGGAGGGGATTTATCATAAGAAGCGAAAAAGAAATGCTTCGTTTGATTCTTGCATTTGCAGAGGCTGATAAAAGAATTCGTTCTGTAATTTTGAATGGTTCCCGTGTCAATCCAGACGTACCTAGAGATATCTTTCAGGATTACGATATTGTATTTATTGTGTCCTCAGTGGAAAATTTTGTTCGTGATCGGAGTTGGATTAATTACTTTGGAGAACTAATTGTTATGCAAACACCAGATGAACACGGAGTATTAGCACCAGATATAACAGAAAAATTTGCTTTTCTTATGTTATTCAATGACGGAAATCGTATCGATCTCACGCTTTTTTCTGTGAATAACCTTGCAAATTTTGAACATGACAGCCTAAGCAAGTTGTTGCTCGATAAGGATGGTATTATTGGCGAGCTGCCTCCTCCAAGTAATAAGGATTATTTGACCGCACCACCGACCGAAAAACAATTCTCTGATTGCTGCAACGAATATTGGTGGGTCAGCACATATATCGCAAAGGGTCTATGGCGACGTGAACTTTCCTATGCAAAGTTTATGTATGAACGTCCAGTGCGAGACATGCTCATGTTGATGCTTAAATGGCACATAGGGATCCGCACAAATTATTCTGTTGACCCTGGTAAGTTGGGAAAATATTTTGAGAATTATCTTTCCCCACAGCATTGGGAGATGTTTGTGAAAACATTTCCTGATGCATATTACGAAAACATATGGAATGCACTTTTTGTAATGTGTGACCTGTTTAGGGAGATAGCTTCAGGTGTCTCAGATTATTATGGTTACGAATATCCTAATGATGATGATCGACGTGTCACAGAGTATTTACATCACGTAAGAACTCTTCCTAAAGATGCGGCGGGAATATATTAGAATGGCTATGCTAACGTAGACGAGAGCTTCATGACAACAGGCTGCCAACACAAAGGTAGCCTGTTAAACTATCGGGCAGATTTGCGCAACCAATGGCAGTTTAATAAACAGATATTGTGGTTGTTTAGAATAAAGGATATCATTGGAAATAGCAGAGCGGAGTTATGATGAGAAATGGAGATGAGCGAGATGAGAAGCTATACCGGTGTTTTATTTGACTTGGATGGGACCTTAATAAACAGCGAAGGGCTTGGAACGGAAGCGTATAATTATGGGATTCGAAAAATTTTGAATCGAGACTTGGATGAACACGAAAAACAATACTTACTTGGAAAACCATTTAAGGCTTTAAAAGAGCTCTTTCCTTTCTTATCATTGTTAGAAACCGAAAGAATCATAGAGGAGACATTGGGATACTATAAAAAATACAATCATAATATTAAAGAATATAGTGGTATTCGTGAAATGCTTCAGAGTCTTAAAGGAAATGGATTTAAATTGGGTATTGTTACGGCGAAATTAAAGCAAAATGCAGAAAAAGAATTACAAAATACCGGACTAATGTCTTTCTTTGAGGTAATTTTGGCTAAAGAAGATTGCCTTGATTTTAAACCAAGTCCAATTCCTTTACTACAGCTGGCAGAAAAACTTAATTTGAAACCAAGTGATTGTTTTTATGTTGGCGACCAACCGACTGATATACAGGCAACCCACGCTGCAAATATGACTAGCATTGCCGCTCTATGGGGTGAAGGCAAGAAAGAAAGGCTATTTCCATTAAATCCAACATACTTATGCGATTCACCAAGTCAGATAGTCACATTATTATTAAACTAAAGGGTAACAATATTTCAAGACCTGAAGGTTGTCACGCGGAGTCAATCTCCCTCTAAGAAGGAGGATAAATGCACAAATCCATTAATTTCAAAAGTTTCGCAGTAATGTCAATTTTCATTTCATTGATACTATCAGTATATATCTTAATTAAATTTATAGCTCTTGGGTTAGTATGTTTCCAAGATTGTAGTTACTATTATTTGACTCAAAAAAATTTTATAATATATTGGATTATAGAGATTTTTGCGTTATTATGCGGTTTATGCACGTTAATCATTACGGTGAAAAAATGGAATAGATTTGGTAAGTGGTTGAAATGTATCTTCTTATTTTTATTATTAATAATAGTTGTACTAACAATTATAAATATAAGGTATCTATATGAAGTGCCGATTAAATCATATTTAGACTTTGCTTAAAGTTATATTAATTGAAGCATTGGATTTTATTGAAGTAACGGAGTACGAGAGCTCAACGAAAAAATCCCTGGAGGTTGCCGATTTGATCGGCGACCTCCGCTGCGTTAACGGGCAGTATACTTCCATAACGTGGTACACTTTAAATGTGACGGATGAACCCTGTATTGATGGAGAAATAAAAGAAAATTAGAATAATTCCAAGGGAGAAGAGTGATGATTGATATTTTAAAGCTTTTTGCGGCCTTAGCTTTGGGCTACCTTTTAGGCAGCCTTAATACAGCGGTGATTGTAGGGAAAATATACGGCAAGGACATAAGAAGCCATGGAAGCAAAAGCGCCGGGCTTACCAATACTCTGAGGGTACTTGGGAAATCTGCTGCGGTGTTTGTTCTTGCGGGAGATATTTTAAAAGGGATAATTGCCTGTTTAATAGGCTTGTTCCATGGCGTTTACTTTTATTCGGGAGAGGCTAAAGACTGCGTAAGCCTTTTAGCGGCAGGCGCAGGAGCGGTTATAGGGCATAACTGGCCGGTATATTTTGGGTTTAAAGGGGGCAAGGGGGCACTTACAGCAGTGGCTGTGCTGTTTATTGCTGACTGGGTTATGGCCCTTTTATGCCTTGGCTTTTTTGTGATAATAGTAGCTTTGACCCGTTATGTTTCTTTAGGCACAATATGTGCTACAATGCTTTTTGCGGCTATTTCATTTATTCCTGTCTTTGGGAATACCTTATATTTTTATATATTTGCGTGCCTAATGGCGTTTATGGTTATTTTCAGGCATAAGGAAAATATACAAAGGCTGCTTTCAGGAACAGAAAATAAACTTATTTTTTGATTTTTTCGCGGCGTTGAGCATGTCGTCAAAATATAAAAATTTGGAATTAGTTAACCGTTTATAATGAAGTGATAACTTACTTTTTTAAGGAATTTGTATGTGACCATTCGGGCGAATATACAGAGCAAATAGGAGAAGTATCTTCTGGAATAAGTCTGATAGATAGTGATGGGAATTCGTTAAGCTAACGGATACGATAGTTCAACCATGACACGACGGCAGCCGGCCATAAAGATCGACTGCCGTTTTTACGCTCTAACGGGCAATTATGCATTATTATTTGTGAAGGAGGCGAGTTTA
The DNA here is from genome assembly GCA_041281825.1 of Paenibacillus tarimensis. Classification (GTDB taxonomy): domain Bacteria; phylum Bacillota; class Bacilli; order Paenibacillales; family Paenibacillaceae; genus Paenibacillus_D; species Paenibacillus_D tarimensis_A. Next base: position 5,222,848 of record CP166298.1, on the reverse strand, counting down.
ATGCTCTATATATTTAGCGGGTTGCCAGGCACCGGGAAGTCCACGTTATCATCAGCTATGGCTAGAGAGTTACAGGCAACGTATCTCCGGGTCGATGTCGTGGAGCAAGCTATGCGGGATGCTGGCACGTGGGTAGATGGACCTGCGGGTTACATCGTGTGTTATGCGATTGCTTCGCAGAATCTCCGGTTGGGTCTCGACGTGATAGCAGATACGGTCAATCCCATCCAAGTAACTCGCCAAGCTTGGCGTAACGTGGCTGAATCTCTTGAAACCCCGTTTGTGGAAATCGAAGTGGTCTGCTCTGACGAACGTGAACATAGGCATCGCATTGAAACGCGTGAAGCCGATATTCCCGACTTTGTTCTGCCCACGTGGGAGCAGGTTAGGAACCGACAGTACGATGTTTGGGACCGAGATCACATCGTCATCGATACAGCTCACCAAACTGTGGCCGAAAGCTTGATGACATTGTGTAAACGGTTGGATCAGGAGTGTAGAAAATATAGTTGATTGATCTAACGGATAACGATAGTGAAATTGGAGCAGGCGCCGCGGCGAACTGCTCCTGGTCATTGAAGTAACTGGCAGGTTAATTTTAATAAGCTATACATACGGGCACATCATGCAGTAATGTAGATATTGTAATAGTAAACAGCTAACAACGGAGGTGCCGATATGAGTGGGATTGCCAAAACCCCAGAACCACCTTATTATGCAGTGATTTTTACATCTGAACGAACAGACGGGGATAACGGATATGCGGAAATGGCAGATGAAATGGAAAGACTTGCGTCCGTCCAACCCGGATTTATAGGAGTAGAGAGTTCAAGACAAGGTATAGGTATTACTGTATCTTATTGGGAGTCGCTCGAAGCTATACAAAAATGGAAACAAGACATTTAATTGCCCAGCGTAAGGGTATTTCTGATTGGTACCTCACTTATAAATCAAGAATTTGTAAGGTCGAACGGGATTATGGATTTGAAAAGTTTAAATAAGTCCAGTTAGCTACTGTATCCGTTGGAACATTTTATTCAAAGGGAAACGATAGCCCAAATCCCTACACCACGAAGCTGCCGCGAGAATGATCGGCAGCTTTATTACGCTAATTGGCAGTTCATATTTTCATTACAGATATGTCGCCCCATTGATTTTGGAGATAACATCTTCTCGACTAATAGTCTTTGGCATCAGGCTTGTTGTTGTTGGGGTCTGGGGAAATGCAGTTGGAATGAGGTTGGTAAAATCAATTTTCATATCTAAGAACGACTATCGTAAGGAAATTTCTTTTTAATTATCACAGGTACTTTTATTACAATAATTGGGGGAATTCTTTCTTACTTTCATTTATTAGGCTAAGCTAACGGGAAACGAGAGTAAAAAAGTTCTATCCACGAGAGAGGGGAATGCTTATTGCTGCAGAAATACATTAGATCAGACCAGGATCAATTGGAAGAGTTTATGAAAACTATGTATGTTTCCAGAGGATATGTCTTTGATCCTGAAGGGTCGCATTCAGATATTAGAAGTATTGAACTGCTATATTTTGAGACGGGAGGCGGATTCTGGTTATTGAAGGAAGAACAGAGCGTTATTGGGACTATTGGTTTAAAGGGTATTGATTCTGAAAACAGAATTGGTGAAATAAAGAGGTTCTTCGTCTTACCTGAACATCAAGATAAGGGTTACGGCAAAAGCATGATGAGCCAAATAATAGAATTTGCAAGACAAGCTGGATTAATAAAGCTGAGGTTGGACACTGAGAAACAATCTTATAAAGCGATGTCAGTGTTTCGAAGTTTTGGCTTTTATGAGATACCAAAATACAATGATAATGATATTGCTGAAATATTTATGGAATTATCCATTGTGTCATAACGAATTCAATCAATATACGTTCAGCTAACGTGGACGATAGCTGAATAAGCTGGTTGCATCGGCAGCCGTTTTTTTTTGCCTGGCAGGAGCGGAAGTCTGCTTTTTTCATGGAAATAACGCGCATTTTACGGAATTATGGCTACTTAAAACAGCGGGGCTTCATCGAATTTGGATATAGCAAGACATTTGTGGTTATATATTTATATATCCTTATTTAATATGGGAGGATATTTATGTTTCTTATTACCAATCCTAAAGTTTCTGGGTTTACACCTCAATTTTCCCAATTTAAAGGTTTTTCTATTTTATTTGATAATCCAGCAGACCGCTTCATTCCTTTGGATGAAAATGAAAATCTAAAGATGTTAAGTTGTGATATAGCATCTCATGAATTAGAATTGTATAAAACGCTTAAGCATACTCTTTCTTCGTTCCCAGAAATTTCAACAACATATTTATTTTGTCCTCTACCATTTCATTCATATCATGTGACACTTTGGGATGGTATTAATGACATTAATGTTCAAAATGTATCGCGTAAATATAGATTCGATGCTGAGGACTTACTTCAGGATTTACCTTGCTCATTAGTTAAAATGAGTGAATTTTTTGAGGTTGGCGGTCAACAGCTAACTATCAGTATGGAAGAGCCTATTGAGTTCCAGTTTGATAAACTAACGAAATGGGATAATTCTGTTCTTGTGGCTCGCTTGAAACCTTCCAATACTTATTCTGAAATCAGTTTGCAAAAGATAGAAAAACAAAGGGTAAGTCTCATTAAAAATTACAAAGAAAGATTTGGATTAGAAACATGTTCACTTTCCTATTCACCACATGTTTCTTTGGGATATTTTGCGAATAAAGAACTAGCTGAATTATCGACTCCAATGATTGAGTATTGGAATGAACAATTTTTATTAAACACAAGTGAACAATCGATTACTTTTTCCACTAACAGCCTTTATGGTTTTAATAACATGGCTACCTATTTCAAGAAATAAAAGAGTATTGGTTTATCAGTAAAATTGTGCGACGGGTGACGATAGTTCAGCAATAAAGCCAGTCTGAACCTTCATGATGAAGGGAGCAGCCTGGCTTTTTTCGTCGTAGGATCACCTATAACATCGATGTGCTCACATACCTCGGTACACTATAGTTGTAGGTGAATATTTTCCCTTGATTTATCTTAGTTTTATTTTACCATAAAGTAATGAACGGTCATCTGATTGAGATAACGGGCAGTTTAATGGAGCAAGCGGCAGTTGAAGGCTTGAAATTCGGGGATTTGCTATATTTATTCGAAACCGAATTTTCTGCATATTAATGGATAATGTTTCCAAATGACAAAACCTTATTTTTGATATAATCTGTAACAGAGAGCTTTAATTAGGGGGTATTTATGAGAATTTTTCTGACAACTCTGTTCCTGCTTTTTCTCATGTTTTTAATTGTTGGTTGTCAAATTTCTGAAACCAGTACGCAGCAAAATCCAACAGAATCATTTGAGAAAATAATTGTTGGAACTGAAATAAAGACCGTCAGAAAAGAACAATTAAAGAAAGTCACGCCCAAATTGACTTATGAAGAAGTAGTAGAGATTTTAGGTCAGGGCAAAGATATAGGCTCTGGATTGTATATTCTTGAGTATGAATATGACGGTCAGCAATTCACATTAAATTTTATAAGTTATGAAGGATTAATAACTGAAGATGACTACAAAGAAATTCAAAATTTGATTGCAGAATAATTTAATGATTTTAACCGCTTTTGCAGGATGCCATAAGATCACGATCCGCAGTCCGTTCAACTAACGGGTGACGTTAGTTTAATCTTACAGCGGCAGTCAAGGACTATATTTTCCTGTCCCGCCAGCCGCTGTTTCTATACTCGAGTCAGTCTAATGATTTCCAAGAACACCGATTAAAATTTGATCCGTTCAGCAATGTACGCCTGCAGCTCGCTAATCGGAATCCGAACCTGGCTCATCGTGTCACGGTCTCTGACCGTCACCGCTTGATCGGTCTCGGAATCGAAATCATACGTGATGCAGAATGGGGTGCCGATCTCGTCATGTCTACGATACCGTTTACCAATCGAGCCGGCATCATCGTAATCCATCGTGAATTCCGCAGAGAGGCCGGCAAATATTCGCTGCGCGCCTTCAGCCAGCTTCTTGGACAGTGGGAACACGGCGGCTTTAACGGGGGCGAGTGCCGGGTGTAGCTTCAGGACGACGCGACTGTCGTCGCCTTCGAGCGCTTCTTCCTCATACGCGTCGATCAGGAATGCGAGCGTAACGCGGTCCGCGCCCAGTGACGGTTCGATGCAGTACGGGATGTACCGTTCGTTCGTCTCCTGATCAATGTAGTGGAAATCTTCGCCGGAGTGCCCCATATGCTGCTTCAAATCAAAATCCGTGCGATCCGCGATACCCCATAGCTCACCCCAGCCGAACGGGAACCGGTACTCAATGTCAGTCGTTGCATTGCTATAGTGAGATAGTTCATCGTCAGCATGGTCGCGGAGCCGGATATGCGATTCCTTCATGCCGAGCGATAGGAGCCAATCCCGGCAGAGGCTACGCCAGTACTCGAACCATTGCAGGTCCTCGCCGGGCTTGCAGAAGAACTCAAGCTCCATCTGCTCGAATTCGCGCGTCCGGAACGTGAAGTTGCCGGGGGTAATTTCGTTTCGAAAGCTTTTGCCGATCTGGCCGATACCGAAAGGCAGCTTCTTGCGCATCGTGCGCTGAACGTTCTTGAAGTTAACGAAGATGCCTTGGGCCGTCTCAGGGCGAAGGTAGATCTGGTTCGCGCTGGAGTCGGTTACGCCTTGGAACGTTTTGAACATCAGGTTGAATTGGCGGATATCAGTGAAATCGGAGCTGCCGCAATCCGGGCAAACGATGTTGTGTTCCACGATCAACTCCTTCATTTGCTCGAACGACATGCCGTCCACAATGAGCTCGACCTGCTTCGCGTTTAGCACCTCTTCAATCAGCTTGTCAGCACGGTGTCGCGTTTTGCACTGCTTGCAGTCGATCATTGGATCGTTAAAATTGCCGACATGCCCAGATGCGACCCAAGCCTGAGGATTCATCAGGATGGCAGCGTCAAGACCGACATTGTATGGCGACTGCTGGATGAATTTTCTCCACCATGCCTTCTTGATATTGTTCTTAAGCTCGACGCCGAGCGGGCCATAGTCCCATGTATTGGCCAGACCACCGTAAATCTCAGACCCAGGAAAAATAAAACCGCGATGTTTGGCCAGCGCTACAATTTTATCCATCGTGTTGTTACTGCTCATAATCGTATCGACTCCCTCAATATAGAAATAAAAAGCTCCCGTCTCCAGGCATCGATTAACTCGATACCTAGGGACGAGAGCGTGAGCACCCGCGGTTCCACCCTAGTTGACGACGGAAAACTCCGGCGCCCGCTTGTGTGAGAAGATCTGCTCCGGATTTGCCGTTTCCCTGACGCTCCTTACCGGGCTCTCACCATCTCCGGTTCGCTTGTAGTGAGTATGATCAGGTACTATTGATCCATCGTCGCAGCAGTATAGATAATCTTTATAGTAGTGGAAGTCTGCCGAAAAATCAATCCTGTTCATTTGGAAATTATGACGAAAAAATTATGGTCATTATTAAATGGAATAATAAAAGTGAGACTTTACACTTAACTCAATTTGAAAAAAAATAATTATTCAACTAACGCAGGACGGAAGCTCAATATGATTGAGGCTGCCGTGATATCAATCGGCCACTTCATTCTACTAAACCGTTTACGCAAAGCAATAACGTGGCTGTCTGCAAGTTTTATGCAAACCAAGGAGCCGTCCTAGGGGTTGTTGAAAGATACAGTTATCTAGAAAAAAGCTAATGTTTCTAAATTAATCTGGTACATAAATCCTTGAACAATTACAGTAGAAGTTACCGCTAACGGAGAACAAAATCATAGCGATGGATCCGATCCATCGCTTTTACTGCAAAGAATATCTCTATTGACAGGTGACCGCGAATCTGGGACAATAATCTAATTTATTTATTTCCCTTAATCGAGGTGACCAAGATGGAGCATAGAAGCGACGTTGATAGAATCAATAAGGCAGTACGCGAGATCATTATGCAGCATGTGGGTTCTGCATTAATCGGCTTGATTGTCCAGGGGTCTGCAGTCAAAGGAGGTTTCATCCAGGGCAGCAGCGATATTGATTACATCTTGTATATCGACGATACGGCATTAAATGGAGCGAAGAGAATGCCAACAGAGCTTTGTATTGCTATTCACAAAGATTTGTCCGCGATTGATGTAACTCCGTTCCGATACATCCAATTCAGTGTGCTGTCGCCGGCCACGAATAAGTATCTCAGTCCGATACCGGGAACATACCGGCTTCTGGCAGGGCGGTTGCTTACACCTGAGGCGACTAATGATGAAATATATAGGGATGCATTGAAATCATTGGATATATTAAATCCGGCCGAATCGTTTGACGTTCACCGGCTACTCGACCATGGAGAAGACCGGATCGAAAGATGTACCAGACTGATGTGTACGATTGTTTGGCCGATTGCCTTTCAATTATTGACAGCCATTCATAAGGACGGAATTCGCGTATGGAGCCTCAAAAAACAGGAAGCAGCAGCTTTATTGGCGTCAATTCCTGCAGTCGCAAATGAAATAACCGCATTTTATCAATCGCTGGAATCATACTACCCTCTGGAACAATCCGCAGAGAAGGCTTTAAAAGTAATAGATGACGGTCTTTCATTTATCTATGCAGCAAAAGCGTACTGGATCGGCCAGCGTCAATCGGCGGCCTACTCTGTTTAGCGGGTGGCGGTCTCCGCTCTTGCGACAGGCGGCCGGGAGGACAGCCGCTCGATAAATTGCGTATCCACCTTGATTTTACTTTTCACCTGATGATCGGACTCGATCGACTGGATAAGCAGGTCGACAGCAGTATAAGCCATTCGCTCCTTGTCCACATGCACGGTCGTCAACTCCGGCGACACAGCCATGGCTTCGGAAATATTGTCGAACCCGACGACCGATACCTCTTCCGGCACGCGGTAACCGAGCTCGGTTAACGTTTTAACGGCACTGATCGCGATATAATCGCACTCACAGAAGAAAGCAGTCGGCAGCGGTTTTCCGGAATCAATGTAATCGAGCAGCTGACGTTTCAGCGAATCCTGGGAAGTTAAAATTGTCGGAGCGACAGAAAATATCCGGTTATCGGCAATTGTAATCCCTCTCTCCTGCAGGGCGGCGGTAAACCCTCGCTTTCGATCCTCGAAATTGTGAATCGGGACATCCGATGCAATATAACCGATATCTTGGTGCCCGATGTCACACAAGTGGGATCCCGCCTGATAAGCGCCCATTACATTGTTGATCTCCACAAAATGAACCGGCAGCGTTTCAAAGCATGTGTCGAGGACGATAAGACGGGTAGTCAGACGGTCCGCGATATCGGCAATTTGACTTCGGCTCAAGTTCGTACCCAGTAAAATGACGCCGTCGCTTCTTTTCTCTTCTGCGGCCGTTTGAATGTCCTGCTCGTAAGAGGCCATATCGACCGAGCTGAAGATAAGAGAATAGCCGCTGAGCCGGCAGCGTTCCTCGATGTAATGAATGAGCTCCCTGAAAAACGGCTGCTGGTAATACTTCTCCAGTACGATGCCGGAGTTCGCAAAAACAAGAAAGGTGAGCGATCTGCCCGATGCTTCGGCCGCCGCCCTAGCCCTCGGTGTATAGCCGTGCTCCTTTGCGATTTGCAATATTCGTTCCCTCGTATCGGGGCCGATCCCCGGTTTGCCGCTCAGCGCGAGCGAAACGGCTGATTTTGAAACCCCCGCTAAAAGAGCTATGTCTTCCATCTTCATCGTTTTAATCCTCATTTCCCGATAGGTTTGAAGTGTTCAGTTAAGTTTAGTTTACAAGTTAATTTATTTATAATCAATAATCAGATGCCGGTTTACTATACTTTAGTCGGAATAGACTAAAAGTTTATATAATATTGAATTAAACAAAACAAAACTTGTTGACCATCTTTGTTTCCGGTGTTAATCTTGTGATAAAAGTAATTAGCGGTCTGATATTAGTTTAGTTAAAGGTTTAGATAATTATACGCGTATTATGAGTGTTGTTTAGTTTATGTTTTTGAGTTTAAGCTAAAATTTCTATTCATGTTCACTACATAGGATGAGAGGAGAATCGCGATTGCAAAAATTTAAATTGGGGTATGCGCCTACACGCCGTTTTGTATTTAGTGCGGAAGATGCGTTCAGGTACAAAGTGCTCATCAAGCAGAAAATCGAAAGCTTCGGTCTGGACATCGACATCGTTGACCTGGAAGGTCTCAATGGTGAAGGGTTATTGTACGACGATCATATCAACGCAGATCAGATTGCGGACCGTTTCAAACGGGAAGATGTCGATGCGGTATTTTTCCCGCACTGCAATTTCGGAACGGAAGACACGATTGCGCGCGTCGGCAAAGCGCTAGGCAAGCCGGTGCTGCTCTGGGGGCCGCGCGACGAAGCGCCGTTGGAGGACGGAATGCGGCTGCGCGATACGCAGTGCGGCTTGTTCGCAACCGGCAAAGTGCTGCGTCGTTTCAACGTGCCGTTTACGTATGTAACGAACTGCCGGGTAGACGATCCCGTATTTGAAAGGGGCTTCACCAACTTTGTGGCTGCCGCAAATGTGGTGAAGAAATTCCGCGGCCTGCGTATTCTGCAGATCGGCCCGCGTCCGGCCTCGTTTTGGACGATGATGTGCAATGAGGGCGAGCTGCTTGAGCGATTCGGCATCGAACTCCATCCGATCACGCTGGCCGACATTCAACGGGAGTCGAAACGGATCGAGAACGGAAACGGCGGAGAGCTTACGCAAGCGGTTGAGGATATTAAAGCAAAGCTGGACTGGTCCGAAGTGACGGAAGCCGATGTAAAGCGGATCGCCGCATTGAAGGTTGCGATGAAGCAGTATGCTGTGCAAACCGGCAGTACGGCGATTGCGATTCAATGCTGGTCCGCCCTGCAGGAAGTAATGGGTATTATGCCGTGCCTGGCGAATGCGCTTCTGACCGACGAACAAATTCCTGTTACCTGTGAAACGGATATTCATGGTGCGATTACGTCCGTGATGGTGCAGGCGGCGACGATGAATCAACATCCGACGTTTTTTGCCGATCTAACTGTTCGCCATCCGGACAATCCGAACGGCGAGCTGTTGTTCCATTGCGGGAATTTTCCGGTATCTCTATCTATAGAAGAACAGCCGAAGCTGCGGAAGCATTTTCTGTTCGACGACCATGCTCCCGGAACGCATGAAGGGGAAATTAAAGGCGGAAGCATGACTTTGGCCCGATTCGACGGCGATCACGGGGAGTATCAGCTGTTCCTCGGACGGGCCCGCGGTATTGAGGGGCCATACACCCGTGGCTCGTATGTATGGGTGGAAGTGAACGACTGGCCGCTCTGGGAGGAGAAATTGGTCAAGGGGCCGTATGTGCATCATTCGGTCGGCATTCATGCCAATGCCATTCCGGCACTCTATGAGGCGTGCAGCTATATTCCCGGACTGACGCCGGATCCGGTTGATCCCACGGAGCGGGAAATTCAAGCGTGGCTTCGGGGCGTTGGCCTGTAGAAGGAGGGAGCAGCGATGGAAATCACCGCATTAAAGGCGAAGGCCGTTCAGATCCGCATGGACCTGCTGAAGACGATACACCGCGCGAAGGCGGGCCATACCGGCGGTTCGCTCAGTAATACGGATATCCTGACGGCGCTGTATTACCGGGTAATGAGGATTGATCCAAGCCGGCCGAAATGGGCGGACCGGGATCGTTTTATCGCCAGTAAAGGGCACTCCGTAGAATCGCTCTGGTGTATTCTTGCAGACCTCGGTTTTTATCCAAAAGAAGAGCTGGCAACGTACAGCCAATTCGGCACCCGCCTCATCGGCCATCCGAATAATAAAGTGCCGGGTATCGAGATGAATACCGGGGCGCTTGGCCACGGGCTGGCAATATCCGTCGGCATGGCACTGTCGGCCAAGCGGGACGGCAAGGGGTTCCGCGTCTTCTGCCTGATGGGCGACGGCGAACAGGCCGAGGGCTCGGTATGGGAAGCGGCGATGGCGGGCTCGCACTATAAGCTGGATAATCTGGTCGGAATTATTGACCGAAATCGGCTGCAAATCAGCGGAACGACAGAGGATGTCATGGGGCTCGAGCCGCTTGAAGAGAAATGGTCGGCGTTCGGCTGGAAGGTGGTGGTGATTGATGGGAACGACATGCAATCATTGGTCGAAGCGTTGGAAGCCGCGCCATACGCAGCAGGCAAACCGACGCTCATCATGGCGAATACGGTGAAGGGCAAGGGAGTATCATTTGCGGAAAACGTGCCGCATTGGCATCACCATGTTCCGAATGACGAGGAATTGGCATTAGCGCTCTGCGAGCTTGCGGCATCGCTCGAACCGTTCAAGCAGGAAGGGCAGGTGAGCTGATCAATGGCAAACACCATACCGAATCGGCAGGTCATATGCGAAACGCTGATGGAGCAGGCGCGGAACGACCGGGATATTATGGTACTTGCGAGCGACTCCCGCGGCTCGGCTGCCATGGCGCCGTTCGCCAAAACGTATCCGGACCAATTCGTGGAAGTCGGTATTGCGGAGCAGAATATTGTCGGCATCGCCGCCGGCCTCGCCCATAGCGGCAAGAAGCCGTTCGTCACATCGCCGGCCTGCTTCCTCAGCATGCGCAGCATCGAACAGATTAAAGTGGATGTCGCTTATTCCGCGACCAACGTCAAGTTGATCGGCATTAGCGGCGGTATTAGCTATGGCGCGCTCGGCATGTCTCATCATTCCGTCCAGGATCTGGCGGTTGCCCGTGCCATTCCCGGGCTGGCCGTGATGATGCCGGCCGACCGGCATGAGGCGAAAAGGATGACTGACGCGCTGGTGAACCATGAAGGCGGCGTATATGTCCGGATCGGACGGAACCCGGTGGAGGATGTCTATGAAACCGACGACTATGAATTCGTCATCGGCAAGGCGGTCACGATGCGCGATGGGACGGATCTCACGATTATTGCGGCCGGCGAAACCGTCCGCGTAGCGCTCGATGCGGCGTCGGAACTCAAGGAAGCCGGCATATCCTGCAGAGTCATTAATATGCATACGATTAAGCCGTTTGATGAACAGGCGGTCATTCGCGCGGCGCAGGAAACGGGCCATATCATTACGGTAGAAGAGCACAGTATTCATGGCGGTCTTGGCGCTGCGGCAGCGGAAGTCGTCGTACAGCATCGTCCGGTTCCGATGCGTATAATCGGCATTCCGGACGAGCCGGCGATAGCGGGCAAGACGACGGAAGTTTTCGAGCATTATGGAATAAGCGCCCGGAACATCAAGAACATTGCCCTGGAAATGCTGGGAAGACAAGGCGGCTGACGGTGGAAAAATTCATTCTTTCAATTGATCAGAGCACGTCGGGCACTAAGGCGTTGGTCGTTGACCGGGGCGGAAGAGTTCTAGCAAGGAGCTCTGCGGAGCATAGGCAGTGGTATCCGGCTCCCGGATGGGTCGGGCATGACCCCGTCGAAATCTACGACAATGTGAAGAAATGCGGGCTCGGAGCGCTTAGGGAGGCTGGAGTTTCCCCCGGCAGCATAACCGCATTGACGGTGACCAACCAGCGGGAAACAGCTGTTATATGGGATCGGACGACCGGCGAGCCCGTGTGCAATGCAATCGTCTGGCAATGCCGGCGGACCGCCGATCGATGTGCCGGCCTGAAAGCGGCCGGGCATGAGGAAACGGTGAAGAAGAAAACGGGGCTGCTGCTCGACCCGTATTTCTCGGCGTCGAAGTGGGAATGGATGCTGGAGCATGCCGAAGGCGCCCGTGAGAAGCTGGCGGAAGGCAGTCTGCTGGCCGGAACAATGGACAGCTGGCTCCTGTGGAAGCTGACCGGCGGCAAGGTTCACGCGACTGATTACACTAATGCAAGCCGCACATCACTCTACAATATTCATACATTGGAGTGGGATCAAGACCTGTGCGGGTTGTTCGGGGTTCCTTCTTCGCTGCTGCCGGAGGTGAAGCCGTCCGACGACATATTCGGGTATACGGAACAATCGGATTGGCTTGGCGTACGCGTCCCGATAACGGGTGTAATCGGCGATTCGCAAGCCGCATTATTCGGCAACTTGTGCTTCGAAGAAGGAATGGCCAAAGCGACGTATGGAACGGGTACATCGGTGCTTATGAATGCAGGCGATAAACCGCCGGCAGCAGACAACGGGATTATACAGGCGATTGCATGGGGAACGAACGGGAAGGTTACGTATGCGCTCGAGGCCGTGGTCCGTTCGTCCGGCGACAGCGTGAAATGGATCCGCGATAACCTTGGGTTGTTCGCTGATTTTGGCGAAATGGAGCGTTTGCTGGAGGGTATAACCGATAATGAGGGGGTCTACCTGGTACCTGCTTTCGTCGGCCTCGGGGCGCCCTATTGGCAGCCTGATGCAAGAGCCGCTATCATGGGTATGAACAGGGCAACCGGCAGGGCACACATTATTCGAGCAGCGCTCGAAAGCATTGCCTATCAAGTGCGGGATGCGGTTGATCTGCTCCAATCCGCGTCCGGCATTGAGCTTCGCGAACTGTACGCGGACGGCGGCGCGGCCGATAACGGCACGCTGATGCAGTTTCAGGCCGATATGCTGAATAAACGGGTCATAAGGTCCGGGATCGCCGAGCTCTCCGCGATGGGGTCGGTTTACTTAGGCGGGCTGGCCGTCGGTTTCTGGTCTTCCATCGATGAAATCTGTAAACTGAACACAGCGGCACACCGTTATTATGAACCCGCTATCGAGCCGGCTATGAGAGAGCGCTATTATTCGGGATGGAAACAAGCGGTTGCGTCAGTGATGGGCGGCTTGTAATACTGCCGGTGGTTGTAGGTATTATGTCTTACTAAGCTTTAACTGAACGACTACCGACTAAAGTCGGTAGGTTCCTTTTGTGACTGAAAGTCGTTGTTCAGGCTAAAGCCTGCTGAAAAGCAACCTGTGGCTAAAGCCAGCTAAAGCTTCCGACTGAAACTCGGTCTGCTAGTGGGCTAGTCTTTAATTTCAAACACAAATACCAGATCTTCTCTGGACAGAGGCACATGGAAACTAAATTCGGTGTTATCTAATTCCCAACGAACCACATCGTTGACGGAGATGATAGTCCGCTTAACCGCTTTTTCAGGAAGGCGGTTTGCTTTTGTTCACCGTTTATTTTAAGCGTGGCCCGGCAGCAGCTCGATGAACCGGCTGGCCGCGGCAGAAAGCGGGACGTTCTTGAGTGTAATGACCCCGATGGTTCGGGGAGGGATCGGATCGCTCAGCTGAATTTCGTATACCAACGATTGCGCGAGCTCCTTGGCGATAAAATTTTTGATGACGCATGCGACGCCAAGTCCGGTCCGGGCAAACTCTACCAGAAGATCGATGCTGCCGAGCTCGATTTCCGGCGTAATTGCGATACCGCTTCGACCGGCAAAGGCGTCAATGTAAGCCCGTGTGGAGGTGCCTTTTTCCAGCAGGAGAATCGGGTATTCCGCCAACGCTTCAACCGAAACCGGTTGTTCCGACAGGTGCTTGAATTTCTCTCCCGCAATAAAACAGTCCTCGATTCGGATGCTCTCCCGGACAGTAATGCTCCGATCCTGTATCGGAAGATTGACGATGCCGAAGTCGATCTTCCCTTGCTTCAGCAGATTGACCGTTTCGGGTGTCGTCCGATTCGTCACTTGAAATTTGATATCCGGAAAATTGCGATGAAAGGTTTCGAGATGGGGGAGAAGGTAATGCTTGCACAGCGTGTCCCCCGCTCCGATTTTAATTTCGCCCTGCAGCAGCTGATGCATCCCGGCAATTGTCCGTTCCCCCGCGCTGATTAAATTGTAAGCCTGCTCGATATATTTAAACAGCACTTCACCCTCGTTCGTCAGATTGACGCCTCTGGAGGTGCGAAAGAACAGCTGCCCGCCAAGCCTCGCCTCGAGCTGCTTGATCGAATGAGTGACGGCAGGCTGCGTAATGTACAACTCTTCTGCGGCTTTAGACAAACTGCCTGCCTTTGCAGTGAAGTAAAAGACGCGGTACAACTCCATATTTTCAACCACAGTATTAGTCTCCTTAATATCTCATATTACAAATATTAATTTTATTTATATCTATGATCTTTATTATAATTGGTAATAGGAAACCAATTCAAGCGAGAGGAAGAGTGATGCGGGCATGAGCATTACGGCAGTTGTCGGGGCGAACTGGGGAGATGAGGGGAAAGGCAAGATTACGGATGTGCTGGCGGCACAAGCCCGTTATGTTGTGCGCTATCAGGGCGGCAGTAATGCGGGGCATACGATCATTAATCCGCTGGGCAAGTTCGCGCTTCATCTGCTGCCCTCGGGAGTATTTTATCCCGGTGTGGTTAATGTGATCGGGCCGGGGGTCGCGCTTCATATTGGCGACTTGCTTCGGGAGTATGATGAGCTTATTGCGCGGGGAGTACCAGATCCGATTGTGCGTGTATCCGACCGGGCGCAGGTCTTGCTGCCGGTTCATAAATTGCTGGACGAACTGGAGGAGGAGCGGCTGGGAGCGCGCCAATTCGGTTCGACCAGATCGGGCATTGCGCCGTTCTACGCGGACAAATATTTGAAGCTGGGCGTACAGGTGGCCGATCTCTACGATCCGGTTCGGCTTCGGGAGCGGCTGGAGGCTTCGCTTGCGGCGAAGAATGTGCTGCTGGTACATTTGTATAAGAAGCCGCCTATTGCAATCGAAACGTTGCTGTCCGAGCTTTCCGCGGACGCTGCGCGCTTGAAACCACTTGTCTGCGATACGACGGTGCTTCTGCATCAAGCCCTGGCGGACGACGAGAAGATCGTTCTGGAAGGACAGCTCGGGGCACTGCGAGACCCGGACCATGGCATTTATCCCTATTCGACCTCTTCATCGACGCTTGCGGGATTTGCACCGGTCGGTGCCGGTGTTCCTGCTCATGCGATCAAGGACATCGTTGCCGTAATTAAAGCGTATTCCAGTTGTGTCGGAGCAGGGCCGTTCGTGGCGGAAATCGAGGGAAGTGACGGCGAAGAGCTTCGCCGGCGCGGCGGGGATGCAGGTGAATATGGCGCCACAACAGGGCGGCCAAGACGGGTCGGCTGGTTCGATGCGGTTGCAACCCGGTACGGATGTTTGTTGCAGGGAGCGACAGAGGCCGCGCTTACGAACCTCGACGTGCTCGGGTATTTGAAGGAGATTCCGGTATGCAATGCATATGAGCTCAACGGCCGGGAAATAACGGATTTTCCCGTAACGGCAACGCTTGAACGCGCCAAGCCGGTATGGGAGCAACTGCCGGGGTGGCAGCAGGATATTTCCGGCATCCGCAGCTTCGATAAGCTTCCCTTGAATGCCCAGAAGTATGTACAATATATTGAAGACCGGATCGGGGTGCCGATCCGAAAGATCTCAGTCGGTCCCAGGCGGGATCAAATCATTGAAAGATGATAGAGAATCTTCCGGTGATGGCCGAATGTGAAGCCGGGAGCGAATGGTTATAATTGTTCAATACCTTTCTCATAAGAGTTACCGCGTAATGCCCGCTGATTTGGCTGAAATCGACAGAGCTTTCAAAATGGATTTTCAAAAGTGCTTTAAGACGGTTGAGTGGAATCGAGACTTGTGGACCGAACAAGGATTAACCGTAACCGATAGTTATTATTTTCAAGAGGCCTACCAGTGGTGGCTGGATTATCGTGATCAGCGGGGTATTTCCGAAGCGGAACAAGAACTGATCACGCGCGATAACGGCCGATGGCTTTCCTTGGGCCTTGTAGTCGGAGAAAAATAGGAGTTAGTATAGGCGATTCGAATCGGAGGCATTATCTTCATGGACTACCAACTCTCTTTTGAAATCATAGCACTACTGGTTGCGGCGGGATTCCTGGCAGCATTTATCGATTCTGTGGTAGGAGGGGGAGGCATTATTTCCGTGCCCGCGCTCCTTTTGGCCGGACTGCCTCCCGGCATAGCTCTCGGTACGAATAAATTGGCCTCCACCATGTCTTCCTTAACCAGTGCTGCTTCCTTCTATATTTCCGGCAAGGTTGAGAAGAGAATGGCATTACTTCTGTTTCCCTTCGCATTTGCGGGTTCAATCATAGGTGCGTATGTAATTACGTTCATTCCTGCCGAATTTTTGCGTCCCTTGGTGGTCTTGCTGCTAATATTAATGACTTTATATACTTTGTTCAAGAAAAACCTGGGAAGACAAACCGTTGCCAAGCGGATCAGTTTTCAGCTGCGTATGCTGATCACCATCCTTGTTTTGATCATCGGTTTCTACGACGGTTTCTTCGGTCCGGGGACAGGCTCATTTTTCATCTTTCTTATGATCTACGCCGGTTTTGATTTTGTCAAAGCCGCGGGGAATGCGAAAGTGCTTAATTTCGGCAGCAACTTGGCGGGTCTGCTTACTTTTGCCGCGTTAAATCATGTCAACTATATCTATGGATTAATAATGGGTGTTTCGATGGTATTCGGAGCATTGATAGGATCCCGCCTTGCGATTAGTACAGGGGTGACCTATGTTCGATATTTGTTTATTATTGTGACAGTCCTATTAATCGGTACGCAGATTTGGTACTTGATCAGAGCTTAGCAGCCGAGCATTGGAAAATAGTAAGAGACTCGTGTTTAGATAAAGGTATTTTGCTTCGAAAGTAGAATTCAATATATCAAATTAGTTTCGGAGGAAAGATAATGAGCAATGTATTAAGTATAGAAGAGCAATCCAAGCTTTCATGGATGAACGAGCCCGCGGAATGGAAATTTACGGATTTAGGGGGTGTCGTTATTGAAGCGCCGGCAGATGCAGATTTTTTTTGCGATCCCGCCGGAAAGCACATCCGCAGCTCAGCCCCTTTTCTATTCGTACCTGTACAACCATCCTTTGAAATGACCACGCAGTTGACCGTCGAGATGAAAAGGATATATGACTCGGGATGCTTGATGCTTCTGGTTGATGAACAAAATTGGTGTAAATTGTGCTTTGAATTTAACGGGAAGGCTGCATCCATTGTTTCCGTAGTGACGAAGGACGGCATCTCGGATGATTGTAATTCGGAGGAGATTTCTGTTGAGAAGCCCTACTTAAAAATACGAAAGGTAGAGGATTGTATTTCTTTTTTCTACTCCGCAGACGGCGAATCATGGAAGTTGATCCGTTATTTTGGCATGCGTGCTTCAAGCGGAGCAAAGGCGGGGATCGTCGCACAATCGCCGAAAGGAACGGGTTGTACAGTTCATTTCTTGAACCTGTGTATCACCCAACCGGCACTCGAAAGTCGGTTTTAGACGGCATTAGAACACCGGAGAGAATATTGCAATATTGCACTTATGAACTGTATAACCGAATCTGAACTTTGATTACATATATTTTCTGCATGTGGCTTCTGTGACATCTGCTGTTGAGGGATTACCGGCCTTTGAGCATACTTTATCTTATCCTCCCATATAATCTAGCAAATGCTTGTACTAGATCATATCGGAGGTTATTTGATATGCGCGGAAGGTCGAATCGATACAACGGTCTGTTCAAATGGTGGAAAAAAGCGGTTATTCTAGTCGCGTCTATTACATTGTTCATGCCTCATACCATGCTTGCGGCTGAAGCCGGAACTGCCGATATGTTTGAGAGATTGTTAGGCGGTGAGAGGGTTTTTGAGCAGCAGGAATATACGATACCTTCCCAACCGACCGTTTATTTATCGTTTGATGACGGTCCAAGCGATTTGACGCCGCTAGTGCTGGAAATCTTAAAGCGTGAAGAAGTGCCCGCGACGTTTTTTGTGCTGGGGGCGCTGGCCGAAAAGCGGGGCGATCTTGTTAAACGCATCGTTAGCGAGGGACATGCGCTCGGCAATCATACCTACAATCATAAATATGATGAATTATACAACAGCTTCGACGCGTTCTGGGATCAAATACAGAAGACCGAAAGGATATTGGAAGAGGCAGCTGGCATTAAGCCGACGGCGCTCCGGGCACCGGGCGGGACGTACGGGAATTTTGATTCATTCTATTTCTACTATCTGGACCGTGCGGGGTACCGGTTATACGACTGGAACGTAGACAGTGGTGATGCGAAACAACGCAATGTGCCTGCATCGACGATAGTAAAGAATGTGAAGAACAGCCGTTTGTCCCATGAAATGCATGTGCTGATGCACGACAGCACCGGACATGCGGAAACGGTTATAGCGCTGCCGGAAATTATTAAGTATTTCAAGGAACTGGGTTATCGGTTCGCAGCGTACGACGAAAGCGTGAAGCCGGTCGTCTTTTCCCAGGGCAAACCGCGGTACAGCAGAAGCTACAGCAGGACAGGCTATGAGCGGATGACGGCTGTCGTCGAGGCTGCGGCGAAAGAGAAGCTAATAGTTGCAAGTTCGGCAGAGGAAGAAGCGGTGCGGAAAAAAGGAGTAGAGGTACAAGGAAAAGATCTCTCAGTCTTAACGGTCTCTTCGGCTGAGCCGGATACTACAGTTCGGGAAGGCTCGTTGCAGTACCGGGAAGCGGTAAAGAGTCCAGTGTTAAAGGTGTTTGTAGAGGACAAAGAGCTCGAGTTCTCTTCGGATCAGTATTTGCTGGAGAACGGGAGACTGCTCGTGCCGGTGCGCAGGATTGCGGAGTTGATTGGCGGTACCGTTAAGTGGGATGTGCAGCAGCGTACCGGTAATGTACGATACGGGAACGCGTCATTATCCATTGATCCGAATCAAAAGCAGGTTGAAATCACCCGGGATGGAATCAGGCAGGAAACGGTACCGATGCCCGACCTGAGGTTTATTGACGGTACCATTTACGTGCCGCTTAGAGATTTTGCCTCATTCCTGGAATACCGGATTAGCGGGGATAAGATACTTGCAGGTTTCCGGGAAGTACAGTTGGCAAGCCTCGGCGGCAGGAGCTGGATTCCCGGTGAGCGCGAGGGTCTGAAGAGCGGAAGTGTAATTGGAGGGTATGTATCGGCATGGCTGAATGTCAGAAGCTACTTAAGTACGTTGACCACGATCGCCGCTCAATTGAGCTTCATGTTCAGATTTACGTAATCGAACGTAAGAAATAACGGATTGCTTATGGAATTCCCGTCCAATTCCGGGTATACTTGCATATACCAAAATGGAACGGAGGGATTTATAATGGCACCGGAAAGCAATATGAAAACACCGGAAGGGCTTAAGATGCTGAAGCAAGTGCGCCATATTTGCGAACCGCTTCCCGAAGTGGAGGAGATTATCGACGGCTTTGGTCATACCACATTCAAGGTAAGAGGGAAATCGTTCGTTATCATGGGGGAGCATGAAGGAGCCGGGATTTCCTTGAAGTCCGATTTGGAAACGCAGGAAATTCTTCTGCAGCAGGGGCCGTTTTACAAAACGCCGTACATCGGCCATCACGGGTGGGTATCGATTAGACATCCGCAAGATTGGGACATGCTTGGCGAGCTGATCAAGGAAGCGTACTTGCGCGCAGCGCCGAAACGGCTGGTGAAGCAGCTGCTGGGATTCCAATGACTTGCCGCACCAAGCCAATAATGTAGGAATGATTTCTAACGCTGATGAGAAGTGCTATATCGATGAATCTGCTATTTAAAAATGGTAACGCTGATGAGCAACGTTCTAGCAGCATCCGTCGATTTCTATATATAAAACGCTGCGGGAATTTAAGCTGTGAAGAGGGGTGTATTCAATGTACAGTGAGGAACGGCGTGAACTTAACCGGATTATGCGGAGTCTGGATGCCGGGGATCTCGTGGAGCACTTAAGCGAGCGGCTTTCCGGGGCGGATTTGAATACTCTATTGCTTGAAGTGTTCAGGGAGAAAGCAAAGAAGACTACGGCAAGTGATTTATTGAAAAAATATGCCGGTAACCGGTTTGTACAGCCGTCTGCCATAAATCCGATCGAAATGAAGCATCTGGAATTGGATACGTTGAAAATAGCCGAGCGGCACGCTTACACCCCTGTGCAATTATCGCCGGTTTCTCCGCTCGGTTCTTGTTCTGTTGTAGCCACCTCGGATCAGAATAAAGTGATATCCGCATTGCGGGGGACGGAGGTGGTGGCCGATGCCACGAATGTCCTGGCCCTGCATATCTGTGATTTGGTGAAGTCGGGGAAAAAGGGCAATGCAGAGGAGTTTGTCAGATTCAGCACAACGCATAGGCATGTGAGGGCTCAGAAATTCAACGATGCCCCGGGTGTATTCCCGCATTTCCATATTTTTTGTCTTGTGGCATCGGGGAAAGATAAAGGATCTTATTATTTTGAAAAACAGGCGATCTGGGAGCAGCTTTGTATCTATCGGGAAATCTTTAAATCGCTCTATGGTTCCGATATGGAGGTTGTGCTGAGCATCCGAGGCGGGTACAAGGACGCCGAAGGTTTAGTGGAAAGGGTGATCCGGTTTTTGGATGAAAAATCGCTGAAAGCTGCTGTAGCAGTTGACAAGGCCCCGGTCGAAAATGAGTATTACAAGGGGCTGCAATTCACCATTATTACGAACCTTAACGGGCAAACGCATTATATCGGTGACGGAGGCTTTGTTGACTGGTCCCAGCAATTGTTGAGTAACCGCAAAGAGCGGATGTTGATCAGCGCAATCGGGCTGGATCGGTTGATACTTCAGTAGTAAAATATGTTGAAAAAGGACGTCCTACCGCTTGATGGCGGGAGGGCGTCTTTTCGCAAAAATCAGCTTCAGAGTTTCTTGCCACTTTGTTGGCCGCGGTCATCAAGAGGAAAACTCTAACGGACGCAGCGGTAGCTATTGAGGCCATTTTCGGCCGTATTAATTCTAACGGACATAGAGGCGGCTTTTTGATGAAAAAAACCACGTTTGGCATTGGTTTGGCGTAAATAGGCGCTGTGGCGTTCGTCACAATTTTAAAATAGCAGATTTGAGCAAATTAGAATCTGTGGCGTCCGTTAGAATATGATTCAATTCTAAACAAGCGGCTGCATGCCTTGTTCGAGCCAGACTTCCCTCGTTGGCCCGTAGAAGTCGGGCACCCGGAGGCCGGCCTGGCGCATAAGGATGGTCATTTGGCCGCGATGATGAATTTCGTGCTGAATCAGAAGGCGCAGCGTGAGACCGTTCGGCCATTCCTCGCCGTACATATTCGTTACTATACCGAGCGTTTCATCCGTCCATTGGGTTTGCAGCGCATCGAGCATGGCTGTTGAAGTACGCTTATACGCTTCGGCAATGACAGCGGCCGATGCGGGAGCGTGCTCGTCGCCGTCCGGCGGCTGAAACTCCAGCCCGGTGCGGGTGAGCATTTCGTGAATCGTTGTCACCAAATGCCAGCCAATCTGTCCGAGCGTGCGGTGGTCCGGGGTGACCGCTTGACCGAGCGAAGCATCGGTCAGCGTATCCATTACACGCTGCGTTGCTGTGGATTCATTTTTCCATTCGGATACAAAATCTTTCAAGGTTACAAACATAGTTCAAGGTCCTCCTTCAGATTCCTGATTTTAATTGCAGGATCATTATACCCGTACATCCCTGACAGCTGTATGTCAGCATTCTCGAAAAAAGATTCTGCTCCGTCTCCGATACGTTAACTTATCTAATAATCAGAACAATTCCATCGATTTATAATATTTTCCAGATTCTATTCTTTCGCGTATGATAGAAACAAATCGGAAGCGGGAGGATGATTTGGATGATCAATTACGACCTGTTTGCTGATGGATACTTGAAAATGGTAAAGAGCGGCGGACCGAGAAAAGCTTACAAATGCATTATTGATCAGTTGAAGCTTGAAACCGAGATTGCCGGAAAGAAGATTTGTGATATCGGCTGCGGACCAGGCGAATTGGCGTACGAGCTCGGCACATTAGGGGCAACCGTTACAGGCGTTGATTTAAGCGGTATTTTATTGGGATATGCCCGGTCGCTTACCGATCAGGTGGATTGGATTCAGGACGATGCGATGAGACTGGATTCAATGAAGGATGAATCCGTTGACATCGTTGTTTCCTCTTTAATGCTGATGGACGTTCCGGATCATGCCGCGGTATTCCGTCAAAGTCGGCGCATTCTCAAACCTGGAGGTATCATGATCTGGATCGTTACGCATCCTTGTTTCCAATCCCCATTCAGCCATCCTATGGAAGACGGATCGAGAAAAGTTTACCAGTATGCGCCACAGTATTGGAAATCCCATGGGAAAGGGACGCTCAGGTCAATCTTGGGCTCGTACCACCGTCCAATATCTCAATACATCAATGATTTTATGAACACGGGCTTCTCACTGGAACGGATCATTGAGCCGGAAGCGGAATCGGCGTTTCATTCGGTTCCGATGCATTTTGGCGCGTTAGGCTATAAGCTGTGAGTTGTATTCATGGCATGTGCAGCCGTTTCTGCTTGCCGGTAATGATTATCACTTCTGATATCCATAGAATATTCATTTGAGCAAAAGCCGGCCTCCCACATATACTAATATTAAATATAAGATAATATTTATTATAAATAGGGAGGCGCCAAATGAAGACTACTGATTTCCATCATTTGGAGCATGTGAAAGATCAGCAGGCTTCCAAGAAAACGTTATGGATCACGCTGGCTCTGACGCTGGTTTTCACGATCGTCGAAGTGATTGGCGGAGTGATGTCCAAATCATTGGCCCTTCTTTCCGACTCGGCCCATATGGTATCCGACGTATTCGCTTTGGGGCTGAGCATGCTCGCTATTCATATGGCGACTCGGAAGCCGAATCCGAAGTACACGTTCGGATATCTGCGGTTCGAGATCATTGCTTCGTTCCTGAACGGGCTTGCGCTTATTGTCATTTCGGTCGTCATTATCATCGAAGCGGTCAAAAGAATAATCTATCCTGAGGAAGTTAATCATGGGTTGATGCTGGCTATTGCTGTTGTTGGATTGGCTGTGAACGTCATATTGACCATCGTGCTCAGCAGAAGCATGAAGAAGGAAGACAACTTGAATATCCGGAGCGCGCTGTGGCATTTCATCGGCGATCTGCTTAGCTCCGTCGGCGTCATCGTTTCCGCACTATTAATCCGTTTTACGGGACTTCAGCTATTGGACCCTCTGATCAGTATGGTTATAGGGGGAATCATTATTTCCGGAGGGTACAGAATCATTCGGGAAGCGTATTTCATCCTGATGGAAACGGTGCCTGAGAAATTCGAGCTTGAACAAATCCGGGAGGACCTGAGGAGCATCGAAGGGATCGAAGACGTTCATGAGATGCATCTGTGGGCGATATCAACCGAGCACTATTCGTTGACGGCTCATGTATTTATCCGCGACGACATCCAGCCGTTCTGCGTTATCCTGGCCGTTAACGAAAAGCTTAAAAACAACTACGGCATAACCCATTCAACAATCCAGATCGAGCATGCCGCGATCCACAACCACGGTGAATACGGCAAACGATTTCTTTCGAAGCGCGTTTAGCTAATCAGAAAGGGGAGGGTGGGCATTACGTTTTCAGTATTGGCGAAGCGTGTGACGGTTACCGGCTCAGTGCTTAGTCGGATCGGTCGCACGATGGCGCCCTTTTACCGCAAAATCGCTGCGGATTTGAACTATGCGCGGCAATGGACGCGAGCGACCCGTCAGACCGATTTGAAGGAGATGGAGCGGCTTTTTAAGAGGGTAACTTCCAGTACGATGTCGGCAGGCTCGAACAGCTTTGGATATATGAACGGGTTCTTGTTTGCTGCTCCAGTCTATTTCTATGAATGCGGGACAATGCTGGCCCCGGGGACCGTCCGGTCAGGCGCCGTATTTAAAACAAGTATACACCGCCGCATTTCACGCGCCGTATTGCCGCTGTACAGCAAGTTGGCTTCCTGCAAGACGTATGCCGCAGCGGTGGCCAAAGCGATTAACCGCAGAAGCTCATCAGAGTTGAAAGCATTGCTGGCCCCTTATATTAAAAGCGCCTATATCCGTGGGATCCGTTACGAATACGGCGGCTTTACGATTTCGTTCCGTTATCCGGACAGCCGGTACTTCTATCATAATTTTGCAGCTAAGGGATTTTAGGGCAAGGTAAGATGGGGTAAATGATAGTTTCCCTTGACTCCGGAAGCAGAATGATGTAAATTTATTGAAAATTGTTGCAATTATAGCTCAATAGCGATGATCAAGGAATAATATTCATATCCGCTCGTTCAGAGAGGAAATCCCCAGGCTGCAAGATTTCCCGTACCGGTAGAATATTTCCCGCCTTGCAAGCTGTAACGGCGAACACTGCTTCGGAAAAGGAGCGGATTAAAGTAGCCGTTACCGGGTGTTTCCCGTTATCCAACCAGAGAAGCATCGATGTTCGAGGCTTGAAACTAGGGTGGTACCACGACGCATTCGTCCCTGACGAGTGCGTTTTTTTGATTTCTAAATTTATAAGTTTCACACTTATATCAGCTTAGAAATCTCCGCGAAACGAAGCTGCAGCCGCCAGAGGACAGCGACAGCCGTTTACGCTTGTATTTTCAGCACAAGTTCAGATCTAATAAAGGAGTGATCGTTAATGCGCCAACACAACTTGTTTATTCCAACACTGCGGGAAGCGCCTGCGGAGGCGGAAGCCACCAGTCATCATTATTTGTTACGGGCAGGATTCATCCGGCAAATCGCGGCCGGAATATACGGTTATTTACCGCTCGGCTTGAGAGTGCTGCAAAAGATATCCGCGGTTGTCCGGGAAGAAATGGAACGGATCGGTGCGCAGGAGCTGCTCCTTCCCGCGATGCAGCCGGCTGACCTGTGGCAGCAGTCCGGGCGTTACGATGTTTACGGTCAGGAGTTAATTCGGCTGCAGGACCGGAACGGGCGGGAGTTCGCACTCGGACCGACGCATGAAGAAGTGATCACGACGCTTGTTCGCAATGAAATTTCATCCTATCGAAGGCTTCCGCTCACTTTGTATCAGATTCAAACCAAATTCCGCGACGAGAGGCGTCCGCGGTTCGGCCTGCTTCGGGGAAGAGAATTCCTGATGAAAGACGCCTATTCCTTCGACGTTGATTGGCAAGGTCTTGACCGGACTTACCGAAGCATGTATGACGCCTATAACCGGATATTCGAACGGTGCGGATTGCGCTTCCGTGCGGTGGAAGCGGATGCCGGTTCCATCGGAGGCGAAGGGGAGACGCACGAATTTATGGTGCTGGCCGATATCGGAGAGGACACCGTCGTGACATGTGCCGGCTGTCAATATGCCGCTAATCTTGAGAAGGCGGAAGCGGGATTAAGCGAATCTTCGGGTGAGGCGGCCGCTGAGAGATCAGCGGCCTATGAAAAGTTCCATACGCCGAACGTATCAACGATAGAGCAGTTGGCTGCGTTTACCGGTTTGCCGGAGAGGCATTTTGCCAAGACGCTCATCTTTGCGGCCGACGGACGGACGATTGCCGTGCTCGTGCGCGGGGATCATGAGGTAAATGAGCTGAAGCTGCAGCAAGCGCTGGGCGCCGAAAAGCTTGAATTAGCGGATGCCGCGGCAACGCAAGCTGCAACCGGCGCGCCGGTCGGATTTGCCGGTCCTGTCGGGCTTGCCGTTCCGCTTTATGTTGACCGGGAGGCAGCGGCAATGGAAGCCGTTATTACGGGTGCCAATGAGCAAGATTATCATCTTCGTCATGTGGTGCCTGGGCGGGATTTTGAGCTGGAGAGGGTCGGGGATTACCGGAATGTACTGGAAGGCGACAACTGTCCCCGCTGTTCGGGTAAGCTGTTATTTTATCGCGGAATTGAAGTCGGCCATGTGTTCAAACTGGGTACCAAATACAGCGAGAAGCTGGGTGCCTGCTTCATTGACGAAACCGGCAAAGAGCGGCCGATGATTATGGGCTGTTACGGCATCGGCATTTCCCGGCTGCTATCCGCAGTGGTCGAGCAGCATCATGACGGACAGGGAATCGTCTGGCCCGCGTCGCTTGCCCCGTTTCAGGTGCATCTCATAGTTGTATCCGTCAAAGATGAACGGCAGATGCAGCTGTCGGAGCGTCTGTACCGACAGTTACGAGAAGCGGGAGCCCAGGTCATGCTGGATGACCGCGATGAGCGTCCCGGGGTGAAATTTAAAGATGCCGACCTGATCGGCATTCCGGTGCGGATCACGATCGGCAAGCTTGCGGGTGAAGGAATGGTCGAATACAAAGTACGGGACAGCTTGGAGCAGCTGACGCTTAGTGCGGAAGAAGCGGTGGCGCGTGTGTATGAATTTTATAAGGGAGAAGACAGTTAGACATGCGTATCCTGCACGAAGTGTTGCTGTTCGGGCAGAATGGCATTCACAAATAACGCATCCCCTGTCCGGTTCGTTTCGCTGTTCATATAAGTCTCCTCCGTTTCTTGTGTGCCCCAAAATAATTGATTTCTTGTTATATGATAACGTTGAATCGCATTTCTCGGGTAGACAAGTGAAAATTATGTTACACTAGAAGAAATAACCCGTGTGTGACTGGCGGAACGTGGTGAACCACGAGGGAGCACACGGCACTTTTAGCCGTACGCCTGGGCAAAGTATTTGGTGGATTTGATCCATCCAAGTACTTTTTTTTATTCCTATGATACTGGAGGCGATCGGAATGGGAAAATTGCTTCAAACGAAGGAACTTGCCGCTTTAATGTCGGACTCGGTGAAGTCGGAAACGGAAAAATGGAAGGCACGGGGCGTTCAGCCCACACTGGCAACGGTTATTGTGCGGGGCGACCCTGCATCGGAGGTTTACGCCAGGGTCAAAGAGAGGCTGGCGCGCAAGCTGGGCATTGCATTCCGCAATATTTCATTCGAAGCAGATGTAACGGAGCAGCGGCTGCTGGAGGAGATCGGGAAGCTGAACGCCGACCCGGATATTCACGGCATTATGCTGGAGCTTCCGGTGCCGGAGCATATCCGAAGCGGAAAGCTGGCGGATGCGATTGTTCCGGTTAAAGATGTGGACGGCCTGTCCGCGCAGAATAAACTGGCATGTTTGCTCGGAGAGGAAGGGCTATATCCGGCTACGCCTCAATCATGCATTCGGATTGCGAAGCATTTCGGTATACCGCTTCAAGGGAAGAACGTCGTTCTGATCGGGCGCGGGGCCACTGTCGGACGACCGCTCCTGCAGCTGCTGCTTCGCGAAAACGCAACAGTTACCGTGTGCCACTCTCATACGGAAGACTTGGCTGTCCATATCGCCAGGGCGGATCTGTTAATCACGGCTGCGGGCAAAGCCGGCCTCGTAACTGCGGATATGGTTCATCCGGAGCTGACCGTCATTGATGCCGGGATTAACGAAATCCCGGAAGGAATCGTTGGGGATGTCGCGCCGGATGTGGCAGAGGCGGTCCGGGCGATGACGCCGGTTCCCGGTGGCGTAGGAACGTTAACGACGGTCATTTTATTTGAAAATTTAATGAAAGCGTTGGGCTTTCAATATCTCGAACGGGGTGGACGGAATGAACGTTTATGATCTGACGTTTCGTGAGTTGCTTGAGAAGGCAGGTTCAAGCTCGCCTACTCCGGGGGGCGGAACAATCGCGGCGCTTGCTGCGGCATTAGGCGCATCCATGGGGGCGATGGCTGCCAACCTGACGATGGGGCCGAAATACGAAGTCGTGCGGGAACGAATGAGAAACGTTGCGGATACGATGACAGCGGCGAACGACGATTTTGAACGGATTGCCCATCAGGACATGGAAGTTTTTAATTCCTATATGAGCTCGCTCGGTATGCCCAAAGGAACGGATGAAGAGAAGCGGGCAAGGACGCTTGCCCTGCAGACTGCCGCGCAGCAAGCCGCGGACGTGCCGCTTTGTCTGATGCGGAGATGCTTGCAGTTGATGAACGATCTGGATGGAGCGGCCGATCAAGTGAACAGCAATGTCAGCTCCGACCTGGGCATTGCGCTGTTGATGCTGGACGCTGCGGTACAATCGGCATGGATAACCGCGGAGATTAATATATACAGCTTGAATGATGTTGTGCTTCTGAAGCGGTACGAGGAAGAGGGAACAGTGCTGGCCCGTCAATCGGAAGATACGAAACGAATGGTCATGCAGCGCATAAGAGAGAGGATCGTCCGATAACGTTTGTACTGTTTAAGAATGATTACGATAGAAAGCTTATAATGCGTGGTGAAGCCGAAAGAGAGCGGTAACGGTCAAAAGCGCCGTTGCAGCTTCATCAGCAGGCGCATAATAAAGCGATACACATAAATGTCCGCCGGAGCAATTTTCTCCAGCGGGCATTTTACATCTTAATTGTCTTCGCCCCCCGCCAGAGGCGATCCGGTCTCGAGCAAAGTCTTCATGCCTGACAGTACAATCGGCAGCCCTGCTTCGAGTACCCTCTCCGTATTCGGTGACTGCTCGTAATCATCGTGCACAACGGTGACGATCGTTACGCCGTTCAACTCGCCGTGCGGTTCGATTTCCCATGTAAGGCGGGAAGGATGCTCCAACGCCGTATCGGGTAATGAGAGCAGCTGCCATGTCATGACCAGCCTGCGGGGCGGATCTACAGTTAAGAGTACCCCTTTCGCCTGTACCTTCCCTTGGGGGTTGAAAATCTCGAACGGGGACCCATTTTTCCAGTCGGATCGAATCGAGCCGTTGTACCAAAACTTTGACGTCATGGACGCATCGGTGAGGGCGTGCCATATTTGTTCAGATGTCGACTTGATTGCAATCCGGTTCACATGCCGCGGTTTTTGTTCCATCAAAGACTCACTCTCCAATTCGGTTTTTAGCGAGGTTAATCCGGATACCCACGGTTCTGCGTATTTGCTCACCCATCGTTCGTATAACTGCCTTATGGGAACGGGATTGAGATAATGAAGCTTCTCCCTGCCGGCTTTCCTCGTTGTTATGAGGCCTGCATCCTCCAGCACATTAAGATGCTTCATTACGCCGAATCTGGACATATCCAGATGATTGCACAGGTTGCCCAGCGTACGTCCATCCGCTTCGCGAAGCAGATCCAGCAGCGTGCGGCGGCTTGGATCGGCAAGCGCTTTGAATATATCGTTGTCCAAGCTGACTCTCCTTCTTTCATAATATTAGGCACAACACGAGACAATTAAGTATTGACATGTTACTTGTTGGTAACATATATTAAATGTAACCAGTTGGTCACATTATATCATGAACCGGGTTGTTTGTCAGCCGGCGGCAAGCAAAGTGCACATTTTATTTAATGATTGGAGGCTGTTGGAGATGACGTTGGAAGAGAAAGTGTATGACGCGGCAGTGATCGGCGGAGGGTTGGCAGGACTTACGGCAGCTGTGTATTTGGCAAGGGCAGGGAAATCGGTCGTTGTTTTCGAAAAGGGAGCAAGGCTCGGCGGATTCGCTCAAACGACTTATAAAAACGGCGCGATGTTTAATCTTGGTCCGCATGCCATGTATGAGGGTGGAGCGGCGCTGCACATTTTGAATGAGCTCGGTTGCTTACCGAATGGAGGGTATTCTTCCAAGAGTGGTGCTCCGATGGGGATATGGCAAGGAAGGATGGTAAACATGACGACAGATTTAACCGTCCAAGAAAATGCGGAGTGGAGCGAGCTGATGGGCGGATTGAGTCAAATCGATACCGAATCGATCCGGTCGGTAAGCCTTGAAGAATGGGCGGCGAAGCATATTCGTCACGAACGGGTCCGCTTGTTTTTTTCCGCATTATGCAGGCAGCTGTCCTATTGCGGCAATCCAAGCGTGTTAAGCGCCGGTTATGTCATCCGGCAGGGGCAGCTGGCAAGGCAAGGCGTCAAATATGTAGAGGGAGGCTGGCAGACGGTTGTCAATAACCTGCAGCAACTGGCAGCGGAAGCCGGAGCGGTCATCGCCACAGGATGCAGCGTGAAGCAAATCGTGATTGGCGAGGGCTGTGTGCGCGCGGTAATGCTGTCGGATGGCTCGCAAGTGGAAGTACGCTCGGTCGTTGCTGCGGCGGGGCCGGGCGAGGTTTGCCGAGTGGTACCGGGAGCGGAGCGAATGTCGCTCGGGAGATGGAAGACAGCGTGCCGCCCCCTGTATGCGGCTTGCCTGGATCTGGCGCTGAGGCGCGTGCAGCATCCGGAGCGAGTTTTCGCTCTCGGTTTGGATCAACCGCTGTATTATTCCAACCATTCGTCGGCGGTTAAGCTGAGCGATAACGGCGCTTATGTCCTTCATATTATGAAATATAACGACAATCGCAGCGATACCGATCCTAAGGCTGACAAGAGGATGCTGACCGGCTTGCTCGATTTGCTGCAACCCGGCTGGGACAAGGAAGTTGTTGCGGAGCGATATTTGCCCAAAATACTTGTCGCCCACGATTCGCGCACGATTCGGCATCATGGCGGCGGTCCTGCACCCGGCCCTGCGGTCCCGGAGGTTCAAGGTTTATTCGTTGCCGGCGACTGGGTCGGGCCGGAAGGAAGGCTAGCAGATACAGCGATGGCCACCGCCAAGCTCGCCGCACAGGAGATAATACTCACTGCCGGTTGACTTGTACGACAAAGACGTTTCTCAACCGGTTAAGCGGCAGACGACTGCTGAAATATGCGCCTGTTGCGATAATGCTACAGATGCGCTCTGCTCCGTTTTCCGTATTTTTTTTGCTCAAGCAAGTTCAGAATGGTTTCAGCGCCGGCGAGCGGCTTCATTTGCTGCTGAAATTGGTCGATGTTTTTGTAGTATGGTTCGAAGCTTTCGGGATAAAACAGCAGTTTCTCAATCCATTCATCCGCTTCTTTGCGGTGATGGATGCGAATGGCAAGCCCGTGCTTAACCAGATGATCGCTATTGTATTCCTCATGTCCGGGGATCGGCTGATAAATAAGCATCGGAACACCCTTCCTAAGCGCTTCAAAGCAGGTTAAACCGCCTGGTTTGGTAATTAGCAAGTCTGCAGCGTCCATCAATAAATCGATGTGATCGACAAAACCCATAACCCGGATATGGGGATGCTGAATAAATTCGTCTCTCTCCAAGGAATTCTTAAGCGAAAAATTATAACCTGTGCAAATCAACAACTGGACGTTTTCTTTCCACTTGCTCAGCGAAAAGGCAAGCTCCTTGATTCCTCCCAGGCCGAACCCGCCTCCCATAATGATGACAGTAGGCATATTTTTTAAACTCAATGCACTTCTTGCATGCTTCTTATTGTTTTTCGTCCAGAAATGCGGTTGAACCGGAATCCCCGTAATTGAGATCCGGCGCTTGGAAATGCCTGTTTCGATTAATTGTCGGCGGACTTCTTCATTGGATACCAAATAGTGATCGACTTCGTGCTGGATCCAGACCCGATGGGCGTGGAAGTCGGTAATGACCGTGCAGAATTTGAGAGGATGCTGCCCCATTCTTTTTAACCGGGATAGCGAAGAGCTGATAAACGGATGCGTACAGATGACTAAATCCGGTTTTTTTTGTTCCAAAACATGTTCGATATTGCGATGAAACAGCTGATAAAGCAAAAATTGCAGCCAGTATGAAGTGGCCTTATGTTTGGACAGATTTCGATATACCCTTCTCCAAAAATTCGGGAACAGCCTAATCAAATGCTTGTAGGCATGGAGAACCAGACTACTTGTAACCGGGTGCAGCTTTTTTCCGATTTCGATTATCTCCGTATGTACGGACGGATCCTGCAGCGAAAGTCCTTGCGCCAATGCTTCCGCCGCTTTCGTATGACCGCTGCCGAATGCCTCGGATAGAATTAATATATTTTTCATCATTGCCTTCCCTCCCGGTAAATAACAGCCGGCGAAAGCCGTTGCTTATTACCTTGGCATTATTATGTCAGTATGATTAAAACTGGCAAATAATATGCGCATTATGGAAAAGAAGAAAAGAGGCTGCGACTGCAGCCTCCCTGTTAGTGAGGGTCTTTCTGTGTCAGGTATCGGTTCTGTGCGGAATTAGTCGCTCCACGCCTCCCAGGTAAGGCCGAAGCGCCTTCGGGATACGGATCGAGCCGTCCTCCTCTTGATGATTTTCGATAAGGGGAATGAGAATGCGCGGGGAAGCGACCGCGGTATTGTTCAGCGTATGGCAGTACTTCAGTGAACCGTTCGAATCCCGGTATCGAATGTTCGACCGGCGGGCCTGATAATCGTGTAAATTGGAAGCTGAATGGGTTTCTCCGTAAGACTCGCGGCTCGGCATCCATGTTTCAATGTCGTATTGTTTATACGTCTTTTGCGCCATATCGCCGGTGCAGACGGCCATCACCCGGTAGGGCAATTCCAGAAGCCGGAGCAGCTCCTCGGAATTGCCCGTTATTTGCTGCAGCATCCGCTCCGACAGCACAGGATCAGCCTCGCACACAATAACCTGTTCGACCTTGGCGAATTGATGGACGCGGTATAAACCGTGCACATCCTTGCCTGCAGATCCGACCTCGCTGCGGAAGCACGTAGAGACTGCAGCAAGCCGGATCGGCTCGATGAGATCAACAATTTCGTTGCTGTAGTACGACACGAGGGAAACCTCCGATGTGCCGGTCAGCCATTGGTCACCGTCTTCCAGCTTATATGTCTGAGCTTGGCCGTCCGGAAAAAATCCGGTGTTCCATAACGCCTCCCCTCGAACGATTAGAGGAACTTCAAGCGGCGTAAAGCCTTTGCCGAGCAGCAGATCAAGCGCCAACTGCTGAACCGCCCGGTGCAGAAGGACGCCCGTTCCTTTCAAAAAATAGTGTCTCGAGCCGGCCGTCTTAACGCCGCGCGGAATATCGATCATGTCATGAAGCGCGCCCAGAGCGACATGATCTTTCGGTTCGAAATCAAAGACAGGCAGTTCCCCTGCGCGTTTCACCTCCACGTTATCGGCATCGGATCCGCCGACAGGGGTGTCCGGCGAGACGATATTGGGGACGCGCATCAGCATTTCGCTGAAATTTCTCTCTTCTTCGGCCAGCAGCGCTTCCTTTGCCCCCAGCCTGTCATTCAATCCCTTTGCAGCCTGCCGTTGTTGCTCCGCTTGCGCGGCTAACCCCTGTTTCATAAGCCTTCCGATTTCTTCGGACAGCTTGTTTCGCTCTCGCCGCATGTCGTCGACCTCTTGCTGCAGCCGTCGTTTCCGGTCGTCCGATGCGAGCAAATCGGGGATTGAAATCGAGATGCCTTTCCGGTTGGCAGCGGTTTGAACCGTTTCCGGATGCTGCCGAATCCATTTCATGTCGAGCATAGGTACCGCACTCCTTTTCGTTAAAATACAAAAAGCGCTCCTCATCCGATTGGGACGAGGAGCGCTTAGCTCGCGGTGCCACCCAACTTGACCGGACATAATCTCAGTCCGATCCACTTTGGTTCCGCGATAACGGGCGGGTCCGGTTAACTTAGGGGCTGTAAGATCCCCTTGGCGAGAACGCCTCCGAGTTGGATGCTCTTCATAGGCAAATGGTCGTTATAATTTGAATTATTATACCGTAATCAGCGTAATTTTATCAAGTATTTATCATCTAATCGGCATGCCTATAATCAGTGCTTTAATTCCGAAAATGCTGTTTCAACAGCTCTTTGAATCCCGCGTTGCCGATCTTCTCTTTGGTAACTGCCCCGTTATCCTAATGTGTGAATCGTTCTTTCAAAAGTAAAGGACGTTCAGACAGATCATCCTGCCAAACGTCCTCCGTATTAAAGATTAAAACCTGTTCCAGACGATTGTTTGTTCAACCGGAAAGCGCCCTGACGGACGGGCAGGCGTAGCGGCTTTGCCGATCGCGACCAGCATAACTGGAACATACCGCTCTGGGACGCCGAATTCCAGGGCGAATTGGCCGGCGTCGTAGCCGCCCATCGGGCACGTATCAAGGCCTTTCGCTTTCGCTGCGAGCATGAGCTGCATTGCGGCCAGCGATGCATTGCGGATCGCTTCGTCGCGCGGAACGGTCGGTACATTGGCATATACGTGTTCGATCTGGCCGATCAGATTCGCCTTCACTTCCTCCGGCATAAATCCGGCTTGCACGGCCGGCCCATAGACGGCTTCGGCGTTTAGGTTGGCCTGAAGATCTCCCAGTACGGCGACAACAACGGAAGCCTCGACGACTTGTTTTTGGCCGAAAGCGATAGGCAGCAGCTTTTCCTTGGCCGCCTGGTCGGTGATCGCGAGAAACTTCCAATGCTGAAGATTCCAGGATGAAGGCGCGGCTGCCGCAATTTCGAGAAGCTCCTTGATCTCCTGTTCACTCAATTTGTGTGATGCGTCATATTGTTTGACGGAATGACGTTCCTTGGTGACGGCGAAAAAATCGGTTTGTGTTGCGGATGACATTTCTCAATCAACTCCTATGTTTTTTATTTCCAGCTATCAAAGCTGATCTAGTTATACCACTTTAAATCAACTGCTTGCAAGATGGCGAACATTAAGCTTCTGCATGTTCTGTATTTAATATTTGTTTTGCCGCTTTTTTTCGTCCCAAACAAACCGTTCCCGTCACTCCGGCTATAATCATTACCGAACCTGCGATATGATACATCGTAATTTTCTCCCCAAGAAATGCCGCTCCGGCCGCGATGGAGACAACGGTGGACAAGTTGGTGAAAACACTCATTTTAGAAGCTTCCATTTTGGTCAAGGTGTAGTTAACCGCGAGTGCTGTGACGAGCGAGGACATAACTCCCAGGTACAGGATCGACACGATAAAAGTACCGCTGGCGAGCGGTTCAAAGAAACGCCCGAGCGTACCGGCGGCCACATGGTTGGTCAATGAAACGGCCAGGAATGCGGCGAATCCGATTCCAAGCATGAAGTAACTGATTTCGACCGGATTAAAGCTCTTTAACAGCGAGCGGGCCAATACACTGTATCCGGCAAATGTCAGACACGACAGGAGCAACAGGGAAATTCCCGCCGCATTCGACCATTCGATGCCGCTTCCCTTCATCATAAAGATGAAGACAACGCCGAATACGGACAGGATAATCGAGAGCTTCTGCAAGCCGGTGGTCGCTTCCTTCAAAAAGATCGATGCGAGCGCCAACGTCACGACGGGTGTGAATGCGTACAAAATGCCGCCCTCTGCAGAAGTCGTCTGCTGCAGTCCGAATGTTTGAAGCATAAAGAACCCTAGCGGATACAATGCAGCGAGCAGCAGTGCTTTAGACAACGGCTTGCAACGATACGCAAGCTTTACCCGGCCGAACGCCACCGGAATCGACAAGACCGCAAACGATGCGGCAAATCGGTATGTCAGTGTGTCGATCGGGCTCGCAAACTCGAGCGCCATTTTTACAAACAAAAACGAAAATCCGATAATGACTGCATTAAGCACGGCACACAGATAAGCAAGCTTCAGCCCTTTTTGGTTGTCCATTGCATTTTCCTCTCGTCCACAATTTGGGAACCTAATCTCTGTTCCATGTAAAGGTAAGATATAATGCGGCTCCGGGCAATGTATAATTTCCAAAAGTGTATCGATACAGTTTGTAAGGTCGTGTATGATTAAGAGACTATAGTAACTTCATTAATGCAAAAAGAAGGGAGCGGCATGAAGAAATATTGGACCATTCTTTCCGATATCGAGCAAAAAATAACCGATGGTCAATACCGTCCCGGGCAAAAGCTGACTTCCGTGAGGAATGCAGCGAAGTTATATCGATGCAGCGTCAGCACGGTTACACGGGCGTATGCTGAACTGGAGAAGCGCCATGCGGTTTATTCGATCCCGCAAAGCGGCTTTTATGTGGTCGAAAAGCCGGGTAACCTCCGTAACGATCTCGACAGCGACGCGATCGATTTTGCTTCGGCGTCCCCGGACATGAACGTGTTTCCGTATTTGGATTTCCAGCATTGCTTGAACCAAGCGATCGATACATACAAGTTCAACTTATTTACCTACGGTGAATCGAAAGGTTTGGAGAGGCTGCGCCGGACACTAGTATCCCATTTAGCCGATAGTCAAGTATTTGCAAATGCGGAGCGCATCGTCGTGACTTCCGGGGCGCAGCAGGCGCTCGAAATGTTGACGAAAATGCCGTTTCCGAATGGAAACTCAGTGATCTTGGTCGAACAGCCGAGTTACGATATTTATTTGCGTTTTCTTGAGTCGGAGGGCATACCGGTCTGCGGAATCGCCCGCACGGCGGCGGGGATTGATTTGCAGGAACTGGAGGAGAAATTCAAACGCGGCGGAATCAAATTTTTCTATACAATACCGAGATATCACAATCCGCTGGGCACCTCTTACAGCGCGGAGGAGACGAAAGAGATCGCCCGTTTAGCCGCGAAATACAACGTATTCGTCGTGGAGGACGATTACATGGCCGACTTGGGCGAAGAAAGGGGGTTCGACCCGATATACGCTTGCAGCCGAACCTCGCATGTCGTTTACTTGAAAAGCTTTTCGAAAATCATTTTCCCGGGCTTGCGATTAGGAGCAGCGGTTTTACCGGAACGGCTCCTGGATCCATTTTCCAAATATAAAAGATATGCCGATACCTCGCTATTGTCCCAGGCGGCGCTCGAAGTGTACATCAAAAACGGCATGTACGAACGGCACAAACGCAAAATATGCAGCCAATACGCGTCGCGGATTCGCTTATTAAATGAATCGGTGCGAAGGCACAACGGTTCGGGCTTGATTGAAGTGCCGGCTGTCGAATCAGGCGTCTATATGCAATTTAAGCTTCCGTCAACAATCAATATAGATCGCTTGATGCAGCGGCTTGCGGCGCGGAAAGTCATCGTTGTGCCCGGCAAAGGATTCTATCTGTCCGGTTACCTGGAACGGGAGAAGTTTTTGCGGATCAGTATTTCCCGGGCGCGGCCTGAGCAGATCGACGAAGGAGTGAAAGCCATCATCGAGGAAGCGGAGCGGAGAAGCTACCTCTGAACCGGAAGCGTCAGCACGAAAGTGCTGCCTTCCTCCGAGCTGTCACGCAGCGCTAAATTTCCGCCCATCGACCGGGCGAGCAGCAGGCTGAACGTAAGACCCAATCCAAGCCCGCGACAACGGTTGTTGTCGCCGCGGAAGAAACGTTCGAAGACCAGCTCCCGATCCTCCGGCTTAATCCCGGTACCATTATCCGTTACGGCAATTTCGGCCATTCCGTCATCCCGTGCGCTAAGCTCTACTTGGATGGATAGTGTTCTGGCGGGATGCCTGGCATGTAAGCAGTTGTTGAGCAGATTGACGATAATCTGCTGAATGCGCAGCGGGTCTCCGGCGAGATCGAAAGGTTTATCCGGCAGGCACAGCTCAGGTTCGGCTACTTCATCCCCTTGAACGAGCTTCCACTGGTAGACAATTTCAGAGATAAGCGGCACCGCCGCGAGCCGGTCGTGGTGGATGTGGACAATGCCTGCCGCAAGTGAGTTATAATCGAGCAAATCCGCAACCATCCGCTGCAGCCTTTCCGTTTCTTTAAGCGCCGTATCGAGAAACTCGCCCGCTTCCTCTCCATTAACAACCTCCTCGCGAACGGCATGGACAAGCGCTTTAATGGAGGTTACCGGTGTTTTCAATTCATGGGATACGCCGGCCAGCATGACGGCGCGGGAATGCTCCAGCTGCTTTAACCGTCCTGCCATATCTTTAAACGAAATGAGAAGCTCGTTGATTTCCCGCTCCTTGGCGTCCGTTTCGAGCCGGATATCGTAACGGCCCTCGCTGATTTGTTTGGCGGCGGTCATGATCCTCCGGATCGGGCGCGACAGCTTGCGGGATAATAAATAAATCGTCAGCCAGCCGAGCCCAGTTACACTGATCAGCATGACCGCAAGGAAAAGCTTTGCTTCGCTTGAGATATGCATCAACGCCTTCTTCGGCTGCAGCAAGGCGACTTGGCCGATCTGCTCGCCCTCATGTTCGATCGGCACGACTGCCGCTCTAAAGTCGGGTGAGCTCGCATCGCTCAAATCGTCGTTCAGCTTATGCTCCATCTCCGATTGGGTAAGCTTCGGTATGGAAAACAACAGGGTGCCGTCGTTGTCCATTACAATGAGGCACATTCCGACGTTTAGCTTGAAGAACCGTTTGCGGTTCTCAAAAAGATCCTCGAGGTCCGGACTAATATGGATCGCCCCGTCCGGACCGGCGACCCGATCGGCAATTTCCTGCGCGAGCAGCCCGGCTGTCTGCATCCGGTTCTCCATCGAAACCTGTCGGATCCCCCATAACGATGCTGAAGCGATCAACAGCAGACCGATGCACAAAATGATCAAATATCGAAACGTCCAATACGACAAAATGGAGGTTTGGTTGTTTACCCTGTACAAAATTGATACCCCGTTCCTCTCAGCGTTCGAATTTCCCCTTCGTCCGCCGGCCAATGGGAGAGCGCTTGCCGCAGCCTCTTGATCGAAAGGTCCACGGCTCTGTCGCTTCCTTCGTAATCCATTCCCCAGACATGCTCAATAAGCTGTTCCCTTGTGTAGGTTTTATTCGGATTCTCCGCCAGAAACAACAATACAGCCAAGTCGCGCGGCGTCAAGCTTACTTCCACTCCGTTCAAAAAGATGCGCCTGGCGGTATAATCGACCAGCAAGCTGCCGAAATGCCGCTTCCGGTTGCCGTCCGTCCACTGTGAAGGGCGGCGCAGCACGGCGTTGACGCGGGCAACGACCTCCTCGGGGATGAACGGCTTGGTCATATAATCATCGGCCCCTCCGTTCAGGCCGGCCAGTCTGTCGTCGATGCCCTCCCGGGCCGTCAGCATAATAACGGGGCAGCTGCTATTGTCGCGGAAGCGCCGAAGCAGCTCAAAGCCGTCCATTTCCGGCAGCATAACATCTAGCAGGACGAGTGACGGGGGAGAAGCTTCGAATGAATTCAGCGCTTGCCGGCCGTCAAACACACGTGTGACTTGATAGCCGGCTTTGGACAAGTAAGCTCCCAGCACTCGCGATATGGATTCTTCGTCTTCTACGATTAAGATCGACTTCAAGTGTTACAGCCCCCTTAACACGTAATATTACGCTTATTTTACCACATCATGATGTCATCTGTGCTGACATCTTCCCGACACATTCGTTTGATAGACTAGTGAGGAAATCATACTGTTTTGGAGGAATACTTATGAAAAAGAAATCAAAATTATTGATCGCAGCGGGAATTCTTATTGCAGGCGCTGTCGGCGGCTATACCGCATACGGAAAGTTTGTAGGCAATAACGTAGAGATTGAATCCGTCATTCCGGCGCAAGGACAAGTTGACGGGTCAAGTAACGGCGGCGCTTCAGAATCGTTGGCGACGGCAGTTTCGTCCTCGGAACTGAACGGCAGCTGGGCGATCGCCGATGCTTCCAAGATTTATTGGTCGGTTACGACATCGAAGGAAACGGTCAACTTCGTTAATGACTCGGTGCAGGGAAGCTGGAATGTGAATGTGGATGACATATCCGCTATGTCGGGAGAAGGCACCGTCGATATGACAGCCCTCGATTCAGGCAACGGTATGCGGGACGGGCATGTCAAGGATGAAAGGTTTCTGGCGGTAGACACGTATCCGGAAGCGACGTTCAAGGCGGAATCGTTCTCCGGGCTGCCGGCGGAATGGGAGGAAGGTGTTGCGGTGCCGGTTGAAATGACAGGCACGCTCACGGTGCGAGGAGTTGAGAAAGAAGTCACCTTTGCTTCCGAAGCCATGTACAGCGGCGGTCAGCTAGTGCTGTCCGGCACGACAACCGTTCTGTTCTCCGATTTCGGCATGGAGAACCCGCACACGGTCGTTCTGGAAACGGAAAACGAACTTGAAGTGCGGCTGGAGCTTGTGTTGGATAAAGCTTGATGGTGTTAATGAACTGAAAAAGGCTGCAGGTCGGGTCAGTCCAGTTAGACCGCTTGCAGCCTTTTTTAAATTTTCAGAGAAGGAAAAGATTGCACTCAACGGCGGTTTCAGCCGGTAACTTTGTCCGTTCATGAGCCGGGCGGACAATGAATTCGCTATTTTTTTGAAAAAAGGGGTTTCAGGCCGATTGAACGGACTCTGGTTCCGTCATCTGTTCTAAAATCACAGAATTTGTACCGGTTCATCGCAAATAACGGAATCTGTGTCCGGCGAAATACTAAAACAAAGGTTTTTCTGCCATTAACGGATTCTCTGTCCGCTTGGGGCTGCAAGCGGCTGATTCATAAATAGCTCGTCCGGGATTTTTCTCTATGTTTCTCTACACCTTCCAATCTAACTTCCCGTGACACACAACTTCCCCTTGACCCGCCGTGATCTCTCCGATGACGTAGCTGGAGTGGCCGAATGCGGATAAATGTGCCTGAATTGGTTGAACTGCCGCCGCATCGGCAACAAGTGCCATTCCGACCCCCATATTGAAAATGTTCAACATTTCCTGATCCTCTACTTGCCCTTCTTGACGAATCGTGTGAAACACAGGCAGGATGCGAATAGCACTGAGATCAATGACCGCATTAACATTTCGTGGCAAAATGCGCCCCAAATTGCCTTGAATGCCGCCGCCGGTTATATGTGCCATTCCATGGAGCACCTTGTGGACGAAAAGATCCCTCAGTGCCTTGTAGTAGCATAAATGGGGACGCATAATAGCATCGATAAACGCCTCACCGTCCACAAGAGTATGTCTCATATCCGGCTTCTGTTCCATCAATGCACGCACAATCGTATACCCGTTGGTGTGAAGTCCACCCGATGGAATCGCAAGTACAACATCGCCTTCTCGGATTGCAGCTCCATCTATGATGTTTCGTTTGTCGACAACGCCGACGATGCTGGACGTTAGAATATAGGACCCTTCCTTGAGCACGCCCGGCTGAATGGAGGTTTCCCCGCCGGTCAGCACACAATCCTGCTCCCTGCACGCTGC
Source organism: Paenibacillus tarimensis (assembly GCA_041281825.1). GTDB lineage: Bacteria > Bacillota > Bacilli > Paenibacillales > Paenibacillaceae > Paenibacillus_D > Paenibacillus_D tarimensis_A. The sequence continues at coordinate 5,182,087 of CP166298.1, read as the reverse complement.
GGCAATGGCATCCACAATATCGCGGAGCACCGCTTCGTCGATCATCCCGCATATAATTGCATCCTGTACGGCGAGCGGCCTTGCACCCATTACAATAATGTCGTTAATTAAATGATGAACCATGTCGTAACAGATGGACTTCACCCGGTTTGTCTGAAAAGCCAGCAGTTGCTTTGAGCCCGGTTCTTCAGTCTTCATGACCAACACCGGATGATCGTATTCATCGAATTTGAAATCGTACAGCGAGGCGAAAGCGCCCGCCGAATGAAGCATTCTCTCGTTATCCGTTTGCATCGATTTGCCCATTTCTTTTTTAACGGCGTCGGTTGCCTTAAGATCAATCCCGGCTTTGGCATACGTGAATGAATCATGTTCGGTCATTTTGAATTCCTCCTTTGCGTGATACAATGAGTGTAAACCGGCATTGTCATTTGAAAAAGGTACAGTTTTCATTCTTTTGACATGTCAGATGAGGTGATCGAATGCTGCTCACGCCACATTTGGACGATTCGTCCTCTGAACCGCTTTATATGCAAATTTATAGTTACATTAAGCAGGAGATTATTGCCGGACGAATACCGCCGTCCGCCAAACTGCCTTCAATTCGCGAATTGTCCGATCAACTGGGCGTGAGCCGGAATCCTGTAGAAGCGGCTTATCAGCAACTTGTCATGGAAGGATATGCGGTAAGCAGGAGCAAAAGCGGCATATTTGCGGTCGAGGCGGAACCTGGCCTCGAATCGGACGAACCTCCTCTCGTGCCAGTGTATTCTCCGCAGGACAAGTCTGATTTCGCAATCGATTTCGGCTTCGACAGGATGGCCCTTGATCATTTTCCTTATTCCACCTGGCGGAAGCTGGCGTTATCAGTATTGCAGCCTGCCTATAAAGAGCTTTATTTATATGGAGATCCGCAAGGAGAGTCGGGGCTGAGGAAGGAAATCGCCTCTTATTTGCGCAGTTCGAGGGGGATCTTATGCTCTCCGGATCAAATCATCGTCACTTCGGGTACCCAGCAATCACTGCTGCTCATCAGCCAAATGATGAAATGCGAGCATAATGCTATTGCGGTCGAAGAGGCAATTCACAGCGGAGTTCGTATGATCCTATCACACCAAGGCTTTGAGCTGCTGCCCATCCCTTTAGATGAAGACGGTCTTTCTGTACATCACTTATCGCATTCAAAGGCCGCTGCGGTTTATGTTACGCCTTCCCATCAATTTCCTTACGGGATGATCATGCCGTCTTACCGCCGCAGAAAACTGCTTGACTGGAGCCGTGACACAGGCGGCCTCATTATTGAGGACGATTATGACAGCGAGTTCCGCTTCGCCGGAAAGCCGCTTCATTCCTTATTCGGTCTGTCTCCTCATGGCAATGTCGTCTATATCGGGACATTCTCGAAAGCGCTCGCTCCCGCTCTGCGGCTTGGTTTTATGGTACTCCCCCCAAAGCTTCTGGAGCGATACTACACCGGCTTTCAGGAGTATGATCAAACAGCCTCCAGACTTCAGCAAAAAACGATGCAGCTCTTTATGGAGGAAGGTTATTTCGACCGTCATATTCGGAAGATGAAGCTGCAGTATCGAAAAAAACAAACATTCCTGCTTAAGGAAGTAAGCAGTTTGGGAGATCACGTTGCAATACGCGGTACCTGTTCCGGCCTTCACATCGTATTGGAAGTTAAATCCGGCGCTACGGAAGCCGAATTAACGAAGCTGGCAGAGCAAGCGGGTGTTAGAGTGTATCCTGTTTCGATTTATCATATTGCAGGCGAGCCTGCCGTTCCTTCCGTATTGCTGGGGTTCGGCGGACTGGAGCATGATGAAATCTTTCGGGGGATCAAGCTTTTGAAGGAAGCATGGAAAGTCTAACCTATAATGGAGATTAACTTTGGGGAGAGTATAAATGTGATGGTAGATTTGAAGTTGACGAAATTAAATTTATAAATTATACTTAATTACATAAAGTAACTAAGTTTTTGGAGGTTAGTGTCATGGTACCATCGTTATTTCTTGCCCACGGATCGCCCACCATTGCGATTGATCAGACGGAATATACCGAATTTCTCGAGCGGCTGGGCAAACAATGGCAGCCGAAGGCGATTGTAATCTTTACCGCACATTGGGAAACGGAAGTGTTGACGATATCTTCGTCGGATGAACCATATGAAACGATTTACGATTTCGGCGGATTCCCGGATGAAATGTATCAAATCAAATACCCGGCCAAAGGGTCGACCGAATTTGCCGCAATGCTGGAGAAACGGTTCAAAGAGCATGGGATCGCAACCCGATTGGATGCGACAAGAGGGCTTGACCACGGTTCGTGGACGTTGCTGCACAGGTTGTATCCGAAGTATGATATCCCGGTCGTCCAGCTGTCGGTCAATCCGTTCCTTCATCCGGAAGGGCAATTTAAAATCGGAGAGGCGCTGCGCGGTCTGGGCCAAGAAGATATTATGGTCATCGGCAGCGGGGTCACGGTCCACAATCTTCGTGCCATTCAATGGGGGCTTCCGAGATTCAGGGAACCGGAGCAGTGGGCGGTGGAGTTTGATGACTGGTTACTTGAAAAGGTCGAAGCGAAGGATACTGCGGCGCTTTTCGATTATCTCGCTCAGGCGCCGCATGCCCGGCATGCGGTTCCCCGGGCGGAGCATTTTGTACCGTTCTTTATCGCGATGGGCAGCGGAGATCCATCTGGAAAGGGCCAACCGATCTATCGCGGTTATGAACTTGGAGCGATAAGTTATTTGTGTTTTCAGTTCTGACAATTTGTAATATTCCCTCACGAAGTCAAGCCTGCAGTCCGGCCTTGTAAGAGCGGATAGCAGGCTTGATTGTGTTAACTGCCGCAGTGCGTTTATCGCTTCCTGCAGACCACGGGGATTCGGAAACGCGGAGACACACTTGCTATATTTACCCGACATCCTTTATAATGAAGCTGCTTCAACAAATCAATCTAACGCTTATGGAGGACCCATCGACGATGAAGTAAGTACACGTAATCCGAGCAGAAACGGTTGCCGCGCGCGTGTTGGCGGATAGGTCGTTTTGCGTTGAGAGATAAGGTTGTTACAAGGTAAAACCTATACTTTCTTATCTGCTCAAAAACTTGTGATGCTCACAAGCGGCATTCTCCGTATGGAGAATCGGTCAGGGATACGTGTGTCGATTTGGGGACTTCTAAATAGAGGTATATTTAAGCAGACCGTTATGGAGCTTGCACACAATCAGCGTTATTCGTCTCGAATAGCTTTGGTCTGGCTTTATTACCGGTATTCTGTTTTATTCCCCTGTACGTATTTGACCGTGTGCCGCTGGCCGCGGTTTTTTTATTTTTTACAGCAATCAGGAACGGGGGAATAGCTATGCCGATACTTAAAGCAATGGATTTATATAAAGAGTGGGACGGTACGGTCTTGTTTGAGAACGTATCGTTTGAGGTGAAGGAAGGAGAGCGGCTTGCGCTGTTCGGACGCAACGGTGTCGGCAAAACGACGCTGCTTCAATGTCTGCTGGGCAGGATAACGGCCGACGGCGGAATAATCCAACGGGTGCTGCCTTTGGAAGAATGGGGCTGGATGGAGCAGCAGGCTTTGGCGGATTCATCCGCGAGCTTGCTTACGGTGGTTCAGTCCGGATCAGGGGAGCTTCACCGATTGAAGCTGGAGATGGAATGGCTGCAGCGTAGGATGAACGGTGAAGCGGAGGATTCATCGGCTCAGCCGATCGAACCGATTATGGCACAGTACAGCACGAGTTTTGAACGTTATGTGCAGCTTGGCGGGTATGAATGGGAAGTAACGGTGGAAAAAAGCCTTCTTCAGCTGAGGCTCGACAAGCCGCTGTGGGACCGCCCGTTCAGCGCGCTCAGCGGCGGGCAAAAAACAAGAGCGCAACTAGCGGCATTAATGGTGAGCAGGCCTAAATTTATCGTATTGGACGAACCAACCAACCATCTGGATGAGGATACGCTGGAATGGCTCGAGCATTGGGTCCGCAATTACAGGGGAACCGTGCTGTATGTTTCTCACGACCGTACGTTTATCGATCGGACGGCAGATGCGGTGCTTGAATTGGAGAAGAGCGACTGCACCCGTTATACGGGAGGTTACTCCGATTACCGAAAACAAAAAGAGCTGGAGCTGCGAACACAGGAGACCGAATATACAAAGCAGAAGCTGGAGAAGGAAAAACTGCTGGAGAGCATACGCAGGTACGCCGAATGGTTCCGGCAATCACACAAAGCAGCGGGTCAGAATGATTTTTACCGTTCTAAGGCGAAGAAAAATGTATCCAGACTGCACGCCAAGGAAGCGGCGCTTGAACGGCTGGAACGGGACCGTGTGGATAAACCCCGCGAGGCGGCTCAGCTTAAGATGAAGCTGGAAGGGGAGGCTTTCGCAGCCTCTACGCTGCTGCGCCTTCAAGAGGTAAGCTTTCGCTACCCCGATGGGGAGCCTTTGTTCGAGCGGTTATGCCTGTCCGTGAACCGGGGAGACCGGATTGCGGTCATGGGGCCGAACGGCGTTGGGAAATCGACGCTGCTCAAGCTGCTGACCGGCGAGATCGCTCCCCGGTCCGGCGATATTGTTCGAAACCCGCAGCTGAAGACCGGTTATTTCGCGCAGGAGCTTCATCATCTGAACACGGATGATACGATTCTGGACAGTCTGCTGAAGCTGCCGGGCATGACTCAGACCGAAGCGCGCACGATTCTCGGCTGCTTCCTGTTTAGCCGGGAGGAAGTACACAAGCGGATCGGCGCACTAAGCATGGGTGAAAAATGCCGGGTTGCTTTTCTGAGACTGCTGTTCGGTCAGTCGAATCTGCTTGTGTTGGACGAACCGACCAACTATCTGGACATCGATACGAGGGAACGGGTAGAAGAAGCGCTGGTGGAATACGGCGGTGCAATCGTCATTGTGACGCATGACCGCTATTTGATTCGCAAGGCGGCGAACCGGCTCGTCCATTTGCAACGTGAATGCGAAGTCAGAGTCTATGATGGCAGCTATGACGATTACATGCTCAAGGACCGAAGTCATATTCTGACGCCGGAGCAGCAGGGACAGGAAAATGAATGCCGCCAATTGGAGCTCCAGCTGGCACAGCTGATCAGCCGCGAAGAGCCTGAGGAAGCGGAGGAGCGGCAGCGGCTGATCCGGGATATACAACAGCTTAAGCGGCGGATTGCCCTGCTTCAAAAGAACTGAACCGATGCAGTCGATTGGAACATGACGGATTATAAGCCCGCGGTAAGTAAAGACCTCTACCATTCTGTATTACGATAGCAGGATCGTGTGAGTTTTTAGCACAATCCGTACTTCTGTTTACACGGCTTGTGCGATAATCTATAAGCAGATTATAAGGCTGCCTGCCATGACCGGCGGAAAATATCATAAAGCACGAGGAGGTCCTGCTATGGGATACATGCTTCGTACGCTTACGCAAGCACAAAAGGATCAGTTTGAACAGGAAGGATATTTGGCGGTCAAAGGCTTGTTCTCGGAGGAGCATCTGGCGGAAATTGGACGTACGTTCGAAGACATTAGCCATCGGACGATTCCCGGTTACTTCGAGCCGGATCTCAATGCTGACGGTTCCGATCCGCTGAAGCGTTACCCGCGAGTGATGCACCCGCATCGTTTCAATGAAACGGCAAAGAGATATATGCTTCATCCGCCTGTGATGGCGATACTGGCAGATTTGTACGAGGAAGAGGCGCTCGCGGCGCAAAGCATGTTTTACTATAAACCGCCCGGTTCACGCGGACAGGCGCTTCATCAGGATAATTTCTACTTGAAGGTCGAGCCGGGCAACTGCATTGCGGCATGGACGGCGGTCGATGCAGCGGATGAAGAAAACGGCGGGCTGCTCGTTGTTCCGAAGACCAGCCGTTATGAAATCGTCTGTCCGGATCGGGCGGACGCCGAAGAGTCGTTTACAACCCATTATGTGAAGCCGCCAAAGGGCGAGAAGGCGATTCCCGTTGTGATGGACAGGGGCGACGTGCTTTTCTTCAACGGCAATCTCATCCACGGCTCCTATCGGAACAAGTCGAAGGACCGGTTCCGCCGGGCGTTCATATCTCATTATGCGAATGAATCGGCGACACAAATTTCGAAGCATTACCTGCCTCTTTATCGTGCGGACGGTACGTCGATCGACCTTGAAGCCAACCCGGACGGCGGGCCTTGCGGTGTAGAGTTTCAATATAATTACCCGCACTGACTTGAAGATCGGATACAGAAATTATGTTGTATGACGGGTTACTCCTTCCGGCAGCGCATTGGAGGGCGTATCATCCAAGTTGCTGTGTGGAGAGCGCTTGACGCGCTCTCCTTTTTGCATTCACGAAGGATCAAAAAGTCCAATCATCCTGATCAAAACGGAAGCCTTTTTGAATGGATGACATAGTCATATTCTTCGGCCCACTTCACGAGACCGTTCCAATAACGTTCACAAGCTGAAACAATCATCGGAGGTTCGGCTAATTGTCCGGACATGACAAGTTCGGCGACACGGTCGTAACCGTCCGGACGATCCGGCAGGGTTACAGCTTCCGGGAGAACCATTGCTCCGGTGGAATAGGTTTTCCGGTTGTGCAGCCCGATCAGCATGGCTCCGTTCTGAGCCAATTGTACAGCTAAATAAGGCAGATACGTTTGAGGCCCACCCTGATTTGCATTTCTCAGCTTGCCGATAAATTCATACATTTCCCCCACAAGCACTTCATTTATCGCCACGCTGAACGATGATTTTTCCGGTGCTTCGGCCGCCATCTTTAGAGCAGGGAAAAAGCTATCGGGATCGTACAGGCTTAATACGTTAAAGTAAGGACCATGCGTCAGCGGCCATCTTCGTTCGACAATGGCGGCTTTAGCAAGCAGAAGATCTGCAGAATAGATATCTACTTCGGCTTTCCAAGATCCGGCGGACCATTCATAACATTCTTCGACGGGTAGACCTGACTGATGTTGTACGCAAAACATCTCAATATCCGAATAAGGTCCGTCCGTTCCGCGGGCAACGGAACCATAAACGCCAATCGCCTTTATTTTATTACCGTAAACCTCGTGCAATCGCCCGGTAATTTCCCGGCAGATTTCCATTCTTTCGCTTCTCGAAATCGGGTTTGGTCCATTGTTGTACATCGGCATGCAGCTCCTTTTTATAATGAAATAAGCAGGCTCGATGTTGGACGGCGGTCCTCGGGCTTAACGGGGAACTTTTTCTTTGGCCACCGGCGCTCCTCCTTACATAGGGATCTTTGATCGGAGCTCAGAGTCTCTCCGCTTACATTTCTCTCTATGAATCGTATCCGAACCGGGGAGTTATCGCAAGCGTGGAGTAACCGGATAATGGCAGCGGTAATCGGCCTCCCGGCAGGAAATACTGAGGGAAGAACTTCGTATGGGAAGCCGAACAAAAAGGAGCGAGATCATGAACCGAGGATTAATGACCTCATTGATCGCCGTAGGAGCAGCTCAGCTGTTAAAAATCCCTATTCATTACACGAAGACGGGCCAGTGGGATCTCAGACGCGCCGTCGAATCGGGAGGGATGCCGAGTGCGCATTCCAGCGGCGTCGGTGCTTTGGCGGCCTATACGGCTGCGCGTTACGGCTGCCGGTCGGCAGAATTCGCGATATCGTCGATGCTGGGCATTATTGTCATGTATGACGCAATGAATATTCGCAGGCATGCAGGAGAGACTGCGATCCAAGTCAACGATCTGGACGAGGACGTTGAGCGGCTTGCCGGTGAGCATCCCGGTATCTACCATACCCGGCGCCAGAAGAAGCTGAAGGAGACACTGGGGCATTTGCCGGAAGAAGTGCTTGCCGGTGCAGTGCTTGGTACGGCGACGGGAGTGATCAGCGCTTTGACCGCCAGGTGAATAGCGAAGCAGCAGACCGTCTTCGGGTATAACGGACCGGATAAGAGAAAAAACTGTGGCAGGAAGCACTGAAGCAGAATAGGGAGGGGGTGGGGAATGGCCGGAAAGTTTACGTGCCGCCTTTGAAATCGTGTTTTATCCATAAATTAAATTCAAGAAGAACACGATTTGGGCAGCGGCTGGAGGCCATCCCCATTTCCTCCCCAACGCGCGGGTAGTATGGGTTTGCACTAAAAAAGACGCCGTCAGGCGTTTTTCTTGTACCTGAAAGTGAGGATTTTTGACACTTCGAAGCCAAACAAGTCAGTAATTTGATAACGCTCCCGAACAAGATATTGCTACAATATAACTGCATTTGTAGTATTCGAAATCTTAACTTGGGAGGTTGGATATAGTGTCGTTTAAAGTAACTTTTATCGGAGCAGGCAGTATCGGGTTTACCCGGGGCATCTTGCGCGATTTGCTGGCAGTGCCTGAATTTCATACTATCGAAGTGTCTTTTACCGATATCAATGCTCATAATTTGCAGATGGTAACGGAGCTCTGTCAGAGAGATATCCGTGAAAACGGTCTCAACATAACCATCCATGCAACGACAGACCGGAGAGAAGCTCTGCAAGGCGCGAAATATGTATTGAATACGATTCGGGTAGGCGGGCTTGAAGCTTTCGCGACCGATGTGGACATCCCGCTGAAATACGGCGTTGACCAATGCGTCGGCGATACGCTGTGCGCGGGAGGCATTATGTACGGACAGCGCGGAATCGCCGAGATGATGAACATTTGCCGGGATATCCGTGAAGCAGCCGCCCCAGACGTTCTGCTTCTTAATTATGCGAATCCGATGGCCATGCTGACGTGGGCCTGCAATGCCTACGGCGGCGTGCGTACGATCGGATTGTGCCATGGCGTACAGCACGGGCATCAGCAAATCGCCGAAGCGTTCGGCCTTAAACGGGAAGAAGTAGATATTATCTGTGCAGGCATCAACCATCAGACATGGTATATCCAGATCCGCCATAACGGTAAAGATTTGACCGGGGAGCTGCTCGAAGCGTTCGAGAAGCATCCGGATTTCAGCCGAACCGAAAAAGTCAGAATCGACATGCTGCGCCGTTTCGGCTATTACAGCACCGAGTCGAACGGACACTTGAGCGAATACCTGCCTTGGTACCGGAAACGCCCGGACGAAATTCAGGACTGGATCGATCTTGGCAACTGGATTAACGGTGAAACCGGTGGATATTTACGGGTTTGCACGGAAGGACGCAACTGGTTCGAGACGGATTTTCCGAACTGGATGAAGGATGCGCCGCTTGAATATAAAAAGGAAAATCGCAGCCATGAGCACGGTTCATACATTATTGAAGGGCTGGAAACCGGCCGAATATACAGAGGCCATTTCAATGTCGTCAACCGCGGCATTATCGGGAATCTTCCGGATGACGCGGTAATTGAAGCTCCGGGCTATGTTGACGGGAACGGCATTTCGATGCCGCATGTGGGCAATCTGCCGCTTGGTCCTGCAGCTGTGTGCAATGCGAGCATCTCGGTACAGCGGCTGGCGGTTGAAGCGGCGATACAAGGCAACGATCAGCTGCTGCGGCAGGCCTTTATGATGGATCCGCTGGTTGGTGCAGTATGCAATCCGAAAGAGATCTGGCAGATGGTCGACGAAATGCTCGCCGCTCAGGAGCAGTGGCTGCCGCAATACACCGATGCGATCGCAGCGGCGAAGCAGCGGCTGGCAGCCGGGAATCTCATTCCAACCCGCAGCAATTATGAAGGTGCCGCCCGTCTTAAGGTCAAAACAATCGAAGAAATGAAGCAGGACCGCGATGCGGCCAACAAAAATGCAGGCGAAGCCGATAAAGGAAAAGACCGGGCCGCGAAGGCCCACTGACAATAAGATCGGCCGGGCAGCATAAAACTGCCCGGCCTTTTTGAAACGAAGAGATTATGATAGCATGCTAAAGTTTAGAACATTCTCCGAATCGGATCCAACATCTGTTGAAATCTGTTGCCCGCTGCTCTGCGCTGTCTCACCATACCGATTGCTGTTGCTCCGACACCCACACCTATAGCCGTCAGGAAAGATACCATCTTCGTTCGATTGCTCATTCTTCCCATCCGGTCGTTCATTCTGCCGAATACACCTGTTAGCCAGTTCACGCGCATCACCCGCCCCATGTTAGTTTTGTTCAATACGCTTGAACACTCTTTATTTTGCCGTAGTCTGCGCCCCTTCATTCAGTCAATGTGTGGATTTTCCTATGTGGTGCCGGACTTTATAAGTGGACTACATATATTGGTTGGCCAAGCATATACATAGGACATGTAGGCCACTAATATAGAGGATGGATCAATAATGAAAAAACAGATTGTTCAAGTTGCCTTAACCTACATTGGCACCATTGTCGGCGCAGGTTTCGCATCCGGGCAGGGGATTTTACAGTTTTTTACCGCTTTCGGTGCGATTGGCATTGTGGGAGTAGGCATCAGTACCGTTCTTTTTATGTGGCTGGGTATGAAGATGATGCTTATTTCGCACCGGATTAAGGCGTATTCGTATCAAGACTTCAACAATTATTTGTTCGGCAGCGTTTTCGGTAAAGCGGCTAATGTGTTGACGTTTATTATTTTGTTCGGAGTTACGGTTGTTATGCTCGCCGGCACCGGATCTATTGTGGAAGAACAGCTTGGATATCCATATCAATGGGGGATTCTGGTTACGATTTTGTTGTCTTATTTAGTAATGAGAAAAGAAATGAACGGCATCCTCGCCGTCAATTCGCTTGTTGTGCCTCTTATGCTCTTATTTACCGTACTCATAGCGGTTAATACCGTTCGCGAGGGAGACTTTATCTTGTGGCAGGAGATGGAGCAGGAGAGAGAAGGAAGCATTAGGTGGCTGATCAGCGCATTTGCCTATGGCGCCTTGAATATGGCGATGGTTCAGGCCGTCCTTGTTCCTCTGGGAAGTGAGGTAAAGGACGAAGCGGTGCTGAAATGGGGAGCGGCCTGGGGAGGCATCGGGCTCGGAGTTATGCTGACCGTCAGCCATGTAGCGCTTCTTGCACGAATGCCGGAAATAATCGACTATGCGATTCCAATGGCAGAAGTCATCAAGAGCTTGGGACCCTACGTGCATATTCTGTTCATTCTTGTTGTGTACGGCGAGATTTTTACGACATTGGTCGGCAACGTGTTCGGGATTACCAGACAAATTGAAGGTTTGATCAAAATACCGAACAATATGTTGGTCCTTCTCATATTGCTCTGTTGTTTCCTCTTTAGTCAAATCGGCTTCAGTTCACTGCTTTCCTATTTGTATCCTTTATTCGGGTACGTAGGATTATCGCTGCTGATACTGCTTATATTTAAACGGATACCACAGTGATGAGTTATTATATCTAGGCTCTGTCTTTATAGATTTCCCGCATAACATGGCGAAGCTCGGGAATGATAATGCGTGATACGGCTAGCTTTACCGCGCCGCTGGAGCCCGGCATGGAAAATACGGCTTTGTCTTCAATAACGCCCGCAATCGCCCGGCTGAGAATCGCTGCCGTTCCGATATCCTCGGAAAAGCTTAAATAACGGAACAGCTCGCCGAACCCGGACATTTCTTTCGTCAGCAAGTCTCTTACCGCTTCGTAGGTTATGTCCCGCTTGGCTATGCCGGTCCCTCCGTTTAGGAGAATGGCTTCCACCATCGGATTGGCGGTACCTGACCGAACAGCGGCTTGAATATCGTCGTAACGGTCTTTGACGATCGCATAATCGGTTACGGAATAGCCGGATTGTTCCAGCAGCTCCCGCATCAATGCTCCGCTCTTGTCCGTCTCTTTCGATCTTGTATCCGATACCGTTATAATCATGCAGTTCACGAAAGCAGGCGCTTCTTTGCGATGTTCTTCTACTGAAGATAACATTGAATATCATCATCCTTTCAGGCCTATATGAATCGTTGCAAAGCAGCCCGTTGCGCACGACGCTACGGGCTGCTTTTATGCGAGACGTTTTTATCAGACGGCTTCGGCGACACAACCGGCAAACTGCTTATGGAACCATTCCGCATCGAGATTCCTTCCGATAATGACAAACTCGCTCATCCGTTTCTCATCCTCTCTCCATTCCCGGTCCGGATAAGAGCTGAACAGCATATGAATCCCTTGGAACACAATGCGCTGCTTCACTCCCCGGATATTCAGCACGCCTTTGTACCGGAACGTATCCGCGCCATGATCCGTCAGCCACTCCTGGAGGAATTTCTCCACTTTATCCAGCTCAAGCGGCTGCTCTTCCCGGAAGAAAATCGAGAAGACGTCATCATCGTGATCGTGATGCTCTTCTTCAAGGAAGCCAGGATCCAGTTCAAGCTTCTTTTCCAGATCGAAAGCACCGATACCGAGAACATGGTTAATATCGATCTGCGATTGCCGGGTACGATACACTTTGGCAGCGGGATTAATGGCGACAAGTCGTTTCTCCAGCTTCTTAAGCTCATCCTCGGTTACAAGATCCGTTTTGTTGAGCAGCAGGACATCCGCGAAAGCAACCTGTTCCTGGGCTTCATGCCCGTCATCCAGATGCTGGTCGGCATGCTTGGCATCGACAACGGTCACAATGGCATCCAGTTTATAGAAGTCAGCCATTTCTTCGTCGACAAAGAAGGTTTGGGCTACCGGCGCCGGATCGGCCAGACCGGTCGTCTCAATCAGCACACGATCGAAATTCGCCTTGCGCGAATCGCCGACGCCTCGTTTGGCATCCATTAACTCTCCCAGAATACGGATCAGGTCGCCGCGCACCGTACAGCAGATACAACCGTTATTCATCTCAAAAATCTCTTCATCCGCGCCAACGACAAGCTGGTTATCAATGCCGACTTCACCGAATTCATTGACGATAACGGCGATTTTCTGTCCATGGTCGGCAGTCAGGATATGATTGAGCAAAGTCGTTTTACCTGCGCCCAGAAAACCGGTCAGCACGGTTACGGGGACGCGTTGATCGGCTTGCACATCTTGCGACATAAGGAAACACTCCTTTTTTGGCGGATATTAATCGTAATTATTACTAATAATTAGTATAGATTGTGAAAATCCATTTGTCAAAACAGCCGGTCTAACCGATTTCACGTTTCCATTCCATCCGGAGCAGCTGTTCATTAAGGTCGATTCCGATAAAGACGATATAGGGCTCCCCGGAATAATCCGAGACCGACCAATTCAATCGTTTGCCGGCATATTGCATCAGAGATGAAGACGGTTCCTTATCGAGTTTTATGTAGCCTTTCGCCCGTAACAATTGATCTTTGAATTGATAAACAAAACGTTCGATTTGCTTGCGGCTCGGCAGGGGGGATTCGGATGAAATCGGAATTGTCAATGTCTTGATGCGGGAGTAGGACAACGTTTCATGTTCATGCCTATCGCCCGTTGTCTCCGCATCACTGCGGACGTTCTGTGCTGGAACGGCTTTCAACGCCCCGCGGCTCCTGACAACCGGAATAGCTTGACGTACTTGTTGCGTAATTGAGCCAAGCAGTAAATCCGAATCAATCTTACTGTGAGTGGTATGGATTAATTTAGCCGTATCGTTAAGCTTGCGTACGGTCTTGTCGATTTTGTCCAGCCTCGGCGAATTAACGAGATCCGACTTGTTCACAAGAATGAGGTCGGCGGTTTCGATTTGCCTGCGCAATGTCCGCAGCAGCGTCAGATCCGTCTGGAATATACTGTTGTACTCCAGCACATGTTCGGCATCCAGGACGGTGACAATTTGCTTCAGACTAACCAACCCGAGCACTTTCGGCTCCGTCAGCGCATCCGCGATTTCTTCCGGGTTGGCGACGCCGGTCAGTTCGATAAAGATGACATCGGGGTTTTGTTTACAAATCGTTTGAATGCCGCCGGCCAGTTCACTTCGTTTCGTGCAGCAAATACAGCCGTCCAATAGCTTCTGTACCGGCGTGCCGGTGTTCTCATTTAAGATATGACCGTCCACATCCATGCTGCCTAATTCGTTCATAATCACACCAGGCTGCAGCCCTCTGCTTCTTGCCTCATCTAATAGCTTTAGAAGCAGTGTAGTCTTGCCGCTCCCCAGAAATCCGCTCAGCACAATAACCGGTATTCTCATCGGATGCCACCTCTCCATTCTTCTTGATAGGGAATGAGATTTCACAAAGTGTAATGGTTACGATTTAATGAATAGCATACTACACTTTATGCAGCTTCGTAAATGTTCAGTTGTTGCACGGGAAAAGGAAGCTGTTGACGAATGGAACAGCGCTTGATACACTACCTAATATGTAAACGTTACGATTAAGCCGGTGAAACCGGTCTTTTTCTTTGTTATTAATCGTAAGAATTACGTATTGAACGGATTGCAAGAAAGGCGGGGTGAGAGTTGTGGAAGAGAGCAGTGCTAAGCGGATGATTGACACGATGATCAGATACGGTCTTCGAATGACGGAGCAGCGCAGGACGATTGTCAGACTGTTCACTGAAGCGCCCGGATTTCTATCGGCCAAAGAAGTGTACCTGGAAATGGTCGCGACTTATAAAGGTCTGAGCTTTGACACGGTGTACCGCAATTTGAATGTACTCGAAAAATTAGGCGTGCTGGAGCTATTCCGCTTCGAAGACGGAAATAAATTCAAGGCGAGCTGTTCCAACCACAGCCATCATCATCACCATTTCATCTGCCTTGCTTGCAACGGGGTGTATCCGCTGGATTATTGCCCGATGCGGCATCTGAAAGCGCCCGATCATTTCAAAGTCACAAAGCACATCTTTGAAATATACGGATATTGCGGCAGCTGCCGAAATAATAAAACAGACCAGTCCAGACATACGTTGCCGGCGTAACTTCATGAAAATCTATGCTAGGGAGGGAAGAGGTTTGCAGCTCTTGTCCATGCGAAATGTAGTGTTCGGGTATAACGATATGCCTTGTCTGGATCAGGCAAGCCTGGATATTAACAGCGGAGAGTTTGTTGCGGTCACAGGGCCGAACGGCGCATCCAAATCTACGCTGCTCAAGCTTGCGCTCGGGTTATTGACGCCTTGGCGTGGCGATATCCAATTAGCGAAACGCAATCAGCACGGAAAAGCGCTTGTGATCGGCTACGTTCCACAGCAGATTGCTTCGTTCAACAGCGGTTTTCCGAGCAACGTTCTCGAATTCGTCCGCTCCGGCACTTTTGTCAGAGGATCGTGGCTGAGGAGGCTGCGGCCGGAAGATCATGCCTTAACGGAGCAAGTGCTGCGTCAAGTCGGAATGTGGGTGCAGCGGCACCGGAGAATCGGCGAGCTCTCCGGCGGCCAGAAGCAGCGGATCTGTATCGCCCGAGCCCTTGCGCAGCAGCCGGATCTGCTCGTGATGGATGAGCCGGTTACCGGCATGGATCAGACAAGCAGACTTGGCTTCTATGAATTAATGAACCATCTCGTGAAGGAGCAAGGCCGAACTGTTGTGATGGTTACACATGGACTGTCCGAGGCGAGCGTTTATTTGGATCGAATCATTGAGCTTCAGCGGAAGGAGGAAGGAGGATGGAGATGCTGCACTACGACTTCATGCAGCGGGCATTTTGCGCCGGCGGGATCATTGCTCTCGTAGCCTCCGTCCTTGGTGTGTACTTGATGTTATGGCGCCAAGCGCTCATGGCCGACATGCTTTCCCATGTATCGCTCGCCGGGATCGCGGGAGGCGCCTATCTCAAATTAAATCCGACGCTGAGCGGCTTCGCCGTCGCGGTTGTCGGAGCAATCGCAGTGGAATATGTGCGGAAATCGTATAAGACCTATAGCGAGATCTCAATTGCCATTATTATGATCGGCGGACTATCGGCCGCGGTTGTTCTGATGAGTTTGAATCAAGGCTTGAGCAAGAGCTTCTCTTCTTATCTGTTTGGCTCGGTCGTCGCCGTCAACCGGACGGAGCTTGCGCTAATTGCGGCGGTCGCATTTTTAGGGGCAGCATTTTTTATACTATTTCGCAGACCTTTGTATCAAATGACCTTCGATGAGGAGACGGCGAAAACGAACGGCATACCGGTCAGATGGGTTTCACTTCTATTCAGCGTCATTACCGGAATGATCGTCGCAGCCGCCCTGCCGATTGTCGGTGTGCTGCTCGTCTCCTCATTAATCGTGCTGCCTGCAGCGCTGGCGATCCGGATATCATCAAGCTTTGCGTCAGCATTGTTTACTGCCATGGGAATCGGAGTGCTTGGCGTTTTCTCGGGTCTGACGGCTTCTTATGAACTCAGCACCCCGCCAGGCGGTACCATCGCACTGCTGCTTCTGATGATGCTGCTTGGCGGAATCGGGCTCAAAAAAGCGGTCATTCGGATCAGAAAAATGAGAAACAAGCCTTCAATCGGTACAAAGGAACCGGTTATTTCAAGCGCATTTCCTCGTTTGGCAAAACAATCATCATCCAATCATCCATCAGGAGGTCGTCAAGAAAATGAAAGCATGGCCCAGTAAAATTGTAATCATTGTTGCAGCATTCGCACTCGTGCTGGCAGGCTGCGGAGGAAACGATAATCCAAGCGAACAGCAGGGGACCGGGAGCGCTGCGGAAAGCTCGGGAAAAATACAGGTCGTAACCACGTTCTACCCAATGTATGAATTCACAAGTCAGGTAGCCGGCGAACACGCGGATGTGACCGCTTTGGTACCGGCAGGGGCGGAGCCGCATGATTGGGAACCGAGCGCTAAAGACATGGCCAAGATCAAAGAAGCGGATGTCTTTGTCTATAACGGGATTGTGGAAGGCTGGGTGGAGCAGGCGTTAAAGAGCGCGCCGAACGAAAAGCGTATTGTTGTAGAAGCCAGCAGCGGCATTGAGCTAATGGAAGGTGAAGAACATGACCACGACCATGGGCATGAAGAGGAAGACCATTCGGCCGAGGATCATGATCACGAAGCGCACGAGGAAGATGAGCATGAGCAGGAGCATCAGGGGGAAGAGGAGCATGTGCTCGATCCACACGTATGGTTAAGCCCGGTACTTGCGCAGCGGCAGGTGCTGGCCATCCAGGAAGCGCTGGCGCAGGCGGATCCGGAGCATAAAGACGGTTATAAAGCGAACGCAGATGCATATATAGCCATGCTGAAGGAACTGGATGAAGCGTTCAGAGACGGATTGAAAGAGGCCAAAACCAAGGAATTTGTAACCCAGCACATGGCATTCGGATATTTAGCCCGGGAATATGGCCTGACCCCAATTCCGATTGCCGGACTATCGCCCGATCAGGAACCTTCACCGGAGAAAATGGCCGAGATCGTTACGTTTGCTAAAGAACATCAGGTGAAAACCATCTTCTTCGAGACGGTATCCGACCCGAAGATTGCCCGGACGATTGCGGATGAGATCGGCGCCAAGACAGATGTGCTTAACCCGATTGAAAGGCTGACTGAGGAAGATAAGAATAACGGTCTCGATTATATCGCAATTATGACTCAAAACCTGGAGGCGCTGAAGAAGGCGCTTAATGAGTAGTACTTATAAGGAGAGAGAGCGGATGACAACCTGGAACTTGTCCGGCACGAAGCACCACATTCTGATCTGCAACGGCGGCAGCTGTATGCGAAAGCTCGGCGAAGAAGTGACGCTCGCGATCCGGGATGAAATTAAACGCAGCGGGGTCGACATGCAGGTTCATACCACGCGCACCCGATGCAACGGACGTTGCGAGGATGCCTGTGTCGTCATCCTTTATCCGTCGGGCAATTGGTACAAAAATATGACACCCGAAGCGGGCAGACAATTGGTTCGGGATGTCGTAAAGGATGACGGCCGGCCTATAGAAGAGAGGATCATGTACAGCTATCATTATGGTTTTCAACCGAATGCGAATACGATTCACGGGATTGGTAAGACAACTTCAGTATAGTCGGTGGCTCTTGGCTGCGACCATTGTATTTTAACCAGACCAAAGGAGCATCAGCGAACTAATGAGCAAAAACAACAATAACAGCCGCCTCCCCCGTGCGAAGGGCATCGATGTGGCTACCGTATATTCATCCAAGGATTGTGCCAGAAAAGTGAAACGAATCGTGCTTCAGCCAGCGAACCGGCGAATTGTCGATGAGTTTGTCACAATTCTTGGCATGAAAGAAAAGTTTGAGGAGCATGATGTGCCGATTCCGAACAAGCTTGTCATGTTCGGACCGCCTGGCACGGGTAAAACGCTAACGGCTTTTTATATTGCACATCGGTTGGATGTGCCGCTTGTTCTCGTTCGGTTGGACGCGGTCATTCACAGCCATCTTGGAGAAACGGGAAGCAATGTGCGGAAAATTTTCGAATATGCCAAATCGTCGCCTTGTGTGTTGTTTCTCGATGAATTCGATGCGATCGCACGAACCCGTGATAATAATGATGAAGTAAAGGAAATGTCCCGGGTCGTGAATACGCTGCTGCAGTGCCTGGACGAGTTTGAGGGCAACAGCATGTTTATTGCGGCAACCAACCTGGAGGCGGATCTCGACCATGCGGTATGGCGCAGATTTGATACGAAAATGAATTACTGTATGCCGGACGACGATTGCAGAAATGAATTTATCGGATTACTTCTGGCAAACTTTAATCAGGAAGCTCTGCTGCTGGAACGGACCTCGACGCTGGTGAAAGGGTGCAGCTTCGCCGATATCGAACAGATCGTATTGAAGGCTAAGCGCAAGGCAATTATTGAGGACAGCCGCTTGACTTACAAGCATATTTACGATTCATTGGTGGAGTACAAACCAAAGGTCAATGAAATGAGTTATACATGATCGTTCGGTCAGAAAAAATGAGGGGCCTTTTCCGGGCCCCTCAACACTAATTAATTATGGCAAGCGCTGAACCCTTGATGTGCTCCCGGTTTATGTCCGCCGTCACCCAGCATTTGACTCTGGGCCATCGGTACAATATGATGCTGGGCGTAATCAAATCCTGAAGGGCTGCCATCTCCATCGGAGTCATTACAAGGAGGAGCCTGGTGTGCAGCGGCGCTGCCGGATAACATAATTGCAATTGCTGCAAATCCTGTGAACAAGAACATCCTTTTTTTCATCGCTCAATCTCTCCCTTTACTGAATTTATAATGAAGTATTCTTCCTCCCCTCCGTATATTCCTTTGATGAAAAAGCTCTTTTATTGTCGATGAACGTTTTGGCCGGCTGCTCTGGAATAGGAAGGTGCAATAATAATATAATAGAGAATGATCATCAGGCAAAACAGAGAGACTTAAATCGGAGAGACTTTGAGATCCCTATGTCATGCTCAAAGATCCCTATGTCAGGAGAGAGTAAATGAATAAAATCATATTTACGGGCGGCGGGTCAGCCGGTCATGTTACGGTTAATCTCGCTTTGATTCCCCGATTTATGGAAGACGGGTGGTCCGTTGAATACATCGGCTCGGAAAACGGGATCGAAAAGCAACTTGTATCTACGCTTCCCGGTGTCAGATATCATAGCATTGCAACAGGGAAATTGAGACGTTATCTATCATGGCAAAATGTGAAGGATCCCTTCAAAGTCGTGAAAGGAGCGCTTCAAGCTTACCGGTTAATCCGAAAGCGCAAGCCGAACGCGATTTTTTCCAAAGGGGGGTTCGTTTCCGTTCCTGTTGTTATAGGAGCCTGGCTGAACAAGGTCCCGGTCATCATTCATGAATCGGATGTAACGCCGGGCTTGGCGAACCGAATTTCGATTCCATTCGCTACAGGAGTATGCACGACATTCCAGGAAACGGAGAAATATTTGCAGAGCGGTAAGACCCGGTACGTAGGACCCGTGATCCGGGAGGAATTGTTTAGAGGGAATGCGGCCCGCGGCAGAACGTTCTGTAATTTAAACGGCAATAAACCGGTGCTGCTCATCATGGGCGGCAGTCTTGGCGCGCGCAAAATTAACCAAACGGTTCGAGCGGTGTTAACCCGCCTCACCGAAAGGTTTGAAATCGTTCATCTATGCGGCAAGGGGCAGCTGGACTCGTCGATTCACAACCCATCTTACCGACAGTACGAATATGTAAATGAGGAGCTGCCGGACATCCTGGCGATGTCCGACATTGTCATTAGCAGGGCGGGAGCAAATTCGATCTTCGAATTTCTGTCTCTGCACAAGCCCATGCTGCTTATTCCGTTAACCAAGGAACAGAGCCGCGGGGACCAAATCGTAAACGCGAATTCGTTCAGAGAATCCGGATTCTGCGAAGTACTGTACGAAGAGAATATGACAGCTGATTCATTAGAAAAGGAAATCAATCGAATCTATGAAAATCGTCAGGTCTACATCGGTCATATGCGTAAAGTTGAGCGAAAGGATGCTTTATCGTTAGTCACTGCATTTATCAAAGAGGTTGCAAAACCATAGCTGTTAAGATGATCTGCTGCGGTGATAAGTATCGAGCAGTTCCTCTATGCTGATGCCGTCGATTGTCGTTCCCTGCAGGTTGCATTGTTCAATCGCCGTCCCGCTTAAATTGCAATGATGAAGCGTGCTGCCTTGAAGGTCGCAGTTTTCGAACCGGAGCGGCCTCTGTTTGGCTCCTTCAACATAGGCCGGGTGGCCCTTCGGCGGCATACCGATATTATGAATGTAGGCACCGCCCAATTGGGCGCCGTCGATTTCGAGATCGCTTAAGTCGGCGTCGCTTATTTTGGAGCCGCTAAAGTTAATGTTGTTCAGCCGGGTGCGGCGGAGATCGGCGCATTCGATCGACAGACCCGGCAACGATACATCATAAAACTTGACGTCCTCGGCACGGCAATTGACAAAAACCGAATGGGCAAAATTCGAATTCTCCACCCAAAGCTTCTGATTCGGCTCCCGCTTATGTTTGATTTCCACATTGTTCGAATCCGTCTTGGCCTTCTGCGCGGAAGCGGCGAGCTTCGGATTCTCCCAGCCGTTCTCGGTAAACAGCGCGATAATTTCGTCATCCTGGAGCGCCCGGTCATAAATTCTAACGTCGTCTATTGCGCCGCGGAAAAAGAAGTACGCCTCATCCGTCGACTTGCGTCCGATGAAGAGCGGCTCCTCATCATTCGGCTCGAAGCCGCCTGGTTTTTCGCACAGTAAGATTCCGTTTCGAAACAATTTATGCTTGCTTCCGTCGTATACCGTCACATAGTGGTCCCAATGCCCGGTGTTCACCGGCTCCTGAATGAATACTTCCTCCGATTGAAAGAAACGGTGCCAAGTGACATGATGCTGGTGGGTGCTAAGCTGAAATACGCGACGTCCGTGATGTCCGTCCTGCGAGACAATCGCATTGTTCCAGCCGGACAGCTTGGCATCCCGCCCGTACCGGACCCAAACGGAAAGCGAGAATCCTTCCTTGTTCAGCTTCGGCGCCGGCTGTACCAGGATGTAGTTATCCCTACCGTTGAATTCGTATGCGCTTTCTGGCTTTCCGAACCGGTCGGCCGTCAGAAAGGCACCGTGCACCTGTCCGTTATAATTGCCTGTGCTGCCGGTGTCTTGGGCACCGCCTTGAAATAAATATTCCGCGATAAGACCATTTCGTAATGTTTCCGTCATTATTTGCCACTCCTTTTGCAAAAGGAATATAATTACATTGTCACCATCATATCAAACAAACGTTCGTGTGTAAAGGTGCTTCAACCAAATTTTGAAACATTACCGGGTGCGGCATCGTTATATTTATGAATTCGATATTCCGGGTGAATAAACCGGGCTGCTCCGGCTCATGAAAGTAAAGTGTAATATAGCCCAAGTTCGCTAAGGAGGACTGTTCATGCGTTTGAGAGAGCTGATTGATTTATTAACGATCGCCGAAGCGACCGGTGATACGGAAGTTGAGATAACGGGCATTAAAATGCATTCCGGGCATGTCGGGCCGGGAGACCTGTTTGTATGCGTTCCGGGCATTCCGGGATTTCTGGAGGACCGGCATCATTATGCAGAAGAGGCTGTTAAAGCGGGAGCGGCAGCGGTCGTTGTCGAGCGGGATATAGAGATTGCAGTACCAACCGTCAAGGTGGCGGATGCTCGCTATGCTATGGCTGTTTTTGCCGCGCACTTTAACGGTTATCCCAGCCGCGATATAAATGTGATCGGGGTGACGGGAACGAACGGGAAGACTACAACTGTATTTATGATCGAGTTTTTACTTGATTATGCCGGCTATGAAACCGGATTAATGGGCAATCTTGGTACGAAGATCGCCTCCGGAATGCTGGAGACGGATATCAATACGCAGGAACCCCCGAAGCTGCAATCAAACTTGAAAAAAATGAAGGACGCTCGGGCGGATTACTGTGCGATGGAAGTATCCTCACAAGGTCTGCACATGGGGCGTGTGCTCGGTTGCGAATTCAAGACAGCAGTATTTACGAATCTGACGTTGGATCATTTGGATTATCACGGATCGATGGAAGACTATTTGGCGGCTAAAGGATTGTTATTCTCCAGGCTGGGAAACTCGTTTCATCCGGACCCTTCCAAACGCAAGTTTGCCATCTTAAACGCTGATGACCCGGCTTCCGCGTATTTCCGTAAAATGACTGCTGCACAAGTTTTAACATACGGAATCCATTCGGCTGCGGATGTTATGGCGAAGGATATCCGCTTAAGCGCGCAAGGAACACAGTTCAATTTAATTTCCTTTGCAGGAACGGCGCCGATTCAAATCAGAATGGTCGGTACATTCAACGTATATAATGCGCTTGCAGCAATCGCAACTGCGCTAGCCGAACGGATCCCGCTGGATGTCATGCGGGAAGGGCTTGCCGCTTTTAACGGTGTGCCGGGGCGGATGGAAGTGATTGATGAAGGACAGAATTTTCTAGTACTTGCCGATTATGCACATACGCCGGACGGATTGGATAATGTCCTTGCAACGGTTCGCGCGTTTGCGAATCGAAAGGTGATTACGGTGTTTGGCTGCGGCGGCGACAGGGATCGGACGAAACGTCCGGTGATGGGCGAACTCGCGGCAAAGTACAGCGATTTCGTGATTGTCACCTCCGATAATCCGCGGTCGGAAGATCCAGGTGAAATATTGAAAGATATAGAGACTGGGCTTAAAGATCACGGAATCTCGAGTGCAGACTATTTGCTCATCGAAGACCGGAAGCAGGCGATATTCGAAGCCATACGCTTGGCCGAACCGGAGGATGTCGTAGTCATCGCCGGAAAAGGCCATGAAACGTATCAGATCCTAAAAGGCAGAACGATTGATTTTGACGACCGGACGACAGCAAGGGAAGCGATTATTCAAAAACTGAATAAGGTTTAAAGGATGTAACATCCCGCTGAATCATACGCGCGGCTTTCATCAATGGGATAGGGTTCTTGTCATTGGTCGATGAAAAACCTTATCCCCTTACCAAAGAGGGGAATTTCACGATCTGATAATATCGATTACAATAAAATAAAGCATATACCGGCATTAAATGCTGGATATACAGCTACAATTTTAGAATAAATAAAAAAATGTATTGTAATCGATACCAATCCACGTTATAATCAAAACATCCAAATCCGAACAAAGAAAGTGATGCTATGAATGACAGCCGAATTGTCGATGTTGCAACTCGAGCAGGCGTGTCTGTCGCCACTGTGTCCAGAGTGCTGAACGGCAGCAAGCTTGTAAACGAGAAAACCAGGAATCGCGTCTTGGAATCGATTAAAGAGTTAAATTACACACCGAATGCGGCAGCAAAAACTCTTCGCTCCAAGCGGACAATGACGATCGGCGTCGTTGTGTCCGATATCGAAGTATCTTACTATGCAGAGATCATTAAGGGAATCGAAAACATGGCGAATTCCTTGCACTATAACGTCATCATCTGTGACGCGCAAAATCAAAAGGAGAAGGAAGCCGGCTTCATTTTCTTGCTGCAGAACCGTACGGTCGACGGAATGATCTTCGTCACGCCTTCCCTGAGTAATCAGGAACTCATTGCGTTAGTCGAGGAAGGCTATAACGTCGCAGTTGTCGGCCGTCTGATCGAGCATGCGGACATTCCTTGCATTCATACGGATAACGTGAAAATTGCAAGAGATGTTGTGAACCATCTGATCGAACAGGGGCATGAACGGATCGCGTTTTTAAGCGGATACGCGGATGCAATCGACAGCTACGAACGTTTGGAAGGGTATATGAAAGCGCTTCGGGACGCCGGATTGCCGTTCGTTCCGAACTTGATCGAGAACGGGGACTTCAATGAAGACGGCGGGCACCTGGCGCTTCTGCGCCTGTTCGATAAGAAGGTCCCGTTCACGGCCGTCTTTGCGGCTAACGATGAGATGGCGCTGGGGGTATACCGGGCGTGTCGGGAGCTGTCGGTCAGCATCCCCGAACAACTCGCCGTCGTCGGGGTCGACAACATTCGGATTACCAAATACGTGACGCCGAGACTAAGTACGATCGAGCAGCCGAAATATACGATGGGCGCACTGCTTGCCGAGAAACTAATCGATCGGATGAAAGATGACGTCTACCGCGACCAGCGTGTCTTCTGTGTGGAGTCGAAGCTGCTGGTCCGCGAATCCTCCTTATTCAACCGAAAGCAGTGAAATTAAAGAAAAGGGCGTTAGCTCCTTTTTTTTAAAATAAAAATGTAATCGATACCACTAAAAGAAGAGGTGTTTTCCTTGGGAAGCTTCTTACATGAGCTAAACCGCAACAAAGTGCTGTTTCTTATGATTGTTCCGGCCATTCTGTTTTTTGTCGTATTCGCGTATATCCCGATGGTAGGGGTCTATTACGCCTTCACCCGATTCAGCTTCGACGGCGGATTGTTTGGAAACGAGTTCATCGGCATGAAAAACTTTGAGTTTCTTTATAAATCCGGTGTGCTCTGGAATGTGACGAAAAACACGGTCTTATACAACCTCGCATTTATCCTCATCGGGAACGCTCTTCAGCTCCTGTGCGCAATCTTTCTGAGCGAGCTTCCGGGGAAGTGGTTTCGCAAGACGACGCAGTCCGTCATGTTCCTTCCGTTTTTCGTATCGTTCGTGCTGGTCGGCGCGTTCGTGTTCAATCTTTTCAATTCCAGCAACGGGGTTGTAAATACGGTATTGGCGCAGTTTGGACTTCCCAAATACGATTTTTACCTGCATACCGAGCCTTGGAAGTACATCATTACGTTTTTCGCCGTGTGGAAAGGTCTGGGGTACGGGACGGTTATCTACCTGGCGGCCATCATGGGAATCAGCGACGAGTATCACGAGGCGGCGAAGATCGACGGTGCGAACATCTTCCAGCGCGTACGGTACATTATCGTGCCGATGCTCATCCCGACATTCATCCTGCTTATTCTCCTCAGCCTGGGCGGAATCTTGAAAGGGCAGTTTGATTTGTTCTATCAGATCATCGGAAACAACGGCATGTTGTTCGAGGCGACGGACATTATCGATACCTACGTCTACCGCTCCCTCGCCGTGAATTTCGACATTGGCATGGGGACGGCTGCAGGGCTCTATCAATCGTTTTTCGGCTTCATACTCGTATTGTCGGTCAACTATATCATCAAGAAAGTTCGCGAAGACTATGCGTTGTTCTAAGGGGGAGTAGCTTTGAAAATTAAAACGGAATCCGCGACGATCATCTTCAACATCATCGGATACACGATCATAACGATATTAACGCTGTTATGCTTGCTTCCTTTCCTGCTGATCGTATCCGGCTCGGTGACGCCGGAGAAGGAGATAATCGCCGAAGGTTTTAAGTTCATTCCGAATCAGTTCACATTGGACGCCTATACTGCGGCGTTCAGTAATCCGGGTCAAATCGTATCCGCATATCGGGTGACGATCCTCCTCACTCTGGGAGGCACGGCGCTGGGCTTATTCTTGACTTCGATGGCCGGTTACGTGCTGTCGCGGAAAGATTTCAAATACCGCAATTCATTGGCATTCTTTATTTACTTCACAACGCTGTTCAGCGGGGGATTAATTCCGTGGTACATCCTTATTGTAAATCAGCTGAATATGAAGGACAGTTATTTGGCGCTGCTCCTTCCGCCGATTTTGAGCGCTTGGAATATCATTTTAATGAAAAACTTTATGAAATCGATACCAGATGCGATTACGGAATCCGCCAAGATCGACGGAGCGGGAGACTTCACAATTTACTGGAAATTAATTCTCCCTTTATCTGCGCCGGGGTTGGCTACGATCGGGCTGTTCATGGCACTGGGCTATTGGAACGATTGGTTTATGGCGAATTTGTTCATCACGTCGGATAACAAATACCCGCTGCAGTTCTTATTGTACAAAATTCTTGCGAGCGCGGCCGTATTGAACACGAACGTCGCGGGCAACTTGTCGCCGGATTTCCGGCCGCCATCCGAGACGTTGAAGATGGCCGTTGCGGTCATTGCTACAGGACCGATCATCTTATTGTATCCGTTCGTGCAGCGGTTCTTCGTAAAGGGCCTTACGATCGGCGCGGTCAAAGGTTAGAACCGGAATCCGGCTAACATACATTTCTTGCAATTATAAAAGGAGGAGTCAGCAAGATGAAACGAAATAAGAAGAAGCTGCTTTCGGCGTTCGTTGCTTTATTCATGGCGGTAACGCTCCTGGCAGGTTGCGTGCAGAACACAAGCAATCCGCAAACGGGGGGTCAGACGAATACGGGCACGTCTTCCGAAAACGGAAGCGAAAGTACCGGAGGCAACAAAGAGCCCGATACGTCCAAGAAAGTGGAATTGGTCTGGTATTTGCTCGGGGATGGGCATAAAGATCAAAAGGAAATCGTGGCGGAATGGAACAAGATGCTCGAGCAAGAACTCAATACGACGGTAAAACTGAATTTTACCACATGGACAGACTGGCAAACAAAGTATAACCTGCTCCTGGCGTCCGGAGAAAAGATCGATATGATCTTCGCATCGACCTGGGCCGATTATTACAAATTCGCGAATCAGGGCGCGTTCCTGCCTCTCAATGACCTTCTTCCCGTTTACGCCCCGGAAACATGGAAGAATGTGCCTGAACAAGACTGGGAAGAAGCGACGATCAAAGGCAATATTTATGCCGTTCCGGCGACGTATCCGGAGTATACGCCAGACGGTCTCGTCTACCGTGAAGACTGGCGGCAGGAATTAGGATTGCCGGAAATCAAGGATTTGGATTCGATTGAAGCGTATCTGGATGGAGTCAAGAAAACAAAGGGGATTACGCCAATCAACGGTAAGGCTTACAATGAAATTTTCACGCTGTTCAAATCGTACCACGATTATCAGCAGATCGGCGGCGACAGCGGAGTTATCGTAGCCTCTTCTTACGAGACGCCTCGGGACATCATCGCCTATCCGTTCACGGCGGAGTTCGAAGCGTGGGTGAAGCGGACGAAAAGCTGGGCCGATAAGGGATTCTGGAATTCCGACACGTTGTCTTCCCAGGTCGAGGCGGGCGATGCGATTAAGGTAGAAACCGGGGCCGTGTATTGGCGCAACGCTCCTGGGGCCGGCGGATTCATCATCGACGTGGAAAAGAGCAATCCGGATATGAAGCTGGGCTACTTTCCTTTCACCCGCATTCATCACTACGCGATGCCGAACCTGTCCGTCAACAACGCGATGGCGATTCCAAAAAATGCCGCGAACCCGGAGCGATCCTTGATGGTGCTCGACAAGCTGCGCAATGATCCTAAATATTACGATCTATTGAACTACGGCATCGAAGGAAAGCACTATTCCCTTGCAGAGGACGGCAAGCATATCGTAACTCCTCCGGCCAATCTCCAAGATACGAAGGATTTCATCGGTTATGGCATCGCGTCTTGGGGCTTCCGCGTCGAATCGATGGAGCGTGTGAAGAGGGCGGGCGGTTGGTCGGAATTTGATGCGCTGCTTGAGGAATTCAAGTCGGAAAGCAGACCGAACATTTTTGCGCCGGTCTTAATGGATTACGCCCCGGTCAAATCGCAGCAAGCCGCTGTGAACGCTGTCATTCAACAGTACGGCATGCCGCTGATGATGGGCTTGGTGCCGGACGTGGACAAGGCGCTCGAGACGTACCGCAAGCAGTTGGAAGCGGCGGGCGTAAACGATCTCCTGGAGTACGTGAAGGAACAGGCATATGCCTACTTCGATGAAAAAGGAATTCAGTAATTCATAACAGAGAAAAAGGGGGATGAGACTTCGATCATCCCCCTTTCTACAGGAGGAAGAGGAACAGTGCTGCTTACAACGTTATCGTTCGGGAGTGTCGACGGATTTGACATTGCTTTTCAAAACGGGATTCCGGTACCTTCATTCGAGCCGCAGGACAGGACGATCATCTCACTTCACGGCAGTTGGCAAAAACGGCGGTTTCAAGCGGATCACGATGCGTCGATGATGCCTAGGGACTCCGCTTGGCACAAGGAACTAGAGCGGCGTGAGGGGTCTTATTTGCGGGGAGGTGAATCGGACCTGTGGCAGACGCACCAAATTCCGTCGCCGGAGAATGAATTAAGCGGGGAGGAATGTGCGAAGGCTGCCGAAACCTACGAAGACGCCGTGTGGTACCGCAGGACAATCACGCTGGGTGCAATCCGAACGGACGCCGCTTATACATTGAAATCGCTTGGAATGAGCTACATTGCGGATATATGGCTGAACGGTCAGTGGGTCGGCTATCACGAAGGCGGCTTTACGCCTTTCGCCTTCGACGTCACCCCGTATCTTCAGCCCGGAGACAACGATATTCGGGTCCGGATCGATAATCCGCCGTGGGGCAGCCGGAACGATACAATTCCCGCTCTTGCCGGTACCGACTTCTTCAATTATACGGGCATTATCCAGGATTTATATATCGAGATTGCTTCTCAGGTTCACGTCGTTCGGGCCGATATCGTTCCGCTCGATACCGAGGGCAGACTGCGTTGCACTGTCGTTGTTGACAATCGAGATCCGGAGCCTCGTCACGTATGGCTCGAGGGGACGATCTACGAGGCCGACTCGGCAAACCCGAACTTCCTGAAGAGCCCGCTAGCATCGAGCATCAAGGGGGCAGAAGCGGCGACGAACCGGCCGATCCGGGCTGAAATCGTCCTTGAGGCTGTTCAAGCGAAAGTCTTACGCTTCGAGGTCGCGGTTGAGCGGCCCAAATTATGGTCCGCAGGCAATCCCAACCTGTATGTAGCGGAATTCAAGCTGCAGGGTGATTGCAATGCTTCGGCGGAGGCGCTCGATTGCTTTCATACACAGTTCGGAATTCGGACAATAAAGACGCAGCAGACGAAGATCTTATTAAATGAAAGCCCTGTATTTCTGGCAGGAATTGCACGGCACGAGGAATGGCCCGATACCGGACGGACGGCATCATGGGAAAGGATTCTGGATGACTTGCATCAGATAAAACGGCTTCATGCGAACTTCGTAAGGACCGGACATTATCCGAACCACATTTACACTTACCTGCTGTTAGACCGTATGGGATTGCTTGCGGCAAGCGAGATTCCGCTCTGGCAATTCGAAACCGGGCATTATGAAGCGCAAGAAATAAAGAGACTGGCGGATCAGATGTGGCGCGAGATGATTCTCTCGCAATACAACCGACCGTCAGTCATTATGTGGAGTACGCAAAACGAATCGAAGGATGTCGAGCTGCGTCTTGCGTTTAACCGGCGTATGGTACGGGATTTGCGTGAGCGCTACGACGACGGCCGGCTCGTGACGCAAAGCGCCGCCGCCGACCAACCGGGCGAGCACGATCCGTCGATGGAGCCTTTGGACGTTGCGGGGTGGACGATGTACTTCGGCATTTTCCATGGAGGAACGTACTACGAAGGCACGCGATCCTTCCTGGAGGCAGCTCATGCCGCTTATCCGGATAAGCCCATTCTCAATACGGAATTCGGCCATTGGACCGGAGAGGGAGGGGCGGAAGAGAGCAAACAATTGGCCGCATACGAAGATACGCTGCGCGCGCTGATCGAGAAGGCGGCGGTCTCCATGGACGGCGCCGTGCGTTCGGACGGATACGTGGCGGGAATCGATTTTTGGATCATGTATGACTGGTACGTTAACCACAATCAGTGGATCGATACGTTTGGTATCTATCGTATGAATCGGAGGACGCCGAAGCGAATTGCAGAACTCATTAGTCGCGACTATGAAGCTATTACGGGACAGTTGAAAGCGGCTGCGGTTCAGGGAGCTAAGGAGGGCTGAGTTTATGAATAGGATTCTTAAACTGATACTTACACTTTGCCTTTTCATCATTCTTGTCGCATGCGGAAGAACGGAACAAGAACATGTTTCCGTGCAGTTGTGGCTGACGACCCCGGACAAGAGCCGGCTGTTGGAGAGACAGCCCGATCTTTCCTTCGCTCCAGAGGAATCCGCCGGCGAGACGACCGTTGATGTCGATGAAGCCCAAACGTACCAGACCATGGATGGCTTCGGCGCCTCTATGACAGATGCCTCCGCCTGGTTGATTGCAAATCGGCTTGGACCTGAGAAGCGGAATGAATTAATGGCGAAGCTGTTCGATCGCAGCGAAGGGATCGGAATCAGCTATTTGCGGGTGCCAATGGGAGCTTCAGATTTTGCGTTAGATCACTATTCATACAATGATCTCCCCGAAGGAGAGAGCGATCCGGAGCTGAGACGCTTTTCCATCGAATACGATGAAGCGTATATTATTCCAACTCTGTTGCATGCGCGGGAAATCAACCCGGATTTAAAGCTGATGGGATCGCCGTGGAGCGCCCCGGGGTGGATGAAGACCTCCGGCTCGCTCATCGGAGGCAGCTTGAATATCGAGCATTTCGGGACGTATGCCGATTATTTCGTGAAATTTATTAAGGCGTATGACGCGGCCGGACTACCGATCGACGCCGTGACGCCCCAGAACGAGCCGCATCACGTGCCGGCCGATTATCCGGGCATGCGGATGGACGCATTACAGCAGGCCGAGTGGATCAAGAACGGTCTAGGGCCGGCTTTAGCCGAGGCTGGACTCGAAACGAAGATCGTTATATGGGATCACAATTGGGACGAGACCTATTACCCGCTGACGGTTCTGAACGATCCGGAAGCTAGCAGATACATCGCGGGAACGGCGTTTCACGGGTATGCAGGCGAAGTGTCCGGCCAATCTAAGGTCAAGGAAGCTCACTCTGAGAAGGACATTTACTTCACGGAGAGCTCCGGCGGGGCGTGGTCGACGAACTTCGGCGATAACTTGAAGTGGGATATGCAAAACTTGATCATCGGGGCAACCCGGCATTGGGCGAGAACGGTATTGAAATGGAACCTGGCATTAGACGAAAACGGGGGCCCTCATAAGGGCGGCTGCCAAGATTGCCGAGGTGTCGTCACGATTGACAGTGCAACAGGGGAGTTCATATTAAACGAAGAGTACTATGCGTTCGGGCATGCGAGCAAGTTCGTAATCCCCGGCGCACGAAGGATCGAATCGACCGCACTCGAGGCGGGGGGCATCGAGAATGTGGCTTTCCAAAATCCCGACGGATCCATCGTATTGGTGGCATTGAATTCCGCGGATTCGGTGAAAGCGTTCATCGTACGCTGGAAAGGCGAATCGTTCCGTACGTCGCTTCCGGCCGGCGCTGCGGCTACGTATGTGTGGCCGGCGTCAACCGGTTCCGGCGCGAAGTAACCGAGCAAGCATGAAACTTTGGAGGTTTTTACATGATAGAGCGTTTCATTCGAGTGATCCAAACTGCTAAACATACGTAAGACCGTTTGACCGAGGTTGCGACGCTGACCTTCGTTCCTGATGCGAATGGCCGGGAAAATCAGTTGATCAACGTGTACGACGATGTGCAATACCAAGTGATCGAAGGGTTCGGCGGCGCTTTGACGGAGGCGTCCGCCGTTACGATCGCCCGGATGAGCGAAGAGAAGCAGCGGGAAATTATGGACTCTTACTTCGACCCGGAGCGGGGAATCGGGTCGTTCCCGCAGAAAAGCGTTGATGTCGATATCCACTTTGATACGTCGGAAGCGTAGTCGCTGAAGTACTTTCCATTCGTTAAGCCGGTTCCGAATATAATGTATCTTTGGGTTGGGTGTACGCCGATAAGGGATTTAGCCCGATGAAGATACTGTCACTTGGAATCAAGCCGGATCAAAGCGAATTGAGGTTCTCCCTTGTTGAGCCGCATGTGATCGTATAGGGACCTTGGCGGTTGCCAGTAGAAACATCACAGTCGAAATAATATCACAAGCCTTTTGATATCATGAGATATAAAATAACGATCGGCAGCAATGTAGCGGCGATTCCGAAGATAGCCCAATTTCGGGACGCTTGACGGTAAGCTCGGGAAATATTCCCGCTTTCGACGGATTCGCCGCTATAACGGATCATTGCCCGCTGAAGAGGAAGAAGGAAGGCAAGCCAGATGATACCGGTAACGGCAAATAATATGAATGAAATCGTGAGCCAGTTTAGACCCGACATCGGCATTTCCGCCCGGACGGCCATGACAATGCCCGAGACGATGATCAGTATCAGGCCCGGAAGTGTAAAAACGATATCTGCAAGCATCACGTTTTTAACCGCGCTGTGAATGACGGCCGGATTTTTCTCCAGATCCGCACGGACTTTCCAAAATGCCGCGGTAATGATATTTCCGAGGAATATAACGACTCCGATCAGATGAAGCGTCAACCACAGATTCATTTTGCAACTTCCTTTCTGATTCAAATTTACTTAGATTTCAATACAGAAACTATAAACGATGAAAAATCTTGAATGTTAAAAGCTGCCGAAGGGAGCGGAATGGAAGAGCGGACGCGCAAACCGAGCGATAGTAAAACGAACATTTCGGCAGTTTTTTCCGTATCGACCGATTCGGGAATTACACCGTGCTGTTGACCGGTAGATATCCATTGCTTCGACAACTCGAGAGAACGTTCGTAAAACTGCCGAAGCACTTCAGCAACCGGCGGCTGATCCTCCTTTCCAAGTAAATACATCAAAACTTTATTCGTCACGTCATGCGGATCTGCCACCGCCGGCAGTCTGTCGATAATGCTCTGCATCGGTCCATCGAGTGTTCTACGCCCCTGATCCACTTCCTTCATAAAGAGCTTATTTGTTTCCTCAAGGCGTTCCTGCAGCACCCAGGCAAAAATTTCGTCCTTACTTTTGACATAATGAAATATTGCACCCTTCGATAACCCTGATTTGTCCATGATATCCTTCATTGTGATTAATTCGCAGCCTTTTTCACGTATCAGCTCTTTAGTTGAATGCAGCAGAAGCTTTATTGTCTGCTCCCTTCGTTCCTCTTGCTTCAAAGTCTTACCCCTCCTGTTTTTTATGATACCAGTTCGACAATGATGGTTTTATTTCATTATACATACCGACCGACGGTTTGTAAAGTGCAAAACGTTGGGTTACTCTTATTCATAACAATTGAAGCCGACTCCAAGTTGAGCCGGCTTCAATATGATCTCTTTTATTCTTGGTTTTTTTGCGCTTGGTTTTCTTGAGCTTGATTTTGCTCGAATACCTCTGCCGCTTCCTCTGCGGAAAATTCAACATCATTCTCACCTGGGACTGGCAGTTGGTTTAGCCTGGTCGACTGTACGTCTGCTTTATTCTTCTCGTTTTGTCGGTTCGCCACAATGACACCTCCTTCTAATATATAACAACAACATTTAGTTTCCCGAAATGTGGATTCATTTATACAGCACTACTCAGCGATTCAGAGCGGGAACCTCCGGATAAATATTTATAGTAAGCGAAGAGATCGTTGCGGCGGCTTGAGAATACCGGTTAGATGGCGCGCTTTCTCGGCATAAATCGACAGCTTGCTCGAACTGGCTAGGACAAAAGAGCGGTCGCAGAAGGTCGGAGGTAGGATATTCCATCCGGCCTTTTTGTGTTATTCTCTTGCTGAAAATCGCAACTTTTGATGAATTTCAAACCATGCCGTGAGTCAGCTTCATTCACACTGAAAATGAGGAGTGAGGGTATGTCGAAAAAAATTTTAATTCTAACCGGAGATGCCGCGGAAGTGTTGGAGGTCTATTACCCCTTTTTCCGTATTCAGGAGGAAGGCTACGAAGCCGTGATTGCAGCACCGTCCAAAAAGGTTCTTCATACGGTCGTCCATGATTTTGTGGAAGGCTGGGAGACTTATACGGAGAAGCCGGGGCATCTGCTGCAGGCGAATATCGCTTTTGCGGATGTGGAACCGGCGGAATATGACGGTGTGATCATCCCTGGCGGCCGGGCGCCTGAATATATCCGGACGAACGAACATGTGCCGCGTATTCTCCGTTATTTTCTTGAGTCGGACAAGCCGGTCGGTGCGATCTGCCATGCGGCCCAAGTATTTGCTTCGCTCAAGGATACGAGCTTCTTTGAAGGGCGCACCATGTCCGCGTACAATGCCTGTCGCCTGGACGTCGAGCAGCTTGGCGCCCGCTATGCACCGGACACGCTTCATGTGGACGGCAAGCTGGTCTCCGGCCATGCGTGGCCGGACTTGCCCGGTTTTATGCGTGAATTTTTGCGGTTGGTGAAATAATCCACCCTATCGGTGCTATTGCGGTACAGGCTGTCCAGCGGGCAGCCTGTTTTTGCTTTTCATTGAACCTAACGGTTGGCAGTATACCGCCTTTTGGTAAATGACCGTTACGTACTCATTTCGTCGTCATGACCGGCATGGTCTCCGACTGGGCTGAAGCGCTCGCGCTCGCCAAGCGGTCGGCCGATTGCACGGCGATCGCCGAAGCGGAGGAGACGTGCGTCGTATTCGGCATGCCGCGCCTGGCGATCGAGAGGGGCGCCGTCGATTACGTCGTGCCGCTTCACCGGATCGCCGCGAAAATCGTCGACGTCGCGGGCTTGACAGCGCGATTCAATTTGTGAATAATAAGATGTAAGTAAGTACTTACTAAAGAAAGGAGCAGGAACGATTCGTGAACCAAGCGGCTAGCACCGGCGACAAGTTGATATTGGCAGCGATCGACCTGATCGCGGAACAAGGGTACGACGGGACGACGACGAAGGAGATCGCCGCGGCGGCCGGAGTCAGCGAAGTGACGCTGTTTCGGCATTTCGGCAGCAAACAGGCGCTGCTCGTCGCCGCGTTCGAGCGGTACCATTACGCCGGCGAAATGACGAAGCTGTTCAACGAGCGGCTGACGTGGGACGTGCGGACGGATTTGCTGTTGATCGGACGGACGTACCATGCGATCATGAACCGGAACCGGAAGCTGCTCGATATCGCGCATAAGGGCGGCAGCCGGCTGCCCGAGGAAGTGCACAAGCACGCTTCGCAGCATCCGGTCCAACTGAAGAAGCTGCTGACGAACTATTTCTCGACGCTCCTTGAACAAGGGAAAATCGCCCCGATCGATCCGGAAATTACGGCCATGTCGTTCATGTGGATGAATCTGGGGGCGTTCAGCAGCAATTTGCTGGAGAAATCGAATTCGGACGTTACGCTCGACACGTTTATCGAGCGGAGCGTCGATCTTTTCGCTAGGGCGCTGGCTCCCTAGTTTTTTCTTGCACAGGGTGTAAGTAAGTACTTGCATACATTGAGATGAAAGGATGTTGTCCGCATGCAGATTTCACCCAAAGAACTCGCCGGCCGGCGTATCATGCGCGTCATGCTGTTCACCGCCGTCTTTAGCGCGATGAGCGTGCTCACGTTTAACATCGTGCTGCCGGAACTGAGAGCGGAATTTCAGATCGACTTGGCCCAGGCGAGCTGGCTTTCCTCCGGCTATCTTCTCGTTTATGCGATCGGAAGCGTCGTTTACGGTAAGCTGGCGAACCGATACCGCCTAAAAAATTTGCTCACGATCGGGCTGCTCGCGTTTGCCGTCGGCTCGCTGATCGGCTTCGCGTCGTCGGCGTTTTGGCAAGCGTTGGCCGGCCGCCTCCTGCAGGCGGCCGGCGCGTCGGTCGTTCCGGCGGCGGCGATGCTCATTCCGATCCGTTACTTTCCGCCGGAGCGGCGCGGCGGGGCGATGAGCATGACCGCCGCCGGCTTGGCGCTTGGCACCGCGCTCGGCCCCGCCGTGGCCGCGCTGCTGCTCGCCGCCCTGGATTGGCGCTGGCTGTTCATTCCGCCCGTCCTCGTTTTGGCGTTGGTGCCGTTTTTCCGAAAATACGTGAACGACGAACCCGCCCCGAATCCCGGGAAGCTCGATTGGCCCGGGGGCGCGCTGCTTGCCGTGACGGTCGCGCTCGCGCTGCTCGGCGCGACCTATTTGTCGGGGCGGTTGTTCGCCGCGGCGGCTCTGACGCTGTGCCTGCTCGTTTGGCGGCTTGCGACCGCGTCCGAACCGTTCGTGCAGCCGGCGTTGTTCCGGAACCGGAGCTACGCGGGCGGATTGGCGATGGCGGCTCTGATTTCCTGCGTCGTGAGCGGCATGGCTTTATTGCCGCCGGTGCTGCTCGCCGACGTCTACGGGCTCGGGTCCGAATGGATCGGCTTTGCGCTCGTGCCGGCCGCTGTCGCTTCGGCCGCGCTGAGCCGCACGGGCGGGAAGCTGGCGGACCGGAGGGGGGACGCCAGCCTGTACACGCTTGCATCCGGGCTGCTGATGCTCTGTTTCGCGCTGCTCGCTGCTTTTTCCGGCGCGGCGCCCGTTTGGACGATTCCGTTGTTCCTGGTATTCGGCAATGTCGGCCAAACGTTCATCCAAGTCGCCATCGCCAGCTCGCTGTCCAAGACGCTGTCGAAAGAGCAGGCCGGCGTCGGCATGGGGCTGTTTTCGCTGACGATTGGTATCGCCTCCGGCATGGCCGCGAGCGTCTACGGCTTGCTGCTCGAGATGGATGCGCCCGGCTGGAATCCGCTCGCCGCGGGCGCGAACGCCGAAATGTACGCCAACGTGTTTTTGGGCTTCCTGATCCTTCATGCGGGATTGCTGGCGTATTACCGGATGCGGTTCCGTCGGGGCCGGCTGGCCGAGCCGCGGCTGTCGGCTGAAGGGAGGTGAAGGCGTCATGGCGAAAACGGACGGAACGGCGCTGGTCGAAACGGTTCGTTCCTGGCGCGGCGTGTCGCTTCGGCCGCATCGGTTCGGCGGGACGGAATTCGTCGTGAACGGGAAGGAAATCGGACATATGCACGGCGTATCCCTCGTCGATCTGATGCTGCCGAAGGCTGCGCGCGACGAAGCGATCGGGCTCGGCAAAGCGGTACCGCACCACGTGCTGCCGGAATCAAACTGGGTTTCGGTTCATTTACGCACGGAGACGGACGTCCGCAGCGCGCTCGATCTGCTTCGATTCAAGTATGACCTGTTGGTCTCTTCGGAGGCGTAGGCGAGACGGCTCGGATACCTTGGGAAATAAAACGGACCGCCGTTGGGCGGTCCGTTTTACAAATATGGTGTCGGATAATCGACCGCAGCGCGCTGTCACCTGCCAGTTACTTCACTACAGGCTGCCGGTGCCGGCAACCTTGTGCATGGTACTAACGTACCCGTTTAGCTTAATGTTTTTTTACAATGTCTTTGTTCCACTTTTGCTGCCACAATATTCAACTTCTTTGACTAAGGTAAGTAACATATAACCCCGCCACTTCGCGAGGCGAGGCTATTGTTTAACACCTTACATATTTGCGTTTGAAACCAAGTTGATTTTTATCTACTGCCTTTTGAATATTTTCGGAAGCGAGTAGGAACCTGCTTTTTGTCTTGTCCCGTTTGACTTCTACTGGGCCTACTGCCTTTGCGGTCTCGACCGCCTTATCATGGAGCGGCAAATATGATACCCCCACTGTGTAAATAAAATTATTCATGGCGTATTTAGTTCGTTCGGGAGAATCGTGAATCGTATTTTCCACAATTTCAAGCATATTGGCAATTTTGCTTTCGGAAAATTCACCGTCTGGTCGATTACCCAAAAGCCAGCAGTAACAACTCCAGCCCGCTGACATTCTCAGTTCTTCGCCGCTTGCGATCCAATTATCGGCAACTTCTTGTGCAATATCTGTTTCTGCCAAGGTTACTGCAACCACATAATCGGACAGCATATAAAAATAAGCTGCATCCATCCAACGCTCAAAATCCACTTCAGTCATTGTTTTTGGTTCTGCAATTATGCCGGCAAAGTACATTGCGTCGTAGTTCCCTGTGGTGTAAAGCTCCTCAGCCAAAGGTTGATTTTTTTTAATTTTCTTGGATATGGGCTTCATATCGCCTGTAGCCACGCCAAAAAGCGGTTCGTGCGCGCCATTGGATAAGTAAATTTTCTTGGTTCGTTCCTTACCAAGAGCTTCAAGCTCCTGCATAACCATTTCTAAATTCATTGGTTAACACTTCCTTCATCGTTGGGTTTAACATCATCTGAATACATAATTTCTCTAGATGTTCACCAAACAGGAAATTTGGGGAGTCGTTCAGTCAGTCTTCTCGGGAAAATGTGCCATTGCATATGGGAATCACCATTGCCAAGAAGCTCATAATTTAACTTATCTGGTTTGAAAGCATTAAAAACAGCTTCAGATACAATGCTCATCTCCACTAGGAACTTTTTTTAAGACCTCTATTTAGTTTCCAAAAAACACTTGTCACTGTAATGTTGATTCCGCTAACGGTTGTACTTGCTGCTATTTGGCGAAGAAACGCCATTTTAAAGTTTTAACGGTTGCAGTTGCCGTTATTTGCTGAAATCCGCTCCCAAAACCGTGAAAATGGACAAATAGGCGCGCTGGCAACCGTTAGCCTTGGAATAATGGGACAAACCAGCAAATAACGTCGCTGATAACCATTAAAAATACCGGCATGCAATCGGTATGTTCTAAGAAGATTACATTCTTTTAGAGTTGGCATTGTTTTACATCAATGATTAGCCCGCGAGCATGCCGAGTTCAGTCGGAAGCTTCAGGTGGCTTTAGCCACAGGTTGTTTTTCGGCAGGCTTTAGCCTGAACAGCGACTTTCAGTCGCAAAGGAACCTACCGACTTTAGTCGGTAGTCGTCCAGTTCGTTAATTCTTATTCATCCTCTATTTTAGTAATAGTAGCCCTGCTTTCTCTCAACTGCTCCTCAGTAAAGACTAACTCCCCTAATGTCCAAAATCCCTTTTGTATGCTTCCGTCTTTAAAGATTTTAACACCATATCCATGTTCTAAATTATCCTTCCAGTTACCTTCAAATCTTGTTCCGTCATTCCATTTATAAATTCCTATTCCATGGAATAGCCCTTCTTTCCATTCCCCATGATAACTATCGCCATTAGCGTACTCTTTGACACCAAAACCATATTCGCTATCTTTATACCATTGACCTTCATACTTAGACCCATCTGACCAACGATATACCCCCTTACCAGACTTCATCCCATTATTCAATTGGCCCTGATAAGACTCGTTTGCTTCAAATTCAATATCGTATTCATTTTCATTACCGTCTTCCCATATCCCTTCGACTATCTTATTGTCAATATGAATTACGGATTTTGTAACCGTGGGTTGAGACTTAGAGTTGGATAGGGGATCGATGGTTGCAATTTGAGGTTCAAGTAGCAATGGAGTAGGACTGAAACGGTCATTAACATAGGTTTTAAAATACCAGGAAGTTAAATCATAAATGTCAAACATAAGCTTTTTTACTTGACTCGAATCAATAAACACTATGCTTTCTCTAGTATCAAAATACTCAAGTTGTTTCAAAGGAATCTCTAAGTTAGTTGGCAAGATTTCAATGTTCATTAAAGCTTCAAGGTTTATAAACGGATCTGAATATTCAATTTTAACTCTTTCATTTAAGAGAATCTTATTTACGAGCAACCGTCCTATTTCCTTCATATGATTTAAAGCAATTACGTGGTCGAAAGCTATTGCTCGTTCTGCATTGTCAGCTAAAATATAGATATCAGGCATTTCTTTTTTAAAAGCTTTAAAGCTCATTATCTAACCTCCTTCAACCTTGACAATTTTCCAAGAAATAATTTCGCTTTAATCCTCAAGATATCCTGCCCATTTGTTGAGTGCAGTTGCCGATCGATCCCGCGGCAGCTTCATTGAGCTCTTGTCTCCATAGTGTAATAACTTGGAGTCACCCTAAACAGCATAATATCGCTTTCCGTAATTAAACAAAACTTTTTATTTGTCACTCTATACAGTAAATACGCAAACACATTAAATATTGAAAATATCAGCATTATATTATTATGTTATTAGTTATCATTAGTACCTTGCATAACAAAGTAGTATGTGATAAATTATCGTTGAAAGGAGTGAGACTTTTTGGAGATTGACAAAGAGATACTTAAAGGTCATATTGACACAATTCTCTTGGCTCTCTTGCATCACAAACCTATGTACGGTTACGAATTAGCAAAAACTGCACGAGAGAAAAGCAAAGGCAAATTTGAATTGAAAGAAGGTACTCTTTATCTTGCCCTTAAACGCCTTGAAAAAAATCAGATGGTTGAATCCTATTGGGGTGATGATGAAAGTGAAGGTGGAAGAAGGAAATATTATCGGATCTTACCGGCTGGAAGTGAGCGCTATGATCAAAAGAAAACGGAATGGGATTTTGTAAAAGGCATTATGGACACTTTTTTCGGAAGGGGCGAAAGCTAATTTTATGAAGAGAATTGAGGAATATATCAATTCCATATACCAAGGTTTTGATGCGGAAGAGCAAGAAGTTAAAGAATTGAAAGATGAAATGAGAACGCATCTTTTGCAAGCGGTGAAAGAGTTAAAAGAAGAAGGCTATACAGAGGAGCAGGCACAAGATATAGCAATTGACCGTTTTGGTGACCCAAAAAGTTTGGTTAAGCAATTAGGTGAACTTTATCGCATTCGTCGCATTCAGCGCATATTTTCCAAAGTACTTCTGAAATTTGCCTTATCTTTAGGAATCCTCGGCATTTTGGGGATGACTTCCTTTTTTGCCTGGAACAATGTGTTTTCTCATCACTTCGTTAGGTCTCTTAATAACGAAATCTTACAAGCAGCGGAAGTACATGCGGATAAAATCAAACATAATAACGTACCTGAGGAATTAAAACAAAAAATTATAGAGGTCGAAAATGGTCACATAAGTATTCAAGCGGTTGGAATAGAAATTACCAGTGCTGCTGACCAGACTTCCGGTCCGTATTCTTTTGCCTATCCGGCAAGCAGTCTAAATAACGAGGGTTATATGCGTAGTGACCACCGTCCCTTTATATATACCATGTACTACGTTGCAGGTGGAGCTATTAAAAATACGGATATACAGGTTCACCTCCAGTTCATGCAGTGGCGGTTTTCGGAAGAATATTTTATGATTGGCGTAAATTTATTTTTCGGTTACTGGGTTTTATTCACCGCATGGGGCATCATGAATGTTTACTACAACCGAGATCGATATAAATTGGGCTGGGTGCTGCTCATTGCATGCTTCAATGTGTTCGGTTATTGGTTGTATCTAAAGATACGTCCAACAAACATATAATCCAAACAACCACTCGCCATTTTGAGTAAATCAATAACAAAAAAACTAACAAGCGCCGCACGGCGCTTATTATTTTTCATCCGCTTGATTGATGGCATCTAATAAATTCCTGTCCGGTAGCGTAATGAAGGGCTGCTGCGTTTCGGTATTCAACGATCGTCTCCGTCGTATTAATCTTAGCTGGACTATGAATCTTTCGTTTTCCGGCCAGCTTTAACATGTTTAAGCTGAGCAACAATAATGACGCTAATGACGATCAGAAGGAACCAAGAACTGATCTTACTGAAGCCAACGAGCTGCCAGGCTTGGTGCTGGTCAGGATACTTCCAAGCATTGAAAAAAGTAGCTATATTTTCGGCTAACCAGATAAAAAAACCTACAATGAAAAAAGCAAGTGTCAAGGGCATCCGATAAGTTATGCTCCGTACCCGATATATAATCCATGTTCTCCAAAAGACAATAAGCACAAGCGCCTTCAGCCACCAGCGAAAATCAGGAATGAAATGATGTGTGAAAAAGTTCAGATAGATGGCTCCTCCTAGTAATCCCGCAGAAATAAGCCCCGGCCAGCCGGTCATGTCCATCCTCAGTCTACGCCATACCTGGCACAAAAAGCTTGCTACGCTTGCATACATAAATCCACTATAAAGCGGTACGCCGAGCAGCTTCGTATACCCGGGCTCAGGGTATGACCATGATCCCATCCTTACCTTATATATTTCCAGCAGCAAACCAATAAAGTGAAATGCACAGATAACTTTAATTTCATCGCGTGTCTCTAATCCACTGCGGAACATGAGGTATTGCACGGCAAGCAGTATAAGAAGAATGGCATCATAACGGTAAATGAAGGGCACCTCTATTACGCTGGAAAGAGCTAAAGTTCCAAAGATCGCAACAGGAAATATGCAACTCATCGCCTGATGATAGCCAAAATGCAGTATTTGTATTATAGGTTTCAATGTGTTACCTCCTCGTCATACGCCAACCTGCTTGTTAGATGAGAAAAGGCCGCCAATCATGCCGGCAGCCTCGACTTGGTATATGGAGCTAGTGCCTCCTTTAGTTGAAGAAATTGTTGTCTATTATTCTTGAGTATCTTGGTCACTTTTGTATTCTAAAATGTCTCCAGGCTGA
The DNA here is from genome assembly GCA_041281825.1 of Paenibacillus tarimensis. Lineage (GTDB taxonomy): Bacteria > Bacillota > Bacilli > Paenibacillales > Paenibacillaceae > Paenibacillus_D > Paenibacillus_D tarimensis_A. Next base: position 5,139,665 of record CP166298.1, on the reverse strand, counting down.
CATTCTAAAGCCTTACAAATTGCCTCTAAAGTTGAAAGCCTTATTGCTTTTGCCTTTCCATTTTTCAAAATAGAAAGGTTAGCCATTGTTATTCCAACCCTCTCCGAGAGTTCTGTTACGCTCATTTTCCTTTTAGCCAGCATCACATCAATATTAATTATTATTGCCATTGTTATCACCTCAGACGATTAAGTCATTTTCCGACTTTATATCAATCGCTTCTTGTAAAAGCCTTTGAAGAACAGCAGCGAATACCGCGATTACCATTGAAGCAAAGATAGGGACCATCCCGATTATTATGAGACCTGGAGCATCGTCTAATTCTGCTACGAGATAAACGAACGGCATCATTACCACATACAAGGTACTGATTGTGATTGCACAGTATTTTATATTCTTTAAAGCTTTAACAGAAATCTGTGAGAACGCTTTGTTCTTGTCAATATAGCTTAGAAGCCGGAACGCCTGATACAGCGCAACGAAAAACGGAATCACTGATACATACAGACCTATTAAAATGGGATATAGTATATGGGCATAATCTGGATTTACTGGATTATTAGCTAACCAAGGCAACGCAAATATACACAAAGCAAGAACCGGTGTTCCAATAAGAAAAACAGCTGTCTTTAAAAAGAGTGTTGAACCATGTTTCATAAAAAGCACCTCACTTAGTTATTGTCAATTTAATTATAATACACGATTTATTGTTTTGCAATAAATAGTTGTTGTATTTTATTATATAATTATTGTTATATAAATATCCTTTTATGTCCCCCCTTTCAAGGCAATTCTCTCCGTTTGAAGCCCCGCACTGCTTTCCCGAAGCAAACCATGATATAATCTTACATACATGACGTTAATCGATGGAATTGCGCTTGAAAGGGGGCGGTGAGATGCGGATCGTTGTCATACTTCTATTGTCATGCTTGCTTGTAAGCGCTTGCAGCCTATCGGAATTCGTCCGGATTATCAGCTCATTTACAGCTCAAATGCCGAGAAGTCGGCCATTCATAAAGATCAGACAAAGAAGTACAAGATTGGCATCGTGCCTAAAATTACAGGGATCGATTATTTTAATGCGATAGAGGACGGAGCTCACTATCCGAACAACGCACCATTGTCCAGGTTGCGGAATCCGACTAGACCGTAAGCTCCCGCCTCTCCCTCTGGTTAACAGAGTGTAGGCGGGGGGAGTTCACTGCATTGGGTCGGTCAAACGCCTTCCCAGTATCGCGACTCCATATTATAGATTGCGAATCGACGCTGCTCCGGCACGGGAGATGGGGGGTTAGCCCCCCTGTCGTACGACAGCCTCGAAGCCGGATTCATTTTTTCTTTGTTGTATCCGACGTTCTACTTCTTTATAATTATTGTTCGCTTCAGCAGATCCATGCTCCGATTCCAAACTAATAATGTCCTTGTACGTAAATCCTTTGATATTACCCCATTTTTTCCAAGGGTTTTTATCAAATTTAGAATGCATATAATTTAATGGATTTATTGAGCCTAGAGCATAATTATAGGTTCCCATGTTAGCCGGATCATCAACTATTTTTCCGGTACCCGTATTGTAAACTGCCTCAAACCTGCCGTCTGCCGATATAAATTTGACATTTAATGCCCCATTAATGTCTTTATAGTTGTATCTGTGAAATTTGGCACTAAACAGTTTCCATTTACCTCTGGCAGCCAAATCGATCATATCATCCAGTTTGGAAGGTGCATTGCTATAAGAGTTTAATGTGTTTCTAAAAAAATGCATCCTTTCCGTAATACTGTCCAGTTTTTTGATATTTCGGTCAAAAGTTTCGAAAAACCGATTAAAATTTCTGTGATTGGTTAAAGCATCCGGGTTCTTCTCCAAGTCATCCATCATTTGATGGATGACTGCTTCTGCCGCTGCTTTTATTGGGCTATCCCTAATAAACCATTTATCGTGTTTTATTTTTACTTGTTCAAATACTTCATCCAGCTTAGCAAAATACTCGTCAGATAGAAATTCAGTATCGCTTTCACCAGTCCGACTGCCTGCTGCACTGCTGAAACTTTCTGTTTCTATACGTTCGTAATTAATATCCGATATATATTCAAAGTGATAGGCTGAGAACAATAAAACAAGAATCAGAATTAAACCGGAAGCAGCTATTTTTTTTATCATGCAACAGACCCCCGGTATTAACTATTTACATTAAATATACTTTGCATACACGCCGTTTTGTCCCCCGGCTGTAAGAAACATTCTAGAGGGATTCTGCGTCATACTAAAAAATGTGGTCAGAAAGGGGAGTTCATACCTGTGCCGTATTTTGAAAGAATCAATAAATTATCTAAAATCTTATTTGCAATAGGCGGATTATTTCTGATTTTGACCGTCTTTTTCGTATTTAATTTCAATCTCTTTGAAGAATTACTCGTTCATAATTTTACAAATGACTTGAGGGGAACTGTCTTTACAGTGATATGTTTTATGATATCTAAAGGTAGAGAATCCGGGCGTCAAAGCCTTGGACAATGTGCATTTTAAGTTAAAGCCGGGTGAAAAACACGCGCTTGGGAGAGTTGGAGATACCTTTAAAGCAGGTAAATTAGGGGAAATGACTGTCGTTCAAGATGGCGACGGCACTCAAATCATGCTGGGAGACCCGTTCAGATTTGACGCGAACAACATTGCCGAATGAAAAGAAGTTTATTAGTCGAAAACACTTTGTTCGAGGGCAGGATCTGAGCATCCTGTCCTTCGCTATGTGTACCTCTCCCAAGAAATGTGCGAGGTTGCGTGGCTGGCAGTCGAACCGCGTGCTATTATGCAAGGGTTGCTTAGGCGGACAATAGGTGCGCTATTTCCTTGCTGAAACGCCAAATTGCAGGTTTCGCGGATACAGGATCCGCTATTCGCCTCAGAATAAGCAAATAACGATGGATTTGAGGCAAATAACGGACATTCTCTGTCCGTAAAGAATGAGTAAATTGAGGCTTCGTAACAAATAACGGATCGTCTGTCCGTTTATTGGCCTCCGCACTGCACAAAGCACTAGAGAAGCAAGTCTAATCCATCAGTAGACTAATCGGGGTTCACCCCGCGATAACCGTCCTGTTTCTCCCGCTCCTCTTCGCCTCGTATAGCGCTTGATCCGCCCGTTCGAAAACGGAATGAAATTCCGTTCCGTGCTCCGGATATCGGGCAAGACCGATGGATACCGTGACTGGGGCTCCCGTGGGGCTTATCGAACCGGCCAGCCTCCGCCGGATCCGTTCGGCCAAGAGGCGTCCGGCGTCCACACTATGGCCTGGAAGAAGAACGATAAACTCCTCCCCTCCGAACCGGAAGCAGATGCCGTGTTCGCCGGTTTCCGATTTCAACGTTTGCGCCACGTAGGCCAGCACCTCGTCTCCTGTGTTATGTCCGAATGTATCGTTGACGGACTTGAAATGATCGACATCCACGGCAAGAATGGTGAACGGTTTGGCTTCTGTCAGCGACACTGTCAACCATTCCTCCAATGAAGCCCGGTTGGCCAAGCCGGTAAGCTTATCGGTCCGTGCCGCTTCGGACATCAGGTCCGCCTGGTGCTGCAGACCGCTGACGGCGAGCATCATCGCTTTGGCTAAATGGTGCGCTTCATAGTTCCAATGACTTGTAAAAGGCGGGTTCTCCAACCTTTCTCCCCCTGCGATCCTGCGCGCGGCCTTTGTCAGAAGCATAAACGGGGCTGCCAGCTTACCCGCAATCCAAAGACTGATGAGCAGCATTGCCGTGAACAAAGGAATGATCCATGCCAGCTGCGATAGAACAAGCTGACGCATGGCGTCATCGACCAGCTCAGCCGGAGATTGAAATACGACGCCCCATCCGCTGCTTGGAACGGTCACATATCCCGCCAAATATTTTCGAACGTTGTTATCAATTACCGCTCCGGTGCCTTGCGGGGAAGCCATCAGCTTGCGAACGACCTCATCCGGCGGCGCCACCTCCTCAGCTCTTCCGGGGTCCGGTTGGTACAGCAGCTGCCCCGACGAATCCACAACATAGGCATACGTCCCTCTTTTGCTCCGGGTAGCATGACCGAATAAATCCGAGAACACGTTACGGCCTTCCAGGTGAACAATTCCCCCGACGAAGCCCTGGTATTGGCCTTCCCGGTCGAATAGCGGGTGGGTTAACAGGACGGCCAGACGACCGTTCTCGATAGGGAAAGGCTTCGATATGAAAGGCCTTCTGGCTTCCAATGCCCGGTCGAATGCCGGGGAGGCTTTACGATAGGATGACCAGTCGAACGCCCCGGGGATCGATATAACATTAGAACCTTGCTCGTCAACGGTAACGACCGCGTTGAACCAATCCCTGCCGCTCAGCATGGCTTCCAGATAGATCGTAATCTGTTCGGCCGATCCGCCCGTCCCCGCGATATACTTTGCGGCAGCACCCAGATTGCGTCGCATCGAATGAATAAACGCATTCACCGTTACGCTCAAATTTCTGGCGCCTTCAAAGTTGGACTGCAGCATCGAGTCGGTCAGTGTTTTCCTCTCCGATTTGAGCGCCACTCCGGTCAGGATCGCGGATATCCCGAACATGGATATCACCAGGAGCCCTATAAAAAGGACGTTTAATCGGATCTGTCTCTTCTTGCTGCGAATGAATGTGCTGATTATGCGATTGAACAAAATGTCTTCGTCCTCCTCATTGCTGTTGCCCGATTCTTTGCAGGTTTTCCGTTATCAAATATATCGGAGGATTTCATCATTTTGAACAGAGAGACGTGCACGAAACAATAAAAAAATAGCCCCCGCTTGTCGTTAAGATGAGGGCTGCTTTAAGCTTACGAGACAACCGCTTCTTCGCATACGGCGTCATGTGTTGCTGCTTGTTGTCTGTTGAATGTTACACTCGCGTCCAGTAATCGTTTACTAGCTTTGTGTGAAATATGCTGCAAATCCTGTACATCCGTTATGTACTCTACAATTTCCCCTTTATCCATGACAGCAACTTCGTCTGCAAACAGCTTGACGGCATGCAAGTCATGTGTGATAAAAAAGTAGCTGAGGTTCAGCTGTTTTTGCAATTTTTTTAAAACCTTTAATATGCTTACTTGCACTAATAAATCAAGGCTGTTAATGGATTCATCCAGCACAATCAGTTTGGGCATGGTAGAAATCGCGCGCGCAATCGTAACCCGCTGCAATTGACCTCCGCTTAACTGATGCGGGTACTTTTCAGCATCACTTTTTTGCAGACCGACCAGCAGCAGCAATTCCTCGATTTTTTGTTGCAAGGCTTCCTTTGACAGTGACAAATGAAGACGCATCGGTTCGGCGATAATATTCTTTATTTTCATCCGCGGATTAACCGCGCTATGGCTATCTTGAAATACAACTTGCAGCTGTTTACGCAATTGCTGTTTTACAGCCTTGGAAGCCGTGTGGATATTTTGGGCTTGAAATCGTATTTCACCGGAATCCGGCTTCTCCATACCAAGGAGTAATTTACCAAGTGTCGTCTTACCCGATCCGCTTTCACCAACGATGGCAAGGCAAGTGCCTTCTTTCAAGCATAAGGACACATTGTTTACCGCCTTGATTTCTTCCTTTATTCGAAACCAGCCTTTTTTATAATAGCTTTTCGAAACGTTTGTAATTTCAAGCATGGTTACACCTCCGATCTAACCCAATAGCCGGGCTTGGCTTCATAGAGTGCCCCCCCTGTTTGTCCATCCCAACAATCGACCAAATCTTCAAGTTTACTAGAACCGTTGTGTGCATGAAATAAAGCTTGCGTGTACGAATGAACGGGGTTTTCAAGCATATCGTCTTTGGCTCCGTATTCTAAAATAATTCCTCGGCGCATGACAACAATAATGTCCGCCATTTTACCAATTACGCTTAAATCATGCGATACAAAAAGCATGCTTGTTTCCGTATTTTGCTGGTAATCGAGCAGTTCATCAAGAATATCGAGCTGTGTCCTTGTATCCAGTGCGGTTGTAGGCTCGTCGGCAATCAATAAACTAGGCTGCAAACTAGCTGCAAGTGCAATCATAACTCGTTGCAGCATTCCGCCGCTTAGTTCATGAGGATAACGATCCAGCAGCGTCTGATCCGGCAAACGAAAACGCGCAAGCTGTTCGGCAGCGAGCTTTCGTGCAGCAGGCTTGGAGATCCTTTCATGGGATTGGAAGGTTTCAATAAAATGTTCGCCAATCTTTAAGAGCGGATTAAACATCGCCATCGGATTTTGCATAATGAGTGCAAGCTCTTTTCCCCGCAAGCGCCGCATCTCTTGCTCGCTTTTCGTTAATAAGGATCTGCCTCCATATTCAATGTCCCCGCTATAACGATGAGTTGGGCGAAATAACTGCATGATTGCATGGCAAAGCATCGTTTTTCCGCTGCCGCTTTCTCCGACGATCCCGACAACTTTCCCTTTAGGAATAATAAAACTCACATTTGAGATGACTTTCTTTTCACCTGCTTTAGTCTGAACAAATACTGATAAATCATCGATTTTCAGCACATGCCTTCCTTCTTTCTATGCTGTTTTCGGATCAAGGGCATCGCGCAGCGCATCGCCTAACCAATCAAATAAGAGCACGGTCAGAGAAATCATGACGCCCGGAATAAACATCAGCATCGGATTGCTCATTAAATAGGTTTTGCTGTCGCTGATCATCATTCCCCATTCCGGCATGGGCGCTGTCACTCCCAGACCCAAAAACGAAAGCTCTGAAATGAGTAAGATCGTACTTCCCGTTCCTATTAACATCAGTAAAAATACTTGCGGGAATACGAATGGAACAATGTGACGCTTCATAATGACCATTTTTGAAACGCCAATTACTTTGGCATATTGTACATATGCATGATCTTTCACGCAGCGCACCATATTACGGACAATACGCGCATATCCTACCCAATAAACAAAAACAATAGCGATAAGCATATTACGAATTCCGCCGCCCAGCACGCCCACAATCACAAGGGCGAACAGAAAGTTGGGCAAACCTAAAAAAATATCGCAAATACGCATAAGAATTGTATCTACAAGTCCGCCAACATAACCCGCGATCATGCCAAGCGTCATGCTTAACAGCAGCGTAACACCCATTACGCTAAAAGCCGTAAATAAAGAAATGCGTGAACCTATGATCAGACGTGATAATACACAGCGTCCCAAATGATCGGTTCCAAGAGGATAAACGGTCGACGGACCTTGCAATTTCACGGCCATATTTGTAACATACGGGTCATTTGGTGTCAGCCATGGGGCGAGAGCGGCGACAAGGACGAGTAGCGAAACCAGAGTACCGCTAACAATTAAGGGCAAGTGCTTCTTCATCAGATCCCGTCTCCCTTCAAACGTGCCCGGGGGTCCACTATGGCACAAAGCACATCCGCCGCAAAATTTAAAAATATATAAAGTGTACCAGTGATTATAATAAAACCTTGCAGCACAAAATAATCCCTTGCTGCGATCGAATTGACAATATAACGACCAATGCCTGGAATCGTAAATACCGTTTCAATAATGGCTGCTCCGCCTAAAAGACCGCCATAAGTCATGGCCAATGAGGTGAAGAGCGGCGGCAACGTGCCCTTGATGATATGTTTCCTAATAATAATGGATTCTTTGACCCCGCGTGCTCTCGCGAATACGACGTGAGGCTTTCCCATCTCTTCCAACATACTTGTCCGAATCAACCGAATGTAATAAGGAATATAGCCGAGTGCCAGTGTTATTGCCGGCAAAATCATGTGGTCAAGCGTACCCCAGCCCATTAAGGGGAACATTCCCCATTTTAAAGCCGCGATATAGATAAATATAAAAGCCAGCCAGAAACTGGGCATGGATGCGATGGCAAAAATAGCTGTGCGCGTGAATTTGTCGAATAAACGGTTGCGTTTCAAGACCGACCATACTCCGACGATCCCGCTGATCAGCACGACTAAGACAAAAGCTGCGGTCGTTAAAGAAAGTGTCACTGAAAAACGGCCGAATAATTCTTTCGATACGGGTTTCTTCGTCAAGAATGATTGGCCGAAATCCAATTGTACGGCCTTCTTAACCCAAGTACCATATTGAACAAGCAAGGGTCTGTCCAACCCTTGCTCCGCTCGTATTTCTTCAATTGCCGCATCTGTTACGGGTAATTGATTCATTGCAAAATAGGCTTCTACCGGGTCAACTGGCATAAGACGAATGAGGAGAAAGGAGATGAGTGTCATCCCCCAAATCGCAATGATCATACTGCTCACTCGTTTTAATAAAAAACCGCCCATAGGGGTTATTTCGCCTCGTACGCGCTGAGCGGCACTTCATATTGCTGCATCGAGAACGTTACATTTTGCAGGCGATTATTCGCCGCTAAATAATTTGTCCGGTAGGATAACGGCATAAATACGGCTTCCTCATGCAGGGTTTGTAATATATTTTCATACAAGCTGCGACGTTCTTCTTCATTTGTAGAACGAATGACTTTTGCGATATTGTCTGTCAGCTGCTGAGATGCTTCTAATCCTTTTTGCGCATAAGAGCTCGTTTGTTTCTCGCCTATTAATGTACGGATATACATATGAGGATCATACGGCACACCCCAAGTGTCATTCATGACGATATTAAAGTCGCCTTTCTGCGAACGATCATTCAGCAATTGCCACTCCTCGCCAATTAACTGGACATCTATTCCCAATTCACGCCAAGACGATTGAACATACTCATAGATTGCTTTATGGACTTGGTCATTGCTATTGTAAGGAATCTTTAAGGTTAGGGTTTCACCGTCTTTTGTACGGAATGGTTGACCGGCTTCAAGCTTCCAGCCTGCTTCTTCCAATAAATTGATTGCCTTCGCTGTGTCGTATGGATAAGGAGCAAGAGGAATATCGCTGTACGGGTAGCCTGGCGCAAATAGCGAATTAGCTTCCTTCTCCAGACCGTTTAATATATGTTCAATAATTGTTTTGCGGTCAAACGCGTGTTGCAGCGCCAGCCGGACGTTTTTATCTTTGGTCACGCCAAAGGTTGTGTTCATCATTAGGATCCGCGTCGATAACGGATCGGAGATCTTTGTTTGATATTGACCGTTTTGCTCAAGGCTTCGATATTCAATAGGCGCAAGCTGGCTGCTGCCAAAAATTAAATCAATATCCCCTTTTTCCAGCGCCATAATACGTGCCTGAGAGTCGGGAATAACCTTTACAATGACTTTATCCAGCTTCGGTTTTTCTCCCCAGTAGTTTTCATTTCGCGAGAATTCTGCGTAGTTATCTTCCTGGTAATCGGTTAAAATCCACGGGCCTGTCCCGATCGGCGCAATAATTTCCTCTTTCGTAGTCCCGCTTTCCGGAAATGCACTGTCTGCTAACATCCGCAGAGGACGAATCAACGTTAACTCTTGTAAAAACGGATAGTATGCCTCTTTTAAATGAACCTTCACCGTTAATTCATCCAGCACTTCGACATTGTCAATCACCGTAACGGCTTCCAGCCAGCTATGTGCAGAATAATTTTCAATAACCGTATCGAAATTTCGTTTGACGTTCTCTGCCGTTAATGTGGTGCCGTCCGAGTAATGCACATTCTCACGCAATTTGAAGGTGTAGCTTTTGCCGTCCTCCGATATATCCCAAGATGTTGCAAGTGCCGGTTCTATTTTCCCATTTTCTCCGTAGCTAACTAACGGGTCGTAGAGCATGGCTTGTGCGAACATCTCGTTTTTACCGTATATATGCGGATTTCCCGGACCAATATCTTTTGGCCAAGACATTGTTAGTACATCTGATTTCTCTTTTGTTGATGGGCTGCTTGCATTTTCACCTGAGCATGATGTAAGCATGAAAGTCAGTAATACAGATAGTAAAGCAAACCACGTTTTCATAATTTTCCCCTCTTGTCGTTAAAAATGATAATTATTCTCATTAAAAGAGGATAACTCTTTTCATTTCTTTTGTAAAGAGCTTCTCTATGTTAATTTAAGGAGAACTAGTGAATTCCGCGAAGCAATCGGAATAAAGGAATCGAACGGATTCTACAAATCATTCCAACATTATATGGATTCCTCATGCGTGAACAAACTATTTTTGAATTGTAAAATTAAGAAAAGAAGGATAAGCTATTGACTAATATGCTGTAATAGGGTCGTAAAGGGGAGAAATACAATTGGTGATAAAACTCGGTAACCGCTCGGTGCAGTTGACTTAATCTGATAACAGATTGTGCCGGGCGAGTGGAAACATGTTATCAGCGACTGCACTGCTCCTGATCTCATCCAAACATGAAAAGAGGAGAGGAATGCAGTATGGATTACAACAAATTAAGAGATTTTTGGTTGTCCGAAGAGAAGATGACGTTCAGCGGCTGGGATTTTTCCCATATTGCCGATAGGATATCGGGAGAAGAGCTGCCGTGGGATTACAAAGCTGTCGTATTATCCAGCATAAGCAGCGACAAGCGGATGCTTGATATGGGGACGGGCGGCGGAGAATTTCTGTTGTCGCTGAACCCGCGGAGAGGAAGAACCTATGCTACGGAAGCGTATCCCCCTAATTTCGAGTTGAGCAAGCGCGTTCTATCCGATCATGGCATTGAAGTCCGCCAACTGTTTCGCGATGAAGAGCTTCCCTTTGAGGATCAGTTTTTCGATTTGATCATCAACCGTCATGAATCGTTTGCCGCGGATGAAGTGTTCCGGGTTCTGAAGCCGGGGGGCCGCTTTATCACGCAGCAAGTCGGCGGCCGGAACAATATAGAGTTGTCGGATTTTTTGACGGGTGCCGGCTCCAAAGAAACGGATGCGGGATTTGATTTAAAATCAACGGCCAATGGATTGATCAAAAGCGGCTTTACCATTATGGACGGTCAGGAGTTTTTCCCGGCGTGTAGATTCTACGACGTTGGAGCTCTGGTATACTTCGCTAAAATTATTGAGTGGGAATTCTCCGGCTTTTCTGTGGAGCGCTGTTTTGATCAATTATGCCAGCTGCACGAGCGGGTCGAACGGGACGGCTATGTTCAAACGACGGAGCACCGTTTTTTTATAACGGCAAAAAAATAATGAAAAAACGTTGTATTCGAGAACGATCCGGTATAAAATAGTTGGCGATACTGAATTGAAAGAGGTGGGAATATGAGATGGAGGTACGTCGGGACTAGCAGTTGTATCCAACAACAGCCTATCATTCATTTCATATTTCCCGTTTTATTGAAACACTGAAGCATTCAATTGCTTCAGTGTTTTTTATTTTTCCGGAGGTGATTGGAATGAACAGGTACAAGAGAGTATTAATCAAGCTGAGCGGCGGAGCAGTTGCAGGAAGCAGCGAATTTGGGTTTGAACCGGAAAGGCTGGAGCATATTGCGGGCGAGATTTTGGCGGTCGTTGAGATGGGCGTTGAGGTGTCCATTGTCATCGGAGGAGGCAATATATTCAGAGGCAATATGGCGGAGAGCTGGGGGATCGAGCGGGCGGAGGCGGATAATATCGGCACGCTGGCGACAGTTATTAACAGTCTGATGCTCAGGGGTGTTCTAAAAGCGAAAACGGCCAAAGAAGTCAGGGTGATGACGGCGCTGCCGATCGCATCGGTTGCAGAGCCGTATATCCGGTTAAGGGCGATACACCATTTGGAGAAGGGATATATCGTTATTTTCGCCGGAGGCAACGGGCAGCCTTACGTAACGACAGACTATCCTTCCGTACAACGGGCAATCGAGGTGAACTGCGAAGCGCTTCTGGTTGCCAAGCAAGGCGTGGACGGCGTGCTTAGCGCAGATCCGAAATTCAATAAAGAAGCCATGAAATATAAATCGCTCCATTATGATGATGTTTTAAAGCATAACCTGAAGGTTATGGATCAGTCTGCATTTATATTGGCAAGAGATTATCATATCCCGATTCATGTATTCAATTTTGACCGGCCCGGTTCGATGAAAGAGATTTGCGAAGGGGTGAATCACGGCACCATGATCAGCGGCGATTCGGTTTTGGAGCTGGAATAAACCGCTGACGATACTTCGTGCTTGACACTGCCGGATGTTTGCTGTATAAATAGTTCTAAATATTCTGATGAATAATTAAACGTTGATGAACGGGATAGTAGCCCATGACAAACAGTCGCAGCGAGCCGGGTTGGTGCAAGCCGGTACGGGTGTCAGGGATGAACGGGCCCGGGAAATGATCTGCCGAAACCAGCTCCATCGTAGGCAGATCCGGTCAAGCGACCGTTATAAAATAGAGCGGCCAAACCTGGTATTGCGTTTTTCAATCCGGCTTGGCATTTAGAGTGGTACCGCGGGACCTTAAGGGGCTCTCGTCTCTTTGTAGAGACGGGGGCTTTTTTTAATTTCTAACAATTTATAAGTTTCACACTTATATCAGCTTAGAAATCTCCGCGAAACGAAGCTGAGCCGCCAGGAGACGGCGACAGCCGATTACGCTTGTTTTCTTAATTATTGGTTATTGGAGGGAAAAACAATGATAAGCGATGAAATACTGTCAGCTCTCGAAGATGTTTTACAGCAATTGTTTAAGGAAAACAACGTTGAGCGGCCGGCACAGCTTAAAATCGGCATCGAACATCCGGCAAATTTGCAGTTTGGCGATTACAGCACCAATATTGCCATGCAACTGGCGAGATTGCTGAAAAGATCTCCCCTTGCGATCGCAAACGAGATAAAGGAGCAATTACTCGGTCATCCCGAAATCAACGGTTTATTTATTAAAGTAGAAGTCGCCGCTCCGGGATTTATTAATCTGTATGTTGATTGGGAAAAATGGACATCACGAGCGTTTGACTTTCCGGTTATGCGGGAACCGGCCGGCAAGGTGGTAATCGAGCATACATCAATTAACCCGAACAAGTCCGCACACATCGGCCATCTGCGCAATTCTTGCATCGGTGATACGCTCGCGAGAATGCTGCAACGGACCGGTCATCAGGTGGAGGTTCATAATTATATTGACGATCTGGGCAATCAATTAGCGGATACGGTCGTGGGGCTGCTTCATATGCAAGCGGAGCAGGAATTCTCCCGGTTCGGGGATTTTTGCTGGGAAATCTATGCCAGAGTGAATAAAACCTATAAGACTGACCCCGCGCTTCAGCAGCAACGGACTGTTGTCCTTCATGACTTGGAAAAGGGAAATACGAATATAGCCTGGCTTGGATTGGTTGTAGCGGAAAGGATCGTAAAGGAACATCTGGATGAGATGAAGCAGTTTAATATTGGTTACGACGTTCTCGTATGGGAAAGCAGCATCATCCGGGAAGGGTTTTGGTCAGAGACCTTCGAGCTGCTGAAGCAAACGCCGGTCTTTCATCAGGAAACGGAGGGAAAATTGGCGCGCTGCTGGGTACTGAAACAGCCGGATAATGACAGCGGCGTTGGCGATCAGACAGATTTTCAGGCGGATAAAGTGCTGATTCGTTCGAACGGCATTTTGACCTATACCGCGAAGGATATTGCTTACCATCTGTGGAAGTTCGGCGTGCTGGGCAAAGATTTCCGCTATAAGAAGTTTGCCGACAAACTCTGGTCTACACATCCGGACGGTGTGAAGAAAAGGATCGGCCGGGCCGATACAGTGATCAACGTCATCGACCATCGACAGGAATATCCGCAAACCATGGTGAAGGAGGCGCTTAAGGCGCTCGGTTTCGCCGAACAAGCGGAGCGTTTAAAGCATGTCGGTTACGGAGTGGTCTCGCTTAGTCCGGATACGGCTGCCGGGTTGGGCGTAGACACGTCGGATCAGAAGAGCTCTTATCCAATGTCGGGAAGACAAGGGATCGGCATCAAGGCTTCGGATATATTGGATCAAATGGAGCGAATCATCGATTCGAAGCGTTCGCGCAAAACGGGAATATCCAGCCGTTCGATCGCTGCGGCAGCCATCAGATATTACTTGCTCCGGTTCAACCTGCTGACCGAGGTTGTATTCGACCTGGAGCAAGCAACTGAAATCCAGGGAAACACGGGCGTGTATCTGTTATATGCCTATGCGAGGTCATGTAGTATTCTGGATAAAGCCGGCGGTGAAGCGGTTCGGACGGAGCCCGCGGCTTTTCATGAACTCGAGCTCCAGGAATACGGTTTGATCAGACAGCTTGCCTATTGGCCGGAGACGCTGCATACCGCCGCGCAGGAGCTTTCTCCGAACATCATCTGTACCTATGTGCATGAGCTGGCGAACCTGTTTAATCACTTTTATGCGACATGTCCGATCCTTAAGGCGGAGGGCCCGAAGCAGCGAATCCGTCTCTGGCTGACGGCACGGTTTAAAGAAACGATGCACGATGCGCTCGGGGTTCTCGGCATGCCGACGCCGAGGAGAATGTAACCGGTATTGGGGCTGTATAAACAGCTCCTTCCCGGAAGGCATTTTGTTGTACGATAAATAATATCATTGTAATGTGATTTCAGCTTAATTAGAGAGAAGGAGTATTCTATGTGGACTCGTAAGGAATTGAAAGACCGGGCAAAAGCTGTGCTCAGAACGTCATACTGGAAAGCATTCCTTGTAAGCCTGCTGCTGGCTATAATTAGCGGGGGAATACCGAGCTGCTCGTTTAATTCGTCGGGAATAGGCGGAAAAGGAGGGGAAAGCGGCGATGCAGCCACAATGCCTGGCTTTGCCGAGGCGCTAAGCGGAATTGAAACAGCTATTATTATTATGGCGGTCATCGTTGCCGTTATTGCAGCTTTGATTGCTCTTGCGTTTCGCATTTTCCTCAGCGCCCCGCTGGAGGTCGGTGTCAGGCAGTATTTCAAACAGTCCGCGCTGGGAGAGGTAAACATGAATTATCTGGGGTATGCTTTTAGCGGGGGAAGGTACTTTTCCATCGTCAAAGGGATGCTGTGGGCCGGTTTCCTCAACCTCTTGTGGTTCTTATTACTCATAATACCGGGCATTGTGAAGAGTTACGCCTACAGCATGGTACCCTACTTATTGGCTGATAATCCCGGTATAGGAACAAGGCGCGTTGTGGAACTGAGTAACCGGATGACGCGCGGTCAGAAGTGGAAGATGTTCGTGTTGGACCTTTCATTTATCGGATGGTATTTGCTCGGGATGTTCGCACTTTTCGTCGGGATCTTGTTTGTCTTACCGTATGTCAACGCGACCAAAGCGGAGCTTTATCTGGTGCTGCGTCAACAAGCGCTGAACGATGGAGTAAGTAGCAGTGCGGAATTGAACTTGCAATAATTGCTGCTTTTTTGTCCGTCCGATGTAATGGTCTGAAACAGATAGCTAATGAAATAAACAAAAAGCGCTGTTACCGCAATGCGGTATGGCGCTTTTTTTCAATTATATTAACCAATAGGCATTTGTAATAGGAACACTAGCGGAGAGATTTTCATAAGAATATTTTGTCATAAGGATCTCAGGCATCAGCCGGATTCGCAAGTCGGCAACTTGTTAGCTCCAGCCGATGGTTTGACCCAATATTTTAACGGAGGTTTGGCAAATGAGTAATTTTCAAAATGAGCTTCAGCATCTTGAAATGGGTGATTTCAGCGCAAGCGGAGTGACGCCTGCGGCTGTTCAAGGCCAGGACCCATCAGGTGAACGTCTGTGCGTCGGATTTTGTTTTATCGGATTTTGCGGTTTCAACTGTGTCAATTGCTCCAACTGTTTCCGCTGTTCGAATTGCGTTAACTGCTTCAGATGTCATAACTGCTTTAATTGCGGCAATTGCTTTAGGTGCCACAACTGCTCTAACTGCGGAGCTTGCGCCCGTTGCCGCTGATTATCGCCAAAGCCGAGAAGGCCCCTGCAAACCGACAGGTTTGAAAGGGGCTTTTCTCTTAGCGGAGAGACTTTGAGAAGCAGAGAGACTTTGGGAAAAGGAGAGACTTTGAGCTTCGCTCAAAGATCCCTATGTCATGCTCAAAGATCCCTATGTCATGCTCAAAGATCCCTATGTCATGCTCAAAGATCCCTATGTCAGGAATGAAGGACAAATAGCCGTACATATCATTTAAAGTGGAGTATTGGAGCGAATTGAATGCGGAGAGACTTTGATCTTCGCTCAAAAAGGAGGAATGGATTTGAATCCTTCTGCACGTCTGAAAGTGAAAGGGGACACTTTTTTTCTCCCCGATCCGGACGGAAGCGTATATTTCCGGAATAATACGGGCTCGTTCCGTATGGAGGGCAAAGCGATTGACAAGTGGATTGAAAAATTGATCCCGGCCTTTAACGGAGAGCATACGATTGCGGATATAACGAACGGATTGTCGGTCCCTTACCGGGAACGGGTGTATGAAATCGCTGAAGTGTTATATAAGAACGGTTTTATTCGGGATGTGAGCCAGGACCGGCCCCATCAATTGACTGATGCCGTGATGAAGAAGTATGGGTCTCAGATCGAATTTCTGGACTCCTTCGGCGGCTCGGGCGCATACCGGTTTCAGAAATATCGACAGTCGAAAGTGTTGGCGGCCGGTTCCGGACCTTTTCTTGTTTCGCTGATTCGGGCCTTGTTGGAATCCGGGTTGCCCGCATTGCACATCCTTGACACGGGACGGGAACCGGCCGACCGGCAGAGGATCATGGAGCTGATCGCGTTTGCCCGCAGAACGGATCCCGAGGTTGAGGTTCATGAGGCCGTTCTGCAAAAGGAAAGGGGCATCGTATGGCGTGAAGCCGTTCAGCCGTTTGATGCGGTCATGTACGTATCAAGTGAAAGCGATGTCGGTGAACTGAGAGCTCTTCATGCGGTTTGCAGGGAGGAAAAGAAGCTGCTGCTCCCCGCCGTATGCCTGCGACAAGCGGGAATGGCCGGACCGCTCGTGTTTCCGGAATCGGAAGGATGCTGGGAATCAGCGCTTCGGCGAGTGCATCTTTCCACGTTTACAAGAGATCCGCAGTCGAATGCTTTCTCCTCCACTGCCGAAGCGATGCTTGCAAATGTGATCGCATTTGAATGGTTCAAGACGGCAACGGATGATGCCTCCCTGACAACGAAAAATAGATTCTATCTGCTTGATCCGGAAACTTTGGAGGGCAGCTGGCATTCGTTCCTGCCTCATCCGCTGGTAACCGAGCGTCCGGGAGCCAAATGGATACACGATTTCGAGTTATTTCTCGAGCAAAGCCCGGACAATAGGGAAGCGGACGGATGGATGAATTTCTTCAGCCGGTTGACATCGAAGGAATCGGGGATTTTCCATATTTGGGAGGAGGGGGACTTAAATCAGCTTCCTCTCTCGCTGTGCCGCGTTCAGCCGGCAGATCCTCTCTCCGAAGGCCCGGCAGGATTGTTGCCGGAAATCGTCTGTTCGGGGCTGACACATGAGGAGGCGCGGCGGGAAGCTGGTTTGGCTGGGATCGAAGCATACGTTGGGCGAATGGCCGATCTTCTGATCTCGGAGATTGCAATGGAAAGGGAGACAGGGGACCTGGCCGAATCGAAATTTTCCGATTATATAGGTGTCGGAGCAGGGGAAACGTTGGCGGAAGGGGTATGCCGCGGGCTGCATAAGTGCCTGTCCGACATCCTTCGCAAACAACTGGAAGTTCAAAAGCCGGTTGTCACTATAGTGCAGCCGGATCAGGTAGAAGATGAACGCTCAAGTTATTATTGGCGTGCTTTGTCCGCTATGCATAGCGAGCCGGTAATCGGTCTGGGCGAGGAAGTCATCGGCTTTCCTGTCGTATGGATCCGTTCAAACGGCTGCTGGTATGCAAGCAGCGGTTTGAACCGGACAATCGCATTGCGAAAGGCACTGCAGCAAGCGCTGATGAAGGAACAAAACAACTTGACCCGCCATATGAAACAGCCGCTTGGGATATCCTCCGTAATTTTGGATGAAAAGCAAGAGCGGAATATTTCATTCCCGGAATGGAATGAAGGGGAATACCTTGGTGCCATACAATCCGCATTGCCTGTATTAAAGCGAAATCATATACGGCTTGCAGTCTTCGATCTGGCGGTTGAACCGTTTTTGCAGGAAGGGCTGGCAGGAACGGTCGGCGTGTCGCTGAGAAGCGGAGAGACTTACAGCGGAGGGACTTTGAGCTCCGCTCTATGTCAGGAGGGATTCCGGTGAGCGCTGTAGTATCGGTAATCGGAGAAGGTCAGCTTGCGGATTTCGTATGGGAAGAATTGCAGGATCAATACCGGCTTATTCGTAAGGCGGATTTCGTATCGGGTGAACCTGAAACGGCGGATTTGGCGCTGGTGTTGAACGATGCTTGGGATCCTTCCTTCCATTACATGGCGGAAGAGGCGTTTCGGCGTTCGGGAACGCCTTGGCTGCGGGGTTTTGTTTATTTTGGTGAAGGTATCGTCGGACCGCTTGTTCGCGCCGGCAAGCCGGGCTGCTCCGGATGCGCCGACAGAAGGCGCCTGTTGGCCGGAAGCGACCGTAAGGAGATGTGGCGGCTTCAGCAGAGAATATTGGAGCAAGGGGGAAAGCCTGCCGACATTTGGGCATCGCGTACGGGATTGCTTCAGGCGACCCGCCTGATTGCCGAAGAAGCCGCAAGGGTGTTACAGGGCCGGCAGGGCCTTACGGAAGACCGAATTTATTTGATCAATTTGCAGACATTACAGAGCTCCAGCCACTTCTTTCTGCCCGACCCGCTCTGTCCGGAATGCGGCCGATTACCCGATGATTCTGCGTCAGACTCCGCGATTTCACTTCAGCCAAGCCCCAAAATCAATGCCGAGGGCTATCGCTGCCGTTCGATGGATGAATTGAAAGAAGTGTTGGCCTCGGAATATCTGGACTTTCGGACGGGCTTTTTGAACGGGAAAATGAATGATCTTGGGTCCCCGTTTGCCGATGCGAGTGTCAATCTTCCCTTATTCTCGGGAGATGAGGGCTGCGCAGGCAGGACTCATTCCTATGCGGTGAGTGAAATGACGGCTATTTTGGAAGGCTTGGAAAGGTATTGCGGATTATCGCCCCGCGGCAAGCGGACGGTCGTCCAGGGTAGCTACCGCAATTTGCATGACCAGGCGCTCAACCCCGTTAAGGTAGGCTTACACGGCGAGGAACAATATGGACGGCCGGATTTTCCGTTTCAGCCGTTTGACCCGGACCGCCCGATCGATTGGGTATGGGGTTATTCGTTTTTGCAGGAGCGTCCGATCCTTGTGCCGGAGATGCTTGCATACTACAGCACCGGCTGCGGCCATGGATTCGTTTATGAAACTTCCAACGGCTGCGCATTAGGCGGCAGCAGGGAGGAAGCTATTTTTTACGGCATTATGGAAGTGGTGGAACGCGATTCGTTCCTGCTGACCTGGTACGCCCAGCTTCCTCTCCCGCGTCTCGATCCCTATTCAGCGGGTGACATTGAATTAAATCTGATGATCGAGCGATTGCAGTCGGTGGCGGGATATGATGTGCATGTGTTTAATTCAACAATGGAACATGGCATTCCAAGCGTTTGGGTACTGGCCAAAAATAGGAAGCAAAAGGGTATAAATCTCATTTGCGCGGCCGGAGCACACCCCGATCCGGTAAGGGCATTGAAAAGCTCGATCCATGAGGTTGCGGGCATGCTGCATAATTTTAACGGGAAATTGGAGGAGAACCGGGAACAGATTGAGAAAATGCTCCATGACCCTTATCTGGTAAGGAATATGGAGGATCACTCCATGCTGTACGGCTTGTCTCAAGCGGAGGAGCGTTTTCACTTTTTGCTGGATGACGTACGTCAGCCGCAAACGTTTGACGAAGCGTTCGAACGCAAGGCCGGGCATGCGGATCTTACCGAGGACTTAAAGGCGGTTCTCCAGGAATTCCGCCGTCTGAACCTGGAGGTGATCGTGGTGGACCAGACGACGCCGGATATTGCGCGAAACGGATTGCATTGCGTTAAAGTGCTGATTCCGGGCATGCTGCCGATGACGTTCGGATATCACCTTACGCGTCTGACGGGGCTAGAAAGGGTATTAAAGGTACCTGTGGAGCTTGGATACGCGAAGCAGCCGCTTACGCCCCAACAGCTCAATCCGCATCCGCATCCGTTTCCATAGGTTAGGGGATCCCTATGTCAGGAGGAACTATGAATCTGCACACATTTCTGGAACATCTGCATTTTAATCCGGATAAGGTTAAACCCCCGGATTGGCAAGCCGATTGGGAAGACGCGCCGCTTCCGTATAAGCTCTACCGTTATCTGCCTATCATTCCGCTGTCCGCGGAAGTGCCGCTGGCGCTTGAAGGCAGAGGAGGTGCAGCGAGGTCGGATTACCGGGAAGTCGGTCATTTTCTCTGGTACGTATTCGGGTTAAGTCAAGTCAGCCAGTCTGTTTTTGCAATGGATGATGTTGATGAAGGGCCGATAACCTTTCAGATGAACAGGCGTTTCGTTCCTTCCGGCGGAGGACTGTATCCAAGCGAGCTGTATGTTTATCTAAGGACGGACGACCTGCCAGCCGGGGTATACCATTATGATGCGGCACATCATCGTTTGGTCTTGCTGCGGGAAGGCGTCTTCGATTCCTATCTTGACCGTGCTCTCGGTCATCGATGTGATGTATCGGAATGTTTCGGCGTCGCTTTTGTTTCCACGATGTTCTGGAAAAACTTCTTTAAATACCATAACTTCTCCTGCCGTCTGCATGGGCTGGATGCCGGCGTGCTGATCGGACAGTTGTTGGAAGTTGCGAAACGATTCGGTTATGAAACGGCCGTATGCTTTCAATTTCTCGACCGGGCCGTCAACCATCTGCTGGGGTTGTCCGAGCGGGAGGAGAGCGTATTTGCAGTCATTCCATTGTCGGCTCAGCCGGCTGCTCGTTGGTTTTCTTGCGAAAGCGGCGATGTCGGGGATGGTTCTGCGACCGATTTATGCCGGGAGCTCGCGCCGGTCCGTCATGAACATGTTGTCCGGTCGCGGAGAACAGGAGATTTTCCGATGGTGCTCAGGATGAACGAAGCTTCTTTATTGGAATCGGCGGGGTCGTTTCGGCAGCTTGCGAGGGAGCATAGCATAACATATGAGGATCCAGCAGTTGCTTTGCCCCGTGTGAGTAGACTTTCGTACGATCTGGCATCCGTCTGCCGCAGACGGTATTCGCCGGAGGCGGATTTTGTTTTGCTCCGAGTCGGCCAATCGCAACTCGCCGCCCTGCTGCAAGAGGCGGCGGCTTCCTTTGCTTATCGAAATGATTTGGACGGAGACGATGAAAGCTTGGGTCCCGCCCGCCGAGTTGCGCTGTACGGCTGTTTCTACGGTGTCGAAGGTATTCCGGAGGGAGCTTACCGATATGACAGTGCTGCTCATGCGCTTCGGCAAATTCGTCCGGGAGACCACCGGACATCGCTGCAGCAGGGGATGTCGCTGCACAACGTTAACCTGTTCCAAGTGCCGTTCTGCTTCCATGTGGCAGGGGACAGAAACCACCTCCTGTATCAACTGGGCTATAGAGGATACCGGATCCAACAAATGGAGGCCGGGATGCTCGTGCAGCGACTGTTGTTAGCCGCATCCGCCCTGGGTATGGGCGGACGCCCGCTCCTCGGATTTGATGTAAATACCTGTGACGACATATATCGGCTGGCTCCTATAGGAGAAACCAGCCTGATCCAGATTCCGGCCGGGCCTTACCGCGGACGTCCCCGGCTCGAGGGAAGTTTGTGCAGATAGGACTTGAAGAAACGGCCACGGCAATTTCCCGCTCGTGGGAAACCGCGTTTCGCGAGTTTCTTATGTTAGAACAAAAGGCAGACCATACTCGGTCTGCTTTTTTTAATATATTGTAACGGTCAAAAGCGCTGTTGCAGGGCGTGAAATCCGGCAGCCTCCCTTCGGCTATGGAGTTATTTACGTAAATTTATGTTAAAATGTTGGCCCTGTTCCTTTATAATTGAGTGAGGTATTCGCTAAAGGAGAGGATGCTGTATTGCAAGCCGCCGCACCGTATCGATTCAACGATCTTATGCCATGTTAGAAGGAGTGGAGGATATTGGATAACCAAAATTATAAAAATCATCGAATGTTTGATCCGAAGTATCATTTTATATTGGTCCCCCTCACTTTGATTGTTTTGGCGGGAGCAGTCGTCGCGCTTGTTTCTTCCGTACGATCGGGCTCTATGCTCTGGATTTCCGTTCTGAATCTATTGATAGCTGTTGTTCTTGTTCTGGCGGTAGCTTTGATCCGAATATACCCATTGAGGGTGCAGGATCGGATCATCCGGGCAGAGCAACAGCTTAGACATTATGTATTGACCGGGCATCTCCTGGATCCGCGTTTAACATTGAAACAAATCGTTGGTCTGCGTTTTGCCGGTGATAAGGAATTCCCCGATTTATGTAAGAAAGCTGCAAATGAGAACCTGACCGGCAAGCAAATAAAGCAAATGATTAAAGAATGGACCGGGGATCACGATCGAATATAAAACAGGTCGTTGATGAATTAGTGAACAAGTCCCGGAATAGTAGAATGTTATGATTTCCTTTGCACCCAATGACCAGGTAAGCGATACCGCTTATCTGGTCATTATTTTATGAATGCTGTATTCAGCCTTCTCTACATTATATCTTAACATTCAGCGACTGCAGTCCACGGAACAGGATGTTCGGCCGCCATTTCGGCTTTTGCCCTGTTAATTGCATATGCGGATAAGATTCCAGCAGTACGGAAAGTGCGATTTCGCCTTCCATCCGTGCAAGCGGCGCGCCCAGGCAGAAATGCGGACCGGATGCAAACGCTAAATGCCGGTTTGGCAAGCGCATCACATCGAATTGATCCGGCTCAGCGAACTGGGAGGGGTCGCGGTTGGCTGCCGCGAGCAGCACGCTTACTTGTTGCCCTTGTCTAATCTGCATGCCTCCGAGTTCCAGATCCGCCGCGGCGATCCGGGACGTCATCTGCACCGGACTTTCGTACCGGAGTACTTCTTCAATAGCCGTCCGCATATGTTCGGGATGCTGCTGGAGCCTCCTATGCTGTTCAGGATGCTGAAGCAGCAAATACATCCCGTTGCTAATCAAGTTGACGGTCGTTTCATGGCCGGCCACGAGCAAAAGAACACAGGTAGATATCAATTCTTCTTCGCTTAAATGATCCCCTTGCTCCCGGGCGGACAACAGATCGCTGATCATATCTTCCCGCGGTCTTCGCTTTCTCTCTGCGATGAGATCCTGGAAATATTCACGCATGGCCAAGGCGACTTGTCCGGCATGCTGTACGAAGTCCGGCGGAAGCAAGGCGATATCAAGAAGCCTTGCAATCGTATTCGACCATTCCTTGAAAATCTCCCGGTCTTCCGCAGGTACCCCGAGCATTTCCGCAATGACGATGACAGGGAGCGGGAACGCAAATCCGGCCAGCAGATCGGGATTTTGTTCATTTGGCATATCCTTGGCGAGATCGCCTGCAATAGACCGGATACGCGGTCTCAGCCGTTCCATCGTGCGGGGCGTGAAAGCATGACTTACAAGCCCCCGCAGCCGGGTATGCACAGGCGGATCGCGGAACAACATCCAGTGCGAAGCCAGATCGCTTATCGGCTTCCATTCCGGCGGAGTGGCGGATGGCTGGTGGTCAGGGACCGCATTCCGGAGTTCTCTTACGAATTTGGGATCTTTTAAAATAAAGCTGACATCATCGTAACCGGATGCGATCCACATGCTTCTCTCTTCTACATAAACCATCGGTTCTTCCCGAAGCAGTTTGCGATAAAACGGGTACGGATCGGAATGGTAATCCTCGTTGTATTCCCGGAACCAATCCGCTTTGCCGGGAAAATCGTATTTTGGAGATTCAGTTGGCATGGAAACGCTCCCTTATTTTCATAATCAGCCGAGGCTGCCTCTATTTATTTTCAACACTACTCTTGTTGTTTCCTGTAATGTTAAAATCATAAAATGATAGAAAATATGATGCCGTGAACCTGGGAGTGGATCAGTTGGACAAAATAGCAACGGTGATCGATCATTTTAAGCTGAAGGTAACTGCGGTGGAAAGCGTTCCGGAATCGTACAGTTCCGAAGTGTATAAGCTGATGCTCGGCAGCGGAGGGACCGTATATGCGAAGATCCCTTATAACAGGGATAAGTTGTATCGTGAAACCCGGATCCTCGAAAAGCTGAAGTATGTTTTGCCCGTGCCGCAGGTGCTTGACTTTTGGGCGGGAAACGACTCGGTTCCAGGCGCTATGCTATTATCTGCCATTGAAGGCTTACCCTGCACGGGAGAAGTAAATGAAAAGCTGGCATACGAAATCGGGGCTCTACATGCAAAGCTTCACGAAGTAAGCATGCCCGGTTATGGCGTCGATGTACAGGATGGGTTTCGAACCGTGGACCAAAACGACTGGAGACGGCATTTAAAGTCCAATTTTGAAAAATGGAAAGAACCATGCAAGGAAATCCTCGATGCCGCTTTGTTTCAACGATGTATTGATCATTTCGACAACGTATTTGCGGCACTGCCGCAGCCGGACGGTCCGTGTGTCGTTCATATGGATTTTCGTCCGGGAAATATATTAGTTGAAGAAAATAGGGTTACCGGTATTATTGATTTTGAGAGTGCTCGCGGCGGTTCCTCGGAAATTGACTTTACGAAAGTGAATCGGTATATATGGGAGGTCTATCCTACGACCCGAGCGGCTTATATACAAGGGTACGAGAGTATACGCCCGATTATGGATCTGGATAGCATTTTACCTTTCTACTCGTTTTATGATGCGTTCAGCGCCGTCGTCTGGTGTAACAACAGAGGAGTCGAGAAGCATAGAGCTTTTTTGATGGAGAGCATTTCTGTTTTGGAACTATTGGTTATGTACAATAGAGTAAAAAAAATTATCCGGGACGATAGATAACCGCTGATACCGGCATCCATAGGATAAGGGGCATAAAGGAGTGAGCAGCGTGCAGCTTTCGGATCAATTATTGTGGAAAGCCGGTCAGGAGCGGAAGAAGGAAGTGGAAAATGATACGAGGCCTGTTAGTGAGGCGGATCTGGTTGCCAAAGCGCGGAACGGCGATCCGGATGCATTCGGAGAACTGGTGCGAAGGCACCGGGCCAAAGCATTTGGTATCGCTTATTCACTCACGCAGGATCATCATCTTGCCGAGGATGTCGTGCAGGAAGCGTTGGTACGCGCTTTTTTGCATCTTGGTACGTTGATTGATCTCGGCCGTTTCAAGCCATGGCTAAGCAGAATCGTACGCAATGAGGCCTACATGAAGCTGCGCCGCGGCGGTCCGTACGGCAAAGAGCGGCCTTTTACAAGCTGGGAACGTGCAGTGGGGGCCGGAGAGCGTCAGCCGGAAGGCGGTTCGCCGTCCACAGAGGCTACGAATAACAGCATGGCAGAGGACTGGTGCGACATTGACCGCGTGCTTTTCCGGCTCAGCCGTTCAGCGCTGGACGCAGCAAGAAGCGCGGCGGATCCGTCAAGCGCCCTTCTTCGCAAGGAGCTTGTCGACGGTATCCGAAGCCTGCTTCATTGCCTGAGTCCGAGGGAGAAACGGATATTCGAGGCCTACTTTTTCGAACAGCTGCCGCCGCAGGAGATCGCCGCTTTATTGGATACTGCGGTCGCCAACGTGTACAACAGCATTTCCCGCTCCCGCACCAAGCTGCAGCAGGAACGGATTCGTACGCACATCAGCCTTTATATCGGCCAGCGGAAGAAGTTAGGAAAGCCTGCAAAGAAGCTGCTTGCTCCGCCTCTACTACAAGTGACATGGAGGAATTGAAGGGATGACGGAGAAACGGAAAAGAGACGATTTCGGTTGGAGCCATAATACAGACACGACGGCCATTCACAGTATGGTTCAATACACCGGCAAGGCGGGAATGTCCTTGACAGATGTGATGGGTTATACGGCCCATGCGTTTCGGATTATTATCGACCGGGAAGCGGTCGAGGTCGGCAGCTACTCGTTCTTCGATTGGAAGCTCCATCATACGGAGGCGTTGCGCAATCTTGGGTTTACGGTGCAAACCGCGGGCAAGCAGACGAACATCCCGCCCACACCTGAGGAATTGGAGGAAGGCATCGGTTATGTGCAGGAGAGCCTTGACCGGGGAATTCCCGCGCTGAGCTGGGACTTATTCATTCCGGAATGGGGCGTCATTTACGGTTATGATGACGAGCGGCGGGTATTCCGCTGCCGGGATATTAGAAAGGACGGCGATTTGCCGTACGAGAAGCTGGGGCGCGGCGAAGTGACGGAATTGTATGTTTTGACGATTACAGGGAGCGAACCGGCCGACCGGGGAAGTATGCTGAAGGGCGCGCTGCAGCTAGCCGTCGATCATGCTCACCGCCAATACGCGGAGCTGGAGAATGGCAGCCACCGGAACGGACTGGCCGCATATGACGCCTGGATCGAAGCATTCGCGAACCGGACAGTCGATCCGTTCGGCAACGCCGTTAATACCGCCAAGGTATGGGATGCGCGGGAGTTCGCCGCGGAGTTCCTGCTGGAGCTTTCCGCGGGCTGGGAAGGAGCCGCTCCGCAGGACGAACGGCTTCGCGGGCTGGCGAAGGAAGCCGCCAAGCACTACGGGGTCGTCGCAGGGCAGTTACGGGAGATGTGTGACATGTTTCCGTTTCCGCAAGGCGGGGAACCAAACAGCGAGCCGCAAGCGGAACGCGCATTGACGCTGCTTCGCGGAGCGAAGGCTGCCGAGGCGGAGGGAGTCCGGAAGCTTGAAGCAATGCTCGATTTGTTGACATAGGTGGCATGTGTTAACCCGCTGGGGCTGCTGTATGGCAGCCCTTATCTTTCATTGCGTTGCTGTCTGGGAGAAGACGGCGAAATCGGTTTCTGCTTGATTTTACTCTGCCACACTCAACAAGGTCCAGGTGCAAACCGGACCTGAGTCTGCTTCAAATCCCGACCCTGGGTCGGTTCGGAATATCCGAATGATCGTTATGCTTGAAAAGAGCAATCGATGAACAGACAGTAAGCGGGCAGTTGTCTCGATTGCCGTTAATAAGCGTGATGAGGGATTCGGGATGGATAATAAGCTTGAACAATGGTTTGAGCAATATGGCTACTACGTATTGCTGATTGGTTTGATTTTCGACTTTATGGCGATTCCCTTTCCGGCGCAAACCGCGCTTCTATATGCCGGTTATTTATCGTACACCGGCACGTTATCGCTGCCGTCCATCATATGGTTGTCTTCAATTGGATCTGCGACCGGTTTGACGGTTACTTACTTGATCGGATACAGAGCCGGAGCGCCGTTTGTCCGGCGGTACGGCAAATGGGTGTTTCTCAATCGGCATAATCTCGATGTGACAAAGCGGTGGTTCGACAAATACGGCAATATCATCCTGTTACTTAGCTGTTTTGTCCCCGGTTTCAGGCAAGTGATCGGTTATTTCTCAGGAATGATACGTATTCCCTATAAAACCTTCGCATTGTATATGTATTCCGGCACGGTCATGTGGGTCAGCGTATATGCAAGTCTGGGTTATCTGTTCGGTCCGCAGTGGAAGGCCATCATTAAAGGGATTAGGCCGTATTTGCCCTCAATCATCATCTTCTTCTGCATTGTAATCGTCCTGTATTCGGGGATCCGGCTGCTCAACCACTACAACGGGAGGAAAGCGGCAAGACGAAAATAAATCGTTTTTCAATTGGTGACATCCTTGGTGTCACCAATTTGTTGTTATAATGGATTCAAACAATCAAGAAGGGGATTAAAACTTGAAAAGAACAGACCGATTGATGGCCATCCTGATTGCAATGATGCAAGGACCGGAAACGGCTCAATCGCTTGCGAGTAAATTTGAAGTCTCGAAACGAACGATCCTCCGCGATATGCAGTCGCTGTCCGAGATGGGCATCCCCCTATATTCCATGACAGGCCCGGCGGGCGGGTTTCGTCTGATGGAAGGATTTCTGCTGCCGCCGCTGCAGTTGGATACCCAGGAGGCCTTAACCGTTATTTTCGCGCTTCAAGCGATGACCAAATTGGCGGACAGTCCGTTCAATCAGGCAAGGTGGACGGCCCTGGATAAAATAAAAACTATTCTGCCCTCGAAGACGTTGAAGGCGATCCAATCGATGCTTGAGCATCTTGAAGTCGAGATTCCGGAACGCAGGGTGAAGACGCCGCATTTATCCGCTTTGCTGGACTATACCGGCGAATCGAAGTGGCTTGGGGTCCTCTACCGCTCCGTAAATCATCGTCGGTGGCTGGAGCTGCTGCCCCGCAAAATTTACACGGCGCACGGCTTTTGGTATTGTGAAGCCTTTTCCGTCTTGCATAAGGAACATAGAAGCTTTCGGGTGGACCGGTTCGAACAGATCGAGGTGATCGATAAGCCGGTCGAGGAGCTGCAGCAGCTGAACCGTCGCAATGGCGAGCATTCGGATCAATCCGTCCCGCCGACCCGAATCGCCGCTAAATTGACATACAGAGGTGCGCTGCTTACCGAACAGGATGTTCATGTCGGCGAGTGCGTCAAACAGGTATCCGATGACGAGTGGGAGATCGATTATCTGTGCCCCGCTTCGGAATGGGCGTGGGCGGTTCGTTTCTTCTTTACGCTCGGTATGGACGCGGAAGTGCTGGCGCCGGAATCCTTGCGTGAGGAAATTTATCAATTGGCGGATCAGCTGGGCAGGCGATACAAACCAAAGGAGCAGACGGAAGGAGCTAAGGGATTGACGAAGAGCTAATTGATTTATCGCCAGGTGATTGCCGAACGAATCGGACAAGCGGTATTTTTCACAATTTTTCTTTTATAACTAAGGAGGAACTGGGAGATGGAGCACGGAAAATTATTGGAGCGCGCCAAACAATTCATTTACAACAATGCTCGGCTCATTGACAGAAAACGGTACGAGTATCATTTTGAAGGAGGCAGCCAGAAGGCGGTCATTGAAGCGCTGCGGGGGTATCAGAACCCGGACGGAGGTTTCGGCAATGCGCTCGAACCGGATATCCGCTGTCCGCACAGCCAGCCGGTACCTACGGAGATGGCGCTGCAAATGATGGAGGATGTAGATGCTTTTGATCCGCTCATTCTGGAAGGGATAGCGCGATATTTGCGGAAAGTGACTTTGGAAGACGGAGGCATTCCATTTGTTTTAAAAAGTGTGAACCACTACCCGCACGCACCGTGGTGGACGACGGAGTCGGACCGTCACCCGTCCATCAATCCGACAGGGACGATCATCGGCTTGCTGTATAAGCAAAAGGTTCTCCCGGAGATCGTTCAGGATGAGAGCTTTTTGCGGAATGTCCGTTACATTTGGGATTGTCTGGAACGGGAAGAGCCATCCGGATTTCATGACGGCGTGCAGTGGATTGCATTTTTGCAGCATACTCCGGATCGCGAGCGGGCTAACGCCTATTGGCAAAAGTTCGATAAGTGGCTCAGCAGTCCGGCGGCGATTGAGAGGGACCCCTATGCGACGGGGTATGTGCATAAAGTGCTGGATTGGGCGCCGGCTTGTGACAGTTATGCGCGCAAGTTTATTTCGGATGAGGAGCTGCATAACCATTTGCAAGCCTTGGCCCGCCAGCAGCAAGAGGATGGTGGCTGGTTGATTAGTTTTCCTGCTGTCAGTCCGGCAGGGGAACAGGAATGGCGTGGATATGTGACGGTCGAAAGGCTGAAGACATTAAAGTCGTATGGGGTGCTGCAAGGCTTGTAAATCATCGGACTGAAGTGTACAATTTACCTATGAAAACTAATTTGTGTGTGACTGGCGTGAGCATGGGAAACCATGGGGGAGCACACAGCGATATCAGCCGTACGCCTGGGCAAAGTATTTGGATTCTATTCCGAATACTTTTTTTATTTTCCAAAAGGGGTGAGACCATATGGAACAACTGCATCTAAGATATGGCATGAATCCGCATCAAGGAAAAGCAAGGCTCTACGCTGCAGGAAAACTTCCTGTGAAAATTCTTAACGGCGAGGCAAGTTACATCAATCTCCTGGATGCGATGAACGCATTCCAACTGGTTCGGGAACTTAGAAGCCGGATCGGCGAGCCGGCGGCAGCCTCGTTCAAACATGTAAGTCCAGCCGGTGCAGCGGTGTATTCACCACTAAGTGATACGCTTGCGCGAGCCTGTTTTGTCGAAGATATGGAGCTGTCCCCGCTGGCCACCGCTTATGCAAAAGCAAGAGGAGCGGACCGCATGTCATCGTTTGGCGATTGTGCCGCTTTCAGTGACTGTGTGGATGTTACAGCAGCGAATTTTCTCCAAAGAGAAGTATCCGATCTGACTGTTGCTCCCGGATATGATGAAGAAGCATTAGCACTGTTAAAAAAGAAAAAGAACGGGAAGTACCTCATTCTGGAAATCGATCCCGACTATACGCCTGATCTGATCGAAACACGGTCGATCTTCGGACTGACGATGGAACAGGAAAGGAACGATGCGATTATTTCAGAAGAAGTGTTAGACAACATCGTAACTGCCGAGCGGTATATTCCCGGTCATGCGAAGAAGGACCTTCTCCTGGCGATGATTACGCTGAAATATACGCAATCGAATTCCGTATGTTTGGCGCTTGACGGCCAAACGATCGGGATCGGAGCAGGACAGCAATCCCGGATTCATTGCACCCGGTTGGCAGCCGCCAAAGCGGATCACTGGCGGCTGAGACATTATCCCGCAGCATTGCAACTGAAATTCCGTGCCGGCCTGTCCCGCGCGGAAATGAACAATGCCATTGACGGTTGGATCAATGAGGATTTGACGCCGGCCGAAGAACGGCTGTGGAGAGAGTATTTCACTGAAATACCCGAGCGGCTGTCGAAGGACGATAAAACACATTGGCTTAAAGGCTTGAAGGCAGTTTCTTTTGCATCCGACGCTTTATTGCCATTTCGCGATAATATCGACCGGGCCGCAAGGAGCGGCGTAAAATATATCGTTCAAACCGGCAGCTCGCTGCGGGATAATCAAGTTGTGGAAGCGGCCAATGAATATGGAATCGTGATGGCTTATTCCGGTATTCGATTGTTTCATCACTGAAGATTGTTTGGGATGGTCATCATTACAGGGGATAAATAGCAACTAATCCTTTGTTATGTGGTCGCCCGAAAGCAGTGCCCTCGCCGCGGTTGTTAGTGAAAGTACGGGACTTTCATTGTTGTAGAACAGATCGGTAAGAATTAAACGAAGAAAAAGCAATGTCATTACGACGATTGCTTCCCGTTTTCTTCTTCATCTGCTTTGGTTACTGTATCTTCTTTGATCACCTCATCCGGTTCGTCGAAAGGTACGCGGTCCTCATCATAATACAAGGCTATATTCACCTCCTCCTATTATTGTAGTATATGTCCGGAATTTTATTCCGGTGTTAAATCCATGTAATCCAAAAGTAAAGTGTAGGTGACAATAAATGGAAAATAAATCAGCAAAGCATTGCCCGATCTGCAAAAAAGACAACCAATGCGGCAACATTGCCGGCCATCCGACCTGCTGGTGCAGCAAGGCACGATTCCCTGAAGCGATTTTTGAATTGGTACCGCCAGACCAGCGCGGCAAAGCATGCATTTGCAAAGATTGTCTGGATCGATTCGTACAAATCAGATTATCCGGAGGATGGTAATGAAAAAGAATGAGATTTATGTTAACGAATTGATTCAGGAAACAATTCATCGTTTTATTTCTCCCACGGCTAAAGTGAATAATATCGACAGTACCCCTGTAAGCATGGGGATGCAATCGGTGGATTTATATCGGCATAAAGTTAGAATTATCGACCATAATGCCAGGAAGGACATATCCCTTATTTCTAAGAAAGCAACTATAACGGAACGTCGAGCATTATGTATGCTGTTATCCCAATCGGCGAATGTACCGTTTACTTGGACAAAAGATTTAACCGAAGGCCGTGCTTATATCTGCACCCAGGATGTCGATTATTTAACCGATTATAATAATCTGGACATTGCAATGTTGCAAAATAAGGAGCTACACGCTCTTGCATTTATCCATCATGCTAACCTTGGAAAAAGGGAACAACTGTCTTGGTTGGCTCCGGCTGATCAAAATCATATTTACACCATGATCCACGAACGTTGGAGAGCCGCCTGGAAAGTCGCAAAAAACAACGAACAATTTATGGATGAATTCGGAATCTATGTTCCAACTGTCGAATCTGTTGCCCGAAGTATAACTGATGATATGATCAGGGTTTTAAATGACGAGAGAACACATACTCTCATTCATAATGATCTCAATCCTGGTAATGTTCTGGTATACAACAATGAAGATGTGATGTTCATTGACTGGGAAGAAGCGAGGTACGGATCGCTATTGCTGGATGTCCCGCTTCGGTTCACTGTTGAACAAGCCGAAGATTATCGGGATGCGTTGGCTTCACTGGGGCATGAGATACCACATTCACTATTTATACGGCAATACAAGATGGCCGCCCGTTACCTCGGCCTTCGATATATGAGCTGGAACTTAAGTGTTTGGACTGGAGATCCGAATGCCAAGCAAGGTCTGAAAAAATACCTGAATATGGTGTCGCAATAAGAGATTCCTTACTCCTATGGAAATCACGGGCATAATTTTGTACACTTTGGATAAGGAGTGGATGAGCCGTGGAAAAGAAACTGTTTACCCTTCAGGAAGCGAATGCGCTGCTGCCGCAACTAAATGAGGATTTACTGAAGCTGCAGGAATTAACGAAACAGTTTGAAGAGAAGTTCTTGGAGCTGCAGAAGAAAAAAGCCGTACATGAAAAGTTTGGCGGACGTACAGAAGGCGGCGAACAGGACCTGTTTTTTGAGGAAGAAAGCCGGCTTGAATTTATGAGGATGGAAGCGAAACTTCTGATTGATAATTTTGCCCTTAAAGGCGTGCTGCTGAAGATGGTTAATCCGGGATTGGTTGATTTTCCGGCAGTAGTGGATGGAGAAGAAGTGCTGATTTGTTGGAAGCAAGGTGAAGAACGAATTACTCACTACCACGGCTGGGATGAAGGCTTTGTCGGGAGAAAGCCGCATCCCGAAGCATGAGGCTGGGGTACGGCATAACGACTCAAAGAGTCGACGCCAGCCTGCTTCATTCAGCGGTTTCAAGCGGTCAACTGGGGTCGTCCACGAGCTGAGCGGACCATGGTTCCGTTATTTTTGATAAAAGGGTATACAAGCTCGTTGAACGGACTCTGGTTCCGTTATTCGCTCTAAAATAGCGGGATTTCTGTCGGTGGAGTGCAATTAACGGAATTAGGGTCCGGATGCATGCTGAAAACAGATGATTTTCGGTCATTAGCGGCCTCTGTGTCCGCTTGGGTGAGAAGTGAAATCAAATAGAATCCTCTGTTCTGACTCTACTCCAGAATCATTCCCTGCAAATATTCATTCATCAGCTCATTCGCAACTTCCAATCCTTCCGTACGGTCGCGGGCAGGTGCCGTTAGCATATAGCCGTCAGCGGAAGACCAGCCTCTTCTTTCGGCATCGGACATATTTTTTCCGAGTAAGCCAATGGCAATTTTGCTTATATCCTCATTTATAAATAGCGACCCGTAACTAAATATATGAGGCTCCCCGTCTTCAAAATATCCATAAGTCATGATTCCGTATCCGCCGGTCATACCGAACTCAACCTTAATTTCTCTCTGATTCTCGGGAACGGGAATCTCTTCGCCTTCGATATCGATCGTCCCTTGGAACGTTCTCGAGCCGGTGAAGCTTGTTTGTAATGTGCCGTTGATATGCAAGACCGCAGGTTCAATGTAATCCGCATTTTCAGCCCCCAGTTGATATTTGACCCCTTCAAAAGTTACGTTATATGATTTCGGCAGCAGCCTTATCCCTTCCCATATGACCGTAAATACAATGAGAGCAAGCAGTCCGACACTTAAAAGTTTTTTCTTCAAATGATTCACCTCATTTTTTTGCCTCATCCTATTATAATGCCATTTACAAACAAAGGAAATTGGATTAGAGTATTCATGCATCACAAGGTCGGCATCAACGCATGAAATAATAGAAGGGTGAGGATCATATGAAGCTGAATGAAATCATTAGGAGCAACGATGATATCTTGACGATGCTTGATTCTATCGTTTCCGGTACTCCGGGCTTTTGGGACAAGTTCTATTCGGACCGCAACCGCCAGGTTCCCTTCTTTGTCAATTCACCGGACGAGAACCTCGTATCCTATGTTAACAAAGGGCAGATTCCAACCGGAAAAGCGCTCGATCTTGGCTGCGGGCCGGGCAGAAATGCAATCTTCCTCGCAAAATCGGGGTTTGATGTCGATGCGGTCGACTATTCGGAGGAAGCGATCCATTGGGCGCAAGAACGTGCCGATGCGCTGGGGATTTCGGTACGCTTTATATGTAAATCCGTATTTGAATTGGATGTTTTAGAACAATATGACTTCGTGTATGATTCCGGTTGTATGCATCATCTCCTGCCGCATCGCAGGGTTCAATACATTGCTATGATCCGCAAAGGGCTGAAGCCCGAAGGACTATTCGGGATAACCTGTTTCGCCTCCGGTCATGAGGGCGAAGGGGGTCCGGTCAAAGAAATGACGGATTGGGATGTCTACCGGGAACGGACAACGAACGGCGGTTTGGCCTTTTCCGAGGAGAAGATCAGGGCACTGTTTTCCGTCGATTTTGAGAGCATCGAATTGCGCAAGATGGAGCAGGTCAAGGAATCAGAACTTGATGAGGTGTTTGGCGTAAGCTTCTTGTGGACATCGCTCTGGAAAAAAAGGTGAGGCAGATAAATGAATATGAACTATTTGTCGCTCCGATATTTTCTGGAAATCGCACACTGCCTTAATTTTAGCCAGGCTGCCCAGCAGCTGCATATTTCTCAGCCTGGTTTAAGCCAGCAAATTAACGCGCTTGAAAAGGACCTTGGCTTAAAGCTGTTAATCCGTTCTACCCGAAATGTGTCCTTGACAGAAGAAGGGGAGTATTTGTACCGAAACCTGCTGCCGTCATTCGAAAACATTGATAGAATCGTTATGGATTTGAAAAATGCGGGCGAGATTCCGAGTACGGTCATCCGAATTGCGACGATTCCTTCAGCGGCAAGCAGCATTGTGCCGGAGTTAATCAAGAAGCTGAAGGCGAAGGATCCGACGATCTCCTTCTTTATGAAAGAAACGACATCCATACACTGTCTTGAGCTGGTACAACGTTGCGAATACCATCTTGCATTCATCCGTACCCCGATTGATATTACCCAGTCCATCCGGAAACCGCTCCGTCACATGGAATTCGAGCGGCATCCTCTTAAGGCGGTCGTCTCCGGCAAGCATCCGGCAGCAGCCAGGGACGGGATCGATTTGCGGGAGTTAAAGGATGAGTTATTCCTTCATTATGATCCCGACCATGCACATTCGTTGTATTATTTGTTGGAGCAAGCTTGCCTAACTGCAGGCTTTATTCCGAAAACGGTAGGTTCCGGTCCGGAAATTCTGACCAGGGCTAATCTGGTTGCCAGCGGCATCGGCGTGACGATCATGCCGGGCGATATGTTGAATTTGCTTGCGGCTTTCGATATTAAAGGTCTTCACATTCATAACCTGTCACTCTACAGCTCCATATCCGCCGTCTGGAATACTATGAATATGCCGTCGGTTGCGAAAGAAGCGTTAGATCTATTGAAAGGGACTTGAACAGCACATTGTTGCTGAACGGGTCTATTTTTTCTATGAAAACCGGATTCATAACCTGCGTTTATATCTTTATAAATGATACATATTTCTTAATTGATTACCGCAATGGTACCTTTGAAACATTACAGTAAAGAGAGGGGAACCAAGAATGACAGAGGAAAAAATGAATGCAATTGCATTTGGGCTCGGACCGATAGGAATCAAGATCCTTCAGAATTGTATGAAATCCGAAAGTATCCGATTGATAGGAGCGGTAGATATCGACCCGGACAAAATCGGCAAGGATGCCGGCGAACTGGCGGGTGGAGAAGCGGTCGGCATTAAGATTTCGGCTTCCGTCGCGGAGATCGAAGCTTCCGTTTCGGAAGGGCGCAAGTTCGCCCTTCATGCAACCGGCTCCAATCTGAGGCAAGTCTGGCCGCAGTTCAAAGAGCTGCTGGATCACGGTTATTCGATTGTTTCCACTTGCGAGGAGCTGTCGTATCCATGGAGCCGTTACCCGGAGCTCTCTCGGGAAATCGACACCTATGCACGCGTGAAGCGGCAGGTCGTCATCGGAACCGGCATTAATCCGGGTTTTGTGATGGATGCATTGGCTGTATTTATGACCTCCGTCACCGAAACCATCAAAGGCATACAGGTGTATCGGTCGGTCGATGTATCGCGACGCCGCATACCGCTTCAGAAGAAAGTCGGGATCGGAATGACGCCGGAAGATTTCTTGAGGCTGGCAGCCGAAGACCGGATCGGCCATGTCGGATTGGAAGAGTCGCTGCGACTGATCGGAGCCGCTCTTAATCTGACGTTTCATGATGTGCAGAATAGTATTGAACCCGCCATCGCGACGGAAGATACGGAGCTGACTTCAGGCCCGCTCAAAGCGAATGATGTATGCGGCCTGCACCAGATTTCGCAGGGTATGAGCGAGGAGGGCATTCCCGTTGTTTTGGATTTGGTGATGTCGGCTCATGTCCCTCAAGAAGATCGGATTGTCATTGATACGGACGATCTGGGCAAGGTGGAAACGGTTATACCGGGCGGCATCTTCGGCGACACGGCCACTGTCAACGTTGTTGTCAACACGGCGAAAACACTCTGCGATCTCGATGCATGCGGTCTGCTGACAATGGCGGACATACGCTTGACCCGGAATATTCATCGGTAATTTCCTTCGCGCCCCAGCTCCTCGCTGATGGTACGAATGCCGATTTCAATTTGCTGCTTTTCCAGGTTGATGATGCAAAGTTTAATCTTGTTGTTCCGGTGATATAGCGGCAAAAAATGCCGATCCAGGTCTGCGACATAGACCTCCCTGCGCCTCAGATTGTTGATTAACCGCGTTACGTTAACGGACTCATGGAGGGTCAGTGTCATAAATATACCGGCTTCAGGCATCGTCCAGCTGGCCGCAGGATGTGTAAAATACCGTTCGCACAGCTCTTTGAGAAACACCATTTTCTCATAATAGTTAGCTCGGATTAACGTGACATGCCGATCAAACATGCCGCACTTCATATAAATCTCCATTGCTCCCTGAGACAGGACGGAGGTGAAGACGTCTGATGCCCGTTTGAAGGACAGGAATGTTTCCATCAGCCGCAAAGGAAGTACGGCTACGCCGATTCGCAAACCAGGCATTGTGATTTTGGAGAAGCTTTTAATATAGATAACATGGGAGGAGTCATCCATCGCATAGAGCGGATCGGCTTTCGCATCCCTCTCCAAATCGGATAAATAATCGTCCTCGACGATATACACATTGTACTTGCGGGCCAAGTTTACAATGTGTTTTTTCTGTTCCTTGCTGTAGGAGATGCCCAGAGGGTTTAGAAATCTCGGCACCGTATAAAAGCATTTAATATCGCCGTCTCTGAAATAATTCTCCAGCAAACCGAGATCGATCCCTTGCTCCGAGCGTTCGATTCCGATGATGGGGCATTGATGTACTTTGGCCGAGCCAAGCATCCCCATATAGGTAGGCTGCTCGACAAGAATGGCTTCTTTGCCGTTCGGAAAAGGCATCTGCGTAAGAATGGATAATGCCTGTTGAGCACCCGTGATTACGCATAATTGCCCTGTATCAACAAAAATCTGGTGGTTTTGCAGATACTTTTGGAGCTGCTTTCTAAAAGAAGGCAAGCCTTGCGGGTCCGTATAGCCGAATAACGCTTCTTGATACTGGGCGGTCGCTTGCTGCAAACAATGTTGAAATTCATGATAGGGAAGAAATTTTGCGTTCGGGGTGGCCGATGTAAAGTCGATTCGATTTGACGGCGGGTGATCGGTATTCTTCTTTTCCACCATGTAATATCCGCTTTTGGATACAGGATAAACCAGATGCTCTTGTTCCAAGGTACGATAGGCATGAGCAACCGTATTCGTACTGCATGCGAAATGCTCGGCCAGTTCACGAATGGAAGGCATTTTTTGTCCAGGTCGGATGGCACCGGATTCCATTTGACGAATCATAAAGTTCACAATTGTTTTGTACTTGTTATCCATCGTTCCTCCAACTGTAGCAATACAGAGCCCTGTTTTTGTGCTTTCCTTCCATTCCTTAAACATACTAAACTTATTATACCGCCGGCGGATAGAAAATAAAGAGAAAATGGGTGGGAGAATGTCTTTAAGCAAAAGAGCAATTGCTATACGAATGCTGGGCTATCTATGGATATTGGGTTTTGTTGCCGCGATCAGCAGATTTGTCATTGCATATTATCAACAAGAAATTTCGGATGCATTGGTGGTAAACCGGGCATTCCTTAGTTCGACTTGGGCTTTTAACATGGCTCTGACCGCCGTTTGTTCACCGGTGGGCGGCAGGTTAACCGACCGGTACGGACCGCGGAAGATGATGATTCTCAATGCTGTATTCGGTATTCTCGCGATGCTTGTCGTTTTGATTTTTCGGAATCCGTGGGGTTTTTTTATCGGGCTTGGATGCCTTTCCGGGTTGACGGGAATTGGAGCGAGTACAAGTTATGTACTTGTAACAAGGTGGTTTTCCGCCCATCGGGCAAAAGCGTTAATGGTTCTGAGCAGCGCAAGCTCGCTTGGGTTAGCGATATTGACCCCGTTGTTTATCAGTAACGGCAATTGGCTGGATTGGACGACCGCATATACGATTACCTTATGGATTGGAGTTTGCTCGATTCCATTTACGTTTTGGTTGATCAAAGACCGAAGCGGAACCGAAACGGAAGAGCCATCGTTAAATAATGAAGCCAAACTCCCTGAAAAGAGATGGGTTAAACTTTTCTCCGAATATTTCAGAAACCCGGTTACCGTTGTTGTTATGATTGCGCTTTTTACATGCGGATTTAGTATGGGGACCGTGGAGATGCACTTGATGGCCATTCATCAGCATGCGCATGTAGGGAATGCTGTCTTTGCGTCATCCCTGAGCTTATTGGGTTTATTGGAGCTTGGAGGGGGAATGCTGTTTGCTTTTTTGCTTGACCGCATGTCACGGACATTAGCCCTTGCCAGTTTATATGTTTTGCGTGTTATTGCCTTTATTGCGCTGATCCTCCATTTTGAGGTATCGCCGATTCTGTTTTCCATTCTTTTTGGAGCAAGCTACCTCGGCGCCATTCCCGGAGGGATCCTCGTGGCCGGAGAAGCGTTAGGGCAGAAATCCATGGGGCTCCATACGGGAACGCTTCTCCTTTTTCACCAGGGGGGAGCCGTTATCGGTGCGTTAAGCGGCGGCGTTTTATTTGACTGGACAAGCGGTTACCAAATGCTGATCGGGATTAACATTTTGCTCAGCTGTATATCCGCAGCCGGATATTCGATGGTGTACTATACGAAAAAACAAATTGCAAAAAAAGGAGTGTTGGCTGGATGAAAATCGCATTCATTTTGTTTGATGGAATGACCACGCTCGATCTGACCGGTTTTTCCCATGCTCTATCGTGGATGATGATTTTGAAAGCGAAGGAAAATGTATCCTGGGAGTATTGCTCAAACAAGGCGGAGATCGTCGACGATCGGGGATTGACGATCAAAATAACCCATGTCCTTCCGGACCTTTCGAAATATGATATGCTATTTGTTCCGGGCGGCCGGTCAACCAAGGAATTGAGATTCGATACCGATTTCATCTCGTGGTTACAGACTGCCAAAGACGTCCAATACAAAATTTCCGTTTGTACAGGCGCTTTGCTGATCGGGGCGGCGGGATTTTTATACGGCAGAAAAGCAACGACCAACCCTTCTGCATACGAATTGTTGGAGCCTTACTGCGGGGAACTCATAAAATCACGGGTAGTAAGAGATGAGAATGTCTTTACGGCCGGAGGCGTCTCGGCATCCATTGATTTAGGGCTTGTTGTCATAGAATCGCTGGTGAACAAGGAATTTGCCCGAATCGTCCAAGAGAGGATGGATTATCCGTACTATCCCGGACTGCAGGGGCTCTCGCTTTGACCTTGTAGTATTCCCCCTGCAACATTTTTTGATCTTGGCAAGTCAGAAACATAAAATGATGTTGGGGGTACTGCATCTATGAGACAAATGATTCTGTTCGCCATAATTTTAAGTTTGATTGGACTGATCGGATGCGAGAAATCGGAAACCGTGGATAAACCCGCCTTAGAACAGCTGGATCCGAAAAATCTCACTTCGGTAACGATTATGAAAGATAATAAATCGGTCCAAATCACGGAAATAAAAGCGATTGAAAGTTTCGTTCAGGCGGCTAATGCGGGAGAATACGATCAGGGAAAGCTTGATATTGCTCCGCCGGATTATGGGGCAACAGTGGAATTTAATAATGGAAACAGTCTTACTTTCTCGTTCTGGATCGAAGACGAAAACACCGGTTTGTTTATGATTTCCGGCGTGGCGGGGCACTATCGACTGCCTGAAGCCTCAAAAAATGGCCTGCTGGAATTATTTCAATCGGAAATAGAGAAGTCGCAGGAAAGCAGCAGGGCCCTATTTTCGGAATGGCAGGCAGATCAAATCCGTTGGGTGACTATGGCTCCTCCATTGCCGAAGGCGGATCTGGTAAGTCAGCCGTTGTTTCCCGATCGGGATGCGAATCACATACAGCAGCTGCTTAAATGGGTCGAACAGGCTGTACCTGTAACGGAACCCAATCTAATCACACCCAAAAGAAGCAATGTATTGGAGATCGGGTTAAAGGACGGGTTCATCGGTCCAAGCAACCCCTGCTTGGACTTGTACAGGAACTGCCGAGGCGGATGGCAATCGGAGCATCCATTGTAAGCAAGTAATAGATCGCGTAGTCATTTATTTATCGGAAACGGACTTCTATTATGCAAAATCCCCGGAGCTCTTCGATTTTTTAAATGCAAAATATACGGAATGGATGCCTGACGTTCCGTTGATTCGTTATCCCGAAACCATCCGTCTGGGCGAACCGTTTTCAGTGGAAGGCAACGGTTGGGTGGATGAAAGCATTGAGCTGGAAATCCAACAAGACAACAAGGTGATTTGGTCGAAAGATATCATGACTGGTCATGGGAAGTTCACTGCAACAGAATTCATACCGGCAACAGCAGGAATTACGAAAAATGATGCGATGCTTTATATTATTAGCGCTGCCGGCGGTTCCCGCGGCTACTCTGTGGAGTTGCATCGTCCATAAACAGGTCGATTAACGTTTGAAGTGGTTGAGACACCCATTTTTTGGGATGCATTAAAAGCTGTAAATCAAACCTCATATCCGGATGGGAGAACGGGAGCGCGGTCAGACTGCCTCGCTTCAGTTC
Organism: Paenibacillus tarimensis; assembly: GCA_041281825.1. Taxonomy (GTDB): domain Bacteria; phylum Bacillota; class Bacilli; order Paenibacillales; family Paenibacillaceae; genus Paenibacillus_D; species Paenibacillus_D tarimensis_A. The sequence goes on along the minus strand of CP166298.1, from coordinate 5,098,360 downwards.
TTCCTCGACCACAATTTTTGGGATCAAGGCCATGCCAAGTCCGTTGATCACACAATGCTTGATTGCTTCCAGATTAGACAGCTCGAAACCGAAACGGTACGCGATGCCTTGCTCTTTCAACAATCGCTCGAACAGGCTGCGGTAAATGCAGCTTCCCTCGGAAACGACCAACTCCATGTCATTCAGATCCTTCAGTTCTACGGTTTCCAATTGGGTAAGTGCGTGATCCGGAGGCGCGATCAGTATGAGCGGCTCCGGTCTGATCGTTATTCTCCGGAGGAAAGGGTCAGGGGCGGCGCGGTCCAGCAGGAGTCCAATATCGTAATCTCCGTCCTTAACTTTAGTGACGATACTTGCTTCTTTGTCGGTGTGAAGATGGATGTTTAACCCGGGAAATTCTGCTCGTAGCCGTTGCAGGAAAGGCGGCAGATAAAATGCGGCAAGGGAATCGATCGCCCCGATCGTGAGAGTGCCGCTTATTTGTCTTGCAACTGTCTCTTTGGACCGGTCGTATAAGTCCAATATTTGTACGGCGATCTTTAGCAGTTCTTCTCCTGCAGGGGTAAGGCGGAGCTGCCGTCCATACCTTTCGATCAACGGGACGCCGTACTCCCTCTCTAATTTTTGAATCTGCATTGTAACGCTTGACTGCGCGTAGCCGAGTTCTTCGGCTGCGCGGGTGAAGCTTTGTAATTTAGCCACCTCGCGAAACGTCTTCAGATAAATGAAATCCATACCATCACCCCGGCATCAAAATTATTGATGAACATTATCATTTATTATAGATAACACTGATGGATTCTTCCATGATAAAGTGTGATTACAACGATTTATGATGGAGGATGATTACAATGCTTAATGAGCAGCAGCTTTGCGGAGTTTATGTTCCTGCAGTAACCCCGTTCCGTTCAACCGGAGAAGTTGATCTTGAATCGTATGAGAGCTATGTGAAAACGTTAATCGGCCGCCGCATTCACGGGATTATTGTGGGAGGTACGACCGGAGAATCGCCGACAGTTACTTTGGACGAATTGAAACATCTCATGGACATTACCCGGGAAATGCCGGGAAGACGCGTTCCAATGGTCGTCGGTACGGGGACAAATGATACTGCATCCACAGTAAATCGGTCGGAGCTTGCAGGCAATCTCGGAGCGGATGCGGTTCTTGTTGTCGTTCCTTATTACAGCCGCCCGTCGCAGGAGGGGATCATCGAACATTATAGGAAGGTTGCCGAGGTAGGCGTTCCCGTCATCATCTATGATGTTCCGAGCAGAACGGGTGTCGGTATGACGATTCAGACAGCCCGAACGGTTCTTGAAATGAACAACATCATCGGAATGAAGGATAGTACGGGGGATGTCCGTCTCGTTTCCGAATTGTCCCGCATCGGATCAAAACCGGTCTTAGCCGGAGAAGACGCGAGCTATTATGCCATGCTTTGCTGCGGCGCCAAGGGAGGTATACTGGCCTCGGCGAATGTGAAGACCGAACGGTTTATTGAAGTCTATGAGCACTATATGGAAGGGCAATATGTCCAGGCAAAGCAGACATTTGACGAACTGATTCCGCTGATTCGCTTGTTGTTTAAAGAATCGAATCCTGCGCCGCTGAAATGGCTGCTCGCAAAGCTGGGGCTGATTTCATCGGATACGCTTCGATTGCCTATGACGTCAATCAGTGACGAATTGAAGCATGAATTGGAAAGTATCCTGGAGCTTTTTTAGACATAATCCGATCTAGTAGAGCGTTCCTTAAATCTTTCTTTTCTATGACACGTCCGGACGGGGGAGGACGAACCTTAAACTCTAATGGACATAGATGCCGTTTAAACAGTCCTTTTTCTACTTTTGAAATTCTAACGGACAGGGAAGACGTTTAAGGGTAGGATTAGACGCGGATGGAAGCCAGTTGTATCGTTTTAGCGGCTCGAGTGTCCGTTAAAGGCGGGGCAACGTATATAGTTCCTTATAAAGGTTCGTGCTGTCCGTTACACCACACTCCGGTCAGGGATTTAACACGAATCCGGCACCTCCTTGTTATTCACCGACACCGTTATGATGTCGTTATGATCGATCCACTAGGAAGAACTCGCATGCCGCTTTTTCGCAAAATATTCATTGAACTCAGGGGATTCTATGACAAAATATTTTATGCTTCTCTTTTTTGTTATTGCAACTCTAATTTCTTTTTGATCATACTGTATTCGAATCGTATCGTTCGATTTCAAGCCAAACACGATGTCTATACTTGGGTCTGAATTGATGAATTTAACCTCAGTCACTCTATCCTTTGGTACGAAATTGAATAGAGAGCGAATGTGTTCAGTCTCTTCTTTGCTTAACTCGAAATGTCCAGTCGATACACCATCATAAACCCATAGCCCGGCGCTAGTAACCTCATCGGCAGCGATTTTTTCCCATCGAATAACTGGTTCATTCATAAATTTATCGACCAAAACGGGTAATCCTGCTATTGCTACGGGCCCCAAAGAGACTACAAAGAGAACAAGAACCATAAAAAATTTGTTAACGTTCAAATACCCATATGCTGTACAGACAATACCCGACAGAACTGAAGGAATAACAAAGAAAGACATCAATCCGGTTTTTATCGAGTATTCAAGGATTGCCCCCAGGGAAAATAGTATAGCGGGAGTCCACAGATCATGATACAGAAATGGCCCTAAAATTCCAGCTGTCAAGCAAACGGGAACGATCATCCAATACATTCGCAGATTCCATTTCCTGTGTATGAAACGGAAAAATTGCAAAAATACTACCGGAATTAGTATTGAGATGGCAGTAATCACCAGGGATGCCAAAGTCATCAACTCCTCCATATAGAGATCAGTAACTAGTAGACTGATCCATAAATATCGTTAGTAATAAGTTTGACCTGTTGGATACCCGCTGCGGGTCCGGTTCGTGCTTCCGATCGCTGTTGCCCCCAGATTCTTTGATTATCTAGCCTCTTTAGAGGTAAGAATCAGGGCGGCAAGAGGACGAAAGTGAATGCTTCCGAAGCAGCTTTCTTGCAGAAAGCTTGTAGCTAACGCTTCTCCAGCACGAATCCGGCCCCTCCGCATCTCATTCAACTTAACCACTATTATTTCATAATTTTTGGATCGCTCTACTAAAACTTCCCGCTTGCCTGCCTCATGTTGATTATATCCCAAGTGGAATTCCTTAGAAATGTATAAGCAAGAATCAGTAATAATTAGAGGTTATTTCATAATCTTCTCGAAGTATATAAAAAAATTTTTTAAATTGAGATTTTCAAGCTCAGATTTCCATCGTTCCATGCATCTATATCGGTAGATAAGCTTGTGTAGAGTCATCTGTATACAAGCTTATCTCTCACCGCGAAAAGCAGCTGTGTCAGACAGCAAACTCGGGAGGGGAAAAAAGTGGAGCATGCGATGACGGATGCCGACTTGATTGAGCGGGCGCGCGGCGGGGACCGCGATGCGTTCGGGGAGCTTGTCCGGAGGCATCGGGCGAAGGCGTTTGACTGGGCGAGGAATGTTGCGCGCGACTCGCACTTGGCCGAGGACATCGTGCAGGAGGCACTGCTGCGGGCGTTCATGCATCTTGGTTCGCTGGCGGATATGGACCGTTTTCTGCCGTGGCTGCATCGGATCGTTCGCAACGAAGCATTAATGAAGCTTCGCAAAGGCGAACATTCGGGGCGCGAGCGTACTTTTACGGGGCTAGGAAGCTTAGGGCGCGGAACGGATGCCGTCGACTGGAATGATCTGGACAGCATTTTGCATTATATGAGCGGACGTAAAGAGGAAGCCGACGATGGCGGGGATCCGCCGGCCCGGCTCGCCCAGAAGGAATTTATCGGGACGATGCGCCATCTTCTCCATTGCCTAACCGCGAAAGAACGGGCTGTATTCGAGGCTCATTTTTTCAGGCAGCTGACACCCTCCGAAATTGCGGAATTATTCCGCACGACGACCGACAATGTCTACCAATCGCTGGCCCGCGCCAAACAGAAAGTCCGGCAGGAACGCGTCCGTACAAGGCTCCGGGAGTATGTCTTCGAACGGAGGGATCGGAATGCGATGGAGAAAGCGGTGTTGTCGCTGAAGAAGGGCCCGCGTTCCGCCGAATGGAAAGCATGCAAAACGTCGTTTGCAGGGGCGGTTTATGCTCTCCTGCCCTATGCCGGCCGCCGCGATTATACCCTGACCGATGTGATGGGGCTGACGGGACAAGCGTTTCGTTTGACGGTGGAGGAAGAGCGGATTGATGTGACCGGACCGACAATGTATTTCTGGGAGTCGAAGTTCAGAGACGGACTGCTGAACCTCGGATTGGCAAGCAAGCATACAGGAGACGGCGGCGCTCCGCCAACGCCCTTCATGCTGAACAAAGGGATCGCCCATATCCGGCAGTCCATCATGAGCGGTATGCCTGTCATTGCTTGGGACTTGTTTACGCCCGAATTCGGGATCGTTTACGGATATGACGACGAGGATCAGCTTCTATATGCAGAGGATGTTCGTGCGAGAAAAACGATCCCGTACGACCGCTTCGGACGGGGGCAGTCGGGCGGCTTATTCGTTCTTTCCGTTACTGGAGCGGTGCCGATCGGCGAGTGGGAAGCGGTGAGCAAAGCGCTTGAAATGGCCGTCCGGCATGCGTTCGGCGAGATGACATTTGTCGGTTACGCTTGCGGGCTGTCCGCTTATGATTGCTGGAAGGATGCGTTCCGGAGACGAAGCGTTCATACACTCGGTAATGCATATACCGCCGACGTTGCCGCGGATGCAAGAAGCTATGCGGCGGCTTTCGCGCGCGGGTTGGAACGCAGGCTTCAGGCGGAGGGACGAATCGAAGCGGCGGCTGTAGCTGCGGAATCAGCTTTGCAATATGAAGTTGTTGCGGAATCGCTTGGGGAGCTGAGCCGGCTGTTCCCGTTTCCGTCGGGGGGATCGCCCAATGAGCCGGAGACTGCTGAGGCTGCGATTGCTTTGCTCGACCGGGCCATGGCCGCAGAAGAGGCTGCGGTCATGGCGCTGGAACGGCTGCGTCGGTGTATTAATCTGATGCTGTAAGCAGGGTTTTATGAGGAGAATTAATACAGGGAGGTTATTATGAGCATCACAGAAGTGACCCGATCATTTGTTGCGTCAGCTGTAAAAAAAGAATGCCTACTTCTCGAAGATAAAGATTCTTACGTAGTGGAATTGTACGATCATCGATTTAACCCTGATTCGGCAGATAGCAAGATGGAGATTTTCATTCCAGTAAAGAAATCGGAGAGACATTGAGAAGCAGAGAGACTTTGGGAAAAGGAGAGACTTTGAGCTTCGCTCAAAGATCCCTATGTCGTGCTCAAAGATCCCTATGTCATGCTCAAAGATTCCTATGTCATGCTCAAAGATCCCTATGTAATCAGAGAGACTTTGAGCTCTGCTCAAAGATCCCTATGTCATGCTCAAAGATCCCTATGTAATCAGAGAGACTTTGAGCTCTGCTCAAAGATCCCTATGTCAGGAGGAAAAACATGATCCAACAAACGGCCAAAATCATTGAAGGATACAGATATGACGGCGGGAGAAGCAATCTATCCAACATCAACGCTTACAGCGCATGCTTCAAGCATCTTGGTATGTCCCATGCCTATTCGCCATGGTTATATGGCGCGATTGCCATTCCGTTTATGTTTAGGACCGGCGAAAATGTGAACACCGGACCTATATTGCACGAACTGCCGCATCGTCGGATCACAGGTTTGTTGAACAATCTTGGCGTACGTACGGAAGGAATAAGCGCAACTGCTTCAGGCGACGCATTGGATCAGTTTCGCAAGAAGGCCTGGGATGCGGTTAGAGGAGCGATTGACGAAGGATATCCTTGTTTCGGCCGCGGATTTGCTTTCAATTATGGCGAGACGAGTGTTATTCAAGGATATGACGATTCGGCGGAGGCTTATATTATCAGTTGCTGGCATGGTACAGAGTCCATTCCATGGAAATCGCTCGGCGAACGTGATGGACTTATCGACGTCTATTGGATGATGCCTGGGGGAGAGCCGGAAGATGATCGCCGCACGGTGCGGGACGCGCTTCAGCTCGCTGTGGAATTTGCGGACGGCAAGCTGATCGGCCCGCAAACGCTCGTCGCTTCCGCCGCATACGACCAATGGGTGAGAGAACTGCGGAACGGGAACGTTGACGGATGGTTCTTTGCTTATAACACCCATGAATGGGATACATGCCGGTCAAACGGTATCAAATTTTTGCGCGAAGCGAAGGTCCGTCTGGGCACTGAATTGCCGGAAGCTTTTGATGAGGCGCTGGCAAGCTTTGAGGTTGTTGCCGACAAGTTCAACCAGGTCTATCGATTGTTTCCGTGGGAGCAGCCGCGCGGATTGATTGAGGACACGGAGCGCCGGCTGCAGGCCGCCAAGCTGCTCGAAGAAGCGAAAGCACACGATATGGCGGCGATCGAAGCCTTCCGTAAAGTCGTCGAAGCTTTATGAAAATCTTCATAGAAGGGAGTTATCACCATGCTTAAGATGAAATTGGACGGCTATCGTTTTTCCGGCTTTCACAAGTCGCACATCGGGGCGTTGAAATCCTGCCTCGATTATTTCAACATTCCGGTTTCTTCGGCCTGGATCTACGGCATGTCAGGCAACGCTTTTATGACCGTCGTCGATGACCGGCTGTCAGCCCCAAACATCGGAGAGCCTGAAGAAGAGATGTTTACATTGGCGCGCCATTTGGGACTGGATATTCGGGGATTTCATACGTTTGCGGATAAAATTGAGTTTGAGCGGCTTCAGCGGGAGGCTTGGGCCAAGGCGAGATCCGCGCTCGATCAAGGCTTGCCCGTCTTCGCCAAAGAGCTCGATTTGGGTAACGAAACGTCCGTTGTATACGGTTATGACGATACAGGGTATTACTCGTACTCATGGCATGGGGGCAACGGGCATGAAGGCTCTGACAATGCTATCCCATGGTCCAAGCTTGGCCGCAATTATTGCCCATGCGCCTCATGCAGGGAGAGAGAACGGTCCGGAGAATGGGCGAACGATGGGGTCTATACAGGAGATCCGGAAGAAGGCGGTTTTATATCGCTGCATTGGGTCTCCCCGGTTGAGCCGTCGGATGACCGCACTGCGCTCCGTGCGGCTCTTGCTCTCGCATTGAATCATAATAAACGTGGTACGTACAAATGGGGCGGACGAACGTTTTACAGCGGAGCTGCGGCATTCGACCGGTGGATGGATTCATTGCGAAGCAATACAATCCATGGCTTTTATATGGGTTACTTTACCGATATATGCCACGAAAGCCGACGCTTTGCACATTTATTCCTGAGTGAAGCAGCCGATCGGTTTGACGGTGTTTTGTCCGAAGAGCTGGGCCGTGCGTCGGAACACTACAGGCAGATTCAAGAGGCTTTTCGCTCATTAAATCAGTTGTTTCCATGGAGCCAGCCTCATGCACCCATCGAGGACCCCGACCGGCGAAGGGAAGCGATAGAAGCATTGGCCGGGATCCGAGGGCTTGAGATTGAAGCGCATGATATTCTTGAGAAGCTGCATGACTTGTGCTGCAGCGCCGATTGATGTTGATCGAACATTTTGACAGAAGGGATGAGTAGTTAATGAACCAAGCACCGAATCAAGCAGCGAACGTAGAAATCATAGAAATGCCGGAGATCAAACTGATAGGATTATCCGTGACTTCCCCCTTCAAGGGACACGACCCCAAGCGGGTGGAAGCGATGAAACGGCAATTTATGGAGCGCAAAGGCGATATTCAAAACGCGATTCATCCGGAGCGGTATATCAGCCCCAGCTTTTCCTGTGAGGTTCTGTTTACATACATGATTTGTATGGAAGTGGAGGACTTGTCGGAAGTTCCGGAAGGGATGATCGGGTTTACAATTCCCCCGCATCGTTATGCGAAGGTGAAGTCTAAGGGGGATCCGTATCAGGTCATCCACGATTATTTGAACAGTAACGGTTTACAAAACGACGGACGGGCCCTTGCCCTGGAAATCTACCGTTTCGCACGCCCTGTCTGGCCGGATGAAGCGGAAGTACTGATTCCTATAAAATAAGCCTAAAAATTGAGGTGACGGAAATGAAATACAGGGCTGGACGAATCGAGAAGCACATTATGGTGTAGCTTTGGTTTCTCAGCTCCATAACGAATATAATCCGGATGATCATATTTATTATATAGGAATCGAAGTGGAACATTTTGATAACGTTCCGGACGGCCTGGAGTGTATTACAATACCGAACGGAAGGTATGCTGTAATCCATAAAAATAAAGATTTAAGTGCCGGAGATGTTTATGGTGTATGGGATGAAGCATGGATGAAAGAAGATGAAGGTTACACATACGAATATTTCTATGAAAGCATTATCACGTATAGAGACAGGATTTACGGGAAAATTGAGCAGGATTTCGAAATGGATTTGTGTATTCCAATAAATTGACTTTATTATGAAAGGAAGTATTATCTATGTCTCAGTCTAATTCTTTAATCGAAGAAATTCATTATTTCCGGATTCCGGTGAACGAATTGAAGGATTCCGTACGTTGGTATACAGAGTGCTTGGGATTTACATTGCGCCGTGAAAATGAAGAGCTGGCTGTGGTCGAATTAAAGGCAGGCGCGTTGCTCGTCTTAGTTAAGGCCGACAGAGAGTCACGGGGACACTTCTCTAGAAATGGTGAGTCCGAGTTCATGATCGGATTCACAAGTCCGCATATTCATCAGTTGCGTGAATCCCTTATCGAGCAAGGAGTTAAGGTGGATGATATGAAGGAAGACAACGGGCATTACTTCTTTCATTTTTATGACCCGAGCGGGAACAAGCTTCAGGCACATTGGTAAAGATGACTCGTGCCGACGTTCTCCGGTCAAACAAATTATTGCATCTATTCCTGGATTTCGCTATAATCAGGGGTACCAAGTTGAAGGGGACGATATCATGAATACATTCATGCAAGTTCAACTTCATTATCACAAGCAGCGTTAGCACTCCTGAATCAAATTTCAGGGCGGGCTAACGCTATTCGCGTTGGCCCGCCTGCGGCATACCAAGCGCGCAGGACCAAAGGGTCCGGCGCGTTTTTTATTTTTACATCGGGAAAGGAATGAGACGCGTGCAAAATGTAAAAGGGACGTTCGATTATTACGGGAAGGAACAGGCAATCCGGAGAAAGGTTCAAACCCTGCTTCGGGAAACGTTTGAGCTGTATGGATTTGAAGAAATGGAGGCTACGGTATTAAATGAGCTGGATCTGCTGAACTCGAAATATGCCGGCGGGGATGAAATCGTCAAGGAGATGTATCAACTGACGGATCAAGGGAAGCGCAGGCTCGGGCTTCGTTACGACCTGACGATTCCTTTTGCCAAGGTAATCGCGCTGAATCCCGGCATTGAGCTTCCGTACAAGCGGTACGAGATCGGGAAAGTGTTCCGTGACGGACCGGTGAAGAGGGGGAGGTTGCGCGAATTTCTGCAATGCGATGTCGACACCGTCGGAGTCGCAGGGGCTGAGGCCGAAGCGGAGCTGATGCAGCTTGCAGCTCAAGTGTTTCGCAGTCTTGAGATACCAATCATTGTGAGATGGAATAATCGAAGATTTCTGGGTGAGTTGCTTGAATCTATCGGGGTGCCTGCCTGTGAGCTGCTGTCCGTTATGCTGACGCTTGACAAGCTTGCGAAGATCGGTCAAGAAGGCGTGGGAGAAGAATTACTAGGTAAAGGGATTGGGACGGAAACGACGGCTTCGATATTGGAACTGATTGAAATGGAAAAACCAAGCATTGAACAACTTTCCGACAAACATAGAACCGGGAATTATCCCGGGGCGGTAGAGGTGCGGGCCTTACAGGAAATCATCGAAAAGATCGGACTGGCCGATACATGTATCTTTGACCCGTTTCTGTCGCGGGGCTTGTCATTTTATACCGGAACGGTGTACGAAATCTTTGATGCTACCAATGCTTATACTTCAAGCTTGGGCGGCGGCGGACGATACGATGCTATTATCGGTCAATTGGTTGGCAGGGATGATATCCGTTATCCGACCGTCGGTCTGTCGTTCGGTATGGAATCGATGATTCAGATGATTGGCAATCGGGAAGTAGAGCAATCATCAGTTGTATCCGTTGTTGTCATTTCGATCGGGAACGTGATTCCGGATGTTTTGAACATAGCCGCCGAACTTCGCGCTTGCGGTATACGTACGGGAATGGACACAAGCGGAAGGAAGTTGAAAAGATCGCTGGCCGCCGCCTCGATCCAAGGGATTCGGTTCGTCCTGCTGGCAGGCGAGGATGAAGTGAGGCTTGGCAAGGTGCGTTTGAAGGATATGGAGGAAATGACGGAATCGGTGCTCACGGTCCAGGAAGCGATATACAGAATCGAACGAGTTGTAGGAGGATAACAGCATGAGACAAAAGTATCTTCGTATCCAAGTCCGTTACTGCGGCAAAACAGGGAAACCGGTTGGCATCTTTGGGGCTTGCTGGCATCTGTTGAGAGGCACAATGCGTTCGAATTGTTTGAACGAAGAGGAAAAAGCATTGTTTTTGGCTATTGAGGATTGGTTTGTCAGGCATCTGCCGGAGCCTCCATTTTACGAAGACGGAAACCAAATGAAAGCCATCACGTGGTTCAAGACGGAGAAATCGGCGGAGATGATCGAGAGGTTGGGGCCGTTAATGGATTTGTTGGATAAATACGGCGTGGCCTACGATGTCGTTTATACCAATGTTGTCGGTCATATTGTGTATGAGGATCAATGGCAGGTAGGTGTTGTATAAGGAGCATATATATGTTTTTGTATAAAAATTCCTTCACAGAAAGCTGGTCATGGACATTGTTTTATTGGATTGAAAATGAGCCGGTCTTCAAAAAGAACGGGGTACGGGAGTCTCTCGAGTGTATAAAAATAAAGGCTATGTTAATCCTTAATGTTGATATTTGATATTTACGAACATTTGTTCTAAAATTAGGATAACATTATTGTTTCGGAGATGATTTAACCATGGATTTGAAGGAATTGAAACGGCTTGCGGATACCCTGGATGATAGCGGAAAGCGAGAGCTTATCTATTTTTTGCAATCTCGAACAAAGGGAATTTCGGCTCCATTACGAGAAATAGATGAAATTCAAGAACAGAAGCATAAAGACGGGCTTGTTTGTCCGCATTGCAAAAATTATTCTGTTGTTCGGTTCGGTAAATACGTTGTAAAAACCCGTACTGGGGAGGTCAAACGTAACGTTACCGTTGTAAGTCCTGCCGTCAAACGTTTAACGACCTTACGAACACACCTCTCCAACGCACACGCAGACCTCATCTTTGGGTTCGATTCATTGAATGCATGATTGAAGGCTTTTCCCTTCGTAAGTGTGCTGAAATACTGCATGAAGAAGTTACGCATGTGACCTTGTTTTACTGGCGACATAAAATCCTTGCCGCTTTGAAGCAAATTCCAACCGAATCTTTCCAAGGCATCGTCGAAATGGACGAGACTTATTTCTTATTCTCGGAAAAGGGCAAGCGGAAAATTACCGAACGTAAACCACGCAAACGTGGCGGCAAAGCAAAATATCGTGGTATCAGCAACGACCAGGTTTGCGTTTTGGTTGCCCGTGACCGTCAAAAGATAACTTACTCTGGCGTTCTTGGGCGTGGGCGTATTCGGACATCTAAGTTAGATGAAGCTATTGGCGTGAATCTCTCTACCTCAAACGTTCTTTGTACCGATTCGTGGAGGGCATTCAGTTTTTATGCGAACAAGAAAGGTTTGCTTCATTACCGTTTCAAATCTGACGGGAAGCAACGTGTGAAAGGCGTGTACCACATTCAAAACGTAAATAGCTATCACAGCCGTTTAAAGAAATGGATGGACCGCTTTAATGGTGTTGCTACCAAGTATTTGCAACATTATCTGGCGTGGTTCCGTTACTTAGACAGCAAGGAATATGAGAATACAACGTCGAATAAGAAAAATATGTTAGTTTTATCTTGTTTATTTGCTGTAAATGAAACAAACACCAAACTTAGACGAACATCTTTCTTGTACTAAGTTAACAGAGCATGTACTATAAATCGTATTTTTAACAAGCGTCTCAATAGGAGGTATATATTTAATGGAGGTTTCATTATGTAAAGCAGATTTAAAAGATGCAGTGACTATTCATGAAATGAAAGTCAAAGCATTTATGCCCTTGTTGGAAAAATATCAGGATTTTGAAACAAGCCCCGCCAATGAAACCGTAGAAAGAATTATTACTCAAATCAATCAATCTTTTACAGATTATTTCATAATTCATCATCTTGAGGTTGCTGTTGGTGGAATTAGAGTCGTGAAAAAAGATAATCAAATCTATAGTGTTAGCCCAATTTTTATACTGCCAGAACATCAAGGAAAAGGAATTGCTCAAAAAGTCTTTACAATGGTTGAGCAGATATATGATGATGCAAAGTCATGGAAATTGGGTACCATCTTACAAGAGAAAGGAAACTGTTATTTGTATGAAAAGATAGGCTATAAAAAAACGGGTGCAACAAAAGTAACTAACGACAAAATGACAATGGTATTTTATGAAAAGCATTTATAGATGAATAGCCATTGGATTAAGTTAACCGCCTTTCAGTGGGCGGTTAACTTTTGTATGAAAATCAACAAGCAAGTTTAACATAGCCAAAATAAAAAGTCAGCGAAAGTAATCGTCATTACTTTTGCTGACTTTTTTCGTATTCCGAGCAGTCCGTTATTATCGTTATTATTCCTTCCCACCCGCTCCCTGCGCCGCCCAAAGCTCGCGGTAAATGCTCGGCCGCGAAATAAGCTCGGCATGATCGCCTCTTTCAGCAAGGCGGCCATTGTCCATGACGAGGATTTCGTCCGAACGCAGGGCAATCTCGAGCCGATGGGTGATAAAGATGAGCGTGGTCCCTTTCAAATCCCGGATGAGCCCTTCCAGCAGCCTTCGTTCTGTTCCTTGATCGAGCGACGAGGTCGCCTCATCAAGAATCAGAATGTCCGGCTTGCGCAGAATTGCGCGGGCGATGCTGATCCGCTGTCTTTCGCCGCCTGAGATTTGAAGCGCCTGCTCGCCTACAACGGTATGAAGTCCATCGGGAAGGCGGGAAATCCACTCTTCCAGCTCAGCGGTGCGGACGGCTTCATGGACGGCCTCCATCCCGACTTCATCGCTTCCATAGATGATATTGTCATGAATCGTACCGCTTCGGAGCATTACATCCTGTGTCACACAAAGCACATGACGCCGCAGCCAAGAAGGGTCGAGGTGAACGAGCGGAATGTCGCTGAAGCTGACGATGCCGGAAGCCGGTTCGCGCAGACCGAGGAGCAGATCGGCGAGCGTCGATTTGCCCGAGCCCCGGTGACCGACAATAGATACAATAGAGCCGGGTGCAATCCGAAAGCTCACGTCGCTGAGCGCCGTCCGGCTGTCGTACCGGAAGGATACACGCTGCGCCTCCAGTGTCACCAATCCCTCAGGAATAACTCCCCCTTTCCTCTCATGCGCCGGAAAAGCGATCTCCGTTACCCGGTCAATCGATGGGATCACTTTCATGGCAGCAAAGACCATCTGTATCAGTTGAATTCCGAATGGCCGCAGCCAGTTATATACCGCAACGAAGGCAACAAGCGACCCAAGCGTCAGTTGATCGTGCAGCACGAACCAGCCGCCTGCCGAATACATCAATACAAGGATGAACGCATCCAGCGCCGTATGGATCATTCGAGCCTTATGATCGGCCCGGACGCCGCGCCGGGTGTGGTCCCATTCCTGATCCAAGCAGGCTCTCACATTGGCGAGAGCCTGAGTCTCCTTTCCGGCCGCTTTAATGAAGGCGGCTCCGGACACGAGTTCACGGACGGTCTCGGCGACGAGCGAGTTATGACGTGCGGTATCTGCCGCTCTCTGTTTGACATGTTTGCCCAGCTTCGTCATTAGAACGGCTTGCCCGATCCATAATACAAGCACGATGGAAGCCATCCCGGGCTCAAGCACAAGCAGAATCGCCGATCCGACAGTGATCGTCACAACGTGAAACAGCATGAATCCGAGCCGTCCGTTCACCAGATCGGTGATCGAACGGGTGTCATCGAGCATTCGGGTCAAGAGATCGCCGCTCTTATTCGAACGCAGCCATTCCATTGACCGATTCTGAATACCGTTGTATAAGTCCGCTCTTCCCCGGCCGGACACGCGGATGATGAAGCGTCCCCACATATTTTCCAAAATGATCATCATACTTCCCGTAATCGGAGCGGCAACCATGCATACCGTGACAATCACAAGCAGATTCCAATTTTTCTGAGGAAGCAAGGTCTCAAGCACGTATTTGGATAAGAAAGGAGGCACCATGTACAACAGACTTCCGGTTACATTTTTCATGAGAATGAGAAAGACATTGATCCATTTGGAAGTGAGATGCTCTTTTGCATAAGCCGCGACGGCCCCACGCTTATCGGGCTGTGGAAGCATATTGACGCTCATGCCTGCCACCCCCTTCCCGCGCGGCATGTTCGGAAGTTATCTCGCTCTGATCGGACTCTTGCCGCCATAGCTCGGCATACAGGCCTTTCCGGCGCAAAAGCTGTTCATGCGTTCCTTCCTCAATCAGTTCTCCCTGATCGAGCACGAGAATTCGGTCCGCTAACGCCGCGCCTCTGAGCCGATGTGTGACGTTAATTCGGGTAATGCCCGCTGCATGGATGTCTAAAGCTTCATACACACCGCTCTCGGTAATTTGATCGAGTGAGGAGGTTGCCTCATCGAGCAGCAGCAGATCGGGCTGCTTGACCATCGTGCGCACGAGCCCAATAAGTTGGCGCTGACCGCCGGAGAGGCGCTCGCCGCCCGGACCGATATCGGAATCGTAACCGTAAGGAAGCAGCGTGACAATATCTTCGGCGCCGAAAGCTTTCATCCATCTGTCCAGCGTCTCCCGCTCCGCTTTCGCAAGATAAGCTAAATTATGATAAAGGCTGTCGCGGAACCAGACGCCTTCCTGCATGACATATCCGAACCGGCTGCGCAAATGCGCGGCATCCAGCTCTTTTATCGAAATACCGCCGATCCGGATATTGCCCTGCGAAGGTTCCTGCAGCCGGAGAAGAAGCTTAAGCAGCGTACTCTTCCCCGCTCCGCTCGGACCGACGATTGCCACATGCTCGCCCGGTGTTATCGTAAAGCTGAGGTTGCGCAGTATTTCGCCGCGTTCGCCGGCAACATGGATATTCGCGAAGGAAATCGTCCGGTCGCGATAATCGGGCAAACTGCGCAAACCGGCTTGCTTGCCCGGCTCGACCGGCAAACGCAAATATTCCATTATCCCGTGAATGCGCACCTTGATATCGGCAAAGCTCACATACAGCTCGAAAAACGAACGTACCGGCGCATTGATCGCAGGGATGTAGGCGAGGATCGTTACCAGTTGCCCGACTGATGCTTGTCCTGAGATCATCTGCCAACCGGCGAACAGAAAGACGAGAGCAGGGGCCAGCGAATCGGGAATACGCGGGAATGTTCTGTACATGCTTTCGACGATGCCTTCCTGGAACTTGAGGTCTGCCCATTTTTCCTGCTCTGCTGCGATGTCTTCATATTCTTTGCGCTCGGTTCCGAACAATTTGATCTGTTTGACTGTATCGAGCTTTTCCAGTACTCCCTGGCGTAGCCGGGCATCATGTGCGGCCAGCTTTTTTCTGGCGATTCCCCGTTTCCGCCCATACACATGGATGGGAATAAACAGCATGATGTATGTGCAGAGCAGGACCGCAG
The DNA here is from genome assembly GCA_041281825.1 of Paenibacillus tarimensis. GTDB lineage: Bacteria > Bacillota > Bacilli > Paenibacillales > Paenibacillaceae > Paenibacillus_D > Paenibacillus_D tarimensis_A. The sequence goes on along the minus strand of CP166298.1, from coordinate 5,082,537 downwards.
CCAGCAGCCAATTCCACTGAGCGATGACGGTCACTGCCGAAACGGCAAGCAGAAGCTGTCCGGCGAATTCGGGGAGGTTGGACAAGCCGAATTTCTGAATGACCTTCGTATCCTGCGTGCATCGCTGCAGCATTTCTCCTCTTGAAGTCTTCGAGAAAAACTGAGAAGAGGTGCGGAGTACGGCAGCCAGCGTATCCTCGGTGAGCGAGTAGGAAAGCCGGATCATCGTCCTGGCCGACAGGTAAGCGCGCAGCGTTGTGGTTAGTTCCGAGAGCAGCAATACGCCTAACAACAGGATCGATATCAGGACGATTCCTTCGCCGCCGTGCAGTACAATGTTGTCCATCAACCTGCCGATCAGCAATGGGGCGGCCGCTCCGCATATCGCGGCGGTAACGGTTAACAATGCCACTAACAGAAAAGCTCCTTTGGAGCGGCTGAGCTGTTTGGCAAAAAAGACAAACCATTCCGGTAATTTAAACAAGCTGTGATTGCCCCCTCACTAATGATGCGATTAAATAAAAAGCCCGTTTTCAGCGCATGAAAGTGCACTTATCGTAGCAACATTGGAACAAAAGGGTCAAACCGCAAAAACAGATGTTCGCCTTTTTTCGCTTGTCACTATTTTTATAGGCTGAGGGCATTTTCAGAAAATGAAATCTTGCTTTTTCTCGCGTAAGCTCTTGATTGCACAAAATTCGTTTTTAATTTTAAATATTATTTTGGAACGGGTTGGGGTTGCTGCCGGATTTTTGTTATATTGAACTCAAGAAGATTAACGAAGGCGGAGAGACTTGAAGCGGAGAGACTTAAATCGGATCCCTATGTCATGCTCAAAGATCCCTATGTAAGGAGGCGAATCATGGATTGGATCGCAGTGCAGCCCTATTATAAAGTTCTAAGGGAAGTTAACGGCATTGAAGATACAACGGTAGTGGAGCACCGTCAGATATACTTGTATGTAGATAAAATCGTCACTAAGCACCGGGAGTTCCTTATTAGCGAAGTGTTCGATATGTCCTACCGCCAGATGGGAAACGATGAGGGGCTTTTGTATTTGCACACGAAACGCGGCGTATACTCTTACCCGGTGAAGGAAAACCCGGAAAGCTTCATCGAAGCTTTCAAGGTACTTGATTGAAAAAAGGAGGAATGTGGAGATGATCGTTCGGGAAACCGATCAAGCGTTTTATATGATCAAGCAGCACGACCACGCCCATTTGTCCGGACAGCTTGCCTCAGGGTTGAGCACGGCCTTGCTTGCGGATGACGAGCGGCAGGAGGAGGTTCTTCTGGCCGTTTATGAGCATGACCGCAGCCATATCCGGCTGGACGATACGCCGGTCTGGAACGACAGGACTAAAGCTCCTTTCTCTTTCAGCGACTATCCTTTGCTGCCGAAGTTGACCCATTATAAGACGGGGTTGGATGAGATTGAAGCTCAAAGCCGCTACGCCGGGCTTCTGTGCAGCCTGCATTACGCTTCTTTTTTTCCTGACCCCAACCATCCGGAATGTATCGCTTTTGTTCAATATGAACAGGAGAGACAAGAAAGAATAATATTCGATTTACAGTTGACCGATTGGGAGGCGATCAACAAGCATTTCCTGCTTCTGCAATTATGCGACGATCTCTCGCTTTATGTTTGTCTGAATGAGCCCGGCGCGGCCAAAGAACGGGAGCATCCATGGTATCGTGATGGCATTAAAGGTTCCGAGCTCTTTAACGAACAGGCGGGCGAGCTTTTAACCGCGCGTTGGTTGAACGAAAGAGAAATTGTGCTGACACCTTTCCCATTCAAGCAGTCTATCCAAGCCGTACTGAAAGCGAAAAATGTCATGAAGTCGTTAATATACGAATTAGGCATAGAGGAAGCCTACAGGAAGACGGAAATGGCCGTTCAGGAGGTCGTATTTTGCGGCCCGGGCGGTCGTAAATCATGACGCAGCAATGTCCGAATTTCATGCGGATTGTGGAGCTCGGCCAATAGCGGTAATTCATGTATCACGTACATATAACATTGGAGGGAGGGCATTGCTACGAAAAGAAAGCGCTTTATCGGCATTAGGACCAAAATGGTCTTTTTGTTTCTAATCGTTATCATATTGCCGATCCTCGTCATGTCGTACAGCTCTTATCTTTCTTCTCAGAAGCTGCTGGTGGAGAAGTATGCGGATCTGCTTCAGGAAATAGCCAGACAGGCGAATTCCAGCGTTGACGAATATTTGAACGAGGCGGAGAAAATATCCATGTTAGCGAGCTATGGTGTGAACAGCTATGTCTCTTACTCGGAACAAGACAATTACCCGATACAAAACTATTTGCGGGACAGCAATAAAGTCCACGAAAATCAGGTCCATCGTCTGCTGATGAATTACATTATGATGAAGGACCGCGCATTTTCCGTCTATATTTATAACTTGAACGGCGGCAGGGATCTATATATCAGCTCTAACAAGCCTATCAACTATACGTATAGCGCTCTCAAGGAACCATGGTTTGAGGCATTCCTTCAGTCTCCCGATGCCGCAGGTTACCTGCCAACGCACCGGGACTTGCAGATCAAAAGCGAACGTAACTGGGCTGTTTCCAGTCTTCGCAAAATCTTCGATATGAATAACGGCAAATTGCTCGGCGTGATGGTGATCAGCATTGATCTCGACTTCATCGATAAAGTCAACGGACGGCTGCTCGAATCCCGGCGTACGGCGTTTACGATTCTCGACGAGCACCGGAATATCGTGTACAACAGCGATTACGGGACGCTCGGGAAACCGTTTGCCGATGTTTTCCCGGTTCGTCTGGACCGCATCGACGGGACTTCCGGCGAGGCCGTTCTTCGTTCCGGCAACACGGATTACATCGTCGCCTTAATGCCGTTCGAACATCGCAACTGGACTACGATTCTGCATATGCCGCTCGGTGAACTGTCCGCCGAAGGGGACATCCTTCGGCGGAATTTGATTATAATTGCGATTCTGCTCATTTTGTTTGCCGTTCTAAGCTCCTATTATGTATCGACCCGAATTACACGTCCCATCAAAATCTTAATGCGCAGCATGACCTCGGTGGAAAGGGGTCAATTCGAGCCGCTGCCGTCGATCCGATCGAATGACGAGATCGGCCTGTTTGCCAATCGCTTCACGCTGATGTCGCAGGAATTGAAACGGCTAGTCGAACGCATTTACCAGGAGGAGAAGGAAAAGGCGGAAGCGGAAATCCAGGCGCTGCAAGCGCAGATCAACCCTCACTTCCTGTACAACACACTCGGTTCCGTCAAATGGATCGCTTCCATGCAGCGCTCGGACAAGATCGTCCAGATGACGGAGGCGTTAATCTCGATGCTTCGTTACACGACCAGCAAAGTCGGCACCCTGGTCACGATCGGGGACGAGCTGGAGAACATCAGACATTACGTTACGATCCAAAAAGTCCGTTACTATAACCGGATCCGGGTCGAGTATGATGTGGACGAAGGGCTGCTGGATTGCAAAATCTTGAAGTTAACGATTCAACCCATCGTAGAAAACGCCATATTCCACGCCCTTCCGGAAAATGACGATGACGGAAGTATCCGTATTGCTGTCTATCGCGAAGACGGCGATATCGTCATTTCCGTAGCGGATAACGGCATTGGCATGGACAGGGCGGCGATTGAAGCGTTAAAGAGAGGAATCTCGAACGGGACCGAAGCGTTTAACGGTATCGGAGTAGGCAATGTGAACAGCAGGATTCAGAAGCGTTTCGGTCCCGCTTACGGGGTTCGTTTTACCAGCGAGAAGGGAAAAGGAACGACGTTTTATATTCGCATTCCCAATATTGAACCAGGTAGGGGCAGGGGGCTGGAACAGGATGATGAAAGTATTGATTGTCGATGACGAGCTGCTGATGCGAATCGGCTTGAAATCGATGATTTCTTGGGAAGAGCATGGATTTACGGTTGCCGGAGAAGCATCGAACGGCAGAGAGGCGCTTGATCTCGCTCAGACCGACCCTCCGGATTTGATCATAACGGATATCAAGATGCCGGTGATGGATGGAATCGAACTGATCCGGCAAGCGTCCCTGCGGCTTAAGTCATGCAGATATGTCATTTTAAGCTGTATGGAGGAGTTCCGCTACGTCAAGGATGCCATGAAGCTCGGTGCCGTCGATTATTTGATCAAGAGCGACCTCAAGCAGCATCAGCTGTTTGAAGTGCTGGGCAGAATCAGACAACTCGCCAAGGATGACGAAAGTCTCCGGAGAAATTCTACCCCTATGGCAGGCGCCTATCAACAAACGGTCGGCTACCTGAAGGAGAGTGCATTCAAGGAGCTGATCAGCGGCTTGAAATCCGAGAGGGATTTTATGGAGGATATGAAGGCATTGAACGTAAGGCTTCAGCCTGAACCTCTTCATGTGATGATGCTATCGATTGACCGGTTCGAAAAGATCCGCAGCAAATATGTCGAGAAGGATGAAAAGCTGCTCCGGTATTCCATCGTCAATATTTTGGAAGAAATAATCCCTTCCAAGTGGAACAAGGAGATTATTATTGAAAGCTCCAGGGAGTATTTGGTGTTCGTCAATCCCGACTCTCGCGAAGCGGCTGAAGTAGCCTGGAAAGAGAGTGCGGACCGGTTATGCCGCAAAATAATTGAGGCGATGTGCGATTTCATGAATCTGTCGGTTACGGTCGGCGTAAGTACGGTCGTATCCGGTTACAGCCGTTTGAAAGCCGCCTGCAAGGAAGCGGATAACGCCGTTCGGGAACGTTTTTTTCAAGGGGGCGGCCGCGCAATATACTCGGATGACATCATGTCGGGGCCGGTACGAAACAATAACGCTAATCTGTTGAATCGCGAAGACGAAAAGGCATTCCGGATGGCGCTGAAAACGATGAATCTTGAGAACGGCTTGGCTTGCATCCGGATGCTGGAGCAAAGGATATCGGCAGAAAATATTGCCGAACAAGCGATCCGCCAGATGTATATCCGGTTGATCGAATGGATCGGGACGTACCTTCCCGCACCCCATAATAAAGCGACCGAGGGCAAAACGGCCTATGAAGCCATTTTGGAATCGGATACGTTGCAGGAGCTTCATGCCTTCGCCGAAAGCTATCTGATTGACCGTTATCAGGGGCAGAATGCGGAAGCCGAACAGCGGAGCTACGTGGACATGGCGATCGACATTATTATGGACTACTATGCGGAGGATATCTCGCTGCAGAGCGTCGCGGGTCAAATCAACGTCAATCCGTCTTACTTAAGCCGGGTGTTCAAACAAGAGTCTGGGGACAATTTCATCCGTTTTTTGACCAAAGTGCGGATCGACAAAGCGAAATTTTATCTTGAATCCAGACATATGAAAGTCTATGAAGTCGCCGAAAAGGTCGGCTATCCGAATTACACTTATTTCAGCAAAATTTTTAAAAGAATCGTCGGTGTTAGTCCCGAGGAATACCGCAAAGCGTAAAAAAGTGGATGAGAAAGTCAAAATAGTGCATGGACGCTCCATGCCTTTTTTTATCGGCACTTCCGGCAGGGAGAACAAGTCAAAAAAGTATCAGATCCGGTAAACGGTGTTCATTTCGAAGGAGAGGCAGCCTCTATACAATAAAACTTGCAATGAATAACCGAAGGGGGAAATCAGGATGATGAGCGCTGTTAATAAAAGATGGTTTGCCGTTATTGTTTCAGCAATACTTATGATCGCTTTGACAGCTTGTTCCGGCGGCAATAAGCCTGCCGATTCGACCGGTGAAGGGACAGGGGAACAGGCGGGCAATGAACAGAACGGGAAGCAGGTTACGCTTCGTTATTCCAGCTATTTGCTGGATACGGCGCAAGCGGGCAAAGCCTATTATGACGCGATCGCCGACTTCGAAGCCCAGAATCCGGGCATCAAAATCGATACGGATTTCATCCAAAATGCAAACTATACGGCAGGCATCAAGACACGTCTTCTCGGCGGAGAGAAAATGGACGTGTTCGATACGTGGTCCCCAAGCTTGTTTGCCGAATTCGCCGCGCTTGACGACCAAGTGTATCTGGATTTAACCGGGGAAGCGTTTCTAAATGAATATTTGCCTGCATCCCTGAAGCCCGTTACGATCGACGGCAAAATGTACGGCGTGCCTGAACTGATGCATAGCGACGGATTGCTGTACAACAAAACGATGTTTGAAGAACACGGGCTGACAGTTCCGCAAACATGGGACGAATTTATCGCGGTATGCGAAGCTTTGAAGGATAAAGGCATTATTCCAATCGCGATGGATTCGGAATGGTGGGTGCCGCAATTTTTCTGGGGCTCCCTGATGTCGAATAACGGAGCCGATGCGGCTTGGACCGCCAAGCTGGAAAGCGGCGAGGTGAAGATCGACGATCCCGCTTTTGTCGATTCGATTCAGAAGCACCGATTGCTTGTCGATAACGGCTACTTGCCGAAGGATTGGACGGGAATCAAGCACGAGCAGGCGAAGGATCTGGTCGGCCAAGGCAAAGCGGCGATGATCATTACGGGAACGTGGGATATTGCCAGCATCATGGAGCGCAATCCGGACAATGATATCGACTTCATGATCGTGCCGGGCAGCGGCAAGACGGTACCGAACATTAATGTCGGCACCTACCGTGTTATTAACAATAAGACGAAGCATCCGGAGGAAGCTAAGAAATTCGTAGCGTTCATGAACGGCAAAGCGAACCAGGAGAAGCTGTCCGCAGGCGCTAAGGCCGTGCCTTCCGTCAAGGATGCCGCAATCACCGACCCGGTAAGCCAAAAAATCGCAGCCGTCGTCACCCGGGACGATGCCACGCTCTATTGGCCGCACACCGTATCGACCGAATCGCTGCAAGTAAAGATCCTTGAAGCCGTAAACAAGTATTTGGCCGGACAAGAGCTTGACAAGACGCTGGAGGAGATTCAGAAAGCGATCGACGAAGCGAGGAAGTAAGGTGACTCAAATGATGAAAAAATACGGCCTGATTTCCGCCCGGAACCGAAGAAACCTTATTCTGCTGTTGTTTACGCTGCCCGCGCTTGTCATCTATACTTCATTTTTTCTGCTGCCTATTGTCGGCAATTTATATCTGAGCCTGTTCGACTGGAACGGCGGTAATACGAAAATGCGGTTCGTCGGTTTGGATAATTTCATCCGATTGTTTACCGATGACACGGAGTTTGCGGGCGCGCTTTGGCACAACATCGTATATATGATTACAGTCGTGCTGGTCCAATTGACGCTGGCTTTGCTGTTTGCCCTGGTGTTGGTCAAAAAGCTGCGGGGCGGGAACGTCTTCAAAACGATTTTCCTGCTCCCTGTCGTTCTCTCCAATGTGACCCTTGCGCTTGTCTGGTCGTATATGTTCGATCCGATGAATGGATATCTCAATTCGTTTCTTCAATCGGTTGGACTCGGGTTCATGTCGCGCAATTGGCTGGGAGACCCCGGTACCGCACTCTTCTCCATCGCATTCGTCAACGCTTGGCAATATGTGGGATACTCCATGGTGATCTTTATCGCAGGGCTGCTCACGATTCCGGATTCCCTGTATGAGGCCGCCGATATCGACGGAGCGAACCGTTTCAGGAAACTCCTCCATGTGACGGTCCCTTTACTGAAGCCGGCGATCATGATGAATGTCGTCCTGTCGACGACGGGCAGCCTTAAGGTTTTCGATCTGATTTATATCATCACGCCGCCGGGAGGGCCGATCAGCAGCTCAACGGAAGTACTCGGGACGCTCATTTACAAAATCGGCTTCACTTACGGTGAAATGGGATACGCATCGGCCGTCTCGCTTGTGCTGCTCGTCGTGATCATGATCGTCGGCTTCGTACAGATCCGGTTATTCCGGGCCAAAGACATCGGTTACTAAGGGAGAGCCTGATGAGAGATAAATTATTGCCATTACAGTACGCCGCATTGCTCCTTTTCTCGCTTGTCGTCTTAACGCCGCTCGCGGTCGTGTTTTTCGGTGCGTTCAAGACGTCGGGCGAGCTGTTCAATAACCCCTTTTCAGTACCGAAAACGCCTGTTTTTGAAAACTTTCATACCGCGTTCATTCAAGGGGACATGCTGGTCTATTTTAAAAACACGATCGTCATTTCGGCGATTTCCTTGGCGGCGGTTCTCTTCCTGGGCACGATAACGTCCTATGCGGTGACGCGAAACGATTTTAAATTCGGCGACAAGCTGTATATCTACTTTATTTTCGGAATTATCGTACCGGCGCAGGCGGTGATGATTCCGACCTATTTGATGATTGCCAAGCTGGGGCTTGTGAACACGATCTGGTCTGTCATCATTATTTACATTGCGTCTACGATGGGCTTCTCGATTTTCATTCTGAGCGGATTTTTCCGGACCATTCCGAGGGAATTGGACGAGGCGGCCGTTATAGACGGCTGCAACGAATTCCAGGCGTTTCGCAAGGTGGTTCTGCCGCTCTGCATGCCTGCAGTAAGCACGGTGCTCATCCTGAATTTATTGTTTATATGGAATGATTTTTATAATCCGCTGCTCTATATCCGGAGCGAAGAGATCAAGACGATTTCTCTGGGGTTGTCCAAATATATGGGCCGGTACTTGACCAATTACCCGATCATGTTCGCCGCGGTGGTGATGGCTTCCGTACCGGTGATCGCAGTCTTTATCATGCTGCAGAAGCAGTTTGTGAGCGGCATTACGGCCGGATCGGTAAAAGGCTGAATGTTTGAAGAAAGGTAACCCGGGTCCGGACGGGAGAAAAGCCGATCCTTGTCCACTCAACAACCGTCTGGAACTGAACCTCGAGTAAAAATAAAAGGGAGCGTGAATGTAGTGAGACGAAGAAAACCGTTATCGTTAGTTCTGATGATCGCATTGATGATGTCTTTATTCCCTGGTTTAACATCGACCGCTTTGGGGGCATCCTCCTGGGCTGAGATCAGCGTTGACCTGGCCGACAAGTCGCTCGGCGATATCTATCACGGGGCAAGTGCGGCCTTGTACGGCCTCAGCGAACCGAATGTACCCGACATCAACACGATCATTCCTCTGAAGCCGTCGCATATTTCGCAGAAAGCTCCTAACGGCGTTCAGCATCCTTCAGGGGACGGTCTGCGGGTGGCGGACGATTTCTTTGAAGCGGGCGGAGGCTTTGTCCAGATCCTAATACAAGATTATTACGGCTTATGGTATTATCCTTCCAGGACGGCTGAAGAGTACATCAATGAAGCGGTCGTACCGGTAGTGACGGCGGTTAAAGCCTACAAAGACGCATGGGCCGCCAAAAATCCGGGCAGGAATCCGGATGAGAAATTTGTGTATATTCCTTACAACGAGCCGGAAGCGGATTCGACCCGCTTTCCGAGCATCAATGCGAACAATTCAACCGGTGCGAATTCCAGGAACACCTTCAACAATGACTGGCTGCAAGTGTACCGGGTCATTAAAGCGATCGATCCCGGCGCGAAAATATCGGGGCCGAACTTAATTGACTATAAGTCCAATGTGCTCTCCTCTCTCCTTTCGTTCTGCGTTCAGAACGATTGCCTGCCCGACATTGTATCGTGGCATTTGCTTTCCAACAAGGCTTACAATAACGCGCCAGGCAACCTGGCAGCCTTCCGCGCGCTCGAAGCGGCGCAAGCGCCTGTGTATGCTGCTCTGTATCCGGACCGCGAGAGCCCCTTCCCGATTCCCGTCGATATTAACGAGTACGCTTCGACCGCGGAAATCGCAATGGGCGGCTCGCTTGTCCAATATATCGCCCGGTACGACGAATTGAAGATTCATGGCGCGCTGCCCTATTGGAATACTGCCAATTCGTACGGGTCGCTGCTCGCCGGACAGAATGAGCCGAACGGCGCATGGTGGCTCTACAAATGGTACGCCGACATGGAAGGGCGGATGGCCAAGGTTAACGTCGTGAAGGCAAGAGACGACGGAGATGCTTTCGGCCCCGGATTGTATGGGCTTTCCACCGTCGATGATAACAGAAGGCAGGTCAACCTTATCTTCGGCGGAACCAGAGGCCAGGGCCGGATTGTGTTCAATAACGTAACCGGCCATGCGAACAGCCCGGAATTCTTTGCAGGCAAGGACAAGGTTCATATTACCGTATGGTATGCGGGATATACGGGCCTGACCGGCTTCCTGACGGAACCGGCCCAAATCATCGACGGCAACTTCGATGTCGTGAACGGCAGCGTGACATTGCCCGTAACGATGGATGACAGTACCGCAGCGTATTACGCCGTTATGACGGAGGCTGCCGATTCGGAGCCGTATACCGTATGGACCAAACGGTACGAAGCCGAGCATGCGGAAATAAGAACGAATGTGTTGAATCCGACCAGTGTGTATCCGAGAGCCAACTCCGGCAATGCTTCTTCGAACGGGCAGCATATCGGCGGCATTGACCATCCGGACAGCGTCGTCAAATTTACGAGCGTAACGGTGCCGAAGGACGGCCTGTACCGGCTGGATATTGTCGAAGGCAGCGGCTCCACCGCAGCGCTTCCGGCGCAGTCGGGTGGAGGATTGTCGACGCAGCGTCAGAATTCCGAGTTTTTTATTAAGATCGATAATGAGCCCTCTGAGAAAATGGTGCTGCGTGCCGATTACAGCTGGCGGCAGCATGGGATGGTCAGCCGGTATGTGAATCTGACGGTAGGCACGCATTCGATTGCAATCAGCAAATATAACCAGGATACGGGCGAGATGGGGCAGGGAGCGGCGACGCTGGACGCGATTGAACTGACCTATAACGGCGTTATGGGAGCGCAGCCGTCTTACCGCATACAGGCTGAATTTGCCGATTATGACACAAATAAAGGGCTCCGAAGAGAAAGCCTGCTGCCCGGGTTCGAAGGCGCCGGATACGTGACGGGGTACGGGGCTTCCGGCGGGAATCCGAACAAGTCGGGCAGCAGCGGCGGTGCAGGCGCCGATTCCGGTGCGAAGACACGGTTCGCGTTGAGCGTGCTGGAGGACGGCATGTACGAAGTGACGTTCAAGCTTGCCACACAGAATACCGGTACGCTTATGATCGATCATGACCGGAGCAATGTAATGAATATTCCGTTGAATAATACGAACGGCGAATGGCGCACATGGACGGTCCGCATGTTCCTGCGAACCGGCATCAATCTGATCGATATCCGGTCGACGGCAAACCTGAGCATGGATTACGTGGAGGCCGTATTTGCAAATAACCAGGCCATATTTATGAGGGAAGCCGAGGAAGCCGTTGTCTCAGGAACGCCGGCGGAAGGCGAACAGCCGTTGATCCGCGAAGATGTATTTGCCAAGTATGCATCCGGCGGCAAATACGTCAGCGGCATCACTTCCTATGATGGACAGGAGAGGTATTTGGAAATTCCCGATATTTACGCGCCGGAAGCGGGCAGATACAAGCTGGTCGTTACTTATGCCAACGGCGAATATTCCGGCTCCCACTCTTACAACAACAACGTTGTTGAGCGGTACGCGCAGGTTTCGGTGAACGGCGCCGAGCCTGAGACGATCTATTTTAAAAACACGATTTCCTGGCAGCAGTATGCGAGCATCACGATTGACGCGGATCTGCAGCAGGGGATGAACACGATCCGGTTTTCCAACAATAACACTTACGACGGCGGTTCCAATCCTTACGGCGGAAGCAATGCGTCCGGCACGGCGCCGTTTGAGTACACGGTTATGGTGCCGAAGCAATATACGCCAGCATTCGATAAATTCGAACTCTATCCGCTGCCGGAGCTCACATCGGAAAACGGCAAGAAGAACACCGGCCGCCCTATCATCGCTTTAAACGGCACCGGCATCACGAAAATAGGCGAAACGTTCGATGTTACGCTTAAGCTGGTCAATCTTCCGGGCAACACGAAAGAGGTGAAGCTGACGCTTGCCTTCGATCCGGAGCATGTGACGTATGTTTCGGCGGAAACGTTGATGAGCGGGGTTAAGGTTACGGAAGAGCCTGCGAATGCATCCGGTGAAGTGACGCTGACGCTCAAGAGCACACCTGAATTCCATTCAGGAGATGTCGTGAAGCTGCATTGGAAAGCAAACGAATCGGATGCGAACCATACGGACATCTTCGTAAGAAACGCCCGGGTGGTGAAAGCGCAGCCGTCGCCGCTGTACGATCTGTCTTTCCCGGTAAGCATCTATGCTGACGTCGCCCAAATCCATGTCTCAGGCAGCGGCGGGGCAAACGAGATTGCCGTCAATAAAGGGACACTGTTGATGGCGGCGGAAGTGCTTCCGGCGAATGCGAACCAAGACGTCATTTGGTCCGTAACGAGCGTGGACGGCAGTCCGACCGACCTGGCGGCGATCGGTGCCGGCGGCTTATTGCAAGCGGCCGGAAACGGGAAGGACGGCGAAGTGAAGGTGACGGCCGAGGCGAAGGACGGGTCCGGCATCCGGGGAGAGGCGGTCATACGGATCAGCAATCAACTGCTTCAATTAAACGGAACGCTGTTCGGGCTTGATCCGGCCTGGTCGCCGGGCGGCGAATACGATAAAGCGTTCGACGGCGACATCAATACCTTCTACGACTATTTTGCGGGGAACGGCGGTTACACGGGAATCGATCTCGGCGAAGGAAATGAAGCCGTCATCAGTCAGATTCGCTTCTATCCGCGGAATTCATTCCCCGCGAGAATGGTCGGCGGCAAATTCCAAGGATCTAATGAAGGGCCGGACAGCGGCTTTGTTGATCTCTATACGATTCCCTCTTCTCCGCCCGTGGAATGGAACGAGGTCACGATAACGGATCCGTCAGCCTATCGTTACCTGCGTTATTTATCACCGAACGGCGGACACGGCAATATTGCGGAATTGGAGTTCTTTACGAATCCATAGTTTTCGGCCGGCGCCGGTGCATACCGGCGCCGGCTTTGTCATTTAATTAACTCATTCGACGCTTCGTCCGCCAACCAAGAAATAACGGTAATTGATGGTCTTAATCCGTAACCTACCCTCAAATTAGGGCAAATAGTGGAAAATTATGTCGTTATATCGATATTTTTGCGGTTAGAAATGGCTTATTTCAAAGGGCGGTACCAGCAAAATGCCGCTATGGACGACCTTTTAAGCTCAACTGCCGGACCGTGTGGCTCCTTTTGGGCGATTCCTAAGGCAGCGTGCAGCGATGCTTCCGCAAGTTGCCGACCACTGCCTCATCGATATTTATATTCAAGCGGTTCATTGCAAAAAGAATGGCGCCGGTCACCGGGGAAAACAGAGGCTGAACGATTTGAAAATGTTTATGATTCCCCGAAATTAATTGTCCGCTTAATTGATTGTTGAAGTATTCACTCTTGGCCACGCTGCCGATGAAAGCCACTCTAACAACGTCACCGCTGAACGAAGCTGCAAGCAGATGAATGCCTACCATGATTTGCTGGATGGCCCGGTCGCACACTCTTTTCGCTAAGGAACTTCCTCGTACAGCAGCCTCCGTAATGACTGGGGCAAATTGACCGAACATTCTGTCGCGCTCCCGCCGGTCCCGGGCAAAACCGCTTCGGGCTATTGCGTTGAATTGGTTTAACGAGTCCGCTTGCCAATGCTCCAGCATGGAATGAACGAGTCCGGAATCGGTTTCGTCCGTAAAACCGGCCAGCGCTTCAAACGCGGCGTCGTAAGCGATAAATCTTGCCGCGCTCGCTGCATAATGATGAAAATCGTAATTCCGTATATACCTGCCTTCTTCCGTGACTCCAAAGATAATTGAACCGGTTCCGGAGATCACAACAATTCCGGGCTGTGCCATGAGTGCCCCATAGTGGGCTACCGCCGCATCGTTCACATGCCAACGGGGACATGCTAATCCATCTATCTCAGTTAGCTGCTCCACCCATTCCAGATCGGCCTCGGAATCGTAACCGGCAATGCCCGCCGCTATTGCCCGGACGTGCCCAATCTCCCGTTCCGCGGCCAATAGAGCTTCTAATATGGCCTGCTTCACGTTTTGCTTCGCTTGAATATCTTTATGAAAGGAAGCGGCCCCCTTCTCCACATAAGCAAGAACATTTCCCGACAGGTCGCTGACCATCACTCGGGTATGGGTGCCGCCGCCGTCGATTCCGATGACGATATCCTTGGATTCTATCATTTCATCCTCCTGCATCCTTGCTTTGGGTTTATAAATACTATAAATAATCAATCGTACAATTGCCAGACTGTTCTTTTTCTTTTAACGAGCGGCTAGGGCAAAACTTGACGGAAACTGTCATGTTTGCAGCGTATAATAGAATTAAAAAACGAAAGAGATGCAGGAGGCTATAATGGCGGAATTATTGAAAGATCTGTTTGACGATAGGTTTATCCATACATTGGCTGCGCGGACACAGCAAGCTTACGCTCCGTTTCGTGCGGAGCCGTTTATTGAGCAGGTTCGGAAAGGCGACTGGGAGGGCGCGGCATTCAAAGAGAGGATCAGACGGATTTCATCGGCGCTTGCCGTGCAGCTGCCGGAGGTCTATGAGGAATCCATCGAAATAATCGAGCGGGTGTCGAGACATTTCAGCGGCCTGCAGCATTTGGTGTTCACGGATTTTGTAGAAATTCGCGGCCTGGAGCATCCGGAGCGTTCAATCGCCGCTTTAGAACTGCTGACAACAGGCTGCACGGCGGAATTTGCCGTTCGGCCGTTTATTTTGCGTTATCCAGAACGGATGTACCGGCAGCTGATGAGCTGGACGTCGCATGCAAACGAGCATGTGCGGCGTCTGGCCAGTGAAGGGTGCAGACCGCGCCTGCCATGGGGGATGAGCCTGCCGCCGCTGAAGAGGGATCCGTCCCCGATTCTCGGCATTCTAGCAGCATTGAAGGAAGACCCTTCGCTCTATGTCCGCAAGAGTGTCGCCAACAATTTGAACGATATTTCCAAGGATCATCCGGAGCTTGTGCTGGAGCTCGCGCAATCTTGGCGGGGGAGCTCTCCGGAAACGGACTGGATCATCAGGCACGGCTGCCGCACGCTGCTAAAGCAATGCCGTCCGGAGGCGCTTCGTTTTTTCGGCTTTGAGCAGCCGCTTTCGATACGGGTAGAAAGCTTCCAAACGGCGCCGCGGGAGGTCCGGATGGGGGAGACGGTTTATTTTACTGCGGAAATTGTTAACGATTCGGATGTCCCGCTGAAGCTCCGAATCGAATATGGCATTGATTTCGTGAAGGCCAGCGGACATAGGAGCCGCAAGCTGTTCAAGCTGTCGGAGCGGAGCTTCGATCCGGGGCGGACAAGCCTGCAAGGGAAGCATTCGTTCCGGACAATCACTACGCGCAAGCATTATCCCGGCATGCATCGGATTAGCCTGGTCGTTAACGGGGAAACGGCGGCGGAAAGCGAAATCGTTCTTAAAAGAGAAGAAAGCATATAAGTTTCACTACAGAATTTCCAAAGGAAATCCACTTCGTAAGCGTTCGCTTATACAAGCTTATCTTTCACCGCGAAACGATGCTGTCCCGCCAAGGACGGCACAGAACCGAGCTGCATAAGTGATTGCAGCTAACGGTTCGTGCGGAGCGGCAGCCGTTTTTGCTTGCGATGGGAAAGACGTATGTTAACGGCCGGTTGATTATATATATAGAGATAGAAGGATTGAGCGATCAATGGAAGTGGTGATGAGTTTGCCGATCATGCGCAGCTTGCTGCTCTATCTGTCCAAAAATCAACTGGTGAATAAAATGGCCCGGCAATACGGCCTCCGGTTCGGCGCGGAACGGTTTGTGGCCGGCGAAACGCTGGATACGGCGCTTGAGAAGGTGCGTGAACTGAACGGGCGGGGCATTCTGGCTACGCTGGATCATTTGGGCGAGTATGTGTCCGGCAGCGAAGAAGCGGAAGCGTCGGCTCAGGATGTGATTCAGGCGCTTGAAGGCATCGCCGATTCCGGCGTAAGGTCGAATGTATCGGTGAAGCTTTCGCAGCTTGGACTCGATATTTCGCATGAGAAATGTCTGTATAATATGCGGAGCATTGTTGCCAAAGCGAAACGCCTCAGAAACTTCGTCCGCATTGATATGGAGGATTATGCCCGGAACGAGAGTACGATTTCAATCTATGAACGGCTTTACTCCGCTTATGGCCCGTATGTCGGTATCGTGCTCCAGGCTTACCTGTATAAGACGGAAGAGGATATAAAGCGGCTGCGGCATCTGGCCCCGAATTACAGGCTTGTAAAAGGGGCGTACAATGAGCCTCCGGAAGTAGCTTTCCCGAAAAAGGCCGATGTCGACCGGAACTTTACCCGATTGATCGAAGCCCAGCTTCGGAACGGGCACTACGCGGCGATTGCAACGCATGACGAACGGATTATCGGCCATAGCAAAGCATTTATCAAAGCAAACAAAATTCCGAGAGAGCGCTTTGAGTTTCAAATGCTGTACGGGATCCGTCCGCAGCTGCAGCAGCAACTGGCGGATGAAGGCTTTACAATGCGCGTGTATGTGCCTTTCGGGAAAGACTGGTACGGCTATTTCATGCGAAGACTGGCGGAGCGGCCGGAAAACGTCTCGTTTGTGCTGAAATCGGCATTTAAAAGGTGAAATGGGAGAAAGGTGGGAGCGCGGATGAACCCTTACCGGCCGGAGCCGTTTACCGATTTTAATATCCGGGCCAACGAGGAGGCGCTGCTGGAGGCGCTGAGCGCGGCGAAGAGCGGACTTGGACGTGAATATCCGCTTGTCATCGGCGGGAAACGCATGATGACCGATGCCAAGATCATATCGATCAACCCGTCGAATACGGACCAGGTCGTCGGATTCGTATCGAAGGCCGATGCGAAGTACGCGGAGCGGGCTCTGAACAGTGCGTATGAAGCCTTCGGGACCTGGTCGAAGACTCCGGCGGCTGCTCGAGCGCGGTTGTTGTTCAAGGCAGCCGCGATGCTGCGGAAAAGGAAGCATGAATTCACCGCCTGGCTCATGCTCGAGTCGGGCAAGACCCGCACCGAAGCGGATGCGGATACGGCGGAAGCGATCGATTTCATGGAATACTACGGCCGCCAAATGATTGAGCTGACCGAAACGGCGGTGAAGAAGCTCTATTCGCTTAACGGCGAGGATAATGAGCTGCAATATATTCCGCTCGGCGTCGGCGTTATTATTCCGCCGTGGAATTTTCCGCTCGCCATTATGGCCGGAATGACGACCGCGGCGATCGTATCCGGCAACACAGCGGTGCTGAAACCGGCGAGCGCGACGCCGGTTATTGCTTATAAATTCTATGAGCTGCTGGAAGCGGCCGGCTTGCCGGAAGGCGTCGTGCAATATGTTCCGGGAAGCGGGTCGGAAATCGGAGATTTGCTTGTATCGCACCGCTTGACGCGGTTTATTGCGTTTACCGGCTCACGGGAGGTAGGGCTGGGCATCTTTGAAAAGTCGGCGCGTCCCGCCCCCGGACAGATCTGGCTGAAGCGGTTTATCGGCGAGCTTGGCGGCAAGGATGCCATTATTGTCGATTCAAGCGCGGATATCGAGGCGGCTTCCCGCGCGATTGTCGCATCTGCTTTTGGCTTCTCCGGCCAGAAGTGCTCGGCTTGCTCCCGGGCGATCGTGGAGCGGCCGGTTTACAAGGAAGTGCTTGAACGATGCGCCCGGTTAACGCAAAAGCTAAAGGTTGGCGACGTGCTCGATTTCGGCAATGATACCGGGCCGGTCATCGACTCCGCCGCATATGCGAAAATATCGGGTTACATGGAGATCGCCAAGAAGGAAGGGCGGCTTGCAGCCGGCGGAGGCAAGGTCGGAGGGAACGGTTATTTTCTGCAGCCGACGATCTTTGCCGACGTAGCTCCGGACGCCGTCATTATGCAGGAAGAAATTTTCGGACCGGTGCTGGCATTCTGCAGAGCGGCAGACTTCGATGAAGCGATCGATATCGCCAACAGTACGGAATACGGCCTTACCGGTGCGGTTTTTTCCTCAAACCGCAGTCATCTGGAACGGGCCCGGAATGAGTTTCATGTAGGCAACTTGTATTTCAACCGGAAATGTACAGGCGCGCTTGTAGGCGTCCATCCGTTTGGCGGCTTTAATCTGTCCGGTACGGATTCCAAGGCGGGAGGGCCGGACTATTTGCTGCAGTTCACGCAGCCGAAGCTGATCTCCGAACAGCTGTAACCGGGAGGTGGCCGCTTGTGTCCGATCGCACGGAGGAGCAACGGCAAATTGCCATTATTGGCGTACCGATGGATTTAGGGGCGGACCGGCGCGGCGTCGATATGGGTCCGAGCGCAATCCGTTGTGCGAACGTGCAGGGAATGCTGGAGGAGCTCGGGTATATTGTCCATGACCGTGGCGACCTGGTTGTGCGCCGCCCGGATGAACCGCCAAAAGGAAAGCTGAAATATTTGAATGAGATTGTGCGGGTGAATACGGAGCTTGCCGACAAAGTGACGGAGGAAATTGCGCAGAGACGTTGCCCGCTTGTGCTCGGCGGCGATCACAGCATTGCCATCGGAACGGTCAAAGGGGTGCTCCGGCAAGTACAGAGATTGGGTGTGCTTTGGTTCGACGCGCATAGTGACGTCAATACGGCAAGAACGTCGCCGACGGGCAACATCCACGGGATGCCTCTTGCGGTCTGCCTTGGCCGGGGGCATGCCGAGTTAACCCGAATCGGCGGGCGGCGAAGAGTAGTGAACCCGGCCGATGTCGTTATCGTCGGCGCGCGTTCGATCGACCCTGGGGAGAAGCTGCTGCTGGGCGAGCTCGGCATCCGGGTGTTTACGATGCACGATATCGACCGGCTCGGCATGAAACGGGTAATGGAGGAAACGCTGGATCGGCTATCGCATACGGACGGCGTCCATCTCAGCCTCGACCTCGATGGCATGGATCCGAGCGCCGCCCCGGGAGTGGGAACGCCGGTCACAGGCGGACTGACGTATCGCGAAAGCCATTTGGCGATGGAGATGCTGTCCCAAGCCGGCCGGCTCGTTTCCGCCGAAGTCGTCGAGGTCAACCCGCTGCTCGATGAGCGCAATAAAACCGCCTCAGCCGCTGTGGGCCTGATCGGCTCGGCGTTTGGGAAGCGGATATTGTGAGTTTGCCGCCGTTTGCTGCCGCAGCGCAAGGCCGATGATCCGGATTTTGCGTGCCGGATGCTTCGATTTCGGAAGTCCGACCGATCAAAAAAAGCCGCTCATTCGCAGGGGTTTACCCTCGAATCAGCGGCTTTCATTCATCGCAAAACGATGCCTCGCCCGTAAAAGGATGGCGAAGCCGGTTTTGCTTGATTTCTAAGAATTTAAAAGTTTCACACTTATATCAGCTTAGAAATCTCCGCGAAACGAGCTGAGCCGCCAGAGGACAGCGACAGCCGTTTACGCTTGTAAGCAGTTCTCATCGTTCAGAAGCTTGTCACCGATGCGGACATCGGATACGTTATTCTGCAAAAATTGGCGGATTATCCGCTTTTTGCGGACTCAGGTGCGCTTATATCTCCAAAATAGACTCCAATTCGATCCCTTTGCCATCGATAACGGCCTCTGTGTCCGCCAAAATGTATAGTAACAAGAAATTGACACAAATAGCGGCTTCTGGGTCCGAGTACGATGGTTGAGGACTCTTGCGTTCGTCTAAAGCACCCGGCGGGCGGTCACGTAAGCTTTTTTCCAGTAGTCGGAGTTCATGTCTGCAATTGCGACCCCTTTGCTGCTTGAGGTGTGCAGAATTTTGTTGTCTCCGGCATAGATGGCGACGTGGCTGATGCCATTGCCGTTAATGTTGTAAAATACGAGATCGCCGACGCTCAAATAGGCGCGGTCCACCTTTTCACCGGCCTTCGCCTGGGCGGATGAGGTGCGCGGCAGTTCGATATCAAATTGCTTAAAAACGTATTGCGTAAATGAAGAGCAATCGAATGCGTATGTAACTCCGCTTGGTGCTCCGAATTTATATTTCGTGCCCAGAAATTCTTTTCCGGTGCTTATGACTTCAAGGGATTGCTCCGTTGCGGCGTAGGCCTTGGAAGAATTATCGAAAGCCATCGATGACAGTCCGATCGCAGCACACAGACTTACGCTAAGCAACCTTTTGGCTAACTTTTTATTCATCATGCTTGATGTTTCCCTCCGGGTGATTAACTTCTCGACATTTTTCGGGCGTCTTCTTTCGTTCGAATTTTACTATATCACATCTCCAAAACCCCCTTTTTGCACAATGAGAGAAGAAAAAGAGCGAAACGGTATCGGAAACGACTTTATGAGAATTACATGAGAATTCTCTCATGGAGCATGTAAAGGGACGATTTTTTACCGAATCGGTGCTTTTATGTTTGCTATCTGCATGTTATACTTGAAACGAACAAAAACAAACATTTTGGGAGGTAATACGGATGGAAGTGCGTCACGCGACGAATCCGACGGATATCAAAACATACACAACTGAACGGCTCAGAAAAGATTTTCTGATTGAAAACCTGTTCCAAGAGGGACAAGTTACGATGGTGTACACGCACTATGACCGGATGATAGTCGGCGGAGCCGTTCCAACGAAGGAGCCGCTGTTAGTCGAGGATACCGAAACGCTGAAAACCGATTTCTTCCTGGAACGCAGAGAAGTGGCTTTCCTGAACATCGGCGGCGGCGAAGCCGTCATTATTGCCGACGGCGAAACTCACGAGCTTGGAAAGCTGGATGCGCTCTATGTAGGGAAAGGCGTTAAGGACGTCCAGCTCGCCAGCAAGGACGCTGCGAATCCGGCTAAAATTTATTTCTGCTCTGCACTTGCGCACGCGTCGCTTCCGACGAAGAAGATGCTGATCGACAATGCGAACCCGCTGCATCTCGGTTCCAGCGAAACGTCGAATGAGCGCACGATCTATCAATACATCCATGCCGACGGCGTGCAAAGCTGTCAGCTGATGCTCGGCGTAACGATGTTCAAGCCGGGCAGCGTCTGGAATACGATGCCTGCACATGTTCACGACCGCCGGATGGAAGCGTATCTGTACTTCGACATGCAGCCGGATACGCGGATCGTTCACCTCATGGGCGAACCGAGTGAAACCAGACATCTTATTGTTGCCAATGAGCAGGCGATTATTTCTCCGCCTTGGTCGGTACACTCCGGAGCGGGCACAAGCAGCTATTCGTTCTGTTGGTCGATGGCCGGCGAGAACTATACGTTCAAGGATATGGACTTCGTGCCGATGGATCAATTGAAATAGGACTTCTTTTTAAGAGTCGGATTTTTTCCAACCGGTTGTATTTAAGCTTGTAATGTAAGGCAAGGGGGAGCTTTCATGCTGGCTGCGCAGCGCCACCGCAACATCATAGACAAGCTTGAAAAAGACGGAAGCGTCAAAGTGTCCGAGCTGAGCGAATGGTTTCAAGTGACGGAGAAAACCGTGCGCGAGGATCTGGAGAAGCTGGAAAAGAAGGGGCTGCTAAAACGGATTCACGGCGGCGCGGTGCTTGAAGTGGAAGGCGAGGACAGTCTTCTGCCGCTGCAGTATCCGAATGCGAAGCACCAGCTTGAGAAGGCCGCCATAGCGGAGCAGGCGCTCCGCTTTGTTGAGCTTAATGATATTATTGCTCTGGATGCGGGCAGCACAACGCTTGAGATGGCGAAGCGGCTCCCCAATATGCCGCTGACCGTGCTTACGAACGATCTGATGATTATTCGCGAGCTCACGTTGAAAGACCAGATCCGTCTGGTCGTACCCGGGGGATACAGGCAACGCAACCTGTTAATCGGCACCGAAGACCAGGAGGAATGGATCAGGCGCTTGAACGTGCACAAGCTGTTCTTGTCGGCGACCGGCATTCATACGGAATACGGCTTGACAATTTTTACCGAAGAGTTAGCCAAGCTGAAGAAAGTATATATGGCCTGCTCCAAGGAGATCTTTTGTCTGGCCGACCACAGCAAATTCGATAAAGGCGCATTGATCACATTTGCGGAGCTGAATGATGTCCATGCGATAATTACGGACCGCGTTTTGAGTCCGGAGCTGGTTAAGAAATATGAAGCATATGATGTAAAGCTGATCAAAGCATAGCTGCTTTAGTCGGCGTTATAAGGGAGGATATAAACGATGAACCCGTTTGATTTAACCGGTAAGGCAGCCGTCGTTACCGGAGCAGGCCGCGGATTAGGCAAAGCGATTGCGATCGGACTGGCGGAGGCGGGAGCGGATGTCGTGCTCGTAACCAACCGCACGCCTGCTGACGACGTGAAGCAGGAGATTGAAGGGCTCGGGCGGCGCGCTTTGACGATCCAGGCTGACGTAGCGGACCGCAGCAAGCTGCCTTCGATAATAGAACAAACGCTGGAAGGATTCGGCCGCATCGATGTACTGGTGAACAATGCGGGCATTATCCGCCGTACGCCAGCCGCCGACCACTCCTATGAGGATTGGCAGACCGTGCTGGACGTGAATTTGAACTCCGTATTTACGCTTTGTCAATTGGCAGGCAGAGAAATGATCCGCCAGGGCTCCGGCAAGATTATTAACATTGCGTCGATGCTTTCCTTCCAGGGCGGCATTACGGTGCCGGGCTATACGTCCAGCAAGCACGCGGTTGCCGGCTTGACCAAGGCGCTCGCGAACGAATGGGCATCCAAAGGGGTTCAGGTCAACGCGATTGCTCCGGGCTACATGTCGACCGACAACACCGAAGCGCTGCGCGAGGATCCGGTCCGCAGCAAGCAAATTTTAGAGCGTATCCCAGCCGGCCGTTGGGGCGAGCTGCAGGATATGAAAGGTCCGGCGGTATTTCTGGCATCCGCGGCGTCGGACTATATGAACGGTCATATATTGTGTGTAGACGGCGGCTGGATGGTCCGTTAATAGAGGTTGTTATAATAGCCCGATCTCCCCGATGCTGACGTGCTTTTTGAACTCTCATTTATACGAATACAAATCACCTTGAAAATAACAAGGTCGCACCTGCGGGGCGATCTTGTTATTTTTTTAATAATTAAGGGTCTGTATACGCGAGTTCGTCTTATTTCGGTCCTCATGCGTTTTTTTCGCCTTATCCAGTCATTGGATGCATCCGGCTTGTCACGGCAATGTGCTAAAATGAAACCATTGTTAACCATCTCAGTTTCTAGCAGAGGAATGATGCGGATGAGAAATACTCCACGGTGGTCATGGTTTCATAGAACGGCTGTTCCTCCGGACAGGAGATTATCGGGTGAAGCTGTCGTAACCCTTATTATTCACGGCTGCTTCCAGTTCGGCGCTTCAATGTCGGGGCTGTTTCTTAATTTGTACCTTTGGCGGCTGACGGAAGACTTGATGGTCAACGGCATTTATAATATGGTCGTGTTCTTTATGACCCCGTTTGCCTTTGCGCTCGGCGGCTGGATTGCCAAGCAGAAGGACCGCATGGTCACCTACAGGCTGGGGATTGTTCTTATTGCACTCTTTTATCTGGCGGTCATTTTTGCCCGGGAACAGGTGGCGGAATTTTACATAGGGTTTGCCGTCTTCAGCGGGATTGCACAAGGCTTCTATTGGACGGGATACCTCGTCCTTATGTACGACGTATCGACCGATACGAACCGGATCCGGTTTCTGGCCATCAATATGATGGTTTTCAATGCGGCCGGACTTGCCGGGCCGGCTGTGGCCGGATATGTGATCTCCCGGAATGAAGGCTTGCAGGGCTATATCATTACGTTTGCGATCGCATTTGCGATGTTTCTGGCCGCTTCGGTCATCAGTCTTAGAATACGCCGGCAAACGTCTCATCATAAAGCCTATTATTTAAAATTTGTCGGATTGCTGCTTAAACGGAATCGACTGTGGACACGGTCGCTTGCCAGTTTTTTTGTGCTCGGCCTGCTGCAGGGAATTATGCTTTTTTTACCCAATATTCTTTTGTTCCGGACCGTTGGCAGGGAGGATTGGGTCGGTTATCTCGGAGTCCTGTTCGCCTTGCTGACCGTATTGACCGGATATTGCATTTCCAGGATGGCGAAAGAGCAATATGCCCGCCAATATGTGCTCGTTTCATCGCTCGGCGTAATTGCCGGCGCATCCGTGCTGCTCATCGATATCCGCTTTTGGACGGTCGTAACCTTTATGGTCATTTTCTCGTTGTGTAATCCGCTTACGGTAAATACGCTGACATCTTATTACTATCGTATTATGGGAAAGCTTCCGCTAAAGGGACAGCTGCGTGTCGAATCGGTTGTCATGCGCGAGGTGTTTCTGAATGCGGGCCGGGTCATTTCGATCTGCCTGTTATTGCTCTTCTCCATGGATCTGGATTCAGGAAAGCTGCCTTTTGTGCTGCTCGGCGCCTCGATCCTGCAGCTGAGCATGATCCGGCTTATAAAAAATAGATAAAAAAACGGCTAATTGTTTGTAAAAGGACTTGAAATGTTTAGGTAAAATGAGTATTATAAAAATGGTTATTAGCACTAAACGTTATCGAGTGCTAATAAATAACGCACAAATCTCAAAAGGAGGCTATTTTTCATGATCAGACCTTTAGGTGAACGCGTATTGGTTGAAGCGATCGCGAAAGAGGAGACGACGGCTAGCGGCATCGTATTGCCTGACACAGCGAAAGAAAAGCCGCAAGAAGGTAAAGTAATCGCTGTCGGCAGCGGCACATTGAAGGACGGTGTTCGCGTAGCTCTTGAAGTAAAAGAAGGCGACCGCGTTATTTTTTCTAAATACGCAGGAACGGAAATCAAATACGACGGAAAAGAGTATTTGATTATGAAGGAAAGCGACATTCACGCGATCTTGGGATAAGCCCGCATTTTGATATCCACATACAACGGAAGTTTACTTAACGATTCAAATTTCGAGGAGGTTATCAAGCAATGGCTAAAGATATCAAGTTTAGTGAAGACGCTCGCCGCGCGATGCTGCGCGGGGTTGATGCGCTTGCAAACGCAGTAAAAGTAACGCTCGGTCCTAAAGGCCGCAACGTTGTACTTGAAAAGAAATTCGGAAGCCCGCTCATTACTAATGACGGTGTGACCATTGCAAAGGAAATCGAGCTTGAAGATACGTTCGAAAACATGGGCGCACAGCTGGTTAAAGAAGTAGCGACCAAAACGAACGATGTTGCCGGTGATGGAACGACTACGGCTACCGTTCTTGCTCAAGCGATGATTCGCGAAGGCTTGAAAAACGTAACTGCCGGCGCTAACCCGATGGTTATCCGTAAAGGCATCGAGAAGGCTGTAAAAGCAGCGGTTGAAGAACTGAAAACCATTGCAAAACCGATCGAAGGCAAACAGTCGATCTCGCAAGTTGCAGCTATTTCCGCTGCGGACGACGAAGTCGGCCAATTGATTGCGGAAGCGATGGAAAAAGTTGGCAACGACGGCGTTATTACGGTTGAAGAGTCCAAAGGCTTCATAACCGAGCTTGAAGTTGTAGAAGGTATGCAATTCGACCGCGGTTATGTTTCCGCGTACATGATTACGGATACGGATAAAATGGAAGCCGTTCTGGACAATCCTTATATCCTGATTACAGATAAAAAAATCACAAACATCCAGGAAATCTTGCCTGTGCTTGAGAAAGTTGTTCAATCCGGCAAGCAGCTTCTGATCATTGCGGAAGACATCGAAGGCGAAGCAATGGCGACACTGGTTGTGAACAAGCTGCGCGGCACATTCACTTGCGTAGGCGTTAAAGCTCCTGGCTTCGGCGACCGCCGTAAAGCGATGCTGCAGGATATCGCTGCTCTGACTGGCGGCCAAGTGATCACGGAAGAGCTTGGTTTCGATCTGAAATCGACGACGATCGAGCAGCTCGGTTCCGCACGTCAAGTTCGCGTAACGAAAGAAAACACGATCATCGTAGACGGCGCTGGCAACTCCGCCGACATCCTGACTCGTGTAAATCAAATCAAAGCGCAGCTGGAAGAAACGACTTCCGAGTTCGACCGCGAGAAGCTCCAAGAGCGTCTTGCCAAATTGTCGGGCGGCGTAGCCGTTATCAAAGTCGGCGCAGCAACCGAAACGGAATTGAAAGAGCGCAAGCTGCGCATCGAGGACGCCCTGAACTCCACTCGCGCTGCGGTGGAAGAAGGTATCGTATCCGGTGGCGGTACGGCACTCGTGAACGTATACAAATCTGTAGCTGCAGTACAATCGAACAACAGCGACGAGCAAACCGGTATTAACATCGTGCTGCGCGCTCTTGAAGAGCCTGTTCGCACGATCGCTGCGAACGCCGGCCAGGAAGGCTCCGTTATCGTTGAGCGCCTGAAAGGCGAAGCGCTTGGCATCGGCTACAACGCCGCTACCGGCGATTGGGTAAACATGTTCGAAGCGGGCATCGTTGACCCGGCGAAAGTTACGCGTTCCGCGCTGCAAAACGCGGCATCCGTTGCGGCAATGTTCCTGACAACCGAAGCGGTTGTTGCCGACAAGCCGGAAAAAGACAAACCGGCTATGCCTGACATGGGCGGAATGGGCGGAATGGGTGGCATGGGCGGCATGATGTAAGTACTGCCCAAAAAGTCCAGTAATGACGGTAATTGAAGGCCTTGATTCACCTTGAAAATAACCTGGGGAAACGAGCGGGTAACATTTTCTCGAATCGAGGTCTGAATTAGAGGCTTTCCATGAGTTGAGCAAACTTGTGGGAAGCCTCTTTTTTCATTTCTTTCAAGTTTTCCACAACGCATTCCCGGTATAAGCCAGCATTAAAAAATTGGGTAATCTGGATCCTATTGTTACTATATTCAATAATAAATACAATCAGCGCAGTGAGGTATTTGTGAATAAACCCAAATAAAAAAACTGCATTTAAAGCGCAATATTATATCTTCAGATGCATATTTATGAATTGAAACGACTAACCAACTATGTTTATGTAAGGATGGGGGTGAATATGACAAATGGCAATGATGAGAGCAGGATTCAACGCACAAGGTTCACTCTCTTGTCGATAGAGGAATGAGCGGCGACAGCAGCGCGATAAATTCATTGTCCTAGGAGTTAAAACAACCGTCAAGGAGGAATGAGCAATGTCCATAAAGGTTGAATATTTTGGGGCTATTGGTGACGGTGTAACGGATAATTCCGGTGCGATAGAGTTGGCTTTCAACTCAGTCAGTCACGGTACAATTGAATTTGGACCCGGAGTATATAAAATCACACGGACATTGACAGCAGATTTATCAAAATATTCATTAAAAGGCGACAAGACCACAATTATAGGCTCTCTAAAAATAATCGGCACGCTATACCCGCCTTATGGAAATATTACAAACAGTATCGAAGGAATAGAATTTATCGGGCCGGGCAGAGATATAACCGGATCGGTAGGGTTATTGTTTGACAACGGCACACCAACTGCTGGCCCTTCTCGTATTTTGCTTTTAAATGTTTCTGTTAGAAGTTATGATCGGGGAATATACTTTGGCAACAGAACGTACCTGATCAACTTCTTCAGTTGTTCTATCGGAGATTGCGCAACTTGCGTCCATCATCCTAACGGGGTAGTTGATTCAGGCGAACGGATGACGTTTATGGGCTGCACCTTCGATAATAGTTATTTAAATCTTGACGTTGCTAATCCGAACAGCGATTTCATCTTCAAGGCTTGTAGTTTCGATTACTCAAGACAGTTTATCAAAATGAATCGTTGCAGGGTTCAGTTATACGGTTGTCATATGGAGCATCACAGCTTTCAACGTTCTCCATTCCAGATCACCTCTGGCGACGGCGGATTCCTCGGGGTATATGGAGGCAGGTTTATCGTAATGAATCCAGAAAACACTACGGCAGATTATATTGTAGAAAATAACTCAAATACAGTATGTACATGGAGCGATGTTTTTGAATCTGGAGCTAGGACAGTTACCCGAAGATTTGCGCTTGGACCTATTAGTAGAAGCACAAATCATTTAAATGTAGATATGTCCAATCACATTGCTTCAGATGTTATGAACATATTAACAGACGGCGGTTTCGAAAATACAGCTATAATCGACAATATTTTTATATACGGAGATATAAACTCGCCGCCAATAGACCGGCATATCGGCACAAACATATCTTTAGAAACATCTTTGGACACTTACCGGACAGGCTTGCAATCTTTAAAAGTATCAAAGCTGGCTCCAAAGGGTTCAAATGCGACATTCAACATTGCTGTTCCGGTTACGGGTCGCGAAATGGGCGCAGAATTTTGGTATTCCAAGCTTGGAGTAAATCTAGGTTCATTCCAGTATAGTTTCAGATGGGCAAACCTGTTTATGAATGGCAAAGATGTACCTCACATCGCAAAGTCTGAAATATTTGTTAGCACAGTTACAGTTACACTTACCGAAGACCCGATAGATTGGACGCTCGTAACAACCGTGTCATCATTCAGGCCGCCGCCGTGGGCAACGCATATGCTTATTCATTTTAATATTATTGGTATGGACCCCGGAGATTTTTATGTTGAGGATGTGGTGATCACATAATCCAGTATTGGCCCATCCCGGTCAGCAAAATAACTTTGAGAGCATTCCCCGATTCGTCGCGGCGGGACTTCGCGGACTTGAGCTTTACCATCCTTCTCATAGCGACAATTCATAGAATCCTTCCTTTTTTCAATAAAACAATTTTGAGTGCATAACCAGCCCGACTTAAGCGCTATAATGGATATCCGAATGTAAATTATGTCGGCCAAAACCTTGATAAACTAATGAAAAAGAGGCCCTAGGAGGCCTCTTTACTTATGTACTACCCTATACTTAAGCGGTTTTTCGCCGCCCTGCATCTGATGCATTTCGATTTTCTTCCGCCCACGCCTTTCTTGTCTACGTGAAACTTGTCAACCGGCTTCCATTGCTTGCATCCGCTGCAAAACTTAACATCCACTTGCTGACCGTCTACCTTCTTGTTCAGCAGTTTCTTCTTCGGTCCGACCTCCAACTCACATTTGGCTAATTTCACAACAAGATCTTTTACGCTCACACAATCCCTTACCTTTCGTTAAATAATAACCGAATCAGGCAGGATGCTTCCTGCTTATCGGCAATTCAGCCGCCTTTGGACGCAGTCCTTTAGGCCTGGAATTTTGCGGCCTTGCTTTTCAGCAAGTGTGCCTTTTTTCATAAGCAGTATTATCTTATATAAATGACGTTAAGGCTGTCAATATAAATCTAAAATATATAGAATTGGTAAATCGAAGAGGAATCCGCTGCATGTCTGCAGAACTATATGTAAATATATAACCTGTCTCTTAATAGCATTCATTGGCTCAGTCAATCCGGCAGAAAGAGGAGATGGTGCTGCAAAAAAGAATTGAAGATCAGGCGATTCTTCAGAGGTTTAAAGTCAGGCGGAAGTCGGTGAGGCGAGGAAAAAGTGCGAAGGATGGTGTTGGAGAGATGAGAGTGTTGTTTGCCGCGGCGGAAGGAAGCCCTTTTGTGAAAACGGGAGGATTGGCGGATGTCATTGGAGCGCTGCCTAAAGCGCTAAGCCAAACCGGAAGCGATATCAGAGTCATCCTCCCGAAATACAAATCGATTCCACCCGAGTATACGTCCTCCATGCGGTTTGTTGGAAGCTTCGATGTGCCGGTCGGCTGGAGACAGTCCTATTGCGGCATATTCGAGCTGACGCACGATGGGATAACAACTTATTTTATCGACAACGAATACTATTTCGGCTCCCGTGACAGCTTGTACGGCCACTACGACGATGCGGAACGTTTTGCATTCTTTAACCGGGCCATACTACAGGCATTGCCCCATATCGATTATCAGCCGGACATCATTCACAGCCACGATTGGCACACTGGAATGATTGGACCGCTGCTCCGGAACCATTACGGGGACAACCCGTTTTATTCCGGCATCCGAATCGTATTTACGATCCACAACTTACAGTACCAGGGGGTATTTCCTTACGAAGTGCTTGATGATCTGCTCGGTCTCGATCATCATTATTTTCATCACGAAAAGCTGGAATTCAAGGGCGGCGTTAGCTTCATGAAAGGCGGGATACAATATTCGGACCGCGTAACGACCGTTAGCCGAACGTATGCCGAAGAAATTCAAACGGAGCACTTTGGAGAAGGGCTGGACGGCGTATTGCGCTGGGCCGGCAGCCGGCTGAGCGGTATTGTGAACGGAATCGACGATAAGGCTTACAATCCCGCAACCGATCCGTGTATCCCTTACCGGTACAGGTCCAGCCCCGTTAAGAAACAGCTTAACAAGCTGGAACTGCAGCGAACATGCGGTTTAGAGGAACGGCAGGACGTGCCGATGATCGGCATGGTAACCCGTTTGACTCGGCAGAAGGGGCTTGATCTGGTCGAATATATGCTGCAGGATCTGATTGAGCAGGATGATATTCAGTTAATAATGTTAGGAAGCGGCGATCCCCACTATGAGGGATTATTTACCGAAATGGCCCGCAGATATACGTCCAAGCTGTCGGTCCAGATCCGGTTTGACGAAGGATTGGCCCGTCAAATTTACGCTTCTTCCGATTATTTTCTTATGCCGTCTCAATTTGAACCTTGCGGGCTGGGGCAGCTGATAGCGCTGCGGTACGGAAGCATTCCGATTGTGAGAGAAACCGGGGGGTTGAAGGACACGGTGCAGCCTTACAATGAATGGACCGGAGAAGGAAACGGTTTTTCTTTTGCGAATTATAATGCCCACGAGATGCTGCATACAATCCGTTATGCGCTCAGTTTCTATAACAGGCCGGATCACTGGAAAACCATTGTTAAAAATGCGATAAGCGGCGATTACAGCTGGCAAGAGTCGGCCATACAGTACAAGCGGCTATATCTGGAAACCCTTGTCCCCGTCCACAGTTAAATAGAAGCAGCCGGTCAAGTGTGGAACCTAGGCGTTCCGCACTTTTTTATCGTTTGTCTGACAGTTAAATAATAAAGGTTGTCAAAATCGTAACGATTACGTTATAATTCCGGCATAGCAGGTAGAACTAATGTTATATAAGAAGGGTCGGAAATGAAATGGATGTACCAAAAAAGCCGATTCCGGTACACTTGTTATCCGGATTTCTGGGTGGCGGCAAGACAACGCTGCTAAAGAGACTGCTTGAATATTACGGGTCTCAGGAGATTAAAGCGGCTATCATTATGAATGAAATCGGGGACGTTAATCTCGACGGCCAGCTTGTCGACGGTCAGGTCCCGATGAGCGAAATGCTAAGCGGGTGTATTTGCTGTACGATCCGCGGCGATTTAAGTATGGAAATCAAGGCGCTGATCGATGAGCATCAGCCCGAAGTCATTCTGATCGAATCGACCGGAGCGGCCAATCCGCTTGAAATTATCGACGGGGTCACGGAAGCTGCGCTGCTGGTGCACATCGATCTGCAATCGGTGACGACCGTTGTTGACGGTCCGGGACTGCTCGAGATGAGCCGGAAAGGGAGAGATCGCACGTTCAAGCTGATGCAGGAGCAAATCCGCTGTGCGACCCATCTTGTCTGTAACAAGGCGGATCGATTGGCATCGGAAGAAATCGTCGAGGTCGAGCAGCTGGTCCGGGAATGGAATGCAAGCGCTCCGATGATCGTGACGGTCCAATGCGTCATCCCCTTGGAGCGGTTTGGGTTGTCGGCGCCTGAGCTGCAGAAAGATGTATTCAAATCGAAACCGGCCGATTCCGGTGAGCGGAGCTGCGGTTCGGGATTATGCTGCGGACATGACCATCACGAGCATGATGAACATGGAGATCATATGGAGGGCGAGCGTCCTCAAGGCCAGCTCCATGTGCATGAGTCCCACGATCACGTCATGGTCGTTACCCATTATTTAAATAAACCGGTGGATAGTCACGCGTTTGAAGCGCTGCTTAAGCGGCTGCCGAGCGAGGTGTACCGGGCGAAGGGAATCGTCACTTTTACCGATACGCCAAGCCGGTTTTTGTTCCAGTTTGCATACCGGGAAGTCGAGTTCATCCGCATAACTCCGCAGGCGATAGTAAATGACGTTGCCGTTTTTATCGGCGAGCATTTCTCCAAATCATGGCTGCTTGATGAGCTGCGGAAGCTGGAAAGCTGAATCCCTCCAGCCGACGGGTTATTTCAGCAGCTGAGCGATATGGTCCGCAGTTCGAATTGCCAGGGCGACGGTAGTCAACGTGGGGCTTACCGCTCCGAATGAAGGGATCAGGCTGTTATCGGCGACATACAGGCCGGATATGGCGTGGATTCGACCGTAGCGATCCGTTGCCGACGTGAATGGATTATTGCCCATACGGCATGTTCCGCCGTCATGGTTGTCCGCCCCCGGAGGCCAAATACATATTTCCGGCCTGTCTGGCGTTGCGGACAAATCCGCTCTCATAACGGATGCGACATTTCGGACTGCCATGACCATCTCACGAATAATTGCCGCATCAGTCTCGCTATAGGAGAAATTTACTTGGATTCCGGGAACTCCGTACTCATCCGTAGTGCCCGGATCCAAATAAACATGATTCTCATATCGGGGGACGATGGAACCGGTGACATCGTACTCCAGATAAGTCCTTTCTCCCGTCATTTTAAATTGATAGGGTCTATTCTCCGTCTCCGGAATCGATAACGCGATTCCGCCTTCGGCTGTGTCCTGCGGACTTAAAGTTCCCTGGGATTTCAAATAAGAATGATTAATGAGATAATGCCCGATCGCTCCTCCCGGAATCCGGGAGTTTAGAAGCAGGCGAGGAGTTTCGAAGGTCCCTCCGGCAACGATCACAGTCTTTGCTTTCAAGTAATAGTACGTTTTTTCGGGAGTCATAACCCTCACTCCAGTGACTTTCTGCTCATCGGTCATAATTTGAACGGCTCTGGCATTTACGGCTAAATCGAAGGATCCAAGCCGCAAGGCTTCTGCAATAAAATTAAGGGAGCTGAATAAGACGCTGCTGCCGTTACGTTCAACCGCTTCCGGAAGAAGTCCGGATTCAGGATATCCGCCCTGCCATAGTCGTCTGAGCAGCAGCTCGTTTACAGGCGACGTGTACCGGCTGACCGACATGACTTGTTCGGCGATGTTGTAATAAGGTTCAATTTCTTTGTACGTAATCGGCCAGTTTATAAACTCAAAGGGCGGAATGCGCAGTGCAGTAGCCGCCCAGAATAACGTTCTTCCGCCCAGAGCATATACGAGCCGCGCATCCGGATATTCGGGCAGTGCTTTGCCGATCGGGACGGATACGTTCGGACTCAGATAGTATTTCATCATATCAAGCCAATTCGATAATGTAGGTACGTTTAATGCGGCCGTCGGAAGGAGAAGGCCGCCTCTCTCGATAACCCCGACCCGTATTCCCGTTCCGCCAAGCTGTTCGCATAACCTCCACAGAGCGGCCCCGCCTCCGGCTCCGGTTCCGATAATGAGTACGTCATATTCGAAATAAGCCATTTCGGATAACGGAGTGAGCGGTACCCATTGTTCCATAAATGCTATTTCAAAGGGAGAACAAGCCGGAACCGGCAATTGGCATCCGGATTGCGGCGCATGCAAGGGCATATAAACAATCGTCCCGCATATGTTCTGGTCCGGGTTCGTAATATGCGGATTGATGAAGATTAGCTCTTGCAGGTTTTCTTTAAATTTTTGTGATAAATGCCTCAAGTTGTCATTGTCCCCGGCAACATAAATCCGCATGCGCTCACCTCAGGCTTTTATGGCAATATATATGAAAATGTCACGTCTTTATGTACTGTTCTTCCCGGCCCAAAATACGTTGCCGCCCGCTTGTCACGCTCGTCAAGCTAGTCTGCATAATTGTCCAAGTTCCCTCATAGACATGTTAGCAGTTGGAAAAACAATGTGCAGAGGGGATGATCTTCATGCGTCGCATCAAGTGGATTGCGGCAATCATCGTTTGCGTTTCGGTAGTACTTGCCGGATGCGGAACGAAGGACGCTGAATCGGTAGTGAAGGATTTAGGAAAAGTCGTGAGCAGCATGGAAAGCTACAAAGGGAGCGGGACGATGACCCTCCACACAGGACAGCAGCCGTTAAAGTATGATGTGGAAGTATGGTATCAGAAGCCGCAATATTACCGCATTGCATTGACGAACACCCAGAAGGACATTACACAAATCGTACTGCGCAACGAGGACGGCGTATTCGTTCTGACGCCGCGCCTCAACAAAAGCTTCCGCTTCCAGAGCGATTGGCCGGAAAACCAGGGCCAGGTCTATCTCTATCAAACGCTGGTACAGAGCATTTTGCTCGATAACTCCAGACAATTCGTCATTGACAAGGATGCTTATGTGTTCGACGTCATGGCCAATTACCAAAACGGCTCGCTCGCAAGGCAAAAGATATGGCTGAGCAAAGAGGACTACACGCCTCGCCAGGTGCAGGTCAGCGATACGAATGCTGCAGTGATGGTGGAAGTGCAGTTCGACCAATTCGAGTTCGGCGCCAAATTTGAAGAAGGCGCGTTCGATATGCAGCGCAACATGGGCGCACCGGGAGAGGACAAATCAGCGATGACGACGCCGGATGAAGAGGCGGAAGGCGTGCAGGAAGACGATCCGGCTGCCGAAGGCGCTGAGGAACAGGAAGAAGGGGAAGCTGAAGATACTGCCGGTGAACCGGCGGAGGAAGCAGCAGCCCAGGATGATGAGATCGTCATGGAGCCGGGATATTATCCGGAAGGCGTCGCAATGAAAGATTACAGCGATATTACGTTCAAGGGCAACAAAGGGGTAATGATGCGTTTTACCGGGACATACGACTATACGCTGATCCAGACGCGTCCGAACGATCAGGCGGCTGCGGCTGTTCCGGGGTATATCGTCGGGCTCGGACACACGGTCGGATTGATGAGCGGTGAAGAGCTGCGTACGCTTACCTGGACTTATGAAGGCATCGAGTACCGGTTGTCGAGCTCTACATTGCCTGAAGATGAAATGATCAAGGTCGCCCAATCCGTTCAAAATGAAATGAGCAAATAATTCCAGGCGGTATCTTTCGGTTGTTCATTGACAGCAGTTGCCGAACCGTATAACATTAATACTATTGGGTTCATGGAATAGGAGAAGGTGACTTGCTTGGTTCCATATTTTCGACCGACAAGAGCTGAAATATCGCTGGATGCGCTAAGCCGCAATATCGCCGCTTTCCGGCAAGCGGTACCGGGCGGCGTTCGGCTAATGGCCTCGGTCAAAGCCAATGCCTACGGGCACGGTGCGGTTCAGATTGCCCGTGAAGCCGTCCGATGCGGTGCCGATTACCTGGGTGTGGCTTTTCTGGACGAAGCGATTCAACTTCGGAACGCAGGAATATCGGCACCTCTCATGGTGCTCGGGTTTGTGGGGCCGGAAGGGCTGGCAATCGCACGCGAGTTAAATATTACGGTTGCATTATTCCGCGAGGATGTGCTCGAAGCCGCATCTACGCTTCCGCCATCCTCTAAGCGGCTCAAGGTTCATATTAAGATCGACACCGGAATGGGCAGGCTGGGGATTCTCGCCGGACAGGACTGGCAATCGTTCATCCGGCGCGCGCTGCAAACGTCAATGATTGAAGTGGAAGGCGTGTTTACGCATTTTGCCTGCGCGGACGAAGCGGATAAGACCTATACGAAACTGCAGTACGACCGTTTCCGCGAAGTAGAAGAATATATTAAAGGAAATGCCTTGCCGATCCCGATCGTCCATGCAGGCAACAGCGCAACGGGAATGGATACGCCCGAATGGACAGGCGGAATGCTCCGGCTCGGCATCGGCATGTACGGACTATATCCGTCCGCGGAAGTGAACCGGCAGCGGATTGAGCTGCGTCCGGTTCTATCCCTGAAGACGGAGATCGTTAAGGTTAAGGAAGTGCCTCCCGGCTGGGGAATCAGCTATGGGAAGCGCTACGTGTCCGGCGGCACGGAACGGATCGGAACGCTTCCTGTCGGTTATGCCGACGGATACAGCCGGATGCTTAGCGGCTCGGCGGAAGTGCTGGTGCGCGGGCACAAGGTGCCGGTTAGAGGCACCATATGCATGGACCAATGCATGATTGCGCTGGATGGCTTACCCGGCCTGTCACCCGTGCAAGAAGGGGAAGAGGTTATATTGCTGGGCAGCCAGGGCGGAATTTCGATAACGGCCGACGACATTGCGGGAAAGCTTGGGACACTTAACTACGAAGTGACGTGCATGCTGTCCGAACGTGTGCCTCGTGTATATATACGCGACGGGCAGAAGGTTTCGGTATCTAACCCGCTATATGGCACGCCCTTGGATTGAATTACCAGCATTTTTTTGTCTGGCATAGAGAGGAATTCCGTAGTTTGCCTCGAATAACAACAGAAGATATTCCTGTCTCTTTTGCGATACATCATAATTGTTATACACCGTGCATAGATATGTTCGTGTATAATTCGTTATAAATTTCGAAATACTAGAACTAGGTTTTCTGGAAATGTTTTGGAGGTGCGAGTTGGTGGCCAATATGCAGAATACCAAAAGAATCATGATCAGCTTGCCGGATCACTTGCTTGAAGAAGTGGACGGGATTGTAG
This sequence comes from Paenibacillus tarimensis, assembly GCA_041281825.1. GTDB lineage: Bacteria > Bacillota > Bacilli > Paenibacillales > Paenibacillaceae > Paenibacillus_D > Paenibacillus_D tarimensis_A. Next base: position 5,046,117 of record CP166298.1, on the reverse strand, counting down.
CAAGAGAAAATTCGAACCGCAGCGAGTTTATTCGGCAAGCCATGAAGCTGTATCTGATTGAGCGCAAAAAGCGTCAAATCAGAGAATCGATGCAGCGAGGATATCTGGAAATGGCTAAAATCAACTTGAATATGGCCTCGGAAGCCTTTCAAGCGGAGGAAGATGCCGACAGCACGCTCGGCCGTCTTGTAAGCGGGGTGTAGAGCTTGATCGTTAAACGCGGCGATGTATTTTTTGCTGATTTGTCACCGGTAGTCGGATCGGAACAGGGTGGAGTGCGTCCTGTTTTGGTCATTCAGAACGATATCGGCAACCGTTTTAGCCCGACGGTAATTGTCGCTGCGATCACGGCACAAATCCAAAAGGCCAAACTGCCGACGCATGTTGAAATCGACGCGGCGACGCATGAATTTGATAGAGACTCGGTTATTTTACTGGAGCAAATCCGTACGATCGACAAACAAAGGCTTACCGACAAGATAACACACCTGGATGACGAGACGATGAAAAAGGTAGACGAAGCGCTGCAAATCAGTGTCGGACTGATTGACTTTTAGGCTTTTAACCTCAAAAGGGACGTGTCTTTAGTAGGACACGTCCCTTTTCTGCGGTTAAACGATGCGATGATAATCCCGGACTTCCGGGCCGATGGCCGATGTCTGTTGCTTAAGCTTGGTCAGTACATTTTCCAGCATGCTGTTTTGTTCGCGGTACACCGGGAGCAAGTTGCTCAATGCGGCTTTGATTTTTCCGCCGTCCTGAGATTTTACCGCTTCATGAAATTGTTTGTAGACATCTTTATGTTTTTCCCGGGATTTCATCAGACGGTTTAGAAAATCTTTGTCCTTCCAGATCTGGTTTTTATCCTTGTCCGGCGATTTCGCGAGAGCCTTCATTTCGTTCCGCAGCCTTGCCGACTCCTGAAGAACCGGTGTCCAATCCTTTTGCGATTGCGGATCGTATTTCTCCACAAGCAAGGTGATATACATACGCTGATGTACGCCGTTTCCCGTTATCCACCCGCCCATGCCGCTGTGCTTCCAATGACGGCCTCCGCGCTTATTGAGATCGGAGCCGGCATGCTGCAGTGTACGGCCGGATGCTTCATCGCCGCGGGGCTCGGCAGATGGCGCGGGAGCCGCTGCCGTGATTGAAGCTGCAATGACCGTCAAGGCAGCAGTTAGCAGCAGCTTTTTCCATAGGTTGTTCATGCTTCTGAACCTCCATTTATGATAAATGTTTTGCACTTGTCTAGTATCTGGAACAATTATCAAATTATACGCATGAGGCAATTTTTGCGATTTTTAGACATTTTTCCAATTGGATATAGACAGATGGGGAATAATTTGGTAATATAAGCTCATCTTATTAATAATCATGTCGATAAACATTAAGAACGGCTATGCGAAGAACGCAAGCACAGGACGAATTGTCCTTGCTGCGTTCTTTTTTTGTTTCCTGCATGGTCGGGTGAATGAGAAGGAGGCGTTATAACCGGAATGAACCGCAAACGACAATTATGGATCAGTCTGACAGCAGCGCTGCTCTCAGGTGTACTTGTCTACGCCGTTTACATGCTGCAGCTGAAGCAAATCGAACTGCAGGAAACGGTTGAAGTGATCGTGCCGAACCGTTTTGTGGGCAGCGGGGAGAGGATCACCGGGGACGTACTCCAGACGAAGCAGATCGCAGCGGCTTCCTATGAGTCGGAGATGGTAACGGATGTGTCGCAGATCATCGGTCTGGAAACCGCAGTCCCGCTCGGAGAAGGCGAGCCGCTGCTGGCTTGGAAGGTTGCGCCTTATCGGCTGCTGCCGAGACGGGATCAAGCGACTTTTCAAATACCGCGGGATTATGTGCTGTCGGTTTCGAACGGCATTCGGGCGGGCGACCGGGTCGTTCTATACGTGTCAGGACAAGAGAGCGAGTCGGCACGTTTATTCGAAGAGCTTATCGTCGTTGCTTCTGTGAAGACATCCGGCAATCAGGAGGTTGATGATGTGAAGAACCCCAATCTGCTTTCTATGGCAAACGGAGACAAGGAGCGAATGTATGCCTCCCGCAGAGATGCCAACGCGATGATCGATTATGTCAATTTGAATTTATCCGAGACGCAGTGGCTTAAGATCGACAGCTTGTGCAAGCACGGTGAAGCGAAGCTTGTCATTGCCTTCAGTCCGGCTTCATTCGATCTCGAGTCGTGAGACTTAAAGCGGAGAGACTTTGAGCTCCGTTCAAAGATCCCTATGTAAGGAGGAAAGACATGATGAACCGGAACGGCGCATCACTGGTTACTTTTGTCGGCACGACGCCGAATATCGGGACAACGGCGGCCGCATTCGCGACCGCGTATCGGATCGCAGAAGAAAGCGAATCGCCCGTCGGTTTTCTTTGCTTGAATTTGAAGAGCGCTAAGCTGCACCGTTATCTGGGCATTGATCACCCCGCCGTTACGCTTGACCGGTTGCGGCCGGAGTTGAAGGCGGGCACGCTGACATCCGAGAAGCTGCTCAGAGCCGCTTACCGAATACGGGACAACCCGGGACTTCATGTGTTGTTCGGCAATTTAATGCGGGACCAGGCAGAGTTTTTCAGTCCTGACGATATCGCTCACTTGCTTAAAACGGCAAAAGAAACGTTTCGCATGACCGTTGCCGACGTGAGCGCATATTGGGATAATGCCGGAACCGTGGCTGCACTGCTGCAGGCCGATACGCGAATTATGACGACCACCGCCGCATTATCAAGCTTCCAGGAGGATGGACAGCGGTGGATCGGTCAAGTGTCTCCGCTGTTCGGGATTCCATCGGACGTGTACGAAGCAATTGTTATTCATCCACCATGGAAAAATGGAGGTTTTCCAATGAGAGATATTCGAAAAGAGACGGGTTTAACGTTAATCGGTGATTTGAAGTTGACGGAGGGGCTGCTGTCCCAGCTTGACAGCGGGAGAATGCAGGAGTGGCTGCATTCTGATCCGCAAGGAAAGAAGGCGATGGCGAAGACGTCCCAGCATTTGATGGATAGACATTTGATCGCCCGGAAAACGGATATCGAACGTCAGCCATGGTACCGCAAACTGATTGCGCATCGGGGCGGGGTGGGCTGAAAATGGCTGAAACTATGGCCGATAATGAGCGGTTTTCGCTAGCCGAATACGCCGCGCGCATCCGGATGCCCGGGCTGGAGAATGCGGATATGGAAGCGGATGAAGAAGGAAGCGGGGAGCGCGCCTTCCGCAAGCTGGCGGAAGACATTCGTGGCTTTCTGGCGATGCCGCAAGGGATATCGGAGGAGGAGCGGCGTCATCATAACGAACGGCTTAACCGGGCGGTCCTCGGATTTGCGGGTGAACGAACGGAGCTGCTGGCTGTGATTACCGACCGGCTGATACGCAGTAGAATTCATAAAATACAGGGTTATCATCACCCATATCCTTCGCTTGCCGAAGCGTTGTTTGCAGAGGTAATCGGGCTTAATGTGCTGGAGCTCGTGCTGCGCACCAAGGAAGGACTTGAAGAAATTCAAGTGGTCGGAACACAGATTTTTGAAGTTCGGGACGGTAAGGCAGCGGCGTCACCGTTTGCTTTTGAATCGGCGCGGGATGTGGAGCGGATACAGCAAAATCTTGTGCTGTTTAACAATGACCGGATCAATCCGCGCAAACGGTGGGCGGAGGTGATGCTATCGGACGGGACTAGGGTAACGATGACGGGGTTCGGATTTACATCAGAGCCGACGATGACGCTGCGCTTTTATACCGTAAAGCAAGCGGGCTTGAGCCTGTTATGCCGGCCGGATCTGGAAACGATTAACGAACGTATGAGGCGGATGCTGCTCGACATTCTTAAAGCCCGTTACAATGTGGTCATTATCGGGCCTACAAACTCAGGTAAGACACATCTGATCAAAGCGCTGATCGCCGAGCTGCCGGACGAAGAGAGGATCGTGACGATCGAGAACCGGCTCGAAATGATGCTGCGGCGCGATTATCCGCACAAGAACATCATCGAATTCGAAGCGGATGAGGAGGATGCGCTGCACAGTTCCGGGCAAGCGTTCAAGCTGGCGCTCCGTCAATCGCCGCAGCGGATTGTCCATGCCGAAATAAGGGACAATGATGCAAACATTTATGTACGGGCCTGTACGAGAGGACATGCCGGCAGCATGACGACCGTCCATGCCAATACACTTGAGGATGTTCCGGAAGCGATCACCGATATGTGCATGCTTGACGGGAGAGCCATGAATGCCGAGCGGCTCACGAAACGCATTACCGAGTATGTCACGCAGATCGGAGTTGAAATGCGTCAGAGCGGCGGCAAAAGGAAAATCGTTCGGATCGGACGTCTTTACTGGGCGGACGGCTTGGTTCGTGTCAAAGACTGGGTTACATATGACGAGCGGAGCGGAGAATGGCAGTTTCCGGAAGAGAAATAATGAGGCTTCTATCTCTGTGAAGGAAAAAGGAGGGAGCTTTGTGAGGGATGCCTGGATCATACCGACTGCCTGCGCGTTCTTTGCATTATGCTTTGTTATGGTCCGCAGTATTTTAATGCTGCTGGCCGAGCGCGGAAGTAAACAGGTGCGGCTGCGCTACCATCGTCAAGCCAGGCTGATGAATCGGATGGGGCGGCTGCTGTCCCGGTATGAACGGCCTTACCGGCATCTGTCGGAGCTGCTGGAGGCGATGCGATGGCCGTTTGATGCCGGAGCCTTCCTTCTGATGTCCGCGTTGGCGGCTCTGACCGGAACCGCGGGAGGGGCCGTGATGTTTCAAAGCTGGCGGGGTGCCCTGCTTATGGGTCTGCTGTTCGGATCGGCGCTGTATCTATGGCTGCGGTTTTCACAGATCAACCGGCAATTAAAAACAAGAATGGATTTTTTGCCTGCAGTGGAATTGTTTTATCAATGTTACTTAATTACGGGGGAGAGACAAATTCGCACCGCTCTGCAGCGCATGGTGGAGGAACGGCGTTTGCTTGGTCCGATGCAATCCGACTTTGAGCAGTTATACCGCAATCTGTCCGTTAAGGGAGACGATGAAAGCAGTCTGCGTATTTTCTCGGCATCGCTCGGTCATTTGTGGGGGGATTACTTCGTGCAGATAATCAGGGTAGCTTTGGCGGAGGGAAATCCGGTGGCGGATAACTTAAAGGAATTGATCACAGATATGCGCAAAGCGCGCCGGGCGAATCAGCAGGAGAGGAACCGGCTGCTTGAAATCCGGATCGCGAATTTTTCGCCATTGTTCTTTCTGGCGTTGTTTGTGGGCATCAATGTCCGCTATAACCCGGAACAAGCTTACACGTATTATGTTCTTGATCCGAACGGACGGGATATGCTGCTTCATGCCTTTGTGCTTATCTTTGTCTCGTTTGGCATGGGGCTCTATTTATCCCGTAAAAAAATGTAAGGAAAGGTGGACCAATGATGGTTGGCGAAATCGGACGGATTCTGCTTTGGGCGGCTTTGGCAGGACAATATGCGCTTGGATTCGTCTGTGTCGGAGCTCTTCTAAGCTCGCTGGTTGCGCGTAAGCCGAGATGGCTTCATCTTGCCGGTCTGCACTGGCAGAACAGGAGGGTGCCGGACGGACTGCTGCGGGCAGTTCGGACGAGCCGGAAGGAAATCTCTTTTCAAGAAAGAGAGGCCCTGCTCTTGGGCTGCGGTTACCGGGGAGACCCCGCGGTCTATGTGCTGCTTAGACGAGTCGTTCTCCTGCTAAATCCATGTTTGATCGGAGCCTGGTATTTTATATCGGCCATATACGGAATAGGGACGGCCTATTTTCCGATAGGGTCGTCGGCGTTGGCGCTGCTCATGCTGTCAGCGGCTTGGGACCGTCCGATATTGGAGGGGCTTAAGCAGATCCGGGCGCAGCGAATTATGAAGGAGATCTACACGATCAGCAATCAGCTGCTTTATTTCTCCGGTTCGTCCTTGCATATTCACACAAAGCTGATGCGATGCATTCCGTATGCGAGGGTGCTTCGGGGCGATCTGGGAAGACTGCTTGGCGAATGGTACCATGATGCGGAGGGAGCGCTGCAACGCTTTAAACAGCGGATCGGAACAGAGGAAGGACTAGGTTTCGTGGAAACGATCGACTCGTTAAGGCAGCATGAGAGCGAAGAATATTACCGGCTGCTCAGGGATCGTATCCAGGACTACAAGGAAAAGCTGGAGCTCGCGAAGGAAAGCCGGAAGGAGTCAGGCTCGTACGTACTGTTTGTACTGGCAGGGATTCCAATCTTATATATGTTTCAAATTTTTATTTATCCGTGGGTACAGGAAGGGCAAAAGCTGTTCCAGTCGCTGAACCCTTAACCGGTATATGACGCAAAATCAAGTGAGGAGGTGAAGAGCGGATGAGGAATATTTTGATGGCAGTTATGATGCTGATCGTGGTGGTCCTGCTGTTTAATGCGATCGTAGCTGCGGACGGCACCGGAACAAAGGCGCAGATCCAGACGCAAGGCACTACGGCGAACACCCGGATCGGTGCAATGAATCCTTAAAAGGCTTTCGCGACGGATTAGACGCCTCAGAGGGCGGCGTCGGCCGTCCCTGATTGCACGACGTATGAGAGCTAAGGGATTTTGAGAAGCGGAGAGACTTTGAGCCCGCTCAAAGATCCCTATGTCATGCTCAAAGATCCCTATGAAGCGGAGAGACTTTGAGGAGCAGAGAGACTTTGAGCTCCGCTCAAAGATCCCTATGTCATGCTCAAAGATCCCTATGTTAGGAGGGAAAGCATGCGTAACATATTGATGTCCGTTGTTCTGCTTGCGGCCGTTGTTGCGCTTTATTTATCCGTGTATGGAGGCGAAGCGGGGACGGAAAAGCAGGTGCGGAACAGCGGCTCCGCGATGAGCGGAATGATTCGGGGGATTGACCCGTGAAAGGACTGCTCGTATTCGTTTTATTTGCCGCGATGCTGTGCTGGTTTATGTTTGCCCGATTTATAAGCATGTGTTTATTGTCAGGCAGGCAGTGCTGCAAAAGGAAGTCGATTATCTTTTGGAGGTCGGCGCAAACGGGGATAACGGTTACGTGGGCCCGGCAATGGTTTCGGAATCGAGACAGAGGCTGGCGGCCCTTGGAATGGAACCGGAGAAGGTAATCTACGAGATTGGTTCGACAAGCGGGGCGCCGGCTAACGACCCGTCTGCTCCGCTGCTTCGCGGAAGCGGCATTATTTTGACGATCCGTTATCCGCACGGCCGTATCCTCGAGATCGACCGGCTGATCGGAATGAGTCCCCCGTCCTCTGAAACGCTAATGGGCGCTACCGGTATGAAAATGAGCGAGTATGTACCGTGATGAATATATAGGAGTGGTAGAACGATGTACAAGCTGCTTCTTGTTACGATGCTGTTTGTCGTCCTAATGCTGCTTCAGGCGCTGCAATTGGACGAGGAGATGGCGATTCAGACGCTGTTTCAAGGCAAATACGCCGTGAACCGGGCGGCCCACGCTGCCGCGCAGCAAGTAGATGCAGATGCGCTGTCGCTAGGCGCGCTGCGGATCGATGAGGCTGAAGCCGCCGCGGAGGCCTCCCGTTATTTGAGTTATAATCTAAGGTTGGATGAGAGGGGCGAACCGTTGCCGGAATCGTTGCTTAGGGAGCGGGCGGAGGTACTGGTTTTTGACGTCATAAACGGTGACCGGGCGTTTCCATATTTGTACAGGTCCGAGGAGTACAATATGGAAGCAACGCTTCAAGGTCCGGGCGTCGTCATGATCGTCCGGCTTTATTATCCGCGTGCATTTACCGTACTCGCTCCGATTCAGTGGGATATCAAGGGGGTGGCGGAATTGAAGCTCGGTTGACGAAGCGGGCGAAAATTGGTGTAATGGAGGGAGTTGACGAAGCGAACGGAGAGTGAATCGTTTTGAATGGACGGTTGCCGGAGCGGGAATGGCATGACCGCATTGAAAGGCTTCAGGAAATGCTGCGCCGCCAGGGGATGGATGCGTTTCTGGTGACGCAAAATATCGGGTTGTACTACTTCACCGGCTCGATGCAAGCGGGGTACGCCTGGATACCGGCTGAAGGTGAAGCGACGTTTTATGTCCGGAGGAGCGTGGACAGGGCATCTCGGGAGTCCGTGATCCGTGTGGTGCCGATCGGTTCTTTCAAGCATTTCCGTGAAACGATTGCGCGCGACTACGGAGAAATCTCAGGCAGCGGACGTACGGAGCAGCTGCGTATTGCAACGGAGCTCGACGTGCTGCCGGCGCAAATCTATTTGAAGCTGTCGGAAGTGCTGAATGCGGACGATAACGATATTGCGATCATCGACGGTTCATCGCTTGTCCGGACGGTAAGAATGATCAAATCGCCATATGAAATCGGACGTATTGAAGCGGCTGCAGATGCAGCGGCGCAAGCGCTTGAGCTCGCTCTGGACGATCTTAAGGAAGGTGTAACCGAGCTGGAATGGATGGCTCGGCTGGAGCGGGAAATTCGGCTTCGCGGCCACATTGGGCTGATGCGGATGCGAGGATACAACCAGTCCGTCATAACAGGGATGGTAGGGTCCGGCGCTGCGGCCGCCGAGCCGACCTATTTCGACGGACCTGCCGGAGGGCGCGGTTTGAGTGCATCAGTTCCACAGAGCGTAAGCCGCAAGGTGATTGTCCGGGATGAGCCGATCCTGATTGACATCGGCTGCTGCATTGACGGCTATGTCATCGACCAGACACGGACGGCTGTGATCGGCCGGCTTGACGATGACCTGGAGGAGGCGTATGCCGTATCGGAACGGATTATCCGCTCGGCAGAAGCGTCTATGCGCCCCGGGGCGATCTGCGAAGCGATTTATTCGGATGCACTGGCAAATGCGGCACAAGCCGGTCTGTCGAACCATTTCATGGGCTATGGTGCGGACCAGGTTAAATTTCTAGGCCACGGCATCGGGCTCGAGATTGACGAATGGCCGGTATTGGCCAAAGGGTTCAAGACCCCCCTCGAGGCTGGCATGGTGCTTGCGGTGGAGCCGAAATTTACATTCCCCGGCCGCGGCGTTGTCGGGATTGAAAATTCCTACGTGATTACAGAAAACGGCCCGCGAGCGTTAACGAGGTCCCCGGAAGGAATAATCAGGCTGAATTAACGGAAGCCCTGTTCTTCAAGACAAAGGCGGCCCTTTTTTCCGTAAACGAAAACAGGAACAAAGGCTTGCTTCGACCCGGTTCGCGGAGCGACACCCATTAGCGCTTGTGAGGGAGTGAGTAATAATGGATCCGGTGCTTGAACGGATTTTGACAGGACTGCAGGATATTCGGAAGCATATGGCGACAAAGAATGAACTGCAACAGCTGCGTGATGAAATGAAGGAAGATTTGCAGGGTTTGCGCAATGAGATGAAGGAAGGCCTGCACGGTCTGCGCAATGAGATGAAGGAAGATCTGCAGGAACTGCGCGGTCAAATGGCGACAAAGGACGAACTGCAGGATTTGCACAGTGAAGTGAAAGAAGAAATGAATATAGGGTTTACTGAATTGAAGCAATTGATGATGGATTACCATCTTGAGAACATTGCAGCGGATGAGAAACTGCTTGATGCGATCTTCGCGACCAATCATAAACTTGACCACATTTTCAGGCAACCGGAGAGCAATTCATTACTCATGAACATGCGATCTGTATTTTGCATCGCAACCAGCTCAAATTTGAAACCGAATTGGAGAAACTGAAGTCCCGCTGAAACGAGCTCAATCAATCTCTCAATCAATTCATTTTAGAAAGAGAGAGAGAGAGAGAGGCAGCTAACGGTTCGGGCGGAGTGAGAGCCGTTTCTGTTCCCCGGTATCTTATGGTACCGGGTTTTCTTGAGGCCGCTTGAATCACCCTACCATTGGACACCGCATTCTTTTTTTAGTAGGATAGAGTTTATAGAATAGTGTTTTATGTACTGCTGGAACAAGGGGGCGGAGGACCATGTGGAAGTTGGGACAGAAAGTTATTATCGTGGACGATCAATTCGAACAGAATCTTCCCGTCGGGGAGTATGGTTATATAATCGCTTATGACCGGAATGCGGATAATGCGTTTGACTACGTTGTCCGTGTGCCCAAGGCAAACAAAAACTTCTTTATGCCTAAAGGGGATTTGGAGCTGGAGGAGGTAATCGTTCAGGCGGAGGTGGAGCGAATCGAGCGCGAGGCACTGATCGATTATGCGCTTGCGACCCATAACGAGGAGCTGTTCAAGCGGATCATGAACGGCGAGGACCCGCCGGAAGCGGATAATGAATCCGGCCAGGAAGTGCAAAGCCGGGAAGAATTCATCAGACAAATCAATCTTAAAGCTTGGATATAACTCTTGCACGACTCAAGCCGCCGGGGACTCTCTTCCCCGGCGTTCTTGCGTTCGCTTATACAAAGCTTCTCAGTTCATTGCAAAACGATGCTGCGCCGCTCAAGGGACGGCGAAGCCGTTTCTGCTTGGCCGATTGATTGAGTTGAAGCGGCCCATAAGCTATAATATGAAGAATGAGCATTCGGATCGAAAGAGAGGATGGAGCACGTATGAGCATTACGATTAAAGACGTCGAGCACGTCGCGAACTTGGCAAGACTCGATCTGTCCGAGAATGAGAAAGAACGATTTACCGGCCAGTTGAATGCGATACTGAAATATGCAGAGAAGCTGAATGAGCTTGATACGGAACAAGTGGAGCCGACAAGCCACGTTCTGCCGATTACGAACGTGATGCGAAGCGACGAAGCGCGTCCTTCCGCACCGGTAGAAAAGGTGATGCAGAATGCGCCGGATGAAGAAGACGGCCAGTTCAGAGTGCCGGCAGTGCTGGAATAGACGGATATCGATGAAGGGAGGAATCGCTGTTGGCACCTTTTGAATTACGCCTGCAGGATCTACATAACCAATTAAACGCCGGGGAGCTGTCTGTGACCGAGCTCGTTGAAGCTTCCTATAAACGGATCGCGGAGACCGAACCGGGCATTAAAGCATTCATTACGCTGAATGAGGAAGGGGCCCGCAAGGAGGCAGCGATGCTGGACGAGCAGCTGCGGAGCGGGAACGAGCGCGGACTGTTGTTCGGACTTCCGGCCGGCATTAAGGATAATATCGTGACTGAGGGCTTGCTTACGACATGTGCGAGCCAATTTTTAAGCAATTTTAATCCGATCTATGATGCGACGGTGATGAAGAAGCTTAAAGCCGCGCAATCGGTTACGATCGGGAAGATGAATATGGACGAGTTCGCAATGGGCGGATCTAACGAAAATTCCAGTTATTTTCCGACCCGCAACCCTTGGAATACCGGGCATGTGCCGGGCGGCTCCAGCGGAGGTTCCGCGGCTTCCGTTGCAGCCGGGCAGGTGTACTTCTCGCTTGGCTCGGATACGGGCGGCTCGATCCGGCAGCCGGCTTCTTATTGCGGCGTCGTCGGTCTAAAGCCGACCTATGGCCTCGTATCGCGGTTCGGGCTTGTCGCATTCGCATCTTCGCTGGACCAGATCGGGCCGATTACGAAAAATGTCGAGGATTCCGCCTATGTGCTGCAGGCGATAGCAGGCTACGACAAGATGGATTCGACATCGGCGGACGTGGACATCCCCGATTATATCAGCGCATTGAACGCCGATGTTAAGGGGCTGCGAATCGGCGTCCCGAAGGAATATTTCGGTGAAGGCATCGATCCGAAGGTCAAAGAGGCGGTAATGTCGGCATTGAAGGTATACGAGAGTCTTGGCGCGACATGGGAGGAAGTATCGCTCCCGCATACGGAATATGCGATCGCTGCCTATTATCTGCTTGCTTCTTCGGAGGCGTCGTCCAATCTGGCCCGCTTTGACGGGGTCCGTTACGGCGTGCGTGCAGACAATCCGGACAATCTGATCGACTTGTACCGCAAGTCACGCAGCCAGGGCTTCGGGCCGGAGGTAAAACGCCGCATTATGCTCGGAACTTATGCGCTCAGCTCCGGTTATTATGACGCTTATTATTTGAAGGCGCAGAAGGTTCGCACATTGATCAAACAGGATTTTGACAACGCATTTCAGCAGTTTGACGTGCTTATGGGGCCGACGGCGCCGACGACCGCGTTCAAGATCGGCGAGCAGGTCGACGATCCGTTAACCATGTACTTGAACGACATCTGCACGATCCCGGTCAGCCTGGCGGGCGTTCCGGCGATCAGCATCCCATGCGGGTTGGCGGAAGGTTTACCGGTCGGCCTGCAAATCATCGGCAAGGCGTTCGATGAGACGACCGTGCTGAAGGCCGCGTATGCGTTTGAACAAAATACCGAGTATCACAAGCTGCGTCCGCAGCTGTAATCCAGGCTGCCGGAAACCAAGGAAGCAGGAGGAACAAAGCGATGTCACAATCGAACAAATATGAAACGGTTATCGGACTCGAGGTGCACGTGGAGCTGCATACGAACAGCAAAATATTTTGCGGCTGCTCCACCGCCTTCGGCGCTCCGCCTAATACGCATACTTGCCCGATCTGCCTCGGTCATCCCGGCGTGCTGCCGGTTCTGAACCGCCAGGCGGTTGAATATGCGATGAAAGCGGCGATGGCGCTTAATTGCACGATTGCAACCGAAAGCAAGTTTGACCGGAAAAACTATTTTTACCCGGACTCTCCGAAAGCATACCAAATTTCGCAATATGACAAGCCGATCGGCGAGAACGGTTGGATTGATATCGAGGTGAACGGCGAAACAAAACGGATTGGCATTACCCGTCTGCATCTGGAGGAGGATGCGGGCAAGCTGACGCACGTCGAGGGCGGTTATGCGTCGCTTGTCGATTTGAACCGTGTCGGCACCCCGCTCGTCGAGATCGTCTCCGAGCCGGATATCCGCAGTCCGGAAGAAGCGAAAGCTTATCTGGAGAAGCTGAAGGCGATCATGCTATATTGTGAAGTATCCGATGTTAAGATGGAGGAAGGCTCGCTTCGCTGTGATGCCAACATTAGTATCCGTCCGTACGGACAGAAGGAATTCGGAACCCGTGCCGAGTTGAAAAATATGAACTCATTCCGCGGCGTTCAGCGCGGATTGGAATATGAAGAGTGGCGTCAAGCCGACGTACTGGACAGCGGCGGCCGGGTTGTACAGGAGACGCGCCGCTGGGATGAAGCCCAGGGCAAGACGATCACGATGCGCGGCAAGGAGGAGGCGCATGACTACCGCTACTTCCCGGACCCCGATCTGGTCCGCCTGTATATTGACGACGAGTGGAAGGAGCGCGTCCGGGCGTCGATTCCGGAGCTGCCGGATGCTCGCCAGGCGCGTTACACCTCCGAGCTCGGGTTATCTGCGTACGATGCCGGAGTGATCACTTCGTCGAAGAAGATGGCCGATTTCTTCGAGCAGAGCTTGAACTATACGAAGGACGCGAAAGCAGTGGCGAACTGGATCATGGGCGACCTGCTCGGCTACCTTAACGCGGGCAATCTTGAACTTGACGATGTAAAGATAACCGGCCAAGGGCTTGGCGAGATGATCGGGCTGATGGAGAAAGGCACGATCAGCAGCAAAATCGCAAAGACGGTGTTTAAAGCGATGCTGGAAAGCGGCAAGCTGCCGCAGCAGATCGTCGAAGAGCAAGGACTTGTTCAAATCAGCGACGAAGGCGCGATTATGGCCATCGTCGAGAAGGTCGTCGAAGCGAATCCTCAATCTGTCGAGGACTTCAAGGCAGGCAAGGAGAAAGCGATCGGATTTCTGGTTGGGCAAGTGATGAAGGAATCGCGCGGCAAAGCGAATCCTGCGCTAGTGAACAAGCTGCTGCAGGAGCGCCTCAACAAATAGAACCGGTTTAGGCAATGCCCGGAAATCGAATTGATAAAGACTGTTTCCTCGCTCAATAGGAGCCTGGGAACAGTCTTTTATTCGCTCTGCCGTCCGGCAATATGCTCGGCGGTACGGATTGCCAGAGCCATAGTCGTTAAAGTCGGATTTTCCGAACCACTAAACGGCAAGGCGCTCGGGCGGTTTGCCGCCCTGCGTCCGGGAGTAATCCCCGTTGAAGTCGCAACTGGGAAAGTTACGTATTATTCTTTTGAGTAATCGGAATATGATAAGATAAGAACAGAAGTGTAGAAAGGTCGGGATGCCATCATGATACCGCCGCTCGATCCATCCGATCCGTGGTACATTAATGAAGTGCACATTATGATCAGATTGCTGCTGGCCGTTCTGCTCGGCGGATTGATCGGCTTTGAACGCGAACAGTCAAAACATCCTGCAGGTTTGCGTACGAATACCCTCGTCTGCCTGGGATCTTGTCTGTTGATGCTGCTATCGATTTACGGCTTTGCGGCTTTTGTGAATGAAATTAACGTACGGGTCGATCCCGCCCGTCTAGCCGCAGCTGTCATTACCGGTATTGGATTTCTCGGAGCGGGTACGATCCTCTTTACCGGCAAAGCGATTACAGGATTAACGACAGCAGCTTCTCTATGGGTCGTATCTGCGATCGGTCTCGCCGTCGGAGCGGGGTTTTATTTTGCCTCCGCATTCGCAACGGTCCTAGCCCTTATTATTTTATACGTTCTGAACAAAATCGAGCATCGATTTCTAACCGGCAAGAAAGAGCAGTTGTTGATTATTCGAGCCGTAGAGCAATCGGTACTGCTCGAAAGCATCAGCAAGCTGCTGGATGACCGGAAATTACGTGTTCACAAAATATCGGTAATTGAAGAAACGGATCAAAAGCTCAAGTCACCGGAAATTCTCATTCAATTAAAAATATTGACATCCAATACCGTAACGCCGTGGCTGCTGGTAGATGAAATCAGAAAGCTTGAAGGCGTGCGGGGCGTAAGCGTGGAGTGATGCTGAGATGACTACGGCTTCCTATCGCAGCGGCAGACGATTTATTGCAGGACTTTTTGCCTTTCTTGTCCCGGGAGCAGGTCATATTGTTTTAGGCCGATGGGACAAAGGCGTGCTGCTGTTTTGCCTGTCGGTCCTTGATCTGCTGGCCATTGTCTATTACGCAAACAGTGCCGAGGTCCGCCATATAATGATGATCGTATATTTGGGCTTGGCGCTGCCCTCCATCTATTTTTACAGTGTATATGATGCCCTTCAAATATTAACGGCGTCTGCTGCAAGCAAGAGACGAGAGTCAAGCGGCCGTGCCGTTCCGGTACTGAAGGGAATCTCTCTTGCATCCGTCGGGCTGTTCATGCTGCTCTTTGTCCATCCGCCTGCAATGCTTAGGCCTTGGCTGGAGCTTGCCGGCGATTACAGCCCGCCGTTTGGATTGTTCTTCATCGGGATCTGGCTCCTGTGGAGGCTTGCAAAAGGCTCAGTTCGGCTGGGACGGTTCACGGCAGCGCTGTTTATAATATTCGTTGGCGCACTGCTTCTGCGCGATCAATGGATTGAAGCGCGTTCGCTGCTGCTGCTTGATTTGTGGTGGCCGATGATCGTTGTTCTGTTTGGACTCGAGCTTGCTTTCTTCGCCGTCCGGTTTCGGCCTGTCAAACGTCTTCTATCCGTCGATATCGTCGGTTTAACGATTGCTATGCTTTTTGCATCTGCCGCCTATGCGGTGACTCAATTGTCGGATATCCCAATCCGCTGGCTGGACCAATTCACGCAGGATGCTACCGAGCTAACCGGATACACCGAGGAGAAGGGATACCGGTATGTCCGGGAACCGCTCTCTGTTTCGCCGCCCGATGAAGTACAGTCAATCGAGATCTTTAATCCCAACGGACAAGTACATGTGCGGACAGGCACCGGTGAGGAAATCCGCATTGAAACGATCGTATGGATTGATCTGGCGGACAAAGCTGCGGCGGATAAAGCCGCTGGGAAAGCAGACGTCCATATAGAGCAGGACGGATCTTCGATAATCATTGAAGGCAGAGGCGAACCATATGGGGAAGCTCAAAATTTGAAGCCCCGGATCAATATGATCATTGTACTTCCGGCAAGGTACGGCGATCTGTTGGATGCCAAGCGTAGCCGTCCCGATATGACGTTGAAGATCAAGACGATTAGCGGTATGGTCAATGTGCATGAAACCGTGGTTCTGGGCGGATTGACCTTAGATACGACCAGAGGCCGTCTGAGTGTTCAAAGAGTTAAAGCAGGGTCACTAAGAGCCAAAACGAGGAATGGTAATATCCGGTTGTCGGATATTGACGGCCCGGCAAAGCTGAACACGGTAAATGGAAACATTAAGGCTTATAAAGTAACAGGAGAGGTAACGGCATCGGCTGCGAACGGCGCGATCGAAGCCGCCGATATGGACGGGGATGTAACTGCGGTTACGAAAAACGGCTCCATCCGAATCGCCGAGGCGCGGTCGGCCGTAAAAGCCGATACGTTGAACGGCGCGATTGAAGTGCTTAGCTCTCATGTCGGAGGAGAATGGAATATCGATAGCGCCATCGGCGATATCCGGCTGACTGTGCCCGGGACAAGCGATATTACCGTTAACGGTTCCGTAACGTTCGGAACGATATCCACGAATTTACCGCTTCTTATCGATGACCGTACAATCACCGGTACGCTGGGGGACGGCACGTATCCGATCCGGATAAATGCCAATAGCAGTATTGTATTGGAAAATTTTCAACCGTAAACATGGAGCGCTTTCATTGACAAACTTAAAAGTGAACACGTAAAATGGTTCTAACTACGTAGAAAGGCGTGAAGGTTATGGGTGCTAGTGTCCAGCATGCATTGGAACAACTGAAAATGACCGGCGTCCGGATGACCCCGCAGCGTCACGCTATTTTATCCTATCTCATGGATTCGATGACGCATCCGACCGCGGATGAAATCTATAAGGCGCTCTCGCCCAAGTTTCCGAGCATGAGTGTGGCGACGATCTATAACAATTTACGGCTGTTTGTCGAAGCGGGACTCGTTCGCGAATTAACATATGGGGATGATTCAAGCCGGTTTGACGCCGATTTGTCCGATCATTATCACGCGATTTGCAAAACTTGCGGAACGATTGTTGATTTCGATTATCCTCCGCTTATGGAAGTCGAGCGGGCGGCTTCGCAAGAGACCGGATTTGTCGTAGAGGGCCACCGGATGGAGATCTACGGTCAGTGCCGGCAATGCGCAGGTGCAGCTTTGCGCTAGTCAGGCTTGATTGCAAATATTCGTGCTATATTACTCATTATGTACAGGGGGCGGGAGGCTGATCCCGTCCGGCTGTACTTTTTTTGTGTAAATATCAGCCACCTTTGCTTATTATCGCGTGCGTTATAAATACAGAATTCATGGGAGCTGGGGAGTGGAAACACATGGAAACGATGCGGGTAAACACGCCGCGAAGGCGTACCGGCAATCGTCGTCTGGGGCGGCTCGTGCTGCTGGCCGGAATTGCGGCCGTCGCTGCAGGAGCTTTTATCGGATGGCAGAGATGGTTTATGCCAAATAATGAGCGGGTTGAACCGGTATTCAACCACGCCAATCCGTTAATTCATCGTGATATCGTATTGGACAGCGGCGCTCTGGTTGACGGGGAATCGATCAAGCTGCCTCTAGAGGCGGTTACAGAGCTGCTCGGATCGCAGGAACCGATTCGCTATGAGGAAGAGACGGAATCGATTATTTTGACAACAGAGGATAAAGTCGTTCATCTCAGAACGGATGGATTGACTGCAACGGTTAATCAAAAGCCGTTTGATCTAAGTTTTGCGGCGGAGAAAAAGGATGGGGAGCTGTATTTGCCGCTTGCTCCCCTCGAGCAGCTATTCGGAGTACAGGCGGAACATCATGCGGATACATCGATTGTAACGATCCGCATGCCGGGTGATTCGGTACAGCGGGCCGCTGCTGCAAGGGAGGAAGCAATGATTCGGACGGAGCCGACCATTAAGGCGCCGATTGTCGCTTCAATCATGTCCGGGGAGGATGTGCGCATCTGGGGGGAACAAGCCAATTGGTACCGTGTGGAGGGGCCGGCCGGCATTATCGGATATATGGCGAAAACCGATGCGGTGCTGACCGATATCGAGACGGTGCCGGAGCCGTCGCGCGAACAGCCTTTTATCGCTTGGAAAGTCTATGGCCAGAAAATAAATCTAACCTGGGAGGCCGTCTACTCCCGCAACCCGGACGTCACAAAGATCGGCGAGCTTCCCGGTGTGAACGTCGTCAGTCCGACATGGTTTGAGCTGCAGGACCCGTCGGGCCGAATTCGCAGCCAGGCGGATACCGGTTATGTGAGCTGGGCGCATAAGAACGGCTTCCAGGTATGGGCGCTGTTCAGCAACAGCTTTGACCCGGACTTGACGACCGCAGCGCTTTCCAATTACGAATCGCGCTTGAACATGATCAAGCAGCTGCTAACGCTGGCGCAAATGTACAAGCTTCAGGGCATTAATATTGATTTCGAAAATGTGTATACGAAGGATAAAGATAATCTGGTGCAGTTCGTGCGCGAGATGACGCCGCTCCTGCATGAGCAAGGGCTTGTCGTCTCGATCGATGTGACGCCGAAATCGAGCAGCGAAATGTGGTCGGCCTTTCTTGACCGCAAAGCGCTCGGGCAAACAGTCGATTATATGATGGTTATGACATACGACGAGCACTGGGCCTCCAGTCCGAAATCGGGTTCTGTCGCTTCCCTGCCATGGGTTGAACGTTCCGTCGTCCGAATTTTGGAGGAGGATGGTGTACCGCCGCAGAAGCTGGTGCTTGGCGTGCCGCTGTACACGAGAATATGGACCGAGACGAAAGGCGATGACGGCAAAGTGAAGGTCACCTCCAAAGCGGTTGGGATGGAGGCTGTCGAAAAGCTGCTCAAGGAAAAGAAATTGGAGCCGGACTTTCACTCTGAAACCGGCCAGAATTATGTGGAATATTCCGAAGAAGGAGTATTGCAGCGCATATGGCTGGAGGATGAAACGTCAATTGAGGCCCGGTTGCAGCTGGTGAAAAAATATGATCTGGCAGGCATTGCAACTTGGCAGCGCGCATTTCATAAACCGTCCATTTGGGATCTGATGGATGAAGTGCTGCACAAAAGACCATAGCGATAATAAAATCCCCTTGCCGCATTAATGTCCGGCTTGGGGATTTTATGGTTTGAGACGGAACTATGCCGGGAACGGGAGCCGGGATAACTTTAAATATTGTTAAATTATCCGTTGGCCGAGTCGTTTACGGTATGGGTCGCCTGGCTTGGGTCCAGCGTCAGTTTTGTTTTACAGAACATGCAGCGATCGGTTTTTCCGAGCATTTTGGTCGGGCGTTTGCACTCTGGACAGTCGAGCACGACAGCGCTCGTCGACAGCATTCCTGCCCAGAAATAGACGGCTACGCTCGCAAGCATTGCGATCATGCCGAACACCATAAATACGCCTGCGAATATTTTACCCGTCTGTCCCCATAATAATATGCCTGCCGTACCAAAGATCATGAGTCCCATTCCGATCAGTGTGAATAGAAGTCCCCATAAACGGAACTCATTTATTTTACTGGATTTGAAAAACATAGCTCAACACATCCCTTTCTGTAAACGTCAACGGAATTCTGCTTCAGCAAGCAGGAAACCGGTACGGTATTGTCGAACAAGTAACCAACTGCAGAAATATATTATAGCTTAAACTTCAGAGCAAGGCCATATGGGGGATTATTGTGGACAGAATCAAGGCCCATTTCAGAAGCAAATATGAGCGCCATGACAACGTGATAAGTCTTGCAGCCATTGAAAATCCATACCGGTTCAATCCTTTAGTCGACGGACTTGATGTTTTGATGTTGCTTGTTGTTCATCGTGTGGATACTGACAGCATGATTGAACATATGTCGCTGGATAGCGTAAGCATCCTCATTCGTATGGTTGAACCGGAGAGGTTAGAGCAAATGCTTGCCTGCGGCAGTAACCGTGAAATGATACAATGGCTCGTGCGAGGTGAGGTTCTGTTGGATGAGCTCGATTATTTAGGGAAAATACGGCAGCAGCTGATCGACATTCCGGACTGGTTCCGTGAACGAAAGCTGCTTGTAGAGTTTTCGGGCTTTTTAAGCACGTATTTACAAGCTAAACAGGATGTGCAGGACGGATATTTGCTGGATGCGCACAGCAATATTCTAAGCGCCTTGCATCACTGGGCGCATATTGCGCTGATTGAGGAAGACGTGCATCCGGAACTGACGGTATGGCGACAAATGCGGCGATTTAATCCGGGTCTGTACAAGCTTTATGAAGAGCTGATAAGCAGCCCGGAAACGTTGGAGCAGCGCGTCAAGCTTGTATTGCTTGGCTGTGAATTCTCCGTTATGAACAAGATGAAAACATGCTGTGCGCTTCTGTTCAAGGTATTAATGAGCCGCGAGGAGCCGTGGAGCGTGACGGAGCTTCATCATCATCCCGAATTATCCGGACTGTCGATCGATCTGTCTTTACTGCTTAAAAAGCTTCTTAACCGGGGGTATATCCGTGAAGTGGCGGTTATGTCGCCGCAGGGTGATCCTGCAGCGCTGGAGCTGAAGTACGGGCCCGCAGGACCGATCCAGAACAAAGCGATATAAGGAATAGGAAAGTTTTCCTATATTCCTGTTGTTATATAAGACATTATCCGTTATAATAATAGTACTAATTGATCACAAGACTAGTTATAATGTGGGAAGCACCCGCTTGCAAATGAACATTGCAGGGGGTGCTTTTTTGCTGCTCCATTTCGTATACACAATTCCCAAGACCTAGTAAATTAGGGTAGTATTTAAGAGAATGTCAATAAAAATCAAGGTTATTATTTTCAGACGGGGAGAGATAAATGATGAAAAAATGGGTTATTGGTATTGTAATCGCAGGTTTTACACTCGGGATTTTCCCGTATGAATACATAATGGCGGCTACAAAGCTGAAAAGTGACATGCCCATAGAAGTTCTGTTTGACGGACGAAAAATTCAATTTGATGTGAAGCCCAAGATGGTACAAAACACGGTGTTGGTCCCGATTCGATTCGTATCGGAGAAACTTGAGGCGAAGCTGAGCGTGAACGGCAAACAAATTACGATTACCAAGGACAAAAATATATTGAAGCTGACGATGAATTCAAACGCGGCTTCCTTCAACGGAAAAGCCGTCACGCTGATTCAGCCGGCGATTGTTGACAATGGCCGGACCCTGGTGCCGCTGCGTGCGATTAGCGAAGGTTTAGGCGTGAAAGTGGAATGGGATCAAGTGACGAAGTTTGTTTGGATCGGGAAGAAGATAGTTCCGGAGTTGAGGGATATTTTGGAGCCAGTGAATGCGGAGCCTTATAAAAAATACTTTGAAGGTAGAGAGTTTTATTTTAAAAGCGTAGAAAATTATGAAAAGAAAACTGCTGAGAAGGCTTATATCATCACGGAAAAACATTTCCCATTCAGCATTAACGGAGAACATTTTTATCGCTATGATATGGCCTATGATCTAAGTGGAACGCCATTTATAAAAGCAACAACAACGGATAAAGGAAGTATGGCAACACAAATTTATTATATTGGAAAAACATCTAAACTTAGGTATAGAGCATCAGCTTACGGATATCAAGTAAACATTGGTGATTTCCGCATCCATTATTACAACATTACCGAATATAGCGACTTAATTTCCATAGGTGATGAAAATTACGATAAATATAAAATTCAAGAAGCCGATTATATCGGCATCGCAGCAGATTACGATGGGCTTATATTGATCCAGAATCCATTCAAATAATTAAGGGGAGGTAAAATGTGCAAAAATGGATCGCCTTATTAACGATCATTTCATTGTTAATTGGTATTCTTCCTATTTTTCCAAATGTGGGAAAAGCTGAAGCGGCTCTAGGGAGTAATGATTCCATCCTACCCATAAAGGATCGGGATACTCCTAACGCTATGCGTTATGCCGTCGGGTTTATGTACTATGAGTTATGGAGCCGAAATGATGGCAGTTTTGGTATTATAAAGCCTGGTGATACAATTTCGATGGAAAGAAACTACTCATTCAGTTTTTCCGGACGAAGCGTAAAGAGTGTCAAGGTTCGAAATTTTACGGAGGGCACTAAAGATCGGGAATACTTCGATGATTCAAGAACCGGAGAGACATTTGGGCAATATGAGCCTTATATTGCATCCTATGTAACAAATCCTAGCGCAAGTAATGTTAACGGTCTGGGAACAAGTTCAGTTACTTTTAAGGTTAGTTTTCAAGGGAAACTCTCAACGAATACTGGTGATGTTTATGATGTTATATCTAAATCACCTTCAACTTATCCAGACAATAAACCGCCACAACAAGCTTTACGTTATTTCTACCCCATCGTATTTGAAATCGAACTCGATGGCCAATATGAAGTACGACACTTCACCACGGATGGAAAATCGCTTAGTAACATCATGCCGACCACGACAGGTCCGATGACGGTTGGTTCCAAGTATCCGCCTGCACCGGCTACACATCCGGACTACGTTTATGCAAACAAGTACAAAAAAACAACCGATGGCAGCGATCCGGCCCTAACCGACTTTCTATCCGGAACGCCGTCATTTACATATGATGGATCAATCGATAAATATATCGTGAACTATTATTACGAGAAAGCGGCAGACGGGGTAGCGCATGTTCGGCATGTGACGAGAGACGGCCAAAGCCTATCCAGCGTTTTTCCGGATCATATCAATCCACTGACAAAAGGAAAGTCTTACACACCGACACATCCAAGCGCCGCGGGATATAACTATGCTGGACATGTGAAAACGACGACCGGCACGCCGCCGACCAATTTTTCAAGCCCGACGAGTGGAGAATACTCGATCAGTTCCTATGACGGTTCATTTAAGACGCTGTACTTGTACTATGTCTATGACATCGTGAGTGCGGGCGAGATCCATGTCCGGCATATGGTTAGAAGCGGTGCAACCGGCACCTATACGAAAGAAAGTGAGTCCGTAATCGCAGTTCCTTCGCTGCCCAAAAGTCAGACAGTTACTGCGGACGCTTCAAAGGGCAAGGTTAATGGTCACAGCATTTCGTATTCATCCTATACAAATACGGTAAGCAGCGGATCTTCGGTAACAGCGAATTTGACCAGCTCGCAGAATAAAGCTTACGTCACTTTCTTTTATGAAAAAGCCGTCACATTCACCGGCGATTTCGACGTCATTCCGGATACGATTAATTACCGTGATCAGTTCCGGTTCCAACCGAAGAACTTTCAACTGAACGGTTGTACATATCAATCCCACTGGTACAAGATCGAACGTGACGGCACATACACCAGCCCGCCGACATTCGGTCAGAACACGCCTAACATCTATTCTTTCGGCAATTATCCCTGGAATATCGGCGTGGGGACACATATGGTTAGCATGAAGATCAAAACAAGCTGCGGCGATTCCGGCTGGATCGGCCCGAAAACACTGACGGTAAGCAACCCGGCAAGTAATAATCCACCGCAATTCAAAGTCGGTTTTGTCTATCCCTACGACCGTAAAACACCGCTGACCGAAGTTGTCGAGGGAACCTCGCTCGACCTGGTTTACATCATCGATCCTTCCGTCCCTACACCGACCGACCCGGACGGGGATGATATCTACTTCAATGGGTTTGACACGGCAGGCAGCTCAAGCAGCTTTGTTCAATCGATTCCTTCCAAAAGCTCTGAGTCCGGCGACGGATACCGAAATATCACGATGGATACCGTCGGGTACCATTCCGTCACGGCACAAATGCGCGACGAGTGGGGACTCACCGCTACGGCTTCAACCATGATTCGAGTCATTCCGAAAAACCCGGTCCCTGTTCTCGCTTGCCCGGCTGAAGTTGTGGAGAACCGGCCCATCACTTTATCTGCCTTTGATGCGAGCAAAAGCCACAGTCCGATTGGCCGATCAATCGATCATAGCCGAAATGAATGGACCAACCGCAAGACATCTTATGTAAATGGGACAAGCAGCAACATTACTGTTCAAGTGTCGCTTCACGTCTATGATAGTGCCGGATTGAAATCGATTGATCCCGCCGCATGTAGTATCATTGTCAAACCGGATCTTCCGCCGATCGCACAGCTCGAGGTTCCGCTGCTCGGCATCCGGAATTCACCGGTTGAAATCTGGAATACCTCCTACAGCCCGGATGGAGACCGGATCGTTTCTGCGGAATACAAATACAAATACGACAGCAAGAATAACGGCTTTGCCGATGACGCATGGCAGACCGTTCTGAATAACTCGTTATCCAGCTTTATATTTAATCCGCAAAAAATCGGGAAGTATCTCTTTTATACGAAGGTTACGGAGGAATATGGAAGGTGGGGCGATACAGCGGCCACGGCAGAAGCGACCTTAACGCTGGATATCGTCAACAATGCGCCGGAAGTCTCCTTTTCGATGGAAGGGAATAACCCGCAGCCGGATCTCGACCCGTATACTTCGGTCACAGCTGACCAAATGATGAAATGGCCTGTATATGAGACAAATAGCACGACCCAGGTCAAAAATAAAAATTATCTCTGGCGGGTTTCAGACGGGAGATTGGTGTCAGGAGAAGGCAGAAATTTTGGACCAGTGCAAAATTATTTGTCTGCAACTTACCATAAGATGGGGTGGCAGTATGGATTAAGGATAACCGGAGCAGCTTTTCAGAATAACGGGTACGGACCCAACGGGTTATCGCCGTGGCGAAGTGCAGTCAGATATGATGAAGAACTGTCGTATCCGATGATCGATAATGGCGAGCATCTTACATTTGACCCCTCAGAGACGAAAATCAGGTCCACAAAAAAGTTGGTGTTGTTTAATGCATATGACAAAATTTATGCCGTTGACCCGAAGAAGCTTTCCCCTGTAAATGAGGTTTGGAAAAGTTATACGAACCCGGTAAGAATCGATGTGGAATATTCGGAAGGAAGTCCATATGCGTATAAAATCCCGATCGATAAAAATGATTACATTCGGGGGGAGTGGGAATTTGTAGATGGTTATATTTATATGCGGGGGCCGAACGGGCTTAAGGTATATGACGCACTCACAGGGGAATTATTAAAAAGCGTATCAGGCGTGTCTTCATACTTACTGTCATCGAATTCGATCCTATTTCCTAAAGGGCAAAACATGATGTTCATCGCCTATGATTATAATGACAACTATACTCCCTACTATATTGAAGTGACGCCGGAGATGGAAGTGAAAACAATAGTTGCCATGCCTCCACCGCCGGCTCCAGTAGCGCCGAATGTTACCGGTGAGTATTCCTATCAAAGAGTCAGTCCGTATATGACCGACGATCAAGGTAATGTGTACGTGTATGAAGCTTATCGAATCGGCAGTAATTTGAATGTGTATACGGAAGATTTGAATATTACCAAATATGATTCGAATATGAACCTGGTTTGGAGAAGCTATTTGTCTACACCAGCCCAAAAAACGTATTTATATAATCCGAATTCAAGTTACCCGTTCAATGAGAATGAAGTGCATATTTTCTTAAACACGGCCAAAAACGAGCTGTATACCAAAACACTGACAACACCGACTTTTGGCGGGGTCACCGAAATAACCGTCATTGATGCACGAACAGGCGCGATAAAAGTCCGGCGATCTCAAGCAAACAATGATGACCTGACGTTGTACAATTTTCATCTGGAATCTCAAATGAACAGATCGGAAGAACCTAAGACAAAGTTTCATACCGATTTTAGCGGAAACATCAAACAGCAAGGGGCTTCTACGATAACGGCGGAAGGCAACAGAACCATATTTACGGGTGTTTGCGGAGGGGGTAAAAAACCGACCAGAGCGAATGGGATGTGGTCCTATAATGTTGCGGGCGGGTATAATTCCGTTTATGATTCAACCGGGAACCGGATCGGAAGTATCGGCGCTCCATCGGGATATGATTGTTCGAAAGTAGATCAGATCTATGGGGAATATGTAGGGGACGGAATCTATGCCTCGATGGCGTATACAAATTTCTACGGGCAATCGACGACCTACCTTTTAAGCTTGTCTGTCGGGGAACCGTCAACTGCTCCGCTTGTTGTCCGATCCTTTACGAACGGACAATTTTACAGCAATACGGCGCTTAAGGATGCTGAAATCAAATACGCGTTCCAAATGGGGGACAAAGCTTACGACCGGGAATGGCTCGGATTTTCGTTCCGGATGCAAAATGCGAGGAACCGCTATGCGTTTGAGACGGACGGAACCAATATCGCGTTAGCTAAATACGTGAATGGAAACCGGACCGTTTTGGACAGCGGTACATACCCTTTACAGAACAAAAGGGATTACGATGTACGGATCAAATTCCTGGGCGGGAAGCTCGAAGTATGGCTCAACAACATTCCGATCCTCAGCGGGGAAGACACCACGTATACAACCGGCAGGTTCGGATATTTCTCGGATAAATCGTTCGTTACCTTTAGCGGATTAAGACACAAGCCGGTGGAGGAATCCAATGTTTGGTCAACGCAATATGCGATATGGGAATCCGGCTCGGCCAAAGCGGAAGTCAAATACAACAATATCGTGTTCAATGATCCGGAGAACGATCCGGTGGCCGGGACCTATCAGTGGTCGATTGAGCATTCGGTGCGATTTATAAATAACCAGGGATTATCCGCGCTGCATGGGAAGACGTTTAATACCGCCCAGCTCACTTTTGATAAGGTCGGAGATTACCTCGTTGGGTTACGTGCGAAGGACGATCCCCATCCGGATTTCCGGCATCCGAGCATGGTTTATGACGGGTATCGAAAAGCATCGAATGAGTTTACGCAAACCATTACGGTTCATCGCAGGCCGATTGCGAATTTTACGGTTTCGCAGAACGCAGACGGGACGATTAAATGGACCGATTCCAGTCTGGATCCGGACCGGTACGAATCGGCAAGCAAGTATTCGACCGAAGAAACCGGTATCGACTACAAAGCGACCAAGGGCATCATGGAAAAACGGTTCTATTACATTACACCAAGCGGTATTTATGTGCCTGAAAAGCTGGTTTCCCCGCAAGTAACCGGCACCTTTGAGATTGGTATGGCCGTGAAAGACGAATATGGCGCATGGAGTGAATATCATGTTGTTCCGCTATCGGTCGGAAAGACCGCCGCGCCGAACACACCGCCGGCTCCAGGGTTCACGACAAGCCATACGACTACGTATCGCGGCGTAGCGATTACGATCAACTCCACTGCATACGATGCGGAGGATGGGCCGCGAGTGAATCTTCCTCATGCCTATTACATCCGGAGCCTGACAACGGCAGGCATTGAAATGCTGCAAAGCAACAGCAGAACAAGCTGGACGAAGACGTTTAACAGTTTAGGCACGTTCAATATTCGTCAGGTTGTGGAGGATTCCGTCGGGGCATCCGCGCAATTTGAACGCCAGGTGACGATTGTGAATCGTAAACCGACTGCAAATGTAACGGTACCGGCCAGTACAAACCAGAGCAGTCCGACGAAATTGACCGTATTAAGACCTGCGTTCCAATGGACCTACAGCGATGCTGACAGTGATGTTGAAAGCCGTTATCAAGTGCGGATTTACAGGTATGGAGGTCTTCTGCAGCTGGATTCGACTGAAAGGCCGGGCAGTACAGTCTCCTGGACGCCGAGTGTGGATCTGCCGGAGAAAGTAAATATGTATGTGCAAGTAAGAGTGCATGACGGCTTTGAGTGGGGGGATTGGAGCTCGGCCAAGTATTTCTTCATTGAAACAAACCGTCCGCCAACTGCCGAGTTTGATTGGTCCCCAAAGCCGGTATACGAAGGGGACAGGCTGCAATTTATAAACCGTTCATCCGATCCTGACGGAGATGTGTTAACAAGCAAATGGCGTATTACCGGACCCGACGGTGCTGTAACGGACACCTCTGTCTTCGAACCTTCTGTCAATAATGCCTTGCCCGGTAATTATACAGTCCGTCTTGCGGTAAGCGACGGCAAAGAAAGCAATTCAAGGACAAAGACGGTGGAAGTGCTTCCGTTGATCCTGGTTCCAACCGTTGACCATACTGGTCAATGGCTAAAAATTCATAAAGAAGCGGGACATGAAACGAAGACACCGCCTAAGGATTTTTATGCCGGGGAAACTTTTGTGTTGGGTGCTCTTACGTCAAGCGCTCCCGTTCGATACGTAAAGGCTTCAATTGAGACTAAGGGAGTGGACGGAAAGAGTTTAAATTCGGAAGTGCAGTTATCGGCATCTTCAACGGACCCGAGCCGGTACTATGCAGACTTTTACGATGAAAAATGGGGATCCTTATCTGCTGGTCTTCCAAAAGGATTGCATCATATTATATTCGTAGTCGAGTATAGGAACGGCGTTGTTAAGACCGCGGCTGTGCCTGTCCGGATCGTCGGCAACACCCTTGAGGCGGTTCAGGTTCATCGCCGTCGATAAACGCTGAACCATGTCAGGCTCGATAGGTATCAAAAAAAATACTTGTCGAGTCTTGACTTTGTTTTGCAGTCTGTGTTAAATTAGATTTCGCCGCTTTTGACAGATGCATGGCTCCAGTTGAAATCGAGTAAATTTCGAGAAGATTGGTTAAAAATAGTTCTTGCATTAAAGTAGGCAGCTGTGATATATTATAAAGGTCGCCGCTGAGACGGCGGTGAACGAAAAGAACGACCTTGTTCTTTGAAAACTGAACAACGAGCGAAATGCCCTGCGGCTCATCAAGAGCTGCAGAAACAGCAACAAAACGTATGAGCTAACAAGCTTATTCATAAACACTTTTATGGAGAGTTTGATCCTGGCTCAGGACGAACGCTGGCGGCGTGCCTAATACATGCAAGTCGAGCGGAGCTGAAGAGGTGCTTGCACCTCTGATGCTCAGCGGCGGACGGGTGAGTAACACGTAGGTAACCTGCCTGCAAGACCGGGATAACATCCGGAAACGGATGCTAATACCGGATAAGCGGTTCTGTCGCATGACGGAACCGGGAAAGGCGGCGCAAGCTGTCACTTGCAGATGGACCTGCGGCGCATTAGCTAGTTGGTGAGGTAACGGCTCACCAAGGCGACGATGCGTAGCCGACCTGAGAGGGTGATCGGCCACACTGGGACTGAGACACGGCCCAGACTCCTACGGGAGGCAGCAGTAGGGAATCTTCCGCAATGGACGAAAGTCTGACGGAGCAACGCCGCGTGAGTGAGGAAGGCCTTCGGGTCGTAAAGCTCTGTTGCCAGGGAAGAACGCTTGGGAGAGTAACTGCTCCCGAGGTGACGGTACCTGAGAAGAAAGCCCCGGCTAACTACGTGCCAGCAGCCGCGGTAATACGTAGGGGGCAAGCGTTGTCCGGAATTATTGGGCGTAAAGCGCGCGCAGGCGGCCTTGTAAGTCTGGTGTTTAAACTGGGGGCTCAACCTCCAGTCGCATCGGAAACTGCAAAGCTTGAGTGCAGAAGAGGAAAGTGGAATTCCACGTGTAGCGGTGAAATGCGTAGAGATGTGGAGGAACACCAGTGGCGAAGGCGACTTTCTGGGCTGTAACTGACGCTGAGGCGCGAAAGCGTGGGGAGCAAACAGGATTAGATACCCTGGTAGTCCACGCCGTAAACGATGAATGCTAGGTGTTAGGGGTTTCGATACCCTTGGTGCCGAAGTTAACACATTAAGCATTCCGCCTGGGGAGTACGGTCGCAAGACTGAAACTCAAAGGAATTGACGGGGACCCGCACAAGCAGTGGAGTATGTGGTTTAATTCGAAGCAACGCGAAGAACCTTACCAGGTCTTGACATCCCTTTGACCGGTCTAGAGATAGGCCTTTCCTTCGGGACAGAGGAGACAGGTGGTGCATGGTTGTCGTCAGCTCGTGTCGTGAGATGTTGGGTTAAGTCCCGCAACGAGCGCAACCCTTGATCTTAGTTGCCAGCACTTTGGGTGGGCACTCTAAGATGACTGCCGGTGACAAACCGGAGGAAGGTGGGGATGACGTCAAATCATCATGCCCCTTATGACCTGGGCTACACACGTACTACAATGGCCAGTACAACGGGCTGCGAAGCCGCGAGGCGGAGCCAATCCCAGCAAAGCTGGTCTCAGTTCGGATTGCAGGCTGCAACTCGCCTGCATGAAGTCGGAATTGCTAGTAATCGCGGATCAGCATGCCGCGGTGAATACGTTCCCGGGTCTTGTACACACCGCCCGTCACACCACGAGAGTTTACAACACCCGAAGTCGGTGGGGTAACCGCAAGGAGCCAGCCGCCGAAGGTGGGGTAGATGATTGGGGTGAAGTCGTAACAAGGTAGCCGTATCGGAAGGTGCGGCTGGATCACCTCCTTTCTAAGGAATTACCCGGTCACGATGATGACCGGATAAACAAGGCATTGTTGCTCGCTCGTTGTCAGTTTTGAAAGAGCAAGACCGGGTTAACCGGGAATGAACTTTCACAAGCGAATATCCGTTTGGTGGCGATGGCGGAAGGGAACCACGCGTACCCATCCCGAACACGACCGTTAAGCCTTCCAGCGCCGATGGTACTTGGACCGCAGGGTCCTGGGAGAGTAGGACGTTGCCAAGCGGGTGCTGATGCACTTTCATCTTATTATGAACCGGATGGCTGCCAATTATTGATGGTTGCGCAGACAAGGGCGGACATGATAAGATCATTTTCCTGCCGCGAGAGCGGCTAAGTTGCACCTTGAAAACTGGATAGCGAAAAAACAGAAACATCCTTTAGCTGAAGTTTCAATAACGCGAGCTTCGCGTAAGCGAAGTGAGCAACAGTAGTAGAACATTTGAAGAAGGAAGCATCTTTTCCTTCGGAAAAATGCAGGTTAAGCTACTAAGAGCGCACGGAGGATGCCTAGGCACCAGGAGCCGAAGAAGGACGCGGCGAACAGCGAAATGCCTCGGGGAGCCGTAAGCAGGCTTTGATCCGGGGATGTCCGAATGGGGAAACCCGGCTGTCGTAATGGACAGTCACCTGTCACTGAATTCATAGGTGACATGGAGGCATACCAGGGGAACTGAAACATCTAAGTACCCTGAGGAAGAGAAAACAACAGTGATTCCGTCAGTAGCGGCGAGCGAACGCGGATTAGCCCAAACCAGGGGGCTTGCCCCCTGGGGTTGTGGGACGTCTCACATGGAGTTACAAAGGTGTTCGTTAGACGAAGCGGTCTGGAAAGGCCCGCCATAGCAGGTAACAGCCCTGTAGTCGAAAGCGAGCACCCTCCGAGACGGATCCCGAGTACTGCGGGACACGAGAAACCCCGTAGGAATCCGGCAGGACCATCTGCCAAGGCTAAATACTCCCTGGTGACCGATAGTGAAGCAGTACCGTGAGGGAAAGGTGAAAAGCACCGCGGGAGCGGAGTGAAAAAGAACCTGAAACCGTGCGCTTACAAGAAGTCAGAGCCCGTTATAGGGGTGATGGCGTGCCTTTTGTAGAATGAACCGGCGAGTTACGATCACGTGCAAGGTTAAGGTGGAGAGCCGTAGCCGCAGCGAAAGCGAGTCTGAATAGGGCGAATGAGTACGTGGTTGTAGACCCGAAACCGAGTGATCTACCCCTGTCCAGGGTGAAGGTGCGGTAACACGCACTGGAGGCCCGAACCCACGAATGTTGAAAAATTCGGGGATGAGGTGGGGGTAGCGGAGAAATTCCAATCGAACTCGGAGATAGCTGGTTCTCCCCGAAATAGCTTTAGGGCTAGCCTCGGTGTAAGAGTCGTGGAGGTAGAGCACTGATTGGATGCGGGGCCCGCCAAGGGTTACCAAGTTCAGTCAAACTCCGAATGCCATAGACTTATAACCGGGAGTCAGACAGTGAGTGCTAAGATCCATTGTCAAGAGGGAAACAGCCCAGATCATCAGCTAAGGTCCCCAAGTGTGTGTTAAGTGGGAAAGGATGTGGAGTTGCAAAGACAACCAGGATGTTGGCTTAGAAGCAGCCACCATTTAAAGAGTGCGTAATAGCTCACTGGTCGAGTGACTCTGCGCCGAAAATGTAACGGGGCTAAACACACCACCGAAGCTATGAATTGCAGCCTTGTGCTGTAGTGGTAGGGGAGCGTTGAATGCGGGTTGAAGTCAGACCGGAAGGACTGGTGGACTGCATTCAAGTGAGAATGCCGGTATGAGTAACGAAAAGACAAGTGAGAATCTTGTCCGCCGAAAGCCTAAGGGTTCCTGAGGAAGGCTCGTCCGCTCAGGGTAAGTCGGGACCTAAGGCGAGGCCGAAAGGCGTAGTCGAAGGACAACAGGTTGAAATTCCTGTACCACCGTAAGCCGTTATGAGCAATGGGGTGACGCAGAAGGGTAGTGACGCGGACCGATGGATGTCCGTCCAAGCAGTGAGGCTGATATGTTGGCAAATCCGCATATCGATAAGGCTAGGCTGTGATGGGGAGGGAAAATTACAGTACCGAAGGTCATGAGCTCCGGCTGCCGAGAAAAGCCTCTAGCCAGGCGAAGGTGCCCGTACCGCAAACCGACACAGGTAGGCGAGCAGAGCATGCTAAGGCGCGCGGAAGAACTCTCGTTAAGGAACTCGGCAAAATGACCCCGTAACTTCGGGAGAAGGGGTGCCTCGGTAGGGTGAATAGCCCGAGGGGGCCGCAGTGAAAAGGCCCAAGCGACTGTTTAGCAAAAACACAGGTCTGTGCGAAGCCGTAAGGCGAAGTATACGGGCTGACGCCTGCCCGGTGCTGGAAGGTTAAGGGGAGCGGTTAGGAGCAATCCGAAGCTGTGAACCGAAGCCCCAGTAAACGGCGGCCGTAACTATAACGGTCCTAAGGTAGCGAAATTCCTTGTCAGGTAAATTCTGACCCGCACGAATGGCGTAACGACTTGGGCGCTGTCTCAACGAGAGATCCGGTGAAATTTTAATACCTGTGAAGATGCAGGTTACCCGCGACAAGACGGAAAGACCCCATGGAGCTTTACTGCAGCTTGATATTGGACTTTGGTACGATCTGTACAGGATAGGTGGGAGCCTAGGAGCTTGGTGCGCCAGCATCAAGGGAGGCGCCGTTGGGATACCACCCTGATCGTATCGGAGTTCTAACCTGCCACCCTGAATCGGGTGGAGGGACCGTGTCAGGCGGGCAGTTTGACTGGGGCGGTCGCCTCCTAAAGTGTAACGGAGGCGCCCCAAGGTTCCCTCAGAATGGTTGGAAATCATTCGAAGAGTGCAAAGGCATAAGGGAGCTTGACTGCGAGACCTACAAGTCGAGCAGGGACGAAAGTCGGGCTTAGTGATCCGGTGGTACCGCATGGAAGGGCCATCGCTCAACGGATAAAAGCTACCCTGGGGATAACAGGCTTATCTCCCCCAAGAGTCCACATCGACGGGGAGGTTTGGCACCTCGATGTCGGCTCATCGCATCCTGGGGCTGAAGTAGGTCCCAAGGGTTGGGCTGTTCGCCCATTAAAGCGGTACGCGAGCTGGGTTCAGAACGTCGTGAGACAGTTCGGTCCCTATCTGTCGTGGGCGCAGGAAATTTGAGAGGAGCTGTCCTTAGTACGAGAGGACCGGGATGGACGTACCGCTGGTGTACCAGTTGTTCCGCCAGGAGCACCGCTGGGTAGCTATGTACGGACGGGATAAGCGCTGAAAGCATCTAAGCGTGAAGCCCCCCTCAAGATGAGATTTCCCAATTAGTAAGACCCCTGGAAGACGACCAGGTTGATAGGTTCGGGGTGGAAGCGCAGCAATGCGTGCAGCTGACGAATACTAATGGTCGAGGGCTTATCCTAATACAACCGTTGAAACTTAAACAGCTAATGTTTCTGTATCCTTTCGCATCCGGTTTTCAGGGCGCAACGCACTGGAATTTTCGTTCCCTGATAGCTCAGTTGGTAGAGCACTCGGCTGTTAACCGAGTTGTCACAGGTTCGAGTCCTGTTCGGGGAGCCATTAGGAGAGGTGTCCGAGTGGTCGAAGGAGCACGATTGGAAATCGTGTAGGCGTTAACCGCGTCTCGAGGGTTCGAATCCCTCTCTCTCCGCCATGAATACATGGCCCGTTGGTCAAGGGGTTAAGACACCTCCCTTTCACGGAGGTAACAGGGGTTCGAATCCCCTACGGGTCACCATTTTCCTTATCATACCTCAAAAAAAGACTTGATTTTTGCTTAACAATTGAGGTATAGTATTACTTGTCGCTTTGAATTATGGACGCTTAGCTCAGCTGGGAGAGCATCTGCCTTACAAGCAGAGGGTCGGCGGTTCGATCCCGTCAGCGTCCACCATAAAGCTTTAAGTTGATCGACGCGGGGTGGAGCAGCCCGGTAGCTCGTCGGGCTCATAACCCGAAGGCCGCAGGTTCAAATCCTGCCCCCGCAACCAATTTACCTTCGGAGTTATTCCGAGAACCATAATGTGGAGCTGTGGTGTAGAGGCCTAACATGCCTGCCTGTCACGCAGGAGACCGCGGGTTCGAATCCCGTCAGCTCCGCCATTAACTTAAATATGGCTCGGTAGCTCAGTTGGTAGAGCAGAGGACTGAAAATCCTCGTGTCGGCGGTTCGATTCCGTCCCGAGCCACCATTAGTAACAAGATTGGAATTGCATACGCCGGTGTAGCTCAATTGGTAGAGCAACTGACTTGTAATCAGTAGGTTGGGGGTTCAAGTCCTCTCGCCGGCACCACCATGGAGGATTAGCGAAGTGGCCAAACGCAGCAGACTGTAAATCTGTTCTCTGACGAGTTCGGTGGTTCGAATCCATCATCCTCCACCAGTATACCTTAGGGGCATAGTTTAAAGGTAGAACAGCGGTCTCCAAAACCGTTAGTGTGGGTTCAATTCCTGCTGCCCCTGCCAATTTCATATTGTGGCGGTCGTGGCGAAGGGGTTAACGCACCGGATTGTGGCTCCGGCATTCGTGGGTTCAAGTCCCATCGATCGCCCCATTATTGATTATTGGGGATTAGCCAAGCGGTAAGGCAACGGACTTTGACTCCGTCATGCCTAGGTTCGAATCCTAGATCCCCAGCCATTAAAATGCGGAAGTGGCTCAGCGGTAGAGCATCGCCTTGCCAAGGCGAGGGTCGCGGGTTCGATTCCCGTCTTCCGCTCCATTTATATTTGGCGCCATAGCCAAGTGGTAAGGCAGAGCTCTGCAAAAGCTTTACCCCCAGTTCGAATCTGGGTGGCGCCTCCACAATTTTTTATTATGTGCCCTTAGCTCAGCTGGATAGAGCGTTTGACTACGAATCAAAAGGTCAGGAGTTCGAATCTCTTAGGGCACGCCATATATGCCGGTGTGGCGGAATTGGCAGACGCGCGCGACTCAAAATCGTGAGGGAAACCGTGGAGGTTCGAGTCCTCTCACCGGCACCATACTTAATCATTAAACCTGTTGATCATTGATCAACAGGTTTTTTTGATTTTCTGCTGTAATAAAGCACGAAATTCTTTTGTCAATAACGGAACGACCTCAAATAAATCACCGACAATACCATAATCGGCCAGACCGAAAATCGGGGCATCAGGATCTTTATTAATGGCTACAATAATTGGTGACTAGCTCATCCCGGCCAGATACTGCTCCGCTTATTCAGCTTCCCTTTGAAGCGAACGCCTCCAAGAATGCGCGTGGTAAGACGACACAAAGCTTGTGTTGGGCATCGTTTTTGCGGCCGATCCATACGAAACCGCCTAATCGACAGCCCCTTGAAAAGGGTTTTTGGCAATCGCTTGGCGATAAGCGGATGGCGACATATCGTTATGTTTATTAAAGATGCGATTGAACTGGGAGAAGCTGGTGAATCCGCATTGTTCGGCAATTTCGGTAATTTTCATATTCGAGTTCATCAAGAGCAACTGCGCAGTGCGTATACGAGTCATTTGAATGTAGCTGGTCAGCGTAAATCCGGTCACTTTCTTGAATTGATGAGATAAATAATAGGAACTGATATAGAACATCTTGGATAACGATTCGAGCGACAATTGTTCTTTGTAATTGCTGTGAATGTGAGATGTAATGGCATAGATCTTCTGGGTCGTTGAGTCTCCGACCTCTTGGGGGACATAGCTGTTATGCTGCTGGTTTAAATAAAGCGCGCACAGGAATTCCGTGAATTTGCAATGGATCGCAACGGGATTGTGCGGCGAATGGCTGAGCGACAACTTGAAGATGTCGTTGATATAGGTAAATAGATTTTTCTGGATTTTTTCGGGAAATCTGAAAATCGGGATCGGTTGGTCAAATACGGAAAATATGGCTTCATAGCCGGAGGTCAGGCCTTCTATTTCCCGAGGTATTGCAAAATTAATAATAAGCCTCTTATGCGGCGGGCCTTCGGGATATTGTGTCTTATGCAACAAAGAAGGCTTTAACAGCACGATATCATACTGTTGAATAGTATATAGATTCCCTTCTATCGTATGCATCGCCTTGGCATCCAATAAAATATGAATCTCATAGAAATCATGAAAGTGCTGGAATTCCATATTAATCGAATACGAGCGTTCATCATAGTCAAAGTAATAAAACAATGGATCAGAGGGTGTGTTGACATGAATGGCATGGGCTTGTTTATATAACAGAATGGGTTCGTTCAAAGCATGTCACCTTCCTTAATGGATCCTGAGTTGAGTTAAGTATAAATAAGAAAAACAATAACTGCAATATATTTATTCTATTCTGGCAAAAAACAAGTAGATTATGCGAAATCAGCTGTGTTATATTTTGACTGGCTACGCACGGGAGTTGCATACGTTAAAACATCAATGAGAAGGGAAATGAATGATGCCATATAACAACGAATTAGAGTTGAGAGCCAAATTAGACCGATTGGTAGAAAGCTTCAAGACGGTATTGTACGAGAAAGATGTGGTGTTTTTGGACAATATGACGGAACATAATTTGGCTGGCGATGATATCAGCAAATATCAATTTTGGGAATGGACGCAGGGTGTTGGCCTATACGGGCTATGGAAGCTGTACGAGAATACGAAGAATGAGAGCTACCTGGTCACGATAACGGAGTATTATGATTCTCAAATCGCAAACGGTCTCCCTGCCAAAAACATCAACACGGCTGCTCCGCTGCTTACGCTGTCTTACCTATATGAGCATACAAACAATAACGCATATCTTGCCATTTGTGAAGAATGGGCAGAGTGGATTATGAATGAACTTCCGCGCACGAAGGAAGGCGGCTTTCAGCATATTACCTCGGATACGGAGAATAAGCAGGAGTTATGGGACGATACGTTGTTTATGACGGTTCTTTTCCTTGCGAATATCGGGAGAATATTGCAGAGGCAAGCTTATATCGAAGAGGCCAAATATCAGTTTCTGGTTCATATTAAATACTTGGCGGACCGGAAAACGGGTCTCTGGTTCCACGGTTGGACCTTTCAAGGAAACCATAACTTTGTCGAAGCGCTATGGGGGAGAGGCAACTGCTGGATTACCATTGCGATTCCGACTTTTATCGAAATGGTTCCTCTGGAGGGCAGCGTGAGGAGGTTTTTATTGGAGGCGCTTATAGCTCAGGTTGATAGCCTGGTACAGTATCAGAATCAGTCCGGGATGTGGCATACGCTTCTGGATGACGAAACATCTTATGAAGAAGCAAGCGCTACAAGCGGAATTGCTTACGGGATACTGAAGTCTGTCCATGCCGGTTTAATCGATGATTCCTACGAGGCGTGCGCCTGGAAAGCGATTTCTGCCATCTTTGAGCTGATTGATGATGAGGGAATCGTGAGGCAGGTTTCTTACGGAACGGCCATGGGACGGGAAAGCAAAGATTTCTACAAAAAAATCCCATTACAACCGATGCCTTATGGCCAGGCCATCGCCATGCTGATGCTACAGGAAGCATTGCTGGAGAAGAAGCCTGCGGAAATTCAATAAAGGGGAATGCCAATGAATACAAGCCAACTGTTCAGTCGCGTCAAGACAGGAGTTCAATGCAGACAACAAAGTATTGTGGCTGCCCGACGTATTTGGTTATAGTGCGGCGCTTCCGCAGATTATGAAGAAAAGCGGAATCGACTACTTTATGACGACCAAGATTGCCTGGAACGATACGAACCGGATTCCGAATGATACCATGTATTGGCGAGGCATCGACGGGACAGAAATTTTAACTCATTTAATTACCACTTCCAATTACAAATCATTATTTGAATCCAAAAAGTCAATTCGGCACAAAGTGCATGCGTGCGACTTATTGGAAACGGCCCAATCGGAGCTGACGATTACCGACGGATGGGTTGATTTTGAGATTCGTCCGTATGAGATTCTCACTTTTCGTATTCGAAGATGGAATGAACCTTATTGAAAGAGCAAATTATGCAATGTTTCTACTATTTTTCAGCAATAAATAAGTGGTTTTTGTGAGGAATAGGGTGTATTATTGTGACATAGGACGATGACGGCGCTTACATTGTCCGCAAAGTAACGTCATTTAAAAGGGGAGAATAAGTATGAAAAAAATGTTTTCGTTAGTATTTTCTCTGTTTCTGGCTTTAAGCTTGGCGGCTTGCGGGTCTGGCGGCAATAGCGGCAAGGACAGCACCGGACAAACAAACAATAGCAGTGGCGGGGAGATCACCGGACAAACCATTAAAGTATTGGTTTCTGAGGAGCCGGGAAACGGGAATCCATTTGCAACGGCATTGCGCGACTGGGAGGCTGCAACGGGCAATAAGGTTGATATCATTGTTATACCCTATGACGACCAGCTTGCAAAGTTCCCGGCTATGGCGAAGAACAAAGACCTGCCGGATCTGATTTCAACCACTCGATTGCATCAGCTGTATCCCGATGAATTCGTCGATATGTCTACCGTAGTCGACACGTCTGAATTTGTTCCGACAGCATTGAAAATCGTAGGTAAGGATTACCTTTCCGACAAAATCGTCGGATTGCCGATCCAATACACGACGACCAATATCTATTACAATAAAGATGCTTTTGAGAAAGCGGGTCTGAATGTTCCTACCGTCGATCAGCCTTGGACATTGGATGAGCTTTATGCGAACGCGGCTGTATTGCAAGAGAAGGGCGGCGTGAAATACGGCTTCGCGGCAGATCCTTCCCGTGCCCGTTATGACAATCTGGTCTACGCAAACGGCGGCTCGCTCGTAGAGAAGGCGGGAGATTCCTTTGCGGTAGCGGTGAATAGCCCGCAAAACGTAGCGACACTGGAACGCTTCATTGAAGAAAACAATAAAGTAATGCCTAAAGCGATCTGGAGCGGCGGCACATCCGACAATCCGGCCGATTACTTCAAAAACGGCGATGTAGGGATTTACTTGTCCGGCTCCTGGAACTACAGCTCCTTCTCCAATGATATTAAATCATTCAAGTTTGGCGTAATGCCTTCGCCGAAAGGCTCGGCGGGAAGATCCGCAATTATTGGCGGTGGCGCCGTAGCCGTTCCGGAGAATGCCAAAAATAAAGAAGCGGCTAAAAGCTTCGTTCAATGGTTTTTTGAACAAGACAATTTCAAAAATTATTTGAATAATGACAAAGGCTTGTCGGCACTCAATAATGTCATTTACGAACCGCAAACGGAAGAAGGCAAAAAGGACTATCAAATCTTGCAAGCCGAAGTCGGCAACGTATCCGATCTTTTCATGATCGATGAAAGCTCGGCATGGAGAACTTTCCTTGACAATGAATACCGCGATGCGATCAAGCGGGCGGTAAGCGGCGAAATTACCGCGAAACAGGCCCTCGACGGGTTTGCAAAGGCGCTGGCCGAAAAATCGGGTTGGAGCATGAAGTATTAATAGATAAGATATACAGATAAAAATAAAAAAACCGCTCTGTATAAAATGGTGTTGATTTTACTGGAATCGATAGCTCATTCGATACAGCAGCGGTCTTTTTATTTAAGTACACCGGAGGTTTGAAGGATGTGAGAAACCTATGGCATTAAAGAATCGGCTGAAAAATCGCTATAAGATAACATTTTGGTTGTTTATCGCCCCTTGCGTTTTGTTGTTTACTGTTTTTTTTCTGATCCCTTTAATACTCAGTATCGGTTTTTCTTTTACGAATTATGATGGTTGGAAGACAATGGATTTTGTCGGGCTGAAAAATTACAGCAAATTGTTTGCTGATAACAATTTCTATTCCGCAATGGGAAGAACGTTTATCTTCACTTTGCTTTGTTTGCCGTTTATGGTTGTGATTCCGCTCCTGCTTGCCGTATTGGTAACGAACCGTTATGTAAAAGGGAAAGGCATGGTTCGAACGATGCTGTATATCCCGGTATTGTTGTCTCCACTCGTCGTTGGAGTAACCATCAATTGGATGTACAGCCAAGAATACGGAATTGTAAACTATATTATTGAAAGCCTGGGCGGTACGGCGATGGAGTGGGCGCTTAATCCGATGCTGGCGACCTTCGTCATCGGCTTTGCTGTCAATTGGGCTGCTGCCGGGTTCTATATGATCATTTATGTGGGCGGTATTAAAAATATTTCAAGCGATTTGTACGAAGCGGCGAGTATTGACGGCGCATCGGCATTGCAATCTTTTTTCAAAATAACAGTTCCGATGCTTGCTCCGACAACTTTTCTGGTTTTGCTCTTGTCCACCATAAATTTATTGAAGGAATACGCAGTGGTGCAAGGGATTACGCTAGGGGGACCTGGAACCTCGACCACTTTTATTATTCAGTATATCTTTTCCAAAGGCTTTAATCAGAATGAGTATGGGTATGCCTCCGCAATTTCTACCGTAGTTATGCTCGTATTTATCGTCATCGCTTATGTGCAGTTTAAAGCGAGCAAGGGAGGGGAGACATACTAGTGAATACGAAATATGCACCCTTGAAATATGCAGGGACGTCGGTTCTGACTTATATCGTCACATTTGTTTTTATTTTTCCTATTCTATGGCTCCTGTTAAGCTCGTTTAAGCCGTCTTCCGAACTGTTTTCCAGACCATTGCAATGGTGGCCGAAAAACTTTACGGTAGACTCCTATTTTAAAGTCATGCAGGACGGATTCGCCGGATATATC
Source organism: Paenibacillus tarimensis (assembly GCA_041281825.1). Lineage (GTDB taxonomy): Bacteria > Bacillota > Bacilli > Paenibacillales > Paenibacillaceae > Paenibacillus_D > Paenibacillus_D tarimensis_A. The sequence continues at coordinate 5,005,220 of CP166298.1, read as the reverse complement.
TACAACAGCTTCTTCCTCGCTGTCGTGGGAACGCTGATCACGCTTATTATCAGCTCTATGTGCGGTTACGCGCTTGCGATTTATCGAAGAGAGATCAAATATGTCAATCTCATATTTGGCGTATTTTTGCTAGGCACGCTAATCCCGGGTGAAACATTAACGATTCCCGTGTTTTCCGTCATAAGCGCAGTGGGCTTATATAATAATATTTGGGGGGTCATTCTTCCCTCTGTAACGACGACAACGGGGATCTTTCTTTATAGGCAGCATTATCTGTCCGTGCCATTGGATATGGTAGAGGCGGCTCGAATCGATGGAGCAAGCGAGTGGAGAATTTTCCGAGCCATTATGCTACCGCTCGCATCATCCGCTACCGTAACGTTGACGATCTTCTCGTTTATGTGGCGTTGGAACGACTACGTGCTCCCGCTCTTCGTATTATCGGATCAAAAGAAATATACGATTCAAATCGCCATCAAGAACTATATCGGAAATATGGGCGTGGACTGGAATTCCATTCTGGCAGCATCGATTATTTCGATTATTCCAATGACCATTCTATTCCTTATCTTGCAGAAGTACATTGTAGGCGGATTAGCGTCAACGGGGGTAAAAGGATAATGACGATTAGCATGATGGACCGGATGACGGAAGAACAACAGTTTCTCATCAATCAGGCAATGGAGCATATGGATGCCTATTACGATGAGAGCATGTCGATGTTAAGAAATTGCGAGGACGGGGATCTGGAGCGACATTCTACCCGGGGCAGCGCTCATTATGCGGTTGGCTTGCTGATTCGAAGACAATCGGGGGATTTGGAACGGGCTTGTAAAGTGTTGGCGAAAGTGATGGATATGCAGTTTGATTGTCCGGAGGAAATTTACCACGGAACGTTCCGCACATCGCCGCAAGCCGAGAATCCGCCCGCCGGGAATTATCCGTGGAAATCTTTTGCGCCGGGCTTCGCCTATTTTCTGTCGGATACGGTTGGGAAAATTACGGCGCAATTCATGCAGCAGTTGGAGCGGGAAATGCCGCATATGACGATTGCCGACCGCAGAGAAGCGGGGCGGGCGCTGGAAGCGGCGGCGGACCAAGTGCTTCCGCCTGTCTGGAAGAGCTACGACCCGAACTGGCGGGAGTTTATAGCATGCGCCTTTGCGGTTATATTGGAGCACTTCGAAGCCGAGCTTCCGAAGGAGCTCGTGGCGCGTATGGACGAATCGATGGGCAAAGCGGTGCAAGGGTCTATCGACAGGCGTTTATCCGATGCCATACCGATGAACACGAATATTGAGCTGATGCATATTTTCGTAAGCCACTATTTCGGCTGTCGCCTTCATAACGAGGAATGGATCAAGCACGCCGATCGTGAAGCGGACGCGTTTCTACAGGCGTACAAAGAATTCGGCACTTTCGCGGAATTCAACTCTTCGACTTATTACGGCGTAGATCTCACTGTACTTGGTTTAATAAGAACGTATGGCAGATCGGAAACGGTTAAGCGTGCCATGCGTGAAGTGGAGCAGGGCTTGTGGGAGAACATCGCTTTGTTCTATAATGCGAATCTTGAAAATTTATGCGGTCCATTCTCGCGCGCCTACGAGATGGAAATGAGAGCCCATAGCTCAATCGGCGTTTTCATTTATCTTGCTCTTGGCCGAGGCTGCGAGCATTTGGCGGGTATAAATTGCGAAAGCGGTCATGATCCGCTCATTGCGCTTGTCGGAGTCGATGTGCCCGAGACTGTGAAGCCGGCGCTGGCGGCGTTTCAAGAAGGCCGGTATGTAGAGAAACAATTCAGGGAGCTGTGCGAACGGGATAAGCCGGGCTCGAACAGTAACTTATGCACGGCAGCGGCCTGGATCGAAAGCAAGCGAATGCTCGGAGCGATGTCGGGAAGCCGAAACACAAACGGGCAATTGCATCCCGCAACGATTCATTGGATGACGGATGACGGCGCCAAATATTATTTAAGGCTTATCCGGCGTGAAGCGGGCGGAAACTGGAACAGCCATTTGCGCGGAATTGTTTTTGACGGGAAGGTTGCCAAGGACTGTTTATCGGTAGATGTCGATTTAAGCACGGAACAGGATATCGACGTTTATTTCGAGATTACCGGTCCGGGCTCAAATGGCAGCCAAGTATTGATTTTGCCCGACGAGTGGAGATTGCCCGGATTAACTTGCTCGGTCACGGCAGATGCGCCTCGCCCTGTCATAACGGCAACAGACGATCGGATCGAAATTGTTTATCCTTATCGCCCCGTTCAAGGGACAGCCGGCTCACGGATGAGCTTCAAGCTTGAGCTGCTTTCTTAATCAAAAACATCAAACCTGTTGATCAATGATCAACAGGTTTATTGGTGCGCCTTCTAGGCTTAATGTTACTGTAAAACATCACGAAACTCTTTCGTCAACAACGGAACGACCTCAAATAAATCACCGACAATACCATAATCGGCCAAACCGAAAATCGGAGCATCAGGATCCTTGTTGATGGCTACAATAATGCGTGATTGACTCATCCCGGCAAGATGTTGGATGGCGCCGCTTATTCCACAAGCGATATACAGCTTGGGTGTAACCACTTTGCCCGTTTGACCGATTTGCAAGGCATAATCGCAATACCCCGCATCGCAAGCACCCCTGGATGCGCCGACTGCCGCTCCCAATACATCCGCTAATTCCAGAAGCGGAGTGAAGCCTTCGGCACTCTTTACGCCTCTTCCGCCTGCCACGATAATGTCGGCTTCTGCAAGATCGATTTTTCCGCTTGTCTGCCGTACGATATCCCGGATTGTTGTCCTTAATGGCGGTGATGAGTATTGGAGTGTAACGACCGTCTCGCTGCTCCCGCCGTCAGAATCAGCGGCGGCAACCGGAAAATTATTTGGACGAAGCGTAATAATTTTCGGAGACGCGCTTGGCAGGAAACTCCTTTTTTCGAATGCCTTGCCGGCATAAATCGGGCGAGTAAACGCGACTTCCCATTCTTCGCCTTGTATTTCTTCAATTGATGTTACATCGGAAATTTGACCGGCTTGAAGCATTGCAGCTAACCGGGGTGCAAGGTCCCGACCGGATGATGTGTGGCCAAAAAGGATAAAATCGGGTTGTACCGCTTCAACGGAGGTGCGAATTGCTGCTAAAGCTGTTTCCGGTACCGGCTGCGTTAGACCTTGATCATCAAATATATAGACCGATTCGGCGCCATGAGATGCAAGTAAAGCTGCCGCTTCGCGTACCCATTCACCGTTATTGGGCAGTACAGCACATATTTTGCCGCCTTCACCCGCTAACTGCCGGGCAACGCCAAGTGCTTCAAGAGAGACGCGCCTGAGCTTCCCGTCCTTACATTCGGCGATGATAAGGCATATATTTTTCATTTTTTCAACTCCTTCAATACCAGTTTACAATGCACTCAAAATAGCTTTGCTTCATCGCGCAAATCCTTCACCAGCGCTGCCGCTTGTTCGGCTGCCGTACCTTGAAGTTTTTTGCCTGCTGCCCGAGATGGTGGGGCACTTAAATAAGTGCGCTTTGTTTTTTCCATAGCTGTTTTGTCAGCTGAAGGTGAACCGGATAATTTCGCACTTGCCCCGGAAGAGGAGATTTCCTGAATCGTAACGATACGAAGCGGCTTCCTTTTCGCTTTCATAATCCCGGGCAGCGACGGATAACGCGGTTCGTTAAGACCTTGCTGTGACGTAATAAGTGCAGGTAAAGAGAGCTCCACGGTTTCGGTATCTCCTTCGACATCACGGTCTACATAGGCTTTCCACGCCTCTCCTTCCTGCTTGACCTCCAATTTGACGGCTGCAGAGGCATGCGGCCAAGAGAGAAGTTCCGCTATTCTCAGGGCGGTCTGGCCGGCCCCCCTGTCGACCGAAAATAAACCGGCAAGTATAAGATCCGCATCCTGCGTGACGATGAATGAAGCCAGCACCACTGATAATGCGTGCTCATCATCGATAGTCGAGTCCGTCTGAACCAGCACCGCGTCATCAGCCCCCATTGCGAGAGCGGTCCGCAGAGCTTCACAGCACCTTTCGGGTCCTGCGCAAACAACTGTGATTGCTTCAACAATATCGCTTCCCAGTCTCTCCCTCAGGCGAAGCGCTTCTTCCAACGCATACTCATCATAAGGATTAATGATATATTTAACACCGTCTTCCATGACCTGGCCGTTATCAATTTGTATTTTTTCTTCCGTGTCGAAGGTTTGTTTTAACAGCACCAATATTTTCATAAGTACCCACCTTTCTCAAGCGTAATGAAAAAACTTTTCCATAGATCCGATAGTCCGTTTTTTGTAACGTATATGAGAAATTTATATAAAGTAGACCTTACATAAGGCCAAGTAGGGATTGTCGGTATGATTGCCGTTTTTGACTCATATATTGAAACACTAGCCTATTATGTAAGCGCTTTAATGCTTGTCCGGATCATATGTGGCGTTCTTAAGGGAAAGGAGGTTAAGCCTATGGCCGGTGTGGAAAAGGCGGTTGTGACAGGATGGTGGTGGATCCCGATGATCGCGATAATTGCGGCTGCCGTCGGATCCTTTGTTCTCGTTGTTGGCCGTCGATTGCGTTACATACGAATGGGCACGGATGAAGAAAGCGTTATATTGAAGAGGATCCCGGATCGCTCTTGGTTTGACCAGGTGTTCGGACACCGGAAGCTGTTGAAGGACCCGCGCAGCGGGATTATGCATCTTGTGCTGTTTTACGGATTTATCGCGCTGCAGCTAGGAGCTGTCGAAATTATATGGGAGGGAATATCCGGTACGGGTTTACCGCTCCCCGAGGTACTGTACGGAATGCTGCTGCTGTCACAGGAAGCGGCGATAACAGCTGTGCTCGCAGCAGTCGCTTATGCCGCTTACCGGCGTTATGGAGAACGGCTTGCCAGACTGAAAAGAGGGAAAAAGCCTGCGATTGTTCTCTGGTTCATCGGTTTTCTCATGGTGTCGGTTTTGTTTACGATGGCCTTTGAACGTCTCCGGACCACCTTGAACGGGCTCACACCAAAGGTTGATACGGGTTATGTACCGATCTCATCCTGGTTATCGGAGCAAATCGGCGCAATGGGCATAGGAGCCGCAGGGGCCGAAGCGGGATACCGGATTTTTTGGTGGCTCCATTTGATGATTTTGCTCGGTTTCCTCGTTTATGTGCCGACCTCAAAGCATTTTCATATTTTTACGGCACCGGTCAATTTATGGCTTAGTAGACGGACTCCCCCAGGCCGGCTGCGTAAGCTGGATTTGGAAGATGAGCAAGCGGAATCGTTCGGTGCGGGCAAGGTGGAGGATTTTACGAAAAAGCAGCTGCTCGATCTTTACGCATGCGTGGAATGCGGCCGATGCACGAATGTTTGCCCCGCAGCTTCTACCGGGAAGCTGCTTTCGCCGATGCACTTGATTACGAAGCTCAGGGACCATCTAAGCGAGAAGGGAAGGGCCGTTACACCGCGTTCGGGATGGCTGCCTAATTGGGCTTTTGCGGGAAGTGGCTCTGCAGCGGCTTCACATCGCATGTTGAACACAGATCCGCCGGTGTGGGACGACCGGGACGGGACGGTATCCGATGCGGCCGCAATCGGTCCGACGATGGTCAAACAAGCGGAGGCTTGGACTTTGCAGCCTGATAAGCCGGCTGCGGAGATCGAGCTTATCGGAGAAGTGATAAGCGAGGAAGAGATCTGGGCATGTACGACATGCCGCAATTGCGAGGATCAATGTCCGGTCGGCAACGAGCACGTAGACAAAATCATCGATATGCGCCGCCATCTTGTGCTGATGCAAGGCAGTCTGCCCACCGACGGCCAACGGGCGCTGCAAAACATTGAACGGCAGGGCAATCCGTGGGGACTTTCGCGTTCGGAGCGGTCGGCATGGCTTCGGGAATGCGAGGAGCGAACGGGCATCCGTGTTCCGGTCATTAGCGATTTAAGCGGGAAAGAACGGGAGGAGCTGGATCTCCTGCTATGGGTCGGTTCTATGGGCGCATACGATCTGCGCAGCAACCGGGTGATGGTTTCGCTCGTTCGGCTGCTTCATCATGCCGGTATGAAGTTTGCCGTGCTCGGCAAAGAAGAGCGGAATTCGGGCGATACGGCAAGACGGATGGGAAATGAGTTTCTGTTCCAGCAGCTGTGCCGGGAAAATATAGAAACGCTGCAGCGGTATGGGGTTCGGCGCATTGTAACGATTTGTCCGCACACGTTCAATACGATGAAACACGAGTATCCCGATTTTGGGCTTCCTTTATCAGTCGAAATCATACATCACACTGAATTGCTTGATCGGTTAGTGGCGGAGCGCAGACTGGTCCCCAAGCATTCGCTTGCGGAGAGGGCGACATATCATGATTCGTGTTATCTTGCCCGGTATAACGGTATTGTTGAAGCGCCGCGCCGGCTGATTCAGGCGATACCGGGTATTGAGCTGGCCGAAATGGAACGGTCGAGGGAGAACGGGATGTGCTGCGGAGCCGGGGGCGGACGGATGTGGATGGAGGAGCACACCGGATCAAGAGTGAACGCAGTTCGGACGGCGCAGGCAATGGCGGTCCGGCCGGGCGTCATTGGTTCCGGCTGTCCATACTGCTTGACGATGCTTGAGGACGGAGTGAAAATGCATGAGCGCGAAGGCGACGTTATCGTCCGTGATGTGGCGGAGCTGCTCGCTTACAGCGTGCTGGAAGGGAGTTGGTCATAGCGTGGCAATGTCAACGGTAATGAAACAGGTAAGAAGCGCAGCGGTTATCGGGTCGGGGGTGATGGGGGCGGCCATTGCGGCGCATCTTGCGAATGCCGGCATACGTACGCTGCTGCTGGACATCGTACCGCAAACGCTCACAGAGGAGGAGGCTGCTAAAGGGTTGACGCTGGAATCGCCGCAGGTGCGCAGCCGGATAGCGAGGGCAGCGATTGCCAGGCTGCGGGAAACGCAGCCGGCCCCGTTGTATGACCCGGATTTTGCCGGTCGGATTACGCCGGGCAATCTCGAAGACGATCTATTCCGGCTGTCGGAGGCCGACTGGATTATTGAGGCGGTAGTGGAGCGGCTCGATGTGAAGAAGGAGGTTCTGGCGCGGGTTGAATCGGTATGGACGCCGGGCACGATGGTCAGCACGAATACATCGGGCATTTCGGTTGAAGCAATGGCAGCGCATCTCGGTGAAGCGTTCAGGACTCATTTCGCGGTCACGCACTTTTTTAATCCTCCCCGTTATATGAAGCTTGTGGAGATCGTACCGACCGCAGTGACCAATTCGGACGTGACGGCAAGGCTGCGTACGGTGTGCGAGCGGCAGCTCGGCAAAGGCGTTGTGATTGGAAAGGATACGCCGAACTTCATTGCGAACCGGATCGGCACGTTCTGCATGCTCGTCACGCTGGAGGAGATGGAGAGGCGAGGGCTGTCGGTGGAGGAGGTCGATGCGGTAACGGGGCCGGTTATCGGCAGGCCGAAAACGGCAACGTACCGGATGCTTGATCTGATCGGCCTTGATACGCTGCTGCATGTGGTCGACAACGTCCGCGAGCGCAGCGGGGAACCTCAGGAGCAGGCGATGTTCACCCGGCCTCCGCTGCTTGAGGAGATGGTGAAGCGGGGGTGGCTGGGAGGCAAGGCCGGCCAGGGATTTTATAAGAAAACAAAGGGCAGCGGCGGCGTAAGTAACATATCCGTGCTTGATCCGAAGACGATGGAGTATCGGCCGTCCGTCAAATCGGCGACTAGCGCGGCGTTGGAAGCCGCTAAAACGGCGAAGGGCACGGCAGGCAAAATTAAGGCTCTCCTTGCAGCCGAACCGAACGACCGCCTTGCAGGGTTTACATGGGCGGTACTTAAACGGACGCTGCTCTACAGTGCCGCACAGCTGGGTACAATTGCAGACTCCATCGTCGATATTGACCGCGCGATGCGCTGGGGCTTCAGTTGGGAGCTTGGACCGTTCGAGCTCTGGGATGCGCTCGGTTTGGAAAAAACAATGCGGAGAATGGAAGCGGAAGGGGAAACGGTTCCGGATTGGATTCGGCAATGGGTTGCCGACGGGAAATCATCGTTCTATAAACATGACCAGTTGAAAACCTTTTATTTGTCGGATGGGAAGTACCGTGAGATGGAGAGCCTGCCTGAGGAGATTTCGATCACGAATCTGCAGGCCGCTGGACGAACGGTACTGGAAAATGAAGGGGCGAGCCTGGTCGATCTTGGAGACGATGTCGTGTGCTTGGCATTTCATTCCCGCAGCAATGCGATCGGCGGGGATATTTTATCGGTCATTCATCAAAGTGCGGAGGAAGTAAGCCGGAACTGGCGGGGGCTCGTTATCGCGAATGAGGGCAGAAATTTCTGCGTCGGCGCGAATCTGATGCTGCTCCTGATGGAGGCCCAGAACGGAGAATGGGATGAGGTCGAGGAAATCATTCGTCTGTTTCAAAGCAGTATGATGCGTCTGAAGCAGCTTGAGCGTCCCGTAGTCGCCGCGCCGCATCGGATGACGCTGGGCGGCGGCGTGGAGGTGTGCCTTCCGGCAGACCGGATTATTCATTCGCCGGAAACCTATTTCGGACTTGTCGAGACGGGCGTCGGACTCATTCCGGCAGGCGGAGGCTGCAAGGAAGCGGCGGCAATGGCAGATGAGCTGGCTTGCGGCGGAGACCTGCAGCCGCACCTGAACGCGAAGTTCGAAGCCATTGCGATGGCAAAGGTATCTACCAGCGGTTATGATGTTCGCCGGGTGGGCTGGTTTCGGCGGCAGGACGCCGTCATTTTGCGGCAGGACGCGCGCGTAGCCGAAGCAAAGCGCGCGGTGCTGGCAATGGACGCAAGCGGATATTCCGCACCGCCGCCTCTGGAGGAACAGCGCATTCGCGTTGCCGGACGCGAAGGCAAGGCGGTCCTGCAGCTGGCCGTCCAGTCCATGCGCTACGGCAGCTCGATCAGTGAGCATGATGCGCTCATCGGGAACAGGCTGGCGCATGTGCTCGCCGGCGGCGATGTTCCGCCGGGCAGCAATGTAAGTGTTCAGTATCTGCTCGATTTGGAATGCGAGGCGTTCCTCAGCTTGTGCGGAGAGCCGCTCACGCAGGCGAGGATGCAGCATATGCTTGCAACCGGTAAACCGCTCCGCAATTAGCGATACGATTGTCTTCGGAAGGAGGATGCCGTTTATGAGGATGAACGATAAAGCTTCATTGCCGCAAAGCGGCCGCGACGCATGTATCGTTGCCGCGGTGCGTACGGCAGTGGGCAAAGCGAAGAAGGGGGCGTTCGCCCAGACACGCGCGGAGGACTTGGGCCGGGCGGTGCTTCAGGCGGCGGTAGAGCGAGTGCCCGGACTTACTGCAGCCGATGTGGAAGACGTCATTATCGGGTGCGCAATGCCGGAAGGCGAACAAGGCCTGAACTTCGCGCGGACGATGGCGCTCTATGCGGGTTATCCGGTTTCGACGCCGGCGATTACGGTGAACCGCTTCTGTGCATCGGGATTGCAGGCAATCGCATATGCGGCGCAGCGCATTCAGCTCGGAGAAGCGGATGTAATTGCGGCCGGTGGCGTAGAATCGATGAGCCATGTGCCGATGACCGGCTTCAAGCTGTCGCCGCACCCCCGGCTGGTGGAGGAAATGCCTGAAGTGTACATGGGTATGGGCCATACCGCAGAGGAAGTCGCTCGGCGGTATAACGTATCCCGGGAGGAACAGGACGCGTTTGCCGCGGCAAGCCACCGTAAAGCCGCTGCAGCGCAAGCGGCAGGAAGGTTCGAACAGGAGATTGTTCCGTTGACTGTGCATCAGGATCTGATTGACGACAGCGGCCGTCCCGCCACCCGTACGTTCGTATTCGACAAGGACGAGGGGATCCGTCCGGATACGACGCCGGAGCGTCTTGCGATGTTGAAGCCTTCCTTCTCGCGGGACGGGACGGTAACCGCCGGCAATGCTTCACAGATGAGCGACGGCGCTGCCGTTGTCATTGTTATGAGCCGCTCCCGTGCTGCGAAGCTCGGCATTCGCCCACTGGCCGTATTCCGCGGCTTTCAGGCAGCCGGGGTAGCTCCTGAGGTGATGGGCATCGGGCCGATTGAGGCAATACCGAAAGCGCTCGCGAGAGCGGGGATATCGCAGGATCAGGTTGATTTGTTCGAGCTGAATGAAGCGTTCGCCGCGCAGTGTGTGCCGATCATCCGGGAGCTGGGTATTCCGGAGGCGGCTGTGAATGTGAACGGAGGTGCGATTGCTCTCGGGCATCCGCTGGGCTGCACGGGCGCGAAGCTGACAGTGTCGCTTGTGCATGAGCTGCTCCGCCGGGGCGGAGGGATTGGTGTCGTTTCAATGTGTGTCGGCGGCGGGATGGGCGCCGCGGGAGTGTTCGAAGCCGAAATCGAAAGGAGTGATTGATATGGCGCATACAGAGCGCTCAGGCGGCCGTTTCGTCATCGAGGACACGTCGCCTGAATTTGTCGTCACGCCGGAAGACTTCACGGAAGAGCAGCGGATGATTGCGGAGGCGGCACGGTCGTTCGTGGAAGGGGAGATCTTCCCGAACGATGCGCAAATTGAATCGCTAGATTATGCGCTGACGGTGCGTCTGCTTCGTGAAGCGGGGAAACTTGGACTTCTCGGGGCCGATGTGCCCGAAGCATACGGGGGTCTCGGACTGGATAAGGTCAGCACGACATTGCTGTCCGAGACGTTGGCTCCTGCGTCGTCTTTTGCGCTTTCGGTAGGCGCTCATACGGGAATCGGCACGCTGCCGATCGTCTTCTTCGGTACTGCCGCACAGAAGCGGAAATATTTGCCCGATCTGGCCGCGGGCACACGAATTGCGGCTTACTGTCTGACGGAACCGGCCTCCGGTTCCGATGCGCTGGGCGCGCGGACGACGGCCAGATTGTCTCCGGACGGCAAGCACTATGTACTGAACGGTTCCAAGCTGTACATCACGAATGCGGGCTTCGCGGATATTTTCATCGTATATGCGAAGGTCGACGGCGATTATTTTACCGCGTTCATTGTCGAACGGGGCTACCCCGGCTTTAGTGTCGGACCGGAAGAGCATAAGATGGGGATTAAAGGCTCATCCACATGTCCTTTATTTCTGGAGGATGTGCCCGTACCTAAGGAGAACGTTCTCGGCGAGGTCGGTAAGGGGCATCTGATTGCTTTTAATATTTTGAACATCGGACGATTCAAGCTTGGCGCAGGCTGCCTGGGAGCGGCGAAGGAGACGATCTCACTGGCAGCGTCTTACGCAAGCACAAGGAAGCAGTTCGGCAGGCCGATCGCTTCGTTTCCATTAATCGGCGCCAAGCTGGCCGACATGAACATTGCCGTTTATGTACTTGAGAGTATGGTGTACCGGGTAGCGGGCCTAATCGACGGAACCTTGCAGTCCGCTGATCCGGACGCGGCGGATTCCGGCAGGCACCTGGCCGACGCGATCGGCGAGTACGCGCTGGAATGCTCGATTGTAAAAGTATTCGCCACCGAAGTGCTGGATGCGGTTGCCGATGAAGGCATTCAAATTCATGGCGGATACGGTTATATCAAGGAATATAAAATTGAACGGATTTACCGGGATGCCCGGATTAACCGGATCTTCGAAGGAACGAACGAAATTAACCGTATGCTCATTCCCGGCACATTAATGAAGAAGGCGCTCAAGGGCGATCTGCCGCTGCTCCGCAAAGCGCGGACGCTGCAAAACGAGCTGCTGCAGCCGATGCCGCTTCCGTCTTTTCAGCGTGTGCTGTCCAAGGAAAGCTACAAGCTCGCTCAAGCAAAAAAGACATTTCTTGCCGTTGGCGGGCTGGCCGTTCAGAAATACGGGTTAAGACTGGAGCAGGAGCAGGAAGCGCTGTGCATTCTGGCGGACATGATGATTGAGATCTTTGCAATGGAAAGCGCGCTGCTGAGAACGAAAAAGATGATTGAGGGCGGAGCGGGCGACACGGGTTCGGGAAAGTTTGCAGTCAGTATGACGCAAGTATACGTGCAGGAAGCGGCCGAGCGGATCGACCGGATGGCCAAGACGCTGCTGGCATCGCTGGAACAGGGAGATGCGCTGCAAATGCAGTTGTCCATTCTGAAAAAGCTGATGCGCTGTCCTCCTTCCGATACCATTGCGATCAAACGCGAGATCGCCGCTCAAGTTATCCGAAGCAGCCAGTATGTGACGCGGGAGGGAGGCCGATGAGCGCTTCGAAGCCTTGGCTTGCCCATTATCCGGAGGAAGTGCCGCCTTCGCTGTCTTATCCGGAACAGAATGCGGCGCAGTTTCTGCTCGAAGCGGCAGCTTCGTATCCTGATCGTCCGGCGTTGCATTTTTTGGGAAAAACGATCAATTACCGGGAGCTGCTCAACGCCGTTCATCGGATGGGCAACGCGCTCAAAGGGCTGGGGATCGGAAAAGGAGACCGGGTTGCGGTTATGCTTCCGAATTGTCCGCAAACGGTGACGGCTTATTTCGGAACCTTGCTGCTTGGCGCGGTTGTCGTTCAGACGAACCCGCTGTATGTAGAACGCGAGCTGGAGCATCAGCTTCGCGACAGCGGGGCAAAAGCCATTGTAACGCTTGATCTGTTATACGGAAGATTGAGCAAAGTGATGGATAAGGGAACGGTGCCGGAACTGAAGCATATTATAATTACTTCCATTAAAGACGGCCTACCGTTTCCGAAGAACCTGCTCTATCCGATTAAACAGCGAAAAGACGGCCATCGTCCGAATGTTCCGTACGGGACTAGAGGGGTTATTGCGTATAAACGATTTCTCGGAGAGGCGGACGCGGCTCCCGTCACCTCCGTGTTGGATCCGTCGAAGGATTTGGCGGTGCTGCAATATACCGGCGGAACGACCGGCATGCCCAAAGGCGTTATGCTGACGCACAGCAATTTGGTGGCGAATACGGTTCAGACGGCAGCCTGGTGTTATAAAGCAACGCAAGCGCGCGAAAGGTTCCTTGCAGCTCTTCCGCTATTCCATGTCTTCGGATTGACGGTGCTGATGAATCAGTCCGCGATGCGGGCGGGTCTGTTGATCCTGGTCCCCCGCTTTGAGCTGGAGATGATATTGCAGACGATCCGCAAGCTTCGACCGACGATATTTCCAGGAGCGCCGACCATGTATATCGGGCTGCTTCATCACCCGGATACGCCTGGAACCGACATGTCTTCAATCGAGGTTTGCATCAGCGGGGCGGCCGCATTGCCGCTAGAGGTGCAGGAAAGATTCGAAGCCTTGTCCGGCGGCAGGCTGATTGAAGGCTATGGGCTGACCGAGACGTCCCCCGTAACGCATTGCAATCCGATCTGGGGGGAGCGCAAGCACGGCACAATCGGCATTCCGCTGCCGGATACGGAGGCTGCTGTGGTCAATCCGGAAACGGGTGAGCCGCTGGCGCCTGGAGAAATCGGGGAGCTTATCGTTAAAGGACCTCAGGTGATGTTGGGATACTGGAAACGTCCGGAAGAAACGGCTTCCGTGCTGAAGGACGGCTGGTTGTACACCGGAGATCTTGCGACAATGGATGAAGACGGATTCTTTACGATCGTCGACCGGAAGAAGGAAGTTATCATAGCCAGCGGGTATAATGTCTATCCAAGAGACGTCGAGGAGGTGCTTTTTGAGCATCCGGCCGTCCTGGAGGCTGCTGTGGTCGGAGTGAAGGATCCGTATCGGGGAGAAACCGTCAAAGCGTTTATTGTCGTCAAGAACGGATGGAGCGTTTCCCGGATGCAGCTCGATCAATGGTGCAGGGAAAGGCTGGCCCCTTATAAAGTTCCGCATGTTTATGCGTTTCGCGATTCGCTTCCAAAGTCGCTGGTCGGTAAAGTGCTGCGCCGTAAGTTGCTGGAGGAGGATGAAGAAGAAAGCCCCGGTTCAAAATAATTTGCGCATGACCGAAATATGGAATGTGACAGGGAGTCGCATTGAAACGGAGGTGGCTTTCCGATATAATTATCCCTATAAAATGGAAAATGGGGAGGATGAGGAGGGATGATTGAAGGATGGGTAACTTGGCTGCTGATCGCGTTCGGCATTCTGGTCGCTGTAGTCGGCGTCATCGCCTACTTGCGATTGGTATCCGCAGCATCTTCCGATCGGCCTCCGCCGCCCAAGGACCGTCAAACGGAGGATTGAGGCTTCCAGCATAAGCTGAGAGACTTTGTGAAGCAGAGAGACTTTGAGCTCCGCTCAAAGATCCCTATGTTGTGCTCAAAGATCCCTATGTCATGGAAGAAGAATTTGTTAACCGGGCTGATTGTCTTTTCTCCGTCACCTTAAACTGGTATAATGAACTAAAGCATACAAATATATATATCCGGCTGACCATGGATTGCCTGCACCGAATGGATTTCTGACGCTAAATAATGACAGGGCAAGCGGCAAGTGCGCCGTCTGCATTCTCGTACATGGATTTAGAACGACCATCCGATGAATGGGAGGGGATTTCATGGCAAAGAGAGGCCATAATGAAGTCAAGGAAAGCCTGAGGGAACTGACAAGAATTTTCCAACCGAAGGACCCGCGCAAGTTCGTTCGCGATTATATCCGCAAATACCGGATCACGGGAGGATACGAGGACGAATTAACCTCACTCGTCGAGGTAGAACTCGGAAAGATCAACTCGGTTAGTTAACGTATCCCAGTATAGGACGCTGCGGAATCAGCAGCTTGATTGATATGGGAACGTGCGGCTTTCACAAATCCGGATAAATCGTGTATATAACCGATAACCTTGCCTGCTGCAGGCAAGGTTTTTTTTGAATTCTTAGAAATTATAAGTTTCACACTTATATCTGCTTAGAATTCTCCGAGAAACGAAGCTTAGCCGCCAGAGGACGGCGAAGCCGTTTACGCTTGCTGCAAAAACAAAGGCCCGAAGTTCGTTGAACCCGGGCTTTCCGATTATTAATGCAGTTGTCTACTCGATCAGATTGCTTGGCCGACGGCCCATAAGTTCATTAATCGAGATCGGCATCTTTTTTCCCCCGTCAAACTGATACTTTACGAAGGTATTGAATTCATTCACCCATGGCGTTAAGGAATGACCTAGCCACGCCTCTCTTGCATAATCGGTCATTTCATTGACGAATTCGCGATTGGCCGATATATGCACCTCTTCAACCCGCGGACACAGCTGACGTATTTTGCGGGCGATTGTTTGCTTCAGTTCAGCGGAAATCATGGTGTGATCGTTGACCGTGAAGTAGGAATTATAAGGCGTCAACAGCTTTTGATTGTTGTAGAACGGCGAACCGTCTCTTCCATTATATACCCCTTCGTTGGTCCCGGTATTGTTTTGCTCCCGCATCTCAGAGCCGCCTGCCCGTTTTGTGCCTACTGCGGTCCAATCCAGCGCAATACCGGCATAAGCGTTTTTGTCGGTAATCATGACGAGCGCAGTGGCAACGCCGTTAATCGTCGATACTTCCCGGGATAGCATCGAGCTGTATTCGAAGTACTTGTTATCGTGCTGTTTCGGATTTCCCGTTAACGGCCCGTAGAGCCGGCTGCCGATCATCTTCGGATCGTTTTTTTGCTGTGCGCCGTAATCGAAATCGCTGTCCTGGACTTTCCGTTCATAATTACAGGCGGACAGTGCGGACAGAACGATCAATGCAAACATAAGTCCAAAACAGAAAGGCCGGTACGTTCCGGAAACGGCGATGCGCGAACCGCGGTATCGGGATTTCATGATTCGACAATCCTCCTGACATAGGAATCTTTGAACATGACATAGGGATCTTTAGTCGGAGCTCTAAGTGTCTCCGCTGTAAGTCTCCCCGATGTAAGTCTCTCCACTTCTCGGTCTCAATGAGATAAAGCTACTGCATCTTTGATTAGCTTTTGCCGGCGGCTTTGAAATATACACCCTCCCGACATACATAATTGACCATTGAAAAGGCGAACAATGTATAGGAAGACATCCTGCCGAAAATCTGGGAAGGAAACGGGCAAAAATTCCTGAAAATGCTTGATACGACAGGTTTGAGAACAATTTGTGAACTCTCCCTGGAACATTGACAAATAGGGTCTTCAACTTTATATTTAATTAAGTGTGATTTATGTTGCAGGGTTGTCTGTACATCAGTGTTAACCGCAGTTTGCCGCACGCCGCAGTCGAATTCAATTCGACAGGCACAGAAGATTGCCAAAGGTTGCCGCTTCCTGCCGGACGGCAAGTGACAGGCTCCGCGACGCCGGGGCTAGAGGTATTCCGGGCATCTGACCATGCTTTGCGATTTGATAAGAATGTATAAGGGAATCGATGCTATACATACTTATCCGGTTTCATGAACGTTGCCGCCACAGGGCTGCAACGGTTTCTGCCTGCGGTTTGGAAACCGCAGTCGGTTAGGCTTGGGCAACTGTAGAAAATGTCAAAAGTGGGGTAGATCAATGATGAATCGGTGGCGTGTTGTAAAACGGCTTCTGCCGCTGCTTGGCGCTATGGCCTTGCTGCTGTCGGCATGCGGTCGAGAGGACTTGTCCACGCTCAATCCGCAAGGGCCGGTAGCTGAAGAGCAGTTCGGACTAATGAAATTGTCGATTTCGATCATGATTTTTGTGGTCGCTGTCGTGTTCGCTATTGCTATTTATGTGCTCATCCGTTTCCGTAGACGTCCCGGCGATAACAAGATCCCGGTTCAGGTTGAAGGAAACCACAAGCTCGAAATTATATGGACGGTTATACCGCTTCTGCTGCTCGTCGTGCTTGGCGTTCCGACTGTTAAATCGGTTTTCGGACTTGCTCAGGACTACAGCAAGGATGAAACTGCAGTACAAATTAAAGTCACTGCTCACCAATACTGGTGGGAGTTCGAGTATCCGCAGCATGGTGTGAAAACTGCGCAGGAAATGATTATTCCGACCAATGCGGTCATCTCCATCGAGGCGAAGACGGCTGATGTGCTTCACTCCTTCTGGATTCCTTCATTGGCCGGCAAGATCGATACGAATCCCGGCGGCAACGTCAACCGGATGTACTTCGAAGCGCCTAAGCCTGGTGTGTATTTAGGAAAGTGCGCAGAGCTTTGCGGTCCGTCTCACGCATACATGGACTTTAAAGTGAAAGCTGTGGACGAAGCTTCGTTTAATCGCTGGGTGGCTGCGATGAAGGCTCCGGCAGCTATGCCTGAAGATCCTGCAATTGCCGAGAAGTTCGCAAGCGAATGCTTGACCTGCCATGCCGTCGGCGACCGCGGCGGATTGCTGTATCCGAATCTGACCGGTATGGGAGACCGGGAAGCGGTAGCAGGATTCCTGGTCAATACCGACGATCCGAAATATGCGAACGAAGGAACCGTGTATGATAATCTTGTTCGCTGGATTTCAGACCCGCAAGAAGTGAAGCCCGGTAACCAAATGCCGAAAGTGGATCTAACCGAGCAGGAAATTGAAGCGATTGCTCAGTATCTGGCTGACCAGAAGCTGGATTATTAATATAAAGGTGATAAGGAGGAACAACCTTGGCTCACGGACATACGGTTAAACGTTATAGCGGCCTGATGGATTGGCTGACGACGGTTGACCATAAGAAAATAGGGATCCTTTACTTGATCGCCGGCGGCTTCTTTTTCCTGATCGGCGGTCTGGAAGCGATATTGATCCGGATTCAGTTATGGAAGCCGTTAAACGATTTTGTAAGTCCCGATACGTATAATGAATTGTTGACGATGCATGGTACGACGATGATCTTCCTTGCAGCGATGCCGGTCCTGTTCGCTTTGATGAATGCGATCGTGCCGCTTCAAATCGGTGCGCGCGACGTTGCATTCCCGTTTCTTAACGCGCTGGGCTTTTGGACCTTCTTCTTCGGCGGCGTGCTCTTGAATGTCAGCTGGTTTGCGGGTGGCGCGCCGGATGCCGGCTGGACATCGTATGTTCCGCTTGCTGGTCCGACTTACAGTGATACTCATGGCGTTGATTATTACGTCATCGGCCTGCAGATTGCCGGGATCGGTACACTGATCGGGGGCATTAATTTCCTCGTCACCATTATTAATATGCGGGCGCCGGGCATGAGCTTCATGCGGATGCCGATGTTTACATGGACGATATTCATTACGTCCGCGCTGATTCTTTTCGCTTTCCCTGCTTTGACCGTCGGTCTCGTCGCACTGATGTTCGACCGGTTGTTCAGCGCCAACTTCTTCGAAGTAAACAACGGCGGCAATGCGGTGTTGTGGGAGCATATCTTCTGGATTTTCGGACATCCTGAGGTATATATTCTTATTTTGCCGGCGTTTGGTGTCATTTCGGAGGTTATTACCACGTTCTCGCGTAAACGCCTGTTCGGATACAGCTCGATGGTGTTCGCTACCGTTCTGATCGGATTCCTGGGCTTCATGGTTTGGGCGCATCACATGTTCACGACAGGCCTTGGCCCGATTGCGAATGCGCTGTTCTCCATCGCAACGATGCTGATTGCGGTTCCGACCGGAATCAAGATTTTTAACTGGCTATTTACAATGTGGGGCGGTTCGATCCGGTTTACGAGCGCGAATTTGTTCGCAATCGGTTTCGTCCCGACGTTCGTAATGGGCGGGGTTACGGGGGTTATGCTCGCGTCAGCGCCTGCAGATTTCCAATATCACGATTCCTACTTTGTCGTTGCGCATTTCCATTACGTTATTGTTGGCGGCCTGGTGCTCGGTATCTTCGCGGGACTACATTACTGGTGGCCGAAGATGTTCGGGCGTATGCTGAATGAAGGCCTTGGCAAATTGACGTTCTGGACATTTTTTATCGGATTCCATCTTACGTTCTTCGTGCAGCATTTCCTGGGATTGCTCGGAATGCCGCGCCGTATCTATACGTATCAAGACGGATTAGGCTTTAACGCAATGAACCTGATCAGTACGGTCGGCGCAATTTTGATGGGTATCGGAACAATTGTATTCTTGATTAATATTGTGATCACTGCGATGAAGCCTAAGGATGCCGGCAATGATCCTTGGGAAGACGGACGGACGCTCGAATGGGCGATTCCATCCCCGGCGCCGGAGTATAACTTCGCGCAAACGCCGCTTGTTCGCGGTTACGATGCGTTGTGGAAAGAGAAGATGGACGGCAATAAAGGCATGACGCCTGCCGAACCGCTCGGACCGATTCATATGCCGTCCCCATCGATTCTGCCGTTTGTTATGTCTATCGGTCTGTTTATTGCAGGATTCGGGTTTATGTACAGCAATTACATCGTGGGCGGTGCCGGCCTGCTGATTACATTTGCCTGCATGTTCCTGCGTTCGGTAATTGACGATCATGGCTTCCATATCGAACCGGAAGAACTGGAAGACAAGGGGGTAAAAGCATGAGCGCACAATCGCACGTAGACGGCCAATTGCCGCACGAGCCGGAAAAAGCTACCCTCGAAGGGCGTAATAAAGTACTTGGATTCTGGTTGTTCCTCGGCGGAGAGACGGTATTGTTCGGTACGCTGTTTGCAGCGTTCCTCGCTCTTCGTCACCAGGTTGGTGAAGGCAATCCAACCGCGGATCATCTGTTCCAGCTTCCGATTGTTGCCATCGCTACCTTCATCCTGTTGACATCCAGCTTGACCAGTGTGTTCGCGATTCAAGCGATGCACCGCAATCAAGTCAAACCGATGATCAATTGGCTCATCGTTACGGTATTGTTGGGACTCGGCTTCTTGGGATTGGAGATTTATGAATTCGATCACTACGTCCATGAAGGTCATGGATTTACAACGAGCGCATTCAGTTCATCGTTCTATACATTGGTCGGGTTCCACGGGGGCCACGTCGCTTTCGGTGTGATCTGGATTTCGATTCTGATCGCGCAAGTCTACAAGAGGGGCTTGAATGTCATTACAGCGCCAAAAGTATATGTCGCCGGATTATACTGGCACTTTATCGACGTTGTATGGGTATTCATCTTCACAGTAGTTTATCTGATGGGAAAGGTGGGCTAACCTATGGCAGGTAACCATTCCGCAGCGGAACATCAGAACAGACGCCATAAAGTTGAAGGACCGAAAAAGCATATTATTGCCTATATTTTTTCGCTGGCTTTAACGGTACTTGCATTTGCAGTCGTTGCTGCCGGTGAAGTAAATACAACATTTACGTATATCATGCTGATTATTATGGCAATCCTGCAAGTATACATTCAAATGGCGTTCTGGATGCATATGAAAGACCGCGGCCATCTGTATGCGGTCATCGGGATTTTGACAGGGGTGTTCGTCGTATTCACGCTGGTCATTATGGCGGAATATTGGGTGTGGTGGTAACGCACAGGCCCTGAGGCAAGGTTGACATGGAGGCGGGTCGCTATGTGGTGGCCCGTCTTTTCTTTGAACAGGTTATTCAGTCTGGTAAGAAAGGGGAGTCCATGATGCTTGGTCTGGAATATTTCAGCTTTGAGGAATTGTGGAGTCCGATGTTTTTCTTTCTGATGGCGGCGGTAGTCATCCTGTATTTCTATGCAATAGGACCATGGCGCGAACGCCGCTTTCATGAAGAGCCTTCGGTCGGTACCAAACAAAGGGTATGGTTTGTAGGCGGAATAACGCTTTATTACTTTGCCCAAGGCGGTCCTCTTGAGCTGCTTGGACATCTGACGTTCACTTTTCACATGACTAATATGTCCCTGTCCTATTTGATCGTTCCGCCGATGCTGCTGCTGGGGATTCCGGCATTCATATGGCGCTATGTTTTTTCCGCTCGTGTGTGGAAACCGCTGCGCTGGCTGATGAATCCGATGCTTACGCTGGTGTTGTTTAATATGATGTTTTCCATATACCATGTGCCTGTCGTTCACGATTATGTAATGACCCATTTTATGATACATCGGATCTATTATCTTGCGATGCTGGCTGCATCGTTTATGATGTGGTGGCAAATTTACTGTCCGGTGAAGGAATGGGCGAGACTGACCGATGTGAAGAAGATGGGCTATATCTTCGCTAACGGTGTTCTGCTCACTCCTGCTTGCGCATTGATCATTTTTGCGGGAGAGCCGCTTTATGCAACTTACAACGACCCAAACGTATGGGCACAAGCGATGGGTTATTGTGTTTCGGGTGACCCTGCAGTGCTGCTCTCTAAATTCGACGGCCCCACTTTCTTTAATTTCCTGCCGACGATTGAAGATCAGCAATTGGGCGGAATTGTAATGAAGCTAGTACAAGAGTTTATGTACGGTGCGATTCTGGCCTATGTGTTTTTTCATTGGTTTAAAAGGGAGCATGCGGATTCCGATGATGTGCCGAATCCGGGTCCGGCAGGAGCAGGAAATTAATAAATATAATTTAAGGTGGGATCGCCTGTGACAATTTACGAGTGGATGCCTACATTAAGCACCGCATTTATTGTGATCAGCGCCGTATTGGTTGCGATCGGCTGGCCGCTTGCAGTAAAGAGACGTCTGGAGGAGCATAAAAAAGTGATGCTGGCCGCAGCTGCGGCAGCCTTGATTTTCTTCATTATTTATTTATCGAGAACAATCCTCGTAGGCAATACTTCATGGGGCGGTCCGGACAACTTATATCCGTACTATTTGACTTTTCTGTTGTTTCACATCGTACTTGCGACCGTTGCGGCGGTTTTCGGTATCACAACGCTAGTACTGGCCTTTAAGGAGAAGTTTGCCAAGCATCGCAGATGGGGACGCATTACGGCGGTCATCTGGTTCTTTACAGCCATTACCGGCGTGACCGTGTACACGCTGCTGTATGTCATGTATCCGGGCGGTCATACACGGCCGGTTATCGACGCTATTTTTGGCGGTTAAGCAAGCAGAGGCTTCAGGAGAAAATATCCATTAATTCATCAATGAGAAGAAGGCCCGGGTCAATCGACTCGGGCTTTTTTCGTACTAGTTTAACGAGGAAATAAATGAGGACGGCGAAGCCGTTATACTTGTCACTTTAACTAAACTTTAACGAAAATTAACATAAAATGGGTTGACGTGTTTTCGGCAACGTAGTTATACTGTGTATAAACATATATACAGTTTGTCGGCTGTTGTAACAGAGGAGGCTTGCAATGACAAAATGGCAGGGTGCCTGGCATATCGTTAAGACCGAAATGCGGCGGGAGCGGTTCGGATTGCTGTTATCATTTCTATTTATCACTTATTTATCGTTTATTCTTTTGCCATTGTTTAATGAAGCGCTGCAAGGGGACTACCCAAAGTCTAGCCGTTGGTTGCTCGATTTCATGTACATCAGCCTGCTTCCGAATTTCGGGTATGTGATGAACAGGACGATGTTCAAGGTATGGAGAGATGATCCGGTCTCAAAAAGGATTGCCATATGGAGAACAATGCCGATCAAAAATGCGCACATCGCACTCAGCCGTTTAGTTGGGATGCATATTGTTCTAGTCGGAGGATGGCTGTACTTTTTTGCAGTACACTACGTGTTGGCTTTCCGGTATCATATGGAACTCGGGACATTTGTCGGAATAGCGGTATTCTGGTTAGGTTATTCGGCTGTGATGGCAAGCAGTTATATTTATTGGGAAATGGGATACTCCGGCAAAACGTTCACCATTTTATGTACCTGTTATTTTCCTATTTATGGGCTCGTAGTCTATTTGATTTTTACATTCGACCGCAGCGCCGTATTTGGAATTATGGAAGCGGTCAAAGCCGGCATGTGGTGGGTTCCAGCCCTCTCGCTTCTTGCAGCAGGATGTGCGGCTGTCATCTCGTACACAGCGATTTGTAAACGGCTGGCTATGAGAAATTTGATGAATTAGCTCTTGAAGGAAGGTGATGCCGTGTGGATTCCAATTCATATTAATGATCAGAGTGCGGAACCGCTGTATCACCAGATTGAGGTTCAATTAAGAGCACTCATTGTAAGCGGACAGCTGGCGGAAGAGACTTTGTTGCCCTCCATCAGGGAACTGGCCCAGCAGCTGAAGTGCAGCGTGATTACGATCCGGCGCGTATATCAGGATTTGGAGACACAAGGCCTGCTGCGCACAAAGCAGGGAACGGGAACCTTCGTTGCGAAGGTCGGAGCTAAGGAGCGGGGGCGGCACAGGCTTGAATCGGTGATTGAAGCATTTGAAACGGCTGTGGCAGCGGGGCTGAGGGTGCAATGTTCCAAAGAAGAAATGGAAACCATTTTTTATCGGATACTGAATGAAAAGCTGGAACGCCAGTGAACACGTTCAGCTTCTCGTTCAAAAAACCGATACGTGATCGGATAAATCATAGAGGCGGTGAAAAGTAAGGTGGAGCTGCAGGAGGACGTTGTAATCCGGTTTACGGATGTTGAACAGACAAGGCCGCATTTTCGGCTTGGCCCGCTCAATCTTGCCGTCCCGAGGGGGTACGTTACCGCGATTGTAGGACCTAACGGTTCAGGGAAGAGCTCGACATTTCGGCTCATGCTGAACATGGCGAAACCGGATCGCGGACACATCGAGATGATTGGGCGGGAAGTGAATAAAGACGATATCGAAGTGAAACAGCGGATCGGTTATTTGCCGGAAAACGCCAATCACGGAGAACATGCGATCCGCGGTACAGACAAGGCGGATTTCGTCAAGGCCTGGTACCCCGGATGGGATGTGAATCGTTATCAGGAGCTGCTTCGGCGGTTTGAGGTCGACCCGAGCCTGAAGCTGGGCAAAATGTCCAAGGGAATGCGCCGCAAGTTTGATCTGTCACTCGTATTGGCGCACCAACCGGAGTTACTGCTGCTGGATGAACCGTCTTCAGGGCTCGATCCGCTCGCATGGAAGGTTATGATTGAGGTGCTTCACCGGTATATGGAGCATGGTAATCGGACGATCGTTCTTGCGTCGCATATCATCGATGAGATTAAGAGATTAGCCGACTATATCGTCTTTATGGCGGAGGGACACGTAATTGGCGTCTATGAAAAGGATGAGCTGTTAAGCAGCTGGCATACTTTTTATGTAAAAGGAGGCCGTGCAGTATTCGAGCGTCTAGCAAGGGTGCCGGGCTTACAAAGCAGAGAAGATGTCGGCGGAATGCAAGTTAGAGCAGTAACGAACAAAGCCCTCGAAGCGGAAGAGTGGATCCGTGGCGAAGGAATGGAGATTACGGGACGAACAGCAATGGAACTGGACGACATTATGGCCTCTTTGATTAAAAATGACAGGTTGCAGAAAACGTGAACGTTGAAAGGAGTCTGAAGATGAAGCCACTCGTATTACACAATGTGAGTAAACAATATGGGGACACAACGGCGGTTAACGGCATCAGCTTGGGGGTGGAGGAAGGAGAAATCTACGGTTTGCTTGGCGCGAACGGCGCAGGCAAAACGACGACGATGCGTATGGTGCTCGGATTGATATTTCAGGATGAAGGAACGATTCATTACCATGGCAAGCCTTACAGTCAGGAGCAGCTGCGAATGCTCGGGTATTTGCCGGAAGAGCGGGGTATGTATCCGAAGGTCAAAATCAGCGACCAAATCATTTACCTTGCACAGCTCAGGGGCATGTCGCGCAAAGATGCGGACCGCAATCTGAAACGCTGGCTTGAGAGGTTCAATATCAGTGAATATTACAATAAGAAAGTAGAGGAGCTGTCCAAGGGCAATCAACAGAAGATCCAGTTCATCGCGGCGGTGATCCATGAACCGAAAATCGTCATTCTCGATGAAGCGTTCAGCGGCTTGGATCCGGTCAATGTGGAGCTGCTTAAGGCGACGGTGAAGGAGCTGCGAGACAATGGAGCGAGTATCCTATTCTCCACACACCGGATGGAGCATGTCGAGGAGCTGTGCCGTAATATCACCATTTTGCACCGGTCAAATACGGTATTGCAAGGCAATCTGAAGGAGATCAAAAAGCAATTTCCGCGGGAGCGGGTTATTATCGGAACGGAGAGCGAGCTTCAAGGGCTGGAGCAAATCAGCGGCGTTCGACAGGTTGTCCGTCAGGAGTACGGCTACGAGCTGATGATTGAACGGATGGAAACGGCGCAGTCCATCCTGCGGCACGCAATGGAACAAGCGGAATTAACGCGGTTTGAAGTGATGGAACCGACATTGAATGAAATATTTATCCGATCGGTGGGTGAAATCCATGAGTAATTTCTGGACGGTTGTCGGATTCACGGTCCGAAACAAGATTAGAGCAAAAGCATTCATTATTACGACGGTTGTATTGGCCGTCATACTTAGCATTGCTGTTAACTTGCCTTATATCATTGCTTTATTTAGTAAGGATGAGGTAACCAAGGTCGGCTATATCGCAGGGTATACCGACGAGGTAGCGCAGCCGCTGCAAAAACATTTCGAAGCAATGGAGGAGCCAAGTCTGGTACTGGTTTCTTATGAGGATGCCGGATCGCTGGAAGCCAATGAACGCGCGCTTAAGCAAGCGATCGAACAAGGCGATATTAAAGGATACATTCTGTTTGAGGCGAATGAGGCGACAGGATTTCCAAGCGTGATCTATAAATCCGAAGATTTGCTGGCCGGCGGTACTGCAGGCGAATTGTCGAATGCGCTGCAGGTGGTGAAGATGGAGCTGGTTGTGCAAACGGCCGATTTGACGGAGGAGCAAAAAACGATTTTGTTCTCGCCGCTTGAATTCAGCACGGCGCAAATATCCGTAACGAATGCAGAGGACAGCGGTAAAACTATGGCGCAGCGAGGACTTGCAATGGGTTTCGTGTATGCGATGATGATTGTGCTGTTTATGGGCATTTTCATTACGAGTCAATTAATCGCAACGGAAATAACTGCGGAGAAGAGCTCGCGTGTAATGGAAATTCTCGTCACAAGCGTTACGCCGCTGAAGCAAATGTTCGGTAAAATATTCGGCATGTTTCTGGTCGGTCTTCTTCAGATCGGTGTATATGTTGCAATCTTTATTCTAAACATTTCGCTCCCTCATAATAATGAATTGTTGTCGAGCATCAATATCGATTTCGGCCAAATCGACCCTATGTTATATGTCTATGCGGTGTTGTTCTATCTGTCCGGTTACTTCCTGTATTCCACCTTATTCGCGGCGATCGGCTCGATCGTGAGCCGGACGGAAGATTTGGCGCAAGCGCTTATGCCGATCACCTTCCTTGCGATGGGCGGCTTTTATATCGGAATCTTCGGGATGTCTGCGCCGAATGCGACCTTCGTCGAAGTGACCTCGTATATTCCGTTCTTCTCGCCGTTCGCGATGTTTCTGCGGGTCGGCCTTACCGATCCTCCGACATGGCAGATTCTATTGTCGCTTGGCCTGCTCTTTGCCAGTATCCTCGTGTTCGGCTGGCTGTCGGCGAAGATTTACCGGACCGGTGTCCTAATGTACGGCAAGCGCCCAAGCTTCAAGGAGCTGCGCAAGGCGATGAAGGCTTATAAGGTTTAGATCGAAACAAAGAGGAAGGAAACCGTTGAACTATCGGGAAACGAGAGTAAAGAAGTTCTATCCACGAGAGAGGGGAATGCTTATTGCTTCAGAGATACATTAGATCAGACCAGGATCAATTGGAAGAGTTTATGAAAACTATGTATGTTTCCAGAGGATATGTCTTTGATCCTGAAGGGTCGCATTCAGATATTAGAAGTATTGAACTTATATATTTTGGGACTAAAGGCGGATTCTGGTTATTGAAGGAAGAACAGAGCGTTATTGGGACTATTGGTTTAAAGAATATTGATTCTGAAAACAGAATTGGTGAAATAAAGAGGTTCTTCGTCTTACCTGAACATCAAGATAAGGGTTACGGCAAAAGCATGATGAGCCAAATAATAGAATTTGCAAGACAAGCTGGATTAAAAAAGCTGAGGCTG
Source organism: Paenibacillus tarimensis (assembly GCA_041281825.1). Classification (GTDB taxonomy): domain Bacteria; phylum Bacillota; class Bacilli; order Paenibacillales; family Paenibacillaceae; genus Paenibacillus_D; species Paenibacillus_D tarimensis_A. The sequence continues at coordinate 4,978,442 of CP166298.1, read as the reverse complement.
GACGCTGAGAAACAATCTTATAAAGCGATGTCAGTGTTTCGAAGTTTTGGCTTTTATGAGATACCAAAATACAATGATAATGATATTGGTGAAATATTTATGGAATTATCCATTGTGTCATAACGAATTTAATCAATATACGTTCAGCTAATGGGTCCTTTAGCTCAATAAAGATACGACAGCAGCCGCCAGACGATCGGCTGCTTTTTCCATTGAAGTAACGGGCAGGATACTGGGAACAGTTACATTTGCTAATTGTTCGACATGCTAGAATAACCATGTATGGTAACCTATTGCGAAAGCATTTAAAAGGAGATACCGCTTGCTTAAATACATACTTATGGGGATAATAATTGGTCTAATACTTTTTGTACGAGCAAAACAAAACGAGCGAACAATCTTTAAGTATTTAGGTATTGGCATTATGATAGGTCTAATACTTTATTTTCTAGTTCAATTTGGTTTGCTTTTATTAATGGGTCTGATCGATTAAACATCAGTCTCTCATGTTGTTTGAGGAAGCACCTCACCATTGAACGGATACGATATAGAAATGACGGTTGCTTCAGCAGCCGCTTTTTATTGCTCCGCTAACGGATTACGATAGCGGAACAAAACACACCACGAACGAGGCTGCCGCGCATGATCGGCGGCCTCATTAAGCTATTGGGCAGGATAGCGTAACAATATAGGAAACATCTTCTTTGGAATCTTTCGAAACAAGTAGATGCAATTTGCGTAAATTAAAACTAGATCAACTGAAAAGGGGACAAGAGATTTGCTTACTATTATTCCTATCATCGTATCCCTGTTTATTGGTATTCTCCTTTATACCGCTTTTAATAAGATACTAGGAAATAAAAAGAGGGCAGTTTCCATTCTGTTGTCAGCGGGCCTCACCTTAGTATTTCTTATTATGTGGTTTTCAAATTTATCGGAAAGCTTTGACAACCTGCCTTAATCTCCTCTCGCTGAACTCTAACGGAAACCTTAATTTAATTAGTCTTTTGTAAAGCTTTGAAAAGGGCAAGAGCGGTAGTATTGAGGCACAGGAGGATTTGTTCAAGTAATGGGCAGTTTAGTGACAGATAGAAACATCTAATATATTGTGCTTATCCAGTTGAATGGAGGGTCTGCCATGGGCAATAGGAATTATCTGATTGGAGGCGTTTCCGGCGCCGGTAAAACTACGGTCTGCAACGAATTGCAGCGGCGCGGCTACCATGCTATTCATGGTGACCGTGAATTGGCTTATCAAGGCGATCCGGAAACTGGTACCCCGACGGATGGCTTTAAACCCGAACACCACATTTGGCATGTTGATAAAGTAAAAGCTTTGGTCGACAATCAGGATGAGGCGGTAACATTTTTCTGCGGTGGTTCGCGGAATTACCCCAAATTCATCGACCTCTTCGACGGCGTGTTTGTCCTTGAGGTCGACCTGGAAACCTCTCTCCGGCGGATTGATGAGCGAGTGGCGCTGGACCCAACTGACTGGGGTGGCAGACCAGAGGAACGGGAAATTAGTGCGCGCTTGCATCAAACGAAAGAAGGCGTTCCTAAAAACGGGATTATAATCGACGCCACCGCACCGATCGCGCACGTCGTTGACGAAATCCTCCGTCAAATCGAAGCAAATGAACGCCAACGACAGTAACTTACGAGCGCTCAAGGACAGCCCAATACATCAGTGCACCCGGATACGAATAGCACCATCCACTGCGCTAACGGGAAACAATAGCTGAATAAAACCGAAGCGAGGCGACCGGCAACAAGATCCGGTCGCTTCGCACGGTTGACGGGCAGTTTAGTTCTTATATGCTGGAGGGGGCGAGGAATAAACTCGAGTAGTTATGGACGTTGAATTCAACTAAAGGGAGACGATAATTCATTAAAGACACTACGGTAGTCGGCCAGACGAGCGGTTGCCATTTTAACTTTGCACACTATAACATTATCTATAAAAATACTGTTGACCTTAAAGTTGCTTCAAGGTGTATGATGTTTCCATCCGGATAAATACTGCAGGGAGGTCTATCATTGGAAACACCTATTTTCAAATTTGACGGCGGTTTTATTATGGTTCCGTGGGAGCAATTCGATGAAGCGGTCGAGTGGTACCATGAGAAGATGGGATGGCGGCTGAAAGGAACGGGAACGGGTCCCGTAGGCAGAAAGGCGTTCTTCAAATTGCCGGGACCCGGACAAGCCAATCTCAAATCATTCGAAAGCGACATCGACCACTTTAATACTGATGGATATTCGGAGGGAAACTGCAGGTTTTGCTTCCGGACCGCGAACCTCGAGCAGTCGCTGCAGTACTTCAAACAGCAGGGCGTCGAGCACTCGAACCCGATCGAAATGCCCGACGGTACATGGTCTGCCGACCTTCACGCATTCGGGGGAATCCGTCTTACGCTGAGTGAAGACAAGAAGCTGGAAGGCAAATTTCCGAATTCCCGGGTCATCCAGTATGCGGCCAAGCCGTTATGGCTGGGCGTCAGCAATCTGGCGTCCTCGATTCAATGGTACGAGCGTACGATGGGCTTCGTTCGTTCCAAGAAGGACTTTTCCAGGTTAGGCTTTGCCTTGCTACGAGACGTTCGGCAGAAATGGGATTTCATATGGCTGCAGGAAGTCCCACAGGCATCGGACCGTGCAAAAGCGAATCCCGGAGCAAGGCCGTATTTTCACATTAAAAAGCAAGAGGATTTTTTCAATGCGCATCGGTGGTTGAAAGATCAAGGTATCGAGGTGTCGGACGTCGTCGGGGAGCGTTGGCAAGGTTTTCACTTCTACGATCCCGATGGCAACCGGTTGAACGTGTGGACATACTATTGAAGATAAGGAGATACAACGTTGGACAGCACAATGACGATACAGACGTTCTCCGATCGTACCGGTCTTCCAGCCAGCACCCTTCGTTATTATGAGAAAGAAGGCTTGCTGCTTCCCGAGATCCGAGCGGAAAACGGTTATCGTCTCTACAGCGAGAAACAAATCCCCCGGGCGATCAAAATCCATTCATTGCGCCAAGCAGGCATTAGCCTTACTGATATTCGGTCGTATCTTGCGGCGGGCGACGAAGAGAAAGAAGAATGGCTTCGCAAATGGCGACAGGGTATCGACGCCAAACTCTCGATTCTGAACGTAGCCAAACAATTTCTATACGGTATCGAACCTCGGATCGAGCATATCCGATTGGTCCGATGGGACGATCCTGTCGCGCTGCTATGGTTCCGCCACCGCGTTAAACGACAGCTCAATCCATTCACGCGAGCGATGGAAGAGAGTGCGGCCATATTGAGTAAACAGGGGCTCTTATTTGCGCAGGAAGCTTTTGTTCAGCACGAACAAATCGTCGGCGACGAAATGATCGGCAAAGTCGGATTCCGCCTTCGAGGCAAGCTGCCCCTTCAGGGGCTGTTAAAGCAGTATGATACCGAGCTCGAAACGTTGGAGCCGACATTATTCGTTGCCTTGGACTGTTTATCGAACGACCCCTATGCTTGCTTTAGCCATATGCTGCTCTTGCAGTCTTTCGGCTTCGAACCGACAGGACCGAACCTGGAGCGCTACCAACTGCATGAGAAATCGCATTACGAAATGATGATCCCGGTCGTTCACGAAACGAACTAACTTTCCAAAGGAGATGGATAGCAATGAACAAAGAAGTCATGAAAATTCAGATGGCCGATATTTCCGAATCGAGCTTCCAGGAAGTGAAGGCAGAGGAACTTTCATTCGACAATGTCAGTCTGGCCCGGACCCGCATTAACAATGCCAATATGGGCGGGATGGCATTGAATGATGTGAATCTCGCCGATTCCAAAATCACGAACGCCAATCTATCGAACATAGGCATTCAACATGCGAATTTCAGCCATTCAACCATCGACCATGTCCATTTATTCGGCACGGAATTCCGCAATGTAGTCCTCCCGCAAGAAACCGACGGTAACTATGACTCGGAAGGCAACTATAAACCGGTTTCGTTCCACAAATGTGACCTGAATAAAACGCGTTTCTCGCACTGCAATTTGTCGCACGTAGAGATTACCGACTGCGATATAACGGGATTAAAGATCAACGGAATCTTGATCGAAGATTTGCTTAAGAGCATCGGCGTTCGATAATGAATTAGTTCGCGATCTTACATACCCCCAGAGTGTGGTCATGTGGTTGTTATATTGACCGCTACGTTCGGATTCTTGAGCCACCTCATTATAATTAAAAGAGCAGACAGCAGCTGGTCATAACGATCGACAGCTATTTCATTTAACTAGTGACTGCAATTGGTACATTTATCGCTCATAAAAAGAACTCGCTGAAGCGGAGGGTTCTTACATTTTTATCCATGTGTTTGCGGGTGGTGTCAGCTACGCTGGTACTACCCCGTCTAGTTCACTTCTCAAAGCAAGGAGGGTTTGTTTATTACTTGACGTTTCAATTTGATTTCTAACTTTTTCAAGATCGAGCCCTTGTTCTTCTTTTGTCTTTCTCCAAAATTTCACATGATCACCCTAATCATTAATTCGGATACATTAGGTGTCCAAAGAAAATAAAGTTTTAGACTGAAAATTAAGTTGTAGACTGATAAAAAATATTAGACACACATGGCGGTGCTGAACTAAACCGGCAGGGTAACGACATGGGATTGCTGAAAGGGGGACACCAACTCTACTGTGCCGGTACTTTTTCGATGATCTCTCTCTCATACAAGTTCGCGCTCCAGGAGACCGCGTCAAAGCGGCCCTGCAACACGAATCCTTGACTGACGTAGTATGAATTTAGTCTTGGGTTGTCGGCCATGCAGTCGAGGCGAAGCCGGCTTTTTCCCTTGGCCCGAACATAACTTTCCGCGTAGCGAATGAGTTCGCGGCCGATTCCTTCTCCCTTCCGTTTGCGTGAGACGCATAACCGATGAACATACCCCGCGTCCTCGTGAAATTGCTCTCCCCATATTTCCTCGTATCCCCAGTGGACGGAGAAACACCCGACAAGTTCATTCCTCAGAACTGCGACGAACACTTCATTATCCCGGACAAATGCATCGACAATCTCGCGTTCGAAGCTTTCTACACGCCATTGCCAGAAGCCACGAGTCGAATGAATCCATTGCGCTGCGTCGATAAAAAGGGAGCGAATATCGTCCACATCTTCATCCGTTGCCCTGCGGATAGAGAGCGATTCGGAAGGCTCCCGTCTCCAGTCATGCTCCAGCCTCGACGCAGTATCGATCGCCCGTTCCTCTCCATGAAGTTTTGCGATAAGATGCAGCGCTGCATCAATGCCTGCCGTAACACCCGCCGATGTAATGATTCGGCCATTGTCCACGTATCGAACGTTCTCTATCAACGTCGCGCTCACCGGCGCGGCCTCAATTAGCAAATCCATGGCCCGCTTATTGGTGGTCGCACGTAGTCCTTCGAGAAGTCCGGCCTTGGCGAGCAGCAATGCCCCCGTACATACGGACAGCGTAAATGTAGCACACTGGGAGGTTTCGTTGATCCAATCGGTTAACTTCTCATTATGCATCTCCTTGCGCGCCCCCCAGCCCCCCGGAACGATCAGGATGTCTGGCGTCGGACACTCTGAAGAAGCGAATTCCGGAAGAATCGTCAAGCCGCTGATTGTCCTAATCGGCGTTTTTGATTCCAGAGCGACCGTATAGACCAGAAATTCCTGCCCCCAATTGCTCGCCACCGCGAACGCGTCGAACGGTCCCGTTACGTCCAAAGCATCCACTTGCTCATACACCAGCACCGCTACTTTTTTCGCTGTTCCCATCCCAACACTCTCCTCGAAAAATAGAAAAGCATTTGGTTAAAAATCAACCAAATGCTTTGCCCAGGCGAACGGCTTATTTGACGGATGCGCTCCCCCGTAGTAATCTACGTTCTCGCCAGTTACGCATCCCATATGTTTACTGTTTATTATAAGACTGGCGAACGATTGAGATCAACAACATTTTTCAAACTATTCGAACTTAGACACGGCTAATCGGAAGCAAATAAGAAAAGATTTTGGGGAAAATAAGGGTGTTCTTCAATACGGACAAATACGTTAGTTCTAAGACAACAGAGGCAGTCTAAGACTTTATTTTCTCAAGTCTCTGTCCACCGCTGTTTGATTTTTTGTTTAGTCTAATACTTAAATTTAGAAGACTGATTATCTTCTATCTAATAAACCCCGTTAAATCAAGCTTCTCAGTCTAAAACTTTATTTTCGCAGGACAGTAAACATTACTTTGTAGTGGGAGGTAATAATTTGATAAAGGTATTCAGCATCTCAGTAGTTATTTTATTTTGTCTCTTACTTGTATCCTGTTCACAAGTAAAACACAATGCTATATCTTCTAACTCTGAAAAGAAAGAGAACAACATAGATATATCGGTTCAATCACCAATGACGGTATCAAATAACAATCTCTTTCCGATTAATGGTCATCATCAATATCTGAGACTTAAATTGGTTAAGGGTAAATACTATGAGGATTGGACTCCAGGTTCTGTCGATCCAGTGCATTCAGCGCTGTCAAATAGAGGGAGGTTTCCTGCTCGTAAGTGGGAACATCGCCAACGGTAGATACTTCTTCCCCCTCCCCACATAAGGGGCATGGCCATTTCCATGTTAAATTGTGGGAAGACTCATTCTAGCAAGGAAACTCTAGCCTCCATCCGCTTCCAAACATAGCGGTTTGCAAAGTCTTTTGCCAGCTTGAGAAAGACTCTGCGGCTATGTTGGATGAGGGTAGCGGCACAATGAAAAAAGTCCGTGCGGAATCGTGAAATCGTGTAACCCTGATAAACCGGATCGCAGCAATCACGCTTGAATCGTTCATAGAGATTGTAAGCGAGCAACTTGACCAGCAGATCGATCTCATTCGCTTCAAAATCAGCTGTGGCAATCCGATCGATGGAGAAGCCGTTCTTGGCTTCCTTGATGTAGTTCTCCATGCAGCAACGCTGGTTGTAGAACCGCCAGAGATCGACCGGTTCCCACTCCAGGTTCGTTACGATCGCTTCATACTGCCAATCCGTTTCAAACACCAAGCGGGATTGACCATCTTCGAAGACTCTGGCTTTCCGGATGATGACAACGCGCCGCGTCTTCTTCCAGGACGTCGCTTTGTAAAAGAGCGTGATGCCTTCGATGATCCAATTTTCATCGTCGACACAATCGCGACTGCCCTTCATAAGCGAGCAACGGATGATAGCTCTTTCGTCCGGGCTTGTGGGGATTCGTGCCTCTGGCTGCACCGCCTTGGTCACCGTATACCGTTTCCACGGTAGAGTCGAGATCCATGATGAGTTCGGCAGGAAGACAGGGCCGAATAACCGCTTGATTCAGCTTTCGCAATTCTACCCGCAACGTAGGGGATGTCTTGCGAAGCCGTGCCAGTTCTTTATACAGCAAGGAATGATGCGGGCAGCGACCGCCGAGAAATCGCTTGATGAGTGGATCGTGCTGCAGTCTCCGGAAATGGAAGAGCCGCTCGCAACCAAGCATCCACCCGATGATAAAGTAGAGCAGAATGCGGTACGCCGGGAACAATGCGTTGTTTGCTTTGGTGCAGGATAAGTTTTGAAGGGCTTCGGCGAGCCTGATTTTTTCGAGATAGGCGAGAAAGATTTTGATACCACCGTAACTGGTAACATTGGACCCGGAAAATTCGGTCTTGATTTTAGAAATGGATATGTTAGACTTCACCTAAAAGGTGCTCCTCTCTTTGGGTGATGTTGTCTTCGCAAACACCATTCTACCAAAGATTTGGAGTCCTTTTCACGTTTTCAAAAAGCCGTACTTTCGAAATTCAGGATAAATTCTTGTTGAACTCAAACTCACTAGCGTTGCATAAAACTTCTGTGATTTCGAAGAGTGAATTTTCGGAAAACGATCTTTCGGGTTAAAATTAAAAAGGTCAGACAGCCCTTAAAGGTAGTCCTTCCATTTGGTTGAATTATGTATTTATGTTCACAGTTGTCATAAACCTGGATCTACATCCATTACGTTGGCTCGTTTTCGTTGTCGGCCTTTGGACGTCCGACTCGGCTTTTTCTTGAGCTGTAGGAGCCACTTGCCATACGGTTGCCATAACAACATGGTTAGCCAGCGCGTGAGCTGTAACAGGCCGGGCTTGACCTTCGTTTCCAGCTTCACCAGCGCGAGCAAGCAAACTCGATGGCCCAGCGACTGCGGTACATCTCGCTGATTTCATCGCAAGTTAAGTCGAAGCGATTGGTCACCAGGAAGAGCAGATTGCCTTCGGAATCTTGCGTCTGGATCATACGCAGCTCATGCTTCATCTTCTTCTGCTGCGAGCCGATGCGGACGCGCCAATCGGCCGGAATCGGACTGCCCACAGGGATTTCGTATTCTTCCAGCGGCTCAATATGCGTGTTGCTTTTCAAGCGTGATACGAACCAGATATTGTCCGAGATGGACCTGTGGTTTGAAAAACGAATTAAGAAGCGATATAGAGGCCAGACCCACATGGTTCGATATGCAGATGATTTTGTATGCTGTTTCCAATCGGAAGGCGAGGCTAGAAACTTCTATCTGCAACTTAAGGACAGGCTGAAGAAGTTCAACTTGGAGATAGCTCCTGAAAAGAGCAAAATTATAATTTATGTCATTAGAGTCAGCGTCTTGAACGATCTGCGTAACCGTGGTGTTCAAGACATTCTGATTACTTGTGTGGATAACCTGAAAGGCTTCTCGGAAGCCATTTCCGCCTGCTATCCGAACACGGAGATTCAAAAGTGCATCATCCATCAAATCCGCAATTCTACGCGTTACGTCTCATACAAAGATCTCAAGAAGGTAACAGCGGATCTGAAGCCAATTTACAAGGCTGGAACGGAAGAAGCGGCCTTGCTCGAGCTGGATCGCTTCGTGTTCGAAGAAAATAAAGTACTAGACTGGAAAAATAAAGTGTTAGACTGAGAAAATAAAGTTGTAGACTGGCGCTCGTTGGCTAAGCTAACGGGAGTTTAGTGAAGTTTTCACTCGAGTTACAAAAATAGGTTCTTATTAATGCAGGTGAATATTCAGGAGATTTACTACGAAATTCGTGAATTTTCGCGATTTGGGCTTCCTGAACCAATAGACCGACCGATGAATCTTGGGATCGGATTTCGTCTACATAAATGAGTAACAAAAATCCATAATCGGAGTGTGGTCATTGAAAATGGAAACAAGAATTCAAAAAAACAAGTGTATCCGTTCAGACCAATCCAAATGAAGGAGGAACTCATTTATGAGAAAAGTTATTGTACTTGAACATGTCTCTCTAGATGGTGTTATACAAGCCCCAGGAGGGCCGGACGAAGATACCAGCGGCGACTTCGCGTATGGCGGTTGGATAGCGCCTTATTCTGACGAAATCCTTGGTACACTCCTGAAAAGGCAGATGAACATGACGTTCGACCTATTGTTAGGGCGCAAAACCTTTGAAATTTGGGCACCGTACTGGCCGCAACACGGGGACGTATGGCCGGAGGTCAACAAAGCGACCAAGTACGTAGTCTCGAATACCATGACATCTAGTGAATGGCAGCCATCCGTGTTATTAAGTGGAGATATTACGGAGAAAATCACCCAAATCAAGCATCAGCAAGGGCCGGATTTGCACGTATGGGGAAGTGGTCATCTCATTCAGACTCTTATCAAGCATGATTTGGTCGATGTGTTTTGGCTGATGATCTATCCGATAACGTTGGGCAGTGGAAAGCGGTTGTTTGCTGATGGCACGATCCCCGCGGCATTCAAGATGACCGAATGCAAAGTCACATCGAAAGGTGTTATTGTAGTGAATTACGAGCGTGCAGGATCGGCATTGCCTTAAACAATACTGCGTAACTACATAAAGAATACTACACATAAGTACAATCCACCGAAGTGCTATTGATTTCTCCTCAAAGATGATATGGTGGACTGCATCATAGGTTAAAATCAGGACACTCCGCTAACGGGAACAAGAGCTCAGCGGTGGAGCGTCCATCGCTTTTTCTGCGTTCAACCTTGGCCGTTGAACAAACGGGCAGGATACTTCCAATTCCAACATTTACCTGCGAAGCTCGGACTGAAAAAGACATCATCATTGAGGAGCGAAATCATGGAGATCAACTCATTGAAGCCGAAGGATCGATTGATCGAAGCGATTCACAAGAATGACATTCGAGCCGTAGAGTCCATCATTGCACAGCACCGAGAATTGTTGAATGAACCTCTGCCTCGAGTAGATGGAGGAGCAGCACTCAGCTTGGCGGCTCAATGTAACAACTTAGAAATGGTCAAATTCCTTGTTCAATTAGGACCTAAAGATTTGCAACAGGCATTATCTCGTGCTTCGATGCGTGCTCATCGAGAGGTATCCGAATATCTCGTTCAGAAGGGTGCTGACCCGAACGGATTGTATTCAGATACAGCGGTACACTATGGACCCGTCATCCTAGCAGCATGTGAAACTTTAAATCCCGATGGAATCCGATTGATGATTGGTCTAGGTGCGAATCCAAATGTGAAGTATCGAACAAGCCATGGATACATTAACTCCCCGATTGGGTTCATATTGGGAGCCTATGCTCGAAAACCCCACCACAAACATGAATGTCTCGAAATTCTCTTTAACTCCGGAGTATCGTTTGAGGACACGCCACTGATGGCTTTCCATCGAGGGCGTATCGATTTATTGGAAAAACACCTGCACAACAATCCAGATCTTGTTCACCAGCGTTTTCAATCGGAGGACATATATCGTCCCGAGATGGGATTCAGTCAGGCAATGGTTCTAACACCGATTGAAGGAACGACCTTACTTCACCTGGCGTTGGAATATGACGAGTTTGAAATTGCTAGGTGGCTTATCGACCATGGTGCGGATGTAAACGCCCGTGCTGATACTGACTCCAATGGATGTGGAGGACATACACCGTTATTCCACGCTGTTGTTTCCAACATATCACCGACAGACAAACGGACGAGATTCTTGTTAGATCATGGCGCCGACCCCACGACCCGGGCAACAATCCGTCATCCAAAAGGAGGATGGGATGAAATCGCGGACAAGGTTTTTGAAAATGTTACCGCATTGGACTACGCATTGATATTCAAGGATGGACCAAGCTGGTGTAATCGTGATTCAATTTCGGTGTTATCCACTTTAGGGTAGTTTGGATAAGAATCATTACTAAGACCAACAGGCAATCGCGTGGAAACCTACACCTCTTTCCGCTAGACGGAAAAAATAATTTACAACCTGGAGAAACGGGGACGATAGCTCCACAAGACATGACGGCAGCCGGCACACGATCGGCTGCCGTTGTCCGTTGAAGTAACGGGCAGATTACGATAACAATACCTGCAGACAGCGATCCTAACAAAAGGGAGCCAAATTCATTTCCACTGACAGCAGGTGTCAGTATTTAGTTGATATAATTCTTATTGAAGGTATATCGTTAATGAAAGCTTATTGAGAGAGGCGGAAGAGAATAACATGAAATTAAGCCGACAGGAAATTTTACTGTTCAGTATGGATTTTGCTTTTCAGAAGGAAGGTTGGAATCCACCACTAACTAAAGCATTGGAAGAACTTGACGAAGCAAAAGCGAATTGGCGTCCTGAGCCCGAAGCAAACACCATTCGTGAGATCGTAACCCATCTGATATTTTATAAAGAACAGTTGCTGCAAAGATTACAAGGGTTAGAACCTTCTGAACCATCATCAAACGATGTTACTTTTAATTCAAGTGGTGAACAAACTTGGGAGCAGACGGTTGCAAGACTGATCAAGGTTCATCAAGATATTCAATGTTATCTGAAGGATCTTCAGGATGAGGATCTGGATCGTCCAATGCCGCATATTCCAATCGGAGGCCAAGTGCTAACGCTCGCCATGCACGATACCTATCATACCGGACAAATCATTCTCCTCCGCAAACTTCAAGGGTCTTGGCCTTCAAAAAGGAAATATAATTAGTTTTTTTGGAGACCCCAAGATACTACAAAAGACTCCGTACTTTTTATTACAGTTTTGGGACCCGATGACAAAATAAGACTAGCGGTGAACACTGCACTAACGGGTAACGTTAGTTCAACAATAAAGCCAGTCTGTTCCTTCCTGATGAAGGGAGCAGTCTGGCTTTTCTCGATCGCGGAATCACCTATAATATCGATGTGCGCACATTCCTCGGTACACTGTAGCTATAGGTGATTATTTTTCCTTGATTTATCTGGTTTTTATTTTATCATCAATGTTATGAACGGTCATCATGATTGAACTAACTGGCAGGATAGTTTCACAACAAATGATAAAATAAAGTTGTAGACTGAGAAAATAAAGTGTTAGACTGAAACTGCCATTAAGCTAACTGGCAGGATAGTTCAATCATCTTTACCGGAATACCTCATTGCAAAATTACAATGTCTAAAAACACTAGAAGAAATAACTAAAGGAGAAGATGGTTAAAGTATGGGGGATAGAGGGGATAGATTTACTAGAAATGAAATAACTACACTAGTCATTGCAAGTTTGGCATTATTATTTTCAATAGCAAGTTGGGCCTTTAATACATATTATACTCTTCAAAAAGATAAGAAAGATGAAATGGAAGTACTCGACCTCAGATTAACAGGTATATCACATCAAGAAAAAGTACTCTATCAAAAAATGGAACTAGGTAAATTAGGAGAAGCAATAGTCCCGATCAATTATGATGTCCTAGTATCGAACAACTCGAAAAGAACAATTTCAATAATCGATCATGAAATCAAGGAGTTATATAATGCTACATAGAAACTAGACAGTCAAAAAGGAGTATCATAGTTGTATGACACCTACAAGAAGAAAGTTCACTCCCGAAGAAAAGGCTCGTCTGGTACTGGAAATTCTGAAAGAAGAAAAGTCGGTTTCAGAGCTCGCTTCTGAGCACGGCATTCATGCGAATGTCCTCAATCGGTGGAAAGCGGAAGCTGTCAATAACCTCTCGCAATTGTTCGTTGACGATCGCAAAGGCATCACGAAAATGAAACAGGAATATGAACAGCAGATCGATGAACTCTACGCCGAGGTTGGAAAGCTTACAACTCAATTGTCGTGGATCAAAAAAAAATCTGGGCTCTAATTCGACTCGTGCGGAACGCCTCGACCTCCTAGATTGGGAAGACCCCGAAATTTCAATCGCCGTACAAGCGAATCTGCTTAGCCTCAATCGCAGCAGCTTATATTACAAACCGGTACCTCCATCCCCGGAGGAGATTCGCCTCAAACACCGGATTGATGAAATTTATACGCAATATCCGTTCATGGGTTATCGAACGATTGCGTCCATTATGAACCGCGAGGGAGATTCGATCCATAAAAATACGGGCGATTACAGCACCCAACCAGGTCTGGAGTGTAGACATCACCTATATCCGGATGAAGCGTGGCTGGATGTATCTATATGCCATCATGGACTGGTTTTCGCGCTATATAGTGGACTGGCAGCTAGATCAAAGCCTAGAGATCGGTTTTGTGCTTGAGACGACGAAACGGGCTCTGGGAAGTACCAGGCCTTCCATTATCAATAGCGACCAAGGCAGCCATTTCACAAGTCCACAATATATCGACCTGTTAAAAGAAAACGAGGTTCGCATTAGTATGGATGGCAAAGGGCGTGCCGTGGATAACATCGTAATTGAGCGCTTCTGGCGCAGCTTAAAGTACAACGAAGTCTATATCAATGAATACAAAAGTCCTCGGGAAACGCGCCATGGAATAGAGAGTTATATACGCTTGCATAATGAATATCTGCCTCAGATCATGGGAATAAATATCATTATTTCCATTAGTACGAGAGGGACCTTCCCCTCCGTGTATGATTACAAAGCAATCTTGTACTTTTTTTCACACCTTAAACCTATCAAAATAACTGTCTTGACATCTTGTAGCACTATAATGTGACATTTACAACTGCGAAGAACAATCATTTTTCAAAATTGTTAAATCAATTAGACTTATTCAGACAAATGTAAACTTAAGATAATGCAATTTAGGCATCTGATAATGCTAACGGAGAACGTTAGTTTAATGAAACGGTGACAGTCTAGGACTTTATTTTCTCGTCCTTGGCTGTCACCGTTTCAATTTCCAGGGTCAGTCTAGCACTTATTTTTCAAAAGCTGACGATTTTCCAACCACAGAACCGCGTCAAATCAACAACTCCAGTCTAACACTTTATTTTCTTTGAACACTTCGAGGATACTGGGGCAGTAAATATCCCCTTATTGTCCGCTCCTGGCGGAACAACTGGGATGAGCTCGCCACCTTTTTCAAGTACCCGCCGGAGATTCGCAAACTGATCTACACGACCAATATGATCGAGAGCTACCATCGGCAGCTTCGCAAGGTTACCAAGGGAAAGAGCATTTTCCCTTCCGATGAAGCACTACTCAAGATGCTCTACTTAGCCACGATGGACGTCACCCGGAAATGGACGGGACGTGTACAGAACTGGGGGCAAATGCTTCTCCAGCTCTCCGTCTTCTTCCCCGACCGAATCGGTCATTATTTACGATAGCTTTTTGCTTAAAGAGGGTTTACACAAAAAACTGGACAGACCCTAACAAACCCTTAGTTTTTCCTACTGAATCGGATTTACGTTGACTTCAAATGTAACAAACCTGAGCCCAAAAGTTGCCGGCTAAAGGTTATTCCGAGGCGGAACGTTCTGGAACAATTTTTTGTAGAAGGGAAGCGGGTATGCTAGCTTTTTGGCCTCCGCGATCTTCTGCCCGCGCCAGTGGTGAACGCACTATGCGGACGACTTCAATGGCAGCCATGTGATCAAAGGAATCGAACCGTGGCGCCAATCCGGCGAATAATGGATGGCACTAAAAACGAAGTACGGTGACATGCAAGCTATGATGGAAATTCGCATCTACTGCACCTATATGGCTCGACCATGAGTGGTGGCGGTCTCGAGGAATGTCCTATCGGCGCGGCAATTCTAAGTTAGAACGAGGCCATTCGTACTTGCACAGTTAAATCCTGATTTCTGATGACTCTTCTCTGATAAATCAAATGGAGCTTCATGAAGAAATCAGGCCCCTATATATCGATAATGACAGCATCGATACTTACGGATCACGCGCGGATGGCTAAACCGTCCAATGAGGGAAGGAACCGGCGCTTTGACAAAGCGTACAATGAAACCTTTTTCGGTACACCTTGGAGGATTCAAGGAAAAAGTTCGCGTGCTAAATCTAACACCACACACCTCGGGGTCCAGACCGCTGAGCGTAATGCAAGGCGGCACTCTTCGTTATTTGAAAGTCTCAGTTGTAAACATAAAAAATGCTGAAAGTCTCAGATGAACTTGTTATAAGTCTCATTCGCAACCATAATTACTACACTTTTGACCATTTTTTAGTCTCATTTGTAACCATTACGCACAGTTGATTGTCAGACTTATGCTTAGGAATCTTTGAAAAGGAAACAGGTGGGCAGGTTGCAGCACAAGAACATGATAATTTACATGAACCGAATTGGCTATGGAATTTGGATAAGATATGAAACTTTGCATTTTTCGCTAAACGGATACTAATATTCAATAAAAAAATTAGATCACAGGTTGCCAAATAGATGATTGGCAATTTCATTCACTATCAGGCATTATTGTTTAATGAAATATTTACTCTTCTTAACGTATAGAAAGGGATAGAGAGACGGTATTGAAACCATCTCTCTATCTTGCTCATTAATTTATATACTTGTTTGAAACCACTCCGGTAAGGGTACTCCCTTCAAGCAATAGTCAAACCAGGCGACAAGTCTCCGCAAATAGTCCTTTTTATATTTATCGGTCCACCCCCCGTTATGAAATGCATCAGGATAATAGATTAGATAAGCTTCAATATCTAATGCTCGAAGCCCATTAAGGAAGGGGCGTGCCGGGCTCCATCCATTTTCTCTTTCAGCTCCTGTTTCTATAAGCAGCATTGGTGTTTGGGTTAATCCAATTTTTTCAATTGGAGATATTTCTCTAAACTTCTGGGGGTTCAGCCACATATCTTCGTCGCGTGCATTCCCTTGTCGAGTCGGAGTTATAGTAAGGAATGATTGACCGAGGTAACGATCACTAAATAGCGCATCGTAGTGTGCTCCAACAGCTCCAACGGCACCTTTAAATTGGATTGTCTGACTAATGATCCATGCTGTTAATTGCGCGCCGAAGCTGCTCCCGTAAATACCTATACAATTCAGATCGGCTATACCTTCATCTATAACATATTGCACGCCTGCCATCGTATCACGATAAGGAATCTCCATAATATTGTAGCTTCCGATTTCACTTTGGAAACTTTCCCCATAACCATTTCCGCCTCGAAAGTTAGGCAGTAAAACGGCATATCCCTTGCTGGCAAGGTAGTGAGCTGCACTTTCTGCCCTAGCAGAGATGACTTCTGTAAATGTAGCATGCAGACTCTCTTCAGGACCACCGTGAAGAAATACCAACATTGGATATTTCTTATGGGGATTGTAGTTTGAAGGCAAGACCAACATCGCTTCAATCGTCCATCCCTCGCTTTGATAACGAATGATCCGAACTTCGGGAATGTCGCGGGTATCGATGTTATGATTAAAGAAACTAAGCTGTTGCAATTGATCGGATTCATATTTCCACAGTTCTAATGGTTTAGTCGGACTGCTATAAGGAAATATAACAGCATCCTTCACTGAAAGACATTTAGCCTTGGCTGACTGTTCATAACTATGGACGACATGAGCGGATTGTGTCAATCGTTTGGTTTCCCCGCTAATCGTGTGAATACAATATAGATAATTGCTCAGCCCATAGCGGGAGGTTACATACAGCTTCGACCCGTCTTGTGCCCAGTCATGAATAACTGCGTCATATCCCGGAATCTCCACCACTTTTTCTTTACAGTACGTTCCTTCGAAAATGTGACCAAGTTCAATTTTATTATGTTTTCGGTTGGCTGTCAGAAGTTTCTGATCACAAATATTAATGGAGTTAAAACGTTTATCAGTTGTAATGATATTACTCAGCTTTCCTGTTTCGGGGTTCACTCCAATGATCGATTTCCCAACACCCACAATCAGTGAATCATCGTTTAACCAACCGATGATTTTAAAGCTTTTACTCTTTTCAGATGCTAATTTTATTACTTCTCCTGTCTCAATATTCATTTTACATAATGAACTCTCGAACAGCTCTTTGGCTACTTGAAAGTGATTTGCAGTTGCTTCTTTGTAACCTAACACTTGAATAGACTGGGTCTGTGTCATTTGATTATTATTCATTTTTGTCACAAGCGCATATACATCACCATTTGGAACGACTGTATAGTATATAGATTTTCCTGATTTTGACCAGATAATGTTGGTATCATTATACGGATTCTCTCCTGGAAAATTAGAATGAGAGAGTTGTCTTCTTCCTGTTCCGTCTTGATTCATCACCCATATCTCTGGTCGGTTAGATCGTCTAGAAATATATGCGATCCGGCTGCCGTCATTTGACCAGCTGGGCGAGTGGGCGTCTTCCTCCGAAGCAGCTAATTCCGTTTCCATCCCTAATTGATCTAAAGAAAACTTCCAAATGGACCTATTTCTTCGGTCATAAGCATAGTCACTATGTGGCATATCTATATTCCCCATCACCACTAATACGTGCCCTCCATCTGGTGAAATCTTGATTTCTTCAAATTGACGATAATGTGCGTCTAGAATATTTTCCATTTTCATCAGCTAGCTTCTCCTTAATGAATTTGATTTCCCTTTAAATGGGATTTGACCACGAATTACACCCATGGCAGAGACAAATAAAAACCCTGGGCAGCGATTTGCCCAGGGCTCATTTCATCTCTGTGAATGGAAGCAACTTCATACTGAAAACGATTTCCATGAATGAGGGCGGCAAAACGACGACTCAATTTTTTAATTATAAATAAAGTCATATCCCTCACTCCTTCCGATCAAAAATGTAATTAAACTACACAGGATTATCGAGACTCTGTCAATCGTTTCCTTTGTTACTACATTATTACTCATTGAGGGATCCAAAAAGGATGCGTTGTCACTAAGCGTTCGATCGAGCTATAGAGCTCATGCCACGCCGGTTCAATGCACCTTTCCTTTATTTTCTGCAGAAGAATAGATAAAAAAACAGAAAATCCGACAACTTTTTTTGCTACAATAGAGTAACAACTATCCTTTACATTTAACTTCTTTTTCATTACGCTTGTTGTGAGCATTGGGAAATCAGGCTCGATGAAATTCTAAGCATGATCAAGCCGGGCGATTACGTCATGACTGCCTTGTAGGCAGAACAACGGCAACCATGAAATAAACAGGAGCCCCCATCATCATTTCGGACGGGGGCTCCTTATGATTCGATTATTAGAAAATGATGAGGGAGGTTCAAAATGCTTAAGGTTTTGGTAGCAGAAGACGAGCCGTGGATCAGAGCGGCCATTGTAGAGATGGTAGAGGATTTCGGCCATGATATTAAAGTCGTAGGGGACGCTACGAACGGCATAGAAGCATGGCACATGATTCAGCAACTGTGGCCGACTGTATTGATAACGGATATTATGATGCCGGAGATGGACGGTCTGGAACTGGTACGGAACATCTCGGAGAATAAAATCCCGATGGCGGTCATTATCGTCAGCGGATATGAAAATTTTCAATACGCGCAAAAAGCAATCAGTTACGGGGTCAATAAATATTTGCTTAAGCCTGTAAAGCGGGAAGAACTTCAGGACGCTCTGTTTGAAGTGATGGGGAAATTGACGGAAATCGAGAATATGAACCATTATTTGATTAAAATCCAGACGTACTTCGATACGATCAACGATATTGATCCGGCAGGGGGCTTGAAACGCCTGTATCAGCTTGTTGACAATATCCGCACGATCAAGCATGTAAACTACGGCGCTTACTTGAGCTTGCTCCGGATTGTGGAATCAAAGATCAGCTCCTTGTTGACCAGCATCGAAGCGGAGCATTCATTGATGTCCCACTTTAGCGGGGTTCCGGATCCGGAAGTTCGACAGCATCTAGGCAAATTGGCGGAATCCTGGTTTCTTCACCCGGAACGCAATAAAAAGGAATTCAAACAAATTATTAAATCATCATGCGATTTCATTCATAACCATTACCAGGACGATCTTACACTGACACAAATGGCGGAGTATACGAATGTAAGCATTTCCCATTTCAGCTCTTTGTTTAAAAGGTATACCGGAGAGTCGCTCATTGCTTATATTAACCAGGTACGGGTTGAGAAGGCGAAGGAATTGCTTCGGAGCTCAGACGATAAAATTTACTTGATCGCTGAGAAGGTCGGTTTTTCAAGCCAGCCGTATTTTATACGGGTGTTTAAAAATGTGACGGGGATGTCTCCGAATGAATATCGAAAGAGTATGGGGATATGAATATGAATATGAAGCAGTTGTTCCAACGCTTGTCCTTAAGGCAGAAAATTGTCGCCAGCTTTATCAGTATCGCATTGATCGCAGTATTATCCATGAACTACATCTCTCATTTCTACTACAGCCGGGCGACGCAGCAGGATTTTTACAATATCGCCGAAACCACGACGGTAAGTCTGAATCATCAGTTGGAGGTTTATATTCAACAGATTGCCAGATCCACCTACGCCATGAACGCGGGTGTGCTGAGTTATTCAAGCATACTGCAGCAGGGCAATTCGAGCTTGATTCAGGATTGGCTCAGGAGAGATTCGTCGTTGAGTCATGAGAATCGTTACATGATCAGAGAAATGCTCAACAAGTACATTGCATTTAATTATCCCGAGATCGAGAATATCTATCTCATGTCGCAGGATCGGAGAGTTTTGCAGGCGTCAGGCCCTTCCACGGATACCCACCTGGCAAAACTTCCGTGGTATCAGCGGCCCTTGAATCCAAAACTGGAAATATTCCCGACGTTCTACGAGGACCGTCGAGCCATTCCGCTCGTTGCTGTTGCCATACCAATCTTTGACGTAAAAGACACAACCCTATCGGGCCGGCTTGTATTGCATATGAAATTGACCGAAATCAAGAACATGATTGGAAATATGCGGATAGGCGATACCGGCTACATCTTTATGGTTTCCTCGGACGGAAGAATCGTATATCACCCGAGCGAGGACAAGCTCGCTTCCCCAATCGGGGAAAGCGAGCTTTCATGGCTTGCGCTCTCCAAGCCAAATTCCCTTCAGACATGGCGCGGCAAGCAGTATCTTGTTTCCTACAGCATTTCCGAACTGACCGGTTGGAAGACGATTGCGTTGGTGCCTCTAGAGGAGATGGCCACCGGTCTGCAAATCGCGCAGATATCCGCCGTCGTCGTGATGGGTTTGCTTATACTGCTCATCATGATTTCGGTACCGTTCGCAGCAAATCGTATTACAAGGCCGATGATTGAGCTGAAAAGAGCGATGGAAAAGCTGCAGACCGGCGATCTAACCGTACGAGCGCCCGTCACTCCGGGGAGCGACGAGATCCAGTTGCTTAGTCTAAGCTTCAATCGCATGGCCGGACGGTTGAATGAGCTCGTAAATACGGTATACAAAATGGAGCTTAAAGAAGCCCAGACGCAGCTGCTTCAGAAAGAAGCGACGATTCATGCGCTGCAGAATCAAATCAACCCGCACCTCTTGTATAACACGCTCGATATCATCAAAAGTATCGCTTATCTGGAGGGGGTCCCCAAGATCGAAAAGATGGCGGAAAATTTGGCGTCGTTATACAGGTTTACGGCAAAGCTGGAGCAGTCGGAGATTAGTCTTGCAGAGGAATTGGATCAGCTGAAGCGATACCTTGAGATTATCCACATTCGGTTTACCCGGCATTTCGAAAGCAAGGTTTATGTAGACGATAAATATTTGCACGCCCGCATCATCAAGCTTTCAATACAGCCGATCGTCGAGAATGCCGTGAAATATGCCGTTGAGCCCCGTAATGGGAAGGCCGCTGTCATGGTCAACGCGTATCCCAGAGGAAATGACTTGATTATTGAGATTGCGGACAATGGATCCGGAATCGATGCCATCATTTTGCAAGATCTGAAAGAGCGGCTGATGATGATCACCGAACAGCCGAATCATGCAGTGAAAGCGTCCGACTCACTCGGGCTTACAAATGTGCATAATCGATTGGTGCTTTATTACGGCAAAGAATATGGAGTCTTTATCCACTCTTTCCCCAATCGAGGAACGGTCATTTCGGTAAGGATTCCGTTCATAAGAAAAGATAACATTTCGTGAGATTGTACAATTTTAGAGGGTTGAGAAGGATCTATAATTAACAATGTAAATAAAAACAAACCATAGGGGAGTGTTACAATGAAGTTTTTGAAAGTGGTTACATTGTTGTTACTGTCTCTCAGTCTGATCGTCGGTTGTTCAACCGGCAACAGCGGCGGAAATGCGACAAAGGAAAACACGTCGACAAACACGTCCGCAAACACGGGGGAAGCCCCAGCGTCGGAACCGGTAAAAAATGAAAAGAAGATCCCGATTACGATCGCTACACAGTATTGGAGCGGCGGGAAATGGACGGATGATCATGCGACCATCAAGTATTTGAACGAGAAATTCAATGTCGACATCAAGCTGCAGCTCATTAACGGACCAGAATATAATGAAAAGTTTAAGGTTATGGCAGCCTCCGGCGATCTTCCGGACATTTACAGATCCTCCGGAGCCGAATTTCTGAATTGGTCATCCGAAGGCGCATTCGCAGATTTGAGCGGAGTATGGGCGAAATACCCGAATCTGAATAAGGCGTTCCCGATCGACAGCGAAGCGATGAAGCTGCTAAATCCGGAAGGGAAGCTATACGGGATCCCGAGTATCTCCTGGATAGCGCGGGACACGGTACAAATTCGCAAGGATTGGTTGGATAACCTTGGCATACCGCTTCCCACTGAAGATGAGTTTACGATCGACAAGTTTTATGAGATCGCTAAGGCGTTTGCAACGCAGGACCCCGACCAAAACGGCGTTAACGGTGACACGATCGGCATGGTTCCGACCCCGCATGTCCGGAATGCGTTCGGCATTGCAAGTGATTGGATAGAGAAAGACGGAAAGCTGATTCCGCGTCATGCGCAAGTAGAGGAGTATAAGGCTTATCTTGCCTTCATGAAGAAGGCTTACGACGAAAAAGTACTGGACCAAGACTTTGTGATTCGCAAAGGGAATGAAGTGGATGAAATGAAGAAAGGCAACAAGTTAGGGCTGTTTCACTATCATAACGCCTACCATGTACTCCAAGAGGATATAGGGAAGGCCAACCCGGGCCTGAATCCGGAGCTTGTGCCAATGGCTCCGCCTGTCGGACCGACGGGTGTCCGAGGAAACACTGCCGAAAAGACGGGCACGCTAAAGGTGGTCATTAACGCGAACGCGGATGAGGAGAAGATCGATCGGATTTTGCAAATTTTCGATTGGTGGGTCACCGATGAAGGTAGTTCGATCATGAAGAATGGCATTGAAGGCATCGACTACACGAAGAATGCCGACGGCACCTATCAAGTGACTGAGCAGTGGGAAGACAACCATCCGCGCTATTTGAACAGCAACCTGTTTAAACGCCCTGGCACTGATTTCATTGTCTACCTCTGGTCGGATCAGGAAGAAATCGACCGTCATAAAGCCTATGAGGAAATCGCAAAGAAATATGTCTGGGAGGATCCGGCGTTTAAATTCACATTCTACTCGGAAGCATATAAGGATAAATGGACTGCTTTGGACGCCAAGTTCGAAGAAGCAATTACACGGATTATTGTTGGCGACAAGCCAGTCGAATATATCGAACAAGCTTCCAAGGACTGGCTTGCAGGCGGCGGTGATCAAATTATTAAAGAAATCAACGAAGCAGCCAAGAAATAAACGTCTCTCACGAGTTTGGTTTGAACAGGCCGCAACCTCATGTGCGGCCTGTTATAATCTTGGCACTTGTGATGCGGCACTATAGGAGGGAGCTTGGAGAGAATGAATCAATCCGCTGAACTTGCGCAGTCCGTTGCATCCGAAAGGATACCTTCGGCGAATAAAAGAAAGGATTATCTGAAGCGCGCTTTCCCGTTTTATTTGATGATCTTCCCGGGATTATTGGTTTTCCTCGTTTTTCGCTACGTACCGATGTTCGGTGTGTTCATCGCATTTAAGAAATACTCGCCGTTTCGAGGCGTCTGGGAAAGCGAGTGGATCGGGCTCAAAAATTTCGTCCGCCTCTTTACGGAACAAGACTTCTTGCTTTTGTTAAAAAACACATTGTACCTGAACGTGCTGGATACGTTCATCGCTTTCCCTTTTACAATTATGGTTGCGCTTTTTCTCAATGAAGTGAGAAAAAAACATGTTAAGAACTCGATTCAAACGATATTATATGCGCCGCATTTTTTATCCTGGGTCGTTATCGTCGGGATCACGATGTTGTTCCTGCGTACGGATGGCGGAGTGAACGTGCTCCTCAATGCTTTAGGGTTTGACAGCATCAATTTTTTTGCGAACTCGGGGAGTTTCCGCTCCATATGGTTATTCCATAATATATGGCAAGGCGCCGGTTGGGGCGCGATTATCTATTTGGCGGCGATTGCCTCGATCGATCCGGCATTGTATGAGGCCGCGACAATGGACGGCGCCAGCAAGCTGCGTCAGATGTGGCATATTACGTTGCCGTCGCTCAAAACAGTTATTGTGATTATGTTTATTTTGCGGCTCGGTAATTTTATCGATGTTGGCTTTGAGCATATTTTCTTGCTGCAAAATCCGTTGAATCTCCAAGTGTCGGACGTATTCGAAACGTATGTTTACCGCATAGGTCTCGTGCAGGGTGACTTCAGCTACTCGACCGCGGTAGGATTGTTTAAATCCGTCGTTGGACTCGTGATGATCGTCGCAGCCAATACGATCGCCAAACGGCTCGGAGAGGAGGGAGTCTACTAATGGTGAAACATATGTCGAAGGGCGACCAGGTTTTTACGGTCTTAGTATACGCCTTCTTGATCGTCTTCACGCTGATGATCCTGTTTCCATTGTTCTATGTCGTGTCAACTTCGTTCGCGCCTGCGGGGGACTATTACAAGCGAGGCTTCTTCCTCTTCCCGAGCTCCTGGACGATCGAAGCCTATCAATATCTGATGCACAACCCCAGCTTCGTCAGCGCGTTCAAGAGCTCAGTCGTCATTACCATCTTCGGAACCTTCATCAATATGACCTTGACTTGTTTGATGGCATATGGATTGTCGGAACGCTGGCTCAAAGGCCGATCGGCGATTAATTTTATAGTCCTTTTTACGATGTTATTCTCCGGCGGTCTCATCCCGACTTACCTGGTCGTATCCGGACTGAATCTTGTCAATACGTATTGGTCGCTTTGGTTGCCGGGAGCCGTAAGTGCGTTTAGCGTAATCGTCATACGCGGCTTCTTCACATCGCTTCCTTATGAGCTTAAGGAATCTGCACGGATCGACGGATGCGGGGAGTGGAGGTTGTTTGGAACCATCATCCTCCCTTTGTCCAAGCCTGTGATTGCCACGTTTACCTTGTTTGGTATTGTAGGAAACTGGAACACCTATTTTTCGGCTGTGATCTATTTGAACGACAGTTCGAAATGGCCGCTTCAGGTATTTTTAAGACAGATGTTAATTCTGGACGACCAAAAAATCGGTGAACTCATCGAACCGATATTTCCGTACACCCCGGCGGCGCGTATGGCGGCAATCCTGATTACGGCATTGCCATTGCTGGTCATTTATCCGTTCCTGCAGAAGTATTTCAACAAAGGCATGTTCATCGGATCGCTTAAGGGATGAATTGAGCTGAGATGAGGAGAAAATCTTAATGAATAAAGCTTGTATTTTCAATGGGGTACCGTGGTTTGATCAACATGGGGAGACGGTCAACGCACACGGTGCTTGTGTGTTAAAGGAAGGCAATAAATATTATCTTTTTGGTGAATATAAAACGAACGATGTTAATAAGTTTGTAGGTTTTTCGTGTTATACCTCTTATAACCTGTCGGACTGGCATTTTGAAGGCTTGGCATTGCCGCCGCAGGAACAAGGGCTTCTTGGCCCTGATCGTATTGGAGAACGGGTAAAGGTATTAAAGAATCACAACACCGGCGCCTTTGTCATGCTGATGCACACGGATAATTTGAAATACACGGATCCATGCATAGGGCTTGCGACTTGCGATACGATTGACGGTACATTCAAGTTTCAAGGACCGCTGCTTTTCGAAGGAAAGCCTATTAGAATGTGGGACATGGGTACCTTCGTTGACGAGGATGGAACGGCTTATTTATTGCTTCACGAAGGAATCATTTATCGATTAAGCGATGACTATCTGACCGCGGTGGAAAAGGTTGCGGAACATATTGCGCCTGGCGGCGAATCACCGGCAATGTTCCGCCACGGGGACAACTATTTTATGATGTTCTCCAATAAAACGAGTTGGGAAAGAAATGACAACTATTATTTCGTTTCGAACAACTTGCATGGACCTTGGAAAGAACGGGGATTATTTTGTCCGAAAGGCAGTTTAACCTATAACTCTCAGTGCTCCTTTGTCTTTTCATTAGAAGCAGATGGGAAAACAATACCGATCTATATGGGAGATCGTTGGTCGTTTCCTCGTCAAGCTTCTAGTGCCACACAGGTTTGGTTGCCCATCACAGTAGGTAAAGAGGACACATGCTCCATTCCTGAATATTGGCCGGTATGGACGAGCGATTCGATTTCCCAGGTTTTTCTTGAAGGAATGGATAAACCTTTGCCGTTTCGTTCAAATGAGCGAGGAGATTCAGTATGTTATGCCTTTGAAGGATCACAAATTATGGTTTACGGTACAAGTGATTGTCATGGCGGCTATGCGGTGTTTTCCATCTATGATGGCACAGACGAACTTATTCATCGCGCAGTGATTGATTTTTACAGTTTAGTACCGGATTCCAATCTCAAATACGTATCCCCAAAACTTTCACATGGAAGCTATACGCTGAAAGTCGGAGTCATGGGCGAAAATGGGGTCTGGTATAAAAAAGACGGCACGCAATTCGGCAGTGATGATTACTTCGTAACACTTGAAAGTGTTAAAGTCTGCACTTGAATGGTTGTATCAATATATAAGATGTAGAACCAGAGTCAAAATGCAATAAATCAGCAAAGGCTGTGATGGATATCATGTACAGAGTTGAGACAAAGATGATGGATGGCTGGGAGTTTACATTACAAAAGCCGGAAGACCCAAACTTCAAGCCCATTAAGCTTCCTCACGATTGGGCCATTCATGCTCCAATCAATAGAGACATGAAGCAGGGAACAGATCAAGGATTTAGAGACCGCTGGGGAATCGGGTGGTACAGACGAAATCTTGTACTCGAAGAGCTCAAAGCGGATACTGTTTACCAATTGCAATTTGACGGCGTTTATGAGAACAGTACGGTATGGGTGAATGGTCAAGAAGTTGGTGGTCAAAAGTACGGGTATTCAAGATTTACCCTGGATATTACTGATTGCATTCATGAAGGGGACAATCAGATCCTGGTCAAGGTAGACAACACTTCTTTTCCCGCAGACAGATGGTATTCCGGGGCAGGGATATACAGAACCGTCAAGTTGCTTGAATGTTATAAGAATCATTTCAATCCGGAAGAGATTCAAGTGAAAACCGCCATTCAGGGCGATACGGGCGTCATTACCATAATGACCGGAGTCTCCTCTTTGGTAAAAGCATGTATTTCAGATGAAATTGTGCGTTATACAGGTGAATCTGAAGACGGAATGATCTGTATCGAAATACCAAATGTAAAGCTATGGAGTCCTGAACAGCCTCATTTATATCCATTGGAATTGTCCCTTTATGAAGGGGATGAAATCGTTGACACGGTTGAATTGAAAATTGGTGTCAGAGAACTCAAGATGGTTGCCGGTAAAGGGATGTTTATCAACGGCAGAATGATAAAGGTGAAGGGGCTGTGTATCCACCAAGACGCAGGCTGTCTGGGAATTGCCGTACCGCCGGAAATTTGGAGAGAGCGGCTTATCAAGTTTAAAGAAATTGGATGCAATGCCGTTCGACCGTCACACCATATCTTTGCATCGGAATTCCTGGATCTATGTGATGAATTAGGATTTCTTGTCTATGAGGAACCGTTTGACAAATGGACAGGAGGTGCCTACAGGAGATATTTCGAGACGGAATGGAAACGTGATCTGGA
The DNA here is from genome assembly GCA_041281825.1 of Paenibacillus tarimensis. Classification (GTDB taxonomy): domain Bacteria; phylum Bacillota; class Bacilli; order Paenibacillales; family Paenibacillaceae; genus Paenibacillus_D; species Paenibacillus_D tarimensis_A. The sequence continues at coordinate 4,951,190 of CP166298.1, read as the reverse complement.
ATGCATGGTGAAGAGGGACCGGAACCATCCGTGTATTTTCATGTGGGGTGTGGGCAACGAGGTTGAAAATCAAGCGCAAGCATCGATGCTGAAGCTGCTCAAAATGCTAAAGGAACATTTGGTTACATTGGATGATACAAGACCGGTTACCTATGCCATGAACCCCCATTTTAAATACGAGAGCAAAGTGGACATGTCGAAAGTGATTGATATTCAAAAGTTCGTAAATGAAGTGGATGATATGGAAATTTATGATATAGACGAAAGAGTGGAGCGGGTCCGGAGGATTGCAGAGCATGTTGATGTGATATCTTGCAACTACCAAGAACCGTGGTATGCTGCCATCCACAAGGCCATTCCGGATAAATTAATACTAGGATCGGAAACCTTCCAATATTTTAAGGGACATCCTGATCAGATGAAGAATTTCAGCGAGGAAGTTCCTTGGATGGATGTCGAAAAGTATGATTATGTCATCGGCGGTATGCTTTGGACGGGGATTGATTATTTGGGCGAATCGATGGGATATCCATCCAAAGGACGGACGAATTCATTGTTCTGGACAAATAATGAGCGCAAGCCGATGTCTTATCTGTATCAAAGCTATTGGTCAGAGGAACCGATGGTATATATGGCGGTAATGGACAATTCATTGCAGGATGAGGGAATGAAGGATCACTGGGGTGCCCCAAGATACGCAAGTCATTGGAACTTTCCCCAGTTTAACAAGGCGGTCATTCCATATATGATCGCAACGAATTGTGAAGAAGTAACCATTGAGCTGAACGATAACCCGATTTATGTAAAAAAACCATGCTCCTATCCGAATCGAATGATCACAGGCTATCTGCCGTATAAACCGGGAACAGTAACGGTAAGGGGCTTAATTAACGACAAAGAGGTATGCCAGTATACGTTAAAAACAGCAGGAACTGCGGTCAGACTTGACTTTGATTATGAAGAAATCAATCTGGATGCAAATGAAGGTTATGAAAAATTATTCACCGTTCGGGCAAAGGACATGGAGGGAATCCCTGTATTCCACGAAAGTGCAAAGGTCGTCTTCAGTGTGACTGGACCGGCAGAAGTCGTTGCCGTTGATAATGGAGATCTCTCATCAAGTGAGCCATACGACAATAATGGGATGCATATGTATCGTGGATGTGTCAGTACGGTGATTCGGCTTACAGGTAAAAAAGGGCGAGTTGAATGTTTCGCTGTGTCCGAAGGAATGGATACGGCCCGACTTGTTATCAATGTCACTTAGTGCATTGCATTTTAGTATGTGTCAGTTGGGAGGAATATAAATTGACGCTTATCATTGACCGCAATACGACTTACCGCATACCGAAGAATCCGGCTTCACCTATCCGCCATGCTTGGGAAATGGTGCAGCGGGACCACGAACAGGTTCTTGGTGCTGTTCCAAGGCTCATCTCGGCGGAGGATGAGCCGGCCGACGTGGTTATCCGATATGCGAAGCCCGAAGACCGGTGCCCGGACAGGCCGGAGGCGTTCTGCTTCCGCTTCGTCAAGTACGGCGGCAAAACGGAGCTTCATATTGCTGCGGGCGACGATCTTGGTCTGGTCTACGGCATGCTCGAATACAGCGGGAAGCACCTCGGCGTCGATCCGTTCTGGTTCTGGGCGGACCTTCCTCCCGAGCGGCGAAGCCGCGTCGAGCTTCCGGAGGGCGATTACGATTCGCCGGAACCGTTCGTCCGGTTCCGCGGCTGGTTCGTCAACGACGAGGTGTGCCTGATCGGCTGGAAGGAAAACTACCCTCCGACCCGCGAGGTATGGGAGCCTGTCTTCGAAGCGCTGCTGCGCTGCGGAGGGAATATGGTTATCCCCGGCACCGACCTGCCGAAACACGGTGTGCATGCGGATGTGGCCGCGGAGATGGGATTATGGATTACTCACCACCATGCAGAGCCATTAGGCGCCGAGATGTTCCTGAGAGCGTATGAAGGAAAGAAAGCGAGCTATCAAGAAAACCCGGAGCTGTTCGAGGCATTGTGGGAAGAAGCGATCGAGAAGCAGAAGGATCGCAACATTGTTTGGGTTCTATCCTTCCGCGGACAAGGAGACCAGCCTTTCTGGATAAACGATCCCGCATTCGACACGCCCGAGAAGCGCGGAGAAATGATCAGCCGAGTCGTACGCAAACAATACGATATGGTTCGCAGCAAGGTAGCCGACCCCCAGTTTTGCGTGGCATTGTATGGGGAGATCTCGGAATTATATAAAGCAGGTCATGTCCATGTTCCGGACGACGTTATCAAGGTTTGGGCGGACAATGGATACGGCAAGATGGTGTCCCGGCGCCACGGTAACCTGAATCTGCGGGTACCGGCTTTGCCCGAGCCGCATGAAAAAGGGAAGCACGGCATTTACTACCATGTGACGTTTCACGATCTTCAGGCATCCAATCATTTGTCGTTATTCCCGGCTTCAGCGGAGTTAATCAGAGATGAGGTCATGAATTCATTTCGGGCTCGCGCGAAGGATTACGTACTCGTGAATAGCGGCAACATCCGGCCGCACGTCTATACGCTGGACTTGATAAGGGAGCTGTGGACGCGGGGGGAGGCGGATACGGAAGAGCATCTTGGGTCGTTCGTCCGCCGGATGTTCCCCTCAGGTTCTCCGGAAATCGCCGAGATGTTTCGCGACTATGCACGTCGGACGATTCCGTATGGCCCGAACGAAGACGACCGGGCGGGGGACGAGTTCTATCACCATCCGGCCCGTCAAATCGTCGGACACTGGCTGCAGGGAAGATCGGAACATCCGGATCGCCGCTTGTATTGGGTGACGGGAGACGTCGATTTTCCGGAGCAAGTCGAGTGCTTGCGCCGGATGTGCGCCGATGCCGTCCAGGGGTGGCGCGAGCTGAAGGAGCGGATTGAACGGCTGCTTCCGGAGCTTGCGGAACCGGACCGCCTTCGGCTGAAGGATCATTTGCTTTTGCACGTGGAGTTGCATTTGTCCGGCTGCGAGGGATTTGAGGCACTGGGAAAATCATACTCCGCTTACCGGGAAGGCAACTATCCGCTGGCGTTTGTTTATGCATCGCAGGCGATGTGGAGCTACCGGAGGGGACGGGGAGCGCTGCAGGAAGCCGAACACGGGAAGTGGGGGAATTTCTTCCGGGCGGACTGGCTGACGAATATCAACAGCACGGTGCAAAACATGGACACGCTTCGCCGCTGGCTGCGCATGCACGGCGACAGCCCCGATTTCTTCGCGTGGTACAAGCAGTTTCTGATGCCGGAAACGGAGAAGTATATTTACTTGGAAAACACTCACCGCAATCCTCTTTCGGACGATGAACTGGCCAGAAGGCTGGCGGAGAAGTTCGGCATCTAAGCGTCATTGCAAAAATATATCGTCGAGGGGACTTTCACGACGGGATTGAAATAAGGAAGATTCTTCTGTGGGGTGTATAAGGACCATGTCCAATTCGAAATTAAACACAACCGATCCGATCGATATTCTAAGGGGCGATTATCCCGATCCTTCCATAGTCCGGGTTGGTCAAGATTATTACATGACACACTCGTCTTTCATGTATGCTCCAGGTCTTCTCATATGGCATTCCCGCAATCTGACCGACTGGGTCCCCCTTTGCCATGCTCTTCAGTCTTATGTCGGAGATGTTTGGGCACCGGATCTGGTCTATGTGAACGGACTCTTTTACATTTACTTTCCCGCTAACGGAACGAATTATGTTATCTATGCAGAGAAAGCGGAAGGGCCCTGGTCTGATCCAATTGATCTGAAAGTAGACGGGATAGACCCGGGGCATCTGCTGGCGCCGGATGGGCAACGGTACCTGTACGTAAACTACGGAAGGGCTGTTTCCTTAGCCCCGGACGGCTTTTCCGCTACCGGCGACTTGCAAACGGTTTATGAAGGATGGCCAATCCCTGAGGATTGGGTTGTGGAGGGGATGGCTCTCGAATCCCCAAAACTGCTTGTTCGAGGAGAGTATTATTATTTGATTTGCGCACAAGGCGGAACGGCTGGTCCTGCGACGACCCATATGGCGGTTGCAGCCAGAAGCAAAAATCCTTTAGGGCCTTGGGAGAACTCTCCCTATAATCCTCTTGTGCATACTTGGTCGAAGGAAGAACGCTGGTGGTCCAAGGGGCACGGTACGCTCATCGATACACCTGATGGAAAATGGTATTTCGTCTATCATGCCTATGAAAAGGATTATTACACGCTTGGAAGACAAACCTTGCTGGACCCTATCGAGTGGACAGAAGACGGCTGGCCGATCATATCGCAGGATGCGGACGGAGAGATGAAGCCGGTGCAAGGGAATTCTCCGGAGCTATCTGACGATTTCCAAGGTGTTGCACTCGGTTGGCAATGGCGATTTTACAAGGAACTGGATCCTGAACGTTATGAAGTAGGCGGGAGCGTCTTGAAGCTGAAGGCCAAAGGGGATTCACCGGCGGATTCAGGACCGCTCGTCATCATTCCACCCGACCGGGCCTATGAAGCTGAAGTTGAGATTAAGGTCGGGCCTGAAGCTGAAGCAGGACTTGTGCTCTTTTATAACGACCGCTGTTATGCCGGGATCAGCTTTACGGAGCGTGAAATTTATCGAATGCGGCGAGGTATCAAAGGCTATTCTGTGCAAGGCCTGGGCTGCCGGCTTCATTTGAAGCTTAGGAACGACCACCATACAGTGACGATGTTTTACAGTACCGATGGTATTGGATGGAATCGGCATCCTTCAGCGCTGGAGGTTTCAGGTTATAACCATAATAACTTTGGCGAATTTATTAGCCTTCGTCTAGGTGTTTATGCGGCAGGTAACGGAGAGGCTGAATTTTCGCGATTTCGATACCGCAGGATTGAAGAGTGATTGGTTAATTGGCTCATACTTGTTCTTTTATTAATAAACGGTGGTGGATCCTTTGGAAAAACAAACAATTTACTTGGCCGGTGATTCGACAATGGCGGATTATCCGCCTGAATCGTACCCCATGCAAGGTTGGGGGAATAAGCTCCATTTATTTATTCCCGATTCCGTCCGGGTTGTGAATAAGGCCAAATGCGGCAGAAGCTCCAAGAGCTTTATCGAGGAAGGTAGGCTCGAAGAAATTTTAACCGCGATCAAGCCGGGAGACTACTTGTTCGTTCAATTCGGCCACAATGACAGCAAGGAAGCTGCCGAATTGCATACAAGCCCTTGGAGCACCTACCATCAATATTTGCGGCAATATATCGACGGAGCAAGAGCGAGGGGGGCTCATCCCGTACTCATCTCGTCCATTTGCCGAAGACATTTTGACGTTGACGGACTATTGATCAACACGCACGGCGATTATCCGCGGTCGATGGAAGCATTGGCCATTGAGGAAAATGTACCTTTCATCGATTTGTGCGGCCGAAGCGCCGTCGCATTTAAGGAAATGGGAGACGCCAAATCGAGAGAATGGCTGACTTGGCTGCGCCCGGGCGAACATCCGAATTACCCCGAAGGGATCGAAGACAATACGCATTTGAATGAGCAAGGTGCGGAGGCTGTCGCACAAATGGCGGCCGATGCCATCGGTAAACTGGGCTTGAAAATCGGTTGATGTCTAACAGGTCGATTATATCGATTTTTATGGAACGGTCAACTAGTAGACCGTTCCAAAAATAATGAAGTAATAGTGGTTAAGTTGAATGAGAACCGGACCCGCAGCGAATCCAACTGGTCAAACTTATTACTATCGATTTTTATGGAACGGTCTACTAGTTGATATGTGTACATTAGATCGGGAGGTGAGTTCCATGATCTAAAGATGCAAGCGATTTCAAAATCAAATTTGTAATTTAGCCCAAAAGGAGAGACTGATTCAACATCCATTTTGTTCCAATGATGTTTCGGGAGGGAGAAATTAAAATGCAAAGCAGCATCAAGTCTATACTCAAACAAGTAAAGAAAACGCCAAGACAAGCCGGAAAGGTCTTGATTATTTGCCTGATCGCCGCATTGATTTTGCCGGCGTTCGGACCTGTGCCGGGCAAGGTAGCGCATGCGGCGGAAGAGCCGTCAGCCGACGGTTATCTGGATAAAATCATATTTGGCAATACGGATTCCGAAAGCGCTCACAATTTCAAGGGTGATTTTACAAGTGTAATCACCGGCTTTTTGGGCGAGACTGCACGGGTGTCGCATCCTCGTGTTCCGGCTGAAGGGCAAGGCGGAGATCTGACGTTTACAATGAAGGTCGATCCGTATTTGCGCAACTATTTGACTTTGAAATTTGGGGATGAAAGCTCGGATGGTTACATCGGCATGATCAATATTAACGGCGAACAGGTCGGTTATATCTCGTACGGCGATTATGAAACGATTAACAAACGCTGGGTACTGCCGAACCGTTTCTTATACAATACGATCATGCTTCCGCTGGAATCAACGGTTGGGAAGGAATCCGTCGAGATCACGGTTAAATCGTTCAACCCTTGGGGTAACATGACATCCGATACAAGGGGCTATTATAGCGCCTACACCCATACGCAAGCCTATATTAACGTGGATGGGGAGACACAGGGCTACAAATTCAAGCCCGATCAGAATCCGGATACGATGCTTACGCCGGATCTGACGGATGCGGAGAAGCAGGCTCTGATCGACGGCTACATGCAAAGCCATATCGACTTTTTCAACGGATTATCGAATAAAGTGGATTCAAGCGCAGGAGGCAAGATGTCGATCGTCAAATATCAGGACGAACTGATGTTTTACGCGGACGTTCTGAAACAAAGTTGGTCTCCGGCGAAGACGCCGGAAGAGAAAAGGGCGGCGCTTCAGCGCATTTTCAAAACGATCGACAACCATGTCAAAGATTATTACGGCAATACGAGGCTGGTGCTGCGCGGCGGACACCAGGGCGACTGGGGTGGCTACTACGGAGCGCTCGGAGAAGCGCTGTACATTGTCGAGAACCTGATCAAGGACGACACGATCTATGGGGAAGCGGCGTGGGGCGCATTTCTGGACGAGCCGTTCGTCACCGGAACGACCGAAGGCGAATTCTCTCTGGCGGGCGTGGACTGGGAAGGCGGCGAGCTGACGCGCCGCGAAGCATGGGAACGGGTGCTGAAGGCGAACTTCGACTTTGCCCGTACACGGCTTTCTTATATCTATAACCAGGTGTACTATACGTACGTAGGCGCGTGGGAGGCTCATGAAGGGCTGCGTCTTATCGGCTCAAGCTTCTACGAAGGCAAAGAGCGCAGCAATCAAATCCTTCTGGAATCACTGGGGATCAGGCCATTCTTGGGAGAAGAGGTGTTGGTCGGTCCCAGCGGCGAAGAATTGGATTTGTACCATTCGCTGTTCTATCACGATAGGGAGGCGCAGTTCACGGACGATTTCGTTCACATTGTCGGCAAAGGGCTTGCGGGGAGCAAGCTGGATGCGGAAGGCAACGTTGTTAGAAGACTGCCTTACGGTAAGCATTATACCGGCTTGACGGACGCGGGACTTACAAGGGAAAACGGCTATGTAGCGAACTACGGTGAGTCCGCCAACTATCTTTTGACTTATTTCTATAAAACGTTGAACCATGCCGGCGACGAAGAAATGAATGACGAAATTCTGAAAGCGGCATTGAAATCGGTCCACGCCCGCGGATTTGTCCGTTACCCGTCACTAACCGATGACGGAAAACGAGTGATGAGAGCGGAGCAAGTCACGGACGAGCGAAACCAGTCCATAAACGGGCTTCACGCGTATGGCGCAAGAGTGGGCTTTGGAATGGGGATGCAGTTTGCATCCTTGGAAAAGGTGATGGCTCAGAACGAGCAAAGATACAGCAGTCCGGAATGGGACGAGTACTGGCAGTACGCGAGAGAAGCGGTCGGTTTCGTGCAGCAGCAGCTTGCGGATCACCAGCTATTGCATACGAGAGACTTCGGAAGTAGAATTTCGATGAGCCGACCGAATTACAGTTTAGCGGATACCTATGATTATGTGACTTCCGATAGGGCCAACTACAGCCGGTTTGACGGCAATGTTATGGCTGGGGTTGTCCTTCCGCATTCGGATTTCGATGTTTACAAGCCGGAAGAAATTGCCGCGCTTGGCGTCAATCCGGACGACTACGAGCAGTTTGCATGGACGGATATCGACAATATGTACGTGTCGGTAAAAGACGGCGATTTCAGAATGTTCGGCTCGCTGTTTTACCGAAATCGCGGTATGACAAGCAACGGACGGCTTCGTGTGGTGAAAGACGGCTACCACCATATCGTTCAGATCGCGACTAACAACAAGTTCCGGTATGAAGATTACTACTTGCGGGCGCCCTACATCGACTGGGATTTTCATTTTAACGGCCGGGCGAACAATTGGAGCGGGGCTCCGCAGGCGCTGGCCGGCGAAGTTGCTCCGGCTTCTTATCAGCCGGGCGTAGGAACGATCAACCGTGATAACTTTGAAGTGGACAATCCTTATTCCGGTTATCCGGAATTGCAAACGTCAAGGTACGGCAAATATTTCACGATTTTCAACACAACTCGCGATGAATACGGCAATAAACAGACGTTTGACGTTGAATTGCCGGCCGACTTTACCGGAAACGAGGTACTTGATCTCGTATCGGGGACGAACGTTCCGGTCGTGAACGGCAAAGTGACTATTGCGCCCAAAACCGCGATGGTGCTGAAATTAACGTCGGATATGGAGCTTGCTCCGAAGCCGTTCCATGTTGACTTTGTCAATGCGCTTGCAGGCAACGGTTATGTCGGCATCTCCTGGAAAACGACTTCGGGCGGGCAATCCTACACGATTAAACGTTCAGAAGCGGAAGACGGTCCTTACGAGACGATCGCGACAGGAGTAATTGGCAATTATTATAAGGATCGGGCAGTCCAAAACGGCAAGGTTTACTATTACAAAGTCGCTGCCGTAAACGCAAACGGGACAGGCTGGGATTCCTGGCGCGCTAAGGTTGATTTGACGGCGCCGGTATCCGGTAATGCCGATGCGGCGTGGCGCGACGACCGGATCGGGACCACGGCAGGCAACGCTGTCATCGACGGCTCTTCGATATCGATCGATGCTGTAGACGGGACAGGCTTCGGCGAAGGCGACGACTCCAATATTTACAAGCGGGATATTTTCGATTCGCTGCATTTTGTAAGCCGGGTCGCTTCCGGCAACAGCTCCGTCAGTGCGAAAATCGACAGCGCTTCGGGAGAAGCGGGCGGCATCATGATGCGCGATCGGCTCACTGAGGGCAAAGCCCGCTACATCTATTTCGGCGCGGACGAGAACGGCGACCTTGTGCTGCAAAACCGCACGAGGATCTCGATCCATCAATTTACGAATCAGGCGGTCGTAAGCCCGTTGAATGCGAATATTCAAGGCTACACCGCTCTGGAGTATCCGTACGTCAAACTGATGCGCGACCATGACTCGCAGACGGTGTACGCTTTCGTATCCAAAGACGGAACGAATTGGACGTATGTGACGAAGATGTCTACATTGCTGACTTATGCGTACTATACCGGCGTTGTCGCATCCGATCAAGCGCAGTTCAGCGAAGTCACGGTAACGGAAACGCCGCAAGGCAGCGTCACTCCGTTTGTGGCCAAAGAGCAGGATACAACGACGCTGTACTGGAATAAACCGAAGCAGGCTTCCTGGTTCCATCTGTACCGCACCATGGACGATGCAGCGGGTATGACCGATCCGGAATTGAAGCCGGGTACGGCGGAGCCGGCAGACGGTTCCCCCTGGACGCTCGTTCTCGCGGAGACGAGAGCAACTTCGTACGTGGAAGAGGGCCTGCGGACCGGCAGCGTGTACTACAGGATATTGCCGGTTCACGGGGATGGATCGCCCCAGCCGTTCTATGCCGCATCGGTTACCGCGGATCCGATTGAAATTGTGATGCAGAACGCGGAGAGCTTGCCGGCTTCGGGGTATACGAAGGCCAGCTATTACCTGTACCAAAAGGAACTGGAGCGCATCAAGACGGAGATGGCGAAGCCGGATGCCGACGAGGCGATCCTGATTGACGAAATCTACGATGCCCGCAATTTGCTTGTTTCGTATACATCATCCCTTTATTCGTTTGAAGGGGAAGTGAATAATACATTCGGTTCATTTGATGGCACCGTCACCGGATCGCCTGTATATTCGACCGGTAAGATCGGGCAAGCGATCGAACTGAACGGCATGGACAGCTATGTCACGCTTCCTTCGTCGCATTATTTGTCCGATGCCGATGAAATCACGATTGCCGCCTGGTTGAACTGGGAAGGCGGAAACATGTGGCAGCGCATCTTCGACTTTGGAAACAGTGGGAGCCAATACTTAATGCTGACACCAAGATCGAGAGATAATACGATGCGTTTCAAGATCAGAAACGGCAGCAGCGAGCTGGAATTGGATGCGCCGCAGCTTCCCGCAGGCGAGTGGGTGCATGTGGCAGTAACGCTGGGAAGCGGTACGGCGAAGCTCTACGTGAACGGCGAACTGAAGGCTGAGAAAAGCCTTGCGATCAAACCGAGCGACTTCAAGCCAAGCAACAACTATTTCGGCAAAGGCCAAAATACAGCAGATCCGTTGTATAGAGGAAAGATTGACGAGTTCCGCATTGAGACCTCCGTCTTGAGCGCTGACGAGATCAAGGCTCTTTATACTAAAACATCAACATGGTTTGATAATAGCTTGCTCACGCTTCTGTTAGAAGAGGCTGCGGCGGCTGTCGAAGATTATTACACAGCCGAAAGTTTTGAAGCGTTGCAAGCGGCGGTTGCTTATGCGCAAGCGGTTCAGACGGGTCAATCGACGCAGGAGGATGTGGATGCGGCTTCCGCAGAGCTGCTGACGGCGCTGAACGGATTGCAATATATTGCGGGATTGCCGGTGCTTGATCCGATCGGCAATCAATACGTCCTGGCCGGCGAGCGGCTTGCGTTCACGGTTTACGCAACGAATGCGGATAACATTGTGTACGGGGCAACCGGTTTGCCGGACGGCGCAACGTTCGACGCGGAAACCCGGACGTTCGATTGGACCCCGGCGTTAGAACAAGGCGGCATTTACCCGGTTACGTTTACCGTCGCTTCCGGTGACTTGTCTACTTCCCAAACGATCAAGATCACCGTCAAAGGGCAGCCGGTCATCGCTCCGGACACGACGGTGGAGGCTACGGCGAAGCAGTTGTTCACCTATCAAGTGGATGCATCCGATCCGTCAGGCGCTTCACTCGTTTACAGCGTAGAGAATTTGCCGGCGGGCGCGTCGTTCGACTCCGCGAATGGCATCCTCACTTGGACTCCGAACCAAGCGGATTACGGCAGCTATCCGTTCACCTTCACGGTGAGCAACGGAAGCTTCGAAGCGAGCCAGACGGTGAACGTTAACGTCAAGCTGCATTTGCTTCCTGCCGCGGACTACACGAAGGGCAGCTACTACCTGTACATGAAGGAAGCGGCGCGGATTGAAGCGGCCATGAGCGAACCGGGTGCAGATAAGACCGGGCTTGCGGCCGAGCTCGATCAGGCCGAGAATTTGCTTGTTCCATATACAATGTCGCTTTATTCGTTTGAAGGGGATGCGAACAATACGTTCGGGTCAATCGGCGGTACTGTCACCGGATCGCCTGCATATTCGGCCGGAAAGGTCGGACAAGCCATCGAACTGAACGGTACGGACAGCTACGTCACGCTTCCACAGGCGCATCATTTGTCCAATGCCGATGCCATTACGATCGCCGCTTGGGTGAACTGGAGCGGTGGAAGTATGTGGCAGCGAATCTTCGACTTTGGAAACAGCACGAGTCAATACTTGATACTGACACCAAGCTCGAGGACTGATAAGAAGTTGCGTTTCAAGATCAAAAACGGAAGCAGTGAGTTGGAATTGGAGGCGCCGGAGCTTCCGGCAGGCGACTGGGCGCATGTGGCGGTAACGCTCGGAAGCGGTACGGCGAAGCTGTACGTGAACGGCGAACTAAAGGATGAGAGTAATAACCTGACGATCAAACCGAGCGACTTCAAGCCAAAAAACAACTATATCGGCGAGAGCAACAATGCAGCAGATCCGTTGTTTAGCGGCAAAATTGACGAGTTCCGAATTAAGAACTCCGTCTTGAGCGCTGACGAGATCAAAGCGCTTTATAATCATACGTTAACATGGTTAGATAATAGCTTGATCACGCTGCTGCTGGAAGAAGCCGCGGCCGTCAACACCGAGCTTTACAAAGAGGAGAGTGTAGAAGCGCTTCAGGCGGCCGTATCCAATGCAGAATCGGTCTATGGAAAACTTGATGCAACCCAGGAAGAGATCGATGCGGAATCCGAAGGGCTGATTGCGGCACTCGAAGGGCTGCAGTGGAAGGACATCACCGCAACGGTGGAGCCGGCCGAGCCGAACGGCAACAACGGTTGGTATACGTCATCGGTTACGTTGACCCTGTCTCCTGCGGCAATTGCGGAATACAGCTTGGACGGCGGGAACAGTTGGGTCGCTTATGACGGACCTGTAACGTTAAACCAAGAAGGGATAAATCAGATTCAATATCGCCGTACTGTCGATACGGGGGAGACGGATTCGCTGGAGCTCCATATCGACCTTACAGCACCTGTCGTGCAAATAACGGGCGAGTCGTCGTACACAGTTGATCAGACGGTGACGATTACGTGCAGCGCGACGGATGTGACTTCAAGCGTATACGGCACACCGTGCGATCAGCCGCTTCTTCAGGTCAAGGCGTATACGCTGGAATCCGGTGAGCATACGGTAACGGTCACGGCGGAGGACATGGCGGGCCATCAAACGACGGCCACTCATTCATTTAAGGTGACGGTTACGTTTGACAGCTTGAAGACCGTGATGAATGCCTTCCTTCAGGAAACAGGCGCCAAAGAATGGGAAACCGTCGCAAAATCGTATAATCAAAAACTCGATCAGGCGAAAGCTGCGGCCGCCAAAGGAAAAATAGACGCAGCGAAGAGCATGATGGCAGACTATATCCAGCAGGTAACGGACCAAACAGGTAAATACTTTACGCCTGAACAAGCGGACATCCTCATCCGCTGGGCTCAAATCGTGATCTAATCAAAAAACTTGAATGAAAGCCGACAGAGACTTGTCGGCTTTCATTCAACTGAATTATGGAAGCGTTTACAGAACTATCGGCATTTGTGCGACACCAAAGGGGGTGATGCTAGCGAAAATAATCACGACGTTTTGCAACCAAATTATTATGGAGGTGAAGTCCCATATATACCAATTCAACATGATGAAACTTCAAATCTGGCCGGCAGCTAATCGCCGTTATAGCTGCAGGTTAAAAAGTAACGAATGTTCAATAATAAACGGAGAGACTTTGAAAGCAGAGAGACTTTGAGAAGAAGAGAGACTTTGAGCTCTGCCCAAAGATCCCTATGTTAGGAGGAAGTTCGAGAATGCCGGAGGTTGCCGGGGAGGACTATCCGCTTGCTACGCTGCTGTACACGCCTGATGCAACAAGATAACCTTAGGCAGCATAACAGGATTAACAGCAACGATGGCAGGCTCGGATGCGATAAACTTAAATTGGACGGCTGTGTCGGGAGCACTCGGTTATAACATTTATAGATCCACAGAAGAAAATGGAACGTATACCAAGATGAACAGCGCGCCGATTACAACGGCATCATATAGCGATACAGGCTTGACTCCGAATACGACCTACTATTATAAGGTCGGCGAATCGGGAGGGTCGACGTCCGTCGTTGTATCGGCAACAACCGGAGGAAGCGGCGTTCCGGCTTTCAATGAGGTTTAGTGACCGGGGCAGGTGTAGGTACAGCAACCATTACCGCCACCTATAACGGGCAAGCTTACTATGCAACCGTAAGAGTATTCGTCGATACCGATTTTAAAGCCTGGTACAAATTGGATGAAACAAGCAGGACCACAGCTGAAGACTCATCGGGATTTGGCAATAACGGGACAATAAATGGCGGTGCAGCCTGGACAGCAGGTCAAACCGGCAACGCAGTGGATCTTGATGGAACTAACGATTATGTTGCGTTTCCTTCCGGTGTTGTCTCCGGCGCGGAGACGATCACCGTTGCGGCTTGAGTGAATCTGGATACGGCAAGCAACTGGGCGCGTATTTTTGATTTCGGTTCGGGGACTTCTACCTTCATGTTTCTTACTCCGAAAAATGGTTCAAATGTAAAGAACCGTTTTGGTATCAAAAACAATAATTCGAGTCAACAAATTATTGAAGGGACGTCGGCGCTGCCGATAGGAGGTTGGTATCATGTGGCCGTCACATTAAATGGCTCTAACGGCACTCTCTATGTTCGCTCAAACTCGAAGGATCTTGAACTATCCATAACTTCGATAATTTTTATTTTATCGTCTATTACTTCCCATAATGAAGTCCCAGGTCATAAGCTTGAGCGAGCCATTTCTCCATATGATCGGGCTTGGTGCCGACTACGGTTTCATATAAAAGCTCCACTTGCGAACTAGGAATACCGCAGTAATCTGCCAAACCGACATTGAAGTAATGCAAAATCATTTTGTCGTATTGCCTTTTCACAAACTTCTCTTTCGGAGCCCCTGCCAAACTCAGCCACAATACATGTCGGTGATGTAGCTTGTTCGGACCGTAAGCAAGCCCATAGTTCCATACGCGGTCGATATACCCCTTCAGCATGGCCGGCATGCTCCACCACCAGAGCGGAAAAATAAAAGCGAGCGCATCGTGCTTCTTCATTCGTTCGAATTCCGCCACCACCTCGGTAGAAAAATGCTGATCTTCCGCCGACCAATCCGGCTCGTCCGCTTCCCGTAGCACCGGGTTAAAGCCGCTGCGATACAAATCCAGCACCTCCGTCTCGTGCCCCGCCTCCTTTAACCCCTGTACGAAACAGTTGGCTACCGCAAAGGTCAAGGAATTCTCTCTCGGATGCGATACAACAGTTAAAACTTTCATGGGTACATTCCCTTCTTTCCATTTCTTGAATTTGAATTTGATGTAATTATAGTATAGAATGTTTGCTCTATTCGGTAAAATAGATATATCTGAATGGATAATTCAATAATATCGATAGGAGGGATTCCTTATGGAATTGCGCCACTTGATCACCTTTCGCACCATTGTCGAGGTTGGTGGATTTAAGAAGGCGGCGGAACAACTCGGATATGCGCAATCTTCGGTCACAGCGCATATCAAGGAACTCGAGGCGGAGCTGGAATATCCGCTTTTTGACCGTTTGGGCAAGAGCGTTGCACTGACTGAAGCCGGCAGACGATTTCTGCCGTATGCTGCGGACATCATCGCACTTTACACTAAATCCAAACAGGCCGTCAGTGGTACGGGGGAGCCCTCCGGTCTGCTGATCATCGGCGCATCCGAATCGATGATGATCTATTGGCTGCCCCGATTGATCAAGGATTTCATGAAGTATTACCCGAAAGTCGAATTGATCCTCAAGCCGCTGGATTATCCCCATATATCGGAGCAGTTAAAGAAGGGGGACATCGATATCGCGATGCTCGTGGAGTTATCCGCGTGGACTCCAGAAGAATTAATCATTCGTAAGCTGAAAAACGAGAAGCTGGCTCTCGTGCAATCCGCGAGCATCCCGAACGTTTCCGAAACGATGCTGTACATGGAGCCATCCTGCAGTTATCGCGGAATTATTGACGATCATTTAAAGCAGGAGGGAAAAACGACGGTCTTAAAGATGGAATTACAGAGCATCGAAGTGATCAAAAAATGCATTCTATGCGGGCTTGGGAAATCGTTCCTACCTTTTTTCGCAGTTCAGGAGGAGATCCAGCGGGGGGAGCTGAAAGAGATTCCTTCCAACGCGCAACAATTTCCCATTTCTATATACGCTGCAGTTCACAAAAATAAATGGCTTTCAACCAATGTCGATACCTTTTTGAACTTCATATCTGCCCTTGACATTTTCGCTAATGCAGAGCAACAATAACTTCACAATTCAAGTAAGTTGTGCAGGATGCTTTGTCCCATCGTCCGCATGAAGCATTTTCTACAGTAGCGAATTCAGTGGTTTTTGCTTTTAGATTAATAAGAGTATAAGAAGTATTCGAACGGTGGGAGTGTCGGAAATGAAAAAAAAGGCGTTTTTCTTTTTGGCGGTCATTGTCACCATCGGCGCATTCGTTTATTTCAACGGGCAAGAGCTCAATGACGCCGCCGCGGGATCGATCGGCAGCCTGCTCCGCTAACGGCAAGTACTTTACATTACTGAAGATTACCTGTGATTCTCCGCGTGAGCATGCACTCTTGGAATTCCTATATTGTACTGGTTGCTATGTGATCTATCTCTTATACTGCGTTCTGCGCGGGGCCGCTCAACAAACGGGCAGGATACTAATAATTGGAATCGAATTACTATTTATCAGCTTAATGAAAGCGGTGCATTTGTTACACCCTCTTTTTGGACGGACTTTTGACTCCAGTACCGCTAGGTCAAAAAACATGAAGGAGGATTTGCAAATGTTCGGAAAATTTAAACATAAAGGAATTATTGGCTCGTCGGCGGTAGGCATCCTTTCTGCTGCTGTCATCTCTATCACCTCAAGTTCGGCACTTACTCCATTTGACATAAGTGCTGAGGAAAAAACATCTTTGGAAACCAAGCTCTTTATTGAAAAGAACAAAGTCAAGAAATCAGAGGGTGTGAATCCAGCCGAGAATGGAGCCAAAGCGGTTGTAATGAGCAAAGCAAATGATAAACTTGCGATTGTTGATAATAAAGGGAAGGTCCTAGATGATCTTGAAGACCTGCACAAGACGATGAAGTGAAAGTGAAGAAAGACGAAGAAACCGAAAAACAGGTCGGAAATGTAATTGGTGCCGGACACCCTTTAGGAAACAAAATGTACTATTCAAGCAACTATGACTCATCCGACTGGAAGAACAGCATTTGGAGCTTCGACCTTTCAACGAGAGAAGCGAATAAAATATTATCGAAGGAGCAATATGAAAATATCTCCTTTATATCTGGTACACAGGACAACCTTCTATTAGAGAGTAGCAAGGAATTGGGGACAGATAGTCTGGTAATTGAATTGATTGGGGATGATTCTATAATAGAACATATAGTTGCAGGTCATATAATTAACGTTTCTCCAGACGGGGACAATATTGTATATAGAGTGCTTGAGGAAGAAGGTCTTCTTGATAATAAATTAGGAATTTATTATGTAGGTACGAAGGAACACCACGAAATAAGTGGAATTCCAGACAACTACTTATTTAATAACTACGTTACGTGGAACGATTCCGGAACAAAGCTTGCCTTCTTAGGAATTTATATTGAAGAGGACTTCCAAGAAAAACATGCATTAATGGTTTATGATCTAACAACTGATAATCTTATACAAATAAGTGAACCTGAAGAGAGTCCGTTCCAAGCTGGCGAAGATAATATTGAATTCGAAAATGATACAGTAATCAACATGCCAACAACGAAGGGCACTTTTTTAAGTGTAACTCTAAATTAAGGAGGCAATGGATATGAGGAAATTTTCTGCTCTTCTACTTCTGCCGTAATCATGTTCGTCTTCTCAGCCAACCAAGCATTTGCATATGATTTACCTCGCGGTAGCCCCTTCGCTCACCTAACGGGCAGAATAATGGATTGTCTATATGTGATAAAATAGAGATTATTTGAGTTCAATGAAAGGTTTGATATAACTTGGATATTAGGATTATTGAGAAAGAACAAGCTTGGCAATTGCGTCATAAGGTAATGTGGCCGGAGAAGGATTTCGATTTTATAAAGCTTGAAGATGATGACGAGGGTACTCACTATGGACTTTTTGAAGGGGAAGAACTTATCTCAGTGGTGTCAATCTTCATTCGCGGTGTTCAAGCACAGTTTAGAAAATTTGCTACGCTATCCACTCATCAAAATAAAGGCTATGGAAGTAAACTCCTGAACTACGTACTCAGCGAAATAGAGCGCCTAGGCGTTAAGCGGATTTATTGCAATGCAAGAATTGATAAAGCATCGTTTTATGAGAAATTTGGACTTTCTAAAATAGACGCCACCTTTAGTAAAAGCGGTAAAGATTATATTGTGATGGAACGTTTCTACTAAGGCGTGTAAGTCCCAACAAACGGAAACGTTAGCTCAATTCCATCAAGGCTGCTGACATCATCGGCAGCTTTTAACCTAAGGGCAGTAATGTTGATCAGTTATTGGTGATTTAGAAGACGATGATATTTCCACGGAGTACGTTAGTTCAATAAACGTGGTCAAGAAAACTGTTATGGTCAATTGGATGAAGTCCTTGATATTCAAGGGCTTTTTGTTTTGTAAGCAAAAGTTTGCCGCGGTGAATTGAAAGCATAATATTTCTAATTAAGCAAACTTATGGGTAAAGTGATACACACTTCCAAATCGGTAACTCGTTGGTGTGTGGAGAGACTCAAGAAAGATCCTCGGACGAAGCACTGGAAGAACCTGCCGCATATTACGCTTTTCGGTGAGCATCCAATCCCCGGGATAAAAAGCTATACACCTATAAAAAGTATGGGAATGCTTGTGCCGGACTCGAGATGCAAGGCCCTAGCTTGTCGCGCGGCTATCGGCGACTCCACTTCTGTTACTCCCAAAATCGCAATATGAAAGAAACCGCGCAGAAGACCAGATGATATACTCATTTCAGATCTCATTTTATCAAGTAAAGGAGTAACTCAAAATGCTGTTCGAAGACGGACAGCTGGTAAAAGAGAAAAACTACTTTTTCTGCAAGGAAGTGATCATGGAAATAGCAAGATATCTTGGAATGCCGGTCGATCCGGAGACGCAGGCGAATTATGAGCAAGTCTGGAGGGCTTTATTATCCTGCCCGAACTGAACTATAAAAAGGAGGTTATTCAGATGGGAACAGTTTTGTTAGATATTTCTATATCAATAGACGGTATTATGGCTGCAAAAGAAAATTATCGACTTTTAATCGGGCAAAGGCGGCTGCGGGAGGGAAGAAAGTTGTCGTAACGGGAGGCGTTGATACAGCAAGGCAGTTTTTGCATGGCGGTTATCTAGATGAAATTCAGCTTCATGTAGTACCTGTCATGCTTGGACATGGAACACGATTGTTCGAAATTGATCATCCGCTTCAGCAAGAGTTGCAATGTGTGTCAGCACAGCAATCATCCGGCGCGGTGCACCTCCGATATAGCGTAAAGCCAACCCAGGAAAGAGAGGATAGAAAATAAAGATGAGAAAACTTGTTTTATCGATGATGATATCGATCGATGGGTACATTGAAGGCGAAAATCAAAATTTGGACTGGTTTGCATGGGATGATGAAATGGAAAGCTATATGCTCGATTATCTTCGGAATTTTGACACTTTCATTTACGGCCGCAAGGCGTATGAAACCATGGTAGGCTATTGGCCTGAAGCAGCGGCTAATCCGGTTTGGCCGGACAGGGACATAGAGTTTGTTAATATTATGAATGAGACTCCCAAGCTCGTATTATCTAACACACTCGACAAGGTACAGTGGAATGCCAAATTGTTCGGTAAGAATCCCGCACAAGAGGTAAAGCAGCTTAAAGCACAAGAAGGCAAAAATATCGCATTGTTCGCAGGAGCGTCTGCAGCAGCTTACTTTATGCGCGAAGGACTGGTCGATGAATATCATCTCATTATCAACCCGGTCATACTTGGAAGTGGCAATACTCTGTTTAAGGGCACTGAAGCCACAACGAGTTTGCAGTTGAGATCTACTCGATCAACTTCGACAGGCATCGTCATTTTGACCTACTCAAGATAACTTTTGATATAATCTGTAACAAAGAGCTTTAATTAGGAGGCTATTAATGAGTAATTTTCTGACAACTCTGTTCCTGCTTTTCCTTATGTTTTTAATGGTTGGTTGTCAAATTTCTGAAACGGATACGCAGCAAAATCCAACAGAATCATTTGAGAAAATAATTGTTGGAACTGAAATAAAGACCGTCACAAAAGAACAATTAACGAAAGTCACGCCCAAATTGACTTATGAAGAAGTAGTAGAGATTTTAGGTCAGGGCAAAGATATTGGCTCTGGATTGTATATTCTTGAGTATGAGTATGAGGGCCAGCAATTCACATTAAATTTTATAAGTTATGAAGGATTAATAACTGAAGATGACTACAAAGAAGGGCTGCCTTTATTATAGTTTTTGGCAGGATACGTCCGAAACAAAAAAAATTTCCTCAACTCCCCAACCTTTTTCGTTTTCGCTGCAGTATATAGTTGAGTGCCACCCGATAAGAAGGAGCTTTCAGATCATGGATAAACAACAAGCCGACCGTGCCATCAAGGATTACATCAAGCCGCTGTATGGATTTGCTTTGAACAAAACGGGCAAGATCGCCGAAGCCGAGGAACTGGCGGGAAGAATGACGCTGGAGGTTTACCAGGCGCTTCTTAAAAAGACGGAGTTTCTTGATTTGAACAGCTACGTCTTTAAGATCGCGCATTATGTGTGGGCGAAATACGTCGGCGAGAAGGTGAAATCGTCCAACCAATTGCGGATTGATGACAACGAGGTGATGTCCAAAGACGAGGGCTTCGACGCGATCATCCGTCAAGAAACGGCAGGCGCGTTGCGACGGGAAATCGCTTTTTTATCTCATCAGCAGCGGGAAATTGTGGTCAAGTACTATTACGGCGGCATGAAAATTAGCGAAATCGCGGCTGCGATGGGTCTTTCCGGTGGCACGGTCAAATGGCACTTATTCGAAGCGAAAAAGGAGCTGAAACACAAGATGAACACAATCCGATCGATGGGCAATCTCGGCATCAATCCGATTCGCATGACAAGTTTGGGGCATAGCGGATCACCGGGCAGCAAAGGCGACACCGCCGACTTCCTGGCAACGGCGATCAGACAAAACATCGCTTTCTCCGCTTATCACAAGCCGCTGTCGGTCAATGAAATCGCCGAAGAACTGGGCATCTCGCCTGTATTTTCCCAGGATGAAATCGAAACACTGGAACAATACGGTTTCATGGATCAACTACCGGGCGGAAAATATCGTACGAATATGTACATTGAAGATCCGTCCCAAGCGAAAAGTGAGGCGCTGCAGCGTTTGTGCGAAGAGTATGCCGAGATTGCCGTCGACCATTATTTCAAGACGTTTTTCTCGATGGCTGAGGTGTTCCAAGAGACCGGCGTCTATATTCCAGGCGGCGACGTCAATCTGCTGCTGTGGAGCCTCATTCCGTATGCTGGCAAACAGTTGAGATTCAAAGAACTCGATAAGGTGAGCCATAAAGAGGTTTCAGTCAGCCGCAAAGATGGCGGCCACTACGCCGCCTATGCAACGATCGACAGAGAGTTTGACGTCAGCTTTGACCGCACCCTATATTATGTTTGCGGCGATATGAATCGGGATTCCGATGAGCTCGCACTAAAGGCATGGCAGATCGATACGTGGTGGTGCGGCAGACAGGGCGGCTGGCGGGACAATCTGAGTTCGGATTTCATCAGCCTGATGCACGTGATCAATGGAGATTTGCCGCAAAACCATGCGAACATCGACGCCTATCGCCGTCTGTTCGACAAGCACTATTTACTGCGAACGGAATCCGGCCTTGAAGTCAATATTGTGTATTGCAAAGATAAGCAAACAGGAGAACGTCTGCTTGCGGCGATTCCGCAACCGTCCGAACGAATCAAAGAAGCCGCCACGAAATTGGATGAGGCTGTCTATCGATTGAAACTCGACGGCCAGCCAAAACACGCGCATAAGTATGTGGGTTACTGGTCGCAGAACAGCATGGCGTCAGGAACAATGCGCACCTGCGTACTCAAACATTTGGTCGACATCGGCATGTTAAAAGTACCTGATCCGCACCGGCAAGAAGGCATTTCCACGATCATGTTCATTAATCAAAGCTAGCGCGGGGTGGCCGATGCTACGAAACATCATGCTTTTATCTCTTCACAGGGCTGAATGGGGTATTTTGTTAAAACTATCGGGAAACAATAGTGAAATATCAGTGGAGCAGGCGCCGTGGCGACCTGCTCTTGGCCTTTTAAGTAACGGGCAGGATACTTCATAAGGATTACACGGTTTTTATGGTAAAATTAAATCGTAAAGGGGGAATGAAATTGGGTGAAAAAATTGGTCTGAACCCAACTTGGTTACAACGGAATTAGGAGATGTATTGAACGGAATTTGGCTGGGTAGGACTACTGGTGAACAATTAGGAACAATTTCTAAGAGTGATAAGGAAATTCTTAATAATTTGTATTCCAAATTAAAGCAATACCCTAATGATGAATTGTATCGTTTCGTTGATTTAACCGAAGAAGATAAAAAGAATTTTGAAGAGCTACGGAAAATACTTCGTGACGTAGGATTAGGGTTAAATATTTCAATAAGTGCAAGTATGGATTCTTTTATGAAGCAAGCAGAGGAACTACAAGAGAAAATCAATTCTCCAATAAATTAGAACAACTATCTTATGCTAACGGATGACGAGAGCTCAATAAACACCAGGAGGTTGCAAGCCGACTGCGCTGACGGGCAGTTTAATGCAACTTTACAACTGTTGGAAACGTATCTTTAAGTAATGAAATGGTCAGGGGGATGGTTTTTGAAAAGACTTTTGACGATTGCGCTTTCTGTATTCATTATAGTGGCTGGTTTTATTGTATTCAGATTTGGAAACGCCTTGTCACAAGAGGGAAACCCTGTACCGATACTTATTTCCATTTCTAAATTAGAATTTACAAACAGCGATTATGAACAGTTTTCTGAATCAGATAAAGAGATCAGATTTGTTTCGGAAAATAATGGCCAATTTCGATATAATGTAGTCAAGGAATTTATGAAGAAAAAGGGTTGGGATTACAAGGACCAAATGGGTTCGGGACTTATCTTTGAGAAAGATAAGCAGGCCTTAATTGTAGAAACCCGGCAGTTTTCAAGACATTATATTCTCTGGGATATTCCCAACCAAGAATTAAACTAACGGAGATAATAGTTTAATAAAACAGAAGCGAGGCGGCCGGTAGCAAAGTTCCGGTCGCCTCGCTTCGCTAACGGGCATTTTTGTGAAACTATCATGCGTGTACGTTCGTCCTTATAATTAGGGGGTGGTAGAATGAAAAAATTTGTATTGATTCTTTTTCTAATTCTAATCGTTACTGGCTGCGGGTCGAATCTGCAATCAGCTTCTGGTGAGCTGGAGACTCTCACCCACGACTTTAAACAGAATGGGCTTGCATTAAAAGCTAATATAAAGTTAGGTAAATACATTAAAGTAAATGCATCGATTACCAATAACAGCGGGGAGACAATAATTTATAATGGGCGTTGCGGCATTCCTTTTAGGATATCTGTGAAAAAGGAAGATGCCCATTCGCACCTCATTCCACGTGATGAAGAAGAAGTAGGTTGTGATGACATATTTGATCCCAATGATTTAAGGGAAATGGAACCGAACGAAACATTTGAAAAAGAAATAACATTTAAACGCGAGGTTAGCTTAACGAATGGACGTACTGTGAGTGCATTAAGTGGCATGTATGAGGTGTCTTTCTCGTTCCAAATGCATGGCAATGAGAGATTCTTTTCGTCATTACCTTTAGAATTGATGATGGATAAAGAACCTGAAATAATGACTGTGGATCAAGCAAAAGCGTTGGCAAAAGAAAATAAAGAAGTGATGAAATGGTTTGATGAATATGAAAAAGAAGATACGTCCATCGAATCAGAAGATGCCATTTTAAGCGATGGAATGTGGACAGTTATGTTTCATGCTATTCACAAAGACAAAGATAAAGATGGTGCTGATCGCATTATCATCAACATGGATGCCAAATCTGGGGATATTAAGGCGATTCACTATGAAGAGTTAAGTAAAGAGGTATTGGAATTCTTGAAAAAATAAGCTTGTATTAATGATATACTAGATTATTCAACTAACTGGGAACAAGAGCTCAGTAAACACCATGGAAGGTTTCCGACAGATGGTGGCCTTTTCTGACCTAACGGGCAGCAGTAATAATGAGTAACAAATATCCATATTACAACAACATATTTCCATCTATACCCACATGAGATGATGTTATATTATTTTTAACACTTAATATTATGGGGTGAAGTAGATGGAAGATTGTCTGATTTGTAATCGAATCAGCATGATAAAACAAGGTACGAATAAGTATTTTGTAGCAGAATTAGAGACCGGGTATGTAGTAATAGGGGATCACCAATATTTCGAAGGCTATACATTGTTTCTATGCAAGGAACACAAGTCCGAACTTCACGAACTAAATAGAGATTTTAAAGAAAAGTTCCTAGTGGAGATGAGCATTGTATCTGAAGCTGTTTTTAATGCTTTCAAACCAGATAAGTTAAATTATGAGCTTCTTGGCAATGGTGATTCCCATATGCATTGGCACATTTTCCCGAGAAGACTGACTGAACCGACCAACAAATATCCTGTTTGGTGGACATCTAGAGAAATTATGTATTCAGATGATGTTAAACCCAACGATGAAGCATTGGATGGGTTGAAGAAAAAGTTATTTAATGAGTTGCACAGTTTAACTAATGGGTAATGATTTGACCGGAGCAGGCGTCGCGGCTATCTGCTCCTGATCGTTGAAGTAACAGGCAGGATAACGTGGTAATATTCATGTGGAGGGAGGTTTGAATTGGCCGAAAAGGTTGGTCTAAGCGTAAAAGAAAAAGTTTTTCTCAGTAAGTGGTCATTGGTTCGGAAAAGAGGAAGGGCAAGATACATTCTAACGAGAGGAAGTATGCTAGGATTCCTTCTGTTTGTCTCTTGGCTCGTTATAACAGTCATTGAAATAAATTTATCGGATTTCCAAAGAGCTGCTTTTTCATGGGATCAATTCATCATGGAAGATAAGTTTAATAATCTATCCTGAAAACCATTTTGCTATCGAAGAACAAGAGTCAATTCAGCACTACGAAAAGGTGGTTGAATCGTTCAGTTTTCCCATTTCCAGGAGGTGGGGATCTCAAAGAACCAAACAATGCACAAAGTGCGATTCAATTATTGAATAATGCTAAGTCCGCTGAGGAACAGGGGCTTTTAGCATGAGAAAAATTACTTAATGCCTTGAAATCCCTCTAAATTATACCCTGTTCTTTAAGGCAGGGGAAAAAACGATGGAGCTGCCGAATTGAAGCATGCTCCCTCGCTTTGTTATGTAACTAACGAATAACGAGTGCGCTGGATGGAGACGACCCATCCGAACCGCTCAACGAAAGGGCAGTTTAGCTGAATCAGCTTAGACAGTAAAAACCATTGACTGTTCAGTCCAGTGTAGTAAACTTAGTCAAGTCAGCATTCAATATTTTAACTAATACAAAATATAAGCCATGCGAGGGAATCGGCGCATGGCTTTCATTATATGTATTATTAATATTGAGAACTAATTGCCGGGCAGTTGGATGCCGCGCCAGCCGCTTACATCGCATTGGCCATATTCATTATCACCCACAGCAACGACCGTGCCGTCCGATTTAAGGCCGAGAGTATGAGCGCAACCCGCCGCAACCGCCACAATATCGCGCCAGCCACTTACATTGCATTGGCCATGCTCATTCCAACCCACAGCCGCCACCGTGCCGTCCGATTTAAGGCCAATGGTATGATTACTACCCGCCGCTATCGCCACAATACCGCGCCAGCCGCTTACATCGCATTGGTCACGCTTATTCCAACCCACAGCCGCCACCGTGCCGTCCGATTTAAGCCCGACGGTATGAAGGTAACCCGCCGCTGCCGCCACTATGTCGCGCCAGCCGCTTACATTGCATTGGCCATACCGGTTATTACCCACAGCCGCCACCGTGCCGTCCGATTTAAGCCCGACGGTATGCCAGTCACCCGCGGCAACCGCCACCATATCACGCCAGCCGCTTACATTGCATTGGCCTTCATTATTTCGACCCACAGCCACCACCGTGCCATCCGATTTAAGCCCGACGGTACGACGCCAACCCGCCACAACCGCCACAATATCGCGCCAGCCGCTTACATCGCATTGGTCATGCTTATTCCAACCCACAGCCGCCACCGTGCCGTCCGATTTAAGCCCGATTGTATGAGCATTACCCGTATGAGCATTACCCGCCGCAACCGCCACAATATCGCGCCAGCCGCTTACATCACATTGGCCATATTTATTATCACCCACAGCTGTCACCGTGCCGTCCAATTTAAGCACGACGGTATGACGATAACCCGCCGCTATGGTATCTTTAGGCCACCTTTTCACCTTTAACGCCGCTTCTTTCGGTGAAATGTAATCCATGTTTTTAACTCCTTGAAAACAAGATCTATTTTATAAGGGTCTTTCCGTAAGACCCCAAACCGGACGGGAATTTGCTTACAGAATGAATATAATCGCCATCAGTCGTGTCATTTTCCAGATCGTATACGGACAGAATATGCTCCAGAGCATTGGGATATCGTTCATAATCTGAAATGAAAGGCTATCGATTTGCTGGCAGCTGTTTGAGCATACGTAAGTTTAACATTACCGAACTCTCGGATATGTAAGGCGCAACCGCTTGTGCACTCGGATTTCGTCTTCACATTCTGTTTGATGTACTTGTTGGTGAACTTCTCGATGACCCCTTCCACCGTGATGTTCGTTGCCTTACCGGCGAAATCCATCTTCACTTTCTTTACCTTGGCATACAGCAGTTGCTCCAGCTCTTCCTTCGAATAATCGCTCAGCATCTTGTCGATATCGAAGTCCCCCGACCGCACGATGAGCGACAAGTCCCAGCTGTCGACCTTATAACCAGGCAACAAAATGGCCCCTTCGTTCAACGACTTCGACATTTCCACCGCCGTGTTCATATCAACGCCTAGCCTGGACCAATCCCGTTGCACTTAGGCGATGCGTTAGGCGCCGCCGGCAGCTGGCTCCCGGATTGGTGCCTTCTGGCCGAATACCGGAACCAGCACCAGCGCTCCGAGTGCCATCAACACCGCCGAGACGGTGTAGATGACCGGCAGCGAAACAGCCTGCTTCATGATCCCCGCACCCATGATCATGAGTACCATCATACCCAAGAACATGGGGTTCAGCACGCCGTTGACACGGCCAACGATCGATTCCTCCGACCACTGCATGATCATCGTCATGATGCCGATGTGGATGGCAGGGTATGACAATCCGCCCAGGAACGAAGCACCCAGCGTCAGTGGAACGCTCGTCGAGAAACCGATCACGATCGTCGTCGCCGCGCCGACAGCCATCCCGTATGCCAACAGCTTCTGTGGCGGGAACTTCTTCGCGGCGACTCCGATGAGACCGCCACCGATCAGCATCGCGATGCCGTTCACCGACAGCATGTAAGTCAGGAATTCTTTCGGCTGGCTGAGCTGCTCCGTCACGATGAAGATGTTAAGCGCCTGGCTGATGCCAACCGCTAGGCCCGCCAGGGCGAACGTTACGCCGAGCATGCGTAGCACACGACTATGCCACACATAGCGGAACCCTTCCTTGAACTCGCTCCAGAACCGCTTCTCCGTGTACGCCTCGCTCTTCACTTCACGGTCGGCCGGCAACCGCAGCAGCACAGCCGCTGAAAGGAGGAACGCCACACCCATGACGGCGATGGAGACCTCAATGCCGAATTGGCTGAACACGAAGGTACCGAGGAACGGGCCGCTGACGAGGAAGATGGCCATCAATGACTGGAAGAACGCCATCGCTTGCTGCATCTGGTCGGCCGGCAAATGCTGCTTGAACAGCCGCATCCCCGACGGCTGAGAAAACTGCGACAGAACCGCCGAGACTAGCGTGACGAAGAAGATCGCCTGCCAGCTCCCGAACATCAACGCCAGCAGAACGAGGAATACCGAAACGGCAGACAGGAAATCGCACCAGATCATCGTCCGTTTTGGCTTCCA
The DNA here is from genome assembly GCA_041281825.1 of Paenibacillus tarimensis. Classification (GTDB taxonomy): domain Bacteria; phylum Bacillota; class Bacilli; order Paenibacillales; family Paenibacillaceae; genus Paenibacillus_D; species Paenibacillus_D tarimensis_A. The sequence continues at coordinate 4,923,262 of CP166298.1, read as the reverse complement.
ACGGTCGGCGAAGGTACCCCCGATGAACGAGAATATAAAGATCGGCGCGAACTCCGCCACGTAAATCATCGACACGGCGACGGAATCTTCCCCGCCGGTCTTATCCACCACGAACAGCAGGATGGCGAAGTTGCGCACCCAGATGCCGATCTGCAGTAGAATGTTGGACAGCAGAATCGTGCGGTAGAACTTGTTGCCGAACAAGCTCGTCGGCTTGGCGGCGTCTTTCTGCACATTCATAGTTGTTACCCCTTTAACCTCAATTTATTTTTGGTGCACCATTTGTCTCAGAGCCTTCTCATCCATGTCACACAGAGGGTTTGCCCATAAGATCAAGTCTTGACGATCCAGATCAAGCGATTCGCAAACCGCCATCACCTTCTCGATTGAATGACGCAGTAAGCGAAAGCCATTTTTTGCGTCAATAAGCCGCAACTGCTGAAACAAAGTCTCTTCTGAGGCAGAAACCATCTTTTGATCCATTACGACATACGGAAATCTGCCGTACATACTCAGGATGACCAGCAGGCGATCGCCGTCCGGTTGAAACCACCAATCTGTTCCGCGGGATGTTTATTCCTTCTTGGGCTTGATGAATTTCTATTTTAGTCATGTCATTCCTCCTCGTATCTTTTCTTTCCATCCGCTTATATTTGATCATACAACATTCATGCAAGATTTCGTTTCATTTTCCTTAAACCCTTGCGCAGAAACCCAATGTTTCGTTTAATATTGTTGTAGAGGTTTAAGGTTTAACTTAAAGGAAAGGTGATCAACAATGGAAATCAGTTATACGCCGAAGCAGATTGCCAAGAAACTTAGCGTAAGCACGACCACCTTGCGACGATATGAAGAACTCGACTTGGTACCCGACGTACCTCGAACAGCAAGTAAAAGAAGATGTTACACATCGTTCCATGTTCAAGCATTCGTTGCCTTACGTGCTTTAATTAAGGGTTACGATATTCCTGTCGTCTACGATGTCATGAGGTTATTAAAGAAAGGCCACAAAGAACAGGCTCTATGGGTAGTCAATCTACAGCAATACAACATTCAAACAGAGAAGCAACGAATCGAAGAGGTCATAAGGCTGATTCGAAAAACCGATTTCTCTAGTTATAGAAACATATTGATAACTGAAGAGATGAGAATCGGGGAGGTTGCCGCTATAGCTGGTGTTAATCCATCCGCTATTCGACATTGGGAAAAGGAGAGGCTAATACGCTCTGAGAGGAATCCGGAAAACGGATACAGGGTCTTTACACAGCGAGAATTAAAGAAAATTATTATTATCAGCAGTTTAAGGAAGACAGTCTATTCAATTGAGAGAATGAAACCGTTACTTGAAGCCTTAGAGACACAAGATTTAACTGCTATTGAACACTCTTTCCAAGTAACTCTGCAGAAGCTAAATGAGCAATTGGCAAATCAATTGAAGGGCATATCAGAAATGATGAGATACATAGACAATTTTGCAAAGTAAAGCTATCCTGCCCAATTGTTCAGCGAATTTAATCGTGCTTCCATCTTGCAGCGTATGTCCTTGGTTCCATAGTGAACCACAAAAGGAGATATCTTGAAGAATATTTTGTTCGTCTCTTTGCACGACTTGTTGTTCAATAGAAAATAGAATTTTCTCGATCCGATCCGGTGAAAGTTGTTTACTCAACTGTGTATACGCCCTTTGATCTAGCCACCCTTCTCTAATTTTCATCGAAAGAGGAATTGGATACTGTCTTAAAAACCAATTATCCGCCTTATCTCCAACAATCCTTGTACAATGAATACGTGATTGCTGTCCTGCCCCGATGCCTATTGCCTGTCCATCTAAAGCAAAACAGACTGAAATAGGGCGTGTATACAAACTAGGGAATCGAGTCAAACATGGTAAAATAGAGGCATGAAAAGAAGATACGAAATACGAGACGACCAATGGGAGAACATCAAAATCCTGCTGCCGCCCGAACATAAACCTCTTCATAGTGAGTACCATTGGTTTGCTTATGATATCGCGATCGCTATTTATCATGCGGCCCAAACTGCAGAGGTATCTGAAAGGGAGGAGTTCGTTAAGACCTTTTTCAGGTCTTTTATGACCGGATATACCCGGGGAAATTCAAACACGTCGTTCATTTCACAGATCGATTATTTTATTGACTATAGGCATCTTTTCTCATTTACATATCACTCGCTTTATGCGGACAAAAGCAAACTGACAGAGAAGCAGTTCAAATTTCTTGAAGAAATGAAGCAGTCTCTTCTTAATGAGTCAACATTTTTAGGTTTCTCTGTCTTATAACGAATTTTTTACTACGGTGTACAAGAGCATAGCGCTGGATCGGATCCATCGCTTTTTTGCTCTACTTAAAAAAATAGCGGCATTTTTCTTTTATGGGATAAAGTTCCCGATGAGTGACAAGAAGATGATCCCATTCCCGACTGTAATTCCATTTAATTTGTTGTAGGATGGATACAACGGTTTCTTTATCCGTACCATTAAGCTACTGGGCAGTTTTCCTTTACCCCGATTGGAGACAATGACAATAAAGGGGATGAATGCATGGACGAGTTTGAAAAGATGATGGCCGAGTTTGATGAATGGGCAGAGGATGCAAAGGTGCAGATCAAGGCATCGGGTCGAATCGATCCAGCCATACTCGACGCCTTTGTTAAGGTCATTGCAGAATTGGTGAGTGTTAAACATGAATACGCTGATCAACTGCCACAATTACGCGTTGCTGCGGAAAAGAACATTGTAAGGCTTGCGTACTCCAAAGGTGGAGAAGTGATCCACCGCGGATTTTACTGTCCCAGCCCCGTTATGGATATCATCATTGGCGGAATGAAACGGGGCAGGCTGTTCAAAAAGAAAATACCTAATTGGGCGAATACTCATACGAGTATGGGTTTGATCAAGACGGAAACCTGCTTCGCGTGAAACGCGCACATGAGTTTGGGTTTGACGAAGAGTATTTGATTTATGTCGGAAATGTAGAATACGGACTGCAATTTAATCATACAGGCGAACTGGACGCAGTGTCCCGATGTTTGTATGAAAACTGGAAATTGATGAAGTACGAACAATCTCACTGCGGAATGGAGGAGTTTACGGACCTACATTACGAGGAGTACAGGTACCAAAACGGACTGCTTTCAGAAGTGGATTTCTACTACAACATTACACCGCGGTTGGAATTTTACGAGGAGGACAGGTTGCATGTCGAGCACGATGAGGCTGGCAATATCACTCGGATAACCAGTAACCAGCTGATCGACGGTGAATTAAAGCCGACGTTTGTTACCCATGTAAAGCCGCCAAAAAAATAAGCGATTGAACTAACTGTTCAAAGAAAATAAAGTAGTAGACTGAAAATTATCAAGACCTAAACGCAAGAAAATCAAATGAAATAAAGGGCCTCACATATTATTTATGTCTAATATGTGAGGCCCTTATGTTGAACTATCGTCTCCGTTCGCTCAATCTACAGGGGACCCGTTCAAGTTATCTCCACTATCAGTTCCAAGCCTAGTTATCACCCCTACGTTGAAGTCATCTTTCCGCAATCAAATGTGCTTCACCAATCAGTTGCTTCGTTATTTCTGCATTCTCTCCGACCGGATTAAGAATACAAACAAAGAATTGACGTGAATATTGGGGATGAGCCATGCCCCAAAACAGTGGTCATTGATTCCTGAAGGCTTCATTATTAACATGAATTTCCTTAATCAAAGCACGAAGCAATGCTCTTTTTTCTTCGTTAGTTGCTCCTTTAAATAAATAGTTGAAACTCTCTAATGCTTCGATAATTACTTCTTTGGTAATTATGACATTGCTCAGAAGCTTTTCTATCTCTTTTTCAATGTGATTAACTATTTGCTTGGTTTCATTGATTTCAATTTCAATCGCTTCCGATAGTCGGTTATAAATTTGAGCTTTTAATTTTTCTACGTAATAATCATTATCTTGTTTTTTCTGTCTTGCTATCAATTTTTTTAGAATCAACTTATGTATATCCAAATCGTGTTTTAATTGTGCTGTGTCTTGTGTTTCTTCACCAGCCCCCTCATGAGTGAGGGGTACAATCAGCCGAGTAGTAGTGCAGACTGTTTTGCCGTATAATGAAGCAGACGAGAGCGGGGGGCAGGATTTATTCTGTTCCCCGTGGCGGCGAAATGACATGGCAAAAATCTAGCCTGTCAATGGTTTAAGGATGGAGATTTTTTCACCGCATACAAGCGAAAAAATACTACCCGTCCATTGATAGGCTTGATAGTTGGAACGGAATAAAAAGGGCAAGGCAACTCGTTTGTCTTTTTCGTCTTACTCCATGTATTAACTTTCGTATATGGTAGCTATATCATGTATTCTACGCTTCATTTCTGTGCGGATATGTAACGGCTCTAAACACTCGCATTTATCCCCAAAACTGAAAAGAATATTGTAGTAGTATTCGTTCTCTATGAAAGGAAAACTAACAATGCAATGCTCATCACCGTCTGGCGAAAAGTGTTCATAAGTGCAATAATCAAGTACCCTGTCCATGACAGATTTATGAATACGAATTTTGATTTTTGTTTGCATAGTTGCCAAAATATCAGTAAAATCTAACTGCGGTTTTTGATAATCTCGTGGCGTAAAAAATTCCTCTTGTATTTGTAGGTTTGATGTGCGGGATAGTTTAAATAAGCGAAAATCATTTCTTTTATGGCAATACCCTTGCCAATACCAATGACTACTTTTCAATACAAGCTGATACGGATCGGCTGTTCGTGCGGTTTTATTTCCGTAGCGGTCTGCATATTCAAACGAAAGTAGCTTGCTTTCCTGTAAAGCTGTTTTGATAATTTGTAAATATGGTTGTATGTTCCTGTTGCCCATCCACGGACTTAAATCTATATATATTTGATTTGCTTTTAATTCAATGTCTTTCGCTCTGTCGGCGGGGATAAAACTCTTGACTTTCGCAAGGGCGTTTACCAGTTCATCACCTCGTATCATGTTGGAAAGACTGGAAAGCCCCATCAAGATAGCGGAAAGGTCGGCAGTCGAAAAAACCTTTCTATCAATCTTGTATTTCTGCATGATTTCAAAGCCGCCGCCCACTCCCGATGTTGAGCGAACAGGAATACCCGCCATGTTGATAGTGTCTATGTCGCGGTAGATTGTGCGGGGTGAAACTTCAAACATATCTGCTAACTCCTGTGCGCCTATACGCTTTTTATCAAGGAGTATCATAATAATGCTAACAAGCCTGTCAACTTTCATCTGATAGCCGCCTTCCAAAATTTCTTGTTATCATCATAGATTGTTGCCATACTGTTGTCAACAATTACAAGGTATAATAAAAAAGAAAACAAATCAATCTACCTATCAGGAGGAAACACTATGCAGAAAAAAGCCTTAGTAATAATCGATATTCAAAATGACATAACAAAGAATTACAAGGATGTTATTGGCAATATCAATAAAGCTATTGATTGGGCAGTCAATAATAATATTCATGTTATTTATATAAGGCATGAAAATTTATCAGCCGGCACGAGGACTCTTAAACCCAATACATATGGGTCTGAGTTAGCTTCAGACTTGAAAATAGTATCAAAAAATGTTTTTACAAAATACAAAGGAAACGCATTAAGCTGTGAAGAATTTACAGACTTTATTAGTAAAAATGAAATATGTGATTTCTACATAGCAGGAGCAGATGCTGTTGCTTGTGTTAAATCAACCTGTTACAACTTACGCAAAGCAAATTATGGCGTTAATGTCCTATCAGATTGCGTTACCAGTTATGATAAAAGGAAAATTGACGAAATGCTACGTTATTATGAAAGTAAAGGTAGTAAAATTATTTGTTTGAATGACCTATTAATTTAAGCTCTTTCCATATTAACCGCATAGCGCGGCGGGCATTTTTTCGCCCGCCGCTTTGCTCGTTTATCGGTCAATGTCGTGCGCCCTGCATGGTTGCTGTTCGCGTTGTTCCTGTCGCATGATACTGTAAACGCTCTTAGCCTGCATATTGTCTTGTTTAAGATTATGTAACCGGCTACGGTCTGACACGATGTAAACAACAGCCTAGACGGAATTAAAAAAACCGTTGTTGCGGCGGCTGGATAGTTTTGTCCAAACAGCAGAATGTAGCCTGATAGCGGTTTTGAAATGAAAATAAAAACCGCTGTTTTCCTTTTGAAAAATTGGATTGCGGAGGACGTATTAAGTGCGCCCTTTTTTAGGACACGGCGGCATCCGAGGAGATATCACTATGTCCATTATTTTTTATGTATCACCGCCGTTAGATAAACTATTTAAAAAGTCTGCATTTTATAGCGGTATATCCTGCCCCTCAATGCATCTACACGTACTACACGATAGGAAATATATTCTCTATGCCCGACTGGATTTTTTCAGAAAGACCGAAGAAGCTCTAAGCTTTTTCGGTCTCTCATTCTTATTTGTAATTGATGTCCCAATCACTTTTATTCACCACTAGCTCCATTTTCCGCTTTATCACTACTTGTGATACGGTTCACCGCGGTTAATCTTAACTATACTGCCAGTTAGGTTAATGAGTTGACTTAAAAATTATCGTAAACCTGAGCATATGCCTTTTTCATTTGATCTCGCAACACTTTGTTTTCGTTTTCCAAAGCCTTGATTTTGCGTTTTAAGGTTTCGATAATTACATCCTTATTGGATTCATTCATTTCACGCTTTACTTGCTTTGGAGTAGGAGTCTGGGATTGTTGAGTACGTAAGGTTTCGATTCGTTCACGGATGTCCGAATGGTTATATAAGCTTGCCTTTGAAACACCCGATTCTTCTGAAACACTATTGAAATTGATGCTCTGTTGAGCTCGTATTAGGCGTTTAATCGCCGCATCTACCTTTTCAAAGGTGTTCGCCTTACGTTTCGCATGGATGCTCTTTAGATGGGCTGTACGGTCGTAATTAGCCATTTCCAGGAATCCCCTTTCTTTTTATACGGTCTTGTCTACCGAAAATGATGTTGCCTTCTTGAAGGTTAGTTAGAATCCCCTGATAACGTAGTAGATTTTTCTCATTCTTCTCTGCCATATCTTCACGACCATGTTGTTTTGCTGCCTCAATCGCCTTTGATGTGGTTTTAATATGCAGTTCATATTTCTGTACATCCAACTCAGAAAAGCCTATGGCTAAATCTTTACATGGGCTTCCTCCATTACACGTTAGGCAGGGTGGTGCTTCCATGTGAGGGCATTCCCCTTTTAAACGAGCGTGGCATGTCCCATAAGGGTTATCCATCGCATTCAACTTATGGTCTTGCCATAACGCATGTAAGATCTCCGCTGGAATGTCTTCTTCCACTTTAATTTCATGCACATTACCATTAAGGTCAAAGCTAAAAATACCTTGATTAATAACAGTTTCAAAAGCTTTTCTTTTCGTATCGTCCAACAACTTTGCATACCGCAAGGTCATTTCAGGAGAAGCATGAGCTAATAATTCTTGCACAGTAAGAATATCAGCTACACCATTTAGCAACTTAACTGCATAAGTATGTCTAAACTGATGGGTTTTAAAGTGAAATACATTCCCATTTTCATCGGTGATATTCTTTTTCATAGCCAGTTCATTTAATTGTCTCAGAAGCCAATGCTGGTCGAACGGCCTTCCTTTGCGAACGCCACGATAGCGAACAAAAATTAATCCTTCAGGATTATTATCTTGGTTACTTTTTTCTTTTGAATGTTGAATGAGAACTGCAAGAATATCCGCCAACTGTTCGTCAATGGGAATCCGATGACCTTGAACATAAGTCTTTTCAATATCGGTTACAATGGAATATTTGCCGTTAAGTTTTACTAAGCAGCTCGAAGTTAAACCAAGTACATCGGAAATGCGCAGCCCTGTTTTAAAGGCAACCCATACGATGGGAGTTATATCTTTAGATAAATCATTAATATGGGTGAATAATTGCTCTAAAACATAATCTGGAATGTAGTCAATTTGGTCAATAGATTTTTTTCGAAGCTTGGGCTTATCCTCTGGAAAAAGGAGCCTTTGTACTTGAGTTTCAGGAGCGATGTCATATTCGTAACGGTGAAGATCCTCCAGAAACTTGCCAACAATTAAAACTCCTTTGTTTATGTAACGTTCAGGATGTGCATTTCTATGCTTTATACCTCCCTTGGCATACTCGTGTAACCATTGAATGTATCTCTCCATGTGATTGCGTTTTAAGCCTTTTAAATCGTTCCAATTTGGTTCCATTGAAGACACATTAGAAAAATCCGATGACCTCTGTGATCAAACTTAAAATCTTCCAAATAAAGTGAGAGGACACCAATCCGCAAGCCTGTTTCAAATAATACTTGAATGAGAAAATGATCTCTGATGTTTGTCGTTGCATTTAGCACTTGCTGCACTTGTTCTTTTGAAAGTGTCTCAACATTTTTGCGTGGTTCTTTGATTTTCAATATATTCCGCACAGATGGCATATCCTTGTTGACGTGATGCAGGAAACTTTTATATCGTGTTCTTCCTCCTGTGAATACTTGACGCATCAACTTCTCGGACATATCATCAGGAAGCTCTTCATTTCGATACAAGTAATCATAAAAGTTTGTAACAGCCGTTACTGTTAGATTAATGGTCCTTTCTGTCCTCTTTGTTTGAATCGGTTTAACTGGGGTTATCTTGTTGCTTTCAAAAGGGCTGCGCAACCAACCAACGAATTCCACCAAGTCTTCTAATCGAATATAATTGTAATTTTTATCCGTCTCTTGTAAGTACGCAAAATACTGCTTTAACGCATAACAATATGTTTTCTGCGTATTTCTACTTTTCCCCGTATTGTCTAAGTATTTTAGGTATTTCAAAACAGGGATCACAGGTAAACCATTTCCATCTATCAACATGTAACGTTTGTTGTTATCCTCTAGGATAACTTCTTGTACTCGCATCGACTTTCACCTTCCTACATTAATTGTTTACGCTCGGTTCTTAACCTCTCTACGCCTCCCGCTATGGGCTATGCCCTCCACAAATAGAAACACATGTTGCATATAATTATTACATTATATACATTCTAAACAGTATTTTCGATGTCTAAATAATGAATCTATCATATATAAAAATAGTGGATATATGCTCATAAGTTGAACATAGTATCCACTATTTATAATAGTCTAATTAATGAAAAAAAAAGTATTAGACTGGAGATGGGGATTAAGCTAACGGGCAGGATAGCGTAATTGTTAAAACATTTATTACAAGTAAACTTTCCATTGACTGTAAATACCTGGATGGTTATGATTACTACGAAAAAAATACTTCTTGGAAGTGAGGCTTACGTATGTCACCAGGCATATTAAATTGAGGTAGCAGACGGGAATCAGGGAAAAGCTCTTTCGAGAGATGAATTGTACAATCACGACTCAATTACCCAAGGAGAACTATGGACCCCCAAATTAAGCTACTTTTCCTGGACGAACACGCCACAGAAGGAGCCGCGCGATTCGGTATAGGCCAAGGGGAGCTTTCCTTCATTGGTGGATTTCAAAATTTTATCTATTCCTACACCCGCGAAGGATCCAAATATATTCTCCGGTTCACGCCTAACACCGTGCGTACCCAGGAAGGACTTGAAGCCGAATTAGAATGGATCCGTTATCTGAAGGAGAATGGAATGTCAGTTTCAGAACCGGTCCCTTCGGCTCAAGGAATATACGTCGAACGTGTCTCCAGAAAGATGGTCGATTTCTTCGCGACCTCCTTCAGACACGCTCCCGGCCGTAAAATCGGATACCCGGAATGCCTCGGTAATCCCCTGCTCTATGAGCAATGCGGACGCATGACCGGCCATCTTCATGAACTGGCCAAACGTTATGAGCCTTTGACCAGAAGGCACACGTGGGAGCGCAACGAATACCTCTTACGGGCTCGGAAGTATATACCGCCCGAGAATGTACCAATTCTGCGTGCCCTTGATGAACTTAAAGAGCGTGTTGCTAGTCTGCCTGTTACTCCGGATAATTTCGGTCTGATTCATGGAGATATCAATGTGGGAAATTTTTCGGTTGATGAAACAGGTGAAATCACACTATTCGACTTCGACGAATGCCAATACAGTTGGTATGCCGAGGATATTGCCATTCAACTCTATTATATGCTTTATGTATTCGGAGAAGATTCGAAGTCCGAACGGAAGGTGCAGTACGAACTCTTCATTGAGCATTTCTCTCGAGGCTATACAGAGGATGGCCGACGGCTGCCCGAAGGCTGGAAGGAACAACTGCCGCTATTCCTAAGGCTTCGTGAAATAATCGTACTCATCGGTATGTACCGGAGCTGGGATTTACGTCAGCCGGACGATTGGACACGCGATTTTCTGCAAGATAGTCGGATGCGGATCATCAATGGACTTTCGTTAATCGAGGGTTTCCTATAGTATCCCAATGATGGCTAGTGCTGAATTAAAACGGAAGACGAGTGCTAAATTATGACTGGAGCAGGCGCCTTGGCGACCTGCTCCTGACCGTTGAAGTAACGGGCAGGATAATTGAGTAAGATAACCGAATAATAATTATTAAATAATACTTAGATGGGTGAAATGACGTGGATGAAATAATTCAAAAACTGAATAATATTGAATTGGATTAGCCGTTCCTGTATCTTTTTGCTGTAACGGTGACAAATAATAATCTCCGCCTTATTAGCTTTGGAGCTTAAACCAGTTTGATATAATCCCATCAAATGAACATCGAAACGGAGCTGGTTTTAATGAATATTCTCTATGTTTGTACAGATAATTTTACTCGAAGTGTGATAGCCGAATTTTGTATGAAGGATTTTCTTCGAAAAAAGAATAAGGCTTCGATTAACGTTGGTTCGGCTGGAATAAGAGCTAACAGTGATATTAGTAAGTATTCAAGTATTCATTTTAATATCATGAAAGACATGCATATTGACACATCTGACTTCAAAAGAACACAATTTGATGAAAGTTGTTTTGAAGAAAATGATGTAATTATTGCTATGAGTGAGCTTCACAGGGATTATATAAAAGAGCAATACAACCGTGACGTCCCATTATTCAATGAAGTATATAACGGTCAGAAAACAGCCGTGAATATTGGAGCACCTGATAGTGAGGATTTTGCAGACCAAATGTATAATTTGGTTAGATATTTTTATGAAGCAATGCCAAGTATCATACGAATCCTGGAAAAGCGAGCCGCTCTTTAGAGAGCGGTTTTACTTTATTAGTATATCAACATTGAGTACTAACATAGCCTAAAATAGAGCACTTGTCTGGGAAACTAAAATGCGCTGCGACGTTTAGAATGGACTCTTGATAGTGATTTTTCAGATGCAGTACGTTTGCCGTAAACGGGATAAGTTGAGAGATTAAGCTAACGGAGACAATAGTATAATAAACAGAAGCGAGGTGGCCGGCAGCAAAGTTCCGGTCGCCTCGCTACGCGAACGGGCAGGATAGCTCAACAAAACAGAACTTACAGAACGAGAGGATAACGCCGAAATGAAGGATGGCTACAAGGTATTATCGAAGCGGGGATTTTGGGGAGATCAAATAGACGGCACCTATGTCAATCCTGTTTTGCCGGGGGATTACTTTGCATTGCTCCCCAGGGATGGCGGTGTTGCATTCCAAAGATCTTGTTAGTTGGAAAATAATAGGGCATGTTGTTAATGATTTGACCAGCATCGGCTCGGAGTATAATTATGATCGAATGAACCGTTATGGCAGAGGAGTCTGGGCAGGCTCGATCCGATTCCACAAGGGAAAATACTGGGTTTATTTTTTTACACCCGACGAAGGACTGTTTATGAGTACGTCTGTTGAGCCGGCGGGGCCTTGGGAGCCGCTTCATCAAGTTTGGAAGGTTTGCGGCTGGGACGACTGTTGCTCGTTTTGGGACGATGGAAGACGGTAAAGAGCTGCTGCATAACAGCGATAAGATTATCCATCAGTATAAAGGAAGCGAAGCAAATAAGCTCTACAAAATCGACGGATACTACTATTTTTTTCACAGTGAGATTCGCTGCGAGGAAGGCAAGGACGTTAGAGTCGTCATGATGTTAAGGTCGAAGCATATCTATGGGCCCTATGAGGAAAAGGAACTTATCCATACGCACGGCATGGAAGTAGACCGAGAGCCTAATCAAGGCGGACTTGTTCAGACCGGGTTATACTGCTATAACCGTGAGAGTGAACAGGGTTATATCGATGCAGACTGGTTTTGTTATGAGGTTGCTGAATCAGTAAAGACGCGGTAACGAAAGTAAATAAGATTCGAATCATACTCTTCTTTGCAGCCGTTTCGGCAATTCTTGTTCTAACGGATGACGTTAGTGGAATGGGGAGCAGCAGCTGATTCGTGTATTGAAACATACAACTCATTGCAGTAGACGGGTGCGATAGTTTAGCAAAAGCGTTGTATAAATAGAGTAGGCACTTGCATTCGCATGCGCCTACTCTATTTCGAAAAAAATAATTTTTCTAGACGAATAGTAATACGATTATCATCTGGATCCGGAATTACGACCCCAATAGTTCCATCACCCAGATCATCGGGACCATAGATGATAGGTACACCCATTTCTTTAATCCAAATGCATGTTCTCTTTAAATCTTGTGTTCGGAATCCAATACGGGTATCACCTGCAGATTGATGGTACTTGTTGATAAGTTCTAAACGATCAACAACTCCTTTAGAAAAATGCCGGGTAAATATTTCACGAGTCGATTCAATATTTTTCACTGGGAAACATACCCGATCAATTTCCGGTTCAATCGGTGCATCTGAAATTCGATCTAAAATACTTGAATATGGTATCTGTCCGCTAGTGACCATGATTTGTTGTCCGTCCGGATCTGCGACAATATAGAAATGAACATGAACACCGCCTCGATCCAAAGGGTATACGATTTCCCAGCACAATTGCTTCGATTGTTCAAATGCTTTGGTAATATTATTGCATCTGACTATTATCGAAGGGCGCCAGTCCGTATGCATCAGATCTAATCGGGCATCCATAAGAACCAAATTGAAGCTGAATTGGGAAGACATCGGAAACACTCCAATTGGCCCGTCTTCCATTTCGGGAATGACGTTCATCCCGAGGAGACGGCTATAAAATCGCAGGGATCGCCTCAGCTCTCTGCATTGAATAACAACGGAATCCAACTGATATGTAATGGGTTCCGTTTCTGTGTCTTCAACACGTTTGCCGCCGAACGAGTAGAAGGGACTGATCGGGATATAAATAGGTAACGTAAATGCAGATGACGATTTCCGTTTATATTCTGTACGAAGCAGCTTGGCCATCTTGGATACGATCCGAACACCGAATTCTTCTTCCGTTTTGGCTGTTTGAAGTAATTGTATCGCGTCTTCCCGATTTCGAAGCGGATCGCCGCCTCCGGGAAATGGAAATTTAGCCTGAAGATCGCGAAATGTCTCGGCTACTCCCGTATAATGATGTGCTGCTTCATTTAACAAAGGAACTAACAGTGATCCGAATTGGGTATCATCCGCCCACTGTAGTGCTTGTTCTTTCCAAAATTGCGCTGCATGCCCGCGGCACCATCCGTAAACCTTGAGACATGAAGCATTTCCAAGAGAATCGATAGTTTTATTCCGAAACGTATTGATCCATGCATCATAACCCTGTAATCCATTGGTAAAGGGTAGGAATGTATAATCCTTGCCATCCGCATGATGCAGGATCCGGTATAGCAGCCGGAGCAGTTTCATTGCCTTTGGCTCTTCGCAGTCAACCTTCATGCAAGCATAAGCATATAATTCCTTTGAAGTTACGGATTGGACCAAGCTATTGCCATAATACAAATGCGTGTAAGGAATCGTTTGATCCGCTGTTGAATCCATGACATGGAGCAATTGATTGACATCGTCATAGCCGTAAACGAGCGATCCTTCATAATGTAAACCATTGCTTAAAAAAACGGGAAGTCCTTCATCGATCGATTCCTTGATCATATCCAGTGTAAACAGAAGGTTGCGGGCTTTATGAGGGCTGTCCGGAGCATTCCGGTAATGCTGATAATCAACATACCGGGAATGGAATCCAAGATTTCTCAGGGCATTTGCTAGAAACGTATCCCAATCCCAGTTCACAATGCTTCCTGGTCCGATATTATTCGTATGAACATTAAGAAGAAAGGCATATCCGGAAAAACCCATTACTTCCACCATTGACAACCTTTTCCCCGCATAGGGCATCAAATGATATAAGCAGGTCGGCATAGCCATATCCGGATGAATCGGCTGGTCGCCCAATAACCCCGGCTTACTTAGGCAAACCGAACGAATTCCTTTCCCTGCAAGATGTACCTTGATTCGATTGCGCAGATCGATTTCGATTTTTTCGTCCCTAATCTTTTTGCGGATTCGTGAAATCATTTTATGAACATTATTAAGGTTCGTATCAAAATAATCGGCAATTTCTTTGGGTGATAGCTGATCATAAAAGTGCTTTTCGAAAACTTGGCGTTCCCGGGGACCAAGGTTTCGTATCAGTAAAGACATTGTTTCCGGCAAGTTAGCATTCAGTACAGCTTGCGTAACATCATCCTCGCGAAACTCCCGTTGTTTAGATTCCTCAGATAAATGATGAAGCACGGTATCAATATTGCTGTAATCGTGCTCTTCATTATCATTGTTTCTTTCGAAACTGGTGAATGGTCGCTCCTTCTGATAAGGGCCGCCGCGTCGCAGCTTCATCATAGCTTGATTGCGTACAATGGCTCTCAGCCAAGGGAGGAATTTCTCCAAATCGACAAGTGTAGCCATCTTCATAAATGCCCGGATTAAAGCCTCTTGAACGACGTCGTCCGCCATATGCACATCATTGGTTATTTTCCTTGCCCAAGCAAAAGTTTTATCACGGTGCCGAGCCATAAGTACATTGAATGCATCGTGATCCCCTAATCGGGCCTGGTTCGTTAACTGTTCATCACTAAGTTGTTCCAGCATTTTCCGCGGTTGGCTCCTTTATCTTATATATCTACTATATAATAAATAATAAAAGGAAATAGGGGAAGAGTTGGAAAAGAATTAAAATCAGACTCAGGAATGTCAGGTTGTAACGTTTGAATGGCATCAATAAAAAATATAAGAAATTTTTTTTTCGGATGTCAGGATCGTGGTACTTCGTGGCATCAAAATTGTAAACACAAAGAAGGCATAGGTTTTAAGATCAAAGTATTTACCAAATCAGGAGGAGATTTATGTGAGTGAAATTAAAAAAGAACTAAAAAAACCACTGATAGACGGTTTAGTTAAATTAAATTTACCAGCCGCAGACCCATATGTTACGGGAAAATGGTATTGTGATATGTTTGATCTTGATCCAAATGCAAGCAACCATTCGCCTCTAAAAAAGGATCATAATGGGAAAGTCGTATTACAGACAAGAAGCGGCATGGAGTTGTTTTTTATTCAGTCAGAGGAAAAACTGCCGTTGTGTTACACAAATGCTGATGGATATGATCACACCATTCTGCTGTTTCAAGTAAAAGAAATCAGTGAAATATTTGAGAGAATGAAGGAAAAAGGAGTTAAATTTTACCCGGAAGAAATAAATGACCGAGGTAGTTGCGGAAGAGAATTTGCATTCATTGATCCAGATGGAAGAAAAATTGAAATATCTGATTATGATACCGAAGATTGGTACTCAATTGGACCTTTAAAACCTAAACTTGGTGATTTAATTACGCTATATCTACCGGTACATCATCCGTACATAACACCTAAATGGTATTGTGATATGTTTGATATAGATCCTAATAGTACTCGCCATCCAGTTAAAGAGCATGGTACGAATGGGGCAATGCTTCGTATCAAAAGTAATTTTACCTTCTTTTTTATGACTTCGAACGAATTTCCGAAAATGAGTTTTACCAGTGTCAAAGGGCGAAATTATGCGGTTACTCTTTTTAAAGCAAAAGAAATTGATGAGATCTATAAGAGAATGAAAGATAAAAAAGTAGATATTATTAGTGATGATATGGCTGAGCGAGACGAAAGATGCGAAAGATTCTCTTTTTACGATCCAGATGGAAGAATGATTGAGATTACTAATGGAACTTAATTTATTTGCGAATCGTTATGGAAAACCAGCCTAAAGAAAGGAAGATTGCAATGAAAGAAAACAAAGAATTAGTATTGTACCATTCAGGATTTGGTGGTAATCCGAATCTTGAACCGCTTAAACTTGTTGCCAAGCTTTTTGAAGAAAAATACCCTGACGTTCGGGTAAGGGTCCATTATCAAAATCGGTTTGACCAGCCAGAAACAGTAGAGGAAATCAATCCAGACATATTTTTCTTAGTGCATGGGGATTTCAAATACTTCCATGATAAAGGAATTACAGCAAATCTTATTCCCCTTCTAAAAAACAAAGATATCAATCCAGCCTCTTATGTCCATTATAAGATGATAGAATTGCTCACAGTAGAGGAAGAATTAATGGCGATCCCTGTATTAATCAATTTATTTGGAGTAGCTTATAATAAAACACACTTTGATAATGCAGGCTTGGACTACCCGAAAGAAGGGTGGACATGGGAACAATTTTTAAATATGTCTCTTAAACTAAAAGCCGTCAACCAAGATATCCAACCAGCCAAATTGATCTTGCATCTTGATTTGTTGGAAAACCTCATCATGAGTTTAGGAGGTTCATATTTATCACCTGATGGAATGAGAGCTACGGGTTATTTGAACAGTCAACCTTGTGTAGAGGCGATTCGTTGGGTCGTTGATTATAGTCGGAAGTATCAGCTATCTACTCATACCGGAGAATCCTTGGAGATATCAGTGGAAGAATTTAACGCCGGTAAGGTTAGCATGACTGTCAACAGGCACGAAGATTTAAGAAAAATTTCCGATCAGATGATGGAGCAGACAGGTTTTGTTGGAATGCCGCATTTTGAAAATGGAGTTCAGTCAATACCACCGATTTTATACGGATTTGGCATTTCAAAGCACACTAAACATCCTGAACTTGCCTTCGAATTGTTATCGGATTTAACCTTGGAGTACAATGCTTTTATTCAGGATGAATCTGGTAGAGGACAAATCGTCGCATTAGACAATATCGAGGATCGGCTTGGTGTTAAAGACAAAGCTCTCAGACAAGCTTTGAAAACTGACTTTTCTCACTTGCATAGTGGAGCCTATCTGGCCAACAAGAACTGGTTCGGCGGAATTTGGACCCACATGCTCAACAAATTAATTAAGGAAGACGTTTCTGTCCAAGAAGTGTTAAATGATATTGCAAAAGACGTGGATCGTCATTTATTAAAGTATAGTAAATAAAGTGATCTGAATGATATAACAAAGGAGAGATTGTATTGAAGAAGATCGAATTGCGGGCGCTGGTTCGGGATTATTATGTCGGAGCGCTGGAAAGAGCGAAGTCGAGCTTCGAGCTATTGTACCCGGATATCGGGGTTACCTTCGAAGTTGTTGGGAGCGACCGATTCGACGCTGCGTTGGACGAGCATGAGAGGAACGGAACGATGCCGGACGTGCTGGAGCTAGATGAAACCCAGCTGAAGCATTCACTCGACCGGGGCATAGCGGCTGATATAGGGGAGCGGTTGCGGCAAATTCCGCAGCTTGCGGACGATTATTATCCGGCTGTTTTGGATGCGGTACGCTTCGGTGGAGCGATGGCCGGACTGCCGATGCGTCCGGTCAATATGGTGTTCTTCTACAACAAAGGCATGTTCGACGAGGCGGGTATCGCCTATCCGCAGGATGGCTGGAGCTGGGATCAATTTATGGAGACGGCTCTGGCGATGACGAAGGTGAAGGATGACGGAAGCCGCCAATACGGCATTTTCTTCCCCTATGAGATGGAAAATATGGAGCCATTCGTGCTAGCGGCTGGTGGCTCGCTTTTGTCGCCTGATGGCAAGAAGACTTCAGGATATATGGATAGCCCGGAGACGGTCCGGGTTATCGGGCAACTTGCCGATCTGAGTAGAGTACATAAGGTAGCGCCCCCTCCGGGCGCCGCCGTAAGCTGGGATGACATGTTCATGGAGGGTAAGTTTGCGATGCAATATAAAGGGGCTTGGTCACTTGGGCAAATGCTTCATAAAGGAATATACGACTCGTATGGCGCGGTCCAACTCCCTAATTTTATCGATGGCACACATGGCAGCTACTTGTGCTTACTCGGCTACGGTATGTCCGCTAGGACGGCTTATCCGGAGCAGGCGTGGCAGTTCCTGAGGCATCTGGCTATTGCCGAATCGGAGGAAAGTCTCGGATGGCAAATCGGTTTACCGACGAGGGCAAGCATCGCGGCCCGGAGTGGGCAAGCTCAAGATCATTTGAAGGCGGTATTTCTGCGGGAGTTCGGCTTCGTTCGCCGGACAGCCGCCTTCTTCCATCGCGACTGGCGAAAGCTGGAAGCCGAAATTATCAATCCAGTTGTTTATGAGGCCATAAAGGGCGACGGAAATATAAAGGATGCTTTAACTCATGCAGCCGAGCAAGTCGATAGGGAGCTTAACGCTCGGCTGTAGATATGAGAACGAGAGTGGAGCAGCATGCCACGGTTTTCAACGACCTTTAATAGAGGAGGAAGATGTCCTTGGTGATTTATCACTGGAAGATCGGTACAACCGTCAAACAAATATACAACAAATGTGGAAAACATTCGATGCAAAAACAATTTTAAAAAAGGAGTTGATCGATTTGGTCGAACAAAACGCTCAAGATATAAAATTGGATGATGAATTTGTAGGAAAAGTAAAAGCACGGATTAAAAATGCTTTACAGGTGAGACTGGTCTCCGACCTCACCAAAGCAAAAGAATATTATCATCAAGTACTCGGCTTTACGGTTGATCGCTGGGGCCATGCTGAACGTGAAGGCGTAGGTTTTTTGCTGCAACAAGCGGAGAATCCAGACGATGTGCGACCTAATGCTAAGCCAGCTAAAGACAATTACCCTGAAGATTGGTCAGGCCCGCCAACGAGTTGGGATACTTACGCTTATTCTGATTTCGATGGTGTACAGTCATTGTATGAGGAGTTTTTAGCAAAAGGGGCTGTAATCGCTTATGCTCCACAAATAGAAGATTTGGGAATTAAAAAGTGGAAAGAGTTTTCAGTAAAAGACTTAGACGGTTATGTCATTGTTTTTGGCGGGAGTAATTAAGGCCATTGAACTAACAAAGACGTTACTTAAAAAAGGGATCGCCGGCTGCTGCGCAATCTGTAGATCCTTTTTTCCTTTACTGAAATACGGGCATTTATAAGGAACAAAATATCTTAGGAGTGTGGCATGGATTATAGAACCATACAAGCTTCTATCTGAGCTCCTATCACGAATAGAAGATAATGTTTCTGGTACTAGGGAGACAGAATATTTGACCGATCTCCCGATCTCCATCGTTCATTTGCGTCGACTCTTCAAGTTCGCTTTCGGCGTGCCGCTACAAAGCTATATCCGCTCTCGAAAGCTGGCCATCAGCTTGGAAAATTTGATGCTAACCGAGAAACGGGTCCTCGACATTGCAATCGAATGCGGTTATGAACATGAGCAAACCTACATACGAGCGTTTAAACGCGAGTATGGGCTTACGCCTGGCGAATGCAGACATTCCGGCAGAAACATTCACGTAACACCTCCTCTTCATCTGTTTCCAAAGAACAATGTTTGCGGAAATGTGGTGTACGGGCCGGATATGGTCATGATTCCATCCTTTCATTTAATCGGGCAAATGAATCGAATTGAGATCGCTGAATCGCTGACAAAAGCGCCCGAAGCTGCCAAGCAGTTTTGGTGGAACAAGCGGCATAAAGTGCCTAATCCAGTAGAACCCAATATCTATTACGGTCTATCGAGGACACTGAGTCTGTAAAATATTCTGTGTAAACTCTCAAACCATATTACAATAGAAGAAAGGTTGGTTTGGGAGGATGGCACCGATGGCGAGATTCAGTAAGGAACAGGTAAAGGCGTTTGTAAAGGAAAATAACCTCAAGACGATGGACGATGTACAGTCAGCGTTGAAGGAATTATTTGCAGAGACACTGCAATCCATGCTGGAGGCGGAACTCGACACCGAGCTTGGTTACGAAAAGCATGACGTCAAGAACAAGACAACAACCAACAGTCGGAACGGCAAATCGAAAAAAACAGTGATAAGCGAGTACGGAGACGTCGAGATCGCCGTGCCAAGAGACCGTCAAGGCGAATATGAGCCGGTGATCGTGAAGAAGCATCAGTCCACTGTAACCGGAATTGAAGAGCAAATCATCGCCATGTATGCCAAGGGTGTCAGCACACGGGATATCCAGGATCATCTGAACCATCTGTACGGCATTGACGTCTCGCCAACGATGATTTCCAATGTGACGAACAAGATCGTACCCCTGATTAAAGAATGGCAGAATCGGCCCCTGCAAGGCGTTTACGCCGTTGTCTTTATGGACGCCATTCATTACAAAGTAAAACAAGATGGGGCCATCGTGAACAAAGCGGCCTACATGGTAATTGGCATCGATTTAGACGGCAACAAGGACGTGCTGGGCATGTGGATTGGGGAGAACGAGACCTCCAAGTTCTGGCTCACCGTATTAAACGATCTGCGCAATCGCGGCGTACAAGACATTCTGATCACCTGTGTAGATAATCTGACGGGCTTCTCTCAAGCGATTTCCGCCTGCTATTCAAACACCGAGATACAGAAGTGCATCATCCACCAAATCCGAAATTCCACCCGTTACGTCTCTTACAAGGACTTGAAAAAGGTAACGGCGGATTTAAAGCCGATTTACAAGGCTGTAACAGAAGAAGCGGCCTTAGTCGAGCTGGATCGGTTTGAAGAGACCTGGGGTAACAAATACCCGCTCATCGTCCGTTCCTGGCGGAATAACTGGGAAGAGCTCTCCACCTTTTTCAAATACCCGCCAGAGATTCGTAAACTCATCTATACGACCAATATGATCGAGAGCTACCATCGGCAGCTTCGCAAGGTTACCAAAGGAAAGAGCATTTTCCCTTCCGATGAATCCTTGCTCAAGATGCTGTATTTAGCCACGATGGATGTCACCCGTAGATGGACGGGACGTGTTCAGAACTGGGGACAAATAGTCCTCCAGCTATCTGTCTTCTTCCCCGATCGGATCGGTCATTACTTACGTTAGCTCATTGTTTCAAGAGAGTTTACACAAAAAACTGGACAGACCCAGGACACTTGATCCATCGCTTAGTTGGACGTACTATCTACCATCTATGCGCGTAAAGAATCTGAGCGATATTCCTGACGGCTTTACAGGCGACACCGTCCCTGCTTCATTGTGCGTCGGCTTTCGCTATATTGGGAACCATCATTACGAGGAGATTGACGAACTACGCGCAGAGGCGTTATATAATGCCATCGATAGGCTTGCAGAGGAGCACGAAGGGAGATATGAGCTTCTGGATAGCGAATTATTCTTCGAAAAAATCGATACGGATGCATATGATGGCCAATATTGTCAAATGGAATGGTTTGCTCCCATCAGAGTCAGGAACATTTAAAATGATCAAAAAAGTCCATTGAGCGTGCCGCTACTTTGGTATGTTCTTATTGTAAAGTAACAAAAAATAGATGTTTTTGCGAAAGGAGATAGTATGAATTATAACGAGGTTGTTTCAATCGGAGATACCTATTTACTTTCATTAGTTTCGGAGTTGTTCGGATTAGAAGGCTATGAAATCCAGCTGATTCCGGCACATGAAGGAGGGAGGAATGTCGTATATACCTGTGAGAAAGAGGGCACCGACGCAAAAATACTCAGAATCGCTTTCTTACCTGACAGGAGCCGGGAAGATTTTCTAGGAGAAGTTGAGTATATCAGGTATTTATTCGAGCATGGAGGAAGTGTCTCGGATGTAGTCAGCTCCAAGAAGGGGAATCTGCTGGAAGAGATCACTCATAATAATCATATTTTTTTTATCTGCTTGTTTAAAAAGGCCAAGGGAAAAATGCTTGTAGAAAATAAATATCGGTACCGGGAAGGAGCTCCAATTACCGAATATTATTATAATTGCGGTCAAGTCCTGGGGAAACTGCACCAAATATCGAAAGGGTATACTCCTGTCCATCGCCGGTATAGTTTTTTTGATAAATACAATCCCGAATATATCGATAAACTGATACCCGGCTCCTTCTCTCTGCTTAAGGAGAAGCTGGTAGAACTCCTTAATACCTTAAAAGGATTGGACAGGAACCAGGAGACTTTCGGTATGATCCATTTTGATTTTAACGATGGGAATTATTCGATAGATTTTGAAACGGGGCAAATAACCGTATATGATTTCGACAATTCATGTTACTGCTGGTATATGTTTGACCTGGCAGGTCTCTGGATAAGCGGAGTGGGCTGGATACAATTTGAACCAGACGCCGGTAAACGTAAAAAGTTTATGGATGATTATTTTGAAACAGTCCTCGCGGGATACAGATCCGAGACAAAGATCGAAGACTCGATGTTGGATAAGTTGCCCTTATTTATTAAGGTAAGCATCATGGAAAATATTGTTGATGCATTCGAGGTGATGCAGAACGCCGGTGAGGAACCGAAGTGTGACGAGGAACTGTCGTATCTTATAAAATGTTTGGAAGACGATATCCCGTATAAGGGATTTTTCCATGAAATTTACTCTTGTGAAGAACCTTTTGAGTATGAGGAACGAAATATTTAGTCCTTTTCTATAACTCTTAATGTTATTACAAGCCAAAAGGAGGCTTCACCTGTGGAAAGTATGGATAATTTTGTTCAAACAAGAGTTGCAAAGCTTCGTTCTGTTGAACTAGTTGGGTTTCAAGGTGAAAATTTAGAGGACGAGCATAAACTTTTCGACCAATTGAAACAAAGCATCAGTGATATTAAGACAAAAAATCAGTTTTTAGTAATTTTGCCAGGAATCCGCCCTCTAGTCGCTGTTGAAGCAAGTGAACAGGGCCATGTTCCAGAAGGAATGACGTCGTATACTATTCCTGAAGACGAATATGTCATCTTTAGATTCGAAAAAAAGTATGTTGTTGAGTTCTGGAGTAAAATATGTACTGAAGAAAATCAAGCAAAATATAATATTGATTTGTCTAAACCACGGTACGAGATATTTACACCTGACCTTCTACCTACGGGGGAACTCGAATGGTATATCCCAACTGCGAATTAAGCTAACAAAGACGTTAGTCGAGCAGACTGCCGCGCGCTTCATTTTGGAATCACAATGGCTGGCATCCTTTTACAAAAGTAACTTATCATTATAAGATTTTTGGACTAAGCTAACGGATACTTGAGCTCAAACACGAGGCTGCCGCGGATTCGGTCGGCGGCCTCGTTCAGCTCGAACTGGCAGGAAAGCGTGGTCGCAGCTCGTTTGCTGCCCATGAGTCAACCACTAATTATATTTAAACCCTGAAGCTCCTGTAGCACGAAAACCCCATTCTCCCGAACTAACACGCCATCAAACCATACTTTTCCACCACCGTGTTTTTCGGTTTGGTTCAGTACGATATCCCAGTGGATAGACGACAAATTGGATCTATCTCCCTGTATAGGTGAGCTACCGATGGCGAGGTGAAGGCTCCCCCATATTTTCTCGTCGAACAAAATGTCACCGATTGGCTCCCGAATAAATGGATTCAGCCCGAAACCAAGTTCACCGATATACCGAGATCCGGTATCAATATTCAGTATTTCCTGCAGACTAGCGGTGTCATTAGCGCTCGCCCTTACAATTTGCCCATCTTCAAATGTAAACGAGATATTGTCAAACGTGCGACCACGAAAAAGCACAGGTGTGTTAAATGTAATGATGCCGTTGGCTGAAAACTTATCTGGTACGCAGAACACTTCGCCGTCGGGCAGATTCTGGTGCCCAGCATCCTTCTGAACTGGCATTCCTTTGATCGATAATGTCAGATCGGTACCCGGTCCTTCAATTCGTACGGAGTCTGTCTTCCGAAGCAAATTGGCCAGTATCTCCATATGAGTGGATAATCTCTCGTAATCCAGTGTGCATACTTCGAAATATCGATCCTCAAACTGAGAAGTGGACATGCCAGCCCGTTGTGCGGCAGCTGCATTCGGGTAACTCAATACGAGCCATTTCGTCTTGGCCCATCGGGGTTCGTGCACATGATGATAATACTCACGCCAATAAAGATCTATCTTGTCGGCCGCTACATCAGATAACTCGTGACTATTCCCACTTGCTCGGATCAGGACGTAGGCATGCATCTTCTCCATGCGTTCACGGTCGCTTGCAGCAGCAGCCTGAAATGTCTCTAGGTTGCCGTATAATATTTGCTTACGCAAAATCTCCATGTCAATGAATGAGACCGTTGGGATGCCTCCTACCTGATACGCCTCGAGTACGATCGCTTGCGGTAAGTGATTATCATGCCCTTCAACTTCAATAAAAAGATGTTCCCCTTGTTGCAGGTCAAGCGAGTAGTGGACGATCGTATGAGCTAATTTTTCTATTCTAGGATCTCTCAACAAATAGCAACTCCTTCTATCTATGTATTTAGTAATATCATCTTATCATGCCTGTCATCCGATACTACGGAAAGATTCAGTATAATTAAGCTTTCCGCTTTAGGCATTTAGACGTCCATTCGGTGACTAAGCATACATTATATTAGACACATCAAACAAGAAAAAAGCCACAGATTAATAGGAAAGTAAATCACTATTGAATGACCTATATTAACTGCGCACGTAGTACATAACAGGGGTGGTAAAATAAGGGGTGTCAGTGACGGAGACGATAGCTCAAACGGAAGAAAGGAGATAAGAGCGTAACTGAACAAGCCTTAGAGCACTTGTATCAATCGAGCGAACTCGAAATCCGTAATTTTACAAAAGATGATTTACAGAAAACGGGCGAGTTATACCAAGCTGTTACGTCTAGAGACGATGTGGTTTTTTGGTGGGTTGGAGAAAAAGATAACTGGTCGAATGTATTCATAGCACTGGAGGAAGAGCAAATCATAGCTAAGGGACAAGTTAGTGTTATGTCAAAAAACTCGATTAATCTAACGGTGATGAGAGCTCAATAATCAATAGGACGAGGCTGCGATCCTTGCGGATAGCGATATCTACCCGAGCGTATGCTGAGTACGATCCATTACACTTTGAATGTAAGCCTGCAGTACATCGATGAACAGCTTTGCAGCCTGCCCCATGAACCTGTCCGTACGGTATAAAATGCAGATGTCTTGGCTTGGCGTAGGATTAAGCAGCTTGACGACGGAGATATTTTCACGATTCAGATGATCCAGCAGTAGACGGGGGAGAATACAAGCTCCAATCCCTTGTTCCACTAGGGAGACAAGTGTCGATAACGTTGAAGTTACGATCGGGTTGTCGATCGATATCCCTTGATCCTGACAGCAGGACTGGATCAATTTCGTAATCTGATGCTCCGGGCCGAACATAACCATCCTAAGCTGCTGCAGGTGCTGGAACGGGATCGCCTTCGACTTGGCGAGAGGGTGGTCGGACCGGATGGCGAGCGCAAATTCCTCGTGGAACAAGGGGATGATGGCAATACGCTCATCCGTTTTGACAGGTACCGTGGTAACGCCGAGATCTCTGTTGCCGGCGGCGACCTGTTCATACACATCGGTGGACTCCGTGACACTGATCGAAAGCTTGGGATACGTACGGTGAAAGTCGACCAGCAGAGCGTCAAACAATAAGTCCCCATCACCCGGAAGGATCGCGATGTCCAGCCGGCCGCCCTCCATTTTCTGCAGTTCCGAAATCGCCCCTTGGATATAATCGATGCGTTCGAAGATAAGAAGACTTTGCTCCAATAAAATTTTACCCGCTTCCGTTAATGCAATCCGCTTGCCGATTCGGTCGAACAGGGGAAGTCCTATCTCGTTCTCCAGAAACTTGATCTGCTGACTAAGATTCGACTGCGTGGTGCAGAGATTTTCGGCTGCTTTGGAGAAATGCATCTCCTTACATATTGCGGCAAAATATTCAAGCTGTCTCAGTTCCATCCTACCGGGCTCCTTTCGATCCGCTTAACTCCATTTCTCATTATAACTGGAGGCCGCCGAATTTTCACATTTTTCCTAGTGATCATTACTGACACCGATCATTTACATCGGAATTACACGATTGTTGCGTTATGAATGAGGAGGTAAACTTGAGTTAAGAAAGCGAGCCACATGACATAAACCAAATCAGGAGGCGTTTGATTATGACACAATCGATTATTAACACCGGTAAAGTACTACATCAGGTCGTGATTGGTCAAATTCAAGGAGTTGCGGAGAGATATTTCGACGAGAAGCCGGAAGGCTTCAACAATACAATCCGTTGGAATGTCGGCCATATGATTTATTGGATGGATAAGTATTCTACCCTAAGCTTCGGCTCCCCGTCGGCCATACCGGACTCGTATGAAACGCTGTTTAACTCTGGAACAAAGCCCATGGACTGGGCGTTTGCTCCTCCATCGAAGGAAGAGTTGGTTGAGATGTTAACGGCGCAGTTTTCCCGCCTATCTGAGCTGACACCCGAAATGCTGGACGAAAAGCTTTCGACTCCATATTCCTTGGGACCGTTCCAATTCAACACCGCCGGCGAGTTGTTCAACTTCGCTTTGATTCACGAAGCCATTCACCTTGGAACGATTTCTAGCCAGCTAAAGGTCCTGTCGCGCTAATCAATGAAAAGCAAGAGTCTTTTTTTATGGTCTCATCAAATAGATAGATTCTTTATGACATAATGAAAACTCAATATTTGGAGCGACTAATAAACCATATTGAGGAGGTTTCTTCCATGGAGAAATCCGTAGGTTCGGTCCCATCCCGAACTTGGATAGTGTTTGATGCTTTTAGGCGGGCTTTCGAAACAGGGCATACAGTCGATTTTCTTAAGAAGGTTACGGAAGATTTTCGCTTTTTCGTTCCGATCCCGCTAGAGGGGTGGAATTACGAGCAGCAAGGCAAAAAGCGGTTTGAGGAATTAATCAAGTTCGAGCGCTCAGTATTGCAGGTGCAGCTGATCCCGCTCATCGAGCTTGAGAATGAGGACAACGGGATGGTGGTATTTCGCGCGGAAGGTTCGTTGAATGGTCTGCCTTATCGCAATGAGCTTGCGGTCCTCTTCGAGTACGAGGAAGAGCAGATCCGCTCCTTCCGCGAATATGTAGGCATGCCGTTAAAAACCTACGAGCCCCCTTTATAGATGCTACCATGAACGGAAATCTTATTCCTCTAAAAAACCACGAAAAGATAAAGGAAACCCTTGCTGCATCAGGAATCTTGATGTAGCAAGGGTTTTTCTTTTTGTTCGTTGGACTGAAAGAGTGTGGACGGCGAGCCCGTTTAACTTATTTCAGCAGTTCTGCTGCCATCCCTGCCTTGTAAATTACCGATTTCACTTCGCCGCCGTCATTGTCAAGCGCCGTCCATACCGATCCGTCCGGCGTTACCGTCATGCCTTCGATTTTTTCGAATGGGGCGAAGGCATCACGCAGGTCAAGCACCTGCTTCTTCGTCACGACCGACTTCGAGAGGTCGGAGGATTCGGTTATCAAACCTTGAAATGGTGTAAGACCTTCTAAAGTAAATGTATAGACAGCCTTCAGGTTTACTGCTCCGCCAATCTGTTTATCGCGTTCGATCACGGCATATCTGTCCCCGCCCAGGTTAACAATCTCAGAAAGGCCGATCCAATCCCCATCCGTTGTCGTCGTCTCAAGAGGGTACAGGAAGAAATCCCACGTTTCATTCGTAAGGTCATATCGTGCGATTCGTGTATAAAGTATACCGCCAACCGCTTCATCCGTTTTATATTCACGCTGGATTGCCGCAACCAAGTACTTGCCGTCTGAAGAGATGGCGATACCCTCGAAGCCGTTGTTGCGAATCCATCCGCCTTCCTTAGTTTCGACTTCTGGCGGAAGTACCACTTTTTGCAGGATGTTGCCGCTACGGTCTGCCTGAATGAGCATATTCGGCATGTAGTTCTCTTTACCGAATGCGGCATTGCCTTCATTGGCAATCCAAAATCCGGCATTGGGCGGAGCAGCAATGGATGTGTCACGGACGATGCCCTCCATATCAAGATCGCCGGCTTTATTTGCGTCCATTATTTTCGCAAGATGGCTAACCGAACCGCTGCCGCCTTGGAGCGTGATTTCATAGATGTACGGCTCCATGGCGTTGTCCGGAACGGCATAAACGATGTCATCGCGCTCAGCATCGGAAGCCAGACCTGAAATCGCGGACCAATTCACTTCGGAAGAATGAAGTACGGGCATATCCGCAGGCGCTTCGGCCATGCCGACTATCCCTTCGAATACCGTGATCGTGCCTGAATCTTCGTCGGCGGTGAGGAACAGGCTGCGCTGCGGCAGGGCAAGCAAGCCCTCAGGCTCCATACCCGTTGAGAGCAGCTGGACAAAAATCGGTTTCCGGTTGTTCGTAATATCGTAGACAGCTGCGAATGAACCTTTTTCCGAGCCGACGAACGCGAACTCTTTGTTGCCGAACACAGCGGTTTCCAAACCTTCCACTTCGATGCCGCCTTTCTCCGAACGGCCCTCCGGATAATGACCAAATTCCGCCGCCTTTTTCTCAACAGAGCCTTTGTCTTTCCAAACTTGAGAACCTTTCACAGTCCATGCACTCCAGCCGCGGCCGCCCGTTAAGTCCATTTCGCCCTCGTCTGCCGTGTACAGGATTGTCCCCCGGGCATTCCATGCTATCGCGTCCGGCATTCGGGCACCGGCGTAGGACAACTCGGACTCGAATTTCTCCGGATACGATTCCGTGAAGCTAATGATGCCGTCTGCCGTAAGATCATGCATTTGCCCTTTTGGCTTGCCAAGCGTGAAGAGGCTGTCGATTTTTCCTTTTTTCAGGTCGATTACCGCGACGCCATTGTTTTCTTGAAGCGTAACGGCCGCTTTCCCCTTCTTATTTATTTTTACAAATTCCGGCTGAGGATCATCCGGGAACAACAATTCATTTTTCGACATCTCTTCTTTCGTAAAATGAATTGTTTTCACAATGGAGTTGCCGGGATTGGCCCAATTCATCGTTACGATCTGAACGTAACCCGGACCGCTGATATCTCCTTCCTGACCAGGCTCTTCCGCATCCGTCAAACTGCCGTCCGAATCCACAACCACCGGTTCGTTCTCGATCGCAACAACAGCTATATCCGTATTTCCCAGCTTTATAATAGAGACGGAATCAGGCCCTTCTCCAATGCTGACATCGCCGGTTACTTCCAAAGTTTGGAGATCGACCGCCACAAGTTTACCCGGGGTAAGGGAAGGTTTCTCGCCTTCCTCTTTGTATGAAGTGTTCACCGCGGAAACGGCATATCGCCCGTCAGACGTGATGGCTACGCTTGTCGGTTCACCTGGCATATTGATTTCTTTCACTAGCTTCGGGTTCTCGGGGTTCGTAAAATCTACGATTCCGATATTTTTATCCGACGAATTGGTATAAACAACGGTTTTTTCGTCCGGTGTTGCCGCGATGATTTCCGCGACTCCGCCATTGGGTACAATGTACGTTCCAATGTGGCGGAACGAATCGACTTGCGTTGATGCGGACAGAGCACTTCCGCCGCCTGTAATAATCGTTAGAGCCAGTAAACAAGATAATGCGATGAAGAGTGGCTTCTTCAAGAAAAATCCCTCCTGTCATGTTTGACCATCGGGACTATTATTACATTGGTATATTAAAATTGTGTGTAGTAGGTTTTAAGAAAATATGAAGTAACTTGATTGATTAGAGGTTATGAATGTTCAGATCAGGGCATATACGCCCAATGCGCTTTTTTGCTACGATGTTAGTACAAGTAATAATGTTAAGAAAGGGGATAAACGATGAAAACAAAAGGATGGATATCGCTGATGCTGGCGATTGTACTTGCAACCCTGGTCGGATGCTCTTCCGGCGGGAACGGTAATGTAAATAATGGAGAGGGATCGAATGCGCCTGCCGGCGAATCGGGCTCCACGCAAAATACCGACGGCAAATTTGACCCTCCTGTTACGATTACAACTGCCCGTCCGGTCGGAACGGATTATACCTTCATTAATGGTGAAAATATTAACAACAACGTGCACAATAAGTGGGCAAAAGAAAAACTGGGCATTGAGATCAAGGACCTTTGGAATACGGCGGACAATGGAGCGTACCATACGAAGCTCAGACTATCGTTAACGACACAGGATCAACTGCCCGACGTCTTTATCGTGCAGGACGTTAATCTGATTGCAGATCTGATTGAATCCGGCAAGGTGAAGGACATCTCGAAAGATTTCGATAACTATGCAAGTGATCGCATTAAACAGATTTATGCGGATAACGAAGCGGCATTGAATCAGGTGAAACAAGGGGATTCACTGCTCGGTCTTCCGATCTTCGCAGCCGGCGACGGAACGAATCCGGTGTTATGGATCCGTCAGGATTGGCTGGACAATCTGGGATTAGAGCCGCCGACAACCATTGAAGAATTCGAAGCGGTCATGGATGCCTTTACCAATCAGGATCCGGACGGCAACAACAAAAAGGATACGTTCGGCTTCAGTTTGTCGGGGCGCAACGGATTCTCGAACTGGATGTCCGATGTGAGCTTTGTTTTCGGCGCCTATACAGGAAAGTTTATTCCGGGACATTGGCAATCCGCTGGCGACGGCACTTTGAAGTACGGATCTGTTCAGCCTGAAATCAAGCAAGGCTTAGGTAAACTGCGGGAATGGTATTCGAAAGGTTATTTGGATCCCGAAATGGCGGCGCTCGACGAAGTGAAGGCAACGGAAAGCTTCATTCAGGGCAAGTCCGGCATGATTGCGGCTCCGTTTTGGGCGGTCGGCTGGCCGCTCGGGGATACGATCGCTACGAATCCGGATGCGAAGCTTCGCGCCTATCCGCTGCCTGTCGGACCAGACGGCAAATCGGCACGTTATACCGGATATGTTAATGAACGTAAGGTCATGATGTTTAATAAGGATTTCAAACATATGGACGCTTTTTTCCACTATTTCGATAAAATCTACGATCATCCATTTGAAACAGGCGACTTCAAAGACGGATTTTTCGAAGGTTATGATTACGCGATTGTAGACGGCGAGCCCGTATATGATTCCAAGAAGTTCCCAACGCCGCTTGATTCCGCAGCCTCATCGGGCAAGTATAACTTGTTCTGGAATACGCCTGCAATTCCTTTCCGCGGTTCCGAAAACTTTGATTATATTTACAATGGCGGCGAAGTGAAGACCAGGAGTCATAAAGAAATCAGTATTGCGGATCCGGAAATGATTCGTGCAGGATCTTTGAACTACCAGATGAAAGATATTAACGCGCCGACCGAATTCCTTGGCGCCCCAACCGCAACGATGAGAAGCAAAGAAGACAATCTGAAAACGATGGAGCTTGAAACCTTCGCTAAAATTATTTACGGCAACGAGGCGCTGGATAAGTTCGATACCTTTGTATCGGATTGGAAGAGCAAGGGCGGCGACCAAATCGAAAAAGAAGTGAATGAATGGTATAAGAGCGTGAATCCATAATCACTAATATTTGGGAAAAGCCCCTCCTATTTGGGAGGGGCGAGCTTGTTATACCCTTAAAAATGATGAGTTAGAACAAATAGGGGTTTGGGATATCCGTCGGAGCATATGCTTTCGAAGTGAGTTTTCCGTTGGAAAACTTTTGGACCTGGCGATCGCCTATGAAACCGGGAAAAACCATTTATTCTATATATGTGGCATTAAAGATTATAGTCCATGGAGCGGAAAAAGAAAGATACCTCCAGGGCGAGTTTTGGCTTTGTATTCCTACCATCCGAAGGCCTATTGAATAAAAAGGAATACAAAACAAGATGTTTGAGCTTCGGAGGTACTTTCTTTTGGAGCGCAATGGACATCCATAAATCTTTATTGCCATTCATATAATCAAATTTCCTGGTTTCAACAGCCGAAAGTTTTCGTAAGAAAACTCGCATCGTAAGCATCCGCTTGAGGCGGATACCTAATTCTCATCATCACCCCTGCCGATTTCGATAATTTTGCGGCGTGCTGGTATAAAACTCTTTGAAGATATGGATAAAGTACTGCGTCTTCTGGTAACCAACCTCTTTGGCAATATCTGCAACCTTCATATTGGTCGAAGTTAATAGATGTGCCGCCTTCTCCATCCTGACGCGTGTAATATGGGCGGACAAGCTTTCCCCGGTTTCTTTTTTATACAGTCGGGACAGATAAACTGGGTGAAGATACACATGCTCGGCAACCCGGGTCAGAGACACATCTTCACTCAGATTTCGCTCGATATATTCATGAATCTGCCGGATAATATGATTGCGGCTAGGGGATACATCCTGCAATGACCGTCTGAACTGCTCGATCAGCGCCATCGCCCATTCTTTGATCTGGTCGGTTGATTGAAAGTAATGGGACTCGATCTGCAGAGAAGGAATGTCGATCAGATCGGCAAAGGAATCCCCTTGTTTGTGGGCGATATAGGAAAAGCTGCTAATCAGGTAGTAGACCGTCTCCATAAGATGCTGCTGCGTTCTATAGGCGGGCATATTCAATTCTTCGACTATCTGGTCGAGCTTATTTCCAGCTTCCTCCCATCGCCCGGATTCCATTAATTGCTGAATGGTCGGGGAATGATGCAGACGGGTCAATGGCTTGATGGTCTGATTCCCGGCCGGCTCTCGACCGGTATTATTCATGGCAAGCAAACAATTGCTGCGCGTGCCGACGAATCGCCAGAATTCATTCAAAGCCTGCTGATATTGCTGCTGCAATTCAGGCTGGATAACGAACGGCCGGGTATACAGGATGGATACGGTTCGTTTCAAGTAGATGCGGACATTCTGCTGCAGTCTGGTTATTTGTTGAACAAGCTCTTTATATTCATCGTTTGAATGGACAGGGCACAGGACAACTATATATCGGTGGTGATCTTTGCAGGACCAGAGCGACGGAATATCACGGATGTCTCCGGAAATAATCTCTTCAGCCATATTGAGAAGCGCAAAGCTGAGAAGTTCATAATCTTCACGTGTATTGTCATCCGTTCCTGTTTCAATTCGGATCATGAACAGAACGCACCGGGAGTCCGGGGCGATCGGCAGGTGAAGAGCACTAAGATCCCGCTTTAATTCCTCGGAGCTGTATTTCTTGCCGAGCAGAAGATCGAGCAGCAGATGCTCGCGCATGCGTGTTAATCCTAATTTCAGGACCTCGTTCGCCGAAACTATGTTTTCCCGCTGCCGATTCTCTTCTTCGATTTTGACGATCAGTTTTTTTAGACAGAGCATGACCTCATCCCCGGTTACAGGCTTCAGTAAGTAATCGGCTGCACCATGCTGCAGAGCCTTAACGGCGTAGGAGAAATCGGAATAACCGGACAATAGGACGACCTTCGTCTCCGGATAATTTCGCCCCAGCGTTGACAACAGCTCCAGTCCGCTTCTCTCCGGCATCCGGATATCGGTGATTACAATCGAAAGCGGGATTTGGCCTGCAATGTCCAGCGCTTCTTTTGCGGAGCTTGCGCGATAGATATTCGTAATCCCCAGGCTCTCCCAAGGAATTTCCGTTTCCAAGTAATCGAGTACGTACTCCTCGTCATCCACCAGCAAGACTTTCATTGGAATCCTCCTTGACATAGGGATCTTTGAGTATGACATAGGGATCTTTGAGCAGAGCTCAAAGTCTCTCTGCTTCTCAAAGTCACTCTGCTTCTCAAAATCTCTCCGCTTTATAATCGTAAAATTTGTAGGGTTGCCCTGAACCCTCCCCATTCGTTGCTGGAGAAGGAGAGCCCGGATTGATTTCCGTACCGGTTGACTAATCGGTGATGGATATTCCTTAGGCCGCAACCCATTTCCTCCGTCGTCTGATAGCTGCTGTGAACAAGATCGTTCAGCGCTTTGATCTCCTCTTCGGACAGCCCGGCACCGTCGTCATCAACATGAATCATGTACAGGTCTCCCCGTACACTTCCGCGAATTGCAATCTTTCCTGCCTCCATCTTCTGCTCAATGCCGTGAACAATCGCGTTCTCTACAATCGGCTGCAGCAGCAAGCTGGGGACGGACAGTCCGAGCATGGAGGAAGGGATATCAATTGTATAGGTCAATCGTTTATTACGCAGCGATTGCACTTCCAGATAACTTCTGACCAGACGAATTTCATCTTCCATCGTCGTATTTCCTCCCGCCTTGCGGGTAATGTAACGATAGAAATCGGCCAGATTTTTAGCCATAGATATCACGGCTTCAGGTGATTTATTCGCCATACTCACAATATAAAATAGACAATTATACAAGAAATGAGGATTGATTTGCGATTGCAAATGCTTATATTCCGCTTCCCTCGTTCGAACCTTTTCTTCATAGACATTTTCGATTAACGACTGGGTACGGGATGCCATATCATTGAAACGGTCAAATAAATAATCAAACTCCGTATTCGTTTTTAACGTTGCTCTGCCGCGATAATCGCCTTTACCCAGGTTCTCGATTTTACGTACCAGATAACCAAACGGCAAACGGAAATGTCTGAAAAACATATAGGAAATGGTGATGCCTGTTATGAACAGAAAAAATAAACTCCCGTTAACCAGCCAATTCACCTCCTGCAAAGGTCCCAGAAATTTACTGAGCTCAATATAGCTGACCAATGTGCCGCCGATTGAAGGGCTGGGCATCGATTGAACCAAATATTCAATGCCGTCAATTTCAAAAACAGGATGCAGCGTCGTGCTGCCTTCAAACACATTATCTTCTATAAGATGCGAGAGTAGACGTTCGTCTACAGGAGCATTCCCGATCAAATTGTCCTTGGAGAAATAAAAAAACGATTTGCCGTTGCCGGATTTGTCCAGTCCCTCCAGAACGGATGTTATATATGCGCTTGAAAGAGTTGTTTCGACCGCTGCTATTATATTGCTCAGATCAGGAGCCACGATCGATTTGTCTGCGAACAACAAATGAAAGGAGAGCTTGTCTTCATTTTTCCGGACAAACCATTGATTTTTCGGTTTGCCTGCAAGCTCTCCATAATTGTATTGAACCGTTCCGGAGGTAGAAATCGCCTCTTTCAGTGAAGGCCAGTATACCGTTATTTCATGAATAAGCGGTTCGGCTTGGCTGTACAGCTCCAGCTTTTCTTCGATCGATTTCCGCATCAGGAGATGGTTCAGGTACTCGGGAAATTCCCACGAGCTCGAGTAAGCTTGTATGGTCGAATCATTCACGAGTACAAGCGTTTGTTTCTCAAGCTGGCGCAGCGACTGCTCCAAACGCTGAACGGTAAATTCCAATTGCCTGGCCGAGGAATCCTCCAGCGTCTTCTTTACGACATCCTTGCCGGTTTGGTTGGCATAAGCGAATAAAAGGATCGTGGGTATGAGCAAAACCGCCAACATGGTAAGCAGCTTGTGAAATACTTTGT
Source organism: Paenibacillus tarimensis (assembly GCA_041281825.1). GTDB lineage: Bacteria > Bacillota > Bacilli > Paenibacillales > Paenibacillaceae > Paenibacillus_D > Paenibacillus_D tarimensis_A. The sequence goes on along the minus strand of CP166298.1, from coordinate 4,887,754 downwards.
ACTTGATCATGCCGGTCACCTTCCGTTGCGAGTATTATAAATGCCTGTTCAAAAAGTGAACAACCTCTTAAAGAAGTTATAAACGGGGATATAGATGTTAAGACATTATCATAGGTAGGGTCGCGGCCTGTTGATATAATACTAGCAGAAGCTGATTAAATTGCAATTATGGTATTCAGAGAGGGGAAATTCGTATGAAAAGCGGGCTGCAGGCATCGATCGCAGAACCCTCCGCGGTCAAAGCGAAATTAAACTGGGGGAGAGGCATAAGAAAGACGTGGCCGCTTCATCTGCTCATTTTGCCGGCAACGATCATTGCCGTTGTGTTTCACTATGTGCCTATTTTTGGGCTGGTTATGGCCTTTCAGGATTATAAACCATGGCTTGGATTTATGAAATCGGAGTGGGTGGGGCTGAAGCATTTCCATTCCTTGTTTATGTTCGACGAGTCGGTTCAGGTCATATGGAACACGCTCATTATTTCAGTGCTCAAAATCGTATGCGGACTGATTGTGCCTATCGTCATTTCTTTGCTGTTAAATGAAATTCGCAAGGAAGGAATCAAACGCAGCATTCAAACGCTTGTTTATCTTCCCCACTTTCTGTCCTGGGTTATTCTGGGCGGGATTCTAATCGACTTATTGTCTGTTAAGGGCGGAATTATCAATCGTATGCTGGTGGATTGGTTCGGAGCGCTGCCGATCTTCTTCCTAGGGGACGGCGATTGGTTCCGGTTCGTGCTCGTAGTCAGTGATATATGGAAGGAATTTGGATTTGCAATGATTATCTACCTGGCAGCTATTGCAGGCGTCAATCCGGCTTTGTACGAGTCGGCCGAGGTAGATGGCGCAACTCGTTTGCAGCAGACGCTAAACGTAACATTGCCGGCGATGCTGCCGATTATCGTTGTTGTGGCCACGCTGCAGCTTGGCAATGTTCTTAATGCAGGCTTTGACCAGATTTTCAACTTGTACAATCCTCTGGTTTACGATAAAGGCGATGTCATCGACACGTTCGTATATCGCGCAGCCATGCTGAAGGGAGATTTCAGCTTTGCTACGGCAGTCGGAATGTTCAAGTCGGTGATCAGTTTTGTGCTTATTATCGTAGCGTACCGAATGGCCTACCGATTCGGAAATTATCGGATTTTCTAATGAAGGAAGGGAATCTAATATGTATTATAAAACGACAGGATATAAAACTTTTAATATTTTCAATCATCTCTTCTTGATTATTTTATCGTTGCTTTGCATTTTGCCGCTTATGCATGTGCTGGCGGTGTCGTTCAGTGGAAAATCTGCGGCATCGGCCAATATCGTCAATCTTTGGCCGGTGGATTTCACGCTGGAATCCTATGAGAAGACGATTGATAATCCCGCGTTTATTAGAGCGCTGCTCTATTCCATTTATCGGACCGCCCTTGGAACCGCGATCGGCATGGCCGTCATCATTTTTGCCGGATATGCATTGTCCAAGCGTGACTCGGCCTTCAAATCCCGTAATTTTTATATGTGGTTCTTCGTATTTACGATGCTGTTCTCGGGAGGTTTGGTTCCAAGTTACATTCTGATCACGAATTTGAAGCTTATCAACACGATATGGGCGCTGGTTCTGCCAACCGCATTAAGCGTATACAACATGATTCTGCTTATGAACTTCTTTCGAACGATTCCGGCGGAGCTCGAAGAGGCGGCGGTGATCGATGGCGCAGGACTGTTTCGAACGTTATTCAGCATTCATCTGCCTGTATCCATGCCCGCGATGGCCACGATTACATTATTTACGTTAGTCTTTCATTGGAACTCCTGGTTCGACGGACTCATCTATATGATGGATACCAATAAATATCCGCTTGCGACCTTTCTGCAAACGGTTGTTGTACAGCAGGATTTCAGCAAAATGAGCATTAACCCCCAGGATATGGAAAATTTGTCGCAGAGAACGGTCAAAGCGGCGCAAATCTTTATCGGCGCGCTGCCGGTACTGATGATTTATCCATTCCTGCAAAAATATTTTGTTAAAGGCATTGTACTCGGAGCCGTAAAAGAATAAACATGGAGCTTAAACTACAACCGTGATGCGCATAAGAAAAAACGTCCCTTGACGGGACGTTTCACTGTGTCGTTCACTAATTCCGAATCAGATAATCGAATGCGCCCAAGGCTGCATTCGCACCCGATCCCATAGAAATAATGATCTGCTTATATGGACTATTGGTACAGTCTCCTGCAGCAAACACTCCGGGTACATTGGTAGCGCCATGGTTATTTACAACGATTTCGCCGAATCGCGAACGTTCAACCGTGTCGCCCAACCAATCGGTATTTGGTACAAGTCCGATCTGAACAAATACACCCTGCAATTCAATATGCTTATCTTCTCCAGTATCACGCGCGGTGTAGGTAATGCCGTTTACCTTGTCGTTGCCGGTAATTTCTTTGGTTTGAACGTTCTTCAAGACGGTTACATTAGGCAGGCTGTAAAGGCGCTCTTGCAGTACAGCATCAGCCTTCAGCTCCGGCATAAACTCAAGAACAGTTACATGCTTCACAATACCTGCTAGATCAATCGCCGCCTCAATACCGGAATTACCGCCGCCAATAACCGCAACGTCTTTTCCCGCAAACAAAGGACCGTCACAGTGAGGGCAATAAGCTACACCCTTGTTCTTGAACTCTGCTTCTCCGGGTACTCCAATATTGCGCCAACGGGCGCCTGTTGAGATAATGACGGTCTTGCTCTTAAGCAGAGCACCATTCTCAAGCTCAATTTCGATGAATTCTTTCTTTTCCAAACGCTTGGCGCGCTGCAGCTTCATCACGTCAATGTTGTACTCCTTGACATGTTCTTCAAGACTGGCTACGAGTTTAGGACCTTCGGTATATTTCACACTGACAAAGTTCTCAATGCCCAAGGTGTCCATGACCTGACCGCCGAAGCGTTCAGCAACAATACCTGTGCGAATGCCTTTGCGTGCCGCATAGATGGCTGCACTTGCACCGGCAGGACCGCCCCCGACGACAAGCACATCGAACGGTTCCTTATCGGCAAGCTCCGATGCATCCGGACCATTCCCCATCTTGGCCAGAATTTCTTCAAGCGTCATACGACCGCTGCTGAAGAATTGGCCATTGTGGTGTACGGTCGGCACTGCCATGACGTTTTTGCTTTCTGCCTCGGCTTTAAACGCCGAGCCGTCAATCATTGTATGCGTAATGCCCGGATTGAGGATACTCATCAGGTTTAGTGCCTGCACAACGTCGGGGCAGTTGTGGCAAGTCAGACTGATGTAAGATTCAAAATGATGTTCGCCGCTAATGTTTTTAATTTGGTCAATAACGTCCTGATCCACCTTGGGAGGTCTTCCGCTAACCTGCAGCAGAGCCAACACTAATGAAGTAAATTCATGTCCCAAAGGGATACCGGCAAAAGTTACCCCCGTGTCTTCGCCGACACGATTAACGCTAAAGCTCGGCGTTCTGGGCAACTCTGCTTTCTCTACCGTGATTTTGGATGACATGCCGGCTATTTCATCGACAAGAGCCATCATGTCACCCGATACGGCATCGGACCCGACGCTGACTTTGAGCAGCACATCGCCTTCCAAGAGCTGAAGATATTGGGCTAATTGTGCTTTTATGTCTGCGTCCAGTGCCATTTTGCGCCTCCTGATATAGGGATCTTTGCGGAGCTCTATGTTTCCGCTTTAAGTCTCTCCGCTTAAATCTTACCTACGAGATCCAGGCTCGGTTTAAGCGTTGCTCCGCCTTCCTGCCATTTCGCAGGGCAAACTTCGCCAGGATTGTTGCGAACATATTGTGCAGCCTTGATCTTGTTAACAAGCGTGCTTGCATCGCGGCCGATGCCGCCCGCATTGATTTCAACGGTTTGGATGACGCCGTCCGGGTCGATAATAAAAGTACCGCGATCAGCCAGTCCAGCGGATTCGATCAGCACATCGAAATTGCGGGAGATCGTATGCGAAGGATCGCCGATCATGATGTAGGTGATTTTGCCGATCGTTTCCGAGCTGTCATGCCATGCCTTATGTGTAAAGTGGGTATCCGTGGAAACGGAATATACTTCGACGCCAAGCCCCTTCAGGGTCTCGTATTGGTTTTGCAGGTCCTCAAGCTCAGTCGGGCAAACGAATGTAAAGTCCGCGGGATAAAAGCAAACGACGCTCCACTTTCCTTTAAAATCGGCCTCGGTAACTTCGATAAACTTGCCATTGTGGTAAGCTTGCGCTTTGAATGGTAGTACTTCAGTTCCAACTAGTGACATAAAAAATCTTCCTCCTTAAAGTGGTTTGAGAATAATATAGCCTGTACAGGAAATAGATGCAAGTCTGTTGACTATATTAATTCTAATTTAATTTTGATTATCACATAGAAATTGTTATTTCTATATTTAATAATTTATCTAACTTATACGGCTCTGTCAAGAACCAGAATTATTTTTTTATAATCATTATAAAATAACATTGACTATATTGTGAAAGTGGATTTAAAATGATAGCAGATTACATTAAATGCACACGAGTCTCGGGGGGGACTTATTATGCAAGGGGTGAAAGCTATGGTGTCACATTTGGAAGAAGCGCTCGAAAAAATGAAAAATACCGGCGTCCGCATAACTCCGCAGCGACAAGCCATCTTGACTTATTTGCTGGAGACGATGACGCACCCGACTGCGGATGAAATATATAAAGCGCTGGAACCTTACTACCCGAATATGAGCGTATCGACCGTATATAATAATCTGAAGGTATTTATCGAGGCCGGATTTGTAAGGGAGATGACGTACGGCGATAATGCCAGCCGATTCGATGCCGATATGACCGCTCATTATCATGCGCTGTGCAAAGTATGCGGCAAAATGACGGATATTGAATATCCGCCGCTCGAAGAAGCGGTGCATATGGCGACCGGCCAAACAGGCTTCAGAGCGGAAGGTCATCGATTGGAAATTTACGGCGTTTGTCCCGATTGCTCAGTAGAGAAATAGGCGGGAAGAAGGTAAGGGAATGAAGAAGTCAGAAACTAGCCGCTTAACCATTGGGGCTGTTATACAGCGATTAACGGCACCGGCAGGTCTTTTGGAACAAACTGTAGACAAGCTGCTGTTTGGTTCGCCGGAGACGGAAGTCACGGGAATCGTGACGACCTTCCTGGCTACAGAGCATGTGCTTGAGCAAGCAGCTGCCCTGGAAGCCAATCTCATTATAACTCATGAAGGAATATTTTACTCCCACCATGAACGAATGGAATCGCAGCCGGAAGATCCGGTGGTTGTGAGCAAACGTAAATGGATCGAACAATCGGGCATCGCCGTCTATAGGTTCCATGATCATGTGCACCGGTATCGGCCGGACGTGATAACGGATGGATTGGTTCGCGCATTGGATTGGAATTCTTATGTGGAGGAGCACCTTCCAGAGGCTTGTATCGTTATGATGCCCGCAAGGACGCTTCGGGAAATTGCCGATGATGTAAAAGCAAAGCTGGGAATTCGCTATGTGAGGGTCGTTGGCGATCCGAAAGCCGTTTGTTCCAGAGCGGGGTTGTTAGTAGGCTACCGTGGAGGAGGGACGACGGCGATTCCGCTGTTTGAGAACCGGAACCTGGATCTGGTCATTGCAGGCGAAGGCCCTGAATGGGAGACGCCGGAATATGTGCGTGATGCGGTCCATCAAGGCAGGTGTAAGGCGCTGATGCTGCTCGGCCATGCCGAAAGCGAAGAGCCGGGAATGCGCCTTGTGGCGGAATTCCTTAGGGAAGAGTTCCCCGATACCCCTGTCCGTTTTATTGCAGATAAGCCGCTGTTTCAAATCTTATAACTGAAGGAGAAGCCGTTCCGAATTATTGGAGCGGCTTTTTTGAATTCTAAAAATTTATAATTCTCCGCGAAACGAAGCTTAGCCGCCAGAGGACGGCGAAGCCGTTTACGCATGTCAAGCTGTTGTCTTATGTTAACGGTCACTGCAGCCGCTAAAGCGTCGATAAACACATCCGAGAAAATGTAACGGCCACCAGCGCCGCTATTCGCGGTAAAAGAGGCGTAAATCGCAGAGGGTATAAGTTAAAAAAATACAATAAATTATATGTTCTTTCTATGGTTAGAGAGGAGAGACTCCACTATAATCAAAATAAGCGGAAAGCGGTAACAATATTTATGGAGCACTCCACTATTTGATGAAATGAGGGTAACGGATCGTGAATAAGAAAACCCTGTTTAACGACGGTTGGGAATTTGCAAAAAGCAGCTTGGAGGTTGCGGATTGTGCCGGCCTAACGTTTGAGCCCGTGGATCTTCCTCATGACTGGCTGATTTATAATACGCTCGATCTTTACGAAAACAGTATCGGCTGGTATCGCAAGAAATTTAATTGTACAAAGAAAGCACACCGTCTTTTGTTATATTTTGACGGCGTGTATATGGATTCTTCCCTTTATGTAAACGGGCAGTTTGTCGGAGAGTGGAAGTACGGGTACTCCTCGTTCGAACACGAAATAACAAATGCCGTCATCGAAGGGGAGAATGAGATTGTTGTAAAAGTGGTGCATCAAAGCCCAAACAGCAGATGGTATTCGGGGGCCGGCATCTACCGCAATGTATGGCTGAAGACGAGAGGCGACAATCATATCGTTACGGACGGCATTTATGTTACAACCAAGAAGACGGAAGACGGCTGGCAGGTTGAAGTCGAGACCGAAACGAACATCTGTGAAGACGTACGGCTTTCGCATACGATCCTGCACGAGGGGCAAGCGGTTGCCTCTGTTTCAGAGCTTGTAGCCCCGGGAAATCATTCTGTTGTACTCAATGAACAAAAGCTGTTACTGGAAAATCCTTTATTATGGAGCACGGACGAGCCTCATCTCTACCGGTTGATTACCCGATTACAGCCTGCCGCGGCGGAGGAACCGATTGAAATTATAACCCGGCATATCGGGTTTCGAAGCATTGAAATGGATCCCAATGAGGGATTGCGGCTTAACGGCAAAAAGATCAAGTTGAACGGCGTTTGTGAGCATCATGATTTAGGAGCGCTGGGAGCAGCGTTTAATAAAACCGCTTTGAAAAGAAGGTTTGACATTTTAAAGGAAATGGGTGTGAACGCCATCCGGACAGCCCACAATATGCCGGCCCCGGAGCTGATGGACCTCGCGGATGAGATGGGCATGCTTGTCGTATCGGAAGCGTTCGATATGTGGGAAAGACCGAAAACCCATTATGATTATGCAAGATTTTTTAAGGAATGGGCGCCTCTCGATGTGAAGAGCTGGGTCAGGCGGGACCGGAATCATCCGAGTCTGTTGATGTGGAGTATCGGGAATGAGGTTTATGATACACATGCGGATGAGCGAGGTCAGGAAGTCACAAAGATGCTCATGGAGCTTGTCCATAAATACGATCCCAAAGGAAATGCAAAAGTGACCATCGGATCGAATTACATGCCATGGGAAAACGCTCAAAAATGCGCCGATATCGTTAAAGTAGCTGGCTATAATTATGCGGAAAAATATTACCTCAAGCATCACGAGGAGCATCCGGACTGGGTTATCTACGGCAGCGAGACGGCTTCTGTCGTACAAAGCCGGGGGATTTACCATTTCCCGTTCGAAAAATCCATCCTTGCCGATGACGACGAGCAATGCTCCGCCCTTGGAAACAGTTCGACGAGTTGGGGGGCGAAGTCGGCGGAAGCATGCATTCTTGCGGAAAGGGATACGCTTTTTTCCCTCGGTCAATTTTTATGGACCGGATTCGATTATATCGGTGAACCGACTCCGTACCATACGAAGAACTCCTATTTTGGACAGATTGATACGGCTACCTTTAAGAAAGACCTGTTTTACATCTATCAAGCGGCATGGACGGACTATAAAACAAGGCCGATGGTGCATATTTTCCCATACTGGGATTTTAATGAAGGGCAGATCATCGATGTCCGGGTCTGTTCGAACGCCCCCAAGATTGAGCTGCAGTTTAATGGCTCGACAATAGGAACCTTTGACATTGACCATGATAACGGCACACAGCTGGTCGGTTGGTGGAAGATTCCTTATCAGGAAGGTGAGCTCAAGGCGATCGCCTATGATGAAACCGGCCGCGTAATCGCTACGGATATCAGAAAATCCTTTAAAGATGCCAAAAAGATTCGTTTGCATGCGGATAAAGATAAACTGACCGCCAACGGAACGGATTTGATCTTTGTTGAAATCACGATGGAGGACGAGGAAGGCAATCCGGTAGAAAATGCGAATAACCGGGTGAGTGTCGAGGTTGCGGGAGCGGGCCGTCTGATCGGTCTCGATAATGGAGACAGCACGGACTATGATCCTTATAAAGGGCTTAGCAGAAGATTATTCAGCGGCAAACTGATGGCAATCATCGGAGCGACATTGGAGCCTGGAAAGATTCAGATTACCGTATCTTCCGATGGTCTTGAAAGCCGGACTGCAGAATTCGAGGCTCTTCCTGCAAGCGATGAAGTTCTGGAGGGGCTCTCTGCAAGCACGAAAAATCGGGAACTTCCATGGAGCACCGGAGAGAGGGAAGAAATCCCCCTTCGAAAAATTGAAATCATCAGCGATTCGGGACAACGGTTTGATGCATCCAGACGCGAGATGGTTGTACGGGCAAAATTACACCCTCAAGATTGTTCTTATCAAGATGTAGAGTGGAGTGTAGTGAATGATGCGGGGATTGCAACGGGTATTGCCAAAGTAGAAGCATTGGGTCATGAAGCGAAGATCACGGCTTTAGGAGATGGAGAGTTCCGGCTTCGCTGCATGAGCAAGAACGGCACGGACAAGACGAAGCTCATATCCCAGCTGGAATATAAGGCAGATGGCCTCGGCACAGCCTACAAAGATCCTTACGGATTTATAACTGCCGGCCTCTATGATTACAGCAAGGGCGAGGTTGGCAACGGAAACGAAAGAGGAGTGGCCACCGCCAGAGACGGCGAAACGCAGGTCGGTTTTCGCGATATTGACTTTGGTCCTTACGGTTCCGATACCGTTACGATTCCTATCTTCGCATTATCAAGTGAAGCGTATTCCTTGCAAATCTGGGAAGGGATGCCGGATGAAGAGGGCAGCGAATTGCTGGCTGACGTCATCTATCAAAAAAAATCGAAGTGGAATGTGTATCAGGAAGAGACCTACCATTTGCCCAAGCGGCTTCGCGGCATTACTTCGATCTGTTTTGTCCTTCGTCAGAAGGTGCATATCAAAGGCTTTTCCTTCCGGAAATTGAACAGAGCCTTCGAGCAAAACTTCGCTTCGGAGTGCGACCGTATTTACGGGGATACCTTTACAATGATGGAAAAAAGCGTCAAGGGGATCGGAAATAACGTTTCCCTGGAGTTTGAACAAATGGATTTTGGAAATGAAGGCGCCGCACAGCTCGTTGTCTATGGAAGCTCCCCTATTGATAAAAATACGATTCATATCCGGTTCGAAAGCCAGGATGGCGAGAGCAACCAGCTTGTCGATTTCAAGTTGACGGATGGATACGAAGAGCGGGTTTTCGAACTGGACAAAATAACAGGAGTGCAGAAAGTGACCTTCATCTTTCTGCCGGGCTCGAACTTTGATTTTGGATGGTTTCGTTTTGAGAGATGAATCGGACCGGCTGCTGCGGCAGCCGGTTATTTGTTTGATTTTGGCTTACAATTTCAGGCCCCAGCAATCCACCGATTTTATGGTTGTGCTCCCTCCGCGAGAGAAGAACACGAGATCCTCGTTGCCGGGATCGGGGAAAAGCCAGCCCGACATGACATATTCGCCGTTATTGATAAACATCTCCATCATGCAAGTATCCAAGAAGAGGTGCAGTTCCAGCTCATCCGGCCGCTGCTGCAGCTCCAATACGCGTGTCCCGGAGACGTATTCCCCTGACTGATTACGATCCAGCGTAATCGTGTTATGTTCTTTGGAATAAGTGACCACAGTTTTCTGATCCCCGCAAAGAGAGCTTCGAATCTCAAGGCCGAATTCTGCCGCTTCCGTGTTTGTCAGGTCGAATCTGCACAATAACTCGATACAAGTGCCTTTAATGCCGGGGAACGTTGTCTTTACATCTTGACTCAACCGAACGTCCGAAACCGTAACTTGCTGCTGCCGCAGCAAGGTTAATTCCTCTACCGGATGAATCGTCAGACGATCGCCGGTTACCCGCAGCTCTCTCGGCAAGGACATGGAGCCGGCCCACTGCTTATCCGCATTCCGGGGCATTCTCATCCAGCCGAACAGGATTCTTCTCCCTTTCCCATCCGTGAACGATTGGGGAGCATAAAAGTCAAACCCGTGATCCAATTTATGAAACGCCCCGTGCGCGAAATCAAGCGTCTCGTAATCCAGCTTTCCTACATAGTATCCCGAGATGTTCGGCTGATCCGGCCATCCGATGCCCTGGGGCGAAAAGAGGAGTACGTCTTTGCCGTTCATCGGGAAGAAATCGGGACATTCCCACATATACCCCATGTCGCCGCCGCTTTCGCCGAATACCTTTACATATTCCCAATGGAGAAGATCGCGGGAGCGGTATAACAAAATTTTGCCGTCGCCTCCCAGACGATTCCCGATCAGCATATACCAGACTCCTTCGTGGAAAAACACGTTCGGGTCGCGGAAATGATTGTCTTGCCCGATGTCGGCCGGGGGATGCTTGATCACCGGGTTCAATTCCGACTTGTCAAAATGAATACCGTCAACGCTGACGGCGATGCACTGCTGCTGCAATAAATCGTCCGGAAGACCCGGCGGTACGGTAAAGATGTTAGCCGTATAGAACAAATACAGCTTTCCGTCGTGAACGGCGGCTCCTCCGGAGAAACATCCGTCACGGTCATACTCTTCGCTGGGCGCAAGCGCGATGGGGAGATGCTCCCAGTGCACCAAATCTTTGCTTTTCATATGGCCCCAATGGATCGGTCCGCTTCCCCACTGCTTCGGCGCGAAAGGATTATGCTGATAAAACAAGTGGTACTCGTCATTAAAGTAAACCAGCCCATTCGGATCGTTCTGCCAATTCGCCGGCGCATGGGCATGGAATGCCGGTTTGTGCGGGTCGAAGCGAAGTTGTTCCACCGCTTGTCTCAGGGCTTGGTTTGCCTCTTCCAGCTTCTTCTGATGCGTGTTCATATGGATGCCTCCAGGGAAAAGTTGAAATAATCAAACATGCACTACTTGTCCTGCATGGGGCCAATAAACTTCTTTCGAATAAAGCTGCCGCGCACGCTTAAGCGAATCTTCAATATAAGCAGTTCTGGCGTGAACGAGACACAAAGTGTCGACTCCCGCGGCTTCAGCCACTCTTACGGCGTCCATGGCGCTGGAATGGGCAGACGGATGATCCGGCGCCACTTCTTCCGTCCCCATGCTGGCTTCATGGATAAGCAGGGAGCTGCCCTTCACATGCTCGATGATCGGGGGATGCCAAGCCGTATCGCCTGTAAACGAAATCTGCTTTCCGGACGGTTTGTGCGTATATTTGTAGCACAAAGCGGGAACGGTATGCCTGGACGCGCATGTGGAAAGCTTTACATCCCCATATTCATAAGTATCCCCGGCATTTATCGGAACGATGACGGGCTTCGAAAGATGAGGGAAAAATCGATCAAGCTGCAAAAAGTCCACCGTACGCTGCACAACCTGATGCACTTCTTCGGCAGGGCCCAGAATGGTGAGACCCTCGAGATTTTTGCCCTTCATTACCCAATAAAAGAGCAGCGAAGGCAGCGACAAGTAATGATCTTGATGAAAATGGGTGAACAGCAAATGGTCGATTTCTAACGGATCGATGCCATGTCGCCTTAAGTTATGAACCGCGCACCAGCCGGTATCGACGAGCGTACGGTCATTGATGACAAAGCTGACGGTATCGTTGTCGACATCCGGTACGGCATCGTTAGAGCCCAGAAATTTTACAGTAATATCCATCTGAAATACCTCTTTTCTTCTTTTTGATAAAGAACAATGACATAAAACGTTTAACTAAAATGATATGCTTTTGGCTCGATGATATCACGATGATGGTGAATACTCAAGTGGATTTTTTATAAAAATGAAGGGCGGCAATAGAGAAGAAGAGAGAAGCCGTTAAACAAGAATAAGCGAATAAACGGTGGCATATAAGTAATTTTTACCCTTTTTCACTTCTGTGTAATTCATCATTTACAAACAGTTAACAAGTTTCATGGTTGACAAAAGAAATGATTGTATCGTACGATGAAATCCAGTTAAACGATTTAGTAAAATTCGGAGGTGAGCCTATAAGGGGGATCTAGGGCGGCGAATAAACAGCATAGGTCATGAAACGTAAAAAAATGCATGATTCAAAATTATCTGAAGGGCGGGAGCTGTTTTGAGAAAAATATCTTTATTGTGTTCTGTACTTATTTTGGCTTTGATGGTCGTTGCCTGCGCGCCGAAGCAGGACAATTCGAATCAAGGAACTGCACAAAATACGGGCAATGCAAGCGGGACAACGAACGAGCCGGCTGCAGCGGGTAATGAAAGCGTTGACAAGATTGTTTTGGAGCTGTGGAAGCACACAGGAACGGACGCGGAAAACGCATTTTACGACAAAATGATAGACAACTTCAACAAATCGCAGGACAAGATTGAGATCAAAGCGACGACGCTTCCGAATAAATCATATCACGATCAAATGCGGGCCGCGGCGCTTACAGGCGGGCTGCCTCACCTTCTGGATATCGACTTTACGGAAATGCCTTACATGGCTTACCAAGGCTTCCTGAATCCGCTCGATGATTACTTGACGCCGGAATTAAAAAATGATGTCCTGCCGTCCGTTCTTGGAGAGGGCACCTATGACGGCAAGCAGTATTTCCTTGGCCAATTTGAAAGCGGGCTTAGCTTCTGGGCCAATAAATCGTATTTGGAGAAAGCGGGCGTCCGCATTCCAACCGGTGTAAAGGATGCATGGAGCAAAGAGGAGTTTGAAGACGCGCTTGCAAAGCTGCAAAAGCTGCCTGAAGTCGAATACGCGCTGGATGTATCGGTTGCAAGGGGTGAAGGCTGGTGGATTTATTCCTATCTGCCTTGGGTCAAAGGTTTTGGCGGCGATTTCGAGAACCGGGAAACGCATAAGGCTGAAGGCGTATTAAACGGCGAAGCAACGGTGAATGCATTTAAATATTTGCAGGATTTGATTAATAAAGGGTACGTGAACAAAGTACAAACCACTTTCGATGATTTCCACGGCTCGAAAACTTCGGCCTTAATGCTGGTCGGGCACTGGATGGGACCTGCCCATGAAGAAGGCTTGGGGGACAATGCGATCCTCATTCCGTTCCCGGATTTCGGGGAAGGGGTATACACGACCGGCGGAAGCTGGGGCTGGACCATGACCTCCAGAGCAGAGGAAGAAGGCGTGGCGGATGCGGCATGGGAAGCGCTTGAAGCTTTTATGTCCGCAGAGAACGTCAAAGGCATTGCCGAGGCGAATGGAGCGATTCCTTCGCGGATTTCGGTTCTGGATGGCATCGACGAATATAAGCCGGGCGGGAAGTATTACTTGTACCGCGAGCAGCTGGAGTTTGGACATGCGTGGCCAAGACCGATTACACCGGCCTTCTCCGCCTTCCAAAAAAATATCGGCACGGCAACGATGAATATCATTCTGGGAGCGGATGTTAAGAAAGCATTGGATGAAGCCGCAAAAAATATTGATCAAACCATTAAAGATGCAGGCTATTTCGAGTAATAGACAGGTGTAAGGACGGAGTGAAGCGAATTCTAGTGGAATAGAATCCGCTTCACTTACTCCAGAATCGTAAAGGAGAAACCAAGCATGAATGCGATCAAAACCAAAAAACGACGGAGGTTCGCCTTTTCCGCAACGAATGAAGTATGGGTCGGTTGGCTGCTCAGCGCTCCCGCCTTGATCGTGCTCCTTGTTTTTTTGATTTTGCCTTTTGTGATGAGCGTGTTTTACTCAATGACCAATCGGATGCTCATCATGCCGCCGAACCGGGAGGTAACTTTCGTCGGGCTCGCGAATTATATTCGAATCTTTCAAAGCCAGGATTTTTTCATTGCACTCATGAATACGGTGAAGTTCGTTCTGATCGCTGTTCCCGTGCAATCGGCCTTGGCGCTAGGGTTAGCCATGCTGATCAATAGTAAGAAGCCTTTCATTACGCTCTTCAGGACGGTTTACTTTAGTCCGGTCGTCATTAGCATGGTCGTTGTATCGATCGTCTGGTCGCTGCTGCTGCGCCCGGATCAGCACGGGTTTATCAATGCGCTGCTTCATTTTGTCACGTTCGGCGCTTTTGAGCCGAAGCAATGGTTGTTCGATCCGAACACCTCTTTGATTGCTATCATTATGCTGTCGGTATGGCAAGGGGCCGGTTTTCAAATGGTCATCTTCCTGGCAGGCTTGCAGAATATACCCGAAGAATTGTATGAAGCCGGGAAAATTGACGGAGCCGGCGCAGCGACAAGATTTCTGCATATTACATTTCCGCTGCTTAGAAACCAGTTAATCTTCGTGATGATTTCAACGACGATTCTTAGCTTTAGACTGTTTACCCAGATTGTGTCGCTGACGGGTGGAGGACCTCACAAATCCACCTTGACGCTGGTGTATCTAATCTACTCCGAAGGCTTCATCAATATGAAAATCGGTTACGCTTCCGCGATGAGCGTGATTTTTCTGATCATTGTGCTGATCATTTCGCTGATTCAGATGAAATTGTCCAAAGTCAGTCAGGGGGACTCGTAAATGACCTCTATGAAATTTAAGGTGGCATCTAACCTTGCACATTATAGTATGTTGTCGCTCTTCTTGTTTATATTCCTATTTCCGACCGTTTTCATGATTGTATCGTCCTTGAAGCTGAGTGAAATGCAGATATTGAGCGATATGAGCAATTTCAAAGCTTTTATTCCCTATGGTCAAATCGGGCTTGACAACTACTTTAAAGTCCTTGACCGGATGAATTTTTCCCGATATTTTCTTAATTCAGTTATCATTACCGGGTCAACGATTATTTTTGGTACAATTATTAACAGTATGTTCGCTTATGCGCTCGCGAAGTTAAATTTCGGCGGACAAAAGGTATTAATCCCAATTATCGTGGCTCTCATAATCATTCCTGTCGAGTCTGTTGCGATTCCGATGCTTCTGCTCGTGAACGAGTTTCGAATTGTCGACACGTATATCGTCCAAATCTTGCCCTTTTTGGCGGAATCGTTATTCATCTTTTTGTTTTACCAGTTTTTCCGCCAGCTCCCGAATGAACTGCAGGAGGCGGCCATTATGGACGGAGCGAGCTATTTGACGATCTACCGCCGTATCATTTTACCTTTATCCAGACCGGTAATTGCGACTGTCGTCATTTTTTACGCGCTGGGACGATGGGGGGATTTGTTATGGCCGATCTTGGTTACGCGGGGAGAAGCGGTTCGCCCGCTGCCGCTGGCGATGCAAACGTTGTTTGTTACCCAATCGAATACGCAGTGGGGACAAATCTTTGCATTTGCAACCATGATGTCGCTGCCGCTTCTGATCTTGTTTGTCGCAGCTCAGAAACAATTCATACGTTCCGTCGCCTCTACCGGGATTAAAGGATGATGGGTTTCATATTCTGATTGGATAGAAGGAGAACACAATGAAGGTTTCAATCAAAGAAGTGGCGAAGCTGGCCGGATGTTCGACCGCTACGGTTTCGAATGTCATTAACAACCGAAATAAATTTGTTTCCGAGAGCGTAAGGAAGAAAGTTCTGGATGCCATGGAAGCGCTGAACTATAAACCGAATAACTTCGCCCAGACGTTGCGTAAGGGCAGATCGAATATTGTGGGGTTAGTCGTCCCCGATTTGACCAACTATTTCTTTACCGAGCTGGCCAGCGCGATCCAAAGCGTACTCAGCGAGAACGGACATCAGTTAATTGTCATGAATTCCGAATACAGCTTGGAGAAAGAGAAGCAATATATTCGGCAATCCGTCGATCAATATGCTAGCGGAATCATTATAGCTTCTCTGGCCGAGAAATATTCCCATGTGGAGGATTGCTTCCCGGACGATTTCCCTGCCGTATTTATTGATCGAAATCCGTTAGGCTGCAAGAAAGATTGCATCACCATCAACAACTTTCAAGCGGCGTACGAAGCGACGCAAACGCTGATTCGCAAGGGCCATGAAAAAATCGGGCTGATTAACGGAACATACAACATCAGCACAAGCAAAGAACGGCTCTCAGGTTACGCAGCCGCATTGGAAGAAGCGGGCATTGCTGTAGACGACCGGTTGATCAAGCACAGGTCGAAGGACAGGACAGGGCACGAAGGGCAGCGCCTGATCGAAGAGATGCTCGAGGCGGGGATTACCGCCGTATTTATCGTTAACAATCAAATGACCATCCGGGTGATGCAATATCTGATCGACCGTCAATTAGAAATTCCCGAACAAATCGCCGTCATCGGCTTTGACGACTACGAATGGTCCTCGATTACGAAACCAAGCTTATCGGTCATCAGGCAGCCGACTTTTGAAATGGGTGTGAAAGCGGCAGAAATATTGCTGAAGCGGATCAACTCGCCGTCTGCCGATTTCCAGGAGCATTATGTGCTTCCATCGAAGCTCATCCAGCGTTCGTCGATTTAGGCCTGCAAGGGGGAACGCTGGATGGAGTATTTGATAAATCATGCGATGATCTTTGTTCAAATTTTATTAAGCGCTTCGTTAGGATTTCTGATCGGCTGGGACCGGGAGGCGAAGAGCAAGCCGGCGGGCATCAAAACGTATATGTACGTCTGTACGGCCTGCTGCCTAATCACCTTAATTTCGATACACAGTGTGGAAAAATATAACGAACTCGGAACGAATACAATGATGGACCCTATGCGGCTCGCGGCCCAAATTGTTTCCGGTCTCGGTTTTTTGGGCGCAGGGGTTATTTTGAAGAACGGTCTGCAAGTTAAGGGTTTGACATCTGCCGCTATGATTCTGTATGTCGGGGGGATCGGCATCGGGATTGGAGCAGGTTTCTATGAGCTGGTGCTATTCACGTATATCGTATCGACGGTGATGGCGAAATTAGGTAACTATTTGGAAAGAAAACGAATGTCAGCTTTGAAAAGAGTGGAGCATGAGGATGGCATCGGGTTGGAATGAAAAGATGCCAGGCAGTAATTCATGGAGAGGATGGAGAGCCGTATGGGGCTTGAAAGCATCGCAACAAGAGATAGAGAACTGTTCGAGTTGCATATCTTTGAACAAGCGATACAATGGGTCATGGATGCAGGACGTTTGATCAAGGAAAAAATAAGCACCGACCCTATCGCATACCAAATGAAAACCAGCCATTCGGATTTGGTAACCGAAGTGGATCGGAAAGTGGAAAGCTGGCTGGTGGAACAGATAACGACGAATTATCCCGATCACTCGATTTTGGGTGAGGAAAATATAAATAACCGGACTTCTTCGGGCGAATATATGTGGATCATCGATCCGATCGACGGAACCGCGAATATGATTAACCGAAATCAGGAGTTTGCCGTTTCCGTTGCGTTATGTACGGGGAATGGGGCTGTTTTCGGGATTGTCTACGATGTGATGAGCGACAAATTGTTCCGTGCCGTTAAGGGCAAAGGCGCCTTTGTTAACAATCGAAGGCTGAGCCCGCTTCCGGCCCGGCTTAAGCTGGAGAATGAACTGATCGCCATTACGGTGCCATGGCATAGAACGGACGAATGGTCCGAGTTTAAATCGCTCATTTCCAAGGCAAGGGGGATCCGGGTTTATGGAGCGACCACAATGGAATTATGCGATATTGCGCTCAGGAAGCTGGGCGCATATGTTCAGTATAATGTAAAGGCTTGGGATTACGCGGCTTCGCGGGTCATATTAGAGGAACTGGGATGCAGGTTCTCCGACTTGCAAGGCCGGGAGATCGGTTGGTTGTATCATGGGGGCGTTGTGGCTGCGCCGCCGGAGGTGCATGAGGAGATTATAGGTGTTTTGGGTTTTAGATAAGGTTGTTTGGCCGAGCCTCCGAGGGCTCGGCTGCTTTTTTTTGTATGCCAAAGCAATTCCCGGTGAGTTAAGAAGTGTTATCAAAGATGATGTAACTTTCTGAATTGGTTGGGACTTATCTGTTCAAACCTTCTAAAGACGGTACTGAAATAGTTAGCATCTTCAAAACCGGCCATCAGAGCAACTTCCTTTATTTGTATTTGAGGATGTTGTAACAGAAGTTCCTTGCTTTTCTTTATTCGAAATGCCGGCGAGGATGGGATTTATCAAGTTCGCCGGCCGGATTGGTGGACGAGCGGATTTTGGCCTGGCATTCTATGGATCATGCACGATGTAACGGGAAAGGAAAGCTACAAACTTGCAGCCTGGAACCGGGACGAAGAGCTGGAGAGATGGCTCGTACAGCCCACCGATGAGCTGAATCACGACGTCGGGTTTCAATTCCTTCCTACTGCCGTCATCAAGCACAGCCTGACCGGGGATCCGGATGCGAAGCGCCGGGGACTGGAGGCGGCGAATTTCCTTGCTGCCCGCTTTAATCCCGCCGGCGAATTCATTCGGGCCTGGGATGATGGCCCGAACGGAAATCCGGTACCGGGATGGGCCATCATTGACTGCATGATGAATATCCCGCTTCTCTTTTGGGCGGGTCGTATAACGGGAGACCCCCGCTATAAGCATATCGCCGTCCGCCATGCGAACACCGTTATGAAGCATGCCATACGGGAAGACGGAACGGTCAACCATATTCTCTCCTTCGATCCGGAGACGGGGGAATACCTTGGCTCGCTGGGGGGCCAAGGGAAGGCGCCCGATTCGGCCTGGAGCCGCGGCACTGCTTGGGCTTTGTATGGATTCGCTTTAGCCTATCGGGATACCGGCAACGTCGACTTTCTCCATACCGCGAAGCGTGTCGCGCATTTCTTCATCGCCTCCCTTCCCGAGGATCACATTCCTTATTGGGACTTCCGGTTGGACAGCTTCGAAGGAGAACCGCGCGACAGCTCGGCCGGAGCCATTGCCGCATCCGGATTGCTGGAAATTGCAGGTTCAGTCCCAGTCCCAGGCAGCGAGAAGCACGTATACTCCAATGCAGCCGAACGCATTCTTCGCTCGCTTACGGAACGTTACGCGACGCTGGATCGTACTGATTTTCAGCCGATTCTTATCAGGGCAACCGGTAATCGTCCGTTGAACCACCATGTAGACTACTCTTTAATTTTCGGCGATTACTATTATGTAGAAGCCTTCGCCAAGCTGGACGGATGGAAGCATCGGATATTCTAGCGGTTACATCCTGGGCGGTTCCCCCGCTTGGCGAAAGAACATTACTCGAACTTTGATGGGGGAACGTTATAGTATTTTTTAAAAGCTTTCGAGAACGTAAAGGCATCCGGATAACCCAGAAAGTTGGCAATTTGTTGAATTGTATACTTCTTAACGTTTAAGTATTCTCTCGCCCGGTTCATCTTAATCTGGTAAATATATTGTCCCGGAGTAATGCCTAAGGCTTTTTTGAAATAAGTGATAAAGTATTTTTCGGATATGCCTACGAGCGCTGCAAGCTCATTCATTTTAATCGATTTGTGCAGGTGGTTATTAACGTAATCGAATACCGGCTGCAGCACGTCCAAATTTCTCTCGGTATTCCTTGGTATTCTCCCTTTCAGAAATGAGCCTGTATATTGGTCTTGTCCGTAGAGTTCAATGATTTTGGCAATGACGGCCGTCAGGCAAGCCTTTAAATATAAACGGTTCCCAGGCATGCTGCTTAACCGATGCGATTGCGCAAAGGCTTTGCCGAACATGATGGCTTCTTCCCCAATCAGCTCTTGCGGTACGATTCCTGACAGCCCAAAATCGTTTAGTATCCGCCCTTGCTTGCCGATTTCAAAATCGAAATGAATGTAAATAAAGCGGCACCCCTTATCAGTGGTAGATGCCATATAGGGAACCCCGGGGTAAAAAAAGACCACATCTCCCGGGTTTGCCGTATGTTCCATTCCATCTATCGTAAGGGTAACAGTTCCGGATTGAATGAACCAAAGATCATAGTCAATGTGCGCCTTGTGTTCGAACCACTTCCCGTCATGAGCAAGCTCAAAGAACGATTTCATTCGAAGTGAGATCAATTCCGACAATTCATTAAGAATTCCCATGTCTTTCATTTTCGTATCCATTGTCATCCCTCTACCCGAAGACATTTTTCATGTTATTTTAGTATATCATTGAATTTAATGGTCTTGAATCATACTATTTGACATGAAACCGAAACTATCTCTTATTCTACTTTTGAACCATCCTCCTATAATGAGGTTATAACCAATCAGGAGGTTTGATCACAATGGATTTAAAAGTTTCACAACCGAAGGTGGTTGTCATCGGGGCGGGGAGTCTGTTCTTTGGGCGTCAGTCGATCTGGCAAATGGTTCACTCGAAATATTTGAATAACGGAACACTTGCTTTGGTAGATACAGACGAAGAAAAACTATCCAAGATGGTAAGGCTCGCTGAAATGGTCGCAAAGGAAAACGATGTACTCCTAAAAGTGGAAGGCTCGACGAATCGGAGGCAGGTACTGAAGGGTGCGGATTTCGTCGTGCTCAGCTTTGCTGAGGACACCGTTAAGTACCGCGGCATCGATTGCGAGGTTTCTTTAAAATACGGAATTCGCATGTGCTCCGGGGATACCATCGGTCCCGGCGGGATCTTTAGGGCGATGAGAGAACTGCCGGTCATTATGGAATGCGCGAAAGACATTGAGGAGCTTTGTCCCGATGCTTGGGTAATCAATTATATTAATCCCTCAACGGTTCATGGAATCGCATTAAGCCGATATGCACCGAACCTAAAATCGTTCGCGCTTTGCGACAGTCATCACATGCCGCAAATCAAAGCGTATTATGCGGTTCGAGCGGGGATCATTCAGGATCGAAGAGAGTTTACCGAGGAGGTCGACCGGAAGTTTGATTTCCGGGTGGCCGGCGTCAATCACTTCACCTGGCTGCTTAAGGCCGAATATGACGGAACGAACGTTATGTCCCCGATCGCCGAGGCATTAAGGAAGTCTGCGGCTACGGAAAACAACGGTGGCGATACTGGTGCAAAAGCGCTTTACAACGATGCCATCACTTATGAACTTTATAACATTTTCGGGTATATTCCAACATGTACGGCCCACACCAAAGAATATGTCCGGTATTGGCAGGGACTTGGCAAGACGGAAGACGCCATCCCGCCCTTATCGATTTGGGAAACGGAAGACCGGTATAAGCGGCATGAGGAAATGTGGCGGCAAGTGGACGACTTCATTTCCGGGAAACGTTCTATCTCCGATTATATGAAATGCTTCGGACCCGATCACGCGACGGATATTATCGAAAGCATGGTGGGGAATTTGGGCAAGCGCTTCTTTATTAATACGCTCAATAACGGCGCGGTGACCAACATGAATGACGACTCATTCCTTGAGTTGTTAAGCGAAGTCAGTATGAATGGTATCAAGCCGCTTCACGTGGGTGAAATGCCGCGGGGAATCCGGGGCATGCAGGAGCTGGTGCTGGATACGCACGAATTAACTGCGGAGGCTGTTGTGGAACGGAGCTTCACGAAATTGAGAAGAGCAATGATGACCGATCCGCTTGTGAATTCCATACATGATGCGGATATGATTATTAAAGAGTTGTTGGAACTGGAAAGGGAGATCATCCCGGGATATTGGTACGAGTAAAGTAACATTGCATCTGGCAGCACCCGGCCACGATCAGCTCAACGTCATGCTCGCTTCGAGGGATGATCCGGTCGTCATTGGCTTTGGCGACCTCTCCCCGTTCAACGCAGGAGGAGGTTCGCCAGGTGGTGCACTAAAAACGCCTTTGCTTAGAATACGAATTTCCGCTGTGACCAGAAGCTAAAGACGAACAGCGAGCCTTCGGTAAGCAGCTTGGCAATCACAAGCGGAATATCGAGACCTTCGTGAAAAACATAGATAAAGCCGTAGTTCAGCAGCATGATCAACAGGACAAGTGCAAAATATTTCGGCGCCGACGAGATGACCGGCGGCCGCTGCTTCTTGCCGAAAACAAAGCGCCGGTTCATCGAGTAATTGAAGATCGAGCTGCAAACCCTGGCGCCTGCGACCGAGAAGAACAATATGCCCGTCAGCATCTGAAGCAACAGGAGCAGCATGAAATCGAGCGCTGCCGAAAGCACCGAGGATGAACAAAATTTCAGAATCGGCAAATATACTTTGGCCGAATCGGCAATCGGGCGAAAATGCGAAGAGCTGTTATTTGCCAAATAAACGGTATCGATCGGTACCTCGTGCATCGAATAGCCGTCCCGATGCGCCTTCAGCAGCATGTTCATCTCATACTCGAAGCGTTCGCCGGGAATCCCGCACAGCCAGTCAAGCGCCGTCGCCGGGAAGCCGCGCAGTCCGGTCTGGGTATCCTGAATACGGTGTCCGGTGGTCAGCGCATATACAATACGGGTGACGTTGTTGCCGAAACGGGAGCGCAGCGGAACGTTGCCGCTAAAATGTCTGCAGCCGAGTACGATCCCATTCCGATGATCGACCGCCGCTTCCGCGATCCGCATAATATCGGACGGAAGATGCTGGCCGTCGCTGTCCGCACAGACAATGACACCGTCTCCTTCGGATTCCTTTAAATAGCTAAAGCCGGTTTTCAGGGCCCGGCCTTTGCCGAGATTGGTGGTATGGGTGAGTACGGTACAGCCGGCTTCGCGGGCCGAGTTGAATATATCGCGGAACGCCTCGCCGCTGCCGTCATCGACAAGGACGATCAAGGCGCTGCATGCCGCTTTGAGATCGGAGATGAGTGAAAGCAGTCTTTGGTCCGGTTCATAAGCAGGAATTAATACGGTTACCATGGTCTGACTGGTTTGCGTTCGCATCGATTCATTCGGCGATATAGAGAATGTCGCTGACACCGCGCTCCTCCCCTTTCCTTCCCGGGTTGTTGACGACTCTGCCCATAAAATACATAGTGGACGAGCCCCCGCCATCGAGATTATAGGCTTCTGTCGCTCCCAAATCCTCAAACAATTGCGCAAACTCTCCCAGAGTCATGCCTCTGCTGTAATTCTCCTGCCGCCCGTCAACGACGACGAAGACGTAATGGTTGGGAGAGATGATGCCGATGCCCGTACGCGGGTTGGCATTATCGATCGTGCGGTTACCGAAGTTCGTATCGATCTTGACGTTCTCGAGACCATCGACTGCCTCGCCGCCTTTGACAAGGACCGGACCGAACGAGAACGTATTCGTGACGCTTTGAGCGAGCAGTTCCTCTGCGGAAATTTCCTTCTCGTTATACGAAAGCATTGTGCCGTCGTTGAACAACGCGAGCCCGTCGCGTGCCGGCTCGTTGCGGTACAGCGTGCCGTTGCGGATGATGACACCGTCGTTGCGGAACCCGTAATAGTCCCCGTTAATTGCTAGAATCGCCTTGTTCGCGGAGGCGATCTTCGATGTGTCCTCGATAATATTACGGCCGAAGGCATTATCCGCGAAAGCTGTCAGCAGATTGGACGAATCCTTAAGCTCGACATCGGCGACGAAGTAGGTGATTTTATCCTTTCCGGTGCCGGTTTCTACTTTCTCGATCGAAATATCGATGTCGCCGCTCGTATAGTTCCAATCGTCGGAGGTGACTTTTTCAGTTGATTCCCTAGCTCCAGTCGCCGTCGTAACAATAGGAATGGAAGTAGAAGCAGCGCTGCTGGTAGAAGTCGTGGGCTGCGTTTCGACGACCACCTCCACGTGCTCGATTAAATAACGGTCAGCCAGCCCGTACAGAATTGCGCAAATCGTAGAAAGGGAAACAGTAAGGATGATCAGCGGCATTCGCCTGGATCCTCTTTTCTTTTTATTCATCCGTTGCTCACTCCTCTCAATACTTTTCAATACCTTTACAATAGACCGGGTAACTTAAACGCAGCTTAAACGGATTGTTAAAGCAGATGCGTTTCCATTTCAGTTCCATTTAAGGAAGGGATAATATGATGAATATAATTTTTTCAGAAAGGAGAGTGCGGATGGATGTTAGTTACTTCTGCAATGTTTTGCTGAACTCAAAAATCAATTTTTTATCAATGGAGGATGAAAATGAAAAAAAGTTTATTTATCGCAACATATCTGCTGGTCATCATGAGTTTGGTTCTCGGTGCTTGCGGCAGTAACGACGCAGAGAACGGCGCTTCGTCAGCCAATTCAGGTAATGAGGCTTCCCAATCGGAGGGCAATGCTGCATCTGACACCGGAAATGATACGGTGGGCGGACCGCCCGATGGGGGCGAGGGCAGAGGGGCAATGGGCGGCATGAATCAAAGTATCGATACTTCCAGCCTCGTGACGGACATCGCGGCAACGATCAATAAGGAGAGCACGGCGGATACATCATCTTGCACGACGGAAGGTACGACGGCTCAAATTGCCTGCTTGGCGCAAGCTTTTG
Organism: Paenibacillus tarimensis; assembly: GCA_041281825.1. Classification (GTDB taxonomy): domain Bacteria; phylum Bacillota; class Bacilli; order Paenibacillales; family Paenibacillaceae; genus Paenibacillus_D; species Paenibacillus_D tarimensis_A. Next base: position 4,863,250 of record CP166298.1, on the reverse strand, counting down.
AGAAAACACTCACCGATGATCAGATCAGCGGACTGAAATACGAGCTTACCGCGGATAATGCTGCAGTATGGTCCAACTTACCGGTCACAATGGCGCAGCGGAACGGTCTGATGCTTGGCACTCTGAGTGCCGAAAGCGTGGAAGCTTTCAAAGCGATGGCTGCCGTTGCCCTCGGAGACGGCGGATACGAGACGTTGAAATCGCTCATCATGGCTGACGAGTATTTAGTCACGGATACCGGCAATACGATGTGGGATGCAGATTTTTACTATGTCGCTTTCCTGGGTGAACCGTCTGCCTCTGAACCGTGGATGCTGCAAATCGGAGGCCATCACTTTGCCGCCAATCTTACGTATAACACGTCAACTCCTGGCGCAACACCGATGTTTGTGGCTGTAGAACCGTTAAGCTTTACCATGGACGGTGTTACCTATACTCCGCTCGCGGCTCGTCACGATGCCGTGAACAACATGATTCAATCGCTGAACGACACGCAGCTTGCGGCCGCAAAGCTCTCCGGAACGTATGACGATGTGCTTGCGGGCCCCGGACAAGATAATGCGTTTCCGGCTAGCGAAGGTCTTTCCGTATCCGAATTGAACGATGAACAGAAGGCATTGGTGAAAGCAGCAATCGAAGCCTGGGTGAAAGATACGAATGAGGAGGTTTACGGCGAGCTGCTGGAAGCGTACTTCTCCGACGAGGCGCTCAACCAGACCAAACTTGCCTGGTCGGGAAGTACGGATTTCAGCGTTCACGGCTCTTATGTCCGTATCGACGGTCCGCGCGTATGGATTGAATTCGCAGTCCAGAATGGCATCGGATACACGGATCAGATTCATTATCATACCGTATGGCGCGATAAAGTCGCCGATTATGGCGGCAGCTTCACCGGGTAATGGTGAATTAACATGAGGAAAATACTCATTCCGTTCCTTGTCTGTATGATCGCCTTGTGGGCTTTGGTGCCGACCGCCTCTGCACACCAGATGCCGTACTCTGAAGTATCCATGGATTTCGCAGACGATCGCGTAACGGCAGACCTCATACTTCCGCTTGATCGTCTTGAGATTGCTTTCGGCAAGACGCTTACGGATTATCCGTCAGACGTCCTGAATAGTGGTAAAGATGAACTCACCGCTTATGTCTTGCAGCATGTGAAGCCGGTTAGCCCCGGTGGCGAAAACTGGAGCGTATCCGTGACGGGGATGTCGCTCCAACTGGATGAACAGCCATTTGATCTTATTGTAAATCTCTCGATGATACCTCCGGACGGTGCGCCGATCGATCGCTTCACTTTCAATTATGATGTTGTTCTTCATGAAATCGTCACGCACTCCGTGATGATCTTCGTTCGCAGCGATTGGAACCACGCGGTTACGCCGAGTGAGCCCGTGCTGCTCGGAACGCTTCGCGCGGATGTGACGTCGGTCGAGGTGGATCGCAGCGGCGGTAGCTGGTGGAGCGGCTTTCGGAATATCGTAACGCTCGGCATACTGCATATTGCCGAAGGGACGGACCACCTGATGTTCTTGCTTGTGCTGCTGCTTCCGGCTCCACTGGTTGTCCAAGCGAATCGCTGGGCCGGCTTCGGCGGAATTCGTCACAGCCTCGTGCAATTGCTTAAAGTGGTGACAGCTTTTACTGCAGGCCATTCTCTTACGTTGTTTGCCGGAGCCCTCGGTTACGTGCCCGGTTCCAGCCAATGGATCGAGGTACTGATCGCGGTTTCCATTCTAGTATCCGCCATTCATGCGCTGAGGCCATTGTTTCCGGGGCGGGAAGCGACGGTCGCCTTCGGGTTCGGTCTTGTTCACGGAATGGCATTTGCCTCGCTGATTATAGATATCGGGATAAGCGCATGGCAATTCGTTGCAGCCATTCTTGGGTTTAACATTGGTATTGAAATCATGCAGTTAGCTGTCATTGTTGTGTCGGTGCCTTGGCTAATCATTCTAAGCGTTACGCGTCTCTTCCCGTTCGTCCGGATAGCTGGCGCCTGCCTGGCGATTATAGCTTCAGGCGCCTGGATTTCCGAAAGGGTCACCGAATCGTCCAATCCGATAGCCGCGGCGATAGATGCCTTAACTCCGTATGCGGCATGGTTGATCGTTATGCTTGCATTGACCGCAATTGCGGCTATGGTTTGGAAAAGTGTGATGAGAAGCGGCTCAAGCCGGCAAACGCGGCAAGCAAGCTAAGCTTTTCTAACACGTTTTATGGACAGGACAATTAAAGCGGCCCTTGGCGTCTTGACGGCGTCAGGGGTTATTGTTTATTATATATTTAAACTATTTAAATATTAAACAACGAAATTTTTAAACCATGAAAATAATTAAATGGTGAGTTGAAACAACATCTGCAGGAGGTTGAAACGGTGACGGAAGATCATACATCCAAGACAAGGACCGACTACGCCGAACGATTTCATAAGGCGATATTGGCAACGAACAGAAAAGTGGTTTCATGGATCAGCGCGAGACTGGAGGACGGCTTGACGATCCAGCAGTGTTTTATTCTTCAGCAGATTGCGGACGATGAGAGAACGACCTCTTCTCTGCTGGCTGAGCGAATGGAAGTCAAACCGAGCGCAATCACGGTGATCATCGACCGTCTTGTCCAGAACGGGTTCGTCGAACGTTTAGCCGATCAGGGTGACAGACGCGTAACGCTTCTGAAACTATCGGAGAAAGGAGTTGCGGCATTAAAGAAAGTACAGAATCAGTTCCACGTCGTGAACAGGCGCATATTGGAAGTGCTGGACGAATCGGAAGTTGAGCCGCTTATCCGTTCGTTCGAACGAATCGCAGAGGCAGCTTCGAAACTGGAGGAAATGGAGTGAAGAACAATGGATAAACAGGCAATTGCCCAAAAATTTCAAGCGATCGTCATCGGGATGTTATTTTATCCCTACCGCTCTCGAATCCTTTCGAAAATTGCCCGGAATATGCGGGAGAGAATCGACGGTATCAGCAGCAACGCGCTCGAACCGAGCTCCCTGCCGTCGGTGCAAAAGGAAGAAAGGATACTCCCTACCTCTTTTGGCGGTACTCGCGTGCTGATCTATAAGCCGGACAATGCTCAAACTGCACCGCTGCCGGTGTACATCAATATGCATGGAGGAGGCTTTGTCATGGGAAAGGCGGAAATGGACGATGTTTGGTGCAGAGTCATTGCCGATCGTGCCGGTTGTGTTGTGGTCAATGTCGATTACAGGCTTGCGCCGCAGCATAAATTCCCTATTGCTGTTCATGAATGTTATGAGGTAGTGAAATGGGTTCATGAGCATCCGGAACAAGTGTCGATCAACCCCGGGAAAATCGCGATTGGCGGCCATAGCGCAGGCGGCAATCTGGCGGCGGCCGTCTGTCTGTTAAACCTGCAGCGCGGCAATGAACTTCCGATTGTCTATCAGATTATCGATTATGCACCGCTCGATTTGGATACCGATCCGGCTCTTAAACCGTCCTTCAAGGAAGCGATTCCGGTGAAGATGGCAAGACAATTCAATGCTTTATATTTGAGGCAAAAGGAAGATGCCCGTAACCCGTTGGCTTCCCCTGTTTTTGCAGAATCGCTTCAGGGCTTGCCGGAAGCGTTGGTGATCACGGCAGAGTTGGATTCGCTTGCTGCAGAAGGGGGGGAATATGCGGAAAAATTGAAACAAGCCGGTGTGAAGGTTACTTATAGGCAGTATAAGGGAGCTGCGCACGGCTTCACTCATTTTGGTGATCCGGCCGTCGCAGAAGATGCCTGGTATCTCATGAGCGACAGGCTGAGGGAAGCTTTTGCAACATCTTGATAAGATTACCCATGTTCGCACACTGAAGGACAGTCGGAGCAATAAGCCGGGCAGTCCCATCTCTGCATTAAAGCTGCCTCACGGCCAACAGCTTCCAAGGCTCGTCTCAAATAGGCGTTTTCGCTTGGCTCGACGTTTTTTTCCTGTACCTTTGGCAGAACATGATTTGTGTGGACTCTGGTTCCGTTATTGTTTGTTCGTCGACAGCAATCCTGCACTTTCAGACTAACTAACGGAACCAGGGTCCGGAAGTGTGCTGAAAACAGAGGATTTTCAGCCGATAACGGATTCTCTGTCCGCTTGGGTGGAGAGAAGTCGGAAATCGGCGCAATTGGCAATAAAGGGAAGGCGCAGTTCCCAGCGTGCTGTTTAGCGCTTCATGTCTGCGGTCGACCACGCCGGGCTGCTGCTGCTTCATCGTTGTCCGTGGAGCAGGTCGGTCACCGTGTCGGCCTCCCGAACAGCTCCTATTTTGTTCAATTGTTCAAAAAGGCCGTTGGGACGACTATGCTTAATACCGGAAAGTCCATGTGAAATAAACTATCCTTCCCTATTTAGGTCGACCGACCGGTATTGCAGCGGAGTCATTCCTTCGGATCTCTTGAACGCACTATAGAAGTGGCTTTTTGTCAGAAATCCGGCTGATTCAGCGATTTCCTGGATCGAAAGCTCGGTTGTCACGAGCAGCCGTTTGACCTTCTCGATCCGTTGGGCGAGTAAATAGTCTGCGAGCGTAACTTCGTAGACATCTTTGAATACATGCCGGATATAACTGGAGGACAACCCGAGATAATCGCTGATCGTATCCAGACTAATTGACGGATCCTGCAAGTGGTTCTCAATATAATCAACTATTTCTTGGGCAATTTCGTCCTTGCGGCTGCCTTCGGGCCGCTTCTTCTGATCGTTCATGATCGCAAGCAGATGCTTCTCCAGCCACTGAAAAACTTCGGACAACGAGGAAAAGCGGTTAAGAAGCTGATCCGTCCCAGCCGCTTCTTCTAAATCGATGACTTTGGAAAAGGATTTAAACAGCGTGTACACAACCATCCTCAGCTGAAAATGCAGCTCCTCGAAGGAAAGCGCGCGCAAGCTCGACATCAGCTGTTCAAGAACCGCCTTCATCCGCTCCTGGTCAGCCCCTTTAACAGCCAGGATCAGATCGCTTACAAGCGTATCGTCAGGAAACGGTTTGTCTGTTCGAATCGAGATATCCATGTCGGCCTCGGTATAAATTTTCGCTTCGCCGGTAAGGAATTTCAACAGCGTTAGCTCATACAATCCCTCATAGGTATTTCGGAAAGATGCCCCTTCCGACAGGCTGCCGCTCCTTGCAACCACGGCGGAAATTTTTAAGTAGGTTAAAATGTTCGATTGTACGGCAAGCAGCATCTTGTCGGCTTCATCGTCCCTAACGTTCTTGGAATCGGCGAATAACAGAACAAAATGGTCCCCGTCCATGTCCGCCGCTTCGGCGGCATATCCATCCGACCGCGCGATCTCGCACGCAATGTTGCCCATCGCATATTTGAGCAGTTTACGGGAACGGTAACTATATTCGTCTGCGAATTGCTTGTAGGATTCGATGCGAAAGACGGCCATTTGAGGGCGGATTAGCTTCGGGAGCACGCCGATTTCATGAAGCGCCGTACGGGCTTGGCTTTCCGCCCCTTGCAGGATCCACTGCCGCAAATATTCTTCCTTGGCGATATCCCGGTAATTGCGGAGCGAAGTGTCCATCTGCCGGACCGAGTCGAGCAAGTATTCGAAACCGCTGCGAATAATTTCGGCATCCTCTTGCCTGCGTTTCCCATTGCCTGCGCCAATTTTGCTTTGAAATTCCCGGGCAATCCGCCGAAACGGCCGAAGCGTCATCATCCATCCCGAAATCATAATGACAAGAAGAATAGCGAGCAGCAGAAGGCAGGCAATCGTAATCTTTTTTTGAAAAGAGCCGATATTTTGGGTCATAACTGCTTCATTAAGCGCGAAGTTCAGCGTCCATCCGTAGTTCTCCAGCTGGAACGATACGATTTGCAAGTTCGTTTCTCCCGCTTTCACCGGGATGAATTCCATCGGATTCGCAGTGGGCAGACGCACCCCTTCAAACGACTCCGCGTCCCCCATGATAAAGCGGTTGTGGCGATCAAGCACCTCCACCGCAATTCCCATATCATTATTGTTTTGGAACAGGAACTGTTCGAGTCTTATGCGATCGAATAACACGATCAGGACGTTGTGATTGTAACCCGGTTCGGGAATAAAAAGCGCCACATAGGAGCGGCCGCCGACAGAAACGGTTTGGTAATGAATATATTTCTCGGGGATGTCCTTCCGATAGGAAAGAATTTCCGTCCGGTTATAATCGACAAATGAAGAAGCGCCGTATTCCGCATCGATGATCCGCTGCTCCCTATTGTTTATGAGAAATAAATTGGAAATAAACGGTTGAAGCGATTGGTACCTTCTTAGTGCCATGAAGGCCGAGGAGTCATCAAGCTTATCGTTCGAGCCGGATACCAGCCAGCTGTTAATGATCGGATCGCGAAACATGCTCAGCCCGTAAATATGAAGATGGTCGAGGGTGACCTGGGTGTTCTGCACCATATGTTCGATTTTGGACCTCGTAATGCTGTTTACGTCGTTCATGGCTTCATTGGCATATTCCCTGGAAAGGAACAGCGAGAAAAGAACGACAATTAAGACGGCGGCGCAAATGAATGAAAGCAAGCGAAGTCGATGCCTGATGAACTGTAATGCTTTCAATAATATTTCCTCCTACATAGAACGGTCTGGATGTAATCTTTCTGTCTTAAAAGTGTACCATTCTATTCGGTTTATCAATAGTACTCAAAACGGCTGTAAAGTTCTCGTTTTGGCTGTATCTAACGTTTTAAGCCGAATTGAGAACCGAATCGGCGGAATGTTGACTTTACCGGCCAGATCCGGCAAGCGTACGATAAGGATGTACAACAAACAGAAGCTTATCGGGTTTGGAGGCACACCGCATGGGGTTTATTAGGGAAATCAAAAAAAACATTGATCTCTATCTGCTGGCGTTACCGGGTTTGGCGTTCCTCATTATATTCGCTTACTTGCCGATGCAGGGACATTTAATTGCGTTTAAGCAATACCGGCTGGCCGACGGCATTTGGGGAAGCGCCTGGGTCGGCTGGGACAACTTTAAATTTTTCTTCGGCGGGCAGGATTGGTTCAAGGTTACGTTCAACACGATCTATTTAAACGGCCTGTTCCTTGTTTTCGGATTGACGTTCTCCGCATTAATTGCTCTGCTGCTGAACGAAATCCGCATCGTGCTTTTCAAGAAGCTGGCGCAGTCCTTTATTTTCCTGCCTTATTTCATCTCCTGGCTCGTCGTCAGCCTGATGGTATTCGCATTCCTGAACGTTCAGGACGGACTGATGAATAAATTGCTGGTGTCCGTAGGCCTTCAGGAGGTCGGCTGGTATCAAACCGCTTGGGTGTGGCCGATCATCCTGACGCTGATCTATGTATGGAAGTTTTCCGGTTATTTCGCCGTCATCTTTCTGGCCGCCATGACGGGCATTTCCAAAGAGTACTATGAGGCGGCGGAAATCGACGGGGCTACGCGGTTCCAGCAAATCATTAAGATTACGCTCCCGCTCATCAGGCCGGTCATTATTATGTTGGCGCTTCTTGGCGTCGGAAGGATATTTTACGGCGATTTCGGTATGATCTACGGTATCATCGGCGATAACGGAATCTTGTTTCCGACGACCGATGTCATCGATACGTACTCATTCCGTGCATTAAGACAGCTCGGCAACTTCAGCATGGCAGCGGCGGTCGTATTTTACCAGTCGGTCATGGGGCTGATCTGTATTGTACTGTTCAACGGGCTAGTCCGCAAAATCGATCCGGAAAGCAAATTGTTCTAGAAGGGATTGTCTGCACAATGAATGATAAACTTTTTAACACCTTTGTCTACCTGATTGTTGCGGTATTTACGTTCATTTGCCTGCTTCCGTTCTGGATGGTGCTGGTCGGCTCCTTCGCAACGGAGAACAGTTTTGTTCAGAACGGCTATCAGCTGTGGCCTTCGGAATTCAGCCTGGACGCCTATAAATTCTTGCTTCGAGGCGATCAAATTATGCGGAGTTATATGAACACAATATTGGTCACGTCGATCGGTACGGCGATTGCCGTGCTCGTTACTGCGACTTTCGCATACGTCATTGCCAACCGCAAGGTGAAATACCGGAATATCATGGCCTTCTTCACGTATTTTACAATTGTTTTCGGCAGCGGGCTGGTCGGCTTTTATATTCTTATCGCGAACTGGCTCGGTTTGAAGGACAGCTTGTGGGCGATGATTCTTCCTTATGTCCTGAATCCGTTTTATGCGTTTATTTTCGTGTCCTTCTTCCGGCAGCTGCCGTATGAAATCAACGAATCCGCGACGATTGACGGAGCGAGAGAATTCAAAATCTTCTTCAACATCATTATGCCGATCTCAACGCCTGTTATTGCAACCATCAGCTTGTTTTACGCCTTGAATTATTGGAACGACTGGTGGCTGGCATTGCTGTTCATTGACGATTACAAGCTTCATCCGCTGCAAATTATGATTCGTCAATTGATTTCGAACATTAATGTAACCTCGTACGTGTCGGGTGCAAGCGGCTCTTATAACGTCTCCGTACCCGCGAATGTCGTGCAACTGGCAACGGTATGCTTGACGATCGGACCGATTGTTTTTGTCTATCCGTTCGTGCAGCGGTACTTTGTACAAGGCCTAACCATCGGCGCAGTCAAGGGATAATTTTACAAGTTTCTCTTCAACGAAGAGAAGATAAGATAATGCTATTATGCTCAGAAAAAGGGAGGACAAACAAATGAAGAAGACAGTACTGCTGCTGCTCACGCTCTTTCTCGCCGTTTCGCTCTTAGCCGCATGCGGCAAAAGCGGCAATGGCGGAAATGATACGCCGGCAGCGAACACGGGTAACAAAGATATGGCAGAGGGCACGCAGGCCAAGCTTGATCCGGTCACCTTGAAAATTATGATCCCGGGCGACCGGCCGAGAGATTTCGACGCCGTTATTGCGGAAGCGGAGAAACGAATGGCGGATACATTAAACGTGAAGCTGGACGTGGTATTTATTCCGTGGGCGGATCTAGGGCAAAAAACGCAAGTTACGCTGTCCTCCGGCGAGAACATAGACCTGATCTTTGATGCGCCGTGGCTGCACTTGAATCAAATGGTTGCCGGCGGCTACTATGAGCCGCTTGATGAATTGCTGGAGAAATACGGGCAGAACATCGTCACAACGCGTTCCGAGCAGATGATGGAAGCAAATAAGTATAACGGAAAGATTATGGCCGTTCCGCTCAGTAACGCATTTTTATCGGGCCGCGTCTACTATGTCCGCAAGGACATTAGGGAGAAGCTGGGCGTTCCGGAAATTAAATCGTATGATGAACTGATTAAGCTCGCTTATACGATAAAGGAGAAAATGCCGGAAATAACGCCGATTATATCTCATAATAACGGACCGATGTCATGGGCGCAGTACCGTAAAGTTTTCGACTATGAGAACAGCATCAAAGATACGCAAATCGGCACCGACGGGGTCTTGTACCATAAAAACAACGACGGCAAAGTGTATAATATGTTCGATGAGAAGGATCCCGTCTACTGGGGCTGGATTACCGATGCCCGCAAGCTGTATCAGGATAAATTAATGTACCAGGACGTCCTCTCGCTGAAGGATGCCAATGAGCTTTATAAGTCCGGCAAAGCGGCAATTCTCAACACCAATGATTTCGGCGTCAATGCCGATTTGCAATCGGCCGTTAAACAAGGCGGCGGAGAAGTGGAGGCGGTTACGTTCTTCAGCACGGAGAAGGGCGCGAACATTACGGACTTCAAGGCGTGGAATTTCCTCGCCCTTGCATCCGTCAGCAAAAACAAAGAGCGCGCGATTATGTTCCTTGATTGGGCGAACCAAAAAGAGAATTACGATCTTCTGGCTTACGGTATCCAGGGACAGAACTGGGAGCCGGCGGGCGAGGACCGGTATAAGAAGCTGAACGACGGATACGGATTTTTCCCGTATGCTTGGATTTGGAATCCGACGCATGACCGCTTGTCCGCCGATCTTGACGAGGAAACGGTACAACTGACGAAATTCACAACCGTAGCGGACAATTTCACGGCCGACATTCTGACCGGGTTTACGTTCGATACGGCACCGGTTGCCAATGAAATCGCCCAGTTCAATTCCATCCGCGACAAGTACATTCCCGCTATATCCAATGGAGTCGTTGATTCGGATTCCACATGGGAGAAATATAAAGCGGAAGGTTATGACGTCTCGAAGAAAATTCAGGCTGAGATGCAGAAGCAAATCGATGCATTCCTGGCCTCCAAGTAATAGTGATTGTTTTACTGCCGCCCCGGAGCTGCCATTTATGGCTGCTGCGGGGCGGTTGTCTTTTTCCAATTATACTCATTCCCTGACTGTCAGATCCCCACAGTTAACCACGTATAGAGCGTTTAAGTATGAGAGACCGTAAACAATCGGATAAATGAGTAAACCAAACAACAAGACGGTTGGCAAAGCGGCAACAAACGGCAGCGTCTCAGCCGCCAATCTTTGATTTTACCTAAGATCATTGCCAGAAGTACACCGAGAAGCGCTGACAAAGCAATACTTAAATAGGTGTAGCCTTCTATCCGCAGCTTTACACGACAACTTTCGCATTTTAAATGGAACGGTGTAGGCAGCTTTGCGATTTGCCGAACTGTAATCGGCGCGCCGCAATTTGGGCAAGGTGTAGATTGGTTCATAATGTTATTTTCACTCAACCGCTTAAAAAAATGCGCCTCGAACTAAAAAACCTGCATTATCTGTGAATGGGCCCGGAATAATGTACTGGATAATATATCATCTTAAATTCCCCGCACATGGCACTTAAAAAACTTCATTTAAAACCGACTGAAATGATGGTAGTTTTAAATTAAGGAAAACGACAAAGATTTCGAATTCCGATATCCATCCAAAAAGGGGAGGCAAAAAGAAAATGAAAAGAAAATCATTGTTCCACCTTCTGACGCTGCTTCTGGTGTTTTCACTTGTACTGTCTGCATGCGGCGGCGGAAACAATTCGGGCAACACGGGCAACTCTACGCCGTCAGCACCGGCAAATGATGCGAAAGAAGAGCCTAAGAAGGAAGTAACCTTTACGCTCGCCTACGCAACCGGCGACCCGGCTACAAAACAAGCAATTGAGTCGACGCTGAAGAAGTTCACGGATGCCAATCCGCATATTAAAATTGTGAACTACTCCGAAGTTACTTCCGCATCCTATCTCGATTGGCTGAAAACGAAGGATGCAGTGAACCAATTCCCGGACCTGGTTGAGATGCGCGACACGCAGCTGTTCGCCGACGCAGGCAAAATCGTGGAGCTTCCGGATGAACTGAAGGCGCTTTACAACGATCTGCCTGAGGTAAATGGCAAAGTATATAATGCGCCATTACAAGGCGTTACGCCGCAAGGGATTATTTACAGCAAAAAAGCTTATGAGGATGCGGGCATTACGGAGCTTCCGAAAACCTACGACGAATTCCTCGAAGTTCAGGAAAAGCTGAAAGCAAGCGGAATCACTCCGATTGTCGTCGGCGGTAAAGATATTTGGCATATGGGCTTCTGGATCAACAAGTTCCTGATCGACAATGTATTTGTTAACGATCCGGATTGGAACTCGAAGCGTACGGCCAAGACGGCAAGCTTCACTGACGAAGCGATGGTTCAAGCGATAACGGACTACAAGCATCTGTTCTCCAACTATGTCGACAAAGGCTGGCTGAGCACGGCCGACAACCAAACCGTATCGGTCCTTATCTCCGGTAAAGCGGCGCAGCTGTTCTCCGGCACATGGATGTTCGGTCAAATCGAGGAAGCGGATCCGAACTTCGAGTACGGCTTCTATGCGGTACCGGATCGTCAAGGCAACCGTAATGTTGTCGGGCTGCCTACACCTGGCGGTTGGTCGTTATCGACGGCAGCTGCGGCTGATCCGGACAAAACGGCGGCCATTATCGAATTCGTGAAATTCTTCTTCGAGAAAGAGCAATATGAACCGTATCTGAAAACAATTAACAGCATCTCCGCAACGAAAGAAAATATCGTGTACGAATCGACTCCTCAAATGCAAGGCGTCATGGAACTGATGGGCGATCCGAGCGTGAAGAAATCGCTGATGATCAACCAGTTCTGGGGCGATAATCTGATTCCGCCGCAATTCCGCAACTGGTTCTACAAGCTGCTGCAAGAGCTCGTTATTAAAGACGGCGATGTAGTGGAATACATGAAGCAGGCCGATACGGAATACGACAACCAAGTAAAAGCAAACGCGCAATAAACGAATAACGCATGGATAAGAGGAACCTCTGCCCCGGCGGAGGTTCTCCTCTTTCACATCAATGTACGGCGGCAGCCGTTAATGATGATCCGGCAATTGATTTTCGGGAGGGAGAACCAATGACGACGCCGACTGTACGAAAAAAGAAAAAATGGCAGTGGTATGCCGTACTGTTTATATTACCATCATTTTTACTCTATACTTTGTTTGTAATTGCGCCTACGCTCAGCAGCGTTTATCTCAGCTTGACCTCGTGGGACGGGATCAGTCCGGAGATTCGATATATCGGACTGGCCAATTTTGTGGAGATCTGGAACAGCCCGCGCGTTCATAACGCGTTGAAGAATACGCTCATCATTACCTTTGCTTTAGTTATCCTGGAAAATGCGGTTGCGCTCCTTTTGGCGATGCTGGTCGACCAAGTGAAGTGGTTCCGAAATCTGTTCCGCAGCATTTTCTATTTCCCTGTTTTGATCAGTGGAATTGTTATGGGTTTTATCTGGGTTATAATCTTGAACTACAACTTCGGAGTTATAAACCAATTGCTAGATAAAGTCGGACTGGCTGCCTGGAAGCTGGATTGGCTGGGCCACCCTGAGATTGCCCTGGTTTCGATTATATTGTCGACCGTATGGAAAGCGGCCGGATACTACATGATCATCTACTTGGCCGGTTTACAGAGTATTCCGCAGGACCTTAGCGAAGCGGCCAGCATCGACGGAGCGAACCGCTGGCAGCAGTTTCGCCACATCACGTTCCCTTTGTTGGCCGGAGCGATGACCGTTTGTCTCGTGTTGTCTATGATCGGATCACTCAAAATCTTCGATCAAATTGCGGTCATGACGGACGGAGGTCCCGGATTTGCTACGGAGACATTGACATACATTATTTATAAGGTCGGATTCGGCGAGCTGAGACAAGGCTTCGGTACGGCGCTGGCGATCGTGCTGTTCCTGCTTATCATGATCATATCAATCATCCAGATCAAGTTTTTGCGTAAACGGGAGGTGCAGCTGTAATGGAACGACGCCGCAAGTTGAACGATATCCTCATCTTTGCCGTTACGCTGCTAATTGCCATAGTGTTTTTCTTTCCGATTTTCTTCAACTTAATGTCGGCTTTCAAGAGCAACGGCGAGATTATGCGCGATGCGGTCGCATTGCCGAAATCATTGTATCTGGAAAGCTTTAAATATCTGCTGACGGAAACGGATTACCCGCGTGCTATCCTCAACAGCGCGATATTGACGATAGCTTCGGTCGCATTCATGGTTCTGATCATTCCGATGGCCGGTTATGCGATTGAACGCAGAAATGCCAAGTGGACCAATCTTATCTTTGTGTATTATCTGTCGGGCTTGGCCATACCGTTTCAAGCGTATATGATTCCACTATTTAAAGAGCTTAAAATGATGGGCTTGTACGGAAGCTTGGCGGGACCGGTTCTGATCTATATCTCCGGCTCGGTCGGATTCGGCTGTCTCTTGTATACGAGCTTCTTGAAAGGCATTCCGCGCGAAATCGAAGAGTCCGCCGAAATTGACGGTTGTACCCGATACGGGATCTTCTGGCGGATCGTATTTCCGCTGCTAGGACCGTGTACGGCTTCGATGGTTGTACTGAACGGCCTGGGCATATGGAACGACTTCCTGATGCCGATGCTCGTTCTTCCGTCGGGCCAGCCGAAGACGATGATTGTCGAGATTTTCTACTACGTCGGAGAATTCTCATCCCGCTGGGATATGATCTTCGCGGGAACGACAATGTCAATTATACCGGTGCTTGCGGCATTCTTGGCGCTGCAGAAATATTTCGTCAAAGGGCTGGCAACCGGGGCGATTAAAGGCTAATTCAGTCGCGGCCGTCCCAAAAGGTTATCAATCCGGCTCAATCGATGTGGTAGGTAAGAAACGGCCCCCTTAGTGATCTGAAGAACTAAGGGGGCCGTTTTTCTATGTTCATATTTAACCGTCAGTGAAAGCTTATTTGCTCACCCCTGATGGCGGCGACCGACATTAACAAACTCTTAAACAGAAATGTATGGACTTTCTGGAAACGATACCATATTATTATAACCAAAGGAAAATAAATCATCATGCTTCCCCCTCCAATCTGTGGTCAATGTTTGTATTCCATTACAAGAAGGTGATCCGTAAGCCGTGCGAACCGGAAAGCTGTGGAAACGAATTGTACTGCATCGATACCTGTACCTGATGATCCTGCCTTGCATCATTTCATTTATCATCTTCTCTTACATCCCGATGGGAGGCCTCATGCTGGCCTTCAAGGATTACAAATTCAACAAGGGCATTCTTGGAAGCCCGTGGATCGGGTTCGATTACTTCACGAGATTTTTTAACGATTATCAAAGCTTGAATCTGATCAAAAATACGCTGATCATCAGCGGCATGAAACTATTCCTCTACTTGCCTTTTCCTATCCTTCTCGCACTGATGTTTAATGAACTTCGCAGCCGATGGTTCAAAAACTTCGCCCAAAGCGTCTCTTATTTACCGCATTTTCTGTCATGGGTCGTTGTTGTCGGATTGGTCCAGAGGGTGCTGGCTCCGGATACCGGACTGCTCAATGAAGCCGTCGCTCATTTCGGAGGAGACGGAAGCACTTATTATTTAATGGAGCCAGACTATTTCTATCCGATCATGTTCGGCAGCCATGTATGGAAATCGCTCGGTTGGGACTCGATTATCTATCTGGCGGCCATATCCGGCATTAATCCCGATATGTACGAGGCAGCCAGAATCGACGGGGCCAATAAATGGCGTGAAATCCGGCATATCACACTCCCGTCGATACTGCCGACGATTATGATTCTGTTCATTTTGTCGCTAGGGAACATATTGTCTGCAGGCTTTGACCAACTCTATCTGCTGAGAACGCCCGGCAACATGCATTTGTCGGATATATTGGATACCTACATCATCCGGGTAGGGCTGCAGGGCGGTCAGTACGGTTATGCGACAGCGGTCGGTTTCATGCAGGGGGTTATCGGTTTCATCCTGGTTGTCCTCGCCAACCGGATCTCACGTCGTCTTTCGGATACTTCGGTCTGGTAACGATACCATATTGAGTGTGCGGCAGTGGTGAAAACGCCTAACCGGCGCGTTCATAAAAAAACCTTAGGCAAAGGGGAATGTTGAAATGAGCAGGCAATGGACAATGTTACTGTCGATTTTTCTCATCTTCGCTTTTCTGCTAACCGCATGTAAAACCGGCAACGATCCGGAGGCAGGAAACCAATCCGCAGACGATGCCGGCGGAACGGAAGGGAAACCGGCGACCTGGATCGCCGACCGTCAAATCAAAGGGCTTGTGTTCATGGGTACCGACGACTATACCGAAGACATGAACCCTGAGATGAAGCAAAAGATCAAGGAAATGACAGGCATTGACTTTGAACTTGAGATCATGAAAGCGGAACGGTCGATTGAAGGATTGGTTGCCGGACTTGCTGCAGGCGATCTGCCCGATTTCATCGCATTTTACCTGAATAATAGCGGCCGCCCGGAAATGCCGGTCATCTTGAAAGCGGCCCGCGAAGGCATGTTCACCGATTTGACGCCCCTGATCGAGGACACCAGGGTGTACAGCAAATATTTGCAGGATGACTATCTTCCTTTGGATACGAAATACGGCGTCATGTTCCGCCCTGAATTCGGCGGTTCCACTTACTTCATCCATATGGACATTGAACGGGAAGGCGGAACGGTTACCCGGAAGTACGTCGGGGGTCCGTATATCCGCAAAGACATTACGGAAGCGCTGAAGGTTGATCCGCGCACGATCAAAACAAGCGGACAACTGTACGAGCTGGCATTGCAGATTCGGGATGGCGGTTTTAAAGACAACAACGGGAATAACGTTTATCCGATCGGGCCGGCCTATTGGGGCGGCAAAGAAGTCGATCTGTTATACCCGGATCTATGGTGGGGGGCGGTCGATCAGCGCATCAAGCCGGATAATTCCGGAAAGTGGCTGCATGAATCCCAGACGGAATTCCCGATGAAACGGATTGAATTTGTCCAGAATCTACTGAAAGAAAAGCTGATCCACCCCGAGTTCTTCACCGTAGACGAGAGCCGGGCAACGGAAGCCGCTTTGAACGGAACGTCAGCGATCATCGCCGATATGCATAACTATCAGGAGTTTAACAACGATGTACATTACCTCCCGATCGGCCCGCTGGATCGTGCCGATGGTCCTTACCAGATGGAGGTTAATTTTAAATCCGGGTATTCCGGCTGGGCGATTCCGTCCACGACGAAAAATCCCGAGGAGATCGTCAAATTCGCCGATTTTATGGCCAGCCGCGAGGGCAAGCTGCTATGGCAGTACGGGATCGAAGGAAGAGACTATACGCTTGATGAAAACGGCAATCCGAAAGCGAAGCAGGAAGTGCTGGATTTGAAAGCGAACGACCCGAACGAAGCGAAGAAGCTCGGTTTCGCCGGCGTGGGCAATTACTTTGGCGAGCTGCTCGGCAACACCGATATCGACCGTAAGGCCGATTTCGGCGAGATGGAATACGGGGATTCCGTCCACCCGGACGCCGCGGCGGGAGCAAATTATATTATTGATTACTGGGGCTGGGATGAAAAACGTAAAACGGCAAAAGTTGTAGACGGTTACCCGCCGCTCTCTTTCCTCGGCGAATTTGACAAAGGGACTGAACTCAAAACCGCTTTGGATAATTACGACGACAGCATGATTCGCGCCTACTATAGTAAGAGCCTGGACGAGGCGCAGAAAATTGTGGACTCCGCTTCGAAACAACTGCAGGCCGCGGGTTTGGATCAATACCTTCAGCTGCTGGAACAAAAGAATGCCGACGAGAAAACAAAAGTAAGGTATTAATAGTGTTTGATTAATACCCGGAAAGGCGTTGCCGGCCGGTTGGAATCCATTTCGGATGAAACCGGCCTCTCATTCCAAGCGGGAGAGTGAGAACAGGTGGGAAAAGAATTTTACAAGCTAACGGCGGGGGAGAAGGTTTTCAAGGTCGTTAATTACTTGCTTATAATCGCTTTATGCATGTCCGTAATTCTCCCTTTTTTAAATATATTGGCGCTTTCCTTCAATGCCGGCAAAGACGCCGAGCGGGGGGGCGTTTACTTCTGGCCCAGGATCTGGTCGCTCGAGAATTACAACGAAGTGTTCATGTCGGCGAATATAACAACCGCGTTCGGCATTTCTTTGTTTCGTACGGTCGTCGGCACAATTGCAAGCGTGTTTTTAACGGCGATGGCGGCATACGCTCTAAAGAGCAGAACGATGCCGGGCGTTAAATTTTTTACGCTGCTTATCTTCTTCACCATGCTGTTCAGCGGAGGCATCATTCCATACTATATGCTGCTCAAATCGCTGCATTTGACCAATACGATCTGGGTATACGTCATCCCGGGCTTGTACAGTGCATGGAATCTGATCATTATGCGGACGTTTTTCCAGCAAATTCATCCGAGTCTGGAAGAGTCGGCACGCATCGACGGATATAACGACTTTTCGATCTTTATGCGCATCATTATGCCGCTCAGCAGACCGGTCGTCGCGGTGATTGCGCTGTTCAACGCCGTCAGTCATTGGAATGACTGGTTCACGGGAGCGTTCTTCGTCCGTTCGGCCGATTTGCGGCCGCTGTCGACCCTTTTGCAGGAAATGCTGCTGCGGGCGGAGGCCCTTAGGGAGACGTTAGCTCAAGCAGCGGGAACGAGATACGATATGCTCGATAAAATCCAGGTGACCGGCAACTCATTGAAAATGGCTACCATTATTATCGTGGTCGCCCCGATTATTCTTATTTACCCCTTTATTCAGAAATATTTCGCCAAAGGGGTTATGATCGGTTCCTTGAAGGAATAAACGCAGGAAAGAGGAATGATTCTGCTTGAAAATCATTAATCCCTATGACAAATCCGGGAAATGGCTGAGGGGAGCGTTTCATAATCATACTTCGGACAGCGACGGCTGGTTTCCTCTCGAAACGGTGTACAAGATGTATGAAGATTACGACTTTCTGGGCATATCCGACCACGACATCATAACGAAGCACGCCATGGAACGGCGGATTCCCACGGTTTTTGAAGCTATCGAGGTCAGCAGCAGGCAAACACATATGCTTCTCGTCAATCCGCCTCCGTCCATCATGACGGATTACTCGAATACGTTTTCGATTGAGAACTATCAGCGTCTGACGGATATGACCGTGGCTAACGGCGGCTTCTCCGTACTGGTTCACCCGAACCGGTATTTTTCGAATTATTGGACATTGGAGGATATGCTGCGGCTGCAAAGCTATACAGGTATCGAAGTGTTCAACGGAGACGGCAATCCGGAATACGACATCGCTTTCGATAAATGGGACGCCCTGTTGTCGGCAGGACGGAAAGTATGGGGGTTCGGCAATGACGACTCCCATGTGTACGGACAGGAAAAGCGGGTGTGGAACATGGTGCTCGCCGAAGACAACACCAATGAATCGATCACGTCTGCGATTACAAACGGAAGCTTCTACGTATCCACCGGATACGGATTCGACGCAATCCGTACGGAAGGCAGCACGATCGTTGCGGATCTTCGCTCCAATCCCTTGTTGGACGCCATGTATAAGTATGTTACGCTATTTGGAAGAGACGGCAAAGTACTCTACGAAGAGACGGGCCGAATGAAGCGGGTGGCGTACGAGTGCAAAGGAGACGAACAATATGTTCGTTTCTCGGTTTATCTCGAAGGCGGCTTTGCCGCTTTTTCCCAGCCTTTGTTCATTTCTAAGAGTTTATAAGTTTCACATAATATTCAGACCATTGCGATAGCAGATAGAGAATGAAGGTCAGGTGATACACATGGCACCAAAGATTAAAGACGTTGCCAAGAGGGCGGGCGTGTCCGTTACCACAGTGTCGAGAGTTCTAAACGGCGAGAAATATGTCAAAGACGATCTGAAAGAGCGCGTGAACCAGGCAATCAAAGAACTGGGCTACGCGCCCAGTCATATTGCGCGAAGCTTGGTGCGCAGAAAAACGAATCTCATCGGCGTCATCGTACCGGATCTGACGTCCAGCTTTTACTCGACCATTCTAAGCAGCATTGAGGAGACGGCAAGCTCGAACGGATATAATCTGCTGGTATGCAATATCATCGAAAATATCGAAAAAGAGTATAAATATTTAAATATATTTCAAGAGATGCGGGTGGAAGGCATCATTATCATGCATGAGAAGATCAACCCGGAAATACGAACGTTCATCAACAATCTGCAAATTCCGGTCATTTTCTCCAGTGTAAAGCCGGCCGATCAGAAATTCACCTCCATTATCATCGACGATTACAAAGCGGCCTACGATGCGACGGCGTATTTGATCGGATTGGGGCACAGGAGGATTGGCTTTATCGGCGGAGACATGAGAGACATCACTTCGGGACAAAACCGTTACAGCGGCTATCGGAATGCGCTGTCGGACCATGGCGTTGGAATCATTTACGAGTTGATCCGTTTCGGCGATTACAAGGTGCGCAGCGGATATGAACTGATGGGCGAGCTGCTTGGGCACGAACCGCCGACAGCGGTCTTTGCAGTGAGCGACGACATGGCGCTTGGAGCGATGAATTGCCTATACGACCGCGGCCTGAAGGTTCCTGACGATGTATCGGTAATCGGATTCGATGGAAGTCAATTAACCGAACTGATTCGTCCGAGGTTGACTTCGATGGAACAACCGATCCATGAAATGGGTAAGCTGACCGTCGAGACCATGTTGAAGCTGATTGACGAGACTTACGAGCCAAACGGGGACATTATTATGGAACACCGGATGGTTGTCCGCGAAAGCTGCAAATCGCTTAAAGAACGAACGAGTCATTAAAGATAAGGAATATCGGATAAGAGAGGCGATCGTTTGAAAACATTCGATGCTGTTGTCATTGGGGATGTCAATATCGATTTGATAGTTGTCGGTTACGGCGAACCGCCGCTTCCCGGACAAGAAGTATTTGTCGAGAACATGCTGACGTACATCGGCGGCGGAGCGGCGCTGTTCGGCCTTGCACTTGCCAAACTCGGATTGAAGCTTTCTTTTCACGGCATATTGGGCAAAGACTACTACGGGCAGTATTTGCTGAATGAGCTTGAGCGGCACGGAATCGATACCGGGTCTATGGTATTCAGCGAAACGAACCGTACGGGCATTACGATCGCCCTTCGCCCGGAAAAAGACCGTTCGTTTATCACCTATGCGGGTTCGAATGCCGAGCTGAGTTTGCGGCGGATCGACATGAAAGGCGTTGCCGAGGGCGGACGGCATGTACACTTGACGAGTTACAAAGGGAGCGCAAACCATGCGGAATTTGCAGGAGCGGTTGAAGAGCTAAAAGAATACGGTGCAACCGTATCCATGGATACGGGTTGGGACAATACCGGTGAATGGTATCGGGGCCTCCTGGAACTGGCGGGCAAGATTGACATTCTATTCATGAATGAAACCGAAGCAATGCATTATACCGGCTGCGCGACCGTGGAGGAAGCCGCCGGGCTGATTTCGAAATATGCCGGTCATGTGGTTGTGAAGCTCGGCTCTAAGGGGGCTGTGTCGGTCGTCAACGGAAAACATGCTTACCATCCGGGTTTCAAGGTCAACCCGCTGGATACGACGGGGGCGGGGGATTCCTTTAACGCCGGCTATATTTATGGTTATCTGACGGGCAAAGAAACGGAGGAATGTCTCGTATACGGCAATGCTTGCGGCGCGTTATCCGTTGGCGCATATGGAGGAAATACGGGTACGGCTGATCGGGAAACGATGCTGCAATTTATAGCAGGGCACATAGGTGCGGGAACGGACCAAGGAGAGGTGGAAGGATGAAAAAGTTAACGTTGATCGGCGGAGGCGGCGTCAGAGCCGTGCTTTTTACAAAAAGCTTGACGCTCAAAGCGGAGCAAACGGGGATTACGACATTGGTGCTTCAGGATTCGGATGAAGAACAGCTTGAAATCATTGGCAAACTGTGCCGGATTGTGGTTGAACGAAGCGGAATCGATTTGCGGCTGGAAACGACGTCGGACAGCCGCGAAGCGTTGAAGGATGCGGACTATATCGTCACTACGATCCGCGTCGGCAAAGAACCTTCCCGCTGCACCGACGAACAGATCGCGTTAAATTGCGGCGTCATCGGCCAGGAGACGACCGGTCCCGCAGGCTTCTCAATGGCGGTCCGCACGATCCCCGTGCTGATGCATTATTGCAAGCTGGCCAAAGAGCTTGCTCCGCAAGCCTGGATTTTCAATTTCTCGAACCCGTCAGGGCTTGTCACGCAGGCGCTGCGCAGCGCAGGTTATGACCGTGTGATCGGCATTTGCGATACCCCGAGCCATACGAAGCTGCGCTTGGCGGAAGCGCTCGGCGCCCATCCGAAGGAGCTCTATGTGGAATTTTTCGGACTGAACCATCTTTCCTGGATGAGCAAGGTCGTATACAAAGGCGAGGATCGATTGGAGCAATTGAAAAACGACGAATCACTCCTCTCCCGGATCGATGAGCTCAAGATGTTCGACAGCGGCCTGCTGCGGACGCTTCCTTACCTTCCTAACGAATACCTCTATTATTACTATCATCGCGAAATCGCGCTCGACAATATCGTCAAATCGGGTTTGACCCGCGGACAAATGATTGCGCAAAACAACAAGGAAATGCTCGCGGCGCTGAAAGAGATCGACATCGAAGCATGCCCGGATCAGGCTGTTCAAACCTACCTCTACTATACCCAAAAACGGGAAGCGTCTTATATGGCCATTGAAACGGACTCCGGATCGAAGCCGCTGCCGGCGCCCGGGGAGCTGCAGCTGCCGGAGTCGCTCGGCTATGCCGGGGTCATGCTCGATTTCGTCGAATCGCTGCAAACCGGAGCGCAGAACGACATCGTGCTTTCCGTGCCGAACGCGGGCAGCATTGCCGGATTCGAGGATGAGGACGTCGTGGAAGTTTCCTGCAGGATTACGGAGCAAGGCGCGGAGCCGGTGAAAATCGGCGCGGTGCCTGAAAATATGTATCTGCTCATGAAAAGCGTGAAGCGGTTCGAACGTTTGACCGTGGAAGCGGTCCGGCACCAATCAAAGGAGCTGGCTGTCGAAGCGCTGATGATTCATCCGCTTGTCGGCTCTTATTCCCTTGCAAAGCGGCTCGTTAACGACTATACAAATGCATACCGGGAACACTTGGGGGACTGGAAGTAGACGGAAAGGAAGGGACTTATGAGCGCCAATCTGACATTTCGCAACGATGGAACGTTCACGATCGTGCAGTTCACGGATATGCACATCGGTGACGGCAAGGACGAGGAGAAAGAGTGGGATACCAAGACGAATGAGTTGGTGATCCGGGTAGTAGAAACTGAACGGCCGGACCTTATCGTTCTGACCGGCGATATGATTTGGAGCGAAGGGGTCAGGGATCCGGCCGCTTCGTTTCGCAGGGCGATCGCGCCGGTCACGGCTACCGGTATCCCCTGGGCGGCGGTATTCGGCAATCACGATGCGGAAGGGGATGTGACGAAGGAGGAACTGCTGGCAATCGCACAAGAGAGCGCAGCCTGCCTGGCTCAGTCGGGACCGACGGAACTAAGCGGCGTCGGCAATTATGTGCTGACCGTGAAGGCCGCTTCAGGAGTACATGAGGCCGCGGCATTGTATTTTCTCGATTCGGGGATGACGGCGCCGGAGTCTGTCGGGGGTTACGAGTGGATCCATGCTGATCAGATCAATTGGTACATCGGACAGTCCCGTCTGCTCCGCGAGACTAGCGGAGGGCCGCTTCCCGCTCTCGCCTTTTTCCATATTCCTCTGCCGGAGTACGCAGAGGTATGGCAGAAGGGTACCGTCAAAGGCCATAAATTCGAAAATATCGAATGTGCCAAAATCAATTCAGGCCTATTCGCGGCAATGGTGGAAATGGGCGATGTGATGGGCGTCTTCGTCGGTCACGATCACGATAACGATTATTGCGGTACGCTGCATGGCATCGAGCTTTGTTTTGGACGTATATCGGGATTTAACTGTTACGGCAAGCTGAAGCGAGGCGCCCGTGTCATACGCCTCAAGGAGGGCAACCGTCATTTCGACACGTGGATCAGGCAGTACGATGGAGAGGTTGTGCTGTAAAAAGTATGAAATACGCAGTCTCATTGAGAGGCTGCGTATTTTTTTATAAATATCGCTTTATATCTGCTTACCATTCTCTGCGATACGAAGCTCCGCCGCAAATCGTATCGGCAAAGTATAAAAATGAGGGGGCAGAACGCTCGAGCAGTATGGATTTGCGGCAGTGCCTTGAATTATTGAACAAAACTCACTAATACTGAGTCAAACCTCATTTTATAAGGATGTCTACAGCTAGCAAGAAGCAAATACTGAGGTAAACCTCAATAATAGCGCAGCCAACTTCCTTATTAATGAGGATTAGCTCACTATTTGCTCAATATGGTCATTGATGCTAATTAATAGTGAGCCAAAGCTCATTATTATTGAGGTTTACTTCATTATACGGCGTTTTCGTCCGTAAGGGTGGCTTTGTTCTCGCATGCGGAGTTCGGGCATGTGGGATAGCTATCCTTGCCGCATGCGGCAACGACCCTGAACGGCGAATAATTAAAAGTTAATGACATCATTAAATTTTAAAGTCCGCAAAACACGAAATCCTAACAATTCATTCATATTAACACTAGCTTCGGGCGGTATGTTCAGGCAAGATAGTTATAGTTAAAGTCATTCAGGAAGGGACGAATTCGATGTTAAACGCTTTAAGTGATTTGGAACAGTGGCAAGGTCTCGAATTGATATCGCAGGAGCAAGCGATTTTGAAGCCGTCTGCAGAAGCGGTCTTCACATACGAAACTGCCGACGATTGGCGGTGCTGGGATTCGATCGCGCTTGAGTTGAAGCTGCCGGAAGGAGCCGGCCGCGCGATTGAGCTTACTATTCAAGTGTATCCGCTTGAAATTGGGAGACCGGAATACATTGCCTGCACATCCGCGAGTGTTACCGTTGCGGGACAAGGATACCGGACGTTGGAGGTAACGTTCGAGCAATTCGATGCGATGCGGTTGACCTCGGCATTCTGGCGGTTTATTCGCAAAGCAGTGATCAGCGCGCGTTATGTGGACGGAGAACCCGGTGAGGATCTGGTAATCGGGCAAATCCGACTGAAAAAAAAGGGTTATATCGATTTTAGTACGTCCATGCAATCAAAAGCGGTCGAAGCGGGGGAAGCCGCGCGTTACGAGTTGCGAATTACCAATTTATCGGGTGAGGCGCAAGCGGTATTGCTCGGAATTGAACGTTACGGCTTTGAATCGATGGAAGTGCATCTCGAACCGAGGTCGCTTGTGCTCGCTCCGGGAGAATCCGGTTCGGCCGAGCTCACTGCCGCGGTCAGCGCGGTCGTGGCGCCGGGCGGCTACGAGAAACTGACGGTGTATGCGGTTCCGAACGGCGATGCCAATTACAAGAAGCAGCTAATATTATATACCGTGAGAAAGCTTCCGCATCCCTATATTATTCATACGGAGGCGGGATGGGAGGAGGTCCTCCGCAAAACGGAGACCTTCGAATGGGCCCGGGAAGAGCTTGCCCGATATGTCAAGTCGGCTGAGGATTGGGTTGTGCCGGAGACACGGGGAGCCGGGGCAGCGTATGCCTTTGAATTGCAGGAGCGGTTCCGCTTCTTCGAGACCGCAGTCGCCTGGAAGCTGACCGGCAGGCGGGATTTTCTTGAGAAAGCGGCATGTTTTATGCGGAGGCTCGCCGATCCGGAGGCCGGTTATCCGGCCACGCAGTCTCCCGTTTTTCATATTCGTTCGTCCGATGATGAACTCGCTTCCTTTTGCCCGGTTGATGTGAAGGTTTGCGGAGGCGTTCTGATTCATGAAGGCGAATTTTTCCTTAGTGTCGCTTCCGGCTACGACCTGCTGTGTGATGCGGATATTTGGACCGAAGAGGACCGACGCCGGATCGAAGAAGCTTTCCGGCTGTTCATTCGGAAGGTCGATTGGAGCGTTACGGACGGAGACACGAACAATATCCCTTCCGGAGCGATGATCGGCGCACTGCTGTGCAGTCTGGCCATCGAGGATATGCACTGGGTGCAAAGATTCATTCACGGCAGCGGCGGAGTAGCCGATATGATTGCGACGGGTATTATGGACGACGGATGGTATTTCGAGGTCGCTTCCAATTATGTGATCTTGTTCGCCGAGATGTTTACCCGTGCTGTGCAGGCTTGCTTGCCATGGGGGATCAACCTGCGGGATCTATATGTCCCCGCCTCGTACAACAGGAACGCGATGCTGTCGCCGTGGTCGATGCCGGTGCCGGACGGCAAGCCGTTCCTTGGGATGTCATTCGGAAAATTCGGACCGGTCTCGCGAAATTACAGATCCCTGAAAGATGTGTGGGACGCTCTGCTGCCCTTTATCGATTATAGAGGAATACTGGTCGGCGCGAACGATTCGACAGATAAAGATATGGCGCAGCTGTACGATCTCGCGTATTATATTTGGCGCGATCCGCGGTATATTTCGGTTATCCGCGATGCTCCTTCATCGCGGCGAGATCTGATTTATGGAATCGGCGGGCTGCCGATGGCCGATATGACATCGCACGGGCTTTCCGCTTATGCGGACAATGCGGGACTGTGTGTCCTGCGTTCCCAAACGGAATGGCGGAAGCCGGCCGAACAAATTCAGGCGGTCATCAAATATGGCTCCCATGGAGGCTATCACGGCCATTTCGACCGGACCGGCCTCGTCTCGCTGTCCAGATACGGAAGAAACGCTTACGGTCCTTTTGCATCGTGGTACGGCTACGCCTCCTTCATGTTCAAGATGTGGGTGCAGACTTCCATGGCTCATAATATGGTCGTCGTCGACCAGCGCATGCAGGAACCTGTGGAATCCAATCGGCTGTTGTTTCACAGCGGCGGCATGATGCAAGCATGTGCTGTCGAGACCAAAGCGCGCTGGTGCGATCCGCCGTACGGCGGTCAGACGCCGTATCCGGAACGGTTCCCCGAGGACCGGGCCTGGATCGAAGGGCGGGAGATGCCTGTTCCGGCAGAGACGAGAAAGCAAGGGGATATCGGCGAATATTCCGAGCCTGTGCGGCAGCGGCGGCTTACGGCGGTGACCGACGATTACGTTGTAATAGCGGATTCGCTGCTCGCGGAAGAGGAGCATGTCTTTGATTGCTTGTATCATTTCCAGGGTTACCAGGGGCTCGAGGCAACAACAAAGGAATGGATACGGCATACGGGTCAAATGAACAAGGATCCGTTCGGGGCGGGTCAGTTCATTACCGATTGCGATTGGTACGAGTGCGAAGGAACGGCTGTCGTCCGATTTTCTCACCTATATGATCAGGAGCGGGACGACGCCGACGGGCGTCATGTCAAATATAACGAGGACGGAAAGATGAACCTCGATGTACACGCGGTTTGGCCGCCGCAGAAGAACGTAATGACCGGCTGGTACCCGGAAGCGGATTCGGTCAATAAGCGGTTGTCTTATGCGGTCCGCGGGGATGGAGCCCTTTTGGCTGAAGGACGGATTGGCGCCTGGATTCTTGGTAAGCATGAAGTGAATGTGCCTTTAACCGGAATCCGTGAGCTGTCGTTGCAGGTTCAAATCGAAGCAGCGAAGAAGAAGACCGTGTTTTGGGGCGACCCGTATGTAATCACGAAGGACGGCGGCAAAATTCATCTGGCGGAATTGCCTGCCCGCTATAGTAATGT
This sequence comes from Paenibacillus tarimensis, assembly GCA_041281825.1. Classification (GTDB taxonomy): domain Bacteria; phylum Bacillota; class Bacilli; order Paenibacillales; family Paenibacillaceae; genus Paenibacillus_D; species Paenibacillus_D tarimensis_A. Next base: position 4,836,248 of record CP166298.1, on the reverse strand, counting down.
AAATCACGGAAACGGGATTGGGGCGGACTACTACGGAGGGCCTGTCCATCTGGAAGGCAAACATTATGCGCAGGCGGTTCCATTTGAGCCGGAGGAGCGTTCTTTACCGGCTGAAGCCGTGTTCGATCTAACCGGTATCAATGCAGTATCGTTCCATGCGGTGATCGGCGGCGACTATCCGGTCGGCAATGACGAGGCCCGGCGCAAAACCGTAAGCTTCCGGTCCGCAGGCCGGGCAGCCCGTTTCATTACCGTGCTGGAGCCTTACGAAGGGAAGCCATCGGTTCTGTCCGCCGAGGCGCTGTCGGAGAACGAAGTAATGGTACGCTTGGCAGACGGACGGGTGCAGCGTATTCAAATCCGCGGATTGGACGGAAATGATGAAGGGCTGTCCGTAAGGATTGAGGAATGCGTTAACGGCATGGTTGTGAGAGCGGAAGCGACAGAGGTATGAAACAAGAGCGCTTGATATGTCTCAGACGGGAAATTAAACGACGCCCTTGACACGTTAATCCCTGTAAAAAAATGAACCATTCTGCGGAGAACGGCAGCTTCACATGTCGGTCAATCGCCAATAAACGAACCCGGCATGACGGCGCTGCAGTCCCTTTCTCCTGCCGCAGCTGCAAACGAAGCTTCGCCCGTCTAAGAGGGCGAAGCTGTTTTTGCTTGATAAACGACTCCAAAGTTGTTATCTTGAATAAGGAGGCTTGCGCAGGAAGGAGCGGCGAACTCGAATGAGAAAGATATTATATATTTTCCTGCCACTATTACTGGTTGTGTTAATAGCTGCAGTTTATCTCGTACAGAAATCCCAAGTCATTAAAGCCGAAATGGTATGGGGTTCGGGGAGAGATGCCGACCGACATTATATTTTGAATAAAGAATTCGAAGAGATCAAGAGCAATGCGGAACAGATAAACATGATGAAGGATAGCACTTATGTCAATATTAACTATGTCGTCATCTATGAAGAAAATAAATGGTTTCAAAATCAAAAGAAAGCGCTGAAGTTAATCCGGTTCGAAAGACCTCTTCCCGAGGTTAAACTAAAATCAGCGGATACAATGTATTATAAGTTAGTCGATGAATCCGTCCACGATGTTAATGAGAAACATTCTGTTTTTATTAGATTATATGAAAAATATGAAAACAATCATAATTTGTTTGGATTGGAACCGCTTCCAATAGTAATTCCGCGTGTAAACAGCGTACAAGAAGCCCGGACTTGGATTCAAGCCAATGAACCCGGCTTCATGAAACTGCTGCCTAGTACAGTCGTTGAAACAGATTTATTAAATGAATGGACCAATGATCATTACGAACCTGCAACCGAATACAGCACTCAGTCGCCAGAAGATTTGACGGTACAGAAGATTGTGGAAAATGGAAAATAAACAATATTTCCCAAATAAACCTCAAAGCCGACTGCTTTGAGGTTTCCGCTTGCTTCAATGCTTTGACGCGAGTTATTTTCGCGTGGGATTTAATTTTGGTGCTTACTTATAAGATTTGTTTTCCGAGCAAGGAGGCAACTAATTCAACTGCAAGTAGTGCTGTTTTGTTCTCTGAATCCAGCGTTGGATTGACTTCCACAAATTCCGCAGATGTAATCAGGCCTGATTCATGCAGCAATTCAAGAGCAAAGTGGGCTTCCCGGTAACTAACTCCTCCTTTAACCGGGGTACCCGTACCGGGTGCCTCCAGAGGATCAAGACTGTCCACGTCGAAACTCAGATGAATACCGTCAGTTTTATTTTTTAAGATATGGAGTGCCTTTTCAATCACTTGCCCCATGCCCATACGATCAATATCGTGCATCGTGAAGCATGTCACTCCGGAAGCGTTTATGTATTCTTTCTCGCCTTTGTCAAGATGCCTTGCGCCAATGATAACGACATGCTCGGGTTTTAATAGGTATCCGGTCGTTCGGATCTGAGTCAATCGCGGGTGCCCAATGCCAAGCCCGACCGCAAGTGACATGCCATGGATATTTCCTGACGGGCTTGTATCCTCCGTGTTCAAATCGGAATGAGCATCGAACCAGATTACACCTAAGTTTTTATAATGCTGAGCCAAACCTGCCAAAGTTCCAATGGCAATGCTGTGATCGCCGCCCAGAATAAGCGGAAAGCTGCCTTTTTCCACAATGCTTGCAACGTGAGCTGCCAGCCTAATATTTAATTCGATCACTTCCTCTAAATTTTTCAAATGATGGCTTGTTCCGCCCGGTGCGGATTTGGGTGTGGCAACTTCTCCCTCCAGAATATAATCGATGCCAAGATTAGCTATGCGGCGTTTTAGACCTGCTTGAAGAATGGCATTAGGTCCTAGATCAACTCCTCTGCGTCCGGCACCCAAATCGAAGGGAACACTAAGGATAGATACGGTTTTTTGGGATGTCACTGCAAATATCCCTCCTATTTCAATATATTCATCCAACATACGGCACATGGATTTTCTCCTGTTCCACCTGTTTCTTAATTTTGTCTAAGCAGGAGAAATTATTCTTCATGATTTGATTTTGCATGTGTTTTATTTGTAACACTCGACTTCGATATTTAACGAAATTAAAAAAGGTTCCAAAAAATGCATCACTAAGTTCTTAAAAACCTTCACTTCGAGTCGATTATAATAAAAGAGAAGGTAAGGTATTATAGGCCAACGACTCAAGATCAATATAATTGTTGGGGGAAACAACGGATGGTACAAAAAATCGCTCAGATGGTTCGGAAAAGAGCATTGATGTTGAAGATGGGATTATCTTACGCGCTGATTGCGTGTCTTCTGTTATCCCTTTTTTCCGTTGTGCTCGCACGTCGGGTAACTGACGATTTGACCGAAGAAATTCGAAGAAACGCAGAGAAAAACGTGTACCAATCCTACAGCACGGCGGACCTGTTAATAACGAACGCTTATCAATATTTTTATCAAATCTTCAACAAGGACGAGATCGTATCCGAGGCGATGTACAGACAAGGGTTGGACCGGATTGCCAAGGGCAAGGTGTACAGAAGGCTGAGCGATCTGTTGGAAATCAATCCGCTGGTCCACTCGATCTACATTTACAACTTCCAAGACGATATCGTCTTCTCGACGCTCAGCCCGGCTCAATCGATCGAAGGATTCTACGATAAGGGCATGACGAAACTGGTGAAGGATGAGGCGGAACGCGGCAACGGCTCGCTCCTTCCCCGAAACGCCAGCTTTAATATCTATGATCAAGCATACGATATGAATCTGATTTCGATCATATACTCGGATAGTGATCCGGACAGCTATTCGCACGGGGTACTCATCGTGAATCTTGATCAACAAGTGCTGCAAAGGCTCGTGAGCGACGATAATGAGCAAGCGAGCAGTACGATGACGATTATTGACCGGCAAGGAACGATCATATCGCATCCCGACGGCGATTCGATCAACCGAAATATCGGCCGCGAACCGCATATTGAAGCCGTCCTGGAGAGCACATCCAAGCAAGGACGCTTTTTTGACACGGTTAACGGAAAGAAGACGCTGATTACTTATGTCAAATCGGATCGTCTCGGCTGGAGCTTCGTCAGTCTGTCGGATTACGACGGCTTGATCGGCAAAGCGAATCTGTTGCAGCGATTTATCTTTGTGATCACAGCGGCATTCGGGCTGATCGGGCTCGCTGCGGGGGGATTCTTCACCAACCGGTTTTATCAGCCGCTTCGACAGCTGACTAGAAAAGTCCGTACTACGATGGAAGGGATGCCTGAGGAAAAATCGGCGCTCGGCGAATATGAGCTGCTCTCGCATTCCTTCGACTCGCTGACCGGCCGCTTGTCCCGGCTGAAATCCGAACTAAACCAGCACCTCCCCGATGCCAAAAAGGCGGTATTGCTCTCCATGTGCAGGGGAGAGTGGCGGCGCGACGCGGAATCGGAATCGAGGCGGGACCGGCTTGGGCTGCGTCTTCGCGAAGATAATCTCAGAGCTTGCGTCATTCGCCTCGACCGGTACCCGGAATTAATGGACCAATACGGTATGAAGGGTTTGTCGCTTTTAAAATATGCGGTCGTGAACATCGTGGAGGAGATTGTAAATTCACAAGCGTTCGGGGAGGTCGCGGAAGACGGGGAGGATAGCGTGACCGTCATCTTCTGCGAGGAGGATTCGGATGCTGGGACGATGTTGGAGGAAATTCAGCGGCATATTCAATCGTACTTGAAATTTTCCGTCACCATCGGTATCGGCATTCGGGCAGCGCGGTTCGAGGAACTGGAACATTCTTGGAACACCGCTTCGCAAGCCGCGAACAACCGCCTCGTTCACGGCAGAGGAAAGGTATTGCGTTACGAAGAAATACACCGGCAAGCGGCAGCGTACGATTATCCGCTCCAGACCGAAAGGAAGATCGTGGATGCCCTGAAGGCTGGCGATTTAACCAAGCTGGAACTTGCTTTCGGCGAATTTACGTCATTCATTCGCGAGGGGCGGTATGATGAAATTCTGCTTGCCCTCAACCAGCTGATGGTTATTACGCTTCGTGCGTCGATCGAGATGGTAGATGATCCTTCCGGGGAGTGGATGATGGAGCTTCAGGACGCCCATAATAAACTGCGTTGGCACGACACGCTTGAAGACATCAGCGCCTGGTATATCGCTTTATGCGCAAGGATTGTTGAGATCCGGGACCGGAAGGCCGCAAGTCGAGGCGCCGAACAGATCGACGAGTTGATATCTCTTATCGAAGAACGATACGGAGATCCGAATTTATCCGTCGCGTCTCTCGCAGAAGCGGTCGGATGGTCGACGAATTACGCCCGGAAGATGTTCAAGGACCATACCGGACGTTCGGCTTCTCAATATATTAACGAACTAAGGTTTCGGAAGGCGCAGGAGCTCCTGAGGGAGACCGATCTCCCCGCTAACCGGATCGGAGAGCTGGTCGGCATGACCAATCCTAGTTATTTCTATGTTGCGTTTAAGAAGTTCAGCGGGAAGACGCCGGACAATTACCGCAAAGCGTGCGCCGCTGAAGAACGCATTCATCTTCCCGGTTAGGCCGAAACCCTTGTTTACAAGGGCTTCGGCCCTTCTTTTTCTTCTGATTTCGTTACATTTCCAAGTTTGCGTTACAAAGTAAAGCCTCATATTCATTACATTTTTAATACAGCATTACTTTTATGCGCTTTCGGGAGATCGGAAGGCCGGGGTATAGTTGCCTTACGAGGAGGCGGAAAATATGAATGGCAATACGACAACCATAAATACGAATACCGCGAGTACGAGGCCGGAAAGGAAACGGCGCGAAGGTTCTCTCCGAAGCTTCGCGAGGGAAATCCTTCGGAATAAATTTTTATATATGCTGGCGCTGCCCGGGATTATATTCCTTTTTATATTCGAATATTTACCCCTGTTCGGTCTCGTTATCGCCTTTCAGGATTTTAACGCGATTAAAGGAATCTTCGGAAGTGAATTCATCGGCTTAAAGAATTTCGAATTCTTTTTCCAATCAAAGGATTGGCTCTGGGTGACGTGGAACACGGTCTATTTGAACCTCTTGTTCCTAAGCTTCGGAACGGCGGCTGCCATAGCGATTGCCGTTATGTTGTCCGAGATCACAAACAAATGGTTTAAGAAGGGCGCGCAGTCGATCGTTATTTTACCTCACTTTATTTCCTGGACGGTCGTTTCGATGTTTACCATGACCTTGTTCCAAAGCGACGGGCTGGTCAATAGCGTTCTGGCGTCTTTCGGCCTGTCGCCGATCGCATTCTTCAGTAACGCCGCCATCTGGCCGTTCCTGCTCGTGCTCCTTAGCCTTTGGCATGGCGCAGGGTTTTCCTCCATCGTCTATCTGGCGACGATCGCGGGCATCAATCCCGATATTTACGAAGCGGCTTCAATCGACGGGGCTACACGCTGGCAGAAGATTCGATTTATTACGCTGCCGCTTTTGAAGACGACCATGATCCTGCTTATTTTGCTGCAGCTCGGGAACATCTTCTACGGAAACTTCGGAATGATTTACGCCATCGTCGGCACGAACCCGCTGTTGTACCCAACGACGGACGTCATCGACACGTTTGTTTACCGGGCGCTGATGCAGCTTGGCGATATGGGCATGGCGTCAGCCGTAGGCTTCTATCAATCGTTCGTCGGCTTCATTCTCGTTCTTATCGCGAATTACGTAACGAAAAAAGTGAATGCCGAGTCGGCAATCTTTTAAGACAGGAGAGGGTGCGTTTTGATTAAGGAAGGATGGAGCGACCGGGTATTGGTCGGAAGCTTCTACTTGATTCTGGCAGTCTTCGCAGTGTATTGTCTCGTGCCGTTCGCTACGGTCATTTCGAGCTCGCTGATGAGCGAGACGTCTCTGGTGAGCTACGGGTATTCACTGTTTCCGCGGGATTTTTCGTTAGATGCATATCAATTGCTGCTTAGCAACGATAAAATATTCAACGCATACAGCGTTACACTCTTCGTAACCTTCGTCGGCACGATTCTTAGCATGATTATGACAAGCGCTTTGGCTTATGCATTGTCGGTCAAATCGGTGAAGTACCGCAACCATATCGCTTTTTATGTCTTTTTCGCGATGCTCTTCAAGGGCGGTCTCGTACCGACATACATTTTGATCTCGAAATATTTGCATTTGAAGGATACGCTTTGGGTTCTCATTATTCCGGCTCTAATCAATCCGTGGAACATGTTCCTGCTGCGGAATTTCTTCAACACAATTGACGAATCGCTTGCGGAATCGGCGAAGATCGACGGCGCCAACGATGCTTACATCTTATTCCGCATCATCCTGCCGGTGTCGCTGCCGGCGATCGCTACGATTAGTCTGTTCTACGCGCTGGCTTACTGGAACGAATGGTTCCGGGCGATGCTGTTCATTAGCGACGAGCGGCTTCACCCGCTCCAGTATTTGATCATGAAAGTCGTTCGCAATTTGGATTTCGCAAGCCAGATTGCCGATCAAGTGACAGTGCCCGGGTACGTTATTCCATCTTCAACCACCCGTCTTGCTACGGCGGTCGTCACGATCGGCCCCATTATTTTCTTGTATCCGTTCCTTCAGAAATATTTCGTCAAGGGTCTGATGGTCGGCTCGGTGAAGGGCTAAACCCGGCATGCCGGTTTAGTATAGATTTCAAATGATTGAATTAGAAAAAGGGAGGATTTATATGAAGAAAAGCATTACAGGAATCATTGTCGGTACGTTACTTCTTTCATTGCTGATCGGTTGTGCCGGAGGTAAGACCCCTGCGGGCGAAACGACCCCGTCCAATGCCGGAGGAGAAAAGCCTGCAGCTGACTCGGCCGCTGGGGCTCCGGATCCGGTAACGTTGAAGGTGATGCTGTTCGGGGACCGGCCGACCGGTATGGATGAGGTGCTAGCGGAATTCGAGACGCGTACGAAGGATACCCTGAACACGAAGCTTAATATCGAATGGTCGCCTCTTGGGGACCACAAGGAGAAAGTAAAGCTGAAGATGGCAGCCGGTGAAGAAATAGATCTTGTCTTTGATGCACCGTGGGCGAATTTGCGCACCTTGGCTCCGCAAGGCGCTTACATTGAATTGGATTCGTACTTTAACAACGACGAATATCCCGGGTTAAAGAAAGCGTTCTCTCAGGATATTTTGGATTCGAACCGAATTAACGGGAAAATCTACGCGGTTCCCTTTACGCAATATTTCGCTCAAGCGGACGGCGTCTTTATCCGCAAGGATTTGCGGGAGAAGTACGGTTTGCCGCCGATTGAATCGTACGAGGATTTGGAAGCGTTCTTCAAGAAAGTGAAGGAAAACGAGAAGGGCGTCACTCCGATGGCGGCCGAAACCCGCAGAGGCTTCTTCAATATGTTCAAGCCGATTTACGACCATGTCATGACGATCGGCGGCGGCGGCCACTGGCAGGCCGTACTCTCGGAGGATCGGAAACAGGTGCTGGGCGTCGTGATCTTAGGGGATTCGGACGAGCAATTCGCGGCTCTTCCGGCACCGTATAACGATCGTGGTACACTGTATGGCTACCTAAAGACTTACGCGGACTGGAATCAGTATCTCGAACCGGACTCGATCAGCCAGAAGGATAAGGTCGGATTATTCGCCTCCGGCAAGGCGGCCTCCGTGGAGACAGACATCGCACAATATTCCGCGCTGCTTGCCAAACTAAAAGCAGGGGTGCCGGATGGAGAGCTGGAATTCTTCGCATACCGGGATTGTTTCCAGACGTTCGAAAAGGGATGTATCAGCACAGATTACGTTGCCCCGAACTCCGTGGCGATTCCGGCAACCTCAAAGCATCCTGACCGGGTGATGAAATTCCTTGACTGGATTTTCCAAAACCAGGAAAACCATGACTTGTTCGAATACGGCATCGAAGGCGTGCATTGGGAAGCCGCAGGCGACAACGGATATAAGGCGCTTGGCAGTCATAATTTCCCGGGTTATGAGTTAACCTGGAATCCGAACTTTATTCGATTGAATACGGAGCTTGACGAGAATGCGCGGAAGTATTACGAGTATTTGGCTGATCCGTCCACTTATTATAAACGTCCGCTTGCCGGCTTCAAGTTCGATCCGTCGCCGGTCAAGAGCGAGGTGGCAAAAGTACAGCCGAAATACGATGAGTTCTATTCTATCCTGCAGCATGGATTGTATAAAGACCCGTATGTCGAAGCGCGCAAAGCAAATGAAGAATGGAAGGCGCTCGGGCTGGAGAAGATTCGCGAGGAAATCGTGAAGCAGCTGCAAGCTTATATCGACGCAGGCGGAAACTAAAAGGGAAGCCTTGGTGCGAAATCGCCAAGGCTTCTTTCCTGAATTCTTAGAATTTATAAGTTTCACACTTATATCTGCTTAGAATTCTCCGCGAAACGAAGCTTAGCCGCCAGAGGACGGCGAAGCCGTTTACGCTTGACATATAAGAAAGTATAAGTTCCACTCCAGTGCGGCTGGTACTTAACTGCGGAACGATTCGTCGCCGGTCAGGTCGGAAAACGGGGGATGGATTACTTAACTGTAAAATGTACAGCTTATTTGGCGGAACAGGTTCAATAATGATGCCTGAAATGCAAAACATACATCTTATCTCTCCATTCTCTGCGGAATAGGTAATATTGTTAAAATTATAATGTAGGAAATGCAGGTTGAATGATTAAAAATCAGCTTTTCTGTGTTTTTAGCTGCAGGAAATGCGTCTTGAGTGATAATAATACCGGTATATTCACAATATAATCGGGTTACATAGCAAAGCATCCGGAATACTACAGAGGTGTACATGGTTACGAGTACCTTTTAACGGATCGAGTAGAAGAAAAAACTGTGGCAGGAAGCACTGAAGCAGAATAGGGAGGGAATGGGGAATGGTCGGAAAGTTTACGTGCCGCTGGAGGCCATCCCCATTTCCTCCCCATCGCGCGGGTAGTATGGGTTTGCACTAAAAAGGACGCCGCTAGGCGTTTTTCTTATTTATCATAGCTGTCTTGACAAGGACGGCGGCAGCCATACAAAGCGCAAGATACATTTCGCTGTGAAATTCTAAAACTCGGCAGGAAATGGATACCCCGAAGTAAAAGTATTGTATAGTTTGGATTCTATCTTTTTGATGGGGAGAGTTGGCCAAAATGAAGTTAGAGCATGGAGAGAAGCTGGTGATGATCGGAGACTCCATTACGGACACCGGCCGCAAAAGACCGATAGGAGAAGGGCGCAACGCCGACATCGGAAATGGGTACGTAGCCATTGTCGACGCGATGCTGCAGACCGTTTATCCTGAGCTGGGCATTCGGGTCGTCAATATGGGCATCGGCGGCAACACTGTATTGGATCTCAAAGATCGTTGGGACACGGATGTGCTGGAGCTGAAACCGGACTGGCTATCGATCATGATCGGCATCAATGATGTGTGGCGGCAGTTCGACACGCCGTTTCAGAAGGAAACGCATATCGGGATCGAGACATACGAACGTGAGCTCAGAGCGCTTATCCAGCGGACGAAGCCGCAGCTGAAAGGACTCGTTTTGATGACGCCGTTTTACATTGAGCCGCACCCGGAAGATGCGATGCGCGCCAGAATGGACGAATACGGAGCCGTTGTAAAGCAGATCGCAAGCGAAGAAGGGGCAATCTTTGTCGACACGCAAGCAGCCTTCGAGCCGCTCTTGAAGCATCTATATCCGGCAGCGCTGTGCTGGGATCGCGTCCATCCTTCCATGCCCGGTCACATGACGCTTGCCAAGGCATTCCTGGATGCCATCGGTTTCAAATGGCAGGGAAGCTCGAACTGAACGACTGCCGGCTAAGGCCTGCTGAGTAATAATATATACAGAAATAAAGGACCGCTGGAGCAATTTTTCCAACGGTCCTTCATTCTATTTCCCGAAAGCCAATTCTTCGCGGACGACGCGTCCGCCCTTATACTCCGTAAGTTGTACGGTTACATTGTCCCGGTCGATGTCCAACAAAATCATGCCGACGAGTATATATGAAAAAATAATCTTAAAGAGCAGGTTGTTTTTTTTTTGTGAGAATAGTTGTGAGAACAAAGTAACTCCTCTCTTTCTTTATCCGATGTTCTGCTGTCCCTGCATTTTTGTTTATAATTTAAAGGTTTTTTTAAAATTCGTACACTCCCGGAAAGCGTGTGTAATGAGGTTTACAGTCAAAAAAAAACGGCCAACCGATAGCCGGTTAACCGCAATTTTGGATGGGAAGCGCTTGTTATTAAAACTTGCCGTTGGAATTGGCCCGTTGATCTTCCGGAAGGATCGGTTCAACGATGTCCCAATGCTCCGCAATTTTACCGTTTTCGATCCTGTACATGTCGTATACGGCGGTGGGCTGTCCGTCAAAATTCACTTCGCTCATGACAAGCACAAAGTTGCCTTGTCCGTGAATGTAATGGACTTTTTCATAAGTAATCGTGACACCTTGTTCGGCTAAGGCTGCGAATGCTTCCATGAGGCTTGAAACGCCATCCGCCACCAGAGGATTGTGCTGGATGTAGTTGTCGCCGTCAAAGTAGGTGGGCAGCAGGTCCGGGTTTTGGCCAAAGAATACGTTATCGAAGAACTCTTTGATCAGCGCCTTGTTTTCTTCCGTTTTATCGAGATCGGTCACTTCGGTCGCCCCGTCGACAAGTGTACGGCCGTTTACCGATTCTTCCGGCATGACTTGAAAATTATCCCAATGCTCAACAATAAGTCCGTTCTCGATCCGGAAGACGTCGAAGACGGCTGCCGGACTGTCGCCGAAGGTGACTTCGGAATGAACGACGACATAATCCCCGTCCGTAAAGACGCGTTTAATATCGTATTGAACTCCTGCCCCTTTCAATTGCGCAACGGCGTTTATGATCGTTTCGCGGCCGGAAGGGAAGGCCAGATTATGCTGAATATAGGTTTCGGGATTAATATACATTTCAAGTGCCGTTGTGTCGCCGGTTTCGAAGCTTTTCAGCACTGCGACGACCTTATCGGCGTTGGAGGTGGTGATTTCTACCGTCTTGTCGCCTGTATTCCAGGCGACCTGCTTGCCGAAGACTGACTCAAGGAAAGAGGCCGGTACATAAACCCTTTGATTGCTAAGGGAGTAATATGGGGCTGCCGGAAGCGTGACGGATTTGCCCTCAACTTCCGCAGTTCGGCTTCCTACTTGAAGACTGACGGTTGTGCCGCCGTTCTCGATTGTGACAGTCTGATCGGTTTTGTTCCAAGCGATCTTCAGATTACCTGTGTTTATTGCAGGGACGGTCATCATCTCTCTTACAGGAATGAAAACCCGTCCATCCCGAACTGCCGGTTCATCCGCCAGGTCTATAAAGTGTCCGTTAACGGATATTTTGATCGGGGAATTGGCCGTTTGCGCATTCTGGGCGAACGTCAGCGGTGTAGTCTGTACAGCAATGGCTGCCGCAGCAACAAGTGTAATCACAGTTTTTTTCATGATCATCATTCTCCTCTTCCTATGTAATATCAAACTCTTAACGATTCTACTTTTACACTGTCTTTTCTCTGAAAGATGCCGTTGTATGGATATATTCCCTAATTACTGTGCCTCCTTTCCGTAACCCCCTCGCTGTCCCACGATGCAATGAGGAATGCACGAATGAAGTGATGTAATCGATATGATTACATCGCGATCGAAAAAATAAGCCCTTTTGGAGCTTGTTTTTGAGGGTTAATTTAAATAGCCTTCGTTGTAACTATTATAGTTTCATTAGATTTATATGTCAAACTGCATTCAAGCCCGAAGGTTTGTTCGAGATGGTTGTTACGCATCGATCAGAATGGGCCGCCCTACATGTCCGGACCCTGGTTCCGTTATCTGTGAAGCGAGGTCCTGTTTTGCCGACTTGGTGGACCCTGGTTCCTTTATTCTCCCGAATTGGACTCTTGCAGGCAAAAAAACGAAGAAATAGCGGATCGTCTGTCCTTAAAACCCTTTGGATTACCGATTTGTTCACAAATAACATACTCTCGGTCCGCTTCCACAGTCTTGGAGCCCTCCCTTATAATATTACCGTAAAGTTCGGATTGCGGTTACCAAATTACGCTGATTTACGAACGTATGTATGGTATAATGGCTGTAAAAGCTTGCGGGAGGCCGGTTCGATGAAATATGAGCGTAAAGATAATAAAACCCATCTCATAAAAGAATCCGGATGGACTGTGGAAGATTACTACCAGTTGCCGGAGGACGGAAATCAATATGAAATCGTGGGCGGCATGCTGGAGCTCAAGCCTTCGCCAAGCACGACGCATCAGCGGATAAGCCATCAAATTGAGCGTCTCATGACGGACAGCTGCGAAACGGATTACATTGTTTTGCATGCTCCGATCGATGTGATTCTATCTGTCAATGAAACCCGCCAGCCGGATATATTGATGATTCACCGGAGCAGGCAGCATATCATAGAGGAGCACGCCATTGTTGGTCCCCCAGATCTGGTCGCGGAAATTCTCTCTCCGAACAGTGCCAAGAGAGACCGCACGATGAAGAGGGAATCGTATGCACGGTTCGGGGTCCCGGAATATTGGATCGTCGATCCCGCCAATCTGACGATCGAACAGTATGTCCTTGTCGAAGAAGGAAGGCCGTACGAGCTTCTGCAGGTGTTCGGCCGCGAGGATACGGTAAGCTCGGAACGGATACCGTGCATTTCCTTCCCGATCGAAGATGTGCTTAAAATTAAATAGTCTGATCTGATCCGCAGGAAGGCGTTGAGATTTTGTTGAAAAGCAAAAGGCCGGTTGCTCTCAAAATCGAAAGAATGTCCCCAATCATTCCACAGATTCGAAAAAGCGCTAAAAGCTGCTCTTTTCTTAAAAAACCGCACATTTGGCTTAAAAAACTTACATTTTGAAGTTTAATGCACTGTGATAAAGTAATAAGTAAAACTATTTTCTTTTGGTCAATTTCCCGACTTTGCAGATAGAAAGGGGAGACATATGGATCCTACCGAAACAGGATATGTACCGGTCGAAGACGGTAAGCTCTATTACGAGCTATGCGATAATAGCGGCCCGCCGGTCATTTTGCTGCATGCTCATTCGGTGGATCTCCGGATGTGGGAACCGCAGATGAGCCTGCTGTCCGAAAGTTATAGGGTCATCCGATACGACTTTCGCGGTTACGGGCGTTCCGATTTACCCGTGAATAAGCGCTTTCGTCATGTCGACGATTTGGTGCAGCTGATGGATGATTTGGAGATTGACAGAACCCATCTTGTCGGTCTGTCTCTCGGTTCGCTGGTTTCGCTCGACATGCTCGCATTGTACCCGGAACGCGTGCTGTCCGCTTCTTTGGCAAGCGGGGCGCTGTATACGGACGGCAAGGGCGAGCCGGAGGAACCTGCACGCCCATCAGGTGCTCTGTCAGGTTCCGAATTAACCGCGTATAAAGAGAAGTGGCTGCATGACCTGCTTGCTATGTGCGGCCCTGAACGTCTGCGTATCGAGAACGACTTGCGGACGATGATATCGCACTGGTCCGCTTGGCAGCCGATGTATGAAACCTGCCGTCCGCTGCTGGGTCCTTCGCTTATCCGGCGCCTCCGTGAGACCGATCCGTCGATCCCGGTATTGGCCGTTATCGGCGAGGAGGATTCGGAAGGCAGCCGCCGTTCTTCGGAAGCGCTGCTCAGCCTCAGACCGACCGCCCAGGCCGTCCGACTGCCGGGTTCGGGCCATTTCTCCAATATGGAGACTCCTGATCTGTTTAATAATGAAATCCTGCGGTTTTTGCAGGCTCAATTCTAATCGAACGAGGTGCTTACATTGATTCAAAACCCGATTATTCCAGGCTTTAATCCCGATTCTTCGATGATTCGCGTCGGAGACGATTATTACATCGCGACATCAACCTTCGAATGGTTTCCAGGCGTCCAGATTCATCATTCCAAGGATCTGGTCAATTGGCGGTTGTTATCGCGTCCGCTTACGCGAAATTCACAGCTTGATTTGCGCGGCAAACCGAGCTCGGGCGGGGTATGGGCTCCCGCGCTTTCTTACGAGAACGGCCTGTTTTATTTAATCTATACGGATGTGAAAGCAAGAAAAAGCGTGTTCAAGGATTTGCGCAATTATCTGGTCACTGCGGAAGATATCAACGGCCCGTGGTCGGAACCCGTATTTTTGAACGGCAGCGGCTTTGACCCGTTTCTATTCCATGATACCGACGGAAGAAAGTGGCTGCTCAATATGCAGTGGGATTTCCGCCACAATCACAAACGTTTCGGCGGCATCGTCATGCAGGAGTACGATCCGGCGGAGCAGCGGCTGGTCGGGCCCGTACTTAAAATATACGAAGGTACGGACATCGGGGTGACCGAAGGGCCGATGCTGTATAAACGGAACGGATACTATTACCTGCTGGTCGCGGAAGGCGGAACGGGAGCCAACCATGCCGCTACTTTAGCCCGTTCGCTCGATATAACGGGTCCTTACGAGACAGACCCGGATTACCCGGTCATGACGACACGCAGTACGCCGGAACACCCGCTTCAAAATGCGGGCCACGGATCGCTCGTGGAAACGCAAAACGGCGATTGGTATATGGCTCATATCTGTATTCGTCCTTTTCCTGGAACAAAGCTCAATCCGCTTGGCAGGGAAACCTCAATTCAGCGGTGCGAATGGACGGAGGACGGCTGGCTTCGCCTTGCCCATGGCGGCAAGCTGCCCGCGCTAACCGTACAAGCGCCCGGCCTTGAGCCCCACCCGTTTCCGGAGGAGCCGGAAAAAGATGACTTTAACGATTCGGAGCTGAACATTCACTTCCAGACATTGCGCGTACCTGCCGATCCTTCCTGGTTAAGCCTGACGGAAAGACCGGGCTGGCTGAGGCTGAAAGGACGGGAGTCGTTGACGTCCTGGTTCGATCAAAGCATGGTCGCCCGCCGCATTCAGCATTTTCGCTGCTCCTTGGAGACACGCTTGGAATTCCGTCCGGAGCATTTCATGCAAATGGCAGGACTCGTTCTGTATTATGATGAGGCGGATTATTACTATTTAAGAGTGACGTTCGATGAAGAGCACCGGACCAAGGTCGGCATTGCAATGAGCAGGCAAGGGAAATACGAGGAATGTGAGGAAGAGATTGAGACGGGAGGCTGGGACAGCCATTATTTAAGAGCGGCCATTGACGGGCGAGACCTTCAATTTTATGTATCACCTGACGGCGCGGAATGGCAAGCGCTCGGTCCGGTACTCGATATGGGAACACTGTCGGATGAGTACGGAGGGAAACTGGGCTTTACGGGCTCATTCGCAGGCTTGTGCGCCCAGGACATCAACGGAACGCTGAAGAATGCCGATTTTGATTATTTTCAGTATGCTGTCTCCGATTGGAAAGAAGAGCGCGAATGAACCGATTGCAGTTGAATTCACCGAACGGGAAGATAATTATTACTTTTGAGCTGACTGAGAAGGGTGCACCTGTCTATCAGATGGATGTTGACGGAGCCCCGCTGCTTCTAGCA
Source organism: Paenibacillus tarimensis (assembly GCA_041281825.1). Taxonomy (GTDB): domain Bacteria; phylum Bacillota; class Bacilli; order Paenibacillales; family Paenibacillaceae; genus Paenibacillus_D; species Paenibacillus_D tarimensis_A. The sequence continues at coordinate 4,820,282 of CP166298.1, read as the reverse complement.
TCGATGATGGGGCTCACACTTCAGGATGACGATGATTTACTGAGCGGTTTTACGCTGGTGCGGTACACCATTTCTTCCAAGGATGAATACTGGACACCGCTTTATGGCGAAAGGGACCGGATTCGGGACCGCTATCATGCCTTAACGGTTACGTTGAAGGAGCAAGAAGGGTTACGTCGGGAAATGCACATTGAGTTCAGAGCTTACGATGAGGGGGTCTCTTTCCGGTATGTTATACCCGAGCAAGTAGGCTTTAGCCGTGATATCGTCATTTCCGGGGAGCGAAGCGAGTTTCATTTTCCGAAAGGGTGCCTGGCCTATGAAGAACACGGGGCGGAAGGGGAGTACGGCCTTGTCCCGGTGGAAGAACTCCAGCCTAATTGCGAGCGGCCTCTGACGGTCGTTTATCGGCATGGCGCATATTTGTGTCTGACCGAAGCTGAGCTTACCGATTATTCCCGCATGCTCTTATCAACTGACGCCGATAATCGCCGGATCGTTGTCAGCACGCTCAGCGGACTGGTTACAGCGTTCGTCGGCTATGATAATATGGATACTTCGTTAACCGGGGAGCTGGCGGACCAGAAGGTTCGCACTTCTCTGCCTTTTACTTCGCCTTGGCGTGTGTTAGTCATCGGGGAACGACCGGGTGATTTGCTGGAAAACAATGATATCGTGCTGAATCTCAATCCTCCCGCAGATATGGCGGAAAGCTCCTGGATCGTTCCCGGCAAGCTGCTGCGGGATATGACCATTTCCAATGAGGGTGCCAGGGCATGTGTAGATTTCGCCGTACGGCATAACCTTCAATATATTATGCTGGATTGGGGCTGGTACGGGGATCCGTTCGACGACGCATCGGTTTGTACGAATGAGGTCAACGATGTCTGGTATTTCCGGATGGAAGAAGGGGTCGTTTATCCTAAGCTGGATGTGAAAGAGGTCGTTCGATACGCGAATTCCAAGGGGATCGGCGTCATTCTTTATCTGGACCGCAGAGCGGTGGAACAACAGCTGGATCACTTCCTTCCGGTATATAAGGAATGGGGCGTCAAGGGAATCAAGATCGGGTTTGCGAATACCGGTCCTCAGGTGTGGACCCGTTGGCTGCATGATGTCGTCCGCAGATGTGCCGAGTACAGTATGCTTGTAAATGTTCACGATGCATACCGGCCGACCGGTTCTTCACGAACCTACCCGAATCTGCTGACGCAGGAAGGAATCCGGGGCAATGAACATATGCCGACCGCAAGGCATAATTGTATACTGCCGTTTACCCGTTTTGTCGCCGGAGCCGGTGATTATACCATTTGTTATTATACCGACCGCAAAAAAACGACACATGCGCATCAGCTGGCGATGGCTGTCGTAGCCTATAGTCCGATGCAATCGGTATTTTGGTATGACAAGCCTTCGCACTATGAAGGCGAGCCTGAAATCGACTTCTTTGCCCGGCTTCCCGTTGTCTGGAACGATACGCGTGTGCCGCAAGGAAGCATTGGCGAATTCGCCGTCATCGCAAGGCGGAGCGGAGAGGAATGGTATGTCGGGTGCATAACGAACGAAGAGGCCCGCGAGCTTACGGTCAAGCTCGATTTCCTGGAAGAGGATAAACCTTATCTTGCCTATATCTATTCCGACTCGCAGGACGAGCAGGCAAGCCGCACGAAGGTAACGGTAACGATCCGCGAGGTTCGTGCAGCTTCCGTGCTGAACGTGTTAATGGCGCCGACCGGAGGCCAGGCGATCCGGTTAACGCCGAAAAGAGCATAATAAGCGAAGCCTGCTTGATGTCAAATATTTGATGATACTACAAGCTGTTGACGATACAAAAATGATGTCTAAACTTGAGTGTTTGGCTCAAAAGATTACCAAAAACTTATCCTGAAAACAGATTAGAATTATTATAATTTAGTCTTGATATAAATTCTTAAATGATTTAAAATAAACTTACTTTTAAATTATAATTATTCTAATTAGTGATTGATCAGGAGGTTTCAATATGAACAAATTAACGACGAACCAAGGGGTACCGATCGGCAACAATCAAAGCTCTCGAACTGCGGGGCAGCATGGACCGACACTGCTTGAGGATTATCAGCTGCTGGAGAAGCTGGCGCATTTTGACCGGGAGCGGGTGCCGGAGCGTGTCGTCCATGCCCGCGGCGCGGGAGCGCATGGCGTTTTCAAAGTGACGAACAGCATGAAGAGGTACACGAAGGCGGCCTTTCTGCAGAACGAAGGTCAGGAGTCGCCGGTGTTCGTTCGTTTCTCCACGGTCATCCACGGCCAGCATTCTCCGGAGACGCTGCGGGATCCTCGCGGTTTCGCCGTTAAGTTTTACACGGAAGAAGGCAATTACGATGTTGTCGGCAACAACCTGCCGGTGTTCTTTATCCGTGATGCTATGAAATTTCCCGATATGGTCCATTCTTTAAAGCCCGATCCCCGGAACAACCTTCAGCATCCGGACCGTTACTGGGATTTCATGTCGCTCACGCCGGAGTCGACGAATATGCTGGTGCATCTTTTTACGGACGAAGGCATTCCCGCCGACTACCGCCATATGAGAGGCTCCAGCGTACATGCTTTCAAATGGATTAACGCTTACGGCAATATGGTCTACATCAAGCTGCGGTGGGTGCCGAAGCAGGGAGTCAAAAATTTGTCTGCCGAAGAAGCGGCGGCAATTCAGGCAGGGGACTTTAATCATGCAAGCCGGGATTTGTACGAGGCCATTGAGCGCGGCGATTATCCGGTATGGGATTTGTACGTTCAAATATTGGATCCCGCCGATATGGACAAATTCGATTTCCACCCACTTGACCCGACGAAGGATTGGTTTGAAGAGGATATTCCTTATCAACCGGTCGGTACGATGACATTAAACCGCAATCCGGATAATGTTTTCGCCGAAACCGAGTCCGTAGGGTTCAATCCCGGTGTCGTCGTCCCGGGGATCGAGCCTTCCGAAGACAAATTGCTTCAAGGACGATTATTTTCGTACTCGGACACACAGCGCTACCGTATCGGACCCAATTACTTGCAGCTGCCAATCAATTGTCCGTTCGCCCAAGTGAGCAACAACCAGCGCGACGGGGCAATGCCGTATAAGCAGCAGAGCCATCATATCAACTACGAGCCCAACCGCTATCAGGATACACCGAAAGAAGATCCGGCCTACGCGGATGTCCCTTATCCGCTTCATGGGCAGACAGCCGTCCGCCAAAAGATCGATAAGCCGAACGATTTCGGACAGGCGGGCCAGGTGTACCGGGGATATTCCAAGGAGCAGCAGGATGCGCTTGTGAAAAATTTGACTGCGGATCTTCAGGCGGTGTCCGAACGGACACAGCTGCTCGCGATCTGCAATTTCTACCGGGCGGATGCGGAGCTTGGACAGCGTATAGCCGACGGCCTTAATATTGATATTTCATCCTACACCGCAAAAATCAAATAATCTGGTTGCAGCGCAAAGAGGAGCTGTCCGGTAAGCCTTATCGGCTTATCGGACAGCTCTTTTTACGAGGATGCAGTGTGGGTTTCTTGTTGCGAAATATATTTAATCTGTAAAGCAGGAACTAAACTTACCGGGGTTTCTGCCCCTGTATTTCCGTTATAAAATAGAAAGATGCGTAATAAAACGTTTAAATCCAATTGCGCAAACGGTTTCAATCGGGTTGGAACCGACGAATCGAATCCGGGGTCATCAAACCAGAGAGATTTACCATACATTTTCTTGTTCATTACCGCTATAATGAGGGCATTGATCTGTCCGCGGAAGAAACATCAACAATTTTAAGCGGGGAGACTTTGAGCTAAGGAGACACTTAGAGCGAGCTCAAAGATCCCTATTAAGCGGAGAGACTTTGAGCTCCACTCAAAGATCCCGATGTAAGGAGAGATTTTATGAACAGGGTAATATTGGTGGATGATGAAATGTTCGCCCGCAAAGGATTGTCCAATCTGATTCCATGGGACAGATACGGATACGAAATTGTCGGCGAGGCGGAAAACGGAGAAGAGGCGCTGGAAATCATCCAAAAATATAATCCCGACCTCGTGATAACGGACATCCGGATGCCGGTATTGGACGGTTTGGAATTGATCCGCCAAGCTAAGCAACTTAACACGGCCCCCCCTCAATTTATTATTGTAAGCGGTTATGACGATTTCAAATACGCACAGCAAGCGGTCCGGTTCGGTGTACAGGATTTTATTCTGAAACCGGTCGATGAGGAAGAGCTGGTGTCTACTTTACAGCGTATATCGGGTGCGCTCAGCCAGTCAGAGCCATCAGCCGAAGCAGGGACCGGGAAATCTATACGTCGTTGTTCGGGAACTTGCTCTCGGAAAATATAGACTCCCAGTCTTTATTGCAGTCTTTTGCTTCCCTCGGGCTGGAAGAGGATCGGGAGTTTTGCTACATGATTGCCGAGTGGAATGATATTGCGTGCGAATTGGGGCCGGATGACAGGTATGGTGAAAAAGCGGCTGAAGTTATGAAAACGGTTGCCGATGTTGTGGAGCAATGTGCTGCCGGGAGCGGGCTATCCTATGTCCACGAGCAGGAGCCGGGCGTGTTTGCCTTCATTATGCCGGGGGAAGCATTAAACGGCTATCTTTCCGGATGGAGGCAGCTTGCCGAAACGATCCAAAAGGCCATCGCCCGGCAGTTGGGCTTAAATATAACGGTTTATGCGGGAAAGCCCGCCGCCGGTCCGGAGCAGCTTGCGGAATCGGTGAAGACGGCACATGCTTCAAGGAACTGTAAATTTGCTTATAACGGTGGGCCGGTCATCGTTCATAATGAGGCGTGCCCGGCTTCCGTGAATTATTTAGAGCTTGAGCCAGAGTATTATACGGAGCTGATCGAACGCTTGGAAGAGCAGGATACGGCTGCAGTATCGGAAGCGGTTGACCGGATGTTCGAGCAGTTTCACAGACAGCGGTTCTCGCATGAATCGGTCAAAGGATCGGTTACCCGCTGCGTGCTCGGGATCACCCGGACTATCCGGGATATGCAAGGAGACGAGAATGAATTGCCAACGCTCCAGCCGATGCTGAATTGGGACCGTTATCCCGTATCTCCCTCGGGATTGAAATCGTTGTTTACCGGGTTTATCAAGGACAGCTCCGATTTTATTGCGAGGCTGCGCAAGGAAAATTCGAAGGGAAGCATTCAAAAAGTCAAACAGTATATCGAAAACCGTTATAGTGAGAATATCAGCCTCAAGAGCATCGCGAAGTTATTTTAAATGAATCCGGTTTACCTCGGGCAGCTGTTTAAAAAGAAATACGGCATGTATTTTAACGAATTTCTGCTTCAGGTCCGGGTTCGGGAAGCGAAGAGGCTGCTTCGGCAAACGGACAAACGCGTCTATGAAATTGCGTCCGAGGTCGGCTTCGCAAATAGCGATTATTTTGTGTCCCAATTCGAAAAGGTGGAAGGAAAAACGCCGACCGAATACCGGAATGCATTACTGGCCAAAAAATAATGTACGGATGGTGTTTTGAATGCGGATCAACCTCGACAACGTTAGACTGCGAAACAAGATGCTGCTTCTTTATTTCCTTTCGGTGCTGATCCCGATCGTTCTGACTAACGTTATTTTTTACAACGTCACGACGAATAATGTAAAAAAGCAAAAATTGCGGGATATATCGCTTGTTATGGAGCAAATCCGCAACGATTTTCGCAGCCAGGTCGATTTGGCGGTGGGTATTTCCGCCGTTATTCTTAACGATTCGCTGTTGAATCAGGCTTTGAATGAAAGGTATAGCGACTCGGCGCTGTATGTCGAGAATTATCACAATCATATTTTATATGTGTTAAATAAGTATAGTCCGGTTTATAAAGCGATCCAGGACATTACGATCTATTCGGATAATAATACGATACTGTCCGGGGGCCGGGTTCTTGGAATTACGGATGAAGTGCGTGAAGAACCATGGTATAAACGGGTCTCGGAAATCGGGTCGCCCGGCCCTGTCGTGTTATCCGAAGGGGCTTCCTCCAGGATCAGCGTCGTTCGCAGGATGAACGCCTTCGGCGGACAACAAGGATATGAAAATATACTAAAAATCGATTTGCATCCGGATATGACCAATCAGATTTTCTCCAAAGCGACACTGGAGGGGAGTATTTATCTGTTGGAGCATGACAGTTTGAGGTATACGACCGACAAGAATATCGGGCGGACGCTGCAATCGTTTGATTTTTCTTCTGTATCCGTTCCTAAAGGAACGATTGTATTGGAGCAGCGTTATGCCAATGAAGGCTATTTGTCCGGCTGGAGGATCGCGGGTCTTTTTCAGGAGAAGCAGGTGCTGGAGGAGGTACGGAAATCCCGTGAGTTTATTATCTCTCCATGCTCAATATCGTTATTCCTACGCTGATTATTGTCTGGTTTACCCGTTCGCTGAACCAGCGGCTGGTCCGCATCCTCAAACATATGAAGAAAGTGAAAAACCGCTTCTTTGAAACGATTAAACAGCCCGAGAGCAAGGATGAAATCGGCCAGCTGACCGCCGAGTTCAACCGGATGACGCTGCAGATCAAGAGCTTGATTCAGGACGTGTATCAGGCGGATATCCAGAAGAAGGAGCTTGAGCTCAAGCGGAATCAAGCGCAGCTGCACGCGCTGCAGAGCCAGATCAATCCGCACTTCCTGTTTAATTCGCTGGAGACGATCCGGATGCGGAGCTTGATGAAGGAAGAAAGGGAAACGGCCAGGATCATTCACAATATGGCTAAAATGTTCCGCCGATCGCTAAGCTGGGGTAATGATCGGGTAACGGTGCGAGACGAGCTGGATCTGGTTGTCTGTTTCCTGGAAATTCAACAATACCGGTTTGGAGGCAAGCTGAACTACCGAATCGATGTCGAACCGGAGGCGGAACAGGCACTTATTCCGAAGATGACGCTGCAGCCGCTCATAGAGAATGCAAGCATTCATGGCATCGAACCGCTTAAGGGGGACGGGGTTATAGACGTCTCCGTGCGTCTTGCTGACGGAATGCTCGTTTGCAAAGTGAATGACAACGGAGCGGGAATGTCGGCAGAGCGGTTGCGCCGCTTGCGTCAGGAACTGGAGCATTCGGACGGGATCGGGGAACGAATCGGGATCAAGAATGTATATTACCGCTTGAAGCTATACTATGGCAGCGATGCGGATTTCCGCATTCGGAGCGTCCAGGGCGATGGGACGGAGATCGAAATCAGGTTGCCGGCCAGCCTCATATAGTTTTCAAAGTAAGTGATAAAGTTTACGGGGTAATCAATAAACCGTTTACATTTTATAATGAAAGTGCTTACAAAAAGATGCCTTGAAAGGGGACAGCAAAGCGATGTTTAAAAAGAGATGGATGACGTTCTGCTTTACGCTTGTGATGGCCATTGCGATGGTCGGCTGCTCAAACGACAATGGCGGCGGACCGGCAACGAACGGCGGCGGGACAGGCACAGCGAACTCGAACGGTCAGGGGGATAAGCCGCTTGATAAGGTGACGTTTACGTATTTCAACGCTTTTTCCGGTAAAGACGTGGACACCAACCAGACAACGATCGGTAAAATTTTGGAAGAGCAAACGGGCGTTAATTTTAAAATCGAACACGCTGTAGGCGATGTCAATACGAAGATCGGAACAATGATCGCGAGCAACGAATATCCGGACGTGCTTGTACCGGACGTAGCGATCGATAAAGTGATGGACGCAGGCGCTTTTATTCCGCTTAACGAACTGATCGATCAATACGGTCCGAATATCAAGCGCGTCTACGAGCCATATTTCAACCTGATGAAAGCGGAAGACGGCAATATCTATTTCCTGCCGTTCGGTCCCATTGTCGGTGAAGAGATTCCGAATCCGAACGGCGATGACGGCGCATTCTGGATTCAGCGCCGCGTGCTCAAGGAGTTCGGTTATCCGAAGATCAAAACGCTTGACGAGTACTTTGACCTGATCGAAGAGTATGCAGCGAAGTATCCCGAAGAGAAATTAACCGGATTTCTGTCGCTCACGCATGACTGGAGATTTTTCGCCATTACGAATCCGCCCAACCATTTGATGGGTTACCCTAACGACGGCGGCGTAATGGTCGATATGGATACGTTTGAAGCGAACGATTATGCCGACGATGAAGCGACGAAACGTTGGGTCAAGAAGCTGAATGAAATGAATGCAAAGGGGCTTTATGACAAATCGTCCTTTATCGACAACTATGATCAATACATTGAGAAATTGACTTCCGGCAAGGTGCTCGGGTACTTCGACTACGGCTGGCAGGCCGGTCCGGCAACGAACAACCTGAAGCAGGCGGGCGATGACGACCTTCGTTACTTCCAGCTGCCGCTTGTGTTCGACGAGGGGATCAAGGATCAATATTTGCCGCAATCAAGCTTTACGAACAACCGCGGCATCGGCATTACAGTGAGCGCCAAGGATCCGGTTCGTATCATCCAGTTCTTCGACAATCTGCTCACGGATGAAAATCAGGTGCTGTCCAATTGGGGCGTGCAAGGCGAAACATATGAAGTAGACGAGAACGGCAAGTTTTACCGGACGCCGGAGCAGATTGCCACAACAACCGGCGAAGAATTCCGGGAATCGTTCGGCCTCAAATATTTCGAATACGGATGGCCGCGGTACGGCAACGGCTCCACCTTGGCGGACGGCAATTCGTCGACTCCCGGCAGACAGCCGAGCGTAGCTGCCGCCGCGTATACGGAAGGCGACAAGCTGATTCTGGAGAAGTACGGCGCAACGACATTTTCCGACTTGTTCACGGAGCAGGACTATCGCCCATGGTTCCCTGCATGGAGCATTGCGATTGAGCAAGGAACGCCGGCCGACATCTTTAATCAGAAGAAGAGCGAGCTGCAGAAAAAGTATTTTCCGAAGATGGTCCTTGCCGAACCGGACAAATTCGAGTCGGTCTGGGACGAATATATCAGAGAATTCAACAAGCTTGACGTGGCCGCTTACGAAAAAACGATGACGGAAAAAATCAAGGAGAAAGTCGCGATCGTTACAGGAGAATAAGGGTTGATGAAAACGGAAGGCCGGAGCCTGGTGTTATGTCAATTCCGGCCTTTTCCGTTTGTGACTTTCCGGGTTTTCAAAAGCCGGGGGATGGAAGGAGACGGGATCTGTGAAAGACCATACACAACTTGCGGCCGCAGGACCGCAAATGACAGCCGGGAAACCGAAGAGGCTTAAACTCTTTTTGAAGAAGCTGATTGCGCAAAGATCGCTCGTGCTTATGTCGGTGCCGTTTCTTATATGGTTGTTTATTTTTAAATATGTACCGTTGTGGGGATGGACGATTGCTTTTCAAAAGTATCGGCCGAACAAAAAATTGTTCGAACAGACATGGGTCGGATTCGATCATTTCAAGTTTTTGTTTCAGGATGACGCATTTCTGCGCGTGCTGCGCAATACATTGGCCATGAGTTTGATTAATCTGGTGCTGGGCTTTGTCACCGCCATTACATTGGCTATTTTGCTGAATGAGCTTCGGCAGGTCGTATTCAAGCGGTTTGTTCAAACCGTCAGTTATTTGCCTCATTTTATCTCTTGGGTCGTTGCGGCGAGCATCATCTCGACCGCTTTGTCGGCTAACGGAGGCATTATCAACGAAGCTTTGATGTGGCTCGGACTGATTAATGAACCGGTATTATGGCTGGGCAAAGGCGAATATTTCTGGGGGATTCTCGGGATCTCCGAGGTGTGGAAAAACGTCGGCTGGAATACCATTATTTATTTGGCGGCGATGACGATGATCGATCCGGCGCAATATGAAGCGGCGGAAATTGACGGGGCGGGACGTTTCAAGCGCATCTGGCATATTACGCTCCCCGGCATGAAGCCCGTCATCGTGATTCTGCTAATAATGAATCTGGGACATCTGCTGGAATCGGGATTCGAGCCTCAATACCTGTTAGGCAACGGGATGAATGTCGACTATTCCGAGAACCTTGATATATTCGTACTGAAATACGGCATTTCGATGGGCAACTTTTCGCTTTCGATCGCTGCAGGCATGTTCAAGACCGTAATCAGCTTTATTCTGTTGTTTGCGGCGAACAATATCGCCAAACGGCTCGGTGAGGCTAGACTGTTCTAAACGGCAGAAGGGAGAGAACGCGCCATGGCTAAGGCAAACGTCCGGTATGTATCCCCGGCGGACGGCATTTTCGATATTTGCAATTATATATTTATGATTTTTTTAATGATCGTGACGCTGTATCCTTTCATCAATACGCTAGCGGTCTCTTTAAACGATGCGAACGATTCGCTCAGAGGCGGCATTTATTTGTGGCCGAGAGTATTAACGTGGGATAATTACGCCTATGTTTTCAAGGAAGCGACGATCTTCCAGGCGACAATGATATCTGTGCTGCGAACGGTGATCGGCACTGTTCTGACGGTATTTTGCTGCGCGATGGTCGCCTATACGATCAGCAGGCCGGAATATGTGCTGCGCAAATTTATTACGATTGCGTTTATTTTGACCATGTATTTTAACGGCGGGCTGATTCCGACCTTTCTGCTGATCCGGGAGCTCGGCATGCTGAACAGCTTCGAGGTCTATATTATTCCCGGCCTTATCGGGGTATTTAACTTGATTATTATCCGTTCCTTTATCGAGGGATTGCCGGAAGGCATTATGGAGTCGGCACGGATCGACGGGGCAGGGGAATTTGCAACTTTCCTGAGAATTGTGCTGCCGCTTTCGATGCCGGTGCTGGCGACGGTTGCGTTGTTTACTGCGGTGTGGCAGTGGAATTCCTGGTTTGACGTATTTCTGTACAATTCTTCTAGCAAGCATCTAAGTACGCTGCAGTATGAATTAATGAAAATATTGCAGAACTCGAATGCCTCGATGGGCTCAAAGACGGCCGCGGACGCATTCGCCGGTGCGGAAAACGCGAACGCAAATTATGTAACGCCGACATCGATCCGGGCTACCATGACGATTGTGGCAAGCCTGCCGATCATCATGGTCTATCCGTTCCTGCAAAAGTATTTTGTGAAAGGCATGACATTGGGCGGCGTTAAAGGATAAAGATTGATTGTTCCCGCGGGCAGCTGTTATTCTGGGTCTCAAGGGACGGAACAAATTGAAAGGGGTTATGCAGGGATGAGCAGTCCAACAAACCGATTGGAGCCGAGGCTGTGTGAAGCCTTTGCCGGCGATTTCCTTATAGGCGCGGCGGTAAATACGACAACGCTGGACAGGCATGCGCCGTTTCTCGCATATCATTTCAACAGCGTGACAGCGGAGAACGAGATGAAATTCATCAGCCTCCATCCGGAAGAAGACCGATACTCTTTTGAAGATGCGGACCGGATCGCAGCGTTTGCCAGAAATCACGGCATGAAGCTGAGAGGCCATACGCTCGTCTGGCATAACCAGACCTCCGATTGGCTGTTTCAGGATAAAGAAGGCGTTGTCGATAAGAGGACGCTGCTTGCCCGGATGAAATTCCACATCGATACCGTTGTGAAACGGTACAAGCACGATATTTACTGCTGGGATGTCGTGAACGAAGCGGTAGCGGATGAAGGTCCCAATTTGCTGCGGGCATCCAAGTGGCTGGACATCGCCGGTGAGGAGTTCATCGCCTGTGCGTTCGAGTATGCGCATGAGGCCGACCCGCAGGCGTTATTGTTTTATAATGATTACAACGAATCAAACCCGGTGAAGCGGGAGAAGATTTATTCGCTGGTCAAATCGCTTAAGGAAAAAGGGGTGCCGATCCACGGCATCGGATTGCAGGCGCACTGGAGCCCCTGCAGTCCTTCGACCGACGACATCCGGACTGCGATCGAACGCTACGCTTCGCTTGGTCTGCAGCTGCAAATTACCGAAATGGACGTGTCGGTATTCGAGTGGGATGACCGGCGGACGGATTTGATCGAGCCGACTTCGGAAATGCTTGCCCGGCAAGCGGAAAGATATGAGCAGATCTTCTCGCTGTTCCGGGAATACCGGGACGTCATCACCGGTGTAACGTTCTGGGGGGCTGCCGAGGATTATACATGGCTGGACGACTTTCCGGTTCGGGGCAGAAAGAATTGGCCTTTTCTATTTGATGCGGGGGAACGTCCGAAGCCGTCGTATTGGAAAGTCGTTGAATTGGCCGAAGGCTCGAATGACTAGTAGGTCGATCCATAAAAAACCGTTTTTATGGAATAGTCTTCTAACGGAGGGGACGGGAGATGACAACGAAACAATATGCTGCATGGCTGCAGCACGAGAGAATGGCGGATGCCGGGAAGCGGGAGGCCTGCCGGCGATGGTTTGGAAATATCGTGATGGCGGAACAATCGCGGCCCGTCATGTCAACCGCACTGCAGGAGCTTGCCGTAGGCGTGAAATCGATATTGGGGCTTGAAAGCCGGATCTCGCAGCAGCCTGCGGGAGGAAGCTATACCCGGTTAGGGACGATCGGAGCCGCCGACTATTCCGAGTACCCGATCGGCCAAGAAGAGTTGGATGCGGTCGGAGAAGAAGGGTTCCTGCTGAAAACGGTTTATGGAATAGGTGAAGGCGAAGGCATCCTGCTGATTATCGGCCGGAATGCAGTGGGCGTATTGTATGGCGTGTTTCACTTGCTGCGGTTAATGAATTGCGGAACGGACCTTGCCGGCTTGCATATTATTGAGAATCCTTCGAGCAGGCTTCGTCTGATTAACCAGTGGGACAATGCGGACGGCACGATTGAGCGGGGGTATGCCGGCCGGTCGATTTTCTACCAAAATAACGAGGTCACAGCGCGGCTGGGTCGGGTTTACGATTATGCAAGATTGCTGGCATCCGTCGGTATTAACGGCATCGCGGTCAATAATGTGAACGTACATGAAACGGAGACGGGCTTTATTACGCCGGATGGCCTAACCGGAATCGTTCGGGTCGCCGAGTTATTTCGGGCTTACGGCATACGCTTGTTCTTAAGCGTGAACTTCGCCGCTCCGATTCAGATCGGCGGGCTTGCAACCGCCGACCCGTTCGATGAAGCGGTCAAGCGGTGGTGGCGTGAAACAGCGTCGCTCATCTACAAGCATATCCCCGATTTCGGAGGTTTCCTGGTGAAAGCCGATTCCGAGCACCGGCCGGGGCCGTTCACCTACGGACGGGACCATGCGGACGGTGCGAATATGCTTGCCGAGGCGCTGGAGCCCAGCGGAGGACTTGTCATCTGGCGTTGCTTCGTTTATAACTGCATGCAGGATTGGCGGGACCGGTCTACGGACCGCGCACGCGCGGCGTACGACCATTTCAAGCCGCTTGACGGACGATTCCGTGACAATGTCATTCTGCAGATCAAGAACGGTCCGATGGATTTTCAGGTTCGCGAGCCGGTTTCGCCGTTGTTCGGAGGAATGACCCGGACGAATCAATTGATGGAATTTCAAATTACCCAGGAATATACCGGTCAGCAGAAGCATCTCTGCTATCTTGTTCCGCAGTGGAAGGAAGTACTGGATTTCGATACGTTTGCCAAAGGGGAGGGCTCCGATGTCAAGCGGATCGCGGACGGCAGCCTGTTCGGTGCGAAATACGGCGGATATGCGGCTGTGTCGAATATCGGCGATGATGACAATTGGACGGGCCATACGCTTGCGCAGGCGAATCTATACGGTTACGGCCGTTTGGTATGGAACCCGGAATTGCCGGCGGAGGCGATTGCGGAAGAGTGGATCCGGCAGACGTTCGGCAGCGATGAGCAGGTAATTGCCGTCATTCAGGACATGCTGATGTCCTCCTGGAGCATCTATGAGAGCTACACGGCGCCGCTTGGCGTCGGTTGGATGGTCACGCCGAACCACCATTACGGTCCGGATGTGGACGGCTACGAATACTCCCGGTGGGGGACGTATCATTTTGCCGACCGGGACGGGATCGGAGTCGACCGGACCAGAGCGACGGGAACGGGGTATTCCGCGCAGTATCACCCTCCGGTTGCGGCCATGTATGAGGATCCGTCGGCCTGTCCGGACGAATTGCTGTTATTCTTTCATCATGTACCGTACTCTCATCGGTTGAAATCCGGCGAGACCGTCATCCAGCACATATACAATACCCATTTCGAGGGCGCCGAGCAAGCGGAGCGGCTTCTAAAGGCGTGGGCGGGTTTGGAGGGAAAGATCGATCAGGAACGGTTCCTGCACGTGTTAAACAGACAAGAGGAACAAGCCCGGCATGCGAAACATTGGCGGGACGTCATCAATACGTACTTCTACCGCAAATCGGGCGTTCCGGATGAGAAGGGCAGAACGATATACTAATAATGCACAAAAAGGAGCATGCATCTTGCACATGCTCCTGTTTTTGTGTGTCGGGATAGTAGGATAGCATGAATAGATAAACCATATGAAACAGTTAGTTGACGGACTGGTTTGTGGAATCCGCTAAATCTCTGTCCAGTGTATTCGTGAAACTGATCCCGTTAAACGTCAGGCAGAAATCCCCGGTATTTCCCCCGGAACCGGAATAACTCTTACTCGTGCGTTTTGGTGTGATCTGAAAGACATCTCCGAAGGTAACGGCAGAATCGTCCGAAACGGTAATGATTTTGATAGGGGCAACGATAATCGAAGGCATAAACATCTCTCCTCGTTAGTTGTGGGCAAGGCGCAATCAGGTTAAAAAGCGGATATTCACTTCATGAAAATAATCGTCGACCTGCTGCTTTTTAAGATGAAGCTGTAAAATTCCGTTTTTATAGACGGCCTTGCAGCTTTCCGGGATAACCTCCGCCGGCAGAGGAATGTTAAGCTTCTGAACGCCGACCCCCTCTTCAACTCTAAGCTGATGAATACCGGCTAATAATTTCATGTTCTTCGCGCGCTCTTTCCCGGATACATGAACCTTGACAATGACATGGTTAACTGTCTCGAACGTCTCATGCCTCAAAGGTGCGGAGGAGGTTTGTTGATTAAAGCCTGCCATCGACTGGGACATGGTTTTATTTATGGCATCCTGCACATATTGTTCAACCCAGGATAGATCGGTGGGCGGACTGTTATCCGGAAAGGGGAATTTCATGCCGAAAAACTCTTCGAATTGTTTCCATTGGGAGTTGGGGAATTTATTGTTTTTCGAGTCGTCCATCGCGCCCCTCCTTTCCAGTACATTATATGTTAAGAGGTCCGATTCATTCATACTCGGTATATGAGAAACATAACATAGAGTAAGCCTGTTCCAGAGCCATAGAAGCTTGAAAGCAGAGAGACTTAAAGCGGAGAGTCATGAAGCGGAGAGACTTTGGGAAGCAGAGAGACTTTGGGCGGAGCCCAAAGATCCCTATGTTATGCTCAAAGATCCTGATGTCATGCTCAAAGATCCCTATGTCATGCTCAAAGATCCTATGTCAGGGGGGTTGGTATGCCGGCAATTGTAGGAGCGATAAAAATTATCAGCGTCGGCTCCAGCTCGATCGTGCATATCGGGGATTCGATTCAGCTTGCCCCGGTCAGCAGCGCTAAAACATTCGCCGGCGCCGGTTCCTTTAATACCGGAGACAATATGCGTACGTATAATTCGATCAGTTCGACGAATACATACGACAGCGATGCAGCGGATTCGAATGTGGTCGCAGTCAATCCGGTAGGAGGCGTATAAAGTTATGGAGCTTGTTATCCATCAGCAAATTTTCATTCAAAAATTGGATGTGGGGTCTGTAACCAATTCCTCCGTATTGCAAATAGGCAGTGCCGGTCAGATCAAAGCGCTTTCCAATTTGTACAATACGGGAGGGTTCACCGCACCGGCCCCGCCAGCCGTCCAGGAACCATTCCCGGTAACCCTGGTCCCTTTGCCGGCGCCCGTTCCTTGACTCATGCGAATAAGAAAGGAGGGTCTCCTGGTTGCAACAGTACCCGTATTATGATCAACTCGCCGCTCAGCTGTACTGGCAGGCCAAGAAAATTGAAGAATTGGAGACGGACCTGATACAGCTGAAAAATGAATTGTCCGAAGTGAAGGAGCAGCGTCAAATCCATGTCGATAAAATTGAGTACAAGTTTGATCAGTTGAAAATTGAAAGGCTGGAAGGTACGCTGAACATAGGAATATCTCCTGGCGGCGGAAAACAAGTCGAAGAAATGATTGTTGAAGGAAAAGAGATGGAACTGTCCGACCCCTACAAATCTCAATTGTTTCAAGACGCCAAGGACCAGGTCGACGGATATATGAATTCGGATTGCCTGAGAGATATACAAAACATGGAGGAGAAATATCGCGTTATTTTCGGACAAGAATATCGGGAAGCGATCATTGACGATCTCAGGAAGCAGATCGACAAGCGAATTGACTATTATATAAACCTGCTGATGAAAGACAACAATTCCGGCGTTGATCCGGCAGTCGTAGCTCAGAAAGTAAAACGGGATATGATGACCGCCATCGAGCGTCATGTAATGAGCAAAGTGAACAAGGAGGAACAGCAATGAAGATGATCGTGGAAAACAGGGAAATTACCGTCGGCAGCGTCAATATAATCGGTGTAACGAGCTCGTCGGTTTTTCAAGTCGGCGATACGGATGTCATAACGCTCTCCTCCATATTCGATACGCCGCCGGAATCGCTGATCATCGGGCCTCTGGTTCCGCTGTCGCCTGAGGCCTAGTATGGCGCGCACTTCCAAAGTCAGAAATATATACATGTATGCCGTCAGTTTGTCATCTACATTTTTTGTAGGGGATATGGTAGAATTCAGACCGGTTTCTCGTGCTCTTGCCGTTCAACGGGAGGAGCAGCTTTTTTATGGGAACGAAGGGAATTTTGAAGCATATCCGCTCTTTTCCAAACCGATTCCCCAGCCGGTCATTGATGGGCATATTTCGATGCAAATTACGAATATTAGTCCGTATATTTATGTCGATAATATTAAAATTATGGGAGCCTCCGCAGCGTCGTTAGTGCAGATCGGCAGCAGCCATCGGATCGACAGCGAATCCCGCATTAAACATTTCCGGCAGCTCAGAGAGGAATAGTCAAGCCATAAGGCTTCGCCGTCTTTAGACAGGCGAAGCTTTTTGCGGAGAAATATAAGACTGTATAAGCGAACGCTTATGAAGCGGATTTCCTTTGGAAATCCTGTAGTGAAACTTATACGTTCTTATATTTTCAAAAAAAGTTGGGCATTTGGTACGGAATAGGTTAGAAAAAAATTAAAAATAACGTTATAATCATCATTAGGTTTGTTAAATAAGTTTATACAAGGAGCATCTGGAATGGAAAAAGTATTGATCTTCGGTCACAAAAATCCGGACACGGATACGATCTGCTCGGCGATTGCGTATGCGGATTTGAAATCCAAGCTGGGCGTGGGTGTCGAGCCCGTTCGTCTGGGGGAAGTTAATGGAGAAACGCAATATGCGTTGAATCATTTCAACGTCGACGCGCCTCGTTTTGTCGAGAAGGTCGCAGGTGAAGCGAAAGACGTTATTCTCGTCGATCACAATGAACGCCAGCAAAGCGCGTCCGATATTGATCAAGTTCGTGTAGTAGAAGTTATCGATCATCATCGGATCGCCAATTTTGAGACAAGCCATCCGTTGTATTATCGTGCGGAGCCGGTAGGCTGCACGGCGACGATTCTGAACAAGATGTATAAAGAGAACGGAGTAGCGATCGAAAAGAATATCGCGGGATTAATGCTGTCCGCAATTATTTCCGATTCTCTGCTGTTCAAATCGCCGACATGCACCGAGCAAGACGTTGCCGCAGCACGCGAATTGGCCGAAATCGCAGGTGTCAATGCGGAAAGCTACGGACTTGAAATGCTCAAAGCAGGCGCGGATCTCAGCGACAAAACGATTGCCCAATTAATCTCTCTGGATGCGAAAGAATTTCAAATGAGCAATTCCAAAGTTGAAATCGCTCAAGTCAACACCGTGGATGTGAATGATGTGCTGGGCCGTCAAGCCGAGCTGGAATCGGCGATTTCGGGTATTATCTCCGAGAAAGGTCTGGATTTGTTTGTTTTCGTCGTCACGGATATTTTGAACAATGACTCCGTTGCTTTGGCGCTTGGCGGCGCCGCGGGTGCTGTCGAGAAAGCGTACAATGTAACGCTGAGCGACAATAAAGCGCTTCTGAAGGGCGTCGTCTCGCGCAAATCGCAGATCGTTCCTGTCCTGACGGAAACGCTGAGCAAGATGTAATTCATCCGCACTCTGCTGAGGGGCTAAAAAATCCTTGATGAGCTTCAGGTTCATCAAGGATTTTTTTCTGCAGGGTTTGTTGCGCATGGTTGTTGCATATCTTATCGGTGGAAGCGGACCGATGGTACTTTATTCGTGAACAAAATGGTAATCCGAAGAGTTAAAAAGACAGACGTTCCGCTATTTCAGCTTATTTTCGCTTTCAAAAGTCAAATGCACGGTAATAACGGAACGAGTGTCCTCATGATGGGAAAAACAGGACAAATGTTCACAAATAAGGTATCCGGAGTCCGGATGGGAGAAGGAAACCAAGCCTTGCCTCATGCTTCGGAAATCATAACAAGTAAGGGGGTTAGAGTTATTATGTCCGCAATCCAATATGAAGGGATTCATCATACTGCAATTGTCGTAACCGACTTGGAACGGGCTAAGAAATTTTATGGAGAATTGCTTGGATTGACGGAGAGTCGGGACAGGCCGGCATTTGAATTCGGAGGCGCCTGGTATGAGATCGGTTCGATGCAAATCCATTTGATTGTCCATGAAGGAGCCCGCACGCTGCGAAACACCACTGCAATCGATTCCCGTGACGGGCACTTTGCTATACGAGTGAAGGAGATGCAGCCGGTATTGGAACGATTGAAACGATTCGGTGTATCCTTTAGAGATAATCCCAACAGCATCACCGGATGGCATCAGGTTTTTGTAACCGATCCGGACGGAAATGTGATCGAATTTAATGCGGGGTGATCACAACCCCCCAATGATCACAACCCCCCCAGCCCCCCTTGTCCTAAGGGGGGAGCCCAAGGGCTCCCGCCCTCTGGACACCCGGAAGTAAACCCTCGGGAAGTGTGGGGCTGCAGCAACGATGGCAGTTTAGCGGAAGGATCGCTTTCGTCCCTGTGGGACCCGCTGCACTGTCGGAGCAAACCACGGAATCTGCTTACGCCTACTCGCCCCTCGAGGGGCTTGCGATAAGCAGAAGAAAGCGGGATCTGCTTACGCTCACTCGCCCTCGAGGGGCTTGCGATAAGCAGAAGGAAGGCGGGTTTCTGCTTACGCTCACTCGCCCCTCAAGGGATTTGCGATAAGCAGAAGGAAAGCGGGTTTCTGCTTACGCTCACTCGCCCCTCGAGGGGCTTGCGATAAGCAGAAGGAAAGCGGGTTTCTGCTTACGCTCACTCGCCCCTCGAGGGGCTTGCGATAAGCAGAAGAAAGCGGGATCTGCTTACGCTCACTCGCCCCTCGAGGGGCTAGCGATAAGCAGAAGGAAAGCGGTTTTCTGCTTACGCTCACAAGCCCCTCGAGGGGCTAGCGATAAGCAGAAGGAAAGCGGTTTTCTGCTTACGCTCACTCGCCCCCTCGAGGGGCTTGCGATAAGCAGAAGAAAAGCTGAATCTGCTTACGCTCACTCGTCCCTCGAGGGACTTGCGATAAGCAGCAATTCAAGGCATCGTCCTCACGATAGGACGATGCCTTGAATTTTATACAAGCATGTCTGCCGTTGGGTACCAAGAAATAATAGTACTATGAATCGTTTGATTGTTGTCTATAATTAAAATTATCACAACCCCTCACCCGACCCCTTGTCCTTTAAGGGATCCGAGGGCTCCGCCGCCAATCCCGCGGGAAGGGGATGCAATGATCATGACAGTTTTCGCAAATATTCATATCGGGGCAAACCATAAAATCTGCTTACGTCCACTCGTCCCTGCAGGGCCCTGCGATAAGCAGACCAAAACCAAATCGCCTTATTCTTCCCGTCTCGGGGAACTCGCAGTTCAGATTAATAAGGACAACATCTAGTTAAACGAGAGGTGATTATTATGTCACGCAAATGGCTGGAGAGGGAGGCGCCTCGCTGGGTCGATCAGGGCATTATCAATGCAGATCAGTCTCAGCGGCTGCTGGCGCTGTATGACGAGAAGAAGCATGGAGCAGGAATTTTGCCTATCCTTGGCAGCATTCTGGTCGGCCTGGGCGTCTTGACGTTCATTGCCGCGAACTGGCAGGCGATTCAAACAGGTTGGCTTATGCTTATTTTATTCGGCCTGATGGCCGGATTTTATGCCGGCGGGGAATGGTTCTGCCGCCGCGGCGACGACAAGCTCGGGCTTGCGCTTGCAGGAATCGGGTTAGCGGCGTTCGGCGCTTCTTTGTTTCTGATCGTCCAAAAGTTTCATCTCGTTGACTTCCAAACGACTTCGTTCCTGCTGTGGGGTGCGGCCGGCGTGCTGCTGACATGGCTTTACCGCTCCAAGTTTCTGTTCGTACTTGCCGCGGTCATTTTAAATGTAGCCGGTTGTTACCACACCATATCGAGCAACGATTTCAGCGCGTCGGTTCCTGTCTTGCTTCTTCTTGGCCTTGGAGCCTACTGGTGGCTGAACCGCGATGTCTGGCTGGCGTGGGTGCTGGGTGCAAGCCTTTTGTTGCAATCCATGATGCTGATCGGGGCGCAGCAGTGGAACGGAGTATGGCTGTACATCCCTGCGCTTGGGCTGTATGCGTTATGCGACTGGCTGCGTGACCGCCAAACCGCATATCCGCTGCAGGGCAGCGGATTAACGGCAATCTATCTGTTCGGTGCTTTTAATGTGATGCTTTCCAATGAACTGGTCGAGTTCCGGTTTACGGCAGGGGAGTATTCGGAAGCGACGGCATTCGCTCTCGCAACCGCTTGCCTGTTCATCCTTTCGGTCGCAGGCAAATACCGCTCGGGTAAATTGAAAACTGTGTTTGAATGGATCCTGCTCCTCCCATGGTTTTTCGTGCCGGAAGGTGATGATCTGCTGTATTTGCTTGCATTGTGCTTCTTTTCACTCTACGTGCTTTGGCAGGGTTATGCGGAGCAATGTAGATTCAAGGTCAATCTGGGTACTGTGCTGTTTCTTTTCGCGATACTGCTCGCATATACCCGCCTGGCTTGGGCGTTCATGGATAAATCGCTGTTTTTCCTGAGCGGCGGCTGTATTCTGCTCCTGCTCAGTTGGTACTTGAACCGAAGACGCCGAAAATTTCTCGTTGAGAATGGGGGGAACCCTCATGCGTAAAGGCGGAAAACGGCTGTGGCTTGTCACCGGCGCGATTGTTTTGCAGCTGCTCGTATTATGCGGAATCGCATTCTCTAACACAGCAGTGGAACGGTACGGAAATGAAATCCGTTTGAAAACGGCGCCTGTCGATCCAAGGGACTTGTTTTACGGCGACTATGTCATTCTCAATTATGATATCAGTACCTTGCCCGTCAGCTTGTGGATGGATCAAGCTCTCCCCGAGCCGGGACAACGCGTGTATGTACGGCTTCGTCCATCTGCAGATGACCCGTTGCTATATGAAGCGGCCGCGATCACTCCGCATCGGCCGAAGACCGGTATGGAGGAAGCGATCCTCCGTGCACGCGTAAATTATTTATGGGACGGCAATATTCAATTGACTTACGGATTCGAACGTTATTATGTGCCGGAAGGAACAGGCAGAACACTTGAAGAGCGAAGGGAGAACATGCAGGTTGCAGTGAAAATTGCCCCTTGGGGGCAGGTAAAGCTGAGCAGGCTGATATTGCCCGGGGAATATTGATGAGGCAGCGTCATCCCCATCTCATCCTCCATAGAAGCAGTAACATTAAAAACCGCTGGAGAGCGATATTCGCCAGCGGTTTATCATTAAAGATTCAGGGTTGACGCTTCGAGCGGACGAATGCGGACGGACTGACGCCGTATCGCTTTCGGAATTGGTTGGCGAAGTGGTTATAATTATGAAATCCGACATCGTGGGCGACTTCATTGGCGTTGCGCTCCGTATGCTCAAGCAGCAGCGCGGCTTGACGGATTCGCATTTGATTCAACGCTTCGATAACCGATAGTCCGGTATTTTGTTTAAAAAGATGGGATAGTCTGGAGGCCGATAAACCGACCTTGCCTGCCAATTCCCCTAGGCGGATCGGCTCCCGCATATGTAAAGTGAGCAGATGCCGTATTTCCTCGATTCGCGGATCGACAGGTCTGCAGACTCTCCGGGCGGCAAGCAGCAGTATTTCACTTAAGGAACTGCAACACAATTCCTGCCAGTAATCGGTTCGTTCCGCCGAATCGGCGAGGACTCTGCGAAAGGCGCGGTATATTCGTTTGCGGACAGAGTCGCTTTCGATATGTTGGATCAGTAATTCTTCATCCGGCAGCAGGCTTGTTTCCGTTAACGGCTGTGCGAAATGTGTCCAGACGAAATTCCATCGCGATCCTGGCGACGTCCCGTAACAATGCGGAGTGCCCGGCTTAAGCAACGTAAGATCTCCTGAACGGCAGATGTGTTCGTATCCCGGGGTTTTGTAGTAACCTTGACCTCCGAGCGTAAAGGTGATCAGCCAGTCATTCCTTCCGTTCGGACGTTCGATGCGGTAAGTGTCAGGCTCATCGAAATGGCCGGCGATGATAATCCCCGACTTTTCTTTGGCATAATCGGACGGAATATTAATATTAGACACCATTCATTCGACACTCCCCGGCAGAGTTTAGGCTTGAAAGTTCCGTTGATTATGACTCCATTGTACCGGAAAATTGTTACAGGCATCAATAAATAAGCCGGTTGCAGAAGCTCACTCCGGATTGGCCACCGTGCCAATAAACATAATGACTCCTGTTGTACGGTCCTCGATTACGAAGAAAAACGGCCGGTCGACGACCATATGAAAGGTATCGACGGCGACGGTTGCGGATTCTTCTTTCATTTCCACGGATGTGACGGCGGAAGCTTCCGTCCCTTCCTCATTCACTTCAACGAACGTCTTGTGCTTTACATTGCCGATATAGATATTAGGCGGCACGGCGGCCATCCCGGAAAAGTCCGCGTGTGTCTGGTCGAAAGCGATGGCCATTCCCATCTGTTTTAATACATCGTTGGCATGCAATTCATGCTCCAGCTGGAAACGCGGCAATTGAAGCGTGCCGCTCTTGATTTCGAACGGTTCCCTCCATTTCGCATCCTCATCCAGCAGCTCGTCATAGATATCCCTCAAAGGAACGCCCTCACCCGGTAAAATAACGGTCATATTCCATGCTTTTTGTCCGTAAGGGAGTCGTACGGCTTCATAACGTTCACTGGACAAGTGTTCCATATCGCCCGTCCGCTGCATCATTGCAACCGGAACCGCTGAGCCGTCTCCGGCAGTAAAAGTCGTATCTTTCGTAAGCTTCGGATTGAAAGGAACAGTCCATTGGCCCTTGAAATAGACCGCATTCAGCAAAAACATAATCGTATCTCCATCAATGGGACTTTCAATGATGGTATCAATGTTCCCGCCTGTTTCCTCGCTTACCCACTTATTAATCGTCGCGGCGGCGGAAGGGTCGCCGAAATCCAACGTGCTGATTCGGGCGTCATAATATGTTTCGTTCCGTTTCAGGAAGTCTTCGTAGAAAGGCTTG
Organism: Paenibacillus tarimensis; assembly: GCA_041281825.1. Lineage (GTDB taxonomy): Bacteria > Bacillota > Bacilli > Paenibacillales > Paenibacillaceae > Paenibacillus_D > Paenibacillus_D tarimensis_A. Next base: position 4,796,676 of record CP166298.1, on the reverse strand, counting down.
CCTTCCCGTGCCCATATCGAATTGGCAATTGCGAGCTTTACGTCCTGGTCGGAACGGCGCAGCAAGTCAATCAGCACCTCGTTGCCGGCATTGATCTCATCCACAGTGGTACCGCCTAGCTGCAACACATTCATCATCGCGTCGCTAGTATCCGCTTTCGCACCGTTCAAAGTCAACGATAAGGCGAACGCCATGCTGAGCGGCGACAGGAATATGTTTTCCGCCTGATCTGTGGTTTGTGTCAGTGCTTCCTTGTAAAGCTTAAAAGTAAAACGGTTGTAGGAATTGACGAGCTTGGCATCGACATCGTCGGATGAATAGGAAGACGAAGCCGGGCCGGGAGGCTTGCCTCCGCAGCCGATTGCAGACAACAGCATAGCGGCTATTGCAAGCGCCGTTAAGAGCCTTTGGTAAATAGTCATTCGTCGAACCTCCTATAACATATCTTGTTTTACTTAAGACGGTTAGAGGATGTAGGATGTTACAAAATGGTTAGATATGTTTTCAAAGAAAAAACCGTCAGGTTTTGGACTGCACCCCTGAACGGTTTATTTCGAAATCTTGATCTAGCATTTATCTGTACCCGGCTTGCGCTCTTTGGCCATCGGCTTCGGTTCCGTTGTTTGCGCGAGCTTATCTCCGAATTGGTCCAGACTGGATGGGCTGGACGCAGGGCCGTCATTGTCCGGCTTGTTATTTCTTCCTGCCATGTGTATCACCTCCAACGTTCATAACATGAACGTCCGGAGGCATTTTCATACGGCTATTTTCCTCAACTTTAAAGCTGCCACCATTTTAAATAGAGAAATGGGTCGATCGGACGGTAAGTCGGCGTCCTTTTGTAGATGCCAAAGTGCAAATGCGGCAAAAACTTGCCTTCCGTGCCTTCGGGACCGTAACCGGAGCTGCCGACATAACCGATCAACTGGCCTTTCTTTACTTTATCGCCCGCTTTAAGTCCGGGGGCGTATGCGGATAAATGCGCGTAATAGAAGTCCGTATTGTCATCTACGCGAATCGTTAGCCGCCAGCCGCCGTATTGGTTCCATCCGTATCGGACGATCGTGCCGTCCAGCACGCTGTAAACCGGTGTTCCTTTGTCCGCGAAAATATCGACGCCTTCGTGCGCACGCACGGCAGGGCTGTCAGGCGACCATTCCCTGGCTTCCGCGTAATTGTTCGGAAAGGGGGAGAAGGTGCCTGCGGCGAGCGGAAATACACCGTCCGGATATGCCGCAGGCTTGAGGGGGATGCGAACCGTAAGCCCGCCCCAGATGATGCTCGGATTGGGGATCTGCGGATTGGCGCGAATGAGCTTGCTCAGCGGAACTCCATAGCGCTGCGAGATTTTCCACATCGTATCGTCAGGCCGAACAGAAATTGTAGTAAATCCCTGAGGGTCGGGTACTTGAAGCTTTTCACCCGTCATAATCCAATCCCTGGTCAAACCGTTCATTTGCTTCAGTTTTTCCACAGTAGTGCCGTTCTTGACCGCAATCAACCATAAGGAGTCGTTTGGCTGTACCGTGTACGAAGCAGCTGAGACGGAGCCCGCTGAAACGGTCAATAAAGCGGCAATGGTTCCGCCGACAATATATTTCTTCCATGATGTCATCAATCTATTCATCCTCTCTATGTACGAATTATTCCTATCTACCATAATAACGGATAAACCGGTAATCTTTTTACCGTTAAATGTTGGGAGCAATGAAGCTGTCGAAGCTTAGAGAATTTAGAAAGTTTAAGTTTCATTGAGTAAAATGGCTGTCTCTCCAGAGTACGGCGACAGCCATTTACGCTTGACAGACGAGAAGTGTGATGAAAAAATAGTCATATTCTGTACTTGTCGCGCATCATGTGCAATTTGGGGGAGGTTGGAACTCATGAACGAACGCATCCGGGAGATTAACGATATGGCTGCTTCATGCGGCTGTGAAAGCCATTATCCGATTGAAATCGACACGATCAGGATAGAGCCGCGGGCAATTGATCATATCGGCAGTTATTTAGTGCAAAAAAGTGTTCAACGCGTATTGCTTGTTGCGGATGATAATACATACCGCGCGGCCGGCCGCGCGGTCGAGGAACAGCTGCGAAAATCGGGTTGTACCGCTTCGGTTTGCATCGTGCCTCCGAACCATCAAGGCGACGTTGTCGCCGATGAACGATCGATCGTTCATTTGATGCTCGAAGTCTCGCCGCAGCATACGGAACTGTTAATTGCAGTCGGTTCGGGTACGATTCACGATATTGTCCGGATCGTAGCTTTTAAGACGGGTAAGCCTTTCTTATCGGTACCGACCGCGGCATCGGTTGACGGCTTTAATTCCAAAGGCGCTCCGATCATTGTAAAAGGGAATAAAATTACAATTGCCGCCTCGGCGCCAATTGCGATTTTCGCCGATTTGGACATTTTGGTCAAAGCGCCGGCAGCGCTTGCCGCCGCCGGCTTCGGAGATATGCTCGGAAAGTTTACCTCCTTGTTTGACTGGAAATTCTCGCATGCAATTGCCGGAGAGCCTTACTGTCCTTTGGCGGCGGGCATTACCGAAAAGGCTTTGCGTTCCTGTATCGAACATGTGGACGATATAGCTGCCGGCGATGCGGAAGGCATCCGGCTCCTGATGACGGCACTTATCGAATCCGGCCTGGCGATGCTTATATTCGGACAGTCGCATCCGGCTTCGGGAAGCGAGCACCATCTGTCCCATTATTGGGAGATGGAATATTTGCGGTTAGGATATAAGCAGCTGCTGCATGGCGCCAAGGTCGGCGCAGCGTGCGCGGAAATTTCGGCTCTGTACCATCGGGAAGCGAAGGAGGAGACCTTGCTTCAGGCCTGCGCCGCGGCCGCGGAGGATGAACGGAAGCAAAGAGCAGTCAAAAAACGGTGGGACGAAATCGCCGACTGGCTGAAAGAAATCCCTTCCCCGGATCAGCTGAGGCAGTGGCTGGTTGCTGTAGGCGGACCGTCTAATCCCGCGGCGCTTGGTTTGGAGGCGGAATTGGTCAGCCGCAGCTTGGAGCAGGCACATGAAGTGAGAAGCCGGTATACGCTGCTGCGGGCATTGAATACGCTGGCATGAGTTCGTCATTACCATCTGCGATACCGGTCATTACCTTTCTGTCTCCGCCGCTGCCTTATCTGATCGAGGCCGACAGGAAGCGTTATGAGCGTGGCCAGACGCATCCAAGCCGTACCAATATGGGGATTTTTGACTTGATTTACGTGCGTGAGGGAGCTTTAACGATCGCGGAAGATAAACGCGAATGGACGGTGAGCCCGGGACAGCTGCTTTTGCTGCGGCCCGATCGCAAGATAAGCTCCAAGCGGAGCTGCGGGCATTCCACGGTATTCGATTGGCTGCATTTTCAGACCGCGGGTGAATGGGAGGAAAGCGGTGCCGGAGAAGAACCGGTCCTGCGGGGAGATCATTACCGCTATCCGATCCGGCTTCCCAAAACGTTTGTCTTACAGCCGAAGGAGCAAATTGAAAGACTGCTTGACAGACTGCATCACGCGGCAGATGAGCCTGAATCCTCGATGTTCTGGAAGCGGCAGCAGCTCTTTCTTCAGCTGCTCCAGACCATCGACGGGCAGTACCGGTCGTCTGCGGCTTCGACAAAGCTGTCCGTTGCGGAAAGGGCCGCCGCCTATATGAAGGTAAACTACAGGGCCCAGGTTTCGAATGCTTCGCTCGGAGAAAGCCTGCAGCTTCATCCGAATTATATCGCTCGATGTATGATCGAAATATACGGATTGACGCCTCAGCAATACCTGCTGCACTACCGGATTGACCAGGCCAAGCTGCTGCTGATCAGGACGGATTGGCCGGTGGCCAAAATTGCTGAGGAAACCGGCTTCAGACAAACGCCGCATTTCTCGCGGACGTTTTCGGAGTATACTGGAATTTCGCCGTTGCAATATCGTAAGCGGTACACCGTTTAGAGGACGTGATTGTAACGGTCGGAAGCGCCGTTGCAGCTCACAAATGGACGATGAGCGAGTTTCTCCAGCGGCTTTTTAGTATAGATGATAAGAGCGAGAGCCATCGTCACACGATGGCTCTCGCTCTGTTATCCTTCTGCATTTCATATGTTACAGGGACATCTCCAATATGGCACGGACATCCTGCTTGGATAACCGTTTAAAGGACCCGATCGGTCCGAAGCGGACGGCTTCCTCTGCCATCCGGTCCAGCTGCTCGGGACCGATGCCGACATCGCCAAGCGAGGAAGGCGCCCCGATACGCGCAAAATAATCTCTTGTCGCTTGAATCCCCGCAAGGGCAAGCTCCTCTTCGGACTTTCCCTCTGCGGAGATGCCCCATACCCGGCGTGCAAATTGGGCGAACCGGTCTGGCCGCTCTAGATAAACGTACCTCATCCAATTCGGAAACACAATGGCCAGGCCGGCGCCGTGCGCGATATCATAGATGGCGCTGATTTCATGCTCGATGCCGTGGGATGCCCAGTCGTTCTGCATGCCGACACTAATTAAACCGCCATTTAGTGCCATCGTGCCGCACCACATTAAATTCGCGCGGGCGGCCGTGTGTTCCGGATTTTCAATTGCCGTCTCCGCATTCTCGATCACCGTCTGCAGGATAGATTCGCATAATCTTTCCTGCAGCGGGGTGTCCGGGGTTAGGCTGAAATATTGCTCAAAGACGTGCGACATAATATCGACGACGCCATTAATCGTATGTTCCCGGGGAACGGTATATGTAAGCGTCGGGTCCAGAATTGAAAACCTGGGAAATAGATGGGGACTGCCGAAACCCCTCTTCTGCTTCTCCTCCCAATTCGTAATGACGGAGTTACCGTTCATTTCCGAGCCGGTGGCGGCCAGAGTAAGAATCGCCCCGATTGGCAAAGCTTCCTGAACTCGGGCCCGCTGCATTAGAAAATCCCAAACATCTCCGTCATAAGGAACGCCGGCCGCAACCGCTTTAGCGGCATCGATGACGCTTCCGCCGCCAACGGCAAGAATGAAATCGATCTCATTTGATCTGCACAGCTCGATCCCCTTATGGACGGTTGACAGCCTCGGATTCGGCTCAACCCCCGGCAGCTCCGTAACGCTCGCGCCGATTGCCGACAAGTGCCGAATCACCCGTTCATACAGTCCGGTCGATTTAATGCTGCCTCCTCCATAGACAAGCAGCACGCGTTTGCCTCCGTGGGCATGAACCATTTCTCCAACCTGGTCGGCTGTACCGGGACCGAATACAATTCGGGTCGGATTATGAAACTGGAACGATTGCATGGAATCTCCGCCTCCTTATTGAACATTTCCTTCTCGTTCATCATTGTAGAGATTGGAAAGCCGGATGTCAATTTAATGAAAAGCAAATAAACACAAGCGTTTTAAGTGAATAAACGAATTTTAAATATGTTTAATTATAATATAGATAAAAACAATTTCATCTATTATAATCATTGACTAATAATAAACAAAATTATAAAATATCTATATATAAACCAAACGAATGACGGAGTTGTTGTGGATATGCAGGCTGCTGAACGCTTCTGGGAAGCTTCGCTTGAAGAACTGAAGTCAGGTTTTGTCTATGTTGCTGAAGAAGAACGATATTATTGTCTGATCTGCGGTGAGGATTTTATCGACGGTGCGGTTTATCCCCATGAGAATTTATTATATGAAGCTCGAAAATATGTGAAGCTTCACGTTGAACATGCGCATGGATCGATGCTCTCCTATTTGTTAACTCTGGATAAAAAAACGACCGGTCTCACGGATCTGCAGAAGGAGCTCATTGAATCATTCGCATCCGGAATCAGCGACACCGAGATTGTTAAACGAAGCGGATCCGGCAGCACGTCAACGATTCGCAATCACAGGTTTGCGCTGAAGGAACGGGCGAAGCAGGCCAAACTGTTTTTGGCCATTATGGAATTGACGGAAAACTATATGAGCGGGGAATCCAAATTCGTATCGTTCCATCGCAATGCCACACAGGTTGACGAGCGGTACGCATTGACGGAAGAGCAATATGCCGCACTGCTTGCCAAATACTTTCCTGACGGCCCGGAGGGCAAGTTGGCCGGGTTTCCGAAGAAAGAAAAGCGCAAGCTGGCTATATTGAGGCATATCGCATCCTTCTTTGACGAACGGAACCGGTATACGGAGAAGGAAGTGAACGATGTGCTGCGCCGTTTTTACGAGGAGGACTACGTGACGCTGCGACGGTATTTAATTGACTACGGATTTATGGGGCGTGAAGACGATGGCAGCGCATATTGGATAAAAATATAAATCAAACGTTCATTTCATTTATTTTGGAAGGGAATGGGTAATAATGGTTAAAGAGTGGAGGAAAGAATGTATCGCAGAGATATTGCAAATGCGTACCGCAAAGAGCTGCAAAAGCTCGAACAGAAGTGGTAAACACAGTTAAATGGGTAAGGAGAGTTGGGAACAATGTCGACATTACCTGCAGACGGCAAGCAAAAGGGATTATTTACGAACCGGATCTTTCTGGTCGTCGTATTATCGAACTTGCTGCTGCAAACGGGAATATGGGTAAGAAACTATGCGATTTTATGGTTTGTCAGTGAAAAAACCGGTAATGATGAGGTCGCCATTTCTTTAACATTGGTCGTGGAGTATGCACCGATCTTTTTGTTTTCATTTATCGGAGGCACCTTTGCAGACCGGTGGCGGCCAAAGCTGACAATGATCTGGAGCGATTTTCTGTCTGCATTGTCCGTTTTTATCGTATTATTCGCTTTGGCTTACGGGTCTTGGACGATTATTTATTTCGTGACGTTCGTATCCGCGATATTGTCGCAGTTTTCGCAGCCTTCGGCGATGAAGCTGTTCAAGCAGCACATCCCGGAGAATCAGCTTCAGCAGGCGATGGGCGTATTTCAATCGATCGCCGCGATTTTTCTTGTCGGCGGACCGGCTCTCGGCATATTTGTCTATAATCAATATGGCATCTATACATCGATCGCCATTATGGGGGTTATGTTCCTGTTGTCGGCACTCGTTCTGGTTCGCCTCCCTTCGGATCCGAAGGAAGAGCAGGCGGAGAACAAGCCGGAGGCTGATTTTCGCAGGGAGCTCGCAGACGGGTTCCGGTATGTATGGCGAAGCCGCGTGCTGAAAACGATGGGCGGTACGTTTCTTATCGCCGGCTTGGCAGTCGGACTCGCCCAGGCAGTCGGTATTCTTATTGCGGTAGACCGGTTAGGCCAACCGAAAGAGTTTATGCAGTTTATGATGATGGTTAACGGCGTGGCGATGCTGATCGGCGGCGGTGTGATCGTCGGGCTTTCGAAGAGGATTCCATCACAGGCTTTACTTGCGCTGGGCATGCTGATCGCTGCCGTAACAACGATTGGCGTCGGATGGTCGACAAGCGTGACGCTGACATTGGCGCTTCAGTTTATCGGAGGACTTTCTTTTCCGGCTATTCATATCGGGGCGAGCACAACGATTTTGAAGTGGACGGAAACACCGTTTATCGGCCGCGTGAACGGGGTGCTGAACCCGATGTTTGTCGGCGGTATGGTCCTAATGGCAGCGGTGTCGGGGGTATTGGTGAAATTAACCTCGCTTGTGACGGTCTATACGATATCCGGGATTTTGCTATTAGCCGGCGTTCTGCTCCTTGTTCCTGTCTTTAAGCTGAAGCCGGAAATTTCGAAGAGCCCCGGGGAAGAAACCGCATCCGCTCCGCTGACTTCGCATTGAGTCATTCCAACCTTAGTCCTGCTATTTGCCGGACTAAGGTTATTTTATTTACCGGCTGTCTTCATTGAATGAATGACTCGGATAAATATCATACTATTTTTAACAATACCGCGCAGAATAGGAGGACTGGTTTAAATTGATCATACTGTTTTTGTCTCTGATATTGTTTATTTTAAGCATTGGCTTTGTCATCGCCATGGATTTGTTGTTTTTGGGGTTTTCGTTGCAGCACTCTCTGGATAATATCATGACTCCATTCAGATCCTTGATGAAAGGAGAAGCAACCATGCTCTGCCTGCTTATTCTATACTCATTAATCCGGCCTTTCATGATTCTATTCAACAAAGCGCCCGGAAAGCGTTCCGCATCAGCGGTCAGCACCGAAACGTCTGCGCAAAACGGCCGCCATCAACAAACAAGCAGGGAGAATCGCTCCGAAGAACATGAACATCGTATACAATAAAATGTCTCCTTCTTCGATTTGCTCTGCAAAATTGCCGGATAGCATCAGGGATACTAATAAAATAATAACCCCTATAGGATGAACGAACCTCCTGTAATTCCGAATTTGAAAAACATCCGCCGCCGCGATCACGGCGGCGTAATAAAAAACCGCCACTTTGAAAAAATCGCCGATAATAAGTGTCATCACTACGATGACATCCAGCCGCTGGATAAACTCCCCAATATTGATTAAACTGATCGTAAAAAGCAGAGGAAACGTGGTTCGGCTGGCGATTTCCACTCCGAGTACGACGATATTCAGAGCGGTGGAATAGCTCAGGACGAGGCTGCTGACCAGCACCGCGGCGAACCCCGCCTTTATTCCGTTTTTCCGGTTGTTTAAATAAGGAAGCAGCATCGCGAAACAAACCGTTTCTTCGTGAGGAAATTGAATGGTCTGGGTTAACGTTGTATTAATGACCGGTTCCCAGCCTTTGGCAAGCACCGGAAGGATCCGGTTAAACTCAACAACCCCTGCAAATAGCAAGAGAAATGTGCTGAGCAGTCCCAATATCGCCAGAATGGCAAGAAAGAGCTGCCCTGTTCTGGCCAGAACTTCAATCCCTTTCATCAGAACGTACGAAATGGACAGGATCATAACAATATTGACGGCAATGACGGGCGTCTGATCCAGAATCGAGCTGACGAGCAAATCGCCTCCCTCTCTCAAATCTCTGGCCGCTCCATGGATAAAGAAAAGAACGTACAGCACCCCGATCGGCCACCCGAGCCATTTGCCCAGAATCGCTTTGATAGAACCGGTAAGCGGAAGCTCCGGATAAAGGCGATACAGGCAAACGTAGATCCCGAATATGGCAAGCCCGCCTACAGCCCCCAAAATAATAGCCAGCCAGGCGTCTTTCTCCGCTCTTATAGCAAGAACGCGTATGACTGCGGTCCCCAAATCAAACAACACGATTAACGAGAATAATTGGCCCGGACTTATTTTCGCCTTCTCCATTGGATGCACCACCGTTTCTGCTGTCTATTCTTTTTCCAGATCAAATAAATATGGTTTCGTAATCATTCCCGAACGCCGAATGGTAGACTCGACCGTTACATTAACCTTGCTTGCCGGAAACAGACTGCCCCATTCTTTCTGCATTTCTTTCCAAGCCTTGGGGTTTGCCCGTTCAACGGTTTGCCCGAAGCCGAAAACGTCGGTCTCCAGCTTCTGAGCGGTTTTGACGGCGGCCTTCACATCACGCTTTGTCAAGTCACTCCATTGCTTTTCCAGCTTCCGGATTTCCGCCGATTTATTCAGATCAACGGGGCACATCGCTTCCGCCACGATACCGATTTGACGAATACGAATGTGGAAGGACGGCCGGGCTTCATCGAGAACGGCCTTAACATCAGCGCGGGACCGGATCGCTTCGATCGCGATGGCGCCCTTATTCTGTTCGCACTCGACATTAATAATCGTGCTTTTCATTTTGTTGTTGATCCAGGATAATCCCCTTGCCCTATTCCCGGTCACCCATCCGGCCAATTTTCCCTTCTTAAATAGGGCCATACCGCTGGTCCGCAATTCTGCCGGCGGATCGGTCTGTTCAACATTTGAGACCTTGTCCCCTTTAGCATCACCGACGAGCCTGATCCCGCTGATAACGGGTCCTCCACCCTTGCTCATCAGCCCGCGAATCACATCGTCAATCTCCACTTCGTAGCTCTCCCCAAGCACTCTACCAGTCACTTTCACTTTTCCAAGAATGGCATTGGCCGGAATGGGCTCCAGCGCGGTAACGATCTTTAGAACCTTCTCCGCGGTAGTATTTCTGGCGATAAGCACTCTCGTCGTCATGCGCGGCTCGGGATCCCGTTCGATTAAATCGAATACTTCGACAATCCCTTTTTTCGCCAAAGCTTCTCCAATGACAAAAAGACGCACATGCTGATTGTTTATTCTCCGAGGAACCTTTTGCGACGCTTTCCGGACGGCTTCCATCAAAGTTTTTCCCGAACCGGAATAAAGGTGGACCGGTACAATGCCGGTTGCTTTTTCGCCGGCAATTTCTTTGGCGTTTACTACCTGGAACGAGAAAAGGTACTTATCCCCCGGCGCTTTATCGACTCCCATGGCTAAGGCCAGGGCCAAATCGTTCATTTCCCGGTAATTCCAGCAGCCTGACAGAGGCAGCAGACAAAGAATCAATAAGCTGAGGAAGCCTGTTTTAAGCTTCATGTTGTTTCCCTGCCTTCCGAAGTCTCTCCCAGGGGTTCGGAAGAGGACGTTCCGTCATTCTGGATATGCGGACGCGTTAACGGCGTTTTGAAAGGCGAGCGTACGATAGCGTCGCTCTGCCTTCGCAGACTGAAAGGCGCGAACGGAGACATATACGGCGTACCGAAGGAACGCAAGCTGCTTAAATGCGCCACAAGCAGAATCATGCCCATGATGACCCCGTAGAAACCGAAGGTGGCGGCGGCGATCATCATCGGAAAACGGATGACACGGGACGATGTAGAGAGCGTAAACCCGGGCAATGTGAAGCTTGCAATCCCCGTGAAGGCAACGATAATAACCATCATCGCCGTAACGATGCCCGCCGCGACCGCCGCTTGTCCGAGCACGATGGCGCCGACAATCGAGACCGCTTGTCCGATCGCCCGCGGCATGCGGGTGCCGGCCTCCCGGATAATTTCAAATGCTATTTCCATCAGCATAGCCTCAAACACAACCGGAAAAGGAACCCCTTCGCGCTGAGAAAGTAAATTGATCGCCAGCGGCGTCGGGATCATTTCTTGATGATGAGTAGTTACCGCTATATAGATCGAAGGCAGCAGCACCAGAATAAAAAAGCTGAAGTAACGGATGATGCGCATAAAGAGGGCAAAGTCAAACCGCTGATAGTAGTCTTCAGCCGCTTTAAAAAACTGTGAAAACGTCGTCGGCAAAATAAGCGTATTCGGGGACCCGTCAACGAGCACTGCGATCCGACCCTCCATAATATTAGCGGCTGCAACATCCGGCCTTTCCGTATTGAAGATTGTCGGGAACGGCGTGTACGTTTGATTTTCAATCAATTCCTCGATATAACCCGATTCCAGCACCGCATCGATCCGAATATCCTTCAGACGCTGTCTCACCTCCTGGATCAGCGCTTCTTCCGCCGTTCCCTTAAGGTACATTATGGCAACTTCGGTCTGGGATACCTTCCCGATTCTCATGGACTCGACCCATAGCTTCGGACTTTTCAGTCTCCGACGTACCAGAGCGAGATTGGTTCCGATCGATTCGGTAAAGCTGTCCCTTGGACCGCGGATATTAACCTCGGTTACAGGTTCGGATATCGCTCTCTGTTCGCCGCCGCGAAGATTTCCGATGATGCTTCCTGCGCAGCCGTTGACCAGCACGGCGATATCTCCCGATAAAACGGCATACATCATGCCGTTCCACTCGGTCTGGACTTTCACCTCGCCTACGGTCAACGCTCTCGTTAGAATGGCGTTATAAAAATGCTGAGGATCGGCGGATTGCGGAGAATCCCCGTCGACCGGATGGAACAGAATAGACCGGGCGACAAAATCATTGATCTTCTCCTTGTCAATCAGTCCGCTCATATAAACGACCGCCACCTGATGATGCCGGCGGTTTCCCATCTGGAACTTACGGATGGTCAAATCCGGACTATTCCCAAGTAGCTGCTTAATTCGGCTTAGCGTATGATCCAGATCGCTCATGAGAGGACGGTTTCCTTCCTGGAATCCTACCTCGTGCACGATTTCTTTGTTCTTATTTTTTTTTGAGCGAAAGAATCTTCTGAACAACATGCGAATACCCCTTTGGAAGCTTAGCTATTTACCATTATTCGCTAAAGGGGTTATTGCTATGCAAGAGAAAAAAACAGCCGACATCTCCATTTTCAGGAAATATCGGCTGTAAACATGATGATATAGGAATTTAGGCGCCCCCTTTAATATGGGTGAAAAACCGGTTGATTGCATAATAGGCTGCGCCCCGAACGGCCGATTGCTCGCCCAGCTCTGCAAAAAGGATGGTCATATTACGGCGGTGATAAGAGAGCGTGCGCCTGTCGAGCGTTTCTTGAAGCGACGGTTGCAGCCACTTCTGAGCCCGGCTCATCCGGTTGCCGATAATGACGACATCCGGATTAAATATATTGATGATATTGGCAATGCCGGTTCCGAGATAGTGGCCGATACCGGCGAACAGCTTCAGCACCTCGGGATTTGCTTCTTCCGCCGCTTTGAGAAGCTCTTTTAATGTAGTGAAATCATGCCGGCTGGCTTGTTCCAGCAAAGCATTTTCCGAGGCGTACAACTCCCAGCAGCCTCGGTTGCCGCATCGGCAAGGCTTGCCGTCCCAATCGATGGAAAGGTGGCCCAGCTCCCCGGAGAAGCCGGAAGAGCCCTTGTACAGCTCTTTATTCAGAATGATGCCTGTCCCGATACCGATCCCTGCGCTTACATAGATTTGATGGGCGATTCCGCGGCCGGCGCCGTATTTCTGTTCCCCTTGCGCTCCGGCATTCGCTTCGTTGTCGATCGTTACTGGCAGCCCGAAGCGATCTTCTGTCAGCCGTTTAAGCTCGACATTTTCCCATTCCAGATTGGGCGCGAATAAGATTGTGCCTTGATCGTCAACAATACCAGGGACCCCCATGCCGATGCCGATAACGCCGTAAGGGCTTTCCGGCGCTTCGTTCATAAGCTGTTCGATCGAGCCGTACAGCTCCGGAAGCACATCTTCCTCGCGGGTGGAGAGAAGAGCGATTTCCCGCTCGGCGACGACCGTGCCTTCGAGGTCGGTGAGTACACCGCGTATATAATTGACGCCAAGGTCAATGCCGACCGCATAACCGGCTGTGCTGTTGAAGATGAGCATGACGGGCTTGCGTCCGCCGCTCGACTCCCCCGGCCCGGTTTCAAGTACGAGATTGCTGTCGATCAGATCCTGTACCAGGCTGGAGACCGTCGCTTTATTGAGGCCGGTCCTCTCGGATATGGCGGCACGTGAGAGAGGAGACTCTCGAAGTATCGCTTCCAGCACGACGGCGGTATTAATTTTCTTAATGAGAGTTGTGTCTCCGGTTGTCGTTTTGTGCATGTTATCGTCCTTTCTGGCATTACGGTACGAAATACGTTATCTGTCGCAGTGTCACCGTTTCTTTACATAATGAGGACAAGATTACAGCTATATCAAGAGTGCGAATTGGGCTGCAGCAGTACTTCGCTATATATTAAGTCGTTTTTAATCTTAACGAGGCCGCGAGCATTGACACTCACACATTTTCTGACTGTAAAAAGATTGTAACACAAAAACTTAGTTTGTTTAATAGACAAACTAAGTTTGATGGTGGTAAAATAAAGTTGGTAAGAGCGTTTTCACTACATTGACAAGGATTATAAATAGGAGGCTGTCTAATGACTTATTTTAACGGTATCGACAAGATTCAGTATGAAGGCAAAGGATCGGACAATCCGCTTGCATTCAAGCATTACAATCCAAGCGAAGTTGTGCTGGGCAAAACGATGGAGGAGCATATGCGGTTCGCGGTTGCCTACTGGCATACGTTCACAGGCTCCGGGGCGGATCCGTTCGGTGTAGGAACGGCAGTGCGCAGCTGGGACAGCCTCGGCGAAATGGATAAAGCGAAAGCGCGTGTCGAAGCAAACTTCGAGTTTTTGGAGAAAATCGGCATTCCGTTCTTCTGCTTTCATGACCGCGATATCGCGCCGGAAGGCGAAACGCTTCAGGAGACGAACAAAAATCTCGATATTATCGTTGATCTGATTCAGCAGCATATGAAATCGAGCGGGAAGAAGCTGCTCTGGAATACGGCCAACATGTTCACGAACCCGCGTTTCTTGTTTGGCGCAGGAACAGCCGTTAACGCGGACGTGTACGCTTATGCGGCGGCCCAGGTGAAAAAAGGATTAGAGGTCGGTAAACAGCTAGGCGCGGAAAACTATGTGTTCTGGGGCGGCCGCGAAGGATATGAGACGCTTCTCAACACCGACATGGCCCTTGAACTGGATAATCTGGCGCGCCTTTACCATATGGCAATCGCCTATGCGAACGAAATCGGGTTCGACGCCCAATTCCTGATCGAACCGAAGCCGAAGGAGCCTACGAAGCATCAATATGACTTCGATGCGGCGACGACAATTGCATTCCTTCAAAAATACGGCTTAAAGGAGCATTTCAAGCTGAATCTGGAAGCGAACCACGCGACGCTGGCAGGTCATACTTTCGAACATGAAATCCGCGTAGCGGCCATCAACGGTATGCTCGGCTCGCTCGATGCCAACCAAGGCGATCTGCTGCTTGGATGGGATACAGACGAATTCCCGACCGATCTGTATGCGACAACGCTCACGATGTACGAAGTGCTGCGTGCGGGCGGACTCGAACGCGGCGGTGTCAACTTCGATGCTAAAGTACGCCGCGGCTCATTCGAGAGTGAGGACTTGTTCCTGGCCCATATTGCAGGGATGGACTGCTACGCATGGGGGCTGAAGGCCGCCGCGAAGATGATCGAAACGAGATTTTTTGATCAGATTCTGGAAAGCCGTTACCGCAGCTTCTCCGAAGGCATCGGCGCAGAGATCGTATCCGGCAAAGCGACGCTGCAGTCGCTTGAGCAATATGCGATGCAGAACAATCTAATCAAGAACGAATCCGGCCGCCAGGAACGCGTAAAGCTGATGATCAACGAAATCATCTACAGCGTATAAGTTGCGGGTCTGAGGATTTACCTCTAAAAAGCGGACTTAAAGCGGAGAGATTTTGAGCGGAGAGAGTGTGAGAAGCGGAGAGACTTTGAGCATCGCTCAAAGATCCCTATGTCATGCTCAAAGATCCCTATGTCATGCTCAAAGATCCCTATGTCATGCGAAAAGATCCCTATGTAAGGAGAAATTAGGATGAGCTATGTCATTGGCATTGACCTCGGAACCAGCGCGGTCAAAGCGCTGCTGATTGACCGCGATGGAGCGGTGAAGGCGGAGGCAACGCGGGCCTATCCGTTGTTCCATGAGCATTCCGGCTGGAGCGAGCAGCGGCCGGAGGATTGGGTGGATGGCACGATCGGGGCGATCCGCGAGCTTGCCGACACACTGGGGAGTGCAGCCGCCGAGATTGAGGGCATCAGCTTCTCCGGCCAAATGCACGGCTTGGTCCTGCTGAGTGGAGAAGGCAAGCCGGTGCGCAACGCAATTCTGTGGAACGATACGCGGACGACGGCGCAGTGCCGCGAAATCGACCGCGTGCTCGGAGGGAAGCTCCTGGATGTCGCCCGCAACCCGGCGCTGGAAGGGTTCACGCTGCCGAAGATTTTGTGGGTGAGGGAGCATGAGCCGCAGGCATTTGCACAGGCGCAGCGTTTTGTGCTTCCAAAGGACTATGTGCGTTACCGGCTGACCGGAGAGCAGCATATGGATTATTCCGATGCGGCAGGGACGCTGTTGCTCGATGTGGCGGGTAAACAATGGAGCAGTGAAATATTGGCTGCTTTTAATCTTCCTGAGAGCATATGTCCGCCGCTTGTTGAATCTCATGCACTGGTTGGCACGCTGCTGCCCGATATTGCCGGGCAATGCGGTCTTCGTCCGGAGACGAAGGTGTTCGCCGGCGGAGCTGACAATGCGTGCGGCGCGATTGGAGCCGGCATCTTGAGCGAAGGCTTGACGCTGTGCAGCATCGGAACGTCAGGAGTCATCCTGTCATCCGAGAGTGACCGCGATAAGGATTTCGGCGGAAAAGTACATTTCTTCAATCACGGCAAGCAGGACGCGTTCTATGCGATGGGCGTGACGCTGGCTGCGGGTTATTCGCTCAGCTGGTTTAAAAATACGTTTGCGGCAGATGAAACGTTCGATCAGCTGCTCGAAGGCGTCGGCGACGTGCCTCCCGGTGCTGGCGGCCTTCTGTTCACGCCATACCTTGTCGGCGAACGGACGCCGCATGCGGACAGTATCATTCGCAGCAGCTTTATTGGTGTGGACGGCTCGCATAAGCGGATTCATTTTGCCCGGGCGGTCATGGAAGGCATTACATTCTCGCTGAACGAATCGGTTGACCTGTTCCGGCGTACGGGCAAGAGTGTTGAGACGATCATCTCGATCGGCGGCGGCGCGCAAAATCCGGTATGGCTGCAAATGCAGGCCGATATTTTCGGAGCGAATGTCGTAGCGCTAGAGAATGAGCAGGGGCCGGGCATGGGCGCGGCGATGCTCGCCGCTTACGGCTGCGGCTGGTTCGACAGCCTGGATGCCTGCGCGGCACGGTTTGTCAAGCACGGAACGATGTATGCCCCGAATCCATCGGCAGCGGAAACGTACAGCCGGTTGTTCAAAGTGTACCAGCAAGTATACGAACAGACGCGGAGTCTGAACGAAGCGCTGGCGGAGTACAGGGGATAGAAGAAACAAACGCCGGTTCAGGCAGCTCATTTGAGCGGTCTGAACCGGCGTTTTTTTAGCCTGGTCTTATTCCAATCCATTCCACATGTCCAATCGGAAACATGCGAGTTTAACGGTAATAAATACCGTTATTCATCATGGTCTCGGCATTGCTCAACAAATAGAGGAAAAAATTACCGCTATTTATTTACTCCTTGAGATTTTTTCACTCCTCCTTTCGAGGCGGCTTCGATCTGCCAGCCTTGCGCAAGGCATCGCGGAGGAGAAACTCGATATGCGCATTTACGCTGCGAAACTCATCTGCCGCCCATTGTTCGATCGCCCGGTGCAGTTCGGGGTCAAGCCGGAGCGGGAAGGCTTTTTTTTCTTTAGCCATTGTTAAACCGCACTAACTGTATAGTGTCCCCGTATTGACAACCGGCGTTGTCGAACGGTCGGATACGATCGTGACCATCAGATTGTTGACCATCGCCGCACGACGTTCCCCGTCCAGTTCAACTCCACGCTGCTCCAGCTCGCGCAATGCCGATTCGACCATGCCGACCGCACCTTCGACAATTTTTTGTCTAGCGGACACAATCGCAACGGCCTGCTGACGCTGCAGCATCGCACTGGCGATTTCCGGCGCATAAGCGAGGTGTGTCAGTCGCGTCTCAATAATCTGTACGCCGGCGACTTTCAGCCGCTCCTGGAGATCAGACATCAGCTCCGAGGCGACTTCACCGGTATTGCCGCGCAGCGACAGCTCATCTTCTTCGGAAAAGTTGTCGTACGGATATTGGGCGGCGGTGTGACGTATCGCGGTTTCACTCTGTATGGCAACGAACCGTTCGTAATTATCCACTTCGAAAGTGGCTTTTGCCGTATCGACAACCTTGTAAACGACAACCGCACCAATCTCGATCGGGTTGCCCTGGGCATCATTGACTTTTAGCGTTTGACTGTTGAAGTTGCGTACCTTAAGCGATACCTTATGCTTGTTCGTGAATGGAACGACCATCCATAACCCGTCATGATTTACAGTGCCGATATACCGGCCGAAAAATGTAATTACTTTCGCTTCATTCGGCTGTACGATGACAAGCGATGTTATTGTAACGGCAACGAGCGCAAATAAGATCGCAGCGAGTAAAACGGTTGCAAATAACATCTGGAATCCGAGAAGAACGATAAAACCTGCTGCAAGATAAAAGACCGCGGAAAGCAAGGCGATGAAGCCGTTTAAGTACCAGGCTTTGTATTGTCTCATAGGCAAAAGCACTCCTTATATGAAATTGTAATGATATTACAATGATATCACTTATGACAAAAATATACAATATAGGTGAATACATCAATTGCTTAAATACTCGGATAGGGTTTATCCGGCAGCCTCTTGCAGGAGAACCGGTATCGAGTGAAGAAAATGTCATCGGCAGCTGAGATTTTTAAAGATAAGAGGGGGAGTGTTGTTTTGAAGAGAAAAACAGCTACAATTTGCCGGTTTGGAATGATGTTATTAATTTGCGTGATAGGTACTATTTCGATGTCCATGCCATATGCGGCCAATGCCAATGAACAGGTTAAAGTGTACGTTCACGGAAATCAGATTCGGTTTACACAGCCTCCTTATACGGAAAAAGGAAATACCTTAGTTCAAATGAGGCCGATCTATGAGGCGATTGGCATGGAGGTTATTTGGGATGCTAAAGCCCGGACGATTACGAGCAGCGTGGATCGACAAACGATTGTCATGAAAGTAGATTCTACTGAAGCCAGCATCAACGGGAAATTGACGACGTTGCCTGTTGCACCAAGAATCATTCACGGCAGTGTTTTTGTCCCATTAAGATTTATTGTGGAAAGCGTCGATGGGGACATAAGGTTTAACAAGAAGGACAACCGGATAGATATGGTCACCGATCAAGGCTACTATACATATCAGGCGGCTATGATCAATGATTTGCAGAAAGTGAAGCATTGGGCGGAACGTGCAGGAACAAATTACGTCAACAGACAAGACGGCCGGGATGCATTGAGTTATGGAATACGCCATAAAAATGAGGAAATGGTTGAACTGCTGCTTTTGAACGGCGCAGATCCGAATCATCATTCCATCAGTTACGGAGATTCAGTTAAACCTTTGGTATACGCTGTATTAGCTAAAGATCCGGAGATCGTTGAGCTGTTGTTGGAATATGGAGCTGATGCGAATCATCGGGAACCGGAGGGAAGCGCTCTCGACATGGCAAGGGATATGTTGCTTAACGAAACGAATGAGACTGACCGGCAACAGTTGCAGCAAATTGTCAAGATGCTGGAGCAAGCGATTGCTCAGGATGCCGCGGCTTTGTCCGATCAGCGTATGTTAATACCGTTCAATAATGGTGAAGTTAGTATAATTAAAGGAAAAACCGGGAGATGGGGTTACATTGACAAGACTGGAAAGACCGCGATTAAACCGAGGTTTGCTTTCGCAATGCCATTCTCGGAAGATCTGGCTTTTGTTTCAAGCCAGGATAGACGTCTGTCAGGTTATATTGACCGGAGCGGGAAATTCGCATTTACATTTGATTTTGTGCCGGAGCTTCTGCCGGGAGAGTTCATAGAAGGCTTGGCACCCGTCGGCACGAACGGAAAGTGGGGCTTTATTGACAAGAGCGGCGCCTTTGCGATCGAGCCGAAGTTTGACTATGCCGAATCTTTCTCCGAAGGCTTTGCATCGGTCCAAAAAGACGGCAAATGGGGTGTTATCAACCGGGCCGGAGAATGGGTAGCAGAGCCTGACTACGAATCCATCTTTCCGTTTCTTAATAATCTCGCGTTGGTGCGAGGGGAGCAAAACGGTTTTATAAATACGAATGGCGAAGTGGTTATTGATTTTGACAAGCTGGGCATTTCTGAATATGGGATTTTTACAGGAGAATATGCCCCTGTGTCTAAGGATGGAAAAATCGGGTACATTAACACGTCGGGTCAATTTGTGATTCCCCCCAGATTTGTATGGGCAAGTAACTTTTACGAAGGATTGGCCGCAGTAAATGTTGACGGAAAATACGGTTATATCGACATGTCGGGCCAATTCGTCATACCGACTCAATATGAGCTTGCTTACCGCTTCCGAAACGGACAGGCGTTAGTCCGGCAGGATGGGAAATACGGTTTTATCAACCGTGAAGGCGAGATGGTCGTCCCGCCTGAGTTTGATAGAGTCGAAAATATTTTCGGAGATTTTCCATTACAGCATCTCCCATTTTCGGACAAATCCGGCGGCATGGCTATCTTGTACAAAAGGGATCAAATTTATTACGTCCTTCCGAACGGAGAAATAATCAGGCTTCAAAAGCAATGAAAACATAATATGGAAACCGAATCCAGTCCTTCGCGTATTGCATAGTACTATGCTTATCGGAGGATGAGAAAAGATGGCATATTTAAACTTGGATACGAACACTGTTACCGAGCATGTCTTGCGGGTCGATCTAACAGAAGCGGGGTACGAGCAGGATAAGGCGATTGTCAGGGACATCCGGTTTCATGTTGAAGCCGGGGAACTTGTAGGGTTAATCGGACCGAACGGCGCCGGCAAAAGCACAACGATCAAAACCATCCTCGGATTGATGAATCACGTCAAGGGTACGATTCAATTCGGGGGAAGCCGCAAGCGGTACGCTTATGTGCCGGAACAGCCGGTGCTGTATGAATATTTTACGCTGTGGGAGCATCTGCGCTTGGCCGCATCCGCCTTCGGCATCGAGGAACGGGAGTTTGAAGCCAAGGCCGAAGAGCTGCTTGTGCGGTTCAGGCTGTCCCCGGATAAACACCGCTATCCGGTTAAGTTTTCCAAAGGCATGCAGCAGAAGCTGATGCTGATCATCGGTTTTATGCTTGAACCCGACATCTATATCATTGATGAACCGTTTGTCGGTCTCGATCCCAGGGCGACGAGAGATTTTCTTGAGCTGCTTCAGCTGGAGCGTGAAAGAGGCGCCGGGGTGTTGATGTGCACGCATATGCTGGATACGGCAGAGCGCATATGCAACCGGTTCGTGCTGATCAATAACGGCCGTTCGGTGGCAGATGGTTCGATCGGAGAGGTCAGAGCGGCTGCCGGCTGCCCCGCCGATGCGCCGCTGTTCGATTGCTTTCATGCTTTGACTTGAGGGGGTGTCCATCATGTATACTCCAAGGCAGCTCTTCCGCATCCGTTTGAAACGTCATTTAGAAGAGCAAGTCAAAATATGGCGGAGCGCGCTGGACTGGACGGTATGGCTGTATATATTGATTCCGCTGCTCCTGCTTGGCGGAGGAACCTATATTGAATTGTGGAAGACGATGCCGGAGTGGGCATTGGCGATCCCGTGGGCGATGTATCCGATTCCTTTGTTACTGTACCTGCTGCTTACATCCAGACTTCTTGTTTTCATCGATGAAGGGGACCGACTTTTCCTGCTGCAGCGCCCCGATTGGTTAAAAAAGCTGGCGGGTTTCGGCATCGGATATACAATTATTGTGCAGGCTTGCGCGCTGATCTTCCCTTTTGCATTGCTGCTGCCTTTTCTTGTTGGCGCGGCGGGAATGGATAGTTCTGCGATCCTATTTGGTTATTTCTACTCGCTGGTTTTTAAAGTATCATTTTCGGTGATGAAGCATCTTCTGAACGGAAGATTGCGCGGCTGGCGCAAATGGACGATCGAGACGGCGGTAATCGTCGGGGGCGCAATCGCGTATACGATACCGTTGGCGCTTTGGGGAGCCGATTCGACCGTTATGCTTATTTTGCTGGTGTGCGGTTTTATTCTTCTTGCAGGGCTTATTTTTCTAAAATTAAAGTTGAAGCCGGTATTCGAAGCGGATATGCAAAATGAACGTCAAGCACGATTGCGGAGCACGGAGCTGTTGATGAGTCAGGTAATTGAATCCAAACCGCTCATTAAGCTCAGCCGGCCGCTTGTATTCCCTCATTCCCAAAGGCTGTTCCGCCGGACCGATGCGGGTACGATGCTGGCCGAGATGCGGATGAAAGCCTTTGTCCGAAAGCTTGCGCTGCTGCGAATGTGGACCGGATTCATCTCTGTATCGACATATGCGATTACGCTGACGCCGGGACCGGTGGCATGCGGGCTTGTGGTCGGATTGGCCGCTTTAGGCTCTTCGTGGCTGCACCAGCATTGGAAGCAATGGTACGATGAAAGCTTTATCAGGCAATTCCCTTGGACGGAGTGGGATGCATGGAGAGGGGCTGCCATATCGCGGTTATGGCTGATGCTGCCAGGGGCTTTTGTTTGGTCCGTTACGGCAGGGTGGAAGTTTAGCGGCATGATTGGAGCGATTTGCGCGCTGGCGCTTGCGTCGGCAGTGTGGTGGTTTTTTCATCGGCAGACCGGGAGAATCGGATCTGCGACAGCAACGGCACATTCCAATAGTGAGGTGTAACTATGCTTCATATAACAAACGGCGATATCGCTGCGGAGACGATTGGACGGTCCGGAGTATCCGGAACTATTTTACCGTGGCGGGAAATGTGGCTGGACGGACCGTTCATGCTGCAGTGGTGGCTGCCGGAAGCCATTTGGCAGCGTGCGGACTATTTCGAACGGACAATGGCGGTCCCTCGCGGTTTGTTTGCTGAGGGGTGTACGCAGCAGCTCAAAGCGCTTGACCAGGCCTTATTACAGAAAGATGATATTGTATTATGGTTTGAGTATGATCTGTACGATCAGGCGATGCTTTCTTCTATTCTATACCGGATTGCGGCTTCATTGGAGGAGAGCCCGGATTATCCGCTTCCGGAATGGATCATAGTGACCGATTTTCCTGGCAAAGAGACGTTCCGCGGGATCGGGCAGTTGAACCAAGAAGAGATGGCGTCTTTATGGCCGCAGCGAAAGCGGATGACAGTGCCCGAGCTGCGCGCGGCGGCCGCCGGATGGGAGTCGTATGTGACCGGCGATGCTGAACGGATTGCGGCCTGGATTGAACAAGCGGAACAAACGTTGCCGGTGATGGCGGAGGCGTATCGTTTTCGGCTTGCAATGCTTCCTTCCCGTTCCGATGGGCTGGGATGCGTTGAACGGACGACTCTCCAAATATTGGCTGAGCATCCTGAAGGATTTAATCCGATTCAATTGTTTAAAGAATTAAGCAACCGCCTCCCGCTCTACGGCGCAGGAGATTTATCGTACTGGAGAGTGCTTGAAAGAATGGCGGATGGAGACCGGCCACTCCTCTCCATAACAGGGAATCGTCCGCTGCCCCAATTCACTAGCTCCGATACCGAAGCACGGCCGCCCGCAGAGCGGCAAATTCAATTAACAGAAGCCGGGTGGCGGACGATTTCCGAAATAAGGTAATAAAAATGCGGCTTTCGGATACACTACATACCTGCGGCAACAAAATGTTGAAAGGAAGCGTAAGCGATGCAGCAACACCGTTCCAATGCGATTCGATTTGAATTTTCCGATTATAGCAGCATGGTTCTTGCCTGGGGCACATTGCAGGAGCTGGGATACTCGCCCGTCCGGGAAGACGGCAATCGCGTTCATATTCATTTGGACGGCGGAGATTTAACTTCCGCGCTTGAAATCGCCATGGCCTACGGCGGACGTCTGGTCGAGCAAACTCCTTTAGAAGGGTCTTGCATTACCGATTCGGCTTATTCGATGGACTCCATTCCGATTCCGGCTCACATCGTCAATGAGGACTGGATTGGACAAGAATACGCGCAGGAGCCGGAAATGGAAACGGACCAGTATTAAGGATAGAAAAAGTCAAACAAGGGGCGGGGGACCGCTCCTTGCAGCATTTTTATATCATGTCTGGATGTTAACTGCTATACAGAGCGGCGCTTTTACCGGCGGTATATCCGGTTGCAAACGCAGCGGTTATATTATAACCGCCCGTGTACCCGTGAATGTCGAGCACTTCGCCGCAGAAGAACAGGCCCTCGGTCAGTTTGGACATCATTGTTCGAGGATCGATTTCCTTCAGATTTACCCCTCCGCCGGTAACGAACGCTTCTTCAAGCGACAGTGTGCCGTTAACTGCGACCGGCAGTTTTTTTGCAATTGAAGCCAAATTAAGCCAGCCCTGCCTCGGGATGTTGTCGTAGGAGATGTCTTCTTTAATGCCGCTCATTCGAAGAAGTAACGGAACCATCCGCTCAGGAAAATATCCTTTGAGGACATTTTTAACCGTTTTTCGCGGCTCCTCTTTTGCCAGTTTCAGCGTTTCCTCATAAATGTCGCCGGATGCTCGATCAGGAAATAAATCAATTGTAATCATAACGCCCTCGCTTCCTCCGGGGGCAGACTTCAGTGCCTTCACGACGAATTGGCTGCAACGGAGCACCGCCGGACCGGAAAGTCCGAAATGCGTGAAAATCATATCTCCGGTGTGGGTAATGACCTTCTTCCCCTTCGAATTCCATACCGACAAAGCAACATTCCGCAGCGATAATCCTTGCAGCTCCCTGCTGCGGATCCAGGGTTCTCCCGACGTAATCGGCACTTCGGTCGGATACAGCTCGGTAACAGTATGGCCGGCAGCCTCAGCCCACGGGTAGCCGTCGCCGGTAGAACCGGTATGCGGAACCGATTTGCCTCCGGTTGCGACGATAACGGCAGAGCAGTCAAGCTTGCGTCCGTCTTTAAGCCGCACACCGATCGTCTTCCCTCCGGCATACAATACCTGCGCAACCGGACTGTTTGTTATGAGGTCGACGCCTTGGCTGCGAACCTTGCCGACAAGCGCATCGACAACGGTCTTCGCTTTGTCGGACACCGGAAACATCCTTCCGTGATCCTCTTCTTTCAGCATAATGCCGAGACCTTCGAAAAACCGGATAATAGCTTGATTATCAAAATGAGCGAAAGCGCTGTGCAGGAATCTTCCGTTGCCCGGTATATGACGGATGATTTCTTCGATATCTTTGGCATTGGTCACATTGCACCTTCCGCCGCCGGAAATGCCCAGCTTGCGGCCGAGCTTGTCTCCTTTGTCAATCAACAGCGCCGCTGCTCCGTGTTCGCTTGCCGCAATGGCGGCCATCAGCCCGGAAGGGCCGCCGCCGACAATGATGACGTCGTACTTCATACTGGCTCCTTTACTTTCAATCGCGGTTTACTTCCATTGTAGCCTTATTTGTGTCTAACGCAAAACCGGTTTACACAGGGATGGCATTAGTGATAACTTAAAGTATGGGAATCCTAGCCACAGTGGGGTGGAAGCATGAAGGAAATACGCTTGCTATTATTCGACTTGGACGACACGCTGCTTTATTTCGACGATTATTGGAAGCGGAGCTTGTACGAAGCCTTTGAGACGTTTCCTCTGACGAAGGACATTGGTATGGATCGGTTGTTCCCTGTATTTCTTGAACAGGACGAATGGTTTCATGAGCAGTGGCTGGAAGGGACGATCGACGGAAAGGAATTCAGAAGACTGCGCTTTGTTCATACACTTGCGGCATTCGGGGTCTCGGCCGGCGCTGAGGAGGCGGAGGCGTTCGAGAGATGGTTCTGGACCGTCAGAGCGCCATATATTCCGCATGACCGCATACTAATAGAACGATTGGAACGGTGGGGCCAAACCTACAAGCTGGCGATGCTGACCAACGGTACCGCTGAGGATCAGTACGACAAGCTGCACCGGATGGGGCTTGGCCTCTTGTTTTCGAAGGATAATGTATTTATTTCAGATGAATTGGGCGTTGCCAAGCCGAATCCGGAAGCTTACCTGAAGGCAGCGGAGCGAATGGGAGTCCGTCCGGATCAAACACTGTTTGTCGGCGATTCTTGGACCAATGATGTAGCCGGGCCGATCCGCGCCGGGATGACAGCGGTATGGCTGAACCGCAAAGGACTTGAGACGCCTCCCGAGCCTGTTCCGAGTGCGGTAATTGGTCATCTGGAGGAGTTGGAATTTCTTTTGTTTGCCAAAGGAGGCCGATAAAATGGAAATCGACCTGGCCTATGAGGAGCTCGAGTTGAAAGCGTGTGACGGGAGCAGCTTGTTCGCCCGTCACTGGCGTCCGTCGGAGGCGAAAGCGGCTGTTTGCCTAATTCACGGCATGGGCGAGCACAGCGGCCGATATCAGCATGTCGCGCGGAAGCTCGCCGGCGCAGGATATGCCGTTCTCTCCTACGATCAACGCGGACACGGTCTGTCGCCGGGAAAGCGCGGCGATGCTCCGTCGCTTGCGGAAATGGCCGGAGATACGGCTGCGCTCATTGAATTGGCCGGCGATTATCACTCCGGATTGCCGCGTTTCTTATACGGGCACAGCATGGGAGGCAATGTGGCGTTCAGCTGCGTGCTCCGGCTGCAGCCTGACATTGACGGTTTGATCTTAACGAGTCCGTGGCTGCGTCTGGCTTTTGATCCGCCCCCTGTGAAAGTGTGGGTCGGCAAAGGGCTTGCCCGGTTGTGGCCGTCCTTATCGTTGTCCACCGGCCTTAAGGATGCGGATTTATTCCATGAGGCTGACGAGAAGCTGGAGCCCGATCCGCTTGGTCACAACCGGATTTCGGCACGGTTTTATTTTGCTCTGCAAAAGGAGGGGGAATGGCTTCTCGCCAACTATGACCGGCTGCATACACCGCTGCTTCTCATGCATGGTACCGGCGACAATATTACTTCCTTTATGGCGAGCCGGCAACTTGCGTCCGGATTAGGTGAACGCTGCACTTTCATTCCTTGGCGGGAGGGTTATCACGAGCTGCATAATGACCGGGATCAGGAACAGGTATTGGAGCATATTATTGGCTGGTTGGACGGAATTGAGAGGAAAACGGCATTGTAAAATAAGGAAACATATGATTTAATCTGAATTAACAGTGAAATCGGAGCGGGACAGGAGTTGAGCGGTACTTCGTGTGGAAGGATACCCTACTGCAAATGATGGTCTCCCTAATGCCGGCAGTTGCCTTTCAGATGTGGATGGATCGACCTAGCCGGCATAAATCGGTCCCGTATTTTATTGGGATATTAGGCTGTTGTTCCATGATATTAAGTATTACGATGGCACATCGAACGATTGACGGCTTTGATCTGGACTTTCGTGTAATCCCTTACATCGTCGGTTCGCTCTACGGAGGTCTGCCTGTTGCGGCAGTTTTAAGCTTAATTTACATCGGCATGAGAATCGGTATGCTGGACGGGTTGTGGGAGCATATCGGTTTTATCGCCTATCTGATCGTGTTTATCCCGATGATGATGCTCTCGATTTCAAAATTTAACCGGGCGTGCCGCAAGGAAAAACAGCAGATAGCCGTTGGTCTGGCGTCATTCTTGTTTTTGCTGTTTTGCATTGTTTTTATTATGCATAGACTTCAACTTTCGCCGGAGACCTGGAATTTGCACAGTGTAATCTCGCTGGCCGCAGCGGCCGTTATTTATTATTTTCTGATCTGGTCGGCTATTTTTATTATCGAGAGCGTGAAAGAGAAACAGCAGCTGCACGGTCAATTGCAGAGCATGTCCGCCAATTACCGTAACGAAGTGCAGAAGCTGCAGCAGTTTATTGATGTAACGCCGTTAGGCGTCATCATCGTCGACCGAAACGGCGAAATTACCCATTTAAACGATATGGCAATTCGAATGCTGGAAGATCAGGTGAAGGGAAAACGGAACCGTTTCGACTTAATCGGTAGGCCTTTCACGGAATTGATCGCTGCGGGCTCGGACCAAATAACCGCCAAACTGCTGCACAATGCCTTGCAAGGCCTTGACACGGCATCTGAAATCGAACAGGCGGGCAATAACAAGATTTATATCAAAACCGGGTTCAGTGTAAGGGATATTCATAATCGGGATATTATCGGCGCGGCATTAATTGCGCACGACATAACGGAAGTGTCTCTGCTTCGCGATGAAGTAGGGCGGATCGAGCGGTTGAGTCTGGTTGGTCAGATGGCTGCAAGCATTACGCATGAAATCCGCAATCCGATGGCCGTTATCCGCGGATTCGTGCAATTACTGCAGGAACGGAGTCAGGATCATCAAAGGGAATACTTCCAGATCATCATGGACGAGCTTGATCGGGCAAATGGTATTATTAACGACTTCCTGTCGCTTGCTCAAAACCGGATCGTAAAAAAGGAGAAGAGCTCGCTTAACGACATCATCAATGAGTTGATGCCGTTGTTATGGGCGGATGCCAATCTTCGCGGACAATCGATCGATGTTCATTTGCAGCCGAATGTTCCTAAGCTTGAACTGAATGGTAAGGAAATGAAGCAGTTAATCTTAAACCTTGCCCGCAACGGGATGGAAGCGATGGATGAGAAAGGACAGCTTATAATCGCCACAAAATATAAAGAAGGTGCAGTCGAACTTAGAGTGGCGGACACGGGCTGCGGCATCCCGAAGGAAAAGCTGGAGCGTTTATTTGAACCGTTCTATACGACCAAGACGCGGGGAACCGGCCTTGGGCTGCCGTTATGTCTAAGTATCGTCGAACGGCATCACGGGAAGATCGACGTTGTGTCCGAAGAAAATATTGGAACAACATTTATCGTAACTTTTAATAGCTGACGGCAAAGAACAAATTCTAACGTATAAAAGGAGTCATCTATGCCGGAAATTGTAACATTGGGGTCCTTCTCTTTAGACGGTATACTTCTTACCGCGGTTATATCTGCTGCTCTCGGGTTGACGGGTTTATTTTTTTGGACGCGTCTGGACAGACAACTGCAGGATGGTCCTTGGATCGACCTGATGTTGAATGCCATCATTATAATTGGGTTAGTATGGAAACTGGGATTCCTGTTCAGGGATCCCTCTTTATTATGGGAGCGGCCGTCAAGTCTTCTAATTGTAAGAGGGAGCGTGTGGGATGCTGTCGCCGGGATGTTAGTTTCCGCAGTATATCTCGTAATCGCAACACGAACACGGGGATTAAAACCGCTTCATCTGGCCGCCGTAATTCCGATCGCTCTTCTGCCCGCAATGATGGCATGGAATATGCTGACTTCACTTCCGAACCGGATTCCTTACGCCGTATTATTCCTTTTACTTTACCTTGCTTTGCTCAAGCTTCGGAAAAACGGGGGAACGCTGCTGGAGATACTGCATATTTATTTGCTCGGTACGGGGTTTGGCGGACTTGCGGTCAGCTTGTTCGTTGCATGGCCTCCGGGAGAACCGGTACGTCTAATATTCGGGTTAACGGCCGTGCAGTGGCTTTTCGTTGCACATACTGTATCCGGAGCGTTTATCCGGGCGCCTGCCGCCGGTTTGCCGGACAGTAAGGAAATCGAATAGCCGGGCACGAAACGTTGCATACTATTGCTGTAAAGCTGTGACACTTAAAGGGGAGAGGCTCTGAGCTCCGCTCAAAGATCCCTATGTAATGCTCAAAGATCCCTATGTCAGGAGGCGCTAATATGCCGGAACACAATAACGGACGAATGAATCGAAACGATATGGCAAATACAGCAAGCCTGGAGCGTAAAAGCAAAGGAAAACAGCCGGAATCCCCCGGCTATGATAAAAAACTGGACGGTCCGGACCGACCGTCGACCTGATGAAGGCTGCAACCAAGGACGGTTTTCGGAGGTGAACGACTATGTCTGACCAGGATCGGGACCGGGACCAAAGAGATCCGGACTCTTACGAGGATTTGGATCCGTTTGAGATTGAATTTTTACCGGAATTCACCAGAGGACGGGGACCGCGCGCTCCGTTCGTGAACCGTCACGGCGTAATTATCGGCGACCATATGTACGAATCGGACAACTCACCGCTGCAGCAATGGTCCGATGATACGGACCCGTCGGTAATGATGGGAGATGAATGGGTTCATCCGTTTAAAGATATCGGCTTTACGACGGCGGAAAACAGGGATTATTTCGAACGGGGAATTTCACCGCAAGCCGGAGTGTTCATGCATCCGTACGAGGATGTCGCATACAACGGCGAAACCGGCGAGCGGCATACGGATTCAGAGGATGCAGAGGATGATCAGAAATAATAGAAGTTGTTTAGGCCGATCCGCATTTTATGTGGGCCGGCCTTTTTTATAAGTACATTTGTAAATGTTACTTGCATAACAGAACATAAGTTCTATATTATGGAGGAAGACGGGGAAAGGGGGATCTTTTTTGAGAATTGAGCTGGTTCGAGAATCAAAATACTATTGTACTAATTTTGAACAGATACATGATGTCCTTCATCAGATTAATGCTCGATACATAGCCAGGAAGCAACAAACGGATTATATTTTCAAAATATTTGATCCTGCAACAAATGAGAATTCCAAAAGAATTAAAGTAAGAAAAGAAGCCGTCGAAAGTGTGAGCTCAAATATTTTCATTTATATTTACAATCGAAATAAAGGTGAAGAAAATGTCATTTTTGACTACTACGAAGTTAAAGATGAACAAATCATCTCAATATTTACCTCTCTATATGGGGAGGCGATAAAAATCCAAAAAGTGAGAGAGGTTTGGTCAATAGCCAACGTGGAATTTCATCTGGATGCGGTTGAAGGTATAGGAAACCTTTTTGAAGTCGAACTCTTCGGTTCAAACGGCAACTTGGAAAATGAGAAATTGGATGAGTATATGGAGCTTTTTCGAAACTTTTTATTAAATAAAATCGAAGGATCTAATGAAGATTTGATACCTTGGAAAGGATAAACGAAATGGATTTAAATCATTCGCCTTATAATAGGGACCTTGCCTACCAGATGGACGATCTTCTCAAAATGATTCGGTTGAATCCTTTTTTAAATGAGATATTTCGAAAGGCAGCAGATTTAAACATCGAGCATTATTATATAGGTGCCGGGTATATAACACAAAGCGTGTGGAATCAATTGCTTGGATTTCCGTTACATCATGGAATTAAAGATATTGATTTTGTTTATTTTGATCCGGATATTTCATACGACAAGGAATGTGAGGTAATCCATACGATCAGTAAACAATTTACCGGCAATACTTTCTTTAATTTGGATATCAAAAATCAGGCACGTGTTCATCTGTGGTATGAGAAACACTTTGGTTATCCAATAGAGCCATATGCTTCTCTGGAGGAAGCTATCAATACTTGGCCTACGACAGCTACTGCTATTGGATTGCGATTGACAATCGACGGACGATGGAGGGTCTATGCTCCATTTGGATTGAACGATCTGTATGGATTAATTGTAAGAGCAAATAAAGTCCAAATCACTAAAGAAATTTTCGAGAGGAAAGTACAACGGTGGAAGCACAATTGGCCTGAGTTAAAAGTAATTCCCTGGGACTGAACGGACTTTGCTTTCATGTCGTCTCAGGGGTATAATGGATAATACAGGTTACGAAATCAGAATCCTATGATAGGCAGAGGAGTGATTCAGTTGTCATTTGAACAATACATGATGGATATGGTGCAGCCGATGCGAGACGAACTGACTCGTCTCGGCATTACAGAGCTCCGCACTGCGGAAGAAGTGGAGTCCAGATTGGCGGATGCGAAGGGAACGGCGCTGGTCGTTGTCAATTCAGTATGCGGATGTGCGGCAGGCCAATGCCGGCCGGGTGTGGCTCAAGCGCTGCAGCATGATGTAACGCCGGATCATCTGTTTACGGTATTTGCCGGACAAGATAAAGAAGCGACCGCAAAAGCCCGGGAATATTTTGCGCCATACCCGCCTTCTTCCCCTTCAATCGCGCTGATGAAGGACGGGGAACTGGTTCATTTTATTGAACGCCATCAAGTCGAAAACAGGTCCGCGCATGAAATTGCTGCCGATTTGACTGGTGCATTCGATCGTTTCTGCCGGTAGGTGAAGGCGATGACCTTGCAGCAGCAAATTATTGACCGGCTTGGCGTGAAGCCGGAAATCAATGTGGACGAGGAAATTCGCAGACGGGTGGATTTCTTGAAAAATTATGTCCTCGAAGCCGGAGCAACCGGTTTGCTGATTGCAATCAGCGGCGGTATTGACAGTGCCGTAACGACCGGTCTGTGCAAAAAGGCGACCGACGAACTCTCTTCGGAAACGGGCAAGCCCTATATGACTTTGGGCGTTTTTCAGCCTTACGGCGACCAAGCGGATATCTCGGACAGCTATGCCGTCGCGAAAGCATTTGAGCTGGAGCATACGGTGGAGACGAATATTGAGGAAGCGGTGGACGAAATTGCACTGGAAGTCGAACACGCATTCAAATCGATTTCCATTCACCGGCACATCAGCCGGGTAGCGAAAGGCAATGTGAAGGCTCGAACCCGAATGGTGGTACAGTATGCGCTTGCCTTTGATCTCAATCTGATCGTTGTCGGCACCGATCATGCATCCGAAGCCGTAACCGGATTTTTCACGAAATGGGGAGACGGTGCGGTCGATATTACACCGCTTAGCTCGTTTACGAAGCGCCAGGTGCGTCAGCTTGCCGCGAAGCTCGGCGTACCGCAAAGCGTGCTTGAAAAAGCGCCGACCGCGGGCCTCTGGGAAGGGCAAACCGACGAAAGCGAGCTTGGCATTACGTACGAGGACAATAGCGACTATCTTGAAGGTAAAGAAATCGACGATGCGATTCGTGAAAAAATCGAGCGGCAATATTTGAAGACCGAACATAAACGTGCTCCGATACCGGGCATTTGACCTCTGGGTTTCTCCCAGAGGTTTATTCTTGCCGGTACAAACAGGAGGGCTTCGGGCATAATACTGATGCGATTGAACTTTGGGAGGAACGGCAGTGATTGTTGGAATAGGACATGATATCGTGGAAATCGGGAGGGTCGAACAAATTGTGAGCGGTCCGTCGGGCAGCCGGTTCATGAGGCGGGTGCTGACGGAAGCGGAAATGGCTTCCGCAGCGGCTAGAGGAGCGAGAATTCCGGAATTTGTGGCCGGCCGGTTTGCGGCGAAGGAAGCGGTCGTTAAAGCATTTGGCTGCGGCATTGGCCGAATCGTCTCTTTTCACGATATGGAGATTATACCGAATGAACAGGGACAACCGTGCTGCACGCTGTCCGTTTCCGCATGGAACAGGCTCGGCATAGAAGTAAACGAAACGCGGATCCATGTTACAATTACGCATGAACGAACGATGGCTTCGGCTTTTGCGGTTGTGGAACGGCTGAAATGTTAAGCGGAAAAAAGAGAAGACAGAAGAAGCCGGTTATTTCTTTTCCGCTAACCAAGCGGCTAATTCTTCGATTTCCTGTTCGGTTAACTTCTCTGCAAAGGGGGGCATAATCGTGCCGCCCTGTTCGATGACAAGACGGATTTGATCGGCGTTCATACGGCTGCCGACGTGAAGCAAATTCGATTGCTTGCCCGCTCTTCCCTTCAAATCCGCACCGTGACATTGAATGCATTGGCCGCGGAAAACCTTCATTGTGCTCTCCGGTCCGTCAAGCATGTCCGATTTGGCGCATGCGGACAGGAGTCCGATAAGCGCAGCGCCAAGGAGTACTCCTTCTATTACGGACTTCATATTCATAGATTCCTCCGTCAACTATTATCCCCGAAATTATAATCCTTATTTTACCACAAGTATAAGAAATATTTCATTTAACAGGATAGCCATAAAATGAGTATAATGAATAAAGTCAATGATTCATGGAATAGTTATTCAGTCAACAGGATGTTCATTCTAGAAAACTATGGGAGCTGCCATGAAACTTACTTTTAAGTATATTATACAAACTCATTTTCGGAATATTCAGGCGGATGTTTTTATGGCAGCCTATTCGGAGAGCGGCAAGCATTATTCCGAAGAAGTTTTAAAGCCGAATTTTTACCGGTTTATTTTGATTGAGAGCGGCAAGGGGTGGGTAAAGGTCGGCGATAGGAATTATACGGCCAGTCCCGGGCAATTGTTCATCTTGCCTGCCGGAGTTACACAATCCTACGGAACGGTGGGCGAGGAGTCAGTAAGCTGTTACTGGTGTCATTTCAGGGCGGACATAGGCAATTTTCAGCTGTTTGAAATTTTGAACTTACCTCTGTGCATTGATGTAGACGACCATGATTATGTGCAGGGGTTATTTCTCAAAATGAAGAAGGTGCTCGCGGAATCTACGTTGGCAAGCGGATTGAGGCTGAAAGCGGTGCTGCTGGAGCTGCTTTCCTATTATTTGGACCGCTGTGATTTTCAAGCTGAGATGGTTGGCGATAACAGTCTGTTCGGAAAGCTGGATGAAGTGTTGACTCATGTGGAGACGAATCTGGACCGTACGATCCATGTGGAGGAATTGGCCAGAATAGCGTTTCTGCATCCGAATTATTTTATTGAATTTTTTAAAAGCACGGTCGGCTGCTCCCCGATCCAATACGTAAACCAGCGGCGGCTGGAACGGGCCAAACAACTTCTGGAGCAAACGGAAGAGCATGTGTCGGAGATAGCCAAACGGGTCGGGATGCAAAACCATTACTTGTCGCGCATGTTCAAGTCGTATACGGGTTTATCGCCCAGCAGATACCGCCAACACTTTCGCGCGATGTCAGACGAGCATATACCGCCGGAGATGAGGCTGCAGGAATAAGCCGCTAACGTAGAGACTTTGAGAAGCAGAGAGACTTTGAGAAGTAGAGAGACTTTGAGCTCAGCTCAAAGATCCCAAGAAGCGGAGAGACTTTGAGAAGCAGAGAGACTTTGAGAAGTAGAGAGACTTTGAGCTCAGCTCAAAGATCCCTATGTCATGCTCAAAGATCCCTATGTTATGCTCAAAGATCCTTATGTCAGGAGGAATGGGATCTTGGAAATTGATGCAGAGCAATTTTTTAGTAGGGAGCTGCTCCATTGGTATCTTGCGTTTAAACGCGACCTGCCTTGGCGGCGCAATAGAGACCCTTACCGGATCTGGGTGTCGGAGATTATGCTGCAGCAAACACGGGTCGATACGGTCATCCCTTATTACGAGCGATTTATGGACAAGTTTCCTACGGTGGCGAAGCTCGCTGAAGCGCCGGAGGAAGAAGTGCTTAAATGCTGGGAGGGACTCGGATATTATTCGCGTGCCCGTAACTTGCAGGCCGGGGCAAGGCAGGTTATGTCCGAATATAACGGAATTGTTCCGGATGACGCCGAGGCCGTAGCCCGGCTGAAAGGGATAGGCCCGTATACGAAAGGGGCCATTATGAGCATTGCGTTTAACCGTCCCGAGCCGGCCGTGGACGGTAATGTAATGCGAGTGTTGTCGCGGTATTTTTGCCTTGAAGACGACATCGCGAAGAGCGGCACGCGCGTCCGTATCGAAGAGCTGGCCAAATCGCTTATTCCAGTCGGCGCGGCAGGGGATTTCAATCAGGCGCTGATGGAGCTGGGGGCACTTGTCTGTACGCCGAAATCGCCGGGTTGTCTGATTTGTCCCG
This sequence comes from Paenibacillus tarimensis, assembly GCA_041281825.1. Lineage (GTDB taxonomy): Bacteria > Bacillota > Bacilli > Paenibacillales > Paenibacillaceae > Paenibacillus_D > Paenibacillus_D tarimensis_A. The sequence continues at coordinate 4,761,775 of CP166298.1, read as the reverse complement.
TGATGGCGCACTGCGCAGGAAGGATGGCCGGCAGGGAGACGGAGCTGCCGATCAAGACAAAGGCGAAACCGCCGCGGCCTGAGCTGCGGCTGGCTGCAATCATTGCCGGCGCAGGAGAGCACGACGGCAAAGTGCTGGTGCGCCGGCGCCCGGACACGGGGCTGCTCGCACGTATGTGGGAGCTGCCGCACGTGCTCGTGCCGGGCGGCAGCGGCGGCCCCGCAGTGGCGGCGGACGCAGCTGCCGGCGCACCGCGGGGCCGCGGGCGCAAGCGCGCAGTGGCGGCGGATGCGGGAGCCGCGCCAGCGCCAGAAAGCGCCGCGGAAGGCTTTGCAGCGGCGCAGACGGAGGAGCAGGCAGAGCGCATGGCGCTGCTCTGCCGCTCCCTGGCGGAGGAGACGCGGCTGCTCGTGCGGCCGCGGCATTGGTTGATGTCGGCCGACCATGTATTCAGCCACATCATATGGAACGTGCAGGTGTATCTCGCCGATTACGGCTTTGTACTGAATGAGCGGGATGCGAAAGGGTACCCCGGTCAGGCCGCTGAGGCGGCGATGCCGTACATTACGAATGCCGACTCTGAAACGGCGGCCGCGACGGAATCCGGTGTTCATACCAACTCCCCTGTACTACTTTCCGAACCGCTCCCCGAAGGATACCGGTGGATCGGACCGGAGGATATGCGCGAGCTGGCGTTCCCAAATGTCTTTTTGCGGATCTTGAGGGAGTATTGGGAGAGTCAAATCATATAACTGCTTTCAATAAAGTCGTTCAAGCGGGATTCATCTCTGCCGGGACGGCTTTTTTGTTTTATACAAAGACTAAGACAATAGAATGCAAAATATAAATGCAGATCGTGAATATGCGGTTCACCAAAGCTACTCCTATGACCAGAGAAAGCTGCATTTCAAGCAAAAGCCTACTGAAAAACAACCTGTGAATAAAGCCGCTTGAAGGTTCCGATTAACACCGGTATATCCAAGTAGGAAATAAGATGAAGTAAAATTGTTTGTGTACCAACATCTGGTGTCTAGCCAGAACAAAAAAAAGTAGGGTATCCTCGGGATTGCGAAAGTCACCAAGAAAGGACCCTACTCAATGACTACTTTACCCGAAAACCTGTTCAATGATCTACTGGAAAATACTGTAACTACATTGGTGAAAGAAAAACTTGAATTGCTTCTGCGGGAAGAAATCAAGAATTTCATGCAGGTGGAACATGAAGGCCAACGTAACAGCCGTAACGGATACTACGAACGTACATTTGAGACCCGACATGGCAAGATCAATGATCTCAAAGTACCGCGCGACCGAAACGGAGAGTTTCAAACGCAGCTCTTTGAACCTTACCAACGCCGAGAAGGTTGGCTGGAGGAAGCGATCATCCACATGTACAAAGGTGGTATGAGCACGCGAGAGGTAGCCAAGTTTATTGAGTGTATGTTCGGTACTCAGTACTCTCCGACCACGATCAGCAACATCACCCAGACGGTGATGGAGGACATTGAACAATGGCAAAACCGCCCTCTCGAGCGCCGGTATTCCGTCATCTATTTGGATGGTTTATATGTGAAACTGAAGCGTAATACAGTCAGCAGTGAAGCGGTCTACCTTGCCATGGGTATTGACGAAAAAGGCTATCGTCAAATTCTTGGCTTTTATGTGGGCGGACATGAGAGCTCGAACGGGTGGCGGGAAGTACTTCGTGATCTTTACCGCCGCGGCGCCACAGAGGTGCTCCTTGGGGTCTTCGACGGCCTCCCAGGGCTAGAAGAGGCGTTCCGTGAGGTTTACCCCAAGGCCGATGTGCAGCCTTGTATCGTGCACAAAGTACGTAACACCTTCCCAAAGATTCGCGTACAAGACAAGACCGAGTTTTTAGGTGATCTCAAAGAAGTCTATAGTGCACCTGACGGTGATGTGGCCCGAGCTGTATTTGATGGCTTCAAAGACAAATGGCAGAAACGATACCCGAAGGAGGTCAAATCGTGGGAGGATCAGCTTCCGACATTACTTACCTTCTATCAGTACCCGCCACTCATTTGGCCAGCCATTTACACATCGAACCCGATCGAGCGTATGAATAAAGAACTGCGTAAACGGCTCAAGCCCATGAACAGTTTAACGAACATTGAGGCAGCTGAAAAGATCATCTACCTGCAGGCAATAGACTACAATGAAAAATGGTGCGGACGTGCAATACGCGGCTTTGTTGATCGAGACACAAAGGACGCACTGGAGAAAATGTACGCTGAGAAATATCCCAATCCATCCGGTCTGAAGGAGATTAACGTCTCCTTGTAGATACTGGCATCAGTGGAGGAAATAAAAACCAGCTCTCGCGCTTCGCTTGAGCTACACCCATCCACCAAAAACAATCGTCAGAAGATTCAATCTTAGCCGTTTGTCCGTTATCCCGGGCGGGTGGTTTGGTGGAGGACGGGTACCCTGCGCTGTCGCTTGGGCTACGTCCTCCACCAAACCACCAACAAACAATTTCATCCATCGTACCGATGGATACCCTACCCACTTACACAAACATCTTGACACTACCGGAAATAACCAAGCGGTTCGAAAATAGCGCTAATTTGTGTCCTTATTTAAGTCTGTCAGCCGGATTTCCGGTAAATAGAGGAAATTCATGGTCTTATTCTTATCTAATCCACTTCCAAATCACAAAAATGTTGGTTTAACGATAATAAATACCGCTATTGTCGCGGTCTCTGCGTTGTTTTGAATATAGAGGAATAGATTGTATAAAGATGGGCGGGTGTAAAATTGAAAAGACCGCTGGAGACTTCTCCAGCGGTCTTTCTTAAATTCTTTATAAGTTTCACACTTATATCTGCTTAGAATTCTCCGCGAAACGAAGCTTATCCGCCAGAGGACGGCGAAGCCGTTTACGCTCGGAATATTACTTTTTCAAAGCTGCTTCGTAACGTTTGCCGACCTCGGCCCAGTTTACCACGTTCCAGAACGCAGCGATATAGTCCGGGCGTTTGTTTTGATATTTCAGGTAGTACGCATGCTCCCACACATCCAGACCAAGGACTGGCGTATCGCCTTCCATGATCGGGCTGTCTTGGTTCGGAAGGCTGTATACTTTCAATTTGCCATTGCTTACGGCCAAGAACGCCCAGCCGCTTCCGAAGCGGGTAGCAGCCGCTTTAGCGAAATCTTCTTTGAACTTCTCGAAGCCGCCAAGCTCGTTTGCGATCGCGTCGGCAAGCGCGCCGGTCGGAGCGCCTCCTGCGTTCGGTCCGATCGTTTCCCAGAACAGGGAGTGGTTAGCATGCCCGCCGCCATTGTTGCGGACTGCGGTGCGGATGCTTTCCGGAACGCCGTTCAGATCAGCGATCAGCTCTTCAACGGATTTGTTTTGCAGTTCCGGAGCGGATTCCAGCGCAGCATTCAAATTCGTCACATAAGCATTGTGGTGACGATCGTGGTGAATCATCATTGTCGTCTCGTCGATATGCGGCTCAAGCGCATTGTTCGGGTAAGGCAAAGCCGGTAACTGGTGTGCCATAATGGAAACAACCTCCTCAGGTAATATGTATTATCCAAAGCCTATTATCGCCTATTTAACATAATAAATCAACATATATGTTGGTTAAGTCAACCGTAAAGAAATGAAACGCACCTTCATTAACATGGCGAAATCAGAGTTATAATATACCTTTGAATTTGGGGAAATAACCGCGCAAAATGAAAACGCTTAAAATAAAGCGTTTTCACGAGAAAATGAGAGATTTGTTAACTTTTTTAAGGTTTTTTTAGATTTTAAGCAGGATTACGTAAACTTTTGTCGTATTTGTTAACTTACTGAAAAAAGACTTGCGTTAGAGGGAGACTCATTCATGAACGTTCGTACTATTCAATTGTCTGATTATCAGCCGGTCACTAAATTGCTCCAGTCGGTTCTTTCGGAAGAATGCTTTGAACAAACGATAAAAGCTTTCGCAAGACAGCTTTCCTGGGACAGCGATTTGGTGCTTGTAGCTAGTGAGGGCAACGAAATTGTCGGAATGATTTTTGGCACGATCGACCGTAACAAGGGTTACTATTACCGGGTGGCTGTAGATCCGGCTTATCAGCGTCAAGGAATCGGCAAAGCATTGATTCAAGGCTTGCGTCAACGGTTCGAACAGCGCAATGTCACGAAAATTATGGTTACTGCGGATGAGCATAACGAGCCGATTCTGTCGCTATATGAATCGATGGGTTTTGCGGCACAGGATTTCTTCCGTTCATTCCAGAAGCTGAGCATAGTTGCAGGGTGACCGAAAATCGACTCAGCTGAGTGCTGTGACTTACAGATGTTATTGATACGGGCCGTTCTCCAGGCCCTTTTTTTCATCTTTGTAAACGGGCATGTCTTGTGCGCCATTGCAATTGGCGGTAAGATGTGCTTTTCTTATTAATAGAAAGCGAACAGGGAGCACTTCATGAAACAGTACCTGCCATGTATAATAAAAAGCTTCAAACATAACGGACACCTGCACCGCATGTGGCTGAAAAACTGGCGGATTCCGCAAGAAAGGCTGGCGCCCGTGCATGCGGATGAGTCTATGATTGTTCTCATTAACGAGCAAACAACGATTCAGGAAGCGGACGGAAAGCTATGGACGAGTAAGGTACCCGCGGTCTCTTTTTTTATTCCGAAGAACTGGTTCAATATCGTTGCGCTGCTTGAGGATTCAGGCATCCGGTATTACTGCAATGTGGCTTCTCCGCCATATTTGCACGAAAATGTACTGACGTATATTGATTATGACCTCGATGTGATTCTGACTCCCGACAAGGGGATGTTCGTCGTTGATCGCGATGAATATGAACAGCATAAATCGGTCTATCGTTATCCTTTACTGGTCGAGGACAAGGTGAAGGAAGGACTGCGCCAGCTGACGGAGAGAATCCGGTCGAACCGGCAGCCGTTTGATGACAAGCTCGTGTATGCGTATTACGACCATTGGAAAAAAAGTCAAGGAGAGGTGTAGAATGAGCCGTTCTTTGATGCGTCATTCACGGCAAGAAGAGCCCGGGGCTCCTAAAGTCAGAAGCAAATGGCTTACCGAACTGTTAGATTGGATCAAAACGTTTGCGATTGCCGTTATTATCGTGCTGCTTCTAAATTTGCTGGTATTTAATTTATCGACCGTAGAAGGTCATTCCATGGAGCCGACGCTGGTTGAGAAGGAGTGGCTGTTCGTCAATAAAGCCGTCTATCTGCTCGGTAAGCCGGACCGGGGAGACGTCGTAATCGTCAAGGATCCGGAAGGTAGAGCGGCAAGGAAGGACTATCTGGTGAAACGGATTATCGGCCTTCCGGGCGATACGGTAGAAATTCGCAGCAAGCAGCTGTATTTGAATGGTGAACTAATGCTGGAAGCCTACACGGATTCGGATATTGAAGATATGGATCTTGGTCCGTTTGTGGTTGAAGCGGGCACGTACTTCTTGATGGGGGATAACCGCCATGCGCGCGCAAGCCGCGACAGCCGTTCGTTCGGCAATGTACCTGAAGAGTTAATCAAAGGACGCGCCGATTTTATTCTGTGGCCGATTACGAAGATGGGCCGGGTGAAATAGGAGTTGTGAATGATGAAAGAAATTATGGTCTACACTGACGGAGCGTGCTCAGGCAATCCCGGACCGGGAGGCTGGGGCGCTATTCTGTTTTACGGCGGGCGCAGCAAGGAAATATCCGGCGGTGAAAAGCAGACGACAAACAACCGGATGGAAATTCAAGCGGTCATTTCCGCGCTGCAGCTGCTTAAGGAGCCCTGTCAGGTCAAGGTATACAGCGATTCGGCGTATGTCGTGAACTGCTTTAACCAGAACTGGATTCACGGCTGGCTGAAGAACGGATGGAAAAACAGTAAAAACCAGCCGGTGGAAAATCAGGATTTGTGGCAAACGTTATGGGATTTAATGAAGAAACACAAAGTGACTTATATTAAGGTAAAAGGACACAGCGACAATGAGTGGAATAACCGGTGCGATGAGCTGGCTCGTGAGGCGATCAAACGGTTATAAAGGTCAGGCACAATAAAAAGTCCGTTGTCCGGGAGGTTGGCATGAGTGAGCGGGGGCACTTGGATTATTCGAACGATTTTTATCGCGAGTTGAAAAGGGAGCTGCTTGAGGCGCTGCCATCCTTACGCATTGACAAGCTGGGCATCGCCTCGGCCGATCCGTTCCGGACGCTAAAGCAGACGCTGCGCAAACACCGGGAGCTTGGCTATGAATCGGGATTTGAAGAGCCGGATTTGGACAAACGGACGGAACCGGCTTTGCTGTTCGACGATCCGCAGTCGATCATTGCGATTGCCGTCGCTTATCCTTCCAAGCTGAACAGTCCGCCGAAATCCGAACCGGGTGCGCGCCGTGGAATACTATCCCGTTCGGCCTGGGGGACCGATTACCACCAGGTGCTGCGGGACCGTCTCGCAAGGCTGGAGGCATGGCTGCGGGAGCGGGTGCCGGAGCTGCGTGCAGAGAGCATGGTCGATACAGGGGCCCTGGTCGACCGAGCCGTTGCGGAGCGGGCAGGCATTGGCTGGAGCGGCAAAAACTGTTCGATCATTTCGCCGGAATTCGGTTCATGGATCTATCTAGGGGAAATGATCACCAATTTGCCGCTGCCGCCCGATGAGCCAATTACCGACCAATGCGGAGAATGCACCCGCTGTATTGATGCCTGTCCGACAGGCGCCTTGGTCGGACCCGGGCAGCTGAATGCCCAGAAGTGCGTATCGTTCGTTACACAGACCAAAGGCTTTGTCCCAGATGAAATGATGCGCAAAATCGGCAATCGCCTGTACGGTTGCGACACATGTCAGGTCGTATGCCCGATTAACAAAGGGATGAACTGGACGCATCAGCCCGAGCTGCAGCCGGACCCGGAGAAAGTAAAGCCGCTGCTTGTTCCGCTGCTCACACTCGGCAATCGCGAATTCAAATCGTTGTATGGTGAAAGCTCTGCATCATGGCGCGGCAAGAAGCCGATTCAGCGGAATTCGGTCATAGCACTCGGCAATTTCCGTGAAAAAAGTGCGGTTCCGGAATTAATTGAGGTTTTGTTGAACGATCCGCGACCCGTCCTTCGGGGTACGGCTGCGTGGTCGCTCGGCCGCATAGGCGGGCAAGAAGCGGTAGATGCGCTTCAGCAGGCAATTCTCCGGGAAACGGATGAGGAAGCGAAGACGATGATTCAGGAGGCGCTCGCGCAGCCTTAACACGGGTGCCGCTCTAGGAACAAGCGGAGAGACTTTGAGCCCCCTTATGTCAGGAGGAAGCTAAGAAATGACGACGGATAATAACGGAATGTTATGGCGGGAGTTGGACAGCCCGATCGGGCCTCTTTCCGTATACCGGCATTGGAATGGAGCCGGTGTGGCGCATATTGAATTCGGGCGGTTTGCGGAACGCGAATCCGATCTTAGGGCTTGGGCGGACCGGTGGTGGCCGGGGGCAGGACAATCGGCATGGCTGGAAGATGCGCAATGTTCATTGCTTGGGGAAGCCGTCCGCCAGCTGCAGAACTATTTCGCAGGGAGTCTGGACCGGTTCACCGTTCCTCTCGACCTCCGTGGAACACCGTTTCAACGGCAGGTGTGGCAAGCGCTTACCGATATTCCGTTCGGAGAAGTGCGCTCTTATAAACAGGTTGCCGAAGCGATCGGTTCTCCGAAAGCCGTAAGGGCGGTCGGCGGAGCAAACAACAAAAATCCCGTGCCGATCATCGTCCCGTGCCACCGCGTTATCGGCGCGGATGGAGGCATGGTCGGGTACGGAGGCGGTCTGCATATCAAGCTAACGCTGCTTGGACTGGAAAAACCGCAGACGGACGTGATATGATTAGAGGCGTTAACAATTTCTGAAAGGTGCGAATCTGGACATGTGGAATTACATTATACCGGTCATTACATTGATTGCCGGGCTTGCGGGTGGGTTTTTCATCGGTGTATTCTACCTGCGCAAGCAGCTTGAGAAGATGCAAAACGACCCGGAAATGCTGCAAAAGATGGCAAAGCAGATGGGCTACAATATGAACAAACAGCAGCTGCAGCGCGCCCAGCATATGATGAGAAATCAACGGCCCGGCCGGAGGTAAGCTTATTGGCGTCGGGTACGGAAAGAGGAGGGGAACGGATTGGCGGGAACAAAAGATTACGTCAATTCGATGGTCTCGAAAAACAGAGAACAGATCGAATACCATGTGAAAGAGATACTGAAGCTGATCGGGGAAGACGTGGAGCGCGAAGGTCTGCTTGAAACGCCGGCCAGGGTAACCCGCATGTATGAGGAAATCTTTGCCGGTTATGACGTGGATCCGCGGGATGTGCTTGGGGTCACGTTCGACGAGCGGCATGAAGAGCTTGTCATAGTGAAGGATATTGTCTACTACAGCCAGTGTGAGCACCATATGGCGCCTTTCTTCGGCAAAGCGCACATCGGCTATATTCCAAGCGGCAAAATCGCCGGGCTCAGCAAGCTTGCGCGGCTGGTTGAAGCAGTGACGCGCAAATTGCAGGTACAGGAACGAATAACATCGCAGATTGCCGATATTATGGATGAGACGCTGGAGCCGAACGGTGTAATGGTCGTTGTGGAGGGCGAGCATTTGTGCATGTGCGCCCGGGGCGTGAAGAAGCCCGGCAGCAAAACGGTCACTTCCGCCGTTCGGGGTGAGTTCCGCACCAATGCGACGCTTCGTTCCGAATTCCTGGCACTGCTTAAACAATAACCCTTCGAATGTTAGGGCCGTCCCAAAGTAGAGTAATCTACAAGGGGCGGCCTTTTCAGTGTTTTTTATTTTTCAGGTACTATTTGCCTACAGATATCGAATACGGAAGTAAAGCGAAAACCCGGGAATGAGTCGCTTTCCAGATGATGCTGTCACTTCTCATTCACCATGCTTAGTGAGGAAAGTCCCTCTAGATATGATAAAAATACTAGATAGACTCTTATCTAATTGCGAGAGTTGTAGTATAATGTTAACAGGTGCATAAATTTGCCAGCAGCAATTAGAGAAAGGTTTTCAAACCGGGAGCGTACAAAATGAACATTATACTTTTTTTACTGTTCTCTAGTGTTGAGTGGTTGGGTTTAGTTTTATTGACTTTTGCGATGTTTAAATTTCCGTTTAAGGGATACTGGGGCCAGATAATTCTTACTGCGGTAATAATGGCGCTTCTGTCCCACTTTGTCTTTGAGGTGTTAGAACTTCGTGTGGTTGCGACATTATTACAACCGCCGATAATCTTTCTTTTTCTTTGGCAAATGTTCCGTATACATATCTTTTATGCAGGATTGATGACCGTCTACGGATATATGGGATATGTATTCATTCAATATTCAATTCTACTACTCATGTTGTCGTTTGGTGTGCAATTAGAAAATTTGATACCGAATACATTCCCTACTTATGTCTTGCAATTCGCTTCTATATTCACCGTGTTACTAGTCGTTTGGCTATTTCGTAAATTTCGGATCGGCTATTCGTTTGTGCCTGACAGCGAACATGTATCGGTTACAATGAACGGAGTCAACTTATGGCTGCTGCTTCTTACGATTGCAGGATATGGCTTTATGGCTCTTACAAATTTTGTTACTTTTTCAAAGGGTATTCCAACGTTGTTTATAATGATCGCTTTCATTGTTCTAGGAGTATTGCTGTACTACGCTCTAAGAAAGGAGTATTCCGATGATTGAAGCGTGGGCGGAAAAATTAGCGATATCGATTAAGGGAGCCAACGAAAAAGAAACCGCAAGCATAAATGTGATGAAGTTCGCGCTAATCATTATAATCAATTTTTTGATTCCGTGTATGTGTGCCCTTATGGTCGGTTTGATGACAGGAAAATCGGTTGAAACGGCAGTTTCTGTGCTTACATTCGTTTTAGTTCGCGCTTCTTCCGGTGGATATCACTTTCAAACATCCACGGTTTGTACCGTTGTGTCGACAATAGTCATGGCTGTCCCACCTCATATTTCGTTTCCCGATCAATGGAACATTTATGTAACGGGGTTTGCTTTTATTCTGTTTTTGATCTTTGCTCCGGCGAATATTAAAGGGTATGCACGAATGCCCGAAAGATATTTTCTGTTAATGAAAATCATTTCCCTGATTATAGTCGGCAGTAACTTTATTTTGCTTTCCCCGCTTCTTACGACCGTATTTTTGCTACAAGGCATATCCCTTCTAGTTCCGTCTAAGGAGGTGAGAACATGAAACAAATGGTCGCCAAGTACGTTTCTGCTGTTTTATCTCGGATCGCTGCTTACTTTGCTACAACTGCATCGCCAGGAGTCGCCCATCGTCCCGAATTACCGGAAGAACTGAAGAAGTAAAGACGGACGGGCTGTCAGCAGAGAACTGGCAGCCCAAACCCGACTGTTCGGAGTGGTAACCAACATGAAACTATATGTAACCAATGACCCGAAAAACATTGGGGAACTTATAACCATTGATATAGAAGACGTCATTTATATCGAGACTAATGAGCGTACAATGATTATTCACACTTTGGACGGCGAGTATTACCCGCTGCTCCCTACTTTGTCGACTTATGAACACCATATGAAACAGTACGGATTCGATCGCCTGGATCGGACGAATCTTGTGAATACCAACAAAATAAAGACCTTTGACGAGGGCCATTCGCTCGTTTTTTTTGAGGAGCCGGTTACAAAAAAAAGCAAATATGGGACAGTCTCCAACAGTGCGAAAAGAATGGTGAAAAATCTGCTTGAAGAACGAGACAAAACTGAAAACGATGATACATAAAGTCATTAACATATATCCGTTTTGTATTGGCTGATCCGGTCAGCCCGCTTTTTTTAGACTCGCCCAACGTGTTCACTTTTGTTAGTTACCTATCTCCCATTATGAATTGTTCGGCGATTTCAATTTGTCATTCCCCTCAGAGCTTTTCTTCACCGGTCACCTCTCATCCTTTAACCCCTAATCCACCAACGTCGTTCAGCATTCGAACGCCTTTTCAGGTTCATTCCATGTTATGGTATAATTGTATCATTATGACGACAGTTTGGAGGAAACGGAGATGAAAAAGCCTGTTAAAATCAAAGAGCAGCCGGGAATATATGATGTGCCGGAAAGATTTGAGATCATCGGCGGCATCCGTTACGATCTGAAGCCTTCTCAAAAGCTGGATCATCAGATTTTGGTCACAAAGCTTTGGCAGCATTTGAACATCTCTTGCCATCCGGACGGAATTGTGGTTGTCGCCCCAATGGACGTTCATCTCGATAAAACGAATGTCGTTCAACCGGATATTATGTTTATTGCAAACGATAACCTCGGTATTATACGCGGCAAAGAAATTCATGGAGCGCCGGATTTGCTAATCGAGATTTTATCCCCCAGTACCGGCGCGCGAGACAAAACCATCAAGAAAAATCTGTATGAATCGTTTGGCGTAAAAGAATATTGGATCGTGGATCCGATTATCAAAACAGTCGACCAGTTCATGTTGAAGGAACAAAAGCTGCAATTTATCGGCACTTATGCCGGCGAAGACTCCCTTACATCCGACGTTTTCACTTGTATCTCCATTGACTTGCAGTCTGTATTCGCGGAATTAAAACGATTCGAGGAAGAGTAAGTAAAGCCGTTCCCGCGAGGGCCGGCTTTTTGTAATTATGAGGAGGCGAAAGGTTATGAATGAAACAATACATCTTCTGATGTCTCACAGGTCGATTCGCAAGTTTAAGTCGGAGCCGGTGGAACTTGGCATCGTTTATATCGGAGGCATCAGGAACAATCCTGAGAAGGTATCCGAGCTGCTGGAGCTGCCTCATCTTGTTTATCCCCTATTCGGGATGTGCATAGGTATAGCGGATCAATCGCCGATTTTGCGTCCGAGATTGCCTCGGAACAGCGTGCTTCATGTGAACCGTTATAACGGCGGAACATCGCAGTCGGAAGCGATTCAAACGTATGATGAGACGTACCGGAAATATATGAAGGAGCGGACCGGAGGTAAGAGGGAGACGACTTGGAGCGAAGAAATGATTGCCAAAATGAAAAAGCCGTCCCGTCTTCATATGAAGTCTTTTCTTCAGAAGCGCGGTTTTTTGACCGACGAGGATCATTAATATGGCGTCCATTTCAGCTTGCTTGCTTCAAGAAAACGTTCATTGACATAAGGCCAATTGACAACGTTCCACCAGTCTTTGATGTAATCGGCACGTTTGTTCTGATGCTTTAGATAGTAGGCATGCTCCCACACATCAAGGGGAAGAACCGGAACAACATCCCATTGCGACAGATTCTGGTGTTTTTCCGCCTGCAATATTTCGAGTCGGCGGCTGCGCGGGCTCCAGACGAGGATCGCCCAGCCGCCGCCTTCGACCTTCTCAGCTGCCTGGCTGAAATGTTTTTTGAACGCTTCATAACTTCCGAAATCGCTGACGATCTGATTCGCAATCGGCCCGCTGGGCGTTCCTCCGCCGTGGGGAGACATGACGTTCCAGAATAAGGTATGCAAGTAATGGCCTGCCCCGTTAAACGCGAGCTCGCGCTCCCAATGTTTAACCAGGTCGAAATCGCCGGTCTTACGTGCTTTCTCCAGTTCCTTCTCCGCTTTGTTCAGACCTTCCACGTAGCTTTTGTGGTGTTTGTCGTGGTGAATGCGCATTGTCGCTTCGTCAATATAAGGCTCCAGCGCGTTGTAAGGGTAAGGAAGAGGAGGCAGTGTATGTCCGCCGATCGGCACGGCTCCCGCAAGGCTGCGCGTCCCGGTTTCGTCTTCTTCTGAGCGGCTGCCGATTACGCAGAGGAAATAATCGGATTCCCGCATAATATGTAAAATGACGGTTTGGGCCACCGGACTAGCTTGAACGGCTGCGCTTTGCTGCAGCATCATGCCTAGCTGTCCTATGAAATTCCGGGACTGCTGGGCCGAGGCCTGCAATAATCCGTTCACCTGCTCCGCCGTCTGCGGAGGTATCGCTTCCGCCAATGGGACGAGCCGATCGATCAGCGCTTTGGCGCTTTGCTCCGCATGCTCGAATACCGGTTCCCAGTCCTGCATCAGTTTAATGTATTGGGGCTCAAGTCCGGGGACGATCTCCCGAATGACGACGGTGTGCTCTTTTTCCTGCGTTTTCCAAAAGTAGATTTCCTCCAGCCATCTTAACGGCATGTACTGCTGATAAATAAAAAGCACGGCATAAGCCACCTCCACCTGAATACTCCTCATAGAAGGATATTCATAATGGAGGTTGGCCTATGTCGCGCTTGCAACGGCGGATTGATAATGGACTTGGCTTAAAAATTTGGCGGCGCGCTGAATATATTCTTTCGGATGCAGACGGTACAGCATCTCATGATGACCGTCTTCAACGATCCAGGTCTTCGATAACGGATTGCTCTGAACTTCAGCAATCGCTTCGGCGATCGCTACCGGAGCCTTCTTGTCGGCCGTGCCGTGTATCAGGTAGACCGGTATGGAAAAGGACGTTTGCTTCACCTGTTCCGCCGGAATCTGGTCGAAGCTTGTGCCGGTCCAGAGCGGAAGCAGCGTCTGAAGCAATGGCAGCGAAGGATAGCGCGGCAGATTGACCAACTGCGTAACATTATGGAACAGCGTATCCGGATCCGGCAAAAACATGCTGTCAAGAATCATGGCGTTAATCAAATCAGTCTGCAAAGCGGTCTGCAGTGCGGTTCCCGCTCCCATGGAAAAGCCCCAGACGATGATTTCGTCCGCGCCCATCTCTCTGGCATATTGAATCGAAGAGAGGAGCTGCTGGGATTCCTCAAAGCCTCCGGTAGCCGGTTTCTTGTTTGTAGGGGAAGCATACCCATAATCGAACATAACGATATTGTAGTTCAGGGCGTGCAGCAGGCCCGCCAGGTCGTACATCGGCACCCAAGGTTCTTCGCGGTTGGCGCCGTAGCCGTGGCTGAAAACGATCGTTCTCGCGGAAGCGATTTCGGAAGGGGCAGGGATATACCACCCGTTAACCGTTGTTTTGCCGCTCATGCTTGGAATCGCGAACTCGGTATAGTTTAAGTTTTTGGCTTCCATCGGATTAGAGGTAAGCGGAGCTACATAAGGATAGGCGAGCGTCCAGGCAATGTAGCCGTGAAACGCCACGACAATAAGCATAATAAATGCCAGAACCGAGGACAGGATGGCAATTGCAATATGTTTCCGGCGTGCTTGCTCGCTGACAGGAACATTGGGAGAATACGGCGGACCCTGCCCGGAACCGGGACTTTTGCCGGAATAGGTATTGGGGGAGAAGCCGCCTTCCATCGGCAGCGGTGACAGAATCGTGGTGCTCATCTATATCCCTCCAAACACGTAATTTCACAATAAATGTAAGCGCTTTATTTTGTATTATATTATCATCGTATGACTTTTGTACCAGCCTGTCAATTGGGTCAGACGTAATGTAAATCAGTTGTAATCAAGCTGTAAAATAGTAACGATAGTTTAATGTTGTCGATGACTGCGACGGGAGGATTCGCGTATACGACTTCCTTTGACAGGTTGGATGTGTTATACTGGACGCAAGTTGGTTTCATTCTATGAAACAAAACGGAGGGGTTGGAGGCATGGAAGAAAATAAGTCGACTGTCCGCGCTGTCGAAAGAGCGCTTGACATATTGTTATGCTTTGCTTCCGGCACGGATTTGGCGATGACGGAAATTGCCGAGCGGGTGGGGTTGCACAAAAGCACGGTGCACCGGATGCTTGCAACGCTGGAAGAAAGAGGTTTCGTCGTCCGCGATCGGATTTCGGACCGTTACCGGCTTGGTATGCGCATCTGGGAGCTGTCCGCGCATTGGTCCAATGCTGATGATCCGGCGGTGATGTGGCTGCCGGAAATGGAGCGCCTGCGGGACCAGCTTGGCGAAACGATAAGCCTGTATGTCCGCGACGGCAAGGAGCGGATTCGCATTCAGGCGGTACAGAGCAACCAGGCGATCCGAAGAGTGGCGCCGGTCGGCGCGCGATTGCCGCTGTATGTCGGGGCGTCAAGCAAAGTATTGATCACGTATGCGGATGAAGCGGAGCGCGAGGAGATCATGAAAGACGATTCCTGGCCGCTCTCAATCGATCTAAAGGCGTTCCGCGAGCAGATGGAAGAAATTCGCCGCTCCGGTTATGCGACAAGCGTTGAGGAGCGCGAGCCCGGGGCTGCCGCCGTTGCGGCTCCAATCTTTAACCGGTCGGACCGGCTGATCGCCGTGTTGTCGGTGTCCGGACCTTCGAGCCGGCTTACGCCCGAGAAAATGCGGGAGCATGCGCCGCTCATCATTGCATCCGCAAGGTTAATGGGAATGATGGGGAAATCTTAAACCCGGAATTCATAGAAAAGGGCCTGTCGCTTAAGATATAGCGAAAGGCCCCGTCATTCCGGTCATTCGTTGATTTCCTTCGGAACAAGATCGTAAATTTTACCGGTTTCAAATGATTCAATCAAACGAAGCAGCCACTCATAATAGTTCAGCGCATAGCAGATCTTCTCTTCATCCCGGTCCAATAGGGAATATAGCACTTCCTCCCCTTCATATTGCTGACGCAGCTCTCTAATTTCATTGAGCGATTTCCGGAGTGCCGTCGTATTGGCTTCTACCGCTTTTCTCCATTTGATCGAGAAATAATCGATGAAATTTTGGTGCCAGTCCGGCACTACCTCATATAAGTCCTTTCTTGAGCCTTTTCCCCATACTTTATTGATCATTTTCAGATCCATTAATGTGCGCATGCCTGTGCTCATCGATGTCTTGCTCATTCCCATCGTTTCGCTCATTTCGTCCAATGTCACCGGCGTGCCGTTAAAATACATATTTCCGTATAAATGGCCGATGGAAAGCGTGATTCCATACAGGTCCATATTTTTGCCGATGGATTCGATGACGCGCTGCCGCGCTTGAATGATTTTTTTTTGCTGTTCTTCGGTAAAAGACGTAAGTTCTTTCATGGGTATTCCTCCCAGGGACATCAACAGTCTCTATCCGTACATGAGGTTGTTTAAAAGCCCGCTAACGTCACCCAAAAAGTGAAGTGAAGCATTGAAGATTATTCCGATTACTTTTCGGGGGCCCCGACGTCGGATATTGAATTCAGCCGGGACTAAGCGTGTGCTTTCGAAGCAGGTTTCCTCCGGAAACCTTTCAGGTGCTCACGCAGGTTCTGCCTAAGCGGTGGCTCCCGAAGTCGTTTTCTAACGAAAACGTGTACCGCTCCTCATTCCCTGGTTTCATCCAATCTCGGTGCTGAAAACCGGGCTTTTAAAACTCGCATTATAGGGTAGTACAAGTATTGTAAACATACCCGAACAAATATGTAAAGAACCGGCTGGGGCTGAAAATCCATGAAAAAAAGAGTATACAGCAAGAAAAGTACGTAAAGTTTAAACTGTACAAAGTATATCGAGGCTCATCCGTTTTGACGGTGTTGGAAAATAACTCTAAACTGTTACAAGTCAGGTAACAGAATAAGGGGGGATACAATGCCGATTATCGAGGTGAAGCAGTTGACCAAGATATTTGGTTCGGATCCTAAACGCGCCGTTCCATTATTGCAGCAAGGGTGGAGCAAAGAGAAAATCTTCAAAGAGACGAAGCTTACGGTCGGGGTGAATCAGGCCGAGTTTACCATCGAACAGGGAGAGATCTTTGTCATTATGGGGCTTTCCGGCAGCGGGAAGTCGACGCTTGTGCGTCTGCTTAACCGCCTGATCGAGCCGACTTCCGGCCAGGTTCTGTTTAACGGAACCGATGTACTGAAGATGAATGCGGAGCAGCTCCGGCAATTTAGGCGTAAAAATATGGGCATGGTATTTCAGAAGTTCGCACTTTTCCCGCAACGGACCGTTCTTCAGAATGCGGAGTACGGACTGGAGATACAGGGAATGGAAAAAGCGAAACGACGGGAAATGGCAGTGCAATCGCTGGAGCTTGTAGGACTGAAAGGCTGGGAAAACAGCTATCCGGACCAGCTGAGCGGCGGCATGCAGCAGCGTGTCGGACTGGCGAGAGGACTCGCAAACGATCCGGACGTCCTGCTCATGGACGAGGCGTTCAGCGCACTCGATCCTTTAATCCGAAAGGATATGCAGGACGAGCTGCTCGAGCTGCAGTCCAAGATGAAGAAAACGATCGTGTTTATCACTCATGATCTGGATGAAGCGCTGCGTATCGGCGATCGGATTGCCCTTATGAAGGACGGAAGCATCGTTCAGATCGGATCGCCGGAAGAGATTCTGATGCAGCCCGCCAATAAGTACGTAGAACGGTTCGTGGAGGATGTCGATTTGTCCAAGGTACTGACCGCCTCCCATGTCATGAGGAAGCCGGAGACGATTACTCCGGAGAAAGGTCCGAGAGTTGCGCTGCAATTGATGCGTGAACGCGGAGTTTCATGTCTCTATGTAGTGGATAAGGGAATGAAGCTGATTGGCGCCGTTACTGCGGATGATGCCTCGCGGTGCATTAAAGAAGGGCTTCCGTTCGATGTGACGCTTCAACGAGAACTGCCAATCGTAGCGCCGGATACGATGCTGCATGAGCTGTTCGACATCATGGGAAGTATGGGTCATACGAAGCTTCCGGTTGCCGTCGCAGATGCAAACGGGCGTCTTAAAGGAATTGTCATTAAAGGAGCCGTATTGGCGGCTCTGGCTGGCAATACCGTTCCGGAAAGCAGGTGAAGAAATTGGACCTTCCAAAAATACCGATCGCCTCATGGGTGGAATGGGCCGTTACATGGTCGGAGTCTTACTTGGGTCCCGTGTTCGGAACAATCAAGTTTGTCATCGGTCAAATCGTAAATGGCCTGGAATTTATCCTTCGTGGGACGCCGACTTTGCTGTTGATCGTTATATTGAGTGCATTGGCATGGTACATTGCAAAATGGAAAATTGGCGTTTTTACACTTATCGGACTGTTGTTAATCGATAACCTTGGACTTTGGGATCAATCGATGCAAACATTGGCGCTTGTGCTTACCGCTGCCATCATATCGATCGTTTTAGGTGTACCTACAGGTATATTGTGCGCCCGTAGAAACTCATTTCAAAATATCGTCACTCCAATACTCGATTTTATGCAGACGATGCCGGCGTTCGTTTATTTGCTGCCAGCGATCATTTTTTTCTCAATCGGGGTTGTGCCGGGGGTCATTGCATCCATTATATTTGCGATACCGCCGACAATCCGGTTAACGAACCTTGGAATCCGCCAAGTCCCGAATGAACTGGTTGAGGCGGCCGACGCATTCGGCTCGACTCCGTTTCAGAAGCTCATTAAGCTGCAGCTTCCGCTTGCGATGCCGACGATTATGGCGGGGATCAATCAGACGATTATGCTTTCCCTCTCCATGGTTGTCATCGCATCAATGATTGGGGCGCAGGGTGTCGGGGCGCTGGTGTACCGGGCAGTTACTCAGGTCAAAATAGGCGAAGGCTTCGAAGGGGGACTCGCGATTGTCATCCTTGCGATAGTTCTCGACCGGGTAACGCAAAATTTGGTAAAACGAAATAAAAACAATTAATTTCAGGGGGTTGATCTCGATGAGAAAATTGAAATTTATTCTTGCAATTATTATGCTTTCTGCAGTAATCGCCGGTTGTTCATCGGCCAAAGATGAGAAAAAAATCAAGCTTGTTTACGTGGCATGGGATTCTGAAATCGCCAGCACTTATGTCGTGAAGGAAGTATTGGAGCAAAAGCTTGATTATGAAGTGGAGATGCTGCAAGTTGACGCAGGCCCGATGTTTGCCGGGATCGCCGACGGCAGCGCCGATGCGATGGTAGCGGCATGGCTGCCGACGACGCATGCGTCATATATGGAGAAGTACGGCGAGAAAGTCGAGGATCTCGGTGCGAACCTCGACGGTACGAAGATAGGATTGGTCGTACCCGCTTATATGAACGTGGAGAACATAGAAGATTTAACGAAAGACGACATCGGCGCATCGGTTGAGCATAAGATAATCGGCATTGAGCCGGGTGCAGGCCTGATGATGGCTACGGAGAAAGTGCTTGACGAGTATGGTCTGCGCGACAGCTGGACGCTGGTTGAAAGCTCTTCCGCTGCAATGGCTCAAGAGCTTGAGAAAGCGTACCGGGATGAGAAACCGATTATCGTAACCGGATGGACGCCGCACTGGATGTTCGCAAAGATGGAGCTTAAATACTTGGAAGATCCTAAAAATGTGTACGGCGGAGATGAACAGATCCACACGATTGTGCGCAAAGGATTGAAGGACGATCAAGCGGATGCTTACGCGATGCTGGACAAGTTCAATTGGACGCCGGACGATATGGCTGCCGTTATGGTGGACATCGTAGAAGGCAAATCTCCGGAAGAAGCGGCCAAAGCATGGGTGGAGCAAAACGAGGACAAAGTGAACGCTTGGATTAATTAAGGCGTATAAAGAGCAGTCTCGAGCGTTCAGCTTGGGACTGCTTTTTCTTATAATATAAGAAAGTATAAGTTACACTCCAGTGCGGGCTGATACTTAACTGCGAAACGATTCGTCGCCGTTATAATTTCCCCGCGAAACGAAGCTTATCCTCTAAAGGACGGCGAAGCCGTTTCTTCTTGAAATATACGAAAGTATAAGTTTCACCCCTATACTTAAGTGTGAAACTGATAACTTCTTAGAACTCGAGCCGTAAACAATATCGCCGATCTCAGGCAAGACGGTAACGTTCGCGTAGAAATAGAATATAAGCGCTGAATTGTAAAATGTACAGCTTGTTTGGCGGAACAGGTTCAACAAGGATGCCTGAAATGCAAAACATACATCTTATCTCTCCATTTTCTGCGGAATCGGTAGTATTGGTAAAATTATGATGTAGGAAATGCAGGTTGAATGCTTAAAAATCAGCTTTTCTGTGTTTTTAGCTGCAGGAAATGCATCTTGAGCTCGATAATCAGTATCTGATTGTGGAGGAATGCATAACCTGAATGTGACATGAATGCTGTTATTCGCCAGACTTTTACGCGGACGATTCCCAAATGCGGATTGAGAATTACTATGATTGATCGATAACTCCTCTTGAACCAACGGGGAGCTTCCGCTATAATGAGAAATAAATGATAATGAATTTCATTATCGATAATAATACCGGTAAATTCTCTATTTATCGGGTTACATAGCAAAAGCCCCTACCCATGCATTTCATGCGATGGGTAGAGGCTTGAATCATCTAAAATGATCTTTACATTTGAGCAATCATTTGACGCAGGACGGTTTGAAGAATGCCGCCGTTGCGATAGTAGTCGACGTCAACCATGGAGTCGAGACGTACGGTTGCTGAGAACTCGATCGTCGAGCCGACTTCGCGGGCAGCGGTAACGGTGACTTTTTGGCCTGGCTGCACGTCGTTGGAAAGACCTTTAATATCGAACGTTTCCCGTCCGTTCAAGCCGAGCGAGGACCAGCTTTGACCTTCCTGGAACTGCAGCGGCAGAACGCCCATGCCGACGAGGTTGGAACGGTGAATCCGCTCGAAGCTTTCGGCAATGACGGCTTTCACGCCGAGCAGGAACGTACCCTTCGCCGCCCAGTCGCGGGAGCTGCCTGTACCGTATTCTTTGCCGGCAATAACGACGAGATTTTTGTCTTCTGCCTGGTACTTCATCGAAGCGTCATAGATCGACATAACTTCATCCGTCGGCAGATATTTCGTTACGCCGCCCTCGGTTCCAGGAGCAACCTGGTTGCGGATCCTGATGTTGGCGAATGTACCGCGCATCATTACATCGTGGTTGCCGCGGCGGGAGCCGTACGAGTTGAAGTCCTCTTTCTTCACGCCGTGCTCCAGAAGGAACTTACCGGCAGGGCTGTCGACTTTAATGTTGCCCGCTGGCGAAATGTGGTCCGTCGTGACGGAATCGCCAAGCAGCGCCAGCACGTTTGCTCCTGTAATATCGGAGATGTCGCCTAGCCCGGAAGCGAGGTTTTCGAAGAACGGCGGGTTCGCGATATAGGTCGATTTCGGATCCCATTCGTACAGCTCGCCTTGCGGCACCGGAATGGCGTTCCAGCGATCGTTCTGCGTAAAGACATTTTCGTATTTCGTGCGGAACAGCTCCGGGCTCATCGCTACGGAAATCGCGTCGGCAATTTCTTTCGATGTCGGCCAGATGTCTTTCAGATAAACCGGTTTATTGTCCTTATCGTATCCGATCGCATCGTTAGCCAGGTCGATGTTGACGGTTCCCGCAAGCGCGTATGCGACGACCAGCGGCGGAGAAGCCAGGTAGTTCGCTTTCACTTGTGCATGTACGCGGCCTTCGAAGTTCCGGTTACCGGACAGGACGGCGGCAACGGTCATATCGTTGTCGGCAATCGCTTGGCTCACTTCATCCGGCAGTGGACCGGAGTTACCGATACAAGTTGCGCAGCCGTAGCCTGCAACGTGGAAACCGAGCGTCTCAAGCGACTCCAGCAAGCCGGCTTTTTTCAAATATTCCGTAACGACCAAGGAACCCGGCGTCAGGGAGCTCTTAACGTAAGCAGGCTTGACGAGACCGCGCTCAACTGCTTTTTTCGCAACTAAACCTGCTCCCAGCATAACGCTTGGATTGGATGTGTTCGTACAGCTTGTAATCGCGGCGATGACAACGGCGCCGGTGCCCATTTTGCTCACATGACCGTTATTATGCTTCACTTCGACCTCTTGTGCGATCTTGCTCTCATCAAGGCCGTAACCGCCTTTTTCGATCGGCGTGCGGATAATTTCGTTGAACGCTTCCTTCATCGCAGTCAGCTCGATGCGGTCTTGAGGACGCTTCGGCCCTGCCAGCGATGGCACGATCGTAGACAAATCCAGCTCAATGACATCGGTGAATACCGGATCAGGCGTTTCGTCGGTGCGGAACATGCCTTGCGCTTTATAGTAAGCTTCAACAAGCGCGATTTGCTCCTCCGTACGGCCGGTGTTGCGCAGGAAGTTGATCGTCTCGCCGTCGACCGGGAAGAAGCCGACCGTAGCGCCGTACTCCGGCGCCATGTTGGCGACGGTTGCGCGGTCCGCCAGGCTGATGTTGGACAGACCCGGTCCGAAGAACTCGACGAATTTGCCGACAACCCCTTTTTTGCGCAAAATTTGTGTAACGGTCAGCGCCAGGTCGGTTGCCGTAGCGCCTTCCGCCAGGCTTCCCGTCAGCTTGAAGCCGATAACCTCAGGAGTGACAAAGTACAGCGGCTGTCCGAGCATGCCGGCTTCCGCCTCGATTCCGCCTACACCCCAGCCGACAACGCCAAGGCCGTTGATCATCGTTGTATGCGAGTCGGTACCGACAAGCGAATCCGGATAAACGACCGTTTCGCCGTCAACGGTTTTGGTAGCCGCGACGGATGCGAGATATTCCAGGTTTACCTGATGGACGATACCCGTAGCAGGGGGAACGGCACGGAAATTATCGAACGCCGTTTGCGCCCAGCGGAGGAAGCGGTATCGTTCTTCATTGCGTTGAAATTCAATTTTTTCGTTAAATTCGAGCGCATCGGGGGTACCGAATGCGTCGACCATTACGGAGTGGTCGATAACAAGATCAACCGGTACGAGCGGATTGATCCGTTTCGGATCTCCGCCGGCTTTCTTCACGGTATCGCGCATTGCCGCCAAATCGACGACGACCGGTACGCCGGTGAAATCCTGCAGTACGATCCGTGCAGGGATGAACGGAATTTCCTTGTCTTCGCGGCCATCCGCCCAGGTAGCCAATTGCTTCACATGCTCGGGGGTGATGGCGCGGCCGTCAAATTGACGGACGGCGGCTTCGAGCAGCACTTTAATGGAGAACGGAAGCTTCGAAATGTTCCCCAGTCCTTGCTCTTCCAACCCCTGCAGCCGATAGTAGGCGTACGACTTGCCGCCGGCATCGAGCGATGTGCGAACGGAGTATTGATCTTGTTTAGCCATTTGAAAGGGCCTCCTTTTCGCGTTTGCATAAGTTTGGTTATGCGATTGGTTTTTCTTGTTTCACTCTGCGAAACTCGATTTCATAATCGCTTATACACTTAGTATATCGTTAATACGGGGCATGCGTAAAGGGGTTTTCATCATGAGAACGTTATTTTCTTCATATAATGAACCAGTCGTGTTATGACCTTGAGACAAGACCGGGAGGGTGAACTCATGCCTCGTTCAAAGCCGAAGACGTCCCAGCCGCGTCCGCAAGGGCTTCAGGGCTGGAAGGCAGCCATTCATGAATATGTCATGCTGACCAATCAGTCTGAGCTTGAGTACCGTTCATCGCATTTTGCCCCGCTTGTAACGGACGAGGATCATTTGGCCCGGTTGGAAGGGAAGCTTGTCCGCATACGGGAAAGGGAACAATCCCGTCAAGCCTCAGCCGTAAAGAATGAATCGAAGGCGGAGCTTGTCCGCGTTCATGAAGCCGGCAGAGAGACTTCCGTACTGCTCCGGATCAGATTGAAAAAAACGGTGCAGCAGCAAGGAAGCGTCTATGTAGAAGACCGGTGCGAATATGAACGGGTCTGGGTGCAGGATCAGGGCGGGAGATGGCGGATTGTCCGTGTTGAGCCGGTGGTCGCGGAGCGGAGACCCCGTTTCGTCTCATCCCAATCCGGTCAGGATGAGCAATATTTGGAAAGCGGCTACGGCGCCGGGCCGTTCCCGAAGCAGCAATCGGCACCCTATTTAAATTATGACATTTTGACCGATTTCAAACATCATCGTGCAGGAATTACGTATCGGAGGGATATGGTTGCCGCTTATGCCGATTTGTGGTGGGATAAACCGAATCCGGCTTATGAGGAATTCGAAGTCAACTGTACGAATTATGTTTCTCAATGCCTCTTTGCAGGCAATGCTCCAATGAACTATACTGGTAGAAGGGATTCGGGCTGGTGGTATAAAGGAAGAGACAAGGGCCGCGAATTGTGGAGTTTCAGCTGGGCCGTATCGGCTGCCTTGCAGTCTTTATTAAACAAACCCAAAAATCAAGGATTAAGAGCTCGGCAGGTTCAGTCGGCCGGGGAGCTTTCACTTGGAGACGTCATCGTCTACGATTGGAACGGTGACGGCCGTTATCAGCACAGCACGATCGTAACCGCATTCGATACGCTCGGAATGCCGCTGGTGAATGCGAATACGGTCTCTAGCCGGCACCGTTATTGGGATTATCGGGACTCCTATGCCTGGACGGAGAGGACGCGATACGGTTTATTTCATATTGTCGATGAATTATGATAGGTGCGGTTTATGCTTAATGGCGGGATGGGGAAATTATACGTTACCGGAGGAAAGCTAATGGGGGAGAAAGTGCGTGTTGGTTTAATTTACGGAGGCAAGTCGGGTGAACACGAGGTTTCCCTGCAAACCGCACTCGCGGTTATGAAGTCTTTTGATTTCAGCAAATACGAAATTAAACCTTTTTACATTACGAAGCAAGGGCAATGGCGGACCGGCGACATTCTTCTGGAAGCTCCGAATGAAGCCGCCGAGCTGCAGCTGCTGGGTGAAAGCGGTGAGGGCAGCGACGGCGCGCTTGTTCCGGTATTTCAGGGATTGGCGCAATCGGACCGGAAGAAGGATGGCCAGGGAATCGACGTCATGTTTCCGCTGCTGCATGGAACATTCGGCGAGGACGGCACGATTCAAGGACTGCTTGAGATGGCTAATATCCCTTATGTGGGAGCCGGCGTCCTGGCATCCGCGGTCGGGATGGACAAGATTATGATGAAGAAGATTTTCGCGCAGGAAGGATTGCCGCAATGTATATTCCGCTATTTTAACCGGACACAGTGGGAGAAGGATCACGCATTTTTTATCATGGAGGTCGAGGTATCGCTCGGTTATCCTTGCTTCATCAAACCGGCGAACCTAGGCTCCAGCGTCGGCATCTCCAAGGCCAAAAACCGGGAGGAATTGATGGCGGCGATTGAGCTTGCGTTTCAATACGACCGTAAAGTGATCATTGAAGAGTTTGTTGATGCGCGGGAGCTTGAAGTCAGCGTGCTCGGCAATGACGAGCCTCGGGCTTCCGTACCGGGAGAGGTCATTTCTTCGGGGGAATTCTACGATTATAGAGCAAAATATGTGGACGGAAAGTCGGTCATGCAAATTCCGGCCGATCTTCCGGAAGAGACCGCGCAAGCGGTCAGAGATATGGCGCTTCGCGCGTATATGGCGATCGACGGTTCCGGGTTGTCGCGGGTCGATTTCTTCCTGCGCAAATTAGACGGCAAGCTGCTCATTAACGAGGTCAATACAATGCCAGGCTTCACACCGTTCAGTATGTACCCGCTCATGTGGAAAGAAAGCGGGGTCTCCTATCAGGAGCTGCTCGATACATTGATCGAGCTGGCTGTCGCAAGGCACGCTGATAAACAAAGGATCAACTACGGGGGATAACAATCGGAGGGGATGGATTTCGTCCCCTGCCGAAGCTTTAAGGTCAGGCACGAATAGCGGACAAGCCGGTTCAACGTTTGAAATAAAGCGGAGAGACTTTGAGAAGCAGAGAGACTTTGAGATGCGGTGAGACTTTAAGCTCAGCTCAAAGATCCCTATGTCATGCTCAAAGATCCTGATGAAAGCAGAGTGACTTTGAGAAGCAGAGAGACTTTGAGCTCCACTCAAAGATCCCTATGTCATGCTCAAAGATCCTGATGAAAGCTGAGAGACTTTGAGCTCCGCTCAAAGATCCCTATGTAAGGAGGAAATGAGGATGGGATTTGAGACCGAATTCAATTCCGTATGCAAATTCAAGTCGGAGCAGGAGCTGTACGAACTGCTCGAGTATGGCCGCTGCAAAATGATCAAAAGCGGTTTTCGCGTATATCCGACAGGACAGAAGGTTTTTGCCTTCACGCCGAATAACGAAGCGATCGCAATCGTGAAGATTACCGCTTCCATAGCCGAAATCAATTTCCAGGGTGAGGAAGTTACAGCGGTTGAGATGGAACTTGTGCGCAAGCTTACCGAGCAGGAGGCCCGCATTCAGACGGCTCTCGCGTTTGAAATGTTTTTTGGCGACAAGGACTGACGTAATTTCCCAATGAACCCTTGAATTCCGTCACTAAATGAAGTAAGTTTAATCTGTCCGACGGCTTTAAATAAGATGGGTGCGGGAGAATCATTTGTAAAGAAAAGTATGACTAAAATAGCTCAAATAGAAAGGAGGCAAACTGGTTTCGTGGTTGGATCACTGTAAGTGGCCCAAATCCTGTGACGCCACCGCTCGAAAGAGTGAAAAACCGCTTAAGCGCAAGTTTGGGCAGGTATTAGAAACCAGGATTACATATGGAATTGTTAAACGGTAAAAATATTTTGATCATGGGTGTTGCCAATGACCGGAGTATCGCTTGGGCGATTGCGCAGTCTTTAGCCGCCCAAGGAGCAAGATTGGCGTTTACATATGAGAGCGAGCGTGTGGAAGAGCGAGTGCGCAAGCTTGCGGATACGATCCCGGACGCAGTCGTTCTGCCGTGCAACGTTACGGTGGATGAAGAAATCGAAGTTCTCGCCGAGCATCTCAAGGAGCAGTTCGGTGTACTGCACGGCGTTGTGCATAGTATTGCGTTCGCCAAAACGGAAGAACTGGAAGGCATGTTCGTTGAGACGTCGCGCGAAGGTTTTGCGCTCGCGCACGATATCAGCGCCTATTCCCTGACTGCCGTGGCGCAGCGGATGTATCCGCTTATGACCGAAGGAGGAAGCATCGTAACGATGACATACCTTGGTGCGGAGCGCGCCCTGCGCAATTACAACGTCATGGGCGTGGCCAAGGCCGCTTTGGAAGCGTCCGTACGCTACCTTGCAAATGACCTTGGCCAATACAATGTGCGGGTCAACGCGATTTCGGCGGGGCCGATCCGTACGCTCGCTGCGAAAGGCATTAAAGATTTCAACTCCATTCTGCGTCAAGTGGAAGAGAAGGCGCCGCTCAGACGCACGACCGAAGCCGCAGAGGTCGGCGATACGGCCATGTTCCTGATGAGCCGTTTCTCCCGCGGTATTACCGGCGAAGTGATTTATGTAGACAACGGTTATCATATTGTCGGCGTATAATTCCCCTAAGATATCGGCCCTGCACTGCTTGATCATCGGCAATGCGGGGTTTTCGATTTTTGACGAGAGAAGGCTTTTGCATAATGTTGGAAGTGCTATTGTTAATCGGATTGGGACTGGTTGCAGCCGCATTCGGCAGTATTGTCGGATTGGGCGGCGGAATCATTATCGTTCCCGGGTTGATGCTGCTTGGGCCTTATCTGACAGGAGAACCGGTTGGCCATGCAACGGCAGTCGGCACCTCATTGAGTGTGTTGATCGTAACCGCACTCGCTTCGACGATATCTTATGCCAAAGCCAACCGGGTTGATTTCCGCAGCGGCTGGCTTTTGTTTATCACAAGCGGTCCGGGGGCGATGGCCGGATCGGCATTGACCGGCTTATTCAAGGGCGGCGCATTCCAGCTGGTATTCGGAATTTTCATTTTGATTATGGCCGGTCTGCTTATTACGAGAGAATATATGAAACCGGTAACAAAGCAATGGCCGATCGAGCGAACCTACACGGATCCTTCCGGAGATGCTCACGTTTACGGTTTTGCACTTCTGCCTTTGTTAACGGTCGGTTTCGGCGTGGGTCTCGTATCCGGATTATTCGGGATCGGCGGCGGATCTTTATTTGTTCCTGTAATGGT
The DNA here is from genome assembly GCA_041281825.1 of Paenibacillus tarimensis. Classification (GTDB taxonomy): domain Bacteria; phylum Bacillota; class Bacilli; order Paenibacillales; family Paenibacillaceae; genus Paenibacillus_D; species Paenibacillus_D tarimensis_A. The sequence goes on along the minus strand of CP166298.1, from coordinate 4,734,095 downwards.
GCTGCTGTTCCGGTTTCCGCCCCATGTGGCCGCGGCTACTTCGATGTTCGTCATTTTTTTGTCCTCCATTCTTGGAAGCGGAGTTAAGGCCTGGGCAGGGGACATTGATTACAGTCTGGCATTGTGTCTTATACCGGGGGCATGGTTCGGCGGCAAGCTCGGCGCCTATATTGCCGGCCGGGTGACAGGCAAGACTCTGCTTTGGGTGCTGCGTGTGACCCTGATTGTGCTGGCGTTACAATTAATCGTAGAAGGTTCGACAATAATAGGCTTAAATGAATGAGGTTTGGGCGAAACTTAGAACAACCGTCAACGTATAGTAAAAGGATGAAATGGTTCATACGATTTATAGAAAGTAGAGTGATAGAGATGAGCGATCAGCAATTCGAGCCGATAGTCGGCAGCAAAAGCTTTACTGCTGTAGCTATCAACTGCGCGGCTAAAGCGGGGGAGTGGATCAAGACAAAGCTTGGGGCCTATTCAAAGCTTGACATAAAATATTCTTCACATGACTTGGTGACGGAGGTGGATAAAGGATCGGAGAAAATGATCCGGACGTTGATCCGTACCCATTTCCCCCATCATTCGTTCCTTGGCGAGGAAGGTGTTGAGGCAGGCCCGGAAGCGTCCAAGAAAGCGCTGCAGCATGTGATGGACGAAGAGTATTTGTGGATCGTCGATCCGATCGACGGCACAACGAACTTTGTCCACGGGTTTCCTTTTTTTGTCGTTTCCATTGCGCTGGCCCATAAAGGGGAAGTGATTGTAGGTGTCGTATACGATCCGTGCCGCGATGAAATGTTTGTTGCAGAGAAAGGAAAGGGCGCTTATGTTCGGGGGAAAAGGATGCAGGTGGCTTCCGCGCAAACGCTGAAAGAAAGTCTTGTGGCAACGGGATTTCCGGCCGATCATCATTACGCGCTTAAAGTTAACTTAAAGGGCGTTCAGGCGATTGCGCCGCAGGTGCGCAATATTCGTATTGCAGGCTCGGCTGCACTCCATTTGGCCTATGTAGCGGCAGGAAGGTTGAACGGATTTTGGGAAATTGGGCTGAACAGTTGGGACTTGGCCGCAGGCGTTTTGCTTGTTCAGGAATCAGGCGGGATTGTCACCGATACGGTCGGCAAGCCGTACGATTTGGGCGTGCGCAATGTTCTAGCTACTAACGGGGCTATACACGACGAGCTGAGGGAAGCGCTGCAAAAAGCGGAAGCGGCCGAATAATCGGGTATGGTGCGGGAATCCTACAATGGGAGGAACATGAAATGGACAACCCTAACAACGGTAACTTAAGCAGCAGGAAGCAGTTGGAAGAGGAGCTGGCTGAACGTTTAACAGAGGGACCGATGGCGCAGGAGCCGCATCAGGCCGAGGATAAGCAAGAGATGATACGCAGGCGTCTGCCCGCCAGGTACGAAATTCGTATCCAGACACCGCTCGATCCGATTGTTAAGGAAACGGAGCGTTACCGGCAGTTGGCGAAGGAAATCGATGACCGTTACGACCGGTACATGTATCGGGCGAAGTCCGCCGGCAGCCAGGAATCCGAACCTGAAGAAAAGTAAATGGGATGGAAGAGTGTAAGAAACACCGTTTTTGGGCCGGAAGGATTCCAACAAAAAATAAGCGCCGTCATCCTTTTTTCGGCAAAAGGAGCGGCGCTGCTCTGCTTTTTCATTTCGAACGGTTTGGGTAACAGGCTTGCGATTCCACATCCCGCGGCTGATCTCCGGATTCAGTTGCCCGGCGCGTTCCGCTTTCTGTCTTTGTCGTTTTGTTTTACTAGTCATTACTGACACCTCCATTAGGAGAGACTTTGAGCTCGCTCAAAGATCCCTATGTTAGGAAGTTTAACAGATCCGGAGGCAATCAACAACTCCATTGTACCGATTAGATGCGCTGCGGTGGTCACTTTGCAAGGCTAATGGACACTGGAGACGCTTAGCATAAAAAAACGAAGTTTCTACCATTTTAGCGGACATTTGGAGGCTTTAAACGTGTCTTCTCATCAATTACAGCTGAAAACCAGCTGTAATTGACTGTGGCGTCCGTTAGGTTTGGAATCGTTGTGATTGTCCTGCTTAAAAGTCTCTTTTGTCCATTCGCGTTTGCCGGAAGCTGACCGTACAAAGGCGGTGAGTTTAGACTAGACCTCGCGCATGGAAACGAAATAACGCATCGCTGGAGCCGCTTCTCCGGCGGTTTTTCTTATTTAAGGCCCTTTATGCACTTCAACCCACAGGGCTCTCTGCGGCCATAACGGCAAATGCTTCGTCTGCGGCTTCAATCGTAGCTGTTATATCCTGCTCCGTATGCGCCGTCGTAAGAAACCAGGCTTCATACTTCGAAGGAGCGAGACAGATCCCGCGGTCGAGCATCAGTCTGAAGAACCGGGCGAACATTTCGCCGTCCGTATCCAACGCTTCCTCGTAATTCGTGATCGGATGCGTGCAGAAGTGCGTAGAAAAAGCGCCGCGAATCCGGTTAATCGTCAATTCGATGCCATGCCGGTCCGCCGCTGACTTTAAACCGTCGGTCAACTGCTCCGCCAGCTTGTCCATTCGCTCGTATACACCAGGGGCTTGCAGTACTTCAAGACAGGCGATGCCTGCCGAGACGGAAGCGGGATTGCCGGCCATCGTACCTGCCTGGTAAGCCGGGCCGAGCGGTGCGACTTGTTCCATTATCGTGCGGCGACCGCCGTATGCGCCGATCGGCAGTCCGCCGCCGATAATTTTGCCCAGCGCCGTCAAATCCGGCTCAATCGCCTGCTGATTGCCGAAAGCACCGTATGTTTGCGCACTGCCATAGTGGAATCGAAAAGCGCTGATGACCTCATCGTAGATGACAAGCGCACCGCAAGCTCTCGTCTGGGCGCATAACCCTTCAAGAAAGCCGGGCTTCGGCATCACCATGCCGAAGTTGCCGACGATCGGCTCGACCATGACCGCCGCCACATCGTCGCCCCATCGTTCCAATGCAGCGCGAAGGCCGTCCAAATCGTTGAACGGAACGGTGATCACTTCCTGAGCGATTGTAGCCGGAATGCCGGCGCTGTCCGGAATGCCGAGCGTGGAAGGCCCCGAGCCGGCGGCCACAAGGACCAGGTCGGAATGGCCGTGGTAACAGCCGGCAAATTTAATGATTTTATTGCGTTTCGTATAGGCGCGGGCAACCCGGATCGTCGTCATTACCGCTTCCGTCCCCGAATTAACGAAACGAACCTTGTCCATAGACGGGATCGCCTGTTTAAGCATTTGGGCAAGCGTAATTTCACTTTCCGTCGGCGTGCCGTACAACGTGCCGTTCTGTGCGGCGCGGGTTATCGCTTCCGTGATATGCGGATGGGCATGCCCGGTTATGATCGGACCGTAAGCGGCAAGGTAGTCGATGTATTCATTGCCGTCAACGTCCCAGAAACGGGAGCCGGCTGCCCTTTTCATAAATACCGGCGCACCGCCGCCGACCGCTTTGAACGAACGGGAGGGACTGTTAACGCCTCCGACGATATGCTCAAGAGCCGACGCATAAAGCGCTTCTGAGGTGGGCCGCTTTCGGATGGTCATTGTGACATTCTCCTTCCAGGTAGTTAAATGTGTTTTGAGCACTGTAAATCGGCCGTTCACCGCACACTGTTCGAGCGGTGCGTGACTATGTAGTGATATAACTTCAGTAATACAGAAGCGAACCTCAATATTATTCTTACCGCAGCCATCGTAGATGAGTATTAGTGAGGTGAACCTCACTGTTTCTGAAGTCCGCTTACTTGAGTATTATCAAGGCTAAGCTTACGATTCAGCCATGGCGGGCAATGGCAGCTGGCAGACTATTCCAAAAATATCAGTATAGATAAGTTTGGTGAAATTGCTTCGATGCGGGTCTGCAGAGTGGTTGAGAGCACGCGACGTGTGCTTCAAGCTCAGCTTATCCCAGGATTTCGAACTTGCAATGATCGGCAAAGGGCTGCCTCATTTTCCGCTGAAGGCAGCCCTTTGCCGGATTGTATTATGGAGTGTTTGCGCTGTCACTTTCGGTATTTGTACCATCAGATTCCGCCGCATCTTCTTCCGTTAGCGGAGCGGTCTCATCACTGCTTAATATTTCCTGAACGTACTCCAGCAGCTTCCCTTCGTCGCGAATCGCCAGAACTGAAGCGCCGCCAGCATTCGTGTCGGCAATCAGGTTCATAGGCGGAACCTGAGCGGAGCCGGCCATATGCAGTCCTAATCCGAGCTGACCGAGCTTCAGCATATCTTGCGCCGTCAGATTCGTTTCGATGAAGGGCTGTACGCTCTCAATGATCGATTTCATTCGGATCAAGTTCCAGGTCGATTGCATTTCTTGTGCGACGGCCTTCAAGAAGTTGCGCTGCCGTTCCGTCCTGGTGAAGTCGGACATTGCATCATGACGGAACCGCACGTATTGCAGCGCTTTATCACCGTCCAGATGCTGCAGCCCCTTCTTCAGGTGGATATCATAACGGTTGCCGTCGGCGTTGTCGACATAATTCATATCTTTCTCCACTTCATACTCAATGCCGCCGATCGCATCGATCAACGCTTTAAATCCTTCAAACTCCGCATAAACGTAATATTGGATTTCCAGACCCAGCAAATCCCCTACCGTTTCCATCGCCAGGTTCGGTCCGCCAAGTACTATCGCGGAATTGATCCGCTGTTTGCCATGTCCGGGAATGTTGACATAGGTGTCGCGCAAAACCGAGAATAAATGCGCTTTTTTCGATATCGGATCGATCGATGCGATTAATATGGAGTCCGACCTGGCGATGCCTTGGCTGTTTGATTCCCGCCCGTCGCCGCCGAGCAGAAGGATATTGACCCTTTCCGTGCCTTCCCATTTCGGCGGATCAACGGTCTGTTGTTCGTTGTTAAATTCGTTAAATCTGGAGTCTTCCTTCGCATGGAGCTTGTCCAGCTCGTTATATAATCCAATGCCGTAGTATGCCGTAAAACCGATGACGACCGCCAAAGCGAACAATCCTCCGTACATTACCCATTTCCACGGCTTGCTCATTTTCTTCTTCCCCTTGCGTTCCATTCAGTTCCGTTCATCCTTTCATATTCCGCAAAACGAATCATCGCCTGTCGGAAGACAGCTTCTCCGTTTTGCTTGTTCGTAAAAGATCATGTATCATTACATATCATAAAATTATAATTTGTCGGACGATATCTTAGCAAGCGGAATCCCTCTATATTAGAAATATATCATGATTTCCCGGGAAATGTCGAAGCGAGAGGAGAATGAGGTTTGTTAGCGATCGATGTTGAGCTTCTGAGGAAGAAGTTCAAAGTACAGAAGAACCGAGAGGGGCTAGGAGGCGCGCTGCGCGACCTCTTCAAACGGGAATATACGGAAGTAACGGCGGTCAGAGATATCACCTTCCAAATTCCAAAGGGCGAGATTTGCGGATATATCGGAGAGAACGGTGCAGGGAAATCGACCACGATCAAAATGCTGACCGGCATTCTCGTGCCGACGTCGGGGCGGATTCAAGTGAACGGATTTGTACCGTTTAAGGAAAGAGAGAAATTCGTTAAAGGAATCGGCGTCGTATTCGGGCAGCGCAGCCAGCTGTGGTGGGACATCGGCGTCATTGAATCTTTTCAACTATTAAGGAAGGTGTACAAGGTGCCGGAGCGCGATTTTCGTGCCCGCCTGGACGAGCTTGTGGAACGGCTGCAGCTTGGAGAGCTGCTTAACCGGCCGGTTCGGAAGCTTAGCCTTGGCCAGCGGATGCGCTGCGAGCTTGTCGCGTCGCTGCTGCACAATCCGTCGATCTTGTTTCTGGACGAGCCGACAATCGGCCTCGATATAGTCGTCAAGACGGAAATCCGAGATTTTTTAAAGCAGCTGAACCGGGAACACGGGACGACGATTTTGCTGACGACGCACGATTTGCAGGACATTGAGGCGCTTTGCTCCAGGGTCATTATGCTGGATGACGGCAGGATCATTTACGACGGCGGACTTGATCTGTTAAAGGAAAAATGGAGCAAAGGGCGCGAGGTCCAGTTTCAATTCGCCGATCATGCCCGTTTGGACAAGCTGGAGCAATTGACGGAAGGGCTTGGTGTGAACTGGAAGCTGGAGAACGATGTCACGGCGACGATGTGGCTTCCCAATGCGGTCAACGTATCCGATGCGCTGTCGCGCGTTGTCGGCGCGGTGGAAATCCGCGACATTAAAATATTCGAAACGAATACGGATGAGATCGTGCGCGAAATATACCAGTCCGAGAAGGTGTCCTCATGAACAGCGCTTATCTCGACTTGATCCGCATCCGGTTTCTAATGATGCTTGCTTATCGGGTCAATTATTACAGCGGTATTATTATTTACGCAATTAATATAGGTGCGTATTATTTTCTGTGGCAGGCCATTTACGGCGATCAGCCCACGCTGGCTGGGTTTACAGTCGCCCAAATGACCACTTATGTTGCCGTCTCCTGGATGGCAAGAGCTTTTTATTTTAATAATCTCGACCGTGAAATCGCAAATGAAATTCGCGACGGCAGTGTCGCGATTCAGTTTATCCGGCCTTATTCGTATTTGCTTGTGAAAATGATGCAGGGGCTTGGCGAAGGACTGTTCCGGCTGCTGCTGTTTATGGTGCCGGGTATGGTTGTCGTCTGCCTGATCTTTCCCGTCAAGCTGCCGGCCGATCCCCTCGTATGGGCGCTGTACCTGATCATGCTGGCATTCAGTTTTCTCATCAACACGCAGATTAATATGCTGACGGGGCTGTTCGCCTTTTTCGTTGAAAACAACGAGGGCATGATGCGGATGAAACGGGTGATGGTGGATTTGTTTTCCGGTGTCGTCGTACCGATCTCTTTCTTCCCCGGCTGGCTGGAAGCGGTCATGCAATGGCTGCCGTTCCAGGCGATAACTTATTTGCCTAGCTCGGTATTTACCGGAAGGACGGAAGGCAGCGAGGCGTTCGGCGTGCTTGGCTTGCAGCTGATCTGGTTTGCGGTGCTGCTGCTGCCAATCTGGTGGGTATGGCGACGGGCGCGTTACCGTTTGTTCGTGCAGGGAGGGTGATCGGGATGTTTTATCCGACGTTATTTTGGGAGTATCTGAAAAATTATGCGAAAACGCGATTGACCTACCGCGCCGACTTCTGGATCGAAGTGCTGTCCGATTTGATGTTCCAGGGTATGAATCTGATCTTTATACTGATCGTCTTTCAGCATACGCAATCGCTGGACGGCTGGACGCAGGCGGAAGTCGTATTTGTATACGGTTATTTTATGATTGCCTTCGGCATTTTCGGGTGCTTCTTCAATTTGTGGGGGTTTAGTGAACGGTATATCGTAAAAGGGGAAATGGACCGCGTCCTGACGCGTCCGGCGCACAACCTGGTGCAGGTGATGCTTGAAAATATGGATCCGCCGTCGCTCATCGGATCTTTAGCCGGAGCGGTTATTATGGCGGTATCGTGGTTTCAGCTCGGTCTTACCGCGAATACGCTGGATCTTCTCGTATTGCTGCTGCTCATCGCCGGCTCGGTGCTTATTTATTTCGGCGTCTATACATCCCTCACGGCCATCGCCTTTTATTCCGACGCGCCGACGGGCATACTGCCGCTGATGTATAATATCCAGAATTATGGCCGTTATCCGGTAGGTATTTACAACAAGGCTATCCGGTTTATTTTAACATGGGTCATTCCGTTTGCGTTCGTCGGCGTATACCCGGCCTCTTACTTCCTGGACCGGACGCGGGGGGACGAAGCATCCATGGCGCTCTTGACGCCTGTCGTCGGTGTTGTGTTTGCAGCTCTCGGTCTGCTGATCTGGAATCACGGGGTCAAGCGTTACCGCGGCGCAGGGTCATGACAGGCCGGATTAAATTGTCCGGCCGCCCTGGTTATGCTATCCTAAGTACGAATCAGAAATTGGAAAATAGATTGATTAAACAACAGTTGGTGAGACAAACATGGCTGAATTGATAACAGGGCGGGTCGTGCCCGATTTTACATTACCGGCTTCAACGGGCGAGAAGGTATCGATTCGGGATTTCCGCGGCAAGCGTGTGGTATTGTATTTCTACCCGAAAGACAACACGCCGACGTGCACGCAGCAATCGTGCGAATTCCGCGACGTTCATCCGGAGATAGAAGCGGCAAATGCCGTTGTCCTTGGGATTAGCACGGACGATGTCAAGTCGCATCAGAAATTTATTGAAAAGTACGAGCTTCCTTTTATGCTGCTGGCGGACACGAACCACAAGGTGTGCGAGAAGTACGGCGTCTGGCAGCTGAAAAAGCTGTACGGGCGCGAATATATGGGTATCGTACGCTCCACCTTCCTCGTCAACGAGAAAGGAAAGCTGGTGCGCGAATGGCGGAACGTAAAGCTGAAGGGCCACATCGAACAGGTGCTGGCGGCATTAAAGGATCTAAAAAAATAAGCAGTTATGATTGGGAGCACCTTTGGCAAAGGTGCTCTTTTTTTCATTTGTTATTAAAATTACGCAGCACCATCGGCATTTCTTTCTCATTTTTCTTTAATTTTTCCTCTTTGTTCTTCTGATGCGGGTTGGCTGAATTAAATCGCGCGGCATCCATTCCATCCATAATATTGATATCCATCACCTCCACGTTTGGGGATAACGTTATTATGGCTTTATGTCAAGGTAATCTATCCGTCGCAGGATCGGCTTGTTGTCCCTTGTCTCGAAGAGATTCTATCACGTCTAAAAGAAGGCGGATCTGGCGACAATAGTTGATAGAATCCTTGTCGGGAGGTTGAAAACAATGGGAATGGCAGAGTTTTCGCCCAATCATGCATTAAACGGAATGATAGAAGATAGAATTGAACCTGAAGTTTCGCATCGGCTGCTGCAGCGTGTGCGAAGCAAGATCGATTCGGTGCTGCTGGGCAAGCAGGAGACAGTAACGCTTGCGATGACGACACTGCTCGGCGGAGGCCATTTGCTGCTGGAGGATGTACCGGGCGTCGGCAAAACGATGCTGGCCCGGGCGTTTGCGAAAGTGATCGGTGGAGAGTTTGCGAGAATACAGTTTACGCCGGATATGCAGCCGTCCGATGTGACCGGAGGCATGGTATGGGACGCGAAGCGGGGCGATTTCATATTTCGTCCCGGTCCGATTATGTGCAATGTTGTCCTCGCCGATGAAATGAACCGGACGACGCCGCGCACGCAGTCGGCGCTGCTTGAAGCGATGGAGGAACGGAGCGTGTCCGCCGACGGTATAACCAGGCGGCTTCCGGAGCCGTTTATGCTGATCGCAACGCAAAATCCGCTGCGCGACGAGGGCACATATCCGCTGCCGGAAGCGCAGCTGGACCGGTTTATGATGCGTCTGTCGATCGGCTATCCTGCCGCGTCGGACGAGATTCGCATGCTTGCCGCGGATAACGGCCCCGGCCCGCTGGAGCTGCTTCGTCCGGTCGTTTTGCCCGAGGAATGGGCGGCTTTGCAGCTAGCGGCCAGGAAGGTTCATGTGCATGAATCGCTGTTTGCTTATGTCGTGGAAGCAGCGGCAGCTACCCGCAAGGCGCCGGAGCTTGTACTCGGCGCAAGTCCGCGCGCTTCCCGGGACTGGGTCCGCGCGGCGCAGGCAAAGGCATACATAGAAGGCCGGGGGTTTGTGCTGCCCGATGATTTGAAGACTACGGCTTCCGCCGTGCTGCTGCACCGGCTTGTACTGCGTCCTGAACTGGAAGGGTCGGACGGACAGGCCGACGTATTGGAGCGGATTCTTACCAGGCAGCCATTGCCGGCCCAAGCTTCGGGAACGGGGCGCAGACGATGAAGGGCAATGGAAAAAGGATGCTTGCCTGGGTGGTGTTAGGCTTGCTGCTGGGCAGCCTGGCTGCCGGCGTATGGATGCGCGGCGGAGCTGTGGAATGGTTCGCGTTCATCGTTATTGCCGGAATGCTGCTCCTGAGTATCAGCGCGCCGCTGATATCAATCCGAAAGGTACAAGTGCTGCGGAAACTTCTGCAGGACAGTCCGGTTTCCGGGGGCGAGCTAGGGGTGGAGCTAACGGTTCGCTCGTCATTTATCGTTCCTATGGTCTGGATAGCTGTCAAAGATGAAGCGAAAAATGAAACGAACCCCGGAGAAAAACCGGTCGAATACCGGAGGGTGGTGCTGCCCTGGTTCAGCAGGGAGTTTACGCTGCAGTATGTTCTGCGGCCGTTGCGGCGGGGGGAGCTGCTGTTTTGCGCAGTTCACGTCACGGTCGGTGACATGTTCGGACTGATCACCAGGCAGGTGTCTATTGCTTGCGAGAGCCGGACACTGGTTCTGCCGGAACCGATTCGCGAAGATAATCAGGCCGGGCGGTGGGTCTGGTCTTCACCGAAGGTTAACGGGGCCGGACGGAAGTTGCTCTCAACTGCCGGAGAGAATGAAGGCACGAAAGGTACCGGGTTGCGCCCCGGTTCGGGACATGATCTCCGGGCATATGCGGCGGGCGATCCGCTGCGGTGCTTGGATTGGCGGAGCATGGCCAAAGGGCGGGGCTGGCACATCCGCACCGAAACGCCGGCAGCGCCGGTTGAACGTATCATTGTGTTGGATCGTTCAGTGTCCTCCTATGGGAATAACAGCCGGCTGTTTGACGCTTGTGTGAGCAGAGCCTTATGGGGGGCCCGGCAATCGCTCGTCGAAGGAGCCGGTGTGCTGCTATTGTACGATGCGCATGGAAAAGATGCCCTTAGGTCGGGAAGAGAGCGGCCGGGCCGTTATTTGGCGCGGGCAGCCGTTCAAATGGCCAGGTTAAAGGCGGACAGCGGTCGGCCTGCTGATGAAGCGGCCTTTAATGCATTGAAATCGGTGCCGCGAGGCGCAACGATCATATGCGTGTCAGCGGGGAGCGGGGATTGGAAGGCGTTAGCGCAATTTGCGGCTTCGCGGGGATGCCGTCTTGAGCTGTGGCTGACGGCAGGCGGCAAAACACCGGCGTATTCGCTTCGCGAACGAATACGGGTATGGGAAAGCTGCGGCTGCCGCATACGGTTATGGATGCTGCCTGAAGGAGAAGTTCCGTTAACCGAAGCGTTGGAGGGAGGGATGACGGATGCATCATAACCGCAGCCTGCCGGCTGACATGCTTTTTTTGCCGGCAGCGATTCGTGTCGTGACTAGCGTTCTTTTGTTCGGATTGCTGGCGGAGTGGGTGCTGGCGCTTGAAGCTTTCAGGCATTGGACGGAATTATACCGGTTAGGCCCTTTAATAACCGTCATCGGCTTCGCGCTTGCGATCGGGACAACTCTCCCTTCGTGGTGGCTCTCGCTTCTGCTGAACGGGATAATGTGCACTATCGGCGTCATGTGGTTATTTTACAGCGGGACCGATCCTGTCTCCTGGCCTTCGCGTCTTGCAGGCTCGCTGTTTGAGGATGGGCGGACGATCGCCCGGGGAAGCGGACTGTTATCCGGTGAATTGCGGACATTGCTGTTGTTTAGCGGCATGTCGATGCTTGCTTCCGCGCTTCAGGCGCTCATATGGTCCAGATATTGGGGACCGGGGCTGGCTGCGCTGACAATTTCATATTTACTGGCCGTTCATTGGCTGACGGGGGCGGATGTATTTGCAGGTATGATGCGCGCCGCTTTCGAAGGGCTGCTGTTGACCGTCCTTATGACGTATTTTCGTGTCGTGCGGCGGTATGGAAGCGGAGCGATGCGGGTCAAACCCGCCGAGCTGCTTAAAGCTTGGCCGCTTCGATGGTGGGCGGCCGGCTTGGCCTGTGCGACGGTACTGCTTGCGGCCGGTTATGGCGCCTCGCTCGAAAAGCCGAGGCAGACGGTACCGGTCGCATGGCCGGCCGATTGGATGAAAGCGGGACAATGGGAACTGGCGGCATGGAGCGCTGGTACGTCTTCCATTGCCGGAAGCCTTGCCTCAGGGACGGAGCCTGCGATGACGGGTTATGGAATGGACAGCAGTCGGCTCGGCGGGCCGTTATCGATTGACGACACGGTTATTTTCACCGGTGTTTCGCCTGTACCCGTTTATTGGCGCGGCGAAACGAGAGATACGTATGATGGCCGGGGATGGACGCAGTCTGCCTCGGAAAAGGTACTATTGCCGGTCGAAGATAGAGCGGATGAGACAGTTGGTTGGGAGCGGCCCGGAAGCGGCACAAGGCTGATCCGTCAATCCGTCCGTATGGCCCGGCCGGTGAGCGGTTTGCCGCTGTTTGCCGGCGGAACGGACGGAAAGGTAGTCCGGTTGTCGGCAGCGGAACCGGAGAGGACCGTTCAAACGTACCGCAGTGAGGAAGCTGGTGACGCATTGTTTCCGCCGGGAGACGATTTGAAAATTGTTTCTTATACGATTGAATCGGCGGTGTTCAAGCCGGAATGGCTGGAGGAATTAGATGCCGATTATGGCGGGACCGATCCGCAGGAGATTAAGGAAGCTTATTTACAGCTTCCGCAGGGCTTACCTGACCGGGTAAAAGAGCTGTCGGATCAGCTAACGGCAAAAGCCGGAGTCAGCCGGCTTGCGAAAACGCAGGCGGTTGAAAGCTATCTGCGGAGCAGTTATACATATACATTGGACGATACTCAAGTTCCGGATGATGATCATGCGGATTTTGTCGATCATTTTCTTTTCGAGCAGCGGAAAGGCTATTGTGTCCATTTCTCGACGGCGATGGTTGTGATGCTGCGGACACAAGGAATTCCCGCACGCTGGGTGAAAGGGTTCGCACCGGGTGTAACGGAGATCCGGCAGGACGGTGATGAGACACTCAGTCTGCGTGAGAGGGAAGAGGTGCAAGCCGGGCAGCGTTACATTGTCCGCAACCGGGATGCCCACGCATGGGTGGAAGTCTATTTCCCTGGAGCGGGATGGGTTCCGTTCGATCCGACGCCGGGTTATGACGGCGGGGGGATCGCCACGGCTGCGTCGGCTTCCGCAGCCGGGCAAGACGCGGCCGCCGACGGCACGGCGGCCGGCGGCGATGCCGCATCGGTGCCGCAGGCCGATGCGGCGGGCACGCGGGCGCTCGGCGGCATGGCCGGCCGGGCGTACGCGCAATTGCAGGCGGCCGCGCTGCAGGCCGCCGGAGCGCTGCCGCGAGGGGCAGTAGCCCTCGCGGATCGGGCGCTGGGCGCGGGCGAGCGGCTCGCAGCCGCCGCCGCGGATCCCGCGGCCCGCTTGCGGGCGGGCATCGCAGCAGGCACAGCGATGCTGGCCTGCGCCGCGCTGGCCGCGGCATGGCGCAAGCGCGCGCGTATCGCGCTCGCGCTGGCACTGCGCCGATACGGCCGGGCGTACGCTTCCGGCCGTGAAACGCGGGTGCGCTTCCTGTCCGTGGCAGACCCTTGCTGGCGGCTGTTATACCGCCGCCACGGGGAGAGGCCTCCGGCCATGACAGCGCGTGAGTACGCCGGATCGTTGAAGCTCCCGGCGGATGTAAGCCAGCGGCTGGCGGAGTTTCTCCGCTGGGACGAGCAAGCGCGTTTCGGCAGTGAATGGCCGCCTCTGCCGCCGGATAAGCTGGCTGCGACGATTGTCCCGCTTATGGAAGGCGGAAAGCTCCGTAGTAAGCAGAGCGCTCCCACTTCATGAACGGTAGGGATAATAAACCATGAAGCGCATGGCTGTGGTTGATAAAGGTCTACCGTGCAGGTCCGTTCACTCTCCCCTTCGTTCAGAACCAAGAGCTTATTTTCTGAATGTTGGGGTAATGGAGCATGAAGCAAAGGCTGTGGTTGATAAAGGTCTACCGCGCACTTCCGTTCACTCTCCCCTTCGTTCAGAACCAAGTGCTTATTTTCTGAATGTGGGGATCATGGAGCATAAAGCGCTTTGGCTATGTTTGATAACGGTCCAGCGGGTACTTACATCCACGCTCCCCCGCCGTCTCTGATCGGTGGGGATAGTGAACAAAAGCGACGGGTAACCAGATCTATATGCAAGCACCGTTCTTGTGATCGGTGGGGATAGGAGCTAAAAGTGCCGGATTACCGAATGCTTGATCACCATGAAATTATGCATGCAAGCGGCAGACAAAGGGCTGATACCGCACCTCCGAGCGGCAGACAGAGACGCGCCGGGAGACGCCCGTTTCCGCTTGACTGGCCTGATTGCGGTTCTATATAATAGTCTCTATGAATCGAGGGAGGCTCGGAAATGAATAAGTCGAACGAAATAATCGTTGTCCTGGATTTTGGGGGGCAATACAATCAGCTGATCGCCAGACGCATCCGGGATTTGGGCGTATACAGCGAGTTGCTGCCTTATAATACTCCGGTGGAACGGATCCGTGCTTTACAGCCGAAAGGCATCGTATTTTCGGGCGGACCGGCCAGCGTATATGAAGAAAATTCACCGCTCGTCGATCCTGCAGTCTATGACCTGAATATCCCGATTCTCGGGATTTGTTACGGTATGCAGCTCATGTCCCATCAACTGCAGGGCAAGGTGGAGCGCGCAGGAAAAAGGGAGTATGGCAAGGCGGAGGTCGATTTCCGGGATGCATGCCATCTTGTCCAAGGTCTCGAAAAACGCCAAACGGTATGGATGAGCCACAGTGATCTCGTTGTCGAGCCGCCCGCCGGCTTCCAGGTAGACGCGGGAACCGAGCATGCGCCGATTGCGGCCATGAGCCATCCGGAAAGAAAGTTCTACGCCGTACAGTTCCATCCGGAGGTACGTCATTCGGTATACGGTAACGAAATGATCCGTAACTTCCTTTACAATGTTTGCGGCTGCGAAGGCAATTGGACGATGGAAACGTTCATCGAGGACACCATCCGCGAAATCCGCGAACAGGTGGGCGGCAGCAAGGTGCTCTGCGCCTTGTCGGGCGGCGTCGACTCGTCCGTCGTGGCGATTTTGCTGCACAAGGCGATCGGCGATCAGCTGACATGCATGTTTATCGACCATGGGCTGCTGCGTAAGGGCGAAGCCGAGAGCGTAATGGAAACGTTTGTCGGCAAGTTTGATATGAAGGTCGTCAAGATCGATGCCCGTGAACGATTTATGGACAAGCTGAGCGGCGTTTCCGATCCCGAGACGAAACGGAAAAATATCGGCAACGAGTTTATCCGCGTATTCGAGGAAGAATCGGCGAAGTTCGACGATTTTGAATTCCTGGCGCAAGGTACGCTATATACCGATATTGTGGAAAGCGGGACGGCAACGGCGCATACCATCAAATCGCACCACAATGTCGGCGGCTTACCGGAGGATATGAAATTCAAGCTCGTAGAGCCGCTTAAAGCGCTCTTTAAGGACGAGGTGCGCAAGGTCGGCGAAGAGTGCGGCCTGCCGGAGGAAATCGTATGGCGTCAGCCGTTCCCGGGTCCGGGCCTGGCGATTCGCGTATTGGGCGAAGTGACTGAGGAGAAGCTGACAATTGTTCGAGATTCGGATTACATTCTTCGGGAAGAGATTATAGGCGCCGGTCTGGACCGCGAGATCTGGCAATACTTTACGGCACTTCCGAATATGAAGAGCGTTGGCGTCATGGGCGATGCGCGGACCTATTCCTATACCGTCGGTATCCGTGCCGTAACCTCGATCGACGGCATGACCGCCGATTGGGCGCGCATTCCTTGGGAAGTGCTTGAGAGAATATCGAACCGGATCGTCAATGAGGTCGATAATGTAAACCGTGTCGTGTACGATATTACCTCCAAGCCTCCTGCAACCATTGAGTGGGAGTAAGAACGGACATAAGAGAGTTGTTCTGAAAGCGGATTGCCGCCGGAAGAACAACTCTTTTTTTCGACAAAAGTTGACGACTTTTTCCTGTATCGGCTATAATTTCACCATACAATCAGAAAAGGCTGCCGGCCCAGCAGCCTTTCAAGATGAAAGAGATATAAGCCGATGCTCACAACGGCGTGGGATCGCAGGCAAAGACGCCTTGCACAAGTATGGTTTGCGGATCGGAATCTCCCGGTTCTGTTTCCATGCGGTATGCGAGGCTTTTTTTGTTTCATCGCGATTTATGTTTGGGGCACGCGTTTGGACAGGAGAAAACAATTCAAAGAGGAGAGACTTTGAGCTCCACTCAAAGGTCCCTATGTAAGGAGAGATAACTATGCTGAAAATCGTTTCATCATCCGTTTATCGGCAAATGAACGGTTATTTGTCCAAACTCGCTGTCGGAGATTTTTCTATGGACTTAGAAAAGAAGGCCGTGAAGTCGGTTTGGCTCGCACCGTTAAGCAAAATGGTCCGCAGCTTGAAATCGCTTGTGCGGATCGTTGAACGGTCATCCCGCGGACTGCACCGCAAAATGGAGGAGATGAGCGAAAATTCAACCGCAATTTCGGAACAGGTGGACGGTGTAACTTCAACGATACGCGAAATCGCCGAAGGAATGCAGGACGCGTCCGGCCATGTCATCCGTATTGCCGATGAAGTCGGCACAATTCACGGATATGTGAAGGAAGTAAGGTTTAACAATGGACAACTGGTTTCCGATGCGGCTCATTTTGCCTCTGAGGTGGCGCAAGGGAAAAATGAAATGAGCGCCGTAACAGATCAGATGTCAAGGATCTCGGAGGACAGCGGCCTAATTGAAGAAAAAATGAGGATACTGGATGCCGCCCTCGTCAAAATATCGGACATTACGAAAATCATCGAAGATATATCAAGCCAAACGCATCTCTTGGCATTGAACGCGAATATTGAAGCGGCTCATGCGGGTGAGCACGGACAAGGGTTTGCGGTCGTCGCGAAAGAGATTAGCAAGCTTGCGGTTCAAACACGCGAGGAGACGGCGCATATCTACCAGTCGATTGAAATGGTAAACGGCAGCATGGAAGGGCTGAATCAGTCCGTCTCGCGCATGCAGTCTGCGGTTCATCAAGGGGCGGAGGCAATGCAATTCGCGGTACATAAATACAATGAACTTGAAATGTTTTTTGGAGGAATGGTGCAGCGGATGCAAGAGGTCGACACGAAGCTGGAAGGCATATCGGCCGGCACCTCGTCCGTGACGGATGCCGCCAATCAGACCTCTGCGATGATTCAACAGGTTTCCGCAGGCAGCGAGGAAGTGCTGGCCTCCACTGAGGAGCAGCTTCATCGCATTCGGGAAATGAACGCCGGGATCCAGGAGGCGCGAAGACAAAGCTTGTCGCTCCGGTCCGCAGTATCCCAATTCAAGCTTCCGGGCAAGGAAGAGAGTCATCCGCTTCAGCAGGATATCGACCGTTGGGTAGAATGTGCAATGGGCATCCGTGCGGTTATGGTTTCCATGATCGAATCCGGAGACCGGCATATCATTCGCAAATGGTATGAGGAGAAGCTGCAGCAGGAAACGAGGCTGCTTGAGCTTTATCGCCGGCTGGAGACTGCGATTAACAATGATACCGACAGACGTTATTTTGATGCGCTGGGAAAGGCGTGGCAGTCGTTCGGAGAAATTAAGGACAGGAACGCGCAATGGATGCTGGAAGGAGAATACGGCAAAGCGAAGGAAGGGCTCATTACGCATGGCAGAGAGCGGTTTAAAACGCTAATGGATATCATCAATGAATGGACGGAGCGATAAAAGAGATTGGCTGAATATCCGAACGATGGAATGAAATTATTTCGACATTATCCGCAAAATTTATTGACAAAGCCTGGCTTGCGTCCGTAGAATTAGGATGTCAAATGAACAATTGCATACCTTTTCGTATAATCCCAGGAATTGGCTTGGGAGTCTCTACGAGGTCACCGTAAATGATCTGGCTACGAAAAGCAGGAGCAAGTGTACCCGGAAAATTCCGGTCCTAAGGGTATACATCTCCTGTTTTGCGCGGAACCTAGAAGAGCATGCCGATACCGGACGCTTTTTCTAGGTTATTTTTGTTCCAATACATTTTTTTGGGAGGCGTATGGAAAAATGGATCGTTTCTTTCGGTTGAAGGAAAACGGAACAAATGTCAGAACAGAGATTATGGCGGGTCTGACCACTTTTATGACGATGGCTTACATCCTGGCAGTCAACCCCGGAATTCTAAGTCCGACGGGGCTGAGCTGGGACTCGGTGTTTCTGGCAACGGCGCTTGCGGCAGGCATTTTCACGATTGCGATGGGCTTGTTTGTAAATTTCCCGGTCGCTTTGGCGCCCGGCATGGGGCTTAACGCCTATTTTGCGGCAGTGGTGCTGTCCTCTGCAGCAACAGACACGCCTATTTCCCCGCAAATGGCGCTGACGGCCGTTTTCATCTCGGGTATTATCTTTATTATTTTAACGTTGACCCAAATCCGTCAAATGCTGCTTGTGGCCGTACCGGACAGCCTGAAGCATGCAATTACGGTCGGCATCGGCTTATTTATTACGATTATCGGTTTGAAAAACAGCGGATTGATGACGATTGCGGTAGAGAATGTCGTCACTGATATTCCTAAAGGGCAATATACCGACATCCTTAGCTTTGAATCCGTCATTCATCTGGGAAGCTTACATACTGCGGGCGTCCTGCTTACGGTGATCGGCATCGCGGCGATCGCAATTATGATGGTCATGCGGGTGCCCGGCGCCATTCTGATCGGTATTTTTATTACAACGGTTATTGCGATTTTGATGGGCGAAGTGAATGTCGGCGAGACGCTCAGCGGCAAATCTTGGACGCCAAGCTTCGCTGAATTTAACTTCTGGGCATTTGATTTCGCCGGTGTGATGGAGGTCGGGCTGGTTACCGTCATCCTGACGTTTACGTTCGTTGAATTGTTTGATACGTTCGGCACTTTGGTTGGTACGGCAAATCGTGCCGGCATTATGAAGGATAAGGAGCAAGGCAGGAAGAAAGTCGGCAAAGCGATGCTCGTTGACGCAGTCGGTGTAAGCGGCGGCGCGATGCTTGGCACGAGCACGGTGACAGCGTATATTGAAAGCTCTTCCGGCATCGCCCAAGGCGGCCGGACCGGCTTGACGGCCGTAACGACCGGCGTCTGCTTCCTGCTCGCGTTGTTTCTCTCCCCTCTGGTCGCTCTTGTACCGGGAGCCGCCACGTCAGCTGCGCTGATCATTGTGGGCGTGCTTATGATGCAATCGGTGAAAGAGATCGACTTCGGCGATATGGTCTATGCGATTCCGGCTTTCATGACGATTGCGATGATGCCGTTCACCTATAACATCGCGAACGGGATTTCGTTCGGCATCGTATTTTACGTCGTGCTGGCAGCCGTTGCGAATGCAACGGGTAAAGGCAAGGAGAAATATAACGTTCACTGGCTCATGTGGGTGCTGGCAATTCTGATCGTTGCCCGGTTTATATTCATGGGCGGCCATTGATCGTAATAAGCAAATTGTAAAGGGCAGCGCTGGACCGGCGATGCCCTTTCTCAAAATACAAAGACTGCTTTGTTCAATTGTCACAATGTTAGTTGCGTTTCCAATAACCCCCTATGATTTACACGAAACCGTACATTTATTTCCTTCATAAAATCTGCCTTGCTTCCTTGTCGATTTAATATACTCATATGATCGCAATAAGAGATTTGTATCGGTAAGACGTCCCCTCCCCCATAAATGGGCTTGAGACAAAAAGGGGTTTGCCTATACACCCCAACGTACGCTACATAGAATGCTTAATAAATTGCTTCAAAGGGGATGATGATCTGCGTTTCAAGAAAAGACCGGTCATAGCCGTTACAGGCAGTGCCGGAAAGACGACAACTAAGGAAATGGTAGCGTCGATATTACAGAGAAAATTGAGAATTTTTAAATCTAAAGGCAATATGAACCTCCCGAGGTTTATTTCCAGGCAAAGAAAAAAAATAACCTCTAAACATAAAGCGCTTATTCTGGAATACGGGATGTTCAAAAAAGGACATATCCGAAGAAGCTGCCGGTTGATTCAGCCAAATATCGGGGTCGTTACGATGGTAGGCACCGCGCATATCGGCAATTTTGGCGGAAGTGTAAAAAGAGTGGCCGGCGCTAAATCCGAGCTGATCCGGGGAATGAGGCAAACAGGAACCTTATTTTTAAATGCGGATGACAGAAATTCCAGATATTTAACGACGAAAGGATTTAAAGGCCGGATTTACAAAGTTGCAATACGTAACAAGGCGAAATATAAAGCAAGCAGGATTAGATACACGAATAATGGAATGTCCTTTAACGTAAAGTTAGGACGCAAACAAGAGCGGTTCCGCATACCCATTTTCGGTAAGCATAATGTCTATAATGCCCTGTTTGCCATAGGGATTTCCCGTCAGCTGGGAATACCGCTTTCCACCATAAGAAAAGGGTTGATAACATACCAAAAGCCTGAGAGACGATTACGCATCTACCATCTCAAAAACAAAGTGACCTTGGTCGATGACAGCTTCAGCGCAAATCCGCAAGCTACCAACGCAGCCATCGACGCCTTGGAGCAAATTGGTAAAAAGAAACGAATTGCTGTTCTGGGGGATATGTTGGAGTTAGGGATATATACCAAGAAGGGACATAGGATCGTCGGCGCGCATGCTGCTAAGAAAAAGATCCATCATCTGCTTACGTATGGATCAAAATCCAGGTATACTCGCAATGCTGCCGTACGATCAGGCTTACCTTCATCCCGTGCTAAACATTTCACCAACCGGGGCAAAATGCACAGTTATTTAAAAAAAATTATAAAGCGAAACGCTACGATCCTTGTTAAAGGGTCTCATAAAATGAAAATGAATAGAACCGTTAAATTTGCAATGAACACGATTAACAAAAAAGTTCTTAAATAAAATCTGAAACGAATGGTAAGGTAACCGGTGCCGGAAAGCGCCGGTTTTTGCTTGTGTGTGATACAATATGCAGTAAAAGAACGTTCAAAGAGCTGTTTTGAGGAGGAGCCCAATGGGGAATATTATTATTCAAGGCGGGCGTGTTGTGCTGCCTGAGGAAGTTGTGGAAGCCGATGTTATTCTCGAAAAGGGGCTAATCGCGGATATCGTCACGGAAAGATCCGAAGAAAGCAGGCTGACTGATAATGCAACGATCATTGATGCCGAAGGAAAGTACATATTGCCCGGCTTAATCGACATCCATTGCGATGCCATCGAGAAAGAAGTTCAGCCTAGGCCGAACACGCTGTTCCCGCTTGAGATGGCTTTGATCGAATTCGAACGGAAGCTGCCAGTACACGGAATTACAACGATGTATCACTCTTTGTCGTTTGGGGTTGGACTCAGCTTAAGAGGCGACCACTTGCTAACCGGAATGGTTGAACTCATTCACAAGTACCGCAGCCGCAGGGCGATGGTTCGTCACGGCATCCATCTCCGTTATGAAGTTTCGCATCTGTCGGGATTGCCGATTGTAGAGGGGTACATACGGGAGCATATGGTCGATTATCTCTCGTTTATGGATCATTCGCCTGGACAGGGGCAGTACAAAGAGCCCGGATCTTTTGAACGATATGTCATGAAAAACCAAGGAGTAGACGCTATTCAGGTGCAAGAAATCGTGCGCGATTTGCTTGAGCGTCAAAACATGGTCGATTGGAACGGACTGAAGCGGCTCGGGATGCTTGCCGCAGATCAAGGGATTTCCGTCGCGTCGCACGATGATGAAACGCCCGAACGCATTAAGCGGTTTATGGAGTTCGGGGTTCATGTATCCGAATTTCCTCTAACGGTGGAAACGGCTGTCTATGCGGTAAATCAAGGCTTATATGTATGTGTAGGAGCGCCTAATGTCGTCCGAGGCGGTTCCCATGACAAAAATATGCGGGCCGTCGATGCGATTGCGGCAGGGGCGGCAAACATCTTATGCTCCGATTATCATCCGGCATCGCTGCTTGCCGCTGTGTTTATACTTTACCGGGATGGAATAACCGATCTGGCATCGGCCGTCAGGATGGCCTCTCTACATCCTGCACAAGCGCTTGGAACCGATGGACAGAGAGGCGCCCTCGAGCCTGGAAAACAAGCGGATTTAATTATTGTGGATACGGAGTATGAAGGGTATCCGATCGTCACCCATACCATTGTGGATGGCAAGGTTGTATACGAAGGTAAAACTTATTTCTCAGCCTGAAAACGATGGCTGGCTTTGCAGACTGCTGTGGAGTGACTCGATCATGGCCTTTTGCATATTCAAATCGCTTTTTTGCCAGATCAATTCAAACAGAACACCAAGACCCGGAAGTGTGCGCTCATCGTCGCCAATGGAGCCTTCGATAACGTCACGCAGATCTTCCTGGGATTTGTCATGAACGCGCATAATGATTGCTTGCCGCAAATTCAAATTGTTCAAGTCATGTTCCCTCCATCCTTCGTTGTCTTGCTTAATATGTCCGTTAAGGCTTGGTTTCATCCGAGTCGATATACGGAAAACCAAATGCGGGTATGGTATAATGGTAAGCATGGGAACGAAAGAAAAGTTAACACAGCTTATATAAGATTTGCCGGTTGTTGTGGAGAGGAGATGTAAAGATTGGCAAGAAAACAATATGCAGTCATCGGAATGGGCCGATTCGGCTCCAGCGTAGCGCAGGCCTTGTCGCAAATGGGATTTGAAGTTTTGGCTATCGATTCCAGGGAGCAGAAGATTCAAGATGTGGTCAACATCGTGACGCACGCGGTATCCGCGGATTCCACGGATGAGGAAGCGATGCGTGCAATCGGCATCCGCAATTTCGACGTTGTTGTTGTTGCTATCGGGCAAGACATCCAATCCAGCATTTTGACGACTTTAATCCTGAAAGATTTGGGTGTCGGCACGATTATCGTTAAAGCGCAGAACGAATTGCATGGCAAAGTATTGGAAAAGATCGGCGCAGACAAAGTCGTCTTCCCGGAACGTGATATGGGACTCCGGGTTGCGCATCATCTTATTTCACCGAACATCCTCGATTTTATTGAATTATCCGATGATTACAGCATTGCGGAGATTAAAGCCCCGGTACGCATGATCGGCAAAAACCTGAAACAGCTGGATATTCGCGCCAAGCACCGCTGCAATGTGATGGGAATTAAGTCCGGCGCCGACATGAATATCTCACCGCATGCGGAAGATATGATCCGGGAAGGCGATATTCTGATCGTCGTCGGCAAAAATACTGACTTGACGGGCCTTGAGCTCGCTTACTCGGAAGGCTGATGCAGGATGCATGCACAGATCACCTCGGTCCAAAACGCCCGCGTAAAGGAATGGGCCGGACTGCTTGAGAAGAAACACAGAGAAAAAAGCGGAAAATTCCTTATTGAAGGCATTCATTTGGTCATGGAGGCTATAGCCGCAGGTGCGGATGTGGATTGTATCGTCTATGATTCGGAACGGGGCATCCCGCATGAACTGAAAGCGGCCTCGACCTCCGCTTCAGGCGGAATCGAATGGATCACGGCATCGACGCATGTGATGGCCAAATGCACCGGAACGGATACGGCTCCTCCGGTATTTGCGATTGTGAGAAAAAGCAAACCTTCGCATGAGCCGCTGTTCTGCACCGGTGCGCTTGTCGTTGTGATGGACGGCATACGCGACCCCGGCAATGCAGGCACAATCATACGGAGTGCTGACGCCGTAGGAGCCGACGCTGTAGTGCTCGGGAAAGACTGCGTAGATCTTTACAATCCGAAGACGGTAAGGTCAACGATGGGATCGATTTTTCATTTACCGATTATTGAAGCCGATTTGGCAACCCTGCTGCCGGAAGCGAAGAAGCGCGGCATTCGGCTCACCGGAACAAGTCTGCAGGCTGTCAAGTCGTGTTATGATGCGGATTGGACCCAATCGACCTGGCTCCTTATGGGCAATGAGTCGAACGGCCTGTCCCCCCACGCGGAAAGAATGGTCGACGAGACCGTACTGATCCCGATGCGCGGCCGCGCAGAATCGCTTAATGTTGCAATGGCCGCGACTGTGCTTTTGTATGAAGCGCTGCGGCAGCGGGAAACGGTCAAAGGATAAAAGTATTAGCTTGCGTAGGATGAAACATTAGAATTTTTACATAATCAAGTTAGCCGCAGAAAGTCCTGAAGATCAATAAACCGTTGATCTGTCAGGATTTTTTGCATTTATTAAAGCCTTTAATTTATAACCGGATGGTAATAATTTGGGGATGCTGCGCCTGCTGATCACATGTTACTCTAGTCACGAGTTGATGGAGTGGCGCCACGAAATACTAAGCAGAGAGACTTTGAGCCCGGGTCAAAGATCCCTATGTCATCGGAGAGACTTTGAGCTTCCTCAAAGATCCCTATATAAGGAGGAAATATCGTGTACAAATTTAAAAATATCATTCTTAAGACTAGTGCGTTGGCGATTGCATTCGCATTGATGTTTACCGGTTCTTTTACAGGTACGGCCGATGCGTATCATAATTCCGATAAGTCTATGCTGAACTCGGATAACTTGTCCCAGGAAAGCAAAACGCGGCTGAAAACCGTCATCTACGGCAGAGAATATCTTGGAACACCATATGAATTTGGAGCAAAATACGGCCAAACCAGAACGATGGACTGTTCTTCGTTTACAAAAACGGTTTTCGCAAGAATCGGAATTAAGCTGCCTCGCGTCTCCCGCGATCAAGCGAGAGAAGGAAGATATGTAAGCAAGTCGAACCTTAAAGTCGGGGACCTCGTGTTCTTCTCTACATCTTCAAGAGTAAATAAAAAGGGTATCCAGAAAATCGGGCATGTCGGTATCTATGTCGGACATGGCATGATGATTCATACGTTTGGCAAAGGCGGCGTAAAGTATAACAGCATTGTTAGCGGATGGTGGGATGATCACTATATTACGGCCCGCAGAATTATTGGAAACTAATCATTCCTTATTTCTGCACTTTATAAAGACTGGAAACTGACCGGTTGTTTTACGGTCAATTTCCGGTCTTTTTTCACATTTATGATAGGCGTTTGAATATGATAAAGAAATCGGGCTGTTATCTACTGTTGGGGAAGGAATGAGAATTGTGATTGAAGTTGCGGGAATGAGCGTGATCGATGCGTCATCCTTTACAGGAATGGAACGATTCATACTTATGCGGAAGGACCGAAGTTCCATCGTATATAGATATGAATCGTTTTCTCAGCTGAGGTTTGAACTGGATTTAAGGATTAACCTCATGAATGCCGCGCAAGCGCTGTCGAGGAGCGGAGCGACATTCTCTACTTTCAAGCAATCAAGATGCAACCCGCTGTATTGGAATCGCACTGAGAATGGCGGATTTTCACTGAAGAGGGAAGTGAGGCCTTCAGCGGCGATCAGGGATATCTTTACCAACGGTTTTTTGTACGCTTTTGAGTGCGCCACGGCAATGGTAATTGTATTATACAAGGCTGTTCTTGATTCCATAGGCGAGCAAAGCTTTAACCGTTTTTATTCCGACCTTCTTTTATATGACTGGAATTATGACAAAGACCTCCGGTTGATCACCATAAAAAATAACTACGTCAGCGACCCGGGCGATATCCTCTATTTCATTAATCCTGATGTGAACCCGCAAACCCCGGAATGGCAGGGATTAAATGTCGTTATGCTGGGTGACAATCTCTATTTCGGACACGGAATGGGCATTGGGACAGGGGAAAAGATCATTGCCGGACTCAATGCGGTGAGGAGGCCGAATTCTACGCAATCCGCTTATCTTTTGGATCAGGCCACTTTCCCCGATTTTAAATATATATACCGGCTCTCAACGGGCGTGGGTGGAGGTCTCGACGATTACGGCTCGATACAGCGATTCAATCCGAAGCTCGTAACCGCAAAAATTGGAGCCTTAGGTTATGTCGAGGCTTAAGGTTTGCGAGCATGAACCGCGTTTAGAAATTCTGCACCATGCCGGCTATACCCCGGATGAAGACCTATACGATTTTGAAGTGCTGCACATATCCTGATGATGAGCGTTGATTCTTATTACTTCGAAAGGATGAAAATGCAGCATGAAGTCCGCACAACAAGGTAGAACGGCCATAAAGACAGCAAAGAAAAAGGGCCCTTATCTTAATCAGGCTATGTTTCCGGGCTTGTTTAGTCCCCAGCAGGGTGCCGCATCGGTCCCCTCTGCAGACGGCAGCCCGACTGGCGATATGTTCGGCATGTTAGACCGGTTCGGCGGGATTGACGGAATCATGGGCACTGTCGGTAAATTTCAAAAAATGATGGGCATGTTTCAGCAATTTCAACAGATGTTTAAGCTGCTGGGATCGTTTGGATCTTTTGGCCCCCTGGCCGGAACGAAAGCGGTAATGCACGGCAATACCATGAGGCCGCATCGCAAACGGCCGCGCGCATCCGGGAAGCGCCGCTCATATAAAAGATAACAGCCAAGCGGTATGAGTCTGGCCGCTGCCGAGCGGCGGCCGTTCCTTTCTCAATTATCCGCTTTCGGTGTATGACAGAAGCGCCTGTCCAAAGATTGGACAGGCCTTCCGCCTCTTAGGAGTCTTCTTCTTTTTTGCGGATAAGCTGCATATGTTTTTGAATAGAGCACTGGACAAAGCCGGCAGCAGCGGAGACGGAAGGAGGAGCAGAATCATGGCATGGAGAAGAAGACGCTGGCGAAGCAGAAGCCGGGGCCAGAGCGGAAGCGGAATCGCGGGCAAAATGAGCAAACGGACAATGTGGCTCATTGTATTGCTTATTCTGTTTGTATTCTCCTTTCAATTTTTTATATTTGTCGAGAAGAATCTCCGGACGCCGCTTATGCACGTCGCTACGATCCGCGTAAAAAAAATTGCCACCGAGGCAATCAACAAAGCGATCAGCGAACAGGTCTCGCAGAGTTCGGAAGCCGAGAAGCTGATCGATTGGAAAATGAACGGCGAGGGAAAAGTGTCCGGCTTTATGATCAATTACAATGAACATATGCGTATCACCTCCCAGACAATCAACACGGTGGAGAATGCGTTAAAAACAATAAATAAGGTGCCGGAGCATATTCCCGTCGGGCAGGCTCTGGGAAGCGCAATCATTGCCTCGTTCGGACCGCGTGTGCCGGTCAAATTCGAGCCGATGGGCGCGGTTCAGGTTGATCTGAATACACGGCAGAAGGACGCCGGAATCAATATGATTCTGGTTGAGGTCTATATCCGCATTATGGCGGAAGTAGCGATTATTATTCCATTCGACACCAAACCGGAGCTTGTGGAAACGGAAATTCCGATTTCTTATCTGCTTGTCGTCGGGGACGTGCCGATGTATTACTACGATAACAAAGGAAACCCGGTAGGCGGTGCGGGCGGTAATCCGCCGAACATTTCGCTGCCGATGAATCCGGGAGGAAGCTTGGATAATAAAGAACCGCTTCCCGAAATGCCGTTGGAGGAGCTGGACGGCAATCAGGAAAGCGGTGAATGAACTCGTTCGGAGCCTTATTTTTTCTTTCTTTTATTCATGCGGTCCAGACGCTCCCATTGGTGCAGCATCGGATAAGGGTCGAACGCCCATTCAATCAAACCTCTGTCGCGGTAAACGCCGTAATGCAGATGAGGCGGGAACTTCCCTTGGGTGCCCGGTTTTCCGTAACCGGAGCTGCCGACCCATCCGATCGTCTGACCCGGTTTGACGATATCACCGACTTTAACCGATTTCTCGAAGCCGGATAAATGCGCGTAGTAGTGGTAAATATTGTTCAAGTCCCGGATGCCGATTCGCCAGCCGCCGTATTTGTTCCAGCCTTTAATTTCAACAATTCCGTAACAGGTGCTGCGCACGGGAAGCCCGTAATCGGCGAATAGGTCGGTCCCTTCGTGAATCCGGTTTCCGCCCCACCCTCGTCCTGCTCCCCAGGTACTGCGATATGAATAATGGGTTCCGACAGGAAGCGGGAAAGCGTGGTCGAAAAGATCCAATCGGTCCAATGCGGCGTAAATTTTCGAAAACTGAATGATGCGCTGTACTGCACGGGTATTGTGATAGTATTCCCACAAGCCGATGGCGAAATCTTCCTCCGACGTCCCGAATTTAAGCACATGATGCGCAATGGTTAAGAGCAAATCGGCATCGTTAAACGCGTCAGCTTTTCCATCGCCGTTGCCGTCCTGGCCGAGGCCGCTGAACCAGCGTATGGAGGCCGGAGCCGTATCCTCGTTATCCGGATTTAAATACCCTGCCCATTTCTCGGGAGGGATGTATATGCCGACAAGACCGGAAGGCTTCGGTCTCTTTTTGGGGTGCGCAATCGTCAATGTGCGCTCATATTGATCGATGGCGGCCAGGTTATACCATGGAATACCCGTCAAGGCGCTTACCCGTTCAAACAGGTCGCGGCGCTGAACGAAGATCTCATCCTTTGCCGGAGCGGGCTTGTTCTGCTTAACGGGTGCGGCATTTGCCTGTTCAGCCGGAGCGGATAACAGAAGGCCTGCCGTTATTGCCGTAAGCAGGATACTCCGCACCAGCTTAAACATGTTATTCAACCCAATTCACCTCCTTACCTATATGTTATGGTTTGCAAATCATTGGTTTTTATCCGATTCGTGCTATAATAGTACTATTCAAGCGTTTATGAAAGCAGGGATGCCTACATGAATATGAAAACCAAGGAAAAATTAGCAAAGCCGGACTGGCTGAGAATAAAATTGACTACCGGCGGCAATTATGCCGAATTGAAGGATATGATGCGTTCGAAGACACTTCACACGGTATGCGAGGAAGCGCGTTGTCCGAACATCTACGAGTGCTGGGCAAACCGTACCGCCACCTTTATGATTCTTGGGGACATTTGCACGCGGGCATGCCGTTTCTGCGCGGTAAAAACAGGGATGCCGACCGAGCTCGACCTGAAGGAACCGGAACGGGTTGCCGAAGCGGCTGAGCAGATGGGGTTGCGCCATTGCGTCGTCACTTCGGTCGCACGTGACGATCTGGCCGACGGCGGGGCGTTTGTTTTCGCCGAAACAATCCGTGCGATCAGGAAACGGCTGCCGTTATGCAGCGTCGAAGTTCTCATTCCCGATTTTATGGGGAATTGGGACGCGCTTCAAACGGTCATGGATGCAAAACCGGATATTCTCAATCATAATATCGAAACGGTGGAACGGCTTTCCGACCGAGTACGGGCAAAAGCGAAGTACGAGCGGTCGATCGGGCTGTTGAAAAAAGCCAAGGAGATGAAGCCTGCAATTCCGACCAAGTCGAGCATTATGCTTGGCGTGGGCGAGACATGGGATGAAATATTGCAGGCGATGGATGATTTGCGTGCCGTCGATTGTAACATTTTGACGCTCGGACAGTATTTGCAACCGACACCGAACCATCTGCCGATCGAACGCTACGTTCATCCGGATGAGTTCGCAATGCTGAAGCAGGAAGGACTCAAACGCGGATTCAGCCATGTAGAATCAGGTCCGATGGTCCGCAGCTCGTATCATGCGCATGAACAAGTTCAGTCGGCAGCCAAAGCGCAGTCGGCTGCGAATTAGTACAAAGGAGTGAAAGCAGCTTGATTCATATCGGCGGCAGAACCTATGAGCTTGTATATGAGCATAAAAACGCATGGAATCCCGAAGTGTTCCGCGACCGGTACAGCGAGGTGCTGGACCGGTACGATTATATTATAGGCGACTGGGGATACAACCAGCTTCGCTTGAAAGGGTTCTTTAAAGAAGGTCATCCGAAGGCGAACAAAGAAACGGCCTTTTCCGGCATAGTCGATTATATTAATGAGTACTGCAATTTCGGATGCGCATATTTTGTGCTTCAGAAGGTGCCAAGCAAGAATAAAGGGGAACCGAAGGAGCAGCGCGAAGGCGGCGAATCGAAAAGGGAAGAAACGGTGAAAGCCGGCGGCTCTTAGGAGCAGCCGGCTTTCGCTCTGAAATAACGGAAGAAAATTATAATACAAATGAACCGATCAGACCGCTTAGGATCCCGATACCTACCACCGAGGCAAAGACAAACCAAATGACTTTGCGCGGAAAGGACTTGTAGACAAGTAGAATGGAAGGCAAGCTGAGCGCCGGGAGCGTCACGAGCAACGCGGCCGCGGGACCGGTTCCCATTCCGAACGAGAGAAACGATTGAATAATTGGTATTTCAGCCGCAGTGGGTATGACAAATAATGCGCCGATCACGGCAAAAACAATGACCGCCAATATTCCGGCCTCCAGCCAAACCGGAAACATGAAGGAATGAATCGCACTTAGTACAAAAACGGAAATGACATAGGCGGGAACGGCATGGATCGTTATAGCGGCCGCACTTTTCATCCATCGTACAAATATGGAAGCCGTTTCTCCGGATTCGGTATGGGGCAAGGGCACTTCATCCGCAGCGGTCTCATGCTTGGCAAATCGGTTAGCCAAATAACTGACTCCGAATGTCAAAATGACTCCAAACACAAGGCGGAGTATTGTAAATTTCCACGATAAAACGAACGTCATAAAAATAAGCACTGCCGGATTTAACACCGGATTGCCGAGCCAGAATGCGAGACTCGCTCCAACCGATGCTTTGCGCTCGCGCAGCCCGGCGGCAATCGGAGCGGCACAGCAGGAGCACATCATTCCGGGCAGGGCGACAGCTCCGCCGAGGAACGTGCTTTTCAAATCCGGTTTGCCGAATAGCCTGTACAACCAGTCTGCCGGAAGTACGGCCTGCACGAGGGAGCCGAGAAGGATACCGAGAACGGCGGCTTTCCATACCGATTTGAAATACGAGATGGCATACTGCGAAGCGGCACTTAGAGATGCCAGGGTGTTTTCGACATTAAGGATCGACCCGCCGATCGTATGTTGTTCCGCAGCAAATAGTGCCTTATGATAATAGGGCCACCATTTGACATAAAACAAGCCGGAGACCGCTAAAAGGAGAAATACTAAAACTGGAACCAGAGCTTTCAAGACGGATTTTCGGTTCTGAATGACGGGATGACTTCCGGGTATCATGGGTTCCTCCAGTGAAATAAAAAGATAATAACGAATTATATCATAGAGTGAGGTTAGCGGATAGATTTGCGTTATTGCCGATGATTCATGTACGATTTAACGATGAGCCGTCTGAAGCTTGTTATTACTCATGGAAGGGAAAGTGATGGATATGAAGGAGCATGAACAAGTAAGGTTAACTTCTTTATCCAGTAAGGGAGGATGCGGATGCAAAATCGGGCCGGCCGATCTGATGCAGGTCATCCGGAATTTGCCTCCGGCCGAGCATAATCCGAACCTGTTGGTCGGGATCGATACGAGCGATGACGCAGGCGTATTTCGGCTGAACGATGAACTGGCATTGGTACAAACCGTGGACTTCTTCACTCCGATTGTTGACGATCCTTATACATTCGGGCAGATTGCCGCAGCCAATGCGATCAGCGACATTTATGCAATGGGCGGCAAACCGTTGACGGTTTTAAATATTGTTGCCTTTCCGATCTCGACACTCGATAAAAGCATACTGACCGAGATTTTGCGCGGCGCGGGCGATAAAGTGGCCGAGGCGGGAGCTACGCTCGTCGGCGGTCATTCGATTGACGATAAAGAGCCTAAATTCGGTCTGGCGGTAACCGGTCTCATTCATCCCGATAAAATCAGAACGAATGCAGGCGCCAAACCGGGCGATAAATTGATTTTGACCAAACCGATCGGCGTCGGTATCATGACGACATCGATAAAGAAGGATCAGCTGACCCGTGAGGAAACCGAGCGCCTCACAGGGGTGATGACGACGCTCAACAAGACGGCTGCAGAAATTATGAACCGCTATGAGGTTCATGCTTGTACGGACGTGACCGGCTTCGGTTTGATCGGACATGCTTTGGAAATGGCAAAAGGAAGCCGGGTAGGCATCACCATCGCACATCGTGACGTACCGGTGTTGCCGCGAGCCAGAGAACTCGCTGAGCAAGGTTTTGTGCCGGGAGGCACGAAAAACAATTACAATCATGTCCGGGAGGATGTGACGTTCCCGGATGATATGGATCAGACGGACAAATATATTTTGTGCGACGCGGTCACTTCGGGAGGCTTGCTTATTTCGGCTGCGGGAAATGATGCGGAAAGCCTGCTTCAGGAATTAAGGCATGCGGGGGTTGAAGCGAGTCTGATCGGTGCAGTTACGGAAAACGACGCCGGCCGCATTGTCGTTAAATAGAACAATTGTAAGAAGGAGCATGCAGATATGTTTCAAGACATTACGGTTCGGGAATGGGCGGCGCTCCGACAAAAGAAAGAGCTTGTCACGATTGATGTCAGATCGCCGTCGGAGTATGAGGAAACTACGATTCCAGGGAGCTTGAATATTCCCCTGTTTGACGATAAAGAGCGTGCCGAAATCGGCACGCTGTATAAGCAGCAAAGCGTACAGGCCGCTAAGGAGAAAGGGCTTGAAATTGTTTCGGCCAAGCTGCCCTCATTTATTAAACAGTTTGCCGCGATTTCCGGCAGCAAGGCCGTTTTCTGCTGGCGGGGAGGAATGCGAAGCAAAACGTCGGCTACGGTTTTGTCGCTGATGGGAATTCAGGCCTATCGTTTGACCGGCGGTTATCGGGCCTACCGTCAATGGGTCGTTGACGAATTGGCAGCGATCCGGTTTGAACCGCAGGCTCTTGTTCTGCACGGGCATACGGGAAGCGGCAAGACGGCCGTTTTGCGGCGAATGAAGCAGCAAGGTTATCCGGTTCTGGATTTGGAAGCGATGGCCGGGCATCGGGGCTCCGTTTTCGGACAGATTGGAATGAAAGCTCATAATCAGAAGACGTTCGACTCGCTTCTTGTGGAAGACTTGCTTGCTTACCGGGCATTGCCTTGCGTTCTGCTTGAAGCGGAAAGCAGGAGAATCGGCAAGGCCGTTCTGCCGGATCTGATTATTGATAAAAAGAAACAGGGACATCATATACTGCTTGAGCTGCCGCTTGAGGCCCGGGTTCGGCACATTCTTCAGGATTACCGGCCATGGGATCATCCGGACGAATGCATGCAGGCTTTTCAACAGATTAAGACCCGAATTCATACCCCTGTCGCCGCCGAAATCGAAAGCTTCCTCAAGCGGGAGAACTATGCCGGGGCCGTTGAACTGCTCCTTCTTTATTATTATGACCCGAGGTATGCGCACAGCTCAAGCATTTACGATTTCGGCTCGGTAATTACGGTGCAAGCTCAATCCGCGGACGAAGTGCTGGAGAAATTGAGACAAATCGTACATGACGCAGGCTTTCATCCCGA
Organism: Paenibacillus tarimensis; assembly: GCA_041281825.1. Classification (GTDB taxonomy): domain Bacteria; phylum Bacillota; class Bacilli; order Paenibacillales; family Paenibacillaceae; genus Paenibacillus_D; species Paenibacillus_D tarimensis_A. The sequence goes on along the minus strand of CP166298.1, from coordinate 4,701,044 downwards.
ATGATATTTTGGCCATACCGAAGAGCAGCGTGACCGCCGCTAGCATCTGGTATGGTTTAAAGAACTGCAGGTAGAATCGCAACTGCTTCATTATTTCACATCATACCCGAGGAATGCTTCACGGACCCTGTTCCAAAACGGAAATGGGCGATATCTGGCGAAGCAGATTTTACGATCGGACACATTGCAGCGGATTGAACGGATATCGTCGCGTTCGATGCTTAGATGGTCGACCATTAGCTGCAGCTGTTTTCCTTGCTTCGGGAATATATCGCAATGATGATGTTCGGGCAATACGATTGACGATCCGAGCGTCCGGTAGACCCTGTTATTGATCGAAGCGATCTCCGCAATTTGCAGAGACGGAATGGACGGGTGGATTATGGCGCCGCCCAAGCTTTTATTATAGGCCGTGCTGCCTGTAGGGGAGGAAATGACAATGCCGTCTCCTCTGAACATCTCGAACATTTCATCGTTAATGTCGATTTGCGCGACCAAAGTGCCGTCGACGCCTTTAATTGTAACTTCATTAAGCGCGAGGTATTTCACGGGCCCTTCGGGTGTGTCGAGCTCAATTTGGACAAGCGGGTACAGGACGCGTTTAGGCTGTTCGGCAGCCATCAGCGCCAGAAGCTGCTCCAGCTCATCCGCTTTCCAGTCGGCGTAAAACCCAAGGTGCCCGGTATGTATGCCGATAAAGGCAACATCGTGCAATTGATCAATAAATGTATGGTATGCATGAAGCAACGTTCCGTCGCCTCCGATTGATATAACGATCTCCGGGGCATATTCATTATATTGAAATCCATGCGATGCAGCGATGGTATGAAATTTCCCCGCAAGCTCCTTAGATAAAGCGTCGCCACGGTCCAATACGGCATATTTCAATCGATCGGCTCCTTCCGAATCGTAATCTTAGTATGATGATAACGAAAAAGGAAGCCAAATACAACGTCAAGCCTCCGGTCCGAGCCAGCCCCATAATAAATAAAGGAGCAGCATAGCTAAGATTCCGTGAATAAGACGGGCGATCATAAACGGCTTATAACGCATATCTGTCCGGCTTAGAAGGCTGGCGACTTGCGCGTGGACCGACAATCCCGCCCAGGACAGCACCCAGACCGCGACAGCGGCTTGATGAATGAGCTGACCGCCGCTTCCGCCAGCCTCTTTGGCGCCTAACGTGACTTCGAATACTCCGTTGACAATTGCGCCTGACAGCTGCTGCGGCAGACCGCTAATCGCAAATAAAGCCTCGACTATAGAAGCGAGAACACCTACAATCCCCGTATTCATGAGCAATTCCATAACGACGGAGAAAAAGACGACAAGGCCGCCGACAACCATCATTAACCGTAATGCGGATTGAACGGCGTCATTCAGAAGCTGGCCGAGCTGGCGTCCGTCCCGAAGCCGGGCTTGATGCATCGCATGAAGAGAGAGAAGGACCCGGTTGCTGCAGGCCGCGGAATGGGGAACAAGTAATATCGGACTTGCAAGCGCGTGACGGTCGTGATACCGCATTATTAAACCGATGATAATCCCTGCGCCGTAATGGGAGGCGGCGAGCACAGGCGCAAGCGCGGCATTGTGAAAGAAGCCGACCGAAACGGCGCCGATCAGAAAGATTGGATCGGAAGTTGTCGTGAACGCGACGAGGCGCTCGCCTTCTGCGCGGTTGATAAGCTTCTGCTCCCACAATTGGGACGTAAGTCTTGCGCCAACCGGATAACCGGAAGCGAATCCGAGTGTCACAACAAAACCGCCGATGCCCGGAATTCGGAATAATGGACGCATTAGCGGGTCTAGAAGCGTACCGAAGAAGTGTACGATCCCGAAGCCGAGCAGCAGCTCGGATATAACAAAGAATGGAAAAAGTGCCGGAAATAAAACTTCCCACCAGATGGATACGCCGCGAAGTGCGGCATGAAGCGCGGAGGCAGGGAACACGGCGAGCAGAAATGCAAGCACAACCGCAGTCCCTGCGGTTATTACAACTGGATGAACAAGATAACGATGCATCTGCATGCCCCCTGCTATACACCGGATATCCGGCTGGATTCTGAATTCGGGGTGACCTCTATAGAAGGTATATGTGGGGAGCGGGACAAACATCCCTTCAACATCGGCGAAATTACAAAAAAACAACAAGAAAACGCTTGCAAAAAGGGCTGCATTTTTAAAATTTTTGTGATACAATATACCTATAGTGAGAATTATGAGACAATTATGAAAACTGTCTAATTATTTTGAAAGCAGAGAGACTTTGAGCTCCGCTCAAAGATCCCTATGTTATGCTCGAGATCCCTATGGAGCAGAGAGACTTTGAGCTCCGCTCAAAGATCCCTATGTTAGGAGTGATGGATATGAGTATCATTGCCGGCATCCTCGCCTGCCTCTTTGTATATGTGATCCGTCAGTCTTTGACTGAATCCGGAGAGGAAGATTGGAGCAGTTATTAATCCAGATGCCCGTATCAAATATAGATTTTTCTCAATGCAGCCACGTAAACGAATGATTGCCGATTCGGTTGTACCTGCCGGTTTTCATTTGCAGGACGTGGCTTTTTTTGTTTGTTAAGAATTAACGGAAGCTAGCCCTATGATATCGACATCAATTCCTCAGGTGAGTGTGATATAATAAGTCGAGGCCGAGGAACGGCCTGCACAGCAGTTTGAATATAAATAATAAATTTGGAGAACAAAGCGACAATGAATGATTATACTACCATTTACGAAGCAATCGGTGGGGAGCGCACGATCAGAGGAATGGTCGAAGCGTTCTATCCCAAAGTAAAGGCGCATCCACTGCTGGGCCCGTTGTTTCCCGAGGATATTACACCTGTTATGGAGAAGCAATACATGTTCTTGTCCCAATTTTTTGGCGGGCCGAGTCTCTATTCCGACCAGTACGGCCACCCAATGATGCGTGCTCGGCATTTGCCGTTCCCTATTACTAAGGAACGGGCCGAAGCCTGGTTGGATTGCATGAGGAGGTCCCTCCGGGAAATCGGTATGGACCAGCGGCTGCAGGAAGTTGTTTTGGAGCGTTTGAGCGGACCGGCTCATCATTTTATCAATACTGATAACGAGGAGGCATAGCGTGCTGGAGCCGCTGTATTCCATCCAATTGACATGCGTATGTTGCGAAGCGACTTTTCATACTTCCCGCGTTCGACAAAGCTTCAAGAAAGCGATCAAGACGGATAGCGATTTCTGCGCATATTATAAAGAAGGGAGCAATCCGGATTATTATGTTGTCCGTGTCTGCCCCTGGTGCGGTTTCGCTTCGACAGAAAATTCATTGGAAACGTTAAACGACCGACAGAAGAAAAATTATCTGGACCACATCGGAAGCAAATGGAGCCCGCGGGATTACGGCGGGGCGCGAACACTGGAACAAGCGCTTGAAAGCTACAAGATTGGGCTTCTATGCGCACAAACGGTCGGAGAAAAGAATCGGGTCGTTGCGGGGCTCTTACACCATATTGCATGGCTGTACCGTTACGTAAGTAACAAAGAGCAGGAGCTTCGCTTCCTGCGTTTTGCATTAGAAGCATACATACGCGTTTACGAAACTGAAGACGGGTCGGTGAGCAATGCCCGTTTAATGTTTCTGATCGGTGAGCTCTACCGCCGCCTGGACGAGCCTTACGAAGCGGTGAAATGGTTCGGTCGGGTCATTCATGACAAGTCGATTGTAGATGCCGCGATGATTCGTGCATCCCGCGGACAATGGCAGCTGCTTCGGGAAGAAATGGCAGCGAAGAAGCTCGCGCTTCCGGAAGAAATGATTGATGCGTGACCATTATTTCCGACGCAGCTTTTGGGTCGTAAGCAAGTAGTCCGTATCCGTATCGATAACGGTCACTTTGCCGTGGCAGCATGGAAAGATCAGCGTCTTCTTTTTCCCTTCCCGAATATCCTTAAGCTCGGAAGGCCGTAGCGGAACGAGTACATTTTCCTGTTCGCAGAACGGACATTCCGGAATATAGATGTCGCTCATCACTTTGTCATACGGTAAGCAGTTCTCGAATGGAATCATGACGGCAAATCCTTTGAGTTTGACGAGTCTGTCGATTTCGTCGATTCCGGAGACTCTTTCAGGCTGGTCTTTTCTTGTGCGGCAAGCTCAGCCAGCTTCTGCAGCAATATATGGCGGGGCATATGCATTAGATGCTCTAACGGCACTTTCAGTTGCTCGGCCAGTTTGACGGCAGTCTCGGGTGAAATTTGTAACGGCTTGGACATCTTGAATCCTCCTGTCAGAATATATAATATTGTTATAACACTGCCGGCACGGTATGCGCAAACGAATCGATGCATCCGGCCGGTTTTTCCTTGAAAAAACCATTGAAAGGAGAGTGTTCCGAATGAGTAAACAGCCGCTGTCTCTGTCCTGGGAGTTGGATACACTGTATGAAGGAGGTTCGGCATCTGCAGCGTTTGCGGCGGAGCTTGAAGGTATTGGGAAAGATATTGTAAGGCTGAATGATTCGCTTGCAAAAAACAATGAAACTGTCGACAATAGTGAACTTATGGAGTGGACGAATGCGATGCAGTCGCTGCTGCTTCGTCTGCGGCAAGCCGAGGCGTTCGTATCTTGTCTGACGGCCCAGGACGTTAAGGATATGCAGGCCATCGCGCTGAACGATCAAGTCAAGACGTTGGTTGCTTCCTTTCTGGGCACCCTTACAAATTATGACGCCAAGCTTCGGACGATCGCCGATCCCGATTGGACGGGTTGGCTTTCCTCGCCGGAAGCGGCAGCGCTCGCGTTTAACTTGAATGAACGCCGTGAATTGACCAAAGAAAAGCTGCCGCCCGAGCAAGAAGCGCTCGCCGGCGACCTGGCGGTGAACGGTTACCATGCATGGGGGGAGCTTTACAATACGATCGTCTCACGGGCTCGATTCAGAGTCGTAGACGAGCAAGGAGAAGAGCGGTTATTATCCGCCGGACAAATGCACAACCGTCTATCGGATGACGACCGCGAAGTTAGAAGCTCCGCATTTGCGGAATGGGAGCGAGAATGGAGCGAACAGGCCGATTTATGTGCGGATGCTTTAAACCGGATCGCCGGATTTCGGCTGAAGCTTTACGAGCGGCGGGGATGGCCATCCGTTCTGAAGGAGCCGCTTCAAATGAACCGGATGAGCGAGCGGACGCTACAAGCGATGTGGTCCGCGGTTGAGGAAGGCAAGCCGGCCTTGGTGGCGTACATGCAGAGAAAAGCCAAGCTGTTCGGCATTGAGAGGCTTGATTGGCATGATGTTGAAGCCCCGATCGGTGCAGCTGCCAAGACAGTCCCTTATGATGAAGCGACGGCTTTCATCCTTGACCGTTTCCGGGCGTTTAATCCCGAGCTGGCGGACTTCTCGGAAAAGGCGTTCCGTGAAGGCTGGATCGAAGCGGAAGACCGCCCTGGCAAACGTCCCGGCGGATTTTGTACGGCATTTCCGAAGAGCCGGCAGACACGGATCTTTATGACATATTCAGGTACGGCGTCCAATATCGCGACACTTGCTCATGAGCTTGGCCACGCTTATCATCAGCATTTGATGGACGATCTGCCTCCGCTTGCCCAGGAATATGCGATGAATGTCGCGGAAACCGCTTCGACATTCGCCGAAATGATCGTTGCCGATTCCGCACTGCAAGCTGTATCAGACCCGCAGGAGAAGCTTGTCCTGCTGGAGGATAAGATCGGCCGTTCGGTCGCGTTTTTCATGAATATTCATGCACGGTTTAAATTCGAAACCGCATTTTATGAGCGACGCCGCAATGGTTTACTTTCAGTTAAGGACATTTGTGATTTAATGGTTCAGTCGCAGGAAGGGGCTTTCTGTGGTGCTCTCGGTTTGAAGCATCCTCATTTTTGGGCATCAAAACTTCATTTTTATTTGACGGATGTGCCGTTTTATAACTTCCCTTATACATTTGGCTATTTATTCAGTACCGGCATTTATGCAAGAGCGTTGGCTGAAGGGCCGTCGTTTTCGTCCAAATATGTCAGCCTGCTGCGGGATACCGGCCGGATGACGGTTGAGGAGCTGGCGCTTAAGCATCTGGGTGTGCGGCTGGATGAAGAAACATTCTGGAAGGAAGCGGTGGCTCTTTCTACTGCTGATATACCGACGTTTATGAAACTGACAGAATAAGCTGTATTATAATGCCTGCGTACGGAGCTCCGGCTCCGTACGTTTATTATTTTGCAGCAACCTTTAACCAATAGCTGTTCCCCGTCATACCCGTTCAAACTCCTGCAAAAGCTTCTATCCACGATCCTATTCGTTCAGAATAGGTGAGGCAGATGTTCCCTGCTATGCTCGTTCATACTCCTGCAGAAGCTTCTATCCACTATCCCATTCGTTCAGAATAGGTGAGGCAGCTGTTCCCCGCCATGCCCGTTCATACTCCTGCAGAAACTTCTATCCACTATCCCATTCGTTCAGAATAGGTGAGGCAGCTGTTCCCCGCCATGCCCGTTCATACTCCTGCAGAAACTTCTATCCACGATCCCATTCGTTCAGAATAGGTGAGGCAGCTGTTCCCCGCCATGCCCGTTCATACTCCTGCAGAAGCTTTTGCCCACTATCCCCATTAGTCAGAAAGCAGGAACCGCGTATTTGCTATGGCAACAGAATCGTGCCTGCTGTTAAGCTGGACTGATGGGTACAGGATCGGCATTGGTAAAGGGGCTGTTTACGGGAGCGAATGGTGTATGTTTCGCAATGCCCGCAATTGGGGCATCTAAATCCGGAAGGCCATTTGGCATGAAAAAAGTGGTCGTTCCAATCGCCTTCATTTGATCCATGTGACAAAAGAAAATCGTTGAATGTAACAGAGGTCCTTTGACTACTCACATTAAACAACAACCTTATGGGAATTTATGTTCGATATACGTATTATTTTTCCACACATATGTTTGTGTTTCAATGATTGTGCAAATTTTTAGCGATTGAAAAATCACAAGTTTCATATCTATTCCGAATTGTTTTTTGGCGAGCCGCTGGTGAAACGGTATTCTCCTTATTATAGAAATGATGGCTGTCATATTTTTCGAAATTGCGGCTCATGGATGAATGATACCCGGCTTCAACGCGGTGTTCGAGCTCGATTACATGATTGGGAAAATAGGAAGGGAGTGAACGATTAAAGAGTAATTAATAAGCTGCTGAGTGAAAGGGAGAGTGGTTAAAAGGAGTCCGAAAACGGACTGTATTCTCTGAATGTATGGAAAATATGGAAAAATACCGGTTTTTTAGGATAGGGCAGGTCATGCTGTTATTGTAGATCTAAGGAGATGATATAGGTGTATAAAGGAGATGGTGAATAAATTGCCATGTGCTTTAAACTAAAAATTATCTAGTAAAATAGGTTATAAACATTCATTATGTTATAAAATTGAGAAGGATATTAAAAAAAATCCATCTAATATTGTGTGTTAAATATTTATATGATACATTAAATAGAGGTTTTTAGAGAGATCATCGCATTTTAAAAGGTGGAGAGACTTTGAGCTACGACCATAGATCCCTATGTCATGCTCAAAGATCCTATGTCAGGGGGGTTGTGTCATCGAACTTTCCGCGCGTCAGATGGAGATTATGAGCATTGTAAAGCAGAACGCGCCGATAACCGGTGAACAACTGGCCGAGCTGCTCGGCGTGAGCAGACCGACGCTTCGCTCGGACTTATCATTGCTGGTCATGCTAGGCTTGTTGGATGCCAAACCTAAAGTCGGATATTTTCCGGGAAATGCTTACCGGCAGGATCATAGTGCAGTGCAGAACTTCAAGACGTTACAGGTTAGCCAAGTGCAGGGCTTGCCGGTAAACATTGTGGAGACTTTATCCGTACATGATGCGGTTATCACTTTGTTTATGGAAAATGCAGACACGCTTCTTGTTCTGAACGATCAGAAACGTTTCGTCGGCATTGTGACACCGAAGGATCTGCTAAAGGTGACGCTGGGTAACCCGAATGCCGCAGGAATTCCGGTCAGCATGGTTATGACCAGGTACCCGAATATTGTAACCGTCACGCCGGATGATTCGATAACCGAAGCCGTCCGTAAAATGATCGCACACCAGCTTGACTGTCTGCCTGTCATTGTGAATGCACGGGACGGGTTAGGACCGGAAGCTGTAGGCTCGGTTACCAAGACGAATGTCATTCTTCTGCTGAAGGATTTGGTTACGGCTGCGGAATAGGGGGAGCAAAATTTCATGGAACATCAGAACAAAGTCATCTATGTCTGTTCGGATGCGGTAGGGGAAACGGCTGAGGCGGTAGCTCGGGCGACGATGCGCCAATTTCCGGGGAATGAAGAAAAGCTGAAACGGTATGGCCACATCCGGAGCGAGGAGGAAATCGTTTCGATCGTCAAGGAGGCTGCGGCGACCGGCGGATTCATTGCGTTTACGCTTGTGCAGCCGGAGCTTCGGGAGATGATGAAGGAGGAAGCAATGCGCTGCGGCGTACCGATCGTCGATGTAATGGGACCGATGATGCAGACCTATATCGATGTGTTCAACGGCTTTCCCAAACGACAGCCGGGTCTGCTGCACACATTGGATGAAGACTACTTCAGGAGAATCGAAGCGATTGAATTCGCCGTTAAATTCGATGACGGCAAAGATGCCAGAGGTTTGCGCCAGGCTCAGGTCGTGTTAATAGGCGTTTCCCGGACATCAAAGACGCCATTGAGTATATTTTTGGCCCATAAAGGGATTAAAGTGGCGAACTTTCCGCTGATTCCCGAAGTGAAGGCGCCTCCGGAGCTCGATCCGATACCGGGTAGACTCGTTGTCGGTCTGACGATGGACCCGGAGCATATGGTTAAAATCCGAATGGAGCGGTTGAAGGCGATGGGATTGCCTCCCGCCTCCCGGTATGCATCAACGGAACGGATACTCGAAGAGCTGGAATATGCATTCGCCGTGATGAAGAAGGCGGAGTGCACAATAATCGATGTAACGGAACGCGCAATTGAGGAAACGGCAGGTATCGTGAGTGAATTGCTGAATGAAATGAAGCGATAACGGAAAAAAAGGATTGTAGGGGGACGCATCCATGGAGAGAGAGCTGGCGCTTGAATTAGTACGGGTAACTGAGTTGGCGGCCTTGGCGGCATCGCCCTGGATGGGGCGCGGCGATAAGAACAGCGCGGACGGAGCCGCTACGGAGGCAATGCGGAAAATGTTCGATTCGGTCTCGATGCAGGGAACCGTCGTGATTGGCGAGGGCGAGATGGATGAGGCGCCGATGTTGTACATCGGAGAGCAAGTGGGCAATATGCAGGGGCCTCAGGTCGATGTGGCGGTCGATCCGCTGGAAGGAACCGAGATCGTCGCCAAAGGCTTGAACAATGCGATGTCCGTACTTGCTATCGCTCCTAAGGGCGAACTCCTGCATGCTCCGGATATGTATATGGAGAAGCTTGCCGTCGGACCGGCTCTGGTCGGCAAGCTGAGCCTGATGGATCCGGTCCGTACGACGGTGGAGAAGGCGGCTTTGGCATTAGGTAAGCCGTTGTCGGAATTAACGGTTATTTTGCTTGACCGGGAGCGCCATGCCAAAATCGTTGCCGAACTAAGACAAACCGGGGTCCGGATCAAGTTTCTGTCGGACGGCGATGTTGCCGGAGCGATGGCGCCCGCTTTCCCGGAAACGGGCATCGACTTGTATGTTGGTTCCGGCGGAGCCCCGGAGGGCGTATTGGCTGCTGCGGCGCTTAAATGCCTCGGCGGGGAAATTCAAGGCCGCTTAATGCCGGAGGATCAAGCACAGTTCGAACGCTGTATTGAGATGGGGATTGAAGACCCTAAGCGGCTGCTGTCGATGGACGACATGGTCGGAACAGGCGATGTTATCTTTTCGGCAACGGGAGTTACCCCAGGTGAATTTCTGGGCGGCGTCCGCTATTTGGCGGATCAGCGGGCGGAAACCGATTCTGTAGTGATGCGCGCCAAAACCAGAACGATCCGCTACATCAGGTCGCTCCATTATTTACCAAACAAACCGCTGCTGCGTAATATGAAATGAATGGATTAAATCTAAGGGGGTTATGGATTGGAACGCACTTTTGTTATGGTTAAACCCGACGGAGTCAAACGCGGCTTGATCGGGGAAATCGTCGCACGATTTGAAAAAAGAGGCTTTCGTTTGGCGGGTGCAAAATTAATGGCGGTATCCAGAGAATTGGCGGAGCGGCATTACATCGAGCATAAAGAGCGGCCGTTCTTCGGTGAACTGGTTGACTTCATCACTTCCGGCGATGTATTTGCCATGGTTTGGGAAGGCAAGGATGCGGTGAAGATCGCCCGTTCGATGATCGGCAAAACCAATCCGGCGGATGCCGATCCCGGGACGATCCGAGGCGATTATGCGCTTACGGTGGAGAGCAATATTATCCACGGATCCGATTCTCCGGAAAGCGCGGAGCGTGAAATCGGGCTCTTTTTTGGCTAGAAGCTGTACATAAATAAATAACATGCTTCAGAAATAGATCATGTAAACGAGAGGAGATTAAAATAATGAAATTTTTTCTGGACACTGCAAACGTAGAGGAAATTAAAAGGATCGCTAAGCTTGGACTGGTCGATGGGGTAACGACCAATCCGTCGCTTATCGCCAAAGAAGGCCGCGATTTCAAACAGGTCATTCAAGAAATTTGCGGCATCGTTGCCGGTCCGGTAAGCGCCGAGGTCATCGGTACGAAAGCTGAAGAGATGCTTAAGGAGGCCTATGAAATTGCGGAGTGGGCGCCGAATGTCGTCATTAAGCTTCCGATGACCGAGGACGGACTCTATGCATGTCACGAGCTTTCGCAAAAAGGGATTAAAACAAATGTAACGCTTATTTTCTCCGCAGCCCAAGGCTTGATGGCGTCCAAAGCAGGCGCGACGTTTATCAGCCCGTTTATCGGCCGTTTGGACGATATTGCGGTGGAAGGCATGGCATTGATACGCCAGTTGAAGACCATTATTGAAAATTATGGGTTTGAAACGGAAATTATCGCAGCGAGCATTCGGAATATCGGACATGTAGAGCAAGCTGCCGTTGCCGGCTCGCATATCGCGACGATTCCGGGATCGCTGCTGCCTTCGTTGTGGAAGCATCCGCTGACCGATATCGGTATTGAGAAATTTCTGACAGATTGGAACAAAATGCAAAACAAATGAGTTGACGAATTGAAAAATATGTGATAAATTAACTCCAAATTCAACCAATAAGATGTTTTGCGGAAGCACCGCGAACCTGCGCATGATGATGCGCGGTTTGCGGTGTTTTTTTGCGTTTCGGGAGGTGTTGCGATGAGAAACAAGACGATGATCGTTGCTGCCAAGGAACAGGAATATGTCAGAAGAGCAGCAGAGTATATGCGGGATTCATCGGCAGCGGCGGACTGGCAAGTGACGGCTTTTACAAACCCGCAGGCGTTAAAGCAATATCTCCGCAGCGGGTACCCGGCGGATTTCATTGCCGCGCAGCCGGCATTTCTGGAGGAAGCGGAAGATGCGATGCCAGAGCGCGTTCCGGCTTGCTCGCTTGTCCTTCGGGTTAATGAAGCTGGGAAGTATCCTCAGGTTCTTCAATTCCAACCGCTGCCCAAGCTGCTGCATGAGCTGCAAGGTATTTATTCCGGAGCTGCCGGTGTCTCGGCATTGCCCGGCATTAGTCGGGGCCAGACCGTATTAATTGCTGTTTATTCGGCGACAGGCGGCATCGGAAAGACGACGTTAGCGCTTAATATGGCCCAGCAGGCCGCGGGGGACGGGAGGCGGGTGTTTTATTTAAACCTGGAACTGTGGAACAGCTCCGGCGTTTATTTCGGCAACGGTCTTGATTCCGGGGAAAATGATTTTTCGAACATGCTATACGCCCTGCAGTCCCAGCCGGAGAAGGCGGGGGCGTTATTCGCCTCCCTTCGGAAGCACCACCCCGTCGTTAAAACGGACTACTTTGCGCAGGCTCCGGCGCCGGAGGAGAGGCAGGCGCTCACCCCGGAGTTGCTGAAGCATTTGCTTGATGTAATTATGAATCACGGCGGGTACGATATGGTGATCGTCGATTTGGATGGCATGATGGATGCCGTTCATCTGCAAGCTCTCGAGAGCTGCAACCTTATGTTTTGGCTCGGATGTACCGATCCTGCCGGGCTCTACAAGAGCAAAACGGCGCTTGGCTATGGCAGGCGAAAATGGGGAGATGCTTACACGCGGCATGAATGCAAAATGAGATTTCTGCAGGTGGGCAATTCGGAAGCCGGCAGCATCAAGGATGTTGATGGTACAAGCCCGGATTGGCCGTTTGCCGGTAACGTCCGCGGCATCCTTCCTTATATCCCGCAATGGAGGCAGACGGGGCACCCGATGCAGCTGCTTGCTTCTCCGGTATACCGGGGTTCGGTCCGGCGGGTGCTTGAGGCTTGGGTTTGGCCGAAAGGAGGGGACACGGATGACAGAGGAGGTGGTGCTGGAGCTGCGGGACCGTATTCGGGAGAGAATCGACCTGAGCGGATCGGTAACCGATGAGGCGCTTATGAATGCGGTCGAACGGACGGTGTTCGAGCGGTGCCGGTTGAATCCGATGACATCCGGAGAGAAAGTGCGGCTTGTCCGGCGGTTGTTTCACTCCTTTCGCGGACTGGATGTGCTGCAGCCGCTCATGGAGGATCCGAGCGTCACGGAAATTATGATCAATGCGCATGATGAGGTGTTCATCGAGCAAGCCGGGAGAATGAGTAGGTATCCTGTAGCTTTTGAGAGCAAGGAACGACTTGAGGATATTATTCAAGGCATCGTTGCCGGCGTTAACAGAGTCGTGAACGAATCCAGCCCGATTGTCGATGCGAGATTGAAGGATGGCTCGCGCGTGCATGTCGTTCTTCCTCCCATTGCTTTAAAGGGACCGACATTGACGATCCGCAAATTCCCGGAGCAACCGTTATATATGGAGGACCTCATCCGGCTTGGATCGCTTACTCCGGAAGCGGCCGATTTCCTGAAGCAGCTTGTGCTGGCTAAATACAACCTGTTTATAAGCGGAGGAACAGGCTCCGGCAAAACAACGTTCTTAAACGCGTTGTCCCAATACATTCCGCCGGACGAGAGGATTGTTACGATTGAAGATTCGGCGGAGCTTCAAATCCGGAGCGTGCAGAACCTCGTATCGTTGGAGACGCGAAACGCCAACACGGAGGGGAAGGGGGAGATTGCGATGAAAGAGCTCATCCGCGCATCGCTAAGAATGAGACCTAGCCGGATTATCGTGGGAGAAGTGAGAGGAGGAGAGGCCCTTGATATGCTGCAGGCGATGAATACAGGTCATGACGGCAGCTTGTCCACCGGCCATGCCAACGGAGCCAAGGATATGCTTGGCCGTCTGGAAACGATGGTGCTGAGCGCTGCAGACCTGCCGGTCGGGGTGATCCGGCAGCAGATCGCATCGGCCCTTGATGTGATGATTCACCTCTCCCGTCTGCGAGACCGCACAAGACGCGTTACCGAAATCAGTGAGGTCATCGGGATGAAGAACGGCGAGGTAGCGCTGAATCTGCTGTTCCGTTTCGAGGAGGAAGGAGAATTTGAGGGCAGGATCGTCGGCGGATTACGCCGTGTCGGCAGCCGGCTGCAAAATACGAGGAAGCTTGAAATGGCGGGAATTGCCGATCGTGTGGAGGGAGCATAAATGAATCTCCAGACCCGGATTAACGTCCCTTCGCAACCGACCCAATCTCTTCCGGATTATCGAAGCCTTACATTAAACCGGAGAGAGCGGCTCTTATCCGCTGCGATAGGCATTGCAGCCGCCTTTTTGGCGTCCTATCTATTTTACCGGTCCGTTATTATGGCGCTGCTGTTGTGCTCCGCAGGGTTGATCGCGCCCCGGTTGTATCGTGCGGCCCTGCTGAACAAAAGAAGGGAGAGGATCAAGCTCCAATTCAAGGAGGCCTTGTTTTCGCTGACATCGTCGCTGGCTGCAGGCCGTTCCGTCGAAAATGCATTCAAAACGGTACCTTCCGACCTTCGGTTCCTTTACCCGGATCCGAATGCGGAAATTGTAAGGGAGTTCGATATTATCCGGTTTCGGCTGGAGAACGGTGAACCGCTTGAGCAAAGCTTGCGAAGCTTCAGCGACAGGACGGGAATCGAAGACATTACGCATTTTGTGGATGTATTCTGTGTCGGAAAGCGATCAGGCGGCGATCTCGTGGAAGTGATTCGGCAAACGTCGCAGATGATCGGCGAGAAGCTGGACATCCAGTTGGAGATTTCGGTCATGATTGCGCAGAAACGGTTTGAGAGCCGCATTATGATGGGGGTTCCGTTTCTGTTCCTCGCTTTTCTCGGTTTTGCGGCTCCCGATTACATGGAACCTCTTTACGATGGTATCGGATATGTGCTGCTGACCGTAGCGCTGTTGCTGCTGGCCGGCTGTTACTGGTTCATCTATAAACTGATGGACATTAAGACGTAGATTATAATGCGTGTTCAAAAAAGCCAGGGAACGTCCACTAAAAGGAGATATTGATGGGCTTAGGGATTTTACTGCTGTTATTGGTACTCTGGGCCGGTGAAGTCGCTTTATTCCATTATCAAAGCGGCCTTCACGGCGGCGTGAAGCCGCGACAAAGGGCTTCAGCAAAACGGTCTGCAGGAAACATATGGATTTGCGAACCGTTTCTTCGGACGATGGACCGGTTGAAGCTTTGGGAAAAGCTGCCGGTCCAATTAACGGCCATTCACCGCCGGCTTGTCATCCTTAACGGGACAGGCCACAGCATTGAGGAAACAAAACGTTTTATGGCGGAGAGCGTCGGATTCGGCTACTTGTCTATGACAGCCGGCGCACTGTTATCCGCGGCCGGCGATGAGCCGATGCTATTGCAGCTGGGAGGCTTGATGGCGGTCATTGTCCCACTCGCACGAATCCGCGATGTTCAGCGGAAGCTGGAGAAGCGAAGACAGGATATGCTGCTGGCGCTTCCGGAGCTGCTTAGCAAGCTGATCTTGCTCACAGGAGCGGGCGAAACTTTAATGCAGGCGATCATCCGTTGTCTGGAGCGGCATCGCATGGAAAGCGGCGGGGTGAATCCATTGTTCACCGAGCTGGAGAAAATGTGCAATGAAGTCCGCAACGGCGTTTCCTTTCCGAGTGCGCTGGAGACATTCAGCAAACGTTGTGCGGTTCAAGAGGTGGCTTTGTTTACGACGGCACTGCTGCTCAATCACCGGCGGGGAGGAGGACAGTTTACGGCTTCATTGCGCGAGCTGTCCGGGGTGTTATGGGAAAAACGCAAGGCAATCGCACGTTCGAGAGGCGAAGAAGCCTCCTCGAAGCTGGTGTTTCCGTTAGTCGTTATTTTCTTGGTGTTGATGACGATTGTCGCTTCGCCGGCAATGCTTTTGTTGTCATGACTGCTTATCTCGCGGGACATACAATCGAGCTTTACCAACAATTTTTTGAAGTTCTATATCAATCGATAAAGGGGAGTTCAACTGTGAAGAAGACGGTACAGGCTGTCAAACGGTTTATGAAATCGGAGGAAGGACTCGGCACGCTTGAAGTCATTTTAATTATTGCGGTCGTGATTATTATTGCATTGCTGTTTAAAGACTGGATCATCGATTTGATCGAAAATTTAATGGGCAAGGCAGACGATGAAGCAAATAAGATTTTCAAGTAGCAAGTGGATCTGCCGTTGCCGGATCTGGGTGCGGGGGGAAGAAGGCAGCTTTACGCTGGAATCTTCCCTGGTTTTTCCGATGATTTTCATACTAACGCTGGCCATGCTGCTAATGAGCTTGTATGTGTATCAAAAGGTTATCCTGTATCATATCTCCTCTGCCGCTGCGGATCGTACTGCTTTCAATTGGGGAAACAGCCACCGTTCGGCGGATACGGGGCAGGCGCCGGATGGAAGCTACGACGGATTGTACTGGCGGGTAAGCGACGACGATATGCTCGAATCGTTTTTTGGTGTAGGGAAAAGCGAGGAACGGGCGGTTATCCGGATGCCGAATGCCGGGACGCGGGATGAAGGGCGCTCTCTGCCGGAACGCAAGCTGTCCGCGGCTTCTGCATGGATCCCCGTGTCGTATGCAGGTGAAATCGCATATGAACAGGGAGCATTGGTGCGGAAAATATCGGTCAAGCTTCGCCATGCCATTTCACTCTCTCCTTTGGAAGCTTTGATTGGCCGGTCAGAGCCGAATTCACGCGCACAAAGTGCGGTCGTCGATCCGCCTGAATTTATCAGAAACGTTGAGCTGGTACGATATTATTCCGGCAAATTCGGAGGTTCGGACGGTGCGTCATCTCGTCGGGAAGCGGCGGAAATTCTAAGGAATAAGAGGGCAGGTGACAGCGGCAGGACAGGGGGGAGGATGTGAGGCGGTTATTCGGGAGTGACGGAGGATCGGTCTCGATCTATTTTATTGTAGTGACGGCGGGTATTTTCGTGTTCAATGCGGTGCTGATTGACTACGCAAGGGTAGCGGCAATGAATCTCCAGCTGGAATCGGCCGCACGGTCGGCCGTTCGTTCGGTGCTTTCGGCCTATGATGACCGGCTGTATTCGGATTACGGATTATTTGCGCGCGGAGGGTCGGAAGCGGATGAGATTTTCGGCAGAGTACTGGAAGGAAGTCTGAGGAGCGGTGAATCAAAATCGTTCCGGCTGCTTGACGTACGGATCGAGTCCGGTCACGTCAATCATGCGCAGCTGCTTGGACAATTGCCTGTGTTTCGAAGACAAGTGCTGGAGGAGATGAAATATAAAGCGCCGATTGATTTTACGATGGAGATCGTGAATAAATTTAAGCCGCTATCGACAGCTTTGGGAGAAGCTGCGGCAACGGTATCGGTACTCGATCAGATGCAAAAGCTGTATGAGGCGCGGGAGCGGGATCTGGAAGGCGTCATCGGCATTATGCGTTCCATGGCAAACCAAGTGGTTTCCTCCGGCATTTCCGGTTTTCTTCAAAGCAATAGCGGCGCTGCCTCGTCTTATCCGGCCTATGTCGGCATGATGAATAGCGCGGCGTTTGTAAAAGAGGAGCAGCTGCCGCCGCTAATGGCTGCCATAGCCGCATACCGGCAAGGCGCGGCTTCTGCGGCATCTGAATCCGGACAGTTGGCAGCTCAGCTGTCCGCACGGCATGTACAAATGCAGGCAGATGCATTATTTAAACTTGAGCAAGCGCGTGAACTGAATGAGCAAATGCGAATGCTGACCCTGCAGGGAAAGGGGGGCGATTCCGTATCGAGCTTCAACCGGCTGTCGTCTTTGACGGGAGCCGAAGAGCTGCCCGATGCTGCCGCTGAGGGCACGGATATGCAGGATGTTCGTGATATGACGGCTGATCTTGTAATGGAGCCGGAATGGTTTGATGCTTTTAAAGAGAAGATCGCCCGGCAGGCAGCCGACTTTGCCGAAATAACAGCGGCAGCAGAGGGGTTTGAAGCCGTTATGTCTGCAGCGCTCGCTTCGCCTTCCCTCCCATCCGGATTATCGGATGCTGCAACGAACGTTAATAATTTGTACCTTAGGTATGAACATAATTTTATTCAGCCTGCAGCCATTGTGAATGCCATGGAGGAAGAACTGCAGTCCAAATCTTCATCCGAGCGGGAACGGAAAGAACTGAAGAGACAAGCGGACAACAAGTGGAGCGATGCAAAGCGCCTGCTTCAGCGTATTGAAGGTATAAAGCCTTCGGATGAGGATAAGAAACAGTTTCAAGAGCTTAAGGCCCGGTATGAGCAGATTGTTCGTCTGAATCAAACGGGCGGTTCGCAACAAGACGGCAGTAACGGTACAGGAGAAAAAGGCGATGCCGGAAAAGATGCGCTGCGTTCTCTGACTTCAGCAGGAGAGATGCTCAGTTCAATGGCGGATGTTTCGGCTGCCATCCGGGATGCGCTCTACTTGAATGAATATGCCGTACACCGTTTTAGCTCCTATTCTCCGGATAGTTTGAAAGGCCTATTAAGCGGCGATCTTAACGGCGGAGCAGCTTCAGGGTTCGGCGTTCATGAGCAGGAGGCCGAATATATTCTTTACGGCTTTCATCATCCGGTATCTAATGTAGCGGCCGCTTATGCGGAAATTTTTTCGGTCAGGCTGGCGATCCGCACAATGGAGGGGTTGGTGGAATGCCGGACGATGGCACATCCGCTGGTCATTTTCTCCGCTGCGCTCGTGTACGGACTGGAGAAGGCGATGGAAGATATCGTCTTGCTCGTTAAACAGGGACAGACGCCGTTAAGCAAGTATGCTGCGGTACAAATTGCTTACAAGGATTATTTGCGGCTGTTTCTGCTCATTCACGGCAGTGAGGAAACGAAAATGAACCGGATGATGGCGGTCATCGAGCACGCTACCGGCTATCGTCTGCACCGGATGGCCGCAGCCGTAACGGGCGAGGTTGACGGATCGGTTAAGCTTTGGTTTTTGCCGGGTTTGATGAAAGGAATGTCGCGTACCGGATTATTGAAAGGAAGGGTTGTCGGAAACCGTTATGAATCAAAGAAGACGGTCGCCTGGTCGTATATGTAGCGAAGAGGGCGGAATCGCTCTTGAGGCGGCGATTGCAGCCCCGGTGTTTTTGTTCGTGCTGCTGTTTCTGATTGTTATGGTCCGTCTTGCAGCGGTCCAAATGGCGCTGCATGATACGGCAGCCCAAACGGTTCGTCAGACGGCTGCGCATATTTATCCGGCGGCCCTGGCTGCCGGGAAGTGGGGCGATAAGCCGCATGAGGCGGCAGCAGGAGGGCTCCCGTTGGGGGAATTCGGACCGATTGTCGGGGAACTGGCCGATTGGATTCCCGAACCGGCCGGTCCGCTGCTGAAGTCGGTCAGCGAAGGCGATTGGAGCGGGCTTAAGGATATTGCCGCAACAACGGCAGCACGCAGCTTCGTGGAACCGATTGTAAGGGAGATGGCGGCAGAAACTTTACTCGAACCTGAGCGGCTGTCTGTGCACCGCATCTCCCTTCCCGATCTGAAGCAGAAGGAGGAACCGTATTTCTCGGTAACGCTGGAGTACGAATTTCCGCTTTATCTGCCTTTTACGAAGCGCTCGCTCTTGCTTCGGGAACGGTCGGAGGAACGGGTATGGATCAGCGATGCGCTGCCTTCACAAGTCTACAGTGATGAATTAGCGGAAGGACAGCTTCACATTATCGCAATTGACCCGTCCCCGCTGCGGCCGGGAAGAAAGGCAAGAGTAATCGCAAGTACCGATCCCGGCCGCAAAGTATCGTTGTCCGTAGAATACAAGAGCGGAACGAGCAAAGCAAGGCATTTGGGGGAGGCGACTGCGGATGCGGACGGGATGGTATCCTGGGAATGGCACGTTTCCGGCAATACAACGCCGGGGATTTGGGAGCTGTTTGTCACGGCATTAGACGACGGCACACGCGCCGGTATGCATTTCACGGTAGAAAAAAAGCAATAGAGAATCGAGGAGAGAGAACAATGCTCATCCATCATGCTGCAGCAATGATTCTGCTTGTGGCCGCGTTAGTCTGTGATGTCAAATCGATGAGAATTCCGAACGCATTAACAATACCGGCCTGTGCGGCGGCGTGGGTCTATTTCACGATTACGGATGGGACCGACGCATTGGCGGGATCGCTGGCCGGTACATTGGCAGGACTGCTGCCGATGCTGATTCTATATGCACTGAAAGGGATCGGCGCAGGCGATGTCAAATTGTTCGCGGCATTAGGATCCTGGGTCGGCGTGCTGCAGGTGCTTCATATGACCGTATATTCCGTATTGTTCGCAGGCGTTATCGGGTTGGTGATCATCATTGCAAGGCATCCGATCATTAGAAGGGCAGCCACATTGGCTTCTGGCAGCTTTGTAACGGCCTCCAACGAAGTGCAGCCGGCAAGAGAAACCGGCAAATATACAAGGTTTCCGTTTATGCTTGCGGTAGCGCCTGCGGCTGTGGTTTGGTATCTCAATATTTACTTGGGAGGGTGATGGAAATGGAGCCGTATAAAATTGATTTCACAATGCGCCGCGACCATGAAATGGTGCTTTGTCGCGATGAAGGGATAAAGCGGGAGGAGCTCGAAGAAGTCGAGCTGCAAATGCTGCAGGCGGGATCGATTCCCCGGCTGCTGCCGGTCGAATGGTTCGAATTGGACGGGCAGATCAGCTTTCATTACAAGCTCACAGGGAAAAGAATGCTTGCTCAACGTCTCTCCCATCGTCCGTTTACGATGAACGATTATTACATGCTGGTGCTTGCCGTTATTGAAGCGCTTGAGGATTGCAAGCATTATATGCTTCGGACGGATGGTATGCTGCTGCATGAAAATTTTATTTTTATTGGGGAACAGTGGGACGAGATCGCCCTTACCTATGTTCCGCTACGGGATAGCAGCCTTCATGGAGCGGCAAGAGAAACTCTGCTGTCGATGGCCGTCCGATTTACAAGCCATATCGATGAAGTTGACGGTACCGGCTTACAAAAGCTCTTTCAAATGTTAAATGAGCCGTCCGGCACGTTCGGGCCGGTACGGAATCTTCTGCTTTCGTTGCTGTCGGAGCCCTTTCAGCTTCAAGGCGCGGTTAAAGGGGCACCGGAGAAAGGAGAAAATAGCGGTCTTTCGGAGCCTTTTGCAGCAAGAGCTATGTCCGCTAAACATTCCGGTATTAACATTCCCGTTCCTCCGGCAGAAGTTCCGCTTCAATCTTCCCCGCCATCGGATATGACGCCGGATTGGCCTTTTTCTGCTGACAATGAAACAAGGGGACAGTTATTTCCGGATAACGGTAATGTTGCGGCTGAAAACCGGCGAAATGCTGATAAATCTTCAAGGATTATATGGTATGCATGGGCTGTACTTGCTGTTCTGATTGCCGCCGCATGGCGGTTCGGCTTTTTCGACTCTCCGTCTCCCGCATCCGCTTCCGTAAGCGCAGGAATTTCGCTCCTTTTGATCGGTGCGGGATTTGTTTGGCTTCGCAAATATGCAGGAGCAAAGAGGGAAACGGAATATGAGCCGGTTATTGAAGTCAATTCGGGCATTGTAAATACATCTCTAGATTACGGCCGGCATTTTCCGAAAGCGGAGCGCAGCGATAATGGCATTTGGAACGGCGGCACCAGATGGGAAACGGTGAAACAATCGGAAAGCGAAGTTTTCGATCGCGGGATTAAGGCGGAGTATGAGCTGGAAATACCGGATTCCCGGTTGCTTGTAGGGAACGGCTTCCATTCATCAGGTCCGGCTGTTCCGTTGCAAACGCAATCCCAGCAGGATGCTACCGTCATGCTTGGCAAGAATGAAGCCTCGGAGGGTGGTGCTGGAGCCCAAATTCCATACCTGGAAAGAACGACTGGGAACGGGAAAGCGGAACGGGTATCGCTTAATAAAGAAATAATAGTCATAGGCCGGTCTGAGGAATCTGCAGATTATGTCGACCCGGAGGAAGGACTGTCGCGTTCGCATATCGAATTCGGGAGAAGCGAGGGAAGATGTTCTGCAAGAGATTTGGGCTCGCGGAACGGCAGTCTGCTCAATGACCAGATGATGGTGCCTTACAAGGTTTACCCGCTGAAAGCCGGAGACCGGCTTCAGCTTGCAGGGCCTAACGGCCCTGTTTACAGAGTATGCGAAGAATAGCAATTAATGTTGTGGTCCAGTCTTACGCTCCGTAAAAGATCACAGTATGACAACGAACCGGACGGTCCGAGCCGTTATGATACGTATGGGGGCAATCCGCTTTGAAGCTGATCGCCTCTCCGGCACGCAGCGTATACTGTACGTCTGCGATTGTTACCGTAAGATGGCCCTCCCAGACAAGAATGTATTCGTTCACTTTGTTATGGGGTTCGGATGTGTGGACGCAACCGGGTTCGAGTTCAACAAGGAACATTTCAAATCGGGTCTCAGGGTTAAATGGAAAAATAGGATATGCCTTGTACAGCCCGGATTGTTCCGTAAAAGGTTCGGATTCCTTTGGCGATGCAACCGTTACCCCTTGGCGATCCGTATCAATGAGGGACGTAAAAGAAATATGCAGGCCGTTAACGATCTTCCAAAGCACTCCTACGGTAGGATTTGTGTCCCCCCGCTCGATTTGGCCTAACATCGCCTTGCTGACCCCTGTTAATTCGGAAACTTTATCCAAACTAAGTCCTCTTTGTTTTCTTATCGCTTGCATATTTCGTCCTACGATAATATGAATGGGTTCCACGTGTCCTCCTGATTATTGTGCGTTATATCATATTTATGTATAATATAACATACAATTATGTCGTTATGCATTATCTTTATTGTAACGGGGGAATGGATCAAATGGAACTCGAAAGGGCGGAATCAATAACAGCAACTGCCGTGGCGGCTTTCTGGAAGGGTGTAAGAGACTGCATCCCGACGTTATTAGGATACCTCAGTCTCGGATTTGCGACAGGCGTTGTGGGGAAAACGGCCGGACTCAGCACGGGGGAGATTGTTCTGATGTCGGTATTTCTCTATGCCGGTTCTGCTCAATTTATTGTTGCCGGGATGGTGGCAGCAAGCACTCCGGCGGTTTCGATTATTGTTACGGTCTTCTTTGTGAATATTCGGCATTTATTGCTCAGTGCGGCGCTGGCGCCTTTTTTCCGAAAATACTCCCCATGGACAAATATGCTTATCGGATCGCAGTTGACCGATGAAACGTTCGGCGTTGCGATCAACCGTTTAACGGCTCATATGAAACATAGCGATAAGTGGATGTTCGGAATGAATATAACGGCTCACCTGAACTGGGTCGCGGCGAATTTGGCCGGAGCATTATTCGGCGCAGCGATTCCCGATCCTGACAAATACGGCTTAAGCTATGCACTGCCGGCCATGTTTGTCGGACTTCTTGTCCTGCAGGTTGCTGACCGTAAACAATGGAAGGCGGATGCATCTATCATCATAAGTGCAATCTTTATCTTTATAATGGCATTTTTGTTCGTTCCCGGAAGCATTGCCGTCATGTTCGCGGCGACATCGGCCGCATGTATAGGGGTGGTGGCGGAAAAATGGAAGTAAGGGCTGAATTTCTGTTCATATTGGCGGGTGTTTCGCTGGTTACTTTACTTCCGAGAATACTGCCTCTTGTCTTCCTAAGCCGTATTCAAATGCCGGAACAGATACAACGGTTTTTGAGGCATATACCTGTCGCCGTCATGGCCGCGCTGTTAGCGCAAGCATTATTAACGGCCGATGAGCGGCTCATCCCATTATCCGGCAATGTAAACCTGCTTGCTCTGATTCCAACCTTGTTCGTTGCGGTGGTCACAAGAAGTTTATTGGGAGCGGTCATTGCCGGAATGGTTTCGATGATGATTCTGCAACTCTTAATCTAGCGGGTCCGTTTAGTCTTTTCCGGCAAGATTACGCATCGCCGAATGGATATCGGGGTAATGGAAGCGGAAGCCCGCTTCCAGCGCTTTGCGGGGAAGTACCCGTTGACCTTCCAGAAGCAACACGGACAGTTCGCCGAACAAAGCTTTCATCAGGAACGCCGGGACGGGGAACCAGTGGGGCCGTCCCAAGGCCTTGCCGAGCGCCCGGCCAAAACCGTCGTTCGTAACCGGCTCAGGTGCCGAAGCGTTAATGGGACCTTCCATTTGTTCGTTGTCAATGCAAAAAACGATCAGTCGAACCATATCTTCGAGATGGATCCAGGAGAGCCACTGTTTGCCGTTTCCGACCTTGCCGCCGGCAAATAGCCGGTAAGGCATCGCCATCGCGGGAAACGCCCCTCCCGACCGCCCCAGCACGACACCGACGCGCAGCTTCACCAAGCGCTCGGTTTGGATTGCGTTCGCAGCCTTCTCCCACTTCTCCACAACGGAAGAGAGAAAATCCGATATATTCGATGCGCTGCTTTCATCAAATTCAGCCGTCTCCGAGGAGCCGTAAATCGATATGCCGGAAGCGTTTATGACCGTTTGAGGCTTGCGCTCAAGCGCCCGCACCAGCTTGGCAATCCGATCTGCGGCATCCAGCCGAGATTTGAGAATCCGTTCTTTGGCTTCGGAGGTCCACCGCTGGTTAATGGATTCTCCCGCAAGATTTACGATGGCGTTGAGGCCTTCCAGCCTTTCCGGCTTGGAGGCGAGATCTTCCCAGGTGATGACATGCAGCTTCGGGTCCTGCTGTTCGATCCTCCCGGTTGACCGGGTTATAATCCACACTTCATCACCGCGCTCCAGCAAATATTGAACGAGAGCGTTGCCGATAAAGCCGGAGCCTCCTGTAACGGCTATTCGCATACAACCACCTCAAATTTTTCCTTTATTATGACGCTGTTTCGATGCTGACCAGCCACAGCTGCTTGATTGTCTGGCCGTCCGCTTCCACTAGTTTCTCCGTGTACGTGTAATGCACTTTAGCATCCTTTTGAAGCTTGGACAAGGCATCGTTCAGATCCTCGTCATGCTGAAATGCGGCAATTCCATCCTTGGTACTCAGCTCTACCGAATGGCTGTCTATCTGTCCGTTGAACGTACCCTCCGCGGATAAAATCGAATGATCTTCTTTCGGTTCAGAATTCGCCGGCGGCGTTTCTTCATCCGGGACCGCTGAATCCGGATCCATAATCGCGGACGGGTTATCATTCTGATTGTTCTCAGTATTTGCACCGCTTCCGTTATTGATGGCGGATGGTAAATTTTCATTGCCTGTCCCCTCGCCGGCCGTACAGGCTGTAGCTATGGATACGGCAAGGACAAGCGCCAGGGCGAGCTTTGCTTTCGTTTGAAGTCTAGTCTTTGATGCGTTGGTCAATTCGACCACCTCCTGTAATGTATAACGTATGTAAGCCCCGTGAAGTTCCACATCAATCGACATTTTTTTGAATGGCCTCTTGATAAGAGCCTGTTTAAAAGCCCGGTTATAAGCACCGAAGCGTATGCTTCCGAAGTGACGTTTTCTACGAAAACGTTTGAGGTTGAAAATGAGGAGCGGTACACGTTTTCGTAAGAAAACAACCTCTAAAAAGGGATAAGCCGCCAAGGGAGCGGCGGCTTACTTACCCAATAAATGTTTGTACGGC
Organism: Paenibacillus tarimensis; assembly: GCA_041281825.1. Taxonomy (GTDB): domain Bacteria; phylum Bacillota; class Bacilli; order Paenibacillales; family Paenibacillaceae; genus Paenibacillus_D; species Paenibacillus_D tarimensis_A. The sequence continues at coordinate 4,675,976 of CP166298.1, read as the reverse complement.
GTGTAATCGATCTCTTGCTTCTCCAGGAACGAGATTAGACTCCGGTAATCCCTTTTGGGCGTGGCTCGGATATATCCTTCAATACAGTGGTCCCGAGTCACCTGGGATGCGCCGCTCTCCACGGCGACCTGTCCGATTTTGGCGGCTATCGTATGTTTGGCGATATCGCGGAACGCTTGCGGTACAGGAGAGACTAGCTCGTCAAGAAATATCTTTGTCTCATCGGTCCACATCGGACGGCTTCGCTCGACCCAATAATTTTGCCAATCGAGCTTTGATTTGCCGTCCCGCATCGGCAGTACCTTCAGAAACTTGCGGAACATGAAATATCCGCCGATGGACATAAAGCCAAGCAGCACGACCGCCCAAAAAACAATAAAAAACATAAACCCGTCGGGTGCAGCTTTCATGGATCATTCACCTCAATAGGAATTATAACGTATTCCTAGATTTATTTCGATATTACCTGTAAAATAAGATTGAGTAAGCTGTCATGCTCAAAGATCCCATTTTAAGGAGATACCCTATTATGTTGAAAATCGGTTCGCACGTCTCATTTTCCGACAAAGGATTGCTGACCGCCGCCAATGAAGCGGTCTCCTATGGTTCCAGCTCATTCATGATTTATACCGGCGCTCCGCAAAATACGCGGCGCAAGCCGATCGAGGACTTATACATCGAAGAAGGCAAGGCAGCCATGCAGGAAAACGGCATCGACGAGATTGTGGTACATGCCCCTTATATTATTAATCTCGGATCTTACAAAGAGGATACGTTCGAGCTAGCCGTTCGGTTTCTCCAGGAAGAAATTCGCCGCACGGAAAAGATCGGTGTCCGCAATATCGTGCTGCACCCGGGCGCTTACACGGATAAAGATGCGGAATACGGCATTGCCCGGATCGCCGAAGGCTTGAACGAGGTTCTTGAGGCAACGAAAGACACCGATGTAAACATCGCGCTCGAAACGATGGCCGGCAAAGGGACGGAGGTCGGCCGCAGCTTCGAGGAAATTGCCGCGATAATTGATAAGGTGCCGGACAATAACCGTTTGACCGTCTGTATGGATACATGTCATATGCATGATGCGGGTTATGATCTGATCGACGATCTGGACGGAGTGCTTGCCGAGTTCGACCGTATCGTCGGGCTGGATCGGGTAGCTGTCGTCCATGTAAACGACTCGAAAAATCCCCGCGGCGCGGGCAAGGACCGCCATGCCCCGGTTGGAGCGGGCTGGCTCGGCCACGAGGCGATCAAAAGAATCGTCCACCACGAGGCGCTTGCAGGACGTCCGTTTATACTTGAGACCCCATGGATCGGAAAGGACAGCAAAAAACAGCGTCCGATGTATGAAGCCGAAATCGCGCTCCTTCGCGGTAATGCAAAGGAAAGATTCGGCGATTCGTTCTTCGATCATGTCGAGCGGCTTCATCATTTCTTTGAGAAGGAAGAGATCAATTCGCGTGAATATGTGCTTTCCACATGGGATGTGCTGAAGAATGACGCGAAAGCAAAAAAGGCCGATCCGCGCGAGCCGATGGACAGGCTGTTCGATCTCGTATTCGAAAGCCAGGTGCTGCAGGATTTAAGCGAAGAGGAGATCAATCATCGGATAACAGCATGGTTCGCGGGCAAACATTTGCTTGCGGACGCATAATTATACGGAAGGAAGTTACTTATCAACATGCAATCGAATGCTTACGAACCGCAACAATCCAAGCAGCGCGCTGCGAAGAGCAACCGGGCGCGCATGCTCATCTCTTGCCCGGACCGTTCCGGCATCGTCGCTGCCGTGTCGCATTTTCTGCACGAGCATGGCGCAAATATCGTACAGTCGGACCAGTATACGAACGATCCGGACGGCGGGATGTTTTTTATCCGTTTTGAATTTGATATGACGGATTTGGAGAAGGAACTGCCGGTGCTGCAGGAGGATTTTGCCCGGGTTGCAGACCGGTTTGATATGAAATGGCATACTTTCCGCGCAAGCCGCCGCAAACGTCTGGCGATTTTCGTATCCAAGGAGGATCATTGCCTGTTGGAGCTGCTCTGGCAGTGGAAAGCGGGTGACCTGGATGCCGAAATCGCTATGGTCGTCAGCAATCATGAAGATATGCGGGAGCTTGTCGAATCGTTCGGCATCGATTACTATCACGTACCGATTACTACGGATACGAAAGCCGAAGCGGAGAAGAAGCATCTGGAGATCGTATCGGAGAAGGCGGACCTGATCGTTCTGGCCCGTTATATGCAGATCATTCCGGCTAAATTCATTGAGCAATACCCGAACCGGATCATCAATATCCATCATTCGTTCCTGCCGGCGTTCGTGGGCGGCAAGCCTTATGCGCAAGCCTATAAGCGAGGGGTAAAAATCATTGGAGCGACGGCCCACTACGTCACCGAGGAGCTGGACGGCGGTCCGATTATCGAGCAGGACGTTCAGCGCGTCAGCCATCGCGACAATGTGGACGATCTCAAGCGGATCGGCCGGACGATTGAGCGTGTCGTTCTGGCGCGCGCGGTGAAATGGCATATTGAGGACAGAGTGCTGGTTCATCAGAACAAAACGGTTGTTTTCAATTAATATGCCGTTATTATGGAAAATCGCGTGCTCTAATGGTACAATATTTCAAAGCCATTGCGAGCTTGCAACTCGCTATTAGCAGCATATGTAGAGAAAAAAACAATCGGCATCACAGACAAGGAATGGGAGGAAGTTATCAAAATGACAGTCACTCAAAAGTCTATCGATCAGTTATCGATCGATACGATCCGGACGCTTTCGATCGATGCGATCGAGAAAGCGAAATCCGGTCACCCCGGCATGCCTATGGGCGCCGCGCCGATGGGATACCAATTATTCGCACGCAGCATGCGCCACAATCCGTCCAATCCGCTGTGGATTAACCGCGACCGTTTCGTTCTGTCCGCAGGCCACGGCTCGATGCTGCTGTACAGCTTGCTTCATTTATCCGGCTACGATCTTCCGCTTGAAGAGTTGAAAAATTTCCGCCAATGGGGCTCCAAAACGCCGGGTCATCCCGAATTCGGCCACACAGCGGGCGTGGACGCAACGACAGGTCCGCTTGGACAAGGCATTGGGATGGCAGTAGGTATGGCGATGGCTGAAGCGCAGCTGTCGGCTACTTATAATAAGGAAGGCTTCAATGTCATCGATCATTTCACGTACGCGATTTGCGGGGACGGTGACCTGATGGAGGGCATCTCTCACGAAGCCGCTTCGCTGGCTGCTCATCTGAAGCTCGGCAAGCTGGTCGTGCTGTACGATTCGAATGATATTTCGCTTGACGGCGAATTAAATCTCTCGTTCTCCGAAAATGTGCTTAAACGCTTTGAAGCCTATGGCTGGCAAGTGCTGCGCGTAGAGGACGGCAACGATCTGGACGCGCTTGCGAAAGCTGTAGCCGAAGCGCAAGCCGATCTGACGAAACCGACCATGATCGAAGTCAAAACGATTATTGGCTACGGTAGTCCGAACAAAGGCGGCAAAGGCGGCCACGCCGGTCCGCACGGTTCGCCGCTCGGTACGGAAGAGGCCAAGCTTACCAAGCAAGTTTACGAATGGGCGGCAGAAGAAGATTTCTTCGTTCCGGATCAAGTGCGCGCGCATTTCGCGGAAGTGAAGAAGCAAGGCGAGCAAACGAATGCCCAATGGGATGCATTGTTCGCTCAATATAAGAAAGCCTATCCGGAGCTGGCAGCTCAATTCGAAACGGCTCTAGCAGGCGACCTTCCGGAGGGCTGGGATCGCGACCTGCCTGTCTACTCGCCTGAAGATAAAGCGGTGTCGACCCGCGTCGCTTCCGGCAATGCGCTAAACGGACTGGCTAAAAATGTGCCAAACCTCGTAGGCGGATCTGCCGATCTGGAAAGCTCGACGATGACGCATCTGAAAGGTTTGCCGATATACAAAGCGGGTAACTACGACGGACGCAACATTTACTTCGGCGTGCGCGAGTTCGCTATGGCGGCGGCGATGAACGGCATTATGCTGCATAGCGGTCTCAGAGTTTACGGCGGCACATTCTTCGTGTTCACCGACTACTTGCGCCCTGCCGTTCGTCTCTCCGCGATTCAGAAGCTGCCGGTTGTATACGTGCTGACGCACGACAGCATCGCGGTCGGCGAAGACGGTCCGACACACGAGCCGATCGAGCAGCTCGCGTCGATCCGCGTCATTCCTGACCTGACGGTTATCCGTCCGGCGGATGCGAATGAAACTTCCGCCGCTTGGGCATATGCGGTGGAGAATAAATCGAACCCGGTAGCGCTCGTATTAACGCGGCAAAACCTTCCGGTTCTGGCCGGTACGGCGGAGCTTTCCCGCGAAGGCGTTGCCCGCGGCGCTTACGTCATCTCCGATGCGGCCGCCGGCAATCCGCAAGCGCAGATTATAGCGACAGGCTCCGAAGTGCAGCTTGCCGTAGACGCTCAAAAAGCGCTTGCTGAGGAAGGCATTCAGGTTCGCGTCATCAGCATGCCAAGCTGGGATCTGTTCGAGAAGCAATCGAAGGAGTACAAGGATTCGGTATTGCTGCCGGATGTCAAAGCTCGTCTTGCAGTCGAAATGGCTTCTCCGTTCGGATGGGAACGTTATGTCGGCGATCAAGGCGAAGTGCTTGGCATCACCACCTTCGGCGCGTCCGCTCCGGGACCGCGCGTCATTGAGGAATACGGATTTACCGTTGAAAATGTAGTAAGCAAAGTTAAAGCGATGCTGTAATTCGGCTAAGCAAACAAGAGGGAGCAGTCCATCACGATGTCACAATTCGATCAAGTATCCATCGTCAAACAAGCCAACGTCTATTTCGACGGCAAAGTGACCAGCCGTACGGTATTATTCGCGGATGGTACGAAAAAGACGCTCGGCATCATGCTGCCGGGCGACTATGAATTCGGTACCGATGTGAAGGAAATTATGGAAATTTTGGCCGGCGACCTGAAGGTATTGCTGCCCGGTGAAACCGAGTGGATTCATATTCAGGGAAAAGGCGAGTTCACCGTTCCGGCAGGTGCGAAGTTTAAGCTTCAAATAGCGGACGTAACCGACTATTGCTGCTCCTATATTTCCGAGTAACATGAGCGGACACACGGAAACCGGCCCTTGCAGCCACTCAGGCTGCAAGGGCTGGTTTCTTGTTTTTTCCGTGTCATTTGGCATATAGGACGGACCGGTATATGTAAAACCCGTTTGAAACGTGAATGTTCTTCCGCCGTAAGATGAATATAATGAAATGTATGACGGTTCACCGTTTATAAAGAGAGGCGGGATGAGGAAGATGAAAAAATGGATCGTCACACTGATGTTGTTGGCCGGATCTGCGGTATTGACCCGATTTATCCCGTTCTCTTCCTATTTTCGAACGCTGGATACGATGATCCATGAATTCGGGCATGCGCTGCTCACGCTGCTTTTTTCCGGCAAGGTGCTCAGAATTGACCTGAATCCGGACCATAGCGGCGTTACTTATTCGATGATCGCCTCCAACTGGAGCGGAATGATTGTGACCTTAGGCGGATATACCATTGCTTCGGCTTTCGCGGTGCTGATGTTTTATTTGTACAGTAAACGGCAAGAGAAGGCCGGTCTGATAATCATTTCGACGATTGCGCTGCTCCTTCTCCTATTATATGTCCATCAAGGCTTCGGTCAGATTTGGCTGCTCAGCTTTATCGTTGTGAACGGAATCGCCTATATGCTAGGGCAAACGGTAAGAAGCTTTTATTATATGCTGCTATGTTTCTTAACGTTGGAGGAGTCGGTCGTCGGGCCGTTTTCATTAACACTGACGGCTTTAACGGCCCCCGCGCAGGCAGGAGACGCATACGGGATGCAGCAATCAACCGGCATAACCGCGGCCCTTTGGGCGCTGCTGTTTTTCGGGTTTTCCCTTGTGTGTGCCAGAACGGCATGCGGATACTTTTTCCGGAGGCTTCGGATCGGCAGACCGTCCGCCAGGGAAAGCGGTATAGGGATGGATTAATGTTCTGCGTTTGGTTAAATTATACTCTTGCGAAACGGGCGAAAACGTGAGATTCTGCAATAAGATATATTTTCTGTTCCTTACTACTGGATAAAGGGCGAGAACCGGACGATGGAAGCTAGCAAATGGAGAAACTTTCCCAGGCTCGGCCTGCATATGAACTATACCTCATGGCATAATTTTCGCATCGATTTTGCCGCGGCATGCACCTTCAGTTTGTTTAATGTTGTATTTAACCAGTTTTATGTTCCGATTGCGATTCAACAAGGCGCTTCAAATATCCAAGTCGGCTTGCTTGCAGCCGCGCCCGCGATCGGTTTGATGTTTTCCCCGCTGTGGGCGGGTTGGATTGAACGTTCGAGTCCGAAGCCATTTGTCATCATTCCCAATATTATTGGCAGATTGCTTATACTGCTGCCGGCATTTTTTGGGGTTCCTTGGGTTTATGTGGTGACTGCGTTGGTATTCCATATGCTGATGGGAATTCAAGCGCCTGCTTATGCCTCGCTCGTGACACGGATATATCCGGCTGACCTTCGGGGACGGTTAATGGGATATGTCCGAGTCGCTATGGGACTGTTTATGATTCCGCTCGCGTATGCGGTCGGCCTATGGACCGATGCGGGCGGACCTCCCGGACCGCTGATCGCGGCTGCCGTAACAGGTACGATTTCGATTCTGCTGTTTACCCGGCTGAAGGAGTCGGGTACGACGTCCTCGAATTCGAGAATGGCAAAGCGGTCATCGCTTCGCGAGCAGTGGCAAGTTGTAAAACAGTACCCGGGCCTGGCCGTGTTTTTTGCGGCAACCACCTTTTCCGGTTTCGGCAATATATTGGCGCAGCCGCTGTATCAAATTATTCAAGTCGAGCAGCTCGGACTCAGCAATGTACAGATCGGCTGGGCGCGTGTCGTTTATTTCAGCTGTTTGCTGTCAGCTTATTTCATCGTTGGCTGGGCTGTCGACCGTTTCTCTCCGCAACGCGTTTTAGTATACGGGATTGGTTCGTTTGCAGCCGTTCCTTTGCTGTACGGACTCTTTTACAATTACCCAGCAGTCCTTGTCGGCAGCGGCATACAAGGCGTAGGCGACGCCATATGGGATATCGGCATACTCGCTTATATTTTTCGGCTGGTGCCGGGACGTGAGGCCGTTGTTTTCGGCCTGCATCTGATGTTATTTGGCATTCGGGGGACAATTGCGCCTTTACTCAGTACAGCACTTGCGGGGAATGTATCGTTGGCGGTCATTTTGCTCTTTGCATCCCTATGCGGCTGGATCGGCACGGTTTTATTTTTGATGAATGCCAAAGGCAAGAGCGATTTAAGGGAAAATGGAGTTTGAAGCTAAAAAAGAATAAGCAGCTTTAACTGGTACGACATTTTATGTCGTACCATTCGTTTTATAATAGGGGTGTGACGGGCAGTTCAAAAAAAGTGAAGCTATAAATTTTTGAAAAGGGGTTTCGATGAATGGCGAAAACAAAACGAGGACGGGTGCTGTGGAGTCTGCCTTCCCGCGGACGGGGAACGTGTCCGGTCTGCAGCAGCACAAGAATTAAATTGCTTTACCCCCGCACCAAGTCCGACGGAACGGCGGTCAAAGTGTGCAAACGATGCTCCAATGCGCCGCAAAACAAGGTGGATGCGATAGCTTCCTCTTAATTGCATTCAGGTGATGAAGGCCGGAGATGCCCGTTCCCTTTAAGATGGGGACGGGTGTTTTGTCAGTCTCCAAGGATGGCGGCAGCCGCTTTTGCTTGGTATGATTGGAAGAAAGACCTTTCACACAGGAAAGGAGGCTGCCTTGACTTGAGCAATATACACCGGATTCAATGGTTCGATCAGCAGATTAGAGAGAGCGGGTATCCGAACAGCCGGCTGCTTGCGCAGCAGTTTGAAATCTCCGTACGGCAGGCTCAGCGCGACATTGAATATATGATCGTATCTTTGCGGGCACCGCTGCTGTATATCGCCAAATACCGCGGTTATTGCTATGAGGATAAAACCTATGTGCTGCCCCTTCTCTATATGACGGAGGAAGAGAAGCGGGTGCTCCAATATCTTGTTTTTCGCTACAGCCAGTACAACTACGATAATGCCGCTCCCGTTCGGCGTGTTGGCCAATTGCTTGCGCGGTTCACAGACGGGGAAGAAGACGGATCCGCAGGCAGGCTGCCGGTATTCAATGCGAGCCCCCGGCTCATGCAGAACGTTCAATTGCTGTCCTATGCCATTCAGAACCGGCTGACGGTTCAAGCGGTGTATAAAGACGGAAATGAAGAGACAGCGCTATTGTTATGTCCGCTTAAGCTGGTTGCGCAATACAATACGGACTATCTTATTACTTATTGCAAGCAGCAAAATAAAGAGCGGATGCTTCGTCTTGACTGTATCGGGCTCGTATCGTTAACGGATACAACCTTTGAACCGAACCTTGCAGAGCGCGTTAAATGGGAGGACGATACGGTACCGGTCCGCAAGCCGTTTACCGCCAAGGTGGCCCTGCCGAAGCCGCTCGAGGGAAAAGCTTGGAACGGGTTTGCGATCCGGGCGGTGCAGGGGCTCAATTATGAAATCGAATTTTACGATGCGGACTTGTTTATGCAGCACCTGCTTGCCGCGGAATGGGCGGAGCTGCTGTCACCGGGGTGGCTGCGTTTGAAATTGCAAAACAAGTGCAGGCGTATACTGGAGCGGTTGAATGATGAAGGGGCTGAAAGTATGGATCAGGCCCCGAACGGTTGAATGGAGGAAGAGCATGTCCGGCGTATATTTAAGCCACATCAAAATGAAACGGGAATCGAAATCTTATACCGATAGCCTATATGCCATTCTGACTGCTGCAGGCCTTTTCGACGGGCCGAAATGTATGCTGTCCGGCCTTAGCGGAATGGCCTTCAAGTTCTCCGTGCATGAACGGCTGCTGCCGTTATCCGTATCGGCATACGGACAATGGGGAGTCGAGCATGAGCCTGCAGTTCGCAATTTGGGTCTCTTTACGATCTGGGATGGGGGAAGAACAAGGCATCCGACATCCCGCTATTATCGAGAAGATGCTGTCAGGTGGACCAAGGAGAGTCTGGATCGGGGTGTCGGCGCGATCTATTGGATTCCCGAATTCGGCGTCATTCACGGGTATGACGATGCGGACCGGGTGTTTTTTGTTCAAGACGGCCTGTCGGCGGACGATCATATTATTTTGTACGACAATTTCGGCCTGAACTTTACGCCTTTCTGGTACTGCCAGGTTTTTGGAGACCGGGTCCATGTTCCGCTTGAGGAGATAATTCTGGAATCGCTGCGGTTAGCGGTCCACGATTGGGATACTCCACACAAGACGCTGCCTGACAAGGAGATTGCATCCGGAAGGCTGGCATACGAATTTCTGGCCCGGGGTCTGGAAAGCGGGGATTATGACGAGCACGGCGCTTTATATATTTTGGACTCTTATCAATACTCCAGAACCGAGATTATGCTTTATTTGCAGGAAGGCAGAGGGATATGGGAAGAGCTGGACGAGGCTTGCGTCCTATATGAACGTCTTGTGCGGACGATTTCCGCTATAGAGGAATGTATGGTGCTGGACGGGACGAACAGACGGGTTGACCGACGGAAGACCGGGGAGCTTGTTAACATGCTGGAGGCTGCTGCGTTGTTGGAAGATCAGGCGCTGTGCTTGTTTAAAAGCATCTCTTCACGATACCCCGATCCGACACGGTCTATCGTCCCGAGATGGGGTTCACATTCACCGAGATGATGAATAGGAGGAACAGAATGGGCGCAGTTGTGTTAAACGATTTGCGGATGTGCGTTGACTCCAGATCGTATATCGATGCCCTTCACGCGATTTTGACGCATAAACGATGGATCTCCTGTTCCAAACCGATGCTGGCCGGCATGACGGTGACGGGCTTTCGGTTTACGGTAAACCGCCGGTTGACTGCGGAGTCTGCAACGGCCTATAACTGGATGGCGGAAAACTTTCTGGCCGCCGATTTCATAGGCGTAACAGCGGGTCAGGCTTCAGGCTTTCAATTTGATCCCGTTTTTCCCTTGTATCAAAAGCATGCGATATCCGAAATTAAAGCGTCCATCGATCGCGGCACGGGTGCGGTGATCTGGAAAGACGGGTTTGCCGTTGCGGTTGGTTATGACGATGCGGCAGAATCGCTATATTATTGCGATGGAGCGGAAGAGGGCCCCAAGGCGATGAATTACACCGGCTTCGGTGTTAACCTTTCACCTTATTGGTATTTTCAAATCATCGAAGACCGGGTTGAAATGGATGAAGCGGCGGTATATAAAGAATCTCTCGTACAAGCGGTCTATAAATGGGAATCGCACGACCCGATGCTTCCCGAGTCCGACTATGCCTGCGGGAGAGAGGCATACGGCGCAATTATCGAGGCGCTTCGGAGCGGCCATTACGATCCGGAAGGCGCGTATGAAGTATTCCGCTGTTATGCGGCTGCCAAACGGGATGTCGCCTCCTACACCGAAGCGCTGCAAAAAAAGGGCTGGACGCAACTCGGCGAGACGGCGGGGTGTTACCGTGAAGTTGCTGCGCTGTTCGGGAAGGTGCTAGCAACGATCGAGGGGAATGGCGATGTCGTGCCGCTGAACGATCCCGACAGGACTGCGAAAAACCTCGTTCCTTTGTTTATAGATGCCCGGCAGGCGGAGGAGAAAGCGATTCAATCGGTCAAAACGTTATTGCGCGAAACGATCGATAATCGGTTCCACGATATCGGTTTGCGGTAAGGATTGAATAGGTAAATAGATGCCGATTTCACAATAATCGTCGGTTGCAATGCTTTCGTCGATGTACTCAAAATGATACAAATCCGACTGCCGGAAGCCCGGGTTATTGAACTGCACATACCGATCGATATAGGACCATATCTCCTCCAAATGGCGAATGGTGAGATGTTTCGGATGAAATCCGCCGACATAAGTAAAAACCGCATATTTGCTTGGGGGCAACAGGTTGCCCTCCATTCCCGGCGGCAGCTCCTCAAGAGACGATACTTGAGCGGAAGGCGTATAGTAGGTGAATTTCCTTTCGTCCCAAGACGGATAACGGGTTAAACCGATGTAGATATGTTCCTGAACTCTTTGCTTAACAAGCGGCCGGTGATTGTAAAAGAAATCGTTACCGGCCTGATTGGCTGTAAAATACTGGACGTTCTCTTCGTGATCAATTGTATGCTTAACCCCGACTAATGAAATGGAAGGTTTAAAAACGATTGTCGGTGCAAATATGATACCCTCCTCGATTTCTTTCCACCTTGAAATATCCGCTTTTTCCGTCAAGACAAGTTCAGGCATTTCTTTTCTGAACAACGCCGGCGTGATGCCGAAATGTTTTTTGAAAGCGCGGATATACGATTGCTCATGTTCAAACCCAAAATGGTTACCGATATCAACGATCCGGAGCCGGTCATCGAGAAGTAATGGAAGGCTGGCTGACATTTTTCTAGCGCGGATATAATTCATGACTGGCATCCCGACGGCATGGCTTAACAGCCGGTGCAGATGATACTTGGACAGATGGAAGGATTGAGCGATTTCCTCCAAGTTTACTTTTTGAGTGAGCCTAACTTCTATATAGTTCAGCGCATCTTCGATTAAACGGCTTATGCTGATATGCATTCTTAATTGACTTCCTTTCTAAGAGAGCAAGAATGGTTCATTGTTCCGGCAAAGAATATGTTATCTTCATGGTAGCACGAAAGTAAGGCGGAAGCACGATACGGGCCGTTCTATTTTCGAGATGATTTGGGGGGTTAAAAGTGGACGAAGGGTTTGAACCAAAGATTGCGATGAGAGAAAGTATTCGATTTGAGACGGCTTCACTTCGGCTTAGAGAATTCGCATTAGAAGATTACAATGCGTTATACGCTTTGACCACACAGCAAGAAATCACCGATATTCTTCCCGATTGGAACATGACGGAAGTGCAGCTGAAGCGGTTTCTTGCATTTGTTATCGATTCGTATGACAAATTTCAACCCGATGACGTCAGGATTTTACTGGCGATTGTACATAAAGGGGACCAAAAGCTGATCGGGTGGTGCGGTGTATTTCCGAACGACAAGCTCGAGCCGCAGAAACGGGAAATTGCCTATGCAATGCATAAGGATTACCGGAACTGCGGTTATACAACAGAAGCGGTCATGGGGATGGTTGCGTATGTGTTTGGTCAATCTTCTTTGAGTGAGATCGTCGCTATTGTGAAGCCGTTCAATACCGCTTCCCGAAGAGTTGTTGAGAAGGCCGGATTTATTCAACAGTCTACTGTAAGATTGTCCGACGGCGAGGATTACGACTATTTTACGATTAGACCGAGTGGTTATGGCATCAGGAAAATCAACGAGGAAAATATCGGGCCATACCTGAATCTCCTGGCAGAGGTAGAGCATGTTAAATTAAACCGGAACAATCCCAATCATGAACAGTGGCTGCGGAGGCGGATTAAATCTTTTTATGCCAGAGGAGCGATGTATTATGCCTGTCATGATTGTAAAGATGATGAAATGTATGGCATTGTCGCTGTTTTGCACGAAGAACCGCCCGAAGGAATCCCGGCTCTGGGGGCCAGATCCGAGGTTCTGCAGATCGGCGTGAACAGACACGGCAGAAGAAAAGGCATCGGATCGATCTTGCTCAAGCATGCGGAGGAAGTTGTCAAGAAGCGCGGAGCTCACTGCTTATTGATGATGACCTATGCCGAGGATGATGATGTAATCGCCTTTTATGGGAAAAATGGGTACGTCCCGGTTGCGGCTCTGCCGGATGTCTATGGTCCGGGCCTTGAAGGGAATGTTTTCCTTCGGAAAATATTGCGATAAATTGCTTAGCCGGATGCAAACGCCTGCGCAAAGGCGCCTAGCCGAGTTTCCGGCTTAGGCGCCTCTTAGATTAGCAGTGGTTACCTTTGCTTTGCATTTATTTTATGTTGAGAGCTCATCTTGCCGATTGTATCTTGCTGTCGATATATTGTTCGAGCTGCACCTTCTGGTACGGCGGGAGTCCGGTAAGCATACAGCCGTAATGGAAGATGTCCTCTTTCGGTTCGATACGAATGATCCGGGCGGTGATCGGCGGAAGCCCTGCTTCCTGCATAAAATGTATGACAACGAACATGTCTTTCTCGAGCGGGAACGAAGTGGCGATCTGCAAGCCGCCTTCCGACAGATCAAGTAAGGTAGCTGCTATCGACTGCTCGAAAAAGCCTCCCTTTTGCTTCCATTGATAAACCGACAGCATCAGCGGGATATCGAGGGAGAGCCGGGCGCTTCGTCTGCGCTCAGGTGCGCTTGCATCCGCGCCCGAGGCAGTGCCTGCCTCTTCCTTGAGGGCTTCCGGCGCATCCGCTTTCCCGTATAGGGCGTTCCCGGCGATCGGCCGGCCGATCCAGCGCTCGTAGCATTGGGCCAGTCCGGACATATCCAGGTCGCCGCAGCCCATGGCATCGCCGATCTGGAATTGGCCCTTTGCCGCCTCCAGCATCGGTGTCGGCACACCCATGCCGTCCGACAGGACGGATGAGAGGCGAAGATCCTTCAGCATGAGCGCAAGAGAAAATTGGTTGCTGTAATCTTGCTCGATGATTTTGCGTCCTTTCAAATCGGCTTGCTTGCTGGCGGCGCCTCCGGATTGGATCAGCTCTAGGAAAGCGGCCGCATCGATACCGCCTGCAGCGGCGATCGACATGCCTTCAATAAGGCCGACCAGATTAATGGCGACAACCGTATTGTGCGCAAGCTTCGCGGTAGATCCGCTTCCGTTGTCGCCCATACGCAGCACCTTGCGTCCCATAGCAAGAAAAACCTGCTCGTTATCCCGGATAGCTTCGCTGCTGCCGCCGACCATGAAAACGAGCGTTCCTTCTTCTGCCGCGGGTTTACTGCCGGTTACAGGGGCATCCAGGAAATCGCCGGATTTAGCTTTGATGTCCGCAGCAAGCTGCCTGGTCAAGTCCGGTGAAATCGTGCTGCAGTCAATAATCGTCTGGCCCGGTCTAACGCCTTGTATGATACCCTGCTCCCCATAATACACTTCCCGGATCGCGTTGTCGTTGCTGACCATTGTAACTATCGTATCCGACTTTCGTACCGCATCGAGCGGAGAACCGGCGATTTCTGCACCAAGCTGAGCGAAAGCATCCGTTTTGCCGGGTGTTCTGTTATAGACGATAACCGCGTATCCTTTGCGCAGCAAATTGGCGGCCATCGGCGCACCCATTGTGCCGAGCCCAATAACTCCGATTGACTTCTTTCTCATCTACATCCCCGTCCTTCCACAATCATTCATGATCTTGCAACCGTAACCTTAAATTTACAATTAATTAGACGATTGGACCGGAACAGAAGTTTCGTTCCAAGACTAAGAATTTATTTTAAATTTCAATAAATCTGATTTGTCCACAGGGATCCGCTGTAATTCCTTGTTTTTCACTCCGAAATCCAGTATTCTAATGCTAGTATGGACAAGGTCGACGGCAAAGCCGAATGGCGCAGCTCCGTCTCCAATCGACCATTAAGCTGTGAGACTTTGAGAAGCAGAGAGACTTTGAGCTCCGCTCAAAGATCCCTATGTCATGCTCAAAGATCCCTATGAAGCGGAGAGACTTTGAGCTCCGCTCAAAGATCCCTATGTCAGGAGGAATATCACGTTATGAGCAAAGCGGTATCATTCGATTACAGCAAGGCGTTGTCGTTTATCGGGCAGCATGAGGTGGACTATCTGGAAGGCGCCGTTCGTCTGGCGCATGAGCAATTACATAACGGTACGGGCGCAGGCTCCGATTTCTTGGGCTGGATCGACCTGCCGACGAACTATGATAAAGAGGAATTTTCGCGTATTCAAAAAGCGGCTGCGAAAATTCAATCGGATTCCGACGTACTTATTGTCATCGGTATCGGCGGCTCGTATCTTGGCGCACGCGCTGCGATCGAAATGCTGACTCATTCCTTCTATAATGTGCTGCCGTCCGGGCAGCGGAAGACGCCGCAAATTTTCTTCGCCGGCAACAACATCAGCTCGACCTATGTGACCCATCTGCTTCAATTGCTCGAAGGGCGCAACTGGTCGATCAACGTGATCTCCAAATCCGGTACAACGACGGAGCCGGCCATTGCATTCCGCATTTTCCGCGAAGCGTTGGAGAAGCAATACGGTAGAGAAGAAGCGCGCAAACGGATTTACGCCACAACGGACCGGGCGAAGGGTGCCTTGAAGAAGCTTGCAACCGAAGAAGGTTATGAATCGTTCATCATTCCGGATGACGTCGGCGGCCGATACTCTGTGCTTACTGCCGTCGGTCTGCTTCCGATCGCCGCAGCCGGCGTTGATATCGAAGCGATGATGAAAGGTGCGGCCGACGCGCAGAAGGAATACAGCAACCCGAACCTGGCGGACAACGAGAGCTATCAATATGCTGCCGTACGGAATGCGCTGTACCGTAAAGGCAAATCGACTGAAATTCTGGTGAATTATGAGCCGTCCCTGCATTTCGTATCCGAATGGTGGAAGCAGCTGTACGGCGAAAGCGAAGGCAAGGACAACAAAGGCATTTATCCGGCGTCCGTCGATTTCTCGACCGACCTTCATTCCATGGGTCAATTTGTCCAGGAAGGCACGCGCAACCTGTTCGAAACGGTAATCCAGGTTGGAGAGGTAGCAGAGCAGATTACAATCGGACGCGACGCGGACGATCTGGACGGCTTGAACTTCCTCGCCGGAAAAACAATGGATTTTGTAAATAAAAAAGCGTTCGAGGGAACGCTGCTTGCGCATACGGACGGCAATGTGCCGAACCTGGTCGTAAATATTGCCGATATGACGCCGTATACGTTCGGTTATCTGGTCTATTTCTTTGAAAAAGCCTGCGGTATCAGCGGGTATCTGCTCGGCGTCAATCCGTTCGATCAGCCGGGTGTGGAAGCGTACAAGAAGAACATGTTTGCGCTGCTTGGGAAGCCGGGTTACGAGAAGGAAAAGGCCGAGCTGGAAGCTCGACTATAGTCGTTAACGGGAGCTGCAGCGGATGCTGGAAAGGTACCGGACACTAAGGGAGCGGGGAAGCGCTGAGATCATGATCAAAAAGTCCCGGTTCATCGGTTATGCCGCACCGGTTACGACGGAGGACGAAGCGGTCGCATTCATCGAGGAAATCAAAAAGCAGCATTGGAATGCTACTCACAACTGTTCCGCGTATGTGATCGGAGAGCGAGATGAGTGCCAGAAGCAATCCGACGACGGTGAACCGAGCGGCACGGCCGGCAAGCCGATTCTAGAGGTGATCAAACACCGGCAGCTCAAAAACACAGCCGTTGTCGTTACCCGGTATTTCGGCGGGATTATGTTGGGCGCCGGAGGATTGATCCGGGCTTATACCGACGGAGCGGTAACAGGCATTGACGCGGCTCAGCCGATTGTCAAGGTGCTGCACCGCGAGCTGATCGTCGACGTCGATTACACATGGTACGGCAAGCTTGAGAATGAATTTCGCGGGCGCGGCGTCAGGTTAGGGGGCACGGAATTCACTGACCGTGTCATTATTACTTGTCTGCCGGAGGAAGCGGAGGCGGAGAATTTCGCCGCGTGGCTTACCGATCTGACGCAAGGTCAGGCGGCCATCACCGCCGGCCAATCCCGCTATTGCATCGAAGGCGAGTAGACGACAAGCTCCGATGTAAGAAATATCTCTGAGTTACATCGTGATCAAAAGCGGAAAAGGCATGTTTTCTCCCGTACATGCATAGGGTTCAGTAAGGGGGCAAGACGGGAATGCCTCCCATACTGACCCAGGGAGGAATCGCAATGGCAATGAGACGGTTTGCCGCATTAGCGGGCATCGTGTTTTTGCTTCTCGGCATTGTAGGGTTTTTCACCGATCATCTGTTCAGTTTGTTTCACCTGGACACGACGCATAATATCATTCACTTGGCTGCCGGTGTACTCGGTTTGCTCGCTGCGTCGGATACGGGATATGCCCGCCGTTTTTCGCAGCTGCTTGGAATCGTTTATATGGCGATGGCGGTACTCGGCGTTTTTGTTAAAGATTTGTTCGGACTCATGCATGTAGGTTTGTCTGACAATGTGCTGCACTTTGTCGTCGGTGCGATTGCGCTTTATTTCGGTTATGTTATCGATGAGGCGGAGAGTGTGACGTTCTCCAAATCGCCGCGATAAATCGCATATAAACGATATGTTTGTTAATCAACGGCTGGAACCTTTATTCGAAGGTGCCGGCCGTTTTTCGTAGATTGTGTTATCTGTGCTGCTTTTGAGGATTGACTGAACAGGCAGGGTTCTGATAATGTATTAATACCAAGTAAGTTCATAGGAATTATAGATCTTATTCTCGCTTGGGCTACAGTTGTTTTTTTGGAGGGTGAGAAGGTGAATGTGATGTTTCGCAGCCGGTGGTGGAGTTTCGGATTTCGAAGCACTGTTATGCTGTATTTTATGATTTTGATTGTACTGCCGATTACCGGTATATACGCGCAATCATTCTCGCTCGGCTGGGAGCCCTTCCGGGACAGCGTATCCGATCCCCTGGCATGGAAAGCGGTGCTGCTGACGATCCGCCTATCGGTCATCGCGACTCTGATCAATGTATTTATCGGGACGATGGTAGGTTGGGTGCTTATTCGGTACCGGTTCTTCGGAAGGAGACTATTGAACAGTCTCGTCGATTTGCCCTTTGCTCTGCCGACGGCCGTCGGCGGGCTAATGATCTTGATGCTGCTCGGCCCGAATAGCTGGGTCGGGGGCTTGGCCGCAAAGCTCGGCATTGAGATAGTTTTTCATGAACCGGCGATTGTCATCGCCATGCTGTTTGTAACCTTTCCTTTTGTCATCCGCTCGGTACAGCCTTTGCTTGAGGAGATGGATCGTTCGGAGGAAGAGGCGGCTTATACGCTTGGCGCTTCGAGGGCGAAAACTTTTTTAACGATTATATTCCCGAGTATTCTACCCGGTATTCTTAGCGGGGCGATGCTTGCTTTCTCCAGAGCTCTCGCGGAGTTCGGGGCGGTCGTGCTTGTTGCCGGCAATATACCCGGTCGTACGCTTATCGCATCGGTTTATATCTTCGGAGAGGTGGAAAGCGACAACCCGCAAGGGGCTGCAGCCGTTTCCATCTTGCTGCTGACATTGTCCTTCCTCATCTTGTGGCTCGTTAACGTCATTCAATCAAGGGGGGCCGGCAAATGAAGAAGGTATGGATTCCGCTTACCTATCTGGTCTTTCTTGTCTTGCTGATCGCCCCGCTTGTCCGTATTTTTTCAGGGTCTTGGGAGGAGGGCTGGAGCGGCTTCATCGGTGCAATTAGCCGTCCGCATGCGCTTCACGCGTTGTACATGACCTCTGTTATTGTAATTATTGTAACGGTTATCAATACGATATTCGGCGTCATGCTTGCCCTGTATCTCGTTCGGGCGACATGGCTCGGTGGCCGGCTGAAACAGCTGCTGAACAGCGTCGTCGATTTGCCTTTTGCCGTGTCGCCTGTCATCGGCGGGTTGATGATCGTGCTGCTGCTCGGACCGAATACGATTATCGGCACCTTCTTTGAAGGAATCGGCTTTAAAGTCGTTTATGCGATACCGGGCATGATTCTTGCGACGCTATTCGTTACATTTCCGCTGATGGTTCGCGAGGTGATGCCGGTGCTGCAGGAAATCGGCACACAGCAAGAGGAAGCGGCGTCGACATTGGGCGCTTATTCCTGGTATACGTTTTGGCATGTGACATGGCCGTCAATCCGGTGGGGCGTCATTTACGGCGTCGTGCTGACGGTCGCAAGGTCGATGGGGGAATTTGGAGCCGTATTGGTCGTATCGGGCAATATTATTAATAAGACTCAGACAGCTACAACTTTGGTATATCAGGATGTGGAAAACTTTAACGTGCTTGCGGCCAACAGCGTTGCATTGGTGCTTGCAGCTTTTTCGGTCGCGCTGCTGCTCTTGATGGAATGGGCCAAACAACGAAAGGGGCACTAGAGCTATGCATATCGAAGTCAATCACTTAAATAAACATTTCGGCGATTTCCATGCGGTTCGCGATGTAAGTTTTCAGATCGAAAAGGGCCGGCTGATCGGGTTGCTCGGTCCGAGCGGCGGCGGTAAAACTTCAATTCTACGTATGCTGGCCGGGCTCGAAGCGCCGACATCGGGGGATATCCTGTTCCATGGCAATCGCGTGAACGAGCTGCCGCCGCAGGAGCGCGGAATCGGCTTTGTTTTTCAAAACTACGCGTTGTTCAAACATATGACCGTTTACGACAATATCGCATTCGGCCTGAAAATCAAGAAAAAAACCAAAAGAGAGATCCGTGACCGGGTGATGTCTCTTGTGGAACTGACGGGGTTAAAAGGATTTGAGCACCGTTATCCGCATCAGCTGTCCGGCGGTCAGCGTCAGCGCGTCGCGTTCGCAAGGTCGCTTGCTCCGGAGCCGCAGCTGCTGCTGCTCGACGAACCGTTCGCGGCGATCGACGCCAAGATCCGCCAGGAGCTCCGCACATGGCTCAAGGAAATGATTGAGCGGCTGGACATAACCTCAATCTTCGTTACGCATGATCAGGATGAAGCGATCGAGGTGGCAGACGAGATTATGATTATCAATAAAGGGCGTCTGGAGCAAAAAGGCACTCCCTGGGATATCTACAAACATCCGCAAACGCAATTCGTCGCAGGATTCATCGGCGAATCAACGATCGTCGACGATGTGTCGAAGCTGAAAGGCTTCGAGGGAGCGGCTGCATGGCCGGGGACGAAAGCGCTCATCCGCCCGGAGTATATCGAAGCAGGAAAGTTAAATGAATTCCGTCTTATGTCGGCAACGGCAGCGGGCCGGGTGAGACATATTCACTTTCGCGGCAGCGAGTGGATGGTGGAGGTTGAAGTCGGCGATGTGAAGCTGATCACCTACCGCTCGCTGGAGAAGGAAGTGCTGCATCCCGGAGACGAGATTAGCGTTCTTATCCACCGCGCATATTTGTTTAACGATAACGACAGCTGGATTATGGAGAACCGGCTGAAGGAAGATCCGATGCCGATTCATATTTGATTTTAATTGAGGTGGGTTGGGCTCCTCCTCCGGTTAATGTCCGGATGTGTTGGATATCCGGCATTAGCGGGATTTTAGTGGGAGTCTCCTGCAATAGCGGAAGGAGTCAGAGTCTCCTGCAATAGCGGACTTTTTTTCGTCTATTTGTCTCATCCACCTTGCCCACTGCAAAATAACGGAATTTCGTACCGTTATACCTTGTCTTCCCGAATGTGAAGTATAGACTGGCAGCAGATAAGGCCTAAAAAGTCCGCTATTTATTTCAAATGACTCTACTCAAGGTGAATAAGACTATAAAAGTCCGTTATTTTTCTTTTCATTTTTGATGATTGCGGCCGAATAAAAAAACTTCAACAATAGAAAGTGTTGGGTGTTAAATTATGTTACGAACGAGTAAACCAACTTATACGACTAGACTTGTCGAGAGGCGATTCATTCGTTGCCTGTTGGCGCCCTTCCTGGCTGCTGTACTGGTGGTTGCGGTTTTGGCGGGTTGTGCGGTTAATGGCGCGAATGCGCCGGCGAGCGGGAAATCCGCTAGCCGTCAAGGCGATGTCACACTGGTTATCGGCGCCTATTCCGTCGCCAAGGATGCACTTGGAGATATATTGCCGTTATTTGAGGAAGAATGGAAGGCGCAGACAGGGCAAAAGGTCGCCTTCCAGGAATCGTATGAGGCTTCCGGAACGCAGGCGAGATCAATCGTCGGCGGTTTTGAAGCCGATGTCACGCTGCTGGCAATGGAGGGCGATATCGATAAAATCGCCAATGCCGGATTTATTACGCACGATTGGCGCTCCACGGCGTCCGGTGGAATGATTACACGTTCGATCGTTGTGATGGGAACGCGCGGAGGCAATCCCCTCGGAATTCGGGACTGGGACGACCTGGCCGAGCCCGGCGTGAAAGTGCTATATCCGAATCCGAAAACATCCGGCGGCGCACAGTGGGACATTAATGCGATTTACGGCGCGGGCTTGAAGCTGTCCGAAGAGAGTGAAGGCGCGCCAGATCCTGCTTTTGCCAAGAGTTATCTGGCGGCGATTCACCGGAATGTGGAGTCGCTGGACAAGAGCGGCCGCGCATCGATGGCTGCGTTCGAGTACGGCGTCGGCGATGTCATCGTCACGTATGAGAATGAGCTCCTTGCCCGCATTAACCAGGGGGTCGATTATGAGATTGTCGTTCCGAAATATACGATTTTAATCGAAAATCCAGCTGCTCTGATCGACAAAAACGTAGATAAGCACGGAAATCGGGCAGTTGCCGAAGCGTTTATCGAATTTCTGTATGGGGAAAAAGCGCAGCGAATTTTCGCGGAGCAAGGTTTTCGCCCGGTAAGCGAGCAAGTAGTAGAACAAATGCAGGACCGATTTATCGTGCCGGAAGGATTATTCGATATCGGGTACTTAGGCGGTTGGAACGAGGTCAGAGAGAAGCTGTATTCGCCAAAGGGGATCTGGTATCAGGTGCTGGCGGGGAAATAGCGGCTGGGCTGCAGGTTCCTATTTCTGGGGGATAGATTTTGTGATACAGAGAGGCCATAACAAAATAACGGCAAGTATTTTGGAGACTGCGCTGAGCCAATAATGGTCAATATAATCGGTGCTGGTTACTCAACGACAGGGCCTAAATCTTGCCGTTATTCTCACGTACACAAAGTAAAACGGCAGTACTTCCGGCCAACTTCCATGTTCATACGAGAGGTAATGTTGTCGTTCATGGGAAGCGTGAGGAGTTATTCATCAAAAGAGAACTTACATAATGCACTGGGTACTGAATCGAATAAAGAGCTAATCGATTCTCTGTTATGTATTCTTAGAACAGCTTCAGCAAATAATGGAGCAACTGAGACAATTTTAAACTTCCCGGAGTCAATTGAATTATTTATGACTGAATCAGTGCTTACAACTAAGTCGATAGGGCTATTGTTAATTTTATCCACTCCGGAATCAGTTAACAATATATGCGATAATAATGCGTATATTTTTTTTACTCCTCTTTTCTTTAATCCTTTTGCCAGATCTACTAATGTCCCTGCAGAAATACTAAAATCGTCAACTATTAGTGCATTTTTGCCTTCCACATTTCCAATAATCTCCAGCACTTCGGCCTTTTCGTCATGAGATTTTCTTGTTTTATCACCAATTGCAACCGGCACCTGTAAAGTTGAAGCATAATTTCTCGCTTGCTTTGCAAATCCGACGTCTGGTGAAACAACCACCAAATCATCAATATTTAAGCTTTTTACAAACTCGCATAATAGAGGAAGAGCAAATAGATGGTCAACTGGTTTTTTGAAAAATCCCTGAATTTGCGGACTATGCAAATCCATTGTTAGTATTCTATCGGCCCCTGCCAATTCAATACATTCTGCACAAACTCTTGCCCTGATCGATACCCTCGGTTCATCTTTTTTATCACCTTTTGCATATCCAAAGTAAGGTATAATAGCTGTCACTGAGTTAGCACTCGCTCTTTTAAACGCATCCATCCAGAAAAGAATTTCTGTAAATTCATCGTTAGGATTTAAGGCAATCGGTTGTACAACGTACACATCTTTATCTCTTACCGTTTCACCAATCTTCACAAATATATTTCCATCTGAAAATTTAATGACTTCCGATTTGCCTGCTTCGATTCCAATGTAAGCACACATTTTCTGAGCGAAATAATTTCCCAGTACTTCCGCCAAATACCTTTATTTCTCCACTCTGCAAAAGAGATGCCCTCCTAAATTCGTATTCTCAGAGCATGGCTATATTCATGTTGAAAATCTACTTAAATAATGAGAAAGGTGATCCCATATAATTATATAATATAATAACGTCATATATGAAATGGAGGTAGAAAAATGATGAAGCATATGGATTCGTTGACGGAATTGCCTAATCGAAAACAACTCGAATTGAACTTGAATGAATTACTTCGAGGAGATGAACATGTGGCGCTTGCTTTAATTGACGTAGACCATTTTATGGAGATTAATGCCCTTGGCGACGAAAAGGGTGATGAAGTTCTGAAAACCCTGGCTTCGGTCTTCGAAGAAGAAGCTCCAAACCATGCATTCCGGGTTTCCGGAGATGAGTTTGCGCTGTTATTGCCTGGGCATTCATTGGAGCAGGCGTTTTTAAAGATGGAATTGATAAGGAAAAAAGTTCAAGATTCTCAAGGTTTATTCAACTTGACAAGCGAAAGGGAGTTGACGATTACCGTAGGAGTAGCGCAGTATCCCAGAGATGCCAAAGACGGTCAAACCTTGAATAGAGCAGCAGGTGCCGCGCTTATGGCCGCCAAAGAAGCCGGCCGCAACCATGTAGCTCTTCCGCCAAATGAAGAAATGGTAATGAAGTCATGCTACTATTCCTCGACGAGTTTGAGAAAACTTAAAGCCTTGGCAGAACAGTTGAATAAAAAAGAATCCGTCTTGCTAAGAGAGGCGCTTGACGACATTCTGAGAAAGTATGACAATAAGAAAATGACATAAAGCATAGAGGAGAAGAATTATTTTATGGATATGCAAAGTTTGATTTTATGGGGAAAGTTCGTTGATATCGCTTATAAAATGTATGCGCAAAATCCCGTCTCTCCTTCGGCTCCACCTGACTTCCCGTCTGGTTGGCAACGGATTGCAAATCTATCGATGACTCCCCGTTTAGGAGCGTTCAAGGAAAAAGAGTTTGCCGGTTTTATTGCCGGGTCCTTGGATAATCCTCTACAGCAGGCTGTCGTAATTAGAGGGACGGAAAGCGCATTGGATTGGTTATCTGACTTCGAATTTGTATTGGAATCGTTTCATGAAGTCCCAAATGGGGGTAAAACCGAGAGAGGATTCACTAATCTTTATAGAAGCATGATGATTGAATATGCAGATTCGAACGTACCTTCCCAGCCGCTGGTTTCCGGGCTTGATCAATTGCCGGCTGGAACCAAGCTTGTTGTAACAGGGCATAGTTTAGGAAGCTCGCTGGCTACCTTGCATGCTTTTGTCGCAGGCAGCAAAGAAATCGACGTTGAATTGGTCACATTCGCCTCGCCGCGGGTGGGGGATCGTAAATTCGTTGAAGCGTTTCAAAAGATGAATATTAAGAATACCCGTATTTTCAACCACCCGGATATCGTTCCTCAAGTGCCCATGGAAATAGCCGGTTACCGGCATCTCGAGCCGGGAGTAGAGGTGAACTCCACACTGTTCCCGATCAAACACTCCATCTCATGTTATCATGCATTAAGTACATATTTGTACATTATGGGGCACGACAAGGAAGATATATGCAAATGCAAAACGTCATAAGCTTCATAATGTTTGGATGCTAAATTATTTCAAATTACGTTAGGGGATGCCGGCATTGCATATTGGGGTAGATTTGGATAATACAATTCTTGACGCAACTTCAGCTCATTTAAAATATTATAATGCGGCATCGGGATTTTCGTTTACGCCAAAGGATGTGAACGATTTTTATATCTATCGTTTATACGGCTGGGATAAAGCGACTCGCGATGCCGTTTATACAAAACATGGGCGTGAGATTCATTGGAATTCGTTACCGTACCCTATGGCACAAGAAATCCTGCAGGAGCTGGCTAATCAGCATCGAGTATCCATCATTACTGCGCGGCCTCTGCTTTTTCGCAATATTACGCTTGAATGGCTCAAGCACTATAATATTGCCTACGACAACATTACTTTTACAGAAAATAAACTCCAGGAATGTCTGATTTCCAAGGTGGATCTGTTGATTGACGATGGCCCGCACTACGCAGAGGAGTTTGCCCTTGCAAACAAGCCGGTCATTTTGTATGAGCAGCCCTATAATTTGTCTGTTACAAACGAGCTGGTATATCGTGCATCAAATTGGATGGAAGTAAAAAGGCATATTGATGACTTGGAAACAAAAATCGTTTAATTTATTTCAGCTATATTATATGGGCCGGAAGCTCGTTCAGACTTTCAATAGCAGGAATGTCATTGCTTATGTCGCTGGAAGACGAGGAGCCATTACGATTTAACCAAATGCCTTTCATGCCGATTTCCTTGCATGGCAAGACGTCCGTTTTCAAATTATCACCTATATAAATACACTGGTCAGGTTCCATTCCTGCTTTTTCACAGGCAATTTCAAAGATCTTTTTATCCGGCTTGGCAATGCCTGTATCTCCCGATGTTACAATGATTTCGAAATCATTCAAAATTCCCAGCTTCTCCAGTTTGGAGGTTTGCTGCGTCAGATCCCCATTACTAATAATTCCTAGTCGACGATGTCCAATTATTTTTTCCAAACACGGTTTTACGTCCTGGAATGCCTTCCAATGGTTCTCGTAATTTCGCAAGTAAATGAAATAATGCTCTAATGCCTCTTGATCAGTTATTTGCGAGATGTCTGCGTAATTCTTTAAAACATCCTTCACCCGTTCAGCTTGGAGCTGCGGAAAAGACAGTTCCCCCTTTAAGTATCTGTCGAAATGAAATTGCCCGATTGAACACCATGCGCTATAAAACGCATCTTCAGTAAGATGGATAGGAAAACCGCATTCGCGATGGAAAGCTTGTACACCTAAGTATTCGGCTGTTTTGAAGTCAAATAGAGTCTCGTCTATATCAAAAAAATCATTCTCTTGCGTCCCCCTTACGCTGTCAACGGGAATAAGGCAAATTTAGCTTGTATGGAATATTTTCAGAAAAATCAGTAGGACATAAAATAAAATGATACCCTTGAACGCGAAAATGAAGCTCGCTTTCTTCTTTCATTTCGTAATGTATGCTTCTATTATCTAAGTTTGTTCTAACTTTATCAATGAAATTAGGATTTGTAACGCCTAGTTTCAAGCTTAAACAGGGGGGCAGAGCTGTCATCGCAATCGGAATCCATTTTCTCCCTTTCGATGAGATAACGGCATGTGCAGTTCCTCCAATGGCAAAGGTAAAGTCATCTGACAAGTTGGAAAGTTTGAAATCAAAAAGTTGAACTAATAATTCTCTGAATTCCGCTACTGAATCGACGGGAAATCCAACTTCTCGTAGATAAAGGATTTTTAATGCGCCGGAGGGGGACAACACGTCCTCTTTGATATAGTTATGAGTAATGATTTCCAGTAAGTTACCGTCTCCATCGCGAAAATAAACATTTTTTCCTTTCCCGAAATCGTCAACAATTTTGCCGTCCGGCCATTTTAGAACATGAATATTCTTCTGTCTAAGTTGACGGTAGACATTTGCAAATTCAGAATAAGGCACTTCAAAAGCAATATGTGCCGGGGCCAGCGGTTCAAATGATTGTTTGAATGTCAAGGTAAAATACTCTGTCGGTTTAAAGCTTATTTCGCGATCTGACTGAGTAACGATAGGGAATTGTAATTGGTCATGATAAAACTGTTTAGCGGCTTCAACGGATACTGTGTTTAAGTCAAGGTGCGAAAAATGCGTGATCATCTTAATCAATCCTTTCTGCTTAAGTATCCTATTAAAAGTTAGTAAACATATTATACATTTATGTTTATAAAGTAACAAGACAATATATTTCCGAACTTGAATGCGAAGATGAGAATAAATCTATTTTTCAAGGGAGTATTATACTTGACATACTGTTGTCAGCATTTGACCTTTACAATAGTAAGAAGTTGGCATGAGTCGGGAGATTTTGAGCTCCACTCAAAGATCCCTATGTCAGGAGGAAAAACGACGATGAGCGACACAAAGACATTACGAGGACTCAGCACCGTCACTTATTGGGCGCGAAGGAGCATGAGGCACTAACAGAACGCGGTGAAGGATTCATCACGGCTTCAGTAACGGATCCTTTCGGTAACATTCTAGGGATTATGTACAATCAGCATTATTTGAAGGTTCTACGAGATCGTGACAGGAAGGGACTCTAAATAATATGAAAGCAATTAAAAGTTATGGGAAGACAATTGAAGAAATATCGAAGCTAAAAGAAATGGATGAACACCGACTTATCGTACCAATTCAGGAAGGGAAATGGTCAATAAGGGAGATAATCGGACATTTATACTATTGGGATAAATTTATTTTAGAGCAGCATGCTCCCTCAATGGCTCAACGTGCTAACTTAACTCCTTTCCCCGACCACGATCTCCACAATTATGACGCTATTCAGAATATCAGTAGGTTTGAAACAGTTGTATCCTTGATTGATGAGTTTGTACAGACACGCAATAAACTACTTGAAACAATAAAACATATCGAAAACGATATAAGGTTTTCTATCGGTTCGGGAAAACGGCAATTCACTATCGAGAGCTATTTTAGTATATTTTCTAAGCATGATATTCATCATCTAAATCAAATACGGAACAGCCCCTTTTAATCCGGCCGATTTATATTGGTCGTAAACGGCAGCCATCCATTTAGGATGGCTGTTTCGGTATGTGCCGGCAGGCGTGAACACTTCCTAAGTCCTACCAACCGTGGTTGACATGTTCCCAGATGGTATTTGCAGCTGCTCCCCCCTTGAATAAAGATAACCGCCAATCGATGTTTGTAAGTTATAATATATGGAAAACATGACTTCCATCCCG
Source organism: Paenibacillus tarimensis (assembly GCA_041281825.1). GTDB lineage: Bacteria > Bacillota > Bacilli > Paenibacillales > Paenibacillaceae > Paenibacillus_D > Paenibacillus_D tarimensis_A. The sequence goes on along the minus strand of CP166298.1, from coordinate 4,648,339 downwards.
CGATTACAAGTCACAGAGAACTGCTATCGCTTGGAGCAGATACCATTAACGCAAGGTTGGCCGTATAACTGCCCGGATTTCCGAATCCTTCGCCAGGTTCCTGGCGGAGGAGGACTTGCACAGAATTAAGATTTTGCGATAATGTGCCGTTGGATTTATGATGATGAGAGCCGCAGCCGGACCCGCAGCCGGTGTGACGACAAGAGATGCGGCAATCTGATTAAGGTGCGCCGTTTTCGGGAACGGCGGAAGGCCAAAGGGACTGAAGACGGAGAAAAAGAATAATAAATACCGGGAGAGGGAGCGGGGCAATGAACAGAATCGATTATATTCGCGAAGAAGAGAAGAAATATCATGAAACTTGTTTTGACAATTACAATCTATTTGAGAAAGGCTCCTGGCTGCATAAACCGGTAAAGACGGTAATGGACTTGCTATCATTATTTGAAGGAAAAGAAGAGATAAGAATCCTTGATCTGGGCAGCGGCGTCGGCAGGAACAGCATTCCAGTGGCTGAACAATTAAAAGGGCGAAAGGGGCAAGTCGTTTGTGTAGATCTGCTCGAAACCGCATTATCCAAACTGAAGGCTTACAGCAAGGAATATGGCGTAGAAGATTACATAAAGACGATCGGATGCGATATTGGGGAATATGATATTTGTCCGAATCATTATGACATGATTGTTGCGGTGTCCACTCTCGAACATGTGAGGTCAAAGGATATTCTGGAAAGCGTTTTGGCAAGAATGGCCGATGGGACGAAGCTTAACGGAGTCAACTGCATCATAATGAATACAAACGTCAAGGAAACAGACTTGATGACGGGTCAAAAGCTGGATGCGCTTATCGAAGTGAATATGTCCACTGAACAAAGCCGGGATATACTTCATCAAGCCTATGCCGGATGGGATATATTAAAATCTCTTGTCAAACCATTGGAATTTGAAATTCAACGGGACGGCAAACCGGTATTACTGAAAACCGACTGCGTCACATTGGTAACCCGGAAGAAATAAATAAAAAGCGAAGGCCCCGATCATCGGGGCTCAGTCATCAATCTAGGCGGATGCATTATCTTAAAAACACCCGCTGTATATTTGTAATAAGGATAGTAAGTTACTCGGCCTTCTTTAAGTTCATCCATCTGAACAGGCTTACTTTTCCGGTTGCGCCGCACTGCGTACATTCAATTAAACCGTGTCCGTCACAGGCTACACACTTTCCGTGCCCGTATCCAAATCCTTCACCGTTACATTCGGTGCATTTCGTCTTACCGGTTCCTTCACATGGTTTACACTTCATCCTTGTTCCTCCTTACATTGGGATCTTTGAGCGCGCTCAAAGTCTCTCCGCTGCATAGGGATCTTTGGGCGAAGCTCAAAGTCTCTCAGCTTGCAAATTTTGTTAAATGAGGAGCCTGTATATCGGTGTAACGAGATGTGAGGCGAGACAACTCTATCATACCATTATCATTTAAAAGTGCGCAAAACCGCTATATTAGGTTTATTTCCGATGCTTCGCTAAATAGTCGGATTATTCTGAAATTATCTCCCGCTTTCTTTAAATTGCATGCCATATCATCCGATGAATGGAGGAAGCGGTGTTCCGTTCAGGCTTCGTTTCGAGACGCGCAACAAGCTGGGTGACGGCCCCTTTTGTAATACCTAGGCGGGCCGCAAGCTCACTCATGAGAACGCTCCCCTTAGAGCCGATGGCTTCGATCTGGTTGTCAAGAAATGGGGAATAAGTTGTAGTGACCGGAAGGGAACTAATTGCAGTCTTGCGTTGTCTAATGATTGGAGGTGAAAGAGATTGCCGGAGTCTCATTGGAAGTACGTAACGGAAATGAACACCGAAGGATTTCGCGAAATAATGGTCACTTATGGTCAAGATGTCTGGAATCTTGCTTTTATTATAACCAGACGACGCGATCTCGCAGACGACATTGTGCAGGACGTTTTTTTACAGGTATATCGCAATATCGAGTCGTTTCGCGGAGAAGCTTCCATGAAAACTTGGCTGCTTGCCATTACGCGCAACATTTCGGCGAATGCACTGCGCTCCGCCTTCATACGGAAGGTAACGCTTGTAGAGTGGGTCGCCCCCAAGTCGGCCAGTCCTTCCGCCGAAAATGAAGCGATGGAGCATGCGTTCACGAATGAGATCTGGGAGGCCGTATTTAAGCTTCCGCTCAAATTAAGGGAAGTGTTGATTCTGCACGCCAAGTATGAACTGAACGTCAAAGAAATCGCAAGCATACTGCATTTGCCGGAAGGTACGGTAAAATCGCGGTTATCACGTGCCCGCAAGCTGATTTCCGCCGGATGGAAGGAGGAGGCCGCTTATGAGTAAATTGGAGCCGGAGTGGTGGTATAGAAAGCTGAAAGAAGACCCCTTGCGGAAGAAGACTTTCACAATGGATCACATCAGTCATATTGAAAAGAGGGCAGGTGAAACGATGCCGAAATCAAAAAGATGGAAGCGAGTGCTGCTGCCGGCATTGTCTGTAGCTGCCGCCGCGGCAATAATATTCGGTGTCCTGCCAGGTGCCAAAGTAGCGGATTGGATCCGGTCAATTGCCCCGTGGAATAACGGGATTCAGGGTGGGGATCCGGGGCCGGCGCCGCCGGATACGGAAGATCCGGACTCGTCGGACACCGATGTGAATGACCCGGAACCGCAAGATCCGACTCCTCCGGACGATGAGCCGATAGACGATTTTGCCGACTATAAGGAAGAAATTTACGGAAAATTGATGGATCGGCTGCCGTTTAAGGAAGAAGAGATACAAGCTTTATCGGTCTATAATGCCGCCAGCGGGCAGGAAATCGAAATTCCGGAAGCAAGGAACTTCATTTGGCTGCAAAATTTAAGCTGGATGGATTTGGAGGCTGCTGAAGCGAGCGAGGCGGTTGATCCTGCGGAACCAGAAAGTGCGCTGCGATTCCATCTGGAGGATGCCAGGTACGACCTGCCTTACGATATGGCAAGCAATACGATCGAGTGGGGCGGCGAGCGGTTCTATGCGGGAGAAGGCGTGCTGCTGCTCATGTCCGGAGTGCTGCAGCCGGGAACCCCGCTCGCTGAGCTGGACCGGATTCAGGAACGCGCATATATGGAAAAGCTGCAGCAAAGCGCTGAGTCCACCGAGGATGTTTATGACTGGAGACGACTTCTTGTTGACGGGAAGGATTTTAATGCCTGGGAAAGCGAACTGAGCAAGTCCGAACATGCAGCTGAGATCAAAACTTATGACTATATCCTTGAGAAAGCCGGCAGTGTCAAAATGTACGAACAGGGCATCTTGTTTTTCAACTTAAGTATTGTGTTTACGAATGAGCGGTTTGAAACGGCGGACGGCATCCGGGTCGGTCTGACTCCCGAACAGGTAATCGGGCGGTTAGGGAAGCCTAACACGGAGACTGAAACCCAGTGGAGCTATATCGTCGGCGACTATCATACCTTCCATCTCTACTTTGACCAGGGGGCAGTGAAGTATATGGAATTGACTATGCCGCTGTAACCGGGCGATATAGGACGGTAAAGTTTGTTTATAACCGTTTTTTCGCTTTCTTTCCTTAAGGCCTTGGACGTAAAATAAGGATGTCGGGCCGACGGAATACGAGGAAAGGAGATGATCAAAGTGGTTACAAATTATGAGGTGATTTCCGTTTAAACGGAAATCGATTACCGGGAGGCCGAAAGGCCTCCTTACTTAGTAAGAAGTGCGCCAAAATAATTGGCATAAAAGTGAATTATTTCTTGTATAATGAAAATGCTTTCTTTATACTAAAGATTGCCGCTACATATTCTGAGGAAAGGAGCTGTCAAACATGTTTAAAGGAATCAAGGTGGTTGAACCTTAACTGAATATTTCCAGCCGGGAACACTCCGTATCCGTAATCATCCGATTCGAACACACGATCCGGCGATCGTGAATTTGTTATGATTGTCAATACGTTGGGATTTCCTGTGGAGATATTCGTCCACAGTTTTTTTGTTTTTGAACACATCTGAACCAAATACCGAAAGGAGGCAGGCAAAAATGAAAGTTATTACTGTCAAACCGAAAATAGCAAGGATAAACCTGTTCGAGGAGGACGTTTATCGTGAACTACAAAAATGGAAAAGATGTGCTTCCCCCTAGCTTGCTTAAGGAGCTGCAGAATTATATTCAAGGTGAACTCGTATACATCCCTAAGCCGAAAAATCAGAGAGCCGGCTGGGGAGAAGTCAGCGGAACACGGAAGCTGCTGGCTGAACGGAATGAAGAGATTTGCCGTTTCTATACGAATGGTTGGACCGTTGCCGATCTGGAGCGAAAGTATCATCTGTCAGGGGAAAGCATCCGAAAGATTATTATAAAAACCCGTTAGCAGGTTCATTTCATTTAGAAGGGGAGAACCATGTCTATTATAGATAAATTACCGGATCATATCCGGATGAAGCTGCCCGGCGAGCCGCTGTTTAGTGCCAAAACGGACTTGCAGCAAAACGGGCATTTTGGCGGGCAATGGGTCGTTTTCACCGAACAGGAGATATCGCTATGGCAGACGGACGGTTCCCCGTCTTTCCAGCTGGCGATGGGTGAGCTGAAGGAAGCCAGAGCGGTGAACGGAATCGGCGGCGCCATGCTGGTTGCCGATACGGCAGGCGGACCGGTTGTTATTGCGCGATATACCTCGGCGTTAACCCCGGTGTTCGGCTTTGCGGCCAAATTGTTAAGCGCAATCGCCAAAAAAGATGAGCGTCCCGTTGCTTCGGAGAGAGAATTCCCGCGATACTGCCCGCGCTGCGACAATCCGCTTGCCGAAGGCACGCAGGTTTGCCCGCTCTGCAAAAATAACGGCAAGGTGATCGCGCGCATGCTGAGGTACGCCAAGCCGTATAAACTTCAGATGGTTGTTGCCATTATTCTGCTTATTATGACTACAGCTGTGGAGCTTATCCCTCCCTATCTGACCAAAGTGCTGATCGATGATGTGCTGCAGCCGAATAATATGGGTTCCGCGCTGCTTATGGTCGTGCTGGGGCTGGGAGCCACCTCACTGGTTATGTCCGTCATGCAGACGGTGCGCGGCTTGATCGGCGTATGGGTCGGCTCCAAGCTGATGGGCGATTTGCGTAAAGATATCTATAATGCTTTGATGAGATTATCGCTTGCATTCTTTGACAGGCGCCAAACGTCGCAGTTTATCGGAAGGGTCAACAGCGACTCAGAAGCGATGCGCCAGTTCATGACGGACGGCGTCATCTGGGTCAGCGGGGAGTCGCTTCGCGTTCTTGCCATTTTTGTCATTATGTTCGGCATGGATTGGAAGCTGACGTTATTGGCCCTGCTGCCGTTGCCGGTCATGATTGTCGTATCCATGACTGTATGGCCCAAGCTCGGAAGGCGCTGGTACCAGCAATGGAGATCGATATTCCGGCTTAATGTTCTGGTCGGCGATTCCCTTCAAGGCATTCGTGTCGTGAAGGCGTTCGGCCAGGAACGGGCGGAAATGTCCCGTTACAACGAAGCGAACCGCGAGGTTGTCCGTCATAACATACGCATTGAGGGATTATGGCAGGGGATGTTCCCCATGTTTTCCCTCATTGCCGGAGTCGGTACGCTGCTCATCTGGTACAACGGCGGTAATGCCGTGATGAGCGGGGAGCTGCAGCTCGGCGTGCTTATGGCAATGATCGCATATCTCGGCATGCTGTTCGGGCCTTTGCAGTGGGCCAGCCAGATGATTAACTGGGCAAGTCATGCCCTGTCGGCGGCCGACCGCGTTTTTGAGGTGATGGATACTCCTTCCGAGGTGCCGGATGCGCGTAATCCGGTTCCGGTCGGAACCCTCAAGGGAGAGGTCCGGTTTGACAACGTCTCGTACGGCTACGAGAAGCATCAGCCCGTCTTGAAAACGATCAATTTGCATGTGAAGGCGGGAGAAATGGTCGGACTCGTCGGCCATTCCGGCGCCGGCAAATCGACGTTCATCAATCTGATTTGCCGGTTTTACGATACGGACGAAGGTACAGTCACCATCGACGGAACCGATCTCCGCTCGATAAGCCAATCCGATCTGCGCAAGCAAATCGGCGTCGTCCTTCAGGAGACATTCCTGTTCGACGGCACAATCGCCGAAAACATCGCCTACTCCAAGCCGGACGCGACGCCGGAAGAAATTATGCAGGCTGCAAAGATCGCCAATGCCCATGATTTCATTGTCCGATTGGCGGACGGTTACAATACGAGAGTAGGAGAGCGCGGCCACCGGCTTTCCGGCGGGGAGAAGCAGCGTGTTGCGATTGCGCGCGCAATCATTCATAATCCGCGCATTTTGATCCTTGATGAAGCGACGGCATCGGTCGACACCGAAACCGAGAGGCAAATCCAGGAAGCGATCACGCGGCTGATTAAAGGGCGTACGACGTTTGCAATCGCACACAGGCTCTCAACGCTGAGGAATGCGGACCGGCTCGTCGTTCTGGAACGGGGCAAAATCGTTGAACTGGGCACGCATGACGAACTGCTTGCGAAAGAAGGCGCCTACCATAAGCTGGTAGAAGCGCAGAAAGAGCTGTCCAGAATCAGGGGAGGTGAGGAGTGATGAGCGAGTCGTACGACATCCATTACTTTGAACCGAACAACGTGTTTTTCAGCCGCGGCAAAGGCGGTGTCTTCCAGGGCGTGATCGAAGGAAGCCTTTATAAGGAGCTTATCGTGTTCCGTGCTTTTCCGTTGGTATATACGACCCAGTATATTTCGATCCGCGATACGGAGGGCAAGGAGCTCGGCATCATCCGGGATATCGATGAGCTAGACGAGGAGAGCCGCACGGAGCTGGGGAAGGAGCTTCAATTCCGCTATTTCCTCCCTGAGGTCACACGGGTCGACAGTGTAAAACAAAAAGCCGATCTCTGGCTGTGGGAGCTGCAGACGAGCATGGGGCCGACCCGCATGGCGATGCGAAACCTGCATGAGCATTTGCAGTTTCCCGGAGGCGGCCGCATCATATTGACGGACATCAACGGCAGGCGATGCGATATTCCCGATTGGAACGCGCTTGATGGTCACAGCCGCAAGCAGCTTACAGATGTGATTTAAATAGAGCGATTGAATAAAGGCCATCCTTTGGGACGGCCTTTATTGCTCGGTTCGGCCGCTGAAGGGACGGTGTCAGACGTGAAACGTTGCGTAAGGCCCAAATTTCCCGAAATTAAAAAAAGCCTTGCGCAAGGCAAGACTATGCTGCAGTATTTTGTTTAAAATCCTACGTAACGCGACATCCGGTCCATCTCCGCCCATTCCTCTGCGAGCAGGCCGTATATGGCGAGATCGACGAAACGGTGATCATGCTTCTTCGCTTGCCGTGCAATCCCTTCCAGCGAATAACCAAGCCGTTCGGGAACAAGCCGGCCTCGCTTATTATCCGTCGAAGCCCGCATCTCGACCCGGTTCAAGCCGCATGTTTCGAATGCGTAATCCGTCAAAGCGCCGCAGGCGCGGGTCATCAGTCCTTTGCCGTGCTCGTCCTCGGATAACCAGAAGCCGATCCGCCCGCAGCTGTCCGGAGAATTGACCTCCCGCAGCTCAGCGACTCCGCATAACCGATCTTCATAAAATACGCCATAGGCGAAAGCATCGCCAAGCCGCCTGAGCCGGTCCAAGTCGTTAATAAATGCATGGGTGTCATGCTCGGTATGGACCCTTCTTACCCATTTAAACCAGTTTTGTAAAAAAGGCCTGTTTTGCATCGTCAAACGGTATAGCGAGTAAGCGTGGTCAGGCTCTAACAGCTTCATTTCCGTCTGTTCGGTCAGGGTGTAAGAAAACATGTGGAGCACCTCCATTGTAAGCGTTTTCTTAAAATCAGCCAACAAATACGACGGTACGGCAATTCCCTCTCATTATACTATGAAGGGGATACCTGTGGGTACCCCCAAATTCCCTCAACTAAACTTCCTTGTTCAGAACGAACTTATCGATCACATAGCGTACGCCCTCGTCATTATTCGAGCGCGTCACATAGTCCGCGATATCCTTGAGCGGCGGAACCGCGTTTTCCATCGCAACGCCGAGTCCGGCAACCTCCAGCATTTCCCGGTCGTTCCAGGAATCGCCGATTGCGATAACCTCATCCATCGAGCAGCCGATATGGGCGGCGAGAAATTGGACTGCGTGGCCTTTTGTTCCTTCTTTATGCATAAATTCCAAGTAGTGCGGCTTGGATTTCGTAATATGGACCTGATCGCCGATGAGCGGCTTCAGCATGAGCGCCATTTCATCCAGCTTCTGAGGATCATCGATAATGAGCATCTTCGTTAATGGTTGTTCAATCAGCCGGTCGTAGTCGGGATCAACAACATACGGGATATTAGACAGCTTGGAATAATCCTTCACCTTCCGATTGTCTTCCTGTGCATAAAGCACGTCGTTAACGTACAGCTGAAGATGAAGCTCATGTTCTTCGCAGAACGTCAGCAGCTTGCGCGCCGCACGGGCAGGAACGCTTCGTTCGTATAGCACTTCCTCATCAAATAAAGTTTTAACGAGCGCGCCCTGATACGTAATGATCGGAACGTTCAGCTCGATTTGCGTTGCTATTTTTTTGGCCGATGGAAACATCCGGCCCGTTGCCAGCGTAATCGTCACTCCTTGGGCAATCGCTTCCGCAAGCGCGGCTTTGGTGCCTTCCGTCACTTGAATGTCGTCGTTAAGCAGCGTGTCGTCCACATCAATCGCTATCAGCTTGTATTTCATTCTTATTTCTCGTCCCCTCCTGAATACTAGGTTGATTGTAGCGGAAAATCCGGTTTCATACAAGAGCGGCTTGAAGACCGTCAATAGATGCGCTAAAGTGATCAAAAGCGGACTTTTCATTAACGACCGGGAAAGAAATGGGGCGAGCATCATGTGGAACGGAATAACGGGCAAACGGCGGAACAGGTTCATCGCATACATCATCATCGCCGGAATCGCGGCTGGTCTGGCCGGGTTTGCAGGAGGACGCTGGTGGATGCTGAGCCAGTATCCGATGCTGCGTCAGCCTGCTTTTTCGAATTTAGACAAGACCTACAAAGAAGTGCTGAACGAGTACTTAAACGGCGCGGAGGCGGAGAGCCTCATTCACGGCGCGGCGGAAGGGATGGTGGCATCGCTCAAGGATCCTTATTCCGTTTACTACACGCGGGAGAAGGGTTCAACCTATCTGGAGCGGTATGTGGACCATTTTGTCGGGATCGGCATTGAGCTTCGCGTGGAGAACGGGGATTTTATCATCAATTCGGTAATGAAAGAAGCGCCTGCGGAAAAAGCGGGCCTTCAGCCGAATGACGTCGTCACGGCAGTGGACGGCAATTCGCTCAAAGGGAAGACGCTTGCCGATCTGATCTCGCTTACCCGCGGAGAAGAAGGGACCGATGTGCTGCTAACGATCATCAGGGAAACGATGAAGGAACCTTTCGATGTTAGGATCACCCGGGCAGCCGTGCCGGTCACTACGGTAACATCCGGGCTGCTGGACGGCGGCATAGGGAGCATCCGAATATCCCGCTTTGCCGAGAGCACGGCCAAGGAGTTCGAACAGGCTGTGGTCGGGCTGAAGGAACAAGGCATGACGGGGCTGCTGCTCGATCTTCGCGCGAATTCGGGAGGGCTGTTAAACCCTGCAATTGATATTGCGGGTTTGATCGTTCCCAAAAATGAAATCATTGTACAGGTTGTATATAAGGATGAAAAACGGAAGGTTACACACCGTTCCAAGCAAAAAGAACCGTGGACGATACCGGTTGTTGCTCTGATTGATGAAAGCACCGCAAGCTCGGCGGAGGTGCTGGCCGCTGCGCTCCGCACATCGGCGCAAGCGGAGTTGGTCGGTGTAAAGACATTCGGCAAGGGTATTGTTCAGACCTTTATCCAGTTCGACGACCAATCGGTGCTCAAGCTGACGGAGGCGCAGTGGAAAACGCCGGACGACAAATGGATTCACGGTCAGGGGATTGAACCGACCATTGCCGTCCAAATGCCGGAATACGCTTCTCTTCCTGCTTTGCCGTCGGATGTAAACCTTTCCGTCGGGAGTTACGGCCAGGATGTAAACACGGCGGAGCGGATACTGAAGGCGCTCGGATACCCGTCTGAAGGACGTGAAGGCATCTATGACGAGGCGATGGAAAAGGCCGTGCGGCAGTTCCAGGTCGATGAGCGGCTCGATGTCGAAGGAATCATCAGCGGGCGAACGGCCTATCGTCTTGTAGAACGATTGCGCGACAAAATCATGCGGGAGGATCCTCAGTTGAAGCGTGGCAAAGAGCTTTTGCTGCAGAAGACAGAGCGGTAAGGTTAAGGAAGTAGGTGGAAAAGTATCCATTGTTCACCTGACGCGGCCGTGATAAAATAAAAAGAACTACCCTTGAAAATGGAATAGATTGATCCTTAGCGATAACCCGACCTTGGTCCAGGTTGAATCCCGACATGGGACCGATTTGGAAAACCGCTGGTACAACTATGATAGAACTATAAGAAATGTTTGAAATGATCATAAGTTGCAGGTGGGATAAAGGATGAATAAAAAGAAAGTATATATATTGTTATCCGATACCGGGACGTGGTTTACGAGAATGATCAGACTATACACGAGAGCGCCGCTCAATCACGCTTCCATTGCATTCGACGAGCAGCTTACGGAAGTGTACAGCTTCGGCCGCAAACGTCCGGGCAATCCTTTTATCGGCGGATTTGTGAAAGAAGATCTGAGAAGCGAGCTGTTTAAGGACGCGACTTGCGCGGTATACACCTGTGAGGTAAGTGAGAAGGACTACTTGAAAATTCGCGATTCCGTGCAGCAATTTGCACAAGAACCCGACAAGTATAAATATAATTTACTGGGGCTTATCGGCATTATGCTCAATGTCAAAGTGGAACGGGAGAATGCGTTCTTCTGCTCGCAGTTTGTCGCTTCGGTGTTTGAACGAAGCGGTGCAAGCCTCGTGCCTAAATGCGCTTCGCTTACGACGCCTGCCGATCTGGAGCGGTCCGAAGCGCTGAAGCTGATGTTCCGGGGGGAGCTAAGCAAGTTCGGTGGCCGGCGGGCGTCGAACAATTATGATAAGGTATGCGGCTAGTACGCCGGACCTCGAAGCAGGATTGGACACCAAGTGCAGACATAAGCGGAGAGGCTTTGAGCTCCCTCAAAGGTCCCTATGTCATGCTCAAAGCCCCTATGTCAGGAGGAATTTGAAGTGGATGTTGAAGAAGCGATTCGAACGAGACGGTCTATCGGGAAGGTAAAGCCGGATGCGGTAGATAAGACTCTGATTCAAAACCTGCTTGACGCAGCGACATGGGCGCCGTGTCATTACCATACGGAGCCGTGGAAATTTATCGTCATGATGGGCGAAGGAAGGTCGAAGCTCGGAGAAGGCTACGCTCGCGTATGCGCGGAAACATTGACGGATGTAACCGGTGAACAGCTTCAGGAGCGTCTCGCGAAGGAGCGGCAGAAAGCGTTCCGTGCGCCGGTTGTTATTGCCGCCGTATGCACCCCTTCGGATGACCCCCGGGTCGCGCGGGTGGAGGAACTGGCGGCTGCCCATGCCGCAGTACAGAATATGCTGCTCAGCGCACACGCATGCGGCCTTGCGTCAATCTGGCGGTCGGGTGAACCTATGTATCACCCGTTGATGAAAGAATCATTAGGCCTCGATGCACGCGATGAGATCGTCGGACTGGTCTATATCGGATATCCCGATATCTCTCCGCCGGCCGGAAAACGTACGCCGGCAGCGGTCAAGACGATATGGTTGGAATGATTTAATTGCTTTAATAAGAAACAGACGAAACGGGGCATGCCCCGTTTTTTCGATCTTGGAAGAACGGTGGCAGCCATTTCTCCAAGTAACACTCTTTTTTTTTTTTTTCAAAAACGTAATTAATAACAGTTGAACAGACTGTGCTTTCGCTATTGTCCAGGAAAGCCGGAGAATCAAGCACATTGGGCAAATAGCGGAACCACGTCCGAAGAGCTGCAGATAATTGGGTATTTTCAACCAATAGCGGATTCTCTGTCGGCATCGAAGAGAATTTGATCATCGGCTTGATATCGTTGGAGAATACTTCTCCTAAGATCGGACCGGACTAAATGTTGTAACCCTACAACAGATCCCCTTTCACGGCCTCCTTGCTTATATAATCGGCCTGCCAATAGGCAAGAGCGCCGATGGTTTCCGTCGGATTGAAGGCAGACATCGTCGGAAATAAGGAGTTTCCTGCAACGAACAAATTTCGGATGCCGTGAATTTTTCCGTAACGGTCGGTCACCGACGTTGTCGGGTCGTTTCCCATTCTCGTACCGCCGCTCGGATGGGAGAAGGCCCATGGCGGCTGAACGTCATGTCCTCCCCAGATTTGCCGCGCGTTTGCCGCTTGCAGAATCTCGACCATTTTCGGATAAAAAAAACGATGCATGTTCTTAAGCTGCCCGCTCCAATTGAAGGTTACCCTCGGCAGAGGGAGTCCGAGCCCGTTTTTGGCCGATGGATCGAGATCGATGGAGGATGAGATCATCGGCGGATCCGTCAACAGTGCAAAAACCAGGTAGTATCGGCTGAAGGTATGGGCAATGAAATCTCTGTACAAAGCTCCCCAGCTCGGCACCCCTTCCGGCAGGGGAATCGATCTGGCGAATTCGATCGGCTGTCCCGAAGCCCCGACGGCGTGAGCTCCGAATATAAAACCTCCCATCACGAACCCGAGCCCCGTATGATCAAAGTTATTTTCCGTATAATCCGTAATGGCCATAAGCGGCTCGGAAGGCCCGATATGAACATTCATCCGTTCGTCAAATAAACCGCCCACTCCGAAATAGGCATGATGATGAAAATATTTTCCGACCTGCCCGTTCTGATTGCCGATGCCCTCAGGAGCATAACGGTTTTGGGACAGCAGCAGGAGCCATGTATTGTACAGCGTATTGGCCGCCACAATGATTACACCTGCTTTGAGCTCATGGGCAGTTCCCGTCCGGTCCAAATAAACTACACCGTCCGCCCGCTCCGGAGAGCTCATCGTAATTCGAATGACATAGCTGTCCGTAAGCATTGTAAAATTCGGATTTTTCATTGCTTCCTTGATTTCCGTAATCCTTGTGTTCGATTTGGCATCCACCGTACACTCATAACCCATGCAGAAGCCGCAGTAGCCCGTTCGGCTCCTCCCTTGGTAGTTCCGGGAAATAATGCCCGCAGGCATCGGAAAAGGCTCGTACCCAAGCGTTCTGCAGGCCCGGGCAAAGTGATTCGTCGCATAATCCTGCTCCAAAGGCGGCAAAGGATACGGCAGCGACCTTGGCGGCCCGTGTTTCATTAAGGATGCATCCCCGGACACGCCTAGTCTGTATTCGAATTTGGTGTAATAAGGCTCAAGTTCTTCGTAGGTAACCGGCCAATTGGCGATTGCGCCGCCAGGAATCTGTCCCCAAATATCCAAAGCTTGAAAGACGGTCGGCTCAAATCGCCAGCTCGCTCCGCCCCAATGGTTCATACTTCCTCCCGGCCCCCATCCGTCCAGCAGTTCGGTGATGCGGGGGAATACCTTTTGCGTCGCAGCGCTTGGATGAGGCCGCCATGTCATGCCTCCCTCTCGCTGAGTCGCCCACAGCAGATTCTGCCGGATGGGAAAACGGAGTTCGTCCATTGACAAATCCTTTGTTTCCACCATCGGTCCCCGTTCCAGCACGCATACGGATAATCCGGCATCGCTCAGTTCTCTGCCCAGAATCCCGCCTGCCGCCCCTGCGCCGACAATAATGGCGTCATAATCCGTCTTTGTCTTTGTTTTCATAAGCGATCCCTTCAAGTGAATAATAAACTGTCGGAGGTTGGGCTTCATCCAACGTCTCCGGCGGATGGAAGGTCGAACCCGCAAACCCGATCAGACGCCATCCGTAGGCCTTGTAGTTCCCACCGTAAATCGGATCGCTGAACATTCCTTCCAGCGTGTGTTCCCGCATAAATTGAAAGAACGGCGTCGTCTCGTAACGGACGAGCAATCGGGTCAACTGCTCGTTGTCCAGCTGAATGATGTTCGTTTTATACATTTGAAAGGAGAGTTCGTTAAGTTCCCCAAGTGTCTGCCGATACGTCTTTGCCATCCAAGGATTGCTCCTCATGTCGCGCAATATAAACTCGTACACCCTGGCCTCGTTCGCACCTGGGAATATGGCTTCGGTCAACAGCTGAATCATGTGAACCTCTTCGGATGAAATCATTTCCCCCAACTCCCCTCTTATAGTAATGATATGTCTGAATGCCGCTTTTCTTCATAACTTTATTAAGAGGTGATGTTTGTGAATACCGCTATTTTTAGGGAAGCGGCCGATTATGCGAGATTTTACGATCCGCACGGCATGAACCTCCTGATCGCTCCCATCGTAGGGTTGCCGGAAGCCGGCAGGCTGGCTGCGTTTTCTTTGCGGATACCCTTGCTTTATGTGACCGGAACCGGTTACGTTCCGCACGCTACGAAATCGGAGATCATCAGGCGCGGCAGCGCAAATTTATTTGTGTTGGGAGGCGAAGAGCTTGTGTCGGATTGGGTGGTTTACGTTTTATCCACTTTTACGGGCGGACGGGTTTACCGGATCGTATTTCCATCATGAAACCCGCTTGATTTAAATACGATTGTAATAGAAGGGAAATCACACGGCCTGGAAGGAGGGAGCACGTGGAGTTCGGCTTCACGCAAGAGCAGGAGATGATCCGTGGGATGGTGTGCGATTTTGTTCGCCGGGAAGTCAGCCCGACAGCGGGCCGTTTGGATGAAAACGAGATTTTCGACCGCACGCTATTTGACCGCATGGCTATGCTCGGCTTTACCGCTCTGCCGTGGCCGGAATCGGAAGGGGGAGCGGGAGGCGGGTTTTTGAGCGAGGTCATGGTGCTGGAGCAATTGTCCAAAGCAAGCGCTTCCGTTGGAGCTGTACTGTGGGCGCATATATTTCTCACGGCATGGCCGCTTTACCGCTTCGGAACGGAAGAGCAGAAACGCCAGGCGCTATCGGCGCTGATCGAAGGTCGAATGCTTGGCTCCGGCGCGCTCCCTCTTAGCCAGACTTTACCGCACCGGTCCGGCGTGGTTGCGGTACCCGAAGGCGGCGGTTATGTGCTG
Source organism: Paenibacillus tarimensis (assembly GCA_041281825.1). Taxonomy (GTDB): domain Bacteria; phylum Bacillota; class Bacilli; order Paenibacillales; family Paenibacillaceae; genus Paenibacillus_D; species Paenibacillus_D tarimensis_A. The sequence continues at coordinate 4,633,185 of CP166298.1, read as the reverse complement.
GACGGCATGCAGAAATATATGTTCAACGGCGTCGAAGCAGACCTCTTCGTGATCTACGCCCATACCGGAAACCAAGGAAGCGGGAATAAATTCAGCTTGTTTCTTGTCGACCGGCAAACGCCCGGTCTTCATGTTCATCCTGTCGACCGGAAACTGGGACTTCGGTCGGCGACGATGGCTCAGTTGAGGTTTGAACGCTGTTATCTATCGAAGGAATGCCTTATCGGCAGAGAAGGACAAGGCGGGACGATCGCGCAAAAGACGGCAGCCGGCGTCCGTTACGGACTCGCGGCCATCGCTTCGGGAATTACGCTCGGGGCGGCCGAAACCGCGCTTGCTTATGCCAAGGAACGGATGCAGTTCGGCAAGCCCATCGTCCGTCATCAGGCGGTTGCGTTTGCACTGGCGGATATCCGCACATCTGCTGATGCATCGATCCTGCTTGCCTATCAGGCGGCATGGCTGGAAGACCAGGGGCTGGACTCTAATCGAATGTCCGAGATGGCATTGAGCTTCGCAGCCGATTCGGCAATGGATGCGGCGACGAATGCGGTTCAAATTCTTGGAGGCTACGGATATATGAAGGAATATCTGACAGAGCGGTATATGCGTGATGCCAAGGCGATCCAGCTATTTAAAGGACTCGACGGGAGACGGTGAAAGGAGGGCGAGAGGATGGCGGAATGCGTAGTTGTCGGGGGAGCGCGTACGGCATTCGGGAAATTCGGCGGCGTATTCAAATCGGTCGGAGCGGTGGAGCTGGGCGGTATAGCGATCCGCGGTGCCTTAAAGCAGGCGGGCGCCGATCCGGCCGAGGTCGAGGAAGTGATTATGGGTATGGCGCTTCAGGCCGGAGCCGGACAGCTTCCTTCGCGGCAAGCGGCGCATCTTGCCGGTCTGGACTGGCAGGTGCGTACGGAAACGGTGAATAAAGTGTGCGCATCCGGGATGCGGAGCTTGACAATGGCAGCGCAGATCATTCGTGCGGGCGACGCGGATGTTCTCGTTGCCGGGGGGATGGAAAGTATGAGTCAAGTCCCGTACGCGCTGACCGATGCCCGTTGGGGCATGCGGATGGACGACGGAAAGGTCGTCGATTTGCTGCTTCGCGACGGGTTGAGGTGTGCTTTTCATAAGGTGCATATGGGGGATCTTGCCGATCGAATCGCCGCGGAGCGAGGAATTACCCGGGCACGGCAGGACGAATGGGCGCTTCGAAGCCACATGCTGGCGATAGAAGCGTCGGAGCAAGGCCGGTTTGCAGAGGAAATTGTTCCCGTTTCTCTTCCGGGCGGAGCATTAGCTGCCGTAGATACGGATGAAGCCCCCCGGCCGAATACGAGCCTGGAGAAGCTTGCCGGCCTGCGGCCGGTTTTTACGAAAGGCGGCACCATTACTGCCGGCAATGCGCCGGGAATCAATGACGGGGCCGCTGCGCTAGTCGTCATGTCCAAAGATAAAGCTGTGAGAGAGGGCTATACGCCACGGGCTTCCATCATCGGCCATGCATCCGTCAGTGTCGAGCCTCAGTATTACCCGGTCGCACCAGGTTTCGCGATACAGAAGCTGCTTCAGCAAACGAGCATCCCGCTCGGGAACATTGATTTGTTTGAAATCAATGAAGCATTCGCATCCGTTGTCCTCGCAAGCGGCGATCTCGTCGGCTGGGATGAAGACAAGGTGAATGTTTGCGGCGGGGCCATTGCGCTGGGCCACCCGATCGGAGCGAGCGGCGCGCGAATTGCGGTGACGCTGATACATGCGCTTCGGCATCGCGGTGGCGGATTGGGCATTGCAGCGATTTGCAGCGGCGGAGGACAAGGGGATGCCGTTCTCGTTCGGGTAGACGGATAAAAAAAAGCGGAGAGACTTTGAGCTTCACTCAAAGATCCCTATGTAAAAGGAGAGACTTTGAGCTCCACTCAAAGATCCCTATGTCAGCAGAGAGACTTTGAGCTTCGCTCAAAGATCCCTATGTAAGGAGGAAGAAAATGGACATCCGCCGCATTATGGTTGTCGGAGCCGGTCAGATGGGCAGAGGAATAACCCAGGTCGCGGCGCAAGCTGGGTTCGAGGTCATCCTGCATGATGCCGGGAAGGGAGAAGCGGAGAAGGCGGTTGCTGCGATCGTTAGCGGGCTCGCCCGCAGCGTCGATAAAGGCCGGCTGACCGATGAGCAGCGGCTAGAGACCCTGAAGCGTATCCATACGGCAAACAGGATGGAATCGGCAGCGCGGGCGGGTTTTATTATTGAAGCGGTGACGGAGAATCTTCCGGTCAAAGCGATGCTCTTTCGCGAATTAGACGGCATTTGTCCTCCGGAAACCGTATTTGCAACGAATACGTCCTCTTTGTCGGTCACCGAGCTGGCCGCAGCAACCTCACGTCCCGAGCGTGTCATCGGAATGCATTTTATGAATCCCGTCCCGGTAATGAAGCTGGTGGAGCTTGTAAGAGGGCTCAGAACATCGGAGGAAGTCTGCAAGCTGGCCGGGGAACTTGCGATGCGAATGGGCAAGACGCCGGTGGAAGCGCGGGATAACCCGGGTTTTGTTTCGAACCGTATTTTGATGCCGATGATTAACGAAGCTGTATATACGGTATACGAAGGTGTCGCTTCTATCGAGGATGTCGACAGGGTCATGTTGCTCGGTATGAATCACCCGATGGGTCCGCTCGCGCTAGCCGATCTGATCGGCCTGGACACTTGCCTGGCCATTATGGAAACGTTGCATGTAGGGTTCGGAGATTCGAAATACCGGCCGTGTCCGATGCTTCGAAATTATGTGAATGCGGGGTGGCTTGGACGCAAAACCGGCCGGGGGTTTTACGCTTACTCATAGTGCATGGCTTAAATATCGAATCCATTACCCGTCCGGCGGGGGAGGAGGAAGCTTTAACCGCTTATGGACATGGATGAGGCTGGTCGATTAATTGTAAATAGGTATGCCAGCGTACACCAATTCGTTGCGCTGCGGTGGTCTTATATTGTTACAGGTTTAATGGACATAGGAGACGCTTAGCATAGAAAAACGAAGTTTCTACCGTTTTAACGGACATTTGGGAGGCTTTAAACGTCTCTTTTCATCGGTTTCTGCTGAAATACAGCTGTAATCGTCTGTGGTGTCCGTTAGGTTTGGAATCGTTGTGATTGTACCGTTTAAAAGTCGCTTGTGTCCATTAGCATTTACTTGCATCGAGTTAGTGGCTCCTGTGTCCGTTACAGACGGAGAAATGTCTATTTTTCCTTACAAAGGCCCGTGCTGTCCACTACAAGATACTCCGGTTAGGGTTAGGGCTTTTATTAGATCTTTTGATGGCAACCTTTCACTCTGTCGATGCGCTGGAAGCTTACCGATTAAAGCCGGTGGGTTTAGACCCGGCGTATGGAAACTAAAGGGGGGATGTCCGCTGGAATTAGCCTTTACGGATGAACAGCAACGACTGCGCCGCAAGGTGCGCGATTTTGCGGCAAACCGGATCGTTCCTATCGTTCCTGTTATGGAAGAGACGGATGAATTCCCAAGAGAATTGGTAAAAGAGCTGGGCAAGGAGGGACTGATGGGTCTGCCCGTTCCGGAGGAGTGGGGCGGTGCAGGCAGGGATATGATGTCCTATACGCTTGCGGTTGAGGAGTTGTCCAGAGCGAGCGCTGCGGTGGGTGTCATCGTATCGGTCCATACGTCGGTTGCATCGATGCCTCTCTTCTATTATGGGACCACGGAGCAGAAGAAGCTTTACCTGCCCAGGCTTGCCGCAGGAGAGCTGCTGGGCGCGTTCGCGCTGACGGAGCCTCATGCCGGTTCGGATGCGGCCGCGATTCGCACATCGGCCGAGCGCAAAGGCGATTATTATATTTTAAACGGCTCCAAATCGTTTATAACGAACGCCGGCGAGGCGGATCTGTATATCGTGTTTGCCGTTTCCAAAGCGCTTGAAGCGGGGAAGGGGATTACGGCTTTTATTGTGGAAAAGAATACCCCCGGCTTCCGTTCCGGGAAAAAAGAAAAGAAGATGGGGCTGCACGGCTCCAACACATGTGAATTGGTATTTGACGAGGCGCGTGTACCCGCTGAAATGAGGTTAGGCCGGGAAGGACAGGGATTCGACATTGCCAAATCCGCTCTGGACGGCGGGCGAATCGGTATCGGGGCTCAAGCGCTCGGTATTGCGAGAGCGGCGCTTGAGCAAGCCGAACTATGGGTGGGCAGCCGGTATGCGCCAAACCGGCGAAGGCTTGCCGCCGCAAGCATAACGGATATGGCGGCCCGCGTCGAAGCGGCCGGGCTGCTCGTCTATAGGGCCGCCGATCGACTTCGCAGCGGCCTTACTTGCCGGAAAGAAGCATCGATGGCGAAGCTGCTCGCGAGCGACACGGCAATGTACGTGACGACCCGGGCGCTGCAGCTGATTGGCGGCGACGGTTGGGCAGGGGGACATCCGCTGGAGAGGCTGTTCAGGGATGCCAAAGTCACCCAGATCTATGAAGGGACGAACCAGATTCACCGGATCGTCATTTCCAACGAACTTATGAAAGGTGGAGGCGACAGTTGATGAAGGATCCGTCTTCGCCCGGAGCGAGGTTCCGGGAAGCGCTTGAGCAGGAACGGCCGCTGCAGGTGGCAGGGGTCATTAACGCTTATGCGGCGCTGCTTGCGTTATCGACCGGGTTCCGCGCGCTCTATATTTCGGGTGCCGGAGTGGCGAACGCCTCCTTTGGCCTTCCCGATCTGGCAATTACGACGCAAAGCGAGGTGCTGGAAGATGTCCGGCGGATCGCAGGCTGCTGCAATGCGCCGATCCTTGTCGATGCGGATACCGGTTTTGGAACGGCGTTTAACATTGCCCGGACGGTCAAGGAAATGATGCGCGCCGGCGCAGCAGGAATCCACATCGAGGACCAGGTTGCAGCCAAGCGGTGCGGTCATCGTCCGAACAAGGCCCTCGTCAGTCCGGAGGAAATGGTAAATCGGGTCAAAAGCGCGGCCGACGCCAAAACCGATGCTTCTTTTGTCCTTATGGCACGGACCGACGCTCTTGCAACGGAGGGTCTCGATGCAGCGATTGAAAGAGCCGGAGCTTATGTGGAAGCAGGGGCCGATATGATCTTTTTGGAGGCGGCGGCAAGCCTGGACCACTATCGTAAATTTACGGATGCGGTACAAGCGCCGGTTCTTGCCAATATGACTGAATTCGGAAGAACGCCCTTATATTCTGTGCGCGAACTGGCGGAGGCGGGGGTGCGGCTTGCGCTTTATCCGCTTTCCGCTTTTCGGGCGGCGAACGCGGCTGCGCTGCAGGTATACCGAACCATACGGGAAAAAGGCACGCAAGCGGGTCTGCTTGGCATGATGCAGACGCGGGAAGAACTGTACGGCTATTTAAACTATTACGAGTATGAAAAGAAGCTTGATCAATTGTTTACCGGAGAAGGGAGCGATCACGAGTAAAGGTGAGACTAAAAGCGGAGAGACTTTGAGAAGCGGAGAGACTTTGAGAAAGCATAGAGACTTTGAGCTCCGCTCAAAGATTCCTATGTCATGCTCAAAGATCCCTTATGTCAGGAGGGAAGCGGGAATGGGGAAAAAGCCTGGAGGCCTGGCGGGCGTTGAAGCGGGCGAAACGGCCATCAGCACGGTCGGCAAAGATGGCAAAGGTTTAACGTACCGCGGTTATTCGATCGATGATTTGGCGGAGCATGCGACCTTCGAAGAAACCGCGTATTTGCTTATTTACGGCAAGCTTCCGAATTCACATGAATTAATGCACTACAAAAAGAAGTTGAGGGGATATCGCAAGCTGCCGGAGCCGCTCAGGGCAATACTTGAACGGCTGCCGCAGGATGCCCACCCGATGGAAGTGCTGCGAACGGGCTGTTCCGCGCTCGGCACGCTTGAGCCGGAAGGGCCGGACCGGCCGGCTGCGGACGCTGCGGACCGGCTGATCGCGGCGTTCGGACCGATGCTTTTATATTGGAACCATTATCACCGCAGCGGAAAACGAATCGAGACGGAGACGGAGGATGCGACTGTCGCCGGCAACTTCCTGCATCTGCTGCATGGCGCCCCTGCCGGAGCGCTGGAGACCCGGGCGTTCGACGTCTCGCTTATTTTGTATGCCGAACACGAATTTAACGCGTCGACGTTTGCCGCCCGGGTAACCGCCTCGACGCTGTCCGATTTTTATTCGTGTATTACGGCAGGCATTGGTACGCTGCGCGGTAACCTGCACGGCGGAGCGAACGAGGCGGTTATGGAGTTGATATCCGGCTTCGCAACCCCGGATGAAGCAGAAGCGGGAGTCGTCCGGATGATGGAATACAAACAATTGATTATGGGCTTCGGCCATCGCGTATACTCTGTCTCGGATCCTCGCTCCGACATTATCAAGGCATGGTCGAAGAAGCTGTCCGTCCGGGCCGGCGATCTCCGTCTCTTTCCGGTTTCGGAACGGATCGAACACGTGATGCGGCGGGAGAAGGCGCTGTTTCCGAATCTTGATTTTTATAGTGCGTCCGCCTATCACTTCATGGGCGTTCCGACGCCGATGTTTACGCCGCTCTTCGTGATCTCCCGCACCGCGGGCTGGGCCGCTCACGTGATTGAGCAGCGGAGCAATAACCGGCTGATCCGGCCAAGCGCTGCCTACACCGGCCCCGAGCTTCAGCCATGGGCGGCTGCGGACTGCCGTTCATAGAAATGGAGGGATCGACATGTCTGATTGGGTGGACAACAGGAGACCGGAGCCTGATCATATGCTGGTGAATATGGCCGAATATGTGACCGATGCCTCGATCGAAAGTATCGAGGCCTATGAAACGGCGCGTTACTGTCTGATGGACACGCTCGGCTGCGGTCTGCTCGCATTGCGTTATCCTGAATGTTCAAAGCTTCTCGGCCCCGTAGTGCCGGGAGCGGAAATGGCGGGCGGCGTTCCCGTACCGGGCACAAGCTACCGGCTCGATCCGGTGACGGCGGCCTTTAACATCGGTTGCATGATCCGATGGCTGGATTACAACGACACGTGGCTTGCCGCGGAATGGGGGCACCCGTCGGATAACTTGGGCGGAATATTGGCTGCCGCCGATTATGTCAGCCGAAGGAATGTATCGCAGGGGAAACCTCCTCTGCAGATGCGCGACGTATTGACGGCCATGATCAAAGCCCATGAGCTTCAGGGCGTTATGGCGCTGGACAACAGCTTTAACCGGGTTGGGCTGGATCATGTGCTGCTGGTGAAAGTCGCCTCGGCTGCCGTCGTCACCGCTCTGCTCGGCGGATCGAAGGAGGATATCATTAACGTCTTGTCCCATGCCTGGATCGACGGCCATGCTCTGCGAACGTACCGCCACGCCCCGAATACCGGATCGCGCAAGTCATGGGCGGCAGGGGATGCGACGGCCCGCGCGGTACGGCTGGCGCTGCTTGTCATGAAAGGGGAAATGGGTTATCCGTCGGCTTTGACCGCGAGGGACTGGGGATTTTACGATGTTCTTTACAGGGGGAAGAGGTTCGGCTTACAACGAAAATTCGGCTCTTACGTTATGGAAAATGTGCTGTTCAAGATCGCCTTCCCAGCTGAATTCCATGCCCAGACCGCTGTGGAATGCGCCTTCCGTCTCCACAAGGAAGCGGCCGGCCGCCTCTCGGAGATTGAACGGATCGTTATCTCGACCCATGAATCGGCGATACGGATTATTGATAAAAAGGGTCCTCTCCATAATCCTGCCGACCGCGATCATTGTCTGCAATATATGACGGCCGTCGGCCTTCTGCACGGCAGCTTGACCGCAGATCATTACGAGGATGAGGCTGCCTCGGATCCCCGCATTGACATGCTTCGGAGCAAAATGACCGTTGTCGAAGATCCGGAATATTCCCGCGATTATCTGGATCCCGGCAAACGATCGATTGCGAATGCCGTGCAGGTTTTCTTTGCCGACGGCAGCGCGACGGAGAAGGTCGTGACGGAATATCCGTTAGGTCACAGGAGAAGAAGGGAGGAGGGGATCCCGCTTCTGGAAAGAAAGTTCGAGGCGAATCTTGCCACCCGTTTTCCCAAAAAACAAGCCGCTGCCATTCTCGAGGTTTGCCGCGATCCGAAGAGGCTGGAAGCGTCGCCGGTTCATCATTTCATGGAATGGTTTATCATTTGAGCAACATCCGGCCGAGACTCCATTTGCGATAACCATAAGAAGACCTGACGGTATTTGCACCGTCAGGTCTTTGTTCATCTCCGCATGGGCACAACGTACGCGTCCAAGGCGAATTCTTTCTCTGCTGAGTTCATTCGGCGAATGCAGCGTCTTGGCCGGCTCACGCCGAAACATCTCTGCCGGCGGTCGGACGGTATTGACTGATCATGAGAACCATTTCGCAATCACTGTCCTGCCGGTAACTATCGCAAACATATGTGGGATCCTTCCATCGAAAATAATTCATCCGCATCTTTCTTCCGCAATTCGGACAATCGATCGATTGGGGCAATTCAAAGACATTCTCGTCATCGTTCATGGACTAGATCCCTCCTAGAGTAGACTGGCTGAACCAGCAGTAATCCGCCCAGAAGTAAATGTTATCGTTCCTGGTTATTGTATATTACAAAACTTTTATTGCACATACTGTCGAAATAAGTCCTCAACGATAAATTCAATATTTTCGGAGTAATGATAAGAAAGTTGGAGGAAGCATAAGGAAACAAATGATTTCAATAACTGTAAGCGTTATTATCCTCAAATTGCTCAATTAATGACATCGTTTCACAGCATGAATAACTTTACATCCAAATCTATCAGGAGTATGATACAAGATAAATTTGAAAATATTGTTTCCGATTCTTAATCGCTGAGTTTCCGATAAGGAAAACGGGGGAACCATTAGTAATACAATCCTGGTGTGAAAGTATACCGGATTGTAATTACATGGGGTGAATCCAGTACTGCGGGCCGTATCACCGGTTCCTCAGTCAGGTAGGGCGACTCTTGCCGTCCGAATCCGACAGCTAACCTCGTAAGCGTAGACCCGAGAGAAGGAGCGTGAAACTTGTGTGCATTCATCCGGCCACAGGGTAGCTGCCTCTGTGGTTTTTTATTGTGAACATTAAGTTGTCAATGTTTTCATTGCAAACCATATTGAATGGAACATGGAGAAGAGGAAGAAAAACGATGGATAAGAACAATAAAAGCAATAATAACAAACAAATCAGTCCTCACCGGTTAATGATTTACGGATTCGCGTTAATTATATTGATTGGCGCGCTACTGTTGACATTACCGGCTGCATCTTCTAACGGAACGAGCATCGGAATTCTCGATGCGCTGTTTACTTCCACATCGGCGGTGTGCGTAACCGGCCTGGTCGTACTCGATACCGGTACCGACTTTTCATTATTCGGTCAGATCGTCATTATGATACTGATCCAGATCGGCGGACTGGGCTTTATGACCTACGGAGTCATTATTGCTATTATATTGGGGAAGAAGATAGGCCTGAAAAATCGTTTATTGCTTCAGGAATCCACAAAGTCGATTTCCGCGCAAGGGCTAGTCCGGCTTACTTTAAGCATTTTTTTCATTGCTTTTATTTTAGAACTGCTGGGGGCAATCGGTTTAACAATCCGGTGGTACGGGGAAATGGGCTTTCTCAAGGCATTGTATTATGCCGTGTTTCATTCGATCTCGGCTTTTAACAATGCCGGGTTTGCTTTGTGGGGGGACAGTGTAAGCGGATATGTCGGCGATCCGGTCGTCAATATCTTGATCACTATATTATTTGTCATCGGAGGGCTCGGATTCACCGTGCTGCTCGACCTCTTCCGTAAACGGAAGTGGCGCGCTTTGTCCCTGCATTCCAAGATTGTCCTGTCTTCATCGGCAATATTATCATTGGCCGGATGCCTGTTTATTTTTATCATGGAATTGTTCAATCCGGTTACGTTCGGGGATTTGACGTGGAGCGAGCGGGTATGGGCCGCTTATTTCCAAGGACTCACTCCGCGGACAGCCGGCTTCAATACGGTCGATATCGGAGGCATGATGGTCGCTTCCCAGTTCTTCATCATCTTTCTGATGTTTATCGGCGCTTCCTCCGGCGGTACCGGGGGCGGCATCAAAACCAACACGTTCGTCGTGCTGCTTCTCTCTGTTTGGAGTATTGTTAAAGGAAAACCGGATGCCGAGCTGTATCATCGGAGAATCGCTAACGAGATCATTTTGCGCGCATTGGCGGTTATCATCATATCCATGACGGTCATTCTGGCCGTTACTTTGCTGCTGACCATAACCGAACACGGACAAAATGACGATTTCTTAATGATATTGTTTGAAGCGACTTCGGCGTTCGGCACCGTCGGACTTTCCATGGGATTAACCTGGGAGCTTACCGTACCGGGTAAAATCATTATTATTGTTACCATGTTCATCGGACGGCTGGGACCACTGACATTGGCATATGCATTAGCCCAAAAAACGGTTACAAACAAAATCCGGTATGCGGAGGAAAAAGTTTTAATCGGCTGATCAGGGCGGCAGGGTACCGCTGTATAAAGTCTGCACCGACAGTTCGTAGGAGCGTCAGCCGTTTCTGCTTGTTTTCCGGTATTGCATCGGCGTGCATCCTTTGATGTCATGGAAAATGCGGGAGAATGTCTTGTAAGAACCGAAGCCGACTTCATGGGCAATTTCGGTAATGCTCATATCGGTGGAAATGAGCAGGCTGCATGCATGCCGGATTCGCAGATCGTGAAGAAACGGCAGAAAAGACTGGCCGGTCGCTTGTTTGACCAGTTCGCTGATGCGGGAAACGCTCAAGCAGAACTTGGCCGACAATGCGGTCAAGTCAAGCTCCTCGCGGTAATTCTGATGCAGATAGTGAATAATTTTCCACATCGTCCCCGATAATTGGACCGCCGGAAACGCAATTTCCCGCGTGAGCCCCCGGCGGTCTCGGTTCCGGTCAAAACCGGCAAGCACCTCGACGAGCTTTGCTTTCAGCAGCGGGGTTCGCCAACGTTCGTTTCCGCGGTACTCCCGATACATGCCGTCCAGCAGTGAGCGCATCTGTTCGTGCAGCTGTCCTTCGAGCAAGGTATAGGAGGAGGATGGCTCGCCGCCCGTCAACAAAGCCTCGAATTCAGTCTCTTCGCTGTGCTCCATCAGCAAATCCATACTGAACATGCAATTATATAAAACAAGCGTACTGCCGGCAGCGGTAAAGATTTCATGGACCTGGTAGGGCAGTACAAAAGTAAACGTCCCCGGAATCATTTCGTGCCGCATACCGTTGATCGATTCCGTCCCTTCGCCGTCGACGACATATGAAAATTCCAAAAAATCGTGCCGATGCGCGGGATAACCGCGATCCAGCCGATTCAGGCTCAAATGAAACGGAAAACCGGTATTCCGGTTCGGATATTCCGTCAGGTAGCGGGGGAAATAGGTCAAAATGCGTATACCTCCGAAGAATTGCGATAATTTCCGAAAAACCGGGACGCACCGGTTTATGAATCATTTTATCATGATTAAAGAAGAGCTGCTTACAATTATCCTTTTGGAGGGATATTCAAATGAATGTCAATTCTAATCAGACACGAATCGGGCTGATCGGGGCCGGCAATATCGGGCAGGTTCATCTCGAGCAATTCTCCAAGCTCGCGGAACGATGCCGATTTACGGCGATAACCGACGCTTATCCGCCTTTGGCCAAAGCGAAGGCGCAGGCGTTCGGTATTCCCGTTGTTGCGCAATCGCCGGAGGAGCTCATTGGACGAGACGATGTCGACGCGGTCATTATCGGAGTGCCGAATCAATTCCACGCTCCGTTGGCGATTCAAGCGCTGGAGGCAGGAAAGCATGTGCTGCTGGAGAAGCCGATGGGCATTCATGCCGAAGCGGCGAAGCAAATTGTGCGTGCGGTACAGCGAACGGACCGCGTGCTGATGGTTGCGCACCAGATGCGCTGGGAAAGCATCCCGATGCAGATCAAGGAGCAGGCGGACAGAGGCGAACTTGGACGGATCTATACGGCCAAAACCGGCTGGTATCGGCGCAAAGGCATTCCCGGCTGGGGCACATGGTTTACGCGTTCGGATCAATCCGGCGGCGGTCCATTGATCGATATCGGCGTCCATATGCTGGACTTGGCGCTGCATCTGATGGGCAATCCGAAGCCGGTGTCCGTATACGGTTCAACCTACGCCGAATTCGGGCCGCGCAAGAAGGGGATCGGCACATGGGGCAGACCGGATTGGAACGGCATTTACGATGTGGAGGATTTGGCGACCGCGCTGATTAAAATGGAAGACGGAAGCTCGCTTAGCCTGGAAGTAAGCTGGGCCGTCCATATGGATACGGACAACAGCCCGTTTATTCATTTGATGGGAACCGAGGGCGGAGCCAGTTACCGGGGAAGCAAAGGAAAGTTCCTGACGGAGAAATTCAATCAGCCGATTGAGACGGAAATACATCCTGCTGACAATGACGAGGGTGAGCGGCTGCGTTTAAGCCGGCATTTCCTCGATTGCATCGAACAAGGTAAACAGCCGATAACGAGCGCAATGACCGGGTTTACGAATAACCTGGTGCTGGATGCGATTTATGAATCGTCGCGGAGCGGCAACGAAGTGAAGCTGAATTGGGAGATCTAAGGTATAGTCAACCGGAGGTGTTACGGATGTTAAAAGGGCTATCCCGTGCGGGCCTTGGCGATATCGGCAGCGATGAAAGGTTCATCGCGCTGGCGGCGGTATACGGCTTCGAAGCGGTGGACTGCGATGCGCTGGGTTTAGTGGAACGGAACGGAACGGATGGAGCGGCCGCGCTGCTAAGTGAAAATAATATGAAGATTGGCTCGATCGGATTGCCGGTGGAATGGCGATCGACCGAAGGGGAGTTCCGCAAGGGTCTGCCCCTGCTTACAGCCGCAGCCGAAGCGGCCGCACTGCTCGGTTGCACCGCTTGCTGCACCTATGTTTTGCCGTCCACCGATTTGAAAGCGGCCCATTTCATGGCATTGGCAACGAAGAGACTGCGCATCTGCGCGCAAATTCTCGGCGCTTTCGGCATTCGTCTCGGATTGGAATTTGTCGGGCCGTATCATTTGAGAACGCGCTGGAGCAATCCGTTCATATGGACGATGGACGAAACGCTCGACTGGATCAATGCGATCGGGGAGCCGAATGTAGGGCTGCTGCTTGATTCCTATCATTGGTATACCAACGGACCGGACATCCGGGCAATCGAGAAGCTGCAGCCAAGCCAGATTGTGCATGTCCATATTAATGACGCACCCGACATAAAGGTGGAAGATGTGCTTGACAATGACCGCTTGTATCCCGGCGAAGGGGTGATCGATTTGCCCGGATTTCTGCGGGTGCTTGCTTCGATCGGTTACAAAGGCGTTGTAGCGCAGGAAATATTAACGCCATCCGCACCGGCTGATCCGCCGGAAACGCTGCTTAATCGGTCCAAAGAAGGGTTTGACAAGGTGTTTGGCCTGGCGGGACTGTCTTAATACTAGTAGAGCGATCCAAAAATAATGAAATAATGGTGGTTAAGTTGAATGAGAAGCGGACCCGCAACGGATCCAACGGGTCAAACTTATTGCTATCGATATTTATGGATCAGTCTACTAGGCCATAAGTGACAAGGCGTCTTCATCGATGATGAAGGCGCCTTGTCATTTATGCATGACATATCGCTTAATTGTTTGCTACAATTTAACATAAATTCGGGTTAGAGGGGAGTTGGTTAATCCATGGCAAACGATTGGTCAATACAGATGGCGGATTCCTTTATTCAGCAATACCCGCTCGTTTCCGACATGCCGTTTCGGAAAAGAAGATGCTGGAATTACGAGAACGGCTGCATCCTGACTGCCTTGGAACACTTGGGGAACAAAACGGGGGATCAGCGATATTTTCAATATATCAAGACGAATATGGACTTGTTTGTTCAGCCGGACGGAAATATTGAGACCTATCGTCTGGAGGATTATAACGTAGACCAGATCAACCAGGGCAAAGCATTGTTTCTGCTTTACGAGAAGACCGGCGAAGATAAGTACCGCAAGGCGCTGGAGCTGTTGGTGACGCAGATGAAAGGCCATCCGAGGACGACTGAGGGCGGGCTTTGGCACAAGAAAATATATCCTTACCAGATGTGGCTTGACGGCGTCTATATGACTTCTCCGTTTCTTGCCCGATACGCGCAAAGGTTCGACGCTCCTGAATGGTTCGACGACGTCACGGAGGAAATTCTGCTGATGGAGCGGCATGCCCGCGACCCGGAGACCGGACTGCTCTATCACGGGTGGGACGAAAGCAGGGAACAGCGGTGGGCTGACAATATAACGGGCTGCTCGCCGCACTTCTGGTGCCGGGCGCTCGGGTGGTATGTCATGGCTATTGTAGACGTGCTGGACGAGCTGCCGCGCGATCATCCGAAAAGGGGTCTTGTCATCGGTATTTTTTACCGTCTGGCTGAAGCGATCATACGCGTTCAAGATCCTGAAACGGGGTTGTGGTATCAGGTTCTTGATCAGGGGGGGCGCGAAGGGAATTATTTGGAGGCGTCCGGCTCCTCAATGTTCGTGTATGCCTTGGCCAAGGGAGTACGAAACGGTTATTTGGGCGGGGCATCGCTCTCCGCGGCGAAGAAAGGCTTTGACGGATTGCTGAACCGATGCGTCGAGCAGGATCCCGATGGCTCGCTGCACCTCAATTATATATGCAGTGTCGCAGGGTTGGGCGGAAGCCCATATCGGGACGGCTCGTACAGCTATTATGTCGGCGAACCGGTTCGAAGGGACGATCCCAAAGGATTCGGCCCGTTTATTATGGCATGCGTGGAGATGGAATATTAGAATGCAACACGGATTGGAATTTGACTTAACGACCGGCAGACATCTCGCGGATGATAAAGTGAAATTAAAAGGGTATGAAGCGAAGATTGAAGGAGAGACCTTATGCAGCGTCCTGCCGGGATAGGAGCTGACTACCGGTAGGTGCGGAACGTTTCCGGCGTAACGCCGACATGCTTGCGGAAGCTCGCTACAAAATGGCTGGCGTCCCGGAAACCGACACGCTGAGAAACCTCTTTTACCGGCAGAGCAAGCTCTTGAAGCAGCAGCATCTTCGCTTTGCGGATGCGGTGCAGGATTAAATAGGCATACGGCGACAGCGAAAACACTTCCTGGAAGAGCGTGTTCATATGTCGGGGCGTGACGCCGAGTATCGAAGCCATCTCCTTCAGTCCGATTGAGGCGTCGGAATAATGCTTTTCGAGCCATTCAAGCAGCGGATCGAGCGTCTCCATCATATGGGAGATAGAGGAGCGCTTGTTCAACTGGCCGTGTTTTCTAAGCTCGGTAACGAACCGGTAAATGTCGAGAGAAGCGTTCAGCGGCGCAGGTCTTGATTCGTTGCGGATACTATGCAGTATCGATTCCACAATGCCGCTCAGCGGTGTCGACCGCTCCCAGCTGAAGAAGGATGACTGATCGATTTGACCGAGCAGTTGTAATATTTCCTGGGCGAGCGACCCGCCGAACGTAAGATAGACGGTTGACCACCGGCTGACGACAGCCTTATACCGATGGGGCGTATGCGGAAAGAGCAGCGCTCCGGTACCTTCGGACAGCAAAAAGACGGATCCGTTTATCTCCAGCTCCCCCTTGCCTTCCTTCGTCTGAATCCAATGGAAATAAGGATAACCGTCATCTCTGGCAATATCCTCCTGCTCCGGATTTAAACCGACCGTTTCCATAAACAGCGGATAGGAAGGATCCGTAAGCGGAGTCATGACATATCGGATTTGCGTTTGCTCCAATGAAGTTCACTTCCACATTTTTATATCGAATTCCCAAACTATTATATATATTTGGGAGTTAATATTCAATACAATGGAGGTATACTTATATTCAAGGGGTGTATAGAACGTGATTAACGAAAAATTGCCGAAAATGTGGTACGGCGGGGATTATAACCCCGAGCAGTGGGATGAGGCGACATTCGAGGAAGATATGCGGATGTTTAAGCTGGCGGGTATTGACGTTGTGACGATTAACGTATTCTCCTGGGCGCTGTCACAGCCGGATGAAACTACGTACCGCTTTGAATGGCTGGACAAGCTGATGGACAAGCTTCACGAGAACGGGATCTATGCATGTCTGGCAACGAGCACCGGCGCCCATCCGGCCTGGATGGCGAAGAAATATCCGGACGTGCTGCGCGTCGATTTCCAAGGCCGCAAGCGGAAATTCGGGGGCAGACATAATTCATGCCCGAGCAGCCCGACATACCGGAAATATTCGGAGGCGATCGCGGATAAGCTGGCGGAGCGTTATAAAGACCATCCGGCGTTGTTAATCTGGCACGTTTCGAACGAATACGGCGGATACTGTTACTGCGAGCGCTGCGAGGAAGCGTTCCGCGAGTGGCTGAAGATCAGATACGGGACGCTCGAGCGGTTGAACCGTGTATGGAATACGCGATTTTGGGGCCATACGTTCTATGAATGGGATGAAATCGTATCGCCAAATGCGCTCAGCGAGGAATGGGACGGCGACAACAGCATGTTCCAGGGCATTTCCCTTGACTATCGCCGGTTCATGTCCGACAGTCTGCTCGATTGTTACCGCCTGGAATATGATGCACTGAAACGGCATACGCCATCCGTTCCGGTCACAACGAATCTGATGGGCACCTACAAGGAGCTCGATTATTTCAAGTGGGCGCAATATATGGATGTTGTATCCTGGGATAACTATCCCGCAATCGACACACCGGTCAGCTTCACGGCGATGACGCATGATTTAATGCGCGGCCTGAAGCATGGCCAGCCGTTCATGCTCATGGAACAAACGCCGAGCCAGCAAAACTGGGCTCCGTACAACTCGTTGAAACGGCCCGGAGTGATGCGCTTATGGAGCTATCAATCGGTTGCCCGCGGCGCCGATACGGTGATGTTCTTTCAGCTGCGTCGTTCGGTCGGCGCTTGCGAGAAGTTTCACGGTGCGGTCATCGAGCACGTCGGCCACGAGCATACGAGGGTGTTCCGGGAATGTGCGGAGCTCGGAAAGGAGCTCATTCAGCTTGAGGACAAGCTGCTCGATTCCCGTTTTCAAGCCAAGGTTGCGATTGTATTCGATTGGGAAAACCGGTGGGCGGTTAATCTGTCCAGCGGCCCGAGCATCGCGCTGGATTATGTAAAGGAAGTGCACAAATATTACGATGCGCTGTATCAGCAAAATATCCCTGTCGATATGATCGGTACGGATGCCGATATGAGCGGGTATGACATCGTGATCGCGCCGGTTCTTTATATGGTCAAGCCGGGATACGCGAGTAAGGTTGAAGATTTCGTCCAGGCCGGCGGAGCCTTTGTCACCACCTTCTTCAGCGGCATTGTTAATGAGAACGACCTGGTCACATTGGGCGGATACCCGGGAGAACTGCGCAAGCTTCTCGGCATTTGGGCCGAAGAGATCGACGCACTGCTGCCGGAACAGAAAAACCGCATTGTAATGAAGCGCCAGTGGGGTGCGCTGAAGGACGAGTATACATGCGGCCTCCTGTGCGATCTCATTCATTCGGAGGGCGCGGAAGTCATGGCCGAATACGGCGGGGATTTCTACCGGGGAATGCCGGTATTGACGCGCAACCGGTTCGGCCGGGGCGAGGCCTGGTATGTGGCAAGCAGTCCGGATGCAGGGTTTCTGCAAGGTTTCTTCCAAAGCCTGTGCGCCGAACGGGCGATTGAGCCGCTTGTCAGGGCGGAATCCGGTGTTGAAGCGACGGTCAGGTCGAAGGATGGACACCGGTATATGTTTATTATGAATCATAATGAACAGCCGTGCGAAGCGGAACTTCCGGTTCCAGGTTCGGAATTGCGGGACGTGCTGTCGGGAGAGGTATGTAAAGGTACCGCTGTTATACAGGGAAGAGATGTCCGGATATTCGAATATTAATTAATGAGCAGCACACAAGGCCGCGGAAACCGCGGCCTTGTCACCGAAGGTGAAGTCAATTATCGAGCTTGTTCCATAAGTGTCCGATTTGATCGGCCGGCAACGGCTTGCTGTATAAATACCCTTGAGCGATATCGCAGTTCCACGCCTTTAGCAGCTCTGCTTGTTCTGCCGTTTCCACGCCTTCAGCCGTTACTTTCATTTCCAGATTGTGCACCAGCTGAATAAGCGACCCGACAATATTTGTTCCCCGCTCGGTATCGTTATCCAAATCCTGAATGAACATTTTATCGATTTTTAATATGTCTACCGGTAAATTTTTTAAATAACTAAAGGATGAATAACCTGTGCCGAAATCGTCGAGTGCAAGGCGAACCCCGAGCGCCCGGAGCTTCTGGAGCGTATCGATGGATTGCTCGAAGCACTCTATAACCGTACTCTCAGTAATTTCAAGCACAAGAAGATGCGGCTTGATGCCGCTTTGGCGAATCGCTTTTTTGACCGAGTCGATCAATTGCGGCGAACGCAGCTGATAACCCGAAACGTTTACGGACATCGAAACATCCCCTTTTGCCTGCAGCTGTCTGCATACCTGACAGGCTTCATGGAGCACCCATTCTCCGACTTGTTCGATAAAGCCTAACTCCTCGGTCAAAGGAATGAACTGTTCGGGAGAAATGGCGCCCATTTCCGAATGAGTCCAACGAATCAACGCTTCGAAGCCGTATATTCGGTTACCCTTAAGATCGATGAGCGGTTGATAATGAATCGCAAACGAGCAATCGCTAACGGCTTCTCGCAATGCATGGGTTAATTGTTCTTTCTCGATCAGGGAGGAAGTCAATGAACTGTTAAAATATTGCACTGTATTTTTGCCGAGGGATTTGGCGCGGTACATTGCCAAGTCCGCATTTTTCAGCAGTTCTTCTTCGCTTTCCCCGTCTTGCGGAAACATAGCAATGCCCGCGCTGTAATTCACATCGAATTTTTGCCGGTCAAATTCGAACGGAGCGGAGAAAGCTTGTCGCAGCCGCTGGGCATAGTGATGTACTTCCTGTTCGTCTTGAACATGTTCCAGTATAATGACGAATTCATCCCCTCCGAAACGAAACACCATAAGATCCTCACGGTGATTGAGCATCAGGCGGGAGCCCACTTGACGAAGCAGCTCATCCCCGAATTTATGGCCTCGTGTGTCGTTGATCAGCTTGAAATTGTCCAAATCGATAAAAAATAAGACCAGACTTTCATTCCGTTGTCCGCTTTCCTGAAGCGCGGAAGCCAGCTTTTCACTCAGGAAACGCCTGTTTGGCAGAGCGGTTAACGGATCATAATAGGACGATTCATGGAACATCTTCATACTGGAATGAAGCTTGTGCGACATTTTATTGATTGCGCCGGCAATTTGCCCTAATTCATCCCGAGAGTCAATGGCTACCACATTCGACAATCGTCCCTCCGCTACCAAATGAAGCTGCCGGATGATTAAAGGAATGTTTTTCAGCATGTAGTTTAATAGTAAAGATACTAGGATGACCAGCATTATGCCTGCGCCAATCTGAACCAGCAGAAACATTCTCGAAAACGAAGTTAACTGCGCCATTGCTTCTGACTTGGGCAGCGCCGTTCCGGCTATCCAGCCGGTTTTGGGGACGGGAGCGGCGACTACATATTGCTGTCGGCCGCTGATGTCGACAAGCGACAGTCCCTCCTGTATTTCGTTCAGAGCGGAACTGCCATAAATATCCGACCACGATTTCATGATCAAATCCTGATCGGGATGGTAAAGAATCGTTCCCCGTTTAGTCAGCAGGAACGAATAGCCTGTCTCTCCCACACGATACTTGCTCATAATGCCGGGTAAAATATCGACATACATCGATATGGAAGTAAATCCGATCAATTTATCCTGCGATGTAACTTTTTTCACGATTGTCATTTCCTTTTTTCCCGTTACGATATCGTCGTACGGCTCGGAAAAGGAGATGCTTCTGCTGCTGCTCATCGCATGTGTGTACCAGGGTCGGCTTTTGATGTCGTAATCGGGCAACGAAACCGTATTGTAATTTGAAATAAAATAACTCCCCGCTTCGCTCGCAATCCAAACGTTTGAAATGTCGCTATAGGTCTGATGAATTTGATTCAAATAATCGTTAATCTCCTCATACAGCGGGCTGAATTTGATTTCATCGCGTGATTCGACTGTTTCCAGGAACGATTTTATCTTCTGATTCGAGGCCATCCGTTCTACCAGCGCCGAATGGTCTTTCAAGAAATGGTCTAATTGCTCCGTCACGGAGGAATTTATCGTTCTTAATATAGTCTCTGTTTGATTAATAATCATTTCACGGGTTTGTGTATAGGCAAAAAAGCCGGCAAACGAGAAAAGCGCCGTAATGATGATCAGAAGTACGACAGCGAGCTTCCTTGTTATGCTTCGTGATATCCAATGTTTTAGTCGGATAAGGCACCACTCCTTGCCGCGGCATATGAGACATATTTTAGCATATAATGTCGAATGATTGGATATTTTTTCAATCCTCATCCTTGATCCAATATCCGCCTTCCCACGTTTGGATCAAATACCAGCCGTTCCAGCTTTCCAGTACCGGTACGTCTTGTTCGGTCATCCGCATCGGGGTTGGCCAGGGAGCTAACGGCGATTGGTAGACGGCGGTGTCAGGCGTGACTTTCACTTTCAGCGCTTCCGGCTTTTCGAAAGGACCTCTTATAGCTGACCGGGAAGGAATCCATCTCAACCCGTCCGCCGTCGAAATTTCGAGCCAGCCTCCTTTTTCGCGACGAACCATATAACGACCCTTGTAGAGGAGGCCAAGCTTACGCGACTTCAAACTCGGCCATTGGTACGCAGCTTCGTCAGCTGTAAGCCTTACCGATTCATTGACAAGCTGCGGTATTTGTCCGTTCATCCACAGTTCGGAAGCTTCCAGAGCCAGCATCCATAGGATGTCCCGGTGCCGGTTCCAAATTCGATCCCATTCCTTAAGCGGCACATTCGTCTCTCCCGCGGGACGCGCAAGCTCCGGGGTCAGTCCCGGCCGTCCGAATTCGGAAATAAACCAGTCGGTATACCCGCCTCCCGACGGGTTCCGAGACGGCTTTACCATCCTGTAACCGGTCATTTCGGCGTATTGTGCAGCGATCCTTTGGTCGCGTGAAACATTTTCGGCCGGCGTATGGAAATTCCAGTAGACGATTTCGCCCGAGGAATGATAGGCGACGGCAAGCTCGGGCATGCTTATTTTCGTAATTTCAGCCATTGCCAACGCTTCTTTCGCCTCAAGCGGACGCGAGCCTTTGTAATTCATGTAATACGGACCTGGTGCGGGGTTTTGGATATTGTCCCAATCGGCCGGGTATTGGCGGTTCAAATCGATGCCTTTCGCGTTTGATTTCCACCGTTTGAAATTACTGCTGCCTCCGTTCATTTCCAGAAGTGCGGCGTGATCCTCCTGCGGAAAAGCGGACAATCCCTTCTGCTGCAGCGTCACCCCGTCAGGATTCAGCATGGGAACGATGCGGAAAGTGACCTGATCCAGCAGGTCTCGGGCAAGGTAACCGTTCCAGCGTAAGCCGCTGTCATAGGCCTGCGCAGCATAGTCCGCCATCGCCATCAGCAGAATCGTAGTTATCCATTCTCTTGCATGATGAGACCCGCTGAGTAAAACCACTGCGGGACCGGAGCCGACATCCATCTGCCACAATTCACGTCCGTATTCGCTAGTGCCGATCGATTGAAGCGTAATCAGGTGCGGATAACGGGCGGCCAGCGTTTGCAGGTCCTTGGTCATCACTTCATAAGTGTAGAGCTGCTTCGGTTCGACGACAAAACCGCTTTTCGCCTGCCGGGCCGTAGAAGGAGAACCGTTGGTCAGGAAGGCGGGTAGGATAAGAAAGATAGACGCAATAAGTAAGAGCTTCTTTAAGCTGAACATGCCGGATGTATACCTCGCTTGTCAATGTCAAATTCGATAGCATGAGTCTCTATTTGAAATAAATTTCACTTGAATAGAGACAGGAATCTATCTTATTCGACATAAAACGAGGAATTCCTTGGGAGGTGTGCCGAATTTTTCTGACGCTATCGAGGAAAAGACATGGAACCATGGTCCCAAAAGTTTGAGTAGAGGAGGTGGCTCTCTTGGAGGTAGTCCGAAGTGACCGGAAGAAAGAAGGGAGGACAGATCGTGTTTCAAGAAAGCGGTGTTGTCAACTTCTCATACCGTCGCCGCCAGTTCTGATTATTGCTTTCATTTGTGACGGTTCGGCTTGATAGAAATATAGATATCAATCTGCTCGTTATTCGGGTCGGCGCTGCGCTCGTCATATCGTTCGAAATCTCCGGTAAAGGACCGTTCAACGCCGGCAGTGAAAACATATAATGGTGAAGGCGTGCAGTGATGCCGCAGAATGAGGACTTTCAACGAAAGGAGGATGGACCAATCGTTTGATGTTTAGCTTGGAAGCATATACCTTAGTTAAGCAAAGTAATGGGCGGAGCAGGAGCCGGCAAGGTTGTTTTCTAATCTTCGAATCAGCCGGCATTGACACAGTAGCCGTTATTTACCTAAATCAGCCGAAATTGGCTCGTACGGGGATGAATAACGGCTACTTGGCGATATGCCCGATTATTGTTTTGGTTACAAAGCCGGTAAACCTGACAGTTTTCGTCAGGTTTCTGAAGAAGCTTCATATTTTTTTGCAACTAGCCGCGCTTTCTCCTGAATGATTTGCCGGATATGTTCCGGCTCCACAACCTCTACGTCAGGTCCAAAGCTTAATATGAAGCCGTACAGCCAATTGTCTTCCGGGAATGAGACGTTAACGGTTATACTGCCGTCACCCTGCAGCTTCAAATCTTCCACGCCGAACCATTCCTCCGCCAAATGCCGGATTTGGGGGCTGAACCGGAGAATGAGCGGCACAGTATTGTCAGGGGCATTCCATGTTTGTCCGGGGTTAAGCTCCTCCTCGGGAATCGCACGCCTGACGAATACCTCATCCAATACGGCCAGATCCTTCATCCGCAATAGCTTGAATAGCCGGAAACGCCCCCGCTGCAGGCAATAAGCTTGCAGATACCACTTTTGCCCTTTCAGAACTAGCGTGTGCGGTTCAACGGTACGCTGGGTTCGGTCGCCTTGGGCGCTTATATAGGTAAACGAGACGAGCCGAAGCTGCTCGATTGCCTGCTTGACCAGTTTGAACTTCTGCTCGAGCTGAGCCTGTCCTCCCCATGGAGAAAGATCCACGAGGACCTGATTTGACTTGAACCGGAATTCATCCGCCCGGGAAGCCGGTACGATGCTGGTGAGCTTTTCCATCAGCATTTGGTTGCTGTCGCTGTCGTACGAGGTGGAGATGCTTCTCAGCGCAGTGACTAGGGCCGCCAATTCGTCGTTTGTAAGCAGGTTACGGTCCAATCTGTAGCCTTCCTCAAGCCCGATTCCGCCGCCAGCGCCCTGATAGGTAACGATTGGAATGCCGGCCATATTAATCGTTTCAATATCCCGATATATGGTGCGGACCGAGACTTCGAACCGCTCGGCCAGTTCCTTCGCCTGCACCATTTTCCGATTGATAAGCAGAATTACGATGGACAATAACCGGTCAAGCTTCATCGACGGAACACACTCCCCCTGTTAACGTTCTTCTCAGAGTTTAACATGTTTCACATCAACGCGAAATCAAGCTTTCTTTCGAAATCGATAGAATAATTTAAGGTTTTCTTTAACTTTTATTACCGGTTTTGCTGTATCATTAGAAACTGTAAAAAGATTCAGCCGCAAGGAACGGGGGAGCTAAAATGATAATCGAGATGACGCAAGTCAGTCATCAGTTTTCAATCGGGAAAAAAGGTAAGGAACGGGTCGTTCCCGTTCTTCATAGTATCGATTTTAGCGTCCGGAAAGGCGAGATCGTCGCGATTGTAGGCCGAAGCGGTTCGGGAAAATCGACACTGCTTAACTTGTTGTCCGGTTACATCCGTCCGACATCGGGTGAAATCAAGGTAATGGGCCGGAGCGTCACGACAATGACGGAAGGCGAGTGGGCGGATTTCCGGCTGGAGCATTTCGGATTTATGTTTCAAAGCTTTCAGCTTATACCGAGCATGACCGCATTCGAAAATGTGGAGCTGCCGCTCGTGCTGAAGGGCATCGCACAGAACAAACGCCGGACGAAGGTAATGGAGCTGCTGGAGCGGGTTGGGCTGTCGGAATATGCGGAGCATTATCCGGGCGAGCTGTCCGGCGGCCAGCAGCAGCGGGTATCGGTGGCACGGGCGCTTATTCTTCAGCCTCCGGTTGTGCTGGCGGACGAGCCTACCGGCAGTCTGGACAGCGAGAATGAGAAGCAACTGCTGTCGCTGATCGGGCAGTTGAACCGGGAGACGGGAATCACATTCGTCATTATTACCCACGATGATCAGGTCGCTGCGAACGCGCACCGGACAGTGACGTTGAAGGACGGTTGGCTGCAGGATCACGGCGGTCATGCCAGGAGGGCGGTACAATGAAGTTCGGCGACAAGCTTCGTTTTGTCAGGCAAAATATGAAGAAAAACAAAACCCGGTTGTTCATGACGGTACTGGCCACGGCGATGGGCTGCGCCTTCCTGATCGTTCTGGCTTCGGTCGGTTTCGGGCTGCAGCAGAGCATTGTAGACAACATTGTCGGCGACAGGCTCGTTACGGCGGTTAACATACACGGCAAGGAAACCGAAGGCAATCAACCGGATCATATGATCAATGATGAGGATATCGCTTATTTCCGCGAAGTTGCGAACGTTAAAGCCGTTACGTATAAAAACTTTATCCGGCAACATTTAAAACCTGTCGTCGGAGATATTGAAGCGGGGGGCGGCGGTGCAGTTCAAGTCGACTTTGAAGCTGAGACGAAGGCCGGCTTTGAGCTGTATGCAGGAAGAATGCCGCAGAGTGAGCACGAGGTTATCGTCGGCTACCATATACGAGAGAACGAACAGTTCCTTCGAGCCGAAGCCGCAGGGAAAAAGCCGGAAGAGGTTGCATTGCCCGACGCGAAAGAATGGCTGAATGAAACGATGCGGCTTGAGGTAAGTTATTTGGAAAATGGAGAAATGAGGGCGGAGCCGGTTGACGTAACGATCGTCGGCGTCGCTAAAGCGCCATCCCGCGAGTGGAACAAGGACAATCGCGTTTATATCGGCAAGGACTTGTTGGAGAAGATTGAGACTTTGACGAAAACCCAGTTTGGAGCGCTTCCTCCGGCCGAGCTAGCGGCTGACGAGGCGGCACTTGAAGCGCTGCCGAAGTTGACAGACAAACGGGAATATAATGAAGTCCAGGTTATTGCCGAACGCATGAACGATGTGAAAGCTATCGCCGAACAGCTGCGCCAGAAAGGGTATTATAACCATTCGATCGCAAATGAGCTGGAACAGGTGAATATGATGTTTCTCATCATGAAAATCGGACTTATCTTTGTCGGCACGATTGCGGTGCTAATCGCATCCATCGGGATATTCAATACGATGACAATGGCAGTTACCGAGAGGGCGCAGGATATCGGCATCATGAAGGCGATCGGGGCTCATCCGTCTACAATACGCAAAATATTTTTACTGGAGAGCAGCTTGATCGGCCTTCTCGGCGCATTGATCGGCACCATCGTGTCCTACGGCATTTCAGTCGTTGTCAATGCGGGGCTGCCTTTGTTGATCACTTCGCTAATGAATGAGCGGGTCCCGGACGATTTCCGATTTTCGGTCATTCCGCCTTATCTGGCGGCCATCGCCTGCATCATCTCCCTGTTCGTTGCCTTATTGTCCGGCTCCCGGCCGGCAAAACGTGCAACCCGCGTTGATGTATTAAGAGCGCTTCGAAGAGATTTATAGCAATTTTTATAAAATCCTGATCCCTTTGCGGATCAGGATTATTTAGTATCCAGCCGGGTTTAATCCTATCGCCTTTAGGTGATCAGCTTCCAGTGCGTTGAAAGAGTAGGAGGTTAACATCAAAAAAAACACTAGTCACTATAATGTTGATTCCGCTAACGGTTGTACTTGCTGCTATTTGGCGAAGAAACGCCATTTTAAGTTTTAACGGTTGCAGGTGACGTTATTTACTGAAATTCGCTCTCAAAACCGTGAAAATGGACAAATAGGCGCGTTGGCAACCGTTAGCCTTGGAATAATGGGACAAACCAGATAATAACGTCGCTGATAACCGTTAGAAATAACCGGCATGCAATCGGTATATTCTGGGAGGACTACATTCTTTTAGTAGTTGGCATTTGTGTTTTAAAGTAATGATTAGCCTGCGAGCATGCCGAGTTCAGTCGGAAGCTAGCCACAGGTTGCTTTTCAGCAGGCTTTAGCCTAAACAGCGACTTTCAGGCGCAAAAGGAACCTACCGACTTTAGTCGGTAGTCGTTCAGTTTATAAGAATTTATAAGTTTCACACTTATATCCGCTTAGAAATCTCCGGGAAACGTAGCTAAGCCGCCAGAGGACGGCGACAGCCGGTTACGCTTGTTTAGGAGATTATTATTTTCGTTCTCTGTGTATAAGTTGTGAATAAATATGTGGATAAAACTGCGTGAACGTAAAATGAATTATTGAACCAAACCTCACTAATACGGAATCAGACCTCAATATTTGAGCTTGACTACAGCTGGCCCGAAGCAAATACTGAGGAAAACTTCAATAATAGCGCAGTCAACTTCCTTATTATTGAGGATTGCTTCAGTATTTGCCCGATAGGGTCGGCGGATCCAGTAAATAAGGAAGCGAGGTTCATTAATAGTGAGATAAACTCATTAAACAAGGGCATTTCACCGGTAGGGTGATATTGTTTGGCAGCGGAAGCAGACAACTCTGTTTTTTAAACAAAAAAGACGGTTTTTTTCATATAAAAATAGTTTCGCAAAAAGTATCATTAGGTACGAAAGCGATTTCATGGGAAAAGGTGGATTCAAATTGAAGGCAGCAGAAGGGGGAGATCCAGTATTCAGGCGGACGGAAAGCAGGTTGGAAGATGAGCTTTATTGTACGGCGGGCAATGCATCTAAGACCGACAGACAGGTTTATTATTTTTCATTGAAGGAGAGGAATTGCTGTTGATGAACAAACGGATGAACAGCCGGATGGCAGGTTTACTTGTGATTGCTATGTTCTTTTGTTCCATCCTTCCCGCATTAGGGATCGGCGCGCAGCAGGCGAAGGCGGAGCAGCTGGAGTGGAAGTTTGATTTTGGTACGGCCACCAGCCCGGTGCTGGACGGTTATGTCGGCGTTCATGATTCGCTGCTGTATTCGGAAGAGCGCGGTTATGGTTTAAGTACGACTACTGCCTCCCGTTACCGCACGAACACAGGTGAGGACGATATGGCGGCAGACTTCGTGCTTGGACCGGACTATGCTTTCATAGCGGACATTCCGAACGGGGAGTACGATGTGACGGTCTACTCGGGAGATTTGCTTGCCGGAACGTCGACGACGAATACGCGTACGACGATTGACGGCGTACTCATGGGAACGATAAGCACGCGCCAGGCGGTAGCGAATGCAACCTATCGCACGGAAGTTAAATCAGGTCAATTGCGGCTCAATTTCAGCGGCAGCGGAGTCGGCGGGTACGTAAACGGTGTTGTGATCCGTAAAGTGGTTCCAATGCCTCCGGCTGTCCCGCAAGCGCTTACAGTATCCGCGATATCATCGTCTAACGTAACCTTGCAATGGACCGGCTCTGATGATGCGGCAAGCTATAATGTGCACAGGTCGGAAGGCGGCGATGCGTATACTACGGTTGCGACGGTTACGGAAACCGTATACACCGATTTGAGCGTGACGACTGGAAGCAGCTACTCATACCGTGTGTCCGCAGTAGGCGGAAACGGAATGGAATCGGAGCCGAGTGAACCGGTTACCGCCATTGTGGAGGCGCCGACAGCACCTCCGGCCGCTCCGGAGAATTTGGCTGTAGGCGAAGTGGAAGCGGCTGCCGTTCAACTGTCATGGTCTCCGGTTGAGGAAGCCCAAGGGTATGCGATATTCAGGTCAGCGTCGCCGGAAGGCGATTTCGCGGAAATCGGAACGACGTCCGGAACCGTATACACGGATACATCGGCCGATACTTCTGCGGTACAATACTACGTTGTGAAAGCATACAACGAGGTCGGTTTCTCTGAGGCATCCAATGTGGCTTCCAGCCCAATCTACTATCCGGCGGAACCGCTTCCCTCAGATCCGCCGTACCGTTTTGATTTCGGCTCGGGCGAGCTGGAAGCCGGATACTTGCGTGTCGCGGCATCGACCGCTTATACCGCGGAACGGAAATACGGCTTTGCGGATCCTTCCATGGTCGGCTCGGGCAACCGCAATACAGGCGATCCGTTAAGAACGGATTTTGCCCAGCCCGCGGAAACCTCCTTCATCGTCGATTTGCCTAACGGAGACTATTCGGTCACATTCATTTCCGGCGATGCAGAAGAACCGGTCGAAATCGGCGTCGTTGCCGAGACGATCCAGAAAATCCAAACGACTAGTGCAGCATCCGGCGAGTATATCGAACGAACCTTCGAAATTGCGTTGGTAGACGGTCAATTGAATTTTGAATTTACCGGTTCGTCGCCGAAGATAAACGGACTGGTCATTACGAAATTGCCGGGCAGGGCGGCGGGCGACTTGCCGACGGTATATATCGCGGGCGATTCGACCGTTCAGACCTACGATGAGTATTGGAAGCCGGAAGCCGGCTGGGGACAGATGATTCCGAGATTTTTCAACACGGACGTTACGTTCGACAATCATGCCATCGGCGGCAGAAGCTCGAAGTCTTTCATTTTTGAAGGCAGACTTGACGCCATCTTAAGGGAAATCAAACCGGGCGATTATTTCCTCGTCCAATTCGGTCATAATGATGCGACGATCAGCAGACCTGAGCGGTACGCATCGGTGCCGGATTACAAAAATTATTTGAAGACGTATGTAAACGGCGCGCGTCAGCGCGGGGCGACACCGATTCTCGTCACTCCGGTTGGACGCCGCGACTACAATTCGGATACGGGTAAATTCAACGTCAGCTTCCCTGAATACGTTCAAGGAATGAAAGAAGTCGCTGAAGAGTTGAGCGTGGATCTGGTCGACTTGAGCACGCTTAGCGTTGCCTACTACGATTCGATCGGTCCGGAAGGTACGCTTGCCGTATTCCTTCATACGGAACCGGGAATCTATCAGGCATTCCCGAACGGTTCTCAGGATAATACCCATTTCCAGGAGTACGGCGCCATCCAGATTGCGCGTCTCGTATCGGGAGCAATTCAAGAGCTCGGTCTGCCGCTCTCCGCATTCGTTGCCAATATTGAACCTCCCGCCAATGTGCCGGATAAGCCTGCGGGCGTTACCGCAAGCAACATCAGCAATGCCGGAGCTCAATTAACCTGGGATGCTGTGGAAGGCGCGGATATTTACAAGGTATACAGAAAGCTTGCATCGGACGAGAACTATGCGTTGATCGGAACGGCGACAATCCCGCAAATCAGCATGACGGGGATGAGCGACGGTCAAACGTATCACGTCGTTGTTTCGGCGGTTAACGGCAAGGGCGAATCCGAGCTATCGGATGTTGTCGTCATTAAAACCAAAGAGGCAACGATAAAGTTTGACTTCGGCCTGGAGGGCAATCCGGTGGCCGAAGGATATACCGAGGTCAATCTGTCAACGCTGTATACGCCCGAACGTGGCTACGGCATCGTAGACTCAACGGGAATGATCGGCCGAGACCGCGGTACGGGCGGCGATCTGCTGCGGGATTGGCTCGGCTATTTTTCTGTCGGCTGGTCGTTTAATGTGGATGTGCCGAACGGTCTTTATTCGGTAAAGGTTTATGTCGGCGATTTCCTCGGAAGCGCGAGATCGACGGTTGAGATTGAAGGCTATGATTACGGCCAGGTTTCTGCGCCGCGCAGCGGTTATACGGAAAAAGTCATTCCGGTCGTTTCCGTCAAGGACGGACAGATGAATTTCAGATTTGCCGGCTCCACCGGGATCGTTAACGGGCTTGAGATTACGCCGATTCTGGCCTCCCCTTCCGGTATAAAGGTGGATGAGCAATCGCTGGATCCGGATCAGCCTTTCGTGACGATATCTTGGGATGCAGTAGATGAGGCGGTAAAATATAACGTCTACCGCAGAACGAACGGAACGTCGCAGGTTCAGCAGGTCGGCAGTGTAACGGAGACCGCTTTCACCGATTCTTCGGTCGATGTCGGGATGGAGTATGTATATACGGTGACGACGGTCGATGCAGCCGGTACGGAGACCGTACCTTCGGTGCCGTTCACGGTAGCATTAGTCGATCCGTCTCAGCCGGTCCCGGACGCACCGGTCAACCTTGAAGCCGGAGCCGTAAACAAGAATGATATTACGCTCAGCTGGGATCCTGTGGAAGGTGCGGTCACCTACAATATTTACCGTTCGAAAAAAGCGGATGGCACTTACGAGTGGATTGGAAAAACGCGTGAAACGACTTATACGGACGATACGGTCTTGACGACCATTCCGTATTATTACAAAGTTGCAGCCGTTAATGCGGGCGGGGTTTCTGAAATGTCCGAAACGCTTGAAACACCTGCCGTTACTGTGCTGAAGAGACAGATGGAGCGGCTGAACCGGTCGCTGGTCGCAGTCCGGACGGAAGCGGGCGTATATATCGGCTGGAGAATGCTCGGCACCGATCCGGAGGACATTGGATTCAATCTGTACCGGGATAATACACGAATCAATACGTCGCCGATTACGGCAAGCACCAACTTTGTCGATGCCGAAGGTACGATCGATTCGGTGTATGAGGTGCGCGCAGTTATTAACGGCGTCGAGAAATCGTCGCAAGAGCGGGCAACCGTGTGGAGCGATA
The DNA here is from genome assembly GCA_041281825.1 of Paenibacillus tarimensis. GTDB lineage: Bacteria > Bacillota > Bacilli > Paenibacillales > Paenibacillaceae > Paenibacillus_D > Paenibacillus_D tarimensis_A. The sequence continues at coordinate 4,602,307 of CP166298.1, read as the reverse complement.
ATCACTTCGACATCCCGCTGCAAAAGCCGCAGGACGGCGTCACTCCGCTCGGCGATCCCTACACTTATCGGGCGAACGATGCCAGCGTCGGTGATCTGGACGGCGACGGGCAATACGAAATCATTGTGAAATGGGACCCGTCCAACTCAAAAGACAATTCTCAGGCGGGATATACAGGCAATGTCTATCTGGACGCTTACAAAATGGACGGAACATTGCTGTGGCGCATCGATATGGGCCGTAACATTCGCGCGGGGGCGCACTATACCCAGTTCATGGTCTATGATCTTGACGGAGACGGACGCGCGGAAATCGCCATGAAGACGGCGGACGGCACAATCGACGGAACAGGCGCCGCGATCGGGGATCCGAGCAAAGACTTCCGTACTTCCAGCGGTTATATCCTGAGCGGTCCGGAATACTTGACAATTTTCGAAGGACTGACCGGCCAAGCGCTGGCCACGACGGACTACGATCCGCCGCGTGGCATCGTTGATTCGTGGGGTGACGGATACGGCAACCGGGTTGACCGGCTGATGGCGGCAGTCGCCTACCTGGACGGCGAACGGCCGAGTCTGATCATGACGCGCGGCATTTACACTCGCTCCGTCATTGCCGCTTACAACTGGAGAGACGGCGAATTATCGAAGCTGTGGACATTCGATTCGACAAGCGAGGGCAATTCAGCCTATGCCGGACAGGGGTATCACAGTCTGAGCATTGCCGATGTGGACGCCGACGGTAAAGACGAGGTCGTCTATGGGCAAATGGTTGTCGACGACGACGGCACAGGTCTCTACTCCACCGGACTTGGCCACGGCGATGCGCTTCACGTCAGCGATCTCCTGCCTGAAAGACCAGGGCTTGAAGTGTTCGCCGTACAGGAAGATAGATCGAAACCATACGGTTATGACCTTCGCGATGCGGCAACCGGCGAAATCATTTGGGGTGTCCAGACCGGACAGGATACGGGACGCGGCGTAGCCGCCGATATCGATCCAAGATACAGGGGCGCGGAAGCGTGGGCGATATCCGGAGAATGGAACAGCCGAATTGGCGGATTGTACTCGGCGCAGGGCGAGAAGATCGGGGAAAATATCCCGACTGCGAACTTTGCCGTCTGGTGGGACGGCGATCTGCTTCGCGAACTGCTGGACCATCAGTGGAATGCAGAAGCAGGTGTAGGCGTAGGAACGATTGACAAGTGGGATTATGGTAACGCTCAATTGGTGAATCTGCTGACGGCAGACGGCACGTTCTCCAATAACTACACCAAAGGCACTCCGGCGCTGCAGGCCGATCTGTTCGGCGATTGGCGCGAGGAAGCGATGTGGAGAACCGAGGATAGCAGCGCTCTTCGTATCTATACGACAACGGACGTAACCGAACACCGGATCTTTACTCTGATGCACGATCCGACCTATCGCCTAGCGATTGCCTGGCAGAATGTAGGCTACAACCAGCCGCCGCATCCGGGCTTCTTCCTCGGACACGGCATGGCGCAGCCGCCGATGCCGAACATTTATACGGGTAGCGTGAACGGAACGGATCCGAATCCGGTTGACGGCGGTTACATTCAAGTCAATCCGGTTCTTGTGGACGGCAAAGCGGTTGCTGCCGTTACAGAGGCGGAATTGAACGAAGCGATTGCAACGGCGGAAGCGAACACGATCGGAATCAGAGTTAACGGAATCGAAGCGGCAGGAGCAGTAGAAATTAAACTGCCGGCGCAGCCGTTGAACGTTAAGACAGGCAAACGGGTCCACAAGCTTGTTTTCGATACCGGACTCGCAACCGTGATGCTGGATGCCAATCAACTGGGGCGCATGCTGTCAGCGGAAGATCAGGCAATAACATTCTCGGTTTCATTGGCGGACAGCAGCATGACCGGCGGCAATCCGGTATATGACTTCGATCTGTATGTGGACGGCGATAAAATCAGCGATTTTACCAGCAGCAACGGCAATGCGATCGAGGTTACAGTGCCTTATATGCTGGAGTCAGATGAAAATGCAGGCAAGATCGTCGTCTATTACCTGGCTGATAACGGCGAATTGATCAAACTTGAAAATGCACGTTACAATCCGGACAGCCAAACGGCAACCTTTAAGCTGAAGCAATTCTAATTTACAATAAAAGAGGCAGGCAGGTCCGCTCATCAAATGAGCGGACCTGCCTGTTTTTGTCCAATTGTAAGAATTTATAAGTTTCACACTTATATCTGCTTAGAATTCTCCGCGAAACGAAGCTTAGCCGCCAGAGGACGGCGAAGCCGTATACGCTTGATCAGGGCTTGCGAGACCGTTATGCCTTCTATTTTTTTGCTGCGCTTGCCGAGCCAGTCAATACCGGTATGGTGATCCGAAAACAAGGTTTCCCAGATGAACACCGAAGTGTGCGCCGACGCCGTGATTTCAATTGGTATTTTATGCTAGGCGGGAGGCAATCATAAGATTTACATTGACATCTGAAAGGGGATTAACGGGATTGCCTGATTTATATGTAATGGTGGCACTGCCGCGCTCCGGCAAAAGCACTTATGTGACGGAGCACTTCGGCCATTTGGTCAAGGTATCCGCGGATCAGCTTCGGCTGCTCATTTACGGGCAGCGGTTCTTGGCGGAGCGGGAAGCGGAAGTATGGCATGTTCGCGAAATTATGCTTCGCGCGTTAATGGAGCAGCAATTGGATATTGTGATCGACGAGACGAATACGACGCGAAAGAGCCGAAAACCGATTTTGAAAATTGCCGGTCAATACGGATATCGTAAAAAGGCGATTGTCATTCATACGGATATCGAAACCTGCAAACGCAGGGCGGTCGAAACCGGACAAGAGGATCTGATTCCGGTCATTGTAAAAATGGCAGAGCATTTCGAAGAAATAGCAGAGAATGAAGGATTCGACGAAGTACAGCAAGTCGATCTCCGGTCCTGCTTGAAGAAGGTCTGACAAAAATAAACGAAATGGTCCATATACCGGTTCGCCTCCTTCCTTCCTTTCATAGAATATTTCAATCTGTGATAGAGGGAGGAACGGCCGGTGATTCCTATTGAAGCCGTCATTGTCGGCAGCGTTCTCGCGTTAATGCTTTTATGTTTATTTAAGGAATGGTTAACAATAGAGGCAGCCGTATTTTCGGCTCTTTCTGTTTTAATCCTCTTTAACGTTCTGACTCCGGTAGAAGCTTTAGGCGGGTTTGCCAACGAAAGTGTGTTTACCGTTATCTTTTTCTTCATCATTGCCGCTGCGATCCAATCCACCGGCATGCTGAACCGATTGATGAAACTTCTGCTCGGCAAAGAGCGAAATCTGAAAATCGTGTTGTGCAAATTAATGCTGCCTGTTTCCGCTCTGTCCGGATTTATGAATAATACGCCTATCGTGTCTATGCTGATCCCGGTAGTCAGGCAATGGGGCAAACAGGCCGGTATCGCGCCGTCAAAGCTGCTGATTCCTCTTTCTTATGCCGCAATATTAGGCGGAACGATGACCCTTATCGGTACATCCACCAATTTATTTGTGCACGGTTTATTGCTCGAACGCGGACTTCCGGGGTTTTCCATGTTTGATTTCTTCGTCATCGGCTTCCCGTTGTCTCTCATTGCCTGTGTATATATGGTTTTTGCGGGCCGAAAGCTTCTGCCTTGTACCGCGGATACGGAAGAAACGCTTGAGAGGGAAACCGACGATTATTGTATTCCGTTTCTTGTCCCTAAAGGGTCGAAATATATTGGTAAGACGCTGCAGAAGGCCAAGCTGAGGCAATTGAATCAATGCTTCTTAGTCGAAATCATCAGAGGAGCGCGCACCATCGTTCCGCCTTCTCATGCCGAAGAAATTCAGGAGAACGATATTCTTATATTTTCGGGTGATATTCTCAGCATGAAACAACTTGCTGATCCCGTGAATCTTATTTTTTATACGGAAAATCCGTTAAAGGACCGGACAACCGCGCAGTTGGTGGAAGTCATGATTCCGGAGGCGTCCCCTCTGATGAACAAGCGGATTAAAGAGATCCGGTTTCGTTCCACATACAACGCTGCGGTGGTAGCCATAAGAAGACAAAATATGAAGATCGCATCCGGAATCGGCAATACGCTGCTGAAAAGAGGCGATGTGCTTGTCCTGTTGACCGGGAAGGATTTTTGCCAAACATGGTCTAAGACGAAAAATTTTTATATTATATCATCGCTGGAAACCTCCGCTACCATTTCAACAAAAAAATCGTTGGCAATCGTATCGCTAATTCTGGGTGTGGTCGCTTTAAGCGCCTTTCAAGTCATCAGTATTTTTCATGCTGCACTAATCGGCGTCATTATCTTGTTCTTGACCAAAACCGTGACTTCAACCGATGCGAAGAGCGCGATTGATTTAAACGTCGTGATCGTCATGGGTTCCTCGGTCGGGATCGGCTATGCCGTTGAAAAATCGGGGCTGTCCGATCTCATCCTGTCCGGCCTGTTCCATGATCGGGCGATGAGCTTCTTTACCGTTACTCTGATTATGTACCTGCTTACGAATGTGTTAACGGAGTTGATTCACAATCTTGCCGCCGCAGCCTTGACGTTTCCGATCGGCAGCTCTATGGCAATATCGATGGGATATGATCCCGCACTTATCGCTTTAGTCATTGCGGTTGCGGCCTCTTGCAGCTTTATCAGCCCGATCGGTTATCAAACCAATCTCATGGTTTACGGACCGGGCCGTTATACGTTTCGTGATTACTTGAAAGTCGGACTTCCGTTAAGTCTGATCTGTATGGGCACAACGTTGTTTATTGTGAATGGGATCATTGTCTGAGAGGCGCAGGAGACCCGAACAAAATAAAAAAGCTTGGGAAATCTGTTGATTTTCCAAGCTTCTAAGGCATTGGGTCAGTTGTAATACCGGAGATCAAATCATTTTATTCCCTTTGCCTGTACATAGGCCATGACTGATTTCACACAGTCTGCGAGGCTCTGCCCACCGGTATTAACCGTCAGATCGGCATTCCCCGGTTCCTCGAACGGATCGGAAATCCCTGTAAAACGATTGATTTTCCCTTGCAGCGCAAGTTTGTACAAGCCTTTAACGTCCCTCCGCATGCAGGTTTCGAGCGGACATTTCACATAAATTTCATGATAGGCGGTAATTCGTTTGCGGCAGTAGTTCCGCATTTCTTCGTACGGGGTGATGAAAGAGGCAAGAACGATAACCCCGTTACGGCTGAGCAAATCGGCGATATAAGCGGAAACTTTTATTTGCTTCATCCTGTCTTCCCGCGTAAAGCCAAGCTCGAAAGGCAGCTCCTTTCGTAACACGTCGCCATCCAGCCATTCGACGGAGTAGCCGGCCGACATCAATTCGTTTTGTAAACTGCCGCATATGGTCGATTTCCCCGCTCCGGATAACCCCGTAAACCATAGTACAGCTCCAGCCGAATTATTCAAATCGATTGTCCTCCTCTCGCACGCCGTGTAGTTCAATATATGTCGCACGGCTATGCGCGGTATGGGACACTTTCGTTTGTTCGGGCAAAATATACGGTAGCCTCGATAAGGCGGATATTCAAATCAGTTGCAGTTCCTTCAAACGTCGCTTGATCATCTCGCCCGCGGCTGAAGGAGAGAACCTGCTGCGAATCGTCTCCTGACCCCTTCTTGAAATCATGTTTCGCCACTCGGGCTCGGAAACTAGCTTCCGCATATAATACGCCGCATGCTCAATATCGGGCTCCGCCCACAGCTGATCGCTCCGATAAGGACCATGGTCGGCGCCGATCCGGACCAGTTTGTATTTCACCGCGCATGAATTATTTTCGTTCATAAATGTGGTGTTAGCCGACCAGTTCGTTCCGATCACCGGTTTTCCCAGAAACATCGCTTCTGCGAGCGGCAGTCCGAAACCTTCCGATCGGTGAAGGGAGACTACGCAATCGACGGCGGCGAGCAGACCGTTGACCTCACTTCGGTCCAGCACTTTATCGATCAAATAGATATTGGCGCGGCCTCGGATTCTTTCCTTGACTTTCGCCAGTTCATGCGGAGATCTCTCGGAATGGCTTACTTTGATCACAAGCCCGACGGAGGTGTCGAGCGGATCAAATGCCTTTTCAAAGGCATCAATGGCAGCCCCGGGATTTTTCCTCTCTTGAAAGCTCAGCATATCGTACATCGACAGAAAGAGAAACGGTTGTTTCGGAAGAGAAAAGGAATCTCGGTTCAAGTGATCGGCGCGGGCGACTTCAATGCCGTGGGGAATCAACTTCACCGGTACCGGAGCCTTCCTTGAAACCGCCTCGAATACGAATTGGGAAGGGGCCCATACTTCATGGACATATTGAAACCTGTCCTGCCACACATCGGGAAACTCAGCCAGCTCCCAGTGCCAGCAGCCGATATTGTAATGCCCCTGCTGTAAGCCATCCCCCAGTAGTCGCTGGACAACCGGGATTTGGTCGGCATTGACATGAAACAGGTTGGTCCGGTAGATCGGCTTAGGAATGACGTGACGCTGCCAAGAGTGATCCTCCGTTCGCGAAACGTTCCCTGCAGTAATGTTGACGATACCGAAAGGGATGCCCGTCGTTTGAATAGCTCTAGCCGCCAAACGGCACGATTGTCCGACCCCCGTTTCCGCATTGGCGTATCCGATGATATTAATGCCGGCTGATAAACGATTAACGCCATTCACTTTCTCCCGTACCCCCCGTTCCTTCTCTCGAAGTTGTTTCGCTAAACACGGCATCCAATTTTTGCAGCACATTCTCCCAATTATATTTCAGGGCGGTTGCTCTTCCGTTGCGGGCGATCTCCTCCGCAAACGCCCTGTCGCTCAATACCCGCACGATGCCGCGGGTAACCTGCTCCGTGTCGCCTTTATCCGCAAGGAAGCAATTCCAGCCGTGACGGCAGAACTCTTCATTTCCCTCCGCTTTGGTGGTTACCACCGGAGCGCCGCATGCCATAGCTTCCAGGATCGGAAGTCCGAAGCCTTCATGATAAGACGTCTGCACAAACACGCCGCAATCGGCAAACAAGGAAGCGACCGCCTGATCATCGGGTTTGAATAAATGACGATGAGGGATATCGGCGATGAGTCGATCCTCAACCCCATACGTCACGAATGAAGATTGGGGAATCAGGCGATGGACTTCCCGAACTGCTTGTTCGGTAATGGAATATCCTTTGAGCGGCTGGCTTCCGCGATTGCAGGCGACAATACGGTGTGGATCGTAATTGTCCGTGCGGTTGGGCTTGAACAGCTCCAGATCGACGGCAATCGAGACATTGGAAGCTTGGCGTCCGAAACGGCCGGCAAGCTGTTTCTCCGTCCATTCTGCGATCGTAAGCAAGTGCATCGGAAAGCCGTAGGTCAGCTTTACTCTCTCTTGCATTTCCGGATGCCCGGAATAATAGCTTTCCTCAATATCCTGTACAAGGTAAAGAGGGATGCCGCAGCCCCCCTGTCTGGGATCGCAGCTGTTCATGACTACGGCCGCGGTGTTCCACCACGTTGCGATTTTAAACGCATCCAACGTTTTCAAAATTCGGAGCATCTGCGAATAATTCGCAAACCGGCGAAAATTCGCGTTTAACGAAATCCAGTCCGGTTTTTCACCAAGGGCAAACACATGTACTTCATGTCCCCGTTCCGTCAGGCGGGACGCTTGTTCCAGTACATTCTTTATGCCTCCCGATAAAACGGTCGACTCCAATACATAAACGACGATGTCAACATTTTTCATCCGATTTCTATAGGCCTATGGCAGCCTTTTTCTCCTGTATGGGTTAAGGTGGATAGGTCTATTCATCAACTTGATATAGACGAGTTCCCTACCCGTCTTATTGGACATAAATTACAGATATCTTACAGCAAAGGAGTGTTAAAAAAGTTGTTAACTGTAAAAGCAGTGTCCGAGTGTCCCCCGAAGCCGAAGCTTCGGAAAGCAAGAAAAATGAAACCTGTCAAAAAAGGTAAAGGCTCTTCAATTCTTAGCAAGCTGAAGCGGCTCCGCTGTCAATTGTTGCGATTGACTAAGAGGGTCAAGGAGTTGGCTCGCGACCTTCTCGAAGTCATCGGAGCGGTCGGCGATCTTCGCAATGACGTCAGCGCGGTTCGCAGCGATCTTAGCTCGCTTGGAAACACCGTCAGCGCTCTGCAAGCCCGGGTCGGCGAGTTGCCTTCCGCAGCTGAAGTTAGGCCCGATCCTGGAATTCAGGCGGCAATCGACGCTCTTTCCAATACCCTTTCTGCGCTTCGTAATGACGTCAGTGCCCTGCAAACCGGGTTCAGCGCCGTGCAAGCCGGAGTCAGCGAGTTGACCGGCCCCCTTGATACCTTGCGAAGCCTGTTGACGGCACGCATCGGAACTACAATCACCATCGATACCGATGCCGGAACCGTGACAGGAGTTCTGACAGCTGTCGGCACTGATTTTGTGTCAGTGCAGGAGGCTTCGGGCGCCATTGTTATCATCCGTCTTGAAAGTATTGAGTCCTTTGTTTAAATTGACCGAAAAGAGGTGAATGTTGCATGGATTTTGAGGATATTATGGCTACATTTGTCGGCAGAAGCATTGAGGTTTTTCAGACGGGTCAAATTTTGACCGGTACCTTGCAGGGCGTCACAGAAGGAACCTTGCAAACGATTGTGAGTCCGAGCATCTATTCTCCAGTCTCGGGTGCGGTATCGGTATCGACGCTTAGTATATCATTCGTACGCGTTCTCCCTTAATTCACCGGTAAATTGCACGGTTAAGGGACATCCGCCATCAATCCCTGCCCAGACTGAATTCCTGCTGGAACCAGAGTTTCCAGTTTTCATACTTGTTTTCGTTGCTGCGAGTGACGCTGGCACTACGGATTCTTCTATTGTAAAGAACCTGCGGTAAATGCTTCAGCGGGAGCCGCCGGGATAATCGGACCAGCATTTGAAAATCTTCATACAAACGTCCGTCGAACGGTCCCGACTCCCACCATCCGCCAAGCGATCTGAGCATTTTGACGTTATAACACCGCGGTGCCAGCGGAGCCGCCTCCGAAAGCAGCCTTTCCGGGGTAAAGGCGGGCAGGGAAGGCGCGGCGTGCCGATAAATCAGTTGTTTATCGGATAATTCCAACCATTCGTCATGATTTGCATACATTGCGCTTGTGCCTTCCATGTCAGATCTGTTTTGCCAGAACGTTTCCAGGCAATCCGGGGAAAGCCAGTCATCGGCGTCAAGCTCCAGCATTCGTTTTCCCCGCGCCAGCGCCAGCGCCTGATTTAAACAAAACGCTTTGCCGCGGTTTCGGTCATATCTGATCAGGCTCACGCGCGGATCATTAGGCAGCCTCCGCAGCTTATCTTGCGTCCCATCCTCCGAGCCGTCATCGATTACAATGAGCTCCCAATCGGCAAACGTTTGAATGAGCACGCTTCGGATCGACCATAGAAGATATTCGGCATTGTTATAGGAGCAGATGACGATGGTAAAGAAAGGATCGGTCGAGACGGGAGCCGCCGTTATCGCGGAGGATAATATAGGATGAAGACGAGACCATTCCTCTTGCTCTTTTCTCCAAGCCGGTTTGCCCGAATAATAGCGCTGCAGCAGGCAATCTGCAGAGAACTCGCCCCAGTCCCATTCCTCCGATAGCCGATACCGCATGTCTAACAGCACATAATGTTCAAACGGCAGCCAGTCTCTTGCAGGGAAACCGCCCGCTTCGACGACCGCATCCTTCCGCCAAACCGCCGGGCCCTCCGGAACGTGTGACGCTGCCCGCTTCCGGCCGGACGAGGGAGAGACGGTTGGTAAGCAAATGCCGGCGTGGTTCTCCGGTAAATCATGGAGCAATGTCTGTAATTCCGTTGCAAACTGAGGGGCGATTCGTTGCCCGGCAAGCAAGGTAATAAAGAAGGGTTCCGCAGAAGCGGCGATCCCATGATTTAATCGCTCGGCAAAATCGTCGTTCATTGGAATGGACAAACAGTCTGGAAGCGCAGCGTGCACGCTCTCCATCGTCTGCCGTTCAGCGAGGCGATTCCGCTCCGCGTTCAGAATGAATACCTGCATACTGAATCGGGACCTCCGTACGGATAGATCTTTCAATGTCCAATATCATATGTGACGGTAAAACAATATGTTCATGGACAAAGAAAGGGCGTATACCCGCATCCTGTCGGAATGAACCGCATATTGTATAAAAATGAAAGGGGGCGCCGGCGATTCTCTTGAATCCGAAAGTGAGCGTCGTCATCGTTGCCCATAACCGCTGGAGCTATATCAGTCAATGTCTCGACAGTCTACAGCGAAATACCGATTATCCGTGCATGGAAATCGTTGTTGTCGACAACGCATCGACGGATGAAACAAAGGAACGGTTATCCGCCTGCCGGCAGCAGAATGTAAAACCGGTAGTTTTGCATGAGAATGCAGGATTTGCTGCCGGCGTATCAGCCGGATGCCGGGCTGCCCTCGGCGATATCCTCATCCTGCTCAATAACGATACGATCGTGCCGCCGGGCTGGATCTTCAGGCTGCTGCGGCCGCTTCTGGAGCATACCGATATCGGCATGGCGGGACCGATGACCAACGTCGCGGATGACGGCCAAACGGTCGACTTCTTTATCGGAGACTCGGTTCGCGGCGCAGACCGTCGTTGGCTGAACGATTTTTATCTGTTTAATAAAGGGAGCTTCCGGTATACCGATTTTCTTGCTTTTTTCTGTGTGGCGGGAAGTCTATGAAAGAACAGGGGAGCTTGACAAAGGTTACGGGCTCGGTTTTTTTGAGGACAACGATTATTGCGAGAGAGTCATGCGGGCGGGCTATCGGATGGCTATTGTGGAGGATGCCTTTGTCTACCACCATGGCAGCGCCAGCTTTAAAGCTTTGCCCGGGGAAGAGTTTCAGACGCTCTGGGAAAGAAATAAACGCCGTTACGAGCAAAAGTGGAATAAACGGTGGAGCCCGGGTACGGCCCCTGTCTCCCTGTTCTCCGAAACGAAGGATCCCGGAGCTGTGAAGGAGCGGGTTCAAGCGGCAGGAAAAATGAACGTACTTGTACTAGGCGGTGAAAACTTGCCCGTACCCGAGAGAAGGTGGCCGGCTGTCAAGCCAATGCTAATCAAAGAAGAAGGGCGTTTAATCATCGCATATCTATATAGATATTATCAAAGGAACGTTCACGGCATCCGTAAAGTCGGACCTTCGCTCTACATTACGAACAGGCTCGATTTGCTGGAGCAAACCAGTTTTGATCGTGTGATCTATGCCCCTTAAAGGAAAGGGATGAAACGGGCATGACAGTAGCAATGTGCACCATCGTAGCTAATAATTATATTTCAATGGCCAGAACCCTCGTCCATTCTTATTTAGAGCGGTATCCGGACGGAAAAGCGTTCGTGCTTGTGGTGGACGAGAATGAACCTGATGCCGCGGCGCAAGAGGCGTTTACGGTTATAAAACTCCAGGATATGCAAATTCCGGATGAAAAATCTTTCTGCTTCAAATATGACGTTTTGGAACTTTGCACCGCTGTAAAGCCATACTTGCTCGAATATCTTTTCAAACGTGCCGGCGTGGAGAAAATCCTATATTTTGATCCCGATATATTAATTACCGGAAGCTTGGCTGCCGTATATCAATGGCTGGACCGCTATTCGATCGTACTGACTCCGCATATTATGTCTCCTATCGGGCTGGACGGCTGCAAGCCAAGCGAAATCGATATCTTAAAGGCCGGTGTCTATAATTTGGGTTTTATCGGTGTGTCCGGGGGAGAGACAACGAACCGTTTTCTCGCTTGGTGGAAAGCGAGACTCTACCACCACTGTCTTGCCGCTCCGGAGCAAGGGCTGTTTGTCGATCAGAAATGGATCGATCTGGTTCCTTACCTGTTCGGTAATACTTACGTCATAACGGAACCCGAATATAATGTAGCATATTGGAACCTGCATGAAAGAAAATTGACCCGTATAAACGGAGCCTATGAAATTAACGGAAGGCCGCTTGCATTTTTTCATTTTAGCGGTTTTGACGTCTCCCTTAAGCAGCTCTCCAAATTTCAGAATCGGCATAACTGGAAGAACAGCCCCTCGCTTCTTCCGTTATATCAGCATTACCGGTTGTTGCTTCTTAGTAATGGGTATAGCGGATCTAAGGAAAGTAAATATGCATACGATTATTTTGACAACGGGGCAAAAATCCATAAATTTATAAGAACGATTTATTACAGGCTCGGAAACGGTATGCGGCAGTTCGGGAATCCGTTCCAAATATCGGGGCAAAACAGTTTTTATCGATGGCTGGCATCTCCGGTAAATGGGGATAGCGTCATTCCGAAAGTATTATATGAATTGTATAAGGCCAGAGAGGACCTGCAAAGGGCCTTCCCGGACGGTCTGGGCGCCAATCAGCGCAGATTAATGATGTGGGCCAAAATCGCATTGCCGCGGGACTATGGAATCGGAAACGAATTCTTTAGGAGGGAAGCTGATGAATCTCGATGATATGCAATCCTCATCTATGTATAAACATTTCGTTCCGAAATTGAGTAAACAGGAGACCCTGGAAAAAATTAAAGATCTGAACCTGTGGTATCACTCTATGTACTTCGGCCATGGAATCATGGTAAAGGGAATGCGAAATACTTTTCGTTTTCTTCGGGAGCTTGGTCTGCCTGAAAATCTCAATGGCAAAACGGTGCTGGATATAGGCGCCGCCAACGGTTTCTTCAGCTTTGAGTGTGAAGCAAGAGGCGCCAAGCGTGTGCTTGCCCTGGACCGGCCAGGCGGCCAATGGAATTATAACACGGAGTACTTTCAGACGGCGAAAGAGATTTTGGGATCAAGCGTGAACCTGCGGGAAGTCGATATTTACGATGCAGATGTGAAAGTACTCGGAACATACGATGTCGTTTTATTTCTGGGTGTGCTTTATCACTTAATGGACCCATTCATGGCTTTAAGAAAGCTGCGCGCGCTTACCGGCGAATTTCTATTGCTTGAAACGCACATTATAGAGATTCCTTTACCCAAGCTCGATGTATTCGGCGATCAGCAAATACCGGTTGCTTTATTCTATGATGAAGACCAATTGTCGAACGATCCTTCCAATTGGTGGTCTCCTAACCTAAGCTGTCTGAAGAGGCTCCTCAAAGCGTCGGGTTTTGGTCACATAGAAGTAGTGAAAGTCGATATGTACAAAAACAGCTGGCAAGGGCGGGCGATACTGAAGGCCTGGTGAAATCTTCATCTTCATCCAATTCGCCAAGAAAAAGCCGCTCGTTTCCCATTAGGGAAATTGAGCGGCACTATTTAATGAAGTTCATCTAATAATTTAATTAATTTATTGTATCCTTTGAATTATTTATTATTTTTTTTTGCAAATACTCAAGAATCAGACCTCTCATGGTTGGAGTTAACTGTGGGTTGAAGCAAGCTTTTTTTATATCCATAATTGTTTCCTCAGTAAATTCATTGATAACTTCATTTTTCTGAGGTTCTTTTAAAAATGAATAGTCTATACCATAAGAATCCTTTAACCATTTGACATCGTCTTGGCTGTTTTCGAACAATTTTTTCTTATCACTATATGGGATATCAAATTTGACGCCCTTAATGTTTAAAAGAGGTAAAATATCTCCATTGGTCCTTTTTTCATGCAATTTGCCGTTTCTAATCATAGGCAGTTTTTCATTTATAAATGACATGATGTCTACTGCGGTTTGTGAAGCACTCTCATTGGCTCTTACAATATTAAAGTTACCTATTTCATTGTCGCTAAAACCAAGACTGGATAAAAAATGTCCGACAGGCCCGGATGCGTGTGCAACTGCCTCTTCAAAGGTGTATATATCTACTTGTTCCTTTCCAAACACCTGCACGAATTTAGTAATATTATTTCTAAAAAGATTTATTAGAATAAAACTCAAGTGTTGAAAAGTATTCTGGTATGTTTCACCGCCTTTTATCATTGTTTGAATAGCACTTATTGACCATGTGATTGGATTTCTTACATAAATGATCACTCTAATTGTGACATCATTTGTAGAAATTGACCTTAAATATTTTTTTAAAGCAATTAAATTATCAAGAGAAAGCGACGAAATATCTTCACCGGAGATAATTAATTTTGTTTGATCTCTTTCAACGATTTCTGCCTCTAGTCGTTTTAAGTATCGTTTATTTATGTCTCTAATCTCAGCAATGCTATATTCATTCTTAATATTTATATGATATTTTTCCGGATGGTCACAAAACAAATTATAGACGGGGATAGAATGATTTACATTCCAACTGTTTGGATATAAGTAACCTTTTGATTCCAAAAAATTGCTGTTTCCCTTTAGAAATAATGTCTGTTGGATGCTTGTCGTACCTGTTTTATGCAAACCTACATGCAAAATTATTTCATTTATTTTTTTGTTTTCTTTTAACATGGCTACTTTCCCTTCCTTCTCGAAAGCAGTGTGGAGTTTCATGTTATTATATGTTGTAAGGATTAACTGAATTCCTGTTTGAGTTCTGAATCCAGTTTATAAGAACTTCAAATATGCGCCCTCCATTTGCAGTATAAGTAGTTTACGTAGTCACTATATGCCGTAAGCGTAGTATCGGTATAGTCATATGGACAGGTTAATTAATTATGTGGCTGGGTCATCTATTTCAACTCGGAAATGATACGCGAAACATGCCGAACAATATGAAACTAACCCGCCCATTTCGGACGGGATAGTCGACTGCTCTCTTATTATTTATTACGCTCGGCTTTCAGCCGTTCCAGCTCGGCACGGACCTCTTCCTGTTGATCCAGAAGTTTCAAATCGTCATGCGGCTGCGATGACGCCATACGGTGAGCTTGCGCGCCGGCCTCCATCCGACGCACGTTACCTTCCAGCCGGGCGAACCCGCGCAGAATATGGTCGGTGTTATACGACGGGACGACAGCTGCGGCTGCTTTAATGGTGCGGGCCGCATTCGCCCGGGAGACGAGAAAGAACAGCTTGCCTTGCAGCTCTTTATGAAGCTCTTTCAATCGCATCATTTCCCGCTTCATCGTCTCTGCCTGGCTGCGGATCGCATCGCGCTGCTGTTCGTAGGTCTGAAGCAGCTTCTGATGATAGAGCTTGTCCTGCAGGGCAAGCTCGGCAACGCCTTCTTCGTCGCGGTCTATCGCAAGCTCCGCCTGGCGCGACCGCTTGGCGACGAGCTGCGAGGTCTGTCCGATCAGAAGATCGTATTCCTGCTCCGCCGCGAGCTGATTTGTCAGCGCTTCTTTAGTGTTGTCAATTTGTTCCTCGAGTTGTCGTATATAATGTTTGGCCATGTTGACAGGATCCTCACACCGGTCCAGCATGCTGTGCATGTCCGCCGCGGCGATATGTTTCATTCTTGCGAAAATACGCATGGTTATTTGTCCTCCTTTATTTTTCGTTCCCATTCATCCAGGTAATGTCCCCGGCTTGAAATCGGGCTGAACTGCCCGGGATAACCGACTGTCTGGATATCGCCATGTCCGGTGCTTCCTCTTCTTCGATTTATGAGCACGAGAGCCAGAATCAGAAGCAAGCCCCAGAACGGGGTGAGCAGGCTCATGAGCACGAGTCCGGCCAGAACGGTCCATACCCATTTGATTACTCCCGTCGATTTCGCCCATAACACGAGCGTAAGTATAAGCAGCCCCAGCTTCAGCAGCATCGATACGAGTGCGGCCGGATAAATAAACGCAAACGAATGATAGGACTCGTGCAGAACGGGAAACGGTCGATGGAATCCTCGCCCATGTCCATGGACAACGTAGTGCGGCTGCCAGAAAAATCCGATCATTTTCACTGCAATTAATATCAGCAGGAATGAGATGATTCCGGCGATGAGCCAAAATGCGGTTCGGTTTCGTTTCAAAGTCTTCACCTCCTCACTGAGATCTGTTTGGAACTGATTTCTAACACAAGATCAGTATAGAAGGCTTTTCTGAAACGATTATGAGGACAAGCTGATAAAAAAATAAGAAATAGCTGAACGGAAGCTTAAAGCGGAGAGACTTTGAGAAGCAGAGAGACTTTGAGCTCAGCTCAAAGATTCCTATGTCAAGCTCAAAGATTCCTATGACAGGAAGAAAGTAAACTAAGAGAAAATTGTTAAGTGCCGCATCGGCTCACTATGTGGTAAAGTACACAGCTAAGCAATATCGTATTGTTCACATTAATACTTTGAATGGAGTGGAATAAAAGAATGAAGGTTTCGGCGCGGAAGTCGTATATTTTCGAAGAAGGGTACCCTGTTCCATGCTGCCATGCTTCTACAGTTCTTTGCCTGCCCGGCGGAGATCTGCTTGCGGCCTGGTTCGGGGGAACCTCTGAAGGCGACCCGGATGTGGATATTTGGATGTCGAGATGCGAGCAGGGTGAGTGGTCGCCTCCGTTCAAGATTGCGGAAGAAGAAGGACTGCCGCACTGGAATCCGGTACTCTTTCTGAGTCCGGAAGGAACCGTCATGTTGTACTATAAGGTCGGTCATACGATTCCTTATTGGCATACGAGAGTGATGTCATCTGCGGACGGAGGCCGGACCTGGTCTGAGCCGCGCAAGCTGGTGGAGGACGACATCGGCGGCAGAGGTCCCGTCCGCAATAAACCGATCGTTCTGCGAAGCGGTACGTGGGCTGCGCCCGCTTCTACGGAAATCGGCGACTGGGATGCGTTCGTCGATTTGTCGCATGATGGGGGAATAACGTGGACGGCGAGCAGCATCGTGCCTTTCGACCATTCCCGCAGCAAGGGAAAAGGGATTATTCAGCCGGCACTCTGGGAGAGCGGCGAAGGAAACCTCCATATGCTTCTTCGCAGCACGGAAGGTTATATTTATCGGAGCGATTCCGCGGACGACGGGCGAACGTGGAGTCCGGCCGCGCCGATTGCGATTCCGAACAATAACAGCGGCATTGATCTGGTTCAGCTGCAGGACGGTACGCTTGCTCTTGCTTATAACCCGGTAAGCGGAGACGGCGGCGCAAGAACGCCGATCGTTCTGGCGTTGTCTCAAGACAACGGGAAGACATGGACGGATGTACTTATTATGGATGAAGGTCCCGGAGAATATTCATATCCCTCTATTTCCGTCTCCGGTTCCGTACTGTATGTGACCTACAGCTGGAACAGGCAGCGGATTGCATGCTGGGAAATCGCGTTATAACGCTTGTATAGGAAAAATGATTACTTTTCGAATATTGTTAATTGAATCCGGTTACTCATTGTAATATACATGAGTTGAGTCTACAGGAGGGGAATGGAATTCAAATGAGCGATCATACAGAGGACGTTCGGCAGGAACAAGAAATCGAGGCCGGGGTTCATAATTTCAGCGCGGAAAAGGACTGGGTCAAGCCGGACAATCCGGAACTATTGGAAAGGCTCGAATGGTTTAAAGATCAGAAGCTCGCACTAATGATGCATTGGGGACCGTATTCTCAAATCGGTGTCGTCGAATCGTGGGCGGTGAGCGACGGCGATGCAGATTGGGCTCGAAACGATATCGATTGGACGGATGACGGCGATGAGTTGAAACGGCAATATTTCGATCTGAACAAAACGTTCAATCCAATTCGTTACCAGCCGGAAGTATGGGCTGACCTCGCGGCCGAAGGCGGCTTCAAGTATTTGATATTTACGACGAAGCATCATGACGGATTCTGTATGTGGGATACGAAAACGACCGATTACCGGATCACCGGTCCGGATTGTCCGTTCCATATGCATAAATATGCCGATGTCTGCAAGCATCTGTTTGACGCGTTTCGGGCGAAAGGGCTCGCAATCGCAACTTATTTCTCCAAAGCGGACTGGCATACTCCGTACTATTGGGCTCCCGGCATGGAACGGGGCAAACATATGTGGCGGGGGCCGTCCTACGATCCGCAGCAATACCCATGGATGTGGGAGCAATTCGTTCAATTTACGCATGAGCAGATCATGGAGCTGATGACGCGCTACGGCCGAATAGACATTCTGTGGCTTGATGCGGGCTGGGTCCGTGGGGCTGGAAGGGGACAGGATATCCGGCTGGAAGAAGTGGTCGAGCGGGCCCGGGAACGGCAGCCATGGCTTATTTCAGCCGACCGTACGGTAGGCGGGCCTTACGAAAACTACGTCACGCCGGAACAGACGATTCCGGAAGGTCCTATGCATGTTCCGTGGGAAAGCTGTATTACGATGGGAACGTCGTTCTCTTTCAAGTACGAGGACCGCTATAAACCGGTCCGCCAGCTGGTTCACATCTTGCTTGAGGTTGTGGCTAAGGGGGGCAATCTCGCTTTAAATGTGCCTCCGCAGCCTGATGGAAGGCTTCCGGAAGGGGCGATCAGGCGGATGAAGGAATTGGGCGCCTGGCTGAAGGTGTACGGGGAAGGCGTGTATGGCACGAGAATATGCGAACCTTATTATACGGGTGAATTTGCATTTACTCGGAAAGACGACATCGTATACGCATTTTATTTATATAAAAATCCGGATGTCGCAATCGAAGAGAAAGTACTTGTTCCCTATCATGGGCCAGCCAGCCGGATTGAGCTGATGGGAGCCGATGGAGAACTCGCTTTCGAGCGGACGGATGCCGGACTATCCATCGCGTTGCCGCAGTCGGAATTGTCTTCTGCTGCACCTATTGCCCACGCTTTCCGGATTGTTCCATAGAATAACCCCTTATTAATAAAGTATGATTAATAACAGGGGAACCTGACCGGCGGATTCTTTCATCAATTCTGCTCGTCATCCTGGGGCGACATCACTGAGTAGAAAGGGAGGGGCATCATTGAACAAAACATGGTTTCGAAGATTGCTGCTTTCCTACTTGCCGGTGTTTTTCATAGTCACGATGATTTTGTTTATGCTGTTGTTTCAAATCATAAATGAGCAGAGCCGCCGGGACGCGGGAAGAGCGAACGAATATGTGGGCCAGCAGGTCATGATCTACATGGACAGCACGCTGAAGTCGATTGAGCATAAGGTGCTGCGCGACGTGATCACGAATCAGAATGTGAACCGGTTTTTCAAGGCGCCTGGAGAGGACGTATACGCAAATATTATGGCGGTCAAGGCGATGGATGAAATCAGAATCGCCCACCAGCATATACACTCCATTTATTTTGTCCGTTTAAGCGACGGGTACATTCTGAACGACGGTTCCGTCAGCCACTTGAGTCAATTTGAGGATAAGCCGTTCATTAAGGAGTTTATAGAGAAAGGTCAATCGAAAAAGTGGAGCGGCGTGCGCGGCTTTGCTTCCTTTAATAATCAGCCCAAGGAACGGGTGTTCACCCTGGCGAAAGGTTATCCGTTCCTGACCGACCATACCGAGGGGATTTTTGTCGTCAACGTGGATGTGGCTTCGATGCTGCGGGAAATCAATAAAATGCACAATCCGGAGACCAGCTACGTTCATATTATCGATCAGAACAAGCAGTCCGTTTTGGGCAGCGAATCCCTGCCTCCTTCAGGTATTCATTCCAGCTTTACTTCGGAATATACCGGATGGACCGTTGAAACCGGAATGAAGCAGGGGGAAGTCATTCAAGCCGCTTTTACAATTTATAACATATGGATGATTATTGCGCTTGCCGCCGTATTGTTTGGTGTGGTCTGGTTTTTAATCGTTACCAAACGCAATAACCGGCCGATCCAGCAGATGGTTAATTTGCTGCAAACCTACTCGAAAAAAAGCGGAATTTTTAATCACCAGAGCCTCAATGAGTTCAGCTTCATTCAAACGACGCTGGAATCGATGGTGAAGCAATCGGAGGAATTCCAGCAGCAGCATGTGGAAGACTTAATCGAACGGAAAAAATATTTTTTCCATGAGGTGCTGGAAGGTACGCGGCGCATTGACGATGAGGAATGGATGGATAAGCTGGAGCAATATCACTTTGACGTACAGGGAAGAACGTGTTCGGTCCATATGGTCGAAATTGATCTTCGCCATGCGTTCATGAAGCAGTATAATATCCAGGACCGTTCTTTGCTGAAATTTGTATTGGCCAGCGCCATTCAGGAGACGGCGAACAATTTGGGCGCCGCGTTGTGGGCGGAGTGGACGACCGAGTTTCGCTTAACGTATATCGTATGGCTTCCCGAGGATTCGGATGACGAGGCATTCAATCAGACGTTATGCAAGACGTATGCCGAATGGGTCGAACAGCATTTAAGCTTCACAGTGACGATCGCTCAAGGAGGACCCGCGGAAAACCTCGAAGAAATACGGAAATCCTACGAACAGGCGGCGGAAAATTTAGAGTACAAAGCGGTGCTCGGATGCAACAGCATCATCCGTTCCGAGCATATTCAGGGTACGAAAACGGAAATCAGAAGCTTGTTAAAAACGATATTCCAGCTCCTTCAATCGTTAAGGCTGTCCGAGGACGATTGGCGGAAGCATCTAAATCTGTTGTTCGGTCAAATGAAAGATGCGCGCATGCCCCGCCGCGAAGTGGAAAGCGTACTGACATTCCTGACCCATCATCTCGACCGGGAATTATCGGAGCTGGCCAAAGAATATCATGATGTATGGATTGATGCTTTGGACGATATCATGCAATTTTCCGAAACGTGGGAAACGGTGGATGAATTGCAGTCCAATTGCGTGAAGGTGTTTGAGGACATGTCGCAAAAGATGGAGAAGCTGCGTGAATCCAAGAGCAATCGCGCGATGATCCAGGATATCCGAACTTATATTGAAAACAATTACTCCAACCCGGACCTTTCACTAGACCATCTGAGCGGTATTTTTCAAGTGAACAGCAAATATTTGAGCAAAATGTTCAAGGATGAGTTCGGTGAAAATTTCGTGGATTTCCTTATCGGTCTTCGGATCAACACAGCAAAGAAGCTGTTGTTCACATCGCAGAGCTCGATTCAAGAGATAAGTCAGGCAGTCGGCTATACGAACTACATTTCCTTTAACCGCGCTTTCAAAAACACGGTGGGCATCTCTCCGCGCGATTTCCGCAAACAGGTGCATGGTTTGAACGGCTGAGCGGATCGCACTGTAACGGTTTCTGAGTCCGCTCAGGAAAAGATATCTAAGATTTCATTTGCTTAATAAAAATCCAACCTCTCCGTTTTGGCGGTGAAGGTTGGATTTTTATTACTTGAAGTCGGTAATTATAAGTTTATCAGTTAATCAAGTTTGCTTTGGTTAAAAATCTTTCCAGCATCTTGGCGACTTGATCGCGTTTTACGAATCCCGCGGGTGTGAATGATCCGTCCGGGAATCCGTCGATGATGCCGGCCTGCACCAATTTTTCCACCGCTTCCCGGGCCCAGGATGCAATCTCTCTTTGATCAGTGAATGCCGATAATGATTTGTTTGCGTCGATATCCGTGATCGTAAGATAGGAAAGAGCGCGGGCGATCATAACGGCCGCTTGCTCCCGTGTTACAAGGGCATTAGGGGAGAAGCTCCCGTCTGTATTGCCTTGAATCAGGCCCATCTCCACTGCTGCGGCCAATTCTTTCACAAACCATTCGTTTCCTTCCACATCCTTAAATTGTCCGCGGTATTCCACATCTGTCGGCAATCCCAGGCTTCGGGCAAGCAAAGCGGCAAATTCCGCCCTTGTTGTCTTGCCGCCGGGGGCAAAGCCTCCGCCGGTAACTCCCTTAATGACATGTTTTGAAGCCAGCTTATGAATTTCGTTCTTCGCCCAATGGTTGTCGGCGATATCCGGAAACACCGTTTCATGTTCAATAACAACGTACTTGCTGTTCGTAAAGCTGTTAAAGATCGCTTTGTTTCCTTCAAATCGGGTCGGCACGGCGGTGAAGGTCCCGTCTTCATTTAACCGGACCGCAGTGGAACGGTCGGGCTCGAAATTGGCGGCCCCTTCAATGGTGCGTTCAATGTATTGATTGAAACGTTTGATTTCCGTCATTTTGTCTCCGGCCGAAGCTTTCAATTGATATTCAATGACCGGGGACGTTGCTTTCAGATTGTTCTTTTCTATGACGTTATCCGTATCCGTCGCGCCATTCACAAAGATATGAATGAGGATTTGCCCGCTATCGGCGTTCAGCGATTGTGCCAGCTTGGTCATGTCCATTTGTGTCACAGGAATTTGTATGGCTCCCGCGGCAAATTCAACGATAACGGATGCATGAAGGTGATAGGCTTTCATGGCTTCGACGAATTTGGCTGAAAGCCTTAACTCACTTAATTCTTCCTTCTCAACCTTAAATACGATCCGCTTCAAATTTGTCTGCTTGCGAATAAGCTCCGCAAGCTCCTCTTCATCGAATGACACAAATTGTGACGGTTGTCCGTCCGAACCGGTTTCAGTCTCTATAGTCATGCTGTCGCTTCCGATGACCATCGTTCCGTCCGATACCGACGCTTTCACATTCGGCGTTAATTCCGTCTCCTCTGTTACCGGATTGGCCGGAGCGGGGAAGAACGGGGGCGGTCCCGGAGCAGGAGCAGGAGCAGGAGCAGGCAGCGTTACAGACGCGCTCAAGACTTCTTCCATACCTTCAGCAACAAAAGAAAGCCGTGCATCAGCGATTTGCGAGCTGTTGGACGCGCGCAGATCGGTAAACGTCGCGACTCCGTACACGGCTGTAACGACCACCGTTCCGGTTAACGCCCAGTCTCCCTCATCTTTTTTGCCGGCGGTCACTTGCGTGCTGCTATCGGAAACCGCTACATTACCGTAGGTATCCTTCAATGTGATGACCGGCTGCTGAGCGAATGAGGCTCCGTTCGATTCCGGCGCCGTTATGTTTGCTGTGATTTCCATGCTTGCGGCTGCTGCATGTGCCACTGTAACGGCGATTTCCGGCTTTGCAGCCACACCGGTAATTTCTACCGTAACAGTGTGCTGTCCAGCTGTCGTCAATTTGCCGGTTTCAATGGCGATCGAAGCCGTGCCGGCTACGAAGTCCGCCGCGGAGTTATAGATCTCGCCATTCAGATTGCTTGTTGCTTTTACGTGGATGCTGCCGTTTAATTCATCATCCGCAAAATCCTTCGCTTCCGTAATGACGATGTGAACTGCGCTCCCGGCGATAAGGCTTCCTCCCTGCTCTAGAGCTGCCCGTGCTGCGCTTCTGTCCGGAGCGGCAGGCAGAGTGACGGCATCGCTTAGTATTTCAGACATGCCTTCGGAGTTAAAAGAGAGCCTGGCCCCTAACACTTCCCTTGCATTTGCCGCTGCAAGGTCGGTAAACGTAACGATACCGTTTACCGCAAAGGCGGTATCCGTTCCAGTTAACGTCCAATCGCCCTCGTCTTTCTTCGCGGAGGTCACTTGGGTGCTGTTATCGCTAGCCGCGACGTTGCCGTAAGCATCCTTTAATGTGATGATCGGCTGATTGGCAAACGCGGCTCCGTTCGACACCGGCGGTGTTATGTTTTGAGTGATTTCCATGCTTGCCGCTGCCGCATGCGTAACTGCGACGGCGATTTGCGGCTTTACGGCTACACCCGCGATCTCCACCGTAAGCGTGTGCTCCCGTGCTGTTGTTACTTTGTCGGTTTCAATGGCGATCGAAGCCGTACCGGCCTCGAAGTCCGCCGCAGCAGTATAGATCTCCCCATCCAGATTGCTTGCTGCTCTTACGTTAATGCTGCCGTTTAAGTTATCGCCTGCAAAGTTCTTTGCTTCCGTAATGAGGATGTCGAACGCGCTTCCGGCCGTCAGTTGGCCCGCATTCGCCAGCGCCGCTTCGGCGGCGCTGTTCCCTATTGCCCTGAAGTCGACATTCGCTTCGAAAGCGGGCAACAAGCCCCGGTCGGCAGATTCGATATCTCCGGGGGTATAACTTACCGTCACGGTTTCGGCGTATCCCATCGCACCGCCCTCAATTACTAGACGAATCTTTCCGGGCTCCGCTTCGTCCAGTGCCGCGGCGCTGAACGTTCCGGCCGTTTCATCAGCGGCAAATGAAAATTGTCCGTGCTTGCCCGCCGGATCGGCCATAGTTTTGTCAAAGGTGAGCCAGATCTCAGTTCCGGCTTCATTGGTTTCTGCGGACAGGAGTGACGGCGCGAGCAGCCCGCGCACAACCCGGATGGCATTTTCGGCGTTAACCATGTTGCCGGAAACGGTCACTCCCTTTAATGAGTCCAGAGGCGTCCCGGAATCCATTAAAATCTGTTTCACCTGAGCCGGTGCTAAATCCGGATGAAGACTGAACATTAATGCGGCCACTCCGGTAACATGGGGAGCGGCCATTGAGGTGCCGTCCAGTGAAGCGTAAGAACTATCCGGCATTGTGCTCACAATCTCCATACCGGGGGCCCCTACATGCACTCTGTTTGCGCCGTAATTTGAGAATTCCGGCAGTGAATCGTTCCAATCTGTCGCCGCCACAGTAATCAGATTATCCAGCTGGAAGCTTGCAGGCCAAGCGGGGCCGCAGCCTCCCGTACAATAAGGGGCGTCGGAACCTTGCAAAGCATTCGTGTCATTGTCGATCCCTTCATTGCCGGCCGCGACAACGAACAGCATGCCTGATTCCGCAATAGCATTTTTAAACACCTTATCGTCGCCGGCAGGATCTTCAGAAACATAGTTGGCGCCGTAGCTGTTATTCGCCACTTTGACGCCTTTGGATTTTAATACGCTGATCGCATCTGCCAATTCCTCTGAGGTAACGTCTCCCCCGGTCAATATGTTTACCGGAATCACTTTTGAATGCGGCGCTACGCCGACTACACCGGTTTCATTATCCTTAATTGCCGTAATTGTGCCGGAAACATGGGTACCGTGATAATCGTCGGCTGCACTGATATATTGTTCGTTTCCCCACTGCCGCATGTCTGCATGGTACCCTTCCAGCAGATTTCCTTGCAAATCCTCATGGAACGGGTCGGTTCCCGTGTCGATAACGGCTACGGTTACGCCGTTTCCTTCCGTTACGGACCAGACATCGGGAGCATTAACGGCATCCAATCCCCACAAGTCCGTAAAACCCGGGTCATTGGGAGTCTCAAACGTTGCCAGGCTGTAATACAAGAAGTTCGGTTGGGCATATTCCACATCGGGATCGCCGCGCAGCTGCGAAATGATCGATTTGGTTTCCTCAAGCTGCTCTTTGGCGGATTGTAACGCCTTCGCGGTAAATGCGCTTTTCGGAATCTTCATTAATTGGGCTTTGGCGGACGGTATCGTCTTCACTTTCTCTAAAGCGATTTTCTTTCCCTTGCTGGATATATGTAAGTCTTGCTGCCGGTCACTTTTATATTTAACGATGAGCTCACCCGGGACGAATGGCAGTCTTTCCTGAACGGAAGATTCGGCGGCCACCGGCTTTCCCAAACCGGTAAAGAAGCTGAAGATTAGCGTAAAAGCAAGAATAACGCTCGCGATTTTCCTGAAACCTTTAATTATCATTGTACATTTCCCTCTCCCAGTATCCTTTATACAACAACAGTGGCACTAAACTTCGATTACGTTCAAGATTAGATGCTTCTCTTTCACTTCCTCTCCGATAGTTTAAGAGACTTCTTGCAGGTAGAAAGAAGCACAAAAAAACCAATCCATGATTCCAGCGGCCCGGCTATCGTGGCATGACGGAAATCATGCGCCAGACCCGTGGCTTTGCGTCCCCGACTTTCGTAGCGGGTTTGCCCAATGATTTATCATTGATTGGTTCGTATACAGTAAAGAAACAGTATATCAGCACTATTGATTATAGCGGATTCTATCAACCTGTTCAACAAATTATTCCATTATTCCGCATGGTTTGTCAGGTGTGAATGAACCATGCCGATATTCGGGAAAGATAATCCTGAATTTTTTTTTGAGGAAGGTGTTTATGAGAAAACTTGTTTTATCACTGGTCCTTGCAGCTGCGGTGCTTGCCGGTTGTACGGCTCACGCGCCGAGACAATCCGCCCCGGTCAGAAAGCAAGCAAATGGTTCGTATTGGAACGATCCGGCGGTTATGGAGAGGGACAGCCTTATGAAACAAGGCGATATCGGGGTTGAGAAGTTCATTCCGGATTATACGCCGCAGAACGGCGGCAGTCCGGTTGAAGCGAAGGGTTCGGGGATTCGAATGAATTCGGCGCAGAGGGAATTGCACCCGGTCAGTCCGGACACGTCGATCGAACCGATGGATGGAGATTATGCGAACAATATGATCACGTTTGCAAGGTCCTTTTTAGGTACGCCGTATGAATTCGGATCCGACCGGGACGAACCGAGCACATTCGATTGCTCGGATTTTACCCGTTATGCCTTCCTCGGCGCATTGGGGATGGATCTCCCCAAAGACAGCCGCAGCCAGGCGCGTTATATAGAAACGTTTGGTAACCGGAGTTATACGGATTTGAGTGAGGCGAAGCGCGGCGATCTGCTGTTCTTCATGGATTACAAAGGTTGGAAGCCTGAAAATTATAGGGGTATCAATCCGGCTAACGAGAGAATATCCCATGTCGGCATTTATCTCGGCAACGGAAACATGCTGCATACGGCCAGCCAAGCTTCAGGTGGAGTACGAATCGATTATATATTAGGCAAACCTCTGGAATGGCGTTTTGTTAAAGGCGGCAGCGTACTGCAAGAATCCAACGAAACTGACCCCGGCATAGGCACCGAACAGCAACGCGAAGAATAAAGGCAACTGTGAGAAAAATGTTAATTCGCCCGTTTCGGGCGCTCGGAGCCGCTTAAGAAAAATGTTAGATCACCCGCCCGGCGTACAGTTAATGCCGGGTTTTTACTGTTGCGCGGCAAGTTCTGAAAAATGTTATCTTAGCGAATCTTACGAATTGTGCATGCTTATGGTCTCGTCATACAATCGCAGCAACAACAAATAGACGAAAGGGGCTGTTTCGATGAGCGGTATTCAAGCCGAAGCCCGGCCGCAAGCGTTCATTGGACGCGGATATCGAAGGCGTGCAATAAAGAGAAGCTTGCAAAGGCATTGGGAACTATATGTACTGCTTATCCTTCCACTGCTTTATCTGATCACGTTCAAATATGTGCCGATGGTCGGCGTTCAAATCGCCTTCAGAGATTTCAACGTGGTTCAGGGAATATGGGGGAGCGATTGGGTTGGACTTAAACATTTCAAAAATTTCATTCAATCGCCGAACTTCATGCTGCTAATTAAGAACACCATCATGATCAGCCTGTATTCGCTGGTCGCAGGTTTTCCCATCCCGATCATTCTGGCGCTCGCATTGAACGAGATCCGCAACGGACGGTTTAAACGAACGGTTCAAATGGTAACCTACGCGCCGCATTTTATATCGACCGTTATTATGGTATCGATTATTATTCTGATGCTGACACCGCACGTAGGCATTGTCGATAAAGCGATTTCTTTAATTGGAATCAGTTCGGTTAATTTTATGGGTGTGCCCGAGTATTTCAAATCCATCTATGTATGGTCCGGCATATGGCAGAACATGGGATACGCAGCAATCATCTATATTGCCGCGCTGGCCGGCATCAATCCGGAATTGTATGAAGCGGCCAGGGTGGACGGCGCCTCCCGCATCCAGAAAATTATTCACGTCGATATTCCCGGCATTCTGCCCGTTACGATCATTATGCTCATTTTGAATATGGGCAGCATTATGAGCGTCGGCTTCGAAAAGATATTTTTGATGCAGAACAGCTTGAACTTGAGCTCGTCCGAAGTGATTTCAACCTATGTGTACAAGGTCGGACTGATTCAGGCGAACTTCAGCTTCTCCGCAGCCGTAGGCTTTTTCAACTCGGTGATCAACTTTATCCTGCTGCTGCTGGTGAATGCCATCGCCCGCAGAGTGTCGGAATCCAGTCTGTGGTAATCGGGAGAGGAGACGAATCATGGCAAGTATACGAATAAAAGAATCTGTCGCCGACCGCACATTTTTATTTGGAATTTACGTCTTCCTGGTCACGGTGCTTATCGCTGTGCTTTACCCGCTCATCTACATTTTAAGCTCTTCCTTCAGCTCGCCAAGCGCCGTAGTCGGCGGGAAGGTGTGGCTGTTACCGGTTGATTTTACTGTGGCCGGCTATAAAGCGGTGTTCAACAGCTCGCTGGTCATGAAGGGATATATGAACTCGGCGATCTACGCCGTTTTCGGAACAATGATCAACGTGGCGCTCACCGTCATGATTGCCTATCCGTTGTCCAAACGGTCGCTGTACGGCCGAAGCATTGTAATGATTATTTTGCTGATCACGATGTTTTTCGACGGCGGGCTCATTCCGACCTATTTGCTGGTCAAAAACCTCGGATTGATCGATACGCGTTGGGCGTTATGGCTTCCAGGGGCGATGGCGGTGTTTCAAGTCATTGTCGCACGGACATTTTTTCAGTCGTCGATTCCGGAGGAGCTGTATGAAGCCGGTCAGCTGGACGGCTGCCGGGACATCCGCTTCTTGTGGAGCATGGTGCTGCCGCTTTCCAAACCAATTTTGGCGGTCATGACGCTGATGTATGCGGTCGGACACTGGAATGCTTACTTTGACGCTTTAATCTATCTGAAATCGGAGAACTTGTTCCCGCTGCAGCTGGTACTGCGGAATATATTACTGCTCAACGCCACCGACACGGAGATGCTGGCCCATTCTTCCAATCTTAACAAGCATCAAGGGTTCCAGCTTATGCTGAAATACGCGCTCATTGTCGTTGCGAGTCTGCCGGTGCTCGTTCTTTATCCATTCGTCCAAAAGCATTTTGTCAAAGGTGTAATGATCGGTTCGCTGAAAGGCTGACGCCTGCGGCTGCCGTACACCCGATATCAGCTGCTCAAACCTATGTAAGGAGGTGAGGCCGGTTAAACGGAAGATGCTTTGCCTGATTTACCTGTAGTTGCTTGTGGCTATTATTAAAAAGGAGGAGTCATCTATGAGAAAAAAAATGGCTGTCTTATTGTCCATTATTGTGGTCATCGTTACAGTATTGGCGGGCTGCAGCGGCAGCGGCAAAAACAACGGTAGTACCGGAAACACCGGCAATACCGGGGGAGAACCGACCCAGAACGCCGGCAATACGGAGCAACCTTCTAGTGAACCGGTCGAATTCAGCATGTTTGCCGTTCAACAAACGACGCCGATGGAAACAAACATGTTCACCAAAGCGATGGAAGAGAAGTTTAATGTGAAGATCAAATGGGAGCTGGCGCCTGCCGACGGATTGCAGGAGAGGAAACAGCTGGCGCTTGCGAGCGGCGACTACCCTGAAGTGTTCCTCGAAGGGAAGTTTAACAAATCCGATCAGCAAAGATACGGCAAGCAAGGCGTATTGATTCCGCTGAACGATCTGATTGAAGAATATGCGCCGAACGTGAAGAAAGCGTTTGAGGATATTCCGTACCTGAAAGATGCGATTACGGCGCCGGACGGCAATATCTACGGATTGCCGCGCGTTAACGAATGTTATCATTGTACGTACTCCTTTAAGTTCTGGATCAACAAAGAGTGGCTGGATAACCTGGGATTACCGCTCCCTGAAACAACGGAAGACTTCTATAACGTGATGAAAGCGTTCAAAGAGCAGGATCCGAACAAAAACGGTAAGAACGATGAAATTCCAATGACCGGCGCGGATCCGAAGTCCGTCTGGAACGGGAACTTCGACGCCTTCCTGATGAACGCGTTCATCTACAACGACAGCTCCAGATATTTGACCGTCAAGGACGGGGTTGTTGACTTTGTTGCCAACAAAGAGGAATGGAAGGAAGGGTTGGCCTTCATGCGCAAGCTGTACAGCGAAGGCTTGATTGATCCGGCCGCATTCACACAGAACGACCAGGCATTGTCCCAGCTCGGCAATATCGAAGGGGATGAAAGAATCGGCGCATTCAGCGCGGCGCTGCACGGTTATGCGTTAAATGCTTGGGATGAAGAAATCGACAGACATAAACACTGGGTAATCCTTCCGCCGATCAAAGGACCGAACGGCGCGCAATGGGCAGGGTATGAAGCGGGAATCAGCGAGGTGCAATTCGCGATTACGAATAAAGCGACCGAGGAACAGCAGATTGCGGCAATTAAGATGATGGACTACTTCTTTACCGAAGAAGGCACGATCTTGAAAGAATACGGCTTGGAAGGCTATGGCTGGAGAGATGCCAATGCCGATGAGAAAGACATCCACGGCAATCCGGCCAAATATTCCTTTGAGAATATGCCTGAAAGAGAAGACAGCGATACGGTCGGCGACCGTTGGCAGCTGATGGGACCATCCATGCTGACGGCAGGGTTCCGGGATTCGATTGCGGCGCCGCAAGATGAGAACAACTACGAAGTCAAGCTGCATTACGCTTCCCAGAAATATGAGCCGTATGCCGCTAAAGATATCGCTTATCCGACCAGCGTATTTATCCGGATGGACGATGTCGACGCGGAAGCGCAGATCCGCACCGCGATCACAGATTATGTAAAAACGAGCATGGCGCAATTCATCACAGGCAACAAGAGCCTTGACAAGGATTGGGACAGCTATATTAAAGGTTTGGACGGACTTCGGTTAAATGAGTATATCGCCATTTACCAAAGAGCCATAGAAGCGGAATAAGCTTCGGGAGATTTAAAGCTTAAGGAACCCGTTCTGAAGCACGGGTTCCTTAAGCTGATTATAATGCGATTTCTTAAAAGTAAGGAATTGAAGCCCTCCTTGTAGAAATACTATTATAGGTTGTTTTCTACTTACAAGGGGGTTTACGGATTGATGAACAAGCGGCGTACGATGATCGCCATTCTATCGGTCATTGCGATTATATCGGCCGGCTGGATTGGTTATTTGTCCATTTATAAACCGGTGAGCGGAGGAAACGGGCATAACCGGCTGGCGATGACGGTGTTCGCTCCGCAAGGAACGGCGCCATGGGAAGAAAATTTGTTTACGCGTTGGATTGAAAACCGGTTTCATGTGAATCTGAAATGGAGTTTGGCACCGGGGAACGCATTAAAGGAAGTTCGGCAAATGATGCTGGCCGGCGACGAATATCCGGATGTATTTCTGGAAGGAAAATTTACGAGCACTGAGCTGCTTGTGTATGGAAAACAAGGTGTGCTCATTCCGTTAAACGAATTGATCGAGAAGCACGCGCCGAATATCCGAAAGATGATGGAAACGAACGAAGAGTTCAGGGAAGCGTTAATTGCGCCGGACGGCAATATATACGGCATTCCCCGTTTTAATGAATGTTATCACTGCAATTATGCACAGAAATTTTGGATCAACCGGCAGTGGCTGGATACGCTGGGACTTAACGTCCCGCAGACGACGGACGAGCTGTTCACGGTATTGAAGGCGTTCAAGGAACGCGATCCGAACGGCAACGGGCTGCAAGACGAAATCCCGCTCACCGGCGCGCCGGAAAAAAACGTATGGCACGGCAATATCGACGCATATCTCATGAATGCGTTTATTTATAACGACAACGACAAATACTTGCTGCTTGAAAACGGGAAAGTCGATTTCGCCGCGAACAAACCCGGATGGCGCTCAGGGCTGCAATATATGCACAAGTTATATAAGGAAGGATTGATTGACCCGGCGTCGTTCACACAATCCGCTGAAGCGTTGTCGCAGCTCGGTAACCGTGAAGGGGATGAACTGGCCGGTTCGGTGACGGCAGCTATGGTGAGCTATCTGGTGAACCCTTACGATCCGGCGCTGACGCGTCATCTCCATTGGACGGTCGTGCCGCCCTTAATGGGACCCGAAGGCGTGCAGTACGCCGGCATGACCCGGGGAATCGGCGAATTTCAATTCGCCATTACCGATAAAGCGACTCCGGAAATGCAGAAGGCGGCAATTCGAATTGCAGATTATACGTACAGCGAAGAAGGCTCGCTATATAGCGAATATGGCGTGCTTGAGGGAATCGGGTGGAAAATGGCGGATCCGGATGAGAAGAATATCGACGGCAAACCGGCCAAGTACAGCTATTACCGATTGGATGAGGAGGAGCCTGACGCCGTCGTCAATGAAAGATGGTCTTTAATGGGACCGAAGGACTTGTCCAAACGGTTCAGGGATTTGTTTGCCGAAGGACAGGATCCTCTCTCTCCCACAGGCTATGGCCGACGTCTCGCCCAAGCGACGGAAATTTATCAGCCTTACGCACCGCAGGAAGTATATCCGAGCGGAGTGTATATTTTACCGGACGACGTGGAGACGATTGCGGTATTGAACCGGGAAATCAAAGAATATGTCCGGTTGAATATGATCGAATTTATTATCGGGACCAAAAGCATCGAAGACGAATGGAATGATTATGTCAGAGGATTTCATGCACTGAATCTAAGTAAGTATATCGAGATTTATCAGAAAGCGATATCGTTTAACTCGGAGTAAACGGGGGGATAGGCATGAAAATAGGAGTCAGCACGTACAGTTTGTTGAATGCGATTAAAGCCGGGGAAATGACGGTGCTTGACGTTATCGACTGGATTGCGGCTAGCGGCGGGGAGCATATGGAGATCGTCCCTTACGGCTTTACTTTAATCGATAACCCCGAGCTCGCGGACGCAGTGCGGGGAAAGGCCAGGGACGCAGGGATAGAGCTGTCCAATTACTCCATGCCGGCAAATTTCGTGCAGGAGGACGAAGCTTCGTTCGAGGCGGAAGTGGAGCGTCTGAAAACCCACGTCGACTTGATCCATCGGCTCGGCATTCGCCATATGCGGCATGATGTCACAGCATTCACACTGCCTCCGGATAAATACGGCATCGATTATTTTGAAAGCAGTCTTCCGCAAATTATCGAGGGGAGCCGGAGAATCGCCGATTATGCGGCCGGCTTCGGCATCACGACCACGATTGAAAATCACGGCGTCTGCGTGCAGGCGAGCGACCGCGTTCAGCGGGTGCTGCAGGCGGTGAACCGGCCGAATTTCAAGACGACGCTCGATATCGGTAATTTTCTGTGTGTCGATGAACAGCCGCTTGTCGGCGTGAAGAACAATCTCCGATATGCGTCGCTGATCCATTTCAAGGATTTTTACGTGCGTCCGTACGATCAGGATCCCGGAGGCGGCGTATGGTTCAGGTCGACCGGGGGCAATTACTTGCGCGGAGCCATTGTAGGTCAGGGCGACGTTGACATCCGCAGGATTATCAAATTGATTAAAGCGTCCGGCTATGACGGATACATTACGGTCGAGTTCGAAGGCATGGAAGAGTGCAGGACGGGGACGAAGATCGGGATGGATAACTTAAAACGGCTATGGGATGAAGCGTAAACCATCAGAAGATCAAGTTTGACGGGAGGAGCCTTTGGGAAAATGAGCTATAAGGATGCTTCGCTGCCTGTCCAGGACCGGGTACGCGATCTGCTTTCGCAAATGACTGCAGAGGAGAAAATCGGCCAGCTCGTTCAGCCGATGGGATGGACGACGTACCGCAAGGAGCCGGATGGTTCCATAACGGTAACCGAAGCTTTTAAAAACGAATTGCTGTCGGGGGGCGTGGGCTCGCTGTACGGCGTGCTCCGTGCCGACCCATGGACCGGGGTTACGCTGGAAAACGGTCTCTCGCCGAAGGAAGGCGCCGCAGCAACTAATGAAATTCAGCGGTATGCGATCGAGCATTCGCGGCTTGGCATACCGGTTTTGATCGGGGAGGAATGCTCGCACGGGCATATGGCAATCGGAGCGACCGTCTTTCCGGTGCCGCTGCTTGTGGGCAGCACCTGGAATACGGAGCTGTACCGGGAGATGTGCCGAGTCATTGCAGCGGAAACAAGAAGCCAGGGCGGCGCCGCGACGTATTCACCGGTGCTTGATGTCGTGCGCGACCCGAGATGGGGACGAACGGAGGAGACCTTCGGCGAGGACCCTTATTTGACCGGTGAAATGGCTGTTGCGGCAATCCGGGGACTGCAAGGAGAACGGTTGGACCGCGATGATGCGGTTATGGCCACGTTAAAGCATTTTGCCGCTTATGGAAGCTCTGAAGGCGGCAGGAATGCCGCGCCCGTCCATATGGGAGTTCGCGAGGTGCATGAGATCGATCTGCCTCCGTTCAAGAAAGCCGTGCTCGCCGGAGCGGGCTCGGTGATGACGGCCTATCATGAAATCGACGGCATCCCTTGCACTTCCAACGCTTATCTGCTGGATGAGGTGCTTCGCAAAGAGTGGGGCTTCGACGGTTTTGTCATTACCGATTTCGGGGCGATCCAAATGCTTGTGAACGGCCATAATACGGCCGAAAGCGGCGAACAAGCGGTTGCTCAGTCATTGAAGGCGGGCGTCGATATGGAAATGTCGGGACAGATGTACCGCGCTCATCTGCATGAGGCGCTCCGGCAAGGGCTCATTAGCGAAGAGGAGCTGGACCTTGCTGCCGGCAGAGTGCTCGCGATGAAGTTCCGGCTCGGATTGTTTGAACGACCGTATGTCGATCCGGACCGGGCGCAGAAGGTGATCGGCTGCGAAGAGCATGTCCGGCTTGCCCGGAGGGTGGCCCAGGAAGGCGTGATCTTGCTGAAAAATAACGCCGGGATACTGCCGCTGAGCAAGCAAATCGGGACGGTAGCGGTGATCGGGCCGAATGCCAATCATATCTATAATCAATTGGGAGACTATACTTCACCGCAGCCCCGGGAGCAGATCGTAACGGTCCTGGACGGCATCTGCAGCAAGCTTGGCGAACCGGAACGGGTGCTTTATGCTCCGGGGTGCCGGATCAAGGGCGACTCCAGGGAAGGTTTCGGGCATGCTTTGGCGTGTGCGGAGAAAGCCGATGCCGTCGTAATGGTTATCGGAGGATCGAGCGCGCGTGATTTCGGAGAAGGCACGATCGACCTGAAGACCGGTGCTTCCGTCGTGACGGATGACCCTTGGAACGACATGGAGTGCGGCGAAGGCATCGACCGCTCTACGCTTGGACTAATGGGCGTGCAGCTGGAGCTTGTACAGGAAGTGCACAAGCTGCGAAAACCGTTGATTGTCGTCTATATCAACGGACGGCCAATCGCGGAGCCGTGGATTGACGAGAACGCAGACGCGATCCTGGAAGCCTGGTATCCCGGGCAGGAAGGCGGAAATGCGATCGCAGATATTCTGTTCGGCGATGCGAACCCTTCCGGGCGGCTGACCATCTCCGTGCCGAAGCATGCCGGACAACTCCCCGTTTATTACAATGCCAGAAAAACGCGCGGCAAGCGGTACCTTGAAACCGATCTGGAGCCGCTCTACCCGTTTGGATTCGGACTGAGCTACACAGAATTTAAATACGAGCATCTGACCGTTGTTCCTGAGCTGATCGACCCCGAAGGCGAAGCGGAGGTACGCGTTGATGTTACGAATACGGGACCCGTTCCCGGGGATGAAGTCGTCCAGCTGTACATCTCGGATGTGGCCGGATCGGTAACGCGTCCGGAACGGGCGCTCAAAGGCTTCCGGAAAGTCCGGCTGCAGCCTGGGGAGACAAAGACGGTTAAGTTTACAGTCAATAAAGAGCATTTGCACCTCATCTCGGCCGAGCTGCAGCCGGTCGTTGAAGAGGGAGAGTTTCACATTATGGCCGGCCGCAATTGCCGGGATGGAATAAAGACGAGCCTGTATGTTCGCAAAGGGGTGTCCGAATGATTCGCATTGGGCGATTTATAAGAGATCTGTCCGACAAACAATGGCTGGATACGATCGAATTGCAAGAATGGGAAGTAAGGATAGGCAAGTATATTTTGCCGGGTCAATATGAGTTCGATTCGGAGAGCGGGGGCGTTCAGGATGTTCATTCGATCCGAAGCGCTCACGGTACCACTTATTTGATGAAACGTGTGGTCGAAATCCCCGGAGACTGGCTGGACGGCCAGATCGGTATGCTGTTTGAAGCGGGCGGCGAAGGGCTGTTAAAGGTAAACGGAGTGCCGTATCACGGACTTGACCGGAATCACACGTATGTGCCGCTTCCTGCGGAACGGGTCGGCAGCAGTCCGGTGCTGGAGATCGAACTGTACGATCCGATCCCGGAGCCCGAAGATCCGCTCAACAGGCAAGCTGTTATTGCTCCTCCAATCAGCCGCATCCGGCCGGCTCTCGTCCTTGTCAATGGGCCGCTGCAGAGTCTGCTCTTTACCGTCTCGGCCGTGTCTGAAGCGCTGCAGCTGCTGCCGGAACAGGATATGCGAAGACTGCGGTTTACCGAGGCGCTGCGCGATGTTATGGACGCGATGTACGGCGTGCCCGCAGCCCGCTGGAACGACGGCGAATGGATAAAGGCTCTGGAGCAGACGCTGTTCGTGCAGCTTGGGAGTCTTGGGCCGGAGAAGCAGTGGACCGGCAGGATGCACATGGTAGGACAGTCTCATATTGATGTAGCCTGGTTATGGCCGGTGCGGGAAACCGTGCGCAAAGTAAGCCGCACCTTCTCCACCGTCTGTACGTTGATGGATGAATATCCGGATTTTATCTATTCGCAGAGCCAACCGATACTATACGCTTTTGCCAAAGAGCATTATCCGGAGCTGTATGACAAGATCAAAGCACGCATTGCCGAAGGCAGGTGGGAGCTGGTCGGCGGCATGTGGGTGGAGCCCGACCTTAATATTCCGAGCGGCGAATCGCTCGCCCGGCAATTGCTGTATGGGCAGCGTTTTTATAAGGAAGAGTTCGGGAAGACATCGGCGATCGAATGGCTGCCCGATACGTTCGGTTATTGTGCCTCGCTGCCGCAGATGCTGAAACAGGCCGGCATCGATTATTTCATGACGACCAAGCTGAATTGGAACGACACCAATCCATTCCCATACGATTTATTCGAGTGGGTAGGGATCGACGGAACTGGGATCGTCTCCTATCTGAATCATGGGCTCAATGAAAATACGAAGGCGAAGGATATCCAGGAGCATTGGCAGTCGTTCCGTCAGAAAGACCGCCATGGCGAGCTGATGCTGCTGTATGGGCATGGAGACGGCGGCGGGGGGGTGACCCGGGAGATGATCGAGTCGATTCGGCGCTCCGATCTGATGCCCGGACTGCCTGCCAGCCGCTTCGGAACCGCCGCTGACTTCTTCGGCGAAATCGGCAGGCGCAGACCGGCGCTGCCAAAATGGCACGGCGACTTATATTTGGAACTGCACCGCGGCACGTACACCACCCATGCAAGAAATAAAAGGTTTAACCGGAAAGCCGAAGTGCTGTACCGGGAAGCGGAAATATGGGAGCGGATGGTTCGGCAGGAAGGCGCCGGCAGTACGGACAACGGCCTGCAGGAAGGCTGGAAGCTCATTCTGCTAAACCAGTTTCACGACATTATTCCGGGAACGTCCATTCCGGAAGTGTATGAAACCTCTTCGGCTGAATACAAGCAGGTATTCGAAATTGGCGATACATCGTTGAAGGGATCGCTGCAGACGCTGGCTAACAGCATCGGCAATGCGGAGGAAGATGAGCTTTATGCGGTGTTCAACAGCCTCGGCTGGGCGCGCAGCGAGGCCGTTACCATCGAGGGGGGTGCAGAGCTTTGCGGCAAGGCCGTCTACGATGCGGCCGGCAACCGCCTTGCAGCGGATTTGCAGCAGGTGGCCGCCGGTTCGGGCCGGTATGCGCTGACGGTTCAGCTGCAGGCGATTCCCGCCTTCGGCTATGCGACGATTCGGCTGCGTCCCGACAATGACGCAGCAGGTGCCGAAGACGCTCCGAGCGCAGCGGACGCGCCGAATGTGCAGTTGCTAAATGCGATGAATGCGCAGGCCGAGGATTTTCCCGCTGAATGGGAGACGGATATGTATTCCCTTCAGTTCAACAGCCGGGGCGAGATCGTGCGCTTGTACGACAAATTGGCGCGCAGGGAATGGCTTCGTCCGGGAGACAAGGCGAACGAGCTGCAACTGTTCCATGACAAACCGACCTATTGGGATGCATGGGACATTGATCCCCGGTTTGAAGAACAGCGGGCAGGAGAAGCGGAGCTGCTTTCCAAGGAAATTGTACAGAGCGGAGCTGTTCGCGATGTACTGCGGTTCCGCTTCAAATTAAGCGAATCCGAAATTACACAGGACGTTGTGTTATACCGCCGGAGCCGCCGGATCGATTTTATTACGAAGGTGCGGTGGGCGGAGAGCCATAAGCTGCTCAAGGCCGCTTTTCCCCTTGATATCGTGGCGTCCAAAGCAACCTATGAAATTCCGTTCGGCGCGCTCGAGAGGCCAAATCACAGCAATACGAGCTGGGAGCAGGCGCAATTTGAGGTTTGCGGGCACCGCTGGGCCGACATGTCAGAAGGCGGCGGCGGTGTGAGCCTGATGAACGATTGTAAATACGGATACGACATTAAGGGAAGGACGATTCGCCTGTCGCTGCTGCGGGCGCCTAAATGGCCCGATCTCGGGGCGGATCAGGGCGAGCACGAGTTTACGTATTCGATCTTTCCGCACGAGGGGGATTGGAGGAGCGCCCAGGTCGTCCGCCGTGCGCTCGAGCTGAACCAGCCGGCAATAGCCGTGAAGGTGGAGGGTCCGGGCGGCAAGCTGCCGGCTGAGCTTTCCTGGATCGGTTTGGACAGCGAGCATGTGGTACTCGATACGATTAAGCAGGCCGAGGACGGGAATGGCACGATTCTCCGTTTCTACGAATCGTCCGGCGGCAGGGAAACGGTGAGCGTGAAGTGGCGGGATCCGAACAGCCGGGTATTTGCGGCGAACCTGCTTGAAGAAGAGGGCGAAGAGCTGCCGGTGAGCGGCGGAGCTTTCGAGCTTTCGTTTAAGCCTTTTGAAATCAAGACCGTTAAGATTGTTCAATAATGTGGCTTTTTCTCTAACGGATGTCACAGCGGTTTTACACGGTAATATAGCCTGATTTCGAATCTAACGGATACGATAGCCGTTATTTGGACATTTTCGCTGTGAAACAGGGTCTGCGTCGTTAATAGCAGCTTATATATCCGTTAGAATCTGAGAAGCTTCATTTTCTTGTAAATACCGACTTCTGCACCCGTTAGAAAGTGACGGCCGATTTGTGGGTGCTGTCAGAGCGAAATGTTGAACGACCAAGATTGCTTAGTGAAGTAATCTCATTAATAAGGCAGTAAACTTCAGTATTTCGATGCCTGCTACTGCGCAAATGGGAAATATTGAACTAAACCTCACTATTCGTGAACTTAGCTTCCTTAATATTGAACTTACCTCACTAATTGCACACTTTGTGTCAATGATTCGGGAAATAACGCGGCGAGCTTCACTATTAGTGAGGTTTCCGCGTTGCAAACCGGTAATGAGCGCGCAGTAGTAGTCGAAAGAATAGTGTAGACGGTGAAGAGTGCCGATGCAGCACGTATCTTCTTATGTAAGCTACCAGGCAATACAGGATACTCGGATTGCAATCGAAGGAGAAGAACAATATGGAACAATTCAAGCTGCCGAAGGTGGATATTCCGGAGCTGGTGCTTCCGCAAGCGGTGAAGCGGGTACTGGAGCAGGCGGAGGTCAAGCTGGCCCATCGTCCGAGGCTGCTCGGCCAATTCCGCAACTGTTTTCCCAATACGCTGGAAACGACGACAAAATTGCTGGACGACGGCACGACCTTTGTCATTACCGGAGATATCCCTGCAATGTGGCTGCGGGATTCTGTGGAGCAGATGATCCACTATGTGCCGTTCGCGGCGCAAGACAAGGAGCTGCAGCGGATTATCGCGGGATTAATCAAACGGCATTGCCTGTATATCGGCATCGATCCGTATGCCAATGCATTTAATGAAACGGCCAATGACTGGCACTGGGACGCGAACGACGAGACGGAGATGTCTCCCTGGGTGTGGGAGCGCAAATTCGAATTGGATTCGCTTTGTTTTACAGTGCGGCTGGCCTACCGATATTGGAAAGAAACCGGTTTGTCCGATATATTCGACGAGCGTTTCAAGCAGGTGATGCGATTGATCGTTGATGTGTGGAAAAAGGAACAGCGTCACTTCGAACAATCGGAATACCGGTTCAAACGCTACAATTGTCCTTCTATCGATACGCTTCGGAATGACGGTTACGGCATGCCCGTCAATTACACGGGAATGATATGGTCCGGATTCCGCCCAAGCGACGATGCCTGCGAGTTCCATTACAATATTCCGGCCAATATGTTTGCCGCCGTATCGCTGTCCCAGATGCGCGAGATGGCTAAATGGGTGTTCCGCGACG
Organism: Paenibacillus tarimensis; assembly: GCA_041281825.1. GTDB lineage: Bacteria > Bacillota > Bacilli > Paenibacillales > Paenibacillaceae > Paenibacillus_D > Paenibacillus_D tarimensis_A. Next base: position 4,562,260 of record CP166298.1, on the reverse strand, counting down.
AAGCTTTCGCGCGTGAGACCGAGCTTCTGGAGGAAGAGATCCGGCACGGCATCCATCTCTATGGGACATATGTCCATCCGAAATTCGGCCGGGCATACGCCTATGAAACGGACGGGTTCGGCAATTACTGTCTGATGGATGACGCCGGGACGCCAAGCCTGCTGTCGATTCCTTACATCGGCTATGCGGATGTGAACGATGAGCTCTATCAAAATACGCGCAAATTTATTTTAAGCACGGACAATCCGTATTATTATGAAGGCAAAGCGGCCAAAGGGATCGGAAGCCCTCATACGCCGCCGAAATATATTTGGCCGATGGCACTGGCGATGCAAGGCTTAACGGCCGCAACGGACGAGGAAATGAGGGAGATGGTCGACGTTCTGGAAGCGACCGATGCGGATACCGGATTCATGCATGAAGGATTTCATACAGACGATCCAACGCAGTATACCCGATCGTGGTTTGCCTGGTCGAACAGTCTCTTTTCACAGCTGGTTTATCGTGCCATGGAAAAAGGCATTGTATAGTAAAAATAAAGTCACTTCCAGAGGGAGGGAGAACAATCGGAAGCATGGAAGAGGTGGCCCGGCGGGCGGCGCTCGTCAAGCCTTCGGAGCGTCAATTGAACTGGCAGCGGCTGGAGTTTTACGCGTTTATCCATTTCTCGGTCAACACGTTTATGGATCGGGAGTGGGGGAGCGGTGACGAGGATCCGGCGGTATTCAATCCCGAAAGTTTGGATGCGATGCAATGGGTTCGTTTATGCAAGGCTGCGGGCATGCAGGGGCTGATCCTGACGTGCAAGCATCATGACGGCTTCTGTCTGTGGCCGAGCCGATATACCGGGCATTCGGTGAAAAACAGCCCGTGGAGAGACGGGAAGGGAGATGTCGTACGCGAGGTCGCCGATGCATGCCGAAGCAGCGGTCTCCGTTTCGGAATCTATCTTTCTCCCTGGGACAGGCATGAGCCGTCTTACGGTGATTCGCCGGCCTACAACGAATTTTTCTTGAACCAGCTGCGTGAGCTGTTGACCGGATACGGAGATCTATTCTGTGTCTGGTTCGACGGCGCCTGCGGCGAGGGACCGAATGGCAAAAGGCAGGTCTACGACTGGGACGCGTATTACCGGCTCATCCGGGAGCTTCAGCCTGGCGCCGTGATCTCCGTATGCGGTCCCGATGTGCGCTGGTGCGGCAATGAGGCCGGACATACACGGGAATCCGAATGGAGCGTCGTTCCGGCCTATATTCAAGATAACGAGAAAATACGGGAAAAATCACAGCAGGCCGATGACGGCGAATTTGCGAAACGGATTAACACGGAGGATGCCGATTTGGGCAGCAGAGAGGTGATCCGGAGCGGCGGCGATCTGGTATGGTATCCGGCGGAAGTTAATACATCGATCAGACCCGGCTGGTTCTACCACGCGGCCGAGGATGACAGGGTCAAATCGCTGGAGCAACTGCTTGATATCTATTACGGCTCTGTCGGCGGTAACGCCAATTTTTTGCTGAACGTGCCGCCGGACCGGCGGGGTTTGATTCACGAGAACGATGCCCGAAGGCTGGAACAATTAGGGGAAGCGATCCGGGCAACGTTCCGGACGGACTTGGCTGCGGGCGCGGCAGCCCGCGCTTCGGAAACGATGGATGCCGGCCGCGATATCGGCCGATTGTTCGATGGCAACCTCGACACTTACTGGGCGCCGCGCGAAGGAACCGAGCAGGCCGTTATCGAAATCGAACTGGGAGAGGAAAAGACGTTCGACCGGATCGTGCTGGCGGAGCATTTGCGCTCGGGTCAAAGAATTGAACGCTTTACGTTCGAATGCAAGGATAGCGGCGTCTGGAAAGAGATTTATTCCGGAACGGTCGTCGGCTATAAACGGATTTGCCGTTTCGAGCCCGTGAAATCGCAGTATATTAGGCTCACTATCACCGAATCGAGATGGTATCCGACGTTGTCCGGGTTAGGCGTTTATTGCAGTGAGAGGAGGTGAGTCCGGTGCCCATATTTGAGTGCAAGGGGAGCGAATTCATTTACGACGGGAAACCGATCCGCATCCTGTCGGGAGCGATGCATTATTTTCGGATTGTGCCGGAATATTGGCGGGACAGACTTCTTAAGCTGAAGGCGTGCGGCTTTAATACTGTTGAAACGTATGTGCCGTGGAATTTGCACGAGCCGAAGCCGGGGCAATTCAGGTTCGCAGGGATGGCGGACATCGAGCGCTTTATCCGCTTGGCCGGTGAACTCGGACTGTTCGTCATTGTGCGGCCCAGCCCGTACATTTGCGCGGAATGGGAATTCGGCGGGCTTCCTTCGTGGCTTCTGGCCGACAGCGAAATACAACTTAGATGTTACAACTCCAAGTTCTTGGAACGGGTGGACCTATATTATGACGAGCTCATACCGAGGTTGAAGCCCTTATTGTGCACTGGCGGCGGACCGGTCATTGCGATGCAAATCGAAAACGAATACGGCAGCTACGGCAATGACGCCGGATATCTCGCGTATATGCGCCAGGCTATGCTCAAGCGGGGAATCGATGTGCTGCTGTTTACGTCCGACGGCCCGACGGATGCATTGTTGCAGGCGGGGATGATTCCGGGCGCGCTGGCAACGGTCAATTTCGGATCCGGAGCGGGAAATGCATTTGCCAAACTGCGGGAGTACCAGCCGGAAGCCCCTTTGATGTGTATGGAATTTTGGAACGGATGGTTTGACCATTGGGGCAAAAATCATCACACCCGGGATGCCGCAGATGTGGCGGAGGTGCTGGATGATATGCTGAAAGCGGGTGCGTCCGTCAACTTTTACATGTTCCATGGCGGAACGAATTTCGGTTTTTATAACGGTGCGAACTGTCAATTGAAGGATCAATACGAGCCGACAGTGACGAGCTATGACTACGACGCCCCCTTGAACGAAGCGGGGGAACCGACGGACAAATATTTTGCCGTACGGGAAACGATTTCCCGGTATGTAGAATTGCCGGAGGAAAAGCTTCCCGAACCTGCAGCCAAGAAAGCGTATGGCAGCGTCGCGATGACAGGGCAGGCGCCTTTATTCTCCCAACTGGACCGGATTGCCTCGGCTGTCCGGATGACGAATCCCGAGACGATGGAAAAGCTCGGACAGGATTTCGGATTCATTTTGTATACGACGTCCATTTCCGGGCCGAGAGAAAGTCAGGAGCTGGTCTTGCAGGAAGTTCGGGATCGTGCGCTGGTGTTTGTGAATGGGCGTTGTGAAGGCATTGTGATGCGCGGAAGTAAGGAGACGGCGGTCTCGTTTGCCGTTCCGCCTGAAGGGGCGGAAATCCGCATCCTTGTGGAAAATATGGGCCGCGTCAACTACGGTCCGTATTTGCGGGACAGCAAAGGGATTACCGAAGGCGTCCGTCACGGCTTTCAATTTCTATACGATTGGACGATTCATCCGCTGCCGCTTGACGATCTTTCCGGCTTGGAGTTCGAGAGTACAAAAATGCAGGAGGCCGGGCCTTCTTTTTACAGGGGGACATTTCAGGCGGATGAATTGAAGGATACGTTCCTGGATATGCAGGGATGGACCAAGGGCGTGGCATTTATAAACGGTTTTAACCTCGGACGATATTGGAATATAGGTCCTCAGCGGACATTGTACGTACCTGCCCCGCTGCTCCGGATTGGAGAAAATGAAATCGTCGTTTTCGAGCTGCACGGTTGCGGGGAGCAATGTGTGACGTTCACGGACACAGCGAAATTATAGATGAATGGAGTGGTAAGACAAGATGAAGCTGGGTTTAAGCACGTACAGCCTTCAGCAGGCATTGAACCGGGAAGAGATGACGGTTGTCGATGTTGTCCGTTGGACGGCCGAGCATGGCGGCGAGCATGTGGAAATCGTTCCACTCGGTTACAGCCTGATCGAAAATCCCGGATTAATCCAGGAAATCCGCAAGGCTGCGGAAGACGCCGGAATCGAGATTTCCAATTATGCGATCGGCGCCGATTTTATCAAAGGCGGTACCGAAGCTTATGAAGAAGAAATTCGCACCGTGATGAAGCATGTCGATATCGCACACGAGCTTGGCGTCAAACGGATGCGCCACGATGTCGCTTTTCTCCCGCCGGGAGAGGGGACCGTGGCCCGGTTTGAAGCGGATTTGCCGCGGATTGCCTCTGCCTGCCGCCGAATTGCCGACTATGCCGCCGGCTGCGGGATTACGACAAGTGTGGAAAATCACGGCTATTATGTTCAATCCAGCGAACGCGTCCGCCGGTTGATTCATGAAACGAACAGGGACAACTTCCGGACGACACTGGATATCGGCAACTTTCTATGCGTGGATGAAGATCCTGTCAGTGCCGTTAAAAACAACATTCCATACGCTTCGATGGTCCATCTGAAAGACTTTTATCTGCGGCCGTCTTACCGTCATCCAGGAGAAGGCTGGTTCCAATCCGCTCATGGCAGTTTTTTGCGCGGCGCCATCGTCGGGCAAGGGGATATCGACATGCCTGAAGTGTTCCGCGTGCTGAAGGGCTCCGGTTATGACGGTTATCTGTCCGTCGAGTTCGAAGGGATGGAAGAATGCAAGACGGCAGCCCGCATAGCGCTGGCGAATGCACGCAGACTGTGGGATGAAGCTTGATTGATATGTGGGACAGCAAGGCTGGGATCGTCAGCCGAACATCAATATTTTTATCGGGAGAGTGAAAGCATTGACCACGCTGAAAATTGCCGTCATCGGCGCCGGATCGATTTCCGAGGCGCATTTGCAGGCTTATGCGAATAATCAGGAGGCAGAAATATATGCCATTTGCGATTTGAATGAAGAGCGCGCTAAGGAAAAAGCTGATAAATACGGGGCTTCCCTCGTGTTCACGGATTATAAGGAGCTGCTTTCGCTTCCCGAAATCCATGCTGTCAGCATCTGTACCTGGAACGACTCGCATGCCGCCATCAGCATCGCCGCACTTGATGCGGGCAAGCATGTACTGTGCGAGAAGCCGCTTTGCCAGACCGTGGAAGAAGCGCTGCAGGTCGAAGAAGCGGTTCGCAGGAGCGGCCGCCTGCTGCAGGTCGGATTCGTGCGCCGCTATAACAGCAATTCGCAGATTTTGAAGCAGTGGATCGACCAAGGCGAGCTCGGGGATGTTTACTATGCCAAAGCTTCCTGCTTGCGCCGTCTCGGCAATCCGGGCGGATGGTTTTCGGATAAGGCGCGTTCGGGCGGAGGTCCGGTGATCGACCTTGGCGTCCATATCATCGATATCTGCTGGTACCTAATGGGCAAACCGAAGGTGAAATCAGTATCGGCGAATACCTATAATAAGCTCGGAAACCGTTCCAACATCCGGAACCTATCCTTTTACAAGGCGGCGGATTACGATGCGGAGCGCAACGATGTGGAGGATGTCGCCAATGCCTTGATCCGGTTCGAGAACGGGGCGAGCCTGCTGGTAGACGTCAGTTTTACGCTGCATGCGAAGAAGGACGAGATCAGCGTCAAGCTGTTCGGCGATAAAGGCGGAGCGGAGCTGGAGCCTGAACTGATGCTCGTATCGGAGAAGTTCGATACGATTCTGAATGTGGCGCCTCAGGTGGATCATTTATCGTTTGATTTTTACAGCTCCTTCTGTAATGAAATCAATCATTTTATCGACAGCACGCTGGGACGTACGGAGACGTTAAGTCCGGTAGAAGACGGCGTCGAATTGATGAAAATGCTGTGCGCGATCTATGCATCTGCGAAAGAAGGCCGTGAAATTCGGTTTTAACAGGCTTAGTTTCCAAGTGTCAGGTCTAAACCCGCGGCCTTTAGGCAGTCAGCTTCCAGTACATTGAAAGAGTAGAAGGTTAACCTCAAAAATACATTAGTTACTGTAATGTTGATTCCGCTAACGGTTGTACTTGCTGCTATTTGGCGAAGAAACGCCATTTCAAATTTTTAAAGGTTGCATATGCCGTTATTTGCTGAAATCCGCTCCCCAAACCGTGAAAACGGACAAATAGGCGCGTTGGCAACCGTTAGCCTTGGAATAATGGGACAAACCGGCAAATAGCGTCGCTGATAACTGTTAGAAAGAACCGGCATGTAATCGGTCTGTCCTGACTTTTTTTGAGTTTACATCAATGATTAGCCTGCGAGCATGCCGAGTTCAGTCGGAAGCTAGAGGTGGCTTTAGCCACAGGTTGTTTTTCAACGGTCTTTAGCCTGAACAGCGACTTTCAGTCGTTCAGATATTGAAAATGGGAGGGAAACTTTATGGGAATGGCGAATAAAATAGGCGTCATTGCGGATTGCTTCGGCGTCGAAGTACGTGAGGGCTTAAGGAAAGCGAAGGAAGCAGGCGCGGACGGCGTTCAGATCTGGGCGACCTCAGGGGAAATGGATCCCGCCAATATGACTGCTGAGGCGAGGCGGGCGTTCAAAGCGGATTTGGCTGCACTCGGCCTGGAGGTATCGGCGTTGTGCGGCGATTTCGGAGGACACGGCTTTCAGAATGGCACCGAGAATGGGTGGAAAATCGAAAAATCGAAACGGATTCTCGATCTGGCGCTGGATTTGGGCACGAATGTGGTAACGACCCATATCGGGATCGTTCCCGGGGAGCGGAACGAGATCTATTTGGCAATGCAGGAAGCTTGCCGGGAGCTGGCGGAATACGCTTCTTCGGTCGGCGGATATTATGCGATCGAGACGGGACCGGAAACCGCCTCGCACCTGAAGTCGTTCTTGGATTCTCTGGGGATCAAAGGGGTGGCCGTCAACTTCGATCCGGCCAACATGGTTATGGTAACCGGTGATGACCCGGTCCAAGGCGTCCGGACGCTGCGCGATTACATTGTCCATACTCACGTGAAGGACGGAAAACGGCTTCGCGAAGTCGATCCGAGGGATGTATACGGCGCTCTCGATCATCATAAAATCGAGGAACTGTCCGAAAACGCCGGGTTTGTGGAGCTGCCGCTCGGAGAGGGTGCCGTCGATTTCGACGCCTATTTTGCCGCGCTGCAGGAAATTGGCTATACCGGATACCTGACGATCGAACGGGAAGTGGGAGACCGTCCGGAAGAGGATATCCGCAAAGCGGTGGAGTTCATTAAGCGCTATAAGTAATAGGCAGCTGAAGGAAAGGAAGAGAACGAGTGGGGGAGACTCCTGTACTGGAGATCATTGCAACAAGCGCAGCTGATGCAGCGGCTGCCGAAGCAGGCGGAGCGGACCGGATCGAACTGGTCAGCGCGATGTCGGAAGGGGGGCTTACGCCGAGCTGCGGGATCATTGAGCAGGTTGCCGCAGCCGTAGCCATCCCCGTCTACGTCATGATTCGCCCTCATAGCCGGTCTTTTTGCTTTAGCTCAGACGAAATCCGCGCGATATCGGCGGATATCCGGACCGCCCGCAGCCTGGGCGCGTCCGGCATCGTTGTCGGAGCGTTGATAGATTGTGGGATGGTCGACGAGGCTGCGCTAAGGGAGTGGATCGGGGCGGCTGAAGGCTTACCGGTCACGTTTCACAGAGCTTTCGATGAAAGCGAGAATTTGGAGCGGGCATTGGAGACAATCGCCCGTTATCCCGAGGTCCGGCGGATCCTTACATCCGGCGGCAAGCCCAGCGCCCTCGAGGCCGCAGACGATCTGAAGCGGCTTGCCTTGCTCGGGGAAACGCTGAACATTGCCGTAATGGCCGGAGCCGGGCTGAAGGTGGAGACACTGGAATCCTTTGTCCGGCAAACCGGAGTCCGTGAAGTCCATTTCGGTTCCGGCGTTCGATACGGCGGAAGCTTCCGCTATCCCGTCGATCCGGAACTGGTCGCAAAGGCAAAGCAAGCTTTGCGCAGTGGGTTGAAAGAAGTTTTATAGGTAGGGTCAGATTCGATTAATAACTAGAGACTGCCGTGCTTTGATATGCTCCCCTTTGAGTAGACAGGTTTATTAAAAAAACCACTACTTGAAGGGGAGCATATCGCTTTATGGGAGCCTTGCTTCCGCCTGTCTGACCCCTATGATTTTTCTCAATCTGACACTACTAATAGGGTCAATACTCATTTATCATTTTAAGCAGATGATCATCAGATAGTGATAATGAACAAAATATGCGGAGGTAGTGACATGATTACGAACTTGAAAAATAAGATTGGGACGGGAATTTCGCCACGGACTTTTATCGACGGTATGACAAGAAACAGGGATCGTTTTCTGGAATTGTACAACAAATTCGATTGGAATTCGAAGGAGGATGAACTTTTCTTTCTTTCACTTCGTAATCGCTTTGACTTGAGGTGCTTTATTCTGTGCACGGACTGGTGTCCGGATGTGATATGGAACGTTCCGGTTTTATTCCGTGTGTTGGAGCAGGGAGCAATTCCTACGGAAGTTCTGATCATGGAGCAACATCTGGAAACGATGGATCTTTTCCTTACAGATGGCGGACGGGGCCAACCGATAGCGGTCTTTATTAATTCAAAGGGAGCGTTTTTAATAAAATGGGGACCGCGTCCTCGATACATACAGGCGGTTATGGAAGCATTTCGGCGAGAGAACCCGGATCGGGCTGTCAGGGACTACCAAGAGAAGGTTACGATTGTCCGCAATGAGATCACCACTATGTATAGTATGGGAACGGAGTATCAGTCGGTTATTGTGCGGGAGTTACGGGACTTGATCGAGTCAATGATAAGATAACTTTATTTTAAGCTGGAGTGAGTGGAATGAGTGCTTATACCTTACCTGACTGGTGTAAATCCGCACTGATAACGCTAGATACGCAAAATGATTTTACGTTGCCCGGAGCACCCGCTGAAATAATAGGCACCTACGAGATTCTCCCCTTTCTGAAGGAGCTTCTGCAGGTATATCGTAAAGCTGGTTTGCCGGTAATCCATGTGGTACGATTGTATAAAGAAGATGGCTCTAACGTAGATATATGCCGGAGAGAGGCCATCGAGAAAGGGACTCGGATCGTTGCGCCGATGTCTCCGGGAGCGAACCTGGTTGAAAAGATCCAACCCGATCATAGAGTAGAAGTCGATTCCGACGTATTGTTAAAAGGAGATTTTCAACAGATCGCTTCTAATGAATGGATCATGTATAAGCCGAGATGGGGTGCTTTTTACCAAACGAATTTAGAACCATTTTTGCGTGACAAAAACATTAACACCATTGTGTTCAGCGGGTGCAATTTTCCGAACTGTCCAAGAACGTCCATATACGAGGCCAGTGAAAGAGATTATAGAATTGTCCTTGTATCGGATGCAGTATCGGGTCTGTATGAAAAAGGAATTGAAGAAATGATAAATATCGGCGTGAATGTCCTTCAAACCGACGTAATCAAGAGCATTATAACCGAAACTTCCCCCTAAGTTCAGTATCTGAAGGTTCTCCGAGGACTAGTAGTTCTGTGTTGGGATCACACGCAATTTCATAATATTTACCGTAAGCGGGCTCGGTTATCAAACCGAGCCGTTTCAGTTCACGAATGTTTTCTCAGGCTTTTTCAATAACCATATGTAAGAAAGGCGGTTTTCCTGACAAGTTTGGTTAAGAGCATAGAAGCATTCCTTTCTATCTCTGACCCCCGCTTAAGGTATCATATATCCTTCCAGTTAATAGGTACTACATCCCCCCTTATGGAACTGTTTAAACGATTCCCTAAAAAACTTTCAAGCTGTCGACGATATATAATTGGAGTGGATTCTCCTTACATTTTTAAACGGCGTATTTTTGCTCAAAAATATATTTGTTCTTCCGTTAAAAAAAGCGGCTAGAGAACGGGATTTCTTACGGAAAAGTCCAACAAGGTGTTTCCTTCCAATCGAGATTAAAAAACTGAGAAGAAGAAATATCGGATGAGGTTCATTTATATCATACTAGGTCGTTCGATGCATTAAGAAATAGTGAAAATAGAGACTATAGTATTTACAGAAAGAGGTTATTTGAAATATAATGGAATATGTTGGTTGTTTAGTTCCAAAAAATAGCAAAAATATTGGGCCAAAAGTTTAAGGCTACGGCTTCCAAAACGTCAGTTTGAGATAGTAAAGGCCTATCCCGAACACGGGGTAGGCTTTTTATACTAAATAATCAGCTAAGGAGGGGATTTATGTCGAAGGGTTAATAAAGTGTGTTGCTTATCGAATAGCGTAATCTAACCCGCGCTGTCAGAGGTAAGCAATCGTCTACACAAATTTAAAATCATCCAAGGAGTGTAACAACATTGAAATCAAAATTGAAAACAAAAAATTACTTTGGTAAAAATCTGTTATTGTCTATGTTAAACCTTTTGCTCATCGGAATCGTACTGATTTCGGTCAGCGCATATTTTCAGAAACAAATATTAACGGAAACGTTAAGAAAACAAACGCACAACGTGACATCGGTATGGGCAAAGGAGATATCCCACAAAGATGTTGAGGCTGCTCTAAGCGAAAAACGGTGGGAGGCAAGCGGACAACAAAAACTGACACAGTTATTTGACAATATTTCAGCTTACAATGCAAACGTAGCGCAGGCATACATATTTGGAGTTGAGTTAGCGGACGGCAACAAAACGTCTATTATTGCTTTTCCGACTCATGTAATTACGGCTTTTCAAGAAGCCGGTTTAGAGATCGGAGATATGTTTGAGCAGCCTGAAGAGGTAGTTAAAGGCTTGAAGAACATGCTGAAAATGAAGTCCGAGACGTTTACACCTCCTTACAGCGACGATTATGGAACATGGGTGAGTGTTCTTTATCCTATTATGGATGACAGCGGCAATGTCACAGCTTACTTTGGAGTCGATGTGGACGCTCAGATGATTCCGGATGCGCAAAAATTGTTCCTGAGCGAGTCTATCATCTTACTCATTATTGTTTTAGCGATTTGCGGCGGAGCACAGTTTATCGCTGCAAGAAGAACACTGCTTCCTATTAACCAATTAGTATGGGGAATCGAGCAGGCTTCGAATGGAAAATTTAATTTTAAATTAGATGAAAAGGGCAGCTTCGGCGAATTGAATATTAAATTCAACATGATGCTTTCGAATATTCGCGAGATTTTGTCAAGTATTAAACAAACGGCTGCCAGTGTTTCAGAAGCTTCAAGCGAATTATTGGGGATCACCGAGGAAAATCACCGCAGTATTAAAATTATTACATCAGAAGTCAAGGATATGAACGATCATGTCGACCAGCAAAAAACGTCTACGGAAGAATGCAGCCGATCAGTAGAGGAAATTTCCACTTCTGTGCTAGCCATTGCAGAAAACGCCAGTCAGGTAGCCGGCGCGTCTCAAGAAATGAAACAGTTATCGGAAGAAGGGCATATTGTCGTTCAAACGATTTCTGTTCAGATGGATCGCATTAATGCCAACTCCGTTTCAACCTCCGGAGCGATAAAGCTTCTTGAGTCCAAGTCCGAGGAAATTGGAAATATTCTAGGCCTGATCAAAAATATCACGGAACAAACAAACCTTCTTGCTTTAAACGCCAGTATTGAAGCGGCTCGTGCCGGTGAACACGGCAAAGGATTTGCCATTGTAGCCGATGAAGTCCGAAAACTCGCGGAACAATCGAAAAATTCAACCGACCAAATCGAAAATCTAATTGCTGAAATTCAAGCGGAGACCAGCAAAGCAGTTGCGTCCGTTACTTTGGGTACGGATGAAGCCGAGAAGGGCTTGGGACTTGTGAAGGGTACTGGAGAATCCTTCAACAACATCCTGGATGCTTCGCAAGTCGTTTCAAGTCAAGTGATCGATATTTCATCCGCGACACAACAAATGTCTGCCAGCACGGAAGAGGTCACTGCCATGATGGGCGAATTGGCGGGCATCTCCAGAAAGACGGCAGACAGTACACATAAGATAATGGATACGGTTCTTTCTCAACAAACCTCGCTCGGAAGAATATCCGGTTTTGTCAGCGACCTCTCCGGTGTTGCAGAACAGTTGAACAAGATGGTAAGCAAGTTTGAAACGGAGATGAATGAAATAAACAAATGAGCAGAAAGACATAAAGCGGAGAGACTTTGAGCCCCGCTCAAAGATCCCTATAAAGCGGAGAGACTTTGAGCCCCGCTCAAAGATCCCTATAAAGCGGAGAGACTTTGAGCCCCGCTCAAAGATCCCTATGTAAGGAGAGAAAACATGCTTAACATCGTCGGAAAAGATCCGTCCATCTACAGTAAAATAAACAACACGGATGAATACTATCCAAACACAGCAACGATCCCATCGCTCTTTCGGCGCGTAGCTGCAACATGTGCAAGAAAAACCGCAATCTCTCACGGTGACATTGAAATCTTATATGCGGATCTTTACAAAAAAAGTGCTCAAGTAGCGGATATTTTAGCCAAAAATGGTTGTCGAAAAGGCGATTTTATCGGCATATACATGGAGCGCAGTCCTGAAACCATAATTGGCATTCTCGGTGTTTTGCGGTTAGGCGGCGTTTATGTCCCTATCGACCCGGAACATCCATTGGAGCGCAACCAATATATTGTAGACAACGCCGGCTGCAAGCTGCTAGTTATTAAGGAGAAGCACCTTGAAGGCGCTGCAATGTTATCTGATGCGCTGACAATCGGCAACCCGATTTCTGTTGAGCGTTGTTTAATGAAAGGTGAAGTTTATTTCGAGGATGCGATCATTTCACCGGATGACTTAGCTTATGTAATTTATACTTCCGGTTCTACCGGCAGCCCGAAAGGTACGCTTATCGCTCACCGCGGAGTTATTAACCTCTGGAATACGTTCACGAACAGCTTGGGTATTTCAAGCGAGGATGTAATCACTCAATTCTCGACATTCAGTTTTGATGCATCCATACTAGACACTTTCAACTGTCTGCTCAGCGGAGCAAAACTTGTTATTCTGACGAAGGAAGAACAGTTGACACCTGACCTTTTCTTATCCCTTCTCGAAAGACAGAAGGTCACTCAAATCGGTTGTATTCCAACGTCTGTGTTTAATCGCCTGTCTGAAACAACTGCGCCTGTTCCCGAAGCAAAGTGGAAGACAGTAAAAAATATTATTGTTGGAGGAGAGGCGCTGCTCTCTGATCATGTGCGCAAGTTCCAGGACAAGTTCGGTACGGATACAACCATTGTTAATGCTTACGGACCAACGGAGTGCACTGTCGTTACAACAATCTATAAGGTATCGGAGTACTGGAACAGCAGTTCTGTAACGGTTCCAATCGGAACTCCCATTGGAAATTATAAAATCTATGTCGTAAAGTCCGACGGCAGCCTTGCAGGCGAAGGGGAAGAGGGGGAGCTCTACATTGAAACCTTTGCCCTCTCCAAGGGATATCTAAATCTGCCTGAAAAAACGAAAGAAGTTTTTATTTCGAACCCGTTCAGTGACGAACCGGGCTCCAAGGTGTATAAGTCGGGCGATATCGTCAAAGTATTATCGGATGGCAGTATTGAATATCAGTACCGCAAAGACGGTCAACTGAAATTACGAGGCTTCCGGATTGAAATCGGAGAGATTGAAAATGCCTTGTCCAAGCACCCGGCCGTTCTGGATGCTGCCGTTGTTGCTATTATGGATAATAATGCAGTGAAGCATCTCTCCTGCTTTTATTCGGAGAAATCCTCCGTTTCCGGCTCTGAGCTGCGTGAATATTTAAAATCGCACGTTCCATATTATATGATCCCGAGCTACTTTTACCGGTTGACGGAAATTCCGCTTTCGCCTTCGGGTAAAGTAGACAGAAAAAAGCTTCATTCGATGGACAACGCCGATTTTGCAGAGTCGGACATTCCTTACGAAGAACCTATGGGCGATTTGGAGCGTGCGATTGCCTCGGTATGGTGTGAGGTTTTAGGTCATACCAAAGTGGGCCGCAATGTAAGCTTCTTCGATATCGGCGGGGATTCCTTAAGTGTCATGGCCGCTCTATCTCATCTCAAGCTGGACTACTCCAACTTGCGAATGAACGATCTGTATGAGCATAAAACAATTAAAGATTTGGCAGCGCACATGTCTGCCCTGACAGCCGATTACGAACAAAACGATACGGCAATAACCGAGTATATTAGCCTTAAGGAGCTTCCGCTCCTCTCAAAAGTAGAAGTGCAGCATCAAGACGGGTTAGGCTCGGACATATTGTTATCCGGAGGAACAGGGTATTTGGGTTCTCATTTGTTATATGAGCTGTTGACAACCACGAAAGCAAACATCTATGTCCTAGTTCGTCCAAAGCTGGGCGAGAACGGGATTTCCCGATTTTGGAAAGCGATTGATTCTTATTTCGGACAAGCTTTTTTTTCAAAGTATACCGGCAGAATCTTCATACTGGAAGGAAACTTGACAAGTAATAATTTAGGCTTGTCCGCTCAAGATTTGAGATTGGTATCTTCCAAAATCACTTCGATTATTCACGCAGGTGCGGATGTCAGGCATTTTGGCAGCGCCGAGGATTTTCAAGCTACAAACGTTATCGGTACTCAAAACCTGCTGAGATTTGTATACAATAAGCCTGCTGTTGCTTTTCACTTTATTTCTACAATAGGCATTCCAGAGGATATGGCGGCAGAGGGGAAATGGGAGTCGGCAACTCAGAGTGTCGAGGAATTCTACGGCATGCGATTGGAGAGCGTCTACACCGATAGTAAACTTCAAGCTGAGAAGGTTGTCGTTAAAGCTATTGCAGCAGGTTTGCCGTGTTCGATCTACCGGGCGGGTAATTTATCCTGCCATAGTGAGACAGGCCATTTCCAGCAAAATATTAACGAAAATTTCTTTTATCGCATGATCAAGGCATTCCTCTTGTTGGGCAAGGCGCCTGCTGTTAACACACATGTGGACATTACGCCTGTTGACTTTGCCGGCAAGTTCATGCTGAACCTAATGAAGCAACGAACATTAGGGGAAATCTACCATATTTGCAATCCGAATCAAGTGCATTACGACGATTTAATCGGCGCCCTGAGAGAACAGGGGTATTCAATTGATTTATTACCGCAGCAAGAGTTTGAAAAATGGGTCTTAACAGAAGGCATCAAAGTCAGCAAAGAAGGGGTCCAGTTGGCAATGGCTCTGCTTGACGGTGACGGGGTTAGAACTTCGCCTTACTGTTATTCCAGTGAGGAGACTTTCCGAAAGGCCGGCACCGTAGCATCATTGCCCGGCATAGAAGACTTGATAGCTAAACTGGTTAAACATGCAATAGGACGGGGTTATTTCCCTTCTAGTAATTCAATATAGGACGGCCTTCACGATTAAAGTATTTGCCAGAAGAGGCCCGGTTTTAAACCGGGCCTTCAACACAACGCAAGGTTATTCCATTACTCCGTCCGGACTTAGGATGCGTTGACTAGTAGAGCGATTCATAAATATCGATAGTGAAGTTTGACCAGTTGGATCCGCTGCGGGTCCGGTTCGTGCTTCCGATCGCTGTTGTCCCCAGATTCTTTGATTATCTAACCTCTCTAGTTGTAAACGGAGAGACTTTGAGCTTCGCTCAAAGATCCCTATGTCATGGGCGACAAGAGGCGACCGCTAACGCTTCTCCACCACGAATCCGGCCCCTCCGCTTCTCGGTCAACTTAACCGCTATTATTTTATTATTTTTGAATCGCTCTACTAGTTCGTACAAATAACGGATTCCATGTCCGCTTCTACCGTCCGCCATCGACCGTCCATCACGACCAGCGATTCTCCACCGTCCACCGTCCACCGTCCACCATCCACCATACATCGTCACGCCAACCACCGGCTGCCATACACTATCCCGCTAAAGCTAACAACAATAATAATCAGCAAACAACTTATATATCCTCAGCATTGAAAAGAAATCGAGTGCCTTCCCGCAGCTTTTGTTAACTGTAACTCCACTTTACGCTGCCTCTTGGCGCTTTCTATTGCTCCGAATACCATTGCAGTACTGAAGAGGTTGTCGGAATAATGGGTTTCTGCCGGCCGGACGTCCAGCATGGCCTGAAACATTTCATCCAGACAGCCAAGGTGACCTTCACGGCCGTTCCAATTATGGGGCGCTTCAATCCGCTGATAATCACTCCTAAACTTATGCTCCTGATCCGCAGCGACAATCTCCGCATATGGCGCGGAGTTGTTCCAGATAGCGGTTCCCTTGGAACCGGCAATGCGCCAGGCCGCTTCCCAAGAGGTCGGCGCACCCTCCGAGCACCAGGAGCCGTTGTAGGTAAATACAGCGCCGTTATCAAATTCGAAGATACATGCGGCTGCCGCATTGCCTTGATACCAGGAGCCTTCGGGGTTGAACTCGTGGCAGTAGACGGATACGGGGTTGGCGCCGATAATGAAGCGCGCCTGATCGAAGGTATGAATCGCCATATCCAATATCAGCGGGCTGTCCATAACCTCGCGAAAGCCGCCGAAATGGGCGCCGATAAAGAAATCAGCGGTGACAAAGCTAGGCTTGCCGATCGTACCGCTCCCGATTAATTCCCGCAGAGCACGTATATCTTTTAAATAACGGCGGTTTTGCATGATGGCGTACTGCTGCCCTGGTTTCGATGCGGCGAGTTTAGCAAGTTCATTCGCCTCTTCCATCGTGGAGGCCATAGGCTTTTCGCTTAAGATATGACACCCGCCCTTGAGCGCGGCGGCGGCAATTTCTTTATGCGAAGCCGGTATGCTGCAGTCGAAGACCAGATTTGCCCCGGTCTGCCGAATCGCTTCTTCCACGTTGTTGTACCAAGGCAAGGACAGCCCATATTTTTCGTTCATCCGCAGTGCGGCATCCTCATAAAGATCGACTAATGCGACCAGCTGCGCATCCTCGCGTGCTAGAGCGTAATCCATCCACGTATGCGCCATGCCGCCGCACCCGGCTTGGATAATTTTAAAGGTTGACATGATCTTTTCCTCCTTACATAGGGATCTTTGAGCGAAGCTCAAAGTCTCTCTGCTACATAGGGATCTTTGAGCATGACATAGGGATCTTTGAGCGGAGCTCAAAGTCTCTCTGCTTCTCAAAGTCTCTCTGCTCTCATACTCCCTTAGTAACGGCTGCTTTCCGTTCGTGCGGAACGACAATCGTTTTCGCTTGGTATATAATAAATGTTAACTGAGCGGACTGAAACGGTCTATACAGAATCATGGGCAAATGTTGCACAATATTGTTTTTCGTTCGGAGGTGCGGCGAGTGACGACTCTGCAAGATTTGAAAGAGAATACGTATATGCCGGGTAAGCATTTTCAAATCAATATATTCCATAATATCAGCTCGGGGGAAAGGGTGCTGTACATGCACTGGCACGAGCACCTGGAGATTCTTTTCATTGTGAACGGAAGGGCTGTATTTGATATTGGCGGAGCCTCCTATGAAGCATCTGCGGGAGATCTATTGTTTGTCCACTCAGGGGAGCTGCATTCAGGGTATGCGATTAATAACATGGACGTCGACTATTATGCAATCGTTATCGGGAGATCTCTGCTCGGCGGAGATGCCGGAGATCCCTTGTACGGACCTATGATCCTCCCGTTTATGGACGGACGCAAACGTTTTCCCGCACATTTGCCTTCCACGGATGCGGGTTATGAGATGTTTGCCGAATCGGTTCGGAGAATCATCACGGAGTTCGAAGCGAAGCAGCCCGGTTATGAACTGTCGATTCGCGCGTACTTGCAACTGCTAGTGTCCGGAGCGCTGCGGAGATTGGGGGGCGAGGGGGAAAAGGTTAGAGGCGCCTCAGGGATCAACAGCCTGCGGTCGGAACAATTCGAAGCCCTCTTTGCTTTCATCCGTGAAGAGTACAAGCGCCCAATCGGACTTCCCGAAGCGGCTCAACTGGTGAATATGAGCATCTCTCATTTCTGCAAGACATTCAAGCGTTTGACAGGTAGAACTTTTATTGAATACGTCAACCTGTATCGCGTGAACGAATCGGAGAAGCTGCTCCTGACGACCGGCATGACTGTAACGGAGGCGGCTGAACAGGTCGGCTTCAGCAGCATTCACTATTTTATTCGTACGTTTAAGTCGTTGAAGCATTACAGCCCTTCTCAATGCAAGCGCAGAACATCTGAATGAGCGGACACACGGGCCCTTATTCTGCAGAAAATGAGCCAAAATGCATGTTAAGCGGACACACGATCTCTTATTTGTACTAAACCAATCGATTTCTACGATTTTGGAGACAATAACGGATCTTCTGTCAGAAAGATTGCCAATTATGCGGCAATGTTAACAAATAACGTACCCTGTGTCCGCGTCTCAGCATGCCGCCTAAATGATTTAACTCTCAGCGGTTTGGACGCACGAGCCGGACCCGCGACGATTCATTCAAAAGACTTATCTGCGATATTTATGATTCAATCTGCTAGAGGCTGCCGCACGGCACCTTTCTTCCCGTATTTGCTTCCTATAATCCTTCGCAAGCCGAGCTCATTCGGGTAGCGAAGAGGTATATGGAGCATATTGATAATCCTGTGACGGCGCAGGCTCAATGAGCGTTCGTCACTACCGCAGGTTACGACGGGTTCGCTGCCGCTGTCTTGTCAGCAGCAGCCGACTGTCGTCCCGTCGTTTGCATTCGATCCCGCTGTACCAGATACATCGCGAGAAGTACGCCGACTCCACCTGTAATTTGATAGATATTAACCGATTCATCAAGTAAAAAGAAACCGGCTGCTGCTGCTGTAACCGGCAATGTATAACCATAAAATGAAGACTTGAATGGTCCGATCTGTGCAAGACACCAGTTATGCACCGTAAAGCCAACCATTGTAGCAAAAAAGGCAGTGTACAGAAGGCTTATCCAGCCTGCTGCCGGGATGCTGGCGAAATATGCGGCATCCGCCTTCCACACGACATAAGGCAGCAGGGAGGAGGCGCCAGCCGTCATTTCCCAGGCAATTAACAGCATCAGCGGATATTTGGCAGTGAGCCTGCTCATGCCGATCAGGTAGATGGCACCGAGCAGGCTGCGCAGAAGAAGCAGCATGTCGCCGCGCAGCGTATCGGGGCCCAAATGAAAGCCATTCCCGCCGCCGGCGACGATGACCAGCACACTTATAAAGGCAAAAGGCAGCCCGATCAGAAGACGATAAGTCAGCCGGATTTCCCGCAGCGCAAGCGATATGATGACGGTGAGCACCGGCATAAAACCGCGTCCGAGCACGGAACCGTTCGCAGCATTGGAGTATTGAAGCGCATAAGAAAGCAGCACCTCCATGCCGATCGCCGAAAGTACGCCCAGAAATAAGATCTTCCCGAGGTCGCGGCCTTCCATCCGGAGGCTGCTCCCCGTTTTTTTAAAGTACATAAATGTATAGGTCCATATAATCGGTACGATGATCACATAACGCAGCCCGTTGAACATGACAGGGTCCCATTCCCGGCCGCCGATTTTCATGGAGCTGATATTGATCCCCCACAGCAGGTAAACAAGCAAAAGTCCCAGATGGGGAAGGATGGATTTATTCGTCATTTCTTGGCTGCTCCTTCCAGTGTTAACGGGCCGACAGTTTGTTTAATTCATCAAGGGATCGAAGAATATGTTTGATCAGCTCGGGAATGTCCTCCATCTGGTTCTCGTTAATTTTACGATCGAACGCCAGCTGAATCGTGTTGTTATAAATGCTCCGCTCCTGCCCGTAAATAAAGCTTAATGTTTGAACGGGAGACTGGGCGGGCTCCCAAATCTCGTTTAGTACGTTTTCGATTTCCTTACACTGCATCGTTACGTCATCGACTGTCATATAAAAGCACAATTGCAATGTGCAAGCAGGATTTACACCAGGCATCTCCAGGATCTCGTCGGCCAAGTCTTTGAGTGAAGCCTCCAGCTTGATTTCTGCGGTCACTTCCTGCTGATCGGCCAGAAGGAAGTGCAAAGCAAAATCCCGAGACATAACGGCCATGTCCAGGCGGTCGATTCGGCCCGTAATCCGGATTTTCTTGGCAATGTTATCCAGGTCGTAAAGCTGATTTTCAAACGCGACCTTTAAATTTTCAAAAACGGTAGGATCAAACATGGCATCTCCTCACATATACCTTTATTCAAAGTTCGTCCATAGATTGATTTTTATATTATAACACATGGGGAAAAGAAAAAGACCAGAGCGGCAGCCCCGGTCAGTTATACCGATAAACGATCTCATATTTCCCCAAATAAAGGTCGGGAAGCAGTAACAGCTGCTAATGAGCTAGTACCATGCCCATATTTTGATCAAGCTCAGATAATTTAGTTTGAAGGGTGTTCACCTCTTCTGCCGTTAAATCCAATTGGGGCGCTCTCATATGCCCTGCATCAATGCCTCTCCATTTAAGCGCCTCTTTAAAGAACGCCATATTGCTTCCATTTCTTAAAGCTTCGCAATATTGAACGGCTATTTTCTGCATTTTTCTTGCTTTTTCAAGATCTTTTGCTTTAAAAGCGTTATATAGCGCTACAAACGGCTCGGGATAAACGCAAGAAACACCGGAAATGGTCCCGTCACAGCCCATGGCCAGAGCGGCAAGGAATAACCGGTCGGTACCATGCATTACCGAAAAATCCCCTTCGTTAATGTCAAGATATTCGCCCGTTCTCAGTTATCTTCATAAGTCGCTGCTCCACAAGCAGCTTAATCAATACGGAAGAAACCAGGATGCGGGCAGCTGGTTTCGATGACCACATTGACGAGAAAGACGCTGAAAAGCGTCCTTTTTGAGGTAGTACCAGCATAAGCGACGCTGGTACTACCTCAAATTAACGTTTTATTGGCGGGACCCCAATAATGTAAATGGATAGGATGTCGATGCTGGAACACAATGACATGAAATCGGAGAAAACGAATGTTCCCTACAGGTCGTATTCGGACATCTTTGCAATAAAAATGAAACGGAATTGACCTTAGTCGGTACCCGATCTGGATTTGACTCGAATGGTAAGAAGCACCTATGTAGATTTTTTACTTCTTTCCGTAGACTTAATTACATTAACCAATTCATTTAAAGACTCAAGGACCTTGGTGCTACTGGTGTCGGATCATATAAAAGTCTAATAAAAGCTATGCTTTTTGAGACGCGGAAAATACTCCTATATTTTCGTCTCAAAATGTCCTAAAATTGATTTAGATACGTTTCATTTGATTGGTGGACATTTTGAGACGGAAAAGGGAGAGCAGAGCGATGAAACTGGGATATGGCCGGGTTTCGGCCAAGGACCAAAATCCGGAACGGCAGCTCGTTAAATTTCGGGAGCTGGGCATCGAGGATCGTTTTATATTCGTCGATAAGCAGAGCGGAAAGGACTTTGATCGACCACGCTATCAGGCTGTGCGCCTGATGATCCGCGAAGGCGACCTGGTTTACATGGATGCCTTGGACCGGCTAGGGCGGGATTATGACGGAATCATTAGTGAATGGAAGTACATCACGCGGGAGATCGGTGCAGATATTGTGTGCTTGGATAATGAAACCTTATTCGATAGCCGGAAGTTTAAAACGATGGGCGATTTCGGGAAAGTCATGGAGGATCAGTTTTTAAGCTTGCTGGCGTATGTGGCCGAGCAGGAACGGAAAAAGAACCGTCAGCGTCAGGCGGAAGGGATCGAGGTTGCCCGGGCTGATGGGGTGACGTTCGGTAGACCCAGGCAAGAGATTGATGATAAGTTTATCCAGGCATATGAAGATTGGAAAAAGGGCCGTATGACTGCGACGGAGGCTATGCGGCAGATTGGTATGAAGAAGCCGACCTTTTACCGGCGTGTTAAGGAATATGAGCAGAGGATATTGGGAGAGTGACGCCATCAACAGCGGGTTTTTAGTTACCTAAATGTAATGGCCCTTGTAACCAATAGCGAATGCGGTTCATCGATATCCGGAAGTAACGAACTGATCACGGTTAAAGCTGCAACCGGTATCGTAAAGGACTGATTGGCGATTTCCAGCAACGAACACGTAATGCCTGTGCTTATAATCAAATGCGATCTACCCAGCATGAAACATGTGCACTCCTTCAGAGATCATTACCGAAGGGGTTTAATGATAATGTTTCATCATTTGCCGAAAGAAATGTTTTTAGTTGAAGAGCTCGACTATAGTACGTTGCGTCTCGTATGAGATCCCCGGAATCAAGAAGACCGGGAGCACATTTTTTCCTTTTTTTACACTAGTTGTCGCAATAAGTCACAAATAGGGGACTTAATACCGTTGACCCAATATTCCTTGTAGAATATTTTGTTTATAAGCAGATATCTACATAAAAAGAGAGAAACTAAAACGAGGGATGTGTGGAGATGTTCAGGGTAGTAATTTTCGACTTTGATGGAACATTGGTTCAATCCAGAGATCTTGCTATTCGATTGTTCAACCATTTTGCGGATAAGTACAGGTACAGAACAATGAAAGAGGGTGATATTCAGCATCTAGCTACCTTGTCAATTAAAAATCGTTTAAAACTGCTTGGCTGCCCGATGTACAAGCTTCCTATGCTTCTGATTGATATGAAGAAAAAATACAGACAAGATGTCATTGGGTTGGATGCCGTCTCGGGTATACAGGACGTTTTAATAAGAATTAAGCAGCAGGGGATTGCTATTGGAATCCTCTCGTCTAATAACGCAGAAAACATTCATTCTTTCCTAGAACTTAACGATCTGAAGTTGTTCGACTTTGTATTTACAGCAAGTAATCTCTTTGGAAAAGATAAGGCCATTTCTCGCTTAATGAAAGACAAAGGGATATCCAACT
Source organism: Paenibacillus tarimensis (assembly GCA_041281825.1). Classification (GTDB taxonomy): domain Bacteria; phylum Bacillota; class Bacilli; order Paenibacillales; family Paenibacillaceae; genus Paenibacillus_D; species Paenibacillus_D tarimensis_A. The sequence goes on along the minus strand of CP166298.1, from coordinate 4,539,605 downwards.
TGGAAATGCTCTACATCGGGGACGAAATCAGGGATGTCGAAGCTTGCAAGAAAATGAATGTTCCATGTGCGGCGGTTACATGGGGATTTGATGCAGAAGATTTGCTTGCTAAGGGAAACCCTGAATTTTTGATTCACCATCCTGAAGATATTCTTGAGGTGGTTCGTTCGGTATGATCTATTTTGTAATGTTCTGCTTATTACTTGTATGGGCAGTCGTTATAGGTTTGGTAAGTCGAGCTCGATGGTCTCGTTGGGCTGTCTTTTTCCTCTTTTGTAGTTCTCTTGGACCTTTTTCTAGATTTACAGCAAATGTAATACTGCCGTTACTTGATAATGAAAGCTTTTTATGGGAAGCACTAAGTGCTGCACGTCCATTTTGGAGCTTTACATCCCATTCGGTTTATCAGTATGCCGTTTGTATGTTTTGTATTATTTATTCCGGTTTTTTTTCGAAAAAACAAGAGCAGTACCTTACCTATATTTTGTTGATTCCGGTCATCATAAGTGGCTTTTTTCATCCTTGGGATATGAAATACCATGGCATCGGAGTTTATGCTTTTAGAGCTTCGTGGATCGTGCCATATAACCTATTTTCGTGCTCTTTGCTTATCCACTCTTATCTCAAGGAAGGAAATCGAGTTATCAAAAGAAATCGATTGTTTACAACTTTTATTATTGTTCCTACCGTTCTTGCTGGAATGGTGTTTATTACAATTTCGGATGCAGTCGGCATTGGCGAGTGGCAACAAAATTACAAACTTGTACCGTATTTTGTAGTTTACTCCTTTGTTCTTTTTCTATTTTTTTCTGTTTTTAATGGGGTTCTTGGTGTCAAGATTCGGTTTGAAAATCACCTATTGAGTAGTAACTTGCGAATCATGGCCACTAGCTCGGATGTTATAAATCACGCCATCAAAAACGAAATCATAAAAATCAAGTATTTATCCAATAAAATGAAAAATAATCTGAGCGTGAAAAAGATTCTAGAAACTTCGTTAAGTGATCTTGACCAGATCTCGGCAACAAGTGAACATCTTTTAGAAAAGCTTCATAAATTCACAAACAAAACAGCTGAGATAACTTTAAATAAGGAATTTTACCGGGTCACTGACATTCTGGAAAAGGTAATATTGAATCCAAATATTGAGAAGAACCACGTGAGTATAATAAAAAAATACGAGTACATGGGGAGTATATATTGTGACCGGAGTCATGTTGAAGAGGCTTTGAGCAATATCTTAAACAATGCCATAGAAGCTATTGAAGCCGTAGAAAGTAAAGGACTCATTACCATTACAACGAAGAAACGAAGGAACCAAGTCTGTATCGAAATTGAGGATACCGGCTGCGGAATTCCTCCAGACCATTTACGCAAAGTTAGTATTCCGTTTTTTTCAACTAAAAATAGCTCAGAAAATTATGGTTTAGGTTTGAGTATCTGCTTACAGGTGATGCAAAAACACGGAGGTAAAATGGAGATTTTGAGTAAGGGAAGAGGGACTTCTGTAAAGTTAATATTTCCGATCAGGAGGAGTCGATGGGAAAAATAAAAGTTGTTCTAGTTGAGGATGATCCTTTCTGGCAACAAAATCTCGTTCAAGATATTAATCGGGAACCTGACATTACAGTGACCTATATAGCGAGCAATAAAACGGAGGCAATCAAGGCTGTCGAGACTTCAGAGTTTGATGTTATACTACTAGATATTTGTTTAACAAAAAACGAATTCGATGGTTTAGAACTCGCTATTGAATTCCACCGTATGAGTGTTGGACCTATTATAATGTTGACATGTTTAAATGAAAAAGAAATCATCCTCAGTGCTTTTGAATATGGTGCTGTAAATTATATTACTAAGTCGTCCTTCAAAGACGTTGTACATGCGATAAGGGAGGCATATTACGGAAAAGTGAGCATTCATTCCGATGTATCCAATACATTGATAGCGGGATACAGGAAAGAACGCAAATTAAGGGTCTTGACCACAACTGAACGGGAAGTATTCGATCTACGGGAGAAAGGGAAAAGCAAAGCGGAAATTGCCAAAATGCTATACAAATCAGTAGATACAGTAAAGAACCAGTGGAAAAGTATACGGTCGAAACTAGGGGGGGGTTAAAATTTTAGCCCTCCCTCCTTAGCGTATATTTTCGTTAAAATGTTGGCGGGATCCCATATAGAAGATTGTGGTCAAGCATCAATGGTTTGAACAATTATATAACAGAAGGGAGGGTAGGGGGGGGGTGAGATTTTTTCGGCTTTATATCTAGGAGGAGAATACAATTTAGCTGCGGAAAGGAGTCAATATTATGAAAAAATATTTAAGTCTTGTTACGGCCATTATTTTGCTCCTCATCGTCTCAACTATGCCAATTGCAAGTGCACAAGGATTTGAAGATTCATCTAAAAAGAAAGGGGGATACGTAACAAAACGCATTGCTGTTGACTCTACTCTTACCATTGAAAAAGCAGCAGACGGCAGAATTTTACCTGTTAAAAACGCAAAAAAGCTTTCGGACACCCAGTTAAATACTATCCTAAAACACATGAAAGTAAATGATGACTTAATTTCTAAAATGCCTTTAGAGGTAAAGCAACATTTTGTTTCTAAGGGTGGGGTTTCTGTTCCGATTACCTCAAAACAAAAAGAATATTTTTATACATCAGATGGTAAGCGGTTGTTAGTTACCGATGAAAATAGGGAGGAAATAAACAAGATTAAACAGCAAGAGGCTGCCAAATTAAATAACTCTGTTCAAGCAAATAATTTCTCGGCTCTTTCCGGACCTGACTTAGGTTCAGATGGTGACGGAACCTTCTCTGGGTTCAGCAATTTGCAATATATAGGAGAAACAGACAAAGAGAAAGAATATACTTATGCTGAATGGTTTTTTTATAATAAAAATGTTAACTATCATTATACTGATAAAATTGCTCATGCTTGGCAATCCCACACAAAAAGTATTGCTAGGTCTGGAAGTGCACAATATTATCTTTTTGATAAATTTCATGAGATGACTGTAACGACAAGTCATGAAGGAAGTGTCACAGGGAGTAGCGCTTCAATTAAGCTACCTCAAACATTTTTCGAAAGTATGTTTGGACTTTTTTATGATGATGTAAGAATACCTAAAACAGAATCAGGCTATACGGGTAAATGGGTTGTCAAATACGCACATCCTTGGACAACAGTTACACCATCAGTTACTATAGGTCCAATTGGAATTAGTTTTTCCACTTTTCTTGGAAACGTATTTGAATGGGAGAACACGTTTACAATAGGAGTAGATGGATAGCATTGAAAAGGGGCGTCCCGTCATGTTTATGACTTATGGGACAGCCCCATTTTAGTTATTTTTATCTATCGGTGATATGTAAGTTAAAAAAGGTGATCTTAATTGATTATGCTTATAACTTACGCTATATTCTGAACCTTCGTCTAAAAATGGCCAAACAATTCTAGGCACCTTTATTTTGATTATCCTATTATCTTCTGATCTTATTTTAATGTACTGACTATTTTTTGTCTCAATTTTTTCCTCTAATGTTGCAATAATAATGGTACTTGAAAATAAATAATGATAATATACGAAAGCCATAGTCAACAAAACTAAAAACAATATTCCAATCCTTCGAATATTCAAGCCTCTCCCCCGTTCTCCTTAATGGAAATAATTATAACTAATATTATAACATAAAAGATTCCAATAGAACCTACTTTGATGGGCCAGCTAAAACTCTTGAGGAAGCAAGAAAAAAGTGTTCGACGATTCTTCGAGGCAAATGAAACGGGAGACGGTACTGCTCGCACAAATCGAGAACAACTTCTAGAAAATCGCAGCCAGCGGCGAGTCCGAATACGCTCCCTCCGTGACTGTCAAGATGGGTTGGGTCGATTCCCATCGCTAGAGCCTTATTAATTTGCGCTTTCAGTTCCAACCTTACTTGTTCGGGATCGGCATGCTGTTCAAGCTGTGAAATGTCCCGCGGGAAATATCCGTCCTTTGTGACCAATGAATCTAAGGAATGCTTTTGATACACTGGCTTGATGCGAAGATTTTCAGAGCTTGTCAGTGTAAGATGGATGCCGATATGCGACGAAGGCATATGCCTGCATAGCGCTGCCGCTTCATTGGCCGCCTCACACGTCGTCATGATAGAGGCTGGAGTGATCACACCCTTTCGGAACAGTCCATCACCGCCACATTCGCAGCATGCGAAATCCCATAATCATCCGCATTCATAATGACAACCCGATCGTCCGCACGAAATCCCCAACTTTTCAAACATTATAGTATTCCTCCTGAATTTTGGACGCAAAATAGGGACGCAACTCACGAAGGTCGTGAATTGCGTCCCTTTTGCATCTGCATTATTACGACTAAAAGGCGGGCCAGCTTTCCGCATAACTTCATGATTGATTTCATTTTTTTAAGCTTTTTAACCTGTACATTATGTTGATGCAAAGCCTTAAATTCGTTGTTGGTCATAACCATGCACATCGTGATTAAATAGAGAAAATGTCGAAGGCGTGGGCGGCCTCGCTCAACGTCATCTGGCCCTTTCCATTTCCCTGAACTCGCCTCGGTCAGATTAAGACCTGCGTGACGCAGCAGTGAGTTCCCGTGGGCAAACCCGCTGAGATCGCCTGACTCCCCTAATACACCAGCTAATGAAGTAGCGCTCACACCCGTAATAGCAAGGATTTTTCCCGCATAGGGGATACGCTCCAATACATCCTTGACTTCATCTTCGATTCTCAGAAGCTGTGTATTCGCTAAGTCATACTCTTCAAGAAGATGCTCAAGATGGAGTTTGTAAGCGTGTGTTGCCTGCGTAGAACCAACGGTTCGCTTGGCAAGATCGATGAGCAACTTAGCCCTACGCACACCTGAATGTCGTTTCATGGACTTTTTCCATCCCGCAATTACATCGGCCGGCTCTAATTTACATAGATCGGCGGGGAGAGGAAACAATCGAAGAGTTGTCAATGCACCTTTGCAAGTTATGATTTTAAAGACTTGTCTAAATTCAGGGAACACAATGTCGACCCAACGGTGGATCTGATTCACTGCACTTACAAGCCGTTTGACAACGGTCTCTCGATTAGACATCAGGACTCGCAGCTCTTCGTACTCTGTGGAATGGAAACGGACAGGGGAATAATAGCCTTTTTTCACCATGTCTGCAATGACAAGCGCATCCTTTTTGTCGCTTTTAGATCGAGTGTTATCGGGTTTTCTTTATTCTTTTTGACTAGGTGAGGGTTAACGAGTACTGCTTCAATCTCCTTGTCTATTAGCCAATGGGCAAGGCTGAGCCAGTAGTGTCCTGTCGGCTCCATACCTACGATGATTTGGGTTAGCTTGTACGACGCCAGCAAGTCGTCGATCCAGCGATTAAGAGATTGGAAGCCGACTTCGTCATTACTAAATTCCAATGGATTACCCAGGGCAATACCGCGGAAATTTACAGCCCTAGCAACGTGGGACTCCTGAGCGATATCTACACCGACAACAAGGTGATTAGCGGTAATGTTTTCAATAAGTTGATTTTGTTTATCCTGTGTCTTAAACTTCATACAAGGGCACTCTTTTTTATTCAAATTCCAAATTATTCGTTCCACAGGAATTCTAACGGCGAACGATAGTGAAATGATTATGACTGAAGCAGGGCGCCGCGGCGCCCTGCTTCTAATCGTTGAAGTAACGGACGGATTAGCGTGGGGCTATTAAAGCTGGATCGCGTTGTTGCAGAACTTCGCGGCGATTCGACAACATATGGACTTGCAGTGCAAGCTGCCGCTCTATGATGTACATCCAACGGCACATGGCATAAGTTGGTGCTGAACGACATATTTAAATTATGTGGTGTCCATTTGGATAAATCGACTAAAAAAATCCCTTTAACCAGGTTAGTTGTAAATATATTTCTACAAAGTTATTTGCATGGAAAGAATTTGGTGAATTGGGAGAAGACGATGGATAAATGCAGGTTAATAGCGATCATCATGCGAAGATTGTGTTATGATAAGAGCAGGTGAAAGATCGGATCAAAGCTCGATATGGTAAAGATGGAGACCCAACGACAAATGTATTTTATTACAGGTAATCTAAATTCTTTTAATTTAATTCTCTTGGTTCAGGAGGTAATGCTTTGTTTGTTTTTGTTAGTATTCTAATTATGATTGGTACAATTGCATTGTTAGTCACTGGTCTCATTATCTCTAAAAAGTATTCTTTCATGGGTGGTTTCTATTTTTTTCTCATTCTATTAATAAATAATTTATATTCTGCGATAGGTGCACGGTTTATTGGCAATTATATTGATTCAGTGATTATTAGTAATAGTGCACCTATGGGAATGACTATAGGGCAGTTTGTGGGATGGCTCTCTCTAATTCCAAGAACGCTAGAGGTGATTGCAATTAGCTTTCTAATCGTTGGATTATATCGTATGTGGAAATCTCATTCAAAACGTACGATTGAATTCAATTAATACATCATTATTTTCGGGATTCGATTTATTCAGAGGAACCTTTTAACTAAACGGAGAACGATAGTTCAATGAACGCGAGGCAAAACTGTTATTCAAATAGTTTTGTCTCGCGTTTTTATTTAAGCAGAATTGTGTCGTTTATTAAAGCAGTTTTGTGTCGGTGCACAGAAAGCAGCCAAAACCAGTCCTTTTTGAGGGGCTGGTTTTTTTCAATACATCGATACATTGAATATTTCGTTGCGGCAGAGCCGCTTGGTTAATGAATGAGAGCCACTATGTTAATGAAATAGAGCCACCCTCTCGGAGAGGAGAGCCACCACGATCTGAACTGCACCCCGTCAAGTAGACAGTGGAATAAAATAAAATGATTAAGCTGCCTTAGCTCGCGCTTCCATCGGGCTAAGGCAATTTAGTTTTTTCTGTAACCGCTCGTAGTTGTAGAAGTGAATGTAATCATCGATATCCTTCTTTAACGCATCGAATGTCTGATATTTGTGGAGATAGTATTTTTCGCTCTTGAGCGTACCCCAAAATGATTCCATAGGGCCGTTATCGATGCACTTGCCTACCCTCGACATACTCTGCGTCATCTCATGTGCTTCTAGGCGCCTTTTAAAGCCCCATGACGTATATTGAAACCCTCAATCACTATGCAACATTGGCGATGTTCTAGGTGCGGCTTTTAAAGCCAAGTCCAGCGTTGTGAAAACGAGTTTATTGTTATTGGAGTGGCCAAGGACGTAGGCTACAATGGATTTATCGTGAAGGTCTAAGATTGCGCTGAGATAAGCTTTTTGCCCCGTCCCGTACTTCATTTCAGTTACGTCGGTCACCCATTTTTCATTTGACTTCTCAGCAGTAAATTCACGATTCAACAGATTATCCGCGATTTGTTCTGGCGTGGATTTAACGTATTTCTTTTTCTTCTTACGAATAACCGATTGGATCCCCGCCAGTTTCATCAGGCGATAAATCCGCTTGTGGTTAATCGCTCGATCCAACTGTTTCCTCAAATGAAGAGTTAACTGGCGGTAGCCAAAGATACCATCCACCTTCTCATAAAGCAAGATCATAGCATCAGCTAGACGCTCGTTTTCTCGCTCTTGGAAGCTGATTCCCCGTTTTAACCACTTGTAGTAGCCTGAACGGGGAATACCTGCCACTTTACATAGCAACTGAATGCTAAACCCCATGCTTTGCTGTACAGCTTGAATGGATAGATAGATGTTCTCCTGACGTACTCGGCTTAAAAACGCCTCCTTTCGAGTTCCTCTAACTTTTTTAACAGAGCATTCTCCGCTCGCAGTCGTTCGTTCTCCGCTTCTAACTTCTTCATGGCAAGCTTTTGCCGATCCGCTTCACTTAATTCTTCTGTTGGTTTGTTTCTCCCGCGTCGGTCCTGGAGAGCATCTTCTCCTCCGGCATCGTATTTCTTCACCCATTGATATACTTGCTGATAAGAAACTTGATACTTTTCTGCTGCTTTGTAATAATCACGATTTTGAGAAAGGCAGTATAATACGATGTCGATCCGTTCTTCCCAGGTTGTTGTCCGTCCCTTTGTCATAGCGGCTGCGCCTCCGTTCTTATACGATCTAAGACCGCTATGACTATTATACTTTTTAATCCAGTTCCTGAGTTGAGTGCGGCTTGCAATGCGGTATATTTTTATGATTTCGTTCTGTGAGTACTTCCCGGAAAGGTAGTCTTGAACCGCTTGAAGTTTAACTTCCACCGTATAGCTCTTGTTCTCTGTACGAAACTCCAAGCCTTCGGGTCCGTACACTTCGTAACGACGTCGCCATTCTTTCAATGTGCTAACGCTAATGTTATATTTGTAGGCTATTCCGCTTAGTGAACCTTGACCTGTTCGAAGTTCCTCCAAGATCGCTAATTTATCTTTTCCGCCGTACTCATTAATTTTGGACATGAAAAACTCCCCTTGGTAAACAGGTTTTATTATTTCACCTGTCTACCTAAAGGGGAGCATATCAATCTGAGGTGGCTTTCATTCAGTTCGATTTATAACCGCCCTTTGCATGCATCAATGATTGTTCCATGCTAAAATATCCGGTATAGACCGGAATATGGCGAGGAGGCAGGGTGTAGATATGGAGGTACGACTAGCAGAAAGAATGATTGCGGAGTGGGCATCGGCGAACGCCAATGCAATTGGCATAGGCCCGAATAAGATCCGGGCGTCGTATATATATAATCCCGGAGGCTTCGGCAACTTGTCTGTCCGTTTGACGGACGGGCGCACGCGTCTTCACGTCAAGCTGGCTCCACCTAGTAAAGCCGCGCGGCTGCGGCAGTGGGCGGGCGTCAGCGATTATCTTGCCGAATACTACGCCGCGCCTAGGCTGGTCCATGTGATTGACCGCGAGATCGTGCCGGGGTATCCGTACGGCCTTGTTTTCGAATATATCGAGGATGCGATCCCGCTTGCGGAATCGCCGAATCCCAAGGTCGCGCTGACGGGTGTCATAGAGACCGCCGCGAAGCTCCATCGGGACGATCGTCTTCGTGGAATGCTGCCTAATGCGGAGACGCGCACTTATGCGGAGGCATTCGAGGACGAGTACATTTCCCGGTTTACGGATGATCTCGACGGAATCCGCGGGTCACGCGAGCTGCTCAAGGATTTCGTCTCGGACGAGACTATTTCGTGGTTCGGGGAAGAGATCGGGAGGCTGAGGGAAACAGTCCGGCAGACACCTGCATTTCTACTCCCTGCGGGCGATGTTGTTCATAACGACCTGAACGGAAATAACGTACTGACGTGCGGCAGGGATGGCTTTCGGATCATCGACTGGGACGACCTGTCTGGCCAGGGTGATGCTGCGATAGACTACTCAGTACTGCTTTGGCCACTAACGCATGATCCGTCATGGCCGATATGGAGAGAGAAGGCGCTGGCAGGAGCTGGGGCTGCGGCCGTCGAGCGTCTAGAACTGTATTTTCGAGCGAAGCTGCTCGACGACGTCATCGACGTGCTGGCCGATTATGTCGAGGCGGAGCAAGTGCCGGAGCATCGGGAGAAGGCCCAGAGCAAGGCCAGGGCCGTTCATCTTCACTCGTATCCGCAATATCTCGCGAAATATGGCGTCGGATAAAACGGCCGCACCGCGCTGTCACCTGCCAGTTACTTCAATAAAGGCTGCCGTTGGGCCGGCAGCCTTTTGTATGATGCTATCGTGTCCCGTTAGTGGAATGATCTACCTGAGGCTGCCGGTTGCCTCGCTTCTGATCGAGTCAACTATCGTGGCCGCTAGCTTAATTTGGGTCTGTCCAGTTTTTTGTGTAAACTCTCTTGAAACAATGAGCTAACGTAAGTAATGACCGATCCGATCGGGGAAGAAGACAGATAGCTGGAGGAGTATTTGTCCCCAGTTCTGAACACGTCCCGTCCATCTACGGGTGACATCCATCGTGGCTAAATACAGCATCTTGAGCAAGGATTCATCGGAAGGGAAAATGCTCTTTCCTTTGGTAACCTTGCGAAGTTGCCGATGGTAGCTCTCGATCATATTGGTCGTATAGATGAGTTTACGAATCTCTGGCGGGTATTTGAAAAAGGTGGAGAGCTCTTCCCAGTTATTCCGCCAGGAACGGACGATGAGCGGGTATTTGTTACCCCAGGTCTCTTCAAACCGATCCAGCTCGACTAAGGCCGCTTCTTCCGTTACAGCCTTGTAAATCGGCTTTAAATCCGCCGTTACCTTTTTCAAGTCCTTGTAAGAGACGTAACGGGTGGAATTTCGGATTTGGTGGATGATGCACTTCTGTATCTCGGTGTTTGAATAGCAGGCGGAAATCGCTTGAGAGAAGCCCGTCAGATTATCTACACAGGTGATCAAAATGTCTTGTACGCCGCGATTGCGCAGATCGTTTAATACGGTGAGCCAGAACTTGGAGGTCTCGTTCTCCCCAATCCACATGCCCAGCACGTCCTTGTTGCCGTCTAAATCGATGCCAATTACCATGTAGGCCGCTTTGTTCACGATGGCCCCATCTTGTTTTACTTTGTAATGAATGGCGTCCATAAAGACAACGGCATAAACGCCTTGCAGGGGCCGATTCTGCCATTCTTTAATCAGGGGTACGATCTTGTTCGTCACATTGGAAATCATCGTTGGCGAGACGTCAATGCCGTACAGATGGTTCAGATGATCCTGGATATCCCGTGTGCTGACACCCTTGGCATACATGGCAATCTCCGATATCGTCGGGAACCGCGATGCCTTGCTCCCTGAAAGCCAGCAGCGAGCCGACAGCCATTTGATCGCTGAGAGCCAGCAGCGAGCCGACAGCCATTTGATCGCTGAGAGCGAATATTGCGGTTGGGCGTTCCGGGAAAGAAAGCAACTTCGCGGTCGCCTGATAACCTCCTTCCTCGGAAAATTAGCCTTCAATAATATGTTCTGCAGCAATATTGATGCAGTAGCGTTTGGCCATATCCAGAAACCCTTCTCTTCGGAGCCGAATCGCATTGGAGGATATTCCCGGGCTGATTAAGCCAATTCGGCGGTGTCCCCTGGAGAAAATCAGCTTCGCTACTTCTTGCCCCGTCCGGTAATTGTCGACGTTGACCGAGCAATACTGGTCGGAATTCCGTTGGTATAGAACGATCGGCACGTTTTCCACGATAAAAGGAAAAAGCGGAGCCGCAGCTCCGCTCAGTTTAGCCGATGAACGATCTCGTATTTGTTTCCGCATGGATCCTCGAAGTATAAAGCATAGTATGTAGGACTGATTGGGAGCAGCTCCGGACCGCTGTTGATGATCCCGCCTGCTTCGGAAACAAGCTGAGCGATGCGGTCGACCTCTGCCCGGCCTTCAGCCCAGAAGCCGATCAAATTGTCATTGGGCTTATGATCGTGATATTCGGTAATAGCGAAATAAGGGACACTCGGAAGCTCTCTCTCGGCAGCGAAAACCTTCCACTGTTCACTGTGATAGGTTTGCGTGAAACCAAGAGCAGGAAGCAGCTTTTCATAAAAATGTCTGACCTTTTTCCAACTGTTCACCCTCAAATCGATATGGCTGTATTTATTCATTTGATAACCTTCCCCGCATTTTTTCACTGATGGTATTCAATACATCCTCCCAATGAATCTTCATCATCTCGCGTATGTAAAGGTCGTCCAATTTTTCCTGATGGATCGAAACGGTCGTTTTGCCGGAGCTGCTTGTTAATGTGTAGATTTGTAGTGTGGACGGGTTGTCCCACTCCGGTCTCTGCCAGCTTAAGCGGATTTTCCGGTAAGGAACGACTGAAATGATCCGGCCGTATACACCATCCTTTGACGTATACGTCTGTTTCGGTTGCAGGGGCAAAGACTGAAGGTCGCCGACCCATAACCGCAGCCCCTCCGGGGAGAGCAGGAACGTCCATGCTTGTTCCTTGGATACCGGGATTGTCTTCCGCACACCGATTTGAACGCCAGCCGAAGCGGTGACTCCCACAGGCTTGCGTCCCGAGTGTTGTTCATAGACAAGTGCAATCCTTTCACTCCATTCAAGAGTGACATCATATTCGTTAGCGATATAACCTGCGATTTGCTCATTCGACCAGACGGGATCCACTACCCGACCCAGATCGTTCAACCACGTTTCCCACGCGATGCCCGTTTCTTGTTTTACTGCTTTTTTGAATATGGAACCAGCCATTTGCTTCCCTCCTATACCCTTTCTTACTCTCATTATAAAACAGAAACACTGACAAAGAAGGTCAGCGTTTCAGGATTGATAGTATTCCAATAAAGAAGCAGTGATCTCCACCATACATGATTTCAGTTCGGACGGAGACAATATGCGAATTTTTCCACCATACGATAACAGGAAATACGGAGCCTGCGTGTAGAGGGTAAGCTCATCCATTTTAAAATGAGCCCGGTCTGCCGCGCGTTCCACAAGTGCGTGGCCGAACAGCCAGTGGCCGCAGAGATCGTTGATCGCCTGAGAGCTGCCTTCAATATGGACGGTAATCAGATGGCGTTCGTCTTCCGAAGCAGTTAACAAACTGTTCAGTAAAAATTGACGGGCGGAGAAATCGGCCGGGCGCTGAAAAACGGTATCGGTTTCTGACAAAGAGAGAATACGGTCGGCCCGAAAGCAACGAATTTCCCGGCGGAGACGGCAATATCCTACGACGTACCACTTGCTTTTCCAATGAACCAGGCCGTATGGGTCAATCGTCCGTGTTTCAGTCGGTCCTTCATAACCGGTTTGGTAGTTCATCCGGACGCTTCGTGTATCCGCAATCGATTGTTCCAATTGCCGAAGCAATCTTTCGAGTGGCGGATTGGAAGGAGGATGGATGACTTCAAGGCCGGTTTCATGGCGTTCAAGATGGTTCAATTGCTCCGGGCTCGAGTGACGCTTTAATTTTGCGATCGCACGCTGCAGCGCCTCGCCGAAAGGATAGCCGGCCTCCCGGGCGAATGCGGCCGCATGAACAAGTGACTTCTGCTCAACTAGCTCAAAAAACAGCGGGTCGAAAGTAAAATGATCGGGAATATAGTACCCTCCGCTGCGGCCGGTTTCGGAGACGACCGGTACACCGCTGACACACAAAGCGTCTATTAACCGGTATACGGTTCGAATGTGCACTTCCAAGTGCTCCGCCAGCTGTTTGGCGGTCATTCGCTTTCGAGATCTCAACAGCCATAATATGGCCAGCATGTTGTCGGCTTTAGACATCGGACATTCCTTTCCATTAAAATAACAGTTACCTATCTTCAATTATACAATACTTGTGTAGTATGTATGGGCAAGCTCAATTAAGAACCATTTTTTACCTAAAACGTTTCCGATGAGTATGATAACATTACATCAAACATGGTTCCAGGTGGAGGTGTTGACATGAAAAAGGCGGAAATTTCCTTTGCTATTGAAACGGTACCGTTAGCCATCCGGCAGTATTTAAACGATGCAGCCATATATGACAGCAGTTGTTCCGAAAACGCCAGAACGCTATTTGTAAAGGGAGCGGACAAGGCTTATTTGAAAATAGCACCCAAAGGCAGTCTTGAACGGGAATACAAAATGACGGCGTTTTTGAGCGGCCTCCATGTAGCCCCGAAAGTCATTGCTTATGAAACAGATTCAGAGCATGATTTTTTATTCACTGAAGCAATAAGCGGTGAAGATGGGACATCAGGACAACATCTTGAAAACCCGGAACGATTGGCTCGAGTATTCGGCGAATCTCTCCGAATGCTGCATTCGCTGCCTGTCGAAGGATGCCCTTTTAAGGACAGAACTGCTGAAATGTTAAATGAAATAAAAAGCGAGGATATGAGCCTTTACAAATTAGTGGGGTTCAACTATTCAGACGACGTCATTATACATGGGGATTACTGTCTGCCTAATATCATTATGGATAATTCCTCGTTTAGCGGCTTTATTGATTTGGGATACGGCGGGGTAGGCGACAGGCACTACGATCTCTATTGGGGATTATGGACGCTGAACTATAACTTGAAGACGGATAAATATAAGGATATTTTCATTGACGCCTATGGAAGAAGCGAGGTTGATATGAACAAATTGAACTATTTTACGCAATTGATTGCCCTTTCAGGCTAAAAAAGAGGGGTGTTGCGCCCCTTTTATATTCCTTTCCCTCCCACAGGGCAATACGTCAACCGCTCCCCGAACTGCGATCATGGGCATAGCATGCTGAATCAGCGCCTTTGTCTCGTCTAATTCAAGGGATGCCTTGTGCGCCGCTTAATTGCGCCATACTTCGGTGACCCATATCGAATCGAGCTGCTAGCGGAATGGATGGATACTCTCACTACATGATCTGGATGAACGCTCCAGTTGCGGTGGGAGCTTTGGTTAGCAAGGGATGCCCAAGGCATCCCTTTTTTGATTGGCTGTATTTTAGTTTGTCTGCCGTGGGCAAGGGGATTGAACCTGAGCACTAAATGACTTATAGTAGTATTAATTATCTTACGTTTTTGATGCAACGCAATTTTTTAAAGTTATACCCGCCCAAATTGGAATCCAATTACGAAAATATAATATTACATTACCTGTCTTGACTCTCCTAGGCAAAATAAAGTAGAGGATGTGGGGGATAATGAACGACATTCAGCGCAAATATGTAGAGGCGAAAACAGCTTTCCGGGAAGCGGTCGCCTGCCGGGATTGGGAAGCGGTAGAAGCGCTGGAGGGACGGTACCTCGACGCGGAGGACCGGCTTATTGAGTGGACGCTTCGACAGATGGAGCCGGGCATGTTGCATGAGGGTAAGGGGCCGGCGAGGTTAACAGCGGCTTGTGCAGAACGGATCGCCGCGCTTGGGCTGCTTCTAAAATGATAAAAGCCTCACGATTGCCGAATCAGACAAGTGAGGCGATTCCCGTCAGGACAGCGTCTCCCAACGGGCCCACATTTCCGGCGGGTTCAGCTCGTAGATTTGATTCTCTCTGAACATGTATTGATGCATAATAAATTCCCTGCGTATTGTTGCAAAGTCTTCATGGTAATTTTTAATGAAATCATTGATTTCCTTCTCGCTGTAATTCCTCCCTTTTTCCAAATTGGAAACCAGGTGCTCCAGTACAATAAGCTTTTTCTTGAGCTGGATGGGGATGCTTTTTAATTTCCCTTCGGCTGTAAAAAAGTTTTTAATGACGGTTTCCTGCATCCGCCGATGATGATCCTGCGGCATGTCTATACCTCCTTTGACCGAGCGGTAAATCAGATCTTGTGTTGCGTTCGCGTTGTTTTTAATAAAGTAATCATTGAGCGAAAAGTAAATTGTGTTCTTATCCCTTCGTTCATTAATCAGGCTCGCTTCCCGCAGCTTGGCGGCATGGTGGGTGATTGTTGCGGGTGTAACGCACAGCTTTTCCGCTAAAACCTGTCCGTTAAGCTCGCCGTCTGCTAGCAGGATTAGCATCTTGATCCTTGTCGGGTCTGCAAGAGCCTTATGGTAATTGACCACTTTATCCAGTTGCATCGGATTGAAAACCTCCTTCCGGGTGCTGATTTAATAAATGTTAAATTAGATAGTTGTTAAATTAGATAATATAGGAGCAGGAATGAATTGTCAACCCTTAGACAGCAAAACCCACCCTGGCAAGGTGGGTAATTTGTTGAAAGGATTAAAACCCGTGTTTCTTCGAATAATTTCCCCAATGCGGTCGCCTTCCGTCCACATCTTCCAATCCGTAATTGTCCGATAGATTCCAGCTTGCGAGCGCTTGACCGGATTTTTCGAAGACATGGGGGTCGGCGGCCAGCGAGGCGATGCCTTTCCCGATAAAAAAAGGCGTCTCCGATTCGATGAAATGCTCGGCATGCGGCAGACCGCTTTTCATTGCATCCTGCCAGTTTTCTGCCGTAACGCCAAAATGATCCAGCATCTCCTCCGAACGCAAAAACCCGGGCGTAACGGCAATCGCGGCAACATTAAACGGACGAAGGTCTTCAGCCATGGCTGCTGCCAGGTGAATAACGGAAATCTTCGCAAGACTGTAATAAAGATTGCCGCGATAACGGTAATCCACTCCGTCGGTCACTTCAATGATCAGACCCTGTTTTCGTTCAATCATTAATGGTGCCGCGTAATAACTTGTAATCATATGGGTTTTAATTGCCCGATCCTGCACTAACAGTCCGTTCGAGAGCGAATGGCTCCAAAACGGCGTCTCCCAGGCGATCAATTTCTCTCCGCCCCAGATATCGTTCACCAGGATGTCCAGACGTCCGGTTTGTTCTCCCCTGATCCGGTCGAACAAGGATTTGACCTGGTCCTCCACACTGTGATCAACCCGGACCGGGATTCCAATGCCGCCCCGTTCCGTCACCATTTCCGCCGTTTCCTCGATTGTTTCCGTCCGGTTCAAATCCGATGGATTGCCGCGCACACTACGTCCGGTACAATATACAGTCGCTCCGGCCTGCCCTAGCATAACGGCAATTCCTCTGCCTGCTCCCCGTGTGGAGCCCGCTACTACCGCCACTTTGCCTTCCAAAGGTTTCATCGTCATCCGTCTGCACCCCTTCCAAATGTTCTTCTATTTCAGTATAAACAATAAATTACGACATCCATTGTCATATATTTTTGGTAAAATAAATATTAAGGAGGTGGAAGGCGTAATGAGAGCCGACCGGTTGCTAATGATCTTATTGCTGCTGCAGAACGAGAGAAAATTAACGACAAGCGAGCTTGCGGAAAAACTGGAGGTTTCGGAACGGACAGTGGTTCGCGATATGGAGGCGTTAAGCGCATCGGGGGTTCCAGTCTATGCCGAACGCGGCAGAGGCGGAGGGTGGCTGTTGTCTGAAGGCTACCGGACCAATCTGACCGGTCTGAAAAGCGATGAATTCGTATCGCTGCTTATCTCTTCCCGCCAGGATTTACTGGCGGATCTGGGGTTTAAGGCGCACTTTGATGCCGCATTCCAAAAGCTGTTGTCCTCTTCTCCCGCCGCTTTACGTCAAAACACGGAGTTAATATGGGGAAAAATTCATATCGACGGTGCGGGCTGGCATCAATCGAAGGAGACTTGTCCCTGTCTGGCAACCGTTCAGGAAGCCGTCTTGGGGAACCGTAAGCTATTGATCCTCTACAGGCGCGACGAGGGCGATGTGGAACGAACGCTTCATCCGGTCGGACTGGTTGCTAAACGTTCCGTCTGGTATTTAGTTGCGGAAATCGATGGGGACTTCCGTACATACAGGGTCTCGCGTATTGTGAGCGCCGTAATGTTAGATGAAACCTTTCAAAGTCCAACCGGCTTCAACTTGGCATTATATTGGGAACAATCAACCGCGCAATTCAAGCGAAATCTTCCCCGCTATCCGGCCAAGCTGATGACCAGGGAGGACCAGCTTGACCGGCTGGGGCAGCAGCCCTATGTAAAGGTACTGAAAATTCAAGCTGCAGGTAATGGATGGGCGGCCGCTGAAGTGGAGTTCGAAACGTTAGACTCAGCTTGTGAAATCGTTCTTGGTTTCGGTTCATCCATCGAAGTGATTGTCTCCGCGGAGCTGCGAACCCGAGTGATTTCCGAGGCAAAAGCAATCGTTAATTTGTATGAATGATTTACCAGAGTTCCTTGCCAAAATAAACCGAATCCTCTTGCAGTCTCTTAGTCAATCTGTTCCTCAAGCTAGATAACCAATCGGGCTCATTCTCCCATTTTTCTTCGATTGACCTTAGAGTGCGGGCATAGCCGTATAAATTAGCAAAGCGTCTGCATGCCGGTAAGACCGCCTCTAAATCGTAGGATACCTCATATTCAGTGATGTATCCGTCCATAAAGCATTGTTTCTTCTCGAGAAAGAGTTCAGATCGAATGTAGTCTTGCAGACTATCAAGCGCCTGTTCAATATCCATTGCATACAAGTGATACATAGCATCATCAAAATCAATAACATTACATGATCCCGATTCCTCATCGTAAAATACATTATCGTATTCAAAATCGTAATGGATCAGTCCAAAATTGCGATTCGTCTTAGGGATTGAAGCAAAAAAATCCCGCAGCAATTTCGTTTCCGTCAATGCTGCTGTTTCTTCCGGAGATTTCGATAGAATATCCTGAATCCAATCTAAGACGTCGCTGTATGACCATCTTTTGAATTTACCTGGTGTGTATTGACTAGATAACCGATGAAGCTTTCCTAAAGCTTTTCCATGGCTGAATACAATGGGGTCACTAAAATCGGTTTTATTCATCTGAACACCGGCAACACGTTTAAATACGGAAGCGTAGTATTCTCCCCACGGAGTCTGAACCTCTACAAGCTCCTCGCCTTTTTTTGATGCTACCGTTTCCAGCACTCCATAGCCGTTCGCGCGCAGGTAAGTAATAAAATCAAGCTCTGCCAATACATTTGAATGCGCCTTCTCAGCTTTCGGAGCAAACCGTAACAGTTGGATTTTCTCATCACATTTAAACGGATAGACGGCATTTGACGAGATCCGATAGTGCTTAAACATATCGATCGATGCTTCATCGTAATTCCAATTTTTTAAAAGCATTTCGGCCAAATCCGCATTATTAAAAAGGTATTTCAACTTCAGCATAGCTTAACGGCTCCTTTGCCTCTAATAATCAATTTGAAATCATCTTTTTATCCAGCGTAGCTTGGATTGTTCATGGAAGCAATTTCAAAAACAACTATAATTAATTAATGCACGAGAAATAAACCGTCCTCTGTCGCGAGAACGGTCTTTTGAAGGAACAGACTCTGCTTATAGTTTCCATGTACCAGGTATTGCCGGATGGTCGTTCAATTTCCTTACTAATCGTCGAACAAATGTAATAAAAGCGCTTTTTGAACGTGCATTCTGTTTTCGGCTTGCTGATATATAATGGAACGCTCGGATTCAATGAGTTCTTCTTCAATTTCAAATCCGGGGTGAATAGGCATATCATGCATAATATAAGGGGAGTACCCTTTAAGGTTTTCCTTATTCAACTGAAACGGCAGCATTTGGTCAATCCTTCGTTTCTTTTGGTCTTGATAATCCGGCCTATTAAAAAATTCCATATCAACCCATGTGTCGGTATAAACATAATCGGACCTCGAAACAGCTTCGGACAGGTTGCTTAAGTTCTCCACATAACCGCTGTGATATGCCGCCTGCATCAGTTCATCGTCCCAAGACGGCGGATTTATTACAGGGGTTACTAACAGAAGCTTGATTCCTAACGCGATACAACCTGCTATCAACGAGTTTGCCACATTGTTATGAATTCCGACATAGGTCATGGTCAACCCGGAAAATGTTCCCGAGACTTCATAGACGGTCATCAGGTCTGCCAATGCCTGACAGGGATGATACTTTTCACAGCATCCATTGATTACCGGGACCTTGGAATACTTAGCTAACTTAAGCAAATCGGAATTTTTCTTAAGCCGTGCCACGATCGCGTCACAGTTCCTTGAAGCATACCGAACCTCATATTGTATTGGGGAAATACTGAAGTTGCTTGCGTCCCAGTCCATAACAACCGAATATCCGCCCATCTGATTTATTCCGGATTGAAAAGATAAGCTTGTTCTTGTAGATGTCTTCTGAAACAGCATCAGGAGACCTTTTCTTTCGCAAGCATGATAAAATTTTTCGGGACTTCCCTTGATCTCAATCCCCTTCCGGATGATTGACTCAAGAGTATCCTTGTCGAATTCTTTTAAAGACAACAAATGGTTCATGGACACACTCCCAATGAATAAATATTCATAAATATGAATTTAGATACAATGTTAGTACAGTAGTCAGCATGTGTCAACTGTTAATGCAATTATTAAAAGAAAACCGGAGCAACGGTCCGATTCTCAAAGTCTTCAATGTGCCTAATTTGTATTATTTATTTATAAGCAAACAATCAAGGGCTTTTTTGGCCCCAATTGCGTATTATTTTCTTACCACTGATATTGGAAAGGATAAATGTTAATGAGAACAAAAGATGCTCCACAGATTGCGTTAGTGAAGCAAGTTGCAAGTGATTGCCTTAATACTGCGGTTAATAATATTGAGAGAGTATTAGACGGTGTATCCACGTATGTTTATCGTGTTCAATCAGAGGATAATACTTTATATCTCCGGATTCTTCCGGAACAAGATATGAGTTTTGCAGTGGAAGCAAGCGTGCATTCTTTATTGAGGGAAAGAGGAGTTCTTGTTCCAGAGGTTATTCACTATGAGCGCCATAATCCAATTGTAGGAATGTCTGTGATGATTGTTAGAGAAATCCCCGGGTCAAGCATACTGAACTGTTGTTCAAAAGACATATACAATGACATACTTATACGGGCAGGTAAACAGCTTGCAGTAATAAATCAAGTAAAAGTTGACGGTTTTGGATGGGTTAAAAGAGATAGAGAAGAAGATGGAGCTGCTTTGCAAGGCGAAAAAACCTCAATGTACGATTATCTATTTGAACTACTGGACAACGACTTGGAAATATTAGCAGAGAATATCTTCAATCAGAGAGAGGTTTCCAAAATCAAAAGCATATTAATTGCTGGATCTGAGCTTATGTCAAGACATGAACCCTGTTTAAACCACGGCGATTTTGACGATTCTCATATCTTCTTTCATAGTGGAAGATTTACAGGTATTATTGACTTTGGAGAGATCCAGGGAACTAGCCCGCTATATGATCTGGGACATTTCAAGCTGCACGACGGTCAGCAAAATAATCGTCTTGGCTTTACTTCCTTGATTACGGGATATAACGAGCTTAGAGAACTCTCTTATGATGACCAGACGGAAATTGACCTTTGGGCATTGTGGGTAGGGGTCAGGAGACTCGGACTAGTATGTAAGAGAAGCTGGGGCAGCTATCAAGAACATTTGATTAAAACAATAAAGGCCGAAATGGATATCCTAGTTTGAAGGAGAAGCGCCAATGACAAGTAAACGTTTAATGATATACGCAGCGATCCTGTTTATACTCACGTGTTTTCTCGGTCTGGGACTATATTCGATTTTTACATCTGCTGGTATGGAGCGGAAGGAGAATGTTGAAAGGGAAGAAGTTGCGGAAAAAGAAGAAAGTATGGAAATAGAAGAAGTTGTGGGGGAGAAAGAGCAGAAGGATGAGAGCATACCGTTACTTTATAATGTATCAATAGACGCATCGGTTAAATATCAAAGGATCGATAACTTCGGCGCATCCGACGCATGGTCAATGGAACAGCTAGGCAAGTATTGGACGGAAGAGAATAAATCCCGTGTTGCGGACCTTCTGTTTTCCAGAGAGAAAGGGATTGGACTGTCCGCTTGGCGATTCAATATCGGCGCAGGTTCAACGGAAACGGACCGGGCAATTATTTCTAATTCCTGGCGCCGGGCAGAAGCGTTCAAATCGTCGGAGGAAGGGAATTACGATTGGAGCAAACAGGCCGGACAGCAGTGGTTTCTACAAGCTGCCAAGGAGCGGGGCGTCGAAACGCTGATCGCATTTGTTAATAGTCCGCCGGTCTGGATGACCAAAAACGGTCACGCTCAGCCGAATTCGACTGTAGGCTCCACCAATTTGAAAGAGGGCTACGAAGACGAATTTGCTTCTTATTTAATCGATGTATTGGAGCATTTCAAGCAGGAAGGGCTTGAGTTTCAGTATATTAGTCCTGTCAACGAGCCAACCTGGGATTGGAACGGAGCAGGGCAGGAAGCAAACAGGTATAACAATGACGATTTGAAACGCGTTATTCTCGAGCTGTACCGGCAACTTAAGGAGCGAGGGCTTCCAGCCCAAATCAGCGCTCCGGACGGCGTAGAGATTACAGCACTGTTGGATGACGAATATTACCACATGTTTTCGCACAGCGAACGCTATATGGGCGGCGCCAACAGTATGGGACTAGGCAAATACCGGGAATATATCAAGGATCTGCTGGGCGACCCGGAACTGAAAGAGGCAGTCGGCAATAAAATTGCTTCGCATTCCTATTGGTCCGATTACAGTAAGCCGGGTGACGATCGTCTCGGTAAGCTGAGAGAGCTGTTGCATGACAATTTAAAGAAATACGACCCGGCCGCAAAATACTGGGTGACGGAATATTGTATTCTCGGTTCATATGGTCCCGGCCGCGATCTGGGAATTGATCCTGCCTTGCACGTAGCCCGTACGATACATTTCGATTTGACGAAGGCGAACGCGCAAGGCTGGCAATGGTGGACGGCGGTCTCCAAGGAAGATTATAAGGACGGCTTGATCTACACCGATTTTCAACGGGAGGGGGATGAGCAAACTATTCTTCTTTCCAAAATATTTTGGGCGCTTGGCAACTACAGCAAGTTTATTCGTCCCGGTGCCGAACGGATAGCGCTCACCGGACTTGATGAGCAAGCGCGGAGCGGGCTAATGGGCTCCGCTTACCTTCATGCGGGAGAACAGACGGTAACGGCCGTTTTCGTCAACGACAGCCATGAAGACAAACGAATCAAGCTTTCTTTCAACGGATTGGATATGGAGCATAACGCTATTATCATGAAATCATATGTTACATCTGCCGATCGCGACCTGACGCAAGAAGAGGATGTCCCCGTTCAGGCCGGCGGTACGTTTGAGACCATAATCCCTGCACGGTCCGTAATGACACTGAACGGGAAGCTTGTGAATAAGAATGAAGAGGCAGTTCAGATGGAGAAAGAAGATTTGACTGTTTACAACACCGACGATGTACGAGGACACCTAACATTGCCAACGGAAGGAAAGAACGGAGCAGCCGTAACATGGCATTCGGACAACCCTAAAGTGATTACGGCAACCGGGGAAGTGACCCGCCCGGAGCAAGGAAGCGGGGATGTAATGGTTACGCTTACAGCAACAATCTCCAAGGATGGGGTGTCAACAACCAAGCCATTCCAGGCCATAGTAAGAGAACGGCCGGTAAAAGAAGAATACGCAGGCTACCTCTTCACTTACTTTACCGGGGAAGGTACGGTGGGCGGCGAGCAAATCTATTTTGCTTTAAGCGAGGGCAACGATCCGCTTCACTGGAAAGAACTAAACGATGGAATGCCGGTGATGACTTCGAAATTAGGCGAAAAGGGGGTGCGGGACCCCTTTATCATCCGGTCTCCCGAAGGTGATAAGTTTTACATGATTGCAACCGATCTGAAAATAAACGGAGATTGGAATTGGGACCGGGCCCAAAGGAAAGGAAGCCGGTCCATCATGGTATGGGAGTCGGGCGATCTCGTGAACTGGTCAGAGCAGAGAATGGTTGAAGTGGCGCCGGCGGAAGCGGGCAACACTTGGGCTCCCGAAGTTTTCTACGATGATGAGGCAGGTGAGTACATCGTCTTTTGGGCATCTAAACTATATTTGACCGAAAGGCATTATGACAATCCATATCAAAAAATCATGTACAGCAAAACTCGGGATTTCCATGTCTTTACGGAGCCTCAGGTTTACATGGATTATGGATATTCCGTCATTGATACGACCATGATTTCCCACAATGGGAAAATATACAGGTTCACCAAAGATGAAAGAGACAATTCGTCCTCCTCTCCTTACGGAAAAATGGTGTTCCAGGAAGCCGGAGATGTTGTGTTCGGTACATTTGATAGGGTTGAAGAAGGCGTTGGCGGCAGCAACGGGGTTGAAGGTCCGACAATCTTTAAATCCAATACGGAAGAGAAATGGTATTTGTTCGTTGATGAATTTGGCGGCAGAGGTTATATCCCGTTTGAAACGATCGACCTTGAATCGGGAGTATGGACGTTATCCTCCAATTACCAATTGCCCCGCAGCCCCCGTCATGGAACAGTTCTGCCAATTACTCAAGCCGAGTACGACGCTATTTATGCGAAATATTTTGACTGACACTCCTTCAGCTTTCATTTGTAAACCCTCTAACCCCAAATTCCAAGAATGATGACTCCGGTGGTAATCAATAGAGATGTAAATATTCGTCTGATGCCTTGTCTCTCGCGAAGGATGACAATACCCATAATCGTTCCGAACACTGTACCGATTTCTCTCATAGGCGCAAGCTGCGCGACCGGAGCGAGCGACAGGGCAAATAAAAATAGAAGATACCCTCCCGGAGCGATAATCCCACCGAACAGCATGATTTTCCAGTTTGCTTTTAATTCCTTCCGTACTTCGCCCGATTGAAATGTGGCCCATGAAAGAGCCAATAAGTTTCCAATGTTGGTCGCTTCGTTTAATACAACAGCCGAGACATAGTTAAGGGCGACTTTATCGACTACGATATATCCGGCTATGCAGATTCCGACAGCCAAGGCCATTAACGGCGCTTTTGAATGTGTTCGTTCACTTAGTTTAAACTTTATATCGCTGAGCAATGCAATTCCGATAACAATCGATATAACTCCGAACCACCCCGTATAGGTAAGTTCCTCATCTAGCAATGTAACTCCAAGCAGCGGTACCAGGAGCGGGCTTGTTCCTCTCATGATCGGGTAAACTTGCGATAAGTCTCCTGCTGTGTATGCAGCGGCGAGTAAAATAATATAAAGTCCGTGCAGGAACATCGAAGCGAGGATGACCATTAAACCTGCACCGGTAAATTGACTGCTGTCCCACTCCATAATCGTCCACGGTAAAAATACGATAATGGCGACAAGCTGGCAGAACCAAAGAAAAACATTTTTGTTAAGGCTTTTCTTCGTATAGAGGTTCCATACCGAATGAAGAAATCCCGAACCGAGTACTAATAGAACAGCTATATTAATCATTCCCATGCCGCCTTCATCTGCGAAATTAAAGATCCCCGTATTCTACCACCTATTTTTAAATATTGGAATAGTGCGGGTGCCGCAGGGGCAACGCTGCCGCCTATCGTTCTTATTCACAGTGGGCTTGAAAAAAATTTCTTATCCATATATACTGTTTATATACGATATATACAATTTGAAAAGGGTGAACCGATGCATCTTTCCGTATCCTTCTCATCAGGAGAACCGATCTATTTGCAAATCAAGGAACAGATTAAAAATCAAATACTATCCGGACAGCTCCAAGAAGGAGTGCCTTTGCCTTCCATTCGCAATCTGGCCCACAATTTGAAAATCAGTGTTATCACAACGAAACGGGCGTATGACGAATTGGAACAGGAAGGACTGGTTACTTCTGTTTCCGGAAAAGGCACATTTGTTTCAGGCGCCAACAAAGAATCGATACGGGAGATGAAATACCGTGAGCTGGAAGATCAGATGAGAGCCGCTGTCAAAAAAAGTCAGGCTCTTGGCTTGACACGACAAGACTTATTGAATTTAATTACGATTCTTTATGGAGAGGAGAATGGATCGTGAATGCCGTTGAGTTCCGCCAATTCACCAAACGTAATGGAGGGTTTGACCTTAACAATCTGAACTTTCAAATCCATAGCGGCTATATTACCGGGTTGATCGGTCCGAACGGATCGGGTAAAACGACGCTGATTCGCTCGATTATGAACCTGCTGCGACCCGATCGCGGAGAAGTGCTCGTATTCGGCCAATCATACCTTGATAAGGAGCGGGAAATTAAACGCCGAATCGGCTTCGTGTACGATGAGGATTTCTTCTATAATCACTTAACCGTAAGTGAAATGAAGAAGATCATAGCTTCGTTCTATCCAACTTGGAACGAATCGGCTTTTCGGAAATATTTGAATGATTTCGGGCTGCCTGAGCGCAGAAAAATTCGCGAATTATCCAAAGGTATGAAAATGAAATTTGCATTAGCCGCCGCTTTGGCGCATGAGCCTGATCTGTTGATCATGGATGAGCCGACGTCGGGTTTAGACCCGGTGTTTCGGAGGGAAGTGTTATCGATTCTTAGCGAATATATCCGGGACGGGACACGGTCAGTACTCTTCTCTACACATATCAGCACGGATTTGGACCGCATTGCGGATTACATCGTTTATATTCGCAATGGACAATTGAAATTTTGCGGAAGCAAAGAGGAACTGATTGATTCTTATCTGCTTGTAAAGGGACCTGTTGAATGGTTGCGATCAAATCACTTGAAGGACAAAATTTTGGGTTTACAGCAAAATTCATTGGGATTTGAAGGGTTAGTCGCAAAAGAAAGCTGTTTCGAAGATCAATTCGGACATCAGGTTTCAGCGGAGAAACCATCCTTGGACGATATCCTTGTCTATACTCAGGAGGGGAAATAGATGGTTCAACTGCTCATGAAAGATATCCGTATTCAAAAAAAGTTTATTGCATTAGGGTTTGTGTTTGTCGGCTTCTTCTTTTTTATTCTCGGTGCGTTTGAAGGTTTGCCGCTTGCTGCGCCTGCTGCGATATTCAGCCATTTTCTCATTGTGGTGGCGAGCAAGTCGGATGAGAAAAACAACAACGGACGGATTCTGGCTTCTTTCCCGCTTAGAAGAAAGGATATCGTAACATCCAAATATGTGGGAAGTGTTATGTTCATGGCGATTGCTTTTATACTGACCTCATTGTGGCGTTGGCTGGCCGGGATCGTCTTGCCGGAGCAAGAATTGCCTTGGTACAGTACACAGTCGACGGTAATCGCCATTCTGATCCTGCTCGTGTTTTATGCGATCTATTTCCCGATATTTTTCGCTGCAGGCTCGCGTCTCATACAGGTTCTAGACTTAATTGTGATATTTACTCTCGGGGGAGTTGTTCTAATTATAATACGAGTCTTGGAATGGACGAATATAAATGTTGGTGCTTTCTTTCACAACCTGCTGGAAGTTGAGATACTGCCGCTTTCGTTATGGACGCTAGGCGCAAGTTTGGCATTAATAATAATGTCGTGGTTCCTCTCTGTATATGTATACGAAGGAAAAGATATATAACAAGGGAGGTTTTATTTATGTGGATTCGCATTTTTCATCGATTTGGAAAGCGATCAGGTAAACTGACAATATGGGGAGTTCTAATCCTAATCGCTGTCGCAGCTCTGTTAATCGTTGGGATCTATCGTCTGATTGGTTGAAAGAAGAGTCGACTTGCCGATTAAAAAGTACGATTGTTAACTACAAATAAATACGCCTTATCTCTATACGAATCGGTTGGATTCTGCGCGGATAATGAAGAGATAAGATACTTTCAAAACTGAATTAGGTAACAAAAAAAAGAGGGGTTCTCCGCCCCTCTTTATTCTTTCCGCTAATACATCTCCAATTTATTTATCCTTCCGCACTAACAGTGAGCAACACTCGACATGCGATGTATGCGGGAACATATCGACAGGCTGCAGCCACTCGATACGAAAGCCCGAATCCATGAGGATGCGGCAGTCTTTAGCGAGGGTTGACGGATTACATGAGACATAAACAAAACGTTTCGGCTTTGTTTCGACGATCGTTCGAAGCAAGCGCGGGTCGCAGCCTGTGCGGGGCGGATCGGCGACAATTACATCGGGTCGGAAGCCTTGTTTCTGCCACCGCGGCAGCAATTCTTCGGCTTTGCCGGCATAGAAGCTCGTATTCGTCCTGCCGTTCAACTCTGCATTACGCTTTGCGTCTTCAACGGCTTCGGCAATCACTTCGATGCCCCGGACTTCCCGGGCGTAGGGCGCAAGCCAAAGGCCGATCGTACCGGTTCCGCAGTAGGCGTCAACAACGGTCTCGGTGCCGGTGAGCGCCGAAGCTTCGCGCACGGCGTCGTACAGCTTGACCGTCTGCTCCGGATTCAGCTGGAAGAAGGCGCGCGGCGACAGCGCAAAGCGCAGTTCGCCAAGCTTCACTTCCAAAGCGGGCTTGCCCCAGAGCAGGACGGTGCGGTCGCCGAAGACGAGCGGGCCTTTGCCGGGATTGATATTAAGCGAGATCGAGGTGATCTCCGGAACGTCGCGGCGGATGCCCGCGACGATGCGGTCCTGCTGCGGCAGCGGCTCGGCTGCCGCAACGAGCGTGAGCTGCAGCTCGCCCGTATCCGGGGCGACGCGCAGCACAACCGTGCGCAGCCCGCCGCCGCGGCTGCGCTCGCCCAGCGGAACGCCAAGATGCTCCACGACATGGAGCACCTTGGCTGCCGCAGCATTGACAACGGGGTGCTGCACCGCACACCCCGTTATATCGACGAGCCGGCGGCTGCCCGGCTCGTACAAGCCCAGCACCGGCCGCCCGCCATCGCCGCGGCCGGCCTGCAGCTGAGCCTTGTTGCGATAGCTCCAAGGCTCGTCCATGCCCAAGATGGGGCGAAGCGGCAGCGCCGCCCCATCCACCCCGGCGTAGCGCGAGAACGCCTCGCGCACGAGCTCCTCCTTGGCCGCAAGCTGGCCGGCGTAGGAGAGATGCTGCAGCTGGCATCCGCCGCAGCTTTCATAGACCGGGCATTCCGGTGTGATACGGTGCGGCGACCGTTTCTCATGTTCGACCGCTTCGGCAATCAGCCGGTTCGCCTCCACCGCGGTTACACGGGCTTTGACAACCTCGCCCGGCAGCGCCCCTTCAATAAACACCGCCTTGCGCCGGAAATAACCGACGCCTTCCCCGTTTATGCCGATCCGCTTGACCGTCACGACAATCCGGTCGCCCGCAGCAACCGTCTCTGCGCTGAGCCCCTGTTTCTCCTTTGCAGTGCCTCGAATGCCGGCCTGCTTATGCGAACGCCCGTCAGATTGAGGCTTGGCGTTTTCATAGTTTTTTTTATTTGGTTTCGCGGTCCGATCCAGGCGCTTGTTCTCAAATTGATGCCGATGCTGTTTGTCCATATTCCATACGCCGTCCTTGTCAGTATTTAAATAAGAGGTTGTTTAAAAGCATGCAAACGTCTTGCATTACTCTACGAGAAGAAACGTGACCCGTGGTTGGGTCGCGTATTCGCACCCTCAGTCCGTGCCGGCATATTCCGCACACACCGAACCTGCGAAAATATGCAATGACTGCAGCGCCTGTATCGTGTGAATACCGTTTGGCGGAAACATTTCTTATATTATACGCTCCGATGGTTTCCATTTCCAACTTTGTAGAGGCATCCGTTATAATATTGAAGAACAACTAGGCGAAGGAGGGATGATGTATGCCGCTGGATACACCGGAAGAGCCGTTTATCATCGAAGCCCGGGAGCTTGTCAAAAGGTACGGGACGTTCACCGCGGTGGACGGCATTCAATTTCAAGTCAGAAAGGGTGAAGTGTTCGGCCTGCTTGGGCCAAACGGCGCGGGCAAAACGACGACGATGGAAATGATCGAGGGCTTGCGCAAGCCCGACAGCGGCAGCGCGATCGTCGCCGGCTTCGACACCCGGACACAGCTCGGGAAGGTGAAAGAGGTGATCGGTGTGCAGCTGCAGTCGACATCGCTGTTCGATCTGCTCACCGTTTCGGAAATAACCCGAATGTATGCGAGCTTTTATCGTGTCCCAACGTTACCGGTTGAACCGCTGCTCGAAAGAGTGCTTCTGAAGGAGAAGCTGAACGACCGGGTCAAGAATTTATCCGGCGGCCAGAAGCAGAGGCTTGCGATCGCGCTTGCGCTTGTCAACGATCCGCAGGTCGTTTTTCTCGATGAGCCGACGACCGGATTAGACCCGCAAGCCCGCCGGACGCTGTGGGATATTATTATCCGGCTGCGTGTAGAGGGGAAAACAATTGTGCTCAGCACGCATTATATGGATGAAGCCCATATATTATCAGACCGCATTTGCTTAATGGACCGGGGGCAGATTGTCGCACTCGATACGCCGCGCAATCTGATCCGCAGTCTGGAGTCCGAAAGCGCGGTTGAATTTCGCATTCCGGAGCTGGAGCAGATGCACAAGTCGCGCAAAAGCGAGCTACTCGGCGACATGCAGTCGATCGATGGCGTCCGCCAGGCTGAATACCGCAAGGACAGCTATGTACTGTACACCGATTCACTGCAGGCTTCCTTAACCGGTCTCATCGCTTTGACCGAACGGCTTGACATCCGGTTTACCGATCTGCAGACCCGGACCGCTACACTGGAGGATGTCTTTATTCATATGACCGGAAGGAGCCTGCGAGAGGAATGAAAGCTTATATCCAACTAACGCTGTCCCAGCTCCGTCTGTTCGCCCGCAACCGTCAGGTGCTGTTTTGGACGATGCTGTTTCCGATTGTGTTCATGATTATGCTTGGCTCCTTGCTCGGCAACGATAACACCGTCTCCTTGAAAGGGCGGCTCGTCGATGAAGACCAGAGCGAGATGTCGGCTGAGGTCGCCCGGCAGCTGCTGACCGGCTCCGTCCTCCAACTGGAGCAGACCGATTCGCAGGAGGAGGCGCTGCATTTGCTTCGGGAAGGCGATACAGGATATGTGATCGTATTGCCCTCCGGAATGGGCAGGAAGCTGGAAGCGGGGGAAAGCGCCGGCGAACCCGCACAGGTCAGACTGTATACGGACGAAACCAGGCTGACCGTCTCGGAGCTGGTGAAGCAGGCCGTATCGCTGCAGGTGGACAATATATCCAAAATGAAAACCGGGTATACGCCGCTGCTCGTTGTAGACCCGGTCGGGGTGCAGTCGCTCCGTTTGCGTTATATCGATTTTCTCGTTCCGGGCATCGTGGCGATGATGATTATGTCCAATAATCTGAACGGTGTCGCCGCCCAAATTTCCTCTTGGCGGGAGAGGGGCATATTGCGGAGAATGCAGAGTACGCCATTGCATGCGTCCGCGTTTATCGGCGCTCAAATTACGGCGAGGCTGTTTCTTAATGGAATCCAGGCGGTCATCGTGGTGCTGATCGGTCAATTGGTTTTCGGAACACAGGTGAACGGCTCCTGGTTTCTGCTGCTTGGTCTGATCATCATGGGAACGCTTGCGTTTATGTCGATCGGCTTCATCATTGCCGGCTTGGCCAAGACGCCGGAGAGCGCCGGTCCGATCGCGGGATTTGTATCGTTTCCGATGCTGTTTCTCGGCGGCGTGTTTTTCCCGATTCAGAATATGCCGGATTTTTTGCAGCCGATCGTCAAGCTGCTGCCGATTGCACATTTATCGACCGCTATGCGGCAGGTGATGAATGCAGGCGCCGGACTCGCGGACATCGGTTACGAGGCGGCGCTGCTCGGCGGCTGGATGGTTGCCGCATTCGCGGTGGCTAGCTTTACTTTTAAATGGGAGTAACGTACCGATAAGAAATGAGCCGATCCATTGTAAGGACGGCTCGTTTCTTTTTCTGCGACAGTATATTAATTAGCGCTATGCAGGGCGGGCATCCGAGTATGGCTCACGTTCATGTTTTAGCTATGCGGACATCATTCGGCTTTAAGCGGCTCTCGATTACTGGAGGCAAATGCTAATGGACACAAAAGACTTTTAAACAGTACAATCCCAACGATTTCAAATTTAACGGACACCACAGACTATTACAGCCGAGTTTCAGTTGAAATTGTCGAAAAGACACGTTTAAAGCCTCCTAAATGTCCGTTAGGATGGTGGAATCTTCGTTTTTCGATGCTATGCATCTCCTGTGTCCATTAGCGCTGCAACAAGGTCTGACCACCGGAGCGAAATTGTCGACAGCCTCTATAAGCGCCTTGGCTGGATCCATCGTGCCCGGAAAAGCCGAAATAATCGGCTTAAGCGCCTTGGCTGGGGCGCAAAATGCCCGGCTCAGCCGAAACAATCGGCCACGCTCCTTTGTTTTGTACGGCTTCCTCATACGAGCCGTGAGCCGGACGGCCGCTCGGTTCGACTCTAGTATTCTATGTTTCAAGACTTTCAAATTCAGTAGACAGATCGATCGGACAGGTGGTACGATAGACCCATGGGAAAATAAGGAGAACCGATGTGGAGGAAGCGTACACGTATGAGAACAACAGCAAAAATCATGATCAAGTCGCTGCTTGCGGCTAGCCTGCTGCTAGGCCCGGTTATGGGAGGGCTGGTCAAGCCGGCTGCCGCCGCTTCGTCCGTAGTTCAATCCGAGATTCAAGTTTATGTCGATGGTGAGAAGCTGAAGCTCGACCCGGCGCCAGTTCAAGAGAAGGGCACCACGCTCGTACCGATGCGTCCGATCTTTCAGGCGCTCGGGGCGCAATTAACTTGGGAGCAACAAAGCAAGACCGTTATCGCCAAGCAAGGCTATACGACAATTACGCTGCAGGTCGGCGCGAAGCAGGCAGTTGTGAACAGTAAGTCGGTGCCGCTCGATGTGCCGGCGAAGCTCGTACAAGGTACAACGATGGTGCCGCTCCGATTTGTCGGCGAAGCACTGGGCGCAAAGGTGAAATGGAACCAGAAGGCGCGCACGGTGGAATTGACTTCCGCAGAAGCGCAGCTTGAGGAATATTGGAACAGTCTTCCAGAAGCTCCTGAGCGCGAGCCGCTTACTGCCGTAGAGATTGCAGGCCTGAATGACGATAAAGTCGTGATGATTCAGACGGATCACGCGCAGGGCAGCGGCGTTGTCATCGGCGACCGGTTGATTCTGACCAACTACCATGTCATGACGAAAGCGACGAACGGCACGGCCCTGACATTGGACGGCAAATCGCTCAAGATCAATGGGATCGTCGCATCCGACGAAGCAGCGGATCTGGCGGTCATCCAAACGTCAGACAGCATCGGCGTGCAGCCGGTCGAAATCGGAGATACGTATGATTTGGAAAAAGGCGATCGCGTCATTGCAATCGGCAGTCCGTACGGGCTGCAAAATACCGTTTCCGAGGGATTGATCAGCAATTTCCTGTATGAAGGCGGTATTGATTATTTACAGATCAACGCCCCAATCGATCACGGCAGCTCCGGTGGTGCGCTGTTTAACGAATACGGCGAATTGATCGGCATAACAACCTGGAAGGTGGAAGGATCCACAGCCAGCCTTAATTTTGCGGTATCCGCATATCATGCGGAGCTTCTGTTGTACGGCATCGATGAAACGGCAATCAACGCCCAGTCGGTCAAGTTTCTGCCTTCCGATCTGCCGGACTCGCTTCTAAGCGCGTCGACCGACGAGATTGCCAAAGTGATGGATAAGAATTTCGATACGATTCAGACGGTTAAAGGCAAGGCCAAGCTTCGCAATTGGCAGGTTACGCGCGATGCGCAGGGCTGGATCGTCATCACAGCGAATATTGACCCTTCATTCTATATGATTTATGCGGAGGCGGCGGCCGAGGAAATGCGTTATTGGACTATCGACGCCGTAAGCGAGCTTAAGCGGATGCTCCCGGATCAGAAGGTGGAACTGATCGTTTATTACGAGCAGACATTCGATTACGAGCCGCGCGGGCTGGCCGACAACGAAATAACGATGCTTGAACACGGCAAGTGGAAGGTCCGTTATCCGGTTATCCACGCACAGATAAAGGATCGCGCACATATTGATATTCGTGCTTAAAAAGCAAGAGGCTCAAGACCGCACGGCGGCTTGGGCCTCTTCTTTTTTGCCTGCGGATTCGGTACAATAGAGTACAACGTTGAATGAGGAAAGGATCAATCCAATGAGAGTCGTTCTTGCGACGCTGAATGCCAAGTATATCCACACTTCGCTTGCCCTGCGCTGCCTTAAAGCTTACAGCGGAAGCGAGTTTGATATCGAGATCGCCGAATATACGATTAAGGATCCGGCCATGAACATCGTATCGGACCTGTATGCCCGCTCGCCTGAGGTCGTCGGTTTCTCGTGTTACATCTGGAATATTGAAGAGACCATTACGGTCATTAATATGCTGCGCAAAATTATGCCGGGGCTCCGGATCGTGCTTGGCGGCCCGGAGGTCAGCTACGATATGCCCTATTGGATGGACCGGCTCCCGGAAGTCGATTTTATCGTCGTCGGGGAAGGTGAGGAGACGTTCCATCATCTGTTGACCGAGCTGCGCGGCGAGCGGAAATTTCACCTTGTGTTCGGTCTGACCTACCGGAAGGAGGGGGAAGGGAAACGGGAGGTCGTTATTAATCCGCCGCGGCCGAAGCTCGATCTGGCAACACTCCCGTCGCCGCATCGTTTTGAGGAGGATGTGCCGACACTGGGCAACCGCGTCGTTTATTTCGAGACGAGCCGGGGCTGCCCGTTCAGCTGCCAGTTCTGCTTGTCCAGCATTGAGGTCGGGGTTCGTTACTTCGATATCGAGCGGACCAAATCGGACATCCTGTATTTGATCTCGAAGGGCGCCAAGCTGATCAAGTTTGTAGACCGGACGTTTAATATTAAAAGAGACTATGCGCTTGAGATGTTCCAATTTCTGATTGAAAATCATCAGGGCTGCGTTTTCCAGTTTGAGATTACGGCAGATATTATGCGGCCGGAGGTGCTGGATTACTTGGCCGAGCATGCGCCGCCGGGCATTTTCCGGTTCGAAATCGGCGTCCAGTCGACGAACGATCCAACCAATGAGGCGGTGCAGCGCCGGCAAAATTTTACGAAGCTGACCCGGACGGTTACGAAGGTGAAGCAAAGCGGCAAGATCGATCAACATCTTGATCTCATTGCCGGACTCCCGCATGAAGATTATACGACATTCCGCAAGACGTTCAACGATGTGTTTGCGCTCAGGCCGGAGGAACTGCAGCTCGGATTTCTAAAGATGCTGCGTGGAACCGGGATGCGGTCGGACAGCGAGAAACACGGGTATAAATATATGGACCGCGCGCCCTATGAGATTTTGGGCAATGATATCCTGCCGTTCTCCGATATCGTTCGGATAAAACGGGTGGAGGATGTGCTGGAGAAATATTGGAACGCCCACCGGATGGATAGGACGCTATTGTATTTGATCGATCGGGTTTTCGATTCACCGTTTGATTTCTTCCAGCAATTCGGCGATTATTGGGAAGAGCGCGGCTGGCAGAAAATTGGTCATCAGCTTGAAGATTTGTTTACCCGGCTGTGGTCGTTTCTTTCGCAGCATGCATCCAACCCGCACGAAACGGGTCAGAGACTCGACCTTGATGTGGCGCTGGGGCTGATGAAATACGACTACTTCCTGAACCATAACTATAAACCCCGTAAAATCTGGTGGGAAATGGCGCTCAGCAAAGAAGAATGGAATGTCTGGATGCAGCGGATTGCCCAGTTTCCGGAGGAGATTCCGGGCGGCTTCGCCGGAATGGACGTTTCGGAGAAGGAGCTGCACAAGCATGCCGTGATCGAGAAGCTGCCCTTTGATTTGACCGCTTATTTAACAGAAGGCGTGCTGGACAAACAGTCGGAATCGCTGCTCATTGTCTATTACCGTCCTGATTTGGCCACAGGATCCCGAAAGGCTGCCAATCCGTTCGTGCTAAAGCTTTCACGTCAGGCACAGCCGCAATAAATACGTGCAAGATTGTCGAATTGACGAGGCTCAAAGATCCCTATGTAATGCGGAGAGACTTTGAGGTAAGGAGAGACTTTGAGCCCGCTCAAAGGTCCCTATGTCATGCTCAAAGATCCCTATGTCAGGAGGAAATTGATAATGGTGTATGAGGCGAACGATCTCAGGTACGAAGGAATGAAGTATAACCGGACCGGGAGATCCG
This sequence comes from Paenibacillus tarimensis, assembly GCA_041281825.1. Taxonomy (GTDB): domain Bacteria; phylum Bacillota; class Bacilli; order Paenibacillales; family Paenibacillaceae; genus Paenibacillus_D; species Paenibacillus_D tarimensis_A. The sequence continues at coordinate 4,504,245 of CP166298.1, read as the reverse complement.
GACTGCTGTTGCCTGCGATTTCACTGGGGCTGTGGCATAATTTCGGCGGCGTCGATACTTTCGAGAACGGAAGGGCGATGCTTCGCCGTGCCTTTGATCTTGGAATCACACATTTTGACCTGGCGAACAATTACGGTCCTCCTGCGGGATCGGCGGAGGCAATGTTCGGGCAAATGCTGAAAGCGGATTTCGCGCCTTACCGCGACGAGATGGTCATATCGAGCAAGGCCGGGTATTATATGTGGCCCGGTCCTTACGGAGAATGGGGCTCGAAGAAATATTTAATCGCGAGCCTGGACCAGAGCTTGAAGCGGATGGGACTCGATTATGTCGATATCTTCTATTCCCATCGCCCGGATCCGAACACGCCGCTGGAGGAAACGATGGCCGCTCTTGACCTTATTGTGCGCCAGGGTAAAGCGCTGTATATCGGCATTTCCAGCTATTCTCCGGAGCAGACGGCCGAGGCAATCGCCATCATGAACCGGCTGGGCACGCCAATCGTCATTCATCAGCCGTCCTATAATATGTTCGACCGGTGGATCGAAAATGGACTGCAGGATGTGCTGGAGGATAACGGTGTGGGCTGCATCGCTTTTTGTCCGCTTGCGCAAGGGCTGTTGACCCATAAATATCTGGATGGGATTCCGACGGACTCCCGTGCGGCCAGTACAACCGGATTTTTGCAGGAAAGCGCGATAACGCAGGACCGTGTGGACCAAATCCGCAAACTGAACGCCATCGCTTCGGATCGCGGTCAATCGCTTGCGCAGATGGCGCTGGCTTGGGTGCTTCGGGGCGGGAAAGTGACTTCGGCACTGATCGGCGCGAGCCGGGTCAGTCAAATTGAGGACAACGTCGCAGCGATGAACAAGCTGGATTTTACGCCATCCGAGCTGGACGAGATTGAACGGATCTTGCAAGGCTGATGTAGGAAGAAAACAGCAAGTTTCCCTGCGAATGGCGGGGGATTTGCTGTTTTTTTTGATCGGGCAGTTGATTTGGGTCTCCGGTAGCATGTAAACTACTTGTGTAGAGTTTTTTTGATTGGAGAGATATCCATCCGCAACTTACTTCGTAAATTACGTTATAATATCATTTTGCTGTTCCGCCAGAATAAAGGCGCTCATCAAATTTCACTCGGCTTTGTGATCGGTTTTTTCCCGTGTTGGTTTCCTACTTTCGGTGTCGGCCCCGCATTATCGATCGCTTTAACGAAATTTGTCAGAGGCAACATCCCCGCAGCCGTAATCGCCGCGTCGCTCGGTTCGATTTTATGGCCGGTGCTATTTTTTATGAACTACAAAACGGGCACCCTGCTGACAGGGCTTGCTTCCGGCGACAGGGACAAGATTCCGATTCCTCTCGACATGGAGGAGGGCTGGCCTGAAGTCTATGTCGAGCCTGCCGAGCATATTAATTCCTGGGGTCAGGCGGGCATTGATTTTATTGTCGGTTCGACATTCAACAGCCTGATTATGACCGCTGTCGGTTACCTTATTGTCCGTTTGCTCGTTACCCGATATCGGTTTGTTATTCTTCAACTCATTCGCGGCGGCAGCGCTTGGAAGCGGTATAGGCAAAACAAGACAAGCAGAAGCTGATTTCTTCCTTGGGAGGCGTCCGATCCGTACGCGAGCGAATATAGGCGGTATTGAAAAAAAAACTACGACAGCATAATTAACAACTATTTCAGATCCAGGTGCGCAAATAGCGGTTGCTTCCGCTGATCAGCAGCAAATAGTGACCCTGAGGGCGCTATTTAATCGAAACAAACCAAATACAAAAATATATGCTGATTATGCTGTTGCAGAAAAAAAGAGGCGGTCTCCGAAGTCAAAGACAATGACTGAGGAGACCGCCTCTTTCCATATAAATGTAGAAAAACGCCGTCAGGCGTTTTTCTGTTTCGATGAACAGTTGCTCCCCTATAGCAGCCGATGCGGAACAGGTAACGAATAAGATTGGCCGCATTTAACAAAAATAGATAGAGCTTACATAGAAAATAAGGGGGGAGCGGGGTGGATTATCATTTTATATGGAAAGCGGTTGTTATTGTCATAGGCGGAGTGCTAATTTTGCGGTTGGCCGGCAGAAAGTCGATTTCCCAGCTTACGGTGGCTCAGACGGTCATGATGATCGCAGTAGGCTCGTTAATTATACAACCTGTAAGTGAGCGGAATATTTGGATTACGATGGTCATTACCTTTTTGATGGTCCTCACCCTGATAGGCATTGAGTATATCGTTCTGAAATCGGACGCTCTCGAGACGTTTATTTACGGAAAATCTCATTTGGTTGTTGAAAATGGAGTATTATTGGTAAACAATTTGAAAAAACTTCGGTTAACCGTCGATATGCTTGAAGTGAGGCTCCGGCAGCAAGGTATCGGAACCATCAGTGACCTGCAATGGGCAACCATCGAATCAAACGGGCAAATAGGGTATATGCTGAAGCCTGGCAAACAGGTTGCGACCAGAGAAGACATCGACAGGGTGATAGCTGTGTTGAAGGCGGCTATGCCTCATCTATCCATCCCGGCACCGGAAACCCAGAACACAGGATCCGACGAGCTGTTTAAGGAAGTCAAACTTAAGCGGCATGCCGATGAGCACCCGGAACGATTGAAATGAGGAAGCAGAATATGAAGGCAATCATGACGTATACAAATGTCCTTAAGGTTCTAGGTACATGGATTTGTGTCGGCGGATTGATCGGTGGCGTTGTAGGATCGGTGACATCATTCCTTTTGGAAACTAATGATTACCTGGGGGAAGTCAGAGAAGCAAACGGATGGTTGATAGCCCTCCTTCCTCTGGGAGGGATTGCAGTGGGTTTTCTTTATATGCGATTTGGGAAGTCCTTCTTGAACAATGCGTTGCATGATTCCGCCGAGGGAAATAACCTGGTGATCGACGGGGTTCACGGCAAAAAGAAAGTGCTGCGAAGAATGGGGCCCATTGTCTATTTGGGCACATTCATTACTGTATTTTTGGGAGGTTCAACTGGCAGGGAAGGTGCGGCAATCCAAATGGGAGGGGGTGTTGCGGAAGCCGCAAACCGGTGGCTTAAGGTAAAACCGGCCGATACGCTAATCATGCTGATGAGCGGAATCAGCGCCGGGTTCGGTGCAGCATTCGGGACCCCCATCACCGGCGCGGTGTTTGGAATGGAAATGGCCGCCTTGGGAAAATTGAAGTTCGAAGCGGTCGTCCCATGTCTGACAGCCAGCTTCGTCGGACATTATGTAACGGAAGAGGTATGGGGCGTCAAGCATGATACGTTCATCATTCAGTCACTGCCGGAGCTTTCGATGATTACTTTTTCAAAGGTACTGCTCGTATCCGTTATTTTTGGTTTGCTCAGTATCGCTTATTGCCAGCTGAGGCATGGAATTCAAAAGCTTTCAGAACGGCTGTTCAAAAAAAGTCATATAAAAAGAGCTTTTGTCGGCGGACTAGTTATTGCAGGATTGACATTGTTAGCAGGTTCCCAGGATTATAACGGCCGGGGCCTGGATATGCTTCAGCAAGCCTTTAAAGAAGATGTGCCTCCATTCGCCTTTTTGGCAAAGCTTGTATTCACTGCGGTGACACTTGGAACCGGCTTTGTTGGAGGTGAAGCCATTCCTTTATTTTTTATGGGCGCCACATTAGGGAATACGTTGCATCATGTGATGGGTTTGCCAATGGCATTCCTCGCCGCCCTGGGTTTGGTAGCTGCATTCTGCGGCGGTGCGAATACACCGATTGCCGCGTTTCTTTTGGCCGTGGAGTTTTTTGACGGGAAAGGAGTGGAATATTTTTTTGTGGCTTGCGTGGTCAGCTATATTGTATCGGGACACCATGGCCTGTGGCCGGCTCAAGCCGTATATGAGCCGAAAAGCCGTCTGTATCAGACCGCTAAAGGGGATACGATCGGGATCATTGAACAAAGGAAAAAGGGGTGAATGCTGCAGTTGTTTATCGGTCAAACTGCGTGTTTAGCAAAAAAGCTTCGCACGTCATAGGACGGCGAAGCTTTGCCGGCCGCCTCCAAGGGCGGCGAAGCCAAGTACGCTTGATTAAGGCAGTAAGCTGCGGAGTACGGTTAGCTGTCCTTCCAGCTGATACGCGCCAAGGCTCGCCGGCAGCAGGAAGCATTCCCCGGATTTAACCGGCAGCGAACCGCCCTGCCAAGTAATGGCGCCTTGGCCGTCGGCGATGACAAGAATCACGAAGCTCTCCGGGGAAGTGGACAGCGCCCATAACCCGTCGACGATACCTTTATCGACTACAAAGTAAGGAGAGCGGGCGATTTCCAGCCATTCCTGTGCGACGGCGCCGCTGGTTTCCATGCGTGCGGCGCCCGCGCCTTCATAGGCGATCACATTCAGTGAATCCTCGATATGCAGCTCGCGGAGCTTGCCGTCCAATCCCGGACGATTGTAATCGTATAACCGGTATGTCGTATCGGAATTTTGCTGGATTTCGGCAACGAGCACACCAGCGCACAGTGCGTGAACGGTTCCGGCCGGGATGTAGAAGGCGTCGCCTGCTTTGACCGGAACTTCCTGCAGGCAGTCCATGATCCGGTTATCCGCAATCGCCGAATCAAGGGCCGCGCGGTTAATGCCTTCTTTCAGGCCGTAGATGATTTTTGCGTCGGGCTTCGCATCGAGAATGTACCACATTTCCGTTTTACCGAGCTCACCGGGCGGGAGCTTCTCATAGCTGTCGGTCGGATGTACTTGGATCGACAAATCATCGTTGCAATCAAGCAGCTTGATCAAAAGCGGGAAACGCCCGTTTTTTTCCGAGAAGCCTTTACTTCCGAAAAATTGTGCGCCGTACGCTTCGCGGATTTCGTCAAGCCCCATGCCGGCCAGCGGTCCGTTAATTACTTTCGTCGTCCCGTTCGGATGATCGCCGATCATCCAGCCTTCACCGATTGCGCCTTCCGGCAGCTCGAGACCGAATTGCTCTAACGCTCTTCCGCCCCATACTCGCTCTTTCATTTCCGGTTTGAACTGCAGTGGGTAAGGTGTCACATTCATAGTTTCTCCACTCCTACTCGTCTATAATATGTATTTATGAATTGCCGGCTGATTAATTATTCTTGACCCGGCTGGAACAGCTCAAGCAGCTCCCCGTCCGGTCCGTAAAAGAAGAAGTATCGGCTGCCGTCCGGCAAAGTAGTAATTTCGGTGTCGTGCAGCGGCACGTTCAGGGATTTGATTCGCTGAAGCTCGGCATCGATGTTATCCACGGTAAATGCGATATGATGGGTTTTGCCTTCAGCCGGGAGACCGGAGTTATATCCTTCAATCAGCTCGACCTGCGATTCCGAAGTGCCGGGAAAAGCCAGAAATCCAAGACGGATGACTCCGTTCGTATGCAGCATCGTGCGGAGATGCTCCATTCCGAGCACACGGGTATAAAAGTCGATCGAAGCCTCCATATCTTTGACCATGACACCGACATGTTCGATTTTCATAACAGCCATTACAATTCCCTCCTCGTTAAATTGAATTATTGCACTCTTTTCTCCACGGCGATCAGATATGGAGCATGCGGCTTCTGCAGCATTCGGTACACTGCGGCATGCGCTGCCGTCTGAGGCAGAGCAGTGGACCATGCTTCAACTGCCGCCGCTTCCGCTTCACCCCCTTCATGACCGGGATAAACGACAATGGATAGCAAGCCTCCCGGACGCAGTAAGAAGAGCGCTGCCTCCAGCGCTGCCAAAGTCGTCTCCGGCTTCGTAATCAAGGAAGCATCCGCTTCGGGCCCAGGCAGAAACCCAAGATTGAACAAGACGGCGGAAACCAGCCCGTGCCGATGCGGTGGAATGGCCTCCTTCATCCTATCATGGCTTTCGAGCAGCAAATGCAGCTTGGGCAGCGATTTCTCCAGTTCACCGCGGATGTGTGCCGCCTCAAGACGCTGCCGGGTATTGATAAGTGCCAGCTCTTGAATATCGAACGCATAGACGGTCCCTTTAGGTCCGACAGCTTTAGCGAGGAACAACGTATCCACGCCGTTGCCTGCCGTCGCATCGATAACGGTATCTCCGGGGGCGATCCTCTCGGAGGCCCACCGGTGAGACAGGCTTAGTACAGAGAGAAGTCCCATGGTCAGACCTGCCCCCACAGCCGGCCCTGCCATGTTTCCCGCCTGCGCAGCTCGGCATCGATGGCATTTAAGACTTCCCATTTTTTGAGGCTCCACATCGGGCCGATCAGCAGCTCCCGCGGCGCATCGCCCGTTAACCGGTGCACAATCATATCCGGGGGCAGCAGCTCAAGCGTATCGACGATTAGCTTAACATACTCTTCCTGCTCAAGGAAACGCAGCAGCCCCGCTTCATACTGCTTCACCATCGGCGTTTTGCGCATGAGATGGAGCAGGTGGATCTTTATCCCCTGCACATCCATCTCCGCTACGGCCCGTCCGGTTGCGATCATCATTTCATGCGTTTCCTGAGGCAGGCCGTATATGATATGCGCGCATACCCGGATTCCCCGCGCCCGAAGCTTAGCGACGGCATCCAAATAACATTGCGTATCGTGTGCCCGGTTAATAAGTGTCGAAGTCGATTCATGAATCGTTTGCAGCCCCATTTCGACCCACAGATAGGTGCGCTCATTCAGCTCTGCAAGATAATCGACAACGTCGTCCGGCAGGCAATCGGGTCTGGTCGCAATGGACAAGCCGACAACGCCGGGCTGCTGAAGAATGACTTCATAATATTCCCGCAGTTCCTCCACAGGAGCGTAGGTGTTTGTGTAGGCCTGAAAGTAGCCGATATAACGGGCATTGGGCCATTTTTTATGCTGAAGGTCGCGAATTTTGTTAAATTGCGTGATGAGGTCATCCCTGCGGCTGCCGGCAAAATCGCCTGAGCCCCGAGCGCTGCAAAACGTGCAGCCGCCGGTTGCGATTGTACCGTCCCGGTTCGGGCAAGTAAATCCGGCATCGAGCATGACTTTAAACACTTTCTCGCCGAATTGCCGGCGCATTTCATAGTTCCATGTATGAAACCGCTTGTCTCCCCATAAACGCGGGGGATTTGCGGAAGACGGTGCGGTTTGTACGGATTGTTCCGGGCTTGGCATAAGTGTACTCCTTTAATAGGCTTGCTGGCCGCTTGTTGAAGCGGTGTGGATCAGATTTTATTGTACCCGAAAAGCTGCAGCTATGCCAACACCCGGGCTGACGGAAGCAGTAGGAGCGACTGGAAAATATTTTTGCCGAAAATCGATTTTAGGCTTGATGTACCTTACATGATGTGTTATATTAAAAGTGCGATAAATCAATAAAAAAACCTGACATCTACTTTTTCACACCAGCCGTTATAACAGCCTCTTTTTCTGGAAATACTTAAATAAAAATTACGAGGTGATGAGGAATGAGTACAACGTTCAAAATTCCGAATGGCGATGAGAAAGTGACCGTGGAATTAACGGTAAAAGAAATGATGGCGCTTTCAGGCATCCGTTTTCACGACAACCGTAATCTTGAGACAGCGGCACGCAAGAAGCTTAATGATGCGCTGGAGGAAGCATACGACATCGAAGCGAGAAAAGACACCATACCTTACGATATGCTTAGCTAAAGGGCATACAGCCGGGACCTTCCGTGTTTCGGCTGTTTTTTGCGTCCGCAAAGGGCTTTCCTTCAAAAAGAAGCTTAGCCGCCAGAGAGACGGCTAAGCTTCTTATGCTTGATTTTTAAAACGAGGCTTCGAATAGATTCGATTCGGCAATGACGCGATCGAGCGAATCGATGACCTGAAAGCGGATCGCAATCGGTTTATTTGCTGCATGATCCGGCAAAGCGATAAGAAGCTCACGATCGTTCACAAACCTGGTGTCGGCACGCTCCCCGTTAACGAGCACCGTTCCCCCTGATATAAAATGTTCGCCGGTGACCCTTAATACGGTTCGTCCCCCTTCATTAGCAAAGCCGTCTTCCGATAACGCTTCAGTCATTATTTCCGCGTTTTGAATGGAGATTAATCCGCTGCCCAAATGATACCGCTCGCTCACAGCAGGATGACCGTTGGTATAGCTGAATCCGTTCCCGAACAACCGGTCGTAATGGAGAAGAGAATATTGCTCCAACATAGCTTCATTCAAATTCAGCTCGCTATGAAAGTTTTCCTTGGGCACATATGTCAGCTCTGATCGAAACATTTGCTTCAGGAATTCTGTGAGCGCATTGCCTTCCCGGCCAGCCAGCTCAAGCGCCATATGTCCCAGATGAAACGTGCTGATATACGTGTTGCGGTAATTTACATTCGATTCCCGGGAAAAATTGTTCCATATGACGAACGGCACCGAATGCATCTTTAAATAATCTTCGAAATGAGTTCCATCCTGAAAGTACCCAGCTTCCCGGTATACCCCGTATTCTTCACCCAACATAGGCAAATGATCCCCAAAAAAGACGATGACGGTCGGTTCCCCGCTGTTTTCGAACGCCTCCACCAAAATACGAAGTGAATCGTCAGCATCCGAAAGCGCCCCGGCATAGGTTTCCAATATGCCAACGGCCTTCTCGCTTAGATCGCCGGAAATGCGGACCGGACTCTCCGAGTTTTTGTCCGGCGCATACGGTCCATGGTTCTGCATGGAGACGGCATAAATAAAGTCAGGCCCCTCTGTCGCCTTTACTTCACTAATGATCCTCTCGGATAATTCCCGATCGCTGATATACCCTCTCTTCTTTTCCGGGTTGTTAAAAAACTCTGCGCTGATAAACCGGTCGAATCCGAGCAGCTTGTACACTTCGTTCCGGCGGTAAAACCAATTGTGATACGTATGAATAGCGGTTGCTTCATATCCCTGCCTCTTCAATATAGAGGCAAGAGAGTCCTGCGGTGTCCGGACATAATTCGAGTACGCGATCGAACCGGCGGGGATAAAATTCGTCGAGAAGCCGGTGAGCGCCTCGAATTCCGTATTCACCGTTCCGCCTCCGTACACGGGCGCCAACATTTGGCCCGATGTCGACGTTTCGGAAAGACTGCGGAAAAAAGGGATCGGATCGCGGCTGTATTCCACTTGTTCCATCACCGTCGGATCCCAGAACGCCTCGCTCATCACCATGATCACATTAGGGGAGACGGAGCCGCTTCCGGTCGGCGCATGACGGTCTATTTCTTTGGTGATCGTATCGATCGCTTCCTTTGTATAACCGGCAGGCGTTTTCACATCCATCCATTGGGCGTTCAGCAGATATCCGACAAACATTCCGTTCTGGTTATAGTTCATGCTTTGATCCCAGGTAATGGTTTGGAGATCGAACATCCGCTTAGCCTTCATGGTGCCTCCGAACAAACCGGACAGTAGCAGGAGCCCTGCTACGGCGAGCGTCAGTCTTTGCTTCATGCCGTACACCGGCCGGGGAATCTTCCAAATGATAGCCAGACCGATTGCGGCCGCGACCAATATAGGCAGAAGCGTATAAGCAATGGACTGCATGGAGAAGAAGGACGCCACGTCAAACGCTTCGCCGCCAAGCTTGAGATCCCAGGGCAGCAGCGGTTCGCCCCGGAATTTTAATTTGACCCTGCTGACAGACGCAATAGTGACTGTGATCAAATTCAGCGCGGCAAAGGCCCAATAAATTTGTTTTAGCAGTAAGGTCAGTATCATAAGCAGCCCAAACATCAACAGGTATCCGGCGATCCATTCCCCGGGATGCTTAATCATCCATATAATAAATGAAGAAATACTCGCCCGATGGACCAACTCAGTCATCCCCAGACATAAGAACGGCAGCAGAATAAGCGGCAGTCCGTGCCGGAAAATAGACGGCAGCCGACGAATACGAAAACCCATGAATCGCACCCTCCAATCGACGGGCGCAAATATGCAAACCCGGCACAAAAAATTTCAGTATCCTTTACATTATATTAAAAAAACGAACAAAACCCAAGAATGGTTTAAACATAGGGAATACCCGATCGTTTGAATCCTACTTGGCAGCTTATTATCCCATTGAAACGACGCAATTAAGTCAACGCTTGCGGGGATACTTTACTTTCGGCTTTTAGTTCGGCACAATAGTGTCTAGCTAAAGAGTTATATTGAGTTCACGAATGGATTTGGAGGAACGACCGATGCGTTTACGCGGAAGAAAAGGAATCAGGGAAAGTTTGGAGGCGCAGCCTGAATTGGTGGTGCTCGAGGCAGACAAGCATAAGGGACGCTGGAAGGATTTTTTTGGCAACGACGGGCCGATATATGTTGAGCTGGGGATGGGGAAGGGCCGGTTCATCAGTCAGATGAGCGGTAAGAACCCCGAAGTCAATTATATCGGGGTTGATATGTACGACGAGCTTATTCGGAGAGCAAGCGAGAAAGCGCGGGCGGTCTGGGAGGAACACGGGGAGAGCAGCCCGCCCAATCTTGCTCTGCTGCGTGCGAATATTGAAGGGATCGAAACGATGTTCGAGCCGGGGGAAATCAGGCGGATTTATTTGAATTTCAGCGATCCGTGGCCCAAAGGCAAACATGCCCGCCGCAGGCTGACGCATCCGCGTTTTCTGGCGAAATACGTGGAGCTGCTGGACGAGCATGGAGAAATTCATTTCAAGACCGATTCGATGCCGCTGTTCGAGTTCTCGCTTAACAGCTTTGCGGAGACGGGATTGCAGCTGCGAAACATTTCGCTTGATCTGCACAGGGACGGTCTCCGCGATGATCTTGTATTAACGGAATATGAAAGCAAATTCGTCGAAAAAGGCAATCCGATCTATCGGCTGGAAGCGGTGATCGGCCGGGAAGCGCTGCGAGCGTACCGCGAACAGGTTCGGGCGGCTCAGGAAGTCCACCACCAGAGCGAGACAAGCGTGGATGTGAGCGAACCGATCGCTGCCCCGGCTGCGACATCGGAGGGATAATGCAATCCCAGATACATTCTTGACCATGCGACAGATATGCCTATAATAAGTGCGATCGGCAGCAGAAGCGGCAGCAATGCCGCTTCTGCCATAAGGAGCGGAATCATCCAGGCGAATACCGCAGTTGTATGGCCTGAAGGAAACGACGGATCGCCGAGTGTCCGTTTGCCGATGTTTACATTTTCAAGCGCTTGATAAGGCCGGAGCCGTTTAAATTTCCGTTTCACAATTGCCACAGGCAAATGGCTGATGACGACTGCCGCCAAGCTTTGCCATCCTGCTGTGCTCCATGGATATTGTCCTAGTATGCCGATGAGCAAAGCAGTTGTAAGCGTGAATGTCGCACCACCCATATGCGTTATCGTACCGAGCCATCTGCCCAGCCATGTACCGAGCGCCATATTCACCGGTCTCCGGTTCGCCCAAAGCAGCATACGCATTTCCCCGGATTGAAACCATTCACGAATCCGCTCCATTAAGATTCCTCCAATTCGTTTGTTCATGGTCACCTCCAGAGTAGCATCGAATTGTTCTCGTCATGTCAACGGTATATGAAAATATACAGTTAATGCGCCGGCTGCTAACCAGGCGGAGAGATAACCTGTCCCCGTTTTTGCGTTAATGATCTCTTCAATTCATGTTGACGCCAAGATAACATACTTCTTTTATAATAACGTCCACAAGCAGAAACGGCCGACGCTCACATGAACCTTAACCTGGCCCCGCTAGTGGGAACGGTTCTGTGTAAACGCAGTTTCATTAGCATGGTTATACTATTATACCGCACGGCAGCGGGCTTCCATAGCCCCGATCAACCTTCAGAGACGGAGGCTTTCGTCATGCGAGTTGCGTTATTTACGGATACGTTCGATCCGGAAATCAACGGTGTTGCACGGACGCTCGGCAGATGGATTGATTATTTAAAGAAACGCGGTATTCCATGCGTTGTTTTCGCACCGGCGCCGTCGGCAGCATCCGAATTGTCCAGCGCGTCTTCCAACACTGTAGAACGGTTTGCGAGCCTGCCCTTGTTTCTATATCCCGAATGCCGCCTTGCGCTGCCCAACCCGCTCTATATCCGCCGCACGCTCGAAGCGTTCCGCCCCACGCTGATTCACGTCGCTACCCCTTTTAACATGGGCGTGTGCGGTATCCGCTACGCGAAGAAGTATGACATTCCTCTTATAGCATCATACCACACTCACTTTGATCAGTATCTACGGTTTTATAATTTACAATGGATGTCAAAGATGCTATGGAGATACATGAACTGGTTTCATCAGGATTGCCGCGCTATATTCGTCCCTTCCCAATCGACCCTTCGCGATTTGGAGGGGCGGGGCTGGGCTGCGGATCGGCTCGCAGTCTGGGGCCGCGGCATGGATACCCGGCTCTTTCATCCTTATGTCAACCGGGAAGAATGGTTAACGGAGAATGGAATCGGGAAAGATCGGTTTGTCGTCCTTTATGTCGGCCGTCTCGCTCCGGAGAAGCATGTGGATATCGCCCTTGAGGCTTTCGGCATTTTTCAGCGGGAGATTTGTCCTAATGCGCTGTTTATCGTTGCAGGGGACGGACCGTCTGCAGAGCTTCTTAAGCAGCAGGCTGAACAGGGCGGGATTGATGCCAGATTTATCGGCTTTACGAAGCTGCCCCAGCTTCAACAATGGTATGCGGCGTCGGATGTGTTTCTGTTTCCCTCGGCAACCGAAACGTTCGGCAATGTCGTGCTTGAAGCGATGTCTTGCGGGACAGCGGTTATTGTCGCCGATAAAGGCGGCGTAACGGATACGGTGGAGCACGGGGTGACCGGACTTCGGTGCCCGGCAGGAGAAACACAGGCTTTTGCCAAAGCGTTGAAGACACTATATAAGGACAACAGGTTGAGGGAAAGATTGGCGGCCTGGGGGCGTGCGTACAGTCAGCGACAATCCTGGGATCATATTTTCAGCCGGTTTCTGTCGGCATGTGAGCGGATCGGGGCGAATCCGGCACATTCGACAATACTTCGCATCGGTAAATGATTTTGGGAAAAGGAACGTTTATATAGGGACAATGGAATTAAAAAAGGCGCAATTGGAAGAAAATAAGAATAAAGCGGTCCAATTCTGTTTGCCGTAGCGGTTTATTTTCCTAATCGGTCAGTTTAAACGCTTTCCCGGTGAAAACGGGGCAAATTCAAGTTTTGACAAAAGGTCGGAAAACGAGCAAAATCAGGATACCTCCGTATGAACCGATTGGAAATCATCGTTCTGTCCGAATGAAAAGAATGTCAAAGAGAAATGCTTTAAACAACCAAAAGCTATTGCTGAAATCCGTCCGATATATATATAAAAAGGCCGGACAGCAAATACAGAGAGAATATACAAAATTAAAAAATGGGGTCGCAAGGGGGCACAACCGAATATGAATTTTGTGAACACAGCCTTAGTCTGTCTTCAGCTGTTTATTGCTGTTATCGGGGCGTATCAGGTATCTCTGTCGTTGTATGGCTGGCGCCGCAAGAAGCACAGCCCGTCACATCCGGCGCAAAAATCGTTCGCGGTGCTGATCGCCGCACATAACGAGGAGCAGGTCGTCGGGGCGCTGATTGAAAATTTGCTTAAAATGAAGTACCCGCGGCATTTGTACGATATCTTTGTCATTTGCGACAATTGCACAGACGGTACTGTACGCGTCACAGAAAGCTACGATGGTGTCTACGCTTATGTTCGGAATAACATAAACGAGCGGGGCAAAGGATATGCGATCGAATGGATGCTGGAGCAGTTATGGAAGCTCCCGCAATCTTACGACGCTGTCGTGATGTTCGATGCGGATAACCTCGTTAGCACCGACTTCCTCCAGTATATGAATGATGATTTATGTAACGGAACCCAGGTCATTCAAGGTTATCTGGATACGAAAAATCCGAGCGATTCGTGGATAAGCGCGGCGAATGGCATTAATTACTGGTTCTGCAACCGGCTAATGCAGGTTCCCCGCACGAATTTGGGTTTTTCCAATTTTCTCGGCGGTACGGGCATGTGCTTTGAAACGAAGCTGCTTAAGGAGATGGGCTGGGGAGCTACAAGCCTGGTGGAGGATCTGGAGTTCACGGTGCGGTGCATTATGCGGAATATCTTCCCGAAATTTAATTACGATGCGCGTGTATACGACGAGAAGCCGATCACGTTTAAAGCGTCGGCCAGACAAAGGCTGCGCTGGATGCAAGGGCAATTCGACGTGACAAGAAAATATTTTTTTCCACTCCTGTGGCAGGGGATTAAAGAGCGGAGCGTCGCGAAGATTGACGCCGCATTCTATGTGTTTAACTCATATACGCTCCTAATCGGGTTTGTTCTGACGGTGGCGATGTGGGTGAGCATGCTGATGCCCGGCGAATCGTTCCTATCGATCTACAATCATGTACCGCTGTGGATTATGGCGCCGTACATTGTTTACACGTTAATTCAGTTTCCGGTCGTCATGTTTCTGGAGCGTGTGCCGTGGAAAATTTACTTTCATCTGGCCACTTTTCCGGTATTCCTGATGTCGTGTTGGCCAATTACGTTATATGCATTTTTTACGCAAAACAACAAACAGTGGAGTCATACCGAGCATACTCGGGTCATCCGGCTGGAGGATGTGCAAAGCAAACAGGTGTAGAAAGGCTCGTTCAGAGACTTTTTCTCCGTCTGGCAGGATTGACAGTTCGCTTTTGACTATGTTATATTATTCAAGTGTTATTTTTAATAGCAGCACAAGTAGAAGCGCCCGCTTCTCACCTGTCCGGCATCGGTCGGCTGGTCTATGCTGAATCGAGCTTGAAGCACTCTATATGAGGGTTTCTCTACGGTGAAGGTTATGGAATGCGGGTCCTTGCGGCTCGCATTTTTTGTTGCAACATTAGGCGTATCGCGCTGCAATGGATGTACATGCGCTATTTAACTCTATGGAGGTGGAAGGTTATTAGCAGGGAACATCAGATCAATGACGAAATCCGAGCAAGGGAAGTGCGTCTGGTAGGTGCGGAAGGAGAGCAGATCGGAATTAAACCGTTCCGCGAAGCATTGCAAATGGCAATCGACCTGAATATGGATTTAGTCAATGTCGCTCCGACGGCCAAACCCCCGGTATGCCGGATTATGGATTATGGAAAATTCCGTTACGAGCAGCAGAAGAAGGAAAAAGAAGCGCGCAAGAATCAAAAGATTGTCGATTTGAAGGAAGTGTGGTTCCGTGCGAACATTGATGAGCACGATTACCAGGTGAAGTACCGCAATGTTGTCAAGTTTTTGAACGAAGGCGACAAAGTGAAGGCTTCCGTGCGTTTCCGCGGCCGCGAGATTGCGCATGCCGCGATCGGGCAGCGAATTCTGGACCGTCTGGCCCAAGAGGTTGCCGAGATTTGCGTTATGGAGCGTGCACCAAAGCTTGAGGGACGCAGCATGATCATGATTCTGGCGCCAAAAAACAACTAACGAATACCAAGGAGGACCATAATAATGCCTAAGATGAAAACACATAGCAGTCTGAAAGACCGCTTCAAAATTACCGGCACCGGCAAAGTAAAACGTTACAAAGCGTACAAAAACCACCTGCTTTCCGGGAAATCCGGCCGTCAAAAACGCGTCCTTGCAGGTCAGCCGCTTATGGCGCCCGGCGATGTAAGCCGTCTGAAGCAAGGCTTGGACCAATTAAGATAAGATTCGAATTCAGATATTATACTGCGATAGATTACAGGAGGTAATAACAAATGGCAAGAGTTAAAGGCGGATTTGTCCGCGCTCGTCGTCGTAAGAGAATTTTGAAGCTCGCAAAAGGATATTTCGGTTCCAAACACCGTTTATTTAAAACAGCAAAAGAGCAAGTAATGAAATCGCTGCTTTATGCTTACCGTGACCGCCGTCAACGGAAACGCGACTTCCGCAAGCTGTGGATTACACGGATCAATGCGGCAGCCCGTCAGAACGGCTTGTCCTACAGCAAATTCATGTACGGCCTCAAGCTGGCCGGCGTGGAAGTAAACCGCAAAATGCTGGCCGACCTGGCTGTGAACGACATTAATGCGTTCAATTCCCTTGCCGGTGTAGCGAAACAAAAAATCAACGCTTAAGTTGATTCAAGCGGACCGTCTCATTTGAGGCGGTCTTTTTTTTGTCCATTTTATAGCAATTGCGACAAGGGTACAAACGTTTCGTTTATTTTCGGAATAGATTACTAGAAGCAAAAGGAAGGAGGGACAACATTGGGGACGGTTAAACAACAGAATGTGCGAAAGCTGATCGGTAAACCGGTTTATGCGGTAAAAAAAGACGGCGGCGTCGTAAAGGGAAAGCTTGTTCGGATGCACGGAAACAAGCTGTTCGTTGAAATTCCCGGCGCAAAAGGAAAGCAGGTGAAGACCAAAGCGATTGTGCCGCTTGTGCTTTTCGATTTGCTGGCGATCGGCACGGCTCCCTACGCGGGCTTATACGGCGGATATCCGGGTGTCGGTTATCCGGGCATCGGTTACCCAGGTGCCGGTTATCCATTCTTTTATTAAAAAATTGCCGTTGATCAAAAGGCTCTGTGCAAGTGATTGCTGAGCGGCGCTGCCAGACGTTTGTGCATTTCGAAGAAACGGAAATTGGGATAGTATTTGACGGAATAATAGCCAAGCCGGGTGTAAAACAAATGCGCCCGGCTGTTTCCTTCGTCGACAAACAAAAAGGCATGATTGCATTTATGCTTGAGGCCGTAGTCCTCGGCATGTTTCATAAGCGATTGTCCGATTCGTTTGCCTTGATGAGAGGCGTCGACAGCCAGCATATCGATGAATAACGAGTCCTTTTTAACACCGAGGTGAACGAAGCCGTACGGAGATGACCATTTGTTGTTTGCAGCAACGAATGTCGTGCCTTCCGAAAGACGGCGGGGCAACTCTCGGATCGTTTGTTTATCGTTAGGATTGGCTGTGTGGGAGAGCGGAATCAGCTCTGTTCGAATAAGTCGAATGATTTCCTTATTGTCCCGTTGCGGCCGGCTTGGGCGGATGATCATATGTTGTCCTCCGTAGTATCCGATTTCAGACGCCCGAAGCATATGGCCGGGCGGCG
Organism: Paenibacillus tarimensis; assembly: GCA_041281825.1. Lineage (GTDB taxonomy): Bacteria > Bacillota > Bacilli > Paenibacillales > Paenibacillaceae > Paenibacillus_D > Paenibacillus_D tarimensis_A. Next base: position 4,487,275 of record CP166298.1, on the reverse strand, counting down.
GCTACTTATACTGTATGCCGGGTCGGAACGGTACGACTAGGCGCATACATAACGTTTCACCCAAAACTCCTTGCCTTGCATGCAACGGATTTAATGGATATTGTTGAATGCATTATTGCCTAAAGACAAAAAGTCTTTCCGGTACAACGGCTCGTTAACGACACATCCTTGCTCCGAGGGAGTCAAATGGATCGTCATGGAGCAGCCGAATCGAAATGTCCAAAGAACAGATTGAAGCGTTCGGCCCATATACCCGGACAATCATTGACCGGTTCAACTGCCGAACGGCCGCGAAGTTGTAACGAAATAACGGAAACGGTTTTTGCGCACGCCGAATAAATCGGATTGTTCCGGGAAAACATAGAGAAACCTTTAAAACATCCTCGGAAGCCGAGCCCGTTCAAACAAATGAATATCTTATTCCGCTTAGTCTTGACGAATGGAACGGCAATGCATATAATTATCTTTAAGCTTATACATTATCGGCAATGATGAGGACGAAGTGTTAAGGGCTCTTTTGCTCAGAGAGCGGACGGATTAGCTGAGACCGTCGCCAAAACTCCCTTTTCTACGAGCTCACCTCGGAGCTGTTTTCCTGAAAAGCTGCAGTCGCGTGAATGCGGCAAGCCTACTAGGGAAAATCGCAAGGCACGCGTTATTGTGCCATAGGTATGAACGATATGCGTGCACGCCGTTCTTACCTGCTGAGGTTGTACATTGCGAAATGTGCGACAAATTTGGGTGGTACCACGGAAGATAAACCTTTCGTCCCTCAACACACGTTGGCTGTGTTAGGGATGAAAGGTTTTTTTGATTTTTACAACAAGTTACAACGGTTTGGATCTGCACTGCAGACAATATTCCAGTGCCCGAGAGGCATGGGGAGGAGGAAGACGATGAGCGCACAAAGTGCAACGCTTAGGTCTAAGCAAGAAATAATGGAAAAACTGAAGAAGCCGGAAGTCATTAACGGTTCGGAAATGCTGCTACGCAGCCTGGTCCTTGAAGGTGCGGAGTGTGTGTTCGGTTATCCGGGCGGTGCGGTACTGTATATTTACGATGCGATGCATGGATTCACTGATTTCAACCATTTGCTGACGCGCCATGAGCAGGGAGCCATTCATGCGGCGGACGGCTATGCGAGGGCGAGCGGTAAAGTCGGCGTTTGCATCGCCACTTCCGGTCCGGGGGCGACAAACCTTGTAACCGGGATCGCTACGGCATATATGGATTCGGTACCGCTGGTGGTCATTACAGGGAATGTAGCAACAACCGCGATCGGAACGGACGCCTTCCAGGAGGCCGATATTACCGGCATCACGATGCCGATTACGAAACACAGCTACCTCGTGCGCAATGTCGAAGACTTGCCGCGTGTTATACATGAAGCATTCTATATCGCGAACACCGGGCGCAAAGGTCCGGTTCTCATCGATATACCGAAGGACGTATCGGCGGCCAAAGCGTTATTCAAGCCGGTAACGGAAGTGAATATCCGCGGCTACAGCCCAACGGTACATCCGAATAAGCTGCAAGTCGACAAAATGATCAAGGCGATTGCCGAAGCGGAACGTCCGGTCATTCTGGCAGGCGGAGGGGTCGTGTACTCCGGCGGACACGAAGAGTTATACGAGTTTGTGACAAAATCGGAAATTCCGGTAACGACAACGCTGCTTGGACTCGGCGCTTTCCCCAGCGGCAACGAGCTGTGGATGGGAATGCCGGGGATGCACGGCACGTACACGGCCAATAAAGCTATTCAATCGGCCGATTTGCTTATTAATATCGGAGCACGCTTCGACGACCGGGTAACGATGAAGCTGGACGGCTTCGCCCCGCAAGCCAAAATCGTGCATATCGATATCGATCCTGCCGAAATCGGCAAAAACGTGCCGACCGATATTCCGATCGTCGGCGACATTAAATCTGTGCTTCAGCTGGCGAACAAGGACGCAAGACGGGCAGACAAGGCTGACGCTTGGCGGAAGCAGGTGCAAACGTGGAAAGAGGAACAACCGCTCCGCTATGCCGATTCCGACGTTGAGCTGAAGCCGCAGTGGGTCATTGAGATGATTCATGAGAAGACCCGCGGCGAAGCGATCGTCACGACGGATGTTGGACAGCATCAAATGTGGGCGGCGCAATACTATAAGTTTAATCAGCCGCGTTCCTGGATCACCTCGGGCGGATTAGGCACGATGGGCTTCGGGTTTCCTTCCGCAATCGGCGCCCAGATGGCCTGCCCGGACCGGGTCGTCGTATCGATTAACGGTGACGGCGGCATGCAAATGTGCGCGCAGGAGCTTGCAATCTGTGCGATTAACAATATTCCTGTTAAGGTTGCCATTATTAATAACCAGGTGCTCGGCATGGTTCGTCAATGGCAGGAAATTATCTACGACAACCGTTACAGCCATATCGATCTCGCAGGCAGCCCGGATTTCGTCAAGCTTGCCGAAGCATACGGCGTAAAGGGCTTACGGGCGACGAACAAAGAGGAAGCCGCCGGAGCTTGGGAAGAAGCGCTAAAGCATCCTGGTCCTGCAGTAGTCGAATTCGTCGTTCGCAAAGGCGAGAACGTATACCCGATGGTTACACAAGGGAATACGATCGATTCGATGATAATGGGGGATGACGAATGAAGAGGCACACGATTTCCATTCTAGTCAATAACCAGCCCGGCGTCCTGCAGCGCGTTTCCGGCCTGTTCGGCCGCCGCGGCTTCAATATCGAAAGCATCACCGTCGGCACATCGGAAGAAGCGGGATTGTCCCGGATGGTTATCGTTACAACGGTGGACGACAAGACGCTGGAGCAGGTTACGAAACAGTTGTACAAGCTGATCGATGTCATTAAAGTCGTTGATTTGAGCGAGAACCCGATGGTTGACCGCGAGCTTGCCTTAATCAAGGTCCATGCCGAACCGGCCATGCGTCCGGAAATACTGGGCGTCGTCGAGACGTTCCGCGCATCGGTCGTCGATATCGGAACCAATTCGTTAATGGTCCAGGCCGTTGGCGATACGGGCAAAATCGATGCGATGGTCGAGCTGCTTAAGCCTTACGGCATCCGGGAGCTCTCACGCACCGGCGTGACGGCGATGATGCGGGGCAATGTGCGTTAAGAGTACTTCATGATCAAAAGCGTAAATCCGGTTTTCAGCACATTAGCGTAAGCTTCCGAAGCAACGTTTTCTGCGAAAACGTCTCAGGAGGTTGGATGAAGCTAGGGAATGAGGAGCGGAGCGTAGGCAAAACCTACGTGAGCACCTGAAAGGTTTCTGAAAGAAACCTCGCTTCGTAAGCATATACTTAGTTCCCGGCTGAATTCAAGATCCGAAGCCGAGAAACTTCTTGAGTTACTTCATGATCAAAAGCGGACACCCCCTTTTTGAGCGGGGGCTTGAGCGGGAGACATTATCGCCCCCCTTCAAGCACCCGTTCAAAAGGGTTAATTTAAAGGAGGCTTTTATACAAATGGCAGTCAAAATGTATTACGAAAAAGACGCAGATCTGAGCGTTCTGCAAGGGAAAACAATCGCCGTCATCGGTTACGGCAGCCAGGGACACGCACAAGCGCAAAATCTTCGCGACAGCGGTTTGAAAGTTGTTATCGGTCTGCGTGCAGGCAAATCCGCGGAGAAAGCGAAAAACGACGGCTTCGAAGTATTGTCCGTTGCGGAAGCGGTAAAAGTGGCTGACGTCGTACAAATCCTGATGCCGGACGAAACGCAAGCGAGGGTATATAACGAAGAAATTGCGCCTAACCTGAAAAAAGGCGCGGCACTCATGTTTTCTCACGGTTTCAACGTTCACTTCGGCCAAATCGTGCCAAGCAAAGATACGGACGTTCTGCTCGTCGCTCCTAAATCCCCGGGGCACATGGTTCGCCGTACTTATGTCGAAGGCTTCGGCGTTCCCGGCCTGATCGCGATCGAGCAGGACGCTACCGGCAATGCGCAAGCGATCGGCTTGGCATATGCCAAAGGAATCGGCTGCACGCGTGCAGGTGTTATTGAAACCTCGTTCCGTGAAGAGACGGAAACCGATTTGTTCGGCGAACAAGCGGTTCTTTGCGGCGGTGCAAGCGCGCTTGTTAAAGCAGGCTTCGAAACGCTTGTTGAAGCCGGTTATGCTCCGGAAATGGCTTACTTCGAGTGTCTGCATGAGCTGAAGCTGATCGTTGACCTGATGTACGAAGGCGGTTTGGCATCGATGCGCGACTCCATCAGCAACACCGCTGAATATGGGGATTATGTTACGGGTCCTCGCGTTGTAACGGAGGAAACGAAGAAAGAAATGAAACGCGTTCTTGACGATATTCAATCCGGACGCTTCGCGCGCGACTTCATCCTTGAAAATCAATCCAATAAAGCGATGATGACGGCAACCCGCCGTCGCGAAGCCGAGCATCCGATTGAACAGGTTGGCGGTCAGCTTCGCGAATTGATGCACTGGATCAAGAAGTAATTGGAATAAGTCGGCGGCAGCCGATCTACAATTTTAGTAGGCTTTCGATTTATCCCGGAAGGCCGGCAGTCTGCATTTCATGCGGGCTCGTCCGGCTGTCCGGGATGATTCTATTCTTGATAGATTAGATTGTATAATTTTCAATATCTGCTTGGTTCATGCTACAGGCCTGGAGGTGCAAAAGTGCGCAAAATATATATTTTTGACACGACACTGCGTGACGGGGAACAATCCCCCGGCGTCAATTTGAATATGAAGGAAAAGGTTGAAATCGCTCTGCAGCTGGAACGGCTTGGCGTCGACCGGATCGAAGCGGGTTTTCCGGCCGCTTCTCCCGGCGATTTGGCCGGTGTGGCCGCTGTAGCTGAAGCGGTGAAAAATGCCACGATTATCGGATTGTCGCGTTCGAGGGAGCAGGATATCGATGCAGCAAGGGAGGCGCTTAAGAACGCCCAGGATCCTTGCCTGCATCTGTTTCTTGCCACCTCTCCGATTCACCGCAAGTATAAACTGCGGATGGAAAAGGAGCAGGTGCTCGAAACCGCGGAACGGGCGATTCGTTATGCGAAGCAGTATTTCAACAAAATCGAGTTTTCACCGGAGGATGCCGGCCGCACGGAGCTTGATTTCCTATGCCAGGTGACGGAGATGGCGATCAAAGCCGGTGCGACGGTCGTGAATATTCCGGATACAGTCGGGTACATGACGCCTGCGGAGTTCGGCAACATTTTCAAGACGCTTAAGGAGCAGGTGCCCGGCATTGAGAAGATCCAGCTCAGTGCACATTGTCATGATGATCTCGGGATGGCGACTGCGAATGCGTTGGCCGCCATTCTGAATGGCGCCGATCAGGTCGAAGGAACGATTAACGGGATCGGCGAACGAGCTGGCAATACGGCCATTGAGGAAGTTGCAATGACGCTGGCGACTCGAGCGGATTATTTCGGCGCGGAGACGACGCTCAACCTGAAAGAGATCGCAAAGACGAGCCGTTTGATCAGCAAGCTGACTGGTATGGTTGTTCCGGGCAACAAAGCAATTGTAGGAGCCAATGCGTTCGCTCATGAATCGGGAATTCACCAGGATGGTATGCTGAAGGAAAAAACGACGTATGAAATCATTTCTCCTGAAGCGATCGGACTCAAGGAGTCGAAGCTGGTGCTGGGCAAGCATTCCGGGCGCCATGCGTTCAGGGAAAAACTGATCGATCTCGGTTACGATCTGGACGATGAAGCGGTGAACGCCGCATTTGCGAAATTCAAGGAGCTTGCAGATAAGAAGAAAAACGTTACCGACGAGGATATCCGTGCAATGCTTGAGGAGAAGTTGATTGATACGCCGGAGGTCTTTACGCTTGAAGCGATTCAGGTCAGCTACGGCAACGAGTCGGTGCCCAATGCCTCGGTGCGTGTACGTACGGGTGCCGAAGTTCGCGAGAAAACGGCGGAGGGCAACGGTTCGGTCGATGCGATCTATAATGCGATCGACTTGACGACCGAAGAGAAGGTGGAGCTTGAGGATTATTCCATCAAATCGGTATCGCAGGGCAAAGACGCGCTTGGCGAAGTGCATGTCGTGCTGAAGCAGGACGAAGTATCGGCGCAGGGGCGCGGACTGAGCACCGATATACTCGAAGCGAGTGCACGGGCTTATATCGACGCCTTGAACCGATTGCTCGATAAACGCAAGTCGCCTGGCCGCCGCGATAAGATGAGCTTAATCTAAATCAATGCATGATAGAGCCGCCTTCCGACGGGAACTTGCCCGCGGAGGCGGCTTATTTTTCTACGAAAGCATAATTAACATATATTTCAGATCCAAGTGCGCAAATAGCGTTTGCTTCCGCTGATCATCAGCAGCAAATAGTGACCCTGAGGGCGCTATTCCCGCCAAATCCGCTGATCAGCAGCAAATAATCGAAACAAACCAAATACAAAAATGTATGCTGATTATGCTGCCACAGTTTTTTTCGGTTCCAGCGCCCATTTTATCCGGTTCACCACAGGAAAAACAGAAAAGTTCAGCAACGGGTGACGAACGTCATGGTATAATAGTCTTAACGAAAGATATTTGACGGCGGTGAATGGCGTACAATGTTGTTTGTGTGGATTGCGCTTTGGACAGCTTCGGCAATAATGTTGGCAACCAACCGGCGCAGCGTTTCCGTCCGATGGCTCAGCCTCGTTGCGTTCTGCGGCGGTACGGGAGCGCTTGCAGCAGTGACCGGCGATCAACTGCGTCCGTTTTTGGCAGAGCGCGGCGGCAGCGCCGAACTGGACGGTTGGCTGTCACTGCTGCAAAGCATATGTTCCTGGACAAGTTATTACGGGTTGCCGTATGTATTCCTTTGCTTCGCCTTTTCCTATCATCCGGTACGGCTGCCGCCGGCGCTTCGCAAGTATTTGCCGTTCATAACGGCGCTCATGCCGGCCATGATGCTGTTTCTTCCGCCGGAAACGGATCAGTTCCCCGTTCGTTATCCGCTGCTTGCCGTATGGGCGCTGCCGTATTTCGGGATCGGCGCCGCCGTTCTGTTGTTAAAGCGTGTCCGTCTTCGAAACGAATGGCGGTCGCACGGTCTGCTTGTCGCTGCCGTTGCGCCGGCGGTTTTGTTTGCCTGCATCATGAATTATGTGTTCCCGCTCTTCGGCGTTTACGGAATGTGGCGTTACAATATTTGGCCCATAGCGATTGCGGTAGCTATCTTCATCGCTTCGCTCTTCACCTTCGGCTTTCTCGGCGTGCAACTGCTTATCGAAAGACGTCAGCTTGATTCCTCGCTTCGCGCGGTCACATCGGGAACGGCCATACTAAACCATGCAATCAAGAACGACTTGGGCAAAATCAAGCTGTTCGGCAACAAAGTCATGAAACAGGCGCATGGAGCCGGCAATACGGAATTGGAACAGGATATTCGCGTCATAATCGCCGCGTCGGAGCATATCGAACAAATGATCCGTAAAGTGCATGAACAAACGCAGGAGCTAAGGCTCGTACCGGAACCGGTGAATTTATCGTCGCTTGTGGAAGAGACGCTGACTGAACTGAAGCCCGTTTTGGAAGGCAAAATCGCAGTGAGAGTCGAAATGGAGGACCAAGCTTACGCGGTAGCGGACCGCGCGCAGACGAAGGAAGCGTTCCATAATGTCATTCAAAACGCAGCGGATGCGATGGGAAACAAGGGTGAGCTGTCGGTGAAGCTCCAAAGATCGCGCCGCGAATGCATTGTGGAATTTCGCGATAACGGTCCCGGTATTCCGAACCAGCAGCTGCGCAAAGTGTTTGAGCCGTTCTATACGACGAAAGGCGGCAGCACATTGAATTTCGGGCTTGGCCTGGCTTATTGCTACCAATTGATGAAACGTCAGGGCGGCTCTATGCAGATTTCAAGCGAACCCGGCGCAGGCACGACGGTTTCATTTCATTTTGTTACGTTTGTTAAATCTTAAACGGAGGGTTGCCTGCATGACAGCGAGTGTGGAACGGATCCGCGTAATGCTCATTGAAGACGATCCGGACTGGCGAAGAGGATTGGCTTATTTTATCGGCAATGAACAAGATCTGGAGCTGGTCGCCGAAACGGCGGATCCGGAGGAAGCCCGTATGCTTGCAGTGACGGCGAAGCCGCATGTGATTTTAATGGATATTATGCTTGCGGACAGCCCGGAAGGAATCCGGTTGACCGGAGAATTGTCGGAACAGACGGGTGCACGGATTATTATGCTGACCTCGATGGAAGACAAAGCGCTTATCGTTGAAGCGTTCCAGGCCGGCGCGGTCAACTATCTGATCAAATCCGAATATGATGCGATTCCGGAAGCAATCCGCAGAGCGGCGGCGGACCGTTCAAGCATTGATGAGGCGGCAGCCAAACAAATGCTGGAGGAGTTTCGGCGGCTGAAGCAGCTGGAACGTGAATTCGAGGTTTATAAATTTAAAGAATCGATTACGCGCACCGAGCTTGAGCTGCTGTCCATGATTGACCGGGGGATGACTCAAAGCCAAATTGCCGAAAAGTCGTTTATCTCGGTCCGCACGGTAAAAAATCACGTCAACAATATCCTCCGCAAAATTGGCGGAAAAAGCAGCAAGGAAGCCGCGCAAAAGGCGAAGGATATGGGGCTGCTTAAGTGAATTCAGGATAACGTTTTTTTAAGTTTGCAGTTATAACGCGTTCCTATAGAAATCATAGATTTTATATCTTTGTCAGCCGCTGCGAAATATGTTACAACTGTTATAGTTTACTTAACCCTAAAGGAGTGTTCATTTTCATGGCAGACGTTAAAAAAATTGCAGTTATCGCAGGCGACGGCATCGGTCCGGAAGTAGTGGCCGAAGCGATTAAAGTAGTAAAGAAAACCGAAGAGTTATTCGGCTTGCAATTCGAATTCGAGCATGGCTTGTTCGGGGGCATTGCAATCGACGAGAAGGGAACGCCGCTGCCTCAGGAGACGCTGGAAATTTGTCAGCGTGCGGATGCCGTTTTGCTCGGAGCGGTAGGCGGACCGAAATGGGATAACAATCCGAAAGAGCTTCGCCCGGAAACCGGACTGCTCGGCATCCGCAAGGCGCTCGGACTGTTCTCCAACATTCGCCCCGCAACCGTATTCGATTGCTTGAAGGAAGCCTCTACGCTGAAGCCTGAAGTACTGGAGGGCACCGATCTGATCGTGGTCCGCGAGTTGACCGGCGGCATTTATTTCGGCGAGAAGTTCCGGCGTGAGGGCGAGCACGGCGAGGAAGCGGTCGATACTTGCGTATACAACGTTAAAGAAGTTGAACGCATCGTCCGCCAGGCATTTGAAATCGCACAGAAGCGCAGCAAGCGTCTTGCATCGGTCGATAAAGCGAACGTACTGGAAACGTCCCGTCTATGGCGCGAAGTTGTAAACCGGATTGCGCCGGAATATCCGGACGTAGAGCTCGAGCATGTGCTCGTCGATAACTGCGCAATGCAGCTGCTGCGCCGACCTGCCAGCTTTGATGTCATTGTAACGGAAAATATGTTCGGGGACATTCTGAGCGACGAAGCGGCCATGCTGACCGGTTCAATCGGCATGTTGTCGTCCGCTTCGCTTGGTGAAGGCAGCTTCGGTCTGTACGAGCCGGTCCATGGTTCTGCGCCGGATATCGCGGGACAAGGCATTTCAAACCCGATTGCGACGATCCTTTCCGTTGCGCTCATGTACCGACTCACTTTCGGTTACGACGACGCGGCGCAATCGATTGAAAATGCGGTGAAGGAAGTGCTTGATGCCGGACATCGGACAGGCGATATTGCCGTAGATAAGAGCAAAGCGATTGGAACGGCTGCGATGGGCGACCTGATTGTTGCGGCTCTGAAGAAGTAATCCAATAACCGAATATTAGACAGAAGGACCCGGCCATTATCGGTGGCAGGGTCCTTACTAATTATTGGAGGTTAACGTAAGCAGGAATTTCAACATGAAGGAGCGAATAGAGTATAGGTAATTAATAATAATCGGGTTCACATGATGGGAGGCGTCGAAATGAGCTTCTGTTGTGGTGCAAGTATGATAGGGACGAAGGGGACGCTAAAGCATATCCGCACACATATTCATAATGTGCCGATCCTTTTTTGTCCGGTATGTCACCGCATCGAGATTCATTACATGATTGAAAATGAATACGAGATTTTGGCGGAGTACGCTCATGGCGACGGCGCTTCTGAGGTGGACTTCGAGGATTATGTCGAACAGGAAGGCACTGGATTGCTTGAGAATTGCGTCAACCATGAGAATGAGGAGCCGCTTGAGGTTGTACATAGCCAGATTGATATTTCGCTTGATTTGCTGAGCTTCGCCAAACAGCTGGGGGATACGGAATGGGAAGAGCAGTTGAAACGCCGGCTCGGTGTATTGAACGCGCGGCGCAATAAATTAACTCAGCGGCGAACCTCTGAGGGATACTGTTAACACGAGCACCCGCCCCCGCAAACGGGGGCGCTTCTTTTTTTATTGGCCTTTTGCGGCTAATTATAGTTCCAGTACCCCCTTAATAGGATAAGGGACATCGAATGTTATAAATGTGAGGTGGAGCGGTTGTTACTCGTTTTGTTCAAACGATTTTTGGGCAGATCCGGTTCGAGTGACCGGATAGCGCAGCGGGAGAACGAAGCTCCTGAGACGATCGTAGAGCGGATCCAGCAGGGCGATACCGCCTTGCAGGAAACGTTTATCGCAGAATACCGGCCTTATATTGCCAGAGTTACAAGCCGGTTTACCAAGCGGTACGTCGATCCGTCGCGCGATGATGAATTCAGCATTGCTTTGAGCGCATTTCACGAAGCGGTCGGACAATACTCCGCAGATGCCGGGAAGTCGTTCCTCGGATTTGCGGAAACCGTCATTCGGCGGAGGCTGATCGATTACGTCCGTAAGGAACAACGGCATATGAATTCCGTTCCTTACAGCGCGTTTGACTCGAATGACGAAGAGGAATCCGCCGTTAATCGAATCGAGCAGCAGCAGGCAATGCTACAATACGATATCCAAGTTCAAGCCGATGAAAGACGTTTGGAGATCGGCGATTTCGGCATGCAATTATCCAAGTATGGGATCACATTCTCGGAACTTGTTGAGGTATCGCCAAAACATGTCGATTCCAGACGAATGCTGTCGGACATCGCTAAGCAGCTGGCGTTCGATCCGGTTCTATATGAACAACTCCAAAATAAGAAGCAGCTGCCGATTAAAGAGCTTCTTTCGATAACGGACGTTTCACGCAAAACGCTGGAGAGAAATCGAAAATATCTCATTGCGCTTGCGATCATTTATAATGGAAGCTTTCCATTTTTGAAATCTTATTTGGAGCACCCGGGAGAAATAACCAGGTCCAAGGAAGGGGTGGGGACATGAATCGCGGAGTAATTATGGAAATCGGCAAACGTCATTTCGTTGTCATGACACCGGACGGCGAATTCAAAAAAGTGCCCAGGCGTTCAGGCTGCCGCATCGGCGAGGAAATATCCCTGGTGCAGTCCGCCGGAACGGGCAGACGTTTTCCGTCTTGGCTGGCTGCTGCTGCAGCGGCCGTATTAATTCTGGTTATGGTTCCGCAGCTTTTCTTCAAAGTCCCGGAAGTTGTCGCGTATGTAGCCATGGATATTAACCCGAGCATCGAGCTGGGTGTGGACCGTAAAGAACGGGTGCGCGAGCTGCGCGCATGGAATAAAGACGGAGAAGCTGTTATTGAAGGTCTAGCCTATAAAGGCCTGCCGGCGGAGCAAGTGGCGGGCGAGATAATGAAAAGGGTGCAGGCAGGGGCGTATTTCGGATCCGGAGACGGTGACGTTATCATTACGGCAGTATTCATAAACGATACGCTGCAGGAAGCTTTCATGTCTGATCTGACCGGGAAAGTAGACCAGGCGGTGAAACAAACGCTGACTTCCGGCTCCGGACAAAATCTGAATGTGGCGGTAACCGTGTTGACGGCGCCAAAGGAGCTGCGCGATGAAGCGGCCGTACATGGAGTGACGTCAGGGAAAATGGCAGTGTATTTACTTGCCAAAAATCAAGGATATGAGTTGTCGCTTGAAGAGCTGAAACAGGATTCGATTCATAAGCTGACGAAGGATCAGGGCGGATTGCAAGAAATAATCGGTCCGGATTCAGCGAATGATGAACAAAGCAAGGCGGTATTAGGGCGTATGTTGAAGGAAGAGAAGGCAATGGAACAAAAAGAGAAAGAGAATGAGAAAGAGAAAGAGAAAGAAAAAGAAAAACAAACGACTGCATCCGATAACAAGCAAGGAAAGAATAACGGCCAGCCGAGTGGCAGTGAAGCAGATAAAGAGAAGAACAAAGACCAAGTTGAAGATAAGGACAAAAAGAAAGACAAAGATAAAGAGAAAGATAAAAATGATGAAATTGATACAGGAAAAATAGATATAGAATCTGATACCGGAAAAGAAAAAAAGAATGGCAATGCAAACAGTAACGGCAACGGCAGTATCGAAAATAAGATCGATAAAGATGGTCCGAAGGATAACGGGAAGTCTCAAGAAAATAAAAAAACCAATACGGGCAAGGACAAAAATAACAACGATACTGCCGTCAAGAATAAGGGTACCGACAAGGATGTTACTAGCGGTGAGGTAAAGGGTAATAATGGGGATGAAGATATTCAAGAAGATATTCAATATACGGACCCAGGAAAATTAAAAACAAACGATAATCCATCGAAAGATCGGAAGCCCGAAGATCCGGCATTCAAAGCCGGTGAAAATGAGGAAAGGGGATCCGGTCGGAATGAAGATAAAGGCGGCCGGGAGAACGAAAAAAAGCGTTCCTAGAGCCGTCCGTCAATCGTTCTGCGATGTTGAGGCATAAACAGGGAACGACGGTTCAAAGCAAAATAAGAGAAGCTGTGACAAAGAATAACGTGATCCCCGTAAATTCGACATTATCTCCGATTGACACCGGTTACATATAATTACTATCATAATCTTATACAATTCGTCTGATGGCGATTGATGAAGTGCAAGTTCAGTCCTGCTGTTCTTGCAGCCGGGGAGGATAAATCATGCCAGCCATACGAAGTCGCTATTTCCCGGCGCTCGCGGAATATATTCGCAGCGGCAGTGAAGACTCGTTATATAAAGCTAGCGAACTGGGAAAGTTGCTTCATGGGATGCATCCGGAGGAGATATTGGCGATCCACGAAGAAACGATGCAGATACTTGTGGCGAATGTGGAGTCCGAAGAAGCTCTTAAGCTGTACAACCGATCGTTTATGTTTCTGATCGAATTGATGGTTGCATACCGTTTCCGGGTGCAGCCTGGTGATGCGGATCAATTTAATCAGATGAGAGAGCTTCTCGTACAGTCGAACCGCTCGACCCAGCACGTGAAAAGCAAATATGAAAATGTACTTCAGCATATGGACAGCGGTATTGCTATATTTGACAGCGAGGGAATTTTATCATTCGTTAACTTACAGATGGCGAGAATGATGGATATCCCTCGTAAAACATTATTAGGCTGCAATATTTACGGGATCGTGACACACCCTCAGCTAGCTAAGTCTTCAAAACGGATGATTCTGAAGCTGTACAAAGAAATTGTCCGCAGAAGAAGCCGTTATTACGAGATGGAAGACGGAAGCGGAAGACATCTGCTGGTCACGGTAACGTACGGGGATCAGTTGGACGGAGATTACCTTATTAGTGTCAAAGATGTTTCGGAGTATAAACAAATCGAACAAACGGCCTATCAGAATGACAAGCTGGCGATGCTCGGGAAGATTGCGGCGGCAATCGCGCATGAAATTCGCAATCCGCTTACTTCAATACGCGGTTTCATTCAACTGCTTCGTCCGCACCTGCTGCAATTAGGCAAAGAAGAATATGCAAGGATAATTCTTGCGGAAATCGACCGGGCGAATGACATTATCAATGAATTTCTGAATTCTTCCAAGCCGACCGCGCCGATGAAGCAGAAGGTGTCCATCAATTCTTTGCTGAAAGAGGTTATACTGCTGACGGAGAGCGAGGCGCTGATGAAGGGTTGTCTCATTCACTTCGAATCGTATGACCAGCTGCTTGAGGTATCGATCGATGTTAAGCAGGTGAAGCAGGTCATTTTGAATGTGATGAAAAATGCGCTCGATGCTATTGCCGAACTTGAAGGGGAACGTAAAGGAAGAATCGATCTGAATGCCGGTAAAGAGGGACAGTATGCTGTAATCACAATCCGCGACAACGGAAAAGGAATGGACCGCAACACGATGAACCGGCTGTTCGATCCCTTTTTTACGACGAAAGCGGCTGGGACCGGTCTTGGGTTGTCGGTCAGTTACCGGATTATTCGGAATCATAGCGGGTTCATTAAACTTGACAGCACAATTGGCGAGGGCACGGAATTTAATATCTATTTGCCATCAGCAAGATAAAGGATTAGAATCGGGGGTATACCGATTCTTTTTTATTTCTAAGAAATTAAAGTTCCATTCTTATATCTGTTTAGAATTCTTCTCGAAACGAAGCTAAACCGCCGGAGGACGACGAAGCCGTTAACGCTTGCTATAGCCTACAGCCGTCTCTGCCCGCAATTTGTGTAATTTATCGGCAATGGGGGAATAAGAATGAATACCCGGATTACTTTTGGATTAAACAATGTAAGCAATCACGCGTGCGATGCGGTTGTTCGATTCGTACGCCGGAAGGAGCTTGAGGCATCGAACGCTGCCGTTTGGGCGCATCCTCAAGTGGACGATGCGCTGCGCAGCTATTATGCCAAATCCATTTTTAAGGCATTGCCCGGCGATACGCAGATCATTCCTACTTTAGGTTTGGCCGGGGCGTCGCATGCCATATTCACCGGCCTGGAGGAATCCCCGTTATCGGCGGACCAGCTTCGTGACGCGGGGGCGGCGGCGGCAAAGGCGGTAGAGCGACTGAGAGCCGAAGATGTAGAAATCAAAATTCCGGAAGACATCGTTACAGGCGCTGCGGGATGCGATGCGCGGCAGGCTGCGCAGGCAATCACGGAAGGCTTTCTGCTTGCGCTGCATCGACGGTTGCCACACAGACGCGATACCGAGCATCGCCATGAAGTTCAGGCTGTCTCGATCATCCCGGAGAAGGACGACCTTCCTGATATCGTACAGATCGGCGAGGCATGGATGGCCGGCATTCAACGCGGAATACGGTTCGCGCAAGCTGTCGGATACGCAAGAGATTTGAAAAATAGGCCGGGAAACAGCCTTACCCCGGAAGGTCTGGCGGAAGAGGCCGAACGACTGGCCAATCGTCTTGATCTCGAATGTGAAGTCATTGATGAATGGTCCGCAGCCGAGCAAGGAATGGGTGGCTTGCTGAGCGTCGGTCAGGGAAGCGCGAATCCGCCCCGCATGATTATTTTGCAATACCGGGGTGCACCGGAGCAGGAAGAAGTTTGGGGATTGATCGGCAAAGGAATTACGTTCGATACCGGAGGAATATCGCTTAAGAAATCCGAAGGGATGGAAAAAATGATATCCGATATGGGCGGGGCAGCCGCAGTATTGGGTGCAATGCAATTGATCGGCACGTTGCGTCCGTCGGTCAATGTTGTCGCAGTTATAGCCGCTGCGGAAAATATGCCTTCCGATCGTGCGTATAAGCCGGGTGATGTCATAACGACACTGAGCGGAAGGACAATCGAGATCGTGAACACCGATGCCGAGGGACGCGTTGTCTTGGCGGATGGTTTGACCGTTGCCATTCAGCGGGGAGCGACCAAGCTGGTTGATGTTGCGACGCTGACGGGTGCGGTCAGTATTGCTCTGGGGGACTATATGACGGCCGCGGTGAGCAACGACGAAAAGCTGCAGCATCAGGTCATTCAGGCGGGAAGGCAGGCTGGCGAACGGATTTGGCCAATGCCTGCGGATACATATTACCGCCATCAGCTGCAGAGCGATGCTGCCGATCTTAAAAACAGCGGAGGCCGCCTGGCGGGTGTGATTACCGGCGGCCTCTTTATCGGGACGTTCGCCGAGGAGAAGCCGTGGGTTCATCTGGATATTAGCGGAACCGCATGGCTGTTTAAGGACCGGGGTTGTGAGCCTAAAGGCGCGACAGGCGTGATGGTTCGCACCTTAGCTGAACTATTATTGGAGGGATAGACGATGATATTCGGAACAGGAGCGAACAGGACAAGCGAGGATGAGGCCAAACGGACGCCGCCCGGGCAGCGGCTCACGAGCGGGTTCCCGGTGCTTCATTACGGAGAGGTGCCGTATTACCGGGATATGAGCAAGTGGGATCTTCGCATTCTCGGACTGGTGGAAGAAGGAGTGACGATTCCGTACAGTGAATTTATGAAACTGCCGATGAAGAAATTTCAGAACGATATTCATTGTGTAACGACATGGTCCAAGCTGGATAACGAATGGGAAGGCGTTGCCGTATCGACGATTATGGAGAGGGTGAAGCTGAAGCCGGAGGCCAAATTCGTCATGCTGCACGCGGAGCACGGTTGGACGACGAACCTGCCGATCGAGGATTTCCTTCGCGAAACGTCTTTCCTGGGCATTAAGCACAACGGTGAGCT
Organism: Paenibacillus tarimensis; assembly: GCA_041281825.1. GTDB lineage: Bacteria > Bacillota > Bacilli > Paenibacillales > Paenibacillaceae > Paenibacillus_D > Paenibacillus_D tarimensis_A. The sequence goes on along the minus strand of CP166298.1, from coordinate 4,470,747 downwards.
GCTCTCACCGGAGCACGGTTATCCGGTGCGTATGGTCGTGCCGCACCTTTACTTTTGGAAGAGCGCCAAGTGGCTGCGGGGGATTGAGTTCATGGCGGCCGACAAACCGGGATTTTGGGAGCGGAACGGATATCACATGTACGGAGACCCGTGGAAAGAGCAAAGGTATGATTTTGATTGAAGGGGGAGTTATCCTCCTTCTTTTTTTGTTTTGCCGCAACTGATCCGTTAAGCTAACTGGCAGTAGAAGACGATTGTGACAGGTTTCGTGGAAATTCCTGGATTATACGAACTTTAGATGATATCTTTAGAATAGATTGATAAATGAACTTCGCAGGTACACTAGTGGCGGAACGACCTAAACCATGGAAGGAGAAAAAATGTCCCAATTCCCCATATTAGAAACAGAAAGATTTGTGCTTAGACAGATTAAACAAGATGATTCAAAAGAAATATTTCAATATTTCTCTATGGATGAAGTTACGAAATTTTATGATTTGGAGAGTTTTACGAATATCGAACAAGCAGAAGAACTAATTCGTAGATGGAATCAGAGATTTGAAAATAATCAAGGAATTCGCTGGGGAATCACTTTGCGGTCGGAAAGCAGAGTAATTGGAACATGTGGATTTCATGGTTGGGCGAAAAATCATTATAAAGCTGAAAATTGAAGGAACATTTTTATTGGAGAAATCGGTTTATTGATACTGTCATATGTGGATTGCTTAATAAAGACTATTAAGTGCGTTAAGTAAGATTATTTGCATGTGTTTATGGATGGTGACAGGAGTAGAAGGGAATAGCTAAAAGCGAGGCGGTCGGCAGCAAAGTTCCGGTCGCCTCGCTTCGCTAACAAAACGGTTAGATTGTTCTCAAGCAGAAGATTAGATCCATAGTATGATGTGGGAAATGGGTCAAGGTTAGGTGAGCAGATTTTCTTTTTTTGAGAGGGAGGCGATAAAGGGATATGGGTAGTTCGAATCAATGGGATGCAGAATGGGAAGTATCAGAAGAATTGGCTCATAAATTAATAAGCAGTCAATTTCCGCAGTTAGCTTCAAAAAGCGTACAAAAACTAGGACATGGCTGGGATAACACTGTTTTTCTTGTCGGGGCCGAATATGTATTTCGCTTTCCAAGAAGAGAAGTTGCAATTAATTCTTTAAGAATGGAAGGAAAGATACTACCTAAGCTTAAAGATTATTTTTCCATTGCATATTCTTTACCGCTGTTTTTTGGGGAAGGGGATTATGATTATCCTGCACCCTACCTAGGCTACCCCTATTTATCCGGAGAGTTTCCAATCGGATTAACTGACAAGCAACGTGCGTTATCAGCAACAACGCTCGCGCAATTTTTAAAAAGCTTACATGCATTCCCTGTGCAAATTGCCCAAGAAAATGGAGTTCAACATGACCATAGAAATCTAACTGATATTGCGATGCGTAAGGAAAAGATGCATAAATTCATTTCCGACCTTGCCCTTCATTTTAGTGAAGAAGAATATCGTGCAATATTGAATTATTTGGAACAGCTTAGAACTGAAAGAGTGAAACAAAAGTACGTATTCCTTCATGGTGACCTTCATTTTAAAAATATGCTGGTAGATGAGAATGGAAGAGTTTCAGGGATTATCGACTGGGGAGATATCAATATAGGACATCCTGCTTGTGACTTGAATGTTGTGTATAGCTTTTTACCTCCGGAAGCGCGTTCTGACTTTTTCAAGGAATATGGAGATGTAGATGAAGAAACGAAGATATTAGCTCGATTGATTGCCATATATATTCCCATTTTAATAATGATGCAGGCAATTGATGATAAAGATGAAAGGTTGGTTGATGAAGCCAAAACGAACATAAAACGTGCTCTCGCTGATTAAGAAATGTCATTCCGCTAACGGTGACGATACTTAAAAGGGATCGCCGGCTGCCGTGCAGTCAGCGATCCCTTTTCCTTTTTTGAAGTAACGGGAGAAAAGTTGAATAAAAAAAACTTGACCACCGGCTCCGCTTGAGTACCGGCGCGGCTAAACGGTCATGTTTTTGGCTTTGGCGTCAATCGTTTGAAACCTTTCTGGGAGCTGTCGAGTATTAATAATGAACATACATCGCTAACAGCATAATAAGGAGGCTGACGATATGATCGTACGTGTACTGCTCGTTGCTCTTATTAGCGGATTGCTTACGGGGTGTTCCTGGCTGGGAGAAGTAAACAACTCGTTGGATTACGTGAAGGAAGCGACCAGTTTCATCAATAAAGTCAATAGCTTCGCCGAACAAGTCCCCACCCTTGCCGAGCAGGCAGTAACCGACCCGCAGGCCGTAAAGATGCTTACGAATGAAATGGAAATGATGAAGAACAATATCGCGAGCTTCAATGGCTTGGATGCTCCTGCATTCGCCCGAGATGTTCATGAGGAGCTGGTCGGCTACAACAAAACGCTGCTTGCCGAGATTGACGCATTCCTAGCGACCATCAGCAACGGAACGTTGACCTTGGATACGCTGGCGGATTCGCAAATTAACCAGACGATCGCCAAGATCGGGCAAACCTTGACGGCCATCCAGCAATTGGGCGGATAACGTCTCAAAATAGAGTCCCCGTCACAGTAAATACCTGTCCGGCATCTGTCGGGGGACAACAACATAGATCCATTAGAATCCGCGCATTGCGCGGCTTTTTCTTTTATGGATGCTTTTCCTTTTGCTTAGATAAGAACTTACATCCTTTCCCGATTTAGGACAAGAACTTGTATCGATTGCCGCATCGGCAATTCTTAAGCTGCGCCAAGAGAGCTGAGGCTGGATGTGCATTCTGCAACACTATTCGCAATCTATACAGGTCCCGAAGGTCTAACGGAAAAAGGACAATTGTTCGAATTTTGTTTTAGAGTAGATGAGTGGTCTGGAACATTACTAACGGAAACAGATGATAGCACAGATGCCAAGTTTTTCTCACTTGACGAATTACCTTTAGGTTCTGATAAATTCTGGAGTGTTCATAATGCAGAAGTAATAAATGATTTTTTAAATTATGATGGGCAATTGATTTTGAAATAAAAATTATAGTGAAATTGATTGAATTGATTCTAATGGAGTACGAGAGCGAAATGATTATGTCAGGAGCAGGCGCCGCGGCGAGCTGCTCCTGACCATTAAAGTAACGGGCAGATTTGCGCAATGATTGGTGCGCCGGATGCAGGGAAACTTGCACGTCCGGCAATGACACCCCTCCTGCCCAAGTTATCCCACCACCACTATACCATATTTTCCCTTTAGGCCCGTTGGAAAGGGCAACTGGAATAAACGGTCATCATCGCCGGTCTTGTCATACCGCATCGCGAAACACACATGTGATTGTAAATCTAAACGCTAATGGACACAAGCGACTTTTAAACGGTACAATCACAACGATTCCAACCCTAACGGACACCACAGACAATTACAGCTGTATTTCAGCAGAAAATCAATGAAAAGGCATGTATAAAGCCTCCCAAATGTCCGTTAAAATGATAGAACTTCATTTTTCTATGCTAAGCGTCTCCTGTGTCCATTAGACCTTTAACAAGGTAAGACCACCGCAGCACAAAGAATTGATGCACACTGGCATACCTATTCACAATTAATCGACAGCCTCATTTTAGAGGCATTAGACGCCCAATTGTGCAAGTTTAGCGCACCAAGGACCGTCAGGGTGAATTCTGAATTCCCCTGACGGGTTTTCTTGTTAGTGTTCAATTAATTGATCTATTGACACGCTCTGTTCATTTTCCGGCTGGTCCAGAGGATAAATCCTTGCTGTTTCATTGTGATCATCCACATGCTGGATGTAAATCGGCATACCTTCGTAGGTCACATTCGCCATGTCAGCTGAAGCGGCAATTTCTTGTGCGCGCTGCTTATTCATCCATATCACCTCTAAATTTTTATTGTATGAACTCGTATAGTATTTCACCAATTATTTCAATTATTCCAGCTGACAAGAGCGGTAATTGTTGGTCTGATCTTATTGGGGTGTCGTTTTCATGTTAAAATAGCGGGAGGTAATGAACTTATCGATTTTTTACCGATTCTAAATGTTTACTGGGCATTGGTTGAAGGATAAAAGAGGAGGATTCCAATGGGAAATATTACCGACTCCTACACAAAGCTGCCTGAGAAGGTAAAAGCTTTTTTTGATCGTCAATACCGTGACGCGTATCGGTTGCTGGATGCTTGCCGCCATCCGCGCACAGGTTTATATGCCGATGCCTATATGACAATGGGCGGTAATCCCGATTATAGATGTTCCATTGCCGCTACCGGAGTAGGTCTGATCGGCCTTTGCGTGGCGGATCTGGAGGGATGGGATAGTCGCGCGGCGGAGAAGGCGCGGATCACATTAAAAGCGGTCATTGGAGAGGTCGAGGGATGTCGTGTCGCCCGCGATACATTTAGCGGATTTTTCGCACATTTTGTCGATATGGAAAACGGTGAAAATCTGAGGTCTGAAATCTCCACAATCGATACTTCGCTGCTGGTTGCCGGTGCGTTGTTTGCAGGCCAGCATTTCAAAGAAACCTATCCGGATATTGCCGGAAAGGCATTGGAACTTCTCCGGTCGATTGACTGGCGCGTAGTTGTCGCAGATAAAGAAAAGGGCATCATTAATATGATCGTTAAGGATGGGTTAGGCACGGCGCCGCTGCCCGCCTTCAACGAATATGTTCTGGTTTCCTGGCTTGCGCTGCTTGGACAGCCGGAAAACCGGGACATCCAGGACTTGTGGCGCAACAATTTTGCCGAGGAACGGATGAAGGATTTGCCTCAGGCATTATACCGGGATATTCCGGTTCTTACGGATTGGGCGGTCAGCCGCAAAGCGTTTTTGTCTTCCTTCGTTCATCAGTTCCCTTATTATCTCGTTCCGGAATATGCAAGCAGTCCGGTATACCGCGAGTTCTTTCACAACGCATGCCTGGCCGACCGGATGAAGTGGAAAGAACTGAGCGATGTTCCTTCGTATGTGTGGGGTTATGGGGCAGGTCCCAATGACGGACTGCATGGAGGATATCATGCGGACAAGATTGGGAATTCGCCTGGGAACATTGCTTCGGCATATATCGTCGCCGGGTTCCTTCCGGTCTATCCGGCGGGTATTTATGACTTGTATTCGGTGTACAGGCTGCACATTCCTTACGACGAATACGTAAACCCGGCGGATGCGGAAGACGAAAGCAAATTCAGAGCGGCTTATAAATACGGTTTGCACCGATATTCATGGCCGCATCTTGAGCAGCCTGGCCGCTGGTATCCGACGAAGGTCACGCTTATTGACTGGAGCTCGATGCTGTATGGACTTGCCGCTTTTAAGCGGGGCATGACTTTCTTCCTGGACCGATTGGCAGATATAGACGATCTTCAGGCTGCGGATACGAACGGGCAAGAGCCGACGACTGCCTGACTTCAATTGGTTTGCGAAACGCTGTTGTTTCCCTGGGGACGCGACAGCGTTTCTTTTTATCTCAGAACAAACCGATTGCATGCCAGTTATTTCTAATGGTTATCAGCGATGTTATTTACCGGTTTGTCCCATTATTCCAAGGCTAACGGTTGCCAGCGCGCCTATTTGTCCATTTTCACGGTTTTGAGAGCGAATTTCAGTAAATAACGTCACCTGAAACCGTTAAAACTTTAAAATAGCGTTTCTTCGCCAAATAGCAGCAAGTACAACCGTTAGCGGAATCAACATATAGTGACTAGTTTTTTTGATGTTAACCTTCTACTCTTTCAACGTGCTGGAAGCTAACCGCCTGAAGGCGGTGGGTTTAGACCTGGCACATGGATTTGTGTTTTAAAGTAATGATTAGCCTGCGAGCATGCCGAGTTCAGTCGGAGCTTTAGGTGGCTTTAGCCACAGGTTGCTTTTCAGCAGGCTTTAGCCTGAACAGCGACTTTCAGTCGCAAAAGGAACCTAGCGACTTTAGTCGGTAGTCTTTCAGTTCGGAGCTTGACCGATCATCGGATAATTAACGGGTTTACGGTAAGGAAACAAATTTCAGGCAGACCGGCTTGGACACCTCAAGCGTATGCCCATTGGGCTGCAATCTGCCTGTTGCGGCATCCCTTACAAAAGTGACGATCTGGTTCGAATCGCGGTTGGCTGCAAGCAGGAAACGTCCGTCCGGGGAAATTGCAAAATTTCGCGGATGCCCGCCGAGCGTCGGCGCGTACTCGACGATCGACAGTTTGCCTTTGTCCGGATCGATCGCATATACAGCGATGCTGTCATGGCCCCGATTGGAACCGTATAAAAATTTTCCGTCCGGTGAAATGTGAATATCCGCACAGGCATTGTCTCCCTCATACGAATCGGGCAGGGTGGAAACGGTGTCCAGCACCTCCAGATTTCCCCGCTCCTCATCGTAAGAGAATGAGGTTATTGTCGAGTTCAATTCATTAATCACATAACCGTAGGGAAGCGTCGGATGAAAAGCGAAATGCCGGGGGCCTGCGCCAGGCTCCACGCTGACCGCTCCGTGCGGAACAAGCTTGGGAGCTTCCGGATCCAGTTTATAGATGAAGACGCGGTCAAGTCCCAGGTCGCATACGGCGGCAAACCGGCCCGAAAGGTCAATGAACGCCGAATGCACCCGCGGCTGGTTCTGCACGGGCAGGACGCTTGAGCCTTCATGCTGATGTACATCGGCTGTAATACCGATTTTTCCACCTTCCAGCAACGGAGATACGCCGACCATTCCGCCGTGATAGCTCGATACGATCAGGTTTTGGCGGCTGCGGTCCAGCACAATATGGCAGGTTGTGGACTGGACGGTCGTCTCTTTATTGAGCGGTGTCAGCGTAATGCGGTCCGGATCGATATCGAACGCCGCCGCCGCTCCGCGGCGCTTCCCCTCCGGACTTAGTTCCTCTGTGAGCGCGTACAGCTTCAGACCTTCCGTATCCACATCCAAAAAAGTCGGGTTCTGCAAGCCTTTCACTTGATCCGACAATTCGAGGCTGCCCGTTTCCCGATCAAACAAACATGCGTATACTCCGTGATCGGATGCTTCCGCGTAAGAGCCGATAAATACAACGATTTTACTGCTTGCTTCCATCATAATGACCTCGCTTCCGATTGATTCTTTCAATTACTATTATCACAAAAAACGGTGACATCAAGCAAATGCAATATTATGTATGTCAATTTCATGTCATGTATATTAAAACATGTTATATTAAATGACATGAACCGCGTTCCTTTTGGAAGTTATTAGAATAATCTGGTTTACAAATAGAGATCCCACCTTTATATTAAATAGTATACCTTACATTTAATAGAGTGATATTTTACAGAATGCTTTATTTAGTTCATTGAAATGTAGGAAAGAAGCTGCTCATGGAGGTGCTGTTGTATTTGAAATCCGCTGATTGCGTCTGTTTGTGTCGGAAAATTCTGAATTATGACCAATAATCGTAATGTTTATTTACATTTACTTTAGTTTAGATTGAAATTCTTTTTACATGCACTTGTTATTCTATAGGTTGGAAACGGTTTTATATGATGTCTTGCGCTTAAATTGAAAGGAGAGAGACGAATGCTGCACATGTTTCAAAACGTCAAAAGGCGGATGAGCATCCTTTTGGCGCTCGCAGTCATTGCAGGAGGCTTGTTCGGAAACTTCAGCCATCCGCTGCAAGCGGCGCCCGGTAACAATAATGTCGTTATATCCCAATTATACGGCGGAGGAGGGAACTCAGGCGCGCAATACAAGAATGACTTTATTGAGCTTTACAACCCAACCGCCGAAGCCATTTCTTTGGAAGGCTGGGCTTTGCAGTACGCTTCGCCGACCGGCAGCTGGCCGGTAACGGGGCAGAATGTTCAAATGCTGGGAGGAAGCATTGGACCGGGTAAGTATTTCTTAACCCAACAGGCGGCTGGAAGCGGCGGATCGGTAAATCTTCCTGAGCCGGATGCTGTGGGAACCCTGGCAATGGGGGCAACGAACGGCAAGGTCAGACTGGTCGATCAGGAGGGGAATATTGTCGACCTGGTCGGTTATGGAACGGCCGCCGAATCGGAAAGCGCACCTGCACCGGCGATATCGAATACGACGGCATTAATCCGGAAAGCATTACATACCACCGACCGCGGACAGGATACCGACAATAATAGCGACGATTTTTACGTTGGTTCACCGGAACCGCTCAACTCCTCCTATGGAGAAGTTGTCAGGGATGTTGCGGCGCAGCCGGGTCCGGGACCTGTGGAAGCTGGAACGGAAGTCATGCTGTCCACGGCAACGGTAGCAGCCAGCGTTTATTACCGGCTCGACTCGTCGGACGACTTTAAGCTGTACAGCAGTCCTATTCCAATAAGAGAAGAAACCGTAATCGAAGCTTACGCCGCGAAGGACGGGCTTGAGACAAGCCCGGTAAGTGTATTCCGCTATTCCATAAGCGGGGTTTCCACAATAGCCGATGCCCGCGTGATGGAAGATGGAAGCAGCGTGATCATCGAAGGGGTAGTGACTTACAAAGAATCCAGCGGCGGCAAGTTTAATTTGTACGTTCAGGACGAGACCGGCGGTATTGTTGTCCGCGGATCAGGGTTGAATGCGAAAATCGGAGATAAAATCAAAGCGTCCGGCACAACGCTGCAGTATTTCGGGCTGGCCCAGCTTGATACGGAAGCAAGCAATGTAACCGTTACGGAAGCGAATGCCGGCGTTCCTTCGCCTGCACTTGTCAGCTCTGCCGACATGAATGCCGAGACAGGTGAAAGCCATGAAGCGCAATTCGTTAAGGTGGAGAATGTGACCGCGGGCGCTTCCAACCAATTCAATGAATTTACAGTGACTGACGAACAAGGTTCCTTTATTATTAAGACCCCGCATCTCGTCGCCGGCCGGCATTATGAGCTGATCTACGGGGTGGTCACCTATGCATTCGGAAATTATATGCTGGTTCCGCGATCTTCGTCTGACATTCATGAGAAGGTATTATCCGTCAATGCGGATCCTTCCCCGGATAATTTTGTTCAGGCGGGAACTTCTGTGACGCTTGTTACCCCGGCAGTCGGGGGAGTGATTTATTACACGACAGACGGCAGCGAACCGGCTCAGGAAACAGCGATACTATACACCGCACCGATACCGATTGTTGAAAATACGGCGATTAAAACCATTGTTGTCCTGGACGGTGCTGTGAGTGAAGTCTTTACATTTGATTATACCGTTCAACAAATTTACGAAGGATTAAAAATCAATGAAATTCAATCGGCAGCGCATGTATCGCCATATAACGGCCACAAGGTAACGGGTGTGGAAGGCATTGTTACGATGAAAAGAAGCGACGGAAAGTGGTTCCTGCAGTCCGATAATGCCGACACGGATGAAAACGGCGCAACCTCCGAAGCCGTATTGATCGAACCGAAGATGTTCGCCAATGTATCTGTCGGCGATCATGTCACTATAGCTGGCACCGTAATAGAAGTGAAAGAAGAAGGCTATGCGGACGCAAAAGACTTGACCACGACGCAGATTACGGCCACTGCGGTAACAGTCAATTCAAGCGGCAATCCGTTACCTGCCCCGATCGTGATCGGAGCGGACCGTTCACAGCCGACAAGTGTGATCGACAATGACGGTATGACTCTCTTTGATCCGGAAGAGGATGCACTCGATTTCTATGAAAGCCTCGAAGGGATGCTCGTACAATTAAACGACGCCAGGATCATGGGACCGTACCATTTTGAGATTCCCGTTATTCTGGGCGAGCAGCCGGAAGATATGGTGTTTACGCCTGCAGGAGGCATTATGCTGACGGACCGCGGCTTGAATCCGCAGCGGATTCTTATTAAGAAAGCGCCGGCACAGAAAGTGAAGACGGGCGACAGATTTGACGGTCCGATCATCGGCGTTATGTCATACGATTACAGCAATTATAAAGTGATCCCGGAAAGCTTGCCCGCCGTAATACCGGGCCCTATTACGAGAGAGACGACTTCGCTGGAATACGATGAAAGTAAATTAACCGTTGCTTCCTACAACATTGAGAATTTCTGGGACAATCCGAGCAGCAAGGAAACAACAAGGAAAAATAATATCGCAAAATCGATTGTAACGAATCTGAAGTCGCCGGATATCATTGCTCTAATAGAGGTTCAAGACAATAACGGTACGGTTAATGACGGGACGACCGATGCAAGTGAAAGCTACGAGGCATTAATTGCCGCGATTAAAGCCGGCGGCGGTCCGGAATATAAATATACGGACATTGCACCTGTTAATAACAGCGACGGCGGAGCACCAGGCGGGAATATCCGCGTCGGTTACCTGTACAACGATTCACGCGTGACGCTTGTAAACAAAGAGAAGGGGGGATCCACAACCGCTGTCAGCTACGGAGAGGGGGGGCTTTCCCACAATCCGGGCAGAATCGATCCGACGAACGAAGCATTCGAGTCATCCCGCAAACCGCTTGCGGCCGAATTCGAATTTAGAGGTGAGCGGGTCATTGTCATTGCCAACCATTTCAATTCGAAGGGCGGAGATGAAGCTCCGTTCGGTTCCGTACAGCCGCTGCCGGAAACGCTCGGAAGTGAAGTGCAAAGGCATAAGATTGCACATATCGTGAACGATTTCGTTCGGTCGATCCTGGACCGGGATCCGGAAGCGAATGTGATCATGCTTGGTGATTTGAATGATTTTCAATTTTCCCGAACGCTTGAGATTACCAAAGGCGATCAATTAATCAATCTGGTCGATACGATGGAGGAAAACGAGAGATATTCCTACATCTATCAAGGCAACTCGCAGACGCTGGACCATATTTTGGTAGACAAAGGATTGGCGCCGCATTCGGAGATTGACATCGTCCACATCAATGCGGAATTCGACGAGGTCCACGGACGTGTCAGCGACCACGATCCGCTGATTGTCCAGGTCGATCTTGCCGCCAAAGAAATGCAGGATTCGTTTGCAATGACGCTGATGCACCTGAACGATACGCATGCGCATTTGGACAATGTGGCAAAGCGGGTAACGGCGATCAATCAGGTGAGGGAAGAGACGAACAACTCCATTCTGCTTGATGCGGGCGACGTATTCTCAGGGACATTGTATTACAACAAATATTTAGGTCTTGCCGACCTCGAATTTATGAACCATATCGGTTACGACGCAATGGTATTCGGCAATCACGAGTTCGACGGCGGCCCTGAAGTTCTGGCCAATTTCGTAAAGGAAGCGGAGTTTCCGTTCGTCGGCTCCAACATTGATTTCAGCCAGGAACCGGCGCTTAGCGGATTCGTTGCGGAACAGAACATCGGCAAGCCTGCGGAAGGCGGCAAAATATATCAGGCGATCATTCTGGACGTAGGCGGTGAGCAGGTCGGCGTATTCGGACTGACAACTGAAGATACGAAGTTCCTCTCATCGCCGGGAGAGAACATCGAATTCGGGGATTACCTGGATAAGGCAAGGGAGACCGTCAGGATGCTTCAGGATGAAGGTATCGATAAGATCGTGGCGCTGACGCATCTCGGGTATGCCTATGATGTGATTCTGGCACAGGAAGTGCAGGGCATCGATGTGATTGTCGGCGGCCACAGCCATACTTATGTGGGCACTCCGGTGGTATTTAATGCGGACTCTGAACCGACGCTGGTCGTGCAGGGCGAGGACTACAGCAAATATTTGGGGCGGCTGGATTTGGAGTTCGACTATGATGGCGTTCTGACTTCATGGGACGGCAAGCTGCTGGATCTGAGCCAATATGCGGAAGATGCGGAAGCGGCGGAAATGCTGGTCAAATATAAAGAAGGCATTGAAGAGATCAAAAATGAGGTCGTAGGGAAAACGAACGTCTTCCTGGACGGTGAGCGAAGCAGCATTCGTTCGCAGGAAACGAATCTCGGCAATCTCATTGCCGACGGTATGCGGGCGAAGGTAGCCGGTCTGATTGCGGCGGATCCGGAAGTGAAAGGCTATGTGGCCATTCAGAACGGAGGAGGTATCCGGGCTTCGATCTCCGCAGGCGACATTACGCTTGGAGACTTGCTGACGGTCATGCCGTTCGGCAACAACCTGACAGCATTGAAGATGACTGGGCAGGAAATCGTCGAAGCGCTGGAGAACGGAGTCAGCGGCGTTGAAAGCGGGCAAGGCCGCTTCCCGCAGGTATCCGGAATGAGATTTTACTACGATTCGACCAAGCAAGCCGAAGTGCTCGATTCGAATGGACAAGTGCTGCAGGCAGGCGAACGGATCGTGAAGGTGGAGATCAAAAACGAGGACGGGACCTACACAGCCATCGACCCGAGCGGCTATTATATCGTTGCGACGAACTCGTTTATGGCCAGCGGAGGAGACTTCTACCGCTCGATGAAAGCGGCGAAGGATGACGGACGCCATTATGAGCTCAATATTGTGGATTATGAGGTGTTCCTGGAATACCTGAACCAGATCGGCACGGTTAACGTTGGAACGGAAGGCCGGATCACCGACCTCCTGGGCGGCTCGTTGCCTGACGATGATAACGGCGGACCGGGCGGCAAAGATAAAGATAAAGACAAAGATAAAGACAAAGATAAAGACAAAGGGAAGAACAAAGGCGACAAAAAAGATAAATGCCCGGTTTGATTCCATTGACCATCCCAAGTCACTCCGTCTGCAGAGTGGCCTGGGATGGTCATCTTCTTTTCCGCTAAGCTTGATGTCCATATAGATTCCCCGGTTTAACAAGTAGCCGCATCGCTATTCAGCGCATAGGCTGATATAGGGAATGCCGACTTCTGGAACCGGGAGGATAACATGAGAACCAGCATCATCATCTTGACTCACAATCAACTGGAGCTGACGAAACGGTGTCTCGACAGCATCCGAAAACATACGCCTCAAGAGTATGAGTTGATTGTGGTCGACAACGCGTCATTTGACGGAACGGTAGAATATCTCAAGGAGCAGCCGGACGTAACAACGATATTGAACTCGGACAATCTCGGATTTGCAGTGGGATGTAACCAAGGGATCGGTAAATCGATCGGGGACAACATTCTCTTCTTAAACAATGATACGGTCGTAACCGAGAACTGGTTGGGCAATATGCTGCGAGTGCTGGGCAGCAGCGACGAGATCGGCCTGGTCGGTCCCGTTACCAATTTCTGCAGCGGTCCGCAGCAGATCCCTGTAACCTACAGTGATCTTGCCGACTTGGACAACTTTGCGAAGGAAAATTTCCTGCATCATGCAGCCTGTACCATACGCACTAGCCGCCTGGTCGGCTTTTGTCTGCTTGTTAAGAAACAAGTCCTTGATGACATCGGATTGTTTGATGAACGCTATGGCATCGGAAACTGCGAGGACGATGACCTGTGTCTGCGTGCCGTACGGAAAGGTTATGCCCTCATGATTGCCCTGGATTCCTTCGTTCATCACGTGGGGCATGCCACCTTCCGAAACACCGGTGTGAATATTGCTCGATTAATTCAGGAAAACAAGCGGAAGGCCATGGACAAATGGGGCGGCGATATTCATGAACTGCTCTTCGCCGAGGGAAATAAACCGAAGCCAATCACCATAAGCCTTTGTTTGATCGTGAAAAACGAAGAACAAACCCTGGCCAGGTGCCTTGAGTCGGTTCGGGATGCCGTAGACGAAATCGTGATCGTCGACACGGGGTCAACCGACCGAACGAAGGAGATCGCGAGCACTTTCACACAACGGTTGATCGATTACGAATGGATCGACGATTTCGCGGCGGCGCGAAATTTTGCTTTCGATCAGGCCACCATGGATTACATCATGTGGCTGGATGCGGATGACGTGCTGCTGCCGCAGGAGCGCGCCAAATTGCTCCGGCTTAAGCAGTCGTTCGATCCGAGGGTGGACGCTGTCTCGATGGAATATCACTGCGACTTCGATGAAGCGGGCAATGTAACGCTGAACGTGCGCCGCTTCCGTCTGGTGAGACGGTCGAAGGGTTATCACTGGCACGGCGCCGTGCACGAGGATTTGGCGATCAACGGAACGGTGTATGACAGCGATATCGTAGTTACGCACAGGCAGGAGCATGGCATAACCGACCGGAATCTGCGAATCTTCGAGAGCTTGGTGGAAAGAGGCGTGTCGCTTACGATGCGGGATCTTTTTCACTATGCAAGGGAATTGCACAGCAATCAGAAATATGAGAAGGCGGTTCAGGTGTACCTTCAGTTCCTGGAGTGCGAAGGCATCTCCGCGGAGGACAAAATTTTCGTGTGCGGCACCTTGGCGGATTGTTACCACCATCTCGGGGATCACGAGAAGGAACTGGACTGGACGTTCAAATCATTCCGGTACGACGTTCCGCGCTCGCAATCTTGCTGCCGTATCGGCTATCACTGCCTGCAAAGAGATGAACTGCATCAGGCCGTTTTCTGGTATAAGCTGGCCGTCGAGGCGCCGCCGCCGGTCAATCGCTGGGCTATCGACAATGTGCCGAGCCGGACATGGCTGCCGCATATGCAGCTTGCCCTCTGTTATTACCGGCTGGGCGAATACACGCTGTCGTATCGGCATAATCAGCTCGCGCTCACTTACCGTCCGAACGACGAACAGATCCGCAGCAATATGCAACTGTGCCAGGAACTGCTGCGGCGGAAACCGCAAGCCGGCATCATGTTGACTTGAACAACGCCCGATAAACGGAGGGCCCCATATGAATGAGCGGAAGATCTGTTTTATTACATGTGTTGCGGATCCTATCCAATACAGAAAATCGTTAAGTTATATCTATTCCCTGAGCGTGCCTGAAGGCTATGAAATCGAACGGATCGCCGACGAACAAGCGGAGGGCCTTACAGCAGCCTATAACAGAGCTATGAAGAGCAGCGACGCGAAATATAAAGTGTATTTGCATCAGGATGTTTGGATCATGAACGCTAATTTTCTGAATGATGTAATTAAGTTGTTTCAAAAGTATCCCAAGCTGGGGATGATCGGAACGGTCGGCGCCAAGACGATTCCTGCGAATGGTATATGGTGGGAAAGCCTTTCGAGATACGGGAAAATATACGACAGTGTCACCGGCGGGCTGCAATTGTTGGCATTCCATGATATCGATCATGATTATGAGAGCGTACGGGCGATTGACGGCTTGATCATGATGACCCAGTTCGACGTATGTTGGCGAGAGGATTTGTTTTCGGGATGGCATTTTTACGATCTCTCGCAGAGTTTGGAATTTAACAAAGCGGGGTATGACGTTGGTGTTCCGAAACAGGAAAGGCCTTGGTGTATCCATGATTGCGGGATTGTGAACGTAAGGAATGGATATGAGGAAGCTCGCGAAATCTTTATTCGGAATTATAGCGAATGGCTCGATGCGGACATCGGAACGAATTAGTCGATTCGTAAGAAGCCCGATCAAATAGAGGAGGAGCCCATGCAAACCTATGTAAAAGAGTATTATGAATGGCAGCATGATGGCACGCTGAGCTCTGCTAAAGAGATTGTGCCTTTCGTGCTGGAATACATTCAACCTCAATCCGTTATTGATGTCGGCTGCGGCCTAGGCGCCTGGTTATCCGTCTTCCAAGAGTACGGGGTTCAACAAATATTCGGCGTTGATGGCGCGCATATCGATCCAAGCATGCTGAAAATTCCGCAAAACCGCTTTTCCGCGGTTGACCTCGAGAAACCTTTTCACTCCAACGCGAAATTCGATTTGGTCGTATCCCTCGAAGTTGCCGAACACCTCCCCGTTGCAAGTGCCAGAACATTCATCGATTCCCTCGTCAAGCTCGGGCCAGCCGTTCTCTTCTCCGCAGCAATTCCTTTCCAGGGCGGTTTGAACCACATAAATGAACAGTGGCCGGAATTTTGGGCGAGATATTTCCTCAAACACGGATACGAGGCAGTCGACTGCATTCGAAAGAGGATATGGGACAACAAAAATGTGGAATGGTGGTATGCGCAAAATATGCTGATCTTCGCCAAGCGGGACGATATTCTGAATAATCCCGTACTCAAGAAAGAGTATGAAAACACCCATGTCTCCCAACTTTCCCTTGTGCATCCGAGGCAATATTTGGGTTATATTCAATCCAATCGAACAGCCGGACATGAGGATCGTTCGCTGTCGGCTAAGGGGTGATTTTGCTTGATTTGCTTCGCCATACTGGCTCATGAAGACGAAGAAGTGCTGATCGCCCAAATCGAGAACGTCCGCCGGTACAATCCCGATTCCAAGATTGTTGTCTACAACGGCGGGGAGAATCCGGATTTCGCCAGGAGCCTGGACGTTCCGATTTGCCCGTACAGCCGGCCTATTGCCTATGGCAACTTAACTCCCTTCTTTCTGGATGTCATGAGATGGCTGGAGGAAACAAACGCAGACTACGAGTTTTTAGTCAATTTGGACCATGATATGTTGTTTATCAAGCCCGGATTCGAGCAATTTTTGCAAGCAATGATGCAAGGATATGATGTTATGGGCCCTCATTTTCAAATCCACAACACGCCTTATGATTATCCGGATTACGGACCGGGCATCACGATGTGGACAGAGTGGCATCGCTGGCGGACGTTCTTCGGAGCGGATTACTTGGCGCGTTACTTTAACCCGGGCCAAGTCTTCCGGCGGCAAATTGTGAAACGGCTGATTTCTGCACTTGATATCGGTGAAGTAGAGGAAATCTGGTCATCCGCGTATGTTTTTGCTTTGGAGGAAATGTTGTTCGTTACGGCAGCCATGCAGAGCGGAGCTAAGTGCCGCGACTATCCATGGGATTTTGACGAAAGCTTGCAGTTCGTTCGCCATCTGGGCAATGTCACTAATGATGAGATAAGCAAAGCGCAAGCGCTGAAGCATTACTATTGGATTCATCCCGTCAAAGGCGACTCACTTCGGGAAACGGACCGGTGGCTGCTAGGGTCGGGTTCCGGGAGCGAGAATGAAGGATAAAATAAAGCAACCGGCTTTCGAACGTGGATGAAAGTTGGTTGCTTTATTTCTATTACGAACGGAAAAAACCCGCGAGAGACTTCGCATATTCCAAGGGTCTGGCAAGAACTGTCCCGAACATGTACGGATCTTCCTTGGCATACGAGGCGACAGAATGATTATGGCGGCTATTAATTTCTAAAATCCAAACGTTTAATTGCCGGTCAACGGCGACATCGAAACCTGCATCGCCGAATACGCCGTATGTTTTATCAATCACGCGACAGGCTTCAGTACACACGGAAACGATCTCCTGTTCTTTGCGGGCGGCATCTTCCTCTTGTAGACCAAAAACTGTTTGCAGCGCAGTCCGACCGAGAGCAACGGAACTGACGTCGTTGGTATAGATTCTGCCGTCTTTACCGTAACGCGCGACAATGCCCGTACATGTCCATTGCATATGCCGATCTTTTTGCATAATGACCCTGAAATCCACATGTTTATTGTCGTGCGTATAATCCACGGCCTGCTGGATTAAGTATTTTTTTTCTCGTATGATTTTGCGGAGAAAGGCCGAAACGCGGCTCCGGTCATCGAGCATGATTTTTGTTTTGTCACGAAGCGTAAATAAATATCCTTTGTCGGCTTTTTGCGCTTTATGAATGCCTTTTCCCATCGAACCGTTCACCGGTTTTAAATAAACGGCGCCGTACAGATTCAGCATTTCTTCGAAAGTTGGGAAGTTATCCATTCGTTTGGTACAGGGGATGTGCTTCCCAACAGAAGGATCGCGGGAAAAGGACTGCTGAAGCTCCCATTTGTTAAAAAAATAGGAATTGAATATTTTTCCTCCTGTATGATCCAACAAATGATCGTAAAGACGGTTTTTGTTTACTCTTGTTCTTCGGTATGCTACGTCGGGATAAGGGAAGGACGACTTGACCCATTGACCGGACCCGGACCCGTCCGGGTTGTAACAATAGCCTTCTACCGTCTTTTGCTGCGGTCGGATTCCGCTGATCGAGCAAAGGTAAATAAGGCCTCTGAGCGCCTCATAATTGATGAAATAATTTCGATATCTGTTCAGCAACTCTGAGGAGAACTTGCCGTTAGTGACCAGAATGGCTATGACGGGACCCACATGGATTCGGTTACCGTCCGTATTGATTTCGTACGGAAGCTGATCGGGGATCGAGAAATGAGGTTCTAAATTTGCGGGTATACCGATTGTGTGCGGCGGTAAATCGCCGCTGAATCGTACATTCACTTCTTTTTTCCAAGCGCCGAATTGAAAAAAATAAGATTCCGAACTATTTTCAAACATTCCACGGTGAATTTCAGAAAAAAGGACATGATGGGCATCTATTTCCCGAATCCGTTGAACGGACCATTTGTCCCCGGCCATAATATCCCCTCCCGCAATAATGCTGCCCGCCACCTAAAACGGTATGCCAAACTTCTCCATAAACCAGTTGTCGCTATAGGTTCGACGTTTCAAATAGACATGCCTCTGTGCCGCAACGTCGCTTTCAAGAAGTGCGGTTAGTATATGATCGGCATCCGCGTATTTGATCAACGTCTTGCATTTGTCGATTCGCTCCGGAGTGAAATGACTGTACGCCATCCGCATCATATTGTAATAAATGTCTTCCCATGCGATCGGATATGGATGGGACTGCCGGAACAGATGCAGAATCTTGACCGAGGGAACGGCACAGCATGTATAGCCGAACAACCATATTTTCAGGGAGATCTCCACATCTTCATAGCCCCATCTCTTGAAGCCGGCTTCAAACCCTCCGATGTCGAAAAAGACATTTCGGGATATGGCGAAACAGCCCCCGGACAGGATAGCACACGGAAATATCTTCGGCTGCCACCCATTCCATTTCACGCCTAATTGATGATCCAATGTCTGGCCATAGCCGGCGGCATCCGGAGCGTTGGTGGGAGCGATCCCGGGCGTTGTGCCATCAGCCAGCCCTTCCCGAATCGGCTCAATCAGGCGGTCTATCCAGAAATCCTCGAAGAACAGATGGGCGTCACAAAAAATCAGATAGCTGCCAGTCGAATGGTCGGCCCCGAGATTTCTGGCGTTAGCCGCACCGATCCCTTCGGTTCGGATCAGCTTCACCCGGCCGGCGCTTTCATGGGTTGCGATGAAATCGCAGCATCCGTCGGATGATCCATCATCAACGACGATCATTTCAAACGGATAGTCAGTTTTGGTCTTAAGAACCGATTCAAGCGTCGTTCGAACATGATCCCCTTCGTTCTTCGCCGGAAAAATCAATGACACAAACGGCATATTTGCTTCGCTAATAAACATTCCCTCCTTTGCTTGTATCTGGCCCCATTCAAAGTTAATGATGTGCGCCTTGAATTTCTGTGCGATTTCTTTCGTCCGGTCAAGCGTTTGTCCCTCGTTTTTCACAAACATGCAAAGACTGATCGCAATCAATGAGACTCCTTATGATAAAGAAATTAGGATGCAGCCAACTTCACGGGTGGAGCCGCAAAGTTGGCTGTTTCGCATTCGACGTTAAAACTGTTACATCGACTGTAACGATGGTACCGCGATAGTCGGCATGACGTTATTGGTGGAACCGTTATTACAGCGTTGGTGTTGGTGTTGTTGTAGGCGCAGGTGTCGGTTTGACGGCTATACCCGAAGGGTTAGAACCAACGGTGACAGTGGTCATGACGGTATTGCTGGCACCGTCGATCACGGAAACACTGTTGCTAAGGGGGCCACTATTCGCTACATAGATACGCTTGGCCGTTTCGTCCACTGCTACACTATTAGGGGTATCGCCAACGGTGACAGTGGCACTGACTTCAAGCGTCTCACCGTCAATCACCGAGACGTTTTCCGAGTTAAGATTTCCTACATAGATGAGGTTTTGCGATACGTCTACTGCTATACCGCTAGGGTTTGCGCCAACGTCGATAGTGGCTATTACGGTATGCATGTCACCGGCAATCTTCTCGATCACGGTAACGGTGCCGGGGTCATTAGAGTTCGTAACATAGATGCGGGTTTGTTCTCTTTCATCCACTGCAACACCCTGAGGGAAATTGCCAACGCTGACAGTGGCAATAACGTTAGGAGGCATGTTATTACCGTCTATCACGGAAACGTTGCCGCTGTCTTGATTTGCTACATAGATGAGTTTGGTCGGTTCGTTCACTGCTACAGCTGCAGGAGTGAAGCCCACAGAAACCGTGGCTATGACGTTAGGCGGCATGTTATTCCCATCAATCACCGAAAGGTTGTCGGTATCGAAGTTCGTTACATAAATGAGATTGGTCATTTGGTTCACTGCTACATCCCAAGGCGAGGTGTCGCCAATGGTGACAGTGGCAATGACGGTATTCAAGGAACCGTCAATCACGGAAACGTTGCCGCTTCCAGTGTTCGCTACATAGATGCGGTTGGCCATTTCGTTCACTGCTACACCGTTAGGCTGATTTCCAACATCGACCGTCGCCACAACGTTGTGGTTATTGTTACCGCCAATCACGGAAACATTGCCGTCGTCATTGTTCGTTACATAGATGATACCGAATTGTGATGGCCTCGGTGTCGGTGTTGGCGTCGGCGTTGGTGTAGGTGTAGGTGTAGGTGCAGGTATCGGTTTTACGGCTATACCCGAAGGGTTAGAACCAACGGTGACAGTGGTCATGACGGTATTGCTGGCACCGTCGATCACGGAAACACTGTTGCTAAGGGGGCCACTATTCGCTACATAGATACGCTTGGCCGTTTCGTCCACTGCTACACTATTAGGGGTATCGCCAACGGTGACAGTGGCACTGACTTCAAGCGTCTCACCGTCAATCACCGAGACGTTTTCCGAGTTAAGATTTCCTACATAGATGAGGTTTTGCGATACGTCTACTGCTATACCGCTAGGGTTTGCGCCAACGTCGATAGTGGCTATTACGGTATGCATGTCACCGGCAATCTTCTCGATCACGGTAACGGTGCCGGGGTCATTAGAGTTCGTAACATAGATGCGGGTTTGTTCTCTTTCATCCACTGCAACACCCTGAGGGAAATTGCCAACGCTGACAGTGGCAATAACGTTAGGAGGCATGTTATTACCGTCTATCACGGAAACGTTGCCGCTGTCTTGATTTGCTACATAGATGAGTTTGGTCGGTTCGTTCACTGCTACAGCTGCAGGAGTGAAGCCCACAGAAACCGTGGCTATGACGTTAGGCGGCATGTTATTCCCATCAATCACCGAAAGGTTGTCGGTATCGAAGTTCGTTACATAAATGAGATTGGTCATTTGGTTCACTGCTACATCCCAAGGCGAGGTGTCGCCAATGGTGACAGTGGCAATGACGGTATTCAAGGAACCGTCAATCACGGAAACGTTGCCGCTTCCAGTGTTCGCTACATAGATGCGGTTGGCCATTTCGTTCACTGCTACACCGTTAGGCTGATTTCCAACATCGACCGTCGCCACAACGTTGTGGTTATTGTTACCGTCAATCACGGAAACATTGTCGTCGTCAGAGTTCGTTACATAGATGATACCGAATTGTGATGGCGTCGGTGTAGGTGTTGGCGTCGGTGTCGGAGTTGGTGTCGGAGTTGGTGTCGGTGTTGGCGTCGGCGTCGGAGTTGGTGTCGGAGTTGGTGTCGGTGTTGGCGTCGGCGTCGGAGTTGGTGTCGGCGTTGGTGTCGGCGTCGGTGTTGGCGTCGGCGTTGGTGTTGGCGTCGGTGTCGGTGTTGGCGTCGGTGTCGGTGTTGGCGTCGGTGTCGGCGTTGGCGTTGGTGTTGGTGTAGGCGTTGGTGTTGGTGTTGGTGTTGTGAGTTTGACGGCTACATAGCCAGGGCCCGCGCCGACGGTGACCGTGGCAATGATGTTGTGGTTGTTGTTACCGTCTATCACGGAAACTTTATTGCCATCATTCGTAACATAGATGAGGTGGTTCGTTTCGTTGACTGCTACATCGACAGGGAAAAAGCCAACAGTAAACGTGGCAATGACGTTGTTAGAACCATCTATCACGGAAACGTTGCCGCTTCCACCATTCGTTACATAGATGCGGTTGTCATTCACTGTTACACCGAGGGGTCCAACGCCAACTGTCACCGTGGCGATGACGTTATTGGAACCGTCGATCACGGAAACGTTGTTGCTGTCTTCATTTGCTACATAGATGAGGTGGTTCGTTTCGTTCACTGCCACATCGACAGGGAAATGGCCAACAGAAACTGTGGCAATGACCTTGTTAGAACCGTCTATCACGGAAACGTTGCCGCTTCCACCACTTCCATCATTCGTTACATAGATGCGGTTATCGTTTACTGCTACACCGTTAGGTCTGCTGCCAACTGTGATCGTGGCAATGACGTTGTTGTTGGAACCGTCTATCACGGAAACGTTGTTGCTTTCTTCATTTGCTACATAGATGTGGTTGTCCTTCACTACTACACCGAATGGTGCAACGCCAACCGTGACCGTGGCAATGACGTTGTTGGAACCATCTATAACCGAGACGGTACCGTCACCACTCGCAACATAGATGAGTTGATTCGTTTCATTCACTGCTATACCGCGAGGGCCGTCGCCAACAGCGATAGTGTTCACGACTTGGTTGTTGGAACCGTCGATCACGGAAACGTTATCCGAGAATTGATTTGCTACATAGATGGTACCGGGTACTGGTGTCGGTGTTGGCGTCGGTGTCGGCGTTGGTGTTGGTGTCGGCGTTGGTGTTGGCGTCGGTGTCGGTGTTGGCGTCGGTGTCGGTGTTGGCGTTGGCGTCGGTGTTGGTGTCGGAGTCGGAGTCGGCGTCGGAGTCGGAGTCGGAGTCGGCGTCGGAGTCGGAGTCGGAGTCGGAGTCGGTGTAGGCGTTGGTGTAGGTGTAGGTGTAGGTGTAGGTGTAGGCGTCGGCGTCGGTGTCGGTGTCGGTGTCGGTGTCGGCGTTGGTGTAGGTGTAGGCGTTGGCGTTGGCGTAGGAGTTGGTGTTGGTGTCGGTGCAGGCACCGGAGCCGGCGTTGGTATTGCGATTGCGGGAATGACGCTTATATCGAAAGGACCTTCGCCGACGGTGACCGTGGCGATGACGGTATTCGTGGCCCCGTCGATGACGGAAACGTTGTCGCTGTTAAAATTCGCGACATAGAGACGATTAGTCGATTCGTCCACTCCTATACCGATAGGGAGAACGCCAACGGTGACCGTGGTAATCACGGTATTCGTGGCCCCCTCAATCACGGAAACGTTGTTGCTGCCGGCATTCGCCACATAGATGCTGTTGGCTGCTACACCGGTAGGGTCACTGCCAACGGTGACCGTGGCAATGACGGTATTGGAGGAGCCGTCGATCACCGAGACGTTATCATTACCGGAATTCCCTACAAAGATCTGATTGATCGTTTCGTTCACTGCTACAAAGTCAGGGCGATCGCCGACGGTGACAGTAGCAATGACGGTATTGGTGGCCCCGTCGATCACGGAAACGTTGTCGCTGTCAAAGTTCGTTATATAGATGCGGTTGGTCGCTTCGTTCACTGCTGCACCTATAGGGCGGTCGCCGGTGGTGACCGTGGCCGTGACGGTATTCGTGAAGCCGTCGATCACGGATACATTATCCGTATTTTGATTCGCCACATAGATGCGGTTGGTCACTTCATTCACTGCTACACCGTTAGGGGCATCGCCAACCGTGACCGTTGCAATGACAGTATTGGTGAAACCGTTGATCACGGACACGTTGTCGTTATTCGTATTCACAGCATAGATGCGGTTGGTCGTTTCGTTCACTTCTATGCCGGCAGGGCGGTCGCCAACGGAAACCGTTGCAATGACGGTATTGGAGGAACTGTTGATCACGGAAACGTTATTGCTGTTAGCGTTAGTAACATAGATGCGGCCGAATAGTGGTGTTGGATTTGGTGTCGGTGCTGGAGTTGGTGTTGGTTCTGGTGATGGTAGTGGTGGTGGTAGTGGTGGTGGTGGTGGTGGTGGTGGTGGTGGTGTCGGCGGTAGTGTCGGCGTCGGCGTTGGCGGTATTGGTGGTACCGGCTGTTCTCCCTTTGGAGGACGAATTCCCATTTAATAAACCTCCCACATAGTTATTTGCACTAAATAACTATATGTCCGTCTAGACCGAGCGGTATGGGCATCTTCCCCAAAGATATTGGAATATGGAGGGAAGCCTACGCTTTTTGAACTTACTTCGATATGCCGTCCAGAATATAAAAAAAGACTGCCGCAGCAGCCTTCAACTCACTTCGTTATAATAACGCCGCCTAATAGGACTCGCGGTACACTCCAGGAAACTAAGTTTTTCCCACATATTGGGTACTTGCCGTGCTTCATATAGGTTTATTACCATAGATTGTTGTATCCGGAATGCCCAACCATAGGTTGAGGTATCTTTTTAAACACATTGTTATCTAGCCAAGTTTGGAAAGGAGGCCTTTAACATTGAAAAGAAAGAATAAACGAAGAGCGTCCACTCTCCGGATAAAGTCAATCAGTAATGGCGTCCGATCATGGAATGTCAACGCGAGGCAAAACGAGCTGAAATGGTTGGATGAATTTAAAAATGATTATTCCATCGAGGATATAGAAGAAGTGGAAGCAACTGATTCGAAGGAGCAGTTGCAGATTCTACTGGAAGAGAACGTTGTGACCACAGATTCCGTTCAATTGAACGTGAGTATTCCGAAGAGGATATATGAGTTAATCCAGCAAAATAATTCGGATGTACGCGGTATTTTTCAAGAAAGCTTCACAATCGCTATACTGTTAGCTCAGAATCAGGATTTATTTGAGGAAGTTAAAGTCGAAATTATGAGTTAAGATCAAGCGAGTATTGAATCCGTAAATGGTTACCATGTTCCGATCTCCTCGCAAAGATCATTCCAGCATCGAGGATTTCGCATACAGCCGATCCTTTAACGGGGTCGGCTTTTTGCTGTTTTTATATATCGCTTTTATCATAAATAAGCACTAGGTAAATCGGAAATGGCATATGTTCTTAATCCCAAGCGACCCCGGATAAAGCATCGAATATAAGTCCTCGATATTGTTGAACGTTACTTCGATATGTTTCAAGAATAGTAAAAAGGCTGCCGCGGCAGCCTTCAGCTTACTTTCATCCAACGCCCTGTACTCATTCATTATGCTAAGTTTTATACCGTCCGATACGATAAATCTCACTCCCATAGGTTATGTCGGGTCATCCTGCTGGTTGCCTCATAATGCTGCCTGAAAACTAAAACGGTATGCCAAACTTCTCCATAAACCAGTCGTAGCTATAGATTCGACGTTTCAAATAGACACGCCTCTGTTCCTCAGCGTCGCTGTCAAGAAGATCGGTTAGTATACGATCGGCATCCGCGTATCTGATCAAAGTCTTGCATTTGTCGATTCGCTCCGGCGTGAAATGACTGTATGCCATCCGCATCATATTGTATTAAATGTCTTCCCATGCGATCGGATACGGATGGGATTGCCGGAACAGATGCAGAATTTTGACAGAGGGAACGGCACAGCATATATAGCCGAACAACCACATTTTCAGGGAGATCTCCACATCTTCATAGCCCCATCTCTTGAAGCCGGCTTCAAACCCTCCGATGTCGAAAAAGACATTTCGGGATATGGCGAAACTGCCCCCGGACAGGATAGCACACGGAAACATCTTCGGCTGCCACCCATTCCATTTCACGCCCAATTGATGATCCAATGTCTGGCCATAGCCGGCGGCATCCGGAGCGTTGGTGGGAGCGATCCCGGGCGTTGTGCCATCAGCCAGCCCTTCCCGAATCGGCTCAATCAGGCGGTCTATCCAGAAATCCTCGAAGAACAGATGGGCGTCATAAAAAATCAGATAGCTGCCGATCGAATGCTTGGCCCCGAGATTTCTGGCGCACATGTTCGTCTAAACGGGGCGGTATGGGCATCTTCCCCAAAGATATCGGAATATGGAGGGAAGCCTATAGTAAATGATCTTTATCGGCCGGCTGGTAAATAGGTAAGCGGTAAGCGATATTTGTCCAAACGTTTCCTGCATTCTACCATAATATAATATGATTGGATTCCGGAATGAAAGGAAAGGTAGGATTCAAAATGGACATGGGCACTGTTAGTGTTGTCATTCCAACTTTTAACCATGCACAATTTATAGGGGAGGCAATTGAGAGTGTCCTCGTTCAATCGTATCCGCACATTCAGATTATTGTCGTAAATGACGGATCGACTGACCAAGCGAACTTTATTGCTTGTCCGACGGTAATGGTCAGACGCGTGTTATTTTCAAAAGCAGGGCTTTTTAACGAGAACTATCGCTACGCCGAAGATTACGATATGTGGTTAAGACTGCTAACCTGCTGTAATTTTGCCGCGATTCCGGAAGCGCTGGTCGATTACCGTTGGCACGGCAATAATTTAAGCGGATATCCGAATCCGGTTGTGGAACACCAGATCCGCACGGCAGCCGCACGGCGATTTCTCGAAAGAAAAGAGATTGACCGATGGCCGTTATGACCGGGTGGAAGGAGAGGATAGAATGCGAAGAGCGGTAGTGATCTTCTTGGAAAATCAACGCGACCTGATGCTGCAGTTCGGTTGTCTGTATCTTTCTTTAAAATATATTCAGGCCAGAGATACGGACCTTGTTGTTTTTGGTCCCCGGGATGCTTTAAGCCAGGTCCCTGACGATTGTGTGAAAATCGTATGTCCGCCTCTCAGTCATCCTCCGGAATGGATCTGCTATCGCTATATTAATTCCATAAGCTGTTTAGTCAGCGAACATTCCGATGTTCTGGAACAGTATCATTATCTGCTGAGATCCGATGTGGACACGGTGCTTACACCCGCTTGGAATGCGTTTTATCCCGAATTATATACGGTGGGACTGGGAGGATACGCCCATAGCTTGCCGGTGATGAAGAACCTTAAACGGGTAGCTCGTTCATTGGGTCTGGGCCATAAAGGAATCCATAACATCGGATCGACTCATTACGGTAAACCGGGTGTGATACGAAATGTATGCCGTCTGGCCGCACAGGTTACTCATCATATTCTTACTCAAGAATTCAAAGATAGCCCAGGCGAATGGCCCGGATGGTATAAAGGGGTATCCTCCTTATATGGCATGGAAATTGCGACGAATCATCTCGTGGAGACGATGAGCCCGGATAGACTGAAACTGGATGCCTCCTGTACATCGCAACAATCGATTTTGAATTACCCGCATATCCACTTCTGGCATACCTTCGATATGTTCTCCAAATTTGATTTCACGGCCGGCAAATACGATCATTTGACCGCGGATCACCTTGATCTTTCTCAAATAAAAAATTACTGCTTATATATCGCCCTGAGGTCCAGGAAGGAAATGCCCTGGCTCGGGTGATGATGACTGGTGCTTAAAGAGGTTTGGCATTCCTTTCAGAAAGTAGGGAAGTAGATGCTGCTTGATCTGAATCAACTTTGAAAGCAATACGGGATTGTACCGAGAGGTGTTATTCATATTGGGGCGCATGAAGGACAAGAAATGGCGGCCTATAAAGCAATGGGAATCGGGAAGGTACTCCTGATTGAAGCTAATCCGAATGTATACGAACGGTTGAGACGCAATGTCCAAAATATTTCTGATGTACAATTAGTTCAATGTGCCATCAGCAATTATAACGGAACCGTTCAGCTGCATGTAACCTCAATGGACCAATCGATTTCCATTTTGCCGTTAAAAAGTCATCAAGTATTGTATCCTTTCATTGTGGAGACCGACCAGTTGAATGTGGAATGTAAAACGCTCGACTCCCTTTTAAATGAATTAAGCTTGTCGACTTCTGATTTCAATATCTTAAATATCGACATTCAAGGCGCTGAGCTGCTGGCGTTTGAAGGGGCAACAAACACTTTAAAACACATAGCGGCAATCTTGACCGAAATCAATTTCGCTGAGCTGTATGAAGGCTGTGCCCTGGCCCGTCAATTGGATGAATTCTTAAAATTATACGGGTTTGTACGAGTGGCAACAAGTACACCGTATCATCCGTCCTGGGGAGATGCGTTTTACGTTACGCCGTTCTTCAAGAACAGGAGATGCAGATAGCGATGCAGTACCAATACCAGATCCGTGCAGTCGGCATCCTCTTCAGCAAAGACAGGGCGATGCAATTGGATCAGCATTAAAATCATTCTTTTTGCATTGCCGCGATGTGAATAATATGGATATGAAAGTGATTTATAAGGCATCAAATCCGATGTTTGAAGGGCAATACGCGGAACTGACCGCAAAAACTGCCGGATTTTCACAAGATCGAACATGGATTTTTAAAATATCAATGGGTCGGTGCGGAACATGATTTTGGCTATCCGTTGGAAGTGTCCAGTTCCGTATATCGGGTGGGAGATCTCATTCCGTTATTGCTCCATAGCGCTTATTCAAAACCCAACACCTTGGAAGCTCAAATGGCTGCTCATATCTGCCTTTATAGCAATAAAAGGTTCCTGCTATGTAACGAATGTTCGGTTACGTTTTGTAATCCGGCAAATAAGGTTCAGAGCGTTTATAACAACCGAGTCGGTACAAACGTGCAGTACACTTTACACGAATTGAGCCGGATGTTTGCAAAAGGGATTCGAATCGATGTCGAAAAGTATGCCGGTTTCGTGCCGGATGCTTGTCATCAAGAGGTGGACTTGCTGTTTCATTAATGATTCCCTCCTGCTTGATTTGTCCTCTAAATGTCACATAATCGTTCGTAATACGTACCGTTTTGTATTACTATTAAACAAGGATTTCTAGTCTAATATCGGCAAAGGAGGCTGCCTTTCGTGGGTGTACCTGCAGGTGTATGGATCGCCGCGGTGATTATTTTTATACTTCTGGCCTGGATGACGTTCTGGGTAACGAATAAAGCTTATTCGAGAAGATGGGAAGATCATGAAGATGAATCGGGCGGACAGCGGTAACAGTAGAATAAGGGGTTAGATACGAAGCGGGGCTTCCGTAGAGTAACCCTGAATTTAAAAGATAGCTGACCGATTAGGCGGACAGCTATCTTTTTTGTTCGTATTACCGATTCCTGCGGTTATCGCGCCATTTCCGGTACATCTCCAAACTCTCCTTGAGATAGCTCTCCTCATCTTCCGTCAGCCTTTCCATGAGCAGCGAATTCTCTTCTGTCCGGCTGCCCGAATTCGCGTATACATCTCTTCCAAGCAAATGGTCGACTGAGACGCCGAAGCAATCGGCAAGCTTCATTATCGTTTCTATATCGGGTTCATTGATATTATTTTCGTATTGGGAAACGGTCGATTTGGCGGAATTAATGATTTTCGCCAGCTGCTCCTGTGTCATGTTGTTCGCTTTTCGCAAAGCCCGGAGTCGTTCACCGATCATGATTACACACCATCTTTGTTTGGAATGGAATGATTTCTTGAAGTCTATTGTACACGGAAAATGAACTTTCGTAACGATTTACAACATAAGTTCATGAAACGTGAAAAAACTATTGTATAATTGGGGAAAATATCCTATAATTAACATTGTGTTCATGATTCGTGAACAAGAGGTGGCGTTTATGAATGTCCGGTTGAAGGCGCTTAGGAAATCAAAAGGGTTTACCCAAGCCGAGATGGCCGCATTGCTTGGTTATCGATCAAAGAGCGGGTATGCGATGGTTGAGAGCGGTAAAAATAACCCGCCCCTGCATATTGCGCTCAAAATTGCTTTAATCGTGGAATCGGATGTGGATACGTTGTTTCAAACCAATCGGTTGAAACAGAATGATACGAAAATGGAGGGTTACCATTGTTAATTCAACAGTCCCCGTGGATACTCGTGGCAGCGATCCCGTTTTTGACACTGTTAATCATTTTGGAAGTCAAAACTCGCCGGGAAAGGAGCGGACAAGCCAAACATCACGAGCAACAAGAACAACAGAAGGAGGGGCGATAGTAGACTTGAAAAAACCTGGCGTTTCGCCAGGTTTTTTCGAATTGTAAGCTAAATATAAGCTTTGCACATAGATTTGCTTAGAATTCTCCGCGAAACGAAGCATAGCCGCCAGAGGACGGCTAAGCCGTTTACGCTCGTTAAGCTCCATCCATATTGATCAAATTTCCATGGGACACCACGAAGGCGGATCGCTGCACATCTGGGCCGCATATTGAGGATCTTTGCCGGCCAAAACTTCAAAATGACCGTTCATTAAGTGGTTTCCCGGGACGGAGCCGCCTTTGAAGCTCAGCTTATGCTCTCCTTTGACATGAAGGTAGAAATAGTATTCTTCGTTCTTCGGCGATCTGTAAATAAGCGGAGGTAGGTGGGGTACGATATCGTGTTCGTTATATATGCGCCAGCATACGGGAACTTTAGCGTTAAACATACGGACGAATTTGGGGTCGCCTGCTCTTGGTGCGGCAAATGTATATACATGAGGCCGTTTATGGGCCGTATTGACGGCGATATCCGGTGCGGCCAGAACCGCCAGCGCTCCGCCAAGGCTGTGTCCGGTCACATACAGCCGTTTGCGCGGTGATAACCGGCCAAGGGCTGACAGAAGCTCGTTGCGGGCGGACATATAAATGTCGGTAAACCCTTTATGCGTCTGCCCTCCTTGCTTGATCGGCTTATAGACGGTTTGCTGAGCAATGAGATCGGAAATCCATTCGACGGCAGAACTTGTGCCCCGGAAGGCAACGATGATCGTATCTTTGGATTCGAGCACGAAGCCGAACCGCTCTTTTCTCCCTTGATAAGCGTTCGCATGTATAACTCCGGCTGATTTATAGCCTGACGGTGCTAAGTAGAGTCCGTCCTTATTTATATACTGCAGATAGGTTTGCCCGCATACGGCGGCCAGAAAAATAGCGGTCCGAACAGAGAATGATTCGTTGCCCATCCGGGTTAGACCTCCCCTTGAAAAAATTTGCGGAGCAGGGAACATTAACGGAATTGTCTTATGATAGCAGTCTATGTTCAATGAGCCGGAATGGATAACGGTGGACTGGTATTCTGTGGCAGGTTGTTATAAAATCAATTAGACGTTATAAATGAAAGGGGATTCCGTATGACCTTGCGTATCGGACTTGTCGGCACCGGCTGGTTCGCCAAAATGCACGGAAAGCTGCTTGCCGGAATGGATGAGGTAGAAATAAGCGCTATATGCGGTTCGACTAAGGAGAAATCCGATCAACTGGCGATGGATTTTGACAATGCCAGAGGCTACGGATCGATTCAAGATATGCTTGACGGCAGAAAGCTGGACGCGGTCTATATATGTGTGCCACCTTTTGCGCACGGGGAGATTGAGAGGGCGCTCACCGAGCGGGAGATCCCGTTTCTCGTAGAGAAACCGCTCGGCGCCGATCTGGAGACGCCAAGCTCAATATTAAAGATGGTTGAACAAAAACAGCTGATCACATCGGTCGGTTATCATTTCCGTTATATGGACAGCACCGCGCAGGCAAAACGCATCCTGGAAGACCGGAAAGTCGGAATGGCGATTGGCCGGTGGATGGGCGGCATGCCCGGCGTATATTGGTGGCGGAAGCTGGAAAGTTCAGGCGGTCAGATTGTAGAGCAAACGACACATATCTTTGACCTGCTTCGATATTTGCTCGGTGAAGCTTCCGAGGTTTATGCGGCTTATGGGCAACGGATCATGCAGGATAAGGAAGAGGGCGTTACCGTTCCTGATGTCGGCACGGTCACGCTGAAAATGGTAAACGGTGCGGTCGCCTCAATCTCCAATGCTTGCATGCTGAAGGACGGGTTCTCGGCAGGACTTACCGTGTATACCGATCAAGGGAATCTGGAACTGAGCAGTGGAGGACTGACGGAGGAGAAGGGTGACAGCAGCAAAGAATACAAAAATGTTTCCAACCCGTATGAGAATGAAACGAAAGCTTTCCTTCATGCGGTCCGGACCGGAGACGATTCCGGGATTCTGTCCACGTATGCGGACGCCTGGCGGACGCAGCAGTTAACGGTTGCTGCCAATCAATCGGCTCAAACGGGTTTGCCTGTTAAACTGGATTGACGATCAATTTAGCTGCACACTATTGACAAGTCCCGAACGACAGGTATAATCATATCAACACTTACAAAATGAATCATGCCGATGATGAGAATCCAACTCGGAGGCGTTTTCGTCAAGAGCATCTCGCCGATGTATCCTAAGTTAACCGGCCCCGCCCGTTACCGCGGAACCAAGAGGATCGAATGATGGATTCATTATTCGGTCAAGTTGGGTGGCACCGCGAGCGAACGCTCCTCGTCCCAATCGGATGAGGGCGTTTTTTTGTTTTTTCAAAAAAATGAGGAGGCTGGAGAAATGAATCGAATCAACAACTTTAACCCGGGGCCGGCCGCCCTGCCGCTGGAAGTGCTTGAGCAGGCGCAGAAGGAATTCGCCAATTACCGGGAGCTTGGAATGTCGGTCATGGAGATGTCGCATCGCAGCAAAGAAGTGGAGCGGCTTGGCGAAGAAACGGTGCAGTTGCTTGCAGAGTTATTGGAGCTTCCTGCAGAGTACAGAGTTCTATTTATGGGCGGCGGTGCGAGCATGCAGTTTGCTTTGGTGCCGTTGAACTTTTTGAAACCCGGAAAAGTCGGCCATTATATTTTATCGGGCAGTTTCTCGGAGAAGGCGTATTTAGAAGCACAAACCATTGGCAAGGCAGCCATTCTGGCGAGCAGTAAGGACAATGGGTGGCGCAAGCTCCCTGTAATAGACGAGCCATTAGGAACGGATTCCGCCTTCGTGCATATGACGACCAACAATACGATCGAGGGTTCACAATTTCGCAGCTTACCCGATACCGGCAAGGTACCGCTCATAGGCGATATGACCAGCGATATGATGAGCCGCAAGATTGATTTTACAAGGTTTTCGATGTTTTATGCGGCCGCGCAAAAAAATCTCGGTCCTGCCGGCGTTACCGTAGCGGTAATTCATGAGGAGCTGCTGAAGGAATGTGCCGAACATATTCCTACCATATTCAATTACAACACTTACGTTCAGCACCAATCGCTATATAACACACCCCCGGTTTTTTCCATTTATTTGATGAAGCTTGTGCTTGAATGGACGGAACGGCAGGGAGGCATAACACAACTGGAAAAACAAAATAGTGAAAAAGCAAAACTGTTGTATGATGTTATTGATGCCAGCGGCGGCTATTATAAGGGCATTGTCGAGAAGCCATTCCGTTCAATGATGAATATTACGTGGCGAATGTTGGATGAAGAGCTTGAGAAGCGATTCGTTCAGGAGGCCGTGATCAACGGCTTTGAAGGCTTGGGCGGCCATCGCAGCGTAGGCGGGCTGCGGGCTTCGGCATATAATGCCGTTCCGGTTCCGGCGTGCAAAGAGCTTGCCGATTTCATGGCTGATTTTCAACAGCGTAACGGATAATATTCTGAAGAAAAATGAGGATGAGATCAAGCAGAGAGCGTTAGGAAATCTGCTGCGTCTATGCTCAAATCTCATCCTCTAAGTACTGGCATTTACCTTCAAGATACTATTTATTCCTCATAACGGCCGTTCAAATTTCTGGCAAGAAATTTCTCCGCTCTCTCATAGAATTTCAGGCGGTTTTCA
Organism: Paenibacillus tarimensis; assembly: GCA_041281825.1. Lineage (GTDB taxonomy): Bacteria > Bacillota > Bacilli > Paenibacillales > Paenibacillaceae > Paenibacillus_D > Paenibacillus_D tarimensis_A. The sequence continues at coordinate 4,437,240 of CP166298.1, read as the reverse complement.
GGTTTAGCGAAACCGTGACCTTCGTCCGGAAATAACAGATATTCGTATTCCAGATTTTTTTCCTTCATCGCCGCAACAATTTGCTCGGATTCCGCCTGCTTCACACGCGGATCGTTCGCGCCCTGTGCAATGAGGATCGGGATTTTGATTTGATCCACTTTATAAATGGGAGAGCGGGATTTCAAAAAGTCTTCTTCCAGCTCCGGATGGCCGACTCTTTTGTGAAGTGCCGCAAGCATCGGTGTCCAATAGGGAGGGATCGATTGGATTAACGTGATTATATTGCTCGGTCCGACGACATCGACGGCACAACAGAACAGATCGGGCGTAAAGGTCGCACCTACCAGAGCGGCATAACCACCGTATGACCCGCCGTATATGGCGACCTTACCAGGATCGGCAATGCCTTGATCCACTGCCCAATTGACGGCATCAACAAGGTCGTTATGCATGGCGCCCGCCCACTCTTTATTTCCTGCATTTAGAAAGTTTTTCCCGTATCCCGTAGAGCCTCTGAAATTAACGGACAGACAGGCATATCCGCGGTTGGCCAGCCATTGGGCTTCCGGATCGAATCCCCATGAATCTCTGGACCACGGACCGCCATGCACATTCAATACCAACGGCAATTTAGTGCGATTGCCGGGCGGATAGGTAATATAGCCATGAATGGTGAGACCGTCGCGTGAAGTAAAGGATATCGGCTTCATCGGCATTAATTCATACTCGGCCAATTCCGGCTTATTGTGGAAGAGGAATGTTCCCTCCCTGGTTTCCCGGTTATATATGTAATAGGATGCAGGTCCCGTGTCCGAATGAAAACCGATCAGCCAGGTGCGATCGGCTGCGTCGCGGTTATGGATGGAAAAGTCTCCGTCATGCAGCTTGCGAATAGCCACAAAGTCTTCTTTGATCGAATCGTCTTGAACGACCCATTCTTTTCTTTGTTTATTGAAAGAAACGGCTAGAACCTCATAGGTTTCCGGATCGGTCATCACATGTTCTACATCGTACTGCGGATCCTCCGCAATGATCCGAAACGATTGATCGGAGAGCTTCATTTGGATTAAACGTCCCGCATTTACATGTCTTGAATCGATAAGGTACATTTCCCGGTTGTCTTTCGTAAAACCGACCGGGCGGCTGGCCATCGAATCTTCCATATCCCACGAAAGGAAGGTATTCCACTCCCCGTCCTTACCATACAAGAGCAGGTCCGTCCCTCCATCCGGTGTAGAGGCTACAGCGCCGCGTACGTTCAAATCGCCGTCGGTTACCCAATGAACGATATTGCCGGGATTTTTAGCGACTAGTTCCAGCGTTCCGGACGAGAGTTTGAGCAGGTATACGTCATGGGCCGCGGGATTCTCTTTATTTAAGGCGATAAGGATCTCGTTCGGATGATCTTTGCTATGCTTGACAATATTCACCTGGACGTTCTCAAACGGCGTTAAATCCCTGGTTTCGCTGGTCGACAGGTTTACGGAATACAGGCGCCAGTTTTCGTTTCCGCCTACATCCTGAACGTAAAGGATATGTTCGTTGTCATACCCCCAGAAATAGAATCGGATGCCTCTGTCGTTGTCTTGGGTTACCGCTTTATACTCTTCGCCCCCGGCAGGACCAACCCATACGTTAAGGACACCGTTCAGCGGAGCCAGATAAGACAGGAACCTTCCGTCGGGGGATAATTGCGGATTTGCTTTCGTCGGATTGCCGAACAATACGTCGCGAGGGATAAGCGTAGGCGAAGGAACTGAATGGATCATTGGGCATGTCTCCTTTTATCGGTTGATATCTATTAAAATAAACGATTTTCCCAAATAGAGGAAGTAAGCGGTTTTAATCGAGTCTGTCAACCACACTTCACAACTTTTTCCAAATCAATAACGTCTAAAGCGAGACGCTTGGGGCGAATGTAAACTGGAACCAGCAGGAGCAAAAAATCACGATCTCGATGCGTTAGCGGTTATTTAAGAACATTTCCTTGACTAAACAATCCCATTTTTGTATAATTCCCTTTAACTTGAATAACCAAAAAAGCGAAGAAGAGAAAGAGTACCGCAGGTGAAGTCTTTGGACAGAGAGCTCCGGCAGCTGAAAAGGAGCAAAGAATAACCTCGGGAACATGGTCTCAGAGCTGCGCACCGAACCCTCATGCGGTTGTAGGCTGCGCCGGAACCCGCATCCGTTAACGTGCTAGGGTATAAACGCTTCCCGCGTCGTACCTGAAGAGGTGAATGCCGCAAGGCATTGATAAAATTGGGTGGTACCGCGTGAGATCAACTCTCGTCCCTTTGTTGGGATGAGAGTTTTTTATTTTGCCCATTTTGAAGGAGGTCTTTATTGTGGCCAATATATTTATCGGCGGAGCATGGCCGTATGCTAACGGTTCGTTGCATTTGGGAAGGCTGGCGAGCTTGCTGCCGGGCGATGTGCTGGCGCGCTATTTCCGCGCCAAAGGCGACAACGTATTGTATGTGTCGGGCAGCGATTGCCATGGAACGCCCGTTGCCGTTCAAGCGGCTCAGGAAGGTGTTGCCCCGGGACAAATTGCGGACCGGTTCCATCAACAATTTGTCGATTGTTTTAAGCAGTTGGGCTTCTCGTATGATTTGTACACACGAACAGACCAGCCATTTCATCATGAGGTCGTTCGTGAGTTATTTTTGAAGCTTCTGAAAAATGATTATTTATACAAAAAAACGTCATTGCAAACCTATTGCGAAACGGATGGGCGGTTTTTGCCGGACCGGTACGTCGAGGGGGGATGTCCGGTTTGCGGCAATCGCGCCCGGGGAGATCAATGCGATCATTGCTCAACGCTGTTAGACCCTGCAGACTTATCGGATAAGGCGTGCAAGCTGTGCGGAAATCCGCCTGTCGAACGTCCGACGGAGCATTATTACCTGGCGCTTTCCCGATTCCAGGCTGAATTGACTGAATTTACGGAAAAATCTCAGGGTTGGAGAGACAATGCCGTACAGTTGACGAAAAGATATTTGGAAGAGGGACTGCAGGACCGCGCTGCAACCAGAGATTTGACCTGGGGCGTTGATGTTCCGGTTGAAGGCTTCGAAGGTAAAAAAATCTACGTCTGGGTGGAAGCCGTCAGCGGCTACCTCTCGGCAAGCAAGCAGTGGGCCGCGGAGACAGGCTGCGATTGGGAACGGTTCTGGCTGGAGGATCGCGAGAATACGATCGCTTATTATGTACATGGAAAAGACAACATCCCTTTTCACACCTTGGTCTGGCCGGCGCTGCTGCTTGGTGCGGGGAGCCTTCATTTGCCCGACCGAATCATATCATGCGAATATTTGACACTGGAAGGAAAAAAGTTTTCAACAAGCCGAAACTGGGCGGTCTGGGTACCGGACATCATAAGCCGCTATCAGCCGGATTCGATCCGCTATTTTCTGATCGCGAACGGTCCCGAGAAAAGGGACGCCGATTTTTCGTGGAGAGAGTTTATTCACAGCCACAATGGTGAGCTGCTTGGCGCGTTCGGCAATTTTGTCAACCGCACATTGGCATTTATCCACAAATCGTTTGAGGGGTGTGTACCTGAAGGAGAGTTAAGTGAAGAATGGAAACGGAGAATGGAGGAGCTCTATTCCGAATCCGGCGCTTTAATCGAACAGGGCCGAATCAAGGAAGCAATTGAATCGATATTTGCGTGCGTCCGTCTGGCCAATAAATATTTTGACGAACAAAAACCGTGGGCACAGCTCAAGGAAAACCGGGAGGCATGCGGGAATACGCTGCATCATTGCGTGCAAATGATCGCCAATTTCGCGAATTTGCTTCAGCCGTTTATCCCTTTTTCCTGCGATAAAATTAGAACGTTTCTGGAGCTGGAAGGGCCGCAGTGGAAGGTTGTCGCCGTTCCTGCAAATCGGCAAATTCAGGAGTTATCGCTGTTGTTCGAACGTATCGACATGAAGCGGATCGAAGAAGAAACAAGAATATTGGAGCAACGGTTACCAAATTAGACTTGACATCTGACAATTACAACTGTAATCTCTTATTAAGATTACGGTTGTAATAGTTAGGAGGCAGTTCAATGAATTCACGTATTACTGAAGCGGAATGGGAAGTCATGGAATGTTTATGGACACGCGGGAACATGGCCGCCAATGAAATCTTTGAAGCCATACGTCAAAGAAAATCCTGGACGGACAAGACGGTAAAAAGCTTGATCAACAGACTCTTGAACAAGGAAGTAATCAGCTTTGTGAAAAAAGGAAGGAGGTATGAATATTATCCGTTGGTGGAACGGAGTCATTGCATCCAGGTTGAAAAACGATCTTTTCTTGAGCGGCTGTTCGGCGGAAGGCCGATGTCGGCAATCGTCCACTTCATCAATGAAGAACAATTAACGAGGGAAGAAATCGACGAGTTGAAACAAATGCTTGATGAGAAGAGAAGCGACTCATGACTTTTCACAATATTTTCAGTCACATTGTTCTAACATCAATAACCTCAGCATTTTTGATCCTGCTGATTATAGGCCTGGTAAGATGGAGCGGAAACGAAAGCCGTTGGAATTGGCGCTACATCCTCTGGTTATCCGTATTTATACATTTGCTTTGGCCATGGGGGCAGGGGAGTCAGTGGAGCTTGCTGACATTTACGGATATTAATATTCTGGTTGAAGGTCAGGAGCAAGCTTTGATTGAACCCCCTCACGAAGTGGTAGCTGATGAAGGTGTTATCAGTGTTCCGTCATTCTTACATCCCTCTATGTCTAGTCATCGAGCGGCGTTTTTTTCACAAAATTTCTATTGGGGTATTGCGGAGATCGCTTGGTTTCTGGGCTTTATATATTCTTTAGTTCGTTGGCTGTATCTCGATCGGTTGTTTTTGAATCGTCTCTTCTTAAGGTCTACAGTAAATTCCCATAAAGGTATTCAACAGCTGCTGGAGGAATGCAAAGAGCGTTTCTGCATTCGGCGAACCATTACAATCCGGTGGGTACGCCACGATCACAGCCCATTTTTATGCGGGATATTTCGTCCCACTATATTCATGCCGGAGCAGCTTTTATCAAGCTATAATCACCGTCAACTCCGTCACATCATTTGCCACGAGCTGGCCCACTATCAGCGCCGCGACATACCTGTAAATGTTTTAGTGCGATTTCTTGTCGCATTACACTGGTTTAACCCGCTTATCTTTATCGCTGCACGCAATCTAAAGAATGAGCAAGAAATCGCAGCCGATCGCCTTACGCTCAGACGACTGGGACGCGAGGAAGCTAGACGTTACGGGAAGACATTAATTGAAATGGCCGAAATGACCTCGCAAGCTCGTTTTGGTATTTGTGTAAATATGGCCTCCAAGCCGAATCTGATAAAAAGGAGAGTTCAGATGATTGCCAATTATAATAACGTACAAAACAAATGGACGTTCGCGGGCCTTGGAATTTTGATTTTGATCAACATTCTCGCATTAACGGTGTTTTCGCCGCCTTCACAAGCCAAAGCCGATAACCAATCCGTCCAGTCGGCTTCAAGTCTGCACCCTCATTCGTTATACGCCAAAATGTACGGATATGATACGAAAAGTTACCAGTCGCAACTCCGATTTACTTATCCGTACGAGGCATCACCAGACGATGATCCGGCCGACAGCAGGATGGAGCAGATGATGAACGTTATCCAATCTATTGAGCATGTCGATCCGCAATACCTGAACGGAAAGGAAATCGTTATAACGAAATATGTACTGAATGAAACGTTCGGGCAGAACGAGTACACGTATCTACTAATTGTGGAAGCCGAAGATCACAACAATATTGCTGGAGATAACATTATCGGCGGCAGCCTTGTTTTGTCGGATAGGGTTACAAAGAACGGGATTACATATGAAGAAGCTACGCTTCACCCGCTCGTGCACAAAATTAATTTCAGGGAAATAGGCCAGGGAACTTAGATGTGAATAGTTGAAAAATACTCCAGCAGCTTGTTTCGGAATACCTTCGCCGGAGTATTCAGAACTCTGTCACGATGCCTTATAATTCCGTGTGTCAGCCGGACTTGCTTCGGTAATGGAAGGCTGACAACGGTTCCTTCGGCTATTTCCAGCTCCATTGTAATCTCCGGAACAAACGCGACACCAAGCCCGCAAGCGACCATATGTCGAATTAATTCCGTACTGGGGAACTCCGCCAATTGAGTCTCTGCGGGCATTCCCATTTCAGCAAGCAGCTTTTGTCCGTCGGTCTGGTAGACGCACCGCTCGCCGAAGCCGATGACTTGGATCCCTTGCAGCCACCCCCATCCTTTCTCAAGTATGCGGTCGGCCAATTCTTTGGACGCTACAAGCACCATTTCTTCCTCGATTAAAGGCTCGAATAGTAAATCTTCCCGTGCCGGATCTTTCGGAACGATCCCGAAATCGACGGCATGAGAGAGCACTTGCTCGACGATGTCCCCTTGAAATCCGGTTTCCAGCAATAGTGTAACTTTTGGATAATCCCCAAAAAACGGGTTGAAAAATCTTGTCAGCCGATTGACGCAAAACGACTCTAACGCCCGAACCCGAACGGGCCCCTTCGGTTCCTCCAAGCTCCCGAGCGCTTCCTCCAGCGACTGGCCGAGCTGAACGAATTGGCGGGCATATACGGCCAGCTTCTCCCCGGCTTCCGTCAGTTTCACTCCGCGGGGGAGGCGGTGAAACAGCTTTTGCCTGCAGCCTTGCTCAAGCAATTGAATTTGTGACGTTACGGTCGATTGCACATATCCTAGCTTTGCCGCCGCCCTGCTAAAGCTTCCCTCCTCCTGTACGGTTAAAAAAGTGAGCAAAAATCGCCCTTCCAGCATCTCAATCATAGTGAGTTTCTCTCCCTTTGATATCGGAAATGCCGATACCAAACATCGGATTTTTTCGTTATTCAAATAGATAATAACATGATAGCATAGAACTCGATCCAATTGTAACCATAATTTGAAGAAGGGAGAAGGAGAAGATGAAAAAAGCGGGATTCCGGCTGGGGATATATGTATTCAAAGATGCGGAAGTTATAGACTATTCTGCTCCGTACGGCGTATTCTCGGTAGCCCGTCGGCTTGATCCGGAGCTGGAAGCGTTTCTCATCGCGGATGCATTACGGCCCGTTCAAACACAGGCGGGCTTTACCGTGCTGCCGAACCATAGCTTCTTGGAGGAGCCGGACATGGACGCGTTTTTGATTCCGGGCGGTTTCGGCACACGTCAGGAGATGTTTAACGGCCGCCTGCACCGTTATATCCGCTCATTGCCCGAGTCGTGCCTGCTGACCAGCGTTTGCACAGGCTCCTGGGTATACGGGAATATGGGGCTGCTCGACGGCATCGCGGCGACAAACCGAAAGGAACCGGACAGTCTTGAGGCATCGCAGATGGGAAAAGTGCCGATAGAACGGCTTGCGGAAATCGCCCCGGCCTGCCGGATCAGCCGCGCCCGTGTAGTGGACAGCGGCAGAATCGTAACTGCCGGCGGCATCGCTTCCGGGATGGAGCTTGGGTTTCATTTACTTCGGCGGGCCGGCTATGATGAGCCTTTCGTTTCCGAAGTGGCGCGGATTATGGAATACCACCTTGCTTATGACGTTTACAGGTCCGATATCGAGTGGGGAAGCGAATAAATGCCGGGCATATACCATCCCGGGGAAATAGCGGTGCAGAAGCTGGCGGGTGCGGAGATAATAGCGGAACAAAACGGAAGAGGCATTAAGAACAGGATCCCTAAAGGGGCCGTTGCTTTCTTGTCGACACAAACGTTGGTCGTTGCAGCTTCAGTCGATAAGAAGGGAAGAGTGTGGTGTTCCATGTTAACGGGAGAGCCTGGATTCATCGCTGCGACGGATGATGCCGCAATAACGATCAGGTCCGGACCTGTCAAGGGTGATCCTTTGAATGAAAATCTGGCAATGAATTATGATCTCGGGTTGCTGGTCATTGATTTTAGCAAGAAGCTGAGATTAAGAATTAACGGTACAGGGAGATTTGATGAACATCACCAAACAAATATGTGATTATCATTCAAGCCAATCCGCAAGATGTAGGTAAGGCAGTACATGGGTTATTATATGGGCAAGAACTGCATGAAGCGGGTTTCGAGGTGGAAGTTATGTTTGACGGACTAGGGACAGCGTGGCCGGGCGAGTTCAGCAAAGCCGATCATCCATTTCAACCGCTCTTTAAACATGTCACGAAATTGGGAATTATTAAAGGCGGGTGCCAGGCTTGCTCGGGATTTTTCGAAGTGACCGACAAAGTAGAGAGCGCAGGCGTCCCGCTCGTAGGCAATGAAATGTCAGGCGGGCACATTCCATTTGCTCATTATATTCAAAAAGGTTTTTTTCCGATAATCCTATAAATAGGATACTGGTGGCTAAAGCCGGTAAGGATGAACCTCATCCTGACCGGCTTCCCTTTGAATTAGAAAAAAATTAAATTACAAGGGTGATTTCTTATTCCCCTTCCTTCAGGTTCCGCTCCAACTCGAAAATCAGCTCGTTCGCCATCCGCTTGTTCAACCGATACGTTTCGTTAATACCAAGCTGACCGGACAACTCCTCGATCTTCGCGATCTGGGTATCTGTCGGCGGCTGCAGTTCGATAAATCTTTCATAGTTTTGATAGGCCACCTTCAGCGCGGTTTCAGGGGACAGCAAATCGATTGTTTCATAAATCGCAAGCGCAGCCTGCTCTACCGTTAGACCGTATCCCGAATCGGTCGATACCATAAACCGGTCCGGATATTGCTCCATTAACGGTACAAAGTCCTGCAATTGATTGCCGCTGTCCTTATTATAGGCGGTAAACCCTGCAAAAAAGTCAATGTATAAATTCGGATGGTTCTCCAGCAGAAGCTTTATATTTTCAGGTGTGTTAAAAGCATTGGCATGCGCAAAAATGAAAATCGTGTCCGGGTTTTGCTCCAGTGCTTCCTTCAAATATTTGATCGGTAATCCGTTTGGCGGATCGATGTGCAGCAGGATAGGCACGCGGTAGTTCGCGGCAAGCTCATAAATTTGCGGGAAATACCCGTCGTTCGGATGCTTCGCCTTCCATTTCAAGCCTGATACAACAGGAGAATAAGTCGAAGCCGCGGCGATTTCTCCGATGTTTAAATAGCCTTGCTCCAGTTTATCCCGAACGATGGCTACTCCCTCTTCTTCATAAATCGGAAACCCTGCGAACGAGGGATACACATGTGCCGGGTCCTTACGATAGTGGTCCCAAGCCAGTTGATCCGAGGTTTGAGCGCGGGGCTCTGAAATATTTCCAAAAAGAACAATCCTGTCGATGCCATATTGCGCCCATTTATTTACGGCTTTCGGATCCCAGGCATCGTGATTGTGAATATCAATGACCGTCAGATCCCGGTATACCTCGTATAATGCTTGGCCGGAGTCCTTGTTTTTACGAATGGTTTGAATGAATTCAAGTCTATCCTTCGGAGTGTACTCCTGAATAGGTTCAACGGTCGCTTTATTTTCGGATAGTGAATTGCGGGGCGCTTCATCGTTTGTTTTAAATGTCAGGCAACCGGTCAAAGCGAAAACAACGACGGTTAACGAACATAGTGTAATTCGCCAATTATTTCGAGACATTTACATTCCTCCTGACATAGGGATCTTTGAGCATGACATAGGGACCTTTGAGTGGAGCTTAAAGTCTCTCCGTTTTAAGTCTCTCCTCTTACATAGGGATCTTTGAGCGGGGCTCAAAGTCTCTTTTGCATAGTTATATTTGCTTCACGCTTTTTCCTCTGAATAATTGCGGCACGATTCTTACCGTTTTTCCGCGGCTCCCATTGATCAATTCAATTAGCATATCGGCAGCCTTTGTCCCTAAGGCCGGATTGTCAATGACAACGGTTGCCAAAGGCGGATTGTAGTATTTACAGATAAAAAGTCCATCATAGCCGATAACAGAGAGATGTTCGGGAATGAGCACCCCAATCTCCGCCAATGACGATATTGCCCCCATAGCCATCAAGTCGTTGGCGAAAAACACAGCTGTTATTTCTGGGTGACGCTGCAGCAGCAGTTCCACACCGTTTTTCCCGCCGCCGCCCGTATAGTCGCTCCAAACAATTTGCGTATCGCTGACCGGCAGCCGAAATTCATCCATCGCTTTTCGAAAACCGGCCAACCTTTCTCTGCTGATTTCAAAATGTTCGGATCCGTTAACGAACCCGATCCGCCTATGCCCGCATTCGATCAAGTAGCGAGTGGCCATGTAAGCACCCATGATCTCGTCCGTATTAATGTTAGAGCAGGTTCTTGTTAAGACCGAGCTTTCAAACACTACTGCGGGATGATTCATATGCTTGATATCTTCATAGATCGGATGGCCGGCTCTGAAGGCGCTGAGGATAATGCAGCCGCTTACATTGCGCAAGGTCAGCAGGTCGGGCAGTTCACCCTTTGAATAACTGTGAGCGTTAACCGTGCAGATGATTGCCCGGTAATTGTACAATGCCAACGTTTTGTTGATATGGGGGAGAAGCTCGAAAAAGGCTGGACGAGCTTCAAATTCACTGTCGTTCAGTACGATTCCGATGAGGCGGCTCTTTTGGCTTACCAGTTCTTTTGCAGCGAGATTGGGAACATACCCGAGCTCTCTGGCTGCCTCAAGTACTCTCGATCTTGTTCTGTCTTTTACGCCATAGTCGCCGTTTAACGCTCTGGATACCGTGCTCACCGATAAGCTGCATTTTATAGCAATATCTTTGATGGATACTCGCATTGTTATACTCCTTTTCGGGAACGTTTGCAACCTATTAGCTTTAGTATAGAATAAATACTTAATATTGCAATAATTATATTGGGAACGTTCCCGAAATAGATGAGATTTTTCCCTAATGAGTGAAAACGAGATAGCGAGTGATCTGTAGAGAAAGAAATGTTTCCTAATGAGTGAAAATGAGGTAGCGAGCGGGCTGCAGAGAAAGAAATGTTCCCTAATGAGTGAAAACGAGGTAGCGAGTGGACTGTAGAGAAAGAAATGTTCCCTAATGAGTGAAAATGAGTAGCGAGTGGTTTGCAGAGAAAGTAATGTCCCTAATGAGTGAAAATGAGGTAGCAAGCGGCCTGCAGAGAAAGAAATGTTCCCTAATGAGTGAAAACGAGGTAGCGAGTGGTCTGTAGAGAAAGAAATGTTCCCTAATGAGTGAAAATGACGTGGCGAGCGGGCTGCAGAGAAAGAAATGTTCCCTAATGAGTGAAAATGAGGTAGCGAGTGGACTGCAGAGAAAGAAATGTTCTCTAATGAGTGAAAATGAGGTGGCGAGCGGGCTGCTGAGAAAGAATCTTTTTCTATGGTGTGACAAGAGCAGGGTGAGTTGCGCATGAAACGCTAAACGATCAAAAACCGCCCTGCGTTAGGGCGGTCGGTCAAGCTAAATCAATAAATTATCGCGAAACGCGATCGTCAGATTTCCCGGCAACGTCGGCTTTAGCCGCTTGGCGCTTTGCCTTGGAGCGTGTTAACGTTACTGGTTCGACAGAGAGGGATGCGGACGCATCCGCAGCTGCCGGGCGGCGCCTGCTCCGCTGGCTGCCTTGAGCCGTTTTCCGTTTGCGGCTTTTTTCGGCGGATGACACCTTCACCCAGCTTTTGCGCCATAGCCAGGCATATACCATCATTGTGAATAAGAGGATGATACCGCACAGGAGAGCAAACCCCCATGGCTCCTCGAGCCAGGGAAGCCTCTCGAAGTTTAAACCCCACAGCATTCCTGCGACCGTCGCGGGTGTGAATAAGGCGATAATAATCGTCAGTGTTTTTAATAGATCATTGCCGTGAAATCCGCTCTGCATTTCATCCATAGAAGTCAGCGTCTCGATCTCTTCATTATAAGCTCTAAGCATCGTATCAATCCGCTGCAGCTTATGTTTATACCGTTCGTAACCTTCCTTGCCGCAGATCTCGCGATTGAACGCTTCCTTCGCCGCGCCTTCAATCTCCTTGACCGATACAAACTGATGGTTCCAATGAAGCAAATCATAACGGAGGTCGATAATCGCTTCGACGGGAACGTTCCGCCCGTGAGCTCGCATCTTCTGTTCAAGCTTCCTCAGATTCCTTTCGAATGCGTCCAGCCCGGTAAGCAGCGACTCAAGGACGGAGCTGAGTATAACGGAAAAAGCTTCAGGGGCGTTAAGGCATCTCGCCAACATCTCTTCCCAAGGGGAACGCTGCAGCCGGACCGGCAATCTCATATCGCTGTGGATCGTTACCAGCATTTCCGGCGTCATCCAATAGTGGAACGGCTGGATATCCCCTTCCTCTTCCGATACTTGAAACATTAACGTTCCGTGCAATACGGGTTGTCCGTCAATCAGTTCTATGACCGCGATATGATTACGTGCGCGCTCCTCGCATTTGTCAAGCCAACCGGCGCAAGCCGGGATCGAGTTTTTGAGCTCTTGTATAGGGTTATTATCGCCGGAGCGCAGTAAGAGATGCCATTCCCAACCTGCATTATAACGAAGCGACCGATGCAACATTGGTATTATCCTCCCTGGCGATTGAATCGAAAATACGCTCATTCATGATGCTACCATCATACTCCAAAGTGGAATCAGTTGTAAAACGGTTGGGCATACTTGGCGGTAGACAATTATTCCAAAACTGCGGAAATACGGCAGTTACAATCCAGGAGGGTGACGGGCGTGGCTAAAAAAATCGGCATATTCGCGAACGAAGAGCAGATTATCCGTGCTGTCAGGACGCTTGAAAACGAGGGCTTTCACAAAAATGAATTGAAGGTACTGGCGAAAAATGCGGAACATTCACGGAGAGTCGAATCGGAATCCGACGTGCATGCGGATGAACTGGATGATTTGGCAGAAACGAGGGAAAATCGGGAGCATCCGTTTTTCATTCCTTATGTTGCACTGGGAGCGGCAATAACGGGAGGCGGCCTGAATACAGGAGCAACGGCAGGTCCTTCTAACAATGTGGCCGGAGGCGCATTGTTCGGCGGGCTGCTCGCGAATGATGCCTTTACCGGGGACAATGACGGCGTCGGCTCGGCGATAACGGCATTAGGACTGGATGAACGGGAAGCGGCGTTATGCCGGTCCGCCATTCATTCGGGCTCGCTCGTCATCGTAGCCGATACCGGCGAGAGCGCTGATCAGTCAGGCAGCGGCATCAGCCGGCTGGACCAGGCGGAAGCCGTCTTCCGCAGCTGCGGCGCGGTGAGCGTCCATTAGCAGCAAGTAAAAAGGCTCGAATCGGGGCTGTCATCGATAGTGACAGCTCCGATTTTTTTGCTTTTTTGCTAAAATCAGCCCTCGGTTTGCAAGCTTCGTTCGCACCAAAACGGAAAAATCCTGATTTATTTGTTCCCATACGGCTTCAATTATTGTAAGATAACATTAACATAACAATTTGCTAACAATAATAATAATAACTAACTCGTATGTTATGTCCATTTGTATTGTTGAAAATAGCGGCATCTTGGGTGCATTAAGGTCATCCCTATACAAATAACAATGACAGGAAGTTGATTAGGATGAGAGAGAAAGTAACGATTCAGCAGATTGCCGATATGACCGGCGTTTCCAAATTTGCCGTTTCCCGCGCTTTGTCAGGTAAATCCGGCGTAAGTGCGCAGACAAGGGATATGATATTGCGGACGGCCGGCCAGCTCGGTTATTTCAACAATAAGACGCAGAAGACCCGGAGGACGGAAGGTCCTGTTCCGGAGGTGCCGCAGATTGCCGGAACGATCGTCGTTTTGTTCCCTAACATCAGGTATCAGAATAAAGGTTCAGTCTATTGGGGGCCGATCTTCGAGGGGGTTTCGCGCAGATTGGATCAGATCGGACTTGACATCATCACAATCACAGAGCCGTCCTCCGATCATATATTCAGCATGCTCAATCCGAAAGCGATTAAAGGAATCGTCACGCTGGGCAATATATCGACGCAAATATTGCTGGATATTAAAAGACTGGGCATACCCGTTGTAATGGTGGATCATCACGATCCCGCCTTTCACTGCGATACGATCTTTACCGATAACTTTACCTGCATGAGAGAGCTGATAACGAGACTGATTTCCAAAGGCTTCCGCAAGCTGCAGTATGTCGGCAATATTAAGGCTGCCCGAAGCTTCATGGAACGTTGGATTGCTTACCGTACGGTGCTCGAGGAGCATCAGCTCCCGTCCCGGCAAAATAAGCGGCTGACGGAAGTTGAAAGCTTTGTCGAAATCTCCGAGGCTATAACCGCGCTGCCCGAAGAGGATATTCCGGACGTGTTCGTTTGTGCCAATGATTTTACGGCGATCAGTACGATTGAAGCGCTCTCGGCAAGGGGGATTTCCGTTCCGGGGCAGTGTGCCGTGTCCGGCTTCGACAACACCTATCCGGATTCCGAGATCGCCCTAACGACCGTAAACGTAAATAAAGAACTGCTCGGGATGCGAGCGGTCGACCGCATCTTATGGCGGATCGCCAATCCCGACTCAAATATTGAAAAAACATTAATCTGCGCAGATATTATTATGCGAGAATCAACAGCCAAATAATTGAAGCGCCAAAATCGTATATTTCCTGAACACAGGATCCGTTATTTTCCATCAACCCTTCGATTAGACAAGGTTTATGGGGGATAGCGGATCCTGTGCGTTTTATAGTAGAGGTTTATTTTTTATATAACAAATTGATAAAAAAACAAGGAGAAAGGTATGGCAGCTACAGCGGGAATTCGAGACGGTTTGAGCTGTCATAGGTAGGAATGCTTTTATTTTAAAGGGATTGCAATCGGCGGGCCATCGGTTATTCGACATAATTATTCGTAACTATTTACATAACACAACATAACGAAATGCATAACAAAAAAATAAAATTATTGACTGTAATTTTATAGAATGATATCCTAATGTTATTGATTACGCTTTCACATATTACATATGGTGGTGATCCTAGCGAATGAAAACAAGCTGAGCAAGTCTGCCGCTCATCGGGGGTTTGTTATCCGGTTATTGCCATTTAACTTTAAATTTCGGCAGGAAAAAGAAAGGGAGGCAAAAAAGAATGAAAAAAATGAAACCGTTTGCAATTATCCTGGTTTGTTTATTGTTTGTTTATGGGCTCGCGGCATGCAGCGGCGGTTCGAATACGCCTGCGAACAATAAGGAGGCGACCCCTCCAAGTTCAAACCAACCGGCTCCCGAAACGGCTGAGGAGGAACCGAAAGAAGAAGCGATCGATCTTGGCGGGCGTACGATCAAATTATCGGCTTGGTGGGATTTGACGCCTAAAGGCGAGACGGCCAGCGAGAAAGCGCGGCTGGATAAAATTGCCGAGCTCGAGAAGAAATACAACATGAAGATCGAGTTCGTCAACGTCCCTTGGGGCGAATACGTCGATACGTTCACGACCTCCGTGCTTGCCGGAGAGCCGTTCGCGGATATTGTCCGAATGGAAGTGAAGTGGGCGCTTCCGGCCATCCTGAACGGACTGCTGCTGCCGCTTGACGAATTCACCTCCGCTTCTTCCGATATTAACACGGAAAACAACTACGTTGAAAAGATTGCTCCCGTTGCCGGCGGCGAATACGGCTTTAAGCCGATTGACGTGGGCGGGGTCGGCTTGCACTATAACCGGGATATTTTCAAGCAGTACGGCTTGCCGGATTTGCATGAATTATACAACAGAGGCGAATTGACATGGGATAAACTGCTGGAGATTGCACGTGACGCTACAAGAGACACTAACGGCGACGGAAAGCCGGATGTATGGGGATGGTCCGGATGGGCAGCCCATGTATCGAGAAATATGGTCGCTGCCAACGGCGCCAGAATTGCCAACGACTCCACGGGCGAGCAAGGCTTGACCGATCCGAAGACGATCGAAGCGCTGGAATTTGTTCACAAACTGTACAATGTAGAGAATGTTGTTTATCTGAAGAGCGGCAACAAAATGGAATGGACGGAGTGGGATTCCTTTAAAGACGGCAAGTCTGCGATGTGGATCGCCGCAGAATGGCAGGTAGGAGACATTCCGTTCGATTTCGGCGTCGTTCCGATTCCGAACGGACCTGGAGGCTCCAAAGATTTTACTTACAACAATGGCGGCGGCCACGCTTATTTCATTCCGAAAGGCGTGAAGGATGCCGAAATCCTGTATCACATCTTCGAAGAGATGGAAATGATTCCTCCTTTCGAAGACTATGTAGGGCAGGATTATCTGGAACAAAGATATAAACATCAGGAAGACATCGACGTATTCTTGAGCAACATCAACGGCACCGGTGTGCTCGAAATGGAGGAAGCGTATCCGGACTTCCCGTTCTATCCGGTCATCGATGAAGTCATCCTTCAGAATGCTTCCGTAACTGCAACGGTGGAGAAATTCAAGCAGCAAGCGCAAGAGGCAATGGATAAATTGAAGCAATAATATCAATACATGTTCAAAAAGTTTGGTCATGCGGGAAAATCTTCGGAGTTCATGTCTTAAGATTTCCTTCAAAATATAAGCCTGTATAAGCTTCACTCTTATACAGGCTTATATTTCATCGCGAAACGATGCCGCCAAAGCCATGTACGGCCCGGAACCGAGCTGCATAAAAGATTGCAGCCGGCGGTTCGTGCGAAAAGACAGCCGTTTCCGCTTGCCATCTTTTTTTGTGCCGTATCTCGTGCCGATTGGAATGGAAGAGGGATAAGAAAGGGGATTTGCAGTGAATGGAGAGAACAGGTTCAAAGCTTTAGTATCGCGGCTCATGATCATAATGTTGGTCGCTCTGATTTTCCCTCGGACAGGTGACGTTGCGCTTAGCGCGGAAGAAAAAACGGACGCTGCCGCCTCGCATAGCGCGGACTTTGATCTGCCGGACGTTCCCGAGGGACGTTATACTTATGCGGATTATGCGAATGCGCATGCCGGTGCCGCCCAGCCTGAACGCGAAATTGTTATCGACGCGGATACTTATACGTCAGCCGACGGTATGGAGATGAAGAAGTTCGATAACTTTGAAGGCGTGCAGGGCGTATCCGTCTGGACGGATGAGCAGGGTCGCATCGAATGGGAGGTTGACGTTCCCGAAACGGGAATGTACAACATGTCCATGTTGTATTATCCCATCGAAGGCAAGAGCTCGGATATTCAACGTTCCATCCTGATTGACGGACAGCTGCCATTTGCGGAAGCGGCATATTTGCAATTTTACCGAATTTGGACAAATCTGTCGGATGAAATCAAACGGGACAACCGCGGCAACGATCTGCGGCCGCAGCAAACCGAAAAGCCGATGTGGCAAGAGCAAATCTTCAAGGATGTCGAAGGTTATTACGAAGAGCCGTTCAAGTTTTATTTTACGGCAGGCAAACATACGATTACATTCATCTCCCAAAGGGAACCGGTTGTGATCAGACACATCCGGATTTACAAGGAAAACCCGCTGCTGCCCTATGAGGAGCTGTTGAAACGGTATGAAGCGGAAGGCTTGACGGTAACGGCGGGTCACATGATTGAAGTTCAGGGAGAGGATGCCGTCAGCAAATCGTCGCCGACCCTGTATCCAATATCCGACCGGTCCAGTCCGAATGTAGAACCGTACAGCCCGTCATTGATCAGAGTCAATACGATCGGCGGTTTCAATTGGAGAGTGCCCGGTCAATGGATTGCATGGGAAGTGGAAGCGCCGGAGACCGGATTATATAGCATCGGATTGAAAGTCAAACAGGATTTCACCCGCGGCGTCGATTCCGTCAGAAAGCTGACGATTAACGGTGAAGTGCCGTTCAAGGAAGCCGAAGAGCTCCGGTTCAATTATCGTAGCGGATTTAATATGGAACTGCTGGGGGGGGAAGATCCATACCTCTTTTACCTGAATGAAGGAAAGAACGTAGTGAAACTGGAGGTTACGCTCGGCAGGTTGTCTCCGCTCATTCGCGAAGTCGAAACGAGCCTGCTGAACCTCAATGCGATGTACCGGAAAGTGTTAATGATTACGGGGACGGCGCCGGATGAATTCCGGGACTACCAACTGGAGAAGAAGATCCCGGACATGATCGGCGTATTTACCGAAGAGAGCGCCAGGCTCACGGCAGTCGCCAAACAATTGGAGAGCATGCGGGGCGAACGTTCGGACCGGGAGGCCGTCCTGCTGACGATGTCGGATCAGCTTCTCGACATGGTCCGGCGTCCGGAAACGATTCCGCGTCGTCTAACCGCCTTCAAGATCAATGCCGGGGGGCTTGGAACATGGATTCTGCAGGCGAGGGAAATGCCTCTTGAGATTGATTCGATTGTCGTCGCTTCGCCCGGCAAGAAGCTTTCCAAGGGATCGGCCGGATGGTTCTCGAAAATGCGGCATGAGGTCACCCGGTTCGCGTATTCGTTCTTCATCGACTACAACGAAATCGGCAATGTGGCCGACGAAGGTGCGAAGCGTTCGATCACCGTATGGATCGGCAGCGGACGGGATCAGGCACAGACGATGAAAGCCATGATCGACGATACGTTTACACCCGAGTCGGGCATCAGCGTCAACCTGAAGCTCGTTCAGATGCAATATTTGCTGCCTGCGACGCTTGCCGGACAAGGACCGGATGTTGCGATGCAGATCGGCAACGATATTCCGGTGAACTACGCGCTGCGGGGAGCGGCTGCCGACCTGTCGCAGTTTGCGGATTTCAATGAGGTTGCAGAACGCTTCCGAGCGAGCGCAATGGTTCCGTATCATTTCGACGGCGGATATTACGCGCTGCCGGAAACACAGACTTTCAATATGCTGTTCTACCGCAAAGATATCTTGAAAGAATTAGGTCTCGAGATTCCGCAAACATGGCAGGACGTCTATACGCTGCTCGCGGTCTTAAGTAAGAACCACCTTGAATTCGGGCTCCCGCTCGCGCTGCAGCCGCAATATCCGGGCGAAAATATTCCGCCGAACTCGGTATATGCCGCGCTGTTATTCCAGCATGGCGGACAGTTCTACAGAAACGACGACAAGCAGTCGGACCTGGATTCCGAAACCGCAGTCCGAATATTTAAGGAATGGACCGAGTTGTATACCGATTACAAGCTGCCGCGTGAATTCGACTTTGCGAACCGTATTCGGACCGGCGAAATGCCGATCGGACTGTCGGATTACACGACGTACAATCAACTGACCGTATTCGCGCCGGAAATCAGAGGATTATGGGGTTTCGTCCCGGTACCCGGCGTGGTCAAGGAAGACGGTACAATCGACCGCAGCGTTCCGAGCGGAGGAAGCTCCGTGCTTATGCTGGAGAAAGCGCAGGACAAGGAAGCGGCATGGGAATTCATGAAATGGTGGACTTCCGCGGATACCCAGACGAAGTTCGGCCGGGAAATGGAAGGTTTAATGGGCGCTGCGGCGCGTTACCCGACCGCCAACATTGAGGCACTGGGGCAGCTCCCGTGGCCGATTGCCGATTATAAGAATTTATCCGCACAATTTGAAGAGGTTAAGGGCATTCCGGAAGTGCCGGGCGGCTACTTTACCGGAAGGCATCTGATCAACGCATTTTATAAAACTGTTGTCGGCCGGACGGAGCCGCGCGAAGCGTTGACGGACTATGTGCAATATATCCAAGAGGAAATGACGTTCAAGCGAATTGAGTTCGGCTTGCCGACGGAATAGGGGAGAGGCGACATGCCAAACACAATCAAATATGCGGTTAACGGCAAAAGGGCGGGCACGGCTCCCCGTACCCGCTTGGCAAAACTCATCAGACAGATCGGAAATCATAAGCATTCCTATATTCTGATCGCTCCGTTCTTTCTGATCTTCGGCCTGTTTACCGTTATGCCTGTATTAATGTCGATGCTCATCAGCTTCACTTACTTTAACATGCTGGAATTTCCGACATTTATCGGATGGCAGAACTATACGCGGCTGTTTCTGGACGACGATATTTTCCTGATCTCGCTTAAGAACACGATGCTGTTTGCGGCGATCACAGGTCCGGTCAGTTATTTAGCCTGCTTCCTGTTCGCCTGGATCATCAATGAATTCCGTCCGAAAGTCAGGGCGATTATGACCCTTATATTCTATGCGCCGTCGATTTCCGGAAACATCTATTTTATATGGAACATCATCTTTTCCGGCGACCGGTACGGCTTCGTCAACGGCTTTTTGATCAAGGTCGGCATTCTGTTCGAGCCGATCCAGTGGCTGAAGGAAGAGAAGTACATTTTGGCCGTGTTGATTCTCGTGCAATTATGGCTCAGTCTGGGGACCGGCTTCCTGGCTTTTATTGCAGGTCTGCAAACGGTCGACAAAACGCTGTATGAAGCGGGGGCCGTCGACGGCGTGAAGAACCGGTTTCAAGAGCTCTGGTATATTACACTGCCTTCGATGAGACCGCAGCTGATGTTCGGCGCGGTCATCCAGATCACAACCTCTTTCGCCGTCGCGGACGTATCAATCTATCTGGCCGGTTTTCCGAGCGTCAACTATGCGGGCCACACGATCGTTACGCATCTGATCGACTTCGGTACGATCCGGTTCGAGATGGGTTATGCTTCGGCAATTGCGACCGTGCTGTTCGCGATGATGCTCGGCACGAACCTGATCGTTCAAAGACTGTTAAAGAAAGTGGGTGAATAACGCCGTGATATCTTCGCTTAAACTTCGCCGCACCAAACACGTGAACCGGTCGCTCGCGGGAAACTTGTCGTTATTCTCCTTTCTGGCAGTTATGGGAGCGTTTATGGCACTGCCGCTCGTCTTTGCGATTAACGCCGCGTTCAAGCCTTTGGACGAGATCTTTTTGTTCCCGCCGAAGCTGTTTGTCCGCAATCCGACGCTGAACAATTTCGCCGATTTGTTTTCGCTAATGGCAAATTCGTGGGTTCCGTTCTCGAGATATATTTTTAACACGGTATTCATTACGGCGGCCGGCATTATCGGGCATGTACTGATTGCCTCCGCGGCGGCGTATCCGCTTGCGAAGCATAAATTTCCGGGCCGGAACATTCTCTTTGCGATTGTGGTTCTGGCGCTCATGTTCTCATTTCACGTTACGCAGGTTCCGAACTATATGATCATGTCCTGGATCGGTCTTGTCGATACGTATTGGGCGCTTATTATCCCGTCGTTCGCTTTTCCGCTCGGCTTATATTTGATGAAGCAGTTCATGGAGCAAATCCCGGATGCGCTGCTGGAATCGGCCAAGATTGACGGAGCGAACGAATACCGGATCTTTTGGTCAATCGTAATGCCGAACGTCCGTCCGGCGTGGCTGACATTGATCATTCTGCTGTTTCAAATGTTATGGGGCAACCAGGGCAACGGTTTTATTTACAGCGAACAGCTGAAATCGCTCCACTATGCGCTTGACCAGATTATATTCGGGGGTATTGCCCGCCAAGGCGTTGCCGCAGCGGTCGCCCTATTGATGATGAGTGTGCCGATTCTGTTCTTCATCTTCGCTCAGAGCAGAATCATCGAAACGATGGCAACGTCGGGCATGAAGGATTAAGGGGGAGACGACATCATGCGAACCAAGAAAATCGTACTATCGCTGGTTGCTCTGCTGCTGTTCGTTTCCGTTCCGCTTCCGACAGCCGCTGTCACTCCTTACGAGGGTTATAACTACAGTTACTACGGGTATGCGGTGCCGTCTCCGTCCGGGTATTTGCCGTCCGTTTCCTATAACGGCAACGCTCTGGGCGTCGGCAGCTTCAATCAGCCGAACGACTTGTTCGTCGCGCCCAGCGGTCACATCTATATTCTGGACAGCGGCAATAAAAGAATCGTCCATCTGGACGAAAATTGGAACGTGGTCCGGACCATCGACTCCTTCGACAACAACGGGATAACTGACGGGTTCAGCGCTCCTTCAGGCATCTTTGTGACGAACGCCGGCATCATCTATGTGGCCGATACGGAAAAACGCAGAGTCGTTATTCTGTCGGAGGAAGGGCGGCTGATCCGGACGATCGAGAATCCGCAGTCCGATATTCTCCCGTCCGATTTCACGTTCTACCCTCTCAAGCTGACGGTCGATTATGCGGACAGGGTATATGTCGTGGCGCGCGGCGTATTCGAGGGCATCATGCAGTTCGACGAGAAAGGTGAATTTCTCGGGTACGTCGGCACGAACAAAGTCCGTCCGGGCTTCGGCGATTATATATGGAAGCTTCTTGCGACAAGGGAACAGAGGGAACGGATGGTGCTGTTTATTCCGAGCGAATTTTCGGGTGTCGATATCGATGAACGCGGCTTCGTGTATGCGACGAATGTCGATCCGGGCTCGAATGAGCCGGTGAAGCGGCTAAATCCTTCCGGAGAGGATATTTTGAAGCGGCATGGATATTTCGGCGTCATAGGGGATGTTCAGTACGATGAACTCGGTGCGAACCGGGGGCCGTCAAGGTTCATTGACATCACTGTGCACGGGACCGGCATGTACAGCGTGCTGGATGCGCAGCGGGGACGCATCTTTACGTATGACGACGAGGGCAAGCTGCTTTATGTATTCGGAGGGGTCGGCAATCAGCTTGGCGTCTTCCGGACTCCGGTCGCCCTGACTTATGTGGGGGACCGGATTGCCGTGCTTGACCGCGGCAGAAACCGGATCGTTGTATTTGAACCGACGGCGTTCGGTCAAGCGGTCAATTCGGCAATCGGCATGCAGGCAGAGGGTAAAGTGGAAGAGGCCGTACGGCATTGGCGGGAGGCGCTCCGGTTAAACGCCAATTTCGAAATCGCCTACATTGGGATCGGGAAAGCGTATCTCATGGAGCGCCGGAACAAGGAAGCGATGGAATATTTCAAGCTGGGCATGAACCGCAAATATTATTCCACCGCCTTCAAACGGTACCGCAAAGACGTTGTGAGAGAACATTTCGGCACGGCGATGAACGTACTCCTGTTGCTGGTCATCGGCTTCGCCGGTTATAGAACCTTCAAGAAATACAGATCAAGGAGGGTTCGAACAAATGAAACAATATCTGGTTAAATTTCCGCTTCGCCTTATTTTTCATCCGTTTGAGGGGTTCTGGGACTTGAAATATGAGAACAAGGGGAAGGTCCGCGCCGGAATTATTATTTTGATTGCCCTGATGATCGTGATGATTGTGAACAGACAGTATTCCGGATTTCTGGTTAATTACTACGATCCGCTGACAATGAACAGCTTGAATGAAATCAAGTACATTCTGGTTCCCTTTGCCCTCTGGTGCGTTTCGAACTGGTCGGTCACAACGCTGATGGACGGGGAAGGGAAGTTCAAGGATATCTTTCTGGCTTCTGCTTATTCGCTGGTGCCGATCATTCTCATCATTTTGCCGTTAACGCTCATCAGCAATGTCATGACGCTCGAGGAGACGGCATTTTACTGGCTATTCAATACGGTAGCACTGCTTTGGTCGCTGTTTCTGTTGTTCATCGGCACGATGACGGTTCATCAATATACGGCGGGCAAGACGGTGGCGACCATGGCGCTGACAGTTGTCGTTGCGATGATCATCGTGTTTTTGACGATGCTGATGTTCAGTCTGATTCAACAAATGATCGATTTTGGCTACAACGTATACAGAGAAATTATATTCAGACTATAGAGGAGGCCGCAGGTCATGAAGAACAGAAAGCTGATCATATCGCTCACCGCATGCGCTGCGCTGTTTGGGATCATTGCTGCGGCCTTCTACTTCTTGCTCTTGGACAGAACCGAAGATGTGGCGCTCATGCCGCACCGAAGCGGCCTGGAAGAGGGAGCGGAAGCCCGCTTGCGGCCCGCCGGCAACCCGCCGATGGAGGACATGCTGCTTGCGGCGGAGAATGAGACGCTCGAAATGTATTACCACGAAGCAACGGCCGAAGTCGCTATTCGAGACAAGCGTAATAACCATGTCTGGTGGACGAATCCGAAAGACCGGGAGGAGGATATGATCGCCTCTCCTTACGAGAAAGCGGTATTGTCCTCTCAATTTACCCTTACTTTCCGGGACCGGTTTACGAATTTGATGACGTTTGTCAGCTACACCGACAGCGTAGAGAGAAATCAGGCGGTAACTGAGAGCATTGAGAACGGCATCCGGGTCACTTACACGGTCGGCGAATCAACGAGCGCAATCGACGCCCTGCCGAAGCTGATCAGCAAGCAGCGGCTTGAAGAAGCCGTGCTGAGCAAGCTGTCGCCCGAGGATGCCAAATACGTATCCGCCAGATACTACCCGTTGAATTCCAATCCGGATGTACTCGAAAGACTGGACGATGTCGTATCCAGAGAGCTTGTGCTGAAAAAGATGCTGGCCGCGTTCGAACAAGCGGGTTACGACGAGGAGCAGCTTCAGCTGGATAACGAAGCAAACGGCATTTCCGAAGGTGTTGCCGTCGATAAACCGAGCTTCGTCATTCCGCTCGAATACAGGCTGGACGGCGATTCGGTCGTTGTCACGATTCCGGCCGGTCATATCGAGGAGGCCGATACGTACCAAATCAGCTCGATCGACCTGCTGACGTACTTCGGCGCGGCCGGGACGGAAAGCTCCGGGTACTCGCTTGTTCCGGACGGGACCGGAAGCCTGATCCATCATAATAACGGGAAGGTCCGGGACGAGCATTATTCGCAGGTGCTGTACGGACCGAATCAGACTTACGGCAGTTCAAGACGCACTCAAATTACAGAACATGCGCGTTTGCCCGTATTCGGTATGAAATCGGGAGATGCGGCCTGGATGGGCGTCATTGAAGAGGGGGATGCGATCGCAAGCATCCGGGCGGATATAAGCGGCAAACGCAATTCCTACAACTACGCTTACACCAGCTTCAATATTCGCGATGAAGATGAGGTCACGCTGGCTACGGCCAATAAGGTTGAAGATATTCCGGTACTGACCAAAAATAAATACGAAGGCAACATCACCGTCCGCTACAGCTTTCTCTACAACGATCAGGCCGACTATTCCGGCATGGCTGCCACGTACCGCGGCATGCTGCAAGCCGAGAGCAAGCTGATCCGGCTTGAGGAGAAAGACAGTATTCCGTTCTATCTCGATATGGTCGGGGCGGTCACGAAGCGGAAGTTCATCCTTGGCGTTCCGTATGAATCGAATACGGCGATGACCACCTTCAGTCAGGCAGAGGCTATCTATGGGCAGCTCCAAAACAGCGGCATTTCCAATGTACAAATGCGCTATCTCGGCTGGTTTAACGACGGGATCTATCATAAAATACCGACGAATGTGAAGACGACAGGGGCTCTCGGCGGCGCTTCAGGAATCCGTAAGCTGTCCGATATGCTGCTCCAAGGGGGCGGACAATTATATCCGGATGTCGCGTTTCAGAACGTGTACCAAAACACGCCGGGATTCTCGCCTACCAGGGACGCAGCGCGGTATGTAACGAGAGAAGTCGCTTGGAGGGCCCATTACAACCGGGCGCGCAACCGGATGAACCTGCTGCTCGGCGATTATTACGTCCTGTCTCCTGTACGGCTGCCATCGTATGTCGAGCGGTTTGCGGGCGGCTATGATGGTCTTGGATTAGACGGCCTGTCGCTCCGCGATCTGGGCGATCTGCTGAATTCGGATGACAGACCGGGCCGTGTCGTGCTTAGGGAAAATGCCAAGTTTATCGTGAAAGACCAGCTGGAAAAACTATCTGTACAATCGCCGGATTTGATGATATCCGGAGGCAACGCCTACGCGCTGCCGTATGCGAAGCATCTGATCGACGTCCCGATGGCAAGCAGCCGTTTCAATATTACGGATGAGGAAGTGCCTTTCTATCAGATGGTCGTACACGGCTCGATCGATTACGCGGGCTTCGCTTATAATCTGGACGATCGGCAAAATTCCAGAGAGGCTTTGCTGAAGATGATCGAGTATGGGGCTTCGCCCAGATTTACCTGGTCGCACGCGGCCTCCTCGGAGTTGAAATCGACGATGTTTGATTATCTTTTTTCCGCGAATTACAGGGAATGGATCGATCAAGCCGTATCAATGTACGAGGAGCTGAACGAGGCGCTTGCCGGCGTCAGAACGGAGCCGATCGTGGGGCATACGAAGCTCCGGGAGGGCGTCTACGAGACGGTATATGGAAACGGAATTTCCATTATTGTCAATTATCTCGACGAACCGGTAACCGTTAACGGCCGGACGGTGCAGGCGAAAAATTATGCAGTGGGCGGTGAGAAACGATGAGGAACAAAATGACTTTAAGCCGGAAGCGGGCGCTACTCGGCGTCGGATTCATTTCGCCCTGGCTGATCGGATTCGTCTTCCTGTTCGTTACTCCGCTCATTCAATCGATCAGGTACAGCTTCAGCAAGCTGACGATATTGCCGGGCGGCGGGTATACGCTTGAGTCTGCCGGTCTCGAAAATTTCAAGTATGCGCTGACGACGGACGCGACTTATAACCGGTTGCTGACGGAATCGGTTATGAATATGGTCGTCAATGTGCCGCTAATCCTGTTTTTCAGTTTGTTTTGCGCGACGCTCCTGAACCAGAAGTTCAGAGGGCGTTCCGTCGCACGCGCCATGTTCTTTCTGCCGGTCATTCTTGCTTCGGGGGCGATTGCGCAGGCGGAAGTGGCCGGCTTGATCAACATGACGGGCAGCGCGCAAGTCGCAGAGGAGATGAGCCAGAGCGATTCGCTGTTCAATGCGCTCCCGTTCGCGCGGCTGCTCATCGAAGCCGGCATGCCGGTCGTCATTGTGGATTATCTGCTCGGAGCGGTTACCCGGATCTATCAAATCATTACGAGCTCGGGCGTGCAGATTCTGATCTTCCTGGCCGCTTTGCAATCGATACCCGGCTCCATGTACGAAGTAGCCAAGCTGGAAGGCGCGACAAGCTATGAGATCTTCTGGAAAATAACGTTCCCAATGGTCAGCCCGCTCATTTTGACCAACGTCATTTACACGATTATCGATTCTTTCACGGGCAGCTCGGTTACCCGGACGATCTACAATACGGCTTTTCAATCGCTTAATTTCGGCCTCAGCGCATCGATGTCATGGATCTATACGATCGTCGTCAGCCTGATTCTGGTTGTCATCGGGTATGTGATTTCGAAACGGGTATTTTATTATAACTAGTAGTGTTCGACGGAAAGTTTTTTGTGAATATTTATTCATCGTGAGTATGGAAGGGAAGGGATGAGCACGGAGCTTATGCTTACGATGCGGGCCTTTCCTTTGGAAAGCCTGTGGTTTACGGCCGCCTTTGAAATCGAGTTGTTACCGTTAAGTATATTCAATACAACCTTGATTTCAACAGCGGTGGAGTGCCATCTCTTTCCTGGAATACCTATGCTGATGAATAAATATTTACGGTTTAACTTTCGTCGAACGGACGGCTTTTTGAATCGAGAGGAGGAGCGGAAATGGAAATCGCCAAGAAGCTCCGGACGGAAGCCGGCCGGAACCGGCTTCACCGGACGAGAAACAAGGCGCTGCTTCGGTTGTGGGGGCTGTTCCGGCTGATCCTGATTATGGGAATTTCATTCGTCATCGTACAACCGATTATTATGAAAATTGCAGTAGCTGTCAAAGACAAACAGGATATTCTGAACAAGACGATATTTATTATTCCGGAGCACTTCACGCTTGAGAACTTTAAGCATGCGATTAATGTACTGCATTATTTTGAGGCGCTTGGAAACACGCTCTCCTTGTCTGCGGTGATGATGGTGCTGCAAGCGGCTTCCTGCGCACTTGCCGGCTACGGGTTTGCCCGGTTTGATTTCAAAGGTAAAAATCTTTTGTTCGCCTTTGTTATTTTAACGATCCTCGTTCCGCCGCAAACGCTGATGGTGCCGACCTATCTGCACTTCCGCAGCTTTGACTTCCTCGGGATTATTTCTATGATCACCGGAAAGGAAGGCGTTAACCTGATCAATACGCCGTGGCCGTCCATTATTATGGCTATGACAGCAAACGGATTGAAATCGGGGCTGTACATCTATATTTTCCGGCAGTTCTTCCGAGGAATGCCGAAGGAAATCGAGGAAGCGGCGCTGATCGACGGCGCGGGCGGCGTGCAGTCGTTCTTCCGGATCATGCTGCCCAATGCGATTCCGCCGCTGATTACGGTTATGCTATTCGCATTCGTATGGCAGTACAACGATGTATTTTACGCTTCACTGCTGATGAGCCAGTCGACGCTGTTGTCCACACAGGTGGCGACGATGCCGGCGAATGCCAACACATATATATCGCTAATACTGGAATCGGCCGGCAGCGCCAATGCGAAGTCCGATCCGAACCACGTCGCAATGATTGTCGATACCGGCATATTGCTTGCGATAGCGCCTCTCGTCATCCTCTATTTGTTTGTACAGCGCTACTTCGTAGAAAGTGTTGAGCGGACGGGGGTAGTCGGCTAACGGTTATAGCAGGGTTGCCAGCCTTACATCATAGATTTTTGGGGGGGACACGGTGGAACGAATATTCATCAAAGGCATGACGTGGGGTTGGGGCTCCGTACGCGGAGAATACCGGACGCAGGAAGCTGTTGATTCACTGCGTAAGCTTAAGGAAACCGGAAGCGAATGGATCGCGTTGTCGTTCTGGACATGGCAGGATACCGTCCATTCGACCGAAATCAAATTCGATTACAACTATACAGTGACGGACCGGGATATCGAGTACGCCGTTAAAGAAGCCAAACGGCTTGGAATGAAAGTATGTTTAAAGCCGGTCGTCAATTCGCGGGACGGTATATGGCGCGCCCATATCGGTTTTCCGGAGGAAGAGAGCCGGACCAATCCTTACTGGGATCAATGGTTTGCCTCCTACGCGGGTTTTCTGGTTCACTACGCGGAGCTGGCGGAAGAGTTGGGCTGCGAAATGTTCTGCATTGGATGCGAAATGATTAAGACCGAAGCACAGACCCGGCGGTGGAAGGAAACGATCGCTCGCGTTCGGAGCATATACGGCGGCCTGCTCATCTATAATGCAAACCATGGCAAGGAAGAAGGGATTGAATGGTTCGATCAGGTCGATCTGATCGGTACCAGTGCATATTATCCGGTAGGAGGCTGCCCCGGCGACACGGAAGAGAATATGATCGGGAGGTGGCAGCCGATCCGTGAGAGGCTGGAGAAGCTGCATCGCAAGTTCGGCAAACCGGTCGTTTTTATGGAGATCGGCTGCCGCAGCGCACTGGGCTGCGCTGCGATGCCATGGGATTTCGGGCACACCGACTTGCCTTACAGCGAGGAAGAACAGGCTAATTTCTACAGCTCCGTTATAAAGGTGTTTTGGGATGAACCGTGGTTCGGCGGGTTCTTCTGGTGGGATTGGAGCGCTAAGCTGTATCCGCATGAACAGGGGAAGAGCGATGTCGGGTTCAATATTTACGGCAAACAGGCGGAGAAGATCGTCAAGGAGTGGTATATTAATCGCTAGGCAAGCGTAAACGGCTTCGCTCTGTACGAACCGTTGGCTGCAGTCGCTGTTGCAGCTCGGTTCTGTGCCGTCTTTTGGCAGGACAGCATCGTTTCGCGATGAAAGATAAGCATGTATAGGCGAACGCTTACGAAGTGGATTTCCTTTGGAAATCCTGTAGTGAAACCTATACTTTGTTTTCTTTTAAAGCTAGGCTAGGTTCCAGATGATTGTTACCTTCTCAGCACTGATTTCATGCCGGTATTTGCTAACGGTTATCAGCGACGTTATATGCGGTTTATTCACGTTTTTGCAAGGCTAACGGTTGTCAGGGCGCTTATTTGCCCATTTTGTACGGTTTTTGGTTTGGTTTTCAGCAAATATCGGCCCCTACAACCGTTAAAACTTTTAAATGGCCTATCTTCACCAAATAGCGGCATGTACAACCGTTAGAGAGCAGTCAGAAGCAACAATTACGCGTAACTCAGCCTAAATTAAAAAGCTGACGGCAAATCGCGAATAGAATGAGTGAGGCGAAAAGGTAAGGGAGGCTTGCCGGGCCAATGCTTCCGAAGTCGTTTTCCTCTGGAAAACATTTATAGGTTGGCGACCAGAGGGAGGAGGGGGAGGGGACAGGGTGACAAACAAATGGATATTCTCCTTGGTTATAAGCGCGGTGCTCGTCATCGTGATTGCTTTACTGCTGCACCGGCAGGAGAGTCCTTCTCCTGTGGAAACGGAACCTGTGACGGAGGAGACGAAGGGGCCGGCAATTCGGTCTGCAACACCGGATCGAGAGACCGCAGGACAATATGAAAAAATGGAATGGATACTGGAGCTGTCGGCGGAATACGACGATCCGTACGATCCCGAAGAAATCGATTTGCGTGCTGAATTTATCGCTCCTTCAGGCAAAATATGGCCGATCAACGGTTTTTTCGACGGAAGCAAGTGGAAACTGCGGTTTGCGGCTGATGAAACCGGTGAGTGGGCATACCGATTCCTCGTCACCGACATGAACGGTACGGCAGAGACGGAGCCGGCCGTTTTCCATGTCGAATCGTCCGCCCATCACGGCTGGCTGCAAGTATCGAAGTCCAATCAACGGACATTAAGCTATCATGATGGCATCCCCTTCTACGGAGTCGGAATCGCGTTGCCCTGGAATATAACCGAGTCGAAACTGGACCGGATCGCAGAGCATGGCGGCAATCTCATTACTTATTGGAACGGTAATTACGATACGGCCGGCATCGGGGGAGGCAAGAACCAATTGGAATCGGTGCAGTCCGGTATTGGAAAATACGACGTCATGAAGGGTTACCGGATCGACCAACTGGTCGACTGGTTTGAACAGCGGGATCTGCTTATGAACTTCGTCATTT
The DNA here is from genome assembly GCA_041281825.1 of Paenibacillus tarimensis. Lineage (GTDB taxonomy): Bacteria > Bacillota > Bacilli > Paenibacillales > Paenibacillaceae > Paenibacillus_D > Paenibacillus_D tarimensis_A. The sequence continues at coordinate 4,406,527 of CP166298.1, read as the reverse complement.
GGCCGCACGATTCGCTGGCCGACAAGATCGACTGGCCGAGCAGGTGGCATGACAATGCTTACTCCCTGCTAGGCGAGGCCGTAGATTTCTATTCCGACGATGAAATGTGGCATTATCAGGAAAGGCTTTACCGATATATCATCGCACGCTGGGGGTATAGCAGATCGATCGGAATATGGGACCTGATCTGTGAGGTCAACGGAACGGACGGATGGCTGCTGGGTGACCAGGAGGCGGCAAATGCCTGGGTCTCCAAAGTTCACCGGTATTTCAAAGACAACGATCCCTTTCAGCGTCCGACTAAAGGCTCGATGGCCGGGGGAATAGACGGCTATTGGGATCACGCTTACCGCACCTTGGATATCGCAGACCGCGAAAATTACTTCGATCTTCACTACGGCGCATTCGCCGAAGACATCCGGAACCGATGGGCGAATTATGAGAAGCCATTATTTATCGGGGAAAGCGGCAACGTCACAGATGCGCGGATCTATCATAACGCCTTATGGGTATCGCTGGCGAACGGGCTAGCCTCGTCGCCGATCTGGTGGGATGAAAGCAAAATGAACGATGAGATGTTCAAGCATATGAAAGTGTTCGCCGAGTTTGTGGCCGGCATCGATATCAGTGAAAAGAGGGAGCCTGTGAAGCTGACGGCGCCTTACATTCGTCAACAATTGGATGCGGAAATGCCGCTTAGCAAACAGGGCGATTTGGCGGACTGGTTGCTGCCGGATTGGGCGGAGGCGAATAAAGACGGCGATGGAAAAATCTTTGCTATTGAACAGGGCAACGAAGGAACCGTCTCTTCCCGGATGCGATTCGCGAGCGGCGGTTTTGCGCAGGGCGTGATCGAGCATGCCATACAAACGTCCGATTGGTCCATATATGATGAGTTTCAGGTTGAGTTGTTCGTCGACCATGACGGTGCAGCTCCCCTCCTGCTGTATTGTTCCCTGACGGGCGTTGGACCGAAGGCGGAGATGCGAGCGATATCTCGGTACCTGCAGGCAAGTGGGTAACGATAAAAGTGCCGCTGCATCATACGCCTGCCGGCTACTGGAGAGATGAGGAAGTAACGGAGCAGGATTTGTCGCGCATTCAGCGATGGGGAATCAAAATTTATGGCTTGCAAACGGAAGCTGCCTCCGAACCGGTTAACATTCGGGTGAGGAACCCGCGGGTCACAGCTGCCGAAGCGCCTGTCGTCAATGTGCCGGAAAGCCGCGGATGGATGATGTCCGGGGAGCGCACCTCTTATGGATGGATCGTTACGGATAACGGCTTGATTGGAGGAAAGACGGTAGGGATCGAAGGTATTCGCGCCTCCGCAGTGATGATTTCTTGGTACGACACGACGGCAGGTACGTTCGTCTCCCGGATAGAGCTTCCCGTGCAGAACGGCGCCGTTACACTTAAGGTGCCGGAGCTGAAGCGGAATGACGTTGCCTTTACAATGAAGTTGAACTAATGTATGTAAATGGGCCTTAAAGCCAGCCGGCGTTGTTGCTGGACCGGCATGACAAAAAATACATGATCCAAATAATAAGGAAGAGTGCCGAAATGCAACCAAATATATGGAACCATCGGAAAAGTCTGTCTCGTACAAGCAGAAAAATAAAAGAGGGGCGCCTGACGCTTGGCTTTATCGGCGGATCGATTACGGATGCCCGCCCAAGGCACAATTGGCCGGAGCCGGTCATCGCATGGTTTGTCGAATCATTTCCGGAGGTGCGTATTGTGGTGGAGAACGCCGCGATCGGCGCAACCGGCAGCGATTTGGCCGTACTGCGGGCGAAACGGGACTTGACCGACCGCGGCTGCGATATCGTGTTTGTTGACTATGCGGTCAACGATAACGATATGCCTGCGGATTACAGGAAGCGTACGAGGGAAGGATTGGTTCGCAAGCTGCTCGAAGGAGAAGATCGTGACCTGGTATTCGTGTACACGTACTGTCAGGATATGTATGATGCGATGATGACCGGCGCTATTCCGGCTTCCATTCGGGAGTTTGAGCAGTTGGCTGACCATTATGGCGCCGGATCGGTCTGGATGGGGTTATACGCGCTGGAGGAAAACAGGAAGGGCAAGCTGCGCTGGGAAGACTGGCTGCCGGACGGGCTTCATCCGACCAGCCGGGGCAGCCTGGTATATGGAGAAAGCGTGATCGCATTCTTGAAGCAGGAATTGAGTCGGTCAGCCGATCCGGGCTGGGATGAAGTGCGGGCCGCCGGTATAGTAGAACCGCTTCATGAGCGGCATTGGGGTGAATCGGTTCTCCTGCCGCTGGATCGGATCGAGACGGAAGGGCCATGGACGCTGCGCCGGTTCCCGTATTACGAGTGGATCGACATGGTGCTTGAAACGGCTGCCGCAGGTGCAAGCTTGTCGTTTACGTTCGAAGGCCGCGGCCTTGCGTTAGGGTTCGATTTTGGCAAAGCATCAGCGGAATTCCGCTATCGGATCGATGGCGGCGATTGGAAGACGGTGGAACGCGACAGGCCGGATTGGGTCGGAAACGACGGCTGGTTCCGGCTAAGTTTCCTGGGCGATGAACTGGAGAGAGAGTCCCATTCATGTGAACTCGAAGTATTGCACGGCAACAAACCCGGATGCACCGGTACCAACTTCCGGCTGGGGTTGGTTGGCGTCATAAGGTGAAATAATAGATAATATGGAATGATTGAGTGTGTCAAGATCTACTGCTGGGCGATTCGAACCCTATATATAACCAACACAGGAGTGAGAGCAGATGAAAATTATACTGGACGACTGGAAGTTCAAAGCTTGCCAGGAAACGGAATGGCTGCCTGCCAAGGTTCCCGGATGCGTGCATACGGATTTGCTGCAGAACGGCCGGATACCGGATCCTTTTTACGGTACGAACGAGAGAGATCTGCAGTGGATCGATAAAAAAGACTGGGAGTATATGTGCCGGTTCGACGTTTCGGAAGAGCTTCTTGCGTCATCCAATCTGGAGCTCGTTTTCGACGGTCTGGACACCTATGCGGATGTTTTCGTCAACGATAAGCTCGTTTTATCGGCGGACAATATGTTCCGTATTTGGAAGGTCGATGTGAAAGATCATATCCAACAGCAAAATAATACGATTCGCATTCGGTTTCGCTCCCCGATTCGGGAGGATCTGCCGAAGCTGGAGAAGCTCGGATATGCGCTGCCTGCCTCGAATGATCAATCCGAGCATGGAGGAGTTGGCGACAAGAGAGTTAGCGTATTTGCAAGAAAGGCTCCCTATCATTACGGCTGGGACTGGGGACCGCGCTTCGTTACGAGCGGCATCTGGAGAGAAGCTAAGCTTGAAGGGTGGAACTGCTGCCGGATTACCGATCTCTTCATAGAGCAGAAGGAAGTGACGGCCGACAAGGCGAAGCTTGCGGGGACCGTGGAGATTCAGTCGGAGCGGAATTGGACCGGAACGTTGAAAATAGCGGCTGACGGCATGGAATGGCAGCGGGAGGTTCACTTAATTGGAGGAACCCAATCCGTACAGCTGGAGCTGTCGATCGATAACCCGAAGCTGTGGTGGAGCAGAGGGCTGGGCGAGCCGCATATGTATACGTTTAAGGCGGAGCTGCTGGAAGACGGCGCATCCGTTCACAGGCGGTCCGTAAGGAGCGGACTCCGGTCCGTGCGGCTTATCCGGGAGAAGGATGAACGCGGAACCTCGTTCTATATCGAGTTAAACGGCGTTCCGGTATTTGCGAAAGGCGCAAACCATATCCCGAACGACAGCTTCGTGACCGAGGTGACGCGGGAAAGATACCTCCATGAAATTGCGACGGCAGCGGAATCCAATATGAATATGCTGCGCGTATGGGGCGGCGGTATCTATGAAGCGGATGATTTCTACGAGCTGTGCGACGAATACGGAATACTTGTCTGGCAGGATTTCATGTTCGCCTGCAGCATGTATCCGGGAGACGAGGCTTTCCTGCGGAGTGTAAGCGCGGAAGCCGAGGACAATGTGAAGCGGCTGCGGAACCACCCTTCCATCGTATTATGGTGCGGCAACAATGAAATCGATACGGCGTGGTCGCATTACGATGAAGACAAGGGGTGGGGCTGGAAGAAAGAGTATCCGGCCGAAATCCGGGAACGCATCTGGGCCGACTATGAAACGATCTTTCACCGTTTGCTGCCTGAAGTCGTAAACCGGCTTGCGCCGGGTATGCCGTATTGGCCTTCTTCACCGATGACAGGATTGACCGGAGACAAAGAGCAGCATTCGTCCAGCTCTTCTACCAGCGGAGATATTCATTATTGGGGCGTATGGCATGCGGTGGAACCGATTGAAAATTATAATATTTACGTCGGCCGCTTTATGAGCGAGTACGGGTTCCAATCGTTTCCGGAATATAAGACCGTACGCACTTACGCGGAAGAGTCGGATCTTGAATTGGAATCGGAGGTCATGTCGGCTCACCAGCGCAACCCCCGCGGCAACGGCTTGATTAAAGAATATATGGACATGTATTTGCCGGAGCCGAAAGATTTCCCTTCGTTCCTGTATATGAGCCAGATTTTGCAGGCGGAGGCGATGAAGATGGCGATCGAGGCGCACAGGCGTAATAAAACGTACTGCATGGGCACGCTTTATTGGCAGATCAACGATTGCTGGCCGGTCGCATCCTGGGCGGGCGTGGACTATCTCGGACGGTGGAAAGCGATGCAATATTACGCCAAGCGGAGCTTCCGCGATGTGATGCTGTCGATTGACGGGACGACGGAAGGCGTAGTCGACTTTCATCTGGTTACCGACCTGTTGTCGCCGGTTTCAGGGACGCTGCATCTGAAGCTGCTCGATTTCAACGGCGCGGTGCTGAAAGAACTGTCGCAGCCGGTCCAGATGTCGGCGAATGGAGCGGGTGTCGTTCATACGGTGAAGACGGAGGAACTGCTGAGCGGCTCCGATCCCCGGACGCTTGTTCTATTGGCAACCCTAGAATCGGAGGGAGCGGTCGTGGACAGCAAGGAGCATTATTTCGTACCTGCCAAAGAGCTGAAGCTCGGAAAGCCGGACATTAATATAAAGGTGGAAGAAGACGGAGCGAAGAGACGTTATACGCTTGAAACGGATAGGCTTGCGAAACAGGTCTGGATCTCCTCCGAAGCGGAAGGCGTGTTCAGCGACAACTACTTCGATCTCATTCCCGGCATGCCGGTCACTGTTGCTTTTCTGGCACGGCATTCGGACGGACAGCCGTTTGTTCCGGCGAATCCGGGTAAAATCGAAGTGCGTTCGATGGCGGATTTTATTAAATAAGACGGGATGGGCGCTGTCTCACTACGGCAATGGAACGCTAGTTGCTGTAATGGCGGCGCCCTGTTTAATTATTAAATAAATAAGTTTACAGAAGTTTCATTCTTTCATCGGGGAACGCAGTTAACCGTTCGTTGCGATTGTCAGCCGTTTCTAGTTATCAAGATCGCTCGACTTCGAGTAAATGCCCGTCGGGGTCGCTTAAGCGGATCGGCTGCCCCCGTTCGGCTTCGTCGGACCGCGAAAGAAGATCGGCGCCGATCGCCTGGAGATGCCGATAGGAAGCGGGCAAATCCGCCGTTTGCAGCCGCAGTTGCGGGAACTTGCCTGTAACGCCTTCGAGCTGCGGAATAAAATCAATTCGCGCGCCATCCGGCAATGACAAGCCCCGACTCTCTCTCTCATCATTAACCGATGAAAATGAGATATCCAACACAGCCGCAAGTTGCTCAGCCGCCTTCCGCGTGTCGGAGACCGAAACCGCAACGCTTGGCAGGACCGTCTTGATTGGTCCCTCAGAGGGAACTCCATCTGTACCGGGATAGACAAAAGCACTATCGGCCATCCACCACTCATGACCGTCGTTGTCCCGGAATTCGAAATATCGGCAGTGTACACCGTTCTCGATTTCTGAAACGTAGTCTAACCCGGCGCGAACGGCTCGTTCGTGCGTCGCTCCCAGATGCTGCACGGATATTACTGCGGCAGGCCGGGCCCACGGCGCGATGATGCTCGCCCCGCGAATATCGTCCAGCAGAAGCTTCCTGCCATCCGACATATGAAACACGTAAATCTCTCCGTTATACATTTCCTGTATGACCGGCCAGCCGAACAGCGCGCTGTAGAAACGGATGGCCGGCTTCAGCCGGCGTACCCGCATCCGAACGCAGTCCAATTGAACGGCATATGCGGTTGTCATCGTCATCCTGTGTTCTCTCCTTTCGCTCTAAAACACCCAGAATGGATTCGGTTCCATCAGCCGCGGCCCCGGTCCGCCGTCATTAAGAAGCACAAGCATGCGCTCCAGCAGAAGCAATCCGGCTTCCTCCGCTTCCCGGGCTTGCAGCAGAAGGTGAACAGCGGCATGCGCGGCGTCGCCGCGACCGGGATCGGCGCCTTCGGGGTATGGAAACATCGCTTTCAACAGCCGGAACGATTCCGCCACCTTCCCGTACATCTCGGCCGCTTGGCTTAATAAGGAGACCATGACAGCATCAGAAGGTGTTTTCGCCTTCCAGTCCAGTTTCCATTGAAGCAACCAAGAAGCGGCATATCCCCGCATATCTCCGACATTCCGCATGCAGGCCGCATTGCCGGCGGCATCGACCGTCTTATTGTTAAAAGCGTGGATCCAAGCATCATAAGCCTGCAATCCGTTCACCAATCCGGCAAAAGTCGCCTCTTTGCCCCGCCCGTGCCGTACAGCCATCGCGAGCGCGCGGCGAAAACCTTCCCGTTCATCGATCGCCGCCGGTTCCTCGATGAGGAATCCGTATAAATGCCGGTTGCGGAACGTCGAATAAGGAATTTCCATTTCGCCAAGCGTATCGATGGCATAAAATGTTTCCCGTTCGTCATGATAGCCGTAGTACAGAGCAAACTGAGTATGAACCCCGCCAAAAATCGCCGGTACTCCGCGGTCGATCGATTCACGGATCATGTCCAGCGTCATGTTGAACAATTCATCTTTGACGGGTCCTTCCGGCATCCTCTCGTAGCCGAACTTGTCAATTAGTGAGGAGCTCAGGCCCAGATTCAACATACCGTCCGGGTACAAGGTCGTTCCGGCGTACATGTAAACGCCGCATAAATCGATATGATGCCGCTCGATATTGATTTGAAAAGCATGACCGGTGAGTGCCATCACTTTGTCGTATCGGAAATGCCCTTTGCCTACATACGGCAGCGCATGGTAAATACAGTTTCGAATGGACTCATTATACAGTCCGATACGTGAATGCAAGATCGCCGGTTTTGATAAAACGGCACTCTTTGTGGAATGCATGATAATCCCCTTTCCGCCGGACGGCGAAAGATTGATGCGAAGCGCTTCGGACTGCATTTTTTTGCGGGAACGGGACAATGACATGTACACGCTTGCAGGGCTTGCTTCGAACAAACGCGCGATCTCTTGTGGGCTGAGCTCCTGAAACACGTGTGCCGCAAACACTTTCCGTTCGGCAGGCGGCAGCCGCCCGATCATCGCCGCGATCGTTTCCGTTACTTCGTGCTGCAACAGCAGCTCGCATGGATCTTCTTCCCGGGATGCCGCCACGGCAGACGGGGTCATCGCAGGCCAAGCCTGTACCGTCGAAGCCGGGCGCGCTCCAGGTCCCCGTTCTGCCGGAGCAAACTCGGGCACGGGGCATTCTTTGGCAAACCGGCCGCCTCTGCGCACCGCGCGCAACGCCTGATTGCGCACGATGCGATGAAGCCAAGGCAAAAAGCGGCGCATATCGGCAAGCGTCCCTAGCTTCAGGAAGGCTTTTACCATGGCTTCTTGCACGACGTCATCTGCAAGGTGAAAATCGCCGACAATGGACTTGGCCAATCCAAATACTGCGCCGCGATGGCGCCTGACCAGCTCGCCGAACGCTTCCGTATCGCCGGTACGGGCTTTCGCCACCAGGACGGCATCGTCAGCTCCCGCTCCAGTAAGACGTTCTTTATCCTCTGTTCCCATTCGAACCTTTCGCACCTCCCTGTATCAATTGATCCCAGGATAGAGTCAAATCTAACATCGTTCCAGCAAAAAAGTTCAGGTTATCACTTTTTATTGAGAGAAAGGTGTGGTGAAGATAACAAATCTCTCCTCAAAAATATAAGTGCGCAAATAGTTGTTGACAATGAATAGCGAACCAATGGTACTATATCTGGAAAACCAAAAATATCATTAATTGTCGATTGCTATCATTATACCGAAAATACGCTCGCCTTTGTGCGGTTGTTTTTATAGAGTAGAATCTTATTTTTTTGCAGTTTCCGGATCCTGCATTGGCAAGAAATGAATAAATCTATAGGATTTTGAACGATATTGCAATAGCGGCTGTCCTTCCGGTTTTATACAATTTAGGATCATATCCAAAGAGTCGACAATAGCTGAGATACTTAAAGCAGAGAGACTTGAAGTGGAGAGACTTGAAGTGGAGAGACTTTGAGCTCCGCTCAAAGATCCCTATGTCATGCTCAAAGATCCCTATGTAATCTGAGAGACTTGAAGTGGAGAGACTTTGAGCTCTGCTCAAAGATCCCTATGTAAGGAGGAAAACAATTGAGCCTATTAGCCGCATACATCAAGTTAAACCTGAAAATCATGTTTCAATACCGCAAGTCGTTTCTAATTTCTGCGCTTATTCATCCGATGGAGCTGGTCGTGGGGGCTATCATATTCACCAGTGTCTATGCCTATGGCAATTTCGAATCGATTCATGGATATAGTCTTTCGCAGATTGTTTGGTATATCGGCGGCATGCAGATTGTCGGCACGATTATATGGAATTTTGCAGCCGGAAGAATGTCCAATCATATTCTTGACGGTACGCTGTCAATCTATCTGCTGAAGCCGGCCTCCATCTTCAAATTCGAGCTTGCAAACGCCATTGCGCTCAGAACGGTCGGTATTTTATTTGAATTTATTCCGATCCTGATCATCCAGACGGTCATTTTTTTTCCAAGCTTCATGACCGCGGCCTCCACGCTCAAGTTCGTGTTGTGTGCGGTCCTTTCGTTCTTCCTGTTCTTTCTTTTGAACTTTATAATCGGAATGGCTGCTTTCTTTATTAAAAATAACGGTTCGATCATTGCCTTTCGAACAATCATGACCTCCTTCGTCGGAGGAACGATAATTCCGCTCGAGTTTTTCCCGGGCTGGCTGCAGCGGTTATCCGAATTTCTTCCGTTTCGTTATTTGTATTACGAGCCGCTGCAGTTTTTTCTGAACCGGGAAGCAGCCCAAAGCATGGCATATTTCGGTCATGTCATTGCCATGCAATTGTTATGGATAACTTTATTTTTCCTCACGATCAAATTATCATGGCCGCATGTCATTAAACGTTATTGCGCGGTGGGAGGGTGATGTAAATGCTGCGTAAGCTGCCGGGATTGATCCATTTATTTAATTGCAGTTGCAAAATGAGCCTGGATCGGGGAATGGCGTACCGAGCGGATTTTCTTCTCAATCTAGTCATTTCTCTAGTATTTACGAGCATGGGGCCAATCGTGCAGTATTTGATTTTTACGCAGACGAACGGTTATCCGGGTTGGAATACGGAGCAAATTTTGCTTTTTCAAGGAATACTGCTCTTTTCGATGGGCCTCAATAATACGATTCTGGGCGAAGTGAAGGGGACTGCGGTCAATATTATGCGGAACGGGGATTTTGACCGCTATCTGATCAAGCCGTATCCGGCAATCGGCGTGCTGCTTACCGGCGGCTTCTCGCTAAAACATGTCGGAACCTTGATTGCGGGAACGGCGATTACCGTCTATATGGTTATCCATATGCGGCTTGTGCCGGGCGCTGTGGATATTCTCCTGTTTCTGTGGTTTATTGCAGCGGGAGTCATTGCCTATATGGGAATCACGATTCTATTCTGCGGATTGGTTATTGTACTTATCCAGATGGGGCGGCTTGAAAGCTTTTTGGACAATGTAATGCGGTTTGCCGGATACCCGATCGAATTATATAACGGGCTGTTTCGGACCGCTTTCGTGACGCTGGTGCCGCTGGCCGTTCTGGCTTATTTGCCCGCTCAAGCGTTGCTGCGCCGTCTCGACTGGAGCATGGTTTGGGGCAGCTTCGGGGCGCTGCTCATTTTCGTCTTGAGCTTGAGGTTTTGGAACCGGTGTATCCGAAAATATACGAGCGCGGGGGGATAAAGAGTGAATGACGCAATTATCGAAGTAACAGGCTTAAGCAAAATGTTCAAGGTTCCGCAAAAGGAAAAAGAAGGATTATTATCCGCCGCCAAATCATTGTTTAGCCGGAAATTTAAGCACGTACACGCGATTAAGGGGATTGACCTCCATATCCGAAAAGGAGAAATTTGCGGTTTGATTGGGCCCAACGGCGCCGGAAAATCGACGACGATTAAAGTGCTTAGCGGCATTCTGCATCCGACGGAAGGCTCCGTTAAGGTAATGGGGCATGTTCCATGGCTTGAAAGGGAGACGTACGTACGTAAGATCGGGGCGTTATTCGGCCAGAAGACTCAGCTTTGGTGGGATGTCCCGGCTTTCGACACGTTCGCGCTGCATAAGGTGATGTACAACATCGACGATGTTACCTACCGCGCAACGATCCGTGAATTCGATGAAATTCTCGGGCTGGATGATGTCATGAACCGGCCGGTCCGGCAGTTGTCTCTTGGCGAGCGGATGAAGTGCGAGCTTGTGTGCGCGATGCTGCATGCGCCGGAGCTGATCTTCCTCGACGAACCGACGATCGGGCTTGATATATTGGCCAAGGAGGCGATCCGTTCTTTTATTAAGCGAATCAACAAAGAGCGGGGAACGACGTTTATCGTAACAACGCACGATATGAGCGATATTGAAGATCTGTGCGAACGGGTCACGGTAATCAACCACGGGACGATCGTATATGATGCGGCAATTGAGCAGATGAAAAGGTTTTTCTCAGAACGTAAAATCATCGATATCCGGTTATCGAAGCCGATTGAAGAGCGAAGTCTGTCAGATTACGAGGTGACTACATTTAACGGCATTACCGCCAGCCTTGAGCTGGATCTGACGAAAAACGATTTGCAGACGCAAATCTCGGAGATTTTCAGCCGTTTTCCGGTACAGGACATCAATGTGAACAACATTCCGATTGAACAGGTGATTAAAGAGATCTACGGCAAGCAAGCGGGGTAATATGGAAAAGGACAAGCGACAATCATACGAATAAAGAAAAATGCATGGTCTTGAAGTTTAAGTTTCACCTCTACACGTACTTATTTTTCATCGCGAAACGTTGCTGTCCCGTTGAGGACGACGATAGCCGTTTTTGCTTGGGGGGCTCTACATTGCTGCAAGCTTATTGGTACATGACCAAGATGAGAATATTAACCGGCCTCGCGTACCGGTTCGAGGTGTTTGCCGCCGTCGGAACGAACCTCATTCTGATTACGGCATCCGTCTTCCTGTGGTACGCCGCGTATGGCGGCGGGGTCATCAGCGCCGGACAGGCTGAGGGGCTGACTTTAAACGATATGGTCACTTATACGGTGATGTCGAGTCTGATTGGCTTTGTGTTCGTCTGCGGCGTCCAGAATACGCTTTACAACAAAATCCGCGAGGGGCAAATCGCAACGGACTTTTACCGGCCCGTTCCGCTGCTCGCCTGCTACCTCGCCGACGATATTGGTGCGATGATCGGCGGCCTTGCCAATAAGGCGCTCCCGCTGCTCGTCTTCGTTTCATTAGCGTTCGGACCGCCGCTTCCGGCATCCTGGACAGGACTTCTTCTCTTCTTGCCCAGTGTTTTGCTCAGCTATGCCATACTATGGCTGTTAAGCGCGCTGGTCGGGCTGGTCGCTTTCTGGGCGATGGAGCTCGGCAATATGGGGATTGTGAAGGACGCGATCGTCCGCGTACTGTCCGGCAGCCTGGTGCCGATCTGGTTCTTTCCGGACACGATGCAGAAGATCTCCGTATATTTGCCGTTTCAGTATACGTACCAGACGCCGCTCGGCATTTATATCGGCGTAATCGGCACGGGTGAAGCGATGCGGGCGATGGCGATTCAGGTCTGCTGGATTGCGGCGCTTTATCTTTTGCTCGCGCTTGTCTGGCGCCGCGCCAAAACGAAAACGTTGATCCAGGGAGGGTGAGCGGTCGGTGAAAACTTTTAGGCATTACAGTTCTGTTGCGATCATCTTTGCACGGCTCGCTATCCAACGGCAGCTTGAATATCCGTTGTTCCTGATCAGTTGGCTGCTTATGATACCGATTCAATATTTTGCCGGAGTGTGGATGCTGAAAATTATCGTCGACCGGTTCCAACCGCTGAACGGGTGGGGTTTCCCCGAACTGGCGTTTATATACGGACTTGGTCTGCTCAGTCACGGCGTAATGGTGGTGCTGTTCATCACAACCTGGCACATGGACCGTATGGTGACCGAAGGCGGTTATGACCGGCTGCTGCTTCGTCCGATGAACGTCTTTTTCCAGCTGATCGCAAGTTATTTCAATTTTATCGGACTCATCGATTTAATTCCCGGGGTGATTATTTTTCTGTACGGCTGCCATCTGGTCGGCTTTGAATGGACGTTTGCCAATGTCATCAAGTTGCTGTTGGTTCTCACGGGAGGCGTACTGATTCGGGCTTCACTATATATCTCCCTCGGATCAATCGCATTCTGGACGAAGCGGAACGGCTCACTGCTTGGATTCGCGGGGGCAATGCTGGAGCGGGGCACGATGTACCCGTTAGCGATTTATCCCTATACGATTCAAGTGCTGTTCACATTTGTTGTGCCAATCGGTTTTATCAGCTATTATCCGTCGCTTGAATTTCTGGGGAAATCCGGCGGATTCGGGCTGCCGATCGGACTTGCCTTCTGGACGCCGATTATCGGCATCATCTGCTTCTGGTTGTCCCAGCGGCTGTTCGTGCTCGGTTTGAAAAAATATGAAAGCGCAGGCTCGTAGTTTACGAAGTCCGGTTTCATAAACGGGGGAGATAAAGATGGCGGTTATTGAAGTTACAGATCTGGTGAAGGAGTATATGATCTCCAAGAAGGAACAGGGGTTGAGAGGAGCGCTAAAGGGGTTGTTGTTCCCGGACAAAACGGTCGTTCGCGGCGTGGACGGCATCAGCTTTGCGATTGAACGGGGCGAAATCGTAGGCTATATCGGACCGAACGGCGCGGGCAAGAGCACGACGATCAAGATGCTGACCGGCATCCTCCATCCGACCTCGGGGTCGATCCGCGTCTGCGGCGTCTCTCCGCAGGAGGATCGCAAAGCGGTCGTGAAGAGGCTGGGCGTCGTATTCGGCCAGCGAACGCAGTTGTATTGGGACTTGCGGCTTGGAGAGTCCTTCGAGCTTCTCCGGCGTATTTATCAGGTTGACGAGGCGGCGTTTAATGATACCATGAAGCTGCTGTACGAGGTGCTGCGGCTGAACGAATTCATCGACACGCCGGTGCGTCAGCTGTCGCTTGGACAACGAATGCGCGGCGATCTGGCGGCCGCGATGCTCCATTCGCCCGAGGTACTGTTTCTGGACGAGCCGACGATCGGACTGGATGCGGAGGCGAAGCATGCAATCCGCGGTTTTATCCGCGAGATGAACCGCAATCGCGGGGTAACTGTCATTCTGACGACTCACGACCTGGATGATGTCGAGGAGCTGTGCAGCCGGCTCATTATCGTCAATCACGGTAAAGTGGTGGAGGATGGTCCGATCGGCGAGCTGATCGGCAAGCTGACGCCGAAGCGGCAGCTTGTTGTCGAGCTGCAGCGGCCTTGCGGCGATGTGGAGCACCCGTCGGCGGACATCGTGAAGCGGGACGGGCTCCGAATCTGGTACCAGTTCGAGAAGCGTCGAATTACCGCGGCAGAGCTGATCGCCGATCTGTCGCAGAAGCTGCCGATTCAAGATCTAAGCGTGAAAGAACCGGATATCGAGGATGCGATCAGGGAAGTTTATGCGACGACGTAGAAGACTTGCTGTGATCGCTCCATCAGTTCAAAGAGGAGTTTAGAGCGGGAATATAGAAGCTGTGGTATTTTTAGAATAGAAGCTAGGGGTCGAAGTATAAGCTGTAGGTGTCTCGATTACAGCGGCAGCCGTCCGGTCGCTTCACGAATGACGGAGCAGGAGTAATTGAACTGCTCTTTTTCTTTGGTCGTCAGGTTCAATTCGACCAGTTCATGGATGCCCTGACGGGTAATAACAGCCGGAACACCGGCACATACGTCACTTTGACTGTACTCCCCGTCCAGAATCGCGGATACGGCGATGATCCGGTGGTCGTCATTCAGGATGGAGCGGGTAATATACGCGAGCGCGTTGCCGATTCCAAAGCTGGTCGCTCCTTTGCGGCTGTAGATTTCCCATCCCGCGTTTTTCGTCTTAAGGGCAATGTCATCGAGGTCTAAGTGACAGAATCGTTTTGGGTGCTGGGCCAGAATGTCGAGAATCGGCTTGCCGCCGACGGACACGTGAGACCATACGGGAAACTGGGAGTCTCCGTGTTCGCCAAGTACATAGCCTTGAACGCTGCGCGGGTCGACGGGAAAATATTCAGAGAGCAATGTTTTCAGGCGGGAGGAATCGATGGATGTGCCTGTGCCGAGAACCTGATTGCGCGGCAGTCCCGAAATGCGCCATACCATATAAGTGACAAGATCGACAGGATTGGATGCTGCGAGAAATATGCCGTTAAACCCGCTGGCCATAATCTGTTCAACGAGCGGCTTATGTATTTCATACGCCGAATCGAGAACGCCCAGCCGGTTATTCGATTTGGACGTGACGCCCGCGCTCAAAATAACGATGTCAATATCTGAGCAATCGTCACATGTCCCGGTGTAAATCCGCGTCCGCGATGGAATGAAATCCATGCAATGGGATAGATCGAGCGCCTGGGCATAAGCGCGATCCTGTGATCGTCCAATCAGCATAATCTCGTCGCAAATGGATTGATTAATTAATGAATAAGCGCAGCTCGATCCGACATGACCGACCCCGACAATGGCAACTTTACGCGCTTTGCTTCTCATTTTTCATACACCTCATGTGATAAAGTGAAGCTGGTTTAATAGCTCAGTTCAGAATTATTATTGCATTTCGTCACCCTCGCATTCGGACCCTGAGTACGTTATTATTGAAGGTTTGTACACTTTTGCAGGCTTCGCGGACACTCAATCCGTTATTTCCCCGAATTTAACGCTTGAAAGCGAAAATTAGATGAATTAACGATCGTCTGTCCTTTCGACTCCTCAGATTGCCGGTTTATATATAAATAACGGATTCTCTGTCCGCTTCCACCGTCTGTCAATCATATACGAATTAATTATCCGGAATTGAGCCTATCTTATTATATGTTACCCATTGAAATTCATGTGAAAAAGCAGTGAAGGGTGCGTCAGCTATATTGACGTTTTAAGTTAGTCTATTGCGCATCGATTCACGGTAAGCGGTCGGCGCCATCCCGTACAATCGGCGGAACTGCTTGGAGAAGTAAAGCGGATCCTGAAAGCCCACCGAAGCGGCGATCTGCTCCACGGTCAGCTCCAACCGCTCCCGCAGCAGCTGCCTCGCTTTGTCGATGCGCAGCTTAAGCAGGAACGTGACCGGCGTCATGCCGGTGCGCTGTTTGAAGATCCGGGAAAGGTAAGCGCGATTATATCCGAGCGATTCCGCCATTCGTTCGATGGATATCGGTTCGGCGTATTGCGTGGATAAATAGTGAACGATTTGTTGAATAAGCCGCTCGCCTTCGCCGCCGGGACGAAGCGATTCGGGCGACCGGTCCGCCATCGCTTCTTGCAGCTCGGCCAGCAAAAGCTGCAAATAGCCCGCGGATTGCAGATGCGACGAAGTTCTCCTTTTTCTGAATGTCTCCTGAATTCTGCGAAACCATAATCCCATCCGTCTGTTGCCCTCGCTGTCGGCCACCGGATTCGCGGCGCTGAAGCCGACCGATTTCACTAAAGCGGCGGCTTCCGTTCCGGCGAATGCCACCCACCGGTAATGCCAGGGATCCGCTTCATCCGAAACGTAGCTCACGAGCTGTTCAGGTTCGATCAGAAAGGTCTGACCAGGCTTCACTTCATAATCGGTCTGCATGCATGTAAAGGTTCCTTTGCCCGACAATACGTAATGCATAAGGTAAAAGTCATAAACCTTCGGGCCGAGCCGATGCGACGGAGTCGTCTGGCTTTCCCCGGTAAATAATACATTTAAGCTGCCCCGCTCAATCGAAATCGGATTTGATACGACGAAATAGGTCATTTCCTTCTCCATACTACGGCCCCCTTGAATCAAACGCACGAATGATAAATGTTGGATTTCGAGTGCGGTTATGATTGGATTTTATCATATTTATTTCCGAAATGCCTCACCTCAAGTCACATAATTCCATGTATTTTTCACATCAAGCCATTTCTCTTCCGATCTATATCGTCTATACTGTGAGAAGAGAGACGTTCATAATTTTTAAGAGGAAGATGGTGTGGACATGGCTAATGTACAAGAGCTGAAACAACGATTTCTGGAACTTTACGGCGGTACGGAACAAGGCATTCATGTCTTTCATTCACCCGGCCGGGTGAATTTGATCGGAGAGCATACCGATTATAACGGCGGTTATGTATTTCCGGCAGCTTTAACGTTCGGCACGACGCTTCTTATTCGCGAGCGGGAGGACAATAGTCTCGGCTTGGCTTCAACGAACTTCGAACTTTGCAAGGTATTGTCCATTGATAACATAACGTATGATGAAGCGGACAATTGGATGAATTACCCGAAAGGAATCGTGAACGAGCTTGAATCGCGCGGATATGCGCTTCCATGCGGCTTCGATCTGCTCTACCACGGCGAAATTCCGAACGGCTCGGGCTTGTCGTCCTCGGCTTCCATAGAAGTAGTGACGGCTTACGCGCTGCTGCACTTAAGCGGACACCCGACGGACACGGTGGAAATCGCTCAATTGGCGCAAAAATCGGAAAATGAATTCAACGGCGTAAAATGCGGCATCATGGACCAGTTTGCGGTTGCGAACGGCAAAAAAGACCATGCGATTTTGCTGATGTGCGATACGCTCAAGTATGAGCTGGTTCCGTTCAACAGCGGCAGTTACAAGCTTGTCATCGGCAATACGAACAAACGCCGCGGATTGGTGGATTCCAAATATAACGAACGCCGCGGCGAGTGTGAGCAGGCGGTAGAGGATCTTCGATCAAAGTTCCCGCAGCTTGGGCTGCTCGGACAAATCAGTGTGGAGGATTTCAACGCAAATGCCGGTCTCATCCGGAGCGACGTTGTCCGGGGCCGGGCGCGCCACGTCGTAGAAGAAATCGACCGTGTCGTTCGCTCCGTAGCGGCCCTGAAACAGGACGATCTGGAGACGTTCGGCCGGTTCATGAACGAGTCGCACGATTCGCTGCGCGACCTTTATGAAGTAACCGGGCCGGAGCTAGATGCGATGGTGGATGCGGCGCGCCAAGTGCCCGGGGTGCTCGGTTCCCGGATGACGGGAGCGGGCTTCGGGGGCTGCACGGTTTCATTGGTGCATGAAGACAGCGTAGAGCGCTTCATCGATGAAGTCGGACGCAGCTACCGGGAAGCGACGGGACTTGAAGCCGCATTTTACGTATGTTCCATCGGAAACGGCGTAGAGAAGCTGGCATAAGGGAAGGATCGGGTATAATCTTTTAATAATAGAGAGGAGAGATTGGAGATGGCTGTATTGGTTACCGGAGGGGCCGGTTATATCGGCTCCCATACCGTAGCCGCGCTGCTGGAGCGCGGAGAGGACATTGTCGTTGTCGATAATCTGCAGCAAGGCCACCGCGAAGCGGTGCTTGGCGGCAAGCTGTATGAGGGCGATTTGCGTGACGAGGCCTTCTTGGATAAGGTGTTTAAAGAAAACGAGATTGATTCGGTCATTCATTTTGCGGCAAACTCGCTCGTCGGCGAGAGTATGAAGCTTCCCGGTAAATATTACCACAACAACGTGTACGGAACGCTGTGTCTGCTTGAAAAGATGAACGAATACGGCGTACGGAAAATTGTCTTCTCATCGACAGCCGCCACATACGGGGAACCGGAAAACGTGCCGATCGGCGAACAAGACCGGACGCTTCCGACGAACGCTTACGGAGAAACGAAGCTTGCGATGGAGAAAATGATGAAATGGTTCGATACCGCTCACGGCATTAAATATGTGTCACTCCGTTACTTTAATGCGGCCGGAGCGCATGAAAACGGCAAAATCGGCGAGGATCACGACCCGGAAACGCATCTCATACCGATCGTCCTGGAGGCCGCGCTGGGCAAGCGCCCTCATATCTCCATATTCGGCGATGACTATGCTACTCCGGACGGAACGTGTATCCGCGATTACATTCACGTCAGCGATTTGGCAGATGCTCATGTGCTTGCGGTGAACCGTCTGCGCAGCGGTGCGGACAGCGCCGTATACAATCTGGGCAACGGGCAAGGCTTCTCGGTGAAGGAAGTTATCGGGGTTGCTCGCGAGGTGACCGGCCGTGACATTCCGGTTGCAGTCGAAGTAAGACGCGCCGGCGACCCGGCGGTGCTGGTGGCATCCTCCGCCAAAGCCCGCGAGGAGCTCGGATGGAACCCCAGCCGCAGCCGGCTGGATAACATCATTCAAAGTGCGTGGAATTGGCACTTAGAAAATCCCGACGGATACGGCAGCGGGAAATAGAAAACGAAGAGAGGGGGTCGGCATAATGACGGAGGAAGTAACGGCGAAAGCAGGCTCGCCCGCACAGTCTGCGGCTGCACAAGGAGCGCTGCTTCATATTGAACAGCTGGTGTTGTTCGGGCTTGCCAATGATATGATCGCACCGCTTGATGTCTGTTTTGCCCGTAACGCATTGCTTGACCTGTTTCGGTTCACGGAACCGCTTGAGAGCGGACTTCCGGGCGAGGCGCCGGTGAATCCGCTCGAAGCGCTTGAAGCGCTGCTTGATTACGGTGCCGAAATCGGACTGATCCCGGACAACACAACGACTTGGCGGGATTTGCTGGATGCGCGGATCATGGGCCTTATCATGCCGCGGCCTTCGGAGGCGGCCGAACGGTTCCACCGGACTGCGAGGACGGAAGGGATGCAGTCGGCTACGGATGCCTTTTACAAGCTGAATATCGATTCGAACTATATTCGAATGGACCGGATCCGCAAAAACGTCGTATGGCAGCACGAGACGGAGTACGGCAACCTCGACATGACAATCAATCTGTCCAAACCGGAGAAGGATCCGAAAGAAATCGCTCTGCTGAAGACGATGCCGCAGGGCAGGTATCCGAAATGTCTGCTCTGTGCCGACAACGTCGGATATGCGGGAAGAGCGGATCATCCCGCCCGGCAAAATTTGCGGGTGCTTCCGCTCAAGCTCCGGAATGAACCGTGGTATTTCCAATATTCGCCTTATGTCTATTACAATGAGCACAGCATCGTGTTCGCGGGCAGGCATACGCCGATGAAAATATCGGGTGCAACGTTCGAGCGGCTTCTCGATTTCGTGGAGCAGTTCCCGCACTACTTCATCGGTTCGAATGCCGACCTGCCGATCGTCGGCGGTTCGATCTTGAATCACGACCATTTTCAGGCAGGCCGTCACACCTTTGCAATGGAAACGGCGTCCCGTGAAGTCTCGTTTACAAGCCCGTCGCTCAGCGGCGTCACGTTCAGCATTGTAAAATGGCCGATGTCCGTCATCCGTCTAGACAGCACAAGCAAGGAGCAGCTGCTTGCGGCAGCGGAGCTGGTATTCGACGCTTGGCGCGGCTACAGCGATCCGGAAGCAGGCATTCTGGCTTCGTCTCAGACTCGTGACGGAGCAGTTCCCCACAATACGGTAACCCCGATTGCCCGGCTTCGGGATAACGGGACATATGAATTGGATCTGGTTCTTCGGAACAACCGGACGAGCGAGGAGCATCCGGACGGGATCTTTCATCCGCATCGTCACCTGCATCACATCAAGAAGGAAAATATCGGCCTGATTGAAGTGATGGGGCTGGCCGTCCTGCCCGGAAGATTGAAGTCGGAGCTGGAGCAGATCGCCCGTATCTTGACGGGAGAGACGAAGGCGGATGCGGCTGATTTTCGGGACGAAGGAAATCCCCTCCGGAGCCATGCCGCGTGGATAGAGGAATTGACCGCCCGATTCGGAACGGCAATGGCCTCGGAGGAAGCCGAGTCTGTCTTGAAGGACGAGGTCGGGAAGAAGTTTCAGAACGTTCTCGAGAACGCCGGCGTCTACAAACGAACGGAGGACGGTCAAGCGGCATTCCGCAGATTCCTGACGGCTATCGGATTGACCGAGAAACGCCGGTAACAGTGACAAAAACATCGCAAATAAGAATTCTGGGTGCAACTGCGCATTCAGAGTTCTTTTTGTTTCCATTGTCATTATTTATATAAAATTATATAAAATGTTTGGAGGAATATCGAAATAATTCTCGAAATATATAGAAACAAAAGTTATCGTATTGGAGGCGAAGTAATGTCCACACAGATTATGGCGCTTGATGATTTCATGAGCTTGGATACCGATGAGCAGGTGGAAAGGCTGAAACGCTGGAAAGCGGAATATACGCTTAAGGATATTCGGGAAGCATGGGGCTTCAAGCATTCCGCGCAATATTATATGCTGCTGAAGAAGCTGCGGATCTACGATCGGGTGGTCAACAAATCGGACAAGTTTTTTCCCGAACAATTGCTGCCTTCGCGTACGGGAACCGATCCGGCATTCGGCTACACCGCCCCGGCCGTAGAGGCCCCGAGCAAACGGGAGGATCATTTCGATTACGAGCTCAATATTTCGCTCAGCGGACCGGAAATTGCGGATAAGCTGGAGCGGGTGGCTCATTTTCTCCGAGGCGAACATAAGCGGATCAAGGTTTGTTTGACGCTTACTTCAGATATCCATTCGGAAACGGAATAAGCGAGGGACTTCTTTTTGCCGAACAGCGGCTGCAGCGCTTTCATTGCTGCAGCCGTTTGTCCGTTCATAAAAAATGTCGAATAGTGATAAATAATGGTAGTATATGGCGATTATTTGCTTCGCAATTTTCCCAACTCGGAAACGAACGCTTCAACCTCGCTTATGCTGAACTTCTCTTTTTCCGCGATAACTTCATATAAGTCTTTAATATCCTCGTACTGTTCTACCCTGAAATGCGAAGCTTGCATCGCGGCTCCGGTCGCCATTTTTAATTTCGATTTAATGGCTTCGATCATAAATTCAACATTTTGCTGATTAGCTTCGTTTAAGTTTGTCATCGTTACTCTTCACCCTTCCTCGGACCGTCATCTCCTTTTATTTTAACATGATTGGGGCCGGGTATCCATTAATTGCAGGCCGCTGCCCGATTCAGGTACAATGTATCGTAGAGGAAGTCTTATCGAAATAATAAGGGGGTTATCCGGATGAAACCAGTTTGGAGTGATCCCGGCATTGGCGGAATTGAGAATCGCCAGAGCCTTCATGCAAACAAGCAATTTCGCGGAACAGGAGCGAAGCGTACGGATGGTACGGGGCTCGCACAATTTATGGCCGGGATTGCCGCACGTTATCCGGATAAGGATGAAATTCTGTTTTTATGCATCGGGAGCGACCGTTCCACCGGCGATGCCTTCGGTCCGTTAGTTGGGGCAAAGTTAGCCGGACAAGGCTGGCGCTATGTCATTGGCACATTAAACGATCCATGCGATGCGAAGCGTCTGCCGCAAGCGATAGCGGGGCTGCCGCCGGATAAAACAGTTATCGCCGTCGATGCCTGTCTCGGCAGGCCGGAATCGGTCGGAGCTTATTTGGTCGCCGACGGTCCGCTTGTACCGGCAGAGGCGTTAGGCGCTAATATGCCGGAAGTGGGCAACTATAGCATTGCCGGCGTCGTTAATGTATTTGGGCCGAAACCGTATGCGGCGCTGCAGACGACTTCACTTCATGCTGTCATGCGAATGGCGGATACGCTAGCGGAAGCTGTGTTTGCCGCATGGTTCGAAGCAGACAAATTTGAAGGACGGGGCTGATGGATCATGAATGAACATTCGATCGCGAATCACATCCATATACTGGCAGGGGGTCACGAGCTGGCCTATTACGACAGCGGGATGAACACGGAACACGGTTCACGAACGGCTGTGCTGCTCCACGGTTATTGCGGCAGTTCCGCTTATTGGAGTAAAGTGGTTCCCCTCCTTGAGACCACATGCCGTGTCATTGCGCCTGACTTGCGCGGACATGGCTCCTCCGACGCGCCTAAGGAAGATATTTATTCCATGGAGAGCTTCGCGGAAGATGTGCTGGGATTATTGAACGGGCTTGGCATTGACAGAGCTTGTCTGATTGGACATTCTCTTGGAGGATATGTCACGCTGGCTGCGGCAGAGCGGGACGCGGAACGGTTTAACGGTCTGTCGCTTGTACACTCCACTTCTTACCCCGACGTACAAGCGGCGAAGGAAAACCGCGATAAGGCGGTTCGTACCATCAAAATGGAAGGTATACGGGTGTTCGCCGACGGACTGGTGCCAAAGCTGTTTGCGCCGGCTCATGTGACGACAATGGGGGCGGAAGTACAGCGGATCAAGGAAATCGGATACCATACCTCACAGCATGCTGCTGCGGCGGCTGCGCTCGGGATGAAGGAACGTCCGGACCGGGGCGGCGTGCTTCGGAGCTCGCATGTGCCGGTATTGCTCGTTGCCGGCGCATCGGATCAGCTCATACCGCCGGAGCGGACGTTCAGCGCAGCAGGTGAAAATATCCGGACGCACCTGCTGGAGCGGTCGGGACATATGGGAATGATAGAGGAGCCCGAAGCATTGGCGCAGACACTGACACAGTTCGTTTTATCTTTAGAGGTTGTTTAAAAAGCCCGTTTTTGATCACGAAGTAACCTAGGATGAAGCCCGACATCGGATATTGAATTTAGCCGGGACTTAAGCATATGCTTACGAAGCGAGGTTTCTTTCAGAAACCTTTCAGGTGCTCACGTAGGTTTTGCCTACGCTCCGCTCCTCATTCCCTAGCTTTCTCCAATCTCCTCGGTGCTGAAATTCGGGCTTTTTAAATTCTTATCATTATAGAAACACGGAATAAGCGACAAGGAGCGTAACACTGACGATGGAAAACTGGGAGCAGCAAGTTGAAGAATGGATTCGGGAACGGCAATTAATTCATGCTACGCTGAGCCAGTTGCGGCGTAAAGACGGAGAAGATGTCCCGAAAACGGTTATTCGTCCTGTGAAGCTTAAAAACGGTGTGTTTTACCAGTTTGAATATCATGCCGCTAACAAGGTGACGCATGACAATCTGTCGCCGGATGAGGCCGCTGCGAAAGCCGTCCGGCTGCTGAACGGAGTGTACAGGCAAGGATTGTTCAAAACGGAGGACGCGGATGTGCAGCTGTTGTTCAGCAAAAAAGGAAAGCCTGCCTTGCTTCGCAAGCCGGCTTCGGCCGTCCGCAAAGAGGTGGGAATGCACAACCGCCGAAAAATAAGGGTGCTCGAGGAAGGAACGCCCGTGCCGTTTCTGGTAGAGCTCGGCATTATGACGAAGGACGGCAAGGTTCATGCGCAAAAGCAGGACAAATACCGGCAAATCAACCGGTTTCTTGAGATCGTATCCGATGTAATTCCTCATTTGCCTCAGGATAAAGAGCTGACGATCGTTGATTTCGGCTGCGGCAAATCGTATCTGACGTTTGCACTTTATCATTTGCTTGCCATCATGCAGCGGCGCAGCATCCGGGTTGTCGGACTCGATTTAAAGAAGGACGTTATTGCCTTCTGCTCTTCGCTTGCGGACAAGCTGGGATATGACCGGCTGACCTTCCTGCATGGAGATATCGCGGAATATGAAGGTCATTCGGCTGTCGACATGGTCGTTACACTGCACGCTTGCGATACCGCAACCGATGCCGCTTTGGCTAAGGCGGTCCGCTGGGAGGCTTCGGTCATCTTGTCCGTTCCTTGCTGTCAGCATGAGGCGTTCGGACAAATCGATAACGATATGCTGGAACCGCTGTTATCGCATGGGCTGCTGAAAGAGCGTTTTGCCGCATTGGCCACGGATGCGGTACGCGCGCAGCTGCTTGAGGTTGTCGGCTATAAGACCCAGATGCTTGAATTTATCGACCCCGAGCATACGCCGAAAAACATTCTGATTCGCGCATTTAGAAGCAAGTCGACAGGCCGCGAGAATAAGTGGAGGTCATATGTCTCATTCCGCGACGGATTAGGACTAAAACCTTACCTGGAATTTTCGATATCGGACTTAATTCCTGAAAAATATAAGGATGTTTAGTGATAATCTCTTAAATATATGCCAAAATTCGAGTTTTTCCATTGTAGTCCAAAAAATAGATGTGATAAAATAGATGGCAAGAACTAATAAACCGTTAGTCCCGATATTGAATCAATTACATATGGTGAATGGGTGAACCGGCTTGGGATTCACAATTTGGCCCGACTTTATTCTTTTTTTAATTGTGCTTTTTATGTTTTTTTATGTTTTTTTGTTCAGTGTCATCACGAATTTGCACAAGGTGTATCTTACGTTCCACTTCCTGGTTATGCTGTGGCCGCTTTGTCAGTTCGCCGTAAATACAACCGACGAGCCCGGCTACCAGTTATTTTACGTCACCGTTTCTTTTGTAGGCATGTCCTTGCTGGGTCCGGGTTGGCTGATCTTTGCCGTGTTTTTAACCGGACAATCGTATACGCTGACCCGCAAAACGGTCTTTTTCGTTTTTCTTCCCGCATTGGTTACCGCATTGGGTGCCGTTGTAAATCCCTGGGGGTTGTTCATGCGGCCGCTTGGCGGTACCTATTTCGAACGGGAATACGGTCCGCTGTTTTGGTTCTTGTGCGCGGCGCTCTTCTTTTACTTCATCGTTTCCACACAACACATCATCAAGACTTACCGCTCCGGCATTTCACCCCGGCACAAGAAACTCATCCGAACCGTAATGGCGGGAGTACTTTTATTGGCGTTTTTTACTTTGACGGATGTCATTGTCAATGTTGTATTAGCGGACCGCCTTCCAGTTGTGAGTGGAATCTCTTCTCTGGGTATTGCATTGTCCGTTATGAACTTTGTCATTGCCATACGCCGTTATAAAGTGTTCAATGTTACGGAAAGCGTCCATTTGAATATCATTGACAGCTTGAATACCGGAATTATCGTAGTAGACCCGTACGATTACGTTATTGAATTTAATCAGGTTATCAAGCCATATATCGATATCCGGGTCGGGGACCGGCTGGAACTGGAATCGTTGCTGGCTCCATTGCAAATCGAAGGCGATCTGGACGAATTTATTGCGAAGTACCGTAAAGAGCCGCCCGAACAGGCCCGGATTGAAGTTGTGACGGGACATCCTGCTCATAATCATGTTGCAATCTATACTTCGCCAATTGTCGATCAGCATAACGATCTGATCGGCCGGCTTCTCACATTTCAAGATGTGAGCGAGCTTCGCAGACTTGTAGAAGCTTCCTATCGCCACAATGATCTGCTTCAGGAACGCAACCGCGCCCTGATCATGATGCAGGACGAGCTCTTTCAAGCGTATCAGAAGCTGGAGCATATGGCGGTTACCGACAGCTTGACGGGCTGCTTCAACCGGCGTTACCTCATGCAGCAGCTGGAGCACGAGGTCATGACGAATGCGCGGTACAATATTCCGTTTGCCATCATTTTGTTCGATATCGACCTGTTTAAATCGATCAACGACACTTACGGGCATCTGGTTGGCGACGAGGTGCTCCAAAGTACGGTGGAAGCCGTTAAAAAGACGCTTCGCAAAACCGATATCATTGCAAGATACGGAGGCGAAGAATTTACCGTTTATTTGCCTCATACGAATCGTAACCAGGCAAGTATGCTTGCCGAAAAGATCAAGTCGGAGGTCGAAGCTAACCGTGTTATGGCTGGCGACCGGCCGGTTTCAATTACAATCAGTATGGGTGTGGTCGCCGTAGAAAATTCGGGTATTCAGCAAATAAACGATATGAAGAGCTATTTGGGCGAATTGTTCGCCAAGGCGGATGCGGCGCTTTATGAAGCGAAGGATGGAGGCCGTAACCGGATAGTGAATACGGCTCAAGTTTAGTTTCCATGTGCCAGGTCCAACCCCACCGCCTTCAGGCGGTCAGCTTCCAGCACGCTGAAAGAGTAGAAGGTTAACATCCAAAAAACACATGTCACTATAATGTTGATTCCGCTAACGGTTGTACTTGCTGCTATTTGGCGAAGAAACGCCATTTTAAAGTTTTAACGGTTGCTGTTGCCGTTATTTGCTGAAATCCGCTCCCAAAACCGTGAAATGGACAAATAGGCGCGCTGGCATCCGTTAGCCTTGGGATAATTGGACAAACCAGCAAATAACGTCGCTGATAACCGTTGGAAATACCGGCATACAATCGGTATGTTCTGAGAAGACTACATTCTTTTAGAGTTGGCAATTGTGTTTTACATCAATGATTAGCCCGCGAGCATGCCGAGTTCAGTCGGAAGCTTCAGGTGGCTTTAGCCACAGGTTGCTTTTCAGCAGGCTTTAGCCTGAACAGCGACTTTCAGTCGTAAAAGGAACCTACCGACTTTAGACGGTAGTCGTTTAGTTGGGCACAAGAATAAGTATAAGACAAGACCCGGAGGATGAATCTCCGGTTTTTTTAATCCCTTTTCGCCTTTAATCGGGCGTATAGGCCTATCGAAGCCGGAAATCGGCTTAGTAACGCAAACAGGCCCGCACAAAACTAAATTTCCCGGGAAATCGGCGTAATGTATTTGATTATTCGTAGAGGAAATGAATAAACGGACTTCGAATTGTTAATAGGTTTACTAACTATGGCTATTCCCCGCTGAATCTTTGCGGATATGCATTTGATCATACCCGGGGGCAGATCAAAGAAACGTTCTTGGAGATTAGGGGGGGAGTATGTTGACGGCGCGTACGATTGTTCTCGGAGCGGGATTGTCTCTGCTTCTCTGTTATTCCGCCTATAGATACGGATTGTTCTTTGATGTATCGCTGTATCGGGTTGCGGTCTATGTTTGTTTGGCTTCGATAGGTTTATTGGTCGGATTGGCAGCCTTTACCTTTCGCAACCGCAAAATTCTTTCACCGCTTCGATCGTCAATGTCGTACATCATTACTGCCGGGCCTTTTGTGATATCTGCCGCTTACGGCGCTCATTTGCTGGGACAACCGGTTTCGGTACAGGGGACAATGGACCAGTCTCTTCGGTGGGCTTGCTACGGGGCTTACTTGCTTGTGCTAACCATTGCGGCGGAGAAAGACGGAAGCAGGCGTGCCATAAATGCTGCACTGCAGATAACGGCTGCTTTTGTAACCGCCGGATCGCTTGTCTCCTGGTTCGGCTGGAGCTTAGTGAGTAAAATGATCATCTACTCCGGCAATGAGCAAATCACCGCGGTCGGAGCGCGATTGGCCGGTTTTTTTCAGTATCCGAACATGCTTGGGGCGGTATCGGCGGCTTTTCTTGTCTGGAACCTGCTGCTCATGAGCAGATCCGCGTCATGGCATTCGTATCTTGTTCCCGCAGTTATGACGGTTCCTTTAGCGGTGACGCTGCTGCTTACCGAATCCCGCGGCGCATGGATCGCTGCCGTCATAGGAACAGTCATTGCAACGGTGTTGACAGAGCATAAGGCAAAGCTCCCGTTTTGGCTATTTGCCGGTTATACGGCGGCTGCTTCCGCGGCTTGTTATCGGTTCGCAGTCACTGCCGGTGCAGGTGACGTAACCGGGGCCGGATTGGAATGGGAAAAGGGAGCGCTAATAATCGGAGCTTTTGCACTAGCCTCCTTTGGTGCGCTATTAGTTCGGTTTGCGGTCATTCATATGCGACGGTTTTCGGGCGTTGCATGCTCCGTTGCTGTTATTGCCGGAAGCCTCCTGTTGGCTGCGCTGCTGCTGCCTCCTTCGATTCAGCATCGAATGGAGGCCGGAAGATACGAGACGGCCGGGGCGAGATTGCTGTTTTATGAAGACGCTGTACGGCTTTTTACGGAATCGCCTTGGCTCGGCAGAGGCGGCGATTCATGGCGGGGACAATTTGAGCGCATTCAACAGCAGCCGTATGTCGGAAGTGAAGTACACAGCGGATATTTGGACATGCTGCTCGACCTGGGTCTGATCGGAATGGTGTTATTCGGAACGATGCTGCTGCTTATGATGGCCGGAATTTGGCGGGGCGACAGGGCTGTGCTTGCGCCGGTGAGTCTGATGCTTGTGCATAGTGCAATAGATTTCGATATGAGCTACGGTTTTTTTTGGCTGCTGCTGTTTACTTTCGCGGCGGTAGGATTAGCGGATTGGGGTCGTGATCCGTTACGGACGGAACTGGCTGCGGGGGACAACAGGGAGCTGCCCCGCCGCTTTCGCCGGACCGCGAGTCTGCTCGCCGCATTGCTCGCGGCTGTATGGCTGGCGGCGGCCGCGTGGAACGGCTCGCGGCTGGAGCATTCGCTCGAGGCGCGTATTGCCGCAAGCGCGGCCGCCGGCGCCGCGCGCGAAGCTGCGCTGCGCGAATCGCTCGAGGCGAATCCGCATTGGACGCGGATTCGCCTCGAGCTGGCGCCGCTCGTCCCGCCGCAGGAGCGGGCGGCGCTGCTGACGGCCGGACTGCGGGATGAGCCGCAGTCCGGGCCGCTGCATTGGGAGCTCGGCAAGACCTATGCCGAGCTTGGGGAAGCGCGGCGAGCCGCGGCGTTTATGCGCAAGGCGCTGCGGCTTGACCGCTTTAGCAAGGCGAAGCAAACGGAAGCGGTGCAATTGCTAGCGAAGCTGGGGATGCGGCTTCGCGAGGCCGGACGACACCGCGAAGCTCGTCTCGCCGCGCAGGCGGGTCTGTCGATCTATGAAACGTACGAAGCTTTGGACCGTGACATCCGGTTTATGGACAGATCCGTGAATGACCGTAAGTTTACCCTGACGGCTGAAGCGATCGAAGCGGCCGAAAGTTGCAGGATGCTTCTTGAAATGCTGCCGCGATAAAAGGCTCTCCCGGTAATGTTCCTTACCTGGAAGAGCCTGTTTACCGCAAGTTAACCGCCGAATGCATCCCGAAACGCACCGCACAACCGGCTCCGCTCGACGTTCCACAGCTCGGCGATTTCCGCGCTTACGTTCTCGTCCCACCAATCGGAGAGCAGCTTGCGGTTGCTGTGATTTTCCGTGATCCATTGGAGATTGAGAATAACCTTTTTGAAATAAATGTTTTCCGCTTCCGCCACCTTTTCCGGGGGGATCCACACCTTTAACCGTTTGACCGTCCGATAGAGCTCATTGCTGCAGGCCCGCCGAATTTTACGCGCGGTCGGATAATTCGGCTGATGCTTTACGTTAGAAGGCTTGATGATAACCCACTCCTCTCTCCCACTATATAGGTATGCTGGATATCACCTAGTGGACACCGGAGGAGGGGCAACGAAAAACTTGAAACTAGAGTAATCGGACAGACGATGCGCGAACACGGTTATTTTGAAATATGAGAAGATTCCTGCTTGCAGAAGATGAAGGCGGAAGCTACTGAACGGTAATATAACCGACCATTGGTCCGCCCTGATTGATATCGGTGTGCGTAAGGCAAATAATCGGATATGTACCCGGCTGCTTGGCGGTGAAGCGGACAATTGTCGTTTCACCCTTTTGGACTTCGCCTTTAATGTTTAATCCTTCAATGACGAACGGATGGCTCAGCCCGTTAACTCCCGTAATGTTGAGCTGGATCTGTTCGCCCTGCTTAACAACGATCGTACCCGGATCCCACCGGTACACCTCGAATTCCTTTCCGTCTTTGGTCGTTGTCTTGTATTCTCCCGTGACTAAGTGAATCACACGTTCCGTATCCGGCGTGCCGCTTGCCGTTCTGGCATGATCCCACCGCAAATAGGCGGCCGCCATGACGACGACAAGCACAAGGATGGTGAACAGCTGAATCTGTTTTTTACTGACCACAAACACTTTGGACATGACGAACACCTCATCAATTAGTTTTGTTACAGCTAGTCTATGCATGGGCTTGTCAAGGCATGACCGTACATTACAAATTCATTATTGCCAACCGGAAGCGGGAAAGCACGGGAATGACCGCCTGCAGAACGGAATAATGTAGTGGTAGAGATTAAGGGGACAAGACGAAGATGAAAAGTGAGGGAAAGAGGATGGACTGGATTTCGAATGCGGCGCAATATCTGTTCGAGTGGCTGCAACAGCTCGGAGCGCTCGGCCTGATGTTCGGTTTAATGATTGAGATCATCCCGAGCGAGATTGTACTTGCTTACGGCGGCTTTCTTGTCGTTCAAGGAAAGGTGACGTTTGCGGGGGCGGTTCTGTTCGGTACGATCGGCGGAACGCTTGCCCAAATTTTTGTGTATTGGATCGGAAAATATGGCGGAAGACCGTTTTTGGAGAAATACGGGAAGTATTTTCACATTAGCAAGAAGCATCTTGACCTCTCCGAGCAATGGTTCAACCGGTACGGAACAGGAATGATTTTCTTCGCGCGGTTTGTGCCGGTCATCCGGCATGCCATTTCGATCCCTGCGGGGATGTCGCGCATGCCGCTTGGCAAATTCACACTGCTGACGGCGCTTGCGGTAATTCCATGGTCGGTGTTTTTTATCTTTTTGGGGATGAAGCTCGGCGAGCGATGGAATTCCATTCACGACTATGCCGCTCCCTATTACAGGCCGGCGGTGCTCGTTGCGATTGCCTTATTAACCGGATACTTCTTAGTCAAGCATCTATACAGCAAAGGGAAAACGATTTAACCGCCATCCGGGCTTGCTCTGTTTTCCTCCATCGATTTGTAGGGAAGACCGGGGGTTTGGTACAATATAACAGGAAAGCATTATAAAAACGAGGTGAGAGGAATGAGCAAACAAGTCACGGGCAAGCTGAACGCCGGGATCAGCCCTCGGCAATTCATGGATGGTATGCAGCGGAACAAAGAGACGTTTGTTTCCTTATATGATCAATTCGAATGGCCGCATGAAGACGATAAGCAATTTTTTGAATCGCTGAATAACCGCGACGATATCCGGTGTCTAATCTTGATGGCGGAATGGTGCGGCGATGTGGTGAAGAATATACCGGTCGTTTTTCGCGCGCTTGAAATCAGCGGTATTCCTACCGAAGTGCTGATTAAAGAAGAGCATCCGGATACGATGCAGCAGTTTTTGACGATGGGCGGCGAAGCCGTTCCGATCGTGATTTTTGCCGATACCGGCGGTTTTGTGCTTGGACAATGGGGGCCTCGTCCGGCGCACGTGCAGGAAGCGATGACGGCATTCAAGCTGGCGAATCCCGATCGTGAAGCGCCCGACTATCAGGAAAAGCTTGCCGAAGCCCGCAAGGAGATGGGCAGACGGTATGGGGAAGGCAACGGCTACCAGGCCGTTATTCTGAAAGAGCTGCAAGAGCTCATTTCTTCGTTCTAAGATGTTGAATATTGAAACGTTCGTGCTCGGCCCCCTTCAAACGAACGCATATTTGGTCACTCAGGAAACAGGAAGCAAGGGAATAGTGATCGATCCGGGCATGAATCCCGGGAAGCTTGTGGAGCGGATCCGCCAGCGCAGCATCGAGGTTGAGGCAATCTTACTGACGCATGCGCACTTCGACCATATGGGCGGAGTCGATCAGGTTCGCCGCGAATTCAATTGTCCGGTTTACATTCACGATCTGGAAGCGGACTGGCTGACCGATCCGCGCAAGAACGGCTCGATGCGTTGGAGCGAGGTAACGCCGCCGCTTTCGACGGACGCTGCGGAATATGCGCTTGACGAGGGACAAATGTTGAAGTTGATCGGACTGGAGTTCCGCGTCTTTCATACTCCGGGTCATTCACCCGGCAGCGTGAGCTTTCTGCACGGGGACCATTTGTTTTCCGGCGACGTTCTGTTTCGCGGGTCGGTCGGACGGACGGATTTGCCGGGCGGCAGCGAACGCGACCTGTTCGACTCGATTCGCGGCAAGCTGTTCAAGCTAAGTCCGGAGATTGCCGTATATCCCGGCCACGGCCCGCGTTCGACGATCGGATACGAGATGAAAAACAATCCATACGTGGGGATGCAATCCTGACGGTGGATGCAAATAAGCCAGCCGGTGACAGCCGCCGCTTGTCGAACGTACCCGTCCGCCAAGCGGCGGTTATATCGTTGCGAGAAAACGCCTCTGACCTGGAGTGTGACAATGCCGCATAAAATCTGCGAAAATTAATGAGCGATCGTAATTATCATTGTATATGAACAAAGGATGGTGCAACGAGTTGGCCGAGATAAAGACAACAGTTGAAGCTTTGGAGCAATCCTCCGCGAAGACGGAGCCGACCCCGGAACAGCTGGCCGCCCGGCAGCAGCGGATCGAGAAGCAAATCGCAGCTGAGCTGCAGCTTCCGCCGGCGAAAGTAAGGGCGGCGGTAGGCTTGCTTGCGGAGGGCAACACGATTCCGTTCATCGCCCGTTACCGGAAGGAAATGACCGGCGAGCTGGATGAAAACCAGCTGCGCAGCATTGAAGAACGGCTGCAATATTTGAATAACCTGGAGGAACGCAAGCGCGAAGTGATCCGGCTCATTGACGAGCAGGGTAAGCTAGGCGAAGAGCTGCAGTCGGCGATCGAGAAGGCGGTCAAGCTGCAGGAGGTCGAGGATTTGTACCGTCCGTACCGCCAGAAGCGGAAGACGCGCGCAAGCGTGGCCAAAGAACGCGGTCTTGAGCCGCTGGCAGACTGGTTGTTTTCGCAGCCGAAGCAGGGCGCACCGCTCGATCAAGCAGCAAAATATACGGATGCCGATAAAGGAGTGTCAACGCCTGAAGAAGCGCTGCAAGGCGCCATGGATATTCTGGCGGAAAATTTCGCCGACGATGCGAAGATTCGCGCATGGGTCCGGAAGTTTACATTCGATCAAGGCCTGCTGCGTACGGAAGCGAAGGATGCCGAGGCTGAATCGGTCTATGAGATGTATTATAACTATCAGGAGCCGGTCAAGCGGCTGCCTCCGCACCGGATTCTCGCGATCAACCGCGGCGAGCGCGAGGAAGTGCTGCGCGTCGCGCTTGATGTTCCGGCCGAACGGATTCATGACTACATGGAGCGCCAGCTGCTGCGCAGTCATACGGCTTCGGAGATCCGGGACGTCTTAACCGCAGTCATACAGGATGCCTATAAAAGATTAATCGCCCCTTCCATTGAGAGAGAGGTGAGGGGTGAAATGACGGAGAAGGCAGAGGAGCATGCGATTCAGATTTTCTCCGCTAATTTGCGCAATCTGCTGCTGCAGCCGCCGGTGAAAGGGAACGTCGTGCTCGGTGTCGATCCCGCGTACAGGACAGGGTGCAAGCTCGCCGCCGTTGACGATACCGGCAAGCTGCTTGAAGTCGCCGTGACTTATCCGACGCCTCCGCACAATAAAACGGCGGAAGCTGAAAAAATCATAAACGGCATCATCGACCGTTACGGCGTTGAAATTATTGTTATCGGCAACGGCACCGCCTCCCGGGAGACCGAACAGTTCGTGGCGGATCTGATCGCAAAACGAAAAGGGACCGGCGGCAGCGGCGGACAGTTGAAATATTTGATCGTGAATGAAGCCGGGGCAAGTGTGTATTCGGCCTCCAAATTGGCGCAGGAGGAATTTCCTTCCCTGGATGTGGCTGAACGGAGCGCGGTATCGATTGCACGCCGGCTGCAGGACCCGCTGGCTGAACTGGTAAAGATCGAACCGAAGGCGATCGGTGTCGGACAATACCAGCATGACGTCAGCCAGAAGCGGCTTGAAGAATCGCTTGGCGGCGTCGTCGAATCGGCGGTTAACCATGTCGGCGTCGATGTGAATACCGCTTCGCCTTCGCTGCTCTCTTATGTCGCAGGCATTAATGCGACCATATCGAAAAACATCGTCAAATTCCGGGAAGAAAACGGCAAGTTCATTGACCGGAAACAGCTGCAGAAGGTTCCGCGGCTCGGCGCAAAGTCTTACGAGCAATGCATCGGCTTTCTGCGGATTTCAGAAGGCGCGAATCCGCTCGACCGGACGCCGATCCATCCGGAGTCGTACGCTGTCGTCGACCGTCTGTTTAAGGAGCTCAAGCTGGAGCTAAGCCAAATTGGTTTCAAAGAGCTGAATGATATGCTCGTGAAGATCGATCCGGAAACCGTCGCTCCCGAGCTTGGCGTAGGCGTTCCTACGCTGCGCGATATTATAGACAGCCTAATGCGGCCGGGACGCGACCCGCGGGATGAGCTGCCGCCGCCGATTTTTCACACCGACGTACTCAGGATCGAGGATCTGCAGCCGGGAATGGAGCTTCACGGAACGGTTCGCAATGTGATCGACTTCGGGGCGTTCGTCGATATCGGCATCAAGAATGACGGGCTCGTTCATATTTCGCAGATGAGCGACAAGTTCGTCAAACATCCGATGGACGTCGTCTCGGTCGGGGATAATGTTACGGTGTGGGTCCTTAACGTGGACATGAAAAAAGGCCGCGTCGGTCTGACGATGCGAAAGCCGGATTAATCGGGAGGGAACCGCCGGTGATGCCGATTGCGGAGGGCAAAGCGGCCCAACCGGCACATCCGCATACTTACAATTTAATAAAGCCAATGATTCCGCTTTTTTCAGCGGACATCATTGGCTTTCTCTTTTATGCCGGCGACTATAAGATGGTCGAACCGGCAGATTGGTGATCGTCCGGTTTAGATTTGGTGCGGTAATAAAACCAGCAATCGTTAAGCAATCGGATCTGCCGGCGGTCTTTCTTCATAAATGCGCGCATTAACTGATTGCAGAGCCATTGCGGCATACGAATCGCCCTCCTCCGGATTCTGGATGTATGATTAAGCATATGGAATTAGGCAATTATCCGTGCAGGTCCAACTTAATTTAATTCTATTATAACCGGACGCTATCGTATTAATTCGTCGTGCGGGTCTACAAAAAAACCTATCTTCTCAGATCAGATCGGCTTCTTCCTCATACCACTGCTCAAGCTGTGCTTGCAGCGCACGAATCTCCGTAAGCAGCGAAATAAGCGGGTACGATTTTTCCTGTACACCTGAAAATTCTTGTTCAAGCGCATTCATATATTCCAAACCGCCGATGATTGGCATAGAACCGTCATGCAGCTCCAGATCGGCGCATTCCGCAACGGCGTAAGGCAGCTTCGGCACATTGTCCGCGGTCAGCTTATCCAGTTCTTTATGAAGCCGGAGGTTAAGCGCGCTTAATTGGTATGCGTGGGTGTCGGGCATTTCCACGAATGAGATGCCGTCATTGCCCTTAAGTATGATATACCGCATGGTTGGCATGATGGAATGACTCCCCTCAATAATCATTAGTTCGATTTTTATCTTTGCTACTTGACAGTGTAGCGTAAAAAGCTTTATAAATTCAAGTAGTGGGGGAGAATAAAAGATGAATGACGATATGCTTCAAGCATGGGTGGAACGGGTTTCGATGGAATCGTTCGGTCTGCCTTTCAAGCACAGGGCTATATTTAATGCAAGGCTTCGTTCGACAGGCGGGCGGTATTTTACGAAAACCCATCATATCGAGATTAATCCGCATCAGCTGTCCCATTTCGGTCCGGAAGAAACGGAAAAGATTATTAAACACGAGCTGTGCCATTATCATTTACATTTAATGAAGCGGGGATACCGCCACCGGGATGCCGAATTTAAGCAATTGCTCGCGAAGGTTGGAGGAACGCGGTTCTGCCATTCCATTCCGGGGACGAAGACGGAGCGCCGGTCACAGCCGCTCAGGTACAAGCTTGTTTGCCGCCGGTGCGGTACCGAATATTTGCGCAAAAGAAAGCTCGATCCGCGTAAATATGCTTGTGGAAAATGCAGCGGAAAATTGCAGTTGTATCTGCTTGACATTAAATCTTAAACGTGATAAATTATTTCTTGTCACTTCAAGTGACGGATTGTATATTGGTCAACGTTCCCTGATAGCTCAGTTGGTAGAGCACTCGGCTGTTAACCGAGTTGTCACAGGTTCGAGTCCTGTTCGGGGAGCCATTCATGGAGAGATACCCAAGTGGCTCAAGGGGACCCTCTGCTAAGGGGTTAGACTGCGCAAGTGGTGCGAGGGTTCGAATCCCTCTCTCTCCGCCATTCTTTACGACAACGGATGGACCGTTCATCGGTCCTTTTTGTTTGCCTGACGGGCAAACAAAAAGATGAATCTATCGAAAAAAAGTTCTTGCTATCAACGATAAATTCATATATAATAACTTCTGTTGTCGCTTGATTCAAAAGGTTAATATGGCCCGTTGGTCAAGGGGTTAAGACACCTCCCTTTCACGGAGGTAACAGGGGTTCGAATCCCCTACGGGTCACCATGAGCCATTAGCTCAGTTGGTAGAGCACCTGACTTTTAATCAGGGTGTCGAAGGTTCGAGTCCTTCATGGCTCACCATTTGCTTTTTTCCTCGGAAAGCAGATGCGGGAATAAAGTTACATTCAAATGTGCGGTAGTGGTGGAATGGCAGACACGCTATCTTGAGGGGGTAGTGGGCGTACGCCCGTGGAGGTTCGAGTCCTCTCTACCGCACCATATCTAATTCGATGATAAAATTAGCCCGCTTTCTTATCAGAATTCAATTCTGATGAGGAAGCGTTTTTTGTTGGAAATAAACGCCAGAACACGAGTTGATCAGCTGAAGTTTACATGTGGTATGATAATGAATAAAACAGTCAGCTATAGCACGCTTAGGGGGACATTGCGAATGAATGTAGTGCGGAATATGTGGAACAGCATATTCGTGAAATTTTCTCTGGCATTCATCCTGGTCGGACTCATTCCGTTGTTCGCGCTCAGCTTTTTTTCCGTTAAGACGTTTACCGGGCATGTGGAGCGTTACACGACGGACAATTTGCGGCAGATGGTGCTGTATATAAGCTATAACCTGAATTCCGCCTTAAACAACTATAACGAAATCACCAAACTGATGTACACCGGAAGGTTAGGACTGCTTGAAAGCTACGCCGACAATCAGACCCGCAACGTCAACGAACTGGAACAAATCAATTCGGTGCCGATCGATACGTTTCTGAAGATGATCGTGTTCAGCGATCCATATATAAGAACCGCGTATTTTGTTCGAACGGTGGACGGCAAGGTGTATTATCAGACGAAGGAAAACAGTGCAATTCTTGTCGATCATCTCCCTGTTGCAGAATGGGCTCAGGCGATTCGCGAACGTCCGAGGGATGTTGTAATGATTCCGACGCACGACGAAGATTATTTATTTAGTCCGGAAGACAAACAGGTCATTACCGTAGGCCGGAATCTCATTGACACATCGGGTGCGCCCACCCGGGAACCAAAGGTCGTAGGTACATTATATATTGATGTGGATGCAAGCTTTGCCGATCCTTTTTTAAGAGAATTAAGATTAGGGGCGCACGACGAGCTTTATGTCATGGACGGAAACGGCAATGTATACTTCAGCAATCGGGGACTCGCCCCCGTTTCCTCTACTCCCTTGGACGAATCGGATGACAGCAAGCTTGTGCTGAGCGAACAAATTCCGTTTATACAAGGACAGGTTATTGTAAAGATTGCCAAGGAGAAGTTATACGAACAGCTGGGGACAACCCGTTCTATTGTTTATATTGCCATTGTGATCAGTTCTATTGTGCTCATTTTTATGGGAACGATGTTTTCACGCAGGATGGCTGCGCCGATTCGCGGGCTGATCAAGCAAATGGCCAAGGTTGAATCCGGCAATCTCGATCTTCGGGTCGAAGTGAAGAATAATGATGAGGTAGGGCGGTTAGCCCATGGCTTTAATCGGATGGTGGCGCGTCTTCAGACCTTTATCAACGAGGCGTATGTAGCCGAAATTAAGCAGAAGCAAACAGAGCTCAATGCCTTGAAAAGCCAGATCCGGCCCCATTATTTATATAATACGCTCGAGGTCATTCGCATGAATGCCGTCCACAGCGATGCGGATGAAGTGGCGGATATGATTCTCTCCCTGTCGAATCAGCTGAAATATGTGATCGATTACGGCGAGGATTGGGTAACGCTGCAGCAGGAATTGGAGCATCTGAAGGATTATTTTTATATTATTCAAGTGCGGTTCGAAAACAGGTTTGAGCTGCGGGTCGACATTTCCGAGGAGATTGATTTGGAATTGCCGGTGCTGAAGCTGGCGCTGCAGCCGATTGTCGAGAATGCCATTCAGCACGGTCTGCGGCCTAAGGGTAAAGGGACAGTGGAAGTGATGGTCGAGATCTCGGAGGACAAGCTGGCCGTGACTGTGTATGACGATGGAGTCGGTATGGAAAAAGATCAGCTTGACCAGCTGAACGCCATGCTGGAGGACTCTGGAGCCCCGTCCAAAAACATAGGCATGAAAAATGTTCATGAACGGATCAAGTCGGTATGCGGAGAAGGCTTTGGTCTCTCTGTCAGCAGCCGTAAGCATGTCGGCACATCCGTACTGATGTTATTTCCGGTTAAGCTGAGAGACTTTGAGAAAGCAGAGAGACTTTGAGAAAGCGGAGAGACTTTGAGTTCTACTCAAAGATCCCTATGTCATGCTCAAAGATCCCTATGTAAGGAGCGAGTACGGCATGATAAAAGTTATTCTGGCTGATGACGAACCGATTATTATTAAAGGACTGCGCAAGCTGATCGATTGGAACCGGTTCGGTATGGATATTGTCGGGCACGCGTACGACGGGGAAGAATTAATGACATTGATCGGGCAGCTTCATCCGGATATCGTTATTAGCGATATTAGTATGCCGCATCGGACAGGAATAGATATGATTAAAGAGATTCATCGATTGGGACTCCCGGTTAAGGTGATCTTTATAAGCGCTTATCAGGAATTTGCTTATGCCAGGGATGCCGTAGCTTACGGGGCGGTGGACTACCTAGTTAAACCGGTTGTCAAACAGCAGTTGGAAAGTGTACTTGATAAGACGATCTCGCTTATTACGGAGCAACATGAAGAGGAAAAGCGAAAAGGGAAGCTGCAATTGCTGGAAAGCAAGCACAGGCATGATGAACTGCAGGAACGGCTTATTCAATTGACCGACGGAAATCTGTCCCCGCAATCGGAAGCGTTTCGAGAAACGCAAGTGAAGCTTAAGGGTCCTTTGCATTCGGTTGCAATTGTGGAGGTTGACAGGCTCGGAGGGGACTCGGACCGCTGGACGGAGAAGGAAAAAAAGCTGGTTGAATTTGCAATCGGCAATATTTTGCAGGAGGTCGTTGTTGATTCAAGCTACGGATACTCATTTATGAAGGATGCCCGGCATGTCATAGTCGTCTGTCATACGAGGGAGGGTGAACTGGCGGATCTGGCCGAGGATATCAAAGCGAAAATCGCTTCATTCTTAAAGCTACAGGTATCCGTATCCGTGAGCCGTCCGGTTCAAGAAGCGGTCAAGCTCGCATCTGCTTATCGAGAAGCGGAACAGGCGATGGAGATGAAGTACTTTTTCGGCTTGAACCGGGTTATACTTTTCAGCCCGCCTGAATTACCGTTGTCATTTGACAAAGAATTGTATGCCCGGCAGCAGGACGTCATCCGGGCAATTACAACGAATGAATGGGATAAGACCGAATCCGCGCTTTCGAAATGGCTAAGCACAATTAAAGCTTCAACGTTCGGAAACCGCAGCCTTTCAGTAACGACTTGTTTATCTTCCGTACTGTATATCATTCAAGAGCTCTCCAAGCTGGGCATTCAACTGCGTGAAGGGATTAGCGGCATTCGCGAGCTGCAGGACAGGCTCGGAGCCTATGACACCTATGACGCAATGGGAGAGCAAATCATGCAGCAATTTCAAAGGATCTGCCTGGAAATCGGCAGCGATGCGGGAAGCAAGGACAGAATACTGCTGGCAAAGGTGAAACAGTATATCGAAAAGCATTATTCCGAGGATATATCGCTGGAAACGATCGCAGCGCTGGTCTTTATGAACCCGTATTATTTCAGCAGCTTCTTCAAGAAGCATAAGAAACAAAATTTCAAACAGTATGTGACGGAGGTCCGCATGAAGCATGCGCTTCATATGCTTGGCCATACCGACCTGATGGTTTACGAAATTGCGGAAAAAGTCGGTTATAATAATGCTCGCCATTTTAGCGACATGTTCAAAAAAATGTACGGCAAGCTGCCGAACGATTATCGTCAGGACGCCAAAAAATAATAAAGAAAATACCGTATCCTTTACAGAGTGTGAATGGAAGAATAATACATGCTATAATAGAGTTTGTGCCGAAGAAAAAAATA
Source organism: Paenibacillus tarimensis (assembly GCA_041281825.1). GTDB lineage: Bacteria > Bacillota > Bacilli > Paenibacillales > Paenibacillaceae > Paenibacillus_D > Paenibacillus_D tarimensis_A. The sequence goes on along the minus strand of CP166298.1, from coordinate 4,366,227 downwards.
GCATGGCACATTATTTACTCAAGGATGGGAATGGTATAAATGGAGTGGAGGAACATTTACCGCGGATTTCTTATGGGAATCAGTGATCTGATTCCTGGGGTAAGCGGGGGAACGATTGCGGTCGTTCTGGGCATTTATGACCGTCTGCTTGCGGCGATCAGCGGGTTTTTTAGCAGAGAATGGAAGAAGCATATCGGTTTTCTGGTGCCGTTGGCAGCCGGTATGGGTGCTGCGATTGTGATGCTCAGCCGGGTGATCGAGTATTTGCTTGAGCATCATCACGGACCGACGCAATTTTTCTTCGTCGGGTTGATTATCGGCGTGCTGCCGTATATTTTCAGACAGTCCGGGGCAAGACACAAGTTTACTTCCGGACATTGGATCGTTCTGCTCATCATGGCGGCGCTTCTCGCCTCAACAGCCTTTATTCGCGCAGACGAAACGGCCGATCCCATCACTTCATTGTCGCTTCTTGCCGTTCTAGGACTGTTTTTCTCCGGCTGGCTGGCCAGTATGGCTATGCTGCTGCCTGGAATCAGCGGCTCTTTCGTGCTGCTCCTGCTGGGCGTTTATCCGACGGCGATCAATGCCGTGTCGACGATGAATCTTCCGGTCATTGCAATTATCGGTGCAGGCGTAGTTGCCGGTTTTATCGTCAGCAGCAAAGGTATCCGATATTTGCTGGCACATCATACTTTAATGACGTATGCCGTCATTATCGGACTGATTGCGGGGTCGGTCGTTGTCATCTTTCCAGGCTTCTCAGGCGATTGGCCGACATTAATCGCCAGCATCGTAACATTTATCGCGGGGCTGGGCCTAACATTGTTATTCGGCGCCGAAAGCCGCAGCCATGTAGCGGAAAAATAATCCATAAAAACATGTAAAGCGGGCGTGAGCTGCCCGCTCTTGTTTTTTGTTTTCAAGAATTTTTATAAGTTTCACGCTTATATTTACTTATAAATCTCCGCGAAACGAAGCATTGCGCCAAAGGATGGCGAAGCAATTTACGCTTTGAGCCCTGTTATTTTTCGCGAAAATTTGATATTCTTATTTCGTTGTTGACTTACAGCAAGAGAGGAGCAGCGGTTTATGAAACCGGTTACTATTTATGATATTGCCAAGGAAGCGAATGTTTCCGTTGCTACCGTTTCTCGGGTGCTGAATAATACGGCACCGGTCAGAAAGTCGACAAGGGACCGAATTGTCGAAATTATGAACAAGCACCAGTTTCAACCGAATGCACTGGCAAGAAGCTTGCTTAAGAAAGAAACGGGCATGCTGGGCGTTTTGCTCCCCGACATTACGAATCCGTTCTTTCCCGAGGTGCTTTCCGGTCTCGACCAGGCAGCAAGGAGCAAAGGTTATACCTACTTTCTGTGCGATACGTTCTCTTCCAACGAAGACCATATCGACCAGTATACCCGGGAATCGCAATATTTATCGATTTTGATTGAAAAGCAAGTGGACGGTATTATTATGATCGGCGGAAGAATCAATCTGAACAGAGTGTCCGCGGAGATGGTGGGAGAGGTTGTAGAGGTCAGTAAAAGAGTTCCGGTTGTGATGATTAACGGCCATTTACCGGGAACTTCAATCCATCGCGTCAACGCCGACGAAAGGGCGGGTGCTGAAATGGCTGTACAGCACTTGATTGACCTAGGCCATCGGGATATTGCTTTTATCGGCGGTTATAAGCAGATGAGCAATACTAACATGCGAATGCAATCGTATGTCCGAACGATGACCGCAAACGGTATTCGTGTCGACGAGCGCAAAATTCGGCTGGGCGGTTTCAACGTCGATCAAGGAAAGTCGCTGATGGAGGAGCTGCTCGGGCTGCCGGAAAGGCCGACAGCTGTTTTTTGCGCCAATGATATGGTTGCGATTGGCGCAATAAAAGCCGCCCGTAAAGCGGGTCTGCACATTCCGGATGATCTGTCCATCATCGGGTTCGACGATGTTCCGACGGCTTCAAGTTTCATTCCGGAGCTGACGACCGTATCGCTCAAAAGCCGGCTGCTCGGTCAAACGGGGGCCGATGTGCTTCATGGGCTGATTATGAAGAGCAAAATGAAAAAGGTAACAGTTATTCAGCCGGAGCTCATTGTTCGCGAAAGCACGGGGCCGGTAAAAGTAGCAAGCCGACTCTAAAGTGGAAAAGTTTAACATTGACAGCGCTATCATTCACATACTATACTCGGGCTAAGCAGACATTCGATTATTGAATGAGCATCGTTCCATAATTATGAAACCCGTTTCATTTAACTATTTCAGATCCCGAACCAAATTACACTGTCATTCCGCACGCATTCGTAAGTAACGAGTACGACAAATTCATTATTGCGGGGCATCGAGTGTAATTTTATTTTGACCATAATGAAACGGGTTTCATGAAATGGGTTTCATTATTTCATCGAATGGACGGGAGGTTTTCTATGACAAAGACAGCGCATGATTCGCCGAGTGTCCGCTTGACTTCCGAGGGCATTCGAATTGACGGCAAACCCGAAATTCTGTTATGCGCTTCCCTGTTTTATTTCCGGATCCCGAGAGTGTACTGGAAGGAACGGATGGAGCAACTGATCAGCTGCGGTTATAACTGCATCGATGTTTACTTTCCATGGAATTATCACGAGGTATCCTGCGGGGAGTGGGAGTTTTCGGGGGAAAAGGATGCGGGGGAATTTCTCCGGCTGGCGGCCGATTTGGGACTATGGGTTGTTGCAAGACCCGGACCGTATATATGCTCCGAATGGGATGGCGGCGGTTTGCCGGCCTACTTGTTTGCCGAATCGGACGTGTTGCTTCGGGACAACAACCCGGCTTTTCTAGCTCATGTCTCAAGGTGGTTCGGTCAAATTTTGCCGATTCTTCAAAAGTATCAGGCGGGCGCGGGCGGTACCGTGATCTGTATGCAATTGGACAATGAGCTCGATTTTTATGACTGCCGCGATCCGAAAGGATATATATCGGCGCTGCGCGATTTGGCGAGAGGGTACGGCATTCAAGTTCCTTTGATTGCGTGTGCGGGACAAGGCGGTTTGATCCAGGCTTCCGGCCTGGCGAAGGATGTGATCCCGACCTGCAATTTTTATCCTGACCGTCTCGACTCCGATTTGGAGGAGAAAGTGCTGCACTACCACACGGTGATTGGAGAAATGGGATACCCGCTGCTTGTAACGGAGACCAACCGGGACCATTTCCTGCTCCGGAGGCTGCTGTCGTGCGGAACCAAGCTTCTCGGTCCGTATCTTCAAGTATCGGGGACTGATTTCGGATTTACGAATTCAACGAATAACTGGGGCGCACCGCTTGCTTTTCTGACATCCGATTACGATTTTGCCGGCATGGTTTCTCCGGAGGGCCATTTGCGGGAAGAGGCCTCCGAGGCTAGACTGCTTGGCAGATTAATCGCCGCATACGGTTCCGCGCTTGCCGAATCTCAGCCGGTCGTACCGCTCACAGTCAGCCTTGAAGGAGATTCGGGATCCCATATGATTGGACCGTTCGGTTTACAATTATCCGGCGGCGGCCTATTGCTATTCCTCTCGAGCCTGTGTGACCGGGACAAGGAGATTGCCGTGTGCGCACATGGAGAGCGGTATCCCCGGGAAGGTACCTTCAAGTTGAAAAAGGGGTGTTCGGTCGCACTGCCCGTTTTAGTTCCGCTACAAAGCTGGAATATCGAAGGTACGCTGCTGTATGCAACGGCAGAGCTGTTTATGGCCAAATTAAACGAGCGAACAACGGCGCTTGCCTTCCATACGGATTCGCGGGCGGAGATTGCGCTTAAACTGCAGCTCCTTCATTATGAAGCCCCGGAGCATGTGAAGGTCGAAACTAATGAAGATAGCCTCGTCCTCTCGATTGATGTCGGGAAATTCCCGGAGATAACAGCAATCGAATTAGAGCTCCTCTCCGGACAAGTTCTGAAGATATTCATCATGAACAGAATGAAAGCGCTATCGTTCGATGGATTTGATGGAAATGGGCTGACTCTTAAATCAACTGCATCCAGTAATATTATTCCCGCATCGATACCTTCCGTCGATTGGACCGTTCAACCGCTTGATGCCGGCCGTTCGATGGCAGAGGAATCTCCGATTAACTGCAGACGCGCAGATTTCCTGGAGAAGAGCGGGATATTGCGTGGATATGCGTGGTATGAAACGACGATAAAATCGGTTAGTCAAGAATGTATTGAAGGCTTCCTTATTCGACAGGCCAGCGATGTCGTCTCGCTGTACGCGGGCGGAGTTTACGCCGGAACGGTCGTGCCGGGAGGCAGCAGCGCATACGTTGCGCTGAACGATGCCCGGATGACGAATGACCGGTTTGCAGCTCGGGTCGAAGTTTGGGGACACAGCAATTTTGACGATGCCCGGCTGCCTGGACTCCGCCTGAATGCGATGAAAGGCTTGAGCGGAGCGGCGGCGATCACGGCGGTGAAGGACATTTCCCGTAACTGGAAGGTGTACCGGGCCGGTGATAGGAAGCTGCAGGGAGGATTGACCGATACCGTCTGCGATGACCGGTTATGGCCGGTCGTTAACTTCGGAGGCTGGCTTTCCCCGGACCATCCGGCCTTTGAATATTACAGACGAACATTCAAAGCGGATCAGCAGGCCGATTCGTGGACCGTCCACTTCAGCGGAATGCAAGCACACGCGCGATTATACGTTAACGGGCAGGATGCAGGTGACGTGAGCCCGTTTGATCCCTATGTGGACATCACTCCTTATATCATACCGGGATCTACGGTGACTTTGGCAGTATTCCTTGAGCGGGTATTCGGTCTCCCGGCAGGCAAAGTCGTCGTTTACGAAGGAACGGAAGCGGTCCATTGGACAATTACCGCAACCGAGGAGCAGGGGTTATGGAAGCATGCGGAATCATTCCGGGATCGAAGCAAAACAACAGCGCTGCCATTATCAGTCGCGCCCGGAGATATGGTCTGGTTGTACAGCTCGCTGAAAGATGCAGGGAACGTTGGCAGGAGCTGGCGGTACCGGGTGAACGGGTCGCATCTGAAGCTGACCGCGCTGCTTGACGGGCGGGTCATCGGGCGCTTGTGGCTGCCGGGCGGCGGCGTCAGACCGGTCATGACCGGGGGCAGTCCGGATTCGTTCTATGTGCCGGGTCTATGGCTGGCCGGGAAAGACGGCAAGCTGTCGCTGCTGCTGGAGGCGGTGGACCGCAGTGAGGCCGGGAGGATCGAATCCATCATCGTCGAGCCGGTCTGATATGATGAGGCCGGTGAGAAGATTAGGCTGAGAGACTCTGAGCAATCCCTATGTAATCGGAGAGACTTTGAGCCCCACTCAAAGATCCCTATGTAAGGAGGGAATACAATGGCAACAGTCGCCGGGCAATCTGTTCAGAAAGCGGAAAGCGTTCCACTACGCGGCAGCGGTCGAATAAAGCGGTTTTGGAACAATCGCACCTTACTGCTGATGTGTCTGCCGGCCATCCTGTTTTTTATTGCGTTTGCTTATTTGCCGATGCCGGGGCTTTATCTCGCATTTATTAAATACAACTACGCGGATGGAATATTTAGAAGCCCGTTCATCGGCTTTGAAAATTTCAGATTTTTGGTAATGACCGGTGATTTATGGCGTCTGACGTTTAATACAGTGGCTTATAATCTGGCTTTTATTCTGTTCGGCAATGTGCTGCAAATTACGGTCGCCGTTCTTCTGAACGAAATCCGCAAGAAGTGGTTTAAGAAGCTGTCGCAGACGATTATGTTTCTGCCGTATTTCATATCGGCCGTATTGATCGGTCTGATTGCTTATAACATTCTAAGCTACGATTACGGATTTTTGAACGCGATACTGAAATCATGGGGCTTTGAGCCGGTCAAAACGTACTCGAATCCGAACATCTGGCCTTTCATTATCGTATTAACGTATTTATGGCAGTCCACAGGTTACGGATCCATTATTTATTTTGCAGCGATCATGGGACTGGATAATGAGATTGTCGAAGCGTCCGAGATTGACGGAGCGAACACGCTTCAGCGCATTTACTACATTGTGCTGCCGTGGCTGAAACCGACCTTTATTATTTTGCTGCTCTTCTCGCTCGGCGGCATACTGAAAGGCAACTTCGGACTGTTTTACAATCTCGTCGGCGCAAACAACACGATGCTGTATCCGACTACGGACATCATTGAAACCTATGTCTTCCGTACCCTGATTAATAACTTCAATTTCTCACTAGGCAGCGCCGTCAGTTTGTATCAGTCGGTTTTCGGATTTATCGTTGTCATTCTGGCCAACTGGCTCGTCAAAAAAGTTTCGCCCGAGAACTCGTTATTTTAGGAGGTGCGGCACATGGAGAATACAATGGATCGCTCTTCGGCAAGCATCCGTACCGACATGAGCGGGAATGTGATCAAGGGTATCGGGTATGCGTTCATCTCCTTATTTGCGCTTTGCTGCTTGCTGCCGTTCCTGCTCGTCGTCGGAACGTCTTTTACTGCGGAGAGCTCCGTTCAGAAGTATGGATTTAATTTCTGGCCGAGGGAATTCAGCACATTCGCTTACAAGATCGTTTTCGAAAATCCCGGCATGATCGTCGGCTCCTATATCGTGACGATTGCCTTGACGGTTATCGGTACGGCGGTCGGCTTGTTCCTGGTCGCGATGATCGGTTACGCTCTGCAGCGCCCCGATTTTCAGTACCGAAACGCCATTTCGTTCTTCGTCTATTTTACAACATTGTTTTCCGGGGGACTCGTACCTTTCTACCTCTTGATGACACAGTATTACGGTCTGAAGGACAACTATCTTGCGGTGCTGCTGCCGGGGCTGATGAGTCCGTTTTTGATCATCATGATGAAGAGCTTCGTCCGCTCGATTCCGCATGCGATTACCGAATCGGCGAAAATTGACGGGGCCGGCGATTTCACCATTTTCCTTCGCCTCATCCTGCCGATGACGACACCGGCGCTGGCGACGATTGGCCTGTTTATTGCGCTCGGCTTCTGGAACGAGTGGTACCATGCGATGCTGTTTTTATCGCCGGATATGGAATACCGACCGCTTCAACTGTTCTTGTACAATGTGGTCACCAGCGCCGAATTCGTTCGAAACTCGTCTGCGGCGTCAAACGTCGAACTCAGGGATATACCGCTCGAATCGATGAAGATGGCGACGGCTGTTGTGGCGACAGGTCCGGTCATTTTATTCTATCCGTTCGTACAGCGTTATTTCATTAAAGGCATTACGATCGGCGCAGTAAAGGGATAAGTTGTGTTTAGGTCCTATGCATTTGCGGCGGGCCAATCACATATTGGCTGAAAGCGCTTAAGCGGACGGCCGGATTTTAATAAAACAGGGGAGGCATTTCCAAATGAAAAAAACGAAGGGGTTATCGGCACTGATCCTGATTCTTGTATTCGCGCTTCTGACAGCGGCATGCAGCAGCGGCGGAAACACCGGAAACGGCGGGAACACCGGCGGCACCAATACACAGACCGGCACTGACAACGGCAATGATGGCAAGATCGATACGTCCAAAGCGGTTAAAATCAGCTATGTCATTCTTGGCAACAAACCGACGAACGGCCAGTTCGAAGAGGTACTCAAACGCGTGAATGTGCTGATGAAAGAAAAGATTAACGCCGAGGTGGAATGGAAGTGGATTGAGTGGGCGGACTGGCAAACCAAATACAACCTGCTGCTCGCTTCCGGCGAACCGGTGGACCTGATCACAATCGGCACCGACTGGTTGGATACATGGGCGAATGCCCAGAAGGGCGCGTTTATGAAGCTCGACGATTTGCTGCCGAAGTATGCTCCGATCACATGGAATGAAATACCGGAGGAGCATTGGGCGGAAAGCAAATATAACGGCGATATCGTATTGATTCCGGAGAACGATTTTACACAATGGGTAAATCAAGGCATGTTCTATCGCGGCGACTGGGCCAAGGAGGCAGGCATTACGGAGCCGATCAAAGATTTTGAAGGCATGGCCGCTTATATGCAGTATGTAAAAGACAATAAAGAGGGTGTCGTTCCATGGGATGTCCGCTCTTCGGAACAAAAATGGGGCGGTTTTGTTCAGGCTTATACCGACAATCTGGAATTGCCGATTTCGACGGGATATTTGCCGGTATTCTTTACGGAATCTTATGAAAATAAATATACAATCACAAGCCCGGTCTTTAGCGATACCTTTGTCGACTTCGCGAAGATGATGAAGGATTGGGCCGACCGCGGTTTCTGGAGAGAGGATGTTCTGAACTACAAAGGGGATACGCGGACGCTGCTGAAAGCGGGATTATCCGGCGTAGATGCGCATCATACGCAAACGTTCGGCGGACTGCGCGTGGATATGGATCGGGAACAGCCGGGCTCCGAGCTGCAAATGTATCCGTTCTCCCGAACGAGAGGCAATCTGCTTGAAATGACGATAACGCACGGCGGAACGTCTGTCGGCGCGAAGAGCAAAAATCCGCAGCGGGCGCTCATGGCCTATGACCTGATCCGTAACGATGAGGAAATTTACCGCTTACTCAACTATGGCATTGAAGGCGTACAGTACGAAATCAAAGACGGTCGGCGCGTACGTCCGGCAGGCTACGATCCGAAGCAGCATGAATTTTACTCCGACTTCTGGGGCGGCCGAGTAGATAAATTTGAAATCCCAAGCGATACCACGTGGGATCAACTCGAGGAAACGTTATACGCGGAATATGACCAGATCAAAAAGCCGTTCCCTTATGGACAATTTGTGTTTGATAAATCGAAGGTTGAATCCGAATTGGCGGCAATCTCTCAAGTGACGGGTGAGCTTGGACCTGCGATCTCGTTCGGCAAAGCGGGCGACCCTGTCAAAGCGGTTGAAGATTTCCGCAACAAATTGAAAGCCGCCGGCTTTGATAAAGTAATGGCTGAAATGCAGCGTCAAATGGACGAATACAAAAAGATGATGGAAGGATAATAATCTCATCCTGACAAAAAAGGGAGCAGCAGGTTGCCGGAAGGGCAGCCTGCTGCTCCTGTTTGATGGACCGGAAAGCATATTCACTCCGCGAACCGGTCCGCTACTGCGCTGGCGCCGTACGAAAGAGGCTTAATTCTCGCCTCATAACCGACTGATGTTACCCAGCCTTTGATTTCCTGGATAAGCACCTTCGTATCTCCTTGCTGACCGATATCGATATGAATCTCCAGCGGCCATTTGGACGTCAGATCGGCTAAACCTTTCCGGTTTAACAAATCGACCAGCTCCAGACTCAGCTCCGTTTCCCGGTAAATGCGCTGCCGCAGATCGAACAGAGGCCGGCTTTTCACTTTCCGATAGAAAAATCTCGCTCCGCGGCCTGTCCTGTGAATGATTAACGCCGATACAATTGTCGTGTACTGCCTGGTCGTATGTGAGTCGGTGCCGATCACAAGCTTATACTCGGCTTCCGGGGATTGCTCCACAAACAGCTTTAACTGCCGAATGACTTCATCGAGTGACATTACCCCTTGCGTTGGGCTTACGAATTGCATGACATCACATCCTTTACTTGCGGATTTCGTCGTTTTTCCATATTATAGCTTAACTTTCGCAATTTTTTTTATTTTCTTATTATTAATCTATGCGCGGAGAACTATACGGTACAATCGGGTTTTGAAAATCCTGCCTGCGAATAAAAGATCCGCTTCATCATGAAATCAATGAAGCGGATCAAAGCAACCAAACTAACCTTCGTTATTTTTATATTTAGCCCTGTATTGGCCTGGTGTCATATTTTCCTGCTTTTTGAAGAACCGGATAAAGTTCTGAGGATTATTATAAGCCAATTTTTCAGCAATATCCTTGATCGGCAGTTCAGTTTCAATAAGCCAGCGCTTGGCCATGGAGAACCGGTATTGGGACAAGTAATCGCTGAATGACATATTCGTCTCTTTTTTGAACACACTGCTTAAATAAAATACATTGTAATGAAGCCGGGAGGCGCATGCTTCAAGCGTAATGTCCGTATCATATTCGTTCTGGATGATTTCAATAATTTGTCCTGACAGATTCTGATATTGCGATTCCTGCCGGTCCTTGAAGACGAGGACGATCGGCTGAATTAGCCGTGATTTGTACCAATTCCCAATTTCCGACTTCACATACAACTGCAGCAGTTCCTCATACAGGGAGCTCTCCTGAATGTTCAGCTGTTCAAGCTGAATCCCGGCTTCCTGCATGACGACCAGCAGCTCGTTCAACAGGCGAATGAGCGAGATCTGATATTCATGAGGAGAACGTTCTTTCTCAAACACCTGGCCGATCCATTGCTCCAGCAATTCGGCGGAACGGGCCTCATCGGCAAGCTTGATGGCGTCAATCAATTCGTTTTCAACATGCTTTGGATAAAAGTACACCTGTGTATGCTTTCCGGAGTTCAAACTGAAATAGGGAACGATAACGCCTTTCCCGAGCTTCAGCCGATGCTTCAGCGCTTCAATTCCTTCCTGATAAGCGCGGGACGCTTGGCGCAGCTTCTTGAACGGAAGACTGATGCCGATGCTGGCGTCGAGATCGAGATAAGATTTCAGGTTCTTCTGCACTTCTTCCGTCAGCTTGTACACATAGTCATTAAATTCTTCGAGCGATATTCCCCCGCTTCCGATCAATGTCACTTGCGTCTGATCCATAATGACAGGAGGCAGACGATCTGCCGCAGGTATCATTTCTTCGATGATATTATTGATGGCGAACAGCAAAAGATCCAGATCGGAAGGCTTGTACCTTGTTTCATCCAAAATATCAATCTGAAGCGTAAAGACGATAAGATGCTCCCATTCCGTCACCTGGTCCTGATAGCCGAATAATTTGATCTTCTCTTCAATTTCCGACGGAGTTAAGTTACCCTGATATAATTTAAGCAGGAAGAAGGCACGGACTTGCTGAATGTTCTGATGAAGCTCATGCCGCAGCTGCGTGTTTGAAGTGAATAATTCATGGATATGCTCGTCTATGACCTGCAGTTCGTTCTTTCTCGAGATAACGGAATCGGGAAGCCGCTCTGCGATTGATTGAAAAATATTACGGATTGGCGTATACACTCTGCGACTGCCGAACCAGACAATCAGAACGGATAACGCGATGATAAGCAGACAGACATAGAACGTAAACCAGAAGATCGACCGGGATTCCTTCGTGAATTCGGACATCTCCGTGAAGGAAGCATAGATCCAGCCGTTAAAACCGGAGCGTACGTAATTGATCGAAAGGACTCTGTCCCCTGCATTCGTTTGGAATTGACCGGACCGGTTGATGAAGGCTCCCATGTCCTCCGGCTTGATATATTCCGTTTCTTCGAGCGAAATTCCGATCATCTGCGTGTCGGGGTGTGCCACGATCCGGTAATTCTGATCCAATACCATAACATCTCGGGATTCCATTTGTTCTCCGAGTAAAGATGACAATTGACAGCTTGGAATGGCTGCAAGCGCGATACCCCGCTTTTCTGAAGTATGAAGCGGCATCTTCTTAACCAGAGCAACCGTATATTGGCATCCGTAACTTTGCGTGTCCGTTGACCCGAGGCCGTCCGTCTCAAGCATGACCCAGCTCGTGTTGCTTGCAAGCTTCATCAGGTCGAGGAAGGTCTCCTTGCCGTCGGCCTGCTCAAAGTCTTTCATGCCCCGGTTATTAATGAGCCAGCCGGTGGCCGGATTTGCAAGTATGACGTCCGTTACCTTGGTTTCCGGGGATTGGAGAAGACTCAGCTCCAATTTTAAGGTATTATAAAGTTGAAAATCATTATATGAAAGCTTCTGATAGAGCGCTTCCTGGACGACGTTTGTATTAATGACGTAATTCAGCGTATAATCCACTGTACGGAGAACCTGTTCCATGTTGCTGTTCATCTGATTAAGATATTGAATATTGCTTTGCTCCACATGACTCTGAATTGCTCCGGAGGATTTCATATACGAAAAGAAACCGAGCGCGAGAAGCGGGATAATGCTGACGGCGCAGCCGAATAAGACCATTTTGGTGTAGATGCTATATTTGTTCATTAGGGCGCTTTTCCTTTCGCTGAATATACCTGTAATTGATTGTAATGTTTATTGTATACGCATTCAACTAACTTTTTCGAGTTATTAATCATACCAGTCGAAAAAGCAGCAATCAACTTTGTAAATTTAATTGGAATGGGGGAGTTCGAGCTTGGCTAAAAGAAGCATTGCTGCTGCACTCATCGCATTGCTCGTGAGCATTGTATTCGCCGGTTGTTCCGATTACGGAAGAGATAGGGGAGGAACGGGCGGCCGGGTCCGAATATCGATCATGGCCAATCTGCATACGCAGGAGGTGCCTTCGAAGCGGATTGCAGAAGCGCTTGAAGAGATGACGAATGCGGAATTAACGATTCAATGGGTGCCGGACGGCAGCTATGACGAAAAAATCAATGCTTCGTTCTCAACGGGGACTTTGCCCCGCGCCGTATATATGAAGAATACCGCATCATTGCTCATGTTCAGGGACTCGATCCGAAACGGTCAATTCTGGGAAATCGGCCCTCTCATCTCCAACTATCCGAATTTAAGCAGATTAAATAAACAGGTGCTTGAGAATACATCGGTGAACGGGAAAATTTACGGTCTGTACCAGGAAAGGCCGTTATCCCGCCAAGGGGTTATCTATAGAAAGGATTGGGCGGATCGTCTGGGCCTGAAAGAGCCGACCACGATCGAAGAACTGTACACAATGCTGTACAAGTTTACTTATAACGATCCGGACGGCAACGGGATCAATGACACCATTGGACTGGCCGACCGGAGCGATCTTATCTATGGAGCATTCAAAACGGTCAGTTCCTATTTCGGCACACCGAACGGCTGGGGTGAACAGGACGGCCGGTTATTACCCGAATTTATGTTCCCCGAATATGTGGAGACGATGAAATTTTTCCGCAAACTGCATGCGGAACAATTGATGAACAAAGATTTTCCGGTCACCGGGAAAGTAGATCAGCAGCAATTGATTACTTCCGGCAAAGCAGGTGTGTATGTGGGATCAATGAGTGACGTCCTGCATTTAAGCGAGGAACTTTCAGATAACAGTCCAGAAGCGGAACTGGCCGTACAGAATCGGATTAGGGGGCCGAAAGGCTACGGTGTATGGTCCACTCCGGGCTTCGGTACTGTCGTGTTGTTTCCGAAATCGTCCAACCAGACGGAAGAAGATTTGCATGAAATTCTTACTTTTTACGATAGACTGATGAGTTCCGAAGCGACTAATCTAATTTACTGGGGCATAGAAGGCAATGATTATAAGGTTGATGGAGACAGGGCAGTACTTACGGAAGATACAAAAATGTTCGAGAGGGAGATTAGGCCTTACCAGGCTCTTGCGATTGGAGGACGAAGCACAATTCCCGGACTGCTGGAACCGCAATATGAGGACACGATGAAGATGAAGTCGGAGGAGCTGTATAGAGACAATGAGCAAATGCTCATAGATGATCCGACTGCCTCGCTCAATTCCGAGACGAACAACAGCCACGGGATGCGGTTGCAGGAAATTGTCAATGACGCAACGTATCATTTCATCCTGGGCAGTATCGACGAAATTGGATTTCAGGATGCGGTTGAAGAGTGGAAGAAGCGGGGCGGCAGCCGGATCATTGACGAGTTTAATGCCGATTACCGATCGGCAAATCAATAACTTATCTATAGAAAGAGTACCGGAGATTGTCGCGAGCTGACTATCCGGTCTCTTTTTTTTGTGCGTCCGGAAGCGGGAAAGCAGCCTGCCAATCGGATGAACGCGCGCCGCGGTCTCCATAATCATCATATTGTCAGCAATCATAAGATTGGATTTAACCCTATAAAAACCGGATAAGCGACGCGCATATCCAATGATTATATACGTAATTGCCGGGGTGATATACGCTAGGTTCAGCAAGACGATTCACCAACAACAAAATGAATTCACGGAGGTCGGAAGGATGAGAAAGAAAAAAGCAAGTCTGATTCTATCAGCAGTAACGGCCATTGCGCTGCTGGCAGGTTGCGGAAGCAACACGGCAACGAATACTCCAGACAATACGACGGGCAGTTCGGGTAACAACTCGGGACAGACAAACACATCGACAGAGACCGACACACCGAAAGCGCCGTTCAAAATTTCCATTATGGCCAACCTGCACACGCCTGAGGTTCCGGACCAAGGGATTGAAAAAATGATTGAAGAAGCAACGAACACGGAGCTCGATATTCAATGGGTGCCGGACGGCAGCTACGATGAGAAGATGAATGCTTCGTTCGCGACAGGCACGCTGCCGCAAGTTGTATACGTCAAGAACCAGGCATCACTTATTAATCTTCGCGGCGCGATTCGCAACGGCCAGTTCTGGGAAATCGGTCCTCTGTTAGGCGACTACCCTAATCTGAGCAACCTGAACGCTGAAGTATTAAAGAATACATCCGTAGACGGTAAAATATATGCGCTGTACCAAGAACGTCCGCTTTCACGTCAAGGCTTGATCTACCGGAAGGACTGGGCGGAAAAGCTCGGGCTCAAGGAACCGACCAATACGCAAGAATTATTCGATATGCTGAAGGCGTTTACCGAAGGCGATCCGGACGGCAACAACAAAAACGATACCATTGGCTTGACCGACCGCAGCGACCTGATCTATGGCGCATTCAAGACGATAAGCTCCTGGTTCGGCACGCCGAACAACTGGGGCATGCAGGACGGCAAGCTGATGCCGGAGTTTATGTTCCCTGAGTATATCGAGACGATGGATTACATGAAGAGCATACACAAAGCCGGGTACATGAACCAGGATTTCCCGGTAACGAGCAAGACAGATCAGCAAAATCTTTTGATTACCGGCAAGGCCGGCGCTTATATTGGTTCGATGGGAGACGTTCAAGGTCTGCACCAAAAGCTTACTGAAGTGAATCCGGATGGGGTCTTGGACGTTCAGAACAAAATTACAGGTCCGGACGGTGAATTCGGTATTTGGGCGATTCCAGGTTACGGCTCCGTCGCATTGTTCCCGAAATCGGCCGTGAAGACAGAAGAAGAGTTGAAGAGCATTCTCGCTTTCTATGATCAACTGATGGGCACGGAGCTCGGGAATTTGATCCACTGGGGCGTTGAAGGCAAGCATCATAATCTTGTGGACGGCAAGGCTGAAGTGGTAGACGACCGTCAATTGACGGATCGGGAGCTGAAACCGTATCAAGCGTTGGAAATCGGCGGCGAATTGACGATCGAAGGGTATCTGCAGCCGATGTTTACCTTGGAAGCTAAGGAAAAGGCCGAGCGCCTCACCAAAGAGAACAACGATTATCTGATTCACGATCCAACGGCGGCTCTCGATTCCGAGACCTATGCATTGGACGGCCCACGTCTTCAAGAGTTGATTAAGGATGCAACATACCAATATATGCTTGGCAACCTCGACCAAAACGGGTTTCAAGCGGCGGTCGATAACTGGCTGAAGCAAGGCGGACAGAAGATTATCGACGAATATAACGCTTCATACGCTGCGGTTCAATAATGAGATGATGCAGTATCCGGGAGGCTGTTGCAGCATACGACAGCCTCCATATTACGCAAGAACAGAAAGGGAGAGAAGTCATGCATGATGCAGCTGCTGGGAGCGCGGTCGTCACCAAACCAAGAGGAGAATCAGGACTGCTACGGAGACTCGTGAAAAACCGGGCGTTGTATCTTATGATTCTGCCGGGATTCCTATATTTCGTAATCTTTAAGTATGTGCCGATGGCGGGTCTGGTCATTGCGCTTCAGGATTATCAGCCGTATTTGGGATTTAAAGACAGTCCTTGGGTCGGCTTCAAGCATTTTGAGCGGCTTTTTTCGGAGCCGATGTTTTTTACCATCTTACGCAATACGCTGCTGTTGTTCTTTATGAATTTACTATTTTATTTTCCTGTGCCGATTATTCTCGCATTGATGCTGAACGAGGTGCGCAAGGATTATTTTAAACGTTTCGTACAGACGATAGTGTACATTCCTCACTTTATGTCCTGGGTTATTATTGTTTCGATCTCTTTTGTCATGCTGTCTATGGACCGTGGGATCATTAACGAGCTTTTGGCTATGATGGGCTTTGAAAAAATCAACTTCTTAATGAGCAATGAGTGGTTTCGTCCGATGTATGTGCTGCAGATTATCTGGCGGGAGGCCGGATGGGGCACGATCATCTATTTGGCGGCGATGGCTGCGATCGACCCGGGGCTGTACGAGGCGGCCCGTATGGACGGGGCAGGCCGATTTCGTCAAATATGGCACATTACCCTCCCTTCGATTCGCAGCGTGATCGTGGTGCTGCTGATTTTGAAAATCGGGGACGTGCTGGAACTCGGCTTCGAACACATTTATCTTCTGCTCAACTCGATGAATCGCGAGGTGGCGGAGATTTTCGATACGTATGTCTATACGGCCGGCTTGCGACAATTTCAATATAGTTATAGTACGGCTGTCGGATTTTTCAAATCGATTGTCGGGTTGATCCTGGTTATGGGAGCGAACTGGCTTGCGAAGAAGGCCGGCGAAGAAGGCATTTACTAATTCATAAGAAGGTGGAGTCACCATGGTACAAGATAAAACGCTGGGCGGCCGTATATTCGACACCGTTAACTATACCCTTCTGGCGATCATTGCACTCGCAACTTTTCTTCCCTTTGTCCATGTCATTGCCGGATCGTTTACGACGGTAGGCGAGCTGGCGCAAAAACAGTTTGTCATCATTCCGACGGTATGGTCAGTAGACGCGTATAAGTACATCTTTTCGACAAACACCATTTTCAAAGCGCTTGGCGTTTCGATTGGCGTTACGCTTTGCGGCACACTGTTCAGTATGTTTTTAACGGCTCTCATGGCATACGGATTGTCCCGAAGAGATTTGGTCGGACGGAGCGGTATTATGTTTATGGTTGTGTTTACGATGCTGTTCAGCGGCGGCATGATCCCGACATTTCTGGTCGTAAAAGAGATGGGCTTAATCGATTCCTACGGGGCACTGATCGTGCCTACGGCGATTAATGCGTTTAACCTGATCATTATGCGAAACTTCTTTCAAAACCTCCCGGATGGGATTGAGGAGTCGGCGAAGATCGACGGCTGCAGCGACTGGGGCATTTTGTTCCGGATCGTCATTCCGCTTTCGATGCCGGCAATCGCAACAATATCGCTGTTTTACGCAGTAACGTATTGGAATACGTATATTCAGGCGATTTTATACTTGAATGATGCGGCGAAGTGGCCGGTACAGGTTATTTTGCGGCAGATCGTCATTCTCGCAAGCGGTTTGACGGCGGACACGTCCGGCATGGACGATGCGATCCGTCCGCCGGAGCAGACGGTTAAGATGGCTGTTATCGTCGTTGCGACCTTGCCGATTTTGATGGTCTACCCTTTCTTGCAGAAGCATTTCGCCAAAGGTGCGCTGCTTGGATCGGTTAAAGGATAATTTCGGAATTGGAGAGACTTGACACGGAGAGACTTTGAGAAGCAGAGAGACTTTGAGCTCCCGCTCAAAGATCCCTATGTCATGCTCAAAGATCCCTATGAAATCGGAGAGACTTTGACCTCCGGTCAAAGATCCCTATGTTAAGGTGGAATAACGTTGTTTATTAATAACCCGTTAATCGGAGGGAACTACGCCGACCCGTCTGTCATTCGGGTCGGCGGCGATTTTTACATGACCCACACCTCGTATCATTATTTGCCAGGATTAATCATATGGCATTCCCGGGATTTGACGCATTGGAGTCCGGTTTCAGCAGCGCTGTATGAGGACATCGGCGATGTATGGGCACCGGATTTTGTTGAGCATAACGGCATGTATTACATCTACTTTCCGGCAAACCGCACTAATTGGGTCGTAAGCGCTCCGTCGCCGACAGGTCCGTGGAGCCGCCCGGTCAATCTGGGCATTAAGGGCATTGATCCCGGACATGCTGTCGGTCCCGACGGCAAACGGTATTTGCATATGTCCGGCGGGTACTTCACGCAATTATCGGAAGACGGATTATCTGTCATCGGAGAGCCGAAGCATGTATACGAAGGCTGGCAGTACCCGAAAGACTGGGAGGTCGAGGCTTTCAGTCTGGAAGGGCCCAAGGTGACGAGGCGGAACGGATATTATTATTTAACGGTCGCCGAAGGGGGGACAGCCGGCCCTCCGACGAGCCACTTGGTCGTTTCTTCCCGCTCCCGGCACCCTTGGGGGCCATGGGAGCATTCGCCGTATAATCCCATTATACGGACCCGATCGGCGAAGGAGCGCTGGTGGTCCCAAGGTCACGGTTCATTAATCGATTCACCGGACGGTCAGTGGTGGATGGTCTATCACGGTTATATGGCCGGATTCCATACTTTAGGCAGACATACGCTGATTGCTCCGATCGAGTGGACGGAAGACGATTGGTACAAGGTACAGGAAACAGGCCGTGACCCGCTGCCTATTACTTCCGGAGAACCGTATATCGACACTTTTGACGGGGAAACGCCGGGCTTGCCTTGGCAGTGCTTCGGAAGTCTGCCGTCTTTGCGATTCGGCAGAGAAAGCGGAGTACTTGCTGCGGAAGGGGCTTCCGGAGATTTACCCGCATCCCCTCTGCTATATATGCCGGCGCACGAACGGTACGAGGCGGAGATCGAATTGTCCGTCAGCGGCGACGCCGAAGGCAGGCTGGTCTTGTACTATAATGATGATGCATATCTAGGGATCGGAGCGAGCGGTAAGGGGGTCCGGCACTTCCGCTCGTTCAAAATCTATAAGCTCGAACCTTACGAGGGCGACCGGGTTTTTCTCCGTATCCGAAATGACCGGAATATCATTTCGTTCTATTACCGCACCGATGGTTCCGAATGGAAGAAATACGATAAAGTCGTCGACGCCTCCGGGCTGCATCACAACACGTTTGGAGGATTCCTGAGCCTGCGGGTCGGAATCGATGCGGTTGGCAGCGGCAAGGTCAGGTTTTACCGGTTCAGCTATAAACCGGAATAAATAATGGGTGCCTTGAGGAGAGACCGGGTAATCGTCTCTCAATCAATATCGCAGATTTACCTATGAAGGGGGATCCGGGTGAGTCGATCATTGAAACCACTAATTGTTGCCGGCGACGAGTTGTTCGAAGGGTTTTTCGAGTGGCTGGAAGAGCAATATGACGAGACAAGCGGAGGATTTTTCTACGCGAGAAGCTCTAAATTGTCCGGGGATTTTACACCGGATATCGAATCGACTGCCCAGGCGCTTAACATTGTTGATCGATGCGGTCTGACAGATGCTTTCGATGGTCGGCTGAAGGAGGCTTTTGTCCGGTTTTTCCAGTCCAGACAAGACCCGGAGACAGGGTATTTCTATGAGCCCGACCCGAATATGCGTCTCGACGATGTCATGGTGGGCCGGGCAATCGGATACAGCATGCACGCTTTGCGCAGGTTTGGGGCTGAGCCTCTATACCCGTTGCCCAATGACCGCGAATCGGCACCGTCCTATACCGAGTCGCCCCGCGCTTATGCGTTGTGGCTTCGGTCGGTCAGTCTGCTGAACAGCTGGAGAGGATGCGACAGATTGTGCAATTCCGCACCTTATTTAAGCCAGATGGACAGCGGCAAGAGAGAGCCCTTTTTGAAAGAGGCTGTGTCGTTTTTTACGGAGATTCAGGATCCCGAGTCAGGACTTTGGGGGAAAGGGACGCCGTATGTGAGATTATCCGGCACCTTCAAGCTGCATACGTTCTTTACCCGTTTTCGCGTTCCGATGCCGCGAACAAGTGAGATATACCGATCGATTCTGAACATTCTACACAACGAAGAGGCGATCGATATGTGTTACATCCGCAATCCGATCAGCCTGCTTGCATCGATGAACCTGGAAATACCGGAACGGGATATGAAAGATATTGCGTCGATCACATTGGCGAACATGGCGAAGCTTAAACGGAATGACGGCGGATTTTCCAGAGAAATCACACATTCGCCCGCGGCAACGAATGTAGCCCAAGTTAAGCCCGGCGAATACTATCCCGATATGCCGGCTCCCGTCCCGCTTGGCAAAGGCGAGGTTGAAGGAGATATGAACGCAGGGACGCAGGCTGTGCTTATCCGCCATTTGCTGTATAAGCTGTCCGGCGTTGAACCTGGTAAACTGCCTGTGCCAAGCCGGTATTTCTCGAAATATAGAATAGTATAGCTGCCGGTCGCCTGCTGCCGCGTGCCAGTACCCGGCATGATGGTCGCCGCCGAAGGTCACGGCTGATGTATGGCTCGGATTGGAAAAATCTTCACTACCGAAAGGAGATTGATTTACTGTGAATCCAAATCATAATACAATCGATATTGAAACGAACACGCCGCTGCACTGGGCGAAGGCCGCTTGCGACTCCTTGATGGCGCGTTTCCGCCCGGAGCAGCTGCCTCCGGAAAACCGCTGGCATTATCATCAGGGGATCTTCCTGCAAGGTATGCTCGAAGTATGGAAGCGGGCCGGCGACGAGAAATATTTGCGTTATCCGAAGGAATATGTCGACCGTTTGGTGGACGAATACGGCAATTTCTTTTTTGCCAGGGATGAACTGGACGCCATTATGCCAGGCCTGCTGCTGTTCACGCTTGACGAGCAGTTCGGCGAGCCGCGTTACCGGATTGCCGCCGATAAGCTGAGACAGCTGTTCCGGACGATTAACCGCACATCAGAGGGGGGATTTTGGCATAAGGACAAATATCCTTACCAAATGTGGCTGGACGGCTTATATATGGGCGGTGTTTTTGCGCTGATGTATGCGGCCCGTTTCGGGGATGAAGAGCTGACGCCGATGGTGATCGAATGGGAAAAGCTGATGCGAAAGCATATGTCCGACGAAAAAACCGGGCTTCTCTATCATGCCTGGGACGAAAGCCGTCAATTCCCATGGGCGAACCCGGAGACGGGCTGCTCGCCGGAATTCTGGGGGCGTTCATTAGGCTGGTACGGTATGGCTTTGGGTGATTTTCTCGATGTGCTGCCGCAGGATCATCCCGGAAGAGGGGAGCTGCAAGGAGCTCTGACCCGATTCGTGGAAGCTCTGGTTCCTCATCAGGATGATGTCAGCGGCCTCTGGTATCAGGTTGTTGATCAAGGAGACAAGCCGGACAATTGGCTGGAGACTTCTTGTACAAGCTTGTTTGTCTATGCGATGGCCAAAGCGGTAAAACACGGCTGCGCTTCGGAAGCCATCCTGGAATCAGCGAGGAAGGGCTACTCCGGTTTAATTCAACGTGTTTATTATGACGATCACGGACTGCTTGTCGTTCCGGACATCTGTATCGGTACATCGGCGGGAGATTATCAAAATTATGTGACCCGGCCTGTTAGCGAGAACGACCTTCACGGCGTAGGCGCGTTTATTCTGGCATGCGTTGAAATGGCCGATTTGAGGAGATTGCCATGACCAGCTACAATATTCAGTCGTTCGGAGCGGTCGGCGACGGCCGCACCGATAATACGGAAGCGATTGCCAAAGCAATTGACAGCTGCAGCAACGCAGGCGGCGGTACGGTATACGTGCCTGCCGGTGTATACTTGACGGGGCCGGTCCGGCTGCGCAGCCGGATGACTTTATTCCTGGAATCGGGTGCTACGCTGCTCTTTGCGGATGAGTTCGAGCTGTATCCTCCTGTAAAGACGCGGTGGTCCGGTTATGAGTGCTTCGGCTATTCGCCGCTTCTGTTCGGTCAAGATCTGGAGCAGGTTGCGATCAAAGGGGAAGGCATCATCGACGGACAAGGGCAAGCCTGGTGGAATGCATACCGGGAGCTTAAAAAAGGTACGGCGCCGAATTCGCCGTATCGCGATCAACTGGCGGAGCTGAACCGAAAGCTGACGGAAACGATCAAAAGCAATATCGCAGAATGGGACTCGCAGTTTTTACGGCCTCCTCTTCTGCAGCTGATCGATTGCCGTCAAGTTGTTATTGAAGGCGTTACGCTGCGGAATTCCCCGTTCTGGAATACGCATCTGGTCTATTGCGATGAAGTGCGTGTGAGCGGTGTGACGTTTCGCAACCCTGCCGACACGCCGAACGGCGACGGCTTCGATATCGATTCTTGTTCCAATGTCATCGTTTCGGATTGTCATTTCGACGTCGGCGACGATTGTCTTTGCCTTAAATCGGGCATTGACGAAGATGGCAGGAGAGTGGGACGTCCGACCGAGAATGTAACCGTCACAAACTGCATCATGCAGCGCGGCCACGGCGGCGTCGTGATGGGCAGTGAAACGGCCGGCGGAATCCGCAGGGTTGTCATATCGAATTGTCTCTTTATCGGGACGGACAGAGGTATTCGAATTAAAACGAACCGGGCGCGCGGAGGCGGAGTGGAGGATGTCCAGATTAGCAATATTATGATGCGGGACGTATTGTGCCCGATTGCGATCAACGCTTTTTATCGGTATGGCGTTGATGAAAGCGATCCGCTTATGACATCTCCGGAACCGGTTCCCGTGGGTGATGCGACGCCCGTCATCCGCGGAATAACTATCAGCGACGTGACGGCCCGCAACTCGCTGGCGTCGGCGGCATTCATCTACGGCCTGCCGGAAATGCCGGTGGAGGATGTGACATTGCGCCATGTGACTCTGGAGATGACGTTGGACCCGCAGGAGCAAGGCGGCGAGCCGGACATGGTCAGAGAGCATTTGACGATGGCGGGAGCGGGAATGTTCTGCAAGCACGTTCGCCGTCTGGAGCTTCATCGTGTCCGGGTCGAGACGCGTCAAGGACCGGCGCTTCAATTGGATCAGGTGGATGAAGCCGTCATTGACGGGTTTGAAATGCGCCGCAAGCATCCGAATACGCCGGTTATGATTACGAATGAATCGGTTGTTCAGAGTGTCTGATCGTGTGGAGGCAATTGAGAAAGGGGCGATGAATTTGACGACGGAAACATTTCGCAATCCAATTCTTGCAGGCTGCTACGCCGATCCATCGATTTGCCGGGCAGGGGACGATTATTATATGGTGACGTCCACTTTCGAATATTTTCCGGGCGTTCCGATCTTCCACAGCAAGGATCTTGTGCATTGGCGGCAGCTCGGGCATGTGCTGGATCGGCCGTCTCAGCTCAATCTGGACGGCACGCCGTGTTCGAAAGGCATTTATGCGGCAACAATCCGGCATAGGGACGGCATTTTCTATATGATTACGACGTTTGTCGAGAGCGTTAGCGGGGCGCGGCGCAATTTCTACGTGACGGCGGACGATCCTGCAGGTCCGTGGTCAGATCCGGTATGGCTGGAGGATGCCCCCGGCATCGATTCTTCCTTCTTTTTCGATGACGACGGCAAAGCCTATGTGATGGCGAACCGCGTCCCCCCTTCTGGGCAGCAATATCCGAAGCATATGGAGATTTGGCTACAGGAAATCGATCTGGCTTCCGGACGGCTTACGGGCGACAAATACAGTCTGTGGGACGGCGCGCTTAAAGGCATTCATGCGCAGGAAGGGCCTCATATTTATAAAGTGAACGGTTACTATTATTTGCTTATAGCGGAGGGCGGAACAGGTCATACTCATTCCGTGACGGTGGCGCGCAGCGAAAGGCTGACGGGACCTTATGAAAGCTGCAAAATGAATCCGATCCTCTCACATCGCCATCTCGGACGAAGTTATCCGATTGTGAATGTGGGCCACGCCGATCTTGTGGAAACGCAAGCCGGTGAATGGTGGATGGTCTGTCTTGGTTCACGGCCTTACGGCGGCTATTACCGCAATCTGGGAAGAGAAACCTTCCTTGTACCGGTTGCTTGGGAAGAGGGCTGGCCGGTCGTTAATCCGGGCAAAGGAATCGTCGAGCTCGAGACGGCAAGACCAAACCTTCCTGAACATCGATGGCCTTCCGCTCCGTCGTGCGATCATTTTGAAGGAGACAAGCTGGATCTCCGGTGGAATTTCATCCGGACGCCAAGAGGGGATTTTTGGAGTTTAAACGATCGTCCGGGTTATTTGCGGCTGCGGCTCAAGCCGGAGTCGATCACGAGGTTCGAGAATCCGAGCTTTATCGGCAGAAGGCAGCAGCATATGAGCTTTGCCCTGCGCACGGTTATGGAATTCGTTCCGGGGCAACCGGGTGAGGCGGCAGGGATCGTGCTGTTGCAAAATAACGATTATCAGTTCCGGTTTGAATACCTGATGGCGGATGAAGGACATCGTGAAATAAGGGTGACTGAACGCAGAGGCGGGGAAGAACGTATTTTGGCGGCCAGTCAGGTTGAGGCGGAAAAATTGTATCTCAAGGTTGAGGCACAAGGGCAAATATATCAGTTTGATTATGCCCTTCAAGCAGAACAATGGCTCTCTCTGGTGGAGCAGGCGGACGGCACGCTGCTCAGCACCGATGTTGCGGGAGGATTTGTCGGCGCTTATATCGGATTATATGCCACAAGCAGCGGTTCGGAAAGCGGGAATGCCGCGGATTTTGACTGGTTTGAGTATGCGGAGAGACTTTGAGCTTGGCTCAAAGATCACTATGAAGCGGAGAGACTTTGAGCTCCCGCTCAAAGATCCCTATGAAGAGGAGAGACTTTGAGCTCCGCTCAAAGATCCCTATGAAGAGGAGAGACTTTGAGCTCCGCTCAAAGATCCCTATGTCAGGAGGAAAACAATGTTAAGCGAAAAGAAGCTGAATGCAGTTGAACCGTGGGTGGCGGATCAGGGAGACGGCACGTTTATCAATCCGGTACTGCATGCCGATTACTCCGACCCTGACGTCATCCGTGTCGGAGACGATTTTTATATGACCGCATCAAGCTTCAGCCACATTCCGGGACTGCCGATTTTGCATTCGAAGGATTTGGTGAACTGGACGATCATTAATTACGCGATCCCGCGAATGGATCTGCCGGGTTACGAAAAACCGCAGCACGGAAACGGCGTATGGGCCCCGAGCATCCGGTACCAAGACGGGAAGTTCTGGATCTTCTATGGGGATCCCGATGTCGGCATTTTTATGACGACTGCCGATGACCCGGCAGGGGAATGGGCGCCGCTTCATCTGGTACAGGAGGGTAAAGGGTTGATTGATGCTTGCCCTTTCTGGGATGACGACGGAGAAGCTTATCTTGTGCATGCTTATGCCAACAGCCGTTGCGGCATTAAGCATCGGCTGCGGATATGCCGGATGTCGCCGGACGGCACACGGCTCTTGGATGAGGGGCAAATCGTATTTGAGGATGTCGAACATCATCCGACGATGGAAGGTCCGAAGATGTATAAGCGGGGCGGTTATTACTACATTTTTGCACCGGCCGGCGGGGTTGCAACGGGATGGCAGACGATCTTGCGTTCCCGGAATGTCTTCGGTCCGTATGAGGACAAGGTTGTGCTTCATCAAGGCGATTCGGAAGTGAATGGACCGCACCAGGGTGCCTGGGTGGAGCTGGAGTCGGGCGAATCCTGGTTCGTGCATTTTCAGGATAAAGATGCATACGGCAGGATCATCCACTTGCAGCCTGTTCAGTGGTCGGACGATTGGCCGCTGATGGGAGCGGACAGCAACGGAGACGGGATTGGCGAGCCGGTGCTGCGGCACAAGAAGCCGAATGTCGGCCGCACGTATCCGATTGCGGTCCCGGCGACATCGGACGAATTTGAAGTTCCGGCGCTCGGTCTGCAATGGCAGTGGCAGTGCAATCCGCAGCCCGATTGGCATTCGCTTACAGAGCGTGCCGGTCATCTTCGGCTGTATACCTATCCGCTGCCGGATGATGCGGCTACTCTGTATGATGCTCCGCAGCTGCTGCTGCAGAAATTTCCGGCTCCGGCGTTTGAAGTGACGGTAAAGCTGGAACCGGGCCGGCTCGAAGAAGGCGGGCTAGCCGGTCTGGTCGTATTCGGCTACAGCTTCGCTTATTTGGGCATTCGCCGCAGCGGCGAAGAATTGCTGCTCATCCAGGCCGAAGGGGATGCCGAACAGGAGAAGGCGGTATGGGAGTCGCAGGAAAAGGGAGAGACCTTCTATCTCCGCGTAACGGTTACCGGCAACGCTGCTTGTTCATTCAGCTTTAGCGGGGACGGCGAACAATTTATTTCGATTCACGCGCCGGTATTCGCCGCCCGGGAATGCCGCTGGGTCGGTGCGAAGGTTGGTCTGTTTGCAATTCAAACGGTAAAAGACGGTGATGCCGGTTATGTCGATGCCGACTGGTTCCGCGTAACGGCTGTGCCGAATTCGCCGGGAGATGATTCGCATGATTGAGGTAAGCGGCGGAAAGTCGGTGAATTTTTCGATTCCGGACATCCTGGAACCGGATATTCCCGATTATAGCTGTTCAATTACTTCGTTCGGAGCCGTCGGTGACGGAATGACGGTCAATACGGAAGCGATTCGGCAAGCCGTAGATGCATGCGTTAAGGCCGGCGGGGGGACGGTCGTCATCCCTGCAGGTATGTGGCTGACCGGACCGATCCGGCTGGAAAGCCGGATTCGCCTCCATACCGAGAGAGGCGCCGTTATTCTGTTTAGCAGCCGTAAAGAGGACTATCCTCTTATTGAAACGCAATGGGAAGGCAATCGGGCTGTCCGCTGTATGCCGCCCATTTACGGGGAACGGCTGCGGCATGTAGCCGTCACCGGTGAAGGGCTATTCGACGGTAACGGCGATGCGTGGCGCCCGGTGAAGAGATTTAAAATGACGGCGAAGCGGTGGGCTGAGCTTATCCGCTCGGGCGGCGCTGTCGACGAAGCGGGGGAAATATGGTGGCCCGAAGAAGCTGCGCTACAAGGCGCTTCTGCGGTTCGCGAGCTTGACCGCCGGGGGGCGCCTGCCGGTGAATACGAACCCTACAAAAGATTTCTCCGGCCGGTTTTGCTCGGGTTATACGAATGCAGCCACGTATTGCTCAGCGGCCCGACATTTCAAAATTCGCCGGCCTGGAACCTCCATCTTTGGGGCTGTGAGCATGTGACATTGCGTTCTGCTCACATACGCAATCCTTGGTATGCGCAAAATGGCGACGGTCTCGATCTGGAATCGTGCCGGTACGCGCTTGTGGAAGATTGTACGTTTGATGTCGGGGATGATGCGATCTGCATGAAATCCGGCAAGAATGAACAAGGCCGCATGCTCGGCAAACCGGTTCAGGACGTCATTATCAGGGGCTGTACCGTCTACCACGGACACGGCGGATTCGTCGTCGGCAGTGAAATGTCCGGCGGAGCGAGAAATATGCTGGTGGAGGATTGTGTTTTTATCGGCACGGATATCGGCTTGCGGTTCAAAAGCACGCGAGGGCGAGGCGGTGTCGTCGAAAATATCGTCATCCGCAATATCCGGATGAAAGAAATTGAAGGCGCGGCAATCAGCTTCAATCTGTATTATGGCATATCCGGCGAAGACGGTGAACTGGAGGCTGTTCCCGTAACGGAGGAGACGCCGGAGTTTCGTAATATCGCGATCGAAGACACGGTATGTATCGGAGCTCAGCGTGCGGTAGAATTAATCGGACTGCCGGAGAGACCGCTCCATCATATGGAATTCAAAAATGTGAAGCTTTCATCGGAACAAGGCGTCTTCTGCCGTTATGCGGAAGATATTGTATTCGAGGATCTGGAAATACGGGTCGAAACCGGCCCGAAGTGGATGATCAGCCACTGTGACCGCATAAGCAGGTGAAACAGGGAAATTAAAAACGCTCTCGGAAAAACCTTTACCGGTTTGAGAGCGTTTTTTCACGTTTTGCGGCCATATTTCGAGCAATCAAGGGCTGCGAGCGCAGAAAGGGCTGAATAGAGAAAGAAATGTTCTCAGCCAGGCGGCACTGAAAGAAGCTCAACAATCTGAATCCGGCTTTCTGAGCTGAGCAAGAGATGTGTGAATGCAGGTTTCATATCATACGGGGTACATAAAAATTATTGTTGTTTGGGGAAACATAAACTATAATGTTAATTTGTAAACATTTAAATTAAATGATGGATAAGGAGCTGTAAACACCATGTCAAGTAAGCTGGAATCCGGTAAGCAATTATATGTAAATCCCGTTATTTTGCAGCGGGCCGATCCTTGGGTGTATTTGCATACCGACGGTTATTATTATTTTACGGCTTCGGTTCCGGAATATGACCGGATTGAAGTCCGGAGATCGCGGACGATCCAGGGATTGGGAGAAGCCGAAACCGCGGTGGTTTGGCTCAAGCACGAGACAGGCACGATGAGCGCTAATATATGGGCGCCGGAAATTCATTATGTTGATGGCAAATGGTATATTTACTTTGCTGCCGCCAGGGATGACAGCAGGTTCGAGCACCGGATGTATGTCATAGAATGTGATTCCCCAAACCCGCTGGAAGGACAATGGATTGAAAAGGGCCAACTGAAGACGAACTGGGAGTCGTTCTCTCTCGATGCGACCAGCTTTCAGCACAACGGAGTTCAATATTTGGTTTGGGCCCAGAAGGACCCGGCAATTCCCGGCAACACCAATTTGTACATCGCTCCCATGAGCAATCCATGGACGATACGCGGCCGTCAGGTGATGATCACTAAGCCGGAATACGATTGGGAGGTGATCGGATTTCTCGTTAATGAAGGACCGGCTGTCATCAAGCGGAACGGCCGGATTTTTATCAGTTACTCCGCAAGTGCAACCGATCACAATTATTGTATGGGACTGATTAGCGCATCCGAAGAGAGCGATTTGCTCGATCCGTCTTCATGGACGAAATCGCCCGTTCCGGTGTTTGCCGCGAATGAAGAAACGAGACAGTACGGACCGGGTCATAACAGCTTTACGGTCGCCGAAGACGGCGTAACCGACGTGCTGATTTATCATGCGCGCAATTATAAAGATATTAAAGGCGATCCGCTGTTCGATCCGAACCGGCATACGCGTGCCCAAGCGTTCGAATGGAATGAAGACGGTACCCCGAATTTCGGCATCCCAATTGCAGACGAACCGATAAATAAAGCTTAAGAAGCTAAATACCTAAAGACGCACAGGAAGGTAAAGAAAATAGGGTGCTCTTTGTCCGTTTTTTGGACGAGGGGTCCCTTTTTTCTGTTATAATAGGAGGATAAATGATTCGTTGGAGGAAAATCGATGAGCACCTTTGAGGATATGGGATTTTGTAAGCTGGATGTGGACCGCGAGCAGCGGACGGGGGTTCCTGAAGTCGTATTCGGATCGGGAAAGACGGTAGAGCAGGTCGTTGCGATTATGACGCGCCTGGTTGAACGCCATAATCGCGCACTTGTGACGCGGGCCCAGCCGGAGATGGCGGAACGGCTTGTGGCGGAAATTCCGGGCGCGGTCTATCATGACACATGCGGATTAGTTTCTTATGGGGAAGCTCCGCTGCGGTATGCGGGAAAGGTGGCTGTGCTGTGCGGCGGGACCTCCGATATACGCGTAGCGGAGGAGGCAGCCGTCACAGCGGAATGGATGGGCTGTGAGGTGGAGCGGATTTATGATGTCGGCGTCGCGGGGATCGACCGTTTATTATCCTATCGGGAGCAGATCCGTAATGCCAACGTTGTTATTGTCGTTGCCGGTATGGAAGGCGCGCTGCCGAGCGTCGTTGGCGGCATGGTGAAACGTCCGGTTATCGCAGTGCCGACATCTGTCGGTTACGGCGCGCATCTACATGGGTTGACGCCGATGCTGTCAATGATGACGTCCTGCGCCGCAGGCGTGGCGGTTATGAATATCGATAACGGATTTGGCGCCGGCTATTATGCCGCTTCGATTCAACAACTGGTTAAGGAGGCTAACGAATGATGGGCAAGCACCTTTATCTGGATTGCGGATACGGCATTGCCGGAGATATGATGCTCGCAGCTTTAATCGATGCCGGGGCGGACATTGATTATATTACTTCCCACTTATGGCGTCTTCCGTTCGATCCGTTCGAGCTGTCCGTTGCCAAGGTGGTGAAGAAAGGAATCGCCGCCAAGCATCTGGTGCTGACATTCCCGAAAACAGAGGGACAGCAGAGTCATCCGGGTGAAGGGTCTGATCACGGCCTTGGTCATGACACTGCTAAAGATCATAATCACGGTGACAAGCACCACCACCAACATGACCATCATGAACACCATGACGATACTCACTATCACGACGATCATGATCATGATCACAGTCAAACACACAAACATGACCACGATCACAATGATCACCACCACCACGGCCATCACCACCACGGCCATCACCACCACGGCCATCACCATCACGTTCACGGCGATCATGAGCATGAAAATCACGCTCACGGTCACCGCCACGATCACCGGAAAGCGGCCGACATTATCGCGGGAATCGAGCGCTCGGAGCTGCCGTTACGCGTAAAATCGCGAAGCATCCTTGTTTTTCGAGCGATTGCGGAAGCGGAAGGGAAAATTCACGGCCTGCCTCCGGAGGAAGTACATTTCCATGAGGTTGGCGCAATGGATTCGATCATCGACATTATCGGCATCTGTCTGGCGCTTGAAAATCTGGACATCGACTCCATCTCCGCTTCCCCGGTCCCTACGGGCAGCGGAAAGGCAAAGATGGCGCACGGGCTGTACCCGATTCCTGCCCCGGCGACGGCAGAGCTGCTGTGCGGCATTCCGCTCGTGCGGCTCTATGTTACCGGTGAATTGACGACGCCGACCGGGGCGGGCATACTCCGGGCGCTGTCCGCGCGGTTCGGCCCATTGCCCGAAGGAATCATTGATCGGATCGGTTACGGTGCGGGTACGAAAGACTTCGACCACCCGAACGTGCTCCGATGTTTTGTCATGTCGGGTTCCGGCGAATCGGAAAAAGAAAGCGTCACTATACTTGAGGCGCAGTTGGACGACTGTACCGGCGAAATGATGGGATATACGATGGAGCGGTTGTTCGGCGCCGGTGCGCTTGATGTTTATTTTACATCGGTGTACATGAAGAAGAACCGTCCCGGAGTACTGATCAGCGTTCTGTGCAAGCCGGAGCACGCACCGATATGCGAGCAATTGCTGCTTACCGAAACGACGACGCTTGGCGTGCGGTCCAGCACGTGGTCGCGGACAATTCTTGAACGCCGGCATATTCGGGCGGACACTCCTTTCGGTCCGGTCCGCATCAAACAAGCGTTGCGACAGGGCATCGTCGTTCACCAGGCTCCCGAATATGAGGATGCAGCGCAGGCCGCACGTACTCACGGCATACCGCTGCAAGCCGTTTATGAAGAAGCGCTTCGCGCGATAAAGTAGCAGCCGTACATAATTTAGGAAGTTTTGGGAAGACTCTCCCTTGTCGGGTTATCATGTGCGGAAGTGATAAAAGCAGGGGAGGATCGGCAAAATGTGGTGGTGGATCGCAGGCATTTTGGCGATAGGATGGATCGTCGTACTGCTAAGTTATATTAAAGTTGTCCTTATTTTCAAAAAGAACGGGGAGGACGACAAGCTGGAATATGAGGTAAAAGCCTTGCTTGGATTGGTCCGCATTCGCGCGGAGGTGCCGTTTATCCGTTTAATCGGGGACGGGGCCCAGCTTGAAGCGGATTTGTTCAACGAATCTACGGAGCGGCAGCTGGGGGATTTCAAAGAAAACATTACCGCCCGCAAAGCGATCGGTTTTTATAAAAATATTAAAGAATTAACCGGTCACGCATGCGGTTTCTCGCAATGGCTCTCAAATGCGATGTCGCGTGTCAGATGCTCGCAGCTTCGCTGGATAACGCAAATCGGCGTTGGCGATGCGCCAGCCACCGCTATAACAGCAGGAGTCGTATGGGGAATCAAAACATCAATCGTCCACTTTCTGGCCCAAAAGGTTACGTTGGAAACGAAGCCGCATATTGAGGTAACTCCCCAATATAACCGCAAACTTTTTAAGACCGAGGCCCTTATTGTTACGAACATCAGGCATTTCTACTTGATGATGGTGCTCATGAATCTGCTGCTGCGGATCTTGAAAGTAAGAGGGGGGATGAAGTTGTGGACTTCAACCATTAGCCAAACCTATCAGGCATGGAAAGACAAAAAGAAAGCCCGAACGGCGTGAACTGCCTCCGCCTATAAAGGCAAAAGGCTTCCAAAACGACATTTCTCCATATATTCGATGAAAAATTCCATACCCAATAGCGGTTTCAAATGTAATAATAGGTGGCGTGAAGGCGGTTTAGTAAAAACGAAGGTATGGAGGAACAGCAATGGGAATTCTTTACGATGCCAAGCAGCGGTTATTTCATTTGCAGTCGAGGGATACGAGTTATGTGTTTCAAATCGTGAACGACGGGTATCCGGCACATTTATACTGGGGAAAACGTGTCAGGGGACTGCAGCTTGCGCGTTTGCTGGAAACGCCGTTCAGCGTTTCGTTTAGTCCGAGCACGGACCCGGGTGATCCGTCTTTTTCATTGGACACGCTGCCGCATGAATATCCGGGCTACGGAAATTCGGATTTCCGCATGCCGGCCTATCAGGTGCAGCTGCCTAACGGGTCGACGGTTACCGATTTGAGGTATGAAACTCACGTTATTCACAGCGGTAAGCCGGCATTGAAAGACTTGCCGGCAACGTATGCGGAACAGGATGAGGAAGCACAGACGCTCGAGTTGACATTAAAGGATCGTTTGACCGGTTTGAATGTCGTATTAACATACACCGTCTTTGAGAATTATGACGCTATCGCCAGATCCGCCCGTTTGATTAATGAGGGATCGGAGCCGCTGCGGCTTCTACGTGCGTACAGCATGTGCCTGGACATGCCGGATGACCGTTATGAAATGCTGCATTTGTCCGGTGCGTGGGCGCGTGAGCGGTATGTTCACAAGCGCGGTCTTGAGCCGGGATTGCAAGCCGTCGAAAGCCGGCGCGGTTCAAGCAGCCATTGCCAGAACCCCTTTATTGCGCTGCTTGCAAAAGGTGCGGACGAGGATCATGGCGATGTGTACGGCATCAGTCTCGTGTACAGCGGCAGCTTCTTTGCGGG
Source organism: Paenibacillus tarimensis (assembly GCA_041281825.1). Lineage (GTDB taxonomy): Bacteria > Bacillota > Bacilli > Paenibacillales > Paenibacillaceae > Paenibacillus_D > Paenibacillus_D tarimensis_A. Next base: position 4,333,300 of record CP166298.1, on the reverse strand, counting down.
TATAGAAGTGGATCAGTTCCACTCGGCACGTGTTGCCGCCGGAATCAATTCGTTTGATTTCAGCTGGCTTCTTGAGCCCGGCGAGTCGTTCCAGACGCCGGAAGCCGTGCTTGTTCATTCTTCGGAAGGACTTGGCGGCATGTCGAGGAGCTACCACGATTTGTACCGTTCCCGGTTATGCCGCGGACAGTTCCGTGACCGGACGCGTCCGATTCTGATTAACAATTGGGAGGCCACCTACTTTAATTTCAATGCGGAGAAGATCGCAGCAATCGCCAAAGCCGGACAAGAGCTTGGCATTGAACTGTTTGTCCTGGATGACGGCTGGTTCGGCCAACGGGATAATGATACGACTTCGCTCGGCGATTGGTATGTTGACCGGAACAAGCTTCCTGACGGCCTCGATCATCTCGTTCAGCGGGTACGCAAGCTCGGGATGCAGTTCGGACTCTGGTTTGAACCGGAGATGGTATCGCCGGAGAGCGAGCTGTACCGCGCGCATCCGGATTGGTGTCTCCATGTGCCGGACAGGCGGCGTACAACAGCCCGCTCGCAGCTGATCCTTGACTTGTCGCGTGCCGATGTGCGGGATTATATCGTTAAATCGGTCTCCGATATATTATCAAGCGCTCCGATTACGTATGTGAAATGGGATATGAACCGGAATATGACGGAGATCGGTTCGGCGCTGCTGCCGGCGGAGCGTCAGCGGGAAACCGCTCACCGGTATATGCTCGGACTCTACGAGGTGCTCGAGAGAATCACCTCGGCGTTCCCGCATGTTTTATTCGAGAGCTGCTCAGGCGGGGGCGGGCGTTTTGACCCCGGTATGTTATACTATATGCCGCAAACCTGGACAAGCGATAATACGGACGCCATATCCCGTTTGAAGATTCAATACGGGACGAGCATCGTTTATCCGGTCAGCTCGATGGGCGCGCATGTATCGGCTGTACCGAATCATCAGGTGCACCGGATGACACCGTTGGAAACAAGAGGAGATGTGGCGCTGTCGGGCAATTTTGGCTATGAGCTCGATTTGACGGCTTTCTCCGAAGAAGAGAGAGAGATTGTAAAAGGCCAGGTGGCCTTATACAAAGAGGTCCGGCACTTGGTGCAGTTCGGCGACATGTACCGGCTGTCGAGTCCGTTCGAGGAGAACGACACGGCATGGATGTTCGTGTCCAAAGACAAGACGGAGGCGTTCGCCGTCTATGTCACGGTATTGAAGGAGCCGTATGCCCCGCTGGGCAGGTTCCGCTTGAAAGGTCTGGACCCGAGCCTCAATTATTCGCTGGACGGCGAAGAAGGCCTGTACAGCGGTGATGAGCTCATGTACGCCGGCCTGCGGACGCCTCAATTCAAAGGCGACTTTGGCAGCAGGGTGTATCGTTTGCGCGCGGCGGAAGCGCATTGATCAAATCAGTGATCAAATCAGGGAGCGGCCGATACGGCCGCTCCCTGATTACATTAATGGCGATTGAAACCGGAAGATTCCTCATCCGGTTGACTTATCGTTCTCGAGCAGTTCAATGATCACTTTGAACTCATTCATGCTGTCCATGTACGCGTATCGACCGCCCGTATATTCCCCTTTTTGCAGAAGAGCCATTTGTTTCCCTTCCAGCAGCGTGATTTTCTCCTTCATTCCCTCAATGAAAAAAGCGATATGGTGAGGGCCTTCGCCATGCTCGTCCAGGTATTCGCGCCATGTGCTCGGATGATGGTCCGGTTCGATCAGTTCGAGCTGAAGCGAGCCCATGTCGAAAAAGGCAAGCTTGGCGCGTGCGGGCGTAGGACTGCCGCGATATTCGGTTTGCGCCTCTTCGACAGGAGCGGTGATGAGGATCTTCGGCTGCTCAATCCCGAAAAAATCGGCGTATGCCCGGCTGACTTTTTCAATGTCGTTGACCAATATTCCGATTTGCGTAATCGTCTTTGTACCTAGCATGCCGGTATTGTTCATCGAAACCACACTCCTCAAAGTATAGTACTTTTTGGAAATGTTACTTAATAAGGCCGAGGTTGTCAACAGGGTTCAATGTGAACCGGAACGAGAACAAAATCACCCTGCCTGTGATGAGAACTCACGTTAAATGAAAGTAATCGCCCCCCGCATGGCCGTGAAGGCAAGACAGAAGGCGATTGATACTTTTACCTGAAAGCCTGTATTTATTGTTGAGCGTTCAACTCATCCTGCATCCGAAGCTGTTTTCTGTAAACGGCTTTAGAAATCGCAATGGAGATTTCATAGAGCAGGAACAATGGAACGATGACGATAACGTCCGAGACAATGTCCGGGGGAGTAATCGTGACGGCAATAATGACCAGAATAAAGTAGGCCAGCTTTCTGGCTTTGGCCAGCCGGATCGGATTCAGAATTCCGAGTTTGGTCAGAAACATCACGATTGCCGGCATTTCGAACAGCAGCCCGAACGGTACGGTCATATGGATCATGAACGTAAAATATTTTTCGGCCGTATACATCGCAAGGAATTCGTCCCCGGCCATGTTTTTCATAAAGTTCAGGACCATCGGAAATAAGATGAAGTATCCGAATCCGACCCCGGCTATAAATAGTAAGCTGATGCTAGGAATAAACCACAATGCCGCGCGCTTCGTCCGATCGCCCACAGCGGGGAGCACGAATTTCCACGTATGATAGGCTGCTACGGGCAAAGTGACGGCGATGGCAACAACGCCGGCGATCATGAAGTACACCCAAATGACATCGGACGGGCCAAGGATAACCAGCTTCTGATCAATATCCTGTCCCAGCCATTGATAAATATCGCGTACATACAGGAAAGCGGCTGCCATCGACACGAGGAAAGCGATGAGCGTCCGAATCAGCCGGCGCCGTAATTCCTCCAAGTGTCCGATCAAATTCATGTCGTTCGGATTGCTCATTGCTTATTTGCCCGCCGCCGCTGCGTTTCCGGATCCGTCGACATCTTTCTTGGCAGCTTCATCTTCCTGTTCTCCATTAATCAAGCCCCGTGTAGCGCCTTTGAACTCGCTTAACGTGCGGCCGAATGCCCGGCCGAGCTCGGGAAGCTTGGAAGGTCCGAAAATGATGAGTGCAATAATTAATATAAGAATCAAGCCGCTAATACCGATATTACCGAATGGCATGTCGTTACATCTCCCTTTTTATCGATTAATTGCCTAATTTGAAGCCGCTGATTGCTACGACGCCGCAGCGGGCTTTCTTGTCGCCGGGACGATGAGGCCACAGACTGGTCGGATTATTCAGATCGGTCGTCATTTCACCCGGGTGCTGGACGGATAGGAAGAGCGTCTGCTCGTCCGGCGTAAAGAACGGACCGGTCAATTCACTATCAACCGGACCCGAGGCGAATTGCAGCGCGGTACCTTTGCTTGGCCCCGAGGTAGGAATGACGAACAAGCCGTTATTCATGAATGATTGATAGACGCCTTTGTTGTGGCTGCTTGTCGAAATGTCGGTCACAACCCAGAGGTTGCCGTTCGAGTCGAACGCCAGGTTATCCGGTGAGCTGAATCCGGACTGCCTGCCGCCGGCGGCAAAAATTTCAAAGTCAAACTCCAGCGCTCCCAGGTCATTTCCGTTTTCGAAAATGCGCGTAATATGACCATGAATGTTGCCGTGGTTATCATTGTTGGTATGGCAGATAAACACGGTGTTGTCAAAAGGAGAGATTTCGATATCTTCCGGGCGGTCGGTCGGCGTACCGCCGACGATCAAAGCGGCCGTATGGCAGTTCGTGACGACGTCGGCCTGAGATTTGAACTGGTCGCGCAGCGACTTGATATCGCCCTTCACGCCGCTAGGCACTTTAAATTTATCGTTCGCAAGGAGCTTCGACACTTCTTCGATCGTGACCGGTACCCATTTGCCGGCTTTTAGATTGGCGACATAAAGCGTACCCTCCTCAAGCAGCTTGGCATTCTGGCGGCCGCGGGATTGAACGTATTTGCCTTTGCTGAGAAACTTATAGACACATGCATCCTTCTTGTCATCGCCCATGTACACGACGACCCGGCCGTCAGAAGCAAGACCCATCGCCGTATTTTCATGATTGAATCGTCCGAGCGCCGTATGTTTCTTGCGGTAGCTTGCATCAAACGGATCAATTTCGACGACCCAGCCGTAGTGGGTGACAGGCAGCTTGGCTGTTTCCGCGGTATCGGAGAAATTCTCCTCGCAGGAGAGTACCGTATTCCACAGCGTTACGCCGCCGGAGCAGTTCGCAAACGTGCCCTGTGCGGTTGAGGCCCCTCCGAGCGCCTGAGAGCCTCTGGCCGGTCCGGTAATGTCAAACGGGCTGAACCCGTTGATGCGGCGTGCGTATTTGGAGGACGTGTCCATTTTCCAGGTCCCCTTCTCGTCGCGGTATACCTCGATGACCGACATGCCTTGATAGTACAAATCCTTCTGCACTTGGTCCGCCGTCAGGCCGCTGTCTGCAACCGGACCGAGCGAAAAGATGTTGGTATATTCGTGGTTCGTGGCGAGCAGACCGCGCGAATTGGAGCCGTCGATCGGGAAAAATGCGTTGTAGTCCGCGCCTGAGCCGAATTTTTCCCCTTGCTTGTTGATCACATCGTCAAAAGCGGCGACGACGTCGTATTTGAAATTATCCGGAAGAATGAGCTTGTCCGCTTTGGAAGGCTGAATCGGATTGAAATACCCGCTTACCCGGTTGGTCTTGAAACCGAACAGATGGTCGGCGGTTGATGAAGCGGCGGAAGCTCTTCCTTCCAGCATGCCAAGTCCGGCGGACGCGGCTGCGAGAGCGGCAGCTCCGGTTCCGAGATAAGAGAGGAATGTTTTGCGGTCCATATTGTTGCTCAATTAACTCACTCCTTAAATTTATTGTAACAAGGACAAGCATAATGCACGATTGTAAAAGCAGCATCACGCTTATATTGAAAATTTGTAAATGGCGAATGACGATGCAGCGAACGGTTATGAGAGTGATGAACTTCTGCGGCAGGCCTCGGAAGTTTGAATGGATGGCTGCAATTTCACCGATTTGCAAACGATATCGGAAATCATCATAATTTGTCATAATTTAAGGTGGAAAACCATTGACACATTTAGGCCCCGGGAACTATTATAAAATTAATGGATTCCATAATATTGTAATTACACTCGAAAAGGCAAACCTGCCGAAAGGCAGGGACGCAAAATCACAGACTTAGGCGGTTAACCGCCTACGGTGGCTGGATTTCCGAAAGTGGACAAGGACAACCAAATTAATGGTTGTCTGTTTTTTCTCCCTGACGGTTCGAGTGAGATTATCGGCAGAGGACAGATTCCAATGAGAACAACAGAAATGCACAACGTTCGTTACCGTTTCCTGTTCCCCCTTGGCGCACTTCTGTGTCTGCTGATTACTGCAGGCGTGTGCTTTTTACATATACCGCTTATTTTTGGCCTAAGTCTTTCGTTTTCCATGATGTTCCTGTTTATAGCGCTCCGATTGTTCGGGCAATTGACGACAGCTGTAATTTCTATTGCAGCCGCTTTCATTTCGGTGTTCGTTTTCGATCATTCTCTTATTGCATTCGCCATGGCCGCCGAGGTGCTCTTTGTCGGATATATTCTAAAACGCCGGCCCGGTTCCCAGCTCATTATTGCAGATCTTCTATATTGGCTGACATTGGGCCTCCTTGTTTATGCTTTCTTATACGACTGGCCGCCCGATCACGGAGCTGCGGCATTTATATCCATGTATTTCAAAGCCGTTTTGAGCGGCGCGTTCAACAGTCTTCTGGCAGACATGGCCACTACCTATTTGCCGTTACATAAATGGCTAACCGCAAAAGAGAAGCGGAAGACACAATATTTCTCCCTGCATAATATTCTTTTTCACATGGTGCTGCTTGCGGTAACGGTTCCGTTCATTCTCTTTATGGTAACTTCAAGTAAATACCAGAACGAAGCGATTGTTGAACGAACAGCGCAGATCGCGGATAATTTAGTCTCCTATATCAACCACGATCTTGGCACGTGGAGTGAAAGGGAGCTCCAGCTATTAAAACTGAATGGGCTGGTTCAGCTTGGACGGCTTAATCAATTAGCGGCGGAAGCTGCGTCTCATTCCGATGCGACCCTCTATATCGTGGATAATGAAGGAACGATCGTTGCTGACAGCGCGGATGCGTCAAGGTGGCAGCAATGGGACGCGACAAACCAAGGCCGGTTAATTGCCGTACAAGATAGTTTATACATATGGCTGCCGGCGGTACGGAATTTGCTGTTCGAAACCGAAGAGTGGCGGAATGCGAAATTCTATTACAAAGCGGTTCTTAACGGCTTGCCGTTGACACTTTTAATTGAAGTTCCTCTCTCTGTCTACATGGATGAGATTTTGCCGCTCTATGCGCTGCATTACGGATTTGTGCTCTTGTGCATCGTGATCGCGATAATCGGAACGGTGGTCTTCAGCAGGGCGATTTCGCAAGCACTGCATAAGGTATCCATAGCGTCGGCGGAGCTTCCGTCCAAAACGCAGCGGTTCGAAGAGGTGGAATGGCCGAGCAGCAACATCGTCGAGGTTCACCGCTTGATCGGAAATTTTCAGCATATGTCCGGGATATTGCTTTACATTTTTCTTGAAACGATCCGTGTGAACGAGAAGCTGAAAAAACAGACCGAACAGCTCAAAGAATCGGAGCAGCGGCTTCATGAGCTTGCTTATTACGATGAATTGACCGGCCTTCCGAACCGGTTGTATTTCAACGAACGTCTCGGTGCGCTGATTCATTCGGCAGAGACCGGGGAGATACCATTCGCGATTCTGTTTCTTGATCTGGACAGATTTAAACATATCAACGATACGATGGGTCATGCCGCCGGCGACCAATTATTGATATCTGTTGCGGAGCGGCTGAAACGTCAAGTCGGAACCGTGGATATTTGTAGGCTGGGCGGGGATGAATTTGTCGTTATTATTCCGTATCAAAACCACGACGAAATCGTGCATGCCGCTTCGAGAATACTGGAAGGACTGAACTCGCCCATCACGGTGCTTGACGTAGAAGTGATGGTGAAGACGAGTATCGGAATCAGCCTATATTCCAGGGACGCTGCTACGATCGACGCCATGCTGAAAAATGCGGATTTGGCCATGTATGAGGCGAAAGCAAGAGGTGGAAGCCGGTTTTTGTTCTATTCGGAAACGATGAAGGACAAAATTAGCGAACGGCTTCGTTTGGAGCTATCTTTGCACCGTGCCTTTGCAAGTAACGAATTGGAGATTTACTATCAGCCGAAATACGACAGCAGAACTTACCGGATCGTAGGGGTTGAAGCGCTGCTGCGTTGGCATCACCCGGAAATGGGAATGATACCGCCGGATCACTTTATCCCGATAATGGAGGAGACAGGCGACATTATTCAAATCGGGGAGTGGATACTGAGGCAGGCGTGCCGTGATCTTCGCGAGCTGCGCCGGATGGGATATACGGACTTGACAGTCGCCGTCAATTTATCGCCCAGACAGCTGGACATGCCAGGTCTCGTATCTCTTGTCGGAGCAATATTGGGTGAGGCGAGCCTCGACCCTGAGCATTTGGAGCTTGAAGTGACGGAGGAATTTCTCGTACGTGACCGCGAATCGGCGGTTGATGTATTGACCGGCTTTAAATCGATGGGCATCAGTATTGCAATTGACGACTTTGGGACCGGCTACTCCTCCTTCAGCCAGTTGAAGCTGCTGCGTCCGAATACGATCAAAATCGATAAATCTTTTATCCGTCATATTCATGAGGATGAGCATAATGCTTCGATCGTAAAGGCGCTCACCGACATGTCGAAAAGCTTGCAGATTAAAGTCGTTGCCGAAGGAGTGGAGACGGCCGAGGAGCTGCAGATCGTGCAATCGTTCCAATGCGAATGCATCCAAGGTTATTATTTCAGCCAACCTCTAACTCGTACCAATTTAATAGCACTATTAGCAAGAGAACACCAGGAGCAAAGATAAAGGTAACACATCGGGGGTGCTGTAATGTCCGGATATAAACACGTGTTTCTGGGTGCATTTGTTGTTTTGCTGCTTATTACAGGCTGTAATCCGGCAGAAAGCCCTGCGCCGCCTATTCTAATTGAACCTGTGACGGAAAATAAAACGGAACCGGAACCGGATGCGATTGTAAGGGTATGGTCGTATTTCGATTTACCGGAGCTGGAGGAGTCCGTAAAGAAGGAGTTCCCGACTGTCGATATTGAAATACAAACATTCGAATACGAAAATTTTACCGACGCATATATTGAAGCTCTGGTTAACGGAACCGCCCCCGACGTGATGGTGATTGACAACGGAAGAGCCGGTTATTTCAATACGATTGAAGGTTTGGACAATTTATTGGACCCGCCCTATAACGCCGGGGAGTATTGGAGTGCAATTCCGGAGCATCTTAGAGGGTTGTACCGCTCGTTCAAAGGAGGCCGTTTCATCGCCGTGCCGATGAAGCTGGACGCTGCCGTTACATTGTACCGGGCCGATATTATGGAGCAATACGGTTTTCCGAGCGAACCGGATGAATTAACGGCTTTTATCAAAGATGCGGACAACCTTGTCAAGATGGCGGAAACGTTAAAGAAGGACGGCAAGTATATTTTTACTACGGCTTCGGATCCTGTAAATATCGTAAGCTTTGCGGGCAATATACTCAATGAAGAGCTGGCTTTTACCAGGACGTCTCCTGCTTACGGAGATAGTATCGAGCTTGCAAGAATCATTCAGCGGGGCGAACTTTCGCTGCAGCATTCCATATGGTCGGAACAAGGGAAAGCGGCTGTGCAAGAGGGCAGGGTTGCCATGCTCTTTTTAGGGCAATGGGGAGTCCAGCTGCTGCAGGAATGGAGCCCCGAAACGAAAGGGAAATGGCGGATGGCGCAGCTTCCGTTTGGCGTTTACGGATTTGCAGGCGGGTCCTCCGTTGCGGTCAGCTCACAGAGTAGGCACAAAGAGCTGGCCTGGGAAGTCGTAAAACGGATGACCAGTCCGGATTTAGGCGTATCGGAGGATGAGCGTTCCCCGTTTTTGGGCGGACAAAATACCGGACCTATAATTTCCGAGAGTCTTCGCAATATGAAAGTCCAAATCCCGACGCCATTCGATCACGAGCTGGAAAAGTTATGGTGGGATTCGGTGAATATTCTTGTGTGGAGCGAGCATTCGATTGAAAAGGAATTCACCCGCCTCGAACAAGAGGTGGAGAGGATCATCGGCGACAAGCGGAAGTTTCTGCTGCAGCCATGATGTACGAAAGGACACAGGATTCGCTTTTCTGCAGTCTGTGTCCAACCCCAATTTTTTGTGCTTGACGCGATATATGTAAGCGTTTATAATCTAGTTAAACGATTGCGTAAACGTTTAAATGAGCTAAGATGAGGTATTTTCCATGACCGGAATTAAAGAAGTGGCCAAACGCGCCAATGTGTCTACCGCGACGGTATCGCATGTTATAAACGGAACAAGGTTTGTTGCCGAGGATACGAAGATCAGAGTGCTGAAAGCGATGAGGGAGCTGGAGTACCGGCCGAATTCCGTCGCCAGAAGCTTACGCAGCAAGCGGTCGAAAATTATCGGACTCCTTGTTCCGATTCTTCATCAGGATACATCGAACTTCTTCTTTATGTCGGTGGCGCAAGGCATTGAAAGCGTACTGATGGAGAACGGGTACAACTTGCTGTTAAGCAATTCCAAAGAAGATGTTACGGTAGAGCAGGAACAGATCAAAGTTTTTAATTCGCAATTGATTGACGGTCTTATATTGGCGCCGACATTTGATGATCACGCTGAGCTGCAGGAGATCAAAGGCGACTATCCTGTCGTATATATCGATCGTAAGCCGAAGGAAGTGAGCGGAGATTGTGTTGTATCGGAAGGTGCGAAAGGGACATACGAGGCAATTGCGCATCTGATTGAAAAAGGACATCAAAAAATCGGCTTTATTACCGGCACGTTAGGTTTGTCCACGAGCGACGAACGGCTCGCAGGTTATCGAAATGCGCTCAAGGATTACGGAATCGAAATGGACGATTCGCTGATTGCCGCAGCAGATACCGCACATTCCAGTTTCGAAAGCGGATACAAGTTGGCCGAGGCATTAGTCACACGGCATGAAATTACTGCCCTGTTTGTCGCCAACAATGTGATGACGATGGGGGCGCTTCATTTTTTGCAAAGTCACGATTACGATATTCCCGAGCAGATTGCGATTATCGGCTTCGACGATTACGAGTGGACAAAAATTACGAGACCCGCTCTTACGATGGTGAAACAACCTTCCTTTGATTTGGGGGCGGAGGCGGCCCGGCTAATATTGAATCGGATTGAGCATCCGGATTCGGAATTTCGTGAGATCAGGCTCCCTACAGAGCTCATTATTAGAAATTCTTGTTAAAATCAACATCCTTAAAAGTGGCATCTGCTTTTAAGGATAATATTTACAACATTACGTAAACGTTTGCGTAAACGATTGCGTAAATGATTGCTATAGTTAGGGGGCCTACAAAGATGAAAGTGGTATGGGTGAAGGTAAAAAGAAATTATGAGTTGTACCTGTTTATTTTGCCTGTCGTTATCTTGTATCTCGTGTTTAAGTATTATCCGATGTATGGGGTTCAGATCGCTTTTAAAGATTTTTCGGCCAGCAGGGGGGTCTGGGGAAGTGCATGGGTCGGCTTCGAACATTTTATCCGTTTCTTCGAATCCTACAATTTCTGGCCGATCATTAAAAATACGATCCTGCTCAGCGTGCTGTCCCTGTTGTTCGGTTTCCCGATGCCCATTATCGTTGCCCTTATGCTCAATCAGATGCTTGCGAAGCGGTATAAAAAATTCGTACAGACTGTCATTTATGCGCCGAACTTTATTTCAACCGTCGTTCTCGTCGGCATGCTTCATGTATTTCTGTCGCCAAACAGCGGAATCGTCAATCATCTGATCGTTTTCTTCGGCGGGGAACCGATTCTGTTCATGGCGGATGAAAACTGGTTCAGACCGCTGTATGTGCTGTCGGGATTATGGCAGGAAACGGGGTTCGCGACCATTATTTATTTGGCGGCGCTTGCCGGCGTCAATCCCGAGCTTCATGAAGCGGCGGTAATGGACGGTGCGAACAAATGGAAGAGGGTTGCTCATGTCGATATCCCCGGTATTATGCCGACCATTATTATTCTGCTTGTCCTGGCTTTAGGAAACGTTATGAGCGTCGGCTTCGAGAAAGCGTTCCTGATGCAAAGCGATCTGAACTACGCTGCATCCAATATTATTCCGACCTATGTATACGAACAGGGAATACAGAAGGCGCAATACAGCTTCTCCGCGGCAATCGGCCTCTTCAATTCCGTCATTAATATCATTTTGCTCGTTACCGTCAACCGTGCGGCCAGAAAGCTGACCGAGACCAGTCTGTTTTGAAGGAGGAGATCGTCCATGAACGCAATGCTTAGCCGCAAATCCAAAGGCGACGTCTTATTCGATGTGATCAATTACACTTTATTAACCATTGGATTGCTTCTTATTTTATACCCGCTGTATTTCGTTTTGATCGCGTCGATCAGCGATCCGAACCGGATTTATTCGGGGGACATATGGCTGTTTCCTCAAGGGATTACTCTGGACGGTTATCAGCGCATTCTTAATGACGCCATGATCTGGACCGGATACGGGAATTCAATCCTGTATGCGGCAACAGGGACCGCGATCAGCGTCACGCTGACTTTAATGGCAGCTTATCCGCTGGCGCGTAAGGATTTTGTCGGACGGAATCTGTTTATGTGGTTTTTCATGTTTACAATGTTCTTTAACGGAGGATTGATCCCCACTTACCTGCTCGTCAAGGATTTAGGGATGGTCAATACCATCTGGGCGCTTGTCGTCCCCGGAGCGGCGGGTGTGTTCAACATCATTATCGTAAGGACGTTCTTCCAGAGCACGATCCCGGATGAAATGAGAGAAGCCGCGTTTATGGACGGCTGCTCGAACACGAAGTTTTTCCTGGCGATCGTGATCCCGCTATCCCAACCGATTATCGCGGTCATGGTACTGTTTCATGTCGTCGCGTTCTGGAATGGTTTCTTCGATGCCCTCATTTATTTGAACGAGGAGGCCAAATATCCGCTGCAGCTGGTGCTGAGAAATATTTTGGTTCAGAACCAGGTCAATGCCAACATGATGGTCGACGTTGAATCCTATGCCGCCAAACTGAGAGTAACGGAGCTGATCAAGTATGGAGTCATTATCGTCTCCAGTCTGCCGCTGCTCATCCTGTATCCGTTCCTGCAGCGGTATTTTGTAAAAGGCGTCATGATCGGATCGATCAAAGGCTAAATGGCCGATCCCCGATAATCTCCTGTGCTGTAAGGCCGGGTTGATTATAAATGAAGACAATCATAGAGAATCATTAGGGAGGAAGAGTCAAATGAAAAAAGCTGGGTCATGGGTTGTCTGCATCGTACTGGCCGTCTCGATGGTACTCGCCGGCTGCAGCAATGCCGGCGGGAACAACCCCGAGGGAAGCGGTGCCGGAAATAACGGCAACACCGCAAATTCGGAAGTCAATTTCAACAAGGAAGGACTGCCGATCGTAACCGAGAAGGTCACGCTCAAGCTTGTATCGCCGAAAGCGCCTCTTGCGCCGCCGTACAACGAGATGGAAATCTTCAAGCGGTTGGAGAACGATACGAATGTACGCATCGAGTGGAACAATATTCCGGATACGGATTATGTGGAGAAAAAGAATCTGCTGCTCGCAAGCGGCGATCTGCCCGATGCGTTCTATAATTCCCAATTCTCGGATTACGATCTGATCACCTACGGGAAAGACGGCACGATTATTCCGCTCGAGGATCTGATTGAGCAATATGCGCCGAACCTAAAGCAATTGCTCGAAGAAAGGCCTGATCTTAAAGCCGCCATTACCGCTCCTGACGGCCATATCTACGGTCTTCCGACATGGGAGGAGAACGAAATTGGCACCAATCCGTTCTTTCATGCCATCAATAAGAAATGGCTTGACCAGCTCGGGCTGAAATTTCCCGAAACTTTAGACGAATATACGGAAGCGCTTGTCGCATTCAAGACGCAGGACCCGAATCAGAACGGAAAGCCGGATGAAATTCCTCTGGGCTTCATGCATATGCAATGGTGTATGGATATCGGCGGTTTGTTCGGCGCATTCGGGATGCCTGACAATCTGGAGCACCGTATAGTCCGGGATGGGAAAGTGATCTTTACGGCAGTTCAGCCGGAATATAAAGAAGCAGTGAAATATTTCAACGAGAAATGGTACAAGCAAGGGTTGATCGATCCGGAATCGTTTACGCAGGATGCGCCTCAATACCTGGCGAAAGGGAAGACGCCGGATGTGACGCTTGGGTCCTATATATGGTGGGAAATCGAAGAGGTCGTCGGTCCCGACCGCGCTCAGGACTATGCGCTTGTGCCGCCGCTCAAAGGTCCGAACGGACACCAAACGATCGGCAGAAGCAACGGCGGCGGACCCGGGCGTGCGGCCTTTGTCATCACAGAAGCCAACAAATATCCGGAAATAACGATGCGGTGGATCGACCAGCAATACGAGCCGTATATGGCAGCTCAAATCCATTGGGGGCCGATTGGCATTATCTACGAAAAAGACGCTAGCGGAAAATTGGTCAATCTGCCGCTTGAAGAAGGCGTATCGATGGGTGAGTTCCGTCAGAAAGTCGCTCCGAACGGCGTGGGTGTCATAACAATAGATCATTTTAAAACGATTGTCGATATGGAACCGCGTGCGCAACAGCGAAAGATTGATCTGGAAAACGTGTATGAGCCTTACATGGAGCCCGAAAATTATCCGAGCATCTTCTTCCTGCCGGACGAACTGGACCGGATTAACCGAATCGAGCCTGAACTCATCAAATATGTCAATACGCAAAGAGCCAAGTTTATCGTGAACGGGGTTACAGACAAAGAATGGGATGCTTACGTCAAAACCGTGAAGGATATGGGACTCGATGAGCTGATGGATATTTATCAGCAGGGATTGGACCGCTATAAAGCTGCACAAAAATAAATATCGGAGCGGAACCTCTTCCAATGGTTCCGCTCCTGTTATACGACAGGGATAGAGAGAGGGAGAAATCATTATATGAAACAGACACAATTTAAGGAACCGTTTCGTCCGCAATATCATTTTTCGCCTCCGGCGAACTGGATGAACGACCCGAATGGAATGGTTTATTTTCAAGGTGAATATCATCTGTTTTATCAGTATCATCCGGACGGCACGACATGGGGGCCGATGTATTGGGGGCATGCGGTAAGCACAGATCTCGTCCATTGGGAGCATCTGCCGGTTGCCTTGTATCCGGATCATAACGGTTATATCTTTTCGGGCAGCGTTGTCGTCGATTGGCATGACACAAGCGGTTTTTTCGGCGGGAATGCCGGTCTGGTGGCGGTATTTACCCATTCGGAGCCAATTCCGAATACGGTGAATCTCTACAAACAGCGGCAGAGCCTCGCTTATAGCTCGGATTCGGGAAGAAGCTGGACGATGTATGAAGGGAATCCCGTACTCTCGGATGATAAACAAGTCGATTTTCGGGATCCGAAGGTATTCTGGCATCGGGGGCTGAAGCAATGGGTGATGGTACTGGCCGCCGGTGATCATTGCAGGTTCTATGCTTCTCCCGATCTGAAGGAATGGGAGTTCACCGGAGAATTCGGCAAGCATGAAGGCTCGCATGACGGGGTTTGGGAATGCCCGGATCTGTTCGAGCTGCCGGTCGATGGCGATCAGGAACGAAAGAAATGGGTGTTAATCGTCAGTATCGGCGATCATCAGGACCATGAAGAAGGCTCGAGAACACAATATTTTATCGGCGAATTCGACGGACGTACTTTTCACTCCGAAAATCCGGCGGATGCGGTTCTGTGGCTGGATCATGGCCGGGACAACTATGCAGGTGTGACCTGGTCGGATGTTCCGGAGCGGGACGGGCGGCGAATTTTCATCGGATGGATGAGCAACTGGAAATATGCCAATTATACCCCGACATCAACCTGGAGAAGCGCAATGACGATCCCGCGCGTGTTAACGCTGCGTGAGGAAGCGGAGGGCAGCAGGCTGTTTCAGGCACCTGCCGCCGAATTGAAGTCGCTTCGCGAGACCCTTCTTTCACGGAGCAATCTGTGGGTGGAAACGGGCGAAAATCCTCTGAACAACATTAGGGGTAAGTCGCTTGAGATCATCGCGGAGATCGAGCCGGATGACGCAGCAAGGTTCGGGTTCAGGATTCATGGATCAAAACAGGGAGAAGACGGTACGGTCATCAGCTACGATTGTTTCAACCGCAGATTAATGCTGGACAGAAGACGATCCGGCGTCGTCGATTTTCATGAGCAATTCGGCTGCTTGCACGGTGAGCGGCTGGAGCCGGTGAATGGGCGGTTGAAGCTGCACTTGTTCATCGATTGGTGTTCGGTTGAACTGTTTGCGAATGACGGAAAGCTTGTTATAACGGATCTCATATTTCCGTTATCCGATTGCGACCGGTTGGAGTGGTGTGTGACAGGAGGCAGGATTAAGCTTCATTCCTTGGAGGTGTACGGGTTGCGGACGATTTATGCAGGCCCGGCTGCCTCTCCGGTTTGCCTGGCGAGCGGCGTTGAGGAGGAATAGGGAGCGGTTGCATGCAGAGAATAGTTAAGTGGCAAGTGGTAGAAGGCGACTGCGGCTGCGTGATTAAATAAACTTTTGGTTGTATATTTCAAATATTAGGAGAGACATTCCATGGTTGATACCAACATCAGGGTGAAAGGTATAATTGCACACTGGGCTTTCGACGAAGGCCAAGGAAATCTGACGAAGGATGAAATCTCCGGAGGTACGGATACGGTTGAATATGTGTTCAAGGAAGCCGCTTTTACATTGCCGCAGGATCCCGGGTGGAGGCCGGGGGTCCACGGTACAGCGATGTTGTTTGACGGCTATTCCACTTGGCTTACGTCATCCAATCGCGTGAAGCAGCCAGCGAAGGCATTAACGGTAGAAGTCTGGGTCGCGCCCCGTTCCTATGAAAGTGGAGACGAACAGCGCTTATCCGCCATTATCAACCAGCATGACCGTGAACGGAGAACGGGATATATTCT
This sequence comes from Paenibacillus tarimensis, assembly GCA_041281825.1. Taxonomy (GTDB): domain Bacteria; phylum Bacillota; class Bacilli; order Paenibacillales; family Paenibacillaceae; genus Paenibacillus_D; species Paenibacillus_D tarimensis_A. Next base: position 4,317,161 of record CP166298.1, on the reverse strand, counting down.
GGGGATCTACCGCCACGGAGCATGGTCGCTGCAAATCGGAGACGGGGGCGTATGGCATGAGGTCTGGTCGGAGGATGAACCGCTCCCTCTAAACCAATGGTCGCATATCGCCGCAACGTTCGATGGCCATACGGGGATGATGCGGCTTTATTTGAACGGTGTGCAGGTAGCGCAAAAGGAAACGTCTTCAGATATTAGGATCGCGCCTTCGGAGAATCCGCTTGTAATCGGCAAAAACAATCAGGGTACGCTGCTTGCCGGAGCTTTTACGCTCAATATGTTCAATGGTCTGATCGATGAAGTAAGGTTATATGACCGGGCGCTGCAGCAGGAGGAAATTAAACTTGCCTATCAGCAGGATATTGATGGATACGGCGGATCGGTTCCTGAAATCACGTACGGGGATGTCGCTCTTGACCGCACGCCTCTGCTTGCGGACAGACACCGGCCGCAATACCATGCGAGTCCGCCCGCTCACTGGATGAACGAGCCGCATGCTCCGATATATTTTAACGGTCAGTATCATTTGTTTTATCAGCATAACCCGCAAGGACCTTATTTTCATCAGATTCATTGGGGGCATTGGGTAAGTGAAGACCTTGTTCACTGGCGCGATCTTCCCGTCGCTCTGAGACCCGAGAAGGATGCGGTGGATCCGGACGGTGTATGGTCGGGGAGTGCGGCTTATGACGAGAACGGTATTCCCGCCCTATTCTTTACTGCAGGCGACGACAGCGCCGTGCCGAATCAAAGGGTAGGACTTGCAAGGAGCACCTTTCCGAACGATTCGGATAATGATCTGGTTCATTGGGTGAAGCATCCCGAACCGTTAATTGTGCAGCATAAGGGACAAGGATTGTTCGGGGATTTCCGCGACCCGTTCGTGTGGAAAGAGGGGGACAAGTGGTATTTACTGATCGGTTCGGGCACGGAAGGATCGGGAGGAACGGCGCTTGCCTACACTTCGGATAATATGATCGACTGGCAATACAAAGGTCCTTTCCATATATCCGATTACGGGAAATATCCGTATCTCGGGCCGGTATGGGAACTTCCGGTGCTGCTCCCATTGGGCCGGGATAAATCGGGGGAGGAAAAGCATCTGTTCCTGATCAGTCCGATAGGACACGGCGCGGATGTGGAAGTGTATTATTGGATCGGACGAATTGACAAGGAAGCGATGCGTTTTATCCCCGATCAGGAGGAGCCGCAGTTGATCGATGTCGGAGATTTCCATTTCACCGGTCCCAGCGGGATGATCGATCCGAAGACGGGAAGAGCGATTATTTTTACGATCGCCCAGGGCGAACGAACGCCGCAGCTCGATTATCAATCCGGCTGGGCGCATAATGCCGGGCTGCCGATCAGCGTCCATCTGCGGGAGGACGGAAGATTGGGAATCAGGCCGATTGAGGAGCTGGAAAAGCTCCGGGGCGAGCAATTGCTTTCGGTTCGCGATCAGACAATAGAGGAGACGAATGAAAGCTTGTCCGGAGTGCAAGGCGACATGCTAGAAATCCGGGTTGAGCTGGAGCCGGTGAACAGCAGTCAATTCGGGATCAAGGTGCGCCGGACTCCGGAGGGGGAAGAAGAGACGCTGCTCTATTTCGATCAGGAAGAACAAATGTTGAAAGTCAACCGGATGAAAACGACGCTTGACCGATTTGAGCGAAGCAAGGGGATCCAGGGCGGCAGGCTGGAGATCGGTGACGATAATCTGTCTCTGCATATCTATTTGGACCGTTCGATGGTAGAGGCCTATGCCAACGGCCTAAAAAGCTTGACCACCCGCGTTTATCCGAGCAGAACGGATGCGCTCGGACTGCAGCTGTGGGCGGACGGCGAAGTGATCGTCAGGTCGATGGAAGTGTGGACGATGAACGGTATTTATTAGAGGTTAAATCAGGACGGCAGGCGGCAGCGGTTTCACCCTATATACATCCGCGTGTCGGGGGTTGCTAGCGGCGGAAACTTTGTCCGCCTATATTGTTATTACTCTGTTCCCAAGTAACGCCCTGACGGTCACTATTTGCTCTCTGTCCGATGGAAATGGAGTCTTTTTGGCTGATTGTGCCGTCTGTAGTTTTTTTGCGCATATGTAAGCGTTTGCGAGGATTGGATTTGAAGCTTCGATAATTAAGTTATAGGAAGGAGCGGTGAAATGATGTGTGTTAAAAGGCGGATGAACAAATGGACAGCCAGGTTAACGGTGATTTCCATTTTGGCGAGTCTGTTATACGGAACAGTCCCCGCCACCGTACATGCGGCGAACTCGATCGAGAACCCGGGGTTTGAAACCGGCGATTTGAGCGGATGGACAATTGTCGAAGGAACGGCGTTCAGCAGCGGTGACGTGGCGGACGATATCAGTTATTGGGACAAGCAAGCGTTCAATCAGCATAATTTTTGGCATATATGGGGCGGAAAGGGCGATAATTCCAAGGTCGGCGAATTGCACTCGGAGACGTTTCTGCTTGGAGGAGACGGGCAGATCGATTTCCTGATCGGCGGCAATAACGATATAGACAGTCTTTATGTCGCACTTGTTCGGGATTCCGACGGCGCGGAATTGATGAAAGCGACCGGGAACAATTCCGATACCTACTCCAGGGTAAATTGGGATGCTTCCGCGTACGTCAATACGGCGGTGTATATCAAAGTTGCGGACAATTCGACAACCGGTCATATCAACCTGGATGACGTCAATGTGCCTCAGGCCGCATCGCTGCATCAGCATGTGCAGCCGGCGCTGTTCAACCATGATTTCGAGTTTACGGATTTGTTCCCGAACGAAATCAGGGGGTGGACAAGCGTAAGCGGCGATGCATTCGCTCCGGAAAGTCTGGTTCATGAAGCGTATTACAGCCAGGGCGGAACCTTCAACCATGCCGGGACATATCATTTGTGGGGATTCAAGGACGGAGGCGACGGTCAAACCGGCGAATTGCGTTCCTCTACGTTCACGCTGGGCGGAAATGGCGGCGTTGATTTCCTGATCAACGGCGGCAGGGATATCGATAACTTGTATGTAGCGCTTGTCAAAGCATCTACAGGAGAAGAAGTCATGAAAGCGACCGGCAGCAATTCAGAGACGTTCCAACGGGTATTCTGGGATGCTTCCTCCTATATCGGACAAGAATTGTATATAAAGATGGTCGATCATTCAACGGACGGGTGGGGCCATATCGGCGCAGACGATTTTAATGTTTACAACTCGGTTTATGCCGGAGGCTTATTAGGTCATTGGAAGTTGGATGAAAGTACGGGAGCGGTTGCGGCCGAAGCGGTAACGAACACAAGCGACCCAGTCTCCTACCATTTGAATAACGGTGTTTACCAGCCGACCCAAAGCCCGATGTGGAAATCCGACGGGGTCAGCGGAGGAACGCTTCTGTTCGACGGGTATTCGACGTGGGTCACCCGGACCCCGGATGAAATCCCGGCCCCGGGCAAAGCGATTACGGTTGAAGCCTGGGTTGCTCCGCGCAGCTTTGAGCACGGCGATGAAGGCAGACTGTCGGCGATTGTGAACCAGCATAACAGGGAAGCCAAGGAAGGCTTTATTCTCGGCCATTACCGGCATGGCGCGTGGGGCTTTCAATTCGGTACGGGCATCGAATGGCGGGAAGTCATGTCGGACCGTCTTCTTCCGCTTGATGAATGGTCCCATGTTGCCGCTACTTATGAAAGCGATACCGGAATTGCGGCGTTATACTTAAACGGCGAACGGGTCGCGTTGGCTCAATTCCCGGCAGGTGAGCCGATCAGGCCAAGCGTCTCCGACTTGTTAATCGGCAAAAATAATCAAGGCTTCTGGTTGTACGGGTTTCATCTGAACGCATTCAGCGGTCTGATCGATGAGGTGAAAATACGGAGCTTCGCAATGGGAGCATCGGAAGTGCAGAATGCATACAACTCCAATATCGATGCTTTGGACGGCGGTAATTTGCCGACTCCCGACACCCGGATTGACCGGAGCAGATTTGCGGACGATATGCAGCGGCCGCAGTACCATGCGGCGCCACCGGCCCACTGGCAGAATGAGCCGGGCGGACCGATTTATTTTAACGGACAATATCACGTGTTCTACCAAAGCAATCCGAGAGGGCCATATTGGAACCACATTCGCTGGGGACATCTTGTGAGCGACGACATGGTCAGATGGCGGGATGCCAAGGACGCAATTATTCCCGAGAGAAACAATGTCGATCCGGATGGGGCGTGGGCCGGCGGTTCGGTATTGGACGGCAACGGCGTGCCGGTGATCTTCTATACGGCCGGTGACGACAGAAGGACGCCCGGACAGCGCATCAACATAGCACGCAGCACGTACCCTGAGAATGGAGACAACGATTTGAACCGTTGGGAGAAGAGTCCCAAGGTTGTTGTAGATCAGAAGCCGGGTGAGGGCATACCGGGCGAATTCCGCGACCCGTTTGTATTCAGGGATGGCGACACCTGGTTTATGCTGGTTACATCGGGCGTTCAAGCCGGCGGAACGGCACTGGTATATTCGACAACGGATCCGACCCTGGAGAACGATTGGACTTACCGCGGTGAATTGTATACCGGGGACTACAGCGCCTATCCGGAAACCGGACGGGTATGGGAGCTGCCGATCCTGCTGCCGCTTGGAGAGAGCGGCAAATACATCTTTCTGATCAATCCGGCGAAAATGTCGAGAATGGAATATCAATCGCGTTATACGTACTACTGGATCGGAACGTGGGATGCGTCCTCCGCCCGGTTCACGCCTGACGATCACGAGCCGCAGCTGCTTGACGTCGGCGAACATTTCACAGGGCCGGCGGGTATGGTGACGCCGGACGGCCGTACCGTCATTTACAGCATTGCGCAGGGAAGACGAACGGCAACAATGGATTACAACGCCGGTTATGCCCACAACTTCGGCTTGCCGTTAAGCGTCTTCCTGAGACCCGACGGAAAGCTGGGAATGGAGCCGATTTCCGAGCTGCAGTCGCTTAGAGGCGCACAGCTTGTGGACATTACAAGCGATACCTCATTCGAATCGGTCAATACGGCACTTTCCGGAGTGAGCTCGGATATGTACGAGGTACAGATCGAAATCGATCCCGGCATTGCAAATGAGGTCGGCCTCAGCCTGAGGCGTTCGCCGGGTGCCGAAGAGGAAACCGTCGTTTACTATAAGAGAAGCTCCAAAGAATTTTTTGTCAACCGGACCAAGTCGAGCCTGCATCCGGATGTGGAGAAATGGTATCAGGGAGGAACCGCCGATATCGGCTCGGAAAATATCAAGCTGCATATTTACGTGGACCGCTCCATGATGGAAGCGTATTTGAACGGCCTGAAGGGGCTTACGACACGCGCGTATCCGACGCGCAGCGATGCGAAAGGCATTCAATTGTGGGCGAATGCCGATTCCAACACAGTCGTGGTCAAGTCGCTTAAAGTATGGGAGATGAATTCGGCATACCCGAACATCGATCCGACGGGCGTATCGCTCAATCCCGGTTCGATGGAGCTTCCGGTCGGTGACAGCGAGCTGTTGACGGCCGTCGTATCGCCTTCCAATGCGACCAACAAAGACGTTATCTGGACATCCAGCAATACGGACGTCGCAACGGTCGTGGGCGGCAGGGTTACGGCCAAAGCGCCCGGCAGCGCCACCATTACAGCCAAGACCAGAATCGGCGGTTTTACTGGTACGGCAAATGTGAACGTTGTTCCTGAACCAGCCCATGGGGAACTGACCAATCATGAGTTCGACGACAATCTGATGGGATGGACAATTCTCACTGGGGATGCTTTCAGTTCGCTGGATGTGACGACTGCAAACGATTGGGGGTGGGGAGGCCCGTTTAACCAAAGCGGCGCCAGCCATTTGTGGGGGATCAAGGACGGCACGGACGCTCAGACAGGCGCGATGCGTTCGCAGAAATTCATTTTCGGCGGCAACGGGCAGATCGATTTTCTGATCGGCGGAGGGAATAATTACTATGACTTATATGTTGCGCTGGTCCGGGCTTCCGACGACAAAGAATTGTTAAAGGCGACGGGCGGCGACCGGGAAGCTTACAGCAGGGTTTATTGGGATGCATCGGAGTACATCGGTACGGAGTGCTATATCGTTATCGTGGACAACGCAACAGGCGCGTGGGGGCATATCAATGTCGACGATATTAATGTTCCGACCCAAGCGCCGGCAGTGACAACAATTGAGAATCCCGATTTTGAAACCGGCGATCTGACCGGCTGGACGGCCGTGAGCGGTACCGCCTTTACAGATGCGGACGTTACATCCGATACGGACTGGGGTTGGGGCGAACCGTTCAAGCATAACGGCACTTATCATCTTTGGGGTTTCAAGGATGGCGGAGACACGGGAACCGGGGTGTTGGAATCGCCCCGTTTCACGCTTCACGGCAGCGGCTGGATCGACTTCCTGATTGGCGGCGGCAACGATAATGACAACCTTTATATCGCGTTGGCCAGGGCTTCGGACGGCGCCGAACTGATGAAGTCGACCGGATATGAAAGCGAAGAATATACAAGGGTCTATTGGGATGCCTCCGCACATCTTGGGGAGGAGGTTTATTTCAAGATTGTGGATAAAGCCACAGGAGGCTGGGGGCATATTAACGCCGACGATTTCCACGTTTTTAATACGATCGCCGATATTACGACGGGTAACCGGTACCAGCAGCACCGTTCGCAGTTTCACTTCTCGCCGGAGCGCCAATGGATGAATGATCCGAACGGGCTTGTCTATTACGACGGGGAATATCATCTGTTCTACCAGCATAACCCGACGGGTACGACATGGGGGCCGATGTACTGGGGGCATGCGGTCAGTACCGATCTGGTCAACTGGCAGCATCTTCCGATCGCAATGGAACCGGATAGCAATGGGTTTATCTGGTCGGGCAGCGTTGTTATCGATAAGGAGAATTCAAGCGGGTTCCAGACCGGAGCCGACCCGCCGATGGTCGCCTTGTTTACGCATGAGAAGGATGGGATTCAGTCTCAGAGTCTCGCATTCAGCAATGACAGAGGCAGAACCTGGGAGAAATACGCTTCGAATCCGGTGATCGCGATGCCGGAGGGACTGGACGTGTTTCGCGATCCGAAGGTGTTCCGGCATGACGAAACGGACAAATGGGTCATGATCCTCTCCGCGGGCGACCGGGTACTTTTCTACATATCTGCCGATCTGAAGAGCTGGAATTATGCCGGCGAATTCGGCAGTACGCAAGGCTCGCATGACGGGACATGGGAATGTCCGGATTTGTTCCCGCTTGCCGTCGACGGCAATCCGAGCAACATCAAATGGGTGCTTACGGTAAGTATCACGGGCGGGGCCCCGGCTGGAGGTTCCGGGATGCAATATTTTATCGGCTCGTTCGACGGCACGACCTTTACAAGCGATAATCCGGCATCTACCGTGTTATGGATGGATTACGGCGCGGACTACTTTGCTGCCGTTTCCTTCAGCGATCTGCCGGCTGAAGACGGTCGGCGCATTATGCTCGGCTGGATGAACAATTGGAGCTATGCCGGGAGCATACCGACTTCGGTCTGGAGAGGCTCGGCTGCGCTTCCGAGGGAAGTGAAGCTGAAGACAACCGCAGAAGGAGTCAGGTTGACGCAGACACCCGTTACGGAGCTGGAGGCATTGCGGGGAAAGGGCATCAAATGGCGCAAGCAAAAGGTCTCACCCGGCGGAAGAAACCTTCTTTCGGGAATCACGGGAAGCACGCTTGAGATCGTGGCGGAATTTCAGAACGATACTGCAACGGCCCATGAATATGGATTCAAGGTGCGAAAGGGTATGAATCATTCGACGGTAATCGGTTACGACCGGACGAATGCGAAGCTGTTCGTCGATCGCACTTCATCGGGAGAAGCCAAATTCAACCGTACATTTGGCGCCAGACATGAAGCGGACTTGCAGCCGAATAACAATAAGATAAAATTACACATCTTCGTGGACCGTTCGTCGGTCGAGGCGTTCGGCAACGGCGGCAATGCGGTCATTACCGATCAAATCTTCCCGACGCTTGACGATATCGGCTTGGAGCTCTACGCGTTAGACGGAAATGTGATGTTGAACAGCCTTATAGTTTATCCGATCGGAGAATGAATGCGGGGGAAATGAAAATCGGGAGTCTGAAAGAGGTAGGTCTTGAATGGATATAAAGAATCATGGCCTTAGACCTATTGAATAACCTGGTTGCGCAAACTAAAATCTAGCTGATAGCACAATATAATACAGCGGGATTGTGACTGGATTCAGGCAAGACCCAAAATGATGTGAGAGTGAGCATGCGTTGTTTTTAGCGCAGTGTACTCATTCCCGCGCATTTTGGGTCTTTTTTTCTGCCAAATAGGAGGTGGGGAAGGGAGATTAATGTGAAGGCCGGTTTCGTTTGTTGGTGAAAAAAAGTGAAGATGAGAAAAAGAAAGGAACGATTTCTATGAACCTGAACATGAAAAAAAACTTTAAAACCTTGTTTGCTGTAATCATCGGACTTTCCTTGGTTATATCGCCGGTAAACGTTTCGGAATTATTTGCACAAGGAATATCGTTAACGACAGACTGGACGCGTGAAGCGGCAAGCCAAATACGGCTGGACGACAGCAACAGGGCACCCAAAATCGACAAGGATGAGCTCCAGGAGATCACGTCGGATTTTATTATTTGGGATACCTGGCCATTGCAGGACAAAAACGGACATCCCGCGGTGGTAAACGGCTATAAAATTATTTTCGCGCTGTCCGTGCCCAAAGGTACAATTCCAGGAAAGCGGCACGACATTGCGGAAATCCGCTACTTCTATTCAAAGGATGGAAAGAGCTGGGGGCTCGGCGGGCTGGTATTTAAAGAGGATCAGGCACTTGGCTCCAGACAGTGGGCGGGCTCTTCCATTGTAGATAAAAACGGGCGTGTTCATATGTTTTATACGGCAACCGGACAGAAAGGCGAAAAGCAGCTTTCTTACGGGCAAAAGCTGGCAGCGGCCAGTGCAGATATCTTGACAAACCAAAAATCCGTTATGTTCGCCAACTGGTCGGAGCACAAAATTATTCTGGAAGCTGACGGAACGTCTTATCAAACTGAGCAGCAGGCCGGGCAGGGCGAGTTTTCATACGCATTCCGTGATCCGTATTATTTCCTGGACCCTAAAACCGGAGAAGAGTATTTATTGTTCAGCGCGAACTCGAGCGGGACATTGGAGGAACGTGCTTGCCGGGAGCAACATGCAGGCTCCTCGGAATTTATGCAGACCATGCCCCAAGAAGCGAAATTTTATAACGGCAGTATCGGAATTGCCAAAGCGGCCAATAAAGGGTTGACCGAGTTTACATTGCTTCCTCCGCTGCTTGAAGCGAATTGCGTGAATGAGGAACTTGAACGCCCGAATGTGATGGTGAAAGGAAATCATTACTATCTGTTCGCAAAAACGCACAGCAATAAGTTTGCACAAGGTATCGAAGCGCCTGAAGGGCTGTATGGCTTTGTTTCCGAAGTTTTAACGGGCGAATATACGCCATTAAACGGCAGCGGGCTTGTGATCGGCAATCCGGAAAATAATCCTTACCAAAGCTACTCATGGATGGTCATGTCCAATGGTACGGTGATCAGTTATGTAGATTATGTCGATGTCGACGGGAAAGATATTCATGAAATAGGCGAACAGTCGCCGGAATATCAAATCGAACATTTTGGAGGCATGCTGGCGCCGTCGATCAAACTGCAGATCAACAGAGATCAAACGATCCTTCTTAGCGAAAAGAAGCAAGGTGTTTTCAAGTAACCTGCCCTAACAAGTAATAAATATCAAGCGGCAATCCGATAATCGGACTGCCGCTTTTTTGGAAAACTTAGGTACTATTTATCTGTGGACAAATGCAGATCCCATTTTCCAAACGTTCATCTCTAGCACCTCAATATTTCCTTCAGAAAATAACCTTAGGCCCAGCGCATCCCCCCGTGTCGGATATACACGAGTTGTGAGGCTGCCCAGCCGGTTGGCATAGGCTTCAATCATCGATCGGTCAACATAAATGTGGAGACGCAGCGTTTCGCCGTCAAGCTCGATCTTTCCGCCCTGAACGCCTTTTTCAACATCGCCCGCAAGGCTGGATCTTTCTCTGTTCACGTTTAATGTTTGTTCCTGAAAATCATAGTACAGCAATGTTTCCTCATCACCCTCCGGCGAACGCCTTAATGCGATGCCGGCCGTTGCAGCGTCTTTCCGTTCCAGCTCGATTTCAATTTCAAGCATATCTCCGTTAATATCTTTTAACTGCTCGTTAATGGTTTCGACAGATGAAGGCTTTTCAAGTGAAAAGAGTTTTTCTTCCCTCAGCTGCTGCAATTCAGGTATTGGCTGAACGCCAAGACGGTTATGCTCGCGCAATGAAAGAACAATGGGCAATCCGGCATTATGCGCCCAGCCCGCATTGTAGCGGTTTTGTTCCGTTCTTCGATCCTGAGCGATGGAAAAGACGATCGCACGGCCGTTTTCATCGACCATGCCGCTTGGTCCGGTAAAATGCTCCCCGACATCCAGCAGTCTCGGCTCTTCGTGATCGGGAATAAACTGATAGGTGTTTGCATCCCAAGTGCCGATCCAATACCATACATATTTTACGGCGTATTCGCTGGGACCTTCAAACCAGGGGTTCATGAGAAAGACATATTTGTCATCTCCGCCGCTGTTTTTGCCGATAGGCAGCAGTACTGGGAGCTCCCAGACATGGCCTGTTTTCGGAAATGAATTGACATCCCCGATCATTAACGGATGCTCGTATTTCCAGTGAACAAGATCATCGGATGTATATACGAGTGCGGTTCCACCGACCGGCGCTTCGCCGGTTTTAATGCCGGACCCGACAAGCTGAACCCATTTATCCCCGGATTTAAACACAAAAGGATCGCGGAACTGGCCGTGCCATACCTCGCCTTTTTCTGTTTGGATTCCTTGTTCCTGAATAGTGACGGGTTCGGGATGTTTTTCCCACCGCATCAAGTCGTTATCGTTGTCATGCATAAAGGTGCTTCTTGCAAGGCCCGTCATCTGATTCGGAAATATACTGTCATTTCCGGCTGTAAAAAACAATGCCGGATTTCCTGTATCATCGACAACTGAGCTGCCCGACCAGGTACCGTCAGGGTCAACCGCATCTTTTTCAGGTGCCAGCGCAACCGGCAGATCGCGCCATCTCACAAGATCTTCACTCACTGCATGTCCCCAGTGAATACCGCCCCAATACGGCCCGGCGGGATTAAATTGATAAAAAATATGATACTGTCCGTTAAAATATAATGGCGCATGCGGCTCATTCATCCAGTGCTCGGGACTTGAAAAATGATACTCAGGCCTGTAACGATCGCCTTCATATCGGCCTCTGTCCCATGCTAATTCAGGAATGGGATCAGGAAGTCCCCTTTCTCTGATGCTGTTATATTTCCGGTTAATTTCGCTTTGCCCAAGCGGAATGTTATACATTCTCACCTCGTCAATAAGTCCGTTAAACATGCTTGCGTCAAATACGTCGCTAATCTTGGCAGGATCGCTGTTTTTACCGATACGAAGCTCCTGGCCGGCAGGCTTGATAGTGGTATTAGCAGGCACTGCTTTGCGCCCGGCTATTTCCCCGTCCCGATAGAGCACGATCTCATTGTTTTGTTGATCGAATACAGCCGCAATATGAGACCATTTTTTTTTAGGAAGCATATGCTCCTCATCCGCCCAAACCTCAATCCATTCGGTTCCTGTTCCGATTTGGAAAGACCATGCTCCATGACGGAACAGCCCTAGATTAAAGCCTTGATGGGCCGATTGATTATGTTGGCTGACAATCGAGGAAAGCTTTCCCTCATTCCCCCATTCATAAGCGCGTGGAGCTACCCATGCCTCTATAGTCAGAGATCCCTCCGGAATCTGGAGATCAGAGGCACTGGCAGATACCCACGTCGAATACCCGTCAAACAAAAGTGCAGTGTTCGAAATCCCTTTTTTCCACAGCGGATAGCTTGAAGGCTTATCTTTGGCCTCATTAAATACATAATGGATTAGATTTTTTTGACCGGACAGTTCTTCTTGCGTTATTGAACCTTCCCCTTCATTGAACGTCCATTCTGCGACCGGTTCCGGGATTACGTCATTTTCTTGTTGGTCCAGTTTATGAGCAGGTTCATTACTGTTATCAAACAAGAAGTAGACGAAAGTAAGAATAAAAATGAAAATCACGATTGCAGCTCCCTTTCTTACATGTTTTTGGAAAGTAATCATTGGCAAAATCCTCCTTCACGATTGTGGAATAAAAAAAGACCTGAAATGGTTTGAGGGCTTAGATGCATCACTTTGCCCCGTAACCAGATCAGGTCTTGCCTGTTGCCAGTAACAATCCCGTAATTATTTCACTTCTCCCCTACAGTCTAGTATATAGAGAGAAATAACGCAACTGCATCTTCATGGCTTCATAGTCTATTCATACTGTCTTGCAGGCGATGGTAATCTAAGACGGCATTCCATTTTAGTCCGTGCTAATATTCCTGTTTTTTTCATTTAGAAATTAGGTATTTTCTATCATTGAAATCATTCGGTGCATGGAGTAACATTTGTGATGCGAACAAAATACAGCGGGATTGTTACTGGTAAAGCAGGCAAGACCTAAAATGTTGAAGGATAATTATGCCGTTCCGGCATAGGATCCCGAAACGTTTTAGGTCTTTTTTTGTGGTCTGGAAAGTGCAGGTTAATTAGTTCCGCAGAAAAAGGGGGAATGGATATCGGTTCGGAAGGCTTCTTATTAGCTGCAATATGATCGAATATTTAATCCATTGGAGGGAAAAAAATGAAAAAGAAGTTTCACTCAAAGTTAGGAAAAATGGTTTTGTGCACGACGATTTTGGCAGGTTCGCTGCTGTCCGGCGCCGCTTCCGCGAAGCAAAGCAATTGGGATGTTCAGGATGAATACACCGCCGTCTGGTCCCGTCAAGCAGCGGAACAAGTCAAGCTTACGGATGAGAACACGGCACCAAAGATTGACACTAATTTCGAGCTGGCCGCTCCCGATGTATGGGTCTGGGATACTTGGCCGCTCCAAAACCGCGATGGCTCCCTTGCTGTCGTCAATGGCTACAGAATCGCATTCGCCTTGGTCGCTCCTCGTACGTTCGGATGGAACGACCGTCACACCGAAGCCAGAATCGGTTTGTTCTACTCCAAGGACGGAATCGACTGGACTTACGCAGGCATTCCTTATGACTATGATAAAGCTTACGGCCATATGCAATGGGCCGGTTCCGCAATGCTAGATAAGAAAGGCAAAGTTCACTTGTTCTACACGGCTACTACCGATATGAACGCGGGCGGCGGCAAAGAGTGGGATCAGAACGGCTGGGTACAGCGAGCTGAGCAGCGTCTGGCCAAAACGACTTTCGAGATTAAAGCGAATGAGAACGGCGTTAAGCTGATCAATGAAGGCAAGCACCAGATCATCGCCGAGCCGGACGGCAAGTACTACGAGACGATTGAACAGTTCTATGATGGAGGCCATAATATCACGGCTTTCCGCGATCCGTTCTTCTTCCAGGATCCGAATACAGGCAAAGAATACATCTTGTTCGAAGGCCAAGTAGGCGGCAAGTCGAGCGAACAAAAATTGAAGCCTGAGAACATCGGTGACGAAGAATACCGTAAAACGCATACCGTTCCGGAAAGAGCTGAACTGTATGACGGTAACATCGGTATTGCGGAAGTACTCGACAAAGATGCGTCCGAACTGAAATTGCTTCCTCCTTTGTTGGAATCCATCGGTACGAACCATCAAGTGGAACGTCCGCACATGTACATTAAAGGCGACGATTATTACCTGATGACAATCAGCCATACCTTCACGTACGCACCAGGCCTGACCGGTCCGGACGGCGTATACGGCTTCCACAACAAAGGCGGCATCCGCGGCGACTACAAACCGCTTAACGGTTCCGGTCTTGTTGTAGCCAACCCGAAAGAAAGCCCGTATCAGGCGTACTCATGGATGGTTCTTCCGGATGAAACGGCAATCAGCTTCATTAACGAACCGCTTGACGAGAACGGGAACGTGAAACACGGCGGTACCTTTGCTCCGACGCTGCAGCTGTCCTTCGAGGGCGACAAAACTAAAATCACCGGTGAATTGCAGCACGGCGAAATCCGCGATTTCGGTCCTTACCTCAGCGCTAAAAAATTGGAAAAACAACAAAAACAACAAGCTTCCGAAACCCAAATCATAACGACTCACTGGACACGCGAGCAAGCGTCCATGATCGAACAGAACGAAGACAACACCCTGCCTTATACGGATATCAAGAAGCTTGAAAAAATGACGCCGGACTATCACATCTGGGATACATGGCCTCTGATGGACCGCGACGGCAACATCGCTTCTTATAAAGGCTACAAAGTACTCTTCGCGCTATCCGCACCGAGCGACGTGCTGCCGGGCAAAGTTCATGATATCGCAACGATTCGTTATTTCATCTCAAAAAATGGCAATGATTGGGAATTTGTAGGCGATTTGTTCCCGGAAAATACAGCGCTCGGTTCCCGTCAATGGGCCGGTTCCGCTATGCTTGACGGCGATAAAATCTATGCTTTCTACACGGCTACCGGCCATCAAGGCGAGAAAAACCTGACTTACGAACAACGTCTGGCAATGGGTGTAGGCCAGATTTCCGTTGACGGCAAACAAGGCGTGAAATTCACGAATTGGGCTCCACACCGCATTATTATGGAGCCGGACGGCGAATACTACCAAACCTTGGAGCAAGCAAAACAAGGTGAAGGCGGCGGTTACGCTTTCCGTGACCCAATGTGGTTCAAAGACCCTAAAACGAAAAAAGAATACCTTCTGTTTGAAGGCCAATCCGGCGGCGCTCTTGCAGACCGCGAATTAAAGCCTGAATACATCGGAAGCGACGAGTATCAACAAGAGAATACCGTTCCTGAGGGAGCAAAACACGCTAACGCAAACATTGGTATCATCGAAGTCGTCCAAGGCGATTTCAACAAGCTGGAGCTTCTTCCACCGCTTCTTGAAGCGAACTACGTGAACGAAGAGTTGGAGCGTCCGCACATCGTGGTGAAGAACGGTAAATACTATCTGTTCACGGACAGCCACATTAATAAATACGCGGAAGGTTTGCAAGGTCCTGAAGGCCTGTACGGTTTCGTATCCGACAGACTGGGCGGCGGCTACAAACCACTGAACGGCAGCGGTCTTGTTATCGCCAACCCTGAAAACAATCCGTACCAAGCGTATTCCTGGCTTGTGCTTCCAAGCCTGAATGTCGTCGGATTCGCACATTTCGGCGATCTGAACGGCATGTCAATCGGCGAGATCGGCAACCAGTCTCCGGAATTCCAGTTCGAGCATTGGGGCGGAACGCTGCCGCCGACGGTGCAAATCTCCATCAAAGGCGACCAGACGAAAATCGAACGGGAATATCCTGCCGGCTGGATCAAGTAATACGCTACAATAATGAATACGGTCAACCTGCGCTGACAGGTTGACCGTTTCTCCGTGAAATGTAGTAAAATGAAAGCGGAGAGACTTAAAGCGGAGAGACTTTGAGAATGCAGAGAGACTTTGAGCTCCGCTCAAAGATCCCTATGTCATGCTCAAAGATCCCTATGTCATGCTCAAAGATCCCTATGTTATGCTCAAAGATCCCTATGAAATCGGAGTGACTTTGAGCTCCGCTCAAAGATCCTTATGTCAGGAGGAATTTGCAATCCATACCGGTCCGAAGGAGATTGCCTCAGCGCTGCTGCCGCTGCTGGGCGGGAAATCAAATATCGTAAGTGCAACCCATTGCACGACTCGCTTGCGTCTGACTTTGCTCGATGAAGGGAAAGCAGACGTTGCCGGGCTTGAAAAGCTCGATGATGTACAGGGGGTATTTTACAGAACGGGCCAACTCCAAATCATTCTTGGAATCGGCATGGTAAGTAAAGTTCATAAGATCCTCGAAGAATTGATGGCCGACAAGTCCGAGTCGGATGAGGAAACATCCGCGGTTACGGGACAGAAACGAAACATCCTGATTGAAATCATAAAGACATTGTCTAATGTTTTCATTCCGATTATACCGGTGATCATCGTCAGCGCTTTGTTCATGAGTTTGATCGGGATCGCAAAAGCCTTTCACCCGGCTGCAGAAGACAGCGAATGGATCAATCTATTGAATATGTTCGCTTCTTCCATTTTTATGATCTTTCCTGTAATCGTCGGCTTCAGCGCCGCAAAGGAATTCGGGGGTACACCGTATTTGGGCGCTGCAATAGGCGGTATTTTAACGCACCCGGATCTATTTATTCTTTGGAAAATCGGGGGCAAAGCCCCGGAATATATCGAAATATTAGGCGTTCAGTTTGCTCTGGACGGTAATCCGGGGGCGGTCATATCCGTTCTGATCTCCGTATACTTGATGAGCAAGGTGGAAAAGAAACTGCGCAGAGGCGCGCACCCATTCAACGAATTATTTGTTATCCCTTTTGTAACGGTGATCACTACCGGAATTGTTACTCTATCAGTGATCGGACCGCTTGGTGCGTTAATCGGCGTTGCCGTTACCAATATACTGGGATTCGTTTACACGAATGGCGGTTTAATAACCGGCTTCCTGTTTGGTGGTTTATATCCTTTACTTGTGATTACCGGGCTGCATCATAGTTTCTATGTCATTGAGGCCGGATTACTGGCCAACCCGGACATCGGGGTCAATTACCTGCTGCCTATATGGTCGATGGCCAATGTTGCGCAAGGCGGCGCAGGACTTGCAGTGTATCTTAAAACCAGAAACAAGAAGATGAGAAATATTGCCGTTCCGGCCATAATGTCCTCCTTTTTCGGCATCATTGAGCCTGTCGTTTTCGGCATGAACCTGAAATTGAGAAGGCCGTTTCTGGCCGCTTGCATCGGGGGAGCCGTAGGCGGCGCTTATGTCGTTGCGACCCATGTAGCTGCAACTGCTTTCGGTTTAACAGGGGTTACGATGCTGGCAATCACAGTGTCTTTAGGCGTCTGGAATGTCATCCACTATCTTGTCGGCTTCATTCTTGCGGTTGTTTGCGCATTTCTGGCAACCAGGCTTCTTGGCTTTAAGGAAGAAAAGGAATAAATAATAGAGAGGGAAATTATGTTCAATCGATGGTTTAGACGGGGGCGACAAAAAAAGGAAGAAATCATATACTCTCCATTGAACGGAAAAGTGCTGGCGATGGAAAAAGTACCGGATCCGACCTTCTCCACCAGTATGAAATCGTTAGGTGTTGCTGTCGATCCCGCGGATGGAACGGTCGGTTCTCCTGTAGACGGAGAGGTCAGCCATATTTTTCGAACCAAACATGCCGTTTTGATCCGAACCGAAAGCGGACTGGAAGTCCTGATTCACATCGGCCTCGACACGGTTTCGATGGGCGGGGAGGGCTTCCAGGCTCACGTAAATAAAGGGGATCGGGTGACAGTCGGGCAGCCTTTGATTGACTTTTCGCTTGAACTGGTACGACGGAAGGCTGCCAGCCCCGTTACACCCGTCTTAGTCGCCAATGGGGATTTAATTGATCAATTGAACATAGAGCTCCCGGAAAGCGCACAGATGGGAATAACGCCCTTGATGAAGGTTATAATGAAATCTTAATCCGGACATTCTTCGGAAGGGAGTACGCCGTGAAGATTAACAAAATCCTGAACAACAATGCCGTTGTAATAAAGGATGGGAATGAAGAAAAGATCGTTATGGGATCAGGGATTGCCTTTCAGAAGAAAAAAAACGACCCTATAGACCGTTCCCGCATTGAAAAGATCTTTGTCATGAAAGACGAATCGAAGCATCGAAAATTCGAAGAAATACTGGCAACATTGCCGGAGGAGCATATTCAAATTTCCGAGGATATTATATCCCATGCCGAAAAGGAGTTAGGCATTGCGATCAACGAACATATCCATATCGCGCTCACCGATCACTTATCGTTTGCGCTTGATCGATTGGCGCAAGGAATGATGATTAAAAATACATTGCTGAACGAGATTAAAGTGCTGTATCCGAAAGAGTTTCAAATCGCACTCTTCGCGAAAACGCTAATTAATGATGCCCTTGGAATCGATATTCCGGAAGATGAGGCAGGTTATATTGCTTTGCATATTCACACTGCTAAGATGAATGCGGGGGAAATGTCGAAAACGTTGAATATCACGGCCATGATCCGGGAGATGATTGAATTCATCGAACGTGATTTGAATATTGCTATCGGAGAAGACACGGTTTCATACGAGCGGTTAATCACACATTTGCGTTATGCCGTTCAACGTTCGGAAACGAGCGAACCTTTCCATGAAATCGATCCGGAAATGGTGCATATCATAGAGGAAAAATACAGGGAGTCGTTTCGATGCGCTCAAAGAATAGGCCATTATGTCAAAGAGGAATATGATTTTGAGTTCCCGGTGACGGAGCTGGCTTATATCACGATGCAGATTGAGCGGATTAAGACAAGAGTATCAAAGTGAAACTGAGTGTCACTATCGGGTGTGATATATAAAATAGGCCGGGAAAGGGTTATCCTTGGCGATTGAAGCCGGTATATTTAAAACGAACATGTCCGGAGATTCATAAAACATGAACCAAAGGTACAAATGGGGCGCATTCAGTTCATTATTTGACGATGTACGGGCGATGTAGTTACAATTTTATTTAGAAGGTTTGTGTTATAATCAAACTATCAAGTGACCGTATAAAATGCGGTTGCTTTTTTTATCACCGATTGCTGCAAGAGGTGAAATGCGGGACATTGAGTATAACTTACCAGGTGGGAGTGGGAACGATAAGAGCATTTATCTGGTTATTGCTGCTGTCCGGTTTATCCATTATAGTTGTTCTGTTTACACTTTCAAATGAAGATAGTACCAATAAGATCGAACCCGTGGCTGCAGAAAAGTCTTTCGACGATAAACCGCCGGTTACGAAGCCGGACGAAGCATCCGTAGGACTATACTTTGACCAACCCGTGATCGAACAATCGGATTCAATGGATAAAGAAGTGCCTGTTCGTGAACCGCAATACCGGATGGATATCGAATTCCATCCTGAAGAGCGTCTGCTCACCGGGAAGACTGAAGTTGAAGTATGGAATATGCATACCGAGCCAGTTAAAGATATAAAATTTCATCTTCATTTAAATGCTTTCAATAAAGGGGCGAGGCGGCCCGTACTTGATTCGTTTGTTTCCAGGACCTATCCTCATGGTGTTCGTTACGGAGGAATCAAAGTAGGTAGCGTGGTCGAAGAAGATAGAGAGCTGCCCTTTCAAGTGGAAGGCACTGTATTGACAGTTCAGTTGGATACGGTATGGGAACCTGAAACGAAGAGGGTTATATCGCTCGAATGGGAAGCGGACATTCCCGGGATCCATCATCGGGTGGGGACGGATGGCGGGAACTTTTGGTTCGGCAACACCGTTCCTGTTTTGGCGGTTTATGATAACGAGTGGAGAACGAACGATTACGAACCGGTCGGCGATCCGTTTAACACAGTGATTTCGAACTTCTTGGTTCATATCGCAACTCCGGAAGAATATCGGATTGTCGCAACGGGAACCCAGGCGGAGTCGATTGAGAACGGACGCCGATTAACCAATGTAGAAGCTTATCGGGTGCGGGATTTCAGTTTCGCAGCTACGAAAGATACCAAGCTGGCCTCGGTTACAACTTCATCCGGCGTACAGCTCAATCTGTATTATCGAAAGCTTAGCGATGCTTTAGCGAAGCAGGCCTTAAAAGATGCGGAACAATTCCTCGCCCATATGGAGGGTGAATTGACCGGTTATCCATACCGCGAGCTGGACATTTTCGAAAATGAAATGTTTATCACCGGCATGGAGTATCCGGGCATGGTGTATGTCGACAGCGACCGTTTAAAACATCCCAAAGGCATACAAACGCTGCTGCATGAAATCGCTCACCAATGGTTTTATAACTTGATCGGCAACGACCAGATTAACGAGCCTTGGCTCGATGAAGGCTTTGCAACCTTTTACACGGACCGCTACTTGCAACAACAAGACATACTTTCGGCAGTCAGTCCTCAAACGTTGGATAAAGAGAGAAAGAACAAGAAAGTATCTATTGCCGGGGTTCAAAATTACTCGATTTGGAACTCGTACTGGAAAAGCGCTTATCAGCGTGCGAGCTATATGATATTTGACCTTGAACGTACGATGGGTACAGAAACCTTCAAAGAAATGATGCAAGCTTATGCGGGGCAGTATGCATATCAAATTGCGACAAGCGCTGATCTTCGGGCGATCGTGCAGCGATACGCTGATGAAGATATGGCTTCGTTCTGGCAGGATTGGTTTAATTGATGAACAAGTAGGCCGGGTAGCAGGTTTCATTCCGGAAGCGCCAGCTTCAAGCAGGTCTTTATATGGCTTTCGGCGATCGGAAGCAAGAACCGGTCAACAAGCAACGGCCGGTTCCGGCAACATCATCAATATACCGCAAGGGGGCGATTTCATTGTTTGGAATGAAAGCGGTTTACCGGAATCTGCGAATTAAATATAAGCTGATTATGCTGATTTCAATCATGATGTTCGTCATTGGCGCGATTACTTATGCGATGCAGCAGTATACGTTTGAGGCCTATGACAAGGAATTGTACATGCAGTCCGCAAGCGCTTTGAACAATGCATCCCTGGGCATTGAGAACGAGCTGAAGCGGATTGAAAAGCTTTCGTTTAATCTGTCGACAGACTCCGCGACCGATAATTCCATTCAGAGGTATCTGTCCGTCATTAAGCAAAGCGATTCCAGTTACGACAATTTCCTGTACGGGAACCGGCTTCGGGACCGGATTCTGTTCCTGGCCGGTCTTGACAGATATATCCTCTCCACACAAATTATTGATGCATACGGCAGGGAATATGCCAGCGGCAACAAGATGATCACCTTTACGGCAGAGCGGATCCGTCAGATCAAAGCAGAGACGGCAAAGGAATATGGCGGAATTACTTATATATTTCCGGACTACAAAGATACGGCTCTCATTGCCGGGCGTGAGATCCGGTCCATCAACGGGCTTAACCTCGACTATCTCGGCAATGTTGCGATTCGCATCAACGTTGACCAGCTGTTCCGGGATTTTACGAACGGGGTATTCAATAAAGACGCGCATTTTGCCATCATGGACGGCAACCGTGTTGTCTATTCGCTCAACGATTCGCTTCCGCTCGAAGATGTGGCTGTCGGCCTGACCGGAAAGCGCGGATTCCAAATTGTCACGATCGCCGATAAGAAATTTTTTATGACCTATGTGCCGTCAAGTTATACGAGCTGGAATTATGTAAATCTCATTCCATACAACGATATTTTCAAAGATATCGAATCGGCGAAACGAACCGTGTTTTTCGTATATGGACTGCTTTATCTGCTGGTTATTCTGTTCGCGCTCGGCTTTTCCCGAGGCATAACCGGTCCGATTGAGCGGTTGAACAGCAAGATGAAACGGGTTCAGCTTGGGCATTTCGATTATGTGGAGGAGCCCGGCGACCGCGAGCTGTCGAAGGATGAAGCGGGACAGCTGCATCGCAACTTCCGGATCATGGTTCAGCGAATCGAGGAGCTGATTAACGAAAACTACATCAAGCAGCTTGCCATTAAAGATACGGAGTTTAAAGCGCTGCAGGCGCAGATTAATCCGCATTTCCTCTATAACACATTGGAATCAATCAATTGGTCGGCCAAAATAGCGGGACAAAGCCAAATATCGCTCATGGTCGAATCGCTGGGATTTTTGCTGCGCAGCTCGATCAGCAACAAGGAGCCGCTTATTACAATTAAAGAGGAATTGGAAATTATCGGCCATTATTTTACGATTCAGAAAATCCGCTTTGAGGAACGTCTGGAGTTTGAACAGTCGATCCCGCAGGAGCTGCAGCATTTCCTTATACCCAAGCTGTCGCTTCAACCTCTCGTTGAAAATGCGATCAATTACGGACTCGAACAGATGACCGGCACCTGCCGTATTGCGATCAATGCAATGATTCAGGGTCATTTTCTGTATGTGACGGTGTCGGATAACGGACCGGGAATCGATGCGGCGATGCTGGAGAAATTGAGGTCGGGAGAAGTGAAGCCGAAAGGCACCGGCATCGGTTTGCGCAATATCGATGAACGAATTAAACTGTTATTTAACGACGATTACGGCATTGAGCTGGTCAGTCAGCCGGGGGAAGGAACAACCGTCAAGCTGCGTCTTCCGATGAAAGTGAGGGAATACGATGTATAAAGTGCTGCTTGTGGACGACGAAAGGATTATTCTGGAAGGTATTGCCGGTATTATCGACTGGGCATCCCATCATACGGTACTCGCGGGTACGGCGAGAAACGGCTTGGAAGCGATGGAATTTATCGAAAATGAACGGCCCGATATCGTCATCAGCGATATCCGCATGCCCGGTCTGAACGGACTTCAGCTTGTCGAACAGGTGAAGGACAAGTATCCGGAGACCGAATTTATTATGCTGTCAGGCTTTGGCGAGTTCGAATATGCCAAGAAGGCTATGCAATTCGGCGTGAAGCATTATCTGCTCAAGCCGTGCAATGAAAAGGCGATCGGACAAGCATTGGACGAAGTGATCGCCGGTTTGGAAGAACGCCGGAGCAAGGATGCCTTTCTCGAATCGCTGAAAGCGGAGCTGACCCGTGTATTGCCGAGTGCTAAGGAACAGTTTCTGAAGGAGCTCGTCACCAATAAAATGTACGGAATACGCGAGTGGGACCATTACCGCAGCTTGTTCGGAATCCGCATTGAGCATCAGCAGGTGCGCTTGCTCCTCTGCCAATTGGAAGGCGAGTTCGAATTTGAGCATTTGTTCGCGCTTAAAAATATCGCCGAAGAGATCTTAACCAAGGAGCTGCTGATTCTTAGCACGACGATCGGCAATCAGGCGCTGCTGTTAATCAATCATACTTACGGCGATGAAGAATTGTTGAATTTACTCGGTATGATCAAGAAAATCTTCCACGGTTATTATAAGCTTGAAGCTACAATTGCCGTAAGCAATCCGGGCGACATCACGAAAGCCCGTCTGATGTACAGGGAAACGCTGAAATGTTTAAAATACCGGTTTTATCTTAGCGAAGGCAGCCTGATCACGGTGAAGGATATTGAAGGACCGGGACGCCAGGAGGGCGCAGAGTTTATGTATGATGATGAGCAGCTTAGTATGCTTGTCAAAACCGGCGATCTGGAAGGCTTGCGACAGGAGTTGAACGAGCTGTTTCACTACCTAACGGAACTAAGGCCGGATGATTCCGCGGTCAAGGGATATTTAATCCCGGTCTATGTTTCGATCATCCGCCAGGCGGAACCGGCGCGGATGAATGATTATTTTAAGGCGCTCGCTAAAGTGGATGAAGCCTATACCTTGTTGACGATAAAAGAGTGGATTGAATCGGCGGCATTCGAAATTTGCCGGCAGAATTATGAACGGCAATCGAATCGTCATTCCGGAATGATTGCGAAAGTGATGGAAATCATTGAGACGAACCTGGGAAATCCCGCGCTTTCCCTGCAGTGGGTTGCAGGTGAAATTCTGTATATGAATGCGGATTATCTCGGCAAGCTGTTTAAAAAGGAAACCGGTGAAAAGTTCTCCAACTTCGTCATGAAAACAAGGATGGATAAAGCGATCGAGTTGATCGGGGAAATGGATGATGTCAAAGTGTTCGAGCTTGCGGAGCTGCTTGGCTTCGGCGAAAATCCCCAATATTTCAGTCAAGTGTTTAAAAAATATACCGGCTGCACGCCGTCTGAGTATAAATCAAGCTCATTTCGAGTATAAAAGAGGTTTTCCTGGCGGAGCCTCTTTTTTTCATCCGGGACATCTCTGTTTTTTAAACAAACAAGACGGTTTTTTGAATTCAAAAACATTGTCGATCAACTTACAATGAGACATGTAAACACTTTCAATTATGTGAATGAGGAAGGGGAGCAACAGAAAATGAAAAGATGGCTGGTAACGATTTTGGCTTTCACCCTAGTGTTCTCGCTTGCCGCCTGCGGGGGAGGCAGCAACGGCAACAGCGGAAATACGCAAACAGGCAACTCGGAAACGCCCGCAACCGATTCCGGCAATACATCCGGAAATGCGCAAACGGACGATAAAAAGCCGGTTACGATCCGCGTGGCATGGTGGGGCGGACAACCCCGGAACGATTATACGCTGGAAGTTATTAAAATGTATGAAGAGCAAAATCCGCATGTCACGATAGAGCCGGAATACGCCAACTGGGACGATTACTGGAAGAAGCTCGCTCCGCAAGCGGCCGCGAACGAAATGCCGGATGTGCTCCAAATGGACTTAAGTTACCTGACGCAGTATGGCGGGAAAAATCAATTGGCCGATTTGACGCCGTTCCTGAACAACGGCATTGACGTGTCCAACGTTCCGGAGAGTGTCGTGAACAACGGTCAGGTTAACGGCAAGCTTTACGGGTTTACGGCCGGTGTGAATGCGCTGCAAGTAAACTACGATCCGGAAATGCTGAAAAAGATCGGCGTAGAGAAATTGGACGAGAACTGGACTTGGGACGATTACAAAGAGTTGGCGATAAAAGCCGGCGAGCAAGGCATCTATTTCGATACGGGCCTTAAACCGGAAGTTTTCTTCGGTTACTACCTTCGCCAACACGGCCAAAAGCTGTACAGCGCAGACGGAACGCAGCTTGGTTACGACGATGACCAATTATTTGTAAATTTCTTCGGCATGACCAAGGAAATTGCGCTTAAAAGCGGCACCCCGTCTCCGGACTTCCTGGCGCAAGTGAAAGGAATTGAAGACAATCCGGTGGTTAAGGAGCAAGCCATTACCCAATGGCACTGGTCGAATCAGTATATTGGCCTGCAGCAAGTGGCGAACCGTCCGCTTGAAATGCACCCGCTGCCCGGACCGAATTTGAAAGACGGCCTGTTCCTGAAGCCGAGCATGTTCCTGTCGATTGCCGAAAGCTCGAAAAACAAAGAAGAAGCGGCAAAATTCATCGATTTCTTTATTAACAATATCGAAGCAAACAAGCTGATCAAAGGGGAACGCGGCGTACCGGTTTCCTCCAAAGTGAAAGAAGCGTTGACGCCACTCTTAACGCCGGAGGAGCAAAAGGTATTTGATTTCATCTCCTGGGCCGAGCAAAACAGCAGCCAGATGGATCCGCCGGATCCGGTCGGCGCAGCGGAAGTCATGGCCATCTTTAAAAACTATGATGAACTACTGAAGTTTGATAAGATCACACCGGAAGAAGCAGCGAAGAAGTTCCGTCAAGAGGCGAACGCTGTCCTGGCCAAAAACAAATAATAAAATGCAAGTCAAACATGCATGAAATGGCCGTTAATAGACGTCTGGATAGCCGGTTGAGAGGCCGGCTATCCTCATGTTCGGCCGAAGTGCGCATCTTTCGCCAATAGGAGTTGGTAGCATGAAAATAAACACGCTGAAACGGCAATTGACCGGATACGCATTCATCGGACCGTTTATTATCGGCTTTCTGATCTTTACCGCGATCCCGATTTTTGCTTCATTATATCTGTCCTTTACCAGGTACGATTTATTCACGACACCGCGCTGGGTTGGGCTGGACAATTTTAAGACGATGTTTACGACAGATTACACGTATTCCCAATCCTTGAAGGTTACGTTCTTGTATGTATTCGGAGGCGTTCCGCTCCGGCTGGCATTTGCGCTGTTTGTCGCCATGCTGCTGAATACCGCTGCGAAGGCGATTGGGCTGTACCGTACCATCTATTATTTGCCGTCGATTATAGGGGGCAGCGTTGCCGTATCCATCATGTGGCGCAATCTGTTCGGTGATCAAGGCGCTGTCAATGCGTTTCTCGAGCTGATTGGAATCGGTGGCATTCGATGGTTTGCCGAGCCGCTTGCCGCTCTGTGGATGCTTATCTTTCTATCGGTGTGGCAGTTCGGTTCTTCGATGCTTATATTTCTGGCCGGACTTAAAAATATTCCGGCAAGTTTATATGAAGCGGCCAGCGTAGACGGCGCTAATGCCGTGCATCGTTTCTTCAAGATTACGATTCCGATGCTGACACCGATTATTTTGTTCAATTTGGTTATGCAAACAATCGGCGCATTCATGACGTTTGTGCCTGCTTATATAATATCCAAAGGTGAAGGCGGCCCGCTTGGGGGTACAATGCTGTATTCCTTGTATCTGTTCCGCAGAGCGTTCGTTTATTTCGAAATGGGATACGCTTCCGCTATGGCATGGGTCATGCTGATCATTGTAGCTATAATTTCAGTCTTCATATTTATTTCCGCTAAATTTTGGGTTCATTACGAAACCAAGGAGGGCCGATAACATATGCCGGTGTTAAAAATTGTAAAGCCCTTCTTCTACCATCTTGTTGTTATCGCCTTGTCAATCTTAATGATTTATCCTGTTCTCTGGCTTGTCATGAGCTCCTTTAAACCGAGCAATACGATATTTTTAACTGCGGAATCCTTGATTCCTTCACCTTGGGTATGGGAAAATTATGTTATTGGCTGGAAAGGCATCGGCGGTCATACTTTTGATGTCTTTATTAAAAACTCGCTGATCATCGTGGTCCTGTCCACAATCGGAGCGGTGTTTTCGTCGGCAATGATCGCTTTCGGGTTTGCGCGGCTGCAGTTTTTCGGCAAGACGTTCTGGTTTGCCATGATGATGATGCTGCTCATGCTTCCGCATGATGTCGTGCTTATTCCGCAGTATATTTTGTTCGCCAAGATGGAATGGCTTAACTCGATCAAACCGATTGTCATTCCGAACTATTTCGGAGTGCCGTTTTTCGTATTTCTGATTATCCAATTTATTCGAACAATTCCCACCGAGATGGATGAAGCGGCGACAATCGACGGCTGCGGCAAATTCCGATTGTTTTTCCGGATCATTTTGCCGCTCGTTGCTCCGGCGCTTGCGACCGCTTCGATCTTCTCCTTCTACTGGAGGTGGGAGGAATTGCTGGGACCGGTGTTATATTTAAATAAACCCAGCATGTATACCGTATCGATGGGGCTCAAGATGTTCCTGGATAATGAAACGGTATCCAACTGGGGCGCGATGTTCGCGATGTCTGCAATCAGCTTGCTGCCTGTGCTCGCCGTCTTCTTTGCTTTTCAGAAGTATATTGTTGAAGGCATCAGCACAAGCGGCTTGAAATGATATATTTACAGCAATAAAGATTTGTCTAAGGAGCGGAAAAAGAAAGTTACCTCCAGGGCGATTTTTGGCTTTCTATTCTGCCATCCGAAGGCCTTTTCAATAAAAGGAATAGAAAACAAGTCAGAGTTTTCGTAAGAAAACTGGCATCGGGAGCAAATGCTTTTGAGCTTCGGAGGTACTTTCTTTTGTAGCGCTATGAACACTTGCAAATCATTTTTTGCCGAACCTATAGAATGAGAGGAGAACATGAAATGCCGCCATTAGTTTTTGATCAACAACAAATCCGCCAGGTGATCGACCGGGTCGTCGACCGGACATTCCGAATGGATTTTAACTGGGACTGGCCGGCGGGAGTCGCTTTCTACGGCGTATCCTGCGCGTATGAGGCGACGGGGAACGAGAAATATATCGCCCTGCTGAAGGAATGGGTCGACGAGAAGCTGGAGGACGGCCTGCCGAAGCTGTCCGTCAACGGCGTATCGATCGGACACTGTCTGATTACGCTTCATAAGGCGACCGGAGACAGCCGTTATATGGAGATCGCGACGCAAATGGCGGAGTATTTAAAGCATGACGCCGAGCGTTTCGCGGAAGGCATATTCCAGCATACGGTCAACTCGGAAACGTACAATTTCCCGCAGCAGGCATGGGTCGACACGATGATGATGGCCGGTCTGTTCCTGGTCCGCATGGGGGACGCGCTTGGCCGGGAGGATTATATGATGGACGGAATCAATCAGTATCACGGCCATGAAAATTATTTGCAGGACCCCGTAACGAATCTGTACTATCATGGCTGGGATCATATCGCGCAGAATCATATGTCCGCCGTATACTGGGCAAGAGGCAACTCCTGGGCTGCGCTTACAATGGCGAAGGCGCTTGAAATCGTCGATGTGCAGCTGCCGGCGTTTATGATTATCGAAGGCTCGCTGCGCGATCAACTGAGCGCGCTGGTTCGTATGCAATCAGAGGGCGGCCTGTGGCATACGGTGCTGGACGATCCGACCTCCTATGAGGAAACGTCCGGTTCGGCGGGAATCGCCGCTGCGCTTCTGTCCAGAGGAAGCCTGTACAACAAATATGTCAACAAAGCGATTCAAGGCTTGCTCGGGCAGGTAAGCGAGGATGGCTCGGTTTTGAACGTCTCTGCCGGTACGGCGGTCATGCATACGGTGGAGGGCTATAAGGAAACGTCCAAGAAACGGGTTCAGGGGTGGGGCCAAGGGCTCGCGCTTGTCTTCTTCTCGGATTTGCTGAAAACGTCGGACCGTACATTTGATTAAAATAAATTGGAATATTTAAGGCTCGGGAGGCACATGAAGGTGCTCTTCCGGGCCTTCTTCATTTTTCCGAGGCGATCCCCTCCGGCAGCCGATGGGGATTGTTCACATGGAATACCAAAAGGAGTCGGTTTCAACACAGTTCAATATGTAGTATCATGGATTGGAGATAGGACAATCCTGTGTATGGAACGAAAGTGGATCATGACTACAACAGAGAGGAGATCAACAGTGAAGAATAGATGGAAACGAGCTGTTACGGCTTTTACTATAGCTGTCATTATCATTGGGACCGTTGCGTGTTCCCAAGAAAGAAACCGGAGTATAGAGAATACGATTCCCGGAGGAGATAACCGCGAGACAGAAAATGCGAATAGCGGTAATGTTCAAAGCGGCGACACTGACCATGTGAGCGAGGTCTCCATGCACCATGCTCACGGGATGAGCTATTCACCGGACGGAAGTAAAATATATTTCGCCGTTCATGACGGTCTTCGTATTTATGAAAACGGCCAGTGGAAGCTGCCCGCCGGTGAAAGGCATGATTATATGGGCTTTTCCATGACGGACGACGGTTTCTATAGCAGCGGTCATCCGGCCCCTGGCTCCGACAAGAAAAACCCGCTCGGCATCATCAAGAGTACGGATGAAGGAAGAAGCTTTACACCTCTCGCTTTTTACGGCCAAGTCGACTTTCATGGGCTGAGTGTCGGCTACAAGTCTCATGCCATCTACGTGTATAACCCTGAACCGAATCCAAAAATGGAAACGCTCGGTCTCTATTACTCGACGGATGAGGCGGACAGCTGGACGAAGAGTGCGATGTCCGGTCTGGAAGGTCAACCGGAGGCGCTTGCGGTGCATTCTGCCGATGAAGCGATTGTGGCGGTAGGTACAAGTGAAGGCATATTTGTATCCTCAAATTACGGTGATCGATTCGAGAAAATCGGACCCGAAATGCGGGTGACTTCATTATATTTCAATGTAGAAGGCGCATTGCTTGCAGGAGCAGTAAACAAGCAGCCGGCATTCGTTCGGATTGATCCGGAAACGAAGCAAACGGAAGAACTAAAAATTCCAGCTTTGAAGGAAGATTTAATCGCTTTTGTCGGACAAAGCCCGGTTAATGAAAAGGACATCGCATTCATGACGATGCATAAAGACGTGTACATCTCTTCCGACGGCGGTGACACCTGGTCCAAAATTGCCGATAAGGGAATAGGGAAATCCGTTCAGGTCGATCCATAAATAAGGAAGCACGAACCCGACCGAAGCGGGATCCGACTTTAGACTTACTACATCGATAATTATGGAACGGTTTACTGGGAAGAGTTCCTCTTACGATAATCCCGCGGCGATACGCGGGTAATTTTTTTGAACGTTTTGCCGAAATGGGAGAAGTTGTCGAATCCGACAGCAGCCGCGATGTCCGAAATCGAAAGCCCGGTTTCGCGCAGCAGCCGCTGGGATTCCTTGATCCGGGTTAAAATGAGGTAGTCCGAAAATGTAAAGCCCGTCACTTCCTTGAACATTCGGCTCAAATAATACGGGCTGATATAGAATTGGTCGGACATCGATTGAAGGCGGATCGGTTCGCCGTAATGTCGGTTTATATAGCGGACAATTTCGGATATTTTTCCGTTTAACGGCGTATCGTGATGCAACGGGAGCGGATCTTGACGTTCAAGAAAACGGGCTGCCGTAAGCAGCAGGTCTGCCAGAGCGGTTCGGGGTACAAGCTCATAAGCGGTCGGCTTCGTCTCAATCTCGGAGAGTGTCCGTCGGATCGACTGATCAACGAAAAGCTGCTCTTGGCTTGGCAGCCGCAGCACATGAATGGGCTGGCGGAACGGGGCAAGAAGAAAATCGGCATTATCCGCAAAGACACGCTGAGCGAACGAATCGTCAAAATGAATGATGACCCGTTCGTGTGAAGCATCGCCGGATTGGATTGTTTTATGCAGCTCATTGGGCGCGATAAACACGATATCGCCCTGCTCCACGGAGTAGGTTCGATCTTTAATAAAATAGAACCTTTTCCCGGACAACAGATAGTATACTTCATAATAAGGATGAAAATGATCCGCAGACATCGTAAACGGTCCGGAGCGGCTGGCATATTCCATGTAAAATTCCGGGACCCTGCCGAATTTGCGCATGAGTAGGGCGGACTGCTCGTTCATGACTGCCTCCTGACATAGGGAACTTTGAGCACTACATAGGAATCTTGAGCATGACATAGGGATCTTTGAGCATGACATAGGGATCTTTGAGCGAAGCTCAAAGTCTCTCTGCTTCTCAAAGTCTCTCCGCTTCTTAAAGTTTCTCCGCTTTAAGTCTCTCTGTTTCGTATCGCAAAATTTGCGGGGTTTAAACAGAATTGAGCACAATATCAAGAGAATTATAACATTACAATGCGGTATGATGAAAGAGGTGAACCATACTTTGACGTTAAAGGGTGATTGGAATGAGCAATAAGAAGAGTTATGTGCTTGTCGGCACCGGCGGCCGCGCAGAATTTTTCTATTCCGCGATTGCAACCGGTTACAGGGAAACTTCGGAATTGCTTGCTTTTTGCGACATCAATCAGACACGAATGAATTACGCAAACAAACGGCTGACGGATAAATATGACTATCCCGCGGTCCGCACCTATTTGGCGGAAGATTTCGACCGTATGATCGAGACGGAAAAACCGGACATCGTTATTGTGACGAGCGTTGACCGTACACACCACACCTATATTATCCGGGCGATGGAGCTCGGCTGCGATGTCATTACCGAGAAACCGATGACTGTTGACGAGAAGAAATGCCAGGAAATTATCAATGCAGTTGAGCGGACCGGACGCAATGTTCGCGTGACGTTCAACTACCGTTATGCGCCGCATCATACAAAGGCCAGAGAGCTGATTGCGGATGGCGTGATCGGGCAGGTGACGTCGGTTCATTTTGAATGGCTGCTGAATACTAGGCATGGAGCCGATTATTTCCGCCGATGGCACCGTAACAAGAACAACAGCGGCGGCTTGCTCGTACACAAATCGACGCATCATTTCGATCTCGTCAATTTCTGGATCGGCTCGCAGCCGGATACCGTATTCGCGTTCGGAGACCTGCTCTTCTATGGCCGGGAAAATGCGGAGAATCGCGGCATAACCAAGTTTTACGATCGCGCGACCGGCAATCCGATTGCCGCAGAGGACCCGTTTGCGTTACACTTGGATAAGAACGAACATCTGAAATCGATGTATCTCGACGCGGAGCATGAGGACGGCTACCGTCGGGATCAGAGCGTATTCGGCGATGGCATCAATATTGAAGATACGATGGGTGTGATGGTCCGGTATAAGAATAATGCCATATTAACGTATTCGTTGAATGCTTATTTGCCCTGGGAAGGATATCGCATTGCATTTAACGGGACAAAGGGACGGCTTGAAATGTCGGTCGTTGAGCAATCCTACGTCAATTCGGGCGGTGACAAGGCACTGGAGGGCGCACTGAAGGGCAAGACGATGATCGTTTATCCGATGTTCGGCAAGCCTTATGAGGTTCAAGTGCAAGAAGGCAAGGGCGGTCACGGCGGCGGCGACCCCGTTTTGCTGAACGATTTGTTCGGAACGCCTGAACCCGATAAATTTAATCGGGCGGCCGACCATATCGACGGGGCGAAATCGATTCTCACCGGCATTGCGGCGAACCGTTCGATTCAGACAGGGCAAGCTGTGAAGGTGGACGAACTGGTCCGATTCAGTAAGTGATACTTAGGTTCTTATATTTAGTTAAGAAGGCGGGAACATACAAATGAAACCTTTTTTAGACGAGCAATTTTTGTTATCGAACGATACCGCGCAGCGGTTGTATCATGATTATGCCAAAGAAATGCCGATCATCGATTATCATTGCCATTTAAGCCCGCAAGAAATTTACGAAAATAAGTCTTTCAGCAATCTTACCGAAGCGTGGCTTTATGGGGATCACTACAAATGGAGAGCGATGCGCGCAAACGGCGCCCAAGAGAAATATGTGACCGGCGGCGAAGGGGTATCGGATTACGAGCGTTTCCTGGAATGGGCGAAAACCGTGCCGAATACGATCGGCAATCCGCTTTACCACTGGTCTCATTTGGAACTGCAGCGGTTTTTCGGCATTTACGATCTGATCAATGAGACGAACGCGCCGGCGATTTGGGAGAAAGTAAACGCCCAGCTTGCGGCAGGCGGCTTCAAAGCGAGAGATCTGATCGTGAAATCAAATGTAAAAGTCATTTGTACGACGGATGATCCGATCGATTCGCTGGAATATCATCTAAAAATTAAAGAACTCCCGGATTTCGACGTTAAGGTGCTGCCGTCCTTCCGTCCGGACAAAGGGCTCGAAATAAACCGAAGCACCTTCCTTGAGTGGGTGCGGAAGCTGGAGCAGGCGGCTGATACGAAAGTTTCCGGCTATGATGATTTCCTGTCGGCGCTCGAATCGCGGGTTCGTTTCTTCCACGATGCGGGCTGCTGCGTATCCGACCACGCGCTTGATTATGTCGCCTACGCGGATACGACGAAGGAAGAAGCGGCGGCTATTTTTGCAAAAGCATTATCGGGCAGCCCGGTGAGCCTCGAAGAGGAAAAGAAATACAAGACTTATACGCTTGTGTTCCTGGGCAAGCTGTATGCTGAGCGCGGCTGGGCGATGCAGTTCCATATCAATGCTCACCGCAATAACAGCGGCCGGATGTTACGCAAGCTTGGTCCGGATACCGGATTTGATTCCATCAACGACAGCCCGGTCGCTTATCCGCTCGTAAGGCTGATGGATGCGCTGGACAATGAGGACGCACTTCCGAAGACGATTTTATATTCGCTGAACGCTGGTGACAACGATGTTCTCGCGACGGTTATCGGCAGTTTCCAGGGCGGCGGCATTCCGGGGAAAATCCAGCTCGGTTCCGCATGGTGGTTTAACGATACGAAGGAAGGCATGCTCTCGCAAATGAAGTCGCTCGCGAATATGGGCCTTTTGAGCCGGTTTGTCGGGATGCTTACGGATTCGCGAAGCTTCCTGTCTTATACCCGCCACGAATATTTCAGAAGGCTGCTGTGCAATCTGATCGGCGAGTGGGTTGAAAACGGCGAAGCGCCGAACGATCTGGAGCTGCTCGGCGGTATGGTGCAAGATATTTCGTATAACAACGCAAAGCGGTATTTCGGGTTTTAAAAGGTGATTCAAGGAGCAGTCGTTCAAGATTTTTTTGAATGACTGCTCCTTTTTTAGCGGATAATAGGTATCGGTGCAGGGCTTAGCATTCCCTTAAAAAGAATTTAAATGATAATAAATAAACAACTTGACTTTAGTAAGTAGATTATAATATTATATTGGAGTATCAAACATAAGATAATGAGTAAAGGAGAGGGAATGATGGCAACTGTACTTTATGTAACCGCACATCCTGGTAATCCCGAAGCATCTTTCAGCTTATCGGTAGGCAATGAATTTGTAGAGGCTTACCGCAAAGCGAACCCCGGGGATGAAATCGTTCATGTGGATTTGTTCAATCAAAATATTCCTCAAATTGATGCCGAAGTTTTGGGCGCTTGGGGGAAACTTCAAGGCGGAACCTCTTTCGATCAATTAAGCGCCGGGGAGCAGGCAAAAGTTGCGCGTCTCGGTGAAATCGTCGATCAATTCGTTGCCTCGGATAAAGTCGTTTTTGTAAACCCAATGTGGAACTTCTCATATCCGCCAGTACTTAAGGCTTACATCGATGCCATCTGTGTCGGAGGAAAAACGTTTAAGTATACCGAAAACGGCCCGGTCGGCTTGATGACCGATAAAAAAGCGCTCCACATTCAAGCGTCGGGCGGCGTTTACTCGGAAGGCTTCATGAAAGATTTTGAATCGGGCCACCGCCACCTGGAAAAGGTAATGAAATTTCTCGGTCTTCCTTCTTTTGAGGGAATCTTCGTTGAAGGCATGGCTGCTGCACCGGATCAAGCTCCGGCGATTAAAGAAAAAGCAATCCAACAAGCTCGTGAATTGGCCGCAAGCTTCTAAGCTGCCTGCCATTCGTGACAAAGAGCTTCCGCCGTACGGCGGAAGCTCTTTTAACTGTTACAGGCGTATGCGGTCATCATACATTTATGCGCTAAATCGGAGCATGATGCGGCTTGTAGAGAAAGAATCTTTCTCTAATTCGCTCATTCGGAGCATGATGCGGCTTGTAGAGAAAGAATCTTTCTCTAATTCGCACATTTGGAGTATGATGCGGCTTGTAGAGAAAGAATCTTTCTCTAATTCGCACTTTTGGAGCATGATGCGGCTTGTAGAGAAAGAATTTTTCTCTAAATCGCTCATTTGGCGCATGGTGTGGCCTGTAGAGAAAGAATCTTTCTCTAATTCGCTCATTCGGCGCATGGTGCGGCCTGTAGAGAAAGAATCTTTCTCTAATTCGCTCATTCGGCGCATGGTGCGGCCTGCAGAGAAAGAATCTTTCTCTAATTCGCTCATTCGGAGCATGATGCGGCCTGCAGAGAAAGAATCTTTCTCTAATTCGCTCATTCGGAGCATGATGCGGCCTGTAGAGAAAGAATCTTTCTCTAATTCGCTCATTCGGCGCATGGTGCGGCCTATAGAGAAAGAATCTTTCTCTAATTCGCTCGATCGGAGCTTGATGCGGCCTATAGAGAAAGAATCTTTCTCAATTCGCTCATTCGGAGCTTGATGCGGCCTGTAGAGAAAGAATCTTTCTCTAATTCGCTCAATCGGCCCATAAGAAGAGCCCCGATCATATAAATCGGGGCTCTTCTGCTTAGATTATTTCACTGCAATTACAACAACGGATTTAGCGGGTAGCTTGATGACAAGCTGTCCGTTTTCGATACGGAAATCGGTAAAATCCTTCGGTGCGATCGCATCGGGCTCATCGAACGTATTATGCGCTTGAATGCCGTCGGATGTCAGCACGGTCCCCTTCACTTCCCCGGTCTCGCGTCCGCGGATATCGAAGCGAACTTCTTCGCTGTCCGCGTGATGCAGATTGCAAAGCGACACATGAAGAACGTTGTCGGCGTTCACGGAGGCGGAAGCGCTGATTTGATCGATCTGTTCCCCGTCCATTTCATATTTCGGACCGGTCAGATTCAAATCAACGAGCGTTGCGTCTTGATGCACTTTATACATTTCCATGACGTGATAGGTAGGCGTCAATACCATCCGAGCGCCTTCCGTTAAAATGACCGACTGTAGTACGTTGATTACCTGGGCGATGTTCGCCATTTTAACGCGGTCGCAATGTTTATGGAATATGTTCAGATTGATACCGGCGACAAGGGCGTCGCGCAATGTGTTTTGCTGATACAGGAAGCCGGGATTGGTGCCCGGTTCAACGTTGTACCACGTTCCCCATTCGTCGACGATTAGCGCCACCCGTTTCTCCGGATCATACTTGGTCATAATCGTATCGTGGCGTTCGATCAGCTCATCCATAAACAAGGTTTTCTTCAATGTAGCGAACCACATTTTCTCATCGAAATCGGTCGAGGATCCCTTGTCGCTCCAGATGCCGGTCGGGATCGTATAATAATGAAGGCTGAGACCATCCATAAACCTACCGGATTGACGCATCAGCACGTCCGTCCAATTGTAGTCATCGACATTGGCTCCGCAGGCGATCTTGAATATTTTGTTGTCCCCGTAATTCCGGACGTAGGTGGAATATTGGCGGTACAGATCGGCGTAATACTCCGGCCGCATATTTCCCCCGCAGCCCCAGTTCTCGTTGCCGACGCCGAAATAGGTCAGCTTCCAAGGCTTTTCGCGCCCGTTGGCCTTGCGCAAGTCGGTCATCGGAGACTCGCCGTCGAACGTAATGTACTCCACCCATTCGGACATTTCTTGAACGGTGCCGCTTCCGACATTACCTGAAATGTACGGCTCGGCGCCGATCAATTCGCACAAACGGAGAAATTCGTGCGTGCCGAAATGGTTGTTCTCAACGACGCCGCCCCAATGCGTGTTTATCATTCTTTTCCGTTCGGATTTTGGCCCGATGCCGTCCTTCCAATGATACTCGTCGGCAAAGCAGCCGCCAGGCCAACGAAGTACAGGTACTTGCAGCTTCTTCAATGCTTCGATGATATCATTGCGTATTCCTTCGGTGTTTGGAATGGGGGAATCCTCTCCGACCCATATGCCTTCATAGATGCAGCGGCCAAGATGCTCGGAGAAGTGTCCGTAAATGTTGCGGTTGATTGTTCCTTTTGCCATATCTGCGTTGATTGTAAGTTTTGCCATGTATTTTGCTCCTTTTTCGATTTAATCGTACGTGCTTTTTAAAACCGCCTCTTGAGGTTACACTTTGAGCCGGATGACGTTCCAGGATGCCTTAGCCAGCTTCGCTTCGACTTTAAGCCCGACGACAACGGCACCGCCGTTCGAATGAGGCTTCACGTTATCCGGATGTTCCTCGGTGTTGACCGCTTTAAGATTGTCATGCTGTAAGACCAGATGTTCAATAAGCCTGCAGCTGCCGAAGCTTCGCAAATCGATTTCCAGCGGCAGCTCCGATTCGAGGTGCCGGTTAACTGCAAATATTGTCACTTCACTCTGTTCCTCATTGTAGACGGCAATCGATTCCAGATAAGGAACATCCGTTATCCGCTTCGTATCGTATTTCGGGGACCGGACGAGCGGTACGAGCGCTTTGCCTCTGCCGTATACGGAAGCGTGCATGAACGGATAGAAGATCGTCTGCCGCCATGCGCCTCCGCCGTTCGACGTCATGATCGGCGCGATGACGTTAACAAGCTGCGCAAGGCAGCCGAGCTTGACCCGGTCCGCACGCTTGAGCAGGCTGATCAGCATGCAGCCGACAAGCAAGGCGTCTTCATGGTTGTAGACGTCTTCAAGCTGGGGCGGAGCAACCGACCAAGGCTCAAGCTTGCTATCGGCCTGATGGGAGTGGTACCAGACATTCCATTCGTCGAAGGACAGATGGATTTTTTTCTTCGACCGTTTCTTTGCTTTTACATAATCGCAAGTCGCAATGACGGTCGAAATAAAGTCATCCATCTCGAGCGAACGGGCGAGGAAGGTCGGCGTATCGTCATCGTAATTCCCATAGTATTGATGCAGTGACAAATAGTCGACATGATCGTACGTATGATCGAGAACGGTCGCTTCCCAATCGGGGAACGATTTCATGTCCCGATTCGAACTTCCGCAAGCGACCAGCTCAATGGCGGGATCGACCCAGCGCATCACCTTGGCCGTTTCGAGCGCGACGCGTCCGTATTCGACGGCGTTCTTGTGGCCGATTTGCCATGGGCCGTCCATTTCGTTGCCCAGGCACCAAGTTTTAATATTGTGCGGATCGGCATACCCGTGTTTGCGGCGCAGATCGCTCCAATATGTGCCTCCCGGATGGTTGCTGTATTCGATGAGGTTTCTCGCTTCGTCAACCCCTCTTGTGCCGAGATTGACGGCCATCATCACCTCGGTGTTTGCTTGTTTGGCCCATTCGACAAACTCGTTAAAGCCAAATTCGTTCGTTTCGATCGTCCGCCAGGCGAGCTCGAGACGCCGCTTGCGCTCTTCCTTCGGACCAACCGTGTCCTCCCAATTGTAACCGGATACGAAATTTCCGCCGGGATAACGGACGATCGGCACGCGCAATTGTTTGACGAGCTCGAGTACATCCGTACGGAAGCCTTCTTTATTGGATTCCGGATGTCCGGGTTCATAAATGCCGCCATATACGGCCCGTCCTAAATGCTCAATGAATGAGCCGTACAGGCGGTCATCGATTTCACCTATTGTAAAATCCTTGTCCACGATCATGGTCGCTTTTTCCGTCAACGAGATTCCCTCCTTGAATTAATAAAAACATTAATGTTGTAACAGAAATATTAATCCTACTAAAATAATAAAAGCTTTTTTGCGTTTCTGCAACCGTTTTTTAAAAGCAATATAAATCCGATTCAAATCTCGAAGGTCAGGCGATTAATTCACTATTTGCTGCGGATCGGCGGATGTGGCGGGAATAGCGCCCTTAAGGTTACTATTTGCTGCGGATCGGCGGATGTGGCGGGAATAGCGCCCTTAAGGTTACTATTTGCTGCGGATCGGCGGATGTGGCGGGAATAGCGCCCTCCAGGTCACTATTTGCTGCCGATCAGCGGAAGCAAACGGTATCTGCGCAACTGGATCTGGTACATTTGTTAAAGTGGCAACTTATTAAAACCGTAAAATAATTCAAACCGCTTCAAAGTATTTAGAGGCTGTCCCGCATTATTGATATGCTCCCCTTTAAGTAGACAGGTTTAATAAATAAACCACTACTTGAGGGGGAGCATATCAGATCGCAAATCGGGACAGCCTCATTTTAATGAACTATTTAATTCATAAACAATTGAGCGATTTAAAATTTCAGACGGGAGACGGCAGCATTACCATACATGTGATCACTTTGGATGATCGTTAAGCCCAATTATTTCACTCTGAATACCGTAATCGATTGCTTCGGAAAATCGTATGAAAAACCGTTTCCTTCCGCATAAAACGCTTTCTGTTTCGGCGTAACCCGCTCAGGTGACTCAAAACCGTTTTCGTCACCAAGCTCGTGACCGGACATCTCGAATACTTCGACAGATAAAGCAGGTTTGTGCAAATCCTGCAGAACAATCTCAGCCTGCACAGGATTCTCCTGCACATTGACAACCTTCACGATAACATCGCCTGTGGAGCGTTCGAAGCTTGCCGTGTAATACAGCGGCTCGATTACCGGAAGTTTGTCTTCCGTTTCATTGAATAACACGTTATCGATATAGGTGCGAATCCGTCTTCCTGATACTTCCAATGTAAATTCGTATTCTACGTCGGTTTCCATAGTATACATGCTCTGAGTCAGGCAAGAGGTTCTGCCGTTCACTCTGGAACATAGCGCTGTATCCTGATTCTGCCACCCGCCGACTTCCCAGACCAGCCGATTCTTCTCGTCTTGTTTACCGAAATAAATATTAAATCCTTTCAGTCCGCCGGCCTTTTTGGCCTTCAGACTCAGCGTATAGTTCTCCCATTCCGTTTCGTCTAAATGCAGTGCTCGTATGGACGTACCGCCCTCGCGGTCCTCCTTAGTATCTGAAAGCTCCGCAGGCAAGCCGTCATGTAAAACCTTTACTTCTCCGGTGTCGTTGTTAACGAGTTTCATATCCCAAAACCGGATGGAACAAAGGTCTGTTTCCAGCTCGATCGCTCCGTTAATCGGTTTGATCGCCGGCACCTGCTTATCCTCCAAGCCTTTTGCTTCTATCTTTAAAAGCTGATCGCCTTGATGGTGCATGAACAGCTTCTGCACATAATAATTTGCCGTACCATAGACCTCATGGTTGTTGAACCAGATCAGGTCCGGCTTCCAATTGATATAATCGACATTGCAGAGCATCGGCGCATAGCAGGCCAGTCCTACCGCATGAGCGTTTTTCTCCAGACCTGTCATAAAAGCGGCTTCGACAAGAGCGTTATAGTACGTATTCCCCCAAGACGCATACTCGCCCAAAAACACCTTCGGTTCATCGGCCTTGAAGTCGTCGTAACGGTTATAATGCGCCAGAAACCATTCCGGCGACTGGTAGTAGTGCTCGTCTACAAGATCCGATCTATTCTCTCTGGCCGATTTCCAGCCGCGTTCATATTCGCCGCCGGCCGCAAACGGGCCGCTGGAGTTAATAATTTTGATCTCCGGATATTTTTCTTTGATTGCTTTGTGAAAATAGGCGTAACGTTCAAAAAACGGCTCGCCGACTTCTTCGTTTCCGATGCCGATATATTCAAGCCCAAATGGCTCCGGGTGACCGAGCTCCGCGCGGACAGATCCCCATTCGGTCGAAGGATCGCCATTGGCAAACTCGATCAAATCAAGCGCGTCGTCGATCCAAGGCGAGAGCTCCTCAATCGGAACAATTCGTTTATGATGCGGGTCATAACCGCCCGGCAGGATCGGAATCGGCTTGGCGCCGATATCTTCACAGAACAGGAAATATTCGTAATATCCCAACCCAAGCGTCTGATTGTAGCCCCAGTTATTCCGGCGGGCCGGCCGCTCAGCGAGATCGCCGATCGTGTTTTTCCAACGGTACATCGAGTTTCGGTCATCCGGATTCAAAGAACCGTCATGCACGAGGCAGCCGCCCGGGAAACGCATAAACTTCGGTTTCAGCTCCGCGATCAGCGCCGCAATGTCTTCCCGCAAGCCGTTTGGCCGGTTGCGATACGTCCGTTCAGGGAAAAGAGATACCATATCGAGATACAGCTTTCCTTTTCCTTTCGAGAGGATAACAAGTCGGCTGCTGAAGTCGGTTTCGCCCGCCGTAATCGTCGCTTCATATTTCGACCATTCGGACGAATCGACGACAATCGCCGCTTCGCCGTGAACGGTACCGTCCAGCCCTTCGATCATTATTTTGACCGGCTCGTCAAAACCGGTATCCCGCCTCGCATAAAACGAAAACAGATAATTTTCTCCCTGTCTGACAGGAATGCCGCTTTCAAATCCAAGGTTCATGATACCGACGCCGTCACCTTCCGATAGAATATCGATGGCGGCATAATGAAGGTTGCGCGCATTTAACGGATGTCTGTCTTCGACGGTGAGTTCCGCTTTCCCGCCGCCGCGTTCGACTTTTTCCCAGGCCGTTAAAGCATGATATTCCGCGCGGTCGATCGGATCGAACTCGAAGGAACGGTTTTGCACAAGCTCCGCATATAATCCTCCGTCAGCCGCATGGTTCAAATCCTCGAAAAAGATGCCGAACAGGTCGCCCAGCTCCGCGCCCCGCTCTTGCGTATAAATATTTATCGATGCTTGCGCTTTCATTTTTTTGTCTCCTTTAACTGTGTTTTATTTGATTTTAAGCGCTTGTCCTGTCGGAAACAATAATTTATAATGGCTAAAAACTTACCTATCGTGCTTTTTGATGAGATAACTCTGGAGAGGAAAAAATGATACAATTAATTGGCTGCGGTCATCATTTTATTCATCGGGACGGAATCACGATTGACCGCCCGGCAGGGGCGGGGAATTATGCCTTTGTGTTTTTTAAGAGCCATTCGGAGGTTGTTCTGCGAGGCAAGCCGATCATAGCGGAAAAAAATTCGTTCATCCTGTTCCGTCCCGATACGCCTCATCTGTACCGGGAATCGGCAAGACCGTTCGTCAACGACTGGTTTCATTGCGAAGGCGGGGAAATCGAAGCCTTCCTAACTCAGCTGAATTTTCCGCTTGATACGCTTGTCAAAGCTGCTGATCCGCTTCTCATAACAGGATACATCCGTGAATTGCAGAACATCAGCAGGCTGGGCGGACCGCTGCAGGGCCGGATCATCGACTTGGATATCAAAACGCTGTTTATGAAGCTTGGCAATTTGCTTGAAAGGTCCGCCATGACGGAAAAAACGAGCCGGTATTACCGACAGTTCACCGAGCTGCGAAGCGAGCTATACAGCTCGCCTCAATCCCGTTTGCCGGTCGAACGGCTGGCCGCGCGCGTCAACTTGAGCAAGTCGTATTTTCAGCATCTGTATAAGGAAATGTTCGGATGCTCCGTTGTTTTCGACATGATCAACGGCAGGCTGGAATATGCCAAATATCTGCTGGGCAACAGCTCGTCATCCGTTGCTGCCATTTCGAAGATGTGCGGATACGACAACGAGACCCACTTTATGCGCCAGTTTAAACGGTTCGCGGGCGTCACGCCAAGCCAGTACAGGAAGCAGCGTTAAACATCAATTCATTAGATGGGCTTCCAGCTAAAACATAATTTCGTTATATTGATCATAAAAAGCTTCTATTTTTCGTGATATATCTTTTGAACTATACTTAAATATATCAATTGCAAAAGGAGTTGTCCCATGGAGCTGAAGTATGATAGACCTGCAGCAAGGTGGACCGAGGCGCTTCCGTTAGGCAACGGCCGCATCGGAGCGATGGTTTTTGGCGGGATCGAAACCGAGCGGCTGCAGCTGAACGAGGACACCCTTTGGTCGGGAGAACCGAAGGATGGAACGAACCCGAAGGCCAGAGAGCTGCTGCCGGAAATTCGCCGGTTAATTAATGAAGGGAAATATGCGGATGCGGATACGTTGTGCAAAGAAGCGATGGGCCCTTATACGCAATCGTATATGCCTCTGGGGGATTTAACCGTTCATTTCTATCATGGCGGTCTCGCAACGCATTACGAACGATCGTTGGATTTGAAAACGGCATCGGCATCGGTCCGCTACCGGATCGGCGACGTCACATATACCCGGAAATGCTTTATTTCCTTCCCCGATCAAGTTTTGGTCATGTATATTGAAGCGGACCGTCCCGGAATGCTGAACTTTACCGCCAAACTTTGGAGCCCGCTCCGGCACAAAACCGGCGCAGAAGGCGAACGGTTCGTCATGAAAGGGAGGGCGCCGGTTCACGTCGACCCGAATTATTACCGGACAGCGAGCCCCGTGATCTATGGGGAAGCGGGCACAAGCTTCGACGCACGCCTTGGTCTGAAGATAGAAGACGGCCGCTGCTTTGCCGATCACGACGGCCTTCATGTCGAATCCGCCACTTCCGTCATGCTTGTGTTCAGTGCAGCGACCAGCTTTAATGGTTTTGACCGCAATCCCCTTACGGAAGGCGTCGATCCCGCTCCGCTGGCGGGAGGATACTTAACCGCGGCGCTCGGAAAGAACTATATCGAATTGTACCGTTCACATACAGCAGATTATTCCGTTTTATATGACCGTGTCACGCTTGATTTGGGTCCTTCCTACATATCGTCGGACAAGCCGACGGATGCACGGATCGCTGATTACGGCGCGAAAGATAACAAGCTCGTGGAGCTTTTGTTCCAATACGGACGATATCTATTGATCGCAAGCTCCCGTCCCGGCACGCAGGCGGCGAATTTGCAGGGAATATGGAATAAAGATACTCGTCCGCCCTGGAGCAGCAATTATACGCTGAACATTAATGCCGAAATGAACTATTGGCTTGCGGAAACATGCAACTTGTCGGAATGTCACCGTCCGCTGCTCG
Source organism: Paenibacillus tarimensis (assembly GCA_041281825.1). Classification (GTDB taxonomy): domain Bacteria; phylum Bacillota; class Bacilli; order Paenibacillales; family Paenibacillaceae; genus Paenibacillus_D; species Paenibacillus_D tarimensis_A. Next base: position 4,273,557 of record CP166298.1, on the reverse strand, counting down.
ATTTCATTGGGAATGTGGCGAAGACGGGCGCGGAAACCGCGCGCATTAACTATGGCGTTAGAGGCTGGGTGGCGCATCACAACAGTGATATCTGGTGCCAATCCACGCCTGTTGGAGACTTTGGGCACGGAGATCCCGTATGGGCGAGCTGGTTTATGGCCGCGCCGTGGCTTTGCCAGCATTTGTGGGAGCATTACGCATTCGGGGGCAGCTTGTCCTTCCTTGAGAAAGAAGCTTACCCGATTATGAAGGAAGCGGCGCTGTTCTGTCTGGATTGGTTGCAGGAGGTGCCGGACGGGCATTTGGCAGCAATGCCGTCGACTTCTCCCGAGCATAAGTTTGTCATGGCGGACGGCAGAATGGCGGCAGTCAGCAAGGATGCAACGATGGATCTAACGCTTATTCGGGAGCTGTTCAGGAACTGTATCCGGGCGGCGGAAATACTCGGAGTAGACAACGACTTCCGCGGGAAGCTGGAGGGAGCCAGGTCCAGGCTGCTTCCTTATCGGATTGGCCAATACGGCCAGCTCCAGGAATGGTTCCTCGATTTCGAGGATCAGGATATGTATCACCGTCATGTATCTCATTTATACGGAGTTTATCCCGGCTGTGAGCTGACTGCGGAGAGGACGCCGGAGCTGTTCGAAGCCGCGCAGGTATCCCTCGACCGGCGAAGTGACATCGGGACAGGCTGGAGTCTTGCGTGGAAAATCAATCTGTGGGCCCGTTTCGGCGACGGTAACCGGTCGCTGCGGCTGATTGAGAACGTCTTTAACCTCGTTCAGGACGATAGAACCGGCGTTACCGGCGGCGGTGTCTATCCGAATCTGTTCGGTGCGCATCCTCCGTTTCAGATCGATGGAAACTTTGGATTTACGGCCGGCGTCGCCGAAATGCTGATGCAGTCCCACTCCGGCGTCATCCGACTGCTTCCCGCTCTTCCGGATGCATGGGAATCGGGCTCGGTCAAAGGACTTCGTTCCAGGGGCGGGTTCGAGGTTAGTGTGCAATGGGATAACAGTTCGCTTACTCGGGCGGGGATTCACTCTCTTCTCGGCGGTCCATGCCGTGTATCGGCCCCGGTTCCGCTTATGGCGGAGTCGGATGGAAAAGCGGTATCGTTCGTGAACGGGGAAGACGGCACGATTGAGTTTGATACGCTGCCTGGAATGATTTATACGATATTCCCTTCACATTAAGAATAGTGGTGATAGAAACAGGAGGAAGCAAATGGATACCGTAATGAGCAAGCTGATCGGATATGAGGCACCGAAGGGGGCTATCGGGCGGGATGACTTCGCCGTAAGCGTCCGTATTCCCGGCGGGGAGTGGCAAGAGCTTTTTGTATATGAAGCAAAGGTGGACATGCATAACGTGCGCAAAGCTTCCATGGTCTATTTCGATATGGAGGGGACAGTTGAGGTCAAGGTCGTATGCCGTAATCAACCCGTCGAGCATGCGGTCATTCGGCCGTTATCGGCCGATATTCCGTTCGATCTGAACGATAACGTCATCACGTTTACGCTCGATCGTCCGCGCAAGCTTTCAATTGAGATCAACGGCGAACGCTTCAGCAATCTGCATCTGTTTGCTAATGCGCCGGAGGTGAATGCGCCGCAGCCGGATGATCCGAATGTGCTTGTATTGAAGCCGGCCATTCACCGGACCGAAGATATTTACCGGCTTGCCGCGACGCCTCTGGCTCCGGAAGGAAAAGAGCCGGATGTCATCTACTTTGCGCCAGGCATGCATTATTTGGAGGAAACCGTTCTGCGCATTCCGTCGGGCAAAACGGTCTATATCGCCGGAGGCGCGATTGTCGTCGGATCGATGGTGTGCGAGCACGTCGAGAACGTCACAATTCGGGGGAGAGGTATTCTTTACTTATCCGATTTTCACCGTTTCTCCGCTTTCCGCGGTGTTCGCATCGTCTTTTCAAAGAATATTGCCGTTGAAGGCATTATTCTGCTCGATCCGCCCCATTACAGCATCTATATCGGCAAGTCGGAGCACATCCGCATCCGCAACTTCAAGTCGTTCAGCACGCGCGGCTGGTCAGACGGCATCGACATGATGTCCAGCTCGAATATTGATATCGACGATGTTTTTCTCCGCACCTCCGACGATTGTATCGCGGTTTACGGCACACGGTGGGATTTCTTCGGCGATACGCGCGATGTCAGCGTCCGTAATTCGGTGCTATGGGCGGATGTCGCGCATCCGTTAATGATAGGTACGCATGGCGATTATCATCGGGACGGGGATGTTATCGAGAACATCACTTACGAAAATATCGATATCCTCGAGCATCATGAGCCTCAAGTTAATTACTGGGGAGCTATGGCGATTAATGCGGGAGACAAGAATACGGTCCGGAACGTTACCTATGACAATATCCGTGTGGAGGATTTTGAGCTGGGGCAGCTGTTCGATCTCCGTGTCGTTTGGAATAAAGACTACAACCCGGTTGCAGGCAACCGGATCGAGGACGTCACGTTCCGCAATATCCGATACAGCGGCGCGAATAAGAATCCAAACCGTATCTACGGCTATGACGATGAACGGATTGTGAACGGCGTCCGCTTCATTAATCTCCGGATTAACGGAGATTTGATCCTGAATGCGCAGCAGGGGAATATTGACATTAACGGACATGCAAAAGGTATATCGTTCGAATAAGGACGCGAGAGAACGGACAAGAAAACGGGGGCGCGATGCTCCCGTTTTTTGTTATGGCCAATGGGTAAGGTGAGAAAATAGGCTTCGATACCTGCCGATGGTTCGGTTAGGACTCGCTAAGCCGAAAAAAAACGGCTTCGTTACCCCCGAACGGGCAGAGTAGTCCCATTTTAGGCGGACAGAGATTCCGATCCCCTGCAAGTGAACGCAAACTTTATTCGCAAGGAATGGCTGCGGCTTTTTCAAGCCAATTATAAGCGAAATTTTAATATGTAATAAACATGTTAAATAAAATGACATTTTCGATTGAATAACGAGAGGAACATGATTATAATGTTATATAATATAACATAGCATTAAGTATCCTTTAACTGGATCTTCGTTCGAAGAAAGGACTGGTCGATTCCCAGAAATCAGAATATTCAGAAATCAAATAATCATAATGGCCGTTTATTGGCTGAATCCAATGCATAGATGGATGACGTTTGCCGACGGCATATTTGCTTGTGAAGACGAATAAACTTAAGTTTCACTGCTAAATGAGTGTTGGAATGTAATGTGTTTAACGGGAGGGGTAGGCATGGGTTCGCACTTGATTCGCAACGCTCGGATTATAACAATGAACGAACACGATGATATCTTTACAGGGGATGTGCTGATCGAAGGCAACCGGATTTCAAAAGTAGGTGCCGGGTTGCCGCAAACGGCTGATAACGTGGTCGAAGCCTGCGGTAAAGTGCTCCTGCCCGGTTTTGTCCAGACGCATATTCATTTGGCTCAGACGCTATTCCGCGGAAGAGCGGACGACCTGGCGCTGATCGACTGGCTTCGGAAACGAATTTGGCCGCTGGAGGCGGCTCACAGTGAGGACTCGATCTATTATTCCGCTATGCTGGGGATCGGCGAATTGATCCGTAGCGGGACGACAACGATCCTGGATATGGAAACCGTACATCATACCGGGGCGGCCTTTGAGGCAATCAAGGAAAGCGGGATTCGGGCGATTTCCGGCAAGGTGATGATGGACCACGGAACGGAGGTCCCCTCCGCGCTTCAGGAACAAACCGAAGCGTCGATTCAGCAAAGCGTTGACTTGCTGGAGAAATGGCACGGCGCAGCAGGCGGCCGGATTCAATATGCTTTCTGTCCGAGATTTGTTGTCTCCTGTACGGAAGAGCTGCTCATCGCCGTGAGAGATTTATCCGCACATTATGGCGTTTTAGTTCATACCCATGCTTCGGAGAATCAGACCGAAATTGCAATCGTTGAAGCGGAACGGGGGATGCGCAACATCGTTTATTTGGATCATATAGGCCTGGCGCGGCCGAATCTCGTGCTTGCCCATTGTATATGGCTTGATGTGTCGGAGCGGCAGATCATTCGCAAGCGCGGCGTGAAGATGACGCATTGCCCGGCCTCCAATTTGAAGCTTGCTTCGGGTGTCGCGCAGGTCGAGCTTATGGACAGCGAGGGGATCGTAATCGGTATTGGCGCGGATGGAGCACCGTGCAATAATAATCTGGATATGTTTCAAGAGATGCGCTTAACGGCCTATCTCCAGAAGATGCTGCACGGACCGACGGTCATGAATGCACGGAAAGTGCTGCGGTTTGCGACGATGGGAGGAGCGGAAGTGCTCGGGATGGAGCGGGAGATCGGCAGTATTGAAGAAAGCAAGCTCGCCGACCTGCAGTTGATCGACTTGGAGGATTTCCACGTCTACCCTTCCTTTGACGCCGATTTGTATTCACGCGTCGTTTATGCCGCAACGCGCGGGGATGTGGATACGGTATTTATCGACGGCGAGCCGGTTATGAAGGATAAAAGAGTAAGAACGATTGATAAAGCGGTGGTATTGAAAGAAGCGGACCGGTCGCTGCGCCGTTTGCTGCAGCGGTTATAACCCGAAGGGGAGGGGGATCTCCGTGACGACTCATCGTATATTATCCTTCATCGAATCGGATGCCCGGCCTGCTGTTCTGGCGACGATTGTGGGCGCCGAAGGGCATGCTTACCGGAAAACAGGCGCTAGTATGCTGTTTGTTCAATACGGGGAGCCGATCGGGCATCTCAGTCCGGGATGTCTTGAATCGGATTTGCAGCTGCGGGCGGAGCATGTATGGCGAAGCGGCATTCCGGAAACGGCGGAATATGATATGAGGCTGGATGAAGATCCCGTCTGGGGAGAGGCGGTAGGCTGCGGAGGAAAAATACAGGTCCTCTTGGAGCCGGTTCGCGGTCCGCTGCGCATGATGCTTAAAGAGATCGGCCGGTTGAACGAGCAGGGATGTCCCGTATGGCTCGACCGGCTGGTGTCGGACGGAGGGATGCGGTACCGGCTGCTGTTAGAAGCACGCACAGTGGCGGATAACGCATACGAAAAATCGCCCGGAACCTATGAGCCGACGCCTTTTATGCCGCAATCGCGCCTGATTATATTCGGGGCGGGAGCGGATGCAAAGGGCGTATCTTCACTCGCGGAAAAAGTAGATTTTCGCATCGCACTGGGCGATTGGCGGGAAAGTGCATGCACCGAAGACGATTATCCGAATGCTCAGCTAGCCGTCGGAACGCCGGAAGAAATCGTTCGGCAGCTGGGTATCGGAACAGAGGATTTTGTGCTCGTTTGCAGCCATCATTTTTCTAAGGATAAAGCGTTTATTAGAGCCGCCGCAGCAGCAGCGCCCGGATATCTCGGTGTGATGGGCTCGTCGGTCCGAATCGGCCTTTTGCTGGATGGGATGGGAAGGATCGAAGGGTTAAAAGCGCCGGTCGGAATGGCGATCGGTGCGGAAGGGCCGGAAGAGATCGCGGTGAGCATTGTGGCGGAATTGATTCAGGAACGAAAAAAACGGTTGGAACGTTATCTAATGGGAGGGTTGTCTTTTGAAAGTAGCCGGGATCTATCTGGCGGCTGGCCTGAGCCGACGAATGGGAATGCCGAAGCTTTCTCTGGAGTTGTCGGATGGGAAGACGTTAGGGAGCGTGGCTCTGGAGCAGCTGAGCCGTCTTGGCATCGATCCGCTGGTCGTAGTTGTTAGAGCGGACGATCCGCTTGACTGGCTGCCGAACCAAGCTGAAAATTCGCAAAAGTGGCGTACGGAAACCTGTTTTACCGCTCATCTGGGATTGGCGTTTTCGCTTCGCTGCGGAATGAGTGCCGTCCTGCCTTCGAAGCCGGATGCGCTTCTTGTGGCGCTTGCGGATCAACCTTTCGTAAGGACGGAGCCGATCGAGCAGATGATTTCGGCCATGCGCGAACACCCGGAGCTCGATTATGCGGCAAGCGGCAACAGCGGCAAGGCAATGCCGCCGGCGCTGTTTGCCAGATCGATGTTCCCGGTGCTGGAAAGCCTGAACGGGGATAAAGGGGCGCGGGAAATTTTCAGGTGTCCGGATTACCGCGGAGTCGTATTTGAACCGGAAGATTCTGATTATTTCATCGATGCCGACACATTAGAAGATTTCGAACAGGTAAAAAACAAATATGAACGGAAATCGTTATCGATGAAATAATAGTAGGCGGTTGTACGCTTTTATCTTTGGAGGGGGTGCGGCGATGGCGGTCGAAAACGAGAGCGTCTATCCGGTTCGGGCGGTATGGCAGCCCGATAAGCTTGCCGAGGCCTGGCGTCTGATGCAAGCTTTCGCCGGGGAAACAAGATATGCCGCAGGCGGAACTTTTCTGCAGGTGCAGTGGGAAGCGGGTGCGGCGGAGAAGCCGGCGGCATTGATTGATTTGCACCGGATTCCCGGAATGAAGGGAATTGAGGTATCGGAAGGCGGATTGGTTATCGGTGCGCTGACGCCGCTGTCCGCCTGCCGGCTGTCCCCCGATATTGTTGAGCGATTGCCGGTTGTTGCTGAAGCGGTGCGGCAGATTGCCGCCCCCTCGATCCGGAATCTGGCCACAATTGGCGGAAACGTGGTTACGGGAATCGGTGATTCGATTCCGGCGCTCCTTATCAGCAATGCGGAATTATTATGGTATAACGGCAAACGTCTGCAGTCGGAACCGCTGGCAGTCTGGTTAAGCCGGCCGAGAAGCAAGGATGGCGCCGAACGAAGAATATTGAAAGAAATCCGCATTCCGCCAAGGTCGGAGACGTATTCAGCGGGAACGGGAGAGGGCAAGTGGATTCATGTATATCACAAGGTAGGCCGAAGAGAGTCATTCACGCCTTCGCTCGTCACTGTCGCAGTGACCGGTCACCTGGATCCGAATGGGCGCTTGTCGGGTTTTCGGCTGGCTGCCGGAGGAGGCGGCACGATGCCGCGGCGACTGACGGAGGCGGAAGACTTGTTGGCCGATGCGGTCTACAATCCATCATTGTTATCCGGGGTCTATGAAGCGGTTATCCGACAGTACGACGAGATCGACGAACGCTGGGCTTCAGCGGAATATTTAAAACGCACGGCTGCAAATCTGATTGTGTCGGAGCTCTGGAAAGCGATGACGCTGTGGGGGAAGGGGGAAGATTCTCATGCTGCTGAACCGTGAGTCGAGTGGAAACAGGTGGAGAGAGCGGCCGGACGGAGCGGAAAAAGTAACCGGTACGCTAAAATATCTAACGGACTTGACAGCCCCGGGAATGCTGTACGGAAGAGTACTGCGCAGCAGCTTTTCCCACGCAAGGATTGTTTCCATCCGGACGGAAAAAGCCGCTGCCGTGGAAGGGGTACATGCCGTACTGACGCATTTGGATATCCCGGGACTGAACGGTTTCGGTATTGCGACTCCGAATCAGCCGGTATTTTGCGAAGACAGAGTGCGTTTCGAGGGGGACGCGGTTGCGGCTGTTGCTGCGGAAAGTGAAGAAATTGCCGAATATGCGCTTGGAATCATCGAGGTAGAATATGAGGAACTTCCGGTTCTGGATAGTCCGGACAAAGCGCTGGAGCCGGGCAACGTGCTGCTTCACCCTGAAGGCAACGTTCTGCATCAGGCCGATTTTCATCAAGGCGATGTACACGCTGCATTTGCGGAGTGCGCGCATATCGTGGAAGAAACCTATGAGACCCCTCGTCAAATGCATACGTACATGGAAACGGAAGGCGGGTTGTTTATTCCGGAGAAAACCGGTAAATTAACCGTCTATTCCGCGACACAGCATGGATTGAAGGACCGGTTTCAGCTTGCCCGGATCTTAGCGATGCCGGAGTCTCGTATCCGGGTCGTCTCCAGTCCGATCGGCGGTTCATTCGGGGGGAAGGACGAGCTTAACGTTCAGCCTTACGGGGCGCTTCTTGCGCTGCGTACGGGCCGGCCGGTTAAAATACACAATTCCCGCCAGGAATCGGTACGAGCCGGATTGAAGCGGCATCCGATGAAAATCACGATGAAAACGGGAACCGATGCAGCAGGCAAGCTGCTTGCGCACCAGGTCACAATCGTCGCGGATACGGGTGCTTATGCAACATTGGGGGCGGAGGTGCTGGGCTTTGCGGTGGAGCATGTTATCGGGCCTTACCGGTACCGCAGTGTGAGCGTTGAAGGTTATTCCGTATACACAAACAACGGGGTGTCGGGCGAATTTCGGGGGTTTGGCGGCAATCAGGCGGTTTTTGCGCTGGAAGGGCAAATGGATCGTCTGGCGTTTCAACTGCGTATCGAACCGTGGGAATTTCGAAGGCTGAACTTGAGGCAAAGCGGCGATCCGGGGCCGTTCGGCCAGGATATCGCGTTAACCGACGGAGCCGCTCAAGTATGGACCGCGTTGAATGAATGCGGGCTCATGGCCGAACGGAAGCAGCTCGCGTTGAATATTCGGGAACCGTGGATCCGGACGGGAATCGGCGCGGCGATCGTGATGCACGGGTCCGGACTCGGATACGGCATCCCCGATCCGGCAGGGGGCCGCCTCGTGCTTGCGGAAGACGGTAAGATCGAAGCTGTGTTTGGATACGAGGAATTCGGGCAAGGGTTAATCGCAACGATGGAGCAGATGCTGATCGAGCAGTTTGGTTTTGACAAGGACGATCTGCGAATCAAGATCGGGGATACCGATATCGTGCCGGACAGCGGCTCAAGCACCGCATCCCGTGCCACAAGCATGATGTGGATGGCGTTCCGTAATTTGAGGCCCGCTTTCACCTCGCAGCTGCTTGAACATGCGCAGCAAATGACCGGGATTCCGGCGGAGAAGCTGGTGCCGGGTGCCGGAGGCATATGGGAAAGAGGGGGAGCAAGGCTGATCACCTACGCGGAATTGGCACGGTTTATCGGAAAACCGCTCGTCTCGGAAACCGATTTTCATTATCCGGTCACGTCCGGGAAGCGGGCAGGGGCGCATTTCCTGTATACCTACGCGGCGGCAGCGGTCAAAGTGGAAGTGAACCGGCTTACGGGGCGTGTCAAAGTGATCGGTCAATATCATGCTGTCGCCGCAGGGCCGGTCGCCAACCCGCAAGGGTACCTGGGACAAATTGAAGGCGGCAGCGGCATGGCCCTCGGCTTTGCGCTCTGCGAGGATGCGGTGATGGCCGGTGGGAAGTATACGACCCGAAATTTGGATACGTATATGATCCCCACCGTATCCGATCTTCGAGGAAAAATCATCGTACAAGCGATCGAAGACTTGCCTGAGGATGACCCGTTCGGGCCGCGCGGAGTCGGGGAAGTCGGTTCAGTCGGCCTGGCCCCAGCTATTGCGGAAGCCGTCCATGATGCGGTGGGAAGAAGAGTGACCCGTTTGCCCATTGATCCGGCATTGCTGCAGCAGCCGTTATTCCAATCGAAAAAGGAGGTGAGCGGAACATGATTAATCAGGAAGGGCTGCAATACGGAAGCTCATTCCAGCTAAGCTGCGCAGTTAACGGCGAAACCGTATCTCTGTCCGTTCCGCCCACCAGAAGGCTGCTTTCCGTTTTGCGGGACGAGCTGCAGCTGACAGGAACCAAACGTTCCTGCGAAATCGGCCGCTGCGGGGCTTGCATGGTACTCATTGATGGAAGGCCGGTTAATGCCTGTCTCATGATGGCCTATCAATGCGAGGGGGCTTCGATCACAACGATTGAAGGAGTAAGCGAAGGAGATATGCATCCTGTTCAGCAGGCTTTTCTGGAGGAAGGCGGGTTCCAGTGCGGGTATTGCACTCCGGGAATGGTCATTACCGTCAAAGCGCTGCTGGACAGCAATCCTTCCCCCAGCCGCTGGGAAATCGAAGAAGCGTTATCCGGCAATTTATGCCGCTGCACCGGATATAGCGGGATTCTGAGGGCGGTTAATCGCGCCATCCAGGTACTCGGCTCGGGCCGAAACAATGATTCGGAGTAGAACCGCTTATGTATCACCCTGAACCGAGCCCCAAAAGCTGCCTATCACCGTCCAGTCCTTTACAAGTTTTATGTGACTTGCCGTCCGATTATTTGAAATGGTGATAACTTGATTCCGGAGTTTCATCCATTTTTCTTCGTTGTCTTTAAGTGACGTTAGCAAGAAATCCTTGCATTTTATATTGTTATTTACATTAGTATGAAGGAGTTCAATATATTCAATTTCGTCTAAGTCTTTAGAGCTTATCTTTTCACTTGGATTCCATAGGCTGACTTCGATTGACTCATAGGAGCCTTTTTGGTTAATGCGATTAAGGATCCGGTCATGAGCTGCATTCATAAAAAACGTATAACTATCCAATGAGTTCCACACACCGAAAATATATGCCTCCTCCGGATTGGCCTGATTCCATCCGCCAAATTGTACGACGAATCCGGGCACAGATGTGAGTTCCGTCCATTTGGATTGCGCGTTAAGGAACAACGATTGCATGTCATGATTTACTTTGCATTTAATCATTTTTATTAGCATTACATCGCCTTCTTTCGCGGTTATCACATATTTCCTTCGGCATCACGCCCCAAGAGTATCGGGATACGTATACCATATCATGAGGCGGTCGGAATGACCATCGTCATTCCGACCAAGGTCGTATTCCTTATATTCCAGGAACCGATCATGAGGTGCATGGCGGCCGGCGAGGTCAAAGGGTAAAAAACGCCGGCGATGATGATGAAGGAGAACAAGACCGAGGCGATTCGGCTGCTGGATAAGAAAGGCGCCTTTCTGATTAAGAAGGCGGGCGAGAAAATTTGCGGCTATTTAAATATTTCAAAATTCACGCTGTACAATTACTTGGAGGAAAGCAGGGAAGAGTAAGCCGAAACATCGAGAGAGGAGGTGGGCGCAATGCCGGATACGCCGTGCGTCATTATCAATACCGGGAAGATGCACCGCAATATCGAGAAGCTCGCCGGGATATCCAGGAAATATGGCGTTTCTCTGCGTCCGCACATGAAGACGCACAAAATTCCGGCGATCGCTAAGCGGCAAATCGCCGCGGGCGCGTGCGGAATTACGGCGGCAAAAATATCGGAAGCGGAAGTGATGGCGGCGCATGGCATCAACGATATTTTTATCGCCTATCCGCTTGTGGCCGAATCGAAGATCGAGCGGCTGATCGCGCTTAGCCGCCGAGTCCGGGTCATCGCCGGCGTGGATGGCGCGGAGGGCGCGGCGAAACTGGCGGAGCTTGCCAAACGCCGTCAGGCGACGGTTGAAGTAAGGCTTGAGGTGGATACGGGCTTGCAGCGGACCGGCGTTCGATATGACGATGCGGTAGGGTTGGCCCGCAAGATCGCCGCGCTGCCGCAGCTGCGGCTGCGAGGGATATATACGTTCCGCGGCGCCTTTATGAACGGGCAGTCCACATTGGACGCCAGGCAAGCGGGGCTGGAGGAAGGACGAATGATGGTGGAGCTGGCGGAGCGCATTCGCGCAGTGGGGATCGAAATCCCCGATGTGAGCGTCGGTTCCACGCCTACGTCGGCCTATGCCGCTGAAGTGGACGGCGTGACGGAGATTCGACCGGGCACGTATGTATTTTATGACCGGATGCAGGCGGCGCTGAATGCGTGCACTCTTGACGATTGCGCGGCAGCGGTCCGAGTAACCGTCGTCAGCCGGCCGGCGGAGGACCGCATCGTGATCGATGGAGGCAGTAAGACGTTCGCGACCGATGTCGCTCCTGGCGTCGCACCGCTTTATCTGCAGGGCTTCGGCCATATCGTGGAAGCGCCTCATGCGGTGATCGAGCGGTTGTCGGAGGAGCATGGCATGGTCCGCATCGCGAAAGGGGACGCCTTCGGGCCCGGAGATGTGCTGCATGTCATTCCGAACCATATTTGCAGCACGATTAATCTGCACAACAAAGTTTATTTTCGCGAGAGCAACGGGGAATTTAAGGAACGGCAGGTTATTGCCCGCGGCATGGTATACTGACCGTTCGACCGATACGGCTTTGCGTGCATACGAAGCGGGGAAGGGGGAAGTTGGAGATGCTCGATCTCATACTAAAAAACGGCAAAATTGCTTCTGAAAGCGGGATTGGAGGCCGGCGCCATCGGCCTGTCGATCGGATTGTTATCTGCGCCGGGCAACTATTCGGCCAAAGAGGAGATCGCCGAGCTTTGCTCGGTCCTGCCGAAATATGACGGCTTGCTGAGCACGCAATTACGAGGAGAGGGAAATCACCTGATCGACTCAATCAAAGAAGTGATATGGATCGCGCGCAAGGCGAGCGTCCCGCTGCATGTAAGCCATCTGAAAGCGGCCGGAAAGCGCAATAGGGGCAGCGTGCAGGAAGCGATGGAAGTCATTGCCGATGTAAGGGCGCATGGATTGGATGTCACCTGCGACGTTTACCCGTATGCCACCAGTTCGACAATGCTGACGACGGTGCTGCCGCCATGGGCGCTGGAAGGCGGAATCGGCAGACGCTGGCGCGGTTTGGCGATCCGGTCCTCCGAAGCAAGATCGTTGAAGAGCTCGGAGAAGAGCAGGACGATTGGGATAATCTGGTCTGTTCGACGGGATGGGACAATGTCGTCGTATCCTCTGTTCAAACCGCTGCGAACCGGTTTCTTGAAGGCAGACCTATGGCCGAGATCTCCGAGCGGAGAGGCAAGCATCCGGCCGAATGCGTGATGGATTTGCTGCAGGAGGAAGGCGGAAATGTATCGATCGTCTATTTCCTTATGTCGGATGACGATGTACGGCAGGTGGTCGGATGGGACAATTCGCTCATTGCTTCCGACAGCCTGCATTGCGATACGGGGAAGCCGCATCCCCGGTTGTACGGCTCGTTTCCGCGCGTATTCGCCAAGTATGTGCGGCAGGACCGGGTGCTGTCTCTTGGAGCAGGCGGTGCGCAAGCTGACATCGTTTCCGGCACAGCGGTTCAAGCTGGGCAAACGCGGGCTTCTCGCACCCGGTTACGCGGCCGATGCGGTTATATTCAACCCGGATACGATTCAGGACGAAGCGACGTATCGAGAGCCGAAACGGTATCCGGGCGGTATCGGCGCCGTTATCGTGGGCGGCGTGCCGACCATGATGGAAGGGCGGCATACGCAAGCGCGCCAAGGGGTATTGATTAAAGCAGCGCATGCGAATACATGGTAAGGGAGCGGTAAGGATGTCGATCGTTGAAAACAAGCTGGAGCAGCTTGGAATTACGCTGCCTGAAGCGACAGCGCCGAAATTTTCATATATTTCTTGCAGCCGGACCGGCAACTTGCTGTACCTTTCCGGGCAGGATTGCCGCATCGACGGCGTTCTGATGTACGAGGGCAAAGTGGGCAAGGAGCTGACCATCGAGCAAGGACAGCAAGCGGCGCGCCAGACGGTCATTAACTGTCTCGCGGTGCTGAAGGCTTATCTCGGCGATCTTGACCGGGTTGTCCAAATCGTCAAGCTGCTCGGCTTCGTGAACAGCGCGCCTGGATTTGCCGCTCAGCCGTATGTCATGAACAGCGCATCGGATCTGCTCGTGGAAGTGTTCGGCGAGAGCGGCAAGCATGCCCGTTCGGCCATCGGCACGAGCGAGCTGCCCTTCCATACGCCGGTCGAGATCGAAATGATCGTGGAAATACGCGATTGACGTGACGCGTTCTACAATGTTGCGGAAATAGCTGAAGTTATGAATAAGCCTTGAGCTTCTGCGTTCGTGGAAGCTCAAGGCTTATTCAAGGTGTAAGAGGGAACAAGTCGCGAAAAAAAGGACAAAGAACGCTTCGTCGCTAGGCTCTAGTCAACCTCGGTTCCCGAGTTGATTCGCTTAGTTCATCGCATCCTTCATTCGACTCACTGCTACTTCGGGGGTATAATCTCCCGCCTCTTTCCCGGGGCAATCGCCATTCTCCTGAACCCACGCCCACATCGCGGCAAAAATAGGCCCTAGACGCTGCCCGCGTTCGGTAAGATCATATTCGACATGCAGCGGTACACCAGGGTAAAGCGTGCGTGTGACGATGTCCTTCTCCTCTAAGAGCCGCAGCCGGTCTGTTAAAGTTTTGGGGCTGATGGGGTGTAGTTTACGGCGCAATTCCCCAAAACGTTTGGTCCCGTTAAACAGTTCGAACAAGAGAAGAAGCGTCCACTTTCCATCCAAAATCTCCAGGATGGGTTCTATGGCGCCAGGGCAAGATCGATCCATCATCGACATTTCCTCCATAGTTCATTTTGTGAAACTATTGCACTTTTCTGTAACTACTTTTCAAATGTACCACACTTCGATTACTATTGGAATCGAGAGGGGGAAAAATTGAAATGATTGACAGAGAGGAGGGACAACAAATGGAAAGGCCGTTTGAAGTCGATCCGATTGAGTACCCATTCACCGATCGCTGGCTGCCGTTTCGTGATGGTTATATTCATTACCTCGATGAAGGGCAAGGTCCGACTGTTCTTCTCTTGCACGGTAACCCGACCTGGTCTTATCTTTATCGGAACGTCATCAAAGAACTGCGCGGGGAATGTCGTCTTATTGCTCCGGATTATCCCGGATTCGGAATGTCGAAGGCGCCTACCGACTATCGCTTTACGCCGCAAGAGCAATCGGAAGCCGTTCTTGATCTGATCCGCCGCTTGGATCTAAAGGATTTTATATTAGTGGTTCAGGATTGGGGAGGTCCGATCGGCCTAGACTACGCGGTACGGCATCGGAATAACTTACGCGGCATCGTCGTGATGAATACCTGGGCCTGGCCGGCAAAACATTTGCCGATGAAAATGTTCTCGCTAGCCATGGGGGGTCTGCTTCTCGGGTACTGGCTTCAGACACGGCGCAATTTTTTCGCCAAAGTTATTGTTCCGCACGGTATTTACCATACCGAGAAAGTCACGGAAAGCTTGAGAAAAGCTTATACCGACCCGTTCCCGACCCCGAAGTCCAGGATCCCGACATGGGTCTTTCCAAGGCAGATTCGCAAGGCACGATCATGGCTCGCCGATATTGAATCGAAGCTTCCGAATTTGTCCGATCTACCCGCACAAATTCTATGGGGTACGAAAGACAGCGCCGGCTTTCCGCTCGAACAGATGGCCAAATGGCAGAGATATTTACCGAAGAACGAAACTGAGATCCTTGACGAAGCCTCACACTATGTGCAAGAGGATCGGCCGGATCGGGTAACAGCATCAATCCGAAGATTAGTGGTAAGAACATGAGGAGGAATTCGATTATGAAAACTATTTTATGGGCAACATTAACCGCTAACGGCAATTATGCGCAATCCAGCCCTGAGAACCCGCCGAAAAAGGAAGCGCTGGACGACTTTGCGACACACGCCAAAACAGCAGGGAATTTCATTGTCGGACGACGGACTTTCGAAGCTATGATCGAAAACGGTAGTGCCAACGGGAGGGACTTTGCCGATTTGGATATCGTAGTGGTTTCCAAGAACGTCGCGGAAATCACTGGCGCAACGGTTGCGAGATCGCCTCAAGAAGCCCTGAACTACTTACAGCAAAAAGGCCATCAAACCGCTCTCATTGGCGCCGGTGCAGATATCCACAATTCGTTTCTGGGCCAAGATCTTGTAGACGAGGTGGTTTTCAATGTGGCGCCTGTGTTGGAGGGCAAAGGATTGAATCTTGTGATTGACAAAGATCACTATAAATACAAAAATGTGCATTTACTGGACTGCAAGCCCCTCGGCAGTGGCGTCGTTCAACTGCGCTATGCGATTGTCCGGTAAATGGGGTTAGTCCTCCTCGCACAAGGAACCTGCCGACTCTAGTCGGTAGTCGTTGAAAGGGATGCCAAACAGGCATCCCTGCCATTCGATCATCCTGCCTCCGCTAATACCGCCACCGCTTCCGCATACTCCTCCAGCGTAATACCCTTTCATAGATTTCCGCGGCAGCTTCGCGGCCTACGTAACGGAGATGCCATAGCTCGTACTTATAACCGGTAATGTCCTCTTTTCCTTCGGGATACCGTACGATAAATCCGTACTCATGCGCATGGCTTGCCAGCTATTCGGCTTCGGACGTACCGGCGAAGCAGTCGTCCGCGGCGCATTTGCCGTCAGCTCCGGTTACGTCGATCGCCAGTCCCGTTTCATGCTCGCTTGTTCCCGGATAAGCGCTGTATGTACGCTCTTTTTCCCCGCCGTCTCTGCGGACATAGGATTCGAACAGTGCGTTTTGCCGTTGATGCGAACGATAACCGGATACGCCGGCCAGCGGCACGCCATCCTGCTCCGCAGCGGCGAACAGCTCTTCAAGTGCACGGGCTGCCGATGTGCGGAGCATCCGTTTCTCAATCCTCTCGTCGAAAATATGCTGGAGAACGGGTTTACGGACAAGCCGTTCTTCGATTAAGGCATGCGTTATATTTATGAAGGAAAGCAAAAGATTGAACGATAAAGTCGTTCAAATCGTCGAGTTTTCGAGGAGCGCTTCCGACCGCATCGGCTACCGGTTTGACCGGGTGAATTTGACGATACTTGTTGAGCCCGAATCTGGAGGTCTTCGCTTACGTGATCCGGACGAAAGCAGGGCGTTCGAAGCTGGCGGTGGCAAGGTTTGATGGGGAAGGGCTGTCGGAGGAGACGACGGTCTACAACGATCCGGGATATATCAATATGCTGCAATGGAGCGGCGATGGGCAATCCTTGATATTCGCTGCGGAAAGAACGTCCGGAAGCGATGTTTTCCGGTTCCGCTTCGCAACTTGATTTAGAGTAATGAAAAGCCTGGGGCTTCTTGACTATCGGTCAAGCGTAGAAGCTCGGGCTTTTTTGTTGTGGCCTTGTTACTCATCGCCATCTCGAATGATATGTCCTTCTCCGAGTTCGATCTCAGTGAATTCTGCCATATGACGCGCTCGAAACCCGATGGGATGATTACTGCCGATGATAATGATATTTTTAACGGCGGCGGCGTCCTCTGCAGGGAGAAAAAATGATTTCGTATGAGTAAACTCTGCCCTAAGTGTCGTATGAATGGCATTGATTAGCTTGTCGTTTACGCCTTTTCCCATCAGATTCATGATGACGGAGCCCCGGGAATCAAGTTTTTCACTTGTGATCCTGAAAAATTCTCTGGATATTAAATGTCGCGGTGTTCCCTTCTCGGTGAAAGCGTCCAATAGAATATAATCATAGGTGTTTGGTTTCTCATTTTCGAGAATTTGACGCCCGTCTCCGATTATGACATTATCGTTGCTATATCCAAAGTACCTTCTGCTTAACTCCACGATTTTGCCGTCGAGCTCTGCGACCTTAAACCGCCTCTCCGGAAAATGACCGGCAATTGTCCCAATCCCGTGCCCAATTACAAAAACGTCCTCGAATGACGAATGATTAGACTCCATCAAGTGAATCATTGCCCTCGGATACTCGAACATGATGCGTTCGGGCTGATTTATATCCATCGCACCTTGAATCGCAGCATCAGAGAATTCTAAAACCCGGAAGTTCCCTTTCTCGCCGTACAGCTCAGTTGTGTCGTAAACGGTTATTTCATGGTTATTAGTGAGTTCATTGAATAAGATGTGCAAAATTCTCCGTCTCCTTTATGGCAATAGGTATATTCCGCTACTATGGTGATATAGAAGTTACAAAAATTAGGGCGTTGGATTCCGAATTATGGTAATATTAATGGAATAAATATAGTGGGAAAGATATGATATGTAATAAAATAAAGATCTGAAAGCTAAAAAGAATAATTAAAAATACCTCTCTCAGGAAGGATCCTATGAAATTAATAATCATATTTGGACCTCAAGCTGTCGGTAAAATGACTGTTGGACAAGAATTAGAAAGAAAAACGGATTTAAGATTGTTTCATAATCACATGACAATAGAACTTGTCTCTCGTTATTTTAGTTATGGGAGTCAAACTGGAAAACGATTAGTCGGACTTTTTCGAGAAGAAATATTCAAAGAAGTCTCAGCCAGTGATTTAGAAGGTTTGATTTTTACTTTTGTATGGGGTTTAGATATCCCAGGTGACTGGGAGTACATTAATCACGTCAGGAATATATTTGTATCTAATGGCGGAACGGTTTATTTAGTTGAACTTGAAGCAGATTTAGAAGAAAGACTTGCTCGTAATAAAAGCGAAAACCGTTTACTGCACAAGCCTTCAAAGCAAAACCTTGAACAATCAGAAAATGATCTTTTGAGAACGATGGAAAAACATCGATTAAACTCTTATCCAGGCGAAATCAAAGATGAGAATTATATAAAAATTAATAATACGAAGCTAACTCCGGAAATAGTAGCTCAAATGATAATTGATAGATTTCAATTATAATGAATTTCGAGGGAGTATTCCATGGAGTCAGATCCTTCGGAGAACACTTCGGATTCACGCTGCGTCGCTATCGCTCCTTGGTGCGGCCGTAGTCGTAAAAGTGGTTTCAGGGGACCAAATGTTTCAGGGTAACTCATCCGCAACGTCCTGTTGATCGAAGAGAGAAGGGTGATAAATGCAAACTACCGTTTATTTTGTTCGACATGCTCTATCGGATATTACAATCAAAGATGAGACGAATCGCCCTCTAACATTAAGAGGCATCGAAGATTCTAAGAGAGTTACCAGGGCATTGAGAGAACGGGATATCTCCGTGATTTTTTCAAGCCCATTTCAAAGAACAGTACATACATTGAAAGACCTATCGGAATGTCTTGGACTTGATATTATAACGCATGATGACTTTCGAGAGCGAAGAGTGGGTGAATGGGTAGAGGATTTTCGTGCATTTTCGAGAAGGCAATGGGAAGATTTCGATTACAAATTGAATGGTGGAGAATCCTTAAGAGAAGTGCAGCAGAGGAATATTAAAAAGCTATTTGAAGTACTTAATTTGAATCAGGGTAAGAACATAATTATCGGAACACATGGAACTGCATTAAGTACCATTGTTAATTATTTTGATACTGGATTTGTTTATGATGACTTCTGGGACATGATCGATAAGATGCCCTATATACTGGAATTTCGCTTTGAAGGAATGGGATTGAGGAGTTTAGAAGAAGTAGAGCTTGAATAGATCTTTGTGGGTTGTCAAAGATGGCGAAAGTCGAGGAAAGCAATAAAGACATCGGTTTAATGAGGCATTTTAAAGTCCTGTCTCCAAAATCCAGGATTATAATGTCATCTAAAGAT
This sequence comes from Paenibacillus tarimensis, assembly GCA_041281825.1. Lineage (GTDB taxonomy): Bacteria > Bacillota > Bacilli > Paenibacillales > Paenibacillaceae > Paenibacillus_D > Paenibacillus_D tarimensis_A. Next base: position 4,254,422 of record CP166298.1, on the reverse strand, counting down.
TTTACAGAGTGGATTAATCTATACAATAGATCTGATATTGAGTATCAATCTTTAAATGAACTGACTGAAACTGATTGGAATATATGTTATTCCAGTGATATGTCTAGAGCTATTAAATCTGCCAAACATGTAAAGGGATTATTTTGCAAGTAATATCGAAGAAGTGGCGGCATCATCTAACAACGCATTCAACGCGGCGGGCTTATCAGGGAGAAAGTCGCAGATGTAAGCCCTTGGTCTGCCCGAGGAATTTCAGAGAAGTATTTCAGGCAGATCATAAATAAAATAAAAAAAACAGAACGCTTGTACGTATCGATATTTAAAGATACAATAGAAATACAACTGAATCTTGGGTGGGCATAGCTTCCCTTCGAAAGGAGGTGAAGCTATGGAAGTAAAAGATGCTCTAACAATCATGTTTCTTTTCGGCATGTTTATAATTGCACTTTTAACATACATCAGAAACAACAACAAGAGAAAGTAAAAACCCACCCTAGATTTGAGCCGAAGGTGGGTTTTTGAGGTTGAATAACTCGGAAGGGAATCCCATCCAAGCCAGTTGTACGAGGCCAAGTGTTTGCAGCACTTGGTCTTTGTATAATAAATCATAACATATTGAGAACGACCCGGCAATTACAAGTTGCGCTGAACAGATATTCAAAATCGGTTTCACAGAAATAGAAAATTATCTATAAAGAATATGACGGTATTGATGAAAGTAGGAAAATCCGCACACTAGAATTTGTGCGGGGGGTATCGGGTAACCGGCATCTCTACCGTGACTATGAAATGTGGCGAAGAATACTGAAGTCATTAAAGGCGGACTATGTAATGAAAAAGTTGGAATTCCTTTTATTTTTAGTCTTGTTAATGTTAAGTTTAACCGGCTGTATTAACGAAGATTTTAGTCGCATTACCGTATTTGATCGAAATGCAACTATTGAAAATTTGAGCAACATCAAAGATTCTGGAGTTGATCTTACAAGAAAACAATTAGTTGACTTTCACATCTCAGTGAGTGATGAGAAGAATGGAAAGAAGATTGAAAATAAACTGACTGATCTAGGCTTTATATGCAGAACGAGTAAAGACTTTGACGGGAATTTTTGGACTACTGAGTGCTCAAAAGAGATGTTGCTTGATTTAGATCTTTTAATGGAAGCTCAGGAGTTGATTGATAGACAAGCTAGAAAACATAACGGCTTTTTAGACGGATGGGGAGTACTGGTAAAACCAGATAGTGAAATAACCGGTGTTAATCAATGAACGATTTTGACAAATCCGGACACAATAAAAACATTCAAAGAGATGAGTCATAGGATGATTTGGTTGATGTTTGGGAGCAAACGGCGATCCTCCGTTTGATTCATAAAACAGAGTAGTTCAACAGACTGAAGATGCTTTGCGAGAAGCCTCTTCTTTTTTGCTACACCATAGAAATATAAACTATATAGGAATCCGAATATACGATTGGAATTGATAAGAAATGGAGGGACAATCATGAAAGCTCATTTCGGTATTTTGAATACGTTGATCTTGTCGGCTACCCTTATTGTATGCACTGTAATGGTCACGAATAGTTTAAAGCAACTGCATTATTCATCCAGCGTGAATGCCTCTCTAACAGGAGGAATTTCTTTGCAGGGGTTTGAGCGGGAATTGGATAATTTGTCCCGGGCGCAAAAGTTTGCGGCAAAAGAGGCGCTTACGCCAAATGAAGTCGTAGAGTACTTGGGCTTAGACGACCAAAGGGATTTTGAAATGAACCTGATTATGGGAGAAATTGAATTGCCCCATGTCATCATTGACGGTCAGTTCCTTTATAGCAAAACGTTGTTGGACGAATGGATTGTTTCCAAGGTGTAGGCGGGGGTAGTTCAACTAATCTCAATGATCATCGCATTCTCATCGCAATTCGAGAATTTGGAGCAATGCGTACAATCTTTCCAGATCTTTGCCATCGGTAATCTGCTTTTATCAATAAGCTTAAATCCACATTTCAAAAAGAAATCTATCTGATAAGTTAAGGAGAGTAAAGATTTTACCCGGAGTGATCTCGTTTCATCAATGACAGCATGAACAAGCCGTTTTCCAATACCTGCTCCGAAGCGACTTGATGAAACCGTAAGCGACCTAATTTCTGCGAGTTCTTTATCTAAAATATGCAGACTCACCGTTCCAACGATTTCACCATCATCTTCTGCAACGTAGAAACATTGGAGATTTTCGTATATGGCATTAAGCGTCCGATGAAGCAATTTCCCTTCATCCGCGTAGGTATTAATAAGCTCATACATGAACTGAGCATCATCCATGGTTGCTTTTCTGATTTGGTACATAATCCGTACCCCCTAAACTCAACTATACTAATAAAAATACATTTAAATGGATAAAAATACAACCAGTTTTATAGAAGAAGTGATTATTTTGTTCATAATCCGCATCTCGATGCTTAATAGTGGTCTGTATTAATTTTTAAAATGGAACAATTTAAACCAAGGAGGTAGGGAGTTAAATGGAACTCGATAACATTAGGCTGCTCGTTAATCGGTTTGACGATTGCTTCCGATTTTATCAGGAGCGCTTGGGCTTTACCGTTCTCTGGGGGGAATTGGGCGGCGGGTATGCGAGCTTTGGAACAGCCAACGGGAAATCAATCGCTATTTTCTCGCGGGCAGAAATGGCTCAGGTCGTCGGCACTTCACATGTTCCGTCAGAAATAGAAGCCCAGGATAAATTCGTACTGATCTTGAAGGTGCACGACCTGGAAAAGGTCGTCGCAACGCTGAAAGCAGAGGGTGTCACGATAATTACCGAGATTCAGAATCGTCCAAGCTGGGGAATTCGCACGGCTCATTTGCGCGATCCTGACGGGAATTTACTCGAATTGATCGACGAGATGCCGTCTGAATCATGGGAATCTGGTTTGCGGGAAGCTGACGAGAAATACAAGAATCGGCAATAAATGCGATTATTCAATGACTATCCTTTCAGGGGTAGTCATTTTTTTATTAAAATCAATTCTAATCCAGTGATTGCCAATAAGTGTCCCATGTGATAAAGTTAATATATGCACAACTGATAAAGGTTACCTAATTCAAAATTAAGAAGGTCGATTTGATGAGTAATAAAAAAGTTAAACTTGGGGTTCCTGAACATGAAGGACAGTTATCGATAATGTTTGCACGAGGAGGACCGCGTGCCGGCGCCGGCCGGAAAGGAATCGGGGAAACAAGGAAGATTTCCTTAACGCTGAAGAAAGAAATGTGGGACGAGCTTGAAAGACGCTGCTCCGCGGCGGGTCGATCCCGGTCGGAATTCATACGTGACATGATTGAGTCATATTTGACTCAGAAGTAAATGTGAAATGGGTGGAATCAGGTGTTATTTTCATTAAAACAGCCTACCTTAAACAGCGCACTGCAGCATATCGCTGCCTCCATATCAGCAAGACCGGTCATACCTATACTTGCGGGGGTTAAAGTGCAAGCGGACGAGCAGGAAATCATATTAACTGCGTGTAACAGTACGATGACACTTCAATATCGAATTCCAGTAGATAACGATACTGTAACCGTTAAAAAAGCGGGAACAGCCGTCATCAGCGCACGCTATGTCACGGATATTATTCGCAATCTGCAAGAGGATGTTGTAACTTTCGAAGAAATAAAGGATAAGAGGATATGCATCAGGTCAGGCAGAGCTGTTTACCGGCTTTCCACGTTGGATCCTGATGAATTTCCTGTTTTGGACGACATCGAAATCCAAAGAGTCATTGAGATCGATAACTCTTCTTTCAGGAAAATGGTAAGACAGGTGTCGTTCGCCGCTGCTGCTTCGGAAACCAGAATGATTCTAACAGGAATATTGTTCCATTCGAACGGGCATATACTGAGACTTGCTGCTAGCGATGGTATTCGATTCGCCTCTCACACGCTAAACTTAAACCTGGAAATGCTGCCACCTGTAGTAGTTCCGGCAAAAAATGTACACGATTTTTCCAAAATGCTTTCCGACTTTTCCGGGAGGACAGAGATCTCGATGGGGGACTGCTTCATCCGATTTACGTCGGACAACTTTACGATGCAATCAACACTAATACAAGGGATTTACCCTTCTATCGATAAATTGATCCCAAATACGTTTAGCGGGGAAATTACGCTGGTCACCTCTGAACTTCTTAATGCCATAGAAAGGGTCACTTTGCTTTCCGGCGATGCCAACCTTGTCGGACTTCGTTTATCGCCGGCTGGTGCCGAATTATTTGCCCGATCAATAGATATTGGTGATGTCATCGAAGCTCTTACTGTAGAAGAAATCATATCCGGGACATTTACAATATCCTTCAACGGGAAATACATGAGGGACATTATTCGCGCAATTGACAGTAAGCATGTCCATTTGAAATTTACAGGCAAAGATAAGCCGATCGTCATACAATCGGCGGACGTAAAGCATGCTCAGTATATTTTAACGCCGATCAGGACTTCAAATTCATGAGTATACCGAAGGACGAAATTAAAGCTTTCGGCAAGGAGATGATCTTTTAGATCTCTTTTGAAAACAAGTAAGCTCGTTTATGAAAACCCAAATGCTCATAAAACAAATGGGCTTGTTCCCTATGAAATCCCGAATCCAGCTCAATTCGCTTACATCCTTCATCTTTGGCAATTTTCGATAACATCGATATCAAGCCTTTTCCGATGCCCGTGTTTCTTTGCTCTTCATCTACAACCAGTGTGGTAATATAACCGACATACGATTCCTGCCAAAAGCTATTCTTTACAACCATGCAGCCGAATCCGGCAATTTCGCCATCGGCTTCTGCACATATAAGATAATCATTAAGGGATTCAAGTCCTCTGGCATATACTTTTCTTATTTCATTGCGACTGAGCTGTTTGTCCGGCCATAATTGTTCAACGAGGCCCAATATGTGTTCAAAATCATCCATATAGCAATTGCGGTAAGTGATCGTCATAATTTCTTCTCCATCCTATAAAAATAATTTAGACCAGCTTTGAAGCAAGCATAGAAATCTCTCGTAAAATGCAGAATATGTCAATCAGGTCATTCCTGGCACGGTTTATTGTGGTGTATCAACTCCCGCCATAATCATTTTATCGAGCACTTGCTCAAAAAACTGTTTTCTTCAGCTGTTGGATGGTTGCCCCTACGCTGAAGCCAAACAAAAAAATTAAATCATACCTCCATCTATTGGGTGCGAGTAGCCTGTTCACTTGCTGCAGCCACGATGAAAGCCATCCTCGTTCATAAAATATTGATATGCATCGTTTTCCTCTTCGTAAGAAAAAAACGCTCTGTTCAACAAGTTAGGAGCAAGAACGTGAAAACCTTCACTAATCAACTTGTTTTTGTAATGGTTTATATGATCATTGACGCCTTAGATTTCGTAAAGAAGGATGATCAATGACCGAGAAGATGGATTGTTCATCTTCGCTCACCGGCAGTATATCTCATTTTCTTGAATCTGATTTCATGTCTCGCAAATAATTGATGATCAATCCAACCGGATATTTCTTCAAACCCCAATTTAGTCCAGAAACCAAGCGCCGTATTTCTTGAATATAATTCTATTGTGCGAATTCCTTTGTCTTGAAGGAATCGCTGAACTTCATTCCAGAGGCCGGACCCGATCCCTTTTCCGTGGTATTTGCACGAGACAGCACCATGCCGAAGCTCCACATAATCGCCGTTTACAACGACCAGCATCACACCGGCCGCTTCTGTGCCGTCAAAGGCGACAAAAAAATACTCATCTCCTGGTATTTTGAACTGTTGTCTAGCAGAATTGCTTAAATCGATGGGCTTGAAAAGCACCTCATATAACAATTTTTCCGATATAATAATCTCTTCCAAGTCATTTGTCAATTTATAAATCATTTTTTTGCTCCTTTAACCGAAGGCTACCATTAGACTTAAGACAAGAAGCGCGAGCGAAACGGGCGCCCATATCCTTCTTTCCCAAATACTTTTAGTTATTAGATTCATTAACGCAGCAACTGCCGAAAAGGCAACAACGAACCAAATCGCCGACATCGATAAAGGATGCCAGTCTGAAAAGAGGAGCCCTGATCTAGTCAGTACGATTACGGCTATGAATGAAAGAATTACAATTTGAATCAAGCAGGCGAAACGCATCGCGGGCGGATATTTCCCGGGGAATTTGCCACCCATTGCCGCGCTTCCCCACGGCATGCCAGCAGCTAACGCTAGTTGAAACAGAATTACTATGCCAATAAGAACAGTAAACACAATTGCTGAAAAAGTTGTCATTTGTATTCTCCTATACATTGGAATTGGTTCCGGAATGCTGGTTACCGATTGGATGAGAAGTATAAAAAAAATCACCCTCATCCGAACCTGTTTGGTATCAATTGTAAATGATCGCCAAAACGTTCACAATGGAGGGAGATACATTTTTTTTGTATTGCTTTGTTGCCTTATCACCCGAGACTAGTCATTATGACAGCATCCTTTGTCCTCGTTTAAATGTCCGGATCGCTCGATTTTGGTTTTCAGGTATTTCTCGTTATACTCGCTAATATCTCCCCACAGCTGAACCCGATCCTCCACGGACAGGCCGGCTGCTTGTAAAGCCTCCAGTTTCTTCGGGTTGTTCGTAATGAGCGTTACGGGCTTCGTTCGGAGTGCTTTCAATACTTCAATTGCGTCGCTGTAATCACGCGTATCGTCCGCAAAGCCGAGCATGTGGTTCGCATCGACGGTATCATATCCGTTTTGCTGTAAAATATAAGCCAGCGCCTTGCTAAACAACCCAATGCCCCGGCCTTCATGGTTGGCCAGATAAAAGATTGCACCGTGGCCGTGCTCGGCAATATGCTTCATCGACTGTTTCAGTTGATAACCGCAGTCGCATCGTTTGCTTCCGAATATGTCTCCGGTATGACAGATGGAATGAAAACGGATCAAAGCATGCTCCGCATTCTGAAAATCCCCATGGACCAAAACGCTCGATTGCTGATATTCGGCTAAATTGGCATTGGACAATTTTTGAATAACGCGTTCTATATCGTCCGTCACCTCATTGCAGTTGAGCCAGCAATACCACTTAAACAGGATGGTTTCGCCTTCCACGTTAACCGGCAGATTAATCGGTCCGACAAGGTAAATTGCTCCATTGCCGTTGTGGATCAGTTGTACTTTATCTTGCAAAATGGAAACGACTTTCGGATCGAAATTTGTAGTAACAGGCATTGTTTCTTCTCCTTTTATTTTTTATGTAATCAGAGTGGAATTCCGATAATTTGAAGTATGACACACCTATTTTGTGCCAAAACAGATTACCTAAACCCTCTTATAAGCCCCAAACGCTCCAACTGTCACAAAAACGCCTCTTATTATTGAATATCGACTTCGCTTCCCTCACTTACTTAAGGTAAATAAACTATACAATAGTAACTTGCTTAATTCAAGTAGTTGTTATGGTATAAAGATAACCGAATCAGGATTTAAGGGAGCCTATATGAATAAGCAGGAACTTGAAGGGGATACGATGTGGGCGGACGCCTTCTCTCTGAGCGGTTAAGGGAGCTTGAAGCCGCCGGAATGGGATCTATAAATGATATCCTCGGATGAAAAGTATGATGCGATTAATGAAAGAAAAGGGACTTGATTCAAATACCATCGAATAAATAAAAATGAATCCTAACGAAACCGCTATAATCGTCTTTAGCGCTTTCGAAGCATGTATTTTTCGCAATCTCAAAGCTAAATAAATGGATGTAAACATCATCGCAACCCCAATATAAAAAAGAATGGGCTGCGGGTAGCCCCAGTCTCTTAATTGGGCCCGATTCAGCTCCAGATAAACCTTAGAAGTGTAATTATTCGGATTAGATAAGAAGTCTACGATATCATTTCCGTTCCCAATTCGCTCGCTTGGGTTATAATTTTCACTGCTTAAACCTGCAAGCTCATAAAAGGAAAGCGATGCTCTGATTTGGGTCCCCACAATGGCACCGCTAATAGTTACGCCTATCACAACCCCCAGAAACATTAAGACGTATATTACATGAACATTAACTTTCATCAAATCACCTTCCCTTTACTGACGTAACAGCGGCATTTACCGCGGCCAATGCAGTTTGGCGTTCGCTGCTGTTTTACCAGGCTTTTATCTGCCGGTCAGACGGCAGCAGCAGGCCCAGCAAACCGAGCAAGGGCAGGAAGCTCACGATCAGCATGATCAGGCTCAGACCGAAACGGTCGATCAAGCCGCCGAGCGCAACGGCCCCGATGGCGGCAATGCCGAAAGCAAAACCCGTTGTCAATCCGGAGACAGTGCCGATCATTCCGGGAACAAGCTCTTGCGCATAGACGACCGTGACCGACCAGCCGGACATGACGATAAATCCGATGACAGCGATGAGCGGGTAAGACCAGAACGGATCGGCATAAGGCAGCAGCAGGGCGAACGGAGCAGTGCCAACCATCGAGTAAAACAACACGTTGCGCCTGCCGAAGCGGTCCGAGATCGGTCCTCCGAAGAAGGTGCCGACAGCGCCTGCCGCAGCGAACAGAAAGATATATACCTGCGCCTGCTTCAAATCGAGCCCGTACTTTTCCATGAGTTGAAACGGATAATAAATGGAAATGCTTGCGTTGTACCATGTACGGATGAAGAGCAGCATCATGAGTACGGCAATGGCCCCGGCGATTTGTCTTTTATGTTCCGGAAGAAGCTTGCCCGCATTCGCTTGTTTGGCGGGTCTCGGATTGGCCGTTATATAACCTTTATACCACTTGGCAACGACAAGCTGAACTCCAATGGCGCAGGCAGTGATTCCGACAAACCATATCGCGCCGAACTGGCCTAACGGAACAAATATGAGCGCGGTCATCACCGCAGCAAGTGACGATCCGGAATTGCCGCCTACCTGGAATATCGATTGGGCTAGTCCCCGCCGCGATCCGCCGGCCATATAAGCGACCCGGGATGCTTCGGGATGAAATACGGCAGAACCGAGACCGATGAACAGAACGGATAATAGAATGAACCAATAATTCGGTGAAAGAGCGATACCCAGTACGCCTATCGTTGTCAATCCCATACCGATCGGCAGCATGTAGGGAGTAGGCTTGCGGTCGGCGTACATGCCAACGGCCGGCTGCATGACGGAGGAGGTCATGTTAAGCGCAAATACGATAACCCCCGCCTGCATATAAGACAGGTTCATTGATTGTTTAAGAATCGGTAAAATGGCCGGAATAATCGCCTGCATCGTGTCGTTAACGAGATGGACAACGCTGATGGCGATCAAGATGCGAAAGACGGTAGGTTTCGTGTCTGGCTTCACGCCTAGCCGCAGCGGCGCGGCGGAAGCCGGTTCTGACTGTGCCTGCAATGGTGGTGCTCCCTTCGAGGTATAGAATGTTAACCATTATAACAGACCCTACTTAGACTGGAAACGACACAAGCATAAACGGCAGCCGCTCCGTACGAATCGTTAACCGCATCTTTCAGGAGCTCGGTTCAGTGCAGAAAAAAGGGCTTTGCGTTCCGGACTGCTTTCAAGTATGATGTAGAGAATAGTCATTTTTACAAAGGAGCACATCGTATCATGAATGCAAAAGCAAAATCAAACCCATGCAAAATTGTCGATTGTACGATTCGGGACGGAGGTCTCGTTAATAATTGGGATTTTAGCGTTGAATTCGTACAACACCTCTACCGGTGCCTGAACGAGGCCGGCGTTGATTATATGGAAATCGGCTATAAGAACTCACCGAAGCTGCTTAAAGGCGCCGACGCCGCAGGTCCGTGGCGTTTTCTGGATGACGATTTTCTAAAAAAGGTTATTCCGCAGAAATTGAACACGAAGCTGTCAGCCCTTGTCGATATTGGACGAGTGGATGAAAACGATATTTTGCCTCGCGAGGAAAGCTTGCTCGATCTGATTCGCGTTGCCTGCTACATTCAGGATGTGGATAAAGCGCTCCAACTGGTCAGTCTGTTCCATGAGCGCGGATACGAAACGACGTTGAATATTATGGCGCTCTCCAATGTAATGGAGCATCAATTGCTTGAGGCGTTTGAGCAAATCAACGATAGTGTCGTAGACGTCGTCTACATCGTTGACTCATACGGAAGTCTGGATCCGAACGATTTCACCCTTCTTGTGGAGAAATTCAAGAAATATTTGCCGAACAAGCGACTGGGCGTACATACGCATAACAATATGCAGCTCGCCTTCGCGAATACGCTTATTTCCGCTGAGAAAGGCGTTGAACTGCTTGACGCTTCCGTGTACGGTATGGGACGCGCGGCGGGCAACTGTCCGACCGAGCTGCTGGTAGCGCATTTGAAAAACACGAAATACAATCTCCGTCCGGTGCTGGACATGATTGAAAAATATATGATTCCGCTGCGTGAGAAAGAAGAGTGGGGATACATTATTCCGTACATGATAACGGGCATGCTGGATGAGCATCCGCGCTCGGCGATGGCGCTTCGGGGCAGCGAGGATAAAGATAAGGCGGTCGATTTTTACGATAAACTGACAACGCCTGAGGTGCTTCACGGTAAATAAATGCAGGCAGGGTGCGGTCGGTTGACTGTGCCCCTTTTTTTATTCTGAGGATATATATGTTTTGTACCGTTTACTCTTATATCATCGCGAGGAGAGTGGATCTATGAAACCGGAAATCAGCAAAATGATCGAACGGTTAATGAACCGGAACCCGCTGCAGGGGCTTTCGCCCGAGAAGTTGTGGGATGAAGCAATGGATGAGCAAATCGGAGCTATGTTTGGGCAGAGCGAGCAGGATCCGAACAAACTCGCCGTACAATCGGCACTGCACCTGTGGAACGACAGTCTGAACCGCTCTCATGATCTTTCCCAGCATATTACGGATTCGACAGGCAGTTATCTGCATGGGCTGATGCACCGGATGGAGGGGGACTACAGCAATGCGAAGTATTGGTTTCGGCAGGCCGGTTATCATCCGGCGATGCCGAACATTCACCGGGAGGCGGTTGATATGATTGCCGGTGAACTGAATGCAGGCTTCGGTTCGAATGGAAGAGCCGAAGAGCTGCTGACAGACATTGCACGGGAGGAACGCTGGAATCCGTATCTTATGGTGGACGCCGTGATGAGCCAAGAAAGCGGCGGAGGCTCTCCTGAAGCCCGTCAGCTGCTTGAACGTCTGCAGCGTCTGGAGATGGTTCAAATCATACGTTGCATCGAAGCCAATCTTTAACCCTCAATCAATGACTAATTCCCCGTCCCCGCGAATTGCGGCGGCTTGATGAATAACGTTCGGGTGCATATACCCGGTTCCCCGGTAACGGCGTCCTCCCGCTGTGACTGCTTCCAGATCGACTTTTATATCTTCGCTGACATTCAAAGCCTGAAGCATGCCGGTCTGTGAAATGCCGCTGACGTCAACATACCAGAGCTTCGATCCCAGATCCGTTACGATCACCAATTGCGCCGAAGCAAACCGAAGATGAAAGGTCTCTTCCTGCCGGGAAATGACAAGCTCGGCCAGTTCATATTGTTCCATGCCGATAACCCCTTCCTGCATTTCAATATTCAATCATGGATGCCGACAAGCGGCCTTCTTAGATTGTAATGTCGACGCACGGTAATTGCAACAATTGCCAATCAGACGCCGTCATTAAAGTAAGCGTTCTAAAAAATGTCGTTTTCAAGGACGTTTTGAGAACGGCCATCAAACATGTCGGGGGGATGATGTATGGGGGGACGGTTGAAAAGGTGGGGGCTCTTGCTTGCAGTGCTGGCATTATTGGTTAGCGGTTGCTCCAATTCGGAAAGGAACGATGCCGCGGGTAACAGGGCCGGAAGCAATACGAGCTCGCAATCGGCAAACACTTTCGAATCGGCAAACACCAGCAAAGATGACCGGGCAGCGGCTCCTGCAGAAGGCGGAGAAAGAGAGACGAGCGAACCGGCCGGAGGGCAGAGCGGCCCGGAGCCGCGCCCGGGGCAATTGACTGCGGGAGAATGGAACGATACGCTCAATTGGAGCGATTGGGAGAATTTGTTGAACGGCCAGGATGGGTACGGTTATCAGGAGCGCTGGGGCTTTTTCAATTTCCGCAGGCTGGTCGTTGAGGTCAGCAGCAAGGATGGTCCCGTTGCGGACGCGATCGTCATCGTAAAGGATAAATCGGGACAATTCGTCTGGGAATCCCGTACCGATCTTCTCGGCAGGGCTTTCGCCTATGCGGAGCTGTTCGACGATCAGAGAGAAAGGCGCGAGTCAGTATACTCGGTCGAAGTCCAAGTCGGACAGGATATCGTGAAACAATATGAAAATGTGCCGATTTCGCGGCAAGAGGTTTTGAAAATCAACGTCGACGGCAAATCGGACCTTCCGGATACCGCCGATATTATGTTCGTGGTCGATACGACAGGCTCAATGAAAGACGAGCTGCAGTATCTAGCATCCGAATTAAAGGATGTCGTTCGCCGGGTCGATCAGGAAAGCGGGCAGCGGCTGAAGCTTCGTTTATCCGCTAATTTTTACCGCGACCACTACGACGATTACGTTGTGCGGCCGTTTCCTTTTACCGGCGATGTGGAGCAAGCGGTAAAGCAGATCGCTGCGCAAACGGCGGAGGGAGGCGGGGATTATCCGGAAGCGGTAGATGAAGCTCTAACGGATGCTTTGCATGAGCATGAATGGAGCCGGGAAGCGCGGGCGAGGCTGCTGTTTCTCGTGCTTGACGCACCGCCGCATGACGACAGCCGGTCGCTCGCCAGAATGCGGGATTTGACGAAGGATGCGGCACGTATGGGTGTCCGGATCATTCCGGTCGTATCCAGCGGCACGAATATAGATACGCAGTATTTAATGCGATTCATGGCTGCTGCGACGGGCGGCACGTATCTGTTTCTTACCGATCACAGCGGTATCGGGAACGACCATATCGAACCCGACGTCGGTGAATACGAGGTTCAATATTTGAACGATTTGCTCACCGGGGTTATCCTCCGTTATACGCATCCTCAATAACGGAGTCTGGACATTATCCGGCAATCGATTAAACTAAAGGGGAGTGTTTTTCGGTGTCCCCGAAAAGAAACCGGAAGAAGCTCGGCTTCACTTCACTTTATGGGGTAACGTTCGAACTACCTTTTAGAAATCAGTTGACTGGATGGAGGATTTGGTTGTGATACTGGTACTTCCTGTCGGAACAATAGAGATGATTCCGCTTGGGGACCGTGCGATAACGATGACTTTGAGCGGGAATGCCGGAACCGAAAGCTGGGGCGCGGCGGCGGCGATTGCTGTGCTGCTCAGCGAATCGCAGCAGGATTGGATGCTCGATATCGTTCCCGCTTATGAAACGGTAACGGTCGTATACGATCCGGGCAAGCTGGTCCGTTCAGAAGAAGGTTTTCCCTACGAAACGGCGGTTCGTTTGATCAGCCGCATGCTGGGCAATTCGGATATCCGTATGAAGGCGTTAGCTTCAAGCGTCAGAGAGATCCCGATTTGTTACGGCGGCGATTACGGTCCGGATCTGGAGGAAGCGGGCAAACGGGCGGGACTGACGGTTCCGGAATTCATCCGGCTTCATTCGAGTGCGGAGTATACGGTTGCGATGATCGGCTTCATGCCCGGTTTTCCATATATGGCCGGGCTGCCGCCGCAGCTCGCGCAGCCGCGCAAGAGTGTGCCGAGAACCGCCGTTCCGGCCGGATCGGTCGGCATTGCCGGCTCCCAAACCGGCATTTATCCGTTAACGGTTCCGGGCGGATGGCAAATTATCGGCAGGACGAATGTGAGATTGTTCGATCCGGATCGGGATGACGCGGTACTGCTTCGCGCTGGTGACCGGGTCCGGTTCGTGCCTGTGGAGCCGGAGATGCTGTTAACGGGGAGGGAGCGGTTACTATGAGCATACGTGTGCTATCTCCGGGATTGTATACGACAATACAAGACCTGGGCCGGATAGGATGGCGCCATGCCGGGATCACAGCCGGCGGGGCGATGGACAGCTACGCCCTTCGGGTCGCCAACCTGCTGGTTGGCAATCGGGAAGGGGCCGCCGCGCTGGAGCTGACGCTCGCAGGGGCGAAGCTCGCTGCGGAGTGTGACCTGCTCATTGCGGTATGCGGCGCGTATATGGCGCCGCATACCGGAGACGGGGCGGAGATGCCGATGTGGCGCCCCGTCTTGTTGAAGCGCGGCGCCGTACTGTCGCTCGGCCGCGCAGCGATCGGCTGCCGCGCTTATATCGCGGTGGCCGGAGGCATAACGGTGCCCCAGGTTATGGGCAGCCGTTCCACCGATGCGCGCGCCGGACTTGGCGGTGCGGGCGGCCGGCCGCTTGCGGCCGGCGACACGATCCCCTGCGGCGAAGCCGGGGATCTGCCGCCGCTTGCGGCGGCATTGGCCGCGGCGCTCAGCGCGCGCGCCCGGGTGGAGGGCCGCCGCGACTGGGCGGCCCCCTTGTGGTTCGCGCCGCCGCGGGCCTATGGCGGCGCCGGCGCGGACGGCATCGTGCTGCGCGCGATGCCGGGGGCGGAAAGCGGGCAGTTCAGCGAAGCTGCCCGCGCCGCGTTCTACCGGGAGCCGTTCCGTGCGGCTCCCGCATCCGACCGCATGGGCTGCCGGTTGACCGGTCCCATGCTGGAACGCGTTTCCCGTGAGGAGCTGCTCTCGCACGGGGTGGCGCCCGGCGCCGTGCAAGTGCCGCCGGGCGGGAACCCGATCATCCTGGGCGCCGATTGCCAAACGACAGGCGGCTATCCGAAAATAGCCCACGTCGCTCATGCTGACCTGCCGCTGCTGGCGCAGGTGAAACCGGGCGATTACGTCCGGTTCCGCCGAATTACCGTCGCCGAGGCTCAACGGCTTGATCAGGAACGGGAGGCCGAGCTTCGGCTTCTTGCCGCCGGATTAAAAGGAAAGATGATTGGAGTGTGAATTGTTGTGACCGAAAAGACAGCAAGTAACCGGTTCATCGACCTGAATTGCGATATGGGGGAAGGGTTTGGAGCGTATTCGTTCGGACAGGACGAGCCGCTGCTGAAATATATAAGCTCGGCTAACATCGCTTGCGGCTTTCACGCCGGCGATCCGCATATCATGCGGGAAACGGTCAGGCGCTGTATCGCTTCCGGAGTCGCAGTGGGCGCTCATCCGGGGTTGCCTGACCGGCTTGGCTTCGGCCGCCGCGATATGGCGATATCGCCGCAAGAAGCCTATGATTATGTGCTGTACCAAACCGGGGCGCTTGCGGCATTCGTCCAGGCAGCCGGAGGAAGGCTGAACCATGTGAAGCCGCACGGGGCCCTTTACCACCTTGCAGGGCGCGATCCTAACGTTGCGGAAGCCGTCGTGAAGGCGGTCAAAGCGATCGATCCCGCACTCGTACTATTTGGGCAGGCTGGGAGCCGGCTGCTCGAGGAAGCTGACCGCGCCGGCCTTCCATCAGCTTCGGAAGTATTTGCCGACCGTACATATCTTGCTTCCGGAGAGCTTACTCCAAGACAGCGTCCGGGCGCAATCATTCATGATGCGGAAGCTGCGGTTCGTCAGGCGCTGTCCATTGTTACGCACGGAATAGCCGAATGCGGCGACGGTTCCTTGCTGAATTTGCGTGCCGATACAATCTGTTTGCACGGGGACGTACCGGGCGCGGCGCTCTTTGCCGACCGGCTTCGCAGCGGATTGGAAGCGGCGGGACTAACGATTCGGCCTCCTTTCTCATAAATCTCAGAATTCAAGCAGGAAAAACTTACTGGCATGTGGAATGTATCAAAAGCTGCTTATATCGACTCGGGGATTTGGTGGGAGGACTACATGTCAATTAACAGGGCGGAGACGAAGATCATCTGGACGGCGGCGGCCGTTTTGTTCAGCTTCATCGCAATGCTAGTGTTCCGTCCTTATGTGTACACCGTTTTTGAAATCCGCATGTTCCTCTTTGTCCACACAATATTTGAATTTATCAGCTTCGCAATTTGCTTCGCACTATTTTTACTAGGCGGTATTTTCTTTCTTCACACGCTTTCGCTTCACCGTGTGCTTTCGGCGGCGTTATTTATCATCGTCGGAGTTACGGAATTGCTCCACGCCCTCACCTTTTATGGATCGGCCTTTCATGTCCCGGTAGGGGACTTATCTTTGTCCGGTATGATCGCGCTTCTGTCGCAATTGCTGATCGCGGCCGGTTTATTTGTCATATTCGGGCAGGGTGACCGTCGAATCGGCGCATCACGCAGACTGCCCCTTTTTGCCGCCGCCTTTGCCGCCGGACTTTTGCTCATTACCGGTATATTTTTCCTTGTTCATTGGAGAGACGCATTGTTCCCGGATGAGTCGCTAACCTGGCTCCCCGTATCCGTTCAGCTTCTGACGCTCCTGATGTTTGCGGCAACGGCTGCCGTTATTTTATACCGGAACCGCTCGGAGCGCCCGCAAGCGCTGCTCATCATCGTCCAGTCGCTTCTTCTTTTCTTTTTTGCAAGTCTGCAATTTATTTTTGCCGAATATGTGAGAGACACCGATATGATACTAGGCCATTTGTATAAGCTGGCTGCATACTATTTTTTGTTGAAAGGCATTTATTACGTAACGATCGAGGAACCTTACAGACAGCAGAAAGTCGCGGAGGCTCGCATTCAATATTTGGCTTTTCACGACGAGTTGACCGGGCTGCCGAACCGCAGACTGCTTGTGGAGCGACTCAATACCGAACTTGAGCGCGCCAAGCAGAGCGAGAAACAGATGGCGGTAATATTGCTTGATGTGGACCGTTTTAAAACAATTAACGATTCACTCGGCCATTCATTCGGCGATAAAATATTGCAAACGGTGGCCCATCGGTTGAAGAACGTTGTACCTTATCCTGATTTTGTGTTTCGGATGGGGGGCGATGAGTTTACGATCATGCTGCCCTATTTGCGAAAAGAAGAAGAAGCTTCCGAGATTGCCAAAAAGATGCTCGAACAGTTTCATTCGCCGATCAAGGTCGACAATAAGGAGTACCATATTACGATCAGTGTCGGCATATCTTTCTACCCGAAAGACGGCGTTTGTGCGGAAGGACTCGTTAAAAATGCGGATATGGCCATGTATTCCGCGAAAACCAACCGCAATGCCTACAGGCTTTTTACGCCAGGAATGAACATCATTGCAGATGAGAAGCTCCAGTTGGAAAATGACTTGCGAAAAGCTTTGGAGCAGGAGCAGTTCATACTGGAGTATCAGCCGTTGGTCGATCTGACGACCGGAATCGTTGTCGGTGCAGAGGCGCTTGTCCGATGGAAGCATCCGGAAAGAGGAATTATTATGCCGGGCGAGTTTATCCCGCTCACGGAAGAGAACGGTCTCATCGTCCCTTTGGGTGAATGGGTGCTGAAGGAAGCATGCCGGCAAAACAAAGTATGGCAAAACGCCGGATTGCCGCCGATTGTGATGTCGGTTAACGTATCGGCGCGCCAGTTCAAGCAGGATGATCTTGTGGAAAGCGTCCGTCATATTCTGAGGGAAACCGGGTTGCAGCCTCAATACTTGGAGCTTGAGATAACGGAGAGTATCACGACCGAAGTGAATTATGCCATAGAAAAGCTGTCGGAATTGAAGGCACTAGGACTAAAAATCAGTGTTGACGATTTCGGTACCGGCTACAGCTCTTTGATCTATTTAAAAAATTTCCCGATCGACAAGCTGAAGATCGACCGGTCGTTTGTCACCGATCTGCTCTGCGATAACAACGATGCGGCGATTGTATCGACCATAGCGGCAATGGCCAAGCATCTGAATTTAAAGGTGACTGCCGAAGGCGTAGAGAATGCGGGGCAGCTTGATTTTTTGCGCAGCCGGCATTGTGAAGAAGCGCAAGGTTATTATTTTACAAAGCCGATTCCTGCGAATACATTTCAAGAATGGTTTCATGAGAAGGTAGCGATCTCAAGCTTAACAACTAAATAAACAACTAAAGGGGTTAAGACGTTGCAATACGAGCAGACATTCCGGGTATTTATATATGGTTCACTTCTGCCGGGTCTGTCTAACAGACAGGTGGTAGAGCCTTACATTGTGTCCACTTCTCCGGGCCGGATCGGGGGCAGAATTGTTGACATCGGTCCGTATCCCGCTTTGGTCCGTTCGGGCGGATTGAACGGTGAATTTGCGTCAAGCGTGCGCGGCTGCTGGATCGCAGTAACCTGCGAAGGACTTAAGAACATGGATACGCTTGAAGAATTTCATGGGATAGAAGAGGACAACGATTATGACCGCATTTGGGTAAGCGATCTCGATGACCCCGGACTTGAGGGATGGGTCTACGTATGGCCGGATAGCAGGGGATTTCCTTATATTTCGAGTGATTATTGGCCGGATTATTATAATTCGAAGAAGAGATAAAATGCAATAATACGCCGTTTCTTCCTGCCCGCATTCCAGCAAATCCGGTATTGTGTTTCTCTCCATGTTCGCCTCTATTCCTTATACCGGTTAGACACAAGCCAAGCTGATCTTTACCGACACAGAGCTTCTGCCCGCTATCCCATTGAGTCAGGAAAGGATTGCATAGGCTTTCTTCTGCCAGCTATCCCATTGATTCAGGTAATGCCTAAGGAGAGCTTTTGCCCACTGTCCCATTGAGTCAGGAAAGGCATGCATGAGCTTTCTTATGCCACTATCCCATTGATTCAGGTAATGATGAAGCAAAGCTTTCTGCCATTATCCCACTTATTCAGGGAAAGCATTTCATTCGGCCAAGTGAATACAATTTTGTTATAGCATAGGGGTTCGAAGGGCAACTAAGCTTCCTGAGCCAAGGGGATAGCGGTCAAAAGCTAGCGACGGTGACATCGGTTGCTATGGCCGGGTCTGAGCTAAGGGGATAGTGGTTAAAAGCAATTGCCAATGACATTAGCATCTTAGCCTGGCCTGAAACACTGTCGGATGAGGAAACAGGGGAATTTAAAAAAGACTACTATGATATTGACGCAATAAAAGATCGTGCTCTAAGCCTAAGCAGAACACGATCTTTACGCAGTAAACAGGAAAGCAGCCTTACAGATCGCCCCAGTTCAGGTTGGACGATTTACTGTAGTTTGTTACCTTTTGCTCGAAGAAATCGGTTTTCATGCCGTTCATGTTGGAGAAGCTCTCCACCCATTTCATCGGGTGTTCGACGATTTCCGGGTACAAGATATCAAGACCCAGTTTTTTGAGGCGCTCGTTGGACAGAAACTTAATATATTGGTCGATGATTTCGTTTGTTATCCCGGCAATCTGATTGTTCGTAATATACTGGCCCCATTCGATTTCGTTCTCGACGGCTGTGCGCATCATTTGGCGGAGCTCTTCGATCAGTACAGGCGTGAACAACTCCGGGTTTTCCTTGCGCACTTCTCGGAAAATCCCCTGGAACAACGCAAGATGCGTCAGTTCATCACGCTGGATATATTTGATTTCGGATACGGTACCGAGCATTTTGCCCTGGCGTCCGAGCGCATAGAAGAAGCTGAAGCCGCTGTAGAAATAAATGCCCTCAAGAATGTAGTTGGCCATAATCGTTTTGATAAGATTTTGGGCGGACGGTTCGGCAATGAAGTTTTCGTACAAGTCGGTAATGAAACGGTTGCGCTTCAGCAGGTTTTTGTCTTCGCGCCACAGGTTGTAGATTTGATCGCGGACATCGGCCGAGCACACGCTGTCGAGAATATAGGAGTAGCTCTGACTGTGCACCGCTTCCTGGAACGTATGAACGGTCAGGCACAGATTAACCTCCGGTGCGGTAATGAACTCGTTGACATTCGGCAGATTAGCCGTCTGCAGTGAGTCCAGGAAGATCAGAAAGCTGATGATTTTATCATAGCTGTTGCGCTCGGAGAGCGACAGGTTTTTGTAATCTTTCGCATCCTGGGCGAGCGGAATTTCTTCCGGAATCCAGAAGTTGTTCATCATGGTCCGGTACATCTTTGTTGCCCAATCGTATTTCACATTATTGAGCTCGATCAGGTTTGTCGTATTTCCGCCAATCATCCGGCGTTTGCCCCAATCGCGGTCGCCTTCCTCGTTAAATAATTTTTTGCGCTGCAATTCCATTGTTCATTGTTCCTCCTGACATAGGGATCTTTGAGCGGGAGCTCAAAGTCTCTCTGCTTCTCAAAGTCTCTCTGCTTCTCAAAGTCTCTCAGCTTTTTAAGTCTCTCCGACGACACATTCTCTCAGAGTTGAGAATCATATTCAATCATTATAACAGAAAATAGAGTAGCTGCTATAGCTAAGATAAGGCCCCACAGGGCCTTATCCGGTAATGGCAGCAGATTTAATTATGCGCTGCAGCTGACGCAGTCCTCAACCTCAAGGCTTTTGTTGCGGCAGTAGTATACGGTCTTTAAGCCATTTTTCCAAGCGGATAAATATAAGTCCAAAAACTCTTTTGCCGAATAGTTAGGCGTAATATATAAGTTGAACGATTGCGCTTGATCGATATGACGCTGGCGTTTGCCCGCCGCGCGAATGCTCCAATGCTGATCGATATGATGGGCTTCCTTATAATACCAGAATGTATCATCGTTCAGGTTAGGCGCCGTTTGCGGGATAACCGCATTTTTCTTCTCTTCGATAAAGAATTTGTTGAAGATCGGGTCAATCCCCGCTGTTGAACCGGCGATCAGGGAAGTGGACGCAGTCGGAGCAATCGCGAACATCCAGGCGTTCCTCACGCCGTGCTGGGCAACCTGCTGCTTGAGCTCCAGCCACTCCGGACTTGTATAGCCGCGGCGATCGAAATATTCGCCGGTTTGCCATTCGCTTCCCTCATAAGCTTTATACGTGCCTTTTTCCTTCGCGATCTCCATCGAAGCTTTAACGGCGCAATAGTTGATCCATTCGTACAGCTCGTCCGCCCGCTCAAGGTGATCTTCACTCTCCCACGCAATTTTGTTCATCGCCAGCCATTGGTGGTAGCCGCTCGTTCCGAGGCCGACGGCGCGGTATTTCTTGTTGGTGATTTCCGCCTGCGGAATCGGGTAATGGTTCAGGTCGATAACGTTGTCCATCATCCGCATTTGGCAGGAGACGACTTCCGCAATATCTTCCTTCGATTGAGTCCGGCCCAGATTGAGGGAAGACAGGTTGCAAACGACATAATCGCCGCTCTTCACTTGCGTAGTAATGATGCCGTCCTCGTGCGTTGTCGATACATATTCGGTCGCGCTCATGTTTTGGCAAATTTCCGTGCACAAGTTGGAGCAATAAATGATCCCTTTATGTTTGTTCGGGTTGGCTCGGTTGACCGTGTCGCGATAGAACACGAACGGTGTGCCGGTCTCGAAAGAGCTGGCCAGAACCCGTTTCATGATATCAATCGCAGGCACTTCTTCCTTGTTCAAAGTCGGATGATTGACGCATTCTTCATAACGGCGCTCCCATTCCTCGCCCCAAGCGTCCTCTAGCGACCAGCCCATGGCGCTGCGGACTTCATGCGGATCGAACAAATACCAGGATTCGCGTTCCTCGACCTTGCGCATGAACAAATCCGGAATGCAGACGCCGGGGAAAATGTCATGCGCCTTCATGCGATCGTCGCCGTTGTTCGTCTTCAGATTCAGGAAATCAAAGATGTCTCTGTGCCAGACATCGAGGTAGATGGCAACGGCTCCTGAACGGACGCCGAGCTGATCAACCGCGACGGCGGTATTATTGTAGTTTTTAATCCAAGGCACAACACCGCCTGCGACGCCTTTGTACCCGCGGATGTTGGAGCCGCGGCTGCGAACTTTGCCGACATAGATGCCCATTCCGCCTCCGAACTTGGAAACCTGGGCGAAACTGGAATCGACATTGTATATACCCCAAAGATTGTCCGGCACGGTATCGATGAAACAGCTGGACAGCTGGTGGAAAGGCTTGCGGGCATTGGCTAATGTAGGCGTTGCGACGGTCATCTGCAGCTTGCTGAGCACATCGTAGAATTTGCGCGCCCAGAAGAGCTTGTCCGATTCTTTCATGGCCAAATGCATGGCTACGCCCATGAACAGCTCCTGCGGGAGCTCCAGCACTTCGCCGTCGAATCCTTTGATCAGGTAGCGGTCCGCTAACGTTTTTAATCCGATATAGTTAAACAGGTAGTCGCGCTCCGGTACGATGTAGTTCCCGAGCTCATGGATTTCTTCCCTGCTGTAGTGTTCAAGTATGTATTTGCCGTAGAAGCCTTTGTCGGTTAAATATGTAATGAGAGAGTAGAAGTCGCCGTAACCGAAATAACCGTATTTGCGGTTGATCTGTGATTCTTTATATAAATCGTATACGAGAAGCTTGGAGGCGACGTACTGCCAATTCGGCTGCTCGATACTCGTTTTTTCCACGGCCACTTGAATGAGTGTGCGTTGAATTTCTTTCGTTGATATATTGTTTCGGAAATATGGAAGAAGCGCTGTTTCAAGCTCAAGCGTGTCGCAGCCTTCAAATCCTTCGCATGCGAAATCGATGACTTTTTTCAGCTTCGAAAATATTAATTCTTCTTTCTGGCCGTTGCGTTTAATAATATCCAACCTATATTCACTCCTTGTCGAAAGTCGTCAAATCTATCAAAGACACACAATATATTGATAGCACAGAATAAAATTACACCAAGATATAGTGTAAGTCAAGGAAAAGGATTCGACAATTGCATGGATGCGTCCTTCAGGCCAAGCCCCGCTTGAAAAGTTCGATTTTTCTCAATTGGTATTTGACAAAATGATTTAGTACACTGGATAAATGAAAGGGCGTGAAACATTTGAACGGGGTAATTAACAAGTATAAATTCGGATCGCGGCTGCTGCTTTTTCTATTCTTCGCCGGAATGATTCTGACCGAAATATTTGCCGGTTACGCGCCGCGGGCCGAAGCGCATGCGGCGGCGGAGCGGTTTGTCCCACAGCCGGGGGAACGCATGGATACGGCGCCGGAAAAGGCGGAAATTACGTTTAACGAAGCGATCGAAACCGGCATCGGCGGCTTGCAGGTGCTCGATTCGCAGTCAAAATCCGTAACGGATGCGGCATATGTCATTTCTCAGAACCGCCGGACGATTACGCTGCCGCTGCCGAGGCTCGCCGAGGGCGTTTACACGGTGGCTTACCGGATCATATCGGAGGACGGCCATCCGGTCTCCGGCTCTTATACCTTTATCGTCGGAGATCCGCCTGAGGCCAAGGATGCATCCACATTCGACCTGCATAAACAGCTCGGGCATACCGGACACGGCGCGGCGACGGAGCTGACGACCGGCGAGTTCGTCCTTTATGTGACGCGCGTGCTGTATTATGCGTCCCTGCTGTTCGCCGCCGGTTTGATGTTATGGTTTGCCATGCTGCGCGACAAAAGCGAGGTTCAGCTTGCCATGTTCCGCAAATGGGGCTTGTGGGCGGTGCGCGCGCTTCTGATTTCCGTACTGTTGTACGTATTCGTTCATGCGCGGGCGATGATGGAAGGGTACCCCGCCGCTGAATGGGCAAAGTTGTTTACAAGCACTCAAATCGGTATTACATGGCTGCTCATGGTTGTAATGTCGCTATCCGGTTTCATTATTATTGGAGGGAACAGGGCTTTGCGCGCCGTCTGGGCTGTGCTGCTGTTAGGCTTGGAGAGCTACAGCGGACATGCCGCGGCCTATGATCCGAAGTGGTATGCGATCCTCCTGGATCTTATTCATTTGGCCGGATCGGCCATTTGGGCGGGAGGACTTGCTTTTCTTGTTATCCTGTGGTTCGAGGAACGGAAGGATGCGGGCAGGTTCGCTTCACAATTTTCAAATGCCGCATGGCTGTCCATCGCCGTTTTGACCGTTACCGGTCTGTTAACGACGTATCTGTTTCTGCCCGGCTACGATTATTTGTTCTATACATCCTGGGGAACGCTGTTGATTGTTAAAACAGTGCTCGTCCTCCTTGTCATTATCGTTGGTGCTCTGCTCAGAATCGGTGTTAGAAGAGGTAATTTACCGGCGAATTGGCTGTTGCGGATGGACGTCTCTCTCATGGCTCTCATTATAGTCGTCGTCGGCATCTTTACGTATATCAGTCCGCTGCCTGCGAATGAGCCGGTATCCGCTCACCAGATGGGCGATAAGCTGCATGTCACGCTTCGCATCTCGCCCAACGTGCCGGGCGACAACAAATTTACAGTCAAAGTATGGCTGCCGGAGGAAACGGGTAAACCGAAATCGGTCAGGCTGCTGCTCCGCTCGGAGGACCGGAGCGATCTCGGACCGATCGAGGTGCCGATTAAAGCGTACGAGGATCCGGAGCTGGATGCCTTTGACGGCTTCGTGAAAGCGGCGTATGAGGCCGAGGGGGCGTATATTCCGTTCCCCGGACAATGGACGGCCGAAATCCGGATCATGGATCCGTCGGACAATGAAATGGTGCACCGAGAACCATTCCGGAACTATTAAGTTGTACCATGCTCGTGCAAGGGCACTTCAAAGGAGGTTGGCATCCGATGTCCTACAAGCATATTAAATGGCTCATCCTGTGGATTCCGACAATGACAATCGGGCTGTGGGAATATGTGAGGCATACGGTACTGCTTCCTTATCTGTCGATGGAGCTCGGCAATGTGCTGGCTCCGTTCATCGTGCTGATTGTGACGGTTACACTGCTTCGGAAGCTGTTCGCCCATCTGGAGGAAACGCAGGATGCCCTGAGGCGCGAACAAATACTGAAAGCGGCATTGGAGGAACGGGAGCAGCTGGCAAGAGAGCTGCACGACGGAATTTCCCAATCGTTGTTCCTGCTTTCGGTCAAGCTTGACCGGCTGGAACAGGCGGATAATGAAGAAGCGGTGCGCAGCCAGACCGAGCAAATACGCGAAACGGTACGGCATGTGCATTCCGATGTCCGTCAGTCGATTGCCGGCCTTCACACGGCACCAGTTGTCACGGATAAGCCGTGGCTGCAATCGATCCAAACGCTGATCGAGGATATGCGGCAGAGCAGCGGACTCAAGATAACGCTCGATTGGCAATTATCCGACGCTTATCTGAGCGCCAAAGAGAAAGTGGAGCTTTTTGCAATTATAAGAGAAGCGCTTCTAAACGTGCAGAAGCATGCAAGGGCAACCGAAGCGTCGGTCCGATGTTACGCGATTGAAGAGGACGGCGGCGGACTGTCTTGTTCCGTTATCGATAACGGCGTCGGCATCGCGGAGCATCGTCTGCGGGCCCCAGGCTGTTACGGACTGCGCATGATGGAAAGCCGGGCCGGGGCGATGGGCTGGGAGATTCATATCGGTGCTTGGGATAGAGGCGCCGGAGAAGAAGGCGGAACGAAAGTTGAAATTCGGAGCAAAGGCAGGTCATGAGCGATGGGGAAATCGGAAGCCATATTAAGGGTTCTTATCGTAGACGATCATCCTCACGGGCGGGAAGGGATGCGGACGATTGTCGAGATTGATCCGGCATTTGAAGTGATCGGCGAAGCGGCGAGCGGTGAAGAAGCAATTGCACTAACCGAGAAGCTGATGCCCGATCTTATCTTGATGGATATCCAAATGCCCGGTATGGGGGGACTGGAGGCCACGGGCACAATCAAGTCGCGCTGCCCTTATGTGAAGATCATAATGGTCACCGTTTCCGACGATATAGCGCATCTGTTCGAAGCGCTCAAACGGGGAGCGCAAGGCTATCTGCTCAAAAACTTGAACCCGTCCGCATGGCATGAGTATTTGCGGGCGATCGCATTCGACGAGGCGCCGATGTCGAAGGAGCTTGCGTATCGCATCCTGCAGGAATTTTCGGACGGAACGCAGCCGCCCGTGCCGCAGCCGTCGAGCCGAGCAGCGGATCGGGAAATGAAAGCAAAGGAAAGGACCTTCTCTCCTCTTACGCCGAGGGAAAGGGAAATACTTGAGAGGGTAGCGCTCGGAGAGTCGAACCGTGAAGTGGCCGCTGGCTTCGGCTTATCGGAGCATACGGTCAAGAACCACTTGAAAAATATATTGCAAAAGCTTCATTTGGAAAACCGGGTGCAGTTGACGCGGTACGCCTATGAGCAGGGTTTGATCATTCGCAACCGGTAAGCTGGATCGGCATGTTGATTGTACGCGATTTCCGACTGAGACGGCTGAGCTTGTCACAAAATATTCAAATTACGCTAGCCCTTTCGAGTCATGTGTATACCTGCCGTACAAGGTTATACTGGTTAACAGCCGAAGCAAACTATAGATAAGGGTGAGTGCGGAATGAAAAAGTATTTTATCGCTATAACGGCAATGATGGCTTCGCTGTTGTTTGCGTCCGTCGCAAGCGCGCATGTGACCGTCAGACCGACTGAAGTGAAGCAAGGCTCGTATGAAGTTTTCAACGTTCGGGTGCCGAGCGAGACGAAAGGAACGAATACCGTAAAGGTGGAAGTGAAAATACCGGGAGGCGTCAATATTTCCCGGGTTGAACCGAAGCAGGGGTGGACGTATGAGCTTGAGCGCGCGGCGGATGAACGAATTGCCGGAGTGACGTGGACTGCGGAAGGTGAAGGGCTTGCCGTGACTGAATTTACGGAATTCCGGATATCGGGGAAAGTAGCCGACGATGCTGCGGAGCTTTCCTGGAAAGCGTACCAGACCTATGCGGACGGAAGTATTGTGGAATGGGTCGGAGCACCGGACTCGGACAAGCCGGCATCTGTAACCAATGTTCTCGCCGGCACGGGCGAATCGGACGGACATGGACACGGCAATGGAGCGGCGGCAACGGCAGGTGAAACAGCTGCAGCAGATACAGCTTCCGCAGATGCCGCCGGCAGCGGCACTCCGGTAACGATGGGGTTATCCATCGCGGCGCTCGCACTTTCGGTCATCGCTTTGGTGCTTGCCTTCAGACGCACGAGAAAATAAACGGTTATAACCATAATAAAGCCAGGACGATTGATGTCCTGGCTTTATTTCGTTGAAACGAAACATCTCTGTCTTTCGTACTACATACATGTGGAAGGTATTTTATATACATTTTGGTTGAAAGGGGAATGAACGCTCATGGAGGTTTATCCGGGGGGGAAGAGCGCGGAGCCGGGAATGCCGCAGCTGCCGAAAGGTTCTGTCAAGAAAATCGTAATTGGTGTTATAATTGCGCTGCTGCTGATCATCGGTTGGACAACATTCTATACGGTGAAGGAGCATGAACAGGCTGCGATTCTGACATTTGGGAAGTACACGACGACTGAGGAAACAGCCGGGCTTCACTTTAAACTGCCGTATCCGATTCAACAGGTTGTCATTGTGCCGGCCAACTTAACGCAAAAGATGCAAATCGGTTACCGGGAACAAAACGGCCAAACCGTTCAAGTGGAGGAAGAAGCGCTCATGATCACTGGCGACGAAAATCTGGTGTCCGCCGATGCCGTTGTCGAGTGGCGTGTTGCAAATTTGCGCGATTTCCTGTATAACATCGACGATCCGGAGGAATTTTTGCGCAATTCTGCAAGTGCGGCGATCCGTTCCGTGATTGGATCGACCAATCTGGATTACGCAATTACGGACGGTAAAACCGTCATTCAGTCTGAAGTAAAGAAACGGCTGGAGGACCTTCAACTGGTTTACAACACAGGGATCAAGATCGAAGATTTAAAGTTCCAAGACATTGAACCGCCGGAAGGCAAGGTTCAAACAGCCTTTAAGGAAGTAACGAATGCACGCGAGGAGAAGAATACGAAGATCAATCAGGCGCAGAAATATGTAAACGACCGTCTGCCGAAGGCGAGAGGCGAAGCTCAGGCACTGATCGAACAAGCGGAAGCAGAAAAGCATTCGCGGATCGTCAACGCGCAGGGCGACGTGGCGAAGTTTAACGCGGTCTATAATGAATATGTAAAAAATCCGGATATTACAAGCAGCCGGTTAATCTTGGAGACGCTCGAACGTACTCTCCCGAATGCGAAGGTGATCATTACCGACGGCGGCGGCGATACGGTAAAATATTTGCCGCTGAACGAGTTGATGAAGTCATCCGGCACCAAAGCGGCTGCGACGATAGCGCCGGCACCGGTGCCGCAGCAGTCGTCAAATGAGGAAGGAGGCGCAGGGCAATGAGAAAATGGATTATAACCGGCGCCGCGGCGCTTGCCCTTGTCATTGTACTGTCCGGATCGCTTTTTATCGTACATGAAGGGGAGTATAAAGTTGTGCTTCAATTCGGCGAAGCGAAACGAATACATGGCGAACCCGGCATGAAGTTTAAAATCCCGTTTATCGAAACGACGACTTCACTGCCGAAATATCAGATGGTTTATGACAGCCAACCGACACCTATTTTGACGAAAGACAAGAAACCGATTAATGTGGATAATTACACGGTGTGGCGTATTGATAAGCCGCAGGATTTTCTCCGTACGCTCCAGACCGTGACTACCGCGGAAGGGCGCATTGGAGATGCCGTATACAGTACAATCAGACGGAAGCTTTCGGAAATCGAGTACGGCAGTATTGTTAGCGAAAACACGGCACGAGGCGATTTGAACGACGAAATTACGCAAGACGTCTCAGACGGTGTCATCCGTCAAAATTACGGGATCGAGATTATCGACGTCCGCATCAAGCGGACCGACCTGCCGGATGAGAACAAGGACAGCGTATACAACCGGATGATTTCCGACCGGCAGTCGATTGCGGCGGGATATTTGTCCGAAGGGGATGAAGAGTCCCGCAAAATCACCTCGAATGCCGACCGCCAAGCGCGCGAGCTTATTGCCAAAGCGGAGTCGGACGCGAAGAAGATTGTCGCCGAAGGGGAAGAAGAGGCAGCCAGAATATATAACGAGTCGTACGGCAAAGACCCTGAGTTCTACAAGCTGTACCGGACGCTGGAGAGCTACATTCATACGATTAATGACGAAACCGTTATTATGCTGCCGATCGATTCGCCGTATACGCAGACGTTACTCGGCGGAAAATAATATTTTCCGGCTGAATTTTAAACAACCACTAAAAGGGCGTCCAACCACGCATGACGTGGAAGGACACCCTTTATTAAGGCCTTTTGAAACGCAATGGAGGTACAGGATGGGGTGAGTGCCATCGAACATTGATAATCACTTGCTAACGACATACAATTTAATAAGTTCGGGTAACCGGCTGGCATGAACAACCCAAAATGAAATGAAGGAAGGTAGCAATGGTTATAAGTTTGGTATTGGTTGCATTTTTGATTTTACTGACCGCGTTTTTCGTCGCTACGGAGTTCGCAATTATCCGGATCCGATCAAGCCGGGTCGATCAAATGATAGAGGAGAAGCATAAACATGCATTAGCCGTGCAAAAAGTCACCTCTAATCTGGACGGGTACTTATCGGCGTGTCAGCTGGGCATTACGATTACTGCACTCGGACTCGGCTGGTTAGGTGAGCCGACGATTGAGAAGCTGCTCCACCCTTTATTTGAACAGTGGGCGATCGGAGACAGGCTGGCCCATGTTTTATCGTTCGGTATTGCGTTTATATCAATCACATATCTTCATGTCGTTTTAGGTGAACTGGCGCCCAAAACATTAGCGATTCAAAAGGCGGAAAAGATCACTGTTTTGACCGCCCCATTGATCATTTACTTTTATAAAATCATGTATCCGTTTATATGGATGTTGAATGGATCAGCTAATAAGCTCGTGAAGCTATTCGGCATGAAACCGGCAAGCGAACATGAAGAAGCGCACTCGGAAGAGGAAATTCGCATTATTCTGTCGGAGAGTTATCAGAGCGGGAAAATTAATAAGACGGAGTACGGTTATGTGAATCGGATCTTCACTTTCGATGAGCTGTTGGCGCGCGAGATCATGGTGCCGCGAACAGATATGACATGCCTGTATGCCAACAAGACACTTGAAGAAAACTTGGCTATTATCAAAAGGGAGCAGTATACACGTTTTCCGGTTGCTAAGGACAACAAGGACAACATCATCGGTACTGTGAACACGAAGCAGTTTTTTCTCCGGTATGATAATAATCCCGATTTTGACCTGAAGTCCCTTATTCAACCGGTAATGACTGTATCAGAGGTAATTCCTGTCAAATCGTTGCTAAAAAAAATGCAGCAGGAACAGGTTCATATCGCACTGCTTTTAGACGAGTACGGCGGAACTTCAGGATTGATCACGATAGAGGATATTTTGGAGGAAATCGTGGGAGAAATTCGGGATGAATTTGACCAGGATGAAAAGAAGGAGTTCGAAATTTTAGGCGAGAATCGTTATTTGGTTGAAGGTATTTTACTTATTGATGAATTAAATGAAAAGCTGGGAATCGATCTTGAGCATGATGAAGTGGATTCTATCGGCGGATGGCTTTACAGCAGACAACCTGATTTGAAAAAGGGGGAACAATGGACATACGGCTTACTCACATTTATTGTACGAGAGCGAGAGAAAAATCGGATTCGCAAAATTGAAATCATTAAGCATGAAGAAGCACATCAGGCCTGATCTTATACATCATTTTACATACGAAGCTGACGAACCGCAAAAGCGAATGCAGGACTCATCAGATATGCCGCTTGCAACGGAGGGGCGGTTTGCATATAATAATCAATAGCTGAAAAATAGAATCAGGATTAACTTTATAATCATTAAATGCGATGACGGAGAAGAGTACGCAGTGCCTTCACACAGGGAGAAGATACCGAAGATTGAGAGTATCTTCATGAAAACAGGCTGCCGAAGTTCGCTCCCGAGCAGGATTCTGAACAGACCGGTCTTAAGCGGACGGTCCAGTAGGAGGCTTCCGGCGCCGGTCCGTTATCCGGAATGAGGGATTGCAGCGTATATGCTTATGTTATACGATGTCAATCCGAATTAGGGTGGTACCACGGTCCTTTCGTCCCTTTCCGGGGAGGAAGGGCCTTTTTTATTTCCTTTAGGAGGCGAACAGAAATGAAGGAACGTTTGGAAGCACTGCGGACGGAGGCGCTGCAGGAGCTGCAGCACGTATCCGATCCGGGACAATTGAATGAGCTGCGGGTCAAATATTTGGGCAAGAAAGGGCAGCTCACCGAAATATTGCGCGGCATGGGATCGCTCAGCGCGGAAGAAAGACCGCTCATCGGACAGGTGGGCAACGAGGTGCGCGGCGCGATCGAGTCGGTCATCGAAGAGAAGCAGCTGTTGTTCCAGCGCCTGGAAACGGAAAACCGGCTTCGGGAGGAAACGATTGATGTGACTCTGCCGGGAACCAAGCCGGCCGCGGGGGCCGTACATCCGCTTAATAAAGTGGCGCAGCAGCTGGAAGACGTGTTTATCGGCATGGGTTATACAATTGCGGAAGGACCGGAGGTAGAGACCGATTTCTTCAACTTCGAAGCGCTCAATTTTCCCAAAAACCATCCGGCCCGCGATATGCAGGATTCCTTTTACATTACTGACGAGATCTTGATGCGGACCCATACGTCACCC
This sequence comes from Paenibacillus tarimensis, assembly GCA_041281825.1. Taxonomy (GTDB): domain Bacteria; phylum Bacillota; class Bacilli; order Paenibacillales; family Paenibacillaceae; genus Paenibacillus_D; species Paenibacillus_D tarimensis_A. The sequence goes on along the minus strand of CP166298.1, from coordinate 4,223,020 downwards.
GTCCAGGTAAGGGCAATGAAGGCGATGAACGGCCAAACGCCGGTCAAGGTCATTTGTCCCGGTAAAGTATACCGAAGCGACGACGACGATGCGACGCACTCGTTCCAGTTCAACCAGATCGAAGGTCTTGTCATCGATAAAAATATCCGGATGAGCGATTTGAAAGGAACGCTGCTGCAGTTCGTGCAGCAAATGTTCGGTGAACACACGCAAATCCGGCTGCGGCCCAGCTTCTTCCCGTTCACGGAACCGAGCGCGGAGGTTGATGTGACCTGCGTGCAATGCGGCGGCCACGGCTGCCGGATGTGCAAGCAGACCGGCTGGCTCGAAATTTTAGGCTGCGGCATGGTGCATCCGCGGGTACTGGAGATGGGCGGTTACGATCCGGAGGAAGTCAGCGGATTTGCGTTCGGCATGGGTGTGGAACGAATCGCGCTGCTTAAATACGGGATAGACGATATCCGCCATTTTTATACGAACGATGTACGCTTCCTGAACCAATTTATCAGAATGTGATTCGAGGATTGGAATCGCCAATCCCCCCACTCGGTGAGGAAAGAAGGGAATAAACATGAAAGTATCTTATCAATGGTTAAGTGAATATATCGATTTGGACGGTTTCAGCGCGGAGGAGCTTGCGGAAATGCTGACGCGCGGCGGCATCGAGGTTGACAGTGTGGAGACGCGCAACAAAGGTGTCAACGGCGTCATTGTCGGTTATGTAAAACAAAAGGAGAAGCATCCCGACGCCGACAAGCTGAGCGTCTGCACCGTCGATACAGGTCAAGGTGAAGATTTGCAGATTGTCTGCGGTGCCCGTAACGTGGAGGCCGGACAATATGTGCCGGTTGCACAAGTCGGCGCCAGCCTGCCGGACGGGCTGAAAATCAAACGGGCGAAGCTGCGCGGCGTGGAGTCGCAAGGGATGATCTGCTCGGCGAAGGAGCTGGGTCTAAATGAGAAGCTTCTCGCAAAGGAACAGCAGGAAGGCATTCTTGTTTTGCCGCAGGATAGCGTCGTAGGCCAATTGGCCTTGGAGGCGCTGGGCATTGACGACGAGGTGCTGGAGCTCGACCTGACGCCAAACCGGTCCGATTGCCTTAGCATGCTTGGCGTCGCTTATGAAATCGGTGCTTTGACCGGGAGGACGGTCAAGCTTCCGGACAATGCCGTGTATGATTCGGCACTGCAGGCATCCGACCATATTTCGGTGCAGATCAGTGCGCCCGAGCATTGCAAGCACTATGCGGCCCGCTACATTCAAGGAGTCAAGGTAGGCCCTTCCCCGCAGTGGATGCAGAACCGGCTGATGTCCGCAGGCGTAAGACCGATCAATAACATCGTCGACATCACAAATTATGTCATGCTCGAATACGGACAGCCGCTTCACGCTTTCGATGCGGATAAAGTAAGCGGCGGGCGTATCGACGTCCGCTTTGCGAAGCCGGGAGAAACGCTTATAACGCTTGACAACCAAGAGCGGCGCCTGGAGCCGCATATGCTTCTCATTACCGATGGCGAGAAACCGATCGCGCTCGCAGGCGTCATGGGGGGTGCCAATTCGGAAGTGACGCCGGATACGGTCAATATATTGCTGGAATCCGCTAAGTTCGAGGGCAGCACCGTCCGGAAAACGTCGCGGCAGCTCGGCTTGCGGTCGGAATCGAGCATCCGATTCGAGAAGGAAGTCGATCCGGGCCGTGTCATTGCCGCACTGGGCCGGGCAGCCGCTCTGATGGCGGCTTATGCGGAAGGGCTCGTTGCCGAGGGTATTGTCGAATCCGTTGAAGAACGAAGCAAGCCGTTAACAGTCAGCATTTCACTGGACAAGATCAACCGTTATCTCGGAACTTCTTTATCGGATCTCGAAGTGAAAACGATCTTTGGCCGGCTGCAATTCGAGTATGACAGGGTGACTGTGGACATGTACGATGTTCATGTCCCGACTAGACGCGGTGATATTACCCGCGATGTCGATCTGATCGAAGAAGTGGCCAGACTGTATGGTTACGACAACATCCCGACGACGCCAATCGAAGGGCGGACGACACCGGGTGCGTTAACCGTTCCTCAGTCGATCCGCCGCGGTATCCGCGGGCGGCTTACAGATGCCGGCATGCAGGAAGTGATCAGCTATTCGTTCACCGCTCCGGAGCGGACGAAGCTGTTCCCGGATTTGTCGGGCGGAATTCATCCAATCCGGCTTTCAATGCCATTGAGCGAGGACCGGAGCGTCCTTCGGACCGGTCTGATCCCTCATCTGCTGGATATCGCCTCTTATAACCGAAACCGTAAAAACGAGAACATAGCCATTTTCGAAATCGGCAGCGTCTTTCACTCGGAAGAGGCCGAGCTGACGAAGCTGCCGCTGGAGAAGCAACGTCTTGCGGCACTGTTTGCCGGAAGCCGTTCGAGAGCACAGTGGAACGTAAAATCAGCGCCGGTCGATTTCTACGATGCGAAAGGAACACTTGAAGCGATATTCGAACTGCTCGGCTTGTCCGGCAAGATTGTATATGAAGCGGCTGCGCCGGAGCATTGGCATCCGGGCCGGACGGCGGCTGTGCTGCTCGATACGGTCGATGGCCGTGTGCGAATCGGTTATGTCGGCCAATTGCACCCGGATGTTCAGCGTGAAATGGATCTGGCAGATACTTACGTATTCGAGCTCGAGCTTGAGCCGCTTTACAATGCCTCGGACTTCAGCATTGTCTATCGTCCGCTTCCGCGTTATCCGGCAATCGGCCGGGATATCGCCGTTGTGCTGGACCGCGGAATCGAAACCGGGCAGTTAACCTTGCTCATTAAGGAAACGGCGGGAGAATGGCTTGAATCCGTTCAGGTATTCGATGTGTACACCGGCGACAAGCTGGGTAAGGATAAGAAAAGCGTAGCGCTGTCTCTTGTATACCGGCATGCGGAGCGGACGTTAACCGATGAGGAAGTCACGGAATTGCACAATCGGGTCGTATCCGCTCTTGAACAATCTTTTGCTGCAGAATTAAGAAAATAGGCAGGAAACGTCACGAGTCACATCGAATTAGTTCCTTGCGAACATTCGATGTGACTTTTATTTTTATGAACTAACTATTAACATCAATTAGCCGCGGAATTTCTTGGGGAGGTAACTAGACGTGACGGAAGATGGACGCACACGGATTACAGTTGACATATACGGACATCAATATAAGCTGGCAGGGCACTCCAGCGTTGAATATATGAAAAAGGTCGCTTCGCTCGTAGACGAGAACATGCATAAACTGTCAAATGGTTATCCGAGACTGGATATGCCTCGGATTGCCGTGCTTGCCGCCGTGCATATGGCGGATGAAGTGTTCCGTTTGAGACAGGACAATCAGCGGTTATCCGAGCAGACGGAAGTGAACAGACGGTTGACCGAGGAACTGGCGGAAGCGAAAGCGACTATTCTTTCGCTTCGAAGTGATTTGTCCGAGCAGCGGATTAAAACCAACGAAGAGATTGAACGGATTCGCGATGAGCGGGCAGAGCAGATCCAGCAGCTGGATGAAGAATGGAAAAAGCGCTTTGCCGAAAGGGAAGGATTGCTGCAGTCCGCCGAGCAGGAGCGGGTTCAAGCGCTGCAATCGGAGCATGCAGAGCGGGAACAAGAATGGGAGGAGGAGAAGGAACGGCTTGAGCAGCTGTTGGAATCGGAGCTGCAGAAGGAGAAGGAGTACTGGACCAGCCGGTTCACAGACGCGGAGGAACGGGTCAGGCAATCGCTGGAGCAGGAAGAATCGCTTCGCACGATGCTGCATGGTATTGAAAATGAACTGCGCACCCGCGAATCGCAATACGAGGAGGCGAAGAAGCGGGTAGAGCAGCTTCAGAGCAAAGAGGGCGAGCGGATACATAAGCAGCAGCAGCTGGAACAGCAGTTGGTGAAACAGCGGGAGCAGCTTGCCGCCGTAAATAAATTGGATCAGGAGAACAAGGAAAGACAGCAGGTGCTCGGACAGCAGCTCGGGGAAGCGAAACGTCAGCTTCAGGAGAAGACGGAAAGGGAGCGTCAGCTCGCCGGGCGGCTCCAGGAAGTGGAGAAACGGGCGGCTGAAGCGATTCAGGCGGCCAATGCAGCACGAAAGGAAGATGAGAGCCGTGAACGCCAAGTACGGCAGCAGGAGGAAGAAATTATCCGTTTGCGCAAGGAGGCGGAACGTTCCGAGGAGGAAGCGCTCCGGCTAAGCGGTGAAATAGATGCCTTAAAGGAAGCGCTGCAGGAAAACGCGGATCGTGCCGCCGCAAATGAACGGCTCCGCGAGGAGCATGAGAAGCTGCAGGTGGAATATTCCAAGCTGCAAAATGAATTCAATGAATGGATTGAGCTGATTGAAAAAGGCTGACGAAAAGCGTCAGCCCTTTATGCTTGGAATGGGTCGGATAGATTAAAAGCTGACGAGCGCCCCGGTCTGTCCTCCGGCCGGGAGCGAGGCGAGGCGAATCAGTTCAGGTGTAACATCGGATGCATCTCTGCCGGTAGCATGCATCTCGCTCTTAATGGTGCCCGGATTATACAGATTTGCAAGAATTCCGTGGTCGTTTTCCTCGTCGGCGACCGTACGGGTAAGCGATTCGAGTCCGGCCTTCGAAGCGCTGTATGCAGCATAACCTCCGGCCCCGTTGGAAGCCAGGCTGGAAGTGATATTAATAATTCGTCCATAACGTTGTTTGCGCATGGCAGGCAGTACGGCTCTCGTCAACAGGAACGGTCCGGTCAAATTAACGGATAGCTGATGGTGCCATTCTTCCGGCGAAAGCTCAATGACGAGACCCGGCTCAAAAACGGCCGCATTGTTGACAAGGATGTCGATCTTTCCGTACGCTCTGATCGCGGCTTCAACAGCCGCCTCCACTTGCTGCGTCGAAGATACGTCGGTCGGATAGACAAAGGCGGCGGCGCCGGCTCCTGTCATACTCCCGATTTCCTGAGCTGTTTCCTCCAGCTTGCTTTTGCGGCGGCCGAGGAGGACAACCGACGCCCCTTCGCGTGCATAAGCGATGGCAGTCGCTTTTCCAAGTCCGGTCCCGGCGCCGCTGATCAGTGCAATACGTCCGTCTAGCACACCCATATTTGTTCCTCCTTACATAGGGATCTTTGAGTGAAGCTCAAAGTCTCACCGCTTCATAGGGATCTTTGAGCGGGCTCAAAGTCTCTCTGCTATTCAAAGTCTCTCCGCTTACATTGCGAACGGATCGGAAGCCTCGATGTACAACACAGAACCGGGCTGCATAGATAATGAAGTTAACGGTTCGTGTGGACGGCATTCATTTCCGTTTGGTTGTTATCATCTTAACAGAGGCCTCCCCGTCCGTGAAGGGTCTGCGCCATAAGACTTTTTTATGTGATTTATAAGGGGTCAGTATTATCAAGCAGAAACGGCTGTCGCCGTCCTTGGCGGGACAACATCGTTTCACGGTGGAAGATAAGTCTGAATCGGCGAACGCTTACAATGTGGATTTCCTTTGGAAATCCTGTAGTGACTTATACTTACTTAAACTTTTGAGAAAATCCGCTGAAACCGTTCAGCGTTCCTTTATTGCGCCAAGTCTAACCCCGATCGTCTTTATATGTTCAGCTTCCAGCAGTATCCTTATAAAAAAGTAACTATATAGCGGTAATCCTTTCCTCTATTTTCAAAGCATCGCGAAGACCGAGACAAATAGTGGTGTATTTTACCGTTAAACCAACAATTTTCTAATTAGGAAGTAGATTTGACAGGAATAATACCATGAAATTCCTCTATTTACCGGAAATCCGGGTCGAACGGGTAGTGTCAAGATGTTTGTGTAAGTGGGTAGGGTATCCATCGGTACGATGGATGAAATTGTTTGTTGGTGGTTTGGTGGAGGACGTAGCCCAAGCGACAGCGCAGGGTACCCGTCCTCCACCAAACCACCCGCCCGGGATAACGGACAAACGGCTAAGATTGAATCTTCTGACGATTGTTTTTGGTGGATGGGTGTAGCTCAAGCGAAGCGCGAGAGCTGGTTTTTATTTCCTCCACTGATGCCAGTATCTACAAGGAGACGTTAATCTCCTTCAGACCGGATGGATTGGGATATTTCTCAGCGTACATTTTCTCCAGTGCGTCCTTTGTGTCTCGATCAACAAAGCCGCGTATTGCACGTCCGCACCATTTTTCATTGTAGTCTATTGCCTGCAGGTAGATGATCTTTTCAGCTGCCTCAATGTTCGTTAAACTGTTCATGGGCTTGAGCCGTTTACGCAGTTCTTTATTCATACGCTCGATCGGGTTCGATGTGTAAATGGCTGGCCAAATGAGTGGCGGGTACTGATAGAAGGTAAGTAATGTCGGAAGCTGATCCTCCCACGATTTGACCTCCTTCGGGTATCGTTTCTGCCATTTGTCTTTGAAGCCATCAAATACAGCTCGGGCCACATCACCGTCAGGTGCACTATAGACTTCTTTGAGATCACCTAAAAACTCGGTCTTGTCTTGTACGCGAATCTTTGGGAAGGTGTTACGTACTTTGTGCACGATACAAGGCTGCACATCGGCCTTGGGGTAAACCTCACGGAACGCCTCTTCTAGCCCTGGGAGGCCGTCGAAGACCCCAAGGAGCACCTCTGTGGCGCCGCGGCGGTAAAGATCACGAAGTACTTCCCGCCACCCGTTCGAGCTCTCATGTCCGCCCACATAAAAGCCAAGAATTTGACGATAGCCTTTTTCGTCAATACCCATGGCAAGGTAGACCGCTTCACTGCTGACTGTATTACGCTTCAGTTTCACATATAAACCATCCAAATAGATGACGGAATACCGGCGCTCGAGAGGGCGGTTTTGCCATTGTTCAATGTCCTCCATCACCGTCTGGGTGATGTTGCTGATCGTGGTCGGAGAGTACTGAGTACCGAACATACACTCAATAAACTTGGCTACCTCTCGCGTGCTCATACCACCTTTGTACATGTGGATGATCGCTTCCTCCAGCCAACCTTCTCGGCGTTGGTAAGGTTCAAAGAGCTGCGTTTGAAACTCTCCGTTTCGGTCGCGCGGTACTTTGAGATCATTGATCTTGCCATGTCGGGTCTCAAATGTACGTTCGTAGTATCCGTTACGGCTGTTACGTTGGCCTTCATGTTCCACCTGCATGAAATTCTTGATTTCTTCCCGCAGAAGCAATTCAAGTTTTTCTTTCACCAATGTAGTTACAGTATTTTCCAGTAGATCATTGAACAGGTTTTCGGGTAAAGTAGTCATTGAGTAGGGTCCTTTCTTGGTGACTTTCGCAATCCCGAGGATACCCTACTTTTTTTTGTTCTGGCTAGACACCAGATGTTGGTACACAAACAATTTTACTTCATCGTCGAACGCCTGACTAAGGCCAGAAATTACTGCTATTTTCGAAACGTTTAGATACTTCCCAGTTTTAATTCGGAGCCTTCAGGTGCCAGTCACAGATTGTCTTTAGCGGGCTTAGCTTGAAAAGCTACTTACAATCGCAAAAGGAATCTGCCCGTCTTTAGTCGGTAGTCGTTCAATATGCAAATCCGTGCTTGCTGCCCGGATTTTACTCTTCTGGTTTTATAAAAAGGGCTTTCCCGGTCTGATTCGGGAAAGCCCTGATTTTTTTGCGTTATCCATTATTCGACGATCAGCTTCGACACCATTCTAATGTGTCCGTTTCCGCAAGGGATGTTGCACTTGATCTCGTAGGTGCCGGCATCGTTGATCGTAATTGTCTGAGGTTTGCCCTCCGTGATGTTATTGTAGCTTGTGTTTGATATTTGAATGCCGTGCGTACCTTTGTCGTTTTCCAGAATAAGCGTTACAGGCTGTCCCTTCTGGATCCGGTATTCTTTTTGGTCGAACGCCCAATCGGTAGCAGTAATGACAAGCTCTTGCGCCGCTGCGCCCGTTTCCGTAACGGCTCCGTTCGATGCCTGAGTATTCGCCGGTGCGCTTTCCGTGTCGTTACCGCCGCCGCAAGCTGTCACAACAACCGCAAGCGCCAATGTCGCGGCGGCGATTAACATTTTCTTCTTCATATGATAAACCCCTCTCTGGCTTCTAAGTGTATTCCCAACTCTTATTCTAATAGACTTCCCTTAATAATGCAGTGACAAACCGATGAAGTTCCTATGAACAAATGATGAACGGACAGAGTCTGAGGTTTGCGCCAACAGTAAAGCGTGTCCCGCAGGGACGAAAGCGTTCTGCCTCCGAAGTTCCATCGTTGCTGAAGCCCTGCTTGTACCGAGGTATTTCTTCCGGGTGTCCAGAGGGCGGGGAGCCCTTGGGGTCCCCCTTAGGACAAGGGGGATTTAGGGGGATGTGATCAGCGACAAGGGGGATTTAGGGGGATGTGAGCACAAATAAAAACCTCTGTCCTTGCCGGACAGAGGCGGTAAAGCTTGATTCGCGGACTAACGGTTTCGACCGGCTTCATACGGTGAGCTCACCGGGATGAACAAGTCGATGATGCCGATCGCGAGCGCGGCCAGAATCGCGCCAAGCCATGTGACGGTGACGCCGCCGACAATAAATTGGGCGATCCATATGATCAGAGCACTGACCAGGAAGCCTACGATGCCCCGGCCGAAAGGGGTGACTTTTCTGCCGAAAATCGCTTCAACGACCCAGCCGAGCGCAGCGATGATGAGCGCCAGGAATAGAGCGCTCCAAAAGCCGCCGACCCCGAAGCCCGGAACGATAAATCCGACCACCATCAGCACAAGTGCGGCCACGATAAAGCGGATTACATGTCCGAGAAATCGCATGTTACGATGTCCTCCTTTATCTGAAGATGTTACGGTATCCAATATTATTTTTCCCAAGGGACTGAAAGTCATGCAGTGATGTTGCGGCGTGGCATCGATTGTGCTGATCGGCTATAATAAAACCGAGAGGAGTTGGGCTTGTTTGAACGAAAAAATTCTTTCCACACTCGAATATTCGAAAATTATAAATAAATTGCAACAGCATGCGGCTACGGAACTGGGCAAACGAGTCGTCCGCGCCTTGCGGCCGATGCCGGTTCTGGAAGATGTCAAACAGGCGCTTCAGGCGACGGATGAAGCTTACAAAGCGGATCGGTTAAAAGGAAGCGCGCCGTTCGGGGGCATCGTCGATATTTTTCCGGCGCTTCAGCGGGCTCGAATCGGCGGAATGTTGAATCCGGCGGAATTGCTTGACATTGCAAATACGGTGCGCGGTTCAAGAAGAGTGAAACGCCATATTGTAAAGCTGCACGAGGATGATCCGCTACTGTTATTGCACCGGCTTGCTCAGCAATTATCCGAATCCCGGCCGCTCGAAGAGGCAATAACCGCTTGTATTAACGAGCAGGCTGAAGTGATGGACAGCGCGAGTTCGGAGCTCGCCTCCATTCGCCGGGAACTACGTACGGGGGAGTCGCGCATCCGCGAAAAGCTGGAGCAGATGATCCGTTCTTCCTCCGTGCAGAAGATGCTTCAGGATGCGATCATTACGCTTCGCAACGACCGTTACGTCATCCCCGTCAAGCAGGAGTACCGCTCCCATTTCGGCGGCATCGTGCATGATCAGTCCGGCTCCGGGGCAACGCTGTTTATCGAGCCCGAAGCCATGGTGGCTATGAACAACAGGCTTCGTGAGCTGAAGCTGTCCGAAACGCGCGAAATCGAGAAAATTCTTCAGCGGCTGACCGCTGTCGTTGCCGAATACGAGGATGAGCTGAAGATCGATATGGAGCTGCTGGGCGAGCTTGATTTTGCATTTGCCAAAGCACGTTATGCGCATGAGCTGCGCGCAGCGCTCCCGCGCATGAACGACAGAGGATTCATCAAGCTGAAGCGCGGGCGTCATCCGTTAATCGATCCGGAGCAAGTGGTGCCTCTGGATGTCGAGCTGGGCAATCAATATACGGCGATTATCGTTACGGGGCCGAATACAGGCGGTAAAACCGTCTCGCTCAAAACGATCGGACTGCTCAGCCTGATGGCGATGTCCGGCCTGTTCATACCTGCGGAAGACGGCAGCCAAATGTGCGTCTTTGACGCCATCTATGCGGATATAGGGGACGAGCAGAGCATCGAGCAAAGCTTGAGTACATTCTCCAGCCATCTGACGAATATTATCCGGATATTGGAATCGATGACCCCGAAAAGCCTGGTGCTTCTTGATGAGCTGGGAGCCGGCACCGATCCGGCCGAAGGGTCGGCGCTGGCGATCGCTATCCTGGAGCATATACACCGGACCGGCTGCAGACTGGTCGGAACGACGCATTACAGCGAGTTGAAAGCGTACGCCTATAACCGTAAAGGCGTTATTAACGCAAGCATGGAATTTGATATTCAAACGCTAAGCCCGACATACCGTTTACTTGTCGGCGTCCCCGGACGGAGTAATGCGTTCGCGATTGCCGAACGGCTCGGGCTGTCCCGCTCCATCATCGAGCATGCGAGGGGCGAAGTAAGCGAAGAAGATATGCGGGTCGAGAATATGATTGCTTCCCTGGAAGAAGACCGGTTAAGCGCGGAAGCGGAACGGAACACAGCTGAACAGCTGCGCCGTCAGCTTGAAGAGCAGAGGGTTCAATATGAGCGCCAGCGCGCCCGGTTCGAGGAGCAGCGGGATCGGATGCTGCAGAAGGCGCAGGAGGAAGCGCTGGAGGTTGTCGCGAAAGCGAAACGGGAAGCGGAGCAAATTATTAGCGATCTGCGAAAGCTTGCGCTTGAGGAAGGCGCTTCAGTGAAGGAGCATAAGCTGATCGAGGCCAAGCGCAAGCTCGACGAGGCCACTCCGGAGCAGCGAAAACCGGGAAGACCGGCTGCAAAAGCGGACGGTATGCCGCAAAAAATCGGTGCGGGCGATGAAGTGAACGTGTACAGTCTCAACCAAAAAGGGCATGTTGTGGAGATCAGCGGCAATGAGGCGGTCGTTCAGCTTGGCATCATGAAAATGAAAGTCAATCTGGAAGACCTCGAATTGATCCAGCGGACACCCGCCAAACCGCAGCAGCCCAAGCAAGCGGCGAGCCTGAAGCGAACCCGCGACGACAGCTTCCGGACGGAACTGGATTTGCGGGGTGCCAATGTAGAAGAGGCGATTGTCGAGGTCGACCGTTTTCTCGACGAGGCATTCTTGAATAATATGGGACAGGTGTATATCATTCACGGCAAAGGAACGGGCGTTCTTCGCACAGGCATTACCGATTATCTGCGCAAGCACCGTCATGTCAAGAGCTACCGGCTGGGCAATTACGGAGAAGGCGGTTCTGGCGTTACGGTGGCGGAGCTGAAATAATATGGGAGGGAAGCAAATGGAGGAAGTGGATTGGCTGCTTGACAACCCGTATATCGCGACACTTGGCTATGTTTCGGTTGCCGTTCTGGCTTTGATCGTGTTTTTATTTATTTTTGAGATTGTCACACGCTACAATTGCTGGCAGGAGATCAAACAAGGCAATTTGTCGGTCGCGATGGCGACCGGCGGCAAAATATTCGGCATATGCAATGTATTCCGGTTTTCCATTGAGGCGAACGATACGATCTATGTAAGCATGATATGGGCGCTGTTCGGCTACGTCATTTTACTGGCTGGGTATTTTTTGTTTGAATTTTTAACGCCTGTGTTCCGGATCGACGATGAAATTCAAAAAGACAACCGTGCGGTTGGTTTTATTGCGATGATCATTTCGGTATCGCTGTCCTACCTGATCGGAGCGACCATTATTTAACTTCCTGCCGCTTTCGCTAAGGGCCGCACAAAGGTGAACTCGAATTGAAGTGTTAATCGGAGGTTTATACGGATGAAATATTTATGGGGAACTTTATTTGTGCTGGCCGTCCTTTTTATTGTGCTGGGCATTTTATATTTAAATTAAGTTAGGAGAGAATCAGGTGGAACAACAGCCGGTTATATGTCCCTGGTGCGATTCGGAAATCGTATGGGACGAGGAGTTCGGGCCCGAGGAGTATTGTCCTCATTGCGATAACGAGCTTAAGGGCTACCGCTCGGTCAGTCTGAATTTGGGTCGCAACGGCGAATCGGACGGCATCGAGTTCGAAGATGATGAGGAGACAAGCGGATTTACGGACGATGAACAGGAAGGTTATCGCAATACGGATTTGACGCTGCTTGCGCTGGAAGAGAAAGTGGAGCGAATTCTGAACGGGCAGGAGGAAGTGCCTGAATGTCCGTCATGCCGCGAATACATGCTCGAATCCGGCAGACAGACCATTACGGCGGAGCACGGATATGAGGCTTCGGTACCCGAGGCGCTCGGAACGTCGGTGCTGCCGACGCCCTTTCAGTTGGTTTGGTATGTATGTCCTGCCTGTTGTCAAATGCAAAATCGCCTTTCCATGAAAGACAGGGACGAGATGATGAAGCGTCTTAGCGGGGAAAGCGGCGGAGCATCGGACTGATCCCAGGATAAGATAGCGATCGTAATAACATTTTTGGCATGGCTTTGCTCCATATAGGGAATCTTACGTAAGGTACTTCTATGAGGCGGAGAGACTTTAGGCTCCCCTCAAAGGTCCCTATGTAAGGAGGGGAAGCGGTATGGAGCATGGCAAAGAAACAATAAGGTCAAAGCTGTATGCAGCGATACAAGGGTTGAAATCAAAAGAAATCCAAGGCGGCGGGCGGGAGAGAAACGGGCCGAAGGGAACCGGCAAGCTTGACAAACAAGCGGTGCTGCTCCTTTCCGTACAAGGACTTTTCGGTATTGCGAACGCATTATCCGGAACGTTTATTCCCGTTTATTTATGGAAAGCAAGTCAGTCCTTCCTCACGATCGGTTATTTTTCGCTTTTTCAATATCTCGTGTCGGGGATGACGTTCTGGCTGGCAGGTAAATGGGTGAAGGAAGGTAACAAGATGAACAGCCTGCGGCTGGGCGTCGTCTTGTCCGGCTCGTTTTATTTAGCCGTATTGCTGCTAGGCAAGCTGGCAATCTATTATGTGATCCCGCTGGGCATGCTGAACGGAATGGCATCCGGATTTTTTTGGCTTGCCTACAATGTCGTCTATTTCGAAATTACCGAACCCGATAACCGCGACCGTTTTAACGGCTTTGCCGGTCTGCTCGGGTCGGGGGCAGGCATCGTCGCACCGTGGGTTTCCGGGTTGTTGATTACCGCATTTGCCGGTGACCGGGGCTACAAGATCATTTTCACCATTTCCCTCGCGGTGTTTGGCCTTGCGGCGCTGCTTAGCTTTTTTCTGAAAAAAAGAAGGGCGGAGGGGCAGTACGAATGGTTTCACGGCTTTCGGAAGCTGAAGCGGAAGGATTTGCCTTGGCGCAGCGTTTTTGCCGCTTTGACGGCGCAAGGAATGCGGGAAGGCGTCTTTATGTTCCTCGTCGGTCTTCTTGTTTTTATCGCAACGCAGAATGAACGAAAGCTCGGCGTATTCTCTTTTTGGACGTCGCTTGTCGGCTTGATAGCTTTTTGGCTGATCGGCCGTCAGATGAAAATGAAAGCGCGCAAAAAAGCGATGCTCGTCGGCGTCATTATGATCGCGCTCGTTATCGTGCCGCTGTTCTGGCAGACCAATTATACGACACTGATCTGGTTCGGTATCGGAACGGCCATTTTCATGCCGATGTTTACGATCCCAATGACCTCATCGGTGTTCGATATCATTGGAGAGTCGAAGGAAAACGCAATGAAACGCGAAGAATTCATCGTTTTGCGCGAAATCGGTCTTGTAACCGGCAGGCTGGCCGGACTGTCCATTTATTTATTGGTGATGGCCCTTCTGGAGAAATCGCAATCGGCCATAACATGGCTGCTGCTTGGTGTCGGTTCAATGCCGATCGCGGCCTGGTGGTTCATGCGGGATCTGCTTAGCAGAAGGCTCGCGACAGACAAATCATAAGTTAGAAGGGGGAGAGGAAGATGCCGCGTGTCGTTCAAACCGTGACTGAATTGATCGGCGCTACTCCGGCGGTAAGGATAAACCAGTTGTCGGGTCCGGAGATGGCGGAAGTATACGTGAAGCTGGAGAGATTCAATCCAAGCGGAAGCGTTAAGGACAGAGCCGCATTTGCGCTTATTCAGGATGCGGAGAGCAGGGGGATTCTCGCGCCGGGGGGCACGATCATCGAACCGACAAGCGGAAATACGGGGATCGGACTGGCGATGGCCGCTGCCGCGAGGGGCTATCGGCTCATTCTTGTGATGCCCGACAACATGTCCAAGGAACGGATCAATCTGCTCAAGGCGTACGGCGCAGAGGTGGTGCTGTCCCCTGCGGCGGAGCGTATGCCCGGAGCGATTGCGAAGGCTTATGAGCTGCAGCGGGAATTGCCGGGGAGTTATATTCCGAATCAATTCGAAAATAATGCGAATCCCGATATTCACCGCTCGACAACCGCGCAAGAAATTATGGAGCAAACCGGAGGAGAGCTTGACGCTTTTGTTGCCACCGCCGGTACTGGCGGAACGATAACGGGTACAGGGGAAACGCTTAAGGCGATGCTGCCTTCCCTGCACGTTGCCGTTGTCGAACCGCTCGGATCTCCCGTGCTGTCAGGCGGACAGCCGGGTCCTCATAAGCTTGTCGGAACCAGCCCGGGATTCGTGCCGTCTATTTTGAACACTTCAGTGTATGATGAAATCATTCGGGTGTCCGATGAAGACGCGCTGCACACGATGAGAATGCTCGCCCGAAACGAAGGGCTGCTCGTGGGACCGTCATCCGGAGCATCGGTCTGGGCTGCGCTTCAGGTCGCCGCAAGACTCGGGCAAGGAAGAAGAGTTCTCTGTATTGCGCCGGATACCGGGGAACGTTACTTAAGCATGGATATTTTTTGAAGCTTTGGACCTGCGGTTTTTGAACCGCCAACGGATCAGCTCGCCGTGCACGACATCGGTGCGCTCCCGGATATAGTTCCGGATGAATTCGGGCTCCCGTTCAAATACGTCATAGGGCCATTTTCTCGTCCGATCGTGCCGGATTGCCGCGGCAATGGATTGAACCATCGCATCAATAGCCGGCGAAAGCGCTTCGACAGTGAAAGACGATTCGAGCATATGGGACAGCTTTCTTCGATACCAGCCGCGGTAAACGGGAAAACTTAATATTTTCTTCGTCAGCGTATTGTAACCCTGAATGCGCACAAGCGAACTGCTGCAAGGTTTTCCGTAGCAGTTTCTGCCCCACGTTCCCTCGTAATCCCAAGGCATGATCCGATATAAGCGGTCCGTCCCTGTGTATAAGGAGTAATTTTGATCAAAACCGTCATAATTGCCCGTTAGTACGGCGCCGCACAGCCAGGTAAGATATTGTTTGATATCGAGTTTTCCCTCCATATGCTTTCTCAATCGTTCTCCCTGCAGCAGATTCAACCGCCTGACAAACATCATCAGCCTTCTTTTGTCGGTCTCGCTGCCGCATATGAGCTGATACCCGTCAAATAAAGATGTTTTTCTCCTTTTTGTTTCCGGATCGATCAGCCCGAAGCCCGCGCTGTCATTCACCGCGTAGATCACCGATCGCATCCCGATGCCCCGCTTGTCAAAAAAATTCCGGTCTACCGATTCGATTTCCAGATAGATACCGAGCGGCTGGCCGTTCCATTCCACCTGGCAGTGCCGGGTTGAGGGAGCCGGAACGCCTATCGTATTAAAATAATGGAAGGAAAGGGCATTGCGAATCATCGAAGGATCGTCGTATTCGGCATTCCAATGAAGGGTTGTGCCGTCGTCGAGTTGAAGCTCATAGGATTTCTTAGGGTAGGCACGGGTATGCCCGCCGCGATGACGAAGCTTTGCGTCTACCGTAATACCGTCAATCTCCAATTGAACGGGAATTAAACGTTTGCTCCATACATCGTCCTTCCTCAGCTGTTCCAGTTGCTCGCTGCCGATATGGATTCGGCGGACAGGTAGTCCTCCCATGGACATTCTGACCATCCCCTTGGGCAAAAGTAAAGCCTATCGCCATGCGATAGGCTTTCGTACTTATACCCTATTCCCGATTCGTCCGGAGTGTCACACTGTTGAAGGGTCAATGCTCCAGTGGGGCGGATAACCGGAGAGTCCTCCCTTGTTTCCGCGCGAACGTCCGCCGCGGGATCCATGCGAACGATCGCCCCGTGAACCCCGCGAGCGGTCGGCGCGGGCTCCGCGAGTTCGGTCGCCGCCGGATCCTTGTGAACGATTACCGCGAGTTTGGTCGGCACGAGCTCCGCGAGTTCCTTGCGTGCGAGTTCCACTGGTAAGGTTGCTGTTCGTTTCTTGAGTGTCTTGTACTTGATCACCTGCTTGCTGCTTGTTGCGATTGACAAGATTTCGCTTGTAGTTCTTTTTGGCTTGGCGTTTTGCCATAAACAATCTCCTCCTTAGTAGGTTTAATACAAGCTATGTTTCGACTCTAGCAACTGCGATAGTTATCTGCACACTTTAGTAGAAAATAGATTAGTATCTAGTACCTCTACCTGAAGGGATACATATTAATATATTACAAATTGTCCCCCAAGACAGATGGACCGGACAAGTATGGGAGGGATGAAATGCGGGTATGCGAAGGATCTGCTAGAAACGAAGTTCTCTCATTTGGCTTCTTTGAAAGAAAAAAACTTTAATTATGGAGGGATTAGAAATGGCTTTATTTTCACCTCTGCAATTTGCCGGCTATGGCCGATTTATCGGTCATAAGGTCAAAATCAACCGGGGAGGACCGGAATCGATTACCGGCGTATTGCTTGCGGTAAGATGCGATTATCTGGTTGTCAAAACGAAAGAAGGCATCGTCTACGTCAATTCCGATCATGTAAAAAGCGTTACCGATCTCGGAGCGGCCTCTAGAAGCACCGGTCATTCTCGTTTTATTAATGCATTCGATTTCAAAGGCGTGCTTCGCCACCTTCAGTACCATTTTGTACAAATCAACTGGGGAGGACCGGAGAAAATTGCCGGTTTCGTTGCGAACGTCGGTATTAATTCGTTGATACTGCTCGATAAGAAAAAAGATATTACGGAAATCCCGCTGTTTCATATCAAGACGGTTCTTGCAACGGGAGCTACGATGAAAAGCGGCGGCGATAAAAAAGACGATAAGAAAGATAAAAAAGACGACAAGAAAGATAAAAAAGACGACAAGAAAAACAAAAGCAGCGGCAGCAAGTCCGGGGGCGGCGGTTCCGCTGCAAGCAAATCCGGCGGCAGCAAGTCAGGTGGGGCAAAACAGGCGGCTGCTGTTCAAAACGCACGCAGATTACGCCGGAAAGTCAAACGATAAGACGGTACGGCCGACTTATTATCGGCCGTTTATCTTTTCCAGATTGATCTTCCAGCTCAGGTGTGCCAGAAGGAATGTCTTGAGAAGGGGGAGATAAGATGATCATCATGACTTTGATTCTGCTGGCAGCATGCTATCCGCTCTATCAGCTGCTTCAGCCGTTGCGTTCCACAGGGAAACCACTGCAGCAAAGCCGTCTCACATCCGATATTCAGCACGCCGCTCACCTCGAAACACTGACGGTCAAAGAACCGGTAACGTATGAGCTGTCGGCGCCGAATGAGGCGCGTCGTCATGGCTGATGGTCAGACCGTTCTCGTTACAGGCGTTTTTTTACTAACGGTCTTATTTTTGTTGTGGCGTCCCAAAGGGATGAATGAGGCTGTTTCGTCTATGACGGGGGCGGCAGTTCTCCTCTTGTTTGGCATAGTGCCTCTTCAGCAGCTATTTACGATTGTGGAAATCGTAGGAGGGGCTGCCGTCACGATCCTTTCGACGATTGTGATGTCGATTGTTCTGGAGAGCATCGGTTTCTTCAGATGGGCGGCTTATAATATGATCGGATACGCAAAGGGATCGGGAAACCGCTTGTTTGTATATGTGATGCTGTTATGCTTTCTTATGACGCTTTTTTTTAATAATGACGGCAGCATATTAATTACTACGCCGATTATTCTGCAAATGACCCGGATGCTCGGTCTAAAGCTAAAGCAGCAATTTCCCTACCTGATCAGCGGCGCTTTAATTGCAACCGCAGCAAGCGCGCCCGTTGGCGTTAGTAATCTGGCCAATCTCATTGCACTTGAAATCGTTGGTCTATCCTTGAATCGCTATGCAACGCTTATGTTTGTCCCCTCTTTAATAGGCATTGTCTTCATGTCCGGTTTACTGTTTCTGATGTTTTACCCGGTCTTGCCTAAACGTATTGGATTATTCCCGTCTTCGCCCGATAAAGAACAAACGCGAGATCAAGGACGGGCACGACATTGGTATTACGCTGCCCCTCTTGATAAGAAACCTGCATTCCACCCGCTGATGGATCATCCCGAAGAACCGCCTGTAGACTGGCAGCTCTTTCGAATATGCATAAGTTTGGTGGTCGCGATTCGGATCGGATTCTTCATCGGTTCAGCGTTCGGCGTCCCAGTAGAATTGGTTGCGGTGACCGGGGCCTGCTTGTTAATTATTGTAAGGTGGTATTGGACAGGCATAGGCGCGAAGGATTTGTTTCATAAAACACCATGGTCGATTCTTATTTTCGCAATCAGTATATATGTCATTATCAGCGCTGTTCAATCCATTGGACTAACTGCCTTGATCGTAGGTGTGCTGGAACCGTACATCTCTTATGGAGGGTTGGGGACCGTGCTTTGGACAGGCGGACTCATGACCATTATGTCCAATTTATTTAATAATCTGCCATCGATCATGATCGGAACACTTGCGCTGACGGAATTGAATTTAGATGAATCTACTTTGCAGATCGCTTA
This sequence comes from Paenibacillus tarimensis, assembly GCA_041281825.1. Classification (GTDB taxonomy): domain Bacteria; phylum Bacillota; class Bacilli; order Paenibacillales; family Paenibacillaceae; genus Paenibacillus_D; species Paenibacillus_D tarimensis_A. The sequence continues at coordinate 4,204,311 of CP166298.1, read as the reverse complement.
TCTAGCTAACATTATCGGCAGCGACGTAGGCGCGCTGCTCACACCTCTCGGTACACTTGCCTCTCTGTTATGGATGTTCCAGCTCCGCAAGGAGAAGGTGCCGGTCACATGGAAGATGTATTTGAAGGTCACTATATGTGTTGTACCGGTAGGATTAATCGTAAGCTTGTTAAGTCTTCATTACTGGGCATTGATTATCGGTTGAAAGGAGGCCGAAACCCTTGAAAAATCGATTTACAATGGATCAGCCGGTTATGATTGAAATTTCGGGAAAGACTGCGCCGATCCGCGGAAAAATCATCGACATCGGACAGGACATTATGGTGATTCATAACGGGATTCAGTTTCTATACATCCCGCTTTTGCATATCCAACAGCTTCGGTATGATACGGGCTCCGAGGAGCAGTATATGATACCGGAAATGCCGTTCGAGCATCAGAATGAACCCATTTCCTATCGTAAGGTGCTGCTGAATGCCAAAGGCATGTTTGCAGAGATCTACATTACCGGAAATCAGTCCATTCACGGATATTTGACAAGCGTGATGAACGATTTTTTCGTATTCTATTCACCGGTGTATCATACGGTCATGATTTCGCTTCAGCATTTGAAATATCTCATTCCTTACAGTCCGAACGTAACGCCTTATACGCTGACGCCGGAGCAATTTCCGATAAAACCTTCCCCGATTACGATGGCGAGGACATTCGATCAGCATCTTCGGAAATTAGTGGGCGAATTCGTTATCTTTGATCTGGGGGAAAATCCGAATAAGATCGGCGTATTGAAGAGAGTGGATCAAAATATTATCGAGCTGGCCGCTGCCGACGGAAGTCCGGTCTTTATCCATTATGACCATATCAAGACGGTTCATTTGCCTTAAACGAGCCAGAATATATTTATCCGGGTGGAAGTTTGAACTTCCGCCTTTTTTTACGCTTCCCATGGCGTGTATTCGCTGCTCTTGCCATTCAACTTGCCTGAACACCGATTAGCGTTGAAATGGCCTCTCTTACTTTACTCGCTACGTTCATAAGATCCCCTTTTAGAAAGAGTAAATATGTTCAAGAATGGATAAGATCGCCGCGACGATTATCTTTGATTGCGTGCTATCCTTTTCATGCACCGCGGCAGACAGCTTGTCTATCTCCCGTTCCAATTGCTCGTATTCTGCTTCATCTCCCAGAAGTTGATATTTCCATTTATTTTTGTGAAAAACTTGCTTAATCGTTCCCGATGCTTGGGATGCTTGCTCCCAAAGATGTTGCTCCACAAGCTTGTTGATAGATTGTACCTTTTCGATAACCGGATCGGTGAAGGAAGCATCCGCGTAACTCATTGAAGGTGATAAAAGGAGAAGTCCCATTAAACCTATCGAAAAGGCTATTTGTCTCCGCTTCATGATCTGGAAGCACCTCTCAATTTATGAATATTCTATTGTACTTTTTCCAATAATATATCAAAATATGCAGCAGGGACGAGGTGTTTTATGCCGGAATACATCCTTATTTTTATAAGAGCCTTATTTTCATTCCTGGTTCTTTTATTGATGACAAGACTAATGGGGAAAGTTCAACTTTCTCAATTAACCTTCTTTGACTATGTGGTGGGGATATCCATCGGCTCCATCGCCGCCAGTCTTTCCATTGATCAGAATATCGAATTATTAAACGGTGTCATCGGCATTCTCATTTGGGGACTGCTCCCTATATTGATTTCTGTAATCAACCTGAAATCCTACCGGTTTCGGCAGCTTACCGAAGGGCAGCCGACAGTAATAATTGAGAATGGGAATATCTTGGAAAGGAATATGAAAAAAGAAAGGATTAACGTTGACGAGTTAATGCTATTGCTTAGAGAAAAAAATGCTTTTAAATTATCCGAAGTGGAGTTTGCGGTTTTTGAAACAAATGGAAAGTTAAGCGTCATGAAGAAGACAACCCCTTCGGCTCTGCCTCCTAATCCACTCAATGTGACTGCAGAGCAGGAACACGATCCCCGATTAGTTATTATGGATGGTTCGGTAATGGAACAAACGTTGAGGGATATGGGGTATACAAAGGAGTGGTTATTAGGAGAAGTAAAGAAACAAGGGGCAAATGATTATTCGGATGTCTTCTTCGCTCAGCTTACTTCCGACGGAGCGCTTTATGTGGATTTGTACCGGGACCAATCAAGGCAGATCCCCGTTTCCCAAATGCTGTTGGTACAGGCCACCATAGAGAAGGTTCAAGCTGATCTGAGAACTTTTTCCTTGGAAACCGACAACCCTGCCGCCAGGAAGATGTATGAGGAGCAAGCACAAAGACTGGCAACGTTATCCGAATTATTGCAGCCGTATTTAAAAGGTTAATTTTGAATAGTCCCCCCGGCCTTTTTTTCTTCTGAATCGCCTGTCCCGAGCATACCTTATTGACATAGCCGGTTATGTCAAGCTGTGAGACTTGAAGCGGAGAGACTTTGAGCTCCACTCAATGATCCCTATGTAAGGAGGAAGCAGGCTTGGAAGAACGATATAAAATATCGGTGCCTAAACCGCCGACCGGTTTGCCAACAGATCATTTCTGCGGTTATCCGCCGATTCGCATGAAGCTGTCGGTCGCACGCTTCCGGTTATTGCACGCTTCGCCGGATCTGCCTGCTTTTGATATCTATGCGGGCGGTAAACGGGCTGCAGCCGATTTCGAATATAAAGACGTCATTCCTTATCGCCATGTTCCGTCCGGCCAATATATCTTTGAAGTGTTCCCTGCGGGAAACAAGAAGAAGCTGTTATTGTTTCAAACGTTGAATATTCAGGAAGGACATTCGTATACGATTGCGGCATCCGGCAGCGCAGGAGGATTGCGGTTGTTCGCTTTCATTGACGACCCGGCTCCTGCGGCAGCGAAAGCAAGGTTCAAGTTCATCCATTTGTCTCCGGACACGCCGGCCGTTGATATAACATCGATGGAAGGAGCCTGGGTACACAGTCAAATCTCATTCGGACAAGTTACCGATTATTTGACACAGGATTCGAATTCGCGCGCGCTCTCCATTCGACCGGCAGGCAGAACCGATACCCTGTTGATCTTACCGGACGTCGCGGTACCGGATTCGGTGTCAACGGTCGTTGTCGTCGGCTGTATGAAGGAGAGACCGGGGCTGGAAGCGCTGCTTTTGTCGGATCTCTAATCATTGCTGTCAAATGCCGCTTCATTTCATAGGCGGTTTTTTTCTTTGCAGGAACGGGCAAATCGTTGTAATATAAGGATTATGATTTGTAGACGGTCAGAGGAGGGGCTAGGAAAGTGGATCAGTTGAAAGTGAAAATTCTGGAGCTGCTCAAGGAAGACGCAAGGCGCAGCGCCGATCTGATAGCAACGATGCTCGACGTTCCGGAGGCCGAGGTTAAAAGAGCGGTTAAAGAGCTGGAAGACGATCATGTCATCGTTAAATATGCGGCTGTGGTCAATTGGAGTAAGGTGGATGACGACAAGGTAACGGCGCTGATTGAGGTGCAGATTACTCCGGAGCGGGGCCGCGGCTTTGAAGGCATTGCGGAGCGGATTTATCTCTATCCGGAGGTCAAGTCGGTCTATTTGATGTCCGGAGCTTACGACCTGCTGGTTGAAGTAGAGGGCAAGACGCTTAAGGAAGTCGCTTCGTTCGTTTCCAACAAACTGTCCCCGATCGATGCGGTGCTGTCGACAAAGACCTTTTTTATTCTGAAAAAATATAAACAGGACGGCATTATTTTCGAAGAGCACGAAGATGATCACCGTCTGATGATTTCTCCTTAAGCGAAAGGTGATGCGCTATGATTAAAGACGAAGAACAGCAAGCTCCGAGTATTTCCCGCCGCGCTTCGATGTCCGAATATTTATCGCCGCAGGCGAGAGCGATTCCTCCTTCAGGAATCCGCCGTTTTTTCGATCTGGTCAGCGCAAGCAAGGACGTCATTACGCTTGGCGTGGGCGAACCCGACTTCATCACGCCGTGGCATGTTCGCGAAGCCTGCATCTATTCGCTGGAAACCGGGAAAACGCAATATACCTCCAATGCCGGAATGCCTGAGCTGCGAGAGGAGATCGGACAATATTTGAATGACAGATTCGGAGTCAAATACGAACCGGAGAAGGAAATTCTCGTCACGGTCGGCGGCAGCGAAGCGATCGATCTTGCGCTGCGCGCGTTGATATCGCCGGGCGACGAAATTCTTATCCCGGAGCCTTGTTATATTTCCTATTCTCCGATCACTTCGCTCAGCGGCGGCACAGCAGTCGGGATCGAAACGTTCGCCAAGGATAATTTCAAGCTGACGGCAGCATCATTGAAAGCGAGTCTCACGCCGCGTTCGAAGCTGCTCATATTGTGTTATCCGAGCAATCCGACGGGCGGGATTATGACATATGAAGACTGGCTGCCGATCGCAAAGCTTGTGGAAGAGAATGACCTGATCGTCATCGCGGACGAAATCTACGCAGAGCTTACTTATGGCGTCAAACATGTCAGCTTTGCATCCCTTCCAGGCATGAAAGACCGGACGATTCTGGTCAGCGGCTTCTCGAAAGCGTTCGCGATGACCGGATGGCGGATGGGTTATGCTTGCGGACATCCGGAGCTGATTGCAGCCATGCTGAAGATTCATCAATATACGGTGATGTGTGCGCCGATAATGGGGCAGGTTGCGGCGCTTGAGGCGTTAAGGAACGGATTGGAAGAGAAGGACCGGATGGTGGAATCGTATAACCAGCGGCGGCGTCTTGTCGTGAAGGGATTCAGGGATATCGGGTTGGAATGTCATGAGCCGCAGGGAGCGTTCTATGCGTTTCCGTCGATTCAATCGACGGGACTTAAGTCCGAGCTGTTCGCCGAACGGCTTCTCAAAGAGGCCAAGGTGGCTGCGGTGCCTGGAAATGTGTTCGGCAAGGGCGGAGAAGGCTATCTCCGGTGCTCATACGCGACATCGGTCTCTCAGCTGACTGAAGCGCTTGATCGAATTGGGAAATTTGTGCAAAAAATTAAATTGTCGTAAAGAGAATTGTATCTTTTGGGAGAATTTGATATAATTTTTTTACGAAAAATTAATATTTATGCTCAGTTTTGCTGGAACATGAGCGGCAATTCGAACAGCACGGCTTATGACGACAAGGGAGGGACGGCTATGAGTTATGCGGATCGCGGACTGTCACTGTTTAATGACCGCAGCATGTGCATGCCCGGCAAGTTATCCCCTTCGATTCGAATGCTGGAGGACGAGATCTACCATCTTCGCAAGCTGATGGAGCAGACGTATCTGCAGGAGGCCGCCTTTACTTCCGAAATCGTCATTGAAATAAGCCGCAGGCTGGATATCAAAATCAACGAGTACATGAAGCAGAAGAGCAAGCTTGTTTCGCCGGCATAAGGCGATCGTTAGTAATTTCCGGTTGCGGACGCCTGAAGGTTATGATTAGAACTGGGAATATCCAATTGGTTTGGATAGCGGTAAATTGTGTCCTTATTCAGGGCTGCCGATCTGATCTTCCGCAAATAGAGGAATTCCATGGTCTTATTCCGATCCAATCCACGTACCCAATCAGAAAAATGTTGGTTTAACGGTACAAAATACCGCTATTTACCGCGATCTGGAAACTGACCGTATCAAAGCGGGAGTTTTCGACTTGGCGCACGGAAAAATAACTATAGGGCCGCTGAGAGGTTACCTCCAGCGGTTTTTCTTATTTTCTTAGCATTTATTAAATTTACATATATCTGCATCGAATTCTCCGCAACAAAGCTTAGCGTCTGAGGAGGACGAGGCTTTTACGCTCTTTTCAGTTGTTTAAAGAATGGATCATGTCCCATTTTTGCCGGCAGCTCAAGATTTGTGTTGTCAGTTGATTCGATGGTCCACCCGGCCACCTTGGTTCCGCAGAGCACCGCATCTTTTAAAGTCAGCCCCTTTACCAGGCCCATTACCGTACCTGAAAAGAAAGCATCTCCGGCACCGCTGGAATCGACAACGTTGACCGGAAATACGTGTTGGTGTCCTGTCTCTTTCGTTCGGGAATCGTAGTAGACCGCTCCGTTTGCTCCCAATGTAACGACCATTGAGCGAAGTCCGGTCCGGTTTACAAACTGGATAAGAGCCTCCTGTTTTTGAGCGATATTGAGCTGCGTGAATTCCAGCGCTAAAAAGCGGTCAGCTTCAAAATTGTTGCATATAAAACAATCCAGATTGTCCAAAAGCCCCCTATTGGCTAAAATGACGTCTAAATTGCCCGGAATGCCGTAGACCGGTTTCTTTTCTTCTTCGGCCAGTTTGATGACGCTTTGCGCGATGGTCAGATTCAGATCCAGTTCGAGCGCAATATGAGTCGATTGCCTGATCATTTCCTTTCCCTTCCGTGCAATCAGCTCTTGTAACAAGGCAAGATCCGGCATTTGGGATATGGAACCCGCCAGGTCTCCCTGATCATCGAGGATGGCCAGCCACATGCCCATGCCGAGTTTTTTGGACTCGACAACAAAAGAAATATCTACCTTTGACCTCCGAAGTCTATTTGCTACATCTTTTCCGATTGGACTGGCGTCTACGGAGGTAGCAAATAAGACCGGAACACCAAGGTTCGCCAGATTTTCAGCGACATTCCTTCCCACGCCGCCGTGTACAAACTGTATGTTGCCGAGATTTCTGGCAGAAGGATGATATTTCTGGTTGGCAAATCCTTTGCAATCGATAAAAATCGTTCCCACGACCAAAACGAAAGGCTGCATCATGACTCAACTCCTTAAATGCCACTCTTATCTATTATTTATATTCTAGTTCTACTAGAGACGAGTGTGCATTTTGCGGAAATTGTACCTGCAAACCCGATAAATAAACGAATTGCTATCAGCTGTTGCCCGGATGGCCGGCTAACCCGCAGTGAAGATGCACGTCAACCGCCAATCTGATATGATAAGAATGCATTCGTGCGGCAGGTTTCAAGGCCGTGCAAGGGGAGGGAAACAGGCAATGAACATTTATACACGTACGGGCGATAAAGGGCAAACTTCCTTGAAAGGCGGTCGTGTGCGCAAGGATGACCAGCGCGTGGAAGCCTACGGAACGGTCGATGAATTGAACGCTTTTACCGGTCAAGCGGCGGTCATTGCCGCAGGTGACGAGCGTCTGAAGGATTTGGCGGAAATTCTCGAGGAAATAATGCAGGAGCTGTTTGATTGCGGATCGGATTTGGCCTATGCGGATCACAAGCAGCAAGCCTATAAAGTAAGCGGTGAAATGACGCTGCGGCTGGAACAATATATAGACCGTTATATGGGGGAAGCACCGGAGATTACGCGCTTTGTGCTGCCCGGCGGCAGCGCCCTGGCTGCGGCGCTTCACGTTTGCCGTACCGTCTGCAGACGTGCGGAGCGCCGTACGGTTACGCTGGCCGAGGGACATCCGGTTAATGAGCATGTGCTAACGTATATCAACCGCTTGTCGGATTTCTTCTTCGCCGCGGCCAGAGCCGCCAATGCGCGGGTCGGCTTTCGCGACGTCGAATATATTCGAAGCGCGGAGGTGTTCAAAAAGAAGAAATGACAGAGGATAATTACTATCCGCCGCTTGAGCTGATCATCGTACCGGAGGATGACGGGAAGATGGTCCGGACGGTGCTTGAACGCAGGCTGGGCGTATCGCGCAAGCTGATGTCCAGACTGAAGCTGACGGAAGAAGGCATCATGTTGAACGGCAAACGCGTCTATACGACGGAGCGGGTGGAAGCCGGCGACCGGCTCACGCTCAGAATGGAACAGGAGACATCGGACGATATACTCCCTGAGCCGATGCCGCTGGATATTGTATTTGAGGATGAGGCACTGCTCATCGTCAACAAGCCGGCAGGCATTATCGTTCATCCGACGCACGGCCATTATACCGGCACACTTGCGGGCGGTGTTGTGCATTACTGGCGGGAGAAGGGAGAGAAATTCCGATTCCGTCCGATCCACCGGCTTGACCAGGATACGTCGGGGCTCGTGGCCATCGCCAAAAATCCGTATGTCCATCAACAGCTGTCCGAGCAAATGCAGCGCGGCGAAGTTGAAAAGGCCTACTGCGCTTTCGTATACGGAGCGCCGGAACCGCAAGCGGGGACGGTCAATGAGCCGATCGACCGCGATCCGGAAATGCCGCATGTGCGGATCGTAACGGCTTCCGGATATCCTTCGGTAACCCATTATGAAACCGCCCGCACGTACGGCAATCGCGAGGCGGCATTGGTCCGGCTGTCGCTGGAGACGGGACGGACGCATCAGATCAGGGTTCATATGTTGCATATCGGCTGCCCGCTTATCGGGGATAAAATGTACCGTTCGAAGGAGGGGGCGCCGATGCCGCAGTGGGCAGCGGAAGCGGAAGAGACCGTATCACGGCAGGCGCTTCATGCACTCAGGCTGGCGTTCGTGCATCCTTATTCGAAACGCAGAGTTGAATATATTGCTCCTCTGCCCGAAGATTTAATCCGGCTGGAGCATTTGCTGGAATACGCGTTAACCTTGAATGGAGTGAATGAGCCTAAATGAGCACATTGAAGATCTATCATTACGCCAAATGCGGCACCTGCCGGCAAGCGGTCAAGCAGCTGAAGGCGGCCGGATTTGACCTCGAGTTACACGATTTATTCGAACAGCCTCCGTCCGAGGAAGACATTCGGGATTGGCTTGCAAACAGCGGACTTGAGCTGAAGAAGTTTTTCAATACGTCGGGTGAAGCGTACAAGGAAATGAATTTGAAGGACAAGCTTCCGGCGATGACGGAGGACGAGAAAATAAAGCTGCTTGCATCGAACGGCCGGCTCGTCAAACGGCCTGTTGTAACGGACGGCAGCAAAGTGACCGTCGGGTTCAAAGAAGAGGAACTCGACCGGATTTGGACGGTATAAATAATGGCGGATCAACGGAACAATCGCACGCGTAATCCGTGGCTGCTGCTTGGGGCGGCACTCGTCTTTCTTGTTTCTAAGGGAAAGAGCGTGCTGCTCCTGCTGACCAAATTCGCAGGCCCGCTGATCAGTATGGGGATAACGATCGGCGCTTATGCGCTTTTAAGTCCGATCTGGTTTGCCGTAGGATTGGTGCTGCTTATTTTCGTTCATGAGCTGGGTCATGTAATCGCGGCGAAGCGAAAAGGCCTGCCGGTCAGCGCTCCGCTGTTTATTCCTTTTGTTGGCGCTTTGATCACGATGAAACGCCATCCCAAGGATGCGGTGACCGAGGCCTATATTGCATTCGGCGGCCCGCTTGTCGGAACCGTCGGCGCGTTGATCGTTTATGCCGCCGGGTATTGGCTTGATCTGCCGCTGCTGTTCGCGCTTGCGAATGTCGGCTTTCTGCTCAATTTGTTTAACCTGCTGCCGATTCATCCGCTCGACGGCGGGCGGATCGCGACAGCAGTAAGCCGATGGCTGTGGGTCGCCGGACTGGTCGGCGGGGCGGTGCTTATCATTGTGTTAAAGAGTCCCATTTTGTTTATCGTATGGGCGCTGTTTGCCTGGAACTTATATCAGAAGTATGTGAAGCAACGAAAAAAAGGCAAGCCGCTGCATGTCGTCGGCATCTATGAAGTGAATGTGAATGAGCTGGGACTGCCATGGTGGTATCTTTCCGGTGAAGAACACAAAAGAGAGCTTCCCTATACGACCTATTGCAAGCTGACGGGCGAGCAGATCGTACAGTTCCGTTGGGAGACGTTGAATTTTCACGGGGAAATGGAGCTGCCGATGCAAGGTTTGATCAAACGGGTGCAGCTGCAAAACAGCGAAAGGTACTCGGAGGACGGTTCCGAGCGTCTCCGTCTGCATGTACGGATCGAGTATGAGCAGTATGTCAATGACCGGTATTACGAAGTGCCGCCTTCCGTTCGATGGAAGTACGGGGCGGCTTACGGCGGATTGGCTTTGTTTCTGATTGCGATGATGTGGAATATCCATTCAATGAATCTGATTGTGCCAATTAAATAAAGACGGAGAGACTTGAAGAGGAGATTTCGAGCTCCCCCTACAGGTCCCTATGTAATGCTCAAAGATCCCTGTGTCAGGAGTTGAATCGCTTGGAAATATCGTCTAAATGGAGATCAGAGCGTCTTGCGCATCTGGGCTCCGCAATATTTGCCGAAGTAGCGGCGTGGAAGGCAGAGGCGCAGGCTGCCGGACGGGATGTGATTGATCTTGGGATCGGCAGTCCCGACCGTGCGCCGTCGGAGCGGATCCGCAAGGCGCTGAGCAGGGAGGTGCTTCGTCCCGACCGGTATGCGTACCCGTTATCGCGCGGCGGAGCTCCCTTCCGGGAACAGGCCGCAAAATGGCTGCATTACCGGTTCGGCGTCTCGGTTGATCCCTATGCGGAGCTGGTTGTGCTGATGGGGTCGCAGGACGGTCTTGCGCATCTGGCGCTCGCAGTTACCAATCCCGGAGATGCCGCACTTGTGCCAAATCCAGGGTATCCGATCTACGCTGCAGGATTGGCGGCAGCCGGTGTAGAACCGATATATATGCCGCTGCGGGAGTCGAATGACTTCCTGCCTGATTTGGATGCGATTCCGGAGGCGGACTGGCGCCGGGCCAAGTTCATTTTACTCAATTTCCCTGGCAATCCGGTATCGGCGGTCGCGGATCTAACGTTCTTCGAGAAGCTGCTTTCCCTCGCCAAACGTTACGATACGCTTGTCGTTCATGACTTGGCTTATTCCGAAATGGCTTTTGACGGGTTTCGCCCTCCGAGCATTCTGGAGGCTGCGGGAGCCAAGGATATCGCGGTCGAATTTCACTCGTTGTCGAAAAGCTTCAATATGGCAGGCTGCCGGATCGGCTTTCTTGCTGGGAACAGAGAAGCCGTCGGAGCGCTTCGCGACTTGAAGGCGAATCTGGATTACGGCGTGTTCGATGCGGTTCAGCAGGCGGGGATTGTTGCGCTTCAGGCCGATATGGAACGGACGGAGCCTCCTGTTAGCGCCGTGTATGAACGGCGGAGAGATGTATTTGTGAAGACGCTACGTGAGCAAGGCTGGAAAGAAGTGCCCAAGCCGAAAGCGACGATGTTTATATGGGCGCCGCTTCCGGCGGCATTGCGATCCGGCGGATGGAGTTCCCGGACATTTGCCCGCGAGCTGCTGAAAACCGGCGGCGTGGCGCTCATACCGGGCGATGCCTTCGGTTCGGAAGGCGAAGGTTATGTACGGATCGCGCTTGTGGAAGAGGAAGAGCGTCTGATCGAGGCCGCAAGCAGAATCGGGCGATTTATAGAAAAGGAGGCGTTAAGGTGATGACAGGTTTGAACAACAAAACATTGATTGTCGACGGCATGGCGCTGTTATTCCGTGCATTCTATGCTACTTCTTACAGCGGCTACATAAGGAAGACTAGCGAAGGGCTGCCTACAAACGCGGTTTATGGATTTATTCAATACTTTTTCGATGCATTGCAAACGTTTGAGCCGACGCATGTCGTATGCTGCTGGGATATGGGGAGCAGCACCTTCCGTACGGAGCAGTATCCCGATTACAAGGGAAACCGGATGGAGCCGCCGCCGGAGCTGATCCCTCAGTTCGATCTGGTGAAGGAAGTTGTGGAGGAGATGGGCGTCCGCAATATCGGCATTGTCGGCTTCGAAGCGGACGACTGCATCGGTACGATCGCCAAAAGATTCGAAGCCGATTCCGACGTGCTGATACTTACAGGCGACCATGATATGCTTCAGCTCGTCACCGAGCGAATTAAAGTCATTATTATGAAAAAAGGCAAGTCCAATTATGCCGTCTACGATCCTGATTCCCTCTGGGAAGAGAGACAATTGACGCCGGAGCAGGTAATCGATTTGAAAGGCTTTATGGGCGATACAAGCGATAATTATCCCGGGGTGCGCGGCATCGGCGAGAAAACGGCAATCAAGCTGTTGAACGAATACAAAACGGCCGAAGGCGTACTGGATAATCTGGAATCGCTTCCGAACGGGGTGCGGAAGAAGATCGAGGCCGACCTGGAGATGCTTCATCTGTCCAGGGACTTGGCGAGAATCCGCCTTGACGCTCCGGTGGAATGCTGCCTTGACGAATGTATTTTGAATGTGAGAAGAGAAGCCGCCATTCGGAAGTTCGAGGAGCTCGAATTCGGCGGATTAAAGAAGTTGATCAGTTAAACGTCTGATCGGCAGTAAATAGTGCCCTTGAAGGCATTAATAACGAGAACCCGCTGGATCAGCAGCAAATAGTGCCCGTGAAGACGCTAATTATGCAATACCCGCTAGAACAACAGAAATAGCATCCGCGAGGGTGCTATTTGCTGCTGCATACATACCAAACCAAGTATAGAAAATAATTGAGTCCCGAAAGGTTTCCGGAGGACACCTGCTTCAGCATACGTCTAAGTCCCAGCTGAATTACAGCTGAATTTCCTTCCAGACCATCAGCGCCGCTCCTGTGGCGACCGCGTCCTCCTTTAATACGCCTTTGGAAAACTTCGGTTCATATTCGGGATAGTAGTACGTATTTTTTTGTGCGACTTGAATGGCTGTCCGGTAAAATTGCTCATGCGCATTTGTGAGCGCCCCGCCGAGAATCACTTGCTCCGGGTGAAATACATTGATCAGGTTGGCGAGCCCGATGCCGAAATAAGCGGCCGATTCAAGAAATAAATGCTTCACGAAAGCATCGTCCTGAGCGAGGGCTTTCTGCAAGAAGTCAAAGTTGACTTGTTCCGCGGTGATCTGGTATTTCTCCTGCCAACCGCTCGCGCCCGTTTTGGCATAGCTGCGGGCTTGTTTCTCCAGTGCCTGCACAGATACGAACGCTTCAAGCGCGCCGTAGTTTCCGTGATCCTGCAACCTAGGGCCGTCCGTCTGTATGATCATTTGGCCGGCTGATCCTTCCATATCGATCGTACCGTGAATGATTTGTCCGTGCGACATCATGGCTGAGCGCAGTCCCGCTCCTGCATGCACATAGAGCATATGCTGCACGCGCTCGCGTCGGATCGACCAATGTTCACCGATCAAAGCGGTATTGGCCCCATTTTCCAGCCGGGCCGGGAATCCCGTTTTCGCTTCGAGCAGACTGCAGATCGGAAGATCGTTCCAGCCTTTGGCCTGAAAATATAACGGCTTCAGAATGATCCCTTTCTGCCTGTTAAGAGGTCCGACGGCGCCGATGCCGGTTCCGATCACTTGCTCCGCTTCGATCCGATGGTCCTTCAGAATCGACCTCATATTGGTATGCACATGTTCTATGAATTGATGCGGCGTCATCGCCTCATCCATCCGCCAGCGGACGAACGACATCGGATTCATCTGCATATCAAAAAAACCTAAAGAAGAGTAAAGCCTCGATATTTCAAGCCCGAAAAAATACCCGTAGGACGGGTTGATTTGATATAGAATCGGTCTCCTCCCCCCGTTGGAAGGACCCAGACCTGAATCTAAGATAAGCTTTTCCGCGATCATCTCATCTAATAAGCGGGTGAGTGTGCTGCTTGTCAGCTTGAACTCGGACAGCAGCTCGGCTTTGGATACCGTTCCTTGTTCTGCGATCCGATGATAGATCAGCTTTTTGGGCGTTGGGATAAACCGAGAATGTTGTTCCATCTTCAACCCCCTGGATAATGTAGAATAACGTTCATAAAAGGGAGATGCCGGCAGCTTCCATTATACCTTATGGTATTTAAAGGCGACAAGGCAAGGTTCGAGTACTTTGAACCAATTTGATAAAAATCCGACTATACCGATGGTAATATTACGACTGTTTGTGTGAACAGTCGGTTGAAAGGCAGGTTTAAAGTCATCAAAATAGAAAAGAACGAATACATAATTCCAAAATGGGATTAAGGTGTTATAATAAATATAGATTTGTGTCGGAGGGAGGCAGGATGAAGTTGAACTGGAAGCTGCTTCGGCTAATTTTTTTTACCTTTCTTAAGATGGGGCCGGTCACCTTCGGCGGGGGATATGCCTTGATTCCTGTAATTGAACGTGAAGCGGTGGAAAAGAGAAAATGGCTGCGGAATGATGAGCTCTCCGATTTGTTTGCCGTTGCGCAATCCGTTCCGGGAGCCGTCGCGATTAACTCCGCTGCATTCATCGGTTACCGGCTGGCGGGCGCTATGGGCGCGGTTGCGGCAATGACCGGCATACTGCTGCCGACCTTTTGCATCGTTGTGCTGTTAGCGGTGTTTTTTCTTCAATTTAAAGAGCATCCGAAAATCGAAGCCGCATTCATGTCGGTCCGTGCCACGGTTGTCGCATTGATTACCTACGCGGCCATTAAAATCGGAAAATCCGCTATTTTCGATAAAACAACGGCCCTATTGGCCGGATTGACTGTCGCTCTGTTATTATTCGGGGGGCGGTATATCCATCCGATTATCCTCATCGTCGGAGGGGCAGCGGCAGGCATAGCGATCGTCGTTATCCGCAAAAAATGGTTCGGTTTAGAAACGGCGACGGAGAAAAAGCAATTGCCGGACGATAAAAAGATCGTTTATGACTATATGATTTGAGAAAGCCGGCTTTCGAGTTAAAAAATATATATTATTCTTATTGTTGAAAAATATAGAAATGGGGAGAGGGCATGCTTGTCGATCTCTTTGTAACCTTCTTTATGATTGGCTGCGTCTCGTTTGGGGGCGGCTATGCGATGATCCCTTTGATTCAAGAGGAAGTCGTCGGACGTCACGGATGGATGACGGCGCAGCAATATACCGATGTCATTGCGGTAGCCGGCATGTCACCCGGGCCGATTGCAACGAACGCCGCGATTTTTATCGGTTACGGTCAAGCGGGGCTGTTAGGTGCTGCACTCGCATCGGTCGCAATCGTGCTGCCGTCCTTTATTTTGATCGTCATTCTCGGGATGATTTTCTTTAATATCGAACGGAATAAATGGATTAAATCTTCTTTTTACGGACTGAGATCGATCATAACGGGATTAATTATCTATGCGGCCATTATTTTTGCAGTGAACAACGGGCTCGTGTCTTCTTTCTCCTGGTTTACAGTAAGTCAAATCCTGATCTTTCTCGGATCGCTGTGCGCATTGATTTTTTTTCGGAAGCATCCGATATCGGTTATTCTGATCTCAGGGTTAGTTGGAGTAGCCATCTACAGCTAAGAAGCGGTGAAAATTGCACAATTGAGAGGTCTCTTGGGAGACCTCTTTTTCTTATCTTTTCGTTGACCGGTCTTTACAGCGGTGATATGATAAATCTAGTTAAATTTATAAAACCTGGTTTTGTATATAAAACCACAGGAGGGGCGATGGATAGAAAGTACTGGGTGCCTGCACTGGATAAAGCCGCGCGGATTCTGGAATTAATAGCCCAGCACCCGCATCAGTTCAAGCTCATCGATCTTTCCAAGAAGCTCGGCATTAACAAGAGTTCGATGTTTTCGCTTCTTCTTACGATGGAGGAACTGCGATGGATAACGCGGGACAAAGGGGATACTTACGCGCTCAGCTCATTCTTCGGGATGATCGGGAGCTCTTATTTCCGGCAGTTTGATCTGATATCGCTGTTCCACCGCGAAGCGCCGGCTTCGATGCGGAGAATCGGCGAAACGATTCAGCTGGCAAAGCTGGAAGGAAATCAGGTGCTCTACCTGGCGAAGGAGGAAGCGCTGTCTCCGGTGAGACTGGCGTCTGATCCGGGAATGAGGCTGCCTGCGCACCAGACGGCGCTCGGCAAAGCGATGCTGGCCGGATTGAACGAGCAGCAGCTGGCAGCGATTTATCCGGATGAGCGGTTGCCTGAAGGCACACCGCATACGGTAACGACCCGGACAGAGCTGATCAAGCAGCTCAAATCGGTCCGTAGAGAAGGCATCGCTTATGACCTGCAGGAGGCGGTCGTCGGATTCAGCTGTTTGGCCGCACCGGTCTATGACACGCAAGGAGTCATCATCGCTGCAGTCAGCTGTTCCATGCCGCAGCACGAATGGGAAGTGAAGCGCGGTCATGCCTATGAAGAAATAGGCAGACTTGCCGGGCGCCTGTCTCAGGGCGGGGCACCTGCAACGGAAGCCGCAGTTAATGAAGGGAGCTGAAAGGGTATGAGATTGAAGGAGAAGATTGCATTAATTACCGGTTCCGGATCCGGAATCGGCAAGAGTACGGCGCTCCGTTTTGCTGAGGAAGGCGCAACAGTCGTCGTTAACGACCTCGATGCCGCGAAAGGCATCGAGACGGTAGCCGAAATTGAAGGCAATGGCGGAAGCGCATGTTTTATCCAGGCGGACGTTACGGAGGCTGTCAGCGTCGAACGGATGATCGACGAGGTGATCAGCCGTTTCGGACGGATTGATGTGCTGTTCAACAACGCGGGGATCAGCGGCGTGGGCGCTCTCCATGAAATCGAGCCGGAGCAATGGGACAGAATTATGAGCATTAATATTAAAGGCGTTTATTTGCCGAGCAAATATGCCGTCCCGCATATGATGAAGCAAAAGTCTGGCAGCATTATCAATATGTCCTCCTGTATTGCAGAAATCGGTCTTGCAAGACGCGCTTCCTATGCCGCGACGAAGGGGGCGGTGCTTGCACTGACGAAATCGATGCAGGTCGATTACGCCGCGTACGGCATCCGGGTGAACGCGCTGCTGCCGGGTACGATTTTCACCCCGTTCGTGGAGCAGTATTTGAGAACGTCGTACGATGACCCGGAAGCTGCAATCGCAGCGCTTAAAACACGCCAATTGAGCGGGGAGCTCGGAACGCCGGAAGATGTCGCTCAGGCAGCGCTGTTTCTGGCTTCGGACGAATCGAAATTTATGATGGGTTCGCCGCTGTATATCGACGGAGGAGTCGTATTCGGCAAAAACGCTTAATTAATGAAAGGAGCAGTTCAATCATGAAATTATTAAATTTTTTACAGGATGGGCAAACAAAGCTCGGCGTGAAGACGGACCGCGGAGTTATTGATATCGCAGCTGCCGCGCAGCATTACGGGCATACGGCGGTACCTGGCGGCATACATGCAGTTATTGAAGGCGGGAGCGCGGCGATGGAAGCACTGCAGACGGTTACGGATCTTGCTTCGTCTGAGAGCGGGTCTCCGTCTTTCCTGCTTGACGAGTCCGGATTAAACTGGGCGCCCTGCGTCACAGCGCCAAGCAAAATCATCTGCGTCGGCCTCAACTACCGCAAGCACGCGGAAGAAACGAACGCGCCGATTCCGGAATATCCGATCCTGTTCAATAAGTTCAGCAATACGCTGACGGGCAACGGGCATGACGTTGCGCTGCCTAAAGCGTCCCAGAAGGTCGATTATGAAGCGGAGCTTGTGATCGTCATCGGCAAAAAGACGAAATACGTTTCCCGCGAGCAGGCGCTCCGGCATGTGTTCGGCTATTGCTGCGTAAACGACTTGTCCGCGCGCGACCTGCAGCTGCGCACGCCGCAATGGATGCTCGGGAAAATATGCGACGACTTCTCGCCGCTTGGTCCTTACCTTGTGACAGCTGAAGAGGTAGGCAATCCGAATGAGCTGGAAATTAAATGTACCGTTAATGGAGAAGTTCGCCAGCATTCCAATACATCGGATATGATTTTCCCTTGCGACGAAATCGTCAGCTACATTTCTCAACATCTGACACTGGAGCCGGGCGATATTATTTTGACGGGAACGCCTGAAGGCGTAGTGCTCGGTTATCCGCCGGAGAAGCAGGTCTATTTGCAGCACGGCGATGTCGTTACCATCGAGATTGAAAAACTGGGCGCATTAACCAACCGTATGGTTGATGAGGCGTAAGAAGAGAGGAAGCGAAGGCTATGGCGGGACATATTCAAGCGGGAGCGGATGCTCTGGTTGTGGATGAAAGAGACCATGTCGCGACGGCGCTGCGCGATTTGTCCGAAGGGGAGGACGTCCGGGTGAGAAGCGGGGACGATGTCATTCTCGTCACGTTGACGGAAAATGTGGCATTCGGGCATAAAGTGGCGGTCAAACCGATTGCAGCCGGGGAAGACGTTCGCAAGTATGGCGAAGTGATCGGAAGGGCGACGGCGGATATCGAACCGGGACAGCATGTGCATGTGCATAATATTGAAGGCATCCGCGGCCGCGGGGACCAAGCGGGGAAGGTGGAACAAGCGTGAAAACATTTATGGCATACCGCAGGCCGAACGGCGATATCGGCATTCGCAATCATTTGCTTATCATTCCGACTGTTATTTGCTCCAATCAAGTATGCAACCGGATTATGCAGCTCGTTCCGGATACAATTGCGATTCCGCACCAACACGGTTGCAGCCAGATCGGTGCGGATAAAGACCGCACATTTGAGGTATTGGCCGGAACGGGGAAAAATCCGAATGTCGGCGGCGTCATTATTATTAGTCTGGGCTGCGAGGTTGTCGATCCGATCGCGCTTGCCGAGGAGATCCGCAAGACCGGTAAACCGGTAGAAGTGTTTGACATTCAATCCGTAGGCGGCTCGGTTAAAGCTATTCAACACGGCGCGGAGCTCGCAAGGAAAATGAAAGCGGAGCTCGATAAACAGCAGCGTGAAGAGGTGCCGTTAAGCAAGCTGAAGGTAGGCGTCAAGTGCGGGGGCTCGGACGCGACTTCCGGTTTGGCGTCGAACCCGGCGCTCGGAGTCGCCGCAGATTCGCTCATTGAACATGAGGGATCGATCGTCATCGGCGAAACGACGGAAATTATCGGGGCGGAGCATGTGCTGGCGGAACGGTGTATCGATGCATCGACGAAGGATAAGCTTTACTACATTGTTGATCGTTTCGAGAAAGAAGTCGACCGGATGGGCGCCGATATGCGGGGCGGCAATCCGAGCCCGGGCAATATTGCGGGAGGATTGTCGACGATTGAGGAAAAATCGCTGGGCTGTATAAGTAAATGCGGAACCGCGCCGATCCGCGGCGTCATCGAATATGCGGAGGACATACCGGAAACAGGGCTGTACTTTATGGACTCGCCGGGCAATGACATCGAATGCGTATCCGGCATGGCTGCGGGCGGCGCGCATATCGTTTGCTTTACGACGGGACGCGGGACTCCGACAGGGTCGGCCGTTGTGCCGGTAATCAAAATTACGGGTAACAGCAAAGTTTTCCGCCATATGGAAGACAATATGGATGTCGATGTAAGCGATGTTTTATCCGGAACGATCAGTCTTCAGGAAAGCGGCGAGCGGATCTGGCAGGAGATTATCGATGTGGCGTCCGGTAAGCTGACGAAAGCGGAAATACTGGGCCATCAGGAATTCAGCATTAACCGGATCGGACCGAGCTTGTGACGGGAGGGGGTTCAAGGCATGAGCATAACGGAACTGCAACTGCTTGACCTGGATTACAAGCCTGCGCTGCCGAGCAATAAGCAGATGGGCATAGCGATCGCCGGTGCGGGTGAGATTGTGGAATCGTGTCATTTGCCCGCCTATCGGATGGCAGGCTTTCGCGTTGTCGGGATCTACGATTTGAACCTCGAGCGAGCGCGGGAATTAGCCGGCCGGTTCGGTATTGACAAGGTGTATGCCTCGTTCGAGCAGCTGCTGGAGGATAAAGACGTGGTCATTGTCGATCTGGCGGTTCCCGCCAAAATACAGCCGCTGCTCGCCGGACAAGCGGCGAAGGCAGGCAAGCATTTGCTCTGTCAGAAGCCGCTGGCGGAGAGCTACGAAGAAGCAAAAGGGATCGCGTCCGCATGCGCCGAATCGGGAATCAAAGCGGCGGTGAACCAGCAGATGCGGTGGTCTCCCGGCATAAAGGCAAGCCATACCATCATTAAGCGGAGATGGCTTGGCGAGCTGCTGCAGGCGACGATATCCGTCAATGTGAAGCAGGAATTCGCCAATTGGACATGGCTTCGGGAGATTGAAACACTGGAATTTATGTATCATAGCATTCATTACATGGATTCAATCCGTTATCTGTTCGGCACGCCGGAATATATTTATGCCGATGGTGCGCGCTTTCCCGGTCAGCAGTGCAAAGGCGAGACGCGCACACTGATGCATATCAGATTTCCGGGCGAAGCGAGAGGGCTGATCCACGATAATCATAATCATATCGGCACGGAGGATGACTGGTACGCGACGTTCCGGTTTGAAGGGACGGAGGGTATCATTAAAGGTACAAACGGCTCGTTGTACAATTATCCGGTCGGGCGGGAAGATACGCTCAGCTTTTATTCGCGGAAGCTATGTACGGATTATTGGTTTACGCCCCAGCTGCATGGAAAATGGTTTCCGCATGCTTTTATGGGTACGATGGGCGAGTTAATGCGGGCGATTGAGGAAGGCCGCGAGCCGGAAAACAGTGTGGCCGACAATTTGCTGACGATGCAAATGGTGTTCGGCGCATACTTGTCCATGCAAGAAAATCGGCCCGTTTATTTAACGGAATTGGATCAAGCATAAAGAAGACGCTGCCGCCAACGGCAGCGTCTTTGCTTCGATTAAAGTTTCACTCTTAAACCGGCTTATATTTCATGGCGAAAGGTTCGGATGTTTCAGGGACAGCACAGAACCGGGCTGCATCCAAGCGAATTAAAAATAGCGGAAATTTGTGGCCTTAAATAAGGCGGTCGATCTGCTTTTTTGAAAACAAAGGTAATCCATAGTCTTATTCGTATCAAATCCACTTCCCCACTGGTTTAACGGTACAAAATACCGCTATTTGTCGCGGTCCCCGCGTTTCTTTGTCTATAGAGGAAAAAATTACCGCTATTTTTTTAATCTTTTAGGTCGCCCATCTTTGAAGGCATCGATAAGAAGTTTTCTCATTCCCGATTAAACAGCTCGGGAGCGGCGTTGCCTTCGCCTCCGTCCCCGTCATAACCGCGTTCCAATCCTTCATGCAGTTCCCGGTTTTCATAATCAAACCGGTTCGGCGGACGCTGATCCTCCCGCCAGATCGAGCTTTTTCCAAGCGATTCGGTAATCAGATCGGCCCCGTAAGGACCTTCGGGAAATTCTTCCGCCATAAGATCGTTGCGACTGGATTCTACATTGGCGAAGTCGGTATATTTCCGTTTCTTTTCATGAATAAATCCGTCCATTCGGGCACCTCCGGATACGGAATAAGTACCCTTTCAGTGTGCCCAGCTTAGTCGGTAAAATTCACAGTCCCGACAACAAGATAGAGGAATTGCCTAAGCTCCTGCGCTTCCTCCTCGGTCAGCTTGAATACAAATTCCAGATAACCTTCCTCTTCCAGATCGTCAGGGCCGATAATCGCCGTCTTGCCCGCCTGCAGATCGGTAACCAGCTTTTTGCCGTAAAAGCGAGCGGTCGTTGTGACGGCTAAATCAAACCTTTTCAAACTTGGCGCGATAAAGGTAGCGAACCGCGTCGACGTTTCTTCCGTTGTATCTGACATAAAATCATAATTAGGCAGCATCCGTCCATCCTCCATTCCATTCTCCGCTTTATTATACACTAAATCCGAAGTGCTACAAAATTCTTCCTTGTCACAACGTGCGGGTTATGATACGATAACAGCAACCGAATAATTGAACGGAGGAAGCACCTCTCTATGCATATTTTGCAGGAGAGGTGTTTTTTGTTGTTTTTAAACATTTTTCGTTCATGCCGGTCAATAAATCGAGGAGGTGTTTAATCATGCAATTGGTATTTCTTAACACGCTGGAAAAGCAAATTGAAGAAGGGCGCGTCATGCGGGCGCAAGTATCTATCTGTGAAAGACAAGGTGCCTGGCAGGTGTTCTGGCAAGACGGAGACAGCGCATCTCAGACGGTGTGGTTCGAAGGGACGTCCTGGGAAGAGATGATCATCGCTTTCCGTCACGGGATTGCGATCAAGATGGGCGAGGGATACATTCCGTTACTTGATGCCATGCTTGACGACAGAGGAAGCAGCAGAGGCGCGGGGGGCACGATTTCATTTTTGCAGTGCTACGGTGAATTGCATGCCCGGCCGGAATTGTTCGAAGCGCTTCGGGAATGGCGCCGCAGCAAGGCGGTCGAACAGAAGAAAGCCGCTTATTTGATTGCGACGAACCGGATGCTGTGGATGATCAGCGCCTTTGTGCCGCACCAGGAGAATGAACTGCTGGAAATACCGGGCTGGGGAGAGTCGAAGCATTCGGCTTACTCGGGCGAAGTGCTTGCCATTACGCAGAAGTTTGAGCAGACGACGCCTTTCCCGCTCGACTGGGTGATGGAGTCACTCGATCCGAAAACGTATACACAATGGCTGTACAAGCAGAAAGAGACCAAATATAAAAATGAAATGGACAGGCACCAGGAAAAGCGCCGTATACTCGGAGGCATTAGGGAAGGCCATACGTTAGCGGATCTTCAAGCTGCGCTTGAACTGCCCCGCCGTGAATTAATCGAACGAATCGAACAGCTTGAAGGAGAAGGATACGATTTGGAGGGACTCATTGAACGCGAACTTGCGGAAGTGCCGGAATCGGAAAGGGCCAAAATGTGGGATGCGCTGATGATTGTAGGCGACCGTTATTTAAAGCCCATTCTGAACCAGGTATACACCGAAGAGGAATTAAAAGGGAGACAGGTCGAACAGCTGTACGAGCGGCTTCGCTTAATGCGGCTGCGGTTCCGCCGAAACCGGACGAAAGCGATTTAGCAGATAGACCATATAATGGAAGCAGGTGAATGCGACAAGAAGAGGAGCCGGATCGGGCTGGAAACGCTCACCCCGCAAGTTTATGGAATATACTTCAAGCCATCCATATCGGTTCGGCATAACGGATTTCGGCGTTCATATCGCAAGGAAGTCCGGTTTCGTAGGATCGGTTGCCGATCAAATGTACAATTTCCTTTCTTAATTGTGCCGTATTGCCGTCATCAGCGTTTAAGGAACGGAACCAGTCCAGAATAGCGGCAATAATGCGCGAGCCTTCTTCAAGGGCGGTGTCCCACATCATCCATACGCTGTAATCGTAAACAATGTCTTTGTTTGTCGGATCCACCCAAGGGGTTCTCTGTTCGTTCATTACATCGAGCGCAGGAACCTCTTTCTTATATACCAGCGGTTCGATCTGCCCGAATGTCAGCAGTCTGCGCACCCCGGTCGGATCATGGAACAACCGCTGCGCTTGAATCATATCGCGGCAAGCCCGATTCCAATCCCCGCTCTGTATGAGCGGTGCAAGCTCAGGATAATGCCCGGCCGTAACCCGTTCGAATGCCTCTACAACAGCCGGCGGAAGCGCATCGATCCGGATTTCTTTCCACACAGGCGTTCTCCATGTTTCGATACCCAGCAATTTACGGGTAATCAAGGTATCCATGATCACTTCAAAGCGTTGATGATCCCATTTGCGAAATCCGGACCGGCTGAAGACGTACGGATGCATATTGCGGTCCAGCACATGGTGCAGCACAAAACCCAAGGTGTAGATAACGGCCGGATCCGGTGCGCTTTCGGCCGAATAACGTCCGCCCGCCGCATCCAAAAGGTCCATGATCACTTTACCGCAATGACGGCTGTGCATCGCGCTGCCGAGCTGATTCATTGCTTTGCTTTTTTTCCATGGTAAATAGTGATGATAGAACAGAAAGTCCGGGCCCTGGCATCCCATATTAAACATGCGCCTCGTATCCGGGTTACCGATTAATGCTTGTTCTCCCAGTGCGAACAGGACATGTTCACCAAAAATAAAATGTGTCCATATGTTAGGCATGATATAATTTCCCTCCTTACATAGGGATCTTTGAGCGGAGCTCAAAGTCTCTCAGCTATTATAGGTATTTTGAACTAATGTTATTAAAAATAGTATACTTGTCCTAATGTCTTCAGTATAATAAAAACTATACGGGATCGAACGAACCATGTCGAAAAGGGGGGGTATTATGAAGGCAGAATATATTAATCCGTTTCTTGAGGCGGCAAAGACCGTCATCGAACAAGTGATTATGATTCGGCCGGCTACGGGACAGCTAGGTATTAAAGATGTTAAATTTGTAGACAATTACATATGGATTCAGATCGGTATGACCGGACAAATGAGCGGTGAAATTGTTTTCGGTTTAAATGAAGAAGTGGCTCTAAAGATCATTTCAGCGATGATGGGCGGATTTACCGTCTCCGAGATCGATGAAATCGGCAGCAGCGCGATTTCCGAATTAGGCAATATGATCAGCGGCAACGCCAGCACAATGCTGTTCAATCAAGGCGTATGTGTCGATATTACGCCGCCGGTCGTGTTGCGTTCCGCACAAGCCGCAGGCTTCGAAGCCAAGAAAGCATTAACGATTCCACTCATTATGGAAGGAATCGGCGAGCTCGATATCCAGGTCCTGATTGCATAGTATCATGTCTTTCGCTCCCGTGGGGAGCTTTTTTTTTGCTTATGAGGGGATAATTAATATAAACTTATAATTGAATTGTTTAAGATTCGAGTGGAAGATTAACCTGAACGGACGGGTGAGCATGGATGATAAAAGGAAAAAAGGTGCTCATAACGGGCGCCACAAGCGGAATTGGCCGACTGACGGCTCAGAAATTGATCGATTGCGGCGCTGTGCCGATCGTAACCGGCCGGAATGAAACCAAGCTGAAGGCCGTGACGGAATCATTAACCGGACGTCATGCTTCGTTTGTGCTGGATGTGACCGATGATGGACAGGTTACGGATGCAATTGCAAAAATCGAAGCGGAGGTCGGCGCCGTCGATGTACTGCTGAATAACGCCGGCTTCGGAAAATTCGAATCGATTCTGGAAGCGCCTGTATCCCATTACAGCGAAATGATGGATACCAATTATTTGGGTATAGTCCGTTGCACGAAGGCGGTATTGCCGTACTTTATGAAACGCGGCGCCGGTCATATCGTGAATATCGCTTCGATGGCGGGGAAGATCGGTACACCGAAATCGACCGGCTATACCGCGACGAAGCACGCGGTGCTAGGCTTCACTAACGCGCTCCGTCTTGAACTGGCCGGAACGGGAATCACGGTATCGGCGGTCAACCCGGGACCGATCGACACCCCGTTCTTTGATCTCGCGGACCCGGAAGGTACATACGCAAACAATGTCCGATGGTTTATAATGCCGCCGGAACGGGTTGCCAAGACGATTATCCGGGTCATCGAGCGTCGCACGCCCGAGGTCGATTTGCCGCGAAGAGCGGCTGCCGGCATCAAATTATACCAGCTGTTCCCACGGTTGTCGGACCGGATTATGGGCAAGTGGCTGAATCAAAAATAACCGGAATGTTAGAGAGCGGGGTATATAGATGAATTCGAGTTGGAGCAGGCTGTCAATCAACGATCTGTTGTCAGAAAAGCTGCTGGAGAACGGGATTACCGAACCGACGCCGGTTCAGGCGTTGGCGATCCCAGCCATGCTGGAGGGAAGGGATGTCGTCGCGCACTCGCAGACCGGAAGCGGAAAGACGCTCGCCTATTTGCTGCCGGTGCTGCAACGCATCGACACAGCGGGGAAATCGGTGCAAGCCGTCGTTCTAGCGCCAACGCAGGAACTGGCCATGCAAATCGTACATGTCGCCAAAGCATACGGAGAACCGCTTGGTATCCGGACACAGCCGTTAATCGGAGGCGCTGCACTGAAGCGGCAGCTGGAAAAGCTGAAAGAGCATCCGCTGCTTGTTATCGGAACGCCTGGGCGCATTCGCGAGCTGACAGCGATGCGGAAGCTGAAGCTGCATGAAACGAAAATCGTTATCATCGATGAAGTGGACCAGGTATTCGGGCTCGGGTCGACGCGCGAAGTGGAGGAATTGCTGCAAGGGATGAATCGCGACCGGCAAATCGCCTTTTTCTCGGCGACGTACCCGGAGGCCATGGCAGAGATGGAGAAGCGGTTGATGACCGATCCGATTCATGTCGCGATTGAACCGCAGCAGCGGGTAGCGGCTCAGGTCAAGCACCTGTTTCTGGTATCGGACAAGCGGGATAAGGTGGACACCGCGAGAAGACTGATCCGATTGCTTGATCCGGCTTCGGCGCTGTTGTTTTTGAACGATACGGGCATGATCGCCAATTGGGAATCTAAGCTGGGCTATGAAGGGTTTAGCGTTGAAGCGCTGTACGGAGATGCCGATAAGTCGAAACGGGCAAGCACACTAACCCGGTTTCGGAGCGGAGGCTGCCGGCTGCTCCTGGCCACTGATGTAGCGGCCAGAGGGTTGGATATCCCGGATCTGCCGCTCGTAATTAACCTTGATCCGCCAGTTGACGCCGACCATTATGTACATCGCGCCGGCAGGACGGGCAGAATGGGGCGTCCGGGAACCGTATTGACGATCGTCACCATGCAGGAGCTGTTCATTATGGATAAATTCTCTAAGCAGCTTGGCGTTGATATTCAGCATATGGCGATGTCATACGGCAAGCTGGTGCCGGCGAAGGAAGTCCGCCCAACCGTCCGGAAACCGTCTCCTGCTTCGAAGGGCGCTATCCAACCGAAGAAGGCCGCGGTGAAATCGGCCAGGACCAGGGACCAGAAGCAAAAAGGGGCTCCAAAGTGGTTAAAGGCAAAGCGGAACGGAGATATATAAACAACCTCCGATATAATCGTCTAAAATGGGGGGATACCGTATGAATTCCGTATTGCGGGTGAATCAGCTGACAGGCGGATACAGCCCGCGCAAGCCTGTGCTTCATCACATCTCATTCGATGTCCGGCCGGGCGAAATAGTCGGTTTGATCGGTTTAAACGGCGCAGGCAAAAGCACAACGATCAAACATATTCTCGGGTTGATGAAGCCGCACAGCGGTGACATCGCCATTCAGGGCGTTACGCTGTCGAACGACCCGGGGCTTTATCGTTCGTCATTCGCTTATGTGCCGGAAATACCGATTTTATTCGATGAATTGACGGTTCAGGAACATTTGAAACTGACGGGGATGGCGTATGACATTGAAGAGAAGCTTTACAAGGAAAGGAGCGAGCGTCTGCTCCGCGAATTTCACATGGAAGGCAAACGGAATGCGTTCTCGGGTCACCTGTCCAAAGGGATGCGTCAGAAGGTCATGATCATGAATGCGCTGCTGCCGGAGCCTTCGCTTTATATCATAGATGAGCCTTTCCTCGGCCTTGATCCGCTGGGAATCCGCTCGCTGTTGGAGCGGCTTGTGAAGGTGAGAGAGAGCGGGGCGGCGATTCTAATGAGCTCCCATATTTTATCTACCGTTGAAACCTACTGCGACCGGTTTCTCGTGATGCACCGCGGGCGTCTGTCTGCGCAGGGCACGTTGAACGAGGTCCGGCGGCAGGCGGGAACGGAAGGGGCGACGCTTGAGGAGACGTTCTATGCTCTTGTAACGGATGGGAATGAAGATGCGTAGACCGCTTGGAAAGGTATGGGAGGAACGTGCCCGCGCTTTTCGCAAAGAGACGATGCCTTATATACAGTATATGGCGCAAAGCGGCTTCCCCGGTTTTGCAATGCTGTTGCTTATTCTATCGATGATTGGATATGGGATGCTGCTCAGAGACGTGCCTCCGTCGTTTCCTGTCATTGCAGCCGGTACGGTTGCGCTCACCCCGTTCATCAGTTGGAGCCCTCTGCGAACATGGCTGCAGCAAGCCGACACCGTATTTCTTATGCCGCGGGAGCAGGAGATGCACGAATATTTGAACCGTTCCCGGCGGTATCATTTTATTCCGGGATTACTTGCAATGGCTGCCGTTTTTGCGCTCTATTGGCCTCTATATATACGGGCCGCCGATCAGCCGAAGCATTGGCTTCTTCTCGTGCTTGTCCTGCTGTCGATGAAAGCTCTCAATCGTGCCGGAGCATGGGAGGAACGCCGGGTCGCCTGGTCAGGCGCCCGCAGGGCTGTCAGGCTGATCCGGTGGTGCGCATCCGCAATGATGCTGGCGGCATTTCTCGGTTCATCACTGTGGCTGGCTGCCGTTTTTGCGGTGATGTTGATTGCTCTCTACGCAGCCGTCGTCAGATTGCCCGCCCGTCATCGTTTTCCATGGGAGCGGCTCATAACAGAGGAAGAACGGACGAGACGCAGATATTACCGGTTTTTCAGTTCATTCATTGATGTGCCGGTTCTTCCTCCACGCATTGCAAGGCGGAGTTACTTGTCTTGGGTTGCGGGCCGCGTCCGCTACCGTCATGAAAACACGTATCTTTTGCTTTTTGTTCACACCCTTGTGCGCACCGAGCTTGGCGGCATCCTGCTCCGGTTGACGCTGATCGGAGGAACCGCCGTATATCTGGCGTCCGAAGCGATATTGCTTTCGGGATGGGGGGCGGTGGCGATATATTTGCTGTTTGTGTTCATTCTCTGCGTCCAATCGGGTGCGCTTCGCCAGGCGCATCGCTATTCCGTATGGAAGCATATTTACCCGCTTCCGGACCGGCGTCATAACGATTCGATCGTTAGGATCACCGTTGCCGCTGGAACAGTCTGCGGAACTTTGCTCTGGCTTCCGCTAGCATGGCCGCTAATGTGTTCCGGTCATGCCGTTCCGGCGCTTGCAGCGCTTGCGATGGCCGTTGTGTATATCCGCTTTGGGCTTCCAAGACGTCTGCATCGTCAACTGAAGAGCGAAGCGGAAGACTGATGGAGGGCAATTTATGATCGCACAACAAATAAGCAGCGGCAGACGAAGACTTTTATTCAAGTCCTAGTCAACCGCTGCTTCATTTCTAGGCTTCTCTGCTCAAGAACGGCACAGAACCTAGCCGCATGAGAAAGTGCAGCTAACGGTTCATGCGTGCGTCTACCGTTTCTGCTCAGGTTAAAGAATTTTAGTTTCTGCAACGTCGAGAACGGCCCGATGAATCGTATCGAACAGTTCTTCCAAATGCTGTTCCTCAATACAGGAGAATGCGACGCGAAGATCGGTCTCGCCAAGCGCGATCGTCCCGATGCCGTATTCGTCCAGCAGACGGATGCGCACCGATTCGGCATCGGCGGCGATCAGCTTCAAGCACATGAAATAACCTGAGTTAAATGGATAATATTCCCACACATCTCCGTACCGTCCGCTGTCAAGCAGCTTTTTGACTGTGTTGGCGCGGCGCTTCATAATCTCATACTTTTCAGCCTTCTGATCGCGGAAATCCGGCGACTGCAGCGCATGCAGCACGAAGGTTTGCGATGGATGCGGACCGCTGGAAATCGTTGCACGGATAATGCCCATCGTTTTCTGCTCGAGCGCTTTCTGGATCGCTTCGGAGGGAGAAGCAAAAGTAATAAAGCCTACCCGGAAACCCCATACATACTCTTCCTTCGTCGCGCCGTCCACTTTCACGGCCAGAACGCGGGGATGCAGGTCGGCCAGCTTACCGTACAACGATTCCGGTAATGTGTCTTCGAAGAAGAGTCCGAAATAAGCGTCATCGGTAACGGCGACAACGTTGATGCCGGCTTCCGCAGCGTCCTGGATTGCGGCGACGATTTCGTCTCCCTCTTCTCTGCTCGGTGTGTAGCCGGTTGGATTATTCGGAAAGTTAAGAACGACGACAGCTTTACCTTTTTCCTTCTGTGCCATTAACGTTTCGCGCAGGCCTGCGCTGTTGAAACGGTTCCGCTCATTATACAACGGATATTCCACGATGTTTGCGCCTCGGCGCAAGCCGAATGTCAATTCGTAATTTTCCCAATTCTTGTCGGGAATAATAACAGCATCGCCGCTGTCCACGAACAGATCTGCAACAATGCTCAGACCATGTGTCAGCGCATTGGTGACGATCGGTTTGCCGAACGGTTTATCGGTAAGCGACGGGTTTTCTTCGATCATTTTGGCGCGCCATGCGGAGCGCAGCTCCGGCTTGCCTTCCGGCGGCGCATATGGGTAAAGGTCCTTGGGCTCGTAAGAGGACAGCGTATTCTGGATCGCATTCAAGTACATCGGTTTACCGCCTTCGGTAGCGATGCCGATGGTGGCATTAAACTTCTTTGCTTTGGCCTTTGCCTCGGCGGATTGGCTTAGAATGCCTTCTTTCGGAAAATAGATCGCTTTGCCGATGCCGGAAAGCATGGCGTATACGTTTGCATTTTCCCGTTCTATCGTTTCGTTCAACTGCTTGGCAAGTGGGTTCATTGGATCCTACATCCTTCCGAAGAGTTCAATTGCTTTCGGGTGATATTATAACACTTTTTGGCTCGCTTCGGCTAATGTTACTCCCAACTTTTTTCTGCAAATATGATCGTATAATGCTCGCCCCCATGCCAGCCATAATCTGCGCCTAAGGAGAAGATCAATGCTAAGTTGGCCGTTCATCCACACTCCTGGAAAGTTGCGCACAGGTTTCGGACTGGTGTATGATGACATCGATAAGCTACTCGGAGTACAACATTGGGAGTTGGGGATATGCTGCATGCCGCGCCTTCTTCATTCGTGCTGCTGCCCGCCTTTGCAAAAATTGTGTGCGAGCCGGGCTGGAAGTGGCAAAAACGTGAAAAACCGATGGCCAATTACGATTTATTCTACATATGGAGCGGAGAAGGGGAAGTGGAGCTGAACGGGCAGCCCTATCCGGTCGGTCAAGGGAGCTGCTTTCTGTTCCGTCCCGGCGACTATACCAGCGCCACGCATAATCCGCAGAAACCGCTCGTGCTCACTTATATACATTTCGATGTAACTGAGCCCGTCAGCCAGATTCCGAATCCGTACCGTGCACTAGACGAAACGGTGGACTTCGAGTACCTGTTGTCACGTTATGTGCGGCTGTTCCTGGTCAAAACATTTGCTGCGGAGGAGGAAGCCCGGCTCATTATCAAGCAGTTGATGATTCATCTGCTTCGCCAGGATACTGAGGGCGGGAATCCGGTCGAGCGCAAGGCAAGCAACCAGTTGACGGAAGCGATTCACGAGGTAGCCAATTACATCCGGCAGAATGCCGGGATCACACACCGTGTTGAGGATTTGGCAATGCGGGCTCAATTGTCGCCGCGCTATTTCTCCATAAAATTCAAGGAATTGATCGGTATGTCCGTGCAGTCGTACATGATCCGTACCCGGATCGAGCGTGCGCAGCATCTATTGATGCATGCGGGCATGAATGTGACGGAGGTGGCCGACGCGCTCGGCTACCGGGATATTTTCTTTTTCAGCAGACAATTTAAACAGTATACCGGCAAAAGCCCCTCGGAAATTCGTTGAGGGGCTTTTCATTATTGCAGCGACTCTTTCGGGGTAAAATAAGTGACGGCATTATCGATTAAGTGACGATTCATCAATGCTATTGTGCGATCTGTATAAAAAGCGTGATGCGGAGTGCTTACTACATTAGGAAGCTGACACAGCTCTAAGCTCTGCACCGGTTCTTCCGGGAATACATCCAGACCGACACCAAACAATTTCCCGCTTTTCAATGCCTCTTCCAACGCATTATAATCCATTAATTTCCCTCTGGCGGTGTTTATGATGATGGCGTTGTCTTTCATCATAAACATACGTTCTCTGTTCAGAAGGTTGTCGTTCCCAGCTTTTGTAGACGCGTGTAAAGTCAAAATATCCGACTGCTCTAAAACTTCTTCAAGAGGAGCCCGGCCTATTTCCTTTTCACCGGGAGTTGACGCTACCAACACATCCATTCCGAATAATCTTCCGAAGCCGGCCACTAGCTTGCCTATTTTCCCATATCCAATAATGCCCAGCGTTTTTCCGCACAATTCATAATTCGGTTTCGATTGTTCTCTCCATTTGCCGTTCACTACATTCTCGTTCGAAGCTACAATTCTTTTTGTTACGGCAAATATAAGCGCAAATGTATGCTCAGCCACCGCATTGGCACCGATCTGTGGAATTCCTTTAACCGTAATCCCTAATTCCTTTGCAATGTTCGGGTTAATATAGTCGGTATTATGTGCTCGAAACCCAATATAACGGCATTTTCTAAAATTTTTAACGAGATCATCCGGTAGTTTGGAGTGCGCCAACAATAAGTCAAAGTCCAGCATACTCATAGCGGCAGGTTTTAAAAAGTCAATGGTCGTCAATTCAAATGAGTTGCGAAGCCTCATTATTTCTTCTTCGGTTAAGTCTATGGCGGCATCTACTGCGCACAACGGTTTTCCATTCAGCATGCTGCACCCCATGTTTTGTTCACCTTGCTTTTCTGCCGTACATCACGACAAAGTTATAATACTTATACACACAATCCGTATCCGAAAAGCCGATTTCCCGCAGCCAGTCGAGTTGGGTATGCAAATCGGACATTCGATCGAGCTTCGTTCTTTCATATGCGGATTCAATTTCTGCTGCCGATAACCGGCCGGCTTCAACTTTTTTCTTCCAGTCGTTCTTATAAAGAGCGTCAAAAAACGGAGTATGGCCTAAAACTTGATCGGCATTGATGAAAACACCGTTTTTCTTAAGATTCAAGAACGTGTTTTTATATAGCTCCCGTTTATCGGGATCAGACAGATGGTGGATCGAAAGGGCAGAAACGATAATATCAAACTTCCCATTCGAATTGAACTTCGTATAATCGTCAAGGATATACTTGACGTTGGTGTTTCCTTTGAATCTTGCTTTCGCAATCTGTAACATTTTTTCAGAAATATCGATTAACGTAAGCCTGGCTTCCGGATATTTCTGTAATAGGAGGGATGAAAGTAATCCTGTTCCCGCGCCTAAATCTAATATATCGGGGCTGTGCGTACCAGCCTCCGCAAGAGATACCGATATAGTATAGAAATCGTCAAAACAAGGAATAAGCATTTTTCGTTGCCGGTCATATTCCTGCGCAGCCTCGTCAAATTTGCTGCTGATCTCATTTCGGCTTTCCATTTGCCCCGCCTCCTAATCCTCTGTAATTCATACTTGTATCCTACTTCAATAAAACTTATTCGAAAAATATATAATAACTATATGTCTAATAGATTGTATCTATATGAATCTGCGAAAGAGCAAATAAAGTGGCAGCTATTAAAAATGACATCCGAACCGTTGCAGGTTCGAATGTCATTTTTGAATTTATTTCGCCAAACGCCCCAGCTCTTCGCCCATTCGGACACGTTTGCCGGGCATCAGATCTCCACGAAGGGTAAACGAACGGTCCTCGGTCAACAGCACGACGGTGGAGCCGAATTCGAAATAAGCGAGCTCCTCCCCTTTCTCAGCCTTACCTTTGGCCGGTTCGGTATAACGGATACTGCTGACGTTCATGGCTCCGACCTTTATGAGGGCGAGTTCTCCCGCCTGGTGCTTGATATAAGTAACCAGCCGTTCGTTGCGGCTGAGCACCCGCCGCATATGGCGCAGGCCGAAATCATTGACCGGGTACACCTTGCCGGGAATATGCTCGCGCTCGACAATGGTGCCGCTTACCGGCGAGTGGATCCGGTGATAATCGGTGGGACTTAAATATAGGACGAGGCAAAAGCCGTTTTTATAATTTTCCATGCGCGGAGACCGGTTAAGAAGCTCCTCAAGGGTATAGTCCTGACCTTTGACGTTAATAATCGTACCTTCTTTAATAATCCCGGCTCCGGTGATTAATGCGTCAACGGGACTGACGAGCGATGCGGGGTGAGGATCGATTTCCCTTGCACCGGCCTTCAGCCGCCGGGTGAAAAATTCGTTTAACGTCATATATTCTTCGAGGCTTTTTTCCGCCTCCTCGATGCGGATTCCGTACATCCGGGCGAATTTCGGGATGAAACGGCGACTGGCCGTCGATTGTGCGAGCCGGCCGGTTATTCGCGAGATCCATTTGCGCGAGCTTAGCTCGGTCATAGAGCGCAGCAGCCATCTGCTCATGCCGATTTCGTCACGTCCTTTCCAACATGCGCTTTCCACTTCTCTTCCGAATTAGTGTGCCACATCGGGAAGGACAAATCAACTGCTCTTGTCACCGGATTGAAAAAAGGCTTTGCCGCAGGTTCATCCGAATTGGGTGTACGGGCATAGGGGCTTGCCGTGCCTGTAGAAGCGCTTATTGTGTATGTTGTCATAAATGAGACAGCTTACGGGAAAGAGGTGCGCCAAAGGCAATGGTTATGCCCAAAGTCGCTTTCATAACACCCGGCACGTTTACTCTGCCTTCCGCCAAAAGCAGCTCGGTCGAACGGGTTGTGGAAAACATTGTACCTCAGCTTGCAGGCGAGGCCGCGCCGAGGATATACGGGAGAGCATCCCGAAAGCTTCCCCGACGCGGGAGCTTGATGGGAGTCCCCTGCTTTCGCTATCCTGCCGCCGACAAATTGAAGTATATCCGCTCTGTCGCACGATCGCTTAGACAATACAGGCCGGATGTCGTCGTTGTAGAAAATCGACCGAAATTTGTCTTACAGATTAAAAAATCTTATCCGCAAGCGCGCGTTTGGCTTAGCCTCCACTCTTCGACGTTTATCGGTCCGAATCAGATTCGAAGATCCCGTTTGAGACGCTGTTTTGCCGGTGCGGAGCGAATTGTGGTGAACAGCAAGTTTCTGGGCGAGGTTGTCTCTTCGCTTGTACCTGAAGCGTCGCCTAAGATTCATGTCGTTCATTTGGGGGTAGAGCCTTCGAAGTTTATTTCCCAATACTCCCCCGAGGGGATGGCCAGGCGTGAGAAGCTGCGAAGGGCAAGAGGCTGGGAAAACCGAAACGTCATCTTGTTTATGGGACGGCTCATCCCGTCCAAAGGCGTGCACCATCTGCTTCAGGTTTTGCCGGAACTGGCTGCCTCCCGTCCCGATACTCTTCTCGTTATTGTCGGGAGCGCCTTCTACGGATCGCATCGGATGACCTCATACAGCAGAAAGCTTGGGCGGCTGGGGCGCATGTGGCCGAACCATGTGAAGTTTGTTCCCTACGTTTCCTATGATCAAGTGCCGAACTGGTTTCTAGCCGCAGATATCGCGGTTGTTCCATCGAGTGGCAGGGAAGCGTTTGGGCTTGTCAATGTCGAGGCGATGGCGTGCGGACTGCCGGTCGTCGCGACCAGAGCCGGCGGCATGACGGAGATTATTGAGGACGGGACAACCGGATACCTTGCGGATCCGGAAGATTTGCACCGGCAGCTAAGGGACCGCTTGCTGCTGCTGCTTGAAAATGCCGAACTGCGGACTTCGATGGGGCTGGGCAGCCGCGAGCGAATAGAAAGGCATTTTACTTGGGCAAACACTGCCGAGCGATGGCGGGAAATGCTTCGAGAGCATCGGCCATAAGCAGAGAGACTTTAAGAAGCAGAGAGACTTTGAGCTCCGCTCCTATGTCAGGATGAATAAATTATTCTTGACAAAACGGCACCGCAATGGATATAGTCAAAGCAACGAATCCACTAGGGGCGCCCGTTAGGGCTGAGATAAGGCTTGCCGCCTTGGTCCCTTTGAACCTGATCTGGGTTATACCAGCGTAGGAAAGTGGGATAGTGCTTTGGTTTATTCCCGGACGCCGGAATCGCGCGGTTTCAAAAGCCCTGCATAGCGTCTGTGCCAATGCATCATTCAGCTGCTCCTTCGCCGGAGCGGCTTTTTTGATTTTTAGAATCACGCCGCATTCGGTGAAGCTGCAATCCAACTAACGCGCCTCCTAGGGATTCTATTAGAGGTAGTTTAAAAAGTCCACTTTTGATCACGAAGCATTTCGGGAAGTGGTTCACACCGAATCTTGAAGCTTTATTCAATATTCTAGGTGCTGAAAACCGGACTTTTTAAACTCGAACAATATTATTCTTGGGAGGTATTTTTATGTCTATTTTTACGACTCCGTTGCCGGGCAGCCGCAAAGTTTATGCGAAAGGGTCCCGGAGCGATATTCAAGTTCCAATGAGGGAAATCGAGTTAAGCCCGACTTCGGTGAACGGGAACGA
Source organism: Paenibacillus tarimensis (assembly GCA_041281825.1). Lineage (GTDB taxonomy): Bacteria > Bacillota > Bacilli > Paenibacillales > Paenibacillaceae > Paenibacillus_D > Paenibacillus_D tarimensis_A. The sequence goes on along the minus strand of CP166298.1, from coordinate 4,168,635 downwards.
TGCGCCGAACGAACCGGTTCGCGTATACGATGCGAGCGGTCCGTATACCGATTCGGGTTATGAAGCCGATGTGCGCCGAGGTCTTCCAGCCCTTCGCCGGACCTGGATCGAGGAGCGGGGCGATACGGAGGAATATGACGGCCGCAGCATCAAACCGGAGGATAACGGCTTCATCTCGGAGGAGAGAGCGGGCGAGAAGGGCGAAGAGCAGTTCCCCGGCTTATCCCGCCGTCCGTTAAGAGCGAGGGAAAGGCGAAATGTAACCCAGATGCATTATGCCCGTCGCGGCATTATAACCCCCGAGATGGAATACATAGCGATCCGGGAAGGGATGGAGCCGGAATTCGTGCGCAAGGAAGTGGCGGAAGGCAGAGCGATCATTCCGGCGAATATTAACCATCCCGAGAGCGAGCCGATGATCATCGGACGGAATTTCCATGTGAAAATCAATGCGAATATCGGCAACTCCGCCGTTGCCTCGTCCATCGAGGAGGAAGTGGAGAAGATGACATGGGCGACGCGCTGGGGCGCCGATACGATTATGGATTTGTCCACCGGTAAAAACATTCACACGACGCGGGAATGGATTATCCGCAATTCGCCGGTGCCGGTCGGAACGGTGCCGATTTATCAGGCGCTTGAGAAAGTGAACGGCGTCGCGGAGGATTTAAACTGGGAAGTATTCCGGGACACGCTGATCGAACAGGCGGAACAGGGCGTCGATTATTTTACTATCCATGCCGGGGTGCTGCTCCGTTACGTTCCGCTTACCGCCAAGCGTGTGACCGGCATTGTATCCCGCGGCGGCTCGATTATGGCCGCATGGTGCCTTGCGCATCATAGGGAAAATTTCCTATATACGCATTTTGAAGAGATTTGTGAGATCATGAAAGCTTACGACGTGTCGTTCTCGCTGGGTGACGGCCTTCGTCCGGGCTCCATCGCCGATGCGAACGACGAAGCGCAATTTGCCGAGCTGGAGACGCTTGGCGAATTGACGAAGATCGCCTGGAAGCACGACATTCAAGTGATGATCGAAGGCCCCGGTCACGTGCCGATGCATCTGATCAAAGAAAATGTCGACCGCCAAATGGAGGTATGCCAGGAAGCTCCTTTTTATACGCTTGGTCCGCTGACGACCGATATCGCTCCGGGTTACGACCATATTACATCGGCGATCGGCGCGGCAATGATCGGCTGGTTCGGAACGGCAATGCTTTGTTACGTAACTCCGAAGGAGCATCTTGGATTGCCGAATAAGGAAGACGTCAAGGATGGTGTTATCGCTTATAAAATTGCCGCACACGCCGCGGATTTGGCGAAGGGACATCCTAGAGCGAAGCAGCGCGACGACGCTTTATCCAAAGCGCGGTTCGAATTCCGCTGGAAGGATCAATTCCACCTGTCGCTCGATCCGGAGCGCGCGATGGCGTTTCATGATGAAACGCTGCCTGCGGATGCGGCAAAAACGGCGCATTTCTGCTCGATGTGCGGACCGAAATTTTGCAGCATGCGGATCACGCAGGATATTCGCGATTACGCCGAAAAGAACGGACTGGACACGAAGGAAGCGATAGAAGCCGGCATGAAGGAAAAGGCGGAAGCGTTCAAAGCGACAGGCGGCAACGTGTATGCTTGATTTAAGCGAGCGCAGGCCGGATGCGGCGCTCGGGGATATCCGTTATGAAGAGCGGTATTCGAGACAGCTGCGCTTCGGCCCAATCGGGCGGAACGGGCAGGAGATGCTCCGGCGCGCTTCGGTGCTCATTGTCGGCATCGGGGCGCTCGGGGCTTCGCTCGCGCAGCATATGGCGCGGGCAGGCGTCGGGACGGTTCGGATCGCCGACAGGGACTATGTGGAGCCGAGCAATTTGCAGCGCCAGTCGCTCTTCGATGAGCAGGATGCGCTGCAAGCGCTGCCGAAAGCGGTCGCCGCTGCCAAGCGGCTGCAGGCGATCAACAGCGGCGTTCAAATAGAGGCGCATGTAACGGACGTAACGGAGCGAACGGTGGAGCCGCTGGCAGCCGGTGTCGACTTGGTGCTCGATGGAACGGATAATGCCGGGACGAGGCTGCTGCTTAATGAAGTTTGCTACCGCAACGGGATTCCGCTCATATACGGGGGTGTGGCGGGCTCTAGCGGCATGAGCGCCGTATTCGTGCCCGGCGTTACCGGGTGCCTGCAATGCGTCATCGGCGGAAACCGGGACAGCGCAGCGGATGAGGGGATGACCTGCGATACGGTCGGAGTAATCTCGCCTGCCGTCGATTTCACCGCTTCCCTGCAGGCTGCCGAAGCGTTGAAATGGCTGTCAGGAAATAAGAAGGCGGTAAGAAGATCGCTGTTGTCGTATGATTTGTGGACATTCGGTTTCCGGGAAATGCAGCTCCCCGGTCCGAGCTCAAGCTGCCCTGTATGCGGCTGTCACGCCGACCGGGAATATGGGAGCGTACCGGACGTACATCGGCAGCTTGCCGCGGCAGCGTTATGCGGAAGGGACACGGTACAGGTCACGATGCCGCATCCGCTTCCGATCCGCGAATGGGAGCGGGTGCTTGAGGAAAGAGGCTGCCGGGTCATGGCGAATCCGTACCTTGTCCGTGCGGAACTGCCCGGCGGCCATCTGAGGCTCGTCCTGTTTCCGGACGGCCGTGTGCTTGTCCAGGGAACGTCCGATCCGGACGACGCGATGATCGTATGCGAAAAGTATCTACATTTTTGAAAATAAAGATAAAGGCTGAGGAGTTCCAGTTCCGGGTTGTGCTGATAAGAACGTTTGTCGCAGAGATGTTGATGTTATAACGGTTGTAGGTGTCGCTATTTGGCGATGAAACGCCAAGTTCAAGTTTTAACGGTTGCATGCGCCGTTATTTGCAGAAAAAGGACCCCTAAACCATGCAAATTGGGCAAATAGGCGCGCAGACAACCGTTAACCTTGCAAAAACGGGTATAAAGCAAATATAGCGTCACTCCCAACCGTTAGAAAATACCGACACGCGATGGTTGAGGTATGAGATACAGTCCTTGGCCGGTCGGTTCTAAGAAAGCAACAATCATCCAGAACCCGGCGAAGTTTTTATACTCATTGTTCGGGAGGGTAATGTTTCATGCTTCAGGGGAGGAAGAGGAGCGGTCAATAATGGGGAATGTAAACGATTTTTCACTTTATGTGATAACGGGCGAGAATTATCATCCCGGGCGAGACATGATCGAAGTCATGGAAGAGGCGCTGTTGGGAGGCGCCGACATCGTACAGCTGCGGGATAAAACGTCATCCCGGGACGAACTGCTTCGTAAGGCGAGGCAGCTCAGGACATTAACGAAGCGATTTGGGGTTCCGCTTATTATTAATGATTATATCGATCTTGCACTGGAGGTCGGTGCCGACGGCGTGCATCTGGGCCAGGAGGACGTCACGCTGGAGGAGGCGAGAGCGCGGCTTGGAAGCGGGCGTATTATCGGGATATCCACGCACGCGATCGAGGAAGCCCGGGCCGCGCAGTCGGGAGGTGCCGACTATATCGGGGCAGGACCGGTGTTCCCCACCGGCACGAAACCCGGCGCAAAGGCCGTGACGCTTGATTATGTGCGGCAGGTCGCTGCGGAAATCACGATCCCGTTTGTTGCGATCGGGGGCATTACGACGGACAATGCAGATGATGTGCTTGCGGCGGGCGCGAAGCGGTTATGCGCCGTTTCGGCTGTCGTAGGCAGTCCGGATGTCAGGGGCGTCTGCGAGCAGCTTGTCTCTCGCATCCGAGCCGCCCGGGGAAGCGGATATGAAGCGAAAGAGATTGTACTGAACGGCCGTCCGCAGCCGGCCTTTGCAGCCCATATCGACGAGCTGGTCGGCCGTCACGGGTTGCTCGGAAGAAAGCTAGTCGTCGAGCTTGACGGAATGATCGTCCCGCAGGAGGAATGGCGGACAACCGTTCTGCCTGCCGGCGCCAAGGTCGAATTGGTACATTTTGTCGGGGGGGGATAGATGAAATGGTAAATACGATAAATACCGATCCTCTGGTCATTGGAGGACAGCGGCTGCAATCCCGGTTTTTTCTCGGGACGGGGAGATTTCCTTCCCCTGCCGTGCTTCAGGAAGCACTGGATGCAAGCGGTGCTGAAGTGATTACCTTTGCGGTGAGACGGGTCAATCTGGACTGTGTGGAGGACGATTCGATTCTGCAGCACATTTCCGAACGTCCGCTCACGTACTTGCCCAATACGTCCGGCGCGAACAATGCCGATGAAGCGGTGCGCATAGCCAGATTGGCGCGCGCGGCTGGGCTGGGGAATTGGATCAAGGTTGAGATCAGCGCCGATGAGAAAACGCTTCTGCCCGATCCGATCGAAACGCTGCGCGCAACAGAGCGTCTCGTGAAGGAAAATTTCACCGTTTTGCCTTACACGTCGGACGATCCCGTGTTGTGCCGGAAGCTGGAAGAAGCGGGGGCGGCGGCGGTGATGCCGGGCGGAGCGCCGATCGGAACAGGGCTGGGCATATTGAATCCTTATAATATCGGACTGATCTGCGAGCAGGCAGGCGTGCCGGTCATTGTCGATGCGGGCATCGGCTCGGCGGCGGATGCCGTGTTGGCCATGGAGCTGGGAGCTGCGGCAGTATTGGCCAATACGCCCGTTGCCAAGGCCCAGGATCCGGTTGCGATGGCGAGAGCGATGTCTTTGGCCATCATTGCCGGCCGAACCGCGTTTCTTGCCGGCCGCATTGCCCGGCGCCGTTATGCTTCCGCGAGCAGTACAAGCGACGGAGTGTTGTCCGGTTTCGGGATGAAGGAGTCGGTTGACATTGGCTGAACATGTACTCGTTCTCGGCGGAGGAATTATCGGGCTGTCCTGTGCATTTGAAGCAAAGGAAAGGGGATTCGACGTTACCTTGATCGAACCGGGGGCGCTCGGCGGGCAGGCTTCGGGCGCCGCCGCCGGCATGCTGGCGCCCTTCTCGGAAAATCCGGACCGGCCGGATCCCTTTTTTCAATTGGGTCATGTTAGCTTGGGCCTATATCCGGAATGGGTTGCCAGGCTCGAAGCGATTTCCGGAATAGACGCGGAATTGCACTCAACAGGCAGTATCAATATCGTCTTTCATGAGGCGGACTTGCTTCCGCTTCGCACGCGACTGGATTGGCAGAACCGGTTCGGCGCGGGTGCGGAGCTGGTCGATCGCACGGCGCTGGCAAAGCTGGAGCCTTTGCTGGCGGATGATGTGGCTGCCGGGCTCTATTGTCCGGCGGAAAGCCACGTTTATGCGCCTCGTCTCATACAGGCGCTTGAAGCCGCATGCCGCAAGACCGGCGTCCGGCTTATTGCGCATGCGGGTCCGATTACCGGTATTTCGTGCGAAGCGGATAGCGTACAGGTTCAAGCCGGCAATACCGGAATCGCCGGAGACCGGATGGTCGTCTGTGCAGGAGCGTGGACGGGAATGTATGAGCAATGGTTCGGCCTGCCGATGCCCGTCCATCCGATCCGCGGTCAAATCTGCTCTTATCCCCTGCCGTCCGGAGGTGTGCGTCATATGGTCTTTTCCAATCAGGCGTATTGGGTAGCCAAGGGCAATGGGACGTTCGTATGCGGCGCGTCGGAGGATGTAGCCGGCTTCGACAACACGGTTACCGAGAAAGGAATCGGACGATTGACGCGAATCGGGCCGCGTGTGTTCCCCTTTCTTCAAGACTTGGAAACCACGCACAGGTGGGCGGGACTGCGTCCGGCCACTCGGGACGGCTGGCCGCTGCTTGGGGGATTGCCTGCCCATCCCCGGGTCATTATGGCCGCAGGCCATTACCGCAACGGTATTTTGCTTAGTCCCGTTACCGCTTCCGTTACCGCCGATCTGCTTGAAGGCCGCAAGCCCGATCTTCCGCTGGAGCCGTTTGCGCCGAACCGATTTTCGTTCCAAGCCGCAGCAAGGGGGAGCCGATGAACCGGTACTCGCCTCCGAGGGTGCTTACTATTGCCGGGTCCGACTCCGGAGGCGGCGCGGGCATTCAAGCCGATCTGAAAACGTTCCAGGAGCTTGGGGTATACGGAATGAGCGCGATTACGGCGATTACTGCGCAAAACAGCCTTGGCGTTCAGGCGATATTTCCGCTGGATGCCGAGGCGGTCAAAGCGCAGCTTGACGCGGTTCTGTCCGATATTGGCACCCAGGCGGTCAAGACCGGCATGCTGCACAATGCGGCAATCGTCCGGGCGGTTGCGGAGGCCATCGAACGTTACCGGACCCCGAATGTCGTGGTCGATCCGGTTCTCGCCGCTTCCGACGGTTCGGTGCTGCTGCAGCCGGATGCGATCCGTGAATTAACGGAGCGGTTGTTTCCTTCTGCCGTAATGATTACCCCGAATATCCCGGAAGCCTGCCTGCTGCTTGGGCGTTCGCAGAATTCAATTGTTTCAATCGGCGACATGACGAAAGCGGCTATCGAGCTGCTCGATTACGGAAGCCGTCATGTTCTAGTAAAAGGCGGGCATCTTTCTTCCCCCGGAGCGGATGGCATGTCCGTCGACGTTCTTGTCAGCCGCGTCGGATCAGAGCCTTACCTCCTGCAATCGCCTCGTATCGCAACGGCCCATACGCACGGAACGGGGTGCACCGCCGCCTCGGCGGCTGCCGCATGGCTTGCGCTCGGTTTGCCGGTGCGGGAAGCGGCGGCTAATGCAAAACGATTTGTATCGGCAGCGATCGGCGGCTCGTTTCCGCTTGGCTCCGGTAAAGGCACACTTCTCCACTCCGCGCACCGGAATTCCCGGCCCCTGTAATCCGTCCTCTCCTGTCTTTTCTTGAACCTGCCCATGGGTTTATGCATATGCTGTCAATGATCAAGGCTGAAAAGGGAGAGGGCTTATGGCAAAGAATAGGAGAGTGAACAGCAAAAAAGGGCGGAAACCGCTCTTTTATGTGGATAACCCGAAAGCCTCGGAGCTAAAGTGGCTGGATGAACTGAAAAAAAATTCCGATTCGAAGGAAACCGAAGGTAATCAAACAGTCGCGATAAGCGGAATCGAGGCCGTGGCGTCTCGGGATGGAATCACGGATTTGGAATCGGCAGCGGAAACGGAACAGGAGGCTGCCAAGGATGAAACGGACCAATTGGTCGAACTTATAACGCTGAGTGAAGAGGAAAGGGCTGGGCGAGTTGCGGAAAAGAGGATGCCGACTCGGACGATGCCGATCATTTATACCGACGATCTGGCAGAGCTTTCGGTAACCGGAGGGAAAATCGCTCCTAATGCAATCGATAGGACCAAATTGCAAGCGGGTAGCGTAGTTACGCAGTCGATCGCGGATTTTGCGGTGGAGAGCATTAAAATTGCCGATCGTGCAATCACCTCTGCCAAAATAGCGCCGAAGTCGGTTAAAGGAGAGCATCTTGCAGGCAACTCGTTTTCCGGCTCGAATATTACCGATCATTCGATCAGCGGTGATAAGCTGCAGGACAACAGTATCGGGCCGGAAAAGCTCGCCGACCGGGCCATCAGCGGTGATAAGCTCGCTGAAGGAGCGATCGAAGCGCGGCATTTAAGCATTGGGAGCTTGAGCGGTGAACAGCTTCAGGATCAATCGGTGACGTCGGATAAAATACGAAGCGGCGAAATTCAGACGGTTAATTTGGCCAATGAATCCGTCGATACTTCCAAGCTTGCCGACGAATCGGTGACGACTTCGAAGCTTCGGGACGGCGCGGTCACAGGGAATAAAATACGCCGTCAGGCGATCGACTCCGAACATTTAAAAGAAGGACTTCTGCTCTCGGAGCATGTAGCGCCCGGGATCCTGCTGGGAAAGCATTTGGCTCCGGGCGTCGTATCCGCAAACCATCTGACCGAAAACGCGGTTGGAAGCCGGGAGCTGAAGTTCAAAAGCGTAACCAGGGAGCATCTCGCAAAGCAGTCGGTCGGACCCGGCGAGCTTCAGGAAAACGCCGTCCTAAGCAAACACGTCGCTCCAGGTGAAATCGGGACCCATCATATTTCCGATGGGGCGCTTACGTCAAGCAAGCTTTCGGATCAATCGGTGACAACAATCAAAATCGTAGATCATGCGATAACGACGTCCAAAATCGCTGATTACAGCATCGTCAAACAAAAGCTGGCCGATGAATCGGTTCATGCCAGACATCTGGCAAAGGATAGCGTAGCCGGTGAAAAGCTTGTAGACGGAAGTGTTTCGTCCCGTCATGTCAAGATGCATGCCATAAACGGGACGCATATCGCACCATCCGCGATTGAGGCCAAACATTTGCAGCATGGTGCGGTCGAAACGGATGCCATCGCTCCGCTTGCCGTTATAGAGGAGCACATCGGTGTTGGCGCGGTAGGGACGATGCAGCTTGCGGATGAATCGGTCGAGGAAAGCAAGCTGGCACAGGGCAGCGTGTCTTCCAGAGCTTTGGGGGCCAGGGCTGTTGCTTCAAGGCATTTATCGGAGGAATCCGTCAGCTCAAGCGCGTTGGCGCCTGAAGCCGTTCGTTCTTATCATTTGTCGGAAGCGGCGGTGACGGATGAGGCGATCGCCGAGGAAAGCGTAGGAAGCCGTCATTTGCAGACAGGGGCGGTGGAAGCGCAACACTTGGCAGGAAAATCGGTCGGTACGGATGCTTTGCAAGACGAGTCGGTCACGACCGCCAAATTGGCATACGGCGCCGTAACGGAAAGACAGCTGAAAACGGGCTCGGTGTTTGCCCATCATATTGCCGACCATGTTATAAATGCATTGAAATTATCTCCGGAATGCATCTCGACCGATAAATTGACCGACTGGGCGGTTACTTCCGGAAAGCTTGCCGATGGAAGCGTGACCTCGCTAAAGCTGGCGGAGCATTCCGTCACGACCCGGCATATAGCACCCGGAACATTATCGGGCGAGCTTCTTGCTGCCGGTTCGGTCGGTGCGGAGCAATTGAAAGCAGGTAGCGTTGGAACCGGTCAGCTCGCCCCCCAATCGGTGGGTAGCGAGCAATTGATGGAACGTTCTGTAACAAGCGATGTATTGGCCGGGGGTGTCGTTCAATCCACACATTTATCGGATCAATCGATTCAAGGCAGACATATCGCTCCGAAGGCGGTGCTTGGCGAGCATATCGGTGAAGGAGCGATTTATGGGGTTCACCTGATGGACCAGAGTGTTAACGGTGAGAAAATTGCACCGCACAGCATAGGCCGGAAGCAGCTGCAAATCGGCCTTATAGGCGAGGATTTGCTTCAAGACGGTTCTGTGACCGATGTGAAGCTGGCGGACGGTTCGGTCACCGGCGGAAAGCTGCTAAACGGAGCGGTGACAGACACCAAACTTGCGGACGGCGCGGTAACCGAGGCGAAGCTGGCGGACGGTTCGGTGACGGAAGATAAGCTTGCCGATGAATCGGTGAGCAGCAGGAAGCTTGCCGACGGCTCCATAACCGCTGATAAATTGTGCGACGGCCTGGTGACTGAGGCGAAGCTGGCGGATGGATCGGTAAGCGGCGGCAAGCTTATCGACGGCTCTGTAACGGATATTAAGCTTGCCGACGAATCCGTCACCGCTGGAAAGCTGGCGGACAGAGCGGTAACTGAGGCCAAATTAGCTGAAGGCTCCGTAACACAGGATAAGCTGCAGGATGAATCGGTAACTGAAAGCAAGCTTTCGAACGGCTCGGTAACGGAAGCGAAATTGTCCCAAGGTGCGGTTACGAATGAAAAGCTGGCGAATGAATCGGTAACCGATGCAAAGCTTGCGGACGGCTCGGTAACGGAATCCAAGCTGGCGGACAGCGCGGTCACAGGCGGCAAGCTTGCGGACGGAACCGTGACGGACATCAAGCTGGCGGATGGCTCTGTAACCTGCGATAAGCTTGCCGACGGCGCAGTAAACGGAATAAAGCTTGCCGATAACTCGATAACGCAAGCCAAACTGGACGGCAGTGCGGTAACCGGCGACAAACTCGCAGATGGCGCGGTAACGAATCTGAAGCTGTCCGATAGCGCGGTAACCGGCGCCAAGCTGGCCGACGGCTCGGTAATGGAATGTAAGCTGGCGGATGGCGCGGTAACAAGCGGAAAGCTGATCGACGGTTCCGTCGTTGAAGCTAAACTTGCGGACAGTGCGGTAACGGGAACCAAGCTGGCCGACCGGTCGGTAACCGGCGGAAAGCTGGCTAACGGTGCGGTAACCGGGACGAAGCTTGCCGACAGTTCGGTGACGGAAGCCAAACTGGCTAACGGTTCGGTGACTGAAGCGAAATTGACCGACCGAGCGGTAACGGGCGTAAAGCTGGCCGATCAATCGGTAACCGAAGAAAAGCTGGCTGATGAATCGATAAGCAGCCGGAAGCTGTCTAATGGTTGCATAACAGCCGATAAATTAGCGGATGGAGCAGTAACCGGAGTAAAGCTGTCGGACGGATCGATAACGGAAGAAAAACTGGCGGATGGTTTGATAACCGCGGCCAAGCTTGCCGAAGGAGCCGTCACCTCATTGCACCTTGCAGAGGGAGCGGTCACCAAGGAAAAGCTGGCCGCCGGTTCTGTAACGGACAGCAAGTTAGCGGCCGGTGCTGTAACGGAAGCGAAATTGTCCGACGGCGCTGTAACGGGCGTAAAGCTGGCCGATCAATCGGTAACCGGAGCAAAGCTGTCGGACCGGTCGATAACGGAAGATAAACTGGCGGATGGTTTGATAACCGCGGCCAAGCTTGCCGAAGGAGCCGTCACCTCATTGCACCTTGCAGAGGGAGCGGTCCGCTCCGAGCATTTGTCAGGCGGATCGATTTCCGGTTCTATCCTGCAGGACGGTTCCATTACGTCGGATAAACTGGCCCCGGAGCTGCTGAAACAAAGAGACGTGACGGTTGCGGATTGTGCAGTAACCAACCGGTCGCTGGCGGATCATGCGGTTACGGATGTGAAGATTGCACCTTCCGCTGTAACCGAAGAGAAGCTGGCCGACGGCGCGGTTACATCCGGGAAGATTTCGATCGGTGCTGTAGGTTCGGCTCAGCTTGCAGAGGGAGCGGTCACCAAGGAAAAGCTGGCCGACGATTCTGTAACGGACAGCAAGTTAGCGGCCGGTGCTGTAACGGAAGCGAAATTGTCCGACGGCGCTGTAACGGGCGTAAAGCTGGCCGATCAATCGGTAACCGGAGCAAAGCTGTCGGACCGGTCGATAACGGAAGATAAACTGGCGGATGGTTTGATAACCGCGGCCAAGCTTGCCGCAGGTGCCGTCACCTCATTGCACCTTGCAGAGGGAGCGGTCCGCTCCGAGCATTTGTCAGGCGGATCGATTTCCGGTTCTATCCTGCAGGACGGTTCCATTACGTCGGATAAACTGGCCCCGGAGCTGCTGAAACAGAGAGACGTGAAGGTTGCGGATTGTGCAGTAACCAACCGATCGCTGGCGGATCATGCGGTTACGGAAGTGAAGATTGCACCCTCCGCTGTAACCGAAGAGAAGCTGGCCGACGGCGCGGTTACATCCGGGAAGATTTCCATCGGTGCCGTAGGTTCGGCTCAGCTGGCAGAAGGAGCGGTCGGTTATGAGCATATTTGTTCCGATTCCATCATAGGGCGCCATATTCAGAATCATTCGATAACTCCTGCCAAACTAACCTTTCCACCCGTCATAGCGATGTCTAATCAACTGATCCTTGGGCAAGCGTTCGGTCTGCTCCCTTTTTCCTTCGGCGGTCAGGAGGAACAAGTAGAAGTACCGCTCCAATTCCAGGAACCGTTCGCAGACGAGTATTATGCGCTTACGGTAACGACGGATCATCCGTCCTGTTATGCGGTTATCCGGTCGAAATCGACAGAAGGTGCAGTCATCTCGATTATCCGCAATCGCTTCAGTCCGGAACCGAAAGGAACATTAAACTGGATTGCGGTCGGAAAAAAATAACGTAACCTGAAAGTCCCTGCGGTCAACCCGCAGGGACTTTTTTGTGTACGCCCAGCATGGGCGTCACGGGGGCGAGGAGCACCTCTTACTCGATTATACATTCAAACATAGACGCTTTTCCCAAATCCCGTAGTTATTCGTACATGTGCCGTTTCACAAAATCAGCAAGTACATAATATATGGTGAACATCGGCGGATGGACAGATGGTGTACAGCCATTCATCCTATATCCCGCTGCTTGATTTCATCTTACTTTATCTATAAATGACTCTCTTGGGAGGTTTGCGGATCATGCCCAGAAAAAGCAGAAGAGGAACCGGCAAGGGATCAAAACGAAAATCGCCTCCTTCTCGGGTAAAGGAGAGTGCGGGGGAAAAAGCGGCGGAGAACCCGCTAGTATCGGTGATCATACCTGCGGCTAACGAGAAGAGAACGATTGCCGCGGTTATTCGCGAAGCCAGAAGAGTTCATCCGCAAACGGAAGTCCTGGTTATCGCCAATGGATCAACGGATGGAACGCCATCCATCTCCAGAAAAATGGGCGCCAGAGTGATCCAATATGCTGAACGGCTCGGTCACGATGTAGGGCGTGCCGTAGGAGCGCTCCACGCGCGCGGCAGCATTCTGTTATTTACCGATGGGGACATCGTCGTTCGGGCCGGGGAACTGCATCCTTTTGTGCGAGCCGTTCAACAAGGCGTTGACTTGGCACTGAACGATTATTCCGGTCCGACGAACACGCAGGAAGTACACAGCGTCGTATTGGCGAAACATGTATTAAATCAAGCGCTCTTCAGGGCGGATTTAAAGGGAGCCTCTATGACCGCCGTTCCTCATGCGATCAGCAGGAGGTTCATGGAGAAGATCGGGGCGGAAGCCCTGGCGGTTCCTCCATTGGCCCATGCGATGGCCGTCGCGAAGGGGCTCAAGGTCCAATTGGTACATAATGTACCGGTAGGCCAGCGCAATCCGTTAAGGCGGCATATTAAACCCGACCCTCTGGAAGGTTTAATCGTCGGCGATCATTTGGAAGCGCTCGGATGGCTTTTTCAATCGACGAATGCGAGAGGCACATTTCCCGATCTGGGACGACTTAGAGATAGTGTGGGGTGAGGGGATGAAGCGTAAAAGAAGAGTTCTGACCGGGAAGCGAAAGCCTAAATCAAAACAGGGAAAACGTCGCCGGAGTACCCGCCGGCGGCGCGCCCGGGTATACGTGCCGGCAAAACAACAGGTGAAGACACCGACTATCTGGATTGATGCTGCGGGTCAAGCCGGAAGCAGGGCGTCATCGGAGTATCCGCCGGCTGCCGGGTCTGATTTGCATCGGCATATCAATGAGCTATGGTGCCGTTACTGCCTGGATAACGGTCCCGGAATTCCGGATCAATTGCATGTACCGGCTTCCCAAGCCTTCCTGCAGGCATATTGTACCGGAGCCGGACTGCCTGCGATCGATGCAGTGCTGATACCGACCCGCAAAACGGTAACCTGCATCGTTACGGCCATGAATGAAGAGCAGTCCATTCCCGACGTTCTGAACCAATTGTACCGGCTGCCTCTGAAAGAGATCATCGTCGTCGTTAACGGTTCGACAGACACAACGCTGGAAGCCGTCAAGCAGTCCGGCAGAGCCGTGGTCGTCCATTATGCGAAGCCGCTAGGTCATGACGTGGGCCGTGCCGTCGGCGCCAAGCTTGCAGACTCGGATATGCTGCTGTTTACGGACGGCGACTTCAGCATCGAGGCAGAGGCTTATATTCCTTTCATTAATGCGTTGGAAAACGGGGCGGATCTGGCGCTTAACGAGCTCTCCCCTTTTCAAGGGAATTTTATCAATTGGGATGAGGTTACGATGATGAAGGCATTTTTGAACCGATCTTTAGGCAGACGGGATTTAGGGACCTGTTCGTTAACGGCCGTTCCCCATGCGCTGTCGCGAAAAGCGGTGGAGTCTATAGGCGTACGGCAATTATCCGTTCCTCCCAAAGCTCAAGCTCTGGCGCTGACCAAGGGGCTCGCCGTCGTACCTGCCGGCAGCGTCGATGTGATCCAAAGCAATCGGATCCGGCGAACGAATACGGGTGCCAATAACGAAGTGGCCAGGCTGATTGTCGGCGACCACCTGGAGGCTCTCCATACGGTCTTGGCGGAAAAAGACAGCCGACTATCGTTCCCAGACCAGATGCGGAAACGCGGGCTTATTCGGGGGAATGCCGGATGAACGGCCTGACCAGCATCATCATACCGACGTATAACTGCTATGCGTTTTTGCACGAGTGTATTGAATCCATACAATCCTATACGGAGGCTCCGTATGAAATCATTGTTGTGGATAACGGTTCAACAGATCATACGCTGAAGATGCTTAAGGAGAAGGAGATCACCTTTATCTCTTTGCCGGAAAACAAGGGCTTCCCCGCTGCCTGCAACTATGGCATCCGATTCTCCAGGGGAGACACGGTCCTCTTGTTGAATAACGATGTTCTGGTTCGAAAACGCTGGCTGGAGAATATGTTGGACTGTTTGTTTCATGCCGGCGATATCGGCATCGTCGGGCCGGTCTCCAACTATGCCAGCGGGAAGCAGCAGACGGAGGTTCCATTTACTAATGTAGATGATATGGCGCTCCGGTTTGGTTCGGAGCACAAAGGCCGGTACGAGCAAGTCCACCGGATCGTCGGATTATGCTTTCTGTTCCGACGCGAGCTGATGGACCGTGTCGGTCTTCTGGATGAGCAATTTTCGCCCGGACATTTCGAGGATGACGATTATTGTTACAGGGCGCGTTTAGCGGGATATCGGCTGATGATCGCCCACGATGCCTTCGTTTTTCACCACGGCAGCGCGAGCTTCGGACGCAGCGGCGAGGAAGCCGTCAAGCAGCTGATCGCCCGAAACCGCCAGAAATTTATGGAGAAATGGGCGGTCGATCCATTAGCGCTAATATAATAATCCTCATCTTTATACGAAAGGTGGTCGCGTGATTGAAAGGCATTATACTGGCTGGAGGGACAGGAAGCCGACTTCGCCCGTTGACTAATATCATGAATAAGCATATGATCCCGGTCGGCGGATATCCGATGGCCCATTATGCCGTGGAAAAGCTGAAAATGGCAGGCATCCGGGACATCTTGCTGGTCATCGGCAAGCAATCCGCCTCTTTGTTTATCGATTATTTCGGCAGCGGTGCGGAGCATGGGGTCAACATCAGCTATAAAATTCAAGAGCAGGCCGGAGGAGTGGCCCAGGCGCTTCTGTCGGCCGAGGGATTCCCGGACAAAGGCGAGAAAATGATCGTGCTGCTGGGCGATAATTTGTTTGAGACTTCTTTAAACAGGCATATGGAGCGGTTTTCCCGTTTGCCGGAAGGAACGGCGTCCGTATTTCTTACGAAAGTTTCGGATCCAAGCAGGTATGGTGTTCCGGTCTTTAACGGCGATAAGATAATAAGGATCATCGAGAAGCCGGAGTACCCGCCGAGCGGATTTTGTGTGACCGGCATTTATATGTACGATTCGGGCATCTTTGACGTAATAAGGCGAATACGGCCTTCAGCGCGGGGAGAATGGGAAATTACGGATGTTAACAATATTTATGCAGCAGAAGGCATGCTGTCCTATCACATCCTGAACGGGTGGTGGATGGATGCGGGAACATTCCCGTCCTTAATGGAGGCCCATAACAAACTTGCAGGGGGAGACTAGAGACACGGTATGAACGAGTTATGGACCAAGGGGAGAGAAGCCGGCTATAAGGCCGGATACGCAAACGGTTATCATTTCGGCCGATGCGAGGCTGTACTGTCCAAGGAGATGCGTCCGGAACAGATATTGTGGGAGAAGAAGGTGCTGTTCGTGAAGGCGGACGGGCAACCGTACTCATCCATTGACGAAGGCATTTCCGAAGGGTTGAGCCGATTGGTCCGGACTGTACTGATCATACGGCCGGGTGAGGATGCGGCTTCGGTTGCGGAAAGGGAAAGGCCCGATCTGGTACTTGTTCTGGACGCCGGCGGGCGTCCTTTTCCAGTTGATCAAGCGGACCGGATGCGTGCGGCGGGACTGAAGACAGCCGTCTGGTTTCCCGATGATCCTTACCATTCGGATTCGACGCTATCGATCGCCGCACATTACGATTACGTCTTTACGCAAGAGTTAAGCTGTGTGCCCCACTACCGTAAAACCGGCTGCCCCAACGTTTCCTATTTGCCGTTTGCGGTCAATCCGAAGTTTACATTTCCCCGAAGAGCCGGTACCTCATATCAGTATGATATTTGTTTCATAGGAAGCGCCTTTTGGAACAGGGTCGCGGCTTTTGACGAAATTTCGGAGTATTTGAAGGGCAGGAGCGTGTTTATTAACGGTTTCTGGTGGGAACGTCTCCGGAATTATCGGATTCTGGGGGATAAAATCAACAGATATTGGCTGTCCCCGGAAGAGACGTACCGTTATTACAGCAATGCGAAGATTGTCATTAATCTCCACCGGTCGCCCGGGAATGAAGTCCATAACAGCAACCGCAGAAACATTCCGGCTGTGTCTGTGAACCCCCGGCTGTTTGAAATTTCCGCATGCGGAACGTTGCAGCTGACGGATGTTCGAAGCGAGCTGGCGTCCTTTTATGCTCCTGGTTCTGACTTGGATGTCTTTTCCAGCACCAAAGAACTGATTCACAAACTCGACTACTATTTAAACCACGAGGAAGAGCGGAGACAAATCGCTTTCAATGGACTGGTGCGAACGGTAAGGGAACATACGTACAGAAGACGGCTGCAAAAATTGCTTTATCATGTATGGGAGGAATGATGTGATGAGCGGTCATGCAAGTGATCGTCGTACAGGCTACCGCGACGGTTATGCTTCGGGGTTCAGCGACGGTGTTCACCTGGGAAGGTGCGAGGGAATTATCCGCCGTACTTTGGCGATTCCTCCCCGCAAAGATGTAAAGGTGCTTTACGTAACCTCCGGTTTGTGGGCTTACCGTCCGCTGGATGAAGGAATCGCCGAGGCGCTGTCGGAGCTCACAACCGAATGTCAGATTGTGCAGCCAACGGAAGACATTCCGGAGATCTCATCACGGTATCGGCCGGATCTCGTCTTGTCCCTGAATTCGGTACAGTGCATGAAAACCGAACATGCGGACGCGGTGCGGGGAATGGGTATACGGACTGCGGTCTGGTTTTCAGACGATCCTTACTATTTCGACGTGACCGCCGGCATCGCCCCTCATTACGATTATGTGTTCACGCTGGAATCCGTCTGCGTTCCCCTATACCGGGAAGCCGGATGCGACAACGTTTATCACCTGCCATTTGCGGCGCATGCGAAATTATTCCGTCCAAAGAGAGTCGATCCTTCGCAGCGAACAGATATTTGCTTCATCGGCAGCGCCTTCCGGAACCGTGTGGCTTTCTTCGACGAAATCGCCGGGTATCTTGCAGGCAAAAATACTTTGATATCCGGTTACTGGTGGGAGCGGCTGAGTAATTATCGATTGCTTGGACCGAACATCCGGTCCGGTTATTGGATGTCGCCGGAAGACACCGCCTCTTACTATAACGGCGCTAAAATCGTCATCAATTTTCACCGGGCCGTCGATGAGGAGACAAATCAGAATGCCGGGCTAGTCCCTGCCAGGTCCGTCAATCCGCGAACGTTCGAAATTGCGGCCTGCGGTACACTGCAGCTGACAGACTTGCGTGAGGATCTTCATACCCACTTTACCCCCGGTACCGAAATCGCAACTTACTCATCGCCCGGGGAGCTCGCGGAACGGATTGAGTACTATCTTACCCATGAGGAAGAGAGGCGTGCAGTCGCGGCAAGAAGCCTGGAGCGCGTGATGCGGGAACATACGTACTATCATCGGCTGGACACTTTGCTTCGTACCGTTTTCGGCGGATAGAACGGGAGAAATGGCCTAATGTACCGGGGCCATTGTCAGCAGGTCGAATATAATAGGATAGACGTTGAATTGACGGAGGTTACGGCATGCGAATAAAAAAGCGGAAACGTAAACCCGGCGCTACATCGGTACGCCGCAGAAAAATTTCCTCCGTACAGAAGCGGGACAGCGGAGCGGCGAACAGTCAAGGCTACGATACGGGGTATCAGGAAGCGCTGCGGTTGGCGGAAAAGGCAAAAATTGAAGGATATGACCTTGGTTTTAACCAGGGATACGACAAGGGATATAATAAAGGTTACGATACAGGCAGCCACAGCGGGGGCGACGGAATTATCGATCAGCATTTGCCGGAATATGAAATACTTCCTGAGGTGAGTGTCGAAGAAGTCATGTCGGCAGGAATTGCTCAGCTCCGTTCACGCATCCTTCATTTAATGACGGCTGCAGAGCTGGGAGAGCGAATCATAACGGCACTCGATACCCGAACTCCGCTGTCGGTCGTGCGGTTAGGGGACGGGGAATTGTTGACGATGGCGCAGGAGACCGTTCTTTCGATCGCACAAGTGCGGGAAGAGGGAAAATTTCTTGATTATGCCGGCGTCCAGGTTCCGGATCTGGAAGCGAGGGACCTACTTGTGAAGACCGTGCTTGGGGCGGATATCGTCGGCATTCCGAAATTAAGAATCCGGAATTACCAGCCTTTAGCGTTTGCCGTCTTCCGCGCCCACGGCATCGATTATCGAAATTTGAAGCTTACGGATTCTCTGGTCAACTATTATTTGTATCATGGAGGTTATTTGCCGCAAATCTTATCGGGTCGCAAAGTGTTGCTTATCGGCAATTTGGCGCCCGCCCTCGCCGACCGGTTCCGGCCCCACGGCATCCATATCGCCGGTACCGTATCGCCGGTGCAAGGAATCAAGGACGTCCCCAGGGTAATGGGGGAAGTCGCCGGACATGACTTTGATATCGCCCTAGTATCCGCCGGGATATCGGCCGTTGTCATTTCCCGGCAGATCGCCTCGGAAATGGGCAAGGTGGCGATTGACTTCGGCCACTTGGCGGATTCTATGGTGAAAGGAGATGCTCCTTTCCAATGAAGAAAAAGGTTTCTTCAAGCCGTGTTTTATTCGGAAGGGGCTACAATTCAGGATATGACAGCGGGTTCAGCCAGGGCTATACCGCCGGATGGAATGAAGGGATTGAAAGCTGGAGCCGGCCCTTTGAAGGCACTAGCATCGTGATCCCCACCTACAACCAGAAAGAATTGCTCAAGCAATGTATAGAGAGCATAGAGGCCTATACGCCCGAACCCCACGAAACGATCATCATAGACAACGGATCGCAGGATGGGACGCTTGAGTATCTGCAGTCTCTTCGCGGAAAGATCCGCTTCAAGCGGAGCGAAACCAACCTCGGATTTGCCCGGGGCATGAACCAGGGATTGATGATGGCAAGAGGATCCACGATTTTGCTGCTTAACAACGATACGGTAGTAACGAGGCACTGGCTCCGAAATCTCCTGTTTTGTCTGCATGGATTTCCGAAAGTGGGGCTGGTCGGGCCTGTTACGAATTATATAAGCGGCGGACAGCAAATCGAAACCTCCTATCAGTCGCTGGAGGAGATGCATGCTTTTTCCTCCGCATACAATCAGTCCGATCCGGCTGCATGGAGGAGTACCGGCCGTATGACCGGTTTTTGCGTGCTAATGACGCGGGATACATTCACCCGGCTCGGCTATTTCGATGAGGGATTCGAAATCGGCAACTGCGAGGATGACGATTATTCGCTGCGCGCGAGGATGCTGGGTTTGGAACTGGTCATTGCGGGCGATACCTTTATTCACCATGTCGGCAGCGCAAGCATGAAGGCGCTCGGGGATCGCATGGATACGGTTTATGGCAGGAACCTGGCGTACTTCTCCGAAAAATGGGGGGAGACCCGCACAGTGTTGGATATGGCCGGAGGAACGGGAAACGAAAATCCTTCTTACCGTATGACCGATTTCTATCCTACTCATGTTCTGGTGAAAGGGGCCGGCCCTGAGATCTATTGGATCGAGAACGGCAGTAAACATCCTGTCATCGGAGCTGCGGAAGCGCAGGCGGTCCGCTTGTCCCAGACGGACCTCAGGAATTGGCCGCTTGGTTCATCGATTCAGGAGGAGGAAAGAGCATCCAAAGCCGAGTCGCTCGCATCCATTCCTTCACCTTACGGTCCTCTGGCTGAAGGCGTTCTGGTCAATGCTCCGGACGGAAAAACCTACCAAAGCGACAGGGGCAGATTAAGGCCGCTCACCGGAAGCAGAGCTTTATCGGCCTGGCAAATCGATTCCCGCTCGATATATCCCATAACGGAAGAGGTAGAAGCCTTATACCCCAAAGGTTTGCCTATTATAGCCCCAATCGTTCTGCAAAGCGGTAACTTATAGAGGTTGCTTTGAATACAAACAAACAAGAGGGGAGTGGTTCGGATGAAAGCAGCAAAGAAGTCGCCCAAGCATAAAAAGAAGCGTTCGGGATTAAAAACAAAGAGAAAGCAACGCCGGAGGCAGCGCGGCAAACCGGGAAGATTACGGAAAACGAAACGAAGCCGGTTCAAACGCAGGTCTAACTCAGGCGCGCAAGTGCAGCCGATTGCCGGCGAACCGGCAAATTCGCCCGAAGGCAAAGGCGCTTACGACGAAGGATTCGATCAGGGATACAACGAGGGATTTAATGCCGGCCACGCCAAAGGCTTCGAGGACGGTTTTCAGAAAATGTATGCGGAGGTCTGATCCGATACGGATTATCTGAAATCGGGCGGAATCCGGCGAGCGACCCCTGTTAGAATCGCCGCTTCGACGACGGCATGCCTCACCTTCTTGACGACCTTTTCATTGAAAATACTTGGAATAATATATTGTTCGTTCAAATCCGGCTCGGATATTACCGAGGCGATTGCACGTGAAGCCGCGAGCTTCATCGGTTCATTAATACGCCGGGCCCGGCAATCGAGTGAACCTCTGAAGATGCCCGGAAATACCAGTACGTTGTTAATTTGGTTCGGATAATCGCTCCGTCCGGTGGCGAATATTTTTACGTGCGGCAAAGCCGTCTCCGGATTGATTTCCGGATCGGGATTGGCCATCGCGAACACAATCCGGTTTTCAGCCATTTGCTTAATATCCTCCGCTTCGAGAAGACCGCCTTTGGATACGCCTATAAATACATCGGCACCACGGATAACTTCCTTCAGGCTGCCGGGTTTATGACCCACTTGGGGCTGCCCGGCCAGCCATTGCCATACCGGATGAGAATAACTGCCACCTCGAACAATAGCGCCATCGCGGTCAACGGGAATAAGCCCTTTTACTCCGATAGCGAGCAGCATTTTGCATATTGAGGCTCCGGCGGCACCGATGCCGTTCACAACGACACGGATCTGATTCATCTCTTTTCCCGCTACTTTCAGCGCGTTCAATAAGCCGGCAATGACAACAATGGCCGTACCGTGCTGATCGTCATGAAACACCGGAATATCCAATTCGTCCGCCAGTCTTGTTTCAATCTCAAAGCATCGCGGTGAGCTGATGTCCTCCAGATTGATTCCGCCGAATATCGGACTGATTGCCTTGACAGTGCGTATAATTTCTTCCGTATCTTTCGTATCCAGACAAATAGGAAACGCATCAACATCCGCTAGCTGCTTAAACAGCATCGCTTTGCCTTCCATTACGGGAGCTGCCGCATATGGTCCGATATCGCCTAATCCAAGTACTGCGGATCCGTCTGTTACGACAGCGACCGAATTTCTTTTGATTGTTAAGGAGTATGCTTTTTCCGGATGTTCATAAATAGCAGTTGAAACACGGGCCACCCCCGGCGTATAGACGCGGGACAAGTCATCCCGGTTGCGAATCGGGAGATTCGGTTGAATCGCTATTTTTCCGCCTAGATGGGCGAGAAAAGTCCGGTCTGATACATTGATCACCCGAATACCTTCAAGCTGCTTCAGCGACGTGACGATGTCCGGTGCATTTTGCTCTGTTGCTTGTACCGTAATATCCCGTACGGAAGTATCCTGACCGGGAAGGATAAGGTCAATTGAAGTAATATCTCCTCCAGCCTTACTGACGGCAAATGCAACATTGCCGAAATTAACCAGCTTATGATTCATTTCAAGACGCAGAATGATGCTGTTATATGACATATTTCTCACACCCGTTACATGAAGATTTAGTGCTCATTCTACACCCTTCCGTTACAGCTTTGTTCGGACATATTCAAGATAATAACGGATATATTCGCCGAAGGTCACAGGGTATCCGTTCATGATAAAGGATCGCTCTCCCGGCCTGACGAATTTCAAATTCAAATGCCTAATCACGCTGGGGTAGATCGGATGAGTATGGTCGCTGGCATACGTCTCATGCCTGATTTCGCTTATTTCATTTGGGGAAATACCCAGTCTGAGCAGCATCCTCTTCGCCATATAACAGGTAAGATGGTAAGTAGGATGGTTGTAAGTGTAAAAGAGGCGGTTCTCTCTGAATAAGCTTTCGATATAATCGGCGACAACGATATCCAGTCCGACTTCCCTTATCCTTAATTGGTAAAGCGTATTCTCTAATATCGAAGTCAACTGATGATAGGAATAAAAATTTTCATCGGATATGATAGATATGATTTCTTGATTGCTTCTGCCTTCGCTCAGGAACCGGGCTACGTTGATGTCACCGTAAACAAAACCATTCGGGTCATTAACATATTGCGGGAAGTATCCTGTGAAATAGCAAAAACTGAAGCTTATTTTAATGCAATGCTTCGGTAATTTGCGAATGAGATAATCCGTAGACAGTATTAGACTATAAGTTTCGGAAACTCTTTGATAGATAAATAAATCGCAATTCGCCAGCAAGCTTTCATTCAAGCCGGTATTTTTACCGATATGATGAACGAACGGTATATCCAGAATGTTGTATTGGCTTCTGAACGTAGGAGAAGACATTAAATGATTGCGTATAGGGGTAACTTGGCATGTCCCATAAACGATGCAATTTTTTTTTCTGAACATGAAGCATCCTCCTTCTCTGGCATCTTTGATGTTATTTTTACCATATTATGCTACGAGCTGATGGGAGGAGAAGGCATTTCGGCAATGATTAGTAGAAACAGAGAATCGGGGATAGAACTTGAAAACCTGTTCGATCGTTTTATCCCCCTATTTGTTCGATGAGCCTAAGTTATTCTTTTAACAAATAGATTCGAGATTTCAATGTCCGTTTTTCCTTCCCAGAAAAAACGCAGCTCTTTTGTACTTAAAGCGGTCTCCGGAGATATATTAACTTTAAGAGTGACGAGGTGTTCTCCCGCATGAATCGGGCCGATCGTATTGTAGCCATAGAGAATATAATGAGGATTCCAAACCCCCATCGAAAACGTGCCTGCAGGGCTAGAAGAACCGGCTGATTTCAAGATAATAGAAAACGCATATAATCCCGGTTTCATCGCACCGATATATTGACCGATCATCATCCCGGGCGCATTCACATTCACTGCCGCCCGCCGGCAAACAAAATGACCGTATTCGTTGTAAATTAATGTTCCGGTAAGACCTCTAATCGCCTCGAGGCTGAACTTAACCGTTTCCCCGATCGCGGTAGGCAGATCCGTTTTTATATTGTTGATCCGTTTCAAAGCAGCGGGACGGTTATAATAAATGGATTCGGTTAATCTCTGTGTTCTGTGCTCCTTTATATACCCTTGTACGTTATTCAAAAAAACGGTGAGTCTTTTCAATGCGGCATTTCTGCTGAAAATTGGACTAAAAAGCTCATATTGCCGTTTGGCCAATTGTTCCAGGTGTGCGGGGTCATGGAAAGAACGTATGACCCTCTCTCTCATTTCTTTAATGGAGCTGCACATTCCCGCTTGCTTGAGCATATGGTTATCGATACAGTTGTCCCTTGCCTCCCGGGTTAGTCCCGATTTTTCCAGAAAGAGCACAGGAACCCCCATGCTAATCGCTTCGAGCGGAGAGAAATGCAAGTGATAATACGTACTGAAACCGAGATATATAAACATTCTGCTTCTGGCTATACTTGCAAAGAACGTATCGTGATCCAGGTAGCCCGTTATTTTGCTCGATTGATTTGCGTTTTTTCCAAGTACAATATAAGGCAAATCCGCAAATTGAGCGGAAAACTCCGAATATACGTCTTTTGCGGGATGCTTGCCATCCATATAGGAAATCGTCGTTGAAATGATAGGATTTGAATTTTGATAGCTCCACTTGTGTCCGAGACGATCGTTGGATACAAACGCATTCAGGTACAATTTGTTCTTCGTTATTCTCGGATCCTCTAAATTGTCCAAACTATATAATATCGGTGACCAGATATATTTCTCATGCTCAACGAACTTGTTCATACTGATTGACATGAAGTTCATTACATTCGAATAGGAGTTGAAATCGCCGTGTCCGAATACCCGAAAGACAACATAGCCCTGGAACCAATCCATTACGTTGCTTACGATATCCGGAAAGCTTGCGACATACATCACATCAATCCAGCAATTAAATAATTCGGCTTCATCTCTTGTTATTTTACCCCGCTTCGTAATAATATCGACTTGTCTGATCTTCTGTATGATGTGAGCCGGGATCGTGCATGATTTCCTCCAATTCGGGTAAAGCTTGCTTTGCTCGTTATTATAGTTTTGGTCAAATTTTAGCAAATGGGGATCTCCAAGACATGGAATTACTTCTGCTCCGGCTTCTATAAAGAGGGGTACCTCCTCATACCTTAACGTTTCATGAGAGCATAACCAAAAAACTCTTGGACGAAGCAAATAATTCACCACCCGTAATATACTAAAATACCTTCATATCCCTTATCGTATTCATTTGGTTCCGGACTTGTATAGATTAATATCTTGTAGCGGCGGCTTAAATTTGGCATACAAATTATAATCAGACGATGAAAATAAACAAAACCGGAGGGTTGACCTCTCCGGTTATTTCAACGTGACCGATATTTCCTTTAAACAAGTACTGATGTACAGTATATCCTCTTCTTCCAGCGTTCCGTAAGTCGGGAGATTGAAGCCGGTTGCGGCAATGCGGCTTGCAGTCGGGAACTCCCACTGCGGCTGAAGATGCTTGTAAGGAGGAAGGATATGCATCGGATAAAAGAAAGGTCTGGTTTCGATCCCCTTCTCCTTGAGCAGGCGCATCGCATTATCCCTTCGTTCTTCCGAACCGTCCTTCAGAACAACGCTGTACATCCAAAATACGTTCTTCGCCCATTCCTTCTGGACGGGGAGGCTCAGGGAGTCGCAGTCCTGCAAATAGTGCCTGTAAGTGGCCGCCACCCGCAGCCTTTCCCCGATATGCCAGTCGATCCTCTCCAATTGAGCAAGCCCGATGGCTGCCTGGATATTGGTCATCCGGTAGTTATATCCGATGACGGGAAACCAGTATTTCCGGTTGGGATCGATGCCCTGGCCCTTCAACGTTCGGATCCTTTCCGCAATCCGGTCATCGTTGGTCGTAACGATGCCGCCCTCGCCTGTGGTAATAATTTTATTCCCGAAGAGGCTGAAAGTGGCGGAATGACCGATCGACCCGACCATCTTTCCCTTGTAATCGGCGCCAACGGCTTCAGCGGCATCCTCGATTACAAAAAGTCCGTGCCTCTCGGCAATCTCAAGGATCGGATCCATATTTACCGGATGCCCGTACAAATGCACTACGATGATTCCCTTCGTGCGGGGGGTAATTTTACTTTCGATCATATCGGGATCCATGTTCCAGGTATCCGGCTCGCAGTCCACAAAAACCGGTGTTGCGCCGCAATAGGTGACGGCATTGGCCGTGGCGACAAATGTCAACGTGGGAACGATTATTTCGTCATCCTTGCCCGCTCCGTGCGCCATCAGAGCCAAATGAAGCGCGGTTGTCCCATTGCTGCAGGTCATGGCATGCCGGGTCCGGCAATATTTAGCAAACTCCTTCTCAAAGGTTTCGATGTAGCTGCCGTTGGAAGAAATCCATGTGGAATCAAGACAATGGTTTACATAGTTCTTTTCATTTCCGTTCAAAACAGGTATGGCTACAGGATAATATTTACCCACCTTCCAAGTCCTCCTTTCGGATGCATTGCTGCTTGTTAGGAACGTTTTTCTTGCTTGATGATCCGTGCCGGAACCCCGACGGCCGTAACGCCGTCCGGAATATCTCGAATGACCGCCGCTCCGGCACCGATCATGCAGTGATTTCCAATCCGAATTCCGTCGATCACCTTGACGCCCGTGCCCAGGAATGAATAAGACCCTACCGTAACATTCCCCGCCAGGCTGCTGCCGGGGGCGATATGGCATGCTTCCCCGATATTCCCGTCGTGATCGACGGACGCTCCTGTATTGATAATAGAAAGATCTCCGATCCTAGTACCGGCATTAATCACGGCTCCAGGCATGACGGCGATACCGGATCCCAATGCTGCGGAAGGTGAAATATATGCGAAGGGACTGACCGCATTGACCAATTCAAGCCCCAAATCCCTGACGGTTTTTGCAAGCCGGGCTCTTACCCGGTTATTGCCGACAGCTACGAAAGCATGGCTTACACCTTGAAGGACAAGTTTCGGCAGGATGCTGTCATCTCCAAGCAGAGGAACGCTGTTCAACTCGTTCTTGCCGGTTCCAGTGCAGCCGATGACATCGATTGCCGGATCGGCAAGAAGCAGATCGATCACGACCTTGGCGTGACCTCCCGTCCCCAGCACGATCGTTTTCTTCACATCATTTGAGGATATCTTCCATTCCTCCTCTACAAGAATCAGGCTTAATCTAAAAGTATTCAGCGCTGCAAGAATGGTGACAAGGGTAACCGGACACTCGCCCTTTTGGGTAAAAAACCGGTGATTCTACCTAAATAAGGACGTTTGCCGTTTCACTTTCGGGTGTTTGTCATAAGCTGAAATGAATTCACCTATAGGAGAGATCAGATTGAAAAACAAGCGAAGCAGGCGCATAAAAATCCGGCGTCGGGCCGGGAAAAGGAAGTCCGTCAAGAAAACGGCTAGAAAAACATTGAGGAAAAAAAGCCTGTCAAAAAATTCACGTGCCCGAAAAAGGAGAAAGAAGCGCGGAAAAAGACATACCCGAGTGCGGCTTGCCGTGCAAACGGAAGCTCCGGATCGATGGAACGGGCTGAGAGAGGAGAATGAGAGATACCGGCAAAATGTCCAGGGTGAATATCGGATCATCGATCTTTTGAGGAAAACTTTCGAGCTGGAAGGAGAGGCTTTCCTCTGGGAGCTGTATCGGCAGGTACTGCACAGAGAGCCGGACCCGGAAGGGCTTAACGGACATTCCGGCCATATTCACGGCGGAACGGAGAAAATTCGGATCGCTTCCGCCATGGTCCAGAGTGAAGAGGCGGAGGAAGTATTCGGGCGGCAGCCTCCATCCCAGTTTGCCCGAAGTACACTGGGAGGCATCCTGCAGCTGTTCTACCGAACGAATGATCAAAACTATATTCATGCCTTGTACGAGGAGATATTGTGCAGAGAGCCCGATCCCGACGGGTACAACAATTATATGAAAGCATTGGCCGAGGGACTTCCCCGCAGAAGCTTGTTAGGCATGTTCCTTCAATCGGCAGAATGCGCCAGGCTGCTGTCCGCCGCAGATATTCCAAGCGGAAAGAACCGTTGGAACGGTGAATCAATAAAGCATATTGGCATTTTTCTCGGCCATCGGGACAGACGAACCTGGGACGGGGAAGGGATCGGAAGGTTTGTGGTGCGGCTGGCGGAAGGTCTTCTTAAGGCCAATCCGGATGTATTAATCTACGCCGCAACGACAGATATCAATTATGCGGATGTCAGTTCTTTGTTTGCCCATGTAAAAGACAGCTTTCCTGAACGGCTGCTCATTCATCATTCGAACGAAATGGAAGCCATTAACCAAAACATACCCGCTCAGGTCTGGTATGTCCCCTATGTGGGTATGGAAATGGCGTCAGAGCTCAAGAAACCTACGGTGCTCACTTTACATGATCTCGTATACCTGCATTTCCAGGATTTATACTTTGGAAGATATAGAGACGAATTTCAGCGATTGCATCAAATTGCCGTTGCCAACGCGCGGAATGCTGCTGCCGTCGTGTTCTCATCGGATACGATACGTGAATATGAAGGACAAAGGTTTCTCGGGCTCCCTCCCGAAAGGCTCCATGTCGTCCGTCCTGCGGCTCCTGCCGAGGAATACGGCGTCTTCGGATTTCAGGATGAAACGGCGTTTAGAAGAAAGCACAATCTGTTCGGCGAGTACTTGGTATATCCGTCCGTTATCCGGCTGCACAAAAACCATCACCGGTTAATCGAAGCTTTCCTGCGCTTCAAGCAGAGTGAGGAAGGTCGCCAATCCCAATTAAAGCTGGTACTGACTGATGTGCCTGCTGGCCGCCCTTTGCAGTCCGAAATCGAAATGGTATTGAAACAATGCCCGGATTCGGCGGCGGTGAAAAGCGTCGTATTCTTGGGCAGACTTTCATCACCGGACATTCCTTCTCTATACAAATATGCGACCGGTACGATAACTCCAACGTTGTTCGAAGCCAGCTGTCCGTTTCCGGTTCTGGAATCGCTGATGGTAGATACTCCGGTCGCTTTCAGCAGACTGCAGATCATTAACGAGGTCATACCGGATCAGTCCGCTTTTGTAACTTTTGATGGCTACAACATAGGGGAAATGACTAATGCAATCCGTAGTCTATGGAAGTTGAACAAGCAATTGGTTCCAGGACAGAAAGCGGCCATTGCCCCTCTTATTGCACGAAAGTGGTCGGATGTCGCTATGGAATATTTGGAGGTATTCCAAAAGGCCATGGGCCCTGCATAAGCGGGCAAAAGGTACAACCGCCAATTTCCCTTGTGACAGGTTACCTGTCCATACCCTCCCATCCACTATGCATACTATAGAGCAACTGTCGGAATAACGTGGCATGGTATAAGGAACGACATGACACGGGATTATGCAGGGATGGAGGGATACAGTGCATGAAAGCAGTTATCATGGCAGGGGGAAAGGGAACCCGGTTCTGGCCGAGAAGCACCGAGGCGAAGCCGAAGCAGTTTCTTTCCTTGACGACGCCAAATGAGACCATGATTCAACAAACGTATATGAGATTCGCGAGTTGGATGCCGGAATCATCCATATATATCGTGACAACAAGGCAGTATCTTGAAATCATCAGGGAGCAATTGCCGCGTCTCGCGCACGACCGGATCATATTGGAGCCGGAACAGCGGGATACGGGGCCCTGCATTGCATTTACCGCACTTCATTTCTTGCGGCAATCGGATGATGAGGTGCTCGTTGTTTCGCCTTCGGATCATTACATTTCGAATGGGGAAGCCCTTCGTAAAGCGCTGATCGAAGCGGAGAAAACGGCAAGGGCCGGCCATAACATAGTAACCTTGGGGATCGTGCCGACCCGGCCGGAAACAGGCTACGGATACATTGAAGTTGAAGAGGATGCAAGAGAGGAGACTCCGACGCGTGTCAAGTCTTTTATTGAAAAACCGTCAAAAGAGAAGGCGGATCACTTATTCAAAAGGAAGGACGTATTCTGGAACAGCGGTATGTTCGTCTGGAAGCCTTCGACGATTGCCCACTACATGAAGCTTCACCAGGAGCGCATGTGGGAGCTGCTCAGTTATTCCGGTAAGAATATAGAATCCGCGTATCTGTCGCTCCCTAAAATATCCATAGATTACGCCATACTTGAAAAAGCGGACCACATTTATGTTATCCCTGTAAGCTTTGACTGGGACGATGTCGGGTCATGGACGTCTTTGGAGCGTATTCATGATCCGACGGAAGAGGGAAATATGATGATCGGCGATGTTCATGCGGCGTTCACAAATAACAGCATCATCTATTCGGAAAAGATACAAACGGTTGTCATCGGGGCGCAGGACCTGATCATCGTTTCGACTCTTGACGGTTTGCTGATCTGCCATAAATCCAAAGAACAGCAGATCAAAAATGCTCTTGAAGTAATCCAGCAAAATAAAGGAGGCTCATAACATCGATGAAAGCTCTCGTTACCGGTATCACAGGTTTTGTGGGCAGCCATATGGCGGAATACTTGCTTAACCGGAATGTAGAAGTGGTAGGCACGATCAGGCAGCGCAGCCGGATGGATCATATTCGTCATCTCATAAAAGATCTTGAGCTGGTAGAATGCGAATTAAAGGATCCCTTCTCCGTCGAGACGCTGATCGGCAATGCGAAACCGGATCTTATATTTCATCTTGCGGCACAAAGCTTTGTGCCCACTTCCTGGAACTCGCCAATCGACACGATCCTTAATAATATCGCCGGTGAAGTCAATATTCTGGAGGCCGTCCGTCGTTTTGACATGGACACCAAAATTCAATTAGCCTGCTCCAGCGAACAGTACGGTCATGTCGAGCCGCACGAAACCCCAATTAAGGAATCCAATCCACTGCGTCCTCTCAGTCCTTATGCCGTAAGTAAAGTAGCGCAGGAATATCTCGGTTATCAGTATCACAAAAGCTACGGGCTCCATATCGTGCCTACCCGAACATTCAATCATACCGGTCCGCGCAGGGGAGAAAATTTCGTTACCTCCAATTTCTCGAAACAAATTGCGGAAATCGAGAAAGGAAAGAAGGCTCCCGTATTATCTGTCGGCAATTTGGATGCGAAACGGGATTTTACGGATGTACGTGACGTCGTAAGGGCATATTGGCTGGCGCTTGAAAAAGGGGTTGCCGGAGAAACGTATAATATCGCTTCGGGTACATGCCTAACGATTCGGGAAATGCTTGATCTGCTGCTCTCGAAAAGTAAAGTGGAAATTAAGGTTCGGCAGGACCCGGCACGACTGCGGCCTTCCGATGTGGAAATCTTGCTGGGGGATTATTCGAAATTCAATCAGCAGACGGGTTGGAAACCGGAAATTCCGTTTGATCAGACGATGCAGGACCTATTGGATTATTGGCGGGCCAGAGTGTAGACAGATAGAATGGATCAATAAGAAAGGCGGGGCGCTGAAGCCCCGCTTTCATGCCTATACACAACGGAAGCCGTAAAGGAAGGAGTGTGTACGTGAAGTGGTAAAGGCACTCAGGAAAAATCGGACGATCAAAGTGCGAAAGGTCTCGAAAAAGAAACCGGGACGCAAAATAGGGCTCCGTCCAAACATGCGGTTAAGAAATAAAATAAAGAAATCGGCAAAGACCAGATCGGGCCGCAGGACGGCTTCCGCCGTTCGTGTCGGGAAAAATCGGAAACGGCGTTCAAGAAGCCGGTCCTTTCCGGTTGCAATTGTACCTATCCAAAGGAAGCCCTCCACAGCGGATCAGCCTTCGTTTATGAAAGACCCGGCTCTGCTTCCCGGAGTCAATCTGGTCGGGCTGATGTATCACGAAATGGGTATCGGCGAATCGTGCCGACTGGCAGCCAGAGCGCTAAGTACGACGGATGTTCCGTTTGGTATGCTCAATCTCCCGCTCAATACAGTCATCCGCGAGACGGACTTTTCGTGGCAGCACAGAGAAGTTAAGGATCCGGTCTACAACACGAACATCATTCATCTTAATGCGGATACGCTCCACTATGCATCCAGCCATTTTGGAGATCTGCTGTTTGGCAGACGATACAATATCGGCTATTGGCACTGGGAGCTGCCTGATTTTCCGGAAGAGTTTATGGGCGGGTTCGATTTATTGAACGAGGTGTGGGTACCTTCATCCTTTGTTCAGGACAGTATCTCCAGAAAATCCAAGGTTCCGGTGGTACGCATACCGCATGGAGTGGAGGTCTCTTATCGTCCGGACATGGGCAGGGGAACCTTCGGACTGCCGGACGAGCGTTTTCTGTTCCTTTCCATGTTTGATACACAAAGCTACATGCGGCGAAAAAACCCCGAGGGTGCCATACAGGCTTTCAAAATGGCTTTTGATCGGGACGACACCAGCGCAGGTTTGATTGTAAAGCTGAATAATGCGGAAGCAAGGCCCGGCGATCTGGAAAATGTACGCCAGTTGGTGGATGGGTATAAAAACATTTATATTCTGGATCAAGTCCTGTCGCGGGAAGAAGTCAATTCGCTCATTCATTGCACGGACAGCTTTGTATCTCTGCACCGAGCGGAAGGGTTCGGGCTTGGGCTTGCCGAAGCGATGGCTCTGGGTAAACCCGTTATCGGAACGGATTGGTCCGGGAATACGGATTTTATGAATCCGATGAATTCCTGTCTCGTTAAGTATACTTTGTCCAAGGTGGGAGAGGATTGGGGGCCTTACAAAGGTTATCAAACCTGGGCAGAGCCCGATCTGGAACATGCGGCTTCCCATATGAAGAAACTGGTCGAGCTTCCGGAATGGCGCAACTCCATAGCAGCGATGGGCAAAGAAACGATTGAAACCCATTTCTCTCCCAGGGCGGCGGGAGAATTAATCAAGCAGCGGCTTCATCGGCTAAATATGATCGGGTAATTGATTCCGTTTCCGGATACACCTTTTTGCAGGACCGCGTATATTGTATAAGGGAGCAATATGCACCGCATTTATAAGTGGAAAGGCGGGAGCGTGGCGATGGAGCAGAAAATAACGTCCATTATTCAACATATGGCGAAATCTCATCAGGAATTGGCTCGAATCATTCAGGCGAAAAAGGATGTTGTTGTCCAAATGTCGGCCGTCATCCAAGCTATTCCCGATATGCATGGATCGTTTAAAGATGTCGACACAGTTTCGGAGAATTCAATACAAGTCGCCAAAAGTGTAACCGCGTATTTAAACGGTTTAGCGGAGCTGGAAGAAGCAATGGCCGACAACCTTTCGGATGTAATAAAGGAAATGACGCCGGAACCGGTGCCGGAAGAGGAGTAGGTGTTCGACAATGAATCGAGAAGAATCTTACCTGCAGATGCTGGACGCAGCGGTCAGAATCCAGTTCCATGTTTCAGCTATTTTGGAAGCAAAGGCGCTGGAGGCGGAGAAATCCCGGAACTGGGTCTGCAATTATGTGTGCGACTCCGCTTTCGAGGAATATGAGGATCAATTGAAACAAACGCTTCAACTGCATGAAACGGTCGTAGAGGTCATTGACGGTTTAACCAAGATGGAGATCGGGCTAGGGAAAAACCTGAAAGCTGTCCTGAACAAGTCCGAGCAGTCTTCCGGCGCCGGGATGAGCGAAATGTTCGGTGACATGGATGGTTAGATCGTGATGAAGGCAAGAACGGCAGACGACAGGGAGAACGCTATTAAGCTGGACATTCTGGAAGCTTTGACACGGAGTCAAACGGCATTGGCCAAAATCATCGAAAGCATGGCGGATATTTCGGAGAATCATCATGCCGTAAGCCGCGAATTCAAGAAAAACATTGAGGTGTTAAGCAAATACCAGATGGCTCTTGCCGAAAAAATGCTTGGGATTCACATTCCCAAGCCGACGAAGGGAAAGCCTGGCAAAGTCTTGATTTACGCTAAAGCAAGAATTTCGCAAACAGGTAAAAAGGATGCTTCTCCAACTTAAGCAGAAGCATCCTTTTTTGTATTTCTTTTTTTATTTTACATTCATCCGAATTTGAATTGTCAGCCCTGACTTGTTCTTAACGGTTCGAACGGTTAAGGTGAACGGCTGGTTACGCCTTTTTTTCAATGCCCGGCAGCTGGTTTTGTTTCGTTTCGAGCCGTTGGCACGAAATGCTTTGCTCTTTTTTTTCTTGCTTGTGCGGCGGCGAACGGAACGGTTCCCGGTTCTGCCGTTGGAGCGGCTTGCAGGTAAGGCGGGGGCAATCGGGGTATTCATTGCTTCTATAGTCTGATGTTGAATAACGGCATTGGAGGATTGATCGGCAGATTGATCGATGGAATGCTGGAAGTGAGTCTGATTCGCCGAGTGGTGATACTGCTGGCTGGATTGATAGGTTGACTCATAGGAAGGCTGATAATTTGACTGATAGTTCGATTGGTTCGAGGCAGCCCCATTGGAGCCCGCAATTTGCTCGGAGGACATCTTCGACACGGGATCGGCATCCTGGCTGGATTCTTGTCCCGGTAAACCGGCCGCCGATTCGGATTGTTCTAAGACTGTCTGTTCATAGATTGTATCCGTCTTTAAACTCTCCGCGTTCTGCGAGCTGTCCGTTATCTCAACGTCCGACTCCGTTCGTTTAGGGGGAGCAGCGATATCGGAAAGCCGAACGTTTGTCGGATCGCTGTCCCCAGGGGCCTCCATCGGGATATTCTCCTCTTGGTTGAACGGTTTCTTTTCTTTTTCTTCTTCATCTTGTATTTCCCGGACGGATTGGTTTTCCGGCTCGTCACGGTTCATTCTCGCTTCATCCTCACCCTTGTCATTCTAATAGATAGTACATGATATGTCGTGTACGAGTCGAAGGTATAAACGAATATCAGGTATCTGCTAAAATAGCGTTTCGGGTTTGATCATGCCGGACTGTCGAGCATCCAGCGCACAAGCAGCGCGGATTGCGTAAGGCCGCCGCCGAATCCGTACAGAAGCAGCAGATCGCCGCGTTTAATGCGGCCTTCTTTGATTCCTTTATGCAAGGCCAGCGGAATGGTGGCAGCAGAAGTGTTGCCGTATTCGACCATGCTATAGAGCGTTCTTCCCATTGGAATGCCTGTCCGTTCGTTTATCGATTCGATTATCCGAAGATTGGCGCTGTGAGGAATGAACCAATCGATGTCGTTTACGGCTATTTCATATCGGCTAAGTATATGCCGCACACCTTCGGAGACGCGGCTCACCGCCCACTTGTACACCTCCCGGCCATTCTGGACGATTGTTCCGGTAGCGGCGATGTCCGCTTCCCCGATTTTAGCGGATAAAGCCGAGCGGTACAGATGATGACCGTATTGACCATCCGTATCGGTATAAGCTCCTATAAATGAAGGCTCCTCCGCAGCTTCCACAAGCGCCGCTCCTGCGCCGTCACCGAATAGTATACAGGTGGTGCGATCCGTATAATCCGTTATTTTGGACAATGTATCTGCTCCAATGACCAGTATTTTGCGGAAAGCGCCTGTCAGAATAAGACCGTTCGCCATCTGCAATCCCGTCACGAAACCGGCGCATGCCGCCTGCACATCGGCCGTCCCGGCATTACGAATGCCGAATTTCGCCTGCACTCTGGAGGCTACGCTCGGAAATGAAGTGTCCGGTGTTGAGGTTGCGACCAGAATATAATCGACGTCGTCTACAGTCACCGGATAATTGGCAAGCAGATCGCGAACGGCGCCGATGCATAAATCGCTGCAAAATTGATCCGGCTCAGCGATGCGCCTCTCCGATATTCCAGTCCGCTGCAAGATCCATTCATTGCTTGTTTCAACCATTCGTTCTAAATCGCTGTTTGTTAGCCGCCGCTCGGGCACGTATGTGCCGAATGCCGTGATGGAGGACTTCGAATGAAACGCCTGCGCTGGCATGAACGATCACACTCCTAATATGGGATCAGGTATTAGTATCTGGTACTAATACCTGATCCCATATTAACTGAAAAAGAAAATCATGTCAACCTTTGCATAAGGAGATCATTGTCTTCACAACATAAGATTGGAATCGGCAACGCTAGATCTACTAAAGGAGGATGGTACAATGCAACGCAAGTGGATAGCACTGACCGCGGTAATCGTTTCCTGCGCTTGTCTGATCGGGTGCACAGACCGGGCAGGGGATCTCGGCAACCGCAACATACGGCCGAATGCAGTCAGGCAAGATGCCAATGGCAACCGGGTCATCGACAAACGATTTGCCAACGATCAGATGAATGAGATGAATCGGGTCAACGGACGCCGATTGAACAGCAATAATCTGGTCGGAAGGCATCAGAACTACCGGATTGAGATGAGCCAGGAAATGGCCGAGAAAATTGCGGCGATGGACGAGGTGGATGCTGCGTATGTGATGCTCGGAGACCGTAATGCATACATAGCGGTTACGCTTGAGGACAACGCTGCGAACCGGACCGGACGCGGAATGCGTGCAGGCATGAGGACAAACGACAGGGCGGGAACAAACAATGAAGTACGCGTGACGGATGCGCTTAAGGACCGGATCGCCAATCAGGTCAAAAGCATGAAGCCGTCCGTTGAAAATGTGTTCGTTTCGGCCAATCCCGATTTCTTCGGTCGAATGACGAATTACTGGGATGACGTTCGCGCAGGCCGTCCGGTGCAAGGCTTGATTGCAGAATTTAATGCAATGGTCGACCGGATTTTCCCTGAAGAAGCCGGAAGAAACAAGAACCGCTAATCCGGCGAGATCGGCAGTAGAAGACCGCTTGCGGGCTCGCAGTAGGTCTTCTTTGCCTTTTCTTAAACTCAAAAAACCTTCCGATTTTCTTCCCCGTACAGGAGAAAAGACGGAAGGTTAAATAGAGTGGAGAGAGGGATCAGATCTGTAGCTCCCCAAGCTTTATCAGCTCGACAACCGCCTGCGAACGACCTTTTACATTCAATTTCTGCATGACGTTGGAAATGTATTATCAAGCACATAAAACGTCAGCACTAACCCAATTTACCGAGTAGAGTGTAAACGTCGACGTTTCCTTCGCTATCAACCGTGATTTCTTTTATTAGCTTGCTTAATGTGATTCTGACCTTATCCACATCGTCGTAGTTACCGAGAGCCTTTAATTCCTCGACTGCCGCCTTAAGGTTCGCCCGTTCAACTTTATAATCGCTTATTTTAGCGGCTTCTTTCTGAAGCTCCTCCAATTTATCTTCCAATTCAGCGATTTCCTTTTCGTACATATCCTTTTCATAGTTGTACTGCGCGTCATCCAACTCGCCAAGCATTTTCTGTTTCCGTAGCATGAACAGCAGTTCACGGTTCTGCTCGATCTGCCGCTGATACTTCTTGGCTTCCTTCTCGTTGTTCTTCGCCGCTTTCTCCTGTGCCTTCAACTGGTTGATAACCGATTCCGTACCAGTCTCAACATCAACCCGTTCGCTGATACCATTACTGATCCATCTGATGATTTCGTCACGCATTTCATAGTAAGGCACCCACTTGCCGTTTTCACAGCCCGTTTCGCCCATTCTACGCCGCCGAGAGCACATCAGGTAACGGTACTGACCCTTTGACGCCATCGTAACCATAGCCGAGCCACAATGCTTGCAGTAGATCATCTTGGCGAACACATTGACGTACTTCTTCTGACCGCCCCGAATACCGCCGCCCCTGATCTGACGTATTTCCTGTGCTCGTTGAAACGTATCATCGTCGATAATCGGTTCGTGTGTTAGGAACTCCGTCCTCAACCAATCATCTTTCTGACGCTGTACCATTTTCTTCTTTCGGTCTTGAAGGTTCTCAATGTCGTTGTATTCAATTACGTTCGTGTATTTGCTGAAAACGTTTCGCCCTGTATAGGCTTCGTTTTGAAGGATTCGCTGTACTGTTGTGATGCCCCACGGCCCCTTTTTCCTCGGTGATGGAATGGCAACTTCGGGGGAGTTAAGATAGTTTACGATCTGTTTTTCGCCCATCTTGTGATTAATGTATAGGTCGAATATAGTCCTGACAACCTTCGCAGCGTCTTCCTCCACTACAAGTGATTTCCTACCACCGACGACAGCTTTCTTGTAGCCGTATGGGGCGAACGAGCCAGTATAGTTTCCCTTCAACGCCGATTGCTTTAGACCCCGGCGCGAGGAAACACTGATCTGCTCGCTTAGCTTTTGGTTGACTGAAGCTACGATATTGAATAGAAGCTCGTTGTCGTCTTTCTCTGAATCATATAGGTCTTCGATTGATACGACCCGCTTCCTGAGCGCATTTGCCAACATGCGCTTTAGGCTGATTGAATCGAGCGTATCCCTCGAAAACCTTGATAATGACGCGAAGACAATCGTATCAAACTCTCTGTTCTGAGCGTCCTTGACCATCCTCTGAACATCAGGTCTTCCTACAATAGATGTGCCCGAGTCTCTATCCTCGTAGACCCTGACTACATCAAGCCCGTTATCATCACAAAAAGCCCGACAAACACCAATTTGGTGTTCGGGGCTATCCTTTTGCGATACTTTCTTAGTCGATACTCTGACGTATAGCGCCGCTCTTTGCATTATCATTCTCCCCTGTAATGTAATTACTTACTGACTTGTCTATATCATATACGACATGTCCGTGGGAAGACAATACTGCTTTGACCTTTTCTTTTACCAGTTCCGATATGACCTTTTGTACATCCCCATCAACTTTATGGTAACGGATACGAAAACCCTTCTTCTTCCTCAGCTCGCCCATGATGTCATCACCCTATTATCAAGCTATGACGGGACACATTGTCCTGATAACGTGATTGCTGTTCGTCATGCGCAATTGAATATCGAGAACGAGAGAACGATGTGACGTTACACAGGCCGGGAATTTATCCCATTGATCTTTACAAGCTGGTTAATTTTCCGAACAGTCCCCTTATATATATGACAGGATGATGCTCCTCGCTCTCCTGTCGTGTCAAACGCCATAGTAAAAACCTCCAAACACTTTGAGCGCTGTTCCCTAATCGGAGCGGCGCTCGCCTTTTTTATCCTATTATGCGAGGTGAGTCCATGAACGGCAGCACGATCCGCATTATCCGCGCTATGTACGGTTTAACTCAAACTGAGTTAGGCGAACGCCTCGGAGTATCCGACGTATACATCGCGTACATGGAAAACGGTAAAAGACGCGTCACGGACGCAATAGAGACGCGAATACGTTCAGAGCTGGAACTAACAGATGAACAAATTCGAGAGTTATTCGAGCTGAGCCGTTCCGTTCGCCGAACAGCGATCCTCGGAAATATTCCACGAGCTGGAAAGTAATTTTCCTCGTCACAAACAAAGCTGAGACTCGTTATTAGACGAACGAGAACAGTTGAAGGGAAGTACCATGAAAACTATAATATGCTGGCCTGGGCGAGATTTACCTAACGAAAATCCGCGAGCTAAGGTCACACACGACGATGGACGCTCTTTCGTTTTCACGTTTGGCACGGACGTTCGCCGACAGCGGATTTTCGATTTAATCCCGGCGCTCATACAAAGAGAGGAACTCTCGGAAAGCACGATACCAAAAACGAAACGAGGGGAAACAAATTGAAATTGATTAAACACGGCGAGCTTACATCCGAACAGCTTCACGCTATCGAATACCTCGCGTTACCTAAACGTGGAAATATGTCTTATGAGGAAATTGCAGCGGCTATTGGGGTATCAAGCAAAAGTCTTCAAAGATGGAGGAAAGAGCCAATATTTCAAGAGGCAGTACGTCGACGGAGCCTCGAACTAATGGGAGAGCGTCTCCCCGACGTTCTCGCCTCAATGGTTGATCGAGCAGTTAACGGTTCCGGTAAGCATGCGGAACTCGTTCTAAAGAGCCTCGGAATCCTTAAAGACCAGCACGTCGTCGAGGCGCGCCCCTATGATCCGGAAGATGATCCGCGCTCGAACGCGAATATTGAGCGTGAGATTGAACGCCTGAGCGCCGAGCTTAAAGCTATGGGAATTGATATTGATAATAACGAGGAGGAACAACAGTGAATAAAATTGACAAGCTCGAACATTCGATAAATCAAGTCTCGAAGCAGATTCGCACATACGAGGCTGAGCTCGTTGAACGGAGAAGTAAGCTCAACGGTTATGAGCGCCATATCGCCGACCTGAGACTGCAACAGGCGCTAGAGCCTGAGCGCGAGGCGGAACTGGATAAAGAAATCGCAAAGCTGAACAAGCCAATTAGCGGACTCGAAAACGATATTCGGAATATCGAGGAAAAGCTGAGAGCGTTAAAAGAGGCGCGTAGCCGCCAGCTCGATCCGATCCGCGAGGAGGCTAAAGAGTATCTAAGCCGAGAGCTGGACAAGCGAGAGCGCGAGATCAACGCAGAAATTCACGATATCCGGCTCATTCGTGCGGCAGTTATAGAGCGGCTGCTCAAAATCGGGAACATGAGACGAGAGGCGCGAGATATGCGCGACCGTTTCGTCCATTTATCGAGTGTCATCGATGGAAACGGCGAACGGAAATACTCGGACAGGAATTTTCCGCTAAACTTTCCGACGTTCCACGGCTTGAGCTCGACAACTGCCGGAAATCACTCGGCGATCCTGCCAATTCCGCAGGAGTGCGTTAACGCTTACGAATACGCTATCGCACCGGAATGGTACGAGGAATACAAATTGTCCGGCGATATCGTTAGCTCGGCTGAAATTAACACGCGCCGCGCGAGAAGGAGCGGTCAGCTATGAGTGAAAAAAGCCCAATCGAATTACTCCGCGACGGTTACTCCGAGTTGGAAAACAAACGAGCCAATGAGCAGGATGAGCGAAAGGCGGTGAGCGGAGTCGGCGACGTTGAGGACGTTCTAAACGAGGACGAGGCCGAATTAAATAATCCGACATACTGGATCGC
The DNA here is from genome assembly GCA_041281825.1 of Paenibacillus tarimensis. Taxonomy (GTDB): domain Bacteria; phylum Bacillota; class Bacilli; order Paenibacillales; family Paenibacillaceae; genus Paenibacillus_D; species Paenibacillus_D tarimensis_A. The sequence goes on along the minus strand of CP166298.1, from coordinate 4,128,375 downwards.
TAAAGGATACGAAAAAATGAACAAATAGCAATAAAGACGAGTCGGAGGCATTTCCTCCGGCTCCTTTTTTTTTGTGCGTTTTTTACCTGTCACAAGTCGCGAGGCTTCTCGATATTAAAAAGCCGAAAACAGTCATTTATCAGGAGGTTATGAGCATGGGAATAGGAAAAGGCGTTAACGTCGAAACGGGCGAACTCGGTTTATTTATTCCGGAGGGAGAAGGATACCGGATTTACTCGCCGAAACAGCTCGACGCGTACCGTTGTAAGATGGATCGAGAGCTAAAAGGACGCGGCCTCGCCTTTACGTTTACGGCTATGGACGAAATACCGGAAATTATCGGAGTCCTCGACGAGAAAGACTGTGGGAGGCTTCTGTTTCTTCAATGTTTCGTCGATTATGACTCGAAACTCATTTTAGGAAACGGCACGACAAAACGTCCGATGAGCCGCGAGGATATGCGAAAGTTCCTCGGACTCGGAGCCGACGCGTTCCGCGATTTCCTCAATGTCATGATTTGTCATGGGATTATTATTTTGCATGAGGACGGAAGCTATTTCATGAATGATCGATACCATTTTCGCGGACAAACGAATAATCGTCGCGTCGTCAAATCGTTCACAGCTCGCGTCAAACGTCTATATGAGGCGTTCCAACGGAATCCAAAGGATCTCGGCTTTATCTATAAGCTCCTGCCATATGTCCATTATGAGACAAACCAGATTTGTCTGAATCCTCATGAGCCGGATCCTGAACTGATCGAGGCACTTAATCAGGACGGAATCGCACGGATAACAGGCGTTATTCCCAAAACGACATATAGCAGGCTCCGGCGACTCAAACTCGACGGAATGTATGTTTTTGCGGAGGTTACTCGCGGAAGGGATCGGATTTACAAGATGAATCCGTGCATATTCTATCGTCAAGACGGAGAGCCGGATGTATCGCTGCAAGCTGATTTTCTCGTCAAGAGCCGGAAATAGAGATTCACATCGGTAATTTCGTCGGCGTTTTAGGCATAACATCGGTAATTTCGTCGGCCTCGAAAAACAGCGATCCGCCTTACAGCCGTAAGGGTTTGCGCGATTTCGAGGCTGAAATTATTTCTTAGTCTTGTATCGGAATAAAGGTTAACGGTTACGAGGATAAATCGGAGGATTAACGTTATTTTATCTCCTCGGGCTTCCGCCCTCGTCGAGGCGACTCGCTTCGCTCGCGCCCATACGATAAATATTCCCTCTTTAGTTCGTTTTATTTTAACGGAAAAAGAATAAGGAATGTCGACGAGGCCGGAGGCCGAGGAGAAAGCGAGCGGAGCGAGCTTATAAAGAAAATGGATAAACAAACAGGCCACGAAACAGCCGCGTCAGCTTCCGTTCGTGTCCAATTTCTGAAATTTTCCAAACAAATTAGCGCTCTCCCAGCATCCCCTCCCCATCCCCGGTGTCTCAACTTAAAAGTATTGACACCACTTTGTGGAAAGCGTAAAATCAAGGTATGGACTGGTGTCATATCTTAGTGTCATAATTGAGAGGGGAAAATACATATGATTTATGCCTATGCCAGAGTATCAACTGTCATCCAAGATCTGGAAGCACAGATCCAGCAGCTAGAGGCGAACGGAGCGCAGCGGATCCATTCCGAGAAATTCACCGGGACGAAAAAGGATCGTCCGGAATTTACGCGTCTGCTCGGCGAGTTGAAAGCTGGGGATACGTTAATGGTTACGAAGCTGGATCGGTTCGCTCGTTCGACCGTCGACGCACTCACAACAATACAGGAGCTATTTGACCGTGGAGTACGGATCAACGTCCTGAATATGGGGATCATCGAGGACACAACAAACGGACGACTGATGCTGACCATCTTCTCCGCATTTGCACAATTTGAGCGAGATATGATCGTCGAACGCACACAGGAAGGCAAAGCGGCTGCAAAGCTGAAACCGGGATTCAGAGAGGGACGACCTAAAACGTACACAGAGAAGCAGTTGCTCCATGCTATCGGGCTATTAGAAAGCAACTCATATAACGAAGTCGCCGCCATGACCGGGATCAGCAAGTCGACACTGATCCGAGAAGTTCGGCGGCGCAAAGCTTAAAGGCTCGGCAGCTCGCAGCTGCTGGGCTTTCTCCGTTGAGAGGGGTGCCAGGGTGCCCCTTACCCCCTTGCACGTCCACGACAAGCGCTCCGAAAATTTACACAGTATTTTTGAGATTCGAGGAACAAACGGGGTGAAGAAAAGGCTCCCTCGCCATCCTTTAAATTTTTTCTGCAATAACCGTAAACGTTTTGGGGATGCCTTTATCGAATACGTCTGAAGACAGGTTGTGGAGCTCTTCCAGAACCCTTATATATAAACCCTGGCTTCCGACGGATGTAACAATCTCCCCAAGCGTCCAGTTTCGTAAACGCACTTTCTGTACACTGTCATTGCTCCCTTCGGGCAAAAATTTTGAAAAGGATACCTCTTTTTCCTCAATCGATGTATCAAAATAATCGCCAGTTACCTTATGCTTTCTGATATTGGCCGTCGTTCCCCTTGATGATATTAACTTTGTGGTTACTGGGTGAAAGTCTTGAAGAACAAGCATACCACCTGTGCGAAGAAGAGCCTGCACCACATGAAATAACGCTTTTAAATCCAGAAAATAGTGAAGGATCCCGTGCTCCATATACACTATATCGAAGTCACCCAATAATAAATCGACTGGCAGCTTGAGTACGTCGGACAGAACGTACTGTATTTGAACCCCCGAAGCATCGGCCAGCTCCAATGCATACTTTTCATTTTCGGAAGAAAAGTCCACTACGGTGACATCAGCGCCTAGCAACGCTAGAGCAACGGCTTTATTTCCATTTGAACCAAGCAGATTCGCTACTTTTTTGCCTTTTACATCTCCCATATATTCGAGGGCTTTGCCAATTCTTTTTACAGGGTCTTCTTTTATCTTTTTAGCCGCTTCAGTTGGATTGCCGAAGCGATTAAGCCACGCTTGGTACGCTCCAGTATTCCACGACTCCTTATTTTGCTGAGAAGTTTCCAGTTAAAATCACCGCCTATATTTAATGGAAATCGCCGCGTATATCGCGGAGCTGATGTTTGATTTCGCTAAAGTAGCCGAGGAGGAGCTTGTTCGTTGCCTCCTGGGATTCGCGGAACTCTTTGACCTCGGCGCGCAGCTCTTTGATCTCAGCGCGGATCTCCGAAAACATTGTTTCGGCCTCAATCAATATTAAATGTTCGTCCTCCTGCCTGACGAGATCCTCTCGCGAGCGATCCTCAGCACGGCGCTCTCTTTCGTTACGTGGTTCCCGACCTATCGTCACGCCTCCGCCTCCTAGTCCTCATCAATACGAAAATTATACCACGTCTCCCTGTTTTCGTTCGATCCTTTTTGTTTCTGATGCGATCAAATGCGGAACAGCCGCCTTTATCAGAGCTTTTGTAGAACCGAAACGCTTCCCGGTAAAGGGACACACATAATTCGTCTTTGTCTCAAGTTGCGCCACGTCTCCGCCGTTAGGGAATACGATTCGGAAAAAGGACTCGCGTGCGGCTTCGAGAACGACAAACGAAATAGGAAACTCAAAACAAAAAAGGATTCCGGCGATGCTTTCGCTCAGAATCCCTTATCGTTTAAAAACGTTGATTTATCAAGCTTTCTTTTGTTGTGTGTTTTAAAACATATTACATTGGAAATATGATTGCGGACGGTTTTTTCGCTAATGAATAATTGTTGCGCGATGTCTCTGGTTGTTTTATCCTGCACCAAAAGCTCAAATACCTCGCGTTCACGATGCGTTAACAAAAATTTGCTTTTGTGGTCGCTACCCTTCAAAGTTTGTCACCCCTCCTTGCCTGGGTTTGTATGGTATAACAAGGTTAAGGGATACAGTCAAAATATAGTATGAAAAGCCCTAAGCAATGGTGCGGTATAAGGGAAATTTGGGCACACGCCGATTGTTTGCCGTCGGGTGTGTCCATGCCCAATCCGCAAACGAAGCTTGCGCCAGAGGTCGGCGAAGCCGTTGACGCTGGAACGATAAGAAAGTTTAAGTTTCACTCGAAGATTTACCGTCGTTTAAGCTGGCGTCTAGCAAATATTTGGCATAGGCCATCGGATTGTGATAAGTGGCGATCCACTCGTCAAGCATCCCGGCTTCGCGAAAGCTGTAGCGTTGGTCCTTGCCGTTGCTCTCGATAAACATCGGATAACCTTCGTTCGTAATCCCCACGTCGAGTCCCAAGTCGGCCATATGAGGAAGCCAATGGGACAAATGATATGCAACCTGTGTTGATAAATCGCTGATGCGCTGTACGACATCCTCCTCCGACAGATGGGGATACTCCTCCCGCAAAATGTGCCCAAGCCGGTAGGTCTTGCCGCCTTGAGCAACGTTCGTCACAAATGTATGCTTCGGAGCGACCTTGGCGACGATGCCCGTTATACCCCAGTTGCCGTCCGCCGTTCGCTGTACGGATACGCGCAGGTCGAAGGGGCTTCCTTTATATATTGCAAGAGGCAGACACATCTGCACAATATAAAACGATTTACGAATGCGGTTTTTAAGAATGGCAGGCAGACGCGTTCCTAACCATTCAATTGTGCGCCACTTTTGCCTTCCCAGCCGGCTGACGACAGGATAAGTCAGCCTCCATCCGGTATTCGTCCGGTCCATACGCATGACGCCGCGTCCGATGCTGCTCTTGTTCGGTTTGACAATCAGGTGGTTATACTGTTTCATCATGAGGACGACGTTTGCCGGAGTTGCCCGGCAGGTCTCCGGGAGATGAGGACGCAGAGCCGGATTTCTCCACAGCAAACGGTGAATAAACAGCTTGCCGTAACGGTTTCTATAGTTAAACAGCATGCGCCCGTCGCTTATCCGGGAGGCCAGGCGGCGATATTGCCGTTCGCTCGTGTAGAGTGCACGATTGTGAATGACAAGCGGTGCGGGAACATGCTGCCGAACATAGAGGCCGTTTTGCTTGACATAAGCTTTCACTGTCGACTGTCCTTTTTTTAGGTCGCTAAGCCGGATGAAGCATGGGGAAATCCCGTATTTTTTACCGGCTTCCACGTAATGATCAATGGCCTCGAATTTCGTGTTCCCCATTGGAATTTTTCGATATGTTCGATCGTTTACAAGAATGCCCACATAGGGCATTGCAATCACTCCTGACATAGGGATCTTTGAGCGGAGCTCAAAGTCTCTCCGCTTCATAGGGATCTTTGAGCGCGGCTCAAAGTCTCTCTGCTTGACTCAATTATCCAAACTTGCTTAGGTGCTTGTTCTACTATATGACGGAGGGCGCTTTAAGGTATGGACAGGTGTCGTAGATTGATGTCCATTCCACTCGCTCCCCGATTTACGAAAAGCGGCCGGCGTCATGCCGGTGTTTTTTTTGAACGTGCGGTGAAAATACGGCAGGCTCTCGAATCCGCTCAGCTCGGCAATGAGCGCGATCGTATGGTTGGTAGCGCTAAGCATTTCCTTGGCGAGGATAACCCGCTTCGTTACAATGTAGTCGGTCACGTTGATGCCGGTATATTTCTTGAACTCCCTGCTGTAATGCGCGGAGCTGACCGCCGCTTGCCTGCATAACGTATCGATGCGGAGCGGCTCGGCGATATGGTCGTCGATATAGTCCAGCGCACTGAGAAGCCAGCGGGGACCAAATGCGGAAACGGCTCCCTCGCGGGTCGAATCGGTCGTCAGATGACGGCTGAGTTGAAGCAGCACAAATTGGAGCTCCAGTGCAACGGCTTGCCGGAAGCCGGGCTCTCCGGTCTTTATTTCGCGGTACATGCTGTCAAGCCGGTCGTCCGGTCGGAATGAGAGATCGCTGGACTTCAGCCGGTAATTTTTCGTCTGCCTGCAGCGCTCGTAACACCCCATTATGGAGAAAGAATCCGCCGGATAGCTGTAGCGAAGGAATAAAGGATGGAAGAAAGCGGCCGTGGAAGTTACCGGGTTGTCGGCATCGGGGATGGCACGGTGAATTGTGTTTCCGGGAATGAGGAACAGATCGCCGGGCTGCATGTCATATAACTTCTGGTCAATAAAAAAAGTACCTTTGCCGTGGTATACATAGACAAGCTCATACCAGTCGTGAATATGCTCCGGGAGCTCGTTTTGCGATCTTTTGGTATCCTTGTATACGATGTCGAACTGAAAAGCGTTATTCGAGGACATCCTTTTTCTCATTGGGTTCATTGATCCGTTTCCCTCCATCTGTCGTTATGTCCAACATATCAGAATAGGGTATAAATTTGCAATAAAACGTCATGATTAAAATCTATTTTGTTGTTACAATGAAAACGTAGGTCAATAACAGAGCATTTCACAAAATGCGGAGGAGGGAGCTTATATATGAGACTGGATGCACATCAGCACTATTGGAAGCTTGACCGCGGCGATTACGGCTGGATTCGTCCCGATATGACCGTATTGTACCGGGACTACTTGCCGGAGGATCTGCGGCAGCACCTGGAAAAGCATCGGCTGGACGGCACGATCGTCGTTCAGGCTGCGGCGACATTGGAAGAAACGGATTATTTGCTTAGGCTCAGCGAAACTGCGGATTCGATCCGCGGTGTGGTCGGCTGGCTCGATCTCGCTGATCCCTCATACCGGCAACACTATGAGAGGTTCGGCAGTCATCCGAAATTTGTCGGCTTCCGCGTGATGATTCAGGAGATGCCGGACGCACGGGAGGTATTGGAACCGCATTTTATTGAAGCGCTTTCGTATTTCGCGGAACTGGACGTTCCCGTCGATCTGCTCGTTGTCTCGCATCAGCTGGATCCGGTAGTAAAGCTGCTTGAGAAGGTGCCGAATGTACGCGGGGTCATCGATCACTTGGCTAAGCCGCGGATTAAAGACGGCATACTTGAGCCTTGGAAAAACCAAATGCGCGAGCTCGCCGGTCATCCGAAGCTGCATTGCAAGCTTTCCGGCATGGTGACGGAAGTGGATCACGCGGCATGGCAGGCGGAGCAGTTCGTTCCATACGTCAGGCATGCGTTGGAGCTGTTCGGTCCGGAGCGCGTCATGTTCGGGAGCGATTGGCCGGTATGTTTGCTTTCCGGCTCGTATGATCAAGTGATGGATCTGCTGGAGCAAGCTTTACCGGGGGATATGACATTGCAGGACCGGGACAAGCTGTTCGGACTGAATGCCGCTGCATTCTATAAATTGGGGTGAGAACGGGATGAAATACAGAACATTAGGCAATACCGGGCTTGAAGTATCTGCGCTTAGCTTCGGCGCTTCCTCGCTCGGTTCCGTATTTAGAGAGACGGACGAGAAAGAGAGCATTCGTACGGTGCATACGGCTATTGATATGGGAATCAATCTTATCGACGTATCGCCTTATTACGGATTGACCAAAGCGGAGACAGTGCTGGGCAAAGCGATCGCGGAGCTTCAGCGGGAAAAATTTATTTTAACAACCAAGGCCGGCCGTTACGGTGCAGACCAATTCGATTTCTCGGCAGAGCGGATAATACGCAGCGTGGAGGAAAGCATGGAGCGGCTGCAGACCGACTACATCGATATTTTACTGCTGCACGATATCGAGTTTGTTCCTCTGGAGCATGTGGAGGAGGGGGCATTCGCCGCGCTGCAGCGGTTGAAAGATCAGGGGAAAATCCGCTTTTTCGGCGTTTCAGGCTTGCCGCTTAATCTGTTTGAACAAGTGATCGGCCGGCATGATCCGGACGTCGTGCTGTCATACTGCCATTATGCGCTCAACGATACCTCGCTGCTGCAGCTCGTACCGCTCCTGGACAACAAGGGGATCGGGCTCATCAACGCTTCCCCGCTGTCGATGGGACTGCTCAGTAACCGTCCCGCGCCGGAATGGCATCCTGCGGGCGAGGAAGTCAAAACGGCATGCAAACAGGCGGCGGAATATTGTGCAAGTAGAGGAGCGGATATCGCAAAGCTGGCGGTCCAGTTCTCGGCTCGTGACGAACGCATTCCGACGACCCTTGTCAGCACGGCAAACCCGGAAAATATACGGAACAACGTCAGATGGACGGAAGAGACGATCGATGAAGAGCTGCTGCGGGAGGTGCTTGCGATCTTGGAGCCGATCCGCGGCAAAACTTGGGTGAGCGGCAGACCTGAATATAACCGAAGCCTCAACTTGTGAGGAAAGTGGTCGCTCTATTCTGATACGAGGAGTGTTGGCCAATGAAAGGGATAATTTGCGAAACTCCGGATCGCCTGCAGTATACGGAATTGAACGAGCCGTCAATGGCGCCGGGTGAGGCGGTTGTGAGAATCCGGAGAATCGGGATTTGCGGTACCGATCTTCATGCCTATAAAGGGAATCAGCCTTTTTTTACGTACCCGAGGGTGCTCGGCCATGAGCTGGCAGGGATCATCGAGCAAGTCGGCTCCAACAGCGAAGGCTTCAAACCTGGAGACCAAATCTGCGTCATCCCGTACATGCACTGCGGCCAATGTATCGCTTGCCGTCACGGAAAGACAAACTGCTGCACGGATATGAAGGTGCTCGGCGTACACATAGACGGCGGTATGCGGGAGCTGATATCCGTTCCGCTTACTCATCTGATCCGTACCGGCGATCTGTCTCTGGATCAAAGCGCGGTGCTGGAACCGCTCAGTATCGGCGCGCACGCGGTAAGACGTTCCGGGCTGGGATCGGGCGAAACGGCGCTTGTCATTGGAGCGGGACCGATCGGGCTTGGCGTTATGGCATTCGCCAAGCACCGCGGCGCAAGGGTGATCGCCTTGGATATTAATGAAGAACGGCTGGCCTTTTGCCGGCAGTGGGCAAAGGTCGACGGTACGATCAACGGGCTGCAGCACCCAAAGGAAGCGCTCGGCGAACTGACGGGGGGCGATTTTCCAACCGTTGTGTTCGACGCAACGGGCCATGCGGGATCGATGACGAATGCGTTCCAATATGTCGCTCACGGCGGTACATTGGTGTACGTCGGTCTCGTGAAAGCGGACATTACTTTCAACGATCCGGAATTTCATAAACGGGAAATGACGTTAATGGGCAGCCGGAACGCAACCAGAGAGGATTTTGAGAATGTGATGGAAGCGGTCCGCAGCGGCAGCATTGATGTATCCGCCTTTATTACACATCGCGCGGAGTTTGATGAGATGATCGACAGGTTCGACAGTTGGTTAAAGCCGGAATCGAAAGTGATAAAGGCCATAGTTCAGCTGTAGATTTGTCAAACTGAGAAGGTATCGGCGGAATTTATGCCGATACCTTTTTTCACTACTAGCCTAGAGAATAGCGCATGACGGGTGCTGCAAGGAACAAAATGTTCTCTACTGAGCAAGAAAAGCGCATGATGGATGCTGCAAGGAACAAAATGTTCTCTACTGAGCGAGAATGGCGCATGACTGCAAGGAACAAAATGTTCTCTACTGAGCGAGAATCACGCATGACGGGTGCTGCAAGGAACAAAATGTTTTCTACTGAGCGAGAATCACGCATGACGGGTGCTGCAAGGAACAAAATGTTCTCTACTGAGCGAGAATCACGCATGACGGGTGCTGCAAGGAACAAAATGTTCTCTACTGAGCGAGAATCACGCATGACGGGTGCTGCAAGGAACAAAATGTTCTCTACTGAGCGAGAATGGCGCATGACGGGTGCTGTAAGGAACATAACTTTTCTTACTTGTTCCCGTGGCTTGGTAAACCGGAAATTGGCCAACCTGCTCCAACGATGCCTAAAAAACCGGATTAGCAAGCCGGGAAATGGCCTACCTGCCCCCCGAACAGCTTCCGGCAACGCACCATATTCAACCGCTTACATCGCTGTCATATTTCTGTTATGTTTATATTAACGTTTAATAGCAGAGAGACTTAAAGCGGAGAGACTTTGAGCTCCACGCAAAGATCTCTATGTAAGGGGGAAGCGAAATGCGCCGATGGATCATCATCGGGCTGGCGCTCGGTTGCCTGGCGGTATTATATGCAACGGTGATGTCCGCCGTTCGAGTGTTTTCATTTGATATGAATCAACCGATGCCCGCCGAAGCGGAGGAGCTTGGGTACCGTCTCGTGTTGATCTCGCAAGAGCTGGATACGCCTTTCTGGAAAAAGGTGGAGCAAGGAGCGAAAGAGGCTGCCCGGCAATACGGAGCTTCATTGGAACTGTGGGGAACTTACAGTACGAATACAGACGATTTTCTGAAAAAAATCGAAATTGCGATATCATCCAAAGTCGACGGCATTATTGTGCAAGGGCTCGACAGCGACGAATTTAAGGAGCTGACGAAGATCAAAGCGGCGGGCAGCGGCATCCCTGTCATCACTGTTGCCAACGATGTGCCGATGAATGAAAGCTTGCGCCGAACCTATGTCGGTTCCGACCATTGGAAAGCCGGGCAATTGATTGCACGTCAGTTGGTTGACGATATGGGCGAAGCCGGCAAAGTCGTCATTATGCTGTCCGACCGGCAGGAGCATTTTCAGCGGTCCCGATTGACCGGCATTCTGGATATGCTGAGCGCTTATCCCGATATCCGGACGCAAATCGTCGCTTCGGGAGACAAGAGGGAGAAGGTTGCGGAAGCAACGAATCAAGTGCTGAATAAAGTACCGGATGCCGATGCGTTCATCGCTGTAACCGCCAATAACGCAGATGCGATCATTCAGGAAATTGGCAAAAGGTTTCGGACGGACAACTACTTGTTTTATACCTTCGACGACAGTCCGGAGACGCAGACACTTATGCAGGAAGGGAAAATCAAGGCGCTGCTCCAGCAGTCGCCGGAGATGATGGGCGAGATTAGCGTTGGCAAAATGATCGGTTGGCTGCGGGGGGATATTCTGCCGCTTGATCCGGACGGTTATTATACCGACATTCGCGTGGTTCGGGGGGAGCGGGGGCGATGACGGGCATACAAAAAAAGATTTTCCTGTTGTCGGCCATCGTTCTGTCCATCATGATTGTCATTTGGGTCATTTTAACCTATTACAATCAAAAAACACAGGAGCAGTACAATCAAATTTTGCAGCGCTATTTACAAATGAACGAAGCCACCCGGCTTAGCCAGGAAACGGTCACTTTACTGAACGGTTATTTGCAGGACCCGGCTGAATGGAAGCTCAATGAGCTGCAGGCAAGTAAAACAAAAATGATGGATTCGAAGGTTTATATCGCCGAGCTGCGCAATCGTGAAAATGAATTTACGCTTGTTAATTATATGCATATGATTGACAGTCTCGCAGATGCGACGGAGCGGTCGTTAATGTTTTTGAAGCAGAATAATAAGGAGCAATCGCTTGTTTATTTCGCCGAGGCGGCCGGAATTTCGGATTATATCTCTGAAACCGCACTCACGCTGATCGATAAGGAATTAAACGCTTATGAGACGTTCTACCGCAATATTATTTACCAAAGCGGAGAGCTGAAGAAGCTCGGGCTTTGGATGCTTGCCTTAATTTCGATTGCGCTGCTGCTGTTTGCTTACTGGTTCTCCTTAAGCATCACCAGGCCAATTAAAAAGCTGACGTTCGCCGCAAGGGAGTTGTCCAGGGGACGCTTCGATCAGGCTATCCGGATCCGTACGAATGATGAAATCTCTTTTCTGGCCATGACTTTCGACAGGATGCGCGTCAATATAAACAACCTGATCTCGGAAATTCAAAATAAGGCCCAGCTGGAAGGGGAGCTACAGGAGAGCAAGCTGCTGCTGCGCGAGAGCCAGCTGAAAAGCCTGCAAAGTCAAATCAACCCGCATTTCCTGTTCAATACGCTCGATACGGTATCTAAAAAGGCGTATCTTGAAGGAGCGGAAGAAACAAGCGATTTGATTGCCGACGTGGCCGGTCTGCTCCGATATAATCTCAAGAGATTGGACCGGTCGGTGACGCTGCGTGAAGAGCTGGACATGCTGCTTAAGTACATTGATATTCAAAGGGCGCGGTTTACAGAGAGGCTTCAGTTCCGGTATGACGTGGATGAGCGGCTGCTCGAAACCCGTCTGCCGGGCATGACGATGCAGCCGATTATCGAAAACGCAGTCATTCATGCGGTAGAACCGTTCGAGGATGGCGGTTTAATCGAAGTGCGCGTATATGGAGACGAAGACCGCGTTATTGTAGAGATTGAAGATCAGGGAGACGGTATTGCCGAGGACAAGGTAGCTCATATCTTGGAAGGAAGTGAACAGGGAAACACGGCAGGACATTCCACCGGGATTGGATTCAGCAATGTCGTACGCCGCCTGAGGCTGTTCTTCGGCCGAGAGGACGTCTTTCATATTGAAAGCTCACCGGGCAAAGGAACGAAAGTGATATTACGGCTTCCAAAAACAGGAAGGGAGAGTGAACATGTATAAGATTCTTATCGTGGATGATGAGCAGGTGGAACGGGAAGGCTTGCAAGCCATACTGAGCAAAGGTTTCCCGTCGTTCTCCTTTATGCAGGCCAAAAACGGGGCGATGGCGATTGAAGCGGCGCGGGATTTCGCGCCTGAGTTGATCCTGATGGATATCAAAATGCCGGGCATGAGCGGGCTTGAAGCCGTAGAACGGATTAAGGCCGGTCAACCGCGCATTAAAGTTGTCATGGTGACGGCTTACGACAGCTTTGATTTTGCAAGACAGGCATTAAAGCTTGGGGTAAAGGATTATTTGCTGAAGCCGAGCAAAGCAAGCGAAATCATCGCGACGATCGCGGGCGAGATCCGGGAGATCGAATCTGAGCGATCAGCGGAAGAAGAGCAGAGGAAGCAGAAGGACACCATCCGCAAAATGCTGCCGGTCGTCGAAGCCGATGTAGTTACTCAATTATTGTTTGACCATGTTCATGAAGTTCACCTTGACGATATGATGAGGCTGCTTGGCAGAGGGATGACGCACGAAGCATTCGTACTTCTGGTGACATTGGGAGGCGGCGGTTCCGAGGAAGCGTTTTATGCCGCCGTCAAGGACAAGATGCGGATAACGGAGAGCGGCTGGGCAGGTGCCATGTCAGGCCGGCATATCCCGTTAATTGTTTTTCGTGCGGCTGGAATTTCTTTTCGCGCCCAGGCCTCTCAGATGGTGCAGCAGCTGCTTCATCTTCCGTTTCGCCATTCGGGCAATGAGATCTTCATCGGCGTCGGCAACCCGTACGAATTGCTCGATAATATCCGGTTATCCTATCAGGAAGCTTTAATATCGAGCTCCGACACTATGCTTCCGTCCAGACACCGGTTCTATTGCGATTTGCCGGTGATCGATGAACTAAATGAGGCACTACGCTCTACATTGGCGGAAAATCGACTGATCGACAACATTAGACTTGACCGGTGGGATCAGGTGAAATCATCGGTGATGGAGCTGATTTCGGTCTATGAGTCGAAGGGTGCGCCTCTTGTGCAAGCGCAGCAGCGCGTATCGGAAGCGTTATGGGTGGCTTCCCGGGTACTGCTCGAGATGGGAATCGAAACGGAGAAGCCGGTTTTCTCCATGCAGGTGCAGGAGTTCCGGCAGCTGCGTGCGGAGTGCGATTGCTTGCTGGAGAAGCTGCGGAATACGGCCGCATCGCACCGGAACCGTATGGAGCCCGATGTTATCCATGAGATTAAACAGTATATTATAGCCCACTCGCAGGAGGATATTTCACTCGAATCGATTGCGGGTCAAGTGAATCTCAGTCCGTATTACATCAGTAGAATGTTTAAAGAGCAGCTTGGCGTCAACTATATTGATTTCTTAACGGAATGCAGGATCGAGAAGGCCAAGAAACGGATGTTGAATCCGAAGCTAAGCATGAAAGAAATCGCCTATGACGTCGGCTACAACGATCCGAATTATTTCAGTAAAGTGTTCAAAAAAATGTGCGGCGTGTCACCGACCGATTACCGCCGGGCTGCTTTGGGCAAGAAAATATAGGAATTATATAAATAGATCCAGTTAGCTATTTGGTTTACAGAGGAACATATGTTTGTTATAGTTGTATTGTGTGGGAAACATAGGAAGCAAGTGTGGGATTGATGAAACATCCGGAAACAAAAGGAGGGGAGATAAATACAGCATGATATCAACCTGGTCCAGTCAGCCGCAAACGGTGATATAGAGGCATTCGCTGCATTAGTCCGAACCTATACAAACGCAGTTTGTGCAGTAGCTTATGGAGTATTAAGAGACTACCACCTTGCACAGGATATCGCGCAAGAAACTTTTGTGAAGGCACACACGGTTTTACATACGCTGAAGCAGCCTGAAAAGTTCGGAAGCTGGCTGTATTCAATCGCTACTAGGCTGAGTATAGATATGAAGCGCAAGCAAAGCCGGGATTCACGGCTGAGAGATAAACTTAAAAAAAACCATATCATTCATACTACTGAACCAAGCATTTTGCAGAATGAGTTGCATCTCGATATTATGGAAGCGCTTGATAAACTCGATGATATGAATCGAACGATCGTGTTATCGTATTACATTTCAGAGATGTCCATGCCCGAGATCGCTAATGCAATGAATCTATCCATAAGTGCGGTCGAGAGCCGGATCAGGAGAAACCGTAAGCTGCTGAAAGAAGATTATTTAGCGGCTTGGGAAATGTATTTCGGCAACCGTCAATCTACGGAAACGCTGGTTGCCAAAGTTGTGGAGCGGATTGTCAAGCAGGCGGGACAGTATTATATTCCGGTATCCGACCGGACAAGATCGACGGACTGGTTTGTCGGACATTTCGGTCTTTCGTTGGATCACAATGGGCATTTGCAGCTTCCCTCGGGACATACATTATTTCTAATTGAAGTAAATGAATCGGTACATTCCGACCGTATTGATTCACAATTACCTGTTCTTATTTTCTTGGTCGAAGATCCTGTAACACTGTATGAGATTTTGAGGGAGCAAGGTATACAAGTGGAAAAGGGAGAACAAACCGGGATAGAAGGGGATAGTTTCTTCTTCTTCGATTTGGATGGCAACCGGTTCGGCATTTTCTCCGAAAATAAATAAAAAAAATTAAGTAGTGATGACGGGATTTGAAAAAATCGTTCGTCTATATATCGAAATAAAACATAAGGAGGAGGATCATCTATGAATCCATCGTCTTCAGAACAGACCAAGGTACCGAAGAAGGAAATGAAACCGCTGTTAAAAGGAGTTCATTGCAATTACATTCCGGTAGCGGATGTGAACCGTGCAAGGGAATGGTATTCGCGCGTGCTGGGACTGAAGCCGCGTTCGCCGGAAGGCGGAATTATGATTATGGGCAGCGGACAGTGGCTGTTTCTTATCGAATCCAAGGATAGGCCGAACGCCAACTTCACTACGGATGTCTGGGAAGGGGACAACTTTGAAATGTTCTCCTTAACTTTCGAGACGGAGGATATCGTGGCACTCCACGAGTCGCTGCGGGAGAATGGAGCGCAGGTGGAAACGGTTACGGATTATGGAGGCTGCGGCCTGCAGTTCCGCTTTAAAGATCCGGACGGCAACAAATTTAACGTTTGGCAGCAATGATCGGGTTCATCGTCATCCATGTAAAAATCTTTATAAACAGCCGCAAACACTTCCACACAAGTTCTATTTGAACGAATGTGAATAAGAAGGGAGAAACGAGAACATGCAAATGAATGAAGAAATCAAAGTGGAAGAAAAACTGGAGGACATAACCGGCGTTACGTGTATATACATTCCTGTGAATGACGTCTATAAGGCCGTTCATTGGTACCAAAAAAATTTAGGATGTGAACCAACAGACAACAATCCGGTCCAACCTGGTATGGAAATATCGATCTTGAGATTTCCTGATCATACTGGAAAGCCCCATGGAGCGGCAGGAAGAGTTCCGGCTATATTCCTTATGGGTGGAGGAGGAGGCGCATCGCAAGCAGCCGGAAGTTTAGGTTTTACTTTTGACAACGGTGTTCGGCAACCCGTAGCTTGTTTCACTACTCCCCGTATTAAAGAAATGTACAATCGTTTCAAGGAAAACGGAGTGAACATCGTAACCGAAATTCCGGAAAACAGGCCTTGTGGACCAAACTTTAGATTTTGCGATCCGGATGGGAATATGTTGGAACTATGGCAGCCTTAAAACATTAAATAGTAATGAAAGCTAAATAAAACAGCACCGCGAGGCTGCGACGGGATATATCGCAGCCTCGTGCGAAGGCTGGTATGACACAGGCCAATCTGTCGTTTATAGCGAGAATAATGGAAACAAGTGGCGGGGGGCTAGCGGGAACAACTTTCATCGTTAACAGGGATGAAGGTTTTTTTTATATGATTTATGAAAGCGTTTAAAAAAATGCAGAAGATCGCAAAAGAATACAGCAACTGAGTTAAATAATGAGTTGACGGGAATGGTATATTTCAAATGTAAGCAGTTACAATAATTGAAAAAAAGGGAGAGAAGTTCATGAGCAACAGGTTTTCAAAAATCGGGGTTATTTCATTAATTATGGCGCTTGTTATTGTACTTGCAGCTTGCGGGCAGGGAGGAAACGGCGCAGAAAACGGGAATAGTGGAGCGGGCTCGAATACCCAAACAAATGCAGGCTCGGGCAAATCAGACGGCAAAATAAAGATCGGCTTCTCGATGGATACACTCCAGGAGGAACGCTGGCAGAAGGACCGAGACTTGTTTAAAGCGGCGGCGGAGGCGCTCGGAGCTACTGTGGAAGTGCAGTCGGCCAACAGCGACGATGCCAAGCAAATCGCACAAGCGGAAAATTTGATCAGCCAAGGCGTGGATGTTCTGGTCGTTGTGCCGCATAATGCGGAAGCGTCGGCAGCGATCGTAGAGAAAGCGCATGAAGCGGGGATTAAAGTATTGTCCTATGACCGCCTGATTAAAAATTCCGATGTGGACCTGTATGTATCCTTCGATAATGAGAAGGTCGGCGAAATGCAAGCAAAAGCGATTACAGAGCTCGTACCGAAAGGAAAATACGTTTATATCGGCGGTTCGGATACGGACAATAACGCACACCTGTTCAAGAAAGGCGCATTCAACATTTTGCAGCCTCTGATTGATAAAGGCGATATTCAAGTCGTATACGACCAATGGACGAAGGACTGGAATCCGGCGAATGCGCTTTCGAATATGGAGAATGCGCTTACCGCAAACAACAATCAGATCGATGCCGTTGTTGCGGCAAATGACGGAACGGCAGGCGGTGTCGTTCAAGCGCTCGCTTCCCAGGGGATGGCAGGCAAGGTACCGGTATCGGGCCAAGATGCGGAGCTTGCGGCAGCACAGCGGATTGTAGAGGGAACGCAGACGATGACGGTCTACAAGCCGATTAAAAACTTAGCCGAGCAGGCTGCCGAGCTGGCAATTAAGCTGGCCAACGGTGAAGAAATCAGCACTGACAAAGTCGTTAATAACGGCAAAATCGATGTTCCCTCCATCCTGCTTGAACCGATTGCCGTTAACAAAGACAATATCGACGACACGATCATCAAAGACGGTTTCCATTCCAAAGAAGATGTTTACAAAAACGAGAAATAATAAAAGTTAAAATTCCGGGTTTCAATACCGGAGTATTCCGGAACTGTAACAACCCCTAATAAAGAACACGGCGGAGAGGGGCTGCCAGCCGCAGGCTGCGCAGCTTCCCTTTGCATATCTGTGAGGTGAGAAATCAATGATCGCGGCACTCGAGATGCGCGGCATCGTTAAAGAATTTCCCGGTGTCAAAGCTTTGAATAATGTCAACTTTTCGGTAAAAAAAGGCGAGATCCACGCCCTCTGCGGCGAGAACGGAGCGGGCAAATCAACATTAATGAAGGTGCTCAGCGGACTCTACCCGTTCGGAACCTATGAGGGGCAAATCCTCATCAACGGAGATGCGAAGCGATTCGAGAAAATCAAAGACGCTGAAGAAGCCGGAATTGCGATTATTTATCAGGAGCTGGCGCTCGTCAAGGATCTGTCCATCGGCGAAAATTTGTTTCTCGGCAAAGAACCGGCAACCTATGGCGTCATTAACTGGGAGAAAGTATTCCAGGAAAGCGAGCGGTGGCTGAAAGAGGTCGGCTTGACGGATGTTAGCCCCGAACAAACGACCGGTACGCTTGGGATCGGCAAGCAGCAGCAAATCGAAATCGCTAAAGCGCTTTCCAAAAATGCGAATATATTGATTCTGGACGAACCGACAGCCGCTCTAACCGAGCAGGAAGTCGAGATTTTGCTGAATATCTTAAGAGAGTTCAAGAAACGCGGTGTAACGTGCATTTATATTTCCCACAAACTGAACGAAGTGTTTGATGTTTGCGACACCGTGACCGTGCTCCGCGACGGCCAGACAATCGGCACGTATCCGATTTCAGAAATCGATGAGGATAAAGTCATCTCGCTAATGGTAGGCAGGGAGCTTAAAGAACGTTTTCCGCGTATCGAAGCGAATCCGGGGGATGTGGTGCTTCGGGTGAAGGATTACTCGGTTATGAATCCCGACCGCCCGGGGAAGAAAGTAATCGACAGCATTTCATTTGAGGTACGCAAAGGAGAAATATTCGGAATTGCCGGATTGGTTGGAGCGGGGCGTACCGAGCTCGTGATGAGCTTGTTCGGATCCTACCCCGGGGAACATGAAGGAACGGTCGAAATGGGCGGAAAGCCCGTTAACATTCGATCGACGCAGCAAGCGATCAAGGAAGGGCTTGCGCTAGTTTCCGAGGATCGCAAGAAATACGGACTTGTACTGGGAATGGATATCAAAAATAACGTGACGATGGCAAGTCTCCGCAGCATTTCGCCTGGCGGACTTATTGATCATAACCGGGAAATCGCCAGCGGAAACGAGTATATCCAATCACTCAAAATAAAAGCCAATTCGGTGGAAACGATCGTAGGCACGTTAAGCGGCGGTAATCAGCAGAAGGTCGTGCTCGGCAAGTGGCTTATGACAAAACCTAAAATATTGATCTTGGATGAACCGACCCGGGGTATCGATGTCGGGGCCAAGTTCGAGATCTACAATATAATGAATGAGTTAGTCCGCCAAGGCGTCGCGATCATCATGATTTCTTCCGAGCTCCCGGAGCTGCTTGGGATGAGCCATCGTGTCATGGTCATCTCCGAAGGGCGGCGAACCGGCGAATTCAAATCGGAGGAAGCGACGCAGGAAAAAATCATGACGGCTGCAACTGGAGGGACGGTAAATGAGCATAAATAAGGAAGCTGTAATAGGTGGGACAGCGGAAAAGCAGCGTATAAGCTGGTTTAAGTTTGATGTACGCGCCTATTCGATGATCGGGGCGCTGCTGTCGATCTGGGTGCTGTTCTCGCTGCTGCATGAACGGTTTTTGACACCAACCAACCTGTCCAATCTGTTTTTGCAAATGTCGGCTACAGCGATACTGGCGATCGGAATGGTGCTGGTTATTGTAGCGGGGCATATCGATTTATCGGTCGGCTCCCTGGTCGGCCTGACAGGAGGCATCGCCGCAATATTGAATGTATGGTACGACTGGAACACCGTTCCCGTCATTATCGCGACGGTAGGATTCGGGGTCGTAGTGGGCCTGTTTCAGGGATGGATCATAGCTTACAGGGCCGTCCCGGCATTCATCGTCACTTTGGGCGGCATGCTGATGTTCCGGGGAATATTGTTCGGGATCAGCGGCAGCGTAACGGTCGCGCCGCTCGCGCCTTCCCTGAAAGCGGTCGGTCAGGCGTATATGGCCGACATTATCGGCTGGATACTCGGTATTGCCGCTTTGTTTGCGGCCGCATATCTGGTCCTTCGCAAACGGGCTGCGCGGCTCAAATACGGCTTCGATGTCGAACCTATGGCGGTAAGCATTCTTCGCATGGTGCTGATCGGATCCTTTATTCTCGGGTTTGTTTATCTGATGAACAGCTATAAAGGAATTCCGGTGCCTTTTGTCATGGTTATCGTGCTTGCGCTGGTTTTTACGTTTATCACAAGAAATACCACCTTCGGCAGACAAGTGTACGCCATCGGCGGCAATCCGGAGGCTGCCCGGTTATCGGGGATCAATATCAAGCGGCGTATATTGCTTGTCTTCGTTCTCTGCAACACGCTGGCGGCGATAGCCGGTCTTATTGTCGTCGGGAGAGTGAATGCGGCGACAATGAGCGCGGGCAATATGTATGAGCTGGATGCGATCGCGGCATGCGTAATCGGCGGTACGAGTTTAATGGGGGGAACCGGCACAATTGTCGGGGCGATCATCGGGGCGCTTGTTATGGCAAGTCTGGACAACGGCATGAGCCTGATGAACCTCGAATCGTTCTGGCAATATATCGTGAAGGGCGGTATCCTTATTCTCGCGGTGTACGCCGATATCTATACTAGGCAAAAGAAAAAGGGATAACGGAAAGCAGCCTGCCGAATTTCGGCAGGCTGTTTTTGCGCTATTTGACTGATTTTACCAGAAATCGATTCAATTTTTTTGAAATTTTAAAAAAACTTTAATGTTCTCGACAGATTGCAGCAGTAATTGCGTTCATCAGTCGTTATTATATCAGTAAAAATAGTGGAGTGGAATGGAGTAGGATACAATGGGGAAGAAGAGTGATTTAACCGTAGAAATCGATCATTGGAGACTGAAGCTTAATTCGCTTGCAGCCGATCCTACTAAATTGACGGAAGCTGAAATATTGGCCGTTAGTCAAATACTCGACGAATTGATCGTCGAATTTTATAAGGTTTCCGCATAAGGCAATCATGGCTTTTACTTTCTTGACGCCGCAGCACGCGACTTGTCTTCTGCCATGTGATTTGTCGAACCGACAAGGAAATGGGTATCCCTATGGCGAAATTATCAACGGAGAAGAATGGATGAATGCTCTACTTGTGAAGCATTCGATTTGGGCAGGAGGTCATGAGGATGGGAATAATCGGACAATGGGAACCGGCCGAACCGGGCGTGAAACGGAAGATATTCGCTCCGGGCAAGGAGCTGATGATGATGGAAGTGCATTTCGAAGAGGGGGCGGAAGGCTATCAGCATAGTCACCCTCACGAGCAGTTTAGCTATTGCCTGAAGGGAAAGATAGAATTTACAATTGACGGAGTCGTTCAATTGCTCCATGAAGGCGAAACGATCGCGATTCCCGGCGGGGCCCGCCACGGAGTGAAGGCGCTGGAACCGTCGATCCTGCTGGACGCATTCACACCGCTCAGAAAAGATTTACTTGGCGAAGAATAGTCGTATTCGAAAGAAGCTTCCGAACCCGCAGTCAAAGCGGATTTGGAAGCTTCTTTTATGTTTCTGTCCTATTCAATGCTTTGCAGAGCATGCTCCCAGCTTGGGAAATAGAATAGTGCATTTTGGACCAAATTCGGGTGGGTTTGCTTACACCTTTTTTTGTTCAGCGTCTCACCGGACGACTTCAGCTTTTGAAGCTGCGAAATGACATCGACTACACTCATCGTGGCTTCCATAACCTTGTGCCTCCCTCTTTTTAGTGATCTTACTAGATATTTTCCCCATAAAGAGAGAGGAATAACCGTCTATCGAGTTATTTTATACGAATGGATCCTTTCAAAGTGTTGCAACAGATCAACCGGAAATCTCAACAGTCGGAAATACCTCGAAATCGGAATTTCTACACTCGGAAATCACTACAATCGGAAATGTGAACGGCCTTACATCCAACTTTTTACGGACACTCATTCCGTTATTTGTGAACTTTTGTGTCTAAAAGCAAGGTATGAGGACACTGGTTCCGGTATTTACCCATTTATGGACTCAAATCTATGGATTTGAATCAAATAACGGATCGTGTGTCCGGTTAACGGAAAATGAACTCGATTCCCGACTAACGTTGCTGCTTAACCCTTCGTTCTGATCCACACGCTCATCTCGCCCGGGGTCCTGTTGCCCCACAGGTAGTAGGGAACTGCGCGGAAACGGAACGGCGTAGTGACGGATTGCAGCGGCATGTAAGGAGCTGTGGACCAAGCGTTCGAATCCTCTTTGGCGCCTTCTCCTTCGAGGATTACCGCGCCCCCGAGCAGGCTTTCGTCATAGGAATGAGTAAGGGCCGTATTCGGTTCGATGGTGATGCTGCTTAGCGGAGCGCCGTTGTCGATTTGCTCCAGACAATACACAAGCGGACCGCGCTCAATCGCCGTTTTACCGGCGTTCGACCGGATTTCCGGATGTGCGCCGAACAAACGGGCCTCCATCGGCAGATCAAGCTCGATGCTGTCGCCGTCTTTCCACAATCTCTCGAGGATTGCATACCCGTTTTCAGTTTGAAACTGGAGGCGTTCGCCGTTTACTTTAATGGCAGGCTCTGCGGTAACCCAGCCAGGTATACGGAAGGCCAGCCTGAATGTCCCGGGAGCTTCAAGCCGGACACGGATATCCGCTTTCCCCGACCATGGAAGCTCCGATCTCTGTTTTAACGTTACACGGTCGCTTCCGAGCGTGTATTCCGTCTCGCTTCCGATATATAGATGCGTATAGATCGTTCGGCTCTCCGTATCCGCGGTATAGATATATTGGTTCAGTGAGCACAGCAAACGGGCTACATTCGGCGGGCAGCAAGAGCAGCCGAACCATGGTTGGCGGACTGCTTTGACATGATGCCTGCCAGGATTTTTCTCGCTTGCCTCCGGCCACACCTCCAGCGGATTGACGTAGAAATAATGCTTGCCGTCCGCAGACATGCTTCCGATCACATTGTTGTACAACGCGCGTTCCATCACATCGGCATATTCACTTTTGGCTTCGATCCGCAGCATCCGCTGCGCGAAAAAGATCAGACCGATCGAAGCGCATGTTTCGGCATAGACCGTATCGTTCGGCAAATCATAATCAAACGTAAACGCCTCGCCGTGATGCGTAGATCCGATTCCGCCCGTAATGTACATCTGCTTCTGTGTGACGTTGGCCCACAGGCGCTCGCACGCCTCCCGCAGCGAAGGATCGCCGTCCAGCTTGGCGAGGTCGGCCATCGCGGCATACATATAAACGGCTCTTACGGCATGCCCTACAGCGACCTTCTGCTCCCGGACCGGCTCATGCGCCTGATGGTAGGCGAGATTCATGCCGCCGGGTCTGCCGGTCCAGTGACTGATGCGGTTTCGCTTCTCCCATTCCTCCACGAGATAATTCGGCTCCTGTCCGCGCTCATCGATAAAGAACCGGCTCAGCCGCAAATAGCGGAGCTCGCCTGTCGCTTCATACAGCTTGACCAGAGCCAATTCAATTTCCTGATGCCCGTCATAACCGCGTAATTTACCGGGCTCCCGCCCGAATATGCTATCGATATGATCGGCAAAACGGATCACGACATCGAGAAGCTTTCTTTTTCCGGTTGATTTAAAATAGGCGACCGCTGCTTCCATCATATGCCCGGCCGTATAGAGCTCATGGCAATCTTGCAAATTCGTCCACTGCTTGCCCGGCTCCTTAATTGTGAAATACGTATTCAGATAGCCGTTTTCATGCTGAGCCGCTGCAATAATGTCAATGATGCCATCGGCAATGGACTCGAGTTCGGGGTCCGGATGATTGGCAAGCGAGTAACCGACGGCTTCCAGCCATTTCGCCACATCGGTATCCTGAAATACAAATCCGTAGAATTCACCTTCTTCCAGACCGGCTGCGACTTTGAAATTTTTAACGGCTCGGCTCGGTTCGGCTCCGGGAATCCGATCGTTTAACGCTTCCCATTGGTACGGGATGACTGCCGTTCGCACAAGCTCCGTATACCGGTTCCAGAATTCGTCGATAATTTGCGTGTCGGTTAATGCTTTCATACTATCCCTCCTGAAGGCATAAAAACTTTAAAATTTGATCTTTTAATAAAGTAAGTATATTCTTATAATCAAATAAAAACTATGAACAAACTCAACTTGTTTTTATAATATTTAACACAGATTTTAAAGTGGAGAGAGGCAAAGTGACAACAACATGAAAGCGAATACATGGTATGCTTTGGAAGCGCCCCCGATTCCTTATTTCATTAGCAGCGGGAAAAGCGAATATGTCCCCGGGGAGCAGCATCCGAACCGGAGAGGTCTTGGCTTGTTCGATTTGCTGCTCGTGGTGAAGGGCTGTCTATTCATCGGCGAGGATGCGAAACAATGGGAGCTGGGACCCGGCGAAATACTGCTGCTGCTGCCTGACCGTTATCATTACGCGACGAAGCCGTCTGAGGTCGAGACGGTATTTTACTGGGTTCATTTTCATTACTCCGGCTCGGTGAAGGAAACGGAAGAGCGGGTATCTTCGATGCAGCAGCTGAACCGGCCGTGGTCGAACTCATATACAATGCAGCTTCCTCAGACGGCCCTACTAGAAAATCCGGCATCGGCCGTTCTTATCCTGAACCGGCTGCAGGAACTATCGGTATCTAGCCGATCGCGGGCCTATTGGCAGGAGCAGCAGTTGTTTATGGAACTGCTTGGGCTGCTGGAGGAAAGTATCCGCACGAAGGAACACACGCCTGCTGTCAGGCTTGCGGAGAAGACGGAGTCGTATTTAAGGCAGAACTTTAAAGAAAGGATCACGAACGAGACGTTGTCGGAAGCACTTCATTTTCACCCGAACTACATCGTTCGCTGCATGAAAGAGGTGTATGGCTGTACGCCGATGGAATATTTACTTGACTACCGGCTGGAGCAGGCCAAGCTGCTGCTGCTATCCACCGAACGTTCCGTTTCAATGATAGCCGAGGCCGCGGGCTTCTCACAGGCGCCGTATTTTTCAAGCTGCTTCAAACAAAAATACGGGATATCTCCGCTCAGCTTCCGCAAGCAGTTTTCCGGGTAGCCTCATCACGATAAAAAACCTAAGCTGAAATAAGGAACATTATCCAAACCTATTCGGTTAAAAGTTTCGTTTATCATCTATCTGCGGTTTCGTAGCTTCCTCTATGGCCTCCAAGATCTTAAAAGCCGCCTCGTTGGAAGAATCGCACATCTCTTCCGAAGGCCGCAAGCTGCTGCATACCGCAGGCCGATCGGGTTTTCCGAATAGACGACATTGGTTCTCGGATGTCAGCTGAATACAGCGGACGCCGGCTGGTTTTCCTTCCGGCATGCCGGGAATCGGAGAGGAGATCGATATGACAATACAGCAAGCGGCACATCCTACCCTGCAATCCATACGACCCCTCCCTTGCAATCCCTTCTATTGTACCATGGTCATCCGGAACAATATCTTATATTGAGGAAAAAGCAGTCCAAGCCCGTGCCGGGTTTTGGGCTGCTTGCGTTTAAGTGTGAAGCCTATTAAAATTTAATGCAAATTTTTCCGAAATGAGTTCCTTCCGCTAAGTATTTCAGAGCTTCCATTGATTGTTCGAACGGAAATACGCGGTCGATGACGGGGCGCAGCTTATTTTGGACGATCGCTTGGTTCATTGCTTCGAACATATCGCGGTTTCCGACATTGATGCCTTGAAGTCTTGCTTTCTTCTGGAAAACAGGAATAAGGTTGAAACGTTCTACAGATGCGCCGGACAGGACCCCAATCAAACTGACCTGCCCTCCGAATCGGACGGCGGCAATCGAGTGGTTAAGCGTATATGCCCCGCCAAGATCGACCACAAGGTCGGCACCGCGCCCATTCGTTATAGCATGCACAGCATGGTCCCAATCCGGTGTTTGACGGTAATTGATACCGAAATCGGCACCAAGTTGTTTTGCTCGTTCCAGCTTCTCGTCGCTGCTGGAGGTTACAATGACGCTTGCGCCTTGCAGCTTGGCGAATTGCAGCGCGAACAAGGAGACGCCGCCGGTTCCTTGCACGAGGACAGTATCGCCCGTTTTCACTTTGCCTTCCACAACAACAGCCTGCCATGCCGTTACTCCCGCACATGGGAGCGCAGCGGCTTCCTCGTCAGTCAAGTGATCCGGTACGCGGACCAAGCCTTCCTCATTGAGAACGGCATATTCCGCGAGCATCCCGTCAAGTGGGCCGCCGAGCACGCCTTCAAGCCATCCCGCCATCGGCTCGCCGGAAATCCACTGCTGTGAGAAAATGCCGCTGACGCGGTCGCCAACTTGAAAACGTTTGGTGTGTTCACCGATGGCCGCAACTTCGCCAACTCCGTCGGATATCGGGATAAGCGGCAGCTTCAGATCGGGGTAATAAATTCCGTCAATCACGCCCAAATCTCTGGAGTTGAGCGATACCGCGCGCATTTTGATAAGCACTTCTCCCGGGCCGGGAGCCGGTACCGGGCGTTCAGCCAATCCTATATTATTGAGGCCGAAACCGTTTTGAATCTCTAATGCCTTCATCTGTACATCTCTCCTTTGATTAAGGTGTAGACATACAATAATACAAAAACTAAAATTAGGTAAGAAGGCACTTTTTGGTGCGAAACGAACGTTTTAGTGCGTTGGAGGGATCATTGAATGAAAAATGCGGAGATTTCGATATCGGCGTGCAGCTATCGGAGGGTGCTTGAGATTATTTCAAGCAAATGGACGGTTCTTGTCATGCATGCTTTGGAGGACAATAGCTTGCGTTATGGGGAAATCGGTAAACGGATCGAAGGCGTGTCTCAAAAAATGCTGACCCAAACTCTGCGTCAGCTCGAACGGGACGGTCTTATCAACCGGAAGGCTCATCCAACAGTGCCCCCGACGGTCGAATATGAACTTACACCGCTTGGCGAAACGCTGATGGAGCACATAGGGGGATTTAAACAATGGACAAATGAGTATTATCCGAATGTACAACAGGCCAGAAAAGAGTATGACCGCATGAACGAACCTGGACACACATCCGTTAATTGAAATTCACGTCTAATACACATTCCAGATGGCTCAACAACTTCCCGTCTCAATGGGAAACTCGATCCCCTTTATTCTCGTTGTCCGGTTCGGCTGCATACTCTTCGTTTAGCGATGATCTTGCGTGAACTGCATATTCCTTCCAGCGTCGGTTAGCCTCGTAAAGCTCATTTTCGAGATGCTGTGCTTGCTCGTGGGATAGAGAAAAAACAATTTCATTTTTGTGCTCATCCGTAGCTGTAAGAAGGACGTAGCTGTCATCAGCATCCGGCAAGGTGACATTTCTTATTTTTAAGTTGATTTTACCGATATCATATCTGACTTTCATTCCGATCATTTCATACAAGCCTCCTGTAATATATCGATATCCATAAGGTTACACAAATTGGAATCTAATTATGCAAAATAGCTATGTCACAAGTACCGGCTTTCGATTGTCTTATTGTAGTATTAGAGTCTGCATAACGGAGGCCGCTTGATTATGATGGACCAAACTTACAGAGAATACCGACCGCTGCTTTTCGGTCTAGCGTACCGGATGCTTGGAACCGCGGCCGATGCGGAGGATATCGTGCATGACGTTTTTGCGCAGTATGTGCAGATGGACACAGAGGCCATTAAAAATGAGAGAGCTTATTTGGCGCAAATGACCGCAAACCGCTGCATTAATTTGTTGAAGTCGTCACGGCGTAAGCGCGAAAAGTATACGGGGCCCTGGCTGCCTGAACCGCTCCCGGATTACGACAGTGAGAGACTATCCGACCCGGCAGAACGACGTGAAAACATCGGTTATGCTTATCTCGTGCTGATGCAGCGTCTTACGCCGCTTGAGCGGGCTGTCTATATTTTGAAGGAAGCGTTGGGGTTCCAATATTTTGAGATCGCCGAGATGCTGGACAAGACGGAGACGGGATGCCGGAAAACGTTTAGCCGGGCGAAGAAAAAAGCGGGGGATAATTCAATCGCATGTCAGCCGGCAGGAGGACATTCCGACATACAGGAACAGTTCGCCCAGGCGTTCCAGCGGGCCTCGGATACGGGCAATTTCAAACCGCTGCTTGCTTTTCTGACGGAAGAGGTTACGCTTGTGTCGGACGGCGGGGGCAAAGTCCGGGCTGCGCTTAGGCCGATACTCGGGGCGGAGCGGGTTCGGGCATTTCTTGAAGGACTGGCCGCAAAAGGCATCTTTAAGAAAGGATTTAAAGCGGTCAGCATCAATGGAGACCCCGGCTTGCTACAGGAGAGGGACGGTCGCACCGCCTTGGCCTTATGTATGGAACGGGAGCCGGACGGCTCCCGTATCCGGAGCTTGTTCCTGATATTGAATCCGGACAAATTGGTCCGCTTTAATGAGAGCCCGGGAACATTCCTGCTGCCACACCCAGCCGGTTCCATCCGTTAATAATGTTGATGGCCATGATCAGATCAATAAACTGCTTTTCATCGAAATGCTTGCGTACACGCTCGTATACATCGGAAGGGATACCGGCCTTCGGCAGCCTCGTCGCATATTCAGTCAGCTCAAGCACGGCCTTTTCCTGCTCCGAATAGATCGGCACTTCCCGCCAAACAGATAATAGCAGAAGCCGGTCCATTGACTCCCCCATACTCAGCAAATCTTTGGCATGCATGTCGATGCAGATCGAGCAGCCGTTAATTTGAGATGCGCGAAGCTTGATCAATTCATACAGCTTATGGTCAAGGCCGCTGTTTTTGATAAATTGCTCGAGTCCCAGCATAACCTTGAAAGCTTCCGGATTGGCCGTCCGGTAATTCATTCGAAGTTCCATACGAATCGCTCCATTTCTTTATTGATTTGGGTATTACAAGAATAAGACAGATTGGAGCGCCGTAATGTGACTTCATATCGAAAATTGGGAGGTTAGTAAATGCACAAAAACTTTCCCCGGATGATCGGTTTCCTGGCTGCATGCGGAACCTTCGTATTGTGGAGCATCCTTCATTTTTACAATCCGTATTCGAATGGGCCGGCTGAGACCGACGCAATATTCAGAACATTAATTATGCTCGTTCTTCCGGCCTGCTTGGCGATTCCGGCGGCACTGGCCCGCAAACCTTCCTTGATGATTATTGCATTCATTTGGTCACTGCCTGTGAGCCTGTATTTGGCCATGACACCAAGTATATTTAAATGGTTTGCTGCCTCCTCATTGCTGTACCTCATCTCGGCTTTATTGATGATACGGCAAATCAAAGCGGATCGGTAAAATGAAGTTACTCTGTTTGTTCATCATGATGACCCCGCTTTTGATATTGGGAGGGCGTACAGCCGAAGTGACGCTTGAATACTCCGATAAAATAGCTCACGTTGTGAAAGCCGACATCGAGTGCAATTTCCGTCAGCTTCTTGCCTCCGGCCTGAACGAGCGCGGCCGCCTTTTGCACTCTGTACTGATTTAAAAAATCCATAGGCGTCTTGCCCGTCATCTCTTTAAAAAAACGGCAAAAATATGACTCGTTCATCGCAGTCTCCGCCGCAAGGTCGTGCAGCCGGATCGGCTCGTTGTAATGGTTTTGAATGTAATTCAGCGTTTTTTTCAACCGTTCGAGTTTTACCTGCTCAGCTGCCGATTTGGCTGGGGATTGCTGCGACTGGCCCAGCTTGTACAACGCGGCAAAAATAAGATACAGCAGTCCTTTGGACACTAATTCGTAGGCCGGAGGTTTATCCGTATTTAACCGATTCAGCTCTTGCAGCTGTTCCAGGATAGGTTTATGTTCTGCGAAAGCCGGGGTGAGGTGAACAGGCACAAGGCGATTCCGGTTAACGACCGGGTCAATATACAGTTCCTGCAGCCTGTCATAGGTGTGGCTCCCCAATAAATCGACATGGAATACAAACGCCGTGAAGGAACATGTATCGTTCTCCAATGTCGCTCCGGAATGCAAAACGCCGCTATTCATAAACAATGCTTCTCCCGCCGAGACGACAAGCTCTTCCACATCGAGACGAAATAACGCCTTGCCCTCGGTAACAGTCAGAAACTCAAGCTCATCGTGCCAGTGCAGATCGAGCAGCGGTTCCCCGGCCTTGCAGCGGACTTCATAAACGTTGGCCGGATAAAGAACATCGCCATGCACCCGGTCCTCCTTAAGCATCTCCTTGTTCAAACGCTTCCCTCCTTATGAAAAAGTCAAAATCGTAGTATAAAATATCAATATATTTAAAGAATAAATAAAAATAAATCAATATTATTATATTATAAGAATGGGAGGGATCCAATCATGAAGTTTACTGACGGTTATTGGCAGATCAGAAAAGGCATTCATATTCAGCACCCGATGGACGTGCGCGATATACAGGTTGATAACGGCACCGTATCGATCCATGCGGCGGTCAAGAAGGTCCAACATAAAGGAGATACGTTAAACGCTACCTTGTTAAACGCGGAATTCAGCTCGCCGATTCCTGATG
This sequence comes from Paenibacillus tarimensis, assembly GCA_041281825.1. Lineage (GTDB taxonomy): Bacteria > Bacillota > Bacilli > Paenibacillales > Paenibacillaceae > Paenibacillus_D > Paenibacillus_D tarimensis_A. The sequence goes on along the minus strand of CP166298.1, from coordinate 4,098,246 downwards.
TAATCCGGGTTCGCTGGATGCATCATGCGGGCAAACGGAAAAAAGGGCCGGAATTCGGGATTCATCAAGATCCGCAGACAACGGTACAAATCAACGATGAGGCAAGCCATGTTTCGCTGACAAGCGGAAATTTAAGCGTTTCGATTCGCAAAGATGGCGCTTGGGGCGTCGAATACACGTATCAAGGCAGACGATTGACCGGCACCGGCAGCCGAGGCACCGCATATCTGACGTCCGATGACGGCAACGCCTATTTTCGCGAGCAGCTGGATCTGGGCGTAGGAGAGCAAGTTTATGGTCTGGGCGAGCGCTTTACACCGTTTGTTAAGAATGGACAAGTTGTCGACATCTGGAATGAAGACGGCGGCACGAGCAGCGAGCAGGCGTACAAGAACGTTCCGTTTTATTTGTCCAGCGAAGGTTACGGTGTCTTCGTCAACCATCCGGAGCGCGTTTCGTACGAGGTTGGCTCCGAAGTCGTATCGAAGGTGCAGTTCAGCATTCCGGGCGAAGAGCTGGAATATTTCATCATCGGCGGGGAGACGCTGAAGGACGTTCTTCGCAACTACACGACGCTGACCGGCAAGCCAGCACTGCCTCCGGCATGGTCGTTCGGTTTGTGGCTGACGACTTCGTTTACGACCGATTATGACGAGGCGACCGTGAACAGCTTCATCGACGGCATGGCCGAGCGGGATATCCCGCTGCATGTGTTCCATTTTGACTGCTTCTGGATGAAGGAGTACCAGTGGTGCGATTTTGAATGGGATAAGAATGTCTTCCCGGATCCGGTCGGCATGCTGAAGCGGTTAAAGGATAAAGGACTTCGGATTTGCGTCTGGATCAACTCTTATATTGCCCAGAAATCGCCGCTGTTTAAGGACGGTATGGAAAAAGGCTACCTGCTCAAGAACAGAGAAGGCGACGTATGGCAATGGGATATGTGGCAGGCGGGCATGGGACTGGTCGATTTCACGAATCCGGGTGCGGTGGAGTGGTACAAGGATCATCTGAGACGTCTGGTCGACATGGGCGTCGATTGCTTCAAAACCGATTTCGGCGAGCGGATCCCGACCGATGTCGTCTATTTTGACGGCTCCGATCCGGTTAAAATGCATAACTATTATACGTTCTTGTATAACAAGGCGGTATTTGAAGTGCTGGAGGAGAAGCTCGGGAAAAACGAAGCAATGCTGTTCGCGCGTTCCGCAACCGCCGGAGGGCAGCAGTTCCCCGTTCACTGGGGCGGCGATTGCTCGGCCAATTACGATTCGATGGCGGAGTCGCTGCGCGGCGGCCTATCGCTCGGCTTATCCGGCTTCGGGTTCTGGAGCCACGATATCAGCGGCTTCGAGCGCACGGCGCCGCCGGACATTTACAAGCGTTGGGTGGCTTTCGGCCTCCTTTCCTCACACAGCCGTCTTCACGGCAACGAGTCATATCGGGTACCATGGCTGTTCGACGAAGAATCGGTTGATGTGCTCCGCTACTTTACGAAGCTCAAAAGCAAGCTGATGCCGTATTTATTCAGCTCAGCCGTTGAGGCGACCGAGGGCTTGCCGATGATGCGGGCGATGGTGCTGGAGTTTCCGGAAGATCCGACGTGCCATTATTTGGACCGTCAATATATGCTGGGCGACCGGCTGCTTGTGGCGCCGATTTTCCGTACGGACGGAAAGGTTCAGTATTATGTTCCTGCGGGACGCTGGACGAACTTCTTTACAGGCGAGACGGTGGAAGGCGGCGCATGGAAACAGGAGGAGCACGGATATATGAGCCTGCCGCTGCTCGTAAGGCCAAACAGCCTGATCGCCATCGGACAGAACGACAAGCGTCCGGATTACGATTATGCCGACAGCGTATCGCTTCATCTCTTCGCGCTTGAGGAAGGCCGGGCCGCTTCCGCGCTGGTTCATGACTTGAATGGTCAAGTGGAACTGAAGGTAGAAGCCGCAAGAGAGTCCGGCCGGATTGGAATCCGTGCCGAAGGCAGCGGCAAACCGTGGAGCATCGTACTGCGGGGAACGCAAAGCGTCGCAGCGGTTGTCGGTGCGAAGTGGGATTCCTCCGACGAAGGTGTTGTAATCACTCCTGAACCGGGTGCAACGAATATCGTGGTTTCGCTGTAATTATAGGAAACGAAATGAACAGAAAGAACAGGCTGCCTGAATCGGCAGCCTGTTTTGCGTATCTATACCGCTCCTTCATTCGTTTACTCTAGTGAAAGTCTAGCAAGGAGGAGATTCATGAGAATATTAATTATTGGCGGAACTTCGTTTATTGGGCCGCATGTTGTGCAGCTTTTATACAGCATGGGTCATCAAGTTGCCGTATTTCATCGCGGTCGAACGAGTATCCATTTCCCAAATTCGATTCATCTTATTATTGGCGATAGAAACAACCTCAATCATTATTCCGAAGAGTTCGTGAGGTTTTCTCCCGATGTCGTTCTCGATATGATCCCTTCGACAGAAGAACAGGCGAAATCGCTAGTCCATACTTTTACAGGCATAACTCAACGCATTGTAGCGATTAGCAGTCAAGATGTTTATCGTGCGTATGGACTGGTGAGAGGGATTGAAACCGGAGGATTGGAAGCGATTCCGATTACCGAAAATTCCCGTTTGCGGCAAAGGCTATATCCGTATCGGGACACTGCAAAGGACAACGACGATTGGAGCAATAAATATGACAAAATGTTGGTCGAGCGAACCATATTGGGAGCTTCAAGCCTTGCGGGTACTATTTTAAGGCTTTCGGCCGTTTATGGGCCTCGCGATAACCAGCATCGTTTTTTCTCGTATCTAAATTTGAAGCGAATGATCGATAAGCGGCCTTTTATTCTGATGGAGGAAAGCTTTGCCGATTGGCGCTGGACACATGCTTATGTTGAAAATGTCGCTTTAGCCGTCGTATTAGCGGTTTTGAACGATCGCTCGGCTGGACGGATATATAACGTCGGAGAACTCTCTACGCCTTCTATGATTGAATTTGTAAAGGAAATTGCTGACAGACTGGGGTGGAACGGCGACATCGTCTTGCTTCCGAAAGAGAAACTGTCTGAACAATTGTTATTCCCTCTGGATACAGCACAGCAATTGGTTGTGGATTCTAATCTTATACGGGAAGAGTTAGGTTATCGTGAGAAAATCTCATGGGGTGAAGGAATCAACAGGACCATCGAATGGGAGCTTGAGAATTTGCCTGCAAAAGCCGATCCAAAATACCATTTGCATTTCGACTATGAGAAGGAGGATCAACTGCTTAAGGAGATGGGATTCATTTAATGAGTTTAGGAGAAATACGATAAAAACGGACATATGAAATCCAAAAATAGTCTGATATGATCGTAGCAAGAAGAGCGGCGGGGAGTGGAAGAAATGGAAGTAGTAAGGAAGCAAGTGCAGAAAAGTGAGGAGAATTACAAGCCGGAGAAGGTGCCTAGCGCTTTCAAACTGATTCATGGAATGAAAATGGTTAATGATTATCCGAAAGGAGAAGGTCAAATGGAAGTTACAATAGTGACCAAGCCTGCCATAAAGGCGTTGGTATTGAAGACGTTGATGAGCAAGAGAGATGTCAGGGCTGCTTGGAAGGAAGTCCAACAGTTTGTCCAAGACAAAAATATTGATTGGGTCAATAGAGATTTAGGGTATGTGTTTGTACCGGAATGGCAATGGGCTTCGAGGGTCGAAGATTTATGGGTCGGTGTTGAGGTGAAATCATTTCAACCGGAAGCCAGGGATGAATTCGAATTAATGACCATACCTGAACGACAGTATGCAAGAATTAGAGTATACGGTGATAAGGAACAAATGGATCGAACATACAACTATTTAGGCGATTGGTTTGACGGAAGCAAATATGAAAGGGACTATAGTCATGAATCGTTTAGCTTTGAAGCCAATCGTTTGCATCCGATAAATCCTTTTGAGATTCCTGCAGATGAGATCAATTTCTTCGATTTTGAAATATTTGCGCCGATCAAGTAGTCCGAGTCAAGCTCCAACAACCGTCGAATTGTTCGTGTTGTATCTTAGCTGTTGAAACATATAACGTACCCTGTGTCGCCGTCCTCCCGGTGCATTTCATACATAATAGGCCCCAAGCATCACCGCTTGGGGCCTATTATATCGTGACTGCTATTTCAACTGAACCGGAACCAGCTTACATTCATCCGGCCATGCAATACAAGGAAGATGTCCCGGTTGCCTTCGATGCCGTTGACTGCGCAAGTGAGCGTCTGCCAGTTTTGAGAGCCTCCGGCAGCCGTTATATTACAGATACCGGCAATCGGGCCCTCGGGACCGTCGAGACGGATTTCGATCCGCCCGCCGTCCTCGGAGGAGGCACGCACCTCAAAGAGGCTTGTCGCACGGGCAAAACGGGCGTCGGAGAAACGAATCCAGCCATTACGCAATACGGCGACCGAGCTTCCGCCTTCCACGCACTCATCCATGTGCACGTGCCGGTAGTCGTCGTAATTCATTGCCCGGGTCACCGTGGTTAAGTCTCTAGGGGGAACCGTTTCACCATCCACGTAAAGCTGTGCTGCGAGTTCAATAGCAGCGGAAGACTTGCCGATCATGACCCGATATCCACCGGTTTCCACGCACCAGCGTTCCCGCGTAACATCCCAGAATGCCAGTTGGCTTGCATCCACCGTGAAGGACAACGTCGTCGATTCGCCGGGGGCCAAATGAATTCTCCGGAAGTCCTGCAGCTGCTTGAGCGGACGTTTGACACGCGATTGTTCCGCTTTCACATACAACTGCACCACTTCATCGCCGCCTGCCGTCCCTTGATTTTCTACCCGCACGCTAATTTCAATGTGACCGTCCGCCCCGATGCGATCAGAACTCAGCCGTAAATCCGAATAGACGAAGCGGGAATAGGTGAGTCCGTGTCCAAACGGATACAATACATCGCCTTCAAAGTATTGATACGTACGTCCGCCGCGAATAATATCGTAATCGAGAAATTCCGGCAGCTGGTCGACGGATTTATACCATGTCATGTTCAAGCGGCCGGCTGGCGCATAGTCGCCGAACAGCACATCGGCAACGGCAGTGCCCAGTTCTTGCCCGGCGTGCGACGTATACAGGATGGCCGGCACTTTCTCGGCAATATCGTTTAGCGCATAGGGATAGCTTCCGACGATGACAACGATGGTGTTGGGATTCGCCCGCAACACTTCCCGAATGAGCTTCTCTTGCGATTCCGGCAATGTAATGTCCGGACGGTCGATCGTTTCTTTGCCGTTGACGAGCGGGTGGTTGCCCACGAATACGATCGCTGCATCGGCATTGCTTGCCGCTTCTACCGCACCGGCAAGCCCGTCGACAACGACTTCCTTGCGGAACGTCCCGGCAGCTTCCAGCTCCTTGCTTTCAGTGACGGACAATATTCCATCCGTGGAATCGGATACGGTCACAGCATGGCCGTTCCAGGTCGTCAGCTTGACCCGGTCTTCGTCTTGCGAATGGACATGAACCACCTCTTTCGTGAACCATTCCCAAATGTGATTCGACGAGGCGTTCATCTGCTTATCGTCCGTGGTGACATATTTGCCGTTAGATTCCGCTATGATGGTATGGCTGTTCCAGCCCCAGTCGGTCATCTCGAACAGCTCTGCCTGCTCGGCGGAACCGTTGGCGCAGAGAACCTCCCCGTTCTGACCGGACAGACGTACATAGCTTTCCGTATTCATCGCTTGAAGCTTGACGCGGTCGCATCCGCCCGAGTATAGCACCGTTTTGTCCTCCAGCTTGCTTCGGATCCCTTCTAGCGGCGTAACGGTATAAGGAAACGAGCCGCTGTACCAATCCCGGTAGACGATGCCGCCAAGCGGACCGATAACAGCCACTTTACCGAGTTTATCCGCCTTCAGCGGCAGCGTTTGACGTTCATTCTTGAGCAGGACGATGCCTTTACGGGCCGCTTCGAGAGAGAGCTTGGAATGCTCGGGCCGGCAAATGACGGATTCGTCGATCTGAGCATACGGATTGCGGTCATCGGGATCAAATTCGCCAAGCCGGAAACGGACGCGGAACGTGTTGCGAAGAGCGGTATCGAGATCGTTCTCGGCCAGCAACCCTTCGGCCAACGCATCGCGAAGCGCCTGTTTGGATACGTTATGATCGTCGGTGATGCTGTCGATGCCGTTCTTGATCGAGCCTGCGACCGCATACTTGTACTCGTCCATATATTTATGATCGTTGACGGTACCGAGTACATCGCCGGCATCGCTGACGACAAATCCGTTCATCCCCCACGCCTGCTTGACGATGCGCACGACATCCGGATTCAGATTGGCGGGCACGCCGTTTACAGCGTTGTATGCGGTCATCATGGACTGGGCCCCGCCTTCCTTGAAAGGAATTTCGAAGGCCTTTAAATAATATTCGTGCAGGTTGCGCGGATCGATGCTAACCGAGCATTCGCCGCGATCGATTTCATTATTGTTGCCGAGAAAATGCTTCAGCGTCGCGACCGCTTTCAAGTAAAACGGGTGCATCCCCTGAATGCCTCGCGTCATAGCGGCGGCAAGCTTGCCGGTGAGGACCGGATCTTCGCCGTAAGCTTCCTCGGTGCGTCCCCATCTCGGGTCACGCTCCATATCGACGGTTGGTGCCCATAATGTAAGTCCGTTAACGGACGGGTTCCGTTTGAAAAAGCCGCGCGCTTCGTCACCGATAACGCTGCCGATTTTGTTTAGCAGCTCGCTGTCCCACGTGCAGGCCAGTCCGATCGGCTGTGGAAACGTCGTCGCTTCTCCGAGCCACGCAATGCCGTGCGCCGCTTCCGTTCCGTGTTTGTACGGCTTTACGCCGAGCCGTTCGATGCCGTCTTGATATTGGCACATCAGGTTGATTTTCTCATCGAGCGTAAAACGCGAAATAAGGTCGTTAACCCGGTTTTCCAGTGGAAGTTCAGGGTTTAAATAATTAGGTAGCGTAGTTGAAGACATTAAAATCGACTCCTTTATACATGAAAATGAAACCATTTCCTATTTTGACATTATGATTCTATCATGTCGGCAGTTCTGAAAGTACCCCATAAATTTGCTACATATTCCTGTAACAATTCGGCTTGCCAACCCGATATTTAAGTGTAAGTATAGTAAAGAGAGGCTGTCTATTAACTGGGCAAACGCTAATGGACACAAGAGATTTTTAAACGGTACAATCATCACGATTCCAAACCTAACGGACACCACAGACGATTACAGCTGTCTTTCAGCAGAAATGGATGAAAAGACACGTTTAAAGCCTCCAAATGTCCGTTAAAATGGTAGAAGCTTCGTTTTTCTATACTAAGTGTCTCCTGTGTCCATTAGACCTTTAGCAAGGTGCACACCACCGGAGCGCAATTGATTGGTGTACCGGCATACCTTCACAATTTATCGTCAGCCTCATAAAGAAACCGTTAGAGGTTGACTAAAGCACAAATTTGACCTACTACGAGACGGGATGTGATTTGCTTTGTTTCATCTCTTCATCCGCAAGCTGAACGATATAAGGCTTCGAAATAAAATGATATTGGCGTATGTGTTCGTCATTATTATTCCGCTAATCATCGTAGGTATCATCATCCTGGAAGCTTTCCGGCAGTCGGCGTTAAATGATGCGACCCAGCAAACGATTGCGAATGTTGAGCGGGTGAAAGCGCGTACGATTGATGTATTGGACGTGTCGATCGATCTGTCCAACCGTCTGTCGCTGGATCCGAAATTGGAGGATATCGCGAACCGGAAGTACGAGTCGGTCTTCGATGTAGTTGAATCGTACCGGGAATACGAGACCTTTCGCACCTATATGGATTTCAATCAGGAAATTTCACGAATCAAGCTGTATACGGACAACCCGACGTTGATCAGCAACTGGGAGTTGCTGCCGCTGGACCGGGTAACGGAGCAGCAGTTCTGGTATCAGGCCGGAATGGAAGGCTACGGAACGATCGGCTGGTATTACTTCGATGATATTACGCGGGCGCGCAACAGCATGCTTAGCTTGGTGCGCCGGATTTATTTTCCGGAATATAAAACGACGGGCATGCTGGTCATCGATGTGAACACGAACTATTTGAACTCCTTCCTTAAACAGGAGCCGTTCGAAACGATAATCCTGGATGAGCGGGACACGATTGTGGCATCCAACCGCCCGCACATGATCGGGAAGAAGCTGAGCGACACGCGTTTGGACGAAGGTATTGCGGCCCGGGAGAACGGCACGCACGAGCTCGTTATCGACGGCATAAATTCGAAAGTATATATCGAGGACATTATGCCGAAAACGAGCTATAACGGCCTTAAAATCATTTCCATCTTCTCGGTGGAATCGATCGTGGCGGAGGCGAACCGGATCAGTCTCATCGGATTTACGGTCATTCTGATCAGCTTTGCCGTTTCACTTATTCTGATCTATTTCATCTGCACGATCTTGACGAACCGGCTCTTGAATTTGAACCGTCAAATCAGTAAAGTATCTAAAGGCAATTTCGATTCAGTGCTCGAAGTGGACGGCAATGATGAAATCGGTCTTTTATCCAGGCAGTTTAATCAGATGGTCTATAACATTAAGGAATTGATGGAGGAAGTGCAGCGCTCCAACGAGCAAAAAAATCAGCTTCAACTGAATCAGAATGAGATGAAGCTGAAAATGCTCGCCAGCCAAATCAATCCCCATTTTCTGTACAATGCGCTGGAGTCCATCCGCATGAAGGCCCATATTAACGGAGAGCGGGAGATTGCCCAGACCGTGAAGCTTCTGGGCAGGCTGATGCGCAAAAACCTTGAAATATCAGGCAAGAAGATTCTTCTGGAGGAAGAAATTGAAATCGTCCGTTGTTACTTGGCGATTCAAAAATTCCGGCATGGCGACCGTCTGGACTTTGAGTTGAACCTCGATCCCGGCACGGAGAAGATCAGCTTGCCGCCTCTCATTGTTCAACCTATTGTTGAAAATGCGGTCATCCACGGACTGGAACGCAAGCCGGAGGGCGGCAAGGTGAAGGTTGACGTTTCGTTTGCAGATAACGGGGTCCGGATCAAGGTTTCGGACGACGGAATCGGGCTCACGCAAGAAAGGCTTAAAGCGGTCATGGCGTCGCTGCAGAATCATGAAGCCACCAGGATCGGCATCAGCAACGTCCATCAGCGGATACTGCTGACTTACAATTCGGATTGCGGCTTTCGGATCGAAAGCGCGGTCAATAAAGGTACGGTAGTGCAATTTGTTATACCTATGGAGGATGGTCATGTATAGGGTGATGATCGTTGATGATGAACCGTTAATTCGTGAAGGCTTACAAACGATTGTGGAATGGGAAAGCTATGGATTCGAAGTTGCCGCCACGGCTGCGGACGGACTCGACGCGCTCAGCAGCTTCAATGAGATGCAAATCGACCTGGTCATTGCCGATATCCGGATGCCCGGCATGGACGGGCTGAAGCTGATCGAGGCGCTTCGCAGACAGGACAAGCACTGCCATATCCTCATATCGAGCGGATATGCGGATTTTGAATATGCCAAGCGCGCCATCGAGTTTAAAGTGGACGGATATATTCTGAAGCCTGTGGAGGAAGAGGATCTGATCGGGTACTTGGAGCAGATTCGTGCAGAGCTGGATAAGCGGTCCGAACAACATCAGTTTCTGCAGAATGAAGTGGAGCGGCACCGCGAGGTGTTGATTCAAACCTTGTTGAACGGGAGTCACCTTAAACCCGACGCGATGGATGCCCGCGCAGGGCAGCTGCAAATGAACTGGAAAAGTTATCAGGTTGCGCTTGTTGTGCCGGATGACCAGGCGGAAGGATCGAAAGGGGCGGCCGAGCTGAAGCGGATTTTGTCCCGGATTATGGAACGTCACAAGACAGGCGTTGCATTTACCCATGATCAATACACCGGCATCCTATTGTCGGATGCTTACCGTTCCGACGATGCACTGCAGCGATTATCCGAGCTGATGGAACCGGAGCTTCGTTCCGTACGTGGAGGAATAACGATCGCAATCGGAGCGCCGGAGGTTCATTTAGGGCAGATTAAATCTTCCTTCGACGAGGCGCTGCAATTTGTGAAGCAGCGGTTTTTCGCACCCGTAAATCGAGTGCTCAGCCGCTGGACAACGCCGGCATTGTCCGGAACACCGGATAAGAAGGACCGTGCGGAAATCGACATTGAATCATATACCGGACAACTATTTTATGCTATGGATGTCGGCAACAAACAAAGCATGGCACACTTGATCGGACAAGCCGGAAGAGAAATGACGGAATCGGGTCTCACCGAGCAGGCCGTCAAAACAAATTATGCGCAAATGGTCGCAACCGCGCTGAACAGGATCATCGAACGGTATCCGGAGCTGAAGTCCGCCGGGCAGGAAACGATCGCCTGGGTAGCAACGCTGTACGGCCATTCGCGAATGGAAATGCTGCAGCGTGAAATCATCGGCCGGCTGGACGCTGTCATCGATTCGCTCGGCGAGGCCGATTCGGATACACTGGTGAAAAAAATGGTTGATTTTATCGAGCGCAATTACAGCGACCATCTGAAGCTTGAAACGTTGGCCGAGATATTTAATTACAACAGTGCGTATCTTGGGAAGCTGTTCAAAAATTACACCGGAGAATACTTTAATACGTATCTGGATAAGGTAAGAATCAAGAATGCCCGGAAGCTGCTGGAAGAGGGACTGAAGGTCTATCAGGTGGCCGAACGTGTCGGATATACGAACGTGGACTATTTTCACACGAAATTCAAGAAATACATCGGCATGTCGCCGTCCGCGTATAAAAACAAATAAATTGGGATTGTGGGGGCCGGCTGCCGTTCTTGAACAAGGAAGGCAAGCCGGCTCTGCATGTTTACCCAAAAATCAGAGACGAAAAAAATGAATGAAATTTTTATATGATTTTTGATCGAATGTCCCGGGTATGGGACCGTTTACACTTCCTGTATGATTAAGAGCATAGAAGGCAGGAGGGAGACGGCATGGAAGCTGCAACAGCTAAGAATCCTGAACAGAGAGTGCTAAAGAAGAACGGATTCTGGAGAACATTTGCTAATCAAAAAGTTTTATATCTGATGTCATTGCCTTTTGTCGCGTGGGTCTTCGTATTCAGCTATATCCCGATCTGGGGATGGACAATGGCATTCCAGCAGTACAAGCCCAGCCGATCGTTTTTCGAACAGGATTGGGTCGGCTTCAAGCATTTTGCGGACCTGCTGGCGGACGATCGTTTTTATCTGGTGTTGCGCAACACGCTTGCGATGAGTTTTATGGGCCTTATAGTCGGGTTTACGATTCCGATTTTATTCGCGGTACTGATGAATGAACTCAAAGGCAGGTTTTTTAAACGTTCGGTACAGACAATTTCGTATTTGCCCCATTTCGTATCTTGGGTTGTCGTCGCCGGCATTGTGTACAAGATGTTGTCAACGGACCGCGGCGGGTTGAACGAGCTGCTGATGTGGCTGGGGTTCATTGATGAACCGATACAGTTTATGGCGAAAGAGACATGGTTCTGGGGCATTGTCACACTGTCCGATTTATGGAAGGAGCTTGGGTGGAACTCAATCATCTTCCTTGCGGCGATCACCGCCATCGATCCGGAGCTGTTTGAAGCGGCCAAGGTCGACGGGGCCAGCCGCTGGCGCCAAATCTGGCATATTACGCTGCCGGGCATCCGAAGCGTCATCATCGTACTTCTTATTTTGAACATAGGGAATCTGATTTCCATCGGCTTCGAGAAGCAGCTTTTGCTCGGAAATCCGCTTGTGGTCGATTATTCCGAAGTGCTGGATTTGTACGCGCTGAATTACGGGCTTGGCTTGAACCGCTACTCATTCGGTACGGCGGTAGGCATATTCAACTCCATGGTCAGCATCATTCTGCTGTTCACCGCGAACGGATTGTTCAAACGGTTCAGCAAAGAAAGCGTTATGTAGGAGGAGGGGGACATCATGGCAAAAATAAAAAGCTATTCGAGGGCTACCCTCTCTGACCGGATCTTCGACGGCGGCAACAATATCTTTATGGCGCTCGTGCTGATTGCAACGCTATACCCGTTCCTGCACGTGCTTGCGATTTCCTTTAACGATTCGACGGATACGGTCCGCGGCGGCATCTATCTCTGGCCGCGACAATTCACACTGGATAATTATATCGCGATTTTCACCTTCGGCAGTCTGACGACGGCATTCAAAATCTCGGTGCTGCGCACGGTTATCGGGACGCTGCTCGGGCTCCTGGCATGTTCGATGCTTGCTTATACGCTCAGCCGGAAGGATTTTCAAGGCCGGAAATTCATTTCGACGTTTCTGGTGCTTACCTTGTACGTTTCCGGCGGTTTGATTCCGGGTTACCTTCTGTTCCGTGACCTGAATCTGCTGAACTCTTTCTGGGTTTATGTGCTCCCGGGCATGGTCAATGCGTTTAACGTGTTTATCATCCGGTCATATATGGATAATTTGCCGGGCGCGCTGCAGGAGTCTGCAAAAATAGACGGCGCGAATGATTTTACGATCTACTGGCGTATCATATTGCCGCTCTGCAAACCCGTTATGGCGACGATTGCGTTGTTTATCGCTGTAGGTCAGTGGAACGCCTGGTTCGACACTTACCTATATAATGGTTCGGCGAATCATCTGACGACGCTTCAATTCGAGCTAATGAAAATTTTGCAAAGCACACAGACGGGCAACAACGCCGCATACGGCAACAATATCGCCGAACGGATGCAAAGCGTATCGCCGGACTCCGTGAAGATGGCGATTACGATTGTGACGATCGTGCCTATTCTGCTCGTGTATCCGTTCCTGCAGCGTTATTTCGTCAAAGGCATGACACTTGGCGCAGTAAAAAGCTGATTTCCGGTATCTTCAGGGTAACCTGTTTATACACATAGATTTTATTTATTCGTACAAAAAAAAGGGAGGAAACGCAAGATGAAGACACGTGCATTGAAATCGGTCGTGTTCCTGATTATTGCTGCATTGTTGATCGCGGGCTGCGGCAACAGTACCGGCAATAACGGCGGAACGACAAATACGGAGACCGGCTCGAATACGGAAACCGGCAATACGGACACAGCCGAAAAGCTGGAGCCGATGAAGATCACCGGATTCTTTTCGGATCCTAATGCTAATTGGAACAACATGCAGGACGATGTAGGCAAGTTTCTTACGGAGAAAACGGGCATTACACTGGAACCTGAATTCGCTGTAGGCGATCCGAAGCAAAAGATCAATCTGCTTGCGGCATCCGGCCAATACCCGGATATCATTTCTCCTAAAGGCGATTACTCGGCATTGATCGAGGCCGGAGCTCTGCTCGACCTGACGGATTTGATCGAGGAGCATGCACCGAACATCAAGAAAGTGCTTGGCGACCAAATCAAACGTTTGCGCTACAGCGAAGAAGATCCGTCCATTTATTTCATTCCGACACTGGACAGGGTCGGCCAAGAGTATTTCGATGCGGGCGGGCCTTTCAATCTCCAGCATGCGGTCGCGAAAGAGCTCGGTTATCCAAAAATCCGCACGCTGAAGGAATATGAAGAGGCAATCAAAGCTTACAAAGAGAAATACCCGACGATCAACGGCCAGCCAACGATCGGCTTATCCCTGCTTGCGGATGACTGGCGCATTCTGATCTCGACGACGAATCCGGCTTTCATTTCAACAGGCGCTCCGGATGACGGCGAATATTACATCAATCCGGAAACCTATGAAGCGATGCTTCACTACAAGCGTCCGGAAGAAAGAGAATATTTCCGTTGGCTTAACCACATGAACGACATCGGTCTGCTGGACCGTGAAAGCTTCGTGCAGAAATACGATCAGTATAAGGCAAAAATCGCAAGCGGCCGCGTCTTGGGAACAATTGACCAAGAGTGGGAGATCGGCGATGCGGAGAACGCACTGAAAGCTGCAGGCATGCATGATCGTGCATACGGCCATTATCCGGTGACATTAGACGAAACTTATAAGCCGGCCAACTTCCAGCCGACCGGTTTCAACACCATATGGGGCATCGGAATTACGACAAGCGCGAAAGATCCGGTGCGGATCATTAAATTCCTGGATTATCTGGCGTCCGAAGAAGGACAGATTTTGATCAACTGGGGTATTGAAGGCAAGCATTATAACGTTGTTGACGGCAAACGCGTCATTCCTGAAGATGTCATGAACCAGAAGGTCAATGACAACAATGCGTTCAAGAGAGAAACAGGGATTGAGAATTACAATCTATCCGTCCGGTACGGCGACGGCGTGAAGGATTCGACAGGTAACTATTATACGACAGTATATCCAGAGCAAATCCTGACCAACTATTCCGACATCGAAAAAGAAGTGTTGGCAGGTTACGGCATTACGTACTGGAAGGATCTGTTCCCGAAAGAGGACGAATTCGAAGTCAAGCCGTGGGGCGCAGCCTGGAGCCTTCCGGTACCGAGCGATTCGGATATTCCGGTGACGAGCCAGAAGGTGATGGATATCGTGAAGAAACGGATCCCTGAAGCGATCCTGGCGAAGCCGGAGGACTTCGACAAGGTGTATGATATGATGCTTGCCGAGTTCGAGAAAGCCGGCGCATCGAAAATGGAAAAAGAATTCACGGAACTGGTCAAGGCAAGAGTCGCGCTTTGGAATGAGTAATCGAATAGCAGTAGGGCCCTGGTTTTATAGGGCCCTTTTTCCATAACTTAACGTATACATAACAAGGGGATGAAATAATGGAAGAGAACAGCAGCCGCCGCCGGTTATGGTACCGGCAGCCGGCGTCCGTATGGGAGGAAGCGCTGCCTGTCGGCAACGGGAGGATCGGTGCTATGGTCTACGGAGGTGCGGCGGTTGAACGGCTGCAGCTGAACGAGGATACACTCTGGTCCGGATTTCCGCGCGATAAGGTCAACTATGAATCGATCAGATATCTTGATCGGGTCAGAGAGCTTATTCGCAGCGGAAAGGTGCCCGAAGCGCAGCAGACCATCGAACGACACATGCAAGGGGAAAACACCGAAGCCTATATGCCGCTAGGCGACTTGTCGATTGAGCTGCAGGATATGGGAGAAGTTTCGGACTATAAGCGTGAGCTTTGCCTTGAGGAAGCAGTCGCCAGGTCGGAATTTCAAGCGGGAGGCGCCGCATACAAAAGGGAATGCTTTGTCAGTGCGCCGGAGCAAACACTCGTCTACCGCTGTGAATCGGACGGCGAATACGGAATCAATGCTCTAATATCGTTAGGCAGTCCGCTGCGCCACCGCGTCATTGCCGGCCAGGACGGTAAGCTGGCGTTATTCGGGGACAGTCCGAGCCATGTTGCGGACAATTACCGTGGAGACCATCCTAAATCGGTACTGTATGAGGAAGGATTGGGACTGACATACGAAATTCATCTTCAAGTCATTACTGAAGGCGGTTATGTGACGCCGGATTCGCAAGGGCGCTTAAGAATAAAGGATGCGAGCTCGTTTACAATATTGCTGACCGCCGCGACAAATTTCAGGGCTTACGATAGTATCCCCGATCCGGCCGATGAACTGCCTTCTTTAAAATGCGGCTATTGGCTGGAGCGGGCACGATTGACCGGGTTCTGGCAGCAGCGCAAGACGCATGTGGAGGATTATAGGCGTTTGTTCGGACGCGTCGATTTCAAGCTTGAGTCGATATTGCCGGCCGATATACCGACGGATGAAAGGCTGCAGCGGTATCGAAGCGGTGAAGCCGACCTCGGATTGGAGGAGCTATATTTCCATTATGGAAGATATTTGCTGATCAGCAGCTCCCGTCCGGGTACGCAGCCGGCGAATTTGCAGGGGATTTGGAATCCGCATGTTCAGCCTCCGTGGAACAGCAATTATACCGCAAATATTAATATACAGATGAATTATTGGCCCGCGGAGGTGTGCCAGCTTAGCGAATGTCACAAGCCGCTGCTCCGTATGATCGAGGAGCTGTCGGCAACCGGGAGCAGGACGGCGAACATCCATTACGGATGCCGCGGATGGACGGCACATCACAATGTCGATCTGTGGAGAATGTCAGGGCCTGCCGCCGGCGATGCGAGTTGGGCGTTCTGGCCGATGGGCGGGGCCTGGTTATGCCGCCATCTGTGGGAGCATTATTTGTTCACAGGGGATGACGCGTTTTTGAGGAAGCGCGCTTATCCAATTATGAGGGGAGCGGCTTTGTTTTGTCTCGATTGGCTGACGGAAGGGCCTGAAGGGAAACTCGTCACAAGCCCG
Organism: Paenibacillus tarimensis; assembly: GCA_041281825.1. Classification (GTDB taxonomy): domain Bacteria; phylum Bacillota; class Bacilli; order Paenibacillales; family Paenibacillaceae; genus Paenibacillus_D; species Paenibacillus_D tarimensis_A. The sequence continues at coordinate 4,081,997 of CP166298.1, read as the reverse complement.
TCGACATCGCCGGAAAACAAGTTCGTGACACCGGATGGACGGATTTGCAGCATTTCGATGGCCTCGACGATGGATATTGCGATTATTAGGGAACTGTTCCAAAATGTTATCGATGCGGCAAAGCAGATTGACTTTGATTATGAGCTGCAGGACGAGCTGTCGGAAGCATTGGAACGACTGCCTGAGTACCGGATCGGAAAATATGGCGGGATTCAGGAATGGATTCACGATTACGAGGAGCATGAACCCGGGCATCGTCATGTTTCGCATCTGTACGGTTTATATCCGGGCGATCAAATTAACGAGCGGACGCCGGAGCTGCTGGAGGCTGCTCGCGTGACATTGCGGCGGCGGCTGGAACACGGCGGAGGGCATACGGGATGGAGCTGTGCATGGCTAATTAATTTATTTGCGCGGCTGAAGGACGGCGAGCAAGGATACCGTTATGTGCGGACATTGCTTGCGAAATCCACACTGAAGAACTTGCTGGATGATCACCCGCCGTTCCAGATCGACGGCAACTTCGGAGGCACGGCGGGCATCGTCGAGCTGCTGCTGCAAAGCCACCTTGACGGGATCGAGCTGCTGCCGGCGCTGCCGTCTGCATGGGCTCACGGCGAAGTGCGCGGGCTGCGCGCGAGAGGCGGTTTCACGATCGATATGCGATGGGAACAAGGACAGCTCAGGCAGGCGCAGATTTATGCAGACCGGGGAGGCTTCTGCCGCATCCGTTATGCGGAGCCGATTCGAATCTCTTTGCCGGGCGGCGAAGAGGTGGAATATTCGGAAGGCGGCTTTGAAGCCGCTGCCGGAAAAACGTATGTGATCAGCCGCGCGAATATTTGATAAAAGGAGAGCCTGCCGTTCGATGGCAGGCTTTCTTGCTTGGGTGCTGCAAGGAAGCAGTAACGGCTTCGCTCCGCACGATTAACAAAACTTTCTCTACTAGCGATAATGGTCAACCTCTGCGAAAAGAGCTATCATAGAAGCAATAAGGCGGTGAACATGAGATGAAAGATAATGAAAAAGCGGTCGTTTTGTTTGACGGAGTGTGTAACTTTTGTAACAGCAGTGTGCAATTTATTATCAAACGCGATTCTAAGCGCCGCTTTCAATTCGCATCACTTCAAAGCGAAGCTGCCCGTCGTATGCTCAACGATCATCATGCTCCGCCATCGGACTCGGTTGTCCTGATCGAAAGCGGTCAAGTCTATGTGAAATCAACGGCAGCGCTTCGGATATGCAGACATCTGGACGGATTTTGGAAGTATTGTTCCGTTTTTCTGGCCGTTCCCTGGGGGCTGCGGGATATCGTATATAACTTCATAGCGAAAAACCGCTACCGCTGGTTCGGCAAACGGGACAGCTGCATGCTTCCGACACCCGAGCAACGGTCGCGGTTTCTGGAGTAATTTCTTATCCGCCCACAACTTCTCCTCCGTTAATATGAAGCATCTGTCCGGTCATGTACGTAGAGTCCCCGCTGGCAAGAAACACGTAAGCCGCGGCCAGCTCCGACGGTTGGCCCGCTCGTTTCATCGGTGTGTCTGAACCGAAAACAGCAACTTGATCGGCATCGAACGTGGACGGGATGAGCGGCGTCCAGATGGGACCGGGTGCGACACCGTTGACGCGAATCCCGCGTCCGGCTAGATTAACGGCGAGCGATCTGGTGAACGAGACGACTGCGCCTTTCGTCGATGAATAATCGAGAAGGTTTGCGCTGCCGCGGTAAGCGGTAATCGAAGCGGTATTAATAACCGATGAACCTGGCTTCAGATACGGCATCGCCGCTTTGGTCAAATAGAACATCGCAAAAACGTTCGTCCGGAACGTTCTCATGAGCTGGTCGGCCGTAATCGCATCGAGCGTGTTTTGCGGATGCTGCTCAGCCGCGTTATTGACCAAAATATCAAGCTTCCCAAGACCGGCTGTCGTATCCGCAACGACTTTCGCGCAGAAAGCCTCGTCGCCGATGTCGCCGGCCAGAAGCAGACATTTCCTCCCGGCTTGCTCCACCTTATGCTTCGTCAAATCCGCATCGTCATGCTCATTGTAATATACGATTGCGACATCTGCCCCTTCTTTCGCGAACGCGACAGCAACCGCCCGGCCGATTCCGCTGTCGCCACCTGTGATGATCGCAGTTTTGCCGGACAGTTTATTGGCCGCACGATACAACGGCGACTCGTATTCGGGCAGAGGGTTCATTTCCGCTTCCAGTCCCGGCTGCCGGCTCTGATGCTGCGGCGGGAATATCTGCTGCTGTGAATTGCTTGAACTCATAGTAGGGCTCCTCCTGAGATGAATGGATACCCCTATTGTGAGGAAGTTTTCGTCAAAACATACTCCAGCCATAGGCTTGGGACAGCTTCTCCAGCAGATGGACGCCTGCGGTGCTATTGCCTTTACGGTTCAAGGAGGGTCCAACCACGCCGATGCCGTAACGGCCGGGCACAAGCGCCAGGATTCCTCCTGCAACGCCGCTTTTGGCCGGAATACCGGCTTGAATGGCGAATTCGCCGGAGGCATTGTACATGCCGCATGAAATCATGAACGTCTTGGCAATCTGCACATAACGCCGCGGCACCAGCTGTCTGCCGCTTAGCGGGTCTGTTCCGTCATTGGCAAGCACAAGCGCCATTCGCGCGAGATGCGCGCAACGGACCTCAATGGAACAATGCCGAAAATAAACATCCAGCACTTGCTCGACGTCGGTCTCCGGGTCCAGAACATCATTGTCCATTAAAAAATAAGCAAGCGACCGGTTGCGATGGGCGGTCCTTTTCTCCGACAGACAGACTTCTTCATTGACCGCAAGCTCCGGATCATCGGCCAACGTACGGATGAACGCAAGAATGCGGCCCGTCTTCTCATCCGGCGTCGCCCCTTTAATAAGTGAGGATATCACGATTGCGCCGGCATTGATCAGCGGGTTAAACGGAATCCCCGGCTCGACCAGCTCAAGCTTGAGCATGGAATTGAAGTCGTCTCCGGTCGGCTCCATTCCTACCTTGGCAAACACGCCTTCCTCACCGTTATCCATCAGTGCAAGCAGCAGCGTAAACACCTTGGAAATGCTTTGCATTGTAAACGGCAGCCCGTCATCTCCCGCATGGATGGATTGACCCTGGACATTCAGGATCGAGATCCCCAGCGCTTCCGCCGGGGCATGCGCCAGCTCGGGTATATATTTGGCTACTTCTCCTGCAGCAGCAAACTTGCGGCTGTTGTCCAACCAGCCGGGGAGACACTCGCCAAGCGATAACCATTCTTGTACGACAGTCATTGTGTTCGCTCCTTCCGTTTATCTCTTCTTCGTTGTTCAAGTTCGACGGCTTGCCCAAGATCCCCTGCTTTCAGCTGCCACTGCCTGTCTGTTATACCCTTACCTTATTTTGTGGTATGATAAAAAGAATGAACCGTACACCGGAGGGGAAATATGGGTAAATTTTTACTGTTTCCATTATTATGGTGGATTTTCGGCAACCCTTTTGTGGCAATCATCGTCCTCTTATTATTGTTCTATTTTATTGACCGCCGATTTATCGGACTGTCGCCCAGCCTGATCAAGCCGTTCAGGAGGAGAAGCCGGATATCGAAGCTGAGGCAGCAGCTGCTGCTCAACCCGAATGACTTGTCCGCAAAACAGGAAATTTCCAGACTGCTTATCGAACAGAACAAATATCGCGAGGCAAGAAAATGGCTGGAGCCGATCAGCGACAGGATGGATCATTCCGCCGAATACTGGGATGACCTGGGGACCGTATTGCTCCATACCGGAGAACCCGTTAAGGGAGAGGAAGCCATTCGCAAAGCGCTTGAGATCAATCCAAGAGTCAAATACGGGGCACCTTATTTAAGGCTTGCGAATATTTATGCCGACAAGGATGCGGATCAGGCGATCCGGTTACTGGATGAATTCCGTTCGATCCACTCTTCCTCATGCGAAGCTTATTATCGGTTAGGCGATATTTATTTACGTCTCGGACAAATGGAACAAGCGGGGAAGGCGTTCGAAGAAGCCGTTCAAATCTATCGATCGCTGCCGAAATATAAGAAAAAAGAGGAGCGGAGATGGGCGCTCAAAAGCAAGCTGAAGCGGATGCGTTTAACATAACGCTCGAGCGGGATGACGCTTCGGCATCATCCCCCGCACGGAGAGAATCAGCCGCACAATTTTTTCGGTCAGGAGAAGTTCATGTATGATGCGACGCAATGTATGGGTCATAACGGTCACATTCATTATTTTTTCTCTTGGAATAAATAATGCTGTTACCTATTTCTTTACGAAACGATCGCTTGAAGACAGTTTGAACCATCAATTGGATTCGGCAGCCGCGCAAATAGAAATATCGGTCGAAAACTCCCGGCTTGGGGCGGAGAAATATCAGGAATTGATCGGCCATCAGCTTAGAAGCGTTGCCATTGCCGCCCAGTATGCACTGGACCCCGATATTGAGAAAGTGACTAACGAACAGCTTGCCGAACTGAGCGACAAGCTGGGTGTAATCCATATTACGCTTTTAAAACAGACCGAGAATGATATCATTCTGGCGAAATCTTCGGACCCGAAACAGCTCGGTCTATCGACAAGCACTTGGACACCGTGGCACAAGGCGTTTAAACAGCTTTTTGAAGAGCATAACGTATCGATCGGGTGGGGACAGTCGCTCCGTAATTTTTGGACCGGCCCGTTCGAGGTCGCCACATCGGATACGAGTAAAGTGCGTAAATGGGGTTATTACAATGACGGGACGACGAATTACATCATCGATCCCTATGTCAGTTACGATATGCAGCGGGAATATGAGGAGATAACCGGCGCGAATAAGCTGATCGGACAAATCATGAAGGAAAATCCGTCCATTTTGCAAATAACCGGCATTAATCCGAAGACGTTCCCGGTTGGCGGATTGAAGACGAAGACGTTAGCAGGCGAAGAGCTTGAACATATTACAACGCAGCCGATTATATTCGGATCGTACCAAAATAGCGAACCGGATGATGTTGCAAACGTGATGAAAGCTTATGAAACGAAAGAACCTGTCTCTTACAACACCCGGATTAACGGTAAACCTGTGTTGAAACGGTTTATACCGGTAAAGATCGACGCAGTAGCCAGTATCGTGGATCTCGAAGGAAACCCGGTGGATTACTATATCTTATCGATTATTCACGATTACAAATTCATTCAGGAGAAGCTGAACAGGCAATTTCTAATTGTCGCGACGGTAACGGCATTGACCATCGTCATAGTACTGCTCGCTTTGAATTGGTGCAAGCGCTCCCGGAGGCTGGACGCCGGACACGATAATTTAATGAATCGGTTAAAGCAGATTCGTGCCTTGGCGGAAGCGGACCGCATCGATGAACTGAAAGCGTATACGGAATCCCTTGAGCGGGAGTTGAAGCGCTGACAGGCCATCCCATTTTCCCCCTGGCGGCGGAAGGAGGCCATCCCCATTTCCTCCCCAACGCGCAATAGTATGGGTTTGCACTAAAAAAGGACGCCGCTAGGCGTTTTTCTTAATTCTAAGCGTATTTATAAGTTTCACACTTATATCTGCTTAGAATTCTCCGCGAAACGAAGCTTAGCCGCCAGAGGACAGCGAAGCCGTTTACGCTTAATGCATTGTATCATTCAGAAATGGCGATTCACGCTCCCGCTTGGTATAATAATAAGATGATCACATGATCGGAGAGAGTCTTATGGATGCGCTGATTCGTCTGGCGGATGAACAAACGGATTATCTGGAAAAGCAGATTGCCTCGTTTATACCGCGCCATATTATATCGAACGGTTGGGAGTATTACCGTACGCGCAAAGTGTTCGCGGTCGAGGTCATCGAGGGAAATGCGATCTACGGCGCCGTGAACGGCAGCGCGGTTTATGCGGTTGTGCTGGATGCGGATGAATTCACGTACAGCAGATGTACATGCCCGTATCACGGCTACTGCAAACATCTTGCCGCCGTCTATTTCCAATATATTGCCTTGTCCGGCGAGGACGCGGCCGCCGTGTACAATCGGCTGACAAACGATGTCGTCACTGTTCAAGCCCCAACAACTAAGAAAGAAGAAACTGCAGCCGATCAGCCGAAAGAGGAAAGCAGCGTTTCGGAATGGCGAGCGTGGATGAGCGAAGCTTACGGCGATGTCTGGCGGCAATGCAGGCAATCGCTTCATCCGATGCAGCCGATTTTGTCCGAAATGAAAGGAACGGCCAGATCATGGCCCAAAACAAAGCAGCGTCTTCATTGGCTGCATGTGATCGAGTTTGTGCTCGAGCAGGTGGAACGGGCCTATGCGGCTACGGAATCCTACAGCCGCTATTACTATGAAATGTCGTTTACGCGGAATGTCGATCCGTGGATAGCCCATTTTGAAGAGTTAGCCTCTGAGATTGTACCGGCCGGGCTGTCTGGCTTGGAACGGGAATGGCTGCATGAACTGGTTAAAGTGCTGCGGCGGCGCGCGGCCGAGCCGGATCCGACACTGCTCCGATGGGATATGCTGTATCACGTTGTATGCCATCCGCTTACCGAAGACGACAAGTGGCGCTCAGCCGAAAGAGCGGAGCTTGAATCGTTTCTGGTTGATTCGCCGGCCTATCATATCAAAACCCGTTCCTTTATCTGCGCTTCGCTTGCCGTCATGGATGTCATTGAAGACAGTGACGGGCAGGCTGTGGAGCGGCTTTGCCAGACCGACTTCGACCGGACTTCGGATTATGTGTACCGGTTCGCGGAACAGCGGCTTTCAGAACGCAACTGGCCGGCTTTGAAGTTATGGATGGATTATTTAGAGCGGAATCTTGCGGATTGCCGGAATTCCGCGGTGCTGAAGCCGTTTATGCTGTTGTGCCGGAAAGCAGCTGTCCAGGAGTCGGACAAGGCGGAATGGGAGAAGCGGCTGACCGCATTTCTCCCCGTCTCATATCAGGAGCTTTCCGCTCATTGGCTTGAAACCGGTTCTTATAAGAAATGGGCGGATTTGCAATTGTACGTCGGCATCCGTCCGGGCGAAATCGATGTGCAGGATCTTCGCGCGATTACCAAAGCTCAGCCGGCTGCGCTTATCCCGCTCTATCATCAATCGGTGGACGAATCGGTCGGATCCCGCAACCGGCAAGGCTACCGTACGGCCGTCAAGCTGCTCAAAAAGCTGGAGAAGCTGTACAAGGCCGCAGGCAAAAGCGAGAGGTGGGAGCGTTATATCAAGGAGCTTAGCGGCAAATATATCCGTATGCGCGCCTTTCAGGAAGAGCTGAGGAAAGGGAAATATATCACATGAGCAAAACGGCGGAAAAACGGACTTGGGAAATTGACGGGACCTGGATTGCTCACCGGGGGATCGGGCTTCAGCCCATTGGCGTTCCCGGTCCAGCGCAGCGTCTGAAAAACATTCTGTTTGCCTGGCATGAAGGGACTTGGTATGGCGAAAATGTAGAGGAGCTGGTCATAGACGGCAACGTAATGCTGCTGCTCAGCCCTATGATGGCTGCGGATTATCTGTCCCGGCCGGCTTCCGTACGATTGATACGGGTCGTCTGGACGGAACGGATGCAATTGTATGCCGATGCGGCATCGATCATTCGCGACGCTTTGCTGCAAGGCTGGTACGCGCCGAACCGGTCCGGTTGGCATGAAGGCGGTTTAAGGTGGAGGCTCTATATCCCCGATGACTCTGCATTGGAACGGGTAAAGAATTGGAAAAGCTCGGCTGCAGGTTATGGCATCGATCCGGGGTTTCTGAACGAATGGATCACTCTTGCGGTGACTGAAGCCGTTCAATATGATAAGCACGCGATGTCTTCATGGCGAAGACTTACGTCCAGAATCGGAGACAATCTGCAGACGGACGGCATCTATGACGAAGAGGATTGGCTCATCTCGACCGGCTGGAAAAAGGATGATACGCCGTTTCGGGTGATCCTTCATCTTGCTGAGCCGTCTCAGGGCAAAGGTTGGCGTCTGGAGGTGCGGCTGCACAGCCGTGAAGCAAACGATGCCCGAATTGAATTACAACGGCATGGCGATCGGTGGGAGGCGACGAGCGGTGATCTGCCCGACGGATGGGAGTTATTTGTCCGGGAAAAGCTGGAGCGTGAGGAGCGGAAATGGTTAGAGGCGCTGCCCGCGCTTGAGGAAGCCGGACATTTGCGGCTGGCGCTGACGGAGCCCGAAGCGTGGTCTTTGCTTGAGTCGGGCGGCTTGAAGCTGCTGGAGGCAGGCTGCTCCATCATGCTGCCGGCCTGGTGGGAGGCAGTGCGGAGCCGGAAGATCCGGCTGAAGGCGAAAATCAGGCATTCGGTCGGTTCATCCGCTTCGCCGCTGTTCGGTCTGGATACAATTGTCCAGTTCGATTGGAAAATGGCTGTCGGTGAAATCGATTTGTCGGAAGCTGAATTTAGGAAGCTTGCGGAGGAAAACAAGCGTCTCGTCCGCATCCAAAATGAGTGGGTTCATCTGGATCCGGGCGATTTGGAGCAGCTCCGGCGCTGGATGAAGAAATCAGGCAAGCGCGGGCTCTCGTTCCGTGAAGTGCTCGAGTTGCATTTCAAGGGCGGTACGGACGAACTCCTGACTCAGGATGAGGATGCGGCATCCGCCATTCGGATGGAGGTGGAGCTGAACGATCATTTAAACCGATGGATGGAGCAGCTCCAGCGTTTGTCCGGACTTCCGATGGTGAAGAAACCGGAAGCGTTCATGGGGGAGCTGCGTCCGTATCAGCTGGAGGGCGTATCCTGGCTCGCTTTTTTACGGCGCTTTGGGCTGGGCGGATGCCTCGCCGATGATATGGGACTGGGGAAAACGATTCAATTTACCGCTTACCTGCTTCATATTATGGAAGGGCGGCGGGATGAGGGAACTAAGGCTCCATCGCTGCTGATCTGTCCGACATCCGTGATCGGAAACTGGGAAAAGGAACTTCAGCGGTTTGCGCCGTCGATTCGGGTGGCCATTCATTACGGTCCGAGAAGGAGCAAAGGGGAAGCGTTCATCGAAGAGGTCATGAAGGCCGATCTGGTCATCACGTCATACGCGCTCGCAACACTGGACGAGGGAGAGCTTGGCTCCGTTGAATGGGATGCACTCTGCCTGGATGAAGCGCAAAATATTAAAAACGTATATACGAAGCAATCGGCAGCCATTCGTAAATTATCCGCCCGTCACCGGATCGCGATGACCGGCACACCGATGGAAAACCGGTTGACGGAGCTGTGGTCGATCCACGATTTTATGAATCCCGGCTATTTGGGAAGCCTGGCGGCGTTTCGCAGGGAAGTGGTCCAGCCGATTGAACGGACGCGCGATGAGGCGCTTATCGGCCGTTTGCAGCGCTGGGTCGGTCCTTTTATGCTTCGCCGCGTCAAGAAGGATCCCGCAATCCGGCTGTCTTTGCCGGACAAGAACGAGGCGAAGACTTATATCTCGTTAACGGCTGAGCAAGGAGCGCTATATGAGAATCTGGTTACCGAGCTGCTGGATAACCTGAACAATCTTTCCCCAATGAAGCGGCGGGGGTTAATATTGGCGACACTCACGAAACTGAAGCAGTTATGCAACCATCCGTCTCTGGTGCTGAAGGATGAGCGGATGAGAGAAACGGAATGGGATATAAACCGTTCGAACAAAATAACGCGATTATTTGAAATGGTGGACGAAATCGCCGCGGAAGGCGACCGCTGTCTGATCTTCACCCAATTTGTCGGGATGGGCCGAATGCTTCAAACTCTGCTGCAGAAGCGGCTCGGGATGGATGTCCCTTATTTGCACGGCGGTGTTTCTAAACCGGGGCGAGACGCGATGATCACTGAGTTTCAGGATCCTTCCATTAAGCGCTGCGCCTTCGTTTTGTCGCTCAAGGCCGGTGGAACGGGTCTGAATCTGACTGCGGCCAATCATGTCGTCCACTTCGACCGGTGGTGGAATCCGGCGGTAGAAAACCAGGCGACAGACCGTGCGTTTCGGATCGGCCAGACAAAGGATGTGCAGGTCTATAAATTCGTTACGCTCGGCACGCTGGAGGAGAAAATTGACGATATGATTACGCGAAAGCAGCAGCTGAGCGAGCAGGTCGTCGGACAGTCGGAAAACTGGATTACCGAGCTGTCCCACGGCGAGCTCTCCGAACTGTTTACTTTGCGGAAAACCTGGCTGAGCGGATAATTGACGGAGGAGGTGGAAGACAATGGTGTATGAAGACATAAAAGGCAGACCTGAAAACGAAAAGTCTGATCGCATGGAAGGGTCTTCCGGAGGTGATGAACCACCGGCTCCCGGTAGGCATACCCGGGAGGATGGTGATACGCCTGCGGCCTCCGTTGATAAAGCCCGGGTCGGCGGCGACCCGCCTTCGACCGCTGTTAATGATCCGTCTGACGATGGAATTCCTCCTGGAGCCGCTCCCGAATGGCAGCATTTTTACCGCGCAATTCGTCAGGCCATGCTTGACATAAGGTCGGAATAACGTTACCTTACAAAATTCTGATAAGTCAGGTCATGCAGGATGTAAGCAAGAAAGAAGATGACGCTTGGATGCTCGTATTTGCGCTGAATGGTCGTCAACTGGCCGTAATAGGTCTCGGCATAATGCGGATTGTTGCGCATTTCAAGGTTCGCTTTGATCAAGGCGTCCAGCTTGTCGGCGACATCGACCAGTTCGCCTTCGTACGTATCGTCCTTGCAATCGACCATATAATCGGCCATCTCCTCATGGAACGATTCCGGGAGATGGCGCACCATCTGCCTAGCAATTTCCTTCTCATACCTCTCGAAGGCCTTCTTGACGCCAGGCTCGGAATGTTTGAACGGTCCTTTCACATCGCCGGTTAACGATTCGCCAACATCGTGTAATATCGCCTTGGCCAGCAGGCGTCCGACACGAAGCTCGGATCTCCCGAACCGCTCGCGTTCAAGCAGACCATTAAATAACGACAATGCGGCGACTCGGAACGAGTGTGTGGCGTCATTATCCGGTATGAGGTTGAAATTGCCGTTCCATCGGTCAATATTGTCCAAATTCAGCAGATGGCCTAGAAATTCATATACTCCGCCGCGCTGATCAAACTGCTGTACGAGCCACTTGATGGACGGCAAGCCGGTTTGGTGGATCATTTTATGCAGTTTCTTATATTGCTGATGAAAATATGGATTGGACCCATGCTGCGCTTCACGGTGACAGAACAGCATTGCGTCGAAGTTGTCGATCGCGGCGACGAGCCTTCCCGTATCGCTGTCGTCCTCGGCATTGACTATATATTCATAGAAGTAGGGGCGGAGCGATTTGGATAAGTAAGTAACGAGCTCTTCGTTCACTTCCTTCTCGAAGGTGCGGATATGCTCGGACACAAAAGCGGCTTGTTTCGTGACGTGTTTAATCGAGCCGGTAACGGTTTCGTTCAGGTCGTGCAGCAGCGCCTTAGCCAGCAGTGTAAGTTGATCGACCTGCCGCCCGAACAGCTGTTGCTCGATCAGGCCGATGATGACGGCAATCGCAGCGCATCTGAAGCTGTGACTCGCCGCATTGTCGCGGTAACGCGGGGCATGCTCGCTCCATCTCGGTACATATTGCATTTGAATGATCGTTCGTGTAAACTGTCCGTTTTTCATAATCTAGGGTCCCTTCTTTCCTACATTCGAAATAGACAAACTATTACGAACAAAGGGCTGTTTATGATCATATTAACAGGAACGTACGTTCTTTGGCAACTGGCAAGTAAACTGACTAGATCATTATTTGCTGCTGATTCAGCGGGTATCGCGGGATTAACGCCCCAAGGTCACTATTTCCTGGACTGATTCGAGGACTTGGCGGAATTGGCTCAACAACTGTAAGCTGGCGGTTATTCATGTTATTATATAGCTATAGATGTCGTTTATAAAGATCATATACGGAAACAGAGAGGAGCAGCGTTACGGACATGCAGCATTTTGAAGAGAGTGTATACCGATTAATTGTGGAAACGTCAACGAATTTGCCGGGTGATGTGCGGCAGGCGATCAAAGCGGCGCAAGAGGCGGAGGACCGCGCGACCCGTGCCGGTCTTTCTTTGTCAACGATTGGAACCAATATTGAAATGGCGGAATGCAACGTTTCGCCGATTTGCCAGGATACCGGAATGCCGACGTTTATCGTTCATACTCCGGTCGGGGCCAATCAACTGATCATGAAGGAACAGATCCGCCTGGCTATTGCCCGTGCCACGAAAGACGGGAAGCTGCGCACCAACTCCGTCGACTCGCTTACCGGAGCCAACACCGGTGACAATCTTGGTCCGGGTACGCCGGTCATCCATTTTGAACAGTGGGACAAAGAAGACATTGATATCCGCCTCATTCTGAAGGGCGGCGGTTGCGAGAATAAAAACATCCAGTATAGTCTTCCGGCCGAGATTGAAGGACTTGGCAAAGCGGGGCGCGATTTGGACGGCATCCGCAAGTGCATTATGCACGCGGTCTTTCAAGCGCAGGGTCAAGGCTGCAGTGCAGGCTTTATCGGAGTCGGGATCGGCGGCGACCGGACGACAGGATATGAACTCGCGAAGCAGCAGCTGTTCCGCCCAGTCGATGACACGAATCCGATCGAGGACCTTCGCAAATTAGAGGAATATGTGATGGAGAACGCCAACAAGCTCGGTATCGGAACGATGGGCTTCGGAGGCCAAGTTACGCTGCTCGGATGCAAGATCGGCGTGATGAACCGCCTGCCGGCCAGCTTCTTCGTATCCGTTGCTTATAACTGCTGGGCATACAGACGCCAAGGCGTGCTGCTCAGCGCAGAATCCGGTGAGATCAAGGAATGGATCTACCAGGAAGGCAAGAACGTTCCGATGAAGTCGGCAACGCTCACGGCGGCCGAGGAAGCGGTCACTGCGGGTGCTCGCGAGCGCCGCGAAGTGACGCTGCAGATGCCGCTTACCGAAGAGCAGGTGCGCGACCTGCGCGTCGGAGACATCGTTATTCTGAACGGCGAGATGCATACCGGTCGTGATGCGCTGCACAAATATTTGATGGACCATGATTCTCCGGTCGACTTGAACGGAGCGGTTATTTATCATTGCGGACCGGTGATGATGAAGGATGAAGAGGGCTGGCATGTGAAAGCGGCCGGACCGACCACAAGTATCCGCGAGGAGCCTTACCAAGGCGATATCATTAAGAAATTCGGCATTCGCGCTGTCATCGGTAAAGGCGGGATGGGCGCGAAGACGCTGGCAGCGCTTGAAGAGCATGGTGCGGTGTATTTGAATGCGATCGGCGGAGCGGCGCAATACTACGCCGAATGCTTCAAGAAAGTGAACGGCGTAGACTTCCTGGAGTTCGGCATTCCGGAAGCAATGTGGCATCTGGCAACCGAAGGCTTTGCGGCGATTGTGACAATGGATGCCCATGGCAACAGCCTTCATGCCGAAGTGGAAGAAAATTCGCTGGAGAAGCTGAAGTTATTCAAGGAGCCGGTATTTAACTGATAAAGAGAGAAGTGATGGCTTACGCGAAAATTCGGACTGGCGTTTAACCGGCGTTTCGAACAATGGATGTTTCTTATTATCCCCGGATCATTGATCCTGGGGTTTCTTTATTCCGAGCCGCTTAGCCGGTTTATCGGCACGGTTCCTTATTTGTTTGCGTTTGTGACGTTGACGATGGCGCTTGGCTGCGGAGTGGAGCAGCTGCGGCTGGTCGCCTCGCGGCCGCTGCCGATGCTGTGGACGCTGACGATAGCGCATTTGCTGCTGCCGCTTATTGCCTATGCGGGCGGCTCGGCGATATTCGGCGCAGGGTCGCCTTACGTAATCGGACTTGTATTATTCACGCTGATACCGCTAGGGGTATCGTCCGTTATCTGGGTCGGATTGTCCGGAGGGAGCATTCCGTTGATGCTGTCGCTGGTGGTGCTCGATTCCATACTTAGTCCGTTTGTCGTACCGGCGGGAATACAACTAGCCTTCGGCCAAGGGATCGAAGTGAACACGTTCAGCATTATGACCGACTTGGCTCTTATCGTCGTTATTCCCACAGTGATCGGAGTGCTGCTCCATCAGCTCAGCAAAGGCCGTATCGGACAAGCGGTTAAACCGGTCACCGCTCCTATATCCAAGCTTTGCTTTGTGTCGGTGGTGGCGCTCAACGCGTCGGCGATCGCCCCTCATGTTGCCGCCTTACAGGCTGATATGATCAAGATTGTTCCTGTCGTCATCGTCCTGGTCGGCCTTTGTTATGCGGCGGGCTTTGCCGGAGCGGTGCCGCTTCGGAGCATGGAGATGCTCACAACGGTATCGTATGCGACCGGCATGCGCAATATTTCGCTCGGTATCGTTCTTGCGCTGGGCTATTTCAGTCCTCTTACGGCGGTACCCGTCGTTTTATCCATATTAATTCAGCAGCCTGTCGCAACGCTTCATCATTACGTTTTACAAAAAATTATTAAATTAAAAGCTGGAAAACCTATTCACGGACAGGTACCATAGTGGAAAGCAGGACAAAGATGGCATGAAAACAACAAAAGGGATGAGGACGGCGGTTATGAACAGCTTTCGCTTCCGGCTGACAGTCATCATAATTTCACTGATCGGGTTATCCGTAATGGCGGCCGGTTTGTTTATGGGAAACTCTTTTAAGAGTAAATATCTGGATGCATTGGAACGGAGTATGGTCCGGGAGATGAACATCATTCTGGCGTCTATGGATTGGAAATCCGGCGATTACGAACAGCTTAGGGGATATTACTCGGAGGAAGCGGAACGGTTAAAAGGGCTGACCGGTGAGCGGATCACATTTATTATGAGCGACGGTACCGTCGTCGGAGATTCCGATTTCGATTCGAAGCTCATGGAAAACCACGGCTCCAGAGAGGAAGTCGTGATGGCAAGAGAGCGCGGGGTCGGCCGTGCAGTCCGGCAGAGCGATACGACAAGGGAGAACTTGTTCTATGTCGCAATTCCTGTCGATCCGGGGTCTCCTTCCGGCGATGTGATCCGGCTTGCGATGAGTCTGAATGAAGTCGAAGAAAGCATCCGCAGGCTGTGGACCATACTGATTATCGGATTGCTCATGCTGTTCATCGCCGCCGCAATCGTCAGTTACCGGATCGCACAGGGCTTGACGCGTCCGATCGAACAAATATCGAGGGTAGCCAAGCGGATCAAAAATTTGGACTATCAAGCCAGAGTGACGGTCCTTAAAGGGGATGAAATCGGAGAGCTCGGGTTATCCATCAATGCGATGGCCGACAGTCTCCAGGACCAGATGCACCAAATACGCGAGAATGAAGCGAGACTCGAAAGCGTATTGGAAAATATGATCAACGGGATCATGATGATTGACCGCAAGGGCGTTATCGTGTTGATGAACCGCAGAGCGGAGGAAGTGCTCGGCTTCTCAGCGCGGGAGCTGGTCGGACGTCATTACGGCGAAGCGAAGCAGCAATACGAGCTGGCGCAAATCATTCAGGAAGGACTGGATGAGAAGGAGCATATCAAAGAAGAAATCACGTTCTATTTCCCAGAAGAGCGGCTGCTCGAGCTGAATCTTGTGCCGGTATATCATGCGAGAGAAGAGTTTGGCGGCGTGCTGCTGGTGCTTCAGGACGTCTCTGCAATCCGGCGGCTGGAGCGGATGCGCAGCGAATTTGTCGCGAATGTCTCCCATGAGCTGAAAACCCCGATTGCCGCTGTAAAAGGCTTTGCGGAAACGCTGCTTGGCGGAGCGGTCAATGATCCGGAGACAGCCAAATCTTTTCTGCAGATCATCTTCGACGAAAGTGAGCGGCTGAATCGTTTGATCGGAGATATATTGGAATTGTCCAAGGTCGAGTCGAGACGGGTGCCGCTTCAGTTCTCGCCGATCGAAATGTCGTCGTTCATCGCCAAGACCGTGGAATTCATTGCGGCCGAGGCGTCCCGGAAAAACATCGGGCTGGAGATGGAGGCAGAGGAAGGCATTTACGTTGAGGCGGATGAGGACCGTCTTCGGCAAATCATAATGAATCTGCTGTCCAACGGCATCAATTATACGCCGGAAGGCGGCAAGGTTTCGATCAAAGTGGAGCCGGCGGCAAGAGACAAACGAGGCAGAGCTGCTGAGTCAGACTATGAGTATATCCGGATTACGATCTCGGATACCGGTATCGGCATCCCGAAAAAAGACTTGCCGCGAATCTTCGAGCGGTTCTACCGCGTTGACAAAGCCCGCTCCCGCAGCTCGGGCGGAACCGGCCTTGGCCTGTCTATCGTCAAACATCTGGTCGAGCTTCACCATGGTACCATTGCGGTGGAGAGCACGGTCGGCGCGGGGTCCACTTTCATTATTGAACTGCCCGTGCTGCAATCATAAAAGAAGCATTTACGAAGCATTAACATATGGTTTACAAATTGTTTACCTATTTTTTATAATTCCGTGATATGATAGGAGACGAAATGTTTGTACGATTACGCGAGAGGGAACATCGCGAAAGCTGGGGGTTTTCATGTCGCCAAAGGTGCTTGTCATCGAAGATGAACCGACGCTCGCCCGACTCTTGTCTTACAATCTGACGCAGGAAGGTTACGACACGACGGTGGCCGATCATGGCGCGGACGGATTGCAAACCGCATTGCAGCGCAGTTTCGACCTGATCATCCTTGATATCATGCTGCCGGGTCTGAACGGCTTCGAAATTTTGACCAGGCTTAGACAAAACGGCGTAAGAACGCCGGTTATTATTTTAACAGCCCGTAATGCGGAGGAAGAAGTTGTACAGGGGCTAAAACATGGCGCGGACGATTATATTACGAAACCGTTCGGCGTCGCCGAGCTGCTTGCCCGCGTGTCTGCCGTGCTTCGTCGTTCCCAGAACGACGAAGCCAGGGAAATGGAAAAGTCGGAGAAGGTCATTACAGCCGGCGCGTTGTCGATTTATCCGGAGAAATACGAAGTCATTCTGAACGGGGAGCCGATTCCGCTCCGACCGAAAGAATTCGAGGTGCTGCTCTATCTGGTGCAGCGTCCGGGCATGGTCATCACTCGCGACGATTTGATGAATGTCGTTTGGGGCTTCGATTATATCGGCGGCCAACGGACGGTAGACGTTCATGTCAGCTCGCTGCGCAAAAAGCTGGAGCTCGGACAGCAATCGGTTCAGATCGAATCGATTCGCGGCGTCGGTTATAAACTTGTTATGCCCAAAAGGCCCGTTTCACCGAACTAACCGGTGACCACGGGCCAATTATTTTATGATTCCTTCCAGGATAACATCCGCTTCTGAAATTCCTTTGGAGAGCAGTCGTTATATTTCTTGAACATTTTGTAGAAATGGGCCATATTCGGCATGCCGATCCGTTCTCCAACCTCCGTTATACTCAAATCCTTTGTAAGCAGTATCCGTTCCGCCCATTTAATCTTTCGGTAATTCACGTATTCGGTAAAAGACAGTCCAACCGTTTTTTTGAAAAATTTCACAAAGTAATAATAGCTCATATTGGCGAACTTGCATACTTCTTCAACCTGGATCCGTGCCGTCAGATTCGATTCCACATAATCGAACACCGGCTTCAGCCGCATTGTGTCGAAGTTTTCGCGCTGGCTGAACACCTTGCGGGGATCGTTCCGAAGGAGCAGCAGTATAATCTGCTTAAAGCGGATATTAACGGCCAACTCATAGCCGGGAAGCTTGTGTTCCGTTTCTTCAAAGATTTCCCGAATAAGGTCCGCCACCTCGGAGCGGATCAAAGGATATTCGCTGAATATATAATTCGCATGGCTCAGCGGATTTTTACTTTCGAAGAAGTATTGTAAATACGGCATCGTGCTATGGTCGAAAAACTGCTCCAGGTCAAGCTGCAGCACAATATACCGGAGCGGGTGCCCGATACTTCGGTCACGGTGGAGCTGTGACGGCCCGATGATTGCTACGCCGCCGGACTCGAGCAGATAACGTTCATCTTCAACATGCACTTCAAGCATGCCGTCGATGACGAGAAGCATTTCGGCTTCGCGGTGATAGTGCCAGTGAATCGTTATATCGACTTCACGTTCCGATTTGAAGATGCGCATGCACAACAGAGGGTTATCATAACTGACCGTTTCTTCGTAAATTTCCACTTGCTGCTCCCCCGATTTGGCACAATCGTATATATGCTTCGCCGCATAGTACGGTCCCTTATTAAGATTCTATATCTTATATTCTAGTGGGATTAGCGTACCGGAATCAAGAAGCGATGCTGTATTGCATAAAAATAACAAGTTTCGAGGTTCCAAGAAACCAAACGATATGTTCCTGATCCGGAATTCACTCCTTTGGTCCGATGTTTCCTTTTGCCCCCCAAATAAACAACCCGATAACCGCAGCAGCAATAACGAGCAACGGTGCGACCTGGATTAAAAAATCTTCCATATTTCGTAACCTGCCTCTCTGAAAATAAAGTTTATTATGATTTCATCCTATTTATGTTTCCCCGATTTGCCCTGCACGTATTTGGCATCAAACAGGAACAATCTCATAAGGAGATACAGGGAAGGGATAAGCAGCAGCAGGCCGAGAATGAACACGATCACAAGCGCAATTGCCATTGCTTCGTTCGTGAAGTTATCATAGATCGTCAAGTAAGGGTACAGAATGTAGGGCAAATGCCCTGCCCCGTAACCGAAAAATGCAAAAGCGAATTGCAGCATGACAAACAGGAATGCCCACCCGAGCCGCTTGCGGCTCCACACGAGGTACACGGCGGCGATAAAGCAAAGAAATGACAGCACGAACACCCAAGACAGCGAGAGCATGCCTTCAAAGTGCTCCGGATTGTGCCGGTGAATCGCGAAGAAGACGAGCAAACTGCTCATAATCGTCGGCAAACTCCAGGCCAACGCATATTTCCGGACAATCTCGAATGCCGGGCGGTCACCCGCTTTGAAGGCGTAATAGCATAAAAACATGGCCGAAATATACAGGACGCTGACAATCGCAAGGAGAACGACCGACCAGGAATAGGTGCTGGTGAACAGCTTTTGAAACAAAAATTGCACTTTTCCGTCAGCCGTAACTTCAATATATCCGCCTTCGGATATCGTGAGCACTGTGGATAAAGAAGCCGGAATCAACAGCCCGCTCGCGCCGTAAAGCAGCATATAGGTTTTGTTGGTGCGCGAGCCGTAGGTGCTGAAGGCGTAATAGGAGCCGCGTACGGCCAACAGCACGATGGCGATGCTGCCCGGAACAAGCAGCGCGGTGCCGTAATAAAAGGCGGTATCCGGAAAGAAGCCGACAAATCCGACGAAGAAGAACACAAGAAAAACATTCGTTACTTCCCAGACGGGTGACAAATACCGTTCGATAACATTGTGAATAATATGCCTTGTACCGGTGATCGAGCTGTAGTAGCTGAAGAAGCCCGCACCGAAGTCGATCGATGCGACAATAAGGTAACCGAACAGAAAAATCCATAAAACGGTAATGCCGAGAACCTCATAGCTCATGTGCGTCCGCCTCCTTCAATTCCTTTGGCAGCAATTTCATCCTCTGCCCGGTTCGTCTTGAACATCCGGGTCAGAACGCGCACGGAGGTGATGCCGAGCACGAGATATAAGCCCGAAAACACAAACAGCATCGTATCGACATGGTCGGAAGTGGTCGCGCCTTCCGAAGTGCGCATAATTCCTCTTAGTATCCAAGGCTGACGTCCGACCTCAGAGAAAATCCAACCATGCTCGATCGTCAGCATGGCGACGGGCGCCGCAATAATGATCATGCGAAGCAGCCATCCTTTGTACGGATTGCCGCGCCTGCGCCATATCGAAATCATGAATAACAGAGCGGTTATAGCCATGAAAGCGACATAACCCATCTTGATATCAAACAGATAGTGGATCCAGAGCGGAGGATGCTCGTCCACAGGAATATCGTTCAGTCCCGTCACTTCCGCGGTCGGATTGCCGTGTGCGAGAATGCTCAATGCATAGGGAATTTCGAGTCCGTATTTCACTTCATTGTTTTCCGTCAATATACCGCCGAGCAGGAGCGGGGCATTCTCCATTGTCTCAAAATGCCACTCCATTGCGGCAAGCTTCTCCGGCTGGTATTTAGCTAAATATTTACCCGACAGATCTCCAATGACAGCCGTCGAGAGCATGAAGATAAAGGCGGAGACCATCGTCAGCTTGAGCGCTTTCTTATAATAGATATGGTTCCGTCCCTTGAGCAGCGGCCAAGCGGCAATCGCAGCGAGAATAAAGGCGCAGGTCAAGTATGCAGACGACAACACATGCGCGACTTTGGTCGGCATCGCAGGGCTGAGCATTGCGGCGATCGGATCGACATTGGCGATGCGTCCGTCGATGAAATCGAACCCGACAGGGTAATTCATAAATGCATTTACAATCGTAATAAAAAAGGCCGACGCCGAAGAACCGAGAACTACGGGGATGAGCAGCCAGAAATGAACCATCCGGTTCTTAAACCGGTCCCACGTATATAAATAAATGCCGAGGAAGATAGCTTCAAAGAAGAAAGCAAACGTCTCCATAAACAGCGGCAAAGCAATCGATTGACCGGCGACACGCATAAAGCTTGGCCATAACAGGCTTAATTGCAATCCGATGGCCGTGCCCGTTACTACGCCGACTGCAACCGTGATGACAAAACCTCTGGCCCAGCGTCTGGCGAGCAGAAGATAGTGAGGGTCGTTTCGTTTAATGCCGATCCATTCGGCCAAGGCGATCATCAGCGGAACGCCCACGCCGATCGTGGCGTAGATGATATGAAATGCAAGCGTCAGCGACGTTAGAATACGGCTCCAAATGACTGGATCGTAGGTGCTTATCAACATTTTAATCCCTCCTGAAATTCACATCGTGTTTAAAACGGCTCGTCCTTGTGTATATTCCTAGAAAAAACGTCTCGCTATAGCCAATAACATAATGACCGCTACCCCGATGCAAAGTATAATCAATCTTTTTTCCTGTTTTGCGATACGTTTGTTAGGATCCATGGAATTGTCGCTCATCTTCGTCACCTTCTCCGGAAGTATATTCATGCCTTCTTAATTATATATTATAAAACTCGAGTTGTGATTTTTTTCACATAAATTGTGTCGAAGGCTTGAATGATGTATTACAGAATGATGAAAAAGTAAGGCGGCAGCGGACCATGATTTGTTTTTCATAATCGCGGTATACAGGGGGATGATAAAGAAAGCGAGACCGATTAAGATGAACAAGGAGGTATTCAATAATGGCCAGAAGAAGACGGCAGCACTTGGTACAAGGTGCCGAACAAGGATTGAATACGTTGAAAGCCAATCTGATGCGTCAGCAAGGGTACGCGGTGGATCCGAACAGGCCGGACGATGTAAAGTTCGAAGTGGCCAAGACGCTTGGAGTTCCGTTGAAAGCGGGAGATAACGGAGAACTGACGACGGAACAGGCAGGCAAGGTGGGCGGGAACATCGGCGGTCCGATGGTCCGCGAGATGATCCGGCTGGCTCAGGAAACGCTGACGAAACGATAACTACGTTGCCTAGGCCGGATTTTGTGCACAACAGGCACAGATAGTGGAGTGCGAATGATGCTTAACGGTCAAAAGCGCCGTTGCACCTGTGACGGTCGAAACGGATCAGTTAAGCCCGTCCCGATGCTCGCAGCCGCGAGGAAGTAGCTTTCCATATTTTCCGCATTAACTCCCGGTCCTGGCCGCTCTGCCGGGTTTCGGGCTCCCGGATCGCTTTATGGATCGGAAGTATTTTATATTGAATGCCTCTTAATGTCTTGAGGCGGGTGGACCAGGTGGGCACAAAGCCGGCCTCGGAGATCTTGATTTGATTATTTGGCCCTGTATTAATCGTTAATTGCAAGATTAATCCGCAGTTCGTATTCGGGTTGTGATATAAGCGGGTAGAAACGAAATTTCCGAGCGAATAGATAACGAACTTTCCGTTCGAAGTATACATCGGCTGGATGACATGGGGATGGCAGCCCAGTACGATATGTGCCCCGCTGTGCAACAATGATTTGGCAAGCCTTCGCTGAGAAGGATTCGAGGACAGGCGGCATTCCGTGCCGAAGTGGATGCATACGACGACCAGATCAACCTCCCGTTTTAACCGGCGTACATGCTCAAGCAGATTGGCAGGATCACCGGTATTGACAAGGTTCACCATCCACGGCTTGTTTACAGGTAGGGGGATGCCGTTGGTCGTTTTCGTATAGCTCACAATTCCGAGACGAATTCCATTGATATCCTTAATAAAGTGATTATTGACCCCCGGATTGACTGCAAAGGTGCCGGTATGCTCCAATCCATGGCTGTCCAGTACGCTCAGTGTCCGTTTCAATCCTTCCTCACCACGGTCCAAACAGTGATTATTAGCCGTAGTTAAGAAATGAAACCCGGAATTTTTCAATGCGGCTGCCAATTCGTCCGGGCAGTTGAACATGGAGAAGCCGGTCCGGACATTTTTTTTCGTATATCGGGATTCCCTGCCCGCTAACGGCGTTTCCAGATTGCCGATGACAAAATCGGCCTGTCTGAGATAGGGGGAAACATTCTCAAAGATCGGAGCGAAATCGTACTTGTCGCGCCCAGGAAGTTTCGCAAGTGATAGTATGGGTCCGATCATCAAAATGTCTCCAACAGCGGCTAGTTTTATTTCCGGCATCACCCGTCAATCCTTTCTCCGTTTTCGTGTACCGGCAGCTGTCTTTACCGCCTTTTTCAGTTTGAGCTGCTTCAGCAGTCTTTTCATTTTTCTTATTCTAAAATAGTTCGTTTTATCCGGGAGCTTGCTGAAAGCGTTGCCCGAGTGATCCGGCAAATCAAAATTCACTTCAATGATCCGGATATTCCCTTCGGTGTCGAGTGCAAAATCAATGCCGATTTGGGTAGTGGAAGCTTTATATTTTAAAAATCGGTTGCTTATTTTGTAACTTAAATCAAGCAGGCTTTGTTTTTTTTGCTCGATTTGGGCGGAAGGCAGTTCCAGCGATTTTTTTATTGCGTCTTCGATCGTAAGAACATAACCGCCGGACCTTCCCACGTTGGTAATAATATTAACGGGCCCTGCAACCTTAGCGAAGAATCCGTAAAATTTCCAGCCTTCACCCGGCTTGCGCATCATCATCGAACGAATATCGAATGGACGGCCATTGATAGAAGCTAATGAAATGGCTTGCTGAATAATATATTGATCGTCAATGGCACGCTTTGAGATTTTGGCGTACAGCTCCTCAATAGAATTGACATCCGATTCGCTCTCTGCTTTTTTTCCTTTGATTGCGGTGTAAGAATATCCGTCTTCCGATTTTTGGACAAGAATCACTCCATTGCCGCCGTGACGCCTATCCGGCTTGATATATACCGATGCATATTTGCCCATAAACTGCTGCAGCGTAGTTTGGCTCAGCAGCGCCGTTTCCGGCAGAAACTGACGTATAAAGGGATCCCGGTCATAAAATTTGTGCAGATTCCATTTTGAGCTGGCCATTGAGCGTAAACACACCATCCTTACATAGGGATCTTTGAGCGGAGCTCAAAGTATCTCCGCTTACGGGAGAACGAAGCTCAAAGTATCTCCGCTTTATCAATCGTATGTTTCTACATTATGCGGAGCGGCGTCATTTGGGTGATTGTATAGGGAAATAAAAAACGGCTGCCTAAGACGGCAGCCATTAAAATACGATAAGATATTATACTCCCCGTTCCCGCTTTCTGGCGACACCGGAAGCGTAGGCGGCTTGAACGACCGCTTCCTTTACCTTGTCGGCGACAAGCGGGTTAAACACACTTGGTATGATGTAATATTCATTAAGCTCCTCTTCGGTAACGACCGCTGCGATCGCCCGGGCGGCCGCCAGCTTCATCTCTTCGGTCACGCGGGATGCCCGGCAATCGAGCACTCCGCGGAACAATCCCGGGAAACAGAGTACATTGTTTATCTGGTTCGGATAATCCGATCGCCCGGTCGCCATCACGCGTACAAGCCCTTCAGCTTCCTCCGGAGCGATCTCCGGGTTCGGGTTGGCCATTGCGAAGACGATCGGATCGTTGGCCATCTTCCGGATATCGTCCGGCTTCAGCACGCCGGGACCGGAAACGCCGATGAAGATGTCCGCACCGCTTATGACATCGGACAACATGCCTTCCTCCCGATCGGGGTTCGTGTGGGAGGCGTACCAATTCCAGGCTTCGTGCTCGTACGTATTACCGCTGACAATCGCTCCGCTGCGGTCTACGCCGATGATCCGCTTAACTCCTGCAGCGAGCAAAATTTTCGTGCATGCAATTCCCGCCGCACCGATACCGCACAGGACGACTTTGCAATCCTCGAGCCGCTTGCCTGCCAGCTTCACCGCATTATAAATCCCGGCGAGCAGTACAACAGCCGTCCCGTGCTGGTCGTCATGGAACACCGGGATGTCGAGCTCCTCCACCAGTCTCTGCTCGATTTCGAAACAGCGGGGGGAAGAGATGTCCTCAAGATTAATACCGCCGAAGGCAGGGGCAATCCGCTTAATTGTCGCAATGATTTCTTCGGTATCCTGCGTGTCCAGGCAGATCGGAAAAGCGTCGACTCCGGCCAGCTGCTTGAACAGCATCGCTTTTCCTTCCATGACAGGCATGGCGGCGAGCGGACCGATATTGCCGAGACCGAGCACCGCCGATCCGTCCGAGACGACGGCAATCGTATTCCGTTTGATCGTCAGCGAATGCGCTCGACCCGGCTTCTCGTGTATCGCCATACAGACATTGGCTACGCCCGGCGTATAGACGCGGGAGAGATCGTCGCGCGTTTTGATCGCAATCTTTGGCGTGACTTCGATTTTTCCGCCCAAATGCATAAGAAACGTTTGATCCGATACCTGCAGGACACGGACGCCGGGCAGCTTATTTAGAACGTCTACGATTAATTCCTTGCGGTAGGCCTCCGTAATATTTACGGTCAAATCCCGAATCGTCGTTTTTTTGCCCGCACCGCTTACGTCTACACCAACGATATCGCCGCCGGCCTCGCCGATTGCCGTAGCAATCCGTCCGAATGTTGCCGATTGCTCATCCAACTCCAAACGGAGAACGATGCTCGTGCTTGCCGCTGCATGTATTGCCATGATAACTATCACTCCCGGTAACGTTTTCAATACTGATAATTTCCATGTTACCGTTTTCAACCGGGGGTGAGAAGCTTTTGGTCATATTGTTAATTTTGATCGTATTGATCACGAATCACGGAGCAGAATATAGCGGTTAACCGGCCGGCCGATGCCGCCGTAATTGATTTCCAGTTTAACCCGACCGCTCTTTTCCAGAAAATCGAGATACCGTCTTGCCGTTACCCGCGCAATGCCGACTCTGTCGGCGGTATCCTCCGCGGAGAGTCCATCTTCGCTCCGTTCCATTACCTGCAGCACCTGCTTCAGCGTTACAGCGTTTAACCCTTTGGGGAGATCGTCCTGCTCGAATGTGAAGCCGGCTGTCATATCCTGGGGCGGCTCTGAGGACATCAGAACCGAAGCCGGGGTGTGAAGCAAACGATCCAGTTCATCCTGATTGATCGCAGGATCATCCTTCCATGCTTCCTGATGTTTCCTGTAACGTTCAAGCGTCTTCTTGATCCTCTCCAGTTTAAACGGTTTAATGATATAGTCGAATGCGCCGCCTCGAAGCATCGTCCGAATCGTTTCCGCATCTTTGGCTGCGGTAACGACAATGACGTCGACCGGGAGAGCGGCCGTTCTCAGCTGTCTTAGTGTTTCGACGCCGCCCAGTGAAGGCATGAATACATCCAGGATAACCAGATCGGGCATTAGCTCCCGTATTAAGCGGAGGCCTTCGCTGCCGTTGCCGGCTGCGCCGACGACCTCGAAGCCCGGGATCTGTTCAATGAACATCCGGTTTACTTCCTGTACCATCGGATCGTCTTCTATTAACAGGACTTTGAATATCCGTTTATCGCCGACTGTCATTTTGCAGTCCTCCTGACATAGCTTTACGTCTCTCCGCTTTTCATGTCATCGGAAAAACAACTTCAATCGAGGTTCCCAAGCCTTCTGCAGAGTCACATTTGATTTCGCCGTTTCCTTTTTTGACAATCCCATGCAGCAAAGATAATCCAATCCCGCGACCTTCTTTACTTTTCGTTGAGAATCCCCGCTCCAGCATCCGCCGGACGGTCTCCTCCGACATGCCGCAGCCGTTGTCTTCCACAAGGATGGACAGGAGATCGTCATTTTGCTCGAGGCTGATATAGATTTCTTTATGATCCCGAACGACCCCGTCCAACGCATCAAAAGCATTTTCAATTAAATTACCAATGATCAAAACAAAATCATGACGGTCCAGCAGAGGCGGAAACCGTCTCAGCTCGGAATGGGGATCGATCGTAACTTGAATGCCGAGCTCCCGGCCCCGGCTGATCTTGCCGAGCAGAAGACCGGCCAGGCTCTCATCCGCAATGTGCTCCTCAAGGAACCTCGTCGTTTCCTCCTGCTGCTCCGAAATTTCAAATAAGTAGCGCAGCGCCTGTTCTTTCTTGTCAAGCTGAAGCAATCCGGCCAATGTATGCAGCTTATTGCTGTGTTCATGATTTTGCGCCCGTAGCGCTTCTATGAATGTACGGACGCCGGTTAGCTCCTCGGCCATCCGCGCAACCTCCGTCCGGTCACGAAAGATGGCGACCGCCCCTACGGTTGCATCCTGCTCAATAATCGGGATTCTGCTGCTCCAGATGAGCGCACCTCCGACCCTAAGCTCCTGATCGAAAACCGGCTGTTTCGATTCCAGTATTTCCGGAAGACGCGTATCCGGAAGAACTTCACGGATCTTCAAACCTTCCACATCGCGTTCTACACCGAAAATCTGCTTGGCTCGGGCATTGAACAACGTGATCGACTCATTGCGGTCAATTGCAACGACGCCTTCGTGCATCGCCTGGAATGCGGCTGTCCGTTCCTGATACATTCGGGCGATCTCCTGCGGCTCCAAATTATACATTTGCCGTTTAATATGACGGGCAAGCAGCAATGAGCCGAATATGCCGAACAAGAGCGAGAGCAGAACGGTAAGCGCGATTGAACGGCGTTCCTGCGCAATCATTTCCCCAAATCCGGGCAGCAGCCCGCCGGCCATCACAACGCCGATCTGGGCATGCTGCTCATTCCTGACGGGGACGAAAGCGCGCAGACCGACGCCGGCTTCTCCTTTCACCTTCGACACATACGTATGCTCTGCAAATGCCGTATCCGCATCCTCGCCGGCAAAGGTCGTCCCAATCCGTTCCCGCAGCGGGTGGGAAAGTCTTGTGCGGTTCATATCCATGACCACGATATAAGCGACGTTATTAATGATCCGGATATTATCCGCAACGGGGGCAATATGCCGGGATCCTTCCGGCTGACCGATATGCTGTACAACATCGGGGAGGTTGGCGACCGTCTGCGCAGTAATCATAAGTCGATGGCGCAGCTCGTCTTCCTTGATCCGCATGACGCTCCCGATGACAATGATACCCCCGATAAGAATAGAGAAGAGCACGAGCCCGAACGAAAGTATCGTAATTTTCCATGAGATGGGCAGACGGTTCAAGGAATGGGCAGCCTCCTTTCAGACCAGTTTACGATTTGATTCCATTGTGAAATAATAATGATTAAAATGCAACAGGGGTGAGACATGTGCGGACGTCGATCGGCGTTGGATTATTTATACTGTTTGGTTTATTTACCGCATTTATAATCGGATTCCGACCGGATTTTAACGGCTCTTTGCCGATCGATGAAGAGCAGGAAGGTCTGACGGACCGGATTGTCATCAAATTCAGCCATGTCGTTGCAGGAGATACGCCCAAAGGGCTGGCAGCCGCTTATTTTGCGGAACGTGTAAGGGAGCTAAGCGGCGACAGCATAGAGATCCAGGTATTTCCCAATGCGATCCTGCATACGGAAAAAACGGAGATCGCAGCGCTGCAGCACGGTGAAATCCAGATGATCGCACCCTCTTTTTCCAATTTAAATGTGATAGATCCCGTATGGTACGTGATGGATATGCCGTTTGCCTTTCGAGATCAGAAAGACGTCGATTCGGCGCTGCAAGGCTATGTGGGCCGGACGCTGTCCGAGTCCCTTCACCGGCACGGGATGGAGGCGGTGGCTTTCTGGGCCAACGGCTTCAAGCAAATGATCAGCAGCAAAGGGCCGCTGCGTGTGCCGGATGATTTTCAGAACCAGACGTTTCGCATACAGCCGAGCCAGCTGCTTGAAAGCCAGTTTCAGGCGCTCGGTGCCGGAACGGTCCGAATTCCATTTAATGAAGTATACGGAAACCTGGCGAGGGGAACTGCGGACGGACTGGAAAACACGATTTCAAACATTGTGAGCAAAGGGCTGTACCGGGTTCAGAAGTATATGACGATCAGCAATCACGGCTATTTAGGTTATGCCGTTATTGTTAACGGGCAATTTTGGGACGGGCTTTCAGAGGAACATCAACAGCAGCTGCAGCAGGCTTTCGAGGATACGACGGAATGGATCAACCGAAAGACGGCAGCGATGGATGAGCGGCAGCTCAGTATAGTGGAGAAGAGCGGACGGGTAGCGATCCACTATCTGACCGAGGAAGAGAGAGCGTTGTGGGTGGAGAGGTTCAAGCCGTTGTACGCGCAGTATGAAAAAACAATCGGCCGCGAGCTGATGGCCGAAATCGGCGGGCCGGAGTAAACAATAGAGAAAGAAATGTTCTCTGCAAGGTGCCGGTGGAGCAAAATGAGCTGAATAGAGAAAGAAATGTTCTTTATAAGGCGCCGGTGGAGCAAAATGAGCTGAATAGAGAAAGAAATGTTCTCTACAAGATGCCGGGGGCAAAAAATGGGCTGAATAGAAAAAGAAATGTTCTTTATAAGGCGCCGGTGGCGCAAAATGAGATGAATAGAGAAAGAAATGTTCTTTATAAGGTGCCGGTGGAGCAAAATGAGCTGAATAGAGAAAGAAATGTTCTCTACAAGATGCCGGGGGCAAAAAATGGGCTGAATAGAGAAAGAAATGTTCTCTGCAAGGCGCCGGGGGCAAAAAATGGGCTGAATAGAAAAAGAAATGTTCTCTACAAGATGCCGGGGGCAAAAAATGGGCTGAATAGAGAAAGAAATGTTCTCTGCAAGGCGCCGGGGGCAAAAAATGGGCTGAATAGAAAAAGAAATGTTCTTTATAAGGTGCCGGTGGAGCAAAATGAGCTGAATAGAGAAAGAAATGTTCTCTACAAGATGCCGGGGGCAAAAAATGAGCTGAATAGAGAAAGAAATGTTCTCTACTAGGTGCCCCAACCGCAGAATGAGCTGAGTAGATGATGGGGAGCGGCTGGAGGCCATCGCTATTTCCTCCCCAACCGGCAGCAGTATGGCTTACGCACATAAAGGACCGCTGGAGCGATATCCTCCAGCGGTTATTCCTTTACACCTGAGCTTAATCCATACGTTCAGGCAGCCATAAAGATAACTGCGGGAATACGATAATAATGACGAGGACAATGATAAACAAAGCGATGAACGGCGCCACGCCTCTGACGACGGCTCCCAGCTTCTCTTTGGATATACCGCTGACGACAAACAGATTCAAACCGACCGGCGGCGTAATCATGGCGAGCTCCATATTGATCGTCATGACGATGGCGAAGTAAATCGGATTGATCCCCATATGCGCCAGTACGGGAAGAAGAATCGGCAGCGTAATCAGAATAATGGATACCGCTTCCAGGAATGTTCCCATAATAAAAAACATCAGATTGACGATCAGGAAGAACGTCCACAGATTCATATCGCTTTCCGCGATCCATGCCCCGACCTTCTGCGGCACTTGCGCGTTCGTCAAATACAGGGAGAACAAGCTTGCGGCCCCGATAATCAGAAAGATCATCGAAGTAATGTTCAGCGATTCTACAATAATAGGGCGAACGTCTTTCCAGTGAAGCTCCTTATATACTAGTACGGATACAACAATCGCGTAAAAGACAGCAATGACCGCGGATTCCGTCGGCGTGGCCGCACCGGTATAGATGCTTCCGAGGATCAGAATCGGCAACAGGCCCCCCCATAAAGCTTTGACGGACATTCGGCCTCTTTCGCCCCAACCGATCTTGCGGCCGCCTTTGTAATTGTTTTTAACCGCGTAATAGATAGCCGCCAATACAAGAACGCCCCCGAGGATGACACCGGGAATGACGCCGGCCATGAACAGCTTGCCTATGGAAACTTCGGCGGTAATGCCGTACATAATGAGCGGGATGCTGGGCGGGATAAGAATGCCGAGCGTACCCGCCGCGGCTACAAGACCCATCGCATACTTTTTGTCATAGCCCGCATTGACCATCGCAGGGATCATAATCGATCCGATAGCGGCTGCGGTAGCCGGACTCGATCCGGAGATTGCCGCGAAAATCATACAAGCCAGAATCGTAACGACGGCCAGCCCGCCCGGCAAATGTCCGATCCACGCCCGAAGCGCACCGATCAGATATTTGGAAATGCCGCCCCGTGAGAGGATAACGCCGGCGAGTACGAATCCCGGAATTGCCATAAGCGGAAACGAATCCATTGCGGTGAATACACGCTGCGGAACCATTTCCAAATTAAAATTGCCTGTCATAAGCACGATAATGGTCGACAACGCCAGGCTGATTGCGATCGGAACCCGGAGCAGCATCAGGATAATGAAAATACTAAATAACAGGATTGTCATGGTTTACGTCCTTTCCCCGTAAAAGATAAACAAGCCGTTCGATGAAACGAAGCAAAAACATAATCCCGGAAATCGGAAGGATCAAATAAACGATCCACATCGGGATGCCGACATCCATCGAAAGCAATCCGGAGCCGAACCGTTTGCCGACCAAAATCAATCCATAATACGTATAGAATGCACAAAATAAGACGCCAATCGATGTTGCGAAAAAATCCACCCATCTCCTCATGAACTCAGGCAGCTTCTCATATAACATGTCTACCTGGATATGGTGGTTGTTGCGCAGGGCAATCGGAATGCCAAGCATTGCTCCCCATACGATAGTATAGCGGGATATTTCTTCGACCCATGGCTGAGGGTTGTTAATGACATACCGCATGATGACGCCGTAAAAAATTAACGTAATGCCTATGCTGAAAAAAGTCCCTGCGGAAATATCCTCAAACAGAGCCCAGAACTTTTTCATTTTACTCATCTCGATTCCTCCTGACATAGGGATCTTTGAGCGGAGCTCAAAGTCTCTCCAATTACATAGGGATCTTTGAGCACGACATAGGGACCTTTGAGTGGAGCTCAAAGTCTCTTTGCTTCTCAAAGTCTCTCCGTTGTACGATAAACCTCACGGGCATCGATACCGAACTTCTGAGGTAACCGATCCCCGTGAGATCTTGATCATTTATTTCAATTTCCGAATGCCTTCAATCAACTCAGGCGTAATGACCGATTCAAATTCTTCATAGACGGGCGCGAATACTTGCTCAAGCGCCGCCCTCTCTTCATCCGTCAATTCGGTAACTTCCACTTTGCCGGAGTTCTTAATGTTTTCCAGGCTTTTTTGGTTTTCATCGTAAGCCATTTCCCATGCAAAATCCGTTGCTTCCTTCAAAGCTTCTTCCACTTTGCTGCGCAGGTCATCCGGCATGGATGTCCAGAAGGATTTATTTACGAATACAGCATAATCCAAACGACCGTGTCCGCTGACCGTCAAATATTTTTGCACTTCCTGATATTTTTGCGTGTCCATGTTGTTAAAAGTGTTTTCGGTGCCGTCGACCGTTCCCTGCTGCAGTGCGGCATAGGTTTCACCGAATGCGATCGTTGCGCTTCCGGCGTCAAGCGCCTTGAATTGCGCTTCCAGCACTCTGCCCGCCTGTGCTCTGAACTTTAGTCCTTTGAAATCTGCGGGAGTTTTCAGTGGTTTCTTATTATTGATGAAATGTTTGAAGCCGTTTTCCCAAAATGCAAGGCCCATAATGTCGTTCGCTTCGAGCTGCTTGCTGCTCATCAAATCTTTAGCCAAATCGCTTTCGAAAAATTTCCGTGTATGCTCTTCGCTGCTGAACAAGTAAGGCATATCGACAAACTGCCAGCGCGGATCCAATTTAACCATTTTTGTAACGGACGGCGCAATCATTTGCACATTGCCTGACATCAGAGCATCCAACTCATCATTATCGCCATAAAGCTGAGAGGAGGGATAGACTTCAACCTTAACTTTCCCTTCCGTTTTTTCATCAACCAGCTCGGCGAATTTGTCCGCCGCTTGGCCTTTTACGCTAATCGGCGATGTAACGTGAGAAAATTTGATTACAATCGGCTTATCCGAGCTGGCGCCCGTATTACCGCCATTGCCTGAGCAGGCTACCAATCCCATCGATAGTAAACCGACGATTGCTAATTTTAATGTCTTTTTCATGAAATGATCCTCCCTTATATATGAAAGCGTTGTCAATTGAGCTCATACAAAGTTTACTTTTATAATCGCTTTCATTCAATAATTCGGTCATTTAGTTCATTGTTATCTTTTTGATCTCCGGTTATAAGGCGGTATAAACATGAAAAAGCGGCAGGGCAGAAATAATTCTGCACTGCCGCTTTTTCATGGCGCTGTACGGTGTTCATGTTTTCTTAAAGGAAGTAAACTCGACCGTTACGGGCTGCTGCGGGGGAGCGCAGCATAAAGACAAATCGCGCGGATCACCGGCGGATTCGAATTCGGAATCTTCTTTTGTACAGAAAATTTCCCATGCATTGCCGTCCGGGTCATACACCCAGACTTTGTCCTGAACGGCGTAACAACAGGTGGTATTCATCTCATCAATTAACAGCAGGTCGCTTTGTCTTAAGCGTTCTCCCATTGCCAAAACTTCTTCCGTATCATTAACCTGAAACCCCAGATGATTGAGTACACCCTTTTTTTCAAACGGACGTACGTTCAAGGAGAAATGGAGCTTCGGATCGTCCAATTCAAACTTGGCATAGTTATCCTTGACTTTGGTCGGCTCCGTCCCGAAGAAAGCGCGGTAAAACTCCAGCGACTTGCCCAAATCCGAGCAATTGACCGCCACATGCATCCGTGTAATCATTTTATTTCCCTTCCTTTAAAAATTGTTCGATCCGGTTTTTCACGGAGTCGCGCACTTCACGGAATTTGGCCATAATTTCCTCTTCGGTGCCTGTCGCTTTTGCAGGGTCTTCGAAGCCCCAGTGCCATCTTTCCGCTTTATCGTTGCGCACTACGGGGCAGTTGTCATTTGCGTGTCCGCACAGCGTAATAATATAGTCTGCCTTGCTTAATATTTCCTGGTCGATAACGTCGGAAGTGTGGCCCGAAATATCCACTCCGGCTTCATTCATCACTAGAACTGCGCGCGGATTCAGTCCGTGCGCTTCGAGGCCGGCGCTTTTCACTTCATACCGGTCTCCGCCTAATGCTTTTAAGAACCCGTCTGCAATCTGACTGCGGCATGAATTGCCCGTGCAAAGAAAGTACACTAATTTTTTTTCCATCGATTATACACTCCTCGGTTATGGTTAATATTGCGGGGAGACTTTGAGTCCCCCGCTCAAAGATCCCTATGTCAGGAAAGAACGGTCAGCCACAGATAGAGACCAACCAAAGTAATAAACAATGTCGGAACGGTTAATACGATACCCACTTTGAAATAATAACCCCAGGAAATGTTAACGCCCTTGCGGGACAGCACATGGAGCCAGAGCAGGGTTGCCAGCGAGCCGATCGGCGTAATCTTAGGCCCCAAATCGGACCCGACGACATTGGCATATATGAGCGATTCCCGTATCACACCGGAGGTCTGAGTGCCCTCGATAGCCAATGCGTCAATCATTACCGTAGGCATATTGTTCATGATCGAAGACAGAATTGCCGCCAGAAATCCCATCCCCACAGTGGAGGCGAATAATCCGCCGTCCGCCATTTTTTGAATGACTTCGCCAAGCATGTCCGTAAGACCGGCGTTCTTGAGGCCGAACACAACGACGTACATCCCGATCGAGAAGACGACAACCGCCCAAGGCGCTTCTTTGATAATTCTTTTCGTTTCAATCGCTTTACTTTGCCGGGCCAGAATAATAAATACAATTGCTGCCGCTCCGGCAATAATGGAAACCGGGATGTGAATGAACCCGCTTGTGATATACGCCGCTAACAGGATGCCTAGAATATACCAGGAAACTTTGAACAGCTTTTTATCTCTTATCGCGTCTGCCGGTTTATTCAATTCGTGTATGTCATAATGAGCAGGAATGTTTTTTCTGAAATACAGATAAAGAACGAGCAGGCTTGCGCCGAGTGAAAAGAAGCTCGGTACGATCATGCGGCCCGCATATTCAACGAAGTTGATGCCGAAAAAGTCGGCGGATACGATATTCACCAGGTTGCTGACAATAAGCGGCAAGGAGGTGGTATCCGCAATAAAGCCGCTTGCCATAATAAACGGCAGGATCATGGCATCCGGAAATTTCAATGCCCGGACCATGGCGAGCACGATCGGAGTTAGAATGAGAGCAGCGCCGTCGTTGGCAAAGAATGCGGCAACCGCGGCTCCCAGCAATACGACATAAACAAACATTAGCCTGCCGTTCCCTTTGGCAATACGCGCCATATGCAATGCCGACCATTCAAAAAAGCCGATATCGTCGAGAATCAATGAAATCAAGATGACGGCCACAAACGCGAGCGTGGCGTTCCAGACGATATCCGTAACGGTAAGTACATCGTTCAGACTAACGACTTGGAAGAGAAGCGCAAGTATCGCCCCGGCGGATGCGGACCATCCGATATTAAGTCCCTTGGGCTGCCAAATAACAAATACTAAGGTGAGAATAAATATAACCGATGCAATCCAGACCATAGCTGCCTCCGTTAATTGCAATTCATTGCAGATAGTTTAACCAAATGTTCCTTTTGGGAAGGAATATGAGACAAAACCGATTGAAGATATGGCTTGTCGGCGGTATTCAACGAATAATAAATCCATTGTCCTTTGCGCGTCTCTTTCAGCAGACCGGCATCCTTCAGCTTGCGGATATGCTGGCTGATGTTCGGCTGGCTCGTTTGCAGCAGTTCAACAAGCTCGCATACGCACAGATCTTTTTCTTTCAGAAAGGAAACAATGGACATTCTGTTCTTGTCCCCTAGAAGTTTAAAGATATCCGCCAGCTCCTCAATTTCCGCCATTAACCGTACTCCTTTCATCTGAGTTGGTATTCTACTTTGCTATTGTTATTTTCTCAGCGTAAAATCCATTTGTCAATGATTATATAATTATATGCTTATATAACAAAGCAATTTTAACATGTTCTTAACATTCCTTGGCATTTCCGTTAACTCACTGGCTTTATATTCATTAGTAGAACGAAAGATAAGGAGTGGGAGAGATGTCAACCATCATTATGAAGCAGCAGGAAACGGTTCGGAAAACGCCGGTACGTGACCCGCTTATTTTACAGTTTCTAAGAACGCTCCAAACCGTAAAGCCCTTCCAAACGTGTGCGGAAGTCAATCAACAGCTGGATAGAGACCCGGAAAGTTTAGGTGTTGCGGTTTGCGATGAAGAACATCGGCCGACAGGCCTTGTGATGAGGGATAAATTTCACCGGTCGATGAGCAGACGGTTTGCCAGGGAGTTGTTTGCCGAGCGTCCGATTACCAATCTGATGGATACGCACATCCTCCAAATCGATATCGGCCTGTCCGCACAATTGTTGCTTGATCAAGCACTTGGCGGGCAGGAACAATCGTTGTTTGATTGCATCATCATAACGGAGCAAGGGCGTTTCGCCGGCATATTGACGATAACCGATATGTTGAATATTTCCAGGCTCATTCAGAAGGATGCAACGGAATCTCAGGTAAGCACAATCCGCGGCACCGTTACGATGATGAACGATATCGACCATGCCGTTACAAAGGTAAAGCAATCGGCAGAGCAGGGGGAACAGCTGTCGGCAAACATGCTGGACATTACATTGTCGGGCAAGAACGAACTGGACAAAGTCATTGAGGCCTTCAGACGATTCACTGAGAATACAAACAGGCAGGAGGAGCAAATGCACGAGCTGCAGGGGAGTGCGAACAACATCGGCAAGGTGTCCGGAATTATCCGCGAACTTGCCGAGCAATCGAATTTGCTTGCCGTGAACGCGACGATCGAAGCGGCGCGGGCCGGAGAACATGGAAGGGGCTTTGCTGTCGTTGCCGAAGAAATACGTCTGTTGGCGAATGAAACGAAACGTTCTGCGGACGAGATTAACCATTTGATCGGTTCCATTCTGGAGGCGGTATCCCAGACCGCCAGGCTGGTTCAGACCGGGCGAGAAGAAACGCTGTCAAGCGGGAAATATGTAAATGAAGCTTCACGTTTATTTGAGGCCTTGTTTCGTTCCGCTGCGGAAAACCGCACAAGCAGTAAAGAAATTGTCGAATTATCCTCTCGCGCATGTGCGCATTCCGCGCACGTTTCTGGCGAAATAGAGCGATTACTGACGGAATATAAAGAACAAAAGAAGGAAGAATAACTAATTAACAAGCGGAAACGCATTTTTTAACACGGAGTTTACAAAGAACGAATACGCGATTTACAATTCGCGGTTATGATTGTACTTGTCCGGGGGAGCCCGATTAAGAAAAAACAATTTCTGAGGAGTGGTTATGTTGTTTAACGGTAAGAACAAGGGGATCTTAATGCTGGTTATGGCGTTTATGCTTGT
This sequence comes from Paenibacillus tarimensis, assembly GCA_041281825.1. Taxonomy (GTDB): domain Bacteria; phylum Bacillota; class Bacilli; order Paenibacillales; family Paenibacillaceae; genus Paenibacillus_D; species Paenibacillus_D tarimensis_A. The sequence continues at coordinate 4,045,293 of CP166298.1, read as the reverse complement.
CATTACAGCGGCTTGCGGAGCAAATACTCCGAATAATGAAGCACCGGCGAATAACACACCGGCTGCGCCGTCAAACAATGCGCCTGCTGACAACAACGAAGAGGAAAAGACAGAAGCGATTACGCTCAATGCTTCGGGATCGTCATTTATCTACCCGTTATTCTCGAAGATGTTTGATGTCTACAATAAAGAGAACGAAAATGTAACGGTGAACTACCAATCCACCGGTTCCGGGACGGGTATTAAACAGCTCATCGAAGGAATTACAAACTTCGGCGCAACGGATGCTCCAATGAAGGACGAAGAAATCGAACAAGCCGGAGGCAACGTTCTCCATATGCCTATGACGCTCGGAGCAGTGGTAATTGCCTTCAATCTCGAAGGTGTAGAGAGCGGAAAATTGAATTTAACCGGAGAGCTGATTGCAGATATTTTCCTGGGTAAAATTAAAAACTGGAACGATCCTGCAATTGCTGCTGTGAATGACGGTTTGACATTGCCAGACCAACCAATCGCAACTGTGTTCCGCACGGACGGATCCGGTACTACGCATACCTTTACTGATTATCTGAGTGCTGTTAGCGAAACATGGAAAGATGAAATCGGCGTCGGCAAAAACGTTGATTTCCCGGTCGGCATTGGCGCTAAAGGAAATGAAGGTTTGACAGGCCAATTGTCGAATACGCCTGGAACCATCGGTTATATCGGTTTGGAATACGCTACGGAAAACAATATCCCGGTTGCCAATATCCAGAACCAGGAAGGCGAATTCGTTACTCCTTCTCTCGATAGTGTAAGTGCGGCAGCGGCTGGAGCGGTGAAAGTAGTTCCGGAGGATCTTCGTTTCTCCATGGTAAACATGCCTGGTACAGGTTCTTATCCAATTGCTGCAGTAACATGGGCGATTGTTCGTGCAGAACAAACGGATATGAACGCAGCGAAAGAAATCGTTAAAGCACTTGGGTGGGCAAACACGGAAGGTCAACAATACTCCGCTGAACTGAATTACGCTCCATTGCCTGCAGAACTTCAGGAATTGAATAAAAAGCAGCTTGAAAAAGTTACAGTTGACGGCCAAAAGGTAATGGAATAATCGAAGATCGGCTTTGACTATTATGAAGCTCAAGGAACCCTACGACGGGTTCCTTGCTTTTTAAGAAAATTGTTAAGTATATGTAAATGGAATAATTGGAATCTTATTCAAGAATGATTTTGGTGTCCGGGAGAGTGGTTAGCTGATGGGGGACCGTTTATTTAAGTGGATCGTATACGGTTTCGGATTAAGTATTATTGTTTTATTTATATTACTTATATTTGAATTGTACAAGGGTTCGCTGGTTTCCATTAAAGAGTTCGGTCTGTCCTTTATATACGGATCGGATTGGAAGCCCAACAGAGATATTTATGGAGCATGGCCTTTTATATTCGGGACAATCGTTTCATCGCTCATTGCCTTGCTTATTGCAACACCGATCAGTATAGGCATTGCCGTCTTTTTGGTTGAGCTTGCGCCGAGATGGATTCGTACTCCTGTCGGTTATTTAGTTGAACTGCTGGCTGCGATTCCATCGATTGTATATGGAATATGGGGGATTTTTGTATTGGCTCCTTTTGTTCGCGAATACGTCTCTCCTGCGCTGATTAATACTTTGGGCCGTTTTATTCCTTATTTTGCGGGCCCTTCATTCGGCGTCGGGTTAATTACCGCATCCATCGTATTGGCTATAATGATTATACCAACGATAACAGCTATATCCCGGGAAGTGATCAATACCGTTCCAGATACACAGCGTGAGGCGTCTTACGCTCTTGGCGCCACGAAGTGGGAAATGATCAGTACTTCGGTTCTGACCTATGCCCGCTCCGGTATTTTGGGTGCGATGATTATTGGCCTAGGCAGGGCGATCGGAGAAACGATGGCGGTAACGATGGTCATCGGGAACAGACCGATCATTCCTCAGACGATATTTGATCCGGCTTATACGATGGCCTCGGTCATTGCCAATGAATTTACGGAAGCCACATCCGACTTGAATGTATCGGCTTTGATCGAAATCGGCCTTGTTTTGTTTGCAGTAACCCTATTTGTTAACATGATCGCCCGTATTTTGGTCTGGTCCTTTACACGCGGCACTCAGGAGGTGAAATAGGGTGAAGGCTGGTACTTCCTCATTGCGTTCCAGGAGAATGAAGAGCTATACGATGCTGTCGCTTACTATTGTATGTACAGTCGTTGCGATCATACCGCTGTTCAGTATTTTTGCCTATGTCATTATTAGAGGACTGCCGGCGTTAAATATCGACTTCTTGACGAATTTACCCGCACCTGTCGGTGAACCGGGCGGAGGAATGGCGAATGCGATTGTCGGCTCGGGAATTGTTGTCGGAATCGCCTGTCTCATTGGAATTCCATTAGGAATAATGTCCGGAATATACCTTTCGGAGTATGGCCGAAATCGGCTTGGAAAGCTGGTAAGCTTTCTTACCGATGCTTTATTGGGGGTTCCTTCAATTGTCGTCGGTATCTTTGTTTATTTGCTCATCGTTTTAACGATGGGGGGGTTCTCGGCTCTTGCGGGTGGAGTTGCTTTGGCGATCATAATGATTCCCGCCGTTACCCGTACAACAGATGAAATGTTAAAATTAATTCCGGGCCATATCCGGGAAGCGGGATTGGCACTGGGATTGTCAAAGTGGAGAGTAATTCTGTTCATTATCCTCCCTTCGGCTACGCGGGGGATCGTCACAGGGATCATGCTCGCTATTGCCAGGATCGCCGGAGAAACGGCGCCGCTGCTCATGACGGTCTTCGGCAGCCGTTATTGGCATGAAAGCATCTTGAAACCGATCGCTACGCTGCCGGTTATGATTTTTAACTATGCTATTGCCCCTTATCAAGATTGGCAGGCACAAGCTTGGGCCGGAGCATTAACCCTCATCTTGATCGTATTGATATTAAATATCCTTGCCAGAGTATTAACGGCAAGACGGAAAGGTTAAATCGAATACACTTTTACTTAGAGGTGGCAAAGATGACAATTGAAGTGAAACAATGGAATGCATGGTACGGTGATTTTCACGCCATCAAAGATATAAACCTAACGATTCCCGATCGTCAAGTGACAGCGTTAATCGGACCGTCAGGGTGCGGCAAATCAACTTTTCTCCGGTGTGTAAACCGGATGCATGAAGTGATAGAAGGAACGAAAGTGAAGGGCCAGATTTTGGTTGACGATAAAAATATTTACGAACCCAACATTGATCCGGTTACCGTTCGCCATCGGATCGGCATGGTGTTTCAGAAGCCGAATCCGTTTCCGACGATGTCGATCTACGAAAATGTAGCGGCAGGATTGAAATTAAACGGCATCCGCAAGAAGAAAGTGCTGGACGAAGTTGTGGAGAAAAGCTTAGTATCCGCCGGCTTATGGGATGAAGTAAAGGATCGTCTGAGTAAAAACGCAATGGGATTGTCCGGCGGGCAGCAGCAGCGGTTATGCATTGCGCGGACAATTGCAGTCGATCCAGAAATTGTGTTAATGGATGAGCCGACTTCTGCATTGGACCCAATCTCTACGAATACAATCGAGGCATTAATCCAAAACTTAAAAGAGAATTATACGATTATTATTGTTACCCATAATATGCAGCAAGCGGCCCGCGTATCGGAAAAAACCGCATTTTTCCTTAACGGCGTAGTCGTTGAATACGGAAATACAATTGATATCTTCTCCAATCCGAAGAATCAAAAAACAGAGGACTATATTACAGGAAGATTCGGATAGATCAAGAATATATTATAAGAAGAAACTAATGAAAGGAAATGATCGAGATGCCTATTCGTAAAGAATTTGATCAAGCGCTTAAGCAGTTGGATGACTTGCTTGTTGAAATGGGCAATCGCGTCGAGAATGTGCTCAGCGAATCGATGAAGGCATTGGAGGAAATCGATGTCGTAAAGGCGCAAGCGATCATTAAAGCCGATCCGGAGATTAACGCGATGGAAGAAAAAATAACCGAGCTCGGCACACAGCTGATTGCAACACAGCAGCCGGTGGCCAAAGATCTTCGCCGCATCTTATCCGCCTTCCGGATTGCCAATGACCTGGAACGGATGGCCGATTTGTCGGTCGATATCGCGAAAGTTGTCATTCGCCTGGAAGGTCAGCATCACGTAAAACAGTTGATCGACCTCCCGCGCATGGCGGAAATTGCGCAGTTGATGATCTACGAATCGATTCAATCGTTTATTCATGAAAATGTGGATCTGTCTTACAAAGTGGGCAAAGACGACGATCAGGTCGACGCCCTTTATGGTCAGATCTTTCGCGAATTGTTCACGATAATGATGGAGAATCCCGCGACCATTTCGCAAGCAATGATGTACAGCTTCGTCGGACGTTATATCGAACGAATCGCCGATCATGCGACGAACATCGGTGAGAGCGTCGTTTACTTGGTCACCGGGAAACGTCCGGACCTCAATAATTAAAGGATTTACATTTTAGTAGTGACAGGCATCCGCCCCTTGCGGATGCCTGTTGGATTTTCCGGGCTAGTCTAGAGACGAACAGGTGGTTTGACAAATTATCAGAAAATTTAGTATAATCAATTTAATACCGAAAGCGTTTCCATAACCGCGGAGAGACTTGAGCGAAGCTCAAAGATCCCTATGTAAGCTGAGAGACTTTGAGCTCCGCTCAAAGATCCCTATGTAAGGAGGAATTCGCGATGATGTTCGAATCGAAATACAGAAGAGCTGCGATGGAGATGTGGGAGCAATCCCGTGAAGAAACCAGAGATGAGCTTCGTACCGAGCTGCAGCATCATCAAAAGACATACCGGCGATTGAAAGAACGGTTCAAGGAGACGGTCCTGGAGATCTTTCGTTCCAAGAGAACAACATAACCTTGTTCTGTCGATGATTATATTTATTTTTGAAAATCTTTATATAATAAGGCGTTGCTTACATCACGTAAGCAGCGCCTTATTTGTTTTTTAATGTCCGGTTGGAGCTGTTATTCCGATCCGTTCGATAATATGCTTGCTTTCTTCATTCAACCCGACAATCTGAACATGTTTTCCTTGTTCCTGATATTTCTGCACCACTTTCGCAATCGCCGTGACAGCGGAGTGATCCCACACATGCGATGCCGAGAAATCAATAACAATCCGCTCCGGATCTTGAGCTGCATCGAACAGATCCGTAAAGTGCATCATCGTTCCGAAGAACATCTGGCCTCTAATGAGATAAAGCTTCGAGCCATCGGGCTGCAGATTTGTAGTTTCATGAATTTTGGCGATCTTCCAGCCGAAGAATATAGCGCTTAGCACGATACCGACTCCGACGCCCAAGGCCAGATTATGCGTGTAGACGGTAACGATGACTGTGGATACCATGACGGCCGAATCGGTTACGGGGATCTTGCGCATATCCAGCAGCGATTTCCAGTCGAATGTGCCGATCGAGACCATGATCATAACGCCGACGAGTGCGGCCATCGGAATTTGGACGACGATATCGCCCAAAACGATAATAAGGAACAGAAGGAATACACCCGCAACCAGACTGGACAGCCGGCCTCTGCCGCCGGATTTGACATTGATGACCGATTGTCCGATCATTGCGCAGCCGGCCATGCCGCCGAAGAATCCGGTAATCGTGTTCGCAATTCCTTGGCCGCGGATCTCCCGGTTCTTATCGCTTTTCGTATTTGTCATTTCATCGACGATTGTTGCGGTCAGCAGCGACTCCAGTATGCCGACAAGCGCAAGCGGAAGCGAGTATGGCAATATAATCATTAGCGTTTCCAGATTCATTGGAATCATCGGCAAATGAAATATCGGCAGTGATTTCGTAATTTCGCCCATATGGCCGACGGTTCTTAAGTCAAATCCGCCCCAAATGACAACGGCTGTTATGACGATAATCGCAACCAGCGGGGAAGGAACGGCCTTCGTAAACCGCGGCAAAATATATATGATGGCTAATGTAACAGCGACGAGAACATACATAAGCCAGGTTGCGCCTTCAAATTGTTCCAGCTGCGCTAAAAAAATAAGAATAGCAAGCGCATTAACGAATCCGATAATGACGGAATGCGGAATAAACGTAATAAATCGTCCAAGCTTCATCACACCGAACAGAATCTGAATGAGACCGGTTAGTACGGTCGCTGCGAGCAGGTATTCCAGACCGTGGTTTTTTACCAATGTGATCATTAACAGCGCCATCGCACCCGTTGCGGCGGAAATCATGCCCGGCCGGCCTCCGACGAAGGCGATCGTGACGGCAATGCAGAACGATGCATACAGACCGACCATTGGATCGACCTCGGCGATGATCGAGAAAGCGATTGCCTCCGGAATAAGCGCCAGCGCGACGGTTATCCCCGCCAGGACGTCCATTCTCACGTTCGAGAACCATGTTGTTTTCAGTTTTGCAAGCAAAATCATAATCTCCTCTCATCTTCTATAAAAATAGTGATCTTCCACTCTCAGAAAGATCGGGGCCGATGTTCAACGCGTTTTATTATACACAAAGTTGTCACACGATGCTAGAATCAATCTTGTTATGTAAGCGCTAATAAAAGGTTTTTTCATAGTTTTACTCGGAATATCTCCGAATTGCAAATGACTTTTACCGGGAACCGTAGAGCAGATCGTGATAGAGGGAGAATCACGCATCAGCAAAGCAGGCAAAATTAGCGAAAAAAAGGGAAAAGCCGCCTTCATAAGGTTACTTGTAAACGCCTGTTTATGCTATCATTATCTTTAATGAGGATAAGGGAGAGATGTCGTAATGGATAAATGGATTTTGATCGACGGCAACAGTATTGCTTTCCGGGCTTTCTACGCCATGCCGCCGCTGACAAACTCGGCGGGAATGCATACGAATGCGGTATACGGCTTTACGACAATGCTTCTCAAGCTGCTGGAAGAAGAGAAACCTACGCATATGCTGGTCGCTTTCGATGCAGGGAAGATTACTTTCCGCCATGAAGGCTACAGTGAATATAAAGGGGGACGCGCCAAAACGCCTCCGGAGCTGTCCGAGCAATTTCCGCTCATTAAAGAGCTGCTTCAGGCGATGGGCATTGCCCAGTTCGAGCTAACCGGCTATGAAGCGGACGATATAATCGGCACGTTAACCCGAATCGCGGATGAGACCGCCGTACAGGCGCTTGTCGTCAGCGGCGATAAAGATATGCTGCAGCTGGCTTCTTCCCAAGTAACGGTCGCTTTGACGCGTAAAGGCGTGAGCGAGGTGGAGCGGTATACGCCTGAAGCGATCCGGGAGAAGTACGGGCTCGTTCCGGCGCAAATTATTGATTTAAAAGGGCTCATGGGCGACGCATCGGATAACATACCCGGCATACCGGGTGTAGGCGAGAAAACGGCGCTCAAGCTGCTGCATGAATTCGGTTCTGTGGAAGAAGTGCTGTCCGGCGTAGATAATCTCAAGGGAAAAATGAAAGAGAAGGTCGAACAGCACAAGGAAGACGCGCTGATGAGCAAGAAGCTGGCCACCATTTTCAGAGAAGTGCCGCTTGACCGCGGGGTGGAGGAGATTGTTTATCAAGGCTACGATCCGGCTTCCCTTTCGGAAGCGTTCCGCAAGCTTGAATTTAAATCGCTGCTGGAGCGTCTCGAGCTGCCCGGCGGTGCGGCAGCAGCCGGGGAAGCGGAAGAGGCTGCAGAGCTTCAGGTCGTGTCGGTCGATGAGCGGTTTATGCCCGAGCTTGTTGCCGACTTGCCGAACATTAGCAGCATTTATGTGGAAGCGACCGGAGAAAATCCGCATCAGGCCGAGCTGCTTGGGGTGGCTTTTGCAACCGAAGAGAAAGTATACGTCCTGCCAGCCGGAATGATGTTCGGAGAGCCGGCCGCTCCTGTTACCGAGTGGCTTCAGGACCAGACCAAGGAAAAGCACGGCTACGATATGCATAAAGCGGCGCTTGCACTCTCATGGAAAGGCATCGAGCTTCGCGGGACAAGCTTTGATGTCCAACTGGCCGCTTATTTGCTCGATCCGACCGATACGAGTTTATCTTTAAACGGACTGACAAGCCGGTATGGTGTTGCAGTCGTACCCGCAGATGAGGATGTATACGGCAAGGGGGCCAAATTCAAGCTGCCGGACGAAGAGGAGCTCCATCTTCATCTGGCCCGAAAAGCGTCCGCCGTTCGCCGTATTGTGCCGCTGCAGAAGCAAGAGCTGGAATCGAGCGGCATGCACAGATTGTTTTATGAGCTGGAACTGCCGTTATCGACCATATTGGCGGGTATGGAGAAGCAGGGCATAGCTGTGCAGGCGGAAACGCTGAATCAGCTGGGCAAAGAAATCGAAGAGAAGATTACCGCCTCAATGAATGAGGTTTATAAGCATGCAGGGACTGAATTTAATATCAATTCCCCCAAACAGCTGGGAGAAATATTGTTTGACAAGCTAGGGCTGCCGGTCATTAAGAAAACCAAAACCGGGTATTCGACCGATGCGGACGTGCTGGACAAGCTGGAGCCGTATCATGAAGTCATACCGTCGATATTGCACTACAGGCAGCTGACGAAGCTCCAATCGACTTATGTTGAGGGACTGCTCAAGGAGATTCGCGAAGAAACGCGCAAGGTGCATACCTATTATCGTCAGACCATTGCGGCAACCGGCCGTCTGAGCAGTCAGTTCCCAAATCTGCAAAACATTCCGATCCGATTGGAGGAAGGACGGAAGATCCGCAAAGCGTTCGTCCCTTCGGAGCCGGGCTGGTATATCCTTGCGGCTGACTACTCGCAGATCGAACTTCGCGTCCTTGCGCACATTTCGGGCGATCAAGGCTTGAAAGAAGCTTTTATTCACGATCTGGACATCCATACAAAAACAGCAATGGACGTGTTTGGCGTCTCTGCCGAGCAAGTGGACGGCAATATGCGCCGGCAGGCGAAAGCGGTCAACTTCGGAATTGTATACGGAATCAGCGATTTCGGCTTGTCACAAAACTTGAATATTACACGTAAAGAAGCGGCCCGCTTTATCGAGCAGTATTTCGAGGCGTTCCAGGGTGTCCGCAACTATATGGACGATATTGTGAAGCAGGCCCGCAGGGACGGCTACGTCACAACCCTTCTTGAGAGGAGAAGGTATTTGCCGGAAATCAATGCGTCGAATTTCAATCTCAGATCGTTCGCTGAGCGGACGGCGATGAATACGCCGATTCAAGGTACGGCGGCCGACATTATTAAACTGGCCATGGTACGTATGGACGAGAAGCTGCGCGAGACGGGGCTTCAAAGCCGCATGCTGCTGCAGGTGCATGACGAGCTGGTGTTTGAAGTGCCGGAGGAGGAACTGGAGCAGATGAAGACGCTGGTGCCGCAAGTGATGGAATCGGCGATCGAGCTTGATGTTCCGCTCAAGGCGGATGTGAATTTCGGCGTAAATTGGTACGAGGCAAAATAATCGCAATAGCTGAGAGACTCAAGCGCAGAGAGTTTCATTAATGGGGAGGTGACCGGATATGCCGGAATTGCCGGAGGTAGAGACCGTACGCAGAACGTTAAAACAGCTTGTTGCCGGCAAGACGATTAAGCGCGTATCGGTACTTCTGCCGCGGATCATACAACGCCCGGCCGAACCTGTGCAGTTTGCCGCCATGCTGGAAGGCCGGACGATAGGGACAGTCGAACGCAAAGGCAAATTTTTACGTTTTATTATGGACGGTCTTGTTCTAGTTTCCCATTTGAGAATGGAAGGCCGATATGGCGTATATCGTTCGGAAGAACCCGTGGAGAAGCATACGCACGTAATTTTTCATTTTGACGACGATTCCGAACTCCGATATAAAGATGTCAGACAATTCGGCACGATGCATCTTTTTGCTCCTGGTGAGGAATTAGTTCTGCCGCCGTTGAACAAACTTGGCGTTGAACCGCTGTCGGATGAATTTACTACGGCTTTGCTGCGCAAATTATTATCTGACAAAGCAACGAGGCTAAAGCCGCTGCTTCTTAACCAGGCATACGTTGCCGGACTCGGTAATATTTATGTGGACGAGGCATTGTTTCTTGCCGGCCTTCATCCCGAGCGGCCGGCCAATACATTGAAGCCTCAGGAGTGGAAGAGACTGCATGAGGCGATCGTAAAGACACTAGGCGAGGCGGTGGAAGCCGGAGGCTCGTCGATTAAGTCGTACGTGAACGGACAAGGCGAGATGGGAATGTTTCAGCAGCGTTTATCGGTCTACGGCCGTCAGGAGCAGCCATGCAGGCGCTGCGGGAACGTCATTGAGAAAAGCGTCGTAGGCGGAAGAGGGACTCACGTATGTCTGCAATGTCAGCCGCTCACAAGGAATAAGAAAACTATAGAGGATGCACGGAGGCGCCCCGCCCGCATATGATGTTACAGACATGGGCGCTTTGAAACGTATAGCCTTGCAGGGACCGGATGGCAATGCCATTCATGCGGTCCTAAACGGTTGTTCGAAGTTTGCCCGGAATAACGGCAATCGTCCGTGTGCGGAGTTCTGAACGAGTACCGCGCACAAACGGAAGTCGCTCGTCGTTCCTGACGATGGGTTGCCGCTCAAGGGGAGGGACTTCGATGCTGATGCATCTTGTTTCTTTGTTTACGTTGGCATTTGCGGTTAGTTTGGACGGCTTTGGCGTCGGGGTAACTTATGGAATGCGCAAGATTCGCATCCCGGTATTATCGGTCATCATTATTGCGGGCTGTTCGGGAGTTGTCATTTATACCGCGATGCAGTTCGGCGCGCTTGTCGCAGGTTATCTCTCTCCTGCAGTTGCCCGTATGATCGGCGCTGCGATTCTGATCGGGATCGGCGGATTTGCGCTGGTGCAGTTCTGGAGAAACCGTTTCTCGGAAAAGGACGGCTCCGCTGTCCAGCATAAGGACGAACCGGAAGCTCCGGAGCAGACGGATGCTGAGGCAACCGGCGATCGTGCGGTATTAAACTTGGAACTGAAACGGTTAGGGCTCGTTATTCAAATTTTGAGAACGCCGCAAGCGGCAGACGTGGACCGGTCGGGTACGATCTCCGCCTCGGAAGCGTTGCTGCTCGGATTCGCACTTTCGCTTGATGCATTCGGAGCAGGGCTTGGAGCTGCGCTGCTCGGTTTTTCACCGCTGCTGACCTCTGTGCTGATTGCAGTGGCAAGCGGAACATTTCTGCTGTGCGGCATGCATATCGGGTTTCTGTTTTCCGCATCGCATCGTATGAAGATGTTATCACTGCTTCCCGGGCTTATATTAGTTGTGATGGGCATTATTAAGCTGTTTTGATCATTCGTCTGACCAAGATGTATTAAATGAGGTGAAACGATGAAAATCGGGTTAACCGGCGGGATTGCCTGCGGTAAAAGCACCGTTGCCGGGATGCTTGCCGAGCGGGGCGCCGTGCTTGTTGATGCCGACCAGGTTGCCAGGGAGGTTGTTCTCCCTGGCGAACCGGCATTGGAAGCGGTCGTGCGACAATTCGGACAAGCCGTATTAAATCAGGATGGGACGCTGAATCGTTCCGCACTCGGGATGATTGTGTTTCGTGACAAAGTCAAGCTGAATGCACTGGAATCGATCCTTCATCCGGTTATCCGGTCCCGAATGCAAGAGAAGATGAATACATACCTGGAAGAAGATCCCGCAAGACTCGTTGTAGCGGATATTCCGTTATTGTATGAAACGGAACAAGAGGATCTGTATGCCGGTGTTATGGTTGTGTATGTCCCGGCGGAAGTTCAGGTCGAGAGGCTGATGAAACGGGAGCCTGATTTGTCTCGCGAGCAAGCGCAAATACGGATCAAGCTGCAGCTCGACATAGAAGAAAAGAGAGAAAGAGCGGATTGGGTTATCGATAACAGCGGCTCGCTTGAAGAGACGGCGCGGCAGGTGGATGACTTTTACCGTACGATAACGCAAGCATGAGAATACTCCGGAAGAAGCGGGTATTTCTTATTTTGTTCGTCGGGTTGCTCTTTATTCTTTTTGTTAATTCGGACTGGATGGGGCGATGGATGTACCCTATTCATTACCGTGACGACATCCGGATCAGCGCATCGAACTACAAAGTTGATCCGTATCTAGTTGCTGCGATTATTCGTTCCGAAACGAATTATAAAACCGGCAGGGAATCGTCCAAGGGGGCGCTTGGGATCATGCAGATTATGCCGGATACCGCAAGATGGATAGCGGATCAAGCCGGGTTTACGGACATTACAATGGATATCGTTCACAACAGGGCCGACGTCGGCATCGAAATGGGCGCTTGGTATATCCGTTTGTTGCTGGACCAATTTAACGGAAATCCAGTTGCTGCGATCGCAGCTTATAATGCCGGACCGGGAAAGGTGAACAGGTGGCTGGGGGAAGCGGTATGGGACGGCAGCCTGTCAACGGTGATGCGGATTCCTTATGGCGAAACCAGGCACTATGTACAGCGCGTAAATTATTATTATAATAAGTACAAGGACTTATACCCTGTGTTCTAAATCTTTAATGCGGGAACAACGGGGACCCCGGGCACAATAAAGCCTTGGCCGCCGCTTATTCCAAGCGGACAGCCAAAGCTTGCTTAAGCATTATTACTTGAATTGACCGGCAAGGGATTGCTCGGCGATTTGCACAAGCTTACGAGTGATGTAACCCCCTAGGGAGCCTGCATCACGGGTTGCCATGTTACCATAGTAACCGTCTTGCGGGATTTGGATACCCAGCTCTTGTGCAACCTCGAATTTCATTTGGTCAAGTGCTGCATTAGCTTGCGGCACTACCAATTGGTTGCTGCTGCGATTTTGTGGCATTGTCGTTTCACCTCCTTGCGGTTGGTACTTGTATTATGTGCTTTATTCTTTACTTCATGACAGGTAACGTATGGGAAAACATAATGGCTTACAATAACTGAACTTGATTGGAAATGGAATGGAGGCGGCGCAGTTTATGAAATGTCCATACTGTGATTATGGAGGTACGAAGGTTCTTGACTCCAGACCGGCCAACGAAAACAAATCGATCCGGCGAAGACGCGAATGCGAGCAGTGCAGCCGCCGATTCACAACATTTGAAATGATTGAAGAAACGCCGCTGATTGTCATCAAAAAGGACGGCAGCCGGGAGGAATTCAGCCGGGAAAAGATCTTGCGCGGTCTGATTCGGGCATGTGAGAAGCGCCCGGTTTCAATTGAGAAGCTGGAGATTATCGTTTCGGAGGTCGAAAAAGAGCTGCGTACGACCGCGCAGGCGGAAGTGGAAAGCTTTTCGATCGGCGAGCTTGTCATGGAGCAATTATATCCCGTCGATGAGGTCGCTTATGTTCGATTCGCCTCGGTGTACCGCCAGTTCAAGGATATTAACATGTTCATGAAAGAGCTGACGAATCTGCTGTCCAAGCACCCGCTTTCCGGCACGGAGAAAAACGGTTGACAGTCCCGTCCCGGCTGTGATATTATCATTTCTGTCGCCACACAAACGGGGCCATAGCTCAGCTGGGAGAGCGCATCGCTGGCAGCGATGAGGTCAGGGGTTCGATCCCCCTTGGCTCCACCATACATAAAAGCAACGCAGTCAATTAATGGCTGCGTTTTTTGTATCGGGGCGAACCCCGGGGCTCAGTCCGCGCGCACGGAGTGTATGATAAGACATCATAGATAAACTGCAACGGAGGAGCACGGCGTCTGAAACTACCGCTAAAAAGTCCTTCTTTCGTCAACCATTAGATCAATGTTTCATACATCCCATGACAGGAAAGCAAGTTGACGAGCTAATCCCCCTTGGCTCCACCATACATAAAAGCAACGCAGTCAATTAATGGCTGCGTTTTTTGTATGATAGAGCACTTCAAGGGGGCGAACCCCGGGGTTCAGTCCGCGCGCATGGAGTGTATGATAAGACATCATTGATGAACTGCAACGGAGGAGCACGGCGTCTGAAACTACCGCTAATAGTCCTTCTTTCGTCAACCATTAGATCAAAGTTCCATACATCCCCCTTTACTCCACCAACTTCTAACACAAACGGCAGAAATGCCGTTTGTGTGTATTGCGAAGTGTACCCAGAAGGCGAAGTCGGGTTAGTTAGGCGGCTCGCGTGGGGTGAAGGAGTTACAATGGGCAGACTTTGTACGAAAAATCGTATAGTAAGGCGCACGGAGACGGCTGATGCAAAGGATTTGTATGAAAAATCATACAAAAGCGTGCAAATAACCGTCGATGCAGTGGTCTTGTACGACAAATCGTACAATTATGTGCACGTAAGCGGTTGATGCCTGGGTTTTGTATGAAAAGTCATACAAATCTGCACGCATTGACGTATGGATTCTGCACAAACACACTCTAAGTCGCTATTGTATGAAAAACTTCTTGCAACTCGGGAATGTTGTGGTTATGATATACCTAATACTTACTGTGGCGAAGCACGCCCCGATATTCCTTCCAGAGTGAAGGATACCGGGGCTTTTTTATTTATCCAGAAAGGGTGTGGAAGGTTGAGTTTTGAAATCGAGCATGAAAAGTGGATAAAGAATCACTTGTCAAAGCGCCATGGGGAACGAAAAGATGCGTTAAAACGAGGACATGGTTATGGCAACCGTTTGTTTGCCGAAAAAATATGGTGGTCCCTCATGGGACATTTTATCGGTTTGCATCCGGAGTATGAGGTTAAGGATTGGCGGGGGCGATCGTATTTTGTAGACTTTATTTGGATCTTGGGCGGCCTTCGTTTCGTATTCGAAATCATGGATTATGGTTCACATGGCAAGGATCGTTCGAAATATCGATTGGATCTCAATCGGGGGTTGTACCTGCAGTCGCAAGAGTGCTATGTGATTTCAATATCATTCGATGAGTTGAAAGAAAATCCTCTATTCGTATTAGGGATGGTTCGGAGCATTCTAGCCCCTTATCTTGCCTCAGCCACTGAGCATCATGGAACGGTCTCACACAAATTCGGAAAAATCGAACGGCAGTTAATGCGTCTGGCCATCCGACATAATCGTATTATTCGTCCCTCGGAGGCACCAAATGAGCTGGAACTTCACAAGCAAACTGTCATCAAGTACTGCCGCCAGCTTGTCCAAAAAGGGAGACTTCGAGCTGTCCCAAAAGGAATGTCAGGCAAAATATATCATTATGAGTACTTGGGTTCCATCCAGAGTCCCGATTTAATTTAAAGCGTGTATCGCCGGTAAGTAGATTCGAGGTTAAGTTGAAACGGAGGCTGAGGCTCTAAAGCCAAAACAATACTTAGTGTCTATATTTTAATATTGTGTTGAATATATAATGAAACAAATCATCAAATTGCACCAGGGAGGAAAAACAACTTTATGGATCGTAGTCATGTTTTCTAAGGTGTTTGCGGATATTCTTTTCTTTATGACTCCGGGGTTTCTAAAGCAAGTTCCTAATCATCTGGAATGCATGGAAGTGGCCCGAACAGAATGAATAAAGCAGTGTTTGTCGAGGAAGTGAGCCGGTGAAGCAGGTATTTTATTGGTATGCTCAGTGGACTAAAGGTTTGTTTAACAAAATGTAATCAAACCACTTCATAGCGAGGTGGTTTTTTTCTTTGGCGGAGTCCCGAAGGGAGTGATCCCGGAAAAGCGCTGGAACAAAACCTGAAAAGTGGTAAAGATAGCAATAAAATATGTCAAAAAAGTAGCATGTAAGCGATTACACAGCCTGTTATAATCCTATTGTTATCTTGCTTAATGACAAGCAGTTTATTTTAGTAAAAGGAGGATTTGTATGAGCAGAAAACAATTCGTCAGAAAAAGGAGGATTATTGAATGAACAGAAAACAATTCGTCAGAGACAGGATATGCTGTATAGCAATGACCGCTATGATGGTATTTGGATTGTTTCCGGCATCCAGTGTGCCGGCCGTATACGCCAGTACGCCCGATCCCGTCTACGCAGCCGCATATATGGGGGCGCAAACAACCGCAGGAACCACTTTGCCTGGCAACATTGTAATTGGAGGCCAGAACACACCTGTGACCTGGCATATAGGCGATGACACCTTTGCCGTTCCATATGAAACCGTGACAGTCACCGGTACGGCGGGCGGCGGGCCGGCCGTTGCCAATGTGGTGGTCATTCCGCCCCCCGGAAATCCTTTGGTTTACTTCGTTGACAGCGGCAGAGGAGGCGATTCACTGGGCAACCCTCCTTCTTCCTCGCCGTTGTACGAAGCGGTCAAAGAGCTGACAGGCAGCGACTTGCTCAACCAAACACCGGATCAGAGGTATGTCAGCGGAACGAACGCTTGGGGATTCGACGATTCCGTACACAAGGTAAAAAACGCTAAGGATGGTGGACATACAGACCCTGCCACCGACCCGTCTATATGGGTTGTCGGGCTTCGTACCGACCCGGCTAACCAGCATATTATCTATAAACTACAAGCCCTTGAAGCCGGAACCTATACGCTCAGCAGCGGGTTCCATGATTGGTACGGCAATCGCTCTCGCGGGATATGGCCCAGAATCGACTATCAGGATACAAGCGGCAGTACGAAGACTATTCTACTTGACCAGTTCAACACGAATACAACCCGTTTCATTTCCAGCGAATTTATCATTCCCGAAGACATTGACACCAGCGTCCCCATGACATTGACCTACGCCTATGTTTCCGGCGAAAAACCGATCTTGAGCTGGTTTGCCATCGCCGAGGGCGGGATCAAAGCAATGATCGAAGACGCGCGGCAGGCCGCAGCTGCTAGGGTCAAGGTTTTGCTTGACGGCAACGATATCCAAGCCGATAATGTCAACGGCCTTACGTTCAAGGGATTTGGCGTGCTGAGCGCCAACAGCACCAGCGCGCTGTTGATGGATTATAAGGCAGAGCATCCCGAGGCCTACTCGGAAATGCTGCAGATTTTGTTCGGCGGAGAGAATCCCATTATGACGCATGTCAAAATCGAGATGGGTAACGACCGCAACAACTCCACCGGCCCCGATCCGGCTACGATGCGTACAGCCGATGAAGAGGCCAATGTCACCAGGCATCCCGGCTTCCAGCTTGCGGCTGACGCCAAGGCCCTGAACCACGATCTGAAAGTGAGCATCCTGCGCTGGAACGCACCCGCCTGGGCGAACAGCAACGACAAAATCTATACCTGGTATAAAAATACTATTCTGGCCGCTTATCGTGAATACGGCTATATGGTCGATTACGTCAATCCCCATATCAACGAGCATTCGCCGGATTTGACGTGGACCAAACAGTATGCCGAGCAGGTCAGATCGGATAACACAGGCTTCGAAAGCGCAGAAGAGAAAGCGCTGTATAATCGTATCGAGACTGTGATTTCCGATGAAGTCGGGATCGGCTCCTTCGGCGGCAGCATGGTGAACGACGCCTCCCTGCGGGACGCGGTATCGGTTGCCGCATACCACTATAACACCAACGACGACAGCGCCGGCAATTTCAAGCGGCTCGCCGAACAATTTGATATTGAAGTGTGGAACAGCGAGGCGCAGGCTACGTTCAGCAACTCGGCCTTCCGTCCCAACAACAACACACAGGATCCTACAGTTGCGGGCACCGGCATAGGTGGAAGCGGCAGCGCGCTGGAAATGGGCAACACCATTATAAAAGGATTCGTCAATTCGCGCCGGACCCACTTTATTTATCAGCCGGCCATCGGTTCCTTCTACGAAGGCGGACAATATTCCTTTAAAGAATTGCTGAGCGCGCGCGACCCGTGGTCGGGTTGGATTCACTATGACGCGGGCCTTGTCATTCTGCGGCATTTCAGTTGGTTTGCGAATGTCGGCTGGGAAAACGAGACCAATACCGCAGGGATTTGGAGGACGGTTCCCCAGGCCAGCTACACCGGCGCGACAGGCACGAATCCGATCAACGGACGAAACGGCACACCCAGCTACATGACGCTCGCCTCTCCCGACAAAGGGGACTTCTCAACCGTTATTGTGAACGACAGCGAATATGAGAGAATCTACAAGCTTCAGACGATCAATATGGGCTATACGGGAAACCCTTCTCTCGAAGTATGGGAAACCCGCGCGGCCGACGAAGGAGAAGGCTTCAACAGCAACTACATGAATTATGGCGGCAAGGTTTCCGCCGATGGCGCCGGTGTTTATACCGTTCACGTAAAACCTTATTCGATTGTGACCGTTACCACATTGAATCGACATGAGAATGAGGCATACCATACACCGCTCCCCGTAGAGGGCGAGCGCACCGTGCTCGACTCCGATGCCACCGGGGCGGTGCAAGATACGACGGACAACATCCTCTACGCCGATGATTTTGATTATTCCGCCAAAAACGCCGCGGTAATCGGGGAAGGCGGCCAAATGACGGGATACCAAAGCTACATTGAGTCCCGCGGCGGCCCAAAAAGCGTACTGCCCCGATACACCCACGACCGCAACGGCGCGTTCGAAGCGTATCTGGATGACGCAACCGGAAATTATGTTCTGCGTCAACAGCTCGATCGAGCGGTTATGGGGCTGGGCGGCGTGTGGAATAGCGGTGAACCCGTCACAGCCATCGGTGACTACCGGTGGACCAACTACAAGGCCAGCGTCAACGTTTCGTTCGAAACGAACAATACCCAAGGCGGCGCCAATTATGCCGCTATCGGCGCCCGGTATCAGGGGGGCGGCAGCTCCCACACCATCAGCGGTACGCCTTACGTGCTGAAATACTGGTTTGACGGCGGCTGGCAGCTGCTGGTCAACAACAGTTCCGTAGCGAACGGCAATGCAGTGAGCGGTTCCGGCGGCGTAAAGATCGAGGAGTTTGACGCTTCTTATAACGCATGGCATAACATTGCCATTCAGGTTGCGGGCAACAAAGTGACCGCTTATCTGGACGGCGTGGAGCTTGCTTCTTATATCGATCCGAATCCCAAGCTGTCCGGCCGGGTGGATCTGGGCAGCGGTTATTATCACGTGCGCTTTGATAATCTGCTGGTTGAGACGGTTGACGGTTATGCGCCGTATTATTCCGAGGCCCTGGACAATCTTGAGTTGCACGACCTTGCGTCCATTCCGGCTGTCAAGTTGATTTACGGCGGTTCGTGGGCGCATCGCAACGGTCAAGGCATGTACCATTACCAACGTTCCCTTTCCACCAGCCAAGGTACGGACGCTTCGCTGGAATATACGTTTAAAGGCACCGGACTGGATATTCTGGGTCCTAATGACGGTACTGCGAAGCTGGAGGTCACGGTTGACGGACAGACGGTCGCACAGTCGGCCGGTACGATGGCCTCCAGGGAGTTTTACCAAACTTATACGCTGCGCGGACTTATATACGGCGAGCATACCGTTAAGATTAAGGTGTTAAGCGGCACTCTGGTTGTGGACGCCGTTGCGGTTGTTTCCGGAGAAGTAAAAGGAACGCCGGATACCGCGGCTCTCCAAGAGGCGGTAACAGCAGCGCAAGGCATCAGCCGGCAGGAGGAATTCCGGGAAAGCGCATGGGAGGTATTTGCAGCCTTACGGAGTATGGCCGAGGAAGCGCTTAGCGATCCTGCTTCCCACCGATTGGATCAAGAGGGGACCGAACAGCTGGCAGCGCGCCTGACCCACGCCCAAAACCAGTTGTTTACGGGCGATATACGGGAGCTTCGCTCTCCTCATTATGCTGCCGCATATGTCGGAAGTCTGCCGAATCTCCCTGAACAGGTGGAAGCGACACGCGAAGACGGGTCGACAACGCTCGTAACCGTCAATTGGAAGCTGGATGGTGTAAGTTTCGACACCGCCTATGAAACGGTTGCTGTAACCGGTACCTACGGCAGCCTGGAAACCGTCTATTATGTGGAAGTGGTGCCCGAAGACATTCTATATTTCGTGGATCTTAACGCCACTGCAAACGGACTGACAACCGGGCATACGTCCGGCAATACGCTCGGCTACGATTCGCCCGCATACAGCGCCGTTGCGGCTCTTGCAGATGCAGCCGGCAAGCCGCTTCTTAACAATGCCCCCGACCAGATTTATGATACCGCCAATGGTTGGGGCCATGGAGGTTATAATGCTAACGGCTCGCCGTCCTTATTTTACAAAGGTATTGTAAGCGGCCCTTACAGCAAGCAAACGACGACGGGAATCTATACCTCCAATCAAAT
Source organism: Paenibacillus tarimensis (assembly GCA_041281825.1). Classification (GTDB taxonomy): domain Bacteria; phylum Bacillota; class Bacilli; order Paenibacillales; family Paenibacillaceae; genus Paenibacillus_D; species Paenibacillus_D tarimensis_A. The sequence continues at coordinate 4,025,180 of CP166298.1, read as the reverse complement.
CGGAGCGTCCCTTACTTATACTTTTGACAATCTGCCTGCAGGTGAACACACGCTAACTCTTGGAACCTACAGTTGGTGGCCGGGTAACTCCCGCACCGAAGAAGTCTATCTTGAGTATGGCAACAAAAGCGTGCTCGTGGACACCATTACGCTAAATAGCAATTCGTTTGACGTCGTGCGGGGGTATACATTCTCCATGGAAGAAGCCGGCTCAGTGACGCTTAGACTTAAGGCAGTGCAAAGCAACCAGTCGCCTATGCTGTCCTTTGTTGGGGTGGCGCAGGTAAAGCCGCAGGATACGACGCCTCCTGCAACGGCAGTCGAGTTCGATCCGGCTGAGCCGAATGGGATGAATGGCTGGTATCGCAGTGACGTAACGCTTGTCCTGACGGCTGCCGATGATGAGTCCGGCGTCGCACGAACGGAATACAGCTCCGATAACGGCTTGAATTGGGACGAATATTCGGGTCCGGTCATCTTTACGCACGACGGGGAGTACACAATCTCTTATCGGAGCATAGATCATGCAGGGAATATAGAGGATGCACAGTCGATCACTTTCAAAATCGATCAAACGGCGCCTGTAGTTACTTTCTCCGTATATGGGGGAACAGACTATTGGATCGAAGAAACGGTGACGATCACTTGTCTCGCCGTGGATACGGTTTCCGGGATCGCCGACTCGACCTGCGAGGATATCTCGGCTCCCGCTTATACTTTTGAGCCCGGCTTTCATACGGTAACCGCACAGGCGACGGATGCTGCGGGCAATGAGGGCAGCGGCACGCTTCATTTTGAAGTGAAAGCATCGCCGGAGAGCTTGATTCGACTGGTTAAGCAGTTCCTGGCGGAAGATCCCGGGATCGCCAACTCCTTGTCTATGAAGCTGGACAATGCGATGAAGCAAAGCGGCAAGGCCCGGGAGAACATGCTAAATGCGTTCAATCATGAAGTGTCGGCACAAAGCGGGAAAGCGTTGACGGAGGAACAGGCTGAAATTCTTAAACGTTTGGCCGATGCATTGAGGCAGTATTAATAAGTCGTGTTTAAATGGCCGGTAAGCAGGACTGATTTGTCGCCCGGACACGGGAGAGAATTCTGCTCGCCGGCCATGTGGTTTGTTGATCTCATTGTAAAAGTTTAGCGTAACCCATATGAAGATGTCATGGGGACACCATGGGCGAACTCACGCTGGCAGCAATGCGTCGGAGGCTCATCTTCGTCGATAAACCAGTTTCCGCAATAAGGCGTCGGCGGGGCCGTTCCAGCCATGTCGTTCCAGCCAGGCAGCGATGAAGATCCCCGACAACCAGATCAACACCGCAGTAGCAAATGCTCCGGCACTATCCAGCCCGTCTCCCAGTCCGAGGGCAACCGGAGAGAGAAGAAGGACGAGCATCGCTTCCTGATAAATATAAAACGTTAGCGACCGTTTGCCGACCGACGCCAGCAACTCTGTCACCTTCGGAGCGGTACGGCGGGCTGATATGCCGATCAACGCGACAAGCGCTGTGTAACCCAATCCACCTGCAACGCCGGACAGGATATGAAGGATCAGGAACCAGCTCACCAAGCTAGTATCCGGACCCCACATATTCGCGCCGACCAGCGCGTAAGGAAGAGCTCCGACCATAGATATGCAGATTCCTCCAATGGCGATTCGCTTCAACTGCGGTCGGACTCGCACAGGGTTATCCAGCCAACGTTTGTGGGCGGACCAGATTCCAATGGCGATAATTAGCAGCATTGGATAGAGCAGCAGATTGAAAAGAATGAGAATTGGGAATGCGATTGCATGTTCGGAAGCGAGAATGAAGTACGTATGTGAAGAATTTAGGCCCAAGTTCATCTCATCCCCCGTTACAATTGGAAATACCGCTATCCATGCGAGCGGAATAATAATCAAATAGAGAAGGCTGATCAGGATCATTGTGCGCAGCCGTGTCCGCTCCGGCTTGAACAACAGCCGTCCGAGTATCAGTCCGGAAACGCCGTAAACGGCGAGGATGTCAGCGCCGCCTATCACCACAAGATGGATGAATCCGAAAACAATTAACAGCCATGAACGGCGGCGCAATAAGCGCTTCGCTTGCGCTTCCGGTACGCCCCGATCCATCTGCCTCGCCACCATAGCCGCCAGTCCGTAACCGAACAATGCCGCGAACATTGGATAAGCGCGGTTATCCACAAATAGCAGACCGATCAAATTGACGATGTCATCGAGCCTATGCTCGCCCAGCGGACGGGTCAGCATAAACGTCTCCTTCGTAAACAAATATACCGGTGCGTGCGCAACCACAATAAGCAGCAGCATAAATCCGCGTCCAAGATCCGGGGCAAGAGATCTTTCCTCTGGACCCGGCAGACTGTCCGTTCCTACGTAGCTCATAACGCCAAAACTCCTCTCAGTTTATCCACTTCATTAATTGATTGATCCAGTCAGTCAATAATATCGTAGTGGTTGGCCCCGATGTTGTCAACAATATGTTTCGCAGCAGAAGCATTTGTTTCGTGTAAGTCCAGCATGGCCGTCATCTCTTAGGGGAAGAGTCCCGGAAAGTGCCTGCCGTAACCAAGGGTAAAGCTGTCTGAAAATAAATAACGCCCTTCCGACTTCCTTTTGGGAAGCGCAAGGGCACAAAAGTCAGCTTACTCGATTCTCTTATTTTTGAATCACTCTAAGCAGCATGTGTATGCTCCAATCCAAATTATTGTGGAGCCAGGTCACATCGTCGGCGATCAGTCCGGACAAAATCGTCAAATACAGATTGGCCAGCTTGTCCGGCTCTTCCTCGACGATTTCGCCGCGCCTTTGCCCTTCGACCAGAATTGGCACAAGCAGCAAGACATACTTCTCGCTTGTCTCCTTAATAAGGATTTTCGTCTTCTCGTCGAGGTCCGGATGTTTCATGCAGCTTTGAATCATTCGAAATACGTCATGGCTTCCGGCCGCAAGGGCTGACCGGGTGAAATGCGCAATTTTCTCCAGCGGCGTTCCGGACGAAGCGCGTACCTCCTCGATCAAATGCTCGGCGCCGTCCATCGCCCACAGCAAGCTTGACGTCAGCACTTCCTCTTTAGATTCGAAATAATGGTACATGAGCCCGTGGCTTAGCCCGGCCGCCTTGGCGATCATGCTCATCTTCGTGCCCTCGACCCCGTATTGAGCGAAAACTTTAAGGGAAGCGTTTAAGATTTGATCCTTTCGTGCTTCCCGAATATGCTGAGTTTGTTCTTCCTTGTATCGTGCCATCGTTCGAGACCTCAATAATTCGACTTTTTAGTTAGTATAGCACATTGGATCATGAACTTGCCGATAAAGTGATGTTTGCGCGTGCGACATCGTCTGGAGTATTCCTGAATCTGATGGATGATACCAAGAGCGGTACCTGGATATGTCTCCTCAGAAGAAAGGACCAGTCCGATTCTCTTGCCCGGACATCTCTGCTATAACCTGGGTTGAATCAGGATGAAATTTCGATTCATGACAACGAGCCTGGTTCGCAGGAAAGACTGGTATTCCACCAAAGCACTCCAGGCTTTTATCGACATGATTCGGACAAGAGGCCTTTAGAGATTAGCAATCAAGAAGAAATCTCCTGTTTTGATTTATGTTATTTTAATTCTAATAAATAAATCGAGGAGGAGAGCAGATGAATTATTCCGAAAGGCTGATCTTAGAGTTGAAACGGGAAGGAGAGTTGACCCGGAGAGTACTTGAAAGGGTGCCGCAAGACAAGCTTTCCTGGAAACCGCATGAAAAGTCGATGTCCTTGGGTCAATTGGCTTTACATACCGCGGGCGTGCCCGGTGGCTTGGCGGAGTTTTTGGATGAACGGATCCGCGAGGTTCCGGTCGTTCCCTTGCCTGAAGCAAGTTCGCTGACCGAGATTCTCTCTCAATATGATGAGTACATGGCAATAGCTGAAAACAAGCTTCTATTATGGGGAGAAGCCGGCCTTATGGAGACCTGGAAGCTTACCAATGAAGGTATTCCGATCTTGGAGGGGCCCAGAATCGAAATGGTTCGCACATTAATGCTTAATCACTGGTACCATCATCGGGGTCAACTCACGGTTTATCTCCGTTTGCTTGAAGTCCCGGTCCCGGCAATATACGGTCCCAGCGCTGAAGAAAGTTAGGGCCGCTTTTAAGTGACAGCGGCGAAGTATTGCGGTATATTTGAATTCTCTAGGGATGGAGCAACCATCCAAAAGATGTGCAAGGAGATATTACTTGATGAAAATACTAGCCGCCATGATGAATACGGGCAAAAAAGGCACAATAATCATTGTCATTTCGCTAATGCTTGTAGTTGTAATTTTGTGTGGGGCTTTGATTGTCAGAACGTTGATTACAGACAGTAGCAAGACGGATGTTGAGCATGGAGCAGGAACGGTTTACGGCCATTACGATTTAAAGAATATTTCAAAGGAAAGAACGCCATATATAGGCGATTCCGGTAATGTTTCGCGTCTTGTGGGACATTTGCCAGTACCGGACCGGCATTATATGCAGCGGTATATCGCATTGCAAACCGACCGGAAGCCGTATGGCTTAACTGTATTCTATGAGCCTGCGGATCCTGACGGCAATCCGCTTCCACCGTACTATGAACCCGAGCAACCTAAAGTTAGCCATAATAACGCGCTTGTTTTGTTTGCGATGATCGCTAATGTGGATGAAATTACATTTGCTTTTCGTGGCGACCCGTCAACAGGACAATTGGAGCAATCTGCATACGGCCTTAAATTGACGCATGTCCGGTCCGATTTCGCTAAAGATTACGATTTATCCGAGCTTGGAAACAACCTCGAAATGCTTGGCAGCCTGTTGGTAATTGGGGAAGCGGGGACTACAGGGCAAGGCGGGGCAGCAGTCGGGGCGGATACGCCGGCTGATCAGGGTCAATGGGAAGAACCGGATGCGGAAGTCTTCCACGCCGCAGCGACATCACCGAACGAGATGTACAAAATCGAATCATTTGGTGTTATTAAAGATGTTACTGCAGGAGGGCTGTATCCGGCGGAAGGGATTCAATTGCTGGATACAGCCTCCGAAATGAATAAGAACGAAATTATCGGCTGATCTTCAATCTTAAGAATGAACGCTTTCCGAGGAAAGCGGCAAATAGATGGAGAACACGGAACCCTTGCCAGTTGCGCTTTGCACGTCGATCCAGCCTTGATGGGCAAGGATATTTTGCTGTGCGATAGCGAGGCCAAGGCCGGTGCCGCCGCTTGGACGGGTTCTCGAGTGGTCTGCTCTGTAAAATCGGTTGAATATGTAAGGCAGATCCTCAACGGGTATACCGACACCGGTATCTTCAATCTTAATTCGGACATATTCGTTCTGCCGCTCGACATGAACCACACGTTCAACATGGAGCTGTACTTGGCCTCCCTGATGAGTGTAATGGACCGCATTAACCAGAATATTATAAAGAGCCTGTACAATTCGATGCTTCTCTGCCGGAACATCGATAACATTCTCCGGAATAATCATCGATAATCGGATGTGTTTGTCTTCCATTAAAAATTGGATCTTCTCGACCAACCCCTCCACAATCGCAACGATATTCTCCGTTTTCGGCCGAAGCTCCGCCGTGCCCGCCTCCAGCTTGGACAAGTCGAGCACATCATGAACCAATCGCGTTAACCTCAATACTTCATCCAAAAGTGACGATAGCTTTGCCTGGGAGAGAGATATTTCCGAATCTTGAGCCAGTTCGAGCTCCCCTTGGATGATCATGAGCGGCGTTTTCAATTCATGCGCGACATCCGACAAAAGCTGTTTTCGGGACCTTTCAAGGTTGGCAAGGCTCTCGTTCATTTGCTGCAGCGCTCTGGAAATTGCTCCGAATTCGTCTTTTCGATGTACGGGGAGTGAAACTCCCCCGGTTTCTCCGCTTTTAATCTCATCGATTCCTCGAAGGATTTTGCGAATGGGTCTCGTCAGTCTCCAAGACAAGAAGAAGACGATGGCAAGAGCGGCAATTAAGGTGAGAAACAATGACGCTTTAGCAATATTAGGCAGGATCTCATACCACATTAATTTGAACTCGAACGTCTTATACTGCTTCTCATTCATAACGTACAGCCGGCCGACCTTCCTGTCGTCCGCATATAGAGGCATTATATAACCTGAATCCCGCAGGTCGCCGACGCTTAATTGTCCTTGCTGATAGATCACGTTTCCGTCCGCAATCAGAACAATTTCGGTAAAATGACGAATATTTTCGAAATTTTCGGTATGTACCCCTTCCCAGGATTCATCATGATCCGCGAAGTATTGTTCGAATTCCTCTCTCAACGACTCGAATAACGCCTTTTCTTCAAAATATGCAAAATCGCGATAAATATAAAATTGAATATGCGTGACGGCAAGCAAACAGAGCATGATGAAAACGATCAAAATGCTCATCGACAGGATCAGCTTCGTTCTAATTTTCATGGCCTGTCCCAAAACGGTAACCGAAGCCGTACACGGTTTTAATATAAACGGAATGGTTGCTGCCGTCTTCTATTTTTTTGCGCAGCTTGCTGATATGGGAATCTACGGTACGTTCATCAATAACAAATTCCTCCTCGAACGCGTGCTGCAGCAGCTGCATCCTGCTGTATACACGGCCTGGCTTCGATGCCAGCAGATGGAGGAGTTTGAATTCGGTCGGGGTCAAATGAAGCTCCTGTGTCCCTTTAAATACTTGCAAGCTTTCCTCATGTATCGATAAATCGCCTCTGCGAAGGACACTGCCGGACTCGCCCCCCTCACCTCTGTTCATCCGCCGCATTAAGGAGCGGATTCTTGCCGACAGCTCCCTCAGGCTGAAAGGCTTCGTCAAGTAATCGTCCGCCCCCATTTCCAAGCCGACAATTTTATCCGTTTCCTCGGATTTAGCCGTTACCATGATAATTCCCGGAGACCCCATCTCTCTGAAGCGGCGGCACGCATCCAGACCGTTCATTTGCGGAAGCATCCAATCAAGAATGACAATATCCGGCTTGTGTTCTTCAAAGAGCTGCACCGCGGTTTTCCCGTCTCCGGCGGTATAGACGTCGTAGCCTTCCGACCGTAGAAAGGTTTCCATTAGCGATAAGATCTTCGCTTCGTCTTCCACAACCAAAACTTTCATTTCAATCCTCCCCGTGATCCGTCATGACCATTCCTATTATATCTCATCCTCATCAAATTTTTGGGAATTTTCACAACCTCTCAAGAGGTTCGCCACAAGTTCGCAACATTTCGGTGGTAGTATTGTCACCAAGAATAGATCGGGAGGTTTTGGAGCATGGCCTTGAAGTTATCGATGAAAAAGAAGCAGTTGTTAATCGCAATTCATGTGCTGTCGGTGGTCTGTTGGCTTGGAGGAGCTTTGTGTATGCTGCTGCTCGGTTGGTACATGCTGAAATCGGAAAACGGGGAGCAGCTATATTACACACTTGACAATATGCATGTGATCGATGTCGTTATGATTCGGTATACGGCGCTCGCCGCTTTATTGACCGGCCTTGCACTGTCACTTTGGACGCATTGGGGACTCTTTAACTATTATTGGATCGTGATCAAGCTGATTCTGACCGTATCGTTGATTGCGTTTGGAATCGTGTACATGGGCGACTGGCTGTCGCAAGTCATCCGTATAGGGGAGCATGAGCGTATTCTTGCCCTCAAGGACGAGTCGTTTTTGAACGCAAGCTACTCCCTTATCGGAGGTGCAATAGCGAACATCACAGCGCTTGTCTTTATGACGGCAATCTCGTATTTCAAACCATTCGGCAAGATCAGCAATAAGGTTCAAATATCCAAACCAAAGCCGGCATCCCGATGAACAGACACGTTTTATTGTAAGCAGAGAGACTTTGAGCTACCGCTCAAAGATCCCTATGAAGCAGAGAGACTTTGAGCTCCGCTCAAAGATCCTGGAAGCGGAGTGACTTTGAGCTCCGCTCAAAGATCCTGATGTAAGGAGGAATTCGAAGTGTTCGAAACTTTTGCAGGTATTATATTGGCTTTGATTATGACGGGATTGTGGATGATTGCCGCTTTGACGGCATCGGGGCTGCCTTATGCCGCAACAAATCAACGGTTGAAAAGGCGGAGAACTTTTTTGACAGGGGTCATTTACCTTGCTCTCACGGCTGCCGGGTTATGGCTCATTATCATTATGAAAGATCTTGTTCTGAGGGATTGGTTATTCGTGGAAGGAAAAATTAAAGCGATCGTTCCCGTTATGATGATCGGTAATTTGTCCGTCCTTATTTACACACTTCCTTTATTGAAAGGTTTGCGAAAATCCAATCATGAACAACTCGCGAAAGAAACGCTGTTTCATGCAGCTCATCCTATGCTGCATGTGCCGATCTATGCTGCCGCTATTGTATCCGGCTTGACCGTCTTCAGCAGCATCTTTGAACAACCGGTTCTGCCTGGCTTTAATGAGATTGTACAAAAGCCGATCCTGCTCATTCTCATTTTATTCGTGCCGCACTACTTTGCAAGAAGAAGATATCTTAAAGTACAAAGAGGCGAGTTCATTGTATATCCAATATGGAAAAGGTTGTTGAGAGTTGCGCTGGCGGGTATTGCCGCGGCAACCGTCGTCATTGCGGTCATCGTCCTCAATGTTCTCACAGGTATGCATTCGTCCCGATTACCTGAAGCTTCCGACATGATGAATCACCACAAGCTGGACGAAGGGGGAGGATCGCTGACACGGCATTCCGGCCATCATTATCATCACAGTCATTCCGCCGCGGATTCCGGTATGGTTCCGGTCGCCGCGCTGACGGGAGATATATCGGCTCCAGCGGATATACAGTTCGAAGTAATAGCACAGCAGCGCAAGCTCACGCTCGCTTCCGGCGCCGAGATCGATAGCTGGACCTATAACGGACAGATCGCCCCTGAGCTCCGTGTACGTCACGGAGATATGGTGGAAGTGAAGCTGATCAACAAGGATATCGAAAAAGGCGCCACGATTCATTGGCACGGCTACAATGTGCCGAATGCGATGGACGGTGTGCCGGGGATGACCCAGAACGTCGTCATGCCGGGACAATCGTTTACTTATAAATTCCGCGCAGAACAAGAGGGCACTTATTGGTTCCATTCCCATCAACTGGCCGCTGAGCAAGTAGAAAAAGGCCTGTTCGGTTCTTTGATTGTCGACCATAAGGATGGAACGGAAGTTTACGATGAAGAGTTGACCGTCATTAATCATCGATGGAAGACGGAAGAAGGATATAAGAATGCTTTCGGGAACCGGGATCAAGAGCAATTGAAGCGAGTGGAACCGGGCAGGAAAGTAAAACTGAGAATCATTAATACGCATAACCTATCCCGAAAATATGTGCTGCAAGGGACCGATTATCAAATTACAAGCATTGACGGTGTTCGGATTGAAGATCCGGGTCTGTTGTCCGATCAGACGGCGTTCAGGATTGCATCCGGCGGAAGATATGATGTCGCCTTTACAATGCCTGACCATCCCGTTCTGTTTAAAATCGGCGATAATAAGAACCTGGACGAACCAAGCATTGTTTTCTACACCGATGTTCCGCCGGCGAACCCGGTATTCAAAGCGGATTCGAGCATGTTCGATGCAGCTCAGTATGGCAAGCCTGTGGTAAACGCTGTTACTGGAGCAAAAAAGTTTGACCGGGAGTTTACGATGATCCTCGGAAATAAGATGGGATTCTATAACGGCAAGCTCCATTTTCTATGGACGGTCAATGGTAAAGTTCACCCCCATACTCCTACTTTTGTCGTCAAAGAAGGGGAGTACGTCAAAACAACCTTTGTGAATAACAGTCTGACCGAGCATCCGATGCATCTCCACGGACACCATATGACGGTGCTGAAGAAAAACGGCAAGAAAGTAAAGACGCCGTGGGTGACCGATACTTTAAACGTGGAGTCCGGTACAACCTATGAAGTGGCTTTTGTGGCCGATAATCCCGGTATGTGGATGGACCACTGTCATAACCTCGATCACGCGGCGACAGGGATGATATTGCATTTAATGTATGACCATGTTGTACCTTCATATGAAGTTGGCACAAGGTCCGGAAATTTACCGGATTAAACCGACTTGCTCTTTTTGGGCCAGATGAAATAGGAAACGGTGAAGATAAGATCAATGCCCAGCACAAGCGTCCAGAGCTTCAATACGCCGGATAAAGCTTCAGTTCGGGTAGGATCGCTGATCCAATAAACGAAACCGGCCAATAACCCGGCACCGATCAGATACGCAATCACGTGCCGGATCCAACTTTTGGCATAATGTTTGGCATACTCTATGCCGTATTTCTTGGCCGGTTTTTCGCCTTGTTTGGTTACGAAATATCGAAACCGTTCATCCGCCCACCCAATCAAGCTTTTTCCGAATGCAATCGAGACCCCGATATACACGGCCGCAATGGCATGAGCAGTAGTGGCCACAGCTCCGCGATACAAATCCGCACCCGTAATGATAAGCAGCAGCAAATCGATCACAGGCGTCAATGCTAGCAGGAAGAATCCAAGCTTATCTAATCGGAGTACGTAACGGACAATTAGACCGGTTAAAATAACGACCCAAAATGCAATTTCACAGACAATGATGATCCAAGCGATAATATTCAAATGCCGCACCTCTTATTTAATTCATTTGTATTATTTAAAAGTAATCGGCGCTGCACGCCTTACTGGAGAAAGAGCGTTTGGACGAAGAGCGGATCGTTAAGGTGCTGACTTATCATCTGGATTCGATTTGCGTGGACTTGAATTGACTTCACTGAGGACGTTCTGACACATACTCACGGAATTGTATAGGCTTCAAAAATATAGTATACTAATCGCAGTTGAAAAAAATGGAGGGTTACGTGTGATAGATTATCAATTCCGAAAAACACTAATTAAATAGTGTGCAACGACTCTGTCTGTGCAGAGTCATCGGAATTGGTCTGCCTTCATTACACTTAACCTTTAGAAGCCATACATTCTAAAAGGGAGGACGAATTCGTCCCTTTTTTGTGCATGGCTTTTTTCCGTATAGAGGTATAGGACCAGTAATGACTAGTACATTCGATGACTCCGGCACAGGCAGGCAGCCTGTGTTTTTTTTGCGTTGATATTATTGTTGCGATTACTCCAATTAGAACGGAGGGTTACGTGTGGTTGATCAGATCAATTCCGGTTTTCACTTTGTTTTGCTAATTAAATAGTGAACAGAGACTCTGTCCGGGTACAGAGTAATCGGGATTGGTCTGCCTGAAAACAGGATAAGGTTTTTATGAGAGGTTGACGGGAACGGAACATCCGCTTTTTTTTGTCCCGCATTAGCGGGCATTTGAGCACGCATCCATCGTCTTCCGGCATTTCCGATTGCTTATGAAAATGATGTGCCCGGATCAGGTTTTCTTCAACAATCGGAGGAGAGCAATGAAAAGAACGAGCAGAAATAATGACGATCCCCGTCAACACCATAAATATAATTTTCCGGGAAAGCATTTGCTGCATCATAAACGAACGATACAAGAAATGATTGATTGCGCAAATTTGAAAAAGACAGACACCGTATTCGATCTTGGCGCCGGGAGGGGGGCTATTACCCATTTTCTGGGGGAGAAAGCGGGCAAGGTTGTAGCGGTTGAGAATGATCCTGCATTTGTTGCCTGCCTCCAACAGAAATTCGATGGACATCAGGCTATACAGGTGATTCACAGGGATATCATGAAGTTAAAGATGCCGGCGGAGCCTTTCTGTGTGGTCGCGAATATTCCCTATTCGATTACGACAGCGATCCTCAAAATGCTGCTTATGCCGCCGTCAACATCATTGCAAAGGGCGGTACTTATGGTTCAATTAGGAGCTGCAAGAGGTTTTACGGCGGATCCGATCACCGACCCGCGCATTTTGACATGGAGAATGAGGTTCGATCTGAAGATTGTCAAGTCGATTTCGAGGAACCATTTTTCTCCGCCGCCAAGCGTCGATTCGGCGATGCTCTATATTCGGAGAAAGGATAAGGTAAAAGTTGCGCCTAAACACTTTCAGCGATTTGCCGCTTTCGCCGAGTATGGGCTGAAGATTCCTCGTCTTTCCGTGGCCCGTGTATTAAGCGGTATCTTCACTGACAAACAGCTAACGAAGGTAGTGCGGGCTCTTAAAGTCGACCGGCATATGCCGATATGTTATATAAATGAAGACCAATGGGGCGAACTGTTTAATACAATGGTAAAGGTTGTTGAACCGTATCGTTGGCCAAGGAAGCGTTAGAGAGCCGGATCATCTTCCGGTTCTCTCTTTTTTTCTTCACCTCTTCAACTGGCGGACAAGGTTCTTATTAATGAATTATACAGAAAGCCTTTATGGGCTGCTTCTCTCGCTGAATGCAATTTGCAGCCCGATGTATCCCAGCAGCAAGCCTTTCACATTGTTTATTCTTTTCGCAATTGAAGGCTTGTTAAGAAGCAGCCCGCGTATTTTATCCGCAAACAGACTGACCAGCGTAAAGATTATGATCGCTTGAATAATGAAAATGAACCCCAAAATAATCATTTGTACCGGTATATATCCACTGGATTTGTCGATGAATTGCGGCAATAAGGCCACAAAGAATAATGAAACCTTAGGGTTTAATACATTCATCCATATTCCTCTTCGATACAACGATTTGTAGTCCGATGGTTTCGTATGCCCCATTGTGAAATCAGATTCTTTTTCCCGAAACGACTTCCAGGCCAATACCAATAAATAAGCTGCTCCGGCGTATTTTACAATTGAAAATGCGAGTGCCGACTGATAAATAATCGCCGATATTCCAAGAGATGCAGCCGAGATATGTACGACTAAGCCCGAGCAAAGCCCTAATGAAGTCGCTATGCCCGCTTTTTTATTTTGTGAAATGCTCTGGGCAATGACAAACAAGATGTCCGGACCAGGCATCAATGTCAGCAGAACCGCCGCTCCCAAAAAAGAAAAAATTGTCATGACGTCCATATAATAAAACCTCCGTAAGGTAAGGGAATACGCATTCTCTTATTATATCATAACTTATATTAATAACCTCGCGGCCCCAGTGCCTCCCCTCATTTTGCGCGTAGGTATAAATACATTTTGCTATTTATCGGTAGAATTCACTCGATTTTCGAATATGCTGTAGTTACATGGATGTAAAGGTGGATAGTAATAATGATCATAAAGAAGTCTGTCCCGTATTATGGTAAATCGTTTCTGAGTCGCATCCGTATCCCATCCCTCAATAACAATATTAACCAAGGAGTAATTAAACGCGATGGAAACCCGATCCCGCAGATTAGAAAAAACGAAACCGTCATACGCAAACCTAACCGGCAAAATAGTAAAGGCCGCGAAAAACATCGGAGTCCGGTTACAAATCGGAAAAGAAGCAGCCAGGCTTCTCGGCAGAAGAAATGGTACCAGCGGTTGGACAGCAAATTAAATGAATTGAAATGGTTGGATGAGGAAGGATAGAAAATGTTAGGAAGGGTCTTCCAAAAAGTGAATAGGGGCAAAGGACTTATCATTGTGGAACTCCCAAACCCGAACGGTCCCGCAATCGATGGCATGAATGGTTACAGTGACGCAGCTATGATTGCGGCCAGGGTATTATTAGAAAAAAATAGCGATAATGAGTCTTCCGATATTGTGCCAAAATACTTCGCGACCGCGCTCGAAGGGATATGATCTGTGGCATCAGATGCGTTTACATATCATAAAGGAAACAGGAGAACTCAAAAAAGAGGGTTGGTTGCCTGATTAGAGGCAATCCGACCCCTTTTTTTTACGCGTTAAGTGAGTTTAAGCGCTGTCTCTGCATTTTTTACATCCAGTAAAAACTGTTCATTGACATTCCATGGGTGGTATAATGCCTGCTCCATCATATAGGCGATAATCTGCTCATGCATCAAGATCGCTTCCTCCAAATACCTGTTAAGCGTTTGCTTGATTTCGGGTGTTACCGATTCTGTGATGGCCATCGCATAGTTGCGGTTGTTCAAACGTGTCCGCCTCCGTTCAATATTGGAGTAGGACGGTTCTCGGGAACCGTTGTCTGAAATGGTGCCCTTGCATAAACGGCCTGCAAATCGGCAATTGAGCAATGCAACTCACGGCGACTGAACGGATTGGTATGGCAGCCTACACAGATTGGTATGTGATGGTATAATGGTAAGGTACAGTTGAAACCTTGGCAGGGCCTAGCATTGAACAACGAGGGGGATTTCCATGAGGAAGCGTTTTGTCGATTTAAGTCACATAATAGAAGATGGAATAATTACATATAAGGGTCTGCCGGCGCCGCATATTTGCGACTTTTTGAGTCGGGAAGCATCCAAAGAAATATATGAAGAAGGTACCGAATTTCAAATAGGGAAGATTGAAATGGTTTCCAACACAGGTACATATATTGATACCCCGTTTCATAGATACCGGGATGGTAAGGATTTATCCGAGGTGGAATTACATTCTTTCGCCGGTCATGAAGGAGAAGTAATAAGAGTAACCAAGGCCGACACGAAGGCAATTGACGAAACGTTTTTTCAAGGAATAGAACTGGAAGGCAAAGCAGTATTAATACATACTGGCTGGGATCAACACTGGAATACGGAGCAATATTTTGACAATCACCCCTATCTAACCTCAGGGGCAGCAGAGTATTTAGCGGAGTGTAAAGTGGCGCTTGTTGGCATTGATTCAATGAATATAGATTGCACAACAGGAAAATCCAGACCGGTTCATACAGTATTGCTAGGTGCGGAAATACCCATCGTGGAACATCTTTGCAATTTACATGCGTTACCAGAGAGAGGGTTTCAATTTTATGCGGTCCCTCCAAAAATAAAAGGGATGGGAACATTTCCGGTAAGGGCGTTTGCGGAACTGAAATGATGCTCTCTTCTAACCAGAAAAGAAGTCGAATTCACCCTTCCAAAAGAACCGGGTCTCTTGGATAGTTGGAATCGTCAGGTTTGTTGGCGGTTTGGTTTAATAGTCAAAAGGCAAAAGCCAACCTTCAGTTACATAAAATGAGGTTAATTTTGTACAAATCCGGATTAGGATTGTGTATGTTAAGCGGTCGGTCCATCTTCTATAATCGGGTTAACCGATCAAGTTAATCCAAATAGAGGAGGAGAACAGACGTTATGGCTGGAATACAACATGTTTTGCTTACAGACGAACAAATGCGCAAATTTATTACCGAGGGCTATCTGATTTTGAAAACCGATTTTTCAGCGGAGTTTCACCGGCAATTATCGGATGAGCTAGCCAAGGTGTACAAGGAGGAAGGGAATCCGGGGAACAATTTGCTTCCGCGAATTCGGGAGCTCCAGCAGGTATTCGACCATCCTGTCGTTACCGGGGCGTTAACCAGCGTGCTCGGCCCGGATTATATGCTGCACGCACACAGACACGGGCATTATAACGCTCAGCCGAAGGCGGGGGGATGGCACAAAGACAGCTATTGGGGATATGATAAACAGCGGAATCATCATCCTTGGTGGGCCATGGTGATGTATTTTCCCCAAGATACGCCGCCTGAGCTTGGTCCGACGGGCATTATGCCCGGGACACAAAATTATGAGTCCCGTTTATTCAAGGAAGACGATGATTCAAGGGAAGTAACCGCAAGCGGTGAAGCTGGAACGTTCGCGCTGATCCACTACGATATTTGGCATCGCTCAACGCCAAACCTGCTGGGCAAATCGCGTTTTATGCTGAAGTTCGAATTTATGCGGACGGCCGCACCAACCGAGCCAACCTGGAATAATCAACAGCCCGAGTGGAAACTTCCGGCAGAACTGAAGGCGATCGACAAACAGGAAACGATGTGGGAGGAAACGTGGAACTGGCTGTCCGGCAGGCTCGGCAGTGTGGCCGGCACCCGGACCGCCGATGAAGAACGGATCCGGGAATTGTCCGGCCAATTGAAGAACAGCTATGAACCCGCTGCGCTTAATGCCGCTTACGAGCTTGCCAGGTTGGGCCGGAGAGGCATTAATGCTCTGCTGACCGGTCTTCAAAGCGGCAATGTCCTGGAATCCCGGGTCAGCTCATACGGATTGTCGGTTTCAGGAGAGGACGCGATTGATGGATTGAAGGAGCTGCTAACGGCCGACACCGAAGAAACCTTACGCCATGCCGTATTTGCGCTCGGAGAGCAACGCCATCTTGCGGCGAGGGCGGTCCCATCGTTGATCGAACGGTTGAATCATCCTTCGGCTGCCGTCCGTATTGCGGTTACCGAGGCGCTTGGCATGATAGGCTCACCTCCGGAAGAAATCGTAAACGGCCTGATTCGCTGTTTGAGAGACGAGGATACACAAGTTCGGTTTACCGCAGGTTTATCCCTCTCCCGAATCGGCCCGTCCGCCGCTTCCGCGGTCCCGGCACTGGAGGAAGCACTTGAAGACGACAACCGTTATGTCCGTGCCCATGCGATGGAAGCGCTGCGGTATATCGGGACAGGGCAAGCGAAGGACCTGTTGATTCGAAAGCTGTTCAATTCCCGCTGGTGTACGACGACAACGCCCGCCAGCACGTTTTATCCTTGATCAAGAGAGCGAAAGCTCTCTTTTTTTGCTCTCAAACGGTTATTGAAAAGGCCTCTTCTTTCAGCATCATCTACAGTTGCAAATTTAATTTGTCCGGTTTTCGTGCAACACTTTATACTCGGTTGGCGATAAGCCGGTATACTCCTTGAACAGGCGCGAAAAGTAAGGGAGCTCCATTCCCAGCTGTTCCGCCACCGCAGTAACGGACAACGGAGTTACGTCTAACAGATGCCGCGCTTTGTCGATCCGCTTCCGGTTCACATATTGGATCGGGGACAGGCCGGTAATGTTCTTAAACAGCCGGATGAAATAATTGGGATGAAAATGGGCGATCCGGGCCAGCTTCTGTACGGACAAGCTCTCTCCAAGATGCTCATCGATGTAGACCAGCACGTCGTGCAGCTTTTCAAGCGATGCGGTAGAGCGTACATCCCACTCCACCGCCCCGGCCCGATCAAGAAATAAACCGATGATCTCGAGCAAAGCGGCATGTGCATATAGCACGGAGGTCCAGGTGTCGGAGCGGGTAAATACGATCAGCTTCTCGAATTTCTCGCGTAGAACTGCGCCGTCATCAACTGAGATGACTACCGGAGTATCCAATAGATCGAACAAAGGAAATCCGCCGGTTTTGGCAGTAAAATGGCACCAGAACTTACCGAACGTGTTCAAGCCTGCCGTTCCATACGATTGACTGACGCCTGCAGGCAGCAGGCACAGATCGCCCGGCTTAGGATCGTATTGCTTCCCGTCTACTTTAATGAACCCTTCGCCTTCGATAATGTAATACAACCGGTTAAACTCCGGGATATAATCGTCACTCCGCCAAGTGACCGGCACTTTCGTATATTCCGCAACCGTAACATCAAGCTGCAGTCCGGTTAAATACGATTTCCAGAATCCCGGTATACTTTGATCGGTCAGGTGACATCCGCCTTTCCGTCTGTGCCGGCCTGTCCCCGGTACGATGGATGCCGGCTCTTGCGGTACTGGAGAGGCGACATGCCGACGATTTTTTTGAATGACGTATTAAAGTGGGAGATATGGCGGAAGCCGACATGCTCGGCAATCATTAACGTCTTCTCTTGTGTTTCGCACAGCCGCTTTTGAGCTTCTCGGATGCGAATGTGCAGTAAATACTCACGGAAATGCAGCCCTGTTATTTTTTTGAATATTCGGCTCAAGTAGGAAGGACTAATGTAAAATTGCTTCGCGATCTGTTCTAATGAAATGTCGTCCTGATAGTACTGACTCAAAAAGGAAGCCACCTCGGATATTTTTTCGTGCATCGGATGCGCGAATTCAAGCGGCTGCAGATTTTCATCCGTCAAATGGCGGTGGATCTGAACAAGCAGGTTCGTTAAGGTCGACCGGACGCAGGCCTCATATCCGGTTTTTGTCTCCATGCATTCCATATAGATGTCCCGGATCTTTTGTTCGACGGCCGGCTGGTCCTTCATAGGAAATCTGAGCAGCCGCGAGCCCTGGGCAAAAGGCAGCACCGTGGAAATCAGATCGTCAAACGGGGGCAAAAATTCGGGCGAGAAGTAGATGATGATCCGTTCGCAGCCGGGGACGTCCGAGCTGGAGGTATGATGCAAATCATATGGATTTATGACGACCATATCCCCTTTTTTGGCGGTGTACACCCTGTCATTGATAAAATAAACTCTTTCACCTTCAAGCAAATAAAAAATTTCATAGTATGCGTGCAAATGGTTTTTGTCCATCTTGAAATAACCTTTTAAATCCATGTAATGGATGGAAAACAGCTCTTCGTCATCGATGCTGTACTTTTGGGCGAAAATCTCTGTCATCCTGTACCTCCTGACATAGGGATCTTTGAGCTCCGCTCAAAGTCTCTCCTCTTACATAGGGTGCTTTGAGCTCCGCTCAAAGTCTCTCAGCTTAACAAAAGAGAAATCATGATCACCGAAATGATCTGTGACAGCGCTTACTCGTTTATTATGTAACAAACCGACGAGAAAAAACAGAGCAATCGGTAGCAGTTTTGGAAAATGCGACAAGCAGAATGAAATTATGTGCAAATAAACGGAAGAATCGGCTGAATCTTCATGCTATAGTTTAGACAAGCTTGACCTATTCGAGGCTGGAAGGGAGTTGATCGACACATTAAGCACACGATTATGTTAGCGCTTTCTTCACCTAACAAAGCGGGAGGTTGAAAAAGATGTCGAAAAGAAAAATAACCAGATTTGGATGGATGTGCATGTTCATTAGTTGTCTTACATTGATTGGCTGTTACGCCGCCGCGGCCTCGGAGGTATCAAAAGGCCAGCCTAAAAACTCGGTATCGGTTTATCTCGCCGGTGACTCGACGGTTTCCGGCTACTCAAGCAGCGCAGCGCCCCGGGCGGGCTGGGGGCAAGTTATTGGAGAAATGTTCGACCGCAAAGTCACCGTCAAGAACCATGCCGCATCCGGAAGAAGCTCGAAAAGCTTTATTGATGAAGGCCGCTTGGATGTTATTCTCAGCCTGATTGAGAAGGGAGACTATCTTTTCATTCAATTCGGTCATAACGATGAAAAGTCTAATGACCCAACCCGGTATACGGAGCCTTATACCACGTACAAAAGCTATTTGAAGCAATATATCGACGGGGCGCGGGAAAAGGGCGCCGTCCCTATTTTAGTGACACCGGTGGAGCGAAGAGGATTTACGGCGGACGGAGCGGTGAAGCAGACGCATGGGGAATATCCTGCAGCCATGAAAGAGCTAGGCATGGAAGACCAAGTGCCGGTTATTGATTTGACGGCAAAGAGTCAGAAGTTGTTCGAACAGCTTGGACCCGAAGGGACGAAAGATGTATTTCTGTGGCTGGATGCGGGAGAAAGCCCTAATTATCCTGACGGAATTCAAGACAATACCCATTTTCAGGAGAAGGGCGCCAAGCAGATTGCTGAGCTGGTTATTGAAGGAATGCGTGAATTGGAATTGAACCTTTACGGCTTTGTATCCCTGGATTGGAAAAGATAATGTCCGCTTTCCGGCAAAACCATTTTGATACTTCTCAAAGGAGGCACGAATAAATGAAACTATTGCCGAAAACAAAGCTTTTGAGCGTTCGCATGTTTACATTTTTATGTGCGCTTATTCTTCTGATCGGGAGCGTTGCGTGTTCCAGACCGGCAGCAACTCCGAATTCATCGGGCCAAAGCGATGAGAAACCGGGCAGCGCGAATACCGCGGGTGAAGCCCCTCAGGCACCCGAACCATTCGAGCTCAGCATCATGACCGTCCTGCATACGACCGATCTCCCGAATGATTCGGTGATAAGCGTGATTGAGGAGAAAACGAACACCAAATTGGATATAACGTGGGTGCCGAACGCCGCTTATGAGGAGAAGGTCAATGCGGCAATGGCGACAGGTACGCTGCCGAAGGCCGTATATGTTGGAAATATAGCGATCTATAACAATTTCAAAAGCGCGCTTCGCGCCGGCCAGTTCTGGGAGATCGGACCGTATATTCAGGATTATGAATATCTTAGCAACCTGGATCCGGTCGTAATAAAAAACAGCGCAACAGACGGAAAAATTTATGGCATTTACCAAGGGATTCCTCTATCCCGTCAAGGCGTCATATACCGCAAGGATTGGGCGGATAAGCTGGGAATTGAAGCGCCGGAAACGGTCGATGATCTTTATAACATGATGAAAGCGTTTAAAGAACAAGATCCGGACCAAGACGGAAAAGAAAACACGTTAGGTCTGGCGGACCGCAGCGACCTAGTCTACGGCGCTTTCAAAACGATCGCCTCTTATTTCGGCACGCCGAATAACTGGGGGATCAAAGACGATCAGCTTCTTCCGGAGTTCATGTTTCCGCAATATATCGAAACGATGAATTTCTTCAAAAAGCTGGTCGACGAAGGCATCATTAACCATGATTTCCCTGTAACGAGCAAACCTGATCACGAGGCTTTGTTTAAATCCGGTAAAGCGGGGGTTTATGTTGGCTGTATTTGCGCGGCTCCGGGCTATCAGCGGGACATGGAGAAAACCATTCCAGGCGTAGAGCTTGATGTAGCGAACCGCATTGAAGGAGCGGATGGACATTTAGGCGTATGGTCCGTCCCCGGATTCGGCAACATGGTTTTGTTCCCGAAATCGTCGGTGAAGACGGAGGAAGAATTAAAGAACGTTCTGGCCTTCTTTAACCAATTAATGAATCCGGAGATTTATAATTTAATTCATTATGGGATCGAAGGACGCCATTATGAGCTTATAGAGGGGAAAGCAAGCCTGTTTAAAGACAGTGATAAGGTTGCCGTCAACGATCGGGAAGTCCGCCCGCTGCTCAGCTTGCGGCTTGGAGGCCCGGAAACGGTCGACGGCCTGGTGGCGTATGTCGATAACGACTTGCAGCAAAAAACGAATGATGCGATCGAAGATAATAACAATATTCTGATGAATGATCCGGCGGCCGCCTATAATTCTCCGACCAAAGATCAAATGGGCGTACAGCTGCAGCAGATTATTACTGACGCGACGTATCAGTATATGATGGGTCAGCTCGATGAGAAAGGCTTTCAGGCAGCAGTGGACAAATGGAGAAAGGATGGAGGGGACAACATCATCAAAGAATATAACGAACAGTATCAAAAATACAAATAACATCCCATGGTAAAACCCGGGGGCTGACGGAAAAAATATATTCTCACAGCCCCCGTCAATAAAGTGTTACTGGATGGAGGTGGAATTATGGCAACAATTATAATCGCAGATGATCATGCACTTGAAGGAGCGGTATGATTGACATGCGATAATGACATTGTTAAAATAAATAACGGAATGAATATTCATTCCGTAGTAATGGAGGTGAGGAATTGGAACTGACGGCAAACAAACGCGACAACATATTGGACGCATCGCTGATTCTTTTCGCCGAGCGGGGCTTTGATGCGACAACGGTACCGATGATTGCTGAAAAAGCTGAGGTCGGCGCAGGCACGATCTATCGCTACTTCGACAGCAAAGATGCGCTCGTTAACGTCCTTTTTCAGGAATACGTAAAACGTTTTGCAGCATATATGATCAAGGACTATCCCGATTCTTCGGCAAACCCGCGTTCACAGTTTCAACATATTTTCTACGGAATGATCCGGTTTGCGAAGGAGCACACGAATGCGCTGTACTTTATTGACGTAAATTGCAACGCACGGTTTTTGGATGACAAGAGCCGCGAAGTATTCCAGGAGATGATGGCGTTCCTTTATTCCTTCGTCGATCATGGCAAACGGCAGAATATTATACGGTCTTTACCCTCGGAAGCATTGATCGCCGTCGTATTTGGCGCTTTTACAAGAATATATGGCTTGATCCGTAAAGGGGTCATACAGGAAACGCGGGAATTATTGGCGGATATTGAACAAAGCTGTTGGGATGCGGTCAGAATTCATTCTGACTAATTTCTTTACACGATTCGGAATGAACGTTCATTCCGGCTATTTAAAATGGAAAGCGAGGAAAAATTCATGTCTCTTACGACGATTCCGCAGCCTAAAACATACGGTCCGCTTGGCAATTTGCCTTTATTGGATTTTGAAGCTCCCGTCCAATCGATGATGAAGCTTGCCGATGAATATGGGCCGATTTTCCGGATGGATTTGCCGGGCAGAACCGAAATTATTTTGTCCAGCCATGAATTGGTAGAGGATGCATGTGACGAATCCCGTTTTGACAAGAGGATCTGGGCTCCCCTTCAGAAGGTTCGGGCGTTTGCCGGAGACGGATTGTTTACGAGCGCGACGGATGAACCGAATTGGCAAAAGGCGCATCAGATCCTTCTGCCGAGCTTCAGCCAGTTCGCCATGCAAAAATATCATTCGATGATGGTTGATATCGCCGTGCAGCTCATTCAAAAATGGGCCCGGCTTAATCCGGGCGAAAGTGTGGATGTCCCGGAAGACATGACCCGTCTGACATTAGACACGATCGGCTTATGCGGATTTAATTACCGGTTCAACAGCTTTTACCGCGAAACGCCGCACCCGTTTATCAACAGCATGGTCCGTGCGCTCGGTGAGGCGATGAACCAGCTTCAGCGGTTAGGATTACAGGACAAGCTGATGATTCGCACGAAACGACGGTTCAAGCAGGACATTCAAGCGATGTTTTCCCTGGTTGATGAAATTATTGCCGAGCGCAAGAAGAATGGACTTCAAGGTGCCGACGATTTGCTGTCCCATATGTTGAACGGGAAAGATCCACAGACCGGCGAGAAGCTTGATGACGAAAACATTCGCTACCAGATCATTACGTTTCTGATTGCCGGGCATGAAACGACAAGCGGATTGCTGTCCTTTGCCCTGTATTTCCTCATGAAAAATCCGGATAAACTGCTGAAAGCCCGCGAAGAGACGGACCGCATTCTTACAGGTCCGGTTCCGAGCTATGCGCAGGTTCGGGAGCTCAAATATATCCGGATGATCCTGAATGAGTCTTTACGGTTATGGCCGACGGCCCCGCTCTTCTCTTTGTACGCAAAGGAGGACACAATGCTTGCGGGCAAGTATCCGTTTAAACAAGGCGAGAGCGTCAATGTGTTCATACCGAAGCTTCATCGCGATACGAGTGTATGGGGGGACGATGTCGAGGAGTTCCTGCCTGAACGGTTCGAGAACCCCAGTGCGATTCCGTATCATGCCTTTAAACCGTTCGGCAATGGTCAGCGCGCCTGCATCGGGCAGCAGTTTGCGATGCATGAAGCGACACTCGTGCTAGGCATGGTTTTGAAACATTTTGAAATCATAGATCATACGAATTATCAATTGAAGGTCAAGGAAACGTTGACGCTTAAGCCGGAAGGTTTTACGATGCGTGTTCGCGCACGGACCCATCAAACATTCTCCGCCATCCCCTGCGAAGAGCCGGCTGCAGCAATTGAGAAACAACCGGAGCAAACATTAATTGCTCACGCCGCTCGACACAATACGCCCTTGCTGGCGCTTTACGGCTCCAATCTCGGTACGGCAGAGGCAATTGCCCGGGAGCTCGCGAATGAGGCCCTGTCCATAGGCTTCCGCAGCGAGGCTTCTCCTCTCAATGATTATATGGGCAATCTGCCCAAAGAGGGTATTGTTATCATTATCTCCGCATCCTATAACGGGAAACCGCCGGGCAACGCGCGCAAATTCGTCAAATGGCTGGAAGAGGCGGAGTCTAAGGATGTCACTGGCGTCCGATATGCGGTATTTGGCTGCGGTGACCAAAATTGGGCGAGCACTTACCAGCAAATACCGCGATTTATTGATGAACAGCTGGCGGCGAAGGGAGCGGTCCGCCTGACCAAGCAAGGCGAAGGGGATGCGAGCGGAAGCTTTGAATCGCAGGTTGAGGAGTGGCGGAAACGTTTGTGGCCGGATGTGATGCGTGCACTGGGATTGAATATCGATGCCAATTCTGTTCAAGGGCGGAGCGGCGATGTACAGAACCCGCCGGAGCTGGTGGAACGCGCCCTGCGCCGATTCGGGTTGAACGGCGGCGAACAGATGAATCTGAGCGGCAGCAGCCGCAGCGACGGGGAGCAGCATATGGATTTTCCGACCCGCGCCATAGATTTGTTTGCCTATGGGGTTGATTTGCAGAAGGCGGTGACGCACGAGCAAATTCGCGAGCTTGCTCTATTCACGGTATGCCCGCCCCATAAGCTGGAGCTGGAAGCCCTTCTCCTGGAGGACGAAGACAAAGAGAATAGTATTCATAAACGGATTTCCATGCTCGATTTGCTGGATCGGTACCCGGCTTGCGAACTGCCGCTTGATCGGTTCGTGGAGCTTCTGGCTCCACTGAAAGGCCGTGATTGAAAGGATCGCTTTCTACGCTCCAGACGAACGGTCAGAAGCGCGGTTACACGGCTTGATCCGGGCAGAAAGCGAGGTGCAGCGGTCAAAAGTACCGTTGCATGACGGTGCTGATAGAAGCAGTTCTCTACTGAGCAGGCTGCTGAATTTGCAGAGTACCTACTTGAGGGAGAAATGGGGAATGGCCTCAGGCCATTCCCCATTTCTTGTAGGACACTTAGAAATATACAGCTTTACCGGTCCGTGCCGATTCATAAACCGCCTCAAGGATTTGGGAGACGACATAAGCCTGCTCCGGTGTTACGACCGGATTGGTATCCTGTTCGATCGCCTGAATCCACATTCTCATTTCCAGGTCTGCATCGCTATCGGTTTTGCCTTCATAGAAGGCGACACCGCCGGATTTCATATTCACTTCGTTGACGTAGAGTCTGCTGTGTTTCTCTCCATTGATGCGAAGGCCGCCTTTCATATCCGCGCCGCCCTCCGTGCCGCACAGCGTACATTTAGCTTCGTCAACCTCAAGCGTGTTCAAGGCCCAACTGGATTCCAGCATAATCGAAGCGCCGTTCTCCATGACGATCATAGCGAAAGCGGAATCTTCGACCGTAAATTTGGACGGATCCCAAGGCCCCCATGCATTGGCGGCATTTTCACGGCTTGAAAGCTTATGATAAGAGGTGCCGAGCACCATTTTCGGCTTGTAATTGTCCATCATCCACAATGTCAGGTCGAGGGCGTGCGTGCCGATATCGATCAATGGGCCGCCGCCTTGTTTTTCCTCGTCCAGAAACACACCCCAGGTTGGAACGGCCCGTCTGCGAATGGCATGCGCTTTCGCGTAGTAAATCTCTCCGAGCTCGCCGTCCTCGCAAATTTTCTTCAAATACTGGCTGTCCGGACGGAAGCGGTTGTTGTAGCCGATTGTCAGCTTCTTGCCTGTCCGCTTGGCCGCATCCTGCATACGTTTGGCGTCGGCCGCAGTTTTTGCCATCGGTTTTTCGCACATGACATGCTTTCCCGCTTCCAAAGCGGCGACGGCAATGTCTGCATGGGAATCGTTTGGCGTGCAAATATGCACAATATCAATGGAAGGATCGGTCAACAGCTCTCTATAGTCAGTGTATACTTTTGCTTCAGTGCCGTAATTCCCGGCCGCTTCACCCGCACGTTCTTCAATAATATCGCAGAACGCGTTCATGGTGACATTAGGTAATTTGCTTAAGCTGGGCATATGTTTGCCGTTAGCAATTCCGCCGCAGCCGATAATGCCGATTCGGTAAGTATTTGACATAGTAAATTCCTCCTGACATAGGGATCTTTGAGCATGACATAGGGATCTTTGAGCGGAGCTCAAAGTCTCTCCGATTCAAAGTCTCTCCGATTCAAAGTCTCTCCGATTCAAAGTCTCTCCGCTTTAAAGTCTCTCAATTGGATTGCGGTTTTGCTTTGCGGTTTTTTCGGTATTCGGTCGGCGTCATGCCGAACCGCTTGCGAAATACCGCGTGTAGATAGTTTCCGTTCGAGAAGCCTTCCTTAACGGCAATCTGCTCAATCGGGAGACGGGATTCAGCCAACCGGAGACATACGGCTTCGATCCGTATGTCTTCTACGATGGCGCTGAACGACCGCCCGCCATGCATTTCCTTAAAAATGCGCTGCAGCTGCCGGGCGCTGATATTAAGCTTCTCCGACACATCCTCCAGCGTGATCGGCGCGGCATAATTGGCGCGGATATATTGAAGCGCCAGACGGTACCGGTAAGCCTTCATGTCTCGGGCGGGGAGGG
The DNA here is from genome assembly GCA_041281825.1 of Paenibacillus tarimensis. GTDB lineage: Bacteria > Bacillota > Bacilli > Paenibacillales > Paenibacillaceae > Paenibacillus_D > Paenibacillus_D tarimensis_A. The sequence continues at coordinate 3,999,006 of CP166298.1, read as the reverse complement.
CGAGCTTCGCTTGTTCGGTATCGTATGCGCGGACGGCGCGGAGTAAAATCTGGATAATGTTTTGTCTTATCGTCGTATAGGCGCCTGTATAATTCCCAATGCAAGCCTGATAGGCTTCAAGGAAGCACGGCATCGCCTGGTACAGGTCGATTGCCGGAAATAACGGAAGTCGCCGGAGCTTTTCCATGCAATGAAATGCGTCTTCAATCTCCAGACGATCAATCGTATCCGCTGTTTTCCACTCCTCGCTGCGGTCGATAATATCGATATGCAGGCATAACTCGTCCATCGATTCGTTTGCATCGGCCTCCTGGTAATGAAGGACGTCCGGTCCCGTCAAATAGAAGAAGCCTTCGCGAAGCTGAAACTCCTCGCCCGCTAAAATGACCTTGCCCCTGCCCCTTGGAATGAAGTGAAATTCATATTCCGAATGCTTGTGAAATCCGACCGTTCTGCCGGGCTCAAAGGAAGTGAGATGAAACCGGAGCACCCGGATTTCGTATACTCCCCAGCGAAATTTAAGGTCAAGACGTTCCAATGCATCCTGCCGTTCGCGCATCGCTTCAAAGGGAAATTTGCTGCTCATGGCACCGAATCAGACTTCCAGAGTTACAGCTTGGCGTTCACGAGCCGACCGGTTGGAGGCTTCCATCAGCCGGGTCAATTCCGCCGCCAGCCGGATATTCTCATCCGCCGTTGTGTTAGTTTGAATATGAGAGACCCATTGATGGAATGCGCTTTCTCTATTTGCTGGAACCGGCTGTTCATGCCATCCGTCTGCCAAATCGTAACCGGCGCGCGAAGTCCTAAGTAACAGCTTGGCCTCCGGCGTTCCATACAGCAGCGTGCCTTCTGTTCCCTGAATCTCGATCGTATATGGCGAGAAATGATTCACGAAGCTTGCTTCAACAACGCCAATGGCACCGCTGGCCGTTGAGAGTACCGAAACGGCGTTGTCCTCGACGGGCTTTCCGGTCAAATAACCGAATGTCGTTTTCACACCCGTTACTTCTTCCCCAAGAAACAGACGGGTTAAATACATCGGATGGCATCCGAGGTCAATGAGCGCACCGCCGCCGCAGTCGTTCAGGTCGAAGAAATGCTCAGGCAGCCATCCCCCCGTTGCGCCGTTATGGGCCAGCCTGACCCGTACGAGCGTCACCTTGCCCAGCATCTCCTGCTCTAATATGCTGCGGATTGCAAGGGTCACGCCTTCATTTAGCCGTGGAAGCGATACCGTTAATTTGACACCGCTTTCGTCCACAGCCGCTAAAATCTCGTTTAATTCCTTTGTGGTCGGGGCAATCACTTTTTCCGTAAAAATGTGTTTTCGGGCTTTTGCCGCGGCGACAATTACGTCTCGATGCATCCGTGTTGGGGCGTCTACAATGACGGCATCGATATCGCCTTGCGTCAGCAAGCGGTCGATAGAAGCATAGAAGGGGACGCCCAATTTTTCGGCGGAAGCTTGGCCGCGTTCCGGATTTTCATCCCATACGGCCGCTATTTCGGTTTCAGGATGCTCCTGCGCTTCTTTCGTATAGTCCCATGCATGAACGTGCCAGTAGCTTAGTTTTCCGATTCGGATTGTCAACAACATCACTCCTTACATAGGGATCTTTGAGCGAGCTCAAAGTCTCTCCGATTACATTGGGATCTTTGAGCGGTGTAAAAAGTTTCTCTGCTTTACTACGGATTTATGACATCTGCTGATAGAGTAACATATATCTAAACGAAATTTTAGTGTCAACTAACGACTTTATTGTATAATATTACGACAAAAAGTCGGGGGTGGGTATATGCGGCGGGTTTTTGAGATAATGACAAAGCCCGGCCGGAAGGCCAGGCTTCAACTCGAGTTATTATAAAGTGCAAGCTAGAAAACCGATAGGCAAGGTTGCGGTGCTAGGGATTAATTCCAACAAACGCTAATAACGGATGGTAACCTTTGTACCGACCGGCACAAGAGCCTGGAGCGCAAGAACGTCTTCATTATACATCCGGATACAGCCATGCGACACGGCCTGGCCGATCGAAGACGGATCGTTCGTGCCGTGGATTCCATAATGCGGCCTGGATAATCCCATCCAGAACGCGCCGAACGGTCCGCCCGGGTTACGTTGCTTATTAATGATGGTGTACTCGCCTGTCGGAGTTTGTGTAAGCATCTTTCCGACTGCGATAGGGAATTCGCGGACGACTGTGTCTCCGTCCAACAAATAAAGTCTGCGGTCGGACAGATCGACGATAATCCGGTAGTTGGGCAATGTGGTCAGCTCCTTTTATACCAGGTTATGCCGAACTCGCGTTAATTGGATAGGCGATCGTTTATTAGACCTCCTGTGCGACGATGGTTTTGTTGCGGATTCCGACTCATGACATCGTTTCTCAATATTAATCAGTTGTCTTGATTTACCGTAAAATGTTCATATTTTGCGATTCTTCCGCAAAGCCATAGAAGAGAGGACCGCTGCGTGGTAAGTTTATGGAAACGGAACATGGAGGTTATTACATGTCAGCATACAAGAAACGCCAGGGTGAAATTGTTCGCTTGATGGCGAATAAAGCATATTCTACTCCTTTGCTCGAAAGCGGTTTATGGTTTCATGACGATATTCGGAACAATTTCTACTATGCCTCCTATTTGCTTGCGGGCGCAGGAGATTCGGATATTGGAAACGACTTCGACGGAGAGGAAGCGGGACGCAAAGCCGAGAGTGTCATGTTGCGCATTCTGTCGCTGCAGGACCGGCAGCCGCACAGTGCAACTTACGGCCATTGGCCGCTTCGTCTGGATCCTTCGCCGGAGAAAGCGGAGCCGCATGTTCTGCCCGCCGAATTAATGGGGATATTGTTAGCCTATTTCAGGCATAATCCGCAATTTAAAGGCACCGGGGAGCTGATGGAAGCAGCAGACCAGTCGCTTGAACATCTTTACCGCAGCGCATATCACCGGATGCCTGTTGAGCTGTATAATCATCATGAAGCGAAATATACGGCCTCCAAGCTCGTTTTCGGCTATTGCTTTAACGATGACCGGATGCTTGAGGACGGCCGCCGCAGCCTCCACTTGACACTGGAGCGTCTGAAAAAACAAGGTATGCCGGAGTACGGTTGTCTTCCGTGGTTTTGGCACTGGGTCCAGGCCTTCACTTGCGCATACGAATGTGTCGATGTACCGGATATCCGTAAAGATTTGAATGAGCTGCTGAACTATCTATGGAACGAAAGATCGTTGTTTTATTTGCGGGGCGCGTGGGCAGGAGCGCATTCCCGGGGGCTGGCCCACGATCTGCCGAGGGATTGCAATGTTGCTTTCGATTATGTGCAATTCGGGGATTTCGAGCTGCCGGAGGATCTGCCGAGAATCGAATATGCGGGCTTTCTGTTTCATGAGGCGCCGCAGCAAGCGCGGCAGACAGCGCTGCTCCGGGAGAAGCCGGCCGAAGTGATGAAAGCCGTACATCCGTCAACAGGTGCGGAAGGAAAAATCCTCCACAGCTACGTGTATATAACGGAGCGGTTTGCCGCCGGAGGCATGTGGGAAAGGGTCAAGGAATTTGACAATGAGCAGCACCGCTGGGAAGTGACTTTCCCGCTGTCCAATCCCGGGAGCGTCAATCGTCTCTATTTCTTTCAGCCGGGAGAAGGCTATAAGGAAGGAGACCCTCGCCATCAGAGCGGAAATGGTGAAATGCTGTATCATCGCAATGCCGTAATGGCTTTGTATCCTGCTAATTCAAATGAAGCGGATGATTCCCTGCTGGGAGTGCTTCCCAAAGGAGAGTGGCTGCAGACTGAACATGCGGTGTACGGCTATACTTTCGGGGTCTATGTCGCGGTTTATTTAAGCAAGGAATTCCGGGTTGAAGAACGGAAAGACCGAATCGAAATAAGGACTCAAGGCAGGGATGGGACCGGCGTCGTTGTGGAGGTAATTGATGCTGAAGAAGAGGCAAATCGGCTCAGTGTGAGCGATCTGAACGGATTTATGATTGTCATGGAAGGGAAGCGGCCGCAATGGGGTGCCGCTCCCGGTTTGCTGAGGGTAGACTATTTAACGCGCCAAGGAACGAAGCTGTTGTTGGAATTGACCGCAGACAACATCAATAGTGTAAAACGGATGATCAATGATATGCCGGTCGATCTTTCATGCTACCAAGCTTAAGGCTGGTTTATATATTTGCCTGGGAGGTTGGAAAATATGTGGCAAGGGGATTTGTTTCTGCAGCAATTATACGATGAGACGGCAAAGATTAGAAAAGCCGAAAGGGCTGACATGAAATCGGAAGAGCAAACGAACCGGCTTAAGTGCTCGCTGCGTAAATCGCTTGGACAGTTCACTCCCGCCGGTAATATTGCACCTGTTCGGCTGGAGAGAGTCGTATGTGACGGCTATATCCGGGAAAGGGTCGAGCTGTCCGTTGTGTCCGGTTTATCGTTCGGCGCGTATGTATTGATTCCGGAGGGAGCTTCGGGCAAACTTCCGGCGGTTGTTGCCGTACACGGGCATGGTTACGGCAGCAGGCAAATCTGCGGCATGAAACCGGACGGGACACCGGATACGGAAGGCTCGGACATTTATCGCCATTTCGCGGTGCAGCTGGTCAAGAAGGGAATGATCGTCATTGCTCCGGATGTTATCGGATTCGGCGAACGGCGGATGCAGTCCGACCTCGCGGAGAATCCGAATGCACCGAGCTCCTGTTACCGGATGTCGACGCAGCTGCTTTTGCTGGGCAAGACGTTAACGGGCTTGCGTGTGGCGGAAATGCTCGGAACGGTGGATTATTTCAGTGCCCGCGATGACGTCGATCCGCAGAGGATCGGTATCGTCGGATTTTCCGGCGGGTCGCTCATCGCTTATGTTAGCTCCGTGCTGGATGAGCGTATACGGGCTTCCGTTCTAATCGGCTTTCCGAACACTTTTAAGGACAGTATAATGGCGGTCCATCATTGTGTGTGCAACTACACGCCGGGAATATTAATGAAAGCGGAGCTGCCCGAATTAATGGGGCTGGTGGCGCCGCGTCCGCTGTTTCTTGAGTCCGGCGAGAGCGATCCGATTTTCCCGGCGGCCGGTTTTATGCAAGCTGTACGGGAACTCGAACCAATCTATGAACGGCACGGGGCAACAAATCGACTTTCCTTCGATTTGTTTCCGGGCGTTCACGAGGTAAGCGGCCGCAAATCTTTTGACTGGCTTCATCAACAGCTTATAACACAGTAACAGAAAAATGGAAAAAGGCCGCATAAACGCGGCCTTTTATATATATATATTGATCAAAAAGCTGTAATCGATTCCATTAAAAATCACCAAATTACTTGACGTAATCAATATATCATTATAAAATAACTTACGAAAAGTAACTCATATTCCGAAAATAAAGCGGAGAAAGAGAATTCCGGTTGAACCGGTAATAATGAAAGGAGATTATAAGAAAGATGAAAAATCAGGTTGAAGCGGGTTTGTTGATTGTTCGTTTGGTATTGGGGATTACTTTTGTTATACATGGCATCGAGAAGTTTCAGATGGGGATCGGCAATGTATCCGGTTGGTTTGGAAGCATGGGTATCCCCGGATTTATGGCGTATATCATTGCAATAATCGAGCTTGTCGGCGGTATTGCCATGATTTTAGGCTTGGGGACAAGAATTGTAGGTATTTTATTTGCGGCAACTATGATCGGGGCCATTTTCAAAGTTAAACTTGCTTCCGGGTTTACGGGGAACGGCCAAATGGCGGGTTATGAATTGGATTTGGCACTGCTCGCGATATCGGTTCTGCTCGCCCTTAGCGGAAGCCGGTTATGGTCCGTGGACAGCCTCCTGTTTAATTCAAAAGGGTCCAAAGCAATCGCAAACTAATTGAAGAAGCTTTTTAAAAAATCACAATCTCAACAAGCGGATCCTGCGGGGTCCGCTTTTTTTTAAAAAAGTTCGACTAGTAGACTGATCCATAAATATCGTTAGTAATAAGTTTGACCAGTTGGATCCCGCTGCGGGTCCGGTTCGTGCTTGCGCGCTTATCCGGCACGAATCCGGCCCTTGCTCTTATTGACAAGAAAACGAAAAAATTGAACAAGCAAAGTAAAGACCGCTCTAGTAAATCATGCTATATTTGAAAGCGATTACATTCAGGAGGTGAATTCAGCGGTTATCGGACAGCCAGGAATTCCATGCATAACGACAGATGACATGAGAAAAGCAGAGAGACTTAAATCGGAGAGACTTTGAATCGGAGAGACTTAAATCGGAGAGACTTTGAGCTCCGCTCAAAGGTCCCTATGTCATGCTCAAAGATCCCTATGTCATGCTCAAAGATCCCTATGTCATGCTCAAAGATCACTATGTCAGGAGGAACTTATGAAAAAAGGATTCGCTGTTTTGCTATCTTTGATGATGTTGTTTTCTTTGGTTCAGATCGTCAGTTATTCAGTTAAAGCTGAAGCGTCTGCGGCTTATTTGATTAACGATGATTTTGAAACTGAAACGGCCGGAACCGTTCCGGCAGGATATATGCCAAGCTCATCCGTTTCAGGGGCGACCGCGGAGACGAGCGCCGTATTTGTGGACAATGTTCCAGCGGAATCCATCGGAAACGGGTCGGCGAAAGCGCTGCGTGTCTTCGATAACGATGGAGCGGAAGCGAACCGGTCGAGAACGATCGTAACAAAAACGTTCGAGCCGCAAACGGGAAGCTTTGTGGTTGAATTCGACATGATGGAACCTAAGGCGGTCGGGAATTCCTATCTGATGCGGCTGGAGGATAAAGCCAGTAAGAAATACGGCGTCCTTCTTGAAGTTTCAGGCGGCAATATCGGCTACCGCGCAAGCGACGGCACCTGGAAGGCGTTCACCGATCAGGGAGGGAATATTCCGCTCGCGGCGAACACATGGTATCACGTTAGAATGCTGGTCGATATCCTGAATGATGCGGCGGACATCTATATCAACGGAAAATATATGGGCAATATCCCGTTCCACCATGCGGTGGACAGCTTGAATGCCGTTGAGGCGCAAACAGCCGGTTCGTCGGTTGGAGATCTGTATTGGGATAACGTTCAGGTATATGTGGAAGCGACGGATTCTCCGAAAAGCCTGACGGCCGTATTCGGCGATCAGATGGTCCAGCTGAGCTGGACCGCAGCGAAAGGGGCGTCGTACTATCAGATCAAACGCAGCACCGAGGACGGGGGGCCTTATGAAGCGGTCGCGTCCGATGTAACCGAAACCCGGTATTTGGATACCGGCCTAATGAACGATACGACTTATTATTACGTTGTAACGGCCGTCAATGCCGTCGGCGAGAGCCAGCCGTCCAATCAGGTTGCCGTCACGCCGACCGTCATCCCGAATCCGCCGGGCTCACCTTCCGCACTTACCGCCAATCCTAGAAACAGCCAGGCGGATTTAAGCTGGAACCCGCCGGGCTTCGGGGAAGGCAAATCAATCCTGTATGTCGGCGCCGGTCTTGAAGCCGACCAGATTACGATGGATCATTTGAAAGCGCTTGGCTTCAACGTCTCTTTTGTGGAGGATCGGAACTCCGCTGCTGGCGATGCCGAGGGGCATGACCTGGTGTTTATCGGCGAGTCATCCAGCTCTTCCAGAATTGCGGCTAAATTCAAAAATGCAGCGGCGCCTGTCGTTTATGCCGAACCGTTTGCATTGGATGATGTGGGTCTTAGCAGCGCAAACGGAGGTGATTTCGGTACACTTGAAAACCAAACCTCGGTTGCCATTCAGGACAGCGCCCATCCGCTTGCGGCAGGGTTAAGCGGTACGGTCGCCGTCTACACACAGCCCGGCAACCTCAATTACGGAACCCCGGGTGAGGAGGCGGTCATCATCGCGACTGCTGTCGGCGATGACAGTAAAGCAGTCATATTCGGATATGAGCAAGGCGCAAAGAATGTTAACGGAGAGACGGTACCTGCACGTCGGGTTTCCACCTTCCTGTTCGCCGGTCAGGAGGCCGTGATGACGCCTGAGGGCTGGTCACTCATTGACGCCGCTGTCAAATGGGCGGCCGGACTGGAAGAAACCACCGTTGCCCCTGTAGATTATTATAGAGTCAAAAGAAGCACGCAGCCGGAAGGGCCTTATGAAACGGTTGCGGAGGCAGAGGGAACCGAGTATCGCGATTTCGGATTGGACAACGGAGTGACTTATTATTACAAGATTACTTCTGTCAATATCGGCGGAGAGAGTGAGCCGTCCGCGGCAGCAAGCGTAACGCCGGCTGCGCCGCTGGACGCCCCTTCCGGCCTGACAGCCCGGAGCGGCGATAATCAAGTGACGATCAGCTGGAATCCTGTAGCCGGAGCTGAAGCCTATGATGTGAAACGAAGCACAGTGGACGGCAGATCCTATGAGGTGATCGCCCGCGGTGTCACCGAATCTCAATTTACGGATACTGCTGTTGTTAATGGCGTGAGGTATTACTATGTCGTATCGGCTTCCAGCCAGGCGACTGCAAGCACTAATTCCGCATCGGTTCAAGCCGTCCCTGCACCTGTCAATGGAGCGCCGGCGATTCCTGCGGGCATTGAGGCTGCAGCGGGCTATGCCCAGGTGATTTTAACCTGGCCGGAGATAAGCGGCGCAGAGTCATACACGATCAAGCGCGGAATATTTAACAGCGGAGCTTATGAGACAGTCGCGTCGGGCGTTCGCGGCACAACCTATCAGGATGGTGGCCTGGAGAACGGCGTAACCTACGATTATGTGATTACGGCCGTAAACGCAAGCGGCGAAAGCTATCCCTCCGAACCGGTTGCAGTCACTCCGGCGGACGTTGTGGTTGTCGCGAAGGATGGAAGCGGCGATTTTACAACGGTTCAAGCGGCGGTCGATGCGGCGCCTGACCATAGCGCGAAGCGCCATGTTATTTTCATCAAGAACGGAGAATACCGCGAGAAGCTTACAATTCCGGACAGCAAGACGAATCTGAGCTTCGTTGGCGAGAGCAAAGAGGAGACGGTACTGGTTTATAACGACAATGCCAATACACTAGGTCCTGACGGCAATCCGTTAGGCACGTCCAGAAGCTCGAGCGTCTTCATCTACGCGAATGATTTTATTGCCAAAAATTTAACGATCCAAAATGACTCGGGTCAAGGAACGGGGCAGGCCGTAGCCGCAAATATCAGAGGCGACCGCGCCTACTTTGAGAATGTCCGTTTCCTGGGTTATCAAGATACTTTATTGACGAATGGCGGCAGACATTATTACAAGGCTTGTTATATCGAAGGGGATGTCGATTTTATTTTCGGCCCCTCGACGGCGGTGTTTGACCATTGTCAGATTAACAGCAAGCGTAACGGCGGTATGCTGACTGCCGCAAGCACGCCGCAGGATCAGCCTTACGGATATGTGTTCCTGAATTCGGAGATCACGTCCGACGAGGGGATCGAAAATGTCTATTTCGGAAGGCCATGGCGTCCTTATGCGGCGGTTTCATTCATCAATACGACGATCGATTCTTCCATCGCGCCTTACGGCTGGGACAACTGGAGAAATCCGGAGAATGAGAAAACGGCCAGGTATTCCGAGTATAACAGCCGGGGCCCGGGTGCGAATCCGAAAGCGCGGGCAGGCTGGACGAAGCAGCTGACGCCGGAGGAAGCGAATCAATATACGGTACAGAACGTCTTGAAAGGCAATGACAACTGGAACCCGCTGCGCGTCGGCATCATCCCGTTAACAGCGGCATCCGCTCCGGTGCTAACCGTCGATCAGCAGGATGCGATCGTGAATAAGCCCGCCTTCACCGTATCGGGCAAAGTGGATAAAGAGGCCGCTGTTACCGTCAACGATACGAATATAGAGGTTGCCGCCGATCTCACCTTCAGCACAACGGTGGAACTTGAACCGGGAGAAAACACGATCACCGTACAAGCGTCCGATGCCGAAGGCCATATGGCGATTCCTGTCCACCTGCGGGTGATATATGACAATGTTGTACCTGTGATAGAGCTGAGCGGTCCGGAAGGAGAGAACCGCGGCGACTACTACATCACCATTTATAATCCTTATCCGGTGTCCGGCAAGCTGAGCGAAGCGGGCAAAGTATGGGTGGGCGGCAAAGAAGTGAACGTTTCCGAAGACCTGACATTCAGCACGGAAATCGGCTTATCTGCCGAAATCAATCAAATTACGATCACAGCCGAAGATCGGGCAGGCAATTCGGCGAATCCGGTAACCTTTAATGTGATTCCAAAAGGAAACAGCGTGCCGCCAGGGCCAGTACAAATCGTTGATGCCGCCCTGAAAGATGCCCAGACGATTGAAGTCACCTTGAACAGCAAGCTTAACGTCTTCGATGCAAGCGATTTTCAGCTGCTGTCGGCAATGGGGAATTGGGAATCTCTGAACCCAAATCTTACTCCGAATCTGACCGTTACCGAGGTCAGCACCCGGGTGAACAAAAGCGGCCAGACCGTAGCCGTCTTCAATATAGTAGAAACGCTGAATCCGGATGCAACCTTCAACCGCGAAGCAGAGGAGAACCCGCGTAATATTCCGTTCCTTAAACCGGGTTACTACTCCAGCGACACGGCAAATAACATTAAGCAAGCCGATTATTTGCTAAGCTGGCAGTTGGATAACGGCGGATGGTTCAAAAACATGCAGGAAAAGTACAGCCGGCCTTGGGACGGTATGGAAGCCAAATCCGACTGGTACTCCAAAGAGCACGGATACATCGGAACGATTGATAACAACGCCACGACCAATGAGATTCTTTTCCTTGCTGTGATGTATAAAGAGACAGGAGATGAACGGTATAAGGAATCGGTGCTGAGGGGCATAGATTATCTGCTTGAATCGCAGTACCCGAGCGGAGGCTGGCCGCAGGCATATCCGTCCAGAGGCGGATATGCCGACTATGCGACCTTTAACGATAACGCTATGATCCGGGTCATGAACGTGTTGAAGTTGGTTACCAAGAAACAGTATCCGTTTAATACCGACCTGGTATCCGAGGCGCTGGTTCAGCGGACAGCCGACGCTTTGGAGCTAGGACTCGATTATATCTTGAAATCTCAGATTAAAGTCAATGGGGTTCTGACCGCCTGGTGCGCGCAGCACGATCCTGTCACCTACGAGCCGCGGGAAGCCCGTGCTTACGAGCATCCGTCTATTTCAGGCTCTGAGTCCATAGGCATTATTAAATACTTAATGGCCTTGCCGAACCCGTCTGCGGAAGTCCAGGCAGCCATTGACGGAGCCCTGAAATGGTTCGACGAGGTTAAGCTCGAGGGCGTGAATTATGTGTCGGGCGATCCGGCAGGGAAATATTTCTATGATGATCCGTCAAGTACGACTTGGTACCGTTTCTATGAAATCGGCACCAACCTTCCGATTTTCTCCGGACGTGACGGCATCATTAAGCATAACATTCTCGAAATCGAGCAGGAGAGAAGAGACGGTTACCGCTGGGCGGGAGACTGGGCAAAAAAGCTTCTGGAAGTTGCCGGTACGACCGGTTATTTCGAAGATCGCATTTACGTAAAAGTGGTCGGCAGCAATTCCGGCAACGCGGCCGGAGAAACGCTGGAAATCGGCGAATTAAAGCGAATCGAAGCAAGGTAGTATGCTTTTCGCGGCTTTAAGCAAATGATGCATAAGCGAGGCGGTCTCTCTCGTCATCCGACGTTGAGGCCGCCTCTTTACGTTCATTAATTTCAACTAGGGCTCATCAACATATTCCTTATCGTCCGCGATTTCCACAATACCGTCTTCAAGCTGCTTCCCGTCCGTAACGAGCGTCATATCTCTGCATGTATCGCCGAAGTCCATCGTCTCTTCGTTTAATTCGTTATTGTCGGCGGACCTATCTTTCTTTTCATTTTCAGGCATTCATAATCCTCCTTTCATTTTATAGTAGGTTGTCCCTGCATAGGTAATCTATTCACTCGCGCTGTAATCTTCTTCTATATCCGATGCGACCTTCGGTACACGGAAGGGCTGATATTCATTTTTTTGCTGAATATACGGCTCAAATAGAAGCCGTTGTCATAACCGCAGCGCTCAGCGATATGGTCGAGCGTCAGATCCGTCTCAAGCAGCAGCTCCCGGGCTCGATGCAGCCGGATCTCCGTCAAGTAGTCAATCGGAGTCTGGCCGTGTGCCGCCTGGAATCTTCTTGTGAACTGGACAGGAGACATCCCCATGTTTGAAGAGATCTCTTTCATGGCAAGCCGTTCGTATGCGGACTTTCGAATCATTCCTGCGGCCTCTAGCATCTCACCGTCCGCTGCAGTTTCGGATCGGATGCTTGAGGCTTGCCCGGATTCCAGACATAACAGCTGCCATAAATCGCGTAAAATATGATCGGCAAGCTTGAGTCTACTCTTATCGGCCAACATGGGAAATGACCGGTCCAAATAGCGGTAATTCGAGGAGAGCCGGTTAAGGTCACGGATGGACAGCTTCCCCCCCTGCGGATAAACCACCGTTTCGTCTGCCGCGTTATGCCATTTGTACCTGTAAAAGTGGAACGACAGCGGCTCGGCGACTTCCCGGGCAAACAACGTTAACGGCGGACAGATGACCAGGTCGCCGAAGGACGCCTCCCCTTTTTCGCCGCCGATTTCATATCTGAAGCAGCCTTCCGTTACCGCAAAAAGAACCCACTCGTCATATTGATCCTCTGGCAGTTGAAACACGGCCTTCCGTTTCCAAAAGACATGTGTAAGCATTATTGGCGTTAATCTCGTATCCGGAACGAACATCTTACCCACCATCGCTTTTGAAATAAAGTATATGTAGATCGTAACGATGTGCATGTCAAAAGTAAATAAAATTCAGTATATTTAAGCTAATCATATTTTATTCGCTTAATTCAAAGGTTGTTTGAGGTTGAAATTAAAGACAAACCGGAGGTGTTTTGGATGAGAAACGAAACGATTGTCACCGATATTGCCGTCATTGGAGGTGGGCTGGCCGGCGTGAATGCCGCTGTTGCCGCAGCGCGTCTGGGGCGTACGGTCGCTTTGGTGCAAAACCGCCCCGTGCTCGGAGGAAATTCAAGCAGTGAGGTCCGGGTATGGGTATGCGGGGCGACCGCCCACGGCATACACCGCTATGCCCGCGAAACGGGCATCATGGGGGAAATGTTCGTAGAGAATCAATACCGGAATCCCGACGGGAATCCTTACATTTGGGATACTATCGTGTTGGAAACGGTGCTCACCGAGAAGAACATTCAATTATTTCTAAATACGGATGTGCATGAGGTTGAAGCGGAAGGAGGCGGGGACAACCGCCGTGTCGTTTCCGTTACCGGTTGGATGATGGGCTCGGAGCGCCGGATCCGGCTGGAAAGCGAGCTATTTCTCGATTGCACAGGCGACGGCCTGGTCGGTTTTCTCGCCGGAGCCAAATACCGGCTGGGCCGTGAAGCGAGACATGAATATAATGAAGAATGGGCGCCCGAAACCGCTGATAATATTACGCTTGGCAGCACCATATTGTTCTATACCAAAGACGCCGGACATCCGGTAAAATATGTTGCGCCAAGCTTCGCCAAAGATATCACGAAGACGTCCATACCGATGAAACGCGTCATCCGAAGCGGCGATTCCGGCTGTCACTATTGGTGGATTGAATGGGGCGGGGAGCTGGATACGGTGCATGAGAACGAACGGATTAGGGATGAGCTTTGGTCCGTCGTCTACGGGATATGGGATTTTATTAAAAATTCCGGACAGTTCGATGCGGACAACATGACGCTGGAATGGGTCGGTTCGATCCCCGGCAAGCGGGAGTACCGCCGTTTTGTCGGAGACTACGTATTGAATCAGAATGACATCATCGCGCAGCGGGAGTTCGAAGACCGGGTGGCTTTCGGCGGATGGTCGATCGATCTGCATCCTCCGCAAGGAATGTATTCCGCCGAGAGCGGATCGAAGCATTTGCACATGGACGGCAGTTATCATATTCCGTTTCGTTCCCTTTACTCGGTTAACGTGTCTAACCTGATGTTTGCCGGTCGGAATATAAGTGCGACCCACGTCGCCTTCGGAACGACACGTGTCATGGCTACTTGCGCGGTTATCGGTGAGGCGGCCGGAACCGGTGCGGCACTAGCGGTGCAATACGGCACAACGCCGCGCGGCGTTTACAGGGATTATTTGCAGCAGCTGCAGCAAACCCTGCTGCGGCAGGATGCATCGGTACTGGGGATTGCGAACCGGGATGAGCGGGATCTGGCCAGAGCCGCGACGGTGACCTCCTCCAGCATCAATCGCAAGCTGGCGGTGGAAAACTCATACGAAACGTACCCGCTTCTGAACGATGCAGGCCTTATTTTCCCGGTTGCGGCAGAGCTTGAAAGTTTTGAGCTGCTCGTCGACGCCAAAGCAGCCGTCAGGCTTGAAGTTGAGCTGTGGAGCACGGGACGCCCGGAAAATTATGTACCCCATGCACTCGAAACTCACGGGAAGGCAGATGTGAACGAAGGAGACAACCAATGGATTTCCATACCGCTTCGTTGGAAACCGGACCGGGAACAAAATGCATTTGTTATTATCAAAGCGAATAATCTGGTGCAGCTTCACTTATCCCGCGAACCGTTATCGGGTGTGCTTGGATTTGAGCGGAGGGCAGCCGAGCGAGCGGCAAAGAACCTGGAGGATCATTGCCGCGACCAGCCGGTTGTGCTGTGGGAGATGCGGAAGGTTTACCGCAAGCCTTTTTGCTTTCGAGCGTTACCGGAAACGGAGGCCTTCTCGGCTTCCCGTGTTATCGACGGTTATATCCGGCCTTACGGAGGTCCGCATTTATGGATGTCGGAGCCTTTGGGCACAGGACAGGAAGCCTGGATTGAGCTTGCTTGGGACGTTCCGGTAACGTTTTCCGCGGTTCAGCTCATCTTTAATGATGACGTGAATGAGGATTTAATCAACCTGCATCATCATCGCACGCCATTCGAAACCATTCCCGAGCTGGTGAGGGATTATCGCCTTGAAGCGTTCGTCGACGGAAAATGGAGGGTACTGCACAGAGAAACGGCCAACTATAAGCGTAAACGGATTCACAACCTGAATTCTTCGGTAACGTGCGGCAAGCTGCGATGCGTCGTGGAACTAACCAACGGCGGAAGACATGCCGAACTGTATGAAATACGGGTATACGAGTAATAACATCTATTAAAATATAAGTATATTTAGTAGAGAAGATTCAAGAAAGCCATCTAATGAAGACAACCGTCTTCATTAGATGGCTTTTTTTACATAATTAAGCAGTTCACTTTCTATTCCGAAGGTGAAGGGATATAAAAAAAACTGTCGAATAATGATGTATAACCAGAAAATATTGTTTATTCCGAAACGGCTGCGACCGTCGCGGACAGCAGTGATTCTCGTTGAAAGATAAGCGTGAAAAACGATTGAATACTACGGCATACTCGCAATAGACAGCTCGGAAGGTTAAATTGCTATTTTTTCCGTCAGCCTGCCGATGCTTAGACGATGCTCAGACTGATTTAAGGAATGGTATGAACAGCCAATGGGGTAGTTGTAGAAGAAGGAGTCATTCGGATAATGAATTTTTACCAGCAGCAAAATCGGATCGCTTCGATCATCTTCGGATCTACAAAACATATGATTTGCGCGGCGGCGGTCGACAAGGAGTTAAATATCCGATTTGCGACAAATTCTTTTATGGAATACTACAAGGTCACGATCGGTGAGAGGCTTGATTATTCGACCGGATTGGCAAATCACATTCTAACCCAATTTCAGTCCGACGATACGCCGGAAGACTGCATTATAGAAGAATACATTCAGGAGACAAAAAAACATTTGTTTGTGGTTTCCGATTTCCCTCAAGAGAAGCCGCAGAAGAAAGAAAAGACTGAAATCATTTTGTTTATTTGCGATATAACCCCGCTTCAACAGCAATATCATGACAATCTTCGGGAGGAATTGTTGCGTCTGGTCGGTGAAATGGCCGCCGGAACCGCGCATCATATCCTGAATCCGCTGGCAGTGATCAAAGGCAGTCTCCAGTTGATTAAGGAAAAGCTGGCCGATAACGAAACAATGGCTTCAAGGTCGGTCATACATCGGTTGAACCAGCATTTGGAGCTCGGGTTTCAGCAGGTGAAGCAAATTCAGACGCATATCCAGCGGATGATTCAAATCGGGAAACCGTTCAAGATGCAGTTGGACATTGTAGACGTTCCCGCCTTCTTCTCTGATTTCATAGCCGAGGTGCAAAAAGAAACGATGAAAGGCGGCTGCAAGCTGAGCTGTGAATTCCCGTATGTTGAAGCGAATATTATGGGTCATCCGCAATATTTAAAACAAGCGCTGCTTGAGCTGCTGGCCAATGCGATCGAAGCTTCCCGCCGCGGAGGTCATATATTTGTCGGGGTGGAAATTACAGAGACTTCGGTTATTTTTCAAATTCGCGATGAGGGCGGAGGCATACATCAGGAATATGCCGACCGAGCGAAACTGCCATTCTATTCAACCAAAGAAAATTCACTAGGATTAGGTTTAAATTATTGTGACGTCATCTTTCGAAATATGGATGCGGTGATGACGATTGACAGTAAAGACGGTCAAACGTCGGTACTCGTAACGATACCAAGGCTTATTTTCTAATCTATAACCTGACCAAGCAACCCGGCGATGCCGGGTTTTTTTCTATTACAGTCTTATTCGATTAGACCTGCTATTTGATATTAAATTATTTCTATTCAAAATTAAACAAAGATGATATGATATAAACGGACAGAAACAAAAATAAACAAACAATTAACAAAATGATTCGGAGGCGTAATTACTTATGGTACAAAGCTTATGGGACAAATCGAAAGCTTCATTATTGCAGACCGGTCTGGATGAACTCGTATACCGTTCGAACCTGATCGGTGCGGATCGGCGCGTCTGTAATTGGGGCGGAGGAAATACGTCGAGCAAGACGACGGTTACCGATTTCCGCGGGCGCGAGATTGAAGTGATGTTTGTGAAAGGCAGCGGGTCGGACCTGGCAACGATGAAAGCGGGGAACTTCACCGGTCTGCGGATGGAGGATATCCGTCCTCTGTTTGAACGTTCGGAAATGTCCGATGAAGATATGGTTGCATACCTTGCGAACTGTATGATCGACGCCAAGCATCCGCGAGCGTCGATCGAAACGCTGCTGCATGCCTTTCTTCCCTTTAAGCATGTCGACCATACCCATCCGGATGCGATCATCAGCATTTGCTGCGCAGATAACGGGAAGGCGGTTGCGCGTGAAATATTCGGCGACCGGTTTGTGTGGGTCCCTTATGTACGCCCGGGCTTCACACTGTCCAAGATGATAGCGGAAGGTGTGCTCACCAACCCGAACGCAGAGCTTGTATTGATGGAGAAGCACGGCCTGGTCACTTGGGGCGAGACGGGTGAAGAATGTTATGCGAAGACGATTGCGATTATAAATGAAGCGGAAAGCTATATCGAAGCCCGCGTAAACGAAGAGCGGCTGTTCGGAGGAGTGAAGCATGCAGCGCTATCGGCCGAAGTGCGCCGCAGCCTCGCGTCCCAAATAATGCCAACCGTGCGCGGTGCGGTCAGCGATGCGAAGAAGATGATTCTCACGTTCGACGATGAAGCGGATGTGCTGCAATTTGTCTGCGGCAAGGATGCGGCGCAGCTTTCCCAGGTCGGTGCG
The DNA here is from genome assembly GCA_041281825.1 of Paenibacillus tarimensis. Lineage (GTDB taxonomy): Bacteria > Bacillota > Bacilli > Paenibacillales > Paenibacillaceae > Paenibacillus_D > Paenibacillus_D tarimensis_A. The sequence continues at coordinate 3,981,333 of CP166298.1, read as the reverse complement.
GCTTGCCCGGATCACCTGGTCCATACGAAAGTGGTCCCGCTGTATATTGACTGGACGCCGAACGCGGATGACGCCCACGGTTTGGTTGATAAATTGAAAGAAGGCGTTGCGGCCTATAAAGAGCAGTATAAAGCCTATTTCGAACGTAACAAAAACGAAGGAGACGTCATGTTCGAAGCGGCTCCGCGCGTCATACTCATTCCCGGCGTCGGCATGATCAATACCGGTAAGAGCTGGGCGATGTCGAAAGTAAGCGGCGCGCTTTACCATCGCGCGATTGCGGTCATGAGAGGCGCTACCGCACTCGGACAGTTCGTATCGCTCAGCGAGAACGAGTCCTACAATGTGGAATATTGGCCGCTTGAGTTATATAAGCTGACGCTTGCTCCGGCAGAAGCCGAGTTTTCCCGCAAGATCGCTTTCATTACCGGCGGCGCTGGCGGCATCGGCAGCGAAACGGCCCGCCGACTAGTATCGGAAGGCGCGCATGTCGTGCTTGCCGACTTGAACCTCGAAGGCGCGCAGAAGGTTGCGGCCGAGATCAATGAGAAGTTCGGAGAACACCGTGCTATCGCGGTGAAGATGGATGTCACGAAGGAAGAGAACGTCATTGCGGCATATGAAGAAACGGCGGTCGAATACGGCGGTGTCGACATTATCGTTAATAATGCCGGTCTGGCGACTTCAAGCCCCTTTGATGAAACGTCGCTGAAAGAATGGAATTTGAATATGAACGTACTCGGCACCGGATATTTTCTAGTGGCGCGTGAGGCATTCAAAGTGATGAAAATGCAGGCGATCGGCGGCAGTATGGTATTTGTCGGCTCGAAAAACTCCGTGTATGCCGGCAAGAACGCATCGGCGTACAGCTCGGCGAAGGCGTTGGAAGCTCATCTGTCCCGCTGCATCGCCGCGGAAGGCGGAGAATACGGTATCCGCGTCAATACGGTTTTGCCGGATGCAATATTGCAGGGATCTGCGATCTGGAACTCCGGCTGGCGTAATGAACGGGCGGCCGCTTACGGCATTGAACCGGATCAGCTCGAAGAGTATTACCGCAAGCGCACGACGCTGCTGGTTAATATTTATCCTAAAGATATCGCCGAAGGCATTGCTTTCTTCGCTTCCTCCAAAGCGGAAAAGACGACAGGCTGCATGCTGACGATTGACGGCGGCGTACCGGCCGCATTCACCCGATAATTCGATAAGGAGCGTGGATTCATATGATAAGGAACCGAGGCGAAAAGCATTGGATCATCCCTGACGGATATATTCCGGAGATCAGCTCCGGCATTCTAGAAAGCCATGAATCGATCTGTGTGCTGAATGTGTGTCCGGAGGATGCGCTGCTTTACATCACCATCTATTTCGAGGACCGCGAGCCGATCGAGAATATCGAGGCATTCGTGCCGGCCAGAAGGACGAAGCATATCCGGACAAAAGAACTCCATAAGGACGGCGCAAACATTCCGCACGGCGTCCCTTACGCGATCGAGGTATCCAGCGATGTGCCGGTTATTGTCCAGTACAGCCGGTTGGATGCGACACAAGCCGAGAATTCGTTAATGACAACAATGGCTTATCCTTTGAAATAAGCGAAACGGAAGATTTTAATTACGTGCCCGTGAGGGCATGACAATAGGAGGCTGTAAGATGAGCGACAAAGCCTATGCCTTATTTGAAGAACAGCAGCAAGCACGGGGAATCGACCTGGAACTAGTGAAATCGAAATTGAAAGCATTAAAGATCGAAACGCCGTCATGGGGCTACGGCGATTCAGGCACACGGTTCAAAGTATTTAAGAAAAGCGGCGTACCGCGCAATCCGTACGAAAAATTCGAAGATGCGGCGCAGGTGCACCGGTTGACCGGCGCCGCTCCTTCGGTAGCGATCCATATTCCGTGGGATAAGGTCGAAGACTACGGCAAGCTGCGCAGCCACGCGGAAAATCTGGGGTTGTCGATCGGCGCCGTGAATCCGAACCTGTTCCAGGAAGACGATTATATGCTCGGCAGCGTGACGAACGCCGACCCTGCAATCCGGCGCAAAGCGACGGACCATTTGCTGGAATGCGTCGATATTGCCAAAGAAACCGGGTCGCGCGATTTGAGCCTGTGGTTTGCCGACGGCACGAACTATCCGGGGCAAGGAGACATCCGCAAACGTAAAGCATGGATGTACGAGGCATTGGCCGAAATGTACAAAGCGATGCAGCCGCAAATGCGCATGCTCATTGAGTACAAGTTTTTTGAGCCGGCGTTCTATCATACCGATCTTGCGGATTGGGGCATGGCGTATAATTTGGCGTTGAAGCTCGGGTCTCAGGCGGAAGTGCTTGTCGATACCGGACATCATGCCCAAGGAACGAACATCGAGCATATCGTCGCTTATCTGATCGATGAAAAGCGTCTCGGCGGATTTCATTTCAACAGCCGTAAATATGCCGATGACGATCTGATCGTAGGCTCAGTTAATCCATATGAATTATTTTTGATTTTCTATCAAATATTGAGCGCGGCCAATGACAACGATGAAGCGATTCGGGGTACGGTGAACAATATTGCTTACATGATAGATCAATCGCACAATATCGAACAGAAAATCCCGGCTATGCTCCGCTCCGTATTAAATGTGCAAACCCAATATGCAAAAGCGCTGCTCATCAATCATGCCGAAGTAGAAGAAGCACAAGCGGTCGGCGACGTGCTCGGCGCGGAGGATGCGGTGCGCAAAGCGTTCGAGTTCGATGTCGCGCCGCTTTTGCAGGCGGTACGCGAAGAGCAGGGACTGCCTGTCGATCCGATGAAGGCTTATCTGGAAAGCAGCTATGGCAGAGACATTCTGGCGAGAGGCAAAGGCGGTGCAAGCTGGTGACGATTCTCGCTTACGATCTTGGCGCAAGCAGCGGAAGGGCGCTGCTCGGCCGACTGACGGACCGGAAGATCGAAGTGGAGGAGCTGCACCGATTTTCCAATGACCCGGTACAGATCGGCAGCCGGCTGCACTGGGATATTCTTCGTTTGTATCATGAGATTAAGCAGGGACTGCTGCACGCTAAACACCGCGGGATTACGCCGGAGAGCATCGGCATCGATTCCTGGGCCGTGGATTTCGGCTTCATCGGAAGCGGCGGCGAGCTGCTAGGCAACCCGTATCACTACCGTGACCGTCATACGGACGGAATGATGGAGCAGCTGTTCGCCGTCCTTCCGAAAGAAACGATCTTTGAGCGGACCGGGATTCAATTCCTTCCGTTTAATACGATCTATCAGCTTGCGGCGTTGAAGAGAGACAATTCGCCTCTGCTCCGGGAAGCGAAGCGCTTTCTGATGATCCCCGATCTGCTTCGCTATTTCCTGACAGGCGAAATGATAAACGAATTTTCGAATGCAACATCGACCCAGCTTTTTAATCCGGTGGCAGGGCACTGGGATTCGGAATTACTGTCGAAGCTGGAGCTTCCGGAGGAATGGTTCGGCAGGGTGGTTCAGCCCGGAACAAAAGCCGGAGAGCTGCTCCCTTCGGTTTGTGAAGAACTCGGAATTTCTTCGGTTCCCGTCATAGCCGTGGCGGAGCACGATACCGGTTCGGCGGTTGCTGCGGTGCCGGCTCTGGACCGTTCCTTCGCTTACTTAAGCTGCGGAACATGGTCGCTTATGGGGACGGAGGTCGGGCGGCCGATCATTGATGAACAAGCGTTAAAGCTGAATTTTACGAATGAAGGCGGTGTCGGCAATACGTATCGCCTGCTCAAAAATATTATGGGATTATGGATCGTTCAGGAACTGAAAAGGGAATGGGATCGCGCCGGATTGAATTACTCCTTCCCCGACCTGGTGGCGATGGCGGACAAGGCTTCTGCGTTCGCCGCCTTCGTTGAACCGGACGACCCGATGTTTCTCCATCCCGGAGATATGAGCCCGCGTATCCGTCAGTATTGCGAACGGACCGGACAGCGCTCACCTGAGAAGCCCGGCGAGTTTGTCCGTTGTGTTTTGGAAAGCCTTGCATTAAAATACCGCTATGTGCTGGAATTAACGGAACGGCTGTCCCGACAGCGTTTTAACGGATTGCATATGGTAGGCGGCGGGATACAGAACACATTGCTCTGCCGATGGTCGGCAAGCGCCATAGGCAAACCGGTTTGGGCGGGCCCGGCTGAGGGCAGCGCAATCGGCAACTTGGCGGTCCAGTGGATGTCTCATGGCGTTTTCTCGGATATTTGGGAAGCGCGGCGCACGATTGCGGATTCGTTCCCTGTCACGGTATACGAACCCGAACAGCGTGAACATTGGGATGATGCCTATGGGCGGTTTGTCCGACTAACCGGTTTAACGGAATAACGTACGATGCGGAGTGAGGAGAATGATGCTGGTTGCGGAGCGGTATGAGAAAATCGTGCAGCTTGTCAATGAGAGAGGAAGCGTAAGGGTTTCCGAGCTGAGCGAGCTGTGTGAAGTGACGGAAGAAACAATCAGGCGTGATCTCGATCGTTTGGAGCAGGCGGGCCGTCTGCGCCGTTCACATGGCGGGGCAGTCAGCGTGAAGGACCAGCCGGAAATTCCTTACTTTGAACGGGAAATCATTCATGCGGAAGAGAAGAAGCGGATCGCTGCCGAAGCTGTCCGCCGAATTGGGCCGAAAGACAGGATTTTATTGGATGCAAGTACAACGGCTTGGTATATGGCGGCTATTCTGCCGGATGTCCCGCTTACCGTACTGACCAATTCAATCAAGGTAGCGATGGAGTTAAGTTCCAAAGAAAAGATCGAAGTGATTTCCACCGGCGGCCAGCTTGCGCAGCGATCGCTGTCGTATGTCGGACCTCTCGCGGAGCGTTCGCTTGACGCCTATTACGTTGATAAATTATTCCTCTCCTGCAAAGGCGTTCATTTAGAGCGGGGAATAAGCGAGTCGAACGAGCTGCAGGCCCGCCTCAAGCAAAAAATGATCGGGATGGCGGACCGGGTTGTCCTCCTCGCGGACGCGAGCAAGTTCGGTGTGCAAGCCTTTACTCATGTGGCGGACATGAAAGAGATCCATGAAGTCATTACTGACAGAAGCTTATCGGTAAGCTTGTTATCGAGCCTGAACGAAATGTCGATTCCGACGACAACGGTATAAATAATTATAAGCAAAGTCTTCCTCATGCAGGAAGATTTTGCTTTTCAACTTGTCTGACAACCTGATATAATATGAGTTAGATTTAGTTTCCATACGCCAGGTCTAAACCCACCGCCTTTAGGCGGTCAGCTTCCAGCGGGTTGGCAGACCAGAAGGTTAATCTCAAAAAAACTTATGTCGCAGTTTTGACTGCTCTAATGGTTGTACATGCCGCTATTTGGCGAAGAAAGATGACGTAAATTAGTTTGTGTATGAAAAAAAAGTGTTCACAACACAAGGAAGGTAGGGTACTCTCGGAATTGTCCAGATCCACGAGAGGAGATACCCTACCTTGAATCAAAGTATACACAATTCCGAGTTCATGAATCAATTAGCAAATGTAGTGTTGGCCTTTGTAAAAGACAAGCTTGAGCTTCTCATGAGAGAAGAATTAACCAACTTCCTAACGATCGAGAAGCCAGAGCTGCAGGATACTCGTAATGGCTACTACTCACGGACCCTGGAAACACAGTTTGGTAAAATTGACGATCTCCAAGTCCCTCGTGACCGCCAGGGTGAATTTCGCACCGAACTTTTCGAGCCCTACCAACGCCGCGACGGATGGCTGGAAGAGGCAGTCATCCGTATGTACAAAGGCGGAATGAGTACGCGGGAAGTGGGGGATTTCATCGAGTGTATACTGGGTACGCATTATTCGCCAGCTACCGTCAGTAACATCACCAATACGGTCTTACAGGATGTCCACGCTTGGCAGAACCAGCCATTAAATAAACGCTACTCTGTGCTCTACATCGACGGCATTCATTTTAGTCTGCGCCGCGATAGCGTCGCTACAGAAGTCATTTATGTCGCTATGGCCATCGATGAAGAGGGTCACCGTCAAATCCTGGGTTTCCATGTTGGCGGTAACGAGAGCGCCCACGGATGGAAGATGTTTTTGCAGGAGCTCTATGAACGTGGAGCAAAAGAGTTCCTCCTTGGTGTTTTCGATGGGCTTGTCGGGCTAGAAGAAGCCTTTCACAGTGTCTATCCAAAAGCCGATGTGCAGCGATGCGTCGTCCACAAGATGCGCAATACGTTTCCTAAAGTCCGTGTTAAGGACAAGGTAGAGTTCCTCGGTGATCTCAAGGGGGTCTACAACGCACCTTGCTACGAGGAGGCTGTAAGACAATTCCATGCTGTAGAGCTGAAATGGTCTAAGCAGTATCCGCGAGAGCTCGCTTCTTGGCGGGCAGATCTCCCGGTGCTACTGACCTTCTACAAGTATCCCGCTGACATAAGGAAGTCCATTTACACCACAAACGCCATAGAGCGAACGGTGAAGGAGATCCGAAAACGGCTCTACCCCATGAACAGCGTTCCAAACATTGATGCTGCTGAGAAGATCGCTTACTTAGTTGTGACCGATTACAATGAGCGATGGAGCAAGCGTATCATTCGCGGCTTTGGCATGGAAGAAACTAAGAAGGCTTTTGAGAAGATGTTCCGTGAGCGGTACGGAGACTAAAAGAATACTCCCGCGCCTTCGCTTGGGCTGTGCCCACCACTGAGACAACTTCAAAGAGTCCCTACACTCCCGATACACAAACTTATTGACACTACCCGAAGAAACGCCATTTTGAGGTTTTTACGGTTACAGGCGCCGCTATTTGCAGAAAGCGGACCCAAAACACGTGAAAAATGGTCAAATAGGCGCACTGGAAACCGTTAGCCTTGCAAAAATAGGAATAAACTGCATATAACGTCGCTGACAACCGTTAGAAATTATCGGTACGCAATCGATCAGTCCTGAGAAGGCAACAATCATCTGGGAACTCAGCCAAAAAGAGATAATAGGGCGAGCATTTGTGTTTTACATTATAAAGCGGCTCGCGAGAATGCGGAGTTTTACTCGGAAGCATTTGTTGGATGCAGCCAACGATCTTTCAGCAGGCTTTAGCCTGGATGACTTCGGTCGCCAAAACTACCGGCTTAGCTAATAAATTATCGAATGAGGTGTGTTATGAAAGTATCTCTATTTATCACCTGCTTAAGCGATGCGGTTTATCCGCGCGTCGGTGAAGCAATGGTCCGGCTGCTCGCGCGTTACGGCGTGCAGCTTGCGTTTCCGCCGATCCAAACCTGCTGCGGCCAGCCGGCCTTTAACAGCGGTTACTGGAACGAGGCGCGGGAAACGGCAAAAACAATCCTGGCCGCATTCGAGGACAGCGATTTCGTTATATCGCCTTCCGGTTCGTGCACTTATATGATCCATCATTATTCGCAACTGTTTCAGAACGATCCGGTTATGCTAGAGCAAGCGGAGAAGCTGCAGCGGAAAACGTACGAATTTACGCAATTTCTCGTCCAGGTGCTCGGTGTAAAAGATCTCGGGGCGGAATTCAACCATAAGGTGACGTACCATCCATCCTGTCATGGAAGCCGGCTGCTGGGCGTAAAGGATGAGCCGATGGAGCTGTTGAGGCAAGTCAGGGGACTCGAATTCGTACCGCTGCCGTTCGCGGAAGACTGTTGTGGCTTCGGCGGCACGTTTGCCGTTAAGATGTCGGATATTTCGGGCGCGATGGTATCGGAGAAGGTCGATCATGTGAAGGAGACCGAGGCGGAGGTATTGGTCGGTCTCGACATGGCCTGCTTGATGAATATTGCCGGCAATTTGCGTTACCGGAATGAACCGGTTCGGGTCATGCACCTGGCCGAGCTTTTGTATGAAGGGGTGAGCGGACGATGAGCGCTGTAACTTCAAAAGGCGGTTCGGTTAAAAAACGGGCAGAGCTTGCGTTAAACGATGAATTTCTGCGCAAAGCGGTCAAGTTTACGACGGAGCGGCTTAGAAACGGCAAGAAAGCGGCTTCCGAGGACCATGGCAACTGGGACGAGTGGCGGGAACGCGGCCGCCAAATCCGCCTGCACACGATCGCCCATCTGGATTATTATTTGAATGTGTTCGCTGAAAATGCCAGAGCGAACGGCGTACATGTCCATTTTGCGGATACGGCCGAAGAGGCGGTTAAGCTGTCGCTGGCGATCGCCGAGCGCAAAGCGGCCAAGTCGGTTGTGAAATCGAAATCAATGGTGACCGAGGAGCTCCATCTGAATCATGCGCTGGAAACGATCGGCGTCGAAGCCATTGAAACGGATTTAGGGGAATACATTATTCAATTAGCGGGTGAAACGCCCTCCCATATTATCATTCCGGCCATTCATAAGAACCGTTATCAAATCGCTGAGCTTCTATCCGCAGAAGCGGGGGAAACACTGCCTCCGGATACATCCATATTGGCCGGCTTCGTGCGCAAGAAGCTGCGCGAGAAATTTCTGGAGGCCGATATCGGGATGACCGGCTGTAACTTCGCAATTGCCGAAACGGGCTCGATGGTTTTGTTCGAAAACGAGGGCAATGCGCGGATGGTGACCACCGTCCCGAAAACACAAATAACGCTTATGGGGATGGAGCGGATCATTCCTTCCTGGGCGGACCTCGAAGTTATGGCAACGTTGCTGCCTCGTTCGGCAACCGGGCAGAAGCTGACCGTATACATGTCGGGCATTACCGGCCCAAGGCGAAGCGAGGATGCGGACGGTCCGGACGAAATGCATATTATTATCGTCGACAACGGCCGTTCCCTGCAGCTCGGCGATCCGGAGTTTCAGGAGCTGCTTAATTGTATCCGCTGCGGCGCTTGCCTGAATGCTTGCCCGGTGTACCGTCATATCGGCGGACACGCCTACGGCGGCACCTACAGCGGGCCGATCGGCGCAGTGCTGACGCCGGCGCTGAACAAGAACGTCGCCGAATGGGACGATATTGCGGGTGCGTCAAGCTTGTGCGGCGCATGCTACGAAGCGTGCCCGGTCAAAATTCCGCTGCACGATATGCTTGTCTATTTACGAAGACGCAAAGTGGAGAGCGGACACGGCAACCTGGCCGAGACGGCCGGAATGAAGGGCTTCGCAGCCGTTGCCGGTAAAGCGGGACGGATGTCGGGCATGCTGAAGCTCGGCAAGCTGGGTCAGAAGCTTATTGCCAAGGACGGCGGAATCCGCATTAAGCTTGGTCCGTTGAAAGGCTGGAACCGCTATCGGGTAGCGCCGGTATTACCCAAGCATTCCTTCCGCGACAAGTGGAAGACGCTGGAGCAGGAGGTTCGGACGGAAACGAAACCGATGGATCCTGAGATGCGCGAACGGATGGAAGCAATGATCAAAGAAAGAGATCACAGAGGAGGGAACACCCATGGCTGATACGCATCAGGATTGGCTGGCACAGCTTGAAGCGCAGTCCCGCGCCAAACAGCAATCGTTTATGGACGGAATCGCAAACAAGCTGAAGCGGCCGCGGCTAACGGAGAAGCCCGCCCATCCTTTCAAGGGAGCTCCGGATTTCTGGCTGCGCTTCGAATGGCCGCTCGAAGAGCGGATTGAGAAGTTTAGGGATCATTTTAAGGCGGCGGGAGGCCATGTTGAACGAATGGCTGACATGGAGGAGGTCCGCGCCTTCATCGCAGACAAAGCGGCGGAGATGGGCGCCCGGTACGTTATCCGCCAGCGTCAGCCCGAGCTCGATGCGCTGGACCTTGAAGGCGCGCTGCCGGAAGCGAACGTATCGGTCTGGAACAGCGGCGATGCAGCGGAGCATTGGAAGGCAAGGGCGGCCGAAGCCGATTTCGGTGTTGTCGTTGCCGATTACGCCGCGGCCTATACCGGCTCAATTACCGTCAAGTCTTCCAAGGATAAAGGACGTTCGGTCAGCCTGCTGCCGACCGTGTTGATTGCCGTCATTCCGGTCAGCCGGTTAAAAACGAGGCTGGGTGAAATATTGTCCGATTTCGATACGGCGGGAAGCGGGAAACTGCCGGCGGGCATCCATTTCATTTCCGGACCAAGCCGTTCGGCGGACATCGAGAACGATTTGACGATCGGAGTCCATGGACCGGGTGTCGTGTATGCCCTGCTGGTCGGTTGAAGCAGGTGGGATCCATGGACGTTAAAAAGCTTACGAAACGAAACCATTATGAAGAAATTACCGAACAGCTTAAACGGCTGATCATGGAAGGAAAGCTCAAGGTTGGGGACAAGCTGCCGTCGACGAAAGAGATGTCGGAACAGTTCGGCGTCGGCCGGTCGACGACGAGGGAAGCGCTCAGCGCCTTGAAAGCAATGGGGCTGATCGAAATCCGTCAAGGCGGCGGCTGCACCGTTATCCGCAGTACTCCCGATGAATTCGAGCTGCCGGAGCAGCGGTCGCTTCGTTTGAACAAGGATAAGCTGCTTGAGCTGCTGGAGGCAAGACAGGCGTTGGAAGTTTCGAATGCGGCGATTGCCGCCGCGAAACGGACAACGGATGATATGATCAAGCTGCAGCGGCTTATGCAGGAGATGGATCGGTCGATCGGCGACGATCTGGAAGGAGAGCGTACGGACCTGCTGTTCCATGTCACGCTTGCCGAGGCGACGCATAACAGTATCATGGCACGGCTGCTCGAATCGATCATGACGCCGATGGAAACGGCAATCCGTGAAACCAGGCGTGCGGAAATGTATGCGAACCGCTCGGTCGCCACGAAGCTGTACGAGGACCATCTGCAGATCTTCGAGGCGGTTGCGGCCGGGGATCAAGAAAAGGCTGCGGAAAGGATGCGTCAGCATCTGCAGCGCGTCGAGCGCATCCTGATGAAATACGTTTAAAGAGGCAGGCCTATGGGAAACGGAAGTTTGTTCCAGCAATCGTTATTGGAAGATCATTATCATCCGCGGTTTGTCGCCTATTATTTCAAGCAGTGGCATGTTTTCACCATGCCGTTTCACTGTCACGATGCAACCGAGATCATGTACATGATTTCCGGAAGGGCAACGATAGAAATCGAGTTCGCGCCGAACCGGACGGAACGAATCGTATTGAAAAAAGGAGAATTTGTGCTGCTGGATTCCAACGTTCCGCATCGTCTTGTTGTCGATGCACAGTCTCCTTGCCGGATGCTTAACGTGGAATTTACATTTCAGCGGCAGAGCAGTCCGTTACCGTCGATCAAGCAGCTGGCCGATGAAGATCCCGCTCTGCTTGAGCTGCTGTCCGTGCCTTCGCAATATCTGGTACAACGCGATCCCGATGAAGTGTATCATACGCTGAAAAGCCTTGTGCTTGAACTTGATCACGAAGATACGGGCGACCGGCCGATGGTCCGCCTTCTTTTCGCCCAACTGCTGATCCGGATCGCAAGGCTCCGGCGGGAAGCGATGAGCGGCATATCGCAGGATGCGGAACGGTATGTAAAGAAGAGCATTATGTTTATGCAACACAACTATGACCGGGATATTCAGGTAAAGGATATTGCAGGTGCGGTTAATCTGCACCCCGGTTATCTTCAGCGCATTTTCAGGCGGCAGACAGGGCAGACATTAATGGAATACTTGACAATGCACCGGATGGAAAAAGCAAAAATGCTGCTGCTGCATACCGATATTCCCGTATCCGACATTGCGGATTACGTCGGGATTAACAGCAGGCAATATTTTCATGTTCTGTTTAAAAAACATACACAGTCGACGCCAATCTCTTTTCGAAAGACGGTTGATACACATCGGTGGAATTTGAGCGGTAAGGACAACCTTTCTCCCTCCTAGCATATAATGTTAGTACCGAGAGGGAGAGGAGGTATGCCTGCAATGAGTCAATTCATCGTTAGCTCAATAAGTGGTGTCATCGGCGTGATCATTTCATTTGCATTCGGCTACTGGCCGGAAGCCTTGACATTGCTGCTTGTTGCGATGGGCATAGATTATATTACGGGTGTCGCTGCAGCGGTTAAGGAAAAAAAGCTGAACAGTGACGTCGGATTTTGGGGACTGGCGCGAAAAGGATTGACTTTGCTCGTTATCATACTTGCCCATCGGATCGACATTTTGCTGGAAGTCGGCGATATGACCAAGCTTGGCGCGATATTTTTCTATATTGCAAACGAACTCCTATCGATCACGGAAAACTGCGGCCGGATCGGGCTGCCGCTTCCGGGGCAAATTCGAAAAATCATTGAGATTCTTAAGGATAAAAAACAAGAATAAACCGATTTTGTTCATGGTTTTGTCAAAAAAATAAAAAAAGTTTTCGATTCCCGAAGTTTAAGGTTGAGAAAAACGGACGATCTTAGGTAATATATGTTGTAGACATTATGTTATAGGGGGAGCACGGAATCATGCAAAAGTGGATTATGTTCGTTGTATTCGTCGGAGCTTCCGTTCTTGGATTGTATCTGATGACGTTTGGCTTACCGGAAAAACCGGTTGATGAAGCAGCGGAATTGCCGGAAGGAGTATCCCTGCTAAAAATTCAAGCCTCGGACTGGGAATTCGACCAAGCGGAATATCGGGTAAAGGCAGGCGAGACGTACAAAGTAACCCTGCAGAACAAAAGCGGATTTCACGGCGTCGAAATTGCAAATACCGACATCAAGCTGGACAAAGATCATGCGAGCGAGGAATACGTATTTGAAAATCCGGGAACTTACGAAATCATTTGTAACGTCCCGTGCGGAGAAGGTCACTTACAGATGAAATCCGTTCTCATTGTAGAGTAGCGGAATTAGCAGGAGCCGGTCCGGCTCCTTTTTCTTCTTGTCAGGCTCTTCGCCGCTCCCGGTTGCGGATGACGAGGCGGTCAACGATATATCCCAATACGGCCCAGCTGAGAATCGTCAAGGCATACATAAACAGCACGCTGACTTCATGGATATCGATGAACAAATCGGCAATCCAGGCCGGTACGCTGAGCATAAAGAACACCATATTATGCGGGTCGTATCCTGTGTAATTATAAAGGCAGACGACCAAGCCAATGAGTGTTGCAACGATCGTAACCGGATAGCGTCTCAATGCATTCGACCCCTTTCGCAACGGTTCCGTTTCGGTTATTATGTGACAAAGAGGCATTGACTTATGCACTTATTCGAACTTCATCCCAAAGCGGAGAGACTTTGAGTCTCGCTCAAAGATCCCTATGTCAATAGAAAGGAAGCTGAACACATGATTACACATATCGTTTTGTTTAAATTGAAGGACCGCAGCCAGCAAAGCGTTGAACGGACCGCAGCCGTATTGCGCGCGATGGAAGGGCAAATGGAGGAATTGAAGTATATTGAAGTCGGAACCGACGTGCTGCACTCCGAGCGCTCGTACGATATTGCGCTCATTACGAAATTTGAATCGATGGCAGCGTTGGAGGCGTATCAGGTTCACCCGGTCCACAAAAAAGTGATCGAGCATATGAGCGAAGTGCGGGAATCGGCGGTAAGCGTCGATTATGAAAGCTGATTGCCGGCACGTCATTCTGATCCGTTGAAGAAGGTATAACATATGAGAGACGTTTATGAAATGCTAACCTATCTGCTTGTCGTTCTCATCAGCAGCGTAATCATGGTCACGTGGTTAAAGCGTAAAGCAAAGAAGAAAAAGTAGAGGCAGGATATATCATGTATTATGTAAACCGCGAACAGATCACTAAACGGCTTGATGTCATTTCCGGTCTGGCTGACAGCATGGAAATACTGACGGCGAAGTGGAATGGGGAACTCCTTCAGGGGCTTGCCCAGGAGCGTGCGCTTCATCTTGCAGTGGAGACGGTCACCGATATCGGGAGCTTTCTGATTGACGGTTTTATTATGCGGGACGCAAGCAGTTACGAAGATATCGTCGATATCATTCATGGTGAAGGCGTATTTCCGTCTGTCCTGTACGAACCGCTGCAATCGCTCGTTAAGCTTCGCAAGCCGCTTGTGCAGGAATACTACGAATGGCCCCGGCAAGAGCTGCATCCGCTCACGTCCATACTGCCGAACGTGCTGTTACAATTCCGCCAAGCGGTAGAAGACTATTTGGTGAGGGAATTGGGAACCCGGACCTAGACTTTGCGGGCTTCGATTTACGGAAACCGCAAAATAAGTTACAATAGAACAGATCAGGTTTACAAGTTCTTAAATTCTAAAATAACCTCTCTGGGACCATTAGGTGGTGATGATGGAGTATGGACAGTCAAGATGTGGTGCACAATCAAGGAAATCTCCGTCATGACGGTTCGACCCGTCAGATCATCTTAATGCTGCTCAAAACGAAAGGCCCAAGCAATGCCGGCGACCTGGCCAAGTCGCTAGGCGTAACGGAGATGGCGGTGCGTCGCCATTTAAATACATTAGAGCGCGACGGTTATGTAAGACCGAACATCGTCCGCCAGCCGATGGGCAGACCTGCGCATGTGTTCGGCTTAACGGAAGAAGCGGACGGCCTCTTTCCGAAAAACTACAACACGCTTGCGTTGGATTTGCTCGAGGAGCTGGAGGGGGACCCAGAGCTCTCCGGAGCCGTTACGAAGCTCTTTGAAGGCCGCAAACAGAAGCTGCTTGAACGGTATCGTTCCAGAATGGAAGGAAAGTCATTGGAGCAGCGTGTGGAGGAGCTTGCCTTGATTCAGAATGCAGGCGGCTACATGACGCAAGTGGAAGCGGTCGATAGAGGCCATTATATATTCAATGAATTCAATTGCCCGATCGCTCAGGTAGCGAATCGCTATCAACAAGCATGCAATTGCGAGCTGGCCTTGTTCGAAGCGCTGCTTGAAGCTCCGGTTGAACGGACGGAATGTATGGCCAAGGGCGGGGGCAAATGCAGTTATCATATAAAACAACAGAAATAACAAGCGACCGCCGGAATGAGCAAGTTGAAGCCGGCGTTTTTTTATTTTACAATTCGTACCAGGAATAAAATGTTCACCAAAAAAAAAGCGGATATTTATTTTAATAAAGATGCACCCTATTTTTGTTCTCATGATGAGACAAATCAACCTAAGGGAGGGTAAGAAAATGGCGAATCAAATCGACGCAAATATATTAAAGCAGGCGGAAGCGGCGTCATCTCTTGCAAAAGATATGATTGCACAGGCGATCGAACAATCCGCTGGCAATCCAACGTTAGCCCTTGAGGCGTTGAAACAGGCTTCAACCGAAATTGCACAAGCCCAAACAATCGTTAGTCAGGCACAATCGCAAGCTCAAACCCAAACGCAGTCTTAGTGAAAGAATAAAAGAGCCGTATGAAGGCGATTCGTTCCTTGAGGGGGATGGATTGCCTTTTTTTCGTTTGCGGGTGTCAAAACAAGCCCATGCTGCTTATACTGTCAATACGACATGGGCATTCGTCCAGAACGGAGGGGAGGAGATGAAGCATGATCATCATGATCGTATGCGTATGCGTGGCGACGCTGGCATTTGTAGGGTTGGTCATTGCCGTCATTTTATCGCTTCGTTCAGCCGTCCGCAGACTCGATCACGTTCAAGCTGTAACAAGTGAGCTGCAACGGGAATCGACGCAGTTGATAGGGGAACTGCGAACCGTTCTCGGATCAGCCGACATGACGGTGCAGAGCGTCCGGCAGCAGCTCTCACATACGGAAAAGTTGTTCAAATCAGCCGGTGAACTCGGAGCCGCACTTGAACAGACCGCAAATACGGTGCAACGGGTTTCGGCTGCGTTGTCCGAGTCGGCCGTCCATCAGGTGGAGCAAGCGGGCCGAAAGTACAGACGGCAAATCGGAGAAGCGCTGGAGTGGGTAGAAATGGGCTACACCGCCTGGCAGTGGGTGCAGAGTAAACGTCAAAGCGCTGCAAACAATGTTGAATCAACAGGACGGGACGAAGGGCACGATAAGGATGAAAGGAGAGAAAGTTAATGCTAATGCGAAATCAGAACAAACCAAAAAGCTTTTTGTGGGGAATCATTGCCGGCAGCGTTGTAGGCGCGGTCAGCGCCTTGCTGTTAGCCCCCAAATCGGGCCGTGAGCTTCGCAAGGATCTCGCCGACCGGGCCCAGCAAGCAGGAGAATCTACAGCCCGGGTTGCCAATCAGGCGCGCGAGCAAACGGGTAAATTTGTTCAGCAAGTCGGATCTCAAACGACTCAATTTGCCGGCAAAACCAAGCAGGCCATCCAGGATATCAGAGGATGGCGAAGCACGCGGCAAACAGAGGTTAGACCTGATTCGGCTGTAGAACAGTTTAAAGCCGAAGTTGCTGAGGAACTGGCGGAAACAGCAGAAGCGGCCGAAGCGGCAGACACCGTTCAGAATGAAGATGTTCAAGAATTGCTGCAGACGCATGAGACCGAAGAAGTCGTGAAATTTTGATGTTTGCCTTAGACAACGGCCCGCGTAAGGAGTTTTGCCTCCTTATGCGGGCCGTTACATTACATAGGCGCGAAACTTAATTCAAAATTGTCGCTGTCATCCGGTTTCTGAATTCAGTAGGGGATACGCCCTTCCATTTACGGAACTGCTTGGAGAAATACAAGGCGTCGGAATAACCGACCGATGATGCGACCTGGTTAATGGTAAGCGGACCCGCAAGCAGCTCTTCGGCACGTTCCATCCGTACTTTATATAAGTATTGCATTGGAGACATTCCGGTTGTCTGTCTGAACAATTTGGACAGATGCGTCCGGTGGTAACCGAGCGACTTGGCCATTTGATCAATTGAAATCGGCTTTTCATATTGCAGCGAGAGCCACCGCACCGCCTGATCCATCTGACGGTCGGTATCGGAAGCTTTTACAAATTTGTAAGCCTGTTCATGGGTAATATGCGACGCGAATTCGGCCAACATGAGCCGCAGCCAGCCGCTTGCTTCCAAATCCGACACTACTGCCCGGTTCGAAGATTGAAGTAATCGTGTCATGCGGCGATACAAATGAAGAATGCGGCGCAGATGATTCATATGCACAACCGGATGCTTGGAAGAAACGCCGAGCCCTTTCACAATCGAGGCGGCGCCGTGCCCCCGGAATGCGATCCAATGATACGTCCACGGATCCTCTGCATCCGCTTCGTAGCTGAACAGCTCTCCCGGCAAAATGAAAAACGTATCTCCAGTCCTACAATTATACCGCTTTCCTCCGGTTTCAAATACACCTTGTCCTTTGCTTACGGTATGAATAAGAAAATAATCATGTATTGCGGGTCCCATCTTATGAAGCGGAAAAGGAGAGCCTTCACCGCAAAATAACACCGCCAATTCGCCCGTTCCGGGCGAACCGTTCAAGGCGATCGAAAAAGTATAATGTTCTTTCATTCGAATGACAAGGCTCCTTCCGGCTAGATTGCTGAACACTTAGCTATTATTATAAACTACAAATCTCCATATAGAAATGGCTTTATGACCTGTTCATCCTCTGCGCGTTGTTTTATATTGGTGACATCACCAATCTTCAAGGAGGAATTGAATATGTCCAAAATTACTTTTATAGGTGCAGGCAGCACTGTATTTGCCAAAAATGTGCTCGGCGATTGTATGCTGACGCCGTCCCTGCAAGGATTCGAGCTTGCGTTATTCGATATCGACGCGGAAAGATTAAGGGATTCCGAGGTCATGCTGTTGCATCTGAAGGAGACAATCGGAAGCACGTGTATCGTTAAGGCATATTCCGACCGCAGGGAAGCGTTAAAGGGCGCGAAGTACGTCGTTAACGCCATCCAGGTTGGAGGCTATGACCCGTGCACGATTACCGATTTTGAAATTCCGAAAAAATACGGTTTGCGCCAAACCATTGCCGACACCGTCGGGATCGGGGGCATATTCCGCAATCTGCGCACGATTCCGGTCATGCTGGATTTTGCTGCCGATATGCGGGAGGTGAGCCCGGACGCGCTCTTTTTGAATTACACGAATCCCATGGCGGCGCTTACGAATGTGATGAATACGCTGGGTGGCATTCAAACCGTGGGGTTATGCCACAGTGTACAAGTCTGCGTATCGGATTTGTTCAAGCATTTAGGTATGGATACGGCAGGCGTACAATCGAAAATTGCAGGCATCAACCATATGGCCTGGCTGCTTGAGGTGTCGAAGGACGGCGTTGACTTGTATCCGGAAATTAAGCGGAGAGCGCAGGAAAAGCAGTCAGAGAAGCATCATGATATGGTCCGCTTCGAATTAATGCTTAAATTCGGTTATTACATTACCGAATCTTCCGAGCATAATGCGGAGTATCATCCTTATTTCATTAAACGCACTCATCCGGAATTGATTGAGCGGTTTAACATTCCGCTGGATGAATATCCGCGCCGCTGTATCAATCAGATTGAACGGTGGAAAAAAATGCGCGGCGAGCTTGTCGGCAATGCGTCGCTCACGCATACGCGCACACATGAATACGCCTCCTATATATTTGATGCGATTGAGACGAACGTCCCGTTCAAGATCGGCGGGAATGTGATGAACACCGGGCTGATTACCAACCTGCCGCGTGAAGCCTGTGTCGAAGTGCCATGCCTGGTTGACAGGAGCGGCGTGACGCCGACCTATGTCGGAGACCTGCCGCCGCAATGCGCCGCTTTGAACCGGACGAACATCAATACGCAGCTGCTGACGATTGAAGCGGCGAAGACGCTTAAGAAAGAACATATTTATCATGCTGCGATGCTGGACCCGCACACATCGGCAGAACTGTCGATGGATGAGATCATCGCGATGTGCGACGAATTGATTGAAGCGCATGGCGATTGGCTGCCTGCTTACTCCTAGACAACGGGGGGAGCTCGGGCCGCTGCGGTGAGGCAGGTCAAGGCGGAAATTTTTAGATGATCTATACGGCTGTCGGCTCAGATTTTCCTATCGAGCCGGCGGTCCTTTTTTGTATGTCCGGATACCGAAAGACCGGCGTTTGCTTCTTGAACCTTGTCTTCATTTGCGCTAAGATGTAGGTACGTTTTTGCTTGTAAATTCATATTCTATGATATTTAAGTCATCATGAAGAAGAAAGCGGTGTGTCTGTGCAACAACCGATTGCGATATTAGATTCAGGAGTGGGCGGGTTGACCGTCGCCAAAGAAATCATGCGGCAGCTGCCGCGTGAAAAGATTATTTATTTCGGCGACACCGCACGCACGCCTTACGGTCCTCGTCCTGCCGAGGAAGTCATACGTTTTACACGTGAAATTGTAGATTATTTAATACAGTTCAGCCCCAAAATGATTGTGATAGCATGCAATACGGCAACCGCCGTCGGCTTGGAAGATATCCGGTCCAGGGTGAATATTCCGGTTGTTGGCGTCGTTTATCCGGGAGCCAGAGCGGCAATCGGCCGAACGTTAACCGGGTATGTCGGCGTGATCGGCACCGAAGGGACAATTACAAGCGGTGCGTATGAGATCGCGTTAAAACGACTTAAACCGAATATTGAAGTGATCAGCAAGGCTTGCCCGAGCTTTGTGCCGCTGGTTGAGAAAGGAAATTTCCGTTCTCCGGAAACCTATGAAACGGTGCACAGCTCCCTGTCGTTTCTTAAATCAAGTCCAATTGATTGTCTTATTCTTGGCTGCACGCATTATCCGTTTCTGGCTGAGACGATTTCGGAAGTGATGGGGAACGGCGTGACACTCATTAGCTCCGCGGATGAGACCGCCCGCGAAATCAGCACGATTCTTCACGACCAGGGCAAGCTTGCCCGGAACGACGCCGTTCCGGTACATCAGTTCTGCTGCAGCGGAGACGCGGGAATATTCAAAGCGATAGCCCAGCAGTGGCTCAATGAAGAAATCGTATTGACTCCTGTCGTCTGGCAGGTGCCCAAGATCGTATAATAGTCAGCTTCAAAAACACATACGTTAAAGTTGATCATCAGCCTCTTAACGCCGGCATAGACTTGGTACGAAAGGGAAAACGCCGGGAGGTCGATGGAATGACACGTATATTCAACTATATGATTCAGCCCGGTGATACGCTGCTGCGTATTGCCGGGCGTTTTGGCGTAAACGAGCATGCACTGCTGGCGGCCAATCCGAGATTAACCGGCCGGAAGCGTCTGATCCCAGGGCTGCTGATGCACATTCCTGCACCGGAATGCATGTTTTATGTCATACAACCGGACGATACCTTTTATGGTATTGCCCAGCTGTTTAACGTTTCCGTCTATTCACTGCTTCTTATGAATCCGCAGCTGGATCCGAAGCGGCCGATACCCGGGTATACGATTAAAGTGCCGGCCGAGCTTCGCAGCCAAATTGTAACCGGCGATGCGGAGTACGGGTTCGATGACGTGTGCCGGGATCTTGACATGCTTCAACGGGCGTATCCCTTTTTGGAGCGTAAAGTTATTGGCGAAAGTGTGATGGGGAAACCGATTCATGCGCTTCGTTTCGGACAAGGTCCGCGAAAAATTCATGTCAATGCTTCGGTTCATGCAAATGAATGGATTACAACGCCGCTGCTGATGCGGTTTACCGAGGAGTTGGCAAGAGGGTATGAGCTTAGGGAAAAGGTAAGAGGAGAAGATTGTCAGTCTATCTATGAACAAACGACGCTATGGGTCGTGCCGATGGTCAATCCGGACGGGGTAGAGCTTGTACTTGAAGGATTACGCCCGTTGCATCCGTTTTATACGAATTTGCTTCATTATAATCGTTATTCAACCCGGTTTCACGGCTGGAAGGCCAATATCCGCGGCGTTGATTTGAACGATCAATTTCCAGCTCATTGGGAAGACGAGCGTCAGCGGAGGGGACATGACCGTCCGGGGCCGCGGGATTATCCGGGAACGGAGCCGCTAAGCGAGCCGGAGGCGCGATCGCTTGCCGAGTTCACCCTCGATGAGCGGTTCGACGCGGTTGTATCGCTGCATACGCAGGGACAGGAGATTTATTGGAATTATCGCGAGTACGAGCCTCCGGAGGCGGAAGAGCTTGCGGGACAATTGGCGGAAGCGAGCGGATATCGCGCCGTTAAATTAACCGGCAGTGACGCAGGCTTTAAGGATTGGTTCATTCAGGAGTTTCGTAAGCCCGGATTTACTGTGGAAGCGGGAATAGGCGCCAATCCGCTGCCGGTCAGCCAATTTGATGAGATGTATGACTCGGTACAAAGTTTGCTGCTGCGCGCGCTTCGATATTTTTCATGAAACATACCCTGTTGCGGCATGCTATAATAAGCAATTGATATAAAAAGAGGAGAGGCGGCCATGCGCAAATTACTATCGCTACGACATTGGCAGCATGTATTTGTTCGCATTTACAGATTGCTCCGTTCCAAAGACGTACTCGTAAGAGATAAACTGCTTTTTCTAATCCCGGTGGCGCTTTACTGGGTGCTGCCCGATGCGCTTCCGATGCTGCCTTTCGACGATATTGCGGTTACGATGCTGATGGCGGAGTGGTTCGCAGGGAGAATGGAGCGGAAGTACCCGCATAGTTGAACTTCCTTTCAGCTTTCATTACAATGAGAAAGATAGTGAAATCAGGTTATTCGCTGGAGAGCTGAGAAGGAGCTGGATAAAATTGATGAAGTGTAAAATTTCGCGTAATGCCGCTAAAGTGTTGAAGGCCGAGCTGGACAAGCCGGAAAACGACGGCAAAAAACTGAGAGTATATGTCACGCATTCGCACGGCGACCATGCCCACTACGGTATGACGATGGATGTACCGACGGATGCGGATGAAGTGGTATCCACCGATAAGGATATTGATGTCATTCTCGCTAAGAACGAGCCGATGCTTGACGGCGTGCGAATCGATTATTTCTATATTCCGAAGGAAGGCTTTGCGATTACCAATCCGTCCAAAGGAAATCACGGCGACCATTAACGGCAAGAGGAACGGGGAAAGTAGATGGCTAACGATATACGGGTATGCGATAAATGCAAGCATATGAGGGTAAAAACGGCAGTGCCGAAGCTGGCAAAGCTGGCGCCGGACGCTGAAATAAAAATCGGCTGCAAGTCCTACTGCGGACCATGCTCGCGATTCGCATTCATTTTTATTAATGGGAGATATGTAACGGCGCCTACCGAGGACGAAGCGATTGAGAAAGCGAAAAAATATATAAAGAAGAGATAAAAGCCGCCTCGAGGCGGCTTTTTTTTCAAAATATAAGAAAGTATAAATTTTACTCTTATACCGGCTTAAATTTCTCCGCAAAACGATGCTTCACCCGTTAAAGGACGGTGAAGCCGTTTGCTTGAATTCTAAGAATTTATAAGTTTCACACTTATATCTGCTTAGAATTCTCCGCGAAACGAAGCTTAGCCGCCAGAGGACGGCGAAGCCGTTTACGCTTGGTCGGTCGCGCGCAAGCGCTCAAACAACCGGAGCGATGCATGAACGGAGCCCTAATTTTAATATTCTTCCTGCGTTTCTTTCTTTCGAAGCGGAGGAAGCGGTCCGAAATATTGGTAAAACCCGCATTCGATACGTCCGTTATAGAGCTTCCGTTTTTTGTCTGCCGCCCGACCGAAATAGTGCTCAAACGATTTTGCGGGACTCAATGCAAAAAACGACCATGTAGAAAGCCTTCCGGCAGCGGTTCCGAGCTGACGAACCGCTTTTTCGGCCTCGCGGTCGTCGCCCAACCGTTCGCCATACGGCGGGTTTGTAATGAGACAGCCGTAATCTCCGGCGGGGTCCGCTTTCGCGACCGGCAGCGTCCGGAACGTAATCTCTTTTGCGAGCCCTGCTTTCTTCGCGGAGGCTTCAGCGACTTCGATTGCTTTCGGATCAATATCGGAACCGGCAATGATAAGCGGTAAGTCGTCTTTGACCGCGTCGAACGCTTCCTCGCGCGACTGCTCCCAGGCTTGGCCGCCAATTATGGGCCAATGCTCGCTCGGAAAGCTGCGGCGCAGACCCGGAGCGATGTTCCAGCCGATCATCGCCGCTTCGACCGGGATCGTGCCCGAGCCGCAAAACGGATCATACAGCGGGCGTTCCGCCCGCCAGCGGCTCAGCAGGATCATCGCGGCAGCCATCGTCTCCTTGAGCGGCGCCTCGGTGACGAGCTTGCGATAACCGCGCTTATGAAGACTCGGACCGGTCGTGTCCAGCGTTAACAACGCCCGGTCGTTCAGAAGCGACACTTCGCAAGTATACAGGGCACCGTTCTCCGGAAACCATTCGCGGTTATATTTTTCCTTCATCTTCTCCACGATCGCTTTTTTAACGATTCCCTGACACGCCGGTACGCTGGACAGCTGCGATTTATGGGAACGCCCTTGCACGGGAAACTCGCCTTCCGCAGGGATCCAATCCGGCCAATTCAGCGCCTTCGTGCCTTCGAACAGTTCATCGAAAGTATGAGCGGAGAATTCGCCCATCTTGACGAGCACACGGTCGGCGGTACGCAGCCACAGATTCGCCCGGCAAATATCTGCCGGCGTGCCTTCAAAATTGACCCGCCCATTCTCCGTTTTCGTATTTTCATAACCGAGCTCCTTAAGCTCTCTTGCAACGACGGCCTCGAGCCCCATCGGACAGGCGGCGATTAATTGCAGCTTTTGCATTATTTTTGTCACTCCATTATTGTAATCGTTCAATTAATTCAGGAAGAAGACTTACTTGCTGTATAACAGTTTGTAATCATCCGCCCAAAATCATACAATCTAGTATAGATAAAGCGAAGTCTGTTTACAAATGAAGAGATATGGGAGGACTGAAACGATGATTCCTGCAGATCAGTATGTAGAAGAATTGTTCGGGGAAGACGCCGATATTGAACGGGCCAAGTCCGGAATCCGGGAGGCAGGCATGCCGGAAATTTCGATCCCCTCCGGTTATGGCAGGCTGCTGACGATGCTGGTGCGGATGTCAGGCGCTAAAGATTTGCTTGAAATCGGCGCGCTTGGGGGATGCAGCGGCATCTATCTGGCCCGGGGACTGGGACAGGAAGGAACGCTCACTTCTCTTGAGCTGGAACGCAGCTACGCCGATGTAGCCAAGGCGCATATGGAGGGGGCCGGTTTAGGCGGCAGGGTGACTTACCGGATCGGGGATGCGAAAGACAGTCTGGCCAAGCTGGCCGAGGAGGGGCGGCGGTTTGATTTTTTCTTCATCGACGCCGACAAGGAAGGTTATCCGGTCTATCTCGATTGGGCGATCCGCCTCGCGCGGCCGGGAGCGGTTATCGCGGGGGACAATACGCTGCTTCGAGGACGTACCCTGGATCAGACCAAGCAAGGACCGGCTGTTATCGCCATGCGTGCGTTTAATGAGCGGATAGCAGGCGACGAGCGGCTAATCAGCACGATCCTTCCCGCTTACGACGGGCTTGCGCTGGCTGTTGTGAAGTGACAGGCGAACCCATAGCGTATTAATAAAGAGAAGCACGGCCGAAATGATAAACACGCCTTCGATTCCCGTCCATCCGGAAACCGCACCGCCGATAACCGGCCCGGCGATGTTGCCGAGGCTCAGCGTGCTGCTGTTGAAGCTGTATGCCCGGCTCTCCATGCCTGACGGCGTATACCGGCGGATCAGCGCGTTAACGGAAGGGATAAGTCCGCCGAGAAACATGCCGAGCAGAAACCGGAATAGTAAAAGCTCCCATACCTTGCCGACGAAGGCTTGCGGAATGAACAGGACAGCGGCTCCGAACATGGATATATACAGAATCTTTTCGGAGCCGATCCGGTCCCCGAGTCTGCCGAGCAGCGGCGAGGCAATCATATTGGAGAGCCCGGTTACTGAGCCGACAAACCCAGCGAGGAGAGCCAGGTGCTCAGCCGAGCCGTGCAGCTCCTGCACATAGAGCGGCATGAGCGGCATCGGCGCAAGCATGGCGAACTGGATCAGAAAGGTAACCGCAAACAGCGCAGTCAGCTGCGGTGCATGGCTCAGCTCCCGAAAGCCCTGAATGACGGATATTTGCGGAGCCGCAGCAGCTTTGGCACGGTCGAACGATTCCTTCACCGTCAGCAGCGCCAGCAGCGAGGCGGCAAACAGCAGTGTGCCCGTGATATAGAAAATTGGCCGGTAACCGCCGATCGAATCCGCGAGCAGCCCGCCGAAGAACGGACCTAGGATGGTGCCCCCGATCGCTCCGGACTGCAGCACGCCCATTGCAAAGCCCATTTTTTCCTTTGGCGTCGTTGCGGACACAAGCGCGATCGATGCGGGATTAAAGCCGGAGATCGTACCGTTCAGCATCCGAAGCAGCAAAAGCTGCCACGGGCTTGCCGCAAAGCCCATTAGCGCCATGACGACTGCCATGCCGAAACCGGAGCGCAGCAGCATCATTTTACGCCCGTAACGGTCCGAAAGCTTGCCCCATAAAGGTTGAAACAGAAAAGATGTAATAAAGTTCCCCGCAAAAATGACGCCAGCCCATACGGCGATTTCATGCTGATCCGTGAGGCCAAGGTCGAATTGCAAATATAACGACAAAAACGGGATGATCATCGTCATCCCCGCCATAACCAGAAATTGACCGAACCATAAAACGGCAAGATTGATTTTCCATTGTTCCATGGCCCAGTTCCTCCCGCTCTTACCTTGACATAGGGATCTTTGAGTAGAGCTCAAAGTCTCTCCTATCTAGCCTATAAACACCCTCAACCGTACACTATTCAATCAGTATACCATACAAGCAGGTGACGGGCTTGATTGTCAAACTATTGTCATAGTCGGCCGATTCTTGGCAGTTGTTAGCGAATCCTAAAAAGGGCATAATGGAAATGAAGGGAATTCGATAGAAATGGGGAACACACATGAGCTATAACGACCTATTCATTCGGGCTTGCCGAAAGGAAAACGTCGAACGAGTGCCCGTATGGTACATGAGGCAAGCGGGTCGTTACGATCCGGAGTACCGCAAAATAAAAGAAAAATACTCTTTACTTGAAATATGCAAACAGCCAGAGCTGGCCGCGGAAGTAACGATGATGCCGGTTCGGAAGCTGGGCGTCGATGCGGCCATTCTATATTCCGACATCATGAATCCGGTCGCTTCGATCGGGATTGACTTCGACATTGTGCAAAATATCGGGCCGGTCATCGACAATCCGATTCGCAGCAGCGAGGATGTGCAGCGGCTGAAGCCGA
This sequence comes from Paenibacillus tarimensis, assembly GCA_041281825.1. GTDB lineage: Bacteria > Bacillota > Bacilli > Paenibacillales > Paenibacillaceae > Paenibacillus_D > Paenibacillus_D tarimensis_A. The sequence continues at coordinate 3,955,371 of CP166298.1, read as the reverse complement.
TCGATGTGGACGGCGACTTGTCTCATGTGCTTGAGACGATCAAAATTTTGGACAAAGAGCTGAACGTGCCGTTAATAACCTTTGCCGGGGCTCCGTTTACGATTGCGAGCTATCTGGTGGAGGGCAGGCCTTCGAAAAACTACTTACGGACCAAAGCGTTGATGTACAGCGAGCCTAAGGTATGGCATCGGCTGATGGAGAAGCTCGGCGATATGGTCATCACATATGTGCGTGCGCATATGGCCGCAGGCGGCAAAGCGTTCCAGCTGTTCGACAGTTGGGTCGGCGCGCTTTCGCCGCACGATTTCGAACAGTACGTGCTGCCGACGATCGAACGGATTTTTGCTGAGCTGTCCGATCTGGAACAGCCCAAGATCTATTTTCCCGGCGTCAGCTCGGGAGAGCTGCTGCCGAAGCTAACAGGGCTCAAAGCGGATGTCATCGGACTGGATTGGCGAGTTTCAATCGCGGAGGGGCGCCGCCGCCTCAGCGGGCGGTATGCGGTGCAGGGCAATCTGGATCCGGTCGTGCTGACGGCGCCGATGGACGTCATCGAATCCTATGCCGCGGGCATTATTGACGAAGGACTGGAGCAGCCGGGATACATATTTAATCTCGGACACGGATTGTTCCCTGAAGCGTCCCTGGAGAAGCTTCGGGAGCTGACGGCTTTCATTCACCGTTATTCGGAGCAGGCGATTGCGGCGACCGGGAGGGAGGCTGCGGTCAATGGCTGAACGGAAAATCGGCGTACTGGTCATGTCTTACGGCACACCCGAGAGCATGGATGACATCGAAGAATACTATACGCACATTCGCCGCGGGAAGCCGCCCACGAAGGAGCAGCTTGAAGATCTGACAAGCCGTTACGAGGCGATTGTAGGCGGCTTTTTCCCGCTGAGGAAAAATACGGACCGGCAAGTCGAAGCGCTGCAGCAAACGCTTGACCGGATTGCACCCGGCAAGTATGTCTGTTATCAAGGCTTAAAGCATGCCCGCCCTTATATCGAGGACGGCGTAACGCAAATGGCGGCAGACGGATTGAAGGAAGCGGTCGGCATTGTCCTCGCTCCCCATTATTCCATCATGAGCGTCGGCGGTTATATCAAGAGAGCGAAAGAGACGGCGGAACAATGCGGACTGCAAATGAGGTTTGTGAAATCATACCATCTTCATCCGAAGCTCATATCGGCGTTAACGGAACGGGTGCGCAATGGGCTTGATATGTTCGGGCCGGACGCCGCCGCATCAACGGTCAAAGTGCTGTTTAGCGCGCATAGTCTTCCGGAGCGGATCCTCACGATGAACGATCCTTACCAAGACCAGCTGCTCGCTACCTCCTCCGCAATCGCGGAAGCGGCGGGAGTAACGGATTGGCAGTTTACATGGCAGAGCGCGGGACAAACACGCGAGCCGTGGCTCGGTCCGGATATACTGGAAACCTTGACAGAAGTGAGCAGGCGGGGCTTCAAACACGTTCTGTCGGCGCCGATCGGATTCGTATCGGATCATTTGGAAGTGCTCTATGACATCGATATCGAGGCAAAAGCCGCTGCGGGGCAGTTGGGAATGCGATTGGAGCGGATAGAAATGCTGAATACCGACCCGCTTTATATGGAAACCTTGGCGGAGAGCGTTATTGAAGCAGAACCGGAAAGAGGTTGATCGGATGCGGAGTACGGAGCGGACCGGTCGGGTTGTCATTATTGGCGGGGGCATCAGCGGGCTGAGCTCCGCTTTTTATTTATTGCGTCAAGCTAAAGACAAGGGCATTCGGGTGCATGTGACGATTGTGGAAGCCGGGGATGCGCTCGGCGGCAAAATTCGAACGCTGCGGAGGGACGGCTTCGTGCTTGAGAAGGGCCCGGATTCATTCCTGGCGCGCAAGATGCCGATTATTGAATTGACCCGGGAGCTGGGTTTGGAGAACGAGCTGACAGCAACCAATCCGAAAGCGAAAAAAACATATATTCTTCATAGAGGAAAGCTGCACCCAATGCCGCCGGGACTTGTGCTCGGTATTCCAACGGAAATCATGCCGTTTGCGAAAACGGGATTGTTATCCGTAAAGGGAAAGCTTCGGGCGTTAATGGATTTTGTGCTGCCTGCCCGCAATGGACAGGAGGATGAATCAATCGGCGATTTTCTGCAGCGCCGTGTCGGAACAGAAGTAACGGAGCGGATTGCCGAACCGCTGCTGGCCGGCATATACGCCGGGGAGCTGAGCAAGCTAAGCTTGCGGGCGACGTTTCCGCAATTCAGGCAGGCGGAGCTGAAGAGCGGCAGCCTGATCCGCGGGATGCGGGCCGGACGCAACAAGAAGGGAGCTGCTGCGAGTATGCAACCGGGGATGCCGGCGGTTGCGAAGAACAGCATCTTTCTGACCTACAGGGGAGGGCTGATAACCCTGGTGGATGCACTGGATGCAGCTATGCCTGAAGCGGAGCGCAAGCTCGGTGTGAAAGTGAAGGCTATCCATAAAAATGAACGGGTGAATCCCTTGGAAATCGGGGAAACCGATGCGCTATATAAGGTTGAGCTGGACGGCGGCGAACGGCTGGATGCCGATGCGGTAATCCTAACGGCGCCCGCGTATAATGCGGCTGAGCTTGTTGCGCCTCTTATGGATGCAACGGAGCTCGAAGCGATCCGTTACGTTTCGGTCGCGAACGTATTGCTGGCCTATGACAAGCAGGCGTTTGGGCTGGAATTTGACGGCTCCGGCTTCGTTGTCCCGCGGGCGGAAGGAAAGACGATTACGGCCTGTACCTGGACATCGACGAAGTGGCTGCATACAAGTCCGGGCGACAAGATGGTGCTGCGATGTTATGTCGGGCGTTCGGGCGACGAGGATGCAGTCTCGTTGAGCGACGAATTGCTTACGGCGGCAGTTCGTAGTGATATTGCAAATATATTGGGCGTTCATGCGGAACCGCTGTTCGTGGAGATTACCAGATTGAAACATTCAATGCCGCAATATCCGGTCGGTCATGTGGAAAACATGGCGCGGCTGCGCGAGCGGGCTGAGGAGAATCTGCCCGGTGTCTGGTTAACCGGTGCGGCGTTCGACGGCGTCGGCCTTCCCGATTGCATCCGCCAAGGCAAAGAAGCGGCTGAGCGGGTGCTGGACAAATTGAATTGCGGGAATTGAGCATACAGGAGCCGGATCCGCTTTAAGCTGATCCGGTTCTTTTTTTTTGTGGTCATGAAGTCCCGGTTCCAAAAGAAGGAAGATAAATGAAGAGCTTCCTGCTATAATGAGATATAGCTCAAGTAAGCAAAGGAGTCATTTATACATGTTATCGCGATCCGACACGCACCAGAACAACAAACAAAAGAGACGGCGTCGTCTGAAAAGATTGCTTATATTAAATATCACGATGCTTCTTTTGATTTCCGGGGTCAGCGGCTTGTTGTGGGCAAATCATAAGGGATGGATCAACCTTGCCTCGGACAATCGTTCCAACGGGACTGACGGCAGTCCGGATTCGGGCGGTTCAAAAACTCCCGGTGCCGGGAGCAACGAGGCAAACAGTGAGGGAGAAAAGGAATCTGTACCGGAGGAAGGATTGGTCGGCGAAGACGAAAATTCGCCCGATCCGGCAGGGCAGGATAACGCGACCGTACCTGAGGGGGACGCTTCCGAAGACGACCGAACCGTATTGCTGGCATTTGTCGGCGATATTTTGCTTGCCGGTTCGGTGCAAGATCTGATGAAAAGGCACGGATTTGATTATCCATACGCTAAAGCGCTGTCTTACTTAAGTGATGCCGATTTGACGGCGGGCAATCTTGAAAATCCGATTACTGAGCGCGGCACCCCTGCCGAGAACAAGCAGTATGTATTCAAGGGGGCGCCAAATCTGCTGCCGTCGTTAAAGGAAGCGGGATTTGACATTGTCAGCCTGGCGAACAATCATACGCTCGACCAAGGTGTGGAAGGGCTGTTCGATACGATGCGGCATCTGGATGAAGCGGGAATTGCGCATACCGGAGCAGGCAAAGACGACACTGAGGCTTTTACCCCGACCGTTTTGGAGGCGAATGGCATCAAGGTGGCTTATTTCGGCTTGAGCAGAGTTGTGCCGCTAAACGAGTGGAAAGCCGATAGGAACTATCCCGGAGTGGCCGAAACGTATAATACGACGCGTGCAGTCAATGCGATCAGGAAAGCGGAAGAAGAAGCGGACGTTACGGTCGTTCTCGTCCACTGGGGCAAGGAGTTGGCGGACGATCCCGAGGAATATCAACGGGCGTTCGCGCGCGAATATATTGATGCCGGGGCGGATCTGGTTATAGGGGCGCACCCGCATGTGCTGCAGGGGTTTGAGCAGTATAAAGGAAAGTGGATTGCCTACAGCCTCGGTAATTTCATCTTTAACATCACAACCTATGAGCTGTCGACTGAGACAGGTGTGCTGGATGCGAAATGTATGAAAACCGGCGACTGCTCGCTGCGGCTTCATCCGATGAAGGTTGATTCATTACGGCCTTCCCAACCGGCCCCTTTGGAAGGTGACGAGGCGGTCCGGCTGCTGAACCGTGTTTCAGAGCTGTCGTTTAATGTACTCATTGATAAGGAAGGAAATATTGTCCCCCGGGAGTAGGGAAGGATGATGAAAACAGGGAAGACCTTTGAAGCGGAGAGACTTTGAGGTCCACTCAAAGATGCCTATGAAGCGGAGAGACTTAAATCGGAGAGACTTTGAGCTCCGCTCAAAGGTCCCTATGTCATGCTCAAAGATCCCTATGAAGCGGAGAGACTTTGAGCACCGCTCAAAGATCCCTATGTAAGGAGGTAAGCGGTGAACAATCTATGTGTCGCCCATAGAGGAGCATCCGGTCAAGCACCGGAAAATACGATGGCTGCCATCCGGGCCGCGCTGGCTTACACCTTCGTTCAATGGATCGAAGTCGACGTGCAGCAGTCAAGGGAAGGGATTCCGGTCCTGCTGCATGATGATACGGTGAATCGGACGACCAACGGCAAAGGCAAGGTGGCCGATCTGACGCTGGAGGAGCTTAAGCGGCTGGATGCGGGCCGCTGGTTCGGTAGGTCATTTACAGGCGAGCCGATCCCGACGCTCGATGATGTACTGGCGGCCACCGTCGGCCGCTGCCGGTTGAACCTTGAACTGAAAACGTACAACGGCAGGTATCCGTGTCTGGAAAACAACGTCGTCAATCTACTGTACAAATGGAGACTTCAGCATGACGCGGTCATCACGTCTTTTGATGCATCCGCCTTGCGGAAAGTAAGGCAGCTGAGCCCTGACATTCGTACCGGACTTATTATCGATGCCGCACCCTCGACTCTGCTCGACTCTCTGCGCGAGCTGGATGCCCGTTTTTTATCGATCGGTTACCGTCACCTGACGCCTTCTCGAATGACCGCTTTCCGACAGGCAGGAGTTCAAGTGATGGGATGGACAGTAAACGATGCGGCGTCAATCCGCAAGCTTGCGGCTATGCACTCGGAACTCATGATATGTACCAATTACCCGGAACGGTGGCAGGAGGCGATGACGGGCGTTGAGCCTGCTCGACAAGGCAGACTCCCGTTTCAGCATAGAAGAAAGTCGTGAAGGAAAAAACGAATAGCAGGAAAGATTCTGGGCGGGGGGCTGCATTGTTTTCATTTCGACAGTGAAACTACGGGAGCGGCAACCGCTGTACATTCATGAAGAGGCGCCTAAGCCGGGCAATCGGTTTAGGCGCTTTTGCTTGGGTCCGCTGAGCGAGCCCAAACCGAAAAAAGACTTTGACAGAATCAGCATACATTTTTGTAGGTTGGGTACTAAGGTCGCCAACGCTATTATTGCACGATTGCAACGAATCCTTTAACGGTATAGGCACACCTATGGCAGGAACTCACAAACCCAATCTGTGGCTCAAATATTTTCAGTTAATGGTAGAGGGCTATACGCTACCTAAATTCTTTACGAAAATAGCCTTCGATTAATAGCGCCCTTAGGGTCACTATTTTCTGCTGAACAGCGGATGTGGCGGGAATAGCGCCCTCAGGGTCACTATTTGCTGCTGAGCAGCGGATGTGGCGGGAATAGCGCCCTTAGGGTCACTATTTTCTGCTGAACAGCGGATGTGGCGGGAATTAGCGCCCTTAGGGTCACTATTTGCTGCAGAACAGCGGATTTGGTGAGAATAGCGCCCTCAGGGTCACTATTTGCTGCTGAGCAGCGGATGTGGCGGGAATAGTGCCCTCAGGGATTACTAATTGCTGCTGAACAGCAGAGTAAATGGATATATTTGTTAATTATGCAGTCGTTGAAAAAAAGACCTCTGTAACAAAGTATCATAACACTTTGTTACAGAGTCTTGCTCAGTAGAGAACATTCTGTTCCTTGCAGCCTCCATCATGCGTCGTTTTCACTTTGCAGGGAACAGTCGTCTTTTCGTATTTCAAAGGGATGCACATTATTTAGACTGTGCTCCCGGCTTTTATTTTAAGGTATAATCGGATCATGCTCTTATATGCAAGTGATTTATTATCATAGCAAAGTTTCGGGAGGAGCGGTGCAGTGGTATTGCAATGGTTGTTTGAATGGCCGTTTCGGCTGTTGGCCGGCTTATTAGGGAGCGCAGCAGTCGCGCTGCTTGCTTATCGGAAAAAGTCGCTTTCCGGATCCGGTGCCTGGTCCGCAACAGTTATGGGGACCGCATATTTTACGCTGGGAGGACCGGTCTGGTTCGGAACGCTGCTTGCTTTTTTTGTTTCCTCGACATTCTGGTCGAAATGGAAGAAGCGTCACCGCGCCAAACAGTCGGCCGAGGCGAAATATGCCAAGACCGGCCGCCGCGACTGGGCGCAGGTATGGGCGAACGGAGGACTTGGGCTGGCATTATGCGCGGCACACGCGCTGTGGCCCGATCCGGGTTGGCTGGCGGCATTCGCGGGGGTTATGGCTGCAGTGAATGCAGATACCTGGGCCACTGAGATTGGGGCCCTTAGCCGTACGGCGCCGCGCGCGCTGCTAAGCGGCGAGCCCGTGCCGCCGGGAACGAGCGGCGGTGTTACGCCGCTCGGCAGCGCCGCCGCGCTTGGCGGCGCCGCATTCATCGGCGCGGCCGCCGCGATACTTGGCGCGGCGTCGCCGGTAGCGGCGCCGTATGCAGGAGCGGCGGCGCCGCTTACCGGCCAGGCGGCGGCATCTCTTGCCGTAATCGCCGCCGCGGCCGGCCTGGCCGGCGCTTTCGCCGATTCGCTGCTCGGCGCTGCCGGTCAGGCCATGTTCCGCTGCCGGGTATGCGGCAGCGAGACCGAACGCGCCAGCCATTGCGGCGCGCCGACAGTACATATCCGCGGCTTCGCGTGGATGAGCAATGACATCGTGAATTTACTCTCATCTGCGTTCGCAGGACTGCTCGCCTGGTGCATCGGCCTCTGGCTGCTGTAATTATATTTCCTGAGTGCAAACTCCCGTTCGAAATCTCAAAGTAAAAACAGCGGAGAAGTCCGGTTCATGTCCCGGAAGCGCCAGTGATCGGAAGCATGGACCGGACAAGCAGCTGCTGGCCAGTTCTGCGATTTTCCGGCCGAACTTCTTGAGCGTAACCATAAAAAATGAATATCCCTTCATTTTTTAAACATCAGCTTGAATAATAGACTGCTAAAGTTTGACAGACTTACACAAAGAAAGTATTCTTTGAAATGTGGTATAATTGCAAAAATAATGAAAGCGTAATCAAAAAGGGGGGAAAGTATGGGCGAGAATGTGAAGCAAATCGAATCCAGAGCGGAAGAGGCAATTGTTTCGGCTGAAGGGGTATCGAGGGTTTTCGGCAGAGGCAGTACGGCTGTAACCGCCGTTAAAGATGTTACGCTGCATATTCGGAGAGGATCGATGGTTGCGCTTAAAGGGCGTTCCGGTTCCGGTAAAACGACGTTAATCAACCTGCTTGGAGCGTTGGATACGCCTACTCAGGGACGCATATATTTTGAGGGCACCGATATTACGGACTGGTCAGACAAGCGCAGGAGCGGTCTGAGGCGCAGCCGGATCGGGCTGGTGTTCCAATCCTTCGGCTTGATGCCGCTGATGTCGGCCTATGAGAACGTGGAGTTCGGCCTCCGAATCTCAGGGGCGAAGCCGGCCTCAAACCGTGAATCGGTGGAGCGGGCGCTGGAGTGGGTCGGCATGAAAGCCCGAATGCAGCACAGGCCTCCCGAGCTCTCCGGGGGCGAGCAGCAGCGTGTTGCGATTGCGAGAGCGATTGCTCATGAGCCCGTGCTGCTGCTTGCGGACGAACCAACGGCTGAGTTGGACAGCAAGATGGGACTGCAGGTCATTAAAGTGTTTCGGGACTTGGTTCAGCGGCTAGGTATGACTGTTGTGCTAACTACGCATGATCCCGATATTATGGAAATTGTTGATCATGTCATCGCATTGGAGGATGGTCAGATTGTGGAATCAAGAAGCAACTAAATTCAGCACTGTTATTCGTAAAACCGCTTTCATCGGGCTGGCATCGACAATGCTGGTAACAAGCGGCTGTTCGCTGCTGCCGGTTGAGGAAGAACCGCTTAAGCCGCCCCTCGTTAAACCGGCGGAGCAGAAGCTGGATATCGTCGAGGTGGCAAGGGGATCGATTGAAAGACAATTGCGCGGCGTAGCGACTTTCGTTTCCAATCAGACCGAGCAGTTGTTTTTCAAGGAGTCCGGAGGCAGAATCAAAACCTTTCATGTGAAACTGGGAGATGAGGTTGAAGCCGGACAACTGCTGGTCGAGCTGGAAACGGGCGATTTGGAAACCCGTATCCGGCTGCAGAAGCTTAGTCTTGAACGCGCGGAAATCGAATTTATGCGGGTGAAAACATCCGGCGGGGGAACCTCGGAGGTCCGGTTAAAGGAAATCGATGTCGAACGGGAACGGATAATGCTGGCTTCGCTGGAGGAACAGCGAGAGCGCTCAATACTTGTTGCCCCCTTTGACGGAATGATAACTTACTTAAGCGATTTGAGTGCCGGCGACAATGTATCCGCTTACCAGAACCTTCTTTCGTTATCCGACCCCGATCAAATTCAACTGCTCTATGAAGGAAGCAATGCGAACGATTTATCCGCAGTTCAAGTCAACATGCCCGTTAAAATAACTTTCAAAAGCAAGGAATATTCCGGTAATGTGCTTCAGTCGCCTTCCAGCGCCCCTTTCACGGGCAACAACGATCTGGATTCACGCAATGCCAGAAGAATCATCGTCGGCATGGACGAATTGCCGGAAGGAAGCGAAATCGGAAACAGTGCCGAAATTCTCATTTCCATCGAAAAGCGGGACGACATCATCGTTATACCTAGAAGAGGGCTTCGTACTTACCTCGGCCGCAACTACGTTCAGGTGCAGGAGGATGAACGGCGTAAGGAAGTCGATGTAGAAGTCGGGCTGACGGGCCCGCTGGAGGTAGAGATCGTAAGAGGTCTCGATATCGGTCAAAAAGTCATTTTGAATAACTGATTGATTTCTGCACTGATTTATTCCGTTTTGTCGAAACAAAGAAGGGTGATGGAATGGCTCTATTGACGATGATCTTACGAAAGATGGCTAAAAACCGCTGGCTTCAGCTGAATCTGTGGCTGGGATTGACCGTATGCGTTGCATTGTTTTGTTCGCTTCCGCTCTATTCCAGTGCCATCCTGGAGCGTACGCTGCTTAAGGAACTGCAGCTGCTTCAGGAGAATCGCGGCGTTTATCCGGGCAAGCTGAGAGTCGGCAATTCGATTTTAACGGATGTATCCCCAGCGGACATCACGAAACATATCCAAAGAGCGGATCAGAGGATGGATCAACTTCCGGATCGGTTCGAGCTTCCGACCAACTCGTATTTGAAGCATCGCGGCACATCAAGCTTTTCGGTGAACGCGGTGGACGATACGGAGGCGGAACTCAAAAACCGGAACATTCACGCGTTTATACGTACGGTAACGGATATGGACAAGCGGGCTCGTCTGATTGGCGGCCGAATGCCGGATCCGGCCCGCAACGACGGTGTTTATGAAGCGCTTGTGTCACAAAAATTTCTGATTGAATTAAAGCGCGACCTCAATGTGGAGTTTATTGGCGTACAGCGGTCGACCGGCAAAGAAGTACGGATCGTTCCGGTTGGCATTGCCGATTTCAACGTTTCCGCGGATCCGTATCTTCCCTTTGATATAACGGCAGCGGGCAAATCGTTTTATATCCCGTTCGACCAATTTGAGAAGGATTTCGTTATCGGCGGAAAGCTGTCGGTGAGCAGTCTGGAGTATCAATACGCGCTGGACTATAACGAGATGACGGTGGCCAAGATCGGAAGGTTTCAGAATGAGGCGCTCCGGCTGAAATCTTCTTTTGGTTCTTGGGCAGGCACCTCCTCGCTGGATATTCCGGCAGCGACGACGATCGAAAAGTATTTGCAGCAGGAAGAAAAGCTGAACCTGATGTTATGGTCTCTCTATATCCCGGTTATGCTCATGCTCGCATTTTATTTGTACATGGCCTCTAATTTAATCATTGAACGGCAAAAAACGGATATATCGGTGCTGCGAAGCCGCGGGGCGAGCAGGCTGCAAATCATGTCCGGGTATTTAGTCGAAGGGTTGATTCTTGGAGCATCAGCGCTTGCCGTAGGTCCGTTCCTCGGAATCGGGCTCACGAAGGTGCTCGGCGCGTCCAGCGGCTTTCTGGAATTCGTTCAACGCGCCCCATTGCAGATCACGCTGGACAGCACCGCATATAAAATCGCCGCGGCGGCAGTAGCGGGCGCGATCGTGCTTATGCTAATTCCCGCTTTTCTCGCAACCAGGGCGTCTATCGTAAGCCATAAGCAGCAAATGGCCCGAGCGGGCCGCTCCTCTTTCTGGCACCGGATGTTTATCGATATTATACTGGTCGGGATTTCGGTTTATTTATTGAACGGCTTCCGTGTCCGAATGAAAGATTTGCAGCAGTTGGCGCTCGATTCGACCTCGCTGCAGATCGATCCGCTCATCTTTTTGACGCCGGCGTTATTTGTGCTCGGCGGCGGACTGCTTGTACTGAGAGTCTATCCTTGGTTTATCCGGCTTATATTCTGGATCGGGAAGAGATTTTGGTCGCCGGCAATGTATTCGACCTTAATTCAAATCAGCCGTTCGTCCGGACAATATTTGACGATTAAAGTGTTTCTGATTATGACGGTTGCGATCGGATTGTTCAGCGCCAATGCGGCCCGCACTATTAACGAGAACATGGAGGATAAAATCCGCTATGGGATCGGAGCCGATATGACGCTGCAGCTGTATTGGGAGAACGACGCTCCGCCGGAAACAGCGGGCGGTATCGGAGAGCCTGCAAGCGCGCAGGAGCCGCAAGTCGATCCCAATACTGGCGGTCCCAAACGGGTGCAGTATACGGAACCGCCGTTTCTTCCCTTTACGCAGCTGGACGGTGTTGAATCTGCCGCTCGCGTATTTCGGAACGATGAAGCTTCCTTTGATCTTGAGGGGAATCAGGGCAGAGGGGCAGCCACACTGATGGGGATCAACACGTACGAATTCGGTCAAACGGTGTGGATGCGCGACAGCTTGCTCGATCATACTTTGAACGCTTACTTGAATCTGATGGCCGACGATCCGGAGGCAGTGCTTGTTTCTCGGTCGTTTGCCGAAGAATTCGGCACGGAGCCCGGCGACCGGATTAGTACGGCATGGTCCGGTTTGGACCAGACCAGCTTTGTCATTTACGGGATCGTTGATTATTGGCCCGGTTGGAATCCGCTACCAAGACGATTGTCGGACGGCAAAGAAGCCGCCCGCCCGCATCTGATTGTCGGCCATCTGGCCACGATCCAAAACCGGCTCGCGCTAGAGCCTTACGATGTGTGGATCAAGCTTAAAGAAGGCGGGACGAGTAAGCAAGTCTATGACAGTATTGCAGAGGAAAAGCTGCGGGTGACTCAGCTGATCGATGCGAATCAGGAGCTTAACGAGTCCAAGAACGATCCGTTTCGACTTGCGATTAACGGCGTCATGACGTTGGGGTTTGTCATTTCGATGGTAATCAGCTTCTTCGGATTTCTGCTCTTCTGGATGCTGACGCTGTCCGGCCGGACGCTGCAGTACGGAATATTGCGAGCGATGGGCATTCCGTTCCGGCAAATTATCGCCATGCTGATCAGCGAGCAAGTTCTCACCTCAGGTGCAGCGGTACTGATCGGTGTCTTAATCGGCAATACGGTCAGCGAATTGTTCGTACCGTTGTTTGAGCTTTCGTTCCATCCTTCCGAGCAGGTGCCGCCGTTCCAGATTATGCAACAGCTAAGCGATTACATTCAGGTATACGGAATCGTTACTTTGACGATTGTTCTCGGATTGTGCATATTAGGCTACCGGTTGTCGCGCATTAACATTCATCAGGCCCTAAGGCTGGGGGAGGAATAAGCAATGATCCATTGCGAAGGACTTGTGAAAATTTACAAAACCGCCGACCTGGAGGTCGTTGCGCTTCAGGGACTCGATTTGCAGGTGAGTCAAGGAGAGCTGATGGCGATTATCGGCAACAGCGGAAGCGGGAAATCGACGCTGCTTAATATGCTGGGCGGATTGGACCGCCCGTCGGCGGGTTCCCTGACGGTTGACGGCAAGGATTTGCTGAAGTTCGGAGAGCGGGAGCTTGTCCGCTATAAACGGGAGAGCGTCGGATTCGTCTGGCAAAATAACGCGCGCAACCTGCTGCCGTATTTAACCGCGCTGGAAAATGTGGAGCTTCCTATTCTTCTGAAGGGGCGTAGAAGGCGGGCAAGGGCGATGGAGCTGCTGGAGGCGGTCGGACTCGGACATCGCGTCAGAAACCGGCTGAGCGAGCTGTCAGGCGGGGAGCAGCAGCGGGTTGCGATCGCCATTGCGCTTGCGAATGAGCCGAGACTGCTGCTCGCGGACGAGCCGACGGGATCGTTGGATTCGAAGATGTCCGATCAGATCCTCGATTTATTCCGCGAGCTGAACCGCAGCTTCGGATTAACGATCGTTATTGTTACGCATGATCCGCTGCTCGCCAGGAAGGTCGACCGTGTAGTAGCGATTCGCGACGGAAAAACGTCCTCCGAGATGATCCGGAAGGTTTCGTACAGCGAGGAACTTGCGAATATGGCGGCTGAAGAAGAGCATAGCCATGTAGAATATGCCGTTATCGACAGGGCGGGACGATTGCAAATTCCGTCAGGATATCTGGACGCCCAAGATTTCAAAGGCAGAGACAAGGTTCGGGTGGAAATGGAGGATGGGCGGATCGTCTTGTACCCGCCGGAAGCCGTAACAAAATAATGAGCGCAGTTAAGCATTGGAGGTAATCGCTGCCGCCGCAAAATATAAGGCCGCCCGTTCGTCATCGGTGACGAACGGGCGGCCCTCTTACATCTCGCTTACTTGGACAGCTCTTCCATTTGTTCAATCAAGCTTTCGAATACGCTCATCGCCTGACTGATCGGCTCCGGAGACGACATATCGACACCGGCCTTCTTCAGGATGTTGATGGAGAAGTCGCTGCCGCCGCTCTTCAGGAAACCGAGATAACGGTCAACGGCCGGAGCGCCTTCTTCGAGAATCTGCTTGGAGAAGCTCGTCGCGGCGGAGAAGCCCGTTGCGTATTTGTACACGTAAAAGCTGGTATAAAAATGCGGAATCCTTGCCCATTCCATTTCGATATCCTGATCGACGACCATGTCGTCACCGTAATATTTTACGTTAAGATCGTAATAGATTTTGCTGAGCTCCTGAGGGGTCAGGGAATCCCCCTGTTCTACTTTCTCGTGTATGATCTTTTCGAACTCGGCGAACATCGTTTGTCTGAACACGGTTGTACGGAACTGGTCTGCGTAGTAGGTGAGCAGGTACATCTTTTCCTTCGGATCCGTCGACTTCTCAAGCAGATAATGCATCAGCAGCGCTTCGTTGAGCGTTGAAGCGACCTCTGCAAGGAAGATCGTATACTGTGCGTCGCGATAAGGCAGCTCTTTGTCCGAGTAGTAGGAGTGAAGGGCATGCCCCATCTCGTGCGTTAATGTGAACATGCTGTTCAGGTTATCGTTATGATTCAGCAGCACGTAAGGATGTGTGCCGTAAGCGCCCCAGCTGTAGGCGCCGCTGCGCTTTCCTTCATTCTCGTATACGTCGATCCAGTTGTTGTCGAAGCCTTCCTGGAGGACGTTCAAATAATCCTCACCCAGCGGCTTCAGGCTTTCCTTGACCGTCTTCTTGGCATCATGATAAGAAATATCCATCTTGAACTCTTCCACCAGCGGAGCGAACAGATCGTACATATGCAGCTCATCGACCTTGAGCAGTTTTTTGCGCAAGTTCATATAACGGTGCATCAGCGGCAGATGCTTGTGAATCGCGTCAATCAGATTCGTATAGACTTCTTTTGGAATGTTATCGCCGTATAAGGACATTTCCAGAACCGACGGATATTTCCGAACCCGGGAATAAAAAATATTTTTGGTTACATTTGCGTTCAGGGTTGCCGCGAGTGTATTTTTCATCTTTCCATAGGTTTCGTACATCGCTTTGAACGCATCCCGCCGAACATCGCGGTTCTTGCTCTCCAGAAACTGAATGTAACGGCCGTGAGTAAGCTCCATCTCTTCGCCGTCCTCATTTTTGACCTTAGGGAATTTCATGTCCGCATTGTTCAGCATGCCGAATATGGTGCCGGAAGCCTGACTGACGTTGCCGACCTGTGCAAGCAGCGCCTCTTCGGATTTGGACAGCACATGCGCTTTCTGGCGGCGCATTTCTTCGAGCGTATGACGGTATTTAGAAAGCTCCGAATGTTCAATAAACGAAGCGAGCGTCTCGTCGCTTAAGCTCAGCACCTCCGGTGTAATGAATGAGGTTGCCTCGCTTGTTTCAACGCTTAATTTCTTCGATTTGTCGGACAGCGCCTGATAGGTCGGTGCACCCATATCTTCGTGGTGGCGCATATTCGCATACACATACAGCCGCTCGACGTGAAGCGATAACTCATCCTCTAGTTCAAAGCACGCTTTAAGCTGAAGGGGGTCAGCCAGCTTGCCCTGGAAAGCGGCGATTTCCTTGATTTGCCGTTTTGCATCGAGGTACTCCTTGTCCCACGCGGCTTGGTCCGGAAACAGGTCTTCCAGCTTCCAAAGATTTTCTGTTTGTTGCTCGGATCTTTTCATCACGGTATTCATCGGACTCCTCCTCGGATTTGGGGTTGTATAGGCTGCCTGACTGTGCGGTTGCGGGATTTTGGCAAGTTGTACGGCAGGTACGCAGACAGATGAGAGTAAACCGAGGGATAAAAGGAAAGGTAACCATTTCAAAGCGTCATGACTCCTTTTTATCCCCTAGTATGTACCATTACAACCATTAATATGTTTCGATGATGTGTGCCTCCCGCAACACACTCGGATGTTCATCGCAGAATAACCAGGTCCACAGTGTGCGTTCAAATAGATGTATGCCGCCTTGTTATCCCATATTCAAAAAACTGGCTACAATCATAAAAAAAGCGAAAGCAACAAGCAGGATGGTAATGATGGCGAGTCCCCGCCGCAGGCCTGCAGGAATTTGATCCCGTTTCATAATAATAACGGCGCCAAGCGAGAATGCGGCGATAATGAATATAATCGTAGCTGTTGAGTCCATAGGTTCCTCCTGACATAACTCTCCGCGTTTGCAGGGTTACTTACAGCTTAAATGGATTTAAAAGCGTCTATAATCGCTGCTCTTTCCTGCTCGCGTCCCACATAATCTTCTGCGCGAAACCGATTCTCCGCCCAGTGCATCATTTGCGGGCGGCTGACGAAGGTGTGGCACTCTTCTCCCCATTGGTCGGAAATTTCCCGCACGATTAACGTCTTGCCCTGGACTTCCACCGTAAGCATATTATATTTGTCCGTTTTGTAAATCTCGTGTTTTTTGAACATTCAGGGCACACCTCGCTTCCTTTTTTTTCATCATAGCGAATGTAAGGGGTGGAACGCAACTGGGAACCGTGATATGATGCAGAAAGGCAGCATTTTTTACAAGAAATGGGCCGGATGTAAGCGGAGCCGAGGATAAGAAGTGATGAGACGAGAAGAGGAGAGATGAGCGATGAAAAGTTATGAGCAGATTGGCGTGGCGATGACATGCCGCGGTTACGAGGAATACAAGCGGATGTTTGCGATTGACGAGGAAGTGCTGCGGGCCGGTGAAATACTGGATGTGGCGGGAGGCGCCTCGTCGTTTACGGCGGAGGCCGCTGAAAAAGGATATGCCGGGGCGGCTGTTGATCCCCGGTATGCTTTAGACCCGGTAACGATCGAGGAGGAGGCGCGGGCTGAGATTGAAGCCTCGACCGCCAAGCTGGCCGGTTTAAAGGAGCAGTTCGATTGGACTTATTATGGAGATCCGGCCAGACACCGGCTTGGCAGAATCGCGTCGCTTGAACGGTTTGCGGCGGATCTGGGACGGCCGGACAGCCATTTGCGTTATTATGCGGGAGCGCTTCCCGAGCTGCCTTTCGATAATGACCGGTTTTCACTTGTGTTGTGCAGTCACTTTTTGTTTCTATACGGCAATCAATTTGATCCGGCCTTTCACACCCGGGCGCTGCTGGAATTAATGCGGGTTTGCCGTCCGGGAGGGCAGATTCGGATTTACCCGTTAATAACGCTTGAATTCAAGCCCTATCCGTTTCTGGAGCAATTGCTTGCGACAATTCGGGAAGCGGGCGGGTTACCGGAGCTTGGAAGCGCCGGACTTCCGTTTATCCCGGGATCGACAAGATATTTAAATATTTCAGTATAATTTCGCATACATTATTTTACGGTTGAAATTGCTTTTTCGACTTTAACGCGATATAATTGAAGTACTCGTCGTTTATAAACGGCGGTCATTTTTAGGAGGTTGTTATTTTGAAAGGAACAGTTAAATGGTTTAACGCGGAAAAAGGCTACGGATTCATCCAAGTTGAAAACGGTGACGATGTATTCGTGCACTACTCTGCAATCCAAGGCGATGGATTCAAATCTTTGGAAGAAGGTCAAGCGGTTGAGTTTGACATTACAGAAGGTAACCGTGGACCTCAAGCGGCTAACGTAACTAAGTTATAAGATCCCGGTTTGCTAACCTGCTTATAATATAGCGTGCCTGCAATTAATAAGAGACTCCTGCCCGTAGCGGCAGGGGTCTTTTCTTCGTATCATCTCAAGGCAATCAAGTGCAGGATAATATTGGGTTCACGTAGAATAGAGTAGCAAGATATTTCAACCTGGAGGCGATTCGAGCATGGCTTCCCTTCATCGGATTCAGTGGATAGACGAGCAGATCAGATTTCACAAATATCCCGGCATCCCGCAGGTCGTAGAGCGGTTTGAGATCTCGCGGCGCCTCTGAAAGAAGCTTTGTCACAACCAACAATCTAAGAAAATCTTAGTATGCACTAAAAGACCGCTTGCCGGGGGGAAGTGCCCCCGGGAGCGGTCTTCATCTTTGTCAACGGCATTCAATCCACAATCCGCAAAATCTCGTCAATGTCCTTTCGAGGGAGTTTGCCGGGAATTTCTGCCGGATAGCCGAGCGCGATGACCATATTAATTTGACGGGACTCTTCGATATTCAAATATTGCTTCAACTGGGGCTCGGCAAGCAGCACCGGTCCGGTCATCGGACAGGTTGCGAGACCAAGGCTGTGCGCGGCAAGCATCAGATTTTGCGAAGCGAGACAACTGCTTTTAATGCCTTCCTCCCGCCACACCTCTTCGTCCACCAGCTTGATCGGATCGAAGATCCGATCGCGGAATTTCGATTGATACGGTGTTGCAAGACAGATAATAAGGGCCGGCGCGTCAGAAAAAGCGGTCGCATACGGTCCGAACGATTTGACCAGCAAACGGGCTTCCTTCGACAATCCATTCTTCTCCGCTTCGGCAGCCCGAAGGTGCAGCTGCTCCCACGTCATTTCCTCAATCGTTTTTATTTTGCCGCGGTTTACCACCGCGATAAATTCCCATGTTTGCGAATTCGTGTCACTAGGCGCGTACCGCGCGCAATCGATCAGTTCCCTTATCAGCTCTGCGGGTACAGCCTGATCTTTATATTTGCGGACGCTTCGCCGTTCATGCATTACTTGCTTGGTTGCTTCATACTGCGTTTGTACGTTCAATGCCTCCACCCATCCTTTCCACCTCATTATAATGAATGGGATAAGAATTGCAAATGCTTGTTCCGCCTTCAACGGGTGCGCAGGTGGGTTACGATAAACCCGGCAGCTGTGAGCAAGGATAAAGCAATGCCAAGCCGGAAAAATGTTTCCTGTCCGGTCAACTCCAGCACAGAACCGCCGACCGTACCGCTAAGCAGACCCGCAAAGCCGACCCAGACAACAGCGTAAAGTGCTTGTCCCGATGCCCGAAACTCGTCCGGAATAAGCACCGTCAAGTAGCGCAGCGCGGTCGGAAAGAAGATCCCGAAGGAGACGCTGTGCATCATTTGAATAAGTATGGCCCACCCGGGGGAAGTCATTTCCGACAAAAACCAGAACCTGGCTGCATAGGCAAGGGCGGCGATCGCGAGCAGAGGCAGTTCTTTAAACTTATGACCGTATCTCCCAAGCAAATAGAGTACCGGTATTTCGCTTGCAGACGAAGCCATCCATGCAAAGCCGATTAATGATTCGTCTGCGCCCATCTGGCGGAGGATGATCGCAAGAAACCCCTCGTTCATTCGGTGAACCATGGACAGAATCATAATGAGGAAAAAGAAGGCGACCACTTCCGGTTTGCGGATCAATTTGAAAAATCCCGAAAACTCGATTTTGCGGAGCGAGCCTTGATAATCCCGCAGCGTAAATGATAAGGCCAATGAAATGCCGATGGTTATCATACAGACGATCATCGTTGTGCCGGCGCCGCTCGATTTAAGAAACAATCCGATGACGAGCGCCGCAACCGAGAAGCCAAGCGAGCCGAAGATGCGAATGGACGGATAGCTCCTTCCCGTATGCGGAACGGAAAGCAGAATCTGGCTGTCATTCAGTGGAGTGACCGGCGTCTGAAAAAAATAAAATGCGCCCATGATGAAGCAGACGACAATAAAATCGGTGACAGGCAGCAGCGTCGCCAGCAGGATCAATTGGCCTGCGAGCAGCAGCGTCATAATTTTGCGGATCGTCCGGTATTTATCGCTGACCATGCCGGTGATCAGGTTGGCGAAAATCGAAAGCGCCGGTCCGATCGCATACAGAATTCCGATCTGCTGCTCGGTAAAGCCCCGTTCATGAAAATAAAGCGGAAAGTACGAAACGACGACCGCCATCGTTGAATAGATGGAGAAGCTGAACAACCGCAGCCGCACCGCTTCCTGATTGGCGGTTGCGGACAAGGCGGGCTGAGCTTGTATTTTTGCCATGCTGTGATTGGCCTCCTTATGTGGCAGCAATGATAAGGATTTATTTTACGTTACCTGCAAGAACCGTATCCATCGGTTTAATGAAACGAAGCGCAAGCGCGACAAAGACGATCTCGGCGGTCACCCCGACGGATGATGCCCAGGCTCCAATCGAACCGTTCCATTCGGGAACGAGCCAGACAAGCAGGAGCAATGTTAGGAAGGTGAAGCTAAGGTTGGCCGCCTGGGAGCCAAAGATCAGCTTCGTCTGCCCTCTCACCATGACCAGACCGTTCATTGCATCCAGCCACGGCATGACCAGCGTCAGCAGCACGAACGCCTGCAGCGAATGAAGGCTGCCGACCTGCAGACGACCGTCAACGCCCATGATATGCTCGAAGAAGAAAACGCCAACCGGCGTAAAGGCGATAATGCTCATTAACAGCCCTGGAACAAAACCGAGCAGCAGTGTAAATTTTCGCACCGCAGCGGGATCGATCCGATAAAAATTAAGCACGATTTGATGAAAGTAGCTGAAAAAGCTGGTTACCAACGCGACAAGGCTTGATGCGATGGCGAAGGAGGCGATCGCAAGCTCGGCATTCCAGGTTTTACCCAGCATCGCGTTTATTGACGGTGCGATCCATATCGTAATCAACGTAGACAACAGAAGCGGTCGATAAAACGAAAACACTTGCCGTTTATTCCGGGCCGTATGGTCTTCGAGCCTCTCCGGCATCTTATTGACTAGCTGACGCCCCTCCGCGAAACTGACGGCCGCTTCGATCATCATGCCCAGCAGAAAGATGACGGCGCCGACGGCACCGCTTGTGACCCCGGTCTGAATAAAATATAAGGATAACAGGTACATCCCGATTAATCGCACCGCCATGCCGATCGTCAGCCATTTCGTCCGTTGATTATAGATGATGACACCGTGGTACAAGCATCGGATGCCGGAAAACAAACTGACAAACATCAGCACCTGATAAACGTCGAGAACCGCCCGTACATTCGTTTCTTTCACACCGTATACCCCTTGAAAAATCCATTCGCCAAGCCGGGTATAACTGATGAGGAACCCGAAGGCCAGAATGCTTGCAAATACGATCTGTGCGACCCCAAGCATCGACTGGAACGACCGCCGGTCCCGAACGAGCGCGGAACATGTCTGACGGAGCAGGACAGCCGGGCGTTCGGTAATCATCAGCAGACTCATGGCAATCGCATAACTGGCGATAACGGTCTCCCGGTCCGCGGCCCGCGTTAATGTGCTGTTGATTATGACATGAGAAATGCTGACCAACGATGCGGAAATGCCCAAGGGCAGAAAAAATGAACACAGTTTCTTTAATGATACTTTCTGTTCGCGGGACGGATTCATGAAGAGCTCCTTTTATTGCGTATTCCTTATGTGTTTGCCAATCTACCACACTATCGATAATAGACAATATGTAAAAGAGTATACCACGCCCCTATTGCCCGCGGGCAATCTTTCATGCCGTTTTTTTCAAGAGTGTTATACTGGATTTGTTCCCTCCAAAATGGTACATTAATGGTTGGAGGTTTTTCCATGGTGAAGAGTGCTTTTAAGTGGAACGAGCGGCTACAGATTGAGCTTCCCGAGCTGGACAAGGAGTGGGAGTCATACTCTACCCGTGAACGGGCGGCTATTCTGGATTATTGGGAGACGATCAGAGGACGAATTCCGGATCGGATTATCAGTCTGGAGAAGGTCATTAACAAGAAGCAGGCGGAGTTGTTTGATGAAGACGATTTTGAAGCGTCGTGCCGGATTAATGCGGAGATCGCCGAGCTGGCCAGCCGGATTAACGACTTGCATATTTGGTACCGCATCAATCAGGAAGTTGAATCGCGACGCCATTCCGGATAGCAGCCGTAAGGAGAGAGATCAATGTGAACGAATTCATGATCATGGAAAGGCGGGCTCCGCGAAGTCCGCTGCGGCTGATGTACCGTGTTTACAAGTATGTGCTGCCTGAAGTAGACGCGGAATTGACCCGCTGGCGCGAGATTGCCAGCGCCATTCCCGACGAGGAACTGCGGACACAGGCGCTGGCCAGTATGGATTCCAAACGTTTTCACTGTGAAGGAGGGGCGGTCTATGCCGCAGCCCATCTCGAACAGCGGCATGTGCTCATTCCGCTCATTGTCGCGTTACAGACGATTAGTGATTATTTGGATAATCTGTGCGACCGCAGCACATCGCTTGATCCGGATGACTTCCGGCTTCTGCATCAGTCGATGCTCGATGCCGTCAACCCGACCGCTAAGCTCAAGGATTATTATGCGTTACGGAGCGAAAGTGAAGACGGCGGTTATTTGAGCGGATTAGTGCGAACATGCCAGTCGTGTGTTGCGATGCTGCCGGCCTATGGGAATGTACAGAGGCGGGTAAGTGAATTGGTTGGACTATATTGTGATCTTCAAGTAAATAAACATATCCGCAAGGATCTGCGCGAACCGCGATTACTAGATTGGTGGGAATCCAACCGTCATCGGTGTCCCCACTTGCTATGGAATGAATTTGCTGCAGCGACCGGATCGACTCTCGGTATGTTTATGCTATTCCTGGCAGCGACGCATCCCGGTTTGAACGAACGGGATGCGGATGCGATTTGCGATGCGTATTTTCCACATGTTTGCGGCCTTCATATCTTATTGGATTATTTGATCGACCAGCAGGAAGACCGGGAAGGCGGAGACCTGAACTTTTGCAGCTACTATGAGAATCAGGCCTTTCTTATCGATCGTATAAGCGGCATTGTCACGAACGCGCGTCAGGATGTGCTTCGTCTTCCGGCATCCCGTTTTCACCGCATGATTATCGAAGGCTTGCTTGCGCTCTACTTGTCCGACCCCAAGGTCCGGACACAGCGGGACGTAAAGGATATTTCCCGCAGGCTGATGAAACGCAGTCCGATGACAAGGATGTTCTTTTGGATGAACAGTTTGTGGATCCGCACAAAGCAGTCCAGGTTGGCAAAATAAGTGACTAATTCAGAATGGAATGAACATTTCAGGAGGTAAACATCATGTCACAAGTTAAATCGATCGCCGTATTGACAAGCGGCGGAGACTCGCAAGGAATGAATGCCGGCGTACGTGCCGTTGTACGGAGCGCATTATTTCACGGGTTAAAAGTATATGGGGTACAGCGGGGATATCAAGGCCTGATCAACGACGATTTGAGAGAAATGGATTTGCGAAGCGTCGGCGATATCATTCAGCGCGGCGGCACGATCCTTCAAACTGCGCGATGCAAGGAATTTCTTACGCCTGAAGGGCAACAGCGGGGAGCGGATGTGCTTCGTGCACGCGGTATTGACGGTCTGGTCGTCATCGGAGGGGACGGATCTTATCAGGGAGCGAATAAGCTGAACAAGCTCGGCATTAAAACGATGGGCTTGCCGGGAACGATCGACAACGATATCCCGTTCACGGATTATACGATCGGATTCGATACGGCGGTAAGTATTGTCGTTGATGCGATTAACAAGCTGCGGGATACGATGACGTCGCATGAACGTTCATCCGTTGTGGAGGTTATGGGCCGCCATTGCGGGGACATCGCTTTGTATGCCGGGCTTGCCAGCGGTGCGGAGACGATACTCGTACCGGAGGTGCCGTTCGAACTGGGACAGGTAGCCAAGCGGATGCAGGAGAACTTCCAGCACGGCAAACGTCACAGCATTATTCTTGTTGCCGAAGGGGCGGGATCCGGCGAAGAGGTGGCCAAGGAGATTACGGAGCGCACAGGCTTGGAGCCGCGCGTTACCGTGCTCGGGCATATCCAACGCGGGGGCACACCGACGCATAACGACCGGATTCTTGCAAGCCGTCTGGGCGATTACGCGGTCCGCAAGCTGATCGATGGGGAATCCGGCAAAGCTTGCGGTATTGTTAACGGCAAATATGTGCTGACGGATATCGATAGAGTCGTTCATACGAAGAAACCGTTCGACATGGAGCTCTATGAGCTTGCATCACGATTATCCCTGTAAGAATAAGCCTTATGTTGCGGTATACTACAGCGGTACTTCCGCCTGACAGCCGCCTCATAAGGCTTCTCTATTAGAGGTTGTAAAAGGGAGGAAGACGAAACGATGTTTTTATACAAAATCGAAATAGAGATTGAGAATAAACTCGCTTATTTAATTGTGCTTGCGGAGAATGATGAGAAAGCTTTTGCAGCTGTTGAAGGCAATACGGCGAAGCATTATATCAAATCGCCTGACATTCGTTCAACGGTCATTGTAGAGAAGAAGCGTCCGGAAGCCGGGAACGGTTACGTGATCGAGGTCGGTTGAACAGGGAGGCGATACACCCAATAAGTGAGGGTGTCGCTTGTTGACTTTCCATAAAATACATACTAAAATGTATGTAAAGTGAGAAAATAATGGAGGAGTGACCGGGAATGAAGATCACAATCGTTGCAGGCAGCAACCGCAAGCACGCAACAAGCACCATACTTGGTAATTATATCAAGCGGATCATCGAGCAGGAAGGTCATGAAGCAAGTTTCATCGACTTGTACGAGACGCCGCTGCCTTTCTACTCACCCGACAGTGAAGGTGTTGATGATGAAGTGCAAAGGCTGCAGCGCGAAGTGCAGCAAGCGGATGCGATAGTTTTATGCACGCCGGAATATCATGGCGGATTGTCCGGTGTGTTGAAAAATGCACTTGACCATTTAGGCTTTGACCACTTTGACGGAAAAACGGTTCTCTCGGTCAGTTCGGCGGGCGGAGCGGTAGGCGTCAGTTCGCTCCAGCAGCTTCAGACGATCGTCCGCAATGTCCACGGGATTAATTGCCCGGAATGGATATCGATCGGAGGCCAGCAGCGGCAATTTGACGAGGACGGAACACCGCTCGAGGAAGAAACGCGTACCCGGGTCGGGCGAACCGTGCAATATTTTCTTGCGATGGCGGATAGGTTGAAAGCATAAAAAAGGCGGGACACATCTTTTTCGATGCGGTCCCGCTTTTTTTTTTTTCTATGAAGCTTAGAGTCAACGGATCGAAACGCTGTTTCTATTCAGCCAGGTGTTAACCTGGATCAAATAAGCGAATAATTGCGGACCGGACATAAGCTGTCCGAACCACGGGATATTAGAGGAACCGTCCGGCGAATCGAGCAACTGCACGATTTTTTTCACATTGACTAACGGAAGAAGCGGTGAAGAGGAGTCGTTAAGCACTTCATGCAGTCTCGTTTTGACCGCGGCCAAGTATTTCGGGTTGTGCGTTTTCGGATAGGGGCTTTTTTTGCGCGAAAGCACGTCATCCGGCAGCACGCCCCGCAATGCCCGCCTCAGTATTCCTTTTTCCCGGTCGCCGGCCGTTTTGATTTCCCAGGGAATATTCCACACATATTCGACGAGCCGGTGGTCGCAGAACGGCACCCGCACTTCCAGACCGACTGCCATGCTCATCCGGTCTTTACGGTCGAGAAGTGTAGGCATAAACCGGCTAATATTCAAGTACGACATCGTCCTCATTCGACGCTGCGCCTCGGTTTCCCCGTCCAAGTGAGGCACTTCGGCCAGCGCATCGGCATAACGGTCGCCGATATATTCTAGCGGCCTAATCCATGCGGCGATATCCGGCGAGAGCAGCTCCGACCGCATCGCGGCGGCTAGCGACCAAGGAAACGTTCCCGCATTCAGCGCCTCCTCGCGATGAAACCAGGGGTAGCCGCCAAATATTTCGTCCGCCGCTTCACCGGAGACCGCTACAGTAGCGCCTTTTTTAATTTCCCGGCAGAACAGGTACAACGAGCCGTCGACATCGGCCATCCCCGGCAAATCGCGTGCCGCGACGGCGGCATCAAGCGCTTCGGTAAGCTCAGGCGTATCGAACTGAATCGAATGATGGATGGTGCCCAAATACTCCGTCATCCGTTTAATCCATGGTGCATCCGAATTCGGCTGAAATGCATTGGCTTGGAAATATTTGTCGTTATCCACATAATCGACGGAGTACGTATGCACGTTCCCTTGGCCTGTTTTCTCATAGTAACGAACGGCGAGCGTTGTCAGCGCGCTGGAATCCAGCCCCCCGGAGAGCAGGGTGCATACAGGTACGTCTGAGACAAGCTGACGTTCGACCGTGTCCTTGAGCAGCGACCGAACGTGTTCAGCGGTTTCGTCTACATTTTGCGTATGGGGTTTGCTCTCCAGCTTCCAGTAGGTGCGAATACGCACGCCGGAGCGGTCGACGATCATGCATTGTCCCGGACGCAGCTCCGACAAATGTTTGTATACGCCATGCCCCGGCGTTCTTGCTGGACCGACGACGAATATTTCGGCGAGTCCTTCGGGCCCGACTTCAGGCGGGCATTCCGGATGCGCCAGAATCGATTTCGGCTCCGAACCGAATATAAATTTCTGATTCACACGGCTGTAGAACAGCGGTTTAACGCCGAGCCTGTCACGGGCCAGAAAGAGCCGTTCTTCTTTTGTATCCCAGATGCCAAAGGCAAATATGCCGTTCAAACGATCGACGCAATCCATGCCCCATTCCATATATGCGACAAGCAACACTTCGGTATCGCAATGCGTCGTGAAACGCCTTCCTCTGCTTTCCAGCTCACGGCGCAGCTCCGGCGCATTATACAGTTCACCGTTATATACAATGACATACTTATCGTCGCCGGACATTCTTACCATCGGCTGAGCGCCGTTTTCCGGATCAATGACGCTGAGCCGCCGGTGCCCGAGCGCGCAATGTGTTGTAATCCATGTTCCGGAAGCATCCGGACCGCGAGGGGCAAGGGTTTCGGTCATACTTTCAAGGCTGCCGCTGTGCCGGGTCAAATCTTGGGTCCAATCGATCCATCCGGTAATTCCGCACATCTCTCTCATTCCTCTCCTGTCAAATTTGCAGGGGCGATTAACTCAGGTCTTAGACATATATGCGGAAAAAGGGCATAAAATGTCTGTCCAACAGGGAACCTATAAAGCGGAGAGACTTAAAGCGGAGAGACTTTGAGCTCCACCCAAAGGTCCCTATGTCATGCCCAAAGGTCCCTATGTTATGCTCAAAGATCCCTCTGTCATGCCCAAAGGTGCCTATGTTATGCTCAAAGATCCCATATGTAAGGGAGGAGTGCGGGTGAACGTTATTCAGGCTCATGTGCGCGGAGCGGTGGAACGGGACGGCGTCCAGTGCGCCGAAGTCGAGGTCCGGACCGACGACCCGAAACGTCCGGAGTTGCTCGTTTATTTCTCAGCCTCCAAGGACAACGATTACGATATGCATTCGATTGTTAATCATGAAGCGAATACCGAAATCGACTGGTTTGATAACAACTTGCATGAAGCGTTTCGGGAGGTAAGCGGCAATATGTTTGAAACGTATCAAATGAAAACGGATTGGGGACAGCGGGAGTTTTTCAAAGAATCGGTGCTGTCGTTCGGCAATGTACGGGAGGAAATATTCAAAATTATATAGGAGGTGCGCTCGCGTAATGGCGAAAGGAAAGGGCAAGAACAAAGGCCGTCAGTATGAAGCGGCCAAGGATTATGCGGAAGGGGTAGTCGAGAAAAACGTGAAGCACCAAGCGCAGAACAATCCCTCCGAAAGCGATGCGAAATTCACATGAACATATGCGGTGAGACTTAAAGAAGCAGAGATACTTTGAGCTCCGCTCAAAAGATCCTTAGTGAAGCCGACAGTCCCGGGGCGATATAAGCCGCCGGGATTTCTCTTTGTTTATAGCGCTATATTACGCCGGCGGCTACTTTTTTTTCTTGAAAAAAGGCAGCTCCACTCCGTAGGATTTGCATTCTTGTTTCTGTTTTCCCGCTCTGGCAAAAGCAAGCGCAGCATTAATCTCTCCGCCGAATAAAATAATGATTGAGCTGAGATACAGCCAAATGAGAAGCAGGATAACGCCGCCCAAGCTGCCGTAAATCGTCGTATAGCTGCCGAACTCGTTCACATAAAAGGAGAAAAGCAGCGATGTTGCAATCCAGCCGAGCGTCGCAAATAACGATCCGGGTACAACTTCCCGGAAGGTCATCCTGCGGTTGGGAGCGATCTTGTACAGTAAGATGAAAACCACTGTCATAACGACTAATGGAATGACATATTTCGCGGTTGCCCAAGTCCTCTCGAAGCCGGCGGGGTAATCAAGCGCGTGAAAAATCTGCTTTCCGATCATCTGTCCAAAAACTAGCATCACCATTGCTGTCAGAATAATGATCACAAGCACAAGCGTAGAAAGAAGGGATATTCCCCTGACCTTCCAAAAGGCCCGGTTTTCCTCCTCGTCATAGGCTTTGTTCAGACCTTTGATCACCGCATTAATGCCGTTAGAAGCCGCCCACAGGGTGGCGATCATGCCGATGGACAACACGGTTCGGGTACCTCCGGCTTTAGCGTCGCTAACAAGCGTCGTCACGAGGCCCCCGGATTCCGCAGGCATCAGCCTGGTAATTCCGGCAATCAATTCTTCTTCGGACAGATGGATGTAACCGAGAATGGTAACCAGAAAAATAAGGAACGGAAAAAACGATAAGATCAAATAATACGTCAATTGGGCGCCTAGGGCTGGCACTTCATCGTCACGAAACCGGCAATAGAGCTGATGAAGCAAATCCCTAAACCGGAAACGACGTGCGGTAGTCATCGGAATCCCCTCGTTTCATTAACAGGTCTTACAATAGTATAGGACAAAGTCGTATCGATCATTACCATGGATTGCTGTACACACTTTGACGCCTATAGAATATTTATAACATAGAGGAGAGGTGAAATCTTTGCTTAAGCCTAACATGACGGCAATAAAAAGAAGGCCTAACGCTGCGAAAAACCGCGGTGATATGTGGGATTATGTAACGTTAAAGCATTTATTGCAAAGAAAGCCCAAAATCCTGTATCGAGGTAAAAGCCGGGTTCAAAACATTATCCTGTTGGAAGCGAAAGATATACGGTTGTATCTTGATAAGCAGCTGCAATTCAGTTCCCTGGATGAGCGTTTTTATCATGAAGCACTGGTCCATCCGGCAATGGCGATGGCCCCCAAACGCGAGCATGTTTTAATATTAGGCGGAGGGGATGGCCTGGCTATAAGGGAAGTGCTTAAATACAAGGATGTCAAATCGGTCGATCTTGTGGAAATGGATCCGAAAATGATTAAAATAGCAAGAAGCAAGCCGGTTTCAACCCTTAATAACCGCGCGCTATTTAACAAGCGGGTAAACGTTCATACAAAAGACGCCAGAATCTTCTTGAAATCGAATCCTAAAACCTACAATGTGATTGTTGTTGATTTCCCGGATCCGTCGGATAAGCAAATATGTAAACTGTACACCAAAGAATTTTTCAAGCGGGTAACTAAATCGCTTGCACCGGACGGAGTCATCGTATGCCAGTCCCATTCGACGGAAGATATGCCGCGTGTGTACTGGAGCATTTATCACACGTTGAAAAGTATAGGGTTAAATACAAAAAGCTACTATACGTTTGTTCCATCCTTCGGCGATTGGGGATATCATGTCGCTTCGTTTAAAAAGCTGCTACCGGCAAGAGCAAAAGTTACCGTATCCAATCAAACGCTGCCCAGAAATCTTTCGGCGATGTTTAAATTGCCGCGGGAGGTGCTTGACGAGAAATATTCCGTTTTGCCGAACAGCCTGAAAAATCTTAGGTTGTACCGGTACTATCGTTTAGATAAGGGTAATTATAAATTGCCAACCGCCTAATTTCCAATGAGAAAAAGAAGAGAAAGGAGGGAAAAACGGATGTTGCCGCCCGGGACGGTGACATCCGTTTTCGCAGCTTTATTACGTGTGAAAGTCGGGATCATCATAGGGATGCGCCACCCAACCCGTCGCATCGATAAATAGTCTGACCGCCACAACGCAGCGGTTTTCCATCAGAGTAAAAAAGTGTGGCGTATTGACCGGTACGGATATCACATCCCCTGGTGACAATTCCACATCGAAATATCCGGTATCGTTACTCCCTTTAATGGTAAAGATTCCGTTTCCCGCGGTAATGGCCCGAACTTCGTCTTCGGTGTGCACGTGGACCTGTTGAAATTTTTTCAGCAGCTGGTCGAGATTAGGCGTAGCGTCCGAGATCGCGACAACGTCCCAATTTTTATAACCGCGTCTTGACGCAAGCGATGTGATTTCCGTTTCGAAAGCTTTCAATATCGTTTCTTTGTCTTCATCGGAAAGAATGAATTTGTCCCGGAGCGCTTCGGGCAGCTGATTCATATCCCAATGTTCATAAATGACCTCCTGTTTTTCAAGAAAGCCTTTAACGTTCTCCTCGCCTGAAATTCTCTCCTTCGTATTGCGCAGAACGATCTCCGCCATCTTATCACCTCCTTCCTTATGAATGCCTCCTGCTCTACTAAAAGAATCATATGAAGCGGGAAGCCGTTTTGCTTGTACATATCCCGCCGATGTCCAAAAATCAATGGTTGTCCCTCCGAGAAAAGCCCGATTATAACCTTTCGCTTTATTAAATCGGCTTTATCCTATCACAGTTTGCCGTCTTCCTGATTATTAATAATAGAAACTATCGAAATAAAAGAGAGGAGGAAGCGGCGAAGAGGGAAACGACGCGGTAAGTCTTAGAGCTATAATTTTTCAGAGAGCAGGTGAAGGCATTGCCGAATAAAAAAGGACGTCATCTCTTTACATCGGAATCCGTGACTGAAGGTCATCCCGATAAAATGTGCGATCAAATCTCCGACAGTATATTAGATGCCATCTACGAAAAAGATCCATACGCACGAGTGGCTTGCGAATGCTGTATCGGTCGTGGCTTCGTGCTGGTTACCGGAGAGATTACCACAAAGGCTTCAATCGACTATCAGAGTATTGTCCGGGGTACAATCAGACAGATCGGATACACGCGTGCGGAATTTGGTTTTGATGCCGATTCTTGCGCAGTCTTGATCGGAATCAATGAGCAGTCTCCGGATATTGCAATGGGGGTTGACAACGCTCTGGAACTGCGGGAGGGGAGGATGAATGAGGAGGATTCAGAAGGGCTGGGAGCCGGCGACCAGGGGTTGATGTTCGGTTACGCCAGCAATGAAACAGAGGAATTGATGCCGATGCCGATCTCATTGTCCCATAAACTGGCTTATCGGCTGGCTCAAGTGCGAAAAAACGGTGTCATGCCTTATTTGCGTCCCGACGGTAAAGTACAGGTCAGCGTAGAATACGAAGGCGCCTTGCCGAAAAAAATCGCAACGATCGTCGTCTCGGCTCAGCATGATCCGGAGGTTTCACGGGAGCAAATCGAAAAAGATATACGGCACTATGTTATATCGCCGATCATACCGGCCGAATTGTTGGATGAAAGCACCGACTATTTCATTAATCCGACCGGCCGTTTTGCTATCGGCGGGCCGGCGGGAGACGCGGGAGTAACGGGCAGAAAAATTATTGCCGACACTTATGGCGGTTACGCCCGTCATGGCGGAGGAGCATTTTCCGGCAAAGACCCGACCAAGGTTGACCGTTCGGCCGCATATGCCGCGCGTTATGTAGCCAAAAACATTGTAGCGGCGGGGCTCGCTGAAAAGTGTGAAGTTCAACTGGCATACGCGATCGGAGTGGCGGAGCCCGTCAGTATATCGGTTGATACTTTCGGGACCGGCAAGCTTCGCGACGATATGATCATCCGATTAATTCGCAAACATTTTGACCTTCGGCCGGCAGGGATTATTCACATGTTGGACCTTCGCCGTCCGGTTTACCGGAAAACGGCGGTTTACGGACATTTTGGCCGTTCGGATACGGATTATACGTGGGAGAAGACGGACAAAGCGGAATTATTGAGAGAGGATGCAAATCAACTGAAAACCTCAATACCGAGAAAAAAATAACCGACCTATGTATTAAAAGCCTCTTATAACCAAGAGGCTTAGTTACTGTTAACCGATCACTTCAATTTCCTTTGTACCGCGAATTAATGTTTTTGAAAATTTCTCCTTGGGTTTAAGGTTTTCGATAATATATTGGATTGCTAGTTTCGGATCGACTCTCTCTCCGCATACGTAACAATCGATCGCGGCAAACGCTTTATCAGGATAGGTGTGAATGGACAAATGGCTTTCCGATAATAGAACAAGTATTGTGCAGCCGGTAGGGTCGAAAGTTTTATAGTTGACCGAAAGCACTGTTGCACCGCATTTGTAAGCCGCATTAACCAATATTTCTTGCAGCATATCTACATTGTTCAACAAAGCGAAATCAACCCCCCATACATCAAGAGCGATATGCCTCCCGTATGTTGAGTACGTCATCCCAATTACCTCCCTCGTTCAAAGGATTTGAAGATGATAAGCATGATAGGTTATAAGACTTCCAGCTTCCCTAGTATGCTATGAAAATGAATGAAGCGGAGTGCATCGTCATTGCAAAAAACAGCGAATTCATTATGGCCATTCATATAGACGAGTAATAACCCGTAAAGAAAGGGAGTGTCTCTACTATGAAAAATAAGAAC
The DNA here is from genome assembly GCA_041281825.1 of Paenibacillus tarimensis. GTDB lineage: Bacteria > Bacillota > Bacilli > Paenibacillales > Paenibacillaceae > Paenibacillus_D > Paenibacillus_D tarimensis_A. The sequence goes on along the minus strand of CP166298.1, from coordinate 3,923,501 downwards.
ATTGCCATATTTTCAGGCTCGTCGAATCCGCGGCTAGCTCAGTCGATCTGCCGGCAGCTTGAGCATCCGTTAGGTAAAATCCGGAGATTGCGATTTTCTAGCGGCGAAATCTATATCAGATACGAAGAAGGATTGCGGAACCGTGACGTTTACCTCATTCAGACATTCTCTCATCCGGTAAACGAACACTTCGTTGAACTTCTGGTGATGATCGATGCGGCCAAGAGAGCTTCTGCCAAAACCGTAACGATTGTAGTACCCTATTTCGGCTATGCAAGACAGGAACGCACAAGCGCTCCCCGGGAGCCGATTTCTGCTAAGCTTGTTGCTGATATGCTGGAAACGGCTGGTGCCGACCGGTTAATTACGTTGGATTTGCACGCGGCGGCCATTCAAGGTTTTTTCAACATTCCTGTTGATCACCTCACTGCGCTGGATATGATCTGCGACGTGATCAAATCATTGAAAGTTAAGCATCCGATTATCGTTTCACCGGATGCCGGGCGTATGAAAACGGCAGAGAAAGCAGCGGACTATCTTAATTATCCATGTGCGATCATGATCAAAAAACGTCCCTCGTTTAACAACGCTTTAATCACGCACGTAGTGGGAGAGGTCACGGGACGTACGCCAATCATAATCGAAGATATGATTGATACGGGTTCGACGATCGTAAATGTCGTTGAAGGATTAAAAGAAAGAGGCGCTGATGACGCTTATGTATGCGCAACCCATCCTGTATTTTCCGGAGCTGCGTTAACGCGTTTACATCATCCGATGATTAAAGAAATCATCGTTACAGATTCGATTCCGCTTCCGGAGCAATATCCCGGTTTCCTTAGGGTGATCTCAGTGTCCGTATTACTCGCTAAAGCGATCCGGATTCATTATAGCGGAGGCTCCATAAGTAATTTGTTTAAAAGCAGCAGAGAGTGATACTCCGCCGTTGCCTGTGTAACTTCCGCCCTGTCAATTGTTTTGACAGGGCGATACAACAATAGGATTTAACTGTCGTTTCGTTCGTGAATGATTGCCAGTACTTTATTCCGGTCGGTTTGGATTTTATTATTTACCCATTTGCGTTTGTATTTGGCCGGGATCCGGAACATATCCTTCAATCGGGCGCGGTTCATAAATTTGGTACGGACCTTCATCTTGACTTCGTTGCGCGAAATCGGCCGGTTGGATGCCAGACAATATCCCCAGTCCTCTTCGTATTTTTTCCTAACGTCTAAATGATAGGGGAGTACATGCAATCCGGCTTTCTTGAGAGTTTTAATAATGGTTCCGCAATACTCGGGCATTACCGACAACACGGAGCTTGCAATGGAAATGACTCCGCCCGGTTTTAGGTGGCTTTTCAATAAACGGTAGAACTCCAGACTGAAGAGGCGGCTAAGTCCCGGACTATCCAAGCTGGGCTCCGGAATATCGATGCAAATGACATCCCACTTTTTCCGGCTTTTCTCTACGAACGCCCTGCCGTCCTTAACGACCGTTCTCACCTTCGGATTGTTCAAGGCTCCTTTATTAAACCTGACCAGCGGCTTCAGCTTCTTGCCTAAATTCATCATGACTCGGTCGGCGTCAACGGCCGTAATCTCCTTTACGTTCTTATAACGGAGCGCTTCGCGAGCCAGGATCCCGCCGGCCCCGCCGATCAGCAGAACTCTTTCCGGCTTTTTGGCAACGGACATCGGAATATGCACCATTGATTCAGCCCACATCTCGTCATCCTCCGTTGTGCCGAACATCACGTAACCGTCACCGTAGATTAATACGGGACCCTTTATGACTTTGACGACAGCGATTCGTTGCCAGGGGGTTTTGATTTTCCGCAGGATTCGGTATTTCCCTTCCGGCTCCTCATCCCTGGAAATATACTTGCGAAGTGAGCAAGAGCTGATCTTGAGTTCCGACATTTTTCCTCTCCTTGTATTCTCGGGATTCAATCTGCAGGCGCTTATACAGATCGTTATTATCAAGAGATGTGGGGATTCCGGTTGGGGATATGGACATTAGCGGAAATTATCCGAAATGTTAAGAAATAAAAGCAAAAATAAAATAGAGGCTTGCCGCCCGAGTAGAAATAGAATAAACTATAATCAAAGATTGTGATTAATTTCACATATCTTGTGCGTTGTATTGTGAAATTAATCACAATCCAGAGCGAGGGGAGGGATATACATGACCATAGCACCTAAAATCGTCATTCTTGGAGCAGGATATGGCGGATTAATGACGGCGCTGCGGCTGCAGAAGCTGTTGAAACGGGGAGAAGCGGATGTAACGCTCATTAACAAGCATGATTACCATTATCTGACGACTCATCTCCATATGCCGGCTGCAGGGACCGATCATCACGATAATGCCTGGGTGCAAATTACGGAACTGATCAGGAAGTCCAAAATTAAATTTGTGAAAGCGACGGTTACGGAAATTCGGCCGGCTGCCAAAATGGTGATGTTGGAGGAGAAGGGAATCGCTTACGATTATTTAATCGTCGGTCTGGGCGGCGAACCGGAAACGTTCGGCATCCCCGGCCTGAAGGAATATGCGATGACGATCCGCAGCATCAACAGTGTGCGAGCAATACGTCTTCATATCGAGTATATGTTTGCGAAGTACAAGCTGGAGCCGCACCGGACAGAATTATTGACTTTTGTAGTTGGCGGCGCGGGTTTTACAGGGACTGAGTTTATAGGGGAGCTTGCGGACCGGGTGCCGGAGCTGTGCAGATCGTATCACATCGATCCTTCTCTCGTACAAATGTATAACATTGAAGCCGCGCCTGTCGCCTTGCCTCCGGGATTGCCTCCGGAATTGGCCGACTACGGGATGCGGGTGCTGGAACGAAAGGGAGTTATCTTTAAGCTTTCGACACCTATTAAGGAATGTATGCAGGATGGGGTTCTGCTTGGTACAGGTGAGCGTATTAAAGCGGCGACGGTCGTATGGGCCGGTGGTATAAGAGGCAACCGGATGCTTGAAATTGCGGGGTTTGAGACGGCAAGAGGGCGCGTTAAGGTAGATGAGTATCTCCGAACAAAGGAGGATTCGAATGTTTTTCTCGTAGGAGACTGCTCTTTGGTGATGAGCCCGGAGGGCACGCCGTATGGTCCGACAGCCCAAATTGCGATTCAGCAAGGGCACAACGCGGCGATTAATCTGGTTGCACTAATACGGAAGCGGCCGTTAAAACCGTTTGTATATCACTACAAAGGGACAGTTGCTTCATTGGGGAAAAGCTCGGCGGTAGGAGTGATTGGGAACAAGAGGATCAGAGGGAGGATAGCGTCTTTTATGAAAAAGGTGATCGACATCAGATCCTTGTATCTGTTCGGCGGATTATCGCTTGTATTGAAAAAAATGATTTTTAAATGAAAAACAACCGGAGGAGTCCGACATCTGCATGCAGTGCGCTTTACTCCTTCAGTGGTCATTCTGAGCGCGGTTGCCGCTCTTACAACAGCTCTTCTGTCTTACTCATTATAAAAAAACACAATGCACCCCGGTTATTTGCCGGGGTGCATTGTGCAAAATATGCGGATTTGATTAAAGTTTATGTAATGGCGTCCCAGGAGGGATTCGAACCCCCGACCGACGGCTTAGAAGGCCGTTGCTCTATCCTGCTGAGCTACTGGGACATGAAATAAGAGAAACATGAAACATCATATCACGGCGAAACATTAAAATCAACAATAAACTTGTTCCATTATTATGTTTATGGAGCGGGTGAAGGGAATCGAACCCTCGCCTCAAGCTTGGGAAGCTGGCGTTCTACCATTGAACTACACCCGCGGGTGCCGTATTAGCATGGATTATAATAGCACAGCCGTTTTACAAAATCAATTATTACCTGTTGATTATTTAAACTGTTTTTTCTTTTTTCATTCGTAGTGCTATAATCATCCATAAGCCTATTCAAAGCGCGGACGTCGGACATAAAGGCGGTGTTAACATTACGGACAATCATCTCCAGGGCGACAGGCATAAGGAGAATGTATACCTTTTTCCCAAAATGCTCGATCACTACCAGATTCAACTCACCCGTATGCTGGAAGCGGAACAATTCAGTGAGGCAAGGGAATTGTTGAAGTTTTTACTGCAGTGTCAAGGCGAGGACGAGCGGCACTACGAAGAATGGAACAATTTGCTGAATTGGCTCGATATGGCTTTTCCGGATTCGGGAAACGGCAATGCAACGCAGGAAGACGAAGAGGATGAGGAATCGCTTCGGCGGCACGCTCTTGATCCGGGAGAACAAGATGAGGCATACGTGCAGCAGGTTCTGTATATTATGAAGCATCATCCGATGATGGACCAGCAGCTTCTTGCGCTGGAACGGGCCGCGCTGCTGCGCGACGATTCGGTTGACGAGGAAATCGTCCACTGGCTGACCGGAAGCGAGCTTCATCCGGTGCTGCAGTTTAAAGCGCTTCAATGCTTGCGTAAACGAGGCGTCACAGGCCGCATTCCGCTGATGCGGCTAGGAGAATCGTGCGAGCTGGAAATCGAAGCAACGCCGCTTTCGTTCGACGACTTTCCTCCATCTGTGATCCGAGTGCTTGAGAGGGTGGAGCAAATGACCGAATCATTTGATCCTACGCTGCCTCATTTTGCTCGTGAAATGTGGAAGGAATGCCTGCAATATTTATACGGCACATCGGGCTACTCCTGGATGCTGCAGGATGACGAGGATACGGTCGATTGCTTTGCCGCGGCGCTGCATTTATCCCTGCTGCTTGCCGCATACGGCTCTGCCGATGACGATGAAATTCGCGATACATACGGGATAACGGAAGCGCTTCGTTTTCGCTATGAGCAGGCGTGCCGCATTATTCGGCAAGTGGGGGAAACAAGCCAACATTCCGGTAATGATTTAGAGCCTTGAAATCCGGTTCGATGTTGTTTATAATGGAATGGTTTATGATCGGAAAATAAGTTACGGTATGCGTATTTTTTGGAGGGGAAAGCATAAAATGAAAGCAACTTGGGAAAAGATAGAAAAGAACGTCGCCGTTCTTGAAGTAGAAGTGGAAGCGGAGAAAGTCACCGAAGCACTGGACAAGGCTTTTAAGAAAATCGTCAATAAAGTCAATGTGCCCGGCTTCCGCAAAGGGAAAGTGCCGCGCGGTATTTTCGAATCCCGCTTCGGGGTTGAAAGCTTGTATCAGGATGCGATCGATATCTTGTTGCCTGATGCGTACACAGCTGCAGTTAAAGAAACCGGGATTGAGCCGGTGGACCGTCCGGAAATCGACGTGGAGCAATTCTCCAAGGGCGAAATTTTCAAATTCAAAGCGAAAGTGCAATTGAAGCCTGAAGTATCCCTAGGTGAGTACAAAGGGCTTGAAGTGCCTGCCCCTGAAGCGGAAATTACGGAAGAAGAAGTAAATGAGGAATTGAAGCGCCTGCAGGAGCGTCATGCCGAACTGGTCGTCATTGATGAAGGCGAGGCTCAACTGGGCGATACGAGCATTATCGACTTTGAAGGTTTTGTCGACGGCGAGGCGTTTGAAGGCGGAAAAGGCGAACGCTATTCGCTTGAGCTTGGATCCGGTTCGTTTATCCCCGGCTTCGAGGATCAGGTCGTCGGCATGAATATCGGTGATTTTAAAGATGTGGAAGTTACGTTCCCGGAAACTTATCAAGCCGAGAACCTTGCCGGCAAACCAGCTGTATTTAAAGTGAAGCTTCATGAAATCAAACGTAAAAGCCTGCCTGAGCTGGATGATGAATTCGCCAAGGATGTCAGTGAATTCGACACATTGGACGAGTTTAAGAAGGATCTGGAAGCCGGTTTGAAAGAACGGAAGCTGAAAGAAGCCGAGCAAGCCCGTGAAGTGGCCGTTGTAGAAAAAGCGGTTGCCGCTTCGGAAGTCGAAATCCCTGAGGTGATGGTTGAGACTGAAACGGACTATATGCTCAAGGACTTTGAAAACCGTCTGCGCTCGCAAGGTATGAACCTTGATCTGTACTATCAATTCTCAGGTCAAGACGAAGCGGCGCTTCGCGGTCAAATGCGCGCAGATGCCGAAAAACGCGTTCGCAACAACCTTGTGCTTGAGCAAATTGCAAAAGCGGAAAACATTACCGTTACTGAAGATGATGTGAACGGCGAGCTTGAGAAATTAGCGGAAGCTTACAAGCGTTCGGCTGAAGAGCTTCGCGACATCTTTACGCGCAACGGCAACATTGAAAATCTCAAGGAAGATCTCGTTCTGCGCAAAACGATTCAATTCCTTCTCGAGAACAGCAAGGCTGTTACTGAGGTTGCTTGAATACCGCCTAACATAACTGGATAATGCATATAATAAGGCACGTGGTCCCGAAACGTGCCTTATTTTTAAACTTAGCGGGCAAGACGGAACTGTTTTCCGTCCGTCATAAATAGTTTTTGCCGCGCTGCCTTACATAACCTATTTTGTACGACTACCCGGGGACATTTCACTGAATATTCTTAACGTCGGCCGACGTATACTGAAGTACCCCGAAAAATGACATCGCAATCGGAACATGATAAAATAGAATGGTATTAAAGCCGAAAAAAGAAAAGAGGTTGGTCGCATGAATCTTGTACCCATCGTGGTCGAACAAAGTAATCGTGGGGAACGCTCCTACGATATTTATTCCCGGCTGTTGAAGGACCGGATTATATTTCTGGGGAGCGCCATTGATGACGACGTCGCCAATCTCATCATTGCCCAGCTGCTGTTCCTGGCAGCCGATGACCCGGAAAAAGATATCCACCTGTACATTAACTCGCCTGGCGGCTCTGTTACTGCCGGTCTGGGTATTTTCGATACGATGCAGTTCATTAAGCCCGATGTGTCGACGATTTGCGTCGGTATGGCTGCGAGTATGGGTTCTTTACTGCTTACTGCAGGTGCTAAAGGGAAACGTTTCGCCCTTCCCAACAGCGAGGTTATGATTCACCAACCGCTTGGCGGAGTAAGAGGTCAGGCGACCGATATCAAAATTCACGCCGATTGGATACTGAAGACGAAACAGAAGCTTAATCAAATTTATGTGGAGCGTACCGGACAGCCTTACGAGAAAATTGACCGAGATACCGACCGGGATTATTTCATGAGCGCGGATGAAGCGCTTGAATACGGTCTGATCGACAAAGTCATTTCGACTCCGGTAGTGTAACCATTTTAACCGAAGGGGTGATTCAATGTTTAAATTCAATGATGAGAAAGGGCAATTAAAATGTTCTTTCTGCGGCAAATCGCAGGATCAAGTGCGAAAATTGGTCGCCGGACCCGGCGTATATATATGCGATGAGTGCATTGAATTGTGTACGGAGATCGTTGAGGAGGAGCTCGGGTCTGAAGAAGAGCTCGATATGAAAGACATTCCGAAACCGAAAGACATCCGTATCATTCTTGACCAGTATGTCATCGGACAGGAGCAAGCGAAAAAATCGCTGTCCGTTGCGGTCTACAATCATTACAAACGCATTAATTCCCAAAATAAAGTGGAGGATGTCGAGCTTCAGAAAAGCAACATCATGCTTGTAGGACCGACAGGCTCCGGTAAAACATTGCTTGCCCAGACAATGGCCAAAATTTTGAATGTTCCGTTTGCAATTGCAGATGCGACTTCATTAACGGAAGCCGGTTATGTCGGCGAGGATGTTGAGAATATTTTGCTGAAGCTGATTCAAGCCGCCGATTACGATGTAGAGAAAGCTGAGCGCGGCATTATCTATATCGATGAGATCGATAAAGTGGCGCGCAAATCGGAAAATCCGTCGATTACGCGCGACGTTTCCGGTGAAGGGGTACAGCAAGCGCTGCTGAAAATATTGGAAGGGACGGTCGCATCCGTACCTCCTCAAGGCGGACGCAAGCATCCGCACCAGGAGTTTATTCAGATCGATACGACGAACATCCTGTTCATTTGCGGCGGCGCATTCGACGGTTTGGAACAACTCATTAAACGCCGCATCGGCAAGAAGGTTATCGGCTTCAATACTTCGGCGGAGGGGCAGAAAGAGCTGAAGGCCGGCGAGTATCTCTCGCTCGTTCTCCCGGAGGATCTGCTTAAGTTCGGGCTTATCCCGGAATTCGTCGGACGGCTTCCAGTCATCTCGACCCTGGAGCCGCTTGATGAGCAGGCGCTGATCAGAATCTTGTCCGAACCGAAAAATGCACTCGTCAAGCAGTATCAGAAGCTGCTTGAACTCGACAATGTGAAGCTGGACTTCGAGCCTGCCGCATTGGAAGCTATCGCTAAGGAAGCGATCAAACGCAATACCGGCGCACGCGGCTTGCGCGCGATCATCGAAGGCATCATGCTGGATGTCATGTATGAAGTGCCTTCGAGAGACGACGTTACGTCTTGCCTCATTACCGAGAAGGTAATTCAGGAAAAGATAATGCCGGAGCTTTCGTTGAAGAAAGGCAAGAAGAAGGAAGAAAGCGCCTGAATCTAATACCGTCATCTGGCCACCCGTGTTAATCAGCGGGTGGACTTTGACGTTCATGGGAGAGATTAACCGATGTACTTGAGAACAGACACGGTCCCGGTCAAAGTCGGTAATTTGACGATCGGCGGCAGCAATGATGTCATTATTCAAAGTATGTGTACGACTAAGACGGCCGATGTGGAAGCGACGGTTGCGGAAATTATGCGGCTGGAGGAAGCAGGCTGCCAGATCGTGCGGGTAACGGTGAATAATAAGGAAGCGGCCGCTGCAATTAAAGAAATCAAAAAAAGGATCCATATACCGCTTGTAGCGGATATCCATTTCGATTACCGGCTGGCGCTCGCCGCTATTGAGAACGGTGTGGATAAAGTCCGGATAAACCCGGGCAATATCGGACGCCGCGAGAAAGTGGAAGAGGTTGTTAAAGCATGCAGGGAGAAGGGGATTCCGATCCGGATCGGAGTGAATGCCGGCTCACTTGAGAACCATCTTCTTGAGAAGTACGGTTATCCGACGCCTGAAGCGATGGTGGAAAGCGCTTTGTTTCACATCGGCATTTTAGAAGAGCTGGACTTTCATGACATTATCGTATCTCTTAAAGCGTCGGATGTTCCGATGGCAATCGCCGCCTACAGCATGGCTGCTCAGAAGATCCGATATCCGCTGCATCTTGGCATTACCGAGGCCGGAACACTGCACTCCGGAACGATTAAGAGCTCTGCCGGCATAGGCGCGCTGTTGTCCATGGGGATCGGCAATACGGTGCGGATCAGCTTAAGCGCGGATCCGGTGGAGGAAGTCAAAGTCGCCCGCGAGCTGCTGAAAACGTTCGGATTAATTACTAATGCGGCAACGCTAGTCTCCTGCCCGACATGCGGACGACTGGATATCGATTTATTTTCGATTGCAAATGAAGTCGAGGAATATATTGCCAATATAAAGGTTCCGATTAAAGTCTCGGTTCTCGGCTGCGCCGTTAACGGGCCTGGCGAGGCAAGGGAAGCGGACATCGGAATCGCGGGCGCCCGGGGAGAAGGAATGCTGTTCCGGTATGGCGAGATGATTCGTAAAGTTCCGGAAGCGGAATTGCTAAATGAGCTGAAAAAAGAAATCGACGAGATCGTCAGAGTATTCGAGGCGACCGGAGAAATACCGGGCCGCAAGCATTCACATGTGTAACAGGACCGCAAATTAAGGGGTTATGATCATAGGACTGCCTTGTTTAGGATCGGACACGGTCACCGTGCCGGTCCTCGGCAAGGCAGTTTTTTCGCTTTTTTCTGGGCTCCTGAACGGTTATTCCAATCAACAAGGGGTAATACTACCAAGTATTAGTTCTTTTTATGCGAAGCCGGAAGGAGTGGAAACGATGAATTTAAGTATTGTGTTAATGATGATTCAAGTGTTCTTTGCCATTGTGATCGGGTTGTATTTTTGGAACTTGCTTCGAAATCAGAAGACGAACCGTTCTGCTGTAGACAGGGAATCGCGCAAAGAAATGGATAAGCTTCGCAAGCTGCGGTCCATATCGCTAACGAAACCGCTTGCGGAGAAAACAAGGCCTCAGGCCATGCAGGATATCGTAGGACAGCGGGATGGGCTTCGTGCGCTTAAAGCGGCGCTCTGCAGCGCCAATCCGCAGCATGTCATTATTTATGGTCCCCCGGGTGTCGGGAAAACCGCGGCCGCGCGCGTCGTATTGGAAGAAGCGAAGAAAAATCCGGCATCTCCGTTTTTGCCCGAGGCCAAATTTACGGAGATCGATGCGACGACCGCCAGATTCGACGAGCGCGGAATCGCCGATCCGCTCATCGGTTCCGTCCACGATCCGATCTATCAAGGGGCTGGCGCGATGGGGGTTGCCGGTATTCCGCAGCCGAAACAGGGTGCCGTAACAAAAGCGCACGGCGGGATTCTGTTTATTGATGAAATAGGTGAATTGCATCCGATCCAAATGAATAAATTATTAAAGGTTCTGGAGGACCGGAAGGTATTCCTGGAAAGCGCCTATTACAATTCCGAGGACAATAACATTCCGATGTATATCCATGATATTTTTCAAAACGGACTTCCCGCTGATTTCCGGCTTGTCGGTGCAACGACGAGGTCGCCGCAGGATATCCCGCCGGCGATTCGATCAAGATGCATGGAAATTTATTTCCGTCCGTTGTTAGCCGAGGAGATCGGTGAAATTGCTATGAATGCCGTCCGTAAAATCGGCTTCGGTCCTTGCAAGGATGCTATTGAGGTTGTGAAAAAGTATGCGACGAACGGCCGTGAAGCGGTCAATATCATTCAATTGGCTGCGGGACTCGCGATGTCCGAGAAGCGGGACTCCATTACGGCCTCTGATATTGAATGGGTCGTAAACAGCAGCCAAATTCCGCCCCGTCCGGACCGGAAGGTGCCGTCCGCTCCTCAAGTCGGTTTTGTAAACGGGCTTGCGGTATACGGACCGAACATGGGTACGCTGCTGGAAATTGAGGTCAGCGCAATCCCGGTAAGGGCCGGAAGCGGGAGGTTTACCATTACCGGTGTCGTAGACGAAGAGGAGCTCGGAGGCGGTCAGCGGACGCTGCGCCGCAAAAGTATGGCCAAGGGATCGGTGGAAAATGTACTGACCGTATTGCGCCGCATCGGTCTTACACCGGATAATTACGATTTGCATATTAATTTCCCGGGAGGCACTCCGATTGACGGTCCTTCAGCCGGTATAGCAATGGCTGCGGCGATCGCCTCTGCGCTGCGTAACGAACCGGTAGACAACAAGCTGGCAATGACGGGAGAAGTGGGCATTCACGGCAACGTCAAGCCTGTAGGAGGGGTATTAGCGAAAGTAGAGGCCGCATTCCAATCCGGCGCGGATACGGTAATTATTCCTCAGGAAAATTGGCAGGCGATTTTTAATGACCTAAAAGGGGTAAAGGTCATTGCGGTGGATACGATTGAAGAAGTGCTGCATATCGCGCTTCCGAACATCGATTTGCAAGCGGAAGAACCGGATGTTGCGGCAATTCAAAACGATGTTTTTGCGCCGACGGGCGTGTCTTATTTGCAGGCGGATTCCGCAGAATGATAATATAGAGGGAGAGACAGACAATGGGAGGTGCTGGTGTGGGACCTGGCAAATGGAAAGGTCGTCGGCTGCCCTTGCTTCCGCTAAGGGGGCTCCTTGTTTATCCCAGCATGGTGCTCCACCTGGACGTAGGCAGGGAGAAATCGGTTAAGGCGCTGGAAAGGTCAATGGTCGAAGACCATATGATTCTGCTGTGTTCCCAATCGGAGGTCAACATAGAGGAGCCTGCCCAGGAAGATATTTACCGGGTCGGAACGATCGCGCGCGTCCGGCAAATGCTGAAGCTCCCTAACGGGACGATTCGTGTGCTTGTCGAGGGGGTTTCCCGTGCGGAAATCGTCGATTATTTGGCGAACGATGAATTTTACGAAGTGAATGTAAAAGAATGGCAAGAGGAAGAAGTAAATGAGCCGGAGACTGATGCGCTCATGCGGTCGGTGCTCAGCCAATTCGAGCATTACATCAATCTTTCGAAGAAGGTAACGCCGGAAACGCTCGCCGCCGTCTCCGATATTGATGAACCCGGGAGGCTGGCCGACGTTATTACGAGCCACCTTTCGCTTAAAATCAAGGATAAGCAGGAGATTCTCGAAACCATCAGCGTTAGGATGCGTCTGGAGAAGCTGCTTGACATTTTGAACAACGAGCGTGAAGTGCTGGAGCTGGAGCGCAAGATCAACCAGCGTGTCAAAAAGCAAATGGAAAAGACACAGAAGGAATACTATTTGCGCGAACAGATGAAGGCGATTCAGAAGGAGCTTGGGGAAAAAGAAGGTCGTGCCGGCGAGGTGGAGGAGCTTCGGACGCAGCTTGCCGAGACGGAAGTACCTGATAAAGTGAAAGAAAAAATTGAGAAAGAAATCGACCGGCTCGAAAAGATGCCTTCCACATCTGCCGAGGGCGGCGTGATCCGCAATTATATCGATTGGTTGCTTTCTTTGCCATGGCAGCGCAAAACAGAGGATAATCTGGATATTTCAAGGGCAGAAGAAATTTTAAACGAAGATCATTACGGGCTTGAGAAACCAAAGGAGCGCGTGCTCGAATATTTGGCGGTACAGAAGCTGGTGAAGAAGCTGAAAGGGCCGATTCTGTGTCTAGTCGGTCCGCCCGGCGTCGGCAAAACGTCAATGGCGCGGTCGATCGCCAAGTCGCTTGGGCGTGAATTTGTCCGAATTTCTCTCGGCGGCGTACGCGATGAGGCGGAAATTCGCGGCCATCGGAGAACTTATGTCGGGGCGATGCCGGGAAGGATCATTCAAGGCATGAAAACGGCAGGCACCAAGAACCCCGTATTCCTGCTCGACGAGATTGACAAGATGGCAATGGATTTCCGGGGAGACCCTGCGTCAGCTTTGCTTGAGGTACTCGATCCGGAGCAAAACAACACGTTCAGCGATCATTATGTTGAAGTGCCGTTTGATTTGTCTAACGTCATGTTCATTACGACGGCCAACGTCATCCATAACATCCCTCGTCCGCTTCTGGACAGGATGGAAGTGCTGTATATTCCCGGGTATACCGAGCTGGAAAAGATGCACATTGCGCAGCGCTACCTGATTCCCAAGCAAAAACGGGAGCATGGGCTTGAGGAAGACCAGTTTCAAGTCGATGAGGCGGCAACGCTCCAGATTATTCGTGAATATACGCGGGAAGCGGGTGTCCGAAATCTGGAGCAGCAGGCTGCCGCAGTATGCCGGAAAGCGGCAAAGGAGCTGGTTGCAAACCCGGATGTTGCGCCGATTGAGTTAGATTCCGCCAGGCTTAAGGAGTGGCTTGGACCGCAGAAATTCCGGTACGGCTTGGCCGAAGCGGAAGATCAGATCGGGGCGGTTACCGGATTAGCATGGACCGAAGTCGGCGGAGATACGCTTGTAATCGAAGTTACGGTTATGCCGGGCAGCGGAAAGCTTACGTTGACCGGCAAGCTCGGCGATGTCATGAAGGAGTCGGCCCAAGCCGCATTCAGCTATACCCGCTCCAAAGCGGCAGAGCTGGAGATTGAACCGGATTTTCACGAGAAGAACGATATTCATATCCACATCCCGGAAGGAGCGATTCCGAAAGACGGTCCATCCGCGGGAATTACGATGGCCACGGCTCTCATATCTGCGCTTACGAACCGTTATGTTTCCAAAGAAGTAGCAATGACCGGCGAGATCACACTGCGCGGACGCGTGCTGCCGATCGGCGGCTTGAAGGAAAAGTCGCTTGCCGCTCACCGGGCCGGCATTAAAAAAGTGCTGATGCCGAAGGACAATGAACGAGATTTGCGCGATATTCCCGAGAGTGTCCGAAACGAACTCAATTTCGTACCGGTTGCGGATATGGATGAGGTATTGATTCATGCATTGAAGGGAAGGCATCCCGAGGTTACAAACCCGGAGCTCACATTTCCCCCTAAATCGGAGCTCACAACCCCCTAAGGGATCACAACCCCCTAAATCCCCCTTATCCTAAGGGGGACCCCAAGGGCCCCCGCCCTCTGGACACCCGGAAGAAAAACCTCGGTACAATCAGGGCTTCAGCAACGGCGGGAGTACGGGGAAGGAGCGCTTTCGTCCCAGAGGGACACGCTTCCTGTTGGGGCAAACCCGGCCTCTGCTTACGCTAATTCGCCCTTGAGGGGCTTGCGATGAGCAGAGAAGAGGAACAGACTCTGCTAACGCTAACTCGCCCCTGAGGGGCTTGCGGTGAGCAGAGAATGGGAAACAGACTCTGCTTACGCCAACTCGCCCCTGAGGGGCTTGCGATGAGCAGAGAAGATGAACAGATTCTGCTAACGCTAACTCGCCCCTGAGGGGCTTGCGGTGAGCAGAGAAGAGGAGCAGACTCTGCTAACGCTAACTCGCCCATGGGGGCTCGCGGTGAGCAGAGAAGAGGAACAGACTCTGCTAACGCTAACTCGCCCCTGAGGGGCTTGCGGTGAGCAGAGAAGGGAACAGACTCTGCTTGCCTTACTCGCCCCTGAGGGGCTTGCTGTGAGCGGAGTCATGCAATTATGGCAGGGAGAGTCAGAAATGAAAATAACCAAAGCCGAATTCGTGATCAGCGCGGTTCAGCCGCATCAATATCCCGAGGACGCCTTGCCGGAGATTGCTCTGGCAGGGCGTTCCAATGTCGGGAAATCATCCTTGATTAATACGATGATTCAACGGAAAAACCTGGCTCGTACCAGTTCTCAGCCGGGGAAAACCCAACAGCTGAATTATTACCGGATTAATGACCAATTATTTTTCGTCGATTTTCCCGGTTACGGTTACGCGAAGGTTTCCAAGACGGAACGGCAAAAGTGGGGCCGGATGATCGAAACGTTTCTGCAGGAACGCGAGCCGCTGAAGCTCGTCTTGCTAATCATTGATATGCGTCACCCGCCGTCGAAAGACGATCAGCTGATGTATGAATGGTTGAAACATTACGGAAAGAATGTGTGCATCGTCACGACGAAGGCGGATAAAATTTCGCGCAACAGCTGGAACAAGCATATCAAGGTGATTAGAGAAACGCTGCAGGCAGACCCCGAGGATCCGTTGATCATGTTCTCTTCGGAAACCGGGCTCGGCAGAGACGAACTGTGGAGCTTTATTTTGCAAGAAATCAGTAAATAATACAGGAAGTCAGATAACTTTCGCCCGAAAAGAGAGGATTCAGCGAAAAAAGCCGCACTCTTCGGGAAATCTCCCCGATTTTATTGAAATTTGCTTAAATATAAGGGCCGGACGGCAGGAATAAAAGATGAGGATGGCGTATAATATACTTAGGCAGAAAGTATTAATCGTGTAAGTTTAAAGAATTGAGGAGATTTTTATGGCTCAGCGGTTAGCCACAGAATATGTGAAAGCCTGTCTGACGTTAACGGAAGAAGATATGTCCAGATTTGTCCGCTTTTTTGGCGAGCAGCATGTTCGCCTGCAAGTCCGCGTGCTTGACGGCGGCAATCAGGAGCTCGTGCTGGAGGATGAGGCGGGAAAAGAAGAAATCCGCTTGACGTTCGAACGCCAAAAAGAGATGTATGTATGCGTGCTTTCCTGCCGACTTGTTCACCCGAAGCTGACAAACGCGATGCGTAAAGCGGTTTCCTTGTTTAAAGGAGACGCGATCGTCAACCGAATTTATCCGAATTATACGATGATTTATCATTATTCGAAGGGTGCCGTTCAGAAGATTATCGAGAATTCCGGCGGCAAGAAACGTATCGTTTTCGAGTGGAAGGATACGCTCGGCCAGCTTGAGATGCAATTCAAGAGCCGGATGATCGAGCAGGAAATCGAACGGACTCAGAATGCCATCAATGAACTGCTTGATTTACGGAATCAGACGAAGCTGGCTTCGGAGATCGAAGCGATCGACGAGCGGCTCAAGCAGCACACCCGCACTTTATTTATTTTGGAAGCCTAGCACAGGCATTCACTTAAGAAAAACCGCTGGAGAACATCGCTCCAGCGGTTTTTTATTATTATGCTGCCGAGGATATTGTCCGCCCGCGGAATAGCTTTTAATATAGAATCACCGGACATGTTCCGCCGTCATAAGTTGAAAGGGTAGATCCAAGGGGCAATCTGTTAACAATTATTGTTGATTGCAAAAAAACTGTTGCAATTATTCGCGATAGATGTTATTTTTATTCTCGTTGAAATGAATATTAGGAACCAGGATTCACTCAGGACATGGAATTGTTGCGAGAGATTATTCCCTCGGGTAGTGAATGACGTAGGTCCTAGCGGATGAAATTTTTCAAACATTTTATTCCTAGGAAGGGGGAACCGGAAGATGGAATACTCAACTTTCGGAAGACACGTAGCTGTTGACACATGGGGTGTTGATTTTGAACTCTTGAACAGCGCGGAATTTTTGCAAGCCCAAATGGTGGAGGCAGCAGAAAGCTGCGGTGCTACCGTACTCTCAGTACAAGCCAAACAGTTTGAGCCTCAAGGGGCGACGGTTCTCGTATTATTGTCGGAAAGTCATCTCTCCATTCATACGTATCCTGAGAAAGGCTTTGCTGCACTTGACTGCTACACATGCGGCGAAACCGTGGATCCGCAACTGGCTATCGACTATATGCTGGCTGTGTTGAAACCGAAGACGACCCATGCGAAGAAGCTTGTTCGGGGCATGGGCGAATTGAAAGTGGAAGAACCGAAATTGAAGCATGCCGAACTGGTGTAACTCAGTATCGATTGGCAGAGCCATGGAGCGATATCCATGGCTCTTTATTATTCATAAGGTATATTGTGACAGCCCGCCGCTCACACTAATATACTAGAGGTTGTTTGAAAGCCCGCATGCGATATCCGCAAAAGTGAAACGATGCTTGAAAGCTTATTACGAATCTGGAGTTTGTTTTTTCGTCGACGTTTTCATACATTTTTCATAAATGTGGACGTACTGTTTGGCGGAATGTGCTATAATAATAATTATGAATCTAAGAAGAGGCAGGTGATACGCGCATGCACATTGTGGTGGTCGGTCTGAATCATCGGACGGCTCCGGTTGAGGTGAGGGAACGATTTACGTTCACCGAACGGGATTTGCCGCAGGCGATCCAGCAGCTTAAGCGGACAACCAGCATTCTGGAATGTGTCATCGTCGCTACCTGCAACCGGACGGAATTATATGCGGTCGTTGATCGTCATCATTTGTGCGGACATTATATCCGCAGCTTTATGGAACAATGGTTCAAGCTGCCGCGCGAGCGGTTTACGGGTCATCTCTACATGTATGAAGACGAACGGGCGACCCGGCATCTGATGCAAGTGGCATGCGGGCTTGACTCCATGGTGATAGGCGAAACGCAAATTCTTGGTCAGGTTCGCAACGCGTTTTTATTGGCACAATCGCTTAAAACAACCGGGACGTTATTTAATATGCTGTTTAAACAGGCGATTACACTTGCCAAACGCGCCCATTCCGAGACAATGATCGGCGAGACGGCCGTTTCGGTCAGCTATGCCGCCGTTGAACTGGGGAAACGTATTTTCGGCCAATTCTCGAAAAAGACGGTTATGATCATCGGCGCAGGCAAGATGAGTGAGTTGACTGCAAAGCATTTGTATGCCAACGGGGCGGATCGGGTAATCGTCGTTAACCGCACCTTTGAAAGAGCTGAACAGCTGGCCGACAAATTTAACGGTACGCCCTATTCGATGGAAGAAGCGCTGCGTAAGCTGCATGAAGCGGATATCATCATCAGCTCTACCGGATCGGAAGGTTATGTATTAAACCGGGAGCAAGTGGAGCGGGCGATGCAGCTGAGGAAGTCAAGGCCTCTCTTCTTGATTGATATCGCCGTCCCCCGGGACTTGGATCCCGGGATCGCATCGGTAACGAATGCTTTCTTATACGATATTGATGACTTGGAAGGGATTGTAGAGAGCAATCTGGAGCTGCGCAAACAGGAAGCGGCCAAGATTGAAGTGATGATTGCGGCGGAATTGAACGCGTTCAAGCAATGGTACAAAACGTTGGGCGTCGTTCCGCTCATTCGGACGCTTCAGGAGAAGGCGGCTCAAATCCATGAAGATACGATGGAAAGTATGGTCAACAAACTTCCCGATCTTGATGAACATGAATTAAAGGTCATCCGCAAACTGACGAAAAGCATCGTCAATCAAATGCTCCACGATCCGATTCTGCGCATTAAAGAGATGACGGATGACAAACATGCCAAGGAAGCGATGGACATGTTCGTGAAGTTGTTTGCCCTGGAGGAGCCGCTTGAACGGATGAAACAAGCGGAACGGTCGGCAGAAGATGCTTCAGCCGCACCGAAACAGCTTAAATCGCAGCAAACAGCGCAGGGACTTGCGAAACCGGCCAATACGGCAGTCGTACTGCAGCCGTAGATTCCCGCTGCAATCGGGAGGCGCCCATGGTGACAAAAAGTTTGTTTTACGACATGATGATTTACGTTTATGCCCTGAGCCTTCTGTTTTATTTCTCCGATGTGGTCGACGCAAACGGGAGAGCGAAACGGATGGGCACAGGGCTCCTTATTTTCGTCTGGTTAATGCAAACCGGCTTTTTTGTATACCGGATGCTGACGCATATGGTCGTCACGATGTTCGATTATGTGTTTTTTATTTCCTGGCTGCTCATCACCATTTCGCTGGTCATGAGCCGGTTTTTCCGTATCGAGTTTCTCGTCTTCTTCGTGAATGTCATCGGATTTTCCATCTTGACGGTGATCGTGTTCAGTCAGCCCGGCACAGATATACCCCTGGTCACATGGAGACTGATGCGGGAACTTTTGTACGTGCATATCAGCTTGGTTACATGCGCTTATGCGGTGCTCACGATCGGGGCGATCTTCTCGGGAATGTATCTGTTTCTTCACAGGAAGCTGAAGAGCAAGCATTGGTCCAAAACGATGCGTCGTCTCCCCAGTCTGGATACGATCGACAGATATATTTTCCGGACCGTCTTGATTGGAACTCCGCTTCTGATTCTATCGATTGCCGTAGCGGTTACTTCAATTCTTGTGGACGGCAGGACCGAGCTTTTATTAGATTGGAAAGTATTTGCTTCTTTTGCGGCAGTAGGCTTCTATATTCTATATTTGCTCAGAAGAACGGTCTGGCTTCAACCGGGCACGAAGACCGCCGGATGGAATTTGATTTCTTTTGCGATACTCATCCTTAATCTGATTTTTAACTCGGTTACGCAATTTCATAAATGGTTTTGAATCGCGGGAGGGACAGCGGTGATCCGTTATTACCCGGTTATGATGAATTTAGAGGGCGCCCTTTGTGCCGTCGTTGGGGGCGGAACAGTAGCTGCGCGCAAAGTGGAAGGGCTGATTCAGGCCGGGGCGCGCGTTGTTGTCGTCAGTCCGGAAATTTCAACGGAACTGAGACTGCTCGCTGACGTCGGGTCTATAACGGTTGTGGATAGGGAATACCAGGAACAGGATATTTTTCAGGCACGTCTGGTGTTTGCGGCAACAAACCGTCGGGAGGTTAACGAACGCGTTGCGGAGGATGCCGCAAGCTTGGGCATTCCGGTTAACGTGGCCGACCGCTCGGAAACGGGAACTTTTATTTTACCGTCAACGGTCCGCAGAGGCGGGCTGGTGCTGGCCGTTACGACTTCCGGAGCAAGCCCGGCGCTGGCCGGAAAGATCAAGCGGGAATTGGAGGAACGGTATACGGAGGATTATGTCCTGTATACTGTTTGGTTAAGAAACGTGAGAGAACGGGTCATCCGAACGGTAACGGATGAGAAGCGGCGGAGGGCGCTGCTGCTTGAAGCGCTGGATGTCCCGAAATCGGAATGGACTATAACCCAGGATGTGAAGGTCTTGGATGGGCAGATCGCCGATCTGATGCGCAGGCTGGACGGGAGGAACAAGAACTGATGAGCAATTCTAATCGGCGGACGGTTATCGTAGGTACGAGACAGAGCGCGCTGGCGCTGACGCAGACGGGGCAGGTCATTGAAGCGCTGCAGCGGTTAAGCGACGATCAAGGGCTGGGTTTATCGTTTGAAATTCGGAAGATCGTCACGAAAGGCGACCGGATTCTCGATGTGACCTTATCAAAGGTCGGCGGCAAAGGGTTGTTCGTGAAAGAAATCGAACAGGCCATGATCGACGGTGAAATCGATATTGCCGTACATAGTATGAAGGATATGCCATATGAGCTGCCTGACGGATTAATGAACGGAGCTGTGCCGAAGCGGCTGGATGCGCGCGACTGTCTGATTACGAAGGACGGCCGTTCATTCGAGGAGCTTCCTGAAGGAGCGAAAGTCGGCACAAGCAGTCTGCGCCGCGCTTGCCAGCTGAAGTTCGCCCGGCCGGATTTGCAGCTGGAACCGATTCGCGGCAATATCGATTCGCGTATCCGCAAGCTGGATACGGAAGGCTTCGATGCCATTGTGCTGGCGTCAGCAGGATTGACACGAATGGGATGGCAGGACAAGGTTTCCGTCTATCTGCCGGTCGAACACTGCGTTCCCGCCGTCGGGCAGGGGGCGCTCGGTATCGAATGCAGAGAAAGCGATACGGAAATCCGGCAGTTGCTGGCATTATATAACGATCCCGTATCGGAGCGGGCGGTCGCAGCCGAACGAAGCTTTCTCGGTTCGTTAAACGGCGGCTGCCAGGTTCCGATTGGCGCTTATGCAACGGTTGATTCACATGGGAATATTACGTTAACCGGGATTGTCGGAACGCCGGACGGCGTTAGTCTGCTCAAGGAAATAAGGGAGGGGACCGAACCGATAGCGCTCGGTCAAGACGTCGCGCGGGCTCTTTCCTTACGCGGAGCTGACCGGATATTGGCTGAAGTTAGGGGATGAACAAGTGGAGAAGGGGAAAGTATTTCTGGTAGGAGCGGGACCCGGAAATCCGAAGCTGATTACTGTCCGGGGATTGGAATGTATTGCTAACTGCGACGTTATCGTCTATGATCGGCTTGCCAGTCCGCGGCTGCTCAAGCACTTGAAGCCCGGCACGGAAAAAATATATGTAGGGAAACTCCCGGACCGCCATACGATGAAGCAAGAGGAAATTAATCAATTGCTGGTCGACTTGGCGCTGCAGGGCAAAATCGTCACCCGGCTTAAAGGCGGCGACCCGGCTATTTTCGGCCGGGTTGGGGAAGAAGCGGAGCTGCTTCAGTCAAACGGTGTCGAATTTGAAATCGTACCGGGTGTTTCTTCGGCGATCGCCGTTCCGGCTTATGCGGGGATACCGGTCACACATCGGGACATGGCTTCCTCGATCTCGATCATCACCGGTCATGAGAGCCCGGAAAAGCTCGATCGTTCAATCCATTGGGACAAAGTGACGAACGCGACGGGAACGCTTATATTTCTGATGGGCGTTGCCAAAATCGGGTATATCGCCGAGCAATTAATCAGGCACGGCAAGCCGGCAGATACGCCGGTCGCTCTAATTCGATGGGGAACGCTTGCGGATCAAGAGACCCTGGCCGGAACTTTGGCAACGATAGAAAATCAAGTAAAGGCGGCTAATTTTAAGCCTCCTGCAGTGATCGTTGTCGGCGAAGTCGTGAAACAGCGCGAGAAACTGAAATGGATAGAGAAAAAGCCGTTGTTCGGCACCCGGATCCTGGTAACCCGGGCAAGGGCGCAGGCGAGCGAATTGGCTGATAAGATCGAGGAGCTTGGCGGGGAACCGGTCGAATATCCGGTGATTGAATTGCGGGAACCGCGGGACGAGCAGTCGATTGCCTACGTTACGGAGGCGCTGCATGCGGCCGAGTCTTATGACTGGATCATGTTTACGAGTACGAACGGCGTCGACTATTTCATGCACTGGTTAAAAAAGCTTCAGATCGATATTCGGCGTTTCTCTCGCGCCCGGATAGCCGCGGTCGGTCCGAGAACGGCCAAAGCGCTTCAGCAGCTTGGATTGTCGGTGGACGTGCTTCCCGTCAAATTCCAGGCGGAGGGACTGCTTGAAAGCTTAAAGGAATCTCTTATCCCGGGACAAAAAGTATTGCTGCCGCGCGGCGACCTGGCCCGTGAAGTGCTACCGCGGGAGATTCGCGGCCTCGGCCTTAACCCGATTGATATTGATGTGTACGAAACTGTCATTGCCGATTCTCATGACGACGCGGTCATTGAGATGCTCCGGGAAGGTCGGGTACACATGATTACATTTACGAGTTCATCAACCGTAACCAATTTGCTGGAGCTGCTGCGCAGACAAGGAATAAAAGAGCCGGAGGAGCTCCTGCGGGGAATTACGACGGTTAGCATCGGACCGGTTACTTCGACTGCGGCCGAACAAGCCGGGCTTCAGGTGCATGTGGAACCGGAGGAAGCGACGATCGCCGGGATGCTTGACGCGATCGCAGCATATCGGACGAAACAGAAAGAGATGGAGGGCGGGATATGAGTTTTCCGTTTGTCAGACATCGCCGCTTACGGCGTTCCGCGGGTCTAAGAAATATGGTTCGCGAGACCGTGCTTACAACCAATGATTTGATTTATCCGGTTTTTGTCGTCGAAGGGTCCGGCATTAAAGAAGAAATTCCGTCCATGCCGGGAGTATTTCACTTCTCGTTAGACCGGTTGGAAGAGGAGATTCAGAGCGTTGCCGCAGCAGGCATCCAAGCCGTGCTGCTGTTCGGCGTTCCGCATCATAAGGATGAAACCGGGACGCCCGCCTATGACCCGAACGGCATTGTACAGCAGGCAATCCGCAAAGTGAAAGTCTGGGAACCGGGACTGGTTGTCATTGCCGATACATGCCTCTGTCAATTTACCGATCATGGGCATTGCGGTCTTATTCATAGTCATCCGGTTACCGGAGAAGCGGAAATTGCAAACGATCCGTCGCTTGAGCTGCTGGCCCGCGCCGCGGTGTCACAGGCGGAAGCCGGAGCCGATATGATTGCGCCTTCCAATATGATGGACGGTTTCGTCCATGCGATCCGTGAAGGGCTTGACGAGGCTGGTTTTGATCAGGTGCCTATTTTGTCCTATTCGGTAAAGTATGCCTCAGCGTTTTACGGGCCGTTCAGGGATGCGGCGCATTCCGCACCGCAGTTCGGCGACCGAAAGACTTACCAGATGGATCCGGCCAATGTGCGGGAAGCGCTCCGCGAAGCGGAGTCGGACATTCGGGAAGGTGCGGATATGCTGATGGTGAAGCCGGCGTTAGCATATCTTGACGTGATCCGGGCGCTGAAAGATAATTTCGATTTGCCGGTAGCGGCTTACAATGTTTCCGCTGAATACTCGATGATCAAAGCGGCAGCGGCAAACGGGTGGATTGACGAAAGGGCAATTGTGCTCGAATTGTTAACCGGTATGAAACGGGCCGGCGCCGACCTTATTATTACGTATCATGCCAAAGATGCGGCACGCTGGCTGCAGCAGTAATATACGTCTACAACAATATGGATGGGTGTGACGATTGTGGAACAGAAACATCGTATTCGGTCAGATGAACGCTCGAAAGAGGCGTTTGAAAAGGCGAAGCGGTTCATCCCCGGAGGCGTGAACAGTCCGGTCCGCGCCTTCAAATCGGTTGGTCTGACGCCGGTTTATGTGGAACGTTCGGAAGGTTCACGTATATTCGACATCGACGGAAACAGCTACATCGATTATGTCCTTTCATGGGGACCGCTCATCATGGGCCATGCCCATCCGGAAGTGATTGAAGCAATTAAACGAACAGCCGAGAAAGGGACGAGCTTCGGAGCGCCAACGGAGCTTGAAACGATGATGGCAGAGCTTGTCGTAGAGCGGATGCCGTCCGTCGAAATCGTTAGAATGGTCAATTCCGGCACGGAGGCGACGATGAGCGCGCTTCGTCTGGCACGAGGTTATACGAAGCGGGCAAAGATTTTAAAGTTTGAAGGTTCATACCATGGACATGCGGACAGTTTACTGATCAAAGCGGGCTCAGGTGTTGCCACTTTGGGTTTGCCGGACAGCCCGGGCGTACCGGAAAGCGTAGCCGTAAATACGATCACCGTTCCGTATAACGATCTGGATGCGGTCAAGCTGGCCTTCGAACGGTTCGGAGAACAGCTCGCCTGCATCATAGTCGAACCGGTTGCGGGCAATATGGGCGTCGTACCACCGCTGCCCGGATTTTTGGAAGGCTTGCGCGAGGTAACATTGCAGTACGGCAGTCTGCTGGTGTTTGACGAAGTCATGACCGGCTTCCGCGTGCACTATAACAGCGCGCAGGGCTTGTATGGCGTAACGCCTGACCTGACCTGTATGGGGAAAGTGATCGGCGGAGGGCTGCCTGTAGGCGCATACGGCGGAAAACGGGAAATTATGGAAATGATGGCGCCGAGCGGCCCGATTTATCAGGCGGGAACGCTTTCGGGCAATCCGCTTGCCATGGCGGCGGGATATACAACGCTCTCTCTGATGACGCCTGAAGTTTATCACGGCTTGGAGAAGCTTTCGGTGAAGCTTCAGCAAGGATTTGAGCAAAACGCGTTAAAGCACGGGATTCCTTGCACGATTAACAGAGTCGGGTCGATGGTATGTCCGTTTTTTACGGAGAAGCATGTCATTAATTATGAAACGGCAAAGACGGCTGATCTGGAACAGTTTAAAATTTATTTCGGCAAACTGCTTCAGCTTGGCATCAATATCGCCCCTTCACAGTTCGAAGGCATGTTTCTGTCGGCTGTTCACAGCGAGCAGGATATCGAGATGACGATTGCTGCGCATGATGTAGCGCTCAGAAGTTTGTAAAATGAGGAGTCATAAATCCCGCTTGCAAGTCTCTGTTATGATCAGGAAACAGCGAAAAGGCGGTTAGTACGATGTCTGATTTATTTTTATTGGAACAATCGGTTCGCAAAGGGGAGTGGCTGGAGATGCCGCTCTCTTCTTTCTATGCCGGTACAACGGGCCCGCCTGAGGGAGAACATCCGTATGCGATCCGGAACTGGTTGTTGTCGACAGGGCATTTCCCGGAGAAATGGATTAACCGGTTGTATTCCGTCGGCGGTATCCGCATGCATAATAAACGAATCATGCTGCGTTTGTTCGCAGAGACCGATTTGACCACCCATCCATTATATACGAGGGCTGCGGCCTCGCTGAATGAGCCTGTTCCTTCCGTTCTATTCGAGGATGATCATTGTCTTGTATTGAACAAGCCTGCAGGAATGCCTGTTCATCCCTCCTCGCCCGAGGTTTCCGGCACACTGGACGAAGCGGTCGTCCGTCATTCGCTGCTCTCAGGTCAAGCCGTACCGATCCGCCATATTCACAGGCTGGACGATGAAACTTCAGGTCCGGTATTGTATGCCAAGAACGATCTGGCGCAATATCGGTTGGATGAGGATATGCGCGCCAAACGAATATCCCGCCTGTACGTTGCACTGGTACAAGGCAAGCTGAGCAACAGAAAGGGAACGATAGATCTGCCGATCGGACGCGACCGTCATCATCCTTCCAGACGGCGCGTATCCCGAACCGGAGACCGTGCAGTCACTCATTATGAGGTTCTGGAAACCTACACAACGGCCTCTATGGTCAGTATCCGGCTGGAGACGGGCCGAACGCACCAGATACGGGTTCATTTCAGTCATCTTGGCCATGCGCTGATCGGAGACCGATTATACGGGGGAGATACAAGTCTGCTTTCCCACCAGGCGCTGCACGGAGAGAAGCTATCGTTCCGGCATCCCTGGCACTTGCGGCCGGTCGAGATTGATGCGCCTAGGCCGGAATGGTTCGAGTTGACGGGGAAAAGGTTGTCCGCACGGGCAAATTCTTAGTCATGCACATCCTCTTAATCCCATATAGATAGATAGTGAGTTAGTTCTATCTGAGAATTAGAAGGGAGGATGGAGCGTGCTGGATCAACCAAGCGGTTTACGTTTTGATGTATACGAGCGGGTGCATTTGCCTGAAGATGTAGCGGCGATCGAGGAATTGGAAGAAATCGAACTGACACCGCATATCCAGGTCGTTCATCAAGGAGAGCAGGTATTGCTGCGAGGCAATTTGCTGCTTAGCGGGGTGTACAGTTCACAGGCGGGTTCGGAAGCCGGGCAATCGCTTGAGCATTGGATTCCTGTGGAAATTACGCTTCCGATGAACCGGGTTCATCGGCTTGAGGACATTGCAGTTGAGATCGAGAACTTCGACGTCGATCTGCTTTCATCGCGGACGCTGAACATTACAGGGGTTCTCTCGCTGCAAGGGCTTCAAGTGCAGCAGCAGGCTTCCGCAAACTGGCAGGACGAGGAACCGATCACGGTTGTGCATCAGATTGAAGAGCGGAACCAGGAAGCGTTCCACAGTTCAGGGCAGGAAGAGGAGGCTGGGGAGGAACCGGGAAGCATCGCGTTTCAGAAGCCTTGGTACGGAGAAGAACCGGTTGGTACGCAGCCTTTTCGGCAGCCGTTCGAGGCAGAGCCGGTCGAGACGCCGACTCAGCAGCAGTTCTATGAGGCAGAGCCGGCCGAGCTGCC
Source organism: Paenibacillus tarimensis (assembly GCA_041281825.1). GTDB lineage: Bacteria > Bacillota > Bacilli > Paenibacillales > Paenibacillaceae > Paenibacillus_D > Paenibacillus_D tarimensis_A. Next base: position 3,897,058 of record CP166298.1, on the reverse strand, counting down.
GACTCAGCAGCAGTTCTATGAGGCAGTGCCTGCCGAAGCGCCGCCGCACCGGCAGCCGACTGAAGGGGAGGCCGCCGGGCAGACTGCGTCTTTCGAACCGGATGAAGAGGAAGCGGCTTCCAAGGCGATATCGTGGGCTGCTTTCACAGTACCGGACGAGCGTGAACAAGAAGTCGGGAAGGCGTCGCTGCAAGAATCGTTCGGTTCCTCGCATTTTGAACTGGAGGAGCAGCCCTCCGGGCAGGAATCGTCGCCGTTTGCTGCCGAACCCGCTTTTGCGCCGTCGCGTGAACCGGCTGTGCAGGACCCGGTATCCGGGTTCGAATCGAACATAGAATCCGAAACAGGTTTCGCGGCTTCGCCCGATTCGAAGCTGGAAACCGAGCCTGCCAAACAGGAAATGAAAATCGCATTCTCCGGTAAACGTGCGGAGGAGGAAGAAGAACAGCCGGGCGAGACCGGGATTATGACGCTTCTTCATTCGAACCGGAGAGAGCAGGAGGCCAGGAACGAGGCCAAGCGCCAGGAGGAGCAGCAGGCTGCTCCGGAACAAGGCGGTGCGCGCCCTTCCGGTGATGAGGTGGAATGGAAGAAACTGTTTTTAAACAATCAGTCGGAAGAAAACGAATTCCGTAAACTGAGAATGTGCATCGTGCAGCGTGAAGAAACATTGGAGGCGATCGCTGAACGATACAGGCTCAACCCTCGCGAAATTGTGCTGTACAACCGGCTTGCCGATCACAATGTGACCGAAGGGCAGGTATTGTCGATTCCGCAGCCGGTAACCTTAAAAAGCTGATAGCATAGGCTGTCTCAACAGGCTCAAGAGACCTGAGGGGCAGCCTTTCTTTAAAAGATAAGGGTCATCCCCATTTCCTCTTCAACGCGCAATAGTAAGGGTTTGCACTAAAAAAGGACGCCGCCAGGCGTTTTTCTTAGTCATTTGAGCATTGGTTCTATCAGGAAAGCGATTCGAAAACGCAGGCTTTGCCCCGAATCCCGCAAATCTCTTCCGGTCAACTGCTCGCATTTTTCCAATCGGTAGGTAACGGTATTGCGATGAATGAAGAGCTGCTTCGCAGTTTCGGCAATCTGGCAATTGTTTTCATAAAACGCCCATAGGGTTTTTATCAGATCGGTTCGTTCTTTTGCCTCGGTTCTTGTCAAGTCATGAAAAGTACCTTCGTAAAATTGCTTCAATTCCTCTATTGGAACCATTCTCAGCAAATCCGTTAATTCCTTGGCGCGGTAGAATTGCACAAACATCCGTTTTTTTAGCCGGTATCCGGCTTGAAGAGCATCCAATGCCTCCTTGTAGGACACTGCTGTATCCAACAGGTTTTTTACCGGATTACCTGCACCGAAAGAAAAGGGGATCCCCGTGTCGGTATACAGCTTTTCTATGATTTTCTTTAATAGCTCCGTCAGTTCTTTCTCCGTTTCATGAATGAACATTAAGTCCCGGTCAACTGCAATAAGCAGGACAAACGAATCGTTTTTTGTAAAAATGACATATGGTAATCCGCTGGCCTGCAATTCCTTCTTTATCAGATGATAAAGATCCTCCCGCTCGGAAAATCTCCGGTTATCCAGGAATTCGCTTCCAAAGCCTGCAGTCCCGGAAAACGGGTCTCTTTTGGCGACGATGCATAACGATGCGGTAAGACCGGTTAATCCGTAGCTTTTCCCCCGATTGACCACTTCCTGCTCTGAAGTAACAAATCCATCGACTAAATCCGAGAAGAATTCGTTTTTGTAACGGCGGGAACGCTCTTTTACAGCCTGCTTTTTCATAATTTCAAAACCGATAACGTTCGCAGCCTGCTCCATAGCAAGCGCCGGCATATTCGTGATCGGCGTTTCATCGATGAAGGAGACCAGGTAGCCTTGTAACTGATAGGTATAAATCGGGTAGACCACAATGTTACGGTGAGGAATTTTGAGCGATTCAAGAAGACAAAGTGATATTGCGGCTCTCGATTCGGGCAGGGACCGGAAAACGGCTTGAAGGCCGGGAATATTTGATTCATAGTGTTGGTCCTCGAAGTGAGGCGAAGCGGCGAGAATCTGATGCTTTTGGTCCAGCAGCAGAATCGGACAACCCACGAGTTGGGAGAGCGCTTCGGTGATTTCAGGGAAACTTTTACCCTTCATAACGATCTTGGATAACTGACGGTGAGTTTCCAGCGCGTAACGAAGCTCGTCTGTTCTTTTCTCCAGAATATAGCTCAGCGACCTGTTCAATATTTCACCAAGCGAGTAGTCAAGCGGGAGTTCAATTATCGGGAAATCCAGCTCATCGGCAGCATCCAGAACGTTCGGCGGAATCTCGGACAGGAAACGTTTTGTTTTGATAGCCAGGCCGGCGCATCCGACTTCAGCCATATTCAATACCAGTTTTTTTAGGGCGCAAGGATGATCTTTGATCGCGTAGGCCGTAGTCAGCAGCAGTTCCTGCGGCTTGAGAAAATCGATGATGTCCGGGGCGTCCATCATATTCACCGAGTGCACACTCCGGTTAATTCCGGCCTTGCCGGCAACGATTCTGGACTTGGAGAAAATCGGAGTATTCATAAGATCTTTTATATTCATACGCCCGCACCTCGTCAAATGAATGTCATATATAATGACATGATATCACATCATTTTCACATAGAAAATGAAAATTGCAAGCTGATTAGGCGATATGTCTAAAAATATACGTTAAATTTGTTTACATTAAACAATGAAAGTCCTCAAAAAAGCAATTAAAATAGAGTTGAACTCGCATGAATATGTCAGGTATTATTACACAGAATCGGGGGGATGCGATTTGCGGTTAGCGATTCAAGCAGTGAATAAAAGCTTTGGCGGCAAACAGGTCTTGAACGACATTCACCTTTCCGTGAAACCAAACGAATTCATTTGTATTCTCGGCCACAGCGGCTGCGGCAAGTCAACGCTGCTAAATCTGGTTGCCGGTTTTTTACAGCCGGATAGCGGCTCGATTACGGTGGACGGCAGACCGGTGACAGGTCCTTCCAAGAACCGCGGCGTCGTATTTCAAGATCACGCATTATTTCCATGGTATAACATTTTGGATAATATCGCGTTCGGTCCGGAAGTGCAAGGGATCCCGAAAGGGAAGGCGAAGGAACTTGCCGGAAGCTATCTCCGATTGGTTGGTCTGGGCGATTTTGCCAGACATTATCCCCATGAACTGTCAGGCGGCATGAAGCAGCGTGTCGGTATCGCCCGAGCGCTTGCGGGAGGACCGGATATACTGCTCATGGACGAACCCTTCGGTGCGCTAGATATTCTGACCAGGGATACGATGCGCAAGGAGCTGCTTCGAATCTGTCTGGAAATCCGTCCCATGGTCCTCTTCGTTACGCACAGTATCAGCGAAGCGATTCATCTGGGCGACCGGGTTGTGGTGATGACGCACGGTAAAGTCGCAGAGATCTTCGACGTGGGAATAGATCATCCCAGAACGTTCCAACATCCTCGGTTTGCTAAGCTGATGACGGAAATTGAGCAAGTCCTAATGGATGAAGAGCCGGTAAGAGCAATGACGGTGTAGAGCTTGGGCTTATGCAGCGGTTTTGCTTCGCAAAACCATAAGGGGGACTTTGATGAAAGAAACGTTGAAATCGGCAAAGAACAGCGCTGCTGACAAGTACTGGGGCTTTCTCCCGACGATTTTGTTTTTTGTGGTTTGGGAGTTGTTTTCCAGACTCAATCACTCGGTCGCCATGTTCAATCCGCTTTTTCTTCCGCCGCCTACGGAGATTTTATCGGAAGCCTGGTTACTCGCTCAGACCGGGATTATAACAACCAGCCTGCTGTCAAGCACGCTCCGCATTTTGGCGGGATTCAGTCTGGGCTGCGCTGCAGCTGTGCTGCTGGGTGTTGTAATGAGCCGTTCCGGCATCATGGAGAGATCAATTTCTCCCATCCTTAACCTGACCGGTCCGATTCCGGCGTTGGCCCTGCTGCCGTTGTTCATCATATGGTTCGGAATCGGGGAATTCCCAAAAATTCTTTTGATTGCCTGGACGACGTTCATTCCGGTGCTGGTATATACGCTGGACGGCCTGAAATCGGTTAATTCGACCTTGATCCGGTCGGCGCTCAGCTTGGGGGCTTCGGAGGGGCAAATTTTTAAACGCGTCATTCTGCCCTCGGCGATTCCGAATATCCTTGTCGGCGCGCAAGTAAGTCTCGGGCTCGCGTTTTCTTCGCTGATCGTCTCCGAGATGATGGGCGCGAAGGATGGTTTGGGTTACATCATTGTCGATGCCAGAAATTATTTCAAAATATCCAATATGTTTGTCGCGATTATTCTGATTGGAGTAGAATATAGCATTTTTGCGTACCTGCTCAAAAAAATTGAAAGGAGAGTGATGTCCTGGCGAAAAGGCGGTATGCGGGATGCTTTGGAAAAATGAGTTGGCAAATGGAAAACCGAAAAAAACAACAGGTGGAGGGAAACGCATGAAAATTTTTGGGAAGCTTACCGGGAGTCTTACTTTAATTATCGCACTGACATACATGCTTGCTGCGTGTGGAGCTGAGAAGACCGCTCCGGCTGAACCGGAGAATAAAGAGAAAACCGCAGTTAACGCAGCCGCACCTGTTCACAATGAGCCTGAAACCAAAAAATTGACTTTGGTCGGCGTGCGCGACGCTCAAATCTCCTCCCAGCAGATTATTGCCGACAAATTAGGCTACTTCAAAGAGGAAGGGCTCGAGGTGACGAGCCAGCTGATTGAGAGCGGACCGGATATCGGACCGATGGTTGCCGGCGGAAGCGCACCGATAAGCATTCAAACGAACTTTATGGATATCATTCTGAAGTCTTCGAATATCCCTGTAAAAATTGTCGCCCCTCTTGCGCAAATTGCCGGTACTCAGGCCGTCGTAGGCTCCGCGGCATTGAATCTGACTTCAGCCAAGGATTTGGAAGGCAAAACAATCGGTATACCCAGCGGAGCCGATGTGAAAATCGCGATCGATAATATGGGTAAGGAGCTTGGCGTCGACGTAAGCAAGATCAAGTATGTCAACCTTGCGCCAAGCGACGCGGTCGTAGCGCTGCAAAAAGGAGATATCGACGCCATGGCGGCTTGGGAGCCGTTTATCACCAAAGCGATACAAACGGGCGGAAAATTCCTGTTCAGCGGCACCAAGAGTGAGCTGCCCGATCTTAACGGTCCGGTCAACTGGATGAGCGTGCATACGACGATGCAAATCACCGACGATTACCTGAAGAAGAATCCGAATACGATCAAGGCTCTGCTGCGCGCTCTGCAAAAAGCGACGAATTATATTAACGCAAGCCGCGAAGATGCGATTAAGATTCTGGCGCCGGAGCTTCATCTTGAAGAAGGCGAGCTGAAGGAAATCATGAGCCGAAATGTATATTCCATGGAAGTGGACGATACATATGTAAACGGAAGCAACGGTAAAGGCGTAACGGATTATTTGCTGGATGTCGGCAACATTAAATCGGTGCCGGATTTCGGGTCTTATCATGACTTAAGCCTGTTGAAAGAGGTGGACGCTGCACTGATCATGACAGAATTAAAATAATAATCGTCGCCCGAGCAGGTCTCGGATTCATAACCGGGGCCTGATCCTTCTACCGGGAGGTTGTTTGATGGAAAGTAAAGCTGTCCCCCACAAGGACGATAAAGACAAACTGATTAAATATTTTTCCGTTGAAATAGACAACATGCTTCGCTGGTTGGCCTCCTTCGGAGCGGAACCGGACGGCGGTGTGACACGCTTGCTGTATTCGGAGGCCTGGAAGAAGGCCCAGCAGGCGCTTTATGGAAAAATGAAGCAATTCGGCTTGACGCCGGAATTTGATGACGTGGGAAACCTGTTCGGCAGATTGCAAGGGACGGAAGTTCGCCCCAAGGCAATTTTGACCGGCTCGCATATTGACACTGTGAAAAACGGAGGCAGGTATGACGGGGCATTCGGAATCGTCGCAGCAATCATTGCCTTGCGTTATTTAAAAGACAAATACGGGGTGCCGAAGCGAACATTGGAGGCCGTCTCCCTGTGTGAAGAAGAGGGAAGCCGTTTCCCGGTGACCTATTGGGGCTCGGGAAGTATGACCGGTCACCACGATTTCGGCAAGATAACGAGCTTGAAAGATGACCAGGGTATTTATTTTCAGAAAGCAATGGCAACGGCGGGATTCGGTCCTCATACACATCGATCCAGCAGGCGGAGCGATATCGGGGCTTTTATCGAACTTCATGTCGAACAAGGAATGGTGCTGGAGAGAACGGGCGGAACAATTGGGATTGTCAATGCGATCGTCGGCCAAAAACGCTTTACGTTCGAGGTTACGGGGCAAGCCAATCATGCGGGGACGACCCCGATGCCGTGGAGAAAAGATGCGATGAACGGGGCCAGCGCAATGATTCAATTTTTGTATGAAACGGCCGGCATGCGCGGCGAGCCTTTAGTGGCGACCGTAGGCAAACTCGAGGCGGAGCCGAACATTGCCAATGTCATTCCGGGAAGAGTGACATTCACCGCAGATATACGACATCCGGATCAGGCTGCACTGGATGATTTTTGCCGAGTCGTTTCGATAAGGTTCCGGGAAATTGCACAGGAGCGCGGGCTTGAGCTCCAGACGAGCATGTGGATGGATGAGCAGCCGGTCTGCATGCATAAGGGCTTGTCGGAACGCATCCGATCCGTCAGCGAAGCTTGTGGTATCCCCTGTGTGCAAATGGTAAGCGGAGCGGGTCACGACGCCCAAATGTTTCAGCCATGCTTCCCGACCGCGCTGATTTTTGTTCCCAGTCGCCTTGGAATCAGCCACTCCCCTGACGAATATACCGCTCCCGAAGATCTGGCGGCAGGTACTGTCGTTTTAACGAAAATGCTCTATTTATTGGGATATCAAGAGGAAGACGTATAGAGTTCGGCATGGACTCTATCGAAGACAAAAAGAAAGTAAGGATGGGAGAAAAAATGATGAAAAATAGGTTGAGAAGCTTTATGCTGTTGACTCTTGTACTTGTTTATCTGTTACTGGCCGGTTGCGGAGCGGCTGAACAGAAACCTGCATCCGCCGTTCCGGATAACCCGGAGACGTCAGACGCAGGAGAAAGAATTGCTGAGATTAAGAAAAAAGGCAAGCTTGTTATTGCAACCGGAAACTACTATCCCTTTGAATTCCTCGATAAAGATACCGGTAAATTAATCGGATATGATATTGAGTTCGGCAACAAAATCGGCGAAAAAATCGGCGTTCCGGTGGAATGGAAGGATATGCAGTTCACAGCATTAATACCGTCGCTTCAAAACAAACAAGTGGATATGGTTATCGCGGCGATGTACATTACCGATGAACGCAAGAAGGTCATCGATATGTCCGAATCGTACTTGGGAACGGGCGTATCGTTGGTGAAAAGGGCGAACGACGATTCGGTAAACAGCATGGATGATATTGACGGGAAAACGGTAGGCGTCAAAACGGGAGGAACCAGCGAGAAAGTAGCCAACGATCTGGCAGCCGCCGGAAGGGACCTGGAAATTAAAGCCTATAAAGACAATACGGAATATATGCTTGATCTTGAGCTTGGAAGATTGGACATCGCTTTTAACGATTATTTAAACCAGCTCGGTTACAACAAACAGCACCCGGAGGCGAAATTGGAATTGGTGGGAGCCCCCTTTGTGAAAGCCGATTTGGGGGTAGGAGTTCAAAAAGGGGACCAAGAGCTGCTGGACCTGGTCAATGAAGTGATCAAAGAATTCCATGAAAGCGGCGAAGCGGAAGAAACCTTCAAAAAATGGCTTGAATGAGCTCCTTTGGCGAGTCGATCCATAAATAAAGAGATAGTGGATACGCTGAATGAGAAGCGGAGGGGCCGGATTCGTGCTGGAGAAGCGTAAGCGGTCGCCTCTTGTCGCCCTGATTCTTACCTCTAAAGAGGTTAGATAATCAAAGAATCTGGGGACAACAGCGATCGGAAGCATGAACCGGACCCGCAGCGGATCTACCTTATCACACATTTATAGCGATATTTATGGAATAGTCTGCTAGCAATGAAGGAATCCGATGGAGGTTTTGTTATGAATTTGGATTACTCGTCAATCCTGCCTTTTTTGCCGGCATTTATTAAGGGAGCGTGGATGACCGTCCAGCTTTCCGCCATTTCTCTGATATTCGGACTTTTACTCGGAATTGCCGGCGGTCTGTGCAAAACATCCAATTCGCCGTTTCTGAAAAATGCCGCTTTTTTCTATACGTGGATCTTTCGCGGCACGCCGTTGCTTGTGCAATTGTTTATTTTGTATTTTGGACTCCCGCAGCTGGGCATTCAGATGGAACCGTTTGTTGCCGGCATTTTGGGTCTGGCTTTAAATACCGGAGCTTATGCTACAGAGCTTGTCAGATCCGGCATTCAAGCTGTTGACAAAGGACAAATGGAAGCGGCTCTTTCGCTCGGGATGAATAAACGTACCGCCATGATTCGTATTATCGGTCCGCAGGCAACCAAAATCATCATACCGCCTCTGGTCAATCAATTTATTATGACGATTAAAAATTCCTCGATGGTCTCGCTTCTAACCATAACGGAATTGTTTCGTACCGGAGAAACCGTCATTACGACAACCTTTCGCATTTTTGAAGTTTATACGCTCATTGCCGTCATATATCTGCTTATCAATACGATACTGATGTATATGGCCAATCGGCTTGAGAAAGGATTGAATGTACATGATCAGGCTTGAAGGCGTCAATAAATTTTTCGGCAAAAATCAGATATTGCATGATATCCGGTTATCCGTTGCCCAAAACGAAAAGGTTGTCATCATCGGTCCGAGCGGGTCAGGCAAAAGCACTGTGCTGCGCTGTATCAATTGTCTGGAAGAGATCGCTTCCGGCGATATTATTTTTAACGGGCAATCTGTCATTCATCAACAACGCCGGAATCTGCGCGCCGAGATCGGTATGGTTTTCCAGCGATTTCATTTGTTTCCTCATTTGACAGTGATTCAAAATGTAATGGAAGCTCCGATCCAGGTCAAGAAAATGAACAAAACGGCCGCGAAGGAAATGGCCGCGGAGCTCCTTGAAAAGGTGGGGATGGCCGACAAATTGAATGCCTATCCCGGCCAGCTCTCCGGCGGGCAGCAGCAGAGGGTCGCCATTGCCCGGTCTCTGGCGATGCAGCCCAAGCTGATGTTGTTTGACGAACCGACCTCCGCCTTAGATCCGGAATTGGTCGGAGAGGTGCTGGGTGTCATCAAGCAGCTCGCCGTTGAAGGAATGTCCATGATGGTGGTTACACATGAAATGGGTTTTGCCCGGGAGGTTGCCGATCGGATCATTTTCATGGACAAAGGCCGCATTGTGGAGACCGGCACTCCAGAAGAGGTGTTGGCGGGTCCATTAGAGGAGAGAACCCGGTTGTTTCTGAGCCGAATACTGCATTGAAGCATTTCGGAGCAGATTTCGAAGCCATATTGACTCTCCCGCGCCGGAAGGTTATTATATAAGGAAATGATTGTTTACAATAGCGTTGAAGGGAAGGATTGCAGCCAAGCCTTCAGAGAGCGGAACTGTTTACGCTGAGAGGTTCTGCAGGAAGTAACTGTAATCGGTCGTCCCGGAGTTGCCTGTTCCAATCGGCAGTTTGCCGCTAAGACAGGCCGGCTGCAGCCGTTATCTGATTAAGTGTCGTACCTGTTAACGATCGGCGGACAGGTGCGAAACAAAGGTGGTACCACGGAAGCTGAGCTTTTCGTCCTTTGAGGCGGAAAGCTTTTTTGCATTTTTAGAGGCAGTTCAAAAAGTCCGATGACTTTTTGAACACAGAATTAGAGGTTATATCGATCAATGGAGGGTGTTGGAACATGGCTGAAGCGAACTCGACAGTAACGATGCCGACGACTTACGATCCGAAGGCAGCGGAACAGAAATGGTATGAATATTGGTTGAAGGGCGATTATTTCAAGGCGGGCGACCGTCCGGATGCGCCGGCGTATACGATTGTCATTCCGCCTCCCAATGTGACGGGGATGCTGCATATCGGTCATGCGCTTGACTTTACGCTGCAGGATATTATGATCCGCACAAAACGGATGCAGGGCTTCGATACGTTATGGCTGCCGGGCAGCGATCACGCCGGCATCGCAACGCAAACAAAGGTCGAACAAAAGCTGCGCGAGGAAGGCTTGTCGCGCCACGATCTCGGACGCGAAAAGTTTTTGGAGAAGGTCTGGGAGTGGAAGGAGCATTATGCGGGGACGATACGCGAGCAGTGGGCCAAAATGGGCTTCTCGCTTGACTACTCCCGCGAACGGTTCACGCTGGACGAAGGGTTATCGCTTGCCGTCCGCGAAGTATTCGTCCGGTTATATGAGAAAGGGCTCATCTACCGGGGCAAAAAAATCATCAACTGGGATCCGGCGGCGCGTACCGCTTTGTCCGATATTGAAGTCGAGTACAAAGAGGTTCAGGGCAACCTCTATCATTTGCAGTATCCGCTGAAAAACGGCGAAGGATCGATTACCGTGGCTACGACACGCCCGGAAACGATGCTCGGAGATACGGCGGTCGCCGTTCATCCGGAGGATGACCGCTATAAGCACTTAATCGGACAGATGCTGGTACTGCCGATTATAGGCCGGGAGATTCCGGTTATTGCCGACGAATACGTCGATAAAGATTTCGGCAGCGGCGCGGTAAAGATTACGCCGGCACACGACCCGAACGATTTCGAGGTCGGTCAGCGTCATCAGCTGCCGCAGATTATCGTCATGGACGAATCGGGAACAATGAATGAGCATGCCGGCCCTTATCAGGGGCTCGACCGTGCCGAATGCCGCAAGAAAATCGTCAAGGATCTGCAGGAGCAAGGCATCTGTATTAACATTGAAGAACATGTTCATCAGGTCGGCCACAGCGAACGGAGCGGAGCGATTGTAGAGCCGTATTTGTCGACACAGTGGTTTGTGGCGATGAAGCCGCTCGCCGAGCGGGCGATCGAAGCGCAGAAGTCGGGCAAAGGCGTACAATTTGTCCCTGACCGCTTTGAAAAAATTTATTTGAACTGGATCGAGAACGTACGTGATTGGTGCATCTCCCGGCAGCTGTGGTGGGGACACCGGATTCCGGCATGGTACTGCGATTCCTGCGGGGAGCTGCACGTTGCGATGGACGATGTGAACAGCTGCTCCAAATGCGGCTCTTCCTCGCTTACTCGGGATGGTGACGTTCTTGACACCTGGTTCAGCTCGGCTTTATGGCCGTTCTCCACGCTCGGATGGCCGGAGCAAACCGAGGATATGAAGCGGTATTATCCAACAAGCCTGCTTGTGACCGGTTATGATATTATCTACTTCTGGGTCGCGAGGATGATCTTCACCGCGCTTGAGTTCACCGGAGAGATTCCGTTTGCCGACGTTCTGATGCACGGCTTGGTCCGGGATGCCGATGGCCGTAAAATGTCCAAATCGCTCGGAAACGGAGTCGATCCGCTTGAGGTGATTGATAAGTACGGCGCCGATGCAATGCGGTTTATGATTTCGACCGGCAGTACGCCAGGACAGGATTTAAGGTTCCGCTGGGAGAAAGTCGAGCAGGCGCGGAATTTTGCCAATAAAATTTGGAACGCTTCCCGCTTTGCGCTGATGAATCTCGAGGGCGTGAAGGAAAGCGATATTGACATAAACGTTACACTCGGAACAGCCGACCGGTGGATTTTGCACCGCTTGAACGAGACCGCCCGTGATGTAACGCGGCTCATCGACAGCTACGAGTTCGGTGAAACCGGACGACTTTTATACAATTTCATTTGGGATGATCTATGCGACTGGTATATCGAATTCGCCAAATTAAGTCTGTACGGCGAAGACGATCAGGCCAAACGGGCGACCCAATCCGTGCTTGCTTACGTGCTCGACCGGACGCAGCGGCTCATTCATCCGTTTATGCCGTTTATCAGTGAAGAAATCTGGCAGCATCTGCCGCATCGTGGAGAGACGATTACGCTTGCCGAATGGCCGAAGTACGATAAGACGCTGGAGTCTCCGGAAGCCGTTAAGGAAATGGAGCTGCTGATGGAAATCATTCGTTCCGTACGCAACATCCGTGCAGAGGTAAATGTGCCGATGAGCAAAAAAGTCGAGCTGCAAATTAAGCCCTCCGATGCTTCGAGCGCTGCGATTCTGCAGAGGAACGAAGAATACATCTGCCGTTTCTGCGGTACGTCGACGCTTGCGATCGGGCCCCAGCTTGCGCCACCGGATAAAGCGATGACTGCGGTAGTGACCGGTGCGGAGCTGTTCTTGCCGCTCGCGGGCTTGATTGATATCGCTCAGGAAATCGCACGGTTGGAAAAAGATCTGAACCATTTAAACGCTGAGGTCGAACGGGTGGAGAAAAAGCTCGCGAATGAAGGCTTCGTTGCCAAAGCGCCTGCGAAGGTGATTGAAGAAGAACGGGCGAAGATGAACGACTATGCGGATAAACGCGGCAAGGTTCTGGCGAGAATCGCCGAATTGCGCGGGTAGCTGCGGGGAGAAGGAAGGTTGGAGGAAATGAACAACGAGACGCCGCTGAAATCGTATGAAGAAGCAAGGGAGTGGATTGTAGGGCTGATCCCGTTCGGCATCCGTCCCGGATTGGAGCGGATGACGACGCTGCTTGAACGGCTCGACAATCCGCACAGGCGGTTAAAATTTATTCATGTCGCGGGAACGAACGGCAAAGGATCGGTCTGCGCATATCTGTCCAGTGTATTAAAGCAATGCGGTTATGATGTCGGAACCTTTACCTCCCCGTATATAACGAAATTCACGAATCGTTTCCAATATAATGGCGAAGACATTGAAGAAGAAACGCTGCTCAGGCTGGCGAATGAACTGAAGCCGCATGTGGAAGAGCTTGCGGCTTCAGAGCTCGGTTCGCCTACGATGTTCGAGGTATCGACAGCGCTTGCCATTCTTTACTTCGCAAAGGTCGTTTATCCGGACTATGTCGTATGGGAAACGGGGCTTGGCGGCCGGTTGGACGTCACAAACGTTGTCGTGCCTGTCGTTTCGGTCATTACCAATGTAGGACGCGACCATATGGATTTGCTCGGAGAGTCGTTAACCGACATTGCCAGGGAGAAGGCGGGAATTATTAAACCCGGCGTGCCGGTGGTCAGCGCCGTTGACCAGCCGGAGGTCGTAGAAGTTATACGAGAGACGGCTTCACGAAATAAGAGCAGCTTGTATTTGCTGGGAGAGCAGTATCATGAGAATCCGATTTCCGTGCACGAGAGCGAGCAGAGCTTCCGGTTTGAAGGCCTGTTTCGTTCGATTGAACCGCTGACGATTACACTGAGCGGCGCACATCAGAGAACGAATGCGGCTGTTGCGGTGATGACGATGGAAGTGCTGCGGCAGTACAATGCTTTGATTATGGAAGACGACGACCTGAAAACCGGACTCAGGCAAGCGGAATGGCCGGGCAGGCTTGAGATGGTCTGCTCAACTCCGCGCATTCTGCTTGACGGCGCGCATAATCCGGAAGGAGCGGAGAAGCTTGCGGCTGCTTTGCGGGAAGTTTACCGGTACGACGGGCTTCACCTCATGATCGGGATGCTTTCAAATAAGAATCACCAAGAGACTTTACGGCATATACTACCACTAGTAAACACGCTGATTGTGACCGAGCCTGATTTCCGCAAAAAGCTCGCTGCGGCCGATTTGGCAAAGCAAGTAGAACTCGCCGGTAAGGATCGGTCCTTAGAGCTTATTGTGGAGCCGGATTGGCGCGCTGCGCTGGAACGGCTGCAAGCGATAACGGGCCCCGAAGATTTGGCGGTCGTCACCGGAACTCTATATTTGATTGCGGACGTTCGATCCCGCTTGCTTTACAATTCGGATTCTGAAAAAGGTTGGTGAAACGTCTTTTGAATACGTCAGAACACGTGCATTTCATTGGCATCGGCGGTTACGGAATGAGTGCAATAGCAAGAGTGATGCTTGAAATGGGATACAAAGTAACGGGCTCGGATGTCGCCGGACAGGAGCTGACGGAGAAATTGGCGGCCAAAGGCGCACGGATCTATATCGGGCACCAGGCCGAGCATGTTCACGGGGCCGATCTGGTTGTCTATTCTACGGCATTGTCCAAGGATAATGTGGAACGGATGGCGGCCGAGGAGCAGAACATTCCGATTATTCACCGCGCGCAGATGCTCGCCAGACTGATGAATGCAAGAAAAGGCATCGCGGTTGCGGGAGCGCACGGCAAGACGACAACGTCGTCCATGATCGCGCTTGTAATGGAGAGCTGCAAGCTGGATCCCACTTATATCATCGGCGGTGAAATTGTCAATGTCGGCACGAATGCGAAGGCCGGCAAAGGAGATTATGTCGTCGCCGAAGCGGATGAAAGCGACGGGTCGTTTCTGCAATATCACCCGTCACTGGCTGTTGTGACGAACATCGAGGCCGACCATCTTGAGAATTACAACGGGGATTTCAATTTGTTGAGAAAGGCCTATGTTCAATTTCTCGGACAAGTGAAGGGAGACGGCTGTGCGATCCTGTGCTCGGATGATGAGAATATCCGGGAGATGCTGCCGGTTCTGCAAAGCAGAGGAATAAAAACCATCACGTACGGCCTCGAGGGGGATGCGAATTACAAAGCGGAGCGGCTTGAGCTCGGGGACCGCAAAGTGTCGTTCGATGTGACCCGGCATGGACATGCGCTTGGCCGGATTGTGCTGTCGGTGCCCGGGCGGCACAACGTCAGCAATGCATTGGCGACGGTCGTGGTATGCATAGAAGCGGGCATTGCATTTCATCAGATTGCCGATGCGATTAAAGAATTCCGGGGAGCGAAACGCCGTTTTCAGGTATTGGGCGAAGCGAACGATATCCTTGTCATTGACGATTACGCGCACCATCCGACAGAAATTCAAGCGACGATCAGCGCCGCGAAGGCGACCGGGAAAAAAATTATTGCTGTGTTTCAGCCGCAGCGCTATACAAGGACGTTCTTTTTGCTGGAACAGTTCAGCCGGGCGTTCGGAGAGGCGGATGAAGTCGTTATTACCGATATCTACTCGCCTGCGGGTGAGAAGCAGATTGAAGGCATAAGCGCAGGCAAACTGGTTGAACTGATCAGTCGCAACAGCAATCCGAATGTTACCTATATTCCGACTAAGGAAGAAGCGCAGCAATATCTCGGGGACCACATTAAACCCGGCGATCTCGTGCTGACGATGGGAGCCGGGGACATCTGGAAGGTCGCCGATCATTTAGCCAAACGGCTCAGAAACGGGCAAGAATAGTGAATATCCTCCGGAACGAACGTCACCGGGGGATATTTTATTTATGATAACCTCGGATCGGGCAGTTTTTCTAACCGGCGCCGCTTCTTTCAATCATATCCATTCGTCTCCTTTCATAGAGTAGAATAGACGACATTTGGACAAGGAGAGATGGGCATGAGCGAGAAAGCGCGGATGACTTTCCGTTTCGAACATAAATCGGGCGCATCCATGGGAGAATCCCGCCTGAAGGAAGCGAGTCAGGACAAAGAGCTGAAACTCCATCAAGAAGCGGCGGACAAGCCGAAGGTCGTATCCATCTTTCAGGACGAAATGCAATTTACGCAAGAAATCGCCCCGTGGCACAGCCCGTTCCAGGATGACCCGAACGCGTTGGAGAAGCTTATACGGGAAGCCGATTACCGGCAGGAATCAAGCGAGGATACGCGTCCCCAAGCCCAAGCAGATCGAATGATTGAAATAGATTTGGGAGACGATAAAGAATATTCCGGCACCGAAAAAACGGTTCCGATGTCCGGCGGCTGGTACGACGGTCTGCGGGCGGAAGGAGTAAAAAGCGCAGACGTTTATTCGGGCGGATCTGTAGAGCGCATTCGCCGAATTTCTTCGGGACCGTCCTGGCTCAAAGTATTCGCATCCGTAACGGGAGCAATTGCAACGGGAGCATTATTCGGTTATATGGTGTTATCTTTGTTTGCCGGAGAATCGGTATGGCCCGGAAGCGGCAATACCGGCAATTCACTGCCGATCGTCGCCGATTCGCAGCCTGCGGTCAACCAAAGTGATCCGGCAGCTTCAATAACCGATGAAACCGGTCCGGTAAATACGCTGCCGAATGAACCGGAGGGCGCAGCCGTACAGGTGGAGCTGCCTTCCATTACTTACTATATGCTGCAAATCGGCGTTTTCAGCAGCAAGGAGGGAATGGAAAGCGCTGCATTGGAATTAAAGGAGCAGGGATTTGCTGCGGCTGCTGCGGCAGGCGGCGATTTCCGGGTCTATGCCGGTATTGCGGCGGATCGTACGCAAGCAGAAAGGCTTACGGAACAGTTGACTGTTCCCGATGTATATGTGAAAGCCGTCACAACGCCATCGGCTTCATCCGTCCGGTTTGGCGGCGAGGGCGAAACATTAACCGCATTTTTTGAACGGACCGATCAACTGATTCGTCTTTTTAATGAGCTGACGATCCGTCAGCTTGAGCAAGAAAAGCCTGGCCCGATCGGCACCTCTTGGAAGGATTCCCACCAGCAGTGGACGACGGCGGCGTCCGCCGTTCAATCCGGTATCGAAGCGTCGGGCAAGGCCGAATATGAAAAGCTGGTCAGATCGATTAACACGGCGGCCGTATCGTTAAGCGAATATGAGAAGAATCCGTCGCGCGCGCATTTATGGACAACGCAGACGGCATTGATGGAGGCGGTCCTGGGGGAGAAAGCGTGGCTTGAGCAAATCGTCGCATTGTAATGCGGTTCGTTCCAACGTATAATAAAGAATGGATGTCAAAAAATGACGAGGGACGTTGGAAATGAAGAAAAATGCATGGGTGCTTCTTCTATTTATCGTGCTCGGTCTTCTGGGAGGCGCGCTCGTATCGAGATGGCTGACGGCGGTGCCCGGGTTATCTTTTCTTACAAAGACCTCCAGCATCAGTTGGTCACCTGCAGCCGATCTGCTCGTTTTCAGCTACGATTTGACGATACGCGTTGACATCAGTCTGCTAAGTTTAATCGGGGCGGCACTTGCCATCTGGATTTATCGTAAAATGTAAATGAAAATGAACGCCGCGCCAGGCAAAGGAGACTGAAGTATGAACGGGATATCGCAATCCGTAACGACTGAGTATGTTGGGCTGGTGCTTGCATCCTCTTCTCCGCGCAGGCACGCGTTAATTAAATCGCTACATATCGGGCTGCCCGTCAAGATCATGTCCTCCGAAGCCGACGAAACGGTCGTTCCGGAATGGTCTCCCGCGCAAATTGTGGAGCAGCTGTCCGTTCGCAAGGCGCGTGCGGTCAGGCAAGTGCTGAAAAAGACGGAATCGGACGCAGGACCGTCAGTAATTGTCGGGGCGGACACGATTGTCGTGCTTGATGGTGAGGTGTTGGGCAAGCCGAAGGATGCGAATGAGGCGAAGGAGATGCTGTCGCGTCTTCAGGGCCGTTCGCATGAAGTATACAGCGGTATTGCCTGTATAGAAACCGGAGGCGACCGTGAGATCGTAAAGCATCGCGTCACTCGTGTTTATATGAAACCGCTCGATTCGCCGCGAATTGAGCGGTATGTCGCTTCCGGTGAACCGATGGACAAGGCGGGGAGTTATGCTGCGCAAGGACTTGGCGCAGTGTTTGTCGACCGTATCGAAGGCTGTTATTTCAATGTAGTCGGACTGTCGGTCTCACTGCTCGCGGATTTGCTGCTGGAATTTGGAATCGAAACCATCTAACTATCATTCGCATGTTGGGGATGAAGAAAGCGGGATTAGACATGGAAACGGGAAATCTGGTTTTACGCGATGTCCCCAGTGAAGATCGACCGAGAGAACGCATGATGATGCTCGGAGCCGAAGCCTTAAGTCACGCCGAACTGATTGCTATTTTGTTGAGAACGGGGACAAAGCAGGAATCGGCTGTCCATTTGGCCGGGCGTCTCTTAAGCGAATGCGGCAGCTTGCGTAATCTGGTCGATATGAGTATGGAGGAGCTGACGTCGATTCGAGGAATCGGCTTGGCTAAAGCGCTCCAGATCCGCGCCGGAATCGAGCTCGGCCGGCGGTTGTCCAGGTCCAAGCAGGAGGACAAGCTCACTATACGCAGTCCGAAAGACGCAGCGGACTATATGATGGAGCAGCTCCGGTACTTACAGAAAGAGCATTTTGTCTGTTTATTTTTGAATACGAAAAATCAGGTCGTTGCGGAACAAACGTTATCCGTAGGCACGCTGAACGCCTCGCTCGTTCATCCGCGGGAAGTATTTCGGGCGGCGATCAAGTGCAGCAGCGCTTCACTGATTTGCATACACAACCATCCGAGCGGCGATCCCACTCCGAGTCCTGAGGACATTTCACTTACCCGAAGGCTGTCCGAGGCGGGTGAACTGGTCGGTATCGATGTCTTGGACCATATAATCATCGGCGACCGCCGATTTGTTAGTTTGAAGGAACAGGGTTTGATGTAATATAATTTAATGCATGCATTATGATTACGTGGATTGTTTTTCATCAGGTTGACCTTCACTTCAAGAAAGGGAGAATAATCATGTTTGGTAGTTTTACGAAAGATTTGGGGATCGACCTGGGAACGGCGAATACCCTCGTATATGTAAGAGGTAAAGGTATTGTTGTCAGAGAGCCCTCCGTTGTCGCACTTCGTACCGATACGAAGACAATCGAAGCGGTCGGAGAGCAGGCCAAAAAAATGATTGGTAGAACGCCGGGAAATATACGCGCTGTACGGCCGATGAAGGACGGCGTTATCGCCGATTTCGACACGACGGCTACGATGATTAAATATTTTATCCGTCAAGCCCAGAAACAGCGCACGCTGTTTCCGAGGCACCCGAATGTCATGGTATGCGTACCGTCCGGGATTACGGCAGTTGAAAAAAGAGCCGTAGAGGACGCGACGAAACAAGCGGGTGCCCGCGACGCGTATACGATCGAAGAGCCGTTCGCCGCAGCGATCGGAGCCGATTTGCCGGTGTGGGAGCCGACAGGCAGCATGGTTGTCGATATTGGAGGCGGGACGACGGAAGTTGCGGTCATTTCGCTTGGCGGGATCGTGACGAGCCGGTCGATCCGGATTGCCGGAGACGAAATGGATGAAGCGATCATGCAATACATTAAACGGCTGTATAACCTGATGATCGGTGAACGGACGTCTGAACAGCTCAAAATGGAGGTCGGCTCCGCAATGCCGTCCAATAAACCGGAAACGATGGAAATCCGCGGGCGGGATATGGTGACGGGCCTTCCGAAGACGCTTTCGATCACATCGGATGAAATTACCGAAGCGTTGACGGATACGGTGAATGCGATTGTCGATGCGGTGAAAGTAACACTGGAGAAGTGTCCTCCGGAGCTGTCGGCGGATATTATGGACCGGGGCATTGTATTGACCGGCGGCGGCGCGCTGCTCCGCAATTTGGACAAGCTGCTTGCAAGGGAAACCGGAATGCCGGTCATCGTTGCGGAGAATCCGCTTGATTGTGTCGCTATCGGAACGGGACGCGCGCTCGATAACATCCACCTGTTTAAACCGAGAGGCGGCTCGGTGCCGCGGTCCAGAAGATAGTTTGGAATAAAATGATGACCTTCTTATGATTTGATTCTGCGATGCGCAACGGAAGCTGTCTCCTCTGGCATAGAGGGACAGCCGTTTGCGCTTCAAACGATAGATTTGATCAACCTTTACTTAGAAACGGATGATGCGGGCGGGTGATTGGCTCTGTTTAGGATGCTGCGCAATAAACGATTATTTCTGCTGATGATCGGATTAATATTGGCAATTGCAATTATGGGATTTTCATTGGGGAACCGTAAAGACTTGTCTTGGCCGGAGAAATTTGTAAGCGACACCGTTTCTTACGTGCAGCAATGGTTTTACAAGCCCGCTGGTTATTTGGCGGGCTTGTTTGAGGATATTCGCAATATGCGGAATATTTACGAGGAAAACAAGCAGCTTCGCATTGCATTGGCCGCTTACGCGCGGGATAAAAGCACCTATAACCGTTTGCAGGCGGAGAATGAACGTTTAAAGGAAGAACTTAAATTTACGAAGGAACAAATGGAGCTGTACGACTACAAGTATTTAATAGCCCAGGTCATCTCGGCGAGTCCGGATGCGTATAACAAGACGATCCGGATCAACCTGGGCTCCAAGCACGGCATACGGACGAATATGGCGGTAACGACGGTTGACGGTCTGGTCGGACTTGTCAGCAAAGTATCTCCTTTTTCTTCGTCGGTGACTCCGATTACGGAATTGAATACTCAGGCCGGGGGCAAGGGGATTGCTGCGACGGTATATAACAAGGAAAGCGATTCGTTCGGCATCGTCGAAAGCTTCAACAGCGAGACGGGGCAGCTGCTGATGACCAAAATTGCCGAGGATGATCCGCTGAGGAAGGGCGATACCGTCATTACCTCCGGAAACGGCTATGTATTCCCGCATGGCATCGTGATCGGTGAAGTCATCACCCGTCAGGTCGGGGATTTCGGATTGACGCATACGGCGACGATCGATCCGGCCGCGAAGCTTGATAAGCTGACCGAAGTATTTGTCGTTCAGGTTCCGGGCTTTGAGGAGATGGAAGAATGAAATTCCGGCTAATCTTACTACTGATGTTTTTTCTGTTCTTGATTGAAGGGACGATCATGCACTGGCTTATTCCGGCCGGCTGGACGGACAGGCTGCTGCCCCAATTTACCTATATTTTTGTCTTGTATGCCGCACTTTACTCCGGCCGGCACATTGCGCTGCTGCTCGGATTAGGCTTCGGGCTGCTTCAGGATATCGTCTATTACGGTCATATGATCGGTGTGAACGGCTTTGCGATGGGCCTTTGCGGCTATTTTTTCGGCCTGCTGTTCGGCCTCAAGAGGATCCCGATGCCGGCCACGCTGTCTCTTATCGGCTTTAGCTGCTTGTTATATAATACGATTGTTTATTTTATTTATTTTGTATTCCGGATCACGCAGGAATCGTATGAATGGGCGCTAGTGAACCATATTGTGCCAAGCCTCTTCCTGCAGCTCGCGTTTGCTCTCGCATTCTATGTCCCTGCGCGAAGGTGGTTTGAAGGGGCGTTCAAAAAAAAGACGGCGGATGAAGAAGAATGAGCGGTGAAAAAGCAGGATTCCCGGTGTCGCAGCAAGAATTGTTTATCGATGGAGGTGGGACGCTGGTGACCGAAAAGCAGCATATAACGATCAAAGGCGTCAAGGAAGGGCTGCTCTTCCTGCTTGACGATCAATGCGAGTTTTCGGCTTTGCTCGATGAATTACGGTATAAGCTGGAGAAATCCCACCAACAGGTTTTAACCGGTCCGCTTATTCATATTCATGTAAAATTGGGCTCCAGGCATGTAAGCGAGGAGCAGAAGGAGCAAATCAGGACAATCATCAGACAGCGTGGCAATCTGATGGTCCAGTCGATTGATTCGGACAAGCTCGAGCAAGTGAAATCTTCCGATACGTCCGATGAAATAAAGATCATAACCGGCGTCATCCGTTCCGGTCAGACGGTCGAATATAATGGCAATGTTCTGTTAATGGGAGATTTAAATCCCGGAGGCACTCTTCTGTGCACCGGCGACATCTACGTGATGGGGGCCCTTCGCGGCTTGGCTCATGCCGGAACGGAGGGGAGGACGGATGCCATCATTGGGGCATCGCTGCTGCGACCGACGCAGCTGCGGATTGCGGATGTCATCAGCCGCCCGCCTGACGAATGGGTAACCGGGGATGCGGCGATGGAATTCGCTTATTTGAACGACGGTCAAATGCAGATTGATAAAATATCGCAATTACACCGTTTGCGAAAGAAACCCGCCATACTTACTATGAAAGTATAGCTTCCAGATCAAGTGAGGATAAACTTATACGGAACGAAGGACAGATCTGCTTAGACTACCTGATTGATTGAGGGTTCTAACATCCGCTTAGTCCCGGCTATTATCGGGCCCCGTGAAAGTAATGTATAAACTTCTATCGAAGCAATTCAGGAAGCATTACCGCCATTATCGGAAAGTTTAGACGCCGATCGAGCTTTTCGCTCGATGCGGACGGAATAAGCTTCGAAGCCTAACCTCTCTTCACTTTTTGGGGTGACGTTACCGGACTTTTTGAACTACCTATAAAAGGAGTGTAGACTATGGGGGATGCGATTGTAGTAACATCCGGAAAGGGCGGAGTCGGCAAAACGACCACTTCCGCTAATGTGGGCACCGCGCTTGCGCTGCTCGGTAAAAAAGTATGTATGGTCGATACCGATATCGGTCTTCGAAACCTGGATGTTGTCATGGGGCTCGAAAACCGGATTATTTACGATTTGGTCGATGTGGCCGAAGGGCGCTGCAGACTTAATCAGGCGCTGGTCAAGGATAAACGGTTCGATGAGCTGTACATGCTGCCGGCTGCGCAGACGAAGGATAAGCACGATGTGACTCCCGAGCAGGTCAAGGATATGATTCTAGAGCTGAAAAAGGACTTCGACTATATTATTATCGATTGTCCGGCCGGTATAGAACAAGGCTTCCGCAACGCGGTGGCCGGGGCTGACCGCGCGATTGTCGTTACGACGCCGGAGAATGCGGCCGTACGCGATGCGGACCGGGTCATCGGCTTGCTGGAACAGTCGCAAATCACAGCGAAATTAATTATTAACCGGATCCGTCCGAATATGGTCAAATCGGGCGAAATGCTGGATATCGACGAGATATGCCAAATATTGGCCATTGATTTACTCGGCATCGTACCGGATGATGAAAGGGTCATCAAAGCGGCTAATACCGGAGAGCCGACGGTGATGGACCCCTCCTCCCGTGCCGCGATCGCATACCGGAATATTGCAAGACGGATCTTGGGCGATATGGTGCCGCTGATGTCGCTCGACGATAAGGCGGGGGTATTCAAGCGGTTCCGGAAGTTCCTTGGAATAGGATGAATGACGGGTGCTAAATAAATTAAAAAAGCTGGATTGGGTCATATTGCTCATTTTGATCCTGCTGATGGCTACAAGTACACTGGTTGTGCGGAGCGCGACCTACGGGTTCGGACCGAATTACGAAAATTACGATTTAAAGACGGTTATCTTTTACGCTTTAGGATTTGCGGTGGCGATTGTTTGTACTTTTGTCGATTACCGTATTGTTTTGAAAGGCTGGATGTATTTATATGGTCTCGGATTAGCGATGCTCGTCGCCGTCTACTTCTTTGGTGTGGAGATCAATAGTGCGAGAAGCTGGTTTAAGATTGTAGAAGGTTTGTACTTTCAGCCGGCTGAATTTATGAAAATTCTGCTGATCCTTACGCTTGCCGTCTTAATGGGACGAAGGCAGGGAGACCCGCTCACATTTACAAATGATTTACTGCCCATCGCGGCCGTTTCCTTTTTGCCTTTCATGCTTGTCATGATCCAACCGGATTTAGGGAATGCGGTCATTTATCTTGTCATCGTCCTCGGCATGCTGTGGATCGGCAATGTGAAATATTTTCATGTATTGATCGGACTGGCAGCTGTAATTGCCGGGATGGTCTTATTCGTAAGCCTGTTTAATACGTTTAATACTGAAATAAGGGACTACCTGAAGGAACAAAATAAATCGCACTGGTATCAGCGGATCAACACCTTCATTAATCCGGAGACGGCCACAGACGATGAGAAGCATCAAGCGGAGAAATCGAAAATTGCAATCGGCTCGGGCGGCTTGACCGGAGACGGATATATGCAGGGGGATTCGAAAAATCGCAGGTTTATCCCGTATCCCTATTCCGATTCGATCTTCGTCGTTATTGGGGAAGAATTCGGATTTCAAGGCTCGGCGATCTTGCTTCTTTTGTACTTCCTGCTCATTTACCGGATGATCATTATCGCGTTCAAGTGTTATGATATGAAGGGTTCGTTCATCATCATCGGTATCGTGTCGATGTTTGTTTTCCAAATTTTTCAGAACATCGGAATGATGATCGGCATTATGCCAATCACGGGAATCACACTTCCGTTTATCAGTTACGGCGGGACTTCGCTGCTGCTGAATATGCTATGTATCGGTATCGTGTTTAGCATTAAAGCGCATCAGGAGAAATATGAGATGGTTTGATCCGGCCGCGGCGATTGCTGCGGTTTTTTTCTTCTTCCCTAAAACATAAACAAGCCCGTTCCATCATATGTTTAAGTGAACAAGCTCTCAAAAGGACATGCGCCTGTCGCATAACTTGCAAGGAGTGGAGGGAACGGGTATGAAAATGAAAGATGAAATCAGGCGGCGACGGCAGGAGCGCATTAAGAAGCTCACCGGAGAGCAGCTTAAACCGGATGTACCGATTGCGGAAGTGCGCAAGCCGGAGCGGGACATGCCATTGCCCTCCATCCCGGTGTCAACACGCGAAGCGGATCCTGAACAGGTATGGAAGCAGCAATCTCAGCGCTGGCATGAGTGGAAGGGAGCGCACCGATCAGGCAGGGAAACTTATGATGATTCCGGAAGAAATAATTCAGGCAGCATGAAAAGGGAAATTCAAATCAAGCTTCTGATTAGTGTGTTGTTGTTCGGCGCAATCTGGGGAATGTTTCAATTAGACACACCTTGGGCGAGGAGCGGTCAGACAATCGTAGCGGACGCGCTCAGCAATGAAATGAACTTTGAAGCGGTGGCTGCCTGGTATCATGATACATTCTCGGGATCACCCGCGTTCATTCCGATCTTCGGACCGAAGGAACAGTCCGCCGAACGTGCGGACGGATCGGCCCAGTTGCCGGTTGCCGTACCCGTACAAAACGGCACGGTTATTCACACGTTTGCCGAGCTTCTGAACGGTGTGGAGATTGCCGCGGCACCGGGGGCCGCTGTTTCCGCGGTCGAAACGGGCAGAGTGACGGTCGTTTCAGGCGGCAGCGGCGCAGGAGAAACGATTCTCATTCAACATGCCAATCGGCGGGTAACGGTATATGGCAAGCTTGGTCAATCGAATGTCAAAGTCAATGATTGGGTAGAGGCAGGCGAGAAGATCGGCAGTCTTATAGAAGCGGAAGGTTCGGATATCGCTTTGTTATTCTTCGCCGTTAAAGATAACGATAAATATATCGATCCGATGGACGTGGTTCCGCTTGATTAAATGGTCCGGAATCCGATGGTCCGTTCATCCGCTGTTTTTGTTGGTCATGCTTGCATCGATTGTAACCGGATATTTCCTGGAACTGATCACGTTGTTTGCGATCGTCATTGTGCATGAGCTCGGACATGTGTTTGCTGCGAAAAGCTACGGATGGACGATTCGCGAGGTCAAGCTTTTGCCGTTCGGAGGTGTAGCGGAAGTCGAAGAGGCCGGCCATGTCCCGGCGGCGCAAGAAATAGCGGTCGTCATCGCGGGGCCGCTGCAGAACGGTTGGATGGGACTGTTGGCATGGACAATGGGGCACGCTGGACTGATCTCGCCGGAATGGTCGGCGCATTTGGTGCAGGCCAATATCATGATCGGTTTATTTAACTTGCTCCCGATTTTGCCGTTAGATGGCGGAAGGCTGCTTCAGGCTGTTCTCAGTTATCAGTTGCCGTATCATTTAACCCTCCTATGGGGCGCTCGGATCAGTCTTATTTTTAGCTTCGCGATGATTGTATATGCCGCATTTCCCGGTATTTGGGCAGGGGGCGTGCAAATGAATGTGCTGGCGATCGGCGCATTTTTATTTGCTTCCAATTGGACGTACCATCGGAATGTTCCATATCTGTTTGTCCGGTTTTTGATGCGCAGAGAACAGGCGTCGGGCGACCGCCGAAAAAGAGGCGTCATCGCACAACCGATTGTCGTAGCAGGGACCAAGACGATACAGGCGGTATTAAAGCTGCTCATGAGAGAGAAATATCATCTCATCTATGTCATGGAGCTGCAGGAAATCGTCGCTGTGCTGCCGGAAGAACGGCTTATTGACGGATATTTGGTACAAGGCATTCCGGGAAGTGCAGTTCGCGAGCTTTTAAGGTAAAATGAGACTGACGGTTAAAAAGCGGGCGGTGATGAAATAAATGAAGCAGATGTTATTGCATGGCGGACAAAACTGTGTGCAAGCGGCGGTTATGACTGACGGCCGGTTAATAGAATTTTATAATGAACGGTCCTCGGGCAAGCAATGGGTCGGCAATGTGTACAAAGGGCGCGTCGTCAATGTGCTGCCGGGTATGCAGGCAGCTTTCGTCGACATCGGGCAAGGGAAAAATGCTTTCTTATATATTGACGATATGCTGCATCCCAATCTGGAACGCCAGCCGAAGGACAAGCCTTCAATCTCTGAATTGTTAAAGACGGGACAAGAAGTAATCGTTCAGGTGATGAAAGAGCCTCTTGGCGGCAAAGGCGCCAGGGTGACGACCCACTACTCGCTGCCGGGCCGCTACCTTGTCTATATGCCGAACGCCGGTTATGTCGGCGTCTCCAGAAAAATTGGAACGGAACAGGAGCGGGCAAGACTAAGGCAGATCGGGGAAAGCATTTGCGGCGAAGAGGAAGGCGTCATTATGCGGACGATTGCGGAGTCGGTCGATGAGCAATCCCTTCGGCACGATGCGGAGCAGCTGCGTGAGAAATGGAAACGGGTCGAGGCTATGGCGGCAAGCGCTCCTGTCCCTTCTGAGTTATACTGTGATGCCGACTTGCTGCAGCGTGTCATACGCGATATGCTGACAACGGAAACGGACGAAATATGGATCGACCATCCGGCGCTGTTCGAGGAAACCGTAGCTATCGTCAGCCAAATGGCGCCTTCGCTTACAGGACGAGTCCGGTTATATGAATCGGGTTGCGGCCAGCCGATGTTTGAGCGTTATGCGGTGGACGAACAGCTGGAGAGAGCGTTCGAACCCCGTATTCGTCTAGCCAGCGGCGGGGATCTGGTCTGCGATCAGACAGAGGCGCTTACGGTAATCGATGTGAATACCGGCAAGTTCACCGGACACCACGACCTGGAAGATACCGTGTTCCGGACAAATCTGGAAGCGGCCGACGAAATCGCCCGGCTTCTTCGCCTCAGGGATATTGGCGGGATTATCATTATCGATTTCATCGATATGGAGCAGGAGCAGCATCGCGAGCTGGTCAAACAGCGGCTTGAGCAGCTTATTCGGCAAGACCGGACCAAGTGCCACGTCGTCGGTTGGACGCGTCTCGGTCTGCTTGAGATGACCCGTAAGAAGTCGCGGGAAAATATCATGAATCAGTTGGCCCAGCCGTGCGAAGCGTGCAAAGGAAAAGGTAAAATTTATATCAGCTTGTCCCGGTCGATTTATACTTGATCTGCAATTTGATGTGTGTTATAATCTTTTAGCGTGTCTAGTGTTTGCTGCTATACATGCTACAACCGCACCAATCGGGTTTATAAGCGCGTTTTGTTTACGCCACCTTGGATTAGGCGAGTCTTAGACATGAGGAGGTGCACCATCCATGTACGCTATTATTGAAACTGGCGGCAAGCAATACAAAGTTCAAGAAGGCGATGTACTGTTCATCGAGAAACTGGACGCGAACGAAGGCGATTCCGTAACGTTTGATCGCGTTTTGGCCGTTTCCGGCGGCGAAGGTCTTGTAACGGGAACTCCTGTCGTAGCCGGCGCAGCCGTTACGGCAACTGTCGAGAAGCACGGCAAAGGCCAAAAGATCGTCGTATACAAATATAAAGCAAAAAAGAACTATCGCCGTAAGCAAGGACATCGTCAACCGTACACGAAAGTAACGATTGGCAAAATCCAGGCTTAAGAGGATAGGGCATGATTACGATTACGATCGTGCGTCACCGTACAGACCGGAGAATTGCATCGTTCTCGATTGAAGGACACGCTAAGTACGCCAAACCGGGCAAAGATATCATTTGTGCCGGAGTATCCGCCGTTTCCGTCGGCACGGTCAATTCGATTGAGGCTCTGACGGGCGTACAATTACCCGCTTCGATGAAGAACGGATGGCTGAAATCGGAAGTGCCGGAAGCGGACGATCCCGCGACGGAAGCCAAGGTTCAGCTGCTGTTGGAATCGATGGCGGTCATGCTTGACAGCATACAACAATCATACGGCAAATATGTCGTTATTCATGAACATTTTATAGAATAAGGAGGGAATGACCATGTTGAAACTGAATCTTCAGCTTTTCGCTTCCAAGAAAGGTGTCGGCTCTACGAAGAACGGACGTGACAGCGAATCGAAACGTCTCGGGGCGAAACGTGCGGACGGTCAAGCCGTTACGGCGGGCAGCATTCTCGTTCGTCAGCGCGGTACGAAGATCCACCCTGGCAACAATGTGGGCATCGGTAAAGATGACACGCTGTTCGCAAAAGTGGAAGGTGTAGTGAAGTTTGAACGCTGGGGCCGCGATCGCAAGAAAGTGAGCGTATATCCGGTCGCTACCGCACCGGTTGCCGCAGCAGTAGAAGCTTGATTATCCGCAACCCCGGCCAAGTGAGGCCGGGGTTATTTTTTTTTCGGCTTGACGGCAGATGACCTTTGGCGGCTTCCGTGCTATACTATGAAAGTTGGAACGTTTAGGAAATGGAGAATAATATAGATGATTCACACTCGTACGGCAAAATTAGCGGTTGCACTATCTGTTGTCGTTCCGGCGGTTGTTTTGTTCAAATGGCACAGCCTGCCGTGGTCGCCGGTTGTGTTCGTACTTTGGGTAATCGGCGCTGCAGCAATGTGGGTCAAGCTTGAAAGGAAGGAACAGTCGCATTGGCTTGACAGGTCGGTTAAAGCGATTCAGATGACATCGATTCGGACGCTTAACCATCACCGTCACGATTGGATGAACGATTTGCAGATATTATATGGATACGTCCGGATGAACAAACCGGATAAAATCATACATTACGTGGAGAAAATAAGGGAGCGGATGACGGCGGAGAGCCGAATTGCCAAGCTTGGCCAGCCTGCGCTTGTCCTATTTCTTCAATCATTCCGAACGATTTCCCCTTCGATGCGGTTGGATGTAATTGTAGAAGGTGAAGTCAATCTGACAGAGCTTCCGATTGACGGCAAACGATTGTCGGAAACGTTAATCGAACTTATTAATGCATACCGCTTTGCGGTTAAACCCGGACAAGAGGATATCCCACTGTTGACGCTCGGCATTTCCGTGCAGGAAGGCTCGCTCTTTGTCTCCATCCAAGTGGAAGGGGAACTGACCGGGAATCGGGAGTTGTATCGGCAATTGAATGAAAAGCTTGCCGGCACGCCCATGCAGGCTGTACATATCGATCCTGCGATGAAGGAGGTCCGGTTGCGGGCCGACCTGTGATAGATTGAAGTGGAGGAACGGACAACATGTTTGTAGATAAAGCGAAAATTTTTGTAAAAGGCGGAGACGGCGGGGACGGAATCGTATCGTTTCGCAGGGAACTTTACGTTCCCGAAGGCGGTCCTGCAGGCGGGGACGGCGGTAAGGGCGCGAACGTTATTTTTCGTGTCGATGAAGGGTTGCGTACGCTGATGGACTTTCGATATCAGAAGCATTTCAAAGCGCCTCGCGGAGAGAAGGGAAAGCCGAAGGGAATGCATGGCGCGGGAGCGGAAAATATGATCGTGCGCATTCCGCCTGGAACGGTAATTATCGATGACGACTCGCAGGAGATTATCGCCGATATGACGCGGCATGGCCAAGAGGTGGTCGTCGCCCGCGGCGGACGGGGCGGACGGGGAAATATCCGCTTTGCCACGCCGAATAATCCGGCCCCGCATATTGCCGAGAAGGGGGAAGAAGGCGAGGAACGCTGGATCGTCCTGGAGCTGAAAGTCATGGCCGATGTCGGCCTTGTCGGCTTCCCTAGCGTCGGCAAATCGACTTTGCTGTCCGTCGTTTCCGCGGCAAAACCGAAGGTCGGCGCTTATCATTTTACGACGATTACGCCGAATCTGGGCGTTGTCGATGTCGGCGACGGCCGGAGCTTTGTAATGGCCGATCTTCCGGGGTTGATCGAAGGCGCTCATGAAGGGGTCGGACTTGGGCATGAATTTTTGCGTCATGTGGAGCGGACCCGCGTTATTATTCATGTCGTTGACATGTCTGGGTCCGAAGGCAGAGATCCGTTCGACGATTGGCAGAAGATTAACGAGGAGCTCGTAAAATACAACGAGAAGCTCGCCCAGCGTCCGCAGATTATTGCCGCGGGCAAGATGGACATCCCCGAAGCTGAGGAACAGCTCGAGCTGTTTAAAGAGCAGCTGGCGCAGTTTCACGGGGATAAATCGTACGAAATTATAGCGATTTCCTCCCTGACGAAACAAGGCATCCGGGAACTGCTGTACAAGGCTGCGGATGTGCTCGAGTCGGTGCCGGAAACGCCGCTTGTCGAAGAAGTCAAGGATGTCGACGAACGGAAAGTATATAAGTACGATAAAAAGGAAAGCAACGAATTCACTGTCCGGTACGATGACGGCATCTATGTTGTTGAAAGTGAAGGAATTGAGAAATTTATTAAACGGAGTAATTTGAATTCGTATGACGAGGTTACGCGTTTTGCGCGCGTTATGCGTAAAATGGGGGTAGACGCGGCACTCCGGAAAGCCGGCGCCAAGGATGGAGATCTGGTGCGCATAGGCGATTACGGCTTTGAATTTTTCGAAGGCAGCGACTACATTTACGAATGATCCGTTCCATTCGGAAGCTCCCTCGGGAGCTTTTTTTCAAATCCGAGAAAATAATAAGTTTCAGTGCTTGTACTGTCTTGTTTATCACCGCGCACGGTCGGTCGTCTCCAAGGATGGCACAGAATCGATATCATTAGTTAAACATTTGTTCCAGCCTATTGCTCAATCTACCGGTTTCCGATATAATGTCCACTATAGAAGTACATTTGTCTTTTGTGGGAGGACAATGAATGGGGGAACGTTATTATGTCGTCCGCGAGGACATTTTGCCTGAAGCGATTGTCAAAACCATGCTGGTAAAGGACATGCTGCAGAAGGGAGAAGCTGCCACGGTCCATGAAGCGGTAGAACGTGCGGGTATCAGCCGGAGCGCCTTCTATAAATATAAGGACGGCGTTTACGATTTAAGCCGGTTGGAGCGGGAGAGGATCGTCACCGTATCGATGGATTTGGAGCATCGCTCCGGCGTCTTGTCGAAGGTACTAGGCTTAGTGGCGGACTCGGAAGGGAATGTACTCACGATTCACCAAAGCATACCGCTGCAGGGCATGGCGAATGTGGTCATTTCAGTCGACACCTCGCTGATGGGAGGGCCGTTATCATCGCTGGTTGACGCCATTCGGAGGCTGGATGGCGTAAGCAAGGCGTCGATCATCGGACAAGGTTAGAATTATGGAGCTGGAGGAGAAGCAATGAAACCGGTAAAAGTAGGATTGCTCGGTCTCGGGACAGTCGGGACGGGCGTTGTTCGAATTGTGGAAGGCCATCAGGAGGACCTGCAAAGCCAGATCGGTTCGACAATAACAATCGAGAAAATTTTGGTGAAAAACCGCGGCAAAGCCCGAAATATTAGTATTGATTCCGAGAAATTAACGGAGGATCCGTATGAGATCCTGCATGACCCTGAGATTGATGTCATAGTCGAGGTTATGGGCGGAATTGATCAGACCAAAGCTTATATACTCGAAGCATTATCGCGCGGCAAGCATGTCGTCACCGCAAACAAAGACCTGATGGCGCTCCATGGTCCGGAAATTATCCGGAAGGCGCAGGAGAACCGCTGCGATGTGTTGTATGAAGCGAGCGTGGCCGGCGGGATCCCGATCATCCGAACGCTAATCGAAGGATTCTCATCGGACCGAATTACGAAAATTATGGGAATCGTCAACGGGACGACCAACTATATCTTAACGAAAATGAGCCAGGAAGGCGCTTCTTACCTCGAAGTGCTGAAGGAGGCGCAGCAGCTCGGTTACGCCGAGGCCGATCCGACATCGGACGTGGAGGGGCTGGATGCCGCCCGCAAGATGACGATTCTTGCGACGCTTGGCTTCCGGGCGAATGTTGCGCTTGACGATGTGACAACCCAAGGCGTTTCCGGGGTTACCAGCGAGGATATCCTGTATGCGAAGCGGCTTGGATACGAAGTAAAGCTGCTAGGCATTGCGGAACGGCAGGACGATTGCATCAGTGTGACCGTTCAGCCTACAATGGTAAAGCAATCGCATCCGATCGCAGCCGTTAACGGAGTATTTAATGCGGTTTATGTATATGGGGAAGCGGTAGGGGAGACGATGTTTTACGGTGCCGGTGCAGGTGAATTGCCGACGGCAACTTCGGTTGTCGCGGACCTGGTGGCGGTTGTGAAAAATTTAAAGCTCGGCGTGAACGGCCGG
This sequence comes from Paenibacillus tarimensis, assembly GCA_041281825.1. Lineage (GTDB taxonomy): Bacteria > Bacillota > Bacilli > Paenibacillales > Paenibacillaceae > Paenibacillus_D > Paenibacillus_D tarimensis_A. The sequence continues at coordinate 3,864,720 of CP166298.1, read as the reverse complement.
CAGACGGCTACTGCTTACAAGGAAAAGAAGCTGAAAACCGACGAACAGATTTCGAGCAAATATTTTCTGCTGCTGCATGTAGATGACCGCGCCGGCGTATTGGCGAAAATTACGCAAGTTTTTGCCGATTACGAGGTGAGTCTTGAATCCGTGCTGCAGCAGCCGAACCCGCATAATCCGGAAGCGGAAATCATCGTTATCACGCATGATGCGAATAAAGCGGCAATGAAAAAAGTGCTTCATCAGCTCGAGTCACTAAGCGTTATCCGCAAGGTGAAGAGCGTTTACCGGGTAGAAGGCTGATCAGCATAAGGATCGTAGTAACTTCGTGATAAAAATCGGAAATTTAAACAACTGCTCTTGCAATAAAAGTTTAAAATTCCGGTTTTCAGCACCAAGGAGGTTGAATGAAGCTAGGGAATGAGAAGCGGAGCGTAGGCGAAACCTACGTGAGCACCGGAAGTCCCGGCTATTATCGGGCCCCGCGAAAGTAATCGGAAAATGCATCGAAGGTTCACTTCACTTTTGTGGGTATCTTAGAGATCCGATGTGAGCAACAGCCTGAGTAACTTCGTGATCAAAATCGGAATTTTAAACAACTGCCAAAGGAGTTATTAAATCATTATGAGATATATGGGACTACTGCACACCTACAAAGAGTTTCTCCCTGTAACGGAACAGACGCCGTTAATCACTTTACAGGAAGGAAATACACCGCTGGTTAGAGCGGAAAACCTGTCGGCTGAGCTCGATTTGGACCTTTATTTCAAGTATGAAGGTCTCAATCCGACAGGTTCCTTTAAGGACCGGGGCATGGTGATGGCCGTTGCCAAGGCGATGGAGGAAGGAAGCAGAACGATTATGTGCGCTTCCACAGGTAATACCTCTGCTGCTGCGGCTGCTTATGCGGCGAGAGGCGGCTTGAAATGTGTCGTTCTGATTCCGAATAACAATATCGCGTTAGGGAAGCTTGCCCAGGCAATTATTTATGGGGCGAAAGTCATCGCCATCGAAGGCAACTTTGATCGTGCGCTTGAGATCGTACGCGAAATAACGGCCAAACATCCGATCACGCTAGTCAACTCTGTTAATCCGTACCGGATTGAAGGCCAGAAGACCGCGGCTTTCGAGGTGAGCGATCAGCTTGGCAAAGCTCCTGATTATCTTGCAATACCGGTCGGCAATGCCGGGAATATATCCGCCTACTGGAAGGGCTTTAAAGAGTATCACAGCATGGGGAAAATAGCTTCGCTTCCCAAGATGATCGGGTTTGAAGCGGAAGGCGCTATGGCAATCGTCAAGGGTGAGCCGATTCCAAACCCTGAAACGGTCGCGACGGCGATCCGGATCGGCAATCCTGCCAGCTGGAAAACTGCGGTGGCAGCGGCAGAGGAATCAAACGGACAAATCAATTATGTGACGGATGACGAAATTCTGAATGCTTACCGCACGATTGCGTCCCGTGAAGGTATCTTTGCAGAGCCGGCTTCTGCGGCATCGATTGCCGGCGTTATGAAATTAAAGCGCGAAGGCGTTTTCCGCGGCGGCGAAACGGTTGTATGCGTATTGACCGGTCATGGATTGAAAGATCCGAATATCGCGATCAAGACAGTGGCAGCCGAGCCGTTGGTCGTTGAGGATTCGGAGGCTGCCGTTTTGGAGGCGATCCGTCGATTAGAAGGTGAAGCGTAATGGACGGCCGCCGGGTTGTTGTGAAAGTTCCCGCGAGTACGGCTAACCTGGGACCGGGCTTTGATTCGCTGGGTATGGCGCTTTCGCTCTATGCATGGATCGAAATGTCCGTTGCAAAAGGCAAAACGCATATCGATCTGCATGGAGAGCGGTTAGATGGCATTCCGCGAGATAAGACGAATCTGATCTATAAGGTAGCCCAAATGGTGTTTAAGGAAGCCGGGCTGCATGCGCCTGAACTAAATATATCGATGTACAGCGATATTCCGCTGACGCGGGGGCTCGGAAGCAGCGCTACGGCCATTGTTGGCGCGTTGGTTGCGGCTAATGCGATTGCAGGAAATCCGCTCTCCGAACAACGGCTGTTCGATCTGGCTACAGAGCTGGAAGGCCATCCGGATAACGTTGGAGCCTCCTTGTTCGGAGGGATTGTCGTTGCGGCTTGGGACGGAGATAGAGCGGATTATATCCGGCTGGAACCGCACTCCGATCTCGAGGTACTGGTGGCGATTCCAAGGTTTCAGTTATCTACCGAGAAAGCGCGTAATGCCCTGCCGAAGCAGTACAGTATGGAAGACACGGTCTATAATGTGAGCCGCAGCTCACTGCTTGTCGCAGCTTTTGCCAGCGGAAACCTGGCGATGATCCGTAATGGGATGCAAGACCGGATGCATCAGCCGTACAGGGCTGCGCTAATACCGGGAATGGAGATTATTTTGAAGAACGCACCCGCATACGGCGCGCTGGGAGCGGCTCTGAGTGGTGCCGGTCCGACGCTGCTTGCGCTTGTCGATTCGAACAGTAAGCAAAAGGCCGGTTTGGAGCGGTTCTTGCTGGAGACGCTGAATAAGGAAGGCATTCAGGCCGATATTATGTGGCTGAAGCCGTCATTAACCGGCCCGCAAGTCGAACTCCTCGACAGCACCCACGAAGGTACCGGCCTGATGGAGTGGATTAAAGGAGAAGTTAGGGCATGATAAGAGTGGCGTTACTACCCCAAGGAAGCACTTCCGATGAAGCGGCCCGTTATTTATTTGCAGATACAGAGGTGAAGTGGAGTTATCATAAGCCGATCGCAGACGTCTTTCTTTCGACGGCGAACGGTCAAACCGAGTACAGCGTTGTTCCGATTGAAAATACGATTGAAGGCTCTGTCAGCTTGCATATGGATTGGCTTGTACATGAGGTAGAATTGCCAATTCAAGCTGAGTGGGTATATCCTTCCGTGCAAAATTTGATCGGGAGACGTTCGGAATACTTGGATGGACAAGACGGGCCGGACTACAGCCGGATCTCCAAACTGTTAAGCCATCCGGTTGCGATGGCGCAGTGCACTCAATTTATCCGAAAAAACTTGGCACATGCCGAACTGGAGCATGTCAGCAGCACGGTTGAAGCGGTGCGATTGGTTAAGGAGCGCCCGGGTGAGGGTTGGGCCGCAATTGCTACTCAAGCCGGTGCAACTCTCCATCAAATGGATATTTTGCAGCAGGGGATCACAGATCATAATAACAATTTTACGCGTTTTTTATTGATCGGCAACCAACCGTTTACCGAGCGTAAATCCGATATCCGGAAAACAAGCATTCTGGTTACACTGCCTGAGGATTATCCGGGGGCACTGCATCAGGTACTGTCGGCTTTCGCATGGCGCCGTATCAACCTGTCCAAGATCGAGTCCAGACCGACGAAGAAGAAACTCGGCAGTTATTATTTTTATATCGATATCGTCATGTCCCTGGATTCGGTTCTGCTGACTGCGGCAATAAGCGAAATTGAAGCAATCGGATGTCAAGTCCGCGTTTTGGGCTCCTACCCCAGTTTTTCATATGAACAATAATTAAGCGAACCAATCTGGAGGTGTGTTTGGCACATGGCAGAGCAATGGATCTATATAAACGGAGAGTTCGTTACCAAGGAAAATGCGAAAGTATCCGTATACGATCATGGATTTTTATACGGAGACGGAATATTTGAAGGCATTCGGATTTATAACGGAAATATTTTCAAATGCAAAGAACACCTGGACAGATTGTACGATTCAGCCCGGTCCATCATGCTTGATATTCCGCTAACATACGAGGAAATGCAAAAGGCACTTGTGGAAACAATCCGGAAAAACGGACTGCGTGACGGATACATAAGACTGGTTGTATCCCGCGGCCCGGGCAATCTTGGTCTGGATCCGCAGCGTTGTCCGAATGCATGGGTCATCATTATCGTCGAGCAGTTGGCGATATACCCCGAAGAGGCATACCGGGATGGGTTGGTTTCGGTCTCGGTAACCCAACGACGCAATATTCCGGATGCTTTAAATCCGAAGATCAAGTCGCTGAACTACCTCAATAATATTCTGGTAAAAATTCAAGCCAATCTGGCGGGTGTGGGCGAAGCTATTATGCTGAATGCGCAAGGTTACGTTGCGGAAGGCTCCAGTGATAATATTTTCATTATCAAGAAAGGAATCGTCTACACGCCTCCTTGCTACATCGGCGCGCTCGAAGGCATTACCCGCGCAACGATCATTGAGCTGTGCGAGAAGCTGGGCTATAAGCTGAAGGAGGAGCCTTTTACGCTGCATGACGTCTATGTTGCGGATGAGGTATTCTTTACGGGGACTGCAGCGGAGGTTATTGCCGTGCGCGAAGTAGACGCACGAAAGATTGGTTCAGGCCATGCGGGCCCGATCACTACCCATCTCCTTTCCGAATTCAGAAAAATCGTTGAAGTGGACGGCGTAAAAATTGATGGATAATTGGCTTTCCGTTAAAACGGGCTGCAGGTCAGTAATGATCTGCGGTCCGTTTTTTTTCTGTTCTTTTGTTTTTTTTCAATAATTAGGGGACACATGCCCAGCTTCTGCATAGGATGTAGTGATTGGCGGGGTCAGCAATGTTGCTGCGGTCTGCCGCATATGAAGAACGTGACAGGAGGTTAATGCCAGGTGAAAATCCATATTGTCAAACAAGGAGAATCCCTGTACAGCATCGCACAAAAGTACGGAGTAACGCTCGATGATGTGATTCAAATGAATCCCGGTATAGCAAATCCGGACCAAATCGATGTGGGAATGAAAGTAAAGATCCCATCTTCGTCGTCGGCAAATCCGGGAGGCATGGAAATGATGCACAAGCACAGCGTCCAGCAAGGGGATACGCTGTGGAAGTTGTCCAAAGCCTGGGGAGTTTCCTTGAACGATATGATCAAGGCGAATCCGCAGCTTAAAAATCCGAATGCGCTTCTTGTAGGGGAAGTGGTAAACATCCCCAAAACAACTGGGGCGGCCGGTGCTTCGAATCTGCCGGGCACTGGTACTTTACCTAAGTGGCAGCAAATGATGCCGAAAGAAAAAGCGCCGACAGCTCCCATCGCTCCGTCGGCTGTCCAGAAACCGGCCACTGCGCCAAAGGTTCCTAAGGTGGAGACCGCGCCGATTGCGCCGCTTCAGCTTCCTAAGAAGGAGACAGCACCGATTGCGCCGCTTCAGGTTCCTCCGGCACCGGAGAAGTTCCCGAAGAAGGTTTATCCGGTGAAACCGAGCGTTAAGCCGCATACGGACCTATTCAAGCAGATGAATATTCCGGCCACGGAGGCGATGGCAATGCCGAATTTACCACAATACCCGAGTATGCCGTTCCATTCCGCGCCTAATCAGCCTATGCCATACGGAATCGGACCATCGGTGCTCGATACTTCGAACCAATGGCCGCAATCTTTGCCTGCAGGCAATATTTATCCCGGTATGACGCAGGAAAATCAGCCGATGGGCGTGCTTGGTTACGAAAATATGCCGATGACGATGCCGACAGGCTTTGAAAATCAGCCGATGGGAGTACAAGGATACGAAAACATGCCGATGACGATGCCGACAGGCTTTGAGAACCAGCCGATGGGAGTGCAAGGATACGAGAACATGCCGATGACGATGCCGACTGGCTTTGAGAACCAACCGATGGGTGTGCATGGATACGAAAACATGCCGATGACGATGCCGACAGGCTTTGAGAACCAGCCATTGGGAGTACAAGGATACGAGAACATGCCGATGACGATGCCGACAGGCTTTGAGAATCAGCCGATGGGTGTGCATGGATACGAAAACATGCCGATGACGATGCCGACAGGCATTGAGAATCAGCCGATGGGTGTGCATGGATATGAAAACATGCCGATGACGATGCCTACAGGCTATGAAAACCAGCCGATGGGAGTGCAAGGATACGAGAACATGCCGATGACGGCTCCTGGAGCTTTCGGAAACATGCAGGCTCCTGTTTCGGGCTACCCAAGTATGCCGTCACCCGGTTACTATCCTGCAGGTTATGAAACAGCCGGCGCCCAAGCAGCGGGTTGGAATACGGCGGGAGCAGCGTACCCAACAACGGGATCGATGTATCCGCAATACGGACCTTATGGGACGATTGGCCAGACATTGCCGATGACTGGAACGGGCACGGCTCCGCAAACCAGGAAACCGTGCGGCTGCCAGGAACAAAGAATAACGGAAAATCATAATACCGGTTATTCCGGTCAAGAGACATCCGGTCCAAAAAAACAAGCGGCCCGCAAGCCAGTGAAGAAACAGTCCGCCAAAGCCAAAGTTTCGTCAAAAAAAACGGAACAAAAACGCGGCAGCTTTCCCTGGCTGAATAATTAAAACGAATAAGCTGCGAATGAACAGAGGTTCTTCGCAGCTTGTTCTTGATTTTTTTGAAGGCTGTACTCTTCCTTACAGTTAAGTGATTGGGCGCATAATCGGCTTCTGCACAGGAAACAATAGAAAGAAAATACAAAGGGGTCGTTCATGTGATGACATTCAGCCTTTGGAAACAGGTTAAACGACGGTTGAGAAGACGCAGAAGACCGCTATGGACATTAGGGACGTTTCTGATTGGAGTGTTCGCCGCAGCACTCTGGTATTCAAGTATTGCCTACAGCGCCGAATTGCATCAACCTGCCGCAATGAATGATAACATCGAGTCGTTCGATGAGCTGCAGGAAGTATGGAAGAAGAATGCTTTTTTCGGCCTAGACAAGCTTGGTAATCTTTCGCTGTTCGACGGACCGCCGGCGGACGAGAAGGTTATTCGGACGTTCTTCCAGTTAGACGTCACTTATATGGAAAGCAGTCTGCCGAAAGAACAGATTGATTCGCTGAACCGGGGGATCCCTGTCAACGACCTGGCGGAATATAACAGTGTACTATCCACCTTTAGTGAATTCGCATATCAGCCGTCCAGCGAAAAAGTGATGAAACCGGCTTATTAGATATCAAGAGCCCGGCCGTCCGGCACGAGAGAAGCTTCTCGGTCCGGGCGGTTTTTTAAATTACTAAGAATTTATAAGTTTCACACTTATATCAGCTTAGAAATCTCCGCGAAACGAAGCTGAGCCGCCAGAGGACAGCGACAGCCGTTTACGCTTGTATAAGCCTGTATAAGTTTCACTCTCTTATACAGGCTAATATTTCATCGCGAACGGATCAAACGCCTGCAAAAGAACGGCGTTAGCCGGTTCTGCTTATTTTCGGAAAACGCTTGTTCTCATTCATAGTAAGATTTGATATAATGATAGGAAGCTTTTACATATTGAAATTGGCATAAGGAACATGAACATATAGATGAGGAGAGAATTTCTTGCGTGTTTTGGGGATTGATCCGGGGATTGCGATCACCGGATTCGGTTTTATCGATAAGGTCGGACATAAGCTGGTGCCCGTTCAATACGGCTCGATTGATACGTTGGCGCATACACCTCAGGAAACCAGGCTATTGCAGGTTTATGAAGCGGCAGTATCGTTGTTAGACAAGTACAAGCCGGACGCCATTGCGGTGGAAAAGCTGTTCTTTAACCGCAATGTAACGACGGCTTTTGCCGTTGGTCAAGCGCGGGGCGTCATTATTTTGGCAGCTGCCCAGCGCGGAATTCCCGTGGCAGAGTATACCCCGCTGCAGGTGAAGCAGGCCGTTGTCGGCTACGGCAAGGCGGAGAAACGCCAGGTACAGGAAATGGTGAAGCTGTTTCTTAAGCTAACCTCCGTACCGAAACCGGACGATGTCGCCGATGCTTTGGCTATCGCGATCTGTTACGCTCATTCCGCTGTACTCCAGCAAAAAATCAACGAGGTGTCTCCTAGATGATCGATTACGTAAAAGGGCATGTGGCCCATTTGGAAGCGGAATATATTGTCGTTGACGTACACGGCATCGGCTATCGCGTGTTTACGCCGAACCCGTATGCTTATGCAGCGGGCAACGGGGATGCGGTCACCGTATATACACATCATCATGTACGGGAGGATGCCGTGCTGCTGTACGGCTTTTCTTCGCGTGAGGAACAGAGGCTGTTCCGCAAGCTGCTGGATGTATCCGGCATCGGTCCGCGGGTTGCCCTCGGCATTTTGGCAGGCGGAAGGCCCGAGGCGGTCATTGCCGCTATTCAACAGGAAAATCTCGCTTATTTGACGAAGCTGCCCGGCATCGGCAGGAAGACGGCACAGCGCATGATATTGGATTTGAAGGATAAACTCGATGCGGGCTTGATGACGGGCGGAACGGAAGGAATTGGCATAGATTCGGAAGAAATGAATGCGGGCGCCGAAGAGCAGGGACCGGCAGCCGCATGGAAGGAAGCGCGCGAAGCGCTGGCTGCGCTTGGATATTCTCAGGCCGAGCTTGACCGGGCGTGGCACGGCATTCGGGAGACGGCCGCCGCCGACGATACCGTAGATGTTTTGATGAAACGTGCGCTGCAGTCTTTATTCAAAGGTTGACGGGAGTGAGTATAGATGGACGACCGAATTATATCCGCCAATCTGATGATGGAGGATCAGACGGTGGAGCTGAGCTTGCGCCCCCGTTATCTTTCCGAATATATCGGGCAAACGAGCGTGAAGGAAAATCTGAAAGTATATATCGAAGCTGCCAAGCTGAGGAAGGAAGCGCTCGATCATGTGCTGCTTTACGGTCCTCCGGGACTTGGCAAAACGACGCTCTCTAATATCATCGCCAACGAGTTGGGCGTCAACCTGAGAACGACCTCGGGTCCGGCAATCGAAAGGCCGGGAGATCTTGCCGCTTTATTGACGAATTTGCAGGAAGGGGACGTTCTCTTTATCGATGAAATCCACCGGCTTCATCGCACGGTAGAAGAGGTATTGTATCCCGCGATGGAAGACTTTGCGCTGGATATTATGATCGGCAAAGGACCGAGTGCGCGCTCGGTCCGCTTGGATTTGCCTGCATTTACGCTGATCGGGGCGACAACACGCGCCGGTCTGTTATCCTCACCGTTGAGAGACAGGTTCGGCGTTGTCAGCAGGCTGGAGTTTTATACGGTGCCGGAGCTTGCGTTTATTGTTTCCCGGGCGGCGGATATTCTGAGCGTTGAAATGGTCGGAGATGCGGCGGAGGAAATTGCGATGCGCTCCCGCGGCACGCCTAGAATCGCAAACCGGCTGCTTAAGCGGGTTCGCGACTTTGCTCAAGTAAGGGGGGACGGCGTCATCACGAATGAGTTGGCCCAATCCGCACTGAGTCTGATTCAAGTCGATCCGAAGGGACTCGACCAGATCGATCATAAAATGCTGGAAGCGATGATCAGGAGTTTCCGCGGCGGTCCGGTCGGACTGGATACGATCGCTGCGACAATCGGCGAGGAAAGTCAAACGATTGAAGATGTATATGAGCCGTACTTAATGCAAATCGGCTTTCTTCAACGGACGCCTCGCGGCAGAGTCGTTACGCCTTTGGCTTATGCCCATCTTGGGCTGCCCATACCCGATTCGGGAGGAGAACAAGGTTTTTCGGAAGGAAAAGCGGAGAGACTTTGAGCCACGCTCAAAGATCCCAAAAGCGGAGAGACTTTGAGCTCCGCTCAAAGATCCCAAAAGCGGAGAGACTTTGAGCTCCGCTCAAAGATCCCTATGTAAGGAGGAAAATCGGTGAAGTCAATCCGCAGATTTTCGGCGGTTCTAGTAATAGCGATGACAATAGCGGCAATTGTTTCCGCCATACCTTCCTACGGTGCGGTTCCGAAGCTGGACCAGATCAGGGTGGCCATCTTTTTGAATCTTCCGGGGAAATATACGACAACAGTATCAACAGCAACGTTCAGCGGGACGGATGGGCTCAATATCGGAATCCGTAATCCTTCCGGAATCGACCACTGGTTCCGGCAGGAGGCGTCCAAGCAAGCGCGCTTTACGCTCCATGATTACAAAGTGCTGATTGGAGAAACGACGGATTTTAACGGGGCAATTGCAATATTAAAGCGGGTTCAAAGCATTTCAAAGGATGCCTGGCTTACATCTATGAATAAATACGGAAAAACCGTTTATCAAATTACGGAAGGCGTATACCCCACGCAAGATGAAGTTAGGCTCGCTGCCGAACGATGGGGGATGGATACCGATCTGCTTCGATTGACATCGCAGAACAAACCGGTTCCAACGGGCCCGTTATATTTGGAAGCCTCTTCTTATCCGTCAATGACCGAAGCGGCTAAAGCGGCGGCATCGTTCGGCGGAGCCGGGCTCGATAACTTTATTGCGGTGAAGAAGAGCGAAGACGGCAAGATCGAATATACCGTCCATGTCGGCGCGGCTGCAGGACCTGCGGAACTGGAAGTCATAAGGAGTCAGGCTGAAAAGGCCGCCGTCGGACCTTTAACCGAACCGGACAACACGCTGCCTTACATGCAAATCCGGGACGACCATACGCTTTCATTGAAAGCAAATACGGCGGATTCGTTATACCTGATCCAGGGCACAGGTACGAAGGTGTCGTTAACGACTTCCCCAAACGGTACGATCAAGCTTAATGAGCGTTACGAACGGTCTTACCGCGGACAGTTTGAAGTGAGCGGCTTCAATAACCGTCTGGCCGTTGTGAACGAACTGCCGTTCGAGCATTATTTATATTCGGTCGTAGGTGCGGAAATGCCGGCCTCCTGGCCTGCCGAAGCCTTGAAAGCGCAAGCGGTGGCTGCCAGAAGCTATGCGATCCATCAAGGATTCGGCTTCCAGATCGCCCATGTCGTGGACAGTGTGCAGAGCCAATCCTACGGCGGAATCGGGGCCGAGAAGCAAGCGACAATTAATGCGGTCAACTTGACTTCCGGTGTGGTCATTATGCATGAAGGCAAAGTCATCGAAGCGCTGTTCTCTTCGAGCGCGGGCGGTACTACCGCGGACGCTTCCGAAATATGGGGAAACCCGGTCGCGTATCTGTCAAGCATACCAAGCCCCGATCACGTTTCGGAGGCCGGCCTGTACTCCTGGTATCGCATCGTATTGCCCGACGGGAGGACCGGTTACGTTCGTGAGGACCTTGCGGAAGAAACCGGCGAGAAGACTGCAGCAGGGAGCAGCATTCTGCGCATTAAAGGAGACAGTGTAACGGTGCGCACCGTTCCTCTGATCCAGAGCGAAGTGCAGCCTGTCGATAAGCTAAACAGCGGCACTCGGGTCGTCCTGTTAGAGAAAGTGATTCAATCGAATGAAATGTCCTGGGTCAGAGGACCTTTTACCGCCCAGACGCTGACGTCGTCGATGCAACCCAGAATAAATACGCCTCTAAGCGGCCCGATTCTTACAGTGGAAGCGTCCAAGCGGGGAGCTTCCTGGCGCGTGACCGAGCTGCTCGTTAACGGCGAGCCTCTTGATATCCGTTATCCGGATACGCTCCGATCAGCGCTTGGCGGATTACCCAGCACCCGGTTTGAGATTGATGAAACGGCGAGAATGTCCATCGCGGGTGCGACAGGTGCCCGTACGGAGCGTCCCGCCGATTCGTCTACAATGTATCTGCTTGGCGCGGATGGGAAAGCTCAGCCGCTTGAAACGAACAATATCTATATATTGGACGGCTCGGGTAAAGTCCGTGCGGCGACGAAGGATCCGGAGTTCCGCTTTAACGGTACCGGCAACGGGCACGGCGTCGGAATGTCGCAGTGGGGAGCGAAAGGGCTGGCAGAAAAAGGGTATGATTACGATTATATCTTGAAATACTATTATAATAACGTAACCGTTGCTAAGGACTGACACATCTATGAGAGTTGAAGAATTTGATTTTGAGCTGCCGGAGCGGCTTATTGCACAGACGCCTCTGACTGAACGTACCGCATCAAGGCTACTCATGTTGAACCGCAGGACAGGGGAGATCGATCATCGGACTTTTACGGATCTTATCGATGTATTGAATCCGGGGGATACACTTGTATTAAATAATACCCGGGTGCTTCCGGCCAGATTGCTCGGCGTTAAACCGGATACGGGCGCCCGAATCGAACTGCTTTTGATCAAGCAGCTTGCGGACAACCGTTGGGAAACGCTCGCCAAACCGGCGAAAAGGTTAAAAACGGGGACCGAAGTATGGTTCGGAGACAACGGCCACGGGACCCCTTTGCTTCGCGCCAAGGTTGAATCGGAAGGAGAAATGGGCGCAAGGATCGTGACGTTTCAGTATGAGGGGATATTTAATGAGCTCCTTGACAAGCTGGGCGATATGCCGCTCCCGCCGTATATCCATATGCGTCTGGAGGATAAGGAACGTTATCAGACGGTCTACGCCAAGCATGAGGGGTCGGCTGCGGCTCCTACTGCGGGGCTTCATTTTACGGATTCCTACTTACGGATTCTTCATGAGAAAGGCATTGAGCTGGCTTATGTGACGCTTCATGTCGGAATCGGAACCTTCCGTCCGATGTCCGCAGAGACTGTAGAAGAGCATGTGATGCATGAGGAATACTATGTGCTGGACGACGACAACGCCCGCATCATCCGGAATACAAAGCAGCGGGGAGGCCGGGTCGTAGCGGTCGGGACGACCTCGTTAAGGACGCTGGAGACGGTGGCGAAGCGGTTTGAAGGCGAGGACATCAAAGGCTGCAGCGGCTGGACGAATATTTTTATCTATCCGGGTTATCAATTCCGGATCGTTGATGCGCTGTTAACGAATTTCCATCTTCCGAAATCGACGCTTGTTATGCTCGTCAGTGCACTTGCGGGTCGTGACACGATCATGAAAGCCTACCATGAGGCGATCGAGCGGGAATACCGGTTTTTCAGTTTTGGCGATGCAATGTTTATCTATTAGCAGTAAAGAAGTGGATTTAATACTGTGACTTCTAGGATGATTGGATGAGTGAATCGTGGCGATCAAATACGAATTTATTAAAAGCTGTAAACAATCGGGCGCAAGGCTTGGGCGACTTCATACGCCGCATGGCGTCATCGACACGCCGGCCTTTATGCCCGTAGGTACGCAAGCAACCGTTAAAACGTTAAGTCCGGAAGAATTGAAAACGATGGATGCGCACATTATTTTGAGCAATACGTATCATTTGTTCCTTCGTCCCGGACACGAGCTGATCGGTCAAGCCGGCGGTCTGCACAAATTTATGAATTGGAACCGGCCGATCCTAACCGACAGCGGCGGCTTTCAAGTGTTCAGTTTAAGCAATATGCGCAAAATATCGGAGGAAGGCGTTGAGTTTCGTTCGCATCTAAACGGGGATAAGCTGTTCATTTCGCCTGAGAAGGCGATGGAGATCCAGAACGCGCTCGGCTCGGATATTATGATGGCGTTTGACGAATGCCCTCCCCACCCGGCGGAGCACGGATATGTCAAACAGTCGCTGGAGAGAACGACCCGCTGGGCGGAGCGGTGTCTGAATTCGCATAAACGTCCGAATGAACAAGCGTTGTTCGCCATCGTTCAGGGAGGCATGTATGAGGATTTAAGAAGGCAAAGCGCGATAGAGTTGACTTCCATGGATTTCCCGGGGTATGCTATTGGTGGACTAAGCGTGGGCGAGCCGAAGGAAATCATGTACGAGGTGCTTGATTATACCGTTCCGCTGCTCCCGGCCGGCAAACCGAGATACCTGATGGGTGTCGGTTCTCCGGATGCGCTGCTGGAAGGATCCATTCGCGGTATCGATATGTTCGACTGTGTCCTGCCCACGCGGATTGCAAGAAACGGGACAACGATGACAAGCAGAGGGCGCCTTGTCGTTCGCAATGCGAAATACGCAAGCGATTTCGGCCCGATCGATCCGGAATGCGGCTGTTATACCTGCACGAATTACTCGCGGGCTTACATCCGTCATTTGCTTAAAGCGGACGAGACGTTCGGCATCCGATTGACCACGTATCACAATCTGTACTTTTTATTACAGCTCATGAGGGACGTACGGCAGGCGATTGCGGAAGACCGGCTGTTAGATTTCCGGGACGCTTTCTTCACCAAGTACGGACTGTATGATAATGAGAGAGGATTTTGAAAGGGGGGATAAACCATGTTGTGGATAGCGACTGATGGAGGGACAGGCGGCACCAATTTTTGGGGAATGATCATGCCGTTTGTATTGATGTTCGCCGTATTTTATTTTCTGTTGATTCGCCCGCAGCAAAAGAAACAAAAGCAGCGGAGCCAGATGCTGAACCAGCTGAAGAAAGGCGACAAAGTCGTCACAATCGGAGGCTTGCATGGAACAATTCTGGAGATTACCGACGATATTGTCGTGCTCCGAGTAAACGACGCTACGAAGATGACCTTCGACCGCAGTGCGATTAATACGGTTTCGAGCTCTGCTGCGGCGGCTGAATAAGTACGACCCTGACGGTGGCATATGCCGCCGTTTTTATTTGGTTTAAACAACATTCATAAATATGGACAGGGCAGGGTAAAGTATGGTAAATAACCTTGAAATAAAGGGAGTACAACAACCATGCCATTGGAGAATATTAACGGGGCATTAATGTATTATAGAACTCAAGGAGAAGGCGTGCCAATTGTATTTATTCATCCGCCTTTACTTACAAGCGAAAATTTCCGGTATCAGCAGATGCGGCTTGCGGCTGATTTTCAAATCATAACCTTCGACATACGCGGTCACGGCAAGAGCGGGAGATCATTAGTTCCGGTTACATATGAGCTGATTGTCGACGATATTGTGAGACTGCTGGACCGGCTGAATATAAAGGAAGCCTATTTATGCGGATATTCGACCGGGGGCTCGATTGCCTTGGAAGCAATGCTGCGCTCCCCTGAACGCTTCAGAGGGGGCATTCTTGTAAGCGCGATGTCCGAGGTCAGCGATTTTATCCTCAAGAATCGGATTCGTGCCGCAATCGGATTGTCTAAATATCGAATGGTGTTAAGAATGCTTATGCTCGGCATTACACTCGGTAATTCGGATAATCTGAAAACCTTTGGCAAGCTGCTGGGTGAAACCGTTCGAGGCAATACGAAAAATATTCATCAGTACTACAAGTACAGCTTGACTTACAATTGTACGAAAAGCTTGACCCGTATCAAAGCGCCCGTATTGCTGCTATATGGACAAAAGGACCGGGGTTTCACGCGATACCGAAAAAAACTGCAGGAGAAGCTGCCTCATTATGAATTGATGATTTTTAGAAAGGAGAAGCATCAGCTGCCGACCAAAGCGGCTGATGCAATGAACGAAGCGATCCGGGAGTGGATCCGGACCCAGGAAGACCGGTTGCATCGGAAGAAGGAAGAAAACGCGGCAGTTGAGGCACCGGACTGGGTGACCGCCGCTTACGCCGAACAACAAACAGATTTCGAACAACCGCGGATTTATACAGAGTAACCGTCCAGGCGCCGATAAATGAAGGCTTAGAAATCGGGAAGATCTCTAAGCCTTTTCCATTGCGTGGAGTCGATTTTTTGAAACTTTTCATCCATTAATACGTATTGGAGGGGGATAGGCTCCGGTCAGGCTCGCTTTCCTCCGGTTCAATCCGGTTCTTGTCCGGAGATAATTGTTCGCCGTACCGGATCATACGCACATATTCACGAGGTCTAAAGCCGTCATATCGGGATATTTTCAATTGCTGCAAGTGTGGCTGCCCCTCGGGGCGTTCTTCAATGTTAGAAGAGCCTGAAGGAATTCTACGATCGGCCTGCCAGCCCAATAGAAGCAATAGAGCGAAAACGGCGGCGCAAGCAGTCGCTTTTTTCATGATCACGGGTATCCACTCCTTGGTAAATCCGACTATTCCGCTAGCGGTTATCTATTCATAGGATGGTCATAATTGCACCGATTTAATACGGTTGCCCGATAAACGGTTTAGTGCATACTAGAAAATATTACGAAAAACGATCTTTTGTCAGAAGAAGGTTAAATTTGTCGGATGATTCGGGTATAATTGACAATGGTTTGTTTTCGACGGATGTTTATTCATTGAGTTGGTTAAGATCTTGCACAAATTTTCGGATGGGGGTATGACGGTTGTCTTTGCTTCATGCTGCAATTTTGCTGCCGTTTGCATTTGCGGTATTCGTACCGCTGCTGTACAAATACATAAACCGGATCCATACGGGATGGTTCGTGCTGCCCGTACCCGTATTGTTGTTTGTTTATTTTCTGATGAGCATTCCGGATAACCAGAATGGAACGGTCAGCATTGAATCGATACCTTGGATATCCTCGCTCGACATTCATTTTACCGTTTATTTAGACGGCTTAAGCTTACTATTCTCCCTGCTTATTACCGGGATCGGTTCGCTTGTTGTGCTCTACTCCATTTATTATTTGTATAAGGACAAGGAAGCGATTCACCGGTTTTATGTTTATCTGCTAATGTTTATGGGTGCCATGCTCGGCGTTGTCCTGTCCGACAATATGATCGTACTGTACGGCTTTTGGGAATTAACAAGTCTGTCGTCATTCCTCTTGATCGCTTTCTGGTATAAGCGTGAAAAATCGAGATACGGCGCACAGAAATCGATGCTGATTACCGTCTTCGGCGGATTTGCAATGCTTGCGGGCATTATATTGCTGTATATCATGACAGGCACCTTTAGTGTGCGAGAAATGATTTCCGGTGTGGGCGAGATCGCTTCACATCAGTTATTCCTGCCGGCAATGGTGTTGATTTTGCTCGGCGCCTTCACGAAGTCTGCGCAGTTTCCGTTTCATATCTGGCTGCCAGATGCGATGGAAGCGCCGACGCCGGTCAGCGCCTATCTTCATTCCGCAACAATGGTTAAAGCGGGCATCTATCTTGTAGCCAGAATGAGTCCGGTGTTCGCCGGAGATCAGGTGTGGTTTTGGCTTGTGTCGGGTGTCGGACTTGCTACTCTGCTCTGGGGATCTTATTCCGCCGTAAAGCAAACCGACCTCAAATCGATACTCGCCTTCTCTACTGTGAGCCAGCTTGGCTTGATCATGTCCTTGCTAGGTCTCGGTTCGGCGGCCGTTTATTACGGGCACGGCGAGCAATCCGACATTCATGCGGCGGCAATAACTGCAGCGGTATTTCACCTGATCAACCATGCAACGTTTAAGGGAGCGCTGTTTATGGTGGTTGGTATCGTCGACCATGAAACAGGGACGCGCGATATCCGCAAGCTGGGCGGACTGATGTCGCTGATGCCGGTCACGTTTACCCTTGCGTTAATCGGAGCCTTCTCCATGGCCGGACTGCCGCCGTTTAACGGCTTCCTGAGCAAGGAGATGTTTTTTACAGCGGTATTGAATGCGTCCAAGCTGGATATTTTCAATGTTCAGTCATTCGGCGTATTCATCCCGGTCGTTGCCTGGATAGCAAGCATATTCACATTTATTTACAGCATGATTATCGTTTTTAAGACGTTTACGGGGAAATATCAGCCAGAGAAGCTGGACAAGAAGCCGCACGAAGCGCCGCTTGGGATGCTGCTCTCTCCTACCGTGCTTGCCTCGCTGGTCGTTGTGTTTTTCCTGTTTCCGAATTTGCTCTCTTATTCACTCATTGAACCGGCGATGGTTTCCATTCTGCCGTCGCTCGCAGATGAGTTCATTGTGAAAATTTCGGCTTGGCACGGCTTTTCGACGGAGCTCTATATGACGATCGGCGTAGTCGCGCTCGGTACGCTTCTCTTTTTAACCGTACACCGCTGGCAGAAAATATACGACGTTTTGCCGGGCAAGCTTACCTTGAACCGGATCTACGATTACGGCCTCGTTTCGCTCGAGCGGCTGTCGCTCCGTTTTACCGATTTTTATATGCGGGGATCGATCAGGCAGTACCTGGTCTATATATTTTCTACGATGATTGCATTATTGGGGTATTTGCTGCTGAAGCTGGATGTGTTCCGCTTCCAGGCCGCGGAGTATGCTGAGCTTACTGTCTATGAAATCGTATTGGCGGCAGTGCTTGCCATTGCGGCGATTGCCGTGCCGTTTGCACGCTCGAGGCTGACGGCGATTATTCTTGTAGGGGCCGCCGGTTATATCGTGACGCTGTTCTTCGTTATTTTCCGGGCGCCGGACCTGGCATTAACGCAGATGATTGTGGAGACCGTTTCGGTAACTCTGTTTCTATTATGCTTCTATCACCTTCCGAAGCTACGAAAGGAGCTGTCCAAGCTTCCCTTCCGGATGACGAACCTGGTCATCTCTGTCGGCGTCGGCGCCGTTGTTACACTGATTGCTCTGGCTGTGACTGGAAACCGTCTGTTCGCTCCGATTTCCGACTATTATCTGGAGGAAAGCTACACGCTCGGCGGCGGCAAAAATGTGGTCAATGTCATCTTGGTCGATTTCCGGGGATTTGATACCTTGCTTGAAATCATGGTGCTTGGTATCGCATCGTACGGCATTTACGCCATGATCAAGCTTCGCGATCGGAACGGCAAACGCTCTGCTGACGCAGATGAGACGGGGAAAGCGAAAGGAGTTGCTTCGGGTGAAAATCAATGATGTCATCTTACAAAGCGCTGCCAAGATTGTCGTATTCATTATCATCACCTTCTCCGCGTATTTGTTTTTTGCGGGGCATAACAATCCGGGCGGCGGTTTTATCGGCGGTCTGATGACGGCGGCCGCGCTCGTATTGCTTGCGCTTGCGTTCGATCTGGAGACGATTTGCACCGTCATTCCGATCAATTTTCGGATCATTACCGCAGCCGGGCTAATGCTCGCTATACTGACCGGCGTCGGCTCGTTTCTGTTTGATGCGCCATTTCTGAGCCACACCTTCGACTACAAATACTTGCCGCTGTTAGGCAAAACGGAGCTTGCGACGGCAGTGCTGTTTGATCTGGGCGTCTATCTGGCTGTCGTCGGGGTTACGATGACGATCATCTTATCGATAGGGGAGGATCAATAGCGATGGAAGTCGTCATGTCTATTACTGTAGGTGTACTGTTTACCGTCGGCACCTATTTGATTCTTTCACGCAGCTTGCTGCGCATTATTTTAGGGACCTCGCTGATCAGCCACGGCGTCCACCTGCTGTTGCTGACGATGTCGCGGCTCAAAACAGGGGCCGCGCCGCTATTGGGGGAAAAGGCAGGCACATTTACGGACCCGCTGCCGCAAGCCTTGATCCTTACGTCGATTGTCATCAGCTTCGGCGTAACCTCCTTCTTTTTTGTACTTGCATACCGGGCTTATCAGGAATTGGGAACAGACGATATGGAACAATTAAGGGGACGAGACGATGAGTAATCTGGTTGCGCTGCCGCTCTTAATTCCTCTCTTAACGGCGGTTGTGCTCATGTTTTTTCAGAAACGGCTGTTGCTGCAGCGGTGGATCAGCGGCTTCGGAACGCTGGCTAATTTGGCTGTCGCGGTCTATCTGGTTCATACCGTCCGGCAGGAAGGCATAAAGACGTTGTTTATGGGAGGATGGGTGCCGCCGTTCGGCATCGTTTTTGTTGCCGATATGTTCGCGGCGCTGCTTGTGTTGACGACAACTGTCGTCGCTTCGGCATGTCTTTTTTATGCATTCCGTACGATTGGAGAAGAGAAAGAAAGGCATTACTTTTATCCATTTTTCCAATTTTTACTTGTCGGTGTGACGGGGTCGTTTTTGACCGGTGATATATTCAATTTGTTCGTCTGCTTCGAAGTGATGCTGATCTCCTCCTATGCGCTGATCGTGCTTGGAGGGACAAAGCGGCAGCTGCGGGAATCGGTGAAATACATTCTGGTCAATATTATCTCGTCCGCACTGTTTGTCGCTGCGGTCGCTTACTTGTACGGCGTAGCCGGTACGCTGAATATGGCGGATTTATCGCAGCGCGTAGCGGAGGCGGGGCAGGGGGGTATGCTGACGGTCATCGCGATGCTGTTTCTCATCGTATTCGGCTTGAAGGCGGGATTGTTTCTTTATTTCTGGCTGCCCGGCTCGTACAGTGCGCCGCCGGCCGTTGTAACTGCACTTTTCGGCGGTTTGCTGACCAAGGTCGGTGTATATGCGATTATTCGCACGTTTACGCTTATCTTTTACCATGATCCAGGTATAACCCATACGATCATCGGCGGTCTGGCTGCCGCAACGATGATTCTGGGCGTGATCGGCGCGGTCGCTTACAGCGATGTCAACCGGATACTGATTTATAATATCGTGGCCGGTGTCGGATTCGTCGTTTTCGGTCTTGCCGTTTCCAACGGTTCAGCACTGGAAGGCGCCGTATTTTATCTTGTCCACGATATGATTGTTAAAGCGCTCCTGTTCCTGCTGGGCGGGACGTTGATAGCGGTTGCCGGTACGGAGAAGCTGACGGAAATGGGCGGATTGATCAAACGACATCCGCTGCTAGGCTGGCTGTTCTTTATCGCCGCAATGGCACTGGTCGGCGTGCCGCCGCTTAGCGGATTTATAGGAAAGCTGCTTATTGTGCGCGGGGGGCTTGAAGCCGGCTGGTATTGGATAACGGGGATTGGGCTGGCTTCCTCGCTGCTCATTTTATTATCCATGATGAAGATTTTTATGCATGCCTTCTGGGGGGAGGAGAAGCCTTCCGTTCAGAAGGTTCCTTCCACGGGCGGAATGCTTGGCCCATCCGTCTTCTTGACCGTACTAACCGTGCTGCTCGGCCTATGCGCCGAATGGGTGTACCCCTATATTTCAGCCGCGGCTGAAGTGCTGGCCGATCCGCAAATATACATCCAAGCGGTGTTAAAGGAGTAGATAAGCCATGGCATTTCAAATTGTATTGAACCTGATCATCGCAATTGTGTGGATGTTTTTGAACGATGAGTGGACATTCGCTCACTTTCTGATCGGTTTTTTGATCGGGGTGCTGTTTATTTTTGCGCTCCGGCGTTTTTTTAACGACCGCTTTTACATGCGGCGTGTCTGGGCGATTATTAAGCTTATTCTGTTGTTCTTAAAGGAGCTGCTGCTATCGAATATCGCGGTCACTGCAGAATTGCTGCGCCCTAAGCTTAACATTCGGCCGGGCATCTTCGCATTGGAGACGGATTTAAAGAGCGATTGGGAAGTTACTTTGCTCGCCTGCCTGATTACGCTCACTCCGGGGACGTTAACGCTGGAGGTTTCCCCGGATAAACGGACGCTGTATATTCATGCGATGGATATTCCGGATGCCAAAGAGCTGGTGCAGCAAATTAAATGCTCATTCGAAAGAGCGATTATGGAGGTGACGCGCTGATGCTTGACGTTGTATTGTTTGTTGCGCTAGCTATCCTCTCTGTGTCTATATTAGGCTGCTTGTACCGGGTATTAAAAGGACCGTCGATGCCTGACCGGATCATTGCCCTGGATGCGATCGGGATCAATCTGATCGGCATCGTCGCGGTTCTCTCGATGATGATGTCCACACAGGCTTATCTGGAAATAATACTGCTAATCGGAATTCTCGCTTTTCTGGGTACCGTCGCTTTCTCCAAGTATATCGAGAAAGGAGTGGTCATCGAGCATGCACGAGACAATGATCGTGATCGGTGAATGGGTTATCGCCGTACTTGTGTTAATAGGGGCTCTTCTAAGCGCTCTCAGCACCTTCGGATTGATTCGTCTGCCGGATGTCTATCTGCGGTCGCACGCGGTTACGAAAAGCGCCACGCTCGGCATCCTGTGCATATTGCTGAGCGCGTTTATTTACTTTATGAATTACACCGATTTGACAAGCGCCGGTACTAAGCTGCTTCTTGGCGTCCTGTTTGTGTTTATTACCGCTCCGGTTGCCGGTCATTTGATCGGCCGAGCTTCCTACCGTTCAGGTGTCAGGTTATGGGAGGGAAGCGTGCAGGACGATCTGAAAAAAGCGCTTAAACAACCGGTTCGTGAACGGGACGACGGATAGACTGAGTCCTAGGCAGAAAGAATCACCCTTCGCCATCATCATGGCAAAGGGTGATTTCTTTTTAACCTGCGTGATCTCTTTGTATTGTACTTTGAACGTTCTGTGTGACCGGAGCCCGCTGGGGACGAAGCAGTATGCTTTTTGTACTTAGTCTCATTCCAACCGCCGAAGCGAACAGTCCGAGGGAGAACCCGCCCAGCATATCAATCAGCCAATGAATTCCGAGATAGAAGATGGAGAAAATAATGGTGAGCGCGCAGATTCCGCAAATCCAAGCCCAGCGTTTGTTGCCCGAACGAAGGGCCAGCATTGCGAGCGTGACGGATATCGAGGTGTGCAGGCTAGGGAAGCAATTATCGAGTCCTGATAACTCACGGTATTGCGATTCGAATGTCGGAAAGGCGTCGAGCATGATAAAACGCACATCCGGGTCGTACGCCCATACTTCAAGCACCGGAAAGTATAGATAAAATGGAAATGCGACCAAATAGTTTATCATGATGGCATAACAAACGGCATAAAACATCGTTTTATTATGTCTGAAGGTGTAGATACCGATTGAGGTAATCAGCAAGGCTTGAAAAACGACGATATACATAAAGGACAACACGGTTGTCAGGGCAGGATGTTCGAACAAATGCTGAATGCCGCTGACAAATCCGCCCTCAATGGAGTAAAACAATCCGGTAAAATCCGCTTTCTTCGTCATCCCGGCTTCGATCATTAGTTCGATTTTATTAAGAAACAAAATAACCAACACAAGCACAAAATGAAGCAAATATTTTCTGGAGAAAATCAATTGACGGATAAATTCCGTGCCTACGGCAAGCGGATTGCTTGCGGTCCCGAACCAGAGCAAAGCAAGTACGGCTATACAAGTATAAAGCGTCACTGAGCTCATTGATTCAAATAAAACCATAGCTGCTTCCCCCACTCTCATCCGCATCGGATGAGACCTCTGTCCCAGTATCAATTACGACTTTTGACAGTATACCATAAGGTCAAGGGGGATGTCAGTGCTATTTCTTGGCGTTGACGCCGATCATTCCGCCGATTGCACCTGATGCGGACGTCATCGCCAGCATCACCACGCTTCGCACAGTTAAAAGCGTATCCATTGCCAAAAAACCGATCAGGATCACAAGAATACCGTAAATGAGTCCAAGCAGAAAACCGTTGTACCAACCGCTCCGGCCGGCTCTCTTGCCTGAGACAAAGCCGCCTGCTAGCGTACTGAACGCATGGATAATATATGCATATTGCGGCAGCTCGCTCTCTTTCAGACCGCTGAAGTGAAGCGCCAGCGACAAAATCAGGGCGCCGGTACCGAGCCAGACGGCGGCATACACAATGCCTGATATTAGCGGGGAAGTAATGCGTACCTTCGGTACTTGATTCATCATGGACTTATCCTCCGTTTCATCCTTTATTGGACAAATGTCTATTGCTACAAGCATATGGCCAGGCTGCCTGAAATAGTACAAGTCGGGCGCAAATCCGATTTGCCAACATTTCATCAATCGGTCAGTCGTATTGTTCCAAACCGCCGCGGTCAAACTACCCCTTACAGAGAGGTTGGCTTAGTTAACTCTTAGAAAAGCACGGACATCCAGACAGATCTTGCGCAGCTTGGGCTGTTATAGTGTCGAAGGGGGGGCCAATCCATGCCGGATCTGACGGTCATTCTCATACGGACATTGTTCATTTATTTTGTTGTGTTTCTGGTGATGCGTTTTATGGGTAAAAGGGAGATCGGCAAATTAACGGTTTTCGATCTGGTTATTTCTGTTATGATTGCGGAAATCGCAGTACTTGTCATAGAGGATACCAAACGTCCGATTGTGGAAGGAATCGTTCCGATGTTAGGGCTGCTGCTCGTGCAAATCGGGATAGCCTGGGTAACGATGAAGAACCGGATGATCCGACATCTGTTCGACGGAAAGCCAAGCGTCATCATTAATAGAGGCAGAGTGGACCGGGAAGTGATGAGGAAGCAGCGGTATAATTTGGATGATATGATGCTGCAGCTCAGAGAAAACCAGATCGCCGCCATTGATGATGTGGAATTCGCCATACTGGAAACAAGCGGAAAGCTTTCGGTAATCAGAAAAGAAAGGCCGGATGATTACGATGAGAAATCGGCGTCCGACATTGACAAGAATCCTTTCATCCCTCCGAAATACCGGTTCGAGACGCTGCCGGTACCGCTGATTATGGACGGAAAAGTGCTTGGCGATAACTTGGTGAAGCTAGAGAAAAACCGGTTTTGGCTGAAAAGCCAGTTGGAGCAAAAGGGGGTCAAAGATACGAAAGATGTGTTTCTGTGCACCCTTGATCATAAAGGAAGGCTGTATGTCAGTGTAAAAAACTAAAAAAAGCCTTGGTTACGGATATTCCGGCGCGCCAAGGCTTGTTTGTTTATTTGAACCATCTCCCGACAACAGGCAGCCGGATTACATCGTGCCGGTCAATAATTTTCAACCAGATCATCAGAAGCAAATAAACCAAAAGCCCTGCGGTGAATGCGGTAATCGCATTCATCCATTCCGCGGACAACGGCTCCAAATTCATCGTATAGCGAAGGACCGCGCCCATAATGACCATTGCCGCTCCAACCTTCAGGAAATCGAGCGCATGCATCCGGAAACCGATAAACCGGAGAACACTGAACCAATGAAGCAGCGTCACGAGCACAACATTGACATTAATGGCGATAAGCGCTCCGTAGATGCCGAGCTCGGGCTTGGAGGCCAACTGCACGATCAAGATAAGCTTAACGGAAGCGCCGACAAATGTATTAAATAATGCGGTGCCCGGCTTATTTAATGCCTGCAGAGCGGCTTGAAGCGGGGATTGCATATAAATGAATAAAGCAAACGGCGCCATGAGGCGAAGCATCGGGGCGATTTCCGAATGGTCATAGACGATTCGGCAAATCGGCTCGGCAAGCAAAAACATGACAACGACAAACGGAGCGCCTGAAACGAGCGCCAGCCGCATCGATTGATGCAGCCGCTTATGAATGGTTGTCTTGTCGCCCCGGGCGGCCGCTTCGGAAAGCGAAGGTACTAGCGATACCGATAACGAATACGTAAGCGCAGTGGGAAGCAAAATAATCGGTATGATCATCCCCTGTAATGAACCGTATTGCGCCGTGGCAACGCCGACGGCAACGCCTGCGAGAATGAGACTGCGTGCGATCATAATGGATTCAAGCAGATAGGACACCGATCCGACAAGCTTGCTGAAGGTTACCGGAACCGATAACCCGAGTAGGCTTCGGAGAACGGGAACATTATCGGCCGGCTTGTCTTTATCGGTTGTTAAAGGATGACTCTGGCTGTTTTTTTCGCCGGATTGTTTCTTTTTGTCGTACAAAAATTGTATTAGAAGTACGGCAAGCCCGCATATTTCACCGACGACACCGCCTAGCATCGCTCCGGCAGCTCCCCATTCTATGCCCCATGGCAGAAACAGTTTGGCGAAGTATATAACAAAGATGATCCGGAACAACGCTTCCGCGATTTGCGACAGTGCGGACGGAATCATGTTTTGTTTCCCTTGGAAATGTCCGCGGAATACAGAAGATACAGCGATGATGGACAGCATCGGCGTCATTAGTAAATAGGCGTTGTAGACACGCGAATCCGGCAGCACATGGGTCGTGATCCAAGGTGCAAGCAGGATAAGAAGAGCAGTGAAAACAAGCGAAAGAGAAACCGTTATGCTCATGGCAATACGGAATATTTGTTTTACGCGTGCGGTATTGCCTTGCGACTCGGCTTCCGCGGTCCATTTGGCGACTGCAAGCGGAATGCCGCCGATAATAATCGTCAGCATGACGATCAGGAACGGATAACTGAGCTGATACAATCCGACGCCTTCGGCGCCAAGTATGCGCGGCAGCACGATGCGCGGGATAAACCCGAGAAGACGGGTAATAATGCCGGCGGCGAGCAATATCATAGCGCCTTTAATGAAGGTTTGCTTAGTCACGGTTTCGTCCCTCTTCCCGTAAAGTTTCTCATTGATACAAGCATATGCGGGGCATGTCCGTTTCGATGTCAATGTTTTTTGAGCGCGAGTGGAAATCGTGCAGGAAAATGACCGGAGAGAGGCGAACAATAACAGGTAAGAGAGCAAGCAGGAGTAAGAAGGCGAGGGAGTACGAGATGACGGATGAGGAAATGAATCGGACGATTGAAGAACTGTGCAACAGCAAAGCGGAGGAATTTCGACTCATCGGGTACGAGCAAGTGACGGGCAGGGAAGTGTGGGAGTGTGTAAGCGATAAATACCATAAGCACGGCCAGCCTGCACTGCACCAGATCGTTAACGACATCCTTTCCCTGAAAGTGACTCGGTTTATGAATTTCATGACGCTGAATGCGTTCCGCGGAGCCCGCTTCTAAAGAAACGGGCTCCTTTTTTTGACTCGTTTTTCGGGCATCGTTATAATAGGACTATTGAGAATGTAAGGGGGAGCATAGGTCGTTATGAAAAGAATGCTAGCTTTTGCGCTAATTGTCGTGATTACTCTGGGCACGATCGTGCTGACCAGCCCGTCATTGGTCAAGGACGTTAAGCTCGGGCTTGACCTGAAAGGCGGATTCGAGATTCTGTATGAAGCGGAGCCGCTCACCCCGGGAGGTACGGTAACACAAGATGCGTTGCAGCAGACCGCGAAAAGTTTACAAGATCGTTTGGATGCAACAGGTGTCGCCGAGCCGGAAATTACCACGGAGGGCACAAATCGGATTCGCGTTAAAGTAGCCGGTGTCACCGATGAAGCGGAAGTGCGCAAAACGTTAAAGGAGCCGGCAGTGCTCACGTTCCGAAGTATGCGAGGCTGCGCAGAAGACGCGGGGTTCTGCAAGGTGGAGCTCGTCGGCAACGATTTCAAGGCGAACGGCGCAAGCATCTACCAGAATGAGTTTGGCGGTTGGGAAATCGCAATTACTTTGAATGATGCCAGTAAATTCGCGGAAGTGACGAGGGAACTGGCGAAGCTCGCAGGGACAGGGAAAAATGTACTGGCCATTTACCTGGATGAAACAATGCTGTCATCGCCGTCCGTCAATATGGAGATTCCCAGTAATCAGGCGAGGATTGAAGGTACCTTCACGAGGGAAGAAGCCAAAAACATCGCCGATACGATCAATCTCGGCGCACTGCCGCTCAAGCTGACGGAGAAGTATACGCAAAGCGTAGGTGCCACATTGGGCCAGCTCTCGCTGGAACAGACGGTCTTCGCGGGTGTATTGGGTACAGTGATCATTATCCTGTTCATGCTCCTATTCTACCGGTTGCCGGGTATCGTATCGGCGATTTCGCTCACTACATACATTTGGCTGCTGCTGCTCGTCTTCACCTGGATGAACGCAACATTGACGCTGCCGGGAATTGCCGCGTTCATCCTAGGGGTCGGTATGGCGGTGGATGCGAATATTATTACCTTCGAACGGATTCAGGAAGAAATGCGAAGCGGCAAGAGCATTCTCTCCTCTTTGAAGGCTGGCTCCAAAAACTCGTTCCGCACGATAATGGACGCCAATATTACAACGATCATTGCCGGCTCGGTGCTGTTCTTTATCGGGACAGGCTCCGTACGCGGATTTGCGATCATTCTGATCATGAGCATTGTGGTGAGCATCATTACGAATGTCGGCTTTTCACGGCTGCTGTTGTACTTGCTTATCCGCAGCAATCTGATCAAGAAACCGGGCTTCTTTGGCGTGAAGGAGAGTGAAATCCGTGCGTTATAAATTTGAGAATGTAGATTTCGTTAAGCTGAGCCGGTTTTTCTTTACATTTTCGATTGCAATTACAGTACTTGGCGTGCTTACGCTTGCCATCTTCGGACTGAAGTACGGCGTTGATTTCCGTGCAGGCTCAAGTATTGATATCGCGGTAACGAAGCAACTGGATAAAACGGAAATCGAGGGTTATCTGAATGAACTGGATTACGGAAAGTATAATCTGACGGTAGGTGCGGAACGAACGACGATCCGTTTTGAAAATGTTGTAACGGATGTTCAGGAAGAAGCGCTGAAAACCGGCTTTGCTGAAAGATTTGATCCGAACGCTTCGGCGGAAGTGAATACGGTTGACGTTACCATGGCGAAGGAGCTGCAAAGAAATGCAATGATCGCAGTTGCGCTTGCGAGCATTGGGATTATTGCGTATGTGAGCATTCGGTTTGAATGGCGGTTCGCTCTTGCGGCGATTGTAGCGTTGCTGCACGATGCCTTTATTGTCATCAGCCTCTTTTCGATTTTGCGGCTGGAGGTTAATTTGCCTTTTATCGTTGCCGTTCTGACCATTATCGGTTACTCGATTAACGATACGATCGTAATCTTCGACCGGATCCGCGAGAATCTGCGGTTCGCCAAGATCAAGAGTATCTCGGATATTGCCGCGGTCGTTAACCGCAGCATCGCCGAGACGATGACCCGTTCGATCAATACGGTGGCTACCGTATTCGCGGCGGCGCTCTGTCTGTTTATCTTTGCCGATTCAATCCGTTTGTTCTCGCTTGCGATGTTGCTTGGTCTTGTAAGCGGGGCGTATTCATCGATCTTTATCGCGAGCCCGTTATGGCTGTTGTTACGGAGCAAGGCGAAGCCGAAGTCGCCGGCGAAGACGCCGGCCGCTTCACCGTGAGGTGACTGATCATGGGAACGAAGCACCGTTATCGGGAGGCAGAAGCTGCCGCGAAGGCAAATCTGCTCGGCAATGCCGGCTTAGCACTGCTTAAAGGTGTGACCGGGCTGATGACGGGAAGCGCGGCGCTTTTGTCCGATGCGGTTCGGTCCGCATCGGATGCGGCTGTCGGAGCTACTGCGGTTACGGGCTTGCGGCGAATCGGAAAAAGCCAGGGTAAACGAACCAGGCTGGCCGAGCCCGGAAGGGCCGAATCGGTAACAAGGTTCATTGCTGCTGTCGTCCTGGTTTTGCTAGGACTCGAAATTGCAATCACGGCTGTACGCTCGGTCGCGCAAGGAATCGGTCCCGATCCCCACTGGGCTTCGGCAGCAATTATAATTTTCGCTTTCGGGGCGAAACAATGGTTTCTTCCGGTGAAAGAACGAGGGACGGATCTGTTTGCTTCACTGCTCGCACTGATTGGTACAGGCGGCGCTTACGCCGGAAAGCTTCTTTCGCTATCCTTGTTATATTACCTGGATCCGGCCGCCGCGTTTGCCATTTCGCTCATCGTGCTGCAAAACGGATATAAACTGATTGCAACGACACGGATGACAGGGTATAAACCGGGCGTTCAGCAGGCGGAAACCGACGAGCTGATGGAAGCTGTTCAGCGGATTGACGGCGTTGTGACGATTGAGGAATTGAACGCCTGGGAACACGGACATTATGTCGCAATTCATTTACGGATCAGCGTTAACCCGAGAATCACGGTGCAGGAAGGTAATGAAATCGCCAAACGGGTAAAGGAATTGCTGATGAAGCGTTTCCTTCATGTTGCGGATGTCACGGTATCCGTGGAGCCGTACGCTCCGGGTTATCCCTATAAATCCAATCACGACCCGAATCAGGAGGATATGCCGACGCTGCTGCAGTAGCAGCAGCGTTTTTTGGGGGAAACAACGGGAGGTGCGTATATTGCTTCACCCGAAGACGAGGTGGATGCTTGAAGAAGAGAACGAGGTACAGATGGAGCAAGCCAAGATGCTGGCTTCCGAACTGTCATTACCGCCGCTTGTTGCCAGGCTGCTTGTGAAACGAGGCATAACCGAAACTAAGCAAGCCAGGTCGTTTCTATACGGTGGAATGGATGAGCTTCATGATCCGTTCCTGTTGAAAGGGATGACGGAGGCGGTACAGCGAATCCTTTTAGCGAAGGAGCGCGGTGAAAAAGTACGAATATACGGGGATTACGATGCGGACGGCGTTTCCAGCACATCCTTCATGATCCGGTTATTTACCCTGATGGGAATCATTTTCGATTATTATATCCCTCACCGAAAGCTGGAAGGTTACGGGCTCAATATGCCGGCGATCGAGCAGGCGGCGAAGGAAGGCGTTTCATTGCTCGTGACCGTTGATACAGGCATTAGTGCGGCCCGGCAGATCGAATATGCCCGCAGCCTTCAAATCGACGTCATTGTAACCGATCACCATGAACCGCCGGAGACGCTGCCGGATGCATATGCGGTCGTCAATCCGAAGCAGTCCGATTGTCCGTATCCATATAAAGGTCTGGCGGGAGCCGGCGTGGCATTTAAGCTTGGTCAGGCTCTGCTCGGCCGGCCGCCGCTCGAATGGGCTGAAATAACCGCTCTCGGCACGATTGCAGACCTGATGCCCCTTACCGGTGAAAACCGGATTATCGTTCGGCATGGTCTGGAGCAAATGCGTAACACGGTTAACCCAGGCATTCGCGCGTTAGCTGAAGTAGCGGGAATCGATCTTGCTGCTATCGTTTCCTCGAACGTGGCGTTCGGTATGGCTCCGCGTATTAATGCGAGCGGCAGACTCGAGCATGCGGACAGCGCCGTCCGGCTGCTCACGACGAACGATCCGGAAGAAGCGCTCGCTTGTTCCGTGCGATTGGACCGGCTTAATAAAGAGCGGCAGCGGATCGTCGACGAAATGGTTGAACAGGCACTAATGATGTGGCAGGATAAATGCAATACTTGTGCCGCTGCGGGAGGGCGGCCACCTTCCGTTATTGTGCTTGCGGCCGAAGGGTGGAACGTAGGCGTTATCGGCATTGTCGCTTCCAAACTGATCGAGAAGTTCTACAGACCGGCGATCGTATTCGGCATCGATGCGGAAACCGGAATGTGCAAAGGCTCGGCACGCTCTATTGACGGATTTGATCTCTATGCGGCTCTGACTGAGTGTGCTGAAACGCTGGATCATTACGGCGGACATCAAGCTGCTGCCGGAATGAGCCTGCACCGGGATAAACTTCCTGAACTGGAAAGACAGCTCGGTTTGCTGGCCGATGAATGGCTGGCGCCGGACGATTGGGTCCGCAAGACAGCAGTCGATGCGGAATGCGGGGTTGACGAGGCCGGACTCGATACGATCGGATTTTTGTCGCTGTTGGAACCGTTCGGAACATCCAATCCGGCGCCGAAGCTGCTGTTTAGAAAAGTGGAAGTTGAGGAAAGCCGTGCAATGGGCAAAGGAGGCAAACATCTAAGGCTTTCGCTTCTCGGCCAAAGCAAACGGCTGGATGCGGTCAGTTTCGGAACGGGAGAATTGGCAAGACGGCTTGCGCAAGGGGCTAAAGCCGACATTGTCGGCGAGCTGTCTGTGAATGAATGGAACGGTTCACGCAAACCGCAGTTGATGCTGCATGATTTAAGGGTCGAACATGTGCAGCTTTTCGATTACCGGAATGAAGAGAATGCGGAACAACTGGTCGTCAAGTGGCTTGAAGGGCGCATGGGAACGGCCGAGGAACGGCGGACCGCAGTCGTATTGACGGGCGGGAAGCGAATGCATGCCGAAACGGCGGCGGCTGGCGCAGAAGGCGAAGCAACAGCAAACGGATTACAAATGAAGTACATAGGTTATGAGGAGCTGCCGGAACAATTGGAATGTACAGAGCTGATTGTTCCGGATTGCCCGCCATCGGCGGCATTGTTCGCTAAGGTGCTGCGGGCGTGCAGCGGTGTTGAGACCGTCGCCGTCTTCTTTTCACAGAATCGGAGGCAGCGGGCGGGCTTTCCGGGCCGGGAGCATTTCGGTAAAGTGTATCAGGCGATCCGGCAGATGGGATCTCCCGAGCTTCGATTATCCGGTCTTCACGAGCGTTTAAGCTCTCGGATCGGTTGGAGCGTCGATACGATCCGATTGATGCTGGACGTATTTGCCGAGCTCGGATTCATTTTGTACAGCGAGGGCAACGTAATTGTGAACCCCACCCCAACAAAACGGGACTTGTCCGAATCGGACGTTTACCGGCTGGCGAAGGAGCAGTTTGAAGAGGACCGGGTGCTCTTCGGAACGTACCGGGAATTTGCAGACTGGATATTGCTTCAGACCGGTGGCAGAACTTAATGTGTAAAAGCGGCGAGACTTTGAGATAAGGAGAGACTTTGAGCTCCTCTCAAGATCCCTATGTCATGCTCAAAATCCCTAAAGCGGAGAGACTTTGAGCTCTCTCAAAGATCCCTAAAGCGGAGAGACTTTGAGCTCCGCTCAAAATCCCTATGTAAGGAGAAATGATCAATGGATTTCAAGGATTACATTCGAGTTATTCCGGATTTCCCGCAACCGGGCATCCGATTCAAAGATATTACAACGCTTTTGAAGAACGGCAAAGTATACCAGGCTGCAATCAATGATTTAAAAGAGAAAGTCCGCCATCTGGAAATTGATGTCATTGCAGGGCCGGAAGCCCGCGGATTCGTTATTGGCGCGCCGCTCGCGCTTGCCCTGGGGGTAGGCTTTGTTCCGATCCGCAAGAGCGGCAAGCTGCCGGGGGAAACGGTGGAAGCCGGATATGATCTGGAGTACGGCAAAGATACGCTCGCCGTTCATAAAGATGCGATCGCACCCGGCCAGAAAGTGCTGATCGCCGACGATCTGCTTGCTACAGGCGGTACGATCGCCACGACCATCAATTTGATCAAGCAGCTCGGCGGCGATGTGACCGGTGCTGCATTTCTGATTGAGCTTGGTTATTTGACGGGAAGAGACAAGCTTGAAGGCGTGGACGTTTTTTCGCTTGTCACTTATTAGTTCGAGTAGCCCCGGCTGAATTCAAGATTCGAAGTGGAGATTACTACCCTGTATTGCTTCGTGATCAGAAGTGGGCTTTTTAAATAACCTCGATTAAGGCGAGGTTTTAAGCATCAGACCCGGCAGCTAACGGTTAATCCGCGCTGCCGGGTCTTTTATGGTGAAAAAGGTGGTTATAATACGTCCCGCACAGTGCGCAAGCTGTCGATAGTTGACGTTTGTACTTCTTAACAGGCATAATATTATAAAACTCGGAAAAAGCAATTCATGAGGAACCACTTTTTCGGAAAGGGACGTTTCATGGGCATTGAGCAGTTACTCGAAAAGGCATCGGCCTATTTAAAAACGCAAGACTTGGAGCGTATCCGGGAAGCTTACGATTTTGCCGAGCAGGCCCACCACGGTCAAGTGAGAAAATCGGGAGAGCCTTATATTCTTCATCCGGTAGCCGTTGCGGATATATTGGTGAATATGCAAATGGACGTCATTTCCATTATTGCTGCACTGCTGCATGATGTAGTGGAAGATACGACTGTTGCGCTCGAAGAAGTGCGCATTCGTTTCGGGGAAATTTGCGCAATGCTAGTCGACGGGCTGACCAAGCTGGAGAAAATCCAGTTTCGTTCCAAGGAAGAGCAGCAGAACGAAAACTACCGGAAAATGTTTGTCGCAATGGCGCAGGACATCCGCGTCATTCTGATCAAGCTGGCAGACCGGCTTCACAATATGCGAACGTTAAAGTTTCAGTCGGAGGAAGCACAGCGTCGCATCGCTTATGAAACACTTGAAATCTTTTGCCCGATTGCGCATCGCCTCGGGATATCTGCGATTAAGTGGGAGATGGAAGATATCGCGCTGCGGTATTTAAATCCTCAGCAATATTACAGGATCGCTAATCTCATGAAGAAGAAACGCGCCGAGCGCGAGCAATATATTGACGATCTCATACAGCGCATTATTGAGAAGCTGGAGGAAATGGGAATCAACGGCGATATTTCCGGCCGTCCAAAACATATTTACAGCATTTATAAGAAAATGACGGGCAAGAACAAGCAATTCAATGAGATTTACGATTTGCTTGCGATTCGAATCATCGTCGATAATATTAAAGATTGCTATGCGACACTGGGCATTATTCATACGTTATGGCGCCCGATGCCGGGACGGTTCAAGGATTATATCGCAATGCCGAAGGCAAACATGTATCAATCGCTTCATACGACGGTCGTAGGAACGAACGGCGAACCGACAGAGGTGCAAATCCGGACATGGGATATGCATCGGACGAGCGAGTACGGGATTGCCGCGCATTGGGCCTATAAGGAAGGAACGGTCGTACCGGAGGGAAGCTTCGGCGATAAAATGTCCTGGTTCCGTGAAATATTGGAGCTGCAAAATGAAACGCGGGACGCAGCTGAGTTTATGGAATCACTTAAAATGGACTTTTTCTCCGACCTTGTGTTTGTATTCTCGCCGAAGGGGGAAGTATTCGAGCTGCCCGCCGGTTCCGTACCGCTTGATTTCGCTTATCGCGTGCATACCGAAGTAGGTAACCGCACAATCGGAGCGAAGGTCAACGGACGGATCGTGCCGCTCGACCATAAGCTGAAGACGGGAGATATTGTCGAAATTCTAACTTCCAAACACTCCTATGGCCCTAGTCAGGATTGGGTAAAGATTGCCCAATCTTCCCATGCGCGCAGCAAGATCAGGCAGTGGTTCAAGAAAGAACGCCGCGAAGAGAATGTCGCGAAGGGACGGGAGCTGCTGGAGAGAGAAGTAAAGCGGCTTGGACTTGAACCTTCCGCTTGGCTGACCGACGATAAATTAATTGAAGTTGCGGGCAAATTTACGTTCAACGATATTGATGATATGCTGTCCGCCATCGGATTCAGCGGTATTACGGCAGCACAAATCTGCACCCGTTTGACCGAGAAGTTCCGTAAAGAAACCGAGGAAGCCAATCAGATCGAGCTGTCTTCGGAAATTAAGGAAGTAAAAGCGCCGTCCAAATCGCAAGCAGGCGAAAGAAAGGGACGCCCGACACACGGTGTTCGCGTGAAAGGCGTCGACAATCTGCTTGTCCGGTTTGCCAGGTGCTGCAATCCTGTCCCGGGGGATCAAATTATCGGCTATATCACCCGCGGCCGCGGTGTATCCGTTCACCGGCTGGATTGCGTTAATATCCCGGCTGCGGAAGAGGGCGAAGAAGCGGCTCGCGTCATTGAAGTTGATTGGGAGCAATCTGTTGAAGCGAATTATAGCGTAGATATTGAGATTACTGGCCATAACCGGCACGGACTGCTGAATGAAGTGCTGCAGGCGGTATCGGAAAGCAAGACGAACATTGCGGCGGTATCCGGCCGCTCGGACAAGAACAAGCTGGCGATGATTCATATGACGATCCTGATTCGGAATATTGAACATCTCCAAGCGGTCGTCGAGAAGATCAAACGGGTGAAGGACGTCTATTCAGTGCAGCGCATTATGCAATAATACGGAGGAAGCTTGAAGTGAGAGTGGTTGTTCAACGAAGCAAAGCCGCGGCCGTAACAATAGACGGCGAAACAGTCGGCAAGATCCGTTCCGGACTGGTGCTGCTCGTCGGTCTGACCCATGAGGATTCGGAAGGGGATGTCCGATGGATGGCGGACAAGATTGCTGGCTTGCGCATATTTGAAGATGATGCGGGAAAGATGAATCTTTCGGTCCAGGATACCGGCGGAGAAATATTGTCGGTGTCCCAATTTACGTTATACGGCGATTGCCGCAAGGGGCGCCGGCCGAACTTTATGAACGCGGCCGGTCCGGAGAAGGCGGAACGGTTGTATGACAAGTTTAACGCTTATTTAAAGGAACTGGGTCTGAATGTAGAGACGGGGCGTTTCGGCGCAATGATGGATGTATCGCTCGTCAACTGGGGTCCGGTCACTTTAATTGTAGACAGCCGCGAGTAAGCGGTTTAGAACGGCCGGGGTCTGTTAACACTAGATAAAAATTAGTTCTAGTGAAAGGAGACCTCGGACCCATGCATCAATCGAGAAAAGAATTAGGCATCCTTCGAGGTGCGGGACAAATGCTGCACCAGGAACGCCGGGAGGCGTTAGCCGTCTTTCAGGAGGAGAACGAGTTGCAAGGGGGAAATGCAGATGCGCGTTCATATCCGGTCTCAGGAGCCGGCTTTCGAACGGACGCTGGTGAACATAACCGGCCTTTTTTTTGAGAATCCGATCGTTTCTTACGGGAAGGAGCCCGAAAAGGATGCCGAGCTGGAGCTGGAATTAACGTTATCCGTTACCGACGGGAAAATTGCTGCGATGGCATACTATAAGCCGTCCGTTACTGAAGCTGAGGAACCGGGTATAAACTATACGGCGACAGATACGCGAGTAGTGCCGCAGGGGGCTGACGCTTCCGGGAAAGCGGGACGCAAACTGATCAAGCAAGCGCTATGCCACGCCTTGCTTGACGTTCTGCAGCAGGCAACCGGCATCATTCAGCCATGGGGGATATTAACCGGGGTTCGGCCGACGAAGCTGCTGCACGAGCGGAACAAGCAGGGAACGGACCCTCAAAGCTCTCACAAGGAGCTCCAGGAGCAATATTTAATTTCGGACGGCAGGGTCCGGCTGATGCAGCGGATCGTCGACCGCCAGTTGTCGGCGATTCCCGATTTATATGACTTAAAGAACGAAGTCAGCATTTATATCGGTATTCCGTTTTGCCCGACCAAATGCGCTTATTGCACATTCCCGGCATACGACATTAATGGCCGTCAAGGTTCGGTGAACGGTTTTTTACACGGGCTGCATTATGAAATGCGGGAAATCGGCAAATGGCTGAAACAAAACGGCATCCGGATCACGACGATCTATTTTGGCGGCGGAACGCCGACAAGCATTACGGCTGAAGAGATGGATGCGCTGTATGACGAGATGTACGCTTCATTTCCTGATGTGGACCAGGTGCGGGAGATTACCGTAGAAGCGGGGCGTCCGGATACGATCAGTCCGGAGAAGCTGTCCGTTCTTCTGAAATGGGGCATTCATCGGATCAGCATCAATCCGCAATCGTATACCCAGCAGACGTTGGATCTGATCGGCAGGCACCATACCGTCCAAGAAACGATTGCCAAATTTGGGCTTGCACGCGCATCCGGTATGGATAACATCAACATGGATCTGATTATCGGGCTCCCGGGAGAAGGTGTTGAGGAATTTGAGCATACGCTGGAGGAAACGGCCAAGCTGATGCCGGAATCGGTGACGATTCATACGTTGTCTTTCAAGCGCGCATCGGAAATGACCCAGCACCGCGGAACCGGCAAGTATAAAGTCGCAACCCGTGACGAGATCAACCGAATGATGGAACGGGCCGTTCAGTGGACCGATGCGTTCGGGTATGAGCCCTACTATTTGTACAGGCAAAAGAACATTCTCGGCAACCTTGAAAATGTGGGATATGCGAAACCGGGTATGGAAAGCTTGTACAACATCCTTATTATCGAAGAAATGCAGACGATTATCGGACTGGGCTGCGGCGCAACAAGCAAATGGGTCGATCCAGCCACGGGTATAATAACCCGACTTGCCAATCCCAAGGAGCCGAAGGCTTATAACGATACGTATCTTCAGTATACCAAGACAAAGCTTGAGACATTGGAAAGGCTCTACGGGAAGCAGACGGCAAAGGTGACCGGTTAGGAAACGCTTTAAATATTGTAATCGAACTGTAATGTTAATAACATCTTTCTTTAATATGCGCGGTCTATAATAGAACTCGACCCCCTTTTTTAAAATATATATCCTTTTGGACCTACAACTTCGTTTGTAGGTTTTTTCTTTGCTTGACTTTCCTTGCATCAGAATGTAAAATCAGTAATTAGCTAAATCGTTCCAAAAACGATTCGATGACGGGACAAAGTAATCTGCAGCACCTATACAGAGAGGGTCGCCAAGGCTGCAAGCGACCTTAGGCAAACGGATGAAACAGACCTCCCCGAGAACAGACGGCGAACGTTATTTGATGAATCAGTAGCCGCTTTGCGTGTAACGGGCGTTAAACCGTTAGAGCGAACCTTAGAGCATGACCGAAACAGGTTCGGAATGTGGGTGGTACCACGGGAGCACTTATCTCTCGTCCCTGGCGTTATATTAACGCCCAGGGGCGGGAGTTTTTTATTTTTTTAGAGGTTGTTCACAAAGGTTCCCGGTGCTCATACCGGACTTTTGAACCCTGATCTTATTATCGCATTGGAGGGAAAGGGCATGGCATTTCAGAAATCGCCCGGAACGCAGGATCTATTGCCGGAGCAGACCGGGAAGTGGCAGTTCGTGGAAGAGAAAGCGCGCGACCTGTGCCGGCGGTTCAACTTCCGTGAAATACGCACGCCGATCTTTGAAGCGACCGAGTTGTTTCAGCGGGGCGTAGGCGAAACGACGGACATTGTAGAGAAGGAGATGTATACCTTCACCGACCGCGGCAACCGGAGCGTGACGCTGCGTCCGGAAGGAACGGCCGGCGTCGTTCGCGCTTATGTGGAAAACAAGCTGTTCGGCGAACCGGATGTTTCGAAGCTGTATTATATCGGGCCGATGTTCCGCTATGAACGCCAGCAGGCCGGCCGCTACCGGCAGTTTCATCAGTTCGGCGTCGAAGCGCTCGGCGCGGTCGACCCGGCGCTGGATGCGGAAGTGATCGCCCTCGGGTACATGTTCTATACGGAAGTCGGTCTGAAAGGGGTCCTGGTGGAAATCAATTCGGTCGGAACCCCTGCGGTCCGCAGCGCATTCAGGGAGCGGCTGCTCGCCTTCCTTGAGCCGAAGCGGGAGCTGCTCTGCAAAGACTGCCAGTCGCGAATGGAGCGCAATCCGCTGCGCGTGCTGGATTGTAAGACCGATCAGGCGCATTTTGAAGGCGCGCCCTCCATACTGGACAGTCTGGACGAGGAATGCAGCAGTCATTTTGAAAGGCTTCAACAGCATTTGACGGCGATGGATATTCCGTTCTCGATCAATCCGAAGCTGGTGCGCGGGTTAGACTATTACACGCATACGGCTTTCGAATACAAGGCGGAAGGTATCGGAGCAATCGATACGATCGGCGGCGGGGGCAGATATAACGGGCTCGTAGCGGATATCGGCGGGCCCGATCAGCCGGGCGTCGGACTCGGTATCGGTCTGGAACGAACCGTGCTCCTGCTTGAAACCCAAGAAGCTGAGCTGCCGGATAAGAACGGCATCGACGTCTATCTGATCGGTCTTGGAGATGCGGCGGACCGGGAAGTGACAAAGCTTCTCCATCGCTTGAGGGTTCAGGGGATCGCCGGGGAACGGGACTACCTGGGCAGGAAGATGAAGGCACAGATGAAATCTGCGGACCGTTACCGTGTACGTTTCACTGCCATATTGGGGGATAATGAGCTCGCGGATGGCGTTATCGCGCTCAAAGATATGACAACGGGCGATCAGACGATGGTTCCGATCGTGAAGCTGGCGGAACATATCCATAATCATTTAAAGGGGATGAAAGAATCATGATGTTAAAAACCCATCATTGCGGAAAACTAACGAAAGCCGATGTCGGCCAGACTGTCGTATTAAACGGCTGGGTACAGCGCCGGCGGGATTTGGGAGGCGTACTGTTCATCGATTTGCGCGACCGCAGCGGTATCGTACAAATCGTGTTCAATCCGGACTTTTCGGGTAAAGCGCTCGAAATCGCGGACCGTGCGAGGAGCGAATATGTACTTGCCGTCTCCGGCAAAATCGTGGAGCGCGATCCGGAAACGTTCAACCCGAATCTGGAAACCGGCGAAATTGAAGTCCGGGTTACGGAAATCGAAATTATGAACCCGGCGAAGACACCGCCGTTCCCGATTGAAGACGGCGCCGAAGTGGATGAAGCGCTGCGATTGAAATACCGTTATTTGGACCTGCGCCGCCCGGAGATGCAGAAGACGCTGCTGCTTCGTTCGAAAGCGGCGAAATTATTCCGCGATTTTCTGGATGGGGAACAGTTTGTTGAGGTTGAGACACCGATTTTGACGAAAAGCACTCCTGAAGGAGCCCGCGATTATTTGGTGCCGAGCCGCGTCCATCCGGAGGAGTTTTTCGCCCTCCCGCAATCGCCGCAAATATTTAAGCAATTGTTGATGGTCGGCGGTTTGGAACGTTATTACCAAATCGCCCGTTGTTTCCGCGACGAGGATCTGCGCGCCGACCGTCAGCCTGAATTTACTCAGGTTGACATCGAGACGTCGTTCTTATCGCAGGATCAGCTGCTGGAGCTAATGGAACGGCTGATGGTGAAGCTGTTCCGCGAGACGGTCGGCGTTGAGCTGCAAACGCCGTTTCAGCGTATCACCTATGCGGATGCGATGGGTAAATACGGATCGGATAAGCCGGATCTGCGGTTTGGTCTGGAAATGGAAGATATTACGGATATCGTGTCCGGCAGCGATGTGAAAGTGTTTGCTTCTGTTGCGGCAGGCGGCGGCGTTGTCAAAGCGCTGAACGCGAAGGGCTGCTCGAATTGGAGCCGCAAGGAGCTGGACGACCTGCAGCCGTTTGCCGCCCGTTACGGCGGCAAAGGCTTGGCCTGGGTCACCGTGAAGGAAGGCGAATGGCGGGGACCGATCGTCAAGTTCTTCAAGCCGGAGGAGATTGCTGCCCTGACGGAGCGCCTCGGCGTAGAGGAAGGCGATTTGCTATTATTCTCCGCAGATAAAAAGAAGGTCGTTGCGGACGTTCTCGGCAATCTTCGCCTGAAAATCGGACGGGATCTCGGATTGATTGACGAGTCGAAATTTAAATTTGCCTGGGTGGTCGATTTCCCGCTGCTCGGATGGGATGAGGAAGCGAAGCGCTATGTAGCGGAGCACCATCCGTTCACAAGACCGAACGATGACGACTTGCCGCTGTTCGATACCGATCCGGGACAAATTCGGGCGCAAGCTTATGACCTTGTGCTGAACGGTTATGAGGTGGGCGGCGGTTCGATGCGGATATTTAAACGCGATGTGCAGGAAAAAATGTTCAAAGCGCTCGGGTTCACGCTTGACGAGGCTCACGAGAAGTTCGGCTTCCTGCTGGATGCATTCGAATACGGCACGCCGCCGCACGGGGGAATAGCGTTTGGCTTCGACCGGCTGGTCATGCTGCTTGCGGGACGCACCAACCTTCGCGAGACGATTGCATTCCCGAAAACGGCAAATGCAACCGATCTGTTGTGCGATGCGCCTTCGCCGGTTGAGTTCTCCCAGCTCGAACAGCTTCATATCCGGACGATTCCGAAGCCGGGAACGAAATCAGCGGCCCCGGCTTCGGCCGAAGCTTCAACAGCGCCGCAGAACGTCTGATCAGTCAGGAAAGGGGCATTACAACGATGCTGCATCAATTTTCCCGTACGGAACTGGCGATAGGTCCCGAAGGACTGGACA
Organism: Paenibacillus tarimensis; assembly: GCA_041281825.1. Lineage (GTDB taxonomy): Bacteria > Bacillota > Bacilli > Paenibacillales > Paenibacillaceae > Paenibacillus_D > Paenibacillus_D tarimensis_A. The sequence continues at coordinate 3,823,797 of CP166298.1, read as the reverse complement.
TGATGAAAGCAAGCACAGTGGCGGTGCTCGGCATCGGGGGCGTCGGCTCGATTGCAGCCGAAGCGCTCGCCAGAACGGGCGTCGGAAGGATCATCCTGATCGATAAGGATGTCGTCGATATCACGAACGTGAATCGGCAAATTCACGCCTTGACGACAACGGTCGGTGAGCCGAAAGCCGATCTGATGCGCGACCGGATCAAGCTCATAAATCCGGAATGCGATGCAATCTCGCTTCGGATGTTTTATACGGAAGAGACCTATGAGCAGCTGTTCGCTTACGATCTGGATTACGTGCTGGACGCTTCCGACACGATTTCCTATAAGATTCACTTGATCAAGCAATGTTTGCAAAGGGGCATTCCGATCATCTCAAGCATGGGTGCGGCAAACAAGATGGACCCGACTAAATTTCAAGTGGCGGACATCTCCAAGACGTCGATGGATCCGATTGCCCGGGTAATCCGCACCCGTCTGCGCAAGGAAGGGATTAAGAAGGGGGTAAAAGTCGTCTTCTCACTGGAGGAGCCGATGAAGCCGCGCGAAGATGTGACACAACGAATCGTGCCGGAGAACGCTCCCGAAATCCGCAAGGCGCAGCAGCCTCCATCAAGCAATGCGTTCGTCCCGCCCGTCGCCGGTCTGATCATGGTGAGCGTGGCCGTCCGTGATTTGCTGGAGAAGGGCGGCATCCGGGTATGAGCGTGAATGAGGCGCTTGTCAAAAAACTGAAGCTCTTGCCGGATCACAGGGCGCTTATCCTGCAGCCGCCCGATCAGTCTTATACAGCTGATATTGGATTGGAGCCTGAAGCGGCCGTATTCGATGAGGCGTTTGCCGGAAGCTATGATTTTGTCCAATTGTTTGTGAAAAGCGTCGCAGATTTGGAGTTATTCGGGCCGATTGCACTGAGAGCGGCGAAAGAGGACGCGATGCTCTGGATATGTTACCCGAAGGGCACCTCGAAGATCAAAACGGATATCAACCGCGACCGCGGCTGGGAAACGGTAACCGAGGCCGGGATGGAAGGGATCGCCAGCATAGCGGTAGATGAGACATGGTCTGCCCTTAGGTTCCGCCCTGCCGGCATGGTGAAAAGCGCCTCGCGGGCGCGGAGGGAGCGGGATCCGTCAAGCGCCTCCGGAACCAGGGCATATGTGTCGGCCTCATCCCCCGTACCTTCGGCCCCCCCGGAGGACTTGCTTACAGCTTTGGCGGATGCCCCGCAAGCGAAGGCAATATTCGATAAGCTGGCTCCTTCGCATAAGAAGGAGTATATCAAATGGATTGAGGGGGCAAAGCGTGCCGAAACACGCTCCTCAAGGATCGTAAAGACAATAGAGAAATTGAACGCAGGATTAAAGAATCCGTATGATAAGGGATGAGATTAGCAGCGCAAGATAGGCGGTAAGCCTTATCTTGCGCTTTTTTTATCGGTACAATGTGCCTGGCCACGAAATGACCGGCTTCCCAGGTTGACAGGCACTATATTTCTCTTCAAAAGTTGAACAGCCTAGACTAATTTAAAAGGTTCTCGCTGTATTTGATCCTTTTTTTAGCTTGTTTGAACAATTCTTTCTCATACTTAAAATAACCTTCCCTGTCTACAACCGTTCAGTCCGCGATCATGTCATTTATCAAGCTTATGTGTCGGATTTAACCCATCGGCTTAGCCGGAAAGCTTCTAGCGAGTTACGCAGGTAGAAGATTGCCATCAAAAAAACGTTTGTCGCAGTAATTTTAACTAGCTCTAACGGTTGTACGCGGCGCTATTTGGCAAAGAAACGCCACTTTTGAGTTTTAACGGATACAGGCACTGTTATTTGTTAAAACCCGCCCCAAAAACCGTGAAAATAGACAAATAGGCGCTCTGGCAACCGTTTGTCTTGCAAAATCGGGATTATTACGGATATAACGGCGCTGGCAACCGTTAAAAAATACCGGCATGCAATTAGCCAGTCTTGAGAAGGCAATAATCATCTGCAAACTAGCCAAAAAAATACAAGGGCAGGTATTTGTGTTAGATTTTGAACATTTTCGAAGATATGACGGATTTCAGCCGGAACAATTGCAATAATAGGATACACTAACGTTTTGTTATCCAAAAGTGGCGAACATCTGTGCTGATATGGTATGATAATGGCAAGTATTGATTCGGAAGGTTGCTGGCTTACAAATGGATTTATTCTCGTACAAAGAAGAATCGCCCCGTGCGCGTTTGCTCGCTGACCGGATGCGCCCCGAAACGCTTGATGATTATATTGGACAGGAGCACATCGTAGGTCCGGGAAAGCTGCTGCGCCGGGCAATCGAAGGCGATCAGGTGTCTTCCATCCTGCTTTACGGTCCCCCGGGATGCGGTAAGACGACACTTGCTCATATCATCTCCAAGCAAACAAAAGGAGACTTCGTTAAGCTTAATGCGGTCGATGCCTCCGTGAAGGATGTCCGCGAAACGATCGAACAGGCGCGCAGCAACAAGTCATTATACGGAAAAAAGACGATCCTGTTTCTGGACGAGGTGCACAGGTTCAATACGTCCCGCCAGGATGCACTGCTTCCGGCAGTCGAGCAAGGGATCATTATATTCATTGGAGCGACGACGGAGAATCCGTTTCATCATGTCAACGGCGCTCTGCTCTCCCGTTCGACTTTGTTCCAGCTGGAGCCGCTCACCCGCGAGCACTCGCTGCTGGCGATGAGACGGGCGCTTGAGGAAAAGGAGCGCGGTCTCGGCTTTATGAATCTTCGCATCGATGAGGAAGCGCTGCTCCATCTGGCCGCTATGGCGAGCGGAGATATACGGCGCGGGCTGAATGCGCTCGAGCTTGCGGCGGTAACGACTCCCTCACAGCCGGACGGATCCGTACATATTACGCTGGAGGTCGCGGAAGAGTCGATCCGCAAGCCGACCGTTCGCGCGGACGAATCGACGCAATACGATGTGCTGTCGGCGTTTCATAAGAGCGTCCGTGGATCCAGCGATGCGGCATTATACTGGTTTTTATACGCAGTGGAGAAGCTGGGCATGGACCCGATGACTTTTCTCCGCCGCTTGATCGTGGCGTGCAGCGAGGATATCGGACTCGCGAATCCGCAAGCGATGGTACAGGCCGTAACGGCGATGGACGCCTATCATAAGATCGGTTGGCCGGAAGCCAAGTACAATATCGCGCAAGCGATTTTGTTCGCGGTGGAAAGTCCGAAGTCCAATAGGGCGGCGGTTGCGATCGGCAAGGTGATGGAATCGATCGCGAGTTCGGGTACGGCCGAGGTGCCTCTGCATCTGCGAGATACCCATTATCGCGGAGCGGAGCAGTTAGGGCATCAAGGCTACCGCTATCCTCACGATTATCCCGGGCATTATGTAGAGCAGCAGTACTTGCCGGACAACCTGCGCTCCAAATCGTTTTACGAGGCGTCGGAACAAGGGATGGAAGAGAAGATCCGTCTGAACCAGCAGCGGCGGAAAAATCAGCGTTCATAAGGTCAGGCTAGTAGCCGGATTATTGCGGAATTTAAGAAATTATGGAGTAATACCGATAAAAACAATAGAGGGAGCCTGAAAATGGCACATAAAGGCCAGACATTGCCGAATATATATGCATATGAAGCCATTTCAGACATTTGACGCGACGGCCTTAAATCGACTAAGCTGTTAATATAAACATTTATTATAAATTTAAACCCTGAAGGAGGTGCTCCTGTTGTCGGCCGGCCCGTTCGACGGGTGGACGATAACAGGGAATCGTTGGAAGACCCCTTACCGATTATTTTGAATGCGTTACTGATTTTGTTTTTGGTATTTATGAACGGTTTTTTCGTTGCGGCGGAATTTGCGATGGTGAAAGTGCGCGGCAGCCGGATCGATACGCTTGTGACGGAAGGTCATCGGAAGGCGCAATTCGCTTCCCATCTGACGAACAATCTTGACGCTTATTTATCGGCGTGTCAGTTAGGAATAACGCTTGCTTCGCTCGGCCTTGGTTATGTCGGGGAACCTGCGATCGCCAGAACGATTGAGCCGGTTTTAAAAGGCTGGTTTGGCCTTAATGACGTTGCCGTTCATACGATCGCATTTTTAATCGCGTTTTCAATTATTACGTTTCTGCATATCGTTCTTGGCGAACTCGCGCCCAAGACGCTTGCAATCCGCAAATCGGAAAAAATGACACTTCTGACGGCGGCGCCGTTGATCTTGTTTTACAAGATTATGTACCCGTTCATATGGTTTCTTAACGGCACGGCCAACTGGCTGCTCAAAAGATTCGGCGTTGAACCGGCCTCTGAGCACGAATCGGCTCATACGGAAGAAGAAATCCGAATTCTGATGAAAGAAAGCCACAAGAGCGGCCATATAGACAACACGGAGCTCACGCTTGTTGATAATATATTTGAATTCGCAGAAACGAACGCGAGGGAGATCATGATTCCCCGTACGGAAATGGCGTGCCTGTACGCGAATTTAAGCTTTGAAGAGAATAAAAAGATTGCGATGGAAGAGATGCATACCCGGTTTCCGGTGTGTGAGAACGATAAGGATAACATTATCGGATTTGTCCATATCAAGGATATGCTCAAGGTGGAGGATCCGGAGACGGCCGATATCCGCTCGCTGATCCGGCCGATCACAACCGTACCGGAATCGATGCAGATCAGCACGCTGCTTAAGCTGATGCAGAAGAAAAAGACACAGATCGCGATTCTGATCGATGAATACGGCGGTACGTCCGGCTTAGTAACCCTGGAAGACATTATGGAGGAAATCGTAGGAGAAATCCAAGACGAATTCGACGAGGAACGTCCGGATATCGAGAAGAAGGATGACGATACCTTCTCCATTAACGGCCTTATGCTGATTGAAGAAGTGAACAGCTTCTTTAACCTCGGTATTGAAAGCGACGACTACGATACGATTGGCGGTTGGATCTACTCACAAATCGAGATACCGCCTAAGAAACAGCAAATGGTCAGCTATCAGGATACGCATGATTTTATTATTGAAGAGACGGATCATTTACGAATATCGCGTATTCTGGTCCGCAAACGTGAAAAATTAGACGGGGACGACGAGCTTCCTCAGGCCGTTACAGGATAGTAACAGCGAAATAAAACCGGTTATCCAATGCAGAAGCAACATAGCTCTGCGGCGGATAACCGGTTTTTTGCTGCGAAGCTTAGACGCCAGAGGACGGCGGCAGTTTACGCTTGTTTCTCCTTATGGACGAAATCGATCGTCCCGCCTCCGAGACAAACATCGCCGTCGTAGAAGACGACCGCTTGTCCGGGCGTGACGGCTTTTTGCGCTGTTTCGAACGTAACGTCCGCCGTTTCGCCGTCGCCGCGGAACGTTAATTGCACGCGTTGATCCGGCTGCCGATATCTGAATTTGGCCGTACAGCTGAATGTTCCTTGCGGTTTTATCGGCGAAATCCAATTCACTCCGGCGGCCACTAGTCCGTAGGAATAGAGACTTGGATGGGATTCCCCCTGCACGACATACAAGATGTTTCGTTCGAGATCTTTATCTGCAACAAACCATGGTTCGCCGGTTCCTGATCCTCCGATTCCGAGGCCTTGACGCTGTCCCAAGGTGTAGTACATTAATCCGTCATGCCGTCCTTTTACATCACCGGTTCTAAGATCGACCATATCTCCCGGCTGTGCCGGCAGGTATTGACTCAGAAAGGTTTTGAAATTCCGTTCGCCGATGAAGCATACCCCGGTGCTGTCTTTTTTGCGGGCGGTTGCAAGACCCGCTTCCTGCGCGATTCGGCGTACTTCCGCTTTGGGAAGATGACCGATCGGAAACATCGCTTTTTCCAGCTGATCCTGACGGAGTGCATGAAGGAAATAGGTTTGGTCTTTATTGCTGTCCACACCACGCAGCAGCTTTGTTTCCTCCCCGTTCCGCTCGACTCGGGCATAATGGCCGGTAGCCAAATAATCCGCGCCCAGGTCCAGTGCTTTTTTAAGAAAATCGCCGAATTTGATTTCTCTGTTGCACATGACATCCGGATTCGGCGTGCGTCCTCGTTGATATTCTTCAAGAAAATAGGAGAATACTTTATTATAATAAGCTTCTTCAAAGTTAACCGTATAATACGGTATGCCGATTTGATCGCAGACCCGGCGAACGTCCTCCGCATCCTCCTCGGCCGTGCAATGTCCGAATTCGTCGGTATCGTCCCAATTTTTCATGAAGATACCGATGACATCATAGCCCTGGCGCTTAAGCAGCAGAGCGGTAACGGAGGAATCGACGCCGCCGGACATACCGACGACCACGCGGGTCGAAGCATTCGAATTGATCATCGTAAAACACCGCCTGTTCATCATAAAAATGTTGCCCGTATAGAATTTCTTCCGAAGCGGAAGAGGTAAATCAGCAAGCATACTCTTTATTGTACCACAAGCCGGATAAGTTTTTCATGAAGATGACAAGCTTTTTTCCCCACAATGATGTTGAATATGTTAACATAGAACTGATATGGGAATACCATGATTTAGGGCAAACAATCGCTAACCTCTGCATTGCGGCATCCGCGATATCAAGTTCAGACGGTTAGCTGCCGGGAGAGAGGGATTTTCTTGAAAATATCGACCAAAGGCCGTTACGGCTTAACGATAATGATGGAGCTTGGCGCGAAGTTCGGCGAAGGGCCGATCTCATTAAAAAGCATAGCGGAACGGAATCAACTGTCTGAGCATTATTTGGAGCAGCTTGTCGCTCCGCTTCGCAATGCGGGGCTTGTCAAAAGCGTAAGAGGCGCTTACGGGGGGTATGTCCTGTCCAAGGAACCCGATCAGATTACATCCGGAGACATCATCCGTATTTTGGAAGGTCCGATTTCACCGGTCGACTTCACGGAGGAGGACGATCCTGCGAAACGCGATTTATGGCTTCGGATCCGCGACGGCATTGCAAGTGTGCTGGACTCAACGACGCTGGACGATCTGATTAACTACAAAGGGGATAATGAGCAGGACAACTACATGTTTTATATTTAATATGACGTTCAAGGAGTAAGCAACCCTTTAAGCGGAGAGACTTTGAGAAGCAGAGAGACTTTAAGCTCCGCTCAAAGATCCCTATGTCATGCTCAAAGATCCCTATGTAAAGGAGAAATTATGCACAGGGTATATTTGGATCACGCCTCGACAACGCCGCTTCATCCAGGCGTATTGGAATCAATGCTGGAGATCATGCGCGGTAATGCAGGCAATCCGTCCAGTATTCATGCGTACGGCCGCCATATGAGGCGCATCGTTAATGAGGCTAGGGACCGCATAGCCGCTTTGCTTGGTTGCCAGCCTTCCGAGCTTGTGTTTACAAGCGGAGGCACAGAGAGCGATAATACGGCATTATTCGGCGCGGCCCGGGCGATGCGGGAGCGGGGGAAATCCCACATTATTACAACGGCTATCGAACATCATGCCGTCCTGCATGCATGCGAGAAGCTGCAGAAGGACGGATTTCGCGTTTCAGTTGTTTTCCCGGACGCCAAGGGAATGATCGATCCTGCGTCTGTCCGGGATCACATCAGCGCTGATACGGGTCTCATAAGCGTGATCTATGTCAACAATGAAATCGGCACGATTCAGCCCATTGAAGAAATCGGGCAATTGGCTCGAGAATGCGGCGCGGTCTTCCATGTGGATGCCGTTCAGGCGTTAGGCAGCCTGCCGGTTGTGCTGAACCGTCTGCCGGTTCAACTGGTCAGCTTCTCAGCCCATAAGATAAACGGCCCCCAAGGCATCGGTGCGCTCTATATCGCCAAAGGGACCCCATTCGAAGCGCTGTTGTACGGAGGTTCCCAGGAGCGTAAACGCCGGGCCGGAACTGAAAATACGGCTGGAATCGCCGGATTTGCGAAGGCGGTGGAGCTTGCCGCTCAAGAAATGGGAAGTAAACGGAACGAAATGGAGAAGCTGCGTAACCGGTTCATTGAACTGCTCGAAGAGCGGCTTGGATCGTCCGGCATTGCTGTAAACGGGCATCCGAAGCATCGGGTGCCGCAGATTGTCAATCTGAGCTTCCCGGGGACGGATACGGAGACCATGCTGATGACTCTGGACGTAGAAGGTATAGCGGCAGCCAGCGGTTCTGCATGCACGTCCGGTTCGCTTGAACGTTCGCATGTGCTCAAGGCAATGGAGCTTCCCGAAGCGTTATTAAACAGCGCGATACGCTTTAGTTTCGGAATGGGCAATACTATGGAGGAAATCGAATATTCGGCGAAAAAAATTGCAACCATCGCCGCCCGGTTTTCGTAATAAATCATAGGAGGCCTGACGAAACTGCCGTGATCAAACTTCAACAGCTGATCGGCCTGCCGATTATTGATGCAAATAACGGCAAATTGGCCGGTAAAGTAAAAGATATTTGGTTTGATGAGCATTGGTTGTTAACGGGCATCATCCTCGAAGCGCGAATCTGGATGTCCTCCCGGGTCAAAGCATTGCGCTGGGAGCATGTGACCGCTTGCGGAGAGGATGCCGTTCTTATATCGGACAGGCAGGCAGTGGAACTGCTGCCTGCATCGGAAATTAGTCGATGCTTTCAGACAGGGCGCACGAAGTTGAAAGACTTGCCGGTCGTAACGACCGACGGAGTGCAGCTTGGAAGAGTATCCGATGTTTATTTTGACCAATTACAGGGAACACCTATAGTAGGATATGAGTTAACGGATGGCTTTATCTCGGATCTTAAAGAAGGGCGCAAATGGCTGCGGATATCGGATTACCCCGACGAGGTTACGCTAGGGGATGATACAATTCTCGTTCCGGTTCGCGCCGAACAAGACCTTGAGCATACAGCCACTTCGGAATCGGTGAGTAGGGAGAAATGAGTTATGTTAAGATGTCCTAACTGTAATTCGAAAGATATAGGCAAAATCGGCTCCCATCAATTTTATTGCTGGGGCTGTTTCATTGAACTGACGGTAAACGGAGACAAAATGTCCGTCTATCAGGTAGAGGAAGACGGTACGTTAAGTTCCCTCGACGATCTGTTCTTTGAAGAGGAAATTCCTCAAATGCATGCCAACGGATTATAGGATCAAGCAGTAACGGCTGAGGCTGTCCTTAGGGATGTCTGATCCGTTCGAGATGAAATATAAGCAGGTATAAAAGTGAAACTTGTACTTTCTTATATTTGAAAAAAGACGGCTGCGGCCGTCTTTTTATTTAATTCTAAGCAGATATAAGTTTCACACTTATATCAACTTAGAATTCTCCGCGAAGCCGTTTACGCTGGTGCCCGCCGCTTCCGCTCCCGCGCACCCGATTTGCTGCGGACAAGGATGTTTTGTCCATTCTGTACATATACTGAAGTGTGTACGAATCCTGACGAATTCGTCAATCAGAGAGACTTAAAGCGGAGAGACTTTGAGCTCCGCTCAAAGATCCCTATGTAATGCTCAAAGATCCCTATGTTAGGACTCGCGAGAGGAGCGGCTGGCGTGGAAAAGTTTACAAATCGAAAACCGTTCGCCATTTTGATGTACATCATTATGGGGCTGCTTGCGTTATATTTGCTGCTGCTTGTTAAGCCGATCTTTATGAACATTTACGGTTTTTTGAAAGTCGTACTTGCTCCGTTTATTATAGCCATGATTATTTCCTATGTGCTTAATCCGATCGTCAATTTGCTGGCGGACCGCAAAGTCCCCCGGTCGATTGCCGTCCTTCTTATTTATGCCGTTTTTTGCGGGGCGATTACGGTCGTGCTCATGAACGTCATCCCGATGGTAATCGAGCAGATGGAGCAGCTGAACAAGCATGCGCCCGAATTTACAATGCAAGCGGAGAAATTAATGAAAAACCTCAACAATTCGTTTTTGCCGGACAGCGTACGAACGGGCATCACCCACTCGCTCCAAGAGCTGGAAAAACGGTTGTCCGAAGCGGTGTTTTCATTTCTCAACAACATCGGAGCCATGCTTAACGCCTTGTTTATTGCGTTCATTATTCCGTTTCTGGCGTTTTATATTTTAAAGGATTTCGAAGTTTTTGAACGCACAGTCATTACGTACGTGCCTCGTTCACACCGTAAAAGCACCGTCAGACTGTTCAAGGATATCGACGAGGCGCTCGGCAGCTACATCCGGGGACAATTTCTGGTCTGTCTTATTGTCGGGTTACTCGCTTACATCGGATATTGGCTCATCGGTTTACCGTATGCGCTCTTAATGGCCGGACTGGTCGCGGTATTCAATATCATCCCGTATTTGGGACCCTTCTTCGGGGCTGCGCCGGCGTTATTGGTGGCTTCCACGATTTCGGTCAAAATGATGCTTCTGGTTGTTATGGTGAATACGGTTTGCCAGATGTTAGAGGGGAATGTGATTTCGCCGCAGGTTGTCGGAAGAACGCTTCATATGCACCCTTTATCGATCATATTCGCCCTGCTTGTCGGAGGTGAGCTTGCCGGGATCATCGGAATGATTCTGGCTGTGCCGATTTTCGCCGCGATGAAAGTTGTGCTTCAGCACATATTTGCCTACTATGTCCGAAGAAAGACCATTTGACACCGCCCGGGCGTGTGGATATACTTAAATTTATCCATAGCTTGAAATCGATGATAAAACTTAAGTAGGCAGTAGCCCGTTATCAGAGAGGGAGCTCCGTTTCGATACTGTGCAAGGTGAGAAAGCGGCTGAGAGAGCTTCTAGACGAAGGACCGCCGAAAGCTGGTTTTGGAGAGTGAATAAACTTCACCGGGAAGGACCCGTTAACGTCCTGCTGAGGCGATTGCGCTTTTGTATTTCGGAGAGTGCAATAACCAGGGTGGTACCGCGAAAAATAATTTCGTCCCTGCATTTGTAGGGGCGTTTTTTAAATTCTAAGAATGATATAAGTTTCCCCCTTATAACTGCTTAGAATTCTCCGCGAAACGAAGCTAAGCCGTCGGATTACTGCATAGAACCGAGCTGCTTTAGAGAGTGCAGCTAGCGGTTCGTGCGGGGCGAAGCCGTTTACGCTTGATTAATTTTATAATGGAGGCAGTGAATGATATGAAAGCAAGTGAAATCCGTTCCAAATGGCTGGCATTCTTCGAAAGCAAGGGCCATACCATTGAACCCAGCTCCCCGCTCGTGCCGCATAACGATCCGTCGCTGCTGTGGATCAATGCCGGTATGGCGCCGCTGAAGCCTTATTTCGATGGAAGAGTCAAGCCGGACAACCCTAGAATCGCAAACTCGCAAAAATGTATCCGGACCAACGATATTGAGAACGTGGGCAAGACGCGCCGTCACCATACGTTTTTTGAAATGCTCGGCAATTTTTCCATCGGAGATTATTTCAAGGAGGAAGCGATTACCTGGGCTTGGGAATTTCTTACAAGCCCGCAGTGGATCGGATTCGAGCCGGACAGGCTGTCGGTTACCGTATATCCGGAGGACGAAGAGGCATACGAGCTGTGGAACAAAAAAATCGGCATTCCCGCGGAACGCATTATTAAGCTGGAGGACAACTTCTGGGATATCGGCGAAGGACCGTGCGGCCCGTGTACGGAAATTTTTTACGACCGTGGCGAAAAGTACGGTGACCTGTCCGATCCGGAATGTACGCCGGGGGGAGAGAACGAGCGGTTCCTCGAAGTATGGAATCTCGTATTCTCGCAATTTAACCATAACAAGGACGGCAGCTATACGCCGCTTCCGAACAAAAACATCGATACCGGGGCAGGGCTGGAGAGGTTCGCTTCGGTTCTGCAGGATGTGGATTCGAACTTCGACACCGATCTGTTCCGTCCGATCATAGACCGGACTTGTGAAATTGCCGGTGTGAAATATAAGGTCAATGCGGATCACGATGTTGCGCTGAAAGTGATTGCAGACCATATCCGCACGGTTGCGTTTTCCGCCGGGGACGGCGTGCTGCCTTCCAATGAAGGCCGCGGATATGTTATCCGCAGGCTGCTGCGCCGCGCGGTGAGGTACGGGAAAACGATTGGAATCGACCGGCCTTTCCTGTACGAACTGACTGGAACCGTAGGCGACATCATGGGCGTTTATTATCCCGAGGTGGCCCAGAAGCGCTCGTTCATTGAGCGTGTCATCCGTACGGAAGAGGAGCGGTTCCATGAGACGCTCTCCGACGGGCTTGCGATTTTGGATGAGCTGGTCGCTGCGGCAAAGGCCGCCGGACAATCGGCTATCGGCGGCTCCGACGCTTTTAAGCTCTACGATACGTACGGTTTTCCTTTCGATCTGACCGAGGACTATGCGATGGAGCAGGGGCTGACAGTCGACCGGGAAGGCTTCGATCAAGCGATGGAATCGCAGCGCGAGCGGGCACGCGCGGCCAGGCAGGATACCGGAAGCATGAAGGTACAGGGTGGTCCGCTAGCAGAGCTAACGATTAAAAGCGAATTCGTTGGATATAATGAATTGATGACCGAGGCAACCGTTGCCGCCATTATAATGGAGGACAGCCTTGTAAATGCCGCTGTTCAGGGAAGCCGCTGCCTAGTAATATTGGATCGAACCCCCTTCTACGCCGAAAGCGGCGGTCAAGTGAGCGATCTGGGCGTATTGGCCGGGAACGGCCTGAAAGCGGAAGTGGAAGATGTGTCGAAAGCGCCGCAAGGCCAGCATGTGCACCACGTCGTCGTCAACTCCGGCGCCATTCGGGTCGGCGACAAGGTTCTAGCCGAGGTGCGGCGTACGGATCGGGACGATACCGTTAAAAATCATACGGCGACCCATCTTTTGCACAAGGCGCTTAAGGAAGTGCTCGGCGACCATGTTAACCAGGCAGGCTCGCTCGTTGAACCGGAACGGTTGCGGTTCGATTTCTCCCATTTCGGCAGCGTCACAGAGCAGGAACTCGCACAAATTGAGAAACGAGTGAATGAACAAATCTGGCGCGGGACACCGGTTCAGATCGAAAGCAAACCGATTGCCGAAGCAAAGGCAATGGGCGCCATGGCACTGTTCGGTGAAAAATACGGCGATATCGTAAGGGTAGTGCAAGTAGGCGGATACAGCATCGAGCTGTGCGGAGGCTGTCACGTTCAAAATACATCGCAGATCGGACTGTTTAAGATTAGCGGCGAATCCGGTATCGGTTCGGGCATCCGCCGGATTGAAGCGGTGACGGGCAAACACGCTTATGCGTTTATGGACGGACAGCTTGAGTTGCTGAAGCAGGCCGCAGAGCTTCTCAAATCGAATACGGGAGACGTACCGAAGAGAATCGAGTCGCTTTATGCCCAATTGAAAGAATTGTCGCGCGAGAAGGAATCCCTGCAGGCGAAGCTTGGCCGCATTGAAGCGGGATCGTTGGAAACAAAAGCGAAGACGGTCGGAGGCGTAACCGTGTTGGCCGCTGAAGTCAGTGCCGGCAGTATGGACGCGCTTCGCGGCGTTGCCGACGAGCTTAAGGCGAAGCTTGGTTCTGCGGTGCTTGTATTGGGTGCGGTGATCGACGATAAAGTAAATTTTGTCGTAACGGTATCGCAGGATCTTGTGCAGCAAGGATTCCATTCGGGAAAACTGATTAAAGAAATTGCTGCTGCCTGCGGCGGCGGAGGCGGCGGCCGTCCGGATATGGCGCAAGCGGGAGCGAAGGACGTGTCCAAACTGGAAGATGCGTTAAAGCTTGCCGAAGAACTGGTTCTTTCCCGGTCAAGTATGATATGATAACATTAGAAAGAAAAGGAATCCTTGGAAAGGCAGGTGCTGGCGATGAGTTCCATGGATAAAACAATGAAATTTGATGTAAAAGCGGAAGAGATGGAAACGTCATCCCGGGAGATTCTTCTCACGGTGTACGACGCCTTGGAGGAGAAGAATTATAATCCGATCAACCAAATTGTCGGATACCTGTTGTCGGGAGATCCTGCTTATATTCCGCGGCACAACAATGCCAGAAGTCTGATCCGCAAGAAAGAGCGCGACGAACTGATTGAAGAACTCGTCCGGAATTATCTCGGTCAGCACAGGTCTTGAAATACGTTAAGGGAAAGAGGCCGGACGAAGATGCGCTTAATGGGATTGGATTACGGCGATCGCAGAATCGGCGTAGCCGTAAGCGATGCTCTGCATATGACGGCGCAGGGGCTTGTCGTGGTGGAAACGCGCCGCGACGGTGGAGAGCTGGATAAAATTGCGGATCTGGTCCGTGAGCACGAGGTCAGTGAAATTGTCGTCGGTCTTCCGAAGAACATGAACGGCACCATTGGCCCGCGTGGCGAAATTTGCATCGCATTTGCGCAAAAATTGCGTGAGAAACTAAACTTACCTGTTCACCTTTGGGATGAACGGCTGAGCACCGTATCCGCCGAAAGGACATTGCTGGAAGCGGATATCAGCCGCAAGAAAAGAAGGTTAGTGATCGACAAAATGGCGGCGACGCTCATTTTGCAAAATTTTCTCGACTCTAAAACGAAAAGGTGAGGGTAACGATGACAAAGGACGACATGCAATTTGAAGAGCCGGAAATTATTTATATTCCGGATGACGAAGGTAATGAAGAGGAATTTGAAGTCGTCATGAAGTTCGAGGTGGACGGCTCGGATCAGAAATATATGATGGTTGTGCCTCTGAATGCGGAGGATGACGACGAGTCTGAAGAAGTGTACGCTTTCCGTTATGAAGAGGACGGCGATGACTTAAAGCTGTATACGATTGAGGATGAGGAAGAATGGAATATGGTCGAGGAAACGTTTAATACGCTGCTTGGTGAAATAGACGAAGACCAGTGATGCAGAAGCTGGCCAGACCCGGAGGTAGCTTGTTATGAATCATACGCCCCATGAACGGCCGCAGAGACTGAATCGGCTTGAACAGAAGTTCGGTAAAGAAATCGCTCTTCTCGCGGATGACGGTACGGAGGAAACATACCGGATCGTTGCTGAATTTCAGCTGGGAGACATTGCCTACGCCGGTTTGCAGACTCCGGCCATGCGCAAAGAAGACGAGGTCGCATTTTTCAGAATCTCTACTGGCGACGGGGACGAGCTTGGTCTTGAATCGATTGACGATGAAGCGGAATGGGAAAGCGTGGCGGAAGCCTATGACGATTTATGGTTTTCGGATGAAGATCAGCCTTGAACCGTTTCATTGCTAACCGCATATTAAGCTAAGAAGGAAGGGCGGTGTATACCGCCCTTTTTATGGAACGAATATCATTCAGCATTGCTAAAAAAAGAAAACGTTGAAACGGCTTCGTTCGGGATAAGCGGCGAAGTCGTTTCTGCCTGCGAATAAAAGGGGAGGGGGATGCAGGCGTGGACAAACCGATACGTAAAAGCCGAATCACAATATGGGTTGTACTGTCGCTCCTTGGCGTAGTGTTTATTACTGCGGCCGGCATCGCGTTATACATCTGGAACGGTCTGCGGCCGACCGCAGAGGGTGAACTGGTCCGGATCGAAATCGCAAAAGGAACTACACCGTTTAAAGTGGCCGAACAGTTGGAAGAAGAAGGAATCATTCGTAATGCATTCATTTTTAAATATTATTTGCGTTTCAATAATGAGGGCTCGAGATTTCAAGCCGGCGTTTACGATATGCACCCCGGAATGGAGCATGAGGAGATCATTGCCAAGCTGAATTCAGGCGATACGGTCAAGGCGGAGACGGTACGGTTTACGATTCCGGAAGGTTATACGGTATTGCAAATTGCGGATAAGCTGAGCGCAGAGGGCTTGGTCGACAAGCAGAAGTTTCTTGAGCTGGCCGAATCGGAGGCGATGTTCGCCTATTCGGAAGCGGCTTCGCAGGTGCAGGCGAAGGATGAAATGCATCATGTATTAGAGGGGTATCTGTTTCCGGAAACTTACGAAATGAAAAAGGACAGCACTGAACAGGATATTATCATCCGGATGCTGCAGGAGCTGGACCGCAAACTGAATCAGCTTCCCGAAGGATGGGGCGATGCGCTTGAGGAGCGGGAGTTGACATTCCATGAAGTGATGGTTATCGCTTCACTTGTGGAGCGGGAAGTCGTCGTCGATGAAGAACGTCCGATTGTGGCCGGCATTATATATAACCGTTTGAAGCTGGGAATGCCGCTGCAAATTGATGCGACCGTTCAATATTTATTGGACAAGCCGAAAGAACGTCTGTTGGAAAAGGATCTACAGGTCGAAAGTCCATATAATACGTATAAGGTCAACGGCTTGCCGCCGGGTCCGATTGCAAATCCGAGTCTCGCTTCGATCGAAGCGGCGTTGTTTCCTGAAGAAACGGAATATTTATTTTATGTTACGAAAAAGGACGGCAGCCAAAAACATTTGTTTGCCAAGACGTACAACGAGCATTTGAACAATATTAACAAGAGCAAGCAAACGGAGAAAAACTGAGGGATTTGAAGCGGAGAGACTTATGGAAGCGGAGAGACTTTGAGCTCCGCTCAAAGATCCCTATGTCATGCTCAAAGATCCCTAAGTCATGCTCAAAGATCCCTAAGTAAGCTGAGTGACTTTGAGCTCCGCTCAAAGATCCTTATGTTAGGAGGAAATGCCAATGCCAGATAGACCGGAACTGCTAACGACCGCAAGATCGATGGAAGAGCTCGAGCAGTTGGTTGAGGCAGGTGCGAATGCGTTCGAGCTGGGCGAATCCACGTTCGGCATGCGGCTTCCGGGCGAATTCGACCTGACGATGATCGAAAAGGCTGTCCGATACGGCAAGCCGCGCGGTGTTCGTGTCTACGCTGCGGTCAATAATATTTTCGATAATGAAACGGTGAAAGCACTGCCGGCATATATTCGCGGTTTGGCGCAAGCCGGAGTTGATGCGGTGCTATTCGGAGATCCCGCCGTACTTATGGCGGTAAAATCGGAAGCACCGGGGCTCAAGCTTCACTGGAATGCGGAAATGACCTCAACTAATTACGCCACGGCTAATTTTTGGGGGCGCAAAGGAGCCAGCCGGGCAGTGCTTGCAAGAGAACTGAATTTGGAGCAGGTCATCGAAACGAAAGCAAACACGGAGCTGGAGGTTCAAGTTCAGGTCCATGGGATGACGAATATTTATCATTCTAAACGGAAGCTGGTAGGGAGCTATGCGGACTACAGGAACCGGACGATTTCCGGCTCCGAGCTGAAGGAGAGGCTGGAGGCCGACCAGGAAGAAGGGCTTTATCTGATTGAAGCTGAGCGGCAGGATGAACGTTATCCGATCTTTGAAGACCGGAACGGCACGCATATCATGAGCTCGGACGATATTTGCATGCTGGAGAGCTTGCATGAGCTGCTTGAAGCGGGAATCGACAGCTTGAAAATCGAAGGCATCATGAAACCGGTCAATTATAATGCAACGGTCGTTCGCGCTTATCGCAAAGTGATTGACACATACATGTCGGATCCGGTAAACTATCAGTTTGAGGACGAATGGCTGGATGACATCCGGGCGATTCAGGATCCCCAGCGGGAGTTGTCGTTCGGTTTCTTCTATAAAGAACAGGTGTATTAAATGAAAAAATTTTCCTAACATACGAATCACGAACCGGACCGGAGTTATAGACGATTTAAAACATCAAGCAGGAGGTGAAGGAAATGGCCACGTTAACCAAGCCTAAATTTCGCGGAAAGCGGCACCGTTTGGCAAGGCCGGAGCTTCTGGCGCCGGCAGGGAATCTGGAAAAGCTGAAATTTGCCGTCCATTACGGGGCGGATGCGGTATATATCGGAGGACAAAAGTACGGCTTGCGTTCGAATGCCGATAATTTCAGCTTTGAGGAGATGAAAGAGGGTGTGGAATTCGCCGCCCGTTACGGAGCAAAGGTGTTCGTCGCTACGAATATATATGCCCATAATGAGGATATTGACGGGCTGGAACAATATTTGCGCAATCTTGAGGAGGCGGGGATTGCGGCTATTATAGCTGCGGATCCCGTTATTGTCGAGACGGCAATGCGGGTTGCGCCCAAGATGGAAGTTCATCTCAGCACGCAGCAATCGACATTGAATTGGCAGGCCGTTAAGTTCTGGAAGGATGAGGGATTGCCGCGTGTCGTTCTCGCGCGGGAAACGTCTATTGAAGAGATCGCGGAAATTAAAGCGCATGTCGATATTGAAATCGAGCAATTCATTCACGGCGCGATGTGTTCGTCGTTCTCGGGACGCTGTGTGCTCTCCAACCATTTTACAGACCGCGACTCCAATCGCGGGGGATGCTGCCAATCGTGCAGGTGGAAATATGATTTATTCGCCGACGATGTGCCGGTGAGCGAAGCGGATGAAGACAAGTTTACAATGGGAGCCAAAGATCTGTGCATGATCGAGCACTTGCCGGAGCTCATTGAGGCCGGCGTCGACAGCTTTAAGATCGAAGGACGGATGAAAAGCCTTCATTATGTTTCCACTGTCGTCAATGTCTACCGTCAAGCGATCGATGCATATTTCGAAGACCCGGATCAATATAAGGTAAAGTCGGAATGGCTGGAGGAAATTAACAAAGCCGCAAACCGGCCGCTAAATACGGGGTTTTTCTTTCAGACACCGGGGGCTGGCGAGCATATCTACGAGCCGGAAGAGAAAGCCGCACCGTATGATTTTGCAGGCGTTGTGACCGCATATGATGAAGCTGAAGGAATAGCGACGATTCAACAGCGGAATCATTTTAAGCCCGGCCAGGAAGTGGAGTTCTTCGGCCCCGGCGGAACCTTCTTTAAACAGACGGTCGGCGAAATTACGGACGAAGCGGGAGTAACGCTGGATGCCGCCCGCCATCCGCTGCAGCTGATCCGAATACGGACCGAACGCCCGGTTCGTCCGATGGATATCATGCGCAAAAAAATCGGGCGCGACTGACAAGACTCGACTATAAAATCTGCTGACTACAAGGTCGGCAGATTTTTTTTTGTTGAGATCTAAAAAATATGGGGCGATTGACCGATAAACATAGTTGCCGCTATATATTTTATATGAAATAAGCACTAATAAGCCTAGGGGGATATAAGTTCTTTGCTGAAAAGCTTGCGTCGAGAAGAATTCTAGTCGACCTCTTAAAAGAACAACACAGTGAAAGAAGTAGAATTCAACGATCGGATGGTGTCAGTCATGTTGAAAAATTTGAAGCAAAAAACCGATGTGTTAGGGCAGATGAAATTATCGAGCGTATCCCAATCGGTTGGTTCGAAGCTGTTCTTATTAATTTTTTCCAGCATCTTAATATGTGTTCTCGTTGTCGGTCTTTTTTCTTATTCGTATTCCAAACGTATTATCGAGCGGAAAGTTGCGGATTCAAGTGAACAGACGATCGCGCAAACCGTCGGGAAGCTGGACGTCATGCTGCAAAATTATGAAGATCTGTCACTGCAGCTATTATTCGATTCCGAAATTCAGTCCAACTTAAATACGATCATAAATTCAGATAAAGTCGATGCATTTACGCATTTTGAAGCCGTGAAAAAGATAGAAACAAAATTTCAGAACATTATATTGAGCAATAAAACGCTTGCCGGCGGGCACTTGATACCGCTTTCGGAGGATTATTCCGGCATATCGGTCGGAGGGAACAGTATCATGTACAATATGGTTGCAGATAAAGACTGGTTCAAAGAGGTTATTACCCTTGAAGGAAAGGTCCTTTGGGTTCCGACGCAGCTTAAAGGCTTTGGAGGCAATACGTCGGATCATACATTCGGTCTTGCGCGACTGATGAAAAGCAGCGCATCGGGACAACGCGTATTTGTGATGCTGATTGAGATTCGATATTCCGAACTGATGAATCAGCTTTCCGGGTTACAATTAGGGGAAGGCGGCAATTATAGAATTGTCGATTCCGGTAACAATATCATCTTTACTGAATTCGATGAAGAGCTTGGAACGACGAATGCAGTGGCGCTTCCAGAAGTGAGCGAAAGTGAGCAGGGTTCGTTAAGGACGACGAACGAAGAAGGCCAAGCTGTGCTTGCAGCGTATAAAAAGTTTAACTTGATGGATTGGCGGCTGGTTGGAGAAATTCCGGTTGCAGAGCTTGTAAAGGACGCAAAAGAAATTAAAACGCTGACCTGGATTATGGCAGGCATCGCTGCACTGATTGCGATGGGGATTGGGTATTTTGTCATTCGAATGATCGCGATGCCGCTCGTACAGCTGCGCAATTTAATGAATGAAGGGGAAAGAGGGAACCTTGCGGTCCGGTCAACCTTGAATAAAAAGGACGAGATCGGTCAGCTTGCGGGCAGCTTCAATCAAATGATGACGCAAATTACAACGCTGGTGAATCAAACGAACCAGTCGGCGCAAGAAGTTCTGCATACTGCCGAAGAATTAAGCGAAGTATCGAAAAAGACCGCCGTATCGGCCAAGGAAATCGCGGTAGCAACGGAAGAAATCGCAACCGGGGCGACAAGTCTGGCTGTTGAAGCGGAACGGGGAGCGGATATCACTTCGGACCTTGGGATCCAGATGAAGCAGGTCAACGAATCAACCGGTCAAATGGTGACATCGGCGGGAGAAGTCGAAAACGCAAGTGAGCAAGGGACCAAATATATGTCGGTCCTGATTGAGAAAACCGGCATGACGGAACAGATGACCCGCAGTATGGTGGAGAAGGTTGACAAGCTGAAGGAGAGCACCCGCTCCATCCGTAAAATATTGGATGTGCTAAACAATTTGACAAAGCAAACGAACATTTTGTCGCTGAACGCAACCATCGAAGCGGCCCGGGCGGGAGCGGCCGGCAAAGGCTTTATGGTCGTAGCGGATGAAATCCGCAAATTGGCGGATCAGTCCCGCCAATCGATCGACGTAGTCGGTCAAATCACGGAGACGATTCAACGGGAAATCGATGAGACGGTAGGCGTGCTCTCGGAAGCTTACCCGATATTCAAAGAGCAGATCGAATCGGTAAAAGAAGCGAATCAGCTTTTCTACACGGTACAAAGCCAAATGTCGCAATTCATCCACCGGCTGGATTCCGTGACCGAATCCATTCAGGTTCTCGACCGTTCGCAGACGGTATTGACGGAAGCGATGGAGAATGTGAGCGGTGTGGCCGAGGAATCGTCGGCTACTTCCGAAGAAGTCGCATCGCTGAGCAATGAGCAGCTGAACATCAGCGAAGGGCTTGTAACGTTGTCGAATAAGCTTGAATCGGTTTCCAAGCAGCTTAAGGATTCTCTGTCCCGTTTCCAAACTTAGATCTTAGGCAAATGATAAATAACAGCCTCATCTTGCAGCACCTCTGCCGATGGCAGAGGTGTTTGCTGTTTCATAAAGTATCGGGGCGGCATGTTATGAAGGAAGATGGGCCATAATGGATACCGTACATATTATTATTATCATGTCAAAGCGGAGAGATTTTGAGAAGCAGAGAGACTTAAATCGGAGAGACTTTGAGCTCCACTCAAAGATCCCTATGTAAGCGGAGAGACTTTGAGCTCCATTCAAAGATCCCTATGTCAGGAGGAAGGACAATGGCTGAAAATCGGCGGTCGATGATAATTGTCATGCGCCAGCGTATTTTTTGGATCGCGGTGGCGATCAGTCTGGCCTTACTTGTGGTTATCGGCAAGCTGGCATGGGTGCAATGGCTGCCTCATATTCCGGCGGCTTTAACGGGCGATCATTTCAAGCATGCATCCGTCCATCAACGGGAACGCGATATTGTGCTGGATTCCGGGCGGGCGGATTTCGTTGACCGGTATGGAAAAGCGATTACGGGAGAGACGGTATTGGCGCTGGCCGGCTTTCCGTTACAATACGGGACATGGGGCCAGCCGGACGAGCTGAAGAAGCTTGCAACGATCATGGGAACGGATGAGGATCAGTTGGTGGAATGGCTGGCTGGGCTCAGGGAGCCCTCTTTTTGGCACGATCCCGGCGATAAACGGCCGTACCGCTTAACGGAAGCTCAAGTGGAGCAGTTGAAGAATCTTCGTTTAAACGGTATACGTGTGTTACCCTATCGGATTCGCTACCCGGAGGGAATCCCCGCCATCCATGCAATCGGCTATATTAGCCAGCATCCGGAAAGGATTGAGTCGGTCTTTCATAAACAAATGGAGGAAGGGAAGCTGCATAAGAACGATTCGATCGGCGGAGCGGGTCTGGAAAAATCGTTGGACACCCTGCTGCGCGGCATAGGTGCCACTTCCGTCATCCATTTCACGGACGGCATGCGCAGACCGCTCAGCGGACTTGATGTGCGGCTTGCCAAACCGGACAACCCGTACTATCCGCTGCAGGTGGTCACAACGATCGATCTGGAGCTGCAAAAAAAGCTGGAGGATTACATCGAAGCGCGCGGTTTAAAAGAAGGTGCGGCCGTCGTGCTGGATGCCGGTACCGCCGATATCGCCGCAATGATTTCCCGCCCGGGATTAAACCCTTACCGTTTGGACGAGCCTGAGACGGATATGACGAATCGGGCGCTTCATGCGGTAACTCCCGGCTCGGTGTTCAAGCTCGTTACGGAAGCGGCCGCGCTGGAAGCCGGAGCGGCGCGCCCGCAGGATACGTTTCATTGCGACGGCGAGTATGGAAAGTACGGGCTGTCGTGTTGGAAGCATGGAGGTCACGGAACGTTGACGCTGCATGAAGCGTTGGCGCAGTCTTGCAACGTTGCATTTGCCGAAATCGGCGAGCGGTTGAACGCGGAGCAACTGATGCGCACGGCCGATCGTCTCGGGATCGGGAGAAAGGTCGGCTGGAACCGCTCCGAGACGTTTGAGCCGCTCGGTGAACCGCTGCGGCTGCTCGGAGAAGAGGAAGCAGGGCGGGTGTTTACCGCCCTGCCGGAGCGGCATGATGGCGGTCTGCTCGCCCAGACCGCCATCGGTCAGCGTGATGTGGCCGTTTCGCCGCTGCAGGCGGCGAATTTGGTCGTCACGCTGCTGCAGGGCGGGTATGTACAGCAGCCCCGCCTTGTCCGCGATATCCGATATGCGAATGGCCAGCGGATGGCTGTATTGCCCGCGCAGGCCTCGCCTTCCCCGTACGGCCGGATTTCTCCGGCCACGGCGGCGGCGCTGCTGCGCGGAATGGAGGCGGTCGTTTCCCACGGCACGGGCAAGGCGATCCGCCGCGGCACCTGGGAGGTGGCCGGCAAGTCCGGCACCGCCCAGGTGGTGGTAAAAGGCCGCCCGCGCAACCACCAATGGTTCGCGGGATACGGCCCGGTGAAAGCGCCGCGGTATGCAGTCGCCGTGCTTGCGGAGAACCGGCCGGTCGGAAGCCCGAACCAGGCGGCCGCGCTGTTCCGCGGCATCATGGATATTATCGCGGAGCATGAACGAGGAGTTGGGAAATGACTCCGGCCGTGTACGAAGCCGAAGACAACACTACTGCCGCAGACTTATCAGACCGCTGCCGGTCCTGACGGACCCTGGTCCGGCGGTTCTGGCGGATGGTCGTCGTATTCATCCTGCGGCTTGCGGATCCAGCGCTTTAAGTAGCCTTGATCGTACAGCGCTTTGATCAGAATGACGAGAATCGGGGACAGAATGACGCCCGCGATACCGAACAGAGACAGTGATATGATCATAAATACAAGCATCGTAAAAGCGGATACGCCGAGCGTATCGCCGGTAATTTTCGGTTCAAGCACTTGCCGGGTTAAGATAACTACAAGCAGCAGGACGCTGAGCCAAATGGCCAGGGTCGTATTTCCTACGATGAACAGATAGATGATCCATGGCACAAACACGGTGCTTACGCCGAGCAGCGGAAGAACGTCGAAGATTGCCGACAAGACGGCAACGGTAAATGCATTGGGCACCCGGAGCATCAGCAGAGCGGCAAAAATGACGACAAAGGTGATCGATATCAGAAGAAGCTGAGCTTTAATGTAAGCGCCGATGCCGGAGAACACATTATTTTTCAAGAAAAAGAACGCATTTTTGAATGTTTTCGGCGTTTTTTCCGCGGCGGTTTTCTTCCAGACATCAATTTCAATGCTAAGGAAATAGGCGAGCACGACGCCGATAATAAAATTAAAGATAAAGGTGGAGAACGACGTCAAAAATCCGACCAGGCCGGTTAGAAAGTTAGAGGCCAGCTTTGCCCCCCAATCGGTGACATTATCCAAGGACTCCGTTATTTTGGTCATAACTTCTTCCGGAACCGCTTCAATCCGTTCATTTATGTATAACGTTGTTCTCTCTATTTGATCCCGGAGCATATCCTGATATTGGGGCAGCCGTTCCGCCAGGCCGCTAATTTCATTCGTTAATATAATTCCGGCAAGCACGAACGCGCCGACAATGAGAAGCGAGAAGACAAGAATCGATATCGCCGAAGCGACCGATTTTTTTAATCCGAGCCGGTTAAGTCGTTTCGCGATCGGCTCGATCATCAGGAAGACGACAAAAGACAAAAACACCGGTGTGGCGATCCGGTACAAAAAGCTGAACGCAAGCATGATCAGGTACACGGTGAGAACGAT
Organism: Paenibacillus tarimensis; assembly: GCA_041281825.1. GTDB lineage: Bacteria > Bacillota > Bacilli > Paenibacillales > Paenibacillaceae > Paenibacillus_D > Paenibacillus_D tarimensis_A. The sequence continues at coordinate 3,799,445 of CP166298.1, read as the reverse complement.
CAAAGCGATGTCAAAAGCGGTTCTCCAATACTTCTTATAGAACGTTAACATAGAAGAGCTCCTTTGTTCCGATTTTTGAGAAGATAAGAACGTACAGCGTAACGGTTCATACGTGGCGGCAGCCGTTTCTTCTTGTCTAACTCGATTGTACTATACTTATAAAAAGATGCCTATTTTTTGTTATGATATGGTACAATAGTCTAGTCATCAATGGCGTTCGTTCCATCGAGGGGCGGGGTACAGTACAGAGATAGCGGGGAAAAGAGACATGGAGAATTTGCTGCTTTGGGGATTCTACATTCTGACTTTTTATGCCTTTCTTCCGGGCATCATAAGCCGGACGTTCGGTTTTCGGGTATTCAAAAAAGGGAGAGTGGAGCGGGAAATTGCGCTTACGTTTGACGATGGGCCGGATCCGGAGTATACGCCTAAGCTGCTTGATTTGCTGGCCAAGTACGAAGCGAAAGCGACCTTTTTTGTCGTAGGCGTCAATGCCGAACGGAATCCGGAGCTGCTGGTACGGATGAAGGACGAAGGTCACAATATCGGCATTCATAATTACGTTCATAAATCAAATTGGCTCATGCGGCCAAAAGCGGTAAAAAAGCAAATCCACCGTACTTCGGAAGTCATTAAGAAAGCAACCGGATCGAAATCTGCATTTTATCGGCCGCCTTGGGGTATTGTAAATTTATTCGATTTTTCCAATTTAGGCTATTTGCAAATCATTTTGTGGTCTTCGATGTTCGGCGATTGGCGCAGACGGGTTGGCGTGGACCGCCTGACCAAACGGATGATGAAGAAGCTTCGTCCGGGAGAAGTGGTGCTGCTGCACGATTGCGGTACAACTTTAGGGGCGGATCAAGAGGCACCGGCCAATATGCTAAGAGCGCTTGAAATCTATTTGCGGGAAGGCCGGAAACGCGGATATCGATTTGTTACAATCTCGGAGATGATTGAATTGACGGATAAAGCAAAGGTGAAGCGACCGCAATCCGGCAAATTTCGGATCGGACTGTTCAAGCGGGCGGTCGTGTCGTTATGGATGGGATGGGAACGGTTATTTCATATCCTGTTCCGGTTAGAGCCGATCGACGGCGGCAAGTCGATTTTTCATTTCCGGATTCGGGAGTACAAGGGAGAGCCTCTGCAGCTGAATAACGGCGCACGAATCGGCAAGAACGACCGGATTATTGAGCTGCATTTCGACAACGGCAAGCTCCTTCATGCGATGCGCGGCTCGAAGTCGGTGCTTCATACGGCGATATATATGATCCGGGAAGTGGAAAAGGCGATGCCGAAGCTTGCGGCGCAAATAGCCGGAAGACGGGAATATGAGGATGTACGGGGTTTGTATGGGATAAGCATGATCCATAGAGGATCGGAATCTTTCGGGTTTCACGTTTTTGACTTGCCAGAGGGCCTGTTTAATAAAATGACACAATTTTATTTAAGGTTATTGATTAAAGTGCTTCACCCGGCAGGCAAAGGCCGAATGGACGGCAAGCGGGCGTCACTGGTGCCGCGAATGATGGTCATGTCGATGGAAGATTTCTACCGGAGATATGCGGTTCAGGCAGAAGACCGCCTTGTGCGGGCAGAGGCAGACAAAGATGAACGGCCGCATGATTTGGCCTCCGGGCTGGAGGGCCGCAACGAATATGAACAAAATAAAGCCGCCAAGGAGCTAGTTCCTTAGGCGGCTTTGCCTTTGCTCTGCTTTAAATTTTCATAACCCCGCCTGTGCTGGCGGACGTGACAAGCTTGGAATAACGGGCCAAATAGCCGGATTTGACTTTCGGCTCAAAACCTTTCCAGTTCGCGCGGCGGGCTGCAAATTCTTCCTCGCTGATCTGCAGCTCGATCTTGCGGTTATTCAGATCGAGCTCAATGATATCGCCGTCTTGGACGAAAGCGATCGGTCCGCCCTCTGCCGCTTCGGGAGAAATGTGCCCGATGCTGATGCCCCGCGATGCGCCGGAGAATCGTCCGTCGGTAATGAGGCCGACCTTGGCGCCAAGGCCCATGCCGACGATTTGCGAAGTTGGCGCAAGCATCTCCGGCATGCCCGGACCGCCTTTCGGTCCTTCATAACGGATGACGACGACATGGCCTTCCTTCACTTTACCGTTAGCGATGCCGTGCAGCGCTTCGTCCTGCGAATCGAAGCAAATGGCAGGACCTTTATGGTACCCTCCGACCGACGGATCAACGGCGCCGACTTTAATGATGCCGCCGTCCGGAGCAAGGTTGCCGAACAGGACGGCCAGGCCGCCGCGTTCACTGTGCGGGTCATCGATCGGACGGATGACGTCTTTATCCAATATTTCGTGACCGGCCGCATTTTCGCGCAGCGTCTTTCCTGTAACGGTCAAACAGTCGCCATGCAGCGTGCCTTCCTTCTTAAACAGCTCGTTCAATATTGCGGTTACCCCGCCCGCGTTATGCACGTCTTCAATATGGTAATCGGAAGCGGGCGCGATCTTGGCCAGATGAGGCACGCGTTCCGCAACCTCGTTAATGCGTTGAACCGGGTATTCAAAGCCGGCTTCATGCGCCAATGCGAGCGTGTGAAGAACAGTGTTGGTCGATCCACCCATCGCCATATCAAGCGCAAACGCATTATCGATCGCTTCAATGGTAACAATATCACGGGGTTTGATATCTTTCTCAATTAGCTCCATCAGCTGCGTGGCCGACCGTTTCACGAAATCGCGGCGCTCAGGCGCTACGGCCAGAATCGTTCCGTTGCCCGGCAGCGCAAGTCCAAGGCCTTCGGCCAAACAGTTCATCGAGTTGGCGGTAAACATGCCGGAGCAGGAGCCGCAAGTCGGACAGCCGTACTGTTCAAGCTCGAGCAAACCTTTATCATCGATTTTGCCCGCTTGGTAAGCGCCGACGCCTTCGAAAACGCTGGAGAGAGAAATCGAGCGGCCGTCGGATGTCTTGCCCGCCTTCATCGGTCCGCCGCTTACGAATACGGTCGGAATGTTGACGCGCAGCGCACCCATCATCATGCCCGGTGTAATTTTGTCGCAGTTCGGAATACATACCATTCCATCGAACCAGTGCGCGGAAACGACCGTTTCAAGCGAATCGGCAATGATTTCCCGGCTTGGCAGCGAATAACGCATGCCGATATGTCCCATCGCAATTCCGTCATCTACACCGATCGTATTGAACTCAAACGGCACCCCGCCTGCTTCACGGATCGCTTCTTTGACAAGTTTCCCGAATTCCTGCAGATGGACGTGACCGGGCACGATATCAATGTATGAATTGCAGACCGCGATAAACGGTTTATCGAAATCCTCTTCATTTACTCCGGCTGCGCGCAGCAAACTCCGGTGAGGAGCGCGGTCGAAGCCTTTTTTAATCATGTCCGAGCGCATTTTTTTGGCCGACATTGTATTCCCTCCCAAGTGAATGTCATACCTTTGAGTGTACCATATCAGACAAGCATTGACCAGCATTTCAAAGGGATTTCAACGATATGCCAACCGCTTGATTTCGAAGAAATTCGAGCAGTCTTGTGTCAGAGTGCATGTAGAATAGAGCTGTTTTCTTGTATATTCGTTCTTTTTGTGTCATGAAAACTGACATAAAATCATTTACTTCCTATTTAGGCCTGTCTATAATAGAAACAAATCAAAATCGCAAGAGGTGAATTTCGTGCAGTTAACCGAACGAGAAAAAGAAAAGCTGATGATCACCGTTGCCGCGGACTTGGCACGCCGCAGACTGAATCGCGGAGTGAAGCTGAACTATCCTGAAAGCGTTGCTTTGATCACCTCTGAAATTATGGAAGGCGCGCGTGACGGGATGACCGTAGCCGAGTTGATGGAATATGGGACGAGAATATTAACCAAGGAACAAGTGATGCCCGGAATATCGGAAATGATCCACGAAGTCCAGGTGGAGGCGACTTTTCCGGACGGTACGAAGCTAGTCACGATACATCATCCAATTACAGGCTAATCGGAGATACTTTGAGATAAGGAGGGACTTTGAGAAGCGGAAGGACTTTGAGAATCTCAAAGCTCCCTATGTTATGCTCAAAGATTCCTATGTCAGGAGGAGAGAGCCATGATTCCAGGCGAATACCGCGTTCTGCCGGGAGAGATTAAGCTGAATGCCGGCCGTAAGACGCGAGAATTAATCGTTGTTAATATGGGCGACAGGCCGGTTCAGGTCGGTTCGCATTTTCATTTCTTCGAGGTGAACCGGGCGCTTCAATTTGAACGGGATGCCGCATTCGGCATGCGCCTCAATATTCCCGCAGGAACGGCAGTCCGCTTCGAGCCGGGCGAGGAAAAGCCGGTACAGCTCGTCGAGCTCGGCGGCAGCAAGCAGTCCTTCGGATTGAATAACCTGTCGCGGGGGCAGGCGAACGCAGGACAACTGCCGGAGGAAGTGCGCGAAAGATTGAAAAGCTGGAAGGGGGAGCAGGCTTGAGCTCGATGGACAGAAAAAGCTATGCGCAAATGTTCGGCCCTACCACGGGCGATGCCGTTCGGCTTGCCGATACCGAATTGTGGGCCGAAATCGAGAAGGACTATACCGTCTACGGCGATGAATGTAAATTCGGCGGCGGCAAAGTAATCCGGGACGGCATGGGGCAGTCCAGCCGTGCTCTCCGAAGCGAAGGGGTGCTGGATACGCTCATTACCAACGCCGTCATCATTGATCACTGGGGGATTGTAAAAGCCGACATCGGAATCAAGGACGGGATGATCGCCGGCATCGGCAAAGGAGGCAATCCGGATCTGATGGACGGCGTAGATCCGAATATGATTGCGGGTGCAAGCACCGAGGTGATTGCAGCCGAAGGGAAAATCGTTACCGCGGGCGGGATCGACGCCCATATTCATTTTATTTGCCCCCAGCAGATCGAAACGGCTCTCTCTTCTGGCGTGACTACCATGATCGGCGGAGGAACAGGACCGGCAACGGGTACTAATGCAACGACTTGTACGCCTGGGGCCTGGCATATTCGCCGTATGCTGGAGGCGGCCGAGGAATTCCCGATGAATCTCGGATTTACCGGCAAGGGGAACGCTTCGTTTACCGGTCCGCTTGTAGAGCAAATTGAAGCGGGAGCGATCGGACTAAAGCTTCATGAAGACTGGGGCACAACACCGGCTGCGATTGATGCCTGCTTGCAGGCCGCGGATGCGTACGACGTACAGGTTGCTATCCATACCGATACATTGAATGAAGCGGGCTTTGTCGAAGATACGCTTGCAGCAATCGGAGGCAGGACCATCCACACCTATCATACGGAAGGGGCCGGAGGCGGCCATGCGCCGGACATTATTCGAGCGGCTGCCGAGTTGAATGTGCTGCCGTCCTCGACGAATCCGACTCGCCCTTTTACCATTAACACAATAGAAGAGCATTTGGATATGCTGATGGTTTGTCATCATCTGGACAGCAGCATCCCGGAGGACGTGGCGTTCGCCGACTCCAGAATTCGTCCGGAGACAATTGCCGCGGAAGATATTTTGCATGACATGGGGGTCTTCAGCATGATCAGCTCGGATTCCCAAGCGATGGGTCGAGTCGGGGAGGTCATCATCCGGACGTGGCAGACCGCCGACAAGATGAAAAAGCAGCGCGGACCGCTAAAGCCGGATACGGTAAGCGATAATTTCCGAATCAAACGATATATTGCCAAATATACGATTAATCCTGCCATTACGCATGGTATCGCCCACATCGTCGGTTCGGTAGAGCCGGGGAAATTCGCAGATCTCACCATATGGCAGCCGATGTTTTTCGGCGTGAAGCCGGATTTGGTGCTTAAGGGCGGAAGCATTGCCTTTGCCCAAATGGGCGATCCGAACGCATCGATTCCGACGCCGCAGCCGGTTTTTGGCCGTCCGATGTTCGGGGCATTTGGCAGGGCGAAGTATCCAAGTTCGATCACGTTTGTATCGAAAGCAGCGTATGATCGCGGGATCGCGCGAGAGCTCGGCTTGCAGAAACGGGTAGAGCCGATTATCGGTTGCCGCAAAGTGACGAAGAAGGATATGATTCACAATGACGCGACGCCTAATATTGAGGTCGATCCGGAGACGTACAAGGTTGTCGTCGATGGCGAGCATGTGACGTGCGAACCGGCGGAGGTTGTTCCGATGGCGCAGCGGTATTTCTTATTTTAAGCTGAGGTTAAGTTTCTCAAGACTCGATATCGGAAATGATTGAACTACAACTTTATCAAGGAGAGCGGGCGATGAAGGGACACTACTCATGGCTGGCGATGCAGCAGCTTTTGGACTCCGCGCTCCCGATCGGCGGCTTCTCTCATTCGTTCGGGCTGGAGACGCTTGTACAGGAAGGACAGGTTATCACCAGTGCTCATTTGGAACGATATGCGGCGGCGATGCTGAAGCAGTGCTGGGCGCCGGGGGATGCGATGGTCGTTAAAGCGGTCTACCGGGATGTCCCGGAGGAAGAATGGGAACGGTTGTGGGAAGTGGAGATGCTGCTTCATTCGCAAAGGATCGCCATGGAGACGCGGTCAGGTGTTGAAAAGATGGGCAAGCGGCTGCTGCAACTCGGAGCCGCGATGTATCCGAACCTGGATCTCGCACGGCTTCAGGAGGCTGTCCGGACTGGAGCAAGCAGCGCCACTCATCCGCTCGTTCACGGCTTGCTTTGTTACCGTATCGGTACAACGTTGGAACAGGCAGTTCAAGGATATTTGTATACTTGTATCGTAACCTGCATTAACAGTGCGCTCCGGTTGATCTCGATGGGACAGACGGAAGGGCAGGCGATGATCGCGCGGCTTATTCCGCAGGCGGAAGAGGCTTGGCGGCTAGTGGAGCGTCAGGAACCGGAGGAGGCGTGGATGAACATGCCGATGGCCGAGCTGGCGATGATCCGGCATGAGACGTTATATTCGAGACTGTTTATGTCGTGATGAAGCGCGCCAAGAGGCGCATGAGCTCAGTAGAGAAAGAATTGTTTTTGCAAGTCGCACCAAGCGGCGGATGAGCTGAACAATGAAAGAAACAAAACGTTCTATGCTGTCAATAAAGCGAAATGGATACTACATCAAAACGAAGCGGAGGAATGAACATGTGCCAAGGTCAAGGACATCATCATCACGAGTGGGAACAGCCGGCGCTTGACCGTTCAAGACCGGTAAGAATCGGAATCGGCGGGCCGGTCGGATCAGGCAAGACGAAGCTTGTGGAACGGATTGCGCATGAATTAAACGGCAAATACAGCATGGCGGTCATCACAAACGATATTTATACGAAAGAGGACGCGCTCATATTGACCCGGACGGGAGTGCTCCCGGAGGAACGGATTATCGGCGTGGAAACCGGCGGCTGCCCCCACACGGCAATCCGCGAAGACGCTTCGATGAATTTTGAAGCGATCGAGGAGCTTGAACGCCGCTTCCAGCCGCTGGACTTAATCCTGATCGAGAGCGGCGGGGATAATCTGGCTGCGGCGTTCAGTCCGGAGCTGGTTGACCGCTTCATCTATATTATCGACGTTGCGCAGGGCGAAAAGCTGCCGCGCAAAGGAGGTCCCGGCATTATGAGGTCGGATCTGCTTCTTGTAAATAAAATCGATCTTGCTCCGTATGTCGGCGCCAGTCTGGAAGTGATGGAAGCCGATACGAAGAAATCGCGGGGCGGACGGCCTTATATTTTCTCCAACTTGTTCAGCGGCGAAGGCGTTAAGGAAATCGTAGAATGGATAGAACATGAAATGGCCCATGCCCATGGTATCGAACATCATCACCACGCCTGACCGGATGAAGCGGCCTACTGTCCCTGCTGTCTTGCGCACATCGTTTGCCGCTTCAGGTGATGCATCGGTAGTAACCGAAAAGTATCATACCGCACCCATTAAAATCGCCAAAACGTTTCAGCTTGATAAGCAGTTGGGTGTTATCGTAATGGACGTATCGCCGGGAATGATGGATGGCGACCGGTATGAAATGTCGTGGCACGCAGGCCGGGGCTCGAGTGTATACTTGACGAATCAGAGCTATACCAAAGTCCATCCGTGTTCTGCAGACGGGAAGGCCACGATGCGTCAACGTTTTGTCCTGGAGGAGAACGCATGGGTTGAAAGTATGATGGAACCCGTCATGCTGTATAAGGATGCCGGCTTCAGAAACGATACGGATGTGCAGCTCAGCGAGGGTTCTGTCTGGATGCAGCTGGAAGTGCTTTGCCCGGGAAGGACTTTAAGAGGAGAAAAGTTCCTGTATCGAGAGTTGGACAACCGGCTCCGCATCCATTACGGTGAGGAGCTGATCTTTAGTCAGCGTCAGTGGATTGTGCCCTCTGGACAGCAATTATTCGAGCCCGGTGCCTGGGGCGACCGGAGCCACCTCGGGTCGTTTTATTGCTTCTCCGATGCCATCGGTTCCCATCACGTTGCTGCGGTTCGAGAAGTGCTGGAGATTCTTCCCGAACGTACAGGACGACCGGTAATCTCCGGAGTAACCTTGACTAGAAAGCATGGCCTTGCCGTGATGGCCGCAGGGCATACCGCTTGGCAATTGACAGAGACGCTTCGTGCCGCATGGGATGTCATGCGCCGCGAGCTGAAGCAGCTCCCTCCGCTCCAATTCAGGAAGTGAGAAGCCTGATCATAGAACCCTCTAACGTTTCTGCGTTGCGGGTTCTTTTTTATTGGCTCTTTTCTAAAATATTGTTGCTTTAAATGGATGCATCTTTACCCAATCAAAACCCGCCATTATCGGTGGGTTTTGATTGGGTCTATAGTTGAAAGGGACCACTCACAAGCTTTGAGCGATATTCGTAATCTCTTGAATGGTGGACTGAACTTCATTGCTGTCCTTGATTACAAACAAATGGTCTGCTTCACCGCCTGTTGGTGGCAACACATCGCCATTATGAGACTCAGATTGTTGCCGACTAAGCACTTCTTCAAAATTAGAAGCACTCCTGAAAATAGCTGTACTACGCTGACTATTGGCAATTCGAGAATGAAGAATAGAATCGGGAATATCAAAATTAACAATTATGCTTACAAAACCTTTTTGACGGAACCGTTCGAGCAAATCCAAACGACCTTTACGACCACGATTGGCGTTACATAAAATGAGATGAAAATTTGTTTCATTGACAGCATAATCTACGATTGTTCGAGAGATGGCGTTCTTGAGTGTATTGACTCCTTGTTCAGGTAGCAAGCTTTTATAATATGTGTTGATAAATTCAGCTATGTTATCTCGGTCAATCACAACTGAGTTGTGTAAGTGCTGTTCTAATTCTTTAGCAAATGTAGTTTTCCCGCTATGTGTTTTACCGACTGTAATTATCACTAACCTTTTCATAAATGCAACTCCATTCTCAGCTTAGAAATCAAATGGTTGTTTTGCCCCACCCATCATGTCTTAAATGAACGTACTGGTGAGAACACCGCTTTTTTGCATGCTTCAAGGACTATTAAACGTTTCATCATTTTCTTGCTCATCTGTTTATATAACTCTAAGAAGCGGAACCAGAACAAATAGTTGTCGATGTAGTGGGTTCCGACGCCGCTAAACCGCTCCATCCATTTCTTTAATCGCTGATGGTAAGCGTTGACGTGCTGAATGTGGTAGATGCCTTTTTTGACCCGTACGCCTTTATTCCCATTTAAAATTTCATGCTGGATATCTTTCTTCTTTGCGAACAACTTGTAATTGGTCGCTGAGTCTGTGCAAAGAACGACATCAGAATCTAAACACCCGCTTAAAACTTTGTCAATTTCATCAGCAGTAATCCGCCCTCTGCCAGCCACTTTGGAGAGGATATTACCACTTCTGTCGTGGGCGACGATAACACTAATTTGTTCATTACTAATACCCCGTTTGCTGGCTACACCACCGCGTTTTCTGGACTTGCGATGGGTAATTTGCCTTTTCCCTTTATCGCTTTCGAGAAAGAAGGTTTCATCGCTTTCAATTATGCCTTTGAGCTTTGTAAAGCCTTGGGAACGGATGACATTTAAGATTTTATGCCGCCAGTAGAAAGCGGTTGCAACAAGAATGCCGAGTTCTTCTGCAATTTTAGGCAGACTAACACCTGCAAGCATTAACTTGAAGTAATTTAACCATTTATGGGGATAATGCGAACCTGAGATTGGGCTTGCAGTCATATCATTAAATGTTTTCCCGCAGTCCTTACAGAGGTATCGCTGGCGGGAACGATATTTTCCGTTACGTTTTACGGAGATACTTCCGCAATGGACGCATGCAAGACCATTGCTGAATCGCACTTCGCGAATATCGCCAACCATACTGGCAATATCTACTCTGGATTCAGGAAAGAGTGTGGCTTGCATGGCTTGAAAAAGTTGCAACTGTTCCGATTGTGGCAACTCATCGAAATGTTCATATAACTTTAACCATTCCATGCGAATATCCTCCCTAATGCAAACTAACGTTCCCGTCTATTATAGCAGAATGGGGATTAAGCAACAATCTTTAAGAAAAGAACCTTTTTATTAGCTCAGATGAAATAACGGATCGTCTGTCCTACTAACTCTCTGGATGATCGGATTTTCATTAATAACGGATTCTCTGTCCGTTTCCACTGTCCGCCAATCCATTTTCAGCAACATTTATCCGGAATTTAGATTTATTTGACGTTAAGGATGATTTGGACTATTATTTTAGTACTAAAACATTTAGTCGTCATATATATATATCTAAAATAAATTGGGGGGCATTTTAAAAGTGGTTGATCAGAACCAGTCTTTCGATCGGCAAGATTTGATTCGCCTGGAAGAAGCGTTCCGGCAGATAAGAAGAGAAGCGCTTAGCGAATGGAACAGGGATGGCGTTGCCGGGCTGGGGGCATCACAGGCAAGAATATTGGTTATTTTATCGGAAACGGGACCGCAGAAGGCCTCTTCGCTTGCTGAGCAGATGTGCATCACATCCGGTGCGGTCACGGGCATGGCCGACAGTCTGATTGACTTGGGATTGATTCGAAGAGAGCGAAGCGAAACGGATCGCCGCATCGTTATGTTGTCCATAACGGAAAATGGAGAGAAGCTGATTGGGGACATCACGGAAAAACGGTTGTCTGTAATGGAGCGGATTGCTACCGGCTTAACGGTTGCCGAAGCGAAGGAGCTCATACGTTTACTCGTGAAAATGGTGCATCGCCGAAAGGAGTCTTAATTATGGAAGAACTGGACCATCGAAGAAAAATTATGATTATGGTGGCCGTCATGGCCGCCTTATTATTTGCCGCGTTGAACCAGACGATTGTGAGTACGGCGCTGCCGACGATTATCGAACGGTTGGGCGGTATGGAATATTACAGCTGGGTTTTCACCGTTTACATGTTGACATCGAGCATTACGACGATTCTGGTAGGTAAGCTGTCGGACATTTACGGCCGCAAGCCTTTTATATTATTCGGGATCGGTTTGTTTGTCATCGGTTCATTATTATGCGGGTTATCACAAACGATAATGCAGCTGATTATATACCGCGGAATCCAAGGCTTAGCCGGCGGCATGATTTTATCGACCGCATTTACAGCAATCGGGGATTTGTTCGCGCCCAGGGAGCGTGGGCGCTGGCAGGGCTTGATGACCGGTGCGTTCGGACTGGCCAGCGTATTTGGGCCGACATTGGGCGGATATATCGTAGATCATACGGATTGGCATTGGGTGTTCTGGGTGTTTCTTCCTTTCGGGATCGTTGCATTTGTAATGATATTGCTCATGTTTCCGAAGGTGGAGCGCAAGCGGGGCGAGTCGATCGACTATCCCGGATCGCTCTTTTTGACGCTTGTGATGGTGCCTCTGCTGCTTGCGTTTTCATGGGCCGGCACGACTTATCCTTGGGCTTCCGTACCGATTGCAGGACTGTTCATCGGGTCGGCTGTCGCTCTGATCTTGTTCATCGTTTCAGAGAGTAGAGCGCATAGTCCGGTTATTCCGCTGCAATTGTTCAGGGACAACATATACACGCTTTCGAACGTTGTCAGCTTTCTGCTCGGTGCGGGCATGTTCAGCGCGATTATGTATATGCCGTGGTTCATACAGGGGGTTATGGGGACGTCAGCGACCATTTCCGGTTATATTGTCATGCCGATGACGCTCAGTCTGGTGCTCGGCAGTGCTGTCGGCGGTCAATTGATGACCAGAACGGGCAAATATAAAATGCTTGCATTAGCAGGGATTGTCATTATGGCGGTTGGGATGGCTATGCTGTCCACGATGAATACGGCGACGACACCTTTCATTGCGATTGTCAATATGGTCATTACAGGACTAGGACTCGGACTTGCAATGCCGGTGTTTACGCTGACTGTTCAGAATACGGTCGAAGATCGGATGCTTGGCGTTGCGACGGCTTCTTCGCAATTGTTCCGTTCGCTCGGAGGTACAATCGGCGTATCGGTTATGTCGACGGTTATGGCACACCGGTTATCGGATAAATTGCTTGAAGCCGCACCTTTGCTGAACCCCGGAACTGCCCGGGATATCCCCGCGGAAGCGGAGGAAGCTTTTGCATTGCTGCAGAATCCGCAGTCCCTGCTTGATCCGGGTAAGCTGGAACAGGCTGCGCAAACGCTGCCTGCAGAGCTGCAAGAGATTTATATGCACTCTGTCACGTTGCTCAGGGAAGCGCTTGGGTATTCGTTATCAGGCGTCTTCATTGCCGGCGCGGCGGTTATGGTTGTCGCTTTTGCTCTAACGCTTATGCTCAAGGAAATACCGCTCCGAGGCGCAAGAAGCAAAGGAAAACCCGAAGCTTCCTCCGAGTCCAATGAATCCGGCGGCACCGGAAGAAAGCCGGCCGGCCAGCACTGAAGACTACCGACTAAACATTGGTTGAATAGATTACCCAAACATGTCTCTAATTCCGACTAAACCCGGCATTCTAGCGCGCCACTCAATTCCGCATCGTTTACTTGCTAAACGGGCGGTTTTTCTTTTTTTCCGGGAGTCCGGTATAAAGTGTTTCTAAAATTGATTGACAAACGCAGGGTTGGATAATAAATTCAATATAATGGAAGGAAGTGGGGGAAATGCGTGAATTATAAAGCGATCGTGCTGGATCTCGACGGGACGTTTCTCCGTTCCGACAAGAAGGTTTCGGAGCGGAATTATAAAGCGGTCATGAATTGCTGGCACCAGGGTATGAAATTAATTTTCGCAACTGCCCGTCCTCCCAGAGCGGTGAGAACGTTTTTGCCCGAATCGCTGATGGAGATTGGATCGTTCGTCTATTATAATGGTGCGTATCTGTCATGTCGTCATGCAGGGCTCGATATACATTTGCCGATCGATAAGAAGATATCCGCCGAGCTGTTAGAATATGGTCTGACCGCAAACCCGGATACGGTTATAAGCTTGGAGGTGCAGGATCAGTGGTTTGGATTGAAGCCGTTCGACCCCGCGGTCGTCCAGAGTGCAGCCGGAGAGATGATCATCAAGACGCTTGACGAATTGAAGGGCTATAACGCAACCAAAATACTGTTCTCCGGAGATGTGGATGCCGACAGTCTGAAGGAACGTTTTGAATCTCTTGTCAACATCATCGTCACGGACGGCGGAATGCTGATCCAGATTCAGAACAAATCGGCCTCCAAAGAAATAGCGGCGGCAAAGCTTTGCGATGCGTTCGGTATTGGGCTTGACCGCGTCATCGCATTCGGAGACGATTGGAATGATACCGGACTGTTTCAGCTCTGCGGATTGGCGGTGGCAATGGGGAACGCGCCTGAAGGAGTGAAATCGTTCGCTGATGTAATCACGGATTCGAATGACAATGACGGAGTAGCCAGTTTGTTGGAGAAGGTGCTGAACACAGGGGGCATATATGAACGATGAAATCATTGCCGCCGGACGGACGGCGGAGTTATACGGGTATGGGGAAGAAAATGTGATAAAACTCTTTAAGCCGGGAATATCGTTGGATATGCTCAATATGGAATATATTAACAGCTCGGAAGTATATCGTTCCGGTATTGCAACACCGCAGCCGGTTCGTAAGATCGAACTTAACGGCCGAATAGGAATAGTTTACGAGAAGGTATCTGGCGAAACCTTATTGACGTTGATTATGAAAAAGTTAGCGTCGGTTCAAGAAGCGGCTGCTAAAATGGTGTATATTCATAAAGACATCCATCAAAAATCCATACCCAAATTGCCGAAACAAAAAGGTATATTGGCGGAGAAAATCGGCGACGCCCCTTCTCTGACAACTTTTGAAAAGACAAGCATTATCGCTTATCTTGTCGGGCTCGAAGAGGATACGAAGGTTCTTCATGGAGATTTCCACCCGGACAATATTATAATAGGTGAGAAGGAATGGACAATTGACTGGATGACAGGTATGAGCGGGCATCCTGCCGGGGATGTGGCCCGAACAATCATTTTGCTTCAATACGGAACGCTTCCGGAGGAAGTACCGAAGCAAGTTGCGGCTTATTTTTCACACATTCGGATGCAAATGCTGCATGATTATACAAGTCGGTACTTAGGTGAGACCTCAATTTCTCATGAGGAGATTGATCGCTGGCTGTTGCCGGTTGCGGCTGCAAGATTGTGCGAATGGATTCCGGATGCGGAGAAAGAACGGCTAGTCAAGTTGATTAGAGAGCGGTTGGTTTGATGAGCAGGACAATGCGAGAGGAGGCGTACAATTGGAGCAGGATACTGAAACAGCAGGCAACGTTAAAATGATCGATCGAAAAATCAGCCTAAAAGGGGTTATACTTATTGTATACGGGATTTTTATCTTCTTTGCAGGTGTTCTCTTTGTCCCTTGCTACGAGGTATGGGGACCTGAGAGGAATGAGGGAAGCCTTCATTATGTATTTCTGTTTCATATAAAAGATGCCGATCATATCATTAACGGTTTTCCGGTCATGTACCAAATCGATTACGCAAGAGTACTTTATACGATTGGAATAATCTCGTTGATTCATTTTGTCATATGGATGCTAATCTCGCTTTGGGAGAGAGAAGACGGTATGAAGGGGAGATAGGGAATGGAGCAGCAATGGGCTTATCGGACAATTAAATACCAGATGGGAATGTTGTCGGACGCAACTATAAATGAAGAAGAATTGGAGGACCTGTTAAACCAACAGGGATATGAAGGGTGGGAGCTTGTCTCCTGCTTCGATACAAACACGACTCAAGGCAAGTCAAAAGAAGTTGTTATGATTTTCAAGAAAATGGTGTAATATACTAACCCTCAGAAGAGAGCAAGCACTGAATTTTATCAGCCGGCTTTCTTTTTTTTTGTGAAAATCGGAAACTTCTCTTGCCTCGTATTGACATCCGATTCGTTCACGAGTACAATTACTTTTTGGAATCGTAACGATTACTATTATATAAATATTATATTAAGCAAGCGGGATAGGGAGACAACGGAAATGAAACCAGAATTATCGGTTGCTGCTCCAAGGCAAACGCAGCCATTCACACATCGGCAGTACCTTATTTTAGCGTTTCCGTTAATTGTTTCGACGTTATCGACACCAATCTTAGGCGCTGTAGATACAGCGGTAATCGGAAGAATGTCCGACCCTTCTTATATTGGCGGAGTGGCGGTAGGCGCGCTTATTTTTAATACAATGTATTGGTTATTGGGGTTTCTGAGGGTGAGTACGACCGGATTCACGGCGCAAGCTCACGGGGCAAACAATGAACAAGAAAAAGCGGTTTCGTTCTTGCGTCCGATGTTTATTGCGATTCTGTTCGGTTTATTGTTTATTGCCGCACAATATCCGATTATGAAGCTTGCGGCTCTGTTACTTGGCACAACCGATGCGGTAACCGAGAAAGCAAGCGTTTATTTTTACATTCGGATCTGGGGTGCGCCGTTTACCCTCCTGAACTATGTGATGATCGGCTGGCTTATGGGCATGTCGAAGGTCCGTCTTTCCCTTGCAGCCCAAATCTTTATGAATGTTCTTAATATCACGCTCGATTTTCTGTTTGTCATCGGGTTTGGACTTGGCGTAGCCGGAGTGGCGACCGCAACCTTAATATCGGAGATCAGCGCATGTGTATTAGGAGCATGGATAATCATACGCACAAGGCAGATCAAAAGGTCCGATATAAGCATCGGCGCCCTTCTTGAATCGTCCTCACTCGTGAAAATGCTGAAAACGAACCGGGATTTGTTTCTCCGCACGGCATGCTTGCTTACAATGACTTGTATATTTACCGCAAAAGGAGCGAGTCTGGGCGAGGTGGTTCTAGCGGCCAATGCGATTCTGCTGCAAATTCATTATTTAATGGCCTATTTGCTCAGCGGTTTTGCGAATGCCTCCAGCATTATTGTCGGGCGTGCGATCGGGGGGCGGAATGAACCTCTGTATCAGCGGGCCTTCTCCTTGTCCGCCCAATGGGGAGTATATGCTGCGATAGGTCTAGCTATATGTTTGCTATTGTTTGTCGGTCCGTTTCTGTCGCTCTTTACGACTATTGATGAAGTGAAGTCGACGGCATCCGAATATATCGTATGGATGCTGCTCTATCCGCTGGCCGGATTCTGGGGGCTTCAATTGGAAGGCATATTCTCCGGTGCTACGGAAGCGCGGTCGATTAGAGACTCGATCATGACCTCGTTGGTTATTTACTTAATCGCCGTATGGCTCTTTATTCCTCAATTCGGCAATCACGGGGTTTGGTTGTCATTTATTCTGTTTAGCGTGTCCAGATCATTATTCTTATGGCGGTATGTCCCGAAGCTGACCCGGTCATTATTTCGCGGCAACTTCAATACTTGACAAACAGCAGTAAGGCTGATAGGATGCTATTAATAGTAATAATTACGATTAAGGCGGAGGATATTTCCGCTTTTTGTTTGAGAAGATATCGTAATGATTACATTTAAAAGATAAAAAAGTATAAGCTTGATCTTATACAATGCTTTATCTTTCATCGCGAAACGAAGCTTTGCCGCCAAAGGCCGGCGAAGCCGTTTACGCTTGAGTGGGGGGCTAATAGATGAATCAGCGAAAAATTCCGGTTACCGTATTAAGCGGTTATTTGGGTGCCGGGAAAACAACGGTGCTCAATCATGTCTTGAACAATCGCGGCGGATTGAAAGTGGCCGTCATTGTTAACGATCTGAGCGAAGTCAATATCGATGCCGAACTGGTTAAAGACGGAGGCGGGTTGTCCCGGACGAACGAGCAGCTCGTGGAAATGTCTAACGGATGTATCTGCTGCACGCTCAGGGAAGACCTGCTGCGTGAGGTTGAACGGTTGTCAAAGGAAAACCGCTTTGACTACATATTGATTGAATCGACAGGTGTCGGGGAGCCGGTTCCCGTCGCTCAAACGTTCACATATATCGATGAGGAGCATGGCATCGATTTGTCGCAGTTTTGCCGGCTGGACTGTATGGTGACCGTCGTTGACGCGTACCGGTTCTGGCACGATTATTCTTCCGGAGAGTCGCTGCTGCAGCGAAGCCAGGCAGTCGGGGAGGACGATACGCGGGAAGTGGTCGATCTTCTCATCGACCAGATCGAATTTTGCGATGTGCTGCTGTTAAATAAGTGCGACATGGTGGAGGAACGGGAGCTTGTAAAGCTGGAGAATATGCTCCGCAAGCTGCAGCCGCGCGCGAAGCACATTCGTACGACGCAGGGGAAAGTAGATCCGAATGTGATTCTGAATACGGGGCTGTTTGACTTCGAGGAAGCGAGCCGGTCGGCCGGGTGGATCCGGGAATTGGAAGCTCCGGCCCATACGCCGGAGACGGAAGAATACGGCATCTCCTCATTTGTATACGAACGGATTCGACCGTTTCATCCCGGAAGGCTGTTGTCCTGGATGGAGGATTGGCCGGCAGATATTGTGCGCGCCAAAGGGATGATGTGGCTTGCGACGCGCAATTCGGTCGCCCAGAGCATCAGCCAGGCCGGTCCGTCCATTTCCTTTGGTCCTGCCGGTTACTGGGTTGCGGCTCTACCGGAACAGGAAAAGAAGGAAATTTTAGAGGCGGATCCTCAGCTAACGGACGATTGGGATGAAAACTATGGCGACCGCATAAATAAAATCGTATTTATCGGGATTGAAATGAACAGGGACGAAATCGTCGCTTCACTGGATGAATGCTTGCTCACCGATGGAGAGATGGCACAGGATTGGGGCCTTCTGCCGGATGATTTACCGAATGTATCGTCGGAAGAGCTGGAGCTTGCGCAGTAAACCCGGCTGGAAATGAAGATATAATGGAGGCAATGAAAATGAAATTCGTAATGAATCGATCAAGATGGTTTATTTTATCGGCAATTATTCTATGTATTGTGATTGTAATGACCGGCTGCGGAGAGAATGTGCCGGGGCAAAAGGATAACGGATCGAACTCGGCCGAACAGCCGGGAACCAATTCTGCAAACAAAGAAGAATTTAAAAAAGTTACCCTGATCTACACGTTCAAGAGCGGAAGCCTGGATCCGCATAACGGCAGTACACCGCTGCGCGCAGGCATCGTCGAAACGCTTGTGCGCCTGAACGAGCGACTGGAGATCGAGCCGTGGCTTGCCACGGAATGGGAAGCGAAGGACGACCGTACCTGGGTGTTCACGATTCACGACGGCGTCACCTTCCAGGACGGAACGGCGGTAGATGCGGCAGCTGTGAAAGCTTCCTTCGAACGGGGCATTGCTGCGAGCCCGACACTCGCCGGGGCATTGAAAATCGAATCGATGGAAGCTGATGGACAGAAGCTGGCGATCGTTACAACCGAGCCGCATCCGTCGCTGCCGTCTGAGCTTGTCAATCCATCCGCTTCCGTAATCAGCGTTGCTGCGGAGAGTAAAATGGGAACGGAAGCGTTCAATCTTGCACCTGTCGGTACCGGACCGTTCTCGGTAAAAAAATTCACTCCGAATATCGAAATCGAGCTGGAGCGTTACGATCAGTATTGGGACGGTGCTGCGAAGGTAAATGAGGTATCCTACAAATTTAATGAGGACGCCAACGTCAGAGCGATGGCGCTGCAGTCCAAGGAAGCGGACATTGTATACCAGATTCCTGCGGAAATGGTCGATGTCATTAATGGAGACAACGAACTTAACGTGGAATCCGTATCCAGCTTGAGGGTTCACTATCTGCTGTTTAACCAGCAGAAGCCGCTTCTTCAGGATGTGAAGTTCAGAGAGGCGATCAATCTGCTAGTCGACCGTGAAAGCATCGTTAACGATATTATGCTCGGTCACGCTGCACCGGCCAACGGCCCGTTTAATTCCCGTCTTCCATTTGGCAGCAAGGACGAGGTTCGCAAGCTTGATCTTGAAGGAGCGAAGAAGCTGCTTATTGAAGCAGGGTTTGTAGAAGGTGCGGACGGCAAGCTGAGCAAAGAAGGCAAGCCGCTGACGCTGGAGGTCGCCACTTACAAAGGGAGACCGGAGCTTCCGCTTATCGCACAGCTGCTGCAGTCCGATGCCGCCAAGCTCGGAATAACAATGAACATACGCACGGTGGAAAACGTCGATACCTATTTGAGAGAAAATAACGACTGGGATTTGGCAACCTACAGTAATTTATCCGCGCCGCGCGGGGACGGTGGATATTTCCTCAACTCGGCGTTCGCACCCGGAGGGTCGTTGAATGCTACTGATACTTCGAGCGAGAAAATCAATGAAGTGCTCGGGCGGCTTAACGCCACAGGCGATCTGAAGCAGCGCGTTGAACTTACGAAGGAAGCGACGGGGATTGTCGCGCAGGAAGTTCCCCACGCTTATGCTGTCTACCCGAATATTATCGTCGGCGTCAACAAACGTGTGACCGATTGGAAGCCTGGAGCGGAAGAGTATTACATCATTACAAACAAGATGGATGTGAAGTAAGGTGCTGAAGCTGGTCAGAGCCAGATTGCTGCAGCTGGTATTCGTGCTGTTCCTGTTGTCGCTGCTGACGTTCACGTTGATGAAGCTGGCGCCGGGAGATCCGGTGCTGACCATTCTGAAGGCCGATGAACTGTCGGTAACTATGGAAGATGAAGCTGCGCTCCGGAAGGAGCTTGGCTTCGACCGGCCGGTTCTGGTCCAGTACGGAACATGGATGCTGAACCTGATGCAATTCGATTTCGGGAAGTCTTATGTGAAAGGAAAACCGGTTCTGGAGGAGATGATGGATAGATTGCCGGCGACAGTTCAACTGACTGTCGGGGGCTTGGTTGTCCTGATCATATTGGCCGTGCCGCTGGGACTGCTTTCAGCCAAATATCCGGGTCGGCTTCCGGATCATATCAGCCGTATATTCGCTTTGGTAGGCGCATCGATCCCCAGCTTTTGGATGGGTATGCTTCTTATCTATGCCTTCGCTTATCAACTGAACTGGCTGCCGACAATGGGAATGGGCGGTTTCCGTTCGATGATTCTCCCTTCCGTTACGTTAGGCTTCGCGATGGCTGCCGTCTATGCACGCCTCCTTCGGGCCGGACTGCTCGAAAGTTTGTCGCAGGAATATATCCGTGCGGCAAGGGCGAGGGGGATAGCGGAATGGCGCATCTTGATAAGGCATGCGCTTCGTGCGGCTCTGCTGCCTGTTGTGACGGTATTCGGGATGAGCATCGGCAATCTGTTGACCGGCTCGGTTGTCATCGAAACGCTGTTTGCTTGGCCGGGTCTGGGAAGTATGGCGGTGGAAGCGATCTTTCAACGCGACTATCCGGTTATCCAAGGTTATGTATTGCTGACCGGCATATTTGTAGTCACCGTAAATTTACTGGTTGATATCGCATACGTTCTGCTGGATCCCCGAATTCGATACAGCAAGGGAGGATCGTTATGAGTGTGAACGCTTCGCCCGCCCTTTATCCGGACACCCGAAGCCGCAACGCTTGGAGTCTTCTGCTTCGCGAACCGGCATCGCTTGTTGGAATCATATTGATGTCGATCATTATATTTCTGACGCTGTTCGGACCCGTCCTGGTGCCGAACGACCCGCTCACGGTACAAATGTCAGAGCGTCTTCAGCAGCCGAGCTTAAAGTACCCGCTTGGCACGGATCATATGGGGAGATGTTTATTTTCCAGACTTGTCGCCGGCGCGCAGACGACACTCGGCATTACGGCATTGGCTATCGCTGTGGTAGCGGTGATCGGTATTCCGCTAGGCCTGCTGTCCGGCTATATCGGCGGCCGGATAGACGCGGCGGTCATGCGGATCGTCGACGGTGTCAGCGCGCTGCCGGAGTTTATTCTCGCGATCGCGTTTGCCGGATTTCTCGGACCGAGCCTGACAAACCTTATGCTCTCCATCGTGTTGGTGAAATGGATCGGCTATGCGAGAGTCGTGCGCAGCATCGTATTGTCGGAAAGGGAGAAGGAATATGTGCTGTCTGCGAGGGTCGCCGGCTGCAGCGCATGGGTGATCATGCGGCGGCATCTGCTGCCGCAAATCATTTCGCCAGTCATCGTGCTGGCTGCCCTGGATATCGGCAAGGTCATCTTGATTGTATCCTCGTTATCGTATCTTGGCTTGGGGGCACAGCCTCCCGCACCGGAATGGGGAGCGATGCTGAATGACGGTCGTCCGTACTTCCAGACGGTGCCCGGGCTGATGATTTATCCGGGACTCGCTATTATGCTGGTTGTCATCTCATGCAACCTGATTGGCGAAGGGTTCAGGGACTCGTTGGACGTACGCAGCAAATAACTTCGGGCTGTGCCGGAGAATGCGGCTATTTATAATCGGAGGTGAACGGGATGACGGGAGTTTTGCTTGAATCGGACAAGAAGACCGGTACAATCACGAACATTCATCCGGCCGAATCGATTCGTACCTCGATGATCGGAGCGGAGACAGTTCTGGAGCTTCAAGGAATGAACGTTTGTGTACAACAAGGAAAACAGAAGCATACCCTTGTTCACAATCTGGACCTGCGTATCCGCAAAAGGGAGATGTTCGCACTGGTCGGTGAAAGCGGAAGCGGCAAAAGCTTGACCGCGAGCGCTATTATGGGATTGCTGCCGAATTCGCTGCACATAGAGAGCGGAACGATTCTGTACCAAGGCGAGAATATATTAACTTGGCCCGAGAAGCGGAAGAGATGCCTTCGCGGCTGTCAGATCGGGTATGTATTTCAAGATTACCAGGGAAGCTTTACACCGTTTCTGAAAATCGGAAAGCAATTGACGGAAACGATCCGCAGTCACCGCGATGTTTCGCATAAGCAGGCAAAAATTGGTGCGATCGAGTGGCTTGAAAAGGTCGGCCTGCCCGCGGAACGCGCATTCAACAGCTATCCGTTTCAATTGAGCGGCGGACAGCTCCAGCGGGCTTCCTTCGCTGCCGCGATGATGCTCGAGCCGAAGCTGCTGATCGCCGATGAGCCGACGACGGCGCTGGACGTTCTGACAGGAGAGCGAGTGCTTGATTTATTGGCCGGTCTTCAGCTTCAGACCGGTTGTGCGGTGCTCTTCATTACACATGATCTAAGACATGTAATAAAGCGCGCCGATACGGTTGCGGTCATGCAGAACGGCAGGATCATTGAAGTTCAGCCTGCCGGATCGATTGTACGGCAAGCGGTTCATCCCTACACGCGGATGCTGCTGAAATCCGTTCCTCGATTATCGGATGCGGATGTTGAAATTCCTGCGGATACGGAAACAAGCTTCGGAGGTAATACGTATGAAAGAGCTGCTGACGGTTAACGGATTATATAAGACTTATCAGGAATCGGGAAGAAAGGTAGCCTCCGTCCAGGACGTATCGCTGCATATCGGTGAAGGCGAGTGTCTGGGGCTGGTCGGAGAGAGCGGCAGCGGGAAGAGCACGCTGGGACGGCTGCTGCTTGCGCTCGAGCGGCCCGACGGCGGCGAGGTTCGTTTTAACGGTGTTTCCGTCTTTGATCTTAAAAGCAGGGAATTGCGTAAGATCAGGCAGCATATTCAGGTTGTTTTTCAGGATCCGACGGCATCGCTGAATCAGCGGCTGCCTGTCTGGCGGTCGTTAATGGAACCGCTGGACAATTTCCCGTTTGTCAAACCGCCATTTCTTGAGGATGTAAGGCGTTCCCGCAGAGACACGGCGGCTAAATTGCTGGAAATGGTCGGCTTGCAGGCCGGGCATATGGACCGTTATCCGCATGAATTGAGCGGCGGACAGCGTCAACGCGTAGTGATCGCCAGGGGAATCAGCCTGATGCCTAAGCTGCTCGTATGCGACGAGCCGACCTCCAGTCTCGATGTCTCGGTTCAGGCACAAATTCTGGAGCTGCTTAAGCGCTTGCAGACGAATCTCGGTCTTGCTTATTTATTTATCTCCCATGATATTGCGGCCGTACAGCGGATGAGCGACCGGATTATCGTCATGAAGGAGGGCCGGATTGTCGATCATTTTGCAAGCGGGCAAATCTTCAGCGCAGAACGGCA
This sequence comes from Paenibacillus tarimensis, assembly GCA_041281825.1. Classification (GTDB taxonomy): domain Bacteria; phylum Bacillota; class Bacilli; order Paenibacillales; family Paenibacillaceae; genus Paenibacillus_D; species Paenibacillus_D tarimensis_A. The sequence continues at coordinate 3,776,083 of CP166298.1, read as the reverse complement.
TGAGTATACGAAAAAGCTGGTTGCCGCTGTCAGTTAGCAGCGGCCCAGTCTAATAAGGAGGTGCGTTGGCAAATAGTAATAGTTACGAATAAATAGACGATTAATGATTGTACCAATCGATATTTAAAGGAATTGGAGGGAAATGATGATCAGAGACAAGTACGAATTTCTGCTGTCCTTAAGCTCGCTTGAATACGAAATCAAGCAATTAACGAATTATGCAAGGGTATGCAGCGATTGTTACGATTTATTAAAGCACAAGCTGGATGAGCTGTGCCGATTTATGACATGCGAACGCAGCGAGCGGCAATGGCTGCTATGGGAAGGACACGATGACATTCGTGCGCATGCATGCGAGCTGAGGGAAGCGTCCGTACATGCGCTATGCGATGTTGAGAAGTACCAAGCGCTGCATATATGCGGGAACGGAAAGAAGATTAGCGACTATCTGGATGCACTGGCGTTGATGGTCAGAGACGAGTTTGAACAATACAGGATAAACGAGACGTCAAAGGTACTGTTTATCGGTTCGGGCGCTTTTCCGACATCGGCGCTGACTATTGCAAAGGAAGCGGGGGCCGAGGTCATGTGTCTGGACATTGATCCCGAAGCGGTGGAGCTCGGACGAGCGGTAGCCTGCGCGTGCGGTCTGGAGCCGAAGATGCGGTTCTCGGACAGCCGGATCGGTGAATTGCCGTTCGGTCAAGAAGCTACGCATATCATTGTCGCCTCCCTCGTACCGAACAAGCTTGAAGTGTTAGGACAATTAAAGGAAACGGCCCGCCCGGAAGCAAAGATCGCGATCAGATACGGCAATGGGATCAAATCGGTATTTAACTACCCGCTGGAAGAAGAATTATTAGCGGATTGGCAAATGACACAATCGATCCGAACGAACGCGATTTATGACACGATGGTTCTGGAAAGATCCGTGAAAGGGATGGCGTTATGAACGAACAGATTCCAAAAGCGAATGTATTAGGCAATACGCTTATTGTCGGCGCCGGTCCGGCGGCGCTTCAGGTTGCCGTGCATCTGTCCGGCGGCTGGTGCGGACGAATCGGACTATTGAACCGGAAAGGGTCCCATGCGACGAGACTGGCGGAGGAACTTAAGACTACAGGCAACCGGGTTTCTGCCGTCATTCAGAGCGAACGCCACCGCCATCTATCGGGAGATGCTTTGTTGAGCCGATTCTATGAAGGATTTGATGAACTCGACGATTGTTGGGAAACGATAGTGATCTGCACGCCCTGCGACAGCTACAAGGAAGTCATAGATGCTTTGCGGCCAAGCCGCTTGCAAGCGGTTCGGACGATCGTGCTGCTGTCGCCGGGCATCGGCTCGAATCTGTTTGTGAACAGCAGGCTTGGCATGTGCAAGGACCGTATCGATGTCGTCAGTCTGTCGGCCTATTATGCCGCCACGAAGTTTGCCCCCGGCGAGCAGAGCGTGACCTCATGCTTCACGAAGGCATTTAAGAAACGGATCTATATCTCATCCAGCCATAAGAACAGCCGCAGCGTATACCATTTTAAGAGTTTCATAGAGAGTCTCGGCATTCATTGCGTTGTGCTCGGACAGCCGATTGAAGCAGAAAGCAGAAGTATAACGACCTATGTACACCCGCCTTTATTTATGAATGATTTCTCGTTGAATGAAATCTTTCGCCGGGAAAAATCAGGGAAGAGCATGTATAAGCTGTACCCGGAGGGGCCGATAACACAGCATTCGATCAGAAGCATGGTCCGGCTGTGGAAGGAAATTTCCGAATTGCTCCGTTTCTTCGGGGCCAAGCCGTTCAACCTGCTCCAGTTTTTGAATGACGATAATTATCCGGTCCATGAGGAGACGTTATCCCGCGATGACATTGAAGGTTTTGAGTTATTCGAGCCGATCAAACAGGAGTATTTGCTGTATATCCGTTACACTTCGATTTTGATCGATCCGTTTTCCACACCGGATGAGAACGGCAAATATTTCGATTTCTCCGCCGTTCCATATCGGCAGGTTTATGAGGACCAGAACGGCATGTGGGTGATTCCCCGCATCCCTTTCGAGGATTGGAAGAGGTTGAAATTGCTTTACGGTTTGGCTGAGAAGGCAGACATCCGAATGCCGGAAACGTCCGGGCTGCTCCGCATATTTGAACGACGGCTGCAGGCTTTTGTCGATGGCTTGGGAGTACAGCGCTTGAATCCGGACCAGCTTTCCGACCGGACGGAAGACGACGTTCGGGCGATATGGCTTGAATTGGATGGATTAAGGAGCATATCATGAAAAACGGAGTCATTCTGGCGATTTTATCATCCCTTGTTTTTAGTATAATGAACGCCTTGGTCAAGGAAGTGAGCGCGACGATTCCGCCATCGGAGGTTGTCTTCTTCAGAAGCATCATCGGAACGGTTATCATCGTTGCCTTGATGGGGCAGCAAAAAGTGGCGTTCTCGACAACAGGAATTCCGATGCTCGCGCTGCGCGGCGTTCTGGGGGCGTTGTATCTAATCGCCTATTTCTATGCGATCTCCAAAATTCCGTTGACGGATGCCAGCATTTTGGCCCATCTGTCTCCCATTTTTGCAATCGTGCTATCGGCTGTACTGTTGAAGGAGCGGCTTAACCGGAGGGCAGTATTGGTGCTGCCTCTTGTATTTGCCGGGGTGATGCTGCTTGTTAAGCCGTTTGATTACAGCTCTTTCTCGGTTTATGCATTGATCGGTTTGCTGAGCGCGGTGTTCGCGTCAGGGGCGGCGATATCGATCCGGTATTTAAGCAGAACTCATCACACGTACGAAATTGTATTCTATTTCCTGGCGACGGCTACACTGATTTCAATTCCGATGATATGGAACAGCTTTGTCATGCCGTCGGCGCTCGAATGGTTTTATTTGATCTGTATAGGCGTCGTATCGCTGATCGGGCAATTGTTTCTAACGAAAGCCTTTACCCATGAGAATGCGGCTCTCGTCGAAGTGGTTCGCTATATCGGCATTTTGTTCAACGCCGTATGGGGTTTCATGTTCTGGAGCGAGGTGCCGGACGCCTTAACGGCTGCAGGCGGCGTATGCATCGTAACGGCATGCATCTTTCTGTCAAGGAACAAACCTTCCTCTCTTCCGGTAAAACCGGTATCCGTCTCTACGACTGTAAAGCATTAAATATAGCAACCGTTCCTAATTTCCGTTTCTCATGCTACAATAGCTGGAAGCGGAAATTGGGAACTTTTTTATTGAGTTTTTGGAGGCAGGAAAATATGTACAACTATCGAGAAATGGTCATCGATGACTATGAACCAGTAATCGCATTATGGAGAAGAATCGAAGGACTGGCTTTGAGCGAAGCGGATTCCAGGGAATCCATACAGTATTACTTGAATCGGAACAGCGGATTGAGTTTTGTGTGTGAACATAACGACAGAATCGTAGGAACGGTCCTGTGCGGGCACGACGGGAGAAGAGGTTATATTTACCACGCAGCGGTAGATCCTGAACATAGAGGGCATCGGATCGGAACCGGGCTGGTGGCAAGGAGTCTTAAACAGCTCAGAAAAACCGGTATTATGAAGTGTCATATTATGGTGATTGCCGACAATGAGCTTGGCAGACAATTCTGGGGCCAGTCGGGCTGGATGAAGCGGGACGGAATTCTGTTATACTCCGCAGATGTATAAAAAATGGTATTTTTGAAGGAACGGTCAGGTGAATAAATGCGAAAGGTTGTCCGAATTTCCCGAAAAACGGCCGGAGTTCTCATTCTGTTCTATTTTGTGCTGCTGCTCTATTGGATGTTTATCGGTTTTGGGAGAGCACATAATGTTTATTTTCAACAACATATGTATAATCTTACTCCTTTCCATACGATTAAACAGTATATCTTTAACTCCGGAAGCTACAACACCCGAACGTGGGTTATCAATCTCTTCGGCAATATCGGTGTATTTATCCCTTTCGGAATCTGTATTCCATACGTGTTCAACTGGCGTGCGGCAAAATTTATGATTGCTTTTATTACAGGCATCGCCGTTCTGGAGCTGACCCAGATGCTTTCGCGCAGAGGCAGCTTTGATATTGACGATATTATTCTGAATACGCTTGGCGCGTTTGCAGGTTATTTGATCTTCATCATTCTAAAGAACATTTCCGGTAAACCGACAGATTGGAATAAGGTTTCCCGTCAGGCGTGAAGCCGGTTTGGGTAACGGTCATGACTCCATGGTCGTCGGACAATGTCCTTCTGGCATAACTGATGACGATATTGTCTTTGGATACCGCGGTATCCAACGTTCGACCGTCCAGTAGCCGGGATGAAATCGTATCGGCGAGCCGTGGATTGCCGTAGGGATATGATTTTCCGTCCGGTACTGAGTAATAAGTGACCTGAAACCGGTTATCATCCTCGGTTGTCCATTCAGCGGTAAAAGAAAATTGCTCATTCTTCGGTTGAATGCGATAAAACGCTTTTTTGGGAGGATGCCCCATTTCGTAGCGGGATTGCTCGGGAATCAGTTTCCATTCGCCAAGAAACGGCCTGATATTCACGTTTGCCATTCTTCTTCCTCCTCATAGGGTTCAATAAAGGCTTGTACTTGCTTTGTTTCTATTCTATGGTTTGCGAATGTAAAACATTCCGATAATAGAGTCGAAATCAAGATACGGATCGGAAAGGAACGGATCAAATAAACATGCGCGCTTCCTTGCTATATGGAATAGTAATGGTGATTGTCATTATCCTCGGCCTGGGGTCTCGTACGGGAGCCGGGTGGCTGCCAGACTTCATTTCGGCTCATGCCGGAGATACGTTATGGGCGTCGATGATCTATTTTGGCTTCAGGGCATTATTTCCTAGATGGCGGTTAATCGTTTTAGGAGGTATAAGTCTGCTGTTTTGTTTCGTCATTGAATGCACTCAGTTATACCAGGCGGGCTGGATCAACGCTGTCCGGAATACAACCATTGGCGCCCTCGTTCTCGGAAGAGGCTTTTTGTATGCAGATTTGGCACGGTATTCGGCCGGGATTGCGCTGGCTGCACTATTTGATCTGTTGTTAATGAAGTTATTCCGGGGGAAATGGATGAAGTAAAGGAACGGCATCTTTGAACGGAAGACTAGTCAGAAAGTTGTACATAAGTGGAAAAATCCAGACTTATATGGCCGGAATAGAAAACCGGCATAATATGATCGTGAGGAACGTTAAGCTCATAGTGAAATGGTGCCCAGAGAGCAAGATTAGGAGGTGTCTTATGTTCGAGCAATTATTGGCTTTAATGGTGAATATGATTGTCCCGTTCGGCGTCGGGTTGTTCTTTTATGTCATTTCTCCGAATCTCAAGGATGGCCGGATGTGTGAAATTGCAAGAAAGAGCGGTATCGTTATGATTGCGGTTGCAGGGTTATGGTTTGCCGTGCAGGCATTGGGAATCGTCTTTTAAGGGGCAGAGGTTCGCTAATTATATCGATGAGCTATTTGCCGCAGGAGTTTGAACTGCTCTAACGGTTGTACATGCTAACGGTTGCAGGCGCCGTTATATGCTGAAACCCGACCCAAAAACGATGAAAATGGGTAAATAGGCGCGCTGGTAACCGTTAGCCTTACAAAAACGGGAATATATCGCATATAACGTCGCTGATAACTGTTAGAAAATACAGGCATGCAAGTAGAGTCCTAAGAAGACGACAATCATCTGGAAATCAGCGCTAAAAGGAAAACGGGGCGGTTTTGATAGGGAGGAAACATGGAGAATAATCCTTTACATATTCAGCTGCAAAAAAGCAGTAATGTATTTAAACAACCGGTCGGTTCGGAGAAGGAGCTTCGTGAGCTGTTCGGTTATCCCGGAGAGCTTGTGCAAAGGAAGCAGATCGGTCGGTTGGATAACCATTGCCGGCATTTTATTTCTTTGTCACCCATGCTGTTCATCTCGACTGCGGACAGGTCCGGCGCTTGCGATGTGTCGCCGAGAGGAGATGCGGCGGGTTTCGTCCATATTATCGACGACCGGCATCTTGTCATTCCGGAACGTCCGGGCAACCGCAGATTGGACACGCTTCGCAATCTGCTCGAGAACCCGAATATCGGCATCCAATTCGTAATTCCCAATCTGGAAGAAACGCTTCGTGTGAACGGCCGCGCATGGGTAGTGAAAGACGAGGAGCTGATGATGCGGATGGAAGCGCACGGCAAGCGGCCTGTCGCCGGAATCGGGGTAGAAGTCAAGGAATGTTTTATCCACTGTGCCAAAGCGTTCAAGAGATCGCAGCTTTGGACTCCCGGGCTTTGGCAAGAAAAGAAAGGCCTCCCTTCAATTCCGCGGATGCTGGCCGATCATGTAAATGCGGATAATGTTACCGAAGAAACGGTGGCTAATGCCCTCAAGGAGAGCTACGAAAAGAGGCTGTATTGATTCAAATCGATGCGTTTAACGGATATTTAATAGCGTTACATGCTGGGGGAGAGATATGTATAAACAAATAGAAGAGATGTCTTTGAACGGCTGGCCGGCGATTCAAACCTTTGTTTATGACGGCTGGCTGCTCCGCTTCTCCGACGGATATACGAAACGTTCCAATTCGGTTCAGCCGATCTACGCTTCGACCTTTGATGTACAGGAGAAGATAACGTATTGCGAGCAAATATACGGCAAAATGGGATTGGACACCATTTTCAAAATGACTCCGTTTGCAGAGCCTCAAGGGCTGGATAAACTGCTGGCCGCACGCGGTTACGTTATCGAGGATCATACAAGTGTTCAGGTTGTTGATTTAGCGAATGTTGGGGAACCTGAAGCCGGCGATGTGCGGGTTGAATCGGCGCTATCGGAGGAGTGGCTAGGTCATCTCTCGGAGATGATGGGGCTTTCCGCAGAGAAGCAGGCTGCAACGCGGGGGATTCTTGCCCCGTCTTATTTGACCAGGGGATTCTTTACACTCTATTATGAAGGCAGACCTGCGGCCATCGGAATCGGAGTGATTGAACGGGAATATATCGGCCTGTACGATATTTTTACGGACAAGTCCTCTCGGCGGCGAGGTTTTGGGGAACAGCTGCTCCTGCATATTTTGAAATGGGGAAGAAGGAACGGTGCCGATAAAGGATATCTGCTCGTTGTGAAGAACAACACACCGGCTGTTCGTCTTTACGCTAAACTCGGCTATCAGGAAGTGTACACCTACTGGTACCGTTATCGTATGAAGGAAATGTAAGCCATTTCCCGGGCAAGCGCGCATTTCGACAAGTTTAGCATGGAGAAATACCAATGTGGTATTGTATAATTCATCTAACATAACATAGAAGGGTTGAGGTTCGTTGAAATTCCGTCCTTGTATTGATCTTCATCAGGGGAAAGTGAAGCAGATCGTAGGCGAATCGCTTAACAGCGTTAACGATCAAGTCGTTGAAAATTTCGTATCCGACCTGACACCGGCACATTATGCGGAGCTCTTCAAGAATGACCGGCTGGAAGGCGGACATGTGATTATGCTAGGCGGCGGCAATAAGGAAGCAGCCGTGCAGGCGCTGCAGGCATACCCGGGAGGATTGCAGATCGGCGGGGGCATTACGGCCGAGAATGCCGCTTATTATTTGGAAAAGGGTGCCTCCCATATTATAGTTACCTCATATGTATTCCGTGACGGCGAGTTAAATATGGATAACCTGCGGCGCATCGTCGCCGAGATCGGCAAAGAGCGGCTTGTCATCGACTTAAGCTGTAAAGAAAAAGACGGCAAATGGGTTGTTGTTACGAATCAATGGAAAACCTTCAGTAACTTTGAAGTGAACGCTGCAAACATTTCTGAGCTGGAGAATTACTGCAGCGAATTTCTCATTCATGCCGTTGATGTGGAAGGAAAACGTACCGGCATTCAGGAAACGCTGGTCCGTCAATTGGCTGAATGGGTTCATATCCCGACAACCTACGCAGGCGGAGCGCGCTCGCTGGATGATCTTGATCGTTTTCGGCTATTGACCGGCGGCAGACTGGATATAACGATCGGCAGCGCACTCGATATTTTCGGCGGGTCGCTGCCGTACCGGGAAGTCGTTCGGTACTGCAAATGACGGCGGATAAGCTTGTATGCTTTGGCCCGGTCATCGATTACCGCTCAACCGTCCTTATTCTCGGTTCGATGCCCGGGGCGCAGTCGCTGGAACGGCAGCAATATTACGCGAACCCGAGAAATCATTTTTGGCCGATCATCTATCGTTTATTTGAGGAACAGCCGCATCCTTCTTACGAGGAGCGTCTGGCATTTGTGCTGTCCAAACGGATTGCGTTGTGGGACGTGCTTGCGAGCTGCAAGCGGGAAGGGAGTCTGGACGCGAACATCCGGGACGAGGAGGCGAATGACTTCGGCGCGTTGTATAAGGAGTATCCGAATATTCGGGCTGTGCTGTTTAACGGTACTAAAGCGGAGCAGAGCTATAAGCGCCATGTCGGCTTGTCCGATGATAAAGAATATATGAGGCTCCCTTCGAGTAGTCCGGTGCCGGGCAAATATAATAAAACGGCTAAGGATAAACTGGAAGCCTGGGAGCAGATCCTTCACTTTCTGAGGAAGTATCAAAATGACTAAGCGGGTGATTGGGGTTGGATACGAAGCTGCTATACGACTATCACGTATGGTCGTTTGCAGCCTTGGCGGATCATATGGAAATCCATCTGCCGCAAGTGCTGTATCATGAGCGGGTGTCAAGCGGCTTTTCTACGATTGCGCTGACGCTTCAGCATATTTATTTGATCGACTCAATCTGGTATGAAGCGGCCCAAGGACATAAACCGGGTTTCCCTTCTTCCGAACAAGAGGATCGGAATGCTTCTGACGAAGAGATTGATATGCAAGACATTAAAGACCGGTTCAGCCGGCTTCATGAGCGGTTCTCGTTGCTGCTGTCGATGCCGCAAACGAAGTGGGAGACGGAGGTCCGTTTTAAAAACGACCGGGGCGGCGAGACATCTCTTACACTGGAAGAAGCGATCATTACGATGGTGAATCATGGCACCTATCATCGCGGCGCGATCGCATCCATGCTGCGTCAGCTTGGATACGCCGGCCATTCGGTCAGTTTTGCAGCTTACATAAAAACGCGAAAATACCGGGTATAACTGATGTTCCATTTTGAGGATGGCAATCCGAACGACTCCCTCAGAGATTGAAGAACCGGAATGTCATATCATTGAATCGAACAGGCAGCTCCTTCCTCATTTTACTACGAGAACGCATAATTTTTCCAAAACAGCGGATAATGGAGGTAAAACAAAGGTGGTCTTCCTCCATGTGCGAACGCTACTCTCTCAATGTCAGACCGGCGGAGCTGCAAGAAAAGTTCCGTATTCATAAGATTTATACGGTACTTACCGAACGTTACAACATCTCGCCTACGCAATCCGTCCCCATCGTGATCGGCGGCAGCGACAACCGTAAGCTGATCGAGGCCAGATGGGGACTATTCCCGTTCTGGGCGAAAGATTCGATCAACGCGGATTTCGATTCTGTGAGCCGCAAGAAAATTTTTGACAGGATCATCAGCCGTCAGCGCTGCGTCATTCCTTGCAGCGGTTTTTTCAGCTGGCGAACGAAGGGGAAGGTCGGTGAAGCATTCCGGATCGTATTGAGGAACCAAAATGTGTTCGCAATGGCAGGGCTGTTTGAGACGCGGGTCGACCCCCGGGGCGCCGTTCATTACAGCTGCACTATTGTAACGACAGCGCCCAATCGGGTCGTTTCGGAGTATTACGACCGGATGCCGGTCATTCTGGACGATGCGGAGCGGGAACAATGGCTTCATCCGGAATTTACGGACAGAAAGATGTTAGGAAACCACATTTACGCATATCCGGCGTCGCAGATGCATGTATACCCGGTAACGCCTCTGATCCAGAACGAATCGTTGGAAACGCCTGAAGCGATTGAAGAATTTCGACCGCAATTGGCAATGTTGAAGGATTAACCGCGTAAACCCGCCTGACGTTGTGTCGGGCGGGTTTGTTATTTTTGAAGGTTCCGGGAAGAGGCTGACTCTCCGTGGCAGGGAAGATTTTTACTTTCAAGCTCAGTTGGGGATGGCTCTTGACTGACGCAGGTATGGGCTGACTGCCCATCCGGACAACGATTCCTTTAGTTGATTAATATAGTCTCATTGTACAGGAGTTGCGGTCATTTGTCTCCCGTCAGTTTTGACAACAGCCCGTTCTTGGCCGATAATCTATGAGAAGATGATGTAATTAAAAATAAGAGAGACTTTGAGAAGCAGAGAGACTTTGAGCCCCGCTCAAAGATCCCTGTGTCATGCTCAAAGATCCTTATGTCAGGAGTTGGGGATATGAAAGCGCTAGTACTGGCGGAAAAGCCGAGCGTCGCCAAGGAGCTGGCCCGTGTGCTCGGATGCGGCCAGAAGCATAAGCATCATTATGAAGGCAGTCAATATGTCGTCACCTGGGCGCTGGGCCATTTGGTCACATTGGCCGAGCCGGAGGACTATGACAGCAAATATAAACAATGGAATCTTGACGAATTACCGCTTCTTCCCGAAACGATGAAGCTGAAAGTGATGAAGGAGACGTCCCATCAATTCCGGGGTATTGCACATCTGTGCAAGCGTCAGGACTTGAAGGAGCTCATTATTGCGACAGATGCGGGACGGGAAGGAGAATTGGTTGCACGGTGGATCATGGAGCTGGTGAAGTGGCGCAAGCCTTACCGCAGATTGTGGATTTCTTCGCAGACGGACAAGGCGATCAAGGAAGGCTTCGGGAAGCTGCGGCCGGGCAAAGAATATGACAGGCTGTACGCTTCCGCCGTCTGCCGCGCCGAAGCGGATTGGCTGATCGGACTGAATGTGACGCGGGCGCTGACATGTAAGTATAATGCGCAGCTTGCCGCAGGCAGAGTGCAGACGCCAACGCTTGCGATATTGATGGACAGAGAGCAAGAAATCGCCGGTTTTCAGCCGAAGCCGTATTGGACGGTGACAGCGGATTTCGGCACATTCCAGGCAGTGTGGCGGGAGAAAGACGGGCATGACGGCCGGGCCTGGGAGAAGGAGAAAGCCGAGCTGGTCGCCGCAAGGTGCAACTCCCGGCAAGCCCGGGTGGAAAAGCTCAAGACGAGCGAGAAGTCGGAGCCGCAGCCGCTCGCCTATGATTTAACTGAGCTGCAGCGGGACGCGAATAAACGGCTCGGTTTTTCCGCGAAGCAGACTTCCAGCGTGCTTCAACGATTGTATGAACAGCACAAGCTGGTCACATATCCGCGTACCGACTCCAAATATTTGACCTCGGACATGGTGCCGACGCTAAAAAACAGAATGGAAAGTATTGCTGTGGGACCGTATGCACAGCTCGCAAAGAAGCTGCTTCGCACACCGCTCAAAGTGACGAAACGGATCGTCGACGACAGCAAGGTGAGCGACCATCACGCGATTATCCCGACCGAGCAATTTGTCAACCTCGGCGCGTTGACACCGGAAGAGAGGAAGCTGTACGACTTGATCGTGCGCCGGTTCATTGCGATGTTCTATCCGGTATACGTATACGATGAGACAAGTGTTGTCATCCAAGCCGGCGAAGACCGTTTTTATGCCAAAGGAAAGGTTCAAAAGGATGCAGGTTGGAAGGAAGTATACGGCAGCCAGACCGTTACGGCGGAAGAGGCCGAGGATGAGGAGCAGGAAGAGGAAACGGTCCGTCAGCTGCTTCCTCCGTTAACGCTCGGCCAGTCGCTTCAGGTCAAGAGCGCCAAGCTTCGCGAGCTCCGAACTCAGCCGCCGCCGCGTTATACGGAGGCTGCTCTGCTCGGTGCGATGGAGAAGCATAATCTCGGTACGCCGGCTACGCGGGCGGACATTATCGAGAAGCTGCTTGGGACGGATACGATTGAACGGCAGCGCAACCGGCTTGTTCCGACGGGCAAAGGCAAGCAGTTGATTGAATTGGTTGTCGATGAGCTGCGCAGCGCGGAATTGACGGCGGAATGGGAAAGCGAGCTGGAACGGATTGCAAAGGGCAAGGGCGACCCGAAGCGCTTCATGGATGGAATCCGCAAGCGGACGATCGAATGGGTCGGTGAGGTGAAACGCGAAACGAAGGAATACAAACCGCATAACTTGACGCATTCCCGCTGTCCGGAGTGCGCCAAGCCGCTGATGGAGGTAAAGAGCAAGCGCGGCAAGTCGCTCGTATGCTCGGACCGCGAATGCGGTTATCGTCGCTCAGCCGAGCCGCAGCTATCGAATAAAAGATGTCCGCAATGTCGTAAGAAAATGGAAATTCACGATGGAAAAGCGGGGAAATATGCGCAATGCCGACCATGTAATTTCGTCGAAAAGCTGGACGGCGAACGGAGCGGCGGCGGACGGACAATGCGCAAGCAGCAGGAGAAGCTGGTTCATCAATACAGCGATAATGTGACGTTGTCCTCCAGTCTCGGCGATGCGCTTAAGGCGGCGCTCGGGCAGCAGAAGGACGATTAAATTACGTGGCTGCAGCCGCAAGCTGATAAACCGCAAGAACCGACAGGTGGGCGGGATAAAATGCCCGCCACACCCAGCGCGGCGGTTTATACCGGTCGAAGTAGCGGTAAAGCTGAGGCGAATAGACAAGGGTCAACGTTGTGAACAGACTAAATAGCTGCAGCATCCATCCTTTGTCGAATAGAACGGCAATATTAAGAATCAGGTGTAAAAAGACCTGCAAATGCCCCCGACAGTAACGGTAAATCAGCACAAGCGCCAATCCGTAGTAGCCATAGTCAAAATCTGCCGTCTCCAGCAGGATTGCGGCCGCGGCGACCACCGGAAGGGCGAGCGCGAAGTGCCGAAACCGGTCAAGCAGGATCAGGACCAGCAAACATATAATTAATGTCCCGACCACATTAACGCCATGGTCGTCCAATCCAATTTGATAAGGCAGCTGCGATAATACGGCGATAACGGTCAGGCGCAGCAGGTACTTGCGCCGATCCGTCGTTTTGTAATAGCCGATAACAAGTGCGAATGCATAGAGCGGAAATGCGATCCGGCCAATGGTGCGCCAGATGCTTTCATCCGGAAAAAAAACGATCCCGATATGATCGACCAGCATCGTGAGTATAGCGATAATTTGCATAAAGGCCACCTTCTTACTAACAGAGCTTTTGTCTACTATATCACGAAAAGTCGTGTATGCATTAGCGCTATGTTCAACGGGGTGCCTCATTCAGCATGCAAATGATTAAAATAAAGAAAAAAATCCCATTCATAGGTTGAATCATGATACACTATATTAGTACAATGATGTAAAGACGTTGCTTTCGCCGCTGACTGTATTGCGTTCATACCACGAAACCAATCCAAAAAGCCGGGAGGAAATCGCTATGGACAACTGCATGCTGGTGAACAAACCGTCGCTGAACCTGGTGGGAATCAGTTACTCCGGTCCGTATTCTTCGTTTCCGGACGAGGCAATTCGGCTGCAGACCGAATTTCTTGCGAGGAAGCATGAATTGAATGACCGCATCTTGTTACCTGCTGTAATAAGCCCATATTACGGCAATGAAGCGTTTGCCACCTATTGGGCTTGTTGTGAGGTCCACCATCTGGAGCATATTCCGGACGGAATGGTACAGTTTACCGTTCCGGAGCATCTGTACGCGATGGTTACCTGCACGAACAAGCGGATTGGTGAAGGTTATGAGCACATTATGGCCTGGATGAATGAACGACAGTTAATAAAGGCGGACAATGCGGTAACGATTGAAGTGTTTTTTATCGATGAGCATCTGGAAGAGGAACGGGTCGAGATTCTCATACCGGTTGTCCGGAACCCGTAATTTGCGTCATTCGCAACCCAGCTAAATATAATCGTACGAGGAGCTTAATCAAGCTCTTTTTTTCTTAATGACGTGCAAAGTCAAGCTGTTATTCTGAGAGAGGGTGAAAGCAAAATGATGATGTTGACGCTGCCGAGGGAACAAAAGGAAATTCTGATCGGGCGGGTACAGAATTATTTTGAAACCGAGCGGTCGGAGGCGATCGGCACCATCGCAGCGGAGCAGATGATCGACTTTATGATCGCGGAGCTCGGTCCGTTTTTATACAATCACGCGGTTACGGATGCACGAAGGTTAATTGCGGAGCGGCTTATGGCGGTTGAAGATGAACTTTATGCATTGGAAAAGCCGCTGCCGAAATAACATCTCAAGAGGTATGCATGCAGGGGGTGTTACATCCGATCATGCCAGCCTGGAGCCCAACTAGCCGATTGAAGAAGAGAAATGATCAGGTCGCTTTTAAAGTCGGAGAATCGTCATTCTCCAAGGAGGCGGCAGACGAACCGCGGGTCCGCGAAATCGATTTATAAGAAGTGACCTTGTTTTTGCCGGTCATCTTCGAGTGGTACATCGCCTCATCGGCTTGTCTGACTGCTTCTTCCGCAGACTGACGTTTGTTGATAACGCTCCACCCGATGCTTACCGTTACGGATGTCTCCTTCTCTACCCTGGCGCGTACCGTCTCCGCGATGTCCTGGGGCTTCACCTTCGGATGAGCGACAGCCGCAACAAGCTCCTCGCCGCCGTACCGGCCGGCCGTTCCAATCCCCTCCGTCTCATCGATCAGTATGCCGGCAACCTGCTTGAGCACCTGATCCGCGGCACGATGTCCTTCCGTGTCGTTGAGCAGCTTGAAATTGTCGATATCGCAAAATAGAAAAGCTACGTTATGCCCCCGTTCGACGTACTGCCTTGTTTTTCTCATAAAATGCTGCCGGTTGTACATCCCGGTCAGCCCGTCTGTAATTGAAGAGACGTAGACCGATTGCAACCGTTCTATGACCCACTCGAACAAGAGCATGAACAACAACGTATAATAGACAACAGGCAATATATAAGTGACGATGGTCAAAGCAGGCACAGCATTTTGAAACAAATAGTGGTTGATCGATTCCGCGAGAATATAGATGAAAAAGACCGCAAGGCAGGCACCGTATTTGCCCTGTTGACCGATTCTGGGGAGAATGCGCTGGATGCATATATAATTGACGACAAGCGCATAAAAGTCCAGCGAAAGCAAACGGAATCCGTTCGGTTTGACAATAGCTGCTCCGCCAAAGCTCCGGAACAGCTCGACCGAAGCGGCCGCAAACGTTAACGCGAGCAACACGATAAACAAGAAATGGTCCGCTTTCCTAGGTTTTGTATACAATTCCAGGACAACAAAGTTTATAATGATAAAAGAGAGCATTTGAAGCATTATAGCCGATATATTGGGCCACGGAGCAATCGCGCCGACGTTAAGCGTTATGGCCAGCGTAATCACATATTGCGCGAAGATAAAAGCAAGCGCGGTATTAAGCAGCCGGTACACGCGGTGACTGCGGTATCGCCGCTGGAGCCGCAGCGACATGAATGCCATCAGAAGCAGAAGTGTGAGCACGGATGCGGTTGACAGCAGTTTGCCGGTCGTTCCTGTCAGAGTTTCAATGAGCATATCGGTATACCTCGCAGTCGAATTGTCTTATCGCTTTACAGAACATGTGTTCTAATATATCATATAAATACTTGGGAATAAACCCCCAATGTTAGCGGAGAGACTTGAGAAGCAGAGAGAAGAAGCAGAGAGACTTTGAGCTTCACTCAAAGATCCCTATGGAGCGGAGAGACTTTGAGCTTCACTCAAAGATCCCTATGGAGCGGAGAGACTTTGAGCTTCACTCAAAGATCCCTATGGAGCGGAGAGACTTTGAGCTTCACTCAAAGATCCCTATGGAGCGGAGAGACTTTGAGCTTCACTCAAAGATCCCTATGGAGCGGAGAGACTTTGAGCTTCACTCAAAGATCCCTATGGAGCGGAGAGACTTTGAGCTTCACTCAAAGATCCCTATGGAGCAGAGAGACTTTGAGCTTCGCTCAAAGATCCCTATGTAAGGAGGCAGATGATTGAATATTTTACAAGCGTTGTTTTTTCCGCCGGAGCAACCGGGGGGCGTGTCATCAATGGTGCCATATATTCAAGAAGGCTTTAACAATATGGGATGGAATATGGAGCTGTTTTCCCTTCCGAAGCGAATTCGCGGTAAAGGCCAAGAGGAAGTTATATTCGACACTTTCGATGTGAAATCCTTCGAGAATCATCCGACAGTCGATAAATACTTGCAGACCTGCCGTGATTACGTCTGGTGGACGCGTATGCGAATCACTAAGAAATACGATCTTATCCACGCGCATCATCCGATTGCGGCTCTCGTCATGAAGCAGCTCTTTCCGGAGACGCCCGTAATTATGACCTTACACTCGAGTTTTGAACGGGAATTGATACTTAATGGAAAGATCCAGGAGGGCGGAGCGGAACATCGGTTCCTGACGTCCTTATACCGGGAACTGGAGCTGAAGATGGATCGCCTGATTACGGTCTCGCATTCATTCCGCAATTATTTGGCCTCCTATTTGGAGAGTCCGCAGAAGGTTGTCGTCATTCCGAACGGCTTTGACGAGAGACGGTTCCGCCCGATATCCCATGAAAGCCCCGTGCCGCAGCTGATTACCGTCTGCAGACTGGTTCCTGCCAAAGGGCTCGATGTATTGCTTCATGCGTGCGCAGAGCTTAAAGAACGCGGTCATGCTTTCGTCCTGCACATTATCGGCGACGGCCCGATCCGCAAGGATCTGGAGCAGTTGGCCGCGCGTTTAGGTTTATACGACGATATTATTTTTTACGGTTATATGCTGCATCCGGAGGAGTTCATGCCATTCTTCGATATCTTCGTATTACCGTCGCGTGCGGAAGCTTTCGGATCCGTGTTTGCGGAAGCCGCTCTGTGTCTGCTGGCGCCGGTGGGCACCAATGTGGGCGGTATTGCCGAACAAATCGATGACGGGGAGAACGGCCTGCTCGTTCCGCCGGACGACCCTTCAGCTTTGTGCGATGCGATGGAGAAGCTTGTGTCCGATCCGACATACAGGTATAATATGGCCCGCGCAGCATGGAACAAAGCGAAAAAGGTCTATTCGCTTGAACGTGTAATCTCACAGATGAAACGGGTCTATTTGGAAACAGTACAACAATAACGGAATAATAACCGATTAGGAATGGTAAATATGGAAACCGGGTTTCGATTTATTCATGCCGCCGATTTACATCTGGACAGTCCGTTTCGGGGAGTGAGCGACGCACCGGAGACGGTTGCCGCCGGATTGCGTGAATCCACGTTTGCTGCGCTGCGCAATCTGACGGAGCTCGCAATTGCCGAAGAAGCCGACTTTATAGTACTATCCGGGGATCTGTATGATGCCGCAGACCGGTCGCTAAGAGCTCAGTTGGCTTTATGCAGGGAATGGCAGGAGCTGGGCAAGCGCGGCATTCAGGTATTCGTTATTCACGGCAATCATGATCCGCTCTCCGGAGCGCGTGCACAGCTGGAGCTGCCGGGGACGGTCACGGTATTCGGCGCTTCCGCCCCCGAAGGCAGGCCCGCCTTTCGAAGAGACGGAACGCTGGCTGCATATGTATACGGCATCTCATACGAGACCCGTTCGGTGACGGACAATTTGGCCTCGCGCTATGTCCGCCGTTCCGACGGGTTTTTTCATATCGCAATGCTCCATGCCAATGTGGACGGCCATCCGGCCCACGATCCTTATGCACCGTGCAAGCTGGATGAGCTTGCCGGCGCAGGATTCGATTATTGGGCGCTTGGACATATCCATGAACGGAAAGTGCTTCATGAATATCCGCATGTCGTGTATCCGGGCAATACGCAAGGGAGGAACCCCCGTGAAACCGGGGAGAAAGGCTGTTATATCGTCGATGTATCGGCTTCGCGCGAAGTGAAGCTGACATTCGTCCCGCTCGATACCATTAGATGGGTGAGGTCCGAGCTTGATATCGGCGGACTTGCGTCGGAGCAGCAAGCTGCCGAAGCGATGTTCAGGCTGGCTGAGCAAGCGGCGGCATCGCATCGCGGACGGAATATCATGCTAAAGCTCGTACTTATCGGAAGAGGAGTTCTCCACCCCAGATTCAGGACGTCTGCCGCTCTTGCCGATTTATCAAGTGAGCTTAGGGAACGGCTGTCCGGGCTTCACGACGGCACATGGATCTGGGCGTACGCTCTGGAAGCGGCTACTGCCGCGGAATTGAACGACGGACAATTATTGGAGGAAGACAGTTTTGCGGGAGAGCTGTATCGTCTGGTCAATGCGCTAAACCGGAATCCCGAACGGAGAGAGGCATTTATTGGAGAAGCATTAACCAGCCTTGCGGAGCATCCGAAACTGCGAAGGCTGATGAAAGACAGGGATGCCGGCAGTGAAGACAGATGGGATAGAGCGGCGGCGCTTGCCCTCGAGTGGCTTACCGCTGAAGAGGCGGATGAGGTTATTGCGAGTTCGGCTATACCGGAGACCTCCGGCCGCGGCGAAGGAGGTGCCGGCAGATGAGAATCGAATCGATACATATTGACGGTTTTGGCAAATGGCATGATTTATATATGGAGCTTGGCTCCCCTGTCACCGTACTTTACGGTCCCAATGAAGCAGGCAAGAGTACGATATTGGGTTTCGTCCGCTCGATGCTGTACGGCTTTGCTACGCGGGCCAATATGACGTTGAGACAGGAGCCCGTTGCGGGCGGGCGGCATGGCGGGCGGCTTATATTCACAGACGGTAACGGCGTACGCCTGCAGCTTGAGCGTTACGCGGCAGCTGCCGGACAACTAACCGTAAGGTCGACTGACGGTCTAGAAATGGCGATGAGCCAGGCTGAGTTCGAACGACGGTATATGAGCGGGATTTCGGAACGGCTGTTCCGGCAGCTTTTTGCGGTAAGCCTATCCGAGCTTCAGGAAGTCGGAGCGCTTAAAGGGGAAGAACTCGGACGTTATTTATATCATGCCGGCTGGAGCGGAGGCAAGGCACTGGCGACGACCGAGAGACGGCTCCGAATGGAAATGGAGTCGATCTATCGTCCGCGCGGCGTGAATCAGCCAGTCAATCAATTGGTTAAATCGATTGAGCGGATCGACAGCGAGCTTCGGCAGGCTGCGGATTCGATCGAGGAATACAACAGGCAGGCAGCTGCATTGTCGGCTGCTGAATCCGAGCTTGAAGCGGCCGAACGGGAGCTGCCGATTGCGGAAGAACGGCTGGCGCTGCTTGTGAAAGCGTGCGACATTCGGCCGCTGTGGCTAAATAAGATTGCGCTTGACCGGGAGCGCGAGCGGTTGACCGGGTTTGAACGGCTCCCGCAAGGCGCGGAACTGTTGTGGGAGAAGCATATGTCGGAACGGTCGCGCAAAGAAGAAGAACGCGACCGTCTGCTCGGGCAGATGCTGCAGATCGAACGGGAACTGGAGCAAATTGAAGTTTCCACTGCACTGCTGGCTGTTTCGGAGGAAGCCGAGAGGCTTGCCTTAAAAGCGGAATCGATGGACCGGCTCCGGCTGGAGCGCGTCGAGCTGTCAACTGAACTTCGGGCGCACGAGGAAAGCCTGCAGCGGCTGTTGGCGCGAATATCTCCGGATTGGACCGAAAGGGATCTGGAGGACATGACGGTTACGGTAGCCGACCGCGAGTTTGTCCGAAGCATGCGTGCGTCAACCTCAGAAATCGGGCGCGAGTGCGACAGGCTTGAGGATGAATTCCGTCGTATCGCCAAACAGGCGGACGAGACGGAGCAAGCGCTGCTTGCGTTAACCGAGAGTAGCGGACATACCGGACATACCGGACATACCGGACGTATTGGAGGTGAGCCTGCTGAGGCGAATGGCGCGATGCTGCTGCCGCGGACAAAAGAAGAGCTGCAGCGGGCATGGGATGCGTTCGAGCGCGTATATCGGGAATGGGAGCTGGAAGCAGCAAGAGCAGAGCAGGAGGCGCAGCTGCGCGCGGAGTTCGCCGCGATGCATTCCGGCCGTCGGCGCGAAAGCGCAGCAGGCCGCGCCTTCCGGTTAGTCGCGGCTGCCGTCTGCGGAGCCGCGCTGATGCTGGCGCTGGGCGCTGCAAGCGGCCTGCAAGGCGCTGCGCTGTGGGGCGCTGCCGCCGGTGCGGCTGCGCTCGCACTCGCGCTGTCGGCGCTTGCCGCGCAGCGGCGCAGCAGGCGTGAAGCGCCAGCCCGGCCAGGCGCGCAACGCACCGCCAGTGCAGCGCCGCGTGCCGCCGCGCCGGAAGCCGCGCGCCTGCAAGAGCGCGAGCAGCGCGTCAGCGCCGCGCTGGCAGCACTGCTGCGCCAGCCGCAAGCGGCCGCCGGCGCGCTGCTCTCCGCGCTGCCTGCGCCGCGCGGCGGAGCCGTCGCCGCACCGCATCCGTTTGCACCGGATGCGGCAGCGGCGCATGAGCGGCTGCGCGACGCGGTTGCCGCGCAGCTGGAAGCTTTCGGCGCGGCACAGCGCAGCGCCGTGCGCCGCAAGGAGCTCGAGCTCGAGCTGCAGCGGCTGCTCGAGCTGCGGCGGGAGCGCGGCGAAACGTTAGGCGCCGCACGCCTCCGGATGGAGGTCCAGGCGGACGGGTGGAGAGCCTGGCTGGCCGAGCGGAGGCTTCCGGGTTCCCTTTCGCCGGAAGCTGCGCTGGAAGTGTTCGACCTGGCGGAGCAGGGGCAGCAGCGGCTGCAAGCGAGATGCCGTGCGGCTGATAAGATCGACCGGATTGATGGCCAATGGGCAGGCTACAAAGCCGAAATCGTCAGACTGTGCGAATATGACACCGAAGCCGATCGTCTTTCAGGCCACGATCCGTCGGCCGCATTGAAGCTGCTTCTTGCGGATATTGCAAAGCAGAAAGAGCTTTCTTATAAAACGTTACGGTTGGAAGAGCGGCGTTCCGAATTGGCCGCGGAAATCACTTCGCTCGACCTGCAATTGTCCAAGCTGAATGACATCGCCGTCCGTTGGTTTACTGAGGCGGGAGCGTCGGACGAGAATGCATGGACAGTCAAACTGGAGGATGCGCGCCGGGCACGGACAATTGATGAGCAAAGGCTGAGATACGGTGTGGAGATTTGGGCAGGCATGACGGAAGCAAAGCGGCAAAGTCTGGAGAAGCTTCTGCTCGAAGCAGACGGGGACGAACTGCTTCTTCACAAAGGAGAGGCGCAGAAAGAGGCGGATCTGCTGCACGAGCGGCGCAGCCGGCTGCTTGAACAACTAGGCAG
Source organism: Paenibacillus tarimensis (assembly GCA_041281825.1). GTDB lineage: Bacteria > Bacillota > Bacilli > Paenibacillales > Paenibacillaceae > Paenibacillus_D > Paenibacillus_D tarimensis_A. The sequence goes on along the minus strand of CP166298.1, from coordinate 3,754,968 downwards.
GCAACGTCAATCGATCGAAGAGCTGACGCGGCGCAACGACCGGACGGCTAAGCTAACCGAACGTGAGCGGAATATGGCGGAGCTTGAGCAGTATTACGATAAATACGCTGTTTTATTAATATGCCAAGCACTGCTGCAATCGACGAAAGCGAAGCTTGAGAATGAGCGCGAGCCGGAAGTGCTGAAGGCTGCGTCCCGTTATTTATCCCTTATGACCGGAGGCGCCTATAGCCGGATTGCAGCAGTGGCCGGACAGCCCAAAATCCGGCTCGAAACGAAGGACTTGAGAGTGGTGGAAGCGGAATATTTAAGCCGCGGCGCAGCGGAGCAGCTTTATTTGGCGATGCGGTTCGCGCTCTCGGATGTGGTTGGTCCGTCATTGCCGATTTTGCTTGACGATGTGTTTGTTAATTTTGATTCCGGCAGGCTCGGCGCCGCAGTCGATGTATTGAAGCTGCTTTCCGTCAAAAGGCAAATTATCCTCCTCACTTGTCATCCGCATGTGAAGGAAACGGTTGTTAATCGAATTCCTAACGCTCAAGTCATACCACTGCATTAATGGTTGACATGCTGTCTGCGGATAATAAGCAACAGCCAGCCGAGACTGATTAACCCGAACAACGGATACAGCGTAGACAACAAAGTACCGAACCCGATTTGACTGAACAGGTAACAAATAACCAGAATGATAAAAATAATGAGCTCCCGCGGCCATTTGAGACGTTGCTCGATCTGAAGGCTCAACCCGTATACATCGGCGATGAGCGTTGTAAATATTTCGGAAAATATAAGAAAAATATAAATCCATTGCACACTATGGCCAAGCTCCCTTGCGATCCCGCCCATTGGAATGGCGAATTGCTTGATACCGGGCATATGTACCGATAAAGCGATATGACCGACCAGCAGCATAAAGCCGATCCCGATTCCGCCTAACCAAGCACCGGCGACAATCGTTTTGCGGTCTTTGATTTGCGCTCCGAGCGGTACGAGGACAGCTTGGGCAAGCGACAGATTAAACGCAGTATACAGGAAAGGGGATGTCCAGACGGCAAGCGCTGAATAATCATTGGAAAGGATGAGCCAGCGTTCCGCCCCCGGTGTCCGAATCGTATCTACAATAACGAGAATCGTAAAAAACAGCATAACCGGCACCACAATCGAGTTGACCGTCAAAATGGCGGTTAATCCTTTGCGGAGCAGGAAGAAACCTGCGACAAACGTAATCAATAGTCCGGATTGGTAAGAAAGGTTCAGATGCTCGGAAAAAATAGAGCCTGCACCGGCAAGCATAACAGCCGATACGCCGAGCAGCACGATCAGCATAAAATAACTGACCCATTGTCCAAACCGTTCACCGAACAGCACTTTGTTCAAATCTTCATATGATTTGGCGGATATTTCACTGGCAATGATCATCATCTTCGCACCGAGCCAAATGAACATGGCAGTTGCGATGGCAATCGTCACCGTTCCTACAAATCCGAAGCGCGTAAAAAACTGCAATATCTCCTGCCCGCTGGCAAAACCTGCGCCAACAACCGTGCCTATGTAGGTCATTGCAATCTGCAACATTCTCGCGATTCTGTTCATGACCAGCGCCCATCCCTTTCTTCGTTCCTCTCTATCAGCCTATGTCAGAAGAGGGACAGGCATGACAAAAAAGCCCTTCTAATTCATCCCGGACACTCAATCGTGATCAGTTCCGGCGTTAGAAAGGGCTTTTATATTACATACTTTACTGCTTAAACAGTTTAATAGATACGATTTCCCTGTTTTTGGGATCCATATCGAGCTTGAGCAGCGCTCCCTCGGCTTGGTAGCTTAATACATAGGTCGTATGATTGCTTGGCTTGCCAAGCTCCTTGAGAACAGCATCTTCCTTCATTCCGATTTTTACGTCTCCCAGTCCCGTACTCACGGAATCTTCATAGACTTCAATAAATTTTACTTTGTTGCTTTCGAAGCCTACGGAAAACCCTTTATAATCATCCACATAGATCGTCTCATCATTGTCTTTCAACGAATAGGAATCTGTTGGCTTGCCATGCTCTTCCGCAATGCTGTTTCTGCTGTCTCCAATCGCAATGCCGGCCAGCTTGGGCAAATCCGAATTCCAATTCGACTCGGCCTCCGTTGTCTGATTGCCTTTACCGTCTGAATTAGCGGTTTCACCCGTACCCGGCGACTTGGCGCTGTTATCCGGAGGTGTAATCGCTTTTGTATCGTCATACTTTTGCAGGTCGTAGGCTTGCTGCGGGCTGCTGAGTTCGGACTTCTGTCCTGCAAGAACGGTTGGAACCGGAGGATCATCAGCCATTTCCAAAGGAATATTTCGGTTCACTGAACAACCGACAAGACATAGAATAAGAACAGCAGTTGACAGGGGAACGGTTATACGGTTGGTTTTACAGGATATGTACATGCTCAATTGGCCTCCTGAGGGAAATTGTCGAATGATTTCGACACCCATACTATATAGACGCAATTGGTTGGAAGAAAGTTGCATTTAAAGGATAACTTTTTTAAAATTTATGAAGAACGTTAAGTTGCGAAATGGCCTCAACCTATGGTAATTTAACGGAAAGGGTTTCTGGGTGAAGGGAATGTGAAAACATGGAGATATTGAAGCAAAGAATATTGAACGAAGCAACGATTTTATCGCCGGATGTGTTAAAAATGGACGGCTTGCTGAACCACCAGGTCGATCCTGAATTGACAATGGAGATGGGAAGGGAATTTGCCAGACGTTATACAGAGGAACACATTACGAAGGTTATTACCGTGGAATCATCCGGCATCCCTATCGCATTTGCAACCGCACTGATTCTCGGTGTACCCGTTCTGTTCGCCCGCCGTAAAAAAACGCTTATCGCCGATCCCGACGCGTTATGCGAACGTGTGCCTTCTTTTACGAAAGGAATCGTTACCGACATCATGGTGTCCCGTCAATATTTATCGGGGGAGGACCGGGTTTTGTTTATCGACGATATTATCGCAAACGGTGATGCTGCGCGGGGGTTGATCAAAATTATCGAACGTTCCGGAGCTAGTCTGGCCGGATTGGGGATTGTCGTAGAGAAAGCCTTTCAGGCCGGCGGCCGCACGTTAAGAGAACAAGGCATCCGGGTGGAATCGCTTGTAAGCATTGCGTCCCTTGAGGGCGGAACAATTACCTTCGCATAAAGTACCAGCCACTCGTCTCTTTTCTCGGGAGTCGATCTATTTTATAATAATACTAAGTGGCTGAGGGGAGGCAGAAGGATATGAGTAAAATTGAGGCTACCGTAAAGTTTTTTGAATCAAAGTTGTCCGATGCCAAGGTGAATTTCGAGCGTGCTCTTGACTGCAAGCATACCGAGTTTGACGATCTTTATCCGTATATGATTGAACATCCGCAATTTTTCTGGTACAAACGTTATGTTGCATGGTCAGAGCTGCTGACGATAGTCAAGCTGTTTGAGGAATTGAACCTGGAATGGCAGGAGCATTTTACAGAACGGCAAGCGGAGTACATTTCCAAACGCGTCATGTCATCGCGCGTGCTCGATGAATGGTATGAAACGAATGACTCCAAGGAACATGTCGGGTAAGTGTCACAAGTAAGGCTGTAAGAATGGAAGAGACCGCCTATGGCCGCCAATCGGCCGAGGGGTCTCTTAATTTATACATAATCCTTAGTGTACGATCCTTTCAATTGAAGCGGAGGAGGATGAGCTTAGCTATGATCAGTGATGAGATGCTGGACAGCTACCGGGTGGAGGGTACGCAGGTTCGTGTTGTTCGCGATCAAATGGAGCAGAATGACGTAATCGGTATTGTTGTAGCATGGGATGACAGTCATGTCATGATCCGCAAGCCGAACCGCCGCATCGTGAAACTCAGCCGGAGCTATACCTATGAACCTGCCGAACGGAAGCGAAGCGTTCCAAGCGTCAGCAATGATTGATAAATATAGGGTTATCAGCATGAATAAACCTGCACATATGAAGATGGAACATCTCGTTGAAACGGGATGAAACATCCGTTATAGTTTAAAAAAAGAGGAGTTGATGGCAATGAAATGTCCGATATGTGACGATGTTCGGATGCGCGAAGTGGAGAAAGACGGGGTTCTGATCGACGTATGCCCGGATTGTAAAGGAGTATGGTTAGATCGGGGAGAATTGGACAAGCTAATGCGGGGAGTCAATGAAATGCGCAAGGAGCTCGAACACGGCTCATACTCGTATGCTCCCCCAGAAAATTACAGCAGCGAGAGCCGGCAATATCAAGACATTCGTGAATATGAAAAGCATAATGATGACAGGCGTTATGATAAACATAAACCTTACGGCTATGGTTATGATAAAAAGGGCTACCCCTATAAGAAGAAAAAGAAAACCGTATTAGACGTATTTGGCGATCTGTTCGAATAAGATTATAGAACTCCAGCAAAATAACATCGTATTCCCAGCGAGCCGCGCTTGGAAAGCGGTGTTTTTTGTTTTTTTTCATTAAGGCGTCTACGCTTCTTAAGCTACGTCAGTTCTGTTTATTAAGCATGATCAAGTTGTGCTGCTGTTCGCTCCTTTTAACCACTATCCCATTTAATCAGAAAGGCAGCTTAACTTGCCTTGAAGCTCATACAAATACGTGCCAAATGATCCGGGACGTTACTGAAAACATTGCCGTAATTTTGACGAAAACAGAACTCATCCAGGTATCCCTGCAATCGTTTGGCGCCGAGTCCGTGAAACGTATGGTTCACCCATATACGGAATCTGGACATAAGTTCGACAAGCGAGCCTAAACGACGGGAACGGTATTTGCTGTTTGCAATCCGGATATCGGGAGTCTCGTCTGAAGAAACAACATGATCTCGGATAAACGCCGTACAACCCATTGGCGTGAGCATTTTCCCATCCATATGAGAACGCGAGACGAGTTTGATTTTAATTGAGTGATGTTCAGCAGAATCCGATGATGCATCTGCGAAGATGACGGGATGTTCTTGCCCGGTGAGGTGAAAGGTCGAAGCTTGAAATTTACCGCAAAAAGCCACGCCTGCCTGGATGAAACCGGACAACGGCTGAGCTGTGTCTTCAGAGCTTATCGCCTGTCGGATTTTGTTAAGCATTGCCCAGGCCGTCTTATAGGTGACGCCGATCAAGGATTGCAGCTGGACCGCATTTATTCCGATGTCGGAACAAGCAACGATATGGATGGCGTAGGCCCATTTAACGAGCGATGTGCGTGTGCCCTCAAATATTGTACCCGCAGTCAAACTGGTCTGGTGGCTGCAGGAACGGCACTGGTATAGTGGTTGTTTGCGGGAGTGTATTGTATAGGCTTCACGATGGCCGCATTGGGGACATGAATACCCGGAAGGCCATTTCACTTGATAAAAATAGTCGGCCCAGGCTTCCTCTGAAGAGCCGTATTTCAGCTGAAAAGCATCAAGGCTAATTGAAAATCCATGTTTCATATCATAACCCCATTTATTTAATGTGCTCAGTTTGCGAGCCTTTGTACTCGGAACTGCATGAGTGACATCGATTCTGCTTTGGCCATCTTCATCATCTTCATTATTTTCGAACGTTTGTTTGTATACTGTATATTCGGGTTTTAAGAGGGACCTGAGCAGAGTGCTAACTAGGAACAAATGTTCCTAACAACCCTAATATTACCACGAGTGAATTGATTTGACAAGGCCCCCTTTAAGAAAAGGAGGTTGTTTTGCAGTTTGGTGTGGGTGTGTTGAGCATGCCGGAGGGTTGAGCTAACAACGGAAGAGCGGGGATAGACGTTCTGGAAGAAAACGAGTGGTTCACTTTCTTGTGGCGGAAATCTTCAAATAGCATCGTTCAACTGGTTAAACTGAGCGAAGGGGAGAGTGGTTAAAAGAGCGCCGGTATGAGAAGGGAAGCAGTTGAAGGTTGAAAATAATGGTAAATAATGGTTGACTTATAACTCGTTCTTTAGGTAGTATTTATTTATCAATAAATAAGGGTGAGGCTGTTGGTCGTTCGTGAAGATCGAAAAGAACAAATCATTGAAAAAGCCGTAAAAATCTTCGCTGAGAGGGGATATTACAAGGCGACAACCGCTCTCGTAGCTGAAGCGGCGGGGGTTACACAGCCGTATGTATTTCATTTTTTCAAAAATAAGGAGGAGTTATTCAAGGCTGTAGCGGATCGGGCACTTAACCGGATTTACGAAGCGTTTGTGAAAGCCGATGCACCAGCCGATCAATTAATGGAAACCATGGGGTGCGCATTCACGCAAATTATGCAGGCACATAGAGATGAAACGATAATGGTCATGCAAGCGCATGCGATTGGGGAACCGCTCATTCGCGAGTATGTCCGCGAGAGATTTCGTATGATACATGCAACTATTTCCGAAAAATTTGAAAAAGCGGGGATTCCGCACCCGCAAGCGGCGGCCGCCCAATTTATTGGAACGGGTCTTCTGATTACCGTTTCAGAGGTGCTGGATTTACCGGAATTAATCCAATTCAAAGGAAAATAATATGGATTGAGCATCAGGCAGCAATTATGCTGCCTGCATTTTGGGCCGCTATTTATTTATTAATAAATAAATAGCGTTACCGATAGCAATTAAGGAAGGAATGAGGTCAATGTTAACCAAAGCGAACCAAAAATCTTCAGGTAAGCCGGAAATGAAGCTGTTTGCCGGGGAGAGTCTGCTCGTCATTACCGGATTGATCGGATTGGTGCTTGCAGCTGGCATTGCCGTCTATATCGCCATATACGGTGCCGTCATTCTGCCGGAAGGCAATGTAGAACGCGCTTTTTCATTCAATGCCGCCATTGCAATGTTTGTATTGTCTATCGCCGCGTTTATGCCTCTTTCAGGTATAAGTCCGCGGAATCGTACGCGTGTTCGCTGGTTTTTCGTTTTGGCAACACTATATTCCTATGGGATTGAAACGATTCAGCATTTCCGGGGAATCAATCCGCGTTTTTCCCAAATCGGTTCCATCAGCGATCGGATTGCCGGTGGCTTATTCGGGCTCATCTCGCTGCTGATCATTATTGTGACCGTTATGACCGTAATCCCTTTTTTTCGCAAGAGAAGGCCGCATGAACGTCCTTTACCGGTCCTTGGCATCCGTTATGGATTTCTGTCAACGTTGCTTGCGTTTGCCGCAGGCTTATGGATGATCGTACTGCAAAGCCGTTATACAGGTGCGGAAGGCAATCTGATCGTGCTGCATGGACTTGGTTTTCACGGGCTGCAGGCGATTCCGCTGCTCGGATGGCTGCTCGAGCGGGCGCAGTCCAGAGAAGGCTATGCCAGGCGGCTTATTCACACGGGAGGTATTGCCTGGATGCTCTCCATCACTCTGGTTGGCATACAGACCGCCTTAGGGCGAAGTGTATTTGAATGGACGGCGTTCCCGATCTTTGCCGGTGCAGCACTATTGATTTGGCTGGCCGCGTTACTCGTCGCCGCACACGGATTGCAACGGCCACAGCAGTTGACCGACAGCAAATCATCATAGCAGCGCTCAGTCAGCACGAGTTTAAAATTTTGAAAAAAGTAGTTGGATTCCTCTAAAGACCGGGCGCCGCCCGGTCTTTTATGATGGTTGCAGAACGATCAATCAACCATTGAGAGGGGTTATAGAAGTGAAAAAAACGGTCTTATGTCTTGTATTGGCGGTTATGATGCTTGTTGTGGCAGCGTGCGGCGGCGGTGGAAGCACCGGCGGAAGCAGTGGAGGCAGTAAGGGCAAGGTGGGCATTTCGATGCCGACGAAGTCGTCGGAGCGATGGGTCAGCGACGGCGCCAACATGGTGAAGGAATTCGAGTCGCTCGGTTATTCCGCTGACCTGCAGTATGCGGAGGATGTAATTGAAAATCAGGTATCCCAAATCGAAAACATGATTACGAAGGGTGTAGATATTCTCGTAATTGCGCCGGTAGACGGTGAAGCGCTTACTGATGTGTTGGATAAAGCGGCTAAACAGGATATCAAGGTGATCGCCTATGACCGTCTGATCAAGAAAAGCGAGCATGTCAGCTATTATGCGACGTTCGACAACTTCAAGGTCGGCGTGCTTCAAGCGGCTTATATTGAAGATAAGCTCGGATTAAAGGAAGGGAAAGGCCCGTTTAATATTGAGCTGTTTGCCGGTTCCCCGGATGACAACAATGCATACTTCTTCTTCGACGGCGCCATGTCCGTACTTCAACCGTATATCGACAGCGGCAAGCTGGTCGTACGCAGCAAGCAGACAAAAATGGAACAGGCGGCTACGCTCCGCTGGGACGGGGCAACCGCTCAATCGCGGATGGATAATCTGCTTAGCGCCAACTATACATCCGAAAATGTAGATGCGGTACTGTCCCCATACGACGGCATCAGCATCGGCATCCTGTCCTCGCTCAAAGGGGTAGGCTACGGCACAAGCAAACCGATGCCGATTATTACCGGCCAGGACGCGGAATTGGCTTCGGTCAAATCGATTATTGCCGGCGAACAGACGCAAACGGTATTTAAAGATACTCGTGAGCTCGCGAAAAAAGCAGTTGCAATGGCCGACAGCTTGTTGAATGGCGAAGAAGCTGAAGTGAATGATACGACAACCTACGATAATGGCGTGAAGGTCGTACCGTCATATCTGCTGGAGCCGGTCTCCGTTGATAACGTCAACTTCAAAGAGGTGCTTGTCGCATCAGGTTACTATACGGAAGATCAGTTGAAATAGTGCTTCTTACATTTTATTTGAAGCAGAGGGGAGCACCTATGTCCGATTATATATTGGAAATGCGTCATATTACGAAAACATTCCCCGGTGTTAAGGCGCTCGAGAATGTGAACCTGAAGGTTAAACAAGGGGAAATTCATGCGCTTATGGGCGAAAACGGAGCCGGAAAATCCACCTTGATGAAGGTGCTGAGCGGCGTATATCCGCACGGAAGCTATAGCGGTGAGATTCTGTTTCAAGGCGTGCCGTGTGAATTTAAAGATATTAAACAAAGCGAACAGCTCGGCATCGTCATCATTCATCAGGAGCTGGCTTTGATTCCACAGCTGTCGATCGCCGAAAATATTTTTCTCGGTAACGAACAGAAAAGGGCGGGCTTTGTCGACTGGAATGAAACCGTCGTGAAGACGCGTGAGCTTCTTCAGATGGTCGGCTTAAAGGAATGGCCGAATACGCCGATTTCATCCATCGGCGTCGGCAAACAGCAGCTGGTCGAGATCGCCAAGGCCTTGGCCAAGAAGGTGAAGCTGCTCATTCTCGACGAGCCGACCGCTGCTTTGAACGAGGAAGACAGTGAGAATCTGCTGAATCTGCTTCTGGAATTCAAGAGTGAAGGCCTCTCTTCGATCATGATCTCCCATAAGCTCAATGAAATTGTGAAGGTCGCGGATTCGATCACCATTTTGCGGGACGGACAAACGATTGAAACGCTTGATATGCGCACGGATGATATTACAGAGGACCGGATTATTAAAGGAATGGTCGGACGCGATCTGACTCAGCGGTATCCCGAACGGTCGCCGCGTATCGGAGATGTCTTCTTCGAGGTAAACGACTGGAACGTTAATCATCCATCGAATCAGGACCGTAAGGTGATCGACAATGTGAGCTTTCACATCAAACGCGGCGAAATCGTCGGCATTGCCGGTCTCATGGGTGCCGGGAGAACGGAGCTAGCCATGAGCCTGTTCGGCCAGTCCTACGGCAAACAGATTAATGGGCTGATCCGAAAGGACGGCAATGAGGTTCGATTGCCCGATATTAGTTCGGCCATCAAGCACGGCATCGCTTACGTAACGGAGGACAGAAAGCAGCTGGGACTGCTTCTGAACGAGGATATCAAGACAAATACGACACTGGCGAACTTGAAAAAAATTTCATCCTATACACTCGTCAACGCTAATGAAGAGATTATTGCCGCGGAGCTGTACCGTAAAAAACTGAATATCAAAACGCCGAGCATTCATCAGAAAACGGTGAATTTGAGCGGCGGCAATCAGCAGAAGGTCGTGCTCAGCAAATGGATTTTTGCCGAGCCCGATTTGCTTATTTTGGATGAACCGACACGCGGCATCGATGTCGGAGCGAAATATGAAATTTATACGATCATTAATCAGCTTGCGATGGACGGCAAGGGCATTCTGATCATTTCATCCGAACTGCCCGAGCTGCTCGGGATTTGTGACCGCATCTATGTGATGAGCGAGGGAAGATTTACCGGTGAAGTTCCGCGCAGCGAAGCTTCGCAAGAAGTATTAATGAAATGGATGACCACGAGCAGGGGGTAAACAGACAATGGATACCATGGTGAAGCTGTTTCGAAGCAATATGCGTCAGTACGGCATGTTCATCGCCTTGATTTTGATTATGCTGCTGTTTCAATTTTTGACGGACGGCATCCTTTTGAAGCCGCTTAATATAACGAATCTTATTCTGCAGAACAGTCATATTCTTATTTTGGCCATCGGCATGCTGCTTGTCATTATTACCGGTCATATTGATTTGTCAGTCGGCTCGGTAGCGGCTTTCGTAGGGGCTATATCCGCTACTATGATGGTACAGATGCAGATGCCGATCGTGCCGGCGGTTATACTTTCTTTGTTAATCGGCGGGTTAGTCGGGGCATGGCAAGGCTTTTGGGTCGCCTATGTCCGTATCCCGTCGTTCATTGTCACGCTGGCAGGGATGCTGCTGTTCCGCGGGCTGACGATGGTCGTGCTGGATGGTCAGTCCATTGCGCCGTTTCCTAAGGTTTTCCAGCGGATCAGCTCCGGGTTTATACCCGATTTTGGATCGGATCTGCCGTTTCATCTTTTTACGATTGTGATCGGAGCAGTGATGTCTGCAGCGATTATATTGCTGGAATGGTGGAATCGGCTGAATCAGAAAAAATATGCATTAGACGTGCTTCCGCAAGGATTGTTTATCGCTAAGCTGGCTGCGCTGATCATTATCGTTAATCTGTTTACGTATGTGCTGGCTTCGTATGAAGGAATTCCGAATGTACTTGTTTTGCTGTTTGCGCTTGTCGTCATTTATTCGTTTGTCATGAGAAAGACCGTCATGGGGCGGCACATTTATGCGCTCGGAGGAAATGAGAAAGCGGCCAAGCTGTCCGGTGTGAAGACGAAAAAAATGACATTCTGGGTATTCGTCAACATGGGTGTATTGTCCGCTCTTGCAGGCCTTGTTTTCGCAGCACGTCTAAATGCAGCGACACCGAAGGCCGGTGTGAACTTCGAATTGGATGCGATTGCAGCCTGTTTCATTGGCGGAGCATCTGCGGCCGGCGGCGTCGGTACGGTAATCGGAGCGATCGTCGGAGGCCTCGTCATGGGCGTTATGAACAACGGGATGTCGCTGATCGGCATTCATATCGATTGGCAGCAGGGAATTAAAGGTTTAGTGCTGTTGTTCGCGGTTGCATTTGATATTTATAACAAAAACAAATCCTCATAATAAAACGGCAGATTGACGCGGATTGCGGCTTATATGAACCACCTATAATAAAGCGGTATTTCAGTGGTATAATGAGCCATAAAACTGCTTGACTAGAGCCGGCGATGGGGGTACGCGTGATGAAGAAGCTGCTGCTGTTCTATGGCATACTGACTTGTCTGTTTCTTGCCTTTCTGTATCAATTTTATTTTCGCGAGGAGCTGCAGAACGATAGAGCACATCAGGAAGCCGCGCTGCAGGGGCAAATTGACGAAAGATACGTTATGGTTACGTTCCAATCCGGCATTGATTACTGGAAGAATGGGCTGAAAGGGTTCGAGGATGCGGCGGAAACGTTGAATGTATCGGTCGAATACCGCGGCGCTACTCAATATGACGTTAATGAGCAAATTACGGTTCTGGAACAGGTGATAGCCAGAAAGCCCTCAGGTATCGCATTGTCCGCGATTGACCCCGACGCGCTGGTTGCGGCAATCGACAAAGCGGTTCATGAGGGCATCCCCGTTGTTCTGTTCGATTCAGGGGCGCCTGCGAGTAAAGCGTATTCTTTCCTCGGCACGGACAATTATAATGCCGGCGTTACGGCCGCGCACCAAATGGCAAAGCTGATCGGCCGCAGAGGCAAAGTGGCCGTCATAACGCAGCCGAACCAGCTCAATCATAAAGAGAGAACGGCCGGATTCCGGGAGACGATTGATAGCGAATATCCCGACATTAGTGTAGCGGCCGTTGAAGACGGAAAAGGCGATCAAATGGTATCGGAAAAGGCGGCCTCCGGCCTTCTGGAACGCTATCCGGACCTGGTAGGCGTGTTCGCAACGGAAGCCAACGGCGGCGTTGGAGTCAGTCATGCGGTCAAATCGGTCGGAAAGCTGGGGCAGGTCAGAATTCTCGGGTTCGATACGGATAAAGGGACGCTGGATATGGTAAAGGAAGGCACGATCTCCGCAACCTTGGCGCAAGGGACCTGGAATATGGGGTATTGGTCGCTTATGTATCTGTTCCATCTGAAGCACGGGATCGTTCAACCGAATGCGGATTTGCGGGACAACAAGGTACCGCCTCTCCCTACTTATGTTGATACCGGCATTTCGATTGTGACCGAGCTTAATGCAGACGATTATTTTGCAAAATAATGTTTCGGATTCAATTGCCCGGACTGTTCGGAAAGCCGACCTTGGAGAGTGACAGCAATCATGACGTTCAATAATTGGTTCGAAATGAACAACTGGCCGATTCGCGAGAAGCTTATTTTGCATTTTCTGCTTATCAGCACGCTGCCCGCTCTTTGCCTTGGCGTTCTGATCGGATGGGCGACGAATAATATTGTCGAGAAGCAGACGAATGAACATACATCGCAGCTGATCGGCAACGTAAACAAATCATTGGATTTCTACGCAAGCAATATTCAGAATATTACGTATTTCATTTCGTTCAATCCGCTGGTCAAGCAGTTTCTTGCGGAAGGATCGGCTGCGCTGGCGGACGAGCAGAAGCGTTATGAAGCGTCCAAATTTCTACAAGGGTTCACCACGCTGTATCCCGAGGCGGCCGGAATCTTAGTCGTCAATACCCACGGCGAGTATTTCAGCAACGAGATGTATGCGAGGACGGGCCGCAGCCTTACGGAAGAGGACTGGTATCAACAAGCGGTCGAAGCAAAGGGCATATTCAAGTTAATCGGACATCCGTCCGGGCGTAACGTTACAACCCACGCTAATTATAAAGATTATGAGGTTATCTCGGTCGTTCGGGCGATTCTCGATCCGGAGCGTCAAACCGTGCAAGGGGTTATCCTCATTGATTTGAAGCTGCGTGTCATTGCGGAAACGGTTAAGGATGTGCGTCTCGGCAAAAACGGATATTTGATGGTCATTGACGAAAACGGCGACGCCATCTATGCCCCGCGTCAAGCCAATCCGGAAGTGCCTGTCAAACAGCTGCTGAATGGAAAGGGCTCCGGTTACTTCACGGAGGAAGCGGACGGAGCTAAAATGCATTATATTTATCAGACGTCGTCTTTCACGAAATGGACGACCGTCGGCGTATTTGCAGCACGCGATTCGGTGATGGAAATACGTGAAATCAATTTGTACGTGATCCTGTTTGTGTTTGTTGTATGTATGCTCGGAATCAGCGCTTCTTATTACTTGTCCCATTCGATCTCGAGACCGATCACGCAGCTTACATCTTTTATGCGTAAGGTCGAGGAAGGCAATATGCATATCCGGTATACCGGCGAACGCCAGGATGAGGTCGGGCTGCTTGGCCGGAGCTTTAACAGAATGCTTGCGCAAATATCGAAACTCCTTGTCATGGTCGGCGAGGAACAGCGCTCGAAGCGGGAGGCCGAGCTGCGCAGCTTGCAGGCACAGATTAAACCGCATTTTCTGTATAATACGCTGGATACGATCCAATGGCTGGCTCGAAAAAACGGGGCCGGTGAAGTGACGGAGGTTGTCGAGTCGTTGTCCCGTTTGTTTCGGATCGGTCTGAGCAAAGGCAATGAAATGATCGGGCTGCCGGATGAGCTTGATCATATCCGGAGTTACCTGATCATTCAAAAGACCCGCTACAAAGACAAGCTTCATTATACGGTCGAAACGGATCCCGGATTGAACGGTCTGGCCGTGTTAAAGCTGATTTTACAACCGATTGTAGAGAACGCCATCTATCATGGGATTAAGGAGCGCAGAGGCCCCGGACATATCTCGGTCCGTGTGACGGAAGAGGATAACGCGCTTGTGCTGCGAATAGAGGACAATGGCGCCGGAATGACAGAAGAGAAATTGCGATCGATGCGCGCAAACGTAGAAAATGCCGGGAAAAGAATTACGGGAATGCGTAACGATCCCGGTTCGTCTAAGAACGGATACGGACTGGCCAATGTACAAGAAAGAATCCGCCTTAGCTTCGGGGAACAATATGGCCTGACCATTGACAGTGAATGGAAACAGGGGACGGTCGTGACGATACGGCATCCGGTCATACGAGCAGGAACGGAAGAAGCAGTTTCTAAAGATGCTAGATTCGTTCGCAAACGAAAGGGGCGTGAAAATGATGGATCGGGCGAGACGATGGAAGGTGCTGATCGCGGATGATGAGGCGATCATCCGCGAGGGTATCCGCAGCTCGCTGGAATGGGAAACGCTCGGCTTATGCTTAAGCGGCGAAGCGGAAGACGGCGAGGAGGCTCTGGAGTTGGGTCTGCAGCACCGGGTGGATATATTGCTCGTTGATCTGAACATGCCGATCATGAACGGCATGGAGTTGATTGAGCAGATCCGGGAAGAGCTGCCCGCTTGCCGGATCGTGATCATTACCGGTCACGACGAATTTGCATACGCACAGGAAGCGATTCGTCTGAAAGTGGACGATTATATTCTGAAACCGGTTAATCCCGGACAATTAAATGAAGTGCTGCGGAAGACTGTCGTAAGCCTGCAGACAACGCTGGCGGATGAAACCTATCTGCAGCTTGCCTCACGGCAAATCGACAAAAACTTCTCGCTGCTCCGGGAGCGATTCTGCCTGGAATGGATCGGCGGGGAGCTCAGCGAGGAAGAAATAATAGGCCAGCTTGCTTTTTTGCGTTTGTCTGAGAATGCGCCTGCGGCAATCGCCGTTGTTCGTTGGCCTGAAATGATCCGCGGCAATGAAATATTGGCGGAGAAGGACCGGCAGCTGTATTTGTTCGCAATCGAAAATATTGTTGAAGAGCTTCTGCAGCCGTATCCGTCGGTTCATTTCCGCGATCATTCGGGACTGATCGTCGTGCTGCTGTGGGAAACGCCGGGCGATGAGGAGTTCGGGCAGGCCGAGGAGGCGGTTCGCCGCTATTTGAAAATTTCCGTGAAAGCCGTTCAATTGCGCAATACCGGCTCGTTTGATGATATACCGCAGCTCTATTTAACGGCAAAATCGGCTGTCTTTATGGAGACAAGACTTTCACCGCTTGTGCGCCAGGCAAAGCAGATCATTGAGACGGTGTATCCGGATTCCGGTTTGTCGCTGGAAGGGGCGGCGAAGCAGCTCAATGTATCGGCCGTTTATTTGAGCCGGCTGTTCAAACAGGAACTCGGCATTTCGTTCATTGGCCTGTTGACGCAGACGAGAGTGAAGGCGGCGATCGCACTGCTGAACGATACCGATTTAAGCATGTGTGAAATCGCCGAGCGGGTCGGATACGAGAGCCAGCATTATTTCAGCACCTCATTCAAAAAGATGATCGGCGTTCCTCCTAATCAGTACCGGAAAAGCGTGCCGAGCGGCAGATAAACGAATGGTTCATACAATGACTTATGGCAGCCCCGTATCGTCTCCGACGACAGTTACGGGCTTTCTTTTTTATTGTGGGGACCGCTGCTTCCTAATCATACGGTGACAGTTCAATGTAATTGTGATAAATTAACAATAAACTTTTTGAGGTTTCCGGGGGCTGCCGGATGTTAGCAAGAAAGTTCTTAAGCGCTTATCTTGTCTCTGTCGGTATGATTCTGTATTTTGCTCAATTGGAGGGATTAGGGCATAAATCAATTCAACCTGGAAAAGAAAGTTATGAGGTTTCTTATTTTAAGTAGACAGGAGAGATATGAGATGCCGCAACTGACGGTTCGGGGAATACCGCTTGAAACGATGATGGAGATGAGCCATCCGCTGATTAATGAGCTTGCCGAGGTTTGCGCTTGTGGAAAGGATAACTTTACGGTGGACTGCCTGCAGACGACGTCCGTCTATGGCGGTCTCACAGCGGACACGTTTCCTTTCGTCGAGGTGGCCTGGTTTGACCGCGGGCGGGAGGTCAGAGACCGCTTCGCCGAAGTGATCGCCCGCCGCTTAATGGAGGGCGGTATCGCAGAGCTTGAAATCGCCTTTAAAGTGTATAAGGAAGACGAATATTATATTAACGGCCGGTCTTGCTCCGAAATGGAATAGAAGGTGCTGCGGAGCAAGGCAGCACGGGATGAGAAGGGAACAAAGGGGAGAATTTAAAAATGAGAAGAGATAATAAAGTCGCGTCGATCTTGCTGTGGATCGGCATGGTATTGATGATGGCATGTTTCATTGTTGGATTTACTATGTCTTATGAAGATTACCCGTATACTGATTTCAACTTCGGTACGGCTTTTGTCTGGTGGGCGGGGGGATTTGTCTCCGGCATGCTGCTGATTGCATGTTCGGAAGTTATTGAGCTTCTGCAAAAAATCTCAAATCGGCTTGGGGAAGACAGCAGGAAATAAGCGGAAGCCGTCGGGCTTCCGCTTTATGTGATTACGGTGTGAATCATTTATTTTTCCAGCTGAGAGTATCTCTTATACGATGCCGGAGAGGTTCCGGTATACTTTTTAAACTGCTTATAGAAATAGGCGGTGTCCCAATAGCCTACCGCATTCGCAATTTCCGGTACTTTCATCGGGGTTTGCCGGATCAGCTGCTTCGCTTTTTCAATCCGAAAGCTGTTTACATAATCGGAGAAGGACTGGTTCATTTCCTTTTGAAACAGCTGGCCTAAATAGACCGGATGGATCCGGTAGGCTTGTCCGAGGGTCTTCAGCGAGAAGTCTTCCGCGTAAGAGGTGTTGATATAATTCAGCACTTGTTTAATAACCGGGCTTGTCTGGTCTCCCGATAATGTTTCGATCATCTCTTTCGCAATCGATTTGACAAGACTTTTCAACTTGTCCAGCGTGGCGGCCCGGTGAATTTCCGACATGGCTTTCAAGTAAGCATCGGATATGGAATCATTGAACAACACGGCATTCTTCAACGATTTTTTCATCTGGATCAGAATTTCGGAAGCCGTGATCCGAAGCTGCAAGGGGGTTACTCCTTCCATACGCGAAAAGGCGTCGAAATCCTCGTCGATTTGCCGGGCCAAAGACTCGTATTGCTGCGCTTGCAAGCAATCGGCATATGTTTCAAATTGAATCGGCACCGTCTTTCTTTCCTCTGAAACGGTATGATTTACTTTGGCAAACGTCAAGACCGGATCATCCGGAAACAGCAAAGCATAGTCTTGGACCAGCAGGGCATTGCGGTAGCTGTCCGCCGCATAATCCAATCCGGGCTCCTGCGAACCGATGCTGATACATATCCTTTTGCCGGACCGCTCCGATAATTGAAGGTACAAGCTCTGCATCGTCGATTCCATCCGCTCCTGATCGTATTCCGGATCGTTGCCGCTCCCGACAAGCAGCACCGTATCGTTGTCCAGGTCCTGGCAGCACAGGAAGGGAAGCGATTGCCGGTTCATAAAGTCCTCCGCTAGCTTGCGGATGGATACAGCCTCTCCGATATCCGACTCGGCTTCGGGAGTAATGATGACGGCCGTCACATTGGGCGCATCGAGCTTCAGCCCCAAATATTCCGAACGAAGCTTCCACTCTTCCCGGCTGATTCGGCTCATACACCAGCGGTAAAGGATATTGTCCCTGAGCATCTCGATGTGGTCCAGCGGCAATTTTTGGTTATAGGAACGGTTCAGCTTTTCGACTGTCGTTACTAAAGTTTGTTTTAATTCCTCCGTGTTGATCGGCTTCAATAAGTAATTTTCGATACCGAGCAGCATTCCTTCCTTGACGTATTCAAAATCGTTATAACCGCTCAGAATGATGCATTTAAGCTCGGGATTGTTTTCTTTCAGCGTTCTAATAAGCTCCAAACCGTTCATCTCCGGCATGTTGATATCCGTAATTAATATATCAACGGCGGCGCCCCCGATTTTCTCTATCGCTTCTCTTCCGCTCTCTGCATGACCGGCCACGCGCAAGTTAAGCTCCGTCCAATCCAAGATGGAATAAAGTCCTTCCAATATAAATGGTTCGTCATCAACGATCCATACGTTGTACATCGTCAAGCTCCTTTTTTGTGGAATGGCAACAGCAAGCGGACAACCGTTCCTTGTCCGGGTTCGCTCGAGATGCTTAAACCATAATTTTCCCCATACATCAGTCGAATTCGTTCGTGGACGTTTCTTAAGCCAAGCGGGGAATCGGCAGGCACAGCCGCCCCCGATCCCTCCAATGATTGATGAATTTCACGCAGTCTGTTCGGCTCTATGCCGGTTCCGCTATCCCTGATCTCTACGGTAAGTAATTTTTGGCGCTCGTCAAGGGAAGCGTCAATTTCAATCAGATTGGCGCGGCCGCCCTGGCTGAGCCCATGTTTGACGGCATTTTCGAGCAGCGGCTGGAGCGTAAGCTTCAGCATCGCTGCGGGTTGCACACGATCATCTACGGTGAACCTGTAATCGATCTTATTTTTATAACGGACCCGGTACAGCTCGAGATAGCGGATACAGTTTTCCATTTCCTCCTCCAGCGTTACTACGGTTTCATTTTTGACCGTGTATCGGAAGAGAGTGCCGAGAATATAGGTCATTTCCCCAACATCCTTCGCACCTTGCGCTATGGCTCTCATACGGATCGCTTCGAGGGTATTGTATAGAAAATGCGGATTGATTTGGGCTTGAAACGCAATGAGCTCCGCATGCTTCTGCTTGATTTCCGAGACGTACATCTTGTTGATATAATTCAATAAATCTTCGCACATCCGGTTGAAGCCCGACGAAATATCATCCAGCTCGTCCTCCTTGCTTACGGGAATACGGACGGACAAATTGCCCTGCTGCACCAATTTCATCGCTTTCAGGATTGTCCTCGTTTTTTTGACGTATCGATACAAGGCAAGATAGGATACCAGTATCGTAACGAGGATACAGATTCCCGTAATAAGAATGATTCTTGTCTTGAAGCCGTGAAAATTTGTTTCCATCTCGGAGACGGTAACAATGCCGCTGATTAGAAGCTCGGTTTTATCAGTTCGAACAGTAGAGATGTAGCTGTTCTCCTCTAAGTGAGCATAGCTCTCGGATGTCTGAAGCCGGCCTGCATAAGGATAGCTTTGTCCGTTATATTTCCCGGAAGAATCAAAGACGGTTTGCCCGTCCGGGAATAATACAAGCACCGAGCCTTTTATCTGCTGACGGGTGTTTCGGAGAATTTTGCCAATGCCCTGCGGGTTGTAAGTAATATATAATATTCCAATGTTTTGCAATGTATCCGGATCGTTCAAATTAAAAGTAAATGTGTATGCGCCTGTTTGTGAAATGTCGAGCAGCTTGTCGATCTCCGGTGTCCGCGGGCTGGCAGCGCCGGAATAACGCATGGCCTGCAGGGCGGATGCCTGCTGCCTCTCCTCTTCATCCAGCTTGGAATAGCTTTGGTTTCGGGAGTTGTGATAAACGTATAGAAACGATTGTTCGGGACTATACAAAGCGATGTTCAAAAGATCTTCGTCATTGTTCATTTGATTGAGAAAGAAGGTGTCCAAATCCCGTCCGATATAAGCGCTGTTGGATAAATAACGGTCAAACCGGTGCTGGATGTAGCCGAGCAAGTCGTTGCGCAGCAAATAAAGAACGTCTTCGGCAAGCGTGTTGTCCTGATAGAGCTGAAGCACGATGTATTGTGATTGATCTTTTTTTTGATCCAGGTACCGGGCTACTTTGTCCACAGCCTCCGTTTGCGCGCTTAATTCTTTTTGCAAAATCGAGTTTGTAAAAAAGATATAGATCAATACGGCCAATGTAACGAACATGGCAATTGTAATGACCGAATAAACGAGCACGATCTTGTTAAACAATTTTGTTCGGAAGAACATATTATAAAAATTATATACTTTGGAAAATAAGAACATTTTTTATCCGCTCCAGGTGTTGATGATATATCTTAACATAACACTCGCGTTCCCATTTTCGCAATATAACAAAGATATCTTTAATTTGCCAAACAAATCTATAATTTTTTTACTATTTTATATGGATCCGTATCGATTAAAGTAATGTATATCAATGTTGTGGCAATGAGGCAGCGGTAAGAAATAAAAGGAGGTGAAGAATAAATGCAAACGCTTCAAACAATAGCGAGGGATTTCAACAAAAACAAAGCGTTTCTCCTTATGGTTCTTCCGGGGGCGGTATGGTTTCTCATTTTTGCTTATTTGCCGATGCCCGGCGCGATTATCGCGTTCAAGGATTACAGGATTGGAAAAGGCGGGTTTTTCTCCAACATTATGAATTCGGAGTGGGTCGGTTTTAAAAACTTCGAGTTTTTGTTTCGTGCCGAAGATGCGTATATTATAACCCGAAATACGGTCCTGTACAATTTGACCTTTATCGTGCTTGGTCTTGTGCTTTCGGTGGCGATGGCGATCATTTTGAACGAGATTGCGAATAAAAAACTGGCGAAATTGTATCAGACCGGCATGTTTATGCCGTATTTTCTTTCCTGGGTCATCGTCAGTTATTTTACATTCAGCTTTCTTAGCGTGGACAAAGGCGTATTAAACCAGATCGTCGGATATTTCGGTATCGATCCGATCGCCTGGTACTCCGAAAAAGCATATTGGCCTTACATCCTCGTGTTCATGAGCATGTGGAAAAGCATCGGTTATTCGAGCGTCATTTATTTGGCCGCCATTACCGGAATCGACAAATCTTATTATGAAGCTGCCATGATCGATGGCGCGGGCAAATGGCAGCAGACGATCAATATTACGATCCCGTTTATCAAACCGATGATGATCATATTGACCATTTTGGCCATCGGAGGCATATTCAGGGCTGATTTTGGCCTGTTTTATCAAATTCCGAGGGAATCGGGAACTTTGTTCGATGTCACCAATGTCATCGATACGTACGTATATCGTGGCCTGAAAGTACTGGGCGATTTCGGCATGAGCACCGCAGCGGGGCTGTATCAGTCGGTCGTCGGTCTGATTCTTGTCCTTACGGCCAATTATGCGGTAAAAAAAATAAACGAAGATCAGGCATTGTTCTAGCTGTCCGCGTCGGATGTGAAATTGGAGGTGTCATTGCATGAAGCTGGCCAAGACAGCAACGATGCGCGACGCGCATCGGCTGAGTCCGGGTTGGAACTTGTTGCTTAATATTATCGCGGGAAGCTTTGCCTTTGTTTGCGTATTTCCATTCTTCTTTGTACTGGTTATATCGCTTACCGATGAAAGGTCCTTGCTGGAAAACGGCTACCGCATTATTCCCGAGCAGTGGAGCGCCCATGCGTATTCCTATTTGTTTAAAACGGGCGATCAGCTGCTTCGTTCTTATGGTGTAACGATATTTATTACCGTTGTAGGAACCATTTTATCCGTAGTGCTTATCACGCTGTACTCGTATGCGATTTCGAGAAAAAGCTTTAAATACCGTGGGTTCTTTTCGTTTATGGCTTTTTTTACAATGCTGTTCGGCGGCGGGCTTGTGCCGACCTATATCGTCGTCACTCAGTTTCTCGGCCTGAAGGATTCGATTTGGGCGCTTGTGCTGCCGATGACGATGAATGCATTTTATATCTTGATCTTGCGCACCTTTTTTCAAACGACAGTACCGGACGCAATTATTGAATCGGGAAAAATTGACGGCGCGAGCGAATTCAGAGTATTGCTGTCTCTCGTCTTGCCGATTTCTCTTCCGGGCATCGCGACGATCGCACTGTTCAGTACGCTGGCTTATTGGAACGATTGGTTCAACGCATTGCTTTATATTGATGTCAGCCATTTGGTCCCTTTGCAGACGATGCTTATGCGTATTGAGACGAGCATGCAGTTTTTGATTCAAAATTCGGCATTGCTCAACAGCGGCGGCGGAAGGGAAATGTTAAACTCGCTGCCGCAGGAAACGACCCGGATGGCGATGGTTGTGCTCGCCACAGGTCCGATTGTGCTCGCTTACCCGTTTTTTCAGCGATTTTTTGTCCGGGGCTTGACCATTGGCGCTGTCAAAGAGTAGCTTTGCTCCGATTATTGAACACGTTATCGGTTTCCCGATGTGTTTAATGATAAAATATAAATTAAATGGAGGGGTACAAAAATGGTAAAGAAGCAGTTCACTGTCGTTATTGCCGTCTTGTTGCTGGTAACTGCAATATTATCGGCGTGCGGTAAAAGTGCCGATCAAAGCGGAGGGGCGGAAAGCGTAAACGGCGATTCCGATAAGCCCGTGGAGCTCATCTGGTATACGATCGGAACGCCTCCGAAAGACCTGGCGCTCGTTAATGCGGAGGTCAACAAGTATATCAAGGACAAGATTAATGCCAACGTGGAAATCAAGATGCTGGATTGGGGCGAATATTCCCAGAAGATGCAGGTGATTATCAATTCGGGTGGAGACTACGATATCGCCTTTACCAGCTCATGGGCGAACGATTATTTCACCAATGCGAAGAAAGGCGCTTTCTACGCGATCGACGACCTGCTGAACAAGGAAGGAAAAGGGATTAAAGAAGCGTTGAATCCGGGTTTCCTTGAAGGCACCAAAGTGAACGGCCATAACTATGGTATAGCGGCGAATAAAGAGATGCCGCAGCAGCGCGTATTCCGATTCAACAAAACATATGTAGACAAATACAATCTCGATATTTCAAATGTAAGAACGATTCAGGACTTGGAACCGCTTCTGAAAGTGTTTAAGGAGAATGAACCGGGCATTGCGCCGATTCCGGCAAAAATCGCGGAGTTCTTCCATTACGATCTGCCGATCAACGATATACCGATTATCGGGGTGCCGCTTGATACAACGGATTACAAGCTTGTGAACGTATGGGACTCGCCCGAGGCGAAGAGTTATCTGGAGACCATGCACCGCTATTATAAGGCGGGTTATCTCCCTGCAGACGTAGCGACTCAGAAAGATGCCGGAGATTATTTCAAAACGGGAAAATGGCTGGTTGATGTTGCAGATTCGCAGCCATATGCCGATAACCTGTGGAGCAGCGACGCAGGCTATGAAATTGTATCCGTACCGATGCATGATCCGATTACGTTCAACTGGTCTGTCGCAGGCTCCATGCAGGCGATCAACGCGCAATCAAAGCATCCGGAAAAAGCGATGGAATTTTTGAATCTGCTCTACACCGATTCCTATCTCGTGAATCTGATCCATTTTGGCATTGAAGGCACTCACTACAATAAAGTGGGGGATAACGTCAAAGAAGCGATTCCGGACAGCGGCTACGGTTTCCCGGCATTCTCGGCAGGAAATCTGATGATTACGTATTTGAATAAATCCGATCCGGAAGACAAATGGGAGAAGTTCCAGAAATTTAACGACTCTGCGGTGAATTCTCCTCTGCTCGGCTTCCAATTGGATACTTCGAATATTTCAACTGAAATCGCCAACCTGAAAAACGCGAAGGACGCGACCTACGACGCCTTGTTCTCCGGAACGCTTGATCCGTCCGAAAATCTGCCTAAAACGATTCAAAAGTTCAAGGACAGCGGATTGGATAAGGTCATGGACGAGATCCAGAAACAAATCGACGAGTGGGTTGCGAACAAATCTTAAATCCGATCTGCTTGCAGAAAGGATAGGAATCCAGCGAAAACGGCTTCGCCGTCCTCTGGCGGCTAAGCATCGTTTCGCGGAGTATTCTAAGCAGACATAAGTGATCGCTTACGAAGCGGATTTCCTTTGGAAATCCTGCAGTGAAACTTATAAATTGTTAGACTTAGAAAAAGGCCGCATCCTTGCGGCTCTTTTTCTTGAACATAAACGCCGGGAGGTCCATCATGTTTTTAACTAAATCCAAGCTGAATGCGAGAATTCAAGAGATTTCGGAGATGAGGTACCGGGACACGCTGCCGATTGCTTCCTTTGCATGCAAAGAGGACGAAGAGAAGAAAATTAACGGGATGCCTCCTCAAGGGGATTGGTCCGAGATTCGGGTCGGCGACCATTGGAAGGGGAGAGACGCCTACATCTGGTTGTCTGTCCAAGTGAGCATACCCGCCGAATGGAATGGGCGGAAAATCGTAGGGCGGTTTGATTTCGGAAATACCGGCGCCGGCAACAACTCCGGTTTTGAGTCTTTATTATATGTCAACGGAGTGCCGTATCAGGGAGTCGATTCCAATCATCAAGAGGTGTTCCTGCCCACGGATTGTGCCGGCACGGAGCTTGATCTGTTGTTCAGACTGTGGTCGGGACTGGAAGGGGGAGGCAAGCCGGCTCCGCAAGAGCATACACTGATGCGGGCCGAAATTGGCTGGCTGGATGAGCAAACGGACGATTTCTATTATTTGTCCGCAGCGGCGCTGGAGACCGTGCATCAATTGAATGAAAATCTGGCGGAGCATGCTCTTGTGCTCAGCGCCTTAAACGGTGCCTACCGGCTTATTGACTGGGCGAACCCGCGCTCGGAGCTGTTTTATGATTCCGTTTATGCGGCGCGTACGATGCTGGATGAAGAAATCTCCCGGATTGAAAGCAGTCATCCGGTTACCGTACATTGCATCGGCCACACCCATATCGATGTCGCTTGGTTATGGAGGCTCAAGCATACGCGGGAGAAGTGCGCCCGCTCCTTCTCGACTGTACTGAGGCTGATGGAGCTATACCCGGAATATGTCTTCCTGCAAACACAGCCTCAGTTGTATGAGTACGTGAAATCGGATTTCCCGGAAATATACGAGCAAATCCGCCGGCGTGTACAGGAAGGACGCTGGGAAGCGGGCGGCGGCATGTGGCTGGAGGCGGACTGCAACCTGACGTCCGGCGAGTCGTTAGTTCGGCAAATCTTGCTCGGGACACAGTTTCTGCGTGAGGAATTCGGCGTGGAATGCCGCTATTTATGGCTCCCGGACGTATTCGGCTACAGCTGGGCGCTCCCGCAAATCTTGAAGAAATCCGGCATCAGCACATTTATGACGACTAAAATAAGCTGGAATCAATACAACCGAATGCCGCACGACACGTTCCGCTGGCGGGGAATCGACGGCACCGAGGTGCTGACCCACTTTATTACGACTCCCGAGCCGTGGTCGGAGGAAGGCTCCTGGTTTTATACGTATAACGGGCGGATTTCCGCGAAGACGGTCAAAGGGATTTGGGATGCTTACCGGAACAAGGATATCAACCGGGAGCTTCTACTGTCGTACGGTTATGGAGACGGCGGAGGCGGCGTGAACCGCGATATGCTGGAAATGCGCCGCAAGCTGGACAGGATGCCTGGAATTCCGTCGGTCAAGACCGGAACGGCGGGCGATTATTTCGCTAAGCTGGAGAAGCGAATTGATGAAACGACGGAGTATGTTCACACGTGGGACGGCGAGCTTTACCTGGAATACCATCGGGGGACGTATACCAGCCAGGCTTATAACAAACGGATGAACCGAAAGCTGGAGCTTCTGTATAGGGAAACGGAATGGCTGGGCGTGCTTGCGGGCATCGTCCGTTCCGATTGGCCGTTTTACGGACAGGACAGCTTAAATGCAGGCTGGAAAATCATCTTGCGAAATCAATTTCACGATATTATTCCCGGCTCATCCATCAAGGAAGTTTACGAGGACAGCAGACTGGAGTACGAAGAGGCTAAACGACTCGGTGAAGAAGAATGGCGGAAATATGCCGCGAGCCTTGCTGCTCTGCAAGAGGAAGCGGATTCGGCGGCGTTCACCGTCATGAACAGCGCCAACTGGAGACGCGACGACCTTGTCGAAATTCTGGCGGCGCCCGGAATGGAGCAAGGCGCTTGGCTTGACAGTTCGGGCGAGGTGCTTCAGGCGCAGCAGTGCGAAGGGAAGTGGCTTGTGATGGCGCGGCGGCTTCCGTCACTCGGCTGCGATGTCATCCGGTTTATCCCCGGCGCATTCGGAGCCGGGAATGAAGTTCCTTTTACATTGGCGGAGCGGAGTATTAGTACGCCTTATTACGATATCGAGTGGGACGGGCAAGGACAGCTTACCCGCATTTACGACAGAGAAGCGGCGAGAGAGGTTTTGGCGAAGGGGCGGCGCGGCAACGTGCTCCAAGTGTTTGAAGACAAGCCGCTGGCTCACGAAGCCTGGGATATCGATATTTTTTATCAGGAGAAGATGGTTGAGATCAACGATTTGTTGTCCGCAACCGTACGCGAAGCGGGAACGCTCCGTGCTGTCGTGGAGTTCGTCTGGCGTTATAAGCAATCGACCGTAACGCAGCAAATGACCCTGTATGCCAACAGCCGCAGAATCGATTTCCGCACCGAGGCGGATTGGCACGAAAAGCAGCAGCTGCTCAAAGCGGCGTTCCCGGTCGAAATTCGCGCAACCGAAGCGGTTTATGACATTCAATTCGGAAACGTGAAACGGCCGACGCACTGGAACACAAGCTGGGATTATGCCCGCTTCGAAACCGTCGGACACCAGTGGGCGGATTTGTCCGAGAGAGGATACGGCGTCAGCTTGCTGAACGACTGCAAATACGGTTACGACATCAAAGACAACACGATGCGGCTTTCGCTGATCAAGAGTGCTACGCACCCGGACCCGGATGCCGATCAAGGATACCACCTGTTTACTTATTCTCTGCTTCCGCATCAAGGCGATTGGCTTCAGGGCAAAACAGCGGCGGAGGCATGGATGCTCAACAATCCATTGACGTATTCGGCCGGAAGCTCGGTCATTTCGGGAATCTCCCTGCTGGAAGCATCCTCGCCGCATGTGATGATTGACGCGGTGAAGAAGGCCGAAAACGAAAACAAGGCGATCGTCCGTCTGCACGAGTTCGCCGGCAGCCGCGGTCCGTGTGTCCTGACGAGCGGCTTACGGATCGTCTCATGGCAGGAATGCGATCTTCTGGAGCGTCCTGTCGGAGACGTTCAGCATACGGAGAGGATTCGCCTTGATGTGGCGCCATATGAAATTAAGACGGTCATCGTCGAGTTTAGCAACGATCGATTGCAGATGGAGGAATGAGAGACGAATGGAACAATTCAGACTGCCTAAGGTTTCGATCCCGCAGCTTCCGCTTCCCCGCGCGGTTGAGCAGGTGCTTGAAGAAGCGGAACGGAAGCTTGCCGGACGTCCCAAGCTGCGGCGGTTATTTGCCAATTGCTTTCCGAATACGCTGGAAACGACAACGAAGCTGATGGACGACGGGACCACCTTTGTCATTACCGGCGACATTCCGGCGATGTGGCTGCGCGACTCGGCGGAGCAGGTCATCCATTATGTCCCTTTGGCCAAGGACGATCCGGAGCTGCAGCGGATTATTGCAGGTCTTATTAAACGTCATATTCAGTGCATACTGATCGACCCGTATGCGAATGCATTTAACGAAGCGGCCAACGACTGGCATTGGAATGCGACGGACGAAACGGAAATGTCCCCGTGGGTATGGGAGCGGAAGTTCGAGCTCGATTCCATCTGCTTCTCAATGCGTCTGGCTTACCGTTATTGGAAGGAGACCGGCTTGGCGGACATTTTCGACGGAAGCTTTAAAGCGGCTATACTCAAAACCGCCCGGCTGTGGCGGTCGGAGCAGCACCATCTTGAGAAGTCGCCTTACCGGTTTGCGCGGGATAACGGAATCCCCGAAGATTCGCTCCGCAACAACGGGCTTGGCATGCCGGTCAACTATACGGGAATGGTATGGTCCGGCTTCCGTCCGAGCGACGATGCCTGCGACTTCCATTATAATATTCCTTCCAATATGTTTGCCGCGGTAACGCTGCGGCAGCTGGGCGAGATTGCGGAATGGGTATTCCGCGATATGGAGCTTGTCGGCGAATTGGCGAGGCTGGAGGCCGATATACGTCATGGGATTAAGTTGTACGGGACCTACCGTCATCCGGAATTCGGCCCGATCTACGCCTATGAGACCGACGGTTACGGCAATTATTGCCTGATGGATGATGCGGGAACGCCGGGATTGTTGTCGATTCCGTATATCGGCTACACGACGCCGGACGATCCGGTTTACCGCAATACAAGAAGATTCGCCTTAAGCAAGCATAACCCGTTTTATTTCGAAGGCAAAGCGGCCAAAGGCATCGGAAGCCCTCATACGCCTCCCGGCTACATCTGGCATATGGCGCTTTCGATGCAAGGCCTGACTGCCGAAACGAAGGAAGAAAAGCTGGAGATGCTCGACATGCTGGAGAGAACGGATGCCGATACCGGCTACATGCATGAAGGTTTCCATGCGGACGACCCGACTGTCTTCACGCGAAAGTGGTTTGCATGGTCCAACAGCTTGTTCTCGCAGTTCGTATACCGCTTGATGAAGGAAGGTTTGTTATGAGCAAACTGATCGTATTGTTCGATCCGTCGTTCCCGGCGGATCAGCCTCTCGTAAGAGCTGCCGGCTATGCAGGCGGAATCGGTACTGCCGTATCCGCGAATGCGTTAGGCGAAGCTCTCCGGTCGGCGGAAGGGGGCTGCCTGATCAATCTTCACGCCCCTTATTTTCCGAAGGAGGCCTGGCAGGATATTTTGTCGTTTCTGCAGCGCGGAGGAGGACTCGTCAGCGTCGGCGGGGCGCCGTTCAAGCGGCCGGTCAGGCGGCAAGACGGAACATGGCATGCGGAAGCAGAGCAAACGGCCTATCACCGTCAGCTGCTCATTCACGAAATACTGCGGGTGGATCAGTCTTCGGTCAGCGGCTTTGCCGCATCGGAGGATATTCCGCTGTTAAGGGGCTTTGAAGCATTGTTCGAATCGGCCGATACGTGGAATATGGTTCCGCATGTGTCGAAATCGAGCGATTTGCCCCATCAGATGGGTTCGGCGGGACCGATGGATGCACAAGTGTATTCTCTGCTAAAGGGCATATCGTCCGAAAAGCGGGAGATTTCCGCCCCGGTCGTGCTGTGGGAACATACGAAAGGCGCTTTTGCAGGCGCACGCTGGCTGTTTGTGAATCAGCCGCTGACGGAAACGTTCTGGAACGGCGCTGGCGCCGGCTTGCTGCGTCGTTTGGGCGAGTATTGCGCGCAAGGCGTGACCGAAATGTGGCTCAAGCCGGGATACGCTTGCTATGAACCCGGGGAACGTGCGATGCTTACCCTTCAAACTCAATACTTGGGCCGCACCGGGAATGAAACGGAGCAACGGCCGGGACTGAACTGGACATTCCGCTTGTCGGTATACAGAGATGACGATCTTACCGAGAAATGGAGCACTGTAGTAGAGGCTAATGCGACTTGGCAGCTTGGAATCGTCCGCATCCCCGTTCACCTCGCTATTGCCGAGGGGTACTACCGCATTGAATGCGAAGCGATATCTGGTAACGGAGAGACACGATATCTAAGACAAGGCTTCTGGGGTTACGATGCGGCATTGCTTGCCGAAGGACGTCCGGTGACGCGCGGAAGAGATTACTTTGAGAAGGAAGGCCGTCCGTTGCCGGTCGTCGGCATGACATATATGACATCGGATGTCGCCCGTAAATTTTTGTTCTTGCCTAATGCAAGCGTCTGGGAGCGGGATATGGCCCAAATGAGCCGGGCGGGCATTAACTGGATCAGAACCGGGATCTGGACGGCGTACCGCAATGTCATGCAGGTGGACGGACACGCTTCGGAGGAAGTGCTGCGATCGATCGACGCTTTTCTGCTGACGGCCAAGAAGCACGGTCTGCAGGTGACGTTCACCTTCTTTTCCTTTACCCCGGAAGCGTGGGAAGGCGTAAATCCGTATCTTGATCCGCGCAGCGTGGAGGCGCAAAAGCGCTTTATCCGTTCGATCGTATCACGCCACAAGGCGACAACGAATGTGGACTGGGATTTGATTAACGAGCCGTCCATGTTCGATCCGCAGCGCATATTCGCGAGCGGGCCGAGGTCCTGCCGAGACCGGTACGAGCGGGCGGCGTATGCCGATTGGCTTCGGGAACGCCATGGTTCGATCGAATCGCTTCGGGAGAAGTGGAACATGACGCCGGAGCAGCTGCCCGATTTCGAATCGGCCGTCATCCCCGAGCCGGAAGAGATCAACTTTGACGTTCAGGATATGCACCAAGGGAAAAACGGAACGCGCTGGCTCGATTATGTTCTGTTTTCCATGGAGATGCATAACCGGTGGGCGAAAGAGCTGGCCCGGTCCATCAAGGAGTTATGTCCGGATCATCTGGTTACGGTGGGACAGGACGAAGCGCTCGGGGCGCAGCGCCCTTCACCGTTCTTTTATCAGGAAGCGGCAGACTATACGACCGTCCACTCCTGGTGGCTGAACGACCATTTGGCGTGGAGCGGCATATTTGCCAAAACAAGCGATAAGCCGAATTTGATTCAGGAAACAGGCATAATGTATGTAGAAACGCCGGACGGACGCGCCAAACGTTCGGAGGAAGAACTGCGGTACATGCTGGAGCGCAAGTATGCGTATGCCTTTGCTACCGGCGGCGCGGGTGCGGTGCAATGGATCTGGAATACGAATTATTATATGGATAACGCCAACGAGTCGCATATCGGCGCACTGCGGGCAGACGGTACGGAGAAGCCTGAAGCAAGCGTGTCTTATGATTTCGGCCGCTTTATGGGGCAGCTGAGGGATTTGTTCCGGGAGCGGAAATTAGAAGATATAGCGGTTGTCTTCCCTTATTCCAACGATTTTTCCAACCGGCAGCTGGCATTCGATGCGACGACCAAGCTGACCAGAGTAATGGCCTATGAATTGAAGATGCCGTTCCGCGCAGTCGGGGAATACCATCTGGAATCGCTCATGATGGACGAACCGCCCAAGCTGATTATCCTTCCGAGCGCCCATAACGTGGATGACGCCGCCTATGCGAAGCTGATCGAGACGGTTGAGCGAACCGGTGCGGTTCTGCTGGCAACCGGCCCGGCAGGCATCGACGCCTATTGGCGCAAGACGGACCGGTTTAAGGAGCTGTTAGGCAAGCGGGAGTTGTGCAACGTGGTTCGCGAAGAAGCGTTGACGATTAACGGGATGGTGTACCCAGTCTCGTTCGGAAACCGCAGAATCGCCGAAGTGTTTAAAGAACGGCGGGCAGGCGCAGACTGCGGAATGTCGTCCGACACGATTTCAGACGTGCCGGTCGGTGCCGGAAGGCTGATCTGGTGTCCGCTTCCTGTCGAACTGAACGAACGGCAGGAAGCGATTGCGGCGCTGTACCGTTATGCGATTGCCGCTTCGGGAAGCGGCAGCGGGCTGGAATGGATCCAAGGCGGCGGGCTTGCCGGCGTATTCGGACGGAAGCTGCGTTTTAAGGAAGGCTCGCTCTTCGTGTTCATTTCGGAATACGCTTATTCCGTTCCCATTGCGGTTGGAGATCCGGACACAGGCAACGTCTATTTCTTTGAATTGCCGAAAGAACGCGCGGTTTTATTTGCGGCTGATGCGGAAGGCCGGCTGATTGCCGTATACCGGCAGCACAAAGTCGAACGAATCGTAAAGGAGAAGTTATGACTTACAAAAGGACAGCTCATTTAATCGCCCATACCCATTGGGATCGCGAATGGTATATGCCGTATGAGAAGCATCATGTGCGGTTGGTTCAATTGATGGATACGCTTCTCGATACGCTGGATAAAGATGCGGAGTTCAACAACTTTTTTCTCGACGGTCAAACGATCATCATTGAAGATTATGTTCAAATCAGGCCGGAAAGACAGGGTCAGCTGGAAAAGTATATCCGGGAAGGCCGAATCCATATCGGTCCGTGGTACATTTTGCAGGACGCTTTCCTGACAAGCAGTGAAGCGAATCTGAGAAATCTTCAGATCGGGCACAAAGACGCCAAGCGATACGGCGGCGTATCTAAAATAGGATATTTCCCCGATACGTTCGGCAACATCGGGCAAGCGCCACAAATTTTGAAGCAGGCCGGAATTGACAATGCTGTATTCGGCAGAGGGGTCAAACCTACGGGCTTCAATAATGAGGTTGCCGATGCCAAATACGAATCCTCGTTCTCCGAGCTGATCTGGCAAGGGCCCGACGGTTCGAGCGTGCTCGGCATCTTATTCGCCAACTGGTATTGCAACGGAATGGAGGTTCCGCAGGATACAGAGGAGGCGCTGCGTTATTGGGAGCAAAAGCTGTCGGACGCCGAGAAATACGCTTCGACGAGCCATCTTCTGTTTATGAACGGCTGCGACCACCAGCCGGTGCAGACCGATCTGTCGGAGGCTTTATGTACGGCGAGGAAGCTGTTTCCGGAAACGGAATTTGTCCATTCCAATTTTGCCGATTATATCGAAGCGGTTAAGCGTTCGGACGGGCGCGGGCGAACGGTGGTAAAGGGTGAGCTTCGCAGCCAGCGGACGGACGGATGGTCGACGCTCGTCAATACGGCTTCCGCCCGGGTTTATTTGAAACAGATGAATCAGGCGGGGCAAGCCTTATTGGAAAAGGCGGCGGAGCCTTTGGCCTCGATCGCGGCCCTTGTCACAGGCCGTCCGTATCCGCAGCATCTTTTTACGTACGCCTGGAAGACATTGATGCAAAACCATCCCCATGACAGTATATGCGGCTGCAGTGTGGACGAGGTGCACCGGGAGATGGTGAGCCGGTTCGAGCGAAGCAGTCATGTGGCGGAAACGATCGTCGAGGACAGCATGAAGGCGATAGCCGATGCGGTGGACACGTCCGGATTTGAGAAGCGGGGGCAGGATGCGATTCCTTTTGTCGTCTTCAACACAACCGGTTGGGAGCGAAACGGAATCGTGGAGATCCGGCTTGATGCGGCACGCATCTATTTCAGAGAAGGCGTGCCTCAGGAAGAGATGCTCCGCAGAATGAAGGAGATCGACATTTCCGGAAGAATGCTTATTGATGCGTATGGCGCCACGATCCCTTGTGAAGTCGAGGATTTGGGTGTACGGTTCGGTTACGATCTGCCCGATGACCGGTTTCGGCAGCCTTATTGGTGCAGAAGAGTCGCGATCCGGTTGGAGGCGGTCAATGTTCCGGCGTTGGGGCTTAAGGCCTTCGCATGGGTTAAGAACGCTTCTGAAGCTGCGTCCGCCGGCAGTTCTTCGTCGCTTTTGCAAGGCGGACGGGTGATGGAGAACGGCATCTTGCGGGTCGAAATAACCGATGACGGTTCACTCTCCGCTCTGCATAAGCCAAGCGGCCGGACATACCGCAACTTGTGCGTATATGAGAATACCGGAGATATCGGCAACGAATATATGTACAAACAGCCGGACGGCGAAACGCCTCTTACGACGGAAGGGCTGGCAGCGAACATTCGGATCGTCGAAGATACGCCTTTCCGCGCTTCCGTAGAGATTACGCACGAATGGGAGATCCCCGCTTCGGCCGACGCGCTGTTCGAGCTTGAAAAACGGGAAGCGGTATATTTTCCGGCGCGCAAATCGCAGCGCGTAAGCGAAACCGTGCCTCTTACGATTAAAACTGTCGTCAGTTTGACGCGATACGGCAAAGGGATCGAAATTGAAACCTCGTTCAACAACCAGGCCAAGGATCATCGAATTCGGGCGTTATTTCCAACCGATTTGCAATCGCGCGTTCATGAGGCGGATGCGATTTTCGAAATTGCAGTCAGAGACAATGAGCCGGCGCCGGAATGGACAAATCCGAGCAACTGCCAGCATCAACAGGCGTTTGTAAATGTAAGCGAAACTGCAAGCGGAGGCGCAGGCGCTTCTGGCGGACTGACCATTGCCAATCTCGGATTGAACGAATACGAAATACTGAACGACGGCCGCAATACGATTGCCGTTACGCTGCTCCGTTCCGTTTCGGAGCTGGGGGATTGGGGCGTCTTTCCGACGCCGGAGGCGCAGTGCCTGGGCGAGCACAAGACTCGATTGGAAATTATCCCTCATTCCGGCAGCGGCATCCAGTCCGGCGCTTATGCGGAAGCGTACCAGTTCCAGGTACCGTGGACGTCTTGTCAGACGGACTTGCACGGCGGTACGATTCCGCCTGTCTATTCTTCTCTCGCTTGGGAAGGCAGCGGGTTGGCTTTTTCTTCGATGAAATTGTCCGAGGAGACGGGGGATATGGTTGTTCGCTGGTACAATATGGGGGAAGACCGGATGCAGTTAAAGCTCTCTCCGTCATTTGAATTCAGTACCGTTTATAAAAGCAACGTATTGGAGGAACGCGGAGAGGCGATTAGCGGAGTGCAGAGCGATCAATCGCTGACTGTAAACGCAGCGGAGATTGTAACGGTAGGGTTCAAAATTCCAGCCGAATCATAACAGCGATGAAAAAACGCTGAGGAATAACGAGAAGCGCACAGAGCTTCCGTAATGCCTCAGCGTCTTTTTCTACGACGGCATAATCAACATACATTCTCGTACATGGTTTGTTTCAATTATAGGGTAGAGGCGTGAAATTAAACGAACAAAGGTTCCAGCCGAATAAGCTGGAACCTTTCATCATTTTATGGTGCGGTCGAGAGGACTCGAACCTCCACGGCTGTTACACCACTAGAACCTGAATCTAGCGCGTCTGCCAATTCCGCCACGACCGCATATTGTTGTGAATCGCGTTACTTCTATTAATATGTATCGCAATCACGTTTTTTATATTAGCATGAGGGTTATTGGAAGTCAAGCAAAGTGTAAAGGTTACATTAAAGTTTAAATTTTCGCGCAATATTAGTAAATTCAATCCGTTTGGAATACATAATATTCCTTACTTTATTACACATTAAAATAATACGACAGGATAGCGGAGGTATTTTTCGATGAAACGAATCTGCACACTGCTGATAACGGTTTTGATGTTATCGGTTATTATGCCCGATGGTACTGTGACGGCGGTTGTTAATAGTAATATACCAAATAGGCAAGTAGCAATTGTCATAGACGATTTCGGCAACGGTATGAACGGTACGAAGGAAATATTAAAGCTTCCCATTCCGTTAACGGCTGCAGTAATGCCATTCATGCCTACAACCAGGCAGGATGCAGAGGCCGCTTTTGAGATGGGACACGATGTGATCGTCCATTTGCCGATGGAACCGATTCGCGGCAAGCGTTCATGGCTGGGACCCGGAGCAATTACAACCGGTCTAAGCAATGAGGAAATCCGTAAACGGGTAGAAGCTTCCATCGACAATGTACCGCATGCGGTCGGGATGAACAATCATATGGGGTCCAAGGCGACCGCCGATAAGCGTGTCATGCGGGTCGTGCTGGAGGTGTGCAAGGAAAGAGGGTTGTTTTTTCTCGATAGCCGGACGACGCACAAATCGGTTATTCCGCAGCTCGCTGCCGAACTTAACGTACCGGTTCTGACCAACCATGTATTCCTTGACGACATCTACTCCCAAGCACATATCGTGAATCAACTCGACAAGCTGCGCAAGGAGTTGAACAATCACATTGCCTGTATAGCGATCGGACATGTCGGCCCGCCGGGCAAAAAAACCGCAGCCGCGCTCCTCGGCGCCGTTCCGGTAATGCAAAGGAAGGCGGAATTCGTACGGCTGTCCGAGCTGCTTCCGTCACATGCCCGCGAGAAGCAAATATTGCCGTAAGCCAGCCGCGATCGATTCGGCGAGATGAGTCTGTTGATGTGGATCGGTCAGCATTTTACGGTCCCCGGGATGACTCAGGAAGCCCATCTCGACAATGACGGCCGGCTGCTCCACTTTGCGGAGCAAGTAGTACGGTTTGCCCAAACGAGGCAACGTCCTCATCCCCTGCTTTCGGTTCAAGGCGTCCTGAATACAGAAAGCGAGCAGGGCGCTTTGTCCTTCATTCTGATGCAGGACAAGCGGTCCGCGTTCTCTCGAACTCGCCGACCAATTCACATGCAGGCTGACAAACAGCCGGTGGTGGATTTCTTCCGACAGCTGCTTGCGCTGCGATAAATCACGCCTGTGCCTGGATCGGCTCGCATGCCACCGGTTCTCGTCGCTAAGCGCATAATCGCCGGTCCGGTTCATGACGGTCGTGATGCCTTTGGCGTTTAACAAAAGGTACAGCTTTTTTGCTACGGCCAGATTAAGATCCTTTTCCATAATAACGCCTGAATTCGCACCGCCGTCGACACCTCCGTGCCCGACGTCGATGATGACATCCGCTTCGGGTAGGGCCCGTTTATAATCCGGTGAAGAAGCTTGAACGGGAAAGGAGATGCATCCGCTCAATAGACCGGAAATAAGCGTTATGCAGATTAATCGGCCCAAGAACAAACCGGCCCGCATATTCATCGCCTTATTCCTCCATCTTCCTAATTAGCTTTGCAATTAGCGTGGCACAAAGCTGCCAATCTCATGCATGTTTGACGAACGGACAAAGCGGGAAAGCTACGTAATAAGAGATCGGCGCGGAATGGAGGAGTTGCAAAATGAAAGACGGTTCGGAATATGTGAAATTTGTAACGCAGCGTGTAGTCAGGTATATCGAGACACCGAAGGACGTCCGCCGACAGGTGCGGAAGGAAGCAAAAGCGGTACGCGAGCCGTGGCTTACAAGGTGGTTCGGCGTTGCACCGCTTGGAATAAAGATATGGTGGAACGGCAAAAAGGACCGACGGCGGGTGAAGGACGTCAAAGAACAACCGGCCGACCAGCTGCGTATTCGATAACGCTCTTGCCGGCCGTAAAAACAAGGATCAATTATAAAAGTGCCCGTGAGAGGTAAGCGAAGCAAGCGGAATGAATCGACTTCCCTCCTGTTCCACAGCAATAAACATTTGATTGTTGTCCCATATATGATACCCGATTACGGGCCAAACATATCTTGTTGACTCGTCATACGGCTCGGAGCTGAACCAGATTTTGTGCTGCCGATTGAGAGCCGTTTTTAATACCTGCAGCAGCTCGCCTTGTATAGGAGCTTGCGTCAGCCACGGAAAGCGTTCATAAGGGTCGAAGCTTTTGTTGGTTTGGCTTGTTTGTATAAACGACAGTTCAGCAGCTGTTTCATCACTCGTTATCAGTTCGGATTGTTCTCTTGCAGCAGTCCACTGTGAATCGTTAATCGGCAAATATTCGCCGGTTTTGGCGTCGAAATAGTGAACCTTGTTTTGTTTCTGTTTCACCAAGGTGACCTTCCAGACAGAATGCAGGGGACTGAGGTATAGCCGTTCCGCGGTAAACATCGGATTCTGTTTTTGATCTGCCGGAGCGAGCTTAAAATAGGATGAAGGAATAAGTTCGAGCTGCACCAGAGACCGGTGCAGCGGCCTGGCGGCAAACATCGGCTCGACGCCAAGACCGTATTCTCCAAGTGTAAATCCGCCATCAGAGCGGGCATTAACGATCATATACCCCACGGCTTGTCCGCCGTTCACGATATTGACATACCAGCCGTGCGTACCGGGGCCAAGTGCTGAAATGTCGATGGAGGCTTCCTTCCAATTCTCGAAGGAAGGCTGATTGGACAGCTCGTCCACCCACCGGGTAACCTGCTCTTTCAGCCCGTCAGCGGAGATCGTTATGGATTCAATTCTTGCCGCATGAGCCGATCCCAGGCTGGCAATCAGAATAATAGCGGCAGTACAAACGGGAATCCACCTTCGTATCATTATTTTCACCTGCTTTTCGCATTTGTTTTGTTATCCGATAACTGTGCTGTCATTGTACCTTCCATTTGATAAAAAGGCTGTTGGAACATGTCGCGCTTCTTGCGCGCGGCACGTTCTTTTTTTGCCGTTATGGTGCGAACGCCGTCTGAATCCCCCTAATCGATGCCGGCCAGATGAAAGATGCCGCAGTTTATGGCGGATGCGGTCACACGCGGCCTGTATTGCCAATCAATTTCCGCTTTGCGGTTCTCGTATTGCTCCCGGATCGCCTCCTTACGTTCTTCATCAGCCGATTCGAGAAGGCGTTCGTAGTAATGAGAGATGAGCGTCTGTTCTTCTTCCAGCCTTGCGCCGGCGTCTTTCGCCCACTCATAATCATAGGTCTTCAGCTTGCGTTCAAGCGCTGCTTCCACGATATTCACCGCTTTATTAAGCGTAATGCCGCTTCGGGCAATATGGATGTTCGGCGGCAGCTTAGGCGTCATCTTCATTGCGTTCAACCGGTCGTGAAACTGTTCGACACATAACCCGGTTGCAAGGGATACGCCGAAAGAATGGATTTCTTCGCGTTTCCGGTCACATTGGAATTCCACTTTTACGTTCACGCTAAGCCATGGCGTATAGGCAATCGAATCGAACGGCGTGCTCGTTCTGTTATCGGGCTGTTCGAACAAATAGACGTAGCTGCCCTCCGACCTTGAAGCTTCAAACAGCTGCTCCAATCTCCTCGATCCGAAATAAAGGTCCTCGCGCGGCAGCCGGCCCGTAGCCAACGCACCGCTGTGGATAAAACCGAACGAGCGCCCCAAAGCGGCCGTTGCAGCGGCTGTAGTCCTGTCTGCAGCCGTGTCCTGCTTTCCAGCGCCGGAACTTTCCGGTTGTTCGTTTGCTTTATCGTATTTTTCCTTATCGGTAACAAACAGGTAGGTCATCGTCTCCGGTTCCGCCCCGGTACGGTCGACGAAGCTCCAATAATAGGTCCGTCCAGTGAGCATTCGATCGGCCTGAGGCGACAGCTTGACAATGAAGTGAGCCGGAGACTTCTCAAGGATGCTGCACTGCGTCGCTTCGAGATATTGGTGAACGAACCGGTGCACTTGTTTTGTATTCAAGGTCTCCTCACCTCCACGGTATGGCTTACGGCGTCAAGTATCGCCCCGATTTCGGGCGAAGGTTCGGATTTGCCGCTGATCCGGGAATTCTCGGGAAGCTCCTCCCGTAATTGTCCGATGGACCGGCCCAATTGGTTCATGCGGCTCCGCAGTTCCTCTTGGCCTGCCGATTCAAGCATCATTCGGGCAATCTGCTTCTCGAGCGGTTGTTCATCCTTCTCGAGCCGTTCCAATATATGATCCAGTTCGCCGATAACAAGCTCGAACAGGTTAATTTTTTCATGCAGCAAATTCACGATATGCTCCTCGATTGTCCCGAGCGTACAGAGGTTATAAATTTTAACATCCTCCGTCTGACCGAGCCGGTGAACTCTCCCAATGCGCTGCTCGACCCGCATCGGGTTCCATGGGAGATCGAAATTGATCATATGGTGACAGAACTGCAGATTGATGCCTTCGCCCCCGGCTTCCGTGGCGATTAGTACTTGCGCGCGGCCGCGGAACAAGTCCATCATCCAATCTTTCTTGCCGCGGTTCATGCCGCCCCGGTAAGGGACTGCG
This sequence comes from Paenibacillus tarimensis, assembly GCA_041281825.1. GTDB lineage: Bacteria > Bacillota > Bacilli > Paenibacillales > Paenibacillaceae > Paenibacillus_D > Paenibacillus_D tarimensis_A. The sequence continues at coordinate 3,715,586 of CP166298.1, read as the reverse complement.
ATAAGATCGTGCTCACGGAAATAATGCAGTAAATATTCCTGTGTCGCCCGGTATTCGGTGAACAGAATGACTTTCTCATTCATATCGCGGATCAGCTCGAGCGCTTTCTCTGCTTTTGTATTCGCTTTGATCTGACGGATGAATTCGACGAGCTCCCATATTTTCGGACGCATCGGCGAATCCTCGGCAGTCTTCTTGAACAAGTTGACAAGTGTAAGAAAGACCGCGTCGCGGCTGCTGCACACTTCGCGCTGCAGCGTCACGAGCGAAAGCATACTCGTTAGGTCGCCGCCGCTTTCGTCATACCGTTCGCGGACGAATCCGGTCACCGCATCGTAAAGCGCTTGTTCCTCCGTAGAGAGCGCAAGCGGCACATTTTTCACAACGCGTTTTGTGAAATGGATGCCGCCGTCGCTGCGCCGGTTGCGGATCATAATGCCGGATAACGCTTCTTGCAGCTGGTCTTCATTTTTCGGCAGCCGTTTGTCGACGACAAAATTGGCGGCAAATTCCCTTTGACCGCCGAGCTGGCCGGGCTTGAGCAGCGTAATCAGATTGTACAGCTCGTCCAAATCGTTCTGCACCGGCGTGGCGGTTAGAAGGAGACAGTATTTTTTGCGGAGCTGTGTGACGAACTGATAGTTGGTCGTTTTTTTATTTTTAAGCTTATGCGCTTCGTCGATAATGATCATATCGTAGTCGGTGCCAAGCAATAGATCCCGGTGCGGTTCGCGTTTCGCCGTATCAATCGAGGCGACGACGATGTCGTAATGCCATGTATGTTCTTTTTTCTGGGCGACGGCAGAGAGGCCGAACTTTTGATTTAATTCTCGCACCCATTGCAGCACAAGCGAGGCGGGGACGAGAATGAGCGCACGTTTCACCAATCCGCGGACAATATATTCTTTCAGCACAAGGCCGGCTTCAATCGTTTTGCCGAGACCGACCTCGTCGGCGAGAATTGCTCTGCCGCCCATTTCATCGAGTACTCTGCGGGCGGTGCTGATCTGGTGCTGCATCGGCTCGAAGGCAGGCAGGCTGCGCAAGCATTGCAGCTCGTCAAAGCTGCTCACTAACCGTGATTGCTGCGCTTCCATCGCAAGCTGGTAGAGCGTCCAGTCATCCCAAGGGCCGTTCTTGTCCAGCCGCGATTGCAGTTCCCCCTGCCAGCTCCGGTCGAAATGAAGATCAACGAGCGGATGAAGCTTTCGGCTCCCGCCAGAGGAAGCGCTCGATTTTTCAGGTTTTGTTTGGTTATTCATAAGGTCGGACATATGAAGCTCCTTTCCAGAGCAGGGAATCGGTTACACTTAGTATGGCCCCAATCACAGGTAAAAATAAGAAATCGTAAAAAAAAGAGCACTATAAAGAATAAGAAAGGATAGGGTATGTAGAATAGGCTTGTCAGGGAAAAATCACCATGCAGATGATGGAAATACAATATATTGTGGTGTATAATAAATTAAAAGCACAATATATTGTGTTTAGGTATAAAAGATATCGATTGTTATTGTAATAATCGGAGCGGTGACGGGAGGCGTTTAATCGTGGAAATGGTGCGGAAACAGCGCTTGGAAGGGCTAAGCGAGAAAATTTTTTTGGACAGGTATGCATGGAAAAATGCGGATTCCAGTCAAGCTAAGGTCGGGGATGTCGTGCTGGTGCTCACGAAGGACGATCCGAAATTTCCGGCCAAGGAAGTCGGTGAGGTCATAGCAAGGGACGGCGATCGTGTCACGGTTCGGACGCGGAACGGCCAAACGGTGGAAACGAACGTCGAGAAGCTGACGTTGACGATCGAGAGAACGCCTGAAGAAATGTGGGACCGGCTCTCCAAGGCAATGGCTTCGGTGGAGGAAACGGAAGAAACACAAACGGAGTGGAAGGAACGTTTCCGTTATATATTGGACGACTGGAAGCTTGTCCCCGGTGGACGTATTGCCGCGGGGGCAGGTGCCAGCGAGGAGTTGACGCTGTTTAATTGTTACGTCATTCCATCCCCGCACGACAGCCGCGGCGGCATTATGACGACGCTTACCGAGATGACGGAAATCATGGCCCGCGGCGGAGGGGTGGGCATCAATCTGTCATCGCTGCGCCCGCGGCGCTCGATCGTCTCCGGCGTCAACGGCTCGTCCAGCGGCGCGGTCTCGTGGGGCGGATTGTTCAGTTACACGACGGGGCTGATTGAGCAGGGTGGCTGCTTTGGTCCCAACGAGCGAATTGCAACGGATAAAGGGCTTATTCCAGCCAAGGAGCTCGCCCATCGAATCGAGCAGGGTGAACGCCTGTCGGCACTTACACATAAGGGATTGCGTAGAATAACATGCTCGTTTCGCAACGGCGTCAAACCTCTTTTTCGGGTGACGTCCTCCCGGGGGTTTCAGGTCGATGTCACGAAAGACCATAAAATGGGCGTTATCCGTGATGGGAAAATAACAACCATGCCGCTCAGAGATTTGGATGTCGGTTCCGAAACCTTACTGCTCGCAGCGGAGCAAACTTTCGATCAAGACTATATCAGGCTTAAAAAGTTGAATTATGACCGTTCGGTTATGAGTACTGTTTTAAACGAATCGGTTACGCTGCCGCCGGAGCTTGACGAACGGCTCGCATATGTGCTCGGTTATTTTCATGGTGACGGCTACGTGCATTGGGGACGCAAAGTAACTTGGGAAGCGCCGAAGGCGATCAAGCTGTCCACGGCTGACGACCGGCCGCAGATCAGGGAGCGGCTGGCGGACTATTCGCGGGAATTGTTCAACATTGAGCCTGTCATTGAAGAAGGTGACGGAGCCTGTCGGAACGTAGCGTTGTATTCGAGGATTTTGGTCGAATGGCTGAAGCTGAACGGCTTGCTTAAAGCGAAAAGCGAAACGGTGCGCGTGCCTGAGCTCCTGTTCCGGTCTCCGACGAGCGTTATCGCGGCATTTATTTCCGGTTATTTCGACGCGGACGGGTGTGACCGGGGCTCCAAAGGCGGGTACGGCTTTGATTCGGTTAGCGAGCCGATGCTGCGCGATATTCAAATGCTGCTTTCCGCTCATGGAATTATGTCCCATATCTCAGCCTCGGACCGCAGCGCTCAAGGCCGGCATACTATTTATCGTCTTGCCGTTACGGGAGCGGAATTTAAAGACCGGATGAGCCGTTTCATCTGCATGTCGCTCAAAAATAACGCGATGCCCGGGCAACGGAACCATGGGAACAACTATCCGCGTGAGGTGTGGCATCAGATGGGGATACCGGGCCGCTACTATCAGGGAATCTGGGATTCTACCAAGCCGCGCATCTCATTCAGGGCGCTTTCGCGGGCCCAAAAAAGACTTGTTAATGACGGTCAGGTTGCGCTGGCACAGGAAGTAAAGCAGCTTCTGCAAACGGTGCCGGATACGATTGTTTCGATTGAACCGCTCGGCTCAAGCTCTGTGTATGATTTCGAGGTTGAAGATGTCCATATGTTGAGCGGCAACGGTGTGTATACCTCCAACAGCCGAAGAGGCGCCTTAATGCTTATGATGAACGATTGGCATCCGGACGTCATCGATTTCATCACGGTGAAGCAGACGATGGGGCAAGTGACGAACGCCAACTTATCGGTCTGCGTGAGCAACGATTTCATGCGGGCCGTGAAGGAGGATCTCGATTGGGAGCTTGTCTTCCCCGATACGAAGGACCCGGATTACGATCGTGTGTGGGATGGCGATCTGGAGAAATGGCGGCAATCGGGGCGAAAGGTGCTGCATTACCGGACGGTGCGAGCCCGTGAGATATGGCACACGATTATCGAGTCGGCATGGAAATCGGCCGAGCCGGGCGTTGTGTTCATGGAGTATTATAACCAGATGTCGAACAGCTGGTATTTTAACCCGATTATTTGTACGAATCCGTGTGGTAAGGTAGCCTAGTTTGCCTCACGTTAAACATCGCGGAATGAAGCGGGAAGGCTGAGAAGCTAATCCGAACCGAAGGCCCGGCAGTAAAGAGCCGGTCAGGGGCAGAGCATAGACGGTGAACCTGCTTGTATTCGGGCAGAATATAATCCGTCCACGAGTCCGCGACACTTTCATACCGAAAGTGAAAAGGTATGCCGATCTAACGGGAACACGAACCGTTAGAACTATCGGATAAAAAGCCGGTAGGATAACAAAGTAATGGAGCAAGGGCTGCCTGCATGGGGAGTATGCAATTTATCTGCGATAAACCTGTCCAAGTTTTATAATGAAGAAAATCATGATGTAGATTGGAAGGAGCTGGCCAAAGTAACGCGCTGGTCGATTCGTTTCCTGGATAACGTCATTGACAAGACGCCGTATCACTTTGAGGAAAATGAGAAAAATCAAAAGCGCGAACGCCGTGTCGGTCTTGGTACGATGGGGCTCGCAGAGCTAATGATCAAATTGGAGATCCGTTACGGAAGTCCGGAATCGCTTGATTTTCTTGATAAGCTGTACGGATTTATTGCCAGGGAGTCATACTTGGCGTCTACGGAGATTGCGGCGGAAAAAGGCTCGTTTGCGGAATTTATCGCAGAGAAATATTTGCAAAGCGGCTTTATGAAAAATATGACCAAGGCTTTCCCGGAAGTAGGAGAAGCGGTAAGTAAACGGGGAATGCGCAACGTAACGGTCATAACGCAAGCACCAACCGGCAGCACGGGGACAATGGTCGGCACATCTACCGGAATCGAGCCTTATTTCGCGTTCGAATATTACCGTCAAAGCCGTCTCGGCTTCGACAAGCAATATGTTCCGATCGCACAGGCGTGGAAAGACCTGCACCCGGGCGAGGATCTGCCGGATTATTTCGTTACGGCAATGAACTTATCCGCTGAGGACCACATTCGTGCGCAGGCGGCAATCCAGCGGTGGGTGGACAGCTCGATCTCAAAAACGGCTAACTGTCCGAACGATTTTTCGGTAGAAGAAACGAAACGGCTGTATGAGCTTGCGTTCGACCTGGGCTGCAAAGGTGTGACGATCTACCGGGACGGCAGCCGCGATATACAGGTGTTATCGACGGAGAAAAAGGATGATCGGTCCGCTGCTGAAGCGACAGAAAAGGAAACTGAAGCTGTGGCAGAGGCTGAAACAGCGGTCAATCGGGTCCAGGTGCTCAATCAGACGTTGAATCCAAATGTGAGTCTGCAGGAGGAGCAGGTATTCGACAAACAGTATAAACGCCGTCCGCAAGTGCTTCGTGGAGCGACTTACAAGTTAAATACACCGTTCGGCATGGCATATATAACGATCAACGACTTGAATGGTACACCGGGAGAAATCTTTCTCAATGTAGGCAAGGCAGGGTCCGATGTGTTCGCCATGGCGGAAGCGCTCGGACGCGTCTGCTCGTTATTCCTTCGCTACGGTGATCATGGTAATAAAGTGAAGCTGTTGATCAAGCATTTGAAGGGGATCGGCGGTACCGGCGCAATCGGCTTCGGCGCGAACCGCGTGGAATCGATCGCCGATGCGGTCGCCAAGGCCTTGGAGATTCATACGGAAGGAACCAACGAATTGGCGGTTGCACTGGAACAGGACACTGCGGTTGAGGTGAAACCGGAGGAGTTCGTTGAAATTCAGTCCGGCAGTAAAAACAGTGCGGCCACTTTTTCTTCAAGAGACTTGTGTCCGTCCTGCGGTTCAGCATCGCTGTTGAATGTAGAGGGCTGCAAAACGTGCGGCAATTGCGGATATAGTAAATGTTCATAATAAAAGAGAGGGGGCGACCCTCTCTTTTTTATTTATTTATGATATGTGTGGTGTTAATTTTTGAAAAGTGATTAACGTGAAAGCTCCCGTCGCACGACGGGTGCAACTTTGGTAGCCAACAATTCGATTGCCTTCGCAACCTTAGCATATGGCATCCCTACGATATCTAACTGGACCATGAACCGGTTGTGCCCGAATAGCTTATGTTGATGCAAGATTTTCTCAATCACTTGTTGAGGACTTCCGACGGCAAGTACGGTTTCAGAACGAGCTAAATGATCGAATTCAGCTCGTGAGATTCTTCCTCTTCCTGTACGCTTCCATAGAAATTGTTCAAAATAGCTGTTGTAATACGGGAAAAATTCATTCCGTGCTTGCCCAGAAGTCTCGGCAATATAACCGTGGCTTGATGCACTACATAACGCTAAGCTGCTCTAAAGTTACAATACTCCAGGGCATTTTCATAAATGTTAAACAGACTTACTTTATACCACTCCAAATTTCATAATTATTCTTCCAGCTTCGTATATGGAGGATAAGCTGATTAGGATCCTCAATTGGAAGCCGTCTACAATCATGAAGCCTAAAAAACATCCTGACAAAAAGGCGTAAAAAAGAACTGTCCGGCGGCAGAATGCCCCAAACAGTCTTGCTTGCGTGTTTTAAACCTATTTACCTTAAACCAAGCTCCTCGCGAGCGCTGTCCTCCGATTTTTCCGGCCAAAATACACCTTGTTCCCAAGCGATTACAAAGGACTCGTATCTTCTTGTCTCCGGAAAATCATGCAGCTTGCCGAAATACCGCTCAATCCCAAGGATTTGGGAATCATGCGCACGCAGGGCTTCCGCTTTTACGTCCCACATCGGTTTAGAATCGACAGAAAAGGTAATCTTATGACCCGCATTCATAACTGGTTCGGACATGGTGTAGTACAGCTGTTTCACGGATGGACACTGTCCGCCGACAACAGCCTTCGTAGTGATCCGGGATATCGCCATATGATCAGGGTGGAAGTTTCCGCCGTCAGGAGGAAAAGTAAAGACGACCGACGGTCTTCTGCGATTGAGGAATGCCACGACTCCTTGTAAGAATGCCTGCTCATCGCTCTCAGCCAGCTTTCCGTCGGGAAAACCCAGGAATTCTACGGCATCCAGCTTCAGGACGTATGCCGCGCGTCCCATTTCCTTCTCCCTCAGATGACCCAAATCCATCTTTGACAAATGGGCATAAGCGCCGTTCTTGCCTCCGGCATCTCCTCTCGTTGCGAGCAAAAGCGCAGGCGGATCGCCGGATTCGGCAAGCTGAAGAATGAGACAGGCGCTCAGAAAAGATTCATCATCGGGATGCGCGTAGCTGAATACGATACGGTTGGACATGTTTATCCTTCTCTCGATAAGTATTCGATTGCATTTTTACAACTCCATCTTCTTATTATGTTACTTCAAATGTCCGCAATAATAAAATAACAGCTCTTAGTCCGTTAAATAACGAACCAAGGCAGCTTGTTGCCGCACTTAAGTATATTTGATGATATTCGCCACGACGATAAAGGGCTGTATGGCGGATAATTAGAGCGGCATTTCCCGCCCGGCATAATCAACGAAGTTAAACTTCGCTTCCGGAACGATTTTGCGTTCGATCAGGTCGAGGATGCCTCGCGCGCTTTGGCGCGGATCCGTCGGAGCATCGATGCCACCCATATCCGTCTTCATCAGCCGGGATGAACGCTGAGCACCTGAATGTCAGCCTCTTTCCTTATTAGGAGGTCATTTAATGTTCGGGTTGCAAGATAAGAGCCGATATACCTTCGAGGAGTTTCCAGAACGCGCAGGAGATTGCACGAAGCACACGTATCGAAGCCAAAGCGATAAAGCCACAGGAGGGTATTGAGTTGATCCAGGAGTGTCTGCAAGCGGCCGGTTATTCAAAATCCCTAGCAATAGAGCAGCGTTAGGGCATACTGTATTTGAAGACACTCCTGCGTCCGGTCTTGAATGATCACATTCATGGCCAACCGTGAGGGTGCCTTTTCATTGTTCAAAACGGGCTTGAGCTAAATAGACAAATCGTTAGAACCTTTCAGAAAAGCGAAAGCACCAACAATACGTTAAAGTGAATGTATCAGCCGGAATTCACAAACAAAATGTATACGGCAAAAACTGAGGGGATAAAAACGAAATCCGAGAATGGGAGGGAATTATCGTGAAAACATTGGTACTTGTCGCTCATCCTCATTTGGACAAATCTCGAGTGAACAAGACTTGGTTGGAGGAATTAAAAAAATATCCGGATCAGATCACCGTGCATGATTTATACGCTTCCTATCCGGATTGGCGGATTGATGTTCAAAGAGAACAAGAACTCGCCATAAAGCATGATCGGATCATTTTCCAATTTCCGTTCTATTGGTATAGTTCACCTCCGCTTCTCAAGAAGTGGTTGGATGATGTCCTGACTTACGGCTGGGGCTATACGTCGAAAGGAGGCAAGCTGCAAGGCAAGGAGCTGGGGCTTGCAATTTCCATAGGTGGTTCAGAAATGGATTATCAGCCTGGAGGTGGCGATCTTTATACGATTCACGAGCTCCTTAGCCCTTTCCATGCTACGAGCAATTTAATCGAAACCGAATTGTTGATGCCGTTCACCATCTTCGATACGGATGATAAAAGCGAGGAAGAATTAGTTGCGAGCGCTCGGCAATATGCAGAATACCTGCTTGCTGATGAGATTACTAGGTTTCCGAGTCGATAACGTACAACAAAAATAAACGCAAAGGATGGGATTCAATATGACAAATCAAAAAGTTTGGTTTATTACCGGGGCAGCAAGAGGCATTGGTTTGGAAATTCTTAAGGCTGTGTTGGAAACAGGAGATAACGTTGTTGCGACGGTTCGGAGCTCGGCAGAATCTTTAGCTGATAAACTGGGAAATCCGGGGAATCTTGAAGTTATTCTTCTGGATATTACCGATGAACAACAGGCGGTTGCGGCTGCCAATCAAGCCGTACAGAAATTCGGAAGAATCGATGTCCTTGTGAATAATGCAGGATATGGGCTGCTAAGTGCGGTTGAAGAAGCCACTGCCGATGAGGTGCGGAAAAACTTCGAAACGAACGTCTTCGGCTTGTTGAATGTGACCCGGGCGGTACTGCCTCATATGCGTCACAAACGTTCCGGACACATCATCAATATCTCGTCCGTTGGAGGATTGAGCGGATATATCGGATGGGGAGTATACGGTTCAACCAAGTTCGCTGTCGAAGGATTGACGGAGGCACTTGCGTTGGAATTGGCTCCGCTTGGAATTCATGCGACAGTAGTAGCCCCGGGCTTCTTCCGTACGGAATTTCTGGATGCTGCGTCGCTAACGCGGTCAGGTAACATTATTCCGGATTATGCGGAAACGGTAGGAGAGATGAGAACATTTGTTACCCAAGTAAATAATAAACAACCGGGCGATCCCGTCAAGTTGGCCAAGGCAGTCGTGCAGGTCGCGGGAGCGGAGAAGCCGCCGGTCCACTTGCCGCTTGGCAATGATGCGCTGCAAAGATACCGGGAAAAGACGGCTAATTTTGAAAAGGATATCGAAGCTTGGTATGACGTAATTACGGGTACAGACCATGATGATGTCTGATTTCAAAAATCAAATAAGATTCAATTGGAACCGGGGGCGGGTGCACTCCGGTTTTTTCAATTCCGATCGTATACGCAGGATCAAGAAGCGGATGAGAAATTCAATATAGGTTATAGTATGATGATGATAATCGTGGTCTTTCATTATTACTGTTTGTATCTCTATTAAAGAGGAGGAATACAGATTGTTTTTGCGAACCGAAAAAGTGGCAAAGGTTCCTCACGATCTGACCAGAGAACCGGTTAATCAAGTGATTTTGAAGATGAAGGGGTTAACCGTTGTTGAGTCATGTACCTTTAACAAAGGCTTAAAGGGAACCATGTTTTTGGAGGACCATCTGCTTTTGTTTGTCCTGGAGGGAACCTACACGGTAAGATTCGGCAGTCAGGAATATATCGTACGTAAAAATGAAATGGTCCTGCTGCAGAAATCGATCGTGATCGAATATGAGAAGTCGGGAGAAGCAGGTTCTGACTATGTTTTGGACTATATGATGTTCTTTCTTAAAGAAGAGCTGATCTTCGAATTTATTAAAATGGCAGATCTTGAGAGTAACTATCCATCTGCGTTAGTGCCGATCTCCGTCAATACGATCAATGATCGATTAATGAATTATATCCATTCACTGAAACCGTATTTCAAGGAAACCGATACCATTAATGATGGCTTGATTAAGATAAAATTGTTGGAATTATTGTTTGATGTTGCGGATGCCGACGAACAGTTTTTATATCAGTTTTTACAGCTCAAACGCACAAAGAGGAAAAGCATTACCGAAGTGGTGGAGCAGAATATAACCAACCCGGTTTCCCTCAATGATCTTGCTTACCTGTCAGGTAGAAGTTTATCCGCTTTCAAACGAGATTTCCAAGCAATCTACAATACATCGCCGTTACGATGGATCCGAAATCGCCGGTTGGATATTGCGAAAGAACTGCTACTTCACTCCTCTCTATCCGTTACGGATGTTTGTTTTTCGACAGGCTTTGAGAACGTGGCTCATTTTTCCAAAGTGTTTAAAGAGAGGTTTGGCGTGCCTCCATCCACATGCAAGCAACCCCTGCAGGCGGCATGGAAATCGTCTTCGACGGCGCGCCAGCCGGGAGAGTAACGGGGAGCTCTTGCAGACTCTCGTCCATTTGGGACGAGGGTCTTTTAGTTATATTATAGCCATCAGGTAAAATGCATGAAAAGCTACATGAAGACGGACGTCACCTTCGACAGTCTGGGTTTCTTCGCTGATCCATGGGACAATATCATTGAACTGGCACAGGTCAAGTCCAAAAATCAACGCGATTATCTTATTGAAATCAAATGGAAGATCTACAATGATGCTTCCCCAAAGAACTCCCCCACCTGTTGTCACCGAAACTTCGAATTAATGTTGTGTGGGAAGGGAATCCTTAGGAAAAAGGGGGAGCTCCCGAATGGCCCAGCAAATTCAAGATATGCTGAAAATGATTCAGGTAAAACTGAACGGTTCACCTGATCTTGTCTTGAAAACTTATATCGTGCAAGAACGAACCGAATTGACCTGCCTATATTTGTCGACGTTAGCGAATAAAAAGTTAGTGGATGAACTGGTCATCTCCGGAATTTTAACTCCACATCAACCGCTGGAGGATAACCAAGAGCCCATGGATTGGTTATTGTCAGCGTTTAAACAAGCGGAAGTCAAGAAAGTGAATGGGCTGGAATCCTGCATGAAAGAATTACTAGAAGGGCAATGTCTTGTAGCTCCACCGGGACTGGATGCAGTGTCCATAGATGTTCGTCAACATGAGCAACGCAGCGTAGCCGAGCCCGATATGGAGGCTGTAGTTAGAGGTCCACGCGAAGGTTTTGTAGAGGATTGGTCGCGCAATATCTCGCTAATTCGTAAACGCTTAAAGAGTGAGAAACTGGTTATCGAGAAAATGACGATGGGTACGGAAAGCAATACAACGGTTTGCTTATTATATATGAGCGGAATCGCCCAACCAAACTTAATTAACGAATTCCGTACAAGATTGGAGGCGATTCAAACGGACAGCATTCTTGAAAGTGCCTATATTGAAGAATATATCCAAGACAAAACGATGACTCCGTTTCCGCAATTCATGGCTTCGGAAAGGCCCGATGCAATCGTTGCAAAATTGTTGGAGGGACAAACGGCTGTCATTACGGACGGCACACCCATCGTTCTGGCTGGCCCTATCACTTTTTTTCAGATGTTTTCCGCACCTGAAGATTATTATCAACGGGCAGACATTGCCACATTATTGCGCATGCTCCGAATGCTTGCTTTTTTAATTTCCGTCTTTACGCCTGCCTTGTACATTTCCGTAGCCAGTTACCACCAGGAGTTACTCCCTTCGTCCATGTTGGCCAACCTTGCGTCGCAACGGGAAGGGGTACCTTTTCCCGGGTTTGTTGAAGCATTCGGAATGCTGATCGTGTTCGAAGTGATGCGGGAAGCGGGGCTACGAATGCCTCGGATTGCAGGTCAAGCGATTTCGATTGTCGGGGCATTGGTTCTGGGCCAAGCCGCGGTAGAGGCGGGCCTCATTTCGGCAGCAATGGTTATCGTGGTATCGCTGACGGCCATCGCAAACTTTGTCGCTCCGTCTTACGGGTTCGGCATCGCCCAGCGGATCATTCAGTTTGCGTTTATGGTTTTGGCCGGGGTATTGGGCTTTTTCGGAGTGATGTGCGGCGTTTTCTTTCTCTTGGTACACTTGGTATCGCTCGAACCATTCGGCGTTCCTTACTTCGCGCCTCTGGCACCCTTAAGGCTGCGGAAGTGGAAAGACACCTTTATCCGTATTCCCAGGCCTTTGATGAAACAACATCAGAAATAAGGAAACCACGCAAAGGAGATCCCATGAGAAGGCTTTTGTTCGCGTTATGTATGTTATGGATTTGTTCGGGATGTTGGGATTTGAAAGAAATCAATCAATTAGCCCTCGTCGATACGATTGCTGTGGACCAGGATGAGAACGGAAAGTTCCATGTTTATTTCCAGGTACTTAATCCGCCAAGCATCGAGGCCCGTAGAAGCGGACCGTCAAAAGCGGCGGTATATACTTATGAAGTTTCATCACCTACCATGGGACGTATTGCAGAACAGACCGGGACGGTGATGGCCAGAAAATTATATACATCGCACATGCAGTGTTATGTCATATCGGAGCGCAGTGCAAGAAATGGATTGCAAAATTTCGTTAATTTTTTGGAGAATGATCCGGAACGTCGAACAAATGTTTATACCGTCGTCACGGAAAAACCAGTTTCCACGGTTATGAATTCGTTCACCGTTTTAGATCGAGTCCCAGGGAGAAACATTCGACTGCTTTTGGACTGGCACGCAAGAAGCTTTGGAATTAACAAGCTGCCTATAAGGATGAAGGATATTGTTTCAGGGATCCCCTTCAGCAGGCCGATAATCATTCCCCTTATTCATTATACGGGAGATCGTGCTGCTTCTAAAGCGGATCGATTGGATGATATAAATGCTACAAAGGAAACCCTAAAGTTTTTCGGGGGAGCCGTAATTATTCGGGCGAAGATGGTCGGGAAAGTAAATGATGAAATAAAGAACTTTTATTATGTCTTGAATGGGTATGCGACACGTATCACGGAAACGGTCAAAGTAAACGGTAAAACGGTTGACGTGGAGGTAACGGATATCAAAGTCAAGCGGAAGTGGGAAACGAACAATGGATTGATTGTTCGACTGGAAGCGAAGTTGGGCATAATAAACAACGAGCAGAATCGAAGGGTGAACGTTCAAAACATTAGAGAACTGGAACAAGCCTTTGATTCTTTCTATAAAGAGAAGGGCGAAAAGTTCGTCCGTCTCACTCAAGAGAAAAATTGGGATTTGCTTGGAATCGGGGATGCAAAACAAGGCCGCGGCAATTGGAAGGCCATCCATGTGAAATTCGATATTCATTCTAAAGTAAGGTTCTTAGGAAACACGATCACACCATACGAGTAGGAGATTTACGTTGGAGAAAAAAACGTTAAGTACGCTCCAAATGTTTTGTATCGTTACTTGTTTTACAGTGGGGACAACCTTTATCATGCTGCCAACCGCCACGATCTCGGATGCAAAGCAGTTTGGGTGGCTGGTTCATGTATGGAGTACGGTGTTCGGGGTCGCGATTGGATCCATATGGATTTACATTTCCGGACAGCATCCAGGGCTTTCGCTTGTTCAAATAGCCAGCAAGGTTTTGGGTAAATACATGGGCGGATTCATTTCTCTCTGTTATATCGTCTTATTCGTCCAGATAGCTGCCTGGGTTACGAGGAATATCAGCGATTATATGCATGTGACGATGATGCCGAGAACCCCCCTTACGATCTTTCACCTGATGACCCTTGGCGTTTGCGCATACGCAGCCGTCAAAGGGATTCGATCAATTTCGCTCGTCAGCATTTTCGTTGTGCCCTATACTTTTATTGCCTTCTGGATTCCGTATACCGTCATGTTAACCGAATGGGAGTGGCGGAATTTTCAGATCCCGAACGATTTTCGTTTATGGCCGACACTAGCGGAAACCAAATACGCCCTCGGCTTTCCCTTCTTGGAGACAATATCCTTTATGATGATATTTCCATTGGTGCGCAGGAAACTTAAGACGGCCTTTCTGGGTGGAACGGCATTTGCGGGCATTCAAATCGCTCTATCCGTTTTCTTTGTGATTGGGATTCTGGGCGTGTATAGAGCTTCCCATCTCCTTTATCCGGAGTACACGATATTCCGCGAAATGGAGTTCTCCAATTTTATGGAGCACTTTGAATCCATCCTTTCCGTAAACGTCATGTTACTTATATTCGTGAAATTAAGTGCGATTTATTATTTTGCGGTTACCGCTATTTGCCAGCTTTTCTCCATCCGTAACCGGGCAGCCGTTGCCTATCCCTTGGTGTGGATAATCTCCGCATATGCGTTGTTGTTTCCGAACATAACTGAGAATGCGCAATGGATTCACAATTATTTGTTTATCTACTACACCCCGTTCGGCATCGGCTTTCCCTTGCTGCTGCTTGTGGTTGCTTGGATACGAGGATTAGGGAAGGGTGGACGGACAGCGTGATCGGTCTTTTAGGGATTTTCACCATATTTTTAGCGGCGGGGCTCGTGATCATGCGGCGTCAACGCTCGCAATCGAAGGAAATATGGGCTTTTGTAACGATTACATGTATTGGCCTCGTATTGTGGGGCAGCATTGTCTTACATAAACCTCTCGATCTGAACAAGGCGATTGCTTGGATAATCGACAGCATGTTTTAACATGAGTGAACTCAAATTGAAAGGAAGTTTTACAAATGAATGGAATAAATTTCAGCACCGGCCCTGGTCAAAGGCCCCATTACTTTTGTCCATTTTTTACAAGTTCTTAATTACATTAAGGAATAAAATTCGGAAAAAAGAAAATGCGATAGCCTATAGAAGATAGACTTTAATACTTAGTGCAGGAAATATAGTGTGAGAGTTGATTGCGGACTGCTGGAAAATGTTAGGAAGGCGGTTACGAACTACAATATTTTTGTTTCTAAGCCAGATCGTATACAAGTTCAGGATTGCTACAATTTTTATCGAGAAATTTTTTAGTGCTTAACATTGACTCGTCAATGTTAAGCACTTTTTTGTTCTGGTTATCTGTGCTAAGACAGCGTAAAAGTCAATATGCATACCGTGTATAAACATGCATTTTGAACTTTGCGGATATTCTCATCAATTATGAATCTCAGTGCTTCCTCAGTCAATTGCGGTAAGCGTTCTTCTCTCTAATTATGAGAATGCCCCTTGATAAATCAACGTTTTTCGTTGCTGTTTTCTCAGTAATTCTGACACCACACAAATGTGTGGTGTCAGAATTACTGAGAAAATTTTCAAAATTATGGACTGGAGCAGTCGCCGCAGCGGCTGCTCCAGAAATTTGTTTAATTGTGGACTTGCAGATCGGACTTGCACATCGGTACTACAGTCCGCTTCTTCTCTTAAAATGTGTATGATTCACCGTCATCCGGAACCAAAACTACACAAGCTTTCGATTCATGGGGTTAGGCGGTTCAATGAATTAAGAAGAGATTTTCCCAATATTACGCAGCGCACACTCACTCGTCAGCTACGTGAGCTCGAAAGCGATGGCCTGATTAACCGGCAAGTGTATTCTGAAATTCCACCCAGGGTAGAGTATTCGCTATCAGAGATTGGTAAAAGCCTTTATCCTATATTTCTCCAAATAGAAAAATGGGGCTTGGATTATCTGAAAAAAATCCAAAATAATGACAGGCAGTAACAAGTACGTGCCGGTACGAGTGGCGGTAGTAGGTTCTTGAAGATCGCCGCGGATCGGTGGAGAAAGCAGTCAGTTTCTTGCGATGGGCCGCAGGCGGGGGTGAGATGGCCAGCCGATCATCGTGACGGATATAGATGCTTAACATTGACTTTTGACATATCAATGCACCACCTTGCAAGCGGCACTTCAAAAGGACAAAGAAATGGCTTTTCGGGCATTTGTTAACGATCCGTTGGTGCATATCTCTCCCGATGAAGCGATTTTATTCTAATTCTATTTGTTCTGGTTATAATTTAGGTTTTTCTTGCAATTTGGAAGTTTGCTCAATTTTTTGATGCTTTGCCGATGTGGTAAAAATCCGTACTTGGGTTTATGGTTTAACTTGGAATAATTATGAAAGTGATTAGAGGAGCACAGCTCAGACAACCCACTTCATATTGAGCAAATTACTAAGGCGATGAACAATCTCTAATAATATCCATGGCATTTAGGATCAATTCAGTAGATGTTGCTGATGTGGCAGTTCCTCTTTTCTATCGAAGTATTAGGCAGGATAGTTGCTCAAATGCAGAAGTAAGTTGGATAAGACTTATGGGGAAATGGGATAGAGTGGAACGGATTATTACCCCAAAAGTTAATCATTTAGATATCCGGAAGTTAACATCGCCTGGTCGAAGAAAGTGTGAGTGAAGGATTTCGTCACCTGAAACGGTTGGTAAACGACTATGAAACCGGAGTTAATAAAATCGATAAAGAAGGAGAAGCACTCTTTATTGCTTATCAGAACGGGAATATTGTGGGAGTTTGTGGATTGAATCGCGATCCCTACGCGAATTGCGATGAAGTCGGTCGTGTTCTGCCGGACCGATTGGATGCGGTGTGAAAAATTTGCCCTATCGAATACAAGAGCTCAGCGATGGATCGGATCCATCGCTTCTACTGCTTTCTGCCGTCCGCTCAACAAACGGACAGTAATGCGGAGCATATTGATTGTAAAATTACCCGAAAACATGTAACATAACTCAAAACATTACATAGGGGTGATTATAGTGGCTTTGCCAATATATGTAGTTGATGCTTTCACTGATAAACCATTCAAGGGAAACCCAGCTGGTGTCTGTTTAACGTCTGAGCCACTCAATGATGATCTGATGCAAAAAATCGCTCAAGAAATGAATTTATCTGAAACAGCTTTTTTGTTCCCGTTTCAAGGTGGTTACTCACTAAGATGGTTTACACCAAATACCGAAGTTGAATTATGTGGTCATGCTACTTTGGCAGGTGCTCACATTTTGTGGGAAGCGGAATCCTTATCCAAGGGACAGCAAGCCATTTTTTACACCAAGAGCGGACTCCTTTCAGCGACGTTGGACGGTTCATGGATTCAACTAAACTTTCCAGAGGAGCCTGTGAGCGAAAGTGAGTATCCCTTGGAACTG
This sequence comes from Paenibacillus tarimensis, assembly GCA_041281825.1. Taxonomy (GTDB): domain Bacteria; phylum Bacillota; class Bacilli; order Paenibacillales; family Paenibacillaceae; genus Paenibacillus_D; species Paenibacillus_D tarimensis_A. Next base: position 3,698,508 of record CP166298.1, on the reverse strand, counting down.
ATTGAAGCTTTAAACATCGATCCAGTTTTCGTGGGTAGAAATCGGTTTGATTATTTTATTGAAATCGAATCAGAGGATGTAATCAAGAAGCTAAGTCCTAACTTTTCTTTGCTGGGGACGATCCCGACAAGAGGGATCAATGTAACAAGTAGATCAAATGAATTTGACTTTATTTCAAGATGCTTTTTCCCAGCAATTGGAGTTAATGAAGACCCTGTTACGGGCTCTGCTCATTGTGGTCTTGCTCCTTATTGGAGCAAAAAATTAAATAAAACTGAATTGTATGCTTATCAGGCTTCTGCCAGGGGCGGCGTTCTTAAAATCAATATACAAAACAACCGAGTTATGATGGCAGGACAAGCAGTTACGATAATGAAAAATGAATTATTAATAGGCTAAAAATCCTTTGTTGGGCTGTGACGCTAAACGGAGACGATAGTTGAACAACACCGGCCGTGTGGTAGCCCATTGTTATGCTAACTGGCAGATAACGTTAATAAAAAACAAAACCGGCACAATTAGGTGCCGGTTAACCAAATGCCCAAATGAAAAAAAAGTGATATCTCTAAAAAAGTCATGGATACATAATAGTATATAAAAAAATTTAATATAAGTCTATTACTTTTCTCGTATAAATTGTATGTTATTTATGCGACCGCGCGGCGCAATATGATAAGGGTTGAAGGGAGAAGGCCTATGATTACGCTCAGAAAAATCACACTGGAAAACCGGCGTGCCATATTTAACCTGGAAGTTTCAGAAGACCAACGCCGCTTCGTTGCATCCAATCTGTCAAGCGTGGCTTCGTGTTATGTGCTTGCAACCAATGGGGGGCATCCATTTCCATTTGCCATATACGCGGATGAGCAGCCGGTCGGTTTTGTTATGTTGGCTTATGGAATCACCGGATACGAAGAACCGTCAATCGCAGATGGCAACTATTGCATCATGCGACTGATGATTGACAAGCAATACCAGAATCGGGGTTATGGTCGGGAAGCCATGACAAAAATCTTGGAATTTATCCGCACCTTTCCGGCAGGGCCATCACATTACTGCTGGATCCCTTATAAACCAGATAACGTCGCTGCCAAAAAGCTTTATGAAAGTTTCGGCTTCCATGAAAACGGCGAAATCTTCAACAACGAGTCAATAACCGTATTGCAACTCTGATTTGTTTATCATACTCTGCGTTCTTAGGAAGTCCGGACAGCCGGGGCCTGCTTGGCGATCGCCGCGTCAGCCGCCCGGATTGCTGAAAGAGTTTCATCCTCCTTCAATCCGGTAGCCGCAGCCGTTAACGCTTCAACTCCGTATGCGGGTTGGTTGATCGCGGCGTTGGCGCTGACCGCGATGGCTGCTGCCGTCCTCCGTAGCATGCGTTTGCATCATCGTTATCACTCCGAAGGACGGCGATGAATGGGATCAAGCTTCAGCCTTTAACGTCATAATCACGTTTGTACGCCGATGGCGTGCATTGCATGTATTTTTTGAACGTGTTCGTAAAATGGCTCAGGTTGTCGAAGCCTGTCTGCAGCGCAGCGTCAATGACCATACAGCCTTCCGTTTTCAATAAGTCAGCGGCTTTGTTGACGCGGTACAAGTTCAGGTAATCCATCGGTGTGAAGCCCGTAAAGTCTTTGAAAACCCGACAAAAGTGGGATCGGCTGAGTGAAAGTAATGACGCGAGTTCATCGATATAGATGTCGCGGGAGTAGTGTTCTTCGATATATTGCAGCACGTTCTTGATTTGGATTTGTTTCTTTTGAAACAAGGGCGGGGAGGCTGACGATTGGCGAAGCAGCATCCGGTTTTGGAGGAGCATGGAAAACAGCAAGTATAAGCACCCTTTGATCGCAAGCTGATAGCCTGGCCATTTCGTTTCATAAGCCTCGACCATACGGAGAATCAGCGTTGTCAGCTGGTTCTCTTTTTGCGCTTGATGCTGAAAACGGACGGGCAACTGGAACAGACCGTTTTGAAGAGGCTCGACGAACGATTCCTGACAAGCGTCGGAAGACTGGCTGTACAAGATGTTCAGATGAAACACAATGGCCATATATCCGCAGCCTTCCCCGAAGAAGCTGAACCCGGAATGGAGTTGGCCGGAACCCACCAATAAGCTTTCGCCTTCTTGGAGATCGAACGAGAAGTCGTCAATCTTGAATTGGGCGCTGCCTCTTACTACGTGAATGATCTCAAGCTCTTCATGCCAATGGCATGGCAGTATCGGCCGGTTTCCCGATGGATAGTCCACCCGATAAACGCTAAACGGAAAAGAAGAATCTCCATGAACCGTATTCTCGCGCAAGCGAAGCTCAAACATGGCGCCTCCCGATGTAATAGCAAATTATTGATAATAAAAAGCAATATTTTGTGAGAGAAGAAGAAAAAACATCAATATTATATTAATATATCTACTGTTAGAAAGGAAGGGGTGTTTTTAAAATGAAGGTCATGTCCTATGAAATCCAACCTAACGGACTGTTGCTCCGAACGTTCAAAGGAATCGTGAAATTGACGCCTTATTCAGCTGCAAGCTTGCGGGTTCAGTATACGCAGGAGGAGGAGTTCAGCAGCAAGCCGAGCTTGATGATTCAGGCAGCACCTGATCCGAGCGTATCATTCGAAGTGGAGGAGCAGGAAGAGCTGCTCATCTTCTCGACCTCTCATCTCCGCTTGGAGATTGATAAGACGACGACCGCGTTCACTTACAAGGACAGCGATGGAACGGTTTTAGCGAAAGAGCCCGGGCGCGGCGGGAAAACGCTGGTGCCCATTGAAGTCCAAAAGGCGGTTTTCAACAACACGACTTCGCTGCAAACGTCGCAAGGCGCCGACGGGGTCAGGGTTAGGACGGATCGGATTGAGCGCGTCGTGGACCGTAAGGCCTATCATACCAAGCTTGAGTTCGACTGGACGGAAGGTGAAGCCCTCTATGGACTCGGATCGCATGAAGAAGGAATCATGAATCTGCGCGGGAGCCATCAATACCTGTATCAGCAAAATATGAAGGCGGTTGTTCCGATGCTGGTGTCCACGCGCGGCTATGGAATATTGATGGACAGTTACTCGCTGATCACCTTTCATGACGATGGTTTCGGCTCTTATCTCTGGACGGATGTAGACGACGAGATGGATTTTTATTTCATCTACGGCCCGGAATGGGATCGGATCGTAAGCGAATATCGGCAGTTAACCGGGAAAGCTCCAATGCTGCCGAAGTGGGCGTTTGGTTACGTGCAATCAAAGGAACGCTATGAATCGCAACAGGAATTGATCGACATCGTGGAGGAATATAGGAGACGTCGAATACCGTTAGACTTGATCGTGCTCGATTGGCGTTCCTGGACCGGCGAGCTGTGGGGTCAAAAATCATTGGATGCCGAGCGATTCCCGGATCCGGCAGCAATGATGAACCGAATTCACGAGCTCAAAGCGAAGCTCATGGTATCGATTTGGCCGATTATGAGCAACGAAGGACCCAATCATGTGGAGATGAAGTCGAAGGGACTTCTCTTGGGCAACCAGGCAACGTACGACGCCTTCAACGAGGAAGCTCGCAAGGTGTACTGGAAGCAGGCGAATGAAGGCTTGTTCTCTCACGGCATCGATGCCTGGTGGTGCGATTGCACGGAGCCGTTTGAGGCGGACTGGACCGGGGAAGTGAAGCCAGAACCGGAAGAAAGAATGCAAATCAATACGAACGAAGCCAAGAAGTACTTGGATCCCGAATATATCAATGCCTATTCTCTCCTGCATTCGAAAGGGATCTACGAGGGGCAACGCGGTGTAACGGAGAATAAACGGGTCGTCAACCTGACCCGATCCTCTTACGCCGGACAACAAAGGTATGGAACCATTACATGGTCGGGAGATACGGCGGCGAATTGGGACACGCTGCGAAGACAGATTCCGGCAGGTTTACACTTTGGTGTGACGGGCTGTCCGTACTGGACGACGGACATAGGGGGTTTCTTTGTCGCCAGAAAAGAGCATCTTTGGTTCTGGAATGGCGACTATGACGCCGTCTGCGAAGATTTGGGGTATCGGGAGCTTTATGTGCGTTGGTTTCAGGTTGGCGCCTTCCTGCCCATGTTCCGGTCGCATGGAACGGATACGCCAAGAGAAGTTTGGCGCTTCGGCGAACCGGGCTCAATCTGGTACGATACGCTCGTGCGTTTTATCCGACTGCGGTATCGTTTGCTGCCCTACATTTATTCGGTGGCAAGCTGGGTGACACAGTCCGATTATACGATGATGCGCGCGCTGCCGTTTGATTTCAGGCACGATTCCCGCACCTACGATATTGCCGATCAGTATTTGTTCGGACCCGATTTCCTGGTGAACCCGGTCCTTGAGCCTATGTATTGGAGCGCCGGTTCCGGACCGGTGGAGGTTTCGGACAGGACTCGATCCGTTTATTTGCCAGAGGGTTGCGATTGGTACGATTACTGGACGGGACGTCGATATGAGGGGGGGCAAACCATCAAAGCCAATGCCACTCTTGATACGATGCCGTTGTATGTTCGCGCCGGAGCTATTGTGCCCATGGGGCCGGAAGTTCAAAGCACCGAGGATAAAGTCGACAGTCCGATCGAGCTGAGGATATACCCGGGACAGGATGGCAGTTTCATCTACTATGAGGATGCGGGAGACGGTTACGAATACGAAAAAGGCGAATTTGCCACTGTTCCGATCTACTGGAAGGAAGAGTCCCGGCAGTTGATAATGGGTAAGCGTTCCGGCGCCTACCCCGGAATGAAAGCACGGATGGAGTTCGCGGTCGTCATGGTTGAGGAAGGGCAGTGCTTCGAATTGCTCGTATCCGGCAAGCCGGTCATTGTCGAATACGTTGGAAACGAACAGGAAGTATCGATGTTGGCGGATTCGTAAGCAATACAAAGTGAGATAAACAAAAGGCATTACTTCATTAAAGTAGTATAATGTGCCGATTTCAGAAGTGAACGGTTGGGAAAAGCAGTCGATATCCGATGTCCATCTCGGAGATGTCGAAGGGATACAGCATAATACGCGTAAGAAGAAGCGCGTCCATTGTAAACAAGCGCAGAAATTATCGAATTGGTCCTTTGGCAAAGTGAAGAAGTATATGACGTACAAGCTGGAACGACAAGGACTAAAGCTTCATCTCGTAGACGAATCATATACAAGTCAGACATGCCCTGTCTGTACGAAGAAGAACAAAACTTCTTCTAGAAATTACAGTTGCGAATGTGGGTATACAGAGCATCGGGATATTCATGGGGCCAGGAATATGCTGAGCAAGGCGCTATATGATAAGATCCTGCATTTCGATGTGGAAACGAAATTAACGTATCTACGGATTGCGTAAGCAAGAAGTAGTAGATGGGCTGTTCCGTCCCATGTGTCAGGAAGACACATGTTGCTTACTTAGACATCCTGATGGCACCCCTTATCTCTGATGTAAGGCGTAGATGTGGCCAACCCACTTCTACAAGAGTATTTTGCAGAGGCTATTATCGAGTAAAATAGTATTCCAACAATATTGAAATTCATGGTCATTGAAGCATAAGCTGCCGATCAAATCATGCAGCAGACTTTGTACACCTAACTGGCACTTTTCTGGAATTAATAAAAGGACTTTGTTGTTAGATGTCGAATATTTCCATATTGCAGTAACGGTTGCTTAGGAATATTCATAGTAAAATATTTATCAAAATTGGAGGAAATCAAATGGCTGTTGATTTTAAAAAAATTACGATAGGTATTCCGGTCACGAAATCAGGGAATTCGGAAGAATATGAAAAAGCAATAGAATGGTATGTCAATGTGCTGGGATTTAAAATTGCTTGGAAAATGGGAATTGCGAGCCTTATACTGGCAAACGGGCAAGAAATTTTACTTTTTGGAGAAGAAGATGATGAAAACAGTCTTTGGTACACAGGCGATATTAAACGGAATCCACATTACTGCATTCAATTTTATACAGATAATATCGAGCAATTACGATCAGATTTAATTAAAAGCGGTGTAGCCGTCGGAGAGATTACTCTTGGAGGTGGAGGGGACCGGATAATGATGTTCTGTGATCCTTATGGGAATCGGTTCTGGGCGATTGGAATAAATAAATAGTCAGGGTTTGAAGTGAAGTAATTACGAACGGGTATGATAGTGAATGTGCGGCTCAACGCTGTAAAATATTCTGTGAAAACTCTCCAATCAATCTATTAAACTATCTCCGCATTTCGATAGAGAATGTGGCTTAGCAATGATTAAAGGATTTTTTATTGTATTTGTTTTTTACCACAATTTTGACTTATTCTTGGATTATACTGTAATAATACTATGTTGAAAGGGTGATGTGAAATGGTAAAGACGAACAGCCATCAATTATCTAATCTTTCTAAGTTAAAGCAATTAAAACGGAGGAATTTAGATGAGCACAATCACCCGAACATGGTCGACGGATCTGACTTTCTATGCATTGTCAGATCAATTCTCCTTACGCAAAGCTAATGCAAAAGAATGGAGTATTATTACAGTGTTTATTATAATCAAGCGTATAACGGATTTTTTAAAGAGTATGCCTTTGATGTATATGACGGCGATGGAGCTAATCGGTGCTTCATCAAGGGAGATGCCGGCAATGAAGTCCAAAGAAAGACGTCATTTTTCCAGAACCCGTGTAGTTAAACTCCCGTCCCCCTACTACTCCTTTGTTGAGCACTAACAAGCCGTTTAACAATAGTTTCTTTGTTTGCCAAAAGGACTCGCAGCTCTTCGTATTCTGAGGAATGGAAATGATATTGGAAGAATAGCTGTTTTGGGCAAACGGTCTCGATCTGAATATGTATGAGAAAAGAATGCATTTTGTCCGTGGAAGAAATGTGCAAAGAAAGCCGCCTTTATACAGGCGGCTTTTCCAAGAGAGTTATATTAACGGCATGTCTGTTTGAGGCGTCTGTTGTGTTTGGACCGTTCCATAGGATTGAAGGTAATTGTTTTGGGTCGTGTCTTTCAGGGTAGGCACTTGATAGTACCCTCTTTGGTTTGCGAATTGGAATCCCTCGTAAGCCATATCGGCAGAAGCGTTGGCACCCTGCTGCATGACCATACGCAGGTTCGGATTAGCCATTTCAAGCGCAGCCTTCATTTTCAGAGAAGCCGTCTGCTTGTGGCAGTTAACGACGCACAGAGCTACGTCTACGTCCCCGACCTCCTGTGCGGTTCTGGCCGGGGCTTGCGTTTGCGGGTTGCGCAGCCCGTAAGACGGTTGAAACGTTTGGTTCATGTTATTTGCCGCATTCATACCGATATTGATTCGCCGAGCGGGTACTGCCTGGCCGGCGCCCTGTTGATTGGCCATTTGAACCATGTTATTGTACTCCATTGTAAGAGCTTGAATATGGCGGTCCATCATGCTCTGCAGCATTTGGTCCTGCGCATGCGGGCGGAACAGCTTGAGCGTATTTAACCCGTGAATGGCATCGTTCAACACTTCGTGAAGCTCCAGTACTTCGTGTGCCCCAAGAGAATTCATTTGACTGTCATACCTCCAGAATATTTTTGTATGGAGCCCATACGAACAAAGTGTGCATCAATCGAATGGAAAATATGCAACTATACCATTCACTGCAATTTTTCAGCTAAAGCTTTCTGCACGCGAGTCACTCCCTGGCTCAAGGCGTGCCCCCCGCCGACGGCGGCAGCAACCGCAACGGCATCCATGATCTCAATCGGGCTCGCGCCTTTGGATAATGCTTCGTTTACATGATAATAGGTGCATATTTCATTATTGGCGAACAAAGCGATTCCAAGGGCGATGAGCTGCTTATGCTTCGCGCTTAACGCCTGGTCCGCAAAGCATTCTGCGGTAAAGTTATGATAAGCCTCGACTACATTCGGCAGCGTTTCATTCATATGACCAACGCCAATTCGATAAGCGTCGACCTTATCGTCCATTAGATTATTCATTATCTTTGCTCCTCTATCATATGCTTTTGCCGTTATAATTCCCGGATCTTTCCTGTCGTATTCGCGCCGCTTATTCATCTTGGAAACGCCCTTGCGACCCCGGCATTGGGACCTCAAAGGACGCTCCGGTGAGCGGCTTTATATCAGTGTGGCCCTTTAACGACTCTATCAGCCGAAACAAAGCTTCATCCTTGAGCTTGGCCTCGATCATCACATCCAGGCGCGGTGTCTCTGCCGCAATCTCCCGGAGGAACTCCAGTAACGGTTCCGGCTCCACATAATCCGCATGTCTTCGCGGCACTTTGTCGTTTTTCGGGCTGGATACGTGGATCTTGGGGGGGAGTTCCGCCGAGGCGTCTGTGGGGCCGGACCGCACCCACGTCCTGGCGATTCGCTGCCATAAACTGGCGGCCGATTCACCGTCATTGTTTACATGGTGATGATGCAGATCGAGAACCATCGGTACGCCGACTCGCTCGCATACCTCCAGTGTTTCGAGAGCGGTGAACGTTTTATCGTCGTTCTCCAGCGTGACGCGCTCACGGACCCGCTGCTCCATGCTTTCAAAATGGCTTACGAACCGCGCCTGCGCACTCGGCTTATCGCCGTAGCTTCCCCCGATATGGATGTTGCACAACGCCTCGAGCCCGAGCCCCATCGCTTCGAGCATACGGACATGGCGGTCGAGATCGGCAATGGAGCTAATCAACACATCCTTGCGGGGAGTGCTAAGTACCGTGAAATGATCAGGATGGAAGCTCAGCCTCATGCCATGCTTTTTGGCATAGTCGCCAACTGCAGCGAACTCGTCCGCCAGCACGGAAGTCGGATTCCAATCTCCGAGCAACTCGTGCCCGAACAGCGGTATGAGCTTGGAAGAAAGCCGGTAAATATAGATCTCATGAGCGGCGTTGTGACGAAGCAGGCGCAGTGTATTGTGCAGATTTTCCGCTCCTATGCGCTCCAGCTTGCGAACGGCGGCTTTCCGGTCAGCGAGCTTACTGAAGTTGGTAACCGTCATAGTCTTCGAAGGAGAAGCGTTTTTTACATGGACGGACATGGCAACGTAGCCGAGACGGACAATCAATGAAATTCACTCCGCATCAAAGGAAATGGATACAATTACCCTGCCCCGAACGTTGTAAGTTCATACGCCCGAAAATATGAATTGACTTCCGTAAAAATAGAAGTAGATTTAAGAGCAGGAGACATTTGGAAGGAGCAAATCGGAACTGCTGAACTCATGGAGCCGTAATGACTTTAATGATGGGGGTATTATGATAGTCAGTACGATTTGAAATTTTTACTACATACATCTAAGCCAGATGTCTATAGAATGGATTTCAATGGCCAAGAATTAATAGAGGTTAAAAAATTGTGGAGCACCCATTAACTAAAATCATTAAACTATTAGGCGCGAGAGCACTAGAGGCAGCCGCGGAATTAATGGGCAGATTAATTGAACCATAATCTAATCGCTGAAAGGATATGTTTGTCATCACATGAATCAGGAATTGAAAGAGCTTTGGGCAGCGAATATCGCCGTTCATCTTAAAGATCGATTTGGACTATTCGTGAGAGAAGTGATGCCAATCGATAAGGGCTGGCTCAACGTGAAATGGAAAATGTCAACTGACCATGGTCCATTATTTGTAAAGTATTATCATCCGGAGCGGTATAAGCTGCATATGCGTCCTGAAAGAAGAAGTGCGATCGAGAAGACGCTCCAACTGCAGCATGGGATGAGCGTTGCCGGAATACCGTGCCCAAGGGTTTATTTTTACAATGGGAAGTTCATTCAGGAAACGCCGTCGGGGTTGTTTTATACGGTGCTGGATTGGGTGGACGGACATACCGTCCAAGCAGGCTGCATGAATACCGCCCAAATGTTTGAATTAGGTCTGGCAACTGGTCGAATGCATAGGTGGCTTCGATCCGTTCCACCGTTGGACAAGCCTGCCTGGAAGCCGGACAGGGACGCATATTTGCGAGAGTGGCAGGTCAACTGGGAAAAAGCGCAAGAGGCTGGTGACAAGACTGTAATGGAGTGGCTGAGACGGTCACAGTCCATTGTAAATTCAATGGATTTTCGTATGTTTGAACCATGTCCGACCGGATGGTTGCATTGGGATTTGTGGGTGGATAACATTTTGCTAAATGGGCAGGGAGTGGCCGGCATTGTCGATTTTGACCGAATGACGATGGCGTATCAGGAAATAGATGTGGCCCGTGCAGTCTTGTCGGGGGCTTTGCGGGATGGCCAGTTGCGGATGGAGACAGTTCGAGCGTTTATGGATGGGTACCGTGAACAGTCGGAAGTGCCGCAAGGCGTACTCACTCGGGCTATGCGTATGCTCTATTTAATCGAATCCATATGGTGGCTTCGCACGGAGGTTCGCCTTGAAAGCGAGCTGCGCGGCTTACTTGGCCGTTTTGTCGAAGAAATGCATTGGCTCGAAAATAATTGGGATACGCTGCCGGACCGATTGGATGCGGTGTAAATAATTTGCGCTAACCATTACATGTTTGGGTCCGACCTGTTAGTTGCTTATACGGGAGAATTGTTTGAAGGCGGAGTGTCATCCGGTATCAATAGTATGGAAAATATTCAAAGAGGAGGGGCAATGAAGGTTCCCTCCTCGTTTCTAAAGAGAATTATTGAGAACCGCTCGGAACGTAAACGATACGAAACACGATATCTTGATCGTAATTTCCGAATCCTCTTCCAAACAACGTCAAACCCCCGGCCGGCTTCCTTGCCTCGCTGACTTCGATTCGCAGCGTCCATTGATTGCGGTCGATTTCAATCTCTCCAAGCCCTGCATCCGAAATACGCTCTTCATCCATATACGTGCCGTCGGCGGTAATTTTCAACCTCTTGAGAAGGCCGTATTGATTGACATCCTCATGCCACCACTCCGGTGTGAACCTGCCTCGGGTCAAACCGTAATCGCCGGGGCTCGTCCAGTATCCCAGTTCTTTTCCGTTTAACGAAAATGCGATATTCGACGGCCAATTTTCATTGATATTCGGCGCCTCGGAACTGATTTCCATCGAGATTTCGATTTCCCGGATATGTTCGCTTTGCTTGATATAGTTGGGGATTTTGTATTCGACAAATCCTTTCGTAAACCAAAGAATATGTGCATTTACGCGTTCCGGATCAAGAAAACTGCGGGGGTCGTCATATTGGCCGATAAGCTTTTCCCTTGTGGCAATACCGCATGTCGGATGCACACGATAGTCCGTGTAATGGCCAATCGGGACGGATGATTCATAAAGTCTCGAATCGCTCTCCCCGGCGCCTGCCAAGTCAACTTGAAGGGAAGGAACTGCAAGGGTGCAACATTTATACGTCCCCCCGTTTTTTCGCTTCATAACGCTTCGGATCAGACCGGCCTGCTCCAATTTTTTCACATGCATGCTCATGATCGCGCTGCTCACCTCACATGCGTGAGCGAGCTCTTTGACACTTAATTCGTTGGTGCGAAGCAATTCGATGATCTGAAGGCGAATTCTGCTGGCAAGCGCCTCATAAATGGGTAAATAGATCAGGTTTGTATCGATTTGCACAAGAAATTAGCCCTCCGCGTCGTCTGAATTTTCTAGAATTAATAATAACATAATTCCTGAATTTTTTATGTAAATATTTTTATTATCTATTGCTATACTTCACTTATTGATTTATACTCTCATTAAATGAATGACAGCAGAATTAATTTATTTATTAATCCTAGAGGTGATCCAGCATGAGTAAAAAGGCAACTTTAGCGGTCGACAAAAGCTTCGTCTTAGCCGAGATAGACAATCGCATTTACGGTTCTTTCATCGAGCATCTCGGACGTGCCGTCTATGAGGGAATTTATGAACCCGGTCATCCAACGGCCGATGAGCAAGGCTTTCGCCGTGATGTCCTGGATATCGTCCGTTCCTTACAGGTCCCCATCGTCCGGTATCCCGGCGGCAATTTCGTCTCCGGCTACAATTGGGAGGACGGGGTCGGTCCAATCGCAGAGCGCCCCAAACTTTTGGAGCTTGCATGGGCAAGTGTGGAGACCAATGAAATCGGTACGAATGAATTTGCCGATTGGGCCAAAAAGGCGAATACAGAAGTAATGATGGCCGTCAATCTCGGAACCCGGGGGATCGATGCCGCCAGAAATCTTGTCGAATACTGCAACCATTCTTCCGGAACGCTCTGGAGCGACAAACGCATTTCCCATGGATATAAGGAACCCCATCGATTTAAAACGTGGTGTCTAGGCAATGAAATGGACGGGCCATGGCAAATCGGGCACAAGACCGCTGCCGAATACGGCCGGTTGGCGAATGAAACCGCCAAAGCGATGAAGTGGGTTGATCCAACGATCGAACTGGTCGCTTGCGGAAGCTCGGGTAAAGGAATGCCGACATTCGCGGATTGGGAGGCCACTGTACTCGATCTGACCTACGACAATGTGGAATATTTGTCGCTTCACAGCTATTACGATAATAAGGAAAACGATACCGGAAACTTTCTCGCCAAATCGCTGGATATGGATGAGTTCATCAAAAGCGTCATCTCCATTTGCGATTATGTGAAAGCCAAGAAGCGCAGCAGCAAACAGCTTTATTTGTCTTTTGACGAATGGAATGTGTGGTACAGCAATAATGAGCCTACGGGAGTGGATCGTTGGACCGTAGCGCCACCTCTTTTTGAAGATGTATACACACTTGAGGATGCTTTGTCTGTGGGATGCTACCTCATCACGCTTTTGAAACATGCCGGACGTGTGAAAATGGCTTGCATCGCGCAGTTGGTTAATGTGATCGCGCCGATCACAACCGTAAAAGGCGGGGCGGTATGGCTGCAGACCACCTTCTATCCTTATTTGCATGCATCTTTGTACGGTAGGGGCAAAGTGCTTCAACCTGTCATCACATCGGAAAAATACGATTCGAAGGATTTCACGGATGTCCCCTATCTGGAAGCGATTGCCGTTCATAATGAAGAAAGCGGTACTGTCACCATCTTTGCTGTAAACCGTTGTTTAACCGATTCCATCGAATTCGAAGCGGATCTTCGAAGCTTTGGGAATATCCGTGTTATGGAGCATATCGTGCTTGAGCACGAGGATATTAAAGCGAAAAATTCAGCCTCCGATCCAAATCGCGTTGCGCCCCATTCGAACGGCAATGCAACAGCTGATTCAGGCAAGGTAACCGCAAAGCTGGCGAAGCACTCCTGGAATGTTATCAGGCTAAGCATTGAATAGTAGGGTCGCGAATGGAATGACCTTGTGTAGCAGATACGGAAAAAATGAACTTAGGTGGGGGTGCCGCATGTCAAGGGAATCAAAGCTGATTACATATCCGGGACCCGCGGGGGTAGCGGAAAATCGTGATTTCACGGTCAGGGTAAGGCAGGAGGGCGGCGAGTGGGAGCAGCTCTTCGTTTATGATGTCAAGGTCGACATGCATCACGTCCGACATGCCTCCATGGTCACGTTCGATTGCTTGGGCCCGATTGAGATTGAAGTAACGAAGAACGAGGGCACGGTGGATGCATGCGTCATCCGTCCGTTGTCGCGCGGTGTTTCATGCGTGCTTGACGGCAATTCGATCACTTTTACGATTGACGGTCCGCAAAAGCTGTCGGTCGAAGTGAACGGCGACAGGTTCCGCAATCTGCATCTGTTCGCGAATCCGCTCGAGCAGGACGCGCCGTCTCCGGACGAGCCCGGCGTCGTTTATGTCAAGCCTGGCATTCACCGGACCGAGGACCTGCTTACGCTGCTGACGTCTCCGGGAACAAACGGCTGCGAGACGCATACGCTCTTCTTCGGGCCGGGTATGCATCATTTGGAGGAAGTGATACTGCGCATTCCGTCAGGGAAGACGATTTACATCGCCGGCGGAGCGGCGGTCGCAGGTTCAATGGTCTGCGACTCCGTCAGCGATGTCACGGTGCGAGGGAGAGGCGTTCTTTACTTGACCGAATTCGGACGTTTCTCCGCCTTCCGCAGCGTGCGAATCATCTATTCCAAGCGGATTCGCGTCGAGGGAATCACGGCTATCGATCCGCCGCACTACAGCATTTATATCGGCAAGTCCGAGCAGATTCGGATTGCGAACTTTAAAGCGTTCAGCACGAAAGGCTGGTCGGACGGGATCGACATGATGGCTAGCTCAGATATCGAGATCGAGGATGTGTTTATGCGCAATTCCGACGATTGCATCGCGGTTTACGCCAGCCGCTGGGATTACCAGGGAGACGCGCGGAATATCGCCGTCCGTAATTCCGTCTTGTGGGCGGACGTGGCACATCCGATGAATACCGGCGGGCACGGCAACCACCATAGAGGGGACGTCATCGAAAACGTCCTATTCGAAAATATCGATGTGCTCGAGCATCATGAGCCGCAGCCCGACTACCGGGGCTGTATGTCGATTAACTGCGGCGATAACAATACGGTCAGGAATGTGACCTACCGGAATATTCGGGTAGAACCGTTCGAGCTCGGGCAACTGTTCGATATCCGCGTGCTCTTCAACCCGAAGTACAACCCGGTACCGGGCAAGCGGATCGAAAATATCCGCTTCGAGAATATTTCTTGCGACGGGGATTGCGGCAACCCGTCGCGTATCGGCGGATACGATGCGGACAGGACGGCCCGGCATATCGTATTCAAGAATGTCACGATCAACGGGAAGACGGTGACGGACGCCGAATCGGGCAACATCCGGGTGCTTCCGTTTGCTGATAACGTCAGTTTTGAATAATTCATAAAGCGCAAGGATGAGAAAGGTGTTGCTCCATTTTAGAGGGGAGGAGACAACACCTTTCTATTTCAGTTTGGGTGTCCGGCTGCGCTGTTGCAGATTGCTCAGTCCTGTAGACTTTACACATAAATGTAAGCGCTTTTATATAACTTGTAACTTTTGTACTGTCTATTCCAGAGTGGTCACCATGCAACGTGCAACCTTATAATGGAAGCGGCCGAAAGGGTACCTGAACACAATTTTGGATGGTATAATCGGTATATGATGGACGAGATCATTAATCGAGGTAAGTCTTTATGAAGGATGAAATAAATAACGGGAATTTTGTCCTCTATTTTGTAAAAACAAACGAGAAAGCGGAAATAACGGTATTTCGTACCGTTATACCAGTATATTGCCGTTTGGTACTTGATCGGACATGAATAAGACCAAGAATGACCGCTATTTTTGGAGCGGATTGGATATTTTTCCGAGTTTCAGTTGGAAGATTGAGGCGGCTTTAGCCGAAGGTTACTTTTCAGCAGCTTTAAACTGAACAGCGATTGCCAGTCACAATAGGAACCTGCCGACTTTAGTCGGTAGTCGTTCAGTTTATAGATAGAGAAATGCACGTGGGGGGATCTTATTGAAAAAAGTGCTGCCTTTCTATAGAGATACCTTATTCAACCGTCTCATCTTGTCGTATACGGCATTGGCCGTCGTGCTGCTCGGTCTTGCAGGGGGCTACATGTATACGCAGGCCAATCAAATGATGGTGAGGGAAATCGCCAGTGACAGCCAAAACCGGCTCATCAGTGTCAAGGATTATGTGGAAGGTTCATTGCTCGAGAAATATGAAGCCGATCATTTGAATAAAGTATTGTCGACCATTTTTACCCGGAACAACTCGAACTTGAATTATTTGTTGGAGAATGGCTGGGAAGACAATCTCGGCCGCATCATGTTTTTTCAAAAAGATCTCGTGATGTATAAACAAGTCCTTGACGGCGTTTATAATTTGACGGTTTATTTTCGCACGGGCGACTACGTCATAGACAGCAATTCTTTCTATATGAAGCCGGATCATACCGACGATGTAGACTTTATTAACGGTCTTCAGAATACCGTTTATAACCGCTGGATGAGCCGGACGTTATCGAATGACAAGCAGGTGATGACGTATGTCGTCAAGCTTCCGTATGAGACGTCCCCATCGCCCAAAGGATATCTCTTCATCGACGTCGATCTGGCCTATCTGAAGCAGGCCACAGCCGAAATCTATAGTTCCTCCAAGGATGGGTTCTATATATTCGACGCAAGCGGGAACCTGATCTTGCAGACTGCCGATACGGGTTCGGAGGAAATCCGGCTGCTTCAAAGCGCCATCGTCTCCGGCGAATCCATTCAAGAAATCAACGACCATGAACACGGCACCGTTGTAATGTCTTATCTCGACGGTTCGAATTCGGAGAATGGCTGGACCTATGCGACGATCAGGCCGATGAACTCGTTCGTGCTCGCCTCCAAACAATTGAAGACGAAAATTTTTGCAGCCTGCAGCCTTGTGCTCTTGTTCGGACTTGTGGTCTCCTACATGATTTCCAAGCGTTTATATATTCCGATGAAAAGGCTGATCCAACATATCCGCAATCTGTATCAACCGGCCATACCCCAAAATTCTGCCAACGAATACACGATCATCGGCAACACGCTCAATTATATGGGCCGGAAAATCGAGGATCTGAAAACGCAAGCCCAGAAGAATGAGATGACCAATCTGGTTTTGGGCGCGAGTCTCGGTTTGGAGCATTTGGATGCCTTGCCAAGGGACTGTCGCTATCAAGTGGCGCATATTCGCCTCATCGAAGGTGACAGTGAGACGTTCAAGGAACGATTCGGGGAACTCGGCCATCACGTGCGATATGAACTGGTGTGCTTAACCGAGCAGGAAGCGGCCGTCATCTTCTTGTCACATGCAAGCGACGAGACGGGCGAAGAGGCTAATGTCGCGGAGTTGGAAAGGACGAAACAGGTATTGGGAAACGCGTTTCGTTATGGTGCGGGTATGGGCGTATCGGTTCAATCGCCCGAAGAAATTCCGATTTCCTATCGCGCTGCGCAGCAGGCTTATCGCTATAGCTTCATGTTCGGACCGGAAGCGATCATCCCGCATTCGAGGATTTCCGCTCTCGAGCCGAAGCCGCATTTGTTTTCTCTGGATGTTTTTCAGAATGCGCTCAAAGCCGGGAAAGTGGGAGAGGTGGATCGATTCATCGATGAGTTCGTGTCGGTTCTGATGGAACGGAACCTGCAGCTCGAATCGGTGGAATTGGCCCTGCTTCAGCTAGTCTCCGCGCTGTATGAAACGGTAATCGAGCTGGGGCTGCAACAGCTCGTTCCCCCTTCGAATCTGTTCGACGAACTGATGAAAGAGACGTTGGAGGAAACCGTCAGCACGATTCGCAGCCTGGCCGAACGAATCGGGGTTCACGTGCGGGATTCGGGCAATCATGGGCGGACGGAAGTCATTTATAAACTGAAAACGTATATCGATGAGCATCTGCAAGACGATTTGTCGCTTAACGTGCTGTCCGAAGTGGCGTCGCTTGGTCCGGCATATGTGTCCACCTTATTCGGTGAAGTCATGAACGAATCGTTCACCGAATACGTGACCCGTACGAGACTCGAGAAAGCGGCCGCCTTATTGAGGGAAGACGGCAAGCTGTCCGTTAAGGAGATAGCGGCGCTTGTCGGATACCGCAATCATCAATATTTTCATGTCAAGTTCAAAGAGCGCTTCGGCGTCACGCCTGTCCAGTACAGGCAAACAAATTCGAAGGCCGGCGTGGAAGAGTAATGCATCTCTATTCCTAATCCCTGACAAACAGCCTAATTTCAGGCTGTTTGTTTTTCATATCGAAAGAAATTGAAATCGGATTTTGAAAGAATTAAAAACAATCGAATGATTTTAAAATGGGAAAAAGCGCTTACAATCGTTACAATCAATTAAGGCAAGCATCGCTTTAACCAAAATGTTAACGCAGCGTTTCGTTAATAATAAAAAAAATGATATAAGATAGAAAATAAAGAAACTAAAAGAGGGTGGCGATCAATGAAATACGGCAAGAAGAGCTGGCTGGGAATCGTGAGCATCATTCTGATGGTTGCGCTTACCGCTGCCGGGTGCGGCAATGGAAGCGGGTCGGCAACGCAACCGCCGACTTCCAATGACAATCCTGAAAACAGTGACAATTCGGGGGAAACAGAAGCGCCGATCGAGATAACATGGGCGAACGGCATCTATCCTCCCGAGAACGACAACAACTATGTACAGCAACAAATCGAAAAAAAATTCAACGTCAAAATCAAAAATGTCAGACTGGAACGTTCCACCTGGAAAGAAAAATTCAACGTTCTGCTCGCTTCCGGTCAAATTCCCGACATTTTCCCGATTGACGGAGATATGACGGATATGGCCACCTGGGCGGATCAAAGCCTCATTGCCTCCATCTCCAGGGAAGAAATTGAAAAACACATGCCGAATTATGCAAAACACCTGAATGCTGAAGACCCCGGAGCATGGGAAGTCGGCTTCTACAATGGCAAGTACTGGGGGATCCCAAAAATATGGCCGCAAGGCAATGACGGGCTTCTTCCCGGATACAATGAAAACTGGCTGAAGAAGATCGGCTACAATGAGCCCCCGAAGACTCTCGAACAGTTGCATAATGTGCTTACCAAATTCGTCAATGACGATCCTGACGGCAACGGCAAGAAGGATACCTACGGCATGACGGCCCGCGGTAAACTGCCGATCCAAATGTTCACCTCCATATTCTCGGCCTACGGCGTGTCGCCTTATTTGTTCATAAAGGGCGATGACGGCAGGATCGTGTACGGCGGAATAACGGAGCAAACCCGATCCGCGCTCAAGACGCTGAATCAGTGGTACAAGGAAGGATTGATCGATCCGGAATTCATTACAGCGGATAACCGTCAGATTAACGAAAAGTTCGTGAACCAGAAGATCGGCTATGTGGACAACTTGGGATGGAACGGCTACTACAAGGATTCCGGTTATGTTACAAAGCCCGCGTTGGAAAGAGGCATTCAGGTCGTTGCCGGAACGCCGCTTATCGGGCCGGCCGGCAAACCGTACGCTTTCTCTTCCGGTTCTCGCCAAGCCCCCCTCATGTTGGGTGTTCAACTGGAGGAGGACGACAAGAAGCGGCAGAAGATCGAGCAAATTCTCGAGTGGGTGTCTACCGATCCGGAAGGCTGGCTGTTGACCACCCAGGGTGTAGAGGGCGTTAACTACGATATGGCAGACGGCAAGGCCGTCGCGCGGACCGGTACGGAAGCTCACATGAACAAAACGGGCGCGGGCAGCTTCTACAATCCGCTCGCCTGGATAAACAAGGATTTTACCGCCAAATACAGCACCAAGCAAGACGCGTTGGAATTAGAGGAGAAAATCAACCGAGGTTATATCCCGCTGAGAGACGTTCTGCAAGCGGCCGTTCTGGAAACCAAAACGCAATATTGGCCGAATCTTCAGACGATGCAGGATACCTATCTGATCAAAGCGGTCATCGGCGAAGAGAATACGGATTCCGATTTTGACACATTCAAGGCGCAATGGCTGAAATCTGGCGGTCAAGCCTTGACAGACGAAGTCAATCAGGTGTACGCAGAGCGCAGCATCCAAAATTAGATTTTGAGGAAAGGACGAGACAACCATGACATACGTGTCAAATCGATTAATCACTTATTCAGATCCCGAGGGAGCGATTGGCAATTCCGATTATACGGTGCGCGTCCGGCAGGGACAAGGCGAATGGCGGCAGCTGTTCAGCTATAACGTGAAGGTGGACATGCATGATGTGCGGGATGCCTCCATGGTTTATTTCGATTGTGCCGGCGCGGTTGAAGTCGAAGTGACCAAGAATGACGGGGAGATTCGCGACGTGGCGATCCGCCCCTCATCAGCGGGGATTGACGGCGTCGTGGACGGAAACCGCGTGACGTTCACAATGGACGAGCCCCGTAAATTATCGCTCGAAGTGAACGGAGACCGATTCCATAATTTGCATATCTTTGCCAATCCGATTGAGAAAGATGCGCCGATGCAGGACGATCCGGGCGTCTTAGTCGTTACGCCGGGCAAACATCAGACCGAAGATCTTCAGCGTCTGATCACGCCGGAAGTATCGGTCATCTATTTCGATGCCGGCATACATGTTCTGGAACAGCCGCAATTCCGCTTGCCTTCCGGTGTAACGGTCTATGTCGCCGGAGGATCGGTGGTCTATGGGGCGTTCATTTGCGATCATGTACGGGATGTGACGATCCGGGGCCGCGGGATCGTCTATATGTCCGACTTCGAGAAAACGACGTATTATCGCGCCGTTGAGATTTTGTTCTCCGAACATATTGCCGTCGAAGGAATCATTGTTATTGACCCGCCCCATTATACCGTTAAGATAGGGAGTTCCGAGCATATCTCGATCCGCAACATCAAATCGTTCAGTACCCGCGGGTGGTCGGACGGCATCGACATGATGTCAAGTGCCCATGTGGACGTTGACGATGTGTTTCTGCGAACGTCCGACGATTGCATCGCAATTTATGGCAGCCGCTGGGACTATCAGGGGGACACACGGGATATCACAGTCCGAAATTCCATCTTATGGGCGGACGTGGCTCATCCGATGAATGTCGGCGGGCACGGCAATCACGATAAAGGGGACGTTATCGAAAACATTCTTTTTGAAAATATCGATGTGCTCGAGCACCATGAGCCACAGCCTTATTATTGGGGGTGTTTTTCGATTAACTGCGGCGATAACAATACAGTCCGGAATGTGACCTATCGGAATATCCGGGTAGAACAGTTCGAGCTCGGACAGCTGATTGACATCCGCGTGCTCTTTAATCCTAAATATAATCCATGTCCCGGCTTCCGGGTGGAAAATATTTATTTCGACAATATCGCGTTCAACGGAACTTGCGATAACCCGTCGCTTATCGCGGGCTTCGATGAATCCAGAATCGTTAAGGGGGTGATGTTCCGGAATTTGCGAATCAATGATAAGCATATTCTCAGTCCGGAGTCCGGAAATATTCGGATTGGAGATTATGCGTATGATGTCAAGTTCACCTAAAGCAAGTCGCATCATAAGATTGTATTGGGGGAGTGCAACATGAAGGTTCGTAACAAAAGATCTGGTAAAGTATTGCAAAAGTTTCTGCCGTTACTTGTTATCGTCAGCATGATCGCCGCATTGTTGCCCGTATCGGCGGGAACCGCGGCGGCGGAAACGACCTCGGAATCGGTATTAACGGATTATTTGCCGACGATTTTTGAGACCATTGATGCAAACGGCTTCAAGCATCCGGGTGTCGGACTAACTAAGGAAGTACTCGAGAATTTGCAAACGCAGGTACGGGCACAAAAGGAGCCTTGGAAAACCTATTTCGACCAGTTGGTCGCGTCGACTGACCCATGGGGAACACCGCTTGCGACCCGGACGGTCTCGTCCAGATTTTCCGAAGGCTGTTGGTGCAGCCAGGGCTATAACGAAAAATTCATATGGGATGGCTTAACAGCGTATACGCAGGCTCTTATGTATGTGATAACGGGCGATGAGGTTTATCGGGCCAATACGATGTATATTATCCGCAAATGGGAGCAGAAGAACCCTGCGGATTACGCGTATTTTGTCGATTCGCACATTCACACGGGAGTGCCTCTCTACCGTATGGTTACCGCCGCGGAGATCATGAGGTATACCAGTACTCAGACGCCGGAACTGGAATGGACAGATCAGGATACGGCCAATTTCACGAATAATGTGATCGTTCCGGTCACCGATACCTTCAATCATACGAATTCCCGCTTTATGAACCAGCATCTTTATCCGCTGATCGGAGCCATTTCCGGATACATCTTCACCGGCAATGTCGAGCGCTATCACGAAGCAGTCGAGTGGTTTACGGTGAACAAGACGGCTGCGGATCAGCACATTAACGGTTCTATCAAGAGACTGTTCCGGTTGGTCGATACGAATGCGGCGACAGGCGAGAAGGTGGATAACCCGCAGGTGCAGATTACGGAGATGGGCAGGGACCAGGCCCACAGCACCGGCGACGTCATCAATGTCTCCATTATATCGCGTCTGTTGCAGGCCCAGGGAACCAAGGTGGATCCGGTTGACGGCACGGTTTCCACTGCGGAGAATGCGGTTACCTCGTACGATTTTCTTGACAAGCGCATTCTGGCAGGCACCGATCATTTTGCCCGGTATATGAACGGCTATGATACGCCTTGGATCCCGACAGAGGCGCGTATGCGTGAGGATGGCAGTCCGGTCATTTACCAGGTATTGAGTACTGAATATCGGGGAAGAATCGGCGGCAATGCCTACGATCTATACTATTACTATAAATATGAGCAAGGCCTGGACATGGAGCAAGTTGCTCCGTACTACACGGAGATGTTCAGAAAGAGGACGAACTACTATTGGGCATCACGGGATTCCGGAGGAGAATATTGGCTGTACATCCCCAAGGAAGCCGAGGCTGAGGGAGCGACAAATCTCCCGAAGGTTGACCCGAACCCGAATTGGAAGGAGATCGAGGTTCGGTTCACCAACCTGGACGGCAACTCGACCGCCATGCAAGAGGGCGATGTTTCCTTCGTCCGCATCAACGCAACGGAATCCGGCAGCAAAATCGCTTTGGTTGAATCCGGCAGCGGTACAAGAGCGCTCGGATATAAGATTCGGACGAACGGTGCGGCGAAGCTGGAAGCCTTCGGCGAAACGATCACGTTGCCTGATACTCAGGGGCAATGGAGATATGTATATTATGAAGGCCGTGGGCTCGGGACTCTGAATTATTTCACGATTATAGGCAACGGAACGACGGTCGATATCGACCATATCAATGTCAACGCGGCCAATGAACTGACGCCGCCGGTGTTTAATGAAGGAAATACCGCTTTGAACCTGTTTACCTATGTTGGGTCCGAGGCGGCGCTCCATTTAGATTTCTCGGCAACGGACGCAGGCACGTCCGATGTTGTGACCTATCGGATTGCGGGTGCGCCCGAAGGCGCCGTGTTCGACACAAGCACCGGCACATTTGACTGGAATCTGACGTTAGCCGGAACGTATGCCTTCGTTGTGGAAGCTTCCGACGGCACGACGGTATCGACCAGAGATGTCACGGTGACCGTCGCCAATGATCGGCAGTCGGCGGTGGAGGCCGTCATTGCGCCCTATGACGCCAATACGGATTATATTTGGGCGACGCTCGATACTTATAAACAAGCATACGACGACACCATGAGCGTCATTGATAACGCAACGGATGGCGACTTCTATCAGAAGCTGGCGGCTCTGTATGACGCCTTGCAAGGACTTGAGTTAACCACGCCGCTCAACACTGACGGCAGCATCAATTATGAGAATATGTTCTTCGGCTTTAACTCGAAGACTTATCTGGACAGTGTCACGAGTACGTTCGGTAGGGACGTTCATATGGACATGGGGCCCAATTTCCGGGTTTCGGCAAGTAGGTTCGGGATTCAGGCACGGGCAGGATTTCCTGAACGCGGCGGCGGCATTACCATGTACGGATCCAATGACAATGAAAACTGGACCCGGTTGACGCCGGAAGTGACCCCCGTGTCAGCAGACATGCACACGTTGACGGTGTCGCCGGAGCTCCAGAATGAGCAATTCCGTTTTCTGAAAATCCAAATGATTCATAAGCCGTACGACGCCCCCTTCATTGAGTTGTCCGAGTTCCGGATCTTCGGGAAGCGTCACGAGGTCATCAACAAGATCGCATCGGTCTCCATCGGCTCGGAACAGGCCTTCGGAGGGCGGATCGTCATGGGAGACACGGCGAAATTGACCTTCCAATCGACGGAAGCCATTCAGAATGTGAAGGTTGCGATTCAGGGTGTACCCGCGACCGTTCATTCGGAGGATGGCCTGAATTGGACGGCCGAAGCGGTCATGGTACCGGGTACGGCGCCCGGCACGGTGTTATTTAAACTAAATTATCAGACGATGGAAGGTATTGATGCCCCGGAAACGTTGTTCGTAACCGACGGGTCTCGCATGATACTGGTGGATGAATCGGACGTGATCCGCGATGTGACGTCAATCACTGAAGTAACCGATTCCTACGGCAGATCGCCGGCAGACGCTATCGCATCGGCGAACGTGTTGTTCGATAACAATCCGGGAACGGTGACCGATTACCGCTTGAATGGCAGCGGCGCCGGAGGATGGGTTCAATTTGACTTCGGTCAAGGCGGATATGCCCAATTGAAGTATGTGGAGCTGCTGGCAAGGCAAGACGGATATTATACTAGAATCAACGGTACGGTCATTCAGGGCTCCAATGACAATGAGACATGGAAGACCCTCTCCACAGGAGCGGTCTCCACGAAGGACTGGCAGTTCTTGTCGATTAGCGATAATACCCCTTACCGGTATATCCGCATTACCAATGGGAATAACTGGTTCGGAAATATGTCCGAAGTGAGATTTCACGGAACGTCCAAGGTGTTGACGAAGATCAGCTCGGTGTCCATCAGCTCGGAGCAAGCCTTGCTCGACCGGATTGAAACCGGCGATACGGTGAATCTGGCCTTCACTTCGATGGAACCGATCCATACGGTCAACGTGAAGATTCAGGGCGTAGATGCGACAGTCAAGTCGGAAGACAATATCAACTGGACGGCGGAAGCGGTGATGGGTTCCCATGCAGCTCCGGGACCGGTAGATTTCAGCATCAATTACCAAACGTCCGAAGGGTTGGATGCGCCGGCAAAAACATCTACTACCGACGGATCTTCCTTGACCCTGGCCGATGGATCGGACTTGATAGGCGGTGTGACGTCCATTGCGGATGTGACTGATTCCTACGGCAGATCGCCGTTGGACGCGATCGCAGTGGCGAACAATTTGTTCGATGGCAATCCGAACTCGGTGACCGATTATCGCTTGAACGGCAGCGGAGCCGGGGCGTGGGTCAAATTTGACTTCCGTGGCGCTAAAGCGAAATTGAAGGCTGTGGAGCTTCTGGCAAGGCAAGACGGATACTACACCAGGATCAAGGGTGCAGTTATTCAGGGCTCCAACGACAATTCGAACTGGACGACGATCTCACCGTCAGCGGCATCTACGAAGAACTGGCAGAACTTGACGATTAACGACGATACCTCCTATCGGTATATCCGCATTATCAATGGGAACGCCTGGTTCGGGAATATGTCCGAAGTGAGATTCCACGGCGATCTGGTTTATGATCCAGATAACATTGATTCCATCGTGCTGGCGCCGGACGGCTATACCAAAGGCAGCTACTACCTGTATATGAAGGAAGTGGCGCGGATCAAAGCGGCCATGAGCGAACCGGGTGCAGATACGAGCGGTCTTGCGGCCGAGCTCGAGCAGGCCAAGAATTTGCTTGTTCCTTATACAGTATCGCTTTATTCGTTTGAAGGGGATGCGAACAATACGTTCGGGTCAAACGGCGGTAATGTCACCGGATCGCCTGCCTATTCGGCCGGAAAGATCGGGCAAGCCATCGAACTGAACGGCGCGAACAGCTATGTCACGCTTCCTCAGGCGCAACATTTGTCCAATGCCGATCGAATTACAATTGCAACATGGGTGTACTGGAATGGAAGCAGTCAGTGGCAGCGTATCTTCGACTTTGGCAACAATACGAATCAATACATGTTCCTGACGCCGAGATCGGGCAATAATACGCTGCGTTTCGGAATCAGGAACGGCGGAGGAGAGCAGATTGTCCAAACGTCGCAACTGTCTGCCAACGAATGGGTGCATGTTGGAGTGACGCTGGGAGACGGTTCGTTGAAGCTGTACGTGAACGGCGAACTGAAGGCAGAGAATAACAACAATCCGATCAAACCTAGCGATTTCATACCGAGCAAGAACTATATAGGAAAGAGCCAATGGCCTGATCCGCTGTTTAGCGGCAAGATTGACGAGTTCCGGATTTACGGCTCCGTCTTGAGCGCTGACGAGATCAAAGCGCTTTATAATAAAACATCAACGTGGTTTGATAATAGCTTGCTAAAGCTGCTGCTGGAAGAAGCCGCGGCCGTCAACATCGAGCTGTACAAAGAGGAGAGTGTAGAAGCGCTTCAGGCAGCAGTTTCTCAAGCTGAATCGGTCACTGGAAATCCCGATGCAACTCAGGAAGAGGTGGATGCGGCATCCGAAGGGCTGATTGCGGCGCTGGACAGCTTAATCTACAAGATCACGGTGTCCGTTGATCCTGCGGAGCCGAATGGTACGAACAGCTGGTATACGGCGGGACCGGTTATCGTCGCATTGTCGACTTACGGCACAGCGGAATACAGTCTGGATGACGGCGCTACGTGGCAAGGGTACATGACGCCGATCAAGTTCGACCAGGAAGGCAAGCATACGGTCAGCTACCGATCCCGGAACGAGAAGGGAATTGCGGGGGATGTTCAGACGGTCGGAGTCAATATGGATATGACGACTCCGATCACGACAGCCGCCGTATCGCCTGCGGAACCGGACGGACTGAACGCTTGGTTCAGGCATCCGGTTACGCTCTCCTTGACTGCGAACGACAATCTCTCGGGCGTGGCCAATACGGAATATAGTCTGGACGGCGGCAGCACCTGGCAAGCCTATACGGAGCCGGTCGTGATCGCTCAGGACGGCAAGTATACCATGAGCTACCGCTCCACGGACATCGCGGGCAACGTGGAGACGGACAAATCGATCAGCTTCGATCAGGATACGACAGCGCCGACGATTACGGTAACGGGATTGGTGTACGGTACGTATGACGACTCGATAGACATCACGCCGATCATTGCGCTTGACGATAATTTGTCCGGAGTCGATAACAGCAAGACGACGGTCACGTTGGATGGGTATGCCATTCAGCCAGGAGAAACCATTCCGTTAGTTACACTGCCGCTTGGCTCGCACACGTTGGTCGTAACGGCTAGCGATATGGCAGGGAATACGAGCACTCAAACGGTCATCTTCCAGACTACCACCAGCCTAGAGTCCATGCAGGCTCTGGTTACACGCTTTTCGGATGCCCAATGGATCGATGGCGATTATATCTGGATCGATAACATGGGTATCGCAAAGAGCTTGCGAAGCAAATTGGCTGCGAATGAACTGGCTGCCTTTGTGAATCAAGTACAGGCGCTTAGGGGACAGCATATTACCGAGAAAGCCGCACAATACTTGCTTCGGGACGCTGAGTATTTGTTGAACAATCAAAATTAATTAGCAGAAGGTATCTCATCCAAGCCGGCACAGGCAGCAAGACGTCAGTGCCGGCTTGGGATTTTGAGGAGGTGATTCCCAAGTACCTACATAATCGGAAGTAAAATGAAAGCGATTCCATAATATGAGAGTGCGTGATGGAATCGGCCGCGGTGAAAAATCAACCCAGCGTGTTAAAAAGAAGGAGGATGATTGTAATGAATCGTTTCAAGAAATGTAAGCGTTGTCCGAAACTGTTTCTTGGCATTCTCTGTTTCATATTGGCGATCACGGGCTTGGCAGGTATTGGCGTCCCGGCGGCGAAGGCGGATGTATCGCCGTTGATCACGTCGTACAAGCCGCAGGTGGTCAACGCCGATGTCGAGGCTTCTTATACGGGTGCCAACGGAAATACGATTACGGCCACCATTCACCATCCTGGTATTGCCTTGACACAGGCGGACCTGGACAATATGCGCGACCATGTGAGAGCAGGGGATGAGCCCTGGAACACCGCATTTAACGCTTTTGCCAGCGACTCTCAATCCAGTAAAAATGCAAGAAAATACTATGAAGCAGGAAATGATATATTCATCAATATTCGCGGCCCTTGGGGGGAAGAAGTAAATGGTGTGTGGTACGATAATCCCAGCGAATATGCAACAACGCGTGGCAATACGGATGCTGAAACTGCTTTCCATCAAGCGATTATGTGGTATATAACCGGCGATGAAGTGTATCGCTCCAAAGCGATGGAAATCATCAGAGATTATTCCAATATAGAGTCTGTTGTCAATCATACGAATTTTCGTCTTGCAATAATGACTTATTTGCTCGCGGCAGCGGCAGAAATCTTGCGCTATTCCGATACGCCAACGGCGAGTCTGAAATGGACGGAAACCGATACTCAAAAACTTGTCAATATGATGAACCTAAGTACGGTTACTTATAACGCTCATTCTTTTTTCATGAATCAGCATCAGTTTGGCGTGATGGGAACCATGGCGCGAGCGATCTTTACGAATGATCGGGAGCTTTATGCGGAGGCCGTAGAAGCAACAACAGTGAATGCACAAGGCGATGATGGAGGAAAAAATGGTTCTATCAAACATCAGATGCGATGGATGACGAAAAATGAAATGACAGGAGAACCGCTCGACCCGTCGGATTATCATGTGCAGCTAATAGAAATGGGGCGCGATCAGGGGCATACTTAC
Source organism: Paenibacillus tarimensis (assembly GCA_041281825.1). Classification (GTDB taxonomy): domain Bacteria; phylum Bacillota; class Bacilli; order Paenibacillales; family Paenibacillaceae; genus Paenibacillus_D; species Paenibacillus_D tarimensis_A. Next base: position 3,670,289 of record CP166298.1, on the reverse strand, counting down.
GCCGATATCGCCGGACTGTCTACATTGGCGCAAACCATCAATGCCCAAGGCACGAAGGTTGACCCGGCAGATGGAACGATGTCAACTGCCGCGAATGCGGTGAATGCATTCAATTTCCTCGATGACCGCTTGCTGGAAGGAACGACTTATGCTCTGAAATATCATTTGGGTTACGAAGTCTTATGGACACCTGCATGGGCTAACGAAAACAGCAATATTCAATATTTTGAGAAGATCATCTCATGGCCGGGCAGGGGCAGATTCGATCCTTACTTAAGTGTGTTGTACAACTATTATAAATATATCGAAGGGCGGGATATGACCCAGGAAAAATACAAATACTTGGCCTATGCGTATGAAACGAGAATGCCGGAGGTTGCACTGAAAGATTATCCGCTTGCGACTTTGTTGTACACACCGGATGCAGCCAAGGCCGACGGGTTGAGCAACAGGATCGTCTTGGGCAAGGTTTCAGGACTGACAGCGTCCAAAGCAGATTCGAATGCGATAAACTTGAGCTGGACGGCCGTACCGGATGCATTGGGCTACAACATTTACAGAACTACGTCGCCAGACTCGGGCTTTACAAAAATTACAGATGCGCCAGTTACTGGCACATCATATACAGATGCGGGACTTACTCTAAATACGAGTTACTATTATAAGGTAGAGGTCGCTGGAGGATCGATGTCAGGGCAGCTTGTGGCTGAGCTTGCGCAGGGGGGAGAGCTGCTCGTGCAAGCGTATTATGAAGCAGAAGATGCAGTATTAAGCGGTGCCAAGGTAGTAAACGATAGTTCGTATTCAGGAACAGGGTACGCAGACTATGTCAATGCCAGCGGGGATTATGTGGAATGGAAGGTAAATGCAAGCGCAGCCGGAACTTATACGCTCACCTTCGGCTATGTCAACGGCAGCACCTCGGATCGTCCGCTTGAAATCAAGGTGAATGGAAATGTAGTCGACAGCAGCATGTCCTTCCCGCCGACAGGCGACTGGAGCACAATATCGACGGTAAGTGTTGCAGCTTCTTTGAACGCTGGAAATAATACCGTGCGAGCAACCGCAATCGGATCCAGCGGTGGCAATGTGGATTATTTAGTTCTGGCTTCTTACACCACCGAAGTCCCCACAGTACCGGCCAACCTGTCTGCTGCGGCCGTTTCCAGCAGCCAAATCGACTTAACTTGGGATGCCTCATCGGATAATGAGGGCGTTGCCGGCTATAAGGTGTACCGTGACGGCGTGGAAGTCGGGTCCTTGACGACGACGTCTTACAGCGACACCGGACTTGCCGCATATACGGCTTACAACTACACGGTAAAAGCGTATGACGCCGCAGGAAACTTGTCAATGGCGAGCAATACCGCAACTGCGACAACGTTGATGGACCCCTCATGGATTTATGAAGCAGAAGATGCTGTATTAAGCGGTGCCAAGGTAGTAAACGATAGTTCGTATTCAGGAACAGGGTATGTAGACTACGTTAATGCCAGCGGGGATTATGTGGAATGGACGGTAAATGCAAGCGCAGCCGGAACTTATACGCTCACCTTCGGCTATGTCAACGGCAGCACCTCGGATCGTCCACTGGAAATCAAGGTGAATGGAAATGTAGTCGACAGCAGCTTGTCCTTCCCGCCGACAGGCGACTGGAGCACAATATCGACGGTAAGTGTTACAGCTTCTTTGAACGCTGGAGATAATACGGTGCGAGCAACCGCAATCGGATACAGCGGCGGTAATGTGGATTATTTGGCTTCTTACACCGAAGCCCCGACGGCACCGGCCAATCTGTCTGCTACGGCCGTTTCCAGCAGCCAAATCGACTTGACTTGGGATGCCTCAACGGATAATGGGGGCGTTGCCGGCTATAAGGTGTACCGTGACGGAGTGGAAGTCGGGTCTTCGACGACGACGTCTTACAGCGATACCGGACTTGCTGCATCAACGGATTACAACTACACGGTAAAAGCGTATGACGCCGAAGGAAACTTGTCAAAGGCGAGCATTACCGCAACTGCGACAACGTTTTATGAAGCAGAAGATGCAGTATTAAGCGGAGCCGTTGTATCGAACCAGAATTCCGGGTATTCAGGAACAGGGTATGCAGACTATACCAATGCAAGCGGAGATTATGTGGAATGGACAGTAGATGCAAGCACAGCCGCAACTTATACGATTACCATCGGTTATGCTAACGGCGGCAGCACGGATCGTCCACTGGAAATCAAGGTGAATGGAAATGTAGTCGTCAGCAGCTTGTCCTTTCCGCCAACAGGCAACTGGAGCACATGGTCGACGGTAAGTTTTACAGCCTCTTTGAACGCTGGAAATAATACCGTTCGAGCAACCGCAATCGGATCCAGCGGCGGCAATGTGGATTATTTAGTTCTGGGGAATTAGTCTTCCGACACCGTGATTCGATTACGAAATAACGGATGAAGCCGCAGGAGCCTCTTGTATTGAGAGGCTCCTACGGCAGTTGTCGGGAGATATTTGCCATTATACTGGAACGGAACAGCTCATCTAGGAGCGCGTTGAACGCCGCTTCCCCGTATCGCCATATGCCCAGAACGGGTTGGGACCGACGTGCAATGCCGACGCTACGTTTACGGGAAGTCGCTCCGTAAGCCGAGTAACAGATCGGAGACTGTTTCCGAGAGCAGGGATTCCTGTTTGAGGCGACGACCCCTTACCCGCTTACACAATAAAATCTCGACATTTTAACGAATACAAGTATTACTTTTCCTCCTATTTACCTACTACAATCATCATATGACGGTGTATTTTTGAACAAGGGGTGGAAGGAATGGACGTCTGTAGGGCGGCGGAGCAGCATTGGTCCGAGGTTCCGGTTTATAGCGTGAAGGTCGAAATGCATGAAGTAAGGACGGACGGCTTCGGCGAAGCAGGAATATTTGGATACGGCGAAACGAAATTACTAACAATCCGGCGTCCAAGTGGACCGAAGCACTTCCGCTAGGCAACGGACGAATCGGCACTATGATGTTCGGCGGAGTTGAAACAGAACGCCTGCAGATGAACGAGGATACGCTGTGGTCACGGGACGAACCCGAAGGCGCGCGAGGTATTACCCACGATCCGTAAGCTCGTAAACGAAGGGGAGTATGTTGGAGCCGACGAGTTGTGCAAACAAGCAATGGGACCATACACGCAATCGTATATGCCGTTCGGGGATGTAAGCTTACATTTCTTGTTGGAAGGAGTTACGATCTAAACGGATCTGAATGTTACTTCAACCGGAAAGCGTATAAGCTGATCGCTCGCCATAGCGGCAAAGCGATGGATGTCGACGGCGCCTATACTGCAGATGGGGCGACCATACAACAGTGGACGGATACCGGAGGGAACAATCAACAATGGTATTTGATTAAGCAGTGGCAAAATAGTAAGAATAGAGAATCAAAGGTTACAACCATGAGAGACACTGCCTGTGGTTTGGGTATGTGTCTCTTTTGCATTTAGAAGCCTTTTTGTTTACTTTTCAGGAGGATTTGGTAGCCTTTGGAGTTTTGTTTGTTTTAAATCAGACCATGACAGAAAAAATATAACGATTTTTGAAAGAATCAAAAATGAATTAAATGATTTTAAAATAGAAAAAGCGCTTACATAGGTCTACAATGTGAGACAAAACCAGTCATCGCTGAAAGGAGCTTGTCACATGAACACAACCAATGCCCCTGATCTTGGCGGCATGGAGAGCACCAATAAAAAGCTGAAAAAGTCGACCGGCACGTGGAGCGAGAATGTGAAGCAAACCTGGAGGGACTATGTAAAGAACAGATATTTGTTCTTGATGCTGTTTCCCGTTCTGATCTGGTATGCCATATTTGCTTACGGACCCATGTACGGCGTTCAACTTGCCTTCAAAGATTTTTATGTTAAAGATGGCATCTGGGGCAGCCCGTGGGTAGGATTGAAGCACTTTGAATATTTGTTTACGGCTTCGCCGCAGTTCCCGCAGATCATGAAGAACACCATCATTATCAGCTTTTATCACATTATATTCGGATTTCCGGCTCCGATTATTCTGGCGCTTCTGTTCAATGAGATTCGTTTTTCGTTCTTCAAGAAAGTTGCCCAGACCATATCTTACTTGCCGCACTTTTTGTCCTGGATCGTTATCAGCGGGATTTTGATAACGCTTCTGTCGCCCTCCACCGGGGTCGTCAATTACATTCTGGAGATCTTCGGTATAGATCCAATCTATTTTCTTGGCACCGAGAAGTACTTCCGCTTGACGCTCATTACTTCGGCGATCTGGAAGGAAGTCGGATGGGGAACAATTATTTTTCTCGCTGCCTTAGCGGGAGTTGATTCGCAGATGTATGAAGCGGCAGTCATCGACGGAGCGAACCGCTGGAAGCAAACGATCTATATTACGCTTCCGGCCCTCATGCCGGTCATCGCTATATTGCTCATTTTACGGGTTGGCGGTGTGCTCGATGCGGGATTCGACCAAATTTTTAACTTGTATTCTCCTGCCGTTTACGGCGTCGCCGATATTCTTGATACTTACGTGTATCGAATCGGCTTGCAGGAATTCCAATTCAGTTTGACTACGGCCGTCGGTTTGTTCAAGAATGTCATCGGGCTCATGCTGGTACTGACAGCGAATTATATTATCAAAAAAATGGGGCAGGAAGGCCTCTACTAAACCTATCCAGATTCGAGAGGTGTGAGACAACTTGCGTCTAACAAAAGGCGAGAAAATTTTTCAAGGGTTCCTGATTGTATTCATCACGATTTTAAGTATTATCATGGTTTACCCGTTCTTGCATGTCATGTCGATTTCGCTTAGTACGCCGGCGGAAGCGTTGCGTCCGGGAATCCATCTCTTTCCGAAAGAAATATCGCTGTTTGCCTGGGAGCGCGTATTGACTACGGATAGTATATGGCAGGCGTTTGGAATTACAGTGTTTAGGACCGTTGTAGGCACTTTGTTGTCGCTTGTATTTATGGCCATGGTTGCCTACCCGCTATCCCGGAAATATTTGCCCCATCGCGGATATTACACAACGTTTATCATCATTACGATGTTCTTTGGCGGCGGACTCATTCCGACGTACTTGCTGATCAAGTCGCTGGGATTGATTAATTCGGTGTGGGTCTATATTATACCGGGACTGGTCAGCACGTTTTCAATGCTTATTCTTCGCAACTTTTTCATGGGTATTCCGGCGGAGCTGGAGGATTCGGCGAAAATTGACGGCGCGAACGATCTTCGTATTCTGGTTCAAATTATTGTACCGTTATCCGCGCCCGTATTGGCGACGCTCGCGCTCTGGAGTGCGGTGGGGCACTGGAATCAATGGTTCGATGCGATGCTATACATGCAGGATAAAACAAAGATCACACTGCAGCTGCTCTTGAGAAGGCTGGTTATCCAGAATATGGGGGATCCCATGATGCCTGTACCGACTGAGGAGCAGGCGCCGGAAATGGTAAAATCGGCAATCATTATGTTTACTGCGTTGCCGATCTTGCTTGTTTACCCGTTTTTGCAACGATATTTTGTTAAGGGTGTCATGGTAGGATCGCTGAAAGGTTAGTTTAGACAGTTGGTTTAAACAGCATTCCCTATTACGGTTTGCTGTCTAAATAGATTTAAATAATAAAAGGGAGGAAAAACATCAATGAAACACAGCAAAAAGAAATGGTCGACCTTAACGGCCCTCCTGCTTTCTCTGACGCTGGTACTGAGTGCTTGCGCCGGAGGAAACAACGGAGGCGGCAACACGAACACGACCGAGAGCAGCAATACGGGAGCAAGCAGCAATGCGGGGAAGGATGAGCCGGCTCAAGAAGAACCGATTGAGATTGTGTGGGCGAACAACTTTAATTCGCCTGAAGCAGACGGCAACTACGTACAGACAGAAATTGAAAAGAAATTCAATGTAAAGATCACCAATATCAAGCTGGAAAGATGGGGCTGGAAAGAGCAGTTTTCCGTATATCTGGCTTCCGATGAAATTCCGGATATCTTCCCGATCGACGCCAACGAAACAGATATGGCGACATGGGCGCAACAGGGAATCATCGCCAGCCTGGACCGCGCTGAAATTGAAGCCAATATGCCTAATTACGCGGCAGTGGTAAATGAGTTTGACCCTGGCGCATGGCAAGTAGGTATGATTGACGGCAAAAACTGGGGTATTCCAAAATATTGGCCGCCAGGAAACGATGGATTCATTCCGGGTTATAATAAAGGCTGGCTGGAAAACATCGGCTACAGCGAGCCGCCGAAGACGCTTGAGGAATTTGAAGATGTCCTGACCAAATTTACAAAGAACGATCCGGACAAGAACGGCAAAAACGACACTTACGGCATGTCGGCAAGAGGCAAGCTTCCAATTCAGATGTTCACATCGGTATTCTCTGCGCACGCCGTGAATCCGTACCAGTTCAAGCTGGATGCCGAAGGCAAAGTTACCTGGGGTGCTATAACGGAAGAGACGCGCACAGCATTAAAGCTGCTCAACAAGTGGTACAAAGACGGACTGATCGATCCGGAGTTTATTACGAACGATAATGGCCAAATCAGCGAGAAGTTCGCGAATCAGAAAATCGGTGTTGTTGACAATGGGGGCTGGGGCAATTTCAATCCGGAGTCGGGATACGTTACCAAACCTGCGCTTGAGCTCGGACAAATCAACATGCCAGGCAAGCCGCTAATCGGCCCGAACGGCGATGCATACGCTTTCGCATACGGAGCCCGCCAGGCACCTGTATTGCTGGGTGTACAACTAGAAGAAGATGAAAAGAAACGCAAGAAAATTTACGAAATTCTGGATTGGGTAGCGACAAGCGACGAAGGCTGGTTGTTAACGGTTAAAGGGCAAGAAGGTGTCAGCTACAATATGGTAGACGGTTTCCCTGTTGCAATCGAGGATGAAAACGCTGCTGCAAATAAGATGGGCTATGGCAGCTTCTATAACCCGCTTACTCACGTTGACGTCAGCAAACAGAAGTACAACATCAGTCCTGAAATGATAGAGCTGAGAGACCAAATTATGCCGGGAGTCGTATCGTTGCTTGACGTATTGGGTCCTGTCCATATGGAAAGCAAGAGCCAATATTTTGCTAACTTGTTGACGCTTCAAGACACGTATATCATTAAAGCGATTACCGGGGAAGCGAACACGGACAAAGACTTTGATAAGTTCAAGGCAGACTGGCTGCGTTCCGGGGGACAAGCAGTGCTTGACGAAGCCAATAAGATCTACCAGGAACGTAAGTAATAATTACCGACTTATAGAGAAGGCCGACTTGTGTGATGCAAGTCGGCCTAATTCCCGTTCCCAGAATGGACAACCGGGCCAACATCAATTTCGTCGATCCTCCTGAGCACCGGAATCGGCGCGCCTTGTTAATGAAAGCGTTCTCCCCCCCCCCCCCGCAGCCTTGAAGCGTGGGAGCCCCTAATCCAAGCAATTGTCGACAAATTGATCGCGGATATCGAAGGACTGACGACCGTAGATATCGTGGAGAAGCTGGCGATCCCGCTTCCGGTGACGGTTATCGCGGATTTGCTCGGCGTCCCTTCCAAAGATTGGGTGATGATTAAATCCTGGTCGGATATCATCTTCCTCCTGTATGCCAAAGACACTTACGACGACATTGCCGCCCGGAAAGCGCAGGTCATGAAGGAATTTTATGCGTACTTGTATCCCATCGTGCTGGAGAAACGCAAGCATCCCGTCTACGACATCATCTCAGATTTGCCGAAAAGCCGAGCTGGAGGGCGAAAAATTGACGGATGAAGTCGTCATGTCTGCCATCGGATTGCTCGGTGCGGGAAATGAAACGACGACGACACTGATCTCAAATGTGTTTCATTCCATGCTCTATGACAAGCCGGGCGTTTATCAGGAAGTGCGAGCCGAACTGTCTTTGATTCCGGGCTTGATAGAGGAAGTGCTGCGTTTCCGCTTTCCGGCTCCCATGGATCGAAGGGTCGTTCAGGATACCGATGTCTTCGGGCACCCGATGAAGCAGGGTCAGATGGTTAGCATGGATCGGAGCTGCTAACTGGGATGAAGCCCAGTTCGCCCATGCCGAAGAATTCGATATCCGCCGCGCGAATAATCAAACCCACCTCACCTTCGGATTGCATGCGGGTACCGGAAAACACAATACGGGGATTAAGATGTCTATGTAAACTTATGCTGCTGAGTATTGCTTATGTTTAAGGCTAGCTGCAAGTTCGACCAAATAGAAGAGGCGTGTCGCCATAAAAAACGTAATATTGTACGAATAATGCTTATTTTTTGTGGTAGAAACATATGCAATATCACAATTAAAATGAACATGTAAAGCATTTTTATAACTATTTACGGGAGGCAGCACAGTATGTTTCGTTCGGATAAAGCCCGGTTGATCCGGGAATACGACCATGAGAAAGTCTGGATCGAACCTTGGGGAGCAAATTCTCTTCGTGTCCGCGCATCGTATGCGGCAATAACAGATGATGATTGGGCGCTTTTGCCGGCTGAACACACAGACGCGGAAATCGAAATCGGCACGGATCGCGCAACCATTACAAACGGGAAGATCAAAGCGGAAATAACGCGGCACGGCCGAATCACGTTTTATAACCAGAAAGGCGAAATCTTGCTGCGGGAGAGCGAGCATACTTATCAGCTCAAGTACGGAGGCCGGGAATTGAAGGCCCATGCCGGAGGAAGCGACTTCCATCTTACGCTCCGTTTAGAATCCGATCGGAACGAGAAGCTCTACGGGATGGGGCAGTACCAACAACCCTTCCTGAACCTGAAAGGCTGTCAACTGGAGCTTACGCACCGTAATTCTCAGGCCAGCGTGCCCTTCGTCCTTTCCAACCTCGGTTATGGCTTCTTGTGGCATAATCCTGCAATAGGCCGTGCCAACTTCAATTTGAATGTGACGGAGTGGAGCGCTCCTTCCACCAAACAATTGGATTACTGGATCACAGCCGGAGACGCTCCGGCCGAGATTGAGGAAGCCTATGCAGCTGTGACAGGCAAGGTTCCCATGATGCCGGACTATGCGATAGGATTCTGGCAATGCAAGCTCCGTTACCGCAACCAGGAGGAGCTTCTGGAGGTTGCGCGGGAGTACAAGAGAAGGAATTTGCCCATCTCGGTTATCGTCATCGATTTCTTCCATTGGACGAACCAGGGGGACTGGAGGTTTGATCCCGAATATTGGCCGAATCCGAAGGGGATGGTGGATGAGCTTAAGGAAATGGGCATTGAGCTTATGATATCCGTATGGCCGACGGTACAGACGGAAAGTGAAAACTTCCGGGAGATGCTGGAGAAGGGCTATCTCCTCCGTAACGACCGCGGCGTTCGCACCCAATTTCAGTTCTGCGGTCAAAATGCCATTTTCGATGCGACCAACCCGGATGCCAGAACATATCTTTGGAACATCATCAAGAAAAATTATTATGATTACGGCATCAAGGTTTTTTGGCTGGATGAGGCCGAACCGGAGCTTTCGGTCTATGATCACGATATTTACCGGTATCATATCGGCTCAAGCCAGCAAGTCGGGAATATTTACCCCAGCAAATACAGCCAGACATTTTATGAGGGCATGGCAGCGGAAGGCCAGACGAACATCATTAATCTTGTCCGCTGTGCCTGGGCGGGCAGTCAGCGTTACGGGGCGCTCGTATGGTCGGGGGATATTGCGTCGACCTTTGAAGTACTGAGTTACCAGGTGCGTGCGGGATTGAATATGGCAATCGCAGGAATTCCTTGGTGGACGACGGATATTGGCGGTTTCCACGGAGGCAACCCGGAAGATCCCGCCTTCAGGGAGCTCATCGTCCGTTGGTTCCAATATGGTGTTTTCTGTCCGGTATTCCGGCTGCATGGTGATCGGTCGCCACATTCACCCGGCGTCGGAAAATCCGGAGGAGGGTTATTCGGCAGCGGCGCTGCGAACGAAGTGTGGAGCTACGGCGGTGAGGCCTATGAGATTATGGTTAGCCACCTGCATCTGAGAGAACGGCTTCGTCCCTATATTACAAAGCTGATGAAGGAAGCGCACGAGAAGGGCACGCCGCCGATGCGGCCGTTGTTCTACGACTTTCCGCAAGATGCGAAAGCTTGGGATGTGGATGACCAGTACATGTTTGGACCCGATCTGTTGGTCGCTCCCATTCTGCACGAAGGCGCGAGAAGTAGAACCGTATACCTGCCGCTCGGAGCCGTCTGGACGGACGCTTATACCGGAGAAAAGCTTGAAGGCGGAGCTTCGGTACAGGTTGAAGCCCCTCTGGAGAGGATTCCTGTGTTCTTGAGAGACGGTGCAGAGCTGCCGATCGCTTAACGTGCAGCGGTAGTGCGGATGGTTCCTGTCAAAGCGTTTTTCTTAAAATAGTAGAAATTATAAGCTTCACTCTTACACCGGCTCATATTTCTGCGCAAAATGGCGCTTCGCCCGTCAAAAGGCGGCGAAGCGCCATTTTGCTTGAAATACCAAAAAGTATAAGTATAAGTTTTGGTCTGGATAATTCGCTTTCTGCCGGCAGAAAATCGATCGCTGAATGTTTCAGAGAGCGAGTGACCATCCCCATTTCTTCCCCCAAAGCGCAACAATTTATCCCCAATCACTGCCCAAAGCGGGTTTTTCATCACATAGCGGTTCCGGTGTCCCCTTATAGCCCCAAACAGCTCAAATAGCGGCTGCTCTGTCCGTTAGAGTTCCCTATCAAGCTTATCTTTCATTGCGAAACGAAGCTTTGCCGCCAAAGGACGGCGAAAGCCGTGTAAGCTTAAAGATGATCATTGAGACCGCTCGGAGCGTAAGCGATGCGAAACACGATATCTTGATCGTAATTCCCGAATCCTCTGCCAAACAACGTCAATCCCCCAGCCGGCTTCTTCTCCTCGCTGACTTCGATTCGCAGCGTCCATTGATTGCGGTTGATTTCGATCTCTCCAAGCCCTGCATCCGAAATACGCTCCTCATCCATATACGTGCCGTCGGCTGTTACTTTCAATTTCTTGAGCAGACCGTATTGATTGACATCCTCATGCCACCACTCCGGTGTGAACCTGCCTCGGGTCAAGCCGTAATCGCCGGGGCTTGTCCAGTATCCCAGTTCTTTTCCATTTAATGAAAAGGCGATACTTGACGGCCAATTTTCATTGATTTTCGGCGCCTCGGAGCTGATTTCCATCGAGATTTCGATTTCCCGGATCTGTTCGCTTTGGTTGATATAGTTGGGGATTTTGTATTCGACAAATCCCGTCGTAAACCAAAGAATATGTGCATTTACACGTTCCGGATCAAGAAAGCTGCGGGGGTCGTCATATTGGCCGATTACCTTTTCCTTTGTAGCAATGCCGCATGTCGGATGCGCATAATAGTCCGTGTAATGGCCGATCGGGACGGACGTTTCATAATATCGCGAATCGCTTTCCCCGGCGCCCGCCAAGTTAACTTGAAGGGAAGGAACTGCAAGGGTGCAGCATTTATATGTCCCCCCGTTTTTTCGCTTCATCATGCTTCGGATCAGACCGGCCTGCTCCAATTTTCTCACATGCATGCTCATGATCGCACTGCTCACCCCGCATGCGTTAGCAAGCTCTTTGACACTTAATTCGTTGGTACGAAGCAATTCAATGATCTGAAGGCGAATTCTGCTGGCGAGCGCCTCGTAAATGGGTAAATAAATCAGGTTCGTATCGATTTGCACGAGATAGCTGCCCTCCGCGTCGTTCGTATTTTCTACAACATAGTAACTAACAAAATCTATAAGACAGTTGGTGCTAAGACTGCGGCTGGAACAGCCGCAATAACGCCCCTGAGGGCACTATATCCAACATATCCGCTGGAACAGCCGCAATAACGCCCCTGAGGGCACTATATCCAACACATCCGCTGGAACATCAGCAAATAATGCCCCTGAGGGCACTACATCCAACACATCCGCTGGAACAGCCGCAATAACGCCCCACAGGGCACTACATCCATTACATCCGCCGGAACAGCCGCAATAACGCCCCTGAGGGCATTAGTTTCATCATTCCGATTGTTGAAATAAATGAAGTGATAGAATGTATACTGGTTGAGCTGCAGTAGTTCTTCTAGAATTAATAATAACATAATTCCTGACTCTATTTGTATAAACCTTTTTATTATCTGTTGCTATATTTCGCTTATTGATTTATACTCTCATTAAATGATTTGCAATTAAATTAACTTATCTATTAATCCTAGAGGTGATCCAGCATGAGTAAAAAAGCAACTTTAGCGGTCGACAAAAGCTTCGTCTTAGCCGAGATAGACAATCGCATTTACGGTTCTTTCATCGAGCATCTCGGACGTGCCGTCTATGAGGGAATTTATGAACCCGGTCATCCAACGGCCGATGAGCAAGGCTTTCGCCGTGATGTCCTGGATATCGTCCGTTCCTTGCAGGTCCCCATCGTCCGGTATCCCGGCGGCAATTTCGTCTCCGGCTACAATTGGGAGGACGGGGTCGGTCCAATCGCAGAGCGCCCCAAACTTTTGGAGCTTGCATGGGCAAGTGTGGAGACCAATGAAATCGGTACGAATGAATTTGCCGATTGGGCCAAAAAGGCGAATACAGAAGTGATGATGGCCGTTAATCTCGGGACCCGGGGGATCGATGCCGCCCGAAATCTTGTCGAATATTGTAACCATCCTTCCGGAACGCTCTGGAGCGACAGACGCATATCCCACGGTTATAAGGAACCCCATCGATTCAAAACATGGTGTCTAGGCAATGAAATGGACGGGCCATGGCAAATCGGGCACAAGACCGCTGCTGAATACGGTCGGTTGGCGAATGAAACCGCCAAAGCGATGAAATGGGTTGATCCGACAATCGAATTGGTCGCTTGCGGAAGCTCGGGAAAAGGAATGCCGACATTCGCGGATTGGGAGGCCACTGTACTCGATCTGACTTACGACAATGTTGAATTTCTGTCGCTGCACAGCTATTACGATAATAAAGAAAACGATACCGGGAACTTCCTCGCCAAATCTCTGGATATGGATGAGTTTATTAAAAGCGTCGTTTCCATCTGCGATTATGTGAAAGCCAAGAAGCGCAGCAAAAAACAGCTGTACTTGTCCTTTGACGAATGGAATGTGTGGTACAGCAATAATGAGCCTACGGGAGTGGATCGTTGGACCGTAGCGCCACCTCTTTTTGAAGATGTATACACACTTGAGGATGCCTTGTCTGTGGGATGCTACCTTATCACGCTTTTGAAACATGCCGGACGTGTGAAAATGGCTTGCATCGCGCAGCTGGTTAATGTTATCGCGCCGATCACAACCGTAAAAGACGGGGCGGTATGGCTGCAGACCACCTTCTATCCTTATTTGCATGCATCTTTGTACGGTAGGGGCAAAGTGCTTCAACCTGTCATCACATCGGAAAAATACGATTCGAAGGATTTCACGGATGTCCCCTATCTGGAAGCGATTGCCGTTTACAATGAAGAAAGCAGTACCGTCACCATCTTTGCTGTAAACCGGTGTTTAACCGATTCCATCGAATTCGAAGCGGATCTTCGCAGCTTCGGCAACATCCGTGTTATGGAGCATATCGTGCTAGAGCATGAGGATATTAAAGCGAAAAATTCAGCCTTCGATCAAAATCGCGTTGCGCCCCATTCGGGCGGCACGGCAACAGCTGATTCAGGCAAGGTAACCGCAAAGCTGGCGAAGCACTCCTGGAATGTCATCAGGCTCAGCATTGAATAGTTCGATGACCCGGCTGCCAAAAGCAAAGAAGAGAGGACCCGTCTCTCTTCTTTGCGCTTTTATTCTTGGAAATTCGATCTTATTATCTGCAGGGCGTCGAAAACCCTCGCGAAGGAGAACGTGATATTTCAATGAAGTCTCACCTCCCTTATCAAACGTTGGGCTTCCGATTCCGGGATACGCTGGATGATTCCGAATTGTATCAGCTTTTCGCCCTTGGCTATGACAAAGTAACTTCCCACTCGTATGATTGGGACGGCATGAAGCGAATCGACGGACCCCTTTATTTATTTCAATATACGGTTTCAGGTTATGGACATGTCATCCAGGGCGGCCAAACCTTCCGGGTGGACCCGGGTTATGCTTTTCTGGTCGATATTCCGGGCAACCATCGTTATTTCCTGCCAAAAACAAGCGAATCTTGGGAATTTTATTTTATCCTGTTCCGGCCGTCGAACCTGGAGAACCGCTGGTCGGAGCTGATTGGGCGGCTCTCCAGGGTCCCCTACATCCCGCCGGAGAGCTCTGTGATCCGCTGTCTTCAGGATGCGTTTCACGCAGGGATCAACAACCGGATTACGGATGGTTATTTGGCATCCTCCATCGTGTATCGGTTTGTGATGGAGCTTTGCCGGTTCGGCACGGGCCGCACCATGGAGAAGGGAAGCTGGCCGGCTGCCATTCGCCAAGCCGCCCAAGAATTGGAAACCCGCTACAGCCAGATCCAAAGCCTCGATGATATCGCAGCGGACGCCGGCCTGTCAAAGTATCATTTTGTCAGGGTGTTTCGGAAGTTCACCGGCTTCACGCCGATCGAATATTTGACGAAAATCCGGGTGGAACGGTCCATCGAGCTGCTTCGAACGACCGGTTTAAGCATTGATGAGGTGGCCAAAGAGGTCGGCTATGCCGGCGGCAGCTATTTCATCAAGGTATTCCGGCAACGGGTCGGCTTTACTCCCGGTGAATTCCGTGCAGGCCGCGAATTGGTGGGGCTACAGCGGATAAAATTCGATTGACCGTCGCATGGTTCAAGAAACAGCAATATTCTACAATCGGGAGCAAGGCATTGTTGTAGATGCGGTGCCAATTTATACTGTGCTTAACATTGACTTTGGGCAGGTCAATGTTAAGCACTTTTTTGTTTGGAGTTAAAGATAACTATTATATTAATTTTGTAACCTAAAATTTCCTGCAACATTACATTGTGCACATGTCTGCAAGGCGAATCTGCCTTAAAGAGCTTTTAAGTCAAATAATTGCCCGATTTTGACATTAAAAATAACATTGAAACTAATTTTGTTTTGTGGTATAAATAAAATTGTTAATATAAACTTGGATGTCTTTGAAAGGGGATAAAAAACGACCGAAACCCAATTTTCCCAGTTGGTGATGAAAGCAGGCATTTCCGGCTAATAACGTTAAAAAAAGATGTGAGTAAAGTGCATAGTTTTTAATGAAAAGGATCAGATTAATAACAGGTTGATAATGAAAGCGGTTTGAATCATTGTTAACAAACAGGTGTATAGTTAATATTGATGCTAATATTAAATGTAAATCAAATACTTACTATTGTAGGGGGAGAAACCATGAAAAGATCTTTTTTATTGCTTGTTGCAACCGTTTTCATCCTGAGTATGGCATTGTCCGCTTGCGGGTCGGGCAATACTAACGGCAATGGAGGTGAAGCCGGCGAAACAGCGGCGAACGATAAAACGAAGGTCAAGGTAACAATCAACCTGGTAGCTTTCGCGCAGCCGCACGAGCAGAAGCTGTATACCCAATTAATCAAGAAATATCAGGAGAAATATCCTCATGTCAAGGTGAATTACATTACAACACCTCCTGCCGATTACGCTACAAAGCTGCAGGCGATGATTGCAGGCGGCCAGACACCGGACGTATTCTACGCATCGCCGGAGAATGTCAGCTTCATGGTCGACACCAACCAGCTGCTTGATCTGACGCTTTATATCGAGAAAACTGACATTTTCAACGTCGACAATGTTTGGCAGAAAGGACTCTCGAAGTATACGCGTGACGGCAAAACCTACGCTATGCCGAAGGATGTCGGACCATTCGCATATGCTTACAACAAAACGCTGTTTGAAAAGGCCGGCATCCCGACTCCGGACCCGAAAACTCCGCTCACCTGGGACGAGTACATCTCGATCGCCAAAAAGCTGACGCTCGACGACAAGGGCAATAACGCGGAAAGCCCGGATTTCAACCCGAAGAAAATCAAACAATACGGCGCGGGCTTCTGGTGGCACGAACCGGCTGTATGGGGCAACGGCGCCGATTACATCAACGAAGACGGCACGAAGGTTATGATCGACGACCCGAAATTTATTGAATCGCTGCAATTTGTTGCCGATCTGCGTAACAAGCATCATGTGGTTCCGTCCGCAGAAGACGAGTCTGCGATGGGCGGTTATACGCGATGGCTGAACGGCACTGTTGCCATGTTTCCGATGGGTCCGTGGGACACCGCCGCATTCTGGGATTTGAAGTTTGATTATGACCTGATGCCTTGGCCATCCAATAACGGCACATGGGGCACGTGGCTCGGCTCCCAAGGCTTCGGCGTATCCGCGAAGACGAAAAACCCGCAGGAAGCGTTCGATCTCGCTGCATTCCTGAGCGTCGACCCGGACATCCAGCGTGAAGCGATGACCATGGGCCTGCAGGTGCCGAACCTGATCGATATGGCGAAAAACGATTACTTGAAAATGACCGACAAGAAGCCGGTCAACAAGCAAGTTTTCATTGATGTGATCGAAACGAACGGGCATGACTGGGCGTTTGAGAAGACGTATGACCGTGAATGGTATGACCTCTTTAACACCAGTGTAACCCAGGTATGGGAGGGCAAGAAGACACCTGAAGCGTTCGTCAAGGAACTCCAGCCAAAAATGCAGGAGCTTGTCGACAAATCGATCGAGAAGAAGAAGAAAGCCCAAGCGCAAAAATAAACCAAGTAAAGGACGTACGGGTGTGGGACACTTCCCATACCCGGATCTTCTTTCAGGGTGAGGGAACGGATACATCAAGGAGGGGTGAGAGCATGCAGCTGACTGAAAAGAAGAAGGAAATGTGGATAGCGTACCTTTTTATCCTGCCATTGCTTCTTCAGTTTGTGCTTTTTACGGTTGGCCCTATGATTTTCTCGGGAATCATGAGCTTCACGGATTGGAATATCGTACAGAAGGCTTCATTTGTAGGCGTCGACAATTATAAGAATTTGTTCCGGGATGAGAAGTTCTGGAAATCCCTCTATAACACTATCTACTATATGATTGGAATACCGATTGGACTGGTCCTGGCGATGCTTCTTGCGATTGGGCTGAACCGACCGCTCAAGGGTTCTAAGGCGTTCCGCGTTATTTTCTATATGCCTGCAGTTTGTTCGCTGGTGGCAGTCGCCATCCTGTGGCAGTGGTTGCTTAACAAGGATTTCGGTCTCATTAACTATGTATTAGGCTGGTTCGGTATTGAAGGGCCGTCGTGGCTAGGAAGCGAGGAGTGGATCAAGGCTGGCCTCATTCTCATGATGGTCTGGAAAGGGGTTGGCGCTTCCTCGATCTTCTATCTGGCCGGTCTGCAGACAGTCCCGAAATCGCTGTATGAGGCTGCGGAAATCGACGGCGCAGGGAAGCTCGGCATGTTCCGCCATATTACCTTCCCCTTGTTGACACCGATGACGTTCTTCCTGGTGATCACCGGGTTGATTGGCGGATTCCAGCTGTTCGTCGAGGTCGTCATCATGGCAAGCAACGGCGGAGACGGACCGAATAACAGCGCGGTGACGCTTGTCGTGTATATGTTCCAGAAGGCCTTCACCTACTATGAAATGGGCTACGCAAGCGCCATGGCATGGGTGCTCGGTATCATCATGTTTATCATCACGTTCATCCAGTTCAAGTTCCAGGACAAATGGGTGCACGAATAAGCGAAGGAGGAGCCTAAGTGAGCGCCAATCCAAACACAATGCAAGGCCTGAGCAAAAAGGCGAGCGAAAGGTGGACGGATTTCTTCGTCTATTCTCTCCTGGGCCTCGGTTCTCTTGTGATCCTTATTCCGTTCTGGTGGCTGTTCATCACTACGATGAAATCACCGATGGAAGCCTTTATCATGCCGCCTGACTGGTTTCCGAAACCAAATTTTGTGAAGTATACGGAGATTTGGGAGAAGGCTCCTTTCCTTCAAGGCATTTTCAACAGCCTGAAGGTCGCGCTTCCGATCATCACCGTAGGCACCTTTACGTCCTCGCTGGCGGCCTTTGCTTTTGCGAAGCTGCGCTTTCCGGGACGCAATTTCCTGTTCCTCATGCTGCTCGCTACGATCATGATTCCGTTTCCGGTCGTCATGATCCCGCAATTCGTCATGTTTGCGGAGCTGCAGTGGATCGACAGCCTGAAGCCGCTTATTATTCCGGCAATGCTCGGCAACGTATTCATGATGTTCTTTATCCGGCAGTTTATGAATGGCATCTCGGACGAGTTCATCGAAGCTGCCAAAATCGATGGCGCCTCGCTGTTCCGCATATTCATCAGGATCATGCTGCCTATGGTCAAGCCGGCCGTAGCGGCGCAGCTTATTCTATGGTTTCTTGGCATCTGGAACGATTACCTGGGACCTCGTATCTACCTGAGCACCCCGGAGAAGAAAACGATACAGCTGATGATGGCCGACTTCAACGCTTTCTACGTGATCCAGAGTGATTATCCGCTCATCATGGCGGCGGCGCTCATCGTCATGATTCCGATCCTGATCGTCTTTCTCGTGTTCCAGCGTTATTTCGTCGAGTCACTTAATTTCACGGGGGTAAAGGGCTGAGCGGGATGAAGATCAGTCCCGTCATGCATGTCAGGTCGTTTGGCCATGCAGATCTTCGCTGCTTGGCTTTGACAAACGAAGCCCGGCGAGGGTTATTCCACCGGGTCTTCTTCTGCTTGCCGGTAATATAACTTAAATACGATGTCCTGGTTGTAGTTGCCAAAGCCGGAGCCGAACAGCGTAACTCCGCCGATGTGTGGGGCGTTCTCATCAATACCGATCTTGAAAGTCAGTTGTTTCTCCCGAATATTCAACCGGTCGAGCGAAACGACGGACACCTGATTTCCGTCGATGAACGTCCCTTGCTTGTTCACCTTGATCACCTTCAGAAGTCCGTATTGGTTGATTTCGTCCCACCACCAATCCGGCGTATACTTCCCGCGTTTGCCGCCGAAATCGCCCGGACTTGTCCAGGTGCCGAGCTTGACATCGTTAAGGTGGAAGGTAATGTCGGAGGGCCAGTTCCGGTTGGTGAAAGGGGCTTCGGATGAAATCTCCATCGAAATTTCAAGCTCTTCCGGGATTTCATCGCTGAGCAGGTAGTTTGGCACTTTGTATTCGATGAAGCCACGCCCGAACCATAGAATCTTGGCGTTGAAGCGTTCGGCATCGAGAAAGCAGCGCGGTTCGTCGAACTCGCCGATCACCTTCTCCGTCGAGGCCAATCCACAGGTAGGCTCGATTTGGATATCGGTGTAATGCCCGACGGATACAATGGTTTGGTGATAGTCGCGGGCAGGCGCTATATCGCCCTTGCGCGGAAAATCGATGGTAATCTGCTCGGCGACGAGCGTACATACCTTGCGATTACCGCCCTGGCCCGGGATTTTCGTTGCTTGGATAATGCCGGCCTTCTCCAGTTTCTTGACGTGCATAGTCATAATAGGACTGCTTAAATTCAGGGCTTGGGCAAGTTCTTTGACGTTCATGTCCTGCTTTGCCAGCAGATTGATGACTTGCAATCGTACGCTGCTCGACAGCGCTTCATAGATGGGCAGCGAGAGAGGGGTCGTATCGATTTTCATTTTTTTCTTCTCCAGACTAGATGAAATTAATATTCTTATAAACAATATACGTACTTTAGTAATGAATTACAAGGCAGATGTAAAAACGGAGGGATTGCTGTGAACAACTGTTTGCGAGACGTAATCGTTCTGCTAGCGGTCATGTTGCTGGTCGTTGGTTGTGCGGATGATCGGCCGGCGGAAGGTGTAGACGGGATAACCGAGCCCCCTGTTTTTGGAGACGTTACGGTCCATGATCCTTCGGTTGTGAAGGTGGGCGAAGCTTATTATGTGTTCGGGTCTCATTTGGCATCGGCGAAATCAACCGACCTGAAGGCGTGGACCCAGGTGTCGACAGACGTCAGGTCCGGTAACGTACTTATTCCCGATCCGTTTCTGGAACTAAATGAAACGTTTGAATGGGCCGAGACGAGGACGCTGTGGGCTGCGGATGTCATCCAGCTTAAGGACGGCAGGTTCTATATGTATTACAATGCGTGCCGGGGTGACTCCCCGAGATCGGCGCTTGGTGTAGCGGTCGCGGACGGGGTCGAAGGGCCCTACAAGGATCTCGGAATTCTGTTGAAATCAGGTATGGACATGACCGAGCCGCTTGCGGACGGCAGCTACTATGATGCGACCATCCATCCGAACACAGTCGATCCGGACGTATTCTACGACAAGGACGACAATCTTTGGATGGTGTACGGCTCTTATTCCGGCGGCATTTATATCCTGAAGATGGATCCTGAAACGGGAAAGCCGGAACCGGGGCAGGGATATGGCAAGAAACTGCTCGGGGGCAACCATGCCCGGATCGAAGGGCCTTTCATGCTGTACAGTCCGGAAACGAAGCACTACTATTTGTTCCTCTCTTACGGTGGGCTTGACGCAAACGGCGGCTACAACATCAGGGTCGCACGTTCGAAAAATCCGGATGGTCCGTTCGTCGATACGGAAGGAAACGATATGGCTCACGCTATGGGAGCGCCCGGTACATTGTTCGACGACCGCTCTATTGAGACTTACGGCGCCAAATTGATGGGAAATTTTCAATGGATCGGCAAGGGCGGTGAGGAAGCAGGCGGTTACGTCTCTCCGGGCCACAATTCCGCTTATTATGACGAGGAAAGCGGCAAGTATTACCTCATTTTTCACAGCCGGTTTCCGAAGATGGGCGAAACGCATAATGTTCGTGTCCATCAAATGTTTATGAACGAGGACGGCTGGCCGGTCGCGGCGCCGCACCGTTATGCGGGTGAAACGATCGGGAAGTATGGCAAGAAGGACGTCGCCGGCGCATATAGGCTGATTAATCATGGAAAGGACATATCGGCCGATATTAAACCGTCCGTTGCGATTACACTGGAAAGCGACGGCAGGATCACGGGTGCGTTCGCGGGCACGTGGAAGCTGTCGGACGAGAACAAGGCGGCGGTTACGCTGGACGGAATCGCCTACACAGGCGTATTCACCCGTCAGTGGAGCGAGACTGAGCAGACGGAGACCATGGCGTTTACCGTATTGTCGGAAGGCGGAACGGCAGTCTGGGGCAGCCGTGTCTCTGACCGCGAGGAGCAGACGAACTAATACAGCTACTAGGAGATGAATACAACCATGAACACAAAACTGAACCAAAGCGGATATCGCACAGCGGAATTGATTATAGAGCAACGGGCGGATCCTTGGGTATACCGCCATCATGACGGCTTTTATTACTTCACGGCGTCCGTGCCGGAATACGACCGCATTGAAGTCAGGAGGGCGGAGACCATACGGGGACTTGCGGAAGCGGAAGCCAAGGTGGTCTGGCGTAAATACGACACCGGACCGCTCAGCGCTAACATTTGGGCGCCGGAGATTCATTACATGGACGGCAAATGGTACATTTATTTCGCTGCTGCCCATACGTCGGAGACAATGGACGGTCTGTTTGACCACCGCATGTACGTGCTGGAGAACGAGTCCGCAAACCCGCTCGAAGGCGAGTGGACTGAAAAGGGACAGCTTCGTACACAGTGGGAGTCGTTCTCGCTGGACGCCACCCAGTTTGAGCACAGGGGCACGCATTATCTCGTATGGGCACAGCGGGACCCCGCAATTCCTGGCAATTCGAACCTGTACATCGCCCCGCTCGCCAACGGCTGGACGCTTGGGGGAAGGCAGGTCATGCTGAGTAAGCCGGAGTACGAGTGGGAGAAGATCGGCTTCCTGGTCAATGAAGGGGCTGCCGTCTTCAAGAAGAACGGGAAAATTTACATCAGCTACTCTGCAAGCGCGACCGATTTCAATTACTGCATGGGGCTGCTCTGGGCGGATGAGGACGCCGACCTGTTGGACCCGTCATCCTGGAGAAAATCGCAGACGCCGGTGCTGACGACTGACGAGGAAGCAGGCCAATACGGTCCGGGTCATAACAGCTTTACAGTGTCCGAGGACGGCACTGAAGACGTGATGGTTTACCATGCGCGTACGTACAAAGAGATTGTCGGTGATCCGCTGTACGATCCCAACCGCCATACCTGGATCAAGCCGATCCGTTGGCTTCCAGACGGTACTCCGGACTTCCGCGGTTAAGAGGCGGGCCGTAATACTGAGACATAAATAGAAACAGCGGCAGCCGAGGATTAAAGTTAACTCCTGGGCTGCCGCTGTTTTCGGGAAGATACGTCTAGTCGGAGGAACCGTACCGCTTTTCATTTGAAGACGGCGACTTGATCATTGAAGGTAAGTTTAAAGCGATCAAGGTTGAAAAAAGTGGG
This sequence comes from Paenibacillus tarimensis, assembly GCA_041281825.1. Lineage (GTDB taxonomy): Bacteria > Bacillota > Bacilli > Paenibacillales > Paenibacillaceae > Paenibacillus_D > Paenibacillus_D tarimensis_A. The sequence continues at coordinate 3,647,926 of CP166298.1, read as the reverse complement.
CAGTCATTTGCATGGGAATAAACTAGTTTCACAGTGTTTAAAACATTGGTATGATGAGAGTATTCATGAATTAAAGTCTTAATTAGCTGGTGGAGGTAGAGGAAATGAAGGAGAAGGTTCTCGAAGCTTATAATCGACTTGCTAAAGACTATGAAATGCATGTGGACACAGAGAGCGGACATAATGCGTATTACGAACGGCCTGCAATGATGAAACTTATGCCCAGTGATTTGAATCAATTATCAATTTTGGATGCCGGTTGTGCTGCGGGATGGTACACGGAGCAGTTTGTGCAGATGGGCGCTCAAGTTACGGCTATTGATTTAAGTCCTGAAATGGTAGAAGCCTGTAAAAGACGGGTCGGCAATAAAGCGGTAATCTCAACATGCGATATATCAGAACCTCTTCCTTTTAAGAATGAAGCCTTCGACCTTATTGTAAGTTCATTAACCCTTCACTACATTGACGATTGGGCGCTGACCTTTCGAGAATTCCATCGCGTAATGAAACCAGGCGGAAACCTAATCTTCTCCGTGCATCATCCTTTCATGGATTTTAAACATTTTGACAGACCCGATTACTTCGCCCATGAGCTGCTGAAAGAAATATGGAACAAAAAGAAGTCGGGACCGGTGGAGGTCTCTTTCTACAGGAGATCTCTCCAAGAAATTATTAATGCTACATCGGAGCAATATATTATTGAGCGAATCGTTGAGCCGCAGCCGAGTGCAGCTTTTAAGGACAAAACTGAAGCCGAAATCTGGTATAAACGATGGTTTGACCACCTTATGACAAATCCCCACTTCCTGATCGTGAAAGCCCGGAAATAACACCATGATGCAAGTCACAAATCCGTTCCCGATCACGTTTCGGAGAACGATGGCCTCGTGTTTTTACTTTTATATAATATATAGAAATCCACAAATAGCGTATTTCTTTGTCTTCTGCAAAGGTTATACGCTGTTTTTTTTTGCCGTATTGCTATAAAACCGGAAACATAATGAAATAACATGAATTAATTTATTGACAAAGACAAAACATAACGAATAATATGGAACAAGAAGGTTTTACCATAGGTAAGTTAGGGGCTTGGAAATGTTAACGGAAGAACGACGCCAGAAGATCCTGGAATTGCTGCATGAAAACCAACGAATCGTTGCCAAGGATCTTGCCGATTTGTTTCACATATCCATCGATTCGATACGAAGAGATTTGACGATTATGGAAGAGCAGGGGCTGCTCAAGAAAACATACGGAGGGGCCGTAACGCCGGCAAAGGTTCGTCAGTTGCCTGTGGAGGAATCGCTGCGCTATGGGAATGGCGCACCTCATCAAAATGCGATTTCCAGACTGGCTGTTTCCTACATTAAAGAAAATGATACGGTTTTTATTGGCGGTGCGGGTATACAATTCGGTATGCTGAAATACCTCCCCCGAGATATGTCTTTCACCGTTGTGACGAATTCGCTCAAAATCGCTGAAACGATCAGACATTGGGAAAATATTGAATCGTACATGATTGGCGGTAAACTCAGGCCGAGTTCAGGGGGAAGCATCATTGATCCGCTCTCGCTTGAGCAAATCAAGCGATTTTCGCTCGATATCGGCTTTTTGACGGGCGGAGGCGTATCAGCCAAGGGGATTAGCACCGCAACGCATGAGGGAGCAAGCTTTACCAGGGCCGTCGCGGAAGTTTCAAGAGTAAGGATTGGCCTTGCCCCGCACGAAAAAGTAGGCGTCAACATGTTCGCAAGATCGATACCTGTCCAGGAATTGGATGCGGTGATTACGGATGAGCAAGCCTACAGGGGAGCCATTCAGGAAATCGAGAAAAAAGGTGTAAATGTAATTATTGCAGCTATAAAGTAATGAACCGGCGAGTAATAGCCGATATAATCGTTACAGCATATTCCTGAGAAGAGAGAGGGTTTTCATGATGAAGTGGATCCAGGTGGAGCGGACGGATTCAGGCTTGAAAGGATCTGTAAAAATCCCCGGTTCAAAGAACAGCTCATTGGCTTTGCTGGCTGCTTCCTGCTTATCGGAAGAGCCTGTCCTATTAGAGGGCATACCGGAAATTGCGGACTTCAGAGTGATATGCCTCATTGCCGAGGATATTGGTGCTGTGATGACGCGTCAATCCACAGGCCAAGTATACATCGACCCGCAGAATATTCATTCTGCAACAATTGAACCGCAGAAAGCGTCCATGTTCAGAACAGCCTATTATTTTATCGGAGCTCTGCTGGCCAAATTCGGAAAAGTTACTGTGGGGTATCCGGGAGGGGACGATTTTGCGGGCCGTCCGATCGATCAGCACTTCAAAGCGTTTAAAGCGATGGGGGCTAAGATTACTTTTTACGAGGATTATTATGAGGTAGAAGCTCAGGAATTGGTAGGCGCGGATATTTACTTCGACATGATTACCTCGGGGGCAACCATCAATAGTATATTGGCTGCCGTTCGCGCGAAGGGCCAGACCGTGCTGAGAAACGCGGCGAAAGATCCGGAGGTCGTCGATACGGCTAATTTATTGATTCAAATGGGCGCGAAAATTTCCGGCGCCGGTACGGACACGATTCGAATCGAAGGCGTGCGCCACCTTCATGGCTGCACCTATACGGCCATTCCGGACCGATTAATAGCTGGCGCATTTCTGATTGCAGCAGGAACGACAGGCGGTGAAATCACAGTCGAGGACGCGATTCCGGAGCATCTGGGCTCCTGTCTTTCGAAATTAACCGAAATCGGTTTGCATATGGAAGTTAAATCGAATGCAATAACGGCATTTTCCACAGGCGTCTTAAGAGCAACGCGGGTGAGAACCGCTATGTATCCGGGCTTTCCGACCGATCTGCAGCAGCCGTTGACAGCCTTGCTTACCCAGGCTCCGGGAAAAAGCATCATCAGCGACAAGGTCTTTCCCAAAAGGTTCAATCATGCTCTTCAACTAAAAAGAATGGGTGCGGATATCGAGCTCCGGCCGGGAATTGCATTCATTAAAGGAGGTTCGCCTCTGCGGGGGAATCTGGTTCATGCCACCGATATCCGGGCGGGTATTTGCCTGCTGCTGGCAGGTCTCGTTGCAGAAGGAACAACCCGAATTACCGGAGTGGAACATATTGAAAGAGGATACGAAAATATAGTTGATACGTTCCGGTCACTGGGAGCGAATATTGCGATCTCCGACCTTAACCATGGCGACCCGGAAGTATTGTATGTTTCGCCGAATCAAATTTCGTAACAGGTATTGCAGCCGGATCGAATGACTGTTGTACAGACTCCCCGCGCAGGCGCGAAGCGGCCTTACGCCGGGGATTTTTTTCATTCCGGATGAGGTTTACATTTCACGCCAAGGTTATGTATCATTAGTGGTGTTTATATATAAATATAATTGGATGGAACACAGGAGTGAAATCGATGTTTAGAAAAAATAAGCGTAGTATGGTTTCGTTGATTATATTTATTACGATTATCATCGCCGGCTGCGCAGAGCATTCGGAGGAGGTGGATTTAATCGTTTCGGCCGCCGCCAGTCTTACCGATGCGCTTAAGGATATTCAGAAATTATATGAATCCGGGCATCCAAACATAAAAATAAACTATAATTTCGGCTCGTCCGGCGCACTTCAGCAGCAAATTGAACAAGGAGCCCCGGCAGATTTGTTCCTTTCGGCGGCATCCCGAAATATGAAGGCGCTGACCGATAAGGAATTGATTGAAGCAGACCGGCAAACGAATTTGTTGAATAATGAGCTGGTAGTCGTTATAGCTGCCGATCGGGAAGCGGCGATTGAAGAAGCGGCAGATTTAACCGATGAGAAAATCAGATACGTGGCAATCGGCATTCCTGAAAGCGTACCGGCCGGGAGTTATGCGAAGGAAGCACTCACCGGCCTTCATTTGTGGGATAAGCTGCAGCCCAAAATGGTACAAGGCAAAGACGTTAGGCAAGTTCTTCAATATGTGGAAACCGGAAATGCCGATGCAGGCTTTGTATACAAATCGGATGCTTTGACCTCCGATAAGGTGAGAATCGCTTTTACCGTCGATCCGAAAACTTACAGCATCATCGAATATCCCATTGGCGTTGTCAAGACATCCAAGCATAGCAGAGAAGCGGAGGACTTCTATTTATTCCTGCAATCCCGGGAAGCGTTGAACGTATTCGCCGAATACGGGTTCTCCTTTCCGGAGCGGTGATCATGAACATGAACTGGAATGATTTTTGGCCTCCGATCCGACTGTCGTTACAAGTTTCCTTGATATCCAGTGTGCTGGTTGCTGTAATAGGAGTATGTATCGCTTGGTGGATGGCCCGGCGAACATTTAAAGGAAAAGCGCTGCTGGAAACGGCATTTATGCTGCCGCTTGTTCTGCCGCCAACGGTCGTAGGCTTTTTGTTGTTGGTAACGTTTGGGCGTAAAAGCTGGTTAGGACGTTTTATCGAATGGCTTACCAATGCACCGGTTGTCTTTACATGGTGGGCTGCCGTCATTGCTTCTATTGTTGTAGCTTTCCCGCTTGTCTATCAAACGATGAAAGTAGGGTTTGCATCGGTTGACCGCGATTTGGAGGATTCGGGACGGTCCATCGGAGCGAGTGAATGGCAGGTATTTAGATATATCACCCTTCCTCTATCCTTTCGCTCGTTGATATCTGCCTATATACTCGGATTTGCGCGCGGTCTAGGCGAGTTTGGAGCTACCTTGATGATCGCCGGAAATATTCCGGGTAAAACCCAGACAATCCCTACTGCGATATATATAGCGGTCGATGCAGGGAACATTGCAATGGCCTGGGCTTGGGCCGGGTCTATCATGATCATTTCATTTATTATGCTGGCTATAGCCAGACGCTAATTATTTCTTGAATAGATCCTCTTCCCATTTACGGGAATTGATTTCATGTTCAATTTCACTGAGCGGCGGAGGGATTTTACGAGCGGGCGGTTGTGTCCAAGTGACGCGATCGCCATTGTCACCAGTGCTGTGAGCAGGTCTATGATTTGAACCAAACCATAAGACAATTTTGAGAAGCAGGGCTGACACTAACATCACCACTCCCGATTTCCAGGAGGAAGTTAACCCGAGAACCAACAGGGAAAGAATAATTGCCGGATAGATAAAAATATAGTTAAACAGGAGTATGCAAAGTTTTGACACGGCTGTTTTGAATTCATTCATTTCTCTACCCCTTTTTAACGTAAGTTATCTTATGAATATGCTGTAAAGGGTTATCCAAATTTTAAACAAAATGTGTCGACCTATAAATTGCACGGGTATGAAGTATGTTGGGATCAAATTTTGATTGCTCTAACGATTGTATATGACGCTATTTGGAGAAGAAATGCCATAAACCGCATATAACGTCGCAGATATCGTTAGAAAATACCGGAGTGCAATCAGCCCATTCCTGAGAAGGCAAAAACGTCTGGAACACAGCCAAAAGATGTATGCTGCCAACAAGTTCCTCGCTGAAAGGGCGGTTCACACAACAAATCCTCACTAACGACATATATATTGGTAGATTCGGGAGCGGAGGCTGATGAATGGATGAGAGTCCATGATCTGGCGATAACCAAAGATTTTCAATTGCAGGATTTGCAAAGAATCTCGCATAAGGCAAATCAGTTTATTTCGGAAATCATCATAGAATTCGATTATAATGAAACCCGAAATGTGATCGATGTCAAAAGTTTGCTCGGCATGCTGCTGCTGCCTATCAAAAAAGGAACCACAATTACGATTAAAACGAAAGGCAGAGATGAAAAAGAAGCCATTGATTTTTTGTGCGAGCTCATAGAAAATTACAAGCAGTAGCGCAGCAACAAGGTCAACTGGTCGAATTACAATGAGAACGACGATTATTCGTTCGATGCGTCCAAGACGTCATTTGCCGTGTGGGATAAAGTGACCCTGTACCATAACGGCACGCTGGTCTGGGGAACGGAGCCTTAAGACGGTAAATGAAGATTAGGTACGAATACTGGTGACAAAAAAAGACAAGGCACATTCGGTTTCAGTAACCGAATGTGCCTAATTTAAATCATGCGTCTTATTCCTGTGCCGATTTCTTTACATCGATGACGATAACGCTGGAGGTCTCGGAATCCCATTTTACCTCAGCCTGCAACGCTTCGCTCAAGATACGGAGCGGCACAAGCACGCGATTTCCTTTCATATGAGCAGGCACGTCCAATGTGAATTCTTCGCCGTTAACCAGATAAGTATCGCTGCCCAAAGTCAACTTTACTTCGGTTGCTCCGCGTGTGACGATAACGGTCTTTGTCGCTGCATCCCATTTGACTTCTGCGTCCAACGCTTCGGCGATCGCTCTAAACGGAACGAGGGTGCGTCCTTTGACCATGACAGGAGGTACATCGAACTGAGGTTCTTTACCGTTCACGTACGCTTTGATCCCTTTTTTCCCAAGCTTCTCTTGCAGCTTGCTCAGTTTTTTGTATTGGTTAATGTCCGAAATGTTATCCAGCACGATTTCTGCCTGAGCGTCGGCCGCTGCCTCCAATTCGCCTTCCGCTTCAAGATTATCGACAACTGCTGTCAAATCGGCATCGCTGTTAATTTCAATATTATATTTGCTTAACAGCAAAAAGGCGATCCGTTCTCCGGCAGGCTTGTCCTTGACATTTTCATAGGCATTCTGCAGACCTTTGCTTCCTCCGTATACAGAATCAGTTACAGTTGTATCCGAATCCGCCTGAACCGTAATTTCAATTTCAGCATTTCCGTTTGCTTTACCTTTGCTTTTTTCGCTAGGTGCGGCGTAAGCGCTTGTTGCCACCATGCTCAGTGCGATGGCAGAAGATAAAATTGTTACAGTTTTCTTTTTCATTCGTCATTCACTCCATTTTAAAGTAATTTATTATGCTCATTAATAGGGTTCGATAGTGATGTCGACTTTTGTGGGGGCACCGAATGAATTTCGTAATTGCTGTTGCGAACCGAGGGTTAGTCTAGCGAACACAAAAGAACCCTCCGATATCTATATCCATTGCAGAGGGCGCTTTATTTTGCATAGAAAAATAAAAAAAAGGAGGACTTTTCAGTCGCATCCTTGTTTTTGACATAAGTTAAGCAAGGCCTAGTGTCCTTGGCTTCTATAATAGTAGTATAACTCATCGATGATTATAAGTCTATACTTTAAAGGATATTTTGGGTATATTTTCTGTGCGGTTAGAAAGAAAAATTAGGCGAGGAGGAAGTAGGTTCATGTTTCCAATACGAGAATCAATGAAAGGCGGTATCAGGGTGGAGCCGTACTACTGGGACGAGCAGATCGATTACTTGACGAATAGCCGGTCAATGTTTTATAACGAGGACTACATTGAATTTCTAATCAAAAGCGTATGGAAATTGTCCGGACCTGTTCACATTGTTGATTTCGGGTGCGGACTTGGCTACCTTGGGTTGAAATTTCTCCCGTATTTACCGGAAGGCTCAAAGTATACAGGGATTGATAAAGGCGTGAAATTAATCCGGAAGGCAGAGGAAAACTTCAGGGGGTTGCCTTTTGAAACGGAGTTTATAATTAGTGACCTCTACGATTTGGATATCGGAGAAATGAAATACGATCTGGCGATTTGTCAGGCTTTTTTGATGCATTTGCCCGATCCGAAAGCCATCCTTGAGAAAATGATAAGAAGTGTAAAAACGGAAGGTAAAGTGATATGCATTGAGCCGCATTGGATTTCCGCGATGGCTAATATATATGTACATGAAATGAAGCAATCCGACTTTATGAGCTTGGGGATTCTCCAAAAGCTGTATGAATTGGATGCGGTAAGAACAGGGAAGGATGGCAATATCGGCGTCAAGATGCCCATTTATATGCGTGAATTAGGTCTTGATAATATCGGTTGCAGAATCAATGATATCGTAAGGTATATCAATCCGGATCATACGGAAGAAAAGGCGATGTTGTACAACAAGTTGTGCGATGATGGATTCGCCGCACCGATTGCAAACGAAGAAGCCTTTGTTCAAAATCTTCTCAGTCGTGGACTTTCATTTGAAGAAGCACAGCAACAGTTGGCATCGGAAAAGCTTTTGCATGAAGAGTATTCGGTAAACGGACTTCAATATAACACCGTCTATGCACCGACAATGATGATCAGTTACGGTACAAAAACGAAATAATGGATAAAGAGGATATGGAATTCAATAATAAACATCCATATCCTCCGAAAATTTGAATTACAGCTGCTCTCCGCTACCATAGTTAAATTGCCAGATGATGCCGAACTTATCGGTTAAACTGCCATAGCATTTGCTCCAGAATGTCTCTTGAAGCTCCATCACTACAGTTCCTCCGTCTTTTAACTTGTTAAAGGATGATGTAATCTCATCCATATCATCACTGACCAAAGAAAGGCTGATATTATTTCCTATATTAAAAGGCATATTGGGGAAGACGTCGGAGAACATGACATTGCTGCCGCTGATCTTCAGCCTGGTGTGCATGATCAGATGTTTTGCTTCCTCGGGAAGAGGATAGTCCGGATGAGGAGGCGCTTCCCCAAAGGTCATAAATTGCGGTTCTTCCGTGCCAAAAACCTTTGCGTAGTACTCTACCGCTTCACGGCAGTTCCCATTAAAATTGATGTAAACATCAATAGCCACTCTGATCACTCCTTAGAAATGAATGGTGAATTATAAACAATCGTTCATTTTGTATTGTAGCATGTTCAAGTCCATTCTTCCAAATATTAGTCTTAGAAATCCTTCCACATTACATCTTCAAGTTCCCGTGATTGCGGATAACGACATCAACCTGCAGTTCGATGTTGAGTTTCGGATACCATCGCTCGATCCAAAATACCATTTGATCGGGAGGTATTTTACTGCGGAAGAGCTGTCCCGTTCTCAGAATATCGGAGCGGCCTTTTTGCAGCTTCTCAAACATGCGATTGAATCGTTGTTCGAGCATATTCTCCAATTCGCTTTTTAGTTCATCCCGATTGAACTGACCTTTCAACTCCAGAATGACTGCTCCAATCTTCATCTTGGTATCCAAACGCGAATGGATTCCATCCCATGAAGCGTGATGTTTCACATCGGCATCGACAATTTGCAGACTGGCCCGATCCGTCACTTCGACGATACCACCTGTAAATTCTCGCTGAAAGAGGTTATACAAAAAAGTATCGTCTGTTGTAATCGTCCCTGTCATGCGATCTTCACTCATGACAGCCGTACTTACAAACTCAAACATCGTATCGGTTCCTTCCTTTATGATCGGGAGAGCCATGTCTCCCGTCTCCGAGTTTAAGTCACGAAATGCTTCCCAGATGTTAGTGACAGGGATATTCGGCGTCCACCCTGCGCGTTTATTAAAGAAATCAAGCAGCTCGGTACCGTCCTCCAACTTGATGTTTTCTTTGCTTCTCATCAGGCGGTGTATATCACCCTTTACAATGGCTAATAACGCTTTGGGATCTATTTCCCGCGTCCGCATTGCATAGTCAATTACACCTTTAATGCCGGCTTTCCCTAAATTTTCGCCGATCAAGATAAGAGTGAGATGCAATAAATCGATACTTCGTTCTTCGTCCCTCCGCATCCTGTCAAAAGCTTCGCTGATCGTCGGAGCTTCAGCGCTGATCGTCTGTGTAACCTGTTCTTTGCTGGGGTCGGCAAGGCGCAAGCTGACCGTGTAGTTCCTATCTTCGGATAGTTCAACTGCCATCACTACAGGCAGCAGCCGCTTGTCAATCGGTTTCGTATCCCAGCAGCCAGTCAGTATACTCAACATAATGGTGATCGTTGCTCCGGCTGTTATCCATCGTGTCATTCCTGCATCCGCCTCCTTGCTGCTATACCGATTCCCCATGTCATTAACGGGATGAACACAATGCTGTATAGACGTAATGGGGTATCCAACCATATGAACCAATCGATCGTTTCCCAATCAGGGAACAACAAGCCGGTGAGAAAAGCTGCAGCGGTTACGAACCAGGTCAAGGTCTGCCTTGATGCCGAAATGTAAAGGACAGAGACGATTGTAGCTGTCATCCAGATCAGGATGGAAAGATAAATAATGATGAAAGCTAACGATGCGGCTATATAAAAGATCGTAATGCGTCTGAACATAAGCCATTCGTAATCGACGGTATCGATGGAAACGGTCAAGGGGTAATGGAGTTTCGATGCAGCATCAGGACCAAAAATCATCAAAGGAATATATACCGAAAGAATAAAAATCGGAAGCAAAGCAAGCAGGGCGAAATATAACTTCCTGCGATGCCTTGTCATAGACAAGTTCCAGTGGGAAGCCATCAACCCGATAAACAGGAAGCCATGAAAGGCAAATAAGCTGGACAAGAATGCTTTCAAATTCCACCCGAACAGATCGGTTTCCAAGGGAAAAGCATAGTTGATCTCAATATTCTGAAAGCATGAGAGAAGCGAAAACAAAATAAACGGGAATGACAGTAAAGTGAGCGTAACGGTAGCGCGCAGGATGTCAGTTAATCTCTGCGCCGACGTTACAAGGGGGATGACGACAAGCATCAGCATAAACGCCCAAATCGGTGTTTTCGGCAATAATACAATAGTCAGCAATTCCGCATGGCTTCGAATCAGAATAACGATGCTCAACAAAAAGTAGGCTGTGAGCGGGAGCAGAAGGAATCTAGCCGTCCCAATGCCGTATCTCTTGAAGATGCGGATCAAATCCTCACCGGGAAAAGCGGAAAGGCCTGACAAATAAATTCGAAGGAGAATAAATTCAAGTAGAAATCCCGCTAAGATCGGCGCCCAATATCCCGAACGGTCAACATCAAATACCATCTCCGGATATCCAAATAAAATCAGGCTAAGATGAACGGTAATAAACGTAACCGCTAAAATCCAATCTTTATTCATTCGCTTCCTCCATAGCTACTTTCCTTCCTAAGTAAGGAATCCGATACGTATTTATTCCCGAGAGGTAGAATATGAACCAGACGAATCCGACCATGATGCCCAGAATGCCGAAAATTGAACCAAGGATCACATTCCCGTACTTAAAAAGCCGAATCATCAGCGCATTTTGAAATCCTGCAAGCGTAAAATTAGCAATCGTGGTCGCAGCCAAAACGATAATGAGCAGATTGCTGACAAGTTGGGCTTGAACGAGAGCTTGTCCTAATATGATTCCGCCGACCATCGTAATCGTCGGTCCGACGCTCTTGGGAAGCCGGATGCTGGCCCCCACAATCATTTCCACAATGAGCAATGTAATTAAAATTTCAATCAGAGCCGGGTACGGGACGCCTTCACGGCTTTTTGCCACCGACAACGCCATATCAATTCGAAACACTTCCGGGTTTACACTGACCAGCGCGACATATAATCCGGGAATAACAAGGGTAATCAACAGACCGATCACTCGTATAGACCGGACGGCAACCATTAATATCGGCGGAAGGTTTCGATCCGAATTAATGAGAAACAGATCCGTAATGAGCGGCGGAATCAGCAGGGCATACGGCATCTGGTCGAGCATGATGACTACCCGGCCATTCATCAGCAGACTAACGGCCTGCTCCGGCTGTTCCTGAAGTTGAAACAGAGGAACGGGACTCCATCTGCCTCTTTGTTTAATTAATCTGTTAAAATCCTGAATGGTTTCCAATTCCGATTCCTGTTTCGATATAAGATGAGACAGGATGCGATGAACCAATTTTTCGTCAGCTTTGCCTTGGATATAACAAACCGAAAGTTTTCTTTTTCGGATGTTTCCCATCTCCAGTAAGGTAATGCCCAAGTCCTTGGATCGTAAATGCGTCCTGAGCAAAGCCAGATTGCTCTCCAGGTTTTCGGTAAAAGCATCCATCGCGTTTTGAATGTTGCTTTCGCTTTGCGGGGTGGTGATCGATCTCTGAATGGAAGGTGAGAATGGCCTCCATGACAGATTGCCTGCAGCATGCAGGATGATTAGTTTCCCGGTTAAAATGTCTTTCGCCAGCTCGGATTCCGATCGATTCGTTTCAGCCCCCAATTGCATTGCAAGCTTCGACCAGTCCTTGTCCTGGATGTTTTCAAGAGACAACGCCGTTTTTGAAACGTCAACCAAGCTTTTCAGATAACAGAACGTAATCATTTCTCCGTTCATTTCTTTTGTTTCAAGGGTGAAATCTTCGCTTAGCCCGAAGCTTTTTTGCAGCTTGCTTGCAATGTGGTTCTGTTTATCTCTCATGGCAGTTCTCCTCTAAACAGTCATCTTTTGTTAGTATGTCCAGAAGAGAAAGACAGTTATCCTGGAGGAAGATATGAACTATATGACCGGTCGTAGCCCGCAGCAGTGTGCGGGCTACACTCATTGTTACTGGCTGAGGCGTTTATACTCCGATTGTCCCTCCGACCGAGCGGGAAAATTGGGACAAGGATATAGAGTGCGTTCCGAAGCCGATAGAGCTTGCGGGGCTTTTTTGTGATAAATTTTTTCTTTATATTCTATAAATTTATTAAAGATATGTTTATTGGATGAGTATGATACAATGCCATTAAATGGAACGTTGGAGGGATGGCTTTGGATACAAATGGATTGGCTGAGCGATTCAAAAGATTTGCAAACAGGGAGTGCAGGGGATCAAGCAAGCTTTATGAGCGGTTATCGGTTCATATTGCCGATGATGAAGAACTGCTGCACATTGCCTGCCATGCCGGCCCCGGCCAACCTGTGCCCAACCTGTTTTTAGCCGCGGTTCACTACCTGCTGTTGAAAGGGAAGGAACATGTGCTACAAGCTTATTACCCCAGCATTGTGGACGATCCGAAGGATCCCGAAACGGCATTTGTTTGGTTCAAGGATTTTTGTTTGAATTACACGAATGAGCTCATTCCTCTTTTGCAAAACAAGCTTGTTCAGACGAACGAAGTCCGACGTTGCGCCTATTTATACCCGAGCTTTTGTTATATTTACGAACAAACAAAAAAGCCCTTGGCATTAATCGAATTAGGAACAAGCGCAGGGCTCCAGCTTCTCTGGGATAAGTACCGTTACACGTATAATAGCGGTGAAATGTATGGAAACGTATATTCAGAGTTGGATATCGCATGCGAAATGCGGGGGGAGGGATTACCCTTTTTCCTGAACCAGAGCCCGCCCGTATCCTCTAGAATTGGTTTGGATTTACATGTAAATAACCTTAACAATCCCGAAGATTATTTATGGTTAAAGTCTCTGATATGGCCTGAGCATAAAGAACGAATTGTAATGTTCCAGAAAGCGGCTCGGTGTTTGAGGGGGGAGTCTGTGGAGTTGATAGAAGGAAACGGCGTTCGGTTGATGTCTGAAGTCGCTTCTAAGATTCAAGAAGATCATACCGTTTGCATTTTTCACACTCATGTTGCCAATCAATTGTCCAAGGTAGATAAGACCGAATTACTCGATCGGATTCAACAACTCGGCCGGTCAAGAAAGGTGTTTCATTTGTACAATAATCTCTGGGATGAGGACCTTCATCTAGATTGTTATGTGGACGGAGAATTGGATGAGCTCGTATTGGCGGAAACGGACGGCCATGGCCGGTGGTTTGAGTGGAAGCTTTAGAAAAAATAACTATAAAAAAAGTCTACTCATAACAAATAGAGGAAATAGGGCATAAAAGAAGGAAAATCGCTTGGTATAACTATTTATCAGGGATGGGAGATGCTCCGAAGGATCAAAGGATCGAAGAATGGATCGTAGAAGCTGATACAACATGTATGCAAGCGGCAATGGCGATTACAAGCTTTGAATTCTTCGTCGAAACGAAGCTTCGCCGTCAGAGGACAGCGAAGCCGTTTACGGATTTCATATCAGAAAGTATAGTTTCGCTGTTCTCGCTAAAGGACATCATAGGTGATTAGACGCCAAATAGAGCAGCTATTCCTTCTTAACGGTCATCACAGCAATTTACAAGCAGATCATCTAATGCGAAAAGTGACAAAAGCAGTGCAAGCATCACTTTTGTCCGTTACCCATTAAATTTTTCATTTTAGCCTCTCTAAGCTGCGTACATGTCCGTTACGTGCCCGCGTAATAGGAATATCAGGTGACTTTTCCACAACGTTTTCTTAGACATCTCAAAATGGACGAACGATTAAGGAGGTTGTCCCTGTCGAAGCTATTAGATCTAGCATACTCTATAAAAAAAGAAATAATATTTGACTATAACCGTGTTTTCCCTATTTTGTATTTGACCTTTTCGAGCAAAGGAACGGCAATAGCTCTTGCTTTCTCAGCTCCTTTGGAAAGAATCGCATCGATTTGCTCCGGGTTATTAATCAAATCATTATATTTTTTACGAGGCTCGTCTAAATAACGATCGATGACCTGAAACAATTCATTTTTTGCTTCACCCCATCCGATCCCGCTTTCAAACCGCTCTTTCATCTTCATTACCTGATCCTGGTCAGCAAATTCCGAGTACAGCGTAAATATCGTCGAGTCATCCGGATTCTTCGGTTCATCCGGAGGCGTGCTGTCGGTTTTGATCTTCATAATCATTTTTAACAATGCCTCTGATGATTCGAACAGCGGAATGGTGTTATTGTAGCTTTTGCTCATTTTTCTTCCGTCCAGTCCTGGTATTACGGATGTGTTTTCATCAACAAGATAGTTAGGCAGTTTAAACGTCTCTCCAAAGGCATGATTGAAACCCTCTGCGATATCCCTGGCGATTTCAACATGCTGGATTTGATCTTTCCCCACCGGGACAATATCGGATTGAAATAAGAGAATATCCGCTGCCATCAAGATCGGATACGTAAATAAACCCATATTTACTCCGGTATCCGGCTCAGCACCGGTTTGTTCATTGAGTTCTCTGATCGCCTTATAAGCGTGAGCACGGTTCATTAACCCCTTCGATGTAACACACGACAGGATCCAACTCAGCTCAAAAACTTCAGGCACATCGGATTGTCTGTAGAAGACGGCTCGCTCGGGATCTAATCCAAGAGCCAGCCATGTAGCGGCGATTCCATAAGATAATTTATTGAATTCTTCCCTGTTGTGAATAAAGGTTAACCCATGAAAGTCGGCAACAAAAAACAGGGCCTTGTAATCATCGTTGTCAGCAAGCTGCAGTGCAGGCTTAATTGCCCCGATATAGTTGCCGATGTGGACCTTACCGGTCGGTTTAATCCCGGTCAAAACAATTTTTTTCGCCATTCGCTACTCTCTCCTTTAAGAAAAATAAAAAGAGTTTCCTGTCCTGGAAAAGGACGGGAAACTCCGCGGTACCACCTTAATTAGCCCGTAAAAATACGGACTCGCTTTAACGTATCGAATCAATACGCGTCTCTTGTAACGATGAGACGTTCGCCAAAGCCTACTCAAATGATCTTTCGGTTTGGATGCTCAGAAGCCCACTTCAGCATAATTTCTACACTGATTCGCACCAACCATCAGCTCTCTGGGTATACGTTATGCGTACTCTCTTCTTCATCGCAAATTTGATATTAATGAATAGATTATAACATCTTCCGCTTATAGTCAATCAAACCTAATTTCGTGTGTCCGCGAACCGATTATAGTCTGCAGCCATAGGATGTATAGTCAAATGACTATTTCATGGCTAAAAGGACGTGGGGAACTTTGCCGCCGCATAACCGGAGGTGCTGTAGAATAAAGGCGAAAGCCTCGCATGTCATTATGGAGGAGATAAATGGGAAAATCAAAATTCACTTTAAAGACATTAGAAGAGATCGGAAAAATGAAAAAAGCAGGGGAACTGTTAGCTTCTTGTCACAAGCAGATTGCAGCTATGATTGGCCCAGGTGTGTCCACACTTGAGATTGATCGGTTTGTTGAGGAATATCTCGGTCGGAACGGTGCAAAACCCGAGCAAAAGGGTTACCAGGGCTATCCCTATGCTACATGTGCTTCTGTAAATGACGAAATTTGTCATGGGTTTCCAAACAATGCCCCTTTAAATGACGGTGATATTGTGACAATCGACATGGTTGTAAATTTCGAAGGCTGGCTTGCGGATTCCGCATGGACGTATACCGTAGGAAACGTATCGGAAGAAGTAAATCATTTTCTGCAAGTAACCAAGGAGGCACTCTACAAAGGAATCGAGAAAGCAGTTGTTGGCAATAAAATAGGGGATATTTCATATGCAGTTCAAACCTGTGCGGAGCGCAACGGGTTTTCCGTTGTTCGTGATTTTGTCGGACATTCCATAGGGCAAGTCATACACGAGGAGCCTGTAATCCCGCATTTCGGCCCTCCTAATCGGGGAGAACGAATAAGGCAAGGGATGGTCTTTACAATTGAACCTATGATCAATATCGGATCGCATCATGTCTTCTTGGATGCAAATGGCTGGACCGCAAGGACGATTGACGGCAGTCTGTCAGCACAATACGAGCATACCGTTGCTATTACAAATGAAGGACCTCTAATACTCACCGAGCAATTAGATTAAGTTGCTAAAAAAGCAATGACCCCTATTTGTAGGGGTCGTATTTTAAGACTTGCGTTGCCAGCGCATTCAATAATATATGGTTCTGTGGCGCCGCGGGGTTGGATGATAGCCTTCATGCACCATATATTTTTACAGGAATAATATAGGATTGAAATCGTTTATTCCGAAAGGTTACATTGGCGGATCTCCCCTTCAAATTACAGCAGGAATGAGAGATGGTAATTCATGAGACAACCGGCACTGGAAGCTGCGAGGCAGTTTGTTCATAACCATTTTTCCGAATGTAACGCAGCGATATTGTCTGGAAGTGTTACTCATGGGCGGGAAACGAAGCATTCGGATCTTGACATTATTATTATTGACGATACGGCTTTATTTCCATTTCGTGAATCGTTTGTTGAATTCGGTTGGCCGATCGAAGCGTTTGTTATGACCAAGGATACTTATCCAGATTTATTCGAATATAATCAAAGTCGCGGGATACCGTCGTTACATCGCATGTGCGCCGAAGGTATCATTATCAAAGATGACGGTACTGCCAAAGAAATTGTCGAAACAGCGAAGAGAGTATTAAAAGAAGGGCCTGTGCCTTGGACAGCTGAGGAAATGAACCAAGCGAGATATGAAATTAGCGAATGTCTGGAGGACTTATCGGGTTCGGATTTCCATTATGAAAATATATTTATTGTGAATAAATTGGCGGGACGTGTTCATGAATTTGTATTAAGAACGAATGGCTGTTGGATTGGTGACGGAAAGTGGATTGTACGTTCTCTCCAAATGTATGACAAACCGTTTTGCACTCAATTTCTAGACGTGCTCGATACATTCTATAAAACGGAAATAAAGGACAGGGTCATTCAATTTGTGGATCATATTTTGGCTCCTTACGGCGGAAGGATGTTTGAGGGATATTCTGAAGGAAAGGAGGATATGTAATTGTATTCTTCATTATGACGCCCCCATGGTTAGGGGGCGTATCCAAAAAAGGGCGGGCTGTGGGGCCGCACAGGTGCTGGCACATAATAATCTATGCACTGTTGTTATGAAGGGAATCGGACAATTATACCGGGCGGGGAACAATCGGGCATCCACTCGTTGACCAAGGAATAGGCCGGATATCACTTTCCGCTATTGCTTATAGTTAATAGTCCATACATTAAACGGATTCGGTACATACTTTGAAACATGTGCAAAAGAAGGAGGTGCTTGCTGGTGTCTTTTGTTGGTGGATTCAAAGGTGGTTTCACAACAACTGGAACGATTTTGGTTCTGTTTATCCTTCTGGTCATCGTTAGCCGCGCTGTGTTGTTCTAAGGATTACACCCTAAAGGGGGGCGGCTAGCCCCCCCTACCCCCTACCCCTTACAACATTATATTTCGGCCAATAATGATGAAGGAGAAGAGTAAGCGAATCGTTCCTGACAGGGACGGCGTGCCAAGGATTGAAAGCATGCCGAAGGAAACCGGCCCGCTGAAGTTCACTCCGGAGTTGTGCCTTGAACGGCCTTAAAATAGGTATAAGTAAAGGTTACCGGCAACACACCGTTACATGTGTCAAAGCGAGGAGGCGTATGAAAATAATCGTACGTGTCTTAATGAGGGTGGTACCGCGGATCCCCGTCCCTAACGGATAGGGGTTTTTTGCGTTTATATAAATAACTTATGAGAGGTTGAGAAATCCGTGGATCAAATGAACAAGATGAATGAACTACGTTTACAACTAAATGAGGTTAATCATCAACTATTGAAATTATTGAATGCCCGGGCAGAATTTGTGCAAGAAATTGGTTTCGCGAAGGAACAACTCGGATTACCGAAATTCGATCCGGAACGGGAACAGCAAATGCTTGATGATTTGATTTCTTTAAATAAGGGGCCATTTTCCGACAACACCATCCGATTTCTCTTTAAAGAAATTTTCAAAGCATCACTTGATTTGCAGCAACATGAACAAACAAAGAAACTCCTTGTAAGCCGGAAAATGAAAAATACCGATACGATCATTGAAGTTAAGGGAGTGCAAATCGGCGGAGGATGGAACCACTTAATTGCCGGCCCCTGCTCGGTCGAATCCATTCAACAAATGCGGAGGATTGCTTCAGAACTTAAGGATATGGGAATTCAAATCCTTCGCGCCGGTGCCTACAAACCGAGAACATCCCCGTATGATTTTCAAGGGTTGGAAATTGAGGGGTTGAAAATCCTTAAAGAAGTTGCAGAAGAATTTCATCTGATCACGGTAAGTGAAGTGACGAATCCGCGGCATCTTGATTTTTTCCCTGAGTATGTTGATATTCTACAGATCGGCGCACGGAATATGCAGAATTTTGAGCTGCTCAAAGCTGTAGGAGAAAGCAATACGCCTGTACTGCTTAAAAGGGGAATCGCAGCAACGTTGGAAGAATATCTGCTTGCAGCCGAATATATAATTTCAAGGGGAAATCCCAATGTTATGCTTATAGAACGTGGAATCCGAACCTATGAAAAATGGACGCGTAACACGTTGGATATATCTGCAGTTCCTATCTTAAAACGGGAAAGTCATCTGCCCGTCTTTGTGGACGTCAGCCATTCGACCGGCCGGAAAGACATTGTAGCTCCATGTGCAAAAGCGGCGCTTGCGGCAGGGGCAGATGGCATTATGGTAGAAGTCCATCCTAATCCGTCAGTTGCCATGTCGGATGCCCATCAGCAATTAAATATCGATGAATTCAAGCAGTTTTGGGAACAGCTTCACCAATCCGGGTTGTTTAAGCCTTGCAAGCTTTAAGCGAGATTGATTTTATGTTTTGAGACAGGAATGCTCGCGCTCAAGCTTGAGAAGTCTCCCCTTCATTTCCAATCCGCCCCGGTAGCCGGTGAGAGCGCCGTTCTTGCCGATGACCCTGTGACACGGTATGGAGATTAATACCGGATTTGCTGCAATCGCGGCAGCGACAGCACGGACCGCTTTCGGCCTGCTCAGAGCTGCCGCGATTGCCGAATAAGACCGGGTTTGCCCGTACGGAATTTCATATACTGTTTGCCATACGGCAAGCTGAAACGGGGTTCCTTTCAGATCCATCGGTACATCGAGATCTCTTCTCTTTCCTTCCAAAAATAAAAAAGCAGCCTGTGAGAACGGCTGGAGCCGCACATCATCCCGTACCAATACGCTGCTTGTAAAATGTTTCCGCGCCCAATTTTCCAATTCGGCTAACGGCCGATTCCGACCCCCGATGAAACAAATCCCTTTCATAGTTGCGGCGATATGCAGATTCCAGTCCGCATGCTCCAATCGTGTCCATTGCATTAAGGTTGCTGATGATTCCATTTTATACCTCCCGCATCTAATGCCATGCCTGCAGACTTTCGATAGGAAGCCGGCGTTTGTCCGGTGATTTTCTTAAACAGCGTTGTAAAATAAGGAGCATTCGGTATGCCGACGATTGTTCCAATGTCCGAGATTGTTTTATCGGATTGGACAAGCTGCTTCTTTGCCGCGTTTATTCGTGTTTGCCGGATATATTCGACAGGTGTCTGACCTTTTATCCGCTTAAATGTGCGGTGCAAGTGATAGGGGCTTCCATGGAACGTTTGCGCTAATTTTTCAAGTGAGAGCGATTCGCTGTAATTGGCCTCGATGTAATTTGCGATTTGATTTACCCACTCGCTGCCGGGCGGGAGCAGACTGGCCGGTTTGCACCGTTTGCATGGACGAAAATTCGCCGAAAGCGCTTGATCCGTGTTCAGAAAAATGCGCACGTTTTCTTTGTTAGGCGATTTGGATTTGCATGAAGGCCTGCAAAAAATGCCGGTAGTCAGAACGGCATAGATAAAATAACCGTCATAAGCCGCGTCGTTGTTTATAATGGCCTGCCATTTGTCATCGGTCAATATATTCCCGCTGATTATGTCCATACGGATCACCTCACCCCCATTATACCCCTCGAAACGGCTAGCTGTAAGCCTAAGCGAATGAAACCGCAAGATTATGAAAACGATTGTTTGATTACAGACGCCAACGGGATGAGAGAGCAACATTTCAAAAGCTGCCTTGTGATAAAACTGAATTCGAAACAAGAAAAGGAGATGATGAGAAATGAAAAAGCTGACTGGGAAAGTTGCTTTGGTTACCGGGGGAAGCAGAGGGATCGGGCGAGGCATTGCGCTGCGGCTGGCACAGGAGGGCGCTCTTGTTGCGGTCCACTATGGAAAAAACCAGGGTGCCGCCGAAGATGTGACTTGGGCGATCCGGAAGCAAGGCGGAACGGCATTCGCGGTCGGTGCCGATTTAATGTCAGGAGACGGCCTATCAAAGCTGTACGCTGCTTTGGATACTGCGCTTATTGAGCACACCGGCCGCAACCGCCTGGATATTCTGGTTAACAACGCCGGAATCGGTCAGACTTCATCGATCGAAGAGTTAACGGGAGAATTGTTGGACGAAGCCATGAATATGAATGTTAAGGCGCCGATTTTTGTCATCCAGCATGCACTGCGGCGTATGAACGACGAGGGCCGGATCATCAATATTTCTTCAGCCGTAACGCGGATCGCATTCCCGAACATGCTGGGATACAGCGTATCGAAAGGGGCGGTTAATACGCTGACCCGTGTGTTGGCTCACCATCTCGGAGACAGGAAGATCACGGTCAATGCAATTTTGCCGGGTCTTATTGAAACCGACATGAATGCCGCAATTTTGCAAAGTACGGAAGGCCAAACGTTTGCTGCCGGACTTTCCGTATTCGGCCGATGGGGACAACCCGAAGATGTCGCGGATGTCGCCGTTTTCCTGGCCTCACCGGACAGCCGCTGGGTGACCGGTCAATTGATTGATGCGAGCGGAGGATCGCATCAATAACTAATTCTTTATCAGACAGCACATTTAAGGAAAGTGATTGGCTCGGAAAGCGATTATCCGCCGGCAGCGCGGAATTGGTCGTAGACGGTTATTGCGAGCGTTGTTCGATGATTGCCATCGATCCGGATACGCTTAAACGAGATCCATCCTTATTGAAGCAAGTTAACGAGGTGATGGCGATGAAGTTCGGTGTATATGCTTCCGTTCATAAGCCGGGAAAATTAAAGGCCGGAGATAAGATATATATGACTGAATAGATTTTTCTGTCTTACCATTATTTATAATCTATCCCTCTTTTGTCGAACGGAGTAAAATAGATTCATATTTTCCGTAATCAGCAGGAGAGGGACAATGAAACTACAGCTAACACGAATCGCAATAATCGTATTCATCGGCATTTTTATGACATCTTCGGCGTCAACTGATGCCGCAACTTATTCGGATACGTATCCAATGTTAACGGTGCTCCAGACTACGAAGGTGTATTCCAAGCCTTCCCTCAGCGCAAAGGTCTTATCTTCGATTCAAAAAGGACAACAGTATCCCGTTTTGCGGTCTTCCAAATATTATCATTATATTTCATTGCCGGACGGCCGATTCGGCTGGGTTCGCAAAAGACATTCCGGCACGTCCGACATTCCTCTGCAAACGGCGGATTCGGTTACCGTCGCATCCGTACTTCAGCCAACTGTAACCGTTTATGATGGTCCAAGCACTCGTTACAAATCCGCAGGCATTGTCAAAAAAGGCGAGGAATACCCTGTGCTGTCCGTAAGTAAATATTATTACAAGATTCAAGTGCCGGGTATGAATAATGTTTGGATTTCCAAAATCAAAGCCAGGCTGACCGGCAAACCTCGCCTTGTGATGGGCTGGAACTATTACGGGACGACAGACACGTTTATTCAGCAGGCCGGAAATGCGGCAACAATCGACGTCGTTACACCGCGCTGGTTTCGATTGAAAGCGGAGGCTCCTTTTGTCCAGGGCTCGGTCGACCTGAAATATGTTGCATGGGCGCATAAAGAAGGCAAACAGATCTGGACGATGCTGGGAAACAACTTTGATCCTGATTTGACAAATACAATTTTGAGCGACGAGTCAAAGCGCAATCTACTGGCAAAAACGATCGCGGAGCAGGTTATCGGATCCGGTTTGGACGGTGTAAACGTCGATTTTGAAAACATCGATATCCGGAATAAGGAACAGTTTGTCGGCTTTATTCATGAGCTTAAAGAATTGCTTGCCCAGTCCGGAAAAACCGTCAGCGTAGACGTAACGCGGGAAAATCCCGATCCTTTCTGGTCAGGCAGTTATGACCGGAAGGGACTTGGGGAAGCTGCCGATTATGTCATTATGATGGGATATGACGAACATTGGGGCGGCCGAGGGATAGCAGGATCTGTCGGTTCCGAGCCTTGGGTCCGGGAAGGCATCCGTCTGTTGTTGAAGGATGTGCCTGCTCACAAAGTGCTGCTTGGCGTTCCATTTTATACAAAGGAATGGATAACGGACAGCAGCGGGAATGTAACCGGCAAGGATCTTTCCATGCCGCAGACGGAGAAGCTGATCCGGGACAAAAACTTGACCCCGGTATGGGATTTAAAAACGAAGCAGCATTATGTTGAATATGAAGAGAACGGACATAGACACCAGATATGGATCGAAGACAGAAGCTCAATGACTTGGCGATGGGGTCTAATTAATGAATACCGGCTTGGCGGTGCGGCCGCCTGGGCTGTCGGCATGGAAACGCCGGACATATGGTCCGTATTTTCGAATTAATGACTTACCTTTCTTTCATTTTCCAACGAGCAGCAATATGGGTTTGCACATTAAAGGGACCGCTGGAGCTATATTCTCCGGTGGTTTTTTATTTCATATCCGATGAAAATAGTAATTGCATAAGAATTCATATTTAAGTATATTTATACTTAATTGAATGTGAGGAGGAGACCGACTTGAACGACACCGATTCCAAAACTCAACATTTGCTTGATAAGGCAAAAAACTCGATCTTATATACTGCCGACAGGCCGGCACTGGTGATGGAACGAGGCAACGGAATGAAGATTTGGGATACGGAAGGGAATACCTATTTGGATTTTATCGGCGGTTGGGCGGTCAATTGCCTGGGACATGCTCCTACTGTCATCAAGGATGCCCTCATGAATCAGGCAGCGGCGCTTATGAATGCCAGCCCGGCTTATTATAACAAGCCGATGATCGAACTGGCAGCAAAACTAACCGAAATCTCTTGCTTCGACCGGGTATTCTTCGCCAGCAGCGGGGCGGAGGCAAATGAAGGCGCCGTCAAGCTTGCCCGAAAATACGGTTCGATACATTTAGGAGGCGCATATGAAATCATCACGATGACGGGCGGCTTCCACGGCAGGACGCTCGCGATGATGTCCGCGACAGGGAAAAAACAATGGGAATCGTTGTTTGAACCGAAGGCTGCCGGTTTCAAACATGTCCCATTGAACGATTTCGAAGCTTGCAGGGCAGCTGTGACTCGGAATACATGCGCGATTATGCTTGAGCCCATTCAGGGTGAAGGCGGTGTACATTCGGCCGATGAAGAATACCTGCGTCAGCTACGGCAATTGTGCGATGAACTCGGCATTCTGCTGATCTTCGATGAGATTCAGACCGGCATCGGCAGGACCGGCAAGCTGTTTGCATACGAGCATTACGGGATCGAACCGGATATTATGACACTGGGCAAGGGAATCGGAGGCGGTTTCCCGTTATCGGCGATGCTGACGAAAGAAAGGTTCAATCTGTTTGAGGCCGGGGAGCAGGGCGGCACCTATAACGGCCAGCCGCTCGCTATGGCTGTCGGGCTGGCTGTCGTCAATGAGGTCTTGGATAAACAGCTTCCGCAAAATGCGCAGGTACAAGGAAATTATATTCAGGTACGACTCCAGGAGATTGCCGGCCGTTACCAATTGAAACAGATCAGAGGAAAGGGATTGCTGCTTGCCGTCGATCTTTCGGAACCTTGCGGAGTACGGCTCGTTGCGGAATGCCGGGAAGAAGGGCTGCTGATCAACGCCCCAAGCCCGTTCACAATACGAATCATTCCGCCGTTGATCGTTTCAAGAAGCGATATTGACCGAATGTTTGCGATTTTAACACGTGTAATGGATCGGATGGGTTTGTAAACCCTTTCGCGAAGAACGGTACCGGCGTAACGGGAGCAGCTTCCTAAGTAAGAACAAATTTAGAATGAGCCGGATTCGCAAAGGGACAGGCAAAATGTCTGTCCCTTTGCGAATTATCGGACGGTATGATAATAACCGTTATTTTGTTTTCTCCCCGCAATAGCCTTCCTTGACCCCCGCGGCCCATTGTATTCCGCCCAATAAATGCCGCAAAAACAAAGGCTCGGAATAGCTTTCTTTTGTATGGCCAAGTCCGGTATACCAGGAACGCCCGCCGGAAAATCGGCTGCACCATGCAATCGGATGATCGGCCCCCATTTCTCCCCCTTGATAAGTGCTCTCATCCATATTCAACAATACATGCACGTTGCTGCGGGGATTAGACTTGTAGTTATACCACTCATCTATCCGTTCCCATCTTTTCGGCAGGAAGGAAGTGGACGGATGAGAGGGGTCTTCCACGACGATGGTTGCTTTTACAACATCGGAATGATTTTTGAAATAGGCGCCTACAAGCCGGCCGTACCACGGCCAATCATGCTCGGTATCGCTTGCCGAGTGAACACCGGCATAACCGTGCCCCGCACTTAGATAACGTTCAAATGCCGTCTGCTGCGATTCATTCAGCACATCCCCTGTCGTCAGCAGAAATACGACCGCGTCGTACTTGGCCAGGTTCGCATCGGTAAAGGCTCCCGCATCGTCCGTTACGTCGGCGGTGAAGTTGTTCTCCGCAGCCAGCCTGCGCACCGCCGCTACCGCATCGGGTATCGAGTCATGAACAAATGCGGCCGTTTTCGTAAACACAAGCACCCTAAATGCCGGTTTATCCAAGGCAGATACGTTCGTTGCGAGCCCGAAAATCATGATCAACAGGAACAAAGAGGTGATCTTTTTATTCTTTAACATTTTAATTCCCCTTATTTATATTCTCACCTGAGATGTTTTCCAATAAGAGGTCTCGTTATTCCGATCCGGAAAAATCATAGTTTCTTTAACATAAACATATATATTTAGTTGAGTATTTTAGCGGACGGCGAAAGGGGCTTGAGAGAATGAGAATATTTATCGCAGGTAATGGAGATTCATTACGGATCATTGCGAGTCGGATTCAGGTCGATGTCGCCGAGCTGCAAGCGCTGAATCCAGGTATCGATGATCCCGGCAAAAATATTGAAGGCAAACCGGTTAGACTCCCTCACTCAGTCACACCGAGCCGGCAATATAATCTCCCCCCGGAATGTCCGCCCGGTCCTCCCATCGAATATTTGGATCAATGGATTCCGCTTACTACGCTGGAACAGATGGAGAAAACCGATTATGACGTTCTGATCGTCGGTACCGGCGCTGGAGGCAGTGCCGTTCTTTGGCGGTTATGCGAGCAGTTGGCGGCGAGCGGTAAAAAAATCGGCATCATTGAATACGGGAGTCTTTTGCTGCCTATGCATGCGCAAAACATCCCTACGCTGGATATGAGGCGCTTCAGACAATTCTTTAATAATCCGAAGATTTCGATACCGATCGGCAAGAGAATTCCTGATTTTCCGGCTGCAACTCTGCTGCATGCGCTTGGAGGAAGGACATTGTTTTGGTCCACCGTCTCGCCACGAGTGCATGAGTCTTTTCTAAGAACATGGCCGATCGCAATGGAAGAGATGAACTATTACTACAATATCGCCGAAGATGTTATGAATATTACCCGTGATTATACGGAGGGTTCTTCGCTCACGGAGGTTCTGGTAAGCCGGCTGCGTACAGGAGGTTTTTTCGAAGCCGCGGGATTGCCGATGGCAGTTGATCTGGAAAGGACAAAATACGGTCAAATCCATTCCAATGTATTTTACAGTGCGATGAATTTATTCGCTTATTCCTTAAATATCAGGCCCTTTGATTTGGCAGTAAATGCCCGGGCAGTGAAAGTGCTGCACGAAAAAGGGAAGGCTTCGGGCATAGAAGTGATGACTCCGGATAAGAAATCGTATTTTCTTAAATCGAAAAACGTAGTCCTGTCTGCGGGTGCTCTGGAAACGCCTCAGCTATTGCTGAATTCAGGAATACGCGGCATGGCAATCGGTCATTATCTTACCAACCATTCTTTCCTTATGGCCCATGGCATTTTGGACAGAGAGGAGTTTCCGGGGATATTGGGCACTCTGGGCATATTAATTCCTCAGAATAACGAGCGTCCTTATCAAATTCAACTCTATGGTCCCGGAGATTATTTCTGGTACAGCTATGAAGAGCTGCCCTTCGGGTTGGAATTAAGCGTACGTTTCGAAGGATTTGGCATCGTGGAATCGCGTTATGAGAATCAAGTCTATGTGGATCCGAATATCCGGGACGAATATGGAGTGCCCAAAATACAAATTAACTTCTCTTACAGCGAGAAGGATATAGAGGTTATGAATCAAGTATCACAGGGAATTATTCTGGCTTCCGAAATGGTGAGAGCGCCCCTTACTCCCTTAAATGGAGAGGGCGGGATTTGTCTGCTCCCTGCAGGACAAGATAATCATGTATCGGGAACTTGCCGAATGAGTACTCATCCGGAAGACGGGGGAACGAATCCTTATGGGGAAGTGTTCGGCATGACCGGATTGTACGTTGCCGATAACAGCATTCTTCCGCCAATGGGAGCTTCCAATCCGACGTTATCGATGATCTCTCTTGCCATACGTACTGCGGATTATATTGTTTCGAGGCTGTAAGCGGTTGAATCGGGACGTTTTGTATATAGTAAAAAATGGAAGCCTTACCGGTCTATCGTCTCATTATATGTAGGAAGCGATAACCACGCCGCGGTCATGTCAATGCCGTTCCGATTCAGACTTATTAAAAAGTTCCGATTTTGGAAATCCTATGCTCAATCAGGCTTTTCGAACGATTAAAGGCGGTGGTTTTGTGTGGGTTATTAAAACAGTTCACAAAAGAGATGAAGACGGCGGAACGGCGGCTTTGGAGCTGGAAACAGATGATCAATTTCTTGACGTGAACGTGAGATGGGACGGTTGTACGGAAATTCAAGTCTATTCAATGACCGAAGAAAACCGGGAGCTCAAAGATACGTTCCATACTTGCGATCTGAGGGGATTCATCGAAGCGCTGCAAAGCCTTGATTATGTTTGCGGGGAGTACTTTCGCGAGGGGAGCTACTGGGAACGGGAAAAAGACGAAGAGCAGTAGCCCATCCCTTATTCTCCAATCTAATTTCTTCATGCCATGGGTATACAGTTATAACCATTTGCAAACAATACATAGGTCTTGCATGAAGATTTAGAAGAATGGAGGAATATGAGATGGACAGAAACGACAATCAAGAAATTCCACAAAGAGATATCCCGGAAATCGAGCAAACGGAGCTTCCGGAGTTCGAACAATCCACTCCACACCCGAATGATGACAACACACAGGTATGTATGGAATAAGGGGGAAGTTCAATGCCGAAACGGGATAAAACAGCTGGAGAAGAACCGAAGCCTAAATTCAAATCTGAATTCAGCGAGATAAACGAGCTAGGGCACGAGCGGAATGAGGCAGCTAAAGCGCAGAAACAAATGGCTTCGCAAGAAACAGCGGGTTTAATGGATCAGCAGTAAAAAAATAAAAAATGCCAGGTGACGGTTTGGATGAACCGTCGCCCTGGCAATATCCAATACTATTTACGGCTTTACATACGTCACATAAGTACCGGCAACGAAGTCGTGAATGCTCCGTTTATCTTTGCGCAATCCCACCATAAAGGCGCTGACAATAGCTGCAATGCCCAAGGTGATAACATATATGATGGAACCCACAATATAGCGCATCAGCATCGTTCCGAAGCCGATTTTTTCCCCATTCACTTTAACGATTCG
Source organism: Paenibacillus tarimensis (assembly GCA_041281825.1). GTDB lineage: Bacteria > Bacillota > Bacilli > Paenibacillales > Paenibacillaceae > Paenibacillus_D > Paenibacillus_D tarimensis_A. Next base: position 3,619,633 of record CP166298.1, on the reverse strand, counting down.
AATGCCGACAATACGCTTGCCGACGGTATACCCGGCCCAAATGACCGGAAGAATCAAATAATACAGTACCGAGACGATGCTTGTGACAATGTCTCCTTCCCAGGTTCCGGTCACGATATAGCTGATGACCATTAGAGGCACCATAACGATTATGGTGTCCAGAATGCATGCTGCTACGCGGATCCAAAACCCTGCGGGACGGGCAATATTCTGGTTATTTGCTTCCATCGCGTTTTACCTCCTGGTTGTAATTCCGTAATAACGCTGTTATTTCATTGTGTCCTCTTTGAATGGCAAGCTTCAGAGCGGTTGTATCTTGATAATCTTTGATTTCCGTATTTGCTCCGGCGTTTAATAAAGCTTCTACAATTTCGAATTGTTCACTTGACACTGCGTGCATGAGCGGCGTCCATCCGTCATAGTCTTGATGATTGATATTCGCACCGGATTTAAGGAGTATTTGTACCATTTCCCCATGTCCGTCACTTGCTGCTGTAATGAGTGGAACAGTCCCTAAATAATTTTCCATATTCGGGTCTGCTCCAGCTTCCAACAATGCCTTGAACGTTTCAACATCAGAAGCCCTGCCAGCCCAATGCAGAGCAGTCCAACCGCTATTATCCTGCGTATTTATAAGTTCCCCGGTTTGGATCAGATTATTTATGGTTTCAGTATCTCCATCGACTATGGCATCAATTAATGGGTTTGTGTTACCCGGATTTGCATAGGTCTCGAGCTCATTCATGAGATTGCCAACATCCAGTTGGTTGAAAGCGTAAGTGCCGATTCCGATGGAACCGGCAAGTATTAATAAAGCGGCTGATAATCCGATCCACATTTTTTTGGACGAACGTTGGGCAGAAGCCAGGTCTTCATCGTCCCCCATGAATATACCGATCTCGCGAATCCGTTTCGGGAGGGGAGGATGGGTGGATAACACTTCACTTAACCAGATGATAAACCCCTTTTCTTCATTGACTTGGTTAAGGAAGCTCGACCGGTTTACATGTTTAGAAAGCAGCTTCCCAACGCTGAACATGGTTAAGCAGTTCTTGGCCGCTTCCGAATTTCCTGTGTAAAATGCAGCGTATCGATCGCAAGTATACTCGCATGCGCGGGAATAGGCTTGTGTTACTCCTGGAATCCACAAGGCAGGAAGCACAAGCAATTGCTTTGAAATATGCCTGCGTTTAATATGAGCGAGCTCATGCGCAATTACAAAAGACAGTTCGTCTTCCTTGCCTTCTTCAATCAATTCAAAAATAGTGGAGTAGAGAACGACCATATTTCGACCGAAGAAACGGGTCGCAAATGCGTTTAAAGCACCGCTTGACTCAAGCACATATACATCGGGTATGAATTTCATACCCATCTTTTCGCATAGCTCTTTGACCCTAACGTAAACCTTTGGAAACTGTTCCGGATTTATACGTACCCCGTTCGTTCGGATATAACCGAGCATGAGGGCATGCAAAAACAAGGAAATCGCCAAAAATAATCCGATATAAACAATTCCGAGGAGTGAAAAAAACAAACAGATATAAGTGATGATGCTGATAAGAACTGCCATAATGAAATATTTTCGTTCGTTTTTATGAATTAGTGCTGCCGGGAAATCAGTCAACGCTTGGCCTTCCTTTCAAGTATATATTTAGAAACATACTGATTATATATACTTAAATGTATAAAATCGACATGTATTATTTGGGAATCTTATTAACTAAAAGCTCGTAAAAAAACAAGAAACCGACACCAAAGGTGTCGGTTGATTTATTTATAGCGATTTTAATAAACGAGTCTTTCCCTCGTCTTTCATAATAATATTATAGATGATGATGAATTATAAGTCTATACTTTTTTGGAAATTTTATTATAATTTCTTCTATGCGCTAAAGCCTAAAGCTTGTTATCGGGTGTGAACTATATTTCCCCCTTATGGCATGCCGGAAAAAATTTGAAGATTACTCTTGTTACCGGGAACAAACGTTTGCTATAATCAGTCTATTATATGGGAGGTATTACGATGGCTCGTAACAAAATTCCTTTGCAGCAATACGTGAATCTATTGAACGTCTATTTGCGTCCGCAGCGCTCAAACATCGTTATGCTCGCATTGCTGTTAATCGCCACCATTGCTTTGCAGCTGGTGAGCCCGCAATTCATTCGGTATTTTATCGATACGGTTAAAGTTCAGGGAACGATGAATCAGCTTTTTTTTGCCGCAGTGCTTTTCATTTGCACGTCGCTGATCCTGCAGCTTGTTACGGTAGCGGCCACCTACATCGGCGAAAATGTCGGTTGGATTGCAACGAACAAGCTGCGCGGCGATGTGGCGGAGCACTGTCTAAAACTGGATATGTCGTTTCATAAGACCCAAACGTCCGGCGCGATCATCGAGCGGGTAGACGGGGATATCAATGCCCTGGGCAACTTTTTCTCCAGCTTCGTTATCCATTTGCTGACGAACGCTCTGCTGATCGCAGGCATCGTAATCCTGCTGTTCTGGGAAAATTGGATCATTGGGACCGGCATGGCTGTTTTCGTTCTGTTTGCGTTGTATGCGATTAAATATGTCCGCAAGTTTGCGATTCCTCATTGGGGGGCAATGCGGCAGATCAGCGCGGAGTTTTACGGTTTTCTCGGGGAGCATCTCGAAGGGACGGAAGATACCCGGGCGAATGGTGCGACAGGATATGTCATGCACCGATTCCATTCGCTGCTTCGCAGGTGGCTGCCGATCCAGCGGCGCGCATTTATGGGATGGATGTATATGTGGACGACGACGATCATCGTGTTCACAATCGGTACCGCGATCGCTTTCGCGCTTTGCTACTTTCTTTGGCGTAACGGCTCGATGACCGTCGGTACCGTGTATATGGTGTTTTTTTATACGGAGCTGATGGTGAAGCCGATTGAGAAAATCAGAACCCAGATGGAGGATTTGCAGAAGGCCGATGCCAGTATTGTCCGCGTCCGCGAACTTCTGGCCACCGAGCCGCAAATCCGCGACGGCATCGGGACCGAGCTGTCGGAAGGACCGCTGTCGGTCCGTTTCGACCGTGTTACATTCGGCTATGAAGAGGAAATGACGACGCTGAAGGATGTGCACTTCAATCTGGACCGCGGCAAGGTGCTCGGCGTTCTCGGCAGAACGGGAAGCGGCAAAACAACGTTGACCAGGCTGCTGCTTCGATTCTATGATGTGCGAAGCGGGGGCGTCTATCTGGGAGGCGTCGATGTCCGCGATACGAAGGTGGCGCATCTGCGCAGCCGGGTCGGACTCGTCACACAGAATATTGAACTGTTTCAAGGTACGGTCCGCGATAATTTAACGTTCTACGACGAATCGATCGAGGATGTTCAAATCGAAGCTGTGCTCGAAGATCTGGGGCTGGGACGCTGGTATCATTCGCTCGCGGACGGGCTCGATACCGTCCTGGAATCAGGAGGGGGTGGTCTGTCCGCCGGAGAAGCGCAGCTGCTCGCTTTCGCAAGGGTATTTCTGTCGGACCCGTCGCTCGTTGTTCTTGATGAGGCTTCTTCACGGCTCGATCCGGCAACGGAGCAGAAAATGGAAGAGGCGACCCGCAAGCTGTTGGATGGAAGAACGTGCATTATTATTGCGCACCGTCTGACGACCGTACAACGGGCGGATGATATACTCATTCTTGAAGACGGTCGCGTTGTTGAACACGGTCCGCGTGCGCAACTCGCGTCGAATCCGGATTCACGGTTCAGCAGGTTTATGGCGACAGGTCTCGAGGAGGTGCCGGTATGAGTACGTTCCAATTTTTGTGGCGGATGGTCACATATCGGAGGCTGCTGTATTTCTTAAATACACTTGCATGGACATTGGTTTACCTGGCTCCGATTCTTCCGGGTATGGTTACTAAATGGTTCTTCGACCTTGTATCCGGCGATGCCTCATTCGGACTCGGAATATGGTCGATTGTCGCCTTGTTGCTCGGATCGGCCGCTGTCCGCGTCGGGATGATATTTTGCGGGTTTATCACCGATGTAAACTTCCGTGTGCGCGTCAGCGGTCTGCTTCGGCGCAATGTGCTGCACCATGTATTGCGCGAGCCTGGAGCCCGTGCCATTCCGGTCTCGCCGGGAGAGGCGATCAGCAATTTTCGCGATGATGTGGAGCAGGTTGAACAGGCCGCCAGTTGGTCTGTGGACACATTCGGAATGATGGCGTTTGCGGTCGTTTCGTTTACCATTCTGATCAATATTGATGTTCAGATGACGCTGCTTGTATTTCTGCCGCTGGTTATTGTTGTGACGGCAGCTCAGCTATCGACCTCGATGCTGACGAAATATAGGGCCGCAAGCCGGGAGGCGACGAGCCAGGTGACCGGGGCGATTAGCGAAATGTTCGGCTCCGTGCAAGCGATTCAAGTCGCCGGTGCGGAGAAACGGGTTATCGACCGCTTCCGCCGATTGAACGATTCGCGCAGGGGGGCGATGCTCAAGGATAAGCTGGTGACGCAGTCGCTGGAATCCGTATTCTCCAACGCTGTAAATATCGGAATCGGCCTCATTCTGCTGCTTGCCGCGCACAGCATGTCAAGCGGGGACTTTACGCTCGGAGACTTTGCCTTGTTCGTTTATTTTTTAACGTTTGTCACGCAATTCATTCAAAATTTCGGAAAGTTCATGACGTTCTACAAGCAAAGCGAAGTATCCAAGGACCGGTTGATTTCCTTGCTGCAAGGAGCGCCTGCGGACATACTTACCGAACGGCATCCGCTTTATTTGCGCGGTGATCTTCCGGAGCCGCACGAACCGCCTCGATCCGGACTGGACCGGCTCCAACTATTGGAGGCCGATGGTCTCACCTACAAGTATCCGGAAACCGGACGCGGCATCGAAAATATCCGGCTTCGTCTCCCGCGGGGAAGTCTTACCGTAATCACGGGCCGCGTAGGCTCCGGCAAAACAACGCTGCTTCGCACGCTCCTTGGCTTGCTGCCGAAGGATTCCGGGTCAATCCGCTGGAACGGCGAGGTGGTCTTGAATCCCGGCGACTTCTTCGTGCCGCCGCGAAGCGCGTATACGCCGCAGGTGCCCAGGTTGTACAGCGACAAGCTGAACCGTAACATTTTGCTTGGACTGAAGGATGATGTTGGACGGGTCCAAACGGCAGTGCATGCTGCGGTCATGGAGCGGGATGTTCAGATGCTTGAGCATGGGCTCGATACCGTCATCGGCCCGCGCGGCGTTAAGCTGTCCGGCGGCCAGGCTCAGAGAACTGCGGCTGCCCGCATGTTCGTGCGCGACGCCGAGCTGCTCGTGTTTGATGATCTTTCGAGCGCGCTCGACGTGGAAACGGAGAAGAAGCTGTGGGAGCGCACGTTCTCCGGGCAGACCGCGACGTGCCTCGTCGTTTCGCACCGGAAGGCAGTGCTGTCGCATGCTGATCATATCATTATTTTGAAGGATGGCAGGATTGAAGCGGAAGGCAGGCTTAAGGAACTGCTGGCGGCAAGTGAAGAGATGCGCCGTCTTTGGCATGGGGAACCGGAAGGTTAACGCCGCTTTGATCAGAGTGATAAATAAAAAGCGGGCCTAATAAAATGGATCAAGGGGAGCTCTTTGCAGAAGGATGCTCCTCTATTTATGTTGTACCTTAGCAGGGGACTTGACAAGTGGAACTGTATCTATTAAGATTACAGTATAATTAAAATGTAATTGTTATAGTTACAGTTTAACAACTCTGATAAGGAGGCTGGTATACATGATCATCGAAACGAGCGATTGGGTATTGGGGAATACCGAAAACGGGGAGTTGATCCATGGCTTTGCCGATGCAATCGATGAACGGCAAGGAATCGTCAAGGTTTATATCGTTCATTCGGATAACAAAGAAGCAATAGGAACGGTGGCTGCCTTGCGGGAGAACAGGGTTAGAAAACTGCCGGACAGCACCATTTATGAAACTGCGTCACTTCGGGATTTAATGGACCTTGCTTTGTTAACCCGTGATGAAGCGTGGTTTATGGAGCTCTCCGAACAATTAAGATCGGCCGGGCAAAAAAGCGATAATCATGGAAAATATACTGTAGATTATTCCTCTTATAAAAACCGGTTGTTATTATGATCACATTTCTTCCTCCTGCAACCACACGCAAAAAGATTGGGTTTGCACACAAATGACCGTCAGGGTGCTTTCTCTCTGACGGTCTTCTTAATGATTGGCGCATCGCCGCAGAGGTCCGGTTTCAGACAATAAATATATGAATGCCGTGTCTCTTCTTCAAACCACGAATAACCTGTTGTTGAGGGAGGAGTGCATGTATACATGGCGAGATATAAGAGCTATTCGATTAAAAATAAATGGATAAAAACAAAATGGTTGAACAAAGATGAAAAATTAAAAAAATTTGTTCCGAAAACAAGACTTTTTAACAAAATTGAATTAATTAAGATGGTGGAGCAATACCGCATGTTCTATTTCAAACCTACCAGTGGTACCGGTGGTCAAAATATATCACGGGTTATTCGCCTAAATAATAGAACCTTCCAAATTCAAAAAGGTTCAAGTAAAATTACGGTGAACTCGATCTCCTCGTTATATGAGAAACTTAAGAAGTCAGCGAAAGGGAAAAGCTACTTGCTGCAACAGGGAATATATCTAAAATCATCAAATAAAAGGCCTTTCGATTTGAGGGTGATGATGCAAAAAACAAAGAAGAGAAAGTGGATTGCCACTGCGATTTTCTCCAAAATCGGGAAGGCGAATAAAGTTGTCACCAACTACCATCAGGGGGGCAGATTGTCTAATTTGGAAGATACATTGAGAGGTGCCAGGTATTCAAAAACCAGGATCGCTCACACACGAAATAAGCTTATCAGAATGGGGATTGATACAGGTAAATGTTTCGATCGCCACAATAAAGGATTTCGTGAATTGGGCCTGGATGTCGCCATTGATAATAAAGGCCGCTCTTGGATATTAGAGGTGAACACGCGCCCGCAATTTCATCCGTTAAAAAATATGAGGAATAAAGCCTTATACCGCCGGATTGTGAGATTCGGAAAACAATATGGCAGGTTTTAATCTAAAGCAATGATTCAAAAACATGCTGTGGTTACGGCTGAAAGGACAGCTTAGACACTCCGTATGAGCGGCTAAGCTGTCTTTTCTTCCGTTTCGGTATGGCTATTTTGTTCTTTCAACACGAGAGTGCGGTAAATTGAGTCGTTTCGAAGCAGTTCTTCATGAGTCCCTTGCTCGGCTACCTTGCCTCCGTTCATGACAAAGATGAGATCCGCATTCTGTATTGTAGATAAACGATGAGCGATAATGATCGTCATTCGATTTTTTCGCAGAGAATCCAGGTTCGCTTGAACTTGACGCTCCGACTCCAGATCGAGAGAAGAAGTCGCTTCGTCCAGAATAAGGATTTCGGTATCCCGAAGCACGGCACGAGCTAAGGCAAGCCGCTGCCGCTGGCCTCCGGAAAGGGTAACTCCCCGCTCACCGATAACGGTATCATAGCCATCCGGAAGCTCAGAAATAAAATCGTGGATCAACATATTACGGCACACCTGAAACATTCGCTCCTCCGGGATGTCTTCACGGCCGAGCAGCAAATTCGTCCGAATCGTATCCGGAAACAAGTATGGTTCTTGAAACACGGTCGTTACTTTATTCATCCACTCGGAGCGCTTGATGTCTTGAATTGACACGTCGTTAGCCGTGATCGTGCCTTCATCCGGATCGAAGAAGCGTGCAAGCACATTGGACAGGGTCGATTTCCCGCTGCCGCTGGAACCGACGAAAGCGATCTTCTTGCCGGCGTACATCGTTAAATCAATCCCGTTTAATACCGGCTGTTCTCCATATTGGAATGACACGGAGCGAAAACGAACCGAGCGGATCGGCTCCGCCAATGTTTTCTCACCCTCAGTAATTGTACCGCCGCGAATTACTTTCCGTATTCGTTCTATCGAAGCCGTTTTTCCAGACAAATCCATTATAAAATGATAAAGCCCGTTAAACGAATCCATCATCCTTGTCGTAAATTGAACCGTAATGACGAACATCCCTATCGACAGCTGATTATCCATTACAAGAAGGCCGCCATATAACAAAACAAACAGCAACGCACCCCACTTTAACGGATCGCTCGCCAGCAGCTGCTTATTCATGAGCTTTCCTTCCGTTATGATGCTCTGGAGCAGGGAAGCGAACTTTTGCCGGTAAATACCCGTCTCCCATTCCGTTCGGTGGAAAGCGATAACCTCTCGTGTGGATGAGACGCCTTCCTCCAAATGGACGAGCAAAGCGGAGCGGCTGCGATTCACTTCTGCAGACGCCTTTTTCCTCATCGGGCCAAAACGTCTCCCCAGCAGCGCATAGATCAAGACAAAAAATACCATAGCCGCTAACATGTACAGGTTAGCCATAGCCATCACTGCAACAATCGTTACTGTTGAAACGATTTGCTGTATCAGTCTCGGAAGATCGCTTCCTCCGGCATGTGCGCAGGTTTGCAGATCGTTTGTGAAACGATAGACGTAATCCGCCGTTCTTTCTTTCTGAATTGTACCGGTCGGAGTCCGGTATATAAACTTCATCAGTTCTTCCCCCATGGATACGCGAAGCCTTGCTACAACATGATGGATGACGTGGGGGCCGAATGTAAACAGAAGAGAGTAAGCGAGATAGGCGATACCGATTTGCGTAAGGATCGGCCAAAATCGTTCCTTCTGCTCGCCAGTCAAAACGTTATCGATCATCGATTGCTGAAGGGCGATGGAGATAACGTTGGAGAAGGCCTCAAGCGCCATGAGGACAATCGCAAGGAACAGCAAGCCCTTCGTTTTGCGCATGTGGGACCACAACCATCTAAAATTATCCATGAACGACCTCCTTTTCCCCGGCAGCCCCGGAACACAAGCGGTAAAAAGCTCCCTTAAGCTCCATCAATTGTTCGTACGTGCCCGTCTCTGCGACCTGGCCGTTATCGATGACAACGATGCGATCGAAGTCTTTCACTGTCGACAATCGGTGTGCTACGGCAATGACCGTTCTTCCTTTTAGAAAGGTATCGAAGGCTTTCTGCACTTCCGCTTCGCTAGCGTTATCCAGGGCGGATGTCGCTTCATCAAGCAGTACGACGGCAGGATTCAGAATAAACATTCTGGCAATGGCGATTCTTTGCTTCTGACCGCCGGACAGCTTCACTCCGCGTTCACCGACGAGCGTATCGTAACCGTCGGGAAGCTCAGAAATAAATTTGTGCGCGAAGGCGGATTTTGCCGCCGATATAATCTCGTCGTCACTCGCATCGGGTTTGCCGAAGCGGATGTTTTCCTTCACGGATGAACCAAAGATGTATGTTTCTTGAAATACAAATCCGAGCGAACTGCGCAGCGATTCGAACGACAATTCCCTTGTCGGCACATCGTCGATCGTGATTACCCCTTCGTTAGGGTCGTAAAAACGGCCGACCAGCTTGAGGAGGGTAGATTTCCCGTTACCGCTTGTGCCAACGAACGCAACGCGTTCACCGGCGTTAATCGTCAGGTTAAAGCCGCGAAGAACAGGCTGCTGGTCATGATAGGCGAATGAGACATCCTGAAACCGGATTTTACCTCGAACGGTCTTGAGCCTCTTGGCATTCTTCGATTCCTCAACCTGCGGCTTGAGCATTACGAACCGGTACAACCTTTCCGCTTGAAACATCAATACTTTCTGCTCGGTAATGTTGGTCACGACGACAGTAAGCCGGTGCATGGCCGCAAAATAATACATCAGGAACGATACAAATTCCCCCACACTCAGACTATTTTGCTGCAGGAGATGAAATCCATAGATGAAAATGGCAACCCCGCCAATGTAATACGTTATACGGCGATTTGTTCCGCGCAAGTATGCGTACCAATACGTTTTAATCATGCTGGTATTAAAGGTCTTGACCTTTTGAATGTACCTTTTCGCGTCCCATTGTTCAGCAGCGTAAGCGCGGAGCTCCGTGACGGCCGAAATGCTTTCATAGGCTTTCTGGTTTTCTTCCACCCGGTGTTCAGCCATGATTTTGCCGGTTAACGATGCTTTACGCTCCAACATTGGTCCGAAAATGTAATAAAGCAAGAAACAAGGCAGGACAATAAGTGACAATTGAAGACTCGTGGTTATCATTAACGCAAGTGATATAAACGAAAAAATCACACCGTCGATGAACCAGGGAAAATGCTGCCGGTACAGGTTTTGCAATGCGGCGACTTCCGTATTGAGGAACGATAAGGTTTGTCCGACGGGATGCTGCTCATAGTAAGCAAAGCCCAGCTTTCTCAAATGCCGGAAGATCGAGTATTGTACATCTCTGGCCGTCTTCTCTTGAAGCTGGCGTCGAACAAGGTTCTGAAGCATTCCGACTGAAATCACAACGATGATCACGGCAAGCAGAGCCAGGAGGAGTTGAAAAAATAAGGTCCGGTTTTCTTGCGGAAGAACGACATCGATAAACTGTTGAATGAATTTCGGAATGAGCAGCTCTGCGGTTGAGTAAACAGAAGTCGTTAGAACAAGAAGGAGCAGCAGGCCGGTGTACGGTTTGAGAAAGGACAATGACCAGAGGTATACTTTCCACAGTGAGTATGGTTTGTCTGCGGAATCGCTCTGATTGCGTCTCTTAGGCGGTTGGTGCAAAAGAAGTCACCCCTTCCAAGGATAATCACCATTTTAAGGAAAGGAGCTGTACACTGTCAATAGAAAGTAAGTATTTACTTGCGAACGAATGTGCGCTATATTAGTGGGTATATCTGGAATATTGAGGAGAGATGGTCATGAAAGCCATGATAAGCCCAATTCAAAATGTAGTTGGAAGCGTATTCGTGCATGTAACCGACCTTAGGAGATCCGCAGAGTGGTACAGCATGGTGATGGGACTGCCATTATTGGAAGAGCGGTTGAACGGGGGCCCGGTTTATTGGCTGGAGCTGGAGAACGGCACAGGTTTGATTTTGGACGACAACCGCAATAATGACAGCGATGCGCCGCGAGTATTATTCAATTACAAGACTTCGGACGCGGAGGTGTCCTACCGGTATCTGGAGCAGATGGACGCAAAGCTGCTGTACCCGATCGAAAGGCCGCATCCGGGACTCGCCTATTTTAGCTTTGAAGACCCTGACGGCAATGCAATAATGGTGACACAGTCAGACTATTCGTCTCCGGTCGTAGAGCGGCTGCCCGATACCGAAAGCCCGATCCTGAACAAAATCTCCAGCGTATTCATCAATGTGACGGATACGAAACGTGCCGCTCATTTCCACAGCAAGGTATTGGGGCTACCCTATGAGGAAGCAGGGGCTGATCAGTCGATTTATGGCCTTGTTACGAATGGAGGAAGCGGGATTCTGCTCGACAACCACCGTCATCTGCATGGAGACAACTATCATACGCTGTTCATGTTCGCCACGAACGATGTCGATGCCTCGAAAGCTTATCTGGAAGCGAACGGTGTTCCTGTATTTACCGATATCGAGCGGTACGGGGATATTCAATTTTTTACCGTACAAGACCCGGACGGCAACGTGATTATGATTTGTACTTAGGACTAATCGGATTAAATAATGTACGGTGGTGAGATATTGGACGGTGAGAAAATAAATCAGAGGCTCGAGAGCGTTAGTATCACGGTGCAGGAAATGATCATGTCTATAGACAGCGCGGTCAGAAGACAGGAAGCATGTGTTCGGCTGTACGGAGTATCCTCTTTTGCTTCGATGCTCGCGATGAAAAGAGGAGAAAAACATGAACTCCCGGCGATCGCCGGACTGCTTCACCATTATTACTACTATCAAACCGGAATCAAAGAGTTTTTAGGTCCTAACAGCGCCGAGGCTGTTAGGCCGTTATTAAGGGATATGAACATATTCGCCAAAGAAGAGCAGATCATAATCCTTCAAGCGATTTTCCATCATGCGGATAGAAGCAGGACTCATGGTCCGATTGAAGAAACCGTCAAGGATGCCTGTGTACTGCATTTATACTATCAGAACACCGGCCGCAATTTAACTCAGCAAGATGCCCTTAGACTTCATAAGGTTTTTCAGGAGCTTCAAATACCCGGATATGTCTCAGAAGAATCGCATAGTAGCGATAATGAAGAAATGAGGAAGATTTCGGATCCGGACAGACACAGTAAGCTGGCGGATATTGCGCAAGTCCTCGCGGGAGAAAGCATTATTGGCGTACCCGGAAATGAACGATATCGGGAAATTTGCAGCTATTGGCCGGACCGGGATATTTATAAAGTGCTTCAGAATAGCTGGTGCGCCGCTTTCGTGTATCACTGCTGCAGATTGGCGGGATTTCTGCTGCCGATTCGATACCCAAATGGAATCTGCCGGTTTGCCGGTGTAGGTGCATGGCTGGAGTGGGCGAAGTTGCCAGAAACCGGATTTTATTATGAAGACGGCCTTAGCGGTTTTACTCCGCAGCGCGGTGATATCGTGATCTATGAAAAGCTGCTGTCGGACAAATCGCATGATCATATCGGAATTGTGTTAGCTTGCGGAGACAACGAAATATGGGTTGCAGAAGGTAACCGGGATAACCGAAATTTCTCCAGCATTCTCTACCGGGATAGATGGAGCTCCATTCTTGGATATATCCGCATTGACAACAGCTATAAATTTAACTTCAGCGACAGTTACAATCCGGTCATATGATGTGAGCGGCTGGTGGAGGATATAATGATCGAAATACAAAAATTACAAAATAGAATGGATTTATTTGATGAAGCAGTAAGAGTATTTTGGGGGCAATGGGGGAGCCAAACAAATTATAATTTTTATCACGATTGCATGTTCCATTCATGCCACTCAAGCTGTGACCTGCCTCGATTTTTTATCGCCGTCCAAGATGACTCCATTATAGGTACATATGCATTGCTCCGAAACGAACTGATCAGTCGTCAAGATCTTTATCCATGGCTGGCTTGTCTATACGTTGTGCCAGAGTTAAGAGGAAGAAAGCTCGGATCCGTGCTTTTAAATCATGCTGTTGAAGAGACCGGCAAGAAAGGCTTTAAGAACCTGTACCTAAGTACGGATTTGAATGGATATTATGAAAAATACGGCTGGACTTATTTGTCAGAAGGATTTATGTTAAATGGCGATCCAACAAAGATTTTTGTAAAACAAACGATCTAGTCATCAAGTCGGCTTTTTGAGAGCCTCGATTTCATAAGGATTGAGACATTCACAGTGACGATGGAAATGAATGTTACAGATTTGAGAAGCTCTTTTAAAGAAGGGTAATGTTAATCTTACTGGAGCAGAGGTGCGCGATATGTATAGAACGGAAAAAGCACTGGTACCGGAACTTCAACATTTCTTAGACAGGGTCAGCGAAGAGGATCTTTTTTCAGGCGCTATTCTGGTCGCAAGACATGGCGAGGTTCTGTTTAAGGCTGCATATGGTATGGCGAGCAAAGGGTATGCCGTTAATAATGGAACGGATACAAAGTTTAACCTCGGCTCAATGAACAAAATGTTTACAGCCGTTACGATTGCACATTTAGCTGAGCAGGGGATTGTCAATGTTGAAGAAGTCGTCGGCAAGTATTTGCCGGATTTTCCTTCCCGCCTCTCTCAAATAACGGTTCATCAGCTTCTAACCCATACTTCGGGGATGGGAACCTATTGGAATGACAAATATATTGCATCGATAGCAAGGATTAAATCCGTCAAAGACTATACTCGGCTTTTTATAGAAGATCCCTTATTGTTTGAGCCAGGGGCAAAGTGGGAGTATAGCAATGCAGGTTATATTGTATTGGGAGCAATAATAGAATCGGTTACAGGCAAGGATTATTTCGAAGTAGTGAAGGAAGTCGTTTATAAGCCTGCACATATGTTCAACACGGACTGTTATGACCTGGAGTATGATGTACCGAATCTTGCAATCGGATATACACGGTATGGCGTAGAAGACAAAGGGGTATGGAGAAATAATCTGTTTCTTCATGTCGTCAAAGGCGGGCCGGCCGGAGGCGGTTATTCTACTGTTGAGGATTTGTTTAACTTTGACATTGCTATTCGAGGGAATAAGCTGCTGGGTTCAGAATGGACTGAGCGTGTTACCCGGGGGAAAGTAGAACTCACCGCAGATTTCAAATATGGTTACGGATTTGGAGAAAAAACGTTAAAAGGGGAACGGATCATAGGTCACAATGGTGGCTTCCCAGGAATAAGCTCGACATTGAATATGTACATGAACAGCGGTTATACGCTCGCTGTTATGTCTAACTATGATAACGGCGCGATCTTGGTTGAAGAAAAGTTTAATGAGTTGTTGCTGGGGTGAGCGGACAAACCGATCCTTCATTAGGGACAGGGGATAGTTATGAGGATCGTATGTACAAATCATCAATTCCTTTCTAAAAAGAGAAGCCGCCGATCGAAACAAATCGGCAGCCTTGTAAATTCGAAAAACTAATATTTATTAAATTCTTGCTTCCGCCTTATGCAGGTTTCGTTCTTCCGCTTTTCGCCGGGAATCGGAGCTGGTTAGCCGGAAGGACAAGGCTGCTGTCCCCGCGGCAATGGCCACTCCGGCCGCTCCATACCAACTGATTGAAGTAAGCGATGACTGCTGTACAACGATGCCGCCGATTCCCGCTCCGGCAGCCATAGCAAGCTGCAGAACCGAAGTGTTCAGGCTAAGCATTATGCCGGATGCTTTGGGAGCAAGAGTCATTAAGTTATACTGCTGCGTTGGTCCCGACGACCAGGCTGAAAACGCCCAAACCATAAGCAGCGGGAATACGATAGCCGGAGATTGGGCTGTTAGCGAAAGCAAGAGAAGCGCCGCTGCGTGAAACAACATTCCGCCGACGAGCGTACGCGGAACTCCCCATTTGTCCGTACCGTATCCTCCTAGCTTGGATCCGATCAGACTTGCAATGCCGAAAGCAAACAGACCTGCGCTCACCCATTTCTCACTCATCCCCGTAACCGTTAGAAGAAATGGTGAAATGTAGGTGTAGGTGATGGAATACCCCGCGATCCAGAAGAAAGTCACCGTCAAGGCCACGATGATTCGAGGTTTCTTCAGCAATGCCAACTGCTCGCGGATCGGTACCGGCTCCTCGCCATCCGTTCGCGGAATGGTGAAGGATATAAGAAGCATGGCGAAAACCCCCAGCAGCCCGATTCCACCAAAAATCAACTTCCAATCGTAGGCGGCGGCGACTACTCTTCCTAGCGGAACGCCAATAATCAGAGACGTACTAAAGCCCATTACAAGTGTCGCGATGGCGCTGCCCTGTTTTTCAGGCGGGGCCATCTTGGCGGCAACGGTTAACGCCGTAACGACGAATACGCCGGTGCTAAGCGCCAGTATGATCCGTGAGGCGATAAGAAAACCGAAACCCGGCAAGGCGACGCTAATGCCGTTACCGAGGACGAATATAGCGAGAGAGTAAAGCAGCAGTTTTCTTCGTTCCAGGCGGGACGTAACGGCCATTAAGATTGGCGTCCCAAAGGCGTAAGCAAGCGAGAAAACGGTAATAAGCTGCCCTGCCGCCGATACCGAAACCCCGATATCCGCCGCGATTTTATCCAAAATACCGGCAATGATGAACTCAGACGTTCCGACCAGAAAACTGACCGCGGCCAGCAAATAAATTTTCCATGCATTCGACATGCTATTAAAAGCTCCTCTCTCCACGCCCATTAATTTTATATTTCTAGAACTATAGAAATAATAACAAAAAAATTACTCCAGCAAGTAGGGGGCGTACTTTAACGCAAGTTCACGGTTCACGCTGTAATAGATGTATGTACCGTCCTTGCGTAGATCCAGCAGGCCGCATTCCGTCAATTGCTTCAGGTGATGTGAAAGTGTCGAGCCGGCAATGGACTCCAGCTTGCTTCCGATATCGGAACAGCACAGATTCCTCTCCTCTGCGAGCAGCAGCGCGATTTTGAGCCGGGTTGGCTCTCCGAGTGCCTTATATATTTTTACGGCTTGCCGTGCTTCCACATTGTTTTCAACCATTGCAGCGTCACCCTTGCCAGTGTTGTTATTTCTATATGTATCGAAATAATACCATAACATGCCACGAATGTAAACAGCCAAGAGAGAGGAATTGTTCCTGGTTATCTTGAGGTATACCAACGGGACGGCTGCGGGCATGTAACATGGTTTCCATAAACTAATTTGCAATGAGGGTAACCTTGGTACCGATTATTATGACCGGAGAAGAGTGACGTTTTTCGGGCTTGGAAGCACGCTTGCATTTGAGCGGACACAGAAGCCCTTATTTCTGAAATAAGAGCAGAATTTGTTGCTGAGCGGACACAGGATCCTCTATCGGTACAAAAATCTGCCGATCTCTTTTGATCTGGTGCGTATAACGGATCGTGTGTCCGGAACTTGGTCAGAAACAAGCCGAATTTTTGAAATCAACGCTTCCTGTGTCCGCAGACTTCGGAGGATCTGCTTGGAGTCAGTTTACATTTGTGACGGATCAGACCTTTAACGAATTTCACCCTGATCAAGCTTAAGCTTGGAGAAATAGCCGTTAGCCGAGCCGATATATACGGCTTCACCGTCGCGGTTAATCAATCCGTTCAATGTCTCGGTTTCCCGTAAGTCCGGATAACCGAAGAGTACATTCTGAATGCGGTGCAGCACCAGGCCTTCTTGCTTGTCGATTATTAAAAGGTCTTTACCGTATGGAAGCAAAAGACGTTCCTTCAATAGTGTAAAACGCCCGAATAAATAGTTATTCATGTTTGAACCGAACCCGCTTGTTTGCACCTGCCACTCGACTTCACCGGTTTTCTTATTTATGGCGGTCGGTAAACCGTCTACAATCATAAATACTCTTTCCCCTTTAATGACAGCCCCGTGCGCCATACCAGGCAGCGTCCAAAGGGTCATGCCGGTCTTAGTGTCGTAAAAGCCGGTTTTGAAGAGCGAAGCTTTCCAAAATTCCATATCGCCCAGCGGTTTCTGAATCAATAAATACCGGTCGTCTATTGCTTGGACAGCTTCATTCAGCTGGATCGGACATCTGGCATTCACAAGTCCGGACTTCACATCGATCTGAAGTCGTTCCATTCCAAGCCGAATCCAACGCTTCGAATGGTCGGGATCAAACGGGTTAACATACGGTTCAAAGAAGTAATCGGCGAAACGCATTCTTTCCTCGTCTAAAGGCTGATCCGCCTTTAGGCGCCATTGGGGCTTGCCCGTTTTAGGGTGAAGCGCTTGAAGCGTATCCTGATGTTGAAGCAGGATATACGGATCCTCTGCGCTTCGATTTAGAATTTGGTAAGGCTCCTCAAACGTTTTGTGCCATTTCAACTCTCCGGTACGGATATCCAGGACGGATAATTTGCCCGCCTCCTTTTCGCTTGACTGGCTGTAGAGCAGGACGGTTCCTTTTGCACGCGCCATCGCGATAAATTCACGTGCTCCCGGTTGTTCGTAGTTCCATAGCACCTTACCGTCGGATATTCGAATATGACGCGCTTGCCACAAATATTCCTTTTGATCCGGATTATAAGGTGTAAAGACGGTAACATGTTCCTTACCTGTATCCATAAAGGACCAGATGCCGCCAAATCCCGCATCCACCTTCCAGATTGTCTCCCCGGTATGTCTGCTTATGGCATATAAGCTGGAATCGTAGTGCATTCCGCTGTACCCGCCGTCATCCCCTTTCAGCATCAGAACATCGTCCGTCGCCGACATCAAATACGTATAACCGAAGGTTCCTTCATTTCGCCATTCCCAATCCATTTCGATGGAAAAGGGTGGTGAAATACCACGAAACTCATAGCTGTATTGGGAAGGATGCTGGTAGCTGCCGATCCGGGCTTGACCGTAGTCTGTCATAGGAAGGATCCAATTCCATTCCTCCAACAGCCCTTCTTCGGAAATCGTCACGGTAAAATGAGCATCTGGCCGCTCATACCGCCAAATGGTAGAAAGCCGGATCGGTTCGCCGGTTTGGTTCCTTGTCCCGGATGATTCAATGACATGCGGCGCCCCCAGGATCTGCAGTACGATATCCTGTTCCATTCCCCGATGCAGCAGAGCCTCGGTGATGTGGCGAATGGGATCTACAGGCGTTGTTGAATCAGGAGCAAACAAACCATTCGTATCTTCCAACCCGCTAATATCCGATTCGTGTACCCACAACAGCACAGCACGGTAAAGTTGATTTCCCTTATACCACGGATCAGGAGGAAGAAGGATACCGTACCAATCCTCCCACCGGAGAATGGAATATATCGGATCGCTATTTTCAAGGGCTCCTCTCTGCTGGAAGCTATCGGGAAATAGCGATAATCGGGCATCCGGTTTTAGGGTCATGCGGACGGGCGGCTCTGCAATGATATCCTGAGCTGCTTCCGTTCCATACCACACAGGTATCCAGACTTTCCCGACCTCACTTGTATTCGCTGAAACCCATTGGTCCTCGATTGCAAGGACTTCCAATGAATATCCTTTCTCTCCGTAATATCTCACCGTTAACGGATCATTCATTTCGGCCGGAAGTTCGGGGAATATTGGCGCAAAATGGTATAACGTCATTTGATTCTTCGGATAAGGAAGAGTAATAGGCAGATTTTCTTCAGCTTTAACGTTCGAAACCGGATCTTCCGGAATTAGCGCCGGTGCCGGTGATTCCTGTTCGCATCCGGATATAAGCAGGATACCGAGAGCCGTTAACACAAATAGATATGCGCAGCGGAAAAATCCTCGATGAGACACAAACACGACCTCCTCAACGTTGTTTTCTCATTAGACGTGTAGAAAATACAAAAGTTTCTAAATCATAGAAACCCTTAATTTTTTAAACGGGAGTGAAAAGTATCAAATATCGTTGATCAGGCAAATAGCAAGCGCATTTACAAGACATTAATATAGAAAGCGGAGAGACTTTAAGAAAAGGAGAGACTTTGAGCTGCGCTCAAAGATCCCTATGTCATGCTCAAAGATCCCTATGTAACGCTCAATGATCCCTATGGAAGGAGGGAAGGCAATGGCAGAGCTCGCAACGAGTAACGATCTTAGGCAAGAACCGAAAAAAAACAGCGCACTGCGCCGGTTCGGGAAACAATGGGATATTCAATTGATGGTGATTCCTGCCCTCGCAATTATTTTTGTGTTCAGCTACATTCCTATGTACGGAGTGCTGATGGCTTTTCAGGATTACAGCATTTTCAGCGGGTTTTGGGCCAGCCCCTGGGTCGGATTCAAGCATTTCCGAATGTTCTTAGAGGCGCCGGAGTTCTGGACCGTTATCCGCAATACAATCGTCATTAGTTTATTGAAGCTTGGAATCGGCTTCCCCGCTCCGATTCTGCTTGCACTAATGCTGAATGAAGTGAAGAATATGGTTTTCAAAAGAGTCGTGCAAACAGTCAGTTATTTACCGCATTTCCTGTCCTGGGTGATCGTTTCGGGATTTGCAATTTCCATGCTCTCGACTGATAACGGAAGCATCAATATTTTGCTTCAGAAGCTTAAGCTCATCGATGAACCGATTGGATTTCTCGGCATTCCTGAGTATTTCTGGGCAATTTTGGTCACCTCCGGCATCTGGAAGGAAATCGGGTTTTCGTCCATCGTATATTTGGCCGCCGTTGCCGGTATCGATCCAAGCATGTACGAGGCCGCTTCGATTGATGGTGCAAGCCGCTTCAAGCAAATTTTTCTCATCACGCTTCCATCCATTATGCCGGTAATTACCATCTTCATGATTCTGGCGATCGGCAATTTGTTAAGCGCGGGATTCGAGGATATACTGCTTCTGGGGTCGAATCCGGTACTTCGCGAAGTAGCGGATGTCGTAGATACTTATGTTTACAGAGTGGGCATCAATAATCAACGGTTTTCTTATGCGACTGCTGTCGGATTGTTCAAAGCGGTCATCAGCGTCGGGTTGCTTGCGGCAGCAAACTTTATGGCCCGTAAATCCGGGAACAGCTTATGGTAAGCCGGACATTAAAAGCGGTGAGAAGCGGAGAGACTTGAAGCTGACTCTGAGATAAGGAGAGATTTTGAGCTGCACTCAAAGATTCCTATGTAAAGGAAAAGAGGTGAACGACGGTGATTAACGCAAGCACCGGCGACCGGACTTTATCGATAATTGTTCATTTTGCTTTGATCCTTCTCGCATTTGCCGCCTTCTATCCGTTCTGGAATGCTGCCGTCATTTCATTTAACAGCGGCATCGACACGTCCAAGGGAGGCGTCACCTTGTGGCCGCGGTCGTTCACGATTGATAATTATGCGATTGTATTTCAGGATGCCCGCATCGTGAACGGATTTTATATTTCCATTTTGCGGACGGCAATCGGGACGACCGCGGCTGTACTCTGTACCGCCGTCTTCGCCTATGGCATGACGAAACGGGAACTGATCGGGCGCAAGTATTACATGATTTTCTGTATTATCACCATGTATTTCAGCGGGGGGCTGATTCCCGCGTTTCTCGTCATCCGCGGACTGGGGCTCATGAACTCGTTCTGGGTATTTATCATTCCAGGCTTGATCAGCGTCTGGAATATGATTATTTTTCGGACTTTCTTTCAGGGACTGCCGGCAGGCCTTGAGGAATCATCAAAAATCGACGGCTGCGGTAATTGGGGCACCTTTATACGGATTGTATTGCCGCTTTCCGGACCGGTTATCGCAACCCTTGGACTGTTTACGGCAGTCTATCATTGGAACGATTGGTTTTTTCCGAGCATCTATATCACAAACGAGAAGCTGCTGCCCATTCAGACGATGCTGCAGCAAATCCTGAATTCCAACATTATGACGGAGCAAATGTCGCAGCTGGACTCAGCGGCGCAGGGACGATTGTCGCGAATGCGGAGCGTCACGTCGAAGTCGCTTTCGATGGCGACAATGATGGTGGCCACAATACCGATCATTATGGTATATCCTTTCGTACAGAGATTTTTTGTCAAGGGCGTGCTCGTCGGATCGTTAAAGGAATAAGACAGAGCGCTGAGCTTTTACATATATCACATTTATTGAAAGGGGAATATGTATGAAGAGGGTAAAGAAGAGTCCGTTTATTCCATATTGCATCATATTGTCAATCGTGATTGTGCTGGCGGGCTGTACCGGTAAAGGAAATGAGCCGGCAGAGAAACCGGAAACGACCGGAGACTTGGCTAATTCGGGGGAAGAAAGTTTTGTTCTTGGCAGTCAGCCGCTAGAGTATACAATGTATGGGCACTATGACTGGTATACGATGCCGCCGTGGGGTGAGGACGAAGCGACCAAGTGGATCAAGGAAAATATGAAGGTGACCGTAAACGGCATTCAATCCGGCGGTAACGCGGCGCAGAAGCTGAATACGATGATTGCATCCGGCGAGCTTCCAGATGTCATCTGGCTGGACCGGGGGGCGGATGTGGAACGGCTGCGTTTGGCAGGGATGCTTGTACCCTTCGACGATTATCTCGAGAAATATCCGAACCTGAAGGAGTGGGCCGGGGAATCGACGCTCAATCTGCTCCGTTCCGAGGACGGCAAGCTGTATCAATTTCCGAACTGGTATACGTCGCAGCCGAACGGCAATGCCGGTTATATCGTCAATAAAAAGATTTATGAAGAACTTGGATCTCCGAAGCTGGAAACGACCGACGATTTGTATGACTATTTGAAGCTGGTTAAAGCGACGTATCCGGACGTTATTCCATTCGAGCCGGATTTGGCGAAGGACGGTCAAGGGCTGGATGTGCTGTTCGGAGCATTCGGGGAAGATTATTCGCCTCGATTCGTTGCGGAGCGGGCGGTGCCGCAAGGGAATGAACTGACGTCGATCTTTACCGACCCGGTATTCCGGGAATCGATGCAATATGCAAGCAGATTGTTTCGTGAGAAATTAATGTCCCAGGATGCACTGACGCAGACGAAGGACCAGGTGAAAGAAAAGGTCTATACCGGCCGGATCGCGGTTGCGGCTGGAGCGAGTCCGACGGAATACGGGTCGGTCGGGGACATTGAATTGAAGAAGGAGGATCCGAATGCCGGGTATATCATGATTTGGCCGGTTCATAAACCGGGGCTTGACAAGAGTAAAATTTGGGCCGGCACCTACTCGCAATTGGGCTGGAACGTCAGCGTCATTACCAAAGCGGCCGAAGATCCGGAAGCGATCTTCTCGTTTCTCGATTGGCTGACCGGACCGGAAGGGCAGCGCAGTCTGTTCTGGGGACCGGAAGGCATCTATTGGGACGGAACGGATGAAAGCGGCGCGCCGGTCTTTACGGATGCGTATGTCAACGACCCGGAAGGCCGCAATAAAATGATGGATGCGACGGTCAATTTCCAGTGGAACGGCAACACGGTCTATATCGACCGGTCCAAATCAAAGTTTGAAATGACGCTTCCCGTTGAGCAGCGGAATTGGGAGACTCGCTGGCAGTCGGAAATTACATGGAAAACGCAGGCGAATGCGACCGAATTTATTAATCTTGCGCCAATGCCCGATTCGGAAGAAGGCATTATAGCTCAGCGTGTCGAAGATATTTTCCAAGAAGCAAGAGCAAGGGCGCTCTATGCAGGCAGTGATGAGGAAGTGCTGTCGATCTTCGACAAAGCGGAGAAGGATGCTCAATCGGCAGGTTATGAGAAGCTGCTGCAGTTTAAGACGGTGAAATGGCAGGATAACTTAGCTAAGATGAAAGGCAAGTAGAGGGTCGCCGGCTTCCCGATACCATCACTGCGACATGGAGATGATGATATGTACAAGGTTATGATTGCGGATGATGAAATCCTGGATTTGGAAGGGATGAGGAGGTTCATTCCGTGGAATGAACTTGGTCTGACGGTCGTTGCGGCAGTGAATAACGCTTTCTCGGCGTTTGAGGTGCTTAAGGAGCAGGAAATCGATATCCTTGTGACCGACGTCAATATGCCTCAAATGTCCGGGTTGGAGCTCGTACAGAAAGCGCAGGAGATCGGGAAGCGCCCCAAGGTTGTCTTCGTTAGCGGTCATCAGGATTTTCATTATGTGAAACGTGCGATGTCGTTAAATGCACATACTTATGTTCTGAAGCCGATGGATGATTCCGAATTGATCGGAGAACTGGCTAAGCTGAAGAATGAGCTTGACGAGGAAAAGGAGCGGCAGGAAGCGGAGCTTGCGTATATGAACATCATACCTGCCGCCAAAAACCAGTTTTTACTCCAGCTATTGGAAGGACTTGGCAGTGAAAGTGTCGATGAGGTCATTCAGAAACAGTATGGATTCAATCAACTATGTTGGCCGGTTCGGGTAGGCGTAATGGAACTCGAAGAGGTGGCAAGGGCGGCTGTCGAATATGGGAATTCGCGGAATACGTCGCCCATGAGCGGATATGCCGAGCGGATTATCCAATTGTGCGGGCAGCACAGCATTCGACATGTATGCAGATTAGCTGGGGGACGAATTGTTGTGCTGGCAGAAGAGGGGCTGACGAAAGTTGACCTGCAGGTGATCGTCGATAAAATGATGAGCCTTGTTCCGTTAATCGTCACCATCGGTCTTGGCGCACCGGTCGACCATCTTTTCTCGCTGGAACAGTCGTACCGACAGGCGATCTCGGTATTGGACGATAAGCCTTTGCCCGGCAAAGGGTGCGTCATCGAACCGGGGGACGTTCAATTCAACGAAAGGCTAGGCAGAAATTACCGGCTTATTCATGAGATGATTCGATACATACAGGAAAACTTGCACCGGAATGTGACGCTGAGGGAAGTAGCGGACCACTTATTGTTCTCTCCCAATTATCTTGGAACGCTCTTTAAAGAAGAGACGGGCCAAAATTTTTCGGAATTTCTGATCATGCAGCGCATGAGGAGAGCCGGCGAATTACTCCGGGATCCGAAGTTGAAGGTGTACGAGGTTGCTGATCGCGTCGGTTACCGCTATATGCCGTATTTCACCAGGCAGTTTAAAGAGACGTTCGGCATGACACCGGGCGCATACCGGAGAAATGGCTAATGTCCGGAATTGGAGAGGGATTACACGATGGCAAGGCGTAAATATATCCCGTTCGGCATCAAGCTGATGATATCGTACATCGTATTGATTATTTTCCCTATTTTTATATTCGGGTATATTGCCCATTCGATCATGGTGGAGTCGATCCGGGCACAGACAGAGAATAACTTGACCGGCACGCTGAAGCAAATCAGGGACAACATCGTTTATAAGCAGGAAGATACGAAGCGGATATCCGAACTGCTCTATTATGACGACGAATTGAGCAAACGGCTCAAGCATTATGAAGAAGGATGGGTCAGCTATGAGTCTATGGACCGGTATTTGCAGCCCAAATTCCGGCAAACGATCGATTCGACGAACCGCCCGATGTGGTTAACGATCTATTTACGCAATGAGACGCTTCCGGAAATTTATTATAATCACCGGAATATGGATCCCCTGCTGAATAAGGAACGATTCTTCGAAGTCAAGCATTTGAAACGGATTGAAGCGAAGGAATGGTATGCTTCGTTTCCGCCGGAGCAGTATGGGAAAACCATTCAGTGGCGCCAGATTGAAGACGATAGCAAATACGGGAGAATCTCGCTGCTGCGCCGGCTTGTAGATACCTCGAATCCGACGGTGATCAAGGAAATCGGGTTCATGCGAATCAGCGTCTACTTGTCAGACGTGTTCCGAAGCATCGACAATCCAAACATTGCCGAAGGCAGCGTTGTTATGATCCGCAACGGGCAAAGCGGTGTACTCTACGCTTCCGGAAGAGATTCGGAACAGCCTGAGCGGGATGGAACGAACGGAAATTACATGTCCCTTCAGGAAGATTTGCCGGGCTTTGATTGGAATTTGACAATGTTCATTCCGCTGGATGCACTTAGCGAGGATACCGATAAAGTAGGCCGGCTCACGTTAATTGTATGCCTCGTCTGCTTCAGTATCATTTTTATCGTCAGCCTGATTATTTCGAGATTTTTCTCCCGCCGCGTAGCCAAGGTGAAATCCGTCCTGCAATCGTTCCGTCAGGGTGAGTTCCAGAGACGGGTCTATTATAGCGGCAATGATGAATTTACTACGATTGCGGTAGCACTGAACGAATTGGGTGAACATACGCAAAATTTGATCGAGGAAGTCTATTTGACAAACTTGCGGAAGAAGGAAGCGGAGCTGGAAACGCTGCAAGCGCAGATCAATCCGCACTTTCTGTACAATACGTTATCCTCGATCAGCCGGTTGGCCAAGTTCGGACAAGTGGATAAGCAGCATCAGATGGTCATGAATCTGGCAAAGTTTTATCGCCTCTCCTTGAACGAAGGGCAAACAATTATTCCGATCTATCGGGAAATTGAGCAGGCGCAGGCTTATCTGGATATTCAACGGATCAAATACGAGGATCGTCTCGTCGTGCAATTCGACGTTCAGGCCGAGCTGGCCCGTTATGAGACGGTAAAGCTGATTTTGCAGCCTTTCATCGAGAATGTGCTGATTCATGCCTGGTGCGGGGATCGGATTCATATCCGGATTGCCGGATATGTGAGGCAGAACTCTGTTGTCTTTCAAATCATTGACGATGGGATCGGGATGAGCGAAGAAACGATCACCGGTATATTCAATGAGACGAGCCGCTCCAGGACCGGTTATGGCATCCGAAATGTGAACGAGCGGATCAAGCTCTACTTCGGTAATGAATACGGGGTAGCCATTGTCAGCCGTCCGGGAATCGGCACATCGGTTGTAATCGAAATTCCGGCGCATCGTTACCGAAGCTCACTATCCGGATAGGACCATGCTTGATGAAAAACGTATCCAATAAAGGATCAAAATTTGCGGTTGGGGGGATGAGGGTGCGGATCGTCGTTGGTGTCGATGGCGGCGGGAGCAAGACGCATGCCGCCGTGGTGGATGAAACCGGCAAGTTGTTAGGCAGGGGAGCATCCGGATGCGGCAATCATCAGGTGGAAGGAATCGATCCTGCGCTGAACAATATCCGGGAAGCGGCCCGGATTGCGCTTCAGGAAGCGGAGCTGCAGCCGGATGCGGTCGATTTTGTCATGTACGGTTTGGCAGGCGCGGACCGGGAAAAGGATTTCGAACTATTGCGTCCTGCTCTGGCAAATCTTTCCTTTTCGAATTGGGATGTTGTCTGCGACACGATGGAGGGGCTTCGTACAGGAAGCCGCGAAAATGTCGGGGTCGTGCTGGTATGCGGCAGCGGAACGAATGCCGCGGGGCGGAATCAGGAAGGAGAGACGGTACAGACCGGGGGTTTGGGATATTTATATGGCGATGCGGCAGGCGGCGGTACAATGGCGATTGAAACGTTCCGGGCGGCGGTTCGCTCCTGGGAGCTCCGCGAGATTCCGAGCCTGTTGACCACTCTGGTGCCGCAGTACTTCGGACATGCGACGATGGAATCGCTATGGAACGATTGTTTGGACCGGGATATGTATACCATGCCTCGGGACTTGACGCTGGTTCTGCATGAGGCGGCGAAGCTCCGGGATGAGCTTGCCATCCGTCTGCTGAAGGATACGGGACGGGAGCTTGGACTTGCCGCAAACTCCGTTATTCGCCGGCTCAACGGATTCGAAGGAATGACAATCCCGGTTGTGCTTGTCGGGAGCGTCCTTCAACAGGGACGCAATCCGCAGCTGCTTCAGGCTCTTAACGACACGATAGCTGCCGCAGGACACCATTTTACGCTTGTTATTCCGGAAATGCTGCCGGTGTATGGAGCGGTTATGCTGGCGATGGACCGTCTCGGCATTCCGGTGACTCCCGAGATGGAGAAAGCTTTTATCGCTTACGGAGGGGTTCGAGCATGATCAAAAAGGAACTGAAAATTGCCGTCATCGGCGGCGGCTCTTCCTATACGCCTGAACTGGTGGACGGCTTGATCCGGCACTACGACGAGCTGCCTGTCAAACAGCTCTATTTGGCCGACATTGAGGCGGGAAGGGAGAAGCTGCAAATTGTCGGAAATCTGGCGAAGCGGATGGTTGAGAGGGCCGGGATGCCGATCGACATTCATCTGACGCTGGACCGCCGCGAAGCGATTAAAGATGCGGATTTCGTATCCACTCAAATCCGTGTCGGATTGCTCGATGCGCGTGTGCGCGATGAACGGCTTCCTGCCGGACTCGGACTGATCGGCCAGGAAACGACCGGTGCCGGGGGATTTGCGAAAGCGCTTCGCACCGTACCGGTTATTCTCGATATTTGCAGGGATATGCGCGAGCTGTCGCCGAATGCTTTTTTGCTTAATTTTACGAATCCGGCGGGCATCGTTACCGAAGCGGTGCTGAAATACGGCGGTATAAAAACGATCGGTCTGTGTAACCTTCCGATTGGAACCAGGATGCAGGTAGCCAAAGCATTCGATGTGGATGTGGACCGGGTTTATATCGAAATGGCGGGCATCAATCATCTGAATTGGACGACCCGCATTGAAGTCGACGGACAGGACGTGACGAATAATTTCCTGACGAAGGCGGCAGCCGCTTCCGGATTGACAATGAAGAACATCCCGGATCTGGGCTGGGACGAGGAGTTTCTCGTATCGCTGGGAGCTCTGCCTTGTGCATACCATAGGTATTATTACTTGAAGGATGAAATGCTGGCGCAGCAGCAAGAAGATTTGAAGACAAAAGGGTCGCGTGCGGATATCGTGAAGAAAGTGGAGGCGGAGCTGTTCGAGCTGTACAAGGATCCGGAGTTATCGGTAAAGCCTCCTCAGCTGGAACTGCGGGGCGGGGCCTACTATTCTGAAACGGCCGTCCAACTAATGACTTCTATTCATACGAACAAGAAGGACATCCAAATCGTCAATGTCCGCAACAACGGCATTATCCCGTGCTTGCCGGACGAGGTGTGCGTCGAGGTGAATGCCGTTGTCGATGCCGCCGGCGCCCATCCGCTGCAGTTAAGCAAGCCGCTTCGTCCTCAAATGCGGGGCTTGCTGCAGGTGGTGAAGGCCTACGAGGAATTGACTGTCGAAGCGGCAGTTCATGGCGATTATCATGCCGCCTTGCAAGCTTTATCGATCCATCCGCTTGTCGGTACAGCTGCCGCCGCCAAAGCGGTTCTTGACGATCTCTTGGCTGCCCATCGCGAGTATCTCCCGCAATTTCATAATTAAATTGAATTGAATTGAATCTCCGTCTGGTATCTGATATTGATGCCGGACGGTATTTTTTTGTCAAAACGTTATACTGGAGCTTGCGGCATTTAGCAAATAGCGTATCGTGTTCGCTTTTCATTATGCAGCAAGGTGGTTGCGGCAATGGCGAGGCTTTAGGTCCTATAAAACGGCTGCCATAATGGCAACTTCTGTTGAATGTTGAAAAAAATAATTATTTTTTATCGGATAGGAAGGAAATTGTTTGGGTGATACCGAATAATAAGCGAATATACATTCGTGTTTTTCGTCGTGGATGTATAATTTTGAAAACAGACCATGAAAAGGAGAAGTGTGGAATATGGCGGAAAAACTGAGTTCTCTAACAATTCTAATGGTATCGGATTTGGAAAGATCGAAGCGATTTTACCGGGAAGTGCTTGGATTCGACGTGACGGATTGGTGGGCGGAGCGCGGCGGCCTCCAGGGGGTGGCGCTGAAGCTGTTTCAAGCCGCTGACCCTTCGCAGGTAAGGCCGAACCCGCCTGCGGCTGGCGGCGGTTATGCTGTGGATGTGCAGGTATACACGGAAACCTGGGCACAATTGGATGCGTTATTTGAGGAATTCCGCAGCAAAGGTGCCGTCATCTCCGTTGAACCAACGATTTACGAGGGTGGCGGACCGTGGAAGGAATTTGTTGTAGAGGATCCGGACGGTTATCATTTTGCATTCGGGGGAACGGATGGACGCAGGGCGGTTAGCCCGATTTCAGCCAAGCTGGATTCCGTATTTCTATGGGTGCGCAATCTGGACCGTGCCGCGGAGCTGTACGGCAAATTGCTTGGACTCGAGATTAGGCAGGAGGATCGTCATGGCAAGCTTCATATCCTCCGTCTTCATGACGATACCGCTATTCTTCTCGATTCCAATGGGATGGATAACGTTCCGGTGCCAGAACAAGGTCCGGTCATCTGCAAATTTTCCACTTATGATATCGATGAAGCACACCGCCATGCCGTCGAGCTTGGATTTGAAGTGACGTACGGCATCGTCCGTTACCCGCAAGTATCATTCTTCAATATCCGTGACGAGGATGGCAATATCGTATGTATTTCGCAGGATCATAAGTAACCCCTGTAATCGTCAACAAACTTTGTCAAGAATAGAAAAATACTTTCATTAGTCGAATTTTCGACAAAACCATGTGGAAAGGAAGATATGAATGAGCACAAGTAAAGCAGTAGTCAAGGACTTCACACTGGAAATACCGGTAAACGATATTCAGCAGTCTGCAGAGTGGTATAGTAAACACCTCGGATTTGAAGTAATTCCTCCATTAAAAGGAATAGCGGAATTGAGGTCGCATTCAGGAATGAGGATTTGTTTATTTCGGCCTGGATATGATGATGTGAATGGCTACTGGTATGTTCCAGTAAAAGACAATTACCGTGTTCGGGCATGTATGAGAGTGTCAGATATCCATCAATTGCACAAGGATTTAAAAGAGTCTGGAGTAAGGGTTAATGATATCGAAGGCGGAGAAGGATGCGGGTGGACATTTGAATTCTGGGATGTCAACGATAATAAGTTGGTTGCATGGAGCGGGTATACCAAAAGTCACGATTGGTATTATGAGTAACCAATTCAAAGGAGAGTGCTTTGAAATGATTAAAGGATATTCAGTCGTTTTCTTACCGTCAAGAAATATTGAGGAATCAAAAACATGGTATCAAACACATTTGGATTTGGTTTGGGATCAATGGGTCATGAAAGTGCCGAACGGGGCTCCGATCTTTTTTGTTGAATCGGAAGATACATGGAATTTTATGGATGAAAAAGGCGAGCCATGTGCAGTGTTGTCATTTGTTGTTGAGGACGCTGACAAATTACATACAGATTTAAAACAAGCAAAAGTTGTTCTAGAAGATACTGTAAGAACGATTCCGGGTATCGGTAAGGAATTTTGGTTTCATGACCCGAGTGGCAATAGACTATTAGTAACAGAGCCTGAGTAATCAGCGAGTATTCTTATAGAGCCCGGCGGGAGCAATAGCGCTATGATATCGGAGGAAATCTAATGAATCCAATTAAGAATCAAATCGGAACGGTATTTATTCCTGTGAGCAACCTTGCAAAAGCTCGAGATTGGTACTGTGATATTTTGGGGCTTAAGGCAGATCGCGAGATATCGCACGGTTTATATGTTATTCCTCTGACAGGAAGCGATATCGTCCTGGATAGTAATATTTATGCCATAGAAAATCTTTTTAAAGTACCGGCGTTTCATCTTAATACCGACAATATACATGAGGCTTTTGAGTTTATGACATCAAAGGGTGTAGAACTATTAACAGAGATTCAACCAACCCGTTCTTTCAACTTTAAGGATCCGGACGGGAATGTATTAATGGTATGTCAGTGTTGACCTTAATAATTAAATTGGAGAATTCAATATGAATAACCTTATTTCTTTTAGGAGGCTTACAAATGCAAAGAGAAGAGGTTGAAATCGAAAATTCATGGAAAGTTATTCTTGCAAAGAAAGCTTGTTTTGATGATTCGAAATTTATAGCAACCGGTGCAGAGAACATGTATTTTGAAGACGTTTCACTGGTCGGGACAAAGATAACTAATGCGAATCTTAGCGATATTGAGATTGATGGCGCTCAGATGGGCGGGGCCTACATTCATAACATAGGAGTTCCGAAAGAAGGAGATGTTCACTATAACCCGGAAACCGCGGGAAAAACGATCCGGTTTGAGAATTGTGAACTTCGGGGAAGCCGTATAACCGATTGCGATCTTCGTAACGTAGAGATTAGCAATTGTAATCTTAGCGGAATGAAGATTAATGGCGTATTGGTAGAGGAACTCTTGAAAGCGTATGGTGAAATAAAGGCGAAAGGATAAAGCCGTGAATCCGATCAGAGATGTTCATTGGAGAGAGAAAAGCCATATAGTTGACTTGCTTTCTGATCATAACTCGCTTATCGCATCACCGTTAGATTCGGGATATGAAGCGGATGTGACAAGAATTTGTTTAGACGGCAACAGCTATGTGCTTAAAGTATGGAGCAGGACTTCAAAGCCAGATGTAGAGAGTCAATATAAGTTGATGAAGGCATTGTATAACCAAATGTTAACTGTATCGCAGCCATTGGGTTGGGGATTGGATAGAGATGCTAACCCGGTATTACTAACGAGTTTTGATGGGATGCCGGTCACGAAAGTGAATCAGTCATTACTTATAGATCTGGCGAAGAAGTTATCCGAGATTCATCGATTTCCATTGGATATGTTGGGTGGTACAGTCGTTCCTAAACACGATTTTATAGACTACTTTTATCCAAGGATCGACGAGTATAGAGATCTTGAGCTTCTGCTTAATCGGCTAGTTGAACAAAGCGACATGAAGCAAGACAATCTTATTCATGGCGATTATAATTTAGGTAATATTTTGGAGTCTGAAGGCAGATATACAATTATTGATTGGACGAACGGGCAATTAGGTGATCCGAGGTTTGATATTGCTTGGTCAATTACTTTAGTCAGGATCTACGTCGGTCAAAGATACGGAAAGATATATCATTCTGCATTTTTATCGGAAAAGCAATATACCGTTGATGAATTGGAACTATTCGAAGCAATAGCTTGTCTAAGATGGATATTGCTAAATAGAATCGTTGGCTTGTCCAAAGGAAAAGTGACGATCGATAGAGTAAGAAGCATTTTGAAGAGCAATATCCACTTGAACGAAAGCTTGATTTGAAAGCGACTAATCACCATTTGAGAGGAATGATTAAATATGAGTAATATTGCAACTTTTGAATGCGAAGTTGTCACTAGGGAGTATCAATTAGTCGGTCAGAGTATCACAGCAAATTTTCCAAGTTCTTTCCCGAAAGCAGCTATAGAAGTGCAAACCGAGTTTTTTCAAAAGAGAAGAGCAGAAGTAAAAAATGCATTAAACCACAATGTATTACTTTCACCTTATATGTGCAATGGGGTGGTTGCGACTTATTTCGCTTGTTCAGAAGTTGCCGAAATCGAGGATGTTCCGGCAGGGATGATTGGTTTCAAGCTTCCTTCCTCAAAATATGCTAAGATCAGTTGTTCGAACCATACAATTGGCGAGGGGTATTCCAGGCTTTTTGATTGGATTGGTACAAATGGATACAAACAAAAAAGCAGCAGTTCATCAAGTCCTATAGAAATTTTTTATTTTGACGGAAACCCGGAAGAAAGAGTAGAGATTTTAATTCCAATAGAGTATTGATTAATAGAATAACTTAACTGCACCGCATTCAGCGAGTTTATGAAAGCGAATGAAAGCGGGGAATATCCATGAAGAACAGTCTGGTTTCTCAATTATTGTCTTCCTTGAATATGTTACAGGACGCAATCCATCGTTGCCCCGACGAATTATGGGACCATCAAGGGTACGAAAACAAGTATTGGCACATTGTGTACCACACATTATTTTTTACGGATCTTTATCTTAGTCCTTCAGATAATGAGTTCGTGAGTTGGGAAAGAGCAAAAAACGAATATCAATTTCTCGGCCCGGTTCCTTGGCCCCCGCACTACACACCTATAATTGAAGAAAGCTATACAAAGCAAGATCTTATTGAGTATCTTGAAAAAATTAAAGAAGATGCGCCAAATAAAATACATCAGGATGATTTAAATGCGTCTTCGGGTTTTGATTGGTTACCGTTTAATAGAACAGAATTGCATATCTATTCGATAAGACATATCCAGCACCATACAGGACAGTTAATTGAAAGATTGCGGAATTCCGGTGTTACAAGGAATAGATGGGTTGTGAAATAGAATGGAACGTGAAATACCCGGAGAAGATCGTTGGTACACGATGAGTAAAGATCTTTAAGCAGCATGGGAGGAATCGATATTGGCACTGAATAAAGAGAATACCATCATCGGATTTATCGGCACCGGCGTTATGGGTAAAAGTATGGCAGGCCATTTATTGAATGCGGGTTATTCAGTCGTTGTTTATAACCGGACGAAAAGCCGAGCTGACGAGCTTATAACACTTGGGGCGGAATGGAAGGACACCCCAGCCGAAGTCGCATCTCGAGCGAATGTCGTCATTACGATGGTTGGCTATCCGGCTGATGTGGAGCACATCTATCTCGGGCCGGAAGGAATTCTGGCTCATGCCGGTACAGGTACATATGTGATCGATATGACTACATCCACACCGTCGCTCGCACGCAAATTATATTCGGAAGCGAAAGAAAGGGGCATCTATTCGCTCGACGCTCCTGTATCAGGCGGGGACATCGGCGCGCGTGAAGCCCGATTGGCTATTATGGTCGGCGGGGATGAAAAAGTATTCGAAGCGGTGCTTCCAATATTAAATATCATCGGCAAAAATATTGTACTGCAAGGAGAAGCCGGCGCCGGACAGCATACCAAGATGTGCAACCAGATTGCAATCGCCTCGAATATGATCGGCGTCTGCGAAGCAATGGTGTACGCCAAGAGAGCCGGCCTTGATCCGGAAACCGTATTGAAAAGCATTGAAACGGGGGCTGCCGCCAGTTTTTCTCTCAGTAATCTGGCCCCGCGAATGATAAATGGAAACTTCGAACCGGGATTCTACGTGAAACACTTTATTAAAGATATGGGGATAGCGCTTGACGCGGCCAAGGAAATGGGAATTTCCGCACGCGGTCTCGAATTGGCTAAATCGCTGTATGAGGAACTTGCGGCCAAGGGTGAAGAAAACAGCGGTACCCAAGCGCTATTTAAGCTCTTGAACGGAGACCTTTCATAGCCGTTTCATTCTACATATCGGCCAATCGACTAAAAAGTGGTCCGGCATACGAATGAATATAGTAGTTGAAATGAAAGGGGAGAATGGGATGCAGCATAAACCAACTAAATGGTCCCTCATCTGTTCGATTATCATAGCTCTAGCGACCTTTCTGCCCGGGATTGGTACGGCAGCTCTGCGGGCGGATACGATTGAACCGCTGCAGCTAATTCCGGATCAGGATTATGCAGCAGCGGGCGGGACGTTGACGTTTCATATTCTTTATCATAATTCGGAGAATATCGTACAAACACAATCCCATATTTCGGTGAAGGTTCCGCAAATGCTGGAGGTTACTGATCCCGGTGAGGCAGCATGGAACGAAGAGGAGAGGCTCTTGACCTGGTCATTAGGCGAAATGTCTGCCGGAGGATCTGCCGCTGTCCGGTTTCAATTGAAGGCGGATGCTGCGGCCGAGACGGGAACAGCAATTCAACTGTCTGCGGAGTTAAACGGGTCTATTACCGGTAAGTGGACAACGCCCGAAGTGACGGTGACGGTCGGTACTGAAACCCATCAGCCGTTCATGCAAGGCTATCCTGACGGAACGTTCCGGCCGGAAGGCAAGCTGACCCGTGCCGAGGCTGCTGCGATGATCGCCAGAATCAAGGGTTTGAAAGAAGTGGATGGGCCGGCAACATATAAAGATGTCGATCCGGAATATTGGGCATACGCTTATATCGAACAGGTGACGGAAGAAGGCTACATGATCGGTTACGACGGCCGGTTCCGGCCAAAAGACCCGATAACGAAAGCGGAAATGGTGACGATTATGTTAAGGCTTCAGAAAATAACTCCCGTTCCGTTTGAAACGACATACGGGGATTTGTTCTCGCATTGGTCCGCCGATGTTCTCGGCACTGCGGAAACGCTTGGCCGAATTGCACCGGGTGAAGGGGCGGCATTCTCGCCAGACCAACCGATCGAGCGTCAATTGGCCGCACAATGGATGAGTGCGGGATTGTTAAGAGGGCCGCTAGGGGACGGTGATATCAAGGTCGAGCAGCATTTCCCCGACGTCCCGGCAACGCATCCGTATTTCGGCTGGATCGAAGAGGTGTCTGCCGTCGCTCACGAATCGGAAGATCGGGGGATTGGCGCCGAGTGGCTGATCCGGTATTTGCCGGAAGAGACGAATGCATTTTAGAGACGGCTCATTGCCGTTTCTTTTTTTTTTCTGCAACAGCATAATCAGCCTACATGGAATAGCGCCCCCAGGGTCACTATTTTCTGCTGAATAGGGATGGGCGGGAATAGTGCCTTCAAGGTCACTATTTGCTGCTGATCAGCGGATGTGGCGGGAATAGCGCCCTCAGGGTCACTATTTGCTGCTGAACAGCGGATGCGGCGGGAATAGCGCCCTCAGGGTCACTATTTGCTGCTGAATAGGGATGGGCGGGAATAGTGCCTTCAAGGTCACTATTTGCTGCTCAACAGCGGATGTGGCGAGAATAGCGCCCTCAGGGTCACTATTTACTGCTCAACAGCAGTTGTGGCGGGAATAGTGCCCTCAAGGTCACTATTTGCTGCTGATCAGCGGATGTGGCGGGAATAGCGCCTTCAAGGTCACTATTTGCTGCTGATCAGCGGAAGCAAACGGTATTTGCGCATCTGGAGTTGGAAATGTAAATTATGCTGTCGTAGTTTTTTTGTCTGTATGTTAGCTGCTGCACTCGATCACTTGAATGAAAGCTTCCGTTTGACGAGTTAACGGCTCATGCTCGCGATAATAAACGGCAATCGGGTTGACCGCTTCAGCCTGACGTACCTTCACTCTTGCAACATCTCCGCGTTCAACGTCTTCCCGAACCTCTGCCGCGGAAGCGAAGATAACGCCGCAACCGGCTTTAACGGCCCGTACAGCCTCATGCATCCCGTTCCATTGCATACCAGCCTCAGGCGGATTCAAATTAGCAGTCCGGCATAAAGCGAACAGCATTTCGCGGGTACGGCTGCCTTCCTCCCGCATAATAAACGGTTCACGCACGATTTCGGCTAAATTAACTTCCTGTCCGGCAAACGGATGGCCCCGCGGGACGACAAACCACATCGGATCCTCGAACAGTACCTTGCGGCATATCCCTTGTTCCGGCTCGGCTCCACCGCCGATGACCGCGACATCGACCTTATATTGAATCAGCTGCAGCATCGCTTCCCGTGTATTCGCCGTATGCAAGATGACTTGCACGTTTCTGTGTTCTGCTTTAAAGGCAGCAATCCAACGGGGCAGCAGGAAGTTTGCCGGCAGATAAGTGGCTGCGATCCTAAGCTTGCCGGTCCGTCCTTCCTTATAGTCAATTATCGAACGCTCAATATCCTGCTCCAGCGCGAATAACCGGTTTGCATGCGCGGCGATGAATTCACCGGCTTCGGTGAGCAGAATGCCGCGGCCTCTCGGGGCAATGAGCTGAAAACCGAGTTCCTTTTCCAGGTTGCGAATCTGAATCGTTACA
Source organism: Paenibacillus tarimensis (assembly GCA_041281825.1). Classification (GTDB taxonomy): domain Bacteria; phylum Bacillota; class Bacilli; order Paenibacillales; family Paenibacillaceae; genus Paenibacillus_D; species Paenibacillus_D tarimensis_A. The sequence continues at coordinate 3,583,233 of CP166298.1, read as the reverse complement.
GCCGGTTGGCTGATTCGCAATATTTCGGAGGCACGGGTCACGCTTCCATACGTTGCGACGGTGTGAAAAAGCTTCAGTGCATGAAGATTCACTTGAGTTCCTCCAACTTATCATAAATTGTATTTATAAATTACAACAATAATTATATTTTATTTATATTTTATATTGCTCTAATATACGAATCAAGGTTACTCGCGGCTACGATGTGAGTGAATAGCGGAGAGACTTTGAGCTCCGCTCAAAGATCCCTATGTCAGGAGGAGAACAACATGCGGATGAGGTGTATTGAATGCATGAACGAATGGGAGATGTATACAGCCCGCGTCAGGTGCACATGCGGAGGCTTGCTGCAGATTGAACAAGATTTATCATTGCTGGACGGGGAATCCTTGAAGCGGGTATTTCAGGAACGGCTGGCCGAACGCACGACACCGTTTGCAAGCGGGGTATGGCGGTACAAGGAGCTGGTTCACCCAGACCTGCCGGCGGAGAACATTGTTACCCGCTATGAAGGGAACACGGGCTTGTATGCTTCTGAGCAGGTCAGACACTTTGCGGGCATTCGCGATGTCCGCTTGAAAGCGCAGAGCGAGAATCCTAGCGGCTCCTTTAAAGATAATGGAATGACGGTAGCCGTATCCCACGGCCGTTTGCTGGGGATGCGCCATTACGCCTGTTCGTCCACCGGCAATACTTCCTCCTCGCTTGCGATGTATGCGGCATGGTGCGGCGGTGAGTGCTGCGTGTTTGTACCGGAGAATGGCGTCTCCGGAAGTAAAATATTGCAGACGGCCGCATACGGCGGCCGATTGATCCGTTTTCCCGGGACCTACGATGACGGCCTGAAGTTTCTGGAACGGCATGCGGAGGATCTCGGGCTATATGTATGCAATTCCGTCAATCCGTTTCGAATTGAAGGCCAAAAGACGATTGTCTTTGAAATTGCGCAATACTGCAACTGGTCGTTGCCGGATTGGATCGTGCTCCCCGGAGGCGCGTTAAGTAATGCCTCCGCTCTGGGTAAAGGATTGAGGGAGATGAAGGAGGTCGGTCTCATCGACAAGGTGCCGAGGGTCGCCGTTGTGCAAGCGGACGGTGCGAATCCGTTTCATCGGATGATCGAGAGTCAGTCGGACATGCTGATCCCGAAAGAGCGTCCCTCCACGCGGGCAACCGCATTGAATATCGGAAACCCGCCGAGTTGGAGGAAGGCGGCCGATGCTTTGGCTTTTACAAACGGGTTGACGGTGAGTGTATCGGATGATGAAATATTTGCGGCCAAAGCCGTCGTTGACCGGTCGGGAATCGGCTGTGAGCCGGCGTCAGCCGCCGCAGTGGCAGGATTGAAAAAGCTCGTTGAGAGCCGGATAGTCGATAAGGATGAAACCGCGATATGCATCCTGACCGGTCACTTATTGAAAGATACGGAAGCGTTAAAGCATGACTTACCTGTAGACGAACGAGTAATGAATCTAACGGTAGACAATATTAGTAAAATTGTTGAATGCTAAGTTTACAAATGCGATCCGCCGCCGTTTTTACAGATGCGGGAGCTTTGCCTCTTGAACCGCAATAAAAAGTGTATAATAGAGAAAATGTGTTTCGGGGGTAGAAATCATGAAACTGACGGAAGTCGAAATCAACGACAAGCTGTCCTCTGCGGAGGGCTGGCGTCTGGAGGAAGGCAAGTGGATCGTTAAAAAATACCGGTTTAAAGCGTATTTGGAGGGGATCGGGTTTGTTAATCGTGTGGCACAAGCGGCGGAAAGATTGAATCACCATCCTTTTATATCCATCGATTATAAGCTGATTACGCTGCGGCTTACCTCATGGAGCGCAGGCGGGTTGACCGGGCTGGATTTCACAGCCGCTGCCGAGTTTGACCGTGAATACGCGCAGCCGTACTAATCGCCGAAGATGAGGTTTATTTATGCGGTAAAGTAGGATATACTTTCTTGGTTAGTCTCAGCGTTGTCCCATAAAGGAGCCGTATAATCAGTGATTCGAAATTCGCCCTATCTTTTACTAGTAATCGCAACTTGCATTTGGGGCGGCAATTTTGTTGCCGGCAAAGAGCTGGTGAGTTATATTCCGCCTCTGACGCTTGCAGCTTTGCGATGGAGTATCGCTTTGGTCTGCCTGCTGCCTTTCTTCGGCAAGGAATGCTGGAAGTTGCGGATGGAAATTATGCGTTATTGGAAGATGACCGTGTTCCTTTCCGTGACAGGAGTAGCCGGTTTTAATACTTTAACCTATATAGCTGTACAATACACCGGATCGATTAATGCTTCCTTAATGAACTCGGCGACCCCGATTCTCGTTATCCTTCTTACATGGCTGATGATGAAAGAGAAGATTCCCTGGCCGGCAATTCCGGGGGTTGTCGTTTCGATGGCAGGCGTGTACTTGATTATCGGCCGCGGAGACCTTAATGCATTGACAGGCTATTCCTTTAATCAAGGGGATCTCTGGATGCTGCTCGCGATTCTGTGCTGGGCGTTATACTCTGTAGGAATGAAGAGGGCAGCGGGGAAGATTCAGGCGAGCCCATTTTTGCTAGCACAAATCGCGGTATCATTGCTGCTGCTGATTCCGCTCTCCGCAATGGAGTTAATCATCGTTTCTACAAAGATCGTATGGAGTCCGCCAGTAGCGGCGGGTGTTCTGTATATCGGTTTCTTTGCTTCGATCATTGCCTTCCTTTCCTGGAATCGGGCCATTGAATTGGCCGGACCGGAGCGCTGCGCGGGCTTCCTTAATCTGATTCCGTTGTTCAGCGCCATATTCGCAACAGCTTTTACCGCAGAAACCATTCGCTTCTATCATCTTGCAGGCGCATTATTAATCCTGACGGGCGTCTACTTCACGAACCGCATCATTAAGAAATGTAAGCTTCAATTGAGTATCGATAATAGCGGATAAAGAGAAAGGGATACCACTCATTCAGAGGGTATCCTTTTCTTTGATCCTTTATTTTTTTGGTACACATATTCCGTCGCCGCATGAGCCGTCTGCCGCACTCTGTCCCGCGTCATCATCATTGGCCATGAGCGGTTGCTCTTCTGCCCACGCACGCTGCAGCGCTTGCAGGAACACTTCGCTCGGCTGCGCTCCTGTGATCGCATATTTGCGGTTAATGACGAAGTGCGGAACGCCGCGGATACCGAGTTTCCCCGCTTCTTGCTCGTCGGCCCGGACCTCTTCCGAACAATCGTTTCCGGCGAGCATGTTTGAAGCACCGTTTTTGTCCAGTCCAACCTCTGCGGCTAATCCGGCTAGTGTTTCATGGTCGCCGATATGCTTGGATTCGGTAAAGTAGGCTTTCAACAGCCGCTCTGTCATTTCACGCATCTTGCCGTGTTGGTCGGCATAATGCATTAACCGGTGCGCATCGAAGGTGTTTGTCGGGATCGCCGTGTCAAAGCGATACGTAAGTCCAACTGCTTGCGCCTGCTCTGTGACACCTTCGTGCATTGCGATGGCTCGTTCACGGCTGATGCTGTATTTCATTGCAATCATGTCATGTATGTCGTGATCGAGATCCCGTTTCGATTGGGGATCAAGCTCAAAGCTCTTGTAAATGATTTCGACGGATTCTTTACCTTCAAACTGCTCAAGTGCCGCCTCAAACCGGCGCTTTCCAATATAACAGAACGGGCAAATAAAATCGGACCAGATTTCTATTTTCATCAATGATCACTCCTTTGATGTAATCATTATAGTTACATCGTGAACGAATGTCAACTATTCGGTTCCAGCGGTAATCACCAAATATTCATAAGGTGCATCCTTATATTAAGGTACTGTATAAGCCCGGTACCAATCGTAAACAATGACTGGAAAGAAGCGATGTGGAGGCTAATCGAATGGTGAAGAAGCTTGGGTATCTCGTGTTCACCTGCATAATCTTTACTGCCATCATAGTTGTGCCCGGATGCGGCAAAGGCAAGGAGAATCAACAGGCCAACGATTCCGGATCGGTTCAAGCCCCGGTAAACAGTGACAGTCCCTCCAAGGGGGATCAACATACAAATGATGAACAGGATCTGGATAACGAACAAACGGAAGAACAGCAGAAAATCAATGATTTGCTGGAATCGATGAGTTTAACTGAAAAAATCGGGCAGATGATCTTTGCCGGCATTTCAGGAACGACGCTCGAACCCAATACGAAGTTGTTAATCAACGATTATAAAGTCGGAGGAGTTATTTTTTACAGCGAGAATTTATCCGATCCCGAGCGGACCGTCCGGCTGGTCAATCAGATTAAAAGTGAAAACCGGAATAATCCTCTGCCGCTTCTTTTGGGAATCGACCAGGAAGGCGGCCGTGTTTCGAGGCTCCCGGGTGATCTAGCCGCATTCCCAACCAATGAGAAGATCGGAAGAATCAACCGTTCTGAATTTTCTTATGAAATCGGCGCGCTTCTGGGCAGAGCGGCAGCCGAGTTCGGTTTTAATCTGGATTTTGCGCCCGTACTGGATGTGAACAGCAACCCGGACAATCCGGTGATCGGTGACCGGTCCTTTGGAAGCCGTCCGGAAGTCGTAAGCAGATTAGGTATCCAAACGATGAAAGGGATCCAATCGCAGCATACGATTTCGGTCATCAAACATTTTCCCGGCCATGGCGATACGGCAGTCGATTCTCATTTGGAGCTTCCTAAAGTCGATAAAAGCTTGGAAGAGTTGGATAAGCTTGAACTGATTCCGTTTCGGGAGGCGATTGAGAGCGGAGCGGACGTCGTCATGATCGCTCATATTTTACTGCCTAAGCTCGATGCCGAATATCCGGCTTCCATGTCTAAATCGATTATTACGAACTTGCTTAGAAACCGTCTTCGGTATAACGGTGTGGTCGTGACGGACGATATGACGATGAAGGCGATCACGAATCATTTTGAAATCGGCCGGGCATCGGTTGAATCGGTCAAAGCCGGCAGTGACCTGATTCTTGTGGCACACGACTTCCAGTTGATTACATCGGCTGTTCAGGCATTGGAGGAAGCGGTCGAAGAGGGTGAAATCACGGAAGAACGAATTAACGAAAGCGTGAGCAGAATCATACAGTTAAAATTGAACTACGAAATTGAAGATAAGGCCGTGGAGCCGGTTAATATAAGCGAATTGAATGAATCCATAAAAAAAGTGCTGGACAATGAAAAGGATAGAGGATCAAAGGACTGACCGCTCTATCACGTTCATAAATAACGAATCCTGTCTCCGAACCCGCAAAATGCCCGGATTTGTTCACGTTCACCATATCCTCTGTCCACGTTCCCCATTTAATACGCTAATAACTCAAGCCGCAGTTCGCACTTTCAGCAAACCTTACAAATCATTCACCCAGACTTAACTCTCTCTTATTACAGACAGGATATCATATGAAGTGTTCAAGTATCCTTTAATTGAAGGGAGAGGGAATATCATGAAGCTAGTATTGATGGGCGATTTGCACTATCATGAAGTCGACGAAACGGTTCCGGGCTGGCAGGAGGCAAGTCATGCTTTCTATCAGGCCTTGCTTGAACGATATTTAGATATAGAAGCCGATGCCCACATATCGCTGGGAGATTTGACGAATTACGGTACAACCGCTGAACTGCACCAGGTTTACGAAATGCTGCGCCGGACCGGCAGGACGTTCTATCATGTTCTCGGAAACCATGATCTCTATGCTCAGCCCAGGGACGAGGTTTTACGTATCACAGGTCAAGCCCGCTATCACTCCATTGAGACTGAGCGGGCTGTATTTGCTTTTCTGGACACGGCCAAAGAGATGGATTTGGAGGATTGGGGGGGCTGGCTTGACGAAGAACAATTACTGTGGCTGGAGAATGTCGTGAACCGGTCGGGAACCAAGCCTCTTCTCGTCTTCGCCCATCATCCGGTCTATATGACAACAAAGAGATCGGACCGGGACAAAGGATCCATTCATTCCGACATTGATATGTGGCGTATATTAAAACGGAAAGAAGGAATGGGTGTTTATTTCAACGGCCATACACATGTAGACTCCATTGTCAGGCAACATAACTGGACGTTTGTCCAGCTATCCGCCTGTCTGGATCAGCATGCCTTCCGCCTTGTGGAGATTGGCCGAGAAGAAATTCTCATTTCCGCAATCGATGTAGCAGACAAGGATATGGAAAATAATGCGTCTGTGCTGCATAAAAACATGAAACATTTCAGCCATAACCCTGAAGCCCGTGGCGGGATATATGACCGCGAATGTACAGTCCCTTTGCTGTCTACGGCGAATTCCAGCGGCATCTAAGGATGGAATCCATGCGAAATGACGAACTTTTTTTCGAAAAGCTGTTAAAACACAAGCTCGTTGCAGCGATCAAGAAACCGAAGCATATTGAAATAGCCTTATCGCTAAAGAATCAGTTAAGCGGCGTGTTTCTGCTGACGGGGCATATCGGGGTTATTAAAGGATATGTCGACCTGTTCCATACGCATCAGCTTCCCGTCTTCTTGCATTTGGAGAAGATCGGCGGCTTGAGCACCGACAGTTACGGACTGGATTACCTGGCCAAGGCAATCCGGCCAACCGGGATTATCACCACAAAAACTGCGGTTGTAAAGGCCGTAAAGAGCTTGGGGTTAATCACGGTCCAAAGATTTTTTCTTGTCGATACCGAAGGGTTGGAGAACATCGCCAACAGCCTCCGCCATGCCAAGCCGGATATCGTTGAAGTAATGCCGGCCCGAATTCCCGAAATGATCGATACGGTCAAAAGCTTCACAGCCTCCCCGATTATTACAGGCGGATTGCTGTCCGAACGCAATGACGCTATAGAATGCTTAAAGTATGGCGCAACGGCGGTATCGACTTCGAAACCCAAGCTGTGGCGCGAGCCACTTCACGGGATCATACCGGGGAAAGCGATTTAACTTCGGGATGATAAAACGATAATACTGCATTAATAAATGTCCGGTATGATGAATTCGACAAGTAAATAGAACACATAGGTTGGAGTATAGGAGAAACCTTATTCAAGCTGCGGGCAGACAAGCCCGCGGTTCGGATAAGGTTTCTTTATTTTTTCAAAAAATGAGGAGGATTCACATGGTTAAGAAATGGGTAGCGGTCGTTTTTTCGGTTATTTTGACATTTTCACTGGCTGCATGCGGCAGCAACGGCGTTGAAAACAACACAAACGCCTCCAATGCTTCAGCAGCAACGTCAGCTTCCAATGGGACCGAAAAAGGAAAAGAAAAGATCAAAATTAAATACTGGTACGCTTTCGGCGGCAAGATTGAAGAAGCCAAACAGCATCTTGTAAAGCGATTTAATGAATCGCAGGACCGGTATGAGGTTGTGGCGGAGCATCAAGGAAACTATCAGGATCTGCATGCGAAAGTGCAGGCAGCATTCGCGGCAGGCAACGCTCCGGCGGTGTCCGACCTCGAGATCGCCTCTACCGGCGTCTTTGCCCGTTCCGGCATGCTGGAGAAACTGTCGACATATGCAGAGCGGGATCAAGCCGACGTGAGCATCGATGATTTTAACCCCGGTCTTATGGGGAACGCCTACGTCGACGGTGAGTTATACGGTCTTCCATTCATGCGCAGCACACCGATCATGTACATGAATGTTACGATGCTGCAAGATGCCGGTTTGGATCCGGAAGGACCCAAGTCCTGGGAGGAGCTTGAACAATACGCCCGTGTATTGAAAGATAAAGGCAAGACGGCGATGACGATGCCGGTCGACATTTGGTTTTACGAAGGTCTGGTTTTTCAGAGCGGGGGACAACTTCTGACCGAGGACGGCAAATCGGTTGCATTTAACACGCCCGAGGGTGTTGCGCCTGTAGAGTTTTGGAAGAAAATGGCCGCAGAAGGTCTGATTAAAATTCCGGTAGGCAATGAAGCCGGTGCGACAGCGGACAAGGATTGGGCGAATCAGCTTTCCGCCTTTAAATTCGGTTCAACTGCCGGCGTATCGGCCAGCCTCGAAATCGCTCAGGGGAACAATTTTGAATTGAAGACGGTGTACATGCCGGCGAATAAGTCTTACGGCGTTCCGACGGGCGGATGCCAGCTGGTCATGACGTCCAAGCTTAGCGATGAAGAAAAGGAAGCCGCATGGGAATTCATTAAATTTATGACGACCGAGGAAAACACCATCTATCAGCACAAATACACCGGTTACCTGCCGACCCGTCTTTCAGCCGTAGAGAGCGATGAATTGCAAGCCCATTTTGCGGAATACCCGCAATACAAGGTCGCAGTGGATCAATTGGAGTATGCGAACCCGCGTCCGATGGAGAATGCTTATCCTGAAATCACGACGTTGATGAAGACGGCGATCGAAAAAGCCATTCTCGACCCGAAAGTAACGCCTCAGGAAGCGATGGACGAAGCCGCGGAAAAAGCGAACAAGCTGTTGCAAAAATAAATGGTTGCGTGAATAAAGCTGAAAGGAGTGATTCGCTTGGCCAGGATTGAACTGAAACAAATCGGCAAGACGTTTAAAGATGAGGAAGTGATCAAAGAACTGAACCTGACCATTGAAGACGGTTCGTTTACCGTACTGGTCGGTCCTTCAGGCTGCGGTAAATCGACAACATTGCGAATGATTGCCGGACTGGAGAAGCAGACAAGCGGTGAAATCTGGATCGGCGACCGCTGCGTCAATGAGACGGCTCCGGGACATCGCGATGTAGCGATGGTATTTCAAAATTACGCGCTGTATCCGACAATGGATGTCCGTGAAAATATAGAATTCGGACTTAAGAACCGGAAAATTCCCAAACGCGAACGGGATGCTTTGATTCAGGATATTTCCGAGATCGTCGGCTTGACGCCTCATCTGAAGAAGAAACCGCAAATGTTGTCCGGCGGACAGCGCCAGAGGGTTGCCCTTGCCCGGGCAATGGTGAAGAAGCCGCAAGTCTTCATTCTCGACGAACCGCTGTCCAATCTGGATGCCAAGCTGCGCAATCAAATGCGAACCGAGCTGATCCAGCTTCACCGGCGGCTCGGAACGACCTTTGTCTATGTGACGCACGACCAGGTGGAAGCGATGTCGATGGGAGATGCCATAGTGGTGATGAACAAAGGCGAGATTCAGCAGGTCGATTGTCCGGCCAAGCTGTATAACGATCCGGAAAACCTGTTTACGGCCCAGTTTATCGGAACCCCGGCGATGAACATCCTGAATTACGGCAATGTAAGGGACATGTCTCTGGAAACGCCCTCTCCGATCGGTTATTTGGGCTTCCGGCCGGAGCATGTGCTGATGAAGCCGAATCCAAATAGTGAGGCCGATGGCTTGATCATTGAAGGGGAAATACTTACCCGCGAGAGTCTCGGTTCGGAAAATATATACCAGATTAGGTCAGCTATCGGCGTTTTCTTTGTAAAAGCTTTCTTAACGCCATTGGAATCCGCATCACGCGTCCGGATGCTCGTTCCATATGATCGTCTTTATTATTTCACTCCGGAAGGTGGGCGGATTAGAGACATTAAAGCGACAGCCCCAAGCCTTGCCGCCGTAGGAGGCGTTTAACGATGACGCTTTGGGAAAAAATCCGCCCTTACGGGATGGTTGCTCCGGCCATCGTTACCTTTTCCGTCTTCTTCATTTATCCGATCTTTTACATGATTTATTTAAGTCTGTACGATTGGAATTTTATCAGTCCTACGAAAAACTTTGTCGGGCTTCAGAACTTTAAGGACCTGTTTCAGGAAGCGGAATTTATGCAGGTGCTGCGAAACTCTATGGGATATACCCTGATGACGGTCTCGCTAACCATTGGAATATCGTTGATTTTCGCACTATGGCTGAATCGGACGGGGATCTTCTACGGCTTTGTGCAAGGGGCGATCTTCAGCCCGCACATCATCTCTCTGGTATCCATTTCTCTGTTATGGAGCTGGTTAATGGATCCCGAATACGGCCTGTTAAATTGGATTATCGGGTTGTTCGGCATAAGCAAATTGGCATGGCTTTCGCATCCGGACACATCGCTAGTCTCGTTGGTGATCGTAGCCGTATGGAAAGGGATCGGCTTTAATACACTCGTATTTATTGCCGGACTGCAAAGCATTCCGGGGGACATCTATGAAGCCGCGCAGCTCGACCGGAGCAAGCCCTGGAAAACCTTCAGCAAGCTGACGCTCCCGATGCTGTCGCCGACAATTTTTTTCCTGGTGATCATCAACATGATCGGCTCCTTTCAAGTATTCGAGACGATTGCGATCATGACCCAGGGCGGACCGGTCAATTCAACCAATACGCTCGTTTATTACATCTATGAGTTCGGCTTCCGGTTCTTTAAGATCGGTTACGCTTCCGCAGCGGGAGTTCTGTTGCTGGTTATTGTCGGCGTGTTAACGATCCTTTACTTCAAACTTCTCTCAAACCGCGTTCATTACCGTTAGGAAAAGGAGAAAGCATGTCATGAAAGCTGCAAATCGAGCGATGGAGAGTAGCCGTATTTGGCTCCAAACAAGCAGCAAAGAGATAAAGATGACGAAAGCAGTGAGTTATGCCGTCCAAGGCGCTAATTTGATCGGACTGCTGCTTTTGGTCCTCGTTTTTGCAATGCCGTTCGGATGGATGATCTCCACCTCCCTAAAGACGCTGCCGGAAACGATGATTTTTCCACCGGAGTGGCTTCCCAAGCATTTTGTATGGCAAAATTTCGTTCAAGCCTGGAACAGCGGCCCGTTTCTTCATTATTTTGCGAACAGCGTAATCATTGCGGTCGGCATACTTATCCTTCAGATGCTGACGATCATTCCGGCGGCATATGCCTTTGCGCGATACCAATTTTTCGGCTCCGGCGTATTATTCGGGATGGTTATGATTACATTGATGATTCCTTCACAATTAATCTTTCTGCCGGTGTATCTGGAACTAAGCGCTTGGAAGTTGCTGAATACGCATCTTGCCCTCATTCTTCCGTTCGCCTCCAGCGCCTTTGGCATATTCCTTTTAAGGCAATCGTTCAAACAGGTTCCGGAGGAACTGATCGAAGCCGCGCGGCTGGATAATGCAAAGGAATGGAAGATTATTTTGAAATTAATGGTGCCATTAGCCAGACCGGTGCTGGTTACGTTCGCTTTATTCAGCTTCATTGCCCATTGGAACGATTACTTCTGGCCGCTCGTCATGACGACGGATGAATCGGCAAGAACGCTGCCGCTGGGGATCGCGAAGATTAGGGAAGTCGAAGGCGTGGCTACTTGGAACGTCCTGATGGCGGGCAATCTCATTCTAGTCCTGCCGATTCTGATTGTGTTTTTCTTTGCCCAACGGCAAATTATCCGTGCTTTTGTCTATAACGGCGTCAAATAATTCGGTTGAGAGGGAGAGGAACAGGTATGGTTAGAATCGTAGCCCATCGCGGCTGTTCGGGGAAAGCGCCGGAAAATACGTTAGCAGCCATCGGAATGGCGCTCGCTGAGGAAGAGATTTATTCGATTGAAATCGATGTGCACCTTTCCAAAGACGGTGTGCCGGTCGTCATGCACGACCATACATTGGATCGTACCTCCACCGGGGAAGGCCTCATTAAAGAGCATACGTACGAACAATTGCGCAGATTGGATGCAGGAAAATGGTTTGCACCGGAATTCATGGGACAGCCTATCCCGTCCCTGGAGGAAGTGCTGCAGCTGACCCAAGGACGCTGCAGACTGGAAGTGGAGTTAAAGAAGAAGGGGACCGATTACGAAGGGATCGAAGGGAAAGTCATTGAATTGATTCGCCGTTACGGTATGCAGGACCTGGCCGTGCTTAGTTCATTCGATCACGATTCGATGAAGATCGCCGGCGGGATCGATCCTTCCATTGAAACGAGACTAATATATGCAGGCAAGCCCACGCTGATCCTGGAACAGCTTCAATACACGAGGGCAAAAAGCGTCTCCATGCATTATGCCTATGTTACACCGGCTCTCGTTAAGGAACTGCAGGATTTTGGAGTCGATGTCGGCGTTTGGACGGTCGATGAGCCGGAGGAGATGAAGAAGCTGGTGCCTGCGCATCCGAATTTGCGGATCACGACCAATTATCCGGATCGGTTGATCAAGGTCATTCATGAGATGAAACAAACGGTCCGGTAAAATGAGGCCGACGCCGATCATGCGAAGAAGAAAACTCGTTCTAATCTCTTCCGCAGGACCGCTATTGCTGTTCTTATTTTGGCTCGGGTTTTCTCTGACCGTTCAAGCGTCGATGCCATACGACGGACTTGTTGTTGCCCACCGCGGCGCATCGGGTGACGCTCCGGAAAATACGATGGCGGCTTTCGATCTGGCCGTAAGCTTGGGCTCGGATTTCATTGAAATCGATGTACGCATGAGCAAGGACGGCCAGCTTGTCGTCATCCATGACGAAACGTTGGATCGAACGACGAACGGACAAGGCTTAGTTAACGATTATACGCTGGAAGAACTGAAGGCATTGGACGCCGGCAGCTACTTTGACCCCGCGAAAACGCAAGAATCGATTCCAACCTTAGAAGAGGTATTGGAACGGTATACCGGACAAACAGGGATATTGATTGAATTGAAAGATCCCCCGCTCTATCCGGATATGGAGCAAAAAACGGCGGGGATCGTAACGCGGTATATGGAAAACGGGAATATCGTGATCCAGTCCTTTCATCACGAGTCGATGCGTACAATGCACGCTTTATTGCCCGAAATCCCGATCGGCGTGCTGATTTCCGAGCAGCATCAACCGATGACAGTCGAAAGAATAACAGAGCTTTCTTCCTACGCTACGTATTTCAACTATAACTTTGAGCTGCTTGACGAGCGGATGGTAAAAGCGATCCATGCCCTCAACCGCAAAGTCATGTCCTGGACGATCCGCGAGAACGAACAGCTGGAGCAAACGTTGAAGCTGGGGGTTGACGGTATCATTACAGATTATCCCGGCTGGTTTGACAAAGCAAATAAGCGTTGAATAGAACCGTTCCGTAAGCCGGAACGGTTCTATTTTTGCTGGAATATATGAAAGGATATGTTTCACTGAGGATTCCCAAAGGTAATCCACTTCGTAAACATTCACATATCGCGGCCTAAGCCCGAACATTTCGGGCCATTCACTAGCTGAGCGGACACTGATTCCGCTATTTTTTAAGAAAAGGGTATATAACCTGATTGAACGGACTCTGGTTCCGTTATTTGTTTAAAAAGGGCAGGAGGCATACCGAAAACAGCGGAATTTCATTCAATAACGGATTCTCAGTCCGCTTAGGTGAGAGGAGTCAATGGAACAGCGGTCAAAAGCGCCGTTGCAGGCTGAAAGTAAATTCAGAACAGAGTTGTAGCGGTTCCTTTTTCCGTACGGGTGACAAATAACGGAATCTGGAGTATCTTATTAGATACGTACATGCTATTCAAGCAGAGAGACTTTGAACCCCACTCAAAGATCCCTATGTCATGCTTAAAGATGCCAATGTCGGGAGGAGTGCCGGTGCGATTTTTCAGCAAGTACATACGCAAATACTGGAAGATGTTTAGTCTGGCCGTACTGTTCCTGACGCTTGAAGCGCTCGCGGATCTGCTGCTTCCGACGATGATGGCACAAATGATCGATGACGGCGTAGCTGGAAATCGGATGGATATTGTGCTTCGTTTGGGCGGCATCATGCTAATGATTACCGCGCTCGGAGCTGTAGCAGCATCGGTCCGAAATATTATAGCAAGCCGCGTTTCGCAGCAGTTCGGGGCGGAGCTCAGATCGGATCTGTTTCGGCATATCCAAAGTCTTTCCTTTGAAAATATCGACCGCTTTGAACGGGCTTCGCTGATTACGCGGTTGACGAATGACGTGACGCTTGTGCAAAATTTCGTGAACGGGATGATGCGTATCTTCGTCAAGGCACCGCTGATTGCCGTCGGAAGCCTGATCATGGCGGTGCGTCTTGATGCCGGTTTGTCCGTCGTATTGGCAGTGGTCGTTCCGATCGTCGGACTTTTGATCTTTTATAATTTAAAGGTAGGATTTCCAAGGTATTTGAAGGTTCAACAAGCACTCGATCATGTCAACCGGGTGATTAGGGAATATTTGTCCGGTGTCCGGGTGGTGAAAGCTTATAACCGGTTCGCTTATGAAGCGGACAAATTCGATGCGGCGAATACCGAATATCAAGAACGTTCCGTGCAGGTGATGCGCTTCATGTCCGTCTTCAACCCGGCTATTATGCTGACGGTTAATTTTGGGATTGTAGCGGTGATATGGCTCGGCAGCTTGTGGGTGGATTCAGGCTCATTGAAAGTCGGAGTCGTTATTGCCTTCATAAATTACATGACGCAAATTTTGTTTGCGCTTATGCTCATCTCGATGGTGTTCAATTTGTTTATCCGAGCCAAAGCTTCCGCTGTTCGGATCGGGGAAGTATTTACGGAGGTCAACCGGATGAAATGGGACGATAAAGTTGAACAGCGACCTGGGCAAAAGGGTTCCATCGAGTTCCGGGACGTATCGTTCGCCTATCAGGGAGATTCGGGAATCCCTGCCGTTAAAAACATCACCTTCACTTGCAAACCGGGGGAAACGGTCGGCATAATCGGTTCGACCGGTTCGGGCAAGAGCAGTCTCGTCTCCCTCATTCCCCGCTTTTACGATATCGGTTCAGGCACCTTGAAGGTAAACGGCATCGATATAAAAAAGGTGGATCCGATGAAGCTTCGGGAAACGATTGCGCTGGTGCCCCAGAAATCGGTCCTGTTCACGGGAACGATTCGGGATAACATTAAATGGGGGAATGAGGCGGCTTCCGAAGAGGAGATCCTTCATGCGGCCAGGCTGGCGGAAGCTCATCCGTTCATTCAGTCGCTGCCCGAGGGCTACGATTCCGTCCTCGGACAGCGAGGGGTGAATTTATCCGGCGGTCAGAAGCAGCGGTTATCGATTGCGAGAGCGCTTGTTCGCAAACCGGATATTCTGATTCTCGACGATTGCACAAGCGCTGTAGACGTGGCGACGGAGGCGCGAATTAAAGCGGCGCTGAAGCAATATGCTCAAGGTATAACGTGTCTGATGATTGCACAGCGAATTACATCCGTTATGGACGCCGACAAAATTATTGTGCTGGAACAAGGCGAAATCGTCGGGATCGGCACGCACGAGACACTGCTTGAGCACAACCTTGTGTACCGGGAAATCTACTATTCGCAAGTAGGCAAGGAGGTGCAGTCCCATGGCTGAGGCGGGGAGGAAAACTTCCGAACAAGATATACCTGCGATCGGCCCGGCCAGACCGGGCGGCGGATTCGGCAGCCGCGGCGGCCCGGTCGCAAAGCCCAAAAACTTTGGGGAAACGCTGAAGAAGCTGTGGCAGTATCTCGGTAAGGAAAAGAAGCTGTTATCGGTCATTTTTCTGTTTATTTTAACCGGCTCCGCACTGACGCTGGCCGGTCCGTATCTAATTGGCGTTGCGGTCGACGCCATGTCCGCTTCGAACGGCTCCGTCAGCTTCCGGGTGCTGGAAATCGCTGCCATCGCTTTGATATCCGCTTATATTGCCGAGGGAACTCTCACCTTTCTGCAAAGCTGGCTGATGGCCGGTTTATCGCAGCGTGTTGTATTAAATTTAAGACGTTCGATGTTCGACAAGCTGCAGAAGCTGCCGTTATCCTTTTTTGACTCGCGTCCGCACGGTGAAGTGATGAGCCGGATGTCGAACGACATTGATAATGTCAGCAATACGATATCCTTGTCCACCGCTCAGCTGATGAGCGGAACGATTACGATCGCCGGCTCGCTGATCATGATGCTAGTACTTAGCCCAACGCTTACTTTAGCCGCTTTAATCACCGTTCCTCTGGTATATTTTCTCGCCCGTACCATTACGCGCAGGACCAGAGTGCTGTTTAAAGAGCAGCAGGCGCAGCTTGGGAGACTGAACGGCCATATTGAAGAGACGATTACCGGTCTGCAGATGGTGAAAGCGTTCAATCACGAGGAGAAATCGATTCAGTCGTTCGAAGCGGTCAATGCTAAATTGTACGAAGCCGGGTTAAAGGCGCAAATATGGTCGGGATATCTGATGCCGCTGCTGGGCGTCATTAATAATATCGGCTTTGCCGCCGTTGCAATCGTAGGCGGAATACTGGCCGTTAATGAGCAGATTACGATTGGGATCATTGCCAGCTTCCTGAGTTACTCCAGGCTGTTCGTCAGGCCGCTCAACGAGCTGGCAAATACATATAATATGTTACAGGCAGGTGTGGCCGGGGCCGAGCGGGCGTTCGAGGTGCTGGACGAACGCGAGGAGAAGGAGGACGATCCGGATGCTGCGGTTCTGTCAGGTTCGAGGGGACATGTGACGTTTGAGAACGTCAGCTTCGGTTACCGGCCCGATGTTCCAATTCTGAAGAGCATCAGCTTCGATGCGCCGGAAGGGAGCAGTGTTGCCCTCGTAGGACCTACCGGAGCGGGGAAGACGACCATTGTCAACCTGCTCACCCGGTTCTATGATGTAACGGGCGGACGTATTCTGATCGACGGCATCGATATCCGGAACTATTCGAGGGACAGTCTGCGCAGAAGCTTCGGCATCGTTTTGCAGGATACTTATTTATTTTCAGGAACGATCCGGGACAATATCCGGTACGGGAAGCCGGATGCTAGCGATGAGGAAGTGAGGGAGGCGGCGGTGCTCGCCAACGCGGATGCCTTCATTCGGAAGCTTCCCGGGAAATATGATACGATGCTTACGGAGAACGGCGGCAATTTAAGCCAGGGACAGAGGCAGCTGCTCGCGATCGCAAGGGTCATTCTTGCGGGACCTTCCATTCTTATTTTGGACGAGGCGACAAGCAGCATAGACACCAGGACGGAGCTTCATATTCAGGATGCATTATTGAAATTAATGAAGGGACGCACCAGCTTTATTATTGCGCATCGATTGAACACAATCCGTGACGCCGATGAAATTATGGTTATCGACCAGGGCAGGATTGTGGAGAGAGGCAGCCACGAAGCGCTGTTCGAGCGGCAGGGGACGTATTACAAGATGTTCGTGCACCAGTTCAAAAATTTGGAAGGCGCATTCGATTAACAACATAGAATATGAGGGGGCGAAGTCAGTGAGATTGGTTGTGGAAGACAATGCGGCTCGCTGGTACAAGAGAGAGATGTCTCTGGAGGAAGGGGATCAGGTCAGAATATTCGTCCGCCTCGGCGGATGCGGCAGCGTACAGCCCGGTTTTTCTCTTGGTTTGACCAAAGATACGCCAAGAAAGCCGGCGCTTCAACATGCTGCAGAAGGCATCTTGTTTTATATGGAGGAAGATAACCTCTGGTATTTGGACGGCAGAGAGCTCTATATCGTGCTGGACGAAGATCAGGATGATATTCGGATGGAAGTGCGGGGATAAACGGTAAAAAGGAGCCGAAATCCTGAAAAAAAGCCGTAAACCGATAAATCCGGCTTATTTTGATCCAAAATGCTCAAGCATTGTCATGAAAACCGATGATGTTCCTTGCAGCCCATCATGCACCAGTTCTCGCTCAATAGAGAAAGAAATGTACTCTACAGCAGCCAGTATGAGCCGTTTGGACTCAATAGAGAAAGAAATGTACTCTACAGCAGCCAGTATGAGCCGTTTGGACTTAATATAGAAAGAAATGTACTCTACAGCAGCCAGTATGAGCACTTTGGACTCAATAGAGAAAGAAATGTTCTCTACAGTAGCCAGTATGAGCCGTTTGGGGTAGTGTCAAGATGTTTGTGTAAGTGGGTAGGGTATCCATCGGTACGATGGATGAAATTGTTTGTTGGTGGTTTGGTGGAGGACGTAGCCCAAGCGACAGCGCAGGGTTACCCGTCCTCCACCAAACCACCCGCCCAGGATAACGGACAAACGGCTAAGATTGAATCTTCTGACGATTGTTTTTGGTGGATGGGTGTAGCTCAAGCGAAGCGCGAGAGCTGGTTTTTATTTCCTCCACTGATGCCAGTATCTACAAGGAGACGTTAATCTCCTTCAGACCGGATGGATTGGGATACTTCTTAGCGTACATTTTCTCCAGTGCGTCCTTTGTGTCTCGATCAACAAAGCCGCGTATTGCACGTCCGCACCATTTTTCATTGTAGTCTATTGCCTGCAGGTAGATGATCTTTTCAGCTGCCTCAATGTTCGTTAAACTGTTCATGGGCTTGAGCCGTTTACGCAGTTCTTTATTCATACGCTCGATCGGGTTCGATGTGTAAATGGCTGGCCAAATGAGTGGCGGGTACTGATAGAAGGTAAGTAATGTCGGAAGCTGATCCTCCCACGATTTGACCTCCTTCGGGTATCGTTTCTGCCATTTGTCTTTGAAGCCATCAAATACAGCTCGGGCCACATCACCGTCAGGTGCACTATAGACTTCTTTGAGATCACCTAAAAACTCGGTCTTGTCTTGTACGCGAATCTTTGGGAAGGTGTTACGTACTTTGTGCACGATACAAGGCTGCACATCGGCCTTGGGGTAAACCTCACGGAACGCCTCTTCTAGCCCTGGGAGGCCGTCGAAGACCCCAAGGAGCACCTCTGTGGCGCCGCGGCGGTAAAGATCACGAAGTACTTCCCGCCACCCGTTCGAGCTCTCATGTCCGCCCACATAAAAGCCAAGAATTTGACGATAGCCTTTTTCGTCAATACCCATGGCAAGGTAGACCGCTTCACTGCTGACTGTATTACGCTTCAGTTTCACATATAAACCATCCAAATAGATGACGGAATACCGGCGCTCGAGAGGGCGGTTTTGCCATTGTTCAATGTCCTCCATCACCGTCTGAGTGATGTTGCTGATCGTGGTCGGAGAGTACTGAGTACCGAACATACACTCAATAAACTTGGCTACCTCTCGCGTGCTCATACCACCTTTGTACATGTGGATGATCGCTTCCTCCAGCCAACCTTCTCGGCGTTGGTAAGGTTCAAAGAGCTGCGTTTGAAACTCTCCGTTTCGGTCGCGCGGTACTTTGAGATCATTGATCTTGCCATGTCGGGTCTCAAATGTACGTTCGTAGTATCCGTTACGGCTGTTACGTTGGCCTTCATGTTCCACCTGCATGAAATTCTTGATTTCTTCCCGCAGAAGCAATTCAAGTTTTTCTTTCACCAACGTAGTTACAGTATTTTCCAGTAGATCATTGAACAGGTTTTCGGGTAAAGTAGTCATTGAGTAGGGTCCTTTCTTGGTGACTTTCGCAATCCCGAGGATACCCTACTTTTTTTTGTTCTGGCTAGACACCAGATGTTGGTACACAAACAATTTTACTTCATCCCGTTTGGACTTAATAGAGAAAGAAATGTTCTCTACAGCAGCCAGTATGAGCCGTTTGGACTTAATATAGAAAGAAATGTTCTCTACAGTAGCCAGTATGAGCACTTTGGACTCAATAGAGAAAGAAATATACTCTACAGCAGCCAGTATGAGCCGTTTGGACTCAATAGAGAAAGAAATGTACTCTACAGCAGCCAGTATGAGCCGTTTGGACTTAATATCCCCCGTTCTTCTCATCGCAGTGCGATTACCGCCCGTTTAAATCGGCGCTCCTGTCAATGCAGTAATGATGGGAAGCCGCTCTGGAAGCTCAAAACTGGAATAATTCGGTTTTGGGCTATTTTTTTCTTTGAATTTATCGAAAGATATCAAATATTTCCCGATTCTTACTTTGATAAAGGGTACCTAATTAAAGAATCCGGAAACATCACCGAACGGAGGAACCGGACGAGCAGTAGTCTAATTCGCCGGAATTTTAATACCGTCAGGAGAATCTCCTGACGGTATTTTAGTAGAATCCTATGTGATTTAAAGAACCCGTCTTGCGGTCGTGTAATGGCTCTTCCAGAACCCGGTGTTCAAGCTATTGACAACGACGCCGCTGCGCGGCTTGTTATGAATGAACTGGCCGTTGCCGATATAAATGCCGACATGGTTGATAGAACCGTTGCTGTTTGTATCAAAGAAGACCAGATCGCCCTTTTTAAGATTGCTTTTGCTTACGTAATGCCCGTCATTTTTCTGGAATCGGGTTCCCCATTTCATAGAAACGCCGTGTTTCCCAAATACATACTTTGTAAACGACGAGCAGTCAAGGATCAGCCGGGCCGTATTGTTCACTCCGAATTTATATGTAACACGGCCTTTAAGACTTTGAGCGGTTGCGATAATCTGATCCGCTTTACTGCTGACGGTGCTACCGCTGCTTCCGCCGCTGCTTCCGTTCGAAGAGCGGCTGCTGTAATTCGTATATTTCGGATCCGTGGAAATATAGCCGATTGTGCCGCTTTTCGTTTTCACTTTATACCAATAGCGGTTCACCTTTGAAATGACATGAATGTTTTCGCCTTTTCTCAACATCCGGTATATGCGGGCGCCCGTGCTTGGAGAGGACCTAAAATTTACGCCCCATTCCACCTCCGTTTCGTAATTCGTAGCCGCGGCGGCTTTTGTCGGGGCGATGACCGGTGCAGCTACAGGTGCAGCTACGAACAAGGATAGTGCCAACAATAAACTTTTCTTCAAGTTAATTCCTCCTTAAGTAGGGATCTTTGAGCGGAGCTTGAAGCGTCTCCGCTTCGTTAATCTATTATTATACTAGCCCTAGCAGGAAAGCAGTTTCAGCATGAAAATGTTGGTAACAGTAATGGAGAAAATGAAAATGAGAATGCCTGGAAGAAAAATGAGAGGGTGAATCCGGCTAATTCCGGGACTTTCTCCCATCCAATAGAATGGGAATATGAGAAAAAGATTCCTTTTATTAAAAAAAACTAATAAGTCATTTATAGGAAGAAAATGGATAAATATAACCCAAAGTCCCTTTGTCGAAATCGACGAAGGGGCTTTTGATTTAAAAAATTCACACTATGTTCAAATGATCCTTATTACAATGATAGATGAGATCAATGGCCCAGGGGGTAAAGATATGGCTCGAATACTGTTTAATCACGTCTATAAACACTACGGGAAGGACCCGATCCCAGCAGTAAACGATTTTAATCTTGAAGTGGAGGATAAGGAGTTTCTAGTCTTTGTCGGGCCTTCCGGGTGCGGCAAGTCAACATCTTTAAGAATGCTGGCCGGACTTGAAGATATTTCTGAAGGGGAAGTGTATATCGGAGATACGCTGGTAAACGATATTCCGCCCAAAGACCGTGACATATCCATGGTATTTCAGAACTATGCGTTATACCCTAACATGTCCGTGTATGAAAACATCGCGTTTGGCCTCAGGCTGCGCAAGCTTCCGAAGCATGAAATCGACTTAAGCGTAAAAAAGGCGGCCAGAGTACTGGAGATCGAAAACTATCTGAACCGCAAGCCGAGAGAATTGTCAGGCGGTCAACGACAGCGCGTCGCATTAGGACGAGCCATCGTGCGCACGCCTCAAGTGTTTTTGATGGACGAGCCGTTGTCCAATCTGGATGCGAAGCTGCGTGTACAGATGCGGTCCGAAATTATCCGGTTGCATAAGAAAATCGGCGTCACCATGATCTATGTCACCCACGATCAGATCGAGGCGATGACGATGGGCCATCGTATTGTCGTGATGAAGAACGGTATCATTCAGCAGGTCGATACCCCGGAACAGATCTATTATCATCCGAAGAATATGTTCGTTGGCAGCTTTATCGGTTCTCCGCCGATGAACTTTATCGAAGGGAAGGCGGAAGAGAACGCGGATGGCGGGATAGAATTTCACACGAACCGTTTCGCAATCCGATTGGACGAGAGACAGGCTAATATGATAAAGAAAAACAAATTGATCGGCAGGGCCGTCATGCTTGGCATCCGTCCGGAGCATATTTCATTCGAACCGATCGTCTTTGAAGCCTATCCGGAAGCGGTCGTTAACGGGAAACTGGAATTCAGTGAATTCATCGGATCGGACCGGTACTGTCACATCAATATCCATACCAACAATCCGATCGTCGTGAGAGCTCATCCCAGATATTATTACGATGACGGGTCCAATGTACAGGTTTCTATTGATATGCATAAAGCTGTTTTCTTCGATAAACAAACCGAAAATGCACTGACGGATGGATAGGAGTGAGTTGCCGTGTTTGCACATCCGAAAATGAAAGTGTTTACAACGAGGCTTTTGATTGCAGCGTTGATTGTTGCAGTGATTGCAAGCTATCATCCGATGGAAGCTCCATTCGCTTCGCAGGCAATTGCCGCAGCAGATAACAACCGTGCGGCGAAGCCGGCGTTAACCGAATCAACGGAACCGTTCGAGCCGTTCTACTTTGAGCGGCTGGAAGAGTGGAAGAGTGAGGGCGTTCCAAACGGAACGCGGGGAATCTATATTCCGGCCGTTTCCTTGACCGGTCAATCCGATGATGCTGCGGTAGAGATTGGCAGCTATAAGGGGAAGAACGAAACGTTAATTTGGTTCAGCCAACGAGGCTGGGTGGAGTTTAAAGCGGATGTTCCGGAGGCGGGTTTGTATGAGCTCGTCCTTGAATACCATCCGAAGCCGTGGGCGGAAGGCGCCGGAAGACGAGCGGTACAATTCAGCGCACAAATCAATGGTGAACATCCGTTCAGAGAAGCGAAATTCCTTGAATTCAACAGACAATTTCAGGATCAGTTCCCGCTGCGGACAGACGCGGAGGGGAATCACATTCGCCCGGTTATGAAAGAAATTGAAGGATGGCAGGAAAAGCCGTTCACTGACTCGGAAGGTTCCTATACAATGCCGTTATTGTGGAACCTAAATAAGGGTGAGAATACGATCCGGCTTACATTGCAGAACGAGTCTGTCGCAATAGCGGGCATCAGGCTCCGGCCGCCGACGGAACTAATCAGCTATGAAGAAGCGAAACGGTCCTATCCGCAAGCCGCGAATCAAGGAGAGCATCTCATTGTTATTGAAGCGGAGCAGATGGCTGCAAAGAACGAAACGGCCATCCAATTGGAATACAACCGCGATGCACTCAGCACGCCTTCGGCCTTTGACCGGATTGTGTACAACGCCGTAGGCGGAACCAGATGGCAGATGAAGGCTCAGAAAGCGGTCTGGGAATTCGAGGTTCCGGAGGACGGATACTATTACGTTGTACTTCGTGGCTACCAGGGCTACGCGAAAAGCTTATCTTCCTACAGAACGCTTTATGTGAATGGGGAAATTCCGTTTCAGGAAGTTCAAAATGTAAGGTTTCCGTACGATAACAAATTTGCTTCTTATGAAATAGCAGACCGGGACGGAGAACCGTTTATGTTTTACTTGAAGAAAGGGAAAAATTCAATCGCCTTGCAAAACACGCATAATCCTTATATTCCGGTAATCGCGAAGGCCGACGAGCTGTCAGGCCAAATCCGAGCGCTTGCCCGCAAGCTGCGGGAAGCGACCGGCGGCGGCAAGGTTGACAAATTCCGCAATTGGGATGTCGAAACCGAACTGCCTGGATTTACGGATGAATTAAAAATGATTCAAGAGGAATTAGTGGCGTTATCGAAGGTTATGGAAGAGGCAAACGGCGGTGTGCGAAGCGACGTCTCGCGTGCATTTGAAGCGGCGGCTAAAGATATCGGGCGGCTGCTCCGAAAACCGAATGAAATTCCGAATAAAGAGCTGAATATCGGATCGCTGCAAGAGTCGATTGAAGCGCAAAGAAATACATTGTTAAACAAGCCGCTGCTGCTCGAAAAAATATATATCGCTTCAGCCGGCCAGAAAATGCCGAGGTTAAATGCTACCGTCTGGGAGCGCACGAAAGCCGCGGTGCAAAGCTTCTATTATTCGTTTAATGACAGAGATACGCTTAGCAATATGGAGGACGACGTATTAAACGTCTGGTTTATGTTCGGACGGGACTATGTCAATGAACTGCAAAACCTGGCCAATGAATATTTTACTCCTGAATATGGTATTAAAGTGCGGGTCAATCTGATCCAGCAGCCGGAGCTGTTGATCATGGCGAACGCAGCCGGAATAATGCCCGATGTTGCGCTCGGTGTGCCGGGGGACATGCCGTTTGATATGGCTTTGCGCGGGGCTGCGCTTGATTTGTCCGAATTGCCCGGAGCCAAGGAGCTGGCGGAAAGATATCACCCGGGATCGCTGCTGCCGTTTTATTATAACGGCGGGTTGTACGGCATCCCGGAGACGCTGCGGTTTAAGGTGCTCTTCTATCGCAAAGATATTTTGGACCGGCTCGGACTGGAGATACCCGATACGTGGAACGATGTCTATAAAATGATTCCGACGTTATTGCAGAACAATTATAACTTCTATATGGAACCGAAGGATTTCTCCATTCTGTTTTACCAGCATGGCGTCGATCTTTACTCGGCGGACGGTTTACGCACAGGTTTAAACAGTGCCGAAGCCTTTACGACCTTTAAGGAATGGACGGATTTATTTAACATTTTCGGACTGGATCGCAATATCCAGAGCTTCTACAATCATTTTCGCAGAGGATATTTGCCGGTCGGGATCGCAGACTTTAACCAATATATGCAGCTTCTTGTTGCGGCGCCGGAAATTCGCGGAACATGGGGTATTGCGCCGATACCGGGAGTCGAGCAAGCGGACGGAACCGTCGTTCGATGGGCGTCCGGCATTCCCGACGGGACTGCAGGAACGAATGTAACCGGTTCGAGCATGACCGCCATGATGCTTTTCGATAATGAAGACGAAGAGAAGAAGCGGTTGGCCTGGGAGTTTGCCAAATGGTATTCGTCAACCGAAATTCAAACCGAATTCGGCACGAACCTGGAAAACTTTTTCGGGGAACAGTTCAGGTGGAATTCCGCCAATGTGGAAGCATTTTCAAATATGCCCTGGAAGAACGAGGACCTGGAGGTCATACTGGAACAATGGAAATGGTTTAAAGATTTTCCCGTCGTTCCGGGAGCCTATATGACAGGCCGCGAGCTGAACAATGCCTGGTTGCGAACGGTTGTTGACGGGATGAATGATCGGGAATCGTTAGAGAGAGCAATAGTGGATATAAATCGCGAGCTTCGCCGCAAGCAGATGGAGTTTGAACTCATCGATCAAGAAGGCGGAAAGCGAAAACCATTGGAAATGATGGAAGTCAAAGAGCCATGGACAGGGGTGGATGAATATGTCAGATAGGGCTCAAAATGCATTGAACGGCGATGTTGTGAGGGCGCCGGGAAATCATACACCGGCTCAAGCGGTCTCACCCCGGTCGGTTTCTCGGCAAATCATGGCAAAATTGAAGCTTCTCATGAGTGAAATATGGAGATACAGAATTTCCTATTTGTTTATCGCGCCGTTTGTCAGTATGTTCATTATTTTTACAATCATACCGGTTCTGGCGGCGGTCGGACTCAGCTTCACTTATTTCAATGCCATTGAGCCGCCCAATTTGGTCGGGTGGCTCAATTATCAGAATTTATTGTCACAGGATTTAATCTTTCTGGAGCATGTACTGCCGAACACCTTTAAATATGCCTTGTTTGTCGGACCGTTCGGTTATGCAATGGCCTTCCTGCTTGCCTGGCTGATCGCCCAATTGCCGAGTGCGCCGAGGCTAGGGTATACGCTTGCGATGTATGCGCCTTCCCTGACCGCAGGCATTGCCATGGGCGTCATCTGGCAGGTCATGTTTTCCGGAGACAGGACAGGCTATTTGAACAGCTTCCTGCTGGACTGGGGTTATATCGACAAACCGATTTTGTTCGTGACGGACAAGAAGTATTTGATGGATGTCATGATTATTGTGTCTGTATGGGCAAGCATGGGCGTTGGCTTCCTGGCCGTCCTGGCCGGCATATTGAATGTGGACAAACAATTATATGAAGCCGCCAGAATTGACGGAATGAAAAGCCGCCTGCAGGAGATTTGGTATATTACCATTCCGATGATGAAACCGCAAATGCTGTTCGCGGCCATCCTGGCGCTGACTCACACGCTGAAATCGGGAGATATCGGCGTGCAGCTGTCCAGCCAAAATCCTACACCCGGATATGCGGGACAGTTGATGCTGAATCATGTGCAGGACTATGGATTTATCCGGTATGAACTTGGATATGCTTGCGCCGTATCGGTCGTCATGCTGCTGCTCATGATTGTCATCAGCAGAACGTTCTTTCGCTTGTTTGGCACGAAGGAGGATGAGTGATGCTAGCGCGAATCGGAAAAAACAGCCGGCGGTTGCTGGCGGTGTGGCCGGACTTCTATTACGGAATGAAGAAACTGGACCGATTTCAGATTTTCCTGCTTTTCTTTTTGACGGGATTATCGGCCTTCATGCTTCTGCCGCTTGTGTATCTGGCGAATCATGCTTTTAAACCGTTTCATGAACTGTTCCTGTTCCCGCCGAATTTTATCGTTCGCGAGCCGACGTCCCAAAACTTTGTGGAGCTTGTAACGATTACAAGAGATTCGTTTGTGCCGGTATCAAGATATTTCTTTAACAGTATTGTGGTCACCGCGGTTTCAACGGTGGGAATGATGGTGTTCAGCGCCTTATGCGCCTATCCGCTGTCAAAGCACAAGTTTCCGGGCCGCAAGCTGTTATTTTCAACCATCATCATCTCGCTCCTGTTCGTTGCGGAAGTGCTGGGGATTCCGAGATACGTCGTGGTTGAATACATCGGCATTATGAATACGTACTGGGGGCATATTTTGCCGCTGTTATCCTTGCCCGTCGGCGTATTTTTGCTGAAGCAGTTTATCGATCAAATGCCGAACGAACTGCTTGAAGCGGCAAAGATTGACGGAGC
Source organism: Paenibacillus tarimensis (assembly GCA_041281825.1). Classification (GTDB taxonomy): domain Bacteria; phylum Bacillota; class Bacilli; order Paenibacillales; family Paenibacillaceae; genus Paenibacillus_D; species Paenibacillus_D tarimensis_A. The sequence goes on along the minus strand of CP166298.1, from coordinate 3,556,554 downwards.
CGGCGAATTCAAAACGTTTATCAGGATTGTCATTCCCATCGTGATGCCTGCGATGGCAACCGTTGGCATTCTATCGTTCCAGGCGGCGTGGGGCAACGTGGAAACGTCAACGCTGTTCATGCAGGACGAGGCAATGAAAACATTGCCGTTCTATCTCTCGACGATCACGGCGAATTTGTCCAATACAGTGGCGCGTCAAGGCGCGGCTGCGGCGGGTGCATTAATTATGTTTTTGCCGCAGCTGATTATTTTCCTCTTCTTCCAGAGCAAAGTGATCGCCACGATGGCGCATTCGGGAATTAAATAGCAGAGCAAACGGAGAACGGAGGGTCAAACATGGTCAATTCAAGAGGCAGATGGAAGTGGATAGCATTCCTCTGTTTCTGCCTGGTGGCTCCAATGCTCATGCCGAGTGGAGCAAGTGCGGAAGTTCCTTATTTCACCTTTTCGAGGGATAGCTACGGCTACTTCGTCTTTACGCAGTCGCCTTATCATCCCGTGAAATATGCAGGGCACGATATCTATATCGCGGATCCGGACAAACCGGGCGAGAGAGTGCATTCACCCATGAATAATCCACAAGATTTATTTATTGCCGCTAACGATCATATGTATATCGCGGATACCGGCAATCATCGGATCGTGCATCTGGACGCCGAGGGGAAATTTATTCGAAGCCTTGAATTTCCGGACGACCCGCTTAGAAGTCCGGAAGGCGTCTTTGTAGACGAAGCCGGATTCATCTATATTGCCGATACGGGGAATCAACGGATCGTCGTCGCAGGTGACGACGGGGAGATGGTCAGTGCGTTCGGCAAGCCGGACTCGAGTTATCTTCCCGCAAGCTTCAAATTTGATCCGGTGAAGCTTGTTGTCGATGCGAGAGGATTTATGTATATCGTTTCAAGAGGCGCATATCAAGGACTGGTGCTCATGACCCCGCAAGGCGGCTTTCAAGGCTTCTTTGCGGCGAACAGAACGGATGCGGGCATATTCGACCGCATCAAACTGATGATTTATTCGGAGGAGCAGCTTAAGCGGCAGGCCAGACTGCTGCCGAGAGTGCCGAAAAGCGTCGAAATCGACGATACGGGCTTTATATATACAACAACCTTCGATGTCGATATTACCGGAATTGAACAGATCAAAAAGTTTAATGTCCGCGGAGAAAATTTACTGAAGGATATCAAATTCTCGTTCTTTTCCGTCTTTAACGACGTTCTCTATCCTTCGCAATTTGTCGATGCGGCAGTCGATTCGAACGGCAATATGATTGCCATCGACCAGGGAAATAATAACGTGGCCATTTACAGCCCGCGTGGAGACGTGCTGTTCTCATGGACCGGGCAATTGATCTATGGCCAGCGGCAATTGGGATTGATCCAGACGCCGTCGTCGGTTGCGGTTAATTCGAAAAATGATTTATTCATTCTGGATTCCAGCCAGAACAATATCCAGCAATTCAAACGATCCAATTTCGGCGAGCTTGTATTCGAGGCGATGAGCCTGATGGATCAAGGCAGATATCAGGAAAGCGTTGAAATATTTCAAGAGGTGATCCGGTTAAATGCCCACTTTTCCCCGGCATACAAAGGATTGGGGCTGGCAGCCTATCATCGCGGGGAATACGAAGAGGCGCTCAAATACTTTAAGCATGCAGGCGATAAGCAAGGCTATTCGGATACCTATTGGCAAATACGGCTGCAGTGGTTTCAAAACAATTTCTCGTTAGCGGCCAACCTCTTTCTTATTATCGGCGCAGTATGGGTAACCGGACGTATGGTTGCAAAACGGAGCAATGTCCGCATTCCATGGAGAGTGTACAAAAGGAAATATAAGCTAGTCGAACAATTAAAGCACGCATTGACCATTCTTAGACATCCTCTGGAGGGGTTCAGCGATCTTCGTTATGACAAAAAGGGCAGCTATATAAGCGGCTTGATCCTATTGCTTGCGGCTATTTCGTCATTGCTGATCAAAACCTTTTATATCCATTTTCCTTTTTCGGGGGATACTCCGCTCCAATATATCAGGAGCAGTACTTTGCTGTTTCAGTATTCGGGCGTATGGCTGTCGTGGGTCGTCTGTAATTATTTGATCAGCTCGATCTATCGGGGAGAAGGGCGTTTTTCCGATGTATTTATCGGAAGCGCCTATGCATTAACGCCTGTGATCTTGCTGGCCGTGCCGGTAACGGTGCTCTCGCAGACAATGACGCTGTCGGAATCGTCCATCTATAATTTTTTTAACGGCGCAATGATCATATGGGTTTGTCTGCTTTTGTTCTGGATGGTTCAGGCTCTGCAAAATTACAGTGTTGCGGAAACGATCATCAATATATTGCTAACGTTATTTACGATGGTTATTTTGTGGGTGCTTATTTTTATCGTAGCAGGGTTAACGATTGAATTATATTCTTTCTTGTATTCGATTTATCAGGAGGTGACCATGCGATGAAAGACTTCATGAAAAATTTTTTTACACGAAAACGAATCGTCACAGCGATCGTCTGGATCGTCATCGCAGCGGTTGCGGTCATCTTTGGCGAGAGCCGCGTTAATCAACAAGCAGTAGAGGGGGATGCGCCGGAAAAACCCGATTTTGTTTATGTTCAGCCGGCGACTCCCTTTCTTCCGGATAACGAATTTCAGAAGGTTGCCGAGTCGGAAGCGTTGGTGTTATCGGTTCATCCGCCGACCGGTCATTTCCATATTATGGACAATCGGAGCGGCCAATTGTACCGTTCCTATCCGAATCCGGACCATATGGAATTTGAGACGACCGGCGGCGCCTGGATCAATCATATAAAATCGCCCGTTACTTTGTCCGCCGTCAATTATGAGGTGAAAAGGGACAATGCTCCGCTGACGAGCTTACTGCACGATAAAGGGCGTATCATCAATTTTAAACCGATTGAGAACGGATTTGCACTAACGTTTGATTTTATAGAGAAATACATTCAGGTACCAATTGAGGTTACGCTGGCCGATGACTATGTCGAAACAAGGATCGTTGATGAAGGCATTAAGGAAGTTGGCGATTTCAAGATTGCCGAGCTGAGGGTATATCCGGCCTTTAATGCTCATCATTCGCTTGGACAGGAAGGCTATTTAATGATTCCGGACGGCTCGGGCGCGCTGGTCAACTTTGTGAAAAACCGTTCCGGGCTCGTCAGTGAATATCAGGAGAGAGTATACGGTGTGGACTGGTCGTTCAGCAATAAAATGACATTTTCGAATCGTCATGCAATAAAGATGCCGGTCTACGGGCTAAAGAACGAAACGGCAGCTCATTTGTCTGTAATCACGGAAGGGGATGAATATGCCAACGTGTTTGCCGCCCCGTCGGGAAGTTATACCAATTATAACTGGATCACGACATCATTTATTTACCGTCAACGGTTTTTCCAGCCGACCAGCACGGATGGAGAAAAAGGATATTACATGTATCAAAGAGAGAGACTCGGCACGGACCGCGTCGTCCGAACCTATATCTTGGAACCGGAGGATGCCGATTATACGGGCATGGCAAAAAAATACAGGCAGCATCTTATCAATGAGTATGGTTTAAAGCAACGTACAGTAAAGGAAAATGCTCAGGTTCCGCTGCACGTGCGCTTCTTTGGCGGAGATTCCAATCCGGGCTTTCTCGGCTTCAAGTCCTTCATTCCGCTGACGACAACCGATCAGGCAAAAGAGATTGTCGGAACGCTGCATCAATTGGGCATCAATCAGATGAATGTCGTTTATCAAGGCTGGCAGCAGGGAGGAAACAGCAGTTACGGAGGAAATTTGCCGGTAGATCAGCGCATCGGCGGTGAAAGCGGGATGGCGGATTTTATTCAGTATGCGAACTCGCTTGGCTTTCCGGTGCATCTTCATGCCGGGTTGTACGGGTACAACAATACGGAAAAAGACGGCTTCAGGCGGAGAAGAGACGGACTCAGGGATCTGAGCTCGACCATAATCGACTTCGACAGCAGGACTGAGGGCAGAGTTACGTTTGTTAGTCCGGGTTTTATAACGAAATCGATCGGGAACGATCTGAATCGCCTTAAGAAGCTGGGCGTTAATGGATTGTCCTATGCTTGGGCACTGGGTGACTATCTGAACACCGATTATAACGAAAGATACTTTGCGAATCGCTCGGACGTCAGAAAAATTCAGCAATCGATAGCCGGCGAAATAGTGAGTGAATTCGGACCGGGCTATGCTTTCTCGCCGAATATGTATATGCTTCCTTACACTGAGCATATCTACACGATGCCTGACGACCATTCGTACGATTCCTTCGTGGACGAGTCGGTGCCGTTTATGCAAATTGCTCTTCATGGGCTTGTATCGTATTCGTCGGCTCCTGTGAATCAAAGGGAAGATTATGTGAACGAATTTCTGCGCAGTATCGAATATGGCAGCGAACCGTCATTTGTGCTCACATATGCGGGAACGGAAGAGTTGCTCAGAACAATAGGCTTACGGGGCTTCTACAGCACGTATTATAAGGATTGGACAACGGAGATGCTCAAGCAGTATCAGCTCTTTAACGAATCTCTCGGCCATTTGCAGGGTCAGTTAATCACGAGTCATCGGACGATAACGGAGGGCGTCAAGGAGACGGTTTATGAAGGCGGCACCCGCGTTATTGTGAATTATAACCGAACGCCTTACCGTTCGGGAGACGTACAAGTGGAAGCGGAGAATTTCACGGTCATTAAAGGAGGGGGAGCATGAAGACGCTTAATAGAAAAAGGATCTTGTCGGCAAGCATGATAAGAAATCTGGAAGGATCATTATTCATCGCTCCATGGGTGACGGGCTTTCTGATTTTTTTGGCCTTTCCGTTAGGCTTCTCGTTTTACATGAGCTTTCATTCCGTAACCATCAGGCCTTTGCCTGAAGGGAACAAATACGATCCAGTAGGCTTGAATTATTATAAAGAAATATTGGTCGACAGTCCGCAGCTGTATGAACAGCTTCTGCCGTTTCTAAGGGAAACCGTCCTGATGATTCCGATCATCCTTATTTTTGCCTTAATGATCGCGATTTTATTGAATCAGGATTTCACCGGAAGGTTTTTTTTCAGAACCGTTTTCTTTTTGCCGGTCATCTTTTCAACGGGATATGTCGTAACGGAATTCGTGACACAAGGACAAGGGGGGCTTGGCTTCCTGGAACGCTTCGATGTGACGAATAATATCCAGCAGTATCTTGGCGATAATCTATGGACGACCTCGATTATAGAGATTCTGAACCGGTTCGTGCTCATCTTATGGTACTCGGGTGTACAAATCGTAATCTTTCTGGCCGGAAGACAAACGATTTCCAAAAGCGTCTATGAATCGGCTCGAATCGACGGTGCTGGCCCGTGGGAGGTGTTTTGGAAAATAACGCTGCCGGCAATGGTGCCGTTCATTTTCCTAAATCTGATCTTTACGGTCATCAATATGTTTACGTTCCCGTTCAATCCGGTACTAAGCATTATTACCTATTCGAATTACGGATTCAACAGCGCCTTTGCCTGGGTATACTTTGCCATTATTATTAGCTTCCTCGCAATCATGCTGTTTATCTTTACCAGAATCACCAAGCTATCGGCGGCAACTCGATAACAGAAGGAGGATGCGGGCATGCTTCCAAGAATAAAGCCAGCGGCAATGGGGCGCCGCTTTAAACCCGAGGCGCTGCTGCGCCGGATCAAATATTTGATCCTGGGCAAGGAACTGGACAAAGGGTTATTGTTTAAAGCATTTATTTATCTCATCTTGACGACGACCGCATACATTTATATCAATCCGATTCTCTATATGATCTCTACGATGGTGAAAACGCCGAAGGATCTGCTCGACCCTACAGTCATCTGGATTCCTTCAAGTATCTTTTACGGGCATTTGGAAAATGCATTGCAAGCGATCCGATACAGTGTGACGGCATGGAGAAGTCTTGGCCTTGCCGTATCGACGGCCTTGTTGCAATGCGTTTCCTGCGCCGTTGCAGGGTATGCATTTGCCAGGCTGCAATTTCCTTTTAAGAAATTCTGGTTTGGTTGTTTATTGGTTACTTTGATTATGCCGGCTCAAGTCATCATTATTCCGACGATTATCTTTATTTCCAGGCTTAAAAACTTTGCTTATATAACGGATCTGACGCAAACGCTGGGCATAGACATTTCTTATTTAATGATGATTCTTCCTGCCGCATTCGGACACGGCATCAGCGGAGCCTTGTTTGTTATTATTTTCAGGCAGTTCTTTCTCACACAGCCGAAGGAGCTGGAAGAGGCGGCCAAGATTGACGGAGCAAGTGTCTTCCGCATTTTTACCCGGGTTTTATACCCGCTTGCCAAGCCGGCGATCCTGGTCGTCTTCCTGTTCTCCTTTGTGTGGGTATGGAATGACTTCTATTATCCGAGCATGTATATGTCCGGGAAGGATGTCGTCTATCCGCTTGCGACGGCAATGCGAACGTTGAGCACGGAAATCAACGTACTCATTGAATTAGGCGAAATGAGTGAGATCGAGGCGGAACCCGTCAAAATGGCCGCAAGCTTTCTGGTCATATTGCCGCCGCTGCTCCTGTATACCTTTGCCCAGAAGTGGTTTGTCGAAAGCGTCGAGAGGACGGGTATTGTGGAATGAGCCTTATCCGTGCTTACATTAGGCTTAACCGGAACCCGGGCATCCTTCTCATTCCGATCCTTATCGATGCGCTGGCATTAATCGGGGGTCTAAGCAGCGTTTCCTTTTACGGGGAGCCTGCTTCTCCCTTTAAAATCATTTTCGAAACAGGTCTACCTTCGTTATCGCATATTTTGGAACACCCGGTATTAATTAATACGTTTAAATTTATCGCTTACCACCCGGAATATCCACCGTTGACATGGGCATTCGTTCTGGCGTTTATCCTGTTCCAATCTTTTCTTCAGGGCGGTTATATCAACCGTTTGTACAGCATGGCGGGAGGGGATTCGGATACGAGTTTTTCTGGTCAATGTCTGAAGTATTGGCTTCGTTTTTTCCTTCTTTCCTTCATTCTATTATTTTTTCAAATGTCAGTCGTCACACTTCTCGTTTTTATGCTGCATTACATCGGAATGTTTATCGCACTTTCGATTTTCATCGTGCTGCGGGTCATTTATATCTACTTCGAGTTTAGTCTTGTCGTTCATAACGCTTCCTTCGGACAAGCATTGCGTATAAGCGGTCGTTACTTTAAAGACCGGACCAGGGAGACGTACGTATCCGTTGCGGCATTTTTTATCCTCGGCGGCGTTCTTAGCTATGTTGTCCATGCTTTCTGGTCCATATATGCCATCCTCTTGTTTATCTTTATTTACGGTTATCTTATGACAGGTGTTCAGCTCGCATTAATGACAAGTCTTGTTAACATTAGACGGGAAAGGTAAGGAATGGTTGGAGGAGAGTGCGAATAAAAAAAATGTTTATAAATTTGAGCAGGAGCTGCGTCGTCAGCTCCGTTGTTATTAGCGTAATTTTGTTATAGTGATCATAATTTAATGTAATTTTATTGAATTAGTTATACAGATATAATGTAATTAAAGCGTAATTTTGTTGTAAGAACGGAAGCGATATTGAATATGAACAGAATGAAACATCAAATTTAATATTTTTTTGGAGGTTCATGGAAGTGTTGCGAAACCGGACGATCGTATTTGCTTCATTTCTGGGAATCGTAATGTCACTGGCGGTTATTTTTCATTTGTTATATTCGTTTAAAGAAGAAGCTTCCCAAGAGGCTGTTTATGAAGAAGCGTTGAATTTTAAAGTTGCGACAATGATCAAGATGATGAGAGACAACGAGAGTTATTCCCTGCCGTTTTCGGAAGAAGAAGAGGAATGGATGTCGAATCTGACGGAAGGTGCCGGATTTCATTTCCACTATAGAGACTTGAAGGGGGATTCCTGGGAGAACGGATTCAACGTAGAAGCAAGAAAGACCGTTGAAATGCCTGTGGTTGCCAGAGGAAAGCTTCATGGTCATGTGATCGTATCTTATACGAACAACGAAAGTTTTGTAGTAAAGAGTGCTAACCCAAAACGGCTTGCCGATTACGATGTTATAATGATCGTTCTGTTATTTATTGGGATTTGTTATGTGGCAGCCAGAAAATTAACCGAACATACGGCCCAATTGAGCAAATCCGCTTTACGCATCCAGCAAGGACGGCGAATACCGGACTTACCGCTGTTCGGGCCGAAAGAGCTGAGGCAGGTCAGTCAAACCGTGAACGACTTGATCAGCGATTTAAACCGCCAGGAAAGCATGCGCAAAGATCTGATGCAGGATTTGGCGCATGAGCTCAGAACACCGCTCACGTCTATGCTTATTACGATTGAAGCGATCATTGACGGAGTTTATGCTGCCAATGAAGAGCAGTTGCAAGAGATCTACGAAGAAATAGAAAGACTTAGCAGACTCGTTAAAGATATGGAGCAATTGTCGGAAGCGGAAGGATCGCGTTTTTCCCTGAAAATTAAAAACCACGATATGTCGAAGCTGTTAAAAGGTGTTTATCAAAATTTCATTCCGATTGCGAAAGAAAAAGGGATCAGGCTCAATTATCAGCAGTCGCATATTCCCTGCTATTCAGAGGTGGATAATGACCGGGTCATCCAGATGGTATATAATCTGCTTTCCAATGCAATCAAGTACACGGACGAGGATGGTACAGTCATTCTGGGTCTGGACTGTACGGAGCATGATGCGATTATTTACTGCCAAGATTCCGGGATCGGCATTGAAAGCTCCCAGCTTCCGCTTATTTTCAACAGGCTGTACCGGGTAGATAAATCAAGGTCCCGCGTAAGCGGAGGATTGGGAGTCGGCTTAAGCATTACGAAAGCTCTGGTAGAAGCGCATCAAGGAGAAATCATCGCTGAAAGCGCTCCCGGCAAGGGATCGAAATTCACCATTGTTTTGCCCAAAAAATACAAGGGGATCGTTGAACCATAATCCGGTGTGAGGTGAAGGGTGACATGAATATCCTAATTGTCGAAGACGAAATTAAGATCCAACAAGTATTGGAAGCTTATCTGCGCAGAGAAGGATGGGAGGTCGTATCGACCGGGGATGGGAACGATGCGATCAACAAATTTATGCATTTCAAGTTCGATATGGTCATTCTTGACCGCATGATTATTGGCATGCAGGGAGAAGAGGTTTGCAGGGAGATCAGGAAGATGTCCTATGTTCCGATCATTATGATTACTTCGAAATCTCGTGAAAGCGATGTCATCGACGGATATAATCTGGGGGCGGACGTTTATGTCAGCAAACCGTTTCGAATCAAGGAGGTCATCGCGCAGATTCATGCGATCAGACGAAGAGTAGCCGTTCAGCACGACAGTGACAATGTCAATCAATGGCTAACCTTTAATAACGGATCGTTAAAGATCAATCTGATCAAGAAAGAGGTTTATGTGGGCGGAAGACCGGTCAGCCTGACAACGACACAGTTGAATGTTTTAAGTACGCTGATCAAACACCCGGGTAAAGTATTTAACCGAAACGATCTATCCTATGAAGTACAGGGATATCGTTATATCGGGGACGGGCGGACGATGGATGCCCATATTAAAAATATTCGGAAGAAAATAGAGGACGACCCCAGAAATCCGAAGTATATTGTAACGATGATCGGATCGGGGTATAAGTTTGCTTACGAACCGGACCGCGGAACGGATGCAGGATGATAAGAAAATAAGAATGGTATAAGGAGAGACTTAAAGCGGAGAGACTTTGAGCTGCGCTCAAAGATCCCTATGTCATGCTCAAAGATCCCTATGTCATGCTCAAAGATCCTGATGTGAGGAGGTAGACCGTATGTTAACTGAAAGCTTCCGTCATAATGCGAAGCATTATTACGATTACAGTTTTCATAAAAGTTACGACCCGTATTACAGCCATCACGCCCATTTCCAAATGGAACTGTTATTAATATACAAGGGTAAAGGGCGGTTAATATTAAATCAGCAAATTTCCGATTTTCAATCCGGAATGTTGGTTATTATCCAGCCGTACCAATTGCACGGGGTGAAAGTGAATTCAGATTGTTACGAACGCTCGCGCCTTCATTTTGAACCGCATACCTTCCAGGAATATATACGCCCTTTCCCGTCGCTCGACCGGTATTATCAGTTTCTCTGGAAAGGACTGCTTGAGAGGCAATGGATCTTTTGGAGAGGCGACTACATACCGGGACTCTTTCATCAGCTGCACATCGATCTGACTACAATCGGAAGTGAATCCGAGAAATATGAGATTATGGGCTCGTTTCTAGTTGCGCTATTTCAGCATTTAAAGACCAATTACTCGCAAGAGGCGCTTGCCGAACAATATCGCAAGCAGCGTGTGTATCACCACGCCGAGAAGGTGATCAGCTGGGTCGAAAATAACTACAAACACAAATTCGTTTTATCCGATTTGGCCGCAAGCCTGCACCTGACTCCCCAACACGTCTCCGCCTTATTTCGGCATGCAACCGGAAGCAGCATAACCGATTACATCATAGCAAGAAGAATAAGGGAGGCTTGTTACCTGCTTTCCAACACCTCGGAAAATATCGATTCGATCGCCTTCAATATCGGATATGCCAGCAGCTCGCATTTCTGCGACGTATTCAAGAAGCATCTTTGCCTGACTCCGCTTCAATATCGTAATATGGTTCGGCAGAAGCCGGTAAGAGCGAGCAACCGTTTGAATGTAGTTAAAGGGGGGATCTAAGCCCCCCTTTTTTCGTTTGTTTCGATTACTCCGCCGCTTTTAATTCCGCCACTTTGCTCTTTGCGAGTTCTTCCGCCTCTCTCAACACTTGGTTGACGTCTTTTCCGGACAAAGCAATTTCATTAATCATGGAAGTGATAACCGGATATGCTATAGCGATTTCATACTTGGAACGGGGACCCGGTCCCGGCGAGAACGGGAGCTTCGAATAGGCATCGATATTCATTCCGTCATATTTCGGGTCCAGCTGGAATTTCTCGATAATTGCCGGATCCGAGAACGGAAGTCTGGCCGGAGACTCGAAGCTGGCGAAAACATCAAGTAAGTATTCCTCTGAGATCATGAAGGTCAGCACTTTAAATGCCTCATCCTGGTGTTTGCTCGTTGTAGTAAGACCTAAGCTGTGCGACATCGATTCAGGCTGCTGGCCGGGGTAAGATGCAAAAGTCGGAAGCGTCACGAGATCGGTCTCGAATGTTTCATTACTCGCAGCCCAAGCGACTTCCGGCCATAACGGCAGCATAGCGAGCTGGCCGCCTCTGAACATGGCGTGACCGTTTTCCATGTTGCCCGACTCCTCATTTACAGGCGGCAGATTCCCGGGCACCGAGTACATGGCTTGGAAGGTTTCCAGATACTCTTTGAAGAATGGGTCGCTTGTCAATCTTGGCTCATGCGTCTCAGGGTCAAGAATAGTCGATTCGTATAATATCCGGCTATGAATTGCCGGGTGAAGGCCATAGTATTTCACACCGTCTTTTTCACCCGATACCTTCTTCGCTAATTCAATAGCATCTTCCCACGTCATTCCGTCAGTCGGGTAATCTACGCCGAACAAATCGAAAATATTTTTGTTATAGTGCAAGGCGTATGGCGCCGCTTGGCGTGCTAACGCGTGCAACTCATCCCCTCCGGAGAAGCCGCGCATACTTTCCACAAGCTCCGGTTTAAAGATGCTCAAGTCAAAACCATGCCTTTCTATCAGCGGATTCAGATCCAGAGCAAGACCCAATTTTTGAGCATGATGCAAATCTGCCGGACCGCCGTACCAAATAATGTCGGGAACTTCTTCTCCACGTGCGACTAATTCGGCAAGAGTACTAGGTTCTACATCTACTTTTTCTACTGTAATATGCGGGAACTTGGCCTCGATCGGATTTTTAAATACCCGGTCGAAATCTTCCCATGAATACGAGGATATCCGCAGTGTAATCGGTTCCGGCGCGCTTGGTGCCGGATCCGGTGTTGTATTTTGCGAGTTTTGAGAATCTGCAGTACCATTATTGGCTGGCGCAGCCGGGGTGTTCGATCCACTGCCGCCGGAGCATCCGATCAGCAGAGCCGTCATCATTGCAAATACCAGCAGCATCAGACTTGTTGTTTTAACTCTTTTTTTCATGTTGTTTACCTCCTTGTATTTTTCATCTTTGTGCTTGCACCGGACACGAGCAGCCGATGCCTGAAACCCCTTTCCAAGAATAAAGCTATGAATTTTGCATGAGCTTTCGCTTGTCCACCTCCATGTCAACAGTTTAGCAAGTAAAGAAAGATTGCTTAAATCCATTATAAATTAGCCTCGATCTTCATTTCTCTTGTTCAAGTATGAAAAAATATTGCTGTATTAATATGTTGGGATAAACCTGTGGAAGGCAGGGATTATTTTTGTTAATTTTTATCATGCAAAAGTCGGTTTGCGATCAAAATAGATGGTAGAATTGTATACAAACATATCAAAAGGAGTTGATGAATCAGTGGCCTTTCATTTTCAGGCTGCAGCTTTTCGCTGTGGGGCAGATATTGATGTAGTAGAAATCGAACGGAACGGCTTTCGGCTGTCGACTCCGCCGCAAGGGGGAGGGCTGTGTCTGGATACAGGACAGCTGTCTCCAGCTGTCTGGACGGAAAACCATTATGTGACTGCAGACATTTATCATGAATCGCATGATGTTCTCGTCCTGCTGTTCACGTTCCATGACGAAGCGAACCGGTCGATTACGGTCCATTACGGCGTATTGCCCGGAGTCTCGACAAGGATCTGCCTGCCTCTGGCCGCATTGAACGGTGAAAAGCTGTTTCTTGATCGTTATCCGGGCGTCATGCAGTCGGTCATCCGGGGCGATGCGTTTGTTGACCGGAAGCATATTACAACATTCTGCATTTCAACCATCCCTTCCGTTGTCCCTAGATCGGTGACGATATCCGGATTGTCGCTGACCGGTTCCGAACCGGAATTCAACTATCCGCATCAACCGTATGTCGATGAGCTCGGACAGCTTTCCGGAAAGGATTGGGTGGGGAAAATGACCAGCTCCGAAGCAATGGAACGCGCACTGCGCGAGGAGCTGCGGTTGTCGATTCATGCGGGTGCTGTTCAATCTGAGTACGGCTATTACGGCGGCTGGAAAAAGCAGCGTTTCGAAGCGTCCGGTTTTTTCAGAACGGAGCATGACGGAGAGCGTTGGTGGTTCGTCGATCCGGATGGTTATGCTCTATTCAGCACAGGTATGGATTGCATCCATCCTTCCGAGCGGATGAGGATCTCCGGTATGGAGCATTTGATTCCGCCGCTGCCGGATCAGGAGGGGTTGTTCCATGAGGCCTGGTCGCCCGGCGGATATAGCTTCGGAATAGCCAATCTGCTGCGCGCATTCGGAGAGGATTGGCATGAGAAATGGGCGAAGTTAACGGAGTACCGGCTGAGAGCATGGGGGATCAACACGATAGGGAATTGGTCCAGTCCGGATTTTATCCGTTTATCCGGGCTCCCGTATGTGTATCCGATGGCTGACTTTCCGGCTACATCTGTGACGATATTCCGGGATTTTCCGGATGTGTTCAGTTCGGAGTATGAGCGAAACGCCGAAAAATTCGCCGGACAGCTCATCTCAATGCAGGATGACCAAAGGTTGATCGGTTACTTCATGCGAAATGAGCCGCACTGGGCATTTGTGGACGGATTGAATTTGACGGAGCAAATGCTTCAATCGCCGATCCGGTTTGCGAGCAAAGAGAAATTCTTGGAATGGCTTTTCGGAAAATACGAAACGGTGGAAGCCCTGAACGCCGCATGGCGGAGTGATTATGAGCGGTTCGAGGAAATATATGAAAAAGGTCTTGCCGAATGGAAGGATCAACCGGCATGCCGTCAGGATTGCACTGAATTTAATCGTGTGCTCGTACGCCGTTACGTGGAAGTGCCGGCCGCCGCATGCAAGCGGGCCGCGCCAAATCATTTAAACCTGGGGATGAGGTATGCATGGGTTGCCAATGATGATATATTGGAAGGCTGCGAAGCGTTTGATGTATTTTCCCTGAATTGTTATCAATTTGAACCGGACCGTGAGTTGATCGAACGAATCGGCAAGCGGCTTAACATGCCGGTTATGATCGGGGAATTTCATTTCGGCGCCGCGGATGCCGGTATGCTCGCCTACGGAATCCGCGCGGTAGCAAGTCAGGAGGACCGGGGGAAGGCCTATAGATACTTTGTTGAACGTGCGGCATCGATCCCGGAACTGATCGGGGTTCATTACTTTCAGCTGAACGATCAACCTGTATTGGGCCGGTTCGATGGAGAAAACTATCAAATCGGTGTCGTTGATGGTTGCCAACAGCCGTACCGTCCGTTCGTGGAAGCAATGAAGCGGGCGCATGAGCGGATGTATTCCATCCGGACCGGCGAAATTGAACCTTTCGATGAATGTCCGAACGAAATACCGAAGACGGGATTTTAACCAAGTACAATATCGTCGACGGCGACTTATCAAAAGCCTCTTTCCAAAAAAGGAAGAGGGACTTCATGCATTACAGATTGACTTTATAACAGATAACCTATATATATCTGATATTTTAGAAATTGCAGAAATAGTAGAAATGGAGGCATATGGAATCGATGGGGAACTCATATTTATGGTACGGCTCTCCTGCAAAGGACTGGAATGAAGCGCTTCCGATCGGTAACGGAAAGCTCGGGGCAATGATTTTCGGTCAGACCGAACGGGAGCGGATTCAATTAAACGAGGATACGGTCTGGTACGGCGGACCGAGAGACCGCAACAATCCGGACGCGCTCCGCCACTTGCCGGAGATTCGCAGACTTATTATGGAAGGCCATTTAAAGGAGGCACATCAGCTGGCCGCGATGGCTTTGTCCGGAACACCGGAGAGTCAGCGTCATTATATGACGTTAGGCGATCTGTTTATGCAATTCGGCCACAATGAAGTCCGGAACTATCGCAGGGAATTGAATTTGAACAATGCCGTCGTTACCGTTCGATACGAAGCAGATGGGACGACCTATACGAGAGAATGCTTTTCCAGCTATCCGGATCAGGTCATCGCCATGAAATTATCAGCCGACCGGCCGGGGAGCATATCGTTCACTGCCCGTTTGATGCGCGAGAGAAGCCGTTATATGGAAGAAGTGTTCGGCTCAAAAGGAAATTCCATTGTAATGAAAGGAAGCTGCGGCGGTAAGGGCGGCTCCGATTTTTGCGTACAGGTGACCGTGTTGAACGAAGGGGGAAGCGTACGAACGATCGGCGAGCATTTACAGGTCAAGGATGCGGACAGTGTGACGATGCTTTTGTCAGCGGCAACCACTTTCAGACATGAGGATCCGGAACGGGCATGTTCGGATACGATTAAAGCAGCTGCTGCAAGCGGCTACGATTCTTTGCAAAACAGGCACGTGGATGATTACATATCATTATACGGACGCGTGTCTCTAGAGCTTCAGGACGGCAGCGCGTCGAAGGAACGGGTGAAGCTTCCAACCGATGTAAGATTAAAGAATATACAGGAAGGTGAAACCGATCACGACTTGATCGCGTTATATTTCCAATACGGAAGGTATCTGCTTATCGCCAGCAGCAGACCGGGATCTCTTCCCGCCAATCTGCAGGGAATATGGAATGAGCAAATGCTTCCGCCGTGGGACGGTAAATATACAATCAATATTAATGCGCAAATGAACTACTGGCATGCGGAAACCTGTCATTTGCAGGAATGCCACCAGCCGTTGTTTGATCTTATAGGGCGCATGGTGGAGCCGGGTAGGCTTACGGCGCAAAAAATGTACGGATGCCGCGGTTTCGTCGCCCATCACAATACGGATATTTGGGCGGATACTGCCCCGCAGGCTATATATCTTCCCGCCACGCATTGGCCTTTAGGGGCGGCTTGGCTATGCCTGCATCTGTGGGAGCATTACCGGTTCGGTAATGATCGGGTTCATCTGGAACGCAGCTATCCCATAATGAAGGAAGCGGCTCTCTTCTTCCAGGATTATCTGATTGAATCGCCGGAGGGCTCCCTTGTGACATGTCCAACCGTATCTCCGGAGAATACCTATATTCTGCCGAACGGAGAGACGGGAACGTTATGCTACGGAGCTTCAATGGACAGTCAGATTCTGCATGCCCTGTTCGGCGCCGTTATTGAAGCGGGGGAGCTCCTTGACACCGATGCCGAGTTTCGGGATGAGTTGAAGCAAATTCTGGACAGACTGCCGCTTCCGCAAGTGGGGAAATACGGTCAAATTCAGGAATGGCTGGTCGATTATGAGGAGAAGGAACCGGGGCATCGCCATATTTCCCACCTGTTTGCCCTTCATCCCGGCGAGCAGATTACCGTCAGGGGAACACCTGAATGGGCAGCCGCCGCCAGAGTAACGCTTGATCGCCGACTGAAAAACGGGGGAGGCCATACCGGCTGGAGCCGGGCATGGATAATCAACATGTGGGCGCGCCTGGAAGATGGCGAGCTGGCATACAAAAATGTGCTGGAGCTGCTGCGTTCATCAACGCTCCCGAACTTGTTCGACAATCATCCGCCGTTTCAGATCGACGGCAATTTCGGAGGAACGGCAGGCATCGCAGAGATGCTGCTCCAAAGCCATGACCGCGGGGTTCACTTACTGCCGGCTCTTCCCGGCGAATGGAAGTCCGGCTCATTCCGGGGGTTGCGGGCAAGAGGCGGTTTCGTAGTGGATGCCTGCTGGACAAACGGGGAATTGACGGAAGCCGATATTATTTCTTTACGCGGAATCCGGTGTGTTGTAAGGTCGGGCAAGCCGCCGGTTGCGATTACATCAGGCGGTTCTCCCGTTGCATTTGACGGGGAGAGTCCCGATACCGTTTCATTTGAAACGGAGTGCAATCAGTCCTATAAGCTGCTATTTGAATAGGAATTCGATGGGGAGTGGCCGGAAAGCTTGCATTCGAAGGCCATTCCCTTATATCCCATTAGATGAACCATTGCCGGTATACCCAATTGGCCGCGAATATTGCTACTCCGAGCACAACATTTAACCACCCTAAGAAACGTGCCGTTCTTCGTTCCTTGTGCATGTTCGAGATCGTATACCGCTTGGTGTCAAAACGGATGATCAACATTCCTGTCACAATGAATTGGAGGACAAGAAAAAAGTGATATCCGGAATAGCTGTTCAGCAACATCTTTATCCCACCTCTTATCGATTACCTTGATTTCATTCCCATTCTCCGAACATGGATTTGAAATGAAACGTCGATCGGTAGATCCTTGTACATTTCCTGCCATTTGACGGGGGTTTTGATTTCTTGGTTCCAATACGTTGGTATTTTAGCTCTCACATATTCACCAAAACCGAAAATATCGGAGCCTTTTTCCTGTGTTTTTCTAATGAGTATGTTGGCGCTGTCAATGGCATTTTGATTTAAAGTGCGTTCCATTTCGTTGATGATTTTTTCCGTAATTGCAAACTGTTCATCCGTTTTCTCGCGTATGTTTCCTTCTACATTTATTTTTACGGTAAAATGCGGACGACCGTTTTGAATCATGCCGTCAATCTTACTTTTGCGTTCGGTCACTTCAAAAACGGCGAAGTGTCCGGGGTGGTTCGGAATTTCCACATAGGCTTGATAACCTGCAGGATTTATTCCTTTAATCGCCATGTATAACCCGATCTCCAGCGGTTTTGTCGTTCCGACCAAATTGTCGTCTTTAAACATCGCCAAACCTTTTAAAAATATCGTTTGATTTTTGCTATCTAATTCAACATACGGAAGAAAGCCCTCCTGCCCTTTCTTTGATAGATTGCTCCAAAATACGCCGGCTACATTCTCCGGGAATTTACCTGCTTTAACGGCCTGGTCCAATGTTGCCAGGAAATATAACGTCGGTACCCGTTCCAGCTCGGGGGCCGCATTTATAATGGCGGACGCTCTTCCTTTCGAAACGAGCAGCCAGGTCATGCGCCGCACCTCCGGATTTCGCCTAAAATAATCGTTCAAGTTTTGTATTCCTTTTTCGGCATAGTTTTCCGATATAACGATGACGCGCAAGTGGCCGAAAAATAACGGACCAGAGATTTTTTGCTGCAGGTTGCTGACCGCATCGTCGACGGTATGCCCGACCACATTCAAAACCCAAACCGTTTGCTTTCCGTTAGTGCCGCCTCCCCCTCCGCCTTCACCCGGGCCAAGCGGGATCCGTCCCGGCACTGCAATCTGTGCGGTGAGCCGGATCATATCGTGCTTGGGCGGAGTGAATCCCTCTTTCAGATGTAAAACTTCTTCCTCCTCTTGCAGTTCCTCCTTGATTACCGTATCGATTCCAATCCCCAGTACGACGGCCCGTTCCTCAATTTCGATCCGGTCCCAGCACCCGGTAATCAAGGGTAACGTAAAGGTAACCGCACATAAAACCTTAACCAAAGTTCCCCGGTTGTTCATTGGCAGGCTGCTCCCCTTTCTTTCCGCGGAAGACTGCTACGGTAAATAACAGAAGCGGGTACCCGATTGTAATGAGCAGTCCGAATCTGCCGATAATCTGGATAATTTCGTATAGGTTCAAGATGTTTTGCGGGATCATGGCAAAATAGAATACAAAAGGAAAAATAAAAAAACTGAACATCTTGTGATCCCGCAACCGGAACAGTTTGCTCATGGAATGGATCGTCAAGTAATAACTGGAGAAAAGTGTTGTAAATACGGCCGTCACCCAGATCGCAAGAAAAGCCGCATCCAGGCGTTCCAGAATATTGGCCGGCAGCGATGTCGCTTTGGCCAGCTCAAGCGTCGGCCAGAGTAAATATTTAATTTCTTCCGCACCGAATACCGAGACTGAGGCTACGACACTTAGAAAATATAAGCCACCGGCAATGAACATGCCCCAGAAGCACGCTTTCAACACTTTCTGCGGATTTCGCATCGCAGGAATAACAATCGTAATAATGAAAGAGCCTTGAAATAAAGCGGCAACTGTCAATACACCCAGCAGCATTCCGCTTTGATCGTTACCCCAGAACGGCTGCAGATTAATGAGCTCGGCATTTTTTAATGAAAGTGCAACGATTAATAAGGCGGGTCCAACGATGATCGGCAAATACAGATGATGGACATAAGCAAACGTTGTTACACCATTTCGGGTCGAAATTGCGGCTAACAGGAGCATGACGACGACCGTCACTTCAAGCGGCGTTCTCTTTAAGACGGAAATAACAACTACCTCACCGAATTCCCGCGCCGCAAGCGATGTCAGTATTGCAAAGAAACAGATAATCAACAGGCTGCCGATCCTTGCGGGCCATTTGCCAAGAATCTCCTCACTGTACTGTATAATCGTCTTGGTAGGAAAACGCTTGCCTAGCATCGCCATCAGCCATAATCCGACGGATGCAAGCAAAATCCCGAGCAATGTAACCAAGGGAGCGCCCGAATCGGCACCCCGAACGGCAAAAACCGGGAGAGCGAGAACCCCGACCCCGATAATCGTGCTAATCAGAACTGCGGCTGCCTGGATCACTGTGATCTGTCTCGGATAATCCATCGGATACCCCCTGCCTTTCATTGCCTACTTTTATCGGATCGAGCGTGTTGCTTGGCGGCTGCATGATCGCTTCCAACGATTCTTCGCCGAAACGGACATCATTTAACGTATGCAGCATCGCAGGCCTTTTTTTCATCCACCACAAAGGCCCGCGAATGACGGTATCTTTCATCCCCTCAAAGCTTCCGGGTACGATCGGGCTAATGTAGGGAACCCCGAAAGATCTGAGAGAGAGCAAATGATTGACAACGAGAATTAAACCGACCATGACGCCATATAAGCCGAACATGCCGGCGAGTATAATGAGCGGAAACCGCAGCAGTCGCAGCGCAAGCGCTGCGTTGTAAGCGGGAGTGGCGAAAGAGCCGATCGTCGTTAAGGCAATCACGACAACGGTTATCGGACTGACAAATCCGGCCGAGACCGCCGCTTGCCCGACGACAAGGACCCCAACGATCGATAAGGCGCCGCCTACCTGCTGCGGCAAGCGAATGGTTGCCTCCCGTAATACCTCCATCGAGATTTCCATAATCAACACTTCGACAACGGATGGAAACGGCACGCCGGCTCTGCCGCCCGCTACGGCCACGGCAAATTCCGTTGGTATCAACTCGGGATTAAAGGAGATGACCGAAACGTAAAGCGATGGAAAAATTAATGAAAACATTAAGGCAATCAGTCGGGCTAACCGGATAAAGCTGACCATCAGAAATCGTTCGTTATAATCTTCCGTAGTCTGGTAAAACTGTGTAAAAACGGATGGAACGATTAAAGCAAAAGGAGAGCCGTCCACTAATATGGCCACTCTTCCTTCCAATAGGTTGGCGACCGTTTTATCGGGACGCTCCGTGTTTTGAATTTGCGGGAAAGGGGACAGGTTATTGTCTTCAATTAATTGCTCCAGATAACCGGCATCCAGGATGCCGTCAATATCGATTGCAGAAAGGCGGTCCTCGACCTCTTGTACAAGAGCCGGATTTGCAATGCCTTCGATATAACAAATGGCTACTTTAGATTTGGTCAACCTTCCGATCCTCATCGTTTTAAACCGGAAATTCGGCGTTTGCAGCCGGTAGCGTATTAACGCTAGATTCGAGGCAAGCGGTTCGATAAAACCTTCGCGCGGACCACGAATCACTTGCTCCGTTTGCGGCTGGGAGAGCGAGCGCTTTTCGACCTTGCGGGTATTTACCACAAAAGCGTCCTGGACTCCGTCAACGGCAATGACCGTTTGTCCTTCAAGAAGCGCTTCGATAAGCTTAACCAAATATGATTCCGCTTCGCTATTGCAGTGATGCAATGAATCGTTTAATATGATCTCCTTTAATTGGCCGGGTTCAATGATTTTATCTTCTAGTTGACGGGGCAAATTCATCATCGGCTTCAAGACGTCTGTGTTTATAGTCGATTGGTCGGTCAAATTCGAGAAATAGAACATTGCGGCGGGGAAGCGTCCAAAGACGTGGAAACGCCGGACGATGAAATCCTCGGTTGCTTCCAGCAGTTGTTGTATGAATGCAAACGTATCTTCGAGCCTGCCGCTAACCGTATCGTTTTTATGCCGTTCCAATAATTGATCGGGCATTAATTCTTTAGGCACATTGAAAGATTTATTTTTTTTCTCATTCTTTTTCGTTGTTCTTTTCCGGAAAAATGACATATCAATCAACTCCGCAATTAAGTTGATTTTACTATTCCCTTTGTTAATCCAATTTATGAAAGAAACAAGAGATTGAATGCGAGGATGTTTTCCGACCGATTCTTACTTCCGAAGTACTGGTCGGCCAAAGCCGAAAGCTTTAAGCGGAAATATTGGAATACGTTGTAAAATGAATGACAATATGTTATAATTCATCTACTTAACAAGAACGGAGGGTGTTCCATGTTGATAGCAGTGAAATTCCGTCAATCCACTTTGTGCCGCGACAACTGAATAGCGCTCAAAGACTCTGCCTGTGCGGAGCGAACGGAATTGGTCTGCCGATCGATAGGAACACTTAATATCGATATTCGAGGAGAGGAAGGACTGCGTCTGACCTCTCTTTATCGTATCTGTATAACTTATACCGAATGTATGACCATCGGAGCCAAAACGGTTTTCCCTGCCCAGTACCTGCTGCATTCCGATGCGCAGACGGTTTGGTGATGCCGTTATGCTTTGTCATATTCCGTTTGCTTAGCGCACAGACGAATCAAGTCTGTGTTTTTTTGATTTCTTTGAACTTGTTGACTATTACTATGTTTTGGAGGGGATATACCCTATGCAACAAATTGAACAAAAAGCGATCCTGGTCGGCGTACAGCTTGGCGAGCAACACCATTTTGACTATTCTATGGAAGAATTAAGCAATTTGGCGGCCGCATGCGGCATTGAAGTGCTAGGAGTGATCACGCAAAAGCTGAATCGGGTAAATGCGTCTCATTATATCGGAACGGGAAAAATCGGCGAAGTATCGGAGTTGTTGAAGCGGAAGGAAGCAAATCTCGTCATCTTTAATGATGAATTGAGTCCTTCACAGATTCGGAATTTGGAAGCCGATTTAGAATGCAAAGTCATCGACAGGACGATCTTAATTCTTGATATTTTCGCGGAGAGGGCAAAGACGAAAGAGTCTCAGCTGCAGGTCGAGGTGGCGCAGCTGCAATATATGCTGCCAAGGTTAATCGGGCTGCGTGAATCGCTCGGCAGACAGAGCGGAGGAGTTGGGACCAAAAACAGAGGGGCGGGCGAAACGCGTTTGGAGTTGGATCGCCGTAGAATAGAAGAGAGGATCTCCGCGTTAAATAAAGAGCTGGATCATCTCGTATCCGGCCGCCATATCCAGCGGAAGCAAAGACGAAAAAATGAAGTTCCCGTCGTTTCTTTGGTCGGGTATACAAATGCAGGGAAGTCGACGATCATGAACGCATTGATGGAAATGTACAATCCAACGTTGAATAAACAGGTATTTGAGGAAAACATGCTCTTCGCAACGCTTGAAACTTCGGTCAGAAATATCCCTTTGCCGGATAATAAATCGTTTCTGCTCACCGATACCGTAGGCTTCGTCAGCAAGCTGCCTCACCATTTGGTGAAAGCTTTTCGCTCGACATTGGAGGAAGTGGCGGAAGCCGATTTGCTGATCCACGTAGTGGATCATTCCAATCCGAACTTTAAGCAGCAAATTGAAATTACGAATGCGACGCTCCGGGAAATCGGTATTGAAAACATTCCGATTATCTACGCTTACAACAAGTCCGATTTGGCTGTTTGCGATTATCCGAAGACTGAGAACGATACCGTCTATCTCTCGGCCAAGCAAAAGAAAGGTCTCGGACAATTGGTTGGGCTTATTCGGGAACATATCTTCACCGGTTATATCCGGTGCGAGATGCTCATACCTTACGATCAGGGCAGTCTTGTTTCCTATTTTAACGAACATGCTCAGGTGATGTCGGCAACTTATGAGCATAACGGGACGAAAGTATCGGTGGAATGCAAGCAAAGCGACTACGAGAAATATCAGAAGTACGTAGTGCATTGAATTTATGCTAAAAAGGCGTATCCGATTGAGATTCAATCGGTTACGCCTTTTTTTAAAATATAAGAAAGTATAAATTTACTCTTATACCGGCTTAAATTTCTCCGCAAAACGATGTTTCATCCGTTAAAGGACGGTGAAGCCGTTTTTGCTTGCACAAAAAAAAGCTTATTGCGATAAGCTCTTCCGTCATTTGTAAGAATATGGTCGGGATGACACGATTTGAACATGCGACCCCCTGGTCCCAAACCAGGTGCTCTACCAAGCTGAGCTACATCCCGATACAGTGGTGCCGTCGAGAGGACTTGAACCCCCAACCTACTGATTACAAGTCAGTTGCTCTACCAATTGAGCTACAACGGCGTGCTAGATTAGCTATGTTATTCATTTGCTGTTTGTGCGGCACGAAATGTATTATCTCACAGAACCTACTCCGTATGCAATAGTTTTTTTTTCAAAAAAAATAAATGTTACGAAATGATAATCGAATATAAAAAATGTATCGTGCATAGTTCACCGATTACTTACCAAACTAAGCTTTAAAAGACAAAGCAAATCATTGGAGGCGTTCAGATTGACCAAGCGATTAGTTTCAATAGGCCTATCTTTGATATTAGCTGCCGTGTGGATAGCCGGTTGTGCCAATTTAGGCCAGATACAAGATCAGCAGAACGGGCAACCGATAGCGGAGAAACAGCAGCGCAACAATCAGATGAAAATAACACAACAGGATACCGCTAAAAAAATCGATGATAAACAACAAACGATGAGCATCCAGGGGAAAGTTAAAGCCCATGGAAATATCAAAGCATTGGCAGGCGGCTCGGAAGCGGAGAACCGGGTATTGAAGCCAATGAGCAATTATTTGCTGCAGAAAAAATATCCGAATATCGTCGTCATGCGGGGAGCGGCTAACCGAAACCGGGTGGCGCTCACGTTCGATGACGGCCCCGACGCCAAATTTACGCCCCAGGTGCTCGATGTGCTTCATAAGCATGGCGTAAAAGGAACGTTTTTCCTGATGGGCTCGCGGGTCAAAGGACATCCAGGTGTGACAAAACGGATTCATCGGGAAGGGCATGTTATCGGGAATCACACCTACTGGCATCCGAAGCTGTATCAGGAAAGTATTGACCGGCTGAAGTGGGAGGCATCGGAAACGGATAAAGCCATACAAAGCGTTGCCGGATATTCGCCGAAGCTGTTCCGTGCCCCCTATGGAGGATTGAATGAAGAAATTGTCCGTACGCTTGGGCAAATGAATTTCAGCGTCGTCGGCTGGACGGTCGACTCGATGGATTGGACGCAGGCCGACTCGGCAACCGTTCAGAAAAATATCCGAAGCAACCTTCATCCCGGGGCAGTAATCCTTCTCCATAGCGGCGGTCACTGGACGCAGGATTTATCCGGAATGGTAAAGGCAATCGACGAGCTGATTCCAACCTTGAAAAAAGAAGGCGTCGAATTCGTCACCGTGCCTCAATTATTAAACCTTCCCGGGAAGAAGTGATTTTGTTTTCTTAAAACCTTTTCGTCATTTTGACGGAAAGGTTTTTTTAATTTCCTTTAAGTGGCATTTAAGTTTGAGTTAAGCTGGGGCGGGTATATTTTTTATTGTAAGACAAAACACATAATTTGTAAGAGAGGCGGAAAAGTACATGAAACGTTACCAAGTATGGATGACAGGCACATTGGCACTCGCTCTGACAATAGGAGGCGGATTGTGGGCGAACGGACAGTTCGTTAAGGCTGCGCCGGCAGATACCGGAACCGAATCCAGTTCCATTGTGAGCGCAGCAGATGGAGAGCGTACGGGAAGCTTTTGTTTCAGTATGAAAGGGGGGATTCAATCGGAAGAGCTAAGCGTCTTGCTTGGCCTGAGTACAGATGAACTGAAAGAAACGCTGAAATCCGGCAAATCGCTTGCTGATATTGCTGAGGAACAGAACGTCGATGTGCAGAAGGTCATTGATTTGTACGTCAACGCGGGAATTGAGAAGCTGGATCAGGCTCTGGCGGATGGAAGGCTGACCCAGGAGCAGTATGATGAACGTAAAGCGGCTCTAAACGAAAAAGCTTCTCAAATTGTAAACGGTGAAATACCTTTCGGGAAAGGAATGGGGGGAGGCAGGCATCATGGAGGATTCGCAGTTATGGGATATTCTGAAGAGCTGGCACAGCTGCTCGGCATGACAAAAGACGAGCTGACGGAAGCCCTTAAATCCGGTAAATCACTTGCTGACATTGCCGGGGATCAAAACGTAGATGTGCAAAAAATTATTGACCTCCAAGTTGAGAATACAACCGCCAAGCTGGATCAATTGCTTGCTGACGGAACCATCACGCAGGAGCAGTACGACAGCCGTAAAGCCGAGCTTGTCGACTTGGTTACGAAATCGGTGAATGGGGAGCTTTCGTTTGGAAAAGGAATGAAAGGCAAAGGCCACTTCAGTCGAGGGTTCGGCTTAGGCAAGCCGAATAGTAATGATGGATCCGATAGCGGCGGCACCAATTCAGCCTCAACAGAAACAACCGCGTCTCTTAGCGTTTAAGCAACCTCTATACACTAACAAACCTCCACCTTGTATTCCAATACGCGGTGGAGGTTTTATGCGTTGCGGCGTTCTGAACGCCGCAATATCGGCTGCTATGATTCAATCCAATTAGAGCAGCTTCTTTATATCTTCTTCGAGCGAAGCGGGCTCGGTTCTGGCGCCGAATTGTTTCATGACGTTACCTTCGCGGTCGACCAGAAATTTGACAAAGTTCCATTCGATTTCACCGGTACGGTAAGGCTCGGGACACTCGTTAAGTAAAAATGTGTAGAGCGGGTGAGCATTTTCACCTTTTACATCGATTTTGGCGAACATTGGAAATGTAATTTTATAATTAATATCGCAGAATTGTTTGATTTCCTCTTCGCTTCCGGATTCTTGGCCTGCAAACTGGTTACAGGGAAATCCGAGCACAACCAGTCCCTTTTCCTTATACGTATCATATAACTGTTGTAAACCCGCATAGTGCGGCGTAAGTCCACATGCGCTGGCCGTGTTTACAATCAATAGCACTTTGCCCTTGTAAGCGGACAATGTCGTCTGTTCGCCGTCAATGGTTGTCATTGGAATGTCGTAAATGGACACTGCTCCTGCCTCCTTATCGCCGGAATCGTTCCGGTCTTGAAATAAAATACGCCCGGATTGATTTCGGGCGCGCTTGCTGTTACAATATGTAATGATTCCAAAATAAACAATGAACACCAAAACAGTCTAACCCAATAATAATTTTACCACAGCATTTCGCAGATGTCAACTACTATTATCAAGCGGGAGGCAGGGAGTATATGAGCGTATCTGATTCGGAATGGGCGGCGGAACAGAACAGAGTCGATGACGTGATTGCAAAGATCGGTAAACAAATCGAAGAACTGGAAAGCCGTACAGGCGAAGTGCGTTCGGATGTCGTGGAAATCCGTAAAAATTTCTGGGACGAAGTTACCATTAATCTAAGTAATGTTGAGGATATAACGGAAACTTATTTCAGCATGAAGCAGCAGGCGGATGTGTTATCCGAACGGGAAAGAAGCCATCGCCACGCCTCGGCAAAACTTAACCGGTATCAGCGATTGATACAATCGCCGTATTTCGGTCGGATCGATTTCAAGGATGAGGCGGGCGATCGTACGGAGTCGGTGTACTTAGGTATCGCATCTTTCTTGAACGAAGAAACCGACAGCTTCCTGATCTATGATTGGCGGGCGCCGGTTTCAAGCTTATACTACGATTACGGTCCGGGACCGGCCAAATACGAAACACCCTCAGGAACGATTCATGGCGAAATGCTGCTGAAACGTCAGTTTGTCATCAGAGACGGTAAAATTCGCCTGCTGTTCGACACCGGAGTCACGATCGGCGACGAGCTGCTGCAGCAGGCGCTTAGCCGCACGGCGGATGCCCAGATGCGCAGTATTGTCGCAACGATTCAGAAGGAACAGAATCAAATTATCCGGAATGAATCAAGCCGAATGCTGGTCGTTCAGGGTGCGGCCGGAAGCGGCAAAACTTCCGCCGCGCTGCAGCGTGTCGCCTATTTGCTGTATAAAAACCGCGAGACGCTGCGTGCAGATCAAATGATTCTCTTTTCCCCGAATCCGCTGTTCAACAGTTACGTTTCCACCGTTTTGCCTGAATTAGGCGAGGAAAATATGGTGCAGACGACGTTCCAGGAGTATCTGGATACCCGGTTAGGGAAGGAGTTTGAGCTGGAGGATCCGTTTGATCAGATGGAATACGTTCTGTCCGCATACGGAACGGACGATTACGACACGAGAATGGAGAGCATCCGCTATAAATCTTCTGCGAACTATTTACGGTTGCTCCAGCAATATACAAAGCGGCTCGAATCGGGCGGCATGCGCTTTAAGGGCGTCGTTTTCCGGGGGCGTGTCATTGTATCCGCTGACGAAGTCGAACGGCGGTTCTATGCGATGGAGCAGCATGTGAAGCTTGCGAACCGGATTGTATTGCTTAAGGAATGGCTCCTTCAGGAGTTGACGTTATTTGAACGGGACGAATGGAAGGAACCATGGGCCCAAGAAGAATTGGAACTGCTTTCGCAAGAGGATTATCAGCGGGCTTACCAGAAGATTCGGAAAAGCAGGAAAGGCCGCGATGCCGCCTTTGACGATTTCGACCGGGAAAAGGAAATGCTCGGCAGAGTGATTGTGCGGGAGAGGTTAAAACCGGTTCGGAAACGCGTTAAAGCATTGCGCTTTGTTGATTTGAAGTTATTGTACTCCCAGTTGTTCGAACGGAATCTTGCATTTGAGATTGCTGCTGGGGAAAAATGGGAGCTCCCTGCTTGCTGGTCGGATATTTGCCGTTTGACGCGAGAAAAGCTGAATCAAGGTGTCCTTGCTTATGAAGATTGCACGCCGTATCTGTATTTGCAAGAGCAGGTAATGGGATTCCAGATGAATACGAATGTACGTCATGTGCTTGTCGACGAAGTGCAGGATTATTCGGCATTTCAATTGGAATTCCTGAAGCGCTTGTTTCCGCGTGCCAGAATGACGGCGCTGGGTGACTTAAATCAGGCAATTTATGCTCATACGACCACATTGAGCGAAGAAAATCCGATGGTATGGCTGTACGGACGTGAGCAAACGGAAATTATCCGATTGAAAAGAAGTTACCGGTCGACCAAAGAAATTGTTTGCTTCACCAGGGGGATGGTGGCGGGGGGCGAATCCATTGTCCCTTTCAACCGAAGCGGCGGCAAACCGAAGGTCATTTGCGCCCGCGGCGAGGAAGACTTGCATGCTCAGCTGGTTGTTCATCTCAGGGAGCTTCAGGCTGACGGCTTTGAATCGATTGCGGTTATTTGTAAAACAGCTGCGGAATGCGAGCTCGCCTTTGAACGGCTGAAAACGACCATACCTCTTCTGCGAGTGAAAAAGGAGACGAACACTTTCACGAAGGGGGTCCAGATCATTCCGGCCTATCTTGCCAAGGGTGTGGAGTTCGATGCCGTATTGATTTATGACGCCTCCGGCAAAAGCTACAGCCGCGAGAGCGAAAGAAAGCTTTTCTACACGGCTTGTACGCGGGCGATGCATGAGCTGCGCCTGTTCTCCGCCGGAGAGCCAAGCCCGTTTATACAATCGCAGCCCGCTGAGACGTATGAACTCATTACTGCCGCAACCTATGTTGAATAACATGAGAGCCGGTGCTGTTTGCCTCTCGGCATACGGCACCGGCTGTTTTTGTCCTGATTCAGGGGACTTTCGATTCACCACTAGCTAAGAAACCTGATTCTCCCGGAAGTTGTTATACGCCCCGACATCAATTAAAATATAGGAAGGTTTTGCTAGCTTGAAAGGAGACGATCGACGGATGAAGTGGCGTAATACGCTGCTGGCAGCGGTTTTACTGTGCGGTTTGATTTCAGCTTGCAGCTCTAATGAGAATAATGCCGTTCCCGATCAAACCGGGACAAACGAAACGGATCAGATTCAACCGGACATCGACAAGACAGATGGTTCCGAGGGGCAGAACCAGGATAATGGGAACTTGGCATCGGATGCTCGTTCGCCGTTCCCGCCAAGTGTATATGAAGGAAAAATTGAAGGTGTCCCATACGGTCTGGGTGATCTGACAGAAGGAATGCAGAGTGAACTTGACGATCCGGAAAGCATTCAGTATTTTGCGGGTGGGTTATACTTTTCATTTCCCGATGTCGTCTATTTTACGGATGCGGATTTGGATGAGGACGGAATCGTTATCGACGGTACGGTAAAAAAGCTGGGATTTCGCGCAGGCAGCCCGCTGCTTGGCGTCGTTGTCGGACAAACCTTCGATGAAATCTCCGCTGTCCTGGGGGACGGATATGAATTAAGGACGCCTGAAGATAATGTGAACAACGAGTTCTATGAAAATGCCTGGTCAATGGAATACGCGATCGGCAATGAATATAGGATCGTATTTACGGCAGAGGAGAAGGAAGGGCCGACTCTTGCGGCTTATTTCGGGGAACAATGATGATGGAGACGCTGTTTTTTTATATGTCGCTCATAAACATCGTCTCTTTTGCATTCATGGGATATGACAAGAAACAGGCGGGCCGGCGGAAGCGGCGAATTCCGGAAAAGCGGCTCTTTGCATTGGCGGCTGCCGGCGGCGCTATCGGCGCATGGACCGGGATGTTCTATTGGCGTCACAAAACGAAGCATCCCGCATTCGTTTACGGGATACCTGTGCTCACGATATGGAACCTTGCGGCAATATGGGGAATATTTTCGCTGAAATAATTGTTATTCGTGCCCATTTAACGAGGACTGCCGCCATCGCTTCTCGCGCTTTATAGTTTCGTTGAACGCCGGAGCGTGCTGCGCTCTGTAATCGACCGGTGAGATGCCGTATTTTTTGCGGAAAACTCTAAAGAAATAGGAGTAGCTCCCAAAGCCGCAAGTTTCGGCAATTTGCTCCAAGGTAAGGGAACTGTACTTGATTCGTTCTTCTGCAACCGACAGCCGAATCTCTTGCATATATTCAATGATTGTTTTGCCGTAGCATTCTTTAAATAAATGTGAACAGCGCGATTCACTAAGCTCGACGTGTCTTGCCACGTCCCCGATTTTGAACGAAGAAATTGCGTGCTCTTCAATATAGGCCTTGATGCGTGAAGCGACAAACGGCTTGCCGCGAAGCGGGGACCGTTCATCGATCATCCGGTCGATACAAATGCAGAGACACCGAAGCAAATATTCGGACAGCTCCCCGTTTTCCTGTTCCACTCTGCGTTTTTCCAGAATAAGCATGCGCCACAAGGATAACAGCTTTTCTTCCACATCGATCCGCACAATCTGCGGCCGTTTGCGCTTTCCCCACCAACGGTCCAACCAGTGACCATGGGCTGATAAATAATAATCGCTGCTGAAGGTCACATTGCCCAGGTAGGGATGATTGAACGGGCCGATCGATAAACGGTATGGATCGCCCGGGCGCAGCAGCAGTAGATCTCCAGGCTCTACGAGACGCATGTTGCCGTCAAGCATTGTCCATGCATATCCTTCCGTCTGCAGCCGGAACATATATCCGTGCAGACCGTTCAAGGCATCGGTACTGAAAGGCTCCGTGTGATGGGAATACCCGCATAGTAAGATTTCTGATTCCACAAGCCGTCCTCCAATGAACAATAGCAGAATAGTTCATGTGATAACATTATCAAACATGGTATCTTTTGTGCAAATGTTTTTATAATAACTACAGATACAATTATAAATGTGTAACGCAGAGACTTTGAGCTCAGCTCAAAGATCCATATGTTAAGGAGGAGATAGAGATGGGCGCAATGAAAATCGGACTTCAGCTCTATACGGTACGAAATAATACTCAGCAGGATTTTGCCGGAACACTGCGCGAGATTGCGGCAATGGGTTACGAAGGGGTCGAATTTGCCGGTTACGGCGGCATCGCCGCGGACGAAATGAAGGCGATTTTGGACGGTCTGAATTTACAGGCTATAGGAAGCCATATCAGCCTGGAACGGCTCAATGATGATTTGGAAGGCGAAATCAATTATTTGAAAACGATTGGAGCCAAGTATGGGATTGTACCTTTTGTGGCAGAGGAAGACCGCAAGGATGCCGAGGCATGGCAAAAGATTATCGACCGCCTCGATACCTATGGCGAACAGTTCCGAAAGCAGGGTTTGTCGTTTGCGTATCACAATCATGCATTTGAATTCGAGGAGAAAATAGGCGCCTCCTTTGTATTCGATTCGATGTATGAGCAAGTAAGCCCGGACCGTCTGCAAGTGGAGATGGACCTGGGGTGGGTGCAGTTTGCCGGACAAGATCCACTGGGGTATATAGCGAAGTATAAAGGAAGACTGCCGTTATTGCATCTGAAGGATTTCCGCAAAGGAACGGTGGAGCAAGGGATCGATACGGTCGAGCTTGGACGGGGAGATCTTGATTTGCCAAGTATTATTGCAGCGGCGGAACAAGCTGATGTAGAGTGGATAATCGTAGAGCAGGACAACTGTGCTAATCCTCCGATTGAATCGGTCCGTACGAGCAGAGACTGGTTGAAGCAAAATTACAGATAATCGCGGGTTTTTCCGCGCTCGAATCTTTTAAAGGAGATGGGTTTGGAATGAACAAAATTAAAGTGGCGATTATCGGCTGCGGAGCAATCGCTCAGCGCAGACATATCGTGGAGTATGCGGTGAATGAAAATGTGGAGCTGGTCGCTTTCTGCGATCCTGTGCTGGAGCGGGCGGAGAAATGTGCCGAAACTTACGGAGGCAAAGCATATACGGATTATAATGAACTTCTGCTGGAAGCAAAACCTGACGCGGTAAGCGTATGCACGCCGAACGCAACGCATGCGGAAATCTCGGTCGCTGCTGCGAATGCGGGAGCACATGTGCTCGTTGAAAAGCCAATGGCTGCTACTGACGAGGAAGCGCAGCGAATGATTGAAGCGGCTGCCAAAAATGGCGTATATTTAATGGTCGGGCACAATCAGCGCCTTATGCCTCCTCATGTGAAAGCGAAGGAAATTTTAAAAAGCGGCAAGCTTGGAAAAGTGATTTCGTTCCGGACGTCGTTCGGACATCCCGGTCCGGAGGGCTGGAGTGTGGACGGGCGGGAGAGCTGGTTTTTCCGTAAGGAAGATGCGATTATGGGAGCAATGGGGGATCTGGGCGTGCACAAATCGGACCTGATCCGTTGGTTGCTTGAAGATGAAGTGGCGCAAGTTACGGGATTTATAGGAACGCTTGATAAAGAAGGCACCGACGTTGACGATAATGCCATTTGCGTATTGCGGATGAAGAGCGGCGCAATCGGCTCGCTCGTCGCCAGCTGGACGTACTACAAAGGAGAAGACAACAGCACGGTGCTCTGGTGCGATAACGGTGTAATGAAAATTGGAACGCATCCGGACGATCAAGTGATCGTTGAACTGCGTGACGGCACTGTAGAACGCTACAAAGTTGGAGAAATCGCTACAAACACCAAACAAACGACGAGCGGAGTGATTGATGCTTTCGTGGACAGCATTGTTGCGAAAACGCCGCCTTCCATCACGGGTGAAGAAGGAAGAAAATCGTTGAAGGTCATTCTGGCTGCATTCGAATCACAAGCAACAGGCAAAGTAATTTCGCTTTAATGGACATATAGTATAATATACCTGGTTCTTGCTGCCGGCTAAGCTGTTAACAACCGTCATGAATATGGCGGCCAGCCTAGCCGGCAGTGTGTGTACTATGGTTGTTTTTAGATGGAAAAGTCTACACGGTTAAACAGTCAATGACGATAACTGTCGGTTTTCTGAAAAAAATGCTGTATTTTTGCCAAAAATTGTGATAAAATTCTACATATATTTAACATTTAATATTTACTTTTGCTGGAGGTGGTGAAGTTCTCAATCCGCAGACAAGATATATAAAGAAGGTTATACGTTGAAGGGAAGCGATGAAGTGTAACCTGTAATCTGGACACTTAGGGTTATATGGAGCTAGTAGTGTAACCGGCCCTCTTAGAATTTCAATTTTATCTAAGAGGAGAGAAAGATTTTGAAAACTAGTGGTTTGAATCCCGGAAGGCTTTTTCTGTCAATGCTAATGCTCATGGTCGTTTTGGTATACGGGAATGTTGATGCGGTTTTTGCGTCGAATGGATCGAATCCATGTATTGCAGGGGGAACTTATTATTCCGGAAATGATAAGGATCTTCCGAGTAATATTACTAGCCTTGACTCGTACAAGATCGACCAAAACCCGAGTTCTGGAATGTATGATTCAGTAACAATTACAGTTGAAGCTGCGGCGGAAGGTAAATCTTATGGCTTCAGTTGGTCGACAGTAGACCCTGTGGCCTATGTGTTCGTTAAGGCAGGTAACGGAGGGTGTGTTTATACTTATAACAACGCTACCAGCGGTACTGGAATAGAGTCGCCGATTAATCCGAATAATGGGAAAAATTTTGCCATAAGCCATGTGACGTTCTATTATGAACCAGATCCGGAACCGACACCAGATCCGGAACCAACGCCTGATCCAGAGCCGACACCAGATCCGGAACAGACACCGGATCCAGAGCCAACGCCTGATCCGGAACCGACACCGGATCCGGAACCAACGCCTGATCCGGAGCCGACGCCTGATCCAGAGCCAACGCCTGATCCAGAACCGACACCGGATCCAGAGCCAACGCCAGATCCGGAACCGACACCGGATCCAGAGCCAACGCCAGATCCGGAACCGACGCCTGATCCAGAGCCAACGCCAGATCCGGAACCGACACCGGATCCAGAGCCAACGCCAGATCCAGAACCGACACCGGATCCAGAGCCAACGCCAGATCCGGAACCGACACCGGATCCGGAGCCAACGCCAGATCCGGAACCGACACCGGATCCAGAGCCAACGCCAGATCCGGAGCCGACACCGGATCCAGAGCCAACACCGGATCCGGAGCCAACGCCAGATCCGGAACCTTCACCGGATCCAGAGCCGACACCGGATCCAGAGCCAACGCCAGATCCGGAACCGACACCGGATCCAGAGCCAACGCCAGATCCAGAGCCGACGCCAGATCCAGAGCCAACGCCTGATCCAGAGCCGACACCAGATCCGGAACCGACACCGGATCCAGAGCCAACGCCTGATCCGGAACCGACACCAGATCCGGAACCTTCGCCGGATCCGGAGCCGACAACGTCTGAGGATGAGATCGAAACGTTGGAGGATGAGCCTGTACCATTGGCAACGGTTGTTGAAGTGGAGCCGACCGTGGAGAATGAGCCTGTTGGCGGAGAAGAAAATCCTTCTGCGGAGGATGAGCCTTCCGTCGAGATCGAAGAGGATACTTCTGAAGAAGAAATTGTTCTCGATGAAACAATCCCTCTGGCAACACTTCCAAAAACAGGAGAGTCTAGTCCGATTCCTTTTTACTTTGCCGGTTTGTTACTAGCTTCATTGGGAGTTATATTGAGCAAGAGAAAAAGAGTATAGAAAATAGTTAACCAAAATAAGAGGAATAGAGGAGGGGGACCTTCTCTATTTCTCTTCAATAAAAAGAGTTCATTGGACTGCGACCGGAATGAGTGATGGCAATGCGGAAGATTTATTATTCTCTTATTGTTTTAGGAATCTTGATTATGCTCTACCCAAAAGGAAATGAGTTGTATCAGGATTACAAGCAAAAAAAGCTTATGGAACTGGAGAACAGCAGTGTTGAGGAGATTACTGACGACAATCTTCGTCAAGCTCAATACCTTCAACTCGAGCATCTCACCGAAGTCTTTGCTCAGGAGGCAAGCATCCCGAATGAGGTACCGTCGGAAGCCTCTGAAGTTTCTGAAACCAATGGCAGCAATGCAATCGCTGTGAACAATGAAGATTCATCTGCTGAACTTCCGATCGCAACAATAAAAATCCCTAAAATAAATGTTAGTTTGCCTGTATTATCAGGCGCTACCACACAAAATATGAAATATGCGGCGGCTCATATGAAAGAAACTTCTCCTTTGGGGGAAATCGGAAATGCGGCGATTGCAGCTCATAGAGCCCGAACAAAAGGCCGTTTATTTAATAGACTTGGTGAACTAGACGTTGGCGATGAAATAATAATTAAAGAAAATAATAAAGAGTACGTTTATACCGTATATGAAGTGTTGATCGTCGAACCAACCGACGTTTCTGTGCTGAACCGGAATAGGAAGGACAAGGTGCTGACGCTTATTACTTGCGATCCGGTCATAAATCCGACCCACCGGCTAATCGTACATGCAAAAATTTTCGATTCGAAATGATAAATGTATAGCCGCTGGTTCAGTCGGCGCGGTACTATTAGTTCTATTGGATTATTTTATGAGTATTCCCTATTGCAATTTAACTAGAATATAGTTATGATAGATTCAATTATAAAACATTCACGATAACGGCAAACCTATCGAAAGGTAGGGACGCAAAGCTACAGGGCCTTCCCGAAAGGGATGGCAGCCAGCTACCGAACGAGGTTTTATTTTTTTTGTTTTATTCGGTCGCAACTCACATTTCAGCTGCGAAATCAAACTATTCACGATAACGGCAAACCTGTCGAAAGACAGGGACGCAAAGCCACAGGGCCTTCCTTAACCGGATGGCAGCCGAGCTACCGAAGGAGAGTTTTTAAATTGAGAAAGAGTTTGATCGGAGTACTTGCTTTGTTTGTCATGTTATCGTTCAATATTGGCATCGTCGCCGCTGAAGGCAATTCGGCAAATCCGGTTTTGAATACCGATAAAGTTAATGTCGGTGCTATCGGGATCACTTACTTGGCCCCGAAGGGGAAGAAAACAAAGGTTGTCATTGAAAAGCGAGATCGGCGTTACATCTATAATATTAGTGCTGCGAAAACGTACAATGATTTCCCGCTGCAAATGGGCAATGGAGAATATACGATTAAAGTAATGGAGAATACGACAGGCAATAGCTATAAAGTCGTAGCAAAAGAGAAAGTAGAAGTTAATATTGCGAACGACAAGCTGGTCTATCTGAATTCTGTTCAGAACGTCAGATGGGACGATTCGATGGAAGCCGTAAAGAAAGCAAAGGCGTTAACAAAAAATGCCCGTAACGACAGTGAAAAAGTGAAGCTCATTTATAATTATATCGTCAACAATATCAAGTATGATTTCAAAAAAGCGAATGAAGTAAACTACGATTACCTGCCGGACATCGACAACACTTTAAAAGTCAAATATGGAATCTGCTACGATTATGCGGCTTTATTTGCCGCGATGTTGCGAAGCGCAGACGTTCCAACCAAGCTGGTAACGGGCAACACGGCATTTCTGGATGAATATCACGCCTGGAACGAAGTTTACATAGACGGAAAGTGGCAAATTGTAGATACGACCATCGGCGCTTCTGAGAAGGCCAGCAAAAAAGCGGAGATGTTCAAATCGAAACAACAATACATGACTGCAAAAGAATATTAATGAACAGGGACAAGCCTTTATGGTTTGTCCTTTATAATTTGTTTTGTTGAAGGGGAGAATGTTCAAAATTCTAATCGGTAAAGCGCGATCTGGTTCTGAAGATCTCAAGGAGGATCGGGTGATTCTCTCGGGTCAGACGAATACAACGATGAAGGGAAATGTTGATTTGAGGCTTCGGCTGTTTGCATCAAGCCGGACTGCAGCCCCGGATTTGCTTGAAAATATCAATCTCCAAAGAATCCGGGGACAACAGTGTTAGCCGGGCGATTTGCTGGTTCCTTTATTTCTCTTGCTTTTCCTCCGATTCAATAACGCCGCAGCTTCCAGGAAATCCGTCTTGCTGTATCATTTCATCCAGCTGCTCACGCATCTCTTCATCGCCGGGACGATCGGCTGTAACCTGTACTGGGGACGGATTGAATTCAACATGGCCCTTCGTTTTCTTATCTGTCACAAGAACACTCCTCTCGTATACAATTCGAAATACGGCTTTATTATTTCTTCAATCCTCTGCAATATTCCCGATCGCTTGCGGATTGTTACATCTTGTGCTCCATTGCTGCTGGATCACCGGAGGTCAGCGGCTGCTTCACATCCGTGATCGAGGGACTCCATATTTCTGTAAGTTATACGTTTTCAGTGGAAGGAAAGTCACAAAAAATGTCGAATTTATATAGTATATAATCATTATTTCATGTTATATAGTCTTACGTATATTGGCGTATTGAAGCAAGAAATGTTGAAATTTCAGTATTAACTTTTTAAATGTTCAATTATAATTGGTTTACGACTGTTATTGTGTTAGAAATAGTGACGCGACTTCTTTTGATGATTACCGGACAAAGACCATTTTGCAGAGGAGGTGACCTGCTCAGGTGTTAGATGCCGCATCAGCGGGCTTATCCCCGAAAGAACTGTATCTTTTTAATCAAGGAAGTTATTTTTACAGCTATCGGACCTTTGGAGCGCATATATTGGAAATGCAAGGTTTCCACGGGGTACGCTTCGTCGTATGGGCTCCGAATGCCGAATCGGTTCGGATTGTGGGCGATTTCAACGATTGGAACGGTTCCGGCCATGTCATGGAGCGGATTGGCACAACCGGTGTGTGGTGGTTGTTTGTGCAAGGTATCGGCGAAGGCACTTTGTACAAGTATGAAATACGAACGCCGCAAGGCACCAAAGTCTTGAAATCCGACCCTTATGCGTTCTTTGCGCAGCGCAGGCCGGATACGGCATCCGTCGTCTATCCACATGACCGTTACTTCTGGCGGGATGAGGACTGGATGCGTTCCGGACGGAAATCCCGAATATACAGTAAGCCTCTGCTTATTTATGAAGTTCATCTCGGATCTTGGAAGATAAAGGGTAACGATCAATTTATGACCTATGAAGAGCTTGCTGAGGAATTGGTCGATTATGCAGTGCGAATGGGTTATACGCACGTGGAGCTGCTTCCGGTTACGGAGCATCCGTTTGATCGTTCCTGGGGCTATCAGACGACGGGATATTACGCCGCGACAAGCCGTTACGGCGAGCCCGACCAGTTGAAGCGCTTCGTGGATAAGTGTCACCTGAAAGGGATCGGCGTTATTTTGGACTGGGTTCCCGGACACTTCTGCAAGGACGATCATGGCCTTCGAATGTTCGATGGAACGCCAATCTACGAAGGCATGAATGCCAAACGAGCGGAGAAACCGTTATGGGGTACGCTTGCCTTCGACTTCGGACGCGCCGAGGTTCAAAGCTTTCTTCTTTCCAACGCCATTTACTGGATGGATGTTTATCACATGGACGGTCTTAGAGTGGATGCCGTTGCCAGCATGATCGATTTGCATTTTGATAAGCCCCCGGAGCAGTTTACCTGGAACACTTACGGCGGGAAAGAAAATTTGGATGCAATCAAGTTCCTTAAGAAGCTGAACGAAACCGTATTTCATTATTTTCCTGAAACCCTCATGATCGCCGAGGATTCCTCCTCGTGGCCCGGGGTGACTTCACCTACCTATGCGGGCGGACTCGGATTTAATTTGAAGTGGAATATGGGCTGGATGAACGATATGCTCCGTTATATGGCGCTGGATCCGGCCGATCGTGTTCATCATCACAGGCTTATCACCTTTTCCCTAATGTATGCTTTTTCCGAAAATTATGTTTTGCCGCTTTCCCATGACGAAGTGGTGCATGGCAAGAGGTCGCTGCTGAATAAAATGCCGGGAGATTATGCGGAGAAGTTTGCGCAGCTGCGTCTCTTTTACGGCTATTGGATGACTCACCCGGGTAAAAAGCTTCTGTTTATGGGTGGAGAGTGGGGACAGTTCGACGAGTGGAAGGACCAGGAAGAGCTGGATTGGATGCTGCTCGATTACGATATGCACCACAGTATACACCGGTATACCCGGCAGTTGAACCATTTTTATACGAATGAACCGGCGTTATGGGAACGGGATTTCGACTCCGAAGGTTTCGAATGGATCGACGTCCATAATGCCGAACAATGCGTGATCGCATTCATCCGGAGCGGAAGCCGGCAGGAAGACCGGTTATTGATTGTTTGCAATTTCTCCCGCAATCATTACCCCGATTATCGGATGGGGGTTCCTGAAACAGGAACATACAAGGTTGCATTCAGAGGAGCCGGAGAGGGGCAGGTTGTTGATCCCGAAACACCTATACCGTTCTCTTACTCCGCCAAACCGGTCGGCTGGCATGGCCGCGACAACAGCATCACATTGGCGCTTGCTCCATTCGATTTCCTTGTCCTGAGGCGAGAGCCGGATCCACCGGCCAGGGCCAAGATGCAAAGAAGCCCGGATGAATTCAAGACGACTTCCTGATCAAACTTCGGTATCTCTTAAATGGTTTGGTGGACAGCGGAAGCGGACAGTCAATCCGTTATTGATGATAATATTGTGATCCAGAGATTTAAAAGGACAGAAGATCCGTTATTTCACTTTATTTACGCTTTGTAGAGTCGAAATGGCAGGAATAACGGAATGAGTGTCCGCGAAGCCCGTAAAAAAGGACAAAAGTTTACAAATAGCGGATCCTAAGTCCGGTTGTACCCGGCTATTATCGGAGCCTGCGGAAAGTAATCGAAATAAGCTTCGAAGCCCAACTTCACTTTCGTGGGTAATCTTAGAGATTCGATGTCGTACGTAATATAAGAAAGTATAAGTTACACGCTTATACGGGCTTATATTTCATCGCGAACGGATCGGACGCCTGCAAGGACGCGTCCGCCGTTTCACTTGACTACCTATAAAAGGAGTGATGGCCCATGGTTCGGAAGGAAATGATAGCCATGCTGCTTGCAGGAGGCGAAGGAAAGCG
Organism: Paenibacillus tarimensis; assembly: GCA_041281825.1. Taxonomy (GTDB): domain Bacteria; phylum Bacillota; class Bacilli; order Paenibacillales; family Paenibacillaceae; genus Paenibacillus_D; species Paenibacillus_D tarimensis_A. The sequence goes on along the minus strand of CP166298.1, from coordinate 3,516,660 downwards.
GCTAGGGGTACTGACGAAGGATTTGGCGAAACCTGCCGTGCACTTCGGCGGTAAATATCGGATCATCGATTTTACGCTCAGTAATTGTGCGCATTCCGGGATTGACACCGTCGGTGTTTTGACCCAATATCAGCCGCTCGTGTTGAACCGTTATCTGGGCATCGGCAGTCCGTGGGGGCTTGACCGCAGAGATGGCGGAATGGCGGTGCTACCTCCATATGTCAAATCAAAGGGAGGCACGTGGTATAAAGGAACGGCCAATGCCATTTATCAAAACATGGGGTTCATCGACCGCTACGATCCGGAATATGTGCTCGTTATTTCGGGTGATCATATTTATAAAATGGACTATGATCTGATGCTTAAGCATCATAAGAAGAAAGGTGCGGACGTAACGATTGCCGTCTTCGAGGTGGACTGGAAGGAGGCGAGCCGATTCGGATTGATGTCTGTCGACGATGAAAACCGGGTGACCGAGTTTCAGGAGAAACCGAAAATTCCGACCAGCAATCTGGCCTCGATGGGCGTATATATTTTCTCCTGGAAGGTGCTGCAGCAATATTTAATCCGCGATGAGGCGAACAAGCATTCAAGCAATGATTTCGGCAAGGATATCATTCCAGCCATGCTGGCCGATCAAGTCAAACTGAGCGCATATCCGTTTCAGGGATACTGGAAGGATGTCGGAACGATCGAAAGCTTGTGGGAAGCCAACATGGATTTGCTGTCGGATGTGCCTCCCTTTGATTTTTACGATAAGAACTGGCGAATCTACTCCGTTAACCCGAACCGTCCGGCCCAATACATTGCGGCTGATGCGGATGTGTCCGATTCGCTGGTGACCGAGGGCTGTTTTATCGAAGGGGCCGTTCACAAGTCGGTGCTATTCTACGGCGTGGAGATCGAAGCAGGTGCGGTCGTCCGTGAGTCGGTTATTATGCCCGGAGCCAAAATCGGGGCGAATGCAAAGATTCACCGGGCTATTATTGGCGAGGGTGCGATCATAGAAGCGGGAATTTCGATCGGCGGAAATGATCAGGAAATCAAGGTCGTGGCCAGTCATGAATCGATCGGCGAGGAACAATCGCTTCAGGAGGTGGAATAACGATGAGCAGCCGACTTATGGGCGTCATCAATCTGATTCAGGAACCGGATGAGCTCGAATCGCTTACCTCCGGAAGATGCTTGGCTACCGTTCCGTTCGGAGCGAGATACCGGCTGATTGATTTCACATTATCCAGTATGGTGAATTCGGGCATATCGAAGGTGGCGGTATTCGCGCACACCAAATATCGTTCATTAATGGATCATCTGGGATCGGGCCGGCACTGGGATTTGCATCACCGGCAGAGCGGCTTGTTCATTCTTCCTCCGGCTGCCGAAGATATAAGCGATATGAGGAAAGGTGACCTTTACCATTTCTATCAGCACAGGGATTATTTCAATCGAAGCCAGCAGGAATATGTCGTTGTCACGCGCAGCCATATGATTTGCAATATCGATTTGTCCCAAGTGCTGCAGGACCATATTGAACGAGGCGCGGATATTACCGTTGTGTGCAAAAAACAGACGGATCGTCTGAACGGTAAAGCGGTCAATGTGAAGGTGGGCAAGGATGGGCGGATCGTTCAGATGCAGGATCATTATGGAAGATTGTCGTCCGATATCGTTTCAATGGAGATGTACTTTATGAAAAAAGAGCTGTTGCTCGATCTGGTGGAAACGTCGCTTGCCCAAGGACAGGATCATTTTGTCCGGCATGCGATTATGCCGCGTTTGGACAGACTGAAGATAAACGCCTATATGTATGAAGGATACCTGGGCATCATTAATACGGTAGCAAGCTATTATCGAAACAGCATGCAGCTGCTCACGCCGAAGGTATGGCGGAACTTATTCTTTGAGCCGGGTCCGGTTTACACAAAAGTTAAGGATGAACCTCCGGCTTGTTATCTGGATGGCTCCACAACGAGTAATTCACTAATCGCCAACGGTTGCTTGATCGAAGGGACGGTCATTAACAGTATTTTGTTCCGCGGCGTAAAAGTGCGTAAAGGTGCCGTTGTTCGTAATAGTATCATCATGCAAAACGGAGAAATTGGTATCGGAAGCGCGATCGATCATGTCATCTTGGATAAAGAAGTGTGTATCGAGGCCGGACGGGATATTCGCGGTGTTACCGATTCGCCGTTTATAGCGGTCAAACGGAAAGTGATATGATGCAGCGATAAACAGTTTTGCACATCTGGGATGGGGCATTATACGGGGGGAATTCGATGAATATATTGTTCGCCGCATCGGAGGCGGTACCTTTGGCAAAAACGGGCGGATTGGCGGATGTCGCCGGTTCGCTCCCCAAAGCGCTTCGAGAGCTGGGTACCGATGTCCGAGTCATCATGCCAAACTACGGGGAAATTCCGCAAGCCTATAAACAACAGTTCAAATTCATTCGCAGTTTTTCCGTACGTCTTGGATGGCGGGAGCAATATTGCGGGCTGCTGGAAGCGACCATAGACGGAATCCCGTTTTATTTGATCGATAACGAATACTACTATAAGCGGGGAAATCTGTATGGTTATGACGATGAGGCGGAGCGATTCGTATTTTTCTGTATAGCGGTAATGGAATCGCTCCCCTTCCTGGATTTCCTGCCGGATATCGTACATTGTCATGATTGGCAGACTGGATTGATTCCATTCTTGCTGCGAACGAGGTATAAATCCGATCCCGGCTGGCGAAACGTCAAATCGGTCTTTACAATTCACAATTTAAAGTATCAAGGCATTTTCTCGCCGGATGTGCTGTGCGATTTACTCGGGCTTGGGATGGAGTGGTTTACTTCGGAGCGGCTGGAATTTTACGGAGCAGGGAGCTGTTTAAAGGCCGGGCTGCTGTACGGGGATAAGCTGACAACGGTCAGCCAATCGTATGCGGAGGAGATCAAAAGCCCCGGATACGGAGAAAGGCTGGATGGCGTCTTGCGAATGCGTTCAGCCGATTTGACGGGCATCGTCAACGGGATCGATACCGATTCCTTTAACCCGGCACATGACCCCGACATCGCCTCAACATATCGGCACTCGCTGCAGAAGAAGCGGATCAATAAACTTACGCTGCAACGGGAGCTTGGACTTCAGCAATCGGAGACGATTCCGCTGATCGGGCTTGTGTCGCGGCTTGTGGAACAAAAGGGCCTGGATCTCATTGAAAACGTTCTGGATCAAATGATGTCGGACGAGCTTCAGCTTGTCGTACTCGGATCCGGGGAATATCGTTATGAGGAAATGTTTCGGGCAGCTAAGGCTAAATATCCGAATAAGGTTGCGGTGCGCTTCGGGTTTAACGATTCTTTGGCACGGCGGATATACGCGGCTTCCGATCTTTATTTGATGCCTTCCCGGTTCGAGCCGTGCGGTCTCAGCCAATTAATCGCGCTTCAGTACCGCAGTGTGCCGATCGTCCGTGAAACCGGCGGGCTTAAGGATACCGTACAGCCGTTTAACGAATATACAGGTATAGGGAACGGATTTACTTTTAAGGATTATTCGGCCGAAGAGCTTCTGAATGTCATTGGAAAAGCACTGGCACTATACCGGAATGAACCGTTATGGAAACGAATTGTAGATAACGGATCTAAAGAAGACTATGGTTGGAGCCGCCCCGCAAAGCGTTATGATAACCTGTACAGAGATCTCGTTTCAAGTGGAGAGGAGAATGGCTAATGCCCCGTCATCTGGTAGTGGGAAATGGAAAGCTGCTTGTTAATCTGGACAATCACGGTTATATCCGCGATATTTATTATCCCTATGTCGGTCAATTAAATCATGTCGGGGGCCAGCGCTGCCGCTTTGGCGTATGGGTGGACGGCATATTTTCATGGCTGGATGAGCCCGAATGGGATATTCGTTACGGTTATATCGAAGATTCTCTTGTAACGGATGTGACCGCAAGCAACGACTGTCTCGGCCTGGAGCTTCATATCAATGACGGGATCCACCAGCGCGAATGCATATATATTAAACGGATCGATATCCGTTCCCGTGTAGAGAAAGAAAGAGAGGTTCGCTTGTTCTTTCATCAAGATCTGATGATCGACGGGTCGGAGGTTGGCGACACGGCCGCCTATTATCCCGAAAACCATACGCTGTTTCATTATAAACGATCTTCTTATTTCATGTTTAACGGCTTCTCCGACGAAGGGGGGATGTGTCAATATTCAACCGGAATTAAACGGTTCGGTTCGGCCGAAGGAACGTGGAGAGATGCCGAGGACGGCGTTTTAATGGGGAATTCCATTTCCCAGGGCTCGGTCGACAGTACGATAAGCTTCCACACGAAAGTGACGGCCAATAGCAACAAGTCTGTCTACTACTGGATGTCGATCGGTAAAGATTTGGAAGAAGTAAAGAGCCTGAACAAATACGTTCAGGATAGTCATCCGGAGAAGCTGCTGAGCCGGATTGTGATCTACTGGAAGCATTGGCTGACACGCGCAGAGGTAGATTACGGCGATTTGCCGGAAGAAGTGGTGAGGCTGTATAAAAAAAGCCTGCTCATCGTCAGGACGCAAATTGACGAGCGGGGCGCGATTATGGCGGCAAACGATACCGATATTTTGCAATATAACCGGGATCATTACAGTTATATGTGGCCGCGCGACGGCGCGTTGATTGCCGATGCGATGTCGCTTGCCGGCTACCAAAGCGTCATTGCGCAGTTTTTCCATTTCTGTGCCGAAGCATTGTCTCCGGAAGGATATCTATATCACAAATACAACCCGGACGGAACGGTCGGATCTAGCTGGCACCCTTACATCGTTCAGGGGAGCGAGCGGATTCCGCTGCAGGAGGACGAGACCGCGCTGGTATTACATGCGCTGTGGAAAGATTATACCCGCCACCAAGTGATCGAGCTGCCGCAATCGCTTTATGTTAATTTGATCCGCAAAGCGGCATATTTCTTAAGTAATTATATCGAGCATTCTCTAGATTTGCCTAAACCAAGCTATGACCTGTGGGAGGAGCGGTACGGGATCTGGACGTATACGGCCGCTTCGGTATACGGCGGTCTAATGGCTGCGGCTTACTTCACCGATTTGTTCGGGGACTATGAAAGAAGCGATCATTACAGGCAAACGGCGGAAAAAATGAAAGAGGCGATCATCACCCATCTGTGGGATGAGGAAGCAGGGCGGTTCGCACGAGGATTAATCATGAAGGAGCACGGCTGGGTCAAGGATATGACGCTGGAGAGCAGCATGTTCGGCATTCTCGAATTCGGCGTGCTGCCGGTTGACGATGAGCGGGTCGTTAGGACGATGCAGGCGATCAAGCGGGGGCTTTCCGTACAAACCGAGGTCGGCGGCATTGCGAGATATACAAACGATTACTATTTCCAGCAGTCCGGAGAAATCGAACAGGTGCCCGGCAATCCATGGATCATTTGCTCTTTGTGGGTGGCTAACTTCGAGATCGACTCCGCCAGGTGTCTCGAAGATCTGAATGTGCCGCGGCAGACGCTGCTGTGGGTTGAGCGTCATGCGCTCGAAAGCGGCATTTTGCCGGAGCAGTTGAATCCTTATGACGGCAGCCCTTTGTCGGTCGCGCCGCTCACCTGGTCTCACGCCACCTATGTGCAGAGCGTGTGCAAGTATGTAAAGAAATATGCGGAGTTGTCCGGACAAACACAGAGCGCCGATTGACCGCCTTACACGGCGTAAGGCCGGGGAGTCAGCTCCCCGGCCTTGATCCGCCGATTCTTAGAACCAGCCGGCGCGCAGAACGATAACCAGCAAAATGTAAAGTACAAGAATGACACCAACGCTAGTGAAGAATCCGCCAACAGGCCCGCAACCGACACCAGCACCACCTACAGGGTATCCCACAGTACATTCCTCCTGAATGATGTTTTTGTGATCATTGTTATCACACTCCTAATGTATGTAGGTGGCGTTGATTCGTTATGGACGTCTGTACCGTAACCGGAGTAATTTACGCATTAGCCCGGATCGGCGCTTCTTGGGGATACATTTGTCACATATTTGTCCGAGATACCTGCTGGAATCGGCTTCATTATTCCTATATAATTCACTTATCAAGAGGTTGAATGTTCAAGCAGGGAGTGAATGAGGTGTCCTTGGTAGATGTCAGCAATGTTTCAGCGGGCCTGTTCGTTACGGCAGCCGTTTTTATTTTACTGATTTTCGGTTTGCTGAGCTTCGGGATTTTGCGGATGTTTCAACAGAGGTTCCGGACCGGCTGGTTATCCTTTACCGGTGCGATTATTAGCGCTGGGGTCTTTGCGTATATTATCAATACGTGGTTCGCATGAAGACCGCATCAGATGAACCCTATGGGACAAAGACCTGACGTAACACTGCCGTCAGGTTTTTTTTCCTGCTACCGGTTTTCATGTATGAGCTTGAATAGTCAGCCATCGGAGCAGGCGTAGGCCGACATACTGTACGGAGAACAAATATCAGAAGGAGGGGCTGTGTTGCAGGCGATATGGTTTATCATAAATGTTGCCTTTGTGACGGCGTTAATTGCGATGTTGTTCAGTCATCGGGCGCTGACCGAAGCGAAAGAGAACGGTGCGGCGGCCGAAAGGATCGGCAATTTGCAAAAGCGGAGGAACATTCTTGCGATTTTGTCTATTGTGTTGTTCACGGCTATGTCCGCGAGCTTTGTGATGAATATGAAGCTCAATGGATAACGCTTGAAAAGATTATTCTGTAACGATTTCAAAAAATTTCCTTCTTAGCTCCGCAACTTTTCCCTGTCATTTAGCGTCAAACCTACGTGCAGTTTTTAGCCGGGGAGAGGCATACCATGAGAGAGACAAAAAGGAGACGGAGTATGAAATCGTTATTGCAAAAATCGTTTATGCGGCTGCTGATAGTTACTTTATTTAGCATTGCCGCTTTTGACGCGCTGCCTGTACCGGTTGTTGATGCCGACGCCGCTACCGATCAGCTTGTGCTGAAAAAGAACAGCAGCGAAATGATTTACAACGGGCAAACCATACAAGCGGTTCAACCGACAACCTTCAAGGACGGCGTCTCGTACGCCCCCTTCAGCAGCATTGCGAAAGTATACGGCTTTAAAGTTTCATATGAAGCGAAGACTAAGGAATCGATTGCAAGAAATGACGAGCTTGAAATCCGGTTTACACCGAATTCCGCAAATATTAAGGTTAACGGTAAAATCGTCAAATCTTCAGGTACGGTATTCATTCAGAAGGGCTATATGATGATACCGCTTCGTACTTGGGCGAATCTAACGGGCAGCAAGCTGACGTTGAAAGATTCGGAGATGACGTTCTCGTGGACCAGTATTCCAAAAGCGACATTCAGCTTGTTGACGGATGAGATTTATGCAGGACAGACGAGAGTCATTTTTGTCGATCATGCTTCCAGCCCGACCGGGAGGAAAATACTCGATGAACGGTGGGAAGGAAAGCAGGACATCTACGCCGAACCGGGCGAGTATACGATTACGAGATGGGTGATGGACGACCGTTACCAGTGGAGTGATCCGTACAGCGTAACGATCCGCGTCCTGAAACCGAACGAACCGCCGGTTGCCGCATTTTCCACGGACAAAACGGTATATCGTATTGGCGAACCCGTACTTTACATGGAAAGCAGCTACGATGAGGAAAACAGTATCGTCCGCAAGACATGGTCGGGCAAGGAACCTGTATTTTTCGAGTCCGGCGACTACATCATCTCCCTGGAAGTGGAAGACCGGCACGGAGCGACGAATAGTGTTTTTCAGCGAATTACGGTTACGGACGAGGTGTTGTATACGCCGGAAGAGTACTATCCGCTGTTTACGCCTGCGGGCAGTAAATTTCCGATATCGGGGTCTTCCGTCCTTAGATACGAAGAGGTCATGTACAGCGTTTATCCGGAACAGGTTTGGCTTGCGCGGAGCAACAGCCCGGAAACGCTGAGGGGTGAAGGCATTGCATTCTATGACAGGCTCGACGGCAAAATACGCTTCCTGTTTCACAACCAGAACGGAACGACAAAGAACCTGAAGATGTATCTGGTTGCGACCAATCCGAACGAATCGGTTGCCCGCGTGAGTACGACGGCGTTCGGAATGGGAGGACCGAATACGTATGTGTCAACGAGCGGCAAGCTTGCCGTATCCAGATATTTCAGCTCGATCCTGGATCCGAGGGATAACGAGGCCGTTTCATTACAGCCGGGTGAGACCAAAATCCTCATTCCGGAAATGAGCCAGGTTCCGCTCAAGCCGGGGCAAGTCATGAGCGCATACGCGGATCTGATTGCGGATTCGTATGTTGAATTTCGGGTCATTGTCGTCGAAGGCGACAAAAATCCGATTGATGCGCTTCCAACTTTAAGACATTTGGATAGAGATGATATTCATGCGCGCGGAACGTTCTTCGGGGCCGACCGTGTGCTCGAAATCGACGGGGTGCTCGGCGAAAAGCCGCAGCGGGTTCCGCTTGGCGACCGTTATATCGACAAATTTTTGGAAGGTATCGACGGTATAACGGGTTATATGGAGCTCAATAGAGGCAATTTTGGCGTTCTTTACAAAATGAAGGTCGAAGTAGCGCCGCGTACGCTGATCGCACTCAATCCGCGCGGCGGCCATTACGCCGGAGCTTTCCTTATAAACGGCAAAGTCGTGAATACGACCGATAACAGCATACTGAAAGACCAGAATGAAGTTGGTGTACTCTACCGGACGGGAAACTTTCAAGAAACGGTTGATATATCATTCGTAGCCGCTTCGGGCAGCAATCTTCCTCTTCAATTAGTATTTTCACCGCTGCCGGAACTTAAGAACTAATACCGTCTTTTATAACAGACTGTCTCTACTGGGGCAAACGATCGATAAAACCTCTAACCAGCGGAACCTATAAACGGCCGGTTAGAGGTTTTATGTTGGGGCGAACGCCTTCAAGCCGGCAATCCGTACGTCCATATTTGACGAACGGTAGATTTTCGGGCATTATGAGTAGAGAAACGATACGTGCGGAGGGTATTCATTGTTAACGACAGATGAGATTATCCGAATTATGTCCGGCAAAGGGCTGCGAGTCACCGATCAACGCAAAACGTTGGCCGCTTTGTTTGCGGATACGCCGGGGTATTTATCGCCCAAAGATGTGTATGATTACATGGGGAAATTCTACTCGGGATTAAGCTTTGATACGGTCTACCGGAATCTTCGCATTTTGGAGGAATTGGACGTATTGGAGCAGGTGGTGTTTGAAGAAGGCGTCAAATTCAAGCTTCACTGCCGCGAACACCATCATCATCACCATTTAATATGTCTGCAATGCGGGAAGACGTATCCGATCACATTTTGTCCGATGGAACAGACGAATGTACCGGAGAATTTCCAGGTTGTCAAACATAAATTCGAAGTATTCGGTTACTGCAGCGAATGTCAGCAGGACGATGCGGGCAATTGAACGAATAAGGAAGCAACGGAGGTGCACGGGATGCGTAAAGCATTGCAGTTGCCAGTCCGGTTCTACCGAAGGTTCGTTTCACCGCTGAAACCGCCGACCTGCCGTTTTTACCCGACGTGCTCCGCCTATGCGCTGGAAGCGTTAGAGAAGCATGGGGCGGTCAAAGGCTCATGGCTGACAGTTAAGCGGATTTGCAAATGTCATCCTTTTCACCCGGGAGGAATTGATCCTGTTCCGCCTGCTTGACATTTGCGGGCGACTTCCGGTATATTTTGTCATAGAAGTTTGAAGCTGTGTATGAACGAATAATTCAACATCCAATGAGCGGATGAGTACAAAGAAGGGCGCATTTCAGAGAGCCGGGGGAGCTGCGAACCGGTATGTTAGCCGCTTTGGAATATGGTCCGGGAGGATCTTCTTTCGAGCCGGGCAGCCGACAGGCATCCGGTAAGGGAGAAGCGTATTGTCGGCGATAACGACGGTGCCGTCGATGGACGGCAGATGGAGCTTCCGAGCCGCAAGGCCGGGAGGAAATTGGGTGGTACCGCGTGAGTGAAGGCTCTCGTCCCATGTGGACGAGAGCCTTTTTTGCATGATATAAGAGTAAATATACCCAATCGGGAGGGAATAACAGTGACGACTCAGGAAAAAACATACTACATCACAACGCCGATCTATTATCCAAGCGATAAGCTTCATATCGGGCATGCCTACACGACGGTAGCCGGCGATGCAATGGCCCGTTATAAGCGCCTTCGCGGTTACCGTGTTTGGTATTTAACCGGAACGGACGAGCATGGCCAGAAGATTGAACGAAAGGCCAAGGAGCGCGGTGAAACGCCGCAGCAATTCGTCGACAATATTGTTGAGGGCATCAAAAATCTGTGGGCGAAGCTTGAAATATCCAATGATGATTTTATCAGAACGACAGAGGATCGGCACAAAGAGGTCGTTGGGCGGATTTTTGACCGGCTGCTGCGGCAAGGCGACATTTACAAGGGTACATACGAAGGCTGGTATTGTACGCCGTGTGAATCGTTCTTTCTGGAGCGTCAGCTGGTTCAGGGCAACTGTCCTGATTGCGGCCGGCCTGTGGAGCTTGTCAAGGAAGAAAGCTATTTCTTCCGGATGAGCAAATATGCGGATCGATTGCTGCAATACTACGAGGAGCATCCTGATTTTATCCAGCCGGAATCGCGGAAGAACGAGATGATCAACAATTTTATCAAGCCGGGATTAGAGGATTTGGCCGTATCGCGAACGACATTTGATTGGGGCATCAAGGTGCCGGGCGATCCGAAGCACGTAATCTATGTATGGATCGATGCGCTTTCAAATTACACTACCGCACTCGGCTACGATACGGATGACGACGGAAAATTCCGCAGCTTTTGGCCGGCGGATGTACATTTAGTAGGCAAGGAGATCGTCCGCTTTCATACGATTTATTGGCCCATCATGCTGATGGCGCTCGATCTGCCGCTGCCGAGAAAGGTGTTTGCCCATGGCTGGCTGTTAATGAAGGACGGCAAGATGTCCAAATCGAAGGGCAATGTGGTGGATCCTGTCATGTTGATCGAACGGTATGGACTGGATGCGCTTCGTTATTACTTGCTTCGTGAAGTTCCGTTCGGAGCGGACGGAACGTTTACACCGGAAAATTTTGTTGAACGGATTAACTTCGATTTGGCGAATGATTTGGGCAATTTGCTGAACCGGACCGTTGCTATGATCGAAAAATATTTTGACGGGGTTATACCGGGGTATGGCGGAGAAGTTACGGCATTCGATCGACCGCTAGCCGCCGTTGCCGCTGAAACGGTTGCCCAGGTGGAAGAAGCGATGGAGAAGATGGAATTTTCCGTAGCGCTCGCCGCGATCTGGCAACTGGTCAGCCGTACGAATAAATATATTGATGAAACGCAGCCTTGGGTGCTTGCCAAAGACCCCGCACGTTCCGCAGAGCTCGGCTCCGTCATGCACCATCTGGCGGAATCGCTGCGGATCGCATCGATCCTGCTGCAGCCGTTCCTTACTCATGCGCCTCGGGCGATATGGGAGCAGCTCGGCATAACTTCAAACGAGCTGACAGCTTGGGACAGCGCCAAATCGTTTGGCCGATTGCCGCAAGGAACGAGGGTAAGCAAAGGAAACCCGATCTTCCCACGGCTGGAAACGGAGGACGAAGTCGCTTATATCGCTTCGGCAATGTCCGGCGGGACTGCTGCAAAGGATGGGTTGAATACCGCCAAGGAGCCTGCAGCTGCAGAGGCTCCAATAGCCGCAGCGGAGCAGCAAACGATCGAGCATTTGCCGGAAATTTCGATTGATGAGTTCGCCAAAATTGAGCTTCGCGTCGCGCAAATCATTGCAGCGGAACCGGTGCTTAAAGCCGACAAGCTGCTTAAGCTGCAGCTTGATTTGGGCTCGGAACGCAGACAGGTTGTATCCGGAATCGCAAAGTACTATAAACCGGAAGAACTTATCGGCCGCAAGGTCGTTTGCGTAACGAATCTGAAGCCCGTGAAGCTGCGCGGCGAGATGTCGCAAGGGATGATACTGGCTGCTTCGCAGGACGAACAATTGACACTGGCTACCGTCCCGGACAGTATGCCTAACGGTGCGATCGTAAAATAGATGAAGGAAGCGGCCCGCCTATGGGCCGCTTATTTATATCTGTTTGTTGACAGAGGAAGAATACACCGCTATAATTTTTACGTAATTGTTACGATTACTAATAGAATGGGATAGGAGATTTGTATAATGTGGAACAGAGTTGCCGGAAAAACGATAAATTGCTGCTTAGCGGTGGTTTTACTTATTGGGATGACGCTTCTTGCCGCATGCGGCAAGCAAGCTTCGGACGAGAGTAACGGAGCAAGCGGAACAGATCAGTCGGAAAAGGGAAGAATCAGTGTTGTTACGAGCTTCTACCCGATCTATTTTTTTGCCGGTGCAATTGGGGGAGAACATGCCGAGGTCGTCAATCTGATTCCGGCAGGTGTAGAACCGCATGATTGGAGCCCTAAGCCGCGGGATCTTGACCGTGCTGCCAAAGCACAGCTGTTTTTGTATAATGGAGCCGGACTGGAAGGCTGGGTGGACGATTTCCTGGAAGGGCTAGGAAAAGACGTGCAGGTTACCGCCATGGCGGTCAGCGAAGGCATTGAACTGATTGACGGCGATGCCGAAGCCGAGGCCGAGGCTGCTCACGAAGAAGAAGGACATGAAGAAGAAGGACATGAAGAAGATGGGCATGGACACGAGGAAGACGCGCATGGGCACGAAGAGAATGCCGCGCACGAAGAGGAAGAACACGTGGAAGATGACCATGGTCATTCGCACACAGTAGATCCGCATACGTGGGTAAGCCCCAAATCCGCAATCATTATGGCCGAAAATATTAAAAACAGCTTCATCGAAGCGGATCCGGCCAATAAAGAAGCTTATACGGCCAACTACGAAGCGCTTAAACAGAAGCTGGCTGCACTTGACGAGAAGTTTACGCTAGAGCTAGCTCAAACGGCAAGCAAGGATATTGTCGTTTCCCATCAGGCATTCGGTTACTTGTGCCGTGATTACGGTCTGAATCAAGTGGCGATTATGGGACTTTCTGCCGAAGCGGAACCGCTCCCGCAAGACTTGCTTCGCATTGCCAATTTCGTGAAAGAGAACGAAATCCAATATATTTTCTTCGAGGAGCTGGTCTCCGATCAACTAGCGAAGACGCTGGCACGGGAAGCAAAAGTAGATACGCTTGTGCTGAATCCGCTGGAAGGGCTAACCCCTGAACAGGAAAAAGCCGGTGAAAACTATATTTCGCTGATGGAAGTCAATTTGCAAAATTTATTGAAGGCATTACAATAGAAGAAGCGTGTTTAGAATTTGGCAGACCAATCATACAGAAAGGAGGAGACCCCAATGCTGAAGCCAATGAACGCAGAATCCGCCGCCGCTTGCCATCTGGATATTCTCACCCTGCAGCATGTCGCGTTTTCCTATGAGCAGCAGCAGGTCATTGCAGATTTGAATTTTTCCGTTAAAGAAAGGGATTTCGTCGGGTTAATCGGCTCGAACGGTGCGGGCAAAACGACATTGCTGCGCATGATTGTCGGATTGCTGAAGCCTGAGCAGGGTATGATCTCGTTATTCGGCGAACCGATTGACAAGTTCAGAAGGTGGGACCTGATCGGCTACGTTCCGCAGAAGAACAGCTTTAATCCGCTATTTCCGGCAACGGTGCGCGAGGTTGTGCTCTCCGGACTGTATGGCAGAAATAAGCTGTTCTCAAGAATATCCAAGAAAGAGCAGATCAAAGCGGAGGATGCTATGATTGCGATGGGCATCGAAGACTTGTCCGGCAAACGGATCGGTCAGCTGTCCGGAGGCCAGCAGCAGCGGGTATTTCTTGCCCGCGCCCTCATCAACAATCCGGCGCTGCTCATTCTCGACGAACCGACGATCGGCATTGATGCGGAGACGCAGGAAAGCTTCTTCCATATGATTAAGCATATGCACCAGCATCATAATATAACGTTCCTGATGGTTTCGCACGATATGGAGATGGTTCGTTCCTATTTGGGACAAGAGCCGGTTCAGCAAAACGGCAAATTGAAGTTCTATGTTCGTCATTCGCACGATTTGGAAAATTGTGCAGAGAACGATCTGGCGCATACGTTGAAGGATTTGCGGCTGTCGATGGAGAAGCGAAAACAAATCGTCATTTAGACAGAGGATATAACAGAAGACGAGGCAAGGGCGGGAAGGCAGGAACTCGGATTGGATATACTATTTAGCGAATTTTTTCAACGAGCGCTGATCGGCGGACTATTGATTGGTATAACAGCTCCTTTAATGGGGCTGTTTCTTGTGCTGCGGCGGCTTTCCATGATCGGCGATACGCTTGCGCACGTATCGATCGCCGGTGTGGCCCTGGGATTTCTTACAGGCATATTTCCGATTGGCATGGGCCTTCTGTTTGCGCTTGCAGCGGCCTTTGCGATTGAAAAACTGCGCCGCGCGTACAGATCCTATGCCGAGCTCTCTATTGCAATTATCATGTCCGGCGGGGTGGCGCTTGCCTCGCTGTTGTTTACATCGGGCAAAGGGTTTACGACTAACGTGACAAGCTATTTGTTCGGAAGCATCTTAACGCTTGGCGACCTTGATCTAATACTGATTGGGGCCGTCACTGTGTTTGTACTCATTACGATTTGGATTCATTATAAAGATCTGTTTCTGTTAACGTTCGACGAAGATGCGGCAGCTGTCAACGGTTTGCCTGTACGGTATTTTAATATTATGATTAGTATATTGACCGCGCTTGTAATCAATGTGTCTATCAAAATCGTCGGCGCCCTGCTGGTATCGGCACTATTAACGGTTCCTGCGGCTTGCAGTCTGATCGTCGCACGGAGCTTCCGACAGTCGGTCTTCACGGTCATCATGATCGGGGAGGTTGCCGTTATCTTCGGACTGATGATCGCCGGAGTGTGGAACCTGGCTCCCGGCGGCACCATCGTGATGCTTCTCATTAGCGTGCTTATGCTGCTGCTCCTTATCAAACGCGGCTTCAAAATATGAGTTTAGGAGCTTTCGATTTATGGATCTTAACCTTTGGCTCGCATTCGGTGGCGGAATCGCTTCCTTCGTCTCTCCTTGCTGTTTGCCCTTGTACCCGTCTTATTTATCTTATATCACGGGAATTTCCGTCAGCGATCTGAAGGCGGAGCACCGGACGCGTGAAGTCCGTATCCGCACCATGACGCACACGTTTTTCTTTTTACTCGGATTCTCAATGGTTTTTTATACTTTAGGGTACGGTACCAATGTGCTCGCCGATTTTTTCAGAGATTATCAGCAGCTCATCCGGCAATTATCCGCCATTCTCATTATTTTGCTTGGCTTGTTTCTGCTCGGTCTGTTTCAGCCGCAAGTATTGATGAAGGAACGAAAGCTTCGTTTGAACATGGACAAGAAAGGGTTTCTCGGTTCGTTTATTTTCGGGATCGGCTTTTCGGCCGGCTGGTCGCCTTGCGTCGGTCCGATATTGACGGCGATACTGGGACTGGCTGCGGCATCGCCGGGATCCTGGTTTCAGTTAACGACCGCATATTCGCTTGGTTTCGCCATCCCGTTTTTCGTGCTTGCGTTTTTCATCGGTTCGACGCGCTGGATCTTGAAATATTCGAGTACGGTGATGAAAATCGGAGGTGCGCTCATGATTGTCATGGGCATCCTGCTGTTCACCGATCAGATGACCAGAATCACGATCTGGCTCAATCAATTCGCTCCATCGTGGCTTGGATAATCAGGTAAAATATTCGATTTTGGCCCCGGGAAAGTGCTCGAAGATGCGCTCCGAGAGAAACATGCGGAGCGCATCCGCCTGTTCGTCGGGATAAACATACTTTCCTTGTCCCCATCTTCCCCATTTATATTTCCGTTTCTCCGTATCCATCTCCAGTTTTGTTCGCGGATAACGCTTTTCGATTACATTCTTCGCTGTTTTTGTAAAGCGGTGCTGGATCAGTTCGAACGTAAGATCATTAACATTTCCGGCATCCAGTGTACGGGAAAGCGAGCTTATCAGTTCCGCATATCCCTCTTCCCATCCTTCGTGCCAGATGATCGGCGCAATGATAAATCCAAGCGGGTAACCGGCCCTCGCAACCTTGCCTGCCGCTTCGATCCGTTCTTCGAATTTGGAGGTTGCAGGTTCGAAATTTTTGATCACATATTTGCTGTTCACGCTAAAGCGGATTCGAGTATGCCCGTTATGGCGGAGATCGAGCAGGGAGTCGACATGGTGAAACTTGGTCACAAAACGCAATCGGCCGAATTCCTGGTCCGCCATAAATTCGATAAGCTGTTTTAAGCTTCCGGTGATCGGTTCCAGTCCGACGGGGTCCGATGTGCATGCGGCTTCGAAACGGGTGATTTCCGGTCTCCGCTCGTCAATATAACCACGCGCCGCTTCCAGAATATCATCCATATTGACGTAAACGCGGATATAGGGCTTGGCGCCAAGTGTCGTTTGCAAATAGCAATAATGACAGTGGCCCATGCATCCGGTAGCGATTGGTATCGCATATTCTGCGGAAGGCTTGGATGTGTCGAATTTGAGCGTTTTTCGCACGCCGACAACGAGTGTCCTCTTTGCCGTCTTGTATTGTTCAAGCTCGGTTTCGCCCGGAAGGTTGGTAATCCGGTTATGCGAGGTCGTCATCCGGAAGGGTATGCCTTGCTCGTGAACCCAATTATAAATCTGTTTTCCTTTTGGATAGTCAAGCGCGCCCGGTTCGAAATAAACAAGCTCCGGGACGAAAGAGGTTTTGGCTTCCGACTTCTTCTTCTGCTCCGTCAGCACGGATTTCGTCATCCCGATCCCCCCTATAATAAGACATGCTTTCCGATAGTTTGGTCCCGAGTTACGATTTCAAATCCTGGCAGATGATGCATGTCCGGTTGCGATATATAGGCCTGTCAGTGTATGATACATAGAGACCGTTTGGAATGAACGCAAGTTAGGGGGAGCTTTCAATGCCGACTCCGAGCATGGAAGACTATTTGGAACGAATCTATAAACTCATCGATGAAAAAGGATACGCACGCGTCTCGGATATTGCCGAAGGCTTGGAGGTTCATCCCTCGTCGGTAACGAAGATGATTCAAAAGCTGGACAAGGACAATTATCTCATCTATGAAAAATATCGCGGACTGGTACTTACCAATAAAGGAAAGAAGATGGGAAAGCGGCTTGTCGACCGCCATCAGCTGCTCGAGACGTTTCTTACGATGATTGGAGTCCAGGATGAGAACATTTACAAGGATGTCGAAGGAATCGAGCATCATCTCAGTTGGGACTCCATTACTTGTATCGAAACGTTGGTGGAGTTTTTACGAAAGGAACCAAGCCGCTTGGAAGAGCTGGCGCGTATTCGGACCGAATTGGAAAACGATTGAGCATTACCGTTAAACAGGTATTGAAATGGAATCGAATCACAAGCGCAATTACAGAGCGTCTGCCACCCGAGGCAGGCGCTTTTGCATTTGCATTCAATCATGATTGCTGTTGTGCCCCGTATATATCTAATAGTGCTGTTATTACGGGGAGGGGCGACTGTGCAAATAAATGCGGTGTTCGAAGGCGGCGGAATGAAGGGGATTTCGCTGGTGGGAGCGGTATATGCCACTGAGCGGTACGGAATAACGTTTAACCAAGTGGCGGGCACTTCCACCGGCGCCATTATTGCATCGATGCTTGCGGCCGGGTATACGGCGAAAGAAATGAAACCGATTATTCAGCAGACCCCGTTCACTTCCTTCCTTAAAAGGTCGCCGGTTTTCAATGTGAAAATCATCGGCCCTGCGATCCGACTGCTTCTGCGAAAAGGATTGTTTTCCGGAGATGTACTGGAGCAATGGATTGCTGAGCTTCTGCGGGCGAGAGGCGTTCGCACGTTCGCCGATCTTCCCCGGGGCAAGCTTAGAATCGTCGCCTCCGATATTTCAAACGGCAGACTGTTGGTGCTGCCCGATGATATCGTCTTCTACGGGATTCAGCCCAATCGTCTTGAGGTGGCGAAAGCAGTCCGAATGAGCGCGAGCATTCCTTATTTTTTCGACCCGGTCATCCTGAAGGAAAAGAAGCTCAGATCGCATGTAGGCAAACTGCAGCGTCCCCGAAAAAGCGCCTATATTGTAGATGGAGGTTTACTCAGCAATTTCCCGTTGTGGTTGTTTGACGAGGAGGAGCATAACCGGAACAATGCGATTCCGGTCATCGGATATCAATTGGTGGGGAAAAACAAAAACGAACCGCGAACGATTCGCGGTCCGATTACGATGCTCCAGGCGATCTTCGAAACGATGATGCAAGCGCACGATGAACGTTATATCGAAAAGGAAAACCGGGAACGAACAATCAAAATACCGACTCTCGGCATAAGCACGACGCAGTTCAATCTGTCTCCCGAAGCGAGCGAACGGTTATTTGAGGCCGGCCGTGTGGCGGCCGCAACATTTTTTGCCGATTCCCGCAAATAATTTAATTTCGTCCGGTATTAATGGTATTTCGGTACATCATCATCGTCGTCCTTGCCGCCTTCAATAACGCGAAACGGGATATTTTTTCTTGCTGATTTCGGTTTGGCGGAAGGCTGCTGCCGTTTGGAACTGCGGCGGTCAGCGACTTGCGACCGTAAACGCGACGGCGGAAATTTGTACAATAGAAAGATGAGGCCAAGCACGATGACCGGAATGAAAAATCCGCCTGGATTTTGAATCAGCATCACAACGAGCCCTACGGCTGCCAGAACAAATATCACAACGGCTCCAGGATGCAATCTGCGCATATCAATCACCCTCTTCTTCAGCTTACGGAACGATTTGCCTCCGGCTGTAAGCCAGCCATTTCACGGTCAAGCTCGCGCATCCGGTTAAAGGAAGCGATGGACACCTCGACTTGATCGTCGGTCGGTTCCTTGGTCGTCAGCTTTTGAAGCCATAAACCCGGATACCCCAGGAAGCGGAGAACAGGCGTTTCGCGAAGCAGATTCGTGAAGCGAAGCGCTTCGTAGGAGACGCCCAGTACAACAGGCAGCAGAAGAATCCGCAAATAAATCCGCTCCCATAAAGAATCCCAATGAAAAAAGGAATAAACGAAGACACCGATAATGACCGATAATACAATGAAGCTGCTGCCGCAGCGGTAATGAAGCGTATTGAACTTCTGGACGTTGCGTACGTTAAGCTCCATTCCGGCTTCATAGGCGCTTATTACTTTATGCTCTGCCCCGTGATATTGGAACAGCCTTTTGACGATCGGAGTCAGAGAGATGAGATATAGATAAGTAAGCAGAAATCCGATTTTTATCAAGCCTTCGATAAGGTTATGAATAAATATGTTTTCAAACGCGTTGCCGAACAACAGCTGTTCCACCGCAGCCGGGACCAAGGTGAAAACGAGCTTGCCTACGATAAATGAAATAACGCCCGCAACCGCTACGCCCACGACCATCGTCAAGCTCCAGCCGGATTTTTCCTCTTCTTCTTTCGGCTGCTCCTTCAGGCCGCTTGGATCGGTCTGGTCGGCCGATTCGTCTTCCGCATAAGCTTCAGCGGAGAAGTTCAGATGCTGCGAGCCTTTGGCGCTGGCTTCAATGATTCCGACCAATCCCCTTATAAACGGGATTTTCTTCAGCTTCTGCACCCACGGCTTTGTCGTTCTGGGTACCTCATAATAGACGATCTCACTGTTTTTACGGCGCACCGCGGTTACGTTCACATGCCGGCCGGCAAACATGACGCCTTCGATAACGGCTTGACCGCCGTATATGTTGTTGTTATTGTTCTGCGACAAATCGGTGTCACCTTCCTCGTATATGCTCACCGCCGCTCACAAGGGCAGTATCTTTATTGTACTGTATTCATCGGAGGATTGCCAACGAAGCCACGCTTTCGATCACATACTTTCGGCAGTCGGTTTATGGAAGAACGATATTTCACATACTACTTGTGGATGTTAAACAACGATTTGGCAACTAAAACTCCGGGAAAGGGAAGATGTAGGATGAGTACGGATTCGATGAGGCAATCCGCTTCAAAATCTCGATATGATGATGACCGCAGCCACACCGACGCATGGACATATTGTTTGCAGCTCGGATTGTTTGCCGGGGTGCTTTGGGGGGGCTTGCGATGGATTTTGTATTCCATTCATTTTACAATCGTACTTCCCGGTTTTCTGGCCGAGCCTTTCATGCGGCATTCCTTTCTGAAGACGGCATGGGGACAGGTGGCGGGGATCGCGGCATTCATCTTGTTTTCAATCGTTGCCGTGATTCTGTACCGGGCGATTCTTGGCCGATTTAAAGGACCTTATGCGGGATTAATATATGGGGCGGTCTGGTGGTGGATTCTCTTTCTCGGGATCGGACCGGCGATGGATATGATGCTTCCGGTGACTAAGCTTGGTTGGAACTCCGTTCTAACGGAGTTTTGCGTATTTCTTTTGTGGGGGCTTTTTATCGGATACAGCTACGCTTTCGAATTTACCGATGAAGCGTCCAGGGAACCGTACCGGCAGCACTGAGAGTACTGACAGGAAACACTTCTCAACGCCGGGTTTTTTATGGTAAAATGGCAAGTGATCTTTGTCTACTTCCTGGAGGTGCGTTTCTTGCCGGAAATTTTAATCATGAACGGTCCAAATCTGAATATGCTCGGCATACGGGAACCCGGCGTATACGGCTCCGTTACGCTGGCCGATATCGAAGCTTCACTTCGCACATCCGCTGAACGGCTCGGCGTTACGGTATCATTTTTTCAATCGAACCATGAAGGCGCTCTGATCGACCGTATCCATCAAGCGTACGGTGCCGCCTCCGGGATTCTGATCAATCCCGGCGCATTCACGCATTACAGCTATGCGCTGCGCGATGCGCTCAGCTCGGTCGGCTTGCCCGTTGTGGAAGTGCATCTTTCCAATATTCACAAAAGGGAGCCGTTCCGGCATGTTTCTGTGATTGCTCCGGTGGCAGTAGGACAAATTGCAGGATTCGGAGCGGAAAGCTATGAATTAGGTTTAACGGCTCTCGTACGGCATATCTCGAGGTAATGTTTATTGTCTTATAATAAATGCATGTTTAAAAAGCTCGGTTTTCAGCACCGAGAAGGTTGGATGAAGCTAGGGAATGAGGAGCGGAGCGTAGGCAAAACCTACGTGAGCACCGGAAGTCCCGGCTGAATTCAAGATTCGACGTCGAGTTGCTTCTCAGAATAACTTCGTGATGAAAAGCGGGCTTTTTAAACTACCTCTAAAGGGGGGATTCATATGACGGCCGATCGTGTCCGACGTCTGCAGCAACGGCTAGCCGAGCGGAATCTGGAAGCGATCCTGATCACCAGCTCCGTTAACCGCGCCTATCTCAGCGGATTTACCGGGTCATCCGGTCATTTGCTTATTACCTTGCATAGCAGCAAATTGTTAACCGATTTCCGTTACATGACGCAAGCGCCGGCACAGGCGCCGGATTTTGAGGTGATCGAGCATTCTTCCCGCCCGATCGATACGGTCAAGTCATTATTGTCTGCCGACGGAATCAAGCGGCTCGGCTTTGAACAGGAATCGGTCGTTTACAGCGATTACGCCGCGTGGTCTGAGGCGCTGCAGGGAACCCGGCTCGTGCCTGTTTCATTTGTCGTCGAACAGCTGCGGATGGTCAAGGACCCAGGGGAAATCGCGGTCATGCAGGAGGCTGCAACGCTGGCGGATGAGACGTTTCACTACATTGCCGGTTTGCTGAAGCCGGGCATGCGGGAATCCGACATTGCGCTTGAGATCGAAGTGTTTATGCGAAGCCGCGGCGCAGCTTCCTCATCTTTCGATACGATCGTCGCGTCGGGAGAGCGGTCGGCCCTGCCGCACGGAGTGGCCAGCGACCGGATTATAGGCAGCAATGAGTTTGTGAAATTAGATTTCGGTGCTTATTATAAAGGCTACTGTTCCGATATAACCAGAACGGTATTTGTCGGCAAGCCGACGGATAAGCATCGGGAAATATATAATATCGTTTTGGAAGCGCAAATGCACGCCTTGTCCGAGATCAAACCCGGGATGACCGGGAAAGAGGCGGATGCCTTGACGAGAGACATCATCACGAGGTATGGTTATGGTGATTATTTCGGTCACGGTACCGGACATGGGCTCGGCATGGAGATTCATGAGGCGCCCAGACTGTCCAAGACGAGCGACACAGTTTTAACCCCCGGCATGACGGTAACGGTTGAGCCCGGCATTTATCTCCCAGGCTTCGGCGGGGTGAGAATTGAGGACGACGTTGTCATCACGGATCACGGGATTAAAATATTAACCTCATCTCCGAAGGAGCTCATGCTTCTAGGTTAAAGAGGAACAAGACCAAATGGAGGGAATCAAGCAGTGATTTCAGTCAATGATTTTAAGACAGGCCTTACCGTCGAGGTTGACGGCGACATTTTTACCGTTATTGATTTTCAGCACGTAAAGCCGGGAAAAGGCGCGGCGTTCGTCCGCTCCAAACTGAAGAACCTGCGCAACGGGAACATCGTCGAGAAGACGTTCCGTGCGGGAGAGACGATCGGCCGCGCGTTGATTGAGAACCGTGAAGTGCAGTATCTTTACAATTCCGGCAACGAGTATACATTCATGGACAACGAGACCTACGATCAATTTACATTGGATAAGAAACAGCTCGAGTGGGAAATCAACTTCCTGAAAGAAAACATGAATGTCAACATTTCCAGCTACAAAGGTGAAATCATCGGTATTTCGATTCCGACCAGCGTTGATCTTAAAGTTATCGAAACCGAACCGGGGATTAAAGGCAACACCGCAACAGGCGCAACGAAAAATGCAAAGGTTGAGACCGGCTTGAACGTCCAGGTACCGCTGTTCATTAATGAAGGCGACAATTTGCTGATCGATACGCGTGACGGCAAGTATATCTCCCGAGCGTAACTAAATGTTCCCTACCAGGCGAACGATGCGAACCGCTTCGGCCATTCCGGCCGGAGCGGTTTTTATGTTTATGGCTTTGCAAATCGTCTGTTCCTTATCCGCCATGTTGTGTTATAATACATACTTGTATGTGTTGTTGAGAGGTATTAGTCGGGTTTCCGGCACAAGACGGCCGGGCACAAACCAGGCAGTTTTTTTCTACATTTTATCATTAGTCAAGGTTGGGAGTGAATGAACGTTGTCGTTAATCGTGATGAAGTTCGGCGGGAGTTCCGTTGGCACTCCGGAGCGGATGCAGAGAGTAGCCAGACGAATTATTGACAGACAACAGGAAGGCCATTCCATCGTCGTTGTCGTGTCTGCGATGGGAGATACGACAGACGAACTGATAGACCAGTCCAAGCTGCTTAATCCGAATCCGCCGGCACGCGAAATGGATATGCTTCTATCGACGGGAGAGCAGATTTCGATTGCTCTATTGTCGATGACGATTCACGGGCTCGGATCCAAAACGGTTTCCTATACGGGATGGCAAGCGGGTTTTCGCACGGAAGCTGTGCACGGTAAAGCGAGGATCACGGATATTCATCCCGAACGTGTCCTAAGGTCGCTCGAAGAGGGAAATATTGTCGTTGTTGCGGGATTTCAAGCGATGAGTGATGAAGGTGAGATCACAACGCTCGGCCGCGGAGGCTCGGATACGACCGCCGTTGCCCTTGCCGCAGCTGTGAAGGCTGATCTATGCGAGATCTATACCGATGTGGACGGTGTCTACTCCACTGACCCGAGAGTCGTTAAGTGCGCACGAAAACTGGATGAAATCTCGTATGACGAGATGCTCGAGCTTGCAAATTTGGGAGCGGCTGTTCTTCACCCGCGCGCAGTGGAATACGCCAAGCATAACGATGTGTGTCTGGTTGTGAGATCCAGCTTTACGCAAAATGACGGAACGTACGTGAAGGAGGAAGCGGTAATGGAACAAGGAATTGTCGTTCGCGGAATTGCATTCGACAAAAACGTGGCGCGTATTAGCGTACTGGGCGTACAGGACGTTCCGGGCGTTCTCGCTAAAATGTTCGGCGCGCTTGCACAACAAGGGATCGATGTCGATATTATCGTACAGAGCGGTGTGCTGGACGGAAAAGCGGATTTCTCGTTTACCGTATCGGGCGATGATAAAGACAGGGCGCTTACAGTCATTGAAGGAATCCGTTCCGAAGTGCCGTTTCGCGAAACAAGCTCCGAATGTAATCTGGTTAAGGTTTCGATCGTTGGCGCAGGCATGGTCAGCAATCCTGGAGTCGCAGCGACAATGTTCGAAGCGATTTCCAAGCTCGGCGTCAGCATCAAAATGGTCAGCACGTCGGAAATTAAAGTTTCCTGCGTGATCGATGCCCAGTCGCTGCAGGAGGTTGTACGCGCGCTTCATACCACATATGGCCTGGATACGTCCGAGCAAGCATTTGTCGGCGGTCCTCAAGAGCGCAGGTAACGGTCCTCATATTCGTATACTATTATTTTCTGATATAAAGGTTGTCTTTGGTGTAGTAAATATGCCGGAGACGACCTTTTTTTAATCATTCGGATATCAAGAGCCGATCCGATCGCTGATGAAGCTGAAGATCTTGAACAGAATCGCCGTAATGCCCGCAGCCATTAAGGGACCGACGGGAATTCCGCGGAAAAACACAATTCCGAGAATCGAACCGATGACAAGCCCGACAATGAGCTGCGGGTCGATTTTCAGCATTTCCAGACCTTTGCCGTTGACATAGGTTGCAATCGCGCCGCCAAGCAGCGCCAGCAAACCGGGCCAGGAGCTCAGGGCGCTCATAATTTCCTTGGTTTGAATGCGTCCCGATGCGAAGGGTACAAGAACGCTGAACGTCAAAAATAACAATCCTAACTCGAGGCCTCTTCGTTCAATCGTAGGCAAATAACGCTCCAGATGGACGAGCTTAACGATCAGCAATACGCATGCAGCCGTTGATATGATCGGAGATCTGCCGATCAGGCCGATAACAATGAGGGCGACAAGGATGATATCTCCAGTCATGCCGATTCTCCCGTTCTGTGAGTGATTGAAGCGAACAACTCTTCTATTTCAATCTATGTCGGATGAACCGGATTATGCAGACAACCCTGGCTTGCCCCCGAAATTTCATTACCGGCCTTCGTCTGATCTTCAGATCATATACAGTATGGTTTCTTTCCGGAAGCTCTCGGCAGATGGGAAGGTATCGTTTCGAAGTCCTCTGCGCATTGCTTCCAACGTAATAATATCTGCAGGATGAATATTGCCCAGATTTACATTTGGACCGATCGACCTGATGAGCATCACTTGCTGCGATTTAAGAGGGGCTTCCCACATGATCCGATTCTGTTCGGGAATTCTGGCCATGATCCGTTCAAAAGTATCCAGCTTGCACTCCCCTTGCTCATCGAACAAACCGACACCAATGCCGGACTCCCTTGCTTCAACCGTTAACAATTCGGCACCCGCCTCCCAATCGGCCTCGGCGGTAGCCTCTAATTCAACCGGATCGATGGTCGATCCGAATTCCTTTTTTCCGTATTCTGTGAATACGGTCAGTCCGCGGTTTACGCCTTCCCGAATCAAGTCCGTTCTTTTGGAACGGCTTAATTCAATGGTTCCGTCCGACACTTCAATCGCATTGAAGCCGAACCGGCATATCGAATCAAAAAACGAACCGACGACATTTTGGTGAACGGCAGCTTCCAGAAGGGTGCCTCCCGGCATGATCAATATTCCTTGCTTGCGCGCCATTTCAATTTTAAAGTGAAGCATTTCGTCCGAATAAAGCGGTGAAGTACCGAAGCCGAGTTTGACGCAATCCACGTATGCTCCTGAGGTTTCGATAAGATCCTCAAACGCATGTCTTCCCAGTCCTTTATCGATAATCATCGTTTTGCCGGAATATTTATTGGTCGTATGAACTCTGCAATCGTCGTACCGCCCGTCACGTTCACCATGGGGATCGTTCAGCTGCGGGTGCCACGACCCTCGAGTGGTTGCCTCCATATTCGGATTCTCCTTGTATGATCGATTTCGGTCGGAAACCCTCCAACCATGTGTTCAATATATGCATTTTTGACAGGGCGGGTGACCCGAATGCCTATTTTGAGACAAGCCCGCATACGTTGATATTAGAAGTCCATCAAAGGAGAATAGTAGAGGAGTGATTCGTTTGATAAATAAAATCGTACTTACGATGGCGCTGCTGCGGATGTTTTCCGGAAGCCTCGAGCTGTTTGCCGCATTTCTTATGCTGCGTCTGAACCAGATCGACAAGGCGCTTATCGTGAACTCATCGCTTGCTTTGGTCGGTCCGATGATCCTGATCTCAACAACGACGATCGGACTTATCGGACTATCCGACAAGCTGTCGTTCGGCAAGTTTGTCTGGGTGCTCGCAGGCGTTACTTGCCTGATTATAGGCATTCTTAAAAAATAGCATTGAAGTGATAGAAGTCATAACGCAAAAAAGAGGTTTGAACAACCTTAGGCTGAGGATGCTTGTCATAAAACAGGGTTCATTGCATACATATGAGTACAAACAAGGACAAACTTCCGGGAGGGTTGCCGCATGTTGACACGCATACTACATCTGCTGCCAATGGAGCTTCGGGCCGTGCTTGAGCGGCTGCCGGAGCATGTCCGGGATCGGCTCGAAGAGATTCGGGTGCGGGAAGGACGTCCGCTTGAGGTGAACAGTGAGGGGATGTCCAGGTTCGTCTGCGAAGACGGTTCGCTTAACGGTCATTCCCATCATGCGTATAAACCGGACGGGACGACATGCCGAAAATTGCTGGAACGGATAACGAATCACTCGCTATATGCGATGGAAGAAGAACTTAAACGGGGATATATCACCGTCGAAGGAGGGCACCGGATCGGTCTGGCAGGAAGAACGGTGCTGGAAAACGGAACTGTAAGAGGGATCCGGGAGGTCGGAGGATTCAATATTCGTATCGCGAGAGAAGTTCGTGGGGCTGCGGACCGTTTGCTGGGGAAACTGCTCGACCGGGAGCGTAAAACGTTAAAGCCGACGCTTATTCTCGGTCCGCCGCAACAGGGCAAAACAACGATTGTAAGAGATTTGGCCCGATCGGTCAGCTATGGACGATGGCAGCACGAAGCAGCAGCGCATTGGCCTGGCCGAAAGGTCGGCATTGTGGACGAGCGTTCGGAAATTGCGGCGTGCTGCAAAGGCATTCCTTCATTTGATGTAGGTCCCCGCACGGACGTGATGGACGCTTGTCCCAAAGCGGACGGCATGATGATGCTGCTGCGGTCGATGTCGCCTGAAATGCTGGTCGTGGATGAAATTGGACGACAAGAGGACGCATCGGCGATCCGGGAAGCAAGGCATGCCGGCGTAACGGTCATTGCGACGGCGCATGCATTTGACTTGCAAGACGCGAAGGGCAGACCGGTGCTTCGGGAATTGCTTGGGGAAGGCGTCTTTGAAGCAGCGGCGATCATTCGCAGGTCGGCGACGGATACCGCATTTCAAATTGTACATCTGAATGCCGGCACGGGAGCACCCGCGGCACGGGAGCCTACCGATACGGAAGAGCGGCAGGCGATTGCCAGAGGTCATCCCGTCAAGCTGACCGTCTCCGGTCGTCCGGGAACCGGAGGTTTACATGATTAAGATCATCGGAGCTATGCTCGTTCTGTTCGCCGGAGGTATGATCGGCTTTCAACAAGCCGCCCGGTTCGCTGCGCGTCCAAGGCAGCTGCGGCAGCTCGGGTTTGCCGTTTCACAGCTGGAAACCGAAATCGGATACGGGTATACACCTTTGCCGGATGCGCTGATCCGCGCGGTCAAAACGCTCTCTGAACCTGTGGCCGGATTATTTATCCGTGCAGCCGCTTTGCTCGAGGATGCGAAAGGTTTAAGCTTCAACGAATGCTGGGAACAGGCGGTGAAGGAGCATTGGCAGCATACGGCAATGAGGGAAAATGAAAAAGCGGTTCTGCTGCGGCTTGGCTCCTCGCTTGGCATAAGCGACCGGGAAGACCAATTAAAGCATTTGCGACTGGCGCTGTTGCAGCTGAAATCGGAGGAAGACGCGGCGCGGGATGATCAGGCCCGCTATGAAAAATTAAGTAAGAGCCTCGGGATTCTGGCTGCTGCGCTGATCGTCATTCTGATGTTGTAATGGGGTGCCGGAGAAATGAACATAGATATCAGCGCTATTTTTCAGATAGCGGGAATCGGAATTATTGTTGCCATGATCCATACAGTGTTGAAGCAGATGGGTAAGGAGGATATGGCTCATTGGGTGACCGTTATCGGGTTTGTCGTCGTACTATTCATGGTCGTCCGGCTGCTAAACGATTTGTTCCAGGAAATCAAGACGATATTTCTTTTTCAGTAACCGGCATTTCTGGCCGGCCGGGTAGTCGGGGGGAATCGGAATGGAAATGATCCAGATCGTCGGCCTCGGTTTGATCGCTACCGTTCTCATTCTTGTCGTACGGGAGCAAAAGCCGATGTTTGCATTTGTGCTTGCGGCATTCACCGGCGTATATATGTTTCTATTTCTGATCGGCAAGATTGATTCGGTCATTCAACTGCTCGAGGATCTGGCGAACCGTTCGGGAATCCCTTCGATATACATGACTACGATTCTGAAAATTATCGGCATTGCCTATATTGCCGAATTCGGAGCGCAAATCGTTCGCGACGCTGGGCAGGAAAGCATTGCCTCCAAGATTGAATTTGCCGGAAAGGTGCTTATACTGGTGATGGCCGTACCCATTATGAGCGTCATTGTAGAATCGGTCCTGAACCTTCTGCCGGCGGGAGGGTAAGGGGGTGTACCCGATTTCAGGCTGGAAAGCAGCGGCAGCAGTAGTAGTCGCATTCCTTATCCTTCTGGGCTGCGCTCCGGCAGTGAACGCCGCAGAAGCGGGATCGACGGGTTCGGGAAAAGACGCTAAAGAGGACAGAGCGATGCCGGTTGAACCGGGACGGCTGGCAGAGGAACAGGTAAGAGCAATCGATACGGGGGCGGTTGAAGACTATTGGGAGCGGCTGCTTCGCGAATATGGAGGGTATTTTCCGGACCGCAAGCTGCCAAGCTTCATTGAAATGATCACCCCGGGCGGAGAAGGACTTAAGCTCGGGATCATGCTGCAAGGATTGCTCCGGTATGTACTACATGAAATCGTATATAACGGTAAATTGCTCGCAACAATCGTCATGCTCACCGTATTCAGCATGATCTTGGAGACGCTGCAAAACGCATTCGAGAGGAAGACGGTCAGCAGAGTCGCGTACGCAATTTCGTACATGGTGCTTATTATCCTTGCCGTAAACAGCTTTAATGTTGCAATCGGCTATGCCGAGGACGCGATCAACGGCATGATTCAGTTCATGATGGCGATGATTCCCCTTTTGCTCACGCTTTTGGCATCGATGGGGAATGTCGTTACGGTTTCGATTATGCATCCGTTGATCGTGTTTATGATTCACACCGTCGGAACGGTGATCTACTTCTTTGTGTTTCCGCTGCTGTTCTTTTCGGCAGTGCTGCATATCGCCAGTGCCGTTTCCGACAGATTTAAGGTGACACAGCTTGCCAATCTGCTTCGTACCGTCGGAGTCGGCACACTGGGCGTCCTCCTGACGATCTTTCTCGGCGTCATTTCGATCCAGGGCGCTACGGGCTCGGTAACGGACGGCGTTACACTGAGAACGGCCAAATTCATTACCGGAAATTTCGTTCCTGTTGTCGGCCGTATGTTTTCGGACGCTGCGGATACGGTCATTTCGGCTTCGTTGCTCGTCAAAAATGCAATCGGTATTGCCGGTGTTGTTATCCTGCTCTTCCTGTGTATATTTCCGGCAATCAAAATATTGCTGATGGCGCTGATTTACAACCTGTGCGCCGCCGTACTGCAGCCGCTCGGGGACAGTCCCATCATCCAGTGTCTGGAAACAATCGGGAAAACGATGATCTATATTTTTGCGGCGCTCGCGGCAGTCGGCCTGATGTTCTTCCTGGCCGTTACGATAATTCTCACGGCGGGCAACGCCGCGGTCATGGTCAGGTAAAGTCACGCGGCGGCAGCGTGTGCAGTCATGCGGGACATACGGAGGAGGCAACGATATGGCTTGGCTCAGCGATTGGCTCAGACAAATCATCGCAATTATATTGCTGGCGGGTATTATCGATCTGTTGCTGCCAAGCAGCGTTTATCAGCGATACGTAAGACTTGTCGTCGGGCTGCTGATTCTGCTCACGTTATTGTCGCCGGTTCTGCGGCTTCTGCAAGGTGATTTCAACACGAAGCTGGATGATATGACGGAATGGCCGATTGTTGCAAATACGGGAAAGATGCAGGAACTGGAATCGATTCAAGAGCAGGGCCGGCGGCTGCAGGAGGAACGGATGAAGAAGGCGGAACAGCTGACGGAACGGCGATTGGCGAGCGTACTGCTAGAACAATTGCCGAATGTAACGGGGTATCCTCTGGCGGATGTCGAGGTCCGGATCGTGCGAAACGAACGGACCGGAGAGCAGGTAGTCGCATCCGTAGACATCGTTCTCAAGGGAAACGTTAAGGTGATCGATCGAACCGATGTTCAGGATAAAGATCAGACGGTGAAAACGGTGGAGCCTGTAACGGTCGAAGTCGGTGTGCCGGTATTTGCTCAGGAAGAAGAAGCTGAATCGTCATCGGAAGACCTAAGAGGCGGTTCGGTTTATCCGCTTTCCTCCTCTGATGTGAGGTTCCGGAACATTGCTTCGGTATTGATGAACAACTGGGGAATTGATCCGGAGGTTGTGCGGATAAACGCACCGGCGGAAGAAATGACAGCCGAAGAGGTTAGGGAGGGACATGGCGGTGGCGGGCTGGCTGACTAAAATGGAATCGATGCTCGGCGGCGGACCGTCGGGACCGAAACGGGTGAAGACACTGCGGTGGCTGCTCTTGCTCGGTGCAATCGGCGTCGGACTTATGATCCTGAATTCGTTCATGAACCTGCGGCAGGTCGAACCCGCTTCCGAAAGCGAACAGCAGCAGCCTGCAGTGGAAACGATGCTGGGACAGGATAACTCCGCCGATTCGGTCTTCGAAACGCTGGAGAAGCCGCTGGAAAACAGGTTAAAGGATATACTGGAAAAAATTGTGGGGGTAGGTACGGTCGATGTGCTGGTTACCATCGACTCTACCGAAGAAATCATTGTTGAACGTAACGAAAAGCAGACGCAGCAAACGACGGAAGAATCCGATAAAAACGGGGGCAAGCGCCACATTACCTCCTATACGAAGGAGGGGCAGGTCGTCCTCTATGAAGTATCGGGCGATCAGACGCCGCTTATAACGAAAAAGATCAAACCGAGAATCCGGGGCATACTCGTCGTCGCCAAGGGCGCCGAAAATGCGACCGTCAGAAAAATTATTATCGATGCGGTTCAGAAAGGATTTAACGTACCGGAACAGCACATTTCGGTACTGCCCCGGAAACAATCATAAGCCATGAAATAATGAGATCAAAAAAGGGAGAGATGAAGAATGAATACGAAAAGGCAAACGGTGTGGCTTGTTTCGATGTTAAGCTTGATGGTTATTTTATCGGCATACTACTTATTTACGGACGATGCCAATCCTAAAGACATGATGCAGGGCGCGAGCCACAACGGAGTGACGGAAGCGACGGCCGGGACTAACGGCGGTCCAACCGTGACGGAAGTAGGGCAAAACAGTCAATCAGGCACGATTGAAGACGAGCAGGAAGTGCTGAAAAAATTTGAGGAAAGCTGGACGGCTGCAACAGGCGGAGATGCCATCAATCAGCAGCTCATGGCCCGTAACGATTCATTTATGACGGAATACGAACGGCTTCTTTCCATTATCAACGATACATCGGTTAAACCGGAGGATGGGGTCGCCGCCGCGGAGCAGCTGAGCATGCTTGAGGAGAAGGATGCAAAAATTACGAGCATCGAAGAGCAGCTTGTGGCCGAGTTCGGTAAGGCGGTCATTGCGGAGGAAAACGACAGCTACAAAGTTGTCGTTCAAAGCGATAAGCTTGAGCGCAGCCAGGCCGACAGCATCATTATGATGGTGATGGATACGCTCGACGTGACACCGGATAAAATTTCAATCCAGTATATTCCGTAATACGTAATCTGCTGATTTCAAACCCGCATCGCAGGGGCGCGATGCGGGTTTGAGCCGTTTATCATATCTTGTTCAAAAAATGGGTTCGTGTTCTCTGGCATTTATGATATAATAACTAACGGCATGTACTTTTTGGCAATCAGCGCTTTACAAATGTTAAGGAGTGAATACATCGATGTTCAAATTGAGCGAGATTAAAGAGCTGATCAAACTGGTTGATCAGACCTCTGTTCAAGAGCTCGAAATTGAAAATGAAGGGGCGCGCTTGTTGATTCGCAAGCCGGGAAAGACTGAAGTGGTGAACGTTCAGAGTGCCCCGATTACGCATACATATTCAGCAGTGCAGCCTGCTCCCGTACAACAGCCGGCCCCGGCCGCAGCCGTTGCAGCGCATGCGCCGGCCGCCGAACCGCCGGCTGCGGCAGCTGCAGAGAACTTGCAGCAGATCGTATCGCCGATGGTGGGAACCTTTTACCGGGCTTCATCCCCGGAGGCGGGACCTTATGTCAATGTCGGCGACAAAGTTACGGAGAAGACAGTTGTATGCATTCTCGAAGCGATGAAGCTGATGAATGAGCTCGAAGCGGAAGTCCGGGGCGAGATTGTGGACATTCTCGTCGAGAACGGACAACTGGTCGAGTACGGTCAGCCGTTGTTCCTTGTCAGACCTGAATAGCCGTCAGCTTCGCGAAAGGGGTTTAAAGGGTGAAATTTCATAAAATCTTAATTGCTAACCGCGGCGAAATTGCCGTTCGCATTATCCGGGCGTGCCGTGAGCTGGGCATTCAGACGGTAGCCGTATACTCCGAGGCAGACCGCGATTCCCTTCATGTCAGATTGGCGGATGAAGCGTACTGCATCGGACCTACGTTATCCAAGGACAGCTATTTGAATTTGACAAATATTATGAGCGTAGCCACGCTGACAGAGAGCGACGCCATTCATCCCGGGTACGGATTTCTTGCGGAGAACGCAGACTTTGCGGAAATCTGCGAGTCGTGCAATATTACATTCATCGGTCCTTCGCCGGAAGCGATCAGCAAGATGGGCGATAAAGCCGTAGCGAAACAGACAATGAAAGAAGCCGACGTTCCGGTTATTCCGGGTTCTGACGGGCTGATTGAGGATTTGAACGAAGCGGTTTCCGTTGCCCGTGAAATCGGTTACCCGGTCATCATTAAAGCGACAGCCGGCGGCGGCGGCAAGGGGATCCGGATCGCGGAAGACGAAGAGTCGCTCATACAGCAGATTACGACCGCTCAGCAGGAGGCGCAGAAAGCTTTCGGCAACGCGGGTGTATATTTGGAGAAATACTTGACCGGTATGAAGCATGTAGAAATTCAAATCATGGCGGACAAGCACGGCAACGCAGCGCACTTGTTTGAGCGGGACTGCTCCGTGCAGCGCCGCCGTCAGAAGCTTGTAGAGGAAGCGCCTTGCCCGATTCTTTCGCCCGAGCTTCGTGAACGGATGGGGCAAGCCGCGGTAAGGGCGGCTCAGGCGGTCGGGTATTCCGGAGCCGGTACGCTGGAGTTTCTACTCGGCGAGGACGGAAACTTCTACTTCATGGAGATGAATACGCGAATTCAGGTCGAGCATCCCGTAACGGAGATGATTACCGGTGTCGATCTGATTAAAGAAATGATTTCCGTTGCCGAGGGCAATCCGCTTTCTTTCCGCCAAGAGGACCTCTCGATTAACGGTTGGTCAATCGAATGCAGAATTAATGCGGAGGATGCGGAACGCAATTTCATGCCTTCTCCGGGCACGATCCAGTTCTATCTCCCTCCGGGAGGGCTAGGCGTCCGAGTAGACAGCGCCGCCTATCCGGGGTATGTCATCTCGCCGCACTATGATTCCATGATTGCCAAGCTGATCGTCTGGGGAGCAACGCGCGAGGAGGCAATTGTGAGAATGAAGCGGGCGCTGTCGGAGTTTGCCGTTGACGGCATCAAGACAACGATTCCGTTCCATATGAAGCTGCTGAATCACAGAAAGTTTGTCCAAGGCGACTTTGACATTAAATTCCTTGAGGAATATGATGTAAACGATCCTGACGGATCCGAATCCGATGCCAATTTTGACATTTGAACAAGTTTGTCATAAAACTTCTCAAATGTTATAGTATAGAAATAAGATTGCGGATAAGCAATTTCTTTTAACAGCGGCGGTTTCGCAAACTTTACGGGAGGTGAAGGATGTTCATGAGTACGATTGCAGCGGATTATGAAAAAACCGACATGGGAACTATTCAAATCGCACCCGAAGTCATTGAAGTCATTGCGGGCCTTGCAACGATCGAGGTAGAGGGCGTTGCCGGAATGAGCGGCGGCTTTGCCGGCGGTATTGTTGAACTGCTCGGACGCAAAAACTTATCCAAAGGGGTCAAGGTAGAAGTCGGTCAAAGGGAAGCGGCGGTAGACGTTTCTATTATTGTAGAATACGGCAACCGGATCCCGGAGATTGCTTCTGAAATTCAACGGAATGTGAAACGTTCCATTGAAATGATGACCGGCTTGCATGTCGTAGAAGTAAACGTTCATATCCACGACGTATATTTCAAGGCGGTCGACAAACCGGAAGAGGAAGAGACGCTGCCTCAACGCGTAAAGTAATTTAGTGGCCCGAATTGCATCATTTATAAGCTCCCCCCTTGTGTAGGGCTAGCCGCTCGGCGCTAGGGGGGTTTTTATTCGAAATACCTGAGGAGGAGACATACCTTTGGTCAAAATAGTGGACAGGCTCCTGTTATTTTTCTACAGTATTATGATCGGAGCGATATCCGTAATCGTATTGTGCCTTGGTGCGGGGTGGATATCCGAGCGGGTAGCGGGCTTATGGATTCAAGAACTGTACGGGGACGCATTATGGCTGCAATGGTCGCTGATCGCAGGTTCGATTGTATTATTTTTAGTCAGTCTCCGGTTTTTCTACGTTTCTGTCCGGCGCGCGAATGCATCGACTCCGTCCATCGATCAAAGGACCGATTTCGGCGATATCCGCATCTCGATGGAAACGGTCGAGAATTTGGCGCTCAAGACGGCGGCAAAGCAGCGCGGGGTTAAGGATCTTAAAGCGCGCATCCGGATTGCGGACGCCGGGCTTGAAATCATGCTGCGTGCAGTCGTCGACGGAGAAAGCTCGATTCCGGCATTGACTGAAGATATCCAACGAACAGTGAAAGAGCATGTTGAAGAGATTACGGGTATTCCGGTAGCCATGGTAACGGTATTCGTGGCCAACATCATACAGACGCAAACGTTCAAAAGTCGCGTGGAATAGAGGTGCTTGCCATGTGGAGGGAGATATGGAACACCTACGGCGGCAGAATCGCCGGTGTGACGGCAGCGCTGTTTCTTGGTTTTATATACTTATTTGCCGGGTTTTGGGACATGCTTTTTTTTGCATTACTGTTATGGGTCGGTTATTATTTCGGTAAGCAGAAGGATATATCGGCCGGGCCAGTCATTCCCTGGTCGCAAATCACAAACTGGGTTACCGACCGGTTCCGTTCATTCAAGTAAATCCTGTGATCTTCTCCGTACGCCGAACATCGGCTCTGCTGCTGTATGCTTCGGGGCAGGGAGAAGATCATAGGTTTTTTTAAAGCCCGGCGCAAGCTGCCCGGAGAATCGTTCTTCCGATCGCTGTTGTCCCCAGATTCATTGATCATATCCTCTATAGAGGAAAGAATCCGGTGACAAAGGCGAACGCATTCGCTTCTCCAGAACGATTTCTCCGTCCCGCTTGCTGCCGATCTTTAATTAGTTGAGAGACAGTACGGTCAAGGAGGCCATGATGAAAAGAAGACTCGCAAGAGAAATTGCTGTACAGAGCCTGTATCAAATGGAAATGAATGAAGTGAGCGCCGAAGAAGCGGTTGATATGATTATTACCGAGACAAAGGAAGAAAATGAGATCGGTGCGGATCGGGTGGACGTCGGGAAGATCGATTCGTTTGTCAGGTATCTGGTGAACGGTGTAACGGAACACCGCCAGGCGATCGACGACTTGCTGCAGCAATATTTAACCGGCTGGCAGGTCGACCGTCTTTCAAGAGTAGACCGGCAAGTTTTACGTCTCGCCTGCTTTGAGATGGTGTTCGGAGAGGATGTGCCGGCAAAAGCTGTAATCAACGAAGCCATTGAACTGGCAAAGCATTTTGGTACCGATGAATCGGGCAAATTCGTTAATGGCGTACTCGGACGGCTCATTCGCGCACTGGAAGAGATGAAGCAGCAAAAACAGTAGAAGACGTTTAGTCGCTTCCATAATGAAACCGACTTTCAGAATATGCATTGGCATGCAGACGGGGGAGAACTGATCATGACTGCACAACGAATCGATGGTAAACAGATATCGGAGACGATCCGGGAGGAAATCAAGCAACGGACAAGCAGGCTGAAAGAACAGGGCATAACGCCCGGTCTTGCGGTCGTTCTGGTCGGAGAGGATCCGGCGTCCAAAGTTTATGTAGGCAGCAAAGAAAAAGCATGCCGGCAGATGGGGTTTTATTCCGAAGTGCACAGGCTTCCGGAAACAACACCGCAAAGCGAGCTGCTCGCGCTGATCGACCGGTTAAACAATCAGGATTCCATCCACGGCATTCTGGTCCAGCTTCCGCTGCCGGCCCATATTGAGGAGAAAGCGGTCATTGATGCGATCCGCGTCGAGAAGGATGTGGACGGATTTCATCCGGTGAGCACAGGCAATCTGATGATTGGCGATGACAGTCTGCTGCCTTGTACACCGGCCGGCTGTATTGAGCTGATGAAGCGTTCCGGTATTGACATTGCCGGAAAGCATGCGGTCGTGATCGGCCGTAGCAATATTGTGGGAAAACCGGTGGCCATGCTGCTGCTGCGTGAGAACGCAACGGTAACCATTTGCCACTCCAGAACGGCGAATATGAAAGACATTGCAAAACAGGCGGATATCCTTGTCGTTGCGATCGGTAAAGCGAAAGCGATTGATGCAGCTTATGTGAAGCCGGGGGCTGTCGTTATCGATGTGGGCATTAATCGATTGGCTGACGGTAAGCTGGCCGGAGATGTCGATTATGATGATGTGTTAGGGACAACGGGATACATTACGCCTGTTCCCGGCGGCGTCGGACCAATGACAATAACAATGTTGATGAACAACACATTGCAGGCCGCAATCCGTTTGAACGGAATCAAGGAGTGAGCCGGACGATGGCGGAAGCTGCTCGAATATATACAATTAAAGAAATTAACCGATATATCCGGATGAAGCTGGAATCGGATTCGATCTTGGCCGATGTATGGCTGCGCGGTGAACTGTCGAATTATACGCATCATTCAAGCGGACATATGTATTTTACGCTGAAGGATAAAGACAGCCGCATTAAATGCATCATGTTCGCCTCTCATAATCAACGTCTTCCCTTTATCCCGCGTGAGGGTATGAAGGTGATGGCAAGAGGCAATGTTTCCGTCTTCGAACGGGACGGGAATTATCAATTTTATGTCACGGCCATGCAGCCGGATGGGATCGGGAGCCTGTACCTCGCCTTTGAACAGTTAAAGCGGAAGCTCGAAGAGGAAGGCCTTTTTGCTCAAGAGCGGAAAAGGGCCATACCCGTCCTCCCGAAGGCGATAGGCGTAGTAACATCGCCTACCGGAGCTGCGGTTCGAGATGTGCTTACTACACTGGAACGCCGTTATCCCTCTGTGCCTGTATATGTTGTGCCAGTTGTCGTACAAGGGTCGCAGGCGGCTCCTTCGATCGTTAAGGCCATTGAGCTGATGAACCGGTTGAACGAGGTCGACGTGCTGATTGTCGGACGCGGCGGAGGATCCTTGGAGGAATTATGGGCGTTTAATGAAGAAGCCGTTGCCAGAGCCATTGCGGCGTCGGTCATTCCGGTCATATCGGCCGTAGGACATGAGACGGATTATACAATTGCAGATTTTGTGGCCGATTTGCGTGCGGCGACACCTACTGCTGCAGCCGAGCTGGCTGTTCCGCATCATTCGGAGCTGAAGCAGCAAATTGCCCGTAATCGGCAGAGACTTGTACAGTCGCTGTATTCGAGATTGCAGTCAGAGCGGGACCGCCTGAATCGTATACGCAAATCGCCTCTTTTTAATCAACCGCGCAGGTATTTGCTGGAGCCTGCCGAACGGTTGGACCGGATGCGGGACAAGCTTGTCCGATTGACGGAGCGACAGTCGGAGCGGAAGAGGGAGAGATATTTAAGGCTGAATACAGCCCTTTCAGCTTATCATCCGGGGGAGCAGACCGCCTTTGCGGCAAAGCGATGGCGCTTGGCAGCCCGTCAATTGGAAGCGGCGATGCAAGGGATCGTGCGCACGAAAAAAATGGAAATGCACAGCATGATCCGCAGCCTGGACGCTCTGAGCCCATTGAAGGTAATGGCGAGAGGATACAGTCTTGTCTACGACGAAACGGAACATCGTTTGATCAAATCGATTAACCAAGTGCAGCCGGGCGACGTCGTGAAGGTAAATCTGTCGGACGGACAATTGGACTGCCATATTTGGTCGATGAGAGGGGAAACCGAAAAACATGGAGATGGAAAATAAAGAAGTAAGCTTCGAGCAGGCGATGGAGCAGCTCGAAACGATCGTCGTCAGGCTTGAAAACGGGGACGTGCCGCTTGAGACTGCGATCGAGCTGTTCCAAGAGGGGATGCGGTTATCGCAGTTGTGCGGGAGTAAGCTTGAGCAGGTGGAACGGAAAATCGAAATGCTTATCGAAACGGAGCAGGGCTTACAGAAAAAACCGTTTGCTGCAGCAAACGACGACAAAGGGGAATAAGCTTGAGCGGAACAGCAACAATCAAACAGTATATCGACAGCAGGGCGCAATATGTGGAACGGGCGCTGAAGCTATCCATACCGCTCTCCTGGGATGTGCCTGACAAACTGCGCGAAGCGATGTATTATTCCCTTCAAGCGGGCGGCAAAAGACTGCGGCCCGTATTTGTGCTGGCTGCCGCCGAAGCAGTGCGCGGAGAAGAGGCCGCTGCCGAGGCAGCGCTTCCGGTGGCTTGTGCGGTCGAATTGATACATACTTATTCGCTGATTCACGATGATTTGCCGGCTATGGATAACGACGATTACCGCAGGGGAAAGCTGACCAATCATAAAGTGTTTGGGGAAGCGATGGCGATACTGGCGGGAGACGCACTCCTTACCCATGCATTTTACTGCATCTCCCAATCGGTAAGAAATCCGTATATCAGCGCGGAAATCGCTCTCGCCATAATTAGGGATATGTCCGTATATTCCGGGGCCTCGGGTATGGTTGGCGGGCAAGCTGCCGATATCCAGGGGGAACAGGGCATTACGACGCTGCAGGAACTCGAATACATCCATTTGCACAAAACGAGCGATTTGATCGTGTTTTCATTGGTATCCGGCGGCCGAGTCGGAGGGGCCGACCCGGAGCAGCTTGAAGCGCTGGCGCTATTCGGGCAAAAACTTGGACTCGCATTTCAAATTCAGGATGATATCTTGGATCTCATCGGTGATGAGAGCAAGCTGGGCAAAAAAACGAACAGCGATGCGGAGCGACAAAAGGTGACCTATCCGTTTTTGACGGGCATGGAAGAAAGTAAATCCCTAGTAAAACAATTGACGGGTGACGCCATTGAACGCCTCAAGTCTGCAAGATTGGCGAATCCGGACCGATTGCTGGAGCTGGCTGATTATCTTATGAACCGGGATCATTAACTGCCCTGATCAATTGGGAAAAATTCGTTCTCTGTGCTATAATGGTTTAAACGTCAGACGTTTAATGGACGACAGTGTTTTCAGTCCAGGAAAGAGAGGAAAACACGTGCTGCTCGATTCGATTCAAGAACCGAAGGATATTAAGTTATTATCGTTTGAACAGATGGAACAGCTTGCCGGTGAAATTCGCCATTTTTTGATTGAGAAGCTGTCTCTTACTGGCGGGCATTTGGCGCCTAATCTGGGCGTTGTTGAACTTACGCTTATACTTCATTATTTATATGACAGTCCGAAGGATAAAATAGTTTTCGACGTCGGTCACCAATCCTACGTCCACAAGATATTAACCGGACGCAAAGACAGGTTCGATACGTTGCGCAAGTATAAAGGGTTATGCGGATTCGTCAAACGATGCGAAAGCGAACACGACGTTTGGGAAGCCGGGCATAGCAGCACTTCGCTGTCCGCGGCGATGGGAATGGCCATGGCGCGCGATTTCAAGGGTGAATCTCACAAGGTGATTGCGGTGATCGGCGACGGTGCATTAACCGGTGGAATGGCACTCGAAGCGCTCAATCATATCGGTCACGAAAAACGTAATTTGATCGTTGTGCTGAACGACAATGAAATGTCGATTGCACCGAATGTCGGTGCCATTCATAATTACTTAGGTAAAATCCGTTCGGACAAAAGTTATCAGAAGGCAAAGGATGAACTTCAGCATTTGCTGAATAAAATACCGGCCATCGGCGGCAAGCTGGCCAAAACGGCCGAGCGGCTCAAAGACAGTTTGAAATATATGGTCGTATCAGGCGTCTTGTTCGAGGAGTTGGGACTGACCTACTTAGGGCCTGTGGACGGACACGATCTTCACAAGCTGTCCGAAGCTTTTCAGCAGGCGAATAATGTAAACGGTCCCGTGCTCGTACATGTGCTCAGTACGAAGGGGAAAGGATATTCTCCCGCAGAGGCGGACTCGCACACATGGCATGGCGCATCGCCGTACAAGATTGAATCCGGGAAAATGCTGAAGGCGGTCGGCCCGCCGATGTATACGGAAGTGTTTGGGAATACGCTTATTGAACTGGCTGAAGCGGATGATCGGATTGTTGCGGTTACGCCGGCAATGCCGAGCGGTTCCGGACTGGTAAAGTTCTCAAAACGTTTTCCCGGACGGATGATCGACGTCGGAATCGCCGAACAGCATGCGGCAACTTTGTCTGCGGCGCTTGCGATCGAAGGGCTAAAGCCGGTTTTTGCGGTCTATTCCACCTTCCTTCAACGCGCTTATGATCAAGTTGTGCACGATATATGCCGGCAGAATTTGAACGTGATCTTTGCGATCGACCGCGCCGGATTCGTCGGTCCCGACGGCGAGACGCATCATGGCGTTTTTGACATAGCTTACTTGCGCCATATTCCGAATATGGTGCTTATGATGCCGAAGGATGAAAACGAACTGCGCAATATGATGAAAACCGCAGTGGAATATAATGATGGTCCGATTGCGATTCGTTATCCTCGCGTTAACGCTTTGGGAGTGGAAATCGAGGAACAAATGACGTCGATTCCGATCGGCAAGTGGGAAACGCTTCGTGAAGGTGACGCGGCGGTCATTATGGCGGTCGGGCCTATGATTCAGGTGGCGGAGGAAGCAGCTGAAATCCTGAAACGCGAAGGACTGACGGTCCGAATCGTAAACGCCAGATTCATTAAGCCGCTAGACGAATCAATGCTGCTTGAATTGGCCGCAACGAGTAGTAATATGATTGTTTTGGAGGAAGGGACGCTGAAAGGCGGCTTGGGAAGCGCGGTGCTGGAATTTTATTCCGAACGAGGCATTCACGATTTGTCGATTCGCATTATCGGCGTACCTGATCAATTTATCGAGCACGGTTCAATCAAAGAACAGCGGCAGGAAACCGGCTTGACAGGCGAGCGCGTAGCGACCGAAGTGATACAACTAATGCCTCGCCGCAGGCAGAGCGCTGCCGCCAAGCGGTAGACCGAGAAGGTACATCATGACAAATCCGAAAGAAAGAATTGATCTGCTTCTCGTGGAACAAGGATTTTACGAAAGCCGTGAAAAAGCGAAAGCCGCATTGATGGCAGGACTTGTGCTGGTAAATGGTGAAAAGATTGAGAAGAGCGGTATGAAGGTTGAACGTTCGGCTCAAATTACCGTCAAAGGCGCGCTGCATCCCTATGTAAGCCGCGGTGGATTAAAACTGGAAAAAGCGATCCGGGAATTCGATATTGATCTCCGGGGTGCGGTCATGCTGGACATCGGCGCATCGACCGGAGGCTTTACCGACTGTGCGCTTCAGAATGGCGCCGCTTTTGTGTATGCAATCGATGTCGGTTACAATCAATTGGACTATTCGCTTCGTACGGACGAACGCGTACATGTGATGGAACGGACGAACTTTCGTTATATGAAGCTCGAGGATCTGAAGGGACCGGCACCCGACTTTGCTACCATTGATGTCTCCTTCATTTCATTGCGCATTATTCTTCCCGTTCTTTCAACATTAATCCCGGATAACTCGGGTATCGTCGCCTTGATAAAGCCGCAATTCGAAGCGGGCCGGGATAAGGTAGGCAAGTCCGGCGTCGTCAGGGAGCCTTCCGTACACAGGGAGGTGCTTGAATCCGTGCTTTCGTTTGCTTCTCAGCTCGGCTATACGTTGCAAGCGTTGACGTATTCGCCGATCACAGGCGGCGAAGGTAATATTGAATTTTTGGCTTATTGGAAGTGGAAAGCCGAAGCCGGACCGTCAAGAGGGACACCGGCTACGCCTGAGGAAGTCGTTAACAGCGCAGCGACCACTTTTTCCAAATGATAACAAAGTATATCTTTCACTGCGGGATTTCCAGAGAAACGAAGGGAATAGAGGAAACGGCAACGGGTTGCCGTGGATTTTATTCTCTTTTTTTTGATTTTATAGTAGCCAACGCACTGGAAATTTGGTACACTGACCATATAAACCAAACATTAGTTCGCTTTTATAATGAAGATTACGACTGTTTACAACAGGAATTAGAAGCAGCCTTATCGAATTCTAGAACCGTATAGAGTAGTTCATACGGGAGGGTTTGCTGTGGGACATTATGGAGACTGGGTCGTTATGTTTGTGGCCGGTGGGCTTATTCTGCTCTGGTTATATCGTATTTTTTACCGTTGGCTTCATTCTCCTGTAGGAACTCGGGTCGTTTTATTGGGAGAAGGGTTAGAATTGGATGCCGATGACGAATATGTACAATTTCTAGAGGCGGAAGGGTATACGGTGACATCGGGCAAGCATCGCATTCCGGTTCACATCGAATTGGACGGAAATGTGCTGACGAGCCGTCTCTATATCGATTATGTTGCGGAGAAGGACGGCACAACGTATATCGTCAAGACGGCACGCGACCGAATGCCTATGGATTGGACAGGCAGCGGAGTTCGCGACCGTTTAATGGTATACGCATTGTTAGTGCCGCATTGTAAGGGAATATTATTTGCGGATTCCAAAACCCGTGAAATCAGGACGATAGTGTTTAATATAGGTGAACAATAATGATATTCGGGAGGCAGACATGAAAGGGTCAAGACATATCAAGATCAGGGAATTGATTAGCAGCCAGGTGATTGAGACGCAGGACGATTTGGTGGAAGCTCTTCGTGATTCGGGGCTTCTGGTTACGCAGGCTACGGTATCGCGCGATATTAAGGAGCTTCAGCTGATTAAGGTTCAAACGGAAGACGGGCGTTACAAATACGCGCTGCCTACCGAGCAGCGGTATAACCCGGTTCATAAGCTGAAACGGGCGTTGCTCGATCATTTTGTGCATATCGACTATACCGATAACTTGGTGGTCATGAAATGTTTGCCCGGTACTGCAAATACGATCGGCGCGCTTATTGACAACATGGAATGGAGCGAAATTATGGGATCGATCTGCGGCGACGACACCATTTTGATGATCTGCCGTTCTAAAGAACAAAGCGGTGATATTATTGAAAGGCTGGACAGTTTGTTAAACTGACGAATTGCGATTGCTTAAGGATCGAAAGCGGTGAGACTTTGAGCTTCGCTCAAAGATCCCTATGTCATGCTCAAAGTCCCTATGAAGCGGAGAGACTTTGAGCTCCGCTCAAAGTCCCTATGTCATGCTCAAAGTCCCTAAAGAAGCGGAGAGACTTTGAGCTCCGCCCAAAGTCCCTATGTAAGGAGGAAGATGAAATGCTTCGGGAATTATCCATCCGGAACTTAGCAGTAATCGAACAGGTATCGGTCACATTTCATAATGGATTTCATGTGCTTACCGGTGAAACGGGAGCCGGTAAGTCGATTCTGATTGATGCGCTTAGCCTGATTATCGGCGGAAGAGGCTCCGCGGATATGGTGCGGCACGGCTTCGACAAGGCGGAAATTGAGGCCATGTTCGACCTTCCAGGCAGTCATCCGGTATGGAACGTATTATCCCGCAACGGTATTCATGCCGGTCCGGATGAACTGCTTATCATGCGTAGGGAACTGTCAGCCCATGGCAAGAGCGTTAGTCGTGTAAATGGACAGAT
Source organism: Paenibacillus tarimensis (assembly GCA_041281825.1). Lineage (GTDB taxonomy): Bacteria > Bacillota > Bacilli > Paenibacillales > Paenibacillaceae > Paenibacillus_D > Paenibacillus_D tarimensis_A. The sequence continues at coordinate 3,472,246 of CP166298.1, read as the reverse complement.
TGTTAACTTAACGATGCTTCGCGAGATAGGCGAGTGTCTAGTCAATCTTCACGGGCAGCATGAACATCAGTCATTGTTAAAAACAGAGCAGCATTTAGAGTGGCTGGATCTCTATGCCGGAACACCGCTTGCCGAAAAGAAAACCGCATATCAGGACGCTTATCGTCAGTACCAGCAGGTAAGGGTTAAACTGAAGGAGCTGGAGGAAACGTCAAGGCAAAATATGCAAATGCTAGATCTGTACCGGTTCCAAATCGAGGAAATCCGATCCGCCGATTTAAAACCCGGTGAAGATGAATCGTTAAGCGAAGAAAAACGCAAACTATCGCATGCGGAACGACGAATGGAACATGCTTCGGAAGCTTATTCTCTCCTGTTTGGCCTCAAAGGGCTTGATTCGGTCAGTAAAGCCATTTCAAAATTGGAGGATATCCGCACTTATGATCCGGGTGTGCTGAATCCGCTGCTCGAGCAGCTGCAGTCCGCTTTTTATCAAGCGGAAGATGCTGCGTTTCAGCTCAGGGATTACCGGGACAGCATCGAATCGAATCCACAGCTTCTGTCGGAGATTGAAGACCGGCTTGATTTGATCAACGGACTGAAACGTAAGTACGGCGAAACGATCCCTGATATTCTTGCGTATTTACAAAAAATATCCATCGAAGCGGACAAGCTGGAAAACCGCGATGAGCATCTTCAGCGATTGAGAGATGAAGAGAAAAGTACAAGGGACCGGGCAATAAAGCTCGCGCTTACATTATCCGAGCTTCGCCGGCACGCGGCCGGCAAACTTTCGGAAGCGATTGAATTGGAGCTACAACAGCTTCAAATGGCGCGTACGTCGTTTCGGGTACAATTGGAACAACAGCATGAAGGAAACGACAGCATCCGTCTGACGCCGCAAGGAGTTGACGAGGCGGTCTTCCTTATTTCACCGAATCCCGGAGAACCATTGAAGCCGCTAAATAAAATCGCATCCGGCGGAGAGATGTCCCGGGTCATGCTTGCACTCAAATCGGTTTTCGCAGAGCTTGACCAGGTGCCTGTGCTTGTCTTCGATGAAGTGGATACCGGTGTAAGCGGGCGCGCCGCTCAGGCGATAGCGGAGAAAATGTCGCTTCTTTCACGCCGTTGTCAAGTGTTCTCCATTACGCATTTGCCGCAGGTTGCCTGCATGGCGGATCATCATTATGAAATTCGAAAAAACATTGTGGAAGAACGGACGTCAACTTCAGTCACGGAGCTTGAGACCAGAAAGCGTATCGAGGAACTCGCCCGGATGCTCGGCGGTGTGGAGGTAACGGACAAAACGAGGCATCATGCACAAGAAATGCTTGACTTGGCGAAACGGCAGAAGGGAGCGTAATGGAAGCCATTCGGGGAATGTTTTATGGGACATAAAAGGATGGGGACAAGGTTACCTTATAGGTACGCCATTGGCGATACTCGTCAAGCGATGGAAGGATAGGGAGCGTGAAATTATTGAACGCCAATAATCGGAAACGATGGTTCGGTCTTGTTCTCGCACTCTTCGTTTGCATGATCGGCATTTCCTCTCCGTTTCAGCATTTTGCCGCATTCCCGAATGAACTGCGTTTATTTTCCGGACAATTAAAGCGGCTGGATTACGTAATGCCGGTACATGCTTCATTAACAGTCGATCCTGGAGTCGTAAGTGTTAATGGCTCGACAGATCGTTCAATGCAGGTGGATTTAAGCCGGCCGCTGTCGCTTCAACCGTTACAGAGCGGTCAGACGGAAATGTCATTCAAGCTGTTCGGTAAAATTCCATTCAAGACGGTAAAGGTAAATGTAGTACCGGATTTAAAAGTAATCCCCGGCGGTCAGACAATCGGTGTAAAAGTAAAATCCGCAGGAGTTATGGTTGTTGGTCATCATCAGGTATCCATCGGTAAAAATTCAAAAGCCTCTCCCGGTGAAGCTGCGGGTATTAAGCTTGGCGATCTGATTATGCGTATTAACGGCATGAAGCTGAATGAAGTTGTTAAAGTCGCCCAACTTGTTGAAAAAGCGGGGCGCAGCAAAGATCCGTTACATTTAACGATCAAACGAAACGGGGAATTAATTGAGAAGCAACTTAAGCCTGAATACGACATAGAGGACAAAGCATACCGTTTGGGTCTCTATATTCGGGATTCAGCGGCAGGTGTGGGGACATTAACGTTCTATGCGCCGGACCAAGGGGTTTACGGAGCCCTTGGGCATATCATAACGGATATGGACACACAATTGCCAATTGAGGTTGGAGACGGCCAAATCTTGCAATCCAATGTAACTTCGATCAACAAAAGCCAGAACGGCGAACCAGGCGAGAAGAGGGCACATTTTCTGAAGGAAGGGAAAGTGCTTGGCAATGTGGTTCGAAACACGCCTTTCGGGATCTTCGGTCAAATGTCAGAATTGCCTTCGCATAGTTTCAATCGTATACCGGTACCGGTCGCTTTTGCCGAAGAAGTACAAGAAGGCCCTGCGGAAATATTAACGGTTCTCGATGGACAGAAGGTGGAACGTTTTGCAATTGAAATCGCACATGTGACAAAGCAGTCTTCTCCCGCTACGAAAGGAATGGTCATTAAAATCACCGATCCGAAGCTGATTAAACAAACGGGAGGCATTGTCCAGGGCATGTCCGGAAGTCCGATCATGCAAAACGGCAAGCTGGTTGGTGCCGTCACCCATGTGTTTGTGAATGATCCGACAAGCGGATACGGTTGTTTTATTGAATGGATGCTCCAAGATGCCGGCATATTGCTCAAGCCTTCACATTCAAATCTTAAGGCGGGTTAAACGCCTTAAGATTTTTTGTAAGCACCTTGATTTATTATTGACTAAAGTAAAGCGATCGATTAGATGTCGAAATATAACGAATGAATTCGAACGGTGACTAATAATGAAATAAATTATTATTATAACCAAATTGGATAAAAAAATAAAGGAAAAATAATTTTCGACAGAAGGAATTTATGCGTCGATGTCGAAAATCTAATTACAGGAAAAACAAACCTATCGAAACCATCTTCATAAATGGTAATTCAGATTAAGGGAGGACCAAACCTTGCAAAAAGTTCAAGTATTGTTAGCCGACGACAATCGTGAGTTCACCAACTTACTTTCGGAATACATTTCCGAGCAGAGCGATATGGAAGTTGCCGGAGTCGCTTACAACGGTGAAGAGGTGCTTCGACAATTAGACGAAGCAAGAAAGGTGCCCGATGTATTAATACTTGATATCATTATGCCCCATCTGGACGGGCTTGGTGTTTTGGAACGCCTCAGAGAAATGAATCTGAATCCAATGCCTAAGATTATTATGCTGACAGCCTTCGGTCAAGAAAATATTACGCAAAAAGCGGTGCAGCTCGGCGCTTCATACTACATATTGAAGCCGTTTGATATGGAAATTCTGGCAAATCGGATCCGCCAGCTTGTCGGTAATTCAGCGGTTACTTCTTCCTCTTCGTTCAGCGGCGCGTCTTCGAATTTCAAATCGAACGTTGTGCCGCTCGCCAAAGGAAAAAATTTAGATGCAAACATTACAAGCATTATTCATGAAATCGGAGTTCCTGCGCATATTAAAGGATATCAATACTTACGTGAAGCAATCACAATGGTGTACAACAACATCGAAATTCTCGGCGCGATTACAAAAACGTTATATCCTGCAATCGCCGAGAAGTTTAAAACAACACCTTCGCGTGTTGAACGCGCTATACGTCATGCAATCGAAGTGGCCTGGACGCGCGGCAACATCGACAGCATCAGCCACTTGTTCGGTTATACGATCAACATCAGCAAGTCGAAGCCGACCAACAGCGAATTTATCGCAATGGTCGCCGATAAGCTTCGGATCGAGCATAAAGTGAGCTGAAAGGATGAGATCTAATAATAAATGGATGGCCCATAAGGAGCCATCCATTTATTATCTGAAAATAGCATAAGAAAGTCATTGATACCAGCTTATATTTCATCGCGAACGGACTGGACGCCACCAACGGTGGCGTTAGCCTTTCTGATGATTACGCTTGAGGACGGGACTTTTTCTTCCTGAAACGGGGGGAAAGATAGTTATGTTTGCGGTCTCTGAAAAATATCCACCCTCCGATGAATCCCACTCCGCCCATAAACAAAATAATACCGAGTATAAATTTCCCCCAACCGAACCGGGGCATAAACTCGTCATTTCCAAAATCTGAAAAATAAACGAAGACCACATCCTTGATCGCCAAAAAACCATAGGTGGCCGCGAGACCGGGAATGACAAGCAGAAGAATGGCGATAAATCGTGACAATACAACTCTCATCCAATCGGTTCCTCCCTATTGATGCCGCCAAAACACTACTCTGTCATAATCATACCTTTTTTCTGCCTAGCCTGTCTATCAACAAATACGGATGCTGTTTTTTTCCTCCTCAAAAACAGTTACAATAGGAAAAGGATTCGAAAGTGAATCGGATGGAGGGGCTGGAATATGACAATTGAAGTAGATATCGCAATATTAGGCGGAGGTCCGGGAGGATATACGGCAGCGATCCGCGCTGCCCAATTAGGTAAGAAAGTCGCGATTATCGAGCAGGACAAAGTAGGAGGAACCTGCTTACATAAAGGATGTATCCCCAGTAAAGCGCTTCTGAGAAGCGCCGAAGTATTCCATACGGTGAAAGACGCCTCAAGCTTTGGCGTCATGCTGCCTGCGGACGCGGTTTCGCTGCGTTTTGATCTGGTACAGGGCAGAAAGCGGCAAACGGTTAAACAGCTTTATCAAGGCTTGCAATATTTAATGAAAAAGCATGATATACAGATCATTTCGGGTAAAGGCCGGGTTATCGGCCCATCGATCTTCTCCCCCCGCAGCGGTGCTGTAGCGGTTGAATTGGCTGATGGCGAAATGGAAACTGTCGTATCGAAGAATCTGATTATCGCAACCGGCTCGCGTCCCCGTTCCTTGCCCGGGTTGGAGCCTGACGGCCGTTATATTCTGGACAGCGATCAAGCGCTTGAGCTGGACGGGCTCCCTTCATCCCTTATTATTATTGGCGGCGGAGTGATCGGAGTAGAATGGGCATCGATGATGAATGATTTTGGCGTTCAGGTTACAGTGGTTGAATCGGCTTCCCGCCTTCTCCCCGGTGAAGACGGAGAAATTGCAAGTGAGCTTGAAAAGCTGTTCCGGAAAAGAGGCATCCGCATTCTAACGGGTACCGAATTGGATTTATCATCTTATCATGTGGATGATAATGGACAAGTTGCGATATCCGGGAAGACCAGCGATGGGAATGTCCGATTGACTTCGGATCAACTGCTTGTTTCCGTCGGGCGGCAGGCAAATGCCGCAGAGATCGGACTGGAGAATACAGATATTCAGCTGACAGGCGGCAACATTAAGGTAAATGCGATGATGCAAACGACCGAGCCGCATATTTATGCTATAGGAGATGTGAACGGAGGGTTGCAGCTTGCACACGCCGCGGCCCACGAGGGCATTATTGCGGTAGAGCATGCTGCAGGTCTGAAGGTATTGCCGCTTGAGCACCACCGGATACCAAGATGTATTTATACCCGTACTGAAATTGCATCCGTAGGATGGACGGAGCATGAAGCGAGACAACACGGTTATGAAGTGAAAATCGGTAAAATTCCGTTTCAGGCGTTAGGCAAAGCTATCGTATTAGGATCCGTCGAAGGTTTTGTTAAAGTGATTGCCGACAATAAAACAAATGATGTGCTTGGCGTTCATATGATCGGACCTCATGCAACGGATCTAATCACGGAAGCAGCACTCGCGCAGCTGTTGGAAGCCAGCGCTTGGGAGGTCGGACAAGTTATTCATCCGCACCCGACTCTTTCGGAAGCTTTGGGCGAGGCGATGCTTGCCGCCCAAGGCCGGGCATTCGTTTTTTAAAATTCTAAGCATTTATAAGTTTCACACCTATATCTGCTTAGAATTCTTCGCGAAACGAAGCTTAGCCGCCAAAGGACGGCGAAGCCGTTTACGCTTGCTACGGACCGTTCTTCTCGTCCGGTTTTCTTTTTGTACGAAAAGAGTTATAATTAATATAACCAAGTATTAGTACCTGGTTTTAATACTAAGCCTTCAGTTTTGCTGGGATATAAGTCTAACTATTAATTAACGGATTGGAGGGCTTCCCCATGACCCATACCGGATCGGTAAGGCATTCGTTCAGGCACAACGAGCTCGGATTATCCGATGAACAAGCGATTCAAATGTATGCAACAATGGTAATGGCTAGAAGCTTTGACGAACGCTGCATGCTGCTGCAGCGTGCAGGTAAAATTAACTTTCACGTGTCGGGTATCGGTCAGGAAGCCGCTCAAGCAGGGGCCGGGTTCGCACTTAACAAGGAAACCGATTATTTCCTGCCATACTATAGAGATTACGGTCTAGTTCTCTCGGTCGGCATGACCGTGAAGGAATTGATGCTGTCCGTATTCGCCAAAGCGGAAGATCCCAATAGCGGCGGCCGGCAGATGCCGGGCCATTTCGGCTCCAAGCGGCTGCGGATCGTAACCGGCTCCAGTCCTGTGACCACGCAGGTTCCGCATGCGGTCGGCATCGCATTGGCCGCGAAAATGAAAAGCGAGCCGCTCGTATCCTTCGTCACCTTCGGTGACGGTTCGAGCAATCAGGGAGATTTCCACGAGGGGTGTAATTTTGCCGGTGTACATAAACTGCCGGTTATCTTCATGTGCGAAAATAACAAATACGCCATATCGACACCTTTACGCCTTCAAGTAGCGGGTAAAATCAGTGACCGTGCGCTAGGTTACGGTTTTCCCGGCATTGAAGTCGACGGAACGGATCCGCTTGAGGTGTACCGCGTCGTGAAGGAAGCCCGTGAACGCGCCATCGCCGGAGAAGGACCCACATTAATTGAAGCGGTCACGTACCGTATTTCCCCGCACTCCACATCGGATAACGATCTTGTCTATCGGACGAAGGAAGAGGTGGAGGAACACCGGGGCAAGGACGGCATCGTCCGGTTTAAGCAATATTTAATGGAATGCGGCATATGGAGCGAGGAGCGGGAACAGGAGCTGCTTAAACAGCTGCGGCAGCAGATAGACGAAGCGACCGCGTACGGCGATAAAGCGCCTTTTCCAGCTCCGGAGGATGCGCTGCTGTACGTATACGGCGATGATGAACGGGAAGGAGGCAGGCCGTAAATGCCGGTGATGGAATATATCGATGCGATTCGTTTGGCGATGAAAGAGGAAATGGAACGCGATGGCAATGTCTTTGTGCTCGGCGAGGATGTTGGTCTCAAGGGCGGCGTATTTACGACGACCAAAGGGCTTCAAGCGCAATTTGGGGAAATGCGCGTAATGGATACTCCACTCGCGGAATCGGCCATTGCCGGCGTCGCGATCGGCGCTGCGATGTACGGAATGAAGCCGATCGCAGAGATGCAATATTCGGACTTCATGTTCCCCGCAACGAATCAAATCATAAGTGAAGCAGCAAAAATCAGGTATCGAAGCAATAATGACTGGAACTGTCCCGTGGTTATCCGTGCTCCAATCGGCGGCGGAATCTTCGGCGGATTATATCATTCGCAGTGCCCGGAGTCGGTTTTCTTCGGAACCCCCGGCTTGAAGATTGTGGCCCCTTATTCGGCTTATGACGCGAAAGGGCTTTTGAAGGCAGCCGTGCGCGACCCGGATCCCGTCATTTATTTTGAGCATAAGAAATGTTATAAGCTCGTAACCGGCGATGTCCCGGAAGAAGATTACACCGTTCCGATCGGCAAGGCGAATGTTCTCCGCGAAGGAGAAGATGTGACGGTTATCGGGTACAGTCTGCCCCTTCATTATGTTATGGAAGCGGCTGCGGAGCTTGAGCAGGAAGGGATCTCCGCACATGTTCTCGATTTGCGCACCATACAGCCGCTTGACAAAGAAGCGATTCTTGAGGCGGTGAAGAAATCAGGTAAAGTGCTTATTGTGCACGAAGACAATAAGACAGGCGGAGTAGGCGCTGAAGTATCGGCGATCATTGCCGAAGAGCTGCTTTATGAGCTGGACGCGCCAATCGCCCGTTTGTGCGGGCCGGATGTGCCTGCAATGCCGATCAACCCGCCGAACGAGAAGTTTTTTATGTTAAACAAGGAAAAATGCAAGGAAGCCATCCGAAATTTGGCTCTTTATTGATGCATTCGTAACGGTTGAATAGTAAGGATTAAGGGATGTGAGAGATTTGAAAGCTTTGACGGAAATCGTCATGCCGCAGTTGGCGGAATCGCTTGTGTCGGCAACGATTGATAAATGGCTGAAGCAGCCTGGAGATGAAGTCGGACTGTATGAACCGATCTGCGAAATATTGACCGATAAAGTAAATGCTGAGCTTCCATCCACCGTAGCGGGAAAGCTGATAAAAATTTTGGCGTCAAACGGAGAGACGGTACAGGTAGGCACACCGATCTGCATCATCGAGACAGCCGGTGAATCAGCGGCGGAACCGGACATGGCAGCTGATGAACGGACACGTCCGGTGGAGCAAACAGTCGACGATGGCGGCGGACAGGAACGAAGCATGAGACATCGTTATTCGCCTGCCGTTCAACAGCTTGCCGCGGAGCACGGCATTGAACTATCAGCAGTGAACGGCACAGGAATCGGGGGCCGGATTACGCGTAAGGATGTGCTTGCTTATATTGCGTCTGGAAAGAGGGGCGAGCGTTCGGATGGTGCGATGTCTGTATCGCCGGGGATAAGCATGGACCCGAAACTGGCCGTTCGGTCAACCGGGCTGCATTTGGGGGAAACGCCGCGCATTCCGCATATTGAAGTTGAAGCACAATCGATGCCCGGAAAGGGAGAGTATTTTATCGATGTTACGCCGATGCGCAATACAATTGCACGCAACATGCGCCAAAGCGTAACGGAAATACCGCATGCCTGGACGATGATCGAAGTGGATGTCACGAATCTGGTTGTCCTGCGGAACAAGTATAAGGATGAGTTTCTGAAGCGGGAAGGCGTTAATTTAACGTATTTGGCTTTCTTGATGAAGGCAGTCGTCAACGCGATCAAAGATTACCCGATCATGAACTCGGTATGGGCCGTCGATAAAATTATCGTCAAACGGGACATCAATATTTCGTTGGCCGTCGGAACGGAGGATTCCGTTCTGACCCCGGTTATAAAAAATGCCGATCAGAAGAACATTGCCGGGCTTGCAAGAGAAATCGAAGATCTTGCCCGAAGGACGAGAGAAGGAAAGCTTACGCTAAGCGATATGCAAGGCGGGACGTTTACGGTCAATAATACGGGGTCATTCGGTTCGATCCTGTCTTATCCGATCATCAACTATCCTCAAGCGGCTATTATTACGTTCGAATCGATCGTTAAGCGCCCGGTTGTCATCAATGATATGATCGCGGTTCGGTCGATGGCCAACATCTGTCTTTCGCTTGACCACCGGATTCTGGACGGAGTGATTTGCGGAAGATTTTTGCAGCGGGTCAAGGATACGATTGAAGGATACGGGTTGGATACAAAGCTGTATTGAGGTGCTGCAGATGAGTGAGATGATTGAAACCGAATTAAAAGCGGCCTATATACCGATCATCGGTTACGAAGAAGCGTGGCAGCTGCAGAAATCCTATGTCAAACAGATCGACAAGGGGGAACGCAGCGATACGCTGCTTCTCCTTCAGCACCCCCCCACTTATACGATCGGATCCCAGCGTCATCCGGAGCACATGCTGTTAAGCGAAGAGGAGCTGGAGCGGCGGGGGATAGCGGTATTCGAAATCGACCGGGGCGGAGATATTACTTATCACGGCCCCGGCCAGCTTGTGGGCTATCCGTTGTTATATTTGGACGCGGCGGGGCTTGATCTGCACGCCTATTTACGCAAGCTGGAGCAGGTCATTATCGACTGGTTAGCCGATTATGGAATGACGGCGGGCAGGAAAGCCGAATATACCGGGGTGTGGGTCGGCAATGAAAAGATAGCGGCAATCGGCGTCAAGTTCAACAAGAGCCGACAGCGCCGCGGTTTTATTACCAGTCACGGCTTTGCATTAAATTTAAAAGCGGATATCGCTTCCGAAGGATTCAGCGGTATCGTGCCGTGCGGAATCGATCATTACGGTGTCACTTCGTTCGCCGATCTGACGGGACGGGAAATAACACTTCGTCAGGCAGCCGAAGAGCTTCTTCCGCACTTTTGCCGGATATTCGGTTACCCCGGTACCAGATTGGAATAGCCCAAGCTACGTGACATATTATTATGAGTTTAAAAACCCGGTTCTCAGCACCGAAGCATATGCTTCCGAAGCTACGTTTTCTGCGAAAACGTTTGAGGTTGAAAGAAGCTAGGGAAATCTAATAGAAGAGTAAGCCGAGTCCCATGACCAACGTTGACAGCAGCATCGAAGCGATGATCAGGTAGACCACGACTTTCACCCATTTATTAGTTTGCATCTTTAGCGGTCCCCTTTCGAAAATAATAGTGGTACGGATAACCCTATTGTATACGATAATCATGCCTGGAGGGAAGTCAATGATCTCTGAACAACGTTTAGTGGAACAATTTATGGAGCTTGTCCGAATCGATAGCGAGACGAAATATGAACAGGAAATCAGCCGCTTCCTGAAACAAAAATTCGGCGCGCTCGGACTTACGGTGACGGAGGATGACACTGCCTCGGTAACAGGCCACGGTGCGGGGAATCTGTTTGCAAAGCTGGATGCCAACGGTATTGAAGGAGCGCCGGCCATTTTCTTTACTTCGCATATGGACACGGTTGCGCCGGGAAAAGGCATTAAACCGCAGCTCGATGCGGACGGGTATATTCGAAGCGACGGCACGACGGTACTGGGCAGCGACGACAAGGCCGGGATAGCGGCTATGCTCGAAGCGATTCAAGTCCTAAAGGAAAATAAGATTCCGCATGGTCCCGTGCAGTTCGTCATAACGGCCGGAGAGGAGTCGGGACTCAAAGGCGCCAGGGCAATGGACCCGAAACGACTGGAAGCGAATTTCGGCTTTGCGCTGGATTCCAACGGGAAGATCGGCCAAATCGCCGTTGCAGCGCCGTCGCAGGCGAAAATAACGATGAAGGTGTTCGGTAAGTCGGCGCATGCCGGCGTCAATCCGGAGGACGGCATCAGCGCAATCCAAGTCGCGGCGAGATCGATCTCGAAAATGCCGCTCGGCCGGATCGATAACGAAACGACGGCAAATATCGGCAGGTTCGAAGGCGGCGGAGCGACGAACATTGTATGCGATCAAGTCACGTTGGAAGCGGAAGCCCGCAGCATTGTGCAGGAAAAGCTGGACAAACAAGTGAAAGCGATGCGGCAAGCGCTGGAAAAAACTGCGGAAGAGCACAATGCGCGGGCGGAGTTCGAAAGTGAGATTATCTATCCGGCCTACCGTTATTCGGACGGAGATCCGGTGGTGGAGCTTGCCAAGAAGGCGATTGCCGCAATCGGATGCACGCCGGCAACCTTTCATTCCGGCGGGGGAAGCGATGCCAACATCTTTAACGGGTTTGGCATACCGACGGTCAATCTGGCTGTAGGCTACGAACATATTCATACGACCAAGGAGCAAACCAAGGTAGAGGATCTATCGAAGACCGCACGTTTGGTTTTGGAGATTATTTCCGAAGCGGCGCGCTCCCGTTCGTAAAGTAAAGGCTTGCGATGGATTCCTCGCAAGCCTTTACTTGTTCTTGGTTACGTGCTTCTGCACGGGACACCGGCGCCCGATTAAGCCGAATAAGTCGTCTTACGCTCCTGGCAAATCCCTAAGACCTTGACCGGATCTCTTGACGCATGAACATGGCATATGCTATTCCGTAGCAGACAAGTGTTGCGGCGATCAGTCCCGTCAACTGCGGCCATACGAGCAGCAAGCTTTGCCCAAGCGGCAGCGGGGCGGGGATCGCTCCATATACTTGGTCCACCGTGAGCGGTCCAAGCGAACGGATCGACGGCATAAGAAGGGTAGAGGTCGCCTCCGAGAACAGCTCGGCCGGAGAGAAACGGCTGATCGTCAGCAACCACTGCTGATGCCGAATGATTGCCGCCGTAGAAGCCGTATTTTCCGGTGCCGTTGCATTGGACACGATGTTCACGATCATGCCGTAAAAGACGGAGTAAAAGATCCAGATAGCGATTCCGGACAATGCGGAGGTAGCCGCCTGACGAAACCGGATGGAAAACAGCATCGAAACGCATAGCCAGAATCCTACGTATACGATGGCGACAAGCAGGAAACATAATACGCGCAATAATTCCTCCGGCGTAGGCGGGAAACCGATCGTAAACAGCCCGAGTCCCATGACCATAAAGCCAAGGCTGAACATTACGGTCGTCGTGAGCAGCAAAGCGGCCGTAAATTTGGCCTGAATAAAATCGTCCCGGTACACCGGCTGGGAAAGCATCCGGCTCAGCGTACCTTTCATCCGCTCGGAGTTGATGGCGTCAAATCCGAGCGATATGCCCATAAGCGGGCCAAGAAAGGAGACGAATGTGACAAAGCTCGGCAGCGTCCCGTCCGAAGCAATGAACATTTGAAGAAATAAAAACTGCGAATCCGACTCAACCGCTCCGTTTCGAAGCGCTTGAACCGAAGCATAGATCGAGCCGAAGCAGGCAAGCGACACGATCCCCAGCAAAATGACGAACCGCCAGCTGCGCAGATGGTCGGAAAACTCTTTTTGGACGATGATCCAAAAAGGGGAAGGCACGGCCGTCTCGTTCTCGTAGCGATTCATCTGCAGTCTAGTTCTCAGCTTGTGCCACACAGTGCTTGTCACTTTCCCTCTCCTCCTTCAAAGAAACGGTGATAGATATCGTCCAGACCGTATTTTTGCCTGCAGATACCGATCAATTCTGCGCCCGAACCGATAACGGCGGCAGCGATTTGTCCCGTCACATCCTTCGAGCAGCGGACGACCCAATTTGAGACCTCCATCTCCGCCGGAGGCTCGTCTTGCCGAGACAGACTGAGGACAGATTCCAGACCGTCCAGTCGTCCGGCAGTCTCCTCATTCCAGCCCTTCACTTGCAGTTCGACTTTCACTTCGTTATTGTCGTCGAGCTGGGCCGATAAACAATCAATATCCCCGCATGCAATCATTTTTCCGTCTACAAATAATCCGACGCGGTGACAAATCTGCTGTACCTGATGCAAGTGATGCGAGGACAGCAGCACCGTCAGCTTTTCGTGTCTGCTCAGCTCGGAGATAAGCTGGAGGAGCTCCCTTACGCCTTCCGGATCAATGCCCAGGGTAGGTTCATCCAAAATAATCACTTCAGGCCGCTTGATCAAGACGTCGGCGAGTCCGAGCCGCTGCCGCATACCTCGCGAGAATGTACCGACCTTTTTGGAAACCGCATCGGAAAGTCCCACGCTGTCAAGCAGCTTGTATGCCCTTTTACGCGCTTCGGCCTCGGGGATCCGGTTCAACCCTGCGGTAAAAAGGAGATTGTCGACGGCTGTCCGGTCTTCGTAAAAACCGATATCATCAGGCATATAACCGACCTTTCGTTTCACTTGCAGCGGATTCCGCGCCGCATCCAGCCCGCATACTTTTGCGGTTCCGGATGTCGGCTCCGCCAGGCCGAGCATCATGAGGATCGTCGTTGTTTTGCCGGCGCCGTTCGGTCCGAGCAGCCCGAAAATTTCTCCCGTATGGACGGTCAGGTCAAGTCCTTTCACGGCGGTATGGTCTCCGTATGCCTTTGTTAATTTGCTAAGCTCGATGATCGGCTGCTGCACCGTTTATCGCCTCCCGTATTTACGGAATAAACCGTATAATCCTGCAGCAACGGCAAGAATGATCAGGATGCCGATCCACCCCCACAGCACGGAGGATTTCACGGACATTCGCAGAGAAGCGTTCGAAGACTTCTGTGCGGAGGAAGCGGTCATGCTGACGACATAATCGCCGGCGAGCGATCGTTTGTCGGCCTTTAAAGTCGCCTGTACCTGAGTGGTTTTGCCGGGCTCAATCGAACGAATGGTCTTTGGCTCGAACGTCACCTCCCAGCCCGTCGGCGATTGTGAATTCAGGCTGACATCCTCCAGAACGATAGTGCCGGTGTTCTTGACGAGCAGATCCAGCTTCCGTTCTCCTCCCGCAGTTATATCGGCGCTCAGCACTTCATTTGCCGTACTGAGACTTATCCCGTATGTCCCGCTGACGACCGCTTCAAGCTCTAGTTCGGCCGAAGTGGACTGATTCGACGCTCTTACCGGAATTTTGTACGTACCGGCTTCGATATTTACCGGCGGCGTTGCTTCGATTGTAACGGTCTGGGAAGCGTTCGGCTCCACAGTTACGGAAGTAACGTTATTGCCGCCCGACTTGAAACGGACATCCCAGCCTGCTCCGGCATCAGCCTGAAGCGAATAGGTCTGCTGTTCGGCAGTCCGGTTGCGCAGTTGTGCGCTGTAATTGAACGAAGAATCGGAGAATCCCTGCATATTCGGCTGGTCGCTGGTCAGCTCACTATTATAAGTACCTTTCTCCGAAACGTTAACGACGAGCTGCAGTGATGCCAGATTGCCGGCTGCAATATCGAAGCGGTAATCGCCTTTGTCCACATTCAGCGGCACGTCGAGCTGCAGATTTATCGTCTGGCTGTCGTTCGGTTTGACCGCGAGCTCCCGAATCGATCTGCCTCCCGCCGTTAATTGGTATTCCCAGCCGGTTGCCGAGGTTCTTACAGCCAGCTCTGCTTTTTGCGTTGTATTGGTACGATTGATGACTTCGATGGAATAGCTAAGCGACTCGCCCGGCGGTGCGGAAAGCTGCGTATACGGGGTATAGAGCTCGACTTCGCCTGCCGCATACGCTGTATTCGCGCCGGTCCCTGCCGTCGCCGCCCAGAATCCGATACATACCATGAGCCACAAGGCGGCTCTCCGACATTTTTGCATGTTTACGTTCCCCCTTCAGAACAATGTAGTGGTTTGGCGATGTTTTCGCCTGTCATTAGGGGTACGGCCGGAAGACGGGTTTGGATTTACCTGAAATAAAAAATTTTTATCCGCATTTTCTTCCGGCGGTTTTTTTGGTAAAAAAGAAGTAACGAGATCCGCAGGAATGAACAATAATCTGAAATGGAGGGCAAGGACCGTGTTGGATCGAAATAACGGCGACATGGCGCGGGCATTGAAAGAAATGAGCGAAGGCTCAGTGGAGGCGTTTGAGCTGGTGTACAGCCGGTATGCTCCGTTAGTGTTTGGGCTGGCGCGGAGGATCATGGCGGATCAGATGGAAGCGGAGGATTTATGCCATGATGTTTTCTTGGAAGCCATGCGTAAAGGAGAACGGTATGATCCGTCAAGGGGTTCAATTGAAGCCTGGCTGGCAGTTATGACGAGAAGCAGGGGGATGGACCGGCTGCGGCGTAAGCAGCGGGTTATTGTCGACCGGGTCAGCGGACAGGAGGAAGGGCTGCGGGTTAACACGGAGAGATCTGAAATCGAAGACCGTGTAGTAAACCGTCTTCAGGCCGAAGCGGTAACGGAAGCGCTAAGTACACTGCCTGCCGGCCAGCGGAGGGCGGTCGTCCACTCTTATGTGGCGGACAAAACGCACCGCGAGCTGTCGGAGACGTTCAATGTGCCGATCGGTACGGTAAAATCATGGATTCGGTACGGGATCAAAAATGTCCGCAGACAAATGGCCAGACGGGGATGGATGGAAGAGCCGAGAGGAGGGGTGGCTGGTGAACGAATGGATTCATAACGGCACGGGTGCTGCCGGACGCAAAGAAGGTCCGAATTCGAAAGGGGCTTGCAGCGAAGGATATACGGAAATGCAGTGGATCGATCTGTTGTTAGGCAAGCTGGGAAACGGCCAATCATTGTCCATGCATAAACACTTGGCAAATTGCAGTCATTGCCGGAATGTTTACCGCGAGTGGGGACCGCTGCTATCTGCAGGAAGCGCTCCTGGCGATGATCATCCGGCTGCAGTACCCTCAGCCGAACTAAAAAAACGGCTTATCCATGATGTTCGAAGCATACGGATGAGACGATTATCTACAGGACGGACATTGTGGACGGCTGCTGCCGGTGCGGCGATTCTGATCATGCTCTTATTCGGTATGGGAAGACTGATCATGCTTCCGGGAACATTGGACCGATACATTATGGAGAATGAGCCGTCTGCCGTTGCCGTAATGAAAAACCCGACGACGGCTTATCGCGTAACGCCGGGCATTGATGGCATCGGTCAGGCTTATGTATGGATTAACGACGGTTCGCACGAAATGCTTGTTCTGGTTGACGGTTCCCGGCCGAGCGGCGGGCAGGTCTATCAGGCTTGGGCGGTCAAAGGAGAAAAGTACGATAATATAGGGCTGCTGAAACAGGGGCAGGGACGCGCCCATTTGTATGTAAAAACCGAAATTATCTTAGAAGCGGAGAAATTTATGTTAAGTATGGAACCGCTCGGCGGCAGCCCTTCGCCCAGCCCGCGGCATGCGGTTTTGAATACACGGTAATTAACGGTGCGTC
This sequence comes from Paenibacillus tarimensis, assembly GCA_041281825.1. Taxonomy (GTDB): domain Bacteria; phylum Bacillota; class Bacilli; order Paenibacillales; family Paenibacillaceae; genus Paenibacillus_D; species Paenibacillus_D tarimensis_A. Next base: position 3,455,717 of record CP166298.1, on the reverse strand, counting down.
GAAGCCGCTTTCTTCAAATAATCGCTTAAAGTTCTCTGCCCGTTCCCGGACCCGGCGAGCTTGCGCAGCATATGGCGGATTTCCCATGCTTTTCCTGTCATGCGGAGCTGAGTTTCGTTCATATCTCTTTTCATCTGACGTCCTCCTCCAAGTTTGATATAATCAACCATATGCACAGCGTATGGACAAGTATTCCTGACCGCTGAAAGATTTGAGAAATGAAAAAGGAGCGGGGTCGATGATGAACGGTTCAGATAAACCGGATTTATGGCGCGAAGAAACGATTAAGAGCGAGCCGGTCTTTAAGGGAAAAATCATTTCGCTGCAGGTGGATACCGTGAAACTGCCGGAAGGCGGCACGGCGACCAGGGAAATCGTTCGGCATCCGGGCGCATCGGCGGTGCTGGCGCTGCTTGACGGGAAAATGCTTGTCGTTGAACAATACCGCAAACCGCTGGAGAAATATCAGGTTGAAATTCCCGCAGGCAAACTGGACCCCGGCGAGGATCCGATGGAAGCGGCCTGCCGGGAGCTGGAGGAGGAAACCGGCTACCGGGCCAAAACAATCAAGCCGGTTAGCGCTTTTTATACGTCTCCCGGATTTGCGGACGAGAAGCTGTATTTGTATTTCACCGATAAACTGGAGAAAGGCGACATGCGGCTCGATGAAGACGAGTACTTGAAGGCGGAGACGATTACTTTCGAGGAAGCGCAGCGGTTCATCCGCGAGGAGCGGATCAGCGATGCCAAGACGATCGTTGCCGTATATGCCTGGCACATCTACCGTCTTACAGGAGAAATCTGATCATGTCGTTACCAGATGAAGAGCTTCGTCTTATCTATGCCGATCTTCATTTGCATATCGGACGTACTGCGGCAGGCGAGCCGGTAAAGATCAGCGGAAGCCGGGAATTGACCTTCCGCAATATTGCCGAAGAGGCTTCACTTCGCAAGGGGATCGGATTGCTGGGCGTGATCGATGCCCATTCTCCCGGCGTTCAATCGGACATTATCCGGTTGTTGGAGAACGGCGAGATGACGGAAGGCAAGGGAGGCGGCATTCGGTACAACGATACGACGATTTTGCTTGGGGCGGAAATTGAGGTGAGGGATGAAGGGACGCGAGGCGCGGCCCATCTTCTCGCGTACATGCCTACCTTTGAAGCAATGCAGTCGTTCACGGAATGGATGTCCCGGCACATGCGTAACGTCCGCTTAAGCTCCCAGCGTATCTATGTGACGGCACGCCGTCTGCAGGAGGAAGTCAAGGCGCGGGGCGGCTTGTTCATTCCGGCGCATATCTTTACACCGTACAAAAGCTTGCTTGGCAGCTGTACCGACCGGATCGGAGACGTGCTGGATCCGTCGCTTATCGATGCGGTCGAGCTCGGACTAAGCGCAGACAGCGAGATGGCCGGCTGGATCCCGGATCTTGACCGGTACCCGTTCCTGACGAACTCCGATGCGCATTCGCTTCGTAAGATCGGCAGAGAATACAACGCCTTTCTGATGGCCGGGCCGTCCTTCGAAGAGTTTAAGCATGTGCTTCTCGGTGAACGGGGGCGCGCGATTAAAGCGAATTACGGCCTGAATCCGCGATTAGGGAAATATCATCGGACCTATTGTCTTAAATGCGGTGCCACGGGGGACACGGAGGAGCAGAGCGACGACCGTTGTCCGGTCTGCGGCGGCGTAAAGCTTGTCAGCGGCGTGATGGAACGGATCGCCCGGCTGGCTGAGCTGTCGGGAAGAACGCACTCCTATGTTCCGGCAGACCGTCCGCCTTATATTTATCAAGTGCCGCTGGAATTTGTGCCCGGCATCGGTCCCAAGCTGATGGAAAGGCTGCTGGACCGATTCGGAACGGAAATGAATATTCTCCACCAGGCGACACAGGAGCAGCTTGCCGAGACAGCCGGTGAAAAGGCGGCAAAGCTTATCGTATCGGCAAGAGAAGGGACGCTGCGGCTCCATTCGGGGGGAGGCGGCCGTTACGGGCGCGTACAATCGGAAACGGCCGATACCGTCCTTCAAGGTGCCCGGTCCGCTCGCGATGAAATGTAAGTCGTTATACCCGGGTAACGATCTTGTATTTGGACGATAACGTCATCTTTACAAGACGAATAAGCGGTTGCGTCATACGTAAGCGAATGCGATCATATACTTTACCATTCGGACAAGTTAGGGGAGAAGCGGATGAAATCGCCCTTTCTGCAGCCGCTCGTAAAGGATCAGCTGTCGCTGTATATTTTTGTGTCGGTATTATTCGTCGTAGGCGCCGTGTTCGGCGTCCTGCTGGTCGGTGCATTAACGCTGGAACAGCAGCAGGATTTGACCGGCGACGTCAAGCATTTCGTTCAATTGCTTCAAGCAGGCATGGGCCCGGATGTGACGCAATCGTTTTGGGACAGAGCCTGGTTTCATACGAAATGGATCATGCTCATTTGGCTGCTCGGGTTAACGGTAGTCGGGCTGCCGCTCATTTTGGCACTTGATTTTTTGAAGGGCGTTCTGATCGGGTTTTCCTCCGGGCTTCTGATCAGTCAGCATGAATGGAAAGGCGTGTTATTCTCGCTATTCACGGTTGCGCCGCCGAATGTCATTATTTTGCCCGCGTTGCTTATTGCCAGCGTGTCGGCCATCTCGTACGCTATTCATTTTGTAAAGTACCGCGTCATGCAAAAAAGCGGCTCGCTGCTTCATCCAATAATTACGCTCACGTCGGTCATGCTCACGATGCTGTTTGTTGCTTGGGGTGCCGCGTTGTTTGAAGCGTTTGTATCGCCGCAGCTGATGGGATGGGCTTCAGCATTTCTCTTGGAATGATTCGTCTAAAAGGTTTGACTTCTCCCGCGTTTAGCCCATATAATGAAAGCAAAATGTTCTGGCGAATGGGCGCTGCGTTAACGCAAAGGGGGAAACCATGGAAGCCCGGATCGATAAAATCAAACAACAACTGCAATCGCAGGGCTATAAATTGACTCCGCAGCGTGAAGCGACGGTACGCGTTCTCCTTGAAAATGAAGAGGATCACTTAAGCGCGGAAGACGTGTTTATGCTTGTCAAGGACAAAGCGCCGGAAATCGGCCTCGCGACGGTGTACCGCACACTGGAATTACTTAGCGAGCTGCATGTAGTTGAAAAGATGAATTTTGGCGACGGGGTCGCCAGATACGATCTTCGTACGGATTCGAATCAACATCACCATCATCATCTGATTTGTGTTCAATGCGGTGCGATGGATGAAATTATGGACGATTGGCTCGGTCCGCTGGAAGAGCGGCTGGAGCGGGAATACGGCTTTGCGGTAATCGACCACCGGCTTGATTTTCAAGGGGTTTGCCGCCGATGTCGCGATAAGAACGACAATAAGGAGCAATAAGCAAACGGCTTCGCAGCCCTTGGAAGGGAGCGAAGCCGTTTTTTTCCTGCTATCCGTCCGCTCGTCCGATCGGCGCAAGCTGCAGCAGCCCGGCTCCTTGAGCGTTCGTTCCGGAGCCCTGCAGCTTACGGGCGTTTGCTTTTAACGTCTTTTTGACGGCGCTCGGACCGAGCCTGGCTCTTCGGGCAAGAAGGAGCGCTGCGCCGGCGGCAACATGCGGGGAGGCCATGCTGGTGCCGGAGAGCGTTTTGTAGCCGCCCCTCAGCCAAGTGGATCGAATTCTGCTGCCCGGAGCAGCCAAGTCGATGCCGCGCCCCCGGCTGCTGAATGAGGCAATCCGGTTGTTACGGGTGGAGGCTGCGACCGCGATGGTTTCATTGAAGGCGGCCGGCTCGCTGATTCTTCTTGAGTTCGGGCCGTCATTGCCTGCCGACGCTACGATAACGATGCCGCGGCGCCTGGCCCGTCTGACGGCATCAAGGAGTGCCCGACTCGTTTCGTTCGGATCCAGGCCCAGACTCATATTAATCACGTTCATCCCGTTACGGATACACCATTCGATGCCTTCGATGATATCGGACACATAACCTTCGCCGTTCCGGTCAAGCGCCTTCACCGCATAAAGACGCACATCCGGAGCGACGCCGATAATGCCGGCGCCTGTTCCCCGCGCAGCGGCGATTCCCGCTACATGCGTTCCATGGCCGTTATCGTCCCGGAAGGATTTGCCGCCCATCGAATTGACGCCTCCCGCCACGCGCAAATTCGGGTGGCGGGCAATCCCCGTATCAATAACGGCAAGCTTGATTGCCCCGCCTTTTGTAGCGTTCCATACGCGCGGCGCTTGCACGCGCTGAATATTCCATGGGATACTTGCAGACGTTCTCATAGTTGCCGCTGCTTTCTTTTTTGAAGGTCGTCCGCGTTTCAATGTGTGGGCATGCAGCTTGATGTCGTTCTCAACAAAGGCGATGCCGGGATGACGGATTAACTTTTTGAACCGGATCCCCTTCCCGACATGACAGCATAATACAGACGAGCTTCTGAACTGTTTGATTGGATGCATGCCTTGACGCTTTAAATGGCTGACACAAGCTTGAAAATCCGCTTTGCTTTTAAGTCCGATTAGTTTTCGTTCTGTTCGGCGCGATTTCTTGGATCGTATACAGCTGCGCAGTAGTTCGCTTACCCTTACCCGGTGCATAATAACCTCCTTAGTTCCGTCCAGTTCATAGTTATCTGCTATCCCGAATATGAACTGTTACGGCTGAACTAGTTTAATTTATGGAAGGTTAGGTAAAAGCGCATGGGTAATTGCCTGAAAAGAGTACATATTTTTTGCCATTCGTGGAAACCGTATCGCTGAGGACTGTCAAATCAGAACAATAGTGCATATAGGATAAGTATATGCAATAGGGGGATGAACTCATGAAAATCGGTGTTCCGAAAGAGATTAAAAATAACGAGTATAGGGTGGCGCTCACTCCGGCAGGAGCTGCAATGCTAAAGTCTGCCGGACATGAGGTGCTCGTTGAACGCGGTGCGGGGGACGGCAGCGGTTTCACGGACGATCAGTATATTCTGGAGGGCGCATTGATCGTAAATGAGGCGGCGGAAGTTTGGTCGGACTCCGATATGATTATGAAAGTGAAAGAACCGCTCCCGGAAGAGTTCGGTTATTTTCGCGAAGGGCTTATGCTTTTCACCTATTTGCATCTGGCCGCGGCGCCGGAGTTGACGAAGGCGCTTGTACAGAACCGCGTGACGGGCATCGCTTATGAAACGATCCAGCTGCCGGGCGGAGGCTTGCCGCTGCTGACGCCGATGAGCGAAGTGGCGGGCCGGATGGCCGTCCAGGTCGGCGCGCAGTTTCTCGAGGCGTTCTACGGGGGAAGAGGGATTCTTCTCGGAGGTGTCCCCGGCGTTCCTCCGGCGGAAGTGATTATTTTAGGCGGAGGCATCGTCGGTACGAATGCGGCCAGAATGGCGCTTGGCCTCGGGGCAAGCGTCGTCATACTGGAACGCAGCCCGGACCGGATGCGGTATCTTGACGATGTATTTAACGGCAGGATCCACACCCTCATGTCAAACCCTTACAATATCGCTCAAGCGGTACGTAAGGCGGATCTGCTGATCGGGGCTGTGCTTATTCCGGGCGCCCGCGCACCGCGACTGGTAACCGATGAAATGGTTCAAACGATGAAGAAGGGCTCGGTAATCGTGGACGTGGCTGTCGACCAAGGAGGTTCTATCGCTACAATCGATCGGGTTACAACGCATCAGAACCCGGTGTATGAACGGTATGGGGTGCTTCATTATGCCGTTGCCAATATGCCCGGTGCCGTACCGCGCACGTCAACGCTTGCATTAACGAATGTTACGCTGCCTTATGCGCTGGAATTGGCGGGCAAAGGATTTCTCCTGGCAGCGGCGGGCAATGAACCTCTAAAAAGAGGCGTGAATACTTATCAAGGCCAGGTCACCTATCAGCCGGTTGCCGATGCGGTGGGACTCCCATTCACCCCGCTCGACCGGCTGCTGGACGTGATCCCGTTTGATCGTATTCAGTAACGATGCGCCGCAGGCATACTACGGCCTGCAGCGGCATAAGGTGGGTTACAGGCAGAGTATAGAAAAGTCCGGTTATAACCACCGGGCTTTTTGAACTCCCCTTCAAGGACAACCTGTGCCAGGGAGGATGATGGAGATGGTCGTTTCATTGCGTAAGGTGTTTTCCTTGCTGTCGTTTGCGATTTTGTTCATTCTTTTGACACTCCTTGTATCCGGAGGCTACCGCTGGCTGCTTGAGAAAGTATCGTTCACCGATCGTTATGAAGCGCCGCAGGGCCAAGCGTTGAAGGTGTTTCAGGGCGAGGCGACGGTTACGGAACGTCTGAGGTGGTTCTATTTGTACGGCGAATAGCTGATTCGATTCCCCTTGCTGTATAATTTCATTGATCTGATGCAGGATTACACGCAGCCGACGTGGAATAGTTCTGCATTGACCCATTTTCTCGTTATACGCTGAGATTACAGATTTACTCGTATTGTTGAGGGAAAGGAAGCCGCCATGATTAACGAATTGCAGACGTTCATCCGCTACTTAAACACCGGGAGCGGCTTATCGCAGAACACTTTGGAATGCTATGAAAGGGATCTGATCTCCTTTTTGGATTTCTTGGGCGGACAAGGCGCAGCCTCCGTTTCCGACATCCGGAAGCATCATTTGGCTCAATATGTCCTTCATCTAAAGCAAAAGGGGCGAGCGACAGCGACGATATCCCGTACTACGGTATCCATACGGGCATTCTTCGGGTATTTAGTCCGAAGCGGCCGCATTCAGCAGAACCCGGCAATGGATTTGGAGTCGCCAAAGCCGGAAAAGAAGCTTCCTGCCGTTCTGACGGTTGAAGAAACGCAGCGTCTGCTTGAAGCTCCGCGTACAGATACGCCTGCAGGCAGCAGGGACAGGGCAATGCTAGAGCTGTTATACGCGACGGGCACTCGCGTATCCGAGCTGATGTCCCTGAATATAACGGATGTCAACCTGAAGATGGGATTTATCACCGTTGGCGGCAATAGCGGAAAGGAGAGAATCGTACCGCTGGGCAAAATGGCTGCGGATGCGGTTGGACATTATTTGCATTTCGGCAGAGAGCGGCTTCTTAAACCAAACAGTGCGGAAGATTCGCTGTTTGTCAGTCATCTCGGGCGGAGAATGACGCGTCAGGGGTTCTGGAAGATCATCAAAAAGTATGTACGGGAAGCGAATATTGCCGGGGAGATTACTCCCCACACACTGCGGCATTCCTTTGCCGTGCATATGCTGGAGAATGGAGCAGATATCAGGTCCGTTCAGGAGCTGCTCGGTCATTCGGGTATTGCCGCCACACAAATTTATTCTCATGTGAACCGAGCGAGAATGAAAGAGGTTTACGAGCGGGCACACCCTCGGGCGTCCATACATTGAACAAGTCCATACATATAGTTTGTTATCGAAGAGACATTGAGCGGAGTGACTTAAATCGGAGAGACTTTGAGCCCAGCTCAAAGATCCCTATGTCATGCTCAAAGATCCTTATGTCATGCTCAAAGATCCTTATGAAAGCGGAGTGACTTTGAGCTCCGCTCAAAGATCCTTATGTGAGGAGGAATTTGCTTGCGATTTCAACGTGTGACGCTGATTGTGCTGGATAGCGTCGGGATCGGCGAACTGCCCGATGCGGAGCAATTCGGCGATCTTGGCGCGCATACACTCGGACATATTGCGGAAAGCGTTGCCGCTTTTGACGTGCCGAATCTTAGAGCCTTGGGGCTTGTAAATATTGACAGGGTCGGTCCGCTGCAGCCGGTGGACAAGCCTGCGGCTTACTACGGCAAGATGGCGGAAGCGTCCGTCGGCAAAGATACGATGACCGGTCATTGGGAGCTTGCCGGTCTGAAGGTGACGGTCCCGTTCCGTACATTTCCGGAAGGATTTCCGATTGATCTGATCGAGCGGTTCGAGCAGCGGACCGGCCGGAAAGTGATCGGCAATAAAGCGGCGAGCGGCACTGAAATATTGGATGAGCTCGGGGAGCGGCAGATGGCCACCGGGGAGTGGATCGTTTATACGTCCGCTGACAGCGTCTTTCAGATTGCCGCCCATGAGGAAATCATCCCGCTGGAAGAGCTCTATCGCGCTTGCTGCATCGCCAGAGAATTGACCCTGGAGGATCCTTATGCGATCGGGCGTGTCATCGCAAGGCCGTATGTCGGTTCGTCCGGCCAATTCTCAAGAACGCCCAATCGGCACGATTACGCGGTCAAGCCGCCGGAGAGAACAGTTCTTAACCTATTGAAGGAACAAGGTCTCGATGTGCTGTCGGTCGGAAAGATCAACGATATCTTCAGCGGTGAAGGCATTACAGCTTCGTATCCGACCAAAAGCAATGCGGACGGAATCGATCGAACGCTTGAACTTATGACGCAGCCTTTCAAGGGATTGCTGTTTACGAACCTTGTCGATTTCGATTCGTTGTTCGGCCATCGCAGGGACCCGAAAGGTTATGCCGCGGCGCTTGCCGAATTTGACCGGGCGGTTCCCGAACTGATGCGCCGAACCGGCCCGGATGATTTGCTGATCATAACTGCCGACCATGGTAATGATCCGACGTTTCACGGCACGGACCATACCCGGGAATATGTGCCGCTGCTTGTATACAATCCGACGCTCCAAGCTCCGCGCAGTCTGGGGATTCGTTTGACTTTTGCGGACGTAAGTGCCAGCATCGCGGACAATTTTGGATTCCGGGCGACAGAGCACGGAAGCAGTTTTTTGCATGATTTGGTCTAAAATATCTCGTTAATTTTGAAACGGAGGCTTTTCAATGAACATGTCAACTATGAGTCAAATCCGCGAGGCGGCGGACTATATCCGGTCGGTTGCCGATCATAAATCTCCCGATGTGGGCCTGATTATGGGCTCCGGGCTTGGTATTCTGGGGGATTATATCACCGATGCGGTTGTCATTCCTTATCGGGACATCCCGCATTTCCCGGTCTCTACGGTAGAAGGTCATGCAGGCGAGCTGATGATCGGGCAGTTGTCCGGCCGTACAGTCGTTCTGATGCGGGGAAGGTTTCATATGTATGAAGGATATGGTCCCGAATTGACCGCTTTTCCAGTCCGCGTTATGAAAGCACTCGGTGTGCACACGCTGGTCGTGACAAATGCGGCAGGCGGAATCAACACCGAATATGAGCCAGGTGATTTGATGCTGATTTCGGATCATATCAATCTTACCGGCCGCAATCCGTTAATCGGACCGAATGACGACGAGCTGGGCGTGCGGTTTCCGGATATGTCCGAAGCGTACAGCAGACGGATTCGCGGTCTTGCCCGCAAAGCGGGCGCGGAACAAGGGATCGAACTTCAGGAAGGCGTGTATATCGGCGTGCTGGGCCCTTCTTATGAAACGCCTGCTGAAATCCGCATGATGCGAACGATGGGGGCCGATGCGGTAGGCATGTCGACTGTTGCCGAAGTTGTCGCAGCCCGTCATTCCGGCATCGAAGTGCTGGGCATCTCATGCATAAGCAATATGGCCGCAGGCATTTTGGATCAACCTTTGTCGCATCAAGAGGTAATGGAGACGACAGAACGCGTGAAATCCCGGTTCCTGGGATTGGTCATGTCCGTAATCCCAATTCTTTAGTCCTGATCTGTTACAAAATTGTAAAAATACGGTCGACCCATTGTGACATGTTTTATAGCGGTTTCGTCGTATACTGTCCAATGTAAGGGGATGCTTACCCCTATCATTCGTCATTGGAGTGAAAACAATGGACAAGCAATGTATGAAGCAGCTTGAAACGCTTCGCGGGTTAATGGTCGACACCGCAAATCGAAAAAAAACGCTGTTGCACACCGATGTACTTACACTTAGCCAGCTTCTCGATCAAATGATCGTGAAAGTCCAGACGGAAAAAAAGGCCAAGCGGACCAAGAGCCGCACAGACTTCGTCGTGTAGAACGGGAGGCCGCACATTATGCGTGCTGTAGATCTTATCTATAAAAAACGGATCGGCGGCGAACTAACCGAATCCGAAATATCTTATCTGGTGGATGGTTATTCGCGGGGGGAGATCCCGGATTATCAAATGTCGGCATGGACGATGGCGGTTTGCTTTCAGGGATTGTCCGCGAAGGAAACGGCCGACCTGACGATGGCGATGGCCCGTTCGGGAGACCAGATCGACCTTGGCGGAATCCAGGGGATTAAAGTGGACAAGCATAGTACGGGCGGGGTCGGCGACAAAACGACGCTTATATTGGCGCCGCTTGTCGCTGCCGCGGGCGTACCTGTGGCGAAGATGTCCGGGAGAGGACTCGGGCATACCGGCGGAACCATTGATAAGCTGGAAGCCATTCCGGGATTTCAAACGGAGTTGACAAGGGAGCGATTCATAAAGCAAGTGAACGAGATTGGTGTAGCTGTGATCGGTCAGACAGGCAATATTACTCCGGCCGACAAGAAACTATACGCTCTGCGCGATGTGACGGCTACGGTCGACTCGATCCCGCTTATCGCTAGTTCGATCATGAGCAAAAAAATAGCTGCAGGTGCCGATGCGATTGTGTTGGACGTAAAGACGGGCAGCGGCGCTTTTATGAAATCGATTGAAGATGCGGAGAAGCTTGCGTTAGCGATGGTCGAGATCGGGACAAAGGTCGGGCGGAAGACTGCGGCTGTCATCAGCGATATGGATCAACCGCTCGGTTTCGCGATCGGCAATGCACTCGAGGTGAAGGAAGCTATTGCTACGCTCAAGGGGGAAGGTCCTCGTGATTTGACGGAGCTGATCCTGACTCTGGGCTCGCATATGGTTGTTCTTGCCGGGAAGGCCAAGACGGAGGGCGAGGCCAGAGAATTGCTGCGGCAGCGCCTGAAGGACGGATCGGCGCTTCAAAAGTTCCGGTCATTTATCTCGGCGCAAGGCGGGGAAGCCGCAATTACGGACGACCCGGAACGTTGGCTGCCGAAGGCGGAAGTTATCCTGCAGGTTCCGGCGCCGGGAAACGGAACGATTGTCAAGATTGAAGCGGAACAGCTCGGGTTGGCCGCAATGCAGCTTGGTGCGGGACGCGCCACGAAAGACGCGGAGATTGACCATGCAGTCGGGATTGTGCTTCGGGCGAAGGAAGGAGAGGCCGTTAAAGCCGGGGATCCGATTGCAACGGTTCACGCCGGATGCGACAACGACGAGACGAGAGCGATCGTCAAACGGATTCAGGAAGCTTATCTGCTGTCTGACGAGTCCTTCTCTCCGGGATCGCTGCTGCTTTCGGTTGTAACGGCAGACGGCGGAATCGTGCGATACTAGGAAAATCGGACTTGTTTAAGCTCGCAATACGTTGAGACTGTCCACCCCAATAAAGGCCATCTCTTAACACGTCATTGCAGTGACGGAAGAGATGGCCTCTATCGTGTTCAAGAACTCCGGACAGCCAGCATTCGTACCTTCATTTTATTTGCGAAATGACAATGAACGAGCGGGTGATCAAGTTCGAGCTTTTCAATGCTTCCATGGTCATACTTATTGATGTTGCCCTGTAAATCGTAAATGAACCAGGTCATTTCTTGACAGTCGGTCGAGTAAATCTTGATCCGTTCCATTATGCTTATCTGAATACTCTCGATCGACTCCAAAATCGGGGTTTTATAGCCTTTATCCATTTCCAGTACATGAACCAAACATTTTTTCGGATCGAATACGACATTAACACTGTTCATCTCTTCTAAACAAATGCTGAACATATGCTGCAGCAAAATCTTCCCCTCCCGGGCGGGTAATTATTTCATAACAAATAACACAGAGCAAGCTGCCCTGTGGTCAACGATCATGATCACAGCTTCCAACTCCACTCTCCTTCTACGCTTACGAGGTTAGCTGCCGGATTCGGGCGGTAAGAGTCGCCCTACCTGAGTTGAACGCGATTTCGTCCAAGCACAGGATTCACCCCTCTATGATCAATCCTCTTTTCAGGACGATCAAAAATTGGTTCCCCCGTTTTCCTTTGCGGAAATTCAGCGAAATTAAGAATTCTCAGCGAAACGAAGCTTAGCCGCCTAAGGACGGCGGAGCCGTTTACGCTTGTTAATACAACAATGAATATACGCTTGATTGGGAGATTAGTAAAGCTTAAATAATCCTTATTATTTTGCGATTCTCCGGGATATGGATTGAAGTGAACGGTTACAAGTTATAGAATTCTCCGTTTTCCTCCAAAATGCTGCCCAGTTTCTCTTTTTATCATTTGTTTTGCCGGTTGGAATATTTTACATGCCTTTGGTCAACACTGTGAAGGAGAAACTAGCCGAACATTGGCCCCAAATGAAAACTTCCCGGGGCGTATAGTACTGGAGGAGACCGACATGAATAAAACGCTTGGTTGTAAACTGTTCGCAGTATCGCTCGTCTGTGCGATGCTCCTTCCCGCTGCCGCATTCGCGGAAGAGGCCGCGCGTCCTTCGACGCCCGACCTGGCGCCTTCCGCGCGGTCTGCGATTTTGCTTGACGCCGACAGCGGAACGATTATTTACGAGAAAAACAGCCATGATAAGCTGCCTCCGGCCAGCATTACGAAAATTATGACGATGCTGCTGATCATGGAGGCTTTGGATGACGGCAAACTGAAATTAACGGATACCGTCCACACAAGCGAGTACGCCGCTTCGATGGGCGGCTCACAAATCTTTCTTGAGCCGGGGGAAGAAATGACGGTGGAAGAAATGCTGAAAGGCATTGCGCTTGCTTCCGGCAATGACGCTTCTGTCGCAATGGCGGAAAAAATCGCGGGAACGGAAGAAGCTTTCGTGGCCATGATGAATGAGCGCGCGAAGCAATTGGGACTGCAGAATACGCATTTCGCCAATTGCAACGGCCTCCCCGCAGACAATCATTATTCGTCCGCCCATGATATCGCCGTGATGTCCAGGGAGCTTCTTAAGCATGGAGAAGTGACGAAATATACCGGCTTGTATCAGGATTATTTGCGCAAAGATACGGAAAAGCCGTTTTGGCTAGTCAATACGAACAAGCTTGTACGCTTTTACAGCGGTGCGGACGGCTTGAAAACCGGATATACCAGCGAAGCCAAGTTTTGTCTGTCCGCCACTGCAAGCAGGGATAATCTGCGCGTCGTCGCTGTCGTAATGGGCGAGCCGAACACGAAGACAAGAAATGCGGAAGTATCCAAGATGTTTGACTTTTCGTTCGCACAATATACGAATCATGCGATCTTCAAAACAGGCGACGGCATGGGAACGATTCCGGTAGAGAAAGGAAAGCTCGCCGAACTGCCGATTGTTGCAAAGCATCAATACAGCGTACTGCTTAAAAAAGGAACGCAGGTAACGGATATCCGTCACGAGCTGCGGATTGACAGTCCGTTGAAAGCGCCGATCCATGCCGGACAGAAAATCGGGAAGCTGATCGTTTTCCATGGCGATCAAGTATTGACCGAATTCGAGGTCGAAGCTCCTTCTCCGATCGAACGGGCAGGCTGGTGGACGTTATTCAAACGTTCATGCGCAAACTTGTTTAAATAAGATGAATTCGATTGCGGTGGAAGGTAGCGTTTTTTGTCATCTTCTATCGCCCTTCTTCTAGTTTTGTCGTGAAGCAGGATTGCGGGAAGCCGACGTAGAATCACTGTTCTATCAACGGGGAGGAGTGAACAGGTAATGAGTCTGCAGGTTGAACTTGAGCATTATCGCAACGTTTTGATTGTCCGGCTGCGGGGAGAGCTTGACCATCATACCGCCGATACCGTTAGGCACAAGATGGAAGAAGCTATATTGCGCGGCAACAGTGATCATGTCATTCTCAGCCTGAAGGATCTCGGGTTTATGGACAGTTCCGGACTGGGAGTCATTCTGGGCCGTTATAAGCTGTTGAAAAGCAGAGGCGGCAAAATGGTCGTATGCGACGTTAATCCAAGCGTATATCGGCTGCTCGAGCTGTCGGGATTGTTCAAAATTTTGACGATTCACGATAACGAGCGGATGGCGCTCTCAAGTCTGGAGGTCGTATCATGAGCAGATCGAACTTTATGACATTGTCCTTTGCAAGCCGGTCGGAGAACGAGGCTTTTGCAAGGGTTGCGGTAGCTGCATTTGTCTCCCAGTTGGATCCTACAATGGAAGAATTGAACGACCTGAAGACCGTTGTGTCCGAAGCGGTGACCAATTCGGTTATTCACGGTTATGACGGCGACCCGGCGGGCGTTGTGACGATCGAGGCTTCAATTGAAACGGATACGGTGACCATCACAATTAAGGACAGCGGTAAAGGAATTGAAGATTTGGAGCTGGCCAGACAGCCGCTCTATACCTCTAAGCCGGAGCTTGAACGATCGGGAATGGGCTTTACCATTATGGAAAACTTTATGGACCGTTTTGAAGTGTCAAGCGAGCAAGGCCACGGAACGCACATCACTATGATGAAGCGAATCGAATCGAAAAAAGCGCTGTTTAATTAGCGCGTAGGGGTTGAACCTCATGGATGTCGATTTGAAACACACGTCGCAACATTACTTGGATGATACCGAAGTTAAACGGTTGATCATGTTAAGTCAATCCGGCGACACAGTCGCACGAGATACGCTTGTGCAGTGCAACATCCGTCTCGTCTGGTCGGTCGTCCAACGGTTTATTAACCGGGGCTACGATCCGGAAGATCTGTTTCAGATCGGCTGCATCGGCTTGTTGAAATCGGTGGACAAATTCGATTTGTCTTACGATGTCAAATTTTCCACCTACGCAGTTCCGATGATTATTGGAGAGATCCAGCGTTTTTTAAGAGACGACGGAACGCTCAAGGTAAGCAGGTCGCTTAAAGAGTTGGCCAATAAAGTGCGGAAGACGAAGGACGAGCTCGCAAAAGTATACGGGCGGCTACCCACAATAAAGGAAGTGGCGGGACGGCTTGGTATCAGTCCGGAGGATGTCGTTTTTGCGCAGGAAGCGAACAAACCGCCCACTTCGATTCATGAGACGGTATTCGAAAACGACGGCGACCCGATCACTCTGATGGATCAGATCGCCGATGACGCGCAAGAGAAATGGTTTGACAAGCTTGCTTTGAACGAAGCGATTGAAACGCTGTCCGAACGGGAGCGTCTGATCGTCTACTTGAGATATTTCAGGGATCAGACGCAATCCGAAGTGGCGTCCAGGTTAGGTATATCGCAAGTGCAGGTATCAAGGCTGGAGAAGAAAATATTGCAAAACATTAAAGACCAGATCGCGCAATAGCGCGGTCCGGTCTTTTTTTAAGCCGTTAGCCGAATAGAGGCGTATGACGGGGAAACGGTGACGTTTCGTTTCCGGGATAAGAATGACGAAAAAGAGAAAGAGGGTTGTTACTCTGAAGGGGCAAAAAGCAAAACCTACTCGGTGAGTATTAAATCCGGTGAGCACACCGAACAAATGGCGTTCCAGGAAAGTGAGTATTTCAAGGAAAAGTCGAAGGAACGTTACAAAATTGAAGCGAAGAACAGCGAACTCAAACACAGGCACGGGTATGTCATAGCGTCATCTTCGGGTCTTGTTGGCATGGAGTTACAAGGAGCGATGGCGATTTTTACCGTAAATATTAAGAGAATATTGAAACTGATGAAGTAAGAAACTAGCTACATAGGCCTGCTTATATAACAAAAAGACGACCATCCCCCAGATATTAAGGATAGAGGTCGTCTTTTTGTTCTGGATCGTAAAGGCGAAACGGATGTTAAAAAGAAGAACATGGAGTGAACGGAAAGGAACAAACGGGGAAACCGCCTTGTTGTCCGAAGTGCGATAATTACTATGAGTACAAGGGAGAAGTCTGCCTTGAGGATGGGAAATTGAAGGTGAAGTACGCTAAGTGCTCCACTACAAAAGCATGTCTGGAAAGGATGATTCGCGATTTGTCACCCGTGTCAAAAGAAACGAAAGGTAGTCAAGAAAAAGAAAAAGCCGCAAAATGGGCTGCGTAACAAAGAGACAGTAAGCTATATATGTCTGCAATGTAACCGTTCAGAAGAGATTCCGCTCAGCGTAGTGCGTAATTTTGATTTGATGGATGATGGTGACCCAGAGGTACCGCCTCAATTCGCGTGTGAGTCATGTGAAGGTGAAATGTATCCTGAATACTACAAAGGTATACATGGTTACGAGTACCGTTTAACGGATCGAGTAGGAGAAAAATCTGTAGCAGGAAGCACTGAAGCAGAATAGGGAGGGAATGGGGAATGGTCGGAAAGTTTACGTGCCGCCTTTGAAATCGTGTTATATCCTTAAATTAAATTCAAGAAGAACACGATTTGGGCAGCGGCTGGAGGCCATCCCCATTTCCTCCCCAACACGCAATAGTATGGGTTTGCACTAAAAAAGGACGCCGCCAGGCGTTTTTCTTATTTGGCGTATTTTACCTGACGTGACATGACTATCCCTGCTTGCCTTATCTAATAATACCATTAAGGGAGTATAATCTTCAGGAAACAAAGGATGATGGCAGGATGGCAACGTCTGGCGCATCGACGATATATTTGCGATTAAAAAAACGGATCATCATTAAGCCGGGGGAAACGGTGACGCTTACCCAGGCGGCCAGGCTTCTTGCTGCCCCGGAACTGGCAGCGATGCTTGGGAGGATCGAGCTGTACCGCCACAAGGAGCAGCATGGCAATCGTTTCGTTATCGACATGCTTCATATCATTAAAAAGATTCGTTCGGTCGCACCTAATGTGACGATCGAGCCGTATGGCGATCCGCAAGTGTTGGTGATTATCGCCACTAAACCGTTGAAACCGCGAATCATCATGTTGATATTTTCATGGCTGCTGCTCTTCTTCGGGGCTGGGCTTGCGATTATGAATTTCCATGCCGACGTCAGTATGCGCGAGGTGCATATCCGGATATCGGAGCTGGTTACCGGCAAACGGCTGGATCATCCGCTGTGGTTCCAGATTCCTTACTCCTTCGGGATCGGCCTTGGAATGATTCTGTTCTTCAATCATTTGTTCCGCAAACGGTTCAATGACGAGCCTAATCCGCTCGAGGTTGAATTGTATATGTACCAGGAAAATGTTAACACCTATGTCATTGCCGAAGAGATGCGCAAGCAAAATGAAGACGCAGCTGCCGGAGGCGCGGACGATGGCTGAATGGCTCAGTTTACTCCTTATCGCAATCATCGGACTGGCAGGCGGTATAGCCGTCGGCAGCGGAATGGTTGCATTGCTCGTCGTATTCGACCTTATTCCCCGTCTTGCGCAGTTGGCCTATGCCTACCGTAATTCGGCCTGGTTTGAATCGGCAATTATTACGGGAGCCGTTTATTGGTCGTTTGCCGATTTTTTTGACTGGACTGCGCATATACCTGCACATGTTCCGATGGCGGGAATCGGACTGCTCGACGGTATGTTTATCGGCATGCTGGCCGCCGCTTTGGCGGAAGTGATGAATGTGCTGCCGATTCTGGCCAAACGGATGCATCTGGGCGATTATTTGGTAGGTCTGCTCATGGCAATGGTGATGGGGAAAATCTTCGGTTCCTTATTCGATTGGCTGGTATACCAATGGTAGTTCTGTGAAGCATGAATATAATTCGTGATACACGAGGTGAATTCCTAAATGAGACAGTGGCGTGATGGAGAATGGCATGAATTGCAAGGAGATGAAGAAGCGGACCTGCAGCCGCTTCCGAACGGAGAGATCATGTGGGATCCGGTTGCTCACGAAGACAAGCATGACTTGCGGCGAAATGAAGATTCGCACAACCATGAGAAGCATGCGGATGAAGAACATGCAAACGAGGAACGTAAACATTTAAATGAGGAACAGGTACTTGTGAATCATGACGAAGACAACGATACCGAGCAAAAAAATGATCATGACGGACACAAAGATACCGTTCCTGTCCCGAAAGAGCTGGAAACCTTCAAAAAGATGCTGGAAGACAAGATTGGTCTTGGAGTCAGCTTTGATGTTGTCGCCAGGGAAATGACTTTCGGGGACCGGCGCACACTCCTGTTATATATGAACGGTCTCGTGGACAGTCCTGTGCTGACCGAGGTGCTTAAACGCCTCACTTATTTGCATCAGGATGATGTAACGCACCATGCGCTTCATTCGTTTCTTGAACATTACGTGCCGGCGATCCAGGTTGATAAAGAAGAGGATTTCAATAAAACGGTTAATGCGGTCATGGCCGGCAATTCGGCTCTGTTCATCGAACATGAAGGAGCAGTGCTGCTGATTGATGCCAAGAGATTCCCGGTCAGGGGGGTTGAAGAGCCTTCATTGGAGAAGGTGGTGCGCGGCAGCCGGGACGGCTTTGTGGAAACGCTGATGCTCAATGTGACGCTTGTAAGGCGGCGTCTTCGCGATCCCGGATTAAGATATGAAATCATGAAAATCGGCAGACGGACACAAACGGATGTATGTATCGCATATATTAACGATATCGTGGATCCGAAGCTTGTCGATTCGATTAAAGGCAAGCTGGATAATGTCGTGCTGGACGGTCTGCCGCTCGCGGATAAACAGCTTGAAGAAGCGACGGTCAATCGGGGATGGAATCCGTTCCCGCTTGTACGGTATTCGGAAAGGCCAGACGTTGCGGCGACCCATTTGCTGGACGGCAAAGTCCTTGTATTTGTGGACACGACGCCCAGCGTCATGATATTGCCGACAACCTATTTTGATCTGGTCCAGCACGCGGAGGAGAACCGTCAAACACCGTTTATCGGCACATTTTTGAGATGGGTGCGCTATTTAGGCATACTCGCCTCGCTGTTTTTGCTCCCCTTGTGGTTTCTGTTCGTCATTCAACCGGAGCTTAAGCCGCCTGCGCTTGCCTTCATCGGTCCGCAGGAATTAGGTAAAATACCGCTTGTGGCCCAATTTCTTATAGCTGAACTCGGTGTAGATCTGATGCGCATGGCTTCCGTTCATACGCCTACGCCGCTTGCAACGGCAATGTCGTTAATCGCGGCAATTTTGATCGGAGATATCGCCGTAAAAACGGGTTTGTTCCTCAATGAGGTTATTCTGTATATGGCTATTGCCGCTATCGGAATGTTTGCAACGCCGAGTTATGAGCTCGGGCTTGCGAACCGGATCGTCAGACTGCTGCTGATTATTGCCGTTGCTATGTATCAGGTGCCGGGCTTTGTAGTCATGTCGACGATCATATTTATTGTGCTGGCATTGTCGCGCTCCTTCAACCGTCCTTACTTGTGGCCGTTAGTTCCGTTTGACGCCAGGGCGCTTGCAAATGTATTGTTCAGAGTACCGGTATTGAAGGATAGACTCCGTCCGAATTTATTAAAACCGCAGCAGAGAGACAAGATGCCGAAAAAGGCGAAATAACTCCCGCCAATCAGCAAAACGAAAAAAATGCAAATGATTTGCACAATAATCCATTTCTCCATTTACTCCGTAT
Source organism: Paenibacillus tarimensis (assembly GCA_041281825.1). GTDB lineage: Bacteria > Bacillota > Bacilli > Paenibacillales > Paenibacillaceae > Paenibacillus_D > Paenibacillus_D tarimensis_A. The sequence goes on along the minus strand of CP166298.1, from coordinate 3,436,360 downwards.
GCGTTATACTTAGGTCAATTGGTGCAAATCCAAACGGATGACATGGAGAAAGCGGAGGGATTGCAATGTACTTGCATGGAACCAGTAAAATTAAAGCTAACGGACATCTTGAAATTGGCGGTTGCGATGTAGCGGATTTGGCGGCGGAATTCGGAACACCGCTTTACATTGTCGACGAAGCGCTGGTGCGTCAGCGCGCCCGCGAGTATATCGAAGCGTTTCGCGCTTCCGGTTTGAAGTTTCAGGTCGCTTACGCAAGCAAAGCGTTTTGCGTGATGGCGATGTGCGTGATCGCAGAAGAGGAAGGCATGTCGCTTGACGTCGTTTCCGACGGCGAGCTTTATACGGCGCTGCAAGCCGGCTTTCCGGCGGAGCGCATCCATTTCCACGGCAACAACAAGACGCCGGAAGAGATTAATATGGCGCTGGACGCCGGAATCGGCTGTTTCGTCGTCGATAACTTCATCGAACTGCACACGTTGAATGCTCTTGCAGCGGATAAAGGAAAGAAAGTCAATATTTTGCTTCGCATTACGCCTGGTGTTGAAGCGCATACGCACGACTATATCTCCACAGGTCAACAGGATTCGAAATTTGGCTTTGATTTGGGCAACGGAGCGGCTTTCGGTGCAATTGAAGAAGGTCTAAAGCTGTCCAATCTGAATATTCTCGGCGTTCACTCGCATATCGGATCGCAGATTTTCGAGGTAGAAGGCTTCCGCATGGCGGTCGATAAAGTGGCCGATTTTGCAGTGAAGGTTAGAACGGAGCTTGGTTTAACCTTCTCCGTTATCAACCTGGGCGGCGGATTCGGAATCCGGTATACGGCGGAAGATTCCCCGCTTCCGGTTGCGCAATACGTGAAAGCGATCACCGATGCGATTATTTCCCATTTCTCGAATGCGGGTTATCCGCTGCCGGAAATTTGGGTCGAGCCGGGCCGCAGCATCGTAGGCGATGCGGGAACGACGCTTTACACGGTCGGTACGAGCAAGGAAATTCCAGGTGTGCGTAAATATATTGCCGTAGACGGCGGAATGACGGACAACCCGCGTCCCGCGTTGTACGAATCGAAATATGAGGCAATTTTGGCTAACCGGGCTAACGAAGCCGTCGAAGAAAAGGTATCCGTTGCGGGCAAATGCTGTGAAAGCGGCGATATGCTCATTTGGGACCTCGAGCTTCCGAAAGTGAACAGCGGCGATCTGCTTGCCGTTTTTTGCACCGGCGCTTACAACTATGCGATGGCCAGCAACTATAACCGGATCCGGCGTCCTGCCGTCGTTTTTGTGAAGGATGGACAGGCCGACCTCGTCGTCAAGCGTGAATCGTATGATGATATTGCCGGCAACGACCTGATTCCTGCCCGCTTGAAGAAAGCGTCAGTAGTGAAGTAATAATCGTGGCGGTTGAGTCTGCAAGCTCAGCCGCCATTTTCAGGTATGAATGCGGAAAACTTGCATTTATAAATGACCGTGGGCTCCAGCTTTGATGAATCAATTAACTGCCGCGTTTTTTTGCGATTCGCGGTCCGTTTGTAGTATCATAGGACAAGTACATACATGTGTAAATGAGTCTATCACGAACTAAAGGAGAGTGCTGACGATGGCGAAACAAGCGAAATTAACGATGGCAGACGGCGGCGAGGTGCTGATCGACCTGTTTGAGAACGATGCGCCGAACACGGTTGCAAATTTTGAAAAACTGGTGAATGAGGGCTTTTATAACGGGCTTCTCTTTCACCGTGTCATTCCCGGCTTTGTAGCGCAGGGAGGCTGCCCGCACGGGACGGGTACCGGCGGACCGGGATATCAAATTGACTGTGAAATCAACCCGAACAAGCACGAGCGCGGCACGCTCGCCATGGCGCATGCGGGACGCAACACCGGCGGAAGCCAATTCTATATCTGCTACCAGCCGCAGCCGCATCTGGACGGACAGCATACTGTCTTCGGCAAAGTTGTCAAAGGCATGGAGCATGTCGATGCTTTCAAAGGCCGCGACAAAATGGAGAAGGTTGAAGTTATCGAAGTGTAAATAGATGACTGTGCTTACAATGGAGGACTGTCCGGCAAGCAGTTTAATTGTCTGCCTGACAGTCTTTTTGTTTGCTCCCTGCACATCGAGGCATTCCATATATTCGCGAGTTTAATACTGCTGTGTACAGCATTTTCTTGCTTTTTTCAATGCTCAGTGATATTATTCATCTATGAATTTGTTCAAAATAAAGCGAAAATCCTTCGGGGCAGGGTGAAATTCCCAACCGGCGGTGATCGGGCGAGCTATCGTCCGTCAGTCCGTGACCCGGTTTCGCAGTTGCTTGCGAAAGCGGTGGACCTGGTGCAAATCCGGGACCGACAGTATAGTCTGGATGGGAGAAGGGGACGCTTGACGATACGATATTCATCGCTTTGCAGGCGGTTTATTTAGTTATTTTTTTCACAAGCCTGCAGGCTTGTTTGAATTTGCATCGCAGCCGTTTCAATTTACCGACTATCCCCCCGGAGGACGATTGCTTCCCGGGGGTTTTTTGCGTGCTGGACATTATCAACGACGAATATTATATGCGGCTTGCGCTTGATCTGGCCGCCAGAGCAAGAGGGCAAACCGGGATCAATCCGGTAGTCGGTTGTGTCGTGGTCAAAGCAGGCAGAATTATCGGCGTCGGCTCGCATCTGAAGCGGGGGGAAGAGCATGCCGAGGTTCATGCGCTGCGCATGGCCGGCGATGAAGCGAGAGGCTCGACGGTATATGTCACCTTGGAACCCTGCAGCCATACCGGTAAAACGCCGCCATGCTGTGAAAGAATCATTGAGTCTAAAGCGGCCAAGGTCGTTGTTGCAATGATGGACCCGAACCCGAAGGTGGCCGGTCGGGGAATCGGAAGGTTGAGGGAACAAGGCATCGACGTAAAGACCGGAGTGCTCGAGGAAGAAGCGCGGAAGTTGAATGAGCCGTTTGTCAAGTATATTACTACGGGAATGCCGTTCGTTACGCTGAAGACGGCAAGCACGCTTGACGGCAAAATCGCCGCCAAAAGCGGTGACAGCCAGTGGGTGACCGGACCGAAAGCGCGTGAAAGAGTCCATACGCTGCGCCATCTGCATCACGGCATTATGGTTGGCGCAGGGACGGCGCTTACCGACGATCCTCAACTGACGACGCGTCTTTCCGTTCCGGGAATCAGTCCGGTACGGATTGTTGCGGACTCCAGACTGCGATTGCCGCAAACGTCAAGACTGCTGAGCGACGGAGCAACGAAAACGATTATTTTAACAACGGAGCAGGCCGACGGCAACAAAGTAAAGGCATTGGAAGCGGCCGGTGCAAGAGTTATCGCCTGTGGTGCCGGGAAGCAGGTCGATCTGCGGCAGGCGATGAAAAGGATCGGTGAAATGGAAATCGGTTCCGTACTGCTGGAAGGCGGAGGCCGCTTAAACGGCGCGATGCTGGAGGCCCGCCTGATCGATAAGATGGTGCTGTTCTTCGCACCCAAGATCATCGGCGGCATGGGGGCGCCGACTAACTTCCAATTCGGCGGCTGGGACCGGATGTCGGATGCGGTGCAGCTTCGTGATGTGAAGGTAGACACGATCGGTGAAGACATCTGCATTACCGGTTATCCCGTTTATCCTTCATTGTGAATAAAGGGAGGTGCTATATGTTTACCGGACTTATTGAAGAGATCGGAACGATGCGGCGCGTCGGCAGGAGCGGTGAAGCGATGATCTTGACGATTGAAGCTTCGAAGGTGCTCCAAGGCGTCAATATCGGCGACAGCATAGCCATTAACGGCGTATGTCTCACAGTCATTCAGTATGATGCAACTTCGTTTTCCGCCGATGTGATGCCGCAAACGTATCGTCATACGAATCTGAAAGATCTCCGCAGCGGGGATAAGGTCAATCTTGAACGTGCAATGCAGGCCGGGGGAAGGCTCGGCGGACATATCGTTCAAGGACATGTCGATACGACAGGAGCGATTACGGGCAGGCAGCTTGATTCGAACGCGGTCGTATTTACGATCAAGCCGAATGATGCCCGTGTATTCCGCCATCTGATATCGCAAGGCTCCGTTACTTTAGACGGCATCAGCCTGACCGTTGCATGGTCGACGTCCGAAGTGTTTGCCGTATCGATTATCCCGCACACGCTCAAAGAAACGGCATTGCAATGGAAGCAGCCGGGCGAAACGGTGAACATTGAAACCGATATATTGGGCAAATATGTCGATCATTTGTTACGGTTCGGACAGACGGAAGACAAGGGGGATTCATCCCGCGATCCGGGTAAGGGCCGTTTAACTCAAGCTTTTTTAGTCGAACACGGGTTTTGAAGAAAAGGATGGAGGGGGATACGACATGGAGCCGGTTCAATTTGATGCGATTGAAGACGCAATCTATGATTTGATGCTCGGCAAATCGATCATCGTTGTAGATGATGAGGACCGTGAAAATGAGGGTGATCTGATTGCGTTGGCGGACAAAGCGACGCCGGAAGTGATCAATTTCATGATCAAGGAAGGAAGAGGCCTGGTATGTGTGCCGATTACGCAATCCAGGGCCGAACAGCTTGACCTGCCGCCGATGGTGGCGCACAATACCGATTATCATGGAACCGCGTTTACCGTATCGGTCGACCATAACTCAACGACCACCGGCATTTCGGCTCATGAACGAGCGTTAACGGTGAAAGCGCTGATCGATCCGAACACGAAGCCCGGCGATTTTCGCAGACCCGGCCATATTTTCCCGCTCATCGCCAAAGACGGCGGGGTGCTGCGGAGAGCCGGGCATACGGAAGCGGCAATCGATTTGGCAAGAATGTGCGGCTCAGCCCCGGCTGCGGTAATTTGCGAGGTCATTAAGGAAGACGGAACAATGGCCCGTTTGCCTGACCTTGTAGAATTCAAACGGAAGCACGGAATGAAGCTCATAACGATCCGCGATCTCATTCATTACCGGAATGAAAAGGAGAAGCTGGTGGAGCGGATCGTGGATGTGAAGATGCCGACGGACTACGGCATGTTCCGCGCCGTCGCCTATACGAACGAAGTGGACGGTAAAGAGCATGTTGCGCTCGTGAAAGGGCAGATCGACGAAACGGTTCCGATTCTTGTCCGCGTGCACTCCGAGTGTTTAACCGGGGATGTCTTCCATTCCCACCGCTGCGATTGCGGCCCTCAGCTGGAGGCTGCGCTCAGACAAATCGAAGAGGCGGGAAACGGGGTTTTGCTCTACATGCGGCAGGAAGGCCGCGGCATTGGATTAATTAACAAATTGAAAGCTTATGCGCTTCAGGAGCAGGGATTCGACACGGTCGACGCGAATTTAAAACTTGGATTCGCCCCCGATTTGAGAGATTACGGCATAGGGGCGCAAATATTAAAGGATCTCGGCGTCCGGAAAATGCGGCTGCTCACCAATAATCCGCGCAAAATCAAAGGTTTGGAAGGCTATGGCATTGAAATCGTCGAACGGGTGCCGCTTCAAACGCAGGAGAATGAAGACAATACCCGGTATTTGCACACCAAAAAAGTCAAGCTGGGCCACATGCTTCAATTTAAGGACGCGGAATAAATAAAGCTAAATAAAACGAACATTTTGGAAGGATGATTGAATATGACACGCATTTATGAAGGCCATCTCGTTTCGTCGGGTTTAAAATACGGTATTGTCGTCGGGCGGTTCAATGAGTTTATTACCGGAAAGCTGCTCAGTGGTGCGCTTGATGCGCTGAAACGGCATGGCGCGGTCGACAACGACATTGAAATCGCTTGGGTGCCCGGCGCTTTCGAAATTCCTTTAATCGCCCAAAAGATGGCGGAGAGCGGTAAGTACGATGCGGTAATTACGCTTGGCGCTGTGATCCGTGGATCAACGCCTCATTTCGATTATGTATGCAATGAAGCTGCGAAGGGCGTTGCGGCGATTTCGCTTAAAACCGGAATTCCCACGGTGTTTGGCGTATTAACGACGGATTCGATCGAACAGGCGGTTGAGCGTGCAGGCACCAAAGCCGGAAATAAAGGCTGGGAAGCGGCGGTTACAGCGATCGAAATGGCGAATTTATCGCAAGCATTGAAGGGATAATGACCGGGAGGATGACACCGTGACGGTGCTTTATAAGCTGGAATCGTTCGAGGGGCCGCTGGATTTGCTGCTGCACTTAATCGACAAGGCGGAAATCGATATCCATGAAATATCGATAAGTGAGATTACAGATCAATATATGTCCTATTTGAACGCGATGCAGGAGCTCGAACTGGAAGTGACCAGCGAGTTCCTCGTCATGGCGGCGACACTGCTTTCGATGAAGAGCAAACAGCTGCTGCCGAAGCCTCCCGTTATTCCGGACGATTTCGAGGAATGGATGGACGACGGGCTCGATCCGCGGGATGAATTGATTCAAAAGCTCGTCGAGTACCGAAAATTCAAACAGATTGCCGAGCAGCTCCGTGAGAAAGAAACGGAACGCAGTCTTGTTTATACAAAAGAGCCGGAAGATTTAACTCCTTACATGCCGGTTGTAAAGGAAAACCCGGTGAAAGGGCTGCATGTCTCGGATCTGGTTAAAGCATTCCAGAAAGCGTTGCGACGAGCTGCGAGACGATCGTTCGTCGCGACTGTGCGGCGGGACGAAATATCTGTCAAGGACAGGATCGCAGACATTGTCGAGCTGCTGCGCGAACATGAGATGGTCCGTTTCTCACGGTTAGTCCGCCGGGACATGCACCGGCATGAAATTGTGGTTACATTTCTGGCCATTCTTGAATTGATGAAGATGAAGCAGATTCATTGCTTCCAGCATCAGCTGTTCGATGATATCGTCATCCATTGGAGGGGGGAATTGGCAGAAAGTGGACTTTCCGACATTGAAATCGATTATTGAAGGCCTGCTTTTTATGGCGGGGGACGAGGGTTTAAGCACTAAGCAGCTAAGTGAAATTCTAGAAAAGGACCCTGGACTTATTAATGATGCGGTAAAAGACTTGAAGGACAAATTTGTCCGCAACAAGCGCGGCTTGCGCATTGCGGAAGTAGCCGGCGGCTTCCGCCTGACGACGAATCCGGCACATGCGGAATATTTTGAACGACTAGCTTATTCTCCAAGCCGATCCAGCCTGTCGCAGGCGGCTTTGGAAACCTTGTCCATTGTTGCTTACAGGCAGCCGATTACACGCATCGAAATTGAAGAAATCAGAGGCGTAAAGAGCGACAGGGCGCTCCAATCCTTGGTCGGCAAAGACCTGATCGAAGAGGTCGGAAGAGCCGAAGCCGTCGGGCGGCCGATTCTATATGGAACGACCAGGTCGTTCCTTGATTATTTCGGGTTATCCGGTTTGGAGGCACTGCCCGTCCCGTCAGCTATGGATCCCGAGGATATGCTGGACGAACAGACGCAGATGTTGTTCGAGAAGCTGGATGAACGACAGTTGACGATAGACGAAATGCCGCCTGTCTCTGCAGAGAAAGAACAGAATCGGAATTAGACTTGGTGTGTTTCAGCATCAAGTCTTTTCTTTTTTATAATCGTTCCATAACACGCGCAGGCTAATGCATATCCCAAAACCGCTTCGGTTATGCTAATCTTGCCGGACTGCATTTCATTAGTTCGCATAAGAAACATGAAAGGAGGCGTATGAGCATGACGGAACATCCAATTCAGGGTTTAATGCAAACCGCGATGGAAAACATCAAAGAAATGGTTGATGTGAATACGATTGTGGGTGATCCGGTTCAAACGCCCGACGGCAGCGTTATTATGCCGATTTCTAAGGTTGGTTTTGGTTTCGTCGCAGGCGGGAGCGATATCCGTTATGAAGATGAAGAATCCCGTTCCGGGACAGATGCAAACCGTGCATCGGTATCGCTTCCGTTCGGCGGCGGGAGCGGGGGCGGTGTCTCCATTACCCCAATTGCATTTTTAGTAGTAGGTACGGGAGGCGTCAAGGTCGTACCGCTGGATAATCAAACCCATTTGATGGAGAGAGTCATTGATTCTGCGCCGCGTGTATTTGAAAAAATCCAAACGATGTTCAATAAGTCGGGAACTGCCGGAGATGAATCGGAACCAAACGTTATCGTTACCTGAACCGGGGAAGCGGATCGTGAACTGCCCTGCTGTAAGTCGGCCCAGGGCAGTTTTTTTGTATGAACGGAAGCGATGGGACATATCCATCCGTATGAATCATATAATGTACAAGACCCGGCCAACGGGTCCCGATAAACAAAAGACCGGTTAATCGCCAACCTCTATAGAGCGGAGAGACGCTAAGCGGATAGAGAAGGTGAGCCCCGCTCAAAGATCCATGTCATGCTCAAAGATCCCTATGTAAGGAGTGGGAATGTTAACGATGTACAGGTACCGGATTCGTTGTTCATTGGTGGCTCTCGTATTAACATTAATCATAGGCTTGGCATCGTTACCCCATACGGCTTATGCCAAGCCAGGACCGGTCTCTACGAATGCGTATGCGGCGGCGTTGATCGATGTAGAGTCAGGCCGGATTTTATATAATCACCGCGGAGATGAAAGGACAAAAATCGCCAGTTTAACAAAAATCATGACCGCCATTGTAGCTATTGAGCAAGGGGAGCTATCGGACAGTGTGAAGGTCGGAACAAATGCGGCCGGAAAGGAAGGCTCCTCCATTTATTTAAAAGCCGGAGAAGAGATGAGCCTTCAGAATATGCTGTATGGGCTTATGTTAAGATCCGGCAACGATGCGGCAACGGCGATCGCGGAACATGTCGGAGGTTCGGAGCAAGGCTTCGTGCATCTCATGAATGAAAAGGCCGAGTGGCTCGGGCTTGATAATACGCATTTTATGAATCCGCATGGCCTTGATCATCGGGACCATTATTCTTCTGCGAACGATTTGGCGAAGCTTACAGCCTACGCGCTCAAAAATGTAGTATTCCAGGAAATTGTAAAAACGAAGTTTAAATCGGCGCCTAATCCGAATGAAGAGTGGGACTACTCTTGGCTGAACAAAAACAAAATGCTCTCTATGTACGAGGGAGCGGACGGTGTCAAAACCGGTTACACAAAATTGGCATCCCGATGTTTGGTCAGCTCGGCTACCCGCAACGGACAGCAGTTGGCGGCCGTTACATTAAACGACGGCGATGATTGGGCCGATCACCGGAATCTGCTGGATTGGGGATTCAAACATTATCCTCTTCAGGATATGGTCCGGTACGGACAGCAACTCTCCGGTTACCCGTTCACAGCAGGACGCTCGTTCCGATATCCGCTTGCAGACGGGGAAAAGGAGCAGCTGTCCACAAAGCTTGTTTTAACCGATGCATCGTCTCCCGCTTATGCGTTAGGGGAACGCGGCGGACTGGAGATCTACCTGGGAAAAGAGAAAATCGTAACTCTACCTGTCCACGAATTATCGGTTCCCTCCGATAACGGGAATTCCCGAACCGATGGCGGGGAGAACCGGTCCGCTTGGGCGGCGGGTGAGCGGAAAGATCCGGGCGGGAGCTTTGTTCAATCGTTATGGACTGTTGTACAGAGCTTGTTTGTTTAAAGTTTAAGCCTGCGAAGCAGGTTTTGCTTTGCGCAGTATCTTGGGAGGGATGGCTGTGGTAAATTGGATTTGGCTCTTGCTGATCGTTGTCAGCGTCTTGTTCGCAGCCGTTACCGGCCGGATGGAAGTTGTTACGGAAGCCGCTTTTGAAGGAGCGAAGACCGGCGTTACGGTCAGCTTCGGATTAATCAGCGTGCTCGTGTTCTGGATGGGCATAATGCGAATCGGAGAAGATGCGGGCTTGCTGCGCAAGCTTGCGGAGCTTCTCGGCCCGCTTGTCCGGTTTTTATTTCCCGATGTTCCGAAAAATCATCCTGCAATAGGATATATCATGACTAACATGAGCGCCAATATTCTCGGGCTCGGAAATGCCGCGACTCCTATGGGAATTAAAGCGATGCAGGAGCTTCAGAAGCTTAATCCGGACAAAGAAACCGCTTCGCCTGCGATGTGCACGCTGCTCGCGCTGAATACTTCCAGCATTACACTCATCCCCACGACGCTGATTGCCATTCGGATGAACTTCAATTCCGCGCACCCGGCGGAGATCGTCGGAACGACTCTGGTCGCTACGGCAATTGCAACATTCGCCGCCGTTGCGGCGGACCGTTGGTACCGGAGACGGCTTCCCCCTCCTTCCATATCTGCCGGCAATGGAACAGGAACGCATCGTGGAGATTCGAATAATTCTGACCCCGGCATTTCAACAGCCTCATGAAAGGGGTGGAATAAATGTATGAAGTTATCACCCTGCTGTCCGTGTGGGCTATCCCCGTCATGATCGTGTTTATTCCTTTGTATGCCGCCTTCCGTAAAATCCCGGTTTACGAATCGTTTATCGACGGAGCGAAGGGCGGCTTTGATACCGCAATTCAAATTATTCCCCATCTCGTCGGCATGATGGTGGCGATCAGTATGTTCCGGGCCTCCGGTGCGATGGAATGGATGGTACAAGCTGTCGCTCCGTTATTCCAATGGATGGGCATCCCTGCCGAGGTGCTTCCGCTCGGTGCGCTGCGCCCGTTGACCGGGGCCGGTTCGCTTGCTTATACGACGGAATTGATCAAAACCTATGGCCCGGATTCGATGGTCGGACGCATCGCGTCCACGATTCAGGGCAGCACGGACACGACGCTTTATGTGCTTACCGTTTACTTTGGAGCCGTCGGGATCCGAAGAACACGATACGCGCTGAAGGTCGGACTGTTTTCCGATCTGGTCGGCTTTTTGGCTGCCGTTTTTATTTGTTTGTACATCTTCGGGTGACATTAGATTTAATCGTGGCATTGCTTTCTGGAAAAGTTCGGATGAAGCCACGGCATGAGGTGCAACATAAAATTATGAACACGCATCGATTAGGAGGGTTATCGTAATGGATCATTTGTTTGAACGTCGCGGTCGAACGAAAGAGCCGGCAGCTTCAGAGGACATAAACAAAAATATCGATTTCTGGGTTAAGCAGAAAAATGAACTGACGCAAGTTCCGCAGGAGAACGTCTTTGATGCGGCAGAGGAACTGGATGCCGGGACGGAAACCGAAGCGGAGTAACAGTTTTTCGATGAACTTTACAAGCAGATTATCTAATGCGAATAACGGCTTAAGCGACGCAACCATCACTTTTGTCCGTTACCCGTCAAATCCTTCTTGTTAGCCTGAATAAGCTGCGACCATGTCCGTTACGCGTCACGAATCCACTTCGTAAGTGTTTGCTTACAAGCTTCTATTCTCCGCAAAAACGGCTTTGCCCCTAAAAGGACGGCGAAGCCGTTTTTGCTTGTTTGAAAATGGAAAGACTAGCGATAGAAACGCCGGCCCTGCTTGTACTTTCGCATATATATAGGTATGATGAAGGATGAGGTGAATCCAATTGGAACGTTTACAGAAAATATTGGCGCAGGCGGGTGTCGCTTCGCGTCGAAAGTGTGAAGAGCTGATTGAAGCGGGACAGGTGCAGGTGAACGGTAAAACCGTGACGACGCTTGGGGCGAAAGCCAATCCGGCGGAGGATGTCATTACGGTGAACGGGAAGCCGATCCGAAGCGAGAAAAAACTGTATCTGATGCTAAATAAACCGAAAGGCGTCATTACGAGCGCCAAGGATCCGGAAGGCAGGAAGGTCGTATCGGATTTTCTGCCCGGTATTAAAGAGAGAGTATATCCGGTCGGTCGGCTGGACTATGATACCGAGGGGCTGCTGCTGCTCACGAATGACGGCGAATTCGCAAACCTGCTTACGCATCCGAAGCACCATGTTCCCAAGACATACTTGGCGACGGTAAAAGGGGTGCCGCACGGCACATCGCTGGAAAAGCTTGCGCAAGGCATTCAATTGGAGGACGGAATGACCGCTCCCGCGGAAGTCGAATACCACGATGTCGATCCGGAAAAAAAACAGTCCACCATCACGATTACCATCCATGAAGGCCGGAACCGGCAGGTCAGAAGAATGTTCGATGCCATCTCGCATCCTGTCATTCGTCTGAAACGTATTAGGTTCGGCGAGCTCGGCCTGCAAAACCTGAAGCGGGGCACATACCGTCATTTAACGCCTCAGGAAGTGAAAGAATTGCTTGACATCGCGCGTAAGTCACATAATGTTCAGAAAAAGTAAACAGGCGATGAAGCAATGAAACGGCTTTTTTCGTTATAATGGAACTAAAGCCCCCATTTTTATTGATGCTGCGCCGGAATTTCGTATAGACCGGACAGCAGCGTTCCGGGGTTGCGTTATAGAGGCGGTGTAGCGAATGAAATCCTCGAGAAAGACGGTCCAAATCGTCATTTTATTAGGCGTCTTGCTAATCGGCGGTTATGCGATCGGCAAGACGCTGTTTGCGGATGGTGACACTAAGACTCCGCGCGAAGGGAAGGAGCCGCCTGCTTTTACGCTGGCAGGGCTTGACGGCAACACTTACAGCTTGTCCGATTATACGGGGAAGGCGCTTGTCATCACGTTCTGGGGGACGTTCTGTCCGCCGTGCGTGAAGGAAATGCCCGAATTCGAGCGGCAATACCAGAAGTGGCAGGACAAACCGTTCGAAATTTTGGCGATTAATCTGAGCGAGCCGGATTTGCCGGTAACCAACTTCGTCCGTCAGCATAAACTGACGTTCCCGATTTTGCGGGATGTGAACCGCCAGACCGAAAGAAAATACGGGCTCAGGTCCTATCCGACGACCTTTTTCATAAAACCGGACGGCAAAATCATGGAGATTGTCGTCACTCCGATGACGGAGCAGCAGATTGAAGAACGGGTGGAGCGGCTGCTGGCGACTTTATAAACGAACATCTAACCTCTTAGGAAGGGGGGCTCCCACATTGTTTCACAACACCAAATGCGAGTGCGGCCATCAAAATCATGTGGGAACCGTGCTGTGCGAATCGTGCGGCAAACCACTGGGTGAGGAAGAGTTATCAGACGGGCCGCTCGAAATGCGTTATGACGGTGTAGCCAGGAGGTCTCAAAAGGCTAATCCGGGTTTGATCGATAAGATATGGAATTTCTTCTCTTCGGTTAAGATTGCCGTTATCCTCATTGTTATCACATTGCTTGGATCCATACTCGGTACGATATACCCGCAGGAGAGCGCATTTATTAATATCGATCCGGCGGTCTACTACGAAGCTACTTACGGATTATCGGGCAAAATATATTATATGCTGGGACTGTCCCATACGTATGAATCCTGGTGGTTCATCGGGCTGCTGGTCATGATCGGCACATCGCTCGTTATTTGCAGTCTCGACAGAGTGCTTCCGTTGTATCGCGCCCTTAACAAGCAGCAGATCCGCAAACATTTATCGTTTATCAATCGTCAAAAAGTCGTATTCACGCAGCAGATTACGGAATCGCCCGACCTATTTATTGACAAGCTTGAGAAACAGCTGAAGCGAAAACGGTATAAGGTGCATAGGGACGGGACGGCGCTGCTGGCGGAGAAAAACCGTTTCAGCCGTTGGGGACCCTACATTAATCATATTGGCTTGATCGTCTTTCTTCTTGCCGTATTGGCAAGAAGTATTCCAGGGTGGTATATGGATACCTATGTCATGATTCCCGAAGGGGAAACGGTACCGATTGAAAATACGAATTATTATATCCAGAATGAGAAGTTTACGGTTCAATATTATTCGGATGAGGAACTGCCGGATCAGCTGAAGGGGACGCTTCGCGCGAAGCTTTACGAAACGAAAGCGGTTTTGTATGAGTGCACGGCGGATTGCGGCGATTTGACCAAGGAGCCGGAGCTTAAAGAGCTGCTTCGTCATAATATTATCGTTAACGAACCTTTATCCTACAAAGGTTTTAAAGCATATCAGTTCGATTACGACGAAACGCCGCGGCTTTCTTCCGTACGTCCCGTATTAGTGGACAAGCGGACGGGAGAAAGCTACGGGCCATTCGAGCTGTCGATGACCGATCCGGAAACCTCTTACGAATTGGGACCATACCGGCTTGAGCTGAAAGAACAATTTATGGAGTTTGCCATCGGAGAGGACGGCAAACCGACAACCTTGTCGAGAGATCCCAATGCGCCGGCCTTCTTCTTCCTGATTAAGGGGCCGGGCCTGCCGGAGGATGGAGCGAGTTATTTATACTTCCCGCGTCAGATCGATAAGCAGCGGTTTAGTCAGGACAGGATCAACCGCGAAATCTCGGATCAGTTCGAAATTCGCGTAGAATCTATGGATGATGTGCAGTTGACCGGGGCGTCGACGTTTCTAAATCTGCGGGTCGATACCGCGCTTCCATATGTATGGGTAGGAGCGGGCATTTCAATGATCGGTCTGGTGCTTGGATTTTACTGGCAGCACCGGCGCATCTGGCTGCGGATTGATGACGGGAAGCTGTCGCTTGGCGCGCATACGAATAAAAATTGGTACGGGATGCGCAGTGATGTCGCTTCGGCGCTTCGAAGCGCGGGGATCGCGGTGGAGCCCAAGTCGCTCGATAACGGAGGGAACAAAACGTGAATGATTGGTTAGCATTTAGCAGTAATGCGTTTATCGCCGCCTTTTTCTTATATTGCTTCGGATTTATGTTCTACATGATTGCGGTTGGAGGCAAAAAGTGGAGCAACAGGGAACCAGGAGAGCATGTGAAACGATGGGGGCGCATTGCGTTTATCGTCTCAGTACTCGGCCTTGCCGCCCATTTGACCTTCTTTTTCACGCGATGGATCGGCTCAGGTCAGATTCCAACAAGCAACATGTACGAGTTTATGACGTTTCTCGGGATGTCGATCATGATCGCTTTTATTGTCATTTATGCGATTTATCGTTCGACCCTGCTCGGGATGTTTGCTCTACCGCTTACGATCATTATCGTCGCTTACGCTTCCGTTTTTCCGCAGGAGGTGCAGCCTCTGATTCCGGCTTTAAACTCATACTGGCTTAAAATTCATGTGACCACAGCAGCATTGGGAGAAGCGTTTTTCGCAGTCGCCTTCGCTGCGGGGCTCATGTATTTGCTCCGGGTGGTTGATTTCCGCAGTAAAACAAAATCGGCCTTGCGCCAGCAGCGCTGGGTGGAGTTCACGCTGTATGTCATTATCGTCGTTATCGCATTTATCGTTACCGTATTCCTGTTCCGCGGTATGGGCTACCATGCGGAATTTATTCAGGAACGGGTGACAATCGACAGCAGGGGGCAGGAGTCTGCGACGACGGAGACGGTCCAGTACACAATGCCGCCGATTTTCAAGCCATATAATAGCCAGACATTACAAATGGATCCGTTTCTCGGAATGGATCAGCCGCTGCTTGAAACCCCGTATTGGATGAACGGCATCAATGCCGGACGAAAACTGAATACGGTCGTCTGGTCCATTATTGCAGGAAGCCTATTGTACGGCTTGTTCAGGTTACTATTACGCAAGCCGCTTGGAGCTTTTATCCATCCGGTTATGGAAGGCATCGATCCCGAAGACCTGGATGAGATCAGCTATCGGGCGATAGCGATCGGTTTTCCGGTCTTTACGTTAGGCGCACTGATCTTTGCGATGATCTGGGCAAACATTGCCTGGTCGCGATTCTGGGGCTGGGATCCGAAGGAAGTATGGGCGCTCATCACCTGGTTATATTACAGCGCCTATTTGCATTTGCGGTTATCGCGCGGCTGGCAGGGCCGTCGGTCGGCTTGGCTCGCCGTAATCGGTTTCGTAGTCGTTATGTTTACTCTTATCGGGGTAAATCTCATCATCGCCGGGCTTCATTCCTATGCCGGTGTCTAATGTAGTGAAGTCCGCATTTTACGAAAGGGGATAAACTGACCATGTCTGAGCAAGCCCAACGTATTCTCGTTGTAGACGATGAGGAGCGGATCCGCCGTTTGTTGAAAATGTATCTTGAAAAGGAAGGCTACCAAATCGAAGAAGCCGAGGACGGCGAAAGCGCGATCCGCCTGGCTACGGCAAGCGATTTCGATCTCATCCTGCTGGATGTGATGCTGCCGGGCATAGACGGAATTGAAGTATGCTCCAGGCTTCGTCAAGTCAAAGCGACTCCGGTCATTATGCTGACTGCCAAAGGGGAGGAAATGAACCGTGTGCAGGGCTTTGAAGTCGGTGCGGACGATTATGTCGTTAAGCCGTTCAGCCCGCGCGAAGTCATCTACCGGGTAAAAGCGATATTGCGCCGTTCCTCGGCAACCGCCTTTTTGACCAAAGAAGCCAGCTCCAGTAATAATATCGTATTCCCGCATCTCATTATCGAGCATGACGCGCACCGCGTCACCGCAGGCGGCCAGGAAGTCAGCCTGACGCCGAAGGAATACGAGCTGCTCCATTATTTGGCGATCTCGCCCGATAAAGTGTTTTCCCGCGAAGAGCTGTTGAAGGATGTTTGGAACTATGAGTTCTTTGGGGATTTAAGAACGGTCGACACTCATGTGAAGCGGCTTCGAGAGAAGTTGAACAAAGTGTCGCCGGATGCGGCTGCAATGATTACAACGGTCTGGGGTGTCGGATATAAGCTAGAGGTGCCTAAATAGCATGGTGTGGAGAAGCGTTGTCGGAAAACTGTGGATTACGATTATTTTGCTTGTCGCCGTCATCCTGATCACTTTAGGAATGTTCTTGCTTCAGTATGTCGATATTGCTTTTACCGATTCGACGTATGAAATTACACATGAAATAAAAGTGTTGTTTGTCTATACGGGCGTCATCGGCTTTCTGCTGACGACGTTCTTTGCATTCTTCCTTATTACGAAGATTACCCAGCCTCTGGTTAAATTGAAGAAGGCGGCTGATCTGATCGCCCACGGGGAATATCAGACCCGCGTGCCGATCCGCTCGACGGATGAAATCGGCGATCTGGCCAATACGTTTAATCATATGGCTTCGGAGCTGGATAAGCTGATCAAAGCCTTGTATCACGAGAAAGATCATCTCGCAAGTATTCTCCGCAGCATGGCGGATGCGGTCATTACATTCGATGCGGAAGGGAAGGTAATCCTGACGAATCCGCAGGGACAGCGGATCATGGATCAATGGAGCAATCCGGATTGGTCCGACCTCAATCCCGAGGATCAGTCGTTCGGAGAAGTGCCTGCCCCGCTGTTTGAATTGTACCGCACCGTGCTCCGGGAAGGCCGCGATTTAAGCAGTAAGGTTCATGTTCATGACGGGGTGTGGTCGGTTGTCATGGCGCCGCTCAAATCGGATGACAGCGTAAGGGGTGCCGTTACCGTTATGCGGAATGTAACGGAGGAGTTCAAGCTGGATAAACTGCGCAAAGATTTCGTTGCCAACGTATCACACGAAATACGTACTCCGCTCTCCATGCTTCAGGGATACAGCGAGGCGCTGCTGGACGATATTGCCGCTTCTCCAGCGGAGCGGAAGGAGCTGGTGCAGGTCATCCATGACGAATCGCTGCGTATGGGCCGGCTCGTTAAGGACTTGCTTGATCTCGCCCGAATGGAAGCCGGGCATCTCGAAATGAATTACGACCGCGTGGAGGTGGACGCGCTCATTCAAAGGGTGCATCGAAAATTTCAAGTCTACGCGAAAGAACGCGGCATCCGTCTTCATTACGATATCGCGGACAGACCGCTTGTGCTCGGCGCTGCGGATGAAGACAGACTGGAGCAGGTATTCACCAACCTGCTTGATAATGCGCTGCGGCACACGCCGGGGGATGCGGAAATCATCATCCATGCCAGACCGCTGCTCAAGAACGACCGGCGGTATATCGAGATCAAGTTCAAAGATGAGGGGCAAGGCATACCGCGCGAGGATCTGCCCTACATCTTTGAACGGTTTTACAAGGCGGACAAAGCAAGGACAAGAGGAAGCTCGGGAGGAGGAACCGGTCTCGGGCTTGCAATCGTCAAGAACATCGTAGAGGCCCACCGGGGAACGATTGATGCGGAAAGCCAGACGGGGTTCGGAACGACGTTTACGCTGCTGCTTCCTGTCGAAGCGATATAATTTCTTGTCCGAGTATGGAGATTAATCTTGTTGTTCGTGAAACAACTTTCATGAAAGATAAAGGGCCGCTTAAGTTGACTTAGGCGGCCCTTATTTTATTCGGTTTATTGTAAAATAATTTCCTTCGCATTGTTGATATCAGGAAGTTTGGAGAATTCAGTGAGCACTTCTTTCGGCACGCCTTTATCGACCGTCAGAACCATGACTGCTTCACCGCCGATAATTTTCCGGCCGACCTGCATCGTTGCAATGTTGACATCGTTGTTGCCAAGCAGTGTTCCGGTCCGGCCGATAATACCCGGCTTATCATTATGCGATACAAGGATAATATTGCCCTCCGGCGAGAGATCAACCGGGAATTTATCGATCTGAACGATACGGGCGCCGTAACCGTTAAGGAGCGTACCGGCTACGAGACGCTCTTCTTTTTTAGACCTCAGCGACACCGATACCAGATTCGTGAAGCCTTTGGTAGCGTGTGTTTTTTGAACGACGATATTAACGCCGCGAACTTTCGCAAGATGCATGGAATTTACCACATTTACTTGCTCTGCTCCGAGGTGATGCGATAATACGCCCTTCACAATCAGCCGGGTCAAAGGCTGAGTATCAACGTCCGCTAGCTCGCCGGAGAAGGACACTGCAATTTCATCAACGGCTCCTTCCGTCATTTGAGCGACGAAGCTCCCCAGCTTCTCGCCAAGCGAGAAATAGGGCTGCAGCTTGTTCAGAACGTCGGACGGAATCGGAGGCATATTAACCGCGTTGCGGAACGGTTCGTTTCGCAAAATATGAAGCACTTGCTCCGATACGTCGATCGCAACGTTTTCCTGCGCTTCAACTGTGGATGCGCCCAGATGCGGAGTGACGATAATTTTCGGATGCTTCAGGAACGGATGGTCAGCCTCCGGAGGTTCTACCTCAAACACATCGAATGCCGCACCGGCAACAATGCCTTGGTCCATTGCTTCAACCATCGCGAGCTCGTCGATAATTCCGCCGCGGGCACAGTTTACGATGCGCATCCCCGGCTTCATGATCTCAAATTGCGCCTTGCCGATCATATGCTTAGTTTCAGGTGTAAGCGGCGTATGAACAGTCATAAAGTCTGCATGACGTACGATATCCTCTACGCTGGACAGCTTGACGCCCATTTTTTCCGCCCGTTCTTCCGTCAGGAACGGATCGTACCCCATGATTTCCATTCCGAATGCTTTGGCGCGTTTGGCAACTTCGCTGCCGATTCTACCCATTCCGAGAACGCCAAGAACTTTGTTGCGGAGCTCGACGCCGACAAACGATTTGCGGTCCCATACACCTTCGACGGTTTTCAGATAAGCTTGCGGAATATGGCGGGCGACCGCCATCATCATGGCAAAGGTATGCTCGCAAGTCGTGATGGTGTTGCCGTCCGGAGCATTGATAACGATTATGCCGCGCCGCGTTGCGGCTTCAAGATCGATGTTGTCTACACCGACACCGGCCCGGCCGACGACCTTCAATCTTTTGCCGGCGCCCATGATTTTTTCCGTTACACGAGTCTGACTGCGAACGAGCAGGGCATCGTACTCTCCGATGATGGCAACCAGTTCGTCCTCGCTTAATCCGGGCTTTTTGTCCACTGCGATGTCCTCAGCATCCATCAGCTGCTGTATACCCAGGTCGCTGATCGGATCAGATACTAACACTTTAAACATGAAAGATATGACCTCCCTGAATGTTGTGTAATGCTCTGATGAAGAGAAAAACCCTCAGGCCCGGCACCGTGTGCTGAAGCGGGACGAGAGTTTCATTCACAAGAATTAATATTCCGTTGTTGCTTACCTACTTTATTTTATAGCAACAGAGTGGACAAAAGCAATCCTCAAACTTGATGATTTATGAAAATTTCGTTATGATTCAAGCATATACTGCCGCATATGGCATGGTTCGACCTTCAATGTCGATTATGAAACGTAGTTTGAGATGCTAACAAAGGAGAGGAAGCATGTTGGAAGGATGGCAAGATATCGATGCTAAGAGGCTGTTAAAGGAAATGGATGCCGGCCTTGTTCAGCCGCGCCAGATCGTGGATGTCCGCGAGCTTCCGGAGTGGGAATATTATCGGATGGAGGGGACGACCCACATTCCGATGAATACGATTCCTGACCATTGGGACAGATTGTCGACCGTTCAGCCGTTATATATCATATGCGCACATGGCGTACGGAGCGTTGCCGTTTGCCGATATTTAAGCGAAAGAGGCCACTCCGGACTCCGCAATGTATCGGGCGGAATGGCGGCTGTAGCCTCGTTGAAAGGATTTCAATACGACTAATATATGTAAAAGTTTAAACTTCCTTTAGTAGGTTTCGGGGTAAAAGAACGGCAGCTGCGGCAGCAATTCATTGCCGTACAACTTTGCTTTGCTAAGCGAAAAGTCGCCCGGCCGGACGGCCTTCGTGCCAAGAAGCAAATCCACAATCGAAGTAATGGACTTTACCTTCATCTTGGAGGCCTCTCCGGAATTGATGAATTCATCGACCCGGGTGCTGAGGTCATGCGGATAAAAACCGGTCAGCGTATAACGCGAAGCGAGCTGATCGGCCATCACTTTATTTTTAACAATGAGCGGCTGTGATTTCCAGGTATTAGTGTCCAGCACTCCGGGCATTTCATATTGTTCGGGTATTTCCGGGTCGATCGAAGCGCCCCACTTGAGCATAGCATCGTAGTACTCTTGCTGGGCCAGCAAGGTGTGCTTTACCGCCTCCTGGTAGTAAGCGTCCGAATGCAAATCATTGATGATGACGGAAGGCTCTGTGTTCCCGGCAGAAGCAGCCTGCCCGGCCGACGCTTGCTCGAACAGCTTCAAGCCCTTAAGTGTGTTCAATTGCGCTTCACCCAACAGAGGCGAAACAGCAGGAACCGCTGCGGCGGATATGGAATCGTATTGCTTCTTGGCAAGCTTCGAGAGCTGTTTAAGCGATGAAGATGGATCATGATCGCGCATGGTGTTCAGCTTTTCGACCGCCGCGAACCATTCGTTCTGAAATTCACGGTAGGGTAAATATACGGTATGATAAAAAGAGACCAGGTCTTGTTGCTGGTATGCGGTCAATGGGGCTGCTGCCGTCGCATTCAAATGTTTCATGGGCTGATACTTCGATTCCGTCTTTTCGGAACCGACCTTCAATCCATAAAAGAAAGCAGCGACGGCCAGAACAAGCATGAACAAAAAGCCGAGGCTGAAAACCATTTCCGTTCGGGTCAAACGCTTCTCCATAGTAATCTCCTTCATCCGTAAGTAAAGTCGAGTCTAGTGCTACTAGTATAGGTGAAAATATACCAAAATGGAATAACATACTTCTACAACAGGCGGGACAATATGAAAAAATTCGACATCCGAAAGCTGAAGCTTCGGAAAGTAACGGTTGACCAGGTCGACGACCGAATGCTGCTCATCAACCTATATATAACACAAGCTCTAACTCTTATTATCGGTTTGATCTGGATTTTTTTACAGCGCCGAAATCCGTTTTCTTTATTTCATCTTCCTGAATCGTTATTTTTTTTGTACTGGGGAGCCGGACTGGCTGCTCTGGTTATCGCGGTTGACCTGCTGATCTCCAGGTGGGTGCCGGAGGAAGCGACGGATGATGGAGGAATAAATGAACGGATTTTCCGCAACCGACCGTTATGGCATATTATCGTTCTGTCATTTGTTGTCTCGGTTTGCGAGGAAATCCTGTTCCGGGGGGCGCTGCAGTTTGCATTTGGTCCGTATTGGACCAGTATAATATTCGCAGCCATACATGTGCGCTATCTGAAGCATTGGATTCCGACAGGACTCGTTTTTTCAATCAGCTACGGTCTAGGCTGGATCTATATCCAAACGGGCACTTTATGGGCGCCGATTATGGCGCACTTTTTTATTGATACTGTAATGGGACTCATTATCCGCTACCGGAGGGAAGTATGAGCAGAGTCGATAGGATTAAAGCCAGGGACAAAAGGGAACGTTCATATTTTCAAGGCGAATCGGACATCACTGCCCGGGGAGCGGCGGAAGAACAATTGCCTTCCAGAAGAGTGAAGCATCCGTCGAACAAACTGCAAAACGCTAATTTTTTTTATACGATCCTCATTGTTCTTTTTGTCGCGCTTGTGATCGGACTGCTGTTATACGGACAAAATCGAATGGAATAACGTAAGCGGCGGCTTTAACAGAATAACCGATTCCATAGGGACAGGTGGCGTTTAATATGCAATGGGGTTTAATCGTTGTTGTCATTATGTTTATTGTGATGCTGCTGTGGATGCTCAGCCAGGCGTTCCGGACAAGAGTCGAGACACAGGAAGTATGGCTTGACCGGCTGCCGGCCGGATTTGACGGCACGAGACTGTTTTTCATCAGCGATATTCACAGGCGTGTCATTCCCGATGAACTGATCGAAAAGTGCAAAGCGGCCGGAGGAGCGGATCTGGTGCTTATCGGCGGTGATATGACGGAGAAGGGAGTTCCGCTCGAGAGGACTCGAAGCAACATCTGCAAGCTGGGAACGATTGCGCCGGTATATGCAATTTACGGAAATCATGATTATGACATCGATATGCGGGTTTTGGATGTATTGCTTCGGGAAGAAGGGGTGAAGCTACTTGTCAATGAACATGTGGTGCTGGAACAGCGGGACGGCTCCGTCATTCTGCTTTGCGGTGTAGATGATCCGATACTAGAACGGGATAGTCTGCAATCCGCGCTTGAATGCGATCGTAATCCGTTGAATGAAGCAGGAACGGAAACGCCGTTCACCCTGCTGCTGTCTCATGATCCGATGATCGCGAATCGGCTGGAAGGGCAGACAATCGACTTGATTTTATCGGGACATACGCACGGCGGGCAAATCGCTATGCCGCTGCTTGGACCGATATTTCGAAAAAAGTCGATTTTAACCTTTTGTGCAGGCTGGTATGATCTGCCTCAAGACAGAACAACCGGATACAGCGGTACCCGGTTGTTCGTGAGCAGGGGGTTCGGCACATCCAAGCTTCCGCTCCGGTCCTTCGCTCCCGCAGAATCCCATCTTTTTATTCTGCGTTCCCCGAAGGCTGCTGCTCTGTCTCAATCGCCGCTGGATCGATGAAGCCGTACCCGCTGTCTTTCAATTTATTCAACAAGCCGTCAAGCGCATCGGCAGTCCACTGCAGCTCGTGCATCAATATATTCGCGCCGGGATGAAGCTGGTCCATAACATTTTTAATGACCGCTTCGGGATTGTCCTTTGTACTCTTATCCCAGTCAAGCGAACCGTTCGACCACGTCATGTACAGCATGTCGTGGTCTTTTGCCGTTTGCTTGACGAAATCGCTGCCGGAACCGAACGGAGGTCGGAAGAAGCGGGGAGACTCCCCGGTGAGCCCCAGAACGATGTCCTGCACATCTTTAATTTGACGAAGCACCTCTGTGTGTTCCTGTTTTTTCAGGTCGATATGGTCCCACGAATGATTACCGATCGCGTGACCCCTGGCGTGAATCATTTGAAGCAATTCGGGATTAGCCTTGACACGATAGCCGTTTACAAAAAATATCGCTTTCGCTTTATGTTTGTCTAGCGTAGAAAGCATCTGTTCGAGCAGTTTTTCTTCTTTCGGTCCGTCATCGAACGTAAGCAGCACGGCTTTTTCGGGTACATCTTCCGCGAGCGGCACGAATCGGTACACCTGATTCATTCGATACAGCTTTGAATCCGAAGGGGATGCTTGAGGGGTATCTTCGTCTTCCTTGGGTATGTCCGGATTTGGTTTTGTTGCCTCTTCTTCGGCATTCGGGACATCCGTACCGTCGTCGCCATTCTCCCCAATGACCTCAATACCCGGATGAG
This sequence comes from Paenibacillus tarimensis, assembly GCA_041281825.1. Taxonomy (GTDB): domain Bacteria; phylum Bacillota; class Bacilli; order Paenibacillales; family Paenibacillaceae; genus Paenibacillus_D; species Paenibacillus_D tarimensis_A. Next base: position 3,412,525 of record CP166298.1, on the reverse strand, counting down.
TATTGTTTTCGGCGGCATGTTCATTCTCAGACGGTGCGGTGATTGGCGGGTACGGGTTTGAACAGGCACTTAACAGCGGCAGCATGAGTATTATGATTGCCGTAATCGGTCGTTTCATCGGCTTTATTCCTTCCTATATAAGAATGCTCATCATTCGGGCGTTTCCGGGAACCTGTCTTGGAACACAACCTCTATCATAATCATTTTTATGATTTAATGAAAGAATTAGTTTCTCGAAGGTGCATACATTTGCTAATTCCGTTTTAGTATGGCAGGCAGCTGTACAGGGGAATCTAAATTTGATTCTCAATTCATGTAAATAACGTTTAGGAGGCAGTGAAGCAATGAGATGGACGACTTTCATCGCCGGCGGGATTGCCGGATTCACGGCTGCAGCGATCGTGGCACGGCGGCGACCGGAAGTTCTCGTATGGGTTTCGAATGCGGCCGGCGAAGTTTGGACCAATCTGAGAAACCGGGGGATCGAAACTGCGCTGAGTGCTTCGCTACCGAAATCGCACGGCGGATCCGCCGAGCGTTCCGGGGAAGCATGGTCCCGGTTTGAACAATTCATCGAGAGCGATCCGGCAGTCAAGCAGGAAGCAGCGAAAATAATGCTCGACAATGAGGCGGCACAAACCCATTGATTCCCGGGAAACATGAATCGGATGACCGATCGCAAGGATCGGATCAAACGATTCTTTTTTTTACCCGTCATAGTGCATTCCGTCCTTAAAAGTGATAACATAGAACATATGATGATTGAGGATTTTGATCACATATTATATGATATTTCATACGCTGTTATAACAGATGCTGCAAAGGAGGATCCTGTCATGAAGATCGAGCGATTGAGTCAGGACAAGATACGAATTTTCCTGACGTTCGACGACCTGTTGGAACGTGGGATCCAGAAGGACGACATGTGGCGTGAAATTCCAAAAGTCCATGAATTGTTCAGTGAAATGATGGATCAGGCTTATACCGAGCTTGGATTCGACGCCAGCGGACCTCTCGCCGTTGAAGTGTTCGCCCTTCCCGCACAAGGCATGGTTGTGATCGTTACCCGCGGTAAAGCGGAATCGCAGCGCAGTGATGCCTCCGAGCGAGACGATGATCACGATGATGATGTCTATGAGATGGAAGTGACGCTGGAACACAGCGATGTCGTCATGTATGCTTTTCGCGATTTCGAAGATGTCATATCGGTCAGTCATCATTTGTTGAGTGCAGGATTAACTGAGGACGGACGATTATACGCATACAAGAACAATTGGATTCTTGCTTTTGATCCTTCAGGAGCCGAAACTGTCAAAATACACGCCGTCATTGCACTTCTTGCCGAATATGGCGAGGCGACTTCGGTCACTTCAGCGGTGCTGGAGGAATACGGGAAAGTCGTTATCGCTGCCGGCGCCGTTCGTGAGATCTGCACACACTTCAAATCCTAGCTCCGCGATATGAAGCATCGACAGCTGGAAGGCTGCTGTCAGATGCTTTTTTGTTGAAGATAAGAACATAATGCACTGCAGGAATTCCAAAGGGATCCGTTTCATAAGCGTCCGATTATTCAGGTCTATATTTCTCTGCAAAACGAAGCATCGCCCGAAACAGGACGGCGATGCCGTTTTTGGCTTGAATTCTAAGCATTTATAAGTTTCACACTTATATCTGCTTAAAATTCTCCGCGAAACGAAGCTTAGCCGCCAAAAGGACGGCGAAGCCGTTTACGCTTGCCTGCGCCTGAAAATCGCATAGTAATCCTGCGAACCGCCCATATTAGAATCAGACGAAGGTGGTGCTAATTGGGAATGAATGAACAGAACAATGTGCTTATGTCGACGCAAATCGTAATTGAACAGGCGCTGCGCAAGCTCGGTTACGGCGACGAAATGGTCGAATTGCTGAGGGAACCGCAAAGACTGCTTACCGTACGCATTCCGGTTCGGTTGGATGACGGCCGGGTGCAAGTGTTTACAGGCTACCGGTCACAGCATAACGATGCCGTAGGTCCGACCAAGGGCGGCGTCCGGTTTCATCCGGACGTAACTGCGGATGAAGTCAAGGCGCTATCCATTTGGATGAGCTTGAAATGCGGAATTGCCGATTTGCCATACGGCGGCGGCAAAGGCGGCGTCGTATGCGATCCCCGGAAAATGTCGTTCCGCGAATTGGAGCGTCTCAGCCGTGGTTATGTCAGAGCGGTAAGCCAAATTGTCGGCCCGACCAAAGATATACCTGCGCCCGATGTGATGACGAATTCGCAAATTATGGCGTGGATGATGGATGAATACAGCCGGATCAGAGAATTCGACTCTCCCGGCTTCATTACGGGAAAGCCGCTCGTGCTTGGCGGCTCCCACGGCCGGGAGACGGCGACCGCCCGAGGCGTTACGATTATGATTCATGAAGCGCTTAAGGTTAAAGGGATTCCGCTTCACGATGCGCGAATCGTTATTCAAGGATTCGGCAACGCAGGGAGCTATCTTGCCAAATTTATGAATGAAGCTGGAGCAAAGGTAATCGGTATTTCCGATGTGCACGGCGCGTTGTATAATGAAGAAGGGCTTGATATTGAATATTTGCTGGATCGCCGGGATTCCTTCGGAACGGTTACGAATTTATTTAAAAATACGATATCAAATCAGGAACTGCTGGAGCAGGAATGCGATGTGCTTGTACCTGCGGCGTTAGAGAATCAGATTACAGCGGAGAATGCGCCGAGGGTGAAGGCCGCAATTATTGTTGAAGCCGCGAACGGCCCGACCACGCTTGAAGCGACCCGCATCGTATCTGACCGCGGCATCTTGCTCGTGCCCGATGTTCTAGCAAGTGCAGGCGGGGTTATCGTTTCGTATTTTGAATGGGTGCAAAATAATCAGGGGTATTATTGGTCGGAAGCGGAGATCGACCAGAAGCTTCGGGATATGATGGTGCGCGGATTCAATCAAGTGCTCGAAATACACCGGAGCCGCGGCGTCGATATGCGCCTTGCCGCGTATATGGCGGGCGTCCGCAAAATAGCTGAGGCGTCACGATATCGCGGATGGGTGTAATAAGTAACTATCCTCTTGACCAGGGATTGGGGGTGACGGACGAACGGTGATATTTTTGTCCGTATTAACAGCGGCTATAGCTCCGGGAGTTTCATTGTTAACTTATCTGTACTTAAAAGATAAGTACCATTCGGAGCCGATTCACATGGTCGTCAAATTGTTTTTGCTCGGGGCGCTTGTCGCCTTTCCAATTATGATTATACAACGCGGGTTAATGTTATGGCTTGGTGAATCGCCGTTTTTATTTTCATTTATTATCTCTGCCGGGGTTGAAGAAGGACTGAAATGGTTCGTCCTTTACCATATTATATATAATCACACGGAATTCGATGAGCCGTACGACGGTATCGTCTATGCCGCCGCAATCTCGCTCGGATTCGCCACGCTTGAGAATGTATTGTACGCCGTGTTGCAGCCTTCTTCCTTCGGGACACTACTGATGCGGGCGCTTCTTCCCGTATCGGGGCATGCGTTATTCGGTGTCATAATGGGGTATTATTTAGGTAAAGCAAAATTTGCCTCGGGCGTGCAGACGCGCTCGATGATCGCTATGTCGCTGGTGCTTCCTTTAATGTGGCACGGACTGTACGACTTGATCATGACGACGTTCAAGACCACTTGGATGTGGATGATCGTTCCTTTTATGGTTTATTTATGGGTCAAAGGGCTGCGCAAAATAAACCGGGCCAACGCAAGTTCCCCGTTCCGCCTTATACAGCGTGAGGATGAGGTTAAATTGTAATGCTTCCGTCCATAATGCACATATAGAGGAAGTTCAATAGAGAACAGGATGCCGGATTCGTGCCGGAGGTCAGGAATAACGAATGGGAGGTCGGGCGCCGGAATGGTGGAACTGCCAAGAATAAAAGTCACGATCCGCTGCAATCAATGCGGCGAAAAGTTCATTCTCCGCGGTAAACGGGAGAAGGGGAGAATCGATACGGGCTTTAAACAATGCTTGTGCAGCAATACGGACAATTTCGATATTGAAGAACAGTTCACTTAAACAGTACATCGTCTATGCATAAAGCTCCTTTCCATAAAGCAAACTAATCCCAAGTTTTGCTCAAGAAAGGAGCTTTTGCGTTATGTACCAACGATTAAGTGCCGTACTGTTTCCTATTATGGCGGTTCTGCTGGTCGGTGCCGTGTATTGGGGATATCAGGAGCACCAGGAGAAAAATTCAATATTAATCAAAGCGGAAAACCAATATCAGCGGGCATTTCATGAATTAAGCTATGATATGGAACAGCTTCATAGCCAACTCGGAAATGCGCTTGCCGTGAACTCGAAATCGCAAAACTTTCACCGCAAAAGCCTGGTCAACGTTTGGCGTTTGACAAGCGAAGCGCAAAACAAAATCACTCAATTGCCGCTGACGCTTGTTCCCTTTCACGATACAGAACAATTTCTTGCGAAGATCGCCAATTTTTCGTACCGCACAGCGGTCCGCGATTTGACGAAGGAGCCGCTTACGGATAAAGAGTATGCGACATTGAAGGAACTGTATAAAAATTCAGAAGAAATTTCCAAGGATATACAGGCGATGCAGACAAAAGTCCTTGAAAATAACTTGCGATGGATGGATGTCGAGATTGAAATTGCCGCCGAGCAATCTAACCGGGACAATGCGATCATTGACGGGTTCCGCACGGTCGATAAGAAAGTGAATGAATACCCGGAACTTAACTGGGGACCCTCGGTATCGGCAATGTTTGAGAAACGGACCTTGACTAAGCTGAACGGTAAAAAAGCGACTCCGGAAGAGATCCGGGCAAAAGCCGCGGATTTTCTCGGGTTGAAGGATCCTGGACAGGTCCGTGTTGTTGAAAACGGGCAAGGTACGGAATATGCGTCATATTCTGCAACCGTCAGCCACCCTAATCAAGAAGGTACAATACAGATGGATTATAGTCAAAACGGCGGAAACCTGATCTGGTTCATTAATCCCCGCGAAGTCGGGAAGAAACAGGTCGGTTTCGAAGAGGCGAAACAGAATGCAAAGCAATTTTTGGAAAAGCACGGTTACCCCGGCATGTCTGCGGTCAGTTACGATACTTACAAAAATGTGGGCAATATAACGTTTGTCACTAATCAGGACGGTGTGCTTATTTACCCCGAAAAACTGACTGTCAAAGTGGCTTTGGATAATGGAGAGCCGGTTGGGATGCAAGCGAATGAATATGTATTCGAGCATCATAAACGCGAGCTGGGCAAGCCGAAAATATCGTCCGAAGAAGCGAAGAAGACGCTTAATTCCGAATTCAAAGTTATGAAAGAGGATAAGGCTCTTATTAAGAACGAAATGACGGAGGAAGTGCTTTGTTACGAATTCACCGGCAAAATTAACGGTCATTTCTATCGCATTTACGTGAATGCGGACAACGGAAGCGAGGAAATGATCGAGGAGCTTCCGGGTATTAACGGCCAGCCGGAGCCTTCCGTACCGTAAATTTAAACGACTTTTTCCAATAGGCGGGCTTGGCCGGGTTACGGCTAAGGCTCGCCTATTTGAATATAGCCCGCAGACCGTCATCATGATATAATGTCGAAAGACGGGAGGGGGAAATTGATTGCTGCCGAAAGTGAATCAGATGATCTATTTACATATCGCCTCACCGGATGAAGAAGAGTCTGGGATTGAGTATAAGACAAGAATAGCCGACTCGGGTGAAAACAATTATTATATTGAAATCCCAATGAACGAAAAGACGGGAAAGCTTAAACGGCTTTATCTCGGGGAAGAACTGTCTGCTTATTTTGTGACAGAGGGCGGAATGAAGAATTACTTCAATACCCATGTTACAGGGTTTAAAGAAGACGTTATCCGGCTGGTAGCTGTCAGCAAGCCCGATCCGGAACAAGTGACTACAATTCAGCGGAGGAACTTTCTGCGAGTTGCAGCGGCTCTGGAGCTGGCCGTCAAACGATCGGATCAGGTAAGGTTCGTGGTGATGACCGACGATGTGGGCGGAGGCGGCATCTCGTTTTTGACGGAAGGAGCATGGCTGCTGAAATCCGGAGACGTGCTGGAATGCTGGCTGCTTATTCCATATAAGCAAGGTTCCGTCGATCATGCCAAATTTACTTCCGAAATTGTTCGGGTCAAACCGCTTGAAAGCGGCCGCGCTCAGGTGATGTGTAAGTTTACTGATATCACGGACGGTGAACGGCAAAAAATTATCCGTTTTTGTTTTGAACGCCAGTTTGAGCTGAGAAAATAATAAAAATCACACGCATAACGACCGATGTTTTGGAAAAACTATCCTAAACCGCGAATAAGGCCCGGTTGTCAGCTTCGGGAACTGGCGCTTAAATACCGGCAACCGCGTGAAAAGGATGGGTGGGTAGTTATGAGCAGACGGAGCTTGTCAACACGGATGGACCGGATCTCCAAGTGGCTGATTGCTGCAGTCTTATTATTTTTCGTGATCCTCTTGCTTGCCCAACTGGTGTTGCAAGTTCATATGATCAGAGAATGGGTGACGGGCGTTGACCGGCTTGAAGGCATCCCTTTTTCTTAACGGAATTCCCGGGCTTTTTTGAACACGAACACAATACGCTTTTTTGCATCTGCACATCTTGTGTGGTATAATTTTCACGTTCGCAGGCAGAGCCTGCTTTTTTCTTGAGGGGTATTGCACAGCAGCTACAGCTTCGCCGGACCCCATATTCCAAGGGGGTAATAAGCCGTTGATTACGGACAGAGATAAAGAGCGGGGAAGAATTAATATTGCGATTGACGGACCTGCCGGAGCCGGAAAGAGCACCGTAGCCAGAGAAGTCGCCGAACGACTCGATTACATTTATATCGATACCGGCGCTATGTACCGGGCAGTCACGCTCTTTGCGTTCCGTAATGATATTGAGCCGGAAGACAAGCCGCGCCTGGCCGAATTAATCTCCCGGCTGCAGATCGAGCTTCAACCTGGAAAAGACGGTCAGAAGGTTTATGTTGACGGCGAGAACGTGACGGATGCCATTCGAAGCAGAGAAGTGACGCTTCGAGTTTCGGGCATTGCCGCAGTAGATGCGGTGCGTAAACGCTTGGTCGATATGCAGCGGACCCTTGCGGCCCGCAAAGGGGTCGTTATGGACGGCCGCGATATAGGTACTCACGTACTTCCGGATGCGGAATTGAAAGTCTTCCTTACCGCAAGCGTTCAGATCAGGGCCGAACGCAGATTTGAAGAAATCAAACATAAACAGCGGGTGTCGATTGAAGAACTGGAGAAAGAAATTGCGGAACGCGACCGGATGGATCAGGAAAGGGAAATTTCCCCGTTAATATGTGCTGCGGATGCGAAGGTGATCGATAGCAGTACGCTGACAATCGAACAGGTGGTTCAGCAAATTATCGAATTAAGCCGAACCAAATTGACGGAGGAGAAGTAAACTATGGTATACCGGTTTTGTCAAACGCTGTTGCGTATCGTGTTTGCGACCCTTTTTCCGCTGAAGGCGGTTGGACTTGAAAATATTCCAGAGAGCGGTCCTGTTCTGCTTTGCTCTAATCATAAAAGTTATGTCGACCCTACAACTATCGGTGTCAAAGTCAAGCGAAAGGTGCATTATATGGCGAAGGCCGAATTGTTCCGATTCGGGCCAGCCGGCGCATTTTTGCGGAGCCTGGGAGCATTCCCAGTTAAACGGGGCGGTGTTAGTAAAGAAGCGATCCGTCTCGCGCTGCAACTGCTTAAAGAAGGCAATGTGATGGGCATCTTCCCGGAAGGTACCCGCAACAGCAAAGACAGCATGGGTAAGAAAGGCGCCGCCATGATCGCGCTTCGCAGCGGAGCAGCGGCGATCCCGGTCGCCATTATCGGAAATTACCAGCCGTTCCGCCCGATGAAAATCGTGTATGGTGAACCGATTGATTTATCTGAATTTGAAGGCGACTCTTCTCCGGACGTGCTCGATCGGGCAACTGAAAAAATTATGGGCCGTATTCGTGATATGGTTCAAAAGGGCTAGTCTAATCAGGGCATTATTTTCATTTTAATAAGTTTTAAATGCTGTGGGTTCCCGTGTGTCATCACCGCGAACCGAACAGATTTAAATAAAGTTGGGGTATGAATCGAGGAGGTTAAAGTAAATGTCAGAGGAAACAAAGGTTCAAGAAACAGCGGTTGAGGAGAACGTCAGCCAAGAGGCCGGCACTGAAACCGTCAATCAGGAAGCGATGGACAATTTGGTCTCGCTGAAGAAAGGCGATACAGTCAAAGGAACGATTGTCAAGATCGAAGACAATCAGGCGACTGTCAGCCTTGGATATAAATATGACGGTATTATTCCGCTCCGCGAGCTATCTGCCGTTCAAATCGGAAATGCATCCGAGGCCGTTCAGGTCGGACAGGAAGTTGAATTGAAAGTCGTGAGCATTGACGACGAGAAAGAAAGACTCGTATTATCCAAACGTCTTATTGACAGTGAGAATGCCTGGGAGAACCTGCAAAAGAGCTTTGAAAACGGCGAAGTCTTCGAGGTTACGGTTGCAGATGTTGTCAAAGGCGGACTTGTCGTTGATGTTGGTGTGCGGGGATTTATTCCGGCTTCGATGGTTGAGCGCCATTTTGTTGAAGATTTCAGCGATTATAAAGGCCGGACGCTTCGCGTAAAAGTAAAGGAGCTGGATCAGGAGAACAATAAAGTCATCCTGTCCCAGAAAGAAGTGCTCGATCAAGAATTTGAAGCCAATAAGCATGCGGTTATGTCATCTCTTCAAGTCGGGCAAGAAATTGAAGGCACCGTACAACGCCTGACGCCGTTTGGCGCATTCGTAGATATCGGGGGCGTTGACGGATTGGTGCACGTGTCGGAGCTCTCCTGGCAGCATGTTGCGCATCCGAAGGATGTCGTATCCGAAGGCGACAGCGTTAAAGTCAAGGTGCTTAAAGTGGATCCTTCCGCAGGGAAAATAAGCTTAAGCATCAAAGCCGCATTGCCGGGTCCGTGGGAATTGGCTACCGGTAAATTCAATGTCGGAGATATCGTTACGGGAACGGTCCGCCGCTTGGTTAATTTCGGGGCATTTGTCGAGATCGCACCTGGTGTCGAGGGTCTTGTTCATATTTCACAAATCGCACACCGTCATATTGCCACTCCGCATGAGGTGCTTCAAGAAGGCCAGGAGGTAAAGGCAAAGGTCCTTGACTTTAACCCTTCCGAGCAGCGTGTAAGCTTAAGCATTAAGGAAACGGAAGAAGCACCGGAACAAGCGCCAAGATCGGAGCGATCCGAGAAATCACGCGCGCCCAAGGAAGATCTGAATAATCCGAATGTGAGCCTGAGCAACCAGAGCATGAGCTTTACGCTTGGCGAGCGTTTTGGTGACAAATTAAGCAAATTGAAATAAAAATGGCTTTAACAGCGGTCCCAGTTCATGGGACCGCCGTTTTTTTATCTAAGCTTGCCGCAGATTATCATCCAGAGGATATTAACTTTCGGTTATGCATGGACCTCATGGTACATAATAGAGGCATCGGGAGGGATATCATGAATGCCGGTTACTTATCCGTATGGATTATTCTCGTGACGATCATATTGTTGGCTACCGGCTGGAGACGGCAATTAACAGGCGATGTTGCGCCGGCCGTATTGATCGCCGCGGGGGTCGGATGGTTGATCCTGCGGCCGTTTTCGATTCCATTCCTTTCTCATACGCAAATTGAATTGGCAATGATTTGGGTCATCTGCTGGTCTGTCGTGCCCATATTTCGAAACGGCAACCGTCTAATGACTATTTATTTGTTATTCGGTGCCGCGATGATCGGAATGTTATGGTTCTGGATGCGCAGGCTGTATATTGTTGACCCTGTCTTTATTGTCATTCATCCGTTATGGGACGGTCCTTTAATCGCCGGCCTGTTTGCCGGATGGATGGCCGTACGCTTTCAGGATCAGCTGTTCCTTTTGACGCTGGCAATCTTTCTGGGCGAATTTCTGCTCCAGTATTCGCTCCATCTGCGTCTTCCGGCTTTCGGCCTTGGAGGTGCGGAATGGTGGGATCGTTTTCTGTTGACGCTTTGTACGGCCCGGGTATCCGGCGCATGCAACGTTCTGATCTCCAAGTGGACAACGAGGTTTCGTTTGGACGGGTATCAAGATCGGGGAGGCCAGTCATCTTGAATGAATTTTTGGTGGAGAACAAATTAACGATTGGGATACTTTTGGGGGTCATCTTCGGACTATCGGCCCGGCTTCTCATGCTTCGTACCGATTACCGTCAATATCCGACATATCCGCACGGGAGAATTATTCACATCTCGCTTGGCATCATTGCAGCCGCGTTAGGGGCGGTAGCAGTTCCCGCGCTATTTAATAAAGATTACACGGCGATTACGTTTTTGGCGTTAGCGGCACAGCAATTCCGCGATGTGCGCAATATGGAAAGAGAGACATTATCCAAAATTGATGCGATGGAGCTTGTTCAGCGGGGGCCCACATATATTGAAGGCATTGCAATGGTGTTTGAAGGCCGTAATTATCTGGTCATTATGGCCTCTTTTTTAACGAGCTTATTTGCCATCTCCTTTTCATGGGTGTATGGTATTGCCATCGGTGTTGTGTCTATGTTCATTGTCCGCTCCCTTCGCTCCGGCAAATCAATCTCGCATATCGCAGCAGCGGAAATTGCTCCGGTAAAGCAAGAAGGGCCCGATCTCTCGGTCGGCGACATCTATATTATGAATGTCGGATTACAATCCAATCAGGCCATTATCGCTGAGAAAGGGCTGGGGATCATATTGACCCCGTATAATCCGAACGGCAAAGCCACACTTAGCAATTTGGGGCAGCGGCAGGCGATATTATATGACTTATCGACAATTCTCGGTATATTTCGGGATGACGGCGACCCGGGATTAATTCCGCTATCAAAACTCGACATCCGCGACGGTCGGCTGGCCGTGTTTCTGCTTCCGCAGGAGAAGAACGAACAGAAGGCACTGGAGGTCATACAACGCGTACCCATTTTGGAGTCCGCTGTGCGGATGCCGACAAAAGCCAAAGTCAATCAGCAGGAGGGTAAATAATGGGGGATATCGTCGCGGTCGTTACAGTAAATCGGGGGCAGGTGGGGGGCGGTGCGCCGATTTTCATAGAAGAGACAAAAGAGAAATTGGAGGAAACCGCCTTTTTACTGGAGAAAATATTGGATGCGGCCGTCCATGATTTGAAGAACGGAACGTATATTTTGGTGAATCATCAGTGAAAATGTTGTCAAAATGAAATGTTAGCCAAGTGAGTTCTTTTTTGCTATGATGATAATCGTGAGTATTTCTGAAGGAGTGGAATCTATGGCAAGACCCGTTATTGCAATCGTCGGGCGGCCAAATGTGGGAAAATCTACGATATTTAACCGGGTCATCGGAGACCGGCTTGCTATTGTGGAGGATAAACCGGGCGTTACAAGGGACCGTATATACGGTTCGGGAGAATGGAACGGCAAAGCTTTCAGTATTGTGGATACTGGGGGCATTGAAATTGACGGCGAAGATGAAATCATGAAGTCGGTCCGCATGCAAGCGGAGCTGGCCATTGAGGAAGCGGACGTCATCATCTTTATGGTCGATGCCAAAACCGGTTTAACGCATTCGGACGACGAAGTTGCACAGATGTTGTTTCGTTCCAAAAAGCCTGTTGTGGTGGCTGTCAACAAGGTTGATAATTTTAATCGTATGGACGATATTTATGAATTTTACAGCCTCGGGTTCGGGGACCCGATCGCAATTTCCGGATCCCACGGAACCGGTATCGGCGATTTGCTTGATGCTGCGGTTGAAAAGCTGCCTGAGCTTACAGACGTTGAATATGATGAGGATGTCATCCGGGTCGCATTAATCGGCAGGCCGAATGTCGGCAAGTCTTCGCTTGTCAACGCGCTGCTTGGTGAGGAGCGCGTCATTGTCAGCAATGTCGCCGGAACGACGCGCGATGCGATTGACACGCCGTTTGAGCATGAAGAACAGCGTTATGTGCTCATAGATACGGCCGGCATGCGAAAGCGCGGCAAAGTTTATGAAGCGACGGAAAAGTACAGCGTCATGCGTGCGCTTAAAGCGATTGAGCGGGCGGATGTCGTGCTGATTCTCATTAACGGCGAAGAAGGAATCATCGAGCAGGACAAGCATATTGCAGGGTTCGCGCACGAAGCGGGCAAAGCTTCCGTATTTGTCGTCAACAAATGGGATGTCGTTGAAAAAGACGATAAAACGATGCAGCAATTTACCAAAAGCATTCGTGACCATTTTCTATTCATGACGTATGCTCCGATCGTATTCCTGTCCGCTAAGACGAAGCAGCGATTGCACAAGCTGCTCCCGGTTGTGAATCACGTATCCGAGCAGCATGCGCTTCGGATCCAGACCCATCTGCTTAACGATGTGGTAGCAGATGCGGTGGCGATGAACCCGCCGCCAACCGATAAAGGCAAACGGCTCAAGATTAATTATGTGACACAGGTTGCGGTAAAGCCGCCGACGATAGTCGTGTTTGTCAACGATCCTGAGCTTATGCACTTTTCGTATCAGCGGTATCTGGAGAATAAGATTCGCGGAGCATTTAATTTTGAAGGGACGCCGATCCGGATATTTACACGGCGGAAATCGGACGAGGATTAGGGGAGAATACTGTTGCTGGAATTTGTATTACCGTTAGTGCTAAGTTATCTGCTTGGTTCGGTCGCATTTAGTATTATCGTGGCGCGTTTGGTTAAAGGGATTGATATACGTCAGCATGGAAGCGGCAATGCCGGAGCGACAAACACGCTGCGCGTGCTTGGGAAAGGTCCGGCAGTCATCGTGTTTTTGCTCGATATCGGCAAAGGCGTGGCTGCAGTCTATTTAGGACAGTGGCTTGGCGGAGGCGGGGAATGGCCGATGGTGCTCAGCGGACTCGCGGCCATAGCGGGTCACAACTGGCCGGTTTGGTTTCGCTTTAAGGGCGGCAAAGGGATCGCGACGACGATTGGCGTAATGGCGACATTGGCTTTTCTGCCGGCTTTGTCTGCGGGAGTGTTGGCCATTCTGCTTATCGTCATCACTCGCTACGTGTCGCTTGGTTCGCTTGTTTTTGCCGCGCTGACGCCGATTTTTATCCTTGTCCTCGATTATCCGCTTCCGTTATTTTGGGCTAGCCTGGTGATTTGCGTCTTCGCCTTCGTGAGGCATCGGTCAAACATCGTGAAGCTGCTTCAGGGCAAAGAGAACAAACTGGGCACAGGTAAAAGGAGTGTCTCATAATGAGTCTTAATGTAGCCGTGCTTGTTGCCGGAAGCTGGGGAACGGCGCTTGCCGCAGTACTGGCCGATAACGGTCATCGGGTAAATTTGTGGACACACAATCCGGCACAAGCGGATGAATTGAATCGTGACCGGAAGAATTCGCGTTATCTCGATGATGCAGTGCTGCCTGAAGGCATTGAAGCGACAACCGATATGGAGAAGGCGGTGCGAGGTGCGAAAGCGGTCGTATTTGTCGCACCGTCTTATGCGATGCGGGATGTAGCCACGAAGGCTTCGCCGTATATCGATGAACATGCATTGGTTATTCATGCGACCAAAGGCTTTGAAGCGGATTCGCTCAAACGGATGACGACCGTTCTTTGCGAAGAGCTTGACTGTACAGAGGAGCGTTTGGTCGTGCTCTCCGGTCCAAGTCATGCCGAAGAAGTGGTCCGCAGGCTGCCGACGACCGTCGTCGTCGCGTCCGCCGATCAGTCGTGCGCAGAGCAGGCGCAGGACTTATTCATTAATTCCTATTTCCGTGTGTATACCAATCCGGATGTAATCGGAGTGGAGATTGCAGGGGCGTTAAAAAACATAATTGCGCTTGGGGCAGGGCTTTCTGACGGACTCGGGTTCGGAGATAATGCTAAAGCTGCCTTGCTTACGCGCGGCCTAACCGAAATCGGAAGATTAGGTGAAGCGATGGGAGCCAACATGCTTACCTTTGCCGGATTGGCGGGGGTAGGCGATCTCGTTGTCACTTGCACCAGCCGTCACAGCAGAAACTGGCGTGCGGGTTCTTTGCTGTCCAAAGGCCTTTCGGTCGATGAAGTGCTGGTACAAATGGGAATGGTCGTCGAGGGGATCAAAACGACGCGCGCCGCTAATGAGCTCTCCAAGCGGTACGACGTTCCAATGCCGATTACGGACAATTTGCATCAAGTGCTGTTTGCGGGAAAATCGCCCGGTGCTGCAGTCGAGGAACTGATGGGCCGGGGCCGTACACACGAAATCGAGGAAGTCGCCAAGTCCTGGGGCCTACACCAATCCCGTCCTCCTGTCATATGATGCTAGGAATACCTGGCATGAAGGAGGATGGAAGCATGGCCAAAAATATCTCCAAAGACGTTCTCAAAGCAGTGAGCAAAAAAACCGGTAAACCGGTAACTGAAAATGCTGTCAAAAAGCTTGCAAGTAACGTAACGCCGAAAACGATGCAAAGCGAAGCGGAATTGCGTAAGCTAATCAAGCAGGTATCCGCTATGGCAAAAGTACCTGTCAGCGAACAAACCGTCAACGAGATTGTCGGTGCGGTGAAAAAGAGCGGAATGAATCCGAATAATATGGAAGCATTGTTGAAAATGATGCTTAAAAAATAATAATGGTTATTTTTTAATTAAGCTCGGACAAATGCGGAAGTGCCGGATTAGCCAACACCGGACTTCCGCTTTGTCCTTTTTTTCATCCAATGGTATAATGAAAAAATTATGAATGCTGTTAACCAAAGTGGATAGACAGGAGTAGATAACGTAATGGATGCCATGACTAAAATGTGGGTGTCGTTCATCGGGATCGGGCTAATGGCGCTGGCCGCGGTCGTCATTACGGTAGCAAGAACGAAAACGAAGGGAATTGTTCGCTTAATATTGACGATTATCGCTTTCGGGTTGTTAATTTTAGGATTTATTTACGGGTTTATATCCATTACATAGGATCGATTTTAAGGGGCTGATAAGATATGATTCAATTGATCGGACAAAGTAAAACAGTGGAGGCCCGGCCGGAGACAGGTGTTTCTTTGCTTGATCTTGCACTGAAGTTTGACATTGATTGGGCCTTCTCCTGTACGCGGGGAACATGTGCAAGGTGCCGGTGCCGCGTAGAAGAAGGCGCGGAATTTCTCGAAGAAGTAACCGATGCGGAATGGGACCGTTTGGATGAGCAGGAGCTTAGCGACGGGTACCGGCTTGCCTGTCAGGCGATCGTCAAATCGAATGCCGGAAGCATCGTTGCCCGGAATGTTCCGTATTTCTGAGGACCAGATGAACACCGGGACACAACTGCAAGCCGTACTTTCATATATATCTGAGCGGGTACGGCCGGCTCAAGCCGTATGGGTAGTCGGGGGAAGTGTTGGGTTGTTACTTCGGGGGCTTGCGCTGGGCAAGCCGCCGCGCGATCTGGATCTTTACGCCGACAAGGAAGATGCGGCAGCTATTCATCATGCGCTCATTCCGTACTCGGTAGATGATCCGTCGGAAAGCCGTACCTCAATATATCGGTCGATTCTAAGCCATTATGTGATCGAAGGTATTTCCGTGGAACTGGTGTGCGGATTTGAGGTTACGGCGTTTGACAGCCATTACCGCACGGAGGTAAGAGAGGTTCTGTATCCCATGGGGCAGGTCGCGGGTGTGCCTCCGAATACCTACACGATTGTACCTTTGGCCCATGAACTTATTTTTAATGCGATGCGCGGCCGTGAGGACCGGACCCGGCTCATCGCGGAAGCGATCTTGAGAAATAGTCCGGAGCACGGGGAAGCACTGGAACGGATATTAAGGCGAAATCATGTGTCTGAAACGTTAAAGGAACGGTTGAATTTCTTACTCTGAACAACCTTTGAAAACAACTGCCGGATGCGGAGGGGTAAGGATGAATGTCGAAGTAACATTTATGCCGGATGATATTACCGTCTCTGTCCGTTCTGGGATTTCGGTACTGGAAGCGGCGAGGAAAGCGCGCGTTCCAATTCGCACAAGGTGCGGGGGGAAGGCGGGATGCCTGATGTGCAAAGTGACCGATCTTGCGGGGGCCGGTTTATCCGAACCGAATGAGAATGAACGGCGGAAGCTGGCGGGTCTTATCCATTCCGGGACAAGGCTGTCTTGTCAGGCCAAAGTGACCGGTAAAGCGACCGTCGGCGTCCCGGAGGACCCGCTTCGGGCGGCAGTTCGCCGGCAATTGGCCGAACAACGGAAGATAAACGATGAGTTGTGGTAAGCGGAGGTAGATTTCAGTGATAAGCAGGATCATCAAAAGTCGTCCCACAGCCTTACTATTGGTCGCCGGGTTATGTACGATGCTTCTCGGCGGCTGCTTGTATCCAAAAGAAAACTTGGCTCACAATACAGCGACAACGCGCGAAGCGGTAAGAAATATGAATGCCGTAATCCAGCAATATCAAGAAGAAACCGGGCTTCTGCCCATAAAAAACAGTCCGGTAGATACGCCTAAATATGAAAAATACGTGGTCGATATGGCGAAACTTCAGCGGATGCAATATATAAGCGATCTTCCGGGAGTCTCTTTTGAAAAAGGCGGAAACTATTATTTTCTTATTCTAGACGAGGAGACGGAACCGAAGATTAAGCTGATGGATTTGGTCATGTACCAGAAAGTAAATGAGCTGCAATCGGCCGTAGAGAATTATTATAAAATAAATAAGGATTTGCCGGCTGCCGAACAGGCGTATCCCGGATTTTACCGGATCGATTACGGCAAGCTCGGAAGCAAAGAGCCGGTGATTCAAAGCATGTTTTCAGGTTTAACGTTATCCGCGATGGTGGACGAACTGGGGACAGTATACGTCGATTACGGCATTGACCTTATGAGAACGGTTGAACGGAGTACGGATGCGAAGCCTGAGGCTGGCGAAGATTTAAGAGAATGGCTGGTGAGGTCCTCCGATTTCGTACCGGTGAAATCGCCGGTTTATCATTGGGTGAACGGCGAACCGCAGGCTGTGCCTGCAGAGTAAGATGTAAACAAGAAATTAGAACATTCAGGGCGGAAGTTTCTTTCCGCCCTGTTTTTATTACCCATCGACGCTATCCAGCGCTGTGGATCCGATTTTCTGCAAATAGAGGTAATCCTACGTACGGAAACCCAATAAAGAACCGCTGAAGCGATTATGCACCAGCGGTTATCTTGCTTTATGCATATTTCTATCTCATATTAGTCATAGGAGTCCGAATCCCGTCATATATCAATTCATGGAAGGTTTAAACCAACGGTTCAACGAAGAATTAAGCAAGAATCGTCATAAATACTATCTTGCAACATATGATGTTACTAGTCCAAATGGTTGTACGAGTTACGTCGCTTGCCCGCGAGGATCGTCCGGTCGATGGCGACGAACCCTGGCGGCTAGAAACGAAGCCAGTGTTCCGGCAGGAGATGTACCACCTTGTACTCGGAAATTTGATTGGGAGGGGATATTCAGTGGAGAAAGTGGACATTTTCAAGGACATTGCCGAACGAACCGGCGGGGATATTTACCTCGGGGTCGTGGGTGCGGTCCGCACAGGCAAATCAACCTTTATCAAACGTTTCATGGAAACGGTTGTTCTGCCTAGCATCACGAACGACGCCGACCGGGTAAGAGCTAATGATGAATTGCCTCAAAGCGCGGCAGGAAAGACGATCATGACGACCGAGCCTAAATTTGTCCCGAATCAAGCCGTACAAATCCACGTTACGGAAGGTCTGGAAGTTAACGTCAGGCTTGTCGATTGTGTCGGCTATGCCGTTGAGGGTGCAAAAGGCTATGAAGATGAAAATGGTCCGAGGATGATTACAACGCCTTGGTTTGAGGAGCCGATACCGTTCCAGGAAGCGGCAGAAATCGGCACCCGCAAAGTGATTCAGGAGCATTCCACCTTGGGAGTCGTCGTGACCACGGACGGTACGATTGCCGATATTTCGCGCAGCTCTTACGTGGATGCGGAAGAACGTGTCATTAATGAGCTGAAAGAAGTCGGGAAGCCGTTCGTTCTTGTAGTCAACTCTACACAGCCCAGAAGCGATTCTGCGCTGAAGCTGCGGGATGAGCTGCAGGAGAAATACGATATTCCGGTTATGACGATGAGCGTCGCTACGATGGGCGAGGAAGAGGTCATATCCGTACTGCGGGAGGTTCTCTATGAGTTCCCGGTACATGAAGTAAACGTCAACCTGCCAAGCTGGGTCATGGTGCTTAACGAGAATCATTGGGTTCGCAGCAATTATGAAAATTCCGTTCGCGATACCGTAAAGGATATCCGGAGACTGCGTGATGTCGACCGGGTCGTTGTACAGTTTATGGAATACGACTTCATCGCCCGCGCCGGACTCAGCGGAATGAATATGGGTCAAGGCGTTGCGGAGATTGATTTGTACGCGCCGGATGAACTGTATGATCAGATTCTGATGGAAATCGTAGGCGTCGAAATCCGCGGCAAGGATCACTTGCTCCAGCTTATGCAGGAGTTTGCGCACGCGAAACGGGAGTACGACCGGTTTGCCGAAGCGCTTGAGATGGTCAAGACGACCGGTTACGGTATTGCAGCTCCTTCGCTTGCGGAAATGGCGCTTGATGAACCGGAATTGATCCGGCAAGGATCGAGATTCGGCGTTCGTCTGAAAGCGACCGCTCCATCCATTCATATGATCCGTGTGGATGTCGAATCGGAATTCGCTCCGATTATCGGCACGGAGAAGCAAAGCGAGGAACTGGTCAGGTATTTGATGCAGGATTTCGAGAACGACCCGATCAAGATTTGGGAGTCCGATATATTCGGACGATCGCTTCATTCGATTGTACGTGAAGGCATTCAAGGCAAAATTGCTATGATGCCCGACAACGCCCGCTATAAATTGCAGGAAACGCTTGGACGCATTATTAACGAAGGTTCAGGCGGTCTGATCGCGATTATCTTGTAATAAGCGAACTTGATTTATCCTTTGCGCCATTCCCTGTTTCGGGAATGGCGTTTTCAATTTGACAGCGTTCAGTAAAAGTGCATGTTTAAAAAGCATGGTTCTCAGCATTGAGAAGGCTGAAAGAAGCTAGTAGAGCGATCCAAATAATAATGAAATAATCGTGGTTTAGTTTCTATGTGCCGGGTCTAAACCCACCGCCTTTAGGCGGTCAGCTTCCAGCACGCTGAAAGAGTAGAAGGTTAACATCAAAAAACACATGTCACTGTAATGTTGATTCCGCTAACGGTTGTACTTGCTGCTATTTGGCGAAGAAACGCCATTTTATAGTTTTAACGGTTGCAGTTGCCGTTATTTGCTGAAATCCGCTCCCAAAACCGTGAAAATGGACAAATAGGCGTGCTGGAAACCGTTAGATTTGGAATAATGGGACAAACCAGCAAATAACGTCGCTGATAACCGTTAGAAATAACTGGCATGCAATCGGTATGTTCTGAGAAGACTACATTCTTTTAGAGTTGGCAATTGTGTTCTACATCAATGATTAGACTTTAGTCGGTAGTCGTTTAGTTGAATGAGAACCGGACCTGCAGCGGATCCAACGTGTCAAACTTATTACAATCGATATTTATGGATCAGTCTACTAGGGAATGAGGAGCGGAGCGTAGGCAAAACCTACTTGATCACCGGAAGTCCTCGCTGAATTCAAGATTCGATGTGAGATACTCCCCTTAACTGGTTTCGTGATCAGAAACGGGCTGTTTAAATAACCTCTAAAAGTGAGAAATTATTAAGACTGCAGTAAAACTCGCTCTACCACTTGAAATTAAGAAACGGCTGTTATACTATAAATTTGTCTGGCCTTAGGTATATTTTTGCAGTTTTCGGTTTAAACAGAATGATAATGATGCGACAACGGTTGCCGTCAGGGGAGGTGAAAGATATGAACAAAACGGAATTGATTGCCAAAGTGGCTGAATTGACCGAGCTGTCGAAGAAAGATGCGACAAAAGCGGTCGACGCCGTTTTCGATGCTATCTCTGACGCTCTGCAAAGCGGGGAGAAAGTTCAACTGGTCGGATTCGGAAACTTCGAGGTTCGCGAGCGTTCGGCACGCAAAGGCCGCAACCCGCAAACCGGACAAGAAATCGAAATCGCAGCCAGCAAGATGCCGGCTTTTAAACCAGGGAAGTCCTTGAAGGACCTTGTTTCCAACTAATGCTGTGCCTAAGCGTCCGGATGGATTCCA
Organism: Paenibacillus tarimensis; assembly: GCA_041281825.1. GTDB lineage: Bacteria > Bacillota > Bacilli > Paenibacillales > Paenibacillaceae > Paenibacillus_D > Paenibacillus_D tarimensis_A. Next base: position 3,392,294 of record CP166298.1, on the reverse strand, counting down.
TCCGGACGCTTTTCCTTCACTGATTGGTTTAGAACGATTCAAAGCTATTGACATTTATTGCGTAATCCATTAAACTCATGCTTGCAACAATAGAGATACAAGTAACAGAGCAAGCGGCGGGGTATGGCGCAGTCTGGTAGCGCGCACCCTTGGGGTGGGTGAGGTCGCAGGTTCAAATCCTGTTACTCCGACCAGAAGATGATATTGAACACTGCTTTCCTGTCGAACCGGTTCGCGGGAAAGCAGTTTTTTTAGAAATATAAGAAAGTATAAGTTCCACCGCTATACAAGCTTATATTTCAACGCGAAACATTACTGTCCCGTCAAAGGACGGCGACAGCCGTTTACGCATGAGCGAATGAGGAGGACGCGCGGCATGGATCCGACAAACAGTGATTATATTGTAGTGAAAGCGAAGGAACAAGGCGTTCAGGTTATCGGCCTGACCCGCGGACTGGACACAAAATTCCATCATACGGAGAAGCTGGACCGGGGGGAAATTCTGATTGCGCAATTTACGGATCATACCTCTGCAATCAAAATACGCGGCAAAGCGACTGTAATGACGAAATACGGAACGATGGATACCGACAATTGAGCAGGCATAGCCTGCTCTTTTAATTTGTACAATGAGGTATGGGGATTTTTTGAATTGCAAAAGCTTTTAATAGACGTTAACCTCGTCAAGCGGGAGAGACTTAAATCGGAGAGACTTTGAGCTTCGCTCAAAGATCCCTATGTAATGCTCAAAGATCCCTATGTAATGCTCAAAGATCCCTATGTCAGGAGGGATGGCCATGAGGCTATGGAGACAACTGCTTACGGGCTTCGTATTCGCTTCAGTGGTGACCTTGCTGTTGTCACTGCTGCTGTTTTTCGAGGTATCCGTGAACAGTCACCGGAAAGAAATGACGGTATTTCATCCGGAACCGGTAACTCGGATCGGGCAGAGCAATCTTGTGGATGTGTTTATCGCACTGCCGTTAAAACATCGGATTAAAGCCGTCGACTGGAATGGCGAGGTGCTTTCGGTCGATCTTGCCGTCGGCAATGGCAGCCGTGCGGCTGATGTGCAATCGGATTTGCTTGAGCTTTTAAGGCTTGCTTTTATTCAAACGGACAATACGGGCAGGCTGCTCGTCCGGTTTGTAGAGTGGCACCCGTATGTCCGGGACGGAGGAGCCGTAAAATCAAACCTTCTGATGTCTGCCGATGTGAGAAAATCGGATGATGGCCTGCGGCGTTTCCTTCCGATCATCCAGTCGGGCGATCTGTATGAAAAACAGTGGCGGGATAGGCTGCGGATTAATTATACGGCAAGCTGGTTCGAGCGTTATGGAGCGGTGCTCGATTAGAGGTTTGTACAAGGGTTGTAGCAAAATCGTGAACAAAAAGGATTACATATGCTTACAAATTAAAGTTGTGCTATAATAGTTTAGATATCTTGCTCAGTAAGTTTGACTGCGCTGTTCGGAGGCAAAACCCATGAAACCATACCGAATTCCTGAAATCGCCAAAAAATATGTAGAATACGACATGATCCAAAACCATACCGTACTGCCCGAATTTCCGGATTCCCGGATCAGACTGTTGTTCGCCTTTCTGGCAAACGAACGCGGCGCTGAAGAATACAGCGAGTTATATGCACTAGTCGTTTCACTCGTTCAGATGGGGATGGATACCCATGATATGATTGATACCGATACGGAGTTGCAGAAGCAGGAATCGATGAGGTCGCGGCAATTGAAAGTGCTGGCCGGCGATTATTTTAGCGGCCGGTTTTACCACTTGCTGTCACAGGCCGGGCAAATCGAGATGATCCGAAAGATTAGCGGGGCTGTTTGCGAAGTGAACCGGATGAAAATGAATTTATATGTCAAGATGAAACAGCTTCGCGTAACTGCAGAAGAGTATATCCAATCTTGCATTCAGTTAAAGACGGGGCTGCTCGATGTGTTTAGCGGCGTCCTTGAGGAGCGGTGTTCCAGGTTATGGCCGGAGCTGCTTCACGGCTTCACCCGCTGCGAAGTGGTTGTGAAGGAAATTGAACGTACGGAATCGCTTGACCTTTTTGCGGGCAGCTGGGGTTACTGGCATGTGCTGCAGGAAGGAACGGAAGATGAAAAGAGGCAACTGAAGGAAAACGTTCAGGAAGAGAATGTCATACTCGGGTTGTTGGATAAATACGATATACGGCGTCAGTTAATCGAGAAATTGAAACAGTCGGTGGCACATGTCCATACGTTAGCCGAACGTCTGGACTCGGATAAGCTTGTCCGGGAACTCCGGCAAATCGGTGAAACGTTCATGCAGCCGCTTGCTTCTCCTGCTCCGGTATACAACGAGATGAGGTGACAGAGAATGGACCAGAAGTCCAAGGAGCAGTTTGTTCATTCTGTGTTTGAAAGCATCGCCCCTAAGTATGATCTGATGAACGATGTATTAAGCTTTCGCAGACATAAAGCATGGCGGAGGTTTACGATGCGCAAACTGGAAATTCCAACAAGCGCGACAGCGATAGACTTATGCTGCGGGACTTGCGATTGGACCATTGCGATCGCGAGAGCGAGCGGCAACGGCGAAGTGGTCGGTCTTGACTTCAGCAGAGGGATGCTTGATATCGGGCAAGGCAAGGTGGACAAGCTTGGACTTGGCTCGCAGATCACATTAGTCCAAGGAAACGCAATGCAGCTGCCTTACGAGGATAACCGGTTCGATTATGCGACGATCGGGTTCGGGCTGCGCAACGTTCCCGACCTGGTTCAGGTGCTGAAGGAAATGAAACGGGTAGTCAAGCCCGGCGGGAAGGTCGTTTGTCTGGAATTATCCAAGCCGGCTTGGCAGCCGTTTAAAGCGGTGTATTATTTTTATTTTGAACGCATTCTTCCCTTACTTGGCAAGCTGTTTGCCAAACGCTACGAGCAGTACAAATGGCTGCCGGAATCGCTAGCCTCCTTTCCCGATATTAATCGGCTGGCAGAAATTTATCGGGAGATTGGACTTACACACGTCAAAGCTTATCCGCTGACCGGCGGAATCGCCGCGCTCCATATCGGAACGAAGGGGGCGGACGGCGCTTGATTCGTAAATTAAAGATATTTCTCGAGATGATCAAATTCGAGCACACGATCTTTGCTCTGCCATTCGCGTTCGTAGGAGCGGTGTTGGGCGCTGTAGCTCTTGAGAACCGGCTTCCGGAATGGTCCGAGGTCGGTTGGATCACGCTTGCGATGGTTGGTGCGCGCAGCGCAGCGATGGGACTGAACCGTCTGATCGATAAAGCAATCGACCTCCGTAACCCGCGCACGTCGAATCGTGCTCTTCCGGCAGGCTTGCTTCGCTCGGGAGAAGTGGCGGTCTTTATTATTGTTTCTTTTGTCCTGTTGTTTGGCGCGGCAGCCAGACTGAATCCGCTTGCGGTAAAGCTGCTCCCGCTGGCCGTTATCATGCTGGTCATTTATTCGTACACGAAACGTTTCACTTGGGCTTGTCATGTCGTACTGGGGCTGACGATCGGTCTTGCGCCGCTGGGAGGTTGGGTGGCAGTGACGGGAGTCATTGACGGTACGGCATTACTGTTGTATGGCTCCGTAGCCCTGTGGACTGCCGGATTTGATATTATTTACGCTTGTCAGGACGCCGAATTCGACCGTAAGGAACAGCTGCACTCCATTCCTGCGCGTTTTGGTATTGCAGCTGCCTTATGGATCGCAAGAATATTTCATGTTCTCACGTCGGCCGGATTTATTATCCTGTTCTGGCTCGCGGATTTAAGCTGGGTCTATCTCGCAGGTGTTCTGATTGCCGCAGTCATTCTGTTCTACGAGCATCGTCTTGTCAAGGCAGGCGACTTAAGCAGGCTTAACACCGCCTTCTTCACGATGAACGGTGTTTTAAGCCTGGTCGTATTCGCATTTACGCTTTTGGATTTGGTGGTGTTAAAGCAATGGTAAACGAGCTGCCCGTCAAACGGGATATGCCAAGCCGCTGGGCTGTTGGTATTACCGGCGCAAGCGGTTCAATCTATGGCGTCCGATTATGCGAAGTATTGCTTAAGGCGGGCTTGCACATTCACCTTGTCGTTACGGAAGCGGGGTGGCGTGTGCTGAAGGAAGAGCTGGGGTGGGAAACGGCCCGACGTCAGGGCGCTATTGAAGAGAAGTTTGGTCCGTATATGAATTCCGGAGCGTTAACTTTTCATCCTAATGCGGACATCGGCGCAGCAATAGCCAGCGGCTCGTACCGGATGGATGGGATGGTCGTCATTCCCTGCTCTATGGGAACGCTGGCATCCATCGCACACGGAATGTCGAACAACTTGCTCACAAGAGCGGCGGATGTCGTGCTTAAGGAAGGCCGCAAGCTTCTTATCGTTCCGAGAGAGACGCCTCTCCATGCCATTCATCTGGAAAATATGCTTAAGCTTGCCCGGCTTGGGGTCAAGATCATTCCGGCGATGCCCGCCTTTTATTACAAACCGCAATCGATGAATGAAATGATTGATTTTATGGTTGGAAAAGTGCTTGACAACATGGCTTTGGATCATAACTTGTACAGAAGATGGGGAGATGAGCAGTATGGGCCGTAATCGCCCGATCACCATCGGACGCATAGATTATGCGAATGTATGGCCGATTTATCATTACTTTGACGAAGAAAGATTAGGCTGCGAAGCAAGGGTGGTTTCGAACGTACCTAGTGTGCTGAACCGGGCATTGCGCGAGGGCGAGCTCGATCTTGCGGCGATATCCTCCTTCGCATATGCCCAGCATGTGGAGGACTACTACCTGCTCCCCGACCTGTCGGTCAGTGCGAAAAACCGCGTCAATTCCATTCTGCTGTTTCTGAAGAAGCCGCTGGAAGAGGTGTGCAAAGGCACAATCGCGCTTACGGATACATCCGCCACTTCGATAAATTTGTTGAAGATCATCATGACGCAATATTATAACTGCGCTCCGAAATACGTTACAATGGAGCCGAATCTTGAGCGGATGCTGGAGCGTGCCGATGCAGCTTTATTGATCGGAGATCCTGCTATTAAGGCGTCTTGGCGGGATACCGGCTGCGATGTAATCGATTTAGCGGAAGTGTGGCACAAGTGGACCGGCTTCGGCATGACATTTGCCGTTATGGCTGTTCGTAAAGAAGCTGCGGCTCTCTACCCCGAACGGATCGGTCAAGTCCACCGGTTATTCATCGAAAGCAAACAAAGAAGCCTTCAAGACATCGTTCCCCTGGTGAACAAAGCTTGCGGTCAGCTTGGAGGGGAGCCTGATTACTGGCAAAATTATTTTTCCCAGCTTGTGTATGAATTTGGTCCGCTGCAGCAAGCGGGGCTTGAATTATATTTTCGTTATGCCAGAAAGCTTGGGCTTCTGAAGCACGAAGTTGACATTCAATTCTGGTCAAATCAATCTGTCGCACAGGTGAAAGAATGAAACTATTGGATTTGTATGCAAAAATGAAAAGTGATTTGAATAAGATCGAGAGCGAGCTTGAGCGAAGCATTACTTCCGATCATGAATTGCTCAGCCAGGCATCTCTGCATCTGCTCAAGGCCGGAGGTAAGAGGATCCGTCCCGTCTTTGTTCTGCTCGCCGGAAAGTTCGGGCGCTACAGGCTGGACGTACTGCAACGGGTGGCCGTAACGCTGGAGTTAATCCATATGGCGTCGCTCGTGCATGACGATGTGATTGACGATGCGGAAACGAGACGCGGGCAGAAGACGGTCAAATCCAAATGGGATAACCGAATTGCGATGTATACGGGCGACTATATTTATGGCAAAGCTCTGACGATCGTAACCGAGCTGAATAATCCGTTCATTCATCAAATCTTGTCTAAAGCCATCCTTGAGATGTGTATCGGTGAAATGGAACAAATCCGGGATTTCTTTAATACCGGGCAGACCGTCCGCAATTATTTATTGCGTATTCGCCGCAAAACGGCGCTGCTTATCGCGGTCAGCTGCCAGCTTGGCGCAGTCGCCTCCGATTGCGAGAAAAAGCACGCGCTTGCTCTTTACCGGTTTGGTTATAATGTCGGCATGGCATATCAGATTGGCGATGATTTGCTTGATTTGTGCGGTACGGAGAAGCAGATCGGCAAACCGCCGGGTTCGGATATTCGCCAGGGGAATATAACGCTGCCGGTACTGATTGCGCTGCGCGATTCCGGTATTCGCGACGAGCTGCTTGGAGAAATTGCGAAAATTCGCGAGTCGGATGGGCAAGCGGATACAACCCGCGCGTTAACCCTGATACGGGGCAGTAAAGGGATTGCCGAATCGGAGGAAACCGCTCATAAATATATTGATAAAGCAATCCGTGCCCTAAGCGAACTGCCGGATATTCCTGCGAAAAAGAATCTGATGGACATCGCGTTATTTGTAGCGAAACGAAATTATTAGAAGTAAGAGGTGATCGATAATGGAACAAACCTTCCTGATGATCAAGCCGGATGGCGTCCAGCGCGGATTGATAGGTGAGATTATGACCCGTTTCGAGACAAAAGGGCTTCAGCTTGTCGCAGCTAAGTTTATGCGAATTGACCGTGAGCTTGCGGAACGTCATTATGCCGAGCATGCAGGGAAGCCTTTTTACGCTCCGCTGATCGATTTTATCACTTCGGGACCGGTCTTCGCCATGGTATGGTCGGGCGATCAGGTGATCGAAATAACGCGCGCAATGATCGGAAAGACCGATCCGCTGGCCGCGCTGCCCGGTACGATCCGTTCCGATTACGCCGTACATACGAATTTCAATCTGATACACGGTTCGGATTCGAAAGAAAATGCAGCTCGGGAAATCAACTTATTTTTCAAACCGGAAGAGCTTTTGGAGTTTGAACATACGATTCAACGATGGATTTAACAGCCGGGGGGAGCTATCGTGGAAGATCGGGATTTCGCATCGTTTGCAGCAAAAATCAGGGAAAAAACGGCTATCGATTTATCGCAGTATAAGGAAGCCCAAATGAAACGGCGTTTGACGACCCTTCGGATGAAGCACGGTTATTCGACCTTTCAAGACTATTTGAATGCGCTGCAATCCAACGAAAAATTGATGAATGAGTTTCTTGACAGAATGACGATTAACGTATCGGAATTTTGGCGCAATCCAAACCGATGGCGGACGCTTGAAGGACGCTTCTTTCCCGAGATGGTAAAGGAAAATCCCCGTTTGAAAATATGGAGCGCCGCTTGTTCGACGGGGGAAGAGCCGTATACGCTTGCAATGATACTTGACCGGCTCGGTGTGCTCGACAAGTCCTCGATACTTGCAACGGATCTCGATGTCAATGTCATTGAGAAAGCGCTCGTCGGCGACTATCACGAACGGTCCGTTCGCGACGTACCGCCGGAATATTTAAAGGAATACTTCATCAAGAACGGTGATGCGTACAGTCTGAACGAGCGTTTAAAGAAAGCGATCCGGTTCAAACAGCACAATTTGCTGTACGACCGGTTTGAAGGGCCGTTCGACCTGATCGTTTGCCGCAACGTCATGATCTATTTTACCGAGAATGCCAAACAGACGCTTTATCACAATTTCTCCAAAGCGCTTCGTCCCGGCGGGCTTTTGTTTGTCGGCAGCACGGAACAAATTTTCTCGCCCGGACAGTATAACCTTGAAACGGTCGAAACTTTTTTCTACCGCAGGTGTCAATAACCGCGTGCCGCTGTAGCTGAGAGATTTTGAGCCTTGCTCAAACATCCATGTCATGCTCAAAGATCCCTAGGTTAGGCATTACATCATCAAAAATCCGACAACGAAGGTATAGCGGCTTCCATATTCTCCAATACTAATCCTAATGCATATTTTGGAGGGTGAACGATGGACAAGCGCAAGGTCATAGCCGCTTATCGCCGCGGATTCATCACGATTCAAGAATGCGCGCAAATTCTGGGTCTCGATAGCGGGCAAGTGTCGGACATAATGGAAGACCCGTATTTTACGCTGGAACCGGCAGTGCTGCGAAAAAAACATCAGGCCCACGGTTAAGCGGTTCTGACATCGAGTGCTATGAGGATTGGTTATAGAGGGCTGTTCTTGAAAGTAGTGGATCACTACCGACGGGACAGTCCTCTATTGGCATATGAAGCGTAACGTTATCACGGATGAATGATTGTACCGCTGAGATGCCCTGATTTTCTTGTCAAAAGGGGCGGGGCTGTACTATAATGAGCAAAGACATTGAGGAGACGTTAAATCAACCTGCTGATTTTACCGGTTTAAAGCCATAAAATTCCGCGATCTCATCAGGCAAGCGTAACGGTTGTCGCCGTCTTCTGGCCTACAGCATCGTTTCGCGGGTGAAAGATAAGCTAGTAGAGCGATCCAAAAATAATGAAATAATGAAACCGGCAGTCTCACCTAGGGAGCAATATCTAAAGTGGTATAAGCATATTAAGGGGGAACACGGACTTGAGTCTACGTTATTTAACGGCCGGAGAAACGCACGGCCCACAACTGACCGCCATTATAGAGGGATTACCGAGCAATCTGACGCTTGACTTTGAGGAATTGAACTTTCAATTGCACCGCAGGCAAAAAGGGCACGGCCGCGGACGCAGAATGCAGATCGAGAAAGATACGGCCCAGATCGTCGGCGGCGTGCGTCACGGCCGCACGACCGGTGCTCCCGTAGCGCTCGTCGTAGAAAACAAGGATTGGAAGCACTGGACTTCCGTTATGAATATAGAACCGATCGAAGGCAGTGACGAAGAGAAGCGCCGGGTTCACAGACCGCGTCCGGGCCATGCGGATTTGAACGGCGGTTTGAAATATGACCTGAAGGATTTGCGTAACGTGCTGGAGCGTTCCAGCGCGCGTGAAACCGCTGCCCGTGTGGCATGCGGTGCTGTTGCGAAGCAATTGCTTGCCGAATTCGGCATTAAAGTTGCGGGCCAGGTTATCCGTATCGGTGAAGTGGAAGCACCCCCGAATGCGCTGCCGGTTGACGAGTTGATTCGGTTAACAGAGGAATCCCCCGTTCGCGTTGTCGATAAAGAGGCGGAGACGAAAATGATCGCCCATATCGACCAGGTGAAGGCCGAAGGCGACTCGATCGGTGGCATCGTCGAATGCATTATCGAAGGCGTGCCGGTCGGACTCGGAAGTTATGTACAGTGGGACCGTAAGCTCGACGGACGAATCGCTCAGGCCGTTGTATCGATCAATGCATTTAAAGGATGCGAAATCGGCATCGGGTTTGAAGCGGCCAGGCTGAGAGGATCCCAGGTTCATGACGAGATTATGTATGAGGAAGGCAGAGGTTTCTATCGCGCTTCCAATCGCGCCGGAGGCTTTGAAGGCGGCATGACGACAGGCGAGCAGATCGTTGTGCGCGGGGTAATGAAGCCGATCCCTACGCTGTACAAGCCGCTCCGCAGCGTTGATATCGATACGAAGGAATCGTTTACCGCCCAGGTCGAACGTTCGGACAGCTGTGCAGTGCCCGCGGCAAGCGTCGTCATGGAGCATGTCGTCGCATGGGAGGTCGCCAAAGCGTTTCTGGAAAAATTCGGCGGCGATTCGATCGAGGAAATCCGCTCGAATTTGAACGCTTATCTCGAACAAGTGGGGAATTATTAAATGCGTGAACTAACTGTCGATCTCGGAGACCGTTCTTACCCGATTTACATCGGGGAAGGTTTATTGCAGGACGTAGCCGCATATTTTCAAAAACACGCAATTGGAACCAAATCGCCTATGTTAATTGTTTCCGACGAACATGTGGCTCCGCATTACCTGCCTCTCGTGGAATCGAAGCTGAAGGAGGCGGGATACCAGGTAGCAACAGTCGTTGTTCCGGCGGGGGAACAATCGAAGTCGCTCGCGCAATTTGAAGCGCTAATGACAAAAGCGCTGCAAACAGGACTGGACCGGAACTCCACCGTTATCGCTTTAGGCGGGGGCGTTGTCGGCGATTTGGCCGGATATGCGGCTGCCGCGTATATGCGCGGCGTCCGGTTCGTTCAGATCCCGACAACAATATTGGCGCATGACAGCAGCGTCGGGGGCAAGGTAGCCGTTAATCATCCGCTTGCCAAAAACATTATCGGCGCATTCCATCAGCCGGAAATGGTATTCTATGATTTGAATACGCTTCAGTCGCTGCCGCCGCGTCAAGTACGGAACGGTCTGGCTGAAGTTGTTAAAGAAGGTTTAATTTGGGATCGGGAATTCGTCGATTGGATTGACGAGCATGCTGACCGGCTGCTTGAGCTTGACGCGGATGCGCTCGGTTACGCGCTTTATAAAGGCTGCAGCGTGAAAGCGGAGGTCGTGTCCAGGGATGAAAGGGAGAACGACCTGCGCGCGATTCTGAATCTTGGACATACGATCGGCCATGCGATCGAGGCTGTGGGCCAATATAGCGAGATCCTTCATGGCGAAGCGATCTCGATCGGCATGGTCGGAGCCGCTAAACTCGGCGTGCAGCTCGGCGCTCCGGAAGTGGTATATTCCGTAACGAAAAGGGTGCTGAAGCGCTGCGGACTACCGGTACGTCTGCCTGCCCATCTGAACGTCGATGCCATTATGGAAGCGATGATGCATGATAAGAAATTTAAGGAAGGCACCATGGTATTTATCGTGCCGACTGCGATAGGAAAAGTGGAAATCAACAAGAGCGTGTCGGCAAAGCAGGTACGCGGTATTGTTGAAGGGTTAAAGGAGGAGGCGGAGTAACGATGAGTGTCCGGGGAATCAGAGGGGCAATAACGGTAGAAGCGAATGAAGAGCAAGCGATATTACAGGCAACGGTCCATCTTCTTAACGGCATCGTTAGCGAAAATAAAATTGTGCCGGAAGATATATGCAGCGTATTCGTAACGGTGACGGACGATTTGGATGATACTTTCCCGGCAAGAGCGATTCGTCAAATGCCGGGCTGGGACCTTGTGCCGCTGATGTGCGCTTTGGAGGTTCCGGTTAAAGGAAGCCTGGAGAAATGCATCAGGCTGATGGTTCTCGTCAACACGGACAAATCGCAAGCGGAAATCAATCATGTCTATTTAGGCGGAGCACAGGCGCTGCGGCCTGATCTGGCTGCAAAGTAATTCTTTATTTTCAGTTGACGAACGGAAACGGTCTGGTGTATAGTTGGGTTACCTTTTTATTTCATTATAAGGAATTATAGTATTGTATAATAGCTGAGCGAGCAGAGAGATGAGACGAGCAGAGCCTTAGAAGAGTTCAAGTGAAATGTGTGTGACATGGACCGGCCGGAAGGATACCCAATGACCAGCAATAACGATGGTTTTATTTCGTTCAGGGGGAGCTTCAGGGCAATCTTTGTTATGCCTCAGATTTCGCACATCTTCTTATTGAAATCGTCCGCTCCTGCTTCGGCAGGAGTTTTTTTATTCGTTCATTACCGATTCGCAGTTTGTATCATTTCTTCGGGAGGGATCCGGGATGTCCAATGAATTACAGAAAGTTATCGCATTGGCGGGTCAGTATAACTTGATTCCGATCGTGCGGCATGTCATGGCAGATACCGAAACGCCGATCCGGTTGTTCCAGCACTTTTACCGCGAGCGCCGCGCATTTCTTTTGGAAAGCGTGGAAGGCGGAGTGAAATGGGCACGATATTCGTTTATCGGCACGGATCCGTTTTTGATGATTTCGGGTAAGAACGGACAAATGACGCTCGAACGGCAAGGGCAAATCGAGGTGCTGAAGGAGAATCCGATTGAACTGCTTAAGGCGCACTTGCGCGCGTACCGCAGTCCTTCGCTTCCGGAGATTCCTCCGTTTACCGGCGGTGCGATCGGCTTTTTCGGATATGACCTGCTGCAGTATTATGAGAAGCTTCCCGCCCATCGGATTGACGATTTGAACATGAACGACTTGCAGTTTATGTTCTGCGACCAGGTCATTGTATTTGACCATTTCAAGCAGCAAATCCAGGTGGTCGGCAATGTCCACATCCCTGAGCGTGCAACGGATGAAGCGATAGCTGCGGCCTATGAGGAAACGGCTGCAAAAATCTCAGAAACGATTGTCAAGCTGCAGAACCCGGCGGCGGTGCCTGCAATGGGCGGTAACGTACAAGCCGACTGTGAACTGGGTGATGTCCAATCGAACGTAACCAAGGAGCAGTATATTTCGAATGTAGAACGGGCGAAGGAGTATATCCGGGCAGGCGATATTTTCCAAGTGGTGCTGTCGCAGCGTTTCAGTGTAGAGACGGATGTCGATCCGCTTCACGTGTACCGCGTCCTCCGGACGATGAATCCGTCGCCGTATATGTATTATTTAAAAATGGACGAGGAAGTGATTGTCGGCACCTCTCCGGAAGCTCTCGTCAAGGTCAACGACGGCCGGGTTGAGACGAGGCCGATCGCAGGCACCCGTCCCAGAGGGAAGACGCCGGCAGAGGATTTGGCGCTTGAGAAAGAATTGCTTGCGGACGAGAAAGAACGCGCGGAGCATCTGATGCTTGTCGATCTCGGAAGAAACGATATCGGAAGAGTTGCGGAATTCGGGACCGTCCGCTGTGATTCCTATATGGAAATCGAGCGTTACTCTCATGTCATGCACATTGTATCGAATGTTTCCGGCAAGCTGCGGGAGGATAAAGACTTTTTTGACGCATTCGTATCCTGTCTGCCTGCGGGAACCGTGTCGGGCGCACCGAAGCTCCGCGCGATGGAAATCATTGCCGAGCTGGAGAATGAAGCGCGAGGGGCTTACGCGGGAGCAATCGGTTATTTGGGGTTCGGCGGCAGTCTGAACACATGCATCACGATCCGGACGATCATCTTTAAGCATGGCAAAGCCTATGTGCAAGCAGGCGCAGGCATCGTATGGGACTCTGTGCCGGAGAGCGAATATACCGAAACGGTTAATAAAGCGATGGCTTTATTGAAGGCGATCCGGACGGCGGAAGCGATGTTTCCGGGAAATACCCCGGAAAGGGACGGGATGAATGTAACCAATATGGATTATTATTTAAAAGCTTAGGGGGAGCGAACGATGGCGGTTGAAACGATGACGATGCAACAGGCATTGGCTAAATTAATCGGCGGATCGGATTTGTCCCGTGAAGAAGCAGCCGGCGTGATGGAATTGATCATGAGCGGAGAAGCAACACCTGCACAGATCGCCGCAGTCGTAACGGCATTGCGCATGAAAGGGGAAACGTTGGACGAAATTACCGGCTTCGCCCAGGTCATGCGCGAGAAATCAAACCGGGTATTAACCCGTCAGGAAGAGCTTCTTGATACATGCGGAACAGGCGGGTCGGGCATTCACAAATTTAACATTTCGACCGCTTCCGCCATTATCGCCGCATCCGCAGGCGTGCGGGTGGCCAAGCACGGCAATCGCGCCATGTCCGGCAAAGCGGGCAGCGCCGATGTACTGGAAGCGCTGGGCGTTAATATTTCTTTGACTTCCGAGCAGGCGGGGCAGTGTCTGGAGCGCATCGGGATTTGCTTCATGTTTGCCCAGCTGTATCACCCCTCGCTCCGCCATGCAGCTGTTCCAAGGCGCGAGTTGGGGATTCGGACCATCTTTAATATGCTTGGACCGCTCACCAATCCGGCCGGAGCGGACAGACAATTGCTCGGGATCTATGACCGCTCGAGAACCGAAACGGTAGCCGGTGTGCTCAGCAAGCTCGGTCTTGGGCGCGCCATGGTCGTTAGCAGCCATGACGGCCTGGATGAAATCAGCATCTCGGCTCCGACGCAAGTGTCTGAGCTCAGAGACGGCCGAATCCGGACGTACGATATCGCTCCGGAGCAGCTCGGCTTGCGTATGCACCCTCTTGGGGAAGTGCTGGGCGGAGACGCAGCGGAGAACGCGGAAATTATCCGCCGGGTATTAAGCGGCGGGGAACGAGGAGCTTATAGAGATATCGTCGCTGCTAACGCAGGTGCTTGCATTTATGTCGGAGGAGCTGCGGGTACGCTTGAGGCCGGCGTACAACGGGCATTGGAGCTAATAGAAAACGGCATGGCTGCAGAGAAGCTGCAGCAGCTGATTCGAACGACGGGAGAGTTGACTCATGTTTCTGGATAAGATCGTCGCAGTGAAACGTAAAGAAGCGGATGATTTGGCGGAGCGATTTAACCTGGAGGAAGTTGAACGGCAAATCGCATCCATGCCACCGTGCTTAGGGTTTGAAGAGGCGCTGACAGCGCGCCGGAAGCGGCCGATGGGATTGATTGCCGAAGTAAAGAAAGCTTCCCCTTCCAAAGGATTGATCCGGGAAAGCTTCGATCCGGTCCGGCTTGCCCTTGCGTATGAAGCTCACGGAGCCGATTGCATTTCGGTGCTGACCGACCGGGATTTCTTTCAGGGCAGCAATGAATATTTGACGGCGGTTCGCGGACAGGTCAACGTTCCGCTGCTCCGCAAGGATTTTATTGTCGATTACCGCCAAGTTTATGAAGCGCGTCTTATCGGCGCCGATGCGGTGCTGCTTATCGCCGCCATTATTACTTCGGCTCAGTTGAATGAATATTACGATCTGGCGAAATCGCTCGGCATGGATGTGCTTGTGGAGGTACACGACCGTGAGGAGCTCCAATCGGTCCTTGAGCTGAACAAAGCAACGCTCATCGGTATCAACAACCGGGATCTGCGCACATTCGTAACCGATATCGCCGTGACCGAGCGATTGATCGATCTTATGCCGCAAGGGACGACGGTCATTAGCGAGAGCGGTATATCCGGCCCTTCGGAAATTGATTATCTGAAGCGGATTGGTGCGCATGGCGTGCTTGTCGGCGAACACTTCATGCGCCAGGAAGATGTCGGAGAAGCGGTTCTTCGGTTAATGGGACCGGTCAACGGGTGATGAGCACAAAGGTGAAAATATGCGGGCTGAAGGATGTCTCCACCATTCGCGAGCTTGCGGGGCTTCATGTGGATGAGGTCGGTCTCGTATTTGCCCCAAGTCGCCGCCAGGTCTCTCCGGCGCTTGCCGGTGAATTGATCAATGCCATCCGGGAGCTTCGGAATGCGGACGGCAGAGCGCCTAGGACGGTTGGCGTATTTGTCAATCCGTCAGCCGGGGAGCTGCAGGAGCTGATCCGGGTTGCTCCGATCGATGTGATTCAGCTGCATGGTTGCGAGTCTGCTGAATTATGCCGGGAGATCAAGCGAACGACCGGCAAGGAGGTCTGGAAGGCGCTTTCCGTACAGGACCGTTCAGGGAGCGGGCAGCCGCAGTCTGCGGAGGATTTGGTCAAGCCTTATCTCGGGTCCGTAGATGCGCTCCTGATCGATACGGCGGGCGGCGGAACGGGCCAAACATTCGATTGGAACCGGGTGCCGGAATTTAGGCATGCATTATCCGGCACAGGCATTCCGCTGTATGTTGCCGGCGGTCTTCATCCGGATAATGTCAGGCAATTGGTTACAGAATACGCGCCGGACGGCGTCGACGTATCAAGCGGTGTTGAAACGAATGGAACGAAGGATATCGTGAAAATTCGCACATTTGTTGAAAGGGTGAACTAACAATGCATGCAGTACCGGATAAAAACGGCCGTTTCGGCAAATTCGGCGGAAGATATGTGCCGGAGACGCTGATGAACGCGTTGCTGGAGCTTGAGGAAGCTTACGAGTATTACGCCAAGGATCCTGATTTTATTGCTGAAGTGCGGTTCTTATTAAAGCAATATTCCGGACGCCCCACTCCGCTGTACTATGCCGAGCGGTTGTCCGATCACCTGGGCGGCGCAAAAATCTTTCTGAAGCGTGAGGATTTGAATCATACCGGCGCCCATAAAATCAACAATACGATTGGCCAGGGCGTTCTGGCGAAGCGAATGGGCAAACCGAAGATCATTGCGGAGACGGGAGCCGGCCAACACGGTGTCGCATCGGCCACCGTAGCCGCGCTGCTTGGTCTGGAATGTAAAGTATTTATGGGCGAGGAGGATACGAAGCGTCAGCAGCTCAACGTGTTCCGGATGAAGCTGCTGGGAGCCGAGGTTGTGCCGGTGCTTTCGGGCACAAGGACGCTTAAGGACGCCTGTAATGAAACGCTCCGATACTGGGTCAGCCATGTCGAAGATACTTACTATATTCTTGGCTCCGTGACGGGTCCTCATCCGTACCCGATGATGGTCCGCAATTTCCAGCGCGTGATCGGCGATGAATCAAGAGAGCAGATGCTTGAGGAACACGGGAAACTGCCGGACTACGTTGTCGCCGCTGTAGGCGGAGGAAGCAATGCAATCGGGATTTTTTACCCGTTTGTAGAGGATGAGAGCGTAAGGCTGATCGGTGTTGAGGCGGCGGGTAAAGGCGTTGAAACGGACGAGCATGCCGCGACCATGACCAAAGGAAAGCACGGCGTATTCCAAGGCTCGCTGAGCTACGTCCTTCAGGACGAGTACGGGCAGGTTCAGCCTGCGCATTCGATTTCCGCAGGTCTTGATTATCCGGGAATCGGTCCGGAGCATTCTTACTTGAAAGATGCGGGAAGGGCGGAATACGTTCCGGTCACCGACGGGGAAGCGCTGGAAGGACTGCAGCTTCTGTCACGTACGGAAGGTATTATTCCGGCACTGGAGTCTGCTCATGCGATCGCGCAGGTCGTCAAGCTTGCGCCAACGCTTAACCGGGATCAAACGATTGTCGTCAGCCTATCCGGGCGCGGCGACAAAGATGTTGAAGCGATAATGGGTTACTTGGGAGGTGCCGAGCAATGAACCGCATTGACGAATCGTTCCGGCGGCTTCGCGAGAATGGAGAAACGGCGCTTATGCCTTTCTTGACGGTAGGCGATCCGGATATTGGAACGACGATAGAAATTATTCGAAAGCTGGAAGAGGCCGGGGCGGATATGATTGAGCTGGGGGTGCCTTATTCCGATCCGCTCGCCGACGGTCCGGTCATTCAACGGGCTTCCGAACGGGCGCTGAAACACCGGATCTCGGTCCTGGACTGCATTCAAACCGCGGAAGATGCCAGAAACGCCGGCGTGACCATTCCGTTTATCTTGTTCTCCTACTATAACCCGATTCTGCAGCTTGGATTGGATCATTTCTTCCGGCTAGTGCGGGAAAAAGGAATCAGCGGGCTGATCATCCCCGATCTTCCGATCGAAGAAGATGAAGAAGTCCGGGCGATGGCCGAGGAAACCGGTATTCACCTCATTCCGCTTGTCGCACCGACGTCGAATGAACGGATCGCGCGTATTGCAGGCAAAGCCCGCGGTTTTGTTTATTGTGTTTCTTCGCTTGGCGTTACCGGGGTGCGTTCGGATTTTTATTCGGGGATTGAAGCTTTTCTGGAAACGGTCAGACAATCTACCGATCTGCCGATCGCAGTCGGCTTCGGCATTTCAGGCCGGGAACAGGTGGAACGCTTCGCCAAGCTGTGCGACGGGGTCATCGTCGGCAGCGCTATTGTCCGCACGATCGAAGAATCACTGCCGTTGTTAAGCAGCGAGTCCGACAAAGAAGCGGGACTCAGGCAAATCTATGAATATGTGAGAACGTTGAAACTGTAGCTGGGTGTTATTTACTAAAAAATAGCGGAAATTAGCCCTCTATATGAGGATAAGGAATAGGCCCGCAAAATTCCGCTATTTTCAAGCAGTTAACCTTACCTTCCTTGGAGGGTAAGGTTTTATTTGAATAAGGGTATACGTTTCACACTTATACGAGCCTATCTTTACAACGAAGACAAGTATCGACCTTATTGGGAGGCGCGGCTGTTAATGTCTGGTGGAGGGACGACGAATTTTTGCTCTGCAACTTATAGGTAACTACTTTTCACAACAGGCAATATGTGAGACAATATTGGTTATGAATGCTTTCTGAATATTATGAGGTGATTATTGTGCAACCCAAAGCAAATATTGTCCATCTTCCCGTATATCAGCCGGGGAAACCCGTAGAAGACGTCAAGCGAGAGCTGGGATTGTCCGAGGTCATCAAGCTCGCATCGAATGAGAATCCCTTCGGTTGCTCGGAGCGGGCTAAGGAGGCTATCGTTGCCGAACTGTCGAATACGAGCATTTATCCGGATGGCGCAAGCGTGGCGCTCGCGGGCGACATCGCCGCCAAATTAGGTGTTGGTTCGGATCAGATCATCTTCGGCGCGGGATCCGACGAAGTCATCTTAATGATTGCCCGGGCATTCCTCGTACCGGGCGACGAGACGATCATGGCGGATGAAACGTTCCCGCAGTATAAGCACAATGCGGAAATCGAGAATGCGTCGGTCATTGAAGTTCCGCTGCTCGAAGGAAAGCATGATCTTCCGGCGATGCTGTCCCGGATTTCGGACAGAACAAAAATTGTATGGATATGCAATCCCAACAATCCAACCGGCACAATCGTCACCAGAGACGAGCTGGAGTCCTTTATGCAGTCGGTCCCAAGCGAAGTGCTGGTCGTATTGGATGAAGCTTACTGCGAATATATCGACGATCAGGATTACCCGGACAGCTTGTCGATGCTGCAGCGGTATAAGAATATGGTCATCCTTCGTACGTTTTCCAAAATATACGGTTTGGCATCATTGCGCATCGGTTACGGAATCGGACACCCGGAAGTCATCCGTTCGATTAACCAGGTACGCGAGCCATTTAATACGACTCGTTATGCTCAAGCGGCTGCAAAGGCGGCGCTCGCGGACGATTCCTTCATTACGTATTGCCGAGAACAGAATGCCAAAGGGCTTGCTTACTTAAAATCACAATTTGAACGTCTCGGACTGTCTTACTTCCCTCCATACGGCAACTTTATTATGTTTGATGCGAAGCACCCGTCCGGGCAGGTATTTGATGGATTGCTCCGAAAAGGAATTATTTCGCGGGCCCGCTGGACATATTATCCGACCCATATCCGGGTAACAGTAGGGAGCGAGCAGCAAAATATAGCCTTCATCGAAGCGCTCGAGCAAGTGCTGCAGGAATTGGCGGTGCAAGTATAGGAATGATTCGAATTGCTATTTTCGGCGTCGGTCTGATCGGCGGGTCGCTCGCGCTTTGCTTTAAAGGGAAGCCCGGTCTCTATGTCATCGGCCATTCGCCCCGGCCTTCATCCGTGCAGAAATATATCGACAGAGGCGTCGTGGATCACGGTACGACTTCGATGAAAGAGGCTGCGGAAACGGCTGACTTTATCTTTTTATGCGGACCTGTCGGCATCCTGGAGCATTGTCTTAAAGAGTTAAGCGGCTTGAACCTGAAACCCGGATGTATTATAAGCGATGTAGGCAGCACGAAAAAATCGGTAACAGAGTATGCAGCAAGTCTGGGATTGAAGGACGCGGTATTTATCGGAGGTCATCCGATGGCCGGCAAAGAGCAATCTGGGGTAGAGGCTGCGAGTTTGCATCTGTTTGAAAATGCGTACTATGTCCTCACCCCCGATGAAGGGACGCCGCCGGAGGCGCTTGAGCGTCTGACCTCGCTGCTCAGTTATACGAAAGCGCATATTATAAGCGTCGATGCCCGTGAGCATGATGAGATCGTGGGTGCGATCAGTCATTTGCCGCACATTATTGCCGTTGCGCTGGTAAACCAAATCCGCGGTTACAATGCAGGCAATGAGCTTTTCAGCATGCTTGCGGCAGGCGGTTTCCGGGATATTACGCGGATTGCATCCGGCGATCCCGTAATTTGGCGGGATATTCTTTTAAACAATAAGGATGTGCTGTTATCCCTTCTGGAAGATTGGAAAGATGAAACTTCGCAATTTATCGAGATGCTGAAGGCGGACGACGGCGAGGCGATCGCCGAGGCGTTCAGGCTTGCAGGCGGCTTCCGCAATGAGCTTCCGGAACGGCGGAAAGGGATGATTCATTCGATCTATGAGTGTTACATCGATGTGCCGGACCAGCCCGGCATTATCGGTAAAATTGCGACAGAGCTCGGAAGGCATCGCGTTAACTTAAGCAATCTTCAAATCATTGAAAGCAGAGAGGATGTTCCCGGAATACTTCGATTATCGTTCCGGGAGCAGTCCGATCTTGACATGGCTGTAGAGCTTCTCGAGGCGTCAGGTTATTCGCCTCACTTTTAGGTTGCGGCTGACAACGCCATTCGCCAAGTTGGTATTAATTAAACAAGGCGAATGGTAAAGCCGAATAAAAAAATGAAAACGCTTATTGACAAAATGAAAACGGATACATATAATAAAAGTACAGTATGGTTTCTCTCCACTCCTATCCAAATTAATAGCACTTTGTGCAGCCACCTTTCGGGGTGGTTATTTTTTTTAAAAAAATTAGATAAATTTTTAACTACATAACCTCCGTCCTGTGATACAATAGATGTATTGTAAAAATATGGGGGGTCCCTTCTGTCGATTATTGAAGGATTTCTTTTATTTGTAGCGAATATTGTAACACGCCTTTGAGAGCTGACCTCCATAACATCAGAGCGGTAACGATAATCAAAATGGAAGCATACCCCTATTATCCAATTGATTAATCCATTGGCCCCGCCCGTGGAGCGAAGACTTTTTATTTATAATTTTTTTTCCGCGGGAGCGCAACTTTTTATTCCTTGTTCGGTAATTATGTATAGAATACCGAACTGGGATGATCACTCCGGACGCTTAGGAGGGTCGCATTCATGACCGATTCCCAGTTAATAAGAGAAATTAAGGATGGCAACGTACAACTATATTCGGAATTAATGCGGCGTTATCAGCGCAAAATTCTTGCTTTTATTTTCCACATGCTCAAGGGAGCCCAGTTGGAGATTCAGGCGGAGGATTTATGCTCGGAGACGTTTTATAAAGCCTATAGAAGCCTGCATTCCTTCCGTGAAGTCGACGCTTCGTTTTCGACATGGTTGTATACGATTGCCCGAAATACTGTGCTCAGTGAATTGCGCAAGCAGAAATCCGGTAATCTGTCTCTGGATGAGGGCGGATTTGTACCGGTCGCTCCGCTTGATGTGCTTCCGGAGCAGCAGCTGCTGAAACGGGAACGTATGACCCTGGTCCGCGATGCAATCAACAAATTGCCTGAAAAACAACGATCAGCGCTAATCCTCAGGGAATACGATCAGATGGACTATCAGGAGATCGCGAACATTCTCGGTCAAACCGTCAGCTCCGTGAAGTCGCTGCTGTTTCGGGCGAGAGCAAGCGTTAAGCTGCAGCTGGAACCGTATTTTGGCGAGCATCCGACCATCGACGACTACGAGGGGATGAAGACGCGATGAATTGCCATGAGATTCAAGATTTATTCGGGATCTATTGGGACCTGCCGGCACACGATCCTGAACGAATGGCCATCGATCGGCACCTTCAGCAGTGTAAGAGCTGTGCGGAGGAGTTTCAAATATGGGAAAAAAGCGAATCCTTAATACGTGATTTATCGGACGAAACGTTTGAGATTGGACCGATTGACCACGTGAACCGCGATGTCATGGACCGGATTTATACGGAGGAATCTTGGTTCATGCCGGTTAGCGAACGGAACTACCAGTTCAGCGCGTCTTTTCGCCGCAATGTAGCTGCGATTATCGCTTGTTGTTTGGCGATGTTTGTCTGCGGATTCGTTTATTTATTGTTTGGGGAACAAGCCGGTTCTTCTGCAACACAAATTGTTAAAGTGAGCGGTCTGCTGGATACGGTAAACGCCAACGAAGGGATATCCGTTGTCAGCTCCAGTTTCTATAACGAGGTACCGGTTGCCAGTATCAGCGATCCGGTCGTTCTTAAAGTGGTGCCGACGATTCCACAATATTGGGTGGCCCTGTCGATGCTGGGGATCATCATGACGCTGTTAATTTTAAACTGGTTATCCCGGACACGAACCTAACGAACGTCTCCAGCGTATTGTGCTGGGACGTTTATTTTTTTATTCCATACTTCGGAAGGAGAATCGACATCGATGATAATTGGATGGATCAGGCATGGGAAAACCGACTGGAATGCTCTTGGAAAAATACAAGGTCAAACCGATATTCCGCTAAACGAGGAAGGGATACGCCAAGCATCCGCGCTTGCGGAGCGCCTCGCTGAACAATCAGGCAACTGGGAGGCCGTTGTTTCCAGCGACTTGAAACGTGCAAGGCTAACCGCGCACATCATTGCAAGCCGACTTGCCATTCCGCTGCTCCAAGCGGACAGCAGATTAAGGGAACGTCATTTCGGAGAGGTTGAAGGTACGACGGAGCCCGAGAGGATTGCAAGGTGGGGCGAAGCATGGCGTACAACCTATGAAGGGAAGGAAAGCGATAACTCCTTGCGGGAACGCGGAATGGACTTTATCAATGACTGGGTATCGGCGGAAAGTTATAACCGGCTGCTTGTCGTCACGCACGGCAGCTTCCTGGTGCAGATGCTTCATACGTTGTGCGAAGATCTGGACGACAGCTATATTCAAAATATGTCGCTCTCTATCGTAGAAAGAAAGGAAGGCGGCTGGCACTCCGTTCTTCATAATTGCACCGCTCATTTGAACAATCTCACAAAATAATTGTACCACGTTTATATTTAATTGAACTGCCCCATACTGGTTATTATCGCTGAGAACCGGAGGGGATAAGATGAATCTTGCGGAAATGCTCGGATATGCGGATATCGGCCAGCTGAACCGGATCGCCGCGGCGTATAGCTGCACATGCGACAGCCACTCGAAAAATGAGCTGATTCAATCGATACTTCGGGCCATAAGCAGCAAAGAAGGATTTCAAAAACAAATCAGCTCCATGACGATGGAGGATTTAAGGTTTTTAAATTCCCTGCTGTTCGACCCGCATATTTCATATAGTCTGGAAGAGCTTATCGCCAGGGTGCAGCAGAGCAGGTTCGAATCCCCGGTTGAACCTCCGATCAACCTCAGGCAGGAAGGGACGGCGGCCCCTGCTGCAGCCGGCAAAAACTCCAAGAAAACGAAGAAGCCGGTAACGGATGATAGTCCGCGAAGCACAATCGCCAAGTTTAAGCATGCGGGATGGCTTTTCAACGGGCTGGCCGGACCGAACCGCTACTTATTTCACGTGCCTGGCGATTTGAAGCAGCGCTTTTGCGGTGAACTGGCCAAACAGTTCGAAGCCAAGCTGCTTCGCATAGAAGAACCGGACGGATTTCGGGACGAGCAAAAGCTCTTTGCGGACGATATCCTGGCGCTCCTCGACTACGTTTATCAGAACGAGATCAATTTGAATACGGAAGGCTCGATGTATAAGCGATCTGTGCAGCAATTGGTCGAACGGTTCCACGTATTTGAGGATATGCCTGCCAAAGGAGCCTGGCGCTTCGGTTATGGAAGGCGGATCAAGGATTATCCGAACCGGATGTCGCTCATCTATGATTACTGCTACTATAACAATCTCATCGCAGAGAACGGTGAACGATTGTGTCTGACCGACGCCGGAAACGAGTATAGGAGCAGCAGAACGCGCGATGAACCGACACAGCATTATCGCTTTTGGCTTCGGTTGTATAAGGGAGCAATCCCCAATCTGCTTTCTCTGGTCAACTGGATTGACAGGCTTGCGGACCGGTGGGTGACAACGGAAACGCTGAGCGCGGCGCTTGTACCGTTTATTAAGCCGTACTACTATGACACCTCCACGTCGATCTTCGAACAGCGGGTACTGGGCATGATGATGCATCTGGGGTTGCTTCGCATCGGAGAGAAGCGGGAAGTCGGCCAAGTCGTTAGAATGACCAAAGTCGGACATGCAGTCGTTGCCGGCGTTTATGTTGCTGAAGATGACCGTATCCGGCTGGATTGACAATCCGTCGTCCCCTTGTTAGAATCACTCCACAAAACCTGTTTAAGAAGGAGACGGTGGAGATATGATGATTCCTTATAAGGGTGTCTATCCGGATATCCATTCCGGCGCTTATATAGCGGAAGGGGCCAAAATTATCGGCGATGTTACGATCGGAGATTCCAGTACGGTATGGTTTAATGCGGTGCTGCGGGGCGATCTGGCTCCGATTCGGATCGGGAACCGCTGCAATATCCAGGACGGGACAGTCGGACATGTGAACACGAACCAATCGTTGCTGGTTGAGGATGAAGTTTCGGTCGGTCACGGAGCGATTATTCACGGTTGTACAGTAGGCAAGGGCACATTAATCGGTATGGGGGCCATCGTACTTAACGGTGCGCAGATCGGTGAATATGCTTTAATAGGAGCAGGTTCGGTCGTGACGGAAAATAAGATCATACCTCCGTATACACTGTCCGTGGGTTCGCCGGCCAAAGTCATCAGAGAGTTAACCGAGGCCGACCTGCTTCGAATGAAAACGACGATGGAAAGTTACGTTGCTCAAGGAAGAGAATATAGGATCTCTTAATGAGGGAGCTTTATAGCTGAAAACCGGACTGATGAAACAAGTATCTGAGCGCCGGTTTGGAGGTGTATCCTATGGATAAAATGAAAGTTTCTTATGAAGCGATGCTGAGTTTGGCTGCTGAAATGGTGCTGGATGAGGCGGTATTACAATTTAGATTGAATCGGCTCTACAATGCGATTGACTGTGCCCTTGCGGAAGGCGATGAAGATACGTTCCGCAGGCTGGCGATCGAGCTTCAATCGCTTCGGCCTTCAATGAAGGAAGTTTAATACACGGCGCTTGTTCCTCCTGTCGTCCTATCGGCGACAGAATAATGGAGCAAGTCTTTTTTTTGTTTTCCGCAAGTGGTAACATGTTGAAGAGCGAATGAAGAGTCACCAGTGTTTTTGAAGAATTTTCGCGGAGGGATGGACATGAAGTTTAGCGACATAGAGCAATCACAATGGGAGGAACTGAGTCCGTATTTGGACACGTGCCTCCTGCCGGTAACCGGATTAAACGGTGCTGAAGCGCCGCACGAGGTTACCGGGCAATTGGAACAGC
The DNA here is from genome assembly GCA_041281825.1 of Paenibacillus tarimensis. GTDB lineage: Bacteria > Bacillota > Bacilli > Paenibacillales > Paenibacillaceae > Paenibacillus_D > Paenibacillus_D tarimensis_A. The sequence continues at coordinate 3,367,495 of CP166298.1, read as the reverse complement.
TCCGCGATGTGATGGAGCTGGTCGAGATCCCGTTTAAGGGCCGGATCGTCACTTATCCGGCTTACCATTATTATGAGCCGGATCACGTCAGCCGGCTTGAACAAGTATGTCTGCGATTGAAGGACTCGGGATTCCGTTATATCATACTGATCACGGCGAAGTGTCGTCTTCAACTGCAAACGGAGGCGGCAGATTTAATTCTTGCACCTTATGAAGACGGACAAGCGTTGTCTTCCGCGCAGGTCAAATCCGACATTCAAGCGATGTGGCGGCAAGGAGCAGACGCTGCCGGATGAGGGTTCGCCCTCCAGTGCAGTATAAACAGCGGTAATGGTGGCATCATATACCCATAAAGGATCAATTGTGACAAAATGCCAACAAATTATTGAATGATTTTATTCAGCGGTTTAAAACGCCTGCCGCATTCTTGACGCTCCCGGGCGCCTAAGCTATTATAAGTAATGTCCTAGTTGGTCGTGTGTTTTGTCTTGCGACAAGACGCGAGATACGGTTGGTAAAGGGGGTAGAACAGAAGATGAGTAACCATGAACATCGTGAAGCCGCACATCAACCCGTGAAGCGCAAGGAAATGTCCAGGCGGCAGTTTCTGTCATATACGCTCGGCGGTGCCGGCGCATTTATGGCGGGCGGTACGATCTTGCCGATGATTCGTTTTGCGGTCGATCCGATCTTGACTAAGAAGACCGAAGGAACTTATGTCAAGGTTGTCGAAGAAAACAAAATCACGAATGCACCTCAGGAGTTTAAATTCCAGATCCATCAGGTTGACGGTTGGTACGAGAGCGATCCCGAATTAGCGGCATGGATTTCGCGAGACCAGCAAGGAAACATTTTTGCTCTGTCCCCGGTATGTAAACATTTGGGATGTACGATTAACTGGAATACGCAGAATGACAATCAATATTTTTGTCCGTGTCATGAAGCGAAATATTCTCCGGATGGCAAAAACCTGAAGGTTGCTCCTAATCCGCTTGACGAATATGATGTTAAGCTTGAAAACGGCTTTGTTTATCTCGGACCGATCAAGCCGAACACCAGAGTATAAGGAGGGCGTAGAATCAGATGTTAAAAAATGTATACAACTGGATCGATGAACGTCTTGATATTACGCCGATGTGGAGGGACGTTGCGGATCATGAAGTGCCCGAGCACGTCAACCCTGCGCACCATTTCTCCGCTTTCGTATACTGTTTCGGCGGTCTGACGTTTTTCATCACTGCTATTCAAATCCTGTCCGGGATGTTTCTGACGATGTATTACGTACCGGATATTATTAACGCTTATGCGAGCGTTGACTATTTGCAGCACAAGGTTGCCTTCGGCGGAATCGTTCGCGGGATGCACCACTGGGGCGCAAGTCTTGTTATCGTTATGATGTTCTTACATACCCTGCGGGTTTTCTTTACCGGTTCTTACAAAGCGCCGCGCGAGATGAACTGGGTTGTAGGAATGCTGATCTTCTTCATTATGCTTGGATTGGGTTTTACCGGCTATTTGCTTCCCTGGGACAACAAAGCGTACTTCGCAACCAAGGTTGGCATTCAGATCGCCGAATCGGTCCCGTATATCGGTCCATATATTAAAGAACTGATGCAAGGCGGAGAGATTGTCGGCGCGCAAACCTTGACCCGTTTCTTCGCGATCCACGTGTTTTTCTTGCCGGGCGCATTGCTTGCATTGCTCGCAGCGCACTTCTTTATGATTCGAAAACAAGGCATTTCCGGCCCACTATAAGCGAAGGGAGGGTTTTTCATGGCGCATGGCCATAATTCCAAAGAGAAAGTTGTTTATGTTGGCGACTCGCGCGTAAAAAAACGGAACGCTTCGAATATACCTGCCGATTATTCCGCTTATCCGGGCAAATCGGAAGCGTTTATACCTAACTTCCTGTTAAAAGAATGGATGGTGGGTGCGGTCGTGCTCGTCGGATTTCTAGTTCTGACAGTCGCACACCCGGCTCCGCTTGGCTATCCGGCGGACCCGACAAACGCGGCATTCATTCCGATGCCGGACTGGTACTTCCTTTTCCTGTACCAACTGCTTAAATATCCGTACGTGTCCGGCGATTATGTCGTACTCGGCACGGTCGGCGTCCCGGGCGTCGCATTCGGCGCTTTATTGCTTGCGCCTTTCCTCGATACGGGGAAAGAACGCCGCTTTTACCGCCGTCCGGTTGCATCGGCACTTATGTTTGTCTCGCTGATTGCCGTTATTTATTTAACCAAGGTTTCATGGGATCATTACACACATCAGCTGGAATTGACGAATACGATTCCCGAGCATATCGAACGGGAAGAAAAAGCGCGTGAAGCTCATCTTGCCGGCAAGCCGCGGCCGAATCCTTCCGCAAAGCCCGAGGATGTTGCCATCGTCAATGCCGACGATCCGGCAATGGAGATTCTGAAGGCACAATGCTTGAGTTGCCATGCTGCTGACCTTAAGGGGAATCCCGGTGCCAAGATACCGGCTCTGCGCGGTGTCGGAGATCTTTACTCGAAAGAAGAACTGGTTGGAATTGTAACCAACGGTAGAGACGCAATGCCGGCATTCGCAAATACGCTGTCTGCAGAAGAGATCGACCAGGTTGCAGAATGGCTGTCCATTCAGAAGAAAGCCGAATAAGCATAGGAAGAACCTGATCGTAAATTAACGGTCAGGTTCTTTTCGAATGCTTTTGGAAATCATTTTGGATATGTAACTTACCTTCAAAGATCCCTATGTCAGGAGGCCTAATGTTGCCGTTGCTGCTGCTTAGATTTTGGAGCCGATCGATCCTGCTGAACCGTTCCTTTCTATGGTTGTTATTCGCCGTCAATCTCGCCGGAACAGTGTACGGATATATCTGGTATTGGAAGCAACTCGTCTATACCTATGAGAATCAACCGTTATGGCAGATCGTTTTCGTGCCGGACAGTCCGACAGCAAGCTTGTTTTTTACGGTTTCGCTGCTATTCTTACTTTTTCCGGCCAAACGTCCTTCCAGGGTGTATACCGGATTCCGCTCCGTCATCGAAGCGCTTGCTGTCGTCACCTCCATTAAATACGGCGTATGGGCCGTCGTTATGATATTCGCCGGAGCCGCTCAAGGGAACGGTCTTGTCTGGCAGGATTGGATGCTGGTTGTGTCTCATTTGGGAATGGCGTTTGAAGCCTTGCTGTATGTCCGTTTTTTTGTTTTTGGGAGGACGGCTGCGTTTCTTTCCTTTGCATGGCTGCTTCTGAATGATACGCTGGATTATCGGATCGGCATCTATCCTTGGCTTCCAGCCGTTCTCAGAGATGACCTGGGAGTGATTGCCAAATTCACTGTCGGGTTAACTGTTGCCAGTTTACTGGTTGCTATGCTCGCCTTGGTCAATAGAAGGATCTATTTACGGAAGCGGGAGGACAAACTGTCATAATTAACTTTATTCCCCCATACGATGAGAATGGGGGGATGTCCACATGATGAGGAAATGGATAACGGCCGTCATCTTGACAAGCCTTATAATTACGGCATATCCCGTTAGCGGTATAGCATCCGATATAGGGGACGAGGCTGCCGGAAAACAGGAGGAGCAGTCTGCGTTTTCGCATTCGGATAAGCTTTTGCAGTTATCGAAAAATCTATATCAAGCTGCAACAGATGGAAACAGGCAGCTGGTATTTTATTATTTTAACCGGTTGGAAAGGCTGGCTGCCGACAAGGATTACCGTCAATATGGCAGCAGCCACGGGTGGTCTGCAGTTGACAGGGCCATAAGCGGTCTGCGAAGCGCTTTGCAGCCGGGTAAGCCGTATAAACCGTACAATGATATGAGAACCTATGGCGCTCAGCTATTGCTTGCGTTTGACGCTCTCGTTCATGAAAAAGGGGCGTTATGGAAGACATATCATGAAGTTTTGACGGAAGACGTAAACCGAATCGTCAAGGCTTGGCGAAGAAATACGGGAGACGGTGCCGAAGCGGCATTTGCCGCCGTCAAGCCGCTCTCCGATCATATCCGGTTAATCGTACCGGCCGCATTGATGAAACGCGATCAGGAGCAGGTGGTTTCGCTCCAGGAAGCCTATCGGTACACCTATAACCTGCTGGAAGCCGGTAAACGCGGCGAGCTTGACCGGGAGTGGATGGAACAGGCGCTGAATTCCTTGTCGAACGCAATAGATATACTGTTTCAAGAGCCTGGCGACCGGCTGTCGGAGCCGGTCATATCGCCTGTGTACGGATCAATGCCCTGGCGATGGACAATCGTCGTCGCACTGCTTATTTTATCGGTGCTGGGTTATGTCGGCTGGCAGAAATTCCTTTACGAGAGGGACAAGATGATAAAGCATCATCCTTCTAATCTTCCCTGAAGCCTTCGCCAAGCACGTCATGGACATCGCTTATGACAATGAAAGCATGCGGATCCTCCGTTTTGACGATCGCCTTAAGCTTCCGGATCTCTTGCCGGCTAACAACGCAATAAACCATATGCTTCGATTGCTTGGAGTAAGCGCCGACCGCGGGCACCAGCGTTACGCCCCGGTCCATTTCTTTTGTAATGACCGCCGCGATTTTCTCCCCTTCGTTTGTAATGATGGAGAAGGCTTTCGCCGCATAAGCGCCCTCCTGAATGAAGTCGATAACCCGGGAAGCAATAAATACGGTTACGAGCGTATAGAGCACTTTTTCCTTCGGGATGTAGAGCAATGAGATTCCGATGATAAAGGTATCGAGCACGAGAATGATTTGCCCCATGCTCCATCCCCGTTTTTTTGATGCAATTCTTGCCACTATGTCCGACCCGCCCGTCGTTCCTCCGAACCGAAATACGATGCCCAGCCCGGCACCTAATGTGACGCCGGCATACAATGCGGCCAATATAAAGTCGGATGACGTTTGAAACGGGACGATCCAGCCGATATGAATGAACTTTTCCATCAGTCCGAGAAATACCGACAGCGATACCGTTCCCATGATCGTATAGATCATCGGCCGCCACCCCAGAATCTTCAATCCCATAATAAACAATGGAATATTCAAAATCAGCGTTGAAACCGACAGCGGCCAGCCGAGCGCATAATTTAACAGAATGGTAATACCCGTAACTCCGCCTTCCATAAATTGATTCGGCAATATAAAATAATGCAGACCGAACGCATAAATGGCCACTCCAAGAAGAATCGGCGGGATAGAGCGGTAATGAAACGCTTTTGCCTCGGACATCGGGATGTACCTCCTAACATAGGGATCTTTGAGTGGAGCTCAAAGTCTCTCCGCTTCATAGGGATCTTTGAGTGGAGCTTAAAGTCTCTCCGCTTTAAGTCTCTCCGCTTTAAGTCTCTCCCATTAGTATGAACAATGTGGGGATGCGTACTGCTTGGCCAATTAACGATAGTATACGACGAAGCGGTAAATTCGAAAACCATTGTTTTCAAGTTCGCTTTGCGATAACATATGAAGAGAAAGCAAAAAGTCAGGAAGGGTAGGCTATGGTGGCGGAAAAATCGTTAGCAGAAATTCAAAGAGAAGTGGACAGCTATATTTCTCAATTCAAGGAAGGTTATTTTAGTCCGCTTGCCTTAATGGCCCGGTTAAGCGAAGAAGTCGGAGAGTTGGCCAGGGAAGTTAACCACAGCTACGGTGAAAAACCGAAGAAACCGGAAGAAGCCGATAATTCCATTGAAATGGAGCTGGGCGATATACTTTTCATTCTGTCCTGCTTTGCCAATTCACTTGGACTAGACCTTACGGAAGCCCATAATAAGGTCATGAATAAGTTCAACACTCGCGATGCGAACCGGTGGACCCGAAAAAACACAGAACCGTAGCGGACCAATGAACATATGCTGTACCATCACCCTGGTACAAGGAGGATGGGCGGATGGAAGCAGACAGCATCGTCAGGAAAGCATACGAATCGATCCTGAGCGGCGACTTCGAGCAGGCGATCCGCTGGTTTGAACAAGCGATTGCGGCCGACCCGGACAATGCCGATTATCACTATAGATGCTCAATCACTCACGCGCGCAGCGGTAAATGGCATAAAGCGCTGGAATATGCTAAGCAAGCCGTAACGCTTAGGCCGGATCAATCAGAATACAGCTATCATTTGAACACTGTGAAAGCTAAGGTGCTCGTAGCGGAAGCATCGCAGTTTATCGAGGGCCAGCCGCAGAATCATGATGGTGCAATAGCATTATTGCACGAAGCGACCCGTTTGGATCCGTTAAACGGAGACGCTTTTTTATTGTTGGGCGCCGCTTATAACGAGCTGATGCTGCATGATGAGGCCGCAGCTCATTTGCGTGAAGCGCTGCAGCTTAATCCGGAGCATGCGGAAGCAAACCGGCTGCTTGCGGAGATCGCAAACCGCAAACGCGTCATCCCGTTTGTTCGCTCTCAGCGCAGAAAAAGAAGAAGGAACAGGTGATCAACTTATGACGGAAAAAATCAAAGTAGCAATAACTGGGGCAGGCGGACGAATGGGCCGTGAAGTTGTCAAGATGGTACTGGAGGACGAAGCATTAATTCTTGCTGCAGCGATTGACACTTCTGCAGGCAACGTCGATGCCGGCTTGCTTGTTGGCAAGCCGGCATCCGGTGTAATCGTATCCCCGGATTTGGCGGAAGCGCTGAAGGCCTCCTCCCCGGACGTGTTAGTCGACTTTACCGTGCCGCAAGCGGCATTCAACAATACGATGATTGCAATCGAGCACGGGGTGCGTCCTGTGGTAGGGACTACAGGCTTCACCCAGGAGCAAATCGAATCGTTGGACAACCTGTGCAAAAGCCGCGGCATCGGCGGATTAATCGCTCCCAATTTCTCGATCGGCGCGCTGCTGATGATGAAATTTGCGGCTGAAGCGTCCAAATATATGCCTCATGTAGAAATTATTGAATATCACGGTGACCAGAAGCTGGATGCGCCGTCTGGCACTTCGATCAAAACAGCCGAGCTGATCTCGGAAGTGCGCAAAGAAATGCGTCAGGGCAATCCGAAGGAAGAGGAGATTTTGGAAGGGGCGCGCGGGGGGTATTACAACGGATTTCGAATACATAGCGTCCGGTTGCCCGGAGTTTTCGCCCAACAGGAGGTCATCTTCGGCGGCAACGGCCAGACGTTAAAAATCCGCCATGACTCTTACGAACGGGCAGGGTATATGCCCGGAGTAAACGTCGCCGTCAAAAAAGTAATGAACTATACCGGAATGATTTACGGTTTCGAGCATTTGATGGACTAATGCTTCGTGGAGCGGAGAAGGGAGCTGCAGTGAATGAATATCGCATTTATCGCCCATGACCGGAAAAAGGATGAGATGGTCAATTTTGTCATTGCTTATGAGAGCGCCTTTCAACCTCATACTTTATATTCAACAGGTACTACGGGCACGCGCATCATGGAACAGACGTCATTGCAAATCAATCGGTTTATGTCCGGTCCGCTTGGCGGCGATCAGCAAATCGGCGCAATGGTTGCACAAAATGAAATGGATTTAATCATCTTTTTGCGCGATCCGTTGATGGCTCAGCCGCATGAACCGGATATCATCGCCTTGCTTCGCTTGTGCGACGTACAAGGTATTCCGGTGGCAACGAATGTCGCAACGGCGGAGCTGCTTGTCCGGGCGCTCGAGAGAGGCGATTTTGCATGGAGGGAGCTTGTCCATAAGTACAAGCCGGACGGAGTATGAGCGTGAATAAAATGGATTTACTTGCATTCGGAGCCCATCCGGACGATGTGGAGATCGGTATGGGAGGAACAATTGTCAAGCACGTGCAGTCGGGCTTTCGAGCCGCCGTTTGCGATTTGACGGAAGCGGAAATGTCCTCTAACGGCACCGTGGAATTGCGCAGGCAGGAAGCTGCCGCCGCTTCCTCGGTGCTTGGTCTGTCGGAGAGAAGCTGCCTTAAGCTGCCGGACCGAGGTCTAACCGGGGCAAAGGAGCAGGTGGATGTAATCGTTGCCGAAATACGGAGGCTGCGGCCAAGAGTCGTATTCGCGCCGTACTGGAATGACCGGCATCCCGATCATAACGCCTGCAGCCGCATCGTGGAGGAAGCGGTGTTTAACGCAAAGCTGCGCAACTATATGCCTGAACTGCCTCCCGTACAAGTGGAGCGGTTAATCTATTATTTTATTAACGACGTTGAACACATCTCCCTTGCGGTTGATGTGAGCGGGCAATACGAGCTCAAGAAGCAGGCGCTGCTTGCCTATCGTTCGCAATTCGAGCCGCCCGATCCGTCAAAGAATCAGGTGGCTACGCCGCTGAACCAAGGATATCTGGAAAACGTCGAAGCGCGCGACCGATTGCTGGGCAGGCATCAATCGGTGAATTATGCCGAAGGCTTTGCCGTCAAACGGTCTCATCCGATTCACCTGTTCCTGTAATGGCTTAGGCATGTTGCACGAGGAATCGAATATACTTCGACAAAAGGCAGTTGTAAAGGGGTGAGCATTGGATTGAAACGGTTAAAAATCGGCATTACTTGTTATCCTACGCTCGGAGGCTCCGGTGTAGTCGCGACGGAACTCGGCAAGCTGCTGGCTGAGAAAGGTCACGAAATTCATTTTATTACGCACAGCATCCCTTTTCGTTTAGGAAAATTTCATAAAAATATTTATTACCATGAGGTGGAGGTTAACGATTATTACGTTTTCCGCTACCCGCCGTACGATATATCATTAGCCAGCAAGATGGCGCAGGTGGCGAACATGCAGCAGCTCGATCTGCTTCATGTTCATTACGCGGTTCCGCACGCCATCTGCGCATTTCTTGCCAAACAGATGATCGGCCGGGATCTGAAGACGGTAACGACGCTCCACGGCACGGACATTACGGTGCTCGCTCAGGATGAGTCGCTTAAGGATCTGATCCGGCTGGCGATTATGAAAAGCGATGCCGTAACCGCTGTTTCCGACGATTTAATCAGAGAAACAAGGGAACTGCTTGATATAGCGCAGCCGATAGATCTTACCTATAATTTTGTAGACAAGCGGATTTATTATCCGCGAGAATGCACGTCCCTCCGCAGCGATTTTGCTGAACCGGATGAAAAAATATTGATGCATATTTCCAATTTTCGACCGGTGAAAAGAGTTGGAGACGTGATTGAAATCTTCGCCAAAGTAAGCGAGGCCGTGCGCGCGAAGCTGCTGCTTGTCGGAGAAGGTCCCGAGTTGTCCAAGATTCGTTGCAAAATTAATAAAATGGGCTTGGAGGATCGGGTCTATTTCCTCGGTAAACAGGATGATGTCGCCCAGGTGATATCGGTCGCCGACCTGCTTCTGCTTCCTTCGGAAAAGGAAAGCTTCGGTCTTGTGGCGCTGGAAGCGATGGCGTGCGGCGTACCTACCATCGGCTCGGAGGCCGGCGGCATCCCGGAGCTTGTCACCCATGGAGAAACCGGATATCTGGCTCCAATCGGCGACACGGAGCAAATGTCGGCCGATGCGATAAAACTGCTAACTCAGCCTAATTTGTACGCCGCTTTCAGAGAGGCTTGTCTGCATCGGGCGAGGACCCGTTTCTGTAACGATTTGATTACGGCCGAATATGAGCGGATATATTACCGTGTGCTAGGGCTGGAAGCCGATATTCCGTTGCCTGTCTGCAGTGAGTGAACGGCATGTTGACACATCCGCTAATGATTGAAGCTGTTCCGATCCTATCCCGGCTTTCGGAGCATGGATATGAAGCCGTGTTCGTCGGCGGCTGCGTACGGGATGTGATGGCCGGACGGGCGATCACCGATGTGGATATTGCAACGTCCGCAAAGCCGGAAGAGGTCATGCGGTTGTTTCCAAGGACGATTCCGACCGGATTAAAGCACGGGACTGTGACGATTATAATGAACGGCAACTCATACGAGCTCACCACATACCGCAAGGAAGCGAACTACGAAGCGTACCGAAGACCGGCCCAGGTCGATTTTATAACCGAGCTGGAAGAAGATTTGCGCCGCCGTGATTTTACGATAAACGCGATGGCGATGACTGCTAACGGAGCTTTAATTGATCCGTTCGATGGATTGAAGGACTTAAGGAACGGGGTCGTTCGCTGTGTAGGCAATCCGGAAACGCGGTTTCAAGAGGATGCGCTGAGGATGATCCGCGGCATCCGGTTTGCCTCCGAGTTCGGGCAAGGACGGGAATATCCAATCGAGCAAGCGACATGGGATGCGGTTAAACGCCACCGCGGGCTGTTGAAGCATGTCGCCATGGAGCGTGTCGGAGCGGAGCTTGACAAGATGATGAAAGGCGGCAGACCTGATCAAGCGATCTCGCTGATGACCGAGAGCGGACTCCTTGATTGTACGAAAGAGCCGCTGCGCATCCCGGGAGGACCTCAAGCGCATGAGGGGTCGCTCGCTTCCATAACCGATCCCGATCTGCGTTGGGCGGCCTGGTTTATCATTCGGTCTTTCGACGGGACCGGGTCCCGCATCTGGCTCGAAAGTCTCCGTTATTCAAGGCAACGGATATTGACGATCACCTCAGTCGTTTCCTTCCACCGGCAATGGATCGCTTTATCGGCGGAGTGCCGTATGGACTCGACATCGGTTCAAGGTCATTGGATCGGTCAAGTCATCAGCTACGGCCGTATAGTAACGCAAGGCTGGCTCGAAATGATGGAGCAATCCGGCGGGCTAGATAAGGATGATACAGGAATCGCGGAACTGAAAACGATTTTCAAACGAATGCCGGTAGCTTCTATAAAGGAGCTTGCGGTAAACGGCCATGATCTAATGCGCGAATTGCGGATGAAGCCGGGAAGCTGGGTTCAGAAATGCTTGAACGGGCTGCTCGCGGGGGCGGCATCGGGCAGCATTCCGAATGAACGGGCTGCATTGCTGAAGCAAGCGCGGCTGCAGATCGAGAAGGAGCAGGGATGAGCGAACAGTTACTTCGAATATTTGAAACGCGGGACGGGGAATTCGTCTCAGGGGAAGCCATCAGCAAGCAGTTAAACGTTAGCCGCACCGCGGTGTGGAAACAAATCCGCAAGCTGGAGTCGGAAGGGTACAAGTTCGAGGCGTCCAGACGATTAGGCTATCGGCTTACAAGCAGACCGGACAAGCTGTCGATGACGGCATTGGCTGCAAGGTTATCGGGGCGGAGATTGGCCTCCTCCATTAAGCTGTACGAGGCGGTCGACTCCACGAATAATATTGCGCACCGATTGGCCGAAAACGGGGCGCAGGAGGGCACGCTTGTGCTTGCCGAACAGCAATTGAGCGGCAGAGGACGCCTGGGCAGAAGATGGGTCTCGCCGCCTTACAAAGGGGTATGGATGAGCCTTGTTCTGCGCCCCGACATTCCGATGCCGTATACACCCCAATTAACTTTGCTTACCGCGGTGGCGTTGTGCAGATCTTTACGGCAGCTGACAGCTTTGGACATCGGGATTAAATGGCCAAATGACTTATTAATCGACAGAAAAAAAATAAGCGGAATTTTACTGGAGTCGGCGGCGGAAGAAGATCGTCTCCGTTATGTCATCGCCGGTATAGGTATCAGCGTAAATCTCGAAGCGAGCGATTATCCGCCGGATGTGCTGGAGAAGGCCGTATCGCTCAAAATGGCAGCCGGAAGGGAAATCGACCGGACGGAAGTGATCGCCCTTTTTCTTGAAGAGCTGGAGCGGCTGTACGACTTGTACAGGACCGAAGGCTTCGCGCCTATTCGAACATTGTGGGAGGCATTGTCCGTATCGCTTCATCGCACGGCTGCGCTTATCACTCCGCAAGGCGAACTGAGAGGCGTTCCGGTCGGGCTCGCGGATAACGGCGCTTTGCTGGTTCGGGAAGAGGACGGTACGATTCGCCCGATCTTTTCCGCCGAGATGGGATTGCCGGAGACTCCATAGACGGAGTCTTATTTTTTTGTTATAATCATCGTAATTAAGGCGGTATCTTAGCAAATGCTGGAACTGCACTTAACAATTGCTGTAAATGCTTTACCCGGAAATTATTCGATTTTGCAAAGCGCACTCTGCTCTGAGCCGTAGGGACCGAGACAGAAGGAAGCTCGCGATGAAACGAACATTCCTTTTTGGTTTAGGGACCTTTTTAGCGGCGGCTAAAAGGTTTTTTTGTGTTTATCCTAAATCTGCAGAAGCAATGCTGCTTCCGCACAAAAGGAGCTGGCGACCTTGAGTCAAAAAGCGTTAACCATTACGAAATTCAAACAAATGAAGCAAAATAACGAACCCATTTCCGTGCTGACGGCATACGATTACCCGTCGGCCAGACTGGCCGAAGAAGCCGGAATCGATATGATTCTGGTCGGGGATTCACTGGGAAATGTTGTGCTTGGATACGATACGACGATTCCGGTTACGATTGATGATATGGTGTACCATTCACGGGCGGTCGCCAGAGGCGCGGGGTCGACTTTCATTGTCACCGATATGCCGTTTATGACCTATCATACGGGAAAAACGGAAACACTGCGTGCTGCGGCCAGAATTATGCAGGAAGGTCATGCTCATGCCGTTAAGCTTGAGGGAGGCGCCGAAATAGCCGAAGAAGTGCATGCGCTCGTCAGGGCCGGAATACCGGTAATGGGCCATATCGGACTGACGCCGCAGTCGGTTCATCAGCTTGGCGGCTATCGTGTTCAAGGAAAGGACGAAGAGGATGCGCGCAGGCTGCTGGATGACGCCAAGTCTTTGGAGCAGGCCGGTGTGTTCAGTCTCGTGCTGGAGCTTGTCGTCGAGCCTGCGGCGGCTGCGATTACATCTTCTGTCGTTATGCCAACGATCGGGATCGGCGCAGGCCGCGGCTGCGACGGACAAGTGCTGGTATATCATGATATTTTGCAATATGCGTCGCCGTATAATCCGAAGAAATTTGTAAAAACGTATGCCGATATCGCAACAACGATCCGCAGTGCTATCGGCGAATATGTGTCCGATGTGAAAAGCCGCGCTTTCCCTGAAGCCCGCCACAGCTTTGCGGCTCAAGCGGAGCCGGTAAGCGGTCTGTACGGCGGAGGAAAGGGGGAAGCGGCAGATGCGGGTGTACACAACCATTGATGAGGTAAAAGAGGCGGTAAAAGCTTACCGGCGTGCCAATCCGGACGGGGGGGTCGGCTTGGTGCCGACGATGGGATATTTGCACCAAGGCCATGCCAGTCTGATGCGCCGCGCGGCGAACGAATGCGGGCTCACGGTGCTGAGCATTTTCGTCAATCCGTTGCAATTCGGACCTAATGAAGATTATGATCGTTATCCGAGAGATCCGGAGCGCGACCTTGCATTGGCTGAAGCGAACGGCATTCAGATCGTGTTTATGCCGTCGGTTCAGGAAATGTACCCGCGGCCGGTCAACACGAAGGTGCTCGTATCCGAACTGACCAGCCGTTTGTGCGGCGCGTCCCGTCCAGGACATTTTGACGGCGTTGGCACTGTCGTAAGCAAGCTGTTCCATATCGTTGCGCCTGACAAAGCTTATTTCGGAATGAAGGATGCCCAGCAGGTTGCCGTTATTCAAACGATGACCGACGACCTTAATTTTCCGGTTGAGATCGTTCCTTGCGAAACGGTTAGAGAGCCGGACGGCCTTGCGCTTAGTTCGCGCAACGTATACTTGAATGCGGAAGAACGGAAGCAAGCGGTTGTATTGTCACAAGCGCTGGAAGCTGCGGGCGAACTTCTTATAAAGCCGGGGACCACGGTCAAGCAGGTGAAAACAACGTTGGAGTCGGTGATCGGGCAAGCTCCGCTTGCGGAGATCGATTATGCCGAGGTGCTTCTGTTTCCGGAATTGACGGAGCCTGCGCCGGAAGACGATTTATCGTCAATCCGGGGCAAGCTGATCGTAGCATTGGCGGTCCGTTTCGGTAAAACCCGATTAATCGATAACAAAATAGTTACGCCAAGCGAGGTGCTAATGCATGTTTAGAACGATGATGAAATCGAAGCTTCACAGGGCTACCGTAACGGAAGCGAATTTAAACTATGTCGGCAGCATTACGATCGATGAAGACCTGATGGATATAACCGATATTTTACCAAATGAAAAAGTTCAGATTGTTAACAATAATAACGGCGCGCGGTTCGAGACTTATGTAATCGCCGGCGCCCGGGGGACAGGTGTCATCTGTTTGAACGGAGCGGCTGCAAGGCTGGTTCAGCCCGGAGATAAAGTCATTATTATCGCTTATGCGATGATGTCCGATGAAGAAGCAAAGCGCCATGAACCGAAAGTGGCGATTATGGACGAAAACAACAAACCTGTTCGGTTGATGAATGAGGAAATTCATGCGACAATCTTATAAAAGCGTACAGCCGAAGCGTTAAATCGTTGACAGTGTTATGCAACGGCTGGGACAGGGTATGAAAAGCGCCTCCTTTACACAGAATGAGCATACGCCCGCTGCAGTGTGTCAGGCGGGAAGCGAATATATGCTGATTTCTTCCGTGAAGGAGGATGCCGATGTTTAACCACTTATTCGCAACAATGAACGATATGCTGGATGAAGTAATCAAAAGATACCCTCATTCGAACGGACAGCAGAAACAGCAGGCTGAAGAACAGTTGGCTTTATTAAAAGCGATGAGCGACAAAATTATTGACGAATGGCTTAATTTTGAAGAAAAATTATCTCTGTTCCACGAGCAAATGCAGGAACAGGACGGAACCGGGGAGAATTGTAAATCGACACCGATTAATGAACAGACTTGTGCTCCTGGGGAACTGTCCATGTTAACGGAACAGCTGATGAGTAAAGGACAAGGATATTTCAAGCTGTTTATGTTTAAACATGCCGCTGAAGCCTTTGAACGCGTGGTTTATTTATCTCCGGACAGTAATTTGGCAAGGTTATTCCTTGCAATGACTTATATGCATATGCAGGAATGGCTTGAAGCCCAGCGGCATTTTCAACTTATTGTCGCGCTTACCGACCACCCCAAATGGCAAGCGCTAGGCCTGAATGCGCTTGGCTGTATACAGGCGGTCCGGATGAACATGGATCAGGCGGAGTCCTATTTTCTTCGGGCGCACGATGCGGACCCAACCTTTGAAGAGCCCATCAGCAATTTGCAGGCTTGCAAAAGAAGGGGCGGTCAATTATCGTTATATTTCGGCAGCGCGCAACTTAGCTGTTTGTGAGAGGATCGAATCGGATGAATTTTGCAGTATTGGACTTGGAAACAACGGGACATCAGGCCGATGATGAAATCATACAAGTCGGACTTGTCATGCTGGACGAAGAGATGAACGTGATTGAAACGTACAGTTCATTCGTCAAACCGACGATTGAAATTCCGTCCTTCATTACGCAATTAACGGGAATTGATCATACGACGGTCGCCGATGCACCTCCGATTGAGGAGGTGCTTCTCGCCGTTATTCCGCGGATTAAGGATGCCGTTCTTGTCGCGCATAACGTCGGATTCGATGCCGGCTTTCTGAACGGTGCGCTGGACCGGTGCGGATATATGCCGTTTACCGGCCGGCGTCTCGATACGATCGATCTTCTCCGGATTGTCTATCCGTCATTAACGACGTATCAGCTCGGAGCGGTGTCCGATTATTTCGGAATTCACCATGATCAGCATCACCGGGCGGACAGCGACGCAATGGCTACCGCTTTATTGTTCGGCCAGGCCGTAACGAAGCTACGGGAACTGCCTCTGTTAACGGTGCAGCGGATAACCGATTTCTTAAAGGATCAGGATGATTTGGGATGGTTTCTTGAACAAACGCTGATCCGCAAAGAGACGGAAACGGCCGTTGACAAGGAAGCCTTTACTTACTTCCGTCAACTGGCACTAAAAGTCGGCGACTGGTCGGATGAAACGCTTCCTCGTGAGCATATGAATGAAGAGCCGCTGGAGAATCTGGACTTTCCCGCTTTTTTAGAGCTGGTCAAAACTTCCTTCCGCGAACGTGTGACCAATTATGAAGAGCGTGAAGCGCAAAACCAGATGTTCTCGGAGGTGTTCGAAGCGCTGGATCACGATAAACATCTGTTGATCGAAGCCGGAACGGGAACGGGTAAATCGCTGGGATATTTAATTCCCGCTCTATATTATGGTATCCGGAACGAGAAAAAAATCGTCGTCAGCACGCACACGATCAATCTGCAGGAGCAATTGCGCGAACGGGATATTCCGCTGCTTCAATCCACGATGCCGCTGCCTTTCAGGGCGGCAGTGTTTAAAGGCAGAAGCAATTATTTATGCTTACGCAAATTCGAGGGAAAAATAAATATGCAGGACTTCACTTCCCCCGGTGAAGATAAAATAACGGCTGCTCAAATGGTCGTATGGCTCAGCGAGACGGAACGCGGAGACCAGGAGGAATTAAATCTCGGAAGCAGAGGGGCCGATTTCTGGGACACGGTTGCCAGCGATACGGATTCCTGTCTGAACAGAGCTTGCCCGTGGTTTAAAAGATGTTTCTACCACCGCGCGAAGCAGGAAGCGAATCTGGCTGACATTGTCATAACGAATCATTCGATGCTGTTCACCGACATAAGAGCAGAATACCGGCTGCTGCCGCCTTACGAGCATCTCATTGTCGATGAAGCGCATCATCTGGATGAGGTAGCCGGCAAACATCTGGGGATGCAATTATCCTATTACTCCTTATTTCAACCTTTGCAGCGGTTGTGTAAAGATGCTAGAATCGGCCAGCTGCATCAGCTTCGCTTGAAGGTGACTGCCGAAGACAGCGAGTTTTCGGAAGCGTGGAGCGAGACAATCGATACGCTCATTCCTATTTTCGGAGAGCTGAGGGAAGCGTGGGATAAGCTGTTCGAGCTGCTGTACGCATTGACCGGGGGAACGGGGACGAATGATTCGGATGACAATGTGCAGGCAGTCGTAAGGCTTAAGACGAAAGCGCCTCCCGAAGGCTGGGACAACGTGCAGACGGTGGAAAGCAATTTGTTTGCGGATTTGGGCCGGATTGTTAAGGGATTGGATAAATTATTGACCGATATTAAGGACCGGATTGACGAACCTCAGATTCAATCGCTTGTAACCGATATGAACGGAAGCGTAAAGGATATGGCCAGAGTCCGGGATGAGCTTCATTTTTTTGCCAAGCTTGAAGAGCAGTCAACGGTATACTGGATTGAAGGAAATCCGAATTTTCGCTTCAAGTCGGTATATTTATACGCCGTTCCTGCCGATGTCAGCCCGCAGCTGCAGCAGTATTTTTTTGCAGTGAAGAAGAGCATTACGTTAACATCGGCCACATTATCCGTCCAGAAATCATTTCAATATGCATGCGAGCAATTCGGTCTGGAGGCACAGGAAGAGGAAGGAAGACTAAAGACCGTTCAATTACCTTCCCCGTTCAACTACCGGGAGCAGGCGTTGGTATGTATACCGCGGAATTTCCCGAGCGTCAAAGGTACGGCAGGCGACCCCAAATTCATCGGAATGCTGGTTGAGTCGCTGACGGACGCGGCAAATGAGACGAACGGCCGAATGCTTGTGCTGTTCACTTCTTACCGGATGCTAAGGCAGGTCTATGATCCGCTCAAGGAGTCGCTTTCCCAATCGGGTATACAAGTGATCGGTCAAGGGATCGACAGCGGGAACCGGACAAAGCTGACACGAAGATTTCAGCAGCAGCCCCAATCGGTGCTTCTCGGTACGAGCAGCTTCTGGGAAGGAGTGGATATCCCCGGGGAAGCATTGACATGTTTGGCGATCGTCAGGCTGCCCTTCCAGCCGCCGAACCATCCGCTCGTCGAGGCCAAAGCGGAAATGCTCCAGGAGCAAAAGCAAAATCCGTTTATGAAATTGTCGATCCCCCAGGCGGTCATCCGGTTCAAGCAAGGATTCGGCAGACTTGTCCGTACCGGTCGGGACAGAGGAATCGTGTTGATCTACGATACAAGGGTGATTGATACGTATTACGGCAAATATTTCTTGTATTCCTTGCCTGGTCCGAAAATCGAGCATATGCATCTGGATCAGATTGTGCCGCGCATGCGTGAATGGATGAATGCGGGAATTGAGGAGGCGGAACGTGAAACAAATTAAAATATCGGAAGCGGTAGTTCGGCGTCTGCCGATATATCTGCAATATTTAAATGAACTCCATAAACGTGAAGTCCAAACGGTATCCTCGCAGGATCTCGGTTTAAGACTTGATCTTAATCCGGCGCAAATCCGCAAGGATCTTGCCTACTTCGGCGAGTTCGGCCGCAAGGGCGTCGGATATGATGTGTCCTATTTGATTGAAAAAATAAGGCAAATTCTGAAGCTGGATCAATCGCTGAATGTCGGATTGGTCGGTGCCGGAAATCTGGGTCATGCATTGTGCAATTATAATACTTACATTAATGACAATATGAAGATTGTAGCCGTATTCGATGCAAATCCTTCCAAAGTAGGGGTCAGGATCAACAATTTATCCGTGCTTCCGATGACTGATCTGAAGACGATGGTGCATAGCCTGAACATCCGGATCGGGATCATTACGGTGCCGGCCTCCGAAGCGCAGAATGTCGCGGATCAATTGGTGGAAGCGGGCATTGAAGGCATTCTCAATTTTGCCCCGGTCATTTTAAAGGTCCCCGATTACATTCGCATTCATAACGCCGATTTTACGACCGAACTGTTAAGTTTGGCTTATTATTTGGAAAATAAGGGGAGAGACATTTTATGAACAGGCTCTGGATAGAAAACGGTACGTTTATTACGATGGATGAAGAACAAATGATTGTTCAAGGTCACATGGTTACGGAAAACGACCGGATCGTCTATATCGGGGCAGAGGCTCCCGACCATGCATTGCAGCAAGGACGCCGTATTTCAGGGAAGGGCCTGCTGTTTATGCCCGGGCTGATCAATACGCATGGGCATGCGGCGATGTCGCTGCTGCGCGGGTACTCGGACGACGAAACGCTTCAAGTATGGCTGGAACAGAAAATGTGGCCGATGGAAGGGCGGTACCGGGAGCAAGATACCCGTGCGGGCACCGCTTTGGCGGTGATGGAAATGTTAAAGAGCGGAACAACGACATTCGCCGATATGTACGACCGGATGGACGTTGTGGCGCAAGTGGCCCAAGATTCCGGCATTCGCGCATGGCTGACAAGGGGCGTGATCGGCCTATGTACGGAGGAAGAACAGCGGGTTAAGCTTGAAGAAGCGGTTCGCTTTGCGAAAGAATGGAACGGCAGAGCCGATGGAAGAATCCGGACGATGCTGTCGCCCCACGCGCCATATACATGTCCGCCATCCTTGATCGAACAGTTCGTACAAGCCGCGCACGACCTCGATCTGCCGCTGCATACGCACATGTCCGAAACGGCTGCGGAAGTCGGTCAAAATGTAAAGGATTACGGAGTCCGTCCAGTCGAACACCTTGACCGGCTCGGTTTCTTTTCCCGTCCTTCTTTCGTTGCGCATGCGGTTCATCTGACGAATGAAGAAATTGCTTTGTTAAGCGAACGGGGAGTCGGTGTATCGCATAACCCGGCAAGTAATTTGAAGCTGGCCAGCGGTGTTGCCAGAGTGCCGGAGCTGCTCCGGGCTGGCGTAACCGTTTCGCTCGGAACGGACAGCGCGGCGAGCAACAATAATTTGGATCTGTTTGACGAAATCCGTCTTGCGGCGATTATCCATAAAGGCGTATCCGGGGATCCGACCGCAGTTCCGGCGGAGACGGCGCTTAAAATGGGTACCGTATTCGGGGCGAGGACGTTATGGCAGGAAAAGGAGCTCGGCCGTCTCAAAACGGGCATGAAAGCCGATTTCATCGCAATTGATACCCAGCAGCCGCATTTCTACCCGCAAACCGATTATGTATCTCATCTTGTGTATTCCGCTTCCGGCAGGGATGTCCGCCATGTTTGGGTCGACGGCAGACAAGTGGTGCAGGACGGCGTATGCAAGCTAATGGATGAAGAACGCATTCTGCATGAAGCGAACGCTTGTTATCAAGCGCTGAAAAACGGCTGACTCCAGAATGCGTTCGAAATCGAAAGCGCCCTCGCTGATGACCCCGTGGCGCTGGGCGCTGATAAGCACGATGCTGCTGATTATTATCTTTCTGCTGCTCAATATCTATTACCGTTCGATTCAAGCTCCCGTATGGGCGGAGCAGAACCAAGCAATCGCAATCGCATCCGAAGCGGCACAGCTCGATAAAGTGATTCGCGTGGATAAGCATGTCTGGGATACGACAACATGGGTTGTCCAGGGAATAAACGCAGAGCAGAAGGAAGTCTATGTCTGGGTAACGGACGAGACGACCGCGGTCATCCCTGCATCCGAAGGGATTAAGAAGTCCGTTCTTCAGGCAAACGTGCTTGCAGCCAAACCGGATATCCGTATCACTCGGATAACACCGGGCTTGCTTCGAGGCGAGAGAGTCTGGGAAGTGTTTTACAGCCGAGAAGAAAATGTAACCCGATACTATTATGAGTTTTACCGGTTTTCGGACGGGTCCTTCATTACCATCTATAATCTGCCCGCAAAATTTTCGGATGGTCCATAACAGACAACCAGTACGAGTTTAAAGGAATGAGGAGCGGAGCGTAGGCAAAACCTACGTGAGCACCGGAAGTCCCGGCTGAATTCAATATCCGACGTCGGACCTCATCCTGGAATACTTCGTGATCAAAAGCGGGCTTTTTAAACCTCCTCTAATAAGGAAGCGGCGTCCTTGGCTTCCTGTTATTACAGCCCCCTGACAGCTGCTCGCTGTGATATACTTCAAGTATAGTGTTTGATCTATACTAGACTGCTATCATAGAAAAGCATTGAAAGGGGGCGCTTTGCTCGTGAAAATAAAATGGGTACCGGCAATATTAGCCGTTATTGCAGCTTCAGGTTTATTATTCGGAAGCTGGTACGGGTATAAATATATTGTATTGGAACAGCCATTTGAGAAAATCGTGAACCAACTGGACGGGATTAAGGCTGCAAAGCCGGTGTTTGAAAACAACCGGGTAACGGTAGAGCTTCAATTGGCGGACGGGGCGGAAATACGCGATATTTATCGGCAGATGCGTACGGAAGGCGCTTCGGTGATCGGAAATCGCGAGCTGCAGCTGGTTATCCGGGAGAGCTCGAACGATCATCTGGACCGGCTGTGGTCTTCGATGCTCTTTGAAGTCGCGCAAGCGATGGAAACCCGGGAGTATTCGAACATTCCTGAGGCGATGAAGAAGCTCGAACAGGAAAATGAAGGCTTGAAGGTCGTCACCGAAATGGACGATATCAACGTATATATCACGATGAATGATGGGAAGTCAACGAAATACATCGTGTTGCCGCGCATTCCCTTAAAGTTGGGAGTGTGGCCGAATGCGTAACTATTGGAAGGAAATCCTGATCGGGACGGCGGCCGCTCTCGTTATTTTTTTATTGTTTATCGGGGTCAATCTGGTTCCGGTATTGTTTGTGGCAGTGATCGGAATCGTACTTTTTATTGCCGCCCGCAGCCGCGGAAATCTGGCTGCCGCGCATGGCGGACGAAAAGGATCGTCCAGGCTTCCGTCACCGTTGTCCTTTGATGAAATCGGCGGTCAGGAAAGGCCGAAGCAGGAACTGATCGAAGCATTGGATTTCCTGATCAAGCAGGAAGAAATTCAAAAGTTCGGCATTCGTCCGTTGAAAGGGATTCTGCTCACCGGACCTCCGGGAACAGGAAAGACATTGCTCGCAAAAGCAGCGGCACATTATACCGATTCCATATATCTCGCCGCATCGGGCAGTGAATTTGTGGAAATGTATGTTGGCGTCGGTGCGGGCCGGATTCGCGATTTGTTCAAAGAGGCGAGGCAGAGAGCGCTCAAAGAGGGAAAATCCAGCGCCGTAATCTTTATTGATGAAATTGACGTCATCGGCGGGAAACGCGATGGCGGCCAGCATCGGGAATATGACCAGACACTGAATCAGTTGTTGACCGAAATGGATGGCATCCATACGTCGGAATCGCCGAAAATATTGATTATCGCCGCTACAAACCGTAAAGAAATGCTCGATAGCGCGCTTCTCCGACCCGGCCGGTTTGACCGTCATATCGGCGTCGATTTGCCGGATAAGAAGGGCAGAGAGCATATTTTGCGGATTCATGCCAAGAACAAACCGCTGAATGAATCGGTGAATTTGGAGAAGATTGCCGAGGAGACATTCGGCTTCTCCGGCGCTCAGCTGGAAAGTCTAATGAACGAAGGCGCGATTTATGCGATGCGCGATGAAAGTGAAGCGATCGGTCAGCATCATCTTTCGATGGCCATTGATAAAGTGATGATGGGAGAGAAAACGGACCGGGAATCAACGAAAGAGGAGCGGGAACGTGTTGCGCTGCACGAATTGGGGCACGCTATTGCCGCGGAGCTTTTGCGTCCGGGCAGCGTCTCCACCGTTGCTCTGTCCCCGCGCGGAGGGGCCCTTGGTTACGTTAGGCATCAGCCGCAGCAAGACCATTACATCTATACCCGTGAATTTCTTGAAGCTCAGATCATGATCGCACTTGGCGGTGCGGCCGCGGAAGAAATGTTCTACGGCGGCCGCAGCACCGGATCCCGCGGCGACTTCGATCAAGCGATGAACATTGTCCGCTCGATGGTGGAATCCGGCTTAACCGAGCTTGGCATCATCGACGGCAGTATGATGACGCCGGATGCATGGGCGAAGATCAGCGCTTCGACGCTTGATCAGTTGATGGAGCGCACCAAAAGCATGTTGAGTGAATACCGGAACGTCTTCCTTCAATCGCTGGAAATCCTCATTACTGAGGAGACGTTAAGCGGGGACCGTTTCCGCGAGCTTCTTGCGGCAACCTGCGTGCATTCCGGATAACGTTTATTATGAGTTCTAATTACGAATCTTTTTTAACAATAAGACGGATGTCCTGTCGGACAACCGTCTTTTTTTGTATAATGAGTAAGCGAACTGATGCTCCTTTTATCAATTTGGTCATACTATAGACGAGTTAATAAATACATAGGTGGGGTTACAGCAATGACAGTACGTAAAGTCGGGGTAGTGGGCGTAGGAACAATGGGACAGGGAATTGCAGAAATGCTGGCTTATAAAGGACTGGATGTGCTGGTCATTGAGGAGACGCCGGAGAAGATGCAGCACGCGATGAGGTCGATCGGGCACAGCCTGGACAAACAAATCGAGAAGTGGGCATTGACCCAGGCTGAAAAAAAGCTGGTCTTGAACAGGATTCACCCGATAGATGAAATACAGAAAATGGGGCAATGCGAGCTTGTTATCGAATCCGTTACGGAGGATTTGCAGGAGAAGATTGAGATCTTGAAAGAAATCGATTTCCACTGTCCGCCCGAAACGATCGTTGCGAGCAATACGTCCACATTAAGCTTGACGGAGCTTGCCGGTCAAACGAAATTCCCCGAGAGGGTCATCGGAATGCATTTTATTCATCCGGTATCAAAGATTGATCTGGTGGAGATTGTAAGAGGTTTAAAGACATCCGAAGAAACGTTTGACCGTGCGAAATTTTTTGTGGAAGAAATCATCCATAAGAAAGGCATTATGGTGTTCGAATCCCCAGGGTACGTAACGTCCAGGTTGATATGCCTGCATATTAATGAAGCGCTGCATGTGCTGGAGGAAGGCGTAGCGTCTGCTGAGGACATCGACCGTGCAATGAGAATCGGGTACTCGTTCCAGCATGGCCCGTTCGAGATGGCGGACCGCTTCGGCCTCGATGCCGTACTTGCGGCGCTGGAGATTATGTTCCGCGAATATGGAGAGTTGAAATACCGCCCGTCGATCGTGCTCAAGAAGATGGTTCGCGCCGGACACCTCGGCGTAAAAACGGGAATCGGCTTTTTCAAATACGATAAGGACGGGGACCGGATATGAAAGTACTGGTTATGAATGCGGGCAGTTCCTCGCTTAAATACCAATTGTATGATATGAAGAATGAAGCCGCTCTTGCCAGCGGCAGGGTCGAGAGGATCGGCATGGATTCCTCCATTGTTACACATGAGGTGCCGGATAAGCCCGAGGTCCGGGAGGTAAGCGAAATCTTAGACCATGTCACAGCGGTGAAGCGTGTTGTGGACATGCTGACCGATGCGAATCACGGCGT
The DNA here is from genome assembly GCA_041281825.1 of Paenibacillus tarimensis. Classification (GTDB taxonomy): domain Bacteria; phylum Bacillota; class Bacilli; order Paenibacillales; family Paenibacillaceae; genus Paenibacillus_D; species Paenibacillus_D tarimensis_A. Next base: position 3,343,455 of record CP166298.1, on the reverse strand, counting down.
GTTGTCTTCAATCAAAGAAATCGAGGCCGTCGGGCACCGGGTGGTGCACGGCGGTGAAGTGTTTAAACAGTCTGTGCTGGTCACACCGGAAGTAAAGCTGGAAATCCGCAAGCTGTTTGATCTTGCACCGCTTCATAACCCGGCGCATATGATGGGCATTACCGCGGTCGAGGCCAACCTGCCGGAAGTGCCGCAGGCGGTTGTCTTCGATACCGCTTTTCACCAGACGATGCCTCGCGTTGCCTACTTGTATCCGATTCCGATGGTGCTGTACCGCAGACACAAGATCCGTCGATACGGTTTTCATGGCACGTCGCATCATTACGTAAGCGATCAAGCTGCTTCATTTCTGAAATTGCCGCTGGATTCCTTGAAGCTGATCACTTGTCATATCGGCAACGGTGCAAGCGTGACCGCCATTAGAGACGGTAAATCCATCGACACGAGTATGGGAATGACGCCTTTGGAGGGCTTAATGATGGGGACGCGCAGCGGCGATCTCGATCCGGCGATCGTTCCGTTTACAATGAATAAGGAAGAGCTTACGCTGAACGAAGTGAATTCGATGCTAAATAAGCATTCCGGGCTGCTGGCGATTTCGGGCATAAGCAGCGACATGAGGGAAATCGAGGAAGCGATGGAGGAGGGCGACAGGAACGCACAGCTGGCATTCGACATGTATGTGTACCGGTTAAAGAAATATGTCGGTGCGTATGCTGCCATTATGAATGGAGCGGATGCGCTTGTATTTACGGCAGGTGTCGGCGAGAATTCATCACGTCTGAGAGCATCCGTATGCGAAGGACTAACCTTTCTTGGCGTGGAGCTGGATGAAGAGCTGAACAGACAACGCTCCAAACAACCGAGATTAATCTCTTCTTCATCTTCTAAAGTGAAAGTATTGGTTGTGCCTACCAATGAAGAGCTGTTAATTGCGCGCGATACATATGAGCTGGTGAAGCGGCAAGCAATCATAGATTGAGAGGGGGAAGCGCAGATCATGAACGATCCACAGATCGGCTTCACGGACGGTATGGCATCGGCATTGCAAGCGGGGGGCGCATTTATACCGGCGGTTCTGCTTCGGACGTACCATAAGCTCGGTTTATCCGAAGAGGAACTGGTATTGCTGCTCCAATTGATGTGTTACAAGCAGGCGGAAGCGATTGAATTTCCGACACCGGAGCAGCTCGCTCAACGTCTCGGGAAAACGCCGCAGGAAATCGGCCGGCTTCTTCAGCGGCTGCTAAAGGAGCGGTTTCTGACGATTGACGAGCAGTTCGATGACGATACGGGCGTACAATCCGAGCGGTATAATTGGAGCGGCTGGATCCGCAAAGCGGCGCAAGCTATCGATACGCGCAAACAAGCGGCGCTGGAGGGCAGCCCGTTCAAGACCGGGGCCGCAAACAACAAGTATTCATCGTCAAATAACTTATATTCCTTGTTTGAGCAGGAGTTCGGACGCCCGTTATCGCCGATGGAGCTGGAGACGATCAGCGGATGGCTGGACCAGGACCGTTATCCGGAAGAACTGATCCGGTTTGCGCTTAAGGAGGCGGTTTTTGCCGGTAAGCTTCATTTCCGCTATATCGACCGCATTCTTCTGGAGTGGAGCAGAAACCGGGTAACCAATTCGGATGAAGCCCGGGCGCATACGCAAAACTTTAGAAGCGGCGGAAAGGGGTGAAGCGGCAGTTCTTACCATCAAATTGCCGCTTCGACGATTTATCGATGTCTGTCGGTTGCAGCTGATTGTGGATGCCGGATAAAAATCAAGGAATGCCATATTTTCTTGTCTATACCCTCTGACTACGGTCTGAGGGTTTTTTCTTATTCCTCTCTGGTTCGTACAAACGAAAAAAAAGAATATGAGCACAAAAAATGAAGACGGCTAAAAAGCGATTTGGCATATGGAAACAAAAAAAGAAGGTTTCTCACGATTCGGCATCGTGATAATTTAATAAACAACAAAGGACGGCCATAGTGCGGCAGCCTTACGTTTAACCAACCACAAAATCTTGCGAGGAGGGGGAGTTATTTTTGTTCCGACAGACAAGCTTGAATCCCAAAAAAACAGAAATACACGGGCTGCGCAAACAGAGCATATGGAAATTCATACAACGGGACAAATATTTATATCTGATGCTCGTGCCGGTAGCGCTTTTCTTTCTGATTTTTAAATACGCTCCGTTATACGGCGAGATTATCGCCTTCAAAAACTATCGTTTGGCGGATGGAATCTGGGGAAGTCCGTGGGTGGGTCTGGCACAGTTTGAAAAATTGTTTTCCAGTTCCGATTTTTATGTCATTTTGCGAAATACACTGCTGCTGAACCTGTATAATCTGGTGTTCGCCTTTCCCGTTCCGATTATCCTTGCGCTACTGTTAAACGAGGTTCAACTTGAATGGTATAAGAGGACGCTGCAAAACATTCTTTATATTCCCCATTTCATCTCGTGGGTCGTTCTCGGCAGCATTATTATCGCGTTGCTCTCTCCATCCACCGGGTTCGTGAATTTTATCCTGCGGTGGTTTGGCATTGAACCGATCTATTTCATGGCGGATTCTTTCTGGTGGCCTGTCGCGTTTATCGGATCGGGCATCTGGAAGGAAGCGGGATTCGGCACAATTCTTTATCTCGCCGCGATGGCCGCCATCGACCCGTCCTTGTACGAAGCGGCAAAAATCGACGGAGCGAGCAAGCTGAGGCAGATCTGGCACGTGACGATGCCGGGCATTCGCAGCACCATCGCAATCCTGCTCATATTGCAAATGGGCCGCATGATGGATGTCGGATTCGAACAAATATACGCCCTGCAAAATGAAGCCGTCTTGAGCGTCTCGGAAGTGATCAGCACATACGTGTATAAACGGGGCATTATCAATCTGCAGTTCAGTTATACGACTGCGCTGGGCTTGTTTCAATCGGTAGTGGCGCTTATATTGATCGTGTCCGTGAACCGGATCATCAAAGCAATGGGCGAGAGGGGGCTGTGGTAATCATGGGGAAATGGGTCCTATATTTGGGTTTGGCATTGTCCGCCTTTTTGACATTGTTTCCTTTTATCAATATTATCGCCGTGTCTTTCAGCAGCAGCAGGGCGATCAGCTCGGGGGAAGTGTTCATGTGGCCCGTGGAGTTCAATTTCAAGGCCTATAAACAGCTGATCGAAGACGGCCAACTGCTGGTGGCCATGAAAAACACGGTGATGATTACGGTCGTCGGTACGGTGTTGAACATGGTCTTCACGATTCTGGCAGCTTATCCGCTCTCCAAAACAAGGTTGAAGGGAAGAAACTTCATGCTGATGGCGATATTGTTCACCATGCTGTTCAGCGGAGGGTTGATCCCGCAGTTCCTGCTTGTCAGCGGATTGGGACTCATCAATACGTACTGGTCGCTGTGGCTTCCCGGTCTGATCAGCGTATACAACATGTTCGTCATGAAGACGTTTTTCGAAGGGCTGCCTGAAGAGTTGGAGGAATCCGCCGCCATTGACGGTGCGAAGGACGGGATGATTTTATTGAAAATAGTTATTCCCTTGTCGATGCCCGTCATTGCCGCCCTGACGCTGTTTTATGCGGTCGGTTGGTGGAATTCGTATATGAGCGTGCTGATTTATATCCGCAGCACCGACAAGCTGTCTTTAATGGTCAAATTATATCAGATGATCGAGCTCGTAACTCCTGACTTGCTGCGAAGCGGAGAAGGAGCGATGCAGATGGTCGTGACGCCGGAAGGCATTCGTGCTGCTGCCGTCGTTTTTGCAATCGTGCCGATTTTGTGCGTGTATCCTTTCCTGCAAAAACATTTTATGAAAGGCGTTCTGATCGGTTCGGTCAAAGGTTGATATCAATGGCGCCAACCGTTTCATGGCGTGGCGCTTTGATATAAAATCATAGTTAAAGGAGGTCAACAAATGAAGAAAAGATGGATGACGGCACTGCTGATCATGTTTCTGGCCCTGTCTGCGGTCCTTGCCGGTTGTGCGAAGAACAACTCCGGTACGAACAGCATCAATTCGCCGGAAGGCACGAATGATGATTCGCCTGCCGCGGCTGCAGACAAGTATGACAATGTGCCGAAAAAGATCAGTGTCTCCATGTTTGACAGAGGGGCGGTTTCAAGTGATGAAGGCACTTATGAAGAAAACCGCTGGATAAAGTGGATCCGCGAGCAGACGGGAATCGACGTCTCCTTCGTGCCGGTTCCGCGCAATCAGGCCCAGGAAAAATTCAACGTGCTTATCGCCTCCAAGCAAGCTCCCGACCTGCTCTGGGAATATGATCGGAATTACATCGCAACCCTGGTTACGCAAGGGGTGATCCAGCCGATCGACGAATACATCGAAAAATACAGTACTTCCTACAAAAAGTACCTGGAGGAAAACCCCGAACTGAAGCCTTACCTGACATTCGACGGCAAAATGTATGCGGTCACATCGAAACGAAATCTGTTCACGATTGCGAATCACGGAATGTGGATACGACAGGACTGGCTTGACAAGCTGAACCTGAAAACGCCCACGACCATCGACGAATTGATTCAGGTTGCCCAGGCGTTCAAGGAACATATGCCGGACAGCGTTCCGATCGTCGGATACACGTCGCCCGTCATCTATCAGGCTCTGCATGGAGCGGTTCATGTCGACTGGTATCTGGAAGACGGAAAGATGGTGTACGGCGCGACCACGGACCGTTTCGGCGCTGCGATCGAACTGGAGGAGAAGCTCTATGAACTTGGACTCGTAGACAAGGAGTATCTGACGGACAAGGATAACCAGCGGGCGATCCAGCTGTGGGTGACCGGCAAATCGGGCATTTGCATGTGCCAGTGGAGCGGTGCCAAAACCGATACCATGATGATGGATTTATTGCGAAACGATCCGGAAGCGAAGCCCGTTCCGCTTGAGTCCGTGGCCTCGCCTTACGGCACATATGGAACCTACCAGGAAACTCCCGCATTCATGTATATCACGTTCAACAAAAATATGAAAAACCCGAAAGCCGCGGTAGAGTATCTGGATTGGATGATCGAGGAAGGTTGGGTCACTCTGACGAGCGGATTTGAAGGCGTACATCACAAGGTAGTGAATGGCGTACACCAGAAGATCAACGAGGAGCAATTCAAAAAAGAGGTGGCGTACGCCAATGAATATGCCATTTTAAGAGATGAGACCGTAAAGCCTGAGGATTTGCTGGTTATGGCGGCATCAGACGAAGTATCACAAAAGTATGCCAAGCTGAGGGCGCAGGCGCTGGAGACAGTCTTGAAGCACAAATTCAGACGCGACATCCCTTATCAACCCGGCTTCACGGAAATTAACGAGATCAGGGCTTCATTGAATACGACCATCGATGAGCTGCGCGCAAAGGTCGTTATACAGGGTGGCGATTATACATGGAAATGGGCGTTGGAAGAAATTCGCAAAGAATGGGAGCGTCTTGGCGGCAAACAGGCGGAAATATTGGCTCAGGAATGGTATGATCAGAACAAGTCCAATTTCTAGGAATGACTAGAGCCAGGGGGAACAGGATATGAAGACAGTCCAAAACCGCTTGATGAAAAAAGTGATATTGGTCTTGTTGATTCTCCTGTTCCTCTTTGTTTTTGCCACCGCATTCGTATCTTATGTCGTTATCGCGCAAAAGCTGAACGATGAATTGATCAACACGAACATGCAGCTGTTGAAGCAGATCGACCACAAATTTGACCTGACGCTGAAAAATATCGATAAAGCGGCTATGCAAATGCTCGATTACGAAGAGATCCGCATGTTTTTCGATGGCGAACTGTCAGAGCAAGAATTGAGGGCAAACGCCTATAATATCGACAAGCTGACAAGCTCGCTGATCAATAGCGACGATTATGTTTTTTCCGTTGATCTTTACTCGTATCGGCATCTGCGTCTCGTCTCCAGCAACGTTTCGATCGATGACGACCCAATGAAAGATTACGAATGGGTTACGCAATTCGAACATTACGACGGCTTTGCCAACTGGCTGCCGATGCGTCGATTGTTGATCGGAAGCGGCAATTATCCGATCTACCGCAACGTCGTGACCCTGGTGAGAACATATCCGATCATCCATTCCGACGGATTTCGCCGCGGAGCGATTGCGGTCAATATCAAGGAGGAAGTTCTTTATTCTCTGCTCGGTAACATACGGAATCCGCAATCGGATTACAACTTCATCATCGATGGAAGCGGACAAATTGCGATTCATCATGACAAGAGCAAGCTGGGCAAGGATATCAGCGAATTGTCGTACATCTCCGCCGTTTTGCAGAGCGGACGGGAAGAAGGATATGTTCATGCCGATGTGGGGGAGAAGGCATCGACCGTCTTTTATGTGACTTCTGAATATACGGGATGGAAACTCATTCGCGTTGTGCCTGAGATTGCTCAGCATCAGGCGATGGTCACGATGCGCTATACGCTGCTTGTCATCGCATCCCTACTGTTCATTGTCGCCACCGTGGCTGTCGTTGGAGTCGGATTATGGACGTTCAAACCGATCAATCGATTCATCTCATCGATGTCGAAAAAGCTGACTTCACATCCGCTCCACCAGTTCGGGCGAAAGTACAAGGATGAATTCCTGTTCTTCGAAACGATGCTTCAGGATATATTGAACGACAGCGAACGCTTGCACAAGCAGATGGCCGAAAGCAAGCCGATCGTCAAATGGCGTCTGATGTTGGAATTGCTGACCAACACCCGTCTTGATTTCAAAAATGTGAAGAGATATATGGAATTGAACGGCATCTTTCTTTATCCGAACCGGTTCGTTGTCATGAGCGTGGAATTCGATAACAAGGCGGATATCGGGAAACCTCAGGACTTGCATCTATATGCGTACGCCTTATGCAACGTCGCCGAAGAACTGATCAACGCGGAAAGCCGAGGCGCCGCCATCGAGCTGGAAAACGGGCATTGTGCGATTATCATGAGCTTCGATGAAGAGGACGACGCGGATAAATATGTGATTCGAGCCGTCGCCGTAGCGGATTTGATCAAAAACTTCGTGAAGGACTACTTCAAGCGGACGGTCACAATCGGAATCGGCGGCGCCGTCCATTCGATGAAAGATATTCATCTCTCCTACAAGCAATCGCAGGAATCGCTCAAATACAAGTTGATCATGGGCAACAACACGGTCATTACTGCGGACGATATTAACGGCGATCACTCCGCGGAGTTCCACCGTCTCTTCGCCATGACGGACAGCATCATCGACGCCCTGAAAATGGGTGACGCAGAAAGGATGAGATTGCAGGCGCAACAATGGTTCGACGCCTTCATGCAGCACAATGTGCCGCCGGACATGATCAAGCAACTGAACGTTCAATGCTTGATGAACGCGGCAACGATCGCCTGCGAGATCGGGGTCGGTCCGGAAGACCTGGCACCGTCGCAAAATATATACGACGCGTTGAATCAATACGAAAGATTGGATCAAATCGAACGATTTCTGATCTCTACGCTGGAAGACTTCATTGGAAAAATAAAGGCAAGACGCAGCAGCCGCGAGAAAAACGAGACGATCGAAAAAGTGCTGCGCTTCATATGCGAGCAATATATGCGCAGCGATTTGTCGTTGAATTTTCTGGCGGATAAGTTCAATATCAGCGTGTCGCATTTGAGCAAGATATTCAAGGAGTTCACCTCACAGAATTTCATGGATTACCTGATGGAAATCCGCATTCAGAAATCAAAGGTGCTGCTCTCGGAATCGGATGCCAAAATACGTGAAGTCGCAGAATCGGTCGGTTATACGAACGTCAACAGCTTTGTCCGCGTCTTCAAGAAAATGACCGGTCTTACACCGGGAGAATTCCGGGAACGCGAACGATCAAAATCAGAGTGACCGAAATGAGGGAAATGATTCATCAATTAGACGGATCAAGTGAATTGAAGGAGAGTTATATATGGGGAAATGGTCTGAGTTGTATCAAGGTCGCACTTGGATCCTGTTTCTGGCATTCATTATGGTCGCGGCGTATATCCCTGCCGGTGACGCTCATGGGGCAGGCACGCTGCTGAAAACCGGAAATTATTACTATAGTCCCGCCCCGGATGGAGGCCATACGCCCGACGATGGAGCGACAGGATCCGGCACAGGGTATGCGGACTATATCAATGCAAGCGGAGACTATGTCGAATGGACGGTGGATGCAAGCGCAGCAGAACGTACACGTTGACCTTCAGAAGAGAATATGAAACCTCCCATAAAAAGAATCAAGGGATGCCAATGGCGGCATCCTTTGATTCTTTCATCTGCACTTCTGCTTAAACTCAAATGTGGTGGGGCAAACCTTCGAGTTTTTCGCCGCTTGATTCATCTTATTTAGTCTTTCGTGCGATGTAATCCGCCGTGCGAATTGCCAGAGCGACCGTCGACAAGGTCGGATTCGATGCGCCGGTGGAGGGAAGAACGCTGTTGTCGGCAACGTACAGGCCCTCTATGCCATGAATTTGCCCGAACCTGTTCGTTGCCGAAGTCGCGGGGTCATCGCCCATCCGGCATGTTCCGAATTCGTGATTATCCGCTCCGGGAGGCATCAGACAAATCGCAAGTTCACCGTTTAATGTAGCGATTTTTATTTGCATCGCAGCGGATGCCTGCAGAATCTCTTCATACATCCGAAGCAAAATGGCTTCATCCTTCTCGCTGTACGAGAAGCTGACTTGCAATTCCGGCATTCCGTACGCATCCAGCCTGCTTGGGTCGACGTATACCCTGTTTTCATACCGGGACTCCACTCTGCCGGATGCCCCGAAAAAGCTGATACCCCACTCGTCCTTTACCGGTTTATAATCGAAATGATAATTGAAAAACTGCTCGGGCCCTTGGAGCTGCAGCCGGTAGGGACGGTTCTCAAGCTCAGGAACAATAATACCGAGCACACCCAGAGGTTCAGGGAAATTAGTCGTATCGACGCTTGCCGTAACGATCAGATAGGAATGGTTCGTGAGATACCTTCCGATCGCTCTTCCCGGAATCCCGGAGTTTAACAATATCCGCGGAGTTTGCAGAGTGCTGGCTGATAATACGACGTTTTTGGCCCTGATTAAATACGATTTCTTATCCGGTGTCATAACTCTGACTCCGGCTGCTCTTCCGCCGTCCGTGATGACTTCGGCCGCATAAGTATTAACGGACAAATCAAACGGGCGCAAGGTCAAAGCTCTTGCCATAAACAGAATGGAGCTGAAGAAGACATTGGAATGAAGCTTGCCATACTTGGTCTGGTCAAGATCGGCGGCAACCGGAATATCATCCGCATTAAAGTATCCGTGCCTCCTCAGCCTATTTAACAGGATTTCCGTAAATGACGAACCTTTCGTATAGGAAGTGGTCACGTTCATCAACTGTTCGGCAATATTATAATAAAGTTCCATTTCTTCCAGGGAAACAGGCCATTTTGCAATTTCGAAATCAGGAATCCGGGGAGTAATGTTGCCCCATAATATCGTTCTCCCGCCTAAAGCATACACCAGCTTCATACCGGGGTATTGGGGCAATCGGTTGCCAATCAGATCGGATATCTCCGTCGGTCTGAATACACGAAAGTTTTCCCCATTTATTGTAGCTATATTTGCGACGTGAGTCGGCGTATAGATCGGTCCACGTTCAACAATCCCAATGCGTTTGCCGTTTTGGCCCCACTGTTCACAGAGTCGCCATAGAGCGGCTCCTCCGCCTGCGCCTGAGCCTACGATGAGCACATCGTATTCAGTCTCCGCCATTTGTTCTGCAGGTATATGCGGAATCCAACTTTGAATAAAATCCTCCTCGGGTACCGGCGGGCAAAATGCTTCGACGACTCTTTTATCGGCAGATCTCATGGAATGATTCGGCAGGTTGACCAGCTCTCCCGATAAGCTCGTATCCGCAGCCGGGATGTGCGGATTCAGCGACATCAATTGATGCAATTCAATCTGTAATCGGTCTGAAATCATAAGGAGAGTTTCATTCTTGCCGGCCACAAGGATCCTCACTTTTTTCACTTCCTTCGATTTTTTAAGAATATATGCACCGGATACTTGTATTAATGATAATAGTGCGTATGAAGAGAGGTGCGGATTGATGCGATTAAAGATCGGAAAAGGACCGCTATTTGAGCTGAAGACGATCCATGTGACGATCTGGAACGAATTTATTCATGAGAGAACGGAACCGAAAGTAGCCTCCATCTATCCAAGGGGGATTCACGAAGCGATTGCTGCAGGTATCGGGCCTTATGGATTCCGCATTGAGACGGCTACATTTGAGCAGCCGGAGCACGGACTGACAAGAGAGGTCCTTGAACGGACAGATGTATTAATCTGGTGGGGGCACTTGGCGCATGAACAGGTTTCCGATGAAATTGTCAACCGGATATACGCAAGGGTGCTCCAAGGCATGGGGCTCATTGTCCTTCATTCGGGTCACCGTTCCAAAATTTTCCGGAAACTAATGGGCACAACCTGCGATCTGAAATGGAGATCGGATGCCGAACGGGAACGGTTATGGGTGGTCGACCCTTCCCATCCGATTACAGAAGGAATCGGCGAATATTTTGAGGTTGAGCCTTCAGAAATGTACGGGGAGTTCTTCGATATACCGGCACCGGAAGAGCTCATATTTATCAGTTGGTTCCAGGGAGGAGAGGTTTTTCGCAGCGGTTGCGCTTACAGCCGGGGACTCGGGAAAATTTTTTATTTCCGGCCGGGGGATCAGGAGTATCCAACCTATTACAACAAAAATGTATTGCGCGTCATTGCGAATGCCGTTCGATGGACCGCGGCGCCGCACGGAGCGGAGCCGACTTACGGTAACACGCCGCCGCTGGAGAAGTTTACTCCGAGTGCAAGAGAGGAGCTGCTCGAAGCTAAACCATTTTCCGGCAGCATCAACAAACAATTTTTTGGAAAAACGCCGGATGGAAAGTCCGTTTATCTCTATACATTGACCAACAGGAACGGGATGGAAGCGGCTATTATGACTTACGGCGGCATTATGGTCAAGCTGAAAGTACCTGACCGGCACGGGAATATGGAGGATGTTATTCTTGGTTACCCGACACTGGATGACTATTTGAAAACCGGCAATAAGCATTACTTCGGAGCGATAATCGGGCGTTACGCGAACCGGATTGCGGGCGGCCGCTTTACATTGGACGGCAAGACCTATCAATTGTCCGTTAATGACGACGGCAATACGCTGCACGGCGGGATCCGCGGATTTGATAAAAGGGTTTGGGAAGCGGAGGAGATCAGGCGCGATCAAGAGACGGGACTCGCTTTAAGCTATGTGAGTAAAGACGGGGAAGAGGGATTTCCCGGAAATTTGGCAGTAAAAGTTGTCTATACCCTTACGGATGACAATGAATTGAGAGTAGATTACTCCGCGGCAGCCGATCAAAAAACGGTGGTCAATTTATCGCAGCATAATTATTACAACTTGGCAGGAGCCGGGAACGGGGATATCCTGAATCATATCGTAACGATCAACGCCGATCGTTATACACCGGTCAAGCCGGACCTTATTCCGACTGGGGAAGTACAGCCCGTCCACGGCACGCCGCTCGATTTCCGGCAGCCAACGCCTGTAGGGGCACGGATTCATTCCGGTCACCGGCAGATGCAGTATGCGCAAGGCTATGATATTAATTATGTGTTGGACCTTAGCGGTCAATCGCTTGCTTTTGCCGCCCGGGTTGAGGAACCGAAGTCGGGCCGGGTGATGGAAGTATACACGACACAGCCGGCCGTTCAGTTCTACACAGGGAACCATCTGGACGGAAGCGATATCGGAAAAGGAGGAAAACCCTATCGTCAATATTATGGTTTAGCCCTGGAAACGCAGCATTATCCGGATTCTCCGAACCACCCTCATTTTCCGAGTACGGAATTGGTTCCCGGCCAAACTTATAGAGAGACGGCGGTTTACAAGTTTTCGCTCTCTTCAGATGTAACGGATCCTTCACGCTTGCCTTGACCTGACGGTTTTCTGAACAAAGCGGCCGCCGTAACCAGCAGCAGCGGTAAAACGTAAGCAAAAGTAACCCAAACCGGATGAACGATGGACACCATTTCAACCCACTGCATATCCGAATCAAAGCCCACAAGCGTATTCAGAAAAATGACCAGCGCAAGCGGAAGCGCGATGGCGCGTTCGTTTTTTAAACGGAATAAGTGAGACACAAAAATACTTAACACATACAGCGTAATCGTTGATTTCATATAAGAGCCGGCGATGAGCGAAAGGCCGATCATCGATTCGATTCTTGTAATAATCTCTTGCACTTCGATCGTACGGGCAAGCTCATACAGCGAATACTTTTTCATCCCGGCCATCGGTCCGAATACCATGATCGTACAGACGGTGGATATGCACAGGACGACAATGTTAGCGGTCAATGTTACAACCATGATGCGGTTTACTTTGACGGTATCGCTTTTCCGGGAAAACGGCAGGAGCATGGCAAAGAGAAAGACTTCGGCGTACGGAAATCCATAGGAAAAAAAAGCGCCGTTCAGCACCGGCTTTATGCCTTGCGGCATCACCGGAAAAAGCAGGGAGGGATCGTAATCCTTCATGGCCAGCAACAGAACAAAACCGACGAACAAGACGACCGGTATCATAATCAAGAGAAACATTCTGGCCATCACCTCGACGCCTGCGCGCACGGTTAAGGCCGCCACGAGCAAGGTCAGGAAACTGAATGCATAGATCGGCGTTTCTCTGAGCATGGAGCTTCTCATGAACAGACCGATGTCAAGAGCGATTCCAGTCGACATATGCAGCATAAAGCTGATCGGAAGAGCTGCGATGACTGCAGTCGGCCAAACCCCGATCAGCTTATTGCTGTATTGCACGAACGTCAATTCCGGATATCTCCGGTACAGATAAAGTACGCAGGCAAGGAGAAGCAAACCGGCTCCGCCGGAAATTAGAAGCGACAGCCATGCGCCGTTCTGCGCTTTGGCGATAAGCGGATTCGGAATATTGATAATGGAGGAGCCGGTCATATATACGAAGAATAGAACGCCCATTTGTCCCGGACTAACGATTTCCTGGTTATTCACAATGTATCTCCTTTGTACTAGGCTTTGGGCGGTGTCAGCAGCTTGTCAATTGCCCGGGCTATATCGGTTAACGTGAGATCGATAATGGAATATAGCCCGAATAAATCAAGCTTTGCCGCATATTCAATGCCGAGGTACAGGGCTATAACCATAACGCAAAGATAAGCGGTCTTTTCCTTCTTATCCAGGCCGTGAAATAATGAATAATAATCGTATAAAAGCACCGAACCGAATGCAACAAGCAGCACGATGATACGCTCATTCACATTGGCACCTCCGGATTATTCGGATTCTCCCGTTACAGACGTTTTACCGACGACGGTTCCCGTAGTGACGAGTCTTAATTTCACTTTGATGTCGAACGGGATTTCCGCAAATTTGGCGTCCCAGGTATGTTTCATTTTTTCCCATTTGTTCGGATCCATACTATAGATCTGGTTTCCGATTCCGAGTACATCCGTTTTCTTCGCTTGAAGAAACTTGATGGTTTCCTCCATTTCCTTTTTGATCGCGTCTTCCATTTTAGCTATAAACTCCTCCTCATCCTTTCTTGTTTTAATTTCCGTACATTTCAATTCGACAATCGCCCCGTCCGCCTTCGTCTTTACTTGGACGGATACTTTGTCTCCGTTCATCTTCGGCTTCATCTTCGTCTTTAACGAGAGCAATTCAAGCGACTCCTGTTCCTTCGGTTTACCCGGACAAGCAATATTGACAACTCCTGAATTGTATTTGTCAAGCAGCATGATCAGGCCTTCCGTCTTTTTGGAAGGAAGAACGGAAATCATTTTACCCTTTTTAAGCAGAGCAACGCCGCCGGCATTGAAAAGATTCTCCGCTCTTTTATCTTTGTAAACATAGGCGATGGCCGCATCGCTGTGAGGACTGTTCATCTGTATGGCAAGATCAAGCAAATTCGTATCCAGCGTTTTGGCGGAGTATCTGTTCGAGAACTGTTTGATCAGAAGCAGCTGTTGCCCTGTCGTATCTTCAATGATCGGCTCGTTATCCAACATTTTGTCCGCCCGTCCTTTGGCGATCATTATGGAGATCGTATGCCTCGGCTCATGATCCCGATAAAAAAAATCGACGATTTTGCCGACATCGGCGGTTTTTGCAAGCTTCTCGCCGATCAGGATGATACGCATGTGACTCTTGTTGGTTTTCCTTCCCAAATGTAGCGAAACGTCGCGAACCGCCTCGAATAGGGTGACATCCGACGTCTTGATTATAAAATTCGAGGTTTGCTCGCCTCCGCCGCCGTTACCGCCGGTTTTTGCCCCTTTGGGACGGTACATCTGAAAAGAGAAGTCGATATTGCCGTTCTCTCCCTGATCCAGCGCGGCGGCCATCGCAAAGCCCCATTCATCGAGCTCCGTTTTGTTCCAGCAGCCGGGCAGGAAGAAAAGGGACAGTAGTATAGAAACTAAGAACAGCGTTTTCTTCATTATCACTCATTCTTTCCATAAGGGAAATGTGGCGCTTTATCGGGCCGTCTTGTGCATATGCCTGTTGCGCGGTTGTTTCAGCAGCTTTTTGAGCGGCACACGGACGAACACATCTCTTAACTGGAAGGTGCGCAGTGGCGTAAACGGCGCCAGATATGGCTGTCCAAGCGACCGAAGTTTGCAAAGATGAAGCAGGATAAGCAGGAAGCAGATCATCATCCCGAAGCCTCCCAAAACGGTTACGGCAATCATCAGCGGGAATCTTAATATGCGCAGGGCGATCGCAATATTATATTGCGGAATTGCAAACGAAGCGATCCCAGTCAACGCCACGATAATGACAACAATCGGTGAAGCGATGCCCGCGTCGATCGCCGCTTCCCCGATGACGAGCGCTCCCACGATGCTGACCGTAGATCCGATCGGCCGCGGCAGCCGGAGTCCCGCTTCCCTCAGCAACTCAAAGAAAAACTCCATAATGAGCATTTCGAATATTGTGGGATAAGGGATGCCTTCACGGGCGTCTACAATCGCCAGCAGCAGAACCGTCGGAATCAGTTCCGCGTGAAAGGTGGACAAAGCAATATAGATGCTGGGCAGGGTCAAAGCGATAATAAACGCGATGATACGCAGCCAGCGGATCAAGGCCGAGATCACCGTCCGCTGGTAGTAATCCTCGCTGGATTGGAAAAATTCCGTAAACAATCCGGGACAAAGTAAAATGCTGCCCGTACCTTGAACGATGACTGCTATCTTACCCTCCAACAAGGCGGCGGTTGCGACATCCGGGCGTTCCGTATACCGGTGCTGAGGAAACGGTGACCAGGTGGAATCCTCAATTAACTGCTCGATATAAGATGATTCCAATATTTCAACCTGTTTGATTTCATCGATTCTCTTTTTAAACTCCTTCAATAACTCGGGATCTACAGTGCCGTCGATATATCCGTAAACGACCTTGGTTTTTGTTTCCCCGCCTCCGATAATCGACTCGACCTTGAATTTGGGCGTATTAAGCCGCATGCGGAGAAGGCCGACATTTTTTTGCAGATTTTCGACGGTGCTTTCCCGCGGCCCCTGAACGACCGATTCATTAGCCGGTTCCGTAATCTGTCTCGTTTCGACGTTAAGGGATTGGTAAATTAAAGCCTTGTTCCAGCGATCGAAGAATATGACGATGTTGCCGTATACAATTTGCTCGATTGCATTATCCATATCTTCAAGAAGATTTGCTTTTTTATCTGACACCCCGCGGCCTTCAAAAAAGGTGATGACATCCTCCGGAGTGATCGTTGTTGCCGGTCCTACTTCGTGCGCGACCAGGTCCTGAAGGGCTGTTTTCATGTAATTGACGATCGTGCCTTGCATCAGCGTTTCATAATAGACGGAACAGGCTGTATACTGCAGCCCGGGGCCATATGTCCAAGGGCGATAAATTAGGTCTGTATTGTCTTTGAAGACTTCTTCAATCACACGGAGATTATCTTCCAATCGATCGGAAATCGGCCGCGTCGGTTTATCGGTTGACTGGGTCATGCTTAAGTGTGACTCGTTAGTTTGTCCGGCACCTGTTTCGCTTGCAGAACCTCCCAGTTGATCATTTCCCATTGCCTGTCACCTGCTTCCGTTTCCTGGAGTAATCAGAGTTAGTATAGCTCGTACCGTAATTACGTATACATAAATTACCTGAATGAGAGCGAATTCGCTTTTCATGAAATATTTGACCCAATAAAAAAAAGCTTCGCATCTGCGAAGCCATGGAGCAACTCGATTCATATCATCTAATAATCATTTTCCGGCTTTAAGCAATTCGAAGCGGTAAACATACTCAAACAAAAATTCAAAAGCCTCCAGATGCCGTTTCGCCTCAAACGAATTGGCCCCCCAGGCGTAGATGCCGTGTTTGCGCAGCAGAATGCCGGGTATACGCGGCTGCAGCAAGGCTGTTACTTCAGGTACGATGCGCGGGATGTCCGCGTAATTGGCAACAATCGGGATGTCGATCATCGCTTCTTCCTCCCAAATGTTAAACGCTTTAATCAGCTCTACGCCTTGGACCGGAACCGAACGACGCTCCCAGAACCATTCCGAAATCAGATTATTATAAACGGTATGGACATGAAATATTGCGCCGCAGCCGGTCAGCCGGTATATCTCGCAATGAATGAGCGTTTCCGCGGAAGGCTTGAGAGATGTCGTTTCGGATGGCTTCCCGTGCTGATCGACAAAAAGGAAGTCTTCCGGCGTCTGAAGCGATTTATCCTTGCCGCTCGCCGTAATAGCGAAGTGGAATTGATTCGGCGTGTAGTCGCCGACACGGATTGAAAGATTACCGCTTGTACCAGGGAACCAGCCGCGATCGGCGAACCGCTGTTTGATGTCGCGCAGATCGGATAGAGCGCTTTGTTTCTGTTCAAGAGTTATGCCTGCAAACGTCATACTTCTGCCTTCCTTTCTTAGAGGTTGTTTAAATGTCTCGACATCGGAAAACCGGGCTTTTAAACTTGTTTATTTATTAAGTGATTCTCTAGGTAATCGGTAACTTCATGGAACGTTTCATAAGGTACAAATGCAAGTCCAAGCTCGCGGCATTTCTCCGATAAATGCGAGCGGGAGAAGACGAGGTCGGCCAGCTTCGCGCCTTCAAAATCGGTGACGCTGTCGCCAATCAGGATTCGCTCAAACTTCTCCGGAGGAAAACGCCGCATGATGGTCGTTTTGCACATGCCGCAATCGTTGCCGCATTCCTCATCGCAAGGATGCGGCCAGGTGATCTCGATTTGAGGTGAATGAAAGTCGCTACCGTTGCAAAAGATGTGATCGGATGGAA
Source organism: Paenibacillus tarimensis (assembly GCA_041281825.1). Taxonomy (GTDB): domain Bacteria; phylum Bacillota; class Bacilli; order Paenibacillales; family Paenibacillaceae; genus Paenibacillus_D; species Paenibacillus_D tarimensis_A. The sequence continues at coordinate 3,326,095 of CP166298.1, read as the reverse complement.
TGTGAAAACGCGACAGAACCGGGTAAACGAAAAAGTCGATACCGCCGCTGGTAACAAAAAACTCGATTGAGTTCTCCTTGCAGCAGTCGAGCAGCCGCTCAAATCCTTCCCGGATCCGGACATTGTTTATTGAATAGTCGATCACTTCCGGTTGCCGCGCGGAGGGGAGCAGCCGAAACAGCTCTCCGACGCCCTGTCTTATTGTTTTCCGTTCACCGATGACGTCGCTGACGATCGACTCCCAGCCCGGCGGGTTGAAATGTTTAATGATAGCGACGATATTGTCATTTTCCGTAATCGTGCCGTCGAAGTCGCAGAAAATGACGCGCTTCCGTTCGCGGACGCCTGCACGGTTCATTCCTTGATCCCCCACAGCTCGATCGCTTTACGCAGCGCTTCGTGTTCCTTGCTCGCCTCTTGCAATGTGCTTCCGGTGGCGACGGCTTTCATTGCCGCCCTAAACGCCTGACCGCCTGCTGCGGTCCCCATCGGATGTCCGTGAATGCCGCCGCCGGCATTCACTACGACGTCTTGTCCGAAATCGCGCAGGATCAGAGGAACAATACCGGGATGGATGCCGGCCGAAGGGACCGGAAAAGATGCTCGAACCGGAAGGGCAGTGTCTAACAGCGCTTCTTTAACCGCTATATTTTCTTCTTTCGGCATGACCACTGAGCCGTAAGGCGACGGAAAGAGCGAGAGGTCAGCGCCTGCAATCCTCATCAGTTTGCCGAGCAGGAGAGGGGCGGCAATGCCATAGTGCGGCGACGGATACATCGCTCCGGCCATTGCCGGATGAGCGGCGATCGGTACCTGAATGTCCTGATTCGCGCTAAGCTCATGCAGCGTATCGAAGCCGTAGGCGAGCACGTTAAACAGCAGCGCACTCGCACCCGCATCAATGGCCCGCTTCGCCTGATCGGCGAGACCGGAGGTAGGGCCGGTTATATTTACGGCGTAGAGCAGCTTCTGCCCGGTTTGCGCTTCCGCGCGCTTCGCCGCTTCCATACAAACCTTCACGCGTTTGTCGATCGGTGTTAACGGGTTTTCGAATAATATTTCATCGTCCTTGATCAGATCGACGCCGCCCAGCGCCTGCCGGTAAAATTGCTCCTGTAAATTGTCCAGATCGTGACCGATGACCGCTTTGAATATGCTCATCAGCAACGGACGGTCGTAGACGCCTAGCAGCTTCCGAACCCCTTCAATTCCGAACTTCGGACCGGGGAATGCGGATAAGAACGAATCGCTGAATTCCAGGTCGATAAGCTTGATCCGTCCGTCCATCGACAGCTTGCCGAATACCGTGACGAGAAGGGCAGGGAGGTCGCGGCTGAAATTGATGTCGGGATAGCCGATTTGCAAATCCGCATAGCGCTGCCCTGTTGTGTCGCCGGACGGTTCATGAACCGTAACGGAAATGACCTTGCCCAAATGTTTTTCCATGCTCGCTTTTTGCGCTTCGGGCAAATCCGTCCAGCTGCCTACGGTCAATCCAACCGCGATTGACTGCGCTTTTTTGTCAAAATCGGCTTTGTCGTCATAACAGCGGTAGGTGGCTATACACATCTGACTCATTTGGAAGAGGCGCTCCTTTCAATCATTTCACCCAGCTCTCCGGCTCTTTCCGCGGCGCGGAATACGGCTTTTGTTACGGCATCGGTAAAATGATGGGCATCTAATATTTCAATTGCCGCCTGTGTCGTCCCGTTAGGCGACGTCACCTTGCGCCTCAGCTCGGCTGGCTGCTCGCCGGTCGTCATTACCATCTGGGCGGCGCCCAGCACGGTTTGGACGGTCAGCATTTTAGACGCTTCTTCGGATAAGCCGAGCAATTGACCGGCCTTCACTAATGATTCCATTAAATAATAGACGTAGGCCGGACCGCTCCCCGACAATCCGGTTACCGAATCAAGCAATGGTTCGTCGACCACCGCTGTGACGCCGATTGATTGAAATATCTCAATCATCCGCGTGCGCCAGATTTCGGAAATGTCGGAAGAGAAGCTGATACCCGTCGCACCGAGCCCGATTGTGCTCGACGTATTCGGCATGGTGCGAACGATCGGGACCGAGGTATCCAGCAATTGCCGAATCGTTCTAATCGATAATCCGGCAATAACGGATACGATCAGATGGCCCGGCGTAACGATGCCTCTAAGCTCGCGAATGGCTTCGGCCGCATCCTTCGGCTTCATCGCGAGAAAGATGATGTCGGCATTCTTAAGCGCGTTTTGCTTATCATTGGATTCATGAGGAGTACGGACCATGTAGTTATTCTGCAGCTCCTCCAGCCTGGCAGCATTTTGGCGGTTTATCATTGTGATTTGTCCGGGATCGGTCAAATCACGCTCCAATATTCCGCGAACGATGGCTTCCGCCATTGGTCCCGCGCCGTAGAAAACCATCTTTAACGTCCGGATTGCGGAATCACTCGTCGTGGAAGACGGATGAATTGCCATAGGAAAACCTCCTTACATAGGGATCTTTGAGCGAGGCTCAAAGTCTCTCTGCTTATTCTTCAATATTTGATTTCGGCGGGCCGACAATTCAGTAACTCCTACTCGCGGATTTGTCCGTTTCCGGTAATGACATATTTCGTAGAGGTTAAAGCCGGCAGGCCCATTGGACCGCGGGCGTGCAGTTTTTGCGTACTGATGCCGATCTCCGCGCCGAAGCCGAATTCAAAGCCGTCGGTAAAACGGGTGGAAGCATTACGGTATACCGCAGCTGCATCAACCTCCTGCAGAAAACGTGCGGCGTTCTCGTTATTCTCGGTGACAATGCACTCCGAATGCTTCGTACCGAACTGCGCGATATGCTCCAGCGCCTCGTCCAGGTGACTGACAATCCGGATATTAAGAATATAATCGTTGTACTCCGTTGAATAATCGGTATCGGAAGCAGGAAGGACATCCGCGATTAACTCCTTCGTCCGTCTACAACCGCGAAGCTCCACGCCTGCGGACTTCATCCGGTCGGCAATAGAGCGCAGATGGACTTCGGCGAACTGCCGATGCACAAGCAGCGTTTCCATCGAATTACAAACGGAAGGGCGCTGAACCTTAGCGTTGAATGCAATATCCGAAGCCATGGCCGCCTCCGCGCTTTCGTCAATATAGGTGTGGCATATGCCGGCACCGGTTTCGATAACCGGAACGGTCGCGTTCTCGACAACATTACGGATAAGCGCAGCGCTGCCGCGCGGAATGACGACATCAAGCAGCTCGTTCAGCTTAAGCATTTCGAGGGCCGAGGACCGGTTCGGATCCTCGATCAGCTGAAGCGCATCGGCGGGAAGATCTGTCCCGGCAAGCGCTTCGTGCAGTACCTGGACAATCCGCCTGTTGGAGCTGAGCGCGGAAGATCCGCCGCGCAGGACGACGGCATTGCCGGTTTTCAGACAAAGGCCTGCCGCATCGACCGTTACATTGGGTCTGGCCTCATAGATCATACCGATGACCCCTAACGGTACGCGGAGTTTGCGTACTTCCAGTCCGTTAGGACGGCGGAACGTTTCCATAACGTCGCCGACCGGATCCGGAAGTCCGGCGATCTGGCTCAGTCCTTCCGCAATGGAAGCAATCCGCTGTTCGTTAAGCGAGAGCCGGTCAAGCAGCGATTCGCTTGTACCGTTCGCGCGACCGCGCTGCAAATCTTCTTTATTGGCGTCAATAATCGATTGTTGTTCCTTTAACAAAGCTTCCGCCATTCGGAGCAGGGCATTGTTTTTTTGTTCCGTTGTCAACCGGTTCATAAGCGGAGCCGTTTTCCTCGCTTTTCCCGCCTTCATTTGAACTTCGCTTAATACTACACTCATCGTCTGGTTCCTCCTCAACATTCGGTATTATAATACCCGGTTGTCAGTAGCGAAGCCGACCCATTCGTCCCGGTGTATGACCTCAATCCGGTTCACATCGACCCGGCGGCGGACTTCTTCAGTATTCATTCCGGCTACAGCCTGGATTTGCCAAGCGGCGTAATTCACGACGCCGCGACCGATCGTATGTCCCGCTAGGCCGGTCACTTCTACGACATCGCCCGGATGAAAATCGCCTTCAATGGAGCGGATGCCTGCAGGCAGCAGGCTTTTGCCTCCGGACAGCAGCGCCTTTTCCGCACCTTCATCAACGACGATCTTTCCTTGCGGCAGCGAGTGGAAGCCGACCCATTGCTTCTTCATTGGTAACGTATGCAGCGACGTATCGAAATAAGTCCCTTTTCCATATCCGTTAACAGCCGCCAGCAGATCGCCGGGTATGAGAGCGCGTCCGATAAATGCGGGGACGCCGCCGCGCATGGCCATTCGCGCCGCATCGATCTTGGAGCGCATGCCGCCGGTTCCGACTCTGCTTCCCGCGCCTCCGGCGATCCGTTCGATCTCCTCGGATATCGTTCCGACACGCTCGATTCGCTCGGCGGCCGGGTTTTTGCGGGGATCTTCCGTATATAATCCGTCGGTATCCGTTAACATTAGCAGGTACTTCGCTTTGACCAGATTGGCAACGAGGGCGGACAATTTGTCATTATCGCCGAATTTATGCTCGAGCTCATCTGTGGCAACAGTATCATTTTCGTTAATAACCGGTATCATCCGCTGACGAATTAATTCGTCGATGGTCATCTTCGCGTTGTTGATCCGTTTCCGGTTGGAGAAGTCGGCCCTCGTCAGCAGGATTTGGGCGACGCCGATGCCGCTTGCGCCGAACGCCTCCTGGTATGCTTGCATGAGCAGCGCTTGGCCGACCGCTGCGGCCGCCTGCTTCTCATACACCAGTCTCGGACGGGAACGATATCCGATTTTGCGGAAGCCGGCCGCTACGGCGCCGGACGTTACGAGCAGAACGTGATATCCGTTACGATGAAGGGAAGCAAGCTCGCCGGCAAAAAATGCAATCTTTTCCCGATTCAATCCGCCCTCCTCAGAGGTTAAAGAGCTGCTGCCGATTTTCACTACGATTGATTCTCCCATGGTTAATCCCTTCCTGCCATACCGCTTGTTGATAATATAATAAGTACTTTTGACCGCAGACCAAAAAAAGAAAAGACTCCCGTCCAGTAAAGGACGAAAGTCAGCGCTTCCGCGGTACCACCTTCATTGATGGCCGATCTTTAGGCCATCCAGCTTGTAACCTGGTAACAGCAGGCACTGTCCGGTTGTTCGCCGGCCGTTCTGGGCCTAGGGTCAAGCAAACGTCGCGGTAAATTCTTGCAGCCCGTGGAATTTACTCTCTGCACGCGATTGGATGTTGCTTGAGGGACCCGTCATGACGTTTCCGTGTTCTCTTATTGCTAGCATACCAGAATCCATGTCAGGTGTAAAGAAAGGGAAACGGACCTTTATCCGCCAAATAACCGCAATTTGCCGATACGCCGAACCGCTTCCTGAAGCCGCTCCTCCGCAGTCAGCAGACCGAGACGGACGTAGCCTTCTCCATGTTCTCCGAAACCGATGCCGGGTGCAACAACGACGTCGGCGCGTTCAAGCAGCAGATCGGCAAACGCTGCGGAAGAATAACCAGGAGGGACAGGGAGCCAGCAGAAAAAGGATCCCCTCGGACGTTCGGCTTGCCAGCCGATCTCCTGTAATGCCTCGAAGACGGCGTTGCGCCGGCGCTCATAAGCCTCATTCAGCTCGGCGACGCATTGCTGCGGTCCGGTCAGTGCGGTTGCAGCGGCTTCCTGAATGCCGCCGAACAGACTGCAATAATAATGATCCTGTATCCGATTGATAAGCCGGACGATTTGCGCGTTGCCGAGCGCAAAGCCTACGCGCCATCCGGCCATGTTATAGCTTTTGGAGAGTGTGTAAAACTCGATGCCGATCTCTTTGGCCCCATCCGTCTGAAGGAAGCTGACGGGACGCTGGCCGTCAAAGCCGATCGCTCCATAGGCAAAATCGCTCGCAACAACGATCCCGTGCTTCTTGGCAAACGCTACCGTCTCCTCGTAAAAGCCGGGATTTGCGACTGCCCCTGTAGGATTGTTAGGATAGTTGATGAACATCAGCTTAGCCTGGCCCGCTATCAGGTTATCGATCGCATTGTACTGGGGGAGAAAGCCGTTCCGGGCAGTCAAGGGCATAAAGGACATGGTCGCTCCCGCAAGCGCCACGCCCGACCAGTAATCCGGATATCCGGGATCGGGGACGAGGCATACGTCTCCCGGATTTAGCAGGCACTGGCTGATTTCAATGAGCCCGGTTTTCCCGCCGAACAGAATCGCAACCTCCGTCTCCGGATCAAGCGTTACGCCGTAATCTTCCTTATACCTTTGGGCAATTGCCTGTTTAAGAAAAGGAAATCCGCTGAACGGCGGGTATCTGTGATAAAGCGGATTGGCTGCGGCCGCTTGCAGCGATGCAACAATATGAGACGGGGTCGGCTGATCCGGGTTTCCTTGGCCCAGATTAATGACGTCGCGCCCTTTGGCGATTTGCACGTTCGCTTTACTCACCAGGCCTGCAAAAAATTGATCCGGCAAGCCTTTGATCCGTTCGGCCGGTTCTCCGATACGGGCTGAGTTAAAAAGATCCATTATAATCAACACTCCACATTCTGTGCGAATAATATCCCTAATTTATCAGATTTGGGCACAGGTGTCGAGGTTGAAGCTGCTGCGTTACTACGAAGGGATGCCGACCTTTTTCAGAAAAGGCTTGATGTCGGCTTTGAACTGGAACAGAAACGGCCGGCGGTTCATATCGAATACTAGGAGCACCGGTTGTTTATCCGGGCAGTAAAACATGAAGACGTCTTCAATCTGAAGCTGCAGATTTTGGTATTTCACGACGGCCGGCTTGGCAAGAGGAATGCGGTACACATATCCGCATTTCTCCTCCGGCTGCAGCTGCGGAGCCAAGCCGCTCACCGACTTGAGCCATGCGCCGGCAAATGCTTGATACTGTTTATCGTTGTCCAGCGTTTTGACCACTTTTCCCGCTTGGATATCAAATACCTGAACCGGTTTTAACATTGACTCCTCGGACGCGGCGGCAAATCCGGACTGGCAGGTGGCGAACAGCATTAAAGCTGTCAAAAAGGCAAGCGTCCGTTTCCCGAAAAGCTTATTATTCTTTGTCATGTGCCTATCTCCTTTGGTTGAAGGTTATCTTGAATAATGAACGGTGGCAATTGTCGGCAATATTACTATTCCCAACTTGACATGGAACCATGACACGTTATTATGAAATGTACGGTTGATTCTGAAGTTTGGAGGAAAACTTATGGGTTCGAATAAGATGAAGATTGCTTTACTTCAAATGCCTATTGAAGCGGGAAGGCCGGATGTTAATACTGGCAAGCTGCAGTCCATGCTAGAAGAAGCGGTGAACACGCCGGATAAACCGGACGTCATTGTATTTCCGGAAATGTGGAACACGGGGTATGCTCTTGAAGAAATCCGTTCGATTGCCGACCCGGAAGGCCGGCAGACAAAAAAATTGCTCAGTGAATTCAGCCGCAAGCACGGCGTTCATCTTGTGGCCGGCTCGATTGCGGAGAAGCGGAACGATAATATTCTGAACACGATATATGCGTTTAACCGCGGGGGAGATGTCCATGCGGACTATTCCAAAATCCATCTATTCCGTTTAATGAAGGAAGAAAAGTATTTGACCGCAGGGGAGAAGCCAGGGTTGTTATCGATCGACGGCACTGAAGCGGGGATGATGATCTGTTACGATATCCGTTTTCCGGAATTATCCCGCAGGCTGGCGCTTGAAGGCGCGAAGCTGCTGTTCGTGCCTGCCGAATGGCCGAAGCCCAGACTGCATCATTGGCGGACGCTGCTTATTGCGCGTGCAATTGAGAATCAGATGTATGTGATTGCCTGCAACCGTGTGGGAACAAGCGGCGATACGACATTCTTCGGCCATTCCATGATCATCGACCCGTGGGGGGAGACCGTTGCGGAAGCGGGGGAAGAAGAAACCGTTCTGCGGGCGGTTATCGATCTGTCGCTGGTCGACACGGTTCGGACCCGTATTCCGGTCTTTGAAGACCGCAGACCATCCCTCTACTAGTTACGTGCACCCGTTTACGCTTTTTCTTCGCCTTCATAATGCTGTTCGACTGTCGTTTTCATCGTTTGGATAAACGCTTCCGCCGCTTTGGACAAGTATCGTCCTTTGCGGCTGGCAATCACAAGCGTTCGCGAAGGACGCGGTCCGGCAAGGTTCAAATATACCGGGGCGAGTGTGCTCCATTTGGCCCTCGAAACCATCATCGGCACAAATGCAATGCCCATCCCTGCGGCGACCAGCGATTGCACCGTTTCTATATTGCCGCTCTCAAATACGATCCGCGGCTCAAAGCCTGCTGTACGGCATAAGTCCAATGTGATTTGTCTGAATCCCTGACCTTTCTTCAGTACGATGAACGGTTCGCGGCTAAGCTCTTCAATCTTGATGGCGGCAGAAGGTCTTTGTCTCCGGTTCTCCTGTTCGACGGCCAGCCGGTGCTGCGGCGGTACGGCAAGGCATATCTCCTCCTCGATGAGCGGAACCCAGGCAAGCGACGGCTCCTGAAGAGGCAGGGACAACAGGCTGAGATCGGTTTGTCCGCTGGCGGTCAATTGCTCGAGCCGGGAGCTGGATTCTTCGACCAGCACAATTTCGATTTCCGGATATTTATCTTGAAATACCGGAAGAAATAGCGGCAGAAGATGGGCGCCCGTTATCGGCAGGCTTCCGACAACGAGCTTGCCTTTGCGCATATGGGCGATATCGTCCATTTCCTGTTTTAATTGCTCGACATGATCGAGGATCGATTGCGCCTTTTCCACGAACACGCTGCCTGCATGCGTCAGCTCGACGGAATTGGTCGTACGGCGGAACAGAAGCACGCCGATTTCCTTTTCCAGCTTGGATAGCTGCTGGCTAAGCGAGGGCTGGGCTATATGAAGCTTCTCCGCGGCACGCGAGAAGTTTTTTTCCGCTGCGATTTGGACGACGTAATGCAGTTGGCGCAGTTCCATAAATATATATACCCCCTGACATAGGGATCTTTGAGCGGAGCTCAAAGTCTCTCAGTCTATTTGAATTTGCGTATATTTTCCTCTATAGCTTTTCATAGGCCATGCCTATCACTGTTATAGATATTATATCTTGGATCAATGAAGAAAGAAATGTTAATATATCGCTATGAAATTATTAAGGTAATTTGATGAATACGGAATTTATGAGGTGATACAAATGGCGAAAAGAACAATGTTTGAGAAAATTTGGGATAATCACGTCATCCATCAGGAAGCGGGAAAACCGAGCATTCTGTATATCGACCTGCACCTGGTTCATGAAGTGACGTCTCCCCAAGCGTTCGAAGGACTCCGTCTTTCGGGCCGCAAGGTCCGCCGTCCTGAACTGACGTTCGCAACGATGGATCATAACGTACCGACGAAAGACCGGTTCAACATTACCGATCCGATTTCGAAGCAGCAGATCGATACGCTGACCAAGAACTGTGATGATTTCGGCGTGAAGCTGTTCGACTTGAACAGCATCGATCAGGGCGTCGTTCACGTTATGGGACCTGAGCTCGGCTTAACGCATCCGGGCAAAACGATCGTCTGCGGCGACAGCCATACGTCGACGCACGGCGCATTCGGCGCACTGGCATTCGGAATCGGAACGAGCGAGGTGGAGCATGTTCTCGCGACGCAATGCTTGCAGCAGGCAAAGCCGAAAACGATGGAAGTACGCTTCAACGGCTCCAGGAAGCCGGGCGTGACCGCAAAGGACATGATCCTTGGCGTCATCGCGAAATACGGTACCGACTTCGCAACCGGTTATGTGCTTGAATATACCGGCGAAGCGATCAGAAGCCTATCAATGGAAGAACGTATGACGGTATGTAACATGTCGATCGAAGCAGGCGCCCGCGCAGGCCTGATTGCTCCTGACGCAACGACGTTTGAGTATTTGCGCGGCCGCGAATATGCGCCTCAAGGACAGACGTTCGAGCAAGCGGTTGCTGCGTGGAGCCAATTGGTAACCGATGAAGGCGCTGAGTACGACGTTGTCGCAGAATTCGACGTCGACTCACTCATTCCGCAAGTGACCTGGGGAACAAGTCCCGGCATGGGTACGGACATTACTTCCCTCGTGCCTGATCCGGCCAGCCTGCCGACGGAAAACGAGCGCAAAGCGGCGGAAAAGGCGATTGAATATATGGGGCTTACGCCTGGTACCCGCATGACGGATATCGAAGTGGATTATGTATTTATCGGATCCTGCACCAACGGCCGGATCGAAGATCTTCGCGCGGCAGCTGAGGTGGCGAAAGGCTACAAAGTCAGCGATAAAGTGACGGCGATTGTCGTACCGGGCTCCGGACGCGTCAAAATTCAGGCTGAGAAGGAAGGCCTTGACAAGATCTTTATAGAAGCGGGATTTGAATGGCGCGACGCAGGCTGTTCGATGTGTCTGGCGATGAACCCCGATGTGCTTCAGCCGGGACAACGCTGCGCTTCGACATCGAACCGTAACTTTGAAGGCCGTCAAGGCCGCGGCGGACGGACTCATCTTGTATCGCCTGCAATGGCGGCAGCCGCAGCGATCAACGGCCGTTTCACCGATGTGCGCGACTGGAAATTCAAAACCGAAGTGATGAACTGATCTTTGCATAGTAAGAGAGGAGTTTGATACCGATGGAACCATTTATTAAGCTTACCGGCATTGTTGCGCCGGTTGACCGTGTCAATGTAGATACCGACGCCATTATTCCGAAACAATTTTTGAAACGCATCGAACGAAGCGGGTTCGGACAGTTTCTGTTCTTTGAATGGCGTTTTCACGAAAACGGTGAGATGAATGCCGATTTTGAACCGAACAAGCCGCGCTACAAAGATGCTTCAATTCTGATTTCACGCGCCAATTTCGGCTGCGGTTCCTCCCGCGAGCATGCGCCATGGGCGATTTTGGACTACGGCTTTAAATGTGTGATCGCACCTTCGTTTGCCGACATTTTTTATAACAATTGCTTTAAGAACGGTATATTGCCGATCAAGCTGAGCGAGGAGCAGGTGCAAGAGCTGTTCGTCCGGACTGCGGCCAACGAAGGCTACCGGCTGACCGTTGATCTGGAAAACAAATCGATAACGGATTCTCTCGGACTGGAGATCAAGTTCGATCTTGACGAGCACCGCCGCCAATTTTTGCTGCAGGGGCTCGACGATATCGGATTAACGCTTCAACACGATGACAAAATTGCGGCTTATGAAGCCAGCCGGATTGCATATTAATTGAGGTTCTAATCATATGGCCCCGATCTAATCGGGGTCTCTTTTGCTTCCGGATATTTTTTCCGCGAATCGCAACTTTTTCTGTCGTAATGCGTCTAAACTTTCGTCTGAGAAAAGTCGAATGCGGCGATTCGATACGGCAATAATCAGTCCTTGAGGTGAATGATGAAGAAGCTGGTATCTGTATTGGTAACGTTGGCGGTACTATTGACTTTATGGCCTCTTGCCGGACAAACGGCTGCTGCGAATGGACAAGCCGTCAAAGTTCCGCTGCTCTATCTGAACGGAAAGTCGATTGAATCGGATGTCGAACCAATGCTGGTGAACAATTACACAATGGTTCCGATATCGGTTATTGCCGGCGGTCTCGGCGGCCGGGCAAGGTGGATCAAGGAAACAAGAACTGTAAGCGTACATAACGAAAGCATGAATATGGTTTTAAAGATCAATGACTCAAAGGCCGTCGTTAACGAAGCCGAGGTGGATATGGACGCGCCGGCGACGATCGTGTCCGGCAGAACGATGGTGCCGCTGCGCTTTGTCGGAGAACAAATGGGGCTCGACGTTTTTTGGGACAATCAGGCCAAAGCCGTTCATTTATATCAAAAAGCGCCGCCCGAACCCGAACCGACACCGGAACCTGCACAACCCGTTGACGAATCCGGCGCAGGAACGGCGGAACCCGGTCCAATAGATCCGGCATCCATGAGACCTGTCCCATCCGATGCGACCGGTATAATCAAGAAGATCGAATTTGACGGTGTAAATCGGATTTCAATCCATCATGACGGACTTATTGCATCGGATAGTAATTTCTCGCTGAAAGATCACGACCGTATCGTACTGGACTTACCGAATGCAGGATTTTCGCCGGAGTTTGTTGAAGGATTTATATTGTCGCCCGAAGGGGCGAGAAGCGGTGAAGGAATAAAGCCGATAGACGGTCATCCCGTGCTGAAGAGTGTGCGCTATTCCTATTTTTCGGACAAGCCGGCCACTGTCCGCATCGTGCTTGACTTGAAGATGGCCAATCTATACACCGTAACTAAATTGGAGGGCGAAATCCGGATCGATCTGGCTGAGGTTGACCCGAATGCGCTGCCGCTGTTAGATCCGAATGGCAACAGAATCTTCAAAGTTGTTATTGACGCAGGGCATGGAGGAAAGGATCCGGGTGCAATCAGCGTCACAAAACGGACGGAAAAGGAGTTCAATCTCAGCATCGCCCTTAAAGTCAATGCGCTGCTGGAGAAGGAGCCCCGAATACAGCCTTATTTAACAAGAAAAGATGATACGTTCATCGAACTGCAAGACCGGGCTAAATTCGCAAACGATCTTAATGCGGACTTATTCGTTTCTATCCATGCAAATAGTTACCAGTCGCACATCCGGGGATCGGAGACCTATTACAGCCGTGATGACAGCAAGCTATTTGCACAAACGATTCACAAGCATGTTCTAAAAGGGACGGGATTGCCGGACCGTTATGTCAAACAAGCCGGATTCGTTGTGATCAAGCAAACGACAATGCCTGCGGTTCTTGTCGAAGCCGGATATCTGTCCAATAAAGAGGATGAAAAGGCATTGTTCACCGAATCCGTTCAAAACCGGATTGCCGCTGAGCTAGTAGCTGGAATCAAAGCTTACTTGAAGCTTTCCTGAGAAGAAGTCACACTCATTATAGTGAGGAAGTTCAAGCGGAGAGACTTGGAAATAAGGAGAGACTTTGAGCCTTGCTCAAAGGTCCCTATGTCATGCTCAAAGATCCCTATGTCAGCGGAGAGACTTTGAGCTCCGCTCAAAGATCCCTATGTCAGGAGGAAAACGATGAGACACCCGATTCAGCTAATCTTGTTGTTTGTCATGGCAGCGTTGCTTGTTGCGGGCTGCGGCGCATCCGAACCGGCCGGTAATCGTACGCCCGCCTCCGACCCGTCACCGGTACAAAAGGACGAAAAAAAAGAAATGACGATTTACGTGTACTATGCGGACGCTGAATTATCTGAAAAGATCGTTCAGGAACGGGTGATTCATTATTCGAATACGCAGGAGAAAATCGAGGCCGCTTTTGCCGAGCTGCAAAAGGACGGAGAAGACGGTGCCCTTTCTCTTTGGAAACTCATTCAGGTCCATTCGCTCACGGTTAACAACGGCGATATAACGATCGATTTGTCAATTCCGGAAGAAGCGAGATTCGGCGCTCCCGGGGAAGAGTTCGCCCTTGAAGCGATCCGCGGCACGATGTTTCAATTTGATGATATCACATCACTCAATCTACTCGTTGACGGAGAAGAGCCGGACAGTCTGATGGGGCACGAAAAGCTGGATCATCCGATTCGAAAATAACAGTTGCCGCTGCGTCAGTTTGCCTAGCCAAGCTGACGTTTGGCGGATATACGGAGGAGAAATGGTAGATGACTTTGCAATCATCCCAGAATAAAATCATTAGTGTTGCGATTATTGTTTCCTTGCTAGTAAGTTTCTTTGCGGCGGTTCAATCCGTCTCTGCCGAAGAAGTGCGTAAGACGACGCCTTTCTCGGACGTAAAACCGGGTCACTGGGCGGAGAAGCATATTGCCAAGCTGGCTTTGCAGAAAATTATTCAAGGATATGCGGGCGGCACATTCCGTCCGGCAGATAACGTATCACAGGAAGATGCCGTAATCATGGCCGTTCGATTTATCGGTAAAGAGCAAGAAGTGAGAGTAGACAATGCAATTGTTTTTCCTGAAGGGTTCAATGTGAAGGACTATGCCAAGCCTTACGTTGTATATGCGATCCAGGAAGGGCTGCTTGACATCAAGGAATTTGAACAAACCGAGAATGCCGACGAAACGGCTTGGGGATCCCGCAAAGCGACACGAGAATGGGTGACAAAGCTGATCGTCCGCGCGATCGGCCAGGATGAATTCGCGAAAGAGCAGGCTTTGGCGGCTGCCTCATTTGCCGACCGGGATCAAATCGGAGCGGATTATAACGGTTATGTAAATGCTGCGGTTTCGCTCGGATTAATGAAAGGCGTGACCGCTGATAAGTTCGATCCGAAAGGCAACGTGAACCGGGCAATGATGGCAACGCTGCTGAGCAGGGCGCAATCCGCATATCCGGTAGCCTATTCAGGCCAGGCAACCGGTTTATTAAGCGGAATAACCGATACGACGATTTCCTTGTACGAAGAAGGGCAGCAGCAGGAGCGGACTTATCAGCTTACTGCGGATTCGCTCTTTTACCGCTATGATTCGGAACTTCCTTCAACTGCGGAAGAATTGAAGCTGTATACGGAAGTTACAGTTATCGTTTCCGGGAATACGGTAAGTTACATCGAACAAATGGGCGACGAAGAGCAGGTAAGCTCGGTCAAAGGGAAAATCGCCAGCATTGTTCCGGAGAAATCGAAAATTTTCATTTCCATCGATAATGAATTTGTATCGTTTGATTACAATGATTCCCTCGTTATCAGAAACAGCGAAGGACAGAAATTGCAGCTGTCAGATCTGGTTATAGGCAGCGACGTTGAAGTGCTGAATGATACGTTCAGGCCAGAGCCGCTCACGCTTGCCATCATTGTACAAGGCTCACCCGTGAACAAGAAAGCGCAGGGCTTGGTGAAGTCGGTCAACGGAACGAGCGTGACTTTGGAAAACATCGAAACGGCCCAGGAAGAGACATGGACGGTTTCTTCACAAGCGTTGATTTCCTGGAATGGCGAAGTGAAAACGATGACCGATATAATAGCCGGCGATACGATTGATTACGAAGTCACGAACAGTCAAATTACCAAAATTACAATCACTTTAACGTCGGGCAAGTCGATAAAAGGCGAGTTCTACGATACGAGCTCCGACCGTAAAACGATCACTTATACGGTCAATAACGATCCGAACGTACGATTCGTAGCCGCCGGCGTCCAAGTAATCATTGAAGGTATGAACCAGCCGGGACTAAGCGATCTGGTAAGAGGGGATCAGCTTGAAATGACGGTTAACTCCCAAAATATCGTTACCGCTATTAAAGTGACGAACCGTAAAGTCGAGATATTGAACGGGGCGACGATTGTCGGGTACATTGCTGACCGGAAGCTGCTATCTTTCGTCGATCAGGATGATAATCCGTATGCCGTTACAATCACCAACAGTACGAAATTTGTCTTAAACGGCAATGAAGTTCAGCTTGCTGCCGTACAATCGATGCTGACGAGCAATAGAAAGGTTACGATCGGTTATACGGAGAAAACCGCGGTGTTTATCCAGTTTGTACACCAGTATACCGGAAAGCTCGCCAGTCTTAACCAATCGGCAGGCACTATGACGGTATCTCTTGACAACGGAAGTATGTATACGGTCAATTACGCTTCGCCGTACGTTGAGATCTACGGCAAAGCTACAGCATCGTTATCCGATCTGAAAATCGGCGATATCGTAACCATAACTCTTGATGCCAATCAGGACAAAGCGAGCGGCATTCATGTCAATCAAACGCTGCAACAGGAAATTGTTTCCGTCGATAACACAACCAAAAAAATCAAGCTGAAATCGGCCGAGGGAACGGTAGTCGAATGGCTTGTCTCAACAAACTGGCAGCTCTTGTCCGAGCAAGGCGCAAAAATAGCTTTATCTGATTTCAAAGCGGGACAAACGGTTAATGTGGTCTATGCAGGCAAAACGCCATCAGCAATTAAAGCCGTTAAAGTCTCTATCGGGAAAATCGTATCCGTCACCAATAACAAGGTATCGTTGACCGGAACAAACGGCAGTGTGTTTGACTTAACGTTAAGCGCAGGCTTCCGGGTCGTTAAAGATGGCGTCACGAGCACTTCGGCCGCGGCGCTTGCGCCGGGCGATTGGATTGACGTCCGCCTGGACACGGAGGAAACGACGGTTGTTACTGTCATTACCGGCTTATCCCGCAAATTCAGCCGATACGATTCGGCGGCCAAGCAGCTGTATGTTTTGGCGACAAACATTAGTGATTCAAACATTCGCTTCACGGTTACGAACGAAACGAAGTTCACACAGGCGGGTAGCGCCATTTCGGTCCAGTCGCTGAAGAACGGCGATCAACTTACACTTTATACTGTAAACGGAAAACTGATTGAGGTCATCAAAACACCATAACAGATCAGGGACCGCCCGATTAGAGCTCGAACTTTGAGGGCGGTCTTAAAATTGAATTCGCCATGAAAACTTCGTAACTTTGAGCGGAAGAGGCTTGCGCAAGGTAACATTTTTCGCTACACTTTGAACGAAGCCTCATAAACGAGTTCAGCTAACGGTTCTTGCGGAACGACAGCTGGTTTCTGCTTGGGAGAGAATGGTAATGAACGCAAAGCAAATGAGGGAAATCCTCGATGTCATCGCCGGGATGTATCCGAATGCCCATTGTGAATTAAATCATAGCAATCCATTCGAATTAACAATTGCGGTGCTGCTGTCGGCCCAATGCACGGACGAAACCGTGAATAAAGTGACCGCCGATTTATTTCAGAAATATAAACGGCCTGAGGATTATTTATCCGTGCCGCCCGAAGAGCTGGAGCAGGATATCCGGCGGATCGGCCTGTACCGGAACAAAGCCGCAAACATTCAGAAGCTGTGCCGTCTGTTGATTGATAAACACGGTGGCGATGTTCCGGAGACGCACGAGCAGTTAACCGAGCTGCCCGGCGTCGGGCGCAAGACGGCAAACGTCGTTATGTCCAATGCTTTCGGCGTTCCTGCTATTGCCGTTGATACGCATGTGGAGAGGGTCTCGAAGCGGTTGGGAGCGGCAAAGCCCGATGATTCGGTGCTTGAAGTGGAGAAGAAGCTGATGAAGCTTGTTCCGCGGGATGAGTGGACGTTAACCCACCATAGGCTCATCTTTTTTGGCCGATATCACTGCAAAGCGCAAAACCCCGGTTGTACGGTTTGTCCTTTGCTGGACCGGTGCAAGGAAGGTAAGTTACGTATGAAGCCTGCTAAAAACAGGAAAGATGTAGTGAAGAATACAATCGCCAGAAAAGGATGAGAAACGATGAAATGCATATCTGTATACACCAATAATTTTGAATTGTTTTCCGATATTTACCCTCAGGTTATCGCCTCGCCGCCGGACGATAATGAAGAAGTTGTTTTGGAAGGCGTGACGGTCAGCGGATCGGGCGACGTTCCCGAACAATATATCGAACGGATGCGGGTAAAGCCGGAAGTCGTTGTTATGAAAGAAAAAGGGCGCGGCATAACGATTTTGCAGCATGGCAATGTTTTTGAGATTTGTATGCCGGTAACGGGATCACAATCGGAGTAAACAACGCTCCAGGCTGGGAGAGAGCTATATGAACACGATGACCGATAGCGCGCCTGCGGTTGCCGCGGATGCGCTTCTTAAGATTGAAACCCGAATACGGGAGACGGGGGATGAGCAGCATGCCCGCAGGTTTTTGGAGTTGAGTGAAAAGCAGCAGAGCGGCCTCTTTACCGCCGCTTTCTGCGGGCACTTTTCCGCGGGAAAATCAACGCTGATCAATCGGCTCTGCGGAGCGACTCTGCTGCCTTCAAGTCCGATCCCGACGAGCGCGAATGTAGTATCCATCCGCAATGGGGCGCCTTGCGCACGTATCGTCCGAATGGTGAACGGAAGGGAAGAGCTGCTCGAGGCTCCGCCCGACCGGTTAGAGGAATATTGTAAAAATGGCGCTGAATTTGCGTCGGTGGATATTTCATATCCGATCCCAAGGCTGGGGGAGCAGACAGTCCTCCTCGATACGCCGGGGATCGATTCGACGGACGACGCACACCGAATGGCGACCGAATCGGCGCTCCATTTGGCTGACGTCGTTTTTTACGTGATGGACTACAATCATGTACAATCCGAAATTAACTTCGCTTTCGCCAAGCGGCTTAAGGATTGGGGAAAACCGCTGTATTTGATTGTGAATCAAATCGATAAGCACCGCGAACGGGAATTGTCATTTTCCGACTACAGGCGAAGCGTGGAAGAGGCGTTTGCGAACTGGCACTTGGAACCGGCCGGTATTCTATATCTGTCGCAGCGCGTACCGGATCATCCCAATCAGGAATGGCCCGCGCTTATACAGCTTCTTGCCGAACTGGCGGCAATCGGCGGAAATCTTAACCGGGTCAGTGTCGACGCCTCCGCCAGACAGCTCCTTAACGAGCATGCCCGGTGGATGGACGCTTCAAGACAGGACCAGAGGGAGCGATGGATTGCTGCTGCGGGCGGGGAGGATGCGCTGCGGACGGTACGGGGTGCTTTATCTCGACTGAATCAGGAACTGGACGCGCTTAATTCGGCATCTGACCGGGTCAGATCCGAACTGAAGCAGGAAGTGTTGTCCTTGCTTGATAATGCGAATATTATACCTGCAGCGACCCGAGATTTGGCTCATTCCTTCCTGGAGAGCCGAAAGCCCGGCTTCCGTACCGGATTGTTATTTGCCGGCGCCAAAACCGCCGCAGAACAACAAAAACGGCTGGATTCCTTTCACGCCGACTTTCTCGCACAGGTTGACGCGTCCATACAATGGCATATCCTTGAGCTTTTTCGAAGGGCAGCCGGACTGATCGGCTGGAGAGACCATTCACTCGAACGGCAATTGTCGGAACATTTTTCCGGGATCGTAACAACGGATCTGATCGATCGTCATATTATGCCGGGTGCGGTATTCGGCAATGAATCAACGATGAATTACTGCAAATCGCTTGCCGCCTCGGTTAAAGGGGAGTATAGGCAGCGGGCATATGCTCTGGCCGAGGAGATCTCGAAACGTACCTCTTCCGCCAATGAGAAAGCGGCTGAAGAAGTGTCGGCCAAGCTGCGTTCGCTCCAAGAGCAAGCGAAGGCGCTCGCAATGCTGGAACGACTTGACGAGTCTGCGGCTGCGCACAAGCGAGAGCTGGAGTCGATGCTGCCGCCTGCGCCGGTTCGTCCTGTGCTGCCGACTCCGTCAGCAAACAATGCTTCGCAGGCAGACACAGTTTCCGATAGTAAGCAGACGCCTGCCGCAGATTCATCATTGGACGCGCTCGCGAAGCTGGCCGCTCTCAGCGCCGGGGCGAACGCGGCTGCGGTACAGGAGAGGGCGGATATGCTTGGGCCTCAGCGGCAAGCTGCTGTTATCCTTGAACGCGCCTCTGAGCTGCTGATGCCGTACGAGCCGCTTGCAGCGATAGCGGCAGCGATGCGAAGCAAAGCGCAACGTCTGCGGCAGAGCCGATTTACAATTGCGCTGTTCGGCGCATTCAGTGCGGGCAAATCGTCGTTTGCCAATGCGTTAATCGGAGAATCGGCGCTGCCGGTATCCCCGAATCCGACAACGGCTGCGATTAACCGAATCGTGCCGCCGACGTCTGATCACCCGCACCGGACCGCCCGCATCGTCATGAAAAGCAAAGAAGCGATGCTGGACGATATCCGTTACTCACTAGCGCTGCTTGGTGAGGATGCGGAAGGATCGCATGAAGAGGATCTTCTCGCTAAGATCGGCAAGCTGAAGCCGGATGCGCTTCATCCGGGAGGAAGGCCGCATTACAGCTTTCTTAAGGCGGTATCCCAGGGATGGGAGCTGTCGTATCCGGAGCTTGGCAAAGAGCTCTATGTCGAGGAAGCATCCTATCGGCGGTTCGTTGCCGAGGAATCCCGTTCCTGTTTTGTCTTGGAAATCGACCTTTACTACGATTGCCCGCTTACGGCGCAAGGGATTGTGCTCGTGGATACGCCCGGCGCCGATTCGGTCAACGCTCGTCATACCGGTGTTGCGTTTAATTATATTAAGAACGCGGATGCGATTCTGTTTGTTACCTATTACAACCATGCATTCTCTCAGGCCGACCGTCAGTTCCTGATGCAGCTTGGCCGCGTCAAAGACCAGTTCGAACTGGATAAAATGTTCTTCATTGTCAACGCCGCCGACCTGGCCGCAGACGAAGAGGAACTGAGAGGTGTGCTTCGCCATGTCGAGGAGAATTTGCTTCATCACGGCATCCGCCGCCCGCGTCTCTATCCGGTATCCAGTCTGTCCGCGTTAGATGCGAAGTTAACTGCGGACGACAGTCAGCTTCTTGCTTCCGGCATGGAAGCGTTCGAGCAATCCTTTTTATCGTTTACTGCAGGGGAGCTTGGCAGGCTTGCAGTCGATTCCGCCAGACAGGATCTCGAACGCGCGGTCCAAGCAGCGGCCGCGTGGATTGAGGCAACACAAGCGGATGAAGCGTCGCGCGCATCGATGCTGTTAACGCTGGACAGTCAAACGGATGCGGCATTGAAGGAAGCGGAGGCGTTGCGAAATGATGCTTCTTTCGAGCCCCTCGTTCAGGAGCTGAGCGAGCTTCTTCATCACGTGCTTAAACGCATCCTATTCCGGTTCGGTGAACATTACAATTATGCGTTTAACCCTTCTGTGCTTCAGGATGACGGACGGGATTTGAAACAAATGATCTGGTCGTGTTGGCTTGAGCTTCAGCGGCTGATTCAAAAAGAGTTGTCGGAAGAGCTGCTCGCGACTACGCTTCGTATGGAAAATGCTATGTTCAAAAGACTTGCAGGATATTATGGTTCTGCAGCCGAGAGCGCCGCAGCGAAACTGGCAGGATATGAACCGGGGCGTCTGGAGCAGATTGAAGCAATGACACCGGATCTCGGAGAGCCGTGGCAGACGGAAGCGGTCGACAGGAAGCTGCTCTGGGGGAAATTCAAGCATCCGCGCCACTTCTTTGAAGGTGAGGGGAAGGCGGAGCTTCGTAAAACACTCGAAGGCCTGCTTGCCGGGCCGCTTCAAAGCTACGCGGATTTGACCGCCGAGCGCTGGAAAGAGCAGTACAAAGCGTTATGGCGGCAGCAGGTCGAATCGGCGTCCGCCAAGCTTCAATCGGATATTGCCGAGTATAAGAACGGGCGAGCCTCGTCGCTTCGTCTCACCGCCGATCCGAAAGAGCTTCGGGAGCTGCACCGGTCCCTGGTGGAGCTAAGCGAACAGTTTTGATGCGGAAGCAGCGTGTGAATGAGGCAAAAGGTAACGCCGCAGGAGGCCATCTCCATTTCCTCCCCAACGCGCAATAGTTTGGGTTTGCACATAAAGGACCGTCAGGATTTCCTGAACTGCACCTCCAATGTTAGACGTGTGTCTAACAAATGGGGTGCAGTTCAATTCCCTGACGGTTTTTTTTATTGCCTGTTTGGCCGATCATTATTTCGGCTGCAAGTTTTAATAGAGGGCGATTGAAGACCAGTCGCCGTCCAGTGAGCCGGATTTCAGAGGGGGGAGCTTCAGTTTCTTAACAGCCTGTTCTAATATGTCGCTTCGATAATTCAACGTATGCTGCGGTCCTGTTTCACCTAAATTATTCAATGTCCTCAGGTCCCGTGTATAGACGACGGCATCCCATCTTACTTGCGTGAATACATGAGCGGTAACATGAACCGGGAAGCCCGTCGCTTTCGAAATGATTTGTGCCGCTTTGAAAGGGGCCTTTCTGGCGAACTGGTGAGCCCGCAGGTGTGCTTTCAAGTAAGCGGTAACGACGGATTCATTCTTCTGCAGCCATTGATCGCCGGTTACAATTCCGGTAAGATAATCATCGCTCGACGTGTCTTCATACTTGATGAATCTTGCCCCCTGCTGCAGCGCCAAACTGACGTAAGGCTCCCACATGGCGCTCGCACCCACGTGCTGTTGGATGATGCTTGACAAGCTTGCTTTCATATCTTGATGAATAACCCGGACAGGTTGTTCGCCAAGCGGTGCCAGCAGGCGATTGAGCCTGCAACCGGCGCTTGAATTTGTTACTGTAGAAATTGTCTGACCAATTAAATCGGAAGGACGGCGTATTGAGGAGTCTTTGGGGACAACAATCGATATGCCTGTTCCTGCTGGCGTTTTTCCGTCAAATGCCAGCAGAACCGGCCGGTAGTTGGGTAATAGCTGGCTGATTTTATGACTGACCATGATCGGGTAATCGCCTAAGGAAGCGAGTTGAATTTTCGATGTTATCAATCCTTCGACAAGTTCCAGCCCGTTTGCGGCATCATACCAATGCACCGAGTAAGAACGAGCAGGTTCCATCGCCTTCAATTCTTCTTCGAAATAATGGAGCTCTTTAACAAGGACGCCGCTCCACATGTGTGCTGTGCCGCTTTGGTAACCAATTGTGACCGTTTCTGTTTCCGGGGCGGACGCCGATTCGATTCGAGACGTGTTAGTGGTGCTGGAGTGTTTGTTAACCCATGACTGAAGCTCGTCTCTATGGAAATATATGTCTTTACCGATCTTGATGAAAGGCATGCATTTATGCTTACGCCAGCGATCCAGTGTTGACCGACTTACCTCCAATAAATCCATTGTTTCTTGTAAGGTGATTAAGTTTAATCTCTTCTCTGACATCGGCATCCTCCCCCTTATACGGATATTCTAATATAACAATTCTCAATTGGTCAATTGAATGTCATTAAACATAACAATTATATGACATGAAAAAGTGGTTGATATTGGGGATGTTCATCGATATTCGTCATTCATTATCATATACATACCATAAAGAGTTATATTAATTGACACATAATTGCCGCGATGCTACATTGAGGTCAAGGGATGCGTTTCAAGAAATCATAAGCATTCATAGGAGGTAATGGAGGATGAAAACGCGCGAGTATGTCACTGATGTTCTTATCATTGGAGGAGGAACGGCCGGAACGATGGCGGCAATCAAAGCGAAAGAAGCAAATCCCGCCGCAGAGGTTCTCGTTCTGGACAAGGCGGACATTCGCCGGAGCGGTGCAATAAGTATGGGGATGGATGGGCTTAATAATGCCATCATTCCAGGTAAGGCGACACCGGAGGAATACACGCAGGAAATCACCGATTCCAATGACGGAATCATTGACCAGCGAGCCGTTTATCGTCAGGCGGCGGAATGTTATGAAATTGTAAAGCTGCTTGATTCATGGGGAGTCGATTTTGAAAAAGATGAAAATGGCGATTTTCAAGTCTATCGGGTTCACCGTAAAGGCAGATATGTGCTGCCGATGCCGAAAGCAAGCGATTTGAAGCTGATTCTTGCCAAGCAAGTGAAGAAAAGCCGGTGCAAGGTTGTTAACCGGGTCATGGCGACGCG
Source organism: Paenibacillus tarimensis (assembly GCA_041281825.1). GTDB lineage: Bacteria > Bacillota > Bacilli > Paenibacillales > Paenibacillaceae > Paenibacillus_D > Paenibacillus_D tarimensis_A. The sequence goes on along the minus strand of CP166298.1, from coordinate 3,302,747 downwards.
GCTTCTGACGAAGGGGGATCAAGTCATCGGGGCGCTCGGCGTCGATGTGATGAACGGCGATTTTGTCATCGTTAAAGCTAAAGCCGTCGTCTGCACGACCGGGGCCGCTGGCCGAATGGGCACCACGGATTCCGGATACCTGTACAGCACTTACGAAAATCCGACAAATACGGGTGAAGGATTCGTAATGGCTTACCACGCCGGAGCGGAATTGACTGGAATCGAGTGCTATCAAATCAACCCGACAATGAAGGATTATAACGGACCTGCCTGCGCTTATGTGGCTGGACCATTCGGGGGCTATACGGCCAATGCCAAGGGCGAACGCGTCACGGGCTGCGATTATTGGAGCGGTGAACTAATCATGAACATGTGGAAAATGGCCAACAAAGGCCAATGGCCCCTTTACCTTCGAATGGATCATTTGGGCGATAGCGTCATTTCGCAAATTGAAAGCATTCTCCATCAGAACGAACGGCCGAGCAGGGAGCGGTTCCACCAAGGCAGAGGCTTGGATTACCGGGAGCAAATGATTGAGCTTCATTTTTCCGAGGTGGGCTTGTGCAGCGGACATAGTGCATCAGGCGTACTCGTCAATCATGAGGCGGAGACAACTTTGAAAGGCTTCTACGCTGCGGGCGACATGGCTTGCGTGCCGCATCAATATCTGCTTGGAGCATTAACCTTCGGCAAAATTGCCGGTACAAATGCCGCAAAGTTTGCCAAGAAGCAAACCGACCACGAACCGGATCCGGCACAAATCGAAGCGGAACGCGAACGGATTTACGCTCCGCTGCAAAATCCGAACGGCGTGTCCCATCAGCAGGTAGAGACCAAAATCCGCCGTATCGTTACCCAGTATTTAATGCCGCCTAAAATAACCACGAAAATGGAAATCGCACTCGATAAGGTTGAATATTTCAGAAAGGTTGATTTGAAGCTGATGGGTGCCAAGGACCCGCATGAACTGGGGAGAGCGCTTGAGGTACACAGTATAGTAGATTGTGCGGAAATGATGGCACGCGCATCCTTATTTAGGAAAGAGAGCCGTTGGGGATTTTACCATTACTATCTGGACCATCCTGAACGGGACGATAAGAACTGGATGAAACGGGTAATCGTGAAAAGGGACGCCGGCGGCAATATGGAAATCGGTACCAAAGAATTGCCTCCTTATATTCTGAGACAGGAGTTGGTCGTCAATGAATAATCTTTCTTCGAATGTGATTTCGCAAAGGGTGGAAGCCGGTGTCATCATCGATAAGGACAAATGCATCGGCTGCGATATTTGCGTCCAAGTGTGTCCGATGGGGATTCTCGCCTTGGATGAAAACAACAAAGCGTATATGAAATACGATGAATGCTGGTACTGTACGCCCTGCGAGGTCGATTGCCCGGTTGAAGCGGTTACGGTGAACATTCCTTACCTCGTCCGGTAAATCGATCATTGCATTTTCCGCTGCCGCAGGGAGCGGATGACGGCCCCCTGCAGCAGCAATGGCGCTTAGGAGGAAGGAGAACGATTGTGGTGAAGCATCGATCGATACTGTCCATCATGTTGATGATTATCTTCCTTTCCGGCTGCGGCAATACCGGGAAGGGAATCGGCGGTTCCGAACCGGTCCCGGGAGAAGACGCAGCAGGTAAGACTTCCAAAACGGTAAAAATTACAGTCGGTCATCAGAGCCCCACAGCCCAGACCTGGGGCGCGCTTATTATGAAGGATCAAAAGTTATACGAGAAGTATCTGATGAAGGCGGACCCCGCCACTTCGTTCAACGTAGAGTGGTTCGATGCCACTGCAGGAGCTCCGCTTAACAATAATATGATCGGCGGGAAAATCCAGTTAGCGTTCATGGGAGATATGCCGCTGCTCCTGAACGGCGTAAAAGGGCTGACTCAGGCCAATTATCGTTCTGTGTTCCTTGCGTTTGACGGTAAAGGGAAGCTCGGGTTGAACCAAGCCGTCATGATTCCGAAGGACAGCGGGCTGCAGTCGCTGCAGGATCTCGCAGGGCAGACGGTGTCCACTCCGATCGGAAGCAGTGCGCATCGCATGCTGCTTGACGCACTCGGACAGAACGGCTTGATTGACAAGGTGAGAATCGTCGACCAGAGCGTAGCGGTTGGAATGCAGAGCCTCGAGCAAAATAAAATCGCCGCTCACTCCACTTGGGAGCCGTACCCCAGTTTGATCGAGCAAAGGGAAGTCGGTCAAAAGCTGTACGACGGGTCGCAAACGAATATCGATTACCTTGACGGTATTGTGGCGAATCTGGATTGGGTAACCGCTAATAGAGATTATGCAATCGCGTTTCTTCAGGCATTGATTGAGAGCCATGAATTTATCCGGAAATCGCCCGATGAAGCCGCCGAAATCTTTGCCAGGGAAAGCGGTTTTCCGCTTGAAGTGTGCAGGAAAATGACGGAGACGATACGATTTGATGCCGCGGTATATGACCGCGATGTTAAAACGCTGCAAGGAAGTATTGATTTTCTGAAGTCGCTGGGCAAGCTGGAAAAGGACCTTGATTTGGGTGAATTTATCGACACAAGTTATTTGGAAGAAGCCGTTGCAGGATTGAACAGAGCCTATTTGACGGAAGAGCAGCGAAAATCGGACTATATTGACGGGAAAGAATTATAATCCCGGCAGACTGGAGGTCAAGCATGGAACAAGTTCAAACTGCGTATGCAGAGCGAAGACTCTGGAGGCGCACGGCTCAACAAGCTCTTCTTGCCAAAACGAGCGGATACATGCTGAGGGTAGCGTCCGTGGTCGTGTTTCTGGTGATATGGCATATATTGTCCGTCTGGAATGTCCAGTGGCCTCTGCAATTCGGCAACTTGCCTTCTCCGCTTGACGTTGTGCGGAAATGGAAGGAGGTTGCCTTGAGCGAAAGCTATTACGTCAATATTGTGATTAGCTTAGGCAGAGTTACGCTGGGGATTGTGCTCGGACTGATTTCGGCAGTCTTGCTTGGCGTCTGGATCGGGTTGTCGCAAAGAGCGAATGATTCATTATTTCCGACATTTGAGATTTTTCGGCCGGTGCCGCTAATCGCTTTTCTCCCCATCGCCATGCTGCTTTTCAGCTCGATGGAAGGCAGTATCGTATTCATCACTTTCATCGGAGCTTTCTTCCCTATATTAATCAGTACGAGAAACGCGATTAAACGGATCTCTCCGACAATCATCAATGCTGCCAATTGTCTGGGCTGCCCGCCGGGAAAAGCGGTGTGGAAAGTCTATTTACCTGCGGTGGCGCCAGAAATATTCTCGGCGTTAACCGTAGGCGTCGGCGCTTCATGGATGGGCGTCATTACCGCCGAGATGATCGCCGGCCAATTCGGCATCGGTTATTTTGCATGGGAAGCGTATCACTTAATGCAATACGAGGATTCAATGGTAGGAATGTTTACGATCGGTCTGTTGGGCTTCGTAAGCTCGGCTTTCATCAGGTGGACCGAAAAAAAAGTCGTGAAATGGAATAACGTATAAGCGATTACCGGAAGGGCAGGAGATGCGTTATGGATGTTCAAATCGACGATGTTTCGAAAAGCTATCATATTGGCTCGGGAGGACATGTTCAGGCACTTTATCAAGTGAGTGAAGCGGTCAAACAAGGAGAGTTTGTATGTCTTCTCGGTCCTTCCGGTTGCGGAAAAAGCACCCTTCTGAGATTGATTGCGGGAATTGAGCAGGCCGATTTCGGCGAAATCCGTTGCGGCGGCGAGCCGGTGAAGCACCCCGACCCGAGCAGAGGGTTTGTTTTTCAGGATTACGGCCTCTTTCCGTGGCGAACGGTTCGTCATAACATTCAATTCGGCTTGGAGCTGAAAGGACTTCCCGCGCGCAAACGCAAAGAAATTTCCGACCATTATTTGCAGCTGATGGAGCTTGGCCATGCCGCCGACTTGTATCCGGAACAATTATCGGGCGGTATGAAGCAGCGGGTGGCGATCGCAAGATCTTTATGCCTGAAACCGGATGTTTTATTAATGGACGAACCGTTCGGAGCCCTTGATGCACTTACCCGTCTAAAGCTGCAGGAAGAGCTTGTGAAGGTGTGGGAGCTGGAAAAAACGACGGTAATATTTGTGACGCATGACGTTGAGGAAGCTTTATTTTTGGCAGACCGAATTGTAATCATGGCGGCGCGTCCGGGACGGATCAAGGAAGCGGTGACCGTTAAGATCCCCAGGCCGCGCAGCCGTACGGGCCAGGAATATATAAACTTGCGCGCTAAAATTTACGATTGCCTGGGATTGGATCGCGGTCATGCAGAAGCTGCAGTATAAAAATGTTGATTTGAAGAGGTGCGCTTATGATTACAAAACAAACGGTGTTGGACGTCTTACATCGGTTGCAAGAGCCGGGATCGGACCGAAAGCTGGTTGAGACGGGGCGGGTAAGGGACGTCGTCGTTAAGGAACGCGATGTTTGGGTAACCATCGTTACAAGCAACGGATCCGAATCGGCTGCTGCAAAACTGCGGGATGAGGCGGCAGCCGCTTTATGCAGTAAGGGGATAAACAACGTTCACATCCGTTTCAGGCCGCCGATGGAGTCGGATCGTAACGGCGAGTCGGAGAAATCCGCATCAGCCGGCCATGCCGAAATGTCATTAGGCGGCGCGGAAGTGATTACAATCGCCAGCGGCAAGGGCGGTGTCGGCAAATCGACCGTAACGGCGAATCTGGGGGCGGCGTTGGCGGCGAAAGGCAAGAAGGTCGGCGTGCTTGACGCCGACATTTACGGCTTCAGCATTCCTGCGATTATGGGAATAAACGAACAACCGTTAATGGAAAACAATTTAATTGTACCTATTGAAGCGTATGGGGTGAAAATCATGTCCATGGGCTTTTTTAGCGAGGGCAACTCGCCGGTCGTATGGCGGGGACCTCAGCTTGGCAAGATGCTTCGAACCTTTTTTACGCTCGTTCAGTGGGGCAGCCTGGATTATTTGCTGATCGATCTTCCTCCCGGCACAGGAGACATTCCGCTTGATCTGCACGCTATCATTCCCCAAAGCAAGGAGATTATTGTGACCACGCCTCATGCAAACGCGTCCCTTGTCGCCGCAAGGGCCGGCAGCTTGGCCGGAAAAATGGGCCATCAGATTCTGGGTGTTATCGAAAACATGTCGTATCTTGAAACGGGGGGCACGATCCGGTACATCTTTGGAACCCATGGAGGCGAGACGCTTGCCAGCGAGCTTAACACCGAATTATTGGCTTGCATACCGCTCGAATATGCAGATGACGAGCAGAAGGCTGATCTGTATATTGAAGGAACCTGTATATACCGTGATACAACCAGAGCAGGCCAAATATTTTTGGAATTAGCGGAGAACATCCTGTTATCTCAAGGAATGAGTAAATGGAACAAGCTTATGCCACACCGCTGAGAAAGAAGAGAGGTTCGGCTTATGCGGAAGGGTTAGGTTTAACGCTGCTAATGGCCGTATCGGCTAAATATTTGGCGGGTATTCCTTTCCTTGGTCTCATGGGCGAACTTGTTATCGCCATAACGCTCGGCGTCGTCTGGAGGGCGGTGATCGGCGTGCCCGCCGACTCCATGGCAGGAATATCGCTGTCGGGCAAAAAGCTTCTGCGTTACGGAATTATCCTGCTCGGGATCAGGCTCAATCTCGCGGATATCGTCCAAGCCGGCCCGATGGTATTGGCGATCGCTTTATTTAATACCCTGTTCGCACTATTAATCGTTTATTTGCTGGCCAGGCTGATGAAGGTCGAGAGCAAACTCGGAATTCTGACTGCTTGCGGAACGGCGATATGCGGGGCGACTGCGGTTATTGCGATTTCTCCGCAAATCAAGGCCAGCGACGAAGATACGGCAATCGGTACACTTGCGATAGCGATGATAGGAACGATGTTCACATTGTTGTATACGGCGCTGTATCCCGTTTTCGGACTGTCGGCATTTGAATACGGCGTTTTTTCGGGCTCAACGCTCCATGAAGTGGCTCATGTCATTGCAGCTGCAGCGCCCGGCGGAAATGAAGCGGTCGACATGGCCCTAATCGTCAAATTGACGAGGGTGGCGCTCTTGGTCCCGGTTGCCGTATTGATTGGTGTATGGGCGGGACGTTTGGAACGAAGAGACGGCAGCGGCTCTGTAAGAGCGAGTTGGAGATCGATAGCCGTTCCTTGGTTTATTCTTGGGTTTGTCGCATTAAGCGGCATTAACTCATTCGGTATTATCCCGGCAGTAATAGCTGATCAAGCGGTAACGGTCGCCTTCCTGATGATATCCATGGCAATGGCGGGATTGGGGCTTACTGTCGATATCGCGGCATTCCGCCGGTTAGGGATGAAGCCGTTCGCCGCTGGGCTGCTGGGCTCGGCACTATTGTCGATCGTCGGTTTTGCGCTTGTGAAACTGTTTGGCCTTGTATAATTCATAACCGCCGGAGTGATTTTCTCCGGCGGGTTTTCTTTTTTTTATTCGGACATTGCAAAGTTCAAATTTCCTCGTAAGAACAATTATTTTCGACGATTTGCAAGAATACCCCCCGATATTGGTTCTATTTGTGAACATTCGGTGTCAAACTCTCGATTATGGTGATAACCGATATTTGCCGTATGAAGGAGATGCTGTTAATATTCTTTCATGTCTTAAAAATCGGTATTGGGGAGAGAACAGCTGTGGACGTCTTTAAGCAACTGAAGGCCTATTATTGGCCCGAGCGAAAGCTCATTGCCGCATCGTTAGTCAGCCTGATGTGTGCTACCGCTTTAGGCCTTGTGTATCCGAATATGCTGCGGATTTTGATTGACGATATCATTCTGCCGAAGCAGTTCGAATGGGTTCCGGCGATTTCGCTGATCGTCGTCGGTGTTATAGCGCTTAAAGGCTCAATGCAATTTCTGCACGGTTTCTTCGGAGGCCGGCTCGGCAACCGGGTGGCCTATCGTCTGCGCAACGCCAGCTACGATAAATTGCAGCAATTATCGTTTCAATACTATGATACGGCGAAAACAGGCGATTTAATGTCTCGGTTGACGGCCGATTTGGAAGCGATTCGAAATTTCGTCGGTTTCGGGTTCGCGCAGATCGTCAATATGTTTCTGATGGTCGTCTTCGGGGCGGCAATGATGCTGTCGATCCATTGGCAGCTTACGCTGATGACCTTCATTTCGATCCCAATTCTCGTATTTACGGCACTCAGATTCGAGAAGAACATTCACCCCGCATTCCAGGAAATGAGACTGGCGATGAGCCATCTGACAACTGCGGTTCAGGAGAACATCACCGGAGTGCGCACCGTGAAATCGTTCGCAAGAGAGTCGCATGAGGTCGAGAAGTTTTCGGTACGGAGCCGGGGATATAAAGACAATCAGATTCGCGCGGCCAAGATATGGGGCAATTATTTTCCGGTCATGGAGCTGCTCGCCAGCTTATGTGTCGTCATTCTGCTGGTCGTCGGAGGAAGACTTGTCATAAACAATTCGCTGAAGCTGGGGGAATTGGTCGCCTTTTTCAGCTTGATCTGGTATATTATCGCGCCGATGTGGCAGCTTGGCTTTCATATCAACAACTATACGCAGTCGAAGGCTTCCGGAGAGCGCGTCCTGGAGCTGTTTAATCAATATGTCCATGTTAAAAATTCAGATCTTCCGATCCAATTGGATTCCAATGATGTGAAAGGGCATATCCGTTTCGACAGAGTCACTTTCAATTACGCGGATAAAGCGCCGGCACTCACAGATTTCACTATCGATGCGCCGCCGGGAAAAGTGATCGGCTTGTTAGGCGGAACGGGTTCAGGCAAGTCGACGGTCGTCCAGCTGCTTATGAGGGCATATAATGTCAAGACAGGCCGAATCACGCTGGACGGTCAAGATATTAAAAATATGGATTTGGAGGGCCTTAGGGAACAGATCGCGGTCGTTTTTCAGGAGACGTTCCTGTTCTCCGCCTCCATCCGCGATAACATCGCATACGGGGTCAAGGAAGCGGGCATGGAGGAAATCATTCATGCCTGCAAGCTGGCAAAAGCGCATGACTTCATTATGGAGCTGCCGGAAGGTTACGATACGGTGGTCGGGGAGCGCGGCATGGGGCTGTCCGGGGGTCAAAAGCAGCGGATTGCGATAGCGCGCGCCCTTATAAAAAATCCGAAAATCTTATTTTTGGATGACGCGACGAGTGCGGTTGACATGGAAACCGAGTTTGAAATTCAAGCGGGTTTTAAAGAAGTGATGAAGGGCAGAACGACATTTATCGTTGCGCACCGGATTTCTTCTCTGAAACATGCCGATGAAATCATCGTGCTTGACCGGGGACGCATCGTGCAGCGGGGAACGCATGACGAGCTCATTGCCGTTCCCGGCCATTATCAGGATACATTTAATATCCAATACGCGGATCGTCCGGCAGCCGCAAATGAGGGAGCAGGCGGTCTAAATAAAGAAAGAAGGTTCGCACATTGAGCAAGCAGGCGGATAAGCAATCAAACAAACGGGAACGGTTCGTTTATCAGGATGACAATGCCATTGAGAAACCGTTCAACTGGTCGCAGCTTCGCAGATTGTTATTTTACATGAAGCCTTATGCGAAGCAGCTTCTGCCGATCGTGATCGTCATGATGGTGATTGGCACGGTCACGAAGCTGGCCATCCCGGCGCTGATCATTATGGCGATCGATGAAGCGATCTTCCCGCAGGATGGCGGTGAGGCCAGCGTCCGTAAGCTAAATATATACGCCGGCACCATGCTTGGTCTGTACTTGATACAATGGGCGGCGAATACGCTGCGCATCCGGTATACGAATATTATCGGCCAGCGGATTATATACGATCTTCGTAAAGACCTGTTCGGCCATATTCAGAGGCTGTCTTTCCGGTTTTTCGATAAGCGGCCGGCCGGGTCGGTGCTTGTACGCATTACCAACGATGTGAACGCGCTGCAGGACTTGTTCACGAACGGCGTCGTCAACCTGATGATGGACTGCGTCCAGCTCATCGGAATTGTCGTTATTTTGCTGGCATTCAACTTTCAGCTCGGACTGGCGGTCATGATTACGGTTCCGCTGATGTTTATCGTGTCGACCAGCTTGCGCAAGCGGATCCGCTTCGCCTGGCAGGACGTCCGCATGAAGCAGTCGAGAATCAACGCTCATCTGAACGAGAGCATTCAGGGCATGCGGGTTACTCAGGCTTATGTACAGGAAAAGGACAACATGAAGTATTTCGATCACATGAACCAAGTGAATTTGAAATCGTGGAACAGAGCCTCCGCGCTTAACCAGACGTTCGGTCCTGTCATTGAGATCACTTCTGCCGTAGGCACGCTTATTTTATTTTGGTACGGTACTCATCTCATCCAAACGGGAATCATAACCGTCGGCTTGCTCGTCGGCTTCGCCAATTACATCGGCAACTTCTGGGAACCGATTAACCGGCTTGGCCAAATGTATTCGCAGCTGCTGATCGCGATGGCTTCCTCCGAGCGGATCTTCGAATTTATCGATGAAAAACCGACCGTTGCGGAACCCGGGCATGCAAAAGAGTTGAAAGAGATCAACGGCGATGTGAGCTTCGAGAGGATTGTGTTCGAATATGAAGCCGGCCGTCCGGCATTAAAGGGGATCAACCTGGAGGTGAAGGCCGGCCAATCAATCGCGCTTGTCGGCCATACCGGTTCAGGGAAAAGCACGATTATCAATCTGCTCTGCCGGTTCTATGATCCGGTGGAGGGAAGAGTCCGGATCGACGGACAGGATATCCGAGACGTCACGATTTCCAGCTTAAGGTCGCAGGTCGGCATTGTGCTGCAGGATACATTTATTTTTTCAGGGTCGATCCGCGATAATATCCGGTACGGCAGGTTAGATGCAACCGACGAGGAAGTGGAGCTGGCCGCTCAAGCGGTAAATGCGCACGAATTCATCATGTCGCTGCCGGACGGTTATGACACACAGGTGCAGGAACGCGGAAACGTGCTGTCGATGGGTCAGCGTCAGCTGCTGTCGTTCGCTCGAGCGCTGCTAGCCGATCCTCGTGTGCTGATTCTCGATGAGGCGACGGCAAGCATTGATACGGAAACCGAGCTCAAAATCCAGGAGGCGCTGAAGACGTTATTATTCGGCCGAACCTCTTTCATTATTGCGCACCGTTTATCGACGATTCGGCATGCAGACAATATCGTTGTCCTGGACCACGGCGAAATAATCGAGCAGGGGAATCACGATGAGCTAATGAAGCGGCAAGGTGTCTATTACGGGTTAATCGAAGCGCAGTATCGCTTCTTATCGGCCTAATACTTTTTCAATAGTCTTGACTTTTGCAGGAAGAAACCTCCACAATGGAAGAAACGAAGCGAATAAGCAGTCTTGAGTGAGGGCTGCGATTAACGCTATTCTTCCAGGAGGTTTTTTCTTATATGCAAGGAGCGCCTTATTCCGCACATGCAACGAAAATGATGCTGCTCGGTTCCGGTGAACTGGGCAAAGAAGTCGTAATCGAAGCTCAAAGACTCGGCATTGAGACAATCGCAGTCGACCGCTATGAGCATGCGCCGGCCATGCAGGTCGCCCACCGGTCATATGTGATCGATATGCTGGACGGCTCCGCACTGCGCGAGTTGATCGAAAGGGAACGTCCGGATCTCATTGTTCCCGAGATCGAAGCCATCGCGACAGAAACGCTGGTAGAACTCGAGCGGGAGGGATACCGGGTTGTTCCGACGGCAATGGCCGCCAGACTGACGATGGATCGCGAAGGCATCCGCCGTCTCGCCGCGGAAACGCTCGGATTGCCGACGGCTCCATACAGGTTCGCCGACACATTGGACGAGCTGCGCGAAGCGGTAGCCTCGCTCGGTACGCCATGCGTCATCAAACCGATCATGAGTTCTTCCGGTAAAGGGCAGAGCGTATGCCGCTCAGAAGCGGAGATAGAGAGCTGCTGGAATTATGCGATGGAGGGCGGCCGCGCCAAGAAACAGCGTGTCATTGTTGAAGGCTTCATTACATTCGATTCGGAGATCACGCTGCTTACAGTAAGGTCAGTATCCGGCACGACGTTCTGTGCTCCGATCGGACATATTCAGAAGGACGGCGATTATATCGAGTCCTGGCAGCCTCACGGCATTAGTGAGCGGGACAGAGTTCAAGCGGAAGAAATCGCGCGGAAGATAACCGATGCATTAGGCGGTTACGGTATTTACGGCGTTGAATTGTTCTTGACCGAAAGCGGTGTGTTGTTCAGCGAAGTATCTCCGCGACCTCACGATACGGGCATGGTGACGATGGTCACTCAGGATTTATCGGAATTCGCCCTGCACGTCCGGGCAATACTCGGGTACCCGATTCCAACCGTCCGGTTACTGACACCCGGAGCATCGTACACGCTTAAGGCGGATCGTGAACGGAAATCGTTCGGCATAACCGGTGTCGAACAAGCGCTGTCGCTGCCCAATACCCAGGTTCGATTGTTCGGCAAACCGGAAACGAAAGTCGGGCGCAGAATGGCAGTCGCATTAAGCACAGCCGACGATGTGGAGCAGGCAAGGGCAAATGCCCGGCAAGCGGCTCAATCGCTTGGTATCGACTACCCCGAATAAGCGGTTATAAGATCGGCTTCACAACGTGTTTGCCATCGTTCATCGATGTCATGACGCTGCGAAGCCGGTTTGTTTTTGATTAGCGAAAGAAACTTTCTCTGGATGGAGCGAAATGGACGGAATAGGTGAATTAACGAAAGAAACTTTCTCTGCAAGGAGCGAAATGGCCGGAATGGGCGAATTAGCGAAAGAAACTTTCTCTGCAAGGAGCGAAATGGCCGGAATAGGTGAATTAACGAAAGAACCTTTCTCTGCAAAGAGCGAAATGACAGGAATGGGCGAATTAGCGAAAGAAACTTTCTCTGCATGCAGCGTATGCTCGAGGAGAGCGGATGCAGAAACAATGACAGTTTACCTTCCATAGAGCTTGTCGATATTTGCAAATTAATCCAATAAGATTTATGTTTAATTAGAGAGAACTAATAATCATGCCGAATCTTATTCAACGATATAAAGCCAGGAAGGGAGAGCGCGTCTATGAAACCTCCGTCAAACGGTTCTGCCGTTTTATGGAAAACGATCGGAGTCGCTTCACTTGCGGCAACACTGCTTCTCATTTTCGGGTTTGCTTATGCCGTATATGATATTACGAATCCATCCGCCGCGAATCAAGATGAGGCGGAGCAGCAGGCACCGGACAAACAACCCTCTCTCTCCGATCAGGATGAGATCCGTATTACGGCGATCGGGGATTCCTTAACGAAGGGAACCGGAGACAATACCGGGCAAGGCTATGTGCGGCAAGTAATCGATGGACTGTCCGAAAAGCTGGATAAACCCGTTAAGCTGATCAACAATCTAGCTTTAAACGGACTTCGGGCCGATGAACTGGCGGATAAGTTGGAATCGGATAATGGCATGCAGTTCGCGCTTCGCCAAGCAAATGTCATTCTGCTTACGATCGGCGGAAATGATCTCTTCCAATTTGCGCAAGGCACCGGCGCGGGGCAGACGGCTGAAGAAATCCGGGTCGAGCATCTCAGCGGGGGGCTTGAGGAGGGCGCCGAGCGCTTGGCGAAGGTGTTCAAGCTGCTTAATGAAATTAATCCGGAAGCAAGAATCGTTTATGTCGGACTATATAATCCGTTTTATGATATGGAGGATTTACGCGAGGGCAGTCTTCAAGTGCAGGACTGGAACCGCGAAGCTTACAAAATGTCGATGGATTACCCGAATATATCGGTCATTCCGACCTTTGACCTGTTTGAGCATTCGATTGGCTCGTATTTATCTTCCGATCACTTTCATCCGAACCATGCCGGGTACGGTCAAATTGCTGCGCGTATCGTGCAGATTCTTGAATAAGGAAGGAGAAGGTTGGCCATGGGTGAGTCTGCGCTGCAGCAATCCGACATTGTTTTGTCCGTACAAGGCATAAAGAAAAAAATAAAAGGCAAATGGATCATTCGCGATGTTACCTTCGATGTCAGGGCAGGTGAAATATTCGGCTTTCTCGGTCCAAACGGCTCCGGTAAAACGACGACGATCCGCATGCTGGTCGATCTGATCAAACCGACTGAAGGCGTCGTCCGCATTTGCGGTCATGACGTCCATAAACAGCCGGAGGAGGCGCTCGGACATATCGGGTGTATCGTCGAGAACCCGGAGGTGTACAGTTATTTAACCGGTTGGGAAAACCTTGAACATTTTGCACGGATGCAGGAGGGTATCGACAACGGAAGAATCGGAGAGGTCGTTGAGATCGTCGGGATGCAGCAGCGGATTCACGATAAAGTGAAAACGTACTCGCTTGGTATGAAGCAACGGCTTGGCATCGCGCAAGCGCTGCTCGGGCGTCCGAAGCTGCTTATTTTGGACGAGCCCACTAACGGGCTGGATCCGAAAGGAATCAAAGAGCTTCGGGAATTTGTTCGAATGCTGGCGGATCAAGGGATGAGCTTGTTTATTTCCAGCCACCTTCTAAGTGAAATCCAGCTGATGTGCGACCGGGTGGCCATCATTAGCGGCGGCAAAGTGCTTGCTGTGGGGGGCGTCGAGGAGCTTGTCAATCATGTCGGAAGATATGTGTTGTGGCAGCTCGACAAGCCCGAAGCCGGCAGTGCCGTTTTGGCGAGCGAGCCTGAGCTGCGTATCGTACCGGAAGGGGAGTTTCGCATCGATGATGGTGTGCTTGCCGGACTTCCAGGGGCCATTATAACGACGCTGCCCGAGGATCGGATATCCGGTGTGGTGGCGAAGCTGGTACGCGCAGGGATTGGCGTGCTTTCGGTACAGAAGGTGGCGCCTACGCTCGAAGAGTTATTTTTGACGATGACGGAGGGGGAAGGCATTGTTTAATCTGTTGCCGCTTATACAGAACGAAACGTTAAAAATATGGAAGAAAAAACGTTTTTACGTCATACTGCTCATTTTGTCCGTACTCATTCCTGTTTTCACCTATGCGCAATTAAAGATCGCGCAAAATAATGCGGAGAAGTTTACGGATTGGCGCAATCAGCTGCTGCAGCAAATCGCCGACTACGAAAATGCGCTCTCCAGCGACCGGATCCCGGAAGAGTGGAAAAAATACCGCAGAATTATGGTACAGCAGCTGACTTATTACCTCGAAAACGACGTTAACCCGAATTCGCCGAATGCCGTAACATTTACCCGGAGATTTATGGATAATTCCGTAACCCTGTTTATTCCGCTGCTTGTGCTCGCCGTAGCATCGGATCTCGTATCCGGCGAGCGTTCGACGGGCACGATCAAAATGCTTCTTACCCGGCCTGTTAGGCGCTGGAAGGTTTTATGCAGCAAACTAGCGGCGCTCACAATATATGTATCGCTGACAATTGTCGCATCGGTAGTGCTGTGTTATATTATATCGGGCCTGTTTTTTGGTTATGAAGGCTGGACTTTGCCGGTTTTTACAGGCTTTATTATTAATGGATCCGAAGTGGACAGCACCTATGTCCATGCTGTGCCGCAATGGTTTTATCTTATCATGCAGTCCGGTTTAATCTGGTTTTCGGCGATGACGGTCGCGCTGCTCGCCTTCATGGTGTCCGTGCTCGTTCGGAGCACAGCGGCGAGTATCGTTACGATGATGGCCACGATCATTGCCGGAACGATTTTGTCCAACATGGCTTCATCATGGCACAACGCAAAATATTTCTTCGCGGTGAACCTGCAATTAAACGGATATCTGGACGGATCTCCGCCTCCGATTGAAGGAATGAACCTGCCGTTTTCGATCGGTGTTCTCTCGATTTGGGCGGCTCTTGCATTAATCATTTCATTCGGTGTCTTTACTAAACAGGACATCTTGAATTAAAATAGCTTGAAGTAGTCGATCATTTTTGAAACGGCTGTTTCGCCTCCATTAACGACGGCGGCCGTTTCTTATTTATAACTGGTTCACGATTGAACAGAGATAGGGGGGACGCTCATGACAGAACAATTGGATCTATTCGTAAGCAGCACGTCATCCGCGGACCGGAATTATGAGGCCGACGATATTCAGGTGCTTGAAGGCTTAACCGCTGTCCGCAAACGGCCGGGTATGTATATCGGGAGCACAAGCTCATCGGGTCTTCATCATTTGGTTTGGGAGATTGTCGACAACGCTGTGGATGAGCATCTGGCCAAATTTTGCAGCGCGATCGAAGTAACCGTTCACAGCGATCAATCGGTTACGGTCAAGGATAATGGCCGCGGCATACCGACAGGCATGCACAAGCTGGGCATCCCGACGCCGCAGGTCGTCTATACGATCCTGCATGCCGGCGGGAAGTTCGGCGGAGGAGGGTATAAAAAGTCGGGCGGATTGCACGGCGTCGGCGCATCGGTTACGAATGCGCTGTCCGAATGGCTCGAGGTCGAAATATATCGGGATGGGAAAATACATAAACAGAAATTCGCGTATTGGGTGGATGATGACGGCAAGGAACATGTCGGAGAACCGGTTGCGGGACTTGAAATCATCGGCAATACGAACCGTACGGGCACGAAAGTAACGTTCAAGCCGGATCCGCGGGTCTTTCACGGAAATATAGCGGTTAATTTCGATACGCTGTCGGAACGGCTTCAGGAGATCGCATTTCTTAATTCCGGGCTCAAGGTATCCTTAAAAGACGAACGATCCGGCAAGCAGGAAGTGTTTCATTATGAGGGCGGCGCAAAGCAGTTCGTGCAGTTTCTGAATGAGGAGAAGACGGTGCTTCACGACGTCATTCATTTCACAGCGGAACGGGATGAGATTGAAGTTGAGGTCGCGATGCAGTATAACGACGGGTATACGGAAACGATCGCTTCGTTCGTCAACTCGATTCCGACGAGAGGCGGCGGTACGCACGAAACGGGGTTTAAAACCGCTTATACGCGTGTGATGAACGATTATGCCAGAAAGAATGGGCTGTTGAAAGAAAAGGAAAAAAACCTCGATGGCAACGATCTTCGCGAAGGCATGATGTCGGTAATCAATATTAAGATGTCTGAGGTCGAATTCGTCGGTCAGACGAAGGATCAGCTCGGCAGCTCATCGGCGCGGAGCGCCGTCGACGCTGTCGTCTCCGAGAAGATGCAGGTGTTCCTTGAGGAAAATCCGCAAATCGCGCAATTGCTTGTGAAGAAAGCGATTCAGGCAAACAAGGCTCGTGAAGCGGCGCGGAAGGCGCGAGAAGAAATCCGCAGCGGCAAGAAGCGGAGCGAGAGCTCAAATCTGAACGGAAAGCTCACTCCTGCTCAGTCCAAGGATTATATGCGCAACGAGTTGTTTATTGTGGAAGGCGATTCCGCTGGCGGATCTGCGAAGCAGGGCAGGGATTCGAAGCACCAGGCTATACTGCCGCTCAAAGGAAAACCGATGAATCCGGAGAAGGCGAAGCTGGTCGACATTTTGAAAAATGACGAATATAAAGCGATTATTTCGGCGATCGGCGCCGGTGTCGGTCCGGAATTCGATTCCGAGGAAGCCAACTATAACAAAATTATTATAATGACCGATGCCGACACTGACGGCGCGCACATCCAGGTGCTGCTGTTAACGTTCTTCTACCGGTACATGAAACCGCTCATTGATACAGGCAAGGTTTTTATCGCTCAGCCTCCGCTATACAAAATTACGCGTAAATCAGGAAAGCTGGAAACGGTTCGTTACGCGTGGACCGATGAACAACTGGCAAACTATTTGAAGGAATTCGGCAAAGGGTATGAGCTTCAACGCTATAAAGGGCTTGGTGAGATGAACCCGGATCAGCTGTGGGAGACGACCATGAATCCCGAGAGCAGAACGCTTCTGCAGGTGCAAATCGAAGATGCGGCAAAAGCCGAACGCAGAGTATCAACGCTAATGGGCGATAAAGTCGATCCGCGCAAACGGTGGATTATCGATAATGTGGATTTCACGGAATATGAAGAATAGGAGGGAAACAGCATGAGCACCCTGGAGCAATTTCTTCCCGCGTTTCTCGAGGAAGTCGTCGGTGACCGGTTTGGGCGCTATTCAAAATATATTATTCAAGACCGGGCCATCCCCGACGTGCGAGACGGATTGAAACCGGTACAGCGGCGCATCCTGTACGCAATGTACGATGCGGGCAATACGCCGGACAAGCCGTACCGCAAATCGGCCAAAACGGTCGGGGATGTAATGGGTAATTATCATCCTCACGGCGATTCGTCGATTTATGAAGGTATGGTCAGGATGGCGCAGCCTTGGAAAATGGGGCATATGCTGATCGACGGTCACGGCAACTGGGGTTCGCTTGACGATGATCCGGCCGCAGCGATGAGGTATACGGAGGCGAGGCTTTCAAAGATCGCGATGGAGCTGCTCCGCGATATCGATAAGAGAACCGTCCTGTTCAAAGACAATTTCGACAATACGACGAAGGAACCGGTCGTGCTGCCTTCCCGTTATCCGAATTTGCTTGTTAATGGAGTCAGCGGCATCTCCTCCGGGTTTGCGACGGAAATACCGACGCATAATTTGCGTGAAGTCATTGATGCTTGTATTGCGCTCATGAACAATCCGGAGCTGTCGCTTGAACAATTGATGCAGATCGTTAAAGGACCGGATTTCCCTACGGGCGGCCTGATTATGGGTGAAGAAGGGATCAAAGAAGCCTATTCGAACGGAAAAGGACGGATCTACATCCGGGCAAAAACCGAAATCGAGCAGATGCGCGGCGGGCGGGAGCAAATCGTAATTGCGGAAATTCCGTATCAGGTCGTGAAATCGCGATTAGTGACCGCAATGGAAAACATCCGCTTGGAAAAGAAGGTTGAAGGCATTGCCGAGGTTCGGGACGAAAGCGGAAGGAACGGACTGCGCATTGTCGTCGAGCTGAAGAAGGATGCGGACGCGCAGGGCATTCTGGCCTATCTGTTCAAGAAGACCGACCTTCAGGTCACCTATAATTTCAATATGGTTGCAATCGTGAATAAAACGCCGAAGCAGCTCGGTCTGAAAGATATGTTGTCGGCGTATATCGACCATCAGAAGGACGTCGTTACGCATCGTACAAAATACGAGCTGGAAAAGGCCGAGGATAGGGCTCATGTGCTTGAAGGGCTTGTCAAGGCGCTCAATATTCTGGATGACGTCATCGCAGCTATTAAGGCGTCCAAAAACCGTCAGGATGCCCAAAATAATCTCGTCCAAAAATTCGGATTCTCCGAGCGGCAGGCCGATGCGATCTTGACATTGCAGTTGTACAGGTTAACTAATCTGGAAATCACATCTCTTGAAAAGGAATTGAAGGATATCGCGAAACGGATCGCTTATTACCGTTCCATTCTGGACAAAGAGCAGAAGCTGCTTGGCGTCATTCGCGAAGAGTTGCTCGAAATTAAGGAAAAGTATGGGATTGACCGGCGAAGTGAAATTCGCGGCGAAGTGGAAGAGCTCAAGGTGAACCTGGAAGTGATGGTGACGCCTGAGGACGTGCTTGTTACACTGAGCAACGAAGGTTATATTAAACGGACCAGCATGCTCTCCTTTACCCGCTCGGGCGGCGAGTTGGATTCCGCCGGGGTGAAGGAAGGGGACATTGTTCGTCATCTGCTGGAAGTGAACACGATCGACAGGCTGCTGCTCTTTACGCGCAAAGGCCACTATTTCATCCTTCCGGTACATGAGATCCCGGATTTTAAGTGGAAAGACAACGGAACGGCCGTCGTCAATGTCGTCCCGCTTGCGAAGGACGATTCGATCGTTCAGGTCATCCCGGTAAAAGATTTCGAGAAAGCCCACGCTACGCTTGTGTTCGTTACTCGGAGAGGGCAAGTGAAACGAAGCGAGCTGAAGGAATATCAATCGAATCGTTCAACTGCCATTGCCGCTTGCAAGCTCGCGGAAGGCGACGAAGTCGTTAAGGTACAATTAAGCGACGGAACGAAGGATATTCTTCTTGTGAGCAGGCACGGAATGAGCATCCGTTTCCATGAGAGCGAGGTCAATTCGATGGGCCGCGTTTCTTCCGGAGTCCGGGGCATTCAATTGAAAGAGAATGATGAGGTCGTCTCTGCGGTTTGGGTCGAAGGCGAAGAAGGCGAGCTTCTCGTAATTAGCGATTTGGGATTTGCGAAACGAACGCTCTTGCTTGATTATCCGCAGCAGGGCCGCGGAGGCAAAGGCGTGCAGACATTCGAGTTTAAAGAAGGCAAACGGGTCCGTTCCAATGGGGACGTGCTTGTCGGAGCGGTATGGTGCACGGAGGAGCAAATGTTGGTCTTGGTCACGCAATCCGGGCAGCATCATATTGCGTCTTCAGAGAAAGCGCCTTTGGAAGAACGCAAATCGATCGGACGGTCGATTGCAAACGTGGATAAAAAGGATCCGGTCATTTCCATGTTCTCCCGGGCAGGGAGATAAAAAACAATCAATCGTACGGCCGGTGGGGAGGATTCTGCTCCTCCATCATCTGCAACAGCGCATCCAGAACTACCCACAATGGTGCCGGTTCGTCGAGCCGTTCCAGCCATTGTGGGTCTTTTACGATGCCCGATGCAATGATTTTTTTTATGATTTCCGATTTCCGTACCGATTCATCGATCGATTTTTGAGCTTCCAACATAGGCTCGCCTCCTCTGATCAGTCGAGTTCGCTCTACAGCCATCCATTCATTATATGTCCGAATATGTCTAATCGTTCGAAAAATCATCGATTAATCGCGCAAATTATTAATCCCGTTAACCTTTTATTCGACATTTTAAGTTGTTATAATGGAATTAGGAGGTGGGGAACGTGCATTCTGCGGAATTTGCAAGACTATGGATGAAATTCTCGAAGGAATGGAAGATGTATCTGGAGGCGGCGCTTGCGCCGGGTCTGACGGAGGGCCAGTTAAATGTGCTTGAACTGCTGCTGCTTCATCAGCCGGTGAAGCCGTCCGATATGCTGCAATATTTGTCCACTACGCCCGCTGCAATTACCACTTTGCTTGACCGGATGGAGAAGGGCGGACTGATCATCCGTACGCGGGACGAATCGGACCGGCGCATCGTATGGGTGACGGTTTCCGAGAAGGGAATGGAAGAGGCCAAACGCGGCATGCAGCTTAGAGACGCTTACATTCAGGACGCGCTTGACCGGATTTCTTCCCATAATCAGCAGCTGCTTGTTTATTTGCTGGGCAAAGTAGTTAATTCCGACCCGACCCATTCTGCCCGAACATCAACGGACAAGGCGGTTTAATCCAGCATCGAAGCCAGCCTGTCGACGAGTGTATCGTAATGCTTTTTTAACTGATCGTAATCGTTATTCGATAATCCGGGTTCTGTCCGTTCCGCAATGGTCTGTTCGAGCGGCACGATCCGGTAACGGTTTTTTCCGGATTTCAAATATTTATGAACCCATGTCGGAATCGGTTCGATATCCGTAAATTCGATCCGGTTTTCTTCATGGTGTTTGATCACATGAATACGGAATATGACACCGTAGTCTTTGTAATCACCCTTTTGATTCGAGATAAAATTTCCCATCGAATAAATAATAATTCCGTGCTTAAGCCTGCCTTGTTCATCATAGGATTCGACTACTTCATAAGGTTGGACGACATGCGGATGCGAACCGGCAATAATGTCTGCTCCGGCTGCGATCAGCTTGCGTGCAATCCTTTTCTGCTCCTCGTTCGGACTATATTGGTATTCCGTTCCGAAATGGAGCGCGACAGTAATAAAATCCGCTCCGGCGGCGCGCGTGTTTTCGATATCCCGTACCATCTGCTCCTCGTCATCCATTAACGATACGAGAAAAGGCTTGCCAGAGGGCAGCGGAACGCCGTTCGTACCGTAGGTGTAGGAGAGAAAGCCCATCTTGATTTCATTTTTTTCCACAATAACCGGTTCCCGTGCCGACTCCTCAGTTAGAGAAGTGCCTTTCACGATCAGCCCCTGCTCCTGCAGAGCCTCCAGCGTCCGCTCGACCCCTTTTTCACCACGATCCAAAGCATGGTTGTTCGCAGTGGTTACCATATTAAACCCTGCATTTCGCAGCGCCTCTGCCAGCTCCGGAGGAGCGTTGAATAAAGGATAGCCGGTGTATTTCAAATCGGCTCCCGCAATCGGCGTTTCCAAATTCGCGATCGCCCAGTCGCCGGATTGAATGATCGGAGTAACCGCTTCAAAGAACGGATCGAATACGTACTTGCCGGTTTCAGCGTTAAGCGCTCCGGGGTATTGGGGCATGTGCATCATCACGTCGCCGACGGCAATCCATACCGCTTCGGTTGTTTTCGGTTCGACCGGCTCAGGAGGTAAAGCCGTGTCTTCGGATGCTTTGCTGTCATTCTCCTTCCCGGATTCCGTGAGCGACGGCTGGGTGTTGTTAGAATGGCTGTTTCCCTCCGGCACCGGGACATCAGGAGACGATACGCATCCGATGATGCCAATTACTACAATCATACCGAGCAGCACAAGCTTAATTGATCGGATCATAATCATAAAACCTTTCTTCCATCTAAGGGATTAATATGCTGCTATCGTTTTGAAGCTTGCTGCAGCAGCTCTTCCGGCCACAGATTCCATGGCTTGTTATGCGGAGGGGCACAGTAGAACGTCATATATTCCTTGGTTGTCGGGTGATGAACAGAAATTGAAGCGGACCAAAGGGCAATGTCCTTTATACCGGCCCAATCCCGCCCGTCCCCGTATTTCCGGTCGCCGACAAGCGGACAGCCGACAGCGGTCATCTGAACCCGGATTTGATGCGGTCTGCCGGTATGCAGCCGGATCGATACTAGCGAGTTCCTTCCGTTCATTCCAGCCATTTCGTACTCAAGAATCGCTTCCTTGCCTTCCGGCATCGGGGAAGCGTAAGCGCTGACCGTATTGGTGCGGTGATCTTTTACAAGAAAGTGCGTTAAGCGGTCCGCAGTTTTGGGCGGCTTTCCGGCTACGACCGCAAGGTAGGTTTTCCCGAACTTGCGGCTTCGAACCGCTTCCGACATCCGGGAAGCAGCTTTGGACGTTTTGGCAAACAGCATGACGCCGCCGACAGGCCTGTCCAATCGATGAACCAGTCCCAGATAAACATTGCCGGGTTTGTCATATCTTCGTTTCAAATCGGCCTTAAGCAGAGAGAGCATATCCGGATCGCCGCTCTCGTCCGCTTGTGAAGGGATTCCCGGCGGCTTGGCGACGACCAGCAGATGGTTGTCTTCGAACAAGATCCGGATGCCCGTGTCGATATCCGGGTGCTTGCCGCCCATTACTCCGACTCCCAGCGGCCCAGAATGCCGCAGGGCAAATGCAGACCGGAACGGGTGATCGGCAGTCCGATTTCCCCGCAATGAATCTTGCCGCCGAATTTGCGTCCGATCGTCATTTGCAGTAAATTATGCAGTACGGTTGGCGAAAGACCGGTCGTATACGAATTAACCAGGACGAACAGAGGCCGATCCGAAAGGATTGTCATACAGGTTTCAAGAAATGGAAATAAATTTTGTTCAAGCTTCCACATTTCTCCGCCCGGTCCACGCCCGTAGGATGGAGGATCCATAATAATCGCGTCGTACTGTTTGCCGCGCCGCTGCTCACGCTGAACGAACTTGAACACGTCATCGGTGATGAAGCGCACGGGCTGCGACTCCAATCCTGACAGCTGGATATTTTCCTTCGCCCACTGAACCATACCCTTGGCAGCATCGACATGGCACACTTCGGCGCCCGCGGATGCAGCGGCAACGGTAGCTCCGCCGGTATATGCAAACAGATTCAATACGCGAATCGGCCGTTCGGCTCCCCGGATCTTGTCCATCATCCAGCTCCAATTCACGGCTTGCTCGGGAAATAAGCCGGTATGCTTAAAGTTGGTCGGGCGAATCTGGAAACGGAGCGGCCCGTAAGAGATGGTCCACCGCTCAGGAAGCTGTCTGCGGAACTCCCATTGTCCGCCCCCGGAGGAACTGCGGTGGTAACGGGCATCCGCCTGTCTCCACTCGGCATCCTCCTGGGTAATCGGCCATATAATCTGAGGGTCCGGCCGCCGTAGCACAACGCTGCCCCATCTTTCCAGCTTGTCGCCGTCTCCGGTGTCGAGCAGCTCGTAATCTTGCCAGTTGTCTGCGATGTACATAAAACTTCCTTTCCAGAGTGTATAAGGGTAGTTCAAAAAGTCCGATTTTGATCACGAAGCATTTTCAATGAAGTAGTACGACATCGAATCTTGAATTCAGCCGGGACTTCCGGTGCTCACGTAGGTTTTGCCTACGCTCCGCTCCTCATTCCCTAGCTTCTTTCAACCTTCTCGGTGCTGAAAACCGGACTTTTTGAACACGCACTATGCTCTTATCCGTTGAATTTATAGCCTACTCCGCGAACCGTTATGATGTAGGTCGGATTCGCGGGATCGGGTTCGATTTTTTTTCTCAAATTGCTGATATGAACCATTAGCGTTCGCGTGTCACCAGCGCTGTCGGTTCCCCAAATGGTTTGGTACAGCAGGTCAAGCTGGAACGCTTTGTTCGGGTGTTTCGCCAAAAACGTGAGCAGATCGAATTCTTTGGCGGATACGGCGATCGGCTTTCCGTCGACATGAACGGTATGGGCATCCAGGTCGATAACAAGGCCGTTGTTACGCAATAATGTGTTTGCATCCGATCCTTCCGCCTTTATACTATTCATGGAGTCGCTATTCAGCTTCAGTCTTCGAAGGTGGGCATTCACCCGGGCGACAAGCTGTTTCGGACTGAACGGTTTCGTAATGTAATCATCGCCGCCGATGGATAAACCGTGTATAATGTCCGTATCGTCGCTTTTACAGCTGACGAAGAGGATCGGGACATCGGAAGATTTGCGGAGCTCCTGACACACTTCAATGCCGTTCATAATCCGCATTTGTATGTCCAGAATGATCAGGTCCGGACGCAAAGTTCTTGCGAGATCCAGAGCTTCCGCGCCGTTGTCCGCCGTATGGATATGATAGCCTTCACGGTTCAGATATAATCCGATCAATTCCGTAATTTCCGGTTCGTCGTCGACAACCAAGATATGCGTCTCGTTCATTCCAGTTTTCCCTCGCTTTCTCGACTATTATAACGAATGCCCTGTTCATGAAGCAATTCCCTTTTGGAGGCACGATGAAAGATATGAAAAGATGGGCGATTTGGATTTTGTTTTTCATCTTCATGTTCCCGATGCTGCAAGGCTGCATCGATCGCAGCAAGATACCCGAAGATATAACAGCATCCGGCGGAGTCATCGATCTGCGTGCGGTGAATTGGGCTATCGAGCCGCAGGTGAATCTGTCCGGAGAATGGTTGTTTTACAGCCGCCTGCTGCTCGAACCCGGTTCGATGTGGGATGAGCTGCCGGTATCGGTCATCCCGGTGCCAAGATCGTGGAACAGCTACCCCGAGAAATCCGGGCTGCATAACGGGGAAGGTTACGGCACATTCCGGCTGCTGCTTCTTACGCCCCCGGGAGACGGAATCCTTTCGCTCAGGGTACCTAATATTTCAAGTGCATACCGGTTATGGGTGGACGGCAAGCTGCTGGCCGAGGCCGGTCGGGTTTCTGCCGCCGCCGAAGACGCGGAGCCGGAACAGAATGCGCAAGCCGTATGGTTCGAGAACGGCAACGGCGAACATGAATTAGTCGTGCAAGTGTCCAATTACCATCATCGCAGAGGCGGGATATGGAGGGATTTCAAGCTTGGTCCAAGCGAAGAGATCATTCATCATCAAATGCGCGACCTGGCCGAGCAAATGGTTCTTTTCGGCAGTCTAGTGATGATCGGTTTCTATCATCTGGGACTGTTTGCGTTAAGGAGACAGGAGAAATTTACGTTTTATTTCGGTTTGCTTTGTCTGTTCGTTGCGGTTCGAAGCGTTGTGATCGGCGATGCCTACTTGATGGAATGGATTCCCGGCTTAAGCTGGGAGGCCGGAATGAAAATCGAGTATACCGCTTTTTCGTTGTCCGCATTGGCCGGTTATTTATATATTTACTATCTGTTCCCAAAGGATGCGTCCAAAAGGTTTCTTCGGGGCGTAATCCTCATCAGCACATTATTATGCTGTCTGGTTTGGTTTTCACCGGCAATAATTTACTCGAAGCTGCTTCCTGTGTTTCAACTGTACGTTATTACTGCTAGTTTGTATGCACTTGTTGTTCTTTGGATAGCCAAACGCCGCAAGCGTGACGGTGCGGGGCTCGTCCTGATCGGCGTTTCAGTATTTGTGCTCACGATTATTAACGATATGTCCTTTTATAACGAATGGTTCGGCGCTGGCGATTTGGTTCCAATCGGTTTATTTTTCTTTATTATGATGCAGTCGTTCATTATTTCCTCGCGATTTTCAAATGCGCTGCGCAGGGTCGAACAAGTGTCCAGCGAAGTCAGGGAGCTGAACGCACATTTGGAAGAACGGATTAAGGAACGTACCGAGGCGCTCATGTATTCGAATGAAACGTTGGAGAAGACAAATAAAGAGTTGGAGCGAATGGAAAAGTCCCGGCGCGACCTGATTGCTAACATATCTCACGATTTGCGTACGCCGATGACATTAATCCAAGGTTATCTGGAAGCGCTCCAGGACGGGGTAGTAGGCGATCCGAAACAGCAGGAAAAATATGTACGGATGATGCTTGGGAAGGTAGGCGGGATCAACCGGCTAATTCATGATCTGTTCGAATTGTCAAAGCTGGAGGCCGGACAGGTTCCGTTCGAATTTCGAAACGTCAGACTGTCGGAATGGATGGATCGTCTTAAGGAGCAATTCGAACTGGACATCGAAAACGAGGCCGTTCGTTTCGAATACGGGTATCAGGATGAATCACCGGCTGCGAAGGAGCAGGCAAGGCGCGTTATTGTCAAAATGGACGAATTCAGGATCGGTCAGGCGATTTCCAATCTCATCTATAATTCTCTGAAATTTATGGATGAAGAAGGAACGCTGAAGCTGACGTTCAACTATGACGAAGATCTTGAGTCGGTGACCGTCGGCGTCCATGACAGCGGCGAAGGAATCAGTGAAGAGGATTTGCCGTATATATTCGACCGGTTTTACAAAAACGACAAATCTAGAAATACCGCTTCCGGCGGAAGCGGTATCGGACTTGCTATCGTAAAAGAAATTGTTGAAGCGCACGGCGGGTCGATACGTGCCGAAAGCGAGCTTGGCGTCGGCAGCGTTTTTTGGATTACATTACCTGCTCAGGAGGAGAAGATGGAATGAAACGGACAAGCGAACAAACCGTTTATCTCATGATAATTATTGCATCGTTCACCTTATTTATTTATATAATATCTGTACTGCCCGAAAAAGGAGCATTACCGATGGAGAAGTCCGTCTCTGAATGGATGGCGGAGACAGTGAGCGAGCCGGTGACCGCTTTCTGGAAAAAGACGTCATGGATGGGATCATCTCTATTCATTATTGGGGCAACTTTGCTGTTAAGCGGTTTAATGAGCGTTCGAACAGGCTGGCGAACGGCGATCATGATCCCGATTGCCGTTGCCGTCAGTTATGGAATGAATACCTGGATTAAATCGTGGATTAACCGGCCCCGCCCGGCTGCTGCCTGGGGAATCGAAGCGGAAGGGGCGAGCTTTCCGAGTGCCAATGCGATGCTGGCTTGTACATTATATGGATTGATTGCCTTGCTGTATTGGCGTTACAGCACAAAGGGGAAACTTGCTAAGACAATCGTTGCCGCATGCGCAGTTATGTTGATAGTCATTATCGGCTGGAGCAGACTATATTTCAGCGTACATTACGCTCTGGATATTGTTGCCGGTTATGATGCGGCCCTTGCGGTCATCAGCGGCTTCATGCTCTTGCAAAGCCGCCGCGCAGCTAAGGAAGCGCATTCAGATCTTGGTAGGGAATGAAGCGCTACTCCGCTTGTTGGATCAGCTGCATCATTTTTGCGATTGAGCGCTTACGTTGTTCCTGGTCCATATTGTTAAGAAGCCGGATAATTTCGAATGTATCGGGGGCAATGCCGTCCTGCTTGCTCGTGTCGCCGCCGATCATATAATCCAATGATACTTCGAACAGATGAGCCAGCTTGATCAGCGTATCGTAAACAGGCTGCCGATTATTGATCTCGTAGTGGCTGTAAGCTGAACGGGTAATACCGATATGCCGGGCTACTTCTTCCTGGGACATATTTTTTTTCAGGCGCAGTTCTCTTAATCGATCTCCCATCGTCATCTTGTTTGCTCCTTACTTAGGGATCTTTGAGCGGAGCTCAAAGTCTCTCCGCTTACATTCGTACTGAATTTGAGTACATTCCGTTATATAGTAATTTATGATACAAAGTGTATCAATGTCAAGTCCAGATCCACAATAACAGAGAAAAAGAGGCAAAAAACGTCATGAAATTAACCTATTTGTGCGATTGCGGAAATCAAGTCGAATTTTTTGCAACCGGAGTAATTGATGACTATGGAAGGGAAGCGGTCGAGGTGGAAGATGACGACCGTTTGCAGATCAGTTTTGGTGAAACGGGTCTATCGCTTCAATGCAGGTTTTGCAGTCAAGTTTTTATTATAGACAAGCCGTAAGGTTCGTGATATAATAATCTATCCGCTTGTTTAGAATGTTACCGATGTTTTCATAGATTTACCCGATTCACACTGGCGCGGTCAAGGAGCCGCAAGGATGGAAGAGAGGCAGGGCTTTCGTTGTTTTAGGTTTTTTGAAATATCAAATTTACGATCATCAAGTGGAAGATATAGCTGCCCGGAGGGGCAGCTTTTTTAGATTTAATTTAAGAACTGTTTTTCTGTTTGGACTACTTGAAATTTATTTATGAAGGTCGACGGCCCTGCAGTTAACGCTTCCTTGGTCGATATGGGCAGCCGGTTCCGTCTCATCTTTAACGAAGTCGAGGCTGTTAAAGTGCAGAAAGAGATGCCTAAACTTCCGGTAGCACGCGTCCTCTGGAAGCCGCTGCCTTCGCTCGGCGAATCTGCTGAAGCCTGGATTTATGCGGGAGGAGCGCATCACACCGTATTGTCGTTCGTTGCGACAACGGACCAACTCCGCGACTGGGCGGAAATGGCAGGTATTGAATGTGTCGTCATCGATAAAGATACAACTATCCCTAAGTTCCGCAATGAACTCCGATGGAATGATATGTACTATAAAATGAAATAAGGAATAAAGGCTGTCCATTGGACAGCCTTTATATTAATTACGGGACCAAAGGACGGTTAAACCGGCAAGCGTGACGATGATTGTTGCGCCCATATCGGATAAGATAGCAATCCATAATGTCAGCAGGCCCGGAATCGTCAACAGCAAAGCGATCAGCTTTAACGCGAGCGCGAATGTAATATTGAAACGGATGATCCGGTTGACGCGTTTGGCGATCGTTATCGCTTGCGGAAGCTTGCCGAGATGGTCTTGCATCAATACGACATCTGCGGTTTCAACGGCCGTATCGGACCCTTTGCCCATGGCAATACCAAGCTGGGCCGTAGCGAGCGCAGGAGCGTCGTTCATTCCGTCTCCGACCATGGCTACGCGTCCTGTTTCGGCTAATTCACGAATCGCCGCCGCTTTTTGATCCGGCAGCAGTTTGCCGAATGCATCGGTTACTCCAACCGCAGCTGCGACATGATCAACCGTTTTCTGGTGATCGCCGCTCAGGATTACTGTTTTCCGAATTCCCAGCCGATGCAGCGATTGAACGATCTTTTTGCTTTCGCCGCGTATTTCATCGGCTAATCCAAACATACCGAGCAGCTGTTTTTCGTCCGCTACAAGAACCAGCGTCAAGCCACGCGACTTAAGTTTATCGATTTGCCAAGCGGTAGCCTGATCTAGATTGAGATGGCTGACAAACGCCTCATTGCCGACCCAATAACGAACGCCGTCGATAACGGCAATAATGCCTTGCCCCGAGACCGATTCAACCGAATCGGGAGGCCGGACCTCGAGCTCGAAATTCCTGAGCTCGTTTACAATCGCTTTTGCAAGCGGGTGGCTTGAAGTGCTTTCTACTGAAGCTGCAACTGCAAGAAAACGGGTTTGATCATACACGACCGATTCTAAGACCTTGGGTCTGCCAACTGTTAATGTACCGGTCTTGTCAAATGCCAGCACATCGAGTTTCCCGAGCTGTTCGAGATGGGCGCCGCCTTTAATTAAGATCCCGTGTCGGGCATTCCGTGTAATCCCGGAGATGATAGCAATCGGTGAAGCTAGTATCAGCGCGCACGGACATCCGACAATAAGGACCGCCAACCCCTGGTACAGCCAGAAAATCCAATCGCCTCCCAGAATCAGGGGCGGTATGAACATAACGAGTGCGGCGATGAGGATAATAAGCGGGGTGTAATATTTGGAAAACCGGTTAATAAACAGCTCCGTCGGCGTTTTCGTTTCTTGTGCTTCTTCAACCAGATGAAGGATTCTGGCAAGCGACGAATTGTGGTACGCTCTGTCGATCCGGACGGTTAATAGACCCTCGTTGTTTATGCTCCCGCCATAAACCGATTCACCGGGCCGCTTGTCGACAGGCAGCGATTCTCCGGTAATTGCGGCTTCGTTGACCGAGCTTATGCCGCTCCGGACAGTGCCGTCGGACGGAATTTGCTCACCCGGCCTGACAACAACGATATCGCCAACATCCAGCGTGGTGATTGGGGCGACCGTTTCGGATCCGTCTGTATTGATGCGTGTCGCGTGCTTCGGGGTTGAATCTAAAAGAGACGCCATTGAACGGCGCGCTTGCTCCATTCCCTTCCCTTCGAGCACTTCATTAATTCCGAACAAAAACGCGACAAGCGTCGCTTCTTTCCATTCGCCGATGGCAACCGCGCCTGTGAGAGCGATCGTCATTAAAGTGTCGATTGTAAAGTTGAATGCTGCCAGGTTTCGGATCCCTTTTATAAACGTTTTATACCCGCTAATCGCTATTGCGAATAAGTACAAGGCAATTGAAGCGGGGAAAGGAGCGCTGCCTTCAAGCAACAGCCCGGCCGCATAGAGACATCCGGAGAGAATGAGAAGGGGCAGAAGTGTACGGTTTCCGGGTTCATGGGGATTGACCTTGTTATCTTCCGCCAAATAAGCGCCATCCGACTTCAGGATTTGTTTCACAAGGTCAATCGAAACGTTCGGATCAATTCTTATTTTGCCTGAATTAAAGCTCAGGCGGGCCGTTTTCCCATGTTCGAGCTGCCGGATTTGCCGCTCCAGTCCTTCCGCGCAATTGCCGCATGACAGTCCTTTGACCCGATACTCCTTCATTTACAGGCACCTCATTCCAATCTTACATATGAATGTTTGTTCATATGATAATGTTCATTTATCAAGGTGTCAATCATCCTGCGTGAAAATATGCTATAATTTTGTCCATACATTCTTAATAATGGTGGTGTTACGTGTTGGATAAAACGGCGGTTGAAACATGCGAAGTTTCTTGTCACGGTACGGAGATGGATTTAGCATCGATTCGAAGCAAGCAGCTTCAGCCATCCGCAGCGGCCGAGGTTGCGGAGCTGTTCAAGGCGCTGGGCGACCCTACCCGGGTGAATATCATTCAAGCGCTTCTGCAAAGTGAAATGTGCGTACACGATCTGACCGTCGTGCTCGATATGGGACAATCGGCTGTTTCCCATCAACTGAGACTGCTCCGTAATCTTCGAATCGTCAAACGGCGCAAGGTTGGAAAGACGGTCTTCTATTCTTTGGACGACGATCATGTCGAACAAATTTTCGTTCTGACGCTTCAGCATCTCAAGCATAGATAATCCATTATCCAATAGCATATTAACGCTCGATGTCATAGGCTACCTCAAAATTCAGTCCCTTGGCCGTCCGAACCAAATATCCTTGAACTGTACCCACCCGAGCGAATCGAGCGAAATCCCCTTTACCGAAGGATGGAATGCGGTTTTTAATTGTTTTTTGTACAGGAATAGCAGCGCATGATGACCGATCAAGAGACGTTCAATCTGAATAAACCGTTCTCTGCGTCTAAGGGGGGACGGTTCCTGCATAATCGACTCGAGCATCAGCTTTACCTGATTCGATAAATTTGGGTCAAGATGACGGAGCATGCTGTGATACAGGTCGGTAAGCCGCAGCTCGGCATCGTTATCGAGCATAACCGCAAACAAAAGCAAATCGGCCCTAAGCCTGCGCTCTCCTTTAAATTCCTTAACAGGCAGTATGGTGATGCTCAGATCAATTCCGGCCTCAAGGTACAACTGCCGCAATAGCTTCGCATCCGACTCATACGGTTCAATTGTGCATAACTCGAGCGATTGCCGTTCATTTATCCTTTTTTTATCATTAGAAAACTCATCGTATGACTGAAAAGCATCCGCGGACGCAGCATCTGATACAAAGCTGTGCGCCAAGGAAATGACGTCACCCGCCAATGCCTGAATCAATTGCCCCCGATTGACCGCCTCGTGTACATACCGCCTGACCGCAGGGTCGGCAAGCGCTCCTTGATTTAACGAATTAAACGTCAAAAATTTAACGGTCAGACCTTGCTGTCTGACTTCATTCCAGGTATCCGCCTGTTGTTCCGGAAGCCTGACGTTGTGTATAATCTGGAACCGGTTGAGCGGATCAGTTTCGGCCATGTCAGGCAAGCTCCAGATTTCCACCCGGTCCAGGTGGGCCCGTCCTTGAAAATAAAAAGGGTTGGCTTCAAGCACATGTATATTTCCATCGTTGCGGATCATTTTGAACGGCCCGGAGCCGACAGGCATTCGAGCAAAGCTGTCCGGGTCCGCTTCGACAATGTCCTCAGGCACAATCGCAGCGCGGGTCGTCGAAAGAAAAGGAAGAAATAATTCATTACGCGTTGACAGCCGAATATGCAAAACATTCGCGTCGATCACACTGATCCGTTCGATCGCGTCATAAGCCCACCGGTACAGTGTTCGCAGCGGCAGCCTGCGTATCCGCTCCAACGAATATGCGGCATCGGAGGCGGTCATCTCTCTGCCGTGATGAAATAATACCCCTTTGCGCAAATAAAACGTCCAACCGCATCCGTCTTCATCCGGTTCCCAAGCATGCGCCAAGTGGGGCAGCACTGTCTGGGTTCTTTCTTCAACGCGGACAAGACTGTCGAAAATCTGACTTACAAGATGTGCTTCGCTTGTATAATCGGTATATGCCGGGTCCAGCGAGCGAATGGTTTGCCTTAACGGAAAACGGACCGAATCCGTCCGTTTATCGTTTTTCCATTCCGTCTGATAGCCGAAATAGTCAGAGAGCCAAGTACGGAAAGCGGCCCTTCCTGCATCGGATACGCCAGCTGCTTCCAGGTGTGCGAACGCTCCTTGCAAATCATGCCGCCGCACAAGCGATTGGGCGATTTCGATAGAAAGAGCTTCAGCCTGCAGCAGCAGCCGAAGTGCTGACCGATTGCCTCTGCCCGGCTTAGGGAGCCATTCCAGCCAGCCTTCCGAGCCCATTCGCTTTAATAACAGAACGACGTTTCGCGGAGTGCAATCGAGTACGGATGCCAGTTCCTCCAGCGTAACCTCAATCGCTTCTGCTGCTTGAGCCGCAGGCCATCGGTTTCTTAACAGCATATATTGCATGGCCAGCTTCATGGGTTGGAACCTCCCCAAAAAACATGAAATTTAATCATTATAAAGTTACACTTTTTATTCTGGTTTTTCAAGCTACAATAGATAACAGAAGAGACGCGCAGTAAAGATGAATGGGGGAAGAAAGATGAAATCGACCAAGCTGCCGATTATGTTCAATAGTGGGCACCGTTTTCTGTTATGCGGATCGCTGCTTCTCGCAGCAATCTACGTCTACTTTTTTTATGATAAGACAGCCGGGATTTCCGTACCGTTATTTGCCGTTCTGCTATTTGCCGCCTTTGGGCGGTTCAACCGCCTAAGCAGAAAGAATCGTTCGAGCCACCGGGCGGAAGCCGCTGCGAACCTTCTGTTTCTCGTTCCGGCCGGATTGTTGGCACTTACATACGCCCTGTACACGAATCCGATGTTCCGTGTGCTTAACTTTTGGGTAATGATTATGCTGGCAGGCGCTTATACGGTTATTGTCTCCGGCAAGTCGGATCATCGATGGTTTGAATGGAAATTTGCGGGAAATGTTCTTCATCATCTGATTCCCGCTGTTTTACGCAGCGTACCTGTCCCTTTTTTGTTAACGGCTCATCTGTTAAGCTCGGGAACTAGGAGCGGAGCTTCGTCAGAACAAAACAATGAACTTAGCGGAAAGGGCGGCGTACGGCCGATTGCCAAGCGAATCGGGTTAGGGTTAGTAATCTCATTCCTGCCTTTAATCGTCGTCATCCTGCTATTGGCTTCGGCGGATATGATGTTCGCGGAAATGCTTGACGGCATTCCTGAATATTTTCTGGAATGGAACGTTCCGGATGCAGCCGGCCGCCTGTTCTTGTTTATAACGGTCGCCCTTTATTTGTTTTGCTACGGATGGGGGCTTGCCGTGTCCGATGATGCCGATAAAAACGGCAACATCGCGACGGAATCGGCTAAAGCGGTCAGACGGTTCGATCCCGTTGTGACCGGCACGGTTCTGCTTATGCTTAATAGTGTATATGTCTGTTTTGCCGCCATTCAATTTTCATACTTTTTCTCTGCCGGAGACGGCGCTCTTCCTATCGGATCAAGTTATGCGGAATATGCCAGAAGGGGCTTTGCCGAGCTTGTCATGGTAACGGTCATTAATCTGAGCATCGTGCTAATCGTATTAAGGCACTTGAAACGGGAACCGGGTGCGGGTGGGGGTCATATAACGACGCGGCTACTGCTGACCTTAATCGTAGGTGCGACAGGCGTAATGCTTGTTTCGGCTTTCCTGAGGCTGACGTTGTACGAGGAGGCTCACGGTTTTACAACGACAAGAATTCTTGTTCATGCTTTTATGATCTATCTGGCGATCCTGTTTTTGGTTGCCTTCGTTCAGGTTTGGCGTTCCCAAGGTTCAATCATCCGTATGTATATTATTCTATCAATAGCTGCTTATGTGGCCGTTAATTATATGAATGTCGATAAAATGGTAGCGGAGCGTAATGTCGCGCGTTATGAGGTGAGCGGTAAAATCGACACATATTACTTATACAACTTGTCTTACGATGCCATTCCGGCATTAATGAAACTGTATCGGAGTGAAAACAAGCCCCCGGACTTGACATGGCTGTTAAATGACAAGAAAAAATTTCTGCAAACGCAGCAAATAAGTTGGACATCCTGGAATGCATCGGTGGCGTGGGCCAAGCGACAGCTGAACGCGGAATCGTTCAAAGAGAACCTGTATATGCCAGAAACGCAAGTTCGAGGAAAGCGGGATTATTGAACCGGCAACATACACGGCACCGTTTCTCATGGATAGGCATAAGATAGGTTAACACCTATATGGAGGGAACTTATCGATGGAAAATCAAGTACGGCAGCAGGTGATCTATGAAGCGGATCCCCAGTACGTGCAAACATTGAGAACAAAAAAAGATAAGCTGGGTAAAGCTTTGGAGCAGTGTATGCATCAAAAAGCGCGCATCCAAACGATTAACGGTCAGACCTACGAGGGGACGATTTCGGGTACCGACGGTCTCTTTGTGTACATTCGCACGATTCAACCGCTTACCGTTACCCGGGCATTCTTCTATCCGCCTTACTATTACCAGAATGTGATTTTACCGCTTGTTTTGTTTGATTTGCTGGCGATTACACTATTGTATCCATAGGAGACGATGGCCCACTGAACTGGAAATAAATGTGCAATGACATAGGCTGCCGGCAAATCGGCAGCTTATTAGTTTCTATGCGTCAGGTCGAACCCCACCGCCACTAGCAGACTGATCCATAAATATCGATTCAATAAGTTTGACCCGTTGGATCCGCTGCGGGTCCGGTTCGTGCTTCCGATCACTGTTGTCCTTGAGAAAGATTTGACAGGTGAATGTGAATTAATTCCGGGATCCATATTCTTTTTGGAAGCTTGTAACTTTTATGAGGATTTTTTATGATGTACACTATGAAGTAGAATTCCAACCTTTTTACCGATATTAAAACCAAACTTCGTAGATTAGCAGGGAGCGGAGAAGAAAATGATGCGAAAAAGAACAATCATCGTTCTTGCTGTGTCGATACTATTTATTGCTATATCATTAAATCCGATGTTTCTCATGATAAAGGAACACTGGACCGGAACCCAGATTATGAATCGATATGAGGTCGACCATGCCTATATAAAGGATGGATATCCCCGTATATTAGACGCGCGGGAAATTGAAGTGGAAGGGATGAGAATCGAGATCCTTGAAAAGGATACAGGAAAAGATGCGCCAGAAACTTTTTGGGATAAGGAGGAGGGGGTCCCAGGAGGCGCCATTGTTACTGTGCAAATAAGGATAAATGGTGTGAATATAGCTGAACCAACAGAGCTATGGCTTTCGAACAGAGATCGAGGCAGCAGATATTTCTCTTGGCTCGATGTATTAACTGTAAAAGACAGAACGATTCAGGAAAACTCTATCGCTATCGTCCAACGACTCACGGATGACGAAGGTCGAATGGAAGACCGGAAGTGGAGGATCGTTTCCGTTAAATACGACGGGACTTGGAAAGATGAAGTCCTGACCTACAAAGAGCGTTCAGAGAATCCGCTAGGTGTCAGAATGGTGACTGTATCCGGAACCTCTATGATGGCGATGGGTTACCACTCTGATATTTTACAAAGCTATCCAACGCTATTTTTCCCCTTGATATACCCTTGGATAACATCTGTGATCGGAGTGATGCTCCTGGTGATTGGTGCCGTTATGATAGGTAAAGATAGATTTTACACAAAAATATAATAAGGTTCTGAAATACGCAAGGTATGATCACTTGACATACATGTAAGCGGGATATAGATTCAACATATAATAATCATGATGGAGGTATAAGTGATTGAAATCGAAAGCAGCGTCACTCGTTCATGACACATTCGCGGAGCTTGGCGAAGGTCCAAGCTGGGACGAACGGAATCAAGTGCTTTATTGGGTGGACATTACCGGAAAAAAACTGCATATGTATAATCCTCAGGCGAAAGAAAACAAAACGGTGGACACGGGAAAATATATCGGAGCGGTCGTTCCGCGGCGGTCGGGCGGTGTGGTTATGGCGCTGCAGGACGGATTTTACGCCTATCATTTTGAAACCGGAGAGATTTCCTTGATCGGGAAACCGGAAGATCAAAAGCCGGGCACCCGGTTTAATGACGGCAAATGCGATGCCGCCGGCAGGTTTTGGGCGGGAACGATGTCTCTGAACGGTACTCCGGAGATGGGTGCGCTGTATTGTTTGGATACGGATTTCTCCATCAGGAAAGTGATTGACAACGTAAGTGTGTCTAACGGGATCACCTGGAGCCCGGATCATAAAAAGATGTATTATATTGATTCGGATACCAAGCAAGTGGTTGCCTACGATTTTGATTTGGAGACCGCTGCCATCAGCAATCGGAAAGTCATTATCGATTTAACCGACGGCAACGTTTTCCCCGACGGCATGACGTCCGATGAGGAGGGGATGCTCTGGATCGCGCTGTGGGACGGGCATAGCGTGACCCGGTGGAATCCGAATACGGGTGAACGGCTTGAAACGGTACATGTGCCCGCCGCGCGTTCCTCTTCCTGTATATTCGGCGGCCCGGCCTTGAATGAGCTGTACATAACGTCAGCCCGCATCGGACTTAACGAGGAGGCGCTCTCCAAACAGCCGTCAGCAGGCGGTTTGTTTACTGCACGGATGGACGTGAAAGGCTTGCCGACTTACGCTTTCGGCGGTTAATATAGTGCATTGCCGCCGATTTTTTTGTAAAATGTTTTTGAACGGCCGAAAAAATCGGCGACCGCTTTTTCCATTTGCTCGATATTCTTTGATTTCAATGCTTCTAGTAGCTCCGTTCTTGATTGGATGCTGTTCTCAATCGCCCCCGGAACGGATAGCAGCTTCAGACTTGTTTCCCGGCGAAGGTAGACGATGGTCTGCATGAGCTTGGCGTAGATCCGGTTGCCGCAAATATCGCCCGTCCAAAGGTCAAACTGATCCAGCAGATCCAGAAATCGCTGCGGCTCGGTCTTGACCTCCTGAAGCTTGCCGGCAATATTCTCGAGCCGGACGATGTCGCCGGAAGCGGCATGCCGTACGGCAGTGAGATAGACCTCGGACTCAATGAGCTTCCTGGCCGCGTAAACGTCATCAAGGTTGTTCAGTTCATTATGGAACATCCATACGATCGTATCCGAAGGGATCGGTTCCTCCTGGGGCTTAACGAAGCTGCCTTCCCCGGCTTTGATCGTAATCAGGCCGACAAGTGAGAGGGCTCTTAGCGCTTCGCGTACTCTTCCTCTTGTGACGCCGAATTGCTTGGCCAGATCCCTTTCGTTGGGAAGCTGCTGCCCGGGTGCCAGCTCGCCGCTGCGGATCAAAGATGCGATTTGCTCCATCACTTGCTCGGTAACGGTAATTTTTTTAACGGGTTGTATGGAAACCATAGTTGGAATGTGCCTCCTTGTCGTCGTGACGACCCGATTCCGGATTCGTTTCGCTGAAGTACAAAACTTTTTTCTCTGGTACTACCAGAGAACCGTAATTAATGATATTATAACATAAAAAGCGAATCAAGACGGCAACTTTCCCTGAACTTTTAAGAAGTAAGTTTTTATTATTTTATGGTAGTACCAGAATACCAAATAGAGGAGGAGGCAATTGAAACATGACGATCCGGTTAAAAGGCATCACGTGGAATCACACCCGCGGGTACATACCGATGGTCGCCGCATCGCAGCGGTTTATGGAAACGCATCCGGGAGTCGATATTTCCTGGGACAAACGTTCCCTGCAGGAATTTGCGGATTTCCCGATTCAATCGCTGACAGACCGGTACGACCTGCTTGTTATCGACCATCCGTGGGCGGGATATGCCGCCGAAAAGAAGGTGCTGGTCCCTTTAAACGAACAGGTGGCGGAATCTTTCCTGGAGGATCAGTCCGCTCATTCCGTCGGTGGTTCGCATAGCAGCTACTGTTTTAATGGTTTTCAATCGGCGCTTGCCATCGATGCGGCGGCGCCGGTTGCCGCTTGGCGTCCGGATTTGCTCGCACAACGCGGCGAACCGATTCCTCAATCGTGGGCGGACTTGCTTGCGATGGCCCGCAGCGGCGGCGTATTATTTCCGGCCATACCGATCGACAGCTTGATGAACTGGTATATGATGTGTATCGCTCTGGGAGAGGAGCCGTTCCATTCCCGGGAACAGATCGTAAGCCCCGACACCGGTACGCTTGCTTTGGAGCATCTGCGGGAACTGGCATCACTGTGCGGCCTGGAAATATTCGGCATGAATCCGATTGCGGTCTATGAGGCGCTCTCCTCAAGGGATGATTTTGTATACTGTCCGTTTGCCTATGGTTACTCGAATTACGCCCGGCCGGGTTATGCCAGGCATGTGCTGGAATTCGGGGACCTGGTGGAATATGAGCGGGGAAGACCGCTTCGGTCGACGCTGGGCGGGACGGGTATTGCCGTTTCGGCCGGCAGCGGCAATGTTCGTGTCGCGGTCGAATATGCCATGTTTGTTGCCGGCCCGGTAATTCAACGAACGCTGTATGTGGAATGCGGCGGTCAGCCGGGACATTCGTCAGCGTGGAGGGACAGGAAGGTGAACGAGCGGTGCGGAGGATATTTCGCCAAGACGCTTCCGGCGCTTGAGCGTGCCTATGTCAGGCCTCGGTATAACGGTTATCTCTATTTTCAGGACCATGCCGGGGACAACGTGCGGGAGTATATGCAAAGCGGCGGAAACGCGCCCGCAGTGCTGGATCGAATGAATGAGCTGTACAGAAAATCTTTCAATATGTAACTGGAGGCGAGAAGCATGGAACAATCGGACGGCAAACCGCTGGACGGGCTGCTTGTGCTCGATTTCAGCCAGTTTTTATCCGGTCCGTCGGCGGCGCTGCGGCTTTCCGACCTGGGGGCGCGCGTCATTAAAATCGAGCGGCCGGACGGCGGGGATTTGTGCAGAAGGCTATATATATCCAATCTGGAGCTCGATGGGGACAGCACACTGTTTCATTCGATCAACCGGAATAAAGAAAGTGTCGCAGCGGATCTGAAAAACGAGGAAGATCTGGAATTTGTGAAAAAACTGATCGTCCGTGCGGATGTCGTCATTCAAAACTTCCGTCCCGGCGTCATGGAAAAAATCGGCCTTCATTATGAGGCGGTCAACGCGTTGAATCCGCGAATTGTATACGGGGAAATAACCGGTTATGGCAAGACCGGCCCTTGGGCGGGCAAGCCGGGCCAGGATCTTCTCGTTCAGTCGCTGTCCGGACTCGCATGGCTGAACGGCAATGCGGATCAGCCTCCCGTCCCGTTCGGCTTGGCGGTCGCAGATATGCTCGCAGGGGCTCATCTCGTTCAAGGCATCTTATCCTGCCTTGTCAGGCGGGGCTTGAAGGGAAGAGGGGGGCGTGTAGAAGTCAGTCTGTTGGAATCGCTGCTGGACTTTCAGTTTGAAGTATTGACGACGCATTTGAACGACGGCGGCAAGGAACCGGAACGCAGCGCCGTCAACAATGCGCACGCATACTTAGGCGCTCCCTACGGAATATATGCCACTTCGGACGGGTATATCGCTCTGGCTATGGGGTCGGTTAACGATCTTGGCAGGCTCATTGGCTGTGTACAATTGGAGAGCTGCACTAATTCCAAGACATGGTTTACAGAGCGCGATGCCATAAAAAAGGTGCTGAGCGAGCATTTGATCACCCGTTCCACGGACTACTGGCTAAGCTGCCTTGAGCCCGCCGGCTATTGGTGCTCCGACGTGCTCACCTGGCCGCGGCTGCTGAAGCACGATGCGTTCAAAACGCTCGGGATGGTTCAGACCGTCACCCGCAACAATGGCGTACAGCTTCATACAACGCGCTGCCCGATCCGGATCGACGGGCAATTGCTGACATCCCCGGCCGGGTCGCCCAAAATCGGCGAGCATAATGACAACATTAAGAAGGAGGTGGGCATTCATCCATGATCGAATCGATTTATTATGATGATTATGAAATCGGAAGCGGAAGAACGACGATCGGGCGCACCGTTACAGAAACCGACATCGTGCTGCATGCGGGGCAAACCGGCGATTTTTACCCCCATCATATGGATGCGGAATGGTGTAAAACACAGGAATTCAAGCAGCGCATCGCGCATGGCACGTTAATCTTCAGCATCGGTGTCGGAATGACTGCGGGAGCTGTTAATCCGGAGGCATTTTCATACGGGTATGACCGTCTCCGGTTTATTAAACCGGTATTTATCGGGGATACGATCCGCGTTAAATTAACTGTGAAAGAGAAGAGGGATCATCCGAAGCGAACCGGGTTCGGCATCGTCAGCGAGTATTGCGAAGTGCTGAATCAACATGACGAAACGGTTCTTGCCTGCGAGCATCTGTTAATGGTGAAGAAGAGAGGGAATGCCGATGCAGCCGAACAAGCTTAAGCTGATCTCGCGCGAATTTAGCGGGTTTGAAAGATCGTTTGCCGCTCAGGCCGCACATTTCACGCGTCTCCGTCCGGAATGGGGGATCGATTGCGAGTTCGAAGAAATCCACCGGCTGTATAACCGGATGGTAAAGGGCAGGGAAGCTGAACAAGGCGATTACGATCTGTTTCTGTGCGTCAGCGACTGGTTGCCCGAAGCGATCCGCGGCCAGCTGCTCGTTCCGCTGGACGAGTTTCTGGAACAAGATCCGCCGGAGGACTGGCCGGACGCATGGTCTCCGAGCATGAGGCAATTGCAGACGGGAGAAGACGGCAAAGTATACGGCATCGCCTACCATGACGGTCCGGAAATGCTTCTTTACCGCAACGATTTATTTGAAGATCCTTTGGAACAGGAGACGTTTAGACAAACGTATGGGTACGAACTGAAAGTCCCGGTAACCTGGGATGAATTTCTCGACGCCGCCCGTTTCTTCACCCGGCCGGAACGCAATCTGCACGGCGCTCTTATTGCGGCCTATCCCGACGGTCATAACAATGTTTACGACTTCCTGATTCATCTCTGGAGCCGCGGAGGCGAGCTGGTAACGAAGGAATGGGAGCCGGCGTTTCACGGTACGGCCGGGGAGGAGGCGCTGCAATATTATGTCGACCTTCTCCATAAGCATAAAGTGGTTCCTGAGGAATCGCTGAAGATGGACAGTGTGAAGAGCGGCGATTATTTTGCCCAAGGCGGCGCGGCCATGATGTGGAATTGGTGCGGTTTCGCTGCGGTTGCGGAGATGCCGGGCTCGAAGGTTGCCGGCAATGTAAAGACGGGCCTGATCCCGAGAGGCGACGGTCCGGTTTGCAAACATATGTCTCTCAATATATATTGGGTGCTTGGCATTCCTTTCGGCAGTAAAAACAAGGAAGCGGCGTATCAATTCATCAAGGAAGCGGCAAGCGCGGAAATGGATAAATTAACGTCTATGTCCGGCGGAAACGGGACCCGTTTGTCCACTTGGAGGGACGTCGAGGTTCGTTCTGTATTTTCATATTACGAGCATATCGAGGAGGTTCACCGCAACGTTAACAGTCCGCTTCCGATTCCGGAATATCCGGCCATTAACGACGTATTGTCACGGATGGTTGATGACGCCGTCAACTTGCGCAAAACAGTGCGGCGTGCGCTGGAAGAAGCCTCTGCCAAGGTCGGAAGCATACTGAAGGAAGGCGGATACAGGTAATTAGCTGTTTAATAAGCGCCGGTATAGCCGCAGGATATTCCGAAGACGATATGGATATGTGGCAACCCCCTAGTCGCATACTCATAAACATAACTAGCGAAATATTTTATCGGTCAACTGGTTTTTATTTTCGCAATTCGGCTGGGGGGGGACAGTATTGGCCAGTAAACTGTTTCGAATTGAACGAAACCGTTTGATCCGGCGATATGATGCGGAACTGCTGTGGGTGGAGCCTTGGGGAGCCAATAGTCTGCGTGTGCGGGCAACTCAGCTCGATGCGATGCAGGAGGAAGACTGGGCGCTGCTGCCGCAGACAGAAAGAAGTGCTCACATATCCGTTGTCGGACAAACCGCTTCCATTCAAAACGGAAATATCCGCGCTGATATATCAGCCGATGGAAAGCTTACTTTTTTAAATATGGAGGGCAGGATTCTACTGCAGGAGTATGTCCGCAAACGGACGGAGCTTCAGGAGTTTAAAAGCGCGCTTAACATCGAGGGACGCGAATTCAAGCCAATCCTGGGCGGCGATTACAGTCTCTTTGTGCGTTTCGAGTCCGATCCGCAAGAGAAAATATTCGGCATGGGACAGTATCAACAGCCGTTTCTGGATCTGAAAAACTGTACGCTGGAGCTTGCGCAGCGGAATTCCCAAGCCAGTGTGCCCTTTGCCCTGTCAAGCTTGGGGTACGGCTTTCTCTGGAATAATCCGGCGGTCGGTCAAGTGACATTCGGGAAAAATGTCACGGAATGGGCAGTCGGTTATACGAAGCAGCTGGATTACTGGATTACTGCCGGGGATACGCCTGCTCAGATCGTAGAGGCTTATGCCTCGGTGACCGGAACGGTTCCGATGATGCCGGCCTACGCCATGGGATTATGGCAAAGCAAGCTTCGGTATCAGACACAGCAGGAACTGCTTTCGGTTGCCCGGGAATACAAACGTTTAGGTATTCCGATTTCCGTCATTGTGGCTGACTTTTTCCATTGGACCAAGATGGGAGAGTGGAAGTTCGACCCTGAATACTGGCCGGACCCGGCCGCTATGGTCAGAGAACTAAAGGATATGGGGATCGAGCTGATGGTATCCATTTGGCCGACCGTAGACAAGACAAGCGAAAATTACCCGGAAATGCTGCAAAAAGGGTATCTGGTCCGTACAGACCGGGGCATTCGGATAACAATGGATTTTGTTACAGATACCGTCTTTTACGATACAACCAATCCGGAAGCGCGGGATTATGTCTGGGAGAAAGTCAAAAAGAACTACTATGACATAGGTATTCGAATTTTTTGGCTGGATTTAGCCGAGCCGGAATATTCCGTGTACGACTTTGACAACTACAGGTACTTAATAGGGCCGGTTGTACAGATAGGCAATATCTACCCCGTCATGTACGCTAAAGGGTTTTATGAGGGCATGACCGAAGCCGGACAGAAGAACATTATAAATCTTCTTCGCTGTGCCTGGGCAGGCAGTCAGCGGTATGGCGCGCTGGTCTGGTCCGGCGATATCGACGCGAGCTTCAGATCGCTGAGAATCCAGCTTAGGGCGGGGCTCAACATGGGCCTTGCAGGGATCCCCTGGTGGACTACCGATATCGGCGGATTCCACGGCGGCAATCCGGACGATCCCTCCTTTCGCG
Organism: Paenibacillus tarimensis; assembly: GCA_041281825.1. GTDB lineage: Bacteria > Bacillota > Bacilli > Paenibacillales > Paenibacillaceae > Paenibacillus_D > Paenibacillus_D tarimensis_A. The sequence goes on along the minus strand of CP166298.1, from coordinate 3,259,360 downwards.
AGATCATCATCCGCTGGTTTCAATATGCGACTTTTTGCCCCGTTATGCGCATGCATGGCGACAGAGAGCCGCATACTCCCCCTTTAGGTGTCACAGGAGGAGGCTTGATGTACAGCGGTGCCCCGAACGAAGTATGGAGCTATGGCAAAGAAGCTTTTGAGATTTTCAAGAAATTCATCTTCATTCGTGAGTGTCTTCGACCTTACATCACCGAGCTGATGAAGGCGGCCCATGAGAAGGGGACTCCTCCGATGCGTCCTCTGTTCTATGATTTTCCGCTGGATCGCGAGGCTTGGAGCATCGAAGATGAATTCATGTTTGGTCCCGATCTTCTCGTTGCGCCTGTGCTTTATGAAGGGGCAAGATCAAGAAGGGTTTATTTGCCTGCAGGCTCGTCTTGGAAAGAGGTGCGAACGGGAAAGATTCATTCAGGCGGCATGTGGATCGTGTGTGAGGCACCAATTGAAGAGATACCGTTATTTACGAGAAATAGCACTTATTTACCCATTTAGTCATGAAGGGAGCATAATAGCTATTCATCCCCTTACTCGGGAGCGGGAAGGGAATGAATCGGACCATGGAGGACAGATGTCCTCCTTTTTGTTCTACAATCTTTGAGAAAAAGAGGTAGCACAAGAACATTAGTTCTTGTATAATGGGTAGGAGTGGAAAAAGTCAGTCCGTTCGAATGACTGACTTGCGATTCACTTAAGGAATCCCCCTCCCCTTATCAGTGTGTAAGGTGGGAAGGATGTCAAGATATAATAAGTTCTGCGAAAGGGGGGGACGGGTTGAGAACCGAAACCTTTACGAATCAGGAGGCCCGGCGGTTTCTGTTGTCTTACCATGGACTCGGAGAGATTCCGATCTTTTCGGGTAAAGAAGGCGTGATGGACTTTATTCGACGAGCAGGCTGCATTCAATATGATCCTCTTAATATCGTGGGCAGGAATCCAGAGCTGGTGCTGCAATCGCGGATTTTGGACTTTAGACCCTCCATGCTGCAGGAGTTGTTGTACAAGGACCGCTTGCTGGTTGACGGGATGGATAAAGTCATGTCGATTTATCCCGCCCAAGACTGGCCGTATTTTCGGAGAATCAGGGAAGAAGCGAGGCAATATTACGGTTCTATCGAAAAAGTAACTGAAGCCGTTGAGCACGTACGTGCAGAAATCGAAGCCGGAGGGCCGCTTTCCTCAGATGATTTGCAGCTTGACCGGATGGTCGACTGGGCCTGGGCCCCGACCCGTCTATCCAGAGCCGTGCTGGAAAGCATGTATTTTTGGGGTGAATTGGTCGTCCATCATAAGAAAAATAACCAGAAGGTGTATGATTTCGCTTCGCGGCATTTGCCCGAGCATCTCTTGCAAGCGGCCGATCCGAATGCAACGGAGCATCAATACAACGATTGGCGGATACTTCGGCGCATTGGAGGCATCGGTCTGTTATGGAACAAGTCGGGGGACGCTTGGATCGGCATGGGGAAAATCAAGTCGGACAAGCGAAAAACCTCCTTTCGGCGCTTGGCGGAAAATGGAGATATCGTAAGAATATCCATTCAGGGCATAGACGATCCGTTGTACGCGCGAACGGAGGATCTCGACCGGTACAAACGAGATAACGCTTGTTGCGGTTTGACCGCTCCAAGGGCCTCCATACTCGCCCCGCTGGATAATTTGCTCTGGGACCGTCGTCTGGTCAAAGCCATTTATGATTTTGAATACATATGGGAAGTGTATAAACCGGCATCACAAAGAAAATACGGGTACTATGTCCTTCCGGTGCTTTACGGAGATCGGTTCGTGGCCAGATTCGAGCCGGGCAGGGATAAGAAGACCGGAGCATTGGTCGTCAAGAATTGGTGGTGGGAGCCGGGGGTAAAGCAGACGGAGGAGCTTCTGGTTGAAATCGGCCGCTGCTTCCAACGATTTATGCAATATCTCGGTACGACGCAAATACACATGGATTCGACAACAGACGCTTACGCCGGGTTCTCCGGGTACATCGAGTGATGTGTATCCAGCATGCATGAGAACCTCTCTTCACGCTCTAAATTATAGATTTTTGAACCTAACTCTGGGGTTGTTCGTCTATCTATATGAACGAGCGTGAGCGGAGGATGATCAAATATGGTAAAGCATTGGCTGCCGATAGCAGCCGTAGGCGTCTTGGCGATTTCACTGGTTATTACTGTATTGGCGATGGATTATGAAAAGGCGAACGGGATTTATTCTCAAAAAGATTTGGAATCAGAGGTACGGGTAGAGCAGGCGGGCGAGGCGTCAACGGACACACTAGCCGGGACAAACAACATGGAGTTGGATGAAGAGCCGCTTCCCTTAATGGAGAAAGTGAATCAAGAACTTACGAAGTTGGCGAAGCCTGCGGGAAATATGGTGGAGTGGACCCGATCTGTCGTTTCGGGATATGATGATACAGACGGACCGATAGATGTCTTCGAGACGGATCTTGATCAAGACGGTGTAACACACGAGTGGGTTACAGTGCTCGCAGAAGCAGTTCGAGATCAACAAACAGGCGAGCTGCTGCAACGAAATGCTTACGGGGCAGTCATCTCTTATGCAGAAGGTAAGTTTAGCATTCAGAGTTTTGCTTTCCCCGCATCGAGCTTTGGCCGGGCAAAGGTTGAGACGATAGCGGATCTCACGGGAGACGGCAAACCCGAGGTCGTATGGGTATCTCTTGATATCGGGGCACATACAACCCATTCTACTTATACCGTTTCCTCTTGGTCAGCGGGTAAGCTTGAAACGATTGAAGGGACGGCAGAGATCGATAATGTTTCCAATGCAGAGATAATGGACGGAAATTTGGTTCTTACCGGGGGGCTGATCGGGTCTGCCGGGGCAGGGCCGTGGCAGCGAGAATTTACTGATTATTATTCTGTTGTCAATCATACAATCCAGCGTACCGAACGAGTTTTTGAAAGCTCACCTACCCCTTATCACCGCCTTATAGACGGTTTATGGGCTGAAGCGCACGGCCGAACGGAAAGGGCCTTGGAAGACTATACTCGAGCGATAGCGATGGAATCTCCTTCATATAAGGACTATTATTTCGTATTTGAAGGCGATTGGGTACAAGGAGAAGTCGAGACGGAGAAGGAAAAGCAGTTTGAACGAATTGTCAAACAGTCTTCACGGCTACGCAAAGAGCTTTTAACGGAGACTCTGCAAGGAGCTTCACCGAAAAACGCATGCGCTGCTGCAAAAGAAAAATCAGGTTACGAAGAGGGTTGGCTGCCATATCTGAATGCTCCGGCCGGCTACGCCAATCCTGCGTGGGGCAATGATAACATTTGCTCCGGGATTGATGAATTAAACCGTTAATATCGGTTGATAAGACTTATTATAGTTGGCGACGATGAATGAATCGGGTGATTCAGTACCCGGTTCTTTTTTAATTCACAATTCTATTTTCTCCGGCAAGCCTTGTTGACGCTCTCAATTCAATGATTATTGTAGATTTCTCCAATAATTTATATCTCAACCTCATAGTGTTTGGACCCATTAGCGATTATCATGAATAATGAAAGCGCTTATTTCTATGAAAAGGAGACTTGAAAATGTATCGGAGGTTATGTAAACGAAGCCTAACCTTTATTTTGACTTTGACGCTCATTTTTCCGTTACTCTCGGGATTACCGCATGTTGAAGCCGAGGATGCCGTCTCCATTCATACCGATTTTGAGGATGGAACCGCTCAAGGCTGGTATGGCCGCGGGGATACGGTTGCCGCAGTTACAGAGGAGGCGAAGGAGGGAAATTACAGTTTAAAGTCTACGGGGAGAACAGCCGGCTGGATGGGGCCGGGACTAAATGTCACCGCCTTGGCCGGTCATCCCGGCACCTATCATTTCCAGGCCTGGGTCAAGCTTGAGGCGGGAGAAACGGATGCGGTCGTCAATGTGACAATGGAATCCGGCACGCCGGTATCAGGCAGCAATAGTTACACCCCGATCGTTCATGGAACGGCGGTTACCGCGGCTGCATGGACGGAAATATCGGGAACGTATTCGATTGGGGAAGGGTTTGACTTCCTCCAAATTTATTTTGAATCCCCGAACCCTTCGCTTGTTTTCTATATTGACGAGATTACATTCAAGCCTGCAGTAGATCCGGATCAGGGAAACATCGTATCCTTTAACGATTTTGAGGACGGGACGCTGCAAGGCTGGGGACCGAGAATCGGTGCGGAGGCCGTCTCGGTCGTTACGGAGCAGGCCTATAGCGGGACACACAGCATGAAGATCGCGAACCGTACTGCTTCTTACACTGGTGCAAGCAAAGATGTTACCTCATTATTGACCCCAGGCTCGACAAATGTGTTCAGTGCCTGGGTGAAGCTGGCTCCGGGCATGCCTCAGGAAACGATTCGGTTAACAATGCAGACGAATAATGGATCGGTAGAACGCTATGTGGCCATTTCCTTTGCATCCGTCACTAGCGACGCCTGGACCAGGATTGAGGGGAAATTTGACTACCTCGCCGAAGTCGACCGGCTTTCTCTCTATTTTGAAGCCGTGAACGCCGGAATCGATTTTTATGCGGATGACATCCAGATCATACTGGAGCCGGATCAGGGGCCGCTGGAAATCGAACACGATATACCGTCTTTGCAAGATGTATTTGCCGATCATTTTCTTATGGGTACGGCCTATACGTATCCGCATCTCACGGAAGCGCATCAGCAGCTCGTCCGCAAGCATTACAACAGCATCACGTCGGGTAATTCGCTCAAATGGGACAGCACGGAGCCCGCGGAGAACGTGTTCCGCTGGGAAGCCCCGGATATGGCCATACAATTCGCCGTCGACAATAATATCCAATTTCGGGGGCATACACTGGTATGGCACCAGCAGACGCCGGATTGGGTATTCCGCGATGCGAATGGCGATCTTGTCAGTAAAGAAGTGCTGTATGCACGGATGGAAAATCATATAAAACAGGTCGTAGGCCGGTACAAAGGCAAAATATACGCTTGGGATGTCGTTAATGAGGTCATCGATTCTAGTGAGCCGGACGGTTTACGACGCAGTTTATGGTATGAGATCGCCGGTGAAGAATATATCGAAAAGGCGTTTCAATTCGCCCGCGAAGCGGATCCGGACGCCAAACTATTCATCAATGATTTTAACACTGAGGATCCGGTCAAAGCCCAAAAGCTGTACGATCTGGTTAAAAGGTTGAAAGATAAAGGCGTGCCGGTCGATGGCGTCGGCCATCAATTCCACGTGAACATTCAATATCCTTCGATCGCTAACCTGGAACATGCCATCGTTCTGTTCGCCGACCTGGATGTCGATCAAGAAGTGACCGAACTGGATATGAGCGTGTACACCAGTTCCAGCCAGAGATATACCGAATTTACCGAAAGCATGGCATTGGAGCAAGCCGATAGATATAAAGAGATATTTGATGTGTTCCTTAAACATAGTGATAAGATAAACAACGTGACGATCTGGGGAACGGACGACGGGAATACCTGGCTGACCATGTTCCCCGTAGCCAGAAATAATTGGCCGCTGCTGTTCGATAAGCGGCTGCAAGCGAAATACGCATACTGGGCGATCGTCGATCCTTCCCGGCTGCCGGTTCAGACACAACGGGCCAAAGCTTATTATGCGACACCGGCTATTGACGGTATCGCCGAGTTGGAGTGGCATGCGGTAAAACCCTTCTATACCGGTTCGGAATCGTTCTCGTTCGAGTATAGGACGTTATGGGATGAAGAGCATCTGTACTTGTGGATCGATGTGACGGATGTAAACATCGATGAAGGAGACAAAGTTAACGTATATATCGACCAGTCCGGTGGCGAAACCTATACGTTTCATCGTAACGGAGCCGTTGCGGAAGGGACTGCCGCCAGCATCAGCGAACGTATTGGCGGATATGTTCTGGAAGCGACAATCCCGTTTTCTTCCGTCTTGTCGATGTCGGATCAAATCGGATTTGACATTCGCTTATATGATGGTTCCGGTTCGGTCCTCTCCTGGAATGACACATCTCACGGAGAGCCTTCCCTTCCGGCCAATTGGGGCATTCTTGAATTATTAGAAGGTGCCAAAATATCCATTGCCGGTAAAGCCACTCCTGACATCGGTTCATTCGACGATGCCGTGTGGAGTATCACACCTGAAATGATAACGCAAACATGGGTTGAAGGCGAGAACAGTGCAACGGCCAGCGTAAGAGCCTTGTGGGATGAGCAATTCTTGTACGTGCAAGCGAAAGTAAGCGATCCGCTGCTGAGCGACGCTAGCGTAAATCCTTGGGAGCAGGATTCGGTCGAGTTGTTTGTCGATTTGAACAATCGCAAAACGGATTCCTACGAGGCGGAAGACGGTCAATATCGGGTGAATTTCAATAATACCGCTTCTTTTGGCAGTACGACCGTGCAGGAAGGCTTCTTAAGCGCTGCGAAGGTGGTCGAAGGCGGTTATATTGTCGAAGCGGCCATTCCGATTGCGGGACACGGGCTCGGCAAGGATTCCGTTATAGGCTTCGACGTTCAGGTCAATGACGACGCGGGAGGAACCGGCCGCCGTTCAGGAGTAGTCACATGGAGCGATCCGACAGGCAGGGCGTATACCGACCCCTCCACGTTCGGTGCGATGAAATTTGTGGACGAAATACCCGTATCGGGTATTCGATTGAATAAATCGAAGCTGAATCTGAAGACGGGAAAAACCGGTAAGCTTAAAGCCAAAGTACTGCCGAAGCAAGCAAGTAACCGAGACCTGATCTGGACATCGAGCGACAATCAGGTTGCTGCGGTGAACGCGGATGGGTTGGTCACGGCAGTGGCTGCAGGCAACGCCGTAATCACGGTAACGACATTGGACGGTCAGTATGCAGCAACCGCCGAAGTGATTGTAAGACGATAAAGCTGAACACGACAGGAGACAGGAAGCCGATGAGAAACAGCGGCACATATGCCTATAAAAACCCGGTTATACCGGGTTTTTTCCCTGATCCAAGCGTAGCCAGGGTCGGGGAGGACTACTATCTGGTAACCAGTTCGTTCGAGTATTTTCCCGGGGTGCCCATTTTCCACAGCAAAAATTTGGTGAATTGGAAGCAAATCGGACATGTGCTTACGCGAAGAGGTCAAATCGACCTGCGGCACAGGAAAAGCTCCGACGGCATCTACGCGCCTACTTTGCGTTACAACGAAGGGACGTATTATCTTGTCACGACCGATGTAAGAGGTATCGGCAACTTTTATGTAACCGCGCAGCATCCGGAAGGACCGTGGTCCGATCCCGTCACCTTGCCCTACGGAGGCATCGACCCTTCCTTGATGTTCGATGACGACGGACGGGTATTCGTTACCGTGCAGAGCGGCCAGGATTTACAATCGCATATTATCCAATATGAAATCGATCCGGTAAGCGGCAAGGTGTTGACGGAACCAAGGAGGATTTGGGAAGGGGACGGTGGGGTATGGACCGAAGGTCCTCATCTCTACAAAATCAACGGTATGTATTATTTGCTCAGTGCTTGCGGCGGAACGGGACGCGATCATCGGGCGATTATCGGGAGGAGCGCTCATCCGTACGGACCTTTTGAAGCGTGTCCGGTCCCCGTCTTGACCCATAACCGATTGCCTGAGGATCCCATCCAATGTCTGGGGCATGCGGATTTGTTCGAGGATGCGAACGGATGCTGGTGGGCGGTCTTTCTGGGCACACGGCCGGTACGCGGCCGGTATTCGGTACTGGGCAGAGAAACGTTTCTCGCTCCCGTGACATGGACGCGGGACGGCTGGCCCATGATTGACAATAATGAAGGTGCGGTATTGGAGCAGATGCCGCCCGTACAACTGCCGGCATCTGCTGAGGATTTAACGGAATCTCGAAAGCAAGCGATTGAACTCCACTCGGAATTTGATCCTTATTGGAGTTTTCTAAGGGTGTATGATGAAGAGCGTTATCAGATCGGAAGAAAGTCCGGAGAAGTCGAGCTTACCGGCAACGCCTTCTCACTCGATGACGAAGCTCCGGCAACCTTTGCCTGTGTCAGGCAAACCAGCCGTTTCATAAGGTTCTCTTGCAGGATCGAATACGAACCCTTAATCGACGGGGAAGAAGCGGGTATTGCGGCCAGGCTGCACAATCATGCGTATGTCATTTTATCGATCAAACGCTTTCAAGATTCTAATTACGTTTGTGTTACGGTCCGCAACGGGGACAAGAAGTACGAAGACAAAATTCCTTGGAACGGGAAGCATTGTTATTTATCCGTCCAATCCGATGACAGCGCGTATTACTGCTCATTCTCGGAGGATGGGCTGACATGGATGGAAAAGCCCGGCGTTATTGAAGCGGAATGGCTTGCGCCGGAGGTGAACGGCGGGTTTACGGGGGTCTGCATTGGATTATACGCATCCGGAAACGGATCATCCGCCACAGTCAAGTCATGTTTCAGTGTTGTCCAATACAAATCCCTTGTATAATGAAGTGTATCAACACCTTAAGCGTGGGGGTACGCGAAATGAGATCCGAATATGCAATTCCCGATATTCAGTTTCAATTTCAGCTTCATGGGACACATTATCGAACCGTCGAACCGGGGTGGATGTACCCCGAGCATAACCATCATTTTCTGGAAATCAATCTTGTTACAGAAGGCAGGCAAGCCGTCAACATCGACGGCAAGGAGCGAATTCAGCAAAGCGGGGACATCCTGATCATTAAACCGGGTGTGCCTCATTCGAGCCGGTGTATCGGTAATGTGCCGATGACTTATCAATGCGTGCACCTGGATATCGACGACGAAGTATTGTATCCGCTCATCAATCGGCTGAATAACGTGCTTTTTCCCGAGCACTCGACGATCAGTGAGAAGCTTCGTCCGTATTTGCAGCGGATTTTTCAGATACAGGACGACCAATCGGGGGCAGCAGCAGAAGCCCGCATTGCGACGCGGATCGCTATTCTGCAAGTGATTGTCGTTCTTGCCGAGTGGGCGTCTTCCGTCCGGATAAGCGATTTCAAGCTTGACAAGACGGATTCGCCTCTGCAATTAAGGCGTCTTAGGGAACGAAACGGACTGGAGAAGAAGGTGAGGGAACTGATGATCGAAGGTTCTCCCGAGGAAACGATTGACGAATCGGCGTTTCCGCCGTATCGATGGATCGGTATGTATTCGATCCGGTTCCCGGACATAGGCTTCTGGAGCAAGCCGGACCGTTTCATGGCGAAAATCATTTTACAAAAAGAACTTGAATCGTTAGGTACAGTGGTAACCGTGGTGGAGGAACCGTCGATCTTGGCGCTCATCTTCTCGGATCATTTCGCCGTTCCGCCAATGGAAGAATATGCGGCACGATGTAAAACCGCTATGGAACAAAAGCTTCATACAGAAGTAGAATCTTCTTTCGGTGGAATGACAACGCTTTTGCAAGAAGTCGGCAGACTCTATAAGCAGTGTGAACGTCATATGAAATCCGATGGGACTGAAGACGATTCGCCTACGTTTGATTTTGTACACCGTGACATAAGAGCGGCCATGCAATATATCGAAGCTAACTATACAAACCCGCATTTGTCGCTGGCCCGTATGGCCAAGATACTTGACATCACGCCGAACTACCTTAGTTCGTTGTTTACTTCGCAGACCGGTCTTACATTTTCCCAGCATCTCATAACAATCCGATTGCATCATGCGAAACAAATGCTTCGCGAAACAAACCTGAAAATATATGAAATTGCTCAGAGATCGGGTTATTCCGATGCCGCCTATTTCAGCCGGCTGTTCAAAAGCACCTTTGGCATAAGTCCTAATAAATATAAAGCTTCTATGAGTTCTTACACATAACCCCTCTCCAAACCGGAAAGGGAAGTTTCTTGCGCTATCCGTTGGAACAAATTGCAGAGGCTCACAGGTATGTCGAGAAAGGTCATAAGAAAGGAAATGTAGTCATCACGGTGGAGCATGATAACAACCGGTAACGGTAACAAATAGCTCCCCTTTCCGTTTTGGATTGGGGAGCTTTGTAATAATCTCACTCGCTTGAAGTTTTCTCTTGCAATCCGATCTGAGCGATTTGCAAGTTAGTTTGAATCAGCCCGTTGACCCATATAACTGCCAATAAAGCTTTACCAATTGCGATTCGTACATGAAATGCTTCCTGTAGAAATAAATGTGCTTTTCTTCGTCTCTGTGCTCGTAATACTTTGCCAACGTACCATACAGGCTAGTCAGTTGAAGAAGTTGAGCCAACCGTGGATCCACAAGCATCCTCCTTCGATATAGGTTTTAAACCATCATATGCGAAGTAGGTATTTGGTGCGTAGACGAATGTCACGATTTTTGCCGGAGAACCGAGGCAACGTTCTGATCTATTTTCGGTTATTCCCCAAGCCCGCTCAAGTAGAACATTATTTCTTTCTGGTGCAGGGTATGATAGACTTTAAGGATACAGAAATACCCAAACTATTTTATGTATATTGATCGCAGCAAGGAGGACTTTATTTTGTCGGTACATAATTTCAAGTATTCAGGTTATCTTTTGGTTCATTTTATTGGAGAACAGCCCGACGGCGAGCAGGTCTATTTCTCCTACAGCGAGGACGGCCTGCACTGGAAAGACCTGAACGCGGGCTTACCGGTTCTGCGTTCCGAATTGGGGGAAAAGGGCGTGAGGGATCCGTTCTTAGTGCGCTCGCCCAAGGAGGACAAGTTTTATCTGATTGCCACGGATCTCCGCATTGCAAACGGAAAGGGCTGGGACACTGCGGTGAATGCCGGAAGCCTCGACATTATTGTATGGGAATCCGCCGACCTGGTGAATTGGTCTTCGCCATGGGCAGTCACCCTAGGCATACCGGGAGCCGGCTGCGTCTGGGCGCCGGAGGCCATTTATGACGAAGCCGCGGACGAATTTCTGGTGTTTTGGGCCTCCGCGACGCAGGAGCCGCAGGAGAAAGAACGGAAACAAAAAATCTATAGCGCCCGTACCAGGGATTTTCGCAGCTTTACGGCGACTGAAAAGTATATTGAACGGGAAAACCACATCATTGACACCACGATCATTGCTCACAACGGTGTCTACTACCGTTATTCCAAGGATGAGACAACCAAAAATATCCGGGTACAAAGAGGCACTTCGCTGGAAAAAGACGCCTTTACCGATCTGCCCGCTCCGGCTTTGGAGGCATTGTTAGGTGTGGAAGGCCCGCAAATATTTAAGCTGAATGACCGCGAGGAATGGTGCCTTATTGTCGACCGCTTTGCGGAAGGGAAGGGTTATCTCCCTTTGCTGACCTCCGACCTTGAAAGCGGTGATTTCCGGGTTCTTCCGGAAGAGGCGTTCGACTTGGGGAAAAGCAAGAAACGCCACGGCGGAGTCCTTCCCATTACCGCTTCTGAAAGCAGCCGGCTTCTCGCGGCGTTTGGCGACGGCCATCAGGCGTTGCCCGGCCAATTCGCCGACCCGGATCTTGCGAAGTTCGGTGACCGTTATTATCTGTATCCCACAACCGATGGCTTCACGGGCTGGTCGGGCACGCAATTTCATGCGTTTTCTTCAACTGACATGCGTATTTGGAGAGACGAAGGCGTGATTTTGGATCTTGCGACGGATGATGTGCCCTGGGCTGTTGGCAGCGCATGGGCCCCGGCCATTGCAAGCAGAAACGGTAAATATTACTTTTATTTCTGCGGTAAAATGGAAAGCGGAGTGAGCGCCATCGGCGTTGCTGCAGCCGATACTCCGGCAGGCCCGTTTTCCGCGCAGCCGCAGCCGCTTATTACGATGGAACAGATGAAGCGTCTGGGGATCGCCATGGGTCAGACCATTGACCCATCCGTCTTTATTGAGGAAGACGGTACGGCTTATTTGTTGTTTGGAAATGCACACCCTGCAATCGTACAGCTCGGCGAAGATATGGTGAGCGTCATTGAGGATACGATGAAGAATCTCGTCGGCCTGCAGGACTTCCGGGAGGCGGTCACCGTGCTCAAGCGCGGCGGGCAGTATCACTTCACCTGGTCCTGCGACGACACTGGCAGCGAGGATTACCACGTGAACTATGGTACGGCGGACAATCTCTACGGGCCGGTAACTTACCGTTACCCGATTCTTGTCAAAAATAAGGAAAAGGATATGCTCGGCACCGGTCATCATTCGATTCTCTGGGAGCCTGCCACCGATAAGTATGTCATTGCTTATCACCGGTTTGTCACGCCGCTGAGCCGATTTACACAAGGAAAAGGCTACCATCGCGAAGTCTGCATAGACCCGCTCACCTTCGGCGAAGATGGGCTCATGCAGCGGGTGCAGCTGTAGAGGATGCAGTAAAAAAAAGATTAAAAGCAAACACGCCACCCCGGCGTGTTTTTTTCTTTTGGTTGCAGGGTATGCTTAGCTTTATGTATCGCCATAAATATGCAAGCAAGGAGGGGATCTCCAATGCCAACGAATGATAAATCCAATGATTAGCCAAGGAAAAATCAACGTATTTGCTTTGCTGCAACATGCTTATGACAGTAGGTATGGGGGATCGCAATAGACCAAAACATCCGGACGGCGGTACCGCCTCATGATCTCTTCTGCCGGCTGGTTCTCGATCTGGCAGCAGTTATTGTTTTGAGGAGGAGGGATGAGGATGAATCAACAGGACATTAAATATAAAATAAAAACCTGCCGGAAGGCAGGATACTAAAATCACACACTATGCATTAACAAGCTCTGGTCTTTTAATTTGAAGCGGTGGAGGGATAAGCCAACCTTTTTCTTTATTTATTCTCAAGATTTTCAAACCAATTGCAGCCTTTGTTGCATGATACTTAGCAAACAATGCGCCAATATCTTCTCTAATCGATTTGCCCATTATTTGGCTGCAAGCGACCAAACCTATTGATGTATCAGCCGCGATTGCTGCAGAAATCTCTTGATCAGTAATTCTTGCGCCCATTGGTATATCCTCGACTTTTACTTCCGGTCTATTGGGTAACATTGGAGAAGCAGCGATTCCATTATCATTAAGAATCGTATCACATTCTTTTGCTTCCAGTTCAGCTTGATTGATTAAATCGCCTAATATTCCCTTGAGCTCAGTATCACCTGCATGGTTGAGATATGCGCGATACATGGAAATGCAGCCCTTTGCCTTCATGGAAAATTGCCATAGATCGAAAATTTCACCGTAGTGAAGGGGTTCCTCTTTTTGATTACCAGTAAGAATACCCAATGCATCCTCTCTCCTTTATGTTTGTGTCAGAGCAACAAAGTTTATTTTTATCCATGAATAGATAAATTATTCAACGGAATAGAGGGATTGTATGAAGGTCATAACCATACACCAGCCCTGGGCAAAAACTTCCTCTACAATGTTCCTCCGGAAGTAAGTAAAAATTCGAAAATTATCCTGCCTCGTCTGATCGGAATGAGTGACGACATACGCAAAGTCCACTAAGGACTTGACTTTTATGTGCTGCAGTGGTTATTTCATTTGTTTTTGAAAAAAGAAATAATGGGCGGGACGAAAACGATGAATAGCAAGAAAATCATAATAACGTATTCCGGAAAAGTCATGGTTAAGAAAGGCCCTGACATATTTCTTAAAGTCTTGGAAAATTTCAGTCCTGCCAGCAAATCAGCGATGTAAAGAAAAACTAAATTTAATAAGTTAACCAAGAAAAAGATACCTAATATTTTCATGCATAACATCTCCAAGTTTAAAATCCATTTTTTCAGAGTCATAGTTATTATTTACAAATAAAGGGTCAATATATCCCGATAAAGTGTCATATCCCGAAAGTGATGTATAAAAACAATTTCAAATGCGAATAAATGTGTGGGAGGAGGAGGGATCAGCATGTTCTATCGGAATCGTTTTCTTAAGAGCCGGGCGGATCGATTTCTTAAGAGCGGAGCAACAGGAATCAAAGATGATGAAATGACCGGCAATACGAATACGCGGCCCCTGTCATTAGATTTAAAAGAGAACCTTCATCAGATTATACAGGAACTTGGAAATAGTCCCGATGTAAAAATTCGAGAATTTCAAATTGCAGGCCAATTTCAAGCAGCCGCAGTTTTTATCGACAATTTAATCGACAAGAAGGTAGTCGATGATTTTGTCATGCGTTCCTTGATGATCGATACCGCTAATGAGACATTCAAATCCATGGTATCGGAAAAGAATGTCCTGGAATTTATTATAGATAATGCTCTGAGCATGGGTGAGGTTCAAGTCATCAAGGATTGGAACGGATTAATGTTATCCTTCTTGTCAGGCGAAACCGTCATCTTGTTTAATGGTTCAGCGGAAGCAATCAGCGGCGATACGAGAAGCGTAGGGGGGAGAGCAGTTACGGAACCGTCTTCCCAAGTTGTCATTCGCGGTCCAAAAGACGGTTTTACCGAGTCTATTGCGACCAATGTATCCCTCATCCGCCAACGGATCAAGAGTTCTAATCTATGGTTGGAGCCAATGATAATCGGTCATGTCACACATACTACCGTTGCGATCATGTATATTAAAGGAATCGTAAACGATAAACTTGTGCAGGAGGTAAAGCAAAGGCTGAATGACATCCAAATTGACGGCATATTGGAGTCCGGTTATATCGAAGAGTTGATTCAGGATCACCCATTCAGCCCATTTCCCACAGTGTACAATACCGAGCGGCCGGATGTTGTAGTAGGGAATTTATTGGAAGGCCGGATATCTATTTTGGTGGACGGAACACCATTTGTTCTTATTTTACCATCGACGTTTTTTATGTACTTTCAGTCTGTTGAAGATTACTATCAACGTTTTGATATCGGAATAGCGATCCGCTTGTTAAGGTATGTTGCTCTATTTATTTCATTATTAGGACCTTCCATTTATGTCGCTGCCGTTACATTCCATCAGGAAATGATGCCGACTTCTCTTTTGATCAGTTTGGCAGCACAAAGGGAAGGTGTTCCTTTCCCCGCTTTTGTCGAGGCCTTCCTAATGGAGACCAGTTTTGAGATTTTGCGCGAGGCCGGCGTTCGCATGCCGCGGGCCATCGGCCAAGCGGTATCGATCGTTGGAGCGCTTATATTGGGAGAGGCAGCGGTACAAGCGGGGATCGTCTCTTCAGCGATGGTGATTGTGGTCGCTATAACGGGGATTGCCAGTTTTGTCACCCCGACTTTCAATATGGCGATTTCAGTTCGTTTACTCCGATTTGTGCTCATGTTTTTTGCAGCGTCCTTTGGTTTTTACGGAATAGCGATCATCGCAATCATGATCACTGGCCATTTATGCAGTTTGCGTTCTTTTGGGGTACCTTTTATGGCCCCGCTTGCTCCTTTTATACCGGCTGATCAAAAGGATGCCGTACTCCGTTTGCCTTTGTGGTCATTCCTTACTCGTCCCCGCTTGATCAGCCAAAATAACATGGTTCGGATGAAGCCGGATTCGCGGCCTTCCGTTCCTAAAGAGAACAAGACAAAGGGGAATATGGATGAAAGCTAAATGGTCCATTCTATTTGTTTTGCTTCTATGTATTGTGTCCCTGCTCACAGGTTGCTGGAACAGAAGAGAACTGAAAGAACTGTCCATTGTTGCGGCAATGGGAGTGGATAAAACTCCGGAAACTAACAAATATAAGGTATCTTTCCAAATTATCAACCCAGGAAATGTAGCGACTGGAGTAGTAGCAGGAGGAGCAATGCAAAATACGCCGGTAACTGTCTATACGGGAACAGGAGACAACCTGTTTGGAGCAATCCGCAAAGCATCGAAAAAAGTACCGCGGCAGCTTTTCTTTGCGCATTTACAGCTGCTGGTCATAGGGGAATCGTTAGCGAAACAAGGAGTTCGGGATTTATTTGATTTTTTTGAACGGTCCCACGAAATCCGTCTCACTACGATGGTGCTCGTCGCCAGAGGAAGCGAAGCCGAGTCGATTGTCAGGGTTCTTACGCCGCTTGAGAAAATTCCGGCAAAAAATATTGCGGGACAAATGAAAATGACGTCAAAACTTTGGTCGGAGAACATAAAAGTCGAAATGGATCAGGTGATAAAGACTCTACAGGGCGAAGGAGAGCCAAACATCAGCGGGGTGAAAATCGTAGGAGAACCGGAAGTTGGAAATAAGAGTTCAAACTTGCAACAGACTAATGTGACAACCCGGGTGGATATCACGGGAATCGCCCTGTTTAAGAATGGAAAGCTGAAACGGTGGTTGAATGGCGATGAGGGACGCGGAGCCTTATGGATTCAAAATGAAATGAAGAGCACCGTTGTCGATCTTGATTGTAAAAATAAAAAAGGTGCCATAGGCATTGAAGTCGTTCGTTCCCAAACGAAGGTTAACGCGAAAGTTCAAAACGGAAAACCGGTTTTCCATATCGATATACGAGAAGATGGTCATGTGAATGAAGTAAGATGCCCAATGGACTTGAGTAAGGTGGAGGAAATCGAGAAGCTGGAAAAACAATGGGCTTTGGAGACAAAGAAGGAAGTCATGAAAGCTGTGAAGATTGCGCAGAGTGAGGAAAGCGATATCTTTGGTTTTGGGGAAGCCGTCAATCGGGCAAACCCGAAAGCGTGGAAGAAAATGAAGAAAGAGTGGGGCAAGACATTTGCCGAAAGCAAGGTTGACGTCCAGGTGGATGCATTCATCCGGCGTTCGGGCATGCGGTTAAAACCTTATCTGTCCGAACAAAAGGGATAAGCGGAAGTGAAAGGGGGGGATGTAATGAAAAAAGTGAGAATTAACGCAAGACAACTGTTTGCCATGATCGTTTTGTTTGAATTTGGAACCGCGCTTGTTGTTCCAATAGGTTTTGTCTCGGAACAGAGTGTTTGGATATCGATATTATTGGCTTTAGTTGGAGGCGTCCTGTTATTTCTCATTTATGATTATCTTTATCGTCAGTTCCCCGATCTGCCTCTGAGCGGTTACATCCGCAAAATTTTCGGAAACTACATCGGTTGGCCGGTGTGTCTCTTTTATCTTGGATTTTTTATACATAATGACGCAAGAGTTTTGCGGGAAACCGGCGAGCTGCTGGTAACTACTGCATTAGACGTGACGCCGCTATTTGTGATCAATGCGTTGTTGATGATGGCGGTTATTTATATTCTTTATTTAGGAGTAGAAGTATTGGCAAGAACGGCGGAAATCTACCTGCTAATCATCATTATTTTAGGCGTTTTAGGCAATCTTTTCGTTTTTCTTTCCGGTATCATTGATATTCGTAATCTGTTTCCATTGTTTGGTGAGGGGTGGCAGCCTATTGTAAAATCGGCATTTCGCAATATACTCTTTTTTCCTTTCGGTGAGATGATTTGTTTTGCGACAATTCTTCCCTATTTGAATAAAATCCGGTCGGGAAGGAGGACGGGGTCAATCGCCCTGATATTCTGCGGGCTCGTATTAAGCTACACGCATGCAGTCGAGATCTCTGTTCTTGGGGTCAGTATTTACAGCCGGTCCTCCTTTCCTTTATTTTTAACGATCAGCAAAGTCAACATAGCGGATTTTGTGCAGCGTTTGGATGCCATTGTCATTCTCACATTAATCATTAATGCCTTCTTCAAATGCGCTATTAAGTACTATGCCGCAGTGAGCATCGCAGCGGATTTATTCCGTGTCAAGAAGCCGCAAACGTTGGTGTTGCCAATAGGAGTAACCATTCTTATCTCCTCTATGATGACAGCAGGCAACTGGACCGAGTTTACTCTGAAAGGGCAAAAAGTGATCATGGGCGTACTCTTGCCTCTTGCTAGCGCTATCATTCCCCTCTTGCTTCTAACGGTCCATCTTATACGTAAACGTTTCGGTCTATACCGCCACGATACGAACGATAATTAGAGCCTGAGCTTAAAAGGAGACACCAGTGGAACGTTTTAGATCAATTGTGGAAAAGTCCAACCGAAAGCGTGATCCCATATTTCCCAATGTCTGTGAACTGTACTGAGTGCAATGCAGGATATAGATAAAAAAACGACGACAAAGGTTAAACGCCTTCGTCATTTTTTTTCTTACCCAATTACCAGGACTCCGGTAACAAACAACCCCCTTTCCGTATTAGCCAAGGAAAAATCACCGTATTTACGTTTTCTTCTCGATCGGCTATTCCACATGCCATGATAGCGCGGAGTAAATAACACAAATTGAGACTATTATTGAATAGAAGTAATAGTTAACTTTGAGAGACATAAGAAACAATATTAAAAATTTGTTTAGCTTTCTTCGCATCATGTATAATAAAGGTCATGAGTATATTAAATTTTACAGTTATACCGCCATCACAGGCTTTAGCACGTGATATCGAATGCTTTCGGGTTACGTCGTATACAGGTAACGAATTGCTTGAAGTTAAAGTATGTCCAAAGGGTTTTCCAGGCATAGTGTTTCAGCTCGCTGAGGACAAGTCCGCTGCCATTGAAAGTATTGCTATCCGTACAGCGCAAATCTCCAGTATTCCAATATTGTTTCTACATGGTCAAGGTTCCGAACCAAGTGTAATGCGTTTCAAGGATAAACCATATGTATCCATTCAAGTTGTGTTAAAGCCTCACGCACTTTATTCTATTTTCGGTATGGACGCGTCTTCGCTTAACCAAGGCTTTCTATGTTCTAATCAATTTGGTGCGATTGAACTCGAAAATCAGCTTTTGTCCGCACCAATGAACGAAGATCGAATTTCCTTACTATGTGATTTTCTAATGGGGAAAATGGAGCAAACGAAAAAGCGAGACGACCTGATTGAGCATACTTTGGATTTTATTCGAAATCACGTATCTTCTATATCAGTGAAAGATATAGTCTCCACTTTCCATATCTCAGAACGGCAGTTTCAGAAACGCTTTGCCCGTGTAGTCGGTATGTCGCCCCAATTATTCATTAGGATTGTGCGTGTTAATGAGGCATTACGGTTAATGAAGACGGGGCACTACGATCGATTATCGGATATTGCCTACGCACTCAATTATTTCGACCAGTCGCATTTTATACGAGAGATCAAAACGTTTTCGTGGGTAAGTCCTAAAAACATTACGATGAAGGTTAGTGATTTCCATAGTGACGAGGCAGGATCTTCTTATTTATAGAATAATGACGGAATTATACAATTTGTTATGACTCTTTTCGCTTATGTTTAGGAAATTACATAAAGGAAGGAGTTTTTTTATTGAAACCTACAAAGTCCCAAACTCAAAAACCAATACATCCGGGTGAAAAGAGTTTCAAGCGTAAGCTGAATTTGATTGGACTCATCGTACTTATGTTTCTCATTGTATTTATGAGTTTCAGTCTTTGGTTTTCAAGCAATATGTTGCTCTCGCCGTCGTTCAAAGGAGTGGCAAATTTGATGGACGTCTCAGCCCCAAGAATTCACTAAAACTCTCAAATTCGATTCCGATTTTCTTTATACACAGTAAGGAAGATTTAAATACGCCTTATACTCAGACACGACACTTAGCTAGCATCTATAACGGCCCCAAGACTTTGTGGGAACCTGAACAGGGTGAACACGCTGCGATTTGGAATACCAATCGAGCCGAATATGAGAAAAGGGTAGAAAGTTTTCTAAGAAGTATTCGTTAATAATATTGCGCTGCCCTCATTTGACGGAATTATACAATTTTTGCTGCGGATATCGGAGTACAATCTAAATAACCCGAAACCAAGGAGTGATAGTATTTGAGAAGAATAAAAATGTTAAACCGAGTTTCGATTGATGGTTATTTTGCTAGTCTCAATGACGCAACGTTCGGAATGGACTGGTTTATACATGATCCTGAGGTTGACAAGGCTGTGCATGCAAGTTGTGGTCGCATGGGTACTCTCATTTTGGGGGGAATCACCTACTTAGGATTTGAACGAAGTTGGGTTCCGATATTGAACGATCCCAATGCTCCCATTCAGATGAAGGCGGTTGCCGAAGAATTAACTCAAATGACTAAAATCGTCTTTTCCAAAAACCTGAAGGAATCGGGATGGGAAAACACGAAAATATACGATGGAAATCTTGTAGAAGAAGTTCGTAAATTAAAAAAGGAGACAGGTACGGATATTCTTGTATTGGGAAGTGGAACAATCGTACAGCAACTTGCTGACGAAGGTTTGATTGACGAATATTTGTTTATCGTTACACCAGTTGTAGCAGGCAAAGGCAAACCGCTATTTCAACATGTAAAACAGTTTAGCCTTACCTTGGTAGACACGAGAACTTTTCAGTCTGGAAACGTAGTGTTGCATTACGAGCTAAAAAAATAGAATACAATTACCAAACTCATGTCTAACAGATATGGGTTTTTCTTTTTGTTGTCGGGTATGATAAGTTCTATACAAAAATATCCAAATTACAAGGAGGTGGTGCCCCATGACAATGAATGATAAACCCAATAGATTAGCCAAAGAAAAGTCACCGTATTTGCTGCAACATGCTTACAATCCGGTGGATTGGTTCCCTTGGTCGGATGAGGCTTTTGAAATCGCGAAACGAGAGAACAAACCCGTTTTCTTATCGATCGGCTATTCGACCTGCCATTGGTGCCACGTCATGGAGCGCGAATCGTTCGAGGACGAGGAAGTTGCGGAGCTGCTGAACAAGCATTTCGTTTCGATCAAAGTGGACCGTGAAGAAAGGCCGGACGTCGATCATTTATATATGACCGTCTGTCAGGCGCTTACGGGAAATGGGGGATGGCCGTTAACGGTCGTGATGACGCCGGATAAAAAGCCGTTCTTGGCTGGAACCTATTTTCCGAAGAACCATCGTTTTGGGCGGAAAGGATTAATGGAAATCCTGCCGCAGATCGCCGACAAGTGGGAGAATGCCAACGAAGATCTATTGGAAATCGGGGACAAGCTTGTAGAAGAGATTCAGCGCAGGATGCTCTCAAATTTGCAAGGGGAGCTGTCGGAGGAGATCCTGGAACAAGCTTACGGTTCATATGAACAGCTGTTCGACTCGCAATACGGCGGTTTCGGGCACGCCCCGAAATTTCCGACGCCGCACAACTTGTCGTTCTTGCTTCGTTATTATAACCGGTCCGGCGAGACGCATGCGCTGCATATGGCGGAAAGGACTTTGGACGCTATGTATCGCGGCGGGATGAACGACCATATCGGGTTCGGATTCGCCAGATATTCCACGGATGACAAGTGGCTGGTTCCGCATTTCGAGAAAATGCTGTACGATAACGCTCTTCTCGCCTGGACCTACCTGGAGGCTTATCAAGTGACGGGCAACCGCAGCTACGCTGACGTTGCGGAGCGGATTTTTCAATATGTGCTGCGCGATATGACCGATCCGGACGGCGGCTTTTACTCGGCGGAGGATGCTGATTCCGAAGGGCACGAAGGGAAATTCTACGTCTGGAACCCGGAAGAAATCATCGAAGTGCTCGGGGAAAAGGACGGAGAACTGTATTGTGAGCTTTATGGTGTTACTGAAGAGGGCAATTTTGAGGGAATGAGCATCCCGAATCTGATCGGGCGTGATTTGGCGGTGCTCGCGGATCGGAAGCAGTTGAATAAGGAAGAGCTGCGGACGAGGATGGAAAGCTGCCGGATCAAACTGTTCGAGCGCCGCGAACGGAGAATCCATCCGGGCAAGGACGATAAAGTGTTAACCTCCTGGAACGGGTTGATGATTATGGCACTGAGCAAAGGATATATGGCTTTAGGTCAGATCACCTATCTGGAGGCAGCCGAGAAAGCCGTTCGGTTTATCCAAGCCAAAATGAGGCGGGAGGACGGCCGGCTGCTTGCGAGATATCGTGACGGCGAAGCGGCCTATCCGGGGTATGTGGACGATTATGCGTTTCTGGTTTGGGGACTGCTGGAGCTTTACGAGGCATCATTGAACTTCGAATATTTACAGCTGGCTATGGAGACCAATCAGCAGATGATCGACTTGTTTTGGGACGAGGAGCAGGGAGGGCTGTTCTTCTATGGTAAGGACAGCGAGCAATTGATTGTCAGGGGCAAGGAAATCTATGACGGAGCAATGCCGTCCGGCAATTCTGTCGCTGCGGGCAACCTGCTTAAGCTTGCCAGGCTGACCGGCGACAGGGAGCTGATGGCGCTGGCGGAGCGGCAGCTGCATGCTTTCGCAGGTTCGCTGGCAAAGTACCCGTCCGGTCATTCCATGCTGCTTATCGCACTGGATTACGCTTACGGCGAGTCCGGTGAAATCGTGATCGTCGGAGATCCGGAGGATGAGGGAATGCAGGATATGACCAAGGTGGTCCACACCGCATTCAGACCCTATACAAGACTGCTATTCGTTCCGAAAGAGGAGGCGGAAGCGAAGTCAATGAAGGAATGGCTTCCGCTCATCGGCGACAAGAAGGCGCTGCATAGAAAAGTAACCGCTTATGTATGCGAAAATTTCAGCTGTCAGAAACCGATAACCGATGTTGAAGAGCTGAAACGGAAATTAGCTTCACAAGGCAGTTAAACGAAACAAACGGACCCATGCTTTAAACCGCAAGGGTCCGTTTGAATTATGCAGAGACATTAATCCCCGGCTTGCTCGGTACTCTCCTGGACGTCAGATTCCTTCATTTCACCAGCCGCCTCGTCGACAGAAATCTCCGTTGCCGGCACTTCCTGCTGAACCGCTTCCTGATCGGCTTGAAGAAGCAATTCCTGTCCTTTTGTTTGCAAGTTCTTCAATGCATCCTCGATCGAAATCTCTCCGTTCTGGGCTGCATTCATCTCTTGCTCGGCCAAGCCGTGATACTGCATGTAGAAATTTTCCGGAAGCTTCTCATACAAGCTGTAAATCTCCGACTGTTTCGGCTTGAGTTTGTAGAAGGCTTCCAAATGATGGCCTTCCTCATCCTTAACGTATTTGGTGCGGATGGACAAACCGCCCATATTGTAGGATTTCGATTGTACCCGTGCGTATTCTTCGCTATGAATATATTTAATAAAGTCCAGTGCCGTTTGCGTATTAGCCGATTGAGCCGAGATCGCAAATATTTGTCCAATCGATGTACTCGAATTATATTCGGGATTTTGCGGATTCACCGGCATCGTAACGAGATCCCAGTTCTGAATGCCTTTATCCTTAAGTACCTCTTTTGCTTCTTTGAGCTGATTTAACAGATACGGTCCCTCAATGACCATCGCCGTCTTACCGCCGATAAACGGTTCTTGCAGCAAATATTCCTCGTGGCTTCCGGAGAAACCGCCATTCTCGCTTCTCTCATATAACGCGCCCGAATTTAACGCTTGCAGCGCCGTTTCAAACATATTGACCCAGGCATCCGTATGGATTGTCATCTGCTTTGTATTCGGATTGACGAAGCTGAGTCCGCTGGTCAATCCGATTTGAATGCCTAACTGATATAAATTGGCGCCTTGATACCCCATATTAAAGCCATATACACGGTCTTCATCCGCACCGTCGGTCGGAAACCGCATGGCAAGCTGCAGCACATCTTCCCAGCTCATTTGGTCGGTTGGATGCGAAATGTTATACCGGTCGAATAAATCTTTGTTGTAATAGATCGCCTGGCTATGATAATTCGGAGTCAGCCCGTATAATTTTCCGCCGCCTATTTCCGTTAAATACTCTACCAGGCCGGGCACGATTCCCTCGAGATCGTATCCGTCCTGCTCCAACGATGTTCCGAGCTCATACAATTCACCCGCTGCCGCCATCTTTTCATACTGATCTGAACTTAGCATCAGAACATCCGGCTGCTGCTCTTTAATAAATTTTTCCAAGGCCTCTTTATAATCTTCCGGATTTTCTGCACGAACGGATTGGGTCGAAACGACATCGATCTCGACCTCGGGATGGAGCGCGCTGTAGAGCATGCCGTATTGCTGATAAAAGCTTCGCTCGTCATAATGCATGATTTTGACTGTCGCATTGTTTTCCTGTCCGGCTCCTTCGTTTTTTCCACCGCCCAGACTGCAGCCGGTCATTAAGGTGACGGCCAGCAAAGAGATGGTAACTACGCGCCCGAACATCTTTTTTAAACTCATTTCTCACACTCCATGATTATATTATTGGTAGACTTACAGCATCATTCGATAGACATCACCTCGCAACTTAGGAAATTATACCATATTAGATATAGGCGAACCAAATTAATACAAAAACAGGATACTTGTGCGCAGTGTCAAGAATTCTCTATACAGGAAGGGATAAAAAAACGACCCTTGCATCATGCAAGGGTCAAGTCCGATACAAGTTCCTTTGATTAGCGTTTCTTTTTCTTTTTGACGACAATTACAATGATAATTATGCCATTTACAACAAGGATGACAATTAATACACCGCGACGTTTTTTTCGTTCAAGCACTCGAGCTCCAGGATACCGATTTAGAACTGCATCGAGATTACTGGTTGTGATCCTTTTCGTTTTCATAAGAACCCAACCTCCTTTCTCTATTTGTTACATCTTATTCGGAGCTTGTACTTGTGTGTGGACAAGTATTCCTGTGCAGCCGTTCAAATTTTCATAGTTTCGAAGATTAATAAATCAAGAAAAGGCGGTTGCATTCTCGTTATATAACGACAAATGCAACCGCCCATATTCCAGACTTATAATAGTTGTTTATTTGTTTTGCAGCATCATCGTCCACAGGTCGGCTTGTTCATAGCCGAGACGCCAGATCGCCACGCCCGCAAGATCATATTTCTTTGCGATATCGATGCGCGCTTTGACGGTATCTGCAGTCTCTGCCCAGAAGATGTAGGTGTATCCGTCCATTTCATAGGTCATCTTCATCTGCCCGAAAGCCGGATCGAATTCCGATGTCACCTTCCGCGAGTCGAGCAGGGCGGGGATATCCTTCATGAGCAGCGTGCGGTTGCCGACAAGCTTGCCGGCAGCGTCAAGCTGCCATTCCCTTGTATAAAAAGGAATGCCAAGCAGCAATTTGCTTCTTGGAATCCCGTAGGTCAGAAATTCCTGCACACCGGCCTCGGTCCACGTAAGTCCGGCAACCGATCCGTGCGTTGTGCTGCCCTTCCAGTACTGGTCATAGGCCATAATCATTATAAAATCGACGATGGTCGCCAGCTTCTCATGGTCGAAGGCCGTTTGATGATTCCAGGCGAGGCTGCCGCGCGGCAAATCGATAGAAACGGTTAATCCATGCTTCCTGGCCGCCGCAGCCAAATCCGAGACAAATGCCGTGAACCGGTCTCGGTCCGAGCCCGCAAGCGACTCGAAATCGATATTGATGCCGTGTGCGCGGTTTTTAACAAGGCTGGAGATCAAGGCCTCGATAAATGTCTTTTGGGCCTCCGCATCGCTCAGGAAAGCGGTTGACAGTTTCGCGTCAAATTGATTATGAACAAGCGGCATAAGCTGAATGCCTTGGTTATGCAGCCATTCGGAAAGAGCCGGATCGGAAGTGTCCTTGAGCGTACCGTCGGCGGATGCAAGCTCGTACCAGGTCGGCGAATCGATATCAAGCCCTTGCGTCAGCGACAGCTGCGAGACAATCGCGCTCGTACTTGACGAGCCGTTCCAGCCCATGTAAATGAGCTTCTTCGCATTGTTCCAGATCATGCGGCCGTCGCCGGTTACGACAGCCGAATTCGCATATTTGGAGGCGAGAGCGACGGCTGCGCCGCGGGTATGGACGTAGCCAAGCGTCTTATCGCCTTGTTTGGCCTGAAGATATGGAACATTGGTCCACCATACGTTGCCGTCTCTAACGACCTGTGTATTCGCATATCCTTTTGCGTAGCGGACCGCCTGGTCGATTCCGAAGAAGCTTCGGATTTCGCGTCCGCTCTGCAGGATGCGGAACGGGGCGATGTTTGAATGCACGATCCGGCCGGTTGCGTTGTTCTTTACGACACTATTGCCGAATTCCGCAGCCGCCTGAATGGCATCGTACAGAAAGCTGTACGTTTCGCCGGCCGTGACGCCGTCCGCAATGACCGCATAAACCGCTTTTCCTTGACGCTGCTGATCCATTTGCTTCCCGGTCAGGTTGTCCCAAATCCACTTGTTCGTTGCAAGCTCTATAATATGGGCGTTTGCCCACTTCTTCGCTTCGTTCTTTGCTGCCTCGAGGGAAGCGAACGCCCATGCTTCCTTTGTTTTGTCGCCTTGATATAATTGATATTTCGCATGACTGCCGTAAACCCAGCCGGGCTGTTGGACGTCCCGAATATGTACGTTTTGGAGGGTCTTTACGAGTTTCAACGCTTCATTGTACGTCCGAAATTCCCAGTTGCTGCGGCTGACTCCGTTCTGATAGACAATATAGCGGGGGAAGTTGTCCCATATCCATTCCCTGTCCGCGATCTTCTCGACATGACTGTAAGCAAAGCCCTTGGCATAAGCCACGGCCTGAACGTCGGTTGCAAATTCCTTGAGCGCCTTCTCATTCTGGTAGACCCTGAACTTCGTCATCCGGCCGTCTGCTTCGGCCGCCGTCGCCGGAGAGCCGTACAGTCCGGAGTGAATAAATAACAAAAGTGCTGTCACAATCGCCATTGTCCATCTGATTATCATCGGTTGCTCGTTCCCTCTCTCTCATCTGCTAATCTATTAAAATAGACGCAATTAAGAGAGAGAGGTTGCGATGCAACATAAAAAGGCTGACGATCTTTCGTCAGCCCGGCAATCGGTAAACATTACTGCGTGATGTCCGCCCAAAATTCCTCTTCATTCGCATCCATTCTAATATTAGAGCGGAATACGCGGCGGTCGTATTGCTTGAACATATATTGTTCGATGGCTTCGAGCAGATTTGTTTCCACCAGATACTGGCTTCGGCCATGAACCCATACCTCTGCAGTAAATCCATGATCTTCATCCCATGAGAGCTGCACCTCAACATCGGTAGGGGCGACGCCTTTGCGCTCCGCCATATGAAGGCAAACGGAATTAATAATCTCATCCGTGAAAATACGCATGCTTAATACGGTCTCCTGTTATCGTCCACTCTCTTCCGATTGCGGAAATATTGGATGATCCCGCGAATGGCGATGAAGAGCAGGTAGATTGCCAGCAGATTGACAAGCAGCCCCAGGAACTCTCCCATGAAGCCCATTCCGCCGAAGAGTCCGCCGAACAGCATGCCGGCCAGTCCTCCGATCATCAAGCCCTTCATTAAGCTCCCGCCGCTGAAAAATCCGCGGTTTGCCGTTGTACCGGTTGTGGCGGCAGGCGATTTGGTCGTTGTCGCCGAATCGCTGCGCTGCACATTCTCTGCAGGCTTCTTGGGCTGCGTAAAGCTTTGCTTTGGCGATTTGAATCCGCCGCCGCGTTTGGCATCCGCAACATCTGATGCCGCAAAGGCGAAGAACAGCGTAAACGCGAACATGAACAGCAACATTTTTTTCATTGATTTTTCCCCTCCTGTAAAATATATTGCTAATAACGTTGCCTTCGAAATGGTTTACGTCTAATATGGACAAAGGTTTCATTTTATAATCGAAAAAGGAAAGAACAAATGCTGAGTGACTTGAAATAAGGAGAGAAATTGATAAGGGGAGACTTTGTGATAAGGAGAGACTATGGAAATCCGAGAGACTATGGAAATCAGAGACCTTTGAGCCCCGCTCAAAGATCCCTATGTCATGCTCAAAGATCGCTATGTAAGGAGGGAATCCGGTTGAACGGTAACGTCTACCCGCCCCAGCTTATTGATTATTTGGTTGAATTTAACGGGACGAGAGATTATTTTGAATGCCACGAAATTATGGAGGAATATTGGAAAGAGCGGGGCATGGACGCGGATCCGCTGTCTTCGTTATGGATTGGTTTAATACAAGTCGCGGTCGGCCAATACCATCACCGTAGAGGAAATCGTGCAGGTGCACAAAAGATGCTCGGGAAAGCGCTTGACAATCTAAAGCGAGATCATTTGGCAAGTATCGGTCTCGGCGGGGAAGAATTGCTGCAAATCATTGAAAAAAAGGTGGAGGAGGAGCTGCCTTTCAGCGATTTTGATATCCCGCTGACCGATGCGGAGCTGGCGCATCATTGTCTTGAGGCGTGCAAGCAGAACGGAGTTGTATGGGGAATGCCGAGCCGGATGGACGATGCTTCGATAATTCATCGGCATAAGCTGCGGGATCGTTCAGAGGTGATCTCCGCCAGGATAGAATCGGCTGATGCGAAAAGAAAGCAAAGGGAGGGGAGGATGCCTTAATGGCAGTCTCCCCATTATCTACAAGGACGGCGAAGCCGTTGTTGCTTGTTATTGTTCGTTTGAACCGGATTTTCGTTTCAATTCCTCATAACCGTCAATCACCAGCTCCAGCTTGCCTGTCTCCGGGTGAATAATGAGTCCGTGAACGGGAATGTTAGCGGGAAGAAGCG
This sequence comes from Paenibacillus tarimensis, assembly GCA_041281825.1. Taxonomy (GTDB): domain Bacteria; phylum Bacillota; class Bacilli; order Paenibacillales; family Paenibacillaceae; genus Paenibacillus_D; species Paenibacillus_D tarimensis_A. Next base: position 3,231,078 of record CP166298.1, on the reverse strand, counting down.
GATGATTGCTGACGATTTTCACGCTGTTTTCCACGCTTTCATGCACCGTATCGAAACCGGTCAGCCAACGCATAAGGTTGACGCCGGAGTTGCGGAGCGTGGAGATTGTATTGTCGGGTATTCCGCGTTCGACCATATGCGAAACGACCTGCTCCGGATTAAGGCCGGTCATTCCGCATTCATGGTGAGCGATGACAAGCACTTCGTCGGCGTTCAGTTCATAGATCGCGACCAACACGCTCCGCATGATGTTGCCGAACGGCTGAGTGACGATCGCACCGGCGTTTTTGATAATTTTCGCATCGCCGTTTCGCAGGTTGAGCGCTTTAGGCAGCAGCTCGGTCAGCCTTGTATCCATGCAAGTGACGATAACCATCTTCTTGTCGGGAAAACGCGTAGTCCGATACTGCTCATACTCCCGGTTTTCCACAAAGCTTTGATTAAAAGTCAAAATTTCAGAGATGTTGCTCATAGGGGTCCCTCCAGTTGTTTTATTTATTATAATATTCGGTTAACCCGCAGGTTTAATAAGCCGCAACCCGTTCGTGTAAATTTGATTGTCGCTCTTTAAAATGAATGCATCCCGCGACAGATCATAATCTACTTTCAGCTGCGGTTCGAAAAACACTTCAAACCGTGGTTCATACAGAAATTGGAACGGATTGCCGTTGCCGATCCGGTCGTCCGGACCGATCTCTTTCACGAGCTGCAGCGCAGGCACCCCGCTTACGACGCATCCGCAGCCTTCCGTATCGTACAATAACTTCAAATGAAGGCCGCCTTGTTCCATATACGGCGATATTATCGCGACTGCGGCATCGGTAAACGTAATATTCATTCAATTGCTCCTTCATAAGAGGATGTTCCAAACCACCCGATGGTGACCAGGTATTTTGAACAGAATTCATAGTACAAGTCAATGTTGATTATACGATTAACTAAAAGTATGATCAAGAGGTAGCCGAATATAAGGAAAGGTGGAATTGCTGTGACAACGACCGCAGAGCGGAATTTGCCAAGATTTCGCGAGCTTGACCGAACAATTAAAAGCTACGCCGAAGCGCTTGGCGTTCTTTACTGGGATTTAAGAACGGGGGCGCCGCGCAAAGGAATTGAAGTCCGCTCGGAAACGATCGGCGTCTTGTCGGCCGAGCTGTTCCGTCTGACCACTTCGGACGAAATGGGTGAGCTGCTTGAGGCGCTTAGCGAGCCTTCCGTATTGTCCGGGCTGGATGAGATCAGCCGCAAGCTGATTCAAGAAAGCAAAAAAGAGTACGAAAAGAGCAGGAAGATCCCGCCGAAGCTAAATCAGGAATATGTGGTGCTGACCTCACAGGCGGAATCGTATTGGGAGGAAGCGAAAGCGAACAATGATTTCGCCGGCTTCGAGCCCTATCTGGAAAAAATCATCTCGTATACGCAGCAATTCATCGATCTGTGGGGCGTGAAGGAGACACGGTACGATACACTGCTTGACAGCTATGAACCGGGCATGACGACCGCACAGCTTGACCGGTTGTTCAGCGGCTTGCGCGAGAAGCTGGTGCCGCTGGCTGCCGCGATCGCCGGCTCGCCGCACCAGCCGGACACTTCGTTTCTGAAGCAGACTTACGCGAAGGAAGCCCAGAAAGATTTCAGCTTATACATATTGCAGCAAATGGGTTACGACTTCCAAGCCGGGCGTCTGGACGAAAGCGTTCATCCGTTCGCGACCGGTCTGAGTCCCGGGGACGTTCGCATTACGACCCGGTATTTGCCGAACGACGTGACAAGCGCGCTGTTCGGTACCATTCACGAGGGCGGCCACGCGCTGTACGAACAGAACATTATGAGCGAGTTGATCGGCACGACGCTTTCCGACGGCACCTCCATGGGCATCCATGAATCGCAGTCCCGCTTCTGGGAAAATATGATCGGCCGCAGCAGACCGTTCTGGGAACGGTACTACGGTGAGCTGCAATCCCGGTTCCCCGGACAGCTGAACGTTCCGGTCGAAGATTTTTACCGGGCGACTAACGTCGTAGAGCCTTCGCTCATCCGGGTGGAAGCGGATGAGTTGACGTACAATCTGCACATCATCATCCGTTATGAAATCGAGAAGATGATCTTTAACGAGGGCGTGAAGGCGGCGGACTTGCCTGAGCTGTGGAATGCAAAATATAAGGAGTATTTGGGGATTGTACCTGCGAGCTACAGCGAAGGCGTGCTGCAGGATGTCCATTGGTCGGGCGGCGCATTCGGTTATTTTCCGTCGTATTCTCTCGGCAACATGTATGCGGCCCAAATATCCGATACGCTGGAACGGGAGCTGCCGCAGCTGTGGCCGATGGTCGGCCGGGGAGAGCTGCTGCCGATTAAAGAATGGCTGACCGACCGCATTTACAAATACGGCAAGCTGCTGACCCCTTCGGAAATTATCGAACGCGTGACCGGCAAACCGCTTGATCCGTCCTACTTGGTTGCTTACCTGGAGAATAAATATAGAGACATTTACAGAATATGAGCGGATCCTTTGTTGACCTTAATCAGGATTAATTATAGGATTTGCGACCGAGCCCCCGATTCCAATCGTTGAGGGCTCTTTTTTTTGCCGAATGTTTCCCGAGAGATAAATGTTCGCTTTTCACCAACCTTCGCGATCGGGCATAGGCTATTAGACGAATACACATTTAATAGACCCGGAGGGATGGGGCATGCGGAAACAATATATAACGGCAATGCTCGCGGCTGTTCTGCTGGCGGCGGCGGCCTTGAGCGGCTGCGGAAAGGGGAATGGCGGCGGACCGGTCGAGATCAGGGTCGGGGAAGTGACGCGCTCGATATTCTATGCGCCGCAGTATGTCGCGCTTACGAATGGTTTCTTTGAAGAGGAAGGATTGAAGGTGGAGCTTACGACGACGTTCGGCGGGGATAAAACGATGACCGCCTTGTTATCGGGCAGCATCGACGTTGCTCTTGTCGGCTCCGAGACCTCCATCTATGTATCGCAGCAGGGTGCCCGGGATCCGGTCATTAACTTTGCGCAGCTGACGCAAACCGACGGGACGTTTCTCGTTTCGAGGGATCCGGTCGAATCGTTTAATTGGAATTCGCTCAAAGGCAGCACGTTTCTTGGCCAACGGAAAGGCGGAATGCCGCAGATGGCCGGAGAATTCACCCTGAAGAAATTCGGCATTGATCCGCACAATGACCTGAATCTGATTCAAAATGTTGATTTCGCCAATATTCCTTCGGCATTCGCTTCCGGCACGGGGGATTACGTTCAGCTGTTTGAACCGCAGGCATCGATCTTCGAAAAAGAAGGAAGAGGCCATGTCATCGCTTCGTTCGGCGTCGAGAGCGGTCATTTGCCGTATACGGTATTCATGGCTAAGCAAAGCTTCATTAACGACAATGCAGCAGTCATTCAAAAATTTACCGACGCTTTGTATAAAGCTCAGCAATGGGTAGAAACCAATTCAGCGGAGGACATCGCAGATGCCGTCATTCCGTTCTTCGACGGCACCGACCGCGACATTGTCGTTACGGTCATTGACCGCTACAAATCACAGGGCTCGTACGCAACGAATCCGATTATTGATGAAGCGGAATGGAACAATTTGCTTGATGTGATGATTTCCGCAGGTGAATTGCAGGAGCGAACCGAACACGGCAAGCTGGTCGATCTTTCGTTTGCGGAAGCGGCGATGAAATAGCACATGAAGCCGATGCTGGAGCTGAAAAACGTCTCGCACGCTTATGTCAATGAGAAGGAAGCGACTTTAGCCGTTGAGGGGCTCGACCTTGTTGTTAAGCACGGCGAATTCGTCAGTCTCGTCGGGCCGAGCGGCTGCGGCAAAACGACGATATTAAGCTTGCTGGCCGGTTTGCTGAAGCCGTCGCAAGGCGAAGTGCTGCTCGCCGGCAAGCCGGTTGAGGGGCCGTCCACGATGGTAGGTTATATGCTGCAGCAGGACTATCTGTTTCCGTGGCGGACGATTCGCGATAATGCGCTGATCGGACTTGAAATCATCGGCCGAAAGACCGCGGAGTCCATAGATAAAGCAGAACAGCTTCTGGCCGGGATGGGACTGGAAGGGACGGCGGACCGGTATCCGCACGAGCTGTCCGGCGGGATGCGCCAACGTGTGGCTCTTGTGCGTACGCTGGCCGCAGATCCGCAGGTGCTGATGCTTGACGAGCCGTTCTCGGCGCTGGATATGCACATTAAATTGCAGCTCGAGGATTTGGTGCAGCGGACGCTGCGCCGTTTAGGCAAAACGGCGATTCTCGTGACGCATGATTTGTCCGAAGCTGCGGCGATGAGCGACCGCGTCATCCTGCTGGGACGAAGTCCGGGGCGGATCCGGCAAGTTTTCGAAATACCGCTCGACATCCGTCAATTGCTGCCTACGCAAGCGCGCAGAGATCCCGGTTTCCAGGACATCTTCGATTCGATCTGGGAGGAGCTTGAAGCGGAAGAAGGAAAGGGGGAAGCGGCGGATGATGCCTCGGAGAAGACAAGGTCATGATCACCCGGTCGGGGCCGCTTCCCGTCGGCAAGAGGACGGCTGGATGGAACGGGAACATCAATTGTACCGCAAACAGGCAAGACAGCGTACGGCTGCCGTTCGTTTCACGCAAGTGCTGCTGATTGTACTGTTTTTTTCCTGGTGGGAGCTGGCCGGCCGTTACAACTGGATCGATGTGCTCCTTTTCAGCTACCCGAGCAAGATCGGGCATCATTTATGGGCTGCGCTTGTTGACGGATCGCTTGCGCCGCACATCGGTGTGACGGTCATGGAAACGGTGTGCGGATTTGTGCTCGGCACCTTGCTCGGCGCGGCGATCGCAGGCTTGCTGTGGTGGTACCCCTTCCTCTCCCGTGTGCTCGACCCTTATCTGGTTATTTTAAACAGTATGCCCAAGATCGCGCTGGGGCCGATTTTTATCGTCGGTCTCGGGCCGGGGCTCATGTCTATCGTTGCAACGACATTATCCGTAACCGTAATCATTACGACACTCGTCATTTACAACCGTTTCCGCGAGGCGGACGCGAACTATATTAAGGTGGTAAGGCTGTTCGGCGCGACGCGCGGCCAAGTGTTCCGGCTCGTTATTTTACCCGATTCGTTCCCGGTCATCATCTCGGCATTGAAAGTGAATGTCGGACTTTCCTGGGTCGGAGTCATTGTAGGAGAGTTTCTGGTGGCGAGGTCCGGTCTCGGGTATTTGATTATATACGGATTCCAGGTGTTCAACTTTACGCTTGTTCTCTCCAGTCTGTTCGTTATCGGGATCGTAGCGGCGGTGATGTATCAGCTTGTCGATTGGCTGGAGCAGCGGTTGACGTCCGGATGGAAGGAGCGGTAGGATAAGGGAAAAACGACTGCGAGGACCTGAAGGATGGGAATACGAGTCATCAAAACGGCGGCTGCCGGACTGGCGGCGATCTATACCGCGTTATATCTGGGGTTGGAGCCGGCGCTGTCGGCCGGCTTGCTTGCAATCCTTGGTGTTGAAGTCACCCGGATGAAAGGGATCAAAAGCGCCTTTGCCCGGATGATGGCTTCGGTGCTGGGGTTATTTTTTGCTTCCTTAATATTTGCGTTGTTCGGTTTTGAAATCTGGTCGCTGTCGCTCTTTATTTTGATTGCGTTTCCGATTTTGTCGCGAATGAAACTGAAGGACGGCATCGTCACAAGCTCGGTCATCGTCTTTCATGTGTTTGAACGAAAAGAAGTGACGACCGCGCTGATCGCTAACGAAGTGATGCTTCTATTAACCGGGCTGGGCTGGGCGCTCATCGTCAATTTGCTGTATATGCCGCGGGAAGAAGGCAATCTAGCCGCGTTGCGCGACAGGACGGAATCGATGTTCAGCGGCATATTCGTGCAGTTGTCGAATACGCTGCGCGATCCGCAGAAGCTGTGGAACGGTGAAGAGCTGCTGGAGGCGTTCGACGCGATCGATCAGGGCATCAGGCGAACCGAGGTCTATGAACAAAACCGGATGTGGCGATATGAGAAATATTGGCGGACTTACTTTGAAATGCGAAGCGAGCAGTTCGAGTCGATCCAGCAAATGCTTGCGTTAATTGCTCTCGTGTATGAGAAGGTGCCGCAAGGAGAGCTGCTCTCCGAGGTGTTCCTTCATCTGTCGCAAGAAGTCAAATCCGATGTCTATGAAGGGAAGGTCGAACGGGAGCTGGAATCGCTTGAAGCGAAATTTCGCCAAATGCCGCTGCCGGCAACGAGGGATGAATTCGAGGTCAGGGCGGCGCTGCTGCAGCTGTGCCATGAACTGGAGCGGTATTTATCGATTGCCAAACGGTGGAAGAGAAAACGCAAGGAAGCGAAGCAAGACGGGTTGTCATAATCCTAGAATTACGGGAATATGATGAATAGCCGTCATAACAAAGACGGTGAATGGGTACGCAAGCGAATAGAGGCGGTCTCATTGAAGTGAAAGGTTGTCATAAAATTTATTATGTAAACATAGTTATTGTTAATCCCGAATATTTACTTCGAAGCGCGGATCCCCGATAAGAAACCGGAATGAAAAGATATCATAGAAATGTAGAAGATCCCGGTAGGGGAAAAGATGTCACCGGCCTTGGCGGGACGGTGTAATTTATACGTGCTTAGCGTTGAACAAAACAACCTCAAAGCGGTTGTCCTCTCGGTAGTTGTGATAGAAATTTAAATATAAAAGAAATAGTCACCCTAGACGAATGACCTGCATACACTTTAAATGAATGATTGTATGGAGGAGGTTAAGTCGATGGCAATTGCAGATAAACAGCTCCAGTGCAGAGAGATTATAACGAAAGCTGTCTGCGGCAAGGGTCGTAAGTTCAACACGGTTACGCACACAGTTACGCCGCCTCATCATCCAACGAGTATTTTGGGTGCATGGATAATTAACCATCAATATGAAGCGGTTCGATCGGGCGACGGCATTGAGGTAGTCGGTACTTACGATATTAATATTTGGTATTCTTACGATTCTAACTCGCAAACCGATGTAGCTAAAGAAACGGTTTCCTATGTGGAACTCGTTCCGCTTTCTTATCTGGACCCGAAACATAGGGCCTCCACCGAAGAAGTCGGGGCGGAAGCGACTCAGGATCCGAATTGCATTGAAGCAACGGTATCTTCGAACGGAAGCTCGGTTCTATTGCGCGTCGAACGCGAGTTCGCGGTGGAGATGGTCGCTGAAACGAAAGTATGCGTCGCGGTATGCCCCGGCGGATGTGATGATCTCGACGGCAAAGATTTCGATTTCGGTCTTGGAGACGACGGCGATTACGAGGATCTGGACCCGGACCTTCTCGCTGACGATTTGTAACCCGGATCCGTTTATCTATTGGACTAATGTAATGTATGCAGAACCGGTCAAACGGTCGAGGGCGTTAGCCCTCTTTTTTTCTTGTCCGGGCAAAATAGGCGGATGTCCCCGGCTGGTTGAAAGCTGCGGGGCAGACATTTGGAACATCCTTTATTGGGCGGGGTGTATGGGGCGTGGCTGGATTTGTTTGGACATGGAACGGCTGCGCATGGCAAAACGCAGCTGGAGACGGGAACGCCGCCGTTTCGGACCGGACTCCATTTCCCGGAGGAGAGCGGCCGGTGGTCTGGCCGGATGAAGCGGATGCGTATGTGCATTGGACGGACAGCGGACATATCGCTGCCGATCGCAAGGGGAGGACGGCGCCGATTGTGACCGTTCCGTCCGGCGGCTGGCTGCTTAATGGCAACGGCCCTGCATTTGAAGCCCTGCCCGAACAGGACCGGCTGCAGCGGTTGAAGCGAGCCGGGCTGTTCGTCGCCGACGGAACGAGCGAATCCGGATTTCGGCGCTACCGCCTTCCGGTCTTTCACCTGGAGCCGCTTGCGGTAGAACGAATCATGCCGCGGCGGGCCGTGTCGGCCGGTAAAGCGCAGGCTGTCATTCCCGCCACAGATCCGCTTTACCGGCGTATTGTCCGTACGGCGCTGAGAGCGCTCTACACATTTGGCCTCGATTATGGGGAGGCCGAGGTGTGGCTTGACGATGACGGGCGCACGGCCGTCCGTTCGGTTAAGCTGCCCCCGGCCGCGGCCGTGCGGCCGGGGAGCCCATGGTCTGCGGCGCTGGAACGCTTCGCCGCGCAATATGCCGCGGCGCGCGGCCGGGAGGCCCGCGCGCCTGCCCAGGATCCGCTCCTGATCGGAGCGGATCCTGAATTCGTCCTGCTGCGCAAGGACGGACGGATTGTCTCCGCCGCGCGGTACCTGGACCCGCGCGGCGCTGCCGGCTGCGACGCCGTGCCCGTCGGGCGGCGTCTGGAGTACCCGGTGGCCGAGCTGCGTCCGGCCCCCGCGGACAGCCCGGCCGCACTAGCCGCCAATATTCAGCGGCTGTTAAGGCAAGCGTCCGGGCGGATCGGCGAGCCGGGCTTGCGCTGGCTCGCCGGAGGAATGCCCGTGCCGGGGCTTGCGCTCGGCGGGCATATTCACTTGAGCGGCGCGTGGCTCAGCACGCGCCTGCTCCGAACGCTGGACAGCTGCGTAGCGATGCCGCTCGCGCTGGTGGAGGGTCCGGGCAGCCGGTCGCGCCGCCCGCGGTACGGCTGGCTGGGCGATTTCCGGCGCCAGCCGCATGGCGGCTTCGAATACCGCTCGCCGCCCAGCTGGCTTGTTTCGCCGGCCGCTGCCCGTGCGGCTTTTGCCCTGGCGCTGCTAGCCGCGCGGGAGACATGGACGCTCGGCAGCCGGTACGGCGACCTGCCCGCCGAACGGGAACCGCTTGTAAATGCCTACTACACCGGGGACATGAGCGGTCTTAGAGCCGGTTTGGACAGCTTTATCGACCGGATAACCGCTGCGGAAGCCTACCCGGGGCTTGCACAGTGGATCGAGCCGCTGCTGAATGCGATTCGCCAAGGGAAGACCTGGGACGAGCACAGCGATATCCGCCGCAAGTGGGGAATTCCTATGGCAGGGAGACTTTGAGCACCACTGAAAGATCCCTGTGTCATGCTCAAAGATCCCTATGTTAGGATTAGTGGTTCGTCAGGCACGTTCCATCCGGCGGCGGTTTTCTGGTATAATGTGTTCTGATGTCAGGTACCATAATTTGTTCGTGTCATTTACAGGAGGGCTTCATGGCTGCATATACTCCAATGATTCAGCAATACCTAGCGATTAAAGAAGAAGCGAAGGATGCGTTTTTATTTTTCCGGCTCGGCGATTTTTACGAGATGTTTTTTGACGATGCCGTATTGGCTTCCCGGGAACTGGATATTACATTAACGGGGCGCGAGGGCGGCGCAGAGCAGAAAATTCCGATGTGCGGCGTGCCGTATCATTCGGCGGCAGGATACATAGCAAAGCTGGTTGAAAAAGGGTACAAGGTTGCGATCTGCGAGCAGGTCGAAGATCCGTCGGCGGCCAAAGGAGTCGTGCGGCGGGAAATCGTTCGCGTCGTTACGCCGGGTACGGTTATGGAAACAAAGGCGCTTGAAAGCAAGGCGAACAACTTTATTGCGGCAGTCGCCGGGGGCGCGGACGCATATGCGCTCGCTGCCTGTGATTTGTCGACCGGCGAGCTGTACGTGACTTCGTTTCCGTCCTCGTTAGAGCTGTTGGTCGATGAAATCAACGTCTATCATCCGGCTGAAATCGTCGGCGAGGGCGTGATGCTGGAACGGTTGAAAGTACAATCCGCCGGTTGGAGCCGTCCGGTGCTGTTTACCGAACGGATGCCGATGGACGCCGATAAGCTGGCGGACCATTTCGGAAGCGAGCAGTTGTCGGATTTGCCCGCCGCCCGTTATGACGCAGTGAGTTTGCTGACCGGATACCTCAGCGATACGCAGAAACGGTCGCTGACCCATGTGAAGCACATTCGTCCTTACGAGCCGAATCAATATATGATTCTGGATCAGTTCACGCGGCGCAATCTGGAGCTAACCGAAACTGTCCAGGACCGCAGCAAGAAGGGCTCGCTGCTATGGCTGCTCGACAAGACACAAACGTCGATGGGCGCGCGGCTGCTGCGCCGCTGGATCGATAAGCCGCTGCTCAGCCGTCATGCGATCGAGGAGCGGCTGGAAGCGGTGGACAAGCTGTACAACGACTTCATGCTGCGGGAGGAGCTGCGGGCCGAGCTGAAGGAAATCTACGACCTTCAGCGTCTCGTAGGGCGGGTCGCGTTCGGCAGCGCCAACGCGCGCGATCTGAACGCGTTGAAAACATCGCTTATGCATGTGCCTGCATTATGCGAAAGATGCGCCTCTTCTTCCTCCGTGACGCTGAATCGTCTTGTCGAACGGATTGACGGCTGCTCCGACCTGGCTTCGATAATCGATACCGTGCTTGTTGACGACCCGCCCGTTTCGGTCCGCGAAGGCGGATTGATCCGAACCGGCTACGACGAGTATCTGGACCGGCTGCGCGAAGCAAGCGCCGGCGGCAAGCAGTGGCTGGCCGACCTTGAACACCGGGAGCGGGAAGCGACCGGAATCAAGACGATCAAGATCGGTTATAACAAAGTGTTCGGGTATTATCTCGAGGTGACCAAAGCCAATTTGGCCCAGCTGCCGGAAGGCCGGTACGAGCGGAAACAGACGCTTGCCAATGCCGAGCGGTTTGTGACCCCGGAGCTGAAGGAAAAGGAACGGCTCATTCTCGAGGCCGAAGAGAAAATGGTCGATCTTGAATATCAGCGGTTTACCGAGCTGCGGGATCATCTCGCCTCCCACTTGCACCGGCTGCAGAAGCTCGCGGAGGTGATTGCTTCAATCGACGTGTATCAATCGCTTGCCGCCGTCAGCGCGGAGCAGCGGTTTTATCGTCCCATCATGACGGATGGATTTGATCTTCGCATCGAGGAAGGCAGGCATCCGGTCGTCGAGGCCGTAATGGAAGGCATGCCGTTTATCGCCAACGGCGCATCGCTCACCGAAAGCGGTTCGCCGATGATGCTCATTACCGGGCCGAATATGGCAGGGAAGAGCACTTATATGCGGCAGGTGGCACTCATTTGCATCATGGCTCAGATTGGCTGCTTCGTCCCGGCGAAGTCGGCGGAAATCCCGCTGATCGACCGTATTTTTACGCGGATCGGCGCGGCGGACGACCTGATCGGCGGACAGAGTACGTTTATGGTGGAAATGAAGGATATCCAGATCATGACGGAGAAGGCGACTCCCCGCAGCCTCGTTATTATCGACGAGCTGGGACGGGGAACATCGACCGGAGAGGGAATGGCGATCGCGCAGGCGGTGATCGAATTCGTTCATCATGTCATCGGCTGCAAGGCGCTTGTTTCGACCCATTTCCACGAGCTTGCTCATCTGGAGTCGTCGCTGCCCGGTCTGTCCAATGCTTGCATGGCCGTCCGGGAAAGCGGCGAGGCGGTTACTTTTCTGCGAAAGCTCGTCCCGGGCGCGGCGAGTACAAGCTACGGGATTTACTGCGCAAAGCTTGCAGGACTGCCGGACAGCATTATCGCGCGGGCTTATGAGCTGCTGCATGCAAATCTTCCGGCGGATCCGGATCATCCCGCTGCGCCGCAAGATGGTGCGGGCGGCGGGGACAGCGGCATATCGCAGAAAGCCCACGCTGCGAGTGTGCATGAGTCCAAGGCCGATACCTTCTTATCCCGGACTGCGGAAGATCGAGAGCCAGCCGGCGACGCTTCGGGAGCCGTCCGGGCGCGCTTGCTGGATGAAACGGCAGCGGCGGGCGAAGCGGTGCAATTGGCAATGTTCGCGGGCCAGGATATTCCCGGGCCCGCAAAATCGAAAAAAACGGCCAAAGCGGAACAGCTGGCTGAACAGCTGAAGAAGCTCGATTTATTCAATATGACTCCGCTGCAGGCTATGCAGTGGCTCAATGAGATGAAACAGAAGCTAAGCGAGTAGGAGGGGTACCAGTGGCGAAAATCCGCGTGCTCGATGAGCAGCTGGCAAACCAGATTGCCGCTGGAGAAGTGGTTGAGCGTCCTTCTTCGGTCGTCAAGGAGCTGGTGGAAAATGCAGTCGACGCCGGCAGCTCGGTCGTTGACATCGTTGTCGAGGAAGGCGGGCTTCAGCTGATCCGAGTGACGGATAACGGATCGGGCATCGAACAGGATGACATGGAAACGGCTTTCCAGCGTCATGCAACGAGCAAGCTGGCCGGAAGCCGGGATTTGTTCCGGATCGCCAGCCTCGGCTTCCGCGGCGAAGCGCTGCCGAGCATTGCGGCGGTCGCCCGTGTGGAATGCGTATCTTCGACCGAAACGAGCGGACTTGCCAAACGGATCGTCATCGAAGGAGGCGCCCTCACGCGCAGCGAGCCCGCGAATGCGCCGCAGGGGACCGACATGCTCGTCCGCGATTTATTTTACAATACGCCGGCAAGATTAAAATATATGAAGACCATACAGACTGAGCTCGGCCATATTTCCGATTATGTGTACCGGCTTGCGATGGCCCATCCCGGGATCGCGTTTACACTTACGCATAACGGGAATACGCTGCTGCGCACGCTCGGCAACGGCGACCGTCTTCAGGTCATCGCCGCCGTCTACGGAACGAATACGGCCAGAGCGATGCTTGCCGTGGAAAGCGAGCATCCGGACTACGTTCTCCGGGGTTACGTCTCCAAACCGGAGCAGACAAGAGCGAATCGGGGCGGCATGACAACGATCGTCAACGGTAGATATATCCGCAGCTTCGTGCTGAACCAGGCGATTCTTCAGGCGTTCCACACATTGCTGCCGATTAACCGGTATCCGCTTGCCGTCCTGGAAATCGGTATGCACCCGTCGCTGGTCGATGTGAATGTCCATCCGTCGAAGATGGAAGTGAGATTCAGCAAGGAGGCCGAGCTGAAGCTATTTGTGCAGCAGGCGGTACAGCAAACGTTGTCCCAGCAGGTTCACATCCCCGGGCCGGCGTCTTCCGCGCCGAACCGCGCCGGACCGGCCTTCGTTCAGGAACGGATCTCCTTTTATCAGGCGGAGAGCGGCGACAAGACGGAAGCATATCCGCCTGCAGCAGACAAGCCGGTTTCCGCCGGCAACCGACAGCCTGTCCGCTCCGCTAGCGATCGGCCGGACATCCCGTCCGGCGCTGCCGAGCGGTTGTATAAGCCCGGCGGCCGGAGTCCGGCGGAGCCTGCTTTGCGTGAATCTCCGTTATGGGAGCGGGAAGCGGCAGCGGCGGCGCATCCGTTCCCGGCGAAGGAGCCCGCTCTGAAAGAACCGGAGATGAAGCCCGCCATAACGGAGGCAAATCCTCAACCTGCAGCGTACGAACCGGCAGCTCCGGCATCCGGCGCCGTTGGCAATGCGGATGCCGCGGCCTTTCCCGAATTGTCATGGATCGGGCAGCTGCACGGCACTTATCTGATCGCGCAGAATGAGGACGGTATGTATTTGATCGACCAGCACGCTGCGCACGAGCGCATTAACTATGAGTATTACTATGATAAATTCGGCCGGCCCGAAGAAGCGAGGCAGCCGCTGCTCGTTCCCCTCACATTGGAATTTACGTCCGCCGAAGCGCTGCTGCTGCGTGAGCGCATCGGACTTTTTGAAGAGGCGGGCATCGAGCTGGAGCCGTTCGGACCGAACGCCTTCCTCGTCCGGTCTCATCCGCAGTGGCTCCCCGAAGGCGAGGAGCTGCCGCTCATCGAAGAGATCGCCGAATGGATCCTGCGGGAAAAGAAATCCGTCGATATTGCCAAATTGCGCGAGAAATCGGCCATTATGTGCTCTTGCAAAGCGTCGATTAAAGCCAATCAGCGGCTCACCCGCGAGGAGGGCGATACGCTGCTGAGGCGGCTGGCAGCCTGCAAACAGCCGTATACTTGCCCGCACGGCAGGCCGATTCTTGTTCATCTGTCGACCTACCAGCTCGAGAAGATGTTTAAGCGGGTGATGTCATGATCGTGTCGACATCCTTCGATCCGTCACAGGCCGTTATAGATAAAGCGAGGACCGTTTCAGCCCGGTTGGGGGCGAACTATGTGCCGCGGCGAAACTATTCCTTAAGCCAGCTGACGCGTGCTGCGGGGGACGACAAGCTGCTGGTTGTGTCCGGGCATGATTTGCGGTACTATGACGGACAAGAGCCTCCGCTCTATTTTCATCCGAGCATGGCATTTGTCCGCGTCAAGCGATTGCGTAAGGGAGAATCGGATCCCCTTCTGGACGTCTCCGGCTGCAGGCCGGGCGATCATGTGCTTGATTGCACGGCGGGGTTAGCCGCGGACGCTTTTGTGTTCTCCTACGCTGTCGGGGATTCGGGCCGCGTAACCGCTCTGGAAAGCGAGCCTCTGATCGCGCTCATTGTAGGCGAAGGGCTTAAGCGGTACGAAACCGGGATAGCGGATGCGGACGCCGCATTGCGGAGGATCGAGATGCGCTGTGAAGACCACTGGAAGACGCTTTCCGAATTGCCGGACAAGAGCTATGATATCGTCTATTTCGATCCGATGTTCCGGAGGCCGATTGAAGAGTCCAGCTCGCTGCAGCCGCTCCGGACGGCGGCCAACCGCCGCGAGCTCGCGCAAGCGTCGATCGCCGAGGCGATACGAGTCGCGCGCAAATCGGTCGTCATGAAGGAGCATAAGGGCAGCCCGGAATTCGGGCGCCTCGGGTTCGAACGGAGGCATGTCAATACGTCGAAAATCGCATATGGAGTGATTCAGGTTTGAATAGCAAGCTACATAACGGCAAGCCTCGTCTGTTGGTTCTGGTCGGCCCGACCGCAGTCGGCAAAACGGCTTATAGTCTTGAAATCGCCAAAGCGTGGAATGCCGAAATCATCTCCGGCGACTCCATGCAGGTCTACCGCGGTATGGATGTCGGCACGGCCAAAATTCCGCAGGAGGAAAGGCAAGGCATTCCGCATCATCTGATCGATGTGTGCGAGCCCGGCCACCCGTTCTCCGTCGCCGAATTTCAGGACCGGTGCCGGAGTTTGATCGATGAGATCACCGGACGAGGCAATCTGCCGTTCATCGTAGGCGGGACGGGTTTATATGTTGAATCGGTTTGTTACGATTATCAGTTCAGCGAGAGCGGTTCGGACGAATCGTACCGGGAGGAGCTGCAGCGTTATGCCGATGAAGCCGGCAACGAAGCGCTTCACCGCATGCTGGGAGTTGTTGATCCTGAATCGGCCCGGCGGCTGCACCCGAATGACGTGCGGCGTATTATCCGGGCGCTTGAGGTGTACCGTTTGACCGGTAAGACTTTATCCGAACAGCTGGCGGGACAGAAAAAAACCTCGCCCTACGAACTCTGTATCATCGGTCTCACAATGGACCGGGAATTGCTGTACCGCCGGATCGAGCAGCGAATCGATGCGATGGTGGAGCAGGGGCTCGTGAACGAAGTCGGGAAGCTGCTGAAGTCCGGTGTGCCGAAAGACGCAGTAGCCATGCAAGGGCTCGGGTATAAAGAGATTGTTCTTTATCTTGATGGACAATGCACATTGGAAGCGGCCATTACGCTGCTGAAACGGGATACGCGCCATTTTGCCAAGCGGCAGCTGTCCTGGTTCCGCCATATGAAGGACATTGTATGGGTCGACGTTGAAAAATCAGAAAATTTTCATGATCATATGCAAACAATTCATGCTATAATAGCAGGAAAGTTCCGGGAGGATCTTGAATATATTTCTAACCAATCTTTTTTAAACGGGGGTAACGGCTAATGAATAAATCGATCAATATCCAAGATACATTTCTCAATCAGTTGCGGAAAGACAGCATCCCGGTTACGGTATATCTGACCAACGGCTTCCAGATCCGCGGCGTCATTAAAGCATTCGACAATTTTACGATCGTCATCGACAGTGAAGGCCGGCAGCAGATGGTATACAAGCATGCCATCTCCACATTTACCCCGCAGCGAAACGTATCGCTGATGCAGGAACAGAACAGCGAACAATGATCCGATGGAAAATATGAAACTTTTTCATCTTTGATTGCGTTTAAGTAAATAGGGAATGCCGGAGCAACCCGAATGTGCCCCGCGAAGCCGCTTGTTTCAATGGAGCGCTGCTTCTCGGGCGAGGGTTGTTCTTTCTTTTCCGGGAGTGCATTCCCGGCAACAATACAGATAGAGAGACAGAACAGCCAAATTGGGAGGGAGTCGGCAATGAGTGACCGTCGAACAACAGGACGCGCCGGATCCGAACGGAGCAAGGCGAGACCGAAGAAAACGGCGAAGAAGAGAAAATTCAGCATAAGGAAAGCGATGGTCGGCCTTTTTTTTACAGCGGCATTTGCCGTCGTCTGCGGTATTATCGGTTATTTGCTCATTATTCTCAATGGGGAACGAATACTAAAGGAGAATGAAGGGAACGTCGTATGGGCTGAAGCGTCGATCATCTATGATATCAACGAGCAGGAAGTGTCTAAGCTGTATACGGAAAATCGGGAATACGCCGATTTCTCCGAAATGCCGAAGCTGCTTCGGGAAGCGTTCGTAGCCGTCGAAGACCAGCGCTTCCGAGAACATGGCGGCCTCGATTTTATCGCTATCGGTCGCGCGGTCGTAAAAGATATTATTGCGATGAGCGCGGTAGAGGGCGGCAGTACGATTACGCAGCAGCTTGCCAAAAATATGTATCTTACCCATGAGAAGACGATCTTGAGAAAGGCGACGGAGGCGTCGATTTCCGTGGCTCTTGAAAACAATTACTCGAAAGATCAGATATTGGAAATGTATTTGAACCGGATTTATTTCGGCAAACGGGCGCACGGAGTTAAGGCGGCTGCCGAGCTCTATTTCGGCAAGAGCGACTTGTCAACGCTCGACATATGGGAAATCGCTACGCTCGCCGCGATGCCTAAGGCGCCAAATACGTACAACCCGCTAAACAATCCCGAAAAGTCGAAGGAAAGGCGTGCGGTTGTCCTGCAGCTTATGTTTGACCAGGGGCTGATTACGAAGGAGCAGATGGATGTAGCAAAAGAGGAAGAATACGATCCGAATAACGCAAAAATTCCATCCAATGAAACGTATATGGCTTTCGTCGATTATGCGATTGAGGAAGCAATCCGCGTAACCGGGAAGTCGGAAGAGGAGCTTCGGATCGGGGGCTACCACATCTATACGACGTTAAACGCCGGGGCGCAATCGGTTATGGAGAAGGAATTCGACAATGACGATAATTTTGAAAAAAGTCCCGACGAGCAGCAGGTTCAAGGCGCTATGATCATCATCGATCACCGGACCGGCGATATTGAAGCGATGGTCGGCGGACGGGATTATACGAAGAAAGGCTGGAATCGTGTCCTTCAGCCGCGCCAGCCGGGCTCCGCTTTCAAACCGATCACGTCCTACGGACCGGCGCTGGAGACGGGCGATTGGTTCCCGTGGTCTATTCTTCGCGACGACAAGGAATGCTTTAACGGCTACTGTCCGACCGATTCGAATCGCGTGAAGTATATCGGTCCGGTTCCGATGAAACAGGCGATTAAAGAATCGCGCAATCTGCCGGCGGTATGGCTTTTGAATCAGATCGGCGTGAAGCAAGGCGTCGACTTCGCGGGTCGCCTCGGATTTAATCTGAGTGCCGAGGACCGCAACCTGGCGATTGCGCTCGGCGGATTGACCAACGGTGTGACGCCGATGCAGATGGCGACCGCTTACAGTGTGTTCGCGAACGGCGGCAAATCGGTCGACCCGCATTCGATCGTCAAGATTCAAGACAAAAACGGTGAGATGATTTATGAATATAAAGCGCCGAAAGCAAAGCAGCTGATCGCACCGGAAACGGCCTGGTACATGACGGAAATATTGCAAGGCGTGCTGGAACAGGGCGGCACCGGCACGAAAGCCCGGATCAGCCGGCCTGTTGCAGGCAAAACCGGAACGACTCAGCACGGTATAGAAGGACTCCGCTCCAGCCGCAATCGCGACGCCTGGTTCGTCGGTTATACGCCGGAATGGACGGCTGCGGTATGGATGGGATACGACAAAACCGATGCGGAGCACTTGCTGGAGCAAAGCAGCGGCCAGTCGGCGGCATTATTTGCCAAGGTAATGTCCGCAGCGCTCAAAAATGTTCCGGCAAGCCAGTTTAACAAACCAAGCGGTGTGAAGGAGGTTACGGCACCGCCGCAGGTCGGCGGTTTCGAAGCTATTTATGTGCAAGACCGCGGCGAAGTGCAGCTGGCCTGGAGGGCGGTGGAAGGCAGAAATATCAAATATCGGATTTATCGTAAAGATTCGTCCGGCGAGGACTTCAAACGGATAATTGACGATCTCGACGCTATTGCGGCTGAGGATATCGGGATCGAAGAAGGGAAAACCTATACCTATTATGTGACCGCTTATGATACGGTTCACAATTTGGAGAGCGCTCCGTCTGCGGCGGTATCCGCCGAGATCCCGGTGGAAGAAATCGACCTGACGCCGCCGGATCTCGGACCTCTCGAACCGCTTGATCCGCTTACGCCGGATGAAGGGAAGCAGGAGGATCCGGCGGATCCGGGCCATAACGGTGAAGAGCAAGGGGATAACGGCGGCAACGGCGGCAATTCCGGAGACGGCGCGGATAACGGAACGAATACCGGGGAATCGCCCGGCCAAGGCAATGCCGACGATCCGTCCGCCGGAGGGGATGACGGCGGAAACCCGAATGAGGACGACATTCTTCCTCTCCCGGTTTTGGGTGATTAAAAAGCCGGCAGCCGGCTTTTTTTATAATGAGGACTCCTCCAAAGACCGCATCGGCCATTGCCGGTCACGCTTCTCGCACGGAGAGCTTGGTTTATTTTACCTGCCGGGTGGAGATGGACGTTAAGTTGTGGTAAGCTTTTTTTATAGTGTTGTATTGCATCAACGGTATCGATGTTCAACTATAGTTGGAAACCGGTGCCAGATTCCAACGGAAAGGGTACGTTCCGTATGAAAAGAAAATTTTCAGACCGTGCGAACTGGCGGCGTATTCTCCGGAAGAGCTACTCATGTCTGTCGATGGATGGAGACGAATTCAGAGGATTAGTCACCTTTTACCGGATCCATGAATTGCGCGATCCCCTGTGGAAGGAATACAACGGTCGGCGACTCTGCCTCGCTGACCGCGGGTACTTGTGGATGCAGCATTTTCCTAAAGGCGAGCATTTTGTGGTGACAACGATGTTCGATGATAAAGGACGGGTGGTGCAGTGGTATATCGACGTGTGCAAGACGCAAGGTTTGACCGACCAACAGGTGCCTTGGTTCGATGATTTGTACCTCGATGTCGTTGTGCTGCCCACCGGCGAAGTGTTTCTGCTGGACGAGGATGAATTGGAGGAAGCTCTGCGCAACGGGGATGTGACGCATAAGGATGCGGCAATGGCGCGAAAAACGGTAGGACGGCTGCTTTCATCAATCCGTAACGGGAGATTCAGATATTTTACGCTCAGTCTGAAGCATCGAAAGTCTTTGGCAGAACGGATGGAGGGAACGCAGTAGTTATGAAAGCAGCGGTAGCCGCCAGTGCGCGGCCACGCCGTAAACCGAAAAAGAAGCGCTTTCGTCCGATCAGGCTGCTTTTCAGGCTCGCCCTTTGGACGATTGCGCTTGCTGTTTTTTGGTGCGGTTATTTATTTTGGCATATTACGACCTACAAGGAGCCCGGGACGATTCCGAATTCCGATGCGGCTATCGTGCTCGGGGCCGCTTTGTGGAATGATCGGCCAAGCCCCGGATTGAAGGAGCGGCTGGATTATGCTTATCAACTGTATGAAGACGGAAAATTCAAGTATATTATCGTCTCGGGAGGATATGATTATAACGGTTCGAAGCTCACAGAGGCGGATGGGATGCGTAATTACCTGGTTGAACGGGGAGTTCCCGAAGACCGGATCTTTCTTGAACCATTTGCCAGGAGCACCTATGAGAACCTTCTTTTCAGCAAGCCTATAGGGGAAGAGCAAGGATGGAAGACGTTAACGGTCATCACGCATGATTTTCACGCGCCCAGGGCAAAGGATATTGCAGGCTTTCTCGGCATGGAAGAGACGACGGTTACCGGTACGAAATCGAGAGTGCTGTCCTATGCTTATAATGAGTCCCGAGAAGTGCTTGCCTATTCAAAATGGACCATCGACAAACTGCTGCTGCGGTTCGGGCTTCAACTGCCCGACATTACTTTGTAACATCTTCTACCCGTCTGAAGTTAAATCTGCTAATATGCCGGACACCGCTAGAATACATTGATAATGCGGCGAATTGATCGCGTGCGGCTGGCGTTTCACGAACCGGCGGATCAAATCCGGCGCCGACGTTTGCTAAGGATGGGGATGCTCGTATGAATAGTAATGCGGTTACCAGCGGACAGAACAAAAGCGCAAGACCGTCCCGGCAAATTAACGTAGTGCTGCGGAGCAGCGATTCGACGGCGGCTGCGGCACTGCCTGCGGTCCAAGACAACGAATTGCCGCAGACCGCCGCGAAGACGGCTCTTCCGAACGATCCGTATCATGAAATCCAGAAAGAACTCGAAACGATGGTCGGGCTCGATAATGTGAAGACGCTCATTTACGAGATATTTGCGCTGCTGCACATTTCCAAAATGCGGGCGGAAGTGGGGCTTTTGGGCGGATCACACGTTTACCATATGATATTCAAAGGAAATCCCGGTACGGGGAAAACAACGATCGCACGCATAGTTGCAAAGCTGTTTCAGAAAATGGGCGTCCTCTCCAAAGGGCATCTGATTGAAGTGGAACGGGCAGACCTTGTCGGGGAATATATCGGCCACACGGCAAATAAGACAAGGGATTTGGTGAAAAAGGCGCTTGGCGGCGTACTGTTCGTCGATGAAGCATACAGCCTGGCCCGCGGAGGCGAGAAGGATTTCGGCAAAGAAGCGATCGACACGCTTGTGAAGGCAATGGAAGATCATAAAAATCAGTTCGTTCTCATCCTTGCCGGATATCCGGAGGAAATCGACAGCTTTCTGCTCACAAATCCCGGACTTCCGTCGAGGTTTCCGATTCAGATCGAATTTCCGGATTATTCCGTCGATCAATTGATACAGATTTCCGAGCTGATGGCCAAAGAGCGGGATTACACGTTAATGCCCCAGACCGTATTTAAGCTGCGGCAGCATTTGTCGCAGGAGAAGTGCACATCGCTGTTCTCCTTCAGCAATGCCCGTTATGTACGCAATATTATCGAACGGGCGATCCGGTTTCAGGCGGTTCGATTACTCGGACAATATCCTTCCGGCGTTCCGGGCAAGCAGGAGCTGATGGCGATCCGGCCGGAAGATTTGAAATGGGATTCAAAATAATGAAAGGGGCGGGCGGGAATGCGTCAATCAACCTACGATACGGATATCGAAATGCTGGACCGGGCAGTATTGATCAGCCTTGTTACGCCGGACAGCTTGCGCAGCGGCTTCATCCCGGAACATTCCCTCGAAGAGCTCGTTAACCTTGCCGAAACGGCCGGTGTAGAGGTTCTGGCTTCGCTGATGCAAAAAAGAGAGTCCCCGGATCCAAAATGGTTTATCGGCAAAGGCAAAGTTGAAGAATTGAAAGCAATCGGCGACGCAGAGGGAGCTACGACGGTCATCTTCGACCAGGAGCTTTCCGGAGCCCAGGTTCGAAATCTGGAAGAAGCGCTCGATATGAAAATTATCGACCGTACACAGCTGATTTTGGACATTTTTGCCGGCCGTGCCAAGACGCGGGAAGGCATTATCCAGGTAGAGCTCGCTCAGCTCAGTTATTTGCTGCCACGGTTGTCAGGGCACGGTAAAAATTTGTCCCGGTTGGGAGGCGGCATCGGCACAAGAGGCCCGGGTGAAACGAAGCTCGAGACCGACCGCCGCCATATCCGGAACCGGATCTCCGATTTAAAGGCGATGCTCGAGGAAGTGACCCGCCATCGGAAGCTTCACCGACAGCGGCGCCGCAAAGCCGGCGTAGTTCAGGTTGCGCTCGTCGGATATACGAATGCGGGCAAATCGACGCTGCTTCGCGAAATGACCGCTGCGGACGTCTATGTGGAAAATCAGCTGTTTGCCACGCTGGATCCGACATCGCGGACGCTTGAGCTGCCAAGCGGCAAGGAAGTCATTCTGACCGACACGGTCGGGTTCATTCAAAATCTGCCGCATGATTTAGTCGCCGCCTTCCGTTCCACGTTAGAGGAGGTATGCGAAGCCGACCTTGTGCTTCATGTCGTCGACAGCGCATCTGAGATGCGGGAGGAGCAAATGTCCGTTGTGCGGCAAGTGCTGAGCGAGCTTGGCGCTTCAGACAAGCCTCAAATCACGGTGTACAACAAAAAGGATCTGTGTAAGGACGAATGCCGCGATTACAGTTCCGGTTCCCAATCGCTATGGATCAGCGCTTATAACCGGGAAGACCTGGACCGCCTTCGTCAGATGATTCAGGACAAGCTTTCGGGAGATACGAAAACGTTCGTCATTCCTGCTGATCGGGGAGATCTGATTGCACTCGCTTACCGCAGCGGCGAAGTGATCGAAACGCAGACGGATGAAGACCGTCTTAGGCTCGTTATAGAATTAAACAAACAAGATTATGAAGTACATGGCCATAAACTTCGGGATTTTATAGAGTAATTGCGGAGCATGCCCCGCGAAAGTAATCGGAATATGCTTCGAAGCTTCACTTCACTTTTTGGGGTGACGTTAGTGGGCTTTTTAAACAACCTCTATAAGGGAGAGACAACAGGTTGACCAGAAATGATCAGGACTTATGGACAGAGCTCGAGCAGCTGGCGGATCGGGTTGAGGAGCGGATAGCATCCGCTTTCAAACGGATCGAGCGGACCGCGGAGCGCAATCAATGGAAAGTGATTCGGGCGTTTCAGAACCATCAGGTGAGTGATTTTCATTTTACGGGTTCGACGGGGTACGGATATAACGACAGGGGCAGGGAGGTGCTAGACCTCGTTTATGCAGAGGTGTTCGGCGCTGAATCGGCGATTGTCAGGCCCCACTTTGTATCCGGAACGCATACGATCGGCTGTGCCTTGTTCGGGGTGCTGCGTCCGGGCGATGAGCTGCTGTATATCACCGGCCGGCCTTATGACACGCTTCATAAAGTCATTGGAAAACAGGGGGACGGAAAGGGATCACTGCAGGATTGGTCCGTGACTTACGGGGAAGTCGATTTGCTTGAAGACGGCGGCATCGATTGGCGAGCGGTAGAGGCGGCTATCAATGATCGTACGAAGGTCATCGGCATTCAACGCTCCCGCGGGTATGATTGGCGCGCCTCGTTCACAGTCGCGGAGATCGGGGAAATGGTCCGGCGTATCAAGGCAATCCATCCCGAATTAATTGTATTCGTCGATAACTGCTACGGTGAATTTACCGAGGAGATTGAGCCGACGGAAGTCGGCGTCGATTTGATGGCCGGTTCGCTGATCAAAAATCCAGGCGGAGGATTGGCAAGCACTGGCGGTTATATTTGCGGCAAAGCACATTTGGTTGAATTGGCCTCTTACCGCTTAACCGCGCCGGGCATCGGCGGGGAGGTCGGGGCGATGCTCGGTACGCTTCGCTCCACTTATCAAGGCTTGTTCCTTGCGCCGCATTTGGTCGGACAAGCATTGAAAGGCTCCGTATTTGCAGCCGCGATATTCGAGCGGCTCGGATTTGAGTCGAGTCCGAAATGGGATGCGCCGCGGACGGATTTGATCCAAGCCGTCCGCTTCGGCAGCGAGGCGCCGCTGATCGCCTTCGTCCAGGGGATACAACGGGCTGCGGCAGTCGATGCGCACGTCGTTCCGGAGCCGTGGGATATGCCGGGCTACGAGCACCCGGTCATTATGGCGGCAGGAACATTCATTCAAGGAGGCAGTCTGGAGCTGTCTGCGGATGCGCCGATCCGTCATCCTTATATTGCCTATCTTCAAGGAGGATTAACTTATGGGCATGCGAAATTCGGCGTGCTGACAGCCATTGCAGGCATGAAAAATCGCGGAATAATTGTGATTAAACCTAACATAACTTGACATGTTTTTGGCAGAACGCTACAATAAAAACATATTACAAGGATTGGAAGGTTGATGCACATGGCTGACGAAATTCGCAGAAATATGGCATTATTTCCTATCGGTATCGTCATGAAGCTGACGGATTTGACCGCAAGGCAAATTCGTTATTATGAGCAGCATGAATTGATCGTACCTGCCCGTACGAACGGCAATCAACGATTATTTTCATTCAACGATGTTGAGCGATTGCTCGAGATCAAGTCGCTAATCGAAAAGGGTGTCAATATCGCGGGAATCAAACAGGTAATGAATCCGGTATCCAAGGAGTCCGAAGAAGCGACTGTCATCACGGAGCAGACGGAAACCAAGCGCCGGGAAATGACGGATACGCAGCTCCACCGTTTACTGAAACAGCAGTTATTGGAGAAGAGACCGGGCAAGGCCTCCATTATTCAAGGCCAGCTGTCCCGTTTCTATAGCAACAAACCATAAAATGAGGGTAAAGGAGAGGATTCTGTGAGCTTCACCAGAGAAGACATCCTACGTCAAGCCAAGGAACAAAATGTCCGTTTTATTCGGCTGCAGTTTACCGACTTGCTCGGTACGATCAAAAATGTTGAAATTCCGGTTACCCAACTGGAAAAGGCGCTGGATAACAAAATGATGTTCGATGGATCTTCAATCGAAGGTTACGTTCGCATCGAAGAATCGGATATGTATCTCTACCCCGATCTGGAAACTTGGGTCATTTTCCCGTGGGTGACGGAAAACCGTGTCGCCCGCTTAATTTGCGATGTATATATGCCGGACGGAACTCCGTTTGCCGGAGATCCGCGCGGCATTTTGAAGCGCTGCCTGAAGGAAGCAGAGGAAATGGGTTTCTCCGCAATGAATGTAGGTCCCGAGCCGGAATTCTTCCTGTTCAAAACCGATGAGAAAGGTGAACCTACGACCGAGCTCAACGACCAGGGCGGCTATTTTGATTTGGCTCCGACCGACCTGGGCGAGAACTGCCGGCGTGAAATCGTGTTGACGCTTGAGGAGATGGGCTTCGAAATTGAAGCTTCACACCATGAAGTGGCACCGGGCCAGCACGAGATCGATTTCAAATATGCCAACGCCATAAAAGCCGCGGATCAGATCCAGACGTTCAAGCTCGTTGTAAAGACGGTGGCACGGCAGCATGGTCTTCATGCGACATTTATGCCGAAGCCGTTGTTCGGTGTGAACGGTTCGGGCATGCACTGCCATCAATCGCTGTTCAGAGATAATGAGAACGCATTCTACGATGAAAGCGACAAGCTCGGTTTAAGCACAACCGCCCGATACTATATGGCTGGCCTGCTGCGGCATGCCCGTGCTTGCGCGGCGATAACGAATCCGACTGTGAATTCGTACAAACGGCTTGTTCCGGGCTATGAAGCCCCGGTTTATGTCGCATGGTCGGCAAGCAACCGCAGCCCGATGATCCGCATTCCGGCTTCGCGAGGCTTAAGCACCCGTATCGAAATGCGAAATCCTGACCCGGCCGCCAACCCGTATCTTGCGCTTGCGGTGATGTTGAAATCCGGCTTGGACGGGATTCGGAATAAAATGCCGCTTCCTGCGCCAACCGACCGTAACATCTACATCATGACAGAGGAAGAACGTTTGGACGAGGGGATCCCGAGTCTTCCGGCAAACCTGAAAGAAGCGCTCGAAGAGCTGCTACGCGACGAAGTGCTCTGCGAAGCGCTCGGCGACCACGCGCTGGCGCACTTCTACGAGCTGAAAGAGATTGAATGGGATATGTATAGAACCCAAGTACACCAATGGGAACGGGATCAGTATTTGACGCTGTATTAATCCGTGTAGCAATAAAAAGCTGCATCTGCGTACCGTCGCAAGACGGAACGCAGATGCAGCTTTTTTTCCACAGCAGTATCACCTGCAAGAAGGCGGATTAATGAATGTCGCGGAACAATCCGATCACCCGGCCGAGAATGGTGACATGCTTCAATCGAAGCGGCGGCATCGTTGAATTCTCAGGCTGAAGACGAATGTGGTCCCGTTCCTTATAGAACGTTTTGACCGTTGCTTCATCGTCTTCCGTCATCGCGACGACGATATCGCCGTTGTTGGCGGTTTGCTGTTGGCGTACGATGACATAATCTCCATTATGAATGCCGGCTTCAATCATACTGTCGCCGATGACATTGAGCATGAATACCTGGTTATCGCCGACGAAATGGGCGGGCAGTGGAAAATATTCTTCGATGTTCTCCGTAGCTGTAATCGGAATGCCTGCTGTAACCTTACCTACCACAGGTACTTTAGATACGGCGACAGGGAAGTTGATGTACTCTCTGTCCTGTTCCAAAATTTCAATTGCCCGGGGCTTCGTCGGGTCGCGCCGGATCAGGCCTTTCTTCTCAAGTCGATCCAAATGTCCGTGAACGGTTGAACTTGATGCAAGTCCGACCGCTTCCCCGATTTCGCGCACGGAAGGCGGATAACCCTTCTCGCGTACTTCATTCTTAATGAAATCAAGAATGGTCTGCTGCCGGTTGGATAGTTTAGACACTAGAATCACTCCATCTCGTTATTGTTATGACAAATTATAACACAGAACCGGAGTTCGCACAAACGTAAGTTCGAGAAACGCCTGTTCTTAAATGAAAATTAAGGGGAAATAAAAAAACGGAACAAACGTTCCGAAAATGCTTGACCTCAAACGCATGTTCGTGTTATTCTTTAACAAGAACAAATGTTTGGGGTGTTGATATATGATGATGAACACGATTACTTACAGGAGCATTCATACTGGACGTTCCGATCTGAAGAACTCCGTTCATGCTTTAGATACTGCGAATTCCAGGCTGAATAGATTGTTATTGAAATTGTTCGCAGCATGTGTTGTGTTTATGTTCTTGTTTTCATACATGCTAATCGTTCATTCATCCGCTTCCGAATCCGGCCCGCTGCCGGTACAAACCGGTGAGCGGCTGATCACGGTATCGACGGGGGACACTTTGTGGTCCATCGCGAAGCGTGTACAGCACCCGGGTGCGGATGTTCGCAAGACGGTCTATTTGATTCAGAAGCGAAACGGTCTGGAGTCGAGCTACCTTCAGGCGGGACAAACTTTGATTGTACCCATTCAGTCCGCAGAATGATACTTCAAGGATAATCAACTATGTTTACCCGGTGCAGCTTGCATCGGGTATTTGTGTATCTTGACAACCCTATCCGTAAAATGTCAAAGTAAAGGATGTGCATACGCTGCGGCAGAGGAGGGAACGGAGTGGAAAAATTAATTGCCCGAATAAATGAATTGTCCCGCAAACATAAATCGGTCGGTCTGACGGAGGAAGAGAAATCGGAGCGCGAGATGCTCCGCAAGCAGTATCTGGACATCTTTAAACGAAATGTCCGCAATCAATTGGATACGATTGAATGGACGGACGACCCGCCTGAAAAGCATTAATAGGTGTAAGAATACTTTTAAGGGAGGAAGATGGCGATGCAGTTTCGTTTGCTTGGCAAAAGCGGATTGGCGGTATCTGAATTATGTCTGGGCACGATGACCTTCGGCAACACGGCTTCCGAGGCGGACTCCATTGAAATGATTAACCGGTTTCTGGAGCGGGGCGGGAATTTTCTCGATACGGCGGATGTTTATGTTAACGGCAAGTCGGAAGAGATCGTCGGCAAAGCGATTAAGGGAAGGCGTTCCGAGGTTGTCATTGCCACGAAAGTGCGTATGGTCACCGAGCCGCATGTTAACGGTGCAGGCGTTTCCCGTAAACATATTATGGATGGTGTCGATGCAAGCTTAAAACGCTTGAATACGGATTACATCGATTTGTATCAGATGCATGTATGGGATCATGCAACGCCGATTGAAGAGACGCTCCGTACATTGGACGATTTGGTGAGCTCGGGCAAAGTCCGGTATATCGGCTGTTCGAACTATTTTGCCTGGCAGCTGATGAAATCGCTCGCCTGCAGCGACGCTAACCGTTATGTCCGGTTTATTTCGATTCAACCGCAATACAGCCTCGTCAGCAGGGAAATGGACCGCGAGATGATCTCATTGTGTCTGGAAGAGAACGTCGGCATCATCCCGTGGGCTCCGCTTGGAGGCGGCTTCCTGACGGGACGTTACAGCAGGCAGGAGCCGAGCTCCGGCAGATTGACTAACAAAGCCGGGGAGAGCTCTTGGGCAATTCGAGCGACCGATCGTAACTTTGCGGTATTGGATGCGGTACAAAGCGTGGCTCAGGAGCTGGGTAAAACGCCGGCCCAAGTGTCGCTGAACTGGTTGATTCACCGGGAAGGCATTACATCGCCGATCTTTGGCGCCAGCACTTTGGAACAGTTCGAGGATGATATGGGAGCTGTCGGTTGGAGAATGCCGGCGGAGATTTGGAGCCGTCTCGATCAAGCGAGCGCACTGCCTTCGGAATATCCAAACCGTTTTATTGCCAAATTCAAGCGTCCATTATAATAATTAGGTTAATGAGGGGGAGCCGACATGTCCCGTTCATGGGAACGCATGGTTCGAAAAAATACATCAAAAGTAAATAAAATACGCAAGAAAAGCGGGGCAGGGGCATATATTCCGGATGCTTCGAGAATCGACCGGTTTAAAGGGCGCAATGTTTTGTTGCCTTTGGCCATTTTATTTTTTACCGGTTTTTATGCCTATATGGGCAGCTTATCAACCGATTATACCGAGAGCAACAGCCTTTACTGGCTGACAATCGTTTGTTATTTGTTGTTGTCCGCCCTGTTTTTCTTCCGCCGTCCTTATTTATCCGTCGGCAAAGATTTCGTTCAAACCCGGAAAATGACAGGCGACAAAACGTTGCGGGCAAGCGGTATTAAACGGATTTCCGTGCAGCCGGGTTACATTATCATCGAACAGATTAAAGGTGCGAACTGGATGTTCTCCAAAACGCTGAACCGTTTTCCGACTGAGGCGATGACGGAAAGGCTTCAAACGTTCGCAAAAGATAATGAAATCGAATTCGTACAGAAATAGCTAACGAGTGCAAAAAGGAGCGACAGAAGGATCATGGCGATTAAAGCGGTATTGTTTGATTTGGATGACACGTTATTATGGGATGACCGAAGCGTTAAAGAAGCGTTCGAAGCGACCTGCCGGGCGGCGGCCGACAAGACGGGTGTAGACCCGGCTGCTTTGGAGGAAGCTGTTCGTCAAGAAGCGAGGGCTTTATATGAATCGTATGAAACGTTTCCGTTCACGAAAATGATCGGCATCAACCCTTTTGAAGGGTTGTGGGCCCACTTTAAGGAAGGGGAGCAGGAGGAGTTCCGAAAGCTGGAGCAATTGGCGCCGGGTTACAGGAGAAACGCTTGGACGCGCGGCTTAAAGTCGCTTGGAATTGACGATGAAGCGCTCGGGGAAGAATTGGCCGAAAGGTTCCCTGCTGAAAGGCGCTCCCGTCCGCTTGTCTATGACGAGACGTTCCGCGTGTTGGATAAGCTGAAAGGGAAGTACAAGCTGCTGCTGCTTACCAACGGCTCACCGGACCTGCAGCGTGAAAAATTGGCCGGCGTACCGGTAATCACCTCGTATTTCGACCATATTATCATCTCCGGCGAATTTGGAGAAGGCAAGCCGGCGTCCGCGATTTTTAAGCACGCATTAGAACGGCTTGGAATTGAACCTGAAGAAGGCATTATGGTTGGGGACAAGCTGACAACAGATATTATCGGATCGCTCGGCGTCGGTATGACTGCAGTTTGGGTCAACCGGCATGGTATAAAACGGACGGATGAAATCATACCGACTCATGAGATCTCCAATCTGGATCATCTGCTCGAGCTTCTTGACTGAGCTTATAAGAGAAAAAAATCCCGGTTCCGGTTGACGGAATCGGGATTTTTTAAATTCTAAGCCAGAATTTATAAGTTTCACACTTATATCTGCTTAGAATTCTCCGCGAAACGAATCTTAGCCGCCATAGGACGGCGAAGCCGTTTACGCTTATCGTTCTCATGTGTCTGAATAAGGGCGTGCTTTAGCCGGCACAATGACTTCGGTCGCAAAAAGAATCTGGCGGCAGTAGTCGGCAGTCTTTAGCTAACGGCTCAGCCGTTTCATATGATAAGTTATGCTTGCTGGAAAGACGGATCTTCATACGGCTGCGCGACCCATCCGGCCGGTTCGATAAAGAGCCGAACGGCGACGATTTGACGGTTCTCCATTAATGTAAAGAAGTGAGGCTTGTTTTCCGGTACGGAAATAACATCGCCGGCTTCCAATTCGACATCGAAGTATCCGACGTCATCGGTGCCCTTAATTATAAAAATACCTTTGCCAGCGGTAATCGCCCGTACTTCGTCCTCGGTGTGCGTGTGCACCTGCTCGAATTTCTTAAGCAGTTCGTCAAGATTAGGCGTAGCATCGGACAAGGCGACGATATCCCACGTTTTATAACCGCGGCGCTGTGCAAGGTCGCGAATTTCGGTATCGTATGTGGAAAGAATCCGGGCTTTCTCTTCATCGGATAATACAAATTTGTTCTGAAGCTCCGCAGGGAGCTTGGATGCGTCCCAGTGCTCATATAATACCTCTTGACTGTTTAGAAATTCACGGACGTTTTCTTCACCTTGAATCCGCTCGTCGGTAGCGCGAATACGAATTTCAGCCATGATCATTCCCTCTTTCCGATAAATATGGGTTCAATGTGACAATTATAAATCAAACAAGGGAGGATGTCGACTGATTTACCTTTTCAGCAAGCATTAGTTCTGGTAGACTAGGGGGTAATGATTTTGTTGGAAGGAAGTTTTTATACATGATGAAACCGACACTTAATGAATTGATGCAGCAGCGCATTCTTATATTGGACGGCGCAATGGGCACCATGATACAGCAAGCCGATCTGCATGCGGAGGATTTTGGGGGAGAAGAGCTGGATGGCTGCAATGAAATGCTCGTGCTTACGCGGCCGGATGTTATCCGAAGCATTCATGAAGCCTATCTGGAAGCAGGCGCAGATATATTGGAGACGAATACGTTCGGAGCGACAAGCGTCGTTCTAATGGAGTACGACATCCCGGAGAAAGCGCGGGAAATCAATTTGGCTGCCGCAAATATTGCCCGCGAGGCGGCGGAGAAATATTCGACGCCGGATAAGCCGAGGTATGTGGCGGGAGCGCTTGGTCCGACGACGAAAACGTTGTCCGTCACCGGCGGAGTTACGTTCGACGAGTTGGTGGAAAGCTACTTCGAACAGGCGCTTGCGCTCATGGAAGGCGGCGTCGATGCGCTGCTGCTCGAAACGTCCCAGGATACGCTTAATGTTAAAGCGGGCAGCATAGGCATCCGTAAAGCTTTCGAAAAGCGCGGGCACAAGCTTCCGGTTATGATCTCCGGTACGATTGAGCCGATGGGCACAACGCTTGCCGGACAAAATATCGAGTCGTTCTACATCTCGCTTGAGCATTTGGAACCGGTGTCGATCGGATTGAACTGCGCGACCGGACCTGAATTTATGCGAGACCATATCCGGTCGTTAAGCGAGATTGCCAAGACGGCGGTCAGCTGTTATCCGAATGCGGGCTTGCCGGACGAGAACGGCCACTACCATGAATCGCCTGAATCATTGGCAAGGAAAATTGCGGCTTTTGCGGAGCAGGGCTGGCTTAATATCGCCGGAGGCTGCTGCGGCACGACGCCCGACCATATCCGGGCTTTAACCGATACGCTGTCAAATTACAAACCGCGTACCGTAATGGGGAACCATCCGCCTGCCGTATCGGGAATAGAAACGGTCTATATCGAAGCTGAGAACCGGCCTTACATGGTCGGGGAGAGAACAAATGTTCTTGGTTCGAGGAAATTCAAACGGCTTATTACCGAAGGGAAGTATGAAGAAGCCGCCGAAATTGCGCGCGCCCAAGTAAAAAACGGGGCCCATGTTATCGATGTCTGTCTGCAGGATCCCGACCGCGACGAGTCGGAGGACATGCGGCAGTTTCTGGAGCTGGTCGTTAAGAAGGTGAAAGTGCCGCTCGTCATTGATACAACCGATCCGATGGTCATCGACTTGTCGCTTAAATACTCGCAGGGGAAAGCGATTATAAACTCCATCAATTTAGAAGACGGCGAAGAGAAATTCGAGAGCGTCGTGCCGCTGATCCATCGCTACGGGGCGGCAGCCGTTGTCGGAACAATCGACGAACGCGGTCAGGCGATCAGCAGGGAAGACAAGCTGGAAGTCGCCATCCGTTCGCATGATCTTCTGGTTAATAAATACGGTATGAAAGCGGAGGATATCATCTTTGACCCGCTTGTATTTCCAGTCGGCACGGGGGACGAACAATATATCGGATCGGCGAAAGAGACCATTGAAGGGATCCGGTTGATTAAAGAAGCGCTGCCGCGATGCCAGACGATACTCGGCATCAGCAATGTTTCCTTCGGATTGCCGGAAGCCGGGCGCGAAGTATTGAACTCGGTCTTCCTCTACGAGTGTACAAAAGCAGGTCTGGACTATGCCATCGTCAATACGGAGAAGCTGGAGCGGTACGCCTCGATTCCGGAGGAAGAACGCCGGCTGGCCGAGGCTTTGATCTACACTACGAACGACGAGACGCTTGCCGCTTTCGTTGCGGCATTCCGCAACAAGAAGGTGGTAAAAAAGGAAAAAGTGTCCAATCTGACGCTTGAAGAGCGGCTCGCTTCCTATGTGGTCGAAGGAACGAAGGAAGGCTTGGTTCCGGATTTGGACGAGGCGATGAAGAAATATTCGCCGCTTGAAATTATTAACGGTCCGCTCATGCGCGGCATGGAAGAGGTCGGCCGGCTGTTTAACAACAATGAGCTGATCGTTGCCGAGGTGCTGCAAAGCGCAGAGGTCATGAAAGCGTCAGTCGCTTATCTGGAACCGTTTATGGAGAAGAACGAGACGTCCGTCAAGGGCAAAATAATTCTTGCAACCGTAAAGGGCGACGTTCACGATATCGGGAAAAACCTCGTTGAGATCATTTTGTCGAATAACGGGTATCAAATTATTAATCTCGGCATTAAAGTGCCGCCGGAGCAACTGATCGAGGCATACCGGAAAGAAAAGGCGGATGCGATCGGGCTCTCCGGACTGCTTGTCAAGTCCGCCCAGCAAATGGTTATCACCGCGCAGGATTTGCGCAATGCAGGCATCAGTGTTCCGATTCTGGTCGGAGGAGCCGCATTGACGCGCAAATTTACGAAAAACCGGATCGGACCGGAATACGACGGTTTGGTGCTGTATGCCAAGGATGCGATGGATGGGCTTGATATTGCGAATAAACTGATGGATAAGAATCACCGGCAAAAGCTGGAGGAGGAGCTTGCGGCTTTCAAGGCTTCAGGCGGAGCTGTCGAAGAGGAGAAACCCAGGCTGCCTAAGCTTACCCGCGCCGTCCGGTCGAACATCTCGCTGGATGCGCCGGTATACATTCCGCCGGATTTGCAGCGCCATGTGCTTCGGGAGATACCAATTACCCAAATCATGCCATACATCAACATGCAGATGCTGCTTGGTCATCATTTGGGCGTCCGCGGCAACGTGGAACAGCTGCTCGCCGGCGGCGACGAGAAAACCGTTCAGCTCAAGGAAACGGTTGACGTTTTGCTTCAGGAAGCGGCTTCCAAGAAGACGATGCACGCACATGCGATGTACCGTTTCTTTCCGGCGCAGTCATCCGGAGAAGACATCATTGTTTATGATCCGAACGATCAAACGAAAGAGATCAAGCGCTTTACATTCCCGCGCCAGCAGGTCGAACCGTTCCTCTGCCTGGCCGATTACTTAAAGCCTGTGGACAGCGGGACAATGGATTACGTCGGCTTCCTCGTCGTCACTGCAGGCCAAGGCGTACGGGAGCAGGCAAATGAGATGAAGGACCGCGGCGACTATCTGCGCTCGCATGCGCTTCAGGCTTTGGCACTGGAAGTGGCGGAAGGACTCGCGGAGCGTGTGCATCATATCATGCGAGACATCTGGGGCTTCCCGGATCCGCACGATATGACGATGAAGCAGCGTTTCGGCGCGCGTTATCAAGGGATCCGCGTATCGTTCGGTTATCCGGCTTGTCCGAATCTGGAGGATCAGGAGCCGTTGTTCGATCTGATGAAACCCGAGGATATCGGAGTTCAATTGACCGAAGGCTTCATGATGGAGCCGGAAGCGTCCGTATCGGCAATGGTGTTCGCTCACCCGGAAGCGCAATATTTTAATGTCGAGAAAAGCTGAGCAAAATTGATAACGAACCGCCGGAACATACTCCGGCGGTTTTATTCTGTGTACAGGTTAGCCTAAGTTATTACAATTTCATAACGAAACGAGAATATCCCGTTGATTCTCCTCTGGTATGTTGTCGGTAAGTTACAAGAGACTTTGAGATAAGGAGAGATTTTGAGCTCCGCTCAAAGATCCTTATGTGAGGAGGGAAACAGATGGATACGGGAAGTCATTTACTGCTTGGCGTTACGTTGGCCGGATTGGCTGCGATTGATCCGGTCGTTGCCACCAATGAAAATGTGGCAACAGCCGTATTGATCGGCACGCTTATCGGCAGCAACGCACCGGATTTCGATTCGGTCGTCCGGATCAAGGGGGAAGCGGCTTATTTAAGACATCACCGCGGATTAACGCACGCTTTACCTGCGCTGCCGCTCTGGGCGCTGTTGATTGTACTGCCGTTATCATGGTCGTTTGGCATAATGGATCACATAACTACGCTGCTTTTATGGGTATTCGCCGCCGTCTGCCTGCATGTCGGCCTGGACTTGCTAAACGCCTACGGCGTACAATGCTTTCGGCCGTTCTCGAAGCGATGGTGGCATATGGATGTCTTATGTCTGTTCGACCCGTATTTGTTTGCTCTTCATACGACGGGAGCAGTCATTTGGATGACGGGGAAACTCCCTCCAGGCCCGATGTTTGGCTGGATTTACTTGATCTCATTGCTGTACATCGTTTGGCGGATTGTGAAAAGCCGGAAAATCACCCGGATGATTCGGAAGAGGCTCGGCACATCCGGCCCGTTGACACTGATCCCGGATCTGTCCGGAGCATGTTGGCAGTTTACCGCTGAAACCGTTGATAAATATATTATCGGGACAGTGCGGGGAGGTATAATCCATGAAAAGACGGAATTGAAAATAACGAAAGATAACACATCCCACCCGGTAGTCCGGGCAACGTTAAATACCGACGGGGTGAGGGCGTTTTTGCATTTTGCGGAACGGGTGCACGTGGAGTGGAAGGAACGGTTGGACGGGTATGAGGTCACTTGGAGCGATGTACGCTTCTGGCATAATCAAAAAATGCCGTTTGGCGTTGCGGTTACTCTCGACCGGGACATGAACGTTATTCAAGACCGGCTCGGATGGAACAAAAAAACATGGGAACCGCCCCACGTTTAAATCATACTAATTAATGCAGTTAAATATTATTGCCATTAATTAATGGATGAACTGCAGCACTTCGATGTCCCATGATCAATGTCTCAACCCTCTGCGAACCGCCCCAAGCGCAAGATCCTCATGAAGCACCGGCGTCGAAAACGTGCCAACGTTCGGCGCTTCTTCCTCGTTTCGGACATTGCCAGTAATAGTACCGGTGAGCGGCGGCACCAAATGAGATTGCCTAATTTTGCATTCGATATCCTTCCGTTGGCCTTCCACCCTACCATAATTTGCTTTACCAATGTATTGTAACTGAAAAGAGGTTGTTATACAGCACGAATATATAAACCGGAATGCAGTGCGGGAAATAGGAACTTTTCCCGGGAAAGCGCAGGATGCGACACATAGCCGCATCCTTTCGGATGTTTTCGTCATAATTTTCTGAAAATTCGACAGAAAACAAAGGATTGCCGCGCGAACGTGTATTCTGTACAATGAAAGAAAAGTGCTCGGGAGTAAGGAGAGAGTCAGGTAATGAACCGATGGACGGGAAAAGCGACAAGTCTGGAAGAATGGCTTATCCACGTACGGAAGCAGCCGGAAATTATGAATAATGTCACCTGTTGGCATACGATTCCGCCAAGAGAGGCGTGTACAACCGCCCTTCCGTCGGCTTTGCATCCGAAACTGGCTGAAGCCTTGACGGCAAAAGGTATCGACCGGTTGTTCACACACCAATGCGAAGCGTATGAAGCCGTTCGCGGAGGCAAGCATGTCGTTGCAGTGACGCCTACCGCTTCCGGCAAAACGCTTTGCTACAACCTTCCTGTACTGCAGACGCTGCTGGAGAATGACAGCGGCCGCGCCCTTTATCTGTTTCCGACAAAAGCGTTGGCGCAGGACCAGGTTGCCGAGCTGCAACAGCTGGCGGATATGATGGAAGTCGATTTGAAGACGCACACGTATGACGGCGATACGCCGCCAACGGTACGGACGGCGATTCGCAATGCCGGACATATCGTCGTGACGAACCCGGATATGCTTCATTCTGCGATTTTGCCGCATCATACGAAATGGGTGAAGCTGTTCGAGAATATCAAATACATAGTTATCGATGAACTTCATGCGTACCGCGGCGTGTTCGGGAGCCATGTCGCGAACGTGATCCGCCGATTGAAGCGGATCTGCCGGTTCTATGGATCTTCGCCGCAGTTTATTTGCGCCTCCGCAACGATCGAAAATCCGCTCGAGCATGCACAGAGGCTCATTGGCGAAACGGCCCGGCTGGTTGATAATAACGGTGCTCCCACAGGAGAAAAGCATTTCGTATTTTACAATCCGCCTGTCGTCAATCAGCAGCTCGGCGTTCGGCGCAGCAGCGTGCTGGAAACCCGCAAGCTGGCCGCGCTGCTGCTGAAGCAAGGCGTACAAACGATCGTGTTTGCCCGGAGCCGCGTCCGTGTCGAGCTTTTGCTTACCTACTTGCAGGAGCTGGTCAAGAACGAGCTGGGGCCGAAGACGATCCGCGGCTACCGCGGCGGTTATCTTCCCAAGCTTCGCAGAGAGATTGAACGGGGGCTTCGCAGCGGTGAAATCCGGGGAGTCGTCAGCACGAATGCGCTGGAGCTCGGCATCGATATCGGTCAACTGCAGGCGTGCGTGCTGAACGGGTATCCGGGAACGATTGCGAGCACATGGCAGCAGTCCGGTCGGGCGGGCAGACGTCAGGGAAGCTCGGTAACGTTTCTCGTTGCGAGCAGCAATCCGCTTGATCAATATATTATTCAGAACCCGGATTATTTCTTTCATCGTCCGCCCGAACGGGCGTTAATCCATCCGGACAACCTGCTCATTCTGATCGATCATATTAAATGCGCCGCATACGAGCTTCCCTTCGAGGAAGGGGAGAAGTTCGGCAGCGAACCGCTCGCCGACATGTTGGAATTTCTGGTGGAGGAAAAGGTGCTGCACCGTGTAAACAATAGATGGTACTGGATGGAACAGTCTTTTCCCGCTCATAATATTTCGCTCCGTTCGGCCGCTCAGGAAAACTTCATCATCGTCGATATGACGGAAGGAAGCCGCGTATTGGGTGAGGTCGACCGTTTCAGCGCTCCGACGCTTATTCACGAAGAAGCGATCTATATCCATGAGGGTATACAGTATCAGGTCGAAAAGCTGGATTATCCCGAAAAAAAGGCTTACGTGCGGCAGGTGGGCGTGGATTATTTTACCGATGCGAGCATGGCTGTAGAGCTTAAGGTGCTGCACGTTGACAAGGAGTCGCACTCAGGTGACCTGGTCAGACAGTATGGCGAGGTCACCGTTAACGCCAAGCCGACGATCTTTAAAAAAATCCGGCTGCGGACGCATGAAAATATCGGTTCGGGACCGATTCATCTTCCGGAGGAGGAGCTTCATACGAGCGGGTACTGGATTTCGTTCAGCGAGGAAGCCGCTGCGCGAAAAGGAACAAATGAGATGCAGTGCGCGCTGCTCGGCGTCGCAAATGTGCTTGTCCATATTGCCCCGCTATATTTAATGTGCGATCCGCTCGACATACGGGTTGTACCGCAAGTGAAGGCCGTACATACGAAACGTCCGACAATCTATTTCTATGACCGCTATCCCGGCGGGATCGGGCTCAGCGAGCGGCTTTACGAGGTGCATGATGAACTGCTCCGGCAAGCGAAATCGGTCATCGCTTCCTGTACCTGCCTGAGCGGATGCCCGGCCTGTGTCGGACCGATCGAGGAGGTCGGGCTGCTCGGCAAGACGCATGCGCTTGAATTGTTGTCCGAAACGGAGGGGATGTAGGTGAGCGGACTTCGCGAAAGAATGAACCGGCTGCGCGGAAGATCCGGGGACAGCACCGGAACGGAAGCCGATACGGCAACTGCGGAAGGGTTAAGCGGGCAAACAGCGGAAAGCTTGCCTGACCAAGTTGCAGAAGCGGATAGATGGTCCCCTGTCTGGACACGGATGAATGTAAGGGCGGCCATGAACGAGTGGGGGAGCTATCTGCTGCGCGAGACCGTTTATCCGCTCGATTATTACCATGGTTATCACAGATTATCGGAACTGAAGGAAGCTGCACGGCCTCTCCGGGCGTTTCATCCCTCTTCTTCGCCGGAACCTGATGCGTATAACCTGTTGTTTCTCGATCTGGAAACAACCGGTCTCGGCGTCGGTACCGGCAATGTACCGTTTATGGTTGGACTCGCCTTTGTCCGGGGGGACCAATTTGTTGTCGAGCAATACCTGATTCGTCATCCGGCGGAGGAACGGGCGATGCTCGCCCGATTGTCCGAGCGTCTCAATAACAGTTCTTACCTGGTTACCTACAACGGTAAAACATTCGACTGGCCCGTGTTGGCCGGCAGATACATTATGAACGGCTTTAAGCGGAATCAGCCAAACCTGCTGCATCTGGACTTTCTGCATCCTTCCCGCAGCATTTGGCGGAATACGTTGACCTCCTGCCGCCTCAGCCATGTAGAAGAAGAGAGGCTTGGCATACACAGGGAAGACGATGTTCCCGGTTCACTTGCGCCATCCATCTACTTTCAGTTTCTGTCCGACGGCGACCCGGCACCGCTTGAAGGTGTATTCCGGCATAATGAAATCGATATGCTTTCGCTTGCGGGTCTGGCCGTTCGCTTCGGCAGACTGCTGGACGGGGGGCTTGGGAGAGACGTTCCTTATCCGGAACAGCCGGAGGAATTGCTGCGAACCGGATTGTGGCTGGAGAAGTTGAAGGGGCCGGGCGCGGCAGAACCGTTGTTCGAGCGCCTGGCGGCACGCGATCGGATCGAGAGCGGATGGAGTCTGCCGCTTGCCGCCAGAGACAAGAAAGTTGGAAATTGGAAGCGAGCTGTGTTATTGTGGCAGAAGATCGTAGTGGAAGCGGAATCGTCTTTTTGGCCAAGCTATGACGCACATATCGAACTGGCCATGTATTATGAACACCGGATGAAAGATGCCGAATCGGCGCTCCGATATGCCGAGACGGCACTGAGGCTCGCACTGAAACGGCCTGCGGACAGACAGACCCCATTAAAGCGCCGAGCCGAGCTGGAAGCGATCCGTGGCAGGATCGAACGATTGAAACGCAAAACAACGAAAAATTCCGACCGCGGGCAAATAAGCGCTTTTTGAATTTGCTGCCGGGAGCTGAATCATAATCAGAATCTGCTTATCCGTCTGAGGACGGCGAAGCCGTTTACGCTTATCATCCTCTTAAAGGAGCATTGGATAGCATGTCAGTCAAAGAAACAACGAAACCCCAAGGACTGTTGATCGATCTGGACGGCACTTTGTATCATGGGGGAACGATGGTCGAAGGCGCAGATCGTTGGATCGCTTCGTTGAAGGAACAAGGACTGCCTTACCTGTTTGTCACCAACAATTCCTCCGCGACGCCGGAGGCGGTTGCGGGACGGTTAACCGCGATGGGTATTCCCGCTTCGGAGGACCGGGTCTGCACGTCCGCGCAAGCGGCCGCAGCGTATATAGCCGGTATCCGGCCTTCCGCGAAAGTGCATATTATTGGAGAGGATGGTCTCCGCGCAGCGGTCATGGATGCCGGACTTGAAATCACTGACGAGGCTGCCGATTATGTTTTACAGGGTATTGATCGGAGATTAACTTATGAAAAAGTGAGCCATGCGGTCAGACTTATTCATGGCGGGGCTACTTACATATTGACCAATCCGGACGTGCTGCTGCCTGCGGACAACGGTCTCATTCCAGGGGCAGGCTCGATAGCCGCGATGATCCGTACCGCCGGAGGAGCGGAGCCTGTTACAATCGGAAAGCCATCCTCCATTCTAGTTGATTTTGCTCTCAACCGGCTGCAATTAGCCGCGGAGCAAACGTGGATGATCGGCGACAACATGGCGACGGACATTGCCGCAGGCCGCATTGCGGGGTGTGTGACGGCGCTTGTATTAACAGGGATTACAACTGCAGACAATATTGGAGAGCATCGGGCACGGTCAGGCGTTGAGCCGGATTTGATATTTAAGGATTTGAAGGAAATCGGGAATTATATTTCAAAGCTGTTTGTCTTATAGGAGCATGGGCAGCAAGGATTTAGTCGGGAAGGAAGATGTAACATGCCTGAATGGCCGGAGATGGAAAGGTACCGGACGCTGTTGACGGAAAGGATTGTCGGTGAGACGGTGCTTGGAACGGAGATTACGAGAGACAAATCGATCAATGTGCCGGCGGATGTGTTTGAAGACGAACTTAAGGGACGTACGATTTGGTTTGTTGAGCGAAGAGGCAAGCATATCTTATTTCACCTGGATAATGGGAAACGATTGCTGCTGCATCTGATGCTCGGCGGTTTGATGACGTTCGGTACGGACGAAGAGAAGCCGTCCCGGACGGTACAGGTCACGATAAAATTCAGCAAAGGGAATCTTTACTTCATTGGATTGCGACTTGGCTATCTGCACCTGTTAACGGTAAAAGAAGTGGATGCGAAGCTGTCCGGATTGGGGCCTGATCCGCTGGACAAGCGGCTCAATTATGAACGGTTCCGTTCGCGATTTCGTGGCAAACGGGGCGCTTTAAAATCGGCATTGGTCGATCAGAGCGTCATTGCCGGGATCGGTAATTGTTATGCGGACGAAATCGCTTTTACAGCGGGTATAAGACCGCAAACGAAAATACCTGAACTGCCGGAACATGCTTGGGAACGTTTGTATGCTGCGACGGTACAAGTCCTTTCCGATGCACTGGCTATTGGCGGGTATATGGAAATACCGTTCACGCCAGTCGACGATCTGACCGGAGGTTATAACGAACGGTGTCTCGTGTACGACCGGCGCGGAGAGCCTTGCCGGACATGCGGCAATCCGATAGAGCAAATCGAAATTGCTTCGCGCAAAGCATTTTATTGCCCACATTGTCAAAAGGAACGGGAATGAAGATGTATTGGACCGGCAGTCATGTCAGCATTGGCAAGGGATTCCGGGAAGCGGCCAGGACCGCGCTGTCTCAAGGCGGACGGGCTTTTCAATATTTCCCCAAAAATCCCCGCAGCCTGAGCGTAAAATCGTTTGATCCGGGCGACGCTGCGGGCTGCAGGCTGTTTTGTGAACAAAACGGCATTGTTTCGATTGCTCACGCGCCTTATCCCGTCAATTTGGCCGCTTCGGATAAGGATCAAGCGGACCGGACAATCGCTTCGCTGGTTAATGACCTCGTTATCGCCGAGCATTGCGGGTCCGCTGGGGTTGTAGTCCATTTCGGCATTTATAAAGGCAGCGATATTTTGCAGGGGTACCGAAATATGATCCATTGTTTGGACAGCACGCTCGCTCAGTGGGAAGGAAAGGCGAAGCTGCTTATTGAGAACAATTCCGGCGAACATGCATTGATGGGTATGACGTTCGAGGAGCTGGCGCAAATTCGGCAGCTGTGCCGTTATCCCGAAAAAATCGGATTTTGCCTGGATACATGCCATTTGTTTGCAAGCGGGATATGGGACGGCACCGGGGAAGACTGGCTGGAAACGGCGCGAAGCACTGGCGTAATGGATGCGCTCACTGCCGTCCATCTTAACGATTCGCGTTACCCGTCCGGTTCGAGGCGGGACCGGCATCAGTTCATCGGAGAAGGGGAGATCGGTGAGGATGCGTTCCGGAGGTTTCTATCGATCGGAGAAGTACGGAACGTGCCGATTGTGCTTGAAACGCCGAGGGAAGCCGACGGCACCCACAGCAATCAGATCAAAAAAATCAATGAATGGATGCGTCAAACCGAGAACGATATGGAAAGCGGTGATTAACCGGATGATACATGTCTATTTGGATGATTACCGGCGCTGTCCTGACGGGTTCGTGCCGGCTCGCAGCGCGGAGGAGTGCATCATGTTAATTGATTCGGAGCCGATTGACGTGTTATCTCTCGACTACGATTTGGGCCAGGGGCAGC
Source organism: Paenibacillus tarimensis (assembly GCA_041281825.1). Lineage (GTDB taxonomy): Bacteria > Bacillota > Bacilli > Paenibacillales > Paenibacillaceae > Paenibacillus_D > Paenibacillus_D tarimensis_A. The sequence goes on along the minus strand of CP166298.1, from coordinate 3,188,786 downwards.
CGAACGGACTGGAGGTTGTGCGGCATATTGTTGCTCATCAACGTTACCCGCAGCATATTTTTTTCCATACGTCCAGTCCGGCAGGAAGAATGCAAATGTATCAACTGCTGGCAAATCATGCTCCTCCTGAGGTTAAGCTTTATAACGGTCCGATGCCGCACGAAAAGTTGGAGAGTATCGCCTCCCGGGGTCATTTATAAAGAGAGTTGCTTTATGCATTAATTATAATGGAATGGGTGATTGAACATTATGATCCGTTTGGAACAGCTTTATTTACGGCGCGACGATAGGGTAATACTGGATGGCGTCAATTTGCATATGAAGCCCGGAGAACATTGGGTCATCTTAGGCCGCAACGGTTCGGGCAAAACCACTTTGCTCGAAATGATAACCGGTTATATGTTTCCGACCTCAGGAAAGGTGGAGGTGCTCGGTAACCGGTACGGATCGTGTGACGTGCGTGAAGTTCGCAAACGGATCGGATATATCAGTCAGTCGCTGATTGAGAAATTGACCTTAAGTGATCCGGTATGGGAAGTCGTCGCTACGGGAGCCTATGCCTTCTTACGGTTTTATCAGGACATCCCATCCGATATTCAGGAAAATTCACGAGGCTTGCTGGCCGATATGGGGATCGGACATTTGACAGATCAGCCGCTAGGCTCGCTGTCTCAAGGTGAACGAAAAAAAGTGCTGCTCGCCCGTTCATTGATGGCTCAGCCCGATCTGCTGATTATGGATGAGCCTTGCGCCGGGCTTGATCTGTATGAACGCGAAAAGTTTCTGCGGGAGTTGAACCGTCTGTCGGCGGAGAAAATGTCTGCCGTTTATGTTACCCATCACATTGAAGAAATCGTACCGTTGTTCACCCATGTCGCCCTTATACATGAAGGGAAAGTGGCCGCTGCCGGGCCGAAGGCGGACGTCTTGAACGGCGAAACGTTAAGCAAAGCCTATGAAGTGCCTGTTGAAGTGGAATGGGCGCATGAGCGTCCTTGGATTAAGGTGGCAGCCCGGGGTGTGCTATGATAAGCCGTTGGATCGGAACGGCCAATCACGGCTTTGCCGTGTATGCGATGGAGGAACTGCGCCGGTTGTTTGCCGGCATTAAGTTTCAGCAGCTGGCCGCGGGAGAAGTCTTTTTGCTCGAACTGCCGCTGAGCCGTGAAGAAGCGCTGAAGGTGATTCTCGATCAGGAGCCGATTTTTCTGCGGCATCTTCAGCCGATCGACCGTGAACTGCCCCTGGCCGGAAACGCCGACGACTTGCAGGAGCTGTCAAATATCGTCAGGCACGCATGCATCGTGTTCGAGGAACGGCGTGTCGCCGTTCATGTCCGCAGGGCGGAGGGCAGCTCGTTTCCTTATTCGGCTGCGGATACGAAAGCGGTGCTGGATGCGGTGCTAACGGAGATCGGCAGCGAACAATCGTTGCAGCATCCGGATCTCATTCTGTCGGTCTATGCTGCGAAAGACCGTCTGCTTGTCGGTTGGGGGACGCCGGAAGAGCTGCTGTCGGACTGGCCTGGAGGCGCCGTACGCTTTCAACGGGAAGAAGGGCAAATCTCCAGAGCAAAATTCAAGCTGCTTGAAGCGGAACGGGTGTTTGGAATACGGCTGGAGCAATTCCGGCAGGCGCTGGATATCGGTGCAGCGCCAGGCGGATGGACTTCGCTTCTGCTCGAGCGGGGACTTTGGGTAACCGCGGTCGATCCGGCCGAGCTGCATCCTTCTTTAACAGGCCACCCCCGATTGACCTACTGGAAGAAAAATGCTTCGGAAGTACGGTTCGACACCGGGGGTTTTGATTTACTGGTGTGCGATATGAGCTGGAGTCCGTTGCAAATGTGCAAGCTGGTGCTTAGTCTGCAGTCTTCCCTTGCTCCCGGCGGGAGCGCGATTATAACGGTAAAGCTGATGCATCGCAAGCCGCTTCAAACGATCAGGGACGTCATAGCCAAATTCGAAGAGGCATTTGTGCTCGTCAAGGCGAAACAGCTGTTTCATAACCGCGATGAAATTACGTTGTATCTCCGCCGGAAATAAGAAAACCGGCGATAAATTTTTCCAGAATGGGTTCCAATCAATTTGAACAAACAGTATACTTATTTCATTGGCAGCATTGACTGGAAGCGTAAGTGGCCGAATTCCGCAAGTCGGCAGCGGCTTATCCGGACGAAGCGTCCGATCCGATATAATACAACGGGAAAGCATCCCGATTATTCATGCAATTACGCGTGAGTGATCGGGGTGCTTTTTTATGTGGAGGTCACAATATGGAACATGAGCAGGAACAGGCTTGGGAAAACGGAATGGTAATCGGCGGGAGGTATCGAATCACCGCGTTAATAGGAACAGGCGGGATGGGTGCGGTTTATGCCGCCGACGACCTTCGGCTTCCGGGTAAACGATGGGCGGTCAAGGTCAGCCGTATCCTTCGTGCTAACGGCGACAATTTACTAGAAGAGGCCAGGCTGTTAATGAAGCTGAATCATCCACGTCTCCCGGCAATTGCCGATTACTTTCCCCTGGATCGCAGCCACCCGGAACATTCGATTCTCATTATGGAGCTGATTGAGGGCTGTACGCTGCAGAAGCTAACTGTAAATAGGGAAGCAACTCTAGAATTTCAGGACGTCGTTCACATTGCCGTACAGCTGTGCGAGACGCTGATCTATTTGCATCGGCAGCATCCGCCCGTGATTCATCGCGATTTGAAGCCGGCGAATGTGATGGTTTTACCGGGAGGAGATATCAAATTGATCGATCTCGGTATCGCCAGGCAATATAAAGAGGGACAATCGGAAGACACATTATGGCTGGGCACTCCGGGCTTTGCTGCGCCGGAGCAGAGCGGAGGCCGTCAGAGCGATCCGCGCGCAGATCAATACGGTTTAGGGGCATTATTGTATCACATGTTAAGTGGAGGCGATTATTACACTAACGGGTCGCCAATCCGCCCTGAACGGCTAACGGGAATGCCGGCATCGTTCGCTGCCGTTATGGAAAAACTCCTTGCGCCGGATCCCAGACACCGGTATAAATGCGCTGCAGATGCTCTTAAAGCCCTCATGCGTTATCATACGGGCGCCAAGCCGGCCGTTTCGCTTAAAGAAAGGCAGCATAGTTACGGCTCGGTACGCGAGCCGACGACTATAACGGTATCCTCGCTGGGCGCCGGAGCGGGAGCGACATTCCTGACGCTGACGATCGGCAGGCTTTTGGCCCAGAAGGGAATCCGCTGCACGGCGATTGAACATCCGATGCTTCCGCCGGAATGGGTATCGTTGCTTGACGCCGGCGGAGAAGCAATGATGTCGGAAGAAGTGGACGACCCGATTAGAAGGAAATATCACGTATGGCGGGAAGGAACGGTCACATGGTGCGGTTTACATCCGGCAGCGGGAGCTATGCAGTATCACGAGGATTGGCTGCCGTTACTTTCGCGGAAGTTTCCTGCGGAAGTCGTGCTGTATGACCTGTCCTCCTATTGGCATACTGCGCAATGCGAAAGTCTATTGTCGGAAGCCGATATTTGTCTGTTTGCCGCAGATCCCTGGCCATCCAGATGGCCGGCGCCCGCCTTGAAAGGGTATGCCGACCTGATTCGCAGCCGCACCGAAACGGATCCCGGGAAGAAGACGTATTGGATTGCGAATAAGGACCTCTCCTTCCGGCAGCGGAAGGAATGGTTATCGATGATCCCCGGCAGCCGGCTGGCTGCCGTTCCCCAGCTGCCGCCGGAAGAGTGGATTGATTGGTTGTGGCAAGGAAGATGGGCGACTGATTGCAAACCATGGCGGGATTTGATAAACGAAAGGCTTCGGCCGTTATGGTCTATCATCTAAAAGAGAAGGACTGCAGCTCCGCTGGAGCCGATCCGTCACCCGACTTGCAATTCAATGACTTGTTCATTATTATAGGCTATAAAAATGACCGTTGTTCAGGTCTGATAAAGAAGGGTGACAACAATGGATCAAGAACGATTACTGGTCATCGAGGATGAAGATAATATCGCCCGCGTACTTCAGCTTGAGCTGGAGCATGAAGGATATACGGTAGGACTTGCCGATAACGGACGAACAGGGCTGGAAATGGCGATGTCCGGCGAATGGGATTTGCTGCTGCTTGATGTCATGCTCCCGGAATTAAACGGGATCGAAGTGCTGCGCAGGCTGCGGAATGCAGGCAATCCGATTCCGATCATGTTGCTGACCGCAAGAGACACCGTGCCTGATAAAGTGAGCGGCTTCGAGCACGGCGCGAACGATTATATCACCAAACCGTTTGCCATGGAGGAGCTGCTCGCGCGAGTGAGGAACCTGCTTCGGATCTTCACGCAGAAAAACCGGGAGGCGGAAGGCGCCGATATCATTAAAGTGGCCGACTTGACAATTGAGCTGCGCACGCGGAAAGTAACCCGCAAGGAAGTGGCAATCGATTTAACGCCTCGCGAATTCGAGCTGCTCGTTTTTTTGGCGGAGAACAGAAATCAGGAAAAATCCAGGGAAGAGATTTTATCCGAGGTATGGGGTTACGATTTCATCGGCGAAACGAACCTGGTGGACGTTTATATCCGTTATTTGCGTCAAAAGATTGATAAGGGATTCCGTTACAAACTTATTCATACCGTAAGAGGCGTCGGCTACATGCTTAAGGAGCAAGAATGATGACATTGCGCAAAAGGTTTACATTATTTACAATCTTTTGGTTAATTTTCATCCTCATTTTGTTCAACATTTTCGTCTACTTCTTCGTCATAAAGATTACAACCAAAAGCGAGCAGCAATTGCTGTTGAATAAAGTAAACCTGCTGCTGGAAAACAAAAAAATCCTGGAAGCGGAGTCGCTGGACGATCCGCAGCTGCTCAGCGAGTTTTATAACGCTAACGAAATAATACGCATCATCAGCACGAAAGGGTTCGTGATCAATCAAATCGGTTCGGATGAAGAGCTGTTGGAAATGCCGGTTAAGTTCAGTTGGAACCATGAATCGAATATCTTGAACTATAAAGGCAAACGAGTCATTTATTTAAGAGTGCCGCTCTATGACAAGATGCAAGTGGTCGGGATGCTCGAAATTGTGCGCAAGCTGAACCTGCTGGACAGCTACCTGCAAATATTAGTCGGGGCATTGGCCGTTACAAGCTTGGGTGCGATCCTGTTTGCGATATTCGGAACCTATTGGTTTACCTCCAGACTGACCGCACCTATTCAGCATATGGTGCAAACGATGCGGGAAATTGACCGAAGCGGAAAGCTGAGGCAAATCAACATGAACGGCAAGGAAGAAACGCCGGAGCTTCAGCAGCTGGTCCGGGCGTTTAATCAGATGATTGAACGGCTTGACCGCACGTTCGAGCGTCAGAAGGAGTTTGTAGCCGATGCTTCCCATGAGCTCAAAACGCCGCTTACCGTTATCAGCAGCTATGCCAATATGTTAAAGCGATGGGGGAGAAATGACGAGAAGGTGCGGGACGAGGCGGTTGAGGCCATCGCCAACGAAGCGGTCCGATTGCAAAATTTGACCAAATCGATGCTGATGCTTGCCGAGGCGGAACAAGAGGATTGGCTAAAACTAAGCACCTTCGACTTGGTCAAAATGGTCGATGAGCTCGCAGGAATGATGCAAACAACGTTCAATCGCGTAGTCCGTGTTCATTCCGAAACAATCGGCGTGCATATGTCGGCGGATAAGGACAAAATCAGGCAGCTCCTAGTCATACTGATCGACAACGCGATTAAATACAGCAAGGAGCCGATTGATATTACGGTATCCTTATCGAAAAATGTGATCCGCATTGTCGTAACGGACAAAGGAATCGGAATTCCGGAAGATGAAATTCCGCATCTGTTCGAACGGTTTTACCGGGTTGACGGAGCCAGGAGCCGGGCAACGGGCGGCGTCGGCCTGGGATTATCGATTGCAAAGCGGATCGTCGAGCTGCACGACGGCAACATCGATGTCTTCAGCAAGGTGAACCGGGGGACGACGATTGTGCTGCAATTCCCGAAAAAAAACAATTGATCGGCAAGAGCCGATCAATTGTTCACATCCGATATATTATAATAATGGCGAGAAAAAACTAGATCACACGACGCGCCGTAATGTATTTGTTCTTCCAGTAGCCTGTTTTGATGCTCGAGTACTTCACGCCACCCTTTCCGTACGTATGAAGAATCCGGCCGTTTCCGGCGTAAACGCCTACATGACCGATCGAGTTTCCGGTCCGGCTGGGAACCGAGAAGAATACGAGATCGCCTTTTCTCAAATTTGCTTTTGAGACAAACTTGCCTCTTTTTGCTTGTGCTTTAGATGTGCGCGGCAGTGAGATGCCATTCTTTTTAAAGATATATTGCGTAAAGGATGAACAGTCAAACACATGTGTTACACCTGCAGGGGCTCCGAATCGGTAAGGGGTTCCGAGGTATTTCTTGCCTGTGTTAAGGATCCGGTCCGCCTTGGACAAGGTTGCCGCTTCCGCTACAGGTACGGCGGCTTGTCCGAGTCCTAACGTAGTAAAAGTAAGCGCAGTACATAGACCTACACAGATGACTGAACGTATAATTTTGGTCTTAAGCACTTTGTATTACCTCCTGTAATATATTTGTTGAACTAGGATAACTATAACAGAAATAGAATTACCTAAAGATTAACAAGGAGAAGGAAAGTATAGACAAGAGAACGGTTTCAACGGGATTATTAAAATAAAATGAGAATTTATTAATCTTCTTCCGGAGGGTTTTATAATGATATTTCGCGTAGCTGCTGTACAATATGAATTAATGGATATCGCTTCCTTCTACGAATTTGCCGACCAGGTAACCCATTACATCACAAATGCGGCCGAGTATGGGGTGCAGTTCGTGTTGTTTCCGGAATTTATGACGACTCAACTGCTGTCTATCGGGGATGATAGAGGCAAACCGTTGCCGATCGAACGGCTTCCCGATTTTACAAACGACTATATCGCGCTTTTTAAACGTCTTGCAATCCAACATAATCTGTATATTGTAGGCGGAACGCATGTCGTCGATGCCGGAGGCGGGAAGCGCAGAAATACAGCGTTTCTGTTTCATCCGGACGGCCAAGTGGACAGTCAGGCGAAGCTTCATATGACGCCTACGGAAGTGCAGGAATGGGATATGTCGCCAGGTGAAGGACTTCAGGTATTCGATACGGCATTCGGTACGATTGCTATATTGACGTGTTATGACATTGAATTTCCCGAGATTGTGAGAATGGCGAAAGCAAAGGGGGCTGATGTCGTATTCTGCCCGTCCTGTACCGATGACCGCCACGGCTTCTGCCGCGTCAGATATTGCTGCCACGCACGTGCGGTTGAAAATCAGATCTACATCGTTACGACAGGAACGGTCGGATCGCTGCGCAAGGTCGATTTCATGCGCGCGAATTACGGTCAAGCGGCGGTCATTACCCCTAACGACATTCCGTTTCCCCCTTCCGGCATTATGGCTCAGGGGGAGATCAATCAAGATATGCTCATCGTTGCGGACCTTGATGTGAAGCTGCTGGAACAAGTTAGAGAGAGCGGGTCGGTAACGACATGGCGCGACCGGAGGACGGATCTTTATCCTGACTGGTAACTCATTAATTAGCGCTAAGCGGAGGAACCATATGTACAAAGAACTGATTGTATATAGAGGGGACCGGCCTGTTAAAGCCGCGATCCGCAATTATACCTTCGACGATTTTGAGGCCATGATCGAAATTCAGAAGAAATGCTTCCCGCCTCCGTTTCCCCCCGAGCTGTGGTGGAATACGGAACAGCTCAAAGAGCATGTGACACGATTTCCCGAAGGAGCGATTTGTGCGGAAGCGGAAGGCCGGTTAGTTGGTTCGATGACGGCACTGCGCGTGAACGAACGCCAGCTTGGCGCCGCTCATCAATGGTCCGTTATTACCGATGACGGTTACATACGAAATCACGATCCTAACGGCAGCACACTCTACGTGGTCGATATTTGTGTCATTCCCGAATACCGCGGAACAGGGATCGGCAAGTGGCTTATGCAAACGATGTATGAGGTTGTTGTGTATTTAAATATCGACAGGCTATTAGGCGGGGGGAGAATGCCGGGGTATCACCGTTATACGGACCAAGCGTCCGCAGAGGAATATTTGCGCCGGGTTACGCAAGGGCATTGGAAAGACCCGGTAATTACATTTCTGCTCCGATGCGGCCGGATGCCGATTGGCGTCGCGGCAAATTACTTGGAGGATGACGAATCGCTTCACCATGCGGCTTTAATGGAGTGGAGAAATCCGTTTAAAACCGGCCATGTTCCGCGCAACCTATAGGAGGTTAAAGATATAATGGACTTTTATCGAATTGTTTCCATCGATGACCCCGTATTTAGACAGTTACACAATCTGATGAAGCACGTGTTTCCGTCCGAGGAGGTGCTGGCGTATGAGCTATGGAAAGAACCGCTTCAGGACCCGGACATCCATGTGTATGCAGCTATTCAGAATCGCGAAGTCGTAGGTGCCACCGAATACCGGTATTATCCGGAATTTCGAACGGCGATGACGGATTTTACAATTATCGGCAAGCCCGGTCTTGGAATCGGCAGATTTCTTATGAAAAACCGGGAGAAGGATATTAAGCGGCTTGCAACGGAATCGGAAACCGAACCGCTTGGAATGTTTGCGGAAATCTACAATCCATACTTGATCGAATATGAATTCGGGGGTGTGACGCCGATGAACCCTTATGTCAGAAGAGAGGTATTGTCGCATATCGGATATCGTCGTCTCGATCTGGAATATGTACATCCCTCCTGGGATCATCAAGGAGAGGCCGTTAACGGGCTGGATTTATGCTTCTTGCCTGCCGACGAAAGTTTGAATGCGCTTCCTGCATCACTGATATACCGTTTTCTTGAACGTTATTATTCGGCTTTGCCGAATAAGCCATCCGCCTGGATCGATATGATGGCCGATTTGAAAATCAAACATGAGGTGGCTCTTCAGCCATTGTAAAGGACGGCGCTAGGGAAAATGAGAATAACTTTTCTTGGGACTGGCGATGCGATGGGGGTTCCGCGTGTATATTGTGATTGTCGTGTATGCGAGGAAGCCAGAAATGAAGGAGGCAACCGCAGATTGCGTTCGACGGTCCTGCTTCAAGACGAGGAGACGGGCAGTGCCTTTATTGATTGCGGTCCCGATTGGGGCAGGCAAATGGAGCTTGCAGGCCTGCGTTCCATCCATCGCATGCTGATTACGCATGCCCACTTCGACCATATCGGGGGGCTGGTGGAATGGGCGGATGCTTGCCGCTGGTTGGGCATCAAAGGAGACGCTTACGCACCGCGTACGGTCATACAGCAGATTATATCGAGCTTTCCATGGCTGCCGAATCATATCAACTTCATCGAAACCGACGAGGGGATCCGGATCGGGAAATGGAATGTGAGAAGCTGGAGGGTGAATCACGGAAAGAACGGATACTCGTTCGCGTACAGGTTCGATCATCAGTCCGGAAACAGCGCTTGGGCTTACTGCTCGGATGCCATATCTTTGACGGAAGAACAGATGGCCCCGTTATACGATCTCGATTTATTAATATTAGGCACAAGCTTTTATAAGGAGCCTTTCCCGATTGAGACCCGCTCCGTGTACGATGTAACGGAAGCATTGTCTTTAATTGTTGAACTGCGGCCCAAGCAGACGGTATTCACGCATTTATCGCACGATATCGATATCAGGCGCAATTACGATCTGCCGCAGCATGTTTCTTTGGCCGTGACCGGAATGTCCTTATCCGTATAAATACTCCCGCTGCTCTGCCGGGGAACCGGGAGTATTCCTGCTGCTCTTTGAATAAAGTCGCCGCTATTTTTTCCTTCCGGCAGAGGCCCAGTCCTTTAACTCATATCCGGCGGTCGCGGGCATATGCCGGATTCGAAATAACGCGAATGCCGTGCTTGAGGCAAGAGCCACTTGAAATGTTGCTAGCAGTTTTCCTTCCTGGATCGGGCTTTGGGATAAAAGGTTCCATTGTATCCGCTGCTTCGGGATAAGCACCTGATGGCTTACGAAGCTGCCGTACCGGATATACAGCTGCTCACCGTCCGTCGACCAACCGGTTTCTTTGAAGCGAAGCCATGACCAGAAAAGTGCCGCAGGCGGCATAATAAGAGTGTAATAGCCGTAGGATTGAGGAATCCACACGATGGCCGGTATAACGAACAGTGCGGAAAGAGCGAACGGCAGCAGCATGTAGCTTCTAAGGGCCCGCTTCTCCAAACGCTTCCATGCTGACACGTGCTTGAACTGCGGTGTGAATCGGGACAGAAACGATTCCAGCTCTTTTTTACGCAGCAGCGGAAACAGCAAGGCCGATTGACCTTCTTTGCCTGCATAGCCCGCACTTATGATATAGACGGATACAAGCCCGAACGGCCGACGCAATGCATTGCTGGCAAGATGGACCGCTTGTATCCGGTTAAGCGGCACTGTAACCTGCTTTCGTTCCAACAGTCCGCGTTCAATGATTAACAGATCTTCGCTCAGCGTCAGCCTGAAGCCGTATTCTTTTACAGCAGTTATAATAATGGCTAGTACCCAGGCGACGACGAGGAGCAGAACGATAAGCGAGCCAATCCGCGCCGATCCGAGCCAGAATGTAATCCATCCCCACACATCAAACGTACGTTCAAGCCAGTCATCCAGCTGAGAGTACGCCGCCCCGAACAATGCAATGACGACGCCGATCCTTCCCGATGTTGCGCTGAAGATAAATAAATCTTTAATTGACAGCTGAATTTGATCCCGGTATCCGGAGGGGATGCCGGATACAGGCATGGGAAAGTGACCGCCGGGCGTCTCTTGTACGTCTGCGGACGATAGGGAATTGCTTGTATGCGGCTGTGCTCCGGCTAAAAATTCCCGTATCCGCCGGGCTTCGGAAGAGGTGATTGCACTTAAGACGACCTCGGGATTTTTGCCGCCTGCCGTTTCCACCTGAAGCTTAACAAGCCCGAACAGGCGTTGGAGCACACCTGCCGAAACATCGATGGATTGGATGCTTTCCCTCGTAATCCATAATTTTTTTCTCACGAGCAGCCCATGCTCGACCCGCAGCGAATTCATTTCCGGGAAGTAGATGAATCTGTACCAGGTCAATATGGAAAGGGCAAGCAGCAGCATCAGAAACAACGCTATGCCGGCAAAGAACCAGAGCCAGTTAATGTCGTTCCGAAATAACGAGGATAAGATAAATGCAACAAACGGATATACCAGGTCTTTGATCGTTTTGCCGATGAAAAACAATATGGACACCGGATGGAGCCTCCTGCCGCCTTTTAATGAATCGGAATCAGATTTCTTCATCGGATAACCTCGCTAATTTGGCGATTTGGAGTCTGGCTTGATCGGCTGCCTGTTCCGTCAATGCCGGAATTTCATGACTGCCGGCCGCGGTTGAGAAGGTAACGGTCGAGAGGCCGAATCGTCGCATGATCGGACCTTGCTTCGTATCGACATGTTGAATGCGAACCATCGGAATCGACGTTCGTATCCGGAAAATTATCCCATGCCGCAGCTCGATTTGATGCTCATTGATCTCATAACGCCACTGGTTGTATTTTAGTTTCGGAAACAAAAAAATTTCCAGAAACGATTTGACGGCTGCAGCAGCACCGGCAATCAGAGCAATCCAGACCGGCCAGTCGAACCGAAGGGTCAGGTATAAAACGATTGCGAACAGAAGCATGTAAACGGTTGAAGAAATGATGCCGGACATTCGCCATGCTTTTAATGCGTTGCGGTCAATACGCTGCTGCGGTTCATTGTACATGGACCAAGAAGAACCTCCTTTATAAACAACCTCTTATTGAAGGTAAATATTGCTGTTTGTTAGTATACCATATGCTGCACCCTTGACGAAAAGGCGGAAAAGGATTATTATGGGACTAATCCGGTTTAAAAGGGGAAATTTTAATGTTGGTGAATGTTCTTAACTCGTAATTGGATAGATCGGAATGCAGAAGCCAAGCGGTGCTGTCGACAAATCGGCAGGCCTGTTTCAATGCTGGCTCTCGCATCCGTTCCATGAGTTAAGGACATGTGAGATTTCCGCCTGAGAACTGAACTCGGCAAATCACCGTGCTCTTGCAGCACGGTTTTTTTGTGATTAAGCACGCCGTTTTTTCCGCGACCTGTTGCTTTTTTCACATTTGATTTGCCGTTTTTCGAGCAGGGATGGGACGATCATTCGTTCTGTCTCTGCTTTTTTTATTACCCATTTTTAAGGAGGCCCACTTGATGAACGAACAAACGATGACCGCGTTGGAATATGAAAAGGTGAGAGAAATGCTGAAAGCAGAAGCCGTATCCCCGGCCGGAACAAAGCTGATTGAGCAGCTTGGGCCGTCGGCAGACTTTCGGCGGGTGACCGCCCTTCAGAATGAAACGGCCGAAGCGCTCCGGCTTATTGATGCCGGTTCAAGCATACCGCTGTCGACGATGGAAGGAATCGATGCGTTTATGGCGTTGCTTGGCAAAGGGAGAATTTATTCGGAACAGGAACTGGGCCAGCTTGCGGAATGGCTGCAAGCCGTCCGACAGATGAAACGGTATATGCAAACGAAACAGACCACAGCTCCGACACTCAGCGCATACAGCGAGTCTATGTTTGATTGCAAGGAGCTGCGGGATGAACTTGACCGCTGCTTACGTTACGGAGCCGTCACGGATCAAGCCAGTCCGCAGCTGGCTGATATTCGCAGACATCTGGCCCGGTGCGAGGATCAGATCCGCCGCAAGGTCGATCAGGTCATGAACAAACACAAAAGTTTTCTACAGGAATCGATCGTCAGTCAGCGCAGAGGCCATTTCGTTCTAGCCGTTAAAAGGGAGTACCGCAAGCGTGTGGCCGGAACGGTATGGGATGAATCGTCCAGCGGTCAGACGTTGTTTGTCGAACCGGCGGAAGTATCCACACTGCAAGAGGAATGGAACGCTTGGAAGGCGGATGAAGGAAGGGAAATATCGATTATTCTGGCGCGGCTGTCTACACTTGCCGAGCAGTACCGATCGGAATTACAACAAAATGCCGAAGCAATGGCAACGTTCGACTTCATCATCGCCCGCGGCAAGCTTGCCGCACGGTATGGCGGGCGGAAAGTTAACGTCGTGCAAGAAAGCCGGTTGCGGCTTGTCTGCGCCAGACATCCGCTGCTCGGCAAAGAAGCGGTGCCGCTTCATGTAGAAATCGGAGGGGAGACGAAGCAGCTTATCATTACCGGACCGAACACCGGCGGCAAGACGGTCGCGCTGAAAACGATCGGCCTGCTCACGCTCATGGTTCAATCGGGCTTGCTAATACCGGCTCAGGGAGAGAGCGAAATCGGGTTGTTCGACCACCTTTTTGCCGATGTCGGGGACGGACAGAGCTTGTCCCAGTCGTTAAGCACGTTTTCCGCTCATATATCCGCAATTTGTGAAATGCTGAACCATGCAGACGGTCGTACATTAATTTTGCTGGATGAAATGGCGGCAGGCACGGATCCTTCGGAAGGGATCGCATTGTCGGTCGCGATACTTGAGGAGCTGCTTGAGCGCGGTGCCGTTACGGTCGCTACGACTCATTTTAACGAAATTAAACGTTACGCGGCTGTAACGCCGGGCTGTCAGAATGCAAGAATGGCATTTGACGCCGATACGCTTCAGCCCCTATACCGGCTGGAAATCGGAGAAGCGGGGGAAAGTCATGCATTTACGATTGCAAGAAAATACGGATTGCCTGAACGGGTGTTATCCAGAGCGGCGAAGCGGTTAAGCGGGGCCGGTCAGGTTCAGTTATTAATCGAACCGTTGGAGGAAATGACGGTTGGTCGGCAAAGTGCTGCTCAGACCGAAGGTAAGTCGGGGAGAAACATGACTAGAGAAGCAGCGGCAAACATACAGCCTAATGATGTTTCCGAAGAAAACCGGCGGGAGCTGCAACCAGGAGATTGCGTCTGGATCATTCCGCTCGGCCGAACCGGCATCGTCTACCGTTCGGCGAACGAACGGGGTGAAGTCGTTGTGCAGGTGAAGAAGGAAAAGATGACGTTCAATCGGAAACGGCTGTCGCTGTACATTCCGAAAGAACGGCTGTATCCGGGCGAGGATTACGATCTCGACATCGTTTTCGAATCGGTGGAGAACCGAAAAGCACGCAAGCTGATGAGCCGAAAATATATCGAAGATCTGACAATCGTAACGCCGCCCGAAGATGAATGATCAGGGTCGATCGTTAATTTAAATCAACATCCTCTATTCATCTGAGCTTTGAATGACGAGGAGCCGGCCTTCCCGCACGGAAATGGTTCCTCTCTCGCTTTCAAGCACATTGCTTATTCCTAATGATTGACCCATCGTTAATGTGGCGTCGTGCAGCGGATAGCGGAAGCCGGAGAGACGGATTCCCTTGACTTCAGGCGTAAGCGGTAGAAGAGATACGCTCTCAAACCGGCTCTTCCGGATCGTTAATTGTTCCTTCACCAGACGAATTTCGTTGAATTCATCCGTGATGGAGCAAGGGATGTCCCATTCTATGGCGCGGACAAGGAGATGTATGTTGGCAAGTGAATGGTCCATTCGGCTTCCGAGCCCGCCGGTAATGACCACTTCGTCGGGTTGAAGTGAAATGGCTTTTATCAAAGCAAGTTCCGTATCTGTATAATCTTTATCGATGGGATCGTAAGCTTCCGTCGCCAGGCTTGAAGCTTTTATAAGCTTGAATTGCTCTTCCGATACGGAATCGAAGTCGCCGATAGCAAGGTCCGGGCGATATCCGTGCCGGATCAGAAATAATGCGCCGCTGTCTGCGCCGATCAGCATATCTCCGGGTTGTATTGTGTGAAGCGCCCAATCTCCGAGACGGCCGCCGGAAAAAATAACAATTCGGTGTGGCATTGTATAAAGTCGTTCCTTTCGGACAATATTGTCGGCCTTTAATCGTTTACAGTATACAGGGAAACTGGCGGGCTGACCACCGATGCAAACAATAAAACGATTTTGACAGCTTGCGCCGACGTGAACCCGCCGCTACAATGGGATAAGACCTAAACAGCGGGGGAGTTCTCAAGTGGATCTGGATATTTTCAGCTGGTTCAGCATCATCGGCACCATTGCATTTGCGGTCAGCGGCGCAATCGTTGCAATGGAGGAAGAGTACGATATTTTAGGGGTTTTTGTCCTTGGGCTCGTAACGGCGTTCGGCGGCGGAGTCGTGCGCAACGTATTAATCGGTATGCCGATAACGACGTTATGGAGCCAGGGCTTGTTTCTGAAGACGGCGATAATCGCAGTGTTGATCGCCTTCTTGCTTCCGGTCGCCTGGATTCAACGGTGGCGGAGGAGCGAGGCGTTTTTTGATGCAATCGGGCTGTCCGCATTCGCCATTCAAGGCGCCCTGGCCGCAACAAGTATGGGCGTTCCATTAAGCGCAGTCGTTGTAGCCGCTGTGTTGACAGGTATCGGCGGCGGTATCATCCGCGACATGCTCGCAGGGCGGAAGCCGCTTGTTCTCAGGGATGAAATATATGCCGTCTGGGCCATGTTAGCCGGTGTTGTCGTCGGTCTCGGCTTGGCGGTTACTCCGCTTCAACTGCTGTCCGTCTTTGTTTTGGTTATCTTTTTCCGCATGATGTCGGTATATTATAGATGGAAGCTTCCGAGAAGATCGCTCAAAATGAACGCGGCTGCGTTCAGCGCCGCTCCGGATGCAACAGCCGGGCTGGCCAGAGAACAACATAAAGAAGAAATAAAAGAGAATTAAAGGAGTAGAATCGCATGATTAACGTATTGTTCGTCTGTTTGGGAAATATATGCCGTTCTCCAATGGCGGAAGCGGTATTTCGCAGTCTTGTGGAAAAAGAGGGTTTAAGCGGAACCATTTCGGTCGATTCCGCCGGTACGGGAGACTGGCATATCGGCAAACCGCCGCATGAAGGTACGCGAAAGATTCTCGACCGTTACGGCGTTGCGCATGCCGGGATGAGAGCGCGGCAAGTGCGGGAACGGGACTATGAGGATTTTACCTATATCATCTGTATGGACAGCCAGAACATGGAGGATGTGAAACGCTGGCTGCCTGGGAACGGAGCGGCTCAAGCGGCCGTGTTCCGGTTTATGGATCTGCTGCCGGAACGGAAGCTGGCAGATGTGCCGGACCCGTACTACAGCGGAAATTTCGATGAAGTGTACGAATTGGTATCGGCCGGCTGTGAGCGGCTTCTCGGGCGGATCAAAGAAGAGCTCTGACGGATCCCGAAGGCTACAGCAGCGCTTCCTTGTTGAACCAACGCAGGGCGTCCGGAATTTCCTGCTGCCAGAAGCCCCAAAGATGACGTCCGTCTTTTTCGATATAATGAAGACTTGCCTGCTTCTCTTCGAGCAGCCGCTTCATCTCCCTGTTCATGGCAACGAAGTCGAAAATGCCGCGGTCGGTTTCGAATTCGGTCTCCTGCAGGCCGACCAGCATATAGATCCGCAGCCAATCGAGCGGCTCCGCCGTTTGAGACACAATTGCCCGGGATGACGGATAATAAGCACCGGACAAGGAAAGAATCCGTTTGAACTTGCGGGGGTAATTCAACGCGATATGAAGGCTCACGGTGCCTCCGAGCGAATCTCCCGCAAGAAGCGTCTGATCCGCTTCCGTCCGAATGGAATATCGGGATGCAACGAAGGGGATCATTTCTTCGACGAAGAAACGTACATATGCCTCATGACGGTCACCGTCCGGCGAATATTCCGCCGTTCGGTTTTTTTTGTTCACATCGACCCCGACAATGATAAGCGGCTCGAGTTCACCGTCAAGGATGAGCCGATGCGCGATTGTGGCAACGCGCCCGAAGTTGAAGAAATCTTCTCCGTCTTGGCAGTAAACGACCGGATAGCTGATGATTTCGTTATACCCCGGAGGCAGATAAATACGGAGTTCCCGCTCCGCTTCAGGGAGCCGGTTTGCAGGGGCTGTCTCCTTCACTATCGTTCGCTTTTGGTATGATGAATCGCTCATTAGTATCTCTCCTTATGTTTAAGAGGGTCTCTACATAATTTATTTGAATGGTTTAGACAGGTTGTGGGCAAACAATAGTAAGGAAAAGTCATGCGCCGCAACGTGTTTTTACCAAGTTGTTCTATCCTGTACCATCCTAAAACAAATGCTGTATTATAAACAAATAAGAGAAGAGAATTGAAAAAATATTAGATTTTATAAAGGTTTTTTTGATTTTTGCTTTGACCATTTTCGGTAAACAGGTTTATAATAATTCTATAACAGCGGAGTTGGATATTCAAATATCTTGTTGAGGTGAATGTGATGAGCAAGCTGATGAGTAAGCTTTCTTACGAAGTACAGTCCGAGCCGGTTACACCGCTCTCCATACTGTCTCCCGAAGGGGAAGTCGTTAATCCGGATCTTATGCCGGAGCTTTCGGATGAACAGCTGAAAGAGATTATGTACCGGATGGTATTTACCCGGACATGGGATGAACGCGCGATTAATCTGGGCCGGCAGGGACGACTTGGGTTCTATGCGCCGGTATCCGGACAAGAAGCTTCGATGGTCGGCAGCGAATATGCGCTGAATAAAGAGGACTTTGTTTGTCCGGGTTACCGCGATATGCCGCAAATCGTATGGCATGGTCTGCCTTTATATCAGGCGTTCTTATATTCCCGGGGCCACCAGCATGGCGGACAAATTCCGGAGGGTGTCAATGTCCTAATGCCGCAAATCATTATCGGTGCGCAGATTTTGCATGCGACCGGTATCGGCATGGCTTTCAAGAAGCGCGGCGAGAAACGCGTCGCGATCACCTATACCGGCGACGGCGGTTCGTCCGAAGGCGATTTCTACGAGGGCTTGAACTTCGCCGGCGTGTATAAGCTTCCTGTCATTTATGCTGTTCAAAATAACGGTTACGCAATTACGACTCCATTCTCCAAGCAAACGGCTGCGCTTTCCATCGCTCATAAAGCGGTTGCCGCAGGTATTGCCGGCGTGCAGGTTGACGGAATGGACGTATTGGCGGTAATTAGAGCCGTATCCGATGCGGCTGAGCGCGGTCGCCGCGGCGAAGGCGCAACATTGATCGAAATCCTGACTTACCGTTACCGTCCGCATTCGATGGCTGACGATACGACGAAATACCGGACGAAGGAAGAAGAACAGGAATGGAGCCTGAAGGATCCGCTCGTTCGATTCGGCAAGTTTCTGGAGAAGAAAGGTCTTTGGTCGGAGGAAGATACCGAACGCGTAAGAGAAGAGGCGAAGGCGACTGTGAACGAGCATATCAAGAAAGCCGAGCAAACAGAGAAAATGACGGTCGGCGGCTTGATTGATTCCATGTTTGAAACGACGCCGCAGCATTTAGAAGAACAGAAAGCCGATTTCGAGTAAGGGGGAAACGACCATCATGGCGCAAATGAATATGAAAGAAGCGATCCGCGACGCAATGCGCGTGGAATTAAAAAATGATCCGAATGTGCTCGTCTTCGGGGAAGATGTGGGCAAGGTCGGCGGAGTATTCCGCGCGACCGAAGGGCTGCAGGGAGAGTTTGGCGAAGAGCGCGTATTTGATACGCCGCTTGCGGAATCGGCAATTGCCGGTATGGCGGTAGGCATGGGAACACAAGGCTTCCGTCCTATAGCCGAGATTCAATTCGTCGGCTTCATCTTTGAAGCGCTTGACCAAATGTTCGTACAGGCAGCCAGAATGCGTTTCCGCTCCGGCGGACGCTACAATGCGCCGATTGTATTTCGTACTCCGTTCGGCGGCGGTGTAAAGGCAGCCGAGCTTCATACCGATTCATTGGAAGGGCTTGCGCTGCAAACGCCGGGCATTAAAGTGATCGTGCCCTCGAATCCATACGATGCGAAAGGGCTGCTTGTTTCGGCGATTCGCGACAATGATCCCGTATTTTTCATGGAGCATTTGAATTTGTACCACGCATTCCGCCAGGAAGTGCCGGAAGAAGCGTATGAAGTTCCAATCGGGAAGGCGAATATCGTCCGTGAAGGAAGCGATGTGACGATCATCGCATACGGCATGATGGTGCATACAGCTGTGAAAGCCGCTGAGGAAATTGAAAAAACGCAAGGCGTGAAAGCCGAAGTTATCGATCTCCGCACGTTGGTGCCCCTTGATATCGATACGATTGTCGCTTCGATTCAGAAAACGAACCGGGCAATTGTCGTTCAGGAAGCGCAAAAGACTTCCGGCGCCGCTGCCGAAATCATTGCTCAAATCAATGAAAAGGCGATTCTGCACCTGGAAGCGCCAGTTCTTCGGGTTGCGGGTCCGGATACGGTATATCCGTTCGCCCAGATCGAAGATGCATGGCTGCCGTCTCCGGCACGCATCATTGCAGCCTTGAACAAAGTACTGGACTTTTAAATCATAACAGGAGGGAATCCAGGTGGCGAAATTTGAATATCGGTTTCCTGAGCTAGGGGAAGGATTGCATGAAGGCGAAATCGTTAAGATGCATATCAAGCCGGGCGATACGGTAACCGACGATGATATTATTATGGAAGTACAGAACGACAAGGCAATCGTGGAAGTGCCTTGTCCGGTAAACGGAAAAGTACAGGAAGTGCTTGTAAAGGACGGTCAGGTTTGTCACGTCGGCGAGGTGGTAGCGATTATCGATGCCGAAGGCGACATTCCTGAGCAGGCGGCTCCGGCGGCTGAAGAGCCCGCCCCGGTGAAGGAGCAGGCAAAGAGCGCTGCATCACCGGCAGCAGCACCGGCTCCGGCCGCGGCTGAAGCAAAACCGGCCCAGACTACTACAGGAGCGGTGCTTGCCACACCTAGCGTGCGCAAATACGCGCGTGAGAAAGGCGTTGATCTTACCGGCGTATCCGGAACAGGAAAGAACGGACGCATTACGCGGGAAGATGTCGACACTGCCGCTGCCGGCGGCGGTACGGCTGCCGTTGCTGCGGATACTGCTGTAGATGCCGCTGCCGCTGCAGCGCCAGCTCAGACCGTACAGATCGGTGACCGGATTGAAGAACGCGTGCCGTTCAAAGGAATCCGCAAAGTTATTGCGAACGCAATGTCGAAGTCGGTATACACGGCGCCTCATGTTACTTTAATGGATGAAGTCGATGTCACTCAATTGGTTGAGCTTCGCACGAAAGCAAAGCCGCTTGCCGAGAAGAAAGGTGTTAAGCTGACTTATTTGCCTTTCATCGTTAAGGCATTGGTAGCCGGCCTCCGTCAATTCCCGGTGATGAATGCGATGCTCGACGAAGAGAAGCAGGAAATCGTATACAAGAAATATTATAATGTCGGCATTGCCACCGATACGGATAACGGATTGATCGTTCCGGTCATTCCGGACGCCGACCGCAAAAACGTCTGGATGATTGCCGAAGCGATTAAAGATCTGGCAACACGCGGACGTGACGGCAAATTGGCACCGCACGAGCTTAAGGGCAGCACGATGACGATTACGAATATCGGCTCGGCGGGAGGCATGTTCTTTACACCTGTCATCAACTTCCCGGAAGTGGCGATTCTTGGCACTGGACGGATTTCCGAGAAGCCCGTCGTCAAGAACGGCGAAATCGTCGCTGCTCCGGTCATGGCGCTTTCGCTGAGCTTCGACCATCGTCTGATCGACGGCGCGACGGCACAAAACTTTATGAACTACATCAAGCAGCTGCTCGCGGATCCTGAGTTGCTTGTTATGGAGGTGTAACACCATGGTCGTAGGCGACGCTTCATTAGATATTGATACATTGGTGATCGGAGCCGGTCCCGGCGGGTATACAGCGGCTATCCGGGCCGCACAGCTCGGTCAAAGCGTGCTGATCGTGGATAAAGAGAAGGTCGGCGGCGTATGCTTGAATGTAGGATGTATTCCATCCAAGGCGCTTATTTCCGCGGCTCATCAATATGAATCGGCAAAACATGGGGAAGATATCGGAATCAGCGCAGGGAGCGTGTCCGTCGATTTTTCCAAGGTACAGCAATTTAAAAACGGCGTGGTCAATAAGCTGACCGGCGGCGTTGCATCGTTGTTAAAGGGCAATAAAGTGCAATACTTTAACGGCGAGGTCATGTTTATTAATGAGAACGAAGCGCGTGTGTTTAATGAGCAGGAGGCGCCCCGCTACCGTTTCAAAAACTGTATTATCGCTACCGGCTCCCGACCGATTGAGCTGAAGGCATTCCCGTTCGGCGGCCGTATCCTCTCTTCGACCGGAGCGTTGTCGCTGCAGGAAATTCCGAAGAGCATGGTTGTGATCGGCGGCGGTTATATCGGCATCGAATTAGGGCAGATGTATTCGAAGTTCGGGACAAAAGTTACGGTCATTGAAGGCACGGATTCGATTCTTCCGGGATTCGATATGGAAATGTCCCGCCTCGTTGAGAAAAAGCTGAAATCGCAGGGCGTTGAGATCGTCACAGGTGCCCAAGCCAAGAGCGCGGATCAGACGGATGACGAGGTTACGGTGACCTATTCGGTGAACGGAGAAGATAAACAGATTACTGCGGATTATCTGCTCGTCACGGTCGGACGCCGCCCGAACACGGACGGGGAGCTCGGACTCGACCTGATTAACATCAAAATGACCGACCGCGGTTTAATCGAGGTCGACGAGCAATGCCGGACGAACATACCGCATATATACGCGATTGGCGATATTGTAGCCGGTCCTGCACTTGCGCATAAAGCGTCCTATGAGGCGAAAGTCGCTGCAGAGGCCATTGCCGGCCTGCCGAGTGTAATCGATTATAAATGCATTCCGCTAGTCGTATTCTCCGATCCGGAGTGCGCAAGCGTCGGTTACAGCGAGCAGGAAGCAAAGGATAAAGGCCATAATGTGAAAGTCGGCCGATTCCCGTTTGCAATCAATGGACGCGCTTTGTCTCTGAATGCAACGGACGGATTTGTGAAAATCGTTTCCGACACGGATACGGGCCTGGTGCTCGGCGCACAAATCGCCGGACTGGAAGCATCCAATCTGATCGCCGAGATGGGGCTGGCAATCGAAATGGGCGCAACCGTCGAAGATATTGCGTTAACGATCCATGCCCATCCGACGCTCGGAGAAATCGCGATGGAAGCCGCCGAAGTCGCGTTGGGCCATCCGATCCATACGATCGTTAAGTAAAAATAAAAAATGGCAGTCGATCATCTTATCGAACTGTCTAATAAAACAGGAGGTCTTGCCGGCGCAACAGCCCGGGAGGCCTCTTTGTTCAAACTGAGAGACTTTGAGAAGCAGAGAGACTTAAAGCGGAGAGACTTTGAGCTTTGCTCAAAGATCCCTATGTAAGGAGAGTGACCCAAGATGCATGAATCCATCGGCAACAAACCATGTTCCGCTTCGCGTTCGGTCATGACGCAGCTTATATTTCCTTCGGACACAAACTACCATGGGACGATGTTCGGAGGAAAGGTGATGGAATATATCGATAAAATCGCCGCCATCGCAAGTATGCGTCATGCCCGAAAGCCGGTTGTGACCGCTTCGAGCGACAGCCTTGACTTTCTTGCCCCGATCCGACTCGGCGAAGTCATTGAGCTGGAGGCGTTCGTGACGTGGACGAATAACAGCTCGATGGAGGTTGTCGTCAACGTGCAATCGGAAAACTTGCTGACAGCGGAAAGACGGCTGACTGTAACGGCGTATCTCACCTTTGTCGCGCTGGATGAGAACGGCAAGCCGACCCGGGTAGACGAGGTCGTTCCGGAAACGGAGGAAGAAATCCGGCTGCATCAATCCGCTAAACACCGCTATGAGTTGCGGATGGAACGAAAAAGAGACCGACAAAATTCATCAACTTCTTAGAATCGGGGAACGACAAAATCCTCCGAAAATGTTATGATAATAGGATAGATAACATGGAGAGGATGCAGCAATATGAGCAAGAATGAATCGGCCTACCTTGATTTGTTGCGCCATGTTTTAGCGGCCGGCGTCAGTAAAGAAGACCGTACCGGTACCGGAACCGTTTCGGTTTTCGGATATCAGATGCGCTTTGATCTGAATGAAGGCTTTCCGTTAATCACAACCAAGCGGGTCCCGTTCCGCCTCGTTGCCAGCGAGCTGCTGTGGTTTATAAAGGGCGATACGAATATTAAATATCTTCTTAAGCACAACAATAACATATGGAATGAATGGGCGTTCAAAAGGTGGGTTGAAAGTCCGGATTATGACGGTCCGGACATGAACGATTTCGGCTTGCGCTCACAGTATGACGAAACGTTCAACCGTCAATTCGAAGAACAGATGGACAGGTTCAAGCGCCTGATTCTCGAGGATGAAGCATTCTGTAATCAGTACGGCGAATTAGGGAATGTCTACGGCAAGCAATGGAGGCAATGGCGGACGTCGCAAGGCGGTGCGATCGATCAGCTTGCGGATGTTATTGCGACGATCAAGAGCAATCCGGATTCCAGACGATTGATTGTGTCGGCATGGTCGCCGGAGGATGTGCCTCAGATGGCGTTGCCGCCATGCCACACGCTGTTTCAATTTTATGTCGCGAACAACCGGTTATCCTGCCAATTATACCAACGAAGCGGGGATGCCTTCCTGGGGGTTCCGTTTAATATCGCAAGCTACGCTTTGCTGACGCATATGATCGCTCAAGAATGCGGTCTGCAGGTCGGCGAATTCGTTCATACGTTTGGGGATGCCCACATTTATTCGAATCATTTGGAACAGGTCCGGACACAGCTTGAACGAGAGATGCGGTCTTTGCCCGTTCTCAAGCTCAATCCGTCCGTAAAGTCGGTATTCGACTATGAAGTGGACGATATTCAAATCGAAGGCTATCATCCTCACCCGGTAATTAAAGCTCCGGTAGCGGTATAAGAGGAGAGACTTAAAGAGGAGAGACTTTGAGCTCCTGTATGTAAAGGAGGAGATCTGGTTGTCTATCACACTAATCGCCGCAATGGCCCGCAACCGCACGATCGGAAACGGCAATAAATTACCATGGCACCTTCCTAAAGAAATGGCTTTTTTCACAAGGTCGACAACCGGCAAGACAATCATCATGGGAAGAAATACGTTTGAATCGTTCGGAAAGCCGCTTAAGAATCGGTTGAATGTCGTTCTCACACGTAATAAGAATTACGCTCCGGAAGGCTGCGAAATCGTCGAATCCGTTGAAGAAGCGCTGGAGCGATATCGTATGGCGGATATCATGATCATCGGCGGGGAACAGGTATACCGTCAGTTTCTCCCTTATGCGGATCGCATCCTATTAACCGAAATTGACGCGGAATTCGAAGGGGACGCTTTTTTTCCGGATTTCAATCCGGAGGAGTGGGTACTGACTGAAACGGTCAAGGGAATCAGGGATGAGAATAATCCGTATGACTATTACTTTCAAACCTACGAGCGTAAGCGGAGTCAGCAATGATTCGTCAGGCTTCCGGCAGTAAGAGAGTCGAACAATATGTTAATAAGTGCAAATGATTGTACGGATAATCCATTGGTCTAACGGCATGTAAGTGCTAGCATGGATTATTATAATGCAAGTTTCGTATATAATAAGCTGTATCATTTTCTGTTGATTCATTCAACGTCAGGCTTATTTTTTTATAAGAGAATTTGATGTGGAATAACGGATGGAGGAAAGCAATCATGTCTACACCTACAGGATTTATGGAATATAAACGAGAGCTTCCGGTTGACCGCGATCCGCTGGAGCGTATCAAGGATTGGGAAGAATTTCACAAGCATATGTCGGATGAGCAGCTGCGCACCCAAGGTGCCCGCTGTATGGACTGCGGTACGCCTTATTGCCATACCGGTATCGAATTGGCCGGCGGCGCTTCGGGCTGCCCGGTGAACAACCTCATTCCGGAATGGAATAACCTGATTTATCGCGGGTTGTGGAAGGAAGCACTGGACCGTCTGCATAAGACGAATAATTTTCCGGAGTTTACAGGACGCGTTTGTCCGGCTCCGTGTGAGGGCTCTTGTACAGTCGGCTTAATCGGTGAACCGGTTACGATCAAGACGATCGAACAAGCTATTATCGATAAAGGTTTTGATGAAGGCTGGGTCGTTCCGCAGCCGCCGAAGGTACGGACAGGCAAGAGGGTTGCCGTTGTCGGTTCAGGACCCGCAGGTTTGGCTTGTGCCGCTCAATTGAACAAAGCCGGTCATCTTGTAACGGTTTACGAACGTGCGGACCGGATCGGCGGCTTGCTGACCTACGGTATTCCGACAATGAAGCTTGATAAACAAGTCGTACAGCGCCGTGTTGATTTGCTGGCTGACGAAGGTATTGATTTCGTTACGAACACCGAAATCGGAAAAGACATTGCTGCCGGGGAGCTTGTCGACGGGTTCGACGCAGTCGTTCTATGCGGCGGCGCAACCAAAGCGCGGGAAGTGGAGATTGAGGGCCGTGAGCTGAATGGCGTCCACCTTGCGATGGATTATTTGAACGGAACAATCAAGAGCTATCTGGATTCCAATTTGGAAGACGGCAATTATATTTCCGCCAAAGACAAGCATGTCATTGTCATTGGCGGCGGCGATACAGGTACAGACTGCGTCGCTACGGCGCTGCGTCACGGCTGCAAGTCGGTTACGCAATTCGGTACGCATCCGAAAGCGCCGCTCGAGCGCGATCCGATTACTAACCCTTGGCCGCAGTTCCCGAACGTGTATACGCTTGATTACGCACAGGAAGAAGCAAAAGCTTTGTACGGTGCTGATCCGCGCGCATTCTCCGTGCTGACGAAGAAATTTGTCGGCGACGGGGAAGGTAATGTCAAAGAGCTGCATACCGTACAAATCGAACGCTATGTCGACGAAACCGGCAGAAAGATTTATAAAGAAATTCCGGGTACGGAGCAAGTATGGGATGCGGATCTCGTACTGATCGCGGTCGGGTTCGAAGGACCGGAGCGTACGCTGATTGATCAGCTGGGCCTCGCGCAAGACCGCAGATCGAACGTGAAAGCGGAATACGGTAAATATAATACGAACGTCGATAAAGTGTTTGCCGCAGGAGATATGCGACGCGGTCAAAGCCTTGTCGTATGGGCGATTAATGAAGGCCGTGAGGCGGCACGCGAAGTGGACAAATATTTGATGGGTTCTTCGGTTCTTCCATAAGCATTTTCCGGCTAACTATAGCTGAAGCACAGCTGTCCCTTTTGCAGATTGACTCTGCATTAGGGAGAGCTTTCTCTTTTTGTGAACGATAGTGAAGAATAATCTGTGGCAGGAAGAACTGAAGTTAGAATAGGGAGGGATGGGGAATGGTCGGAAAGTTTACGTGCCGCCTTTGAAATCGTGTTATATCCATAAATTTAATTCAAGAAGAACACGATTTGGGCAGCGGCTGGAGGCCATCCCCATTTCCTCCCCCAACGAGCAACAGAATCGGTTTGAGCTTTTTTGAATCAAGGAGGGATCGATAATGATCAAATACGGATCGGACCGCGTTACGGAGCTGCAATTCGCAGCATTTCACCCACGGCTTGAGAGGCGCGACGATCAGTGGATCGATATTGAGCTGCAATTCGAATTAACAGAGGAATCCGAGCTTGATGCACCGTCTGATGTGATCGACCTGAGAGCTTTGGTAATATGTACCCACGGCGGAGCGATTGTCCAAATCGTCCCCCAGGATGAAGGCTGCGATTGCGAATATCAATTTACTGCCGGAGAGAAAGCGCAGATTGAAGCTTTTATCCTTCGTCCGGACGTTCAGGAAATGATAGAGAGAACGAGGAATAATGTGGTAAGATAGAGTTGATCTGACTCTAAGGGGTGTTGTTCGTGCCTGGTCAACATGGAGCATTGATTCTGACACCGTCGGAGCTTTCTAACATAAGAAAATACGTGCAGCATAAATTCGCCGGTCTCCCG
Source organism: Paenibacillus tarimensis (assembly GCA_041281825.1). GTDB lineage: Bacteria > Bacillota > Bacilli > Paenibacillales > Paenibacillaceae > Paenibacillus_D > Paenibacillus_D tarimensis_A. Next base: position 3,161,899 of record CP166298.1, on the reverse strand, counting down.
CAGGAGCGGCATGCGGAAATTGTTGCCGATGCGGTTCACCGGATCATTATGAAGCAGCTTCCGGAATTCGATCCTGCGGTGAAGCGGCTGTTAACCGATGTTCTGGTCCGCACAACCGTTCTGGAAGAGCGGAGACCGGTCAGCACGGAAGATATTTTTAACGCTTGTATGTCACTGGAATTGGATGATGACGTGCTAACCGCCCCGTTATTACAATGGTTCAACAGCCGGATGCACGCGAATTGGGTCAAAGAAGACTTTCTTGACGTGATACGGGAAAGCGAGGCCGGAACTTCAGATTTGCCTCGTATGAAAGCGTGGGAGACACTGGTTCGGTTATCGGCCGAACGTTCGGCATCGGTTACGGTTAATACGGAATCGGAATTCGATCAAGCTTCTCCGGTAACCGGCTCGGTCGTCCGGTTGTTTCCCGCCACGCGTAACCGCATTCATCCGATTATTTACGGTCTTTCGAGCCTTTTTCTTATCGGCGGATTACTTTGTTACCCATGGCTGGTCGGTATGAGTATGCCACCGGAACCGGAAACAAAACGGCTGGTCTGGGAATGGATGCCGAAGCTTCCAACTGAAATGCTGGAGCCGCGCATGCCCAATGAACTCCCGCGAGAACTGCAGTATGCCACCGTCAATTTGCCGGGGTTACGACAGTATCTGGAAGAGAAGTCTTCCTTGCTTGCGGAAACGCCTTATTTTGAAGCCATTGTGGAGACAGCTAAAGCCAATAATATTCATCCGGTATTATTGTTTGCGATCACCGGCCAGGAACAGTCCTTCGTTCCTAAGGACCACCGGTTCGCCGGGCAGATCGCCAACAATCCGTTCAATGTGTTCAACAGCTGGAAGAAATACAATACGACGATACACGATTCCGCGGAAATTGCCGCCCGTACCGTTCTGAAGTGGAGCAAGAATCGTCCTGACGGCATTGATGCGATCCAGTGGATCAACCGGAAGTATGCGGAGGATCAAAATTGGCATAAAGGCGTTCGCAGCCTGTTTGATGCCATGCTCCGATATATCCAACTGAACGAATCCAAGAATAATCCGTAAGTGGGGAGATTGCTTGACATTGAAGACATTAATCATCGCCGAAAAACCGGATATGGGACGAACGATCGCAGCCGTACTGGAGCCGAGAGCGAAGAACCGGCGTACATACCTTGAAGGCGAACATTATATTATCACTTGGGCAATCGGGCACTTGGTCGGGCTCGCCGAGCCGGATCATTACGATCCAAAATATAAAAAATGGAAGTCAGAAGATTTGCCGATCATTCCGGACCGGTTCAAGCTGTGGCCAAATCCGAGAACAAAGGATCAGCTGAAGACGATCGGAGAGCTTGCCAAGCGATGCGGGCGGCTGATTAATGCATGTGATGCCGGGCGGGAAGGACAGCTGATCTTTCATTTGATCCGCCAATATTTAAAGCTGGTCCAGCCGGTACAGCGGTTGTGGATATCCGATCTGACACCGGAAACGATCAAACGCGGATTTGAAAATTTGCGCAGCGACCAGGATTATGAGCCGTTAACCCGTGCGGCGAGATCGCGCAGCGAAGCGGACTGGTTAATCGGGATGAACGCCTCCCGCGCGTTTACGATCAGGCATCGCACATTGCTGTCGGTCGGACGCGTACAAACGCCGGTACTGGCGCTTCTATACGACCGCCATAAGGAAATATCCGCCTTTGAATCCGAGAAGTATTACGTTGTTCAGGCTATATTCGAGCAGGAGCAAGGAAGCTACAAAGGAACATGGCAGGGAGACAAACTAATCGATCCGGACAAAGCAAAGGGATTAACGGATAAAGTGACCGGCAAGCAGGGGACGATTCTTTCTTATCAAGTGAACGAGTCGAAGGAGTATCCTTACCGCTTATATGATTTGACGCTGCTGCAGCGCGAAGCGAACGGCAAGTTCGGCTTTTCGGCAAAGAAGACGCTTGACCTGGCGCAATCGTTATACGAGAAACATAAGGTAATCAGTTATCCGAGGACCAATTCCAACTATGTAACGGAAGAAAATTTGCCCGTCATGGGTAAAGTTCTGAACATGCTGCAGGGGACCGAGTATGCCTCGCTGGCCGCCGGGGCGGACAGGAGCCGGGTCCATAAAGGGAACAAAGCGGTATGCAATCCGGCCAAGGTTGAGGATCACCATGCAATTTTGCCGACACCGAAAAAAGCGTCCGGTCTGCAGCCGGATGAAATGAAAATTTACGATCTTATCGTCAGACGATTTCTGTCCCATTATTATCCGCCCGCACGATATGATAATCATGAAGTAGTAACGGAGGTTGAAGGGGAAACCTTCAAAACGAAAGTGAAGCAGCAGCTGGAGCCCGGTTGGAAAGTGGTCTATAACGGTACGGAAGCGGCAGAGCAGAAGACGAAAGGCAAAGCGAAAAAAGTATCGGATGCGGAGGAAACGGAAGAAGAGCTCGTTACCGATGCATTCTCCGTCATGTCTGAGCTTCCGGTGCTGTGTAAAGAAGCGTCCTCACTCGAGAAGACGACACAACCTCCTAAGCCTTACACGGAAGGCACGCTGCTGAAAGCGATGGAATCGGCGGGAAAATCAATGGAAGATGACGAATTGAAGGAAGCAATGAAAGACACCGGTCTTGGAACTCCCGCTACGCGCGCGGCAACAATTGAACGGCTGAAGCAGGTTGGATATATTTCACTCACCGGGAAGCGGCTGGAAATTACATCTAAAGGATGCGCAGCGATTGAACTCATTCGGAACGCGGGAGTAGAGCTGCTCGCTTCGCCGGAAATGACGGGCAGGTGGGAGCAGCGGCTTCACCAGATTTCGAAAGGGGAAGCCTCCGACGAGCAGTTTATGGAGAAAGTCAAGCAGTTTGCGGTTATGGTGGTCGAGAAGGTACGTGTTCAGCGGCCGGCGCCGCCGTCTTTGTTCCAGGAATCGGAGAAAAAATCGGGCGGCGAAAGAAAGAAGCCAACGAAGAATCAAGCAGCGGCAAAATCGGAGCGTGCGAAGCCGATACCGGAAGGAAGGGCGATCGAAGCTATCGCTCCTTGTCCGAGACCAGGCTGCAAAGGACAGCTTATTGAAGGTAAACGCGGCTTCGGCTGTTCGCACTACCGTGAGGGTTGCACATTCGTAATTTGGAAACAGCAGGACGGCAAAGCGATAACCGTCGCAATGGCCAAATCGCTGGCAACCAAAGGCGAAACCAATAAATTGACGTTTAAGCAAAGCGGAGGCGAAGCAAAAAAGGGGAAAATCGTTCTCGTGAACCGGGACAGCGGCCAAGTAGCCGTTCAAATCGTTGAATAGCGGGTTAGATAGCCGTGAATCGTATCCGGTACATCGATTAATCGTTCCAGTGTAAAGAAAGCGCCCTTCGGTTCGATATCAAATTGGACCACATTGTATAACCACTCCGTATCGATCTTCATATGAATCGCATGGATGCCGGCGGTCAAAGCCGGCACGACATCGGTTCGGATCGAATTGCCCACCATCCAAGTCTGTTCACGATTAAACCCGCCCTCAGACAGGATTTGCTCTAATGCAGCATTGTTTTTATGCCGCCGGATATATATGCGGGGGCCGAAATATCGTTCAAGCTGCATCCGGTCGATTTTACGCCTTTGGATGAGCGTCTCGCCCCCGGTGTACAAATGCAGCTCATGTCCGTTCTCTGCAAGCCGGTCCAATGTCTCTTCCATGTTCGGATAAGGCTCCACTTCATAGTCATAAACGCTTTGTCCAAGCTTCCACAGCAAGTCTTCTTCCGAGGAGGTGCGGCTTCTTCCGGTCATCCCGGAAAAATAACGGTACGTTTCAATAAACGACTGAGGAAAATGATCGCTTTTGAAGCCGTTCGCTTGTACGCCGGCGATATCAATTTCCGTTTGTTTATCGCGTATTGCATCAGCATCCAGTCCATAACCCGCGAACCAGGTCGACATCAAATCAACGAATTGATCGATCACCATATAAAAATACTTGTTGCAATAAATTAATGTATCATCCAAATCGAACAGGATGGTTTGCTTCATAAGTGATACGGCTCCTTTAGGTAACATTCGGTTCTGTTTATTACAATCTACCGCACAAACTCTCACGCGTCAAACCGAATAAAATGGACACCGCTTCCACATAATGAAGCCGGAGGTGATTTCCTGTGCCATTCAACCGGAGTGATAAAACGGAAAACCGAAGCGACGAATCGCGTATGAAGCAAAGCGCCAGGACGGTAAAACCCGAAAAGGCCGCCGAACGTCCGCCAAGCCTGAACGGAATTAATAAGAAGACCTAAGAAGCTGTTTTGTCATATCACTGCAAGCTCATGCAATCAAAAAGAGGGAGAACGTTTCGTTCTCCCTCCGGACATTAAACAGATTATGCATACCTCTTCTGCTTGTCGGCCAGATCTTTCTTTATAAATGCAATTCTTCGCCGTACATAGAAATCGCGGCATTCTCCTTTAAGATCCCGAGGAGAGATTACCTCCCCCGCATCGTTGTCGATAATCATTAATGCACCGTCGGAATAAAACTTAAATGTCAGGTCCCTGACAGGACGATGTGTTCCGATAAAACGATAAATTTCGCAGCTTCTCATGATGAATCTCTCCTCCTTCAATAGGCGTTGTGATGGAACGTTTGTTCTTATTTGTATTATACCAAACATTCGTTCGTGTGGAAAGTACTTTCTATTTCCCTTAAACTAGATTCATATGAAAATTTTTCGTGCAGATCGGATAAAGGAGCTATACACCATGATCAAGGTTGACCGTTTAATCAAACGAATTCCCGGCGGGCCGAAAGTGTTGAAAGATATCAGCCTCCGGGTTGGCAAAGGAGAATTCATCGCGATCGCGGGGGGCAGCGGAAGCGGAAAGACGATGCTGCTGAAATGCCTTGCATTGCGAGAGAAGTGGACGGAAGGATCGTATATGGTCGACGGGCAGGATGTATTGAAAAATCCGTTTACGGGAATATACAAAATCCGCCGCGAGTTCGCCTATTTAGAAGAAAAGCCGATGCTGGCTTTAAAGAGGACCGCCCTAAAAAATGTGCTGATCGGAACGAGATACCAGACGCCGCTTTGGCGGATGGTGACGGGTATGGTGCGAAACGACGATTATATGGGCGCCATGGATACGCTGGAGAAAGTCGGACTTCTCGATAAAGCGCATATGAAAGCGGAAAAGTTAAGCGGTGGCGAGAAGCAGCGCGTTGCCATTAGCCGCGCGCTTGTCCACGGTGCCAAGGTGCTGCTGGCCGACGAACCGGTATCCGGATTGGATCCGCATGCATCCGAGCAAATATTGGCGAACCTGAAGACGCTCTGCACCGAACAAGGCTTAACGGTCATCGCCGTGCTTCACCAGCAGGATTGGGCGGAGAAGTACGCCGACCGGATCTGGGGACTAAATAACGGAAGAATGGTATTCGACGTGCAGGGAAGACGTCTGACTTACGGGGAGAAGAGCATGCTGTGACAGTACATACGGAGTACAGAACCATTGGCCGCGATGAGCTTGATGCCGCTTATCGGCTCGAGCGTTCCTGTTACCCGGCGGATGCAGCTGCTACAAGGGAAGCGTTCCGGCACCGTCTACGGAGTTATCCGGATTATTTCTGGTCGGCCTGGGCTGAAGGCCGGCTGGTCGGAATTGCCAACGGCGTATTGACGAACGCTGAGCATTGCGGAGATGAGGCGATGAAGGGGACACATGACGATTCGGTCAACGGACGGAATTTGTGTGTGCTTACCGTTGCGGTAGAACCTGATTTTCGCCGTCACGGTATCGGTTCTTCTCTAATGCAGCGTTTGTTGGCCGCAGCGGAGAGAGACGGGCTGGAGAAGGTGATACTCATGTGCGAGCCATATTTGATTCCTTTCTACGCGCTGCTTGGGTTTCGCCATCTTGGAAGGAGTTCCTCGGCCCATGCCGGTATGGAATGGCATGAAATGCGGTTGGATTTTACTTCCCGGTGCTGAAAACCGGGCATTTTAAACTCGACTTTATGCATCCGATACCGCAGATGATGCATACAATGGAGCATCTCACATTTTAGGCAGGTGTCCATTGTATGGCTTTTCAAGTTCCGGCTGTCATTCAGCCTTCCCGTTTGACGCATCCGAAGATTGAAATCTGGGTTCCGGTCGTTCAAGGCCTCGCGGACCCTAAAGTGCGCAACAGCATCAATACGGCGATCCGGGCCGCCGTCACCAAGCTTGCAGACGAGCAAGGATCGCTTGAAGACCCCCGTGCTGAAATGCTCGGTTGGTTTGAGGTCAAAACAAATGAAAAAAACGTGCTAAGCCTCTCCCTGTTCAATTATACGTACGCAGGAGGGGCGCACGGTCTAACGCTGCAGCAATCGTTGACATTTGATACTAAAACGGGAAAATCGTTTGCTCTCCGCGAGCTGTTTAAACCGGGGAGCCGGTACGTCGATAAATTGTCCTCCATTGTTGCGGCACAGATCAAAGCGCGCGATGTTCCGGTCCTTCAGCCTTTTACATCCATTCGGCCGGATCAGGATTACTATATTGCCGACCGGTCGCTGGTCGTTTATTTTCAGCTTTATGAATTGACGCCGTATGTTTACGGGTTTCCCTATTTTCCGATCTCCGTCTATGAATTATCGGATATCATTGCTGAGAACGGACCGCTCGCTCCGATGAATGCAAACGATTAATACCCCGTTTTGGCTGCTAAACGGAACATGCCTGCACAGGCATGTTTTTTTGTGTGCTGAAAAGTACACCCTCCCACATAAATTAAGCTGAGAGACTTTGAAATAAGGAGAGACTTTGAGCCTTGCTCAAAGATCCCTATGTCAGGAGGTGGACACATGGCTCATGTGCTTGCCGGCGTGCTGTTGTTCGTGGCCGTATGCGGTGCCGGTCTGTTGCTTGCTTTTACCGCCCACTGGCAGATGAAACGATCCGGGCATTCGGCGCTTCCTCATACGGATCCGTATGTCCAGTACATGCAGGATAAACAATCGCTAAACATTTTGGGCTACGCACAGCAGTTGAGACGAAGCTGGAACAGCTTCGGTTCGTTCAGCGTTTCGTTTACGACGATGTCATTGTATGCTGGGGCCGCCGTCTATTTCGGTGCGGTATTTTCCTATGGAGGAGCATGGTCGTTCAGTATCGGATGGCCGATTGTATCCTTATTCGCCATGCTCGTCGCCGCAGCCATGTCCGAAATGGCTTCCGCCATACCGACTTCCGGCGGAGGCTATCATTGGGCCTATGCGGCGGGAGGAAAACGATGGGCATGGCTGACGGCATGGCTGCGCGGTTTGGGAGATGCGGGGCTTCTAATCCTTGTTAATTGGGCGGCGGCCTATTTAATCGTTACGATGATATCGATCAGGTTCAATTATGAGCGAAATACGGTTTCGGTCCTGTTATTCGCCTTCCTCTTATTTGCCGCACAAACGATTGTCGCCCGCCGGGGAAAGGTTTTATTAAGGTTGTTTATGCAATTCGGGGCATGGCTTCAGGTCGGACTCATCGTTGTTATCGTCGTCGGCTTGGCCGTCGTCATCGGCCCGAACTTGCAGCCGGCAGAATATTTATTCAGCTTCGGACCGTACGGCACGGAGAAAGGAGGGCTTGTACCGGTCATCCTTACTTTGCTTCTGCTTCATCGGCTGTTCGCGGGAGGAGATGCCGCAGCGCATGCGGTTGAAGAGACGTATAACCCGAAGGTAACCGTCCCATGGAGCATTTATTTGACGTCGGTATATGGATTTGTATTCGGATATGTGCTGCTTGCATGTATTGTTTTGGCCTCCCCGGACATCATTGGTTTTCATGGCGACAGCAACGCTTTTCTTGCTTTAACGACCGGGGTGTGGGGGACCTGGAATCCGCTTATGAACAATCTGATTCTGATCGGGATTCTCTGCGCCCTGTGGGGAAGCGGGCTCGGTTGTCTGAACTCCGCTTCAAGACTGTGGTTCGCCTATCACCGTGATGCCCGGTCCGGGGTCAATCGGTGGCTGGCCGCCGTAACGCCAAGCAGGCAGCTGCCGCATCGTATTGTCGTCATGGTCGGTTTAACCTGCTTCACGGCCTTTGCCGCCTTACTCTATATCGACCCCTGGAACGGCAATTACAGACAGCAGCTCTGGTTTCTGACCACCTGGTGCATTCTCAGCTTTAATCTGGCGTATGCAATCCCGATTGGTCTGCAGATGATGTCAAAACGCAAATCCTCCCGTTTCAAGGAGTGTTTCTGGCATCTGGGAAGACTGAGCCCGATGGTCCGGTTAATCGCCTTTCTATGGCTGTTGATGACTTCAGTCGCATCGGTGCTGTTAATGGACGCCGCCGCACTTGTTGTCCTTGGCTGCATTTTGGCCGTTGCAGGACTGACCGGTCTCTTGAACGGCAGATTGCGGAAGTGCGGAGCAAAGCCTGCGGCCATAACATCGAGAGAAGAGCTTCTGCGGATTGAGCGGCAATACAAGCAGCTGTGACGTTGTGATGCGCGGATCCGTATGAATCATTTGCCAGTACCCATCGGTTCCATTATAATAAAGCCAAAAAAGACCGCTTTATATAACGGGAGGGAAATCTGTGGCGGAACGTCCGGCCTATTCAGGCGTTATCGTATCGATTCAGATCGGGAAACCGGTCAAGGCAAAACATGGCAGCAAAGAAGTAAACACAGCAATTTTCAAGCTTCCGGCGGATGGGCCGCATCATTTGCATAAGGAAGGACTCCCGGGAGACGGGCAGGCCGACCTTGTTCATCACGGCGGACCGGACAAGGCGGTCTGTGTCTATTTCGGCGATCATTATCCGCATTGGGAGGATGCTCTCGGGAAACAGCTCGGGTACGGCGCATTCGGAGAAAATTTTACAATTGCCGGAGGCAATGAAACAGAGATCTCGATCGGCGATATATTTCAGGCCGGAGACGCACGCGTTCAAGTCACGCAACCGCGGCTTCCCTGCTTCAAGCTCGGCATGAAGCATAATGAGCCCAAGCTACCGGATTGGGTGCTGCAAACCGGCTATACCGGTTTTTATTTGCGCGTGCTGGAAGAAGGGCAAGTAAATACGGGAGACAGGCTCGAACTTGTGGAGCGGCATCCGGCCCGTATAACGATTATGGAAGCGACAACGATTATGATGAAGGATAAGGATAACCTTGAAGCCGCCCGGCGCCTGGCAGCGGTCGAGGAGTTGTCTGAAAGCTGGCGCGAGCCGCTTATGAAACGAATTGAAGAACTGACCGCTCCGCGCGGGGTGAATCAACAATGAAGCCGGTATGTATCATAACAGGTGCTGCAGGCGGAATCGGAAGTCATCTTGTTGCGGCGTATGCCCGTTACGGTTATGCGGTTGTCATGAGCGATACGGAGCAGAGACGGATGGAGTCTGTATGGATGAAGGGGGAGATGGAACCCTACCGGAGCGATGTGATCATGGTGCAGGCCGATCTGACAATACCGGATGAGATTGCCCCCGTCATTCAATCGGCAAAAAGTGCTTTCGGCCGCATCGACGCATTGATTAACAACGCAGGCATCGGGATTAATAAATCACTCTACGAGCTGTCGTGGGAAGAATGGGACCGGGTCATGAATACGAATCTTCGAGCCGCCTTTCTCTGCTCCAGGGAAGCGGCCAAGGTCATGAAGCTGCAGCCGCAAGGCGGACGCATTGTGAATATCGCGTCAACCCGGGCCTATATGTCCGAGCCGAACACTGAAGCCTATGCGGCGTCCAAGGGAGGGCTTGTAGCGCTTACCCATGCGCTTGCGGCATCGCTTAGCGGGGACGGGATTACCGTCAATTGCATTTGTCCCGGTTGGATAGAGACCGGCGATTATGAGTCGCTGCGGGAAGAAGACCATCGGCAGCATTGGTCCGGGAGAGTAGGAAGGCCGGCGGATGTGGCCAAAGCGTGCTTCTATTTCACGGATCCCGATAACGACTTCGTGACCGGAACCACTCAAGTCGTGGACGGAGGAATGACGCACAAAATGATTTATGAGCCGTAAGATTAAATCATGGCTTGGCGGGAAGGATGAAAGGCTTGAGCAGCAATAGTACAGAAGATTTCGATATCTATTTGGGCCAATATGATTGGCCGGAAGGCTTTCGGGTCGAACATGGCGAGAGCGGAATGAACAATACGACGCGAATGGTACGGAGCGGGAGCCAGCGTTATGTTCTGCGCGTCTATAATAATCATCAGGATATGGATAAAGTACGGGTCGAGCATGCGATTCTTTCCGCTCTGGGCGGCAGCGGCATGGAGGTCCGCGTGCCCGAACCGGTCTTGAACCGGGACCTGGACACGGTTACATGCGGTCCGGACGGCAAGCTGGCTTCGCTTTTCCGGTTTATCGACGGCCAAAGGCCGGGCATCGGGAACGAACGACAGGTTCTAAGTCTCGGACAAGCCGCCGGGAAGCTGACGTTGGCGCTCTCGCGACTGGAGCCGGATTTCCGGCAGGCCTACAGTCCCTACTATTCGCTGGAGGCCAACTACGGCTATTTGGACGAACCGGGGCTGCTGGGGATGGCCGAGCGTTCTCAGGTTCTTTCAAGGCTTTCCCCTGCTATTTCAGCATTAGACGAGGAGCGTAAGACGCTCATCCGGCTGTACAACGCGTTCGAACGGCTTCCAATGCAATGGATCCATGGAGATATCGTATTCAACAATGCGGTGGCGGATGGAGACAAGGTAATCGCTCTGCTTGACTTTGAGTTCTGCACGCAGGATGCACGCGCAATGGAGCTTGCCGTGACGCTGCCGGAGCTGATCGGCCGGAATACGGAGCGTTCGCTTCAGTTGATCGGGCTCTATTGCCAGGGCTATGGCCGTGAAGTCAAGCTGACGGATGACGAAGTTGGCTTGCTCCCGGATCTAATGAAGCTGCGGATGATGGACGTCTATTTGCATTTTGCAGGAAGACTGCAGCAGCGAATGGATCCCGAACCGATATGGGCGGAACAAATTGAACGGGCCGCTTATGTGTGCGGCTGGATTAACCTTAACAAGGAGGCATTGATGCAGTTGTTCCAAAGGCATTTAATGCCTGTTATCGGCAATTCGCTTCGGCATGAAATCCGCTCCTAGGACCATATATATTTAGTAAGGAGATCAAAGCTGCATTTTCGGGATATTCGGTAAAATTGCGGCGGCTGCCGTATACGGGAGGCGAAGTATCGATGAATATAGCCGGCGCATTGGGCTTCCATGAAAAGGCACGCTTGCTCATTATAAACGCCGATGATTTCGGCTTATGTCATGCCACGAATGCCGGCATCCGGTCTTTATTTGAAGCCGGGTTCATCTCTTCGGCATCGCTGATGGCGACGTGCGGCTGGGCGAGGGAAGCAGCCCTATGGAGCGCAAGTCATCCGAAATGGGATGTCGGCATTCATTGGACGTTGACAAGCGAATGGGATCATTATAAATGGGGACCGGTAAACCGCGGCGGATCGTCGCTATCTCTGGTGACGGAGGAAGGGTACTTTCCTAAAGACTGCAAAACGCTGGAGCGCCAGGCCGATCCCGAAGAAGTGCGGGCGGAGCTCCGTGCACAGGTGAAAAGTGCGATAAAAATGGGATTAAAGCCCACGCATGCGGATAATCATATGGGCAGCTTATACGGCTTGGAGTCCGGAAGAGATTTTCTCAATGTCGTTTTCGACGTCTGCGCGGAATTCGGTTTGCCGTTTCGTCTCCCGCGGTATTTATTGACGGAGGACGGGCAGGTCGCTCCGCCTGAACTGGCCGAACAAGCTTTGCGTTATGCGAAGGCCGCAGACGCAAAGGGGGTTATCGTGCTCGATTATTTGTACGGTCTCCGGTTTCCATTAAAACCCGGCGAAGATTACGAGAGTGTGAAACAGGAATATGTGACGATATTAAAAAGCTTAAAGCCCGGCGTTAGCGAAATTATTATCCATCCGTCGGAAGTCACGCCGGAACTGCTTGCGTTCCATGGCCAACCGGAGAAACGGGCCATGGAGCTGCGGCTTCTCCAGGATTCAGAGGTGATTCGGGTGATGCAGGAGGAAGGTATTGTAAAAATTGGATGGCGAGAGCTTCAGCATTTGCAGCGAAACCGCCGCTATAGGCGGAACAAGTAATGCAGGAATAGAACAGGACTCGATTATCGAAGAAGGGGCAGGATGAAATCCAGCGAAACCGCAGGAGCCATCCGGCCTCTTTTTTTATGAAACAGAAGCTAAATATGCGATAAACACTATGCGGAAACGGAGATAACTGGTATACTTTAAGTTGTAATTTTGCGATAATTCTGAACTTATCGAAGGGAGTGGGAGTCTTGCCGGTTCTTCCAAAAACAAACGAGTTAGGTTTTTTTGAAATCCGTTTGGAATCGATAGGCGGTCTGGGCGCAAACCTGGCCGGCAAAATGCTGGCTGAGGCAGGCGTTGTTGGAAGCGGATTCAATGGGGTCAGCTTCTCCTCATACGGATCGGAAAAAAAGGGCTCGCCGGTGAAAGCACATATTCGGTTTTGCGATATAAACACGAATATCCGGGATACGACACCGGTCGAGCGTCCGCATATTGTGGGCATCTTCCATGAAAACTTATCCAAGACCGTCAATGTAATCAGCGGAATTTATGAAGACAGCATGGTCCTTGTCAACTCCTCCAAAACACCCGAACAACTAAAAGAGAAAATGAAATTGCTGGGCGGAACGATTGCCGTAATCGACGCAACGGGCATTTCGCTGGAAGAGAAAAACCGCGTCAATATGGCGATGCTCGGCGCGTTGTTCCGACTCTGCGATTTCCTTGACACCGAGAATATGAAACAGATCATCCGCAAATCGCTGGAGAAGAAATATCCGCAAGCCGTTGAGCCTGCGCTGCGCACGTTCGAACGCGGGTATAACGAAGTGAAATTTCAGACTTTCGCTTTGCCTGAAGGCACTTCGATGCCGCTGCCGACCCGTTGGGACATTCCCGCGTTGGGCTATGAAACACAGCCTCTTGGCGGCATGATAACTAATCCTGGGAACAGCGTCTTGAAAGATTTAAGCATTTCCCGCCAGGGCATGATGCCTCATTTCGATGAGGAGAAATGCATTCATTGTGCGGCATGCGATACCGCCTGCCCCGATTTTTGTTTTGTGTGGGATGAACTGCCCGACAAGAAGGGAAGGCCTCAGATGTTCCTGCAGGGCATCGATTATCAGTATTGCAAGGGCTGCTTGAAGTGCGTCGTAGCGTGCCCGACCGAGGCGCTCAGTTCGGAGCGGGAGTCGGACGGTTACGGGGAAGAACACCGTGTGCCGCATCGATTTGCTTGGGCAAACGGCTGATTGATTTTCAATCGTTTACGATATCACGAGTTCACGAAAGATGATCGGGAGAGGTGAGAACGTATGGCAATCGAAATCAATAAGGAAGTGAGCAAGGGCACCGTCGAACAACGGATGGTGTATGAGTCGGGCAATGAAATGGCGGCGTATGCCGCGCATCAAATAAACTATCATGTGATGGGATATTTTCCGATTTCGCCATCGACGGAAGTCGCGCAGTTTCTTGATTTGATGAAAGCGAACGGGCAGCACGACATTAAGCTGATCCCGGCTGACGGGGAACACGGCTCCGCCGGGATTTGCTACGGGGCTTCCGCCGCCGGCGGCCGCGTATTCAATGCCACGAGCTCCAACGGTTATTTGTACATGCTGGAGCAAATGCCGGTGCAGTCGGGAACACGGTTCCCGATGGTCATGAATCTCGTTTGCCGCTCGGTATCCGGTCCTCTGGATATTCACGGCGATCATTCCGATTTGTATTTTGCGCTCAATACCGGATGGCCGATTCTGATGTGTCGCGACCCGCAAGCGGTCTACGATATGAATATTATGGCAATCAAGCTGGCGGAGGATCCTGAGGTGCGGCTGCCGGTGCTCGTCGCTTCCGACGGATATTTCACGTCCCACCAGAAACGGCGCGTACAGACTTTTGCAAACCGCGAGGATGTTCATCATTTTACCGGGGAGACGCCGCCGCCGGGATTCGCTCATGTGCTTGACCGCAACAACCCGATCACCGTCGGCCCTTACATGAACGAACCGGACTATATCAACAACTGCTATCAGCAATCGGTTGCCATGTATAATGCAGGTAAAGTGTACGACCGCATCCGCAAGGAGTACGCAGAGCTGACCGGCCGCGACTATCCGATTCTCGATCTGTACCGTATGGAAGATGCCGAAGTGGCCGTATTTCTGATGAATTCGGCTTCCGAAATTATCAAGGATGTCGTAGACCAGCTTCGCGCGAAAGGCATTAAAGCCGGAACAATCGCCCCGAACATGATCCGTCCGTTCCCGGCGGCTGAAATCGCCGAAGCGCTTAAGAACGTCAAAGCGGTAACGATCGGGGACCGCGCCGATTCATACGGCGCACATGGCGGAAATATGACGAATGAGATCAAAGCGGCGTTATTTTCGGCACAGAACAAGTCGACAATGGTCATCAGCCGGATCTATGGCCTTGGAGGCAAAGATTTCTATGCGGAAGACGGCCACCACTTCTTCCAGCTTGCGATCGATGCAGCGGCTAAAGGCAGCGTAGATGTTCCGTTCGATTACTACGGCCATTCGCCGGGCGATCCTTCAAAGAAACCGGAGCGCGTCCTGGAGCCGATGAAATATGAGGATTTGAAGACCGGACTGATTACCGTGGATCGCGACGCTTCGACAGGCAAGCTTAAGGTGAAGGTTCCGCCGGTGCGGCAGCTGACGAAGAAGCCGAAGCGGCTGGCTCCAGGTCACGGCGCTTGTCCGGGCTGCGGCATCTTTTCGGGACTGGAGCTGTTCTTCAAGGGGATTGAAGGGGATATTGTCGCACTGTATCAAACCGGCTGCGCAATGGTTGTCACGACAGGGTTCCCCTATTCATCCCATAAGGCAACGTATATTCATAATCTGTTCCAGAACGGCGCAGCTACGCTCTCCGGTGTCGTTGAAATGTTCTGGGAACGGAAACGCCGCGGCGAGCTGGACGGATTAGGCCTCAAGGACGATTTCACATTTGTCATGATTACAGGCGACGGCGGAATGGACATCGGCATGGGGCCGGCCATCGGCAGCGCGCTTCGCAATCATAAGATGATCATCCTGGAATACGACAATGAAGGCTACATGAATACAGGGGCCCAGCTGTCCTATTCGACGCCGCTCGGTCATCGTACATCGACTTCGAATGTCGGCAAGCATCAAGGCGGCAAGCTGTTCCACCATAAGGATACCGCACAAATTATGGCGGCGACCAATATTCCGTATGTATTTACAGGATCGGAGTCGATGCCGCAGGATTTGCTGCGCAAAGCGGCAAAGGCGCAATACTACGCACAGAACGAAGGACTGGTATACGGCAAAATATTGATCACTTGTCCGCTCAACTGGCTGTCGGAAGAAAAGATCGGACAGACGCTGATCGACGATGCGGTGAATTCCTGCTTCTTCCCTCTATACGAGGTGGAGGAGGGCGTGACGAACATTACGTATAATCCTGAAGACAAAGGAAAGCGAATCCCTCTGGCCGACTGGCTCAAAAATATGGGTAAAACCAAGCATATGACCAGGCCGGAATATGCGGAAGCGCTGCGTTCGTTCGAGGAAGAGGTCGAACGGCGCTGGATGCGGTTAAAGGCGAAGCACGAAAGTCCTTACCTATAAATGTACCCCAAAAAATGAAGTGAAGCTTCGAAGAGGATACATCGACGGCCATACGTTAATAGACTCACGAAAATAGCAATCGCAAGCATGGGCGCTGTACTCGCTGAGTTGGCGCCCTGTTTGTTTCCTGTCAGCAAGAGACGAAAGTGAAAGGATGGATGTACGATTATGCCTGTTGTCTGCCGGCATCGGAGCAGCGGAGTCATTGCGGCGGCATCGCTGCGCAATCAATATGATCTCATGTATTACGGCGCCGTTTGGTGGGAAAATATAGAAGAGGCTGAAGCCGCGGCAGCGGAAAGACTTAAGGAGCTTGGCTTCAGATACCCGGAAGATTGGGACCTGATCGAAACAACGGAGCAGCGTTTAAAGATCATGAATGTGAAGTTGAATAACGATTCGAAACGGATGCTTGTTATGGAGAACGACGGGAGTATACATATCCGGAATACATCCGAATGGAGTGATGGACGATGAATCAGACCGAGTCGCTTCAGCACTTCGCTGCATTTTGCGGATTGGATCGGGATGATCGATTGAACAGCTTCGGAGCGGAGCTTTGTAAGGAAGGGTTTACCGCAGTCCGGAGGTTTCTGGATGATTTTCGGACGTATTTGCGGAGCTATGAGGATCACCAGTCCGAAGAAGCGTCCCGGCTTGTCGCGAGAGGCCGCGCAGCTCTACCGGAGCCGAAGCGCATTAGTCCGTCCTGGGCGGATATTTGGGAAGAGTATGCCGGGATTGTTAAGGTGAAAAATTCGGTGCTTCACCAGATTCCTGCGGGCCGGCGGGATGGAGAATGGCAAGTTTTGCTGGATAATCCCTATACGAACCAAAATATCGTCGTTTATCCCGCAATGACCTTCCTGGAATCCGCGTATTTATACGCGTATTTCCGGATCGGTTTAACGGAAAACGAGTATATACGGCTGCAGAAGGTCGATACCGTCATTTCCGAGAGCGGAAGGGATTTCTAATGGCGTTCAGTACCCAAGCAAACGTGCGGGCGGTGCCGGTTTCGATACCGACTCCGCCCGTATCATCATCCATTCAACGCCGTTTGCTCAGAAGATGCGCCGCGATCTTACGTCCGTGAAATCTGCCGGTCTCTATGAATATTTCATTCGCTTCATGACGCGACGCAACGACACCGGCCAGATAGACGCCCGGCACGTTCGTCTCCATTGTTTCTTCGTCAAAAAAAGGATAACCATCGGGCTCAATCGAGATGCCGATGCGGGATAAAAACTCGCGGTCCGGATGGAATCCGGTCAATGCAAGGACAAAATCATTCGGAATCGTATCCGTGCCGGATTCGCTTTCGATCGTCACATCTTTCATCCCGATCCGAATGACCCTTGATCGAAAACGAATATGAATCCGTTCCTTCGCAACCATACTTTCGATCACTGGACGAACCCAAGGCTTAATGCTGGACGAATATTCCGCTCCGCGATAAACGATCGTCACTTTGGCGCCGACTCTTTCCAGCTCAAGCGCTGCATCGACTGCGGAGTTACTGCCGCCGATAATCGTTATTTTCATGCCGGTATAAGGATGGGCTTCACGGAAAAAGTGACTGACCTTGTCCATTTCTTCTCCCGGAATACCGAGCAGATTCGGGTGGTCGAAATAGCCTGTTGCAATAATTACAGTATTGGCGGCGTAATTATGACGTTCTCCATACCGGTCTGTTGTATGTACGGAATAATAGCTTCCCTGATGGGTGACCTCTACGGCGGTTTCATAGGCGTTAATACGCAGTTTGTTGCGTAAAGCGATGCTTCTGTAATAATTCAACGCTTCCAGGCGGGAAGGCTTATCACCTGCCGTCGTAAACGGTATGCCACCGATCTCCAGCAGCTCTGGCGTACTGAAAAATTGCATGTAAACCGGGTATTGCGATATGGAATGGACAACATTGCTTTTTTCAATCAGCAACGGCTGGACCCCGATCGCTTGTAATTCAAGCGCTGCGGACAATCCGCATGGCCCCGCTCCGATGATGATTGCATCCTCAATATGCATATTTAGGGCTCTCGCTCCTTTCCAATTCCCTTTTCTCCTATTCTAATTCTATTCTTTTCCTTTCATTTATTGTACATCCCGGTTTGTGTGATAGCAATTGTACCTGAGATCTGCTGCGGAATGTAGAAATTATGTGCTGAAACAGTCTTTTTGAACTCCATTTAATAAGGTATAATAAGCAGGAAATGTTAATAGACAAGGGGGGGAGACGGAATGCGACGGCGCTTTGTCATCGAAGCGGTTATGCTGGCATCCTATGGACATTTGCTGGTGCCCGGCCGGCCAGTCGATTATGTGATCCCGTATTCGACGATAATGGAATTGTACGAAATGAGTGAAGGGACCGAGGCCGTGATGGACGATCCTGGCGCCGACGCTCATGTTAAAGCTAAAATTAAAGAGCTGCTCGCGTTCTTCGAGGAACCGCTCAACCGGAAGAAAATAGACCGCACGCTGCAAATGCCTTGGCGGGAGAGTTCCCCGATCCCGCTTGACGAGCACATTACGTTTACAGTCGTACTTGCGGTTGATAATGCTCATTATGGGGAATATTTCGATCCGATAGAAACCGAGCTCCTGTTATCGGCGATGAAGCTGAATATTCCGATTTTATCCGATCAAATTGAATTTCAAGATCGGCTGATCGAAGCGGAGGTCCCCGTTCAAGTATACGATATTGAAGATTTTGAATTCGCTGTGGAAGAGGGCATCACTCCGGAGGACTTCGAGGCTACGCAATGACCCATGACCGCCAGGGATTATTTCCCTGACGGTCTTTTTGTAATAAAATCACAAATCAGATTAACAATCGATTCCCGGATCCCGGTTAGAGGGAAAAATATCCCAGATGTCGAATATGTACTTACTTATTCAAATTTTGATTGGAGGCACGGCTTGTGCATTTGAAATGGTTGGAGTGGGCAAAGCAGATTCAGGCCATTAGCCAGACCGGTCTGGCCTATTCGAAAGATGTGTACGATCTGGAAAGGTTCCAAATGCTGAGGGATCTCAGTGTTGAAATTATGTCGAAGTATACCGAAGCGGAGCCCGAGATCGTCGCGGGCTGGTTTGCCAACGAACAGGGCTATGCAACGCCTAAAGTCGATGTACGGGCCGTAGTGTTCCGGGACGGCCGGCTGCTCATGGTGAAAGAACGGATCGACGGCGCCTGGGCACTGCCGGGAGGATGGGCGGATATCGGACTGACACCGAAGGAGGTTGCCGTCAAAGAAGCGAAGGAGGAGTCCGGGTTCGATGTGGAAGCTTCCCGGTTACTGGCCGTATTTGATAAAAAATGCCATGCTCATCCGCCTTCGCCGCACCATGTGTACAAATTGTTCATCCAATGTGAGATTGTAGGCGGTAAAGCGGCGGAAGGTTTGGAAACGATGGAGGTCGGCTTTTTCGGCAAGGACGAGCTGCCGGTGCTGTCGACAGAACGAAATACTGTCGATCAGATCCATACGATGTTTACGTTTCTGAACGATCCTGATCAGGAAGTCATGCTGGATTAGGATAACAAGAAGGAGAGGACTTTATGGCCACAATCGTCAAACATCGGTCTACCCGGAAGCATTATATTCTTGTGGGAATTTCCAATCCGAAGCCATATTTGTAGAATTTCATGAACAACTTTGTTGTTTATGCCATTTCACGGAAAAGGACAAAAAGATATAATTTATGTGGAAAAGCAGGGAACGCAATCAATAATTTATGTCATTAAATATTAATGGTTTTAATTGTACTAAAGAGGAGAGATGACTGTGCAGTTGAAGGAAATCCATTCGATGGCGGACCGAATCCGGGACAATGTCGGCAAGGTCGTTATCGGTAAAGAAGATGTAATCGACAAATTAATTATTGCACTTATTACATCCGGACATTTATTGCTTGAGGATGTCCCGGGCACAGGCAAAACGATGCTTGCGAAGGCGCTTGCCAAATCGCTTGAATGCAATTTCAAACGCATCCAATTTACACCGGATTTGCTGCCGTCGGATTTAAGCGGCATTCAATACTTCAATCAGAAGCAATCGGATTTTGAATTCCGTCCCGGTCCGTTATTTACAAACGTGCTGCTGGCCGACGAAATTAACCGCGCAACCCCCAGAACGCAATCGAGTCTGTTGGAATGCATGGAAGAGCGGCAAGTTAGTGTGGACGGAGAAACGAGAAAGCTGAGCCGACCTTTCCTCGTCATCGCGACTCAAAATCCGGTCGAGCATCAAGGGACGTTCCCGCTGCCTGAAGCCCAGTTAGACCGCTTCTTATTCAAAGTCCGGATGGGCTACCCTTCGGTTGCAGAAGGCATGGATATTTTGAAGCGGTTCAAAGCGGACGATCCTCTGCGCACGCTTGAAAGCGTCGTATCGGCAGATGATATCGTACAAGCTCAGGAGAACTATACATCCGTCTATACCAGCGACGATATCCTGTCTTATATATTGCATATCGTAGAAAAAACGAGATCGCATGAACAATTGGCGCTTGGGGCAAGTCCGCGCGGAAGCCAGGCGCTGCTCAGGGCCGCACAAGCACATGCCGTTATCCGCGGACGAGAATACGTATCGCCGGACGATGTGAAAGCGATGGCTCAGCCGGTGCTGGCTCACCGCATTATTCCCGCCGGACACCGCTCCAGATCCGAAACGGCGGACCGCATCGTGGCCGAGCTGTTGAATGAAGTCCCTGTACCGGCAGAAGACAACATGCTCACCCAAGCATAGAGCCGTTTGTGCTCCGCAATCTTTAAGGAGGGGACTTCTTGGATATTCATTGGCTCATACTGGCCGTGCTTGCGGTCATCTTCATTCAAGGTCAATTTTACCGCCGGTTTGGTCAGCGGCGATTAACGTATTCGCGCAGCTTCAGTGTGAAGCGTTGCTTTCAAGGGGATGAGATCGAAATGCGTGAAGAGATCGCCAACCGGAAACCGCTGCCGTTGCCATGGCTTCGTGTCGAGTCTTTGCTTCATGCCGGCATGCAGTTTCAGTCGCAAACGAATCTTGAAATCAGCAACGGCGAATATGTTCAGAACCACAAGAGCTTCTTCAGCCTGCTCCCTTATACGAAGATTACCCGCAGGCACCGGGTCGTATGCACACGGCGGGGCGCCTACCGGATTAATTCGGTCGCATTGACCTGCGGCGATGCAGTCGGAGCCAGCAGTACCACCAGACGTATTCAGATGGATGAGGAGCTGCTCGTTTATCCGAAGCCTCTGCCGCTGGAGGAACTGGATCTGCCGTCGCAAAGCTGGCAAGGGGAAGTCGCCGTCAAACGGTGGATCGTCGAAGATCCGTTTATGATCAGCGGCGTGCGCGAATACCGGTACGGCGATTCGCTTAAAGGGGTCAATTGGAACGCAACGGCAAGAACCGGCAAGCTCCAAGTGCACAAGCGCGATTACACTGCGGATTATAAAATGATGATTCTGCTTAATATTGAAGACCACGAGGGAATGTGGAATACGGTCAATGAAACCGAACGCGTCGAATGGGCAATCGGTTACGCGGCCGGTATGGTTCAATATGCTGTTTCGCAAGGGATGGAAGCCGGATTCGGCACAAGCGCTTACATGGTTGACGGGCCTAAACATATCGTCCGGATCGAGCCCCGCAGCGGCGAAGATCAACTGGAGCATGTATTTGAATCGATGGCTAAGCTGAATATCGAGCCCGCAATACCATTCGATCAATTGCTAGAGGAGGAAGCGGAACTTGCCGGGAGCCGGATGGATTATTATATTCTCACTGCTTTTGTAAGCGGCAAAATAAAGCATCAAGCTGATCGGCTGAGATCATCCGGGCACCATGTATCGTTCATTATGCTTCCGGAAGAAGTGCGCGGTCAATCCCCGAAAAAGGGGGCGGCGGCGGGTGGATAAGACGTTGATCGGAGCTGGAAACGCCGTCGTAAAAGGAGCTGTGGAGCTCTTACTATTTCTCCCGTTGCTCCTTGTAGCTGCGGTGACTATGATTGAGGACGGTTCACGCTTATTATGGATTGTTTCCCTCTTGCCCGTTTACGGAGCCGGATATGCAGCGGCCGGATGGTTGAGGCTTACTCGTCTGTATAAGCTGCTTCCCGTTGTCTTGCTGATCGGTGCAGGACATGGTCTGCTGTTTGCAGAGACGACTATTCAAGTGCTTGTTATCGGATTCATTTCATCGATGGCAGCTTACCGCGGAGGCAGACTGAATGGAGCGTTGTGGTCTGAGCGTTTTCGCCTTTCGTATGCGGCCGCCGGTATCGCCATTTATTTTGTCGCGTCAATTGCTTTCCCGCGGATATCCGGCTACGAGCCTTATCTTTCGCTGCTTGTATGGTGTGGTATCGGAAGCCTCTTTGCTGCACTGCACATCTTCAATTCGGTTAATTTGAAGCAGGAAACGTTTTCGAAAGGCGACAAACCGGATGTATCGCGCAACGTGTTGTGGCAAAATCGGATCCTGATTGTTATTTTTGTTATCATTGCGGTCATTATAGCGGAAGTTCAAAGGATCGATGAGGCTTTAAAACGGTTGAGGGATTGGTTAAATCAATGGCTGCAAAAGATGCAAAACCAAACAAATCATATCGAAAGTCCGCCAGCCATGAATACGCAGCCGCCGATGTTTCCTGAAGAAGGACCTTCCGAGCCGTCCGTTCTCATGGTATGGCTGGAACAGATCATGATGGTCATCGGTTATTTAGGGATTGTGCTGTTTTTCTTGTTTGTTCTCTATAAGATTCTTAAGAAAGCGCCCGGATCGTTGCAGAAGCTGTACCGCTTGCTTTCCCGTCTGTTCAACGGCAATGGTTATAAGGGGAACGAGGCCGGATATGTCGATGAGGTAGAGATGCTGTCCGAATGGGAAGGCTTAAAGAATAAGTTTAAAGATCGTTGGATCAAACGTATGCCTGGTAGAACGGGAACAAAAGCTGACAACATGACGAATGAACAGAAGGTTCGTGATTTATACCGCAGAAGTATCGCCGATTATATGAAACGCGGTTATGAACGCAAGCTTCATTATACGCCTAAAGAAACACAGCACGATATCGAGCATTGGGATCAGCAACAGACCGGCGGCATGTTCGCAAAGCTAAGCTTATTGTATGAACGGGTACGGTACGGGAATGCAAACGTAACCGACGATCAGTTGAAATCGATACGCGATCAAGACGAATTAAAAAATTCTCATTTAAGACGTTAAAGCAACCGGTACCGCAACCGGATCCTTATTTGCTGCGTCTATATTAATACTGGTACAATGATATAAGACATTTTCTACAATTTCGGTAAAATGACAACAGAGGGTTGCCTCGGGTATGGTGCCCGGGCGCCCTCTTTTTGCGTCGTATAGAGAGATAAACGCGGAGGAAGGGGGGAGAAGCGAAGTGAAGGGGATAAAAGCCCGGTTGAAGCGTGTTACAGAATATGATAACCGAATTTCCATATCGGCGATGGCCGGGCTTCAATTGGTACTCATTGTTGTTTGGCTCGAAATTGGAGCCCATATGCCGACCGGTCTTGGACTGTGGGCGGATATCCTTTTTTGCAGCCTTGTCGCAGTATTCGGAAATGCAGCGATATTCCTTGCGGGGTACGTAGCGGCAATCCTTCTCGCTTGCATTCCGATCCGTCTCCCCAGGCTGTTGATCGGGACGGCCGCCGGGGCCATGCTGATTATTCCGAAGGCGCTGACACAGATGAATATTAATCTGAAGGGTGCTTTCCTCTTACTCGGTTCATTACTCATAACAGGTATCGTTATAGGGTTGATTGCGTATATTGCAGTCGTCAAGCTTTTGAATACACCCGAGCGCAGGCGGATGACGTTTACGGTTGCTGCTGTAGTTCTTGCAGCATGCTGGTTTATTTTGTCGGACTTTCAAAGTCTGCAAGCCGCTTTTTCCAAAATCATTGAAACAGATTCGGAGGAGGAGGAACAATGGAATGCATATGCTCCTTCGGCTTTCGGTTCTTATTCAGTACAGACGTTTACCTATGGGAGCGGTACGGATTTGCGGCGCAAAGAATTCGGTTCCGGCGCTCAGTTGATCAGTCCGTCTGTCGACGCTTCAGGTTTTATAACCAAATGGAACAAAGTGCGCACCTTATTCTGGGGGTTTGATCCGGGCAATCTGCCGCTGAACGGCAGAGTATGGATGCCGGAAGGGGACGGACCTTTTCCCGTCGTTCTGATCGTTCATGGCAATCATACGATGGAGGATTATTCGGATGCCGGCTACGCTTATTTAGGCGAACTGCTCGCCAGCCGCGGATTTTTAACCGTTTCGATCGACCAAAATTTTGTTAATTATTCGGTCTATTCCGGTATACCGGGCGACGATTACGCACTCCGCGCATGGCTTCTGCTGCATCATTTGAAATTCATTGACGAGTTTAGTCATGCGAACAATAATCTTCTGAGCGGAAAAGCGGATATGGATTCGATCGCGTTAATCGGGCATTCCCGCGGCGGTCAAGCGGCGGCCCTTGCAGCTGTATACGACTCATTTTTCAAAGAAGCCGGAAAAGAAAAGAAGCTCGCGCATATTCACTATCCGATCCGCAGCGTCGTAGCTATTGCGCCTACAGATAAAAAGCTTGAAAACAAATATATTAAACTTAACGATATTAATTATTTAACGCTGCATGGCGCGAAAGATTCGGATGTCACGACATTTGACGGGGACCGCCAATATGACCGGGTCTCATTCAGCAGAAATTCGGCTGACTATTATTTTAAAAGCTCGCTGTATATCGGAAATGCCAATCATGGGCAATTTAATTCAAGCTGGGGGCAAATTGATATCAAGCTGCCTCTCCGATGGCTGATGAATACCGCTGAACTGCTGTCCGAGCAGGAACAGCAAGTCATCGCTCAAACCTATATTTCCGCATTTCTTGAAACAACGCTGCTTAACAAAACCCAATATTTGCCGATGTTCAGAGATTGGCGCAGAGCGAGTGCTTGGCTGCCGGAATCGACGTATATCAACCGGTTTAACGACTCCAGGATGTTGAAGGTGGCTACTTTCGAAGAGGATTCGGTAAAGGAAACCGCCACGCTAAAAAATACGACGATCGAAGGCTCGGAGCTGCAAATGTGGGAAGAACAAGACAAAAAAAACCGGCAGCAGGGCAGCCGGTTTAATCGGGCCGTCTTGCTGTCGTGGGGGGACAGGAAAGGTTCATTCGGCATTCAATTGTCAAGAGCCGCTGCGAAGCAGTTATCCTCGTCATCCAGACTTATCTTTTCGTTAGCTCATGCATCAACGTCAGCGCTTCAATATCCGATGGACTTCTCGATTCGGATTACAACGGTACAAGGTTATATCGTCTCCCAACCGATCAGCGGCTTCCGGCCGATTCATCCGGTTGTTGTCAGCCGCTATTTGAACGCGGGGCCTTTGTCCGATTATATTAAAGGCGGAAAACTGAATCCGTCTACAGAGGCTGTGTACCAGGACTATATCATCCCGCTGAATGCGTTCATCGGTAAGGATAGTCCGTATAAACCGAGTCATGTGGCCAAGATCGAATGGGTATTTGACCGCACGACGGAAGGCTCGATATTTATCGATGATATTTATCTGCAAAGATAACGTGTGAGAGGGCTCGGTTATTCCTTCATCCGATCGATCGCTTCGGCCATCGTCTTATCGGTGAGGTGGGCATAGATTTGCGTCGTTTCCGGCGAGGCATGGCCGAGCTGCTCCTGGGTTTTGTAAATATCGTTACGCAAATAATAATCGGTGGCGAAGGAGTGGCGGAGCTTGTGTACGGATAAGTACGGCTTGCCGAAACGTTTGGCATATTTGATTACCATCTCCTGAATCGCACGCTTCGTCATCCGCGAGCCTTCGCGCTTTCCGTTTGCGATTGCAAGGAACAGCGCCTTTTCGCGTTTGGGCGCTTTGTACCGCGTCTCTCTCAAACGCAAATATTCCATCAAGTCATCGACCGCTTCCTGCCGGAAGTAGACCGGTGTTTTAAAGGTGTCGTCATTGGCACCTTTTCGGTAGACGTAGGCAACCCTTTTCTTTACGTCGATATCGTCGACATTGAGATTGACCACTTCGGATACGCGCAGACCGGAATTGAGGATTAAAATGATGATACAAGCATCTCGGACCTTGTTCATCTCATAGGCATACAACGCCTGCTTATTTTTTGCCACATCAACCGCGTACTGCCGTTTAATGTACTCGATAAATTCGTAAATTTCCTCTTCCTGCAGCAGCTTTCCCTCGAGCTTGGCTGCGGTGTCTTTCGGTTTGTGCGTACGCTTGATCGAGACCTTCGCCATCACGTTGCGTTTGAGCAGCGGATAAAACTGTTCATCTTCGGCAATTTGACTTAAGTAATGAAAGAGAGAACGCAGAGAGGAGAGCTTGCGGGAAATGGTTGTCCGGTTGTTGGTCTGTTGTTTAAACGTAGACAGAAACATTTTGTAATGATCGATGCTGTCCATATGTAATTTCTCCAGATCAACCAGTTGAATATCATTCATCTTCTGAGCCTCGGTCAGACCCTCTGCCATCAGCCACCCGAAGAACGTTTCGTAGTCCCGGACATACTCAAGCAAGGAGGACGGGGAGAGGTCCGGCAATTTATAATTGATAAAGTTCTCCACGTACCAAGGCATCGACGGTATTCTTTTGTCCAGCTCCTGCCGGTCTTTTACTTTAAGGATATTCATTGCACCCATACCTCTTCTGTAATCTTTGATAGTTCAACTATACAATTTCATCGGTGCAAGGACAATATAAAACGGTTGAAAATTGCCTGATGGGACGAAGTACCCGAATTCACCGGCGGTTGTTGTTGCGGCCTGTTTTGTTCAAGAATCATGATCTGAACTTGTTCAATTGCGGTTCTTGTTGTTATAATGGATTGGTATTCATGCAAATGGATTATATTATTTTTATCAAGTAAAACTATGAAAGCGGGAGCGGCATGGGACGTAAGTGGAATAATATTAAAGAGAAAAAAGCTTCAAAAGACGCAAATACAAGCCGGGTTTATTCAAAATTCGGAATCGAAATTTATGTTGCAGCCAAAAAAGGCGAACCGGATCCGGAAGCCAACCGGGCATTAAAGGTAGTACTCGAGCGTGCAAAAACATATAATGTACCGAAAGCGATCATCGACCGGGCACTGGAAAAAGCAAAGGGCAGCGGAGATGAAAATTATGAAGAGCTCCGCTATGAAGGGTTTGGACCGAATGGATCGATGATTATCGTAGATTCGCTGACAAACAACGTGAACCGTACGGCTTCTTCCGTACGCGCCGCATTTAATAAAAACGGCGGGAGCATGGGCGTTAGCGGGTCGGTTGCCTACATGTTCGATGCTACGGCCGTTATCGGACTGGAAGGCAAATCGCCGGATGAAGCGCTTGAGATATTAATGGATGCCGATGCGGACGTACGGGACATTGTGGACGAAGAAGATGGCGTCATTGTATACGCCGAGCCGGATCAGTTTCATGCGGTGCAGGAAGCCTTCAAAAATGCGGGCATAACTGATTTTACGGTTGCTGAGCTGTCGATGCTTGCCCAAAATTACGTCACGCTCCCGGAGGATGCACAGGCCCAATTTGAGAAGCTGATCGATGCATTGGAGGATCTGGAGGACGTTCAGCAAGTTTATCACAATGTGGAATTTGAAGAATAATTGATAGTAATAATTCGTGAATCCCCGGCTATTATGTTGATGGCCGGGGTGTTTTTTGATGAAGAGAGCTAAATCCGGCAGTTAAGTTAACATAATATTTAATATGTATACTTAATGATATAAATATAGAACAAACAAAAATTGGTTGACAGTTTTTTTGACACCGATGCTGCTTTAGGCGATCAGCCAGCACGTTGAAAGAGTAGAAGGTTAACCTCAAAAAACCGCTTGTCCTTGTAGGTTGATTGAGTTAACGGTTGCAGCTGCCGCTATATGGTGAAAAAACGCCATTTTGTAGTTTTAACGGTTGTTGTCGCCGTTATTAGCTGAAGTCCGCTCCCAAAACCGTGAAAATGGACAAATAGGCGCGCCGGAAACCGTTAGCCAAGCAATAATGCACCAACCGGCATTTAACGCCGCTGACAACCGTTAGGGCATGTATAAAAAGCGGGTGTGATATAGTTAAAGAAGGAAGCAGCAGTCTAGAACTTTATGTTCACATTAGCTGCTGCTATTTCTATTTCAATGATCCGTCAGGACTTAGGTATTGTTTAAAGTAAAATAAGTTTACATAATAAAAATTATGATAACAGTAGTCCCCGGTTTGACGACCGGAGTTTAACTGTGCTTGATAAGGGCAAAATAAGGAGGAGGGAAATAATCATCGTTAATGGATGGTGAGAAGTAGTGAAAGAATTATTTTTGGCCTTCATCGTAGGACTAGCAGTTGGTTGTATATTTAAGCTGTTAAGGTTGCCGCTGCCTGCGCCGCCTGTCCTCCCGGGAGTTCTCGGCATTGTAGGTATCTACTTAGGCGGTATGCTTGTCCAAAGGATACTGGAGTTATGGAGATGAATCGCTTGATTCTTGCACATAACGAATTATATAATGAGAACAAATTGCGGAATGGCCGGATTGTTCGAATCAAAATAGGCCGCGGGTGAGCGATGTTCATTCGCGGCTATTTTTTCGGCTTGGTAAACGAGGGAAAGGATATGGAATTATGCAATATCAATATGAAGTGAACAAAAAGAATTATGAAGACCTTGCTAGCGGGAGAGTTCTATACAATGCTCCGGGAACAACGTCTTTTCCCGTTCGTTTGGCAAGCGAAATCGTTCAAAGGTGCTTTGAAATATTGCAGGAGAAAGGAAATCAGGGCCCTTATACACTGTATGATCCTTGTTGCGGAGGCGCGTATCTTCTAACGGTCATCGGCATTTTACACGGACAAAGGTTCGCCAAGCTCATTGCATCGGACATCGATCATAAAGTACTGAAAATCGCTTCAAAAAACCTAGCGCTGTTGTCTGCCGAAGGACTGAATGTTCGCAAAGAGCAACTGACGGAATATTCTAATTTATACAAGAAGCAATCACACGCGGAGGCTTTAAAAAGCGTTGAAACGCTTGAAGGAATGATCCGCAAATCAAATATGGATACCTATTGTTTTCAGAAGGATATAACGGAAATTGATAGAATAAATAAAGAATGCAGCCATGTAAATCTGATCATTACAGACCTGCCTTACGGAGATCTTGTAAGCTGGAAAAGTGATGATCCGAATCCGATATCGCGTTTTTTTGAACAGATCTATTTAATCGCCGACCCAAAGAGCTCGGTAATTGCCATCATTGCCGATAAAAATCAAAAAATAAAGCATGAAAAATTCAAACGGCTTCAAAATTTCAAGATTGGCAAACGCCAGGTTGGTCTGTTTGAACCGATCTGATTTTTGATGAAGGGGGTTGTGACTATTGCGGTATATCGTTGCTCTAATTTCTTTGCTTATTTTAATATCGGGCTGTTCTAACGAGAATTCAGAGATCAATGCAGCAGAATGGCGAGCAAGTCCGACATTTCATATTCCGGTTACATTTGGAGACGGTACTAAAGGCGAATATATTTTGGTTGGTGAAGAAGGGAGAATAGGATTTCTCACCGGTGGTCTGCCTATGGTTACAGGAAAACCCAATAAGTATATGTGGCATTTATGGGGTGATACGCTCGATGATACGCAACAGCTATTCGGTAAGAACATTGAGATAAGAGGATTAAGCAAGGAGACGGGGGAAGAAATCCTCGTTTTTACCGGTTCGACCGGTATTCCCAATCCTAATATCCCGGACAACAATCATGTTGCGCGTATGCCTAGTTCGATGTCATTACCTTATGCAGGGCTTTGGCGGCTGGATGCTTATTTAGAAGATGAGCTTTTCGGAAGTATTGTTGTTCAAGTGCAAAAAGAGGTTTAGATTTATGATGGCTCGAATGAATAAGCTTATTGTTGAAAGGATCTGTCTGAAAATTTAAAATTTAGTTCTTGCATTATCAACTGTAGGGCTATATAATTACCATTAAATTTATTTTAAAATTCTAAATTCGATGAAGAGAACAAGTAAGTGAATCGTCCGATCCGACAGAGAGTTGGGGTTGCTGAAAGCCAACGTTCGGGCATTGACCGAAAGCCGTCTCCGAGAAGCAGACTGAACTAAAGTAGGCTCTGCCGCATGTCCGGCGTTACAAGGACCGCGTATTGATGGATACGTCGACGGAGTGTCACCTTCTATAGGTGAAACTAGGGTGGTAACACGGGTAATAACTCGTCCCTTTATTGGGGCGGGTTTTTTTTATTTTAAACTTCTAAAGGAGGGCACAAATCATGAAAAGCACATCATTACAAATAAAGGACATGATATCTCCGGGCGTGAGGGACATTCCTCCTTCCGGTATCCGAAAATATTTTGACGTGGCCGCTGCCGCGAAGGATGTCATTTCACTTGGAGTAGGGGAACCCGATTTCGTTACGCCGGAGCGGATCCGCGAAGCTTGTATCCGTGCCTTGGAGCAAAAACGAACGACATATACTTCGAACGCGGGACTTATCGAGTTAAGAGAAGCGATATCCGAATACTTGCATCGTAGTTTTCATTTGGACTACTCCAGGGAAGATGAAATAATAATTACTGTCGGGGGTAGTGAAGCGATCGACCTCGTATTGCGTACGCTAATGACACCTGGAGATGAGGTGCTTGTTGCTGTTCCAACCTATGTCGCTTATTCACCAATCGCTCAGCTTAACGGGGGTAAAAGTGTAGAAGTAGAGACCTTTGCCGAGGATGGATTTAAGCTCAGGGCGGATGTGCTAAGGAGCAAGATTACTCCGCGCAGCAAGCTGCTGATCGTAAGCTATCCAAATAACCCTACAGGGGCGGTCATGTCTCATGAGGATTGGTTGCCTATTGCTGAATTGGCCGAAAAGCATAATCTGATTGTACTCTCGGACGAAATTTATGCTGAATTGACCTACAGCGGGAAACATACGAGCATTGCTTCTTTGCCCGGTATGAAAGAAAGGACCGTTGTGATCAGCGGTTTTTCTAAAGCATTTTCGATGACCGGCTGGAGAGTCGGGTATGCTTGTGCAAGTAGTGAGTTGATCTCTGCGATGTTGAAAATTCATCAGTATACGGTATTATGCGCTCCGACATTAAGCCAGATTGGTGCTGTGGAGGCGCTCCGGAGCTGTTTACAGGAAAAAGATGCCATGGTAGAGTTATTCAATCAACGCCGCCGTTTCTTTATCCAAGGGTTGCGGGATCTCGGATTAGTGTGCCATGAACCGCAGGGAGCGTTTTATGTTTTTCCTTCCATCCTATCCATCGATCTTTCCTCTGAGGTTTTTGCCGAAAGACTGCTTCAGGAAGCACGGGTTGCTGCCGTTCCCGGCCATGTATTCGGTCAAGGCGGAGAAGGATACATCAGATGTTCTTACGCCGCTTCCGTTCAACAGTTAACCGAAGCACTGAACCGTATGGAACGCTTTATTAAGAACTTACCGAGAAGAGGAGCTGTTAAAAATGCCAATCATTAATGTCAAGACGGATGAAGAAATTACGGCCACTTTTTCATTGATGAAACAGTTGCGGCCGCACCTTGAGGAAGAATCCTATTTATACAGGATTAAGCAACTTCAGCTGTATTATGATTATCAATTAATTGCTCTATTGGAGGAAGGGAAAGTAAGAGCAGCTGCCGGTTACCGAATCTGTGATTCACTTGCATGGGGAAAGTATTTATATGTAGACGATCTGATTACCGATGAAGCAAGCCGTTCCCGCGGATTCGCAAATCAATTATTCGATCGGCTAGATCATATATTGCAAGACAATCAATGTGTCGGAATGCATCTGGATTCCGGGGTTCAAAGACATGATGCTCATCGTTTTTATCTAAACAGGAAAATGAAAATTAGTTGTTATCATTTTGAAAAATCGTATTAATCGGCTTCTTGAGCGGAATGAAAGCAATGTTGAAAGGGGGATATGATGTACAATTTTATTAGTATGAATGAAAAGGACGCAAAAATAATTTCAACTTGGATGTACCCGCAGCCTTACAACATATATGACATGGATGGAAGCGAGGAATGCATCAATGAATTAATGAACGGCGATTACTTTTGTGCTAAAGATAATAAGGAACAGATCATTGCGTTTATGTGCAGCGGTAAATCCGCACGTGTTCCAGGGGGAAATGAGATTGGCATTTACAACAACCCTGAAATCATTGATATCGGATTAGGTTTGCGTCCTGATTTAACCGGTAGGGGACTCGGAAGCCATTTCCTGAAGGAAGCAATCTCTTTTATAAGCAAACGAAATAATAAATCGGAATTCCAGTTAGTTGTCGCCGCATTTAACGAAAGAGCTATCAGAGCATACGAAAAAGCCGGGTTTCAACGAAAAGAATTATTTCATAGTAAGGTAGCGGATTTTAACATCCCATTCTTGGCGATGAGGTATAACATTCCAGAAAGGGAGTGAGACAAGAATTGAAGGAACGAATGAAATGCTTGGTCGCTTTGGTCAGCAACTGAGCCGCCGGAAGGTTACCGACCGGTTACGATTCCAAAAGTGATAAAATTGATCTTGGAAAAAAACATTTGAAAGGAATGAACAGTACATGACAGAGTCAGTTAAATCAGTTAAATCAGAGGTTACAAAAACCGTATTCAACAGTATAGGCTGTCTGTATTTACCTGTGGATGACGGGGATGTAATCGGTAAATGGTATCAGAAACATTTCAATTCTGCGGGCACTCGAAATTGTGGTGTGATTTGGGAAACTACGAAAGAAAAAGGATTGAACTGCAACTTTATGACGGATGAATGGATTTCAGGGGAAGCCTATGAAATGTTTGCCGTTCGGTTTGAAACCGACGCTATTGAACAATTATACGAGCGTTTGTCTGCGGATAATGTGAAATTAGAGCCGCTGCAAAGAGATAACAAAACGGGGATTTCCTTTATTTTTACCGATCCGCAAGGCAACAAGTTTCAGGTATGGCAGCACCCGGATACTATCGCGCAACCCTTACGGGATGGGGTACCCGCATTAATGGGAGTAGCAGCTCTCTTTTTTCCAGCAAGCGATCCTGAGGCTACACGAAGGTGGTATACGGATGTTCTAGGTTTTAAAGTAAGTGAATCGGGCCAGCCTACGACTGACAGAGGAGAACAAATTTATTTTTATCGGTCACTGGAACCTGGACGGACGTTAAATTTCTATACTGGCGCAGGCGAAATTCAGCATATGTCGATTGCAATGGTTCAAGTGGATGATGTGGAAGGGATGCATCGACGGATGATTGAGCAAGGCCAAAAGGTTCAAGAGCAGATATTGGACAGGGAAGGGTGCGGATATCAATTTCAGATTTACGATCCTGACGGGAATAAGTTGGATATTTGGGACTTGCAGACGATGGTGCGAAAGAATAACGAAAAAGCCAGCAGTCCAATTTGGAAGGACCGTTTTATATTTGAAAATTGTTGCTTCTGGGTTGGTATTGATGAATTTTTTACGAAAACGATCGACCATGCTCCTGGAACCAGACATAAACGGATACAAATTGTAAACTATTCCGCTTTGCTTGAATCTGATCCGGAAGGTTTGACAGAGCTTATAAAAGCATTGGAAGAGTTTGGTCAACAGTATCCTGATTGGGCGTTTGAAATGGTGTATATGGAAGGTCCGGGTTATTATTGAAGGTGAGAATCTTTCAATATAGGTTTACGTGGGGCACTTTACGGTGCTTTTGAGGATCAAGCACAGAATCATTTGACACAAAAATACCCCAATCATATTCTTGATTGGGGTATTTTTGTGTCAAAAACTCAATTGTAGAAAGATAATCCATTCCCTGATGAATTAAAATTGAAGCGATTGCACAATGCATTGGGCCATGGCAAGAAAACAATTCGAATGATTAAAAATGAAATCGATAACCAACCATGGGTCGCTGCTGCAATTTATCTACGGCCACGAAGTGGATCATCAATAGGATTGTTGCCCACCTTGCACGAAACCAATTTATGAATTGGGTTCGTGTCGCAGCTTATGAAACAAGAATGAGAAATATAAGCGAAATTCATAACCAACTGTGTATGGATACGTCGTATCAGCCATTTCGTTATGATCACCTTCCTTTTTTCTTGGTTAAAGTTCCAAATGAAGAGGAAGGGGAGAAGGAGATCGAGTTTCACTACTGGAAGAAAAGTAATCAAAATGTTCAATGTGAGAATCTGGTCTGTCCAATAAAAAAACCCTAAAATTAAATCGTCAGCAGGCAAAAGAGCTTCCTCGCCCACAACTATCGGTTGCAGCTATTGAAAACCATGCATGTGAAAACAAAACAACCACATTTAACTGTTAGAACAACTATCTCTTGATATGATTAGTGCAGCCCTTTTTAACATTCTGGCAGGAAAGTTAAAAAGCGTAATCGAATTTATATACCAAAATATTCTTTACGATAGAACAAGTGTTTGTTATTCTGGGGAGGGAAAATGATGGTATCTATTGTCAAAGGACCATATTTGCAATGGCCCACAGAGGACTCCGTGACTTTTATGTGAGAAACGTCAGAACCGGCTTTTTCGAGAGTTGATATTATGATGGCAGAAAGAGACAAAGGAGAACGAAACAATGAAAAAGTACATACTCTTCGATCATGATGGTGTTCTGGTTGATACTGAATTCTGGTATTACAAAGCGGGAGAACGCGCTCTGGTTGACATTGGATTTACCTTGGATAAAGATCAATACCTCCGCGACATGACCCAGTCATTGGGCACTTGGTCCCAAGCTAGGGCGGCAGGTATTGATGAACAGACCATCAGCAAGCAGCGTGAGGTCCGCAACGTCTATTATCAGGAATATCTAAGAACAGAAGCCATAGAGATTGAAGGCGTAGTTGAAACTCTAGCCGAACTGTCAAAGTACGTCCGCATGGCCATCGTGACGACTGCAAAACGTGCGGATTTTCAACTTATTCATGAAAAGCGCCAGATTAGACAATTCATGGAATTCGTCCTTGTTCGCGAAGACTACGAGCGCACCAAGCCGCACCCGGAACCATACTTGACCGGCCTAAAGCGCTTCGGAGCTACCAAAGAAGAGACCCTGGTTGTAGAGGATTCAAACAGAGGCTTGAACTCAGCCGTGGCGGCTGGTATCGACTGTGCTATTGTCCATAACGACTTCACAAAAACACATGACTTCTCACAGGCCAGCTATCGAATAAAGACTCTGATTGAACTAAAGGACATTATCCTGAATGTAACCTGAGAGAGCATTCGCCAGCTTGTCCCGTACTCACTTTAAAAGTGAAGAGCAGTGCGGGCGGCGCGGACTCACGTGATGCCCGTGGAACATGGAGCTTGGCTGCTGGGTACCACGGCATGTTCGGGTTGGATTAAAGTGTGACCGTCCCGACTTCTCGCAGGGTTCGTTAGACTATTTGCGCCATCGCACATAGTGAGTGGTCCTAAGAAAGAAATTGTAACACATAACTACGAACTAATTGCGTTAGTTCGTAGTTATTGTTACAGTTATATGTTATTGGACAATAATACAGGATCAATTGCGATTTGCTAAATGACATTATTGTAGTTTTTCACAAAACCCGTATTTTGTACATATGTCTATATATCGATTATATCCCTTGGCACCACTAGATTTTAATTTAGATATATTGTTACACATTATATAATGTCGGAGGACAAGAACATATATCCTTTAAAGACAAGAACTTATATCCTTCCCTGTAAAGACTGCTAGTTCGTACATCTTTCCAGAAAAAAACCACCAATGTTTGGCGGGTTTTCGCGCGCAGCTCCCAGCAATGGGCTGCAACTTATAATCATAATCTTAAAACTTTGAAACATAACGATCAACGTATGCTTGAAGTCGCTTGTTATCATCATTTGGATTTTCTAAACCCTTCATAGCAATAGCAATACTTGATGGTAAATGAGATTTCATTTGTGCTAGTTTTTTTCTGCTTTGCAATGTTTTATTTGGACACTTGTAATAAAGATACTCTCTTGGTTTTGAAAGTGAAATACACTCAATTGGGCTTTTTAATGATACATCATATTTAAAAGCGATTTTTGGAAAACATATGTTTTTAATTCTTTCAACTTCCGTACTATTTGGAGCATATTCTTTTCGGGCAGCCTCTCCTGCCTATTTTAAACCATTCATTGAAAAAGTTTATACTGAATTCAACGGTTACTCTGTTCAGTATCCAGATCAAAGCAGCCTCTCTAACAGTGTCATTAGTTTTTTTAGTCTGTCTTGTAAATTCATCCACTAGATAATGGAGTTCGTCCGCTCGTTACGAAGCTGCTAAGTAATCGTTTCTAGAAATCAAAACCGCTTTTTCCTATCCTGGAAAGAGCGGTTTTTTTCTACTTATTAAGCGGAGCCATTTTTCGTTTTTAGGAAGATTAATCCGTAATTCCATCCAAAGAATTAAACTGTTAGGAGCTTCTTCATCTCTTCTTTGGCTTCGTACTTTGTAAATTCCGAGGCTTCGGTGTTGATTGCAATTATTTACCACCAGTAAAAGTAATCCCTTTGATAAAATACCGATTAAAGTAAATATAAAGAAGCAGAGCAGGAACGGTAAACATCATGGAAGCCGCCATAATTAAATTCGTATAACTGATATATTCTCCCCTGAAAGTGCTGAGTCCGATCGGCAACGTAAACATAGCCTTTTCCGACATGATAATAAGCGGTCCTAGGAAGTTGTTCCAAGCACCCAGGAAAATAAAGACGGCTTGCGCAGCAAGTGCAGGTTTGGCCAATGGTAATACCAAGCGGAAGAATATGCCCCCTCTTCCCATTCCGTCGATAAATGCAGCTTCCTCCATTTCTGTAGGAAAGCTTAAGAAAAATTGCCTCATCATAAAGATGTAAGTGGCGTTCACCATGCCGGGAACAATAATCCCTTGATAGGTATTCAAGAAATCAAGCTCTTTCAAAAGAAGAAAGCTTGGGATAAGCGTAACTTGAAACGGAATCATTAATACCGCCAGGATAACGAAAAACAAGAACTTACTTCCAAAGAACGAAATCCTTGCCAAGGCGTAACCGGCCATGGAATTCAGTAATAAGTTGAGAAGAGTAATGGAAACCGCGATAAAAACACTATTGAAAAACCAACGCGGAAACAAAGGCTCTTGGGTGAAAACTGTTTTATAATTATCTAATGTGAAGTTTTTAGGTATAAAGCTCAAGCCACCCTGTACGATTTCGGAGAGCGGTTTAAAAGATGTTGTGATTGCCCAGAGGAATGGAATCACTGTAAGCAAAGCATAAAAACCCAATATGATATAGATAACGGCTTTAAACCATTTTTTCGCTGTAGTATTCACTTATTTCACCCCCTGCTTTAATTTTTTTCATCTCCGAATATCTTTCTTTGTACAAGTGTGAAAAGCATGATAACTGCTGCCAACATAAACGCTAGGGCAGACGCATAGCCCAAATCCAAACTCTTAAATGCATATTTGTAGATTAAAAGTACAATGGTCAAGGTGGAGTTGTTCGGTCCCCCTTCCCCTCTGGACACAATATAGGCCTGGTCGAACACCTGGAATGAACCTATGACGCCTAAGACGACTACAAAGAAGGTAACAGGTTTAAGAAGCGGTACCGTTATTCGCCAGAATTTCGTCCATGCGTTTGCCCCGTCAATTTCCGCTGACTCGTAGATGTTTTGGGATATATCTTGCATGGATGCCAGATAAATCACCATAAATCCAGGGGCGGTAGAGTAAATATTCATAAGCATAACTCCAAAAAGCGCAACGGAAGGCTCTGCTAACCAGTTATGAGTCGGAAGATTAAACATCTCTAGAACTTCGTTTAAGAGACCATTATTGTTAAGGATCCAAACAAAAATCAACGTCAATACAGCCGATGAGGTAATTGTCGGTAGAAAATATACCGCCCGAAAGAAGGTCCGCCCTCGGAGCTTAGCATTCAAAGCAGCCGCGAGAATCAAGGCGAGCATCGTTTGAGCCGGGACCACAATAAGCACATATTTCGCAGTATTTTTCAAAGCAATCCATACTTTCGAGTCGTCAATCATCCGTTCAAAATTTTTAAATCCCGCAAAATCGTAGCCGACTCCACCCAACAAGGTAACTTTATGGAGAGATAAAAATACCGCATATACGATCGGCAAAACCACAAAGGTTCCGATAATGATAATGGTTGGCAACATAAAGGAATATCCCGCCAAATCCTCTCTTGTTGAACGTTTACCCAGAATCCCTTTCATAACTTAACCTCCTTCTCGTCTGCCCAATTGGGCTGCGAAGACGACCATTATTCTATCGATTGATTCTGAACAATTGTCCTCTTCGCATCCCAATTTGATAAATCTACCCGCAGGGATTGAATATCCTGACCCTGCGGGCACTTTTGATTATTTGGAAGCTTCGATCTCTTTGTTCGCAGTCTCTACTGCGGTTTTCATTGCCGCATCCAGCTTCTGATCGCCGAGGAACGCGCTTACAAATTGATTGTTGAAGTTAGTCGAAATAATCGGTTGATTTTTCCCTGCTTGCCAAGGGGTTGCATAAGCAGCACCGGCAACAAGCGCCCCACGGATAGGATCCTTATCAAATCCAAGCTCTACCGCAACGGATTTACGGGACGGAAGCGCGAATCCTTTGCTCGTCCACGTCTTCATCCCTTCTTTGCCTGTTAGGTAAGAGATCAGCTTCCAGGCAGCTTCCTTCTTCTTGGATTCCTTGTTCATGACATAAGCAACTGTGAATGCCATTGTACCTTTCTTTCCGTTAATTGATGGGAGCTCCGCAGTACCCCAATCGAGATCCGGGAAGTTAGACTCTAGATAAGGAATGGCCCAGTTCCCTTCAAATACCATCGCTGCTTTACCCTGCCCGAACATTTCCCCACCCCAGCCTGCTCCTACATCGGAAGGTTGACCGGAGGATTTGTCCACGATTCGTTGATCGATGACCAATTGCAAGCCTTGAATGGCTTCAGCTGTATTAAATACAGCGCTTCCATTCTCATCCACCACTTTACCGCCGAACGCTTGAGTCATAAATAATTGACGTGCGAGCTCAGGTGCAACGCCGAATCCGTAAACGTCATTACCTTTAGTCAGCTTCTTGGCAACCTCACGGAATTCATCCCATGTTGCAGGAGGAGCAGTGATTCCTGCGTCGGCAAACATTTTCTTGTTATAGAACATGGCTAGTGGAGAGAAGTCTTTCGGGAACCCGTATATTTTCCCGTCAGGAGATTTGAATGCATTAAGCAACGGCTCTTCGAAATCTGTGACATCGAAATCATTGCCCATGTAGGAATCTAGGGGCTCTAGAACACCACTTTCAATAATTCCAGGAGCTTCGGAACCGTCCATGTAGAATACGTCCGGCGCCTCGCCTCCGATCAAACGCGTTTTAATTACATCCATGTATTGATCGGCAATAACTTCATGCTTCACTTTGACATCTGGATTTTTAGCCTGGAACTCATCTAATGTTTGTTTGAGGAGTTCTGTTTCCTCCGGACTTGCGCCCCACCCTGCCAGTGTTACTTCTACCGTTTCTTTCGGAGCGTCAGCGGACGGAGACGAGCTTTCGGACGCCGCGCCGGATGCGGATGGAGATTGGCTTGCGTTGTTACCGTTGTTTCCGCCACAAGCTGTTACGATCAGAGCAAATGCGAGTATTAAAGCGAGAGATAATGACAATCTTTTTTTCATTTTTTCTTTTCCTCCCTTTTGATTATGAATCATATATTTAACAAAACAATGCGGTTAAACATTGTCCTATTAACGCTGGGGAACACCGGTTTCGTTAGTGATCAAACGATAGCCTGTTGTATTACTCTGTAATTCCACTCGATACTCTTTGTTGCAAACCCGGGTTATTGTCATGGCAAGATGACCTTTACCAATCGCTAGCTGGTTCACTGCCAGAACGTTCATCCCCGAAGGAAGAGAAGGGTCAAGTGAGATCGTCTTAGCTACCGCATCTGGAATAAGGCCGAGCATCACTTGGAGAAAAGCGATCGGCGTCCCGGCTGCCCATGCTTGCGGTGAGCATGAAACAGGATATGGTATCGCGAATCCTCTTACGTTGTCGTAACCGCAGAACAACTCCGGTAATCTTGAATACTCGAAGCATGCCGATGCCTCCATTAACCCCGTTATTACAGTGTTGGCTGCGTCTTTGAATCCAAGAGAGCTCAGACCTAGTAAGCACATGGAGTTGTCATGCGGCCACACACTGCCGCAATGGTAGCTCATTGGGTTGAAGCCTGACGATCCGCTGCTCATCGTGCGAATGCCGTAGCCGCTGAATAGATCTGAACTAACGAGTCGATTAGAAACCTTGACAGCTTTCTCTTCATCCAAGATGCCCGACATAAGCAAGTGTCCCGGATTTGATGTAACGGAGCGCACTTGTTTTTTGTCCCTATCCAGCGCAATTGCGAAATATTGTTGATCTTCCATCCAGAACAACTCGTTAAACTTCTTTTTCAACAACTCAGCTTCAAGCTCGATTTGGTTCGCGAGTTGGCTCTTTTCCAGCAACCGAAGAATAGGAGCCAATTTCACTTTAGCCTGATACACATAGCCCTGTACTTCAACTAAAGCTATAGGGGATTGCCCAAGATCTCCATTCTCATGCACTATAGAATCTGCAGAATCCTTCCAGCCTTGATTGAAAATTCCTTTAGGGGATTCCTGGTGATACTCTACGAACCCATCCTTGTCACGATCACCATACTCATTAATCCAATGAAGCGCACTCTCAATATTCGGTAGGAGCTGTTTCACAAGAGCCAAATCTTCTGTCCAGTGGTAATACTCTGTCAACAGAACTAGGAACAATGGGGTTGCGTCTATCGTTCCGTAGTAAGGATTAAAGGGAATCTTATTGGTGTTAGCTAATTCCCCGTAACGCATTTCATGCATGATTTTACCAGGCTGCTCATCCCTCCAATCATCTTCTTTGGTACCTTGAGTAGCTGCCATCGTGAGAAGCGTTCCTCTTGCAATCATCGGATTGGAGGATATCATCTGCAGAGCAGCGATTAAGCTGTCCCTGCCGAATGGAACTGCGAATAAGGGGAGCCCTGCTACAGGAAAAGCTCCATAACCGACATCGGTCAATAGCACCCTTAAATCCTGCAAGCCGCGATTGTACAATTTATTGAACGAGGTCATATCAGATTTGACCTGTGTAGTTTGTTGCACCCAGTCCCGGTAGGATTCTTTTAAACACTTAATGGCTTCGTTTTTCGATAGCTTTGCGGGCAGACTCCCATCTAAAGAAGGCGATATTGTAAAAGTGATTTCCTTGCTTGTCGCCGGAAGTAAACTTAAGTTGAAAATGGTTTCTCCTTCACCACCGGCGATTCCACTCTCATCATCCCAGTCAATTGTCGTTTGCCGCAGTACATCGTCCGTGCCGTGGTAACGGAAGCTCAGTCGAGTGTTGCTTTGTTCCGTAGCAAGGTATTCTCCTGCCGTTGTCTCGTTGTAGCCCCTTACGATAAACATGTCGCTAAAATCTGCGGCGAATACCGTAGAAAGCTTGAATTGAATTCGCGTTGGAGAGAAATTGGACAATTTCACGGTTTCGTAAAGAATACCCCCAAAGATAAACCGCTCTCTTTGAATTTCAATTGATTCTCTCCAGAGGAGAAGTTCACCCTCTCGTTCCATGTGCTTATTTGTTAGTAGTATAGTGGCCAAATAGTTTTCTTCTGCTGAAGAAGTGAGTAACAATGGCTTCTCGTCATTTATATACAGCTCCATACGGTTAAGGAAACGCGTATCCTGCATATACAAACCTAGACCCGTTAGGTTTTCACTAGGTATGTCTCCGCTCTTGTCCGTTGTCAAGAAGACGTCATTCTCTTTAATCACCCGATAATCGATCGTTCTCACCCCTTATCCTGCTGACAGCATCGTCAACCTAATTACCAAAACGTTTCGGTAGACCGCAAAAAAA
Organism: Paenibacillus tarimensis; assembly: GCA_041281825.1. Taxonomy (GTDB): domain Bacteria; phylum Bacillota; class Bacilli; order Paenibacillales; family Paenibacillaceae; genus Paenibacillus_D; species Paenibacillus_D tarimensis_A. The sequence goes on along the minus strand of CP166298.1, from coordinate 3,120,124 downwards.
TAAACAGAAGTAATTTGTTAATTATTCTGTAAATGTTGCCGCTTACCCAGTATCCGAAACGTTTTCGGAATCGCTTGATTTAGATTATACGGTTGAACTATTGTTGAGTCAATGCTTTATCTGGGAATTTTTTTACGTTATAATAAATTAGACATGCATCCGTAACGTTTTGATGACAATAAGAGTCTAGGAGATTCCCTATGACACCGACCATTAAGGATATAGCTAAAGCGGCAGGGGTATCGTTTACAACCGTTTCAAGAGCGCTAAACGGCTATAACGATGTAAATGAAGAAACCCGAAAAAAAATCGTAAGAATTGCAAATGAGCTTGGTTACAGCCCAAATATTGCAGCACGCAGTTTAATTAGCAAAAAAACAAAGACACTTGGGCTTTTGTTGTCCGGTATCACTCGCTCAAGCATTAAAGACAATATCGCTTTTGAGATTTTATGCGGTATGAATGACCGTGCAGGCGAGCTAGACTATGATCTTGTATTGTTTAATACCACGAGCCAAAAACAGAAGATGAAATCTTATAAGTCTTTATGTATGGAACGTGGGGTAGATGGAGTTATTATTATGGGTATTCGCTTGGATGATCCTTATCTCCAAGAAATTGTACAGTCTTCTATTCCCTGCGTGCTAATTGATATCCCCATAAATGAAAAAAATGTGGGCTCCGTTAGTACAGACAATGTAAGCGGCTCTTACACAGCTATTGAGCATCTTATTCGAAAGGGTCACAAAAATATTGGTATGATAAATGGACATGCCCAGGCATATGTAAGTGTTAAAAGATTAGAAGGTTATCGCTTGGCTTTAGAAGAAAACAATCTGGTATTCAGAGAAGAATACGTAGCCGACGGCTCATTTGCTGAGAGTGGCGGGTTTGAAAATGCCATTAAGCTGCTATCCAAGCATCCAGAGATAACCGCCATATTTTGTGCAAGTGATCTTATGGCAATCGGTGCGATGCAGGGCTTGAAGAGTATGGGAAAAACCGTTCCTGACGATGTTTCCATTATTGGTTTTGACAATATCGGCTTATCGAGTTATTGTACACCTTCACTTACAACTATGAATCAAAACAAATATGATATGGGCTATCGTTCTGCACAGATGTTAATCGACATGCTGGAAGGTCGTCATGTACATCCCCACATCTCACTTCATGCTGAGTTAGTGGAGCGTAATTCAGTACGCCCCATTTCTAACTGACCATATCGGCGGAGATCCCAGCACGTATGGCTCGCGGAAAGTGAGCCTTAAGTACTGAATTTAAACTTTAACCCCTCCTTCTCCCTGCCATTGCTCGTTCTGCATCCGTCAGCTTCATCTGAGATAGCTGTATTGTGCAATCGAGAATATTCGTAAGCTCGCTGCGGGCATGATTCATAAGATGGACGAGCGATGTCATCCTCTAAGCAGAAGTAACGCGAGAGAACACGCATGACGTTCCCATCGACAGCTGGTTCTGGCTGATTATACGCAATGCTCAGAATGGCCCCAGCCGTATATGACCCAATTCCTTTCAGGCTGGATACTTCTTTCTTCTGCTCGTCCACCGTATTGCTCGACTACTAATCAAGCAGATTTCCTCCCCTTTCGATATCTCAATTGTTATTCTGGGTCGAAAACTTTGGCTCAATGCCGCTAATAATAGCCCAGCCCTTCCCATAGCTTGAGCACCTCTTCCTCCGGTGCTGCGGTAAGGTGCTCCTACAAAACGGTTGAAATAAGGGATTACTGTATCTACTCGGGTAATATTTCTTATAATACATAGCTGGATCTGTGACCAGATATCCTTTTCAAACCAGCCACGAAAACTAGTTGCAGCAAAGGATACATGTTCTTGTCCGCGACTAAAGATAAGAACATGTATCCTTAACCGAAACTCCTGCCCCCACCAAGTGGCCAGAATAGCAAAAGAACCGCCGATATTACCGGCAGTTCTTTGCTTATTCAACAACGTTCCCCGAGGGAGCTTATTGAAAATATTAGTCTTTATTTTGGTAAATTTACGAATCCATTTTCTTCTGCTGATTTCATACAATTGCTCCCTTAATATATAGCTGCCTTCGGCAATCGGACTATGTTCTTGTCACAAATCGGGCATCGGACTATATTCTTGTCATCGCCAAATGACAAGAACATAGTCCGATAATTTAAAAAGCCCCCGATTTAAGCGGACCCGCAACCCTCCTTCCCGTTGTATTAAGTACGCAATCGGCGGTTTCACTCACCGGAAAGGCTGCTTTCCTTCAGGATGACATCGTGCGATCCGCCTTCGACCAGACTGGTTGCCGATACCACGGTTATCCTTGCCTTGCGCTGAAGTTCTTCAACCGAGACGGCGCCGCAATTGCACATAGTCGATTTGATTTTGCTAATAGTTTTATCCAAATTTTCCTGCAAGCTTCCCGCATAAGGCACGTACGAGTCGACGCCTTCCTCGAACATGAGGTTCTGTTTGCCGCCCATATCGTAACGTTGCCAGTTGCGTGCGCGATTCGAGCCTTCCGCCCAATACTCTTTCACAAAGCTGCTGCCCACCTTCAGCTTCGGCGTTGGACTTTCGTCAAATCGGGCGAAGTACCTGCCCATCATGACGAAATCGGCCCCCATGGCCAGGGCGAGCGTGATGTGGTAGTCGTGAACGATCCCGCCATCAGAACAAATCGGGATGTACACTCCGGTTTCGGCGTAATACCGGTCCCTGGCCTCGACAATTTCGATAAGGGCCGATGCCTGCCCGCGCCCGATCCCTTTCTGCTCGCGAGTAATGCAAATTGAGCCGCCGCCGACGCCGACCTTGACGAAATCGGCCCCCGATTCTACCAGATACAGAAAGCCTTCCCGATCCACTACGTTGCCCGCACCGATTTTCACATCAAAATTCGACTTGACATATTGCAATGTTTCACGCTGCCACTCGCTGAAGCCGTCAGAGGAATCGATGACAAGAACGTCGACTCCCGCCTCCACCAAGGCAGGCACTCTCTCCTGATAATCTTTCGTGTTGATGCCGGCGCCGACAATATAGCTTTTGTTCGCGTCGAGCAGCTCGAGCGGATTTTCTTTGTGCGCATCATAATCTTTGCGGAATACGAGATAGTCGAGATGCTGCCGTTCATCGACGATCGGCAGGCAATTCAGCTTGTGCGACCAAATCAAATCGTTGGCTTCGGAAAGAGTAATGCCGGAGTTTCCGTAAATGAGGGAGGAAAAGGGGGTCATGAAATCGCGAATCGGTTTGTCCAAGGGGTCCCGGCTCGTGCGGTAATCGCGGCTAGTTACGATGCCGAGCAGCTTTCCGTTCGGCGTCCCGTCATCCGTGACGGCAACGGTGGAATGTCCCGTTTTTTGTTTCAAGTCGAGGATATCCCTGAGTGAATGATCCGGTGTCAGGTTGGAACGACTGACGACAAAGCCGGCTTTGTACCCTTTGGCCTTCCGTACCATTTCCGCCTGTTCCTCAATCGGCTGCGAGCAATAAATGAAGGAAATACCGCCGCACCTGGCCAGCGCTATGGCCATCCCATGGTCCGATACCGCCTGCATCACAGCTGAGGAAAAAGGAATATTCAGCGAAATGGCAGGCTTCTCTCCCTTTTCGTATTTGACAAGCGGCGTCGTCAGCTTGACGTTTCCGGGGTTGCAGTGCTTCTCCGTCAAATTGGGAATTAACAAATACTCGCTGAACGTCCGGGACGGTTCCGGGTAATAAGTAGCCATTGATCTCATTCCTCCTCGGTTTTTGGGTAAATTTTTTCAATTATAGCGCCAAGCTATCCCTCCGGTCAACTGTCTAAGGAAAAAAAAGTTAGCGTAGTTCTTTAAAAGCAACAACTGTTAGCATGCTGTTTAAACCCAGAGTCTCCTTGGATTGCCGAAAAAAAATGAATGCTGCCACTAATTGCGTGGCAGCATTTGCATTGTAGTTAAACTAAAGTCTCCGTTAGTTGAAGCTTCTTGAGATACAATTACTGTTCAAGTCCTTCAAAATTGCACCGCCAATCAGACACACCCATGCTGGAAAACTAAATTCTTAATTTATAAAAGCTACAAGCAGATAACTTGTAGCTTTCAAACAGTGCATCTAATGATAATTATCGACAAATACATAAATTATTAAAGTTTTACCAATGCTTATACTGTGCAACATAATTTTTAGCAAAAGATTGTTGTAAAATTATGTAATAGTTTTTCTTTTATAGAATGATAATAAACGATACGATGAATTGTTTCGTGGACTTCGCTGATACCCAATTTTCTTTCTTCCTCATCTGTACATTCAATCATCAAAGCCCTTTTTATATTATATTCAAGCCACTCAAGCCAACCAAAGCCGCTGCCGTACAGCGTTTCCCAATCAACCTGAACATTCCCGTACTCTTCATGATAGGATACGATAAACGCCTTTAATAACTCAAAGTCTATGCTGCAATTCACATTGCCCGACCAACTTAACGCCAGTTGAAACATATCCCAAAATGGATTTCCATAATCAAGACATTCTAAATCAATAATAAAAGGATTTCCATCCACCCACAAAATATTTTTGCAGTCCATATCGCCGTTGGAGATACAGGTGACAGCCGGTATCTTTTTTAGTGCCATATTAAATTCTTTTTGGCAAGAGTACAAGATTTCTCTACAACTATTTAACTTGCCTGCGATTTCTGGACACTCTGTATTTGCCGTCGCAATATATGCGCCCCAATCAATACAAATTTCATCTCTGACAAATGGTTTCTCAAACTGCTCAATTTTGTGAATTTTAGCCAAGAGTTCCCCCGCTATTTTACAATGCTCCTTTTTTATTTCATCCCAATGGAGCGCTCTCCCTTCAACCCACGGAAAGACGTAGTAATATTGATTTTCGATACACTGCATTTTGCGGCCATTTATCTCCATTGCCGGAACTATGGGCATTTTGTTTTCTTGCAATACCCGTTCTAAACGCTCTGCCCTTTGATAATTCCGGAATACATCCGGCCTTTTCATAATAGCGGGGTTTAATAGCTTTATTGCATATTTTCCTGTAGTGGTCTCTAAACAATACATTTTATGCATATAACCACCAGAAACCCTTTGTGGTTGTAGTTTGAAAGAGCCTAAATTTAAATCGGTCAATATTTTATGGAACGTAACACTATTTTCCAATTTAGGTACACCGCCTAATATAATATTATCCTGCCCGTTAGTTCAGCGAGTTCGTCATACCTTTCTTCTTATCCTTATTCAGAGCAGGAGGACTTCCATTTACGCTGATCGATATATTGCTCGCCCCACTCGCCCAATTGGTCTAATATTGATTTCAGTGTCATTCCAAATTCACTCATTTCATAGACAACTTTTGGCGGCACTTGATTATAAATCGTTCTAATGATGATGCCGGCTTCCTCCAATTCCCGAAGCTGCTGAGTTAACATTTTGTGTGTAATATCGGGAATTTTCTTTTTTAATTCACTCGTTCTCTTGGGTCCGGGTCCACAATTTAAGTGACATAAAATCAACAATTTCCATTTCCCCCCGATAACCTCCAGTGTCGCTTCGGCGGGGATGTTAAAAGTTCGTATATTCTGCATTTCCATGGATTGCCCCCTTTAATATATAATAGATTGTTTTGAATAGGTACTTTTCGGTGCCTATATCACTTTTTAGTTCCTATTGTACAAAAAAGTACGTTCTTCCCTTTTTTTATATTCTATCAGATAATCTTATCGTACCTCATTCGAGGTAAAAAGTAGAAAATGGAAGGTGACGACTTTGAAAATCTTGACCGTTGTTTCGCACCCAAGGGCGCAGTCCTTAACCTTTTCTGTTGCAGACAGATTTACACAGGGGCTTGCTGATGCGGGACATGAGACAGAACTGCTTGATTTGCATCGCAGCGGGTTTAATCCTGTATTGTGGGAGGATGATGAACCCGATTCGTCATCTGATCGCAAGATCTATTCGCCCGAGGTTGAGACAGAAATCGAACGAATGAAGCAACACGATGCTCTCGCCTATATTTTTCCGGTATGGTGGCACAGTTTCCCAGCCATGCTAAAGGGATATATCGACCGTGTTTGGAACAATGGTTTTGCGTATGGCTCCAACAAACTGCATCATAAAAAAGTACTGTGGGTCGGTCTAGCATCAGCTCCGAAAGAACACTATGAGAAATACCAGTACGATAAGATGATGACTCATCACCTGAACATCGGAATTGCCGGTTTCTGCGGAATCTCTAATAGCAGGGTTGAGATATTGTATGACACTTTGGATTCAAGGCTGGAAATTTTCGAAAGGCTCCTGACGCAAGCGTATCATCTCGGACTATATTATGACAACGATTTAAAGTCCGCAGCTCAATAATTCATTTTTTAAGAAGCCATTCTCCCCACGAGAATGGCTTCGTTTTATTCTAAATAGATATTGAAGAAAACTGCCTGATAGTTGAGCAGACTGCCGGTCATGCCCCGCAGCCTGCCGTCATGGAGCTATCGTATCCGTTAGCAAAATGGCTATTACTGCTTTTGTTACGGTTCTCCAAATGGCAATTAAGGCCATCCCACAAGGATGGCCTATTTTTTATGGACGAGTACCGGATTGCTTGAAGATTTCAATGAGGCTGGTGAAGCTTTCATCGGCACGACCACTCGCAATACCACGCTTGAAGACATCTAGAACGGCGGTGGGCAAGGACGTATCAACACCGGCTTCTTTGGAGGTATGAACGACGTGCTTGATACTTGCTAAACCCATAGCAAGTTTTTCAACGTCACCATGGTACATTCCTGTGTCGATACGGGGGGTGTAGAACTCAAGTAACTTTGGCAAAGTGTATAGTATTTCCGAGACGTATGGCAGGAACTGTTCAGCCGTAATGCCATTCGCGCTCGCCACCGCAAGGGCGTGAAGGTAGCTAAGCATTGCGGTCCAGAAGACATCGATCTGAATTTGGTAATACAACATGGCAAGACCGGGGTCTTCTCCCTTATAATCAATGCCTGTTAGCACCTCAAGCGTCTTCCTATGAACTTCGAAGATGTCACTTGGACCACTATAGAGTGTAATAGACTCCCTATTGCCAATTTCTGAAGGTGAGGCCAACACGCCACCGGTGAGATGCCAGGCTCTGTGTTCGGTTAACCACTTCGCTGCTTCGCGGACCTTCTCCGGGGTACCCGAACTCAGGTTGACAATAACTTTGCCGTATAGTTTCTCCGAGACCGACTCGAGAATAGCGTACATTGCATCATAGTCCGTTAGGCTGAGGATGACTAATTCGTTGGAGGCAAGCGCTTCGTTGACCGAGGATGCCCTAATGGCCCCTTTTGTCACAAGCTCGTCAACTTTGCTTGAAGTTCGGTTCCACACGGTCACTTTATAGCCGCGATTCAAGAAAGCGATAACCATCGCCTTGCCCATGGGGCCTAACCCGATGACCGTGACAGATGAGCGATTTCCACCTGCTTTTACATCACCAGTTGACTCATTGTGAATTTTCTTACTTTGGTTAGTACTATTCATTGAAGAAACTCCTTTCAGCTAAAAATTTCGGTTTAGCGACAAATACCATAAAATTCTTTACTCCACCCATTCCGATTTCCTGAGTAGCTCAACCAGCGATGAGATGCTGTGATCCCGGTGGCCTGTCGCTACCGCCCGTTTCAGAAGATCATGCATGGGAGCGTGCCAAGTAACGTCAATGTTTGCTTCCTTACCGATCTCAAGGTCGTATGCGATAGTCTCATGGAAACAGTGGAGGCCGGCTTGGTGTAGTCACCTGCATCGATCTCCTCCGTAAAAATAGGCAGGAACGATCCGATCATCTCCAGCCATTTAATGGAATATGGAACCAGCGAACTTGCCTGCAAGCCTCATGTCTGTTCGAACCTCATTCTAAAGTATTACACTAGTGTAAGGGTCAAGAGCTGCCGCAGGAATAAAAAAACGACCACAGAGCAAATGAAGATGCTCCGTGACCTGTGTGCGAATAAGTGTTATTTTTTTGACAACGTCAGTGAGATTTGACGTTTCAATAATCCCTTCAATTGTTGTAGCGCCGCGATCTGACGATCAACTTGGGCCAGCTTCTCTTCGTACATGGCCAGCATCACCTCACAATACTCGTAATCGTCCGGATTTGCGATCTCTTCTCTGAACAGTTCTCCGATTTCATCTGCTGTCAACCCGAGCTTCAAGTATAATTGGATCGCAACGACTCGATCAACGGCAGACTCGGCGAAACTCCGATAATCGTTCTCTAGCCTGTCGGCTTGTATCAGCCCTTTTTTTTCATAATGCCGGATGGAACGAATGCTGACGTTGGTCAACCGGGATAACTCGCCTATTTTCACTTTCAAGTACCTCCTTGCTTATGCGCTACTACTGTAGCTGCCTCACTTCAGCTCTATAACCGTGCACCTGTTGTTCCTTGCTATGTCTCCGTCTCCAGTCGGCAAATTGAATCCATATACCTCCGACTCTCTAATAGCAACCGCAAAATTGAATACGGGTTTGCCGGTTGGAAGTTCCAATATAAGGCGCAGGTGAGTTAGAGTTTGTTACGCATAACTGCCCGTTAGCGTAACGATCGATCAACGATAAATGCTCTTTTTCCTCAGTCCGGATATCAAAAGGATCTACATAATAGTTATGCATAATATGTAAATCTTTTGTTTTAATAACTTTTTCTCAACAAAGGTCTCGATAATTTCCGGTCTACTACTTTATTTTTTTGAAAAATAGGCATTAATTGAGGACTTCCGGTTTGTTGATCCGTTTCCTTCGTATTTATTTCATTTAGTCCTCCCCATTACGATATCCTGCCGTTAGCGTAACGGTAAGACTAAAAATCTATATGTAATCAGTTTATGATCTTTTATACTTTCATACAACTTAAACCCCTGTCGGGAATGGGTCATTATTCTTGTCACTCATCGGGAATGGGATAAGGTTCTTGTCATCGGCAAATGACAAGAACCTTATCCCATAAAAGCAAAAAGACACTGTTTCAGCGATTTTTAATGGGACAATGTTCTTGTCATCCGACAACTCGTATATATTGTTACACATTATATGACGTGAGTTTTCTATATAATAAAATAAGTTTTTACGACCTACTCTTGTTTCAACCGAATTCAGTGAAAACTTAGTAAAAAGGATGAGTTTCGATCCAAAATGTGGAATCTTGCTCATCCTTTTTAACAGGCTTGCTGCTGTTTTTATAAAACTAACGTTCAGGAATGCTTTTTTTCAAGTATTGCCTTTATCCTTCTCACACCGGATGACGAGCTCTCTTCCTTAAGAATTTTAAAAGAACCAAGATCTGCCGTATTCGCCGCGTGCGGACCGCCGCATATCTCTTTGGAGTATTTGCCCATTGTATAAACTTTTACTTTCTGGCCGTACTTGCTCTCAAATAACCCAATTGCCTCGGCATTCCGTGCTTCATCCAGTGTCATCTCAGCGAATGTAATCTTCACGCCCTCAGCAATCGCTTCATTGACAAGACGCTCAGTTGCTGCGATTTCCTCTTCCGTCATTTTGCGATGGAAAGAAAAATCAAAACGTAGTCTTTCGGCTGTTATATTGCTGCCCTTTTGTGCCACCTCATCGCCAAGCACCTTTCGTAATGCAGCGTGCAGAAGATGAGTTGCCGTATGCAAATTAGCCGTCTGCGTGGAATGATCCGCTAATCCGCCTTTAAACTTCTGGGCTGCTCCTGCCTGAGATAACTCCCTATGCTTCTGAAACCTCTCTCGATATCCTTCAAGATCGATGACGATAGAACGCTCTCTTGCCAGTTCCATAGTCAGTTCGATGGGGAAACCGAAAGTATCATATAGTTTGAACGCTGCCCCGCCGTCTAGTAGACCATTTTCCAACGAATCCGAAAGCTTCTCGAACTCACGGAGCCCTTGTGCGAGAGTTTTCTGAAAACGTATTTCTTCCGCTTGTAGCTCCCTAATAATCTTATCACGGTTGCGTTGCAACTCTGGATAAGTTAGCTCGTATTGATCAATTACTACTTTGGCGATATGCGCCAATCCGCCTTCTTGAATACCCAATTGCATTGCGAAACGAACAGCCCGACGAATTAATCTTCGTAGAACATAGCCTTGGTCAACATTTGACGGGGTAACACCATAATCATCACCCAGAATAAATACAGCCGTTCGAGTATGATCTGCAATGACACGATACGCTTTTTGTTGATCTTCGTATGTTGTCGCTGACAGTGTTGCAATGCTGGAAAATATCGAAGAAAAGAGATCGCTATCGTATACTGTTCCACCATTCAAAGCAACTAACACTCTTTCCAAGCCCATTCCAGTATCGACGTTTTTCTGGATAAGTGGCTCAAACTTTCCATCTGCTGTTTTGTTGTACTGCAAGAATACGTTATTCCAAAACTCGACGTAACGCCCGCATCCACATGCTGGAGAACATGAAGGACCACAACGTTCTTTCTCGGAAATGATGAATATTTCTGTATCAGGACCGCATGGACCTGTTTGACCTGCGGGTCCCCACCAGTTATCAACCTTCGGCAAAAAGAATATTTCGTCCTCATTTTGACCTAATTCACGCCAAATCTCGTACGATTCTATATCACGAGGAGCATCATCATCTCCTTCGAACACAGTAACCGCAATTTTTTGCTTGGGTATATCGAGCCATTTCGGGGATGTGACGAACTCCCAACTCCATGTAATCGATTCGTATTTGAAATAATCGCCTAATGACCAGTTGCCCATCATTTCAAAAAATGTGCAGTGGGTATCGTCACCGACTTCGTCAATATCTCCGGTACGTATACACTTCTGGATATTTGTTAACCTCGTACCAGATGGATGCTTTTCTCCAAGTAAATATGGTACCAAAGGGTGCATACCAGCTGTCGTAAACAGCACGGTTGGATCGTTATCGGGAATTACAGAAGAGCTTGAAATAACGGCATGTCCTTTCTCTTGGAAAAACTGAATATACTTCGTTCGAATTTCATCAGATGTATAGAATTTCATTGATTTTGTCTCCTCCAAATCTGTTTTTGACAACAAAAAAACGCCCCAAATATTGGGACGATTTTATCGCGGTACCACCCAAGTTATTGCATTCGCGTATAGCGAAACAATCAGCTTTGTCGACAATAACGGGTCGAACCGGCGGGCATTAACCGCACTCCTGAACCGGCAACATGCTAAGTTCCGTAGGATTTCACACCGAAACATCCCTCTCTGAACGAAATGTAGCATATTTTGTTCTTTCATTGATTTCAATTTTTGACTTTTCAATTATTGAAATTCTAACCAATTGGAAGTGGAATGTCAACCATGTGCTTTGATTATACTGCTTATTATATCCTCGATTTAAAAACTATACTGCCCGCTCAACGGGCTACCGAACGAAGCATGGCTACCCTCACTGAATTTTTCTCCCCTTGTACCGTTCTTCATTTATTTGAACTTTTCAAACTCATTTTTTAACCAGTACTGATTTTGGTGAGAAATGTACTGTTCCATTCGGATAATCAATTCAACCAGATCAGGCTTTGTTAACTGCATATAAGGCTGTCTAACACGATCTATGTCACGGTCTGGTTTAATGTGTTTAAATGCTTCTAAATCGTCCAGAAGTGGTTTATTTGATTTCTTACGAGCTTTATATGCTTTAGTGGTGCTATATTGAAGAAAGTAATCATGAAGTTCTTTATTATTTGTGATCGTATTCTGGTGAATTCCCTTTCCATTTGGATCGATTTCCTTTGACTTAAGAGCTACTGTTCGGTAAGAAACAGTTTTACCTTCATTAAGAACTGTAATTGCTTTAACTCCAATTTCATAAGAGCGGCTTCTCTTTTTATCATATAATGATTCAAGCCATTCCCGTTCATTTGCTTGAGGTGAAACGAATTTCCGGCGCATATGTCTCATCCTTTTGAGATTTTTCGATTAATTGGATCTCCTTGAGCTCGTTTTTCGCTCTATTTTTTGCGATTTTCATCTTTTTTGCTTCAAGGAGTAGTCCCAGCTGCTCAAATCGTTTTTCGCTTTCATCTGCCCAGTTATAAAAAGCTGTTATCTCTTCTTTAAACTCCGGCCAGCCATTTTAGTCGGGCATACAGAGTCAATGGTGCAGATCCCTCCCACAACCTTTGACATGGTGCCGACCTTTTCGCGGTAATCTTCATAGAGCTCTTTCAGCTCTTCCGGCCCCCTAAGAATGCCCTTTTGAATATCGACGTATGAGATCCAGTTTTCATAAAGCGAGTTTATGGATTCCGAAACCTGTTGAGCCGTAGGGGCAGAATAGTATGAAGTCACTTCAATGTCCTTCTGGTGAAGCAGCGTCTTCACGATATCGACTGGGATTTTCTCGGTTTGAACCGCATGTGTAGCAAACGCATGTCTCAAAAGATGAGCCTTTAGAACAACTTGATTGCCTTCCGCAGATTGAATGACAATCCCATGCAAAAGAAAGCGAAGGATCGCATTTATGGAAAACACGTTGATGTGCCTGGACTGGTACTGAAAGATGTACTTCTTCTTCGGCATCAAATGTTTTCTGCTTTCCACATCATACTGCACCTCTGGGATCGAATCGGAATTATAGGATTCCTTAAGCATCCCTAGTATTTCCGGCATAAATTTGAAGACTTCTTCCGGCATATAATAGTTCTCCGGTTCTTCTCTGCCTTTAGGGATCAGACGGAATATGTAATTTTTTCTCGGCGGACTAACGCTTTTATCAACTGTTACCACGCAACAGTCCTTGTCGTAACTAATCTGCAGCAGTTCATTCATTCTGGCACCTGAGGATGTAATAATGTCGAGTGCGAATCTGGCGAACATACATGCCACGTAAATTGGTTCGATATTAATCAGGAGTTTGTTCGTTAACCTAGCTGTTCGTGTGGTTTCAAATCCCTGTATTAATAAGCCAGGATTGCGAGGCAAAAAAGGTGCATTCTTCCCTCCAACTTCTATCTCATAGCCCCAATGATTGAGATAGTTCATTACTTTTTCTCGATGCTCATCTGAAATATAGTCAGTTGCCCAATGCCCAAGCAATCTGAGTCTTAAAATATCTAAGAACCAAGGTCCATCACCTTCTGATCCGTCTTCCAACTTTTCTGCTCTGACGAATTCTAGAACGCAATCTTCATCTTTAAACTCTCCGTAACTCTTCCTTTCTCTTTGAAACTGTCCAAAATCCCTCAAATCTCTAAGGATGAAGTGCCAACGTTCCCCTACATATTCGGATTCATCGTAATGAAATTCCAATGGAAGCCCCAAACGCTGCTCTCTAACATTCGCAATCGCCTCACGGTAAGCTTCGCGCAGCCGGCTCATCTGATTCCACCTCAGATGCCCCTCTGCCCTTATTTCCGGCAACAAAGGCGTTACGGCCGAAGTGTCTTCCTTTCGTTTGGTTTTTGCATTTGTGATCGCCTTTGTACGAGCGCTAAAATCTCGATTGTCGTAAGGGAGACTCGGAAGCATATATACGGAAAGTGCAGCCTGCTTCTCATCGCTGAACTTTGTGCCCAACCATTTTTTCAGGTTAAACATAAAGGTATTGTAGCCAGTCAGTATCGATTGCCGTTGTCGATCGGAATGACCCGGAAGAATTTGTCCCGTTATGTACTGTTCGACATGGGATGGCAAGAAATCCTCCATGGCCGACAGCTTAAAATGATTGAACAAATCCCGAAACCGCGCATTCAACACGCTGGTAATATTCATAATCGATTGCGGTGTTAAGTTACGGTCCGATAGGCACATCAGCGCTAAGGCAAAGTGGTTTGCCCACGGATGTCCGACACATTGACGTAAAAAATACTTGATGTTCTTTTCCTCAACTTTTTCCCAGTAATAATCTCCGTTCGGATCAGTAAGCAGTAACAGATCCTCCGGTATTTTTCCGTTAAGAAGGGATCCCCAGGGCTTGTCTTGTATTTCTTCTAGTAGATGCACAGCTGTTGACACTACGGTTCCATCCCCTCATAAAACTCATTTAACCAGACTTGTTTGTCTTCGGAGCTCTCCAACTCGAAAACCGTATGTATCGGCTTCGCGATCTGTGAGCGCGACTTGGCTGATTTGAAGTACTCTTTCTCTCGCTTCATATAGCTCTCCTGAAGCTTCTCATGCAAGTCTCGGAACTTCTCCTCATCGTAATAATGCTCATACACGGTTAATGTATCTGGGTCTCGCCATTTCATGTACTCAATTAGCTGCTTCTTCTTGTCTTCGATATGGGCTCCCGTTTCCGATTGTTCATAAATGCCGCGCAGCATCGAAGTCACAAACCAGTGCCTTGCTTTATGAGGGTTTAGTTTGAGTCCGGCGTTCTTGGTGATCGTGGTCCAATTCGAATAAAACGCTGTAAGTGTATGGAGTGCCTCTGGTCGACAAAAATAAAGGTTCGCCGTCAGGCAAGTCGTTGAACTTTACTTGTGTGCTTGCGAATTGACGTCGCTCCGAGTTCACATATTTGATCAGTAATTTCAGTGTCTCCGGAGAAATTCGAATGAACTTAATTCGCCGTTTAAAGCTGCCTTTGTTCGTCGCGGCTAATTCATGCATATCCGATCGTTTTCTGTAGTCGCCAACGGTAAGTTCTAAGATCTCGGATATTCTCGCCCCCGTTTCGAACATAAACCGGGTTATTACTTCATCACGCAACCGCCATCCTTTACTATCCCCAGCTTGATAAATGCGATAAGGCAGATCCCAGTCCCCAATGATCTCAGGGACCCATTCTTCATTGATAATTTTAAAGTAGGAATCCGTTTGTTTCCTATAGGAGAGCGGCTCTTCGGTACCGGCTGCCTTGGGCATCCTTGGTCTGTTCCCCCTTTCCCCCGGCTGCTCAGAAACAGAGTTGTCAGTGAATGCAATTTCATAAAATTGAGCAAGCGTCTGTGCGTCAGATACATGTTTCATTGAATATTCAACACCGTTTCTATCTACAACCAGGACATCCACAGTAATGTTACCCATAGGAAATGTTGGATTCAATAGACGTGCGAGCACCTCACCTTTCTTCTGATCATCAACTACTATTTTAATCTCGTAAGGATTCTTGGATGTGTCCAGTGGCTTTACTTTTACTGATGAATCGTTTCCGATTGCGCTATTGAGTTCGTTCCAGAGTGTGTACCATGGTGGTGATAGAGCTGGTAATTGCATAATCAATACCTCCACTTCGTTTTGTTGCTTTCAAGGACAATTGTAGGATAAAAAACGGTCACATGACCATTTACCTGTGTCATGAAACAAGTAAATGACCAGTTACGAAAAAATTAAATCCTGTGCGTTCCCGCAGGGCTGCACAGGATTTCAGAGCTCGCCTAAAATGAAAAAAGCCGCAAACGTGCGGCTTTTTATGCAAATATGATCTTTGTCCTCCGACATCTGGTTCGCTGGTAACAAACGCAATCATTCATACTGTTCTCTACGGAGTAATCGAAATCGTTATTGAGGTAGTCATCTTTTCTTGCTACCCATGCAGTCCGGTCGAGATGCGGCCTTCTGCCATTCGAATCAGCGCTGAACCAAGCCCTCGAAATACTCTAAATCCTGCTCAATCTTCGCTGCTCCTGCCCCATTGGATACAATTTCAGGCACCTCTTCGGTTGGATCCAGATCGTATTCATAATCCTTGAAGTTAATGGCGATCGTGGATTCCGTAGGTTGACTGCCGGTAGAATTGTCGAAAATGTTACCGCTCACTTCCCATAGACCGGGAATGAGACCGTGGAAATCGCCGATCGGATCTCTCACATCTCATAGTAATTGTTTTCAATTCTCATTTTTGCGTTGCTGCGCACGTTCGAAGCTGAAAGATTGACATTCTTAATGATTCTACAGCTTCACCTGTTGCATCAACCCATCTTCACCGAAGGTGAGCGGGTCTATACAGACTTCGCGGTGATAGCCTTTTCCTTCAGTAAAGCGGGTTAGCGGCGTGACAAATCGGTGATAAGCTTCATCTGTTCCATGGTAATAAGCGGCTGCGGCTGCGCTGAAAACGGGCCCGCCAGAGTATCGGCAACCGCAACACCTATGGCGCTCACTCCGCTTTCCATTTTGCCGCAGAAATAAAAGTAACGATAATGTCGCGGCTTCCGGCATTCACCGCAGCGCCCCAGCCCTTTCCGTTTGCAATGCGGAGATCGGTGGCAATCCGATAAAACTTGTCTTCCTTAGGCGAGCGCACTAAGAACGGATCCCTCACGCCCTTTTCCCCCAGTTCGTTTCCAATGCAGGCCATACTCACTGTAGGAGAAATAGACCTGCTCGCCGTCAGGCTGCTCCCCGATAAAATGCACCAAGAGATAACCTGAATATCTGCTATTATGTACTGACACAATAAGGCCCTCCTTGCTGTTGAACATTGTAAACATATGTTAATGGTTGAGAAGTTTTGTCGAAAGGCTGCAGATCAAAAAGAAATCGACGTATAATATCAAAAAGTAAACTCTTTAGTATAAGGTGAACTTCATGCTGCCAACCCCTCTTCTTGGTACCAAAATAACGGTTCCTGCCATAAGCTCAAACCATATAACGCGCGAGCGTCTCATTCGCCTGTTCGGCCGCTGCATGGGGTATAAGCTAACTACGGTAATAGCCCCGGCCGGCTACGGCAAATCATCACTTGTCTCGGAATGGGTCAGCCGAAACCAGGTTGCGGCCGGATGGGTTTCGTTAGATTGCACGGACAATGACCCGCACCGTTTTTTTAACTATATTACTGCTGCACTCGACAAGGCTTGTCCGGGACTTGAAAGCAGAATGGAACCGTTCCGACATCTGCTTGGTACTTTATCGCTCGAATCGTGGTTGACTTTATTGATCAATGAGGTGGACGGACTTACGGAGAATATACTCCTCGTGATCGATGATATGCATCTGATTACTGAGCCTTCCATTTATTCGGGATTCCGTTTTCTGCTCGATTTCATGCCCGGCAATCTACATATTTGCGTAATAAGCCGGTTTGACATTCCGCTATCTCTATCCTCTCTTCGCGGCAAAGGACATCTGCTTCAAGTTCATCGGGAAGATTTGCAGTTTACCCGTGAGGAGGTTCGGTCCTTCCTGGAAAAATCGCCTCCTCGGGGAGCGTTGACCGAGCAAGCGGCTGAACTTTACAGAAAAACGGAAGGTTGGATTACTGGGCTTCTATTGGAAATCCTTTCAATAGAACATATAGTTCCAGAACGGAACGTTACCTTGTCAACATATTCCAGAGACCGATATAGCATGGATTATCTAGAAACCGAAGTATTCCAGCCTCTTCCCGAAGAAACAAGGCGGTTTTTACTTGAAACTTCTATTCTTACCCAACTGAACGACTCTCTGTGCAATGCGGTTACCGGCCGAACCGGGAGCAAGGGCTTGCTGCGACATTTGGAACGTCAAAACTTGTTCCTGATTCCTCTCGATCCGGATCATTGCTGGTACCGCTATCATCACCTGTTTTCCGATTTTCTTGCCAATCTTCTTTCACGGACAAACCCCGAAAAGATCCCTGTTCTTCGGCAAAGAGCCGCAGACTGGCTGGAAGACCGCGGCGAGCATCATGAAGCGATTCGCCATGCCTTGGCGGTAAGGAATTATGAACAAGCGATCAGAATGATGGAACGGCAAGTCTCGCTCTGCCTGAACCGTGGTGAAATCGCCACATTGATCGGCTGGATGGAAGAAATCCCGCAAGATCTGCTGCTTGACCATCCGGAGCTATGCATTTCCTTGGCACTCGCATTGTTATTTGTCGATAAAGTTGACCAAGCTGAAGCGTTGTTGGAGAACCTTGAACAAATGAGCGATCCGGACAAATTGGCAGGTTTTAGCGCTCACCTGTACTCTGTTCGATCCGCAATCTGTTCTTTGCGCAAAGATACGGGGAAAACAATTGATTATGCGCAAAAAGTGTTCAAACCGTCGGGCAGCGAAGGCTTATTCGTGGAAAGTATGATTAATTATAACCCGCACGGCGAATCTCTTCTTCAAGGGATGTTCGGAACTTGGGGGGCTATAAACCATACTTGGGAAATCAACCGGTTTACGCTGGAATCATGGAAAACGGAGCGCAGAAATATATATCATTATGCCCAAGTGGCGCTCAGTGAGTGCCTGTTCGAAAGAAACGAGCTGGACGAAGCGTACCGCTTGGCTATGAACGGAATAGACGGAGCGGAAAAGGATGCCAACCCCGGAGTGCTAGTTCCCGGTTACCTGACCTTGGCCAAAATAAAATGGGCGCATGGAGAGAAGGACGCCGCTTTTGAGTATGCGGAACAATGCAAGGAGAAAATCTTTCGGTTAAATGCGAAGCAATATCTTTCCGCCATAGCCGCTTTTACGACGCGGCTGAGGATCCGCGAGACAGATACAGAAGAAGTTCAGCGCTGGGCCGACACCTGTATCTTGCCGCTCGACGGTAATCCGGATCTGTCCCGCGAGTATGAACATATTACTCTGGTTCGGGTGCTGCGTTTTCAGAACAAGCCGAAAGTGGCGCTTCGCCATTTGATCCGCCTTCAGAATGCCGCCGAGCGGCAAGGGCGTTTAGGAAGCTTGATTGAACTTGCTATTTTGCAAGCGCTCATGCTGCACGAAACCGGACATGTACAAAAGGCCTTTAGGATGCTGGCTCGCGCCTTGACGCTGGCAATACCGGAAGGGTACATAAGAATTTTCATCGATGAAGGAACTCCTATGACCGTTTTGCTCTCGAACTTCATGGAAGAACTCGAAACGCCAAGTTACGAAGGGATTTCCAGGGAATTGCGCGCTTACGCGAGGCTGCTTCTTTCATTATGCCAGGCCGGGCCGGCCCGGAACTTAACCCAATCGCCAGTACTTCGAGAGACCTTCTTTCATCCGCAGCTTACAAGGCAAGAGAACAATGTGCTGCGTTTGATGGCCCAGGGGCTCGCCAACAAAGAAATCGGCAACCTCCTTGCCATAAGTCCGGAGACCGTCAAAAAGCATACGGCAAAAGTTTACAAAAAATTGAGAGTATCCAGCCGCATCCAGGCGGTCGTCATATATCAGGAATGGTATAAACTAACGTACACGGAACTTTGAGTTATCCCCCAAGCAAACACGGATCCGCCGAATCATACAGGCGAATCCGTTTTTTGAGTTCGTTTCCAGTGAGCAAAACAGTCTGCTGTCCTAGAGAGACTCCGGTTATCAAGAAGTTATATTATCAATCATCTTGGATCTGCCGGCCATATTCCAGAAGCCTTCGCCGCCGTAGGATTCGTTCAGATCCACCTCTATACCGGCGACCGTTACACCGTTCTTGTATTGATATACGTTCGCCTTCGCTGATTTCATCCCGCCGCTCCAGGCGTAAGTTTGCCAAGCCGTTTTTGCAGCTCCGCGTCGCAGCATCTCCTCGACCATATCATGGGAACCGTATACACCGACGATGTATTTGCCCTTCAGTTGCGCACCGACTGCTCGGAGATATCGCTCAATGGCATCGTAATCCGCTGGATGAGCATCATAGTCCACCGCGAAGTAGACCGCACTGCCTTCCGGCTGTCCGATTTCCCGGGCGAGTTGAAACGCCGTGGCCCCGTCCGGCTGTCCGGTGCTGCCTCCCCCGCTGGCCCGCCTTGCGGTTGTCTCCCAAACTGACAGGATATCCATGCCACTGTCGCTGATGATTTTGGCCTCTTCGGCGGTCAGGTGCTTACTGTACTTGTCTGGTACGAGATACCTGGCAATAAATCCATAACCGGTTTCTTTTAATTGTTTTGCAACAGTCGCAGAAATTCGAGTTGAACAATCGATTCCTTTCATATGTCCCACCTTTTCTAATAGAGTGCAGCGTCATTATAGATCCATTCTATACCGCTGTTTTTGTTGCTTTTGGTTCATCGGCCGGCTTCACCTGTGTCTTGTAGGCGAGTACCGCCTTCTCGATCGCCGCCCGGATCTCGTCGCCGGATATCTGGATACCGCGTGCCTGAAGCATCTGCGTAACGTAGTTCATGGCCTTCTGAAGCTTTTCCTCGCCGTTCAGTTGGCCGAACATCGTCTCCGAAAAGGCAAAGCCCTCCTTAGCCAGCATATGCAGGATGTTTCTTTGTGCCGCCGTTGTGTGTGCATCGAGCCACACATGCACTTTCTTAGCGGTCGCTTTTAGGCCAATCAGCACAAAGATGGCCAGAATCCCGAATAGCGCCTGGACGATGGCGGAAATGTACGGTTGAGTAAGATTTTGCATATTCAATCAATCCTTTCTGCAAGCCCCTTTACAGTCTCCTTAAGGCTCCAATCAACGCTTCTTTTTTTTCTTGCTCAATTTTTTTGCCGAGAATGTCTTCCAATAACTGTGTAAACTGCTCGGCTTCTTTGGACGAGTCCGCCTCCACATTCGGCAGAATCACATCCTTGGGGATTTCATCGGATATTTTAACCGTTACCTTATCGCCGCTTGAACCGCTGCCGATCGGAATAAAGTAAAAGTAGACCGTCTGAGTGAACGGAAACGGGAAATTGTTGTGTGACACCCAAAAATCCCCCCCTCTTCTCACAGGAAACACGAAGCTGTTCCGAGAAAAAGATAAATTATTAATACTTGTAGCCCACACTTGATACCCGTCTGTCCCTCCATTAATCCAGCCATTAAAGGGCCCCCTGGGAGAATTGCCAACGACGAAGCCATCCGTTTTGGCTTTATATGTGCCGGCATCGATAATCTTTTTATACCCAATCATCCCTACGCTGCCTGCTGCGCTAAAGTCACCTTTGATCGTTGTATTTTCCAGCGTGGACGGACCGTCTACCGATAATGCCCCCCGCACGGCGGCACCCGCCAATGTGGATTCGCCTTCCACGGCAAAAGTACCCCTTACCGTTCCGTCGGCAAGCGTCGATAAACCGGTGACGTTCAGCTTGCCGGTTATTTCGGCGCCTCCGTTTAGAGTGGACAACCCGGAGACGTTCAACGTATCGGCCGACAAGCCGGCAGTCGTTGAGATGTTGCCTGAGGCGGATACCGTTTTGGGCGTATCGTCCGGATTCATGATGTGCACCGTCAACGTTTCGTACAAATATAACGTTCCGCCGCGCAGGCTGTCCGTCCGGCTCGCAACCAGTATGAACGTGGTTGTCTGGCTGAGGCCGTCTTCAAGTACATAATAGTTGTTTTGCCCGCTGTACAACGGGGAAGAACCGCCCGCTGTCACAACTTGATATTCAGTGGCATTGCCTTCCCAGCTCAGCTTGATCGCTTCGCGATTTTTGAAGTTGCCGCCAGGGGTAATATCCGTGTTCGAGCTGTCGTATGTTCCGGCCACAAAGTTACGCACATAAAAATCCGGGACGCCGATCGTCAGACTGAAAGGAAGATATCTCTGCTCGTATGTCCCCTCTTCGGATATGGAAGACGTCTCGCGTATATACAGGCCGCCGACCTCCCCAAGAGATGTTGTAATTTCACCGACCCCCACAGTCAGAACTAGCGGATAGTCGATCAGATAATCCTGCGACGATTTGGCTGAAAATTTAATCGGCACATCGACCGTTTTCAATCCAGTATCCCTTCCGCCCGTGAGATCCTTGGAACTGGGCGACTGCCATTTCTCCGTACTCACCTCCGGGTAAAATGCATCTTTCTGGCTGAGCAGCCCGGAAGGGATATACAGGACGATTTCCTTGCAATACACCGTTGCCCCGGTTGGGACGGAAACGGCCAGCGTTATCGTTCCGTATGAAGAGGAAGTTGATGTGCTGGCCTGCAGCGGGTTGGGGTCCATCATAATGGTGTAATTCAGAAGTACGGGTAAGTTATCTTTGCTCATTTTTAAAAACCTCCATTGGGTTAACGAATTGGTTAAGTCTTGCCCCTGTCTTGAATATAATCGCCCTTCAAATCCGTCTCGAATTGAATCCAGCCTTCCCTGAGCGTCAGCGGCCGCGAGTGCAGGCGCGCCTGCTGACCGATGTTGACCAGCCCGAAGGTCTGCCAACTCTCCGTCCCGTCTGCCGCCTGCTTCTCAAGCCATTGCCACTGACCATTGCGTTCCGCAGGCAGAGGCAAGGCGATCGCCGCACCCGTCGTTCCTTCCCCTTCGGACGTCTGCCCCGGATATTGTTGCAGCTCGGTCAGCAGCGCTCCGATCCTGAACTGCAAGTTCAAGTCGCTCAATACCGGATCGACCAGACGGCCCGGCAGTTCAATGGTTTGGGCGGGAACGATGCCCGTGACCGCATGTACTGAGGCGCGCGGGTCGACCAGCATCATTACGTCGGCTTGGCTCGTTCCGTCGAACCTGAGGGGGATGAAAGTACCCGGCCCGATCGGTTGAATGTAGCTGTCTTCCGACTCCCCCGCTTCCGGCCGGTGGACACAATTGAAAACGTCGTAATTTCCGTTCAGGAAATACCCGATCAATCCGTCTTTGCGGATTTCCGCTTCGCCCAGGCGGACCTCATAATCGAATCCGACGAAATCGGGGGCAGGCGGGTTGAAGGTGGCCGACCATCCGGTAGCGCCGATTGCCGGACCATCCAGACTGAACTGCAAATTAGCCCTCACAAGCGCAAGCGGTCGTCCTGCCAGTACCGACAAGTTTTGATCCTTTCGCGCACCCAACGGGTCGATCGTCCAAAGTGTGGCATCGATCACTTCCAGGAAACGGTTGAAGGCATCTGCCCCTCGGGCTGTCAAGCTATGGAGCATCTTTGCCATATGGGGCGCTTGATTCTCGATATCGTCCATGCTTGTATACGCTCCTTGCGGAGAGAAAAACAACTTCACGATTCGGCTTTCATCCTCTGACGTCACTTGAGCCGCTTCCCCGACCGACCTGCCGGAAGCATCAAACAAGGAAATCGAGGAATCCAGATGATTCGGCAGCAGCCAGCCCGCCACCGGATTTGCCTCTGGGGAAATATCCGCGACTTTCGTCGAATCGCCCGCATCCACCAAGCGGAAGTCGAGCCGGCTATGCTGAATCAGCCGGGGAGGGAGCTGGATAAACCGCTGCGGATTTTGCGGGATTATCGGCGCGTCGGGGATAAGTCCCTCTGCCAAAATCGGTCCAAATAAGACGGAGCTGCCGAGTCCGGAATCACCGATAATCTCCAGCACTTGGCCGAACGCATCGTACACGGCCAAATATGAAAAGGCAAATTGCCCCTGCCGAACGGACTCAAATGTAAGAGTGTCCCCCGTATCCCGAATATAAGGCAGATCGTCGTATTGGTCGCCGACGAGGTCCGCAAGCGATTTTTGCGTGCCGTCTTTGAAAGTAAACATAAGATCGGCATCCGGCGCCCTGTTTACGCGGGTATCGCGGACGGCCAGTTGGCTGCCGAAGCCTGTAAGAGATTGCGAAATAAAATCCCAATTGTCGATCTCCCCGATCAAATCGTTAAGCTGGCCGATTAACTGCCCGGTATCGTCCGGACCGTTCCGGTGTGCCAAGGCAAATTTTTTCAACCGGTCTTTAAAAATATAGCTTGTTTGCGGTGTAAGCAAAATGTCGTTTCCGATTTGCCGGTAATTGACGCCGACCGCTTTGCCGTCGTAGCGGTAATCGATACCGTCAAAGCTCCAATGCGAATTGTCGATCGGGTACCAATCCGCCACCCACTTTAGCATGAACGGATTCCAAGGTTGCTGCCATTCCTCCGGAAGGAGCGCCGGCAGTACACCCTGGAAGTTGGCTGGGTCGTGCTTGACCAGCAATTCCCTGGTGAATACGGGATATGCCGAGACAATGGCGGCGGCGTTATCCGGGTCCAACAGGAAAAATTCCACGATCAGCGACTGAATCGCCGCGGCAAGCTGTGCAGCGGTACCGCTCTGGATGTAATTGCCCTGAAGTGCTTCGGCAAGCTCCGAAACAGAATAGGGCAGCTTGGGAATAATGTCGCTGAGCTTATCCGTCGAGATCACATCTGAGCCGTTCTTCAAAGCGCTTATGACTTGATCCGGTAAACGGCATTCAAGCTTCAAACCCGGCTGAGCAATCCGGCTTGTGCTTCCAGCGCCGCTGATGAAGACGACCGGATCGTTCGCCCTCCAATAGCGCGAACCCGCGACCGGCTTGAGCTTCCTGTCCGCCTCCAACCGGCCCTGCTCCCGCTTTATCCGCTCGTACGCGTCGATTCCGGCGGCCAGCGCCTCTTCCGGTGTATTGCTGCCGTCATAAAGCGGGCGGGGAATGTCCGGTCCGATCGCGCTTTCGATCTCGTTCGTCAGGTCGACGATTTTCCGCGGCAAACTGTAGATATTGTCTGGCCCTGGCGGATTGGCCGCATTATAGGAAGGATCGTTTTCTGCAGCCAGCGCTTTGGCAAATTGATCGACGGTTACCCCCTCCGGCTGGGCAAAATCAGGGTAGGTTTCGAATTTCCCTTTTTTCCACCAGGTGTCGTATAACCGCTTTTGCTCGGCGTGGAGCTCGCTTAACTTCCCGTCGTATTCGGATTGACGGCTGTTCAGTTCGGTCAGCCATCCCTCCGAAGGTTGAGGAGATCTGTTCGCCGGTTGATCGGACTCGGCATCGACAACCGTCCACCGGTAACCGCCCGGTTTCGAACCGAACCATTCCTGGCGTATCCGGTGATCCAGCACGCTCCGGCCGCCGGGCTGATCCAGCACGTGCAGCATGTCATATTGAAACGCCTCCAACAAATCTGCGGCATTCGGCAGCTTCTCCAGCAACTGCCGCGCTTTGTCATCGCCGTTCTTCTCGCGGTCGTGTAGCTGCCGTTCGATCATCGATTTAAAGGCGTCGATGGACGTGTTGCCGATAGCGACGTGAATCCCTTTCTCGCTTTGATCTTTGTATTTATCTTTGACGGTCGGGTATGTCCCCGTACGGCTCCACTTCACGCCGAAGAGCATGCCGTGGTACAAGCTGCTCATCGGGATGGTCTCGTCCGTTAACGTTTCAGAATCGCCGTTAACCGCAACGGTCCAGGAATAGGCGTCAAGCAGTTGCTCGCAAGCCTCAACCGGGGAACTGCCGGAAGGCTTCTCGATCTGGCATTTCTGCAGCGGATCCTCCGCCGCGTTGGAGAACCAACCGGTCACCAAATAACTGAGCTTACTGTCGTCACCAACGTCATCTACCGGGTCGCGAAAGGAAAAAACATTGCTGCAATGACATTGGTATGCGCTGAAGAGCGGATTGCCGGGGGCGACTGCCTTTACGAACAACTGCCCGATCCCCCGCTCCGACCACCCGTTTAAATCGAAAACCTGTCCGAGCACGTCAGCCACCAGTTTCTCGCCGCTGCCCAATCGGATGCCGGCTTGCTGGCGGCGCGGGTCCTTGCTTTCTTTCCACGCTTCGATAATCGCCGGATCAAAGACATAGGTAGCCGATTCCGCGTTGCCTGGAGCATCGCTTTCCACGATAAACGCTCTCGCCGTTCGTTTATCGGGAGCCCCGCTGAATCGGACCACAAGCCAACGATTCGGCACAAGCGGAAAGTCGATGTTGCGGGTGACCGGATCTTGCACGCCGTGCTTGAGTGCGTCCGGAAGCGTCCAGTGCACGTACACACCCGTATGCTTCTCGGCGTCTCCCGTAATTCCGCCGCCCCGGTCCGTCGGGTCGGGTTCGGCGCTGCCGAACTGCTTTACATTGGTATAGATCTGCCCCCAACGGCGAAACGGCTGATTTTCCAGCACGAAGGCATTGACCGTAAGCGCATCGATCCGGATCGGCACGATTAAAATTGGGTTTGTCATGATTGCTCTTCCTTTCTATTCTATGGCATTTGCCGACCACGGCCGGAACTCGATCCGTTCCGGCGATTTGACCATCTGCAGGGCAAAGTCGGAAGGCTTCAAGGACAACCGCTCCTGCTTGAGCGCCTGTTTGATCGCATCCGCCGCCTGCTGCACAAGTCCGTCCGCCCGGTCGGGACGTAAATCCAACACCATGCCAGATCTCAGAAAGCGGTCACGTACCTGAAGATGCACGTTCAGTTCGGAACCGAACGGCATTTTGAGATCGTTCGTCCCGACGGTACGCAAGTTGATTTCACCGTCCTGATTCAGGCCGAATTGGAAGCTCTCCTGCGGCTCGCTGAATTCCAACCGTTCCGGTATTCCCCAAAACAAGCCGATCAGCACGTTGGAGGATAACCGCTCGAGACGGGCGATTTTCAGTAAGCCGTCATGCGCGTCAAACGCGCGAACCGCCATTCCGGGCCATCCCGCGACCACTGCCGAGCGAAGCAAGAACCCGGACATCGGCGGAGCGCCTAACGGCGGCGGATCGGCTTTTATGCCGCTCTGCTTCGTACGTAGGAAATACATCGCCTCGCGAACCGCAGCGCCGATTGTTCCTTTGGTCAGGCGATAGTAAAAAGAATCGCGGCTTGAATGCATCGCCACCGCAAGCATCCCGTCCAGCATGGCATCGAGCCAGTTCGGATCGACGTAGAAGAAACGAATCGATTCGCGAGGCAGCATCCGGCTGTCCGGTACGATATGATAAAAGGGGACTTCATACAAAAGCTGCTTGTGCGCCAACCATTCGGCTATCGGCTCCAAAGCCTCTCGTGTAAGTCCGGCAATCGTCTGTTTCACGTCATCCCGGTTGAGGAACTGCTGCAACACAGCAGCGGGATTCGGGGCCGTGGCTGCCACTCTCCGCATTCGCGGTTCATCCGCCGGGGATGCGAGCGGCGGCTTAGGAATTTGCCCAAGCAAATCCTGCTCCAAAGCGTCCAGCAGCGCCTTTTGCATCAGTCCCGATTGCGCCAGCTCCGCCAAATCCGCCGTGTCCGTCAATCCCAGCGCCGTTAAGTTTTCGAACAGCGTATCCGTTAAGCGATGGCAGCGGCGGCGGTAATCCAGCAGCATCGATCCGAATGTAGCGTCGGATAAAGCCAGACTGCGGCCGATTTGCCAGGCGGACGCCAAGGAAGCGTCGAAGAGGCCGTTGGACTTGTCGTAAATCAAGGCGGCATCCGCGGATAAAAACGGTTCGGCAGCGTCGAGGGGGTCCGGTCGAACCGGAGTAAGCGGCCCGCGGTACCAGGCGAACGTATCCTCCCCGCTGCGCGTGTGAAAAGGAAGCGGCACATAACCGTTCTTCAGCCGTTTTCGAACCTCGGCATGGGCAGCGTCATCGGCCGAGTCCCCGTCCTCCACCCCATCGTCCGGGGCAGTTTGGGGCAGCCGAAGCCAAAGCGAGTCCGGGGCATATGTGCGGCCATCGATCTCCGCAGCTACCAGATTATGCATCAAACCGGCGAAATCCTCTTTGTTGTCGGGGAGGCAGCGGAATGTCCAACGGGCCAGGGAAAGCAGCGCAATACTGCTTTTAGGCAATTTTGAGTCAGGCGCGAGCAGATCGTCGAGCTTTTCGAGCGAAACCAGGTGAACGATGTTTCTCGTGCCGTTGGTCTCCCCCTCTGCGGCATAAGGCAGCCGATTGGCGGTGACGACGCTGAACCAGCCGTCATCTTTAAGACCTGCTATTAATTTATCGCCCGTGTTTAATTGGCGGACATGGGTTAAGTAAGGCAGTTCATTCAAATAAGGAAGGACCGTTTTAAACAGATCGGCTTCCAACTGGATATAAAAGCAGGCTTGGTTGTCCGATACGTCCGCCTCCCGGGTTAAATTTTGGGGAACGTAAACGTCAGGGCTATTTTTCATCTGCATAAATTGTCCGACGGTTGAACGGA
Source organism: Paenibacillus tarimensis (assembly GCA_041281825.1). Lineage (GTDB taxonomy): Bacteria > Bacillota > Bacilli > Paenibacillales > Paenibacillaceae > Paenibacillus_D > Paenibacillus_D tarimensis_A. The sequence goes on along the minus strand of CP166298.1, from coordinate 3,092,430 downwards.
TCGCCATTGTTTCCGGGTCCGTCCGATCCGTCGGACCCGCGAGAAGCTCGCCCTCCCGGAAGACGAGCAGTGCGAGCCAAGGCGTCGTTTCACTTCTCATCTCGCGTTCCCAAGGCAGAACGCGGGTATTCAGCACCAAATGCGGGAACTCGTCGGCGAACTTACCCGTGCTGCCCCCCGGAGGCACCATGCTGTGCACTTCCGAGGGATCGATCCCGAATTGCGGGGCATGGACGATAAATTGCTGTTCTGCTGTCAACTGCGTATGCTCCTGATCTGTAAGGCCGATACCGTCACCAATCGATTGTTTTACGGTAATTTTGTAATTGCCGGCGGCCAGGCTCGGCAAATAATTGTCGTAAAATCGGATATGGCCGATATCCAGTTCTTTCGCCACTTTCATCCCCCCTTTCACGCCTTTGCCTGCATAGGCGAATTCGCAAATAATTCCCCCGCATGTTTTCCAAGATTGGTTAACGGCCCGTTGCTGCCGCCGTATGCCTGGAGGGCGCATAACGCCGCAAAGATCGCATCCCGATTGCGTGCGGCCGCTCCCATAATGTCCGCGATGTCGCCGGGAGTATTGTCGGCGGCACAGGGCCTATAATCGGCGTTCGTGCCGGCATTCGCCTCCAGCGGCAGTTGGCCCTGAGGCGTCAAGTCGTCATACTTCAACAGCTCGATCGGGAGCTCCGCCTCAGAATAGCCGATCTTTGGCGGCGGCGGCGTTACCGTCAATCCGACGGGCACATCGGCAATGGTGTCGCTGCTCGGCGATTGCGGGTTGCGCATAAACCGGCCGCCCGCATCTTTCAGCGGCTCGCCCCAGAGCGCTGAAGGCATACTGCGGTAATACGGTTCCAGTTGCCAATGGGAAATATCATGATCGTCGTTGTCCTTTTGCACGGTAATGTGATGCAAGGAATCAACGCCCGTTTTGTTCATCGGCCGAATTCGGACGTTGTACGGATCCGGATATTTAGGGTCTGCCACCGGACTCATCGCATTACCCGCTGCGAAACGGCTGGCCGGAATCGCCGTTTGTGTGGAGAAACTGAATTGACCGGTACGGACAAGCCAGATGTTTCCGCCAGAATCGCTCGGCACGGACGATTCGGCTTGGGGCAACCCGCTCCCCTTCCCGCCTGTCGAAGCGCCGCTGTTTAAGACTGTCGGCGGGTCACCATTCGTAAGCGACCCGGTTAACCCGTCCCTTGCAATGATTTTACATACATTGTCGAGGGACGGCAGCAGCGGCTTGAATTCATTCCATTCAATCGGCGTGGTGTTCTGTTCCGAACGCTCGGCCCCGAAGCCGACCGTGAACGAGATGACATACCAATGCACTTTCGCTTTACCGCCGGTCTTAGGTCCCCACAGTTCCAGAGATGCGCCCAGTTCGACGCTGATCGTTTTCGTCGCGAACAGCAGATTTAACCGGTAAGAAGCGCCGATGCTCACGCTGATGTCCGCGGAATAATGAAACGGATGGAAGGTCACAAGCATGTCGGCAAGAGCGGTAAACCAAGCCTTTAACGCGCGGTCCCGGAACAACACCTCCAACCCGCCGCCGGCCATAACGGCGGCCGGGGTGAGGGCGAAATACGCTTCTCCGTGAATGTGCACTTTGTCGCTGACCGCCCAGTTGAACCCGATACGGGGCACCGACGGATAATATGCGGGGGGGATGAATTTCGGATGGTAGCCGCCGAATGTAACGACGAACTGCCCTTCCTTTTCCCCCTCGTACCATAAATAAAATGCGAACCCGCCGGTTAAGCGGCAGTTCGGATCGATCAAAAAAGAATTCGGCGTGAGCAGCGCCTCCAGTCCGAAGAATCCGGCCGAAGGCTTCCAGTCCGCTTCAAGCTCCAGTTCCGCATAAGCGTAAATTGCGCTGCCCGCCTGCGGAAGACGAATGGAGGAAAGCCCCAGCAGCGCCAGTTCCAGCTCCTTGCCGAATTTGCCAATCAGCAGCGCCCGGGTGTGCAGCAGTTCATACGACCAGAAGTCAACGCCGACGGCCAGCCAGTATTCGCCGGATTCCGGACGAATCCATGCTTTTTTCTTACCCGGTGCATATTCGAGAGTCCCTTCCAGCTGCCCCATAACATCGCTCATCGTTAGCTTCGGTCCGTTATCCTGCGTCAGCGCCAACAGCGGAAATTCAAATACCTCGTCGGGCGCAGGCATTTCCGCGTTCCGGTTATATCCGAAGCCGGCAGACAAGCCGTTGATGAAGAGCGCCGGCGGACCTCCGAGGGGCGTGTCGAGATTCGCAAAGACAAACATCGACGGCTGCCCGTCAAGCATTTGCGCGTATGACCCGATCGCCTCAAGTGCGAATTTCTCGGTTTGTATCGACGCCGCGCCTTCGTACAAATATTTTGTTCCGGCAGGCGGGGGAACGACCTCCATGAAAGATCCGCCGATCATAAGCGGCTCTTGGCTGTAATCCAGTCCGATCCCATGAAGCTGGAATTTGAGATCGAAATGATCCAGCCGGGTGCCGAAGCCCATGCCTATCAGGCTGATGGTAAGGCCGGACAGGGTTAAAGCGCCGTCCAGCATAAACCAAAGCATGCCGTCTTGGTAACCGATCCCGAGACGGTTCAACGATACGGGGCCGAACGACTTCTGCACGTTGAACCATTTGACGGCGGAAGCAGCCGATGCATCCTTAGCGACCACTGGCGGATCCGCCTTTTTTAAGGCGTTCGTGTTGGTCCCTCCGGCCCCTGTCAGCGGGAAGGACAACGTTTGCGGCGTTCCGCCAAACCGAATTTCGGCGCCGGCGGTTAATCCTTTCCCCACTTCTGACGGCAGCGGTTTAACGGCACTTTCATTTGGAAGCAGCTTGTTGATTACCGCCGTTTGCGCCGCGGTGAAAGCTTCGGAGGCGTACAAAATCTGTAAATCCCGAACGGCGATCGAATCGCTTGACGGCAGCTTCTTGCCGATCAGCGGAAGATCTGTCGGGCTGAAATCCGCGCCAAGATCGAGTCCCAGCATAAATTTGCTCTCGTTGGCGTTCTTATAAAAGACGAATTTCGCATCGCGCAAACCGATCGTAAGACTCGGAGGAATTTCGGAGGCAAGCTCGGCTGAAATTCCGGCTACCAAATCGTGAATGGAGATTGCGGACGAAGAGCCTTCCTGGTGGCTATAGGTCGCCATAAATGATTGCGATGTCCGGTTATTCGTGTCGAACAGAAGATCGAACTGCAGCGACCCGATTATAATGTGCCCGCCGAAGAAAGCGTCGTACTTAATGACTGCAGACTCGCCTTCAACTTCCTGCTTTTCCGTCACCCGGATAGTCAACACAACGGCAACCGCTGTCGACTTCACTGTCAAATCGCCTTCGAGCGTGAACAAAAAGCTGCTGTCCCCAGAAGTTTGGGACGAATAATGAAGCTCGACGTTTCTCAACTCGATGCTCTTGACCGGAGCCGGCACGTCCTCCAAACCGAATTTGCCGGCGAGGTCGGCGAGCAAATCGCCCATCGTAATCGGCGAATCTTTCCCGGCCTGTACCCGAATATCCCATCCGGTTCCTGTCGAACCGCTTTCACCGCCCGATCCTGCGGCCAGCGAGAGATGGGCGTCCACCCCGGCGATTTCCATATTGCCTTCCAAGATGAAGTTCGGCTGCCCGTCAAAGTCCAGTTCAAAGATCAAATTACTCATCACGAACACGTCCGGGGCGTTTCCTAGCCGATGTTCCTCAAGCTCCGCACGGATAAAGTATGTGCCCGATATGGAAGCGCTCATCTGAAACTCGTTAACATTAATCTTATAAGCACCCTTTGGCAGACCGAATTTGTCGGCGATCATCGTCAGATCGATTTCGCTCCACGGCTCCATCTGCACCACAACGGTCAAATCGGGAATTCGCGGTGAAGGCATCAGATTTGCGGATACGAGCAGATCGACGCCGCCGATATCCAATATCCCGGACATTTTGTAGGAAGCACTCGGGGTTTGAAACGGACTGGTGACCGTTACGGTTGCGGTTAAATGTTCGATTGTGACCCAATTGGGAACGACGGTAAACGGATGAGCATCCATTACGGTAAGCGTTACTCTGGCGTACTCCAGACATTTGGAGCCCAGACCGATCCCGAGCGCCAGGCTGTCGATATGGATTGAGTCGAGCGCATCCATAAAAGGCGGGGGAAGATATTGGGTAACGCTTTTCCCGCCAAAGAAGCCGGCAATTTCATCGTCGGACGGCAGGGCCAACGGTCCAAGTACCGTAAGCTCCGCAATCCCGACGCCCGAAATGGGGATGACCGCTCTTATTTTAAGCGGTTGCCCGGTCCATGTGATCGTTGCGGCAAGCTGCAGCCCTGAGGGGGTATCGGTTGTCGACGGATCGTATACGAGCGCTGCTTCGACGGGCACGGACATGTTGGGGAACACACCGGCAAAACCGACCTTATTGTCCCTAACCGTGATACCGATCGATAAGCTCGGGGGCCCGCCTTCGCGCGCGATAACCGCTCCAAATCCGACGGGACTTGTGCCGATCATCCAATCGGCTGACTCAAACAGCCCTTTCGATTCGTCGAATGTGCCATAGAAGTGTATCCCTTCGTTCAACTCGAGGCCTAAGTCCGGCTCTGTTATTTTGCCCGTGGCAATGATCCACCTTGGCGACGGAAACGACCCTCCGCCCGCTTTGAGCGCAAGCTCGGACCAAAACGTATCGCGAAGCAATGGCAAAGTATCGGTGAACCGCCATTCCGGCGCCAATAACACCGAAAGCACGAGCACCGGATCAGTATCGGCCTCATAAATCGCGCAGCTGACGGATACCGTCTTCGCCGGCGGAAAAAAAAGCCGCGACGGCGAACCGTCCGGCTGAAGCGCGTTCCCTGCGAAGGAAATCGTCCCCCCCGACTCGACCGGAGCAGCCGTTACACCGGTTATAACCAGCTTGCCGCTGCCTGTCGACTGCCGCAGAACATCGCCCAGCGTGCCGAGCTCCGCCGTATCGAGTGACAAAGTTTGACTACCCGCGTCATACTGAAGTTTGTTCAGAAGACTCATCCGTAACCCCCTCCCTTCCCGCAACAACAACCCGTACTCCGACTTGCCCGGTATCGCATCGTTCGCGGCTTATACATATTGAATTTCCATACAGATCGGCAAATGATCGCTTATGGCGTGATGATAAACATAGTGCGCTTCAAACATCCACTCCGGAGGTCTGTTAAGCTGCGGTGCTTTCTTCAACATGTCCTCTACGGCTTCCGATTTCTTTTTTTTTTCGTTTTGCCTCTTCCACCATTTATTGTATATTTCGGTCGCCAAGTTACCCAACTCCGGATAATACTCTGTCGAAGTAGTAGAATTTTTTTTCGGTATCATATGGTCGATCAGCGGCACTACAGAGGCTTTGCTGGGATCCGGTTGAGGCACTTTCACAAAAAACTTATCGTATTCGCTTGAAAGCAATCCTGAGATCTTGGCGTCGCTCGCAATCGTATTCGGCGGATTGACCAGCGTAGAGGTAATGCTTGTCTTACTTTCCCACAGCGTTTTAGTAAAATGGAGTACACTCGTTAAAATAGTGCCCCTGCCGTCCTTCACTTTGGGGTCGATTTCCGGTCCTGTTATTCTTTGGAAGGGGTGGACATAAATAAATTGTTTATCCGTTGTCTTCACAGCTTCAATCTTTCCTGAGTCCCTGTTAAAGTATTGGAGAACCATCAGATTGCTGGCCTCATCCTTTTTCACGTTGAAATCTCCCATGATGACGCCTACCTGCGCATGCTCCATGGCAGGGTTCAACTGGTTGCTGGCTATACGCGGCAAAGGGTTTCCCGGACCGGGCGCATGATAAAGCAAGAAAGAAACATCCGTGTTCGAATCACTCGTTCTGGCACGGAGCAAGAAGGGCGGTCTGGACCCGCGCAGCGGAAACGCCTGCGGTTCTATTTTATAGAGGAGATCGACAACTTCCTTTTTCTGGGCATTATTCAAGTCGAAGGAAGGCTCCTTCCTCATCAAATCAAATTGATCGGGAGACAGCACAACCCACTTCGACCATGGGATCATATACTCTGCATCCAGATACCCATGCTTTTGAAGGCTTTTCCAAAATTTTTTCTGGTCGTCCGGCGAATAGTTATACTTGTTGAAAAAGTCATCGAACATCATTTCGCCTACTACGTTCCATAGCTGCCATTGCGGATCGATAAGCAAATTGGTTTTCCATAGGAACAAATATTGCTCGTTGGGTCGGGACGGCGTCATTTCGCTCGCTTCGCCCCACCAGATAACCCCGCTATTCTTCAATTTCTCCAGATTGTTGAGCTCCTTGACAAGCTTATCCCGGATTTCGTTGCCGAGCCAGCCGACCAATTCCATAATCCCGACAACATCCGCGTCTTTGATCTGGATGACCTGGGCCACATATTTGATAAAATTGTGGTCCTCCATCTTGCTTTCTCCGAATTTCTGTATGTTCCATGATAAAATTTTGAGGGAACCCGGCATGCTCTAGCCTCCCACGCAAAAATTCGTATATTTGGTAAAGTTCACATCAACGCAACGCACAGCTCCCAAGATTTACACTTGTGTCGCCTAATGTGTATAAATAGGTCGTCAATTCATGACAACAGAGAAGTGAGGATCGGATTGGCATATGGTGGGATTGAATCGGGATGCCGCCGTCAACCTGAACGTAACCAAAAAAGCCGCCCGGAAGCCTCGGTATAATATCGGGTTCGTTATAAATGCGGAAATTGTTTGGAACAAGGGAATCAAAGGCGGTGGCAAAAACGGGATCGCCGGTCATGGGAGCGGCAAACGTATATACCTCGGGAGCATAACCGTGATAAGCAATTACCGCGCCATCAATACATTCCATGATCTTGCCTTCCACGTTCAGATTCCAGATCATGTTCCAACCATCCGGAAAATCGGATGGCTTAGGTGGGTTAGTGTTTCGGCCATCATCATCACGTCTGCATAGATTTGATGATCTTGGCCGTCGGAGGATTAGCATTTTCTTGCTCTTTAATCATATACAATCGCAAATAACCTTTCTATTACCCAAAAGTGGTATTTATGGGGTATATGTAAGCCTGATCTTAGTCAAATATCTCTCATGCAAAACCGACTGTGGGCTGGTCGAAGACATAAATAAGCCCTTGTGAGGCAAAGAAAGCTTTTACTGGAACATATATTGATAAAAAAGAAAAAAGCCGCAACCGCGCGGCTTCTAATAAAAAATAAGGTTGTCGTCCAAAGAGGCCGGTATGGGGCGATTTTCCGTTCGGTTAGCTTTCCAAGCTGCCTGGATTGAAGCTTCTCTTCCAGAATTCGCCGTCCTGCACAAACTCCCAGTACCCGCCGTTCGGATTCGATGCCGTGTCTTTGATCTCAAGAATTTCCAGCTCGGGTTTTATCCCATTTTTCTTCTCCACGTCTTCTCTCTCCTTTTATAATGTATTGCTTACTCGAATGAAGCCGTTACCGTCGATTGGCCGGGCTCGTCGATGACCTGAAACACGAACGCTCGTCCATCCAGCGTGATCACCTGTATGCCGGGAGCAGTGAGCATTCCTTCCAGTTGAATGAATCCGTCCTTAGTGTTCGGATTTAGGACTTTGACTCCACTCGCGCTTGCGCCGTCGATAAGCTTGTCGTGTCCTGCCACAACGGTATGGAACGGTTGGCCGGCCACGACGGTGATGACGGGCCCTATCCCGCTTTTCGCTTCATCGGACAAGTCATCCGGCCCGATGGAGCCGTCGACGATATCCGATGTCACGGTACTTCGGGTTAATGTAATCTGATAGGTGTTGACAGGGTTGCCGAAAAACTTGTCGACGACGTCGACGGTCACCGTATTGGCGCCCAGCTGCAAAGGAACGCTTCCATTGCACTTCACCTTTTATTAAAAATATAGGTAACCTAAATTTGATCCCTTCAAAAAACCATCGCCCAGGTTGGACGATGGTTTTGTTACACTGGCATGATTCCGGCACATCGTCATACGGACTTACATCCGAGCTGTTGCGGTCCAATTCGCCCTCGACAGCGCAGGCGCTGATTCATGACAGTGTGTGACATTATTCTTCTACAATTCCCCTATTGCCTTTAGGAATCTGTAAATAATCGATGCAGCCTGATCTCTTTGAGCTAACAATCCCGGTGCATAGGAAGTCGTCTTGACACCATTGATAATTCCCAGTTTAAAGCTGGCTTTGATGGCATCCTTTGACCATGAAGCCGCCTGATCCAGATCGTCAAATCCTGTATTGACATCTTTGCCGACGGTATTAGCTGTCTGACCTGTTACATAAGTGTACGCGCCCATTACCATTACTGCCATTTGCTCACGTGTTATTTCTTTATGCGGATCAAATCTGTCGTTGCCTACGCCATTAATAATGCCGCTGGCCTGTGCTGCTTCCACATATGCCGTATACCATTGCCCTTCTGGTACATCGGTGAATGTCCCCTTATAAGCCGGAAGATCTATTCCAAGTGCTCTTACAAGGAATGTTGCGAACTGGGCACGTGTGACTTTTCCTGCTGGATCAAAACTGGTTTCGCTGACACCAGTAGTGATATGCTTTGCTGCTATCACTTCGATATAAGCCTTTGCCCAATGTTCGGATCCAATATCGGAAAAACTCTTGTTGTATTCCATTACGGCAAACTTCGTAAAATGTCTGGTTTTTGCTTCTACCATTCCCGTTTCGGAATTGTATTTGCCTCCGACATAAATCCATGTCCCCGAAGTTTCATCCAGATAATAGACACCCAGCTTCTTTGTATCTATATTGCTAGTATTAATACCTTCAACGCCCATTTCAACAGTCACTTTCTCTTTGAACTGTGTTACAGAATTCTGTTCGCTTCCTTTTACAGATGTTAGCGTGAATTCAATGACGGGTCCGATTACCTTCAAGCCGTTAAGGTTTGTCAGCACATTCTGCTTTTCAGTATCCGCCAGTGTTTTTATTTCTATTTTCAGATCCGCTGACAGTTCTTTAAGAACAGATGACGGTATGATGAGTGACGTATTCTTTAATTGAACTTTCAAATCAATTTTACCGTCTGCTATTTGCTTAACGGCATCAGCAGCAAATACCAATTCATTGATCGAAGCGGAAGTATACGGCAAGGTTACTATTAATTCCTTTTTGTTCTGTTTAATGAGATCAGCAATCATCGAAGAAATGATATCTGCCGAATACTCAGTCACAGCCCTGCCGCTTTCGCCATAAATGTTTGTAATGCTTCCATCCGAATTGTTAATGGTTCCTGTCACTTCGCCATAACCATTACCCGTCCCAGTTCCGGTATCGGATACCGGAGGTACGTAAGAGCCTCCTGAAGAGGCCTTGTTTATAACTAGGCTCAAAGCGGCTTCTTTTCCGTCGTAGATAATCTTTACCGATGCGTTACCGTCTTTATTAATGGTGATAATGCCGTTGTTGACACTTGCGACATCCTGCCCGCTCTCAACCGACCAGGCAGCCTCAGAGGTAATATTTACATCAGCCTGTCCGTCTACTTTGGATTTGCCCCATGCCTCCAAAGTGATGGTACTCTTCGAATCCTGTACGGTCAGAGAGGTAATTTTCTCTCCCTCATGCTTGAAATATACTTCCTCATATAATGCAGCTGTCTGATACACGTCAAACTCTGCGATGGACCACCAGTAACCCTCATTACCGGTGCAGACGACCTTGATGTAGCGAGCTGTCTGCGCCTGGAAAGTGATCTCCTGGAGCGGACCGGTTCCTGTTACAGAAATAACCTTGGTCCAGTTGGTTCCATCCGTAGATACGAATATGTCTGAGCTTCGCGCATAGTCATTGCTGCCGCTGCCGGAATCGATCACAAGCTTGTTGAATGTCTCCGTTTGCCCCATATCCACTGTAAACGAAAGACCATCATACTGCCCTGTTCCGGAGCTATACCGGGTGTCAGGATTGCCATCCAGCATATTTCCGGGCACATCGCCCCACGGACTTACATCCGTAGCCGTTGCGGTCCAATTCGCCCGATAGTCCGGATTTGCGTAATAAGCGTCAAACTCTGCGACGGACCACCAGTAACCCTCATTGCCGGTGCAGACGACCTTGATGTAGCGAGCTGTCTGCGCCTGGAAAGTGATCTCTTGGAGCGGGCCGGCTCCTGTTACAGAAGCAACCTTGGTCCAGTTCGTTCCATCCGTAGATACGAATACGTCCGAGCTTCGCGCATAGTCATTGCTGCCGCTGCCGGAATTGATCTTAATCTTGTTAAATGTCTCCGTTTGCCCCATATCCACTGTAAACGAAAGACCATTATATTGCCCAATTCCGGAGGTATACCGAGTGTCACGATCGCCATCCAGCATCTTTTCGGGCTTATCATCCCAATCAACTATATCCGTAGCCGTTGCGGTCCAATTCGCCCGAGTGTCGTATATGTTAAACTCTGCAACGGACCACCAGTTACCGGCACTGCCGGTATTGACGACCTTAATGTAACGAGCTGTCTGCGTTTGGAAGGATGCCAGTTGGACCGCTTGGCCGTCTCCTACGATAGAAGAAACCTTGGTCCAGTCGGTTCCATCCGTAGATACGTACACGTCTGCGCTTCGCGCATAGTCACCGATACTGCTTCCGGAATCCAACATAAGCTTGTTGAAAGTCTGCATTTGCCCCATGTCCACTGTAATAGAAAGACCATTATACATTCCTGTTCCGGAGCTATACCGACTGTTAATATCGCCATCCAACATGTTTTCGGGCACATCGCCCCACGGACTTACATCCGTAGCCGTTACGGTCCAACCCGTCCGCGGCAGCGCAGGAGGAAGAGTTCTGACATTGAACGAAGATTCGCCCGCAAATACTCCACTGCTTCCGTTCACAGAAACCGTGATCGTCCCCGATGGAAGTCCGTTTGGAACGTAAGCGGTAATGCTCGAATCCGACCAGCTGTCTATAATAGCCGGAATAGATCCGAAATTCACCGTACCGAACCCCTGTTTGCTGCCAAAATTAGAACCGCTGATTGTAAGCTTGTTACCTGCCAAGCCTTCATTCGGCGTCAAATTGCTGAAGGCCGGTGTAGGCAAACCTGACAAACTTGCAGTTGTGAACATTGCTGATGTCCTGCTTGGAAGTGTATAGGTGTACGCGCCAACCGCGAAACTTTCGCTGCTGCCGGTTCCATTGAATACGACGGTAACCTGCTCCCCTTCCGGACTAGTCCAGTTCTGCAGCTCAAGTCCGTTTGATACCGCTGTCGGAGCTGCGAACGAACCGGCTTCAACCGAGGAATACACATTGATTTCACCGATGGACCACCAGAAACTGCTTGCTCCGGTACTGACGATGCGAATGTACTGCGCCGTCTGGGTGGTTGGAAGCGTGATGGTATTCTTTCCTATATGCCCATTACCAGCATTTACAATCGCGGTGCCCCAATTGACGCCGTCATCTGAAACATAGACCTGATAATTAGTAGCGTAGTCGAAGGAACTGCTCGTGCTGAGATCAAGGACGATTTGATCGAAGCTCAGAGAGCTTCCCAAATCGATCTGAAACCAGTCGCCGTTCTTCATCCCATGCCCGGTGGTCCACCTTGTGTCGATATCGCCGTCGATCGCGTTCACGGCCGCATCCCCGGACGCATTCCCGGTCCCGTCCCCACCCGAATTCGACGAAGCCGTGACGGTCCACTGGCTGCGGTCCAGCATCTCTCCTGTCTGGATTGAAGCTCCGATCGGAAGGGAATACGTGATCAAGCTATTTCCGGTACGGATGGTATTCTGATAGTCCAGTAATGCCGGATCGTACGTAATAATAGCCGAATCAGAAAATCTAAAGTCATAGGTCGCATCCGTGACACTGACCGCTGCAGGGGCAGCGCCGTTCTGCTGAGGCTCCTCCCACGTAAACGTGACGGCATTGCCGGCATTCAAGGTGTAGTCGAACGATTCCGTTCCGTCTGCAACGCTGAAGGTCTTCGAGTCGTTCCCCGAGTTATGCACAATCAGTACCTTCGATCCATCCGGGTTCTGGAACGCAACATTCTCGATGCTTCCATCCCCAAAGCTATTCGAATAAATTCGATAGGCTCCAGGCTGTACAAATTTGCTGGCATGACCGACTGCGTAAAAGTCCTCATTGTAGGTTACCTCTCCGGTAGACTGATTAATGGTAACCAATCCGCGCATCATAGGGATGCCACCCGTGTCGCTGTTGAGCGGACCCATATTTTCGTCGAGCGCAATGTTCCATAGCATCACGCCATTCGCCCAGTTACGCGTACCTTCGATAATCCACCAATTCAGTGCATCATGGAACCCTACCGTCTTATTTTCTTGCCAAATACCTCCAGTGGCTTCCGTGATGTAAGCTTTTTTATTTGGATAGTCGTTGTGGACTAGCGTTTGGAGAACCGGGCTGCCGCTATAGATGTGCCATGCCGTTCCAGCGGTGTACTGGGAGGCATCAGGATCGTTAAAAATCGTCTCGGGATACGAAGGCACATCCCAGTTGTGGTCCCAACCCAAAATCTCCGCTGTTATATTGTTAGCTGCAAACGCCTTGCCCATCTCCTCAGTTAATTTGATGTTCTGGTAAACGGACAGGAACATGCCGGGCCATTCGGGAGCGCCCATGGGTTCATTTTGCGGCGTAACATAGGATATAGGCACGCCGTGAGCACTGAAAGCTTGTATATACTTTACAAAATAGTTGGCGAGCTCATCATAGTACTCATCCAATAGAGTACCTCCTATCATACTGCCGGAGGTCTTCATCCAACCTGGAGGGCTATGCGGATTCGCAAGGATATTGAGCGACGGATTAAGCGAGAGCGCCTGCTTCAATTCCGGAATGATATACGCCTCATCATGCGCGATCGAGAAGTTCTCCAGCGTCGGATCCGTCTGTCCCTCAGGCATGTCGTTATAGGAGTAACTGGGGCCGTAATTTACATCCGTAGCCCCCATCGGAGTGCGGACTAAGCTCATGCCGATACCTGTCGTGGGATTAAATAGATTATTCATCAAAATATCCCGATTGGCAGTAGTCAGCTTATTCCAGATCAGCCAAGCGGAAGAGTCCGTTAAAGACGCCCCAAAACCATCCATTTGTTGATACTTGCGGCTTGCGTCGACATTGATCGTAAGCGGGTTAGTCGTTTGCTTTGTTTCGAATAACACATCGCTTTGTTGTTCCAGCCACTTATCGCTCGATATGTCTGTCAGCCAAACCTGCACAGCATTGCTTTCTGCAGCCTGGACTGGATAGGCGGGTGTGAAAACAAGGCTCATAAACAGTGCAGACACTAATAGTAGAATAAAAGATTTTTTTGATTTGTTCATCTGTGTTCTCCTAACATAAAAAGATTGTTTTGCCACGAATCAGGGCCTCGAAGTGTTCGAAAACGCTTTCATGGACCGCTTGAAATCTGCAATCGCCATGTAGAACCGATCTTCAAACGGTATTGATTGTTTCGCTAATTTTCCCCGGGGAGGCAATGTCCTGATCAAAAGATCATCACCTCCCCTCCAGAATAACTACAATTTATATATCCTTACTTGATAGGGGATCTCGTTCTTCCCGTTGCAAAAAAATGATAATCCTAATGAGGATGAGGACGGGTAAATCAAATCTGTAATGACGATAAGACCATCGTTCGCAAATACTTCCACTGATGAGCGATCTACAAGAATACGCAGCTGTAGACTCTGCTGATCGGGCGGGATGATCGCTTGATGTTTGCCTGCGAAATGCTCATGAAAATCAACGACTCCCGAACGTGTGCGGTCTACAAATACGGCCGAATCCTTCACGGAATAACCTGCCACCGTTTCTTCCTGACCCGAGGTTCTTAGTTTAAACCCAAAGGAATCAATGCCTTGGGCAGGCTCGAATTCAGCTAATATTTCATAGGTTTCCAGTTGCTGGTCCTTCAGCAACCTATTTAACTCGTTTACAGCTTCCCCTTCTACCTCTACAAAAGGAGTCCTGATCTTTTCCAGTTCCTTCACAGGACGTTGAATCAATACGGCCTCGCCATTCCTTGATTCCAGAGTAAGCTCTCTTGGAATCGTCATGGCGCCCCTCCAGCCTTCGGTAGGAGTCATTTGCGCATATTTCCAATTGCTCATCCAGCCGATACAGATTCTGCGTCCGTCTTCTTCCGGGATGTCCGACCAACTTACGCCCGCATAATTGTCCCTGCCATAATCAAGCCAACGAATCGTTTGGGAAGCTTCGTCCGGTATGAAGGCACGACCGTCAAAATGCCCGGTAAAGTACTGGGTTCTTGAACCTTCCTGGAATTCAGGCTCGTCTCCAATGCTAACAAGCACGACCCATTTCCGTTTTGTCCGATCCCCATCCACAGGCAGCGCGAACAAATCAGGACATTCCCAGACGCCGTCATGGCAACCGATTCCTTCACCGAATTCGCTGCTAAAGGTCCATTCTTTTAAATTCGGAGAATGGTAAAGGCAAAGCATTTGACCGCAAGCGAGAACCATCACCCATCGCTTCGTTTCTTCATGCCAGAAAACCTTCGGATCCCGAAAATCGTTATATAGGTCAGAAGTGATAACCGGATTACCCTCGTATTTGATCCAGGTCCTTCCGGAATCACTACTATATGCAATACTTTGGCTTTGCTTTTGTGTCAACCCAGAATCATCATGGTGAGTAAAAATAGCAACAAGACCAGGCTTCCCGCCGAAAAAACCCGTTGTGTCGTTCCAATCCACCACAGCGCTGCCTGAAAAAATCATGCCATTCTCATCGGGCGCAAGCGCTACGGGGAGGTGTTCCCATGTCATGAGATCTTTGCTTATCGCATGTCCCCAATGCAAATTTCCCATGTCCGTACCGTACGGATGGTGCTGGTAGAAGAGATGATATTCCCCTTCAAAATATACCAGCCCATTCGGGTCATTCATCCATTTCTCCACAGGAGAAAAATGAAACTTGGGACGGTACTTCTCCACATTCATAGTAATCAAATTCTTCTCTTCCTCTCCATCCTTATTGCAGGCAACAATGAGTTCCGTCAAAGACAGAACTCATTATTACCTCTAGTGATCTTACTGATTTAACGATTCTTGAATTTCCTTCGCGACTTTGTCGCCGCCTTCTTTTTTCCACTGTTCTACAAATGAATCAAAGGTGTCGATCGGTTGCACGCCGATAATGATTTTTGAGAACGTTTCATACTCGAGTTTTTTCAAATTGCCCCATCGTTTATCCATCGTTTCGGTTTTAGCATAAGTCAAGGTATTGACCCATTTGAACTTACCGCCCACATAAGGCCTCAGGCCGATGCCAAAGGAATAAACCAATCCGAAATCATTCGCCTTGTCCCCGGAGAAATCCCAACCCGATATGTTCAAATTGTCGTACGGCTCGGTTTTGAAAGCGATCATCTTGTCAAAGATCGGAATCGCGCCAGGATCGTAGCTGTCAAAGTCAGCGTGTATCTCTTCGACCGTACCCTTGCCCTCAGTATAGTTAATCATTTGCTGCAAAATCTTGGCGGGACCGTCCGCGTACGAGTACGTCAGGTAGAACGGGTATGGATAATCCGACAAAACCGCCCGATCCTCCTTGGGGACGAGTTTATCCAGGCTCGCTGTTTTAATGTTCAGCAGTTTAATAATGGCTTCCGGATTTTTGGCGTCCTTGCTGATGATCGCAAATTGAGAGGCTGCGTTGCCGCCTTTCGCCAGGGTAATACCGTCGGATCCGGAAGGCAAAAGATAAGCCTGCCAGTTAGCGTTATTGTCGTTTCTCCAGCTGTTTCCGATCTCAGTGAAAGGGTTCCACCAAGTACCGAAGAACAGCCCCGCTTTGTTATTTGAAATCAGTTCCTCAGTATTAGACGTCAACATGCCCTTGGAAATCAGCCCTTGTTTGTACATGTCGGCCAGCTTCTGAAGGGCCGCCTTTGTTTCGGGCAGAATCGAACCGTAAACCGCTTCGCCATCGTTGTCCTTTACCCAAAAGCCGGGGAAAGCGTTGAAGGCTGAGAATAAGGGATCAAAGTGCAAACTGAAGTTCTGGTCATCCATATCCTGATACAGTTTTCCGTCTTGCTTTGGACCCACAAGGCCCACCGTATCCGCTTTGCCGTTTTCGTCCGGATCTTGCTCTACGAACGCTTTCGCCACGACTGCAAGCTCGTCCAGGTTCGTAGGCGCCTTGAGCCCCAGTTTATCCAGCCAATCTTGACGAACCCACATGACAGGCAAGAAATCCACAAGCGGTTTGGCGCCAGGAATGCCATACATCTTGCCGTCTTCCTTGACCAGGCTGTCGAACAATTCCTTGTTGGAGTCGTATACTGCCTTCACATCTGGGCTTGCGTACTGCTCCCAAACCTCGGAGATGTCCATGGCGAGGCCTGATTTGACAATCGCTCTGTACTGGGGATAAGTCAGATTCGTCAAGTAATCCGGGATAGTCCCGCTTGCGATTGCCAAATCCACTTGCTTCGGATAATCGGATGCGACGAATGCATTCTTGAACTCAATGTTGTACTCTTCCTTAAGCTTCCTTGTGTACGCATTGTCTTCCAAAGATTGACCGTCAGGGTATTTCGCATCCGGGTTCGCCCATGTTCCCCTCGTAAGAACGGTCAGCTCTGGCTGTTTGCCAAATGGATCCGCTTCCGTCACTGTTGGAGCCGTAGGCTCGCTAGTAGAAGACTGGGTGTTGCCGCCATTGCCGTTATTGCCGGCACAACCTGCGAGCAAGGAAGCAACAAGCGCCAAGGACAGGGCTGCTGCGCTCGCCTTTCTGATGATGCTTGATCTCTTCATACGTTCATTCCCCTTTATTGTTATTTATGTCAAGGATACTCTCCTCGGACAACAATGCCTGTAGACACGCGGGTTAACCCTTCACGGATCCAAGCGTAATCCCTTTCACAAAATATCTCTGCAAGAACGGATAGATCAGCAGCACCGGAATCATCGCCACAAAAATCTTGGCCGCATTCAAGGAGCCGTTATTCAATTTGGAGGCCCGGTCGAGCTCTTCAAGGGACAGGTTCGCCAGATTTTCAAGGCTTGCCGAGACGACCAACTGCTGAATATAGGTTTGCAACGGATAACTATCCATTTGGGTGGACAGGACCATCCCTTGAAAAAATTCATTCCAATGCCCTACCATCGTGAACAAAAGGACAGTCGCCAGTACAGGCTTAAGGAGCGGCAGCAATACCTGAAACAGGACTCTCCACGGACCGGCCCCGTCCATTTTCGCCGCCTCTTCCAGCTCTTCCGGCAGGTTCTTGATGAAGTTCGTAATCAGAATCATGTTGAATATCGGAACTCCGCCGCTTAGCACCAAGCCCCAGACGCTGTCCATCAGGTTGTAGTTCCTCATTGTGATAAACCAGGGAATCAAACCGCCGTTAAACAACAAGCAGAAGATGAATGCCCACATCAGTAAATTGCGTCCCGGAAATTGCTTGCTTGTTCTGGACAACGGGTACGCAGCGAGCGACAACACCAGCATCGTAAACGCCGCTCCCAGAACAACCCGTTGTACCGATACCCAAAACGCTTTAAAGAAACCGGAATCTGACAAAATCGCGTCAAACGCATATAAATTGAAGCCAATCGGGTAAATAGATACAATTCCTGCCTGCACGGCTTCTTTTTCACTTAACGCAACCATCAAGGTATACCAGAGCGGCAACAAACTCAGCAGCGTCAAGCTAATGAGAAAAATTAAATTGATAACGTCAAACGCTTTTGATCCTAAAGAACGATTCTCGATCACTTTGCTTCCTCCTGACATCAGGATCTTTGAGCTTGACATAGGGATCTTTGAGCGGAGCTCAAAGTCTCTCTGCTTCTCAAAGTCACTCCGCATTTAGGGATCTTTGAGCAGAGCTCAAAGTCTCTCCGATTAGAAGATTCGATAGCCTAAAAGCTTCCTCGCCAGCCAGTACCCTGCGGTAATAAGAATAAAGCTGACGACAGATTTCAATAAACCAACCGCGGTGCCAAAACTGAAATCCAACCCCTGCAGCCCTGCGCGATAAACAAAAGTATCAATAATATCTCCGGTGCTGTACACGAGCGGGTTGTACAAGTTGTATACTTGATCGAAGCCTGCATCCAGGATGCCTCCAAGATTCAAAATGGCTAATAGTGCGATGGTGCTGCGAATGCCCGGCAGCGTTACATGCCACATTTTTCTCCATCGGCCCGCCCCGTCCACCACTGCCGCCTCATAAAGCGTGTGATCAATGCCGGCCAATGCGGCCAAATAAATGATCGCATTGAAGCCGTAGTTCTTCCATACATCCGATCCGATAATGAAACCCCTGAATAATTCCGCCTTTTGAAAAAATAGCACAGGCTCAAAGCCCATAAATTCCAACAGGTTGTTAACCGGACCATTGTACGAAAAGATTTGCAGCATAATGCCGGATAAAATAACCCAAGACAAGAAATAAGGCAGGTATACGCTCGTCTGAATCGTCTTGACCAAGTACTTTTGCCTTAGTTCGTTCAGCAGCAACGCGAATATTAACGGAATGAACAAATTGCTGATGATTTTGCCAAAGGCAATGATCAATGTATTCCTCAAAGCAACTCGCGCATCATTCATCTCAAACATGTATCGGAAATGCTCAAGTCCGACAAATTCCGAATGCAGAAACCCGCCCCCAGCGTTATAATCCTGGAATGCCATCACAATTCCAAACATCGGAGTAATTTGAAACAAAGCTAGCCAAATGAAGGCCGGCACAAGCATGATCCAGTAATGCTTCACTTCGGGTTTCTTAAACTTCCTGCGCTTTACCCCCACATTTTCATTCTTCAGGTTCGTATTCACTAGCGATAAACCCTCCACATTCTATAATTTAAGAAGTATTGCGTCGCTCCCAATAAAACGATTTTATATTTCATGTGTCGCCCCCTAAAAGATAATCCCACTCCTATTAATGAATAATCGTGAATACGTATTACAATATTGGAAACACTTACAACGAAAGCATATCACTTCGATAAATCAGTTGTCAACACTAATATCGAGGTTTCATCTTAAAGTACCACTGTCAATTCTAGGACATGTTTATTCACAGTTTCGGAATACGATTTCTAATATTAAAAAAGATATTCTTGAATATAAAAATTTTTATTCAGAATATATTATTGCGTTTGGTTTTATGATATAGTAACTCTGAAAGGAGCTCATCCGATGGCAAAAATGACTATGAAGGAAATAGCCAAAAAGGCGAAAGTGTCCCAACCGACGGTATCCCGGGTCCTTAATGGCCATAAAGGTGTCAGCGAAGAAATCGTCAATGCCGTTATGAAAGTGGTTGAAGAGGTTGGCTATGTTCCCAATAAAGCGGCTCAAACGTTGAAAAGAAGCAGCACGAACATTATTGGCATAAGCACAAGGGAGATCGACAATCCTTATTTTGTGGATATCATTGATTCGCTGGAGCTTGAAGCGAGGAAGAACGGATACAATATTCTGTTTCACAATTCCAAATACAATCCGGTGACGGAATGGGAGAACATACAAAACTTTGTTTCCCGGCAGGTGGATGGGATCATCATTGTGCCTGCAAGCGATTTTAACCTGGAGAGGATTTCAAAACTGGAAATCCCCACCGTTGTGATAACCAATAATAAAAAAATGCTCGACAGTGTCGGAATCAATCATTTTCAAGCAGGCAAATTGGCCGGCGAAAGCTTCGTTCATTCAGGACACAAGACATTTGGATACATTGGATCGATACGAGACGACGAAAAATTTTACGGTTTAGAAAGCGTATTGCAAGAAAACGGCTTCACGTTTGACCCAAATAACTTCCTGCTGGTCGAATCCTCCAATAACAGCTTTATGATTCGCAGATATATCGAAAAATATTTGGATGAGTCGGAAAAGCTTGAATTTACATGTCTTTTCGCGGAAAATGACATCATGGCCCTTGAGTTCATGAGAGCCGCGCAGCAAAGACAAATTCGGGTTCCCGAAGACGTTAGCATCATTGGTTTTGACGATACGTATCTAGCGAAAATCATGGAGATTTCAAGCATGCATCAACCGATTGGAGAAATGGTAAGGACCAGTTTTGAAATACTCCTGAACCGTATCAATCAAGAGGTGCCCTCCAGTTTGGTAAATATTATGATGGAACCCACATTGATCGAAAGAAAAAGCTCCAAGTTTAGACGAAGATAATTTACCATGAGTTCTTCAGTGTTTTTGAAGCGGTTTGTCCAGGAGGTTATACCGGGACAACCGCTTACATTTTTTGAAAAGAAAAAGAACCGACCGGTAGGCTCTTTGTGTTAGAGGGCATGAATCACGAAACCCGCGTGGACGGCTTCAACAAGCTCATCCGGCGATAAGCGCGTGAATCAGGATTTGTACCCCTCTTTCATTTTCAAATCAATCCTTTCCGCTCTTTTTTGACGG
Organism: Paenibacillus tarimensis; assembly: GCA_041281825.1. Taxonomy (GTDB): domain Bacteria; phylum Bacillota; class Bacilli; order Paenibacillales; family Paenibacillaceae; genus Paenibacillus_D; species Paenibacillus_D tarimensis_A. Next base: position 3,071,974 of record CP166298.1, on the reverse strand, counting down.
ATGCGCTTCCAAACAATCGGATCTTGCGTTCCTGTAATACTGGACGGGCTTCCACTTCCTCCAAATATTTAAATCGATTTAAATTAATCGCAAAAATAATGCGAGTTATCCTGATGAAGAGTTCCCGCATGATTCACGAATGATCAATTCCATCGGGACAACGGTTTGCTTCTCGGGAACGAGCCTTTTACTTAATATTGCGATCATTTTCTCAGCGGAAAGTCTGCCTATTTCTCTCATGGGTTGATGAATGAGCGAGCATCCGACGATGGCGACATCACTGGTATTTTGATTCCTTGTTCCTGAAGACCTTTCACGACACCAATGGCCATTAAATCGTTACCGGCAAAAATCGAGTCAAAGTCAAGCTTGTTCTTTAGCAACTGAAACGCCGCTTCATATCCGGCTTCAATCGTGAAATCCTTCTCAATGACAAGCGATGGGTCGAACAATATCATTTTCATTCTATTGAATACCCAATTAATAACCATTCTCAATTACGGAAAACAATACATGTTCTTGTCCTTAATCGGCAAACGATATATGTTCTTGTCACTGACTTGTGACAAGAACATATATCGTTAAAATGAAAAAAGCATCAATCGCGCGGCTTCGTATGCATATATGTTTTTGTCTTCCGACATTGGTGTTACACATTATATAAGGTTTGTAATCTCTTCTAATAGGTTCCCTGCTCTGTTCTGTTACAGACACTGAAATGATAAAGAACCGCGTAAATCGCGGTTCTAGGTGGCTATATTGCTTACAACGAAACGTACTAGATTATAGAAATTAAGTTAAACGCATCAGTTCGATGGCCATTTGGATCTATATGTGATAACCTTAGTCCTCCATTTGGTTCAATACGGAACTCTATCCGTTCTTCAACGTGTAACGTAATACATGTAAGGGAATTATCTTGTTTGGAGATCGGCACGATCTCGTACTTAAACCATGCACCCTTATTTTTTTGCATAAACAAATAGATCTTATCATCTTCAAAGGTTACTACGACGGTTTTTGCAGGGTCGATACCGTACTGATAAAATATATCGTAAAACAATCCGACGGCGAATTTAGGTTTATCGATATTTGTTAGTTTATCCAAGGCTTCTCTTAACTGCCCTGCTCTTATGGAGTCTTTGCTGGTTGTCTCTTCACCATAGTTATATATTCCCGCATATTTTCTTAATTCATCTCGAGGTATCTTTATAGGAGATACGGGATTGTGTAAAGGGATTTCCTCACCCATCACTATTTTCGCCAAACGTTGACATATTATGTCAACTGGGGTAAGGTTCACATTGCTCAATACAATAATTGTGATATTTTCGTCTACATAGCGATTAAACTCCACATAAAAACCATTCATTGTTCCGTTATGCCACACGCGTTTTCTTGACTTATTGTTGATGAATTGTTCTGTTACTACCCAGCCGTAACTACCACATGGTGAGGTGTCCCTCCCAAATAATTGCTCTCGATGGTATTTACTCAACAAACCATCCTTAGATAAAGCTTGATCCCAGAGATAAAGATCCTCGATTGTGGAATACATCCCTCCTGCTCCTACATGTATTGACATATCTACATATTCGGTTGGGATGATTCCCTTACATACTGAGTAACCAGAAGCAAAATTTTTTAGGAGTGTTCTGCCGTCTTCAACCCCCGTATTTCTCATATTCAAAGGTTTGCAGATATGCTTAGTTACATATTCTTGATACGACATCCCCGAGACCTTCTCGATAATGTAAGTTAACAAAATGAAGGGAGAACTTGTGTAACTATAGCCTTCTCCTGGGACGAATTGCAGCGGTTTATCCTTAAACGATTCAATTGTTTGCTCGATTGTTGAATAAAGCTTCATGGTCTTCTCCCAATAGTGAGGAAAAGTCGGATAATCTGGGATTCCTGATGAGTTGGTTAGTAAATGATGTATGGTTATGATATTTCCATTCGGATAGTTCGGTAAGTACACACTGATTGGATCATTAACACTAAGCAAGCCTTGATCCCGTAACTGGATAACAGCTATTGCAGTGAAACTCTTGGTTATTGAACCGATACGAAACTTCGTTGTTGAAGTGTTTTGTACTTCATGCTCAAAATTGGCCATACCGAAACCATTACTCAACAATATCTGGTTTTCCTGGGCAACCAGTACGGCTCCGTTGAAATATCCTTGATCTGCTAAAGCATTCAAGAAAGTATTTAACTTTTTACTTACTTCCAAATGGAGAGATGTATTCATTTTTCTTTTTCTCCTCTTTTTCTGTTGGTTGGTGTGATAGACTTCGAATGTAATCATAACCATGGTTGTTGAATTAGTCTAAAGTAAAACATTTTTAAAAATACTTTACCATTATCCGTATTAGCATGGAAGCAATACCTCTGATACAGGAATTCGTTCCACTAAACTGTCGACACAGTACCACCCGTTCAACGGGTGGCTTGATATCGACAGTTCTGTCTCGCGTTTACTCTCGGCCTTTAATTACTTGCACTCGTGTAACGCTTAAGCCCTTGTAAGAACAAAATTCGGACCAAAGCAAAGAATAGAAATGGCGCACATATTCCCCACACTAGACCGGTTAAAGTTAACTTGTCTAACACATAGAGAGGGGCGAAATTCGATACAACAAATATAGGGAAAACAAATGTGCCTATCGCTCGAATCGTCTGATTATAGATAGCCATAGGCATCGTATTCGCTTCCCATAGCTGCGCCCCAAGGTTATACAGACTAGATGTACTTGTAAACCAGAAAGCCAAAACCTGTGGAAGCATTAACAATGCGTATGCCATAACTCCCCCGCCGAAGATATAGCCCGCGTACCCTAACAATTGCATGGCGCTTGTCTCAAGCCCCAATCGCTGCCAAGCCACGCAAACCAGACCCACGCCCACAATGAAATCAGGGATACCCATCACATTGATTAATCGTAAGGAAAGAATAAATTGAAGAGAAACCGGTTTGATCAAGTACATATCCATCGTTCCATGTTTGACGTGCCCCTGGAAAGCGAAAAAGTTGTTTACGAAAAAGAAAGCATAGATCGCTGTCATAATAAAATAAGTTCCCATAAACAACAAAATATGATCCGGGGTTAATCCAGCGATATCCACACCTGACCGATACACTACAATTACATAGACAAAATGGGTTAGAAGCGATGCCAATGATGCAAAGATTTGCATGAAGAAATTAATCCGATATTCCAACTCGTTCAAGATGCAGTTTTTTACAATGATTGAATAAATGGTTCCATATCGTCTCGCGCCCTTTATAAACGTATGCATGTTGCCTATCCTCCTACAGCACTGTATTTTTTGTTGCCCAGTCCCCAGCAAATTCTGGATACCACGGACATGATCACGATCCAAGTTAATTGTAGACCGAGCCCTGTCAAAATCTCGTTCATTTCGTACCGTCCATTTATGATGTTGACTGGAAAGAAGATGGTATACGTAAATGGTAAAAAGCTAGCCAGAGATGATACGGTCTTTCCGAAAATATCCAAAGGAAAGATTCCGCCGCTTAATAATGTAATCAAAAACCCCATGGCGAAATAGAAATACCAGATCTCATCCAGCCAGAATGCCAGACTACTAATGATATGGTAGATCAGAAAATTGAGAACAAAGGCAAACACCAGTGCAAGCACGAAAACTGGGAATCTAAGCCCACTTGTCGCAATATCGATGTTAAAGGCTATAAGCACCGTATAAATGATCAGAAATGAAATGGTCAAATATACGGCTTTCCCTCCCAGGTATGACGATATCTTATACAGGGTATATGAAGCTGGTCTGTATAAGAAGCTGCTTAATTGGCCGTGTTTAATATCATTGGAGATTTCGAATTGAATGCCGGAAGAAATAATTTTAGATATCATCGCTGAGAAGACCGTATACATTAACATCTGCTGGAATGTATATCCAAAAACAATAGCATCTCCACTCGCTTCGAAAATGGACCTCCACATAAAATATTGAATGACAATCGGTAGAAACGCACCGAGGATACTAAAGAAAAAGTCGACTTTGTACTCCAGCGAGCTTAATAAGCTTAACTTAAATACGTAAACATATTTTTTCATCGGAGTTGATTCACCCCTTTCCTCTCGTACAGCCAAGTGATGGCTTCTTCGATTGGAATATCATGAATATCGACATCTTCCACCGGGAATTCCGACATCAATGCTGCAAGTGCCTGTTTGACTTCATGCCTGTCGATTTCAAGAGTTGCGGTTGATTCTTTAAGGGACGTGACTTTCCCAAAACAGTTGAGGTGGTTTAGGTCAATCTGATCAGAGAACTGTAGCTTAATAACCTTTTTATTAAAGATGTCATTAACCTGATTTAGTTCACCGTCATAAACCACGGTTCCCCCGTTAATAATGACGCTTCTTTTGCACAGATCCTGTATATCCTCCAAGTAGTGACTTGTGAGCATGATCGTCGTTTTATTTTCGCGATTATACTCTTTGAGAAAGTTCCTTATGTTTTTCTGCGAGATAATATCCAAACCGATTGTAGGTTCATCCAGGAATACGATCCGTGGTTTGTGCAAAAGGGCAGCGATCAGCTCCATTTTCATTCTTTGTCCAAATGAGAGCCGTCTCACCTGCATATGCATGCAATCCTGAACATTCATTAACTCAACTAACTCCGTCAGATTTTTTTTATATCCTTCGTATCGATATCATACAAGTATTTGATCAGCAAAAAAGATTCACTCGCGGGAAGATCCCACCACAACTGATTTTTCTGGCCCATAATAAAAGAAATTTGTTTCTTTAGCGCAGTTTCCCTTTTCCATGGCACATATCCCAATACGCTAGCCTCGCCAGCGGAAGGATATAAAATACCAGATAACATCTTCAATGTTGTTGTCTTGCCTGCGCCATTCGGACCAAGGAATCCGATGATTTCTCCTTCATTGACATGGAACGAAATCTGGCTTACCGCAGTTTTTTCTTCCGTCTGTCTGGAGAATAGACCTTTAAATGCTCCTTTAAGCCTGGGTTCCTTTTTTGTAAATGTGAATGCTTTTGTTAGATTGTTTACCTCAATTACCGTTGATCGCATGTTGACTCCTCCTAAAAATTCTGATTTTTTAGAAGGAACGCAAGTGTATGGTTGCCATCGGAGACAGATTTGTAAAAAACAAAAAAAGCGGAAAAACCCTACTAAGGGCTCCGCTTCGGCTCAAGATAATGATAACCTTGCGTTCCCGTAATGGTCAAAATAGGCAGACGAATCCCTTGGTCAAAAATAGGATTTTTTCTGCACTACTCAGTAAAATCGACCATTACAGGTTAGCTGGCATTAAGAATTGCTCCTTCCAAATATCTCCTACACTCTAAAATTACGTCTATTTTAATTGAATGTCAATTAGGTTTTCTAAATTTGTTGCCGCGGCAGCCTATCAGTTGCTCTATAGCTTCAATCACTATTAAACTTCGCAAATTCGCTTTTCAACCAATGCTGATTCTGATATGAAATGTACTGTTCCATCCGAATCAGTAAATCAACCAATTCTGGCTTAGTAAGCTGCATGTAGCGCTGTCTAACTCGATCAACATTACGATCCTGCTTTATGTGCTTGAATGCATCTAAATCATCCTCTAACGGCTTCCGTGTCGTTTTTCGAGGCCCATACACCTTTGTAGTACTGTGCTTAAGAAAATGTTTGTGAAGCTCTTGGTTCTTCCGGATAGTATTTTGATGAATGCCTATTCCGTCAGGATCAATTTCTTTCGATTTATCCGAAACTTTCCGGTACGACATATGTTTACCCTCTTTAATTAGTGCATCAATCGCCTTTACGCCAAGTTCGAACGAACGGTTTTTCCTCTTGTCGTATGATGCTTGAAGCCATTCCAGTTCATTTGTTTGAGTACGGATTTCCGGCGCATATGTCTCATCCTTTTGAGGTTTTTCGGTAAGTTGGATCTCCTTAAGCTCGTTTTTTGCTAGAGCGTTATGAAGCGCGTCTGGCGGAAAGCAAGCCGATCTTGAATCATTTCCTGGTTTGGCTAGAAGCGCAGCGATTGCGTGCGCTGCCTAAGGGGTTACTAGGCACAGCGATTACGTACTGTCTGAACCAGTGGGCGAAGCTAAACGTCTTCTTGCAGGACGGCCGACTGGAAATCGACAACAATCGCAGCGAACGCGCAATCAAGCCGGTGGTGATAGGACGGAAAAACTTCCTGTTCAGCAATACGCCGCACGGGGCGAAAGCGAGTGCCATCATCTACAGTGTCGTAGAGACGGCAAGAGCTCATAAGCTGAATCCGCAGCTGTATTTGCAGCATCTCTTTGAACGAATGCCGCAACTTCCGAACCCGTCGGATCCCGAAGCGCTTGACAAACTTGCGCCTTGGTCGCCGACCCTTCCGCTAACGTGTCGCGTATTCACGAAAGCCTGACCACAGCCAAATAGCCTCCGATATCGGAGGCTATTTGGCGTTACCTTCCAACTGCCCATGTCATGAGCGCGATATGCTCATATTCTCATAGGCTCCGATTGATTTCCATATGTGCAGGATTTGACGCTTACCGTTTGGGAGCGTAAAGTCGTTCCAGATCCATATGATTTCAAAAATGATAATTGGTGATCGGCTAGCGGAAACACGATCCTCCAAACGTTTTCCAAGGTGTACATCCATCCATCCAGGCTGCTTCTTCCAGCTCGGCAGGAACCGATTTGATAAATCCGTGGTAGAGGAAGAACGCAAATATACAGTTGACGCAATAAATAAAAACCATGCCATAGATTGTTTTGACCAGACCCATGCGCTGCATCACTAAAAACAAGGGGACAAGCGCTGTCTGGATCGGGACCATAAACCCAATTAGGAAATAAAACATAACGAACCTGTTGGTAGCAAGTTCACTGGAGACACCTCCTTAACAACTGTTTCAAAGTACAATCTGGTTGAGAAGTGCTTAGGCGTTTTCGTTAGGTGTGCGGAGTCGTCCCTTGTCCCTGTTGCGATGGGAGTTTATCGGTGATCGGAAGTCGGTAGCGAAAACTTCCCGAAGCCTCAGGGGGACAGAGATCCGATAATGGTTTCATGGTCCCAAAGAATCATGTTCCACACATGGCGAATCACCGATGTGGATTCGACTCGCTTGATGATCGCAGTTTCGCGTGTAATAGCTTACGGCTTGAACACATCTCCACTCCATCTCCTTCTGCGTCTTTCGGTAACCTCATTCGGAACCTTCAACTTCCTCCGACATACATTACATCGCCCGGTAGATCTGTCCACTGATGGAAGCCGGGTGAATAATCCCCGCTAGTACAGTATCTCAACAACAACGAAGCAGAGACTGTGCGCGGGTAAAGTAAGCGGCAATTCCGCAGCCCACCCATCGATTGCAATCTCAATAACGGAATCTGCCGTTAATTCGCCTTCCGCTTTAAGAAGAGCTACTGTTTCATTCGTTTCACCAGATACATGCTTTGGCTTGCCCAGTCTTTCCCACGCGCGGTACGTGTTATGGTGATCTCGGTCTAGACGGTACATCGTAGCTTTCACTCGTTGCGCAGAGCCGAGTTCATCGAGACGAATCCGTACCGTTTCCGTCCCGGTCGGTACGTCCTGCAGTTCATTGAAATGGTAGGCAAGAAGTTCGATACGGTCATTCTCGGAGCTTGTCGCCATGACCCCGATGCTTCCACCCGGCTTCGGCCCCGTGACTTTCATTCTATGATCCCCCATAAGCGACAGCATCTCGTGAGCGGTTTGAATCGGTTTAGGGACCCCGCCGGCTGTTAGAAGGTCTCGATTCCCTCGGAAATACTCGTTCGTCGAAGTTTCGAATGAAAAACCCCAGTACAACAACATGGAAGTCGGAAATTGGAAAGCGTCCTCGACAGCGTACAACAGATGTACAAGTTTCGCGAAAAACAATGCGGAAAACTCGCTATTTCTGTATTCCAGCGCGGGATATTCCGCGGCTGTGCGGTAATAATTGGAACAAACGCCCCATTCATTGAGATGAAACTCGACGTCCCCCAGCTCGGGATACTGCTTCAACAGCCGCTGAATCCATAACACTTCTTGGACGAAACGCTGGACGGTCGGCTGCACTAAAGGATGTTCATGTACCCAGCCCCCGGACAACCCATAGATATGATGAGACACAAAGTCAATTCTAGTACCCGTTTTCCCGGTAATATGGTTTTTCCCTTTCGCCACATGGTGAAGGAAATCACGTAAGAAAGAAGTACTAAAGGTTGCTGGGCCGCCAACGCGAAGTTGGTCATCTACAGAAGTTACCGCATCCACGAAGGTATCGTAAATTCTGAAAAACGTGCTCAGATCTTCCTTCGGCCAATGATCCGGCTCATTCCACACCTCGAAATACCAAGTCCGCACCTCTTTCAGCCCGAACGTATCCACTAAGTTTTGCGTAAATGCCTTAAGCAGGTCAGCCCATTTCCCCCAATCCTTAGGGCCTAGGTCGCTTGCGGACATTCCTTCGTCACGCTTAGCTGCATGCTCATCAAGTTGATAGGACAATGCAGGGGGCAAATAATCGTACTCAACGATCGGTTTGAGTCCTCGGCTCACAAATTCCTTGTATATTTGGTTTATCCTCGAGAAGTCGTATTGCGGGTTGCCGAATTCATCCTCCGTATAAACTTCACCGCCCACCTGACGTCCATAGATCACCCGGCTGTTTAAGGTATAATGATTGCGCAAAAACTGACATGAGTCCTTCTGTTGCATTCGATCCAACATTTGTTGCCCGGCACTTTCCAGGGTCAACCAATATAGATCATCGGATCCTGCCGCCCGCCAGAAACGACTATTCTTGCCGATCGTTGTTTTGGTATGGACATGATAAACTCGCTCCATTTGTTATATCCCCTTTCAATATCAAATAAGAAATCCCGATGACCGAACAAAGCATCATCGGGACTGTTCTGGAAATTTCAATGCAGCCCGTGCTTTCTAAACGGATACGGGACCGCTCTTCCGGCGTAGCATCCTTCCACTTACGCTCGATCTCAAAGAGCGCGTTGCAAAAGAGAAGCCCTTCCGCTGATGCACTTTGCGAACGCTGCGGCGCGGGCACGGCTTGAAGGGCCTCGTGGAACTTCCTCCTCGCATGCGCCCAACAGCCGAGCTGCGTGATCCCCTTCACTTTGTTGTAACCGCTGTATCCGTCGGTCTGCAAGTATCCGGTGAAGTCCCTCAGATATGCCTCCGGATGCTCGCCGCCTCGTCCCGTTCGGTAATCGTACAGAATAATGTCCGGACCTTCGCGACCGGTACGATACATCCACAGGTATGATTTTGCTTTCGCCTTCCGACCGGGTTCCCTCGGACTTGCAAGGTCGTTTCGTCGGCGTGCACAATGTCGCGTTTCAACAGTTCGGCATGCATATGGCCAACCAGGGGGGCGAGCCATTGCTCGCTGCCCGCGATGAGCCAGTTCGCCATCGTCTGGCGGGACAATTCGACGCCGAGGCGTTGAAACTGCTTCTCCTGCCGGTACAGTGGCAAACTGTCCGTATACTTTTGGCTCATGACATATGCGAGCAAAGAAGGCGACACCAAGCTGCCGGCAACACCGGTGCAGGCATCGGAGCGGTGACGATCGGCGTACGGATCGCTTCCTCCTGACAGTTGCGGCAGCCGTACACATGACGTACATGCTCCACCACTTTCACTTCCGGCGGATTGATCTTCAACTCCCGCCGCACTTCCGTGCTCATCTCTTTCAGCTGATTCGCACAGCAGGGGCAGGCCCGCTCTTCATCGTTGAGCCGGTACTCGATCGTCTCTACCGGTAACGAGGCGAGCTTTGCTTCCCGATCTCCCACCTTCTTCTTGCGTTTGGCAACGACCGACTCGACGGTAGGCTCAGGTACGGCTGGATCGGCCTCGGCTTCCGCCTCATTAAACAGCGCCAGTTGATCGGGATGCGTCTGTTCGCTGGAGGAGGCGAATCGCCGGTGCTGAGCCAGCCGGAACTGCTCCTCGAACCATGTGAGCTTGGCCTTCAGCGCGCGTTTTGCTGGGTCAGCGTCTGCACCTGCTGCGCCAGTTGTTCAGTTGTGTTTGAAGTCGTATCCACTCGTTTTTCCATAAGAAAGGACTTCGACGCCGCTCCTGCTGATCCTGCTGTAGAAGATGGCGATTTGGTTACGAAACCGCCGGCATCCATGGTTCATATGGCGATCTCCGCTCGAACCTTCTGATGCGCGCGACGTTGCTCTAGCGACAGGCCGTCCAACAACCACCGCAGCTGCCGTGGAGTGATGGACATCGGGCCAGAGTCGTTCGCTGTCTCCGGCCAAGCAAAGACACCGCGCTCGGGCCGACGGTAAAACAGCCAGAACCCGTTGTGGTCCCAGTAGAGCATTTTCAATTTGTCGCGCCCTCGGTTACAAAACACGAACAACGCGGAGGAGAACGGACTCAGCGCAAACCCTTCCTGGACCAAAGCGGTCAGTCCGTCGATCGACTTTCGAAGATCCGTATAGCCAGCAGCCAGGTAGATCTGCTCGGGCTGCGGAATGGTCAGCATGATCGTTCCAACGCCTGAACGATCTGGCGCAGCAGATTCGCATCGAACTCTGGACGAGCGTCGATGCAAACCTCACCGACCCGCACGACGAAACCGGAAGAGGAAGAAGATGCCACAGAGGACGACGGAGTGACGGGGTCCATGCGGAGGCTTTGCTTTTTCTGGAACGAGGAGACAGCTTGCGGAGCAAGTATTTCAATTGATGAAGCGTCACGTGATGCTCGGCACACCATGCCGCCATCGTCAGTCCACTTGATTGATAGTTTGCAATGCGTTCCGTCCATTCCTGATTTCGATTCGATTGTTCCATAGGCGCGTACCCCCTTGATTTCGTTGTATGCCAATTATGTCACGGTCTCGGCTGCAACAAAATATGGGGAGTATTTGACGCTTACGTATCAGCTGACTTTAATGATACTAATTCAGTATATAAATATAAAGATAAAGAACAATTATGGTTAAAGTATCCCGCCCGTTTAGCGGAGCGAGGCGACCGGATCGGGTCTGTCCAGTTTTTTGTGTAAACTCTCTTGAAACAATGAGCTAACGTAAGTAATGACCGATCCGATCGGGGAAGAAGACAGATAGCTGGAGGAGTATTTGTCCCCAGTTCTGAACACGTCCCGTCCATCTACGGGTGACATCCATCGTGGCTAAATACAGCATCTTGAGCAAGGATTCATCGGAAGGGAAAATGCTCTTTCCTTTGGTAACCTTGCGAAGCTGCCGATGGTAGCTCTCGATCATATTGGTCGTATAGATGAGTTTACGAATCTCTGGCGGGTATTTGAAAAAGGTGGAGAGCTCTTCCCAGTTATTCCGCCAGGAACGGACGATGAGCGGGTATTTGTTACCCCAGGTCTCTTCAAACCGATCCAGCTCGACTAAGGCCGCTTCTTCTGTTACAGCCTTGTAAATCGGCTTTAAATCCGCCGTTACCTTTTTCAAGTCCTTGTAAGAGACGTAACGGGTGGAATTTCGGATTTGGTGGATGATGCACTTCTGTATCTCGGTGTTTGAATAGCAGGCGGAAATCGCTTGAGAGAAGCCCGTCAGATTATCTACACAGGTGATCAGAATGTCTTGTACGCCGCGATTGCGCAGATCGTTTAATATGGTGAGCCAGAACTTGGAGGTCTCGTTCTCCCCAATCCACATGCCCAGCACGTCCTTGTTGCCGTCTAAATCGATGCCAATTACCATGTAGGCCGCTTTGTTCACGATGGCCCCATCTTGTTTTACTTTGTAATGAATGGCGTCCATAAAAACAACGGCGTAAACGCCTTGCAGGGGCCGATTCTGCCATTCTTTAATCAGGGGTACGATCTTGTTCGTCACATTGGAAATCATCGTTGGCGAGACGTCAATGCCGTACAGATGGTTCAGATGATCCTGGATATCCCGTGTGCTGACACCCTTGGCATACATGGCGATGATTTGCTCTTCAATTCCGGTTACAGTGGACTGATGCTTCTTCACGATCACCGGCTCATATTCGCCTTGACGGTCTCTTGGCACGGCGATCTCGACGTCTCCGTACTCGCTTATCACTGTTTTTTTCGATTTGCCGTTCCGACTGTTGGTTGTTGTCTTGTTCTTGACGTCATGCTTTTCGTAACCAAGCTCGGTGTCGAGTTCCGCCTCCAGCATGGATTGCAGTGTCTCTGCAAATAATTCCTTCAACGCTGACTGTACATCGTCCATCGTCTTGAGGTTATTTTCCTTTACAAACGCCTTTACCTGTTCCTTACTGAATCTCGCCATCGGTGCCATCCTCCCAAACCAACCTTTCTTCTATTGTAATATGGTTTGAGAGTTTACACAGAATATTTTACAGACCCACCGGATCTTTTCTGTCGGTCGCCTCGCTTTTGTTTATTCAACTAGTGTCTTCCGTTAGTTCAGCAAATTACATTGTTGAAACTTCCAACATAAAATCTTCACCACATTTTGAATGAGTGACTTCAATTTCAGTGTGACGGGTCTCGATTCCATTAACAACCGAACCGCCAGTACCTCTAATGTTAACGCAAGAGCGATCAATTTCTGTACGGTTTCCTTCGTTATCCACATAGTAGTATTGATCTATAACTGTTCCATAGTCGAACATCGGGTTAGATGTATGATACATGCCATCTTCTCCTACTGGAATTACGTCGTATTCCCCTTCTCGTTCAAGTGGCGGTGCACCTTCAACGTTATAAACAACTCTAATTACCCCTTCCAAGTTCTCGGGTATCAAATAGAGATCATAAGTACCCCTATTGTATTGTGATGAGCAACCCGCACATATAGCTAAGATTAGAAAAACAGTAAGCGGGAACTTCATTAATTAGCAACTCCTTCAGGTTGAAGTGTATTCAGTTCCACGGCAGCCTCGATATGTTATATAACTATCGTACCCGTCATAACAAACATCGGCTCATTAGGAACTCTTGAAGGGATCTGTAACCTCCCCGTTAAGAATTGGATCATCGCCGCGCTCTTGTATCTACTAGTTCAGAAAACTTAATACTGAGCAATTTTCTGACGTATCATTTTTATAACATTTTGATAAAACGATTTCTCGTGAGGGACAAAATTATTCCTCTGAACTATCGTATGTACCAAAGCGTTAGTTCCCCATTCGTCTATTTTAAATCCAGTAATATTAATCTCCTTTAAGCCTCCTAACCAAAGATCATGAAAATCGTTAAATTCTGCTTTAAAAACACCTACGACCTCTTCTTTTTGTAATCTAAAATCTTCGAATGATTGTTTGAACTTGTACAGAAAAATGTTCGCTATCTCTTTATCGATAAAATCTTCTCTTTCAACACAATAATCAATAACACCTAATGACTCTAACTCATTACTTGAAACATCAATTCCTAACTCTTCATTTATCTCCCTTATGCCATCTTGAACTGTTTCATGCGCCAATAAATGTCCTGCGGCAGTAATGTCCAAAAGGTTAGGATAGTCTTTTTTCATATCACTACGAAGCTGAAAAAAGATATAATCTGTATCGTCTTCCCTAGTAATAAACCAGCAATGAAATGCTTCATGCCAATGTCCCAGCCTATGAACTTCTTCTCGAGTTGCGATACCGATTTGAGTTTTGTTATCATCAAATATTTTTAGCATTTCGTTTTCCACTTTAAACATCTCCTTTTTTCGCTCGGCAGCATAATCGAATCTAAAAAGTTTTGGATAGAGTGATTTAAATTTTCATAGTAGTTGAATGGTATAACATGCAGGAGTTACCTTCCATTTTAGGTGATTCTCCATGCCTGACCATGTATATAAAGGTTTTCATAATTTCCCCCGTAGATTACTCAAATAACCACTCTCAACCATTCTGACGGATTTCTCTTTACAAAATGTTTTTCAATAAATCCAAGGACTTCATCATTCCCAGGTAATGTTACTAATTTTGTTGCTTCTTCAAAACTCATCCACTTGAATTCCTTATGCTCACTATTCAAATTCACATCTTGGTTCTCATCGACAAATCCTACGAATACAGGTGCAAGATAAATAAAATCGTCAATTGAAGAATAGAATTGGTCAAATTTATTAGAGCTGTATAAAGAAACATTTGTGATTCCAGTTTCCTCTTGAATCTCTCTTAATGCTGCTTGCCAGGCTGCCTCTCCTTTTTCTATACCGCCTCCAACATAACACCATTCATCGTTGAGGATAGGCGAGGCTCGTTTCAATAAAAGCACTTGGCATTGATCTTCAGTTTTTTAAGAAGTACCACTGCAATCCCTTTACACCGGATCGTTAATACATTGTCACAACTCATCTTGTAACCCTCCCCGTGAGGTTGCTACGTATGTAAAGCAAGACTAAGAATATGTCGGTCTACTTTTCTTTAGTAAACTTGATTACTAGCAGGGACAATAAAACGAAAACAACTCCCATTGATAGTAATCCTATTCCCATCCAAAGTTGAAAGGGGCCACCACCAAAATTTTTAAAAGGGTACGGGCCGCTTATTATCCAGACATACCTATCTGGGTCTCCGTGAATAAACCAGTATAAAAAGAAAGGACTAATAATCAAAATCAATCCTAGACCAAGAAAACATGACGATAGTAACATAGGAAGTTTCCTTATTCTAATCCCCCCCAGTTAAATGAAGCTATCTCCTGACTACAGCGGTTATTAGTGTTTAGGTGTCTCAAGGACATTATAGGTAATATAAATATAAAACATAAAGTGAAAATTTTTTCATGTTAACTTTTCATGTTTTGCCTAAGGTCATTACTGCGTTATCCTGCCAGTTAGCGGAGCTAGGCGACCGGATCTTTGCTGCCGGCCGTAGTTAGTTTATCCGTCGTTACTATTCATCATAATTTTTTCTTATTACTAAATGAGATATAGGTTCCACTCTTTCAATTAGAAAATCCAATATCCCTTCTGGATACAAAGGCCTTTCTTTCAATTGATCCCAAGTTCGCCAAGTTAATTTTATTCCTTCGCGTTCGTTATGATTTATTGAATCCAGGACGTGAGTGTCATCAATTGACCCCCAATGTAAGATAGTACAATCATGCCTCTTTTTTCCGTTATACTCAATAATGCTTTCATTGAGGCATGCAAGTGCGCCGATTTCCGATTGCAAATCAAATTCTTCAATCAGTTCTCTTTTAATGGCTTCTGCGGCGGTTTCTCCGAAATCAACGCCTCCACCAGGAAAGCGGTAAAATGTTTCTTCATTATCACATTGTACTAATACAGATAGCCCGTCTTTACGGATGATAATTGCCTCAGCTCTTAACAATGGTTGGCTCAAAGTAATCCCCCTTAAGGTTTTTAAAAGCATATTATTCTTTCTCTTCCTATATTACGTTATCCTGTCCGTTAACGTAATGAAGGCCGCCGGTATGATCGGCAGCCTCGTTTTTGAGCTCAAGTACTTAAATGAACACTGAGGAGCAAACGCAAATGCGTGCTCCAATTTTTGTTCCCCGTGTTACTTATTCTATTGCACCAGCAAAAGTTCCGCAAATTCATTATGTCCTCTTTTTGATGCAATTGAAACTGCACTTCCTAATCCAGATTTTCTTGAAATGTCAGCTCCATTATCAATTAACAGCTGGGCAATCTCGAGATTTCCTTCAAAAGCCGCTGCTTGTATTGGTGTATGTCCATTACTATCAACAGCATTTATCTCAGCCCCCTTTTGTATAAGGACTTCAACGACATTTACTACATCTATATTATTTCCTGCAATTGCGGCATGTAATGCAGTATTTGAAGGAATAAACGATACTTTTGAATGTGATAGAGCGTTAATGTCCGCACCATAATCAAGTAGGGCAAGTACGGCATCTTTCTGACCGAAATGAGAAGCAAAACCCAAAGGAGTAAGTCCATCATTGTTTTCAGCATTTGCAAGTTCGGGGTTCTTGCTTATAATTTCGCTAATTCGTACTGCATCACCATTTTGCGCGGCCTTAAAAATATTAGCAATTTGTTCCGTTAAATTCACTTTTACATTCCTCCTTGAAGTTTTTTATGTTTTGAAAAATATCATTAGGATATTCTTCAGAAACTACTCTTTTTGGGTTGCTCAGAGAACCAGATATGTAAACCCCATATTGTTGAACTATCGTCATCCGTTAGCGGATTTGTTAAAAAACTTATGTTTCCAGTTTAAGACACTTCCCCTTTTCCTACAACAGCATAAAGAGAATTCTGTCGGGAATGGGGGGGGCTGCCCTCGTTTCCCTTGATTCGCCGCCGCGGGGGCCGGCGATAATAGTTAAAACGCGTAGTTAAGCCCCTCTTCACTCCAGTTCCCTTTTGTTGATTAACTCCTCATTAATAACCATTCTCAACTACGGAAAACAATACATGTTCTTGTCCTGATTCGGCAAACGATATATGTTCTTGTCACTGACTTGTGACAAGAACATATATCGTTACCCGATTTACCAAAAAAAGACGCCATTTTTAATGGCGGCACTTAAAATTCCAGCTTAGCGACATATCGATAAACGTAGCTCATGAGTTGGTTATTTTCTTCGCTTGAGTGTTCAAAAACTTCCTTTGCAACCCTTAGCGGTATGAACGATCGATCTCATACGATTAATTTTTCTCTTACTGAGCTGGGTACAATTTGGACATTTGTATTTTGGGAGCCTTATTTGTCGGCTGGTTATAAAAAGACACTAAGCTGAAGAATAACCCAGACCTTCGCCGGTCTGGGTTTCTTATGTCCACAATCCGTTTAGTAATGACTCTAGTAATGACTCACATTCATTCGATTTCCATCCGGATCGTAAAAATGAAACACAATCCTGCCGCCGCCCGTATATCCTCCGATTTCTCCGGTCCCTACACCGTTTTCCGTAAGATACCGATGGTAAGCATAAAATTCGTTACGATCTTGGATATAGTAGGACAAACGAACCGCTCCATCCACTTTTCCTCTATAGGCATGATCCGGGAGCGTTTCCAAAACGACTAGCGCATGATTGTTCGGTTGATGATTCACACCGGCTTTCATCAAAGCGTAGCCCTCATCAAAATGTTCGGAATTCAGAGACAAACCCATATAATTGCTGTACCATTCAATTGATTTTCGCAAATCGCTTACGCCGATTCGCAGCCATGAATATGCAAAATCTTTGCCTTCCAGCGCGGGATCGCCCTGCGCCGTCAATCATGTCCCTTCCGTCGTAGCCCAAAAATCAAAATATTCGTATCCTCCAGGTCCCGAATATATTTCGGAAATCCGAATCCCATTTTCCGAAAATAAGCTATGGTGTTCCTTGATATCGCGCACTTTCAAGCACCAGCGAACGTTGGGATCTATGGTCCCGCGCTCGGCAAAATGATACGGGAGTCTGCAGTTCGTTACCACAGAGTTTAACCAAATGCCACCCCCTACCCAATCTGGCTCTCGGTTCTGGGCTGTCCAGCACCATTCCGGTTTCCCACCCTAACCATCTCTTGAACCATGCAACAGCATCGGAATGACCGTCCCACAGGATGTCGATTTCTACACAATCATCCAAAAGCTTCGGAACTTGAAACGGAACTACTTCTTCTTGAACCTGTGTCATTCAAATCGCTCCTTTGAAAAATATGCCTACTTATCGGGACATTCCGGACTTCACCGGAAGAGGAAGTACCTTGCGCAAAAACTGCCCGGTATACGATTCGGGACACTGCGCGATTTCCTCGGGCGTTCCGGTGGCAACGACGGTGCCTCCCTTGTCCCCGCCTTCCGGACCGATATCAATGACGTAGTCCGCGGACTTGAACATGTCCAGGTTATGCTCGATCACAACGACAGTATCGCCATTAGCCAACAACCGGTTCAAGATGGCGAGTAATCGTTCGATATCCGCGAAGTGGAGACCCGTGGTAGGCTCGTCCAAAATGTACACCGTTCGGCCGTTCGAAGGACGGGCGAGCTCGGTCGCCAGTTTCACCCGCTGCGCTTCGCCGCCGGAAAGCTCTGTGGCCGGTTGCCCCAGTTTAATGTAATCAAGACCGACATCGACCATCGTCTTCAATATATTATGAAGTTTGGGAACGTCCTCAAAGAAATCGGCCGCCTCCACCACGGTCATATTCAATACGTCGGCGATATGTTTGCCTTTATATTTGATCTTCAGCGTCTCTTTGTTGAACCGGGAACCGCCGCACTCTTCACATGGCACGTACACAGCCGGCATAAAATGCATTTCGACTTTCACTGCCCCGTCGCCTTTGCACACTTCGCAACGTCCCGCGTTCTTGCCTGCGACGTTGAAGCTGAACCGGCTCTTGTTATAGCCGTTGCGGACGGCATCCTCACATTCTGCAAATAAATCCCGAATGATTTCGTATGCTCCGGTATAAGTTGCCGGGCTCGATGTTGGCGTCTGTCCGATCGGTTTCTGGTCGATATCGATGACTTTCTTGACATATCGCATGCCTTCGATTGAATCGTGCTCGCCCGGCATCTTTTTCGGTCCGTTCAACTTCAACGCCAAGGTATGGTATAAAATATCATTAATTAATGAGGACTTTCCGGAACCCGAAACGCCGGTAACACAAGTAAATACGCCTAACGGTATCCGGACGTTGATATTCTTCAGATTGTTTTGCCTAGCGCCTTTGATCTCCAGCCACTTGTCCCCGAAGGCACGGCGCTTCAATGGGACGGTGATTTGTTTCCTTCCGCTCAAATACTGACCTGTCAGGGAGCGGTCATTCATAGAAATCTCGGAAAAACTTCCTTCGGCAATCACTTCGCCGCCGTGAATGCCAGCGCCGGGACCGATGTCGATAATCCAATCGGCCGCGCGCATCGTTTCCTCGTCATGCTCGACGACAATCACGGTATTGCCGTTGTCGCGAAGCCGCTTCATTGTCTCAATGAGCCGGTCGTTGTCCCGCGGGTGAAGGCCGATCGAAGGCTCGTCGAGCACATACAGCACGCCGCACAGACGGGCGCCGATTTGAGAGGCCAATCGAACGCGCTGCGCCTCTCCTCCGGATAACGTGTTCGCGGGCCGGTCAAGCGACAAATAATGAAGACCGACATCGGATAAAGACGTCAGCCTGGAAACAATCTCATCGATGACTTGCCTGGAAATGAGCGCTTCCCGTTCACTGATCCTGGAGGGTAGCTTGAGAAACAGCGGAAGCAAATCGGACACTGTCATCCGCGACATCTCAATGATTGACTTTCCTTCGATTGTCACCGCTAGACTTTCGCGCTTCAGCTTGTGGCCGCCGCATTCCTCGCAGTTCATTTGCGAGGAAAATCGTTCGATTGCGGTCAGTATCCCCTTGCTGGTCGTTCCTTTGTCTCTCGCCCACCGCAACGCCGGGACGCATCCCGGATAAAACCGGGTCAACTGCTTTCCCTTGTGAGTAAAAGTAATCGGCCCTTTATCGTAGCCGTACAATAATATCTCGGTAAACCGCTCGTCCTGTTCCGCCAACGGCTTGCCATAATCGATACCGATCATGTTCGCGAGCGATTTGATCAACTGAACCTCCGCACATGCCGAGCTGCCCCATAAAAGAACCGCCCCCTGTTTTATGGACAATTCGCGGGCAATCATCTTGTTCGGATCGATATCGGTCTTCGAGCCGATCCCGGAACAAGCCGGGCAGGCGCCGTAAGGGCTGTTTGCCGAATATTCGCGCGGCGATAGCGGTCTTGCATCGTCTCCGCTCGTCCCGATGGTCGCATAAAGCAATCTTAGATAATCCGCTATCTCCGTAACCGTGCCTACCGTGGAACGCGGATTTCTACCGATTGTCTTCTGGTCGATCGATATGGCCGGCGACAGTCCGTCAATCAGCGCGACATCCGGCTTCTCCAACTGCCCCACTACTTGCTTGGCATAAGACGACAGCGACTCCATATAGCGCCGCTGGCCTTCCGCATAGATCGTGTCGAAAGCAAGCGACGATTTCCCCGAACCGCTGACACCGGTAATAACGACAAGCTTTCCGCGCGGTATGCGTAAGGTGACGTTTTTCAAATTATGCGTGTTTGCGCCTACAACCGTGATATATGCCGATTCCATCCTCATCCTCCAACCTACATAGGAAAAGTTCTGACGTTGAATCGATTTCCGTCAATATCGAATATATGGAATTTCGCCAACCCGCCGTTCGGATTGCCGCTGATGTCGCTGATCGGAACGCCTTGTTCCGAAAGCAACCGGTGATAATCTACAAACGCCGTTGAATGGACGAACGTGTACGGACGTGCCCGCTCTTCTTTTCTGTCCGCAGACGCATGCTCCGGCAGTTGTTCCAGCACCCAGCACGGATGCCGGACATCGTCCGACTGGAAATTGTAACGCATGCCCATGACGACATATCCTTCCTCCGGTTGTTCCGAGATGACCGACATCCCGATATGCCGGACATACCATTCCTTTGCTTTATGAATATCGCTCACGCCGACCCGAACCCAATCGTTGGACAATTCCTTGTTCTCGATACTCGGATCGCCTTCGACGGTCAGACGAAACCCATCAAACGGAATCCAGAAGTCAAAATAATCATGTTCAAAAGGTCCGCGGTAAATCTTTGACACCTTCACGTCGTTATCCGATAAAGTAGAATACATTTTGTGCAAATCGCGCGTTTTGAAGCAAAACCGGACATTCGTGTCTGTAACCTCGGGAAGAACGATGTTATCATCGCAAGTAATCCAAACTCCCCAAGGTCCCAATTCCGTATTGATATAGCTGTCGCTCCGAAACTCGGTCCCCGTCCTTTTCCAGCCTGCATAGGTTTCAAACCATTCAACGACGGAGGCATGATTTTCCCTTGAAACAACGATCGTGCTCCCGTCATATACGACTTCCGGTAAAGGTAACGCTGCGCTCTTTGCTTCGTATATAGATGCGGTTTCCTGTACGAGCTCATCGCCTTTTCCTCTGATTACTTTCAATAGATTCGGAACGGCATTGGGCTTGTATCCGTCGGAATTTCTCTTGGTTGCAAAATGTTTATGCACTCGCTTTTTCGCAGTTTCTTCCATTTATTTCTACCTCCTTGTTATGGCCAGTATAACATTCGCAAATATCTTTTGTATTTACTTTTTTATCAACTTTACCACCGGTATATGGCACTTTACCGATGTCGACCGCTCGATGTCGTCTCCATCCCCTGCTATATATTCGGCAAACCACTGTCTGCTGTCGTCGATTGAATACTTCCCGTTCGTATAAAGCCAACGATGCATTCTGTCAAGCACTCCGGTCATCATTCCGTAAGCTCCGGTGATCAAACAAACATAAAGTCCGCCTCCCAAACGTTTCTCATGCACCGGACATCCGAGGGAACGCGGGATTGCAGCCGCACGTTGATCCGGAATCGAGACAGCGAATTCGAACCAATAGTCTTCGCCTGATTCAACACCGTAGCTATAGGACATAAGTAGCCGCAGATCCGCTCTCCCCGGCATACCGTTTTCAGAAATCCAAGCAATCATTTGTTTATCCGCATCTGTTTGCGCGTCAACGCCTTGTCCCCTGTATGCAAAAACTGTAAACGGCTCTATAAAAGATATTTCAAGCGTATCCGGTTCGTGCTTTCGCTTCACCGGCAAATATAGCTTAATGCGGGTAATAGCTCCTTGATAAGTAAGATACTCTTCGACATACGGATGATCCCCGAGTTCAAATGTGCTTCTGGGAAGCCATTCGGATAACAGGCGATCCCATGAAGCAACAATTTTTTCTCCGCACATATCCAGGCTCTTACCAACCGCATAAAGTCCTCCAGGAAACAAATACGTATAAAAGTCTGCCGTATCGAATTTCATATCTTTTCCGCTGAAAGGTATCATGATATCATATCCGAATGGTTTCTCTCTCGAGTGAAAATCAACGTTTTTACCGAATAAACGGACCCTTTGCAGATTCCATCCAAGACGTTCCAAACGACTCATTACTTCATGAAACGCTTCTTCTTCGATTCCTTCACGTTTGGAAGATCGATAGCGATATACTGAAGCCCGAAACGGCAAAAATCTGATCACTTTCACATCGGGATATTGCTCGGAAAGCGCTTTCTCCTCGACGTATGAGATGTTCTCCAAGAGATTGACAGCTTCGAACGTATAATGTATGTCCGCTTTTCGATACGCGCCGGGCGTCATTCCCACCAGCTTCTTAAACATCTTTATAAATGCCTGGTATGAATCGAATCCGCATTCAATCGCTATATCCGTCACGAGCTTCTCCGAATACCTCAAGTGACTTGCGGACACACTGATCCGCCTCTTCCTTATGTACTCTTTGATAGGATGTCCGGTAAGTGCATAAAAAGCCCTGTATAAATTAGGTACAGACATAAAAGCTTTTTCTGCAATTTGGTGCAGCTCCATCGTCTCAAACAAGTGCTCTTCGATATAATTGATAGCGTTTTGGACGGAAAGTATGGAATCCATCTTGCCCCCTTCTCAACCTGTATCCTTTTGCTCTCAGTTTAACAAAACTACTGTTTCAGCACATATATTTTTTTATCAAATTTCACCGCAGTTTCGCGCATTTGTTAACTCCGTCTACCAATATAACGTACGGCTCCTTTCTCGATTACACCGGCTGCTGCGGCAAACTAAGATGAGGAAGATGATGATTGTTTAGTAGCGGGTCGGTTGACAAGCCTCCCCCTCTCCTTTAATCCGCCACAGTGGACTCAGCCATCTGAGCTAACGCTAGCTTCTTCTCACTCTCTTTCCCTTCTGTTGATTAATTCCGTCAACATACTGCTCATTAATAAACATTCTCAACTACGGAAAACAATACATGTTCTTGTCCCGATTCGGCAAACGATATATGTTCTTGTCACTGATTTGTGACAAGAACATATATCGTTAAAATTAAAAAAGCCGCAACAGCGCGGCTTCTTATGAATATATGTTCTTGTCCCCCGACACAAGGTTTTGTATAACATGCGAGCCAACTCTTCTTGGGTCAATCCATTTCTTTTCTTCGTCTTGTAATTCCCTTCCCAACTGCTACAGCATCAATCATGCAAATTACCTCCCATCGGTATTGAGATAGTTTGAGTATAGGATGTTCTATGAGGGATGTGTAACAACTATTAGAGTAAAAAACTCAACCATCAGTTGAGATTGGTGTTTTATTCGTTTTATTGTTTATTGCAATATCCTCCCGTTACTTCAATGAAAAAAGTGAAGCCGCGGCACTCCACTCGTTCCAATAGTTCAGTCTTACTTTCTGACTTATGACACAAAACGGCCCCCAATCATGCAAGGATTGCGAGCTTTTTTGCATTGTGGTAATGTTTAACGTGGTTATCAAGGTCGATGTTGAAATTCTATAAAATAGCTTTTCTAATATGTTTTCATTAATATCTCCATAAGATTTGCTCGAAGGTGTCGGTGTAGCTTGAATAACTGACTGCTGCCTGTTACTTCAATGAAACAGGAAGCAGCGCCGCGGCGGTCTGCTCCCTGTTATGGTTGAACTACCGTTCTCCGTTTAGCTTAATGCGAAATGACAAAATAGCCCGTATGTAAAACGATTAGTCTTCATTGCTTGGATTTAAGTATGCCAGCCAGCCATAAACATTCACTATACGCCCTGTTAGTTGACCATCAGTTCCGACTTCTGAAATTACAAAAGAAGGGTACTCAGAATCATCTAAATCATCTGAGTACGTGTGTTCAAAACGGTAAAATGTATCCATAATTCCTTCGTAGTGGAACACTTTTATCAGAGTCATTAGCTCCTCTGGGGAAATTCCTGCGCGATTAATTTTCTCAATAATATTCTTGATTATTGGATAGCCATTTTTTTCGAGAGACTTTGCACGCTCTGAAGGGTTATTGTCATAATCAGAGAGACTCTTTTTGAGAAAATGGACAAACCTGTATTCTGCTAAGGCTGGTGAATTTTCTTTTATCTCTGCGTAAGCAGTACCAAATTTATCGTTTGCCTCTGCATTTCGGTCAATCTTTTTCACTTTTTCAATTATTAAATCTGCACGGTGCTTTTTCTCCTCATCAAGATTATCATACCAATTTTGGTAAAACATCAACATCACGCTCCGTTACCGTTATATATATAAAACCCACTAGGATGAATTCGAGATGCTGATGCTATATCCTGCTCGTCCATGGATGCAGAAATGCTCTCATCCCCAAATACAAAACCACTGTTTTTTTCGGCATATTCAGACGGAATAGGATCAGCGTATAGAGTGTAAATATAGCAGCGGCTTCTGATAGATAGTGAATTTATTTTCATCGAGTTGGCTTACTTGGAAGCTTTAAAACTATTTGTTTATTTTCTCTTTTTTCTTTCCATTCAACTAATATATTAGAATTAGTTATAAAATCTTCAACGTCTCCTTTTGTATTAAAAGTATAGTACCTATAGATCTCATATTTTTCGCCTTTATCTAAATAACCATGATCTATTCCTGCACTCTTCGTTCCGACATCTTTTTGGGGGCAACAAAGTGGAGTCACGTTCCGTTCATGAAAATACTCTTAACGCTCCGCTTCAGCGGCTTCTGCGCTATGCTCGTGCCGTATACCAATCCAACACTCGTAAGCAGCGGAGTGTGTTCCAGCGGCTAGCCTTGCCTGCGTCTTCTTCCATGTCGAAGTGGACTTGATCGGGGTGAGGGTTTTGGAGCGGCCATCGCCCGTTTTGGTGTTGCTTCTTCGCCACCAGTTCGACGGCCTCGGTGACCCGTTCATCAGGTTCGACGCCAGCGCTGCGCAAGTAGTCCAGACCCCGCAGCACGTCGTAATGCCAGGTTGGCGGAAACGAGAAGCGCGTCCAGTTGCGATCGATTACCTCGCCGAATGATAGGGACCGGAACATGCGACGCTCCAGAAGATACTCCTGTGCCCGGACGCGGGCTTCGGTCACCGCAGCGGTGGCCCCCTTGGTCTTCTCGTACTCTAAGAGTCCTTCCAGGACGCAGATGGTGGAGTGGAACGAGGAACGTCGACTTTGCGGGGCCTCGCAATTCCAGCCTCCGTCCTCAAGCTGCTCGCTGAGAAGCCGGTCGAGCAGTCGATCGCTCGCCTCGCCGAAGTAGGCTCCTGCTGCCAAGATCCTTCCGTTGATACAGGGCTCGGTCTCGCCGTCGAAGAAGGGTCGGCCGTCGAGCGGCCACCAGGTGATGCGGTCACGCAAGAGGCCGATCGCTCTGCGGGCTTCCTCACCTGACGGATCCAAACCTAGGTCCTTCAACAGCACCAGGGCGTAGATGGTGCCCTTCCAGGGCCAAGGGTCGGCCTCAGCCCCCCAGTGGCCCTCGGGCGCCTGCAGGGCGAGAAGCCGGGCGCCCCAACCTTCCGAGGCAACCCGCGACCGTTCGGCGGCAACGACCTCATCGGGCTCTTCGGTAAGGTCACGCATGACCTGCCAACGGATCGAAGGGTCTGAATCAAGTAGCCACTTTATGACCGCTCTCTTTGGCTTCGGGAATTGCCATTCGGTTTTTTGGGTCGCCATCTGCAGGTTCCTCCTCAAGGATATTTAGGAAGTTTCTCCAACAAGCCTTTATCACCAAAATTTCCTTCATATCCAAATAAATATTAGCTTAGTATTCTATTTGGGTACTACACATTCCTGCCCGATAGTTGAGCGGCCTGCCGATCATGACGGCAGCCTGCCGATCATGACGGCAGCCTGTCGTATGGAGCTATCGTACCGTTTTAGCTTAGTTTTATATTGCAATCTTTCCCATTCCTTCTCAAGGATCGAATATATAAGTACATTACACCACTTTTGATTACAAAGTCTTGTTTCCCTAAGAACACCGTCCTTGAACATTCCAATCCTTAGCATAACATTTTCTGACTGTTTATTGTCAGCATTTGAATAGGCTACAATCCGATGGACATTAAGGTTTTTAAAGCGAAACCAATCAATGTTCCGACGGCTTCAGTTGCATATCCCATTTTCCAATAATCGGGGTGTAATGCCCAACCGATTTCCCACTCTCTGATTTCAGCCCAATTTAATTTTATAGTTATTCTACCGATAGGTTTCATATTTGACTTTAGACAATCATTAAAGCATACTGGTTTCTTGGGATATGTTCTGACTCAGATAAAATCGTTCAAATTTGTTTCTAACCTGATTTGTATTTGGAGCCGCACTTTCATATTTGTAAGTTAAATCGTTTAGTTCTAATTCTTCATAAAATAAATCATCGGTTTCAATGTAGTCCCTTAACAGAACTCTCTCACCATGGATCTCTCCATTCACCATTACCGATATTAGAAGCTAAAACCATGCATACCTCGCGGAACAGGCTGCCAAGCATATCGGCAGCCTGTTGAGCTTGATGGTATCGTACCCGTTTGTTCAATACAAAACCAATACCTTATTTTGGCTTTTCTTTGGTTAGAAACAAAGCTAAATCATCGTCCGCCCGAATGAGGCTACCAGGTACAACGGGTAAGTTATTGTACATAATCCCTCTGCCATCAGGAATATAGCCACGTTTAACGTACATTCTTTGTGCAGTGCCATAATCAGCATATAGTCCGAACCCAATACCAATGACATCATACGTATCAAAAGCAAACCTTTCGACGGCATCGATCAATTGAGAACCCACACCACGTTTCCTATATGGCGGTATTACGTCAAAATTTTGAATCTCGGGAATACCATTATCCAGGAAAAATGCATATCCTGACTTGTAAACAAGATGTCCCCATCCAATAAATTCTTTGTTGGATAGAGCCAAAAATGTTGTTCTTTCTTGGCTCAGATTTTCTCTCCAACATCTCTTGATGTAATCCAGAGGTTTACTAACATCATGACCAGACAATCCATCAAAAACCAGCTCGATGTCGGTCTGTATCATTTGCCGAATTTCAACAGGTACACGCATTAAACTTCTTCCCTCTCTATTGAACCCTTCTTTATAAACAGTTTAACAGTTTTCACAGATAAACAGGTTAGGGAAAATAATTATAATTGAACTATGCTGCCCGATAGTTGGTCGACGATGCCGGCAGCCTGTTATTATGGAGCTATCGTACCCGTCAACTCAACAGAAGGAACAGAATTATTATGAGATCTTACGTTTTTTCAAAACTATGACTGCAATAACGTTTATTAATAATATAACGCCAAAACATATCCCATATATAACGCTTTGTATACCTTGAGCTATTCCGTCACTTACAGTTGACCAAAACCAAAAAGTTCCTAAAAGCAGACAAACCATATTAATAACAGTTCCGATTGAAATAATAGTGATACTTTTTTGAATATTATTGAACTTGAGAATATAAAACAGCGACAATACTAAAGAAATCACTACAGGTAAGATAAGCTTAATCAATGTTATTCCTCCCTCAAGAGTACCCGATAAGAAAACTATATAGCGATTTAGTTTGATTGAATAGTACTATCTTCTTCTAATACCTGATTAAATACCGAACTAAACTGCCTAATAGCATAATATTTCTTTACATTAATCTGCCGTTTCAAAGATCAAAAGCAGGTCGCCGTGGCGCCTGCTCCAGTCATATCATTTCGTTATCGTTTCCCGTTAGCTCAATGATCTAGCCTTAGATGGTACGGTTCACCGCGCTTTCTGTAACGGCAAGTTTCGTTCTTCACACGGCATACGAAGGTTCCATATTTCCAAGCTCGTCTCTTGACTAAAGTCAATGCACTTAAAAATTTCCCTAGTTACAATATTATCATTACTTAATCATTAAGGTTTTTCATGCGTATTCCAAGGTTATTGTAATGGATCAGCGAAAGTCCTGGTTGATTCTCTTCTTAATTCTGCTCAGTGACTCCGGAGTGATGCCGAGATAACTGGCCAGTTGATGTTGGGGTACCCGGTCGATGAGAGTTGCACGTTTCATTAGCAGCGTCCTGAAGCGTTCTTCAGGCGAAGAAGCGATAAATGCAGCGAATTCCTCTTGAATCTGAATAAAGTTCGCCTCAATCATCCTGCGGGTCATCGACTCCAATTGAGGATGTTTGTTGTACATATCCTTTTCCGAATCCAAGTCGCCAACGGCCATTACCGAATCCTCAACGCATATGAAAGTGAAATTAGACAACTTATCTGGTTTGTGATGATCGAAAATGGCGATGGCCTGCTCTTCGGTATAGAAATTGGATGTGACCTCTCTTCCCTCTTCATCGATCGAATACTGTCTTACGCAACCTTTCAGGACGAAATAACATTTTGTAGGGGTATCTCCTTGTCGAAAAAGAACGTCCCCCTTTTTGAACTCTTCTATACAAATCTCGTCCACAATAGCTTGCTGTTCATCTTTGTTTAGGGAAGTCAATTCTGACAAATATTTATAAAAGATGTCTTTCATTGCAATTTTTGTTCATCTCCTTCCCGTCCGTTCTCACCCATTATCTACCTTTAGAAAACCTTTTGTAAAGGGTCATTACAATGGAGCACAAGAAATTGCTTTTAATTTGATCTGCAAAGAAAGCATTAATAATAGGAGGTTAGACTCATGAAAGCTATGGTACAAATCTCGTATGGTCAACCGGAAGTGATCGTCCCACAAGAAATCCCGAAACCGTCGCCTGGAGACAAGGAGGTTCTCATTCGTATCCAAGCTGCCGTAGTAGGTCCGTCGGACTGCGCTTTTCGCAAGGGCGATCCGCCAATTATTAAATTAATCTACGGACTTTCCAGACCAAAATTTGCCGTTGGAGGATGCGAATTAGCCGGAGAGGTCGAAGCGGTCGGCAAAGAAGTGAATCATTTTAAAGCGGGGGATCGTTTATTGGGGATGAGCGTCAAAAACTTTGGTGCTTATGCCGAATATAAGTGTCTTTCCGAAGAGAGCCCCCTAGCGGTTATACCGGACAACATCTCCTTTGAAGAAGCCATCGGCGTCTGTGACGGGGGCGCCACCGCGTTGACGTTTCTAAGAGATAAGGCAAAGTTGCGGAAGGGACAGAAAGTGCTGATTAATGGTGCCTCGGGGGCTGTCGGCATCTACGCTGTGCAATTAGCCAAATTCTATGGCGCTGAAGTAACCGGTGTTTGCTCTGCCGGTAACGTTAGTCTGGTAAGAAAAGCAGGCGCTGATTTCATTATTGATTATACTCAGGAGGATTTCACGAAGGCGGACAAAGCTTATGATGTCGTATTTGATGCTGTAGGCAAACGCTCCTTCTCGGCATGCAAGCGTGTACTTACGGCCAAGGGAATTTATCTGTCTACCGTACCCAAGCTGTCTATCGTTATACAGATGATGTGGACCTCTCTGTTTAAAGGCAAACGGGCCGTCTTCGCAACAGCCGGCCTTATGCAAAACAAAGCAAATTTGGCGTTTCTCATGGAACTCGCAAATAATGGAACGCTGAAAGCCGTGATTGATCGTCGATATCCTCTGGAACTCCTTCCAGATGCCCACAAATATGTAGAGACCGAACGAAAAAAAGGTAATGTGATTATTATGTTCTAAGGTCAGCCGTGACCCTTTGGCTTAAAAACTTGCCCTTATTTATGATACGGTTCACCGCGATGTCTGTAACGGCAAGTTTTAGGGCCATCCTTTATTGAACTGCACCCGTCAAGTAGACAGTGGAATAAAATAAAATGATTAAGCTGCCTTAGCTCGCGCTTCCATCGGGCTAAGGCAATTTAGTTTTTTCTGTAACCGCTCGTAGTTGTAGAAGTGAATGTAATCATCGATATCCTTCTTTAACGCATCGAATGTCTGATATTTGTGGAGATAGTATTTTTCGCTCTTGAGCGTACCCCAAAATGATTCCATAGGGCCGTTATCGATGCACTTGCCTACCCTCGACATACTCTGCGTCATCTCATGTGCTTCTAGGCGCCTTTTAAAGCCCCATGACGTATATTGAAACCCTCGATCACTATGCAACATTGGCGATGTTCTAGGTGCGGCTTTTAAAGCCAAGTCCAGCGTTGTGAAAACGAGTTTATTGTTATTGGAGTGGCCAAGGACGTAGGCTACAATGGATTTATCGTGAAGGTCTAAGATTGCGCTGAGATAAGCTTTTTGCCCCGTCCCGTACTGCATTTCAGTTACGTCGGTCACCCATTTTTCATTTGACTTCTCAGCAGTAAATTCACGATTCAACAGATTATCCGCGATTTGTTCTGGCGTGGATTTAACGTATTTCTTTTTCTTCTGACGAATAACCGATTGGATCCCCGCCAGTTTCATCAGGCGATAAACCCGCTTGTGGTTAATCGCTCGATCCAACTGTTTCCTCAAATGAAGAGTTAACTGGCGGTAGCCAAAGATACCATCCACCTTCTCATAAAGCAAGATCATAGCATCAGCTAGACGCTCGTTTTCTCGCTCTTGGAAGCTGATTCCCCGTTTTAACCACTTGTAGTAGCCTGAACGGGGAATACCTGCCACTTTACATAGGAACTGAATGCTAAACCCCATGCTTTGCTGTACAGCTTAAATGGATAGATAGATGTTCTCCTGACGTACTCGGCTTAAAAACGCCTCCTTTCGAGTTCCTCTAACTTTTTTAACAGAGCATTCTCCGCTCGCAGTCGTTCGTTCTCCGCTTCTAACTTCTTCATGGCAAGCTTTGCCGATCCGCTTCACTTAATTCTTCTGTTGGTTTGTTTCTCCCGCGTCGGTCCTGGAGAGCATCTTCTCCCCCGGCATCGTATTTCTTCACCCATTGATATACTTGCTGATAAGAAACTTGATACTTTTCTGCTGCTTTGTAATAATCACGATTTTGAGAAAGGCAGTATAATACGATGTCGATCCGTTCTTCCCAGGTTGTTGTCCGTCCCTTTGTCATAGCGGCTGCGCCTCCGTTCTTATACGATCCAAGACCGCTATGACTATTATACTTTGTAATCCAGTTCCTGAGTTGAGTGCGGCTTGCAATGCGGTATATTTTTATGATTTCGTTCTGTGAGTACTTCCCGGAAAGGTAGTCTTGAACCGCTTGAAGTTTAACTTCCACCGTATAGCTTAATGGAGCTGCCGGCATCGTTCCGCGGCAGCTCCATGGTGTTATATTGTATTAAGCTCTTGTCATCCGTTAGTTCAAGCGAGATGGACAACCCATTCTTTAATCTGAGATGCAACTTCGGTTACATCCGTATTCGTAGTATCAATCGTTGGCATTGATGGAGTATATGCCGTATCCGCATTATCAATCAACCATTTTGCAAAGTTCTTAATTCCTCATTAATAACCATTCTCAACTAAGGAAAACAATACATGTTCTTGTCCTTATTCGGCAAACTATATGTTCTTGTCACTGACTTGTGACAAGAACATATATCGTTAAAATGAAAAAAGCCGCACATCCCGCGGCTTCTTATGCATATATGTTCTTGTCCTCCGACAGAATTGAAACAGCGGCAGCCATGAATGAGAAAATAAAGTCATATACTGCCGTTGTTTTATTGAACTATCGTCTCCGTTAGTTCAGTCCTTCTTACTAATGCTTATTATTTCTTCATCGGTCGTTCCCCGAAAATCTAGCTATGTCTATTGCTTAACTTCAGTGTTTACCTAGGTGGTGTATTCCTTTCGTTCCGCTTTCACCTTTCGAATCATCTGTTCGTTGAATGCATCTGACCCGCCTTTAGGCACGCTAAGGGTTTGCCACTCTTGACCGCTACACGCTTTGGCGACGTAAACCAGTTGACCGACATGATAGCCGTAATGGGTCAGTTGGCGATGGATCGCCCGAATCACGGTGTGCTTCTGCCCCCGAATCATCACCTTCCTTAACAGTTGGTCCGGTTCAAGCTCATCCAGTGCTTTAAACAATATTCGCCAGCCAGTCTCCCATCGCTTAAGCAGTTCCTCGAGTTTCGCATGATCGTCCTCGAATTCACGATCCCGATTTCGATCCGGCTTCTCGCCGTCACTCGTCAAAAAATCAGTCCAGCGTGAAATCATGTTACCGGACATATGATTGATGATGACAGCGGCGTTGTTCGATTCTGGGTCCGGAGCCCAATGCAAAGCTTCATCTGATTTCAGTTGCCCGAGTGCCCGGTCTCCGAGTTTTTTCAGCGACTGGAAATCAAGCTTCGACTGATCAAGAACATGGCTGGCGAGGCTTCTCCACAACAAATCATTGTCATCCTCCTTTTCCAATACCATACAATGCTCGAACATTTTCCGACAGACGATTGATTTTATCGCCCTGAAAAGGTTATTCAATTGGAAAAAGGCAACTCTTTTAGCATTCAACTATCGTATGTTTATTTAATCCTCAGCCTTAGACAATTCAATAATTCTTCGAATAAATGGTGCTTTCATTTGGGTGTAAGTAGCTCTATCTGCTGCATATAAGGAAGCATGGTGCTTTTTGAGTTTGGCATATTCCAACATTTTCTCTGGGTGGTTTCTGAGGTAATCACGAAATAGAAGGTTATTATTCCATTCATCGCTGGATATTTCATAAACGTGTAGGTGGTGCGTTCCCTTACGCCATGCTCCTTTTCGAAAAAACCGACGTTTCGGAAAGTCAGCCTTGGGAACATATTCGTAACCAATTGATTCTAAGGGTTCAATTAATGAGTCCGTTTCGCTCAAATCGACAATTCCAACAGCAATATCAATTATTGGTTTTGACGGGAGCCCTATTATAGAAGTGCTCCCGATATGCTCAATAGCAATGGCTTTATCGTCGAAAACTATATTTAACCTTTCCCTTTCCTGCTTGAACTGCTGAAACCACTCTGGCTTATATTCTAAAATACTTACTTCTTCAGCCATTTCATTTATCCACCTTTCTTACTATCCTGCCCGATCGCGTAATGAAGGGCTGCCGAGCGGCAGCCCTTTCGGTATTGAACTATTGTTCTCCGTTAGCGTAATGAACTCTGTGAACTCTGTCAAATGCCCCGAAGCATGAAACATGGTGTTATCTGAAGGATACGGCTTCAATGAACTACTAACTCGTACTGCTTCTTTTATTTAGCTTCTTAAAAGCAGAATATTCACGATTTGATCTAATAAAATTTAATATCAAATTGGCGCATTCATCTGGACTCAAGGTTTCAGTATTTAGTTCAAGGTCATACTCATTAAGGCAATAAACTTTATCATACTGTGAGATTGCTAAACCAATCTCTCTATCTCCCCTTAGTTTTTCTCTCCTAATAAGCTCCTCTTTCGAGCAAGTTACTCCTACAAGCAGTACAGGATGATCCATTAATAAACCTAGAAATGTATTAAATCGATCGTCAGTATCATTTACTGTATCTACAATGATATTCGTCCCCATTACCGACATAAATTTAATTGTTGAATAAAACAAAGTAATCAATGGTTCAATAATTATATGGGTTGGGCCTTGCACATCTTCTGCATATTTGGTGTTAATGAAATCAATGTAGTCATGAAACAATCCATTAAAAAAATCATCAATTGATAAATGATAAAACGAGATTTCATTTTGGTTTAATAGTTCAGTCGATATGGAAGTCTTTCCGGAACTTGAAGTTCCATTTAGAAAAACTATTATCCCTTGCTTCAATTTAATCATCACCTCTTCAAATAATAATCATTGCGTATCTTTCAGCTAACGTCTTTTTTGCGAACATAGTAAAATCCGTCATATCTAAGGTATTCGTGTAGTGATTAAGCAATCCTGCCCAATAGCTTAACGAGGCTGCCGGTTTGATCCGCGGCAGCCTCGTGTGTTATATTGAGCTCTTGTTCTTCGTTAATTGAATACTTTTGTTATAATATCAGTAAGCCTGTGGTCGTTCCCCCAATCTGAGCTAATTACAATTGTAATTTGTAAACTCTTGTGAAGGGCCTCTATTGTCTTTTCTTCTAATTTCATTATAATTATCATTTGTATATTCCTTGATAACATTCCTCCAAAAGTTTTGTGCTGGAGTATTCCAATCGAATTCACTTACGCGCCAGTTCCCCGGATACAAGTTAAATGCTTTTATCGCAGCTTGTTTTCCAATTTTATTTCTGCGATATTTCCTTAAGATAAAAAAGTGATTGAGATAGTATTTATCTTCTTCCAATAAACGTTTAATGATGACGAAGCCTGCTAATTCTCCATCAGCTCGAATGAAAAATAAATCATAGTTCGAATCTTCAAACCAAACTTTGTAATTGAGATTCGAAATAAACGATCCATTCTCATTAATCTTGGTGCTATTTAGCTCTGAAAGATCATAAGCGGCAAATTCTAAGAGATTTTTTATTGTACCTAATCTCTCTTCCACAATTTCCTCCAGCGCTACAATCACTCCATCATCTCCTTACACAGCAGTACAAATCGATGTTTGCAACAACTAGATATCATTAGATGTTTTCGCCATTTTGGAATGATATACCTTCATTCTCCCTGAATAATTCTGCCCATTAGCGGAGCAGGCTACCGATCGATCCCGCGCGACGGCGTCATTGAGCTCTTGTCATCCGTTAGCGCAACAAACCCCCCGCAACAATCTTGTAAGGGAGGCTCGCAAAATCATGATTTAACGGCTTTGTAAATGAATTTCTGATTGACACTGGTCGGCATTTTTCCATCCTTAAAATCTGCGCAAACGGTTACATTCGAAAATCCAACACTCTCAAGGATGTACTTAAATTCCTCAACTCCGTACCAGCGCAATGCAAAACGCTGCAGTTCCGTTTGGACCAGTACCCCATTACGCCATTTTTGATATTTCAAGTAGCTTACTCGGTATTGATTAAAGAATAAATCAGCTTCAACGCACTTGCCTTCCATCGTGATTATGTCACCATTAGGCAAGTGATGTGTTGCCGCTCCACCCCATTTCCCCATATCAGAACTGTTTATATTGTTGTCTGGCAAAAACAGATCGAGGATCAACCGCCCACCTGATTGCAAATGATCATATAATCGATGTAAAACCTGCAGCGACTCTTCCCGTTTTTCAATCAACAAAAATGAGCCAGCAGGAATGATGATTGCCTCATATTTATGTGGTAAAGAAAGTTCCTGTAAGTTCGCTTCATATAATTCGGGTCTTAATCCACGTTCTTCACATCGATTTCGGCAAGAAGCCAGCATTTGAGAGGAGTAGTCAACCCCATCCACAATTAGTCCAGATTCAAGAAGAGGAATGATAACTCGCCCAGAACCGACCATTGCTTCCAAAATGCGCCCCTTGCAATGCTTAAGCTTTTCGCGATATTACTCAATGTCTCCGCCGAATGAGTACCCAATTTTCTTGGTTAGGTCGTAGACCTCCGTGCAAAGTTCACCGTAATTACTGAAAGACATATATGCTTTCCCTCCGTGTTTTGGGTATTGCACGGAAGGGATCAGTGCTAGTGATTATCCCTTCCGCACCTTGTAAATAACTACGCCGGCAACAAATTTAATATTTCTCACGATAATCAACTCGTTTTCTAAAAGGATACTTCTACAATATACGATAGGAAAAAATTGGGCAACAGAAAGTTTTTTTTAAAACATTACTCCTGTTACTTTAATGATCAGGAGCAGTTCGCCGCGGCGCCTGCTCCAGACATAATCATTTCGCTCTCGTCATCCGTTAGCGTAACAAGCCATTGAGACTATAGGTGATCCAGAAAATTTTCTAATGTTAGTTTCCAGTGCCCATTGTAATTCTCCACTTTATGAATGCCTGTATTTGAAGCTGGGAACGAATTATTTTTATTCGTCCATTCTAGTCCCTTAAGAATATGGTAAACGACATTTATAACCCCACCATGAGTAACAATAATTACATTCTCAAGATGATTCTTAGGTGATTGCTCCTCACATAACCGCTTGAATGTTTCTTCAATTCGTGAATAAAACTCCATTGGACTTTCACCGCCAGGATACCTCTCGTCCATGCGTAAACTCGAGAAATATAGCCCCGGGAATCGTTCATTGACGATTTCGTTAGGCATTCCAGCAATTACGCCATTATTCGTTTCCCTCCATTGGTTGCTACTTTCAACGGACAAATTCAGGAATTTTGCAATCTCATTCGCTGTATCCAATGCCCGCTGCAAGTCACTGCTCACGATACGATGTATTTGAAAAGTGCTCTGGTTATCCTTTAGATAACAACCTACCTTTTCTGATTGCCTATAGCCTTCAACATTAAGTCCTCTTTGACTCCAGCCCCCACGATATCCTTCATCATCCGCACCATGTCTCACAAAATAAATAGCCATTATTCTTCCCCCTAAATTTAACGGTGCCTACTAGTTAAGACACCGATTTTCATGCGAATCGAACCCTACTTATATTAACACTTATTGGAAGTATCCTGCCAGTCACTTCAATACCATAAAAAGGAGCTGCCGCGAAGCAAGCTCCTTCACTATCGTACCCGTCTTATTATGAGGTTAACCAGTTTTTACTGGTTGACCACTTTGTTTAAGTGGTGTATTTATCGGTAGCCGGGGCAGATCGATCGTACCCCTGGGAATACATCCCGTAGCTAAAACTGATCGCCCCCTACTTGTAGAAACCATGTTTAAGCTGGTTGGGACTTAGATCCCGCATAACAAGCGATGTTGTGGAACTATGAGCAGTATGTGGGGGTTACCGGCAATCATTCTAACTAAGAAAGGGAGAATCTCATGAATCCAGTCATCGGCCTGGATATTTCAAAAGGACGAAGCGATGGTCAGGCGTTTCTAGACAAAGGACAGCCCTGCGGTAAAGCCTTTAGTTTTCTCCATACCCAGGAAGGACTTCAGGATCTCTTAAACGTTATTACAGACGTTCGGAATAAGACGGGGAACTTACCCACCGTCATCTTAGAATCTACTGGGCATTACCATCAGGCGGTTATCCAATTCCTCGAAGAACAAGATATCTTATTCTTGGTGGTCAACCCTCTTATCTCCAACCAAGCAAAGAAATCGAGTCTTCGGAAGGTAAAAACTGATGCTGTGGATGCATATCAACTTGGCGAGCTTTACTACAAAGAAGAATTCAAGCCACACAAGCAAAGAGGTGTTCAACTGTTAAATCTTCGTCACCTGACACGTCAGTATGAATCCCTTACCCATATGTATGTTCAAGCTAAATTACATTTTCAAGCTGTGTTAGATCAGGTTTTTCCCGATTATAGAGGGATCTTTGGGGACCTGTATTCAAAAGTTTCACTTTTACTTTTTAAGGAGTTCCCTACCTCTAAAGCCATTATTAAAGCTGGAGAGGCTAAGCTCACGGATAAGATTGCGTATCTCTGCCCTAGCCGTTCCGACCGTTGGGCCAACGAGAAAGCAAGCTTATTATGAATGCTGCGATGAACAATCCTTTTCAAAAAACAGCTTACACCAGCCATCTCATTAGCCTGGAGTTGTACATTGACTTACTCCTTCAGTACCAAGAGCATCTATCCCACCTTGAAAATCAGATCGATGCTCTTGCAGAAGAAGTAGAAGAATATAAGATTATCCAATCGATTCCTGGGATCGGAAGCAAAATCGCGGCAACGATTCTGTCCGAGATCGGGGAAATCCATCGGTTTAATCACGCAAAGAAGTTAGTAGCATTTGCAGGAATCGACCCCAGTGTTTTTAAGTCGGGGAAGTTTTCTGCTACGGAGAATCGCATCACAAAGCGAGGCTCTAAAAAACTGCGACACGCCTTATATCTCGCCGTCTTATGTGGGTTGAAGAACTCCAGGAATAAGAAGTTGCGGACATTTTACGATAAAAAGCGTGAAGAAGGAAAACCATATCGTGTAGCACTAGTTGCCTGTATAAACAAGCTCCTTCACTGGATTTATTCAATCTTAGTAAGAAAAGAGCCTTTCCTAGATTTAGTTTAAACACCATAACTCTCATCGGGATGAAAAACCTTAAGCATGAATTAGGAGGGTTCTTAAGCATGCCCATTTTTAGTATAAGGCTAAAATTGAAAGATTTTAAGAGAAAAATGTTGACAACCTATTAGCTGGTTTTAGCTTAAAGATCTGGTCGCCGTATATAAGTCAAAAAATCCAGGTTTGTTTGCATAGTTCACTTCAAAATGTCCATAGACCATCTCAGGGACACGCAAAGACGTTTCAAAAAAACGATCCATGGCTTGATAACCTAGCCGTTCGTCAGCACTTGGGATATCAGAGACATATCCATATTCACTTGATGGAATGATTATTCTAGTAAACCATTCGGGCACTAAATCATCATATTCAATTTCTATCGCTACGATAACAGAAAAAGTGCCTGGTATTTGTTTTTCACCAGTCGGAAGTACTGCATAAACCATGTCCCTGTTAATCCAACCAGGGAAATGCTCGGCTGCTGTTAAGATGCTGTGTTTGGTTACATTAAAAAGACTAACTTCCTTGTCCGCATATGGCTTTCCTGCAACAAATGGAATACCAACTAACTTAATTTCATTCCTTTTTACTCGTACTGCCTCGAAATTTCTCACATCATTCATGAATAAAATCTCCCTTCTTATTCATTATTATGGCAATAGGTGTATTTCAATAAAACTTTCGATACTGCAGCTTCTAATCCTTCAATTACATTCCACTAAACTGCCCGTTTGTTGAGCGGACGGCAGAACGCTAAAAGTGATGGATATCGGATCCATCGCTGAGCTCTTGTACCCGTTAGCTCAATAGTCTTATGTTTTAATTAGAGTCGCTGCTTATAGTTGTGAGGCTTGCCGAACACCTAATGCAGTGACGTCCCGACGGGCTTAGGGGGCTGGATGTGGTCACTCGCTTCTCAGAGTGACCCGGAGCGTCAATATGGTGTTAGCCGAAGGAAGTTCTGGAAGCAGCCATTGCATTTAAGGCGTTCTCAAAATAGCTATATACTTCATCTGCAATTCCCAGAAACTCTTCAACAAGTACATTACTATCCAAGTAACAAGCATACAGATAATCAACTAAAGCGGAGTCAATCTCACAATAGTTTAATATGGCATTCTTCATCTTAATAATGTCATCTTGCCATACACCTGTATCTTCTAAAACCAAAGAGTATAATGCACGAATTAATCTCTTAGAGTAACCTTTAATATATCTAGTTTTCATTGTGTTATCACTAGCATTAGAAAGTAAACTATGTATACGATCTACTTCCTCCTTGGTCTCTGTATTTAAGTCTAAAATGAACTCTGGAGAAATAATTATCGGTGGTACTTTTTCACCAACGTCATGACCATATATGCAAACACAAATTATCTTAACCCAAAAACCCCACTCATTTGGTTTACTTAATACATCGTCAATCGAGCAAATTATCGTATCAATCTTAGTTACTACTGGATATTCTTCCAAAAGCCTGTCTTTAATATTTGACAATCTTTCGTAATCAATATCTTTGGGATTTACACATACAATAGTAAAGTCTGCATCTGACTTAAAAGGTTTAGCAGTTCCTTTTGGAATCGAGCCACACATATAAATGCTATGAATCTTACCTTTAAATTCGGTAAGTATATTATCTATATACTTATCAACAAAATCCTTATATTCACTTTGTATTACAATTCTATTTATAACTTTTTCTAATATCATATAGACTCCTCCTAAACTAAGAACTTCTTTCGGCTAACGTCTTTTTTGCGAACTTCGTAAATTCGTCATGACTTAAGTTATTCGCGAAATCATTCAACTATCCTGCCCGATAGCTTAACGCCCCACCAGCCTATGACCTTTATTCAAGCATAGTTGTTTCGGCGTGGTCATTAATTAAGCAGACTTGTGTCTCACAAAAACGACATAAGTCTGCTTAATCACATTTAAAGATATACTGTTTTCGATCATTTTATTTAAGCTGTTTTGTGTCGCTGCACAACAAGGCTGCCGAGATCAAGTGAACGGTTCTACCTCTTGTCGTAAGATGCTTGAAGCCATTCCAGTTCATTTGTTTGAGGAGATACGGATTTCCGGTGCATATGTCTCATCCTTTTGAGATTTCTCTATCAGTTGGATCTCCTTAAGTTCATTTTTAGCTCTATTTTTAGCGATCTTCATCTTCTTTGCTTCAAGGAGTAAACCCAACTGCTCAAATCGTTTTTCACTCTCGTACGCCCAATTATAAAAGGCAGCTATTTCTTCTTTAAACTCCGGTCGTGGAACTTTGGCTCCACATCCGACACAAGCCATTTTAGTCGGGCATACCGAGTCAATAGTACATATGCCTCCCACAACCTTTGACATGGTTCCTACCTTTTCGCGGTAATCCTCAAAAAGCTCTCTAAGCTCTTCCGGCCCCCTATCCCCTGGTTGCTCAGAAACACTATCTTTATACTCTAAATCGATTAGTGGATTGGTCTGCGTATACTTCTTTAAGCGAATTATGGTCTTATAAAAACCTTTAATAGCGGACAGAAACAGTTGAACAGTTTTGGAGCTTTACTCGTTAAGTACACGCCGGTGTTTAAATAAGCGATTACGGAACTCTCACTGATCCTATTGAACTGATCGTGATAATACTCTGTAAGAGGAATGAACGCCTCCTTCTTATCGTCAAAAACAATAAGACGATA
Organism: Paenibacillus tarimensis; assembly: GCA_041281825.1. Taxonomy (GTDB): domain Bacteria; phylum Bacillota; class Bacilli; order Paenibacillales; family Paenibacillaceae; genus Paenibacillus_D; species Paenibacillus_D tarimensis_A. Next base: position 3,031,511 of record CP166298.1, on the reverse strand, counting down.
TTTGCTGTTCACTCCTTCACAGGATTGTCTGCGAGATCAAATGGACGCTGGATAGATAATTTTGGGTGGATTTGCTCATAGATAAATGGTACATTATTTTGGGATCAATAGCGCAGAGTGTTCGTGTTCGATCTGTGTTATTGGGATAACGCGCAAGTCGGGATATACGTTTAGGCTCATATTATTATTTGGGGAGGGCTTTGGCATGGACAAGAATTCTGTTTATAGAACAAACATTATAGGCGGTGGTGAGGTTGGCGCCATCTCGGTCGACATGGATAAGAGTGTTGTTCATAAAACAAACAGCTTATTTTGGGATACAAAAGGAAATGATGTTTTAGGAGCAACCTCACTTCCTTTTTATGGAGCATTTGTCTCAGAAGAAAATTGCCATCTTTTTGGCGACGTCTCAGGAAAAAAGATGCTAGAAATTGGCTGTGGAAGCGGTCAATCTTTGCAATATCTGGGGGAACGCAAAGCATCCGAACTATGGGGTATGGATATATCAGAAAACCAAATTGAAAAGACAAAGCAACTTTTGACGGAGTGCGGTCTTTCACCAAAATTAATCTGTTCTCCCATGGAAGAAGAATGTGGCATACCAGAGGATTATTTTGACTTTGTTTATTCGATTTATGCAATAGGCTGGACAACCGACCTTGAGGGTACTTTTCGCCGGATTGCTTCTTACCTAAAAAAAGACGGCGTATTTATTTTCAGTTGGTCTCACCCTATACACAAATGTGTTGTTGAAGAAAATAATACGCTTGTTTTTAAAAAATGTTATTTCGATGAATCTTGGTATTCGGTATCTCTTGACGAAAGTACGCTAACATTATCGGACCGTAAACTATCAACCTATGTGAATACGTTGGCAAAAGCGGGCTTTGTCATTGAGCAAATGATTGAGCAATCTGATGATGAAATTATCCAATCGCGGGGTAACAACAAATTTGCAAAAAAAGCAAAGATGCTTCCTGTAACTTTTGTAATCAAGGCAAGAAAACTATAGGATCCGATAGCTTAATCATGACAAGCAAATTTTTAATACATCGCCATTCTAATTCAACATTTCTCATAGTTCTATCTCATCTTTATCTGAGCATCCAATCGAAATATTATAAAGTTCCTTGATTTTCTTAATATCCATTATACTGCCAGTCACCTGAAGGGAACTGTTAAAGACTACATGAATTTCCATTCCGTTGCGTATTTGTCCCTCCAACAAGATACCTTTGATGACAAAAGCATCTTGTTCGATGTCTTGACCACTTGCGACCATATTTTAACATAAGTAGTTGAAGATAACTGCCCGTTAGCTTAACGGTGAATCATTAGAGGCTTGTTATACCTAAAATAAACTTCAATGCGTTCCGACGTTTCTTACTTACTTTAAAACCTTGCTTTAAGTCCACAATTAGTACGGATTTCCCAATCCAAATTCTTAAATATATCGAACGGAACCGAATCGGCCCGATGATACCTTTCTCTTCAAATTCAGTACCATCGTCTAATTCCGTTTCTGTTCTAATAAACCATGTATTACCGAAACCAAATTCTATATACTTCAGGATTTATTCCCCCATAAAAATTTTCTTGTAGAATAATTCTATACAACAGTTATCAATCCTTTTTAAGCATTACTATTTGTCAATATAGCGAAGGACTGCCACTCGGCAGCCCTTCCAGTTTAATCTATCGTTATTAATACTACAGCTGCTTGTTCGCGTTCTTATCCAACTCTCGTCTCTAGCGTAACAATCGTTGCTACTGGGCAGCGTTTCTTCGTGTTGATATATATTGCTTTACTCAATGCTTAAATAGAGTGATTTTACCATTCAGCTTTCATACGATCACGAAAAAAACCACCATTTGGACCGGTTTCATCGAGTGTAGCTAGCCAAACGGCAGTATCTGCTCCTTCTGTGACAGTTTGGGGAGCATCTGCCCCTCCTCCCATATCCGTCTGTACATTGCCAGGACAAGCAACATTCACTTTTATACCCATATCAGCCACATCGTGTGCGACTAAACAAGTTAAGGCATTGGTCATCGTTTTTGAGATGCGATAAGCGGATGAACTTCCCTTTAAACCCAGCAAGCCTTGATGAACTTGAAAAGATCCCAATCCCGACGGCGTTGGTGTTATTTCGGCTGACCAGGAGCAATATTTTGAAGACGAATATCGAAATGCCGGTCACGAACATTCCGGAGATATAAACGGGGCTCGCGCGTGTAACTTGCCAACCCCTTGTCCTTGTACTTCCTTCAACAAATAAATTGCATATAGTTCGCTTTCGTACTCAAACTCTTCGCTTCTACTTCGTCCACCATTTTAAGAATCCAACAATTCTATCATCTTCGTTTACTGCCACACTTGATTTGGATTATTGAATGTCCATTCAGCGATAAGATCCTTGTACGTTGTTCTCCAACTATCTACATGAACTCTCGCGATATGTTCAGCATCATCGATATTAGCTTCGCGTATCCTCATACAGATCAGCTCCTTTGGAATGGCTAAAGAATTTTTGGGTGGTTTCATGTAACGTTACCGCATTCACGAACCCTCACTGGCTTAAGGTCTTGTGATGTTTCATGAAAAATTATAAAGCGGAGCCCGCAAAATCGCGTGGCCCCGCTGCCGTAGTTTCATAATTTGGGCATACTACAACATTGTTCGGCGTCAAGTAGTCGGTCTGTCTCATTACTACTTGGAGAACATCGGGCTTAGTTGCAAAGCAATATACAATGGTTGAATAATTATTCTTAATCCGATCGAATGGCCGAATTTGGCGACGTCTTCTCAGTAAGCGTGCGCTTTGGCGTCAATTTCTGTGTCTGAGGGTATCTCTTCTAGAACTGTAACAGTCCTATTCCTTATAACGATTTCTCTCCGCGGTGACAGGGCCTTAATGCGATAATGACCGAATTTTCGGGCTGATCTGCAATACCCTATTATAATTCCACAATCGCTTTAATCACCTTGGATTCGGGACGAAGCCAGCTGTCAAATTGGCCGATCATCTGGTCGAAACCGCAGCGGTGGGTTATATAACTTCCCATATCCAGCGTGCCTGAGCGTAATGCGTCCAAAACATAATCAAAATCTTCACGCGTTGCATTGAAGCTTCCCATGAGCGTCAATTCTTTCATATGGAAATCGGGATCGGAGATAAATGATTGAGAAAAACCGTTGAACTCCCAGTAGAAGGGCTTTTCATTGCAATCTTTGCAGATTAAGCGAATGTTCTTTCAAAATATCGTTTACCTGAACCAGCTGCCCGGTATCAATGCTTTTTTCGATCGCGTCCATAATCGCGATCGTATGAAGCCCTTCATGCAAGTCAGGCTTTGGTGTTTCGCCTTTGTACAGACAGTCTGCAAAGTATTCAATGTAATTTTGGTATTCGCCGGCGTGATGGCTTTTCCCTTCGAAACGGAAATAATACGGTTCCTTTTCTTCATAGCTGTGAGTGGCCATCTTTTCGCCTGAGAATTTTGTATAGTATTTCAAATGCGAGTAGACGGAGCGGGTCGTACCGAGTGTGCCCCTGAGCGTACAGCTGATGCCGGGATCAATCTGTCTCAAGGCCGGTTTTGTATACGAGCCCGCTACGGTCGCAATTCGTCCTTCTGCATCCTTCATCAGACATCTCATCGTATCCGGTACCTTCAAACCGTATTCTTTGTTTGTGGCACTGGAGTGTCCGTAAGCGAAAACTTCTTCGATGCCTGGCAGATACCATTTGGCCAGGTCGACAGCGTGGATCATGAAATTGTACATCCAGCTGAAGCCTTTCTGTCTGCTCCAGTCTTTTTCCAAAAACCAACGGGAGTCGGAAATGTAGTACGTTTCCACAGTATCGACTTCACCGTGTTTTCCACTGAGAAAGTCGTTGCGCTGATGGATCATCGGTTCGAAAAAGCGCGAGCTTTGACCGACGAAAATATGTTTGCCGGGCGCTTGTTTCAACGCATCGAGCAGATCGTGGGCTTCAGCCAACGACGTAAGCAGCGGCTTTGTGACAATAACGTGCTTGTTGGCTTCCAATGCCTGGCGGATATGCAAGCCGTGCAGCTGATCGGGCGTATAAATCGAAATGACATCAATTTCCGGATCATTCAATAAATCATCGTATTTAAGCGTATAGCGTGTCAGTCCGAATTCCCTGGCGCGCTCCTTACACAGGTCTTCATTTAGATCGCAAACATTCACCAACTCCCAACGGTCGCTTTCAAGTGCCGCCGAGATAATACTGCGACCTTCACCAAGGCCGATCAAGCCAAGCTTGTACTTTTTGAGGCTCATTGGTGCAGTTCAACTCCGTTTCTTTGTATTAGGGCGTGCGACAAACGCAGATTCCCATTTCACCGTTCCTTCATATTAATTGGAGTTAATTTCATAACCTTAACCTCCAGCGAAGGTTTAGAATGGAGTCCCTTTTTTCACATCAGATATGACCTTCATTACTTCAACAGCCTCATCCAGGGTTATGGGGAAGGGATGACCGAATCGAATCGATTGATAAAGCTCATCCCAAATGTTAAACTGCTGCTTGGGTTGTACCGGCAGGTTCTTCTCAATCCATGGCAGCTGTTCAGGCTGTCCGAAGGTGGCCCCTGGGGTCCCCAAGTCGGCCGATTTCTGGGCTAGCGGCTGTTCCGGTTCCAGGTATTTCAAGGTGATCGTATGGTGACTCAGCGAGAGGCTCCCCTTCGTGCCATATACCAAGTACAACGGAGAAGAGATGGCCACTCCCCCGCTAATCTCCAAATCGACGATCCTCTGGTTGCTTCCCGTCATTACAATTTTGATATGGTCCTCCGCGTCGCCTACAGCGGCCACTCTCTTTAAATTGCTCCAGATCGATTCAACTGGACTTTTCATCAAGCGCAAAGCGTGATCAATGATGTGCGGTCCCCAATTTAACAGCTGCCCGCCGCCGTATTCTTTGATCGTTTGCCAATCATCTCTGCGCTGGAAGCCGTGGCGCGCCAGCTTAATTTCATACACCTCTCCTAATAAGCCGCTCGCAATGATTTCCTTGACATGAAGGAAATCGGGATCGAACCGGCGATTGTGGCGAATATACAGCGTGCCTTGTGATTGTCCGGCAGCCTCTTTCAATTGTAACGCTTGCTCGTAATTTAAGCTGATCGGCTTCTCCAGGAACACGTCCTTGCCTTTAGAGAGTGCTAAGGCAGCGTGATCCGCATGGTCAACGGAACGGGAGGTAATATCGACCAATTCAACCTCTTCATCGGCGATCAGTTCTTCAATGGTAGAGTAGGTTTTGCATTGATACCGTTCCTTCATCATTTCCAAGCGCTCGGGCAAGGGATCACAAGCGGCAACAATTTGAAATTGCTCTTCTTTGCCTTTGATTTCTTCGCAGTGCATTCCCCATCCGGCGCGTCCTAATCCTACTAATCCGATCTTGATTGGTTTGCTCATCAGATGATGTTCACTCCTTAATATAAAGTCAATGATTGGTTCTACTAGAATCCAATATTTCGCAGAAACTCTCTGCTGATAGAAAGGTCCTTCAGCGGATCCTGCAAATGAGTATCATGCTCGATGAAGACCCATCCGTCGTATCCGACCTCTACCAAGGCTTTCATTACAGCGACATTATCCAATCCGATATTTCCTGCGCCAAGCTCGCAGAACCGCCCGCGCTGATGCCATTGCTCTTTGTTTGGGTCAAGAAGCAGCCAATCCTTCAGATGAACTACCTGAAGACGCTCCGGATATTTCTTTACAATCTCTGTCGGATTGCCGCCTGCCGCTGCTAAATGGGCGGTATCCAATACAAGATTGCACTTAGGACAGTGGTTTAGAAATGCCTCCAGATCTTCTTGAGTCTCTACCAAGGTCCCCATATGGTTATGAAGAGCAGCATGAATGCCCCAACGCTCACACGCTTCTGCTTGAATATTCACCTGCCGGCAAAAGGTATTGAAATCCTTGCCGCTGACTTCCGTCCACACATAGGACTTGCCTAGAGCGGACGTCCATTGAATGGAAAGCTCGCCGCTCGGGCCTCGCACAGTCGTAAAGTCCATTCCTAGCTTTCGCATTCTCGCTGCCTTATGCATCGCATCCTCCGCGTTGGCAACGGTAAGCCGCTCTACTCCTTCATAACCAATTTTCTTAAGCTGAAGCCAACGCTCTTCGTAATCGAAACAGCCGCCATCCCAAACATTTAATCCGTAATCAGCAATTCCGAATTTCATGGTTTACAACCACCACTTTCAAATTAATGTAACAAGAGATGCATCCATAGCGGACGGTCGCATCTCCTGTTTGCGTTCATTACATTAGATTAATTGAAGTTTTCAGCATAGATTTCATTAGCTTGCTTAGTAATTGCTTCGCCGCCGGATTGTTTCCATACCTTGACGAATTCATCAAATCCATCAGTTAAATTAACTTCACCGGTAATAAACTTAATGTAATACTCGTCTACTAATTTATTAAGATCGGGGTACTCAGACATCACAGGTACACTGAACGTTAATTCGTCCGTTATGATTGGAGCGTTTTCTGTTAGTTTCTTCCTGAGATCCAGCTGTTCCTGCGTGTAGTCGTATTTCAACATCGCCAACGATTTTCCAATAAACATATTGTAGAAATTTCCGGCTCCAATCTTGGGTGCCCTTTTCTGGAGATCAGCGTATTCCGGCTTGGCCTCAGGTACGCCGTTCTTCAATTCATAATGCTCGCCCTCGACACCGAAGGTTGTCATTAGATACGCCTCATCTACTGTTGCAGTTGCCTCAAGAATTTCGAAGATTTTATTCATTTTCTCTGGGTCATCGGCAACTTGTATCCCCATACCGATATAGCTGTTCTTGGAACCAAATGCTAATCCGCCGCTGGCTCCATCAGGTCCTGTTACAGGTTTGCCTACTATGAGTTCAGCATCGGATTGGGATACTTTAAAGGCGGAGCCGATTTTCCCTGAAACCGGATGATAATGATACCACAGCCCGCCGTCCATCATACCTACACGGCCATTGGATAAAATCTGAGTGGACTTGGCATCATCGACTGTAATGAATTCGGGATCAATAATGCCGTCTTTCCACCATTTGTTCAAGACGAGGAACCCTTGTCTTGCTTCCTCCGTGATCATCCCGAACACAAGCTCTCCGTTCGCATCTTTCGTCCAGAATTTTGGCTGTATACCAAAGGCCCCAAAAACACTGTTAAAAGCGAAGACTAGACCGTCTTTTCCTCTGGCAGAGATGCCGTAAGTATCTTTTTTGCTGTTACCGTCGGGGTCATTATTGCGAAATTTGTATAAAACGTCTTCCATTTCCTCTAAGGTCTGCGGTGCTTTGTTATATCCCACAGCGTTCAGCCATTTGCCGTTATAAGCCGGGAGGAAGGGTGTTGTACCATCAGGCCAATACAATGGAATTCCGTAGCTTTTTCCTTCGTTTTTCCCATATTCCCATAGTTTAGGGTCTACCTCATCTACGGATTTTGCAAACTGTGGCATTTTCTCTTTAATTAAATCCACCGGCAGCTCCGCAAGAAGGCCCTGAGTGGCATAATTTTCAATATCGCCCGCACCCCATAGCCAGAAGATGTCTGGAATTTCCTTGGAGGCAAGTTTAATATTTAACTGCTCCCCCCAGTTAGAACGGTCAATGCGCATGTTTTTAATCTTGACATTAAACGTTTCTTCTAGATATTTTTGAACAGGGGTGTCATCGGTATCAGGGGGATAAAAGCTAAGCCAAGTAATTTCTATGGGAGCTTCCTTTGACGATGAACTGTCTGCTGAACTGGATGAATCCCCTTTAGTATTGGTTTCTTCTTTTTTTGCATTTCCCTTGTTCTGCGAATTGCTGCTGCATGCTGCCAAGGCAATAACTAGCATTAGCACAAGCAGCACACTGAACATTTTTTTGGCTTTTTGCATGGTAATAGTCTCCTCCTTGTGATTTTTTATGTCAACAGAACATAGGTTCCGCTTAACATTTCGTGTCATTACCCTTTCAATGAGCCAATCATGATGCCGCGCACAAAATATTTTTGCAGAAATGGGTAGACAAGCAAGATCGGCAGTACGGTAACCATCAACACAGCAGCTTTAACCGTCTCAGGCGTTACCAATTGGGGACCGGTTGCCATATCCATAAGCATCGCCAGCTCTTGATTTTGGTTCTCTACAACCAGTCGCCGCAAGAAAATCTGCAGTACAATTTTCGTTTGGTCCTGAATGTAGATCAACCCGTCAAACCATGAATTCCAGTGAAAGACGGCGGCCCAAAGCGCCACAGTAGCCAGGATTGGTTTCGATAGGGGAATTACGATGGAAGACAAAATTCGTATGTCATTGGCTCCGTCTATCTTTGCGGAATCTTCAAGCTCGGCTGGTATGCTCATAAAAAAGTTGCGCATGATCAGCATGGAAAAGGTATTAATTAAGAATGGAGGCGCTAATATATAAACCCAGCGGGAATCTACCAGACCAAGATTTTGAATTAATAAGTAAGTGGGGATTAAGCCACCCTGAAAAAACATTGTAAATAAAATCACCATTGTAAAGAAGGTGCGATGGGGTAAGTGCTTCTTGGCCAGGGGATAAGCCGTCAGGGCCATCAAGACCAAGGAAAGCAGCGTTCCCACCACAGTCCGGAAAATCGTATTGCTGAACCCAACCCAGATTCCATCTGAATTAAGCGCTACTTTATACGCCTCAAAGGAGAGTTCTTTGGGATAAAGATGAATTCCTGATCTCATGGCTTCAGCCGGTGTGCTAAGAGAAATGGAGATCATATGAATAAAAGGATATATCATAGTAACACACATTAGTAATATTAAAACAGCGGTAAAGATCTGAAAGGCTCGTTCCCCTCTCGTTAATTGGTTCATGGTCCTCCTCCTCTCGTATTTTTAATGAGTTAAAATACTCCTTCTTGGCCCGCTTTTTTGATTAAGTAATTGGCACCAATCACCATTAGAAAGCCGATTACGTTCTTAAACAAACCTACAGCGGTAGTAAAACTAAATTGCATTTGCTGTAATCCTACTCGAAATACATACGTATCGATAATATCCGCTACTTCATACACAGCCGGATTATAAAGGTTGAGCACTTGGTCAAATCCCGCATCCAGAATATTGCCGACCCGCAAGATGAACATGATGGCAATCACAGGCAAGATGGAGGGTAGCGTTACATGAAGCGCTTGTTTCCAGCGGTTGGCCCCATCCATCACAGCAGCTTCATACATATCAGGGTTTACCCCGGCCAAAGCAGCCAAATAAATGATGGTTCCCCATCCGATCTCTTTCCAAATTCCGGATACAACGAGTGAGAAACGAAACCAGTTTTTGTCGCCCAGAAAATAAATCGGCTCTATCCCTATCAATCCAAGCAGATAATTCACAATTCCTGTACTGGGAGATAATATAGTGATCAGCAGCCCAGCCAGCACAACCCAAGACAAAAAGTGTGGAAGATAGGAGATGGTTTGGGAGATACGCTTAAATATTTTCCAGCGCAGTTCATTAAACAGCAGTGCGAGTATGATCGGGGCCGGAAATCCAAAAATGATGTGATAAAAGCTAATAAGTATCGTATTTCTCAAAATCTCAAAAAAATCTCCCGTCGATGTAAACATTCGCTCGAAGTGCTTGAATCCGACCCACGGACTCCCTGTGATGCCTTCCATGATCCGAAAATCCTTAAAAGCCAGTGTGATTCCATAAAGCGGACCATAATAAAACACACCGTACCATATGAGAGCCGGAACTAACATCAACAATAGATATTTGGTTTTCTTGTATTCTCTCCACTGCATGTGGAGCTTGCTTATTAGATTACTTTCTATTGTTCGTTTAAAAGTTTTTTCCGTTCCCGGCAGATCCATTTTCGTACCTCCCTCCCGTAGTTGTTTTATGGGGGCACATACATCGCTGGTTGTAACCGCTTCCCACGTGCTTTATTTTAAGCGCAATGTCTTAATGGAGGCAATTTCAATTTCAGGTTAGGATTATATTATTTTGACTGATACAAGATTTTATAAAAGAACACAAGAAATTTTAAGCATAATAAAAGCCTCCATCTGTTGGAGGCTCATATACCATTCAAATATAATCTGGATCCTGTATTTTTTTCCCTTGCATTGACTTTCGATATTGGCTTGGTGTAACGCCATACTTATTTTTAAACTTCGTGCAAAAATATTGAACATTTCGGTAACCGACCATCGATGAGATTTCGGTTACGGATTTTGAACTGCCGCATAGCGACTCGGCTGCCCTCTCCAGTCTCATGCCGGTTAAGTATTCAGAAAATGAAACCTGAAATATTTCACTGAACGTTCTTGATATATAGGAAATTGAGAATGAAAACCGCTCAGAGAGCGCGTCCAAGGATATGTCTTGATCGAGATTTTGATCGATATAGTTCTTGATATCAATCATTGTACTTGTGCGAGTATTATTTTGGGAATCTTCTATAAATCGGACTACCTTTTGACAGTATTCCAAGACGTGGTGAAGTGTCTCCTTTAAGGTATCCTTCTTAAAACTTGTAAAAAAGTCCGCTGTCACCTTGAAAACATCTTGCAATTCGTGACGAAGCATGACTTGATATAGTGTAGCCGTTAAACGTACAACAGCAAGATGGATGACTTCAAGGGAATAGTCGCTATCCATCATTTTTTCCTGAAACTTGTGAATAAAATTTGTTGTAGTCTGTATATTCCCTGCACTCAACGCAGTTTCAAGGCGATCATAATCCATTTTTTCAGGCCATCCGCGTCGTCCTATAATGTCGCGATATAATAAGATGGCACCATAGCCGTATAAATATACATATTCGAGTGATTGTAATGCTTTATCATATGAATTTGGAATTTCTTTATAGGATCGTACAAGATTTCCTAAACCTACTGAAAAAACAAAGTCGTTCCGGGTAAGTATTTTAAATTTTTCGATTTCCGACCTGATTTGATCATTTGAATCGTGTTCGACTTCTCCCTGATGCAGTATATACAGTACAGCGGTTTCCCGGGGATTGATCGTGATTATACGATAAGGATGTACGTGCCCCATTTTTTGATAGCGTGTCCTAAAGGTGTCAATATTCCCGCTGTGAAGACGGATATAACCGATCAGATATGAAGAATCAGGAGGAATGGGTAGATCATCCATCTCCTGTAAGTTACCTCGAAGTAAACTGTGAAATTGCTCATTCTTAAGTTGATTATGCAAGGATGAAATTTTCATATCCATTGAAAAAATCACTTGATTGATATATTTGTATTCATTTCCTTGATGGGCAGGAAACGAAGCTCCATAAATGCGTCTAATATCTGCCACCATTTTCCTCAAGGGCAAATGCAGACGCCGAGAAATAAGATATGAAGTTAACAATCCTATGACCATCACAATCAAACAGACCAGCACAATATCCCTCTGTAATTTCTGGGCTGACAGAAAGAACGACTGCATGGGTCTTACTACAATATAATTCCAATCATTGTCGCCGGTCCCGGCTTTGGAAAAGGTAACTACTGTCTTTCGTCCTTCGATTGATTCGACTTTGAAGTCTGCTTCGGACATCCATTGGTTGAGTTGCATTAAATTGATTTGATTCGTTGAGGTTGTCGAGATAATTGAATTGCCGGCTTTATCTATAATATAAATAGCTTCATCCGGTGAACTCATCAAAGCATCTAGCATATGTTCGATATATTGGATATCAATATCTATATACATATATCCCTTGATTTTATCTGATTGAGCTTTATAAGGAAGGGTAAAAATATAAGTTAATACTTCACGGCCGTCGGGTCTTACCCTTTGAAACCATTGATGTGGTACGGAAGTGGACAGACCATTAATAAAATCATATTCCTCTGAATTTAACGCATCTTCATAATAATAGTTAGTATCCACCACAAAGCCGGATTTTTCAAAATACAGGGTGATATCTTCTATTCCCAAGTGTGCGGACTGTATTAATTCCAAATCATTACGAAGTCGCGAAACCCGATACAAATTGTCTTCTTCGGAATGATCCAGGAAATATCGTATTTCCTCTCGGTTTTTTGTGCTGATCGTTGCCATGACTTTATCCGAAAAAGCGTTTTCATATTTGGCCAATAAAGTGGTTTCAATAAAAGCCTTTATGTTCTCTACCCGATGGAGGCTTTCCTTCGCTACTTCCTCGATCATTACTTGATTTGCTTTGGAATATAAGAGCCCGCCACATAGGGCAATAAGTATGATTGCAAAAATACTTAATGTAATCACAAGTGTCCGTAAAGAGTAAGACTTGAATTTTATATCAGGCATAATCCTTCCCCCTTTTTGGATAACGCTCTCATTTAGTCTATTTCTTATCATAACATAATTTCCATATATCGAACTGTGAATTTGTCTATCATGCTTTAGACATACCTAAGAAGGGTTAACGATTTTGCTTGAAATGATTCAAAAGCTTCATGAGAAGGCTAGGGAGCAACCCATTTCCTTGGAAACAACCGGACATTATCAAAGTCCCGTTGTTCAATATCTGGAGGAACACCATTGCCCAGCTCGGGTCATAAGAACCTTCTTATTCGAGAGTGTTAATCCAGGGCAGAAATAAAAAAAAGCATCATCATTTAACTGACAATGCTTTCCATGTTTTTTATACCAAGGAAAAAGATAAGCCTCCAGTTCTAAAACGTGATTAAGATCCTGATATCTCAATCACGTTTAAAACATCTATTTTAGAGAAGAAACATCGTTTTCAACATTTACAGCCTGCTGGAGAACCCACATGAAGTACAGGGCTTTAGCTGCTTTCTCCCGGGTTACGATCACTTTCGGTCCAAACTCTGTTCCGTTAACCATTTGTCCCCTGCCAATTCCTTTCTCGGATCGGATGAGGCCCAGTTCATATGCTTCCTTTACTTTCGAAACCAAGAGAGGTGCGATTTGCGTGGTATCCTCCAGCTGCTGCCAGGAAACCAGAGGATAGTACATCACGCCTCTGGCACCCGGATCCAGATACGGATCATAATCCGGGTCACCGGGTACCACAGCTGTTCCATTATAATCCGTCATGTACTTCGGCTTACCGGTGAACTTCGCAAGATACGCGTCATACAGGACAGCGCCCATCACTTCCCGAGTAAGCTTCCCATTCGGGTAACCGGCGAATGTCGATTTTTCCAAATTCATCAGCTTGGAAATACTTTGAATGAATTCGTCAACAGTCATCTCTACATCCGGATTAAAGTTTCCGTGACTGTCCTTGCTCATAACTCCCAGCTGAATCAACTTCTCAATCTGATTGCGGTAATAAGCACCTTCACCGGTTGTTGTATCGCCTGCCATTTCCGGGAAAATTTTCGACCAGTTTCCTGTTATGGCTGCAACCCTAACATCCACTTTAAGATAAGAGACAATCGCAGCTGATGTGGAATCGCCGGCTTTACCCTTATTAACGAGTTCGGTAACAATGATCCGGGCAAATTGTTTGGCGAGCGCTTCTTTATAATGAGTCCCATCAATCTTGTTCGACGGATGACCGTTGGCGTAACTTCCGCTGCTCGTCTTTCCGGGAGTTTCCCCCGCTTCAATGGACATGAAGATGGCTGTCGTCGCTTCCACGCCGATCTCGTTATAATATTTTATACTCTCCGTGTTAAGATCGATAAGCGTGACTCCCGATTCTTCCGCCGACCTTTTCATAATATCGGGGAACTTTCGGTTCTTAAAAGAATTCGTGTAGATATATCCCGGAGCCGCATCGCCTCTGACTCTGGACATCGGTGTTATTAAGACAGGGACCATACCCCTGGCGCGGATTGCAGGAAGGTATACTTCTTTAATATAGGTTTCATAACTCGCTTCTGTCGACCCTCTGCCAAAACGCCTAAACTCATCGGTGCTCTCATCATTATGTCCGAACTGAATGAACACATAATCCCCGATTCTGCCGCTCATTAAAATATCATTCAGCCGGCCCTCCGTGTAAGCACTCTTGAACGAACGCCCGCCCATGGAATAGTTGATCACATTCGCTTTGTGCAGATTAAACATGGAGTCGATGATTTGGCCCCAGCCGCTCATTGGCGTTTCGTCGAAGGTGTAGGATTTGACCGTTGAATCTCCGAGTATAAATATCGTCGGAAGACTTCCGGCCTCGCGCTCTTGCGGCGGGATCGGCTGAAGAATAATTTCTTCAATACCAACGGGAGTATTGATTTTATTCGGTTCAATTTCAATATCCAGATAGTCCCGCCCGTTGACATATCTGTAGGTCCACTCCTTGCCTCGCGCTTCTGCGGTAAACTTTTTGGGCACCAACTTGGCTGCATCCCAGAATCCGCCGCTCAGCAGACGGCTGGTCTGCATTCCCGACACCGATACCGTTGTGTCCGCAGCGTCGGATGTCGTTTTCACATACACGCTATAGGCACCAGGAGGGGCTTGAATACGGAAGGCCATGCCGTAGTTATTATAATTATCTTTCTCGTGATTCGGTTCTGCAAAGAAAACAGGCTCCGTAATGTAAAAACCCGTTCCATCCGAAGTAATGGTAGCGGTATGAACCTCCCTGGCTGGCGTAGCGCTGGTCTCATGAACAAAACCATATCCGACAGAAGAGTCATACAGCGGAGCACCGGTTAATACATCATAGGTGACAGACTGATACCCGGGTTTTTCTTGGTTTGTGAAGTTGAATTTATAGGACCTCTCCATTGATGTAAGAGTGGTTCCTTCTCCATGACCAATCATGGATGCTGCTGTCTCTTTGCTAAAGCACGGTATCAGGAACGCGGCTAGAAGAAGAGACGACAGAGTAATATTCCAGAATTTTTTCACGAACTACACTTCCTTTCCGGGCTGAATTGAAGTTTGTATACCATTAAACAAACAAAGCATGAAAGTCGAGTCGCCTCCCTTCCGATTCCGTAATCCCTAATTTTGAAAGCGCATTCAAATAATCTGTTTTTATTATACCGTCTCTCTTTTTCAATTTACATGTCGATTTCTTTCTTTTTTTTGACCATTTGTCAAAAAAACAGTTGTTGACGGAAGCTTTCTTGTTATAATAACGGCAATTCATTATAGGGGGCATGCTTCTTTGACATACAAAGTCTGTTTCCCGGATTTCACAAGCACATTGCAGCTCACTGGATTTCATTATCGAGTAGCAGAACCCGGATGGACATATCCCGACCATTTTCACAAACTTTTCGAAGTCCTGTATTGTTACGACGGCAGCGCAGTCCAATATATCGAGGGGTGCTCCATTGACTTCGGCAGAGGGGATTGGTTAGTCATTCCGCCCGGCATCCGTCATCATGTTGTTAATTCCGGTCCTGGCGACTATATTTACCTTTCCATTCATTTCGACATCGATGATCTTGACTTTCGCCGATGGTTTCAAAGCCAAACCCTGAAAAAATGGAACAACAGCCAACTTCCACGTGTGGGGTTAACCTGTCAGCTCGAAATTTTAGATGAATTAATTAGGAACAATATCCTGGCTATGACAGCATCCACCGGTTTTCCACGGGAAATCGATAATATCATTCTCGTCAAAGAAAGGTTTCGTTTGCAAGCGGTCATTCTAACGGTTCTTAGCGAAATCATCGAAGCTCAACTTCTACATTCAGAGCCCTGCCTCACAGCCCGGCAAGAAAACTCGTTGTACGAGGTGGAAACCGCTCATCGGATCGAGCGATATATCTCGGAGAACTGCCAGACACCTAATTTTTCCATTAATATGATCTCTAAGCAGCTTTGCTTAAGCCGGGTACAGTGCCATAAGCTGTTTAAAAAGGTGTACAAGATTTCCCCCCGGCAATATATGACGAACAAAAAACTGCAGCATGCAAAATACTTGTTGTTGCATACCGATTTGAAAATCGAGATGATCTCAGAGCAGCTCGGCTTTGCTTCGCAGAGTCATTTCAGCCGACAGTTCAAACGGTGGACCGGTATCCCACCGCTCAGATATCGGCCCTAATCTTATACGGTTAATAACTTTGAAAGTAATTCTCTCAAAGTTTTACACCGATGAAACGGATTATGATCTTTAATAAAAAAAGTGACGCAGCCGCCGCGATAGCTGCTTCACACTATCGTTACCCGTTATCGCGGCGACTGCTTCATTCAATCAATTATGCGACAAAAGAAGTAAAAATCCATCGCAACGACGGATTTTTACTTCCTTTTGTTCAAGCCCTATCGGGTTTCTCCCACATACTCAGGTCAAATCGTTCGGTTTTCAACTGGAACTTCATATGTATAAAGTTAGATGTCATAGCGGAGGCCTCCTAATTACGTAGCTACACTTACCCTTTCATTATTATTTTAATTGAAAAGCATGGGGTAATAACTCAAATAACAGTGTTGGTTTTGTGACGCATTTCTGCCCGTTTAGTTCAATCCAACTTGATATACTCGATAATAGGCTTGAATGCCCGATACTCACCGATAAATAATTGATCATTATTACCTTTGGCGAAAATAGCTGAAACCGCCAAACGAAAAATAATAGCTCGAATAATCATCTCTTTATAAAGTTCATCGGTTGGAAACAGCTCGATCTCCGAAAGGTCGCTTCCTTGCCAAGCAATACAATCGCAAACTAAAATGGCTTCCGCATATTCCACCGGGGCAATTGTTGGGGAAAAATCTATGATTAAAGGTGTCAAAACTTGGTCAAATAGAATATTTCCCGACAAATCGCCATGAACGAACTGCACCTTGTATTGTCTTTTCAGACTCACCTTGCAACTCGTGCGGAATACCTTGACCTCTTAGATTTGGAAGACTCCGAAATTTCAATCGCCGTACAAGCGAATCTGCTTAGCCTCAATCGCAGCAGCTTCTATTACAAACCGGTACCTCCATCCCCGGAGGAGATTCGCCTCAAACACCGGATTGATGAAATGTATACGCAATATCCGTATATGGGTTATCGAACGATTGCGTCCATTATGAACCGCGAGGGGGATTCGATCCATAAAAATACGGAAAGAGCCTAAAGGCGTGAGATGGGCATCATGGCCGGGTTCTCCCGCGCTTCGCTTGGGCTGTGTCCTCCACCATCGGACTTTCTATCATGGTAATAACTATCATTATTTCCATTAGTACGAGAGGGACCTTGCCCTCCGTGTATGATTACAAAGCAACCTTGTACTTTTTTTCACACCTTAAACCTACCAAAATAACTGTCTTGACATCTTTTAGCACTATACCCCTTCGATATTTGTATCGTCGCTCCGACAAAAAACTGCGGACGCTTATTTTAACCCGAAATCAATACTTATGTGAACGCTGCCTGCCAACTACCCAGTTCGCGTACGATGCGCAACGCCCATACCACCTCACCAAGCATGCCCGCCGCGTGCCGCCGCGCAGCCTCCTCGTCATCCAGCAAGGCAATCCACCCACCGATTGACCACAATGGTTGCCTTGCGATCGCTAGCGGAAGGGCTGAGCGTTCTGCGATCGACAAGTGCTCGTCCAAGCCTTCATCGTAAGCATCGATAAGACGCCGAAGTTTGCCCAACCTTTTTCTCGATACGGGTTCCTCGGAACAAGCGAAGTAATACAGGGTCAGAGCGAGATCATCAATGCGAGCGCGCTCGCCCATAAAGTCTAAATCGGTGACGAGTACCACTCGACCGCCCTGAAAGAACACGTTGTTATGCCAGAAGTCACCGTGCACCATCTGTCGTGGCAGCATCGGGTATAGGTCTCTTTCACCGGCGGTGACCAAGCGAGCCAGTTCCTCAGCGGCACCTGCCAGCCTAAGAGTATCCGATGACGGACCCCATCTTCTTATGCGCTCCGTGCCTCGCAATGTTATTCCAAAAGCGTTCTGCGACTCAATGTGATTTGCGAAGAGTGGGTTCCTTCCTTCTGCACTAAACTGTACCTCTCGAAGAATCGTGTGAACCCGACCCAGTATTGGAAGGCCCACCATCAGGTGATTAAATGATTCCATGTGGGTATCACTCTCTACATATCTCTCAACCTCCAGGAGTCGGCCGTCAAATACGATCCATTGCCGCCCATCCAGTGTCGAGAGTACTTCCGATGACGGCACGCCGTGTGCGCTCAGCTCCTGTCGAGCGAGCTGGATATCCGCAAGCCTGGCTTCAGTAACGTACGGACGGTATACTCGAATAACATAACGGCTCTGGCCATCAGTAACGAGAAGGTTAAGGCTTGATGATCCACCAAGGTCGATGCTGTTTTCTAAGCCATTAATCCCATAAGAATCGTGCACAGCCTGAAACAAGTCTGCTGATGGTGTTGCACGCACTCCACGTAATCCTCCGCCTGCATTGTCCGATATAGTTACTCGTATATCTTCTCCGCTCTGTTTACCCGTCAACGTAAATTCATCCCCCTTGGTTTTTTTGAAGAAAGCTGCATACACAAACGAAACCACAAACTCATTCATGATTGCTCATTATTTTGTAGAATTTTAAAGTTGTAGTACTGGTTACTTTGCGTTCATTACCAAAGAACAATTCATCGAATTTCCGGTGGACTTGGGCCATTCCCCGGTCATAATCGTAATTAGATAATACCACTAAGGTATAACCGCTGTTCATGTACATGTTAAGCAAAGCACTGACACCGGCAAATCCTATGACCGATTACCCGCTCTCCATGTATTCTCGCATCCATAAATCCGTAGCCATACTGCATTTGCATATCTTCAGTCTCATATGTAAGAAGCTTGTCTGTCGTAGCAAGGGTGGTCCAATCCGAACTTACTAATTTGTTTGCCTGAAGAGCGATATCAAACCGCAGTAGATCTTTTAACGACATGAAGAAAAATGACCGCTTCTACGATAGCTCCCAGAATTATGATCCAGAGTTGCTGTATGCCCATCTCGTTCCCGGCTTCATACTTATTCAACTATCGTTTCCGTCGTAATCATCTACACATTAAACAATTGTTGCACAGTATCTTGTTTATTTTACCTTCTCCAACTGCCTTGATATAGCCATCAAAGTAATATGGTATATCACCAGTAACTACAAAGCCAATTTCTTAGACCTACAGGAATGTTTAGTTATAATGTACAGTTTATCAAGCAGGGATGCCCTCTATGACAGATAGCTGGAGAACATCCCTGCTTGGCTTTTCCGTCCGGTGCATACGGTGGCTGTGTCGAAAGTGCCTAGTCCTTTAATCATTCCATGATTTCCGATCCTGTTCGCCTGTCGGCGGTGATCTACTAAGCCACTATATTTGTGTTGTAAGTGCACCATGTCCCCGTACAAAGAATTGTTCCGCAGAAATATTGAGGGTGACCACTATTTGATATTGCCATTCTTATCGAAAAATATTGTATTTTTTCCCTCTATGCGATCTGCATAATAACAAGGTGTGCGGAATCTGACCTTGTTCCTCCAGCTAATGGAGTGATCGTGAGTGCCGTGGAATTGCCAGCAGGATTTCGAACTGTGAGTACTGAATTAATGACCGTTGTTTGCACAAGTGCCATTCCTACTATTTGAGAAGTTCCTGTTGCACGCCCGACCACCGTATAGGCCAGATCAGCACCATTTAGTGTTAAAATCAGTTGCCCCGCTTCGTTTACATTTACCTGAAACAAAACCTGATATGTGCCAATAGCAGCCAAGTTAAATGAGCTCGCATTAATACGGGTAATTGCAGTCCCACTAATTGGACCATCTTGCGGAAAACTTACGTCCGTGTTGGGAGCAACAGTTGCTGCATTATCAGGAGGCATTAAGGCAAAAAAATCTGCAAAGCCTAATACTCCACCTGCCGGCCCTGCAGGTCCCGCTGGACCCGTTGCTCCTGCTGGTCCTGCTGGTCCCGCCAGTCCAGCTTCGCCAATTGCTCCTGCAAGTCCTGCTAATCCTTGGGGTCCAAGTGCTCCTGCAAGTCCTTCAGGTCCAAGTGCACCAATCGCTCCTACAAGTCCTGCTAGTCCTTGGGGTCCAAGTGCTCCTGCGATTCCTTGGGGTCCAAGTGCGCCAATCGCTCCTAGAAGTCCTGCTGCTCCTTGGGGTCCAAGTGCTCCTGCAAGTCCTTCAGGTCCAAGTGCACCAATCGCTCCTACAAGTCCTGCTAGTCCTTGGGGTCCAAGTGCTCCTGCGATTCCTTGGGGTCCAAGTGCACCAATCGCTCCTAGAAGTCCTGCTGCTCCTTGGGGTCCAAGTGTTCCTGCAAGTCCTTCGGGTCCAGCTTCTGCAATTGCCTCCGCAAGTCCTCGAAGTAATTGCCTTCCTTTAGGCGGGGGACACTTTTTACAAACTATCTTCTTAATAACTCGAAGACGACGTTTCCTTTTTTTTTCTTTTGGATGACACTCAATTATGGTTTTCGTTTTACGCCGTTTTTTTATATCGGGACTACTCAACAAAGACACCTCCCTATAAAGATGATTCAGTGTACGTGAGTCGTTTTTTTAAGGCATGGACTAATAGCTTGGTATTGGTTAGACTAAAAACTATTTTTAGAAAATTGGGTTTATGATAGGGTAGTGTTATACCGCAAAACCCAACACTCTTTCAGTTATGATTACATAATTTAATATTTAAGACAACTCATCCTTCACTTCGTCAACCAAATCACAGGCTCAAGAAGTACGAAGCGATTAACCAGCGGATTGGGATCCAGTACCACTTGAACGGTATGAGCCGGGAGGAGACGGCGGCGTATGTGAAGCACCACATGGAGGAGGCGCCGGTGTTTGCTGAGAGTGCGGTGCAGATGCTCTATGCTGCGAGCCAGGGTATTCCGAGGGTTGTGAACCAGATTTGAAGCCAGGCGCTATTTGAAGCAGAAGACAAAGAGGCAGCGTGATAGAAGAAACGCATATTGGCCGCGTACTGGCCGATAGGATAAATGAAAAAAGCCGCTATTTCAGCGACTTTTAATGGGGCAATGCTCTTGTCTTCCGACAGTAATCCTCTTTTTGCACTTTATTTGCTTTCAGCTTCTTGTAGGTCGTTTTACAAAACCGGAAGCGTCACCTCTACACTCCCGATATCTACTTAATCTACTTACTTTTTTGCGTTCATCCTCCGTGGTCGCCATATATGACTCGTGAAATCCCCATGCTTCACCGGCACGCGAAGCCCTACCGCCATCAGCTCATCGCCGCCGAACGTTTCCCCGCTCTCGACCAGTTCATAATCCGCGTCCGAGTTCAGTCCTTGCAACCGGACCGAACCGATTCCAGAATTGGGCTGCGCCAGTACCTTGCAGTAGAAGACGATGGCTTCCGAACGATCTTCCGATACGATCATCCATGCCGCCTCGTCGCCCTCGAATGGGCTGAGCAAACGGTAGAAGTCCCCGAACTGGATCAATTTCCGAATTTCCTTATACAAGGCGACTTGTCCTTTGGCGGTCTCCATTTCCAGTTCGGTGAATCGGGTCAAGTCCAGCTCGTAGCCGAACGTGCCGAAGAAAGCCACATTTCCGCGCGTCTCGAGCGACGTCACGCGTCCGAGCTGGTGATTGGGAACGTCTGATACATGGGCTCCTATTGTGCTGATCGGGTAAACGATACTGGTCCCGTATTGAATTTTCAGCCTGCTGATTGCATCCGTGTTATCGCTGGCCCATGTCTGAGGCATGTAATAAAGGATGCCGGGGTCAAACCGGCCGCCGCCGCTGGAGCAGCTCTCGAACAGAACATGAGGGAAGGCCGTTGTCAGCCGATCCATTACCTGATATACCCCAAGCATATACCGGTGGGCCGTCTCGCGTTGGCGCTCCGAAGGAAGCGCTTCGGAACCGATCTCGGTCATATGTCGGTTCATATCCCATTTCACATACGCAATCGGCATACTACCCAGAATGTCCGACAGCTGCTCCACAATTGCATCGCATACTTCCTGCCACGAAAAATCGAGAATCAATTGGCTCCGGCTCAACGTACGGCGCCGCCCTTTGACATGGATGCACCATTCTGGATGTTTCCGGTAGAGCTCGCTATCCTCGGAGACCATCTCCGGCTCGAACCATAATCCGAACTTCAAGCCGAGCTTATTGATCCGTTTTGCCTAATTATCCAGACCGCCCGGAAGCTTCTCCCGGTTGACGAACCAATCGCCAAGCGAGCTTTTATCGTCGTTTCGTTTGCCGAACCAACCGTCGTCCAATACTAGCAGCTCGATACCAAGCTCACTCCCTTTGGCTGCGATCTGCTCGATCTTATCCGCCGTGAAGTTAAAGTAGGTACCTTCCCAGTTGTTGACAAGCACAGGCCTTTCCTTACAGTTTAGCGAGCCTGAACGATGGTACCGCTACTTAATGACCAAAACGTTCACGGAATGGGGCGGAAGCTCCACAGTAAGATCAGATTGCGTATTCCAACTCAAAGGCTGTTCCACAACACGAACCTGCTCTTGCCCGATATCGTTGTAAGCATCTTTCGAATCGCCGACCACACTATAAAGCACCACATTCGAATACTGGATTGCACTGCCAAGCTGCAGAGAAACGGTTTCCGTCCGATCGGGATGGCGATTGACCAAAGCAACTCTCAAATCTTCGCTTCCCGTCCGTTTGGTGGCGACTGCGTCGACATGCGGGACACTTGTTGTTTTGCCGGCCTTCTCCACATCGAAAGCCGAATTTTCCGACAGCCAGGAGTCAACGACGATATCCCCCAGATGTCGGGTATAGAGCTCAAACACATAGTAACTGGATCTGAGGACGATCCCTTCTTGATGCGTAAAGACGGCTCCTCTTGTATTGACGGTCGGAGCGAAATTCGCCATTCCGACGATATCGCTATGCTTGTGACACTGATTTAAGAAACAAGCGGTAAACACAGCATCCGCCATGGTGTAGCTGGTATTGATGTCGTTTTTTTCCCTCGGGGTGATGTAATCCTCGGTTCCGGAGTTAATATGCGGATGATGCCAGCCCCGAAGATTCCATTCATCATAAGCAATACGAATTCTGCCCAGATAGCCGAGCGAGCCGAGAATATGTTTCGTCTTGAGAATCGGCTTCTCAATTTCCATGGTGTAAGCCATACAAGTTTCATAATCTGATAAATCGTTGACGTGACCCAGATGATCCCAATAGTCGTGAATCGAAATCCAATCCAGATAATTCCCTGCTTCCCGCAGCAAGTTCAGATTCCAATCCAAATCCGAAATGCTCGCTGCCAGCAGCTCGATGTTAGGGTCAACCCGCTTCATCATTTTGGCCGATTCGTTTACGAAACGCCCCCATTCCCTAATATTCTTGGCACCCATTTCCCAATCGCCGTAGTTTTCATTGCCGATGCTCCAATATTTCACGTTGTAAGGCTCGGGATGGCCGTTTTCAATACGGAGCTTCGCCCATTTTCCTTCAAAAGGGAGGTTGCAGTATTCCACCCAATCGCTCATTTCTTCCGGCGACCCTGTTCCGGCATTCGTGCAAATATAAGGCTCGGCGCCAATCAACCCGCAATATTCGATAAATTCGTCCGTACCGAACAGATTCGACTCCTCTACTCGCCATGCCTTATCAAAGTAAGGAGTGCGCTGCTTTCCTACCGCATCTTTCCAGTGGTAGGCAGAAACAAAACAGCCGCCTGGCCACCGTACAATGGGAACCTCAATCCGTTTAAGTGCTTCCATAACGTCTTGACGATATCCGCTGCTGTCGGAAAGGGCGGACGTCGGATCAAAGATTCCGCCATAGATTTGACGATGAAAATGCTCCAGAAAGTGACCGAAAATTTTCTTATCTCTTTTGCCAAGCTCTCTTCTTGGATTAATCTCCAATGTAGACATCGATACCGCTCCTATAACCTATTATTTTCGTGTGCGCACACGACGTAAATACAATGGCAATATATCTCGAATATCTTGTTTTGTCAATAAAATAAATGAATTTCCGTGAAGTCCTTGCTATTACTGACATCCTATAATAAAATAATCAATAGTTAGATTCGTGGGCGTACACGTTTATTTATATAAAAGGAGCCGTCTATGACAGTCACCATTAAAGATATCGCCCGGATATGCAACGTTTCTGAAGGAACCGTTGACCGTGCGTTGAATGGAAGGCCGGGCATTAGCGAGAAGACGAAAACATTGATTCTCAAAGCAGCGAAGGAGCTAAACTATACCCCCAATCATTTGGCCCGGGGCCTTGCCAAAGGCCGATCCATGACGCTTGGTGTCATTCTATTTGATGTCCGCAATCCATATTTCGCACAGTTAATGAATGCCATTGAAGTCAAGGCCAGGGAACTCGGGTATATCGTTTTTCCCATTTTTACCCATAACACTCCTGAACATGAGAGGAAAGCACTGGAATATTTCAAAACCCGGCAAGTAGACGGGATCATCATGTTTAGTGTGCAGTTCGGACATCAATTTGAAAAAGAATTAGTAGATTTAAACATTCCCATTGTCACAATCGGAAATCGTATTTCCGGTCAATGGACCTATGTGGGCATTAACGAGCGTGAATCGATGAAAGACGCTGTGAAATATGTTGTAAGCCAAGGCTATGAAGAAATTATATATGTTTGTCCTCCATTAGCTTACAGAGGCAAGGTCAATCTCTACACACTGGAAGAAAGGTTGGCCGGATGTCGCGAGGGTTTATTGGAGATGGGAAAAAAGGAACCGCTAATCATTATGGATTCGGATTACATGAAGGTCATCAGTCAAATGAATCTGGAATTCCATCCAAGAAAAGCAATTGTCTGCCCTGCAGATATTTATGCATTAGAAGTGCTTAGTTATTTTAAGAAGAACAAAATTAGAGTCCCTGAGCAGGTAGGTCTCATGGGCTTCGACGATATCGATATGTTAAAATATATTTCTCCGAGATTATGCTCCGTACGATATCCTGTAAGCGAAATCGGAATAACGGCAGTGAATTGCTTGCTTGAGGAAATCAACGGGAATCACAATAAACATTTGAATGTATTGCTTTTGCAGCATGAAATTGTTTCAGGTGAATCCTTGTAACAGGTGAATCCTTGTAACTCAATCGAGGACCCAGCATTGCTAAATTATCAAAGTCCCCATCATGATGTACTGGTGGGGACCGACGCTACGCTCTTTTTAGAAATATTGACAGCAAGCTATTAGTTGGTATCGCTTAATGGAATTGTTAAAACTTACGTTTCCGGTTTTAGGCCCCCTCCTTTTTTCCTACAACAACGTAAAGAGAATTCCTGTTTGGAATGGGGCCGGTTTCCTCGGTTTCCCTTGATTCGCCGCCGCGGGGCCGGCGATAATAGTCAAACACTTAGTTAAGCCCCTTTTCACTCCATCTCCCTGCTGTTGATTATTTTTCTCAATATTAATCATTCTCAATTACGGAAAACAATACATGTTCTTGTCCTTATTCGGCAAACGATATATGTTCTTGTCCCCCGACATATGTTGACAGAGATTTACCTACAAAAGTGACATAAATATGCCTACATTATTGAGTAATGCATAAATATCATTGTTGGCAAATTTTTGTCGCCAGACACCTGATAATATTCATTATCAGGAAAAGGTTGTTCGTGATTCTCCTATCACTTTATCAAGTATAAACTTAAAGTTTCAACTGCTTAGCAATCAACTCTGCTGCACGCTTTGGACTTACTCGATACAGGATATCCAAAAATTTAGAATCTTTGCCAGGAAATACTCTTGATTTATCATTCTGCATGCCTTCTACTATAATTTCAGCAGCTTCTTTAGGCGTGAGGATTTTCAGAGCCTTAGCCTGACTGCTGCTGTCCTGTGTGATTTTTATTTCAACACCAGAATTCTTCGTAATATTCGTACCGACGCCGCCAGGAAATACAACCGTTACTTTGACGTTGGTATCGCGCAACTCCGATTGAAGGCCTTCAGTCATCAGTTTTACAGCAGCCTTGGATGCGCCATAGATGGACTGCCCTGGAACCGGAAGAAATCCTCCCATGCTCGAGATGTTCGTAATATGCGCTCCAGGTCTCTTCAACAGATGAGGAAGGAAGGATTTGACCATGTAAAGCGTACCGTAAAAATTAATGTCCATCACTAACTTGATCTTATCGTAATCCAGCTCATTGACCTTCACAAACGGCTGAATGATGCCGGCATTATTGATGATTCCATCCACTGCCCCGTGATGAGCAATCACTTGCTCTGGAAGAGCTTCAACAGACACTTGTTCTGTAATATTAACGATATGCGTGGAGAGCTTAACCTTATTGTCTCCTGATAGGAATACCGTTTCATCCAGCGCCTGCTTATTGATGTCTAATGCAGCTACACTTGCACCTTTGGACAGCAGGTTGAGTACCAATTCGCGTCCGATCCCATTCCCTCCGCCTGTGACCACAACGACTTTATTCGCAACTCTCATGATTTGCGCCTCCTAGAATTCGTATTAGTTAGTTTTCCTGATAAATTTCGTTATGGAGATGTACCTGCGTCACAAAACTGACGCAAAAGATATATCGAAAATCTTTCAGCTTCACCCGGATCTCATGGGTACATGCCCCTTGCTCGAGATTTGTATGACCTCCACCGTGCCGTCATCCGCATTCACATCCGCTTGGATGACCCCGTCCTCTGTCTCCAGGATCAAGAGGGCTCCGTCGTTGATTCGGCTTACATGCAGCTCCCGCTTCCCTTTTTCCTTGGGATACAGAACGGTCAGGAACCCTTCCTTGGCGTCGGCCACGGCACGGATATATTCCATCATGGAGATCCCGTCATACCCGCTGTCGAAGAACCGTGTGGAACGTCCCTTCTCCAACCGGAGGGAGTTTACCGGAGTAACGAACACCGTTTCCAGATCCACGGAATAGGCTCCCTCCGAGTGAACCCTGCCGGCTTCCACCCTGCTATTCACAGATGCCACCGGCAGACTGAAGAGTACCTGTCCCTCGAAATCCTCCAAGGAGTCACGGATAATGTAAAGATCCGGCTCCTTGATATAAGTCACATGCCGGATGTGACGGCCGTTGCCTTCGGGATTGGCGATCTCAATCGTAATGCTTTCCACGTCATCGTCGAGCTTGATATCCAGCACTTTGCTGTTTCGCGGAACGTCCACCCAGCTCCGCTCCAGACTGTAGGTCCCCGCCGACAAGTTGATGGGTCCGCCGGTATCCTTCACGATGCCCTTCTGTTGAGTAGCAAATTGCACGCAAGCGTGGGAGTAAGAACTGATATGCCAGCTGGTGCTGCTGTCGAAGTAGCCTTCAATGCCGGAATCCATCACCAGCGGGATGGAATTCTTATACAGAATAAAGGAGCCTTGGTCCAGATGGCCGTGGGCGACAGGCTTGGGACTCGACATGATGGCGAAGTAGCTCTGGTCTCTCTGCCCGGAGTTCTTCCGGAAAATATAAATTCCCGCATCCGGATAATCTCCGGTCGAACGAAGCATAAGAGGCTTGGACGGAAGGTAGTAACCCCCTTGGCCCATAATATTCTCCAGAATGATGCTTTCTCCCCACAGCCTCTTGAAGGGCTTCCCGGAAGCTGCCCAGGTATGGTACATCCGGTCGGCCAGGTCCTGGTCCACCTTGGCAATGTCGTTGAGATAAGTGGCGAAGTAGCCGAATTCCCCGCCACCGCCCAAAGCATGGTCGCCGAAGGGGGGGGTTCCGATCCGGCCCTCGAAGAACGCATAGCCCGGTGTCTGCATCTCAATGCTGTAACCGAACATTCTCGCAAGCGGCATCGTCTCAAACCAATTCTCGCCCATCACATTGTCCACGGCCTTCGCATATCCCGCGAAGCGCTCCAGTGCTGCATGGTGGTACCGGATGGACTCCGGCCAGGAGGAATCCGGATTCACGTTCAGCTCCAGCTGGGCCTTCAGGATCATGTCCGCATTGTTCAACCACGTATGGCGGTTGGGGAAGTCCGACAGCGCCATCATCATAAGTCCGGTGCCCGCGCACATGTCCGTCTGCCAATTGCTGCAGCCCTTCTGCGCTTCATATGGCGTCCACTCCGTCCGGTCTCGCAGGTCAAGCATATATCGGAGCATGTATTCCACCATGGCGTAGAACCGAGCCTTCTCCTCCGACGAGAATAGGCCCGCCTCCCGGATGAAGGAATAACTGACGGCTATGGCGCTGAGCAGCCTTCCGCCCTGTACCGCGCCATACGAATCGCTTCCTTCCGGGCGCAGGTTCGTTACCAGCCAGTGCTCCGCCCCTTGGCAGAAATCATTCAGAATATACTGGATCGCCAGCTTCACCTTTCGAGCGTAATCGATTTTCTTAGTAAATGCATATTGAATGGCATCGCATTGCATGGCCAGCTGAAAGCGGCCGCCCGGAATGGAGGATTTTCGGTTGAACCAATATTCATATTGGCCCACCGTATTCCCCGACTCATCCATATAGGTGATGAGCGTCTTCAGGCCTTTCTTCAGCTTGCCGTCCAGCTTGGCCTCGAAGGTCAGGGTGTAACCGACGCCGCTATCCACGTGGAATTCCTTCACGTAGGTCCAGGCCCCCTCATCCGCACCTGTCGGATTGCAGATATACAGCGAGTGTTTGGTGACCCCTTCCTTATCCTTCTCCATGATCTGGGAGGAAGGGTTGGCCGTTTCCAGGGCTTGGCGGTCTCCGCCGCCGCAATACGGATAGACATCCTCCCACTTCAGAACAGGCTTTCCCCGGAGCTCCTGCGGCTCCCAGAAGAGAGGGGTGTTCTCCCCTTCGTCGAAGCCCGGGTTCAGGATCTCCAGGCTGCCGCCGCTGGCCGATAGGATCTCCAGATTATCGATCCATACGTGTCCCAGCCCGTCTTCTTCATTCTCTTCGGCAGGCAAAATGAACGAGATTGCCGCCTTCACCGCCCCATCAGGCGCTTTGAAGTTTACGATCTTGTCTGTGGAGCTCCACAGATAGAAACGTTCGTTCAACGCGTTATAATCCGCTTGACCGCCGGGGATCAGGGAAACGGCCTGCTCCAGATAGTCTAAGGAGTAATGCTCCGCTATTCGAGCAATCTTCCCGTATTGCTCCTTCACCAGCGGATCCGCCGCAACCGTGGCCTTCACCTGCTCCAATGCGGCTTCGGTCAGATAGAGGGAAGCGGTCGGTTCCACATCGGTACGTAGCACCCTGGAGTGCCGGAACTCCCGAAGGCGGTTGAAGCATTCGACGGTGACAAGCGCCAGAGTCTCACCGTCCGCATCGTCATCCAAATGCTCCAACGCCGTCTCCGCCTCTTTCAACGACTGCTTCAACCGGACAGCCGCCTCCGGAGCATAACACCCTACCTCCGTTCCGGTCCTGGCCAGCTCCAGCAAATCCTTGGCCTTGCCGACGGCCAAGATGGTTCTCTCCTTCAGCCGCTCCAAGCCCCCGGCCATGACATCCTGCTGCTCGAACCACTCCAAGGCCGGCTCCAAGCCGTAATAGGTATAGACCGTCTGCTCCCGGTCGAAGGGAGGCACCATTGTAAACCGGTTGGTGGCGAACAGAACCCCCTCTTCCTCCCTTGGGACAACAAATTGGCGATTCCGTACAAAGGGCAGGCGACTTTCCCCCATCAATACATTCTTGGCCGCTTGGACCATATCGGCCAGCGCCAGCTTGGCCCCGTCCGTGAAGTAATATCCCCTTGCTTCTATCAGAGCCTCCGCCCGGTGCACCAGAGACTGCAATTTTTCTTTTTCGGCAGATATGACGCTCATTTCTCCATCCCTCCTTTGGCTTGAACCATCTTTCTAACGGATCATGGCCTGACTACCCGGATATTCCGGTAGGTCGCAATCCGGACCGTATTGTTATCGCCGGCGTTGATCGACATACAGCCCCAATAATCCGGCTGCGGCTCATGATGCTCGGGCACGTCGTTATTTTCGAAGAGGACATTCTCATTACGTCTCCTCTGGGATGGTTGCCGTGCCCGCCCATACTTATCGGAAAGTATCAATGAAACACTCACGGTTTCACCGCATTCATCACTTGCTAACGTTCACCTTCCGCAGCCGCCATACATGGCTCGTGAAATCTCCACGCATCAGCTTCAGCGGCACGCGAAGCCCAACCGACATCAGTTCGTCGCCACCGAACACTTCTTCGCATCCGACCATCTCATAATCGGCCTCCAAGTCGAGCCCTTGCAGACGTACCGAAAGGAAGCCCGAATTAGGTTGCGCCAATACCTTGCAGTAGAAGACGATGGCTTCGCAACGATCCTCCGATACGATCATCCATGCCGCTTCGTTCCCCTCGAATGGATTTAGCAGACGATACAAGTCGCCGAATTGGATCAATTTTCGCACTTCCTTAAACCATGCGACTTGTCCTTTGGCGATCTCCATCTCCTGTTCGGTGAACCGGGTCAAGTCCAGCTCATAGCCGAACGCACCAAAAAATGCTACGTTCCCCCGCGTCTCCAGCGACGTCACCCGCCCTAGCATGTGATTCGGAACATCCGATACATGCGCCCCGATCGTGCTGACCGGGTAGACGATGCTGGTTCCGTATTGGATTTTCAGACTGCTGATCGCATCCGTATTGTCGCTGGCCCAAGTCTGCGGCATATAGTACAAGATGCCGGGATCGAACCGGCCGCCGCCGCTGGAGCAGCTTTCGAACAGCACATGCGGAAACGCTGCGGTCAACCGCTCCATCACCTGATAGACTCCCAGCATATACCGGTGAGCCGTCTCGCGTTGACGTTCCGGTGGAAGCGCGGCGGAGCCGATCTCGGTCATATGCCGGTTCATATCCCACTTCACGTATACGATCGGCGTACTCCCTAGGATGTCCGACAGTTGCTCCACGATCGCATCGCATACTTCCTGCCGCGAAAAATCGAGAATCAGCTGGCTTCGGCTCAGTGTGCGGCGTCGGCCCTCGACATGGATGCACCAATCAGGATGACGCCGATATAGCTCACTGTCCTCGGAAACCATCTCCGGCTCGAACCATAACCCGAACTGCAAGCCAAGACTATTGATCCGTTCCGCCAGATCGCCGAGACCGCCCGGAAGCTTCTCCTGGTTGACGAACCACTCTCCGAGTGAGCTTTTGTCATTGTTGCGATTACCGAACCAACCATCGTCCAGCACCAGCAGCTCGATGCCAAGCTCGCTTCCCTTGGCTGCGATCTGCTCGATCTTGTCCGCAGTGAAGTCAAAGTAAGTCCCCTCCCAGTTGTTGACGAGCACAGGCCGTTCCTTATCCCGGTACTCCCCTCTGCACAAACGGGAGCGGTAGAGCCGGTGATAGATTCGGGACATGCCCCCAAGCCCCTCGTCGGAATAAACCATAACCGCCTCCGGCGTCTGGAAAGCCTCGCCCGGCTCCAGCAGCCAGGAAAAATCAAACGGGTTAATCCCCATGATGACACGCGTTGTATCGTATTGATCCACTTCCACGTTCGCGATAAAGTTTCCGCTATAGACGAGATTGAAGCCGTACACTTCACCTGCATGTTCACTGGCATCCTTCTGCATGAGTGCAACAAACGGATTATGCTGCGGGCTGCTGGCCCCCCGCTTACTCTCGACGGACTGGTTGCCTTGGAACAACGGTCTCCGATACATATTCCTCTCGTTCGCCCACGTGCCGGAGAGGTGAAACATGTCATAGTCCGCATCATCGAAATCGAGGCTTAGGCTTGCCGCGCGCAACAGCTTCACCTTTTGCCGGTCCTTGTTGACGAACTTGACGGAACGCGTTATCGCATCCCATCTATCGAAAACCGAATACGAAAGAATCACGCTGATATCAAGCAGCTTGTCCTTAAGCTCGATTTCAAGCGTTTCGGCTTCATCATCGTTTTCCGTATATGTGGCGGGAAGTCCTTCCAGCTTTGGCTTACCTTGCACGATCCGGTAGGAATGAAACCGCAAATCGCATGTCGTCGAGCCGTCTTCCTGCTTAATCTGAAACGCCGGCATGCGAAAATCGCCCGTACCGAAGCCCGGATACTCCTGCGGCACTGGAATCCCGAAACCTGTTAACTTTCTTGCCCCAATAACGATGAGCCACATATCCGTCCCGAACAATTTGCAGCACGTAGCTGGTATTTTGGGTCGTTAAATGAAATATTCGGCTCTGTTCGTCGTAATGAATCGCCATTTTCTCGAATCCTCCTATGTCTGTTCTATTGATTATGCGAGTACTCCTCAAACCGTAGCAATGATTAAGGATTTGAACATGAGTATCATTTATCATAACCCCGTTATCCCCCGCTATCATATGTCTGTATTTTTTAAGATTGGTGTGTATTTAAGTAAAAGTACGTAATAGAAAAAAACATACAGCCCGCCTGTTGAACAGGCGGGCTGTATGTGCATTACCTTTGTATTTTTAGTTTACGACCTGCCATTGTTGGTTGGGCTGTTGCTGTTGCTCCATTGTCCGGCAGCGGCGCCATTGGTCGTATGACCCATACCATCGAATACAAGCCTGTGCCGGTATTTCGGATTCTGTTCCCTGAAGTTCCCCCTATGGTTGCGGATACGACAGAGGTTTTTGAGCCTCCGGCCACCTCTACCTGGTAATAGTAGCTCTTATTCGAAAGTTAAAATGAGTAACGAATCCACTGCACGATGCAAAAAGAACCAGGATGCGCCGACGGTACCCATCGCTTCTTCTCTTCGCGGACGAGGTCAGGCATGAGAAGAACGAAGCATAGGTGTGTCGCGTGATCAGTTAGAGCCTAATTGCAAATTCCAACGGTTAAATTTTTCACTATTCTGCAAAAGTTTCCAACCTGTTTTATGATAGTAATTATTAAATGACGAACTTATAGGACATAATACTTCAATTGAAATCTCGTTAATCGCTTTTAACATTTGTTTCAACAACCCTTGTCCCCTGTAACCCTCGGCAATGGCAAATTGATAAAGCGAGACAATGTTCTGTTTCTTTTTTCTATAAAATCTAATTGCCCCTATAATACGATTATCTGCTATCGCAATTAGAACTTCCCGTCTTCGTATTGCAGCTTTTACACCATCGGTACATAAAAATTCAGGTGAATAAAGAGCATCATTATCAGGAAACAGGTATATTTCAAAAAAAGCGACAACGAGTGGACTGGAAGATATGGGTGCAACAAGTACTTGTATCATTCAAATAACCTCACAGATATGTAATATGAAATAGAACAGCATTTATTCACTTACGCTGTTAAGAACCGCATCCCAAGCAAGCTCCGACGCCAAAAGTCCTAATGTATTTATATCTTCTAAGTTTTCATACGGCATCCAAGATACGCTCCCCGGCAGAAAGATTGTGATTATCTGTTGTGAATGTACAAGGTGAACCGCATACGAATATCAATAGCTCCAACTGCTTCATTTGGAAAATAGAATACCGTGCATCCCGTTGGTCCTTCCTTTTATTCGGCTACCCTATTTTTCAGGGATGGAAAGTTGAATTCCACTTTTTTGATGGTTATAGGAACTTCTGGATCTAATGTAACTGAATAATTGGATTGGATATGTTTCAAAGCGAACTCTCCTCCCCGAGAATATATGTTCCTATTTATTATAACTCAACATCCAGTATCCAGTCATTCGAAACATCTTCATATTAAACAATACTAAATACAAGAGATGCGATTGTTGCGCATCATGATCCATTTAACCATCTCGATGATGGACTTTTCGTGTTGTTGTTCCGCCAGTGAGCGTTCCAGTGCTGGCGTTAATATCTCCAGTAGTTCTGAGATAAAGGTTAATGAAAAGCAGCCGATCTTTGAAAGACGGCAACCGCGGTGTCGTTTATGCTTTAAGCCCTTAATATCTTGTCTAGACGGGAAGCCAGCTGCGCTCTCGTCTTCGTTAGTGAAGTCCTTATTTCTATATTCCTCCACTTGTCACAAGGCACTCTGTTCTAAAGATGAGCGATTAACCATTCGCGAACATAGGGCAGCCGGTACAGGATGGCCGCCTGTTTTATATTCAATAATCCCATATCAACAGATGTCTCTATATATCCAACTATCTGATCAAACGTAAAAACATTAAGTTTTTCATTTATAACTTCCTTATCGTACTCCATATCACCTAATACATAAGGAATGAATTCTTCAACATCTTTGGACTTAACCTCTTGCAAATCAAAGATTTCAGGAAGATAATTAAGCGTTTTTCTCAATTCATCTGTAAAACCATAGCATTCTAATAATTTCCCATTCAGTAATCGAAAATCATTATGGTATAAATTATATAATTCTTTATTTGCTTCCATTCTGTTTCTCAACCAAGGAAGGTTAAAACCTCTCAGCCATATATCATCAGCGATTAAATGTGTAAAATACCCCAATATATAATGACTTTCTACTTGCGAACTATATTTATGTAAAAATCCTTTATAATCAATGCTTCTTGAATAATCTTGCAAATCACCTTTAAAAAAATGTGATTCGTTTTTAGTTGAAACAGCATCTGGAGCAATGCTTCCAAGTAAAAATGTTGTTTTATCTTCTATCGATAGACACTCTGCAATTCTATTAGCAATAACCAAGTGCATTATTCTTGAACCCATAATTCCCCTCACCCTTCAAATAATTTTCTTTAACTATTCTCCCGATTCAATGGTCAGAAGCAGGTCGCCGCGGTACCTGCTCTAGTCAGAATTATTCGATACTTCCTTGTTCATCTTCTAAGATTCCACCTACTGCGACTATATGCGTTGGCATTGCCATCTTTAATACCTCAGAAATATTAATTTATAATCTGGAAACTAAGTTATAAACCGGATTTACTTCCCAAGTTTCATACGGTATAAAATTTTTAGCTTTCATCGCATCTAGGGTACGAGATTTTTGCTGCGGTCTGGTTATGTATTGGTCTATAGTGGATTCATTTAACTCAATATATCTTGCTTCTTGAATTTCCTCAGTTTGAATATTAATTTCCCCACTTACATACTCTGCCTTAAAAACCACTGATAAAACCTGCCTCGTTGTATTAAAATAGATACCTGTAATCCCAAGAGGACGAATAACAATCCCCGTTTCTTCTAGGTACTCTCTACAAACAGCCACGTCCAGAGGTTCCCCTACTTCCACATTCCCCCCTGGCATTTCCCACGTATCTGAACGCCAATGAGTCCTTAATAATAAAGCCTCACCTTTTTCATTCATAACTAAAGCAGCAGCAACTGAAATAGTATGCTTTGGATGTTTATGTTCCATTTAGTATCGCTCCCTGATATTTAATCAAGAGATCCCCATAAATGATCTATTCAAGAAATTCAACAATTTATAAAGAAATCCCTCCTTCGAGAAGCGGACGGCGCAGGCAAGGAATGTCGTGAACGCAGAACGGCACGGAAGCGAGACTGGGTGCACTGAAAACGCAAGTGATAATTTAGTAATTCACAACGAAAAATAGCTAATTAATAAAGGAGAATGTAAAATATGCTGAGCAAAAAAACGAATAATGCGGATGTGATCGGTTACTGTTCCATGAGATTTCCAGTCTCGGATTTGAAAAAGTCGGTAGATTTTTATTGCAATGTGTTGGGCTATGAATTGAATTCGGCAGATTTTCAGTTTGGAGAGGCACATGTTGCATTGAAAAATGGGAATGGTCCGGGTATTTTTTTGATGGAAACCAAACCGGAAGATGTCACACAATTGAAGTTTGTATTTCCTCGTTCATTCTTTATCACAAGTAGCACGGGGCACGTGACGATGGTTGAGATATTAACGAATGATTTGCTTGCTTTGCATGAACGGATTAAACAAGCTGGAGTCCATATTGATAAAGAACCTGTATTTACTAATGATTTCGGTTATTTCACCTTTTATGATCCGGACGGGCACTATATTCGGGCGGTCGAAGAAAGAGGCGTGTATTTCGACTTGAAACAAAGAATGAGTTCAACACTCAAACGGGATCTGACTGAGCATGAGAATCAATTGCTATGGGGGTTATGTGAAAAAGCTAGTGTTGAACAGCAAAAGTTTCTCAGCTCCATCATCTCGGAAATTCGAGGTTCTTGAGCAGGAGTCGCAAATCTGTATTTAACTCTACTGCCCGTTGAGCTTAATGGTATGGATAAAGAAACCGTTGTATCCAGTTTTCGGGAATGAGGTCAAGAAAAAAACCGAACCGAGGCGGTGCACCGGTATTCCTGTAAGTTCCTTCCTCTGACTTCCGCCCAATTCCGATTGTATGCCTGATTATGATTTACGCGGTATTTAATCGGCCTATATTCTTGTCACCCAACAGCTCTCATAAACTTTTACGCTCTTTTGCCCGTTTAGCTGAACGAGCTGCAGTTCTATCCCGCGGCAGCCTCATCATGTCTTAAAACTGAGCTCTAGTCTCCGTTTAGCTCAATGCTTTTTTGCTGTCAGATTCCATTTTAAGACATCAGAATTAAGCCCCCGATGGGGATGGGCAGGGAAAAGCGTCATTCATCCCCACCTGCTTCGCTGAGGAAGGGGACTTCTGACGCGTAAAGTTAAAAAATTCCACAATCCTGCCCGTTAGCACAATAACCAAGGTTGTCTATGCACACGGCAGCCTTTGCTTTCTATTTATATCGTACCCGAGGGAGTTTAATGAGACTTGTAAAGCGAGTATTCAACAATCGACTTAGCTAGCTTTTGTCATCTTTTTCGATAAATGCTAATGAAATAGTTTTCTTCTGGATAATCCCCTATATACTCCATTCCGTTATTTGCATAAAGTACTTTTAGTTTATCGTTTCCTGCCCAACAATCCAAATATTAAGTGCTATTCCGATCTTGTGCATAAGAGTAAGCAAAGGCTAAGATTGTTGCTCCATATCCCATACCCTGAAACTCGGATAAAATTACATATTTTGACAAATTACTGCTACTAATATCAATCGGTACATCGTTTAAAAAACAATCAATATCCCTTATAAAAAATACGCCTAAAATGACTTCACTCGCTTCCGCGATAAAGCAATGGTTGCTGGATACTTCATTAGAGATCATCTCAGGTTCCCACGGGTAAGACCACTGACTTATTCCCTTTGAAATCAAGTCCACTGTTGCTTTGTTAAGGACCATAAAAACTTGATCTATTTCATGAATATCAGCTTTTCTTATAATCATATTACATTCTCCTCATTAGACAAACCGGATAGCTAGATCGTTGCAGCCGTTGCTTTTGTCCTCCCGATAAAGAGAGACCCTATTGTCCCCAAGTACGATGGCGTAACGATCAGGCAAGGTTCCAGACTCTTCACCAGCCGCTCTTGAGTCGTACAGATAAAAGGACGAACAGGGTCACCCCCCTATTATCCATGACAGGTTGCATTAAATGCCGTCCATTAAGACAAAGGCTCTTACTTGACGTATTCAGCCATTACAATATTTCGATATACCCTTCTGTTCCATGCACGCGAATTCGTTGCCCATCTTTTATCAGTTTGGTAGCATTCTCCACTCCGACAACTGCTGGTAAGCCATATTCACGTGCGATAACTGCTCCATGGGTCATTAGTCCACCAACTTCGGTGACTAGTCCTTTAATGGATACAAACAATGGTGTCCAGCTAGGGTCAGTAAATGAGGTGACTAAGATATCTCCATCTTCTAGGTCAGCATCTTCCATGTTTAAAATGACACGTGCCCGTCCCTCTATAATTCCGGAGGAAACAGGTAGACCTACAATAGCTTCGGTTGGGAGATTTTCTCGTTTGTACTCACCTACAATGATTTCACCATCCGACGTGATAACACGTGGTGGAGTTAGTTTTTCATATAATTTGTACTCGTCTTTTCGTTTGCTGATGATCTGGTAATCTAGTTTATTTGTGCGTACGACTTCGTGAAGTTCTTCAAAAGTGAGATAGTATATATCTTCTATTTCATGAATAACGCCCACTTGTACGAGTTGTTCGGCTTCTTTCAGTAAAGCCTGCTTATAAACGAAGTAGCGATTAACCATGCCGTATTTTGGATATTCCCTAAATCCGATGAAATTCCGGATTAGGTCGATCATTCGTTTTGTTTCTTTGGCTTTTTGTTCACCATCCGGTAATTGCTTCAATCGATCTAATAACTCTTGTTCTTTTTTCAAAGCTTCCTGTCGACCTTGCTCAAATTTCCGATTGCTAGCATTAGGCTCAAAGTTTTTGATATTACCGAGAATCATGGGAACAAGTGTAGTTGGTTTTTCGCTCCAACGAGTTTTAGTAATATCGATTTCTCCGGTACATCGCATTCCGTATTTGCTGAGATAGTCATAGATAGCGTCTTGGGTTTCCTGTCCGCCATCAAACTTAACCAGTTCATTCATAAAGTTATCATCTTTTACATGTTGTAAATAATCAATTACTTCCGGATAAGGACGAATCACATCTGCGACATCCAATAGCGCCAGACCCATTTCCGAAGTAATATTGTTTGGTACAGATTGAGAAAGCGTATCTGCTACGTTTTTTTCACCTAACCACTTGTTCATTTTTTCATTGATCCATGATGAAGCATCCATAGCAGCCATAATCACACCCAAACTTTGTGGATCAAATAAAATCTTTTTTAATTGCTGGATATCTTCTAGAATAAAATCAAATAAATCTGAACCTGATTTCGTTTGGATGTTTTGTTTTAACTCTTCTATCGATGTTTGGCTACTCTTAATCAAATCAGAAACGATTGTCGGATCTTTTTCGTTTT
The DNA here is from genome assembly GCA_041281825.1 of Paenibacillus tarimensis. Taxonomy (GTDB): domain Bacteria; phylum Bacillota; class Bacilli; order Paenibacillales; family Paenibacillaceae; genus Paenibacillus_D; species Paenibacillus_D tarimensis_A. The sequence continues at coordinate 2,992,918 of CP166298.1, read as the reverse complement.
GCGCTTGAAAACCCGCAGACGACATACCGTTATTGCTTTTACTGGGACTCAGTTCTTTTTTATCATTTGGTAACGATTTTATAAAATCTCCTCGCTCTATTATGGTCATAAGGGCGTCTTTTATGAGCGGATCGGATTGTCCCATGGTATCTAATAAAATTTCTCTGCTAACAGGTGAAGCCAGATTATGTGTGATATCAACAAACAACCTTCCACCAGCTTTACGCATGGGTGCACGAGTCGTTAACAGGAAAAAAGACAATCCCAGTGGTTTCATGGGATCGGTCATCATTTGTTGATGACCGACAGATACATAAACGTGATTTTCTTGATCATTCGCTTCAGGGATCGGGTATAAAGTAGTGATTGGCCGACTCTGGACAATATAAAATGTATCATCAACCAAACACCATTCGATATCTTGTGGGCAACCAAAATAAGCTTCGATTTGTCTTCCTGTGCGTGCTAGTTGTAAAATTTGTTGTTCAGTAAGTGTTTGAGTCTTTTGCTGATCGTGATCGATCTGCTGGGTCTCTGTCCCGCCTTCTTTTCGTCCATAGATAGCCAATTTTTTGGTTGCTATCATCTTATCGACGATTTCCTCTTCCTGTACTTTATAACAATCGGGAGAGACCAAGCCAGAGACCAGTGCTTCACCAAGTCCAAAACTGGCATTGATTGATAGCAGCTTTCGGTTGGAAGTAATCGGATCAGCGGTAAATAAAATCCCTGAAGCTTGTGAGAAAACCATTCTTTGAACGATAACGGATAAATAAACTTGACTGTGGTCAAATCCATTTTGCATACGGTAGATTACCGCGCGATCCGTAAATAGAGAAGCCCAACTTTTGCTGATATGCTGTAAGATTACTTCTTTGCCGATGATATTTAAATAGGTGTCTTGTTGACCAGCAAAAGAGGCATGTGGTAAATCTTCAGCAGTCGCACTAGAACGCACGGCATAAGCATGTTCATCACCAAACTGGGAGAGATAGTGAGTAACTCCTTTCACAACATCGGAAGGAATTTCTACTTCCATAATGATTTGTCGAATCTTCCTGCTGATTTCACCAATTTGATCTCGATCTTCTACTTTTAGCATTGTTAGTCGATCCAACAAAGCATGATACGTTTCGTTTTGTTCGATGGCTTTTTGATATCCCACTGTTGTAACACAAAATCCTTCTGGTACTTGTATTCCTTCAATTTTAGATAATTCCCCTAAATTTAACCCTTTTCCGCCAACGAGCAAAAGCTGCGTTTTTGTCATTTCCTGAAAACTGAGAACCAAAGAACTCATTCAATATCTCTCCTAACCGTTAAATTGAGAAAAAAACATTTGACAAGAGTTTACTGACGTGGTACACTTAAAGTGTAAGATGCAATAATTATGTCTTTGTAAATTGTTATAGTCGTAATTTGATTATATCATCGTGTCTGTTTATATGCAATATAAAAGAACCTGATAAAACTACCCAGGTTCTTTTTTGATTTCCCGCTATCATTAGTCACATCAAAAACCATGGTTCGAGCCGAACTCCATGCAACCTAAGGAAATCCTGAAGTTGCGTCGGGTTCTTATTGAGCTAACCTGCCAATTTATCTGAGTGAAAACCTCTTCGGAGTTGTACTCTGGTTCTCCGTTAGAATTCCTATGGAACGAAAAATTTGGACTTTGAATAAAAAAGAGCGCCCCTGTATGATGGGAGTACGTAACGGCGTTGCTAGGGCTGTAAATTTCCGCGGTATTGCCCTGGGTAATCCATTGGAATTTAGTAATGACGAAGTCGGCTTTCAATCTCTTGATCGATGGATCCGTGGCATGCTGGCGTCGTACAAGCTAACCCAATTAATCGTAGGTATGGAGCCGACAGGACACTACTGGCTCAGCCTTGCCCATTTGCTTATAGACAAGGATTGATGCAGTACTCGTTAACCCTCACCTGGTCAAAAAGAATATCAATAAAGAAAACCGTAACACTCGATCTAAAAGCGACAAAAAGGATGCGCTTGTCATTGCAGATATGGTGAAAAAAGGCTATTATTCCCCTGTCCGTTTCCATTCCACAGAGTACGAAGAGCTGCGAGTCCTGATGTCAAATCGAGAGACCGTTGTTAAACGGCTTGTAAGTGCAGTGAATCAGATCCACCGTTGGGTCGACGTCCTAACCTCCAAAAATTCAAGCTTAAGAGCTCTCATAATATGACGACGGCAAGTCACCCAATTTTACCACAATTGGAAGTATCCTGCCCGTTACTTCAACGGCCAAGAGCAGGTCGCCGCGGCGCCTGCTCCACTGATAATCATCCGCTAAGGTTTTCCCGTTTCTTGAACAATAATAATTAAAGTTCAATTATTTTATTAGTGTGGTATTGAATTAGTTGACAGATAAAAAACCATAAATAAACTAAAACAACTTAAAAGGATAAGAATTGATAAAAATATCTTTCTCCCTATGTGTCCTATGAAATATATATTGATTAAAAAGTAATAGATAAAAGCACTTCCAAAAATAAATAGTAAAAAATCTTTGATTCCATTCGAAGGAATTGGATGTGTTACATTTGTTAATGCTAATCCACCAAAGATGAATATACCTATTAAATTTAATAATTTTCTCAAACTTACTTCTTTTTTGGTTACAATTCGAACGTTTTGAGAGGTTAGTATATTGGTTTCCAAAATAACACCCCACTTTATTAGACTTTAATAGTTAGACGAATTATTGAATAAATGTTACGTAAATCCTATACATTGCTTATTGAACAATCCTGCCCGGGTCTGTCCAGTTTTTTGTGTAAACTCTCTTGAAACAATGAGCTAACGTAAGTAATGACCGATCCGATCGGGGAAGAAGACAGATAGCTGGAGGAGTATTTGTCCCCAGTTCTGAACACGTCCCGTCCATCTACGGGTGACATCCATCGTGGCTAAATACAGCATCTTGAGCAAGGATTCATCGGAAGGGAAAATGCTCTTTCCTTTGGTAACCTTGCGAAGCTGCCGATGGTAGCTCTCGATCATATTGGTCGTATAGATGAGTTTACGAATCTCTGGCGGGTATTTGAAAAAGGTGGAGAGCTCTTCCCAGTTATTCCGCCAGGAACGGACGATGAGCGGGTATTTGTTACCCCAGGTCTCTTCAAACCGATCCAGCTCGACTAAGGCCGCTTCTTCCGTTACAGCCTTGTAAATCGGCTTTAAATCCGCCGTTACCTTTTTCAAGTCCTTGTAAGAGACGAAACGGGTGGAATTTCGGATTTGGTGGATAATGCACTTCTGTATCTCGGTGTTTGAATAGCAGGCGGAAATCGCTTGAGAGAAGCCCGTCAGATTATCTACACAGGTGATCAGAATGTCTTGTACGCCGCGATTGCGCAGATCGTTTAATACGGTGAGCCAGAACTTGGAGGTCTCGTTCTCCCCAATCCACATGCCCAGCACGTCCTTGTTGCCGTCTAAATCGATGCCAATTACCATGTAGGCCGCTTTGTTCACGATGGCCCCATCTTGTTTTACTTTGTAATGAATGGCGTCTATAAAGACAACGGCATAAACGCCTTGCAGGGGCCGATTCTGCCATTCTTTAATCAGGGGTACGATCTTGTTCGTCACATTGGAAATCATCGTTGGCGAGACGTCAATGCCGTACAGATGGTTCAGATGATCCTGGATATCCCGTGTGCTGACACCCTTGGCATACATGGCGATGATTTGCTCTTCAATTCCGGTTACAGTGGACTGATGCTTCTTCACGATCACCGGCTCATATTCGCCTTGACGGTCTCTTGGTACGGCGATCTCGACGTCTCCGTACTCGCTTATCACTGTTTTTTTCGATTTGCCGTTCCGACTGTTGGTTGTTGTCTTGTTCTTGACGTCATGCTTTTCGTAACCAAGCTCGGTGTCGAGTTCCGCCTCCAGCATGGATTGCAGTGTCTCTGCAAATAATTCCTTCAGCGCTGACTGTACATCGTCCATCGTCTTGAGGTTGTTCTCCTTTACAAACGCCTTTACCTGTTCCTTACTGAATCTCGCCATCGGTGCCATCCTCCCAAACCAACCTTTCTTCTATTGTAATATGGTTTGAGAGTTTACACAGAATATTTTACAGACTCATCCTGCCCGCTTAACGCAATAACGGCTGCTACGCGGCAGGCTTTCCGAGTATCATTCCCCGTTCAACAATGCGCTTCGTATTCTAAAGCCTCAGATCAGTTCATAATCTCAATCACTGTTTCTTAGCAGATGCAAGTACGATGATTGCTGATTTTGTAACGCCGAAGTTGTACTTTACTATTCCCATAGAAGGTTATAAGTTTGTGATCCTTCCTTTGTTCCGGCGCCATCAGTCCAATTTATAATTATTTCTAGCGTTTTTTCACCTTGTTGCAGCAATATCTCTTTCAGTTCTATTGGTGAATTCGAAATAAGTTCAGGCACCTCAATAGTACCAAACGAAGTCGTTATTGAAACATCTTTTATTGTAGAATTTCCCTTATAAACAAGTTTCATATCCAAAAGCCACCGTGAATGCCCGGCTTCAGCAGATTTGGGAGTAAACGTAATGAACCATTCCTCCAAGCCGTTGTCAGATATCTTATTATATGATAAGTTTGAGGACGCGACTGCTTCATTAGTAATTTTTGATAAATCGGACTCAGTTTTAACATCGGTACACCCTGTAATCCATAAAATTGAGCATAATATTAAATAAAAAAATCTTCTCATACTTGTAGTACCCCTCTTCCAAGATTGACTGAAGTTTTACCCCATATCCAACGAAACTAACTTTTATATGTTAACACGCGGCAAGTTTTCGCTTACCTTTTGAGTTCTTCAATCAACAATTGCAGCAGTTATTTCCTCGTGCTGCAGATCCTCAAACATACGATGGAACTAGATTCCTCCATCTCTACGCCACTGTGAATACTTCATAACTGGCCCAATGATTATTCGTTCGAATGGCGTTCTCCGCTTTATATAGTCCAGCTTGTGTAGAGTGCAATTTAAATGGAAGTATAATTTCTTGTGATAAGCCTATAACCATCGGATCAAGCAGGGCTTCATCAATAGGTCGGAATTTAACATCTGATACTTCCGAACCATCGCATCTGATTGTCCCCGAAATTACCTTCATTTCAAAAACAAAATATATACCATGTTCAATTTCATTGTTACGGAATTTTACGCCAGTCCTGACACCAATTAACCTCTTAGACTTAGTCGCCAGCCCAGTTTCTTCCTTTATCTCTCTAATAGCAGCTTCTTCAAAGGTTTCTCCTTTTTTAACCAAACCTCCGGGAAGCATCCAATAATCCTTATTCGCTCCGTACGTTATTTTTACTAGCAGTACGCTGTCATCCTTAATGATCAAGCCACCTGCTGGACAAGATAACTCCATTTGTTCTCAGCTCCTCATCACCCATTTAACTGGAGCATACCACAAGATAGTTAATATAAAAAAATAGATAAATACTATCTCATTTATTCTCATCACCTATAAGTTAGATTATTAGGGAGTACCAATGCGCTATTCTGACTGTTCGGAATGAGGCGACCGGAATTTGCTGCCAGCCACTCTGTTTTATTCAACTCTTGTTCACAGTTAGCCACCCATGTAGCGCTAAACCAGCGCTGCACCACAGCGATCGATTATATAGTCCGGTTCAGTTTCACTTCAAAATTTGGTTTAGTAACATAATCCATATAATAAGTACTTCCGCTAAAATCTAAATAAGCTTGATAACGGGTGCGAACAGCTGGGGCTGTAATTATATCAAGCACTTTATCTTTTTCAACCCAGCGACATTCTGATGTCTCCTCCGAAGTATATGAGCTCTTCTGCCCTTCCCTCGTCGGTGAACAAAAGCTTCCGGTCAATCTCGCGGCAGCTTCATTCAGCTCTCGTCACCAGTCAATGTTTATGGTTTAACTTTAATGTAATACAGATTTAAATCGTCATCAACAGAAACCATGGCTCCAGGGTTGACTGGTAGTTGTTGATACATCACTCCCCTGCCATCTGGTATATATTCTCTTTTGGCGTATAAACGCTGTGCACTACCATAGCTTTGATAGAGTCCAACACCAATTCCCACTTTTCCGTATTTCTCAACCGCAATTTTCTCGATGGCTTCCATTAATGCATTGCCAATTCCAAGCTTTCGAAATGGAGGTATAACATTAAAATCATTAATTTCCGGTATGCTATTTTCCACAAAGTAAGGATAATGAGATGTAGCAAGAAGATGCAAGCTTCCCGCAAACTGCCCTTGGTAAAAAGCTAGTAAAGTTACTCGTTCTCCAGCTACGTTCTGTTCCCAACACCTCGAGACGTAATCCCTAGGTTTTACAATATCATGTTCAGTGAAAACCCGATACACAAGTTCTACATCAAATTCAGTCATTTGACGAACATCAATCGAATTATTCATAATCTCACCTCAGTGTTCAATTTCTTTAAACTTATTTTACCAAGTAGCCTAGTATTGATGAACGCTATTTATAATTATAACTAAATATTACTGCCCGTTCGTATTATGAAGTCAACCAGTTAATTCTGGTTGACCTCTTTGCATTTAAGGGGTAACTAATAGGTAGCCGGGGTAGAACGTCTCTGCCCGTGGGATGCGATCCCGTCCGCTAAACTGTACACCCCCTACTTGTAGAAACATGTTTGAGGCTGGTTGGGACAAGGATACCGTATAACAAGACATTGCAAGAAGGAATAGGGGCTGCCGGCAAAAAAATAATGGAAGGTGATACGAGAAAAAGCATCTCTGCCGATTCTCTTAGGTTTCCATTAGCCTCTGCTCATATTCCTTTACACGAGGTAAAAGGTTGGTTTCTTCATACCGGCCTGCCGCATAGCCTCAGTCGCGGTCATACGGCCTTTTTTCCAATCTTCATACGCCTGGATAAACCTGTCGTCAATCAACTGCCTGGGTCTACCGAACGTCACCCCACCGGCCCGGGCAACCTCGATCCCTTCCGCCTGACGCTGCCGGTTTTTTTTCCGCTCCTGCTCGGCCACGTACGCCAGCAAACTTAAAAACTGATCCTCCATGACTTTCCCGAAATCGCCCATCGTTTTAAACTTCCGAGAATCAAAAAGCGTTTCGTTATCCAGGCATACAATGTCGGCTCCGATTTCTCGCGTGATGTACTTCCATTCGCTAATGATTCCATCATAGTTCCGGCCAAGCCGGTCCAGAGCATCTACATAAACCAGGTCCACCTTCACGGATCAGATATGGAAACGGTATCCAGCCTATGATCTATTTTTACACGTATCTCGGCTGTACCCGATATCAACTTGGCGAGCTTTACTACAAAGAAGAATTCAAGCCACACAAGCAAAGAGGTGTTCAACTGTTAAATCTTCGTCACCTGACACGTCAGTATGAATCCCTTACCCATATGTATGTTCAAGCTAAATTACATTTTCAAGCTGTGTTAGATCAGGTTTTTCCCGAGTATAGAGGGATCTTTGGGGACCTGTATTCAAAAGTTTCACTTTTACTTTTTAAGGAGTTCCCTACCTCTAAAGCCATTATTAAAGCTGGAAAGACTAAGCTCACGGATAAGATTGCGTATCTCTGCCCTAGCCGTTCCGACCGATGGGCCAACGAGAAAGCCAAGCTTATTATGAATGCTGCGATGAACAATCCTTTTCAAAAAACAGCTTACACCAGCCATCTCATTAGCCTGGTTTCCTATATATGAATAAACAACCATAGTCAAGGGTCTTCAAACATTTTTGTTTGAGAAGTTAAAGACCTTACTAAAACCAACATCAGGAAGTTCTTTGTCTACCTCCGTATATCCATGAATTGTATAACGAGAAATGGTTTTTCTCCAGAATTCTATGGCTAATGCATTCTTATCTGTTGGCGTTGTAAAAACAAGCCATTTCCCTCGGAATCGATTAAAGATTTCTTTTACGGCGTATTCAGCAATTCCTTTGCTTCTAAAGGGCTTCAAAATAAAAAACTCATTTACTAAGTAGTTGCTGTCATCGAGTATATAAGGCGGTGTTGCGATTAGTGCAAATCCTGCCGGCACTTCGTCTACTGTAATCAAAAAAGGAAAGAGTACGCCTTCTTTCTCCCACCATATATCAAAGACAGATATTTGTTGTTGAAGTGTTTGATACTTATCGCTGTCTTCGAATACCCCAAAGTTATTGGGAAGAACACCACGAATACCCGCTAAATCATGTAGATAGAGCGGATACATGTTGTTGATAATGAATTTTGTTTCCGATCCGCTTAATCGGATTTCTATTTCTGCCATATTTATTCCCCCCAACAATGTGTCGAATTTTTAATAATTCAATTTTATCGTTTCTACCAAAGATTGAACGATAAAGATTAGTTTATAGCTGAAGATTACTGCCCTTTACTTTAACGGCAAACGGCAGCCGATCGTCTGGCCGAATGCGTTATTGTGATTGAGCTCTCGTCTTCGTTAGGTTAACGAATAATAATGCTAATATGAAAAATTAATTTTAACGAAAACGCCATAATGATCACTTGGAACTTTTTTAGCTACCGGCGTTGGAGTTTTTCCGAAAAGGCCCATGTTGCTCACTACAGGTTCAGGATCCATACATTGGTGCTCTTGTCTTAACATAATCCAATCAAAACGGACAGGAATTTGCAGGGTATGAACCCCGTTCCAGCGTGGATTTTGGGCGAAATCAAGTGTTGCCCCAACATTCAAGCCACTTCGCCACTGCCAATATTCTGCTAGATCTAGCCATTTGGTGGCGCGGCCGTTCAATGATTGCCGCCCTTGTAGAAACCGATGAATGCTGGAATCCGGTATATCATTAAAATCACCACATAATAACTCTACAGTATTTGTTTTTGACTGCTTATTAATCCAATCCAATACAGCGCACATTTGAACTTCCCGGTTTAATACGCATCTCCAGTCTAGATGAACATTCGTTATCGCTATATGAACCGAATCTATCTCTACAATGGAACGTATAGCGCAAAAAAAATTTGAATTACTGTCCCAAATCGCAGTCTCGAACTCAAATGGATACTTGCTTAAAATTGCCAACCCCTCATCTGCATCCTCCAAATCAGGGTATGTACGAAAGCTGACATAGGGGTATCCACTTTGCTCAGCGATATATGTAGCTAATGCCTTTGACTGATAACCAGGAGTAGATGCAGAAACCTCTTGTAAAGCGATAACATCGGCATTAACCGACTGTATTTCTTCACATAAGGCGGGTACTCTACTTATTAATGTTCTCTCGTCATTCCATAGGTTATAAGTCGCGAGAATCATTTAATCACCTCATTTCTATCCTGATTTGTATTCTCTATTTCAATATAGCTGAAAGCTTCAGATTCTTTGACGGGGCGCTTCTTTGAAGGGCAGGAGAAGGTAATAAGGATGGATCTTCTTTAGATTATGTATGCTTGCGCCCCATCACTCGAATATGACTCATGATTACCCAATTGAGAAAGCCCGAGTTGTTCGCCCGGGCCTTCTTCGTTAGATTATTGCGAGTTGTGAAGCTTAAGCAGATCTTCGATCAGAATCCCGTTAATTCGCAACCCTTCGATCTTGCAGTTGGTGAGGTTGACATTGTTCAGGTTACACCCGGTGAAGCTACTACCTTCGATTTGGAGATTGTCAAAGGTAAGCGGTTGATGCGCTCCGGCATTCTTGATCGTCATCCCACTGATGTTTGCACCGTCTATCGTTAATCCGGTAAGATTGGCGTCGCTGATCAAGCCGTCCACCATGTTCATGTCTGTAAATTTGCAATTTCTGAGGTCGGTGTAGTTTACTTTTACGTTGGTCAGTGATATATCGTCAAAGACGACGTCGACGGCCCGGCAATTAATGAACTCCGAATTGGAGATATCGGAGTTTTTCACCAGCAGCTTCTGCTTCGGTTCGCGCCTGTCTACGATTTCGGTCACTACTACATTCTCGCTCATGTTTTTTCCTCTCCTTTTTGGGTGTAATTTCCCTTTCAAAAGATAGATGCCGGCAGGATCAAACCCCAAGTTACGTTATAGCTCTTTTGGTCTACGCATCTCTTGCCTCAGGATAATCAGCTTTGAGTAATTCCATTGAATCGTATCTTGCCGTTTCAAATATAAACTTTGCAGGAGCCTTTTCTGTTTTGTTTTTAATGATATGTCCGTAATACTTGCCGAGTTTTTGAAATACGAACATCGTTTTGTCAGGTTCGTTCAGGAGCTGATATTTTTCGATCATGGGACACCTCCAAATATTCTATTCTATTCGCCACTTGGCAGGAAATCCCTTTCTACGAGCCAGGCGTACGGTGAAAATAGCTGTTGAATTACCGCGATTTTAGAATAGCAGGGCAGGATAGTCAGCTCTTGAAAATAGGTATTAGACTAGTCACGAAAAGACATAGCGACAGCTATAGGAAGCGAAAGAAGTCCAAGGCTGCCGCGGCTTTATTCAACTATCATCTCCGTTAGCGGAATGTGCTTTCTTGAACATGCCGCGACAACAATGCGTATTTTCCGACTTTTTGAATTCTACTACTTTTTGCTGAAATTATAAGAGTTATTAATCTCGATAAACAATTGATTGGACTGTGTCATACCAGCCTTCGCGGAGCAGAATTTGAAACGACCGGTCCGGATTTTGCTCACAAAATTCATCCAACGCTTCCAGCAACATATGTACTCCATCAGGATCGTTTTCGCGGATTTTGTTGTAGTCCATCACCTGTACAGTAGTTACAGCCTCCCAATGATGATGGTCTTGAAGTGACCCGAAATAATCATCTATGAGCCGCTCCCCGGTATAATCGCAAAAGAGGAATCGTTCTTTCCAGTCAAGGCTGCCTGCGCCTGCGCCTCTCCAGTGCACCATCGTCTGCCGCTCCCAAATATCCCACTTGTTCCCGTCTGGATCATATAATTGGATCTGGCGGCCACATCCTCCTCGATCATTAATTTGATGGGATACCTTTAATCCTTGACCGATCATTTGTCTATGCAGTTTGGAAAGTCCATTCACTTCAAACATGGCAAATGCCATATGCCGTATATTATCCGGCGCCGGGGTAACGTGATTATATGTTTTGCGTTCCAGGGACCGAACAAAGTAGATTTCCTCTCCCGCCTCCGTTACAGGTTGCCCCGCCTCATTCACCGGACCGCCCAATGTTTCCTTATACCACTTATATGATGCCTCCGGATCACTTGCTGGGAAGAATAGAGCTGCCACTCTAATAAAAACAGGAACTCCTTGTCGGATCGGTTGTGTCTCGGTTTTGGGATCTTGCCATACTTGAAACTTGTGCCCCTGTGGATCTTTAAAACAGAACATAAGTCCTTTACCGTTCACATCTTCTAAAGGCTCCACTTCCACGCCAGTACTGGCTATTCGCTCGTACAGTTCCTTAATGCAATCCGTCTCATAGCGAATGGAAAACATCTCATAGGTTTGCCCAGGAATCCATTCGTCAGTTAAGAAAGTATTTGTCAAACCTTTCTTCTCTACTTCGTTCATAAATATAGCCTGTTGTCGAGTACCCGTTCCGGTTCCAGTGAAGGTGTTTTCATACCACGGCCACACCACGTCCTTCCCATTATCAACTGGCATATACAAGCAATCCAACCTTTTTAGTGCAACTTTCACAGCTGGTTCCATGACCTTAACTGAATCGATCATTTCTTGTTCATTCCTTTCTAATGGTTTTACTTGAGCTGCACCACAGAGGAAGAAAATTGTATTATACTGATTCTTTAGTATGACGGGTCGACTTTTTTAGTGCTGCTCAATTAGGATTCTATGGTTAAATTCTCACAGTAGTTGTATACTCGTTCAAGCGTTTGGTTCTGTGGTAAAATCCTGACGAGCTTCTTGTTTGGAAAAGAATAGATTTTCATCTCTAAGGAAGAACATATTCTCATCAGGATAGAATGCAACATCTCCTTGCACACAAAGGCCGATATCTAAAATCTCTAATACTTCTGTGCCTGTATTAATAAATTGGTGAGCAATTCCTTTACCAGCTGGTTTTGCAACAAAGTCTCCTTTTCTGATAGGAACTTCCATATCGTTCATACGGAGTGTTCCATTGCCGTTAAGAATTAAAAAAAACTCTTCCTGTTTTGAATGACTATGATACTTTGCGCTCTTGGCATCAGGATGAATCTTATCGATATTTACATACAACTTTTCGCTACCTGCGGCCTTCCCCAGAAAGAATGTAGTAGCTTTGCCCAAAAACTCACCAATAAACTCTTCGGGGACCTTTTCGATATTTAAAACATTAGTCATTCGACAGCGCTCCTTTATAAAGTATACAGATATAGAGGTTTTACATTAAAAGGATAACATATACACAAATTACATGCAAACAAACGTTCCCATTATCAAGTGAATAAAGTATAATAAATATTCAAGAATCTTGCCCGTTAACATAATGGAGGTTGCCGGTATCATCGGCAACCTCGTTTCTGAGTTCAAGTCTCAGTTAGTGCAATTTAAACAATCCAGCACAGATACTAGTATCTTGCCTGCCAGTCTAGTAGAGGTTTCTTCTTCTATACTCGCAAACGGGATCTCTCTGCTGTACGGACGTAGATTGTTGTTCATCAATCTTCAATCGTTGTAGGAATGTATACCTCGGTGTACCCGTTCGGCTGTAAATCCTGATTAAACACTTCGAAACGCGGGGTAGCATAATTCAAACGATATTTTGCCTTGATTTCGGGGTTGGGGCAGAAAGAACTCCAGAAGTCGCCAATGTATTTTTCCTCAAAATGAAATACCGCATAATTGCCAGCCGGTACTGTAATGGCAACCAGTCCTTCCGATATACATCCAAATCCCGACACAGCAACCGCGACAGCGAACTTATCGTCCGATATTTCGTAGGTAACGCCCTCGAAGATTCGATTTTCAATTTCGGGCAGCTTCGACTCCAACCGATCCCACAACGCTTTAATGGCGGCGACATCATGTCCTGGCGGTGAAACCCTTATGCCGACAAAATGAAGATCCGACAGATTTTCAATTCTTACTTTAATCTCATTCTGCAAATCAAACGATTGTTCTTTCATTTCGTTCCCTCCAAGTTATATTGTTTTTTAAGTTCGAGGTATTCCCGTTGCCCGCAAATGCTCGGCCATCCGCAACAACGGCCAAATTGTACGCGTTTTCAGGAATATCTATTCGCCTGCATGTTGAGTGATATCGATATGGGTATTCAAAAATATTTCCCCTTGTACTGTATATTGGAGAGGGTATTCCCTTCGGGATCTTTGAATTCGAATCTCCTTTGTCCATTTCCCAAAGTCTGAATTTCACCGATCGTGACTCCCTTGCTCATTAAGGCATGAGCAGCGTCGATGAGATCCTCCTTTTAGTAGATTTTGCATATTGTAACGAATCACTTTTTCCAATGATTAGTAGCACCAATCGTTAGTTTAGGAACTATATTTTATGGCTGCCAAATCTCCCACAAATTACCGTCCGGATCAGAGAACAGTAAATTTGGACCGCATGTTTGCCGGATTTCGCCTATAATGTTCACTCCGTTTTTTTTGAATCGTTCGAATAGCTCCTGGATCCGTGGAGTAACTAAACACGCCACTGCATGGCGTTTACCTCCGTCCAATGTCCAGTTAAAGCCTAAACGACCGCCTTCTTCATCTGATTGGTGAAGGAACAGAACTGGGACTCTCCATGTAACTTCAGGAGTAAATACCATGATTGCCATTCCCATTCCAGGTTCCAGCTTATCGCCTTTCCTGAGTTTGCACCCTAAATTTTTTTCGTACCATTTAACGGATTCGTAGACGTCACTCACTGGAACGTAAATATCACTCACACCAATGATGTCTTGCAAATTTTCCTTTACTCCGATTTCTTCCGTCTCGTAATTGCCCAATAATATCCCCCTCCGCTAATTAAGTGCTATATAGAATGTACCGCACATATGTTCCTTTGTAAACACTTATATGTATAATTTTGTTTAGTTAAACTGCCCGTTCGGAGTGCAGCTGCCGATCGAACCCGCGGCAATTTCATTGAGCTCTCGTTATCCGATAGCGGAATTGCACGTTATTATATTAGTGATTCCCCAAAACCAATTGAATAGCCTTGCGGGTCTTTTATTGCGAACTCTCGCATCTTATACTCATTTGTTCTAAGTTCGTATTGAAAAACTGCCCCTTTAGACTTTAATTCATCGTACAGATTATCAATGCCTTCTACCATTGCATATACGTTAACAGCATTTTCTCCGTGAACAGGATAGTTGGGAATGATTGCATTTACTTCATCACTCTCATGAATTATTAGCATTAACCCTTCGCGTTCAACAAAACCCATTTCATAGTCGCACCAAAAACCAAGTTTACTGTAGTAGTCTAAGACCTGCTTTCGATTAGAGACAAATAATATTGCGGAAAAATGTTTAATCTTACTTTGAACAATTGCTGACATGTAAATCGCTCCTCATATTTAGTTTTCAAAGGTTTGTGCCCTTGTGATATAAGAGTTCTACGTTGGCCATTTATTTTCCTGTTGACTCCAAAAAACTGCCCGTTTGTTGATCGGACGGCAGAACGCAGTAGAAGCGATGGAGCTGATCCATCGCTGCGTTCTTGTATATGTTAGAGCAAGATAAATATAGGTATCCACAAGATGGGTTTATGATACACTCATTCCCTGTGTATCAATCATTTAATCCCTTTCCACCCAGAATATGCGGCAAATATTTTTCAACCCTAGATTCTCGAGTTTTGGATTGTTTGGGCCCGGAAAAATGGAGAATGTATGCTCTTTGCCGTCCCGGCGTCAATGCTTCAAAAGCAGTTTTCAATTCAGGGATTTCAACGAATTTATTTTGTAATTCTTCAGGAATGACGTATTCCGTATTCTTTTTATAGTTCACCTCCAAACCGGCTTTTTCAACTTCAATGGCTTCATCAATATAAGCTTTCAAGATAAGCTGCATCTCATCTATTTGTTGAACATTGGTAAACCGAATCTGGCGCGCCGCCTGTACATTATCCGTTTGTTGGATGAGGATCCCATGGGGATCTTTTAACAAGGCACCTTTATGAAACAAAAGCGCGCAGTATTCTTTAAATCCATGTATTAAAACGATGTTTTTATTCTCAAACGTGTAACAAGGATGCATCCACTTAAAGTCTTCGGTCAGCTCGCAGTCAAGAACAATATTTCTCAACATCTCGAATTCTTCCTTCCACTTTTTAGCCTTGCTAAAAAATGGGTCAATTTTAGGATTCCTTTCACCTTTTGTCATCAAGGTACACCCCTCTTCAATTTTTCGACTGACAGTCAAGAATGATCATTCTCAATAGTTCAGATTCTTTCCCGTTTTTGTACCGAATAAGGTTACTGTTCCAACACCTTTTTAAGCTCGCCGCACCATTTACCCCAGCCATACTTAGCGCCTTCGAGTGCTTGAGCGTTTGAGATTCCCGTTTGTTCGAGATGAAGGTTAACCTTTCCATCCCCTAAATCCTGCAGCGTCCAGGTGATCGTGTGCTTCTCCCCTCCGCTGGCCCAGGTATAGGACACCCGGTTTGGTGCGTCCACGATAAGCACTTCACCATCAATAATTCCATCCCACCATTCGGTCGGCTGAGTGCGAAACTGAAAACGGTGTCCTACGACGGGCTTAAAATCATTATCCATCGCCTGACCGGTGTGGATGTTGGCCACCCACTTGGCAAGCTTGCTTGAATCGGTTAAGGCGGACCAAAGCTTCTCGATCGATGTCGTGAACTGAAAATCCATAGATAACGTTAAACTCATTCTTCTTCCTCCTCTAAAAGTTGTTTCAAGCGCATCATATTCGTACTCCAGAATTTGCTGTAGAAAGCCACCCAATCTTGAATTTCTCTGAGTGGAGAAGCGTTTAGCCTAAAGCGCGTTTCTCTGCCGACTTTTCGGTCAAGTACCAGTCCGGCCTCTTTAAGGATTGTCAAATGCTTGGATACCGCTGTACGGCCCATTGGGAACTGCGCCGTTAATTCATGAAGCGGTATCTCCTCTGCCTCTGCTAACAGACGAATCAGTCGGCGCCTAGTTGGATCTGCAATCGCGTCAAACACATCCCGCAACCGGTTGTTCTCGCTCACAACACCCCCTCCTAAATCGTTTTTTCTGTAGTAGAAATCTTTGGCGGTACGAAGGGACAATCGTTATTTTGACCACCTCCTTAAAGTTTGCGGCTCTTCGGACGTAGCGCCCACGAGGCGATATTGAGCGCAGCATATAAAAGCGGAAGGATAATATAAAACCCGTAATCGCCATAATCGTTAGCACACACATGAGATAAAGCCGCACCAATCATTAAAAAGAAGATGCCAGCGTGAGCCCATTCTTTAAGCCGAGGAAAACCCGGCACGACGAGAGCGATGACACCAAGCACTTTCCAAATGCCGAGAATAGTCAAGATGTATAATGGGTAACCAAGATTCTTCACTAACTCGACGTTTCCCCCATATTGCATCAGTTGCCCGATTCCACTTAACAGAACAGCAGCCGAGAGCAGTAGAGTAACTGTCCAATAAGCAATCATTTTTCCTCGAGGCTGGGTTTGTACTTTCGCGGTTGTTTCCGTACCGATAAACCTGCTCATTTGTTTCCTCCTCATAATTGTTTCAAGTGAAAGTTATTCAGGTTCCAACCTTTCTGAATGACTAACTCCTAATTGGACACCATTTAGTGACGCTTTGATTATAAGACACCTTTTGGTGTCCTGTCAACAACGTTTTTAAACTCCACATGAAAACTGTCAGTCAGCTACGTGTGTTAACTATTGATATTATGCCATTTGGCTCCTAGCTTCAGATATTATCAGGGTGGTTGAAAGCGTCCTACCCACCTTTTATTGTTGTATTGGTGCCGCGCATCGGAAACGAGTATGTTCTTATCCTTAATCAGCAAACAATGCAAGTACTTGTTTTGGTCAAAGGACAAGAACTTGCATGCATAAAATAAAAAACCGCGCACTGCGCGGAACATAAGTTTCTATGCAATTGATTCTTCCACTGGAGTTAGGATATTCCAACGGTTAGAACGATTTCTCATTTGTCCCGACTCCACTGAAGTATGAACCGATAATTACTCACTTCCTCGACAAACGCTGCTTATTCATGCTGTTTGGGCCATTTCCATGCATTCCAGATGATTAGGAACATACACAAAGTTTCTATCGACGCAAAAAAAATATAATGAAGATATAGCGAACCACCCGCTATAACAAACAAAATAGTTACTAATGAAGCTATGATATTTGCCAAGCGATTAATTGTATACTTCAAAACACGAGATAAATAGATCATTGAGATAGGTATTGCTAATAATACTGAAAATACAAGCAATAGCCCATGAGTGATTTTTACATCTGTTGTTCCATCCACTATTTGCTTTAGAAATCCTGGGGTCATAAAGGAAAGTATATCCGCAAACACCATAAAAAACATTACTACGATCCATAAAGTTGAAAGTTTCTCTTTCATACTAATTTTGATGGTATTATCTTTTATATTCATTTTATCCTCCCAGGTACAATATGATGATTTGTTTATTTGCATTCAGTTTATATGCAATACCGTATAAAATTATAGATACTAAAGTATCGATTTTCAGTTGAGCTAATTCCAGTCAAACGAAATGCTGATATCCGGGATTTGTTCTTATCATGAATCGGCAAACGGTATATGTTCTTGTCCCCCGACATTGGTTGATGACAAGAACTTGGTCGAATTCCTGATTTTCGCTCCAAATATAAAAAAAATCGCCTGTGGCGATGTTAATTACAACGAGCATAAATTAATTGTCAGCCTGGATACGCGCAGCTCGCATTCAAAGTGAACCTCGTGCGGAGCCAACATATGGATTCGATCAAATAGAGAATGCATTGATTTACGATGATATAGCGGTTTCCTTATTTTGTCGTTATCCTGCCAGTAGCGTAGCCGGCTGCCGACGGAAATGGTTCGGCAGCCGCTTTACTCCCATCCTACTGGTTAATCTCCAGTAAATATAACATCTCATTCACTCCTACCGCTTGAATTAACAAAGGGATTCGAGGTCCCTCATCACTGTTAAGTACTAATTTGTAGATAATTCTAAATAGTTTCCTTTGATTATTCTTCATTATTTTCTTATCTTCATCATGGCAAATCGCGTAAATTTTCCCCATTAGATGTTCTTCGTTATTGTCATTTCTTATCAAGTTGCAAAAATCTTTAATCCATTTACGTTCACTCAAACTTAAAGTACCATAAAAGTCAATATCTTTGCTCTGATTCACAGTGATTAGTTTTTGGGGATACCAATATTTGATCCAGTGTTCCGCTCGTTTTGCGATTTGTTCAACCTGCTCTACAGAATAATCTTCTCCGTTTCGACATAAAATGTCTTGCACTAATTTGGTATCGAAGTTTACCAACGGTAATATACTTGCCACCTGATTGAATTTTGGCATTTTCATTTCAATCTCACTCATCATGGAAAGATCTACTGCTTCTTTGATTTCGCTGGTCAGAGACGATAAATGGTAACCATCCCGATACCGATCAAATTCCGTATAGTTCCGGATTACATCTTCATCCATTCCAATATTGAATGCAGCGTTTGGTTGATATTTGGCAAACATGAATAGAATATTTTCAGGGGCGTATACGCTCAAAAGATCTTTGGGAGTGTAATTGTTCCCGGAAGAACTAGACATTTTTGCGTGACTACCTTTGATGCTGATAAATTCATACGGGACATACAAAGGCGGCGGATTATTAAAAATTTTTTCAGATATAATTTTTGACACATTGTAACTACCTGTTTCAGATGAATGGTCTCGGCCCCCTGGTTCAAATTGGACATCCTCCATACTCCAACGCATCGGCCAATCAATTTTCCATTGTAATTTAATATTCGTTGCATGAGGTATAGAAAGACTGGCTTGGTTACCACATGTACAGTGATAGCTTAGGATCTCAGATTGTCCCTCAAAGGATAGGATAGTGGTTGTGTCCTTTCTGCAAACCTCACAGTATACACTAATTGGAAAAAAAGAAGCCCTCTCTTCTTCACTGGCGTCGCCTGTTTTAAATGCCATCAAAATGTCATAAATTTCTTTCCTGTTCTTTAACGCATGAAGAATGGATGGATTGTATCTTTTTGATTGATATTCTTGGCTTTGATATATAAACTCGGGTTTAATGTTAAAAGCTGCCAAATCATTTTCGAATTCTTTCTCGAAGTGTTCTGCATAGGAAGAATGGCATCCGAAGGGGCACGGAACTTCCGAATACGGCATTCCAATATACTTTTCAAAGGTGGGATCTACATTAATGGGAACCTTCCGGAACCGATCGAAGTCGTCCCATGAGAAAATAAACCGTACGTTTTTTCCGGAATTCACAAGCGCCTTAGTTACGAAATAAGTGGTTACAATTTCCCTGAAATTTCCGATGTGTACCGACCCAGACGGACTGATCCCTGATGCACACACAAATGTATGTCTCTCCGGGTGATTCTGGATTAGTTGACTCGCAATTATTTTCGCCCAATGCACAACAAATCACCTCTGCCATTTTTGATTTTATAAATAAAAAGCTCCCGTTCTCAAGATTTTCATCTTGAGGACGGGAGCTATGTTAGCATCGTGGTACCACCTCAGTTCACGAACATGTTACCATGTTCGCCTTTTCAGGTACAATAATACTTATACCCTATCTCTGAAACGGGAGATCCCGTCATACTATCCTTGAGCGCTTTGCTCAATTCCAATATGAAGCTCCGAGACTTTTTTCGTTAAGAGCATCGTTACTCCATTTCACCATACTGGAGCTCTCTGGGAACTACGCTTCTTAATTACTCTTCTCTTCTTAGCATTTGTTCGTATACAGTTATTTAAGACATATTAGCCCGAAGAAGCAATTATGTCAAATCCATTTTTAGAAGACCAACAGCAATAAGTACTTTTCAACGAAATTTCATTGAATTATCCAACTCGCCGCAGCCTACACCAAATCAATATCGCAGCCGTCGAAAGATTGGCCATTTTCGATTAACCTTACAGCATTTCCTATTGCATTTCGCTGAAAGTCATTAAACTCGGCCTCATCTCCATCCCAACTGCTGAGCACCAAAAAAATGAGCATACATTCCTATAATCCATAAACATTGGAATTTGCTTAATCCAACGATCATCGAGGAACTTACCTTGTTCTAAATGTGGATTTTCAATTTCCGACTTACGCCATTCATCTCTCTTTCCTGTTTCTAAGCAGATATAAGATTTTGAGAGCTGATGCATCTTCCCCATGGTTTCTCCCCACTGCTTAAAAATAGATGTACCCCACAAATTCGAATCATTTTTATTAAAGAATCTTCCCGTCGCCATCTGAAAAGCATTGTGAACCTCAACTTTAGTTTCTACCGGCCGGTAAACCCACTTTACATGAAATCCCCTTAAAGATATAGACTTATCTTTTTCTCCAGTATAAACTAATAATTGAGTGTGAAGTTATTTTTCCTTCGACCTATACAAGGCTGCCGGAATATTCGGGAGCCTTTAATGTTGTTACGCAGCCCGTTAGGTGAGATTTATCTTTTTCGAGGAGTGAGGGAAATGTACCCAAAAGCCATTTTGTTGGATTTGGATGATACAATTATTGCCTTCGATCACGGTATTGATCTTGATAAATGTTGGAAAAGCGTGTGTAACAGGCATCTTCAGTTAAACGATGAACAAATTGATGATGTCATTATGCAAATAAAGAGAAAAGCTAAGTGGTTTTGGGGTGATCCCGTTAGACACCGAATCGGGCGACTTGATCTCGATAAAGCCAGAATAGAAATCGTTTCAGCTGCCCTTCACGAAGCTAATTTTCATGATATTTTCCTTGCAGAACGCATTGCCCTCGATTATGGAATTGAGCGCGATGATGCAGTCACGCTTTATCCTGGCGCCATCGAAACACTTCAATTTCTGCGCGAACTTGGAATAAAGCTTGCTCTAATAACAAATGGCGGCGCGAGTACACAAAGAAAAAAGATTGAACGTTTTGAACTCGCCTCCCATTTCGATTGCATTCTAATTGAAGAAGAATTTGGTACAGGCAAGCCTGATCACAAAGTCTATTTGCATGTGATAAATCAACTTGGTGTTACTGCAGATGAGACTTGGATGATTGGGGACAATTTCGAATGGGAGGTCGTTGCACCTCAAAAGTTAGACATTAAAGGCATCTGGATCAATCATAAAGGATTTGAGAATCGAACTTTAGAGACCCCCTTCAAAACGATCACAACTTTAAGTGACATTAAGAATATTTTATATGAAATTGCGCATTGAACGATTAGGAGCAGGTCGCCGCGGCGCCTGCTCCAGTAATATTCATTTCACTATCTTTCTTTTAATATAACGGCAAGATTGGAAAAAGGTCCACATGGATGAGCGTATATAATAAAACATCAATAATTTTTTACCATGCTTTCACCGTTTTTCCGTGTTCAAATCTATCCATAAGAAAAGTAAGTATTCTATCAGCTGCATACTCAAGTCAAAATCATCGGTGAAATCAAATTGGTATTCATCATTTGAATTACTGAAATTGGATCTGTTTCCTCTATAAGTCGGTTAAAAATAATTCCGGCATATTGATTAAATCTAATGATTCAACATTTGATGAATCAATCTTCTCGAATACATTCCTCATGAATTCATCAATTTCGTATACGTTGTTCAAATCGAATTCGAAATAATCTATCTTATGCTTTTCGGAACGAGCAAAAGCAATCAGTGAATCATTCTTTTCCTTGAAATACACAGCAGATGATGATTATTTGATAAAAGCTTTCTACAAAGGGCTTCACCTATTCCGCGTGAAGCTCCCGTCAAAATAATGTATTTCATATCTGATTCCCCCCAATCTAATTCAGTCTTCACTCATAATAACTTAGTTCTTCTTTTTGATCGAATACTGCCGTGAAAGGCATTCAATCGGAGCGCCTTGATTTTTCAGATATTTAATAGCATGATTTAGTCATCACTGGTTTACTACCGACGAACAGTTCCCTTTCTTCA
The DNA here is from genome assembly GCA_041281825.1 of Paenibacillus tarimensis. Classification (GTDB taxonomy): domain Bacteria; phylum Bacillota; class Bacilli; order Paenibacillales; family Paenibacillaceae; genus Paenibacillus_D; species Paenibacillus_D tarimensis_A. The sequence goes on along the minus strand of CP166298.1, from coordinate 2,970,812 downwards.
TTCAGTACGGCGGACAACACGAAGATACGGACCTGCATAATCATTCGGATTTCTCCGAGCTCGTCATCGTTTTGAACGGAAACGCTACGCATGTCGTCAATACGGAAGCATCCTTCATCAAGAAGGGGAACGTATTCATCATCGACGGCGCGACCGCTCATGCGTATAAAGACTCTAATGATTTTAAAATTTGCAACATTATTTATAGATCTGAAATGTGAAAGCTGTCGGGCAGGTCCCGCGACTATCTAACCTCTTTAGAGGTGAAGCGGAGAGACTATGAGCTCCGCTCAAAGATCCCTATGTCATGGGCGACAACCAGGCTGGTCTCCCCTACTTTACGCCATACATCTCTCATCCGGCTTATAATTGACCAACTATGAGAAAGGTCACAGCAAGTATAACTTTGCTGTGACCTCTTCTGACTTATCTTGTTACAGTAACGGTAAAGCTCGCGGACGCGTTTGTATCGCTGGAAGTTACCGTGATCGATGTCGACAATGTGCTGTTTTTGCCATTGCCATTACTGACCCCTACAATATCGAAAGTCGTCTCGCCGGTTGCATTGTTGTAAACAATATTTTCCACTTTGGCGATTCCAGGGTTCTGGGAAACGGCGGTTAGAGTCTTGTCCGTAGCATCGGCTGGTCCTACAGTAGCCTTAACGGTTAACCGGCTCCCCGTCTTCACCGTCCCGCTTGTTTTATCAAGGGTTATTGTCTGCACCGGCACCGGTGTAGGTGTTGGTGCTGGTGTTTCTTCGCCTAAGGCGGCTACCAGGAAAATTAACGGTGAGTTGTAGTTTAACGCTTGTTCGTTCGTTTCCCAGTCTACCGTCGAATGGTTGTAGGCTTTTGCAGGGAATTTCGCAAGCCAGTTGTTCGGACCGCCAACCATATAACCAGACGGCATATCGATGATGAAATCTCTCATGAAAATCTCATGGTGCGTCTTTTGAATGCGGTTTTCGCCGTGACCGGTAATGTAACTCAACTGCAGGGGGTTAACGCCAAGCAAGTAGTTGAGGTTACTCTGCGCGAGTTTCATAACGGTTTGAGCGTCGTATTGGCCTGTAACCCTGCTGCCGATCGCAAAACTCATCGGCATACTGGCTACGTTCGAGTTGGCACCCCAGTAAAACCCATCATTTGTGGAATTGCCCCATACCGCGTTCACAGTCGTGTCAATGACATTATTCTTCCAGTTCGTAAAATTCGTCGTGAACCACGACTTTACGTTGGCATCAGGAGCGCTTGAGCTCAAGTAATGATAGAAGCCGATCATCTCCATCCCGTTTATACCGTGGGAGAAGGTCGCATTCGAAAAAATATTTCCCAAAGACGTATAGTTTGCCTTCACGTAGTCGCCATACTGCGTTTCAGCGGTTGCTCTATACAACGCTGCAGCCGCGTAAAAGCGATCGTTTAGGTCATCGTTATCATTATACGGTCCTGAGGGTTGGGAAATGACCTGCGGATTAGCCGCAAGATATGTCCAACCTTTCTTTGCCGAGGCTAGCAGAACATCGGCATACGACTGAAGCGCAGGTACACTTCTGAACACCACGGAAGCATGCGCGAGGACCCCTACCGTATTCGCGGTCATCGCCGTTGGGATCTGGGTACCATCCCCGTCCATAATGAATCGGTTCGGAGCAGGCTCCCGATTCACGTAAGAGTAGAATCCGCCGTTTGTGTGCTGCATTTTCAACAAGAAATCGGTTTCAAACTTAATCTCATCTAATAAATCAGGAATTCCGTTACCGCTTTCCGGGATATTCAATTGTCCGTCGGTGAAGTGGTCAGGATAGAATTCATACGCCCACAACAGATCGGAGACAGCGGTAGCGCCTGCTGTAACGTATTTCCCTGTATCTCCGGCATCCCACCAACCGCCCGAAACATCCTTTGTAACAGATGGGTTTGATTGCAGCGGAAGGTTGTAGTCTTGTTTGTGTGCTCCAATGCGCGCGAATGCTCCGGCGTGAGCGGCCTCAAGGTCTACATTTGCTCTCTGATAGTAAAAGAACTTCTGGACATCCCTAAGCAATCCGCTATATATACCGTTTCCAATCGTGAAGGGCACCGATGGGGCGGCTACTCCGTTTACGGTTATGTAGAAATCGCCCGCTTCGTTAAGCGCTGTTAAGTCTGCTTTAAAAACTTTCTCCCCGGATAAGGAATCGTAAGCCTTCACAAGCGATAACGTACCAGAATGCGCAATGCTGCCATCCGACTGACGCCTAACCTCAAAAGCAGTACCAACATCAGCGGAAAGCTCATTGTAATATCCGCTGACCAATGCATATTTTTCGCCAGCGAGCGGATAACCTACTTGGTTAACTTTAATCGGTGCGGCGGATATTTCCTTGTCGGACGATACGACCTTCATATTCGCGATCCAAAAGGTTACCGGCACATCGCTTACAGCGGCCACCTTCAAAAGTTGAACCTGCTTATTCTCAAAAATCGAGTTGCTGTCAAAAATGGTTTTGAGCGGTATCGATACGTGGGTCCATGTTTGGGTAACCGGAACATACGTATTTACGTTGGCGGAAAGGGCATCTTGTCTCGTTTCATCCGGGTTGTTATCTTGGTCCTTAAAAAATTGTCCATTGACAATTCGTTCATGAACGACATCTTGAAAACCAATTACGAAGCCCTCTCCCCCCACTTGTCCAACAACATCGAATTCAAGCGTGCCGTTCTGGTAATAAGGCGAGAAGTCAAACGTCTGCCAGCCGTTTACAACGAATTGACTCGCCCACCATCCTGAAGTGGAAATTCGAAATGCTTGCTGATTTAAGTAGGTTTCACTTACCGTTTGGCTGCCGAACTCCCATGCGAAATTGTTGATCGTAATGTCGCGTAGCTTGTTCCAATCCGTTCCACCTGGCGGCAAATAAGGGTCTGTTTCACTTGCAGTCACACCACTCGGTACGGCAGTCATGAAAGCGATGACGATTGACAGTACTAGTGGAAGTAACCTCTTTTTCATGCTGTGGATCTTGATTCTGTTCACTTAGAGACCTCCCTAAATAATATTGAAGCGCATAAATAGAAAATATCTCTAAATAAAGCGCTCACATTTATAATAGTTCATCCCTCTTACACCTTCATACCCCAACAATTAGAGTAGATTCCCTAGAAAATCAGAGTTTGCGGACAGCCGCTCAAGTGCGCCGAAAATCACCGAGATTTTCAGCGGGCGAATGCTCTCGTTCTCCATTAGTTCAAACTCATCGATCCCTGGTATCATTACATCGAGCAAAACCAAATCGAACTTTCATTCCGGATCCAATCCAAAGCAGCATCTGCTCAAAGCTTCTTCGCGCTCCTTACTTGGTTTAAGCCTATTATAAAAAGCAGCTAATCATAAAGGCTAGCTGCTTCCATTCGTTTATTAAACTATATAACGTGTAATCCTGGCTGCCCAACAATTGATCCAACGCCGGCATCCCGGATTCACTTACGGTCATCCATTCACCCACGATAACGCCGTCAGCGCGACTCTCGGACAGCATAAGCGCGGGGTACGGTCCGACATTGCAGGTAATCAATTGACATATAATGGCGTTGTTAGATCCCCGCCTTTCATAAGGAAACTGCCTTCCGGACTCCCACGTTGTACAGAGCGCTTCCGCATTGTTGGTCATACTTTTTAAGCAGCACAAAAAACCTCCCTTCTAGCTTTATATAAATGAATAGACGGAGGTTCCCGTCGTATTCGGTAGCTGGCTGGCATTGCGGGTTAAATCCGCTTTAGCCCCTCTAGCTTTGCGTCGCCGCTTTTCAGCGGGTTTGCCATTATCGTACGAACTATTTGGTTGTCGTATCATGCCTTGATATCGAGTACAACCGCTTACTTACGGGTTGTAGAATGTAACTTCAAATTCAACACCCGACTTCCATCAACGGAAGTAAGTAGCGACACGAAGGCACCGAGCGCTACTCTTCATCTTCTTCTAAATCTTCGAGAATTTCACTTGCGGCTCGCTCACCGCTCTCAACACCTCCGTTCAGGAATCCCTGCCACTCAATAGAGGTATGTTCACCTGCAAAGTGGCAGTTCCCTTTTCTCCCCTCTCTCTCAGCTTCTATGCCTGCAAACTTCGTATATTGACCGACTTTCCAATAGGAATAAGAGCCTTTGGTAAAAGGATGTCCCGGCCAGTAATCACGTGTCGACCTACCGTTCCATTTCCCGGAGATGCCAGGTAACACTGGCTCCAGTTGCTTCAGAAATATCTCTGTACGTTCCGTTGGAGTGCCTCTGTTAAATCCCATTGCGATTTCTCCACCCGTGTAATCAACCAAGATTCCTGCTTTTCCAGGTTGTGCTCTGCTTACCTCATAAGTGTTCTGATAGCCTCTATCGGAAAAGGTTTCCCCATTGCAGCCGAGATCATTCCAATGACGATCCGTGAACTGAACATGAAGCTTCGTATTCGCTCCCATTCCAAGCTCTTCAATCGCGGTTATCTTCAGAGGTCTGAATCCTGCCTTGCTGAAATCCACAGAGGTGCGCAGGATGGAAAAAGGAAGTGTCAGTACAACCTTTTCAGCAACGACGTCAAAAACTTTCAACAGGTTCTTAAAAGTCAGTGTGTAACTTCCAGTACTGTTCTCTTTGATCGCAATCAATGCTGTGTTACGGCTAATCTGACTTTTCTTCAGCTTCTTTTCCAATATCTTGGTAACCTGGTCGTTTCCGCCACGTATATGGAACCTCTCATCAGAAGAACCGAAGATACTAAACGGTCTGCTGCGTTCTGAAAACCCGAGAAGATATATCAGATTAAGTGAGCTCTGATCAGAAGAATCTGCGCCGAACTCGATGTTATATGCCACGTCTAACAACTGCCCAAACTTCGACTTGATGCCGCCGGGAACATTCTCGTTAATCCAGTCTATAATCGACATATGATCCAGCTCGAATCCCCGTTGTGTAAAGTTGTTAAACGTTGTCGGGTGGGGGGCTGCCTTAAGATCCTCCCGAAGTATGTTAAATACCTTCTGAAAATCGCGAGTAGCTTCTGCGTAGGAATATGGGGTGTTGTCAAAGAAGTAACAAGGGTCCGTCCCTTTCTTCTCAGCCTCAATAAGGTCATCCAAGGCTAGACCTAACTCTTCAGCCAACTCTCGAATTTCCAGATGCTCCGTATCTATCAGCTCGCCTCCCCGTTCGACGATTTGTTTCTCTTCAAAATCGCCGCGGTTGGTCCAGCATCGGCCGCCGACACGATCGGATGCCTCGTAGACTTTGGCGATAAATCCCTTTTGCTTCAGACGATAGGCACAAGTGAGACCGGCAAGGCCCGCACCTACAATCACGATACGCGGAGTTGATCCTGTTTTCTTGGTGGATTTTACGGTACGTTTAGTTGTGGTAGTTGAGGAAGAGGAACGTTTTTTTCTATACTTTTGGCGTGACTGTCGTTTCAAGCTGCGCTCTTGCATGACTTGATCAATCGAAACGTTTTTCTTTATGGCTTGTTCAGCGACTGAATAAGCATCTCTCAAAAATCGAACTAGTTGTGTCCGGGCCATGACGTCCTCCTTTAAACCTGAATTTCACAAGTTATCTGTAAGAACTATGTGAAATTTGGAGGTGTTATGACGCTATCAAACACAAAAAATTACAACCTTGAGCTTTGAGTAGGTTAATCCGTAACAGTCACATTGTCATCATGATGGTCGCCAAATAACCAGGAGATGCCTGACGGGCTACAAGGGAAGCCCTGACCCTGACCGGAGTGTGGTGTAACGGACAGAACTGACCTTTAAAAAGGAAAAATAGACGTTTCTTCGTCTGTAACGGTCACTCAGGCCGCTAAAACATTGCAAACGGCTTCCAAACGCGTCTATCCGATCCTTAAACGTCACCCATGTCCGTTAGAACTTCAAAATTCGGAAAAGGACCGTTTAAACGGCACTTATGACCGTTAGCTGTTATGATCCCTATTCCCCCCGCCCGGACGTGCATAGAATCGATATTTAAGGAACGATCTACTAGTATTATCACGATTTGTTTACAAAGGATGATATGGCTAGGTTTTTTGGGAAAAAGTACTTTTAACAGTATGCGCATTTCATTGTCCAGACCCGGTGCGCTGTTCCAGCTGCCTACTTCCCGGTAAGCAACCATTAACTCTTCAATATCCTTCTGTCCAAACAAAAGATGCATAAAAGCCTCGATTGGCATATGAATATCTTTAAAATGATGCCAAGGGTTACCTTCCCAGCGAATATCCCTTAACCTGCCGTCATATAGGTCAATTACAAGCACTTGTTTCAGCTCAAATAGTTACACAGAAACCGTCCTTGTATAACTGCAAATATACGAGCTTGCAATTCTCTGCTCTAGCACTGGGAAATTCGCAGCAAAAAGCTTCTCATATCACATATTCGGTAATAATTCTGCTCAATCTGTCTTGACCGACTGAAGCACTGTCTCATGATTTCATATACAGGATGTCCTTCCCGCAAGGAATACGTAACCGCCTCTACCCTTCGCCCTTCGTTCTTGAGCTGTGTATCGCCATAACGGAGCATATAACCCAATAGTTTTCATCATAAGGAAAAGAAATTAAATTATAATTTTTCGATTGTCTGTGCCACAAGCGCTGTATGCTCCGCTCGAGCTGATGCATGGCGCCCGTCCATCATCATTCTCGATCAATTCCTGATTTTGATGAATCGGAATGAATTGGCAAGTTTTGGGCCATCCCGCAATGGATGGCCCATCAAAATTACACTTTATCAACATAAAAGAATATGGTTCCATAGTATTTCATAAACCTTTTATAATCGTCATTACCCTTCATAACGATTATGGTCGGATAAGCATTTACTTTGCGATGTTTTAACACGGCCAATAAATCCTTCTGTACGATACAATGAAATTTGCCTTCTTCGTACTGAACAAGAAGCGGTGGTAGATCGGCTGCATAGTCTTCATCTTCATCTGTATGGTTTTCCCCGGTCTCTATTCCATCACGTTGAATGAGACGCAATGGAAACTTAACGACTCCGAAATATAGATGATTTTCCTTCATGAAATCATGTAGACTGGGAGCGACTTTTCGGGTAAGCAGCAGATAGCATTGAATCCATTCTTCGAACATCCCGACATTCGCATATTGTACAGCTGACTCCAAAGTCGGAGCATATGTTAGATGTCTTTCGATTTTCTTCGAATAGATGATTTTCTTAACGGAATCCAAGGATAAAAAGTATTCGTCGGCAAGTTCCGAAACCGTAACCCCATGGGCATACTTATTGCGAATCATGAGGTTGCGCCTCTGCAGTTGATTTCGGTAACCGGACGACTCGCCCCAAGCCTTTTTTTCCTCCCCAGTAGGAATATAAAGAAGTTTTCCTGCCGCGTATTTCTGGATTTCTTTCAATAGCTCCTCTGGTATCACATCGCCGGCATTTTCATATTTCATACCATCACCCTCTATAAGGCGTATAGTCGGTCTTTCAGTTCACTGATGGATTTCATGATGGACATGCAGGATTCCGTGTCATCAATCGATGCATGCCAACGCAAGGTATCGATCCCTTTATAATAAGCCATACATAAGAATCTTTCTTTATAATCCGGTATGACGATATTTCTATTCTTGCAATACTGGTCCAACAGTTCCGGTATATTCATGTAAGGCTTATTTAAGTCCATAATGGCAAAATCCAAAAGGAAATCGCAAATGCCGGATCTGCTCCAGTCAGGGAACCCAACCATTGTCTTTCCATCTGTGATCATATTGACGAAAAATGTATTATTATAAACCATATAACGATTTCCTTCACAATAAGGAATTCTGCCCTCCATTTCCTTGAAGTATTTCTCGAAGAATTCACGTTCTAAAACCGTTGTTTCGAACATCTCCCTCCAATTAAACCAGTACCCTTCTTTATCTTCTGCAAATGTATTGATCAGAAATTCCCTGCAGGTCCCATATTCTGTTTTACAATCATCATTAAACTCACCATAGCCTTCTACTCCCGCAATATCAGATGAACTGATTTCAAAAATCTTGTCAAAAAATAATTCGTAGCTATCTGCAAATTGTTCTGGGCTTAATTGATCTGCAACAAAACCATTGGGTGTCATATTTACCTTTTCAGAAAGCATCGCTTTTATAATATTGTCCTTACCCATCTTTTGGTCTCCTTTTCCATTTTCAAATTAGAATAACATCAGCTGCGCATCTGATATGAAAATCATAGCATTTGAAATGGCTGGGTTATAGGCAATGAATATCTTTACTTAACTTTACACATATGACGGCACATTAGGGCTTGAACCTAAAATGGTATATACTGATTCAACGGCTGGGAGAGATATATTAGTTGAGAAAACGAATGATGGTTAAGTCAAACCAACAAGCCCGGTGTGTCTGATTCACATGGGAGATGATACAATAATAATACCATTACAAATAAGGAGGAGATGAAATTGAATAAGTATGTTGGTTATATCGTAGCCAGTGTTATAGCGATAATTATACCGTTAATAGGATTATTATATGGATATTGGGATGCAAATCAGCCCAAAACAGGGCCTGTTGGTAATGGCACACCAGTAGCTTTCACGCCCGTCCAACTAGCTGTAAACATTGGTGTTATGCTTACAGGGGTTGCTAATCTAATTGTTGCGATAAAAACGTATTTAGAAAATAATAAACAAACACAAAATGAACATAAAAGCCAAGATGACTGAATTAACGGCCCAAAAAGCCTAAAAACGTTATAACGAGCCAAGAGATAAACAGTAGGAATCGCAGCATACTTCCTCTCGTTAAAATGTTCACAATAGTAATTGTTTATAAAAAGATCCGCCGCGGCGGATCCTTAATTTTTATTTATACATTTGGATATACCACAAGATTATAATTCAACTGACCTGCCCGTTCGTGAGCAAATTTTGCTATTGTGTTTAGTGGTTGCCTTTGTAAGTATGCTCAGCAAATGAAGAAATTTCAATAAAACTATTTTTTTCATAAAACCTTTTTGCACCAACATTAGATTTAGCCACACGCAGATAAATATTTTCCATCCCACGCAAAATCATCCGGTTAATACAACTTTTCAATATACTACTTCCATATCCACGGTTTTGAAATTTGGGATCTATCACCAAATCGCGAATATACTCTCCTTTTGTAACATAGGCGCCGATCAATTGATCGCTCAGCCAAAATGATTGCACCTGATTTTCTAGTTCATATTCATTAAATGTTCTCAGAAATTTTTCAGGCGCTCTTTGGCAAGTATCTGTTCTCCAGCCATTATCTTTGTTTAATTCATAATACGCGCTCTATCAAATAAACGAATAAATGCTCCGAGCATATCCGGCGTGAATCCTTTTTCCAAAAATAATGACTGATCGGAGAGGCCGGCTGCATTGTTGTTGGAATACTTCAACTGGAAGCCTTCCATATCTGTTGTGAATCCAAGTTCTCTCACGAACTCAATTATTTCTTTGTTTCTTCCATTTACATTAAAGCAGATCTCCCTTGTTTCCGTACCCTTTAAATAAGGACTTATTTTGCTTTCAATTAATTCTAATAATGAGTCGCTCATTCTGTATTTGATGAAAGAAGCAAATGCTATTATACAATCAGCATTCTCCACCAAACAAAAGATACCATGATTTTGAATGGACTCCTCATAAAAGATGACTGTCACCGTTTTATTTGTGATTGCATCTTTAACGTAATTTTCTGCGCCAGTCGAGATAAACGAAATTAAATACAACATTTTTTCATCAGTGTAGTTTTTCATTAAAAATAATCCCTTTCAGAAAACCCATCCAAACAACTGTTCGTTATCTTGGCGATTGAATTAGGTCCTCACTCTGAAGTATTTACTGAAAGTTCCGGGAAACCTGCACGACTCCATAACCATAGTGGTGTATGAACATCAATTGGCGCTATCCCACTACCGAATAGCGTTTTCTCCCACGCTTCAGCAACAGCTTGTCTATCGTCTCCGGAACCATTCAAAACCTCCGAACTACAAAGACCCAATTTTACGGTAGCTTGTAAGATGTGGGTATCAGGAGCAATTGTAATAAGTTCACGGGATTTCCATTTAACTCCTGTATAAGTCTCCAAAACATATAACCAATAATTGAAGATTTTTGGACCAGAAAGATATGGGAAGTCCGATTTCCGCTTAATCTGCATAATCGTTTTTAATGCTGCAACGTCAAATTGAGCGGATTCAATTAATCCAAATACGTCTCCCCTTAGGGAAGATTGAACTATCCCTTTAGAGACACTTTTCCAGATTTCAGGATGACGATTGGGCTGCAATGCAACACGGTAATGAAGTAGCGCATTTCGTAAATCGATTAACTCACTTTCGGCAGCAACAAGTGGATTAAAAATCCATCGGGAGCTGTCATCGAGATACGCTTGCGCAATCGACTGCCATAATGAATAGGAGTTTCTTTGGTAATTTAGAGACATTCCCAGTGTCAACACGTTCAATAAATCATCCTCGGGAACAATGCCAATTAGTGCATCTTCTGGCATTACTTCACCGCCGAGATGACCTTCGGAATACTTTTGAATCAATAGCTTTACATTTTCTAGTAAGGTATCTCTTACCATTGTATTCCCCCAAGTTTAATTCCTACTGATAACTTAAGATCACTTATTGTGCAATTCAGCCGGTCAATCTCGCGACAGCTTCATTGAGTTCGCGTCCCCCATTAATTCATCAGTCTTCATTAAATAATTCATTAAGAACTGTTTGTCTTTTTTCAAGGAATCTTCTAGTAACTACATAATGCAGAGTGTCCTCATAATCGATTTTACTAATTGGCTGAGTATCGAAATTGAAAATTTGCGCATCAGGGTACCCCAATAAGATGGGAGAGTGTGTAGCAATAATGAATTGTGCTTCTTTTTCAAGATCTTTGATCACGCGTAATAATGCCAGCTGCCTTGCGGGAGACAATGCAGCCTCAGGCTCATCCAACAGATAGATTGCCTTTTTGCCGAAACGATTACGAAAAAGAGACAAGAATGCTTCTCCATGTGACTGTTTGTGTAACGATTTTCCACCATAATATTGTAAGCTTGACGGCATGCTGTCGATATGAGAAGCAAAATGATAAAATGTCTCTGCCCTTAAGAAAAAGCCATTTGTAATCTTCGGAAACCAAGAAAGACGGATCGCATCTCCTAATGAAGATTGGGATTCCTCCACTTCGTAAGTATTATTTCTACCTCCACCTGCCGTGTTGAAACCGCATTGATAAGCAATGGCCTCTAGAAGAGTTGATTTCCCTGATCCATTTTCACCAACAAAGAAAGTAACATTGGTATGAAAAGATATTGAATCAAGAGACTTTATTGAGGGAATTGAAAATGGATAAATGTTAGGATTAGTTATAGAAGCTTTTAATACTGAAAGGCCTCGTAAAAACATTGATCTCAACTCCAAGTTCAGTATCTCTGCAGATGATCCAACCTGATATTAACATAAATGTTGACTCTCAAGAACATCGTCCCATTTCCGACCGAATTGTATAGAAGTTAACGGATTATGCTGGAGTGAGAAAGCATGCCGCTACTCAGCTCTCGGGTAGAATAGCGCAATATCATAGTGTTAACTAGAAAGCTTTCCACTCGCTGGAATTTATAGTATGCTAAACCATAAGGGAGGAGAGGAATTTATGGTCAAACAACTAATCGTCGGCGACGCAACGCATGAACTGGCCACTACGCGCCGCATTCTGGAACGCTTGCCCGAGGAGCATATGTCATGGAAGCCGCACGAGAAATCGATGACGCTCGGCGGGCTGGCCACGCACCTGATCAACCTGCTGAACTGGCAAATCGCGATTTTTCAGTACCCGGAGTTCGATCTTTCGACCGTGCCAATGCGGCGGGAGCCTTTGGACAAACGCGCTGACGTTCTGGAAGAGTTCGACGCAAACGTCGGCAAGTTTGAAAAATTGCTCGCCGAATGCGACGAGAAAACACTCGGCGAGGAATGGACGCTGCGTCATGGCGACCATATCATCCTCCGCAAGCCGCGGGCGATCGCGCTCCGCACCTTCGGCTTAAGCCACATGGTCCACCACCGGGCGCAGCTCGGGGTATACTTGCGGCTTCTCGATATTCCGGTGCCGGGCATCTACGGTCCCTCGGCCGACGAGCAAGCCCAATGAACTAAGTTTCTCGTTCCGATACGCGCCAAAAAAGTCGCAGGGCACCGGCATGACCGCCGGGACTCTGCGACTGTTTTTATTGATGTCGAATATCTGTGTATTCCCGCAAGCAGCTGGCGATGGTAAATGGAATTATCCTGCCCGTCGCGGGAAATCAGGTTATCCGCACGCCCCGCTCCTAACCGGTCAACAAGCCTTCCGTACGTGCCTTCTCCACCGCCTCCTCCCGATTACTGACGCCCAGCTTGCCGTAAATCGTAGAAATGTAATTGCGCACCGTTCCTTCGGACAAGAACAGCTTTGCCGCCAACGTCTTATAACGCATCCCCGAATCCAGATACTGCAATATCTCCATCTCGCGTTTGGTTAATCCATAAAGAAATCGATCCACAGCAGCCGGTTCGGCGACCTCGGAAACTCGATCGAACCTCTCAAGCATTTTGGCCGTGATCTCCCGATTAATCGCGGTTCCCCCCGAATGGATGAGGCGTACTGTCTCAATAAGCTCCTGCAATTGCGCCGACTTCAGGCAGTACCCGTCAGCGCCGTTCTTTAAAGCGGTTAGCGCCTGATCCAACTCCTCGAAAGTGGACATCATCACTACCTTGATTCCCGGATAAGCTTGCTTGATTGTCTGTAAAGCGGAAATTCCGTCCATGACCGGCATTTGCATGTCCATGAGAACCAGATCCGGATTCGTTTGTTCACAGACCCTAATAGCCTCAAGCCCGTTCACGGCGGTAGCCGCTACATGGATCCCGTCCTCGTTCTCCAACAAGGTCTTTAATCCTTCCAGTACGATCGGCTGGTCATCCACTATGACGACATGAATAACTTGCTTGGTTTCCGACGGTTGATACGGCAGGGAGCAAGTCACGATCGTTCCGTTCCGAAGATCCGACTGGAGCTCTAGGCTTCCATTCAAGGCTTCGAGCCTATCTCGCATACCCGTAATGCCGAATCCGGGCTGCAAATCTTCACGTCCCATTCCGTTATCCCGGATCTGCAGCATAATGCTATCCTTCTCGAAGCGAAGCATCACGGTGATACGATCCGCCTGGCCGTGCCGAACCGAATTGGTCAGCGCCTCTTGTAAACAGCGCATGAACGTGAACCGGCCTTGCCGAGGTACAGGAATAGGATCCCCCGACTGTTCCAGCTCAATCTTCACGCCGGTCTGCTGCGCAAAGGCCCTTGCGATATCATCCAGCAGCACCGGTAGCGGCAAGTCCGTTTGTTCCGTTTGAATATCGTGAATATGCCTGCGAATATCCTCGAAGCCCGCCCTCGTCAGGGACAGGAGCGTTTCCAGCTTGCTCTTCTCCGTGCCAGGAGCCATCGACCCGCGAAGTGACTCCATACCCATGATCAGGGATGTGAGCATGTGTCCGATCGTATCGTGCATTTCGCGCGAAAGCCGGTTGCGCTCCTCCAAAAGCGTTATTCTCTCAATCTGCTTTATATTTTGCTCCAACATTCTGTTCTGCTCTTCGATGATTTTGCTTTGCTTAGTCGAAGTAATAAGTAAACGAAAGGCATAGCCCAATCCGTAAGTAACGCAATAATTGAAAATAATCCCGAACACGATGGTATCCCATGAGTAATTCATATGCCAACCGAGCCATGCCGGGAAAGCGAAGGCTGTCAAAGGAGCCAGCCACATGAACGCATAACCGGGGCTGTTGTAACCGATCATAAAAGAAATCGGAAGGAGATACAAATGGGTGTCCGGGTTCGATTTATTCAACAGGAACAGGATAACTCCGGGGAGCAACAGCTCGCACGCGGCATACAGATGTTGATTGATCCGCATAACCAGGTACGGAACGGATATGACAATGAAAGCAATAACCAACTTGATCCAGAACGGAAAGTTCCACTGCCCCTCTACTTCCCACAATAGCGCAATGATAGAAATGGACCAGCAAATCCTGAGCGCAATCATGAACCAATCGTACCATTCCCATCGTGCTATCAGACCGCGCATGACAATACCTCCAAGTTGCTTCGTTACATAAGATTATATCTCATAGTCACGTCGGCAGCAAAATCGTCATATGACAATCTATCATAGGAAAAGAGTGACGTTTTATAACTGGACGATATGATCCTTGTTTAAGTTAAATAATAGGGTGTGGAATCTTCCAAGATAAACTTAAACGAAGAAACGAGGAGAATGTCAATGAACAGAAACACAGTAATTCGCGGAATGATGGCTGTTGTACTTACTCTGCCGCTGGCGGCGTGCGCTGCTCAGAATAGCGCACTACCCAGCAGCAGCACCAGTACCAGCACCAGTACCAATGCCAGTGCCGGAACCGCTGCAACTGCAACAAATCCCGCCCATTGGTCCTACTCGGGTGATACGGGCCCTGACAAATGGGCGACTCTGGATACGAAATTTGCCGCATGCGCGAATGGAACCGAGCAGTCCCCTATCGATATTGAGCTTTCTCAATTAAAAGTGGACAAAGAATTAGGTAAATTCGAGACCAATTATAAACCGACCGCCTTTACCCTGATGAACAACGGGCATACCATTCAAGCGAATGACGCATCCGGCAGTAATACCATTACCATTGAAGGCAAAGTCTATACGTTCGTTCAACTGCATTTCCATAAACCTAGCGAAAACCAGATCAACGGCAAAACTTTCGATATGGAGATGCATCTTGTACACAAGAATAGTGAAGGCAATCTTGCCGTGCTTGGTGTTCTAATCAAGTCAGGCAGTGAAAACAAACAACTGGCGGAAATATTCTCGAATCTTCCGAAGGAAGAAACCAAGGAAGATCTCAAGCTGGATCAAGTCATTGATTTGAACGCGCTGCTGCCACAAGATAAGAAAGCATTCCGATATAAAGGCTCGTTGACGACGCCTCCTTGCTCGGAAGGGGTGGACTGGACCGTGTTGGAGGAACCGATTGAACTATCCGAGAAGCAGATTCAGGCGTTCGGCGCTATATTCTCCGACAATCATCGCCCTGTCCAGCCGCTTAACGGCAGAGCGGTTGTCACCCAATAATGCCTGCGACCGCTGCGGTATGGATCAATGAATAACCTCTGCCGTTGGCGGTCGCCCTTCCCGGGAACAAAACCTCCCTTTTAGCGGCTTATAATGGGACATTGTTCTTGTCTTCTGACAGTTAAAAAGTTGTCGGTGTTTGTTGAGGATTTTCATAGCTAGTCTCTGGTGGAGTCGCTTTGTGATAAAAGCAGAAGAAAAGAAGCCGCGGCCGCGGCTTCTTTCGATTTGGCGGGTTCGTTTTGCGAGGCGGAGAGGTTAAGGCTTCACTGCTTTCTCCTGCTTCTTGTTTTCCGGAATCGGCGCGGGCTCCACGCTTTGGTCGTTCGCAGTAAGATCGATGCCGTAATCCTTGGCAAACACCATGCGGGTATCGACAAGTATGTTCTCTGCGTGTTCGTCGAGAAGGAATACCCGTGCGCTGCGCAGCCGGTTTCGGTCCTCGCCTGGCAAACCGTAAGTGCCAAAGCCGGCACTTCCGCCATAACCGAGCAGCACGCCGTAGTAGTTGCCATGGTACGTATTCACGTGATCATGGCCGCAAAATACGCCTTTAACATCGCCTCGCGCCAGAATCGCCGAAAACATGCCGCTGTTGATCGGACCCGGGCACTCGTCTTCGTTCCTATCCCCCACAATCTGATGCTTGCCGATGGCCCTGGCATGGTCTGCCTCGGTTCTGCCGTCCACGCTGGCGAACCACATGAATCGGTGCTCCCAGAGCGGAATATGGATGAACATGAGTGACGGCACTTTATACCCGAGCTTTTCTTCCAGTTTTTTGGACGTTTCGTAATACCATGCCACTTGATCGAACCGCAACCAGTCCCAGATCGGGTATCCCTCGAAGTCTTGACCGGCGATCGTATTAGGCGCATATCTTCCGCTGTCCAGCAGCCATAAGTTGAAGGCGGGCTTTGGCCCTTGGGAAGACCGAATTAACAGGTGGGCATTCCCTGTACCGGTGATTTCTTTTTCCCCGGGCGGGTTCACATTGTACTTGTATGCTTGATAAAATTGCAGCATGTCCGCTTCGTCGAGACCAGCGCTCGGAGTCGAGTCTTCATCGTGATTCCCGAAAGTGACGGCCCATTTGATTCCTCGCTTCTCCATCGGCTGGACGACATTGTTCATCGCCTGTTTCATCTCTTCTGCCGTATCGCAGTCCCCGGTAATGTTGTCGCCATTCAGGACGACAAAATCCGGCTTTTCGGCGTCGAGCACTTTCTCCATCAACTCCACAGTCCGTCGATCGATATGTTCGTCATCCTGCGTGTCGTTGAATTGAACGATTTTAAACCTGCCGTCGACGTTGAATTGAAGTTTCACATTATCGTTGGTTGCAGCCTCTGCCTTTCCTTCGCCGAACATTTCGACGGGAACACCCGCAGATCCGAGCGTGAGCGCCAGCGCTCCTGCCCCACCGATTTTAAGAAAATCTTTTCTGCTAATGCCTTTGCTTGCTTCTTCACGGCTCATCGGACAATAACCTCCTACATATGTTGGGATAAGCACACTCCCAATCTATCGAAGAAGTCTTTGAGGAATATTATCCCTGCCTTAAGGTTTTGTTAATCTTTTATCTTAACCTTGTGTACTGACTGGAGCACCGCTTTCCTGGTTTCAGGCGATCTCTCCGATTCCGTTACGCAGTTTGATGGCATTCAGCCTTGTTTAACTGCTTGTTTTGAAACCGTACGGCGATCAGAAGCCACCTGAATTCGTTCTATATCTACCGGCTTAAACGTTTCATCAATTTGTGAATAAAACCATGAAATAACTAGTTCATCCGAATTGCTCGCATTTTCGAGTCGGTGTGGAATACCTGCCGGGATAAAACAAGTATCGTAAGGTTGTACAAATGTCCGTTCGCCATCAATATCAAAAATGCCACTTCCCTTTAAAATCATTGCAGCTTCTTCCACATTGTGGATGTGACGAGGTAATCCTGCGTTTGGTTTGAAAGTAGCTAATCCAGCGACAATCGTTTTGGGTCCCATTTCCTTCGTTACCATATCATGAAAATAAACCCCGCTATGAATCTCAAATGGTGTAACATCATTGAATTTTCTGATTATTGGTTTGTAAATCGTTTCTTTCATGTCTATTCACACGTCCTATACTGTAATATTAATGTAACTGAAGTAGCCAATGCTTCTACGAGAAGACCTCAGATGAGATCAATTCCCTCAGAGAATCAAATTTGTCATTTATTCCGTATTTTAAGCAGCACAAAAAACCTCCCATCGCTCATTATATTTATGAATAGACGGAGGTTCCCGTCGTATTCGGTAGCTGGCTGGCATAGCGGGTTCTCTCCGCTTTTAGCCCCTATAGCTTTGCGTCACCGCTTTTCAGCGGTTTTGCCATTATCGTACGAAATATATAATTGTCGTGTACTGTCAATTTACAGAATGTCTTTTTGTTTTGGAATAGGTCTTAAGTGCTATTTAGACTCCAAATTATGTTAAAATAATTGTTCCGGTTCTATCCTTTGCTGATTGAGGTAGGTTTGCAGTCATAAATTCTTTCTCTTTTTCTGAAAAAGTCATATAGCTTAAAGCATACGCCCCTCCTTACGGCGGCAACTGATAGCCACAAGAATAATTGCTGTCATTGTGGGAAATATACCGTTATAAAATATACAAAAAATTGGGTTGGAAATAATATGAAGAGGTTGAACACGGACTTCAAGCACATCGATCAATTAATGCATCTAATCAAACAATCCAGTGACTTTAAAACTGTTCATCTTTGTATTGCCGGTCAACAAGTAAGCCTATCCTATTTCAAGACGTTAATCGACGAGAAGCTGCTGCAGTCCAACGTAATTCTTCCGCTGCAAAACCGCGCATTGCTCTCCGAATTCCGGAAGCTTGAGGATATAAAGGAATGGATTCCGATTGATGACGTAGAGATAACGGATCAGGTTAAAGACATTCAAGCGAAACTATTTAAAGGATATGCAATTGCCGAGCTTGATCAACAAGATCCGAAACGCGCGCTGATTAATGTAGCGAGTAATGAAGGATTACGAAAAAATAACGATACCGAAAACGAATTCAGCGTTGTCGGACCCAAGATCGGGTTTGTCGAGGACCTTGATACGAACATCCGCTTGTTAAGAGCGCAAATCAACATCCCAAACTTAATTGTAAAAGAAATAACGATGGGATCAACATCCAAAACAAGAGTCGCCATCATTTACATCGAGGGGGTGACCAATGAGCAGATCGTGCAAACCGCAGAGCAAAGGCTGAAGCAAATTGACTATGACATTCTCTGGGATACATCCGTTTTGGACCAATTCATCTCGGACAACTCGTTCACGCCGTTTCCGTTATTTTTGACTACGGAACGACGAGACCGAGTAACGTATGCCCTGATCAGCGGGCAAGTTGCGATCATTAGCGACGGGTCGCCTTATTTTGTTACGGCACCCTCTACATTGTTCGACTTTTTCATTTCCCCGGAAGATTATTATTTGCCTTGGATCTTGGGCTCATTTTTTAGGCTGATTCGACTTTTCGGGGTTATTTTTTCTTTAATTGCAACGTCAATGTATATCGCCATAACCACTTTCCATTACGAGGTCATCCCGAGAGATTTGTTGGAGCCATTAATTTTATCCAGAAAAAATGTCCCGTTTCCCCCTCTGCTTGAAGTGCTTTTCTTGGAAATAACCATCGAATTTCTTCGGGAAGCCGGCGCCAGATTGCCGACAAAGATCGGGCAAACATTAGGTATCGTTGGAGGGATTATCATTGGACAAGCGACTGTCGAAGCCGGTTTGACAAGCAATATTCTGGTCATCATCGTCGCCTTTTCGGCGTTGGCCTCATTTGCCACGCCGATTTATAAGATGTCGAGTACGATACGGTTTTTACGTTTCCCCATGATCATTATGACAGCCATATGGGGCGGAATAGGCATGTTTATCGGGATTGGTTTTCTGCTCGTCCATATTACCCGTTTGACTTCATTAGGCACTCCATATACGGTGCCTATATTTCCTTTACGGGTCCAGGATCTTACGGACAGCTTTACACGTCCGTCGTTTCAACTTCTTAATCATAGGCTGCGGTACTTAAGACCACATTCTTTAATTAGGTACAAACCTGAGCCGGTTAGACGGAAGAAGAACGATTTTGACGATGAATGATGGAGAAAGCGGGAGTATGGATATGAGAAAAACGTTTCTTTTTATCGTTCTAAGTACATTGATTACCGCGTGCGGCGATCAAAATATTGTGAATAATATTAAACTTGTCCAAACCGTCGGTTACGATGCAGTCGAGAATGGAGTACAAAGCGCTGTAGTTATTGCCAATTACGAAGAAGCAGAAAATTCGAAGTTAGAATTTTTCGTGACGGAGTCGAACTCCGTATACGACAGCATACCAAGGCTAAACACGAAACTCGATTTCCCGATTGAATATGGACAACTGAGAATGGCGTTGTTTGGGGAAACGTTCGCGCGCAAAGGTATCGAAACAGTAATCGACAGTCTGATCCGCGGTCCCAAAATATCATCCAGAATGCACCTTGGCGTTGCGGATCGAGACGCTTTGGAAATATTGAACGTAACCGAAAACAAACGCGATCCGTATTTTTTATCCGATATGATTGAGAATAATAATAGGAGCGGAAATTTGCCGTTGATGAACCTTCACGTAACGTTTTTTAATTTTTACGGCGAAGGACGGGATTTCTACTTACCATATTTCACAGTAGAACGCGGAGAAGTAAAAATCGATGGTTTAGCTTTGTTTAAAGATGATAAATTCAAAACTAAAATCGATATAAGGGATGCATTCATATTGAAGATGTTGCTGGAAAACTCAAAGAATGGAAGCATTATGGTTCCTGTGAGGGCACCGAATCAAAAACGAGACGATTATTTCCTAATGAACAGTATCGGTTCTAAGTCAAGATTTCAGGTGATTAGCATCGGATCTCCGGCATCCGTTTCAATCCGTTTGAAATTGGACGCACAAGTTAAAGATGTTCCGAAATGGATTGATCTTACATCGGAGGATCAATGTGCATGGCTTGAGAAAATTATGGGGGCATATTTTGAAAAAGAAATTCAAAAATTTGTATCGTTATGCAAAAAAAATAACGTGGACCCGCTGGGCTTTGGCGATCTAATAAGAAGCAGATCATATAAATGGGATGCTCGAGAATTCCAAGATCATTATGAGGCATTAAAAGTGATAGTAAGCGTAAAAGCTACAATTGTCCAGACGGGCGCCGGTGAGTGATGGCAGCAATGTATAGTTTGGGAGGCGGCGTGTGAGTGAGAAATGAGATCAGCGAAAAATACATGATATCTCCCTACTTAATAATTTTTCTTCTGTATGTCAGTACTGTGGGAGTCGGGATCCTGAGTTATCAAAGAAAAATAAGTGAGCATGCCGGTTATAACGCATGGATATCCGTTATTTTGACAGGTATCAGCATTCATATCATCTTATGGATGATTTATAAAATATTATCCTCTGATCGTGACGGTCAAGATATAATCACAATTAATAACAAGCTTTTCGGGAAAGTTTTGGGCAACTTATTAAACTCGGCGACAGTTCTTTATATTGTTTACGGAGCATTTGTTAAGTTAAAAGTGTATATTGAACTGATTCAAGTTTGGTTGTTTCCGGTAATGAACATTTTGCCCGTCAGCATCGTTATTGCTCTGCTTATATACTATGCTGTGTCCGGCGGTTTCCGGTCCGTTACGGGGATCAGCGTTTGGGCGACGGTTTTTTCTATTACCTCTGTTATTCCGCAAGTCTTTATGGTTTTGCCGTTTTTGCATCCGCTAAACTTGCTGCCGCCGCTGAACCATTCGGCAACCGATATTTTACTCTCTTCAAAAAGCATGGTGTTTGAATATATGGGGTTCGAGACGCTTCTAATATTTTATCCGTTTATAAAAACACCGGCAAAGTCGCAAAAATGGGCGCATATTTTAGTGTTACTTGATACATTTTTGTATTTGATTATCTTAATCATCGCATTCATGTTTTTCAGTGAAGGTGAGTTGCGGCATTCCGTATGGCCGACATTGGATATGATCAGTATCTTTGAAGTGCCGCTGCTTCAGAGACTTGAATACTTTGCGATTTCATTATGGTTGATAAAAATTATAGCTGGTATTTCCGTATACTTATGGGTAGCTTGCCGCGGAATGAAAAGCGTTTTTCACATTAGACAGCGAAACAGTTTGGTTGTTTTTCTAATTGCGATTGTGACGTTGAATTATTTCATTACGGACCACAGAAGTATTGAACGGGTGTCCGAATTGTACGGCACCATCGGATTTTATTTTATTTACGCTTATATCCCGTTTATGTTCGTATGCGTGCTTATAAGAAAAAGGTTGGCGGGTCATTTAACTTCCTAAACGCTGCAATGATCGATACGATGACGATCTGCTGTACTCCTCAATCAATATCGAAGGTTATCGAGAATTTTTTTTAGTCATGTGTTCCAGATGGGCCACGCCCCATTCATGCATTTGTTGCAATATGTCGTTTAGGCCTCGCCCATATTCCGTAATGGAATATTCAACCCTTGGAGGCACCTCGGCATAAGTATAAATGAAACAAATTCTCGATGAAAATAGAGAACAATTGGCTTTTACATTTCCAAGTATCGATGCGAATCCCGGGCGCCGTATTCGTCTCTTCCGGCGATTATCATCATCATCTCGGATTTCATGTTTGGGAAAGCGGCGGCGGCTCGCGGCCGGATATTTCCGCAATTGGACTGCGTTATTTTTCAATAATCGCGCCTGATGATGAAGCTTTACTGCAAATCACTGCTGAAAATCCTCGCGACATTCGTTTTGTTCGCGATCCTGCGGGGAATGGTATTGTCATGAGTCCGCATGCGACCATTCACCACGAGGAACTGCTCGGTATGGGTCAGACTATTTTGGAGAGGAGTAATTCCATTGAAAATTAATAAAAAATACGAGCGTATCACCTTCTCTTTTCTCATGGCATTGTGCATGTCTGCGATCATTTCATTTTTCATGGTATTGGTCAATGAGGGATTCGAATTCGCGTTCCTTGGAACATGGCTGACGACGTGGGGAACGGCCTTTCTTATTGCGTTTCCTGCAGCTTGTGTCTTCCAAAAGCGATAGTTAATATTATGAAGAACATTTCCTTTATAGATAAATAAAAGGGAACGTTGGTAGATGTACCATAATAAACGCCAATTTGGGAGTCTGTTAATGAAATCGGAATTGATAAAGACGAAATTATTTGTTACCTTTTCAGCATTATCATTGAGCGAGATTTGAAGGCACCTCATTGGGGTGCCTTCAGGCTGTTTAATGGCGTTGGAACCCTCGTACATTATCATTGGACCGGTTTATGATATAATGCGACTTAGGGTTGAGCGGTAGGGATATTGGATAAATCGGAGCCGCATGTCTTTCTCAATCAGAAATCTTACGTATTTATAAGGAAGGTAACCGTCGATGAGCGTTATATTATCCAAAAAATCGATAAAACAATGGTGCGGCGATTATGCCTATCAAAAAGGCCAGCGATTAAGCCGTGCGAACAACATTCAATTTACACAATTTGATAATCAAACCCATAAATATATAGCTGAAGTAAATGGCAAAAGCCGCCATGAGGTTCAACTTGCATTTGACTGGACCGGTAAGCCCAACGCGCAATGTACCTGCCCCGCCCTTGGGTCATTCGATACCTTCTGCCACCACATTGCCGCTGTTCTGATCCGCCTCCATGACCTGCAACAAGCCGGTGATTCGGCAACTCAACCGACCCTTGCCGGGTTGCCGTCCGTTGACACTGCCGCAAGAATCAAGCATGACGGGATCGCGGAGCGTATTCTCGGGCTGTTCGACGACAAGCGTATACTTCCTATCCACAATCGGACTCTTGCGGAATCGAGAACGCATCTTGAAGTGGAGTTCATCCTCAAGCTCCTGGAATATAACCGAAACACCGCCCTGTTCGGTATGGAGCTGAAGGTTGGCCCCAAAACCTTATATAAGATACGAAATGTCGCTTCCTTTCTGGATCAACTAGTACGGGGGGAAAGCTACCCACTGTCGCCGAGGTTCAGCTACGATCCCGAACTCCACAGCTTTGCGAAAGAAAATGAGGCTGTTCTTCGGGCTTTATCGGAGATGGTACAGGACCGCGCCGCCTACCGCCAATCGGAGCGTTTGGAATCGATTTTCGCCTCCGGTATGAACGGCGACCGCACGCTGCCGGTGCCTCCGCATACATGGGCGGCTATTCTTCCATTACTAAATCAAGCGCCGAAGGTCACCCTTATGGATGGGGAGATCAAATATGACGGCATTTATATTTCGGATGAACCCTTGCCGCTCCGCTTCGACCTCAAGGAATCGGATTCGGACGACTACTCTTTGCATGTTGAAGGGCTTGAGCAGTTTACGGTTATGGTCCCGTATGAAATGGTCTTTCTTAAGGGGAAAATTATCCAGCTTCCACCGAAACAAGTCAAGCGGCTTGCAGAGCTCAAGGGGATTCTGCGCGAATCGGGCACATATGACATACCCGTTCAAAGAGGCCAACTGGAGTTATTTCTCGAAAAAGCTGTTCCCGGCTTGATGAAGGTGGGCACAGTCAATGTCTCGCCGGCTATTAGCGGACGTGTGACGCAGTTCCCTCTTCAAGCGAAGCTATATCTGGACAGAGTGAAGGATCGTCTGCTGGCCGCCGTTGAATTTCAATACGGTGACGTCTCCTTTAACCCCTGCGAGGAACACCGGAATCAACAACCCTCTTCTCGCATCATCATTCGCAACCGTGAGCAGGAGCGGCGGATCATCGACGCGATTGAACAAAGTCCGTTCACGAAGACTGAGTCTGGATACTTCATGTCCGGTGAAGAAATGGAGTTCGACTTTCTGTATACGGCACTCCCGCAGCTGGAGAAGCTGATGAAGGTGTACGCCACGACGGCAGTGAAACTCCGTGTGCACAAACTGGATACGCTGCCGAAGGTCAGCGTGCAGGTTTCAGCAGCCGAAGGAATGAATTGGCTTGAATTCCGATTAAATATGGGTTGGATTCCGGAAACCGAGATTCGCAGCCTAATCAAATCGCTCGAAGAGAAGCGTAGATACTATCGCCTGCCGAATGGCTCCTTACTGCCGCTCGACAGCGCCGAGCTTCTGAAGCTGTCGCAATTTCTCAAGGAAACGGGACTTCTCCCTTCCGAGATAACGGGATCGAAATTTCGTGTCCCCTTGCCGCGAGGTATTCATCTGATCGATCACGATCACCATGCCTTAAAGCTCGATAAGCCGGTTCGCCAGTTCCTCGATAATCTGCGGCATCCGGACAGCCTCGACTTCCCAATCCCGGCTCTTCTGAGGAATGTGCTGAGGGACTATCAGAAGTTGGGCTACCAGTGGTTGAAGACGCTTGCTCATTACGGGTTCGGCGGCATTCTGGCAGATGACATGGGACTGGGAAAGACTGTACAGAGCATCGCCTTTATTGCTTCCGTCCTGCCGGAAATCCGGGAGCAGCGCATCCCCGCCCTCGTTGTCTCGCCGGCGTCGCTTGTCTATAATTGGCGCAATGAGCTGCGAAAGTTTGCGCCGGACATCCGCGTCCTCATTGCTGACGGCAGTCAAGCCGAGCGGGCGGAGAAAATGCAAAGGCTGACGGAGTCGGACATTGTGATCACTTCGTACCCTCTCTTGCTTCGGGATTTGGACATCTATACGAAGCAGAAGTTCCACACCCTCATCCTGGATGAGGCACAAGCCTTTAAGAACCATACGACGCAGACGGCTCAGGCGGTCAAATCGATCCGGGCGAGCCACACGTTCGCCTTGACCGGCACCCCTATCGAGAACCGTCTCGAAGAACTGTGGTCGATCTTCAACATTGTCTTCCCGGCCTTGTTCCAAGACCGAAAATCGTTCGGAAATTTAACGCGCAAAGAGGTGTCCAGACGGGCCCGGCCTTTTTTGCTGCGAAGGTGGAAGAAGGATGTTTTGGATGACCTGCCGGATAAAATGGAATCTGTAAAGCTGATCGAGCTGCTTCCTGAACAGAAGAAATTATATGTCGCTTATTTGGCCAAGCTGCAGCAGGAAACCTTAAACCATCTCAGTGTGGACGGGTATCACAAGAGCCGTATTAAAATCTTGGCCGGTCTCACCCGGCTTCGGCAAATCTGCTGTCACCCCGCCCTGTTTATCGAAGGCTACAAAGGAAGCTCTGCGAAATTGGAGCAGCTGACGGAAATCGTCGAAGAGTGCCTCGCCAACCGCAAACGTATGTTGATTTTCTCACAATTCACGGAGATGCTTGGCATGATCGGCAAAGTGCTGAACGAACAAGGGGTCCCCTTTTTTTACCTGGATGGATCCACCCCTACCCGCGAACGTATCGAATTATGCAATCAGTTTAACGATGGCGAAATGGATGTCTTCCTCATTTCTCTAAAGGCTGGCGGAACCGGTTTAAATTTAACAGGGGCGGATACCGTTATCCTGTATGATCTGTGGTGGAACCCTGCAGTCGAGCAGCAAGCCGCAGACCGCGCCCATCGAATTGGGCAAAAAAACGTCGTCCAAGTTGTCCGACTCATTACGCAGGACACCATGGAAGAAAAAATGTACGAGCTGCAGCACAAAAAGAAACACCTGATCGATGAGATCCTGGACCCTGAACTGGAGGGTATGGCCGCCCTTACCGAACAAGAGCTTCACGAAATCTTGATGATAAACGCGTAAATAAGGGACACTCAGCTGTTGATCGTATTGAGTTATCCGGGCCAATTTCCTTCATGATCAAAAAATCTGCGGCCATGTGTCTCTGATAAGACTCATGGCCGCTCATATGGCCCGGCGAGCAAGGCCTCCCCAACGTCATACGCCATCGAACGATATTATTGTTTAACATAGGTTTAAATTATGCCTTAAAGTTCAGCCTGAAGGGAATATCCTTCAGAAGCGGGTACTCTCGCCCATTTATACGTACGACTCCTCCCTCCGTATCAGAGACAACCTCCAGCGCTTCCTGCGTCAGTTCCACGAATACCGTTCCATCGTTCACCGGAACTGTTCCTTTGATCCATTCCAATCCGCCAAGCTGCGGTTCCACTACATAGGAACCATATTCTGCTTCATTCGGGTAGACGCCAAGGTAATACCGCCCCAACAAATAAATCGGGCTCGCTCCCCAAGCATGGCACAAACTTTTGCCGTAGCGGTCGCCATACATTCCATATCGATCAAGATCGGTTACGGCAGGATCATACTCCTCCCAAAAGGCAGTCGCCCCTAAGTCAAGCATACCGCCCCAATAATCCTGGATCTGTTTGGTGACATCATCTAATCGGCCGATTTTACACAAAACCTCCAGCTCATAAAACTTAAAATAGGGAGTTCTTATCTTAGGAACAGCATCATTGAATAGAACATTGATGATAATGCTCTCCCGCTGTTTTGGATCTGCATAATCCCATAGCAACGCAAAAATATTGGCATGACGGGTGATGTTGCGTTGTCCGGATTCAAAGCTGTCGATATACGCACCCCGCTCATCGTCCCAATACAATTCTGTAATCCGTTTCTTGAGCTCATTATAGCGTTCCAAATAACACTTTTCCCCGATGCCCAGCAGTTCCCCGCAAGCCCATGCGGCCTTTAGACTTTCGGCGTAAAGTATTTGCTCCGCACACACAGCACCGGTTTTGTCCATTTCCGCCCAGTCGACGAAAACCCAATCTCCCTCCCTTCCCCGGATTAAACCGTCTTCATCCGTAAGCGAGATGCAATAATCCATCATGGACTTCATCCTGGGATAAATAAATGCAATAAAATCCATATCCTTTGTCGCCTGGTAATATGTAAGAATGCTCATGATCCAGTAGAAGGAGTAGTCGAGAATCGTGTTAATATGCTTTACAATAGGATCCTTACCACGCAGGGCGATAATCGTCCGCTTCGTAATATCCGCATCAAAGAAGAGGTAGTTGTTGATCAAATAGCTTTGGTAAGCGTCGCCCGACCACACCCAGCGGTCCCGTTTGATCCCATCCAAAAAGAACTCCCGGCTGTTCAAGTGAAACGTATATTCGGCCGTATCCCAGATTCGGTTCATCCTTTCATTGGAACAGGTAAAGCTTCCTCTTCTATCAAACGGAAGATATTCATACAGAGCAGTCAGTGTGAACTGTTCTATCTGCGCTCCCTGGATAAATAAATACCGGAATGCCCGGGAGGGACAGCGATACTGATCGCATCCGGCCGGTACAGCATCAATCAGAATACTGTGTTCCGTATCTAATGCCTCGTCAATTGATTCACCGTAAAAAATCCGAATATCCTTGGGCGCTTGAATATTTTCGAACATTAATGCGGCAAAAGTTTCTTTTCCGTAGTCGAATAGAATACCGTCCTGCCTAATTTCTATCGATACAGGCTTAATTTCCTCATATTGAAATGCGAAAATGTTCGGGTCATCCTCTTTGTTCGGGTACAGCCCGTTGCAGCCTGCGGGAAGCCATTCGAAGCTATAATCATTCGCCTCCCAGGACGAATTGCTTGCACTCCGTTCTCCGTCGACATAGGCACAAGGCAGCCCGTCCGTACGGGCAACATAAATTATAATTTCATGGTTACCGGTTGAAAGGAGAATAGGCTTTCGAAAGGCATACTTTTTCCCATCCACCCAAACATGCCCGGTACCATGTGCATATACGGTCATTTTCTCAGGAATGTCGCAGATTACCTGTTTACGGAAACGGACATTGTGATAACAGTCGTCCAGCCGCCAAAAAGCCGGCCAGTGATAATCTCGTTCCTCACGCCGGGTGTTAAGGAGCAAATGATGGTAAATTTCAAAATCACCCGGATACCAAATCCATACGGGGCTCTTGTTCATCGTTCTCGTCCTTTCGAAGCCTCTGCCATAAGCCTAGGCATGAGATGTATTTTTCCATTCCAATTATATCAACAGCAATGCATTAGTTTCCTGGTAATAAGGACATTTTATCCCCTTAATCAGGACAAAACCTTATTTTCGAGGTATACTATGTCTAAAGCTAATTACGAGGATGGATTCGATGAACCGTATCAAGAAGGTGTTTCAAAGTGAATTTTTTCTACAGAATAACCTGCATCTATCGGTAACCCGCTTTGAGGAGAACTTCACGGTTCCTTACCATGAGCATGATTTTATCGAGTATTGTTATGTTGCCGAGGGCAATGGCTTTCACCATATCGGGCAAGAAACGTTCCCCATTCATAAAGGTATGTTGTTTGTCATTCCGGTCGGTGTGGCCCATGTGTTCAGACCCGCTACTCCTGAACGATCCAGTAACCCTCCCATCGTCTACAATTGCCTCTTTGATACCCAATTGGCCGCCCAGCTGTCGAATTTTCAAGAACAGCTTATTCAAGAGCATCTATATTCTCTAGGAAGCACTACCTCTTCATACTTTTCCGTTTTTGACAGGGATGGTTCTATTGAAAGCATTCTGATGAAAATGAACCGGGAAATGTCCGTTAAAGAGACCGGTTCCAAAACGATGCTGTACGCCCTTCTGAGTCAACTGATCGTTACGGTTTACAGAATAAAATACGGGAATGAAGAACATGCAACTTCGAATGAAGCCGCAGACTTTAATCATATCATTCTCTACCTCGAGCAAAACTTTAACCAAAGAATCTCGCTGGCCGAGGTATCCCGTTATTCAGGTTGGAGCCCAAGACACCTCCAGCGCCTCTTCCAGAAGCATACCGGTCAATCTTTCGGATCCTATCTTCAGAATCTGCGCATTCAGAAAAGCTGTGAGATGCTTCGCGGCAGCAGTCTTAAAGTCGGCTTGGTTTCCGAGCTCGCCGGTTACCGAAGCATCGACTCGTTCAACATTGCATTCAAAAAAACCGTTGGGCTTACGCCAACGGAATACCGAAAATCTTCTTTTTCGTCTGCAATGATGACTTAGTCGAATTGGAGCCCCCAAGCTTTTGGGGGCGCCAATTCACGTTTAGATTCGTACTTATTGGATTTTGACCGACTTTACAACAACCGCGCAGCCCGCATCCGCTCCGATACCTAAACGAAACTTGCAGCCCGAGTAATCCCCGCTGTGTTCTAAGCGAACTTCGCCGTCAACAGAAATCGTTGTCCGATTTTCATCCATAGACCATTTTACAGTTGAAAAGCTGTTGGGCAATATCCCTGCTCCATCTACCCAAACCTCTTCTTTCGATACCGGATCCCGGAAGCTGATTGCACCGCCTTGATGGAATTTTACCTGCGCGGATGCCCCTCCATACAAGATGAGCGAATTCGTATCGCTGTGAATGACGGTCTCCATCGTAAAGGGAGCCGAATATGCAGCTCGCGATTGCGCTCTTCCCCACTGCTCGTTATAGGACAGCCATAATCCCTCCCCCGTCATCGACGGATGACACACAGCATCGGGAAGCAGCATATCGGGCTCCGTCCCCTTGCCTTGAATCTGCAACCCTGGCACGGTCTCTTCTTCCGATAGTTCTTCTACAATAAAGGACTTCATAATGATACTGCCGTTATCACATCCGATGCCTGCCAAACCCTCGGTTCCTCCGAAATAACCGGATTGAATGTGGAAAAGCTGGCCGTCGACCCGCACCTCCATGCTTCGTTCCAGAATCGTCCACTCAATGTGCACCCACCGATTGATCGGGATTGCACCTTTCTTCAAGTCATCGAACGACTTATTTATTTTCGGGTGGTTCACATAAAACTCTTCTCCTGCTCCATTATTCGCGGATGGTCCGTAATTGAACGTAAGTCTGCCATGAGGCCCATAGTCCAACCGCAGAGAACCGCCCTCAATCCGTAAAGATGTTTCTATTCTCAGCGGTACGGCAAAACTGGTTTCAGTTCGGGCCCGGCCGGTCAGTTCAAGGCCGTCGCTTGTAATGCGGCTATGCTTCGACAACGGATCGACGGAAAGCGATACGCCGCCGCCATCGTAACGAATCAGATCCGATGCCGAAGGAGAACCGTTCGTCTCTTCCTTGTTACCGGGAGCCCCACACACCATTAATAAATTGCCGTCCGGATCACGGAACGTGAAAAACGCCATGCCTGGAAATTCTTCAATCTCCCACTCGATTGGAATGCCAAGCCGGTTGACATAGCGGTAAGCGGCATGTACATCGGGTGAATCAAACATTAAGAGCGGACGGTCGCCTATCGCAAGGCCCCGATCATATCCATGCTGGTCCAGAACGAGCCCTGATCCACCATCCATGTTTAGTCCATGCACCTTATCCGTCACGCTTGTCCGTTCAGGCATGCCAAACAGCTTGTGGTACCAGTCTACGGACCTCTCCATACTGCTCACATGCATGAACACGCCGCCGATTCGGTTCGCAATCGGATGGCTTTTTTTAACGGCATTCATCGTTTCACTCATCTGACATCTTCCTCTCATTTTTGATCTGACCTTTTAAGGTCTCTATTTATAGAGGGTTCGAAAGTCGGCCTTTAGCATTAAAGCTAGAGATGACTTTCTGACTCTCTACTGAGGTTGATGCTTTCCGGTCGGATTATCTTACATCGGAATCGAAATTTTTTTCCGGGTTTTAAGAACCACTACCGGAGGGATAGCCGATATGCGGCCTCCTCGAGCACGTCGGCGGCTTCCAATTCCGTACTCAAAGCCCTTTCCAGCAACTGCGCTGCCCGTTCCGAAGACCCCGGCGCTGCCGGATCGGCGCCGTAAGGCAAAGGAAATAACGCAGAAATCGCTCTCCATGCCCCGCTAATTCGCCGATATAATTGATAAACATGTGTAATTGACGGAAGCGCCTCGGCTTGTCGTCCTTTTAATAGGTCAGGCATAATCAGCCGATGTAAAAACCGCTCCGCATGCGCCCGTGCCTCAGCGATTACCGCAGAGTTGTAAGCAACGGAAAGCGGCTCCGTCAACGACTTATGCTCCAAGGCATCCAGCCATACCCGGTATGCATCCCTCCCGCCGGCGAATGATAACCCGCTTTCGCCCCCCCTTTCTCCTCTAATATGACCGGCAGCTTCCTTCAGCGTATCGGATAATGACATAGGCAGGTACGTAGTTCGATTCCTCCGTGGAATGAATATACACCATTCCGAATCTGGGTATAGGCGTCCAAGCCTGTCGTAGGGAAGCTTCTTGCCGAAGGCCGAAGTATCCATTACTAGCCAGCATCGTTCGTGATCATTAAATCCGGTGATCAGACCGAATTCCGCATTCGATAGATGCCATGCGATTACTGGAACTCCTTGCTCTAAAGATTCAAAGATGGCATCCATCGCTTCGGTGAGCATTTCCGGCTGCTGGATAAACACGCCTGCCCCTCCGTATATCGCAGCAGAGTAACCCAGACGGCCGAAACCGTCGAGTCCCGCTTGCATCCAATTGTATGCATATGGACTGCTGAGCCCGATGTCCGGTGTGACTTGGATCCGAAAAGCGTGGCCTGTCGCACCCATCACATCCGATAATGAAACGTTGTCCTTACCCATTGCAGCAATCGCGATCGTCATCGTTGCAGCCATCGTGTTATATGCGGAAGCGAATCCCCAATATTTCAACTTATCCATCACCACGTTTGCAGGTCTGCCCCGTTTTCGTCTTGCGGATATATAGCGTTCAACCTCAATCTCGAATCGTGCCTCGTTCAACTTGGTCCGAGCCCGCGACAGTGCCGTATACACCGCACCTCGTTTCATCTTCAGCCGTTCGGCCGCTTCAGGAATCGACAATCCTGCAATGGAATGAAGCTCCACAACGGCCTTTTCCCGCTCCCCAAGTCTGCTGAACAGCCGTTCGATCTCTTCTAAAGCCACAATTCCGATAGCATTGCGTTCCGGGTCGTTAGGCTGCAATTCGTCGAACATCGGATTTTCATGCGGGGAGTCTTCGCCGTCGTCCCCCCCTCCGATCAATATTTCGCGCATATGCTTGCCGCCTCGGATCGACATGAGCGCCTGGTTGCGAACGATGGTCCGCAGCCATGGTAAAAATCTGCTCGGCTCCTTTAAGCTGTTCATCTGCTTGAGCGTTACGATTAAAGCTTCCTGTACGATATCTTCAGCTTTGACTGGGTGGCGTACCACTTGGTCGGCCCAAATCAACATCCGGCCGCGGTGCTGCCGCACAAGCTCGGAGAAAGCCTCCTCGTCCCCCTCCCTCGCCCGCTCCACGAGAGCATAAAGTACAAAAGGATCGTGTTGTGACATATTCATCTATTCCCCTGTTCTAGAAACTGACAACTACTCATGTTATTCGCGCTCTTCATCTAAGTTCCTCCTCGCTTGTACGTTCCTGCGCATCACTTCAATAAAAGATCCCCTCTTATGCTAGAAGGGGAACTTACCTGAATCATCTTCTGCTATCACCCTCACAAACATAATGGAGGAAAGGTAAAACATCCATAAAAAAAGACGCGAATCATCGCGTCGAAAAATCCTATTTATATATGTGATGCGGCTTCTCCGGCAATTGAGTATAAAATTGCCAGGAATGAGAGAATGGCCAAGCCGGGTTTATAGCTTTATTGCTCCCAGGAATGCGTGGTAAAATAACAAGCGGCTCAAGGCCGATCGACAACAGCATTTCTACGGTTTGTAAGCAAACGACAATCCGCGCGCTGCGTCCTGCGCCTTCTTTCTGCCTTTGCAGCGGATCGTCAGCTTCGATGCCGTATAAGGAGCAGCAAAGGTGAACTTGACGATGCCGGTCTTTACCTCGGCTATGCCGTGTAGCGCCGTCCATTCGACCGGCCATGCAAGAATCTCCTCGAGCCAGTTCATCTCCTCCCGCAATCCGCAGCTGCGGCCGAGCGCCAGCTTCGCTTCGGCCAGCTCGCGACTCCGCTCGCAATGGAACGAACACGGCTGATATCCGAGCAGGCCGATGCCCAAGCCGGCCAGCAGCGTGTTAAGCGCCGGAGCTGCGTCGTCTAGCTCGATGACGGCCGCACCGCTATCGTCCCGGTTGAAGGTGCCGCTTTGCAGCGCGGCGCGCCATACGTCGGGCTCCTCCTCAGCTTCGGCCGCACCAGGTTGCAACATTTTCCAGCAGCAGTCCGGCACTCCATCGGCTGCCCGCTCTGATGCTGCCGACTCGTCGCCCTCATAGGCAGCAAGGCTCTCAGCCGAGCCGACCATCATCGGTACTGTCACCTCTTTGTCAACCTTAGGCAGCATCCGGCTGTGCAGGCCAAAGGAAGCTGCGAAATTATGCAGCGCGAACACCTCCGACCGAGCCGAGACAATACGCGCTACCGTTACCAGCTTATGAGACACCGCCAGTACGCCAAGCTTGGCCAAAGCGGAACGGACCGCCGCAATTCGGGGCTGCCACACCTCCTGCTGGGCCGCCCCTACATATGCATGTCTGACCGGTAACGTCAGCCGCAGCTTGAAGGCGGCGGCCGACCCTTCGGCCCCGTCCCATCCTTCGCCGGCGATCAGCGCCTCAATCGAGCTGTTGTGGCCCCGCTCCCACTTCCGGACCATTTTCCGCTCCAGCTGCTGACGCTGCGGATGAGCGGACAGCGGGAGCTGGCCGGCGTTCAGCAGTCTTTCTTCCAGATGCGAAAACAGCCGTTTCCAGACGCCGCACAGCTCGGAACGGTTGCGCCAATCGCCGTCGATGGCCGTCCCCGGACACTGCCCCTTGCACATCAGGAAGAACCGGCAGCCGCTGCAGCCACCCTCTTCCTGCGGTGTGCGGTAAAGCGCAATATATCGCTCGTAACCGGTGCGGTCGGCCTTGACGAAGTCGATGCCATCTTTGTTCGTACGACCGCAGTTGCTCGTCTGACCATTGCCCTCGACGCCGCGAACGGCCGAGGTCCAATACGGATCGCAGGCATGCCAGACGCACGAGGACTGACCATCCCGACCTAGCAAACCGCGCTCCATTTCCTCCAGCACATCGAACCGCAGTCGCTTCAGCTGAGGCTGCATCCGGGCAAAACGCAGAAGCGCCGTCACATTCTCTTCATCGCTCAGACAATATTGTCGCACGGCCTCCGATTCAACCTCAAGCAGATGCAATCGCATCGTCCGAATACCGAGCTCGTCCATGCTGCGCGCCCAGTCGAGCAGCTGCGGCAGACGCTTTGCAGACGCGTTCACGCGGTGCAGCGTCACGATCAGTCCGGGTGGGCGGTGTTCCCGGCAAAGCCGGCTTATATTCGCCAGCGTTCGGTTGGTGCTCTCCAGCGTGCGCGCGGCACCGCCGTTTCTTCGCAGGCCATTCAGTTCTCCTGGCCCGTCAATCGATACGCCAACGTTGACGTTGTACTGCCTGAACATTCGCATATGCTCGTCATTAATCAGTACGCCGTTGGTCTGAATCGAATTATTCCCGTATTTCTTCAACCCCCAGCGCAGCAGCTCCTCCAGATCGTCCAGCGGTAGCAGCAGCGCTTCGCCGCCGAACAGCGTGAACGGGCCGCCTTCTCTTTCGATCGCTGCCTTCATCAGATCCATATCGTAGCGGTGCGTGATATTGCCGGCGTCCCGCTGCGGATTCTGATAGCAGTAATGGCAGGACAGGTTGCAGGCAACCCCGAATGGCCTAAGCTCTACAGTCATGTGTAAAGCCTCCCTCTGATAATATCCCGAAAGCGCGGAACGCCGCGTCTTACCAACTGGCACAAATGGCAAAATGATCCGAGAACACGAACCGGTAATTGGCCCGAACCCGCCTTACATGGACATTACCCGGATCGTTGGTCAGCGCATAATCGAGCTCCCTGTTGCGCTGATGTGTTCGTTGGCCCGTACGAACGATATAATGGCCGAGGCCGTTCGGAATAGTAACCGGGGACGCCGCCAGCTGAGCGGGCTCGACATTGAGATCGCCGATGAGAAGCCACGGATTCGCGCCGTGGATATTTTGAAGATGGCAGGCAAGATAAGCGACGCAGCGTTCCGCCTTGTTTGCGTTCGCCGGCGCGTGCAGCACATATACTTGCATGCCGTCTATGACGCCCAGATCGGCCGGAGCCCGGTTGCACAGCAACCTGAAATTGTTGCCTCCGGTATAATTGGCCGCGGTATACCATGCGGTGGGGGCCGGGTCCGGAGCAATGCGCGTCACCGGAAGCTGCGTCGGAATCGGCGCGATAATCGGCTGCGGCAACGGTAGCGCCACGTTGGCGTACTGACGCGCGCCGTAACAGATCTGTGCCTTGTTCGACTTTCGGTAATTGATATTATGCGGCGTCATGACGACGCACGCCTGCGTCAGCTCGCAATAGGCCTCGAAATCCGCCTGCTGCGCATTGGCAACCCGTACGACACCCGTCGAGAATTCGACAGGCGTGCCGGCGCCAAGCCGCTGCACATTCCAGAACAATAAATCCGCCATTGTCTTCACTTCCTTCCTCGGAATTGATCAGGTGTTTTCATCGATATGCGTGCCCGTATCGACATGAGGCGTCGTGTCGCCGTGAGGGGTCGTCGTATCCTGATGCTTCATCCCGGTATCGAGATGCGGGTTCGAGTCCGCATGCGGCGTGCCGGTATCGATATGATGCCAGCTGGAGCCTTTGTCGATATGATCCCCTCCGATATCGGCATGCTTGCCTGTATCCACATGCGTCGAAGGCAGGTCCAGATGAACGGTCGGCGTATCCACATGCGGACCCGACTGGTCGAGATGGCCGAAATTCGTATCGACATGAATGCCGGTGAACACCGATTTGATCGCGCTCGCGATATCCGAGGCGGCGTATCCGGCGCTGGTCAGCGCCTGCACGGCCGCATTGACGGAAGCGCCGGCGCCCTGAAGCGCTTGCGTGACCTGATCGATGCCGTAACCGAGCGTCTTTTTCGTCTTCTGCGCGATTTCGTCCGGTTTCATATTGTAAACCTCATTCAGAATATGTCCGATCTCCTTGGCCGTATGATCCGCCACGCTGATAACGCCGCTCTCGATCCAGCCCAGCCAGCGGTCCGCATCGGCAAGCAGCTTGTTCAGAATATCCTTCACCTGCGCCCACAGCAAATCCGCAATATGCTGCAGCCCGCTCGTATCCAGCTTAAACGGCGGAATTGAGCATGAGATGCCCTCAAATTCGAAGCCGCCCTGGAAGGTGGCATAAGCCGCTTGATTGCGGTAGCCGACTGTAATCGAACCGTTAATATCTTCGGCAAATTGCACCTTGCCGAGCTCGCCGAGGTCCACATCGCCCTTCAAGCCGACGACGATGCCGCCTCCAACCTCCAGCTCCGAGCTGTTCAGCGTACCCTTGAAATCGAGGTGAATGATTGGCGATACCTGCTGCGAGATCGTAAACGACAGCTCGCTCGACCCGATGGACAGATAGACGCTTGATACATCAATGCCAAGCAGCTTGACCTTGCCGGTAACGAGGAAATGCGGCCCCTGAAGCTTCGGGTCCTGCGGCTTGTCCAGGCCCGTCTGTGCGAAGGTTGCCAGTGACAGCTGCGGCCCGCCGTTGCCGTTCGCTGATGTCACCGAAAACAGCTGCCCGTCCCCGATCCGAATCGGGTCGATGGCGGCATCGGCCGCAATGCCCTCGCTGCTGCTTATAACGATGCGAATTTGCGCGTGCAGCATCAGGAAGCCAAACTTCGCTTCCAGATGCGCGCCCTGCCTGAAGGTCAACCCGCCGACCAACGTATCCTGCGGCGCACAATACACCTGCGGCTCGAGGCCGACCTCGATTTTCCCGTTCTGCAGCGACAGCCTGTAGTGCTTCATCGTCGTCATATCCGTCAAGTACCAGAGGCTTCCCGGCTTGCCGGCAACGAGCAGCACGGACGAACTGTCCGACGGAAGCTTCGCGGCACCATATTGGCTGAAAGCGGACGATACCGCCGCCAAATCTCTGCCGTCCAGCGCCTTTGCCGTTTCCGCCGGAAGCTCAAAGGCATGTATGCTCTCCAGCTTGATCGTATTGAGCACATCCGTCAATTCCGCTGGCAGCGTATGCTGGCCTGCCAGCTCACGCGCCGCGTCTCCGAGTGAAATATCGCTGACGGCGCCGGCGAACATCGAATGCGACGGGTCGTTGCCGTCGAAGAAGACGGCGACCGAAGTATCCCAGCCCTTGACATCGAGCGTCGCGTCGAAGCCGATGCTCGGTATGCCCGCCCAGTCGAGTCCGACCACGAACGCCACATTGGACAGTTGGGCGGCGATCGACGGGAAGGAAATAGTGCCCTTCATCGTGCCGGAAATCATAAACCCGCTGGCCAGAACGGACGACACCACATCGAATTCAATCGGCTTTCCCTGCAGCTGCGTATTGACTTTGGCTGCAAGGAAGGCGCCCGGCTGGTTGTTTATCAGCATCAGCCCGAGCTCGCCGTCAATCGTCGTCAGTTTGTTAATCTTGTAATCGGCCGACAGGAACAGCTTGGAATTCACACCCGGGTCCGGCAGGGATACCGCCAGCGTTATCTCGGTCGTACCCGTGAGCGAAATATGCAGGAAATTCAGCAGCGCCTGCAGTCCCTTGCTCTTCGTCGCATTCAACTGTGCATATAGATTCAGCCCCTGCGCCAGCCCGCTCGCCTGCGGCGGAAGCTTCAGGTTCTTTCCCGCAAGCCCCGGCGCCTGGAAGTGAGCCATATCCGGGAAGTTGAAGCCTGCCGACTCCAGCGAGGATGCGACCAGCATAAGCTTCTCCAACCCGACAAGGTCGTCGATTGCCTGCAGCGCCCTAAGTCCGGCCACACTAGCCAGCTTGCCGGTGTCAAGCGCAATGCCGACTGCCGCCCCGGTCTTGCCCATCTGCTGCTGGATCGTCAAGGCCAGCAGCCCGATATCGTCAACTTCGACGGCAGCCGTAAAATTCAGTTCGCCCGTATTGCGGGAAATGAGCACGTACGGCTGCTTAAGGTCAAGATCGAACCCTGTCGGCAGCTTGAGCCCCAACTGGTCGAACATCCCGATCAGCTCGGACAGCTTGAAATCCGGCAGCTGTGCCCGCACATAGAATTCGCCGGGGAGATCGTACTCCGCATCGACGATCACCTTGCCGTTCAGCAGCTCCAGCCCGCCTGCCAAGCTGCCGGAAGCCGGGCTGCCCGCCTGCTTGTCAACTGTCAGTCTGGCTGAGCGGATCGCCAGTCCCGCTGAACCAAGGTCGAATTTCCATGGCGGATCGTCGGCCATACCGGCCGAGAAGGAATAGCTTTTACCCGGTTGAATGAACAGCTCCATATCGTCGATATGTAAATCCGGCGGCACAGGCAGTTCCGGCAAATACGTCTGGAACAGCTTGCCGAGCGGCAGCGTGCCCGGCTGCTCCAACAGCGCGCGAACCGAGAAATCAGGTACCTCCGTGAAAATCTCGAAATTCGTCCCGCCAATGTTCAATACCCCGGACAGCGTCACATGAACGGAGCGCGCGCTGCCGTCGAACGGCTGCACTACCATGAAGCGGGCAGTGACGGATTCCACATCCATGCCGCTGAATACATTCCATTTGACATTCGGCATACCGACGCTGATATAGGCCCAGTCTACGGAAGAGCCGCTCAGTCCGCCGTGGAAACCAAGGCCGGCCCCGGTCAGGCTCAAGCCGCCCAGCTCCTTTAGCAGCTTCTGCACATCCTGCGGAAGCGCACCGAACAAGTCTTGTCCCTGCGCCAGGTCGGACAGCTGCTCCAGATTATCGAGCTTGAACCCGGAGAATGCGCCTGTAAGTGCCGCCTCACCCGCATTGAAATCCGCAATCAGGTCTACCTTATAGCCGGCGCTCGGAATATCCAGCTCCAGCGAAACTGCCATGTCCGGAGCGTAAGTTGGATTTTGCGCCAGCCACGAGGCGTCTGTCGGACAATAAAGATGAAGCACCGGCTTGCCCGCCGATAAATTCCCCAGCGTGAATGACAGATCCAGCGATGCCTCAAGCCGAATACCCGGCACCGTCCACCCGACCTCATTCCACGGCTTGTCCATAACAGGGAGCGGCGGAACCGTCGCTCCCGTCCGCGGCATCGTAATCCTGCCGTAGATGAGGCACGGTCCCTGACCGAGCAGCGGCGCGAACAAACCGATCAGGCTGCTCGGCAGCAGCTCGGCTGCAAAGTTCAAACCGCTGGCAACCGGAATGCCCAGCTCGCTCTCGGTTCCCGATGCGGTCGACAGGATGAAGTACGCCCTGCCCAGCTTCAGCTCGTTCAAGACTTGGGCATCCTTCGAAGCCGCCGATTGAGTGAAATTCGGGAAATACGGAAGTGCCGGAAAGCTTTGCCCGAACGACCAGGACGTTAGTCCCGAAGACGGGTCAAGCAGCGTAAAACGTATTGCGGCCTTGGGGCTATCCTGTCCGTCAAGAGAGAAAACCGCATGAACCGGTAAGCCCGTAACATTCATGAATGTTGCGGTGCCGCTGACAAGCACCGTATTGCCCTTCAGCTGCTTGGCGGCATTATCAACCGTTAACGCATGCCCGTTATTGTAAGCGGTTAACAAATCCTGCAGCGGCAGACCGGTGAGCGTATCGGAAGCGAGTGTCAGCGAACCGCTTGATATGTCCAACGCTTCATCCAGCTCTTGAATATCCATTCTATTGCCTCCATTCTATTTCGGACTCTTTATAACCTCGATCTTCCTGTTATTCCGGATTTTTCACTCCTTTCCATCATAAGATTATCATATCTGTATACGGCTTATTTGGGTATAAAGAACTATTTTCTGCATATACCGGTACAGCATTTTTACGGTTATCAGCGACGTTATTTGCTGGTTTGTCCCATTATTCCAAGGCTAACGGTTGCCAGCGCGCCTATTTGTCCATTTTCACGGTTTAGGGAACGGATTTCAGCAAATAA
Source organism: Paenibacillus tarimensis (assembly GCA_041281825.1). Classification (GTDB taxonomy): domain Bacteria; phylum Bacillota; class Bacilli; order Paenibacillales; family Paenibacillaceae; genus Paenibacillus_D; species Paenibacillus_D tarimensis_A. The sequence goes on along the minus strand of CP166298.1, from coordinate 2,930,747 downwards.
CGGCAACTGCAACCATTAAAACTTTAAAGTGGCGTTTCTTCACCAAATAGCAGCAAGTACAACCGTTAGCGGAATCAACATTACAGTGACTAGCGTTTTTTTGATGTTAACCTTCTACTCTTTCAACGTGCTGGAAGCTGACCGCCTAAAGGCGGTGGGTTTAAACCTGGCACATGGAAAATAAAAACGAAAGAAACAGATTACAGTGTCATAGAGTTTATTGAAAATGTAGAAAACCCTAAAAAACGCGAAGACGCCTATAAATTATTGCATATTTTTACAAAAGCGACAGGTAATCAAGCGAAGATGTTAAAGACACATGCTTTTCCTGTTGTATGTTTGCCAAAGTCCTTCAATAATTCCTCTCGTTTCGTGTCACCTGGGAAATATAAACGGCGATTTCATCAATCTGTTCAATTTCTAAAAGAAACCTATCAATAATTAATGAGCGTTTGGCGTGCAGTTCCTATATGCTATTAGCTTCTCGTTTTGACCAATTAAAACCGGCTTGACCGATTAAGCGGTATTAATAAAAAAACAGCCAAGAACCTCGTCGGTTCTTGGCTTTGATTGTCCGCTCAAATTTTAAATCGCACGCAAAAAACAAAAGAATCCGTTATCACGGGCTTAATAATCGGCTGGGTTCTTGTCAACCGAGTGCCATATTATGGAATGTTAACCATTTTTATATGTTTCTTGTTTCATTCTTAACGAATATTTAATAGCGGTGGATTTCACCGTGTTGCGTTTGAAGTTTTCCGGCATTGCAGCAAATTCAGGATGCTGGTATAAAGAAATAAGTGATTCTTTGGCCGCCGCTAAGGCAAGCACTTCATTTTCCAGTATATAAAAGACGATTTGATAACAGTAGTTTTCGTATTTTTTAAGCTGTTGCAGCCTTTCGCCCCTCAATTTTGTGCTTTTCTGATCATTCATCATCTTCTCTTTTCGATTTTGTGTCATACGATAAACCTGTATCCGGATCCCCAGATCGTACCTATATATTGAGGCTTGGACGGGTTTTCCTCGATTTTTTCTCTGATCCGGGCGATGTGCACCGTAACCGTTGATGCATCGCTAATCGCATCCATTCCCCAAATCCGTTCAAAAAGCTCGTCCTTACTGAATACCCGATTGGCATTTTGTAAGAGAAACAGAAGCAGGTCGAATTCTTTATGAGCCAAAGTGACCTCTTTCCCGTTCACGATAACTCTTCTGGAATCTTTTTGGATCTCAAGTCCCCTGACCTGGATCTTGCTGCCTTCTCCAACTTTACCGAACCTTTCTTTCATCCGCTCGAACTTGTTCAGATGAGCGTTTACCCGGGCTACCAGTTCGGCGGAGCTGAAAGGCTTCGTAATATAATCATCCGCACCGAGGCCAAGGCCGTTAATTTTATAAATTTCCTCCCCCCTGGCCGACACCAGAAGTACAGGAATGTCCTCCTTCTCGCGAATCGATTTCAATACCTCAAATCCGTCTATCCCAGGCAGCATAATGTCCAGAATAACGAGGTCAAACGTTTCCTTCTCAAGGGCTGCCAAACCGTCGGTTCCGCTATTTACGATCTTTACGGAAAAGCCGCTCAGCTGAAGATAATCCTTTTGCAGATTCGCTATACTTTGATCGTCCTCAACAATCAGTATCCGTTTCATCAAATCCTCCAAATATGCTAATACTTTTTCAGAGATATCATCATTCGGGTTCCTTCTCCAACAGTACTTCTGACCCAAATCTTCCCTTCATGGCCTTCCACAATTTGCTTGGCAATAGCGAGCCCAAGCCCGCTGCCGTCCGCACTTTTTCTTGACGGGTCAGCGCGATAAAATCTTTCGAAAATATGGGGAAGGTCGTTCTCGGATATTCCTTTTCCATTGTCCCTGATTTCGATGATTGCGGATGTCCGGGTCTCCCTTAAGATAATATCAACCTGTCCGTCAGACCTTTCCATGTATTTCGCGGCATTATCAAATATGTTTTGAATGACCCGCTTTAACCTTTCCCGATCGATGTAAATAAAGACCGTTTCCTTCAGCTCACTGACAAGCGTCAGCTGTATATTCGCCTTTTCTAATTCATAGCGATGGTCGGCTGCACAATCCTCGAAGTACAGCTCCAGATCCGTTTTTTCAAATTGATAAGGGATTTGGTTCAAATCCAGCTTGGAATACAAAAGAAGATCGTCAATCATGGCGTTCACCAGAATCGCCTTTGATCGCACCGTTTCCAGGTATTCTGCCGTTTTTTCCTGTGATTTGGCCACCCCGTCGATAATGCCTTCTACATATCCTTTAATGGAGGTGACAGGGGTCTTTAAGTCATGCGAGATGCTGGATATCAAGAACGTTCTGTTTTCATCATATTTCTGCTGCAGATACATAGACTCCTTCAGCTTAATCCTCATCAGCTCCAGCGTTCTGCACAGCTCCCTGACCTCTCCTTCGCCTTCCTCCGCAATCCCGCAGCTTAAATCGCCTTCACTAATTTTAACGGCGGCATCCTTCAGCCTGGAAACAGGTGTAATAATGCCGCGCGAGAACCGGTACGAAACCCAAAAGTTCATGCTCAAAAAAGAAAGGATAAAGAAGCTGACCGTAAAAATGCCAAGAATGAGGTAAAAGCCTGTTTTCAGCTTGATCGGCGCAAGCAGCAGCAAAACGCCCTCATCCCCCGAATGAAGGCCGTAATCCGCTCTGGAAAATATATAGGTTCTGTCGTCCAGCTCCAACGTATCGAGATTCGGCACATTGTCGGACAGCATCAAAGTTTTTCCCACGTCGATTTCATTCAACTTTATTGTGGAATAAATAACCTCTCTGTTTTTCACAATAACGGCATGCGCTCCCACAGCTTTCACCCGATCGGAAAGCTCCTGCTGATATTGGTTGTCAAGCAGCTGTTCGAACTCCATGTTCTGCGCCGCCCTTTTGATCTCGCCCAGCCCCGACCTGACTTCAAAGATCCTTCTCAAATCGTTGATATCCGCTTGCGGACCAAGCAATTTCGTATAAGCGGCGACAAATATAATGACAGCTAAACAGGTTAACGCACTGGAAACCAGTACGGTCAGCGCATTCATCGTAAAAAAGCGTGTAGTTAATTGCATGTGGTTACCTTTCTATACTTCCTTGCGGTCAAACAAAGAATAACCCGCTGTAAACAGCATTATACCACAGCCCATCATGATTAGGATCTGGCGAAAAATCTTAAACCCATTGATCGTTTCCGAAATCCAGAGCGTGTACCAGTTAAACATGGATGTGATAAAAAAACTCGAATAAGTTGAAAAAACGATGCCTATAAAATTAAACCCGATATAAACGAGAATCGACAGAAAAAAGACCGCCAGCCCGCCACGAACAATATTGGACAGCAATACAACGAGAAGGGCAAAGACAAATACGGGAAAAAAAGTGGCGAGATATGACAAAACGACCCTTAGGATCCCCATCAGGCTGGCGGACGAAGGATTAAAAATGAAACCCGCCAGTAATGAAAGAATCATGACAAACAGCAGGTTTATACAAATGAACAAGGCTACATTCAGCACCTTCGCGCAAAATACGCCGAATCTGGAAACGGGCCTCGTGAGCGTTATTTTCATTGTATTGGATGAAAATTCTCCGTTAAACATATCGATGACTACAAAGGTTGCAAAGAGAGGCAGGATCGTGTAAGAAAACATCGATAAAACGACTAAAGGAAATTCGGTGCTGCCTACAACCCTTAATCCAAAGCCATGCTTAATCGCTGTTACGGCAAATTGTCCTATTATAACGGCAAGAATAGACAAAATGGCGGCCGCTATCAGTTTTTTCTTTTTCAACAACTTGACGGATTCGTTTAAGAATGCGGCCTTAAACCCTGCCATTTCGCTCCACCTCACTGACAAAATAATTTTCAAGCGAAGAATAATTGGAAAGGATATTTTGAGTATAATCCACATTAATAAGCTTTCCGCCATAAATAACTCCGATTCTGTTACAGGTAAGCTCCACATCATGAATTAAGTGGCTGGAAATAAAGAACGTCGTGCCTTCTTCCCGCGAAAGCCGTTGAATCAGCTTCCGCATATCCAACATCCCCTCGACATCAAGACCGTTTAAAGGCTCGTCCAATATTAACAGCCTTGGCTTCGAAAGAATCGCTGCCGCCAGTCCAAGCCGTTGTTTCATACCAAGCGAGAACTTTCTCGATTTTTCATTTTTATATTTTATCATGCCGGTGATTTCAAGGCATTCGTCGATTCGTTTTTCGCCCACAAGCGGATAAAACCTGGCAAAGAGTTTCAGGTTTTCGTATGCGGTCAAATAAGGGTACGACTCCGCAGTCTCGATCATACAACCCACATGCTTCATGGCGTTCACAAAATCCTCTAAAACGCTGGCGCCAAAAATTTTCACATCACCGCGGTCCGGCTTCATCAGTCCCGCCATCATTTTCATTGCGGTCGTCTTTCCTGCACCGTTTGGCCCCAGAAAACCGAATATATCGCCTTCATCTACTTCCAAATTCAAATCGCTGATTCCCCGGCCGTTCTTGTATACCTTGGTAAGGCCGGTGATTTCAATCGCCTTCTTCGTCAATGACAGCATCCCCCAATAATGACACGGCCGACCCTCAAGCGAGGGTTCGCTTGAGGGCACAGCCGCCTTTCTATTTTACTCTTCGAAGACACGGTTAAACTGCCCGTCGAAAATTTCATGATTTACGTTGGATCTGTAGGAGTTTTCGCCCGTGACTTCAATGTTCAGATCAAGGTAAATTCTCCATGGTTGACCCGGATTAAGCTGCCCGAGCTCTTCTTCCCCGTTTGCGTTTGTATAGGTGAAGAATTGAAACGGCTTGGAATAGTCCGGTTGATATTCAAAAGTAAAATTATATGTGTTCGGATATTCAGCTTCAAATCCGGGCTTCACCGTTTCGGAATACTTTCCGGTCACTGTTTTATTTTCCACACTCGTGATTTCGAGGATTCTCTCGCCGATTTTCACGATTTCCCCGTCTTTCTCGATAACAATGTTATTTTTATACTTCCCGATATACTTACTGCTGAAGCCGCCGCCGTAATAGTTTACCTTCTCGACGTTTGCGCCGGCCAGGTCAGGCTTTGCTACTTTCGTGTTTCCAATATCGGAAAGCTTGAAAACGACATTCAGCGATAAATCATGCTGTACTCCGTTTTTGTCTTTCCCGGAGATCATCACATCACCCGTCAAGCTTTCCAATAGTCCCTCTTTGTTGTCAACAGCTGTGCCGGATACTTTTTTTATAAAAATATCACTTTCAATTTCCGGCAGCTGCGAATTTCTTTCCATACGTCCTTGGTCGTTAAGCAACTGCTTGATACCAAAGGAAGAAACGGCATTTACCACGGCCGGCACTTGCACCTCAGACAGGCTTCCCGAGTACATTCGCCCGCCGTCAGGTCTTTCTTCAACCTGCAAATAGTCTTTTAGATTGCCGACCAATGCGTCAACAATCTTTTCGACCTCCGGCGCCCCCTTCTCGTTAAATGGGTTTGAAAATTTGTTTCCGTTGTCCCTGTATACATCTTCTGGAGTTTCCTGCACATAATATTTGTCGCCTTCTGCGCCTTTCCATATCGAAAGCTCTTGATCGGAATACCTGTAATTGGTTGTCGTTTCTCCATTTGAATATTGATTCACCGTGGATTCTTCAGAAGCCTGCTTTTCGTTATCGATTTTACGGAAGATGGAACTTTGAGCCAAAGTTTGATCGTTATACTTCAGCGTGAACAGCGTCTCGATCGTATAATTGTTCAATCCCTCCTCCATCTGTGCTGCGGTGCTTTTTACGGAAGTCTTCAATCGGTCATAACCTGTGCCAAGCGCCATGTCCGCAAAGGCTGTGGATACAAAGACACACGCTCCGATTGTAAATGAGAGGATGGTCATCGTTTTTTTACTAAGTTTCATTTCGCATCTCCTTTATCTTATATTGGGAAACGTCTCCTTACCAATCATTATAAAGGGGGCTTATTGAATCGATCTAAATAACCTATTAACAAAATATAAACTCATCAACTAGAATCATGTAACAACCTTCTAGCAAATCTATTACTTGAAGAATAGAAATTTCTTTATCCCCATTATAAACATAAAGAGGTAAGGAATAGTCCCTTACCTCTGCTCAGGTACTCGAGGGTCTCTGACCGTGCCGATAAACAGTACGGAACCGGTGTTCGTCTCTTCGATCAGGAAATAGAACGGACGGTCAAAGATCGCGGTCATGGGCTCTGGCATACTCGTTGGATAAGCCCGGATAGAAGTAACGGCGGCTGCTTCCAACCCGTCCTCATCGACATCAATGAACGTTTTCTGCAGCGCTTCATCAACGAACAGCCGCGGACCGTTCTTCGTATCCCATCCGGCCATTCGGGCAAGGTCGGAATGCTGGGAGTCAAATACTTGTTCTATGCCAAGCTGTTTAAAGGATGGAATCAAATTGATTTCTTGCTCAATCCGAAATTTCGGAAGCGAAAGTTCAATACTATAGCTCTGAAACGATTTTAGCCAATTGCTACTATTTTCCAGCGCTTTCCTCACGTCGTCCCATCCCTTGCCTTCCTCCGGTAAAATAAGAGTCATGCTCAGTTCACTCTTATCTCCTAAGCCTAATCGAACGGCTTTGAATGCATCCGTAATTGACCCCTGCATGGTTTGATTCCGCTTCATCATAGGGACGGTGATCATTTCCCCATCCGGCAAACGGAAAGGTTCATCCTCGGTATGATCTTTCTGAAACGGGTCGGACCAAGGCGCTTTTAAGTAAAGCGCATTGATTAAATACATAAAGGGGTCGCCTTCAATTGTATCGGGAACGATGGACTTAATTTTCCCCATTGTATTGTCACTTACCCACTTGTTCATCTGTCCGGGCGTTTGCGGATCGGAAAAGTCCACTCCGGAGACGGTCGCGCCATAATATTGTTCCATTCGTTCAAGGAAGGGAATTGAAACGGGAAGAGCTTGTGAATGCCAAATCGAATTGGCCGTAGCCAGCATGACATCATCCTTCTTATGGTATAAATGCCGAAGCAACGCAGCTTGCTGCCTGTGGTAATCGGCTTCCTCAAAGTCAGACGCATGAAGCGCTTCTGCGATTTCATTGAAGGTTTCCCCATCGGCTCCCCGGAATGTCATTGCCAGAGCGATGGCTGCACTGTAAGGAGACACAATCACATTTCCATCCCCATGATCGGTCAACAATGCTTCAAACCAGTCCATACCGAAGGCCCGGTTCGCTTGCACTGCATCTGTATAATCCGGCGTCTCACCATCGGCGAATATATTTTTCAATTCCGGCAACTCCAACCGTTCCATCTGAATCTCAGGTTCGTTATTCATTTGATTCGAATGCTCTGAAGCTCCTTTTTCAACCGTAAAACTTGTACAGCTTGTGATGAGCGGAATGCAGGTTAAGATAAAGAAGTATTTGACCATTCGCAGCCGCTTTGTTGCAAGATTCACGAAAACCCCTCCTATATTTTGTCTATCTTTCTGACGTGAGGAGGGAGCGAAAAGTTTCATTAAAAACTTCCGTCCTATATTCTGCCCTTTCATTTGGGACGAGTCAGTTTGAATTAATTTCCCGGCTTTATAAAAAAGGACAGAGCATGTGTAACATGCTCTGTCCCAGCTCTGCCAGTTTTCCTTCAATGAACCCTATTTTTTGGATTATCCGATCAGTTCGTTTACTTTGTCACGATCGAGCTTCCTGATCGCGGCTGTCAGCAGTGCGGCGGCTTGATCGAAGTCGCTTTTCGACATAATGGCATTATGGCTGTGAATATATCGGGTGGCAAAACCTACGACAAGGGAAGGACAGCCGACTCCGCTCGTATGAAATTTGCCGGCATCGGTACCGCCCCCGGGCAAGGCGTCTACCTGCACCTTAATTCCAATTTCTTCAGCGGTATCCATCACGAAATCACGCAGCCCGGTGTGAGGAACCATACTGGCATCAAAAAGCAGCACCAACGGTCCGTCGCCGACGTTGCAGACCATATACTGCGATTCATTTCCGGGAGTATCGTAGGCTATACCTACATCAAGCGCGAAGGCAATATCCGGCTCGACCAGATTCGCAACCGTCCCGGCACCGCGCAAGCCCACTTCTTCCTGGACGGTTGCTCCTGCGTATACGATGTTAGGATGATCTGTGTTTCTCAGCCTTTTAAGCACTTCTACCGCCAGCGCGCAGCCCGCCCGATTATCCAGCGCTTTGCCCACCCACAGTTCGCCGCCGCGCATCGTTGTGAAATCGGAAACAGGAACGACCCAATCACCAGGGCGGACGCCCATTACTTTGGCATCTTCTTCACTCTTCGCGCCGATGTCGATATAAAGATCTTTCAGTTCCATCACTTTTTCGCGTTCTTCCTTTTTTAACACGTGCGGCGCTTTCGAACCGATAATGCCTATATATTCGCCTTTGCGGGTCTTTACTTTTACACGCTGGGACAGTACGTTATGGGGCCACCATCCCCCGAGCTGATGAAAGCGAAGAAATCCTTTGGATGTAATTTGGGTCACCATAAATCCGATTTCATCCAGATGTCCGGCGAGTAACACTTTCGGACCGTCAGCTCGTCCCGTTTTTTTACCTAATACACTTCCGAGCCGATCTTTGATAATTTCATCGCTTAAAGGCTGCAAATATTCCTGCATGACCGCACGCACTTCGTGTTCATGCCCCGGAACTCCGTCGGTTTCCGTTAGCTGCTTCATCATTTGCGTCAATTCATCCATATGAGATATTCACTCCTCGTCATATAATTAAACACCATAAATGAGAGTTCTACATGTTGCCGTCTAATTTAATGATTCGCTAACAGGAAGGAAATCCCTTTCTGAAATGCAATCAAAAAGATAAACAACATGATATGAGGAGCTTAATCTATCTGTGAATGCTTTATGTTATTAGTTGAGCACGAGCACGCCGTACGGCTCCAGTTCGACTTCTCCTTGTAGGGAGTTCCCGCTTAGCAAATCGACCGCATTACGTTGCAAATGCAAGGTTACCGTATGTTCCGTATAGTTGAGTGCGAAAATGAAGGCTTGGCCGGTAACCGGATGGCGACGGACAGCCAACTCCACCTCGGAGGGAGCCAGAACGACGTCGTCCGCCGTCTTGCGCAAGCCAAGCTCCGGCAGAAGCTTGCTCACGACCGCTTCGCTGTATGCTGCGCCGTAATAGTAAACGCGGCCTTTGCCCAGCTCGTTGACGGTCAAGGCAGGTTTCCCGGCGTAATAGTCGGAGGCATATTCTGCGATTACTTTCACGCTTCCCGCCTCAACATGCAAAATATCGTTAAAGCCTTCGGCAGTGACCGCAGCAGCTCCCAACGTTTCATCGCTGCCTTCTTCGTTAACAAATCTCAGCGCCGGCGCCTTTACAATCCCATTTATTTTCGAGAAATCCTCCACCGTAATGCCGCAAAGGGAAGCGGCAAGCCCCGGAAACGGCATCATCCGGCAATGACCATGCTCATTCTTGTATCCGGTGCGGGCTCCGAACAATACGATTCCGCCGGCTTCAACATAGGAGCGAAGCAGCGTTGCTGCGGCCTCCGTCAAGATAGCGGGATGCGAATACACCAGCACCCGATACCGCTGCAATTCGGCAAGCGTTGTCTTACTTGATAACGTAAACGTATCGGCGGCAATATGTTCCCGCTGCAATGTTTTGAACCAGGCGTTTGTGCTTCGTCCGACAAGCGGGCCGTACCAAACGTCGAGCTCTCCGTCCCATCTGTTGTCATAGTCGCTCACGATGGCGATGGTCGCTTCGTAGCGGCTTTGCGCCAGCCCTTCGCCAATCCGCACCAGCTCTTGGCCAATGCGTGCGGCCTCGAGCACTCTTCGGTTCGGCCGGTTATGATAGTCGTTAATGCCGTGCCAATAAATTTCGGTGCCTACCGTGGCTGTACGCCAGCGGAAATAAAGCAGCATGTCGGCGCCATGGGCAACCGATTGATACGTCCACAACCGCATTTGGCCAGGCCTCGGCGAAGGCATTGCGAACCGGTTAGCCCATCCTCCCGGTCCGGATTGCTGCTCCATTACGCAAAAATTCGGAGAGATCGAGCGTACGCCGCTCAAATTCCAGCTCCACGATCGATCCAGCAGCGGTTCGGGCCCCGCATCCGGGTGAATCGATGCGAATTGAGGATAAGAGTCATAGGAGAAGAAATCCAGGAGCTCCTCCGTAAGCCGATGGTTGTCAAGATGACCGAACATGCCGTTGGTCGTAATCCAATGCCGCGTTCCTACGACCTCCCGCAGAATATCGGCCTGGATGCGAACAAATTCGATCGCGCTGTGCGAGATGAACCTCTTCTCGTCCAGAGCCTGGTGCGGATTCGGCGAGTTTAAAGGCGTCGGCCTCGTCAGATGCACCTGCTCCCATGCCGTATACGTTTGGCTCCAGAAGACGGTTCCCCACGCCCTATTGAGAGCATCCAAGGAGCCGTATTTGCTCTGCAGCCAAATGCGGAATGCGGCGTGATCGGCATCCGAATAAAATACGTCGATTTCACAATTGAGCTCATTGTCGATTTGCCAGCCGACGACCGCCGGATGGTCCTTGAAGTGCTCGGCCATTTTCCTCGTGATCCGCGCGCAAAGCTGCCGATATACAGGGCTGTTGTAGTTGTAATGCCGTCGCATGCCGTGCCGGTAAGGGACACCTTCTTTAGAAACGTTCAGCACTTCCGGATATCGATGTGTCAGCCAAGACGGAGGCGTAGCCGTAGGTGTGCCGAGGATAACGCTTAGGCCATGGCGGTGCGCGGAGTCAAGTGCCCGGTCGAACAAATCGAACTGAAAGATACCTTCCTCTGGCTCCATGATCGCCCAAGCGAATTCGGCAACGCGGATGATAGAGAAGCCGAGCTCTCGCATGCGGCTGTAATCTTCCTCCCACAGCGTCTCTTCCCAATGCTCCGGATAATAGCACACTCCAAGCCGGATGGTCTCTTCTTTTAACGATTTTGCCACTTAACATCCCCCTTACGGTATCGTGATAAAATATTGCGAATTTTATGCTTTATCTTCCATTGTATCGCAATTTATTAAAGAGTAAATAATGTAATCTTGCGATATATATCAATATATTGCGAATCTCATAAACGCATTTCAATTCAAGGAGAGTCGCCCAACTCAAATTAGAAGAAAGCCGACTTTCCTGCCCTGAGGAATTTCGGCTTTCTTCTGCTTAAGATTATATTTCCATCAATTCGTTAATCTCACTCTTCCTTAGAGGATTGCATTTGTTCCTGCCATTTCTTCAACCAATTTGAAGCAAATTCCCTTCCTCCCAAACCAAATGCGAGACCGAATGCGAGGGCTTCTTTTTATTTCATATAATAAAGAGATTTTCGGAAAGTCGTTAATGTTGTTGAGTTTTACAGCTTCATTACGATTATCATATACCGATTCCAAATGTCGACAATGTTCTCCGCAAGACGTCAGCCATAATGTTGTAGCCGAGTACATTGGGATGGAGTCCATCGTCCGCAAGCTCGGGGCGTAAAGTTTTACCGTCGTGATCAGTCATATGAGAATGGTAGTTTATATATATCGCCTGTTCTTGAGCGGCAAGCTGGCGTGAACCGTGGTTTATCATAACGAGCAGTTCATTGCGCAGATCCGTACTGTTATCCCGGCAGTAAAGAAGAGGTTGATGTGCAAAACACGGTATGCCTGTGCCTGTCGGCAAGTTTGAACCGATCAACGGTTTAATGCCATGTTTTTTGGACTCCCGGACCATCATGCCGATTTGCGATATCGTATCAATATAAATTTGATTCGGGGTTCTTTTTTCTCTTGGATCGACAGCATCCATCCGCCAGGTGTTGTTAGTGCCGCCCATGATATGTACATACTTCGGCTTTAATTGAAGAACGTCTGCCGCGAAACGTTGTACCATATTGAGAGTAATATCTCCTGAAATCCCGCGGTTCACGATCAAAGCATTCGTTCGTGTCCCTCCGCGAAAATAAGCTTGCAGATCCCAATATTGCGTAATGGATTCACCAATAAAGTCGAATTCTACAGGTAAACGGTTATAGAGGATTTGTTCATTATATCGATCGTATACGGGACGCATGCGATCCGCCGCGGCCTGAACGGAAAAATACCCTGGCCGAATAATCGGAATTTCTCCTGCCGGTTTCAAGTTGCGTCAGCTCCCCTATTTTTCAAATGGGTAAGCGGTTCGCTACATGATATGTGTTAGTGGCTTGATTGTATGCGTATGGAAATTGAGCTCCTAACCGCCTTCAGATCCCCCTTATTTTACCAATTGAATAAAGCTATGATCATTGTTACGGTAGAATTGGTGATCATAGCTATGATAAAATCATTGTTCATACGTATAAAGTGGAGACGTTTACGATTGAAGGTTTGGAGAGACCGGTTGCGAAGACAGCTAGCTCAATTGTCCTCAGAGCTGAAGTGGAAGGGAGAAGTCGACCTCGATTTATCTTGGGGACCTTTTTATAATGGGTTTGTTCTGATGGACGACAAAAGACGGAAAGCCAAAATTGTTGTTCAGCTCCCATATGACGGATATCTTACCGCAGATGAACGGAATATATTAATCAAATATCCGATATCTCGTAGAGAACTTCCTTATTTTATTCTATTCCATGAGTTCTCCCATCTTATCGATGCTATTCGCTTGGCAGAGAAAACCGAATGGATCCAAATCATCCGCGGGCATCAGAAGTTGGCCGCTATAACAGAACAAAGTGAAACGGCCTATCGAAATCTCCCGTTTGAGCGGTATGCGGATGAGTTCGCTTATCGACGCATTACAAATATGCACAAGCAAGCCGGTTAACCCCGGCTTGCTTGCAGTTCCCTTTTCTTTGCTTTCTCTATAATATGATCCGCCGTGCGCAGTGCAAGCGACATCACCGTATTCGTCGGATTCCCTGCGCCTGAAGTTACGAAAATGCTCGCATCGCAGATAAACAAATTGGGAATGTCATGGCTTTGCCCGTAGGAGTTGACGACGGACTCAGCCGGGTTGTCCCCCATTCGGCATCCCCCCGCCATATGCGCCGTATCCGGAACGACGAATTCTACCCGCCCGCCTTCCGCTTCCAGAATCGAGCTCATCGTACTCACCGCATGCCGAATCAGCTTCCGGTCGTTCTCGCAGTAACTGAATGTTACCTTCGCCCGCGGCATACCATAGCGGTCCTTCTCGCCAGCAAGCGTGACGCGGTTGTTAAGATTCGGCAGCACCTCTCCTACCAACGTAACTCTGCCGTAGTGATTATAATCCAGCAGCGTCTGCCTGAACCGTTCGCCCCATACCGGTCCTCCCTGCGCTTTGGAGATACCGTTGGCGAATTCAACGGGTCTCGCGCCATGGGCATGCAGCGTATAACCGCGGACAAAATCCCGTTTAGGATCGGTCCGGTAAAAATCCAAGGTTGTCGCAAGGACCGGCGTTCCCTTATATAAACGGATTTCATCCTCGAATTTGGCATAGACATCATGACTGCTGTGCACCATTATGGATTTTCCGACCATGCCGCTGCTGTTTGCAAGTCCGTCCGGAAACTGCGGGTTGGCTGAGTTCAGCAGCAGTCTGGGCGTTTCCACCACAAATGCGCTCAGAATGACCAGTTTAGCTTTTTGCTCATAGGTCTGTCCGTTATGAACGAACGTCACCCCTCTGGCCAGTCCGTCTTTGCCCACCAATACCTGCGTCACCATACAATCCGGCAATACTTCCGCCCCCGCCTTGATCGCTTTGGGAATATGTGCGATCAGCGTGCTGAATTTGGCGTCGGGCATGCACCCTTGATTGCAAAATCCGCGGTTAATGCAAGGCGGACGGCCTTCGAACGGGGCGGACAAAATGGCAAGAGGAGCAACCGAAGACCGGATGCCCAGCTTCTCGCAGCCGTTCATGAACAGGTACGCATTCGGACTGAGCGGCTCACGTTCCGGGTAGGGATATGGGCCGTTAAAGTGTCCCCAAGGGAAATGCTTCGGCCCCGAAACGGCAATATCTCTTTCATTTCTGGTGTAGTATGGCTCCAGATCATCATAGCCGATCGGCCAATCCTGGCCAATTCCGTCGAATGTCCGGGGTTTAAAGTCGATATCCTGAAAGCGCAGAAACACACCCGTAAAATGAACCGTTCCTCCGCCGACTCCGCGTCCGGAATTGTTGTGACCCATTGTAAGCGGGTCGCGTCCGTCCACAATCCGCGTCTCCTCCCAACCGAGGGATCTCATAGAGAGCTCGTCGCTGGCAAAATCCTTCTGAGGATCCCGGAAAGGTCCGGCATCAAGCACGACGACGGAGAGCCCGGCTTCGCTTAATTCTTTGGTTAACACTCCTCCTGCAGCGCCGGCACCTACGATGACGACATCCACCTCTTCATTCGCATATTTACGCTTCATGTTCCTCCTTCGCCTCCCATGGATCCAATTGTCCAAGCTGCGTACGCACATATCCCCTCGGATAAGCCGGGCCGGCATAACCGATCTCCGACCAAACCCGTGGGTGTGAGCAATAGGATTCAACAGTCAGCCGCATCAGCTTTTCAAACAGCTCCTTCTGGGGCGCCTCATTCCATAATTCAGGCTGCCCCGCTTTCGCAGCGCTGATTTCCCGGATAATCTGCTCTTGCTCTTCGGACTTCAATTTCGTGAAAGCTGCTCCATACTTGATCTGCGAATACGCTTCGATCGCTTTCAGCCCTTGCCGTAATAAATCCGGTGCAGCGGGTACGCCCGCTTTTCTTTGCCCTTCACCTGGTGACGAAAGCAAGGTTTGATCGATGTGACTGATCACATACCCCATGACATCCGGTGATGAATCATACATCAACAAGCTGCATATGCAGCGCAGGATCTCAGCCTGCGTCATGCTCAAAAACTGATAATTAACCGAAGCTTTCGTTCTCGAGGTTACAATTTCTTGTGTATGATCATCCCAAGCATCCTTTTCATCCAGGACGTCAAAGGAAGGATATCGGGTTTTACCGTTCATATAACCATCCGCCTTTCTTCCATTTTGCATACGGTTATCTCCAGTAAAGCGCGATCAGGCCCAGCACGCTCATAGCGGTAAACATCAACGGGAGTACAACCGGCGGACCGATCAGGAAATTTCGAAGGGCCCAGCCGCCGACGCGGATACCGACCCCACGAAAATGGAAATAAAATCCGATCAGCCCCGCTGCCAATCCGAACCACAACAAGACCTGAAACAATAAGCGAAGCCCAAAGACGTTATAAAAGGCAAAAGCGATTCCGGCTGCAAAAATGAACGGTGCGGAAATGACCGGAACCCACATCGACTTGTGATGAAAATTTTGCCTGTAATGAAACATCGTCACCTGAATCCAAATCATCAAATAAGCGAGACTGACAAACAAAATCACGATTCGTGCCAGAGGCCAACCGTCCCAAAACATGGATCTACCTCATTTCGATAAAAGTTTCGTTTACCTTAGCTTATCCGGCATCAAGAAATTTCATCCAATTATGTTCATAATGCACAGGGATGGATCCCATACTAAGAAAAAGCCAAGGAGGTGTCTCAGAATGAACGGACTAGCAATCGGGAATCGGAATGTTGCGGACATCATCCTTCATCAGCTGAGGTTGTGGGGGGTTAAACGAATTTATGGCGTGACCGGCGACGCCATTTTTGGATTTATGGATGGAATCTCACGTCAGGACGACCTGGAGTGGATTGGCGTAAAGCATGAATCCGCTGCCGCGATGATGGCATCGGCCGAGTCCAAATTAACCGGTCGCATTGGTGTGTGCGCGGCACAAATGGGGCCTGGACTGACGAATTTGATGACCGGTCTAGGCGACGCTTATTTGGACGGCGTTCCCATTCTGGCAATTACCGGACAGGCCGCTGTCGCCAAAATCGGAACGCCAACCAAACAGCTTATCGATCAGCAGGGATTGGTTCAGTCGATCACCGGCATCAGCCGAATCGTTATCCATCCGGGTGCTGTAGTAGAGGCTTTATCACAGGCCCAGTTGACGGCAGTTCAACAATGTACACCTGTCCATTTATCCATACCTTCCGATTTATGGACCCTTCCCTGCCCGGCAGAACCTAGAACACCGGTACATATAGAACACCCCGTAGCAGGGCGAAGTACAATCCGGCAGGCGGTAAACCTTATGCTTACGGCTAAACGCCCCATGATCCTGGTCGGTAATCGGGCAAAAACTGCAGGTGATGCAATTCAAAAATTGGCTGATTCCTGGGGAAGCGGAATTGTCATGAGTTACGGGGTAAAGGGGATTATTACGGATACTCACCCTTATCAGCTCGGCGGTTTAGGAGAAGGCGGCAATCCTTTCTTAAGCGCCTTGTTTAAAGTATCCGATGTGGTTCTTGCCATTGGTTCTTCCTGGTGGCCTGAAAATTCGGTACCAAATCAAGCGCAAGTCATACAAATTGAAGAGAGGACCTCAGCCATTGGGCAAGTCATTCCGGCTCTTCTCGGCATTGTTGGCGATCCCGCAGAGACAATCCGTACGCTTACCGAAAGCTTGGCCGAATATCGTCAAAATCCAGAATGGCTGCAGCGTGTGAGCAAGTGTAAACAAGAATGGAATGCACAGAATGACCGCGAATGCACGAGCTTCTCCTCACCGCTTCATCCTTCATCCATTGTCAGAGTCATTGAACAAACCATTGACAATGACGCCATCATAGCTCTTGATGTAGGGGATGTTACTCTATGGTTTCTAAGAAACTTTAGGGGTACCCGACAACAGTTGGTGCTTTCGGAACGCTGGAGAACAATGGGGTTTGGACTTCCGGCTGCAATGGCGGCCAAACGATCCTATCCGAACCGCCAAGTCGTTTGTGTTACGGGGGACGGAGGTTTAGGAATGGTACAGGCGGATTTGATTACCGCTTCCCGTTATGGAATTCCGATCACCGTCGTCGTATTCAATAACGGAACACTTCAAATGGAACGGGATAAAATGACGATGAAAAATCTTCGTCCCTTTGAAACCGATATTTCCAATCCGAATTTCGTGCAAATCGCGGAAGCGTCAGGATGGACTGCCAGAAGGGCGGATACGCACGATCAATTGCGTGCGGCCCTAAACGAAGCGAAGACCTTTTCCAAACCTTGTCTCATTGATGTCCCGACGGCGGCAATACCTCATCCGGATTTTCAAATCGATTATTAAAGGAGAACGAATGAATGTCAACGATTACTGATAAGTCGGCACAAGCCGTTATAATGCCCTCACCGCCCTATCCTCCTCAGCACCAGGATCGGCAGCCCGGAATTGAATCTCAGATGAACCCCCGTCCCCTCTATGATGACCCGAACTACAAACCGGGCGGCAAACTAAAAGATAAAGTCGCCGTTATTACCGGCGGCGACAGCGGGATCGGGCGCGCGATTGCCGTAACCTACGCCAAAGAAGGCGCAGATGTCGTCATCGTATTTTTGAACGAGTATACGGATGCGGAAGAAACCAAGCAGGCAATTGAGAAATATGGCCGCAAATGCCTCTCCATTGCCGGAGATATCGGTCATGAAGGCTTTTGCAGACAAGTCGTCGAACAAACCGTTAAACAGTTCGGAAAGCTGGATATTCTCGTGAATAACGCGGCTGAGCAGCATGTGCAGACCAGTCTTGAGAATATCACTTCCGAACAGATGGAACAAACATTTCGAACCAACTTCTTCTCGGTATTTTATTTGACGAAGGCTGCCCTTCCACATATGAAGCAAGGAAACTGCATCGTCAATACCGCCTCCCTCACGGCCTATGAGGGAAATGAACAGCTGATGGATTATTCGGCTACCAAAGGCGCTATCGTCGCTTTTACCCGGTCTCTATCGAAATCGCTGCACGCCAGGGGTATTCGCGTGAACGGCGTTGTTCCCGGCACCGTATGGACACCTCTTATTCCAGCGTCATTTCCGGCTGATCAAGTGGCACAGTGGGGAGCGAAAAATCCGATGGGCCGTGCGAGCCAGCCATGTGAAATTGCACCGGCATATGTATTATTGGCGTCGGAAGATTCGACTTATATTTCCGGACAATTCATTCACGCCACCGGCGGTGTAATCGTAAACAGCTAATGCCGGGCTTGCAGCATACCGAAGAAAATTTTTGAGGAGGGCATTTTAATTATGCCCTCCTCATTCTCTCCATGACACACTTTGCCCAGCTATGAAATATGATGCATGAAGTAAAATTTCCGTACCTGCTTTTCACATTCTTTTAAAGGTGATTATAGATGAGAATGAAGGAACAAAACCGGCTGGCCCCCCCTCACTCCCATTATATCGAAGTACAGACTTCACTTTCCGGCAATCACAGCCATTGGATTCGAGCGTTCGGTTTTCCTGTAAACGGAAGCAGTACAGACGGACATTTCCATACATTCAAAGGAGTCACATCAACAGGCATTGGACATGTTCATCAATTTGAAGGAATAACCGGCCCGCCTATACCGGTTTCGGACGGATCTCATTATCATGCAATCTTTGGTATTACTAATGAACAACCTTTTATTCATCAAGGAAACCAAATGGTTCTTGCATCTTATCCGAGACATGGGCATGAGTATAAAGGCGCAACCGGCATTGAGATCGGTTAATACCGAGGCTGCTGAATCAATTCAGCAGCCTGTATTTATCATAAATCTATTCTGGTGAAGATAAGTGTTAAGTTGGGATAAATAAATGTGCCTATCGCTTGAATCATCCGACTATATTTGACCATGGGCATCGTGTTTGCTTCCCATAACTGCGCCCCAAGGTTATACAGATTAGATGTATTGGTAAACCTGAAAGCCAAAACCTGTGGAATCATTAACAAGGCGTACGCCATAACTCCCCCGCCGATGATATAGCCTGACGATTCATCTGATATCATTTCATTGTTTTCCGGCACGTTCCCTTTTAAGCACTTCTTCCTATGTTGTTAACTTGCTGCTCATCCATATGAACGTTTTTTTCGAAACGGTCTGCTGGCTGTCATTGACCGAAATAGCTGCCCCCGTTGACATGGATTAACTGCCCGATCACATAAGTCGAATCGTCGGAAGCAAGGTAGACGTATGCCGGTGCAATCTCCCATGGCTGGCCGTATTTGAACGACATATAAAGTTCCGGTGGCAGCGATGCCGGCTGAAGAGGTGTCCATGTTCTTCCTGGAGCAACTGCATTAACTCGAATTCCGCGGTCGATCAGCGCCATGCTCAAGGAACGCGTAAATGTGTTAATCGCGCCTTTGGTTGCCGAATAATCGATCAACCCTTTAAATCCCATATTTGCTGTTTCGGAGGAGGTATTGATAATCGTACTTCCCGGTTTCAAGTAAGGGAGCGCCGCTTTGGTCAGATAGAACATCGCAAAAATATTCGTTCGAAAGGTCAGTTCAAGCTGTTCGCGCGTTATGCTTTCGATGCTTTCCTGATAAAATTGCACAGCCGCATTATTGATCAGGCAATCGATTCTGCCGAAAGCACGGACAGTATTTTCGACGATATGCCTGCAGAAGGTTTCATCTCCGATATCTCCGGCAATTGTCAGGCATCTGCGTCCCAGTTGATTAATCCTTGCGCGCGTCTCCTCGGCATCTCCGTGTTCGTTGTAATAGACGACGACGATGTCCGCCCCTTCTTTGGCGAACAGGTACGAAACTGCCCTTCCGATACCGCTGTCACCGCCAGTAATAATGGCAACTTTACCGCGTAATTTTCCGCTTCCGGCATATGCCGGATTTTCGGATACGGGTCTTGGAATCATGATGGATTCGATCCCGGGCTGCTGCGGCTGATATTGCGGCGGAAAGTAAATCGGTATCGTCTCACATTTGGCATAACTTCCGTAAATGGGCATCACAATATCCCGTCCTTCTTCAAAGCTAGATACCATAACATATGCCCATTGCAGAGAGGTGGTGCGACAGCCGAGGCTGCCTAACAATTCCAATTTGTCAGAAAGTGAAAATCCTATTCTAAACGGCAGAGATTGATTGGAAAGCGGTGGAATGTTTTGTATACTTGTTTTATAGGCAAGAGCACAATCAAATGAATAACATATACTATTCTGAATATGTTTCTGGAGGTCACTATGGACACTTTTCATTTTATCGGCATTAAAGGTTGTGGAATGAGTGCTTTGGCGCAAATCCTTTCCGATCTTGGAAATCATGTGCAAGGAGAGGACATCGGGTCGTTTCTTTTTACACAAGTCCAGCTTGAAGCTCGAAATATTCCGTTGTATACGTTCGGAAATGCTCCCCTCTCAAAAAATATGAAGGCTATTGCATCAAACGCTTACGACGATAACCACCCATCAATTATTCGGTGTAAACAACTGGGGATTCCTGTTCACCGGTATCACCATTTCCTCGGGGAGTGGATGAGGGGATATACAAGCATTGCTGTCACAGGGGCTCATGGCAAAACCACCACGACAGGTATGATGGTCCATGCGCTTAAAGGTCTTGAACCTGCCTGCAGTCTCATTGGGGACGGTACCGGGAACGGGCACCCCGATGCCCGACTATTTATATTTGAAAGTTGTGAATATAGGCGCCATTTCCTTGCGTATCAGCCGGACATCGCAGTTATTACGAATATTGATTTTGACCACCCGGACTATTTTACCGATGTAAACGATGTTAGGCACGCATTTGAAGAAATGGCTTCTTTAACAGGCAAACAACTGGTCGTATGCGGCGATGACCCGCAGGTCCGTTTGTTAAAGACACGAACGAGCGCTCTCTATTATGGTTTCGACACCGACAATGAACTTAGAGCGTCTAACCTTACGGTTGAAAAAGGCGGAATAACCTTTGACGTATACTATAGGGATACCAAGATCAATCAATTCTCAATTCCGGTATTCGGAAAACATAACGTTCTGAATGCCCTGGCCGTCATTGGGGTCGCCCTGGTATTGGACCTGGATCTGGATATCATAAAATCGCAGCTGACTTCATTTTCAGGGGTTAAACGGAGATTTACAGAAAAGAACTGGGGTAGTAATGTGGTTATCGATGATTATGCGCATCACCCATCCGAAATAAGGGCTACTCTTGAAGCAGTCAGAAGTAAATATCCTCAAAAGAAAGTCGTCGGGATTTTCCAACCTCATACATTCAGCCGATTGGAAAAACTGATTGATGATTTTGCCTGCTCGTTAAAGGACGCCGATGATGTATACCTCTGTCAAATATTCGGTTCAGCAAGGGAAGGATTAGGTAACATATCGATAGACGACCTTAGATCGCGTATTCCGAATGCCCGTCTTTTATCCGATAACGTGGTATCCGACATGTCCGCTTACGATGATTCAATTCTTGTATTTATGGGAGCGGGAGACATTCAAAAATATCAGGACGTGCTCCTCCAATCATAATCGGTACAAATTAGGCATCCGGAAAGGTGCCTTTTTTGTTTAGGAAATATACTCAGATAAACTGGAAAGTTATTGCAGAATAATTAAAACTTCTTTACAATTAGATAAGTGTCTAATTAGACAGATTTTAAATCTATATTGCAGGAGTCGACGCTATGAACACTGAATTTTTTCTTGTCAGACATGCTATTTAAGAAAAAGGAATTGGTGATGTCGCTATATCGTCCAAAGGCATATTGCAAGCTCAAGCGACCGCACGTTATTTTCGTCAAATGCCTATTAAAAAAATTGTTTGCAGCCCACTAAAAAGAGCTAAGGAAACCGCTTTAATCATCGCGAATGAAACTAATAAGTCAACCATTGCCGAGGATATTCGTTTGCGTGAGCGCGCCAACTGGGGAGACATACCCGGACAAACGTTTGAGGAGTTTGTTGAGATGTGGGAACGATGCACAAAAGACCGGGACTTTTCCCCTCCGGCAGGCGATTCTGCCAGGATTGCTGGTGACCGTTTATCTTCCTGCTTACTGGAATTATCAGTTGAACATCCGCAGGATCGCATCATCGTTGTTACACACGGCGGACTGATCACGGATTTCCTGATCAATGTCATCCCCGAGGAGGAATTGGGAAAGCTGCACCCGAATTTTATCGTGGAGCAAAGCGATTTGGTCGCTGAGTGCTCTATAACAAAAATTATTTGTCGCGATGGCATTTTTATATTAGACAGCTTTGCAAATGACGATCATTTGCTGTAACGGTAATGAAAATGTTACTTCTCAGTGACGAACAACTGAACGAATCCGTTGTACCCGCATATAGTATATCAGCCTAAATTATTGTGAGGACGATTGTATGTCAAAGGATATTATCATTGCCGCGGTTGGCGATCTCTTGATGAAACCGCTGCTGATTCGATCGATGCTTGATAATGACAAAACGGGCGGCTTGGCCGGTCAGAATAACGGGCAATACAATTTCGAGCAAGCTTTTGAGCGAGTTGCCCCTTATTTACAAAATGCGCATCTAACGATTGGCAATCTCGAAACAACCTTCGCCGGCGGCACGGACGAGGACTACACGAAGACAAGGCGGAATCCGAAGAACCGATATCCGCTCTTTAATTGTCCGGATCAATTCGCATCGGCTCTACAGAAGGTTGGCTTCAATGTGCTCGCTACGGCAAACAATCATTGTATGGATTATGGAGTTAACGGTCTCATACGGACGCTCGATGTGCTCGATAAGAATGGGATCGCCCATACCGGAACGTACCGGTCCAGGGAGGAATCCCGGTCGTTATGCGTTCAAGAGGTCGGAGGAGTTCGTGTTGGTATTGTATCTTATACGAGAGGCACGAACGGGATCCCGGTTCCGAAGGGACAGCCCGCCGGCGTCAAGAAAATCATCCGCACAAACATAAGTGAGGATCTAAAACGGCTGCGGGCAATTTCGGATTTCATCATTGTCTGCATCCATTTCGGACATGAATATCACCGAAATCCGGCAGCTCACCAAAAAGAACTGGTCCGATTCTTGTTTCATCATGGAGCCGATGTCGTCCTTGGCTCGCATCCGCATGTTCTTCAGCCTGCAATATGCCGTACCGTGAAAGATATTGGCGGCCGTACGAGAAAACGGTTCGCGATTTACTCGCTGGGCAACTTTATTACCACCCGGCTGCACGGCAAGGATGACGTCCTGACCGGTATGATCGTTCGTATCAAGCTTCAAAAAACGCCCCGAGATTTCGTCCGGCTCGCAGGTGTCGATTACATACCGACATGGGTATGTATCACAAAGGATGGCAACCTGTCAAAGTATCGGATTGTGCCGATTCAAGAGGCGCTTAAAGTGCCTGAGGGCTCGTTCGCCGGGCAGATGGACCGGATGAAACGAGCCTATCGCAATACGCTGCACATGTATAAGGACACTTTACCGATGTAGGTAAAAACATGTCCGGACTGCGCCATGCGCGCGCAGGAAACGGCGAAGCGTTTCGAGATGTTCCACACGAACGCATGCGGATAATGGCCATGCCGCTCCTGTTCATAAGCGGGGCATAGCGCGGAGAAGCCGCTGCAGCCGGAAAAATGCAGCGGAATATGACACAACAAATGATCCCTCAACCGCAGTCCGTCCTAGCATTCATTCTCTCAGATACAAACTTGAGATCCTCAATGAAATATTTCATGAGTACGGGTCTGCGGCGAACAGCGAGGGGGTGATAGGAAAAAGCGGCGGGGATCCCCTGAAGCGTATGCCATTGATTCCGAAGGTTTTTTACACTTGCTTCATTGTCGGACAGCAACGTCTGCGCTACCGTATTACCTAATCCTAGTATGAGGCCGGGCTTCTTCTGTTCAAGCTGCAATTGAACATACGGAAAACAGGTTTCTCTGGCGAGAGGCTTGTTATAGGCCCTTACGGGGCGACATTTCAAGAGGTAGGTGACATAGACGGAATCAACCTCGATTCCCGCCTCCATCATCCCGTACTGCAGCGTTTCCCGAGTGCCGCATACATATGCCTGGCCTTCCCTGTCTTCACGTTCACCCGGGTTATCCAACAGGATGAATATCGGGGCGTTCGGGTTGCCTTCCCCCCATATTACACGTCTGCGCTGCTGTGAAAGCTCACATTTTTGGCATTGTGCCGCATGGGAAGGCGGCTGCTCTTCCGGTAGATATAGCGGTTTGAAAGGATTCATTTCGTACTCCTTTAATCGTGTACAGAATAACTATCTTTTTCCATAATGCCCTCATGTCTCTCTATTTAATCGCTTTCAAAGCCAACTTGTCCCTGAGCACCATTACATAATAGAAAAGTACACAGTCCAACGAGCGTAGGATTGTGTACTTCTATAATATTATCACCGCGATAACACTGCGCTACGTTCCCCGCTGAGCATTGTGAGTAATGCATCGGAGATCTGAAGACCTGCGCGCCTGTCATAGCTGTTATAGCCGGGCATCGGATTCGCCTCCATAATGATGTAATCGCCTTCCGGCGTCAGCTTGAAATCGAACCCGATAAAATGCAGTCCCGACACATCCCGGTATCGTAAACATCTTTCGGTTAAAAGCGGCGGAAGATCAATCTGCGAGAAACGGTTGGTTTCCGTTTCGTATCTGTAGTCAATCCCGTTGCACTCGATTTTTTCCGCAAAAAAGCTCGACCCAACCAAATGAGCCCGAATGTCGGCTCCGGCCACATACTCCTGAAATAGAACCGGACTGTTGCCGAGCCACTTCAATCGCCCGGCTAATTTATTATCATAAAGAGATACGATCGTTTTCTCCGAGCTGGCCCCTTTATAAATGACACGCTCGTGACTTTCAATGAATCGCTTGGCTTCCGCTTCATCATTAGTCAGCAGGGAGGCAGGAATGCGGAAACCGCATTGCTTTAACAAGTGAAGATGGTATAGCTTGGCGCTGTTGCTGTAATCCGTGCGCGGGCGATTCACCGTCAGGACGGGAATGCTGTTTAATATTTCAATTACGGCATTCATTCTGGCCGCAGCGGCCGGTCTTTGCTTCTCATCCAAGAGATTAATCAGACTGATCGGCCTGGAATAGATACCGGTTATTTCACATTGCGGAAAGTTGATGGTTATCTCGTTGTTTCTTATATACCCTTCTCCTTTGGCGAAATCCCAGAAATAGTCTCCTTCCAGCATAAATGGCTGCAAATCAAAAAACGTGAAAGGAATCTCTCTTCGCTCCGCAACCGCCAAAGCATGGGTCATTGCAGGATCACTTAACAAACCGATGAAAAGAATCAATACTCGGCCTCCAATCCAAACAAATTTAGCGCTGCAGCACTTCGAACAAGTGTCGGTTGACTTCCTCGACAGCGCCTGCATACCAGGCGAATTGCGGGTTCGTGTCGATGCGAACAATTTTCGGAGTATCTTCCACAAGCGTCAGCACAATTGCGAAAAAAAGAATCCCGCACGAAGCGGCAACCCTCGCAATATGCTTCACATAATTGAGATGATTCTCCGAATCTGTAGGATAATCGTACTCGTTCAACACTGTCGTATGCCAATCACCTACACAAATATGGATGATATAACGGCTCGATTCAGCGATGATGGAGCGGTAATGGTCATGCTGCGCTTGATTAAGGCTGCGCATCTCTTCTATACCGGCAAAAATCGCTCTGCGGAAAGAGATGGCGCTCTCGGTATGAATTTCCCGGCAGGACGTTTCGGAACGAGCCGCATTCCAAACAGGGAGAAGGTCGTCCACTTGGGACAACCTGAACTCACCAACAAATTCACCTGCAAGCAGCCGGTCCTTGAACAGCCGCTCGTAATTCCATTCCAGTACACCGGGACGGTTGATGACCGTCCCGGTGTGCATTGCGCACAAGCTCCAAAGTGCGGCGAAATATTCCATCATCTTGAATTGATCTTCATCACTTTTCACAGCCGGCAGGATGCTGTGCGGAGTACGGATTAGGATCCCGCTAGAATTCCATTCCTCATCCCCCAAAGAGGGCACTTTCAGGATAACCTGGGATTTCGAATGCGGCCTGACATCAGTTTCGTCCTTAATCGCAAATCGGATATCGGTAAAATCCGTCATATAGGCGCAAGGACAATGGAGAGCACGCGCATATTCGGCGAAGCTGCTCAGGCAAGCGTCGTGATCCGGTCCGAGCAGAAGAACGGGCTTCAACGTTTTCCCTCACTCCTATACAATCGGCCGCATCACTTGAGCCACATTTTTGATCGAGCCTTGAATCACTTTCGTCGATACGTTTTTGAGCAGCACTTCAGAAGGATAGGACACGAAACTCGCCGGATCGAACAAGTAATCGCATGCTTCCTTATCGTCGCTTCCTTCTTTTCCTTCTTTCCCGTCTTTCCCGTCTTTTCCCCCGTCTTTCCCTTCCTTCCCGTCTTTTCCTTCTTTTCCGTCCTTCTTATCTCCGACAGCGCCGATATAACCGGGTTCAAGGATACTGCCGATTTTGCCTACGGCGATCCGAACCGCTTCATTGACTGTAATCGCCTTTAAATTATGCTTTTCAATCAGTTTCGGACGGAGATCTTCGATAATAAAATAGTTGATCGTTTGTTTGTCGGGCATTGTGTTACTTACCTCCTTTCAGAAGCTCATCCACCCGTTGACCGTTGATTGTCAATCCTTCGATGTCGGACGCTTCGATCGTAACATCTTTCAACGAACATTGGACAATCCGCGTTTTGTCTAATGAAACGGCGGCCAGTGTACAGCTTTTCAAATTCGCCTCCAGTATTTGGCAATTCGAAAGATCCGATCGGGCGATGACCGATCCGCTGAACGAATTCTGATGCCAGGTCGATTGCCGCACATCCGCATTTTCGATGAACAAGTTTGGGGTGAGCGCTACATTGGTGTTCATAAGAACATCCTCCTTTGTATTTGTTTCATCATGATCATACGTGATCAATCGCAGGCAAACAATTCCCTGATGGGGGTATTTTTTAGGGGGTAGGTTGGATGTGGAAAAAAGCAGAAAAGCCCCGGATTGTTCCCGGAGCTCTTGTTTACTTGGTCCTTTCACTTTTGATGAAACTGTGCGATAATCTGGGCGCGATTATGCACATTCAATTTTTTATAAATATGTTTGCAGTGCAGCTTGACCGTCTCCGGAGAAATGCACAATTGCCCGGCAATGTCTTTGTTGGCCAATCCGAGTGATAACAGGTGGAGAACATTCTTTTCCTGCCTGGTTAGGTTAACCAGCTTCTCCTCCGCGATTCCTCCGGATTCAAGATGACTGCCGCTTGCCCCAAACTGTTGAAGGAGCTCCTGTACAAAAAGGTGTAACCGGGAGGGAGAAGAATTCTCCGTCGCTCCACCGGGAAGAGTCAGAAGGAACCGGGACAACAGCCGGTGTGAACGGTTCCCCTCATCTAGAAATATCCGGATATAACCTTCTTCACACGCGATCTTCAATGCTGCCGACACTTTCTTCTCCGCTTCGACCAATTGATTCAGCTGATCGTGCATCAAAGCCAGCAGCAGATTCAGTTCGATGACCGATGCCTTGCGGCCGCCCCGTTCCGCAGCTTGCAGCAGCCGTTCGGCATAGACGATAGCGGACCGCCCGCGCTGCAGGAACCCGATTGCCCGCAAATATGTAATATGCTCATATTCCCGTTCGGGTTCCAAATAACCGTCCGACTGCACCCGGCAATCCCGTACCCACCGGCTGACTTGATCATGCTGTCCGTCAACGATATTGGTCCGTGTTTTCAATGCAAGCAAGTTAGCCATATACTGGTGCTTCCGTTCGCGCCGGATTTGAAGCTCGGCCTCCTGGAAAAGGGCAGAAGCGGCTTCTGTTTCAGACAGCGATCGCTTAATCCGGATCCGCGTGCACATCGCCGACATGAATATGCTCATATGATTATGTTCCAAAGCGATGGAAATCGCAGCATTTGCAAGCTCTTCCGCCTTTTCGAGTTTGTTTGTTTCGAAGAAGCATTCCGCCAGAATGGCAAGAGTCACACCATAGTGAATATTTTTTTCTGATTTCCATGAATTCAAAGTGTATTGATGGAGGATCAGCGATTGCCGCAAGGCTCCCATACAGCCCAACATCCCGCGAAGCAGCGATTCCCCACGGGGGTTGAAATCGATCCCGGTGGTAAAGAAGGTCCCGCCATGCGGCAAATTTTCGGATACATGGCGGACGTATTGAAACCCTTTCTCCGTCTCCCCGCGCAAGAAACAAATTCCGCAACGGATGGCTGCGAAATGGGCACGGACATCTTCTTTTTTTCCGAACAGCGCTCTTTCACCTTCCTCGCTTTGAAAAAAAGTTTCAGCCGCTTGAATGACTTGTTCGGCTTTATCGACCTGGCCCGTGTATTGTAATGCCCAAGCGTAAATGATTGACAGTCCGGGCATCCGGGTGACGAATGATTCCGGAAGCTTCTTCAGCCAACGTAGAATGGTGTGGAATTCGCCGCGATGGAAGAACTCAGGAGCTTGCCCTATAATTAGCGACGCGGCGGAGGTGTAATCCTCCCCTGCAAGCGCATGATCCACCGCTTCCGAAAAGAAGCCGGCTTCTGAGAACCAAGTGCTGGCCATCCGGTGCAGGTTTTCGACTTGATCCGCCGTTTCCGTATGGTTCAGTCGATTTCTTAAAAAGTCGGAAAACATGTGGTGGTAGCGGTACCAATTCCCTTGACCGTCAAGCGGAATGAGAAACAAACCGGACTTCTCCAAATAGTCGAGGATATCCCGGCTGTCTTCCTCTCCGGTAAGCTTGCGGCATAGCTCACAATTGATGCGCTCCGGAATGGATGTCCGCATCATAAATCTTTGTATCTTCGCGGACTGCCTGAGCAGCACTTCTTCAGCCAGATAATTCAGAATATACAGATTCTGAAAATCCGGATTACGTTGATCCCGTATAGTTAATTCGCTGAAGTCGCTTTTTGCCAATTGCATCATTTGAAGTCCGGCAATCCAGCCTTCCGTGTAAGAAGCGATCGTCTGCAAATCGGCATTGGCGGGTAGATCGCATCCAGCCACCTTGAAGTAAGCGCGGATTTCTTCCGTGTTAAAACGCAAATCATCGATTGAAACAGTAATCATATGTCCTTTGGCGAACATTTCGGATAATGAGTGCTGCGGTTCTGAGCGGCTGGATATGTATAAATGCAGGTTGGCGGGCATGTAGTTGAGAAGAAAATCCAAGGCACGGTGAACGGCCGCCTCTTCAATGAGGTGATAATCGTCTAGGATGAGGTGTATATGTTCCTCTGCGGGCTGTACTTCATTAATTAGCAGCGTCATAAACGATTCGGGCGATAATGCTCCCGCATGATGTATTGCATCGGTCAGGCGGTTGCCGATATCCTCATGAATCGACCTTATAGCCGCGCTAAGGTACTCCGCAAATCGTGGGAAGTCGTTGTCTCCCCTGTCCAAAGACACCCAGGCAGCAGGAATCCGGCCGGTTCTGATCCAGTCAGCCAACAGTGTTGATTTGCCGAACCCTGCAGGCGCTGTAACTAATACTAGCTTTTTCTGCATCCCTTCATCTAGTTTTTTCCATAAGAGCGGCCGTTCCACGGAACGGGATACGTGAGGGACCGTTATTTTTGTGATCAGCAATCTGGTATTTGGAACTACAGATCTCATAAATCCCACACTTTCCTAGTGAATTTTTTAAATTATATTTAACGTCCAGTTGCACCCGCCTTCAATACAACTCTTTTAAGAAATAATTCGATATTATTTTCAACTATCCTGCCCATAAACGAAGCAAGGTTGCCGAAAATTTTCCATTGACCTAATATGGATTCGGAACGTTAGAAAGCAGCCCAAGTAGATGGACTAACCGTACTTAGGCTGCTTCAATATAAATAAGTTCCGGATATCAAAGAATTTATTTTTTAAAGGCTTTCATAAAACCGGCGTGGATCGGCATATATTTGAAATTCCGTAATGAGATCTTCATTTAAAACAAATAAATTCAAAAACGGTAAAGTGATCGTATTGCCGGTTTTCAACGCATAGGTTACTTCGCCCTTGACCAGCTTTTTGCTCTTCCCATCAAGGTCCCACACATCAAGCAAATCATGTTTTACTCCGTTTACTTGGCTAAGCAAGCCTCTAGCAAATGCTCTGACGGATTCCTTGCCATATACAGCTGGTTCACTCCCGAAAATAAACACAACATCGGGTTCGAGGTAAGATAAAAAGCCGTCAACATCGCCGCCATCGACCTTTTCGTACATTTGTCCAACAGTTTCGTCTTTGAATTTCTTCATGTTCTCTCCGCTCCCTTATTTATCATTGCTTACACCACTATCTTATGTGTGATGGAGCGAAGAATGAATAATCGAATTACAGAGTATATTGATTCGAAACGAACCCTATTGAAATAGCCGTGCGAGGCTTGTAGAACCAGTTTTATGCGGTTATTTCTATCGTAACATTTGAATTAAATGAGCAGGCCTTTGCCTGCCCACTATCTTTTATTCATCCTTCTAATCTCAATTTTTTTGCAAAGTATTTATACGCTCTTTCAGTACAAGTTGTGGTTAACTGCGCTTTCAATTGATCCTTTGCCGTTTCAAGCGATAATGCAGTTCCGCTCAATTGAGTGTTACTCAGCCAGTAATCGGATAATTCGAAACACATACTGCTCCATCCGGAATCATTATCACTATCCTTGGTACCGGTAATGACTATATCGCAGAAATTTTGAAGCTCATTGAGAGATTTCTCATACTCTTTTTTGTCTTCTTTTGCAGCTAATCCAGCCATTTTTCGCAGATTTCGGGAATCGATATTCCCTTGATCCGTCAAAATCTTATAGATTCGATATGCCGTTTGAGATAACAGGCCGTCATGATAACGTTCTTTCACCGTCCTGCCTGTTGTAAGGACTGTCTTAATCTGTGGAAAAAGAGAGAGATGTATAAACGATGCCTTCGTTCCAAAAAACTTACCATACGCCGAAGTACCTTCTTTTACGATTTTAACTCGCCATAACCAAGGATCCGATTCCAAACCGGTGTGCCAGTTGTTATTTGATGCCACAGCGGCAAGAGATGGATAATCCGGTACCAAATCTGAAAAAGGCAGTATTTTATATTCCTCCACTAACCGTTCAAATTCATGATAATTAGAAATTTTCATATCAGATCTCCTTATCCAGCTTCGATTACTTCAAGAGTATATCATTGAAATGGTGACATCTAGGTTGTCATCATTAGAATTACATTTACTGCCCAGCCTCTTTCATTTTCAACGATCGCAACCGGTTAATCGCCGCAGCAAGCTCATATTTCCGAGGGAGGGCAGATCTCCCGGATGTTTGCCATAATAAGGGGAATGACATCATGCCCTTTCGCCTGGACAAGTTCATACAGCTTGTTGATCATGTCGTGCAGCTTCGTATTTCCATCTGCTAATCTTTTTGCCAAAAGCATCATCATATTTGAATCAGCTTTTCCATTGGCAATGGTCATCCGACTTTCTATTAGATGTCATCGAAACGCATAATTCGTGAAATTGAAGATGCGCAATAGAAGCCGCAATTCCGATGATGAAACCAAAAAGAGGGATACAAGGTCTTTACCAGACCTTGTATCCCTACTAATGATTCGGGGCTACGGGATCACCCTCAGCGTACTGCTTCCACTGAACAAACGGCCATCCTCCAAATATCCGCTGACCTGAACTTTGAGTTCGCCGGTCTTTCCGTCAATTGCTGACATCACTCGTTTCAGATCAAATTTAACCATTAATTCATTCATTCCATCGCCATTGTAATCGCCAATTTCCGTCGGTGTTGCTTGTGCGGGAACAGGTTGACCGTTCACATTCAATTGTACGGTAGACACGTTCACAAGCGATAAATCGATATTCGCCGGCAGGCCAATGTACACCGAGAAAGCATTGGATCCTGCTTTGTTTTTCAAACTTACTGTCTCTGGCGCGACTGCCGATTTTGCCGGTATTACCTCATAAATATTCGGTGTCGGCGGCGCTTCCATTCCTGTGCCCAGATAAAAGCCGGTATGCGGCGGCTGGTTATAGGCTACATTTTGCCATGCGATACTCAGTCTGTATATCGGGTCATGCATAAGAGTATGAAAACGATGCTCGGTTAGATCCGTCGTTGTATAAATTCGCAACGCAGAACTGTCGGCAGTTCTCCAGATCGCCTCTTCTCTCCAGTCACCTAAAATATCTGCGGAAAGAGCAGGCGTTCCTTTCGTCCAGTTGTTGGAATAAGTACCTTCCGCAGTTAACAGATTGACTAATTGCTCGTTCTCGTAATCCCATTTATCGATCTTTCCTATTCCGACTCCCGCGGTTCCATTCCAATTATGATCCAAGACTTCACGCAGCAAATCGCCGTCCCACCAAATTCCGAAATTGATTGATGGTGTTACGCTGCCGATTTTTTCGCCTTTGACCGAGTACAGTCCGACGCCTGCCGAAGCCCATACTTCCGTCCCGGAATATCTGGGATCAATATCGGAGGCCATTCCCCGGCCGGTATCTCTTCCCGTAAATACACCCCAGATCGGTGCTCCGGTATGGGCGTCACGAAGGGTCGCGTGATATTCGGCGCCTCTCCACTCATGGACCTGGAACACTTCCAGTCCCGGCCTGTCCGGATCCAAATCGCCTACATGGAGGGCATCTCCGTGCCCCCAGCCTGTTGTGTGGAGCCCCGTTCCGTCATGGTCTATAGCCATTGCACCGTAAATGACTTCATCTTTACCGTCGCCGTCGACATCCGCGACACTCAGACTGTGGTTCCCTTGGCCGGCATAATCCGGATACCCTTGATCACTGTCAAATGTCCAGACTTTGCTGAGCTTACCGTCTCTGTAATTATAGGCTGCAAGCACTGTCCTTGTATAATAGCCGCGGGCCATGATCAGACTCGGCCTTTCTCCGTCAAGATAAGCTATACCTGCAAGAAACCGGTCGACGCGATTGCCGTAGCAGTCTCTCCAGTCGCAAACATTGCCTCTAGGCGGATCATAATCGACAGTAACAAGTTCCTTACCGGTTTTTCCGTCGAAGATCGTCAGAAACTCCGGTCCGTCCAACACACGCCCCTGACTGTTTCGGTAATCCGCACCGGCGTCGCCGATTACTTTGCCTGTTCCGTCAACGGTGCCGTCGGCCGTTTTCATGGCGATTTCAGCTATGCCGTCACCGTCCAGATCATAAACCATAAATTGTGTGTAATGCGCACCGGCACGAATGTTCCTTCCCAGATCGATTCTCCATAGAAGGGTTCCGTCAAGTTTGTAAGCATCGATATATACATTGCCTGTGTGCCCGTCATGCGCATTATCTTTTGAATTGGAAGGGTCCCATTTGAGCACCATTTCGTATTTGCCATCACCGGTAAGATCCCCTGCACTCGCGTCGTTTGCACTATAGGTATAAGTTACTCCGTCCGGTGTAACTCCTCCGTCAGGCTTTTGCAGAGGAATATCGAGATATTGGTCTCCCCAAACGTTTACCGGCTCCGACATCACCAGTTCCTCACCGTTCAAAACCGCTTGTATCCGATAGGACGAATTTGTTGTTCCACCCGGATCCACATAGTTGGTGCTTGTCGCTATCGGTGCCTCGTTTACTTTCACGCCATCGCGGTACAAGTTAAACGTTATGCTTTCCGGCTCCGTTCCAAGCATCCGCCAGCTAACGAACACGCCGCCCTCTACTTTAACCGCAACCAAACCCCGGTCCAAATATTCCATTTGCCGCTTGATGGAAGACAATGCCGTTGGCCTTTCTTCTTGCGCAGAAGTCGTAATTCCCGGAATGCAGACGGAAGCAATCAACAATGAACTAAGAAGAGACACCCCCGTTTTTCTGAACCGGTATCGCCAATCGATGATCATGAATTCTCCTCCTTGACATAGGGATCTTTGACATAGTGATCTTTGAGCATGACATAGGGATCTTTGAGCAGAGCTCAAAGTCTCTCCGCTTCTCAAAGTCTCTCCTAATCTCAAAGTCTCTCCGCTTTTTTGTTTAAAAGCGCTTTCCAATCCAACCAAAGCTCACCTCCTGACTCCGAAAATAATATAGATTTGATTGTCAGGCAACTCTACTTTTTTGCATTGGCCTCTTTCTTATCAACGTTCTCCATAGCACATTTTTGCCGGGCTAACATTATCTTGCCAAATCCATTGTAAATCGAATAACCCCTCCAATATGGAGGGGCTGCAAACCGCTGATTAATCATTCATTGAAAATCCGTCTAGGCCCTGTCTCTGCAAATCTTCCGCCACAAGACGGGCAAGCTCGGCTGCTCCAGCGCGGTTAGGGTGCAAACTATCACCGTTCATGTAAAGCGCCAGCGTCGCTTCCGGACCGATCAATGTAAAATAAGCCGAGCTTAAAACGTTAAGATCAACCAGAGGAACCTGTTCTTCTTGAGATAATGCCACAGTCGAATGTCTGTACCATCTGTTGACGGAACTGTGCACATTGTCGGAATTAAAGTCCGTTGCCCGGCCTTGCGGAGTCGATAAGATCACAGTCGCCCCCGTTGCTTTTACCTGTCTGACCATATCGCGCATAATTTCTTTAAATTCCGCTTCGGTCGTATTATTTTTAGGGTTGGTATCATTAATTCCTAATTGCAAAATAAAATAATCGCCCGGCTTAATGTACTTCAATATGGCCTCCAATTGTCCGTCGTCCCGGAATCCCCTTGCAATCTGGCCGCCCGATGCCATATTTCGGATTTGAAACGTCTTCGTGTTGACGAATTGTTCCAGCATCTGCCCCCATCCTCCCTGAACGCTGGTTTCCAGCGGATAGTAGTTGCACACCGTCGAGTCCCCGCCGATATAGATCGTTCGGTTTGTGACCGGATCATCGGACAGCTTTCGAATCTTAAGCGCGCTTAAAGTAAAGGCCGTTCCAGCTTTACCTTCCGTGACCAGGATATTTAATTGCCCGTCTGTAATAGGAATCTGAAACTTGTCCTCAGCGTTGTTTCCCGTCATATTAATGACTTGGTAGACCCCTTCTGCCGCCACACTTGCTCTCGCGGTGTTTCCTAACACAACTTTAATCTCGTAAAGTCCATTCGATAAATCTGCGTTAAACGTATTTTCGCTTTTCGTGCCGAACGCGAGAAACCGAACGGCATCACTTGCCGCGCCGGTGCCCACTGCCGTAACATTCCGCATATTTTCCGGCGTATTAAAGCCGTACCCTTTTTCCGGGCTGTAACCATCTGCGGCGCTTACACCGATGTAACCCGATTCGACGCTTCCACCCCCGAAGTCAAATTTTAGATCCGTTGGTGCCGCCTTTACCTGCATACTTGATAAGCCTCCGATAAACAAGGTTGTCATAATGATCACCGTTAACATCTTCATCCATGTGTTCTTTTTCATTAAAAATCCTCCTTGTTCAATAATATAAAGCAAGTTTGTAACCGCTTACGTTTGTTTTTGGTCTCACCCTCTTTCTCAAAATAATATAAACTCATATATTCTTTCATGAACAACATATATCATTCTTTTCATCGATTAATACTGAAAAAACAGTGGTTTTTGTTGAAAAATCAGACTTCTTTAGCAAGCCCCCCAAATCATGAAGAACTCCTTGTCTCGAATTGAGCAATATTTAATGCCATGAATTAGTTGCTTTTTGAAGGATGTTTAATTCCGATAGGAGCAATAAGGCCGCCGAACCTTGATCGGCAGCCTTATGAATCATTCCCTTCTGTTTAACCCAATTAATATTTCATTACATTAATTATAATCCAGTTTATTAATGATTGTTCATAAACGTAAGCCTTTCCTCCCACCATACTAGACAGCACCTGTCACCGGCCAGCTTAACTCAACGCCTTCCCGAACCAGCAGCTTCTGAAACTCCTCCAGAAGGGTCTTGTCGTTGCGAACCTGACGAGGCAGTAACTTCTTCTCCAGGCAAAATGAAGCCAGATACCCTGATGCTTCTCCGATGTTCCATTCCACCGGGTGCAGCCGGTAGCACCCGTTTGTGATATGTGTGACCCCCAGGTTTTTGCATGCGGGGAGCAAATTATCGACACGAACCGGGATCAAGCTTCCTAGCGAAATTTGAAACGGCAGGCTGGATATATCGAGATAATTTCTGCGACCGGTTGTGGGGTGAAGGTCAATCCGGTATGAACCGACACCGACGGAATCATGGAAACGCTCCGCTCCCCGCTCTCCTCTGATTTCAGCGCTGATATGCTGTTCAACAACGGTAAACTCCGCTTTTATCCGGCGGGATTCCCTTACATACGGATACATGGCCAAGCCGTCTTCGGTATCGACGACATCCTTGCGCAAGCGTAAGCCGGGGTACCCGGTCTTCCCGTCCGGTCCCGGGGCTTCCGTCTGCATCCAGTACAACAAAGATAAGCTTAATTGCTTCGCCTGCTGCAGATGACGCTCTTTATCTTCTTCGTCGACATCGATAATCGGTCCTAGCCAATAGTCGTTTTGCGGCCAATTAACCAGCGTAATGTCGCTGTCAAATGTCCCCGGAACAAAATTGCTCCTGTCGATGATACGGCGGTAAAGCCATAAGGAATAATGCTCCCCGTCCGGAAACAATCCATATTGGACGGGCTTTAATGTAACGGGATGCGAACCGATCCAGCTTAATTGCTTATCAGGCCAGAAAGACGCTTGATAGTTTCTCCAGAAATCGTAATCCTTCGGCTTCCGGATCGTATGATCCTCACCTTCCCGATAATCGATCGCAAAACAATAAGTAAACGCCTGCATGGTCATTGGTTCATATTTATCCAAGGCGTGGGGCTCGCCCGTCTGACTTACCGATTCCGCCCCGGTAATATATTCGACCCCGGCAAGCGGCAATACGTCGCCGCAATCGGTGGCATCCAGGAACAAGGGTGCCGTAAGAACAATACGGCTCTCCTCGCTATTATGCCTTATCGTAACGGCTCGCACCCGATCTCCATCCGTTTCCGACAGTTCCGCTTTATATCCGGTTAAGACAATCAGACGGCCGCTGTGAATATAGGGAGCAAGCATGTGCTGCAGGACCGCAAATGCAGCCCTGGGTTCATGGCAGAGCCTGCTGACATCTCCGTTTCCCGGATTGAGCCGGACAGAAGCTCTTGCATCAGCAGTTACCGGAAAATAGCTTGTATAATAATTTCGGATTCCTTCGCGAAACTGGCGATAGCTTCGTGTACAACCAAACTGCTCGATCCATCGGTGTTCGTCCGGCGGCACGGCTTGGCTGGTCAGCTGGCCGCCGATCCACCTTGTTTTCTCCGTCATGATGACGCGTTTTCCCAGCTTGGCAGCTGCCAGAGCAGCGGCGCATCCGCCCGTGCTTCCGCCAACGATGACGATGTCAGCACTCATTTCCGTGATCATGACGGACGCTCCTCCCATGTCAGTTCAACGCCGATCTCAAACATCCGGCCCCAAGGCACGAAGACCCGTTTCAGTTTAATCCTCCCGTCATCCGTCCCCATCAAGTTTTGCGTGATGAAGTAATCCAACTCCTTATAAATTATCGTTTCGATCTCGTCTTGTATGGAAGACACGTCAACATAAGTCCCTCCGAGCCGTTCTACATCGCGTTCCCCCACGCAGCGGCGTACAACTGCTTGATAACCCCAATCCTCCGTCAATCTGGCATAATAGAATCCCCTGCCGGCTTGAAGCCTTCTGTCTCCTCTGCCCAAGCTGCGGTAATAGGATTCAATAAGCCCGTGGGCAAGCGCCGTTCCGATCGTATTGCCGGAAGTATTCCAGCCTGCGTACGCATCGAGTTCCCCGATGAGATTCAGTTTCTTCAGCAATTTCATCAGAGCGGTATCACTGCCGTTGCAGGTCGCAACGTCGGCCAACGCCACCGTTTTTCCTTTGCCAGCATAACTGCGGATCGCCTGAACAAACTCCCTCAGATTAACTTCCGAAAAATACGAACGGTGTCTCTCCTGAAAAGGAACGGAAGTTTCCGCGTGATCGCTTTGGCCCACCGGCGGCGAATTCACCATGAGAATCAAATCCGCTTCCTGCGAATGATCGCCTATCATGGCCCCCATAGCTGTTACATGCGATTTAATGCTTTCATGTAAAGAACGATCCTCATATTTCGGAATGATGAACGGCCCTCGGGAGGAGGAATATCGAACAAAAACTTCGGGCGTATAATTGTGTATGGTGCAGAACGCTTTAGCAAACAAAGTGCAGCCGATTTCATCCGCCCCAGGATAGATTGCGACTTGATCCTTCAGATTCAACTCCTCTGTTTTGTAAACCAGCTGCCGCTGTTCTCTCGAGCTGAATCCGTACCGAGCGTTGTCATCCAGTGGAATAATTAGATAATCGATGATCCCTCTGTTGACCAACTCAATACATTGAATATTAACGGCTGCGTTTACCCGGCGTCTGGCCATAAAATCGTGCTGCACTTCCACCGGCACCTCCTGTTTTAACCGGGCCAGTTGTCCGGCCTCATGACCGGTGATTTCACCTTGCTCTTCTTTGTCCAGTAATTTCCCCATAGTGGAGATACGTTCTCCATAAAACTCATAATAGTCCGGTTCTTCGTCACTGCTGTTGTAGGACGGGACTCTCATAATCAGATTATACGCATAGATGCGCAATTCGGGCCGTTGCTTCTTTATTAGCTGCAATACACCGAGCCGGGAGACGCATTCCACTGCCGATAGCCGATGGATCCGCGATGGGACGATTCCGCCGTAGATCAGCATATCGACCGATACGATCAGGCAATCCGCATCGGCCGACTCGCGCCGGAGCCATTGCGATACGCGATTGAATATTGCCGGACGTTTTTTACATCCCAGCATATCTCTTGCGGGTACGCGGAATTCCAGACCGGTCATCCGAGCCAGCTGCTGTGGGTATGTGAGATTGCAGGGTCGTTCATCCAGCGGCAAATATACGACCTTCATGAGACACACTCCTTACATAGGGATCTTTGAGTGGAGCTCAAAGTCTCTCTGCTTACATAGGGATCTTTGAGCATGACATAGGGACCTTTGAGTGGAGCTGCAAAGTCTCTCTGCTTCTCAAAGTCTCTCTGCTTACATAGGGATCTATCGTCAATACATTTTCTCAACAACGGATTTGGCGGTTTTTTCGATGGAACCGGATGTTTGATCCTTTTTTCTCAAGGTCACAAGCGTGGAGAGGATGTCCAATACATGGATTTGCGCAAGCTTGGATGAGAAAGCCCCGCCCTGAAGCGGCGTTTCTCTTGACGAAGCTAACAAAATGGCATCTGCATAATGCGTTATCGGCGATCTCGCATGGTTTGTAATGCATATGACAAAGGCCTCATTCCCTTTTGCAAGCCGGATTGCGTCGACCAAGTCCTTCGTGCTCCCTGAGGTGGAGATCCCTACGACAACATCTTCCCGCGAGACCAACGCACAATTCATTGCAATAATGTGGGAATCCGTAGCACAGTCCACATTAAACCCCAAACGCATAAAACGATATTTCGCATCGCCGGCTGTGTTTCCCGAGGACCCTACCCCAAAAAAATAGATTTTCCCTCCGCGAATCAGAGCATCCGCTGCCCGCTGAAGCTGCAATTCATCCAACAGATCGCGGGTATCTGTCAGCGCTTTACTGTTATAGGAAGTAATTTTTTTTGATATGGTCCCGATATCGTCCGTTTCTTCGATCCGGCCATGCACATTGTCCGCCGGACCCACGAGATCCTGAGCTACCGCCAGCTTAAATTCCTGATACCCCCGAAAGCCGAGTTTTCTGCAAAAGCGGATGACGGAGGTTTCTCCCACATCGGCCATTTCGGATAAATCGGTAACGGATGCGTATACCGTTTCCTCGGTGCTCGCTAAAACCACGTCCGCCACTTTCTGCTCCGCTTTGGTCAACGCATTATAGATGCTCGAAATCATGACCAACGGGCTTGCCGTGTTTGTATTTTTTTTCAACCTCGCTCTTCCCTTCCGTATATGGGTTATCCTTTCACCGCGCCGACCATGCCGTTAATGAATTGTTTCTGGAGAATTAAAAACACGATAATGATCGGGATAACTGAAATGATCGTGCCTGCCGCAATGTATAAGAAGTTATAGCTAAGCTCCCCTTGCAAATATTGCAGCGCCGCGGTTAAAGGATATTTATGAGGGTCGTCCAAAACGACAATCGGCCAAATAAAGCTGTTCCAGAACGCCATGAAATCAAAAATAACAACCGTAGCTAATGCCGGTCTTATCATCGGAACCATAATGCTCCAGAAGATGCGAAATTCACTCGAGCCGTCGATCCGGGCTGCGTCTTCCATTTCCAGAGGGATGGTGATGAAAGCCTGTCTTAATAAGAACACGTTGAATACGGTAACCGCAGACGGCAGCACGATGCCCAGAAACGTATTATACAACCCCAGCTTTTGAATAATGAGAAAGTGAACGATCATTCCTGCGGCATTCGGCAGGATCATCGTACTGACTATGGCATAGAAGATAAGATTGCGGCCTGGAAAGCTGAAGCGGGCGAGCGGATACGCCGTTAGAGTGCATGTAACCAGATTAAGTCCAACCCCCATTGTTGTCATGACGACCGTGTTCCAAATGATCG
This sequence comes from Paenibacillus tarimensis, assembly GCA_041281825.1. Taxonomy (GTDB): domain Bacteria; phylum Bacillota; class Bacilli; order Paenibacillales; family Paenibacillaceae; genus Paenibacillus_D; species Paenibacillus_D tarimensis_A. The sequence continues at coordinate 2,890,200 of CP166298.1, read as the reverse complement.
TCCAAAGCGGCATAATGTTGAACACATCAATGAAGTTTTTGAACGTCATCGGCCAGGGAATAAGCTGAGGCGGAAACTGGTAGACATTGGCATTTTCTTTCAACGCGGTTGACAACAGCCACAGAAACGGACCCAGGCAAAACAGCGCGGTCAGAATCATCAGGGAGTATAGAACCGCCGCGCCAGCGACTCGGTTAACCATAATAGTTTAACCCTCCCTTCTTTCCGTATTTGAACAGAACGATCGAAAAAATCATGACGATTAAGGACACGATCAATCCGATCGCCGCGGCATAACCGAAGTCAAATTCCTGGAATGCTTTGATGTAGGTGTACACTCCGGTTACCATCGTAGAATGGGCCGGCCCCCCGCCGGTCATGACGTACACTTCGTCAAATACACGAATGGCCGACATCACCGACAGCAAGGAACAAAGCAGCACGAACGGTTTAAGCAGCGGAATGGTCACATGCCAAATCACTTGCGAACGGTTCGCGCCGTCAATTTTTGCGGCTTCTTGAAGCTCGGCCGGTATCGACTGCAGTCCGGCCAGGTAGATCATCATGTAATAGCCCAAACCTTTCCAAACGGTTACGAACATCACCGCATAGAGAGCCGTATTCGGGTTAGCCAGCCAGGCGATATTTCCGCTCGTTATGCCGACGCTTTGCAAGAGGTAATTAACGATCCCTTTCTGTTCAAACATCCATTTCCAGGCGATTGCGGCAGCGACCATCGATGTCACGACCGGTACAAAATAGGCAACGCGAAAAAAATGAACGCCTTTAAGCTTGTTGTTGACCAGGATCGCCATCAACATCGATAAAATTTGAATGACCGGCACGACAATGATATAAAGAATGGAGTTTTTCAATGCCAATAAAAAGTCGGGATCGGAAAAGGCCCGTTTGAAGTTGGCAAGTCCAATCCATTTCGTTTCGCCGATCACCGAATAATTGGTCAAAGTGAGAGGAAGACCGTAAATAATAGGATAAAACGTGAAGACGATCATAAGGAGGACTCCGGGCGTCAACATGAAATAAGCAAAGAAATTACGACGGGCACGCTCGTTTAACATTACTTCTTCCCTCCTAACATAGGGATCTGTGTGCATGACAAAGGGATCTTTGAGTCGAGCTCAGTGTCTCTCCGCTTCGTATTTCCACCATAATGCGAGGGAGTGAGCCTGGGCTCACTCCACTCTGCTTGATTCCTTTACAATCAAGTTCCTAAAGACCAAAATCGGACTTTGGAACAACCTATTAATAGTTCGAATTGATTTCATCCAATTTCTTCTGCATCTGCTCTTCCGCATTTTTCAGCGTGTCCTCGGGGGATTGCTGTCCGAGTTGCATTTTCTCCCACTCTTTCGTAAGGATCGAAATCAATTCACCCTGGTCCGGAACGCCAAACGTGACATCGATCGCTCGAGGCAGGCTCGCTGCGGCAATGACTTTCGCTTTGGATTCCGGATCCTCGCCGGTCAGCGTGAAGAACGGATCTTTCGCCGCTTCCTTGGTCGACGGGAATATGTTTACGATTTTGGAGAACTCCAGCTGAGATTCGTCATTCGTAATATAGTTCGCAAAAGCAATCGCCTCCTCATGCGTATCGCTCATTGTAGGAACAACGACATTCATCAGCGGCGCATGAATATTTCCGGAAGATTGGGTGGGTACATCCGCGACTAACGTATTCTCATATACATCTGCTGCATTCTGTTTGACGCGGTTCAAGAACTGAGAACCCGAAATCAACATCGCTATTTCTCCAGCCTGAAATTGATTGAGCGCGAAAGTGTATCCGCCGGTGATGCCGTCCTTGGGCACCAAATCTTCATCATAAAGGGATTTCATCCATTTGGCGTAAGACAAAGCTTCGGGCGTTTGAAGAATAACTTTCGTCTTATCTTCGCTAATGACCGGAACACCGGCATTAACCAGATCGGCATATACGGCAACCGTCGGGACAAAAGCGTATTTTCCCGTCTTTTCTTTGATGATTGCAGCATGCGACTTTACTTCGTCCCATGTTACGGGCGGCCCGTTCGGATCAAGTCCTGCCGCCTCGTAAATTTTCTTGTTGTACATAAGCACATGCGGAGCGATATACCAAGGGAATGCGAATGCACTGTCCCCGATGGAAGCAGAGCTATACATATCCTCGAAATAGATGCCGCGCTGCTCGACGGTCGCTTCCTTGTTCATATCGACAAGCGCCCCTTTGCTTGCCAGCGTCAGTGCCATGTTTGTGTTCAGATTGACAACATCGGGTGATTTTCCGGCCGCAATGGAGGTCAACAGCTTATTTTCTATCGCGGTGAACGGCAGATCCGTCCATTTAATCTTGACACCCGGATTTTCCTGCTCGTATTTTGCAATTCTTCCATTGATGTAATCGTCAAAGTTGGGACTGAGCGCAATCGTCCAGAAATCCAGCGTTACATTTTTGGAGACCGGGTCTCCAGTGTTACCGTTCGAACTATCATTTGTTTCCGTTCCCGGATTCGGTTGATTCGTGTTTCCATTATCGGGTCGGCTGCAAGCGGAAAGAAGCGAAATGAACATAATAAGAGCCAGTAAGAAAGTAAAATAACGAAATTTACTTGCCATTCCTGATTCCCCCTCGTAGTTGTTTTAACGACGTTCAGCTTGTTTTCTCTTACTTCATATAAAATCTTCACAGTCTAAGATATATTCGGCCGATTGGCGAAAATTACCGCTCCCTGCAAAAATATATTCGGAGAAATCCTTCATATCAAAATCTCCTGCGCTTATCCGTACAACCAGCATTGATAAGCCGCTCCAATCAAACCGGCCGCCGCTCCAAGCTCGGCGATTTCAATAGTCACCGGATCGACCAAAGAACGGAGGCCAAGCGTACCGGCCTTTTGACGCACCGCATCCCGGATCCATTCGCCGTCCTTCATGATTCCTCCGCCCAAAACGACCATTGTCGGGTTAAAGACATGAATCAGATTGACGATTCCAAATGACAATGCCGTTGTCATTTCATTCATTGCCTCCACAGCCAACGGGTCCCCGTTTTTCTTCCATTCAAAAACCAACCGGCTTGTAATCAAGCTTGGATCTTTCTTGAACAAGGCGTAAGCGGGACCGTCATTGGTGTCGAAGGATGCTAATTTTTCGCGCATTGACCGGGCTATTCCGGTACCCGAAGCATAAGTTTCAAGACATCCGCGAAAACCGCAATTACATGCCGGACCATTCAAGTCGATGGTCATATGCCCAAGTTCTGCGGCACCTCCCCATGCGCCGCGCAGCAGCGTGCCTCCGGTAATTACCCCGCCTCCGACGCCCGTTCCCAAAGTGAGACATACCGCATCGTTGTGGCCGCGGGCCGCACCAAAATGATATTCTGCCAGCGCAGCCGCATTCACATCGTTGTCAACCCAGACGGGCAGCGATATATACTTGCTCATTTCATCCCGAAGCGGCACATCGTTCCAATCGGCGATATTGGTTGTACCCGACAGAACCCGCCCACCGGCAAAATCAATTTGCCCCGCCGTACCGATTCCAATCCCTTTAACCGCGATCCCTTGACGTGCTGCGAACCGTGTCAGAGAGTGAACCAAATCGCGTAACACCTTGTAAATCCCCTGTCTGTTTTCATTGGGTGTCGGTACCTCGGATAACCCGATCACCTTTCCCGCCCGATTCACAAGACCCGCGGCAATCTTGGTTCCTCCGATATCGATTCCGATGCTGTATTCACGGGACACGGATCAACACCTCCCGGCATTGGAACGCTTCCATTTCCGAATTTCATCCGCAAACCGCCTGGTAATGATCTGCGGTCTTGTAATCGCTGTTCCCACCACGACAAACGCGGCTCCAAGCTCAAGCGCCAGGGCCGCCTGCCGCGGCTCCCATATCCGCCCTTCAGCTACGACAGGGGTCGAAACTTTCCGGACCAGCTCCGATACAAGCTTGAAATCCGGTCCCGCCTGCTGTTCGCTGTAAGGCGTAAATCCCGACAAGGTGGTCGAAATATAGTCCGCCCCCGCCTGCGAGGCAAAGAGCCCCTCCTCCAACGTGGAAATGTCGCACATAATTTGCGCTCCTCTGTCCTTAACCGCTTTTATCGTGTATTCAAGGGATTCCCCATCGGGACGAAGCGGTTGGGTCGCATCGATTGCTACAACATCGGCACCCGCATCAATGACATCATAGACATCCTTCAGAGTCGGCGTGATATAGATGCTGCTGCCTGCAATATTCCTTTTGATGATCCCGATCATCGGCAAATCGGTTGCCTTTCGGATTGCGGCGATATCCAAAATGCCATTTGCCCGGATTCCCACCGCTCCCCCTTGTTCAGCCGCTTGGGCCATGGCGGCCATCAATTCGCTTCCGTACAAAGGTTCATCCGGCATAGCCTGGCAAGATACAACCAGTCCCTTGTTGATTGTTCGTCTCATCCGTTTGCTCCTCTCATTCCCCAAAAGCCGTAATGACGATTTTCACCATTTGGTCAGCCGCTAAAGGTTTATTTCTTTAATCAACGTTATTCCGCCGGGTGGATGAATATCCCCGGTTAACACCCGAAAATAAAAAAAATAAATTTCAAAATCATAAAAGAAAGAGGAATTTTCCCCCATTAGACATCGTACGTTTAAATTAAAGTCAACACTGAAGTAATTCACCCGAAAGGTGGGGATTCTAAGAAATGGAAGGCTGACCGGCAAAAGCAAGTAAGCTCAACATTATATATTAGGAGGTATCCTCATGAGCCGTTATCGAAAAACTGCCGCTTTTATACTCATTTTTTGCTTGTGCATAGCGATCCCGTTTCAGACTTTCGGAGCCAATGACTCTTCCATCGCCGAAGACGTTGAACATGATGCCGTGCTGGAAAACCTGATTAACTCGAAGGGAATTCAGGTTAAAGGACTGAAAGCGGAGCAAGCCATCAATCAACATTACAAGGGCAATGCGGTCAAGGACAACGGTTTGAAGGGGAACATTTTGTGGTATGATCTTTCGGCCAATTTAAGCAGATTAAATACCCGGCAGTCCGTTCAAGAAATGTTAGATAAGACACAAAAAGCCAAAATCGACACCATCGTTCTGGATGTCAAAAACTATACGGGATTTGTAGGCTATCAAAGCCGATTCGCTCCGCATATCAGTACCAGCACGATTCCCAGCTATCAAAATAAGTTTGCCCCGGACTACGACTTGCTTGCCGTCGTTGTAGAAGAAGCACATGCCAGAGGACTCAAAGTCCATGCGGCCGTCAATGTATTCTCGGAGGGCAATAACGATTATAAAAACGGTCCCGCGTTCCAGCACCCGGAATGGCAAACACAGTTTTACTATGCGACACAAGTCATCACCGCCTCTAACGGAAGCCAATACGATCTGTTCGGCGTAAATGCGGTGAGGGCGTCCGATTCGATTGTTAAATATACTTCCAACTATGACAACCGAGTGAATCGCTGGGGACTTGAAGCCGTGGTGATTAATGACAAAATCGTTGAATTCATTGACGGCGTCACTACCGGACAGATCGGAACGGTTCCAGAGAACGGGTATATCTTATCGGGACACGGTGCCGGACGCACTTGGATGCTGAACAATCTGAAAGTGGGCGATTCCATACATTTAGGCGGGGCAAGGACCGAAATTATTCCGGCATCCCAATACCCCACATTTTCAACCTTCGTCAACCCGTTAGTGCCGGAGGTTCGTGAATATGAGTTAAACATCATTAAAGAAATCGTATCAAACTACGACGTCGACGGACTCGTCCTCGACCGGGCAAGATATTCGAACATTTATGCCGATTTCAGCGACTTAAGCCGCGATAAATTCGAATCGTATATCGGCCAAGAGGTGCAGAATTGGCCTGCGGATATTTTCACGGTGAGCTTCACCGATACCGGCACGCAGATCAATGCAGGTCCACTCTACAAAAAATGGATCGAATGGCGGGCTCATAATATCTATAACTTCTTCGCGGACGCGCAAGCTTTAGTAAAATCAGTCGATGAATCCGTCGATTTCAGCACCTATGTAGGGTCATGGTATCCATATTATTACAGCGAAGGTGTCAACTGGGGCAGCCAGGATTACCATCCCGACCAGCCGTGGGCAAGCGAAGATTATCACAAATACGGTTACGCCGGTTTGCTCGATTTCATCATGACCGGACTGTATTATCGGGATATCACGGTCAATGAGGCTCTTGCGAAGGGCAATCCGGAGTGGATGAGCGTTGAGGGCGCTGGAAATTTAAGCACCGAGGTTGTCGATCAGGACACGTTTGTCTACGGAAGTCTCTATCTTTTGCAATATCAAAATCAGCCGGAGAGGTTCAAACAAGCAATCAAGAAGACGCTTGAGACAACCAACGGCATTATGATTTTCGACTTGGTCTATTTGGAAATGTACGACTGGTGGCATATTTTGGAGGACGTGCTGAAACCGTCTAACCCGCCTCATGAGAATCCGGGATTGAAGCGATTGACGAAGTAAAAGGGAAAGATAATAAGAGATCGCCTTACCCTTACCGGGTAGGCGATCTCTTATTAATTCCTGTTATCTTGCCGTCGGCTGCAGCCAGCCCCAAATCGTGTCCAACACCTTACTCATATTGGAGACGTCGTTTTCGTCCTTGCTTTCATTGCAAAAGTAAGAAGGATGGCCGTCCACAATCGGCAAGCGTACCCGGTCACGTGGCGGTCTAAACAAATGGAAACCGATACGGCATACCAAATCTCCCCAACGGCCGCTGTGTTCCAAAGCGTATACCCGGTCACGGAAGGTTTTCCGAATAGGAATTTTCGGGGAACCGACCATAATGATATCGCTCACCGGATAGCCCGCTTCCTCAAGCAACAGCCCCGCTTTGTACGATGCCACGCCCCCTCCGCTGTGACCGATTAAAACGATATTTCCTCCGCCATCGGCATCATAATCTTTGCGGATATCATGATATAAGGACTGTCCGCCGCTTGTCATCGATGCCTTTGTCAGCATATCTGCAAATACTACGGCAGCTTGTCCGAAAATGAACCGTTTATGTCTTGAAACCGGCACATCATCAATGTAACCGTACGGATAGAATGTATTGATCCTAACGCGATTTATACCTTCACAGTGGCAGCGCCGCTCAATATCTTTCATCGCATCTTGAAAAACATCATTTTTTCGCGTAATGCTGATCCCGGCTGCGAAATATACCGAGAGACTGGCGCGGCCCGTCTTGAAAGCACTTGTGACGCGGCTATCGGTATCATCCAAGCAAAATCTCCCTCCTTTCGAAACCGGCTGAAAACCGGGAGTCCAGAATATCTGTTTTTGTATTATTACCGGGAGCTATCGATTTCTCTCATGATGAAAATGTTTTTTCCGGTAATAATAATCGTAATTAAACAGAGGGAGGTCATGGTTCAAATGGAAAAAGACATGACTTACGGTATCGATTATAAATTTATCCCCGCAACCTCAATTAGCAGCGGAATCGGCTTGGAAGTCTTACCCGATTTGTATTGCCATACGGTACAAATTGTTAATATTTGTTTGATAGGGAATCCAGATACATCAGATTTTGTTTTAATTGATGCGGGAATGCCCGAATCCGCGGGAGAAATTATTTCGGTTGCCGAACAGCGTTTTGGCGCGAATAGCCGGCCGAAAGCAATTATTTTAACACACGGTCATTTTGACCATGTGGGAGCCATTATCGAGTTGATAAACCATTGGAATGTTCCTGTCTATGCACATCAACTGGAACTGCCTTTCTTGACCGGAAAGAAGAGTTACCCCGAACCGGATCCGAGCGTAGAAGGCGGTATGGTAGCCAAGCTTTCCGCATTGTTCCCGAACCGTCCCATCAATCTAGGGGATCACGTATCACCGCTGCCTTCAGATGGGAGTGTACCTCAGCTGTCAGGATTTCGTTGGATTCATACCCCGGGCCATACGCCCGGACATGTTTCATTATTTAGAGATCACGACCGGGCGCTGATTGCAGGCGATGCATTCGTTACGGTCAAACAAGATGCCTTGTACAAGGTCTTCACCCAGGAATTGGAAATCAATGGTCCTCCACGATATTTTACACCAGACTGGGAAAAGGCATGGGAATCGGTCAAGAACTTGGAAGCTTTGAAACCGGCTGTAGCCGTTACCGGTCACGGAGCACCTGTATCCGGAGCAGTGTTGTCGGACAATTTGCGAAAACTGGTTAATGAGTTCGACCGCATTGCCATTCCGCGTTATGGGAATTATGTAAACGGGCATAAACATTAGAACCGCGATGCGAGGAAGTATCGGGACCATATCAGAGCAAAAAAGCGGCATCCGTATTGCAGGATGCCACTCCTTTCCGTCGATCTTTTCTCTCGGGGCAAATTCTTCAATGAGAATGCATCAATTATTTCTTAACAAGGCTTGCTTCAAGCATATCAATAATAAATAGGAATCTTTCAGCTTCTCGGAACACATGATCTGCTAATAAAGGATGAATGATACTTTTTATACGACAAGCATCAATCAATTCCTTTGCTGTCTTTTTGAAATCCCGAAGTGATTTCACCGATATTCGATTCTGGTCCAGGAATTGATCAAGAAGCGGAACAGTCTGGGATTGCGGTCGCATGGATTCTAAATCTTTTGCTTGAAATAATAATTGATCGAAGTCGTGGCTAAAATTTCGTGCTTGTTCAACCAGCTTCCTTTCAGACGGATCGAGCAAATGCCCGATAAACTTTGCATGGTCAGCCATTATTCTCAAGAAAAATACATTTTCGTCTATGATTGCATCGGGCAGCGGTTCCAATCTGCCCGTATTAAGTTCCTCCAGTCTGTTTCTGAAATAAAATGCTTCCCTGCTTACATGATCGACTAACAACGGAAAATTATTCGCCCCCGGCATTTGACAACTTAATATAAGACCTAACACTTTTCTCTTGAAGGCCCATATGTGGGAAACCGCGTTGTGAACTTCAGAATTAAAATGTTTAATATTTTCGGGGTCAGTTGAAACTGTGAATGCATGAGATCTTCTTTCTATTTCTTCAAATACTGCAAAAAAATGATTTGCTTCCGCAATTAACTGGGTATCTTCACACCGAAAACCTAATTTTAGAAAAAGCGAATGCTCTTTCATAATACGCGACCAAAATCGAATTTCATCAAGTGATCGCACAACAAACGCATTCGACAATCTTACCACCCCACAATATCGATTAATTAATAAACCATATTACTGTGGACGATACAATATGTTATATGATTCTTTCTGCAAGTCCTATTCGAAAGCACCTTCAGCAATTACGAGAACGAAGTGCATTTTATGCGACAACGGCCGCCGGTTAAACCTTGAAGCAAGCTGACGGAACAGCTTTAGTTCTCAAAAATAAAAACGGCTGATTAAGCTCAGCCGTTTCATCGTTATCTTACGTGTGCGTATTCGTTTCGTTCGAGATGCGGAATCCCCTTATCCTGTGCCGCCTCCAAATCAATGATGCGGATTCGTTCAAGCCACGCTTCCGGCGAGTGCCCCGCATTTTGCGCATGAACAAGGCGTTCTGCATGGTCAAGACAAGTATCGTAACCGCCTAACTTGCGGATGACTCTAATGTACTCAACAACAAGCCGGCGTGCTGCATCGGCGGTGTAACCGAAGTTTGCCACAAGCGCATCGACAATGCCTCGTTCATATAGATTCAATCGAACTTGAGTTCTCATGATAGATCCACCTTCCCCCCGCATAGATATTGTACCCGATCAGCCGAAGCGACGACTCCCACTTTTCGGATGAAAATACAACCTGATTCCCTAAACGTAAGGAGTCTAACCTTCTCCCCCGTGCCGACCGTATGATTTGATCGTAGAACCAATGTACATCTTTATTTAATTGTACTGCATCCAAGACAATTTTGCCAGTGTCGCTGTCGGCCATCGGACCAATAATAATGTCCGGATGCTTCGAACACGGATCGCTGCCCTTGACCATAACTTTCCTATGTTCAAGAATAAATTCGGCCCATGCAAGCGAATCGCTTATGAATATAAACGGTTCAGACTCCGCCGGTACGGAAATCATCTCGATCTCAAGTACACAGGGACGAGTATTTTCTAAAGAGCTCTTTGCTGCTTTTTGTGCCCATTTTCGCGCTTGGGCGGCTGAAATCGTAGTATAAAAGCCTTCTCCAAAATCGCGGCCGGGACGCCAAAACCGGCTGTTTAGAAGTTTGGATTGAAAGGATGGCACCAAATGATCCGAAGTGCCGTGAAATAACCGCTGCGGCGTAATGATATCCATCTTAAACCTCCTGATTACTCTGAACCCTTATGTAATTCCATATGCAAGGCGAATAATCCTCCTATTTCACAATGAGTTAATTTCCAGTGAAATAAAATAAAAAAAAGCATCCACTCAGCCATAAGGCCAAGCGATACTTCCTCAAGTTTCAACAACTACCTGTATTTATAATGTACTCGTTGTACGATGCAACGCTACTTTTGGTCACGCTGCCGTTTTTTGATTTCCTTCATATAACGATCTATTCTTCGATAAAGTGTCGGGTTCTCATGATGCCGAAACAAATCATACAAAGGGTTCGTGTTCACTTCAATAATCCACAGGCGTTTTTCGGTGTCGATAGCCAAATCAATACCAAGCCTGCGGCAGTGTTTGTAGCGGCGCGCGAATTGTCTGGCTGCTATCAACCCGATTCTGACCATCTTCGCTTGTATGTTGTTGATTTGACGAGCTGTCCATCCCAACGACAAAAGCGATTGCCGAAATTGGATCGGTTTTCCGCCGTGATTATAATTGGTTACAATCCGGTTGCCAGAAGCTTGTTTGCCCATAATGCCCATCATTAGCCAACTGTTGGCCGGCTTCAGCATCAGCAGCCGATAGTCGACCGGGTAACCGTTAACGTGCTGAAGAGAGATGCCCTTCTGAATCATAAACGGTCTGCCGCGCGTATGTCTGAATACAACGCTTGAGATCCGATTTGCCCTAACCGTCCTTACTTTTTGTTCATTACGGACGACGTAGTGATTGCGGATACGCGATAATTTCATTATTTTATTGCCGAACGATCCGTATACCGGTTTGACATATATGACTTTGTATTTCTGGAGACATGTTTTCAAGCTTTTTCTGTTAAGTAACCGGGTTGGCGGTAGATTCCGTAAAAGTCTCCGATCTCCGGTCAATGCTCGGTGTCTGCGTATTTTGTTCCTGATATGCCAATGCCGCCTTTTAATCATCCCGAAGTCCCATCCCCTTCTGCAGTTTAAAGGAAAACCTGCATTATTCATATGCTCCTTATTTATATGGGGATTGGATGTTTTGTCCGTAATAAATGCACCAATATATCCAGATTCAAAATGTAATACTGGATTTCATGGAATCAAGCCTGCAATTTCCAGCACCGTCAGAATAACTTCAATGACGATGAGAATCACAATGATCCATTCGACGAATAGTCCGCGGATCGAATGGCTGATGGTGGAAAAGCCCTCCATGATGTGATATAGAATATCCGTTTTGCTCTTTAAGATCTTATAACGGTCATTCAATTCAAAAAAATCCAGCATCCTGTCGTAAAATTCGCTGGCAGTACTGCTGGTCCATGTAATATCGGGTTTATCCAGAATCATGATATATGCAAGGGTGTTATATTCATGGCGCACGATTTTTGCGGTCGTCCGTGCGAGCTCCTTGTTGCCGATTCTCAGCTTTCCTTTTTCCAGCCGGTCGATCATCGTTTCGAGCTTATCATGGATTTTACCAAGTTGTTCCTCCGTTTTCTCGAGTGCCACCGATTTTGCGAGCACAGTGGATATCAATTCAGGGTAGAAAGTCTCATATTCCGGCACCATAACATACTCGTCGGTCAACTCGATGCTTTCGTTTTCACTGATGTGAAGGCTGTAATCGTCCGAATACCTGTCTGCATTATGGATTTCAATATCAGGTTCGAAGGAATGGACGAAGTTCATAAAGCTCCTTATCTCATCGGCGTGAGAATGATTAATAAAGACAATGCTGCCAAAAGAAAAAACGAGTACCTTTTGCGATTCATCCACATTTTTACGCAGGATGGAGGTTAGAATATCGTCTTTCATGATTAAAGGCTGCTCCCAGGTGTATTTTTTGGGAATACCGCAATGAATGGCAATTTTGTTCAAATCAATTTCATTCGTAATCGCAAATGCTTTAAAAGTAATTGCCGTCATATTCATCTCTCTTTTCAGCGTTCATTATTTATAATATCATCCCTAATCTTTCCAAAAACATGCTTGAACAAAGCTGCAGCAGTTATTAAACCATATCGCATTTCCTGCCTCCGTATTCCGGTGAAATACAAAAAAAAGCGCCCTCCAGCCAAACGGCCGAGAGGCGCTTCTTCCGATACTCAAATTTCCTCGTATTCATCCGTCAATTTGTAAACTCGGTAATGACCTCCGCTCCGTTTGTCGGAGGAGGAGGAACGGCGCTGTTCCGCAGATTTTACTTTGCGTGCAGCTCGGTCGAGCTCCCGCTCGGTTTTATGGTAGTTGATCAACCTTTTCGGATCCAGACTTCCTTCTTGGATGGCGGCTTTCACTGCGCAGCCGGCTTCCATCTGATGCCGGCAATCGCGAAACCGGCACCCGGCGGCCATGTTCTCGATATCCGAGAAAGCTTCCTGCCAGCCGTCCCGGGCGTCCCAAAGCTGAAGCTCACGCATACCCGGCGTATCCATAAGAAGAGCACCGCTAGGCAGCACGAACAGCTCCCGGTGCGTCGTCGTGTGGCGGCCTCGGGCATCGTCCTCGCGAATGCCTTGTACGCGCTGATTTTCCTTCCCAGATAGCCAATTGAGCAATGTGGATTTGCCGGCGCCGGAAGAGCCTATAACGGCAATCGTCTTCTCCGGTATGAGGTATGTGGTGAGCGCATCCATCCCCAGGTTCTTGAGTGCACTAACGGCATGAACGGGAATACCCGGTGCGATGGCTTCCACTTCGCTTACCCGGTTTTCCGTATTCTCACTCAAATCCGCTTTCGTAAGTACAACGATCGGGCGGGCACCGCTTTCCCAGGCCATGATCAGGTAGCGTTCGATTTTGCGAAGGTTAAAATCAAGATTCAGTGCATTTACGATAAACAGTTCGTCGAGATTCGCCCCTATGACCTGTTGTTCCGTTGTCTGACCGGCTACTTTGCGGGTCATTGCGGAGTAGCGCGGGAGAACGGAGTGAATGACAGCCTGCTGATCGTCGAGAATCTCTGCACAGACCCAGTCCCCGACGGCCGGAAAATGACTGCGTACTTGAGTGGTGTAGTCGAATTTTCCGGTTACCCTGGCCAACCGCTCTCCTAACTCTGTTACAATCCGGTAGGTGTGCGAAAACTGGGCTGTCACCCGGCCTGGAGTGAGATTGGGAATCCCAGGTTTATTTTCATTCCAGATCGAAATCCATTGTTCGTTCCAACCATAAACCTTTAAGACTTCTAGTTTACTTATATTCACTCAAAAACTCCTTTTATATAAAGAGTAACTCCCCGGTTTATTTTTGCACAAGGTAAAAAACAAGTTTAATTAAATGATAATAAGCGATTGACATTTTCATACAAGTGACACTACAATATCATTATTCAAGTAATTAATTGAATATTTGAGGTGAGTGATTATGGGTAATATCGAAAGCGAGTGGAAAGACCGTCTATATCAGGAGTTTGCACGTATTGGAAAAAGCCTCTCCAGCCCTAAACGATTGGAACTTCTTGACTTGCTGGCACAAGGGCCTAAATCCGTGGAGGCTTTATCTAAGAGCACAGGTATGAGTATTGCGAATGTTTCACAGCATTTACAAACGATGTACGAAGCGCGATTGGTCCGTTTCACGAAAAAAGGTACTTTTGTTATTTATGAACTTGCAGACTCATCTGTGGCTGATTTTATGGTGACTTTTCGCAGTTTGTGTGAAAAAAAGTTAGTAGAGATTCAGAGAATTAAAACTGAAATCTTGCAGCTTCATGCCAGCATGGAGCCCATTTCAATGGACGTCTTGCGGAAGCGAATGGAGAAAGGCGAAATCTTATTGTTAGATGTAAGACCGCGCGAAGAATATGAAACCGATCATATCCCAGGTGCAATTTCAATTCCCATTGTGGAGCTGGAACAGCATCTGTCTTCTCTACCGGCAAATATGGAAATTGTCGCATACTGCCGCGGACCCTATTGTCTGATGTCGGCTCAAGCAGTAGAAATCTTGAACAGAGAAGGGCGTAGAGCTGTCCGATTGGAAGAGGGCGTACACGAATGGCGTCAGTATGCTGAGCAACACTATTAATCATTTGGGAGATGCACTTAGAAAGGTGGTTCCGAGCGATGTCGCATGAAACCGTTGGCTCAGGTAATACGCAAAATCAAACATCCGGATTACAGAGTTACATTGATTCTCCGGAAATGCAGGGCCGGTTATATAAACGGACTTTGCTTATTGTTGTCATTTCTCAAATATTCGGCGGTGCAGGTCTTGCAGCAGGAGTAACGGTCGGAGCGCTCCTCGTTCAGGATATGCTGGGATCGGAGAGGTTTGCGGGAATCGCTGCCGCATTGTTAACCCTTGGGTCAGCTGTTGCTGCCCTGCTTGTCGGACGACTTTCCCAACGTTTCGGACGCCGTCCCGGACTCGCGGCAGGATTCATTACCGGAGGCATTGGCGCAATCGGAGTTTTAGTTGCAGCAGTACAACACCATATTCCGCTGCTATTTGCATCGCTGCTTATCTATGGTGCAGGGACTGCAACAAATTTGCAAACACGCTATGCAGGTACTGACTTAGCCAAACCCGGACAACGCGCTACAGCAGTCAGTATTGCTTTGGTTTCAACTACTTTCGGGGCCGTTGCGGGTCCAAACCTGGTGGATGTCATGGGCCGATTCGCCGTGTCGCTAGGCATCCCGGCCCTGGCCGGACCTTTTATATTGGCGGCCGCAGCCTTTGTCCTTTCCGGGCTCGTTATTTTGTTGTTCCTTCATCCGGATCCATTCGTCATAGCTAAAGCAATCGCGGAAGCTGAGAAACAGGGACCAAAAGATCTCTCAGACAAGAATTCGGCTATGCCGGTATCCAACAATCGGGGAATCTTTGTTGGTGCCACCGTCATGGTTTTAACTCAAATTGTTATGGTAGCCATAATGACTATGACTCCCGTACATATGAAGCATCATGGACATCACTTAAGTGATGTGGGATTAGTTATCAGTATTCATATCGGCGCGATGTTTCTCCCCTCTCTCATAACGGGAGTTCTGGTCGACAGGTTCGGACGTATTGCAATGTCCGTTGCTTCCGGAGCCATTTTACTTCTTTCCGGCATTATGGCTGCAATTGCACCCGCTGATTCCATGCCTGCTCTTATTACAGCACTTGCATTGCTTGGCCTTGGGTGGAACCTGGGCTTAATAAGCGGCACGGCGCTCATCGTCGATGCGACTACCCCGTCTACTCGCGCCAAAACACAAGGAACTGTAGATGTGTCGATTGCTCTTGCAGGGGCATCAGGCGGGGCAGTGTCCGGCTTTGTTGTAGCAAACTCCAGTTTCGCAATACTCTCTTTTGCCGGGAGTCTCTTATCGCTTCTGCTGATTCCAGTCGTTATCTGGTCCCGAAAGTCCCGTCTATGAAATGAATTGTTTCGTTCATCGCTTGCCGAAGAGGCTCCGTTTCCCCGGTAAACGGATGAACCGCATTGAAAGTATGATTGCCGCCAGAGACCTTGATCCATTTCACGGCCGGATTGGCGGAGATCAACTCCTCCGAGCCTTGAAGAAGACGTTCATAATCTTCCGTACCTTGAATGAGCGCTAGCGGTTCTTCCAAATTTGCAGCCCTTGCGATAATATTGTACCGGTCGTAATTTGCTTCGAGATCGTCCAGGATTTCTCGGTCCAATGGCATCCGTTGCTTCGTTCGGGCATTTTCGATATACGCTCTGCCGTCGGTCCGCATTTCCTGCTTTGTTTGTTTCGTAAACAGACTATCCGGTTTTAGCAGTCCGTTCCAGCTTACGACACCATTTACTGCTTGCGGATGGTCGAATGCATAGATACAACTTACGGCAGCTCCCCTGCTGTGTCCGAGCAAAAACAATTGCTGCGGTGCCGGCCTGTCTTCATTGGAACGCAATCTGCCGCTTTTCAATTCCTTTACAAGATAAGCCAAATCTTCAACTTCTCGGGCAAACGTATTTTTCGCAAATTTATCCAGCTCCGTAAAGTCCACAAGCGATGGTCCGATACCGTTGTGTGAGAAATTAAATGTGATGATATCGAACCGTTCAGAGAGTTTCTCCCCAACATAAGGGAAAAAGCCCCAGTCTTTAAAGCCTTTAAATCCGTGACATATGATTACAGTTGCCTGCGGTTCGGATGCTTGCGACGGGAACCAGTCGCCGCGCAATACACGGTCCTTCTCAATTGAAAGCTCGAAAGGAACAGACATGCTTGAAACCTCCTCTATATCTTCTCGAATCGATGAGAAAAAAAGCCGCCAAGACGGCGGCTACCCCTTTCCGAGCTCCTCCCAAAAACTGCATAGCGTAGCAATCCCTTTATCGAAATTCTCCAAATGGAAATGCTCGTTCGGCGCATGCATGTTTTCGCCCGGCAAACCAAAATCCATCATAATAACAGGCGCATTTATTAGACTTGAAAAGACTTCGACGATGGGGATCGAACCGCCACTGCGAACAAATACGGGCTTTTTGCCGAAGCCTTTTTGGAACGCCTTTTCAGCTATTCGCATTAAAGGATGCTCCGGCGAGATGACATAAGGTTTTCCCCCGTGCAATGGCTGAACCTCGATTGTCACACCCTGCGGTTGATTTTCTTTGATGTGGTTCTTTATCGCTTGCATGATTTCATTCGGGTCCTGGTCGTCCACCAGGCGGCAGGATATCTTAGCGACGGCAGACGAAGGAACGATCGTCTTGATATCCTCTCCTTGATATCCGCCGTAAATGCCGTTAATCTCCAGCGTCGGTCGCACCGATGTCCGTTCAAAATAAGAGTATCCTTTCTCTCCGAACAATTCGGGTACCCCCAGTTCACGGCTCAGCTTTTCTTCATCAAAAGAAAGTTTATGGATAGATTCTTGTTCGGCGTCCGAAAGATCGTGAACTTGATCGTAGAATCCTTTAATCAGAACCTTGCCGTCATGATCGCGCATCGATGCGAGCAATTGCACCAAAGCGGTTACCGGATTGGCAACCCCGCCGCCATAGAGTCCGGAGTGCAAATCCGATTTTGCCCCGTATACCTTGAGTTCGAGGGCACATAGGCCGCGAAGTCCGCAGCAAATGGAGGGCTGATCCTTATCGTACATTGGCCCGTCTGAAATAACGATCAGATCGGATTTCAGCTTATCGGCATGCGCTTCGAGAAAAGGCGATAAATTCGGGCTTGCGATTTCTTCCTCTCCTTCGAAGCAAAATTTCAAGTTAACCGGCAGTTTCCCTATCGTTTTCAGAAAGGCTTCCACGGTCTTAACATGCGTATACAACTGAGCTTTATCGTCGGTTGCTCCCCGGCCATACAGCTTATTATCCCGAATTTCCGGATCAAACGGCGGATATTGCCATAGCTCGACCGGATCGGCAGGCTGCACATCATAGTGGCCATAGACGAGAGCGGTCGGTTTTCCGGGAGCATGCAGCCAATCCGCGTAGACGACGGGAAATCCTTCCGTCTCCATGACTTCAACATGTTCCAGGCCTGCACGGCGCATGGAATCGGCCAGCCAATCAGCTGCTTTTCTCGTATCCGTTTTATGCTGCGAGCTTGAGCTTATGCTTGGTATACGGACAAACTCCTTCAGCTCCTCCAGATGTTGGCTTCGTTCTTTTTGCAAATAATCTTCAATCTCTGACATCATGTGCCTCCTTCGAACTATAGCTTCTCATCAATCACAATTCCTTTATTATCGTTATTCCCGTTGTCTTTATTCTTAATCTCTTTAAGCGTTGTATGTATCTCTTCCAGCAGTCTATTATTCTTCTTCATGAAATGAGCTGCATCGGAGTGATTAATCGCTAATCGAATTATGATGTAGAAAATTAAACAGCTTGCTAAGAACAGTACGATTTCCAAGTTTGCTGACTCCCTCCCGATTTATCTTTCCATATATTATACCAGCCCAACGTGTTTAACGGAAATTCATGTAATTCTGACTTGTACGCGTACGATACTTTTCCACCTTTCCGGAGGATTACAACCCGGCTGGTTGATATAAACCTCGCGTCTACCTTCATTCAGCTCCATTTCATGATCGTCCGCATATTTATACAATTCTTCCAATGTGCGATTGGTATCACGGTAATGTCCTTCATGAAGCTTATGAATGCAGCGGCCTTGATGAACGGTAACAAGCTTGGTGCCGGTAAATGTATCGTGAGAATTTCCCTTCCTCACGTTTGCCGTTGCTTCTTCATACATCTCCATATCAATGAAGTCCGGTACTTGCATCATATTCGTGTAAGACCATTCTTCCTCAGCAAAATGTTCATGCCATACGGTTTCTATAGGCATCAACTTAAACTGAACGTGATAACGTTCTTTCGAAATCCGCTTAAGCTGGTTCACCGTTTTCCATATTGCCGAGACATCCGCTTCCGGCCGGCCGATCTCATTTAATCGCCCTATTCCTTTTTGAGTAATAAATTGTAACGGCGGGATCTCCACGACTTCTATTCGGCCAGTCTTCACCTGATAGAGCGATCGATATTTTTTCCGGTAATCGTGGATAATCATTGCGACTCACCTCTTATTTCATTTTATTATATTTCCAGAATACCCCTCAATGCCAAATTATATCGCACATTTGTTCGTATGTAAATGTTTATTCCCACTTCGCAGGAAATGAAAAAAACGGCTGCAGAGACAGCCGCAGAATTACTCCCAATAAGGAGTCCCGCCAAAAAGAAACCGTTGATCATTAAGATAAAACATGATTTCCCTTCCGGCTAATTTTTCAATATGCTTCGGCAGCCAGTCACAAAAATCTGGCAAACCAAGCCAAAAGTTCATCGTTTCGAGTTGACCGGCAACAAAGAACGCTTCCAAGAGTTCGATATAGTTTTCCGGTAATGTATAGTATTGCGAGTAGGATTCAAGCAGCCGGTTTCTGAACGCCGGGTGAATGTATGAAAATGTCCAGCCGAGGTCAAACAAATAAAAACCGAATCCGCATGCGCCAAAGTCGATCGGTCTGGCCTCGTGTTTGTGAAACAGAAAGTTGCTGGGAATGAGATCGGCATGAATCATGCCCCAATTCCCCAACGTTTTAGGAATCGAATTCATGATTGTAATAACACGTTGACCGGCCTCTAGAAGCTTCATTGAATGATCTTTATCGAGTTCACCGGCATCGGATAACTTTTTTATTTTATCTAGGGCTTGCGAGATACGCGAGCCGTCAAAAGAAGGTCTGATAAATGAATCAGGCGCTTGCCAAGACGATGATTGCTTATGCATTTTTCCAATCAGTGTACCCACATAACCGGCATCGACATCTGTTGGGACAAATGGTTTTTGCTCGCCCTCCACCCATTGAACCAATGTGCATTTCACATGATTTGCCTCAGTGAGATAAGCGCCATTCTTATTTTTTATAGGTGCCGGCAGTACGATATCCGTGTCGGCACCCAGGGCGTTCAGCCAAACCATCTCAGATTGAATGACCTCTCGTTTATTCCATATATCTTCAAAGTTTTCACTCCGGGACAAATGAAGGCGAAGGCTGTAGCTCATATTTTCATGATCCGTGACTTTATAAATCGTATTTGCACTCTGACCGATCAATGTTATTGACTTCCATGTCATGGAGTAATGAGTGAGTGCTTCCATTGCAATAGTCTTTGTGTTGTCAAAACTCAAAGAGATATCTCTCCCTTAACAAGATTAAGATTTATTTTCTGCCATAGTACCACACTTGGCAAGCAAATTATCGGGAAAGATTTCTTTATAATCAACTGTCGGCCGAGCTATTAACCTTCAAGGGATTCCAATAATCGTACAACTTCAAGCGCATGCTCCCCGCCGGCCTTGGCATGAGCCGTTAAAGGAATCGTGTGAGGACCCGGTGAATGAATAGCTCCCGGGTTATCCTTTAATATCGATCTAACGATCTCGATTTTACCCAGCATCGCGGCAGCGAAGAGATCGATTCTCGCCCCTTTCTCCAACAGATAAAGGGCTATGTCCCGTTTCCCCATATGCGCAGCGGCTCCAAGAGCCGTTTCCCAATCGCCATTCCCCCAATCCCAAGCGGCATTGAGCAATCCCGGTACCTGTTCAAGCATTTGTTTGACCTTGTCAAAATCGGCATGCGCGTGATACACAAAATCTTTTACCAGTTCCGGTGTTAAACTGTTGGACATATGCGTATTCCCCTCTCAAACTATTATTTCTGAAGCGGTGTCCAGACTGCACGCGTCCAAGCGATTTGCATACCGGCCCGTTGCATATTGTTTTGACTTGTGCTGCCGAAATCCGCTTGAGCGACTACAAGCTCACAATCCGCTTTGAAAGCTTCATGCATCCGTGTCTGCAATAGAGCCGACTGCAAGCCCTGTCTTCTGTATTCGGGTGCCGTAGCGGCAAGTGTGCAGGAAGCAATGCTGTTCTTGATGTGCATTACGCCCACCGCAGCCGGTTTGTCATTGAGAAACGCCATAAATATTTTCCAGCCGGGTCTATTCAGCAAACCGATGTTATTGTTCACGAAATGATGTTTATTGTCGACGGACATACCAAAACCAATACAATGGATTTCTGCGTAAAGATCAAAATCATCTTTGTTTATGACTTCACGGATTTCGATATTCGCAGGTAGATCAGGCATTTCTCTTCTGGGGAGACCATAAAGCACAGCGTGAAAGCCTTCCTGGTACAGACCATGCGCGGCTAAACATTTAAATAACTCCGGTTGGGAACCTGCAGGATTTACATCCAGCTGAAATCCCCTCTGCCTGTCGTTATAGAACCGAATGATTTCTTCCAGCCTGTCCATATCTTCAAAGGAAAATCCTTTGACGGAATTAAAAGTACCCCAGGGCATATTTCGAATATAGAAGGCCATTGTGTTCCCAAGCTCTTTGATTTCCACGCCTTCCGGGTTTCCGGACCGTTCGGCGATTGAACTGATCCTCGAAGTAAAATAATCGATTTCAGACTGCTGTATTCTTCTGGCCCATTCATCGTTCATAACGGGTAATATCATATGGACTCACTTCCTGTTCTTGCTTGAATGATCTCAGCAATTTCCACATTGCCTCGCGAAAGCGCATATTCTGCAGGCGTAAGTGATTCGTGATTTCGGACGAGGGGATTTGCTCCATGCTCCAGCAGAAGCTTCACTATTTCCAGCCGGTTAAAATGAGCCGCTACGTGTAAGGGAGTATAACCTGGACGAAGCTCTCCTTCACATAGGGAGTTAATATTGGCCCCGCTGCTTAGCAGCAACCTCACGATGTTCATATGGTTGCCCGCAATGGAAGCATGAAGCGGTGTGTTATTGAGCTTCCCGTCTTTCCCTCGAAGGTTAATATCAGCCCCGTGCTCCAACAAAATGCGGACCGCTTCTTCATGTCCGAAGTGCGCGGCAAGCCCCAGAGGGGTATATCCGTCAAAGCTGTGACTGTTGACTATGTTCGGAGCCTCGCTAACAATTTCATGCAGCCTGGCTGTATTACCTACGGCGGCCGCTTCGTACGGGCCCAGCCGTGCTCCTTTTTCCAGAAGCAATTCTTTGATCTCGTTCGCGCGGAAATAAGCGGCCATTAATACGGCTGTCTGCCCTTCTTCGGATTTGGCATTTTTTAATTGCTCGTCCATTTCCAGTAATTGCTGCACTTTTTCCAAGTTCTTGCTCTTTACCGCATCAAACATTTCGTTCTTAAGACGGCGAACACTCTCTTCCAGCGATTTCGCCTTAATTATTAATTCTTCGGAAGACTGAATCCCGATGCTTATGAATTGGGACGCAGCTTCCGAACGGCTTTGCGCAAGTCCTGCTTGAACCAGTAGATCGACTGCCGCTAGCGTAGTTTCATCCAGTCTAACCGAAATGACGATGCT
Source organism: Paenibacillus tarimensis (assembly GCA_041281825.1). Lineage (GTDB taxonomy): Bacteria > Bacillota > Bacilli > Paenibacillales > Paenibacillaceae > Paenibacillus_D > Paenibacillus_D tarimensis_A. The sequence continues at coordinate 2,868,076 of CP166298.1, read as the reverse complement.
TTTATTTGATTTTCTGCTCATCAGTATTGCACCTTTATGTAATAGTGTAATAATAATTACAATGTTAGATTATCATGATTAGGATTTTATTGTAAAGCAAAAAAATACCCCTTGAATATCAAGGGGTAGAAGAATGCAAGTTTATGCTACAGTCAAAATAATCGGCTTATTCTTTGTAATGATGATGGTATGCTCATGCTGCGCGGCAAAGCTGTCGTCCGGCAAGCTTAACGTCCAACCGTCGGGCTGCTCCAGGACATACTCGGCTCCTGTAGATAAAAAAGGCTCAATCGTGATGACCAATCCCTCTTTCAAAACGCGTTTATCATGTTTGTTGTATACAGGAAGTATTTCTTTAGGCGCCTCGTGCAGCGACCTCCCAATACCGTGACTGCACAGATTCCTGATGACCTTATAACCGCCTTTATTTGCTTCGTTTTGGATCATCCGGCCGATTTCATTTATTTTAACCCCATGTTTGAGCGATGAGATGACCTTCATCATTGTGTGGTGCGTATATCGGCAGAGTTGCGTTAAAGTCGGATGGTAAGGCGCCATTTGAAAAGAGTGGCCCGAATCCGCATAATAACCTTCCCGTTCGGCGGAAACATCGATGTTGACTAAGTCTCCCGGTTGTATGATCCGATTACCCGGTACGCCATGAGCAATTTCCCGGTTAATGCTGATACAAGTGTTCCCTGGAAAGTTATACGTTGCTTTCGGCGCTGGTACGGCCCCATAGCTTTTCAACACGCGTCCACCGACATCGTCCAGTTCCTGAGTGGTCATGCCGACTCTTGCGTGATGCTTCATTTCTTTGATGGTCAGCGCAACGATTTTGCCGATTGCCTGCAGTCCTTCGATATCTTTCTCATTTTCTACCGTCATTTGCCCCTCACTCCCGAAGCAAACGGCCGCTGCAACACTTCTTTTATTGTCATCGCTTGAAACCTCCCTCGAATTGTCCATGTTGCTTTGTCTATTCGACACATTCCATTATATTCCTTTCAAGTAACGAAAAACACTGCCTTTAGACTGCCTTCTCATACTTTTGCAACCATCTGTATATCCGAACATGAACAATAAGCATGTAGTAGATTGCCGGATAAAGGAGAAGGGAGTAGAACAAATTCCAATGGACATGCCACAGGATACCGGTTTTTAAAGTCAACCATTCGTAGCCTGTAGAGCAAATCGTCCATCCAAGAATATAAGCAAGCTTTAGCCACCATCGTGATTTATAAGGATACCAATTAACAATCATTGCGGCCGCGGCCGGATATATCCCCAAAAGAATTAAAAGCACACTAAACTCCGCTTTCCCTTTCTCGAAAAATCCCCAGGCTTCAAACCGGAAGCTCGCATAGGTGTCAACCAAAAGACTTGCAAGCAATCCAAAGATGATCGTGGTATATAATTCGGATTTCTTTATATGCTTTTTCATTAGAAATGCTATTGTATTGAAAAGCGCAATGGTTGTTATCAATAAGACCCACTTCACTAAGCTTCCTCCCTTTAGAGATTAAAGGACGATCGTCGCACTTAGGGGCAAATGGTCTGAAGCACCCGGGTCGATCCTTATTACGCGTGCTTCCTTTACTTGAATATTCTTACTTACAAAAATATAGTCCAGCTGCCATTTAGAATAAATTGAAGGGAAAGTGCCGCATTCCCCCGGTCCAATTTCTGCGCAGGCATCTTTCAAATAAGCGGTAACCGTCTTCCAGGTTCTGGAGCGATGCGAAAGATTCCAGTCCCCCATCACGGTACATGCACACTCCACCCTGGCAATTAATCCAATAATGGACTTGATCTGTTTATTCCGGGAATATGGATTCAGACTTAAATGGGTTACGAAAATTTTGAATGGCGTCCCATGTACCGCTATGTCAACCTCAAGCAAAGACCGGCCTTCGAATGCGAACGGTTTTTTATGAAACGCGTGTGTCGTTTCAGAGAGGATCGGGTAACGGCTTAGCAAAGCATTTCCATATTGCCTGATTATGCCGGATTGCTTTCGTCTTAACGTCAGCGCCGCTCCGAAAGCCCAATACATATCTAATTGCTTTGCAAGCCAGCTGATCTGATCAACATAACCGCTTCTTCTTGAAAAGTATCGATCTACCTCGTTCAAGGCGATCAGGTCGGCTTCGCATTGTTCCAGGAGACGGGCAGTCCGGTTCAAATTCAGCTTTCCGTCCATACCTCGACCGTGATGCATATTGAACGTAACAATCCGTACATCCATTTTTACCTCATTCCATTGATTCCAATAATCGATTTATCGAAGCTCCAATTGAATATGTCCTTTTATAGCCTTACCCATATCTTGGTTTTATAGACTTTATACTGGTAAAACCCCATCTGTTTTTTCCCACGCAAAAAAAAAAAAAAAAAAAAAACGACTGCCGAAACAGCCGTTCGAATATTATCGAGTCCTATTAATAATTTCGACTGGAAATCGACTTATCTCTTAGATCTATTTCATCATAGTTCTGTAAGACTTCAATTGCCTTTTCGAACTCTCTTAACCCTTCCTTGTATTTTTCCAACAATTTCCGGTTCCGTTCTACATCGGTCCCTTCTTGCAGCAAACGTTGAAACTCCTTGATTTGATTTTCCAGCTCGGAATAATCATATGTTAACGTGGAGATCACATTAGGGAACTTCGTTTTCTTGGGATTCATTACGGACAGATTATTGGTTGGAACGTGCATATTCCGATCATCAGCAGAAACTTTGTTTATTTTGTTAGATTGTTTAGTATATAAGCCGTCTTCCTTACATCCGTTAAAATAAAAAAACATCATCGAATCTTGCTCAATTAATTTCAATGCGTGCTCTAAACAAGGATTCGATATAAAAATATCGATAAGCCGACTCAGATGTCCATGATTCTCGTTGTTTTTATCAATAAATTTTTCCTTAATCACATTCGCCGCCAAATCATAATCGCAGCCTCGCAGCGATTTCTTCATTCTTTGTCTTTCAAAGATGTTCATTATTAACCCACCCCACAAGTATTAGGTTAAACTATTTATTAATATTCTTCAAAACGGGAGTGAGTCCTTTATTTCATAAAAAAATGTCAAAAGCGACTCCAATTCTACTGAAACAATAGAATTTTATCATATACAGGACACTTCCACACACCGTTTTTATTAACGAACATAGATTAACCTAGGTCAGAACAGTTGAATTATTGTATTGGAGGTTTGAACATGAGCCAACCACGCGGGAAGGCAAAGCGATCAAGACAAGGCATAGTTATGAAGAAACAACAAGCAATCCGCAGCGCACCGTTTGAAGTAGCTCTATTCAGGGTTGTCGAATCAAACAGGGTGCGTTCATCAAGAATGGCCGCCAGAGATCGGCTGTTCGTATTAAAAATTGTAGGAAACGTTCTTCGCGGAACAGGAAGAGGTCTTCATGTTATGGCTGCCGGCGAACGTCCGCATGTGTCCCATGAACATGTAGTGATGGGCTCAGCAGGCAGAATACAACGTCTCAGAACCAATCAGGGCACAGGCGTTCGGCAAACCGCTTTTTGTACGACTTTAGGAGCTCACCAAAATAGATCCAGAGGGGAAACCCAGCCGCTTCCTCTGCAACTTCGTAAAAGCGCTCCCGGCCAACCTTGGGTAGTTACAAACCCGAATAACGGAGTCCGGGCAGTAGAGATTACACCAACACGTACAACACTCAAATTAGCTTTAGGTTTTAGGGCATAAACCTTATTCCGGTTTAAAATACATCGAAAAAGAACTCAACAAGCATGATGAGTTCTTTTTTCGAACTAAACGACTCTTCTATTGTTTCAACAAAAGTAACCGGTCATCCGTCGCAGAAGGGCTGCCCCTGCCGTCGGTATTGTTGGTAATTACATAGATTTGACCATTATGGATTTTGACATCCCGGAACCGTCCCTCCCCTTCAAGAACGGTTTCGATCGTTCCGGATTGCGGATCGTACTCGTACAGCCCTTCTCCCCGTAAAGCGGCAATTAACAATTTCCCTTCTGTACCAAAAGCAATGCCCGAAGGGGCAATTGTACTCTGGCCTGTATGGAAGAGAGGTGGAACCGCATCCTCCAGCTGATTATCCCCAAATACGTCCGGCCAGCCATAATTGGAGCCCGGCTTGATTTGGTTAATCTCGTCATGTGCGTTAGGGCCGTGCTCGGAGCTGTACAGATCATCGTCGTCGTTCCATGTTATGCCTTGCGGGTTTCGATGACCGTAGGAATAGACATACGAATTGTCAAACGGGTTATCCTCTGGAACCTTGCCATTCAATGTCATTCGCAATATTTTACCAGCCAGGCTGTTTAGATCCTGCGATAGAGAACGATCCCATGCATCGCCGGTCGTTGCGTACAGATGGCCGTCGGGACCGATGGCCAACCTACCGCCGTCATGCACATTCCCGCCCGGAACAGCATCAAGCAGCACCTCCGTCTCTACCCATGCTTCATCCTGTTCCTTAAGGCGTATAATACGATTGAGCACTCGGCCCGATTCCCGGTACGTATGGTATGCATAGGCTTCCCGCGACGTTTCGAAATCCGGAGTCAGCACAAAGCCAAGCAAACCGGCCTCCCCTGTAGAAAATACATATTTCTCCACTTGAACTTGCTTTCGGATCAGGTTACCTTCAGAGTCCACTTGAACGATAGTGCCCCCCCTTTCACTTATATACACATCATCCCCGAAGAAGGAGATCGCCCATGGGATCCGAAGGTGCTCCGCGAGTACGGTATACTCGCCTTGCTTGTTATTCGCATTTTCGTTTGAATAGCTTTCTTGTGAATTCTCTTCTGAATTCTCGTCGACCTTCAGTACTGGTTCAGAAGCGGGACCATCGTTTCGGCCGGCTTGATCGAAGCATCCTGTCAGCAATACGACTACGGCCAGTAGTAACATTAAATATCTAGTTAATCTCATAACAACCCCCCCTAATATATTAAGAACTCTGATCGTCGGTTGATGAAATATTCTATATGGATTAGAATATTCCTTTCAACATGATATTTTTTATTGAGCCCGATAAAACAAATGTATCAGGAATCTGTCGGATTCAATGTTGTTTCCAGGCATGCCCCTTGCGATATTCCCAGTTCTTTCATGAAGCGCCGGTACACTTGCGTTCAACTTGAATAAGCCGATAAAAAGCACCGATTCACCCACTTTCCGATTTGCGACAGAGGGATGATTCGGTGCTTGCATGAAATTATATAATACGGCTACCATGCATCATTCGGGCTTAGAGAACCTTGATTTCAAGCAATTCATATTTAATAACACCCATGGGCGCATCCACATGGATGATCTCGCCTACCTTTTTGCCAATCAGCTCTTTACCGAGCGGACTTTCGTATGAGATTTTGTTCTCATTCACATTCGCTTCGGCAGGACCGACAATTTGGTATTCGATTTTTTCCCCGAATTCGATATCATTGACGACCGCTACGGATCCGATACTCACTGCATTTAAGTTCATTTGTTTCTTATCCACGACACGGGCGGTTTTTAACATCTTCTCCAGTGTCTTAATTCGAGTTTCGACAAAGGCCTGTTCTTCCTTTGCCGAGTGGTACTCGCTATTTTCACGCAAATCACCGTAGCTGATCGCCGTTTTGAGCCGTTCGGCCAACTCTCTGCGTTTTACGGATTTAAGCTCCTGCAGCTCATCTTCAACCTTCTTTAAACCTTCCGGCGTCAAAATCATCTGTTCGTTGCCCATAATGCTTCCACCCCTCATTTATTCACCTATATCTACATTCTATCCTATCTGGTACAGTTTGCAATCGGAGGGAAGCTTTTTTTGCAAAACTTACGGAACTTGAATGACGAAGGGAACGGTAAACACATTATTTTCATGCTGGAACTGTCCCCATATTTTATAGACTCCGCTCTTCGGGAAGGTTGTCATGAAGACAGCATCAGGGCCTGTTGCTTTCTCTTCCATCGGATGAACATGAAGATACTGTTCCGCGTCTTCAGTCAGGATGACAACATGTCCGACAGCCCCTAAGTATTGCTGAAGATTAGTTATGGGATCTTTAGTCTTGCCGTCTTTAATGGTAAAAGTAAGGGTCGCTTCTTCGCCGGCTGTAAACTGCTCCTCGGATAATGTGACTTCCTTGCCGTCAACCGATTTAGTTAAGTTATCGTCCGGTTGAATAGGAACGGCTGCTGCGGCTTCGCCTTCAACCTTTATCCATTCGCTCTTCGTCATTGCAGCGGCTCCGGTCGGGACGAAGTCGGCAAAGAGCTTATATTCGCCCCCTGCGGGAAACCGGGTCATAATCTCGAACGCTCCCTCAGCTTTCGGTTCGGGATGAATGTGGTTAAAATAGCTCAAGTCTTTATTTACGACAATCAAATGCAGCTTCTTCTCGTGACTGATATCAAAGTCTTCGATCGGTGATCCATCGCTTGTTTCAACCTGTATCCGCAGCTTGGTGTCCTGCTCCGATTGCGGATTGCCGTCCGGGAATGAAAAGCTGACCTTCACGTCCTCCGCTTTCATTGCACCTTCCCCGCTATCGTGTCCGGCGCCATGCTCATTGTGACCGCCATGCTTGCCGTTATCTTGATTCGAACTTTGGCCGCATGCCGCGAGTAATACGACAACTAAAGCTAATATCCAAATTGTTCGTTTCATGTATTAAATCTCCAATCAACCCTTATAATTTCACACGCTGCAAACGAAGTGCATTCATCACAACTGAAACGGAGCTAAGCGCCATTGCCGCTCCGGCAATCCAGGGTGCGAGCAGCCCAATCGCGGCAACGGGGATGCCCAACGAGTTGTATGCCAACGCCCAAAACAAGTTTTGCCGAATATTGTTCATCGTTTTCCGACTCATGTAGATGGCATCCGGAATGCTGTTCAGATCGCCGCGCATCAGCGTGACATCCGCCGCTTCCATAGCCACATCGGTTCCCGTTCCGATAGCCATCCCGATATCGGCCATTGCCAGAGCCGGAGCGTCGTTAATTCCGTCACCGACCATCGCGACTTTTTTGCCTTCAGCCTGCAGCTTCTTCACTTCTTCCGCCTTGCCTTCCGGCAGCACTTCCGCCAACACATGGTCAATACCGACCTGCTTCGCAATCGCTTGAGCCGTCCGTTCGTTGTCACCGGTAATCATAATGACTTGAATGCCCATCCGCTTCAGTCTCTCGACGGCTTCTTTCGACGTTTCTTTTATTGTATCTGCGACAGCAACCATACCGGCATACGTACCGTCTATCGCAAACAGCATCGCCGTTTTTCCCTCTTGCTCCATCTCAGACATGCGGCCGAAAGCCTGCTCCGCATGCACGTTGTATTTGGCCATTAGCTTTCTTGTACCGGCCAGCACTTCTTTGCCTTCAACAACCGCCCGTATCCCATAACCCGGAATAGCTTCAAAATGGTCCGTGCCGGGCATTTCGATTGCCCGGGCTGCAATACCGGATACGATCGCTTCAGCCAGCGGATGCTCCGAGTTCTTCTCGGCTGCGCCGGCAAGACGCAGAAACGCCGCTTCTTCGATATTTTCCACGGCGACATCCGTTAATTCCGGCTTTCCTTTCGTTATGGTGCCCGTTTTATCCAGAATGATCGCATTGATTTTGTGGGTCGATTCCAGATGCTCGCCGCCCTTAAACAGCACACCGTACTCCGCGGCCCGTCCTGACCCGGCCATGATTGACGTCGGCGTTGCCAGACCAAGCGCACAAGGACATGCGATGACGAGGATAGCGATGGCAATCTCCAGCGCATTAGCAAAATCGCCTGGCGTTACGAGGAAGTACCAAACAAGAAAAGAGGCAATAGCTATACCGACTACAATCGGGACGAAAATTCCGGAGATCACATCGGCGACCCGCTGAATCGGTGCCTTGGATCCTTGAGCTTCTTCGACAACCTTAATGATCTGTGCCAATGCTGTTTCTTTGCCGACTTTTGTCGCTTTCACTTTCAGCCGTCCGTGTTTGTTGATCGTTGCGCCAATAACGGCGTCCCCGGCTTTTTTCTCAACCGGAATGCTTTCCCCCGTCAGCATCGACTCATCGACGGCCGATGTGCCTTCGATAACTTCCCCGTCCACCGGCACCTTCTCTCCCGGTTTGACCAGGAAAACATCTCCGGCAATGACTTCTGCGACAGGAATCGTCTGTTCGAGACCGTCACGGATAACAACAGCCGTTTTGGCCTGGAGTCCCATCAACGTCTTGATTGCTTCGGACGTACGACCTTTGGCCAGCCCTTCAAACAATTTGCCGAGAATTACAAGCGTAATTAATATTGCACTTGTTTCATAGTAAAGCGCCGGTCCATGATGCATGTCTCCAGCCATAACAGCCCACTGTATTGTCAGGTACAAGCTGTAAAAGTATGCCGCAGACGTTCCGAGCGCAACCAGCACATCCATATTGGCGCTTTTGTTCCGCAGCGCTTTATATGCGCCTACATAAAACTGTTTGCCGATATAAAACTGTATCGGGGTAGCAAGCACCAATTGAAACCATGGATTCATGAACAAATCCGGCAGCCAAATCCACGATGTAAAGGAAAAGTGGCTGACCATTGCCCAAAGCAACGGAAAGGACAGAACCGCTGAGATCAATGTTTTGCGCTTTTGCCGCGCTATCTCGTTCTTCCGATGTTCCGCCGGATCGCCTTGCTCTTGCTTAAGTTCGGCTTTATATCCTAGCTTTTCGATCCTCTTCAGCATATCGGACACCGAAACATCGGCGGGATTGTACTCCACATGGGCCGTTTCCATTGCAAAATTAACGGTGGCTGTCATCACACCCTGCAGTTTAGTTAATGCTTTTTCAATCTTCACCGCACAAGCGGCGCAGGTCATTCCGACAAGCTGCAGATCCACCGATTCCTTAGCCGTCTCGTACCCCAGCTTTTGAATGCTTTGTTCCATCTGGGCAAGATTAATTTTACTCGGGTCATAAGTAACCGTTGCCCGTTCCATAGCAAAATTCACATTCGCTTCAGCGACGCCTTCCAGTTTGTTCAAGCCTTTTTCAATACGATTTGCGCAAGCAGCACAAGTCATACCTGTGATTTGCAATGAAGTTTGTTTCGTTTCCGCATTCATAGTTTGCATCTGAGACACCTCTTTTTGGTTCAGTTACACAACTTCGTACCCTTGCTCTTCAATCGCTTCCTTAATCGCATCAAGGGATAATTTATTCTCGTCATACCCAATTGTCACTGTACCCTTCCCAAGATCGACTTTTCCTTCGGCACCAAGCGATTTCAATGTACCTTCAATCGAATTGACACAATGACCGCAAGACATCCCTTGTACGTTTAAAGTCACATTCTGCATTTTTCATTTCTCCTTTGTGATTAATTGTTATTTACTTTCGCCCTTCTTGTGTTTTAGTATACCCCCCTACCCTATAAATGTCAAGTTCAAATTTACCACCTTATTCTTAGTAGTCGATTATCGATTATCGATCACTTCATTAATTTATTGATTGTCGTCAGCAATTCACCGATCACTTCCCGGTCACCTTCTTGAATCCGCTCAATTACACAGCTCTTCATATGATGTTCCAGTAATAACTTTCCTACTCCATTCAAAGCAGATTGAATGGACGAAATTTGATTTAGTACATCATCACAATACGTATCCTTCTCAATCAGTCCCTTTACACCCCGAATCTGGCCCTCGATCCGGTTAAGGCGGCTGATCAGATTATTCTTCACTTTATCGGGATGATGGCTTTTGCGTTCGCCCGGATTCAAACACGTTTCGTGCGGATCTGTATTCATCTCTGTTGTCATATACAATCCCTCCTCTATATTTTTATTATACCATAGCCCCCCTATCCTATACAAAGATAAGCATATTTCCTTGTTAGATCATGTTTTTTTATCCGTTGTACAGGATAGAGGCTATTTTTTCATCCCGAGCACGCGGAAACACTCCGTAACCGTTCAGGGAAAAATTTGGTTCCGACTATCTTTATTGATGAAAAAATCTTTTTCGGATTCGTCTTCAATCAACAAGAAATCGAATAGCTGATTTTATCTTAAGGAAGGTTAAATTACCTAATGATGAACCCAATAATCATCATTACTAAACCAAAGATTGAAGCCCCCCGCTTAATACCGTTATTTTCTCTCGGTCTTAAAAACAAACTGATTAGAAATCCTAACGGTAAAACAATGCCATTGAAGCTAAAGTAAAAAATCCCTAAAATATAATAGCCAAATAATTTTATGATCAGCAGTTCCTCTTCTTGTTGGCGGTTTGAGTAAAGTATAAATATACCAATTGCCATAATTATAATTCCGAAAATAACATAATTTTTCCCTTCCTTCTCCACTATTATGTTTTGCACATTTATACGATACCAGTGCTTGGAAGGTTTCGTTTACATAAATCCAGCGCAGTGCAGGGCATAATGAGGATGGTTTCATCACCTAAATGAAGAATGAGGAGACGATTATGAACAAACAAAATCTTGATGTCTACGCGCCAGTAAAAGCGAGTAACACGGATTATGATGAAAGAAAAATTATCGATGATGATAATAATCCGATTAACAGCGAAGCCGAAAACGCGATGGCAGCAATTAAGGGCCATATCGAAAGGCAAGATATGGAAGGAATGGACATTGCTCCATCTGCTGATGCAGCACCAACGGCTTCCTTAGATATATCTAATGTAACGGCTAAGGAAAATTATAAACTTGATAACAGTCATATCATGGTTAAGAATAATCCTGAGTAATTTCCACAGGTTCTAACCTGACTTTACTAAGTGTGAACTTTCGTTTGTCTGAGCAGACTAATTACCGCCCTTACTATCACGTGAAAGGCGGTATTATTCAATGACGTATACTTGCCATTACTGCGAAAAAGCGACAACAACAGGACACAGTATTACAGTGTATCAGAAGAACGGTTTGGATGACCGATTCGAGATTCTCTGTAAGGAATGTTATTCCGATTGGTTGCTTTCAATGAAAGGGTAATTAACGGGAGAGCTTTCCCTCCCGCTGACAACAAACCGCTGCAGCTGTGGAAAGGTCGGGTGCATATTTAATGGAATTACAGGTTGAGAAGATGGCGGAGTGGCTTTCGTCCTTAAAAGGGAAAACGGTTTGGATTCATAAACAGGAGCAGGATGACCTGGATATGATTCAATTAGAGTTAACGGATGTGTCATTACGCCGGAGCGATCTAAACAAAACCGACGATTACTTACCCGGCACGGAGCTCATCTTATCAGGAAACGGCCAAATCATAAATGTAGAAGGACAACCGAATCTGCCCGGCAAAAGCTATGAAATTCCGATAAGCATCAACAGTAATGTAACGATGTTGGACGGTTCGGTGGTAATAAAAACAGATCGGGCGGATTATAAAATATCGGATAGAAGTAAAGCCCGAGTTCACTAACTCGGGCTTTACTCAAAAGATTTTATTTGGAAGGAGCAAGGAGCTTATACAGGTCGTCAACTACCTTATTCGCCGCCTGGACGCTCACTCAAATCGAGGCAACTTTGGCGCATTCCTTTATCTTATCCGCTGCGATCTCCGGTAAAGCCTGCTCCTTTTGATGCGCATTTCGATATTTTTCCCATCGCCTCTCATCCGTAATGAGCGGACAAGTATAGCAGTATCGATCCTCGCCTTGAAGACGGTAATTCATGCAGCACGTATCCCGAACAAGGATCGCATGTTCCGTATGCAGCGGATCTTCGCAAGCGTGAAAACCGGAGCCTAACGAATAAGTTTTTGCTAATTCCAGGTACACGTCTTCTATCCGGTTTCGTAATACATCTGACAGTTCATTTCGAAGCCATTCTTGATTCCAATAAGCCAGCAAATACGACAAGTGTGACCACAAGTTTTTCTCAGGAATAGTTGTGTGACTTGCAATTAAGCGAAAAACCGGAGCCGCATTGTCAATCATCATATGACGAATATACTCTTCGTCTGTCCAGCCGGAAAAAGACCTTTCTCCATACAGATGAAATATCAGGCTGATTCCGTTCAATCGGATTTTAATAACGTCTCGGGATAAATCTGTCCCAAACCCATGAAACAACCACAAATATAGCGCACCAGCCAGCAGGGAGTTGTATCGCTTGGCAAACAATGATCCTGTTACCCTCCGGTTGGGACTTTGAACGGAAGCTCCAAACTGGTCAGCCAGCCTCATCACTTGCTCCTCTTGGTGGAGAAGCGCCCCTTCTCCCTCTGTCCCCTTGTCGAAAAACATGCGATATTTGTCACTGATATGGTTGAAATCAATACGGTGCATTTCGACACTCCGATCTTTTGACAAATTTCCTCTTCTGATGATTATGATAATCGTTATCATCGAAGATGTCAAACGGCGCCTTTCCATTACTTAATTAATAATCAACCCGATATTTCTTTTCTAAGTAGGCGTACTTATTGCTTCCCATGTCAAGCACTTTGGGCTCGATAATGACGAACTCCGATTCCTTTTGATGTGGAATATCGTGAGGGATGCCGAGTTCTTTCAGCCGTTTGATTACTTGTTCATCGATTTCAACAGAGTCCATATCATCAACATTTACCAAGCGTATACGAACGACCTTAACATATTCACTATCACCTGAATACAGAGTGACTGCAATGGTCTCTTCTCCGCAAGGAGTCTCACCTTGTGTGTATAGTTCAATCCATACTTCAAGATCCGTTGACAAATCAAGCAATATGCGATTAGCTTCCTTCTCGGGATACCCGTTCAGGTTGGGTGAACGGTACACCCCGGCAGGAAGCTGTATATCCATTTCGGCTTTGTGGATTCCGGAAGCTTCATCGGGGAAGATTCGAATCCATAGATGATTCATTCCTTCTTCATTCTCCATGATGTTCTTGGATAACCGGACATCGAGCTTCAATCTTACTCCCCCCTCAATACATTGGTGATCGATTCAATCACTTTTTGTTTCATTTCCGCAGAAATCTTCGGACTGATCGTAATCAGGATGTCTTCATTTATTTTTACGGTCTCATTTTCCAGTACCCTGTCCGGCCTGTAAATGTGCAGCTGATCACCGAGTTTTTTAATCTCCTCTAAGGAAAGAGTCTTAAATTTATCCTGGATGGACGCCAAGGTTTCACCAGTCCTCGATAAGAACATAATTGCTCGGAAATACTCAATGTGGCGGTCCGTATATACCCGCTTGTTGCCGACCAGTTCCAGCGGCGGAAGCATTCCGATCTGTGTGTAATATCTGACTGTTCGCAAGTTCATTCGAGGATCATCCCTCTGAAGAAGCTCTGCAACTTGTTTTGCCGTATAGCTATCCATTTCACACCCCCAAATAACACTGCACTGTATAAAAAACAGTTTGATGTTTCATTTACAGTTTACTGTAACCTAATGCATTTTGTCAACCATAGGATTGATTTCACTTTTATACCCATGGTTCGCAAATAAAGTATTCCTGTCCTTCATCAGAATAATTACCGCCAGAATAGAAGCTTATCTGATCTTTGCATAGGTGCGGCCACGATGCGAAGCTCCTCCTTTATTATTCCCGTTGCATGCCCATTCGTATAAAGCAGTCGGATATCGTTGGTTAATCAACACTTCCTTTACTTTTATAAACCCATGACTTTCATAAAACTCGTTGAGCTTCGGCCGATCTGCAGCACAATCAAGCCGTAAATAAGATTTGCCTCGGCGGCCAGCTTCCTCTTTGGCCCACCCAATCATTGCACTGGAACAGCCGCTTTTCGCCCATGCTCTCCTGACACTAAGCTTGTGCAAATATAAAGAATCTTTATTTTTCACTGCTTGCGGCCACATGAAAGCATCCATCTCCTGGATCATCATGGTTGCGACAGGCGCGCCGCTCACATAACCAATGAACATCTCATGAATGTCGTTTTGTTGTAACAGTCGTTCCACTCTAATCTGCTCCCGGGTCCACATCTCGATGCCTTGCTCCCGCAGCCATTCAGCCGCCTCTTGCAAAATTGATGCAAACAACTCGATTTGATTTTCATCAATAGCGCGTACGATAATCTCTTCGGTCAATCATCGCCACCTCAATTCTGTCTACTAGGCGTTCAGCTTCCACGAACCGACCGCGCATAGTTAATTGGTAATAATAGCGGGACATGAAAAAGAAGAGATAGAACGCTTGAATGTTCTATCTCTTCCGAACGGATGTTTAGTTAACCGAACCTTTTTGCGGCCCTGGCCTTGGCACGTTCGATTTCAACCTCGCGGCTTCGCGGTTCGGCATTGGTTACAAGCGAGTCCAACAGTTCCCGGGCAACCGCAGCTACATCCTGAACGGCGCGATTAAATGCTGGTTCGTTTGCTTTCGATGGTTTATTGAAGCCCGATAACTTTCTCACGAATTGGAGTGAGGCCGCTTCAATTTCTTCTTCGGTAGCCGGAGGGTCGAAGTTATAGAGTGTCTTAATGTTTCGGCACATATGCAGACCACCTCCTATGGATTATCGCGGTTTATAATACTTTTGTCGTCCAGGATTCGCAGTTCCAAACTTCTGTAACGACATCCCGATAAAATTCCGGTTCGTGCGAAATCAGCAGAATGCTGCCTTTATATGCGTTCAGGGCACGCTTAAGCTCATCCTTCGCATCCACATCGAGGTGATTGGTCGGTTCGTCAAGCACAAGCAGGTTTGTTTCACGGTTAATCAGTTTGCAGAGACGCACCTTCGCTTTCTCTCCTCCGCTGAGCACGGCAATCTTGCTTTCAATATGTTTAGTGGTAAGGCCGCACTTGGCTAGCGCCGCACGCACTTCAAACTGTGTGAAGGAAGGAAATTCGTTCCACACCTCTTCAATGCATGTATTGTAATTGGCTTCCTTCATTTCCTGTTCGAAATATCCGATGTGAAGATATTCACCAAGCTCCACGTTCCCGGACAGCGCCTTGATCTCGCCTAAAATACTTCTTAGCAGCGTCGTTTTACCAATACCGTTTGCACCGACAAGCGCAATCTTCTGACCGCGCTCCATTCTCAGGCTCAGCGGCCTGGACAATGGATGGTCGTAACCGATGACAAGATCATTTGCCTCAAACACCAGCTTGCCGGAAGCTCTCGCATCCTTGAAATTGAATTGTGGCTTTGGTTTTTCTTTCGCCAGCTCAATGACTTCCATTTTATCCAGCTTCTTTTGTCTCGACATTGCCATGTTCCGCGTTGCGACATTTGCTTTATTCCGGGCGACGAAATCTTTCAAATCCGAAATTTCCTGTTGTTGACGCTTATAAGCGGCTTCAAGCTGCTGCTTTTTCATTTCGTGTACTTGCTGGAAGTGGTCGTAATCGCCGACATATCGGGATAACTCCTGATTTTCCATATGATAGATCAGGTTGATGACGCTGTTCAGAAACGGAATGTCGTGAGAAATTAAGATAAATGCGTTCTCGTATTCCTGTAAATAACGTTTCAGCCATTCGATATGCTGCTCGTCGAGATAGTTCGTCGGCTCGTCGAGGAGCAGGACATCCGGCTTCTCAAGCAGCAGCTTGGCCAGCAGCACCTTCGTCCGCTGCCCGCCGCTAAGGTCGTTAACATCCTTATCCAGACCGATATCGGTAAGTCCCAGTCCCCGGGCCGTTTCCTCGATTTTGGCATCGATCATGTAAAAATCTTGATTCGTTAATGTATCCTGGATCGTACCCACTTCCTCGAGAAGTTGCTCAAGCTCCTCCGGGGAAACTTCGCCCATCTTGGCATACATATCGTTCATCTCTTGTTCCAAATCGAACAAATATTGAAAGGCTCCCTTCAGCACATCGCGCATAGTCATTCCTTTGCTAAGCACCGCATGCTGATCAAGGTATCCGACGCGCATCCGCTTCGACCACTCGATCTTCCCTTCGTCCGGCTGAAGTTTGCCCGTAATAATGTTCATGAAAGTGGATTTGCCTTCGCCGTTTGCGCCTATGAGTCCGATATGCTCCCCTTTAAGCAGTCTGAACGAAACATCGTTGAATATTGCCCGATCGCCAAATCCGTGGCTAAGTTTTTCTACGTTTAATATACTCATGATTACACCTTTTCTTATAGTCTTATGTCTCGTTATATTATAAGCGTTCGAGGCAGACAACTCAATAATGGGATTCAGACACTGCTCAGCCGGTCATTGTTTTGGAGAACCCGTTTCAGAAAATTATTCATCAGTAACGGCAGTGAGATCAGAATAGGCGGATCGTCCAGACGCGGTGCGTAGAGTTTAACTTGCTGATGAGGGACGGCTGAATTCGGCCGGACGATGATCGGCTCTTTCGAACGGGTACGCAAGGTTTTATGCGGAAGCATAAAATCCAAGGCCTTCATTCCCCAAGAGACGGATGTTGCCATCAAGTAATAGGTGCCGGGCTTGACGTCCGTAAAACAGAAATCACCCAATGACGGAAGCAGCGTTCCGTACAGCGGCAATCCCTCGGGAATCGGTTTGGCAAATAAGCCGATCAGAATAATTCCTTCAAAAGGAACCTCCGCTTGAACGGTCCCATCTATTCTGGCATTTTGTTTTAAAACCGGCTGAAGATCCGTCCAGTCGTTCAATTCCCGCAGCGAATGAAAATGGTTGTCCGCTCTCTGTACCTGGTTGCGGAAGTCGGACGGCGACATGCCCACCTTTTCGGTAAACCGCGTCGTGAAGGTCCCCAGGCTTTGCTGTCCGATTTCCAGCCCGATCTCGCGAATACTTAGATTTGTATTCAATAACAGGTCTTTGGACTTTTGCAGTCGGAGAGACGAGACATAATACAGCGGCGAAAGACCGGTTCTCTGTTTAAAAATACGTGTGAAATGATACGGGCTATAGGCAATATGAGACGCCAATTGGGACAGGGAAAGAGGTTCGTATATATTGTGATGAATATAAGAAATCACCTCATCGATTTCGGGATGCCGCTCGATTAACATTCCGTCACCATCCTTCATTAACTAATTGATTAGGCTGTCGTCCAAAGTCTCTTTCATTATAGAACAATTGTTCGTGTAAAGCTACCATTTTTTATTAAAAATATCCCTGCATCCAACAACACAAAAACGGCCTGAACCGCTTTTACGCGGTTCCAGGCCGTTTATTTTGAAATCATATCGGTTGAAGGTTCGTTAGACGGGTTTTTTTGCGGGCTGCAGCGCTTCTTTATTTTTACCTAATGTGAATAAATACAAGATCGCGCTCGCCGCAACAATTAAGCTCAGTATTAATATCAGATTGCCGTACATATAAGCCCGTATATCCGAAACTAACGGGTGAAGCGGAAATGCAAACAGCTCGCGCTCCAGCGCTTTGGCTACTACCGCAGTTACGACTGCCCCCGACAGCGTAGAGGTCATATTAAAGAATCCCATTCCGACGCCGATCTGATGAACCGGAAGTATTTGCGTAACACTCTCCGCCAGTGCCGTCTGCGCAAAAGAAAATCCGATATACATCAGAATTAAGGAGATCCCGATATACCATACCCAGAACCCGATTGCCGACGATTGTATCATCAGGCTTAGCGTTATCAAGCCGAATCCGATATACACGACAAAATGGCTCCCTTTGCTGACGGTCAGATTACCGGCAACTCTGCCGAATATAACTGCGCTGATGGCTCCGGGAAACATAATGAGACCGATCGCTTCCGTATTCAAGCCGTACATTCTGCTCAACATGAGCGGAATCACGAACATGACGGACATGACCGTACCGAAGATAAGAAACCCGATGATGAGCGCGCTTCGGAATTTCGGATTTGTGAACAGAGCCGGATCGACAAATGGCTCCTTCGCCCGCCGGATACGAACGATAAATAAGACCAGTGCCGCAAATACCGCGAATAAATAAATCCAGTTACCCTCTGTCGTAAACAAAATCAGCATTGTAACGAATATCCCAAGCAGCAATGCGCCTAACAAGTCCAGCTTCCCCGCGCCCCGCTGCTCTTCCGGCAGAAACCTCCGGAAATAAGGTAGAGCGGCAAGGACAGGGATCGATACGAGAAACAAATAAGCCCAATGGAACGAACCGGCAATATATCCTCCAAGAACCGGACCGATGCCGATTGCGAAAGAAACTGTCGATGTAATAAGGCCGAACATTTTCCCTCGTTCCTCCTGCGTAAAAAATCGGGCCACCATAACAAATACGAGCGCGGGAATCGCTGAGCCTCCGATCCCTTGAATGGCTCTGGAAGCGATGACGGCCGGATACCAGGCTTGAAAAATAAAACCTAATACAGATCCGAGGCTGTAGACGATAATGCCGACCGTAATCAGACTTTTAATACTGAATATATCGGATAATTTGCCGAAAATGACTATTCCCAGACCAAACACAATGAAGAAGATCGTCACTACCCAGCTCACACCCGCTTCGTCCAGTCCGAATTGGTCCTTAATATTTGGGGTAGATACGTTGAAGACCGATTCGTTCAGGACGGCAAAAAAGATGACATAATAAATCCACGGTACGCTTTTCTTTATCTCTGCGTTATCCGCTCCAGGCTTCGTATGACTTTCCGCAGCAATCATTGTTTTCTCTTCCCTCCACGTTATAATGCATGAATTCTTTTCCTATCTTACCATGGAACGTATATCTTTTGTTTCTTTTCGATTGCTCTTTTTGGCGATGATTAAATAAAGATTTCATAAAAAAGAAAGAGCAGATCGAATTTATCCGCTCTTTCGGGAGGCGTTCTCGATTCACACGCCTTGTATCATCTTATTGCACAGTAACCGGTTCCTGAACTGTTTGATAGAGTCCGGCTAATGTATTCATCGTTGTTTGAGCGGCAGGCTCGAGCGGATAAAACCCTTTTTTAACCATCCATTGCCAAACTTCAAACGCATGATGGGAACTCATCCGGAATGCGTCCTCCAAAAAGGATCTGAGCCCAGGATTACTCATTTCCATGGCAGCCCAGGCATATTCCCTGCCCGCACGCTTCAGTGTCAACAAATAAGCGGTAGCGATTTCTCGATCATTAAATTGCTGTACGTTCGTTCTGGGAACGACCGGAACCGGGCTTACCGGCGCTTGCGTAAAGGATTGCAGAGCAGGCGTGAGGTCAGGAACCGGCAGTTTGGCCGATGTTCCTTCCGCTTTGCTTAAATAATCCGCCTTCATATTATAATCCTGGATGTGAAGGGGAAAATGCTTTTGAAGGATCGCCTTCAGTTCAGCGTCCTGAACCTGGTTCATAAAACAGGCCATATTCGTGATGGAATTTACACAGCTCATCGCCAGTTCATGTAGATCCAATGCTTCGTGTGCCGCCAGTTGCATTTCGTAAATTCCTCCTTTGATTAACGGTTCTTACCACGGTTAGAGTTGACGGAGATCCGGATTTATATGCAAATTATTCATATATTTCATCCGCATGCTCATAACGAAGCTTTTCCGAATGAATTTTTGAGTCCGGCTTAGGATCCGTTGGTTTTTGTGTAAATGGCTGCGGCGTTTTCGTTTTTTCTGTACGTCCCTTTTGTCGGTCCATAACATTTTCCTCCTTACATAGGGATCTTTGAGCATGACATAGGGATCTTTGAGCGGAGCTCAAAGTCTCTCCTTATCTCAAAGTCTCTCCGGAGCATGACATAGGGATCTTTGAGCTGAGCTCAAAGTCTCTCCTTATCTCAAAGTCTCACCTTATCTAGTCTCTCCGGTCTCTTGGTTTTTTTTCAACCTTTTAATTGTGTTCCCGAAGTTACCTGGAATTTATGCATGATATTTATTTTTCCAAACAGATGCATAGGACTGATAATGACGGGGTATTATGAAGTGTGTTAATTTTTGGAGGTGTTTACATATGAATACATCGTTATTAAACAACATAAAACCCAAACAACCCTCGCTGTGCAAGGGATGCATTTGGGGCAACTGGGATGGTTTGAAGCAGTACTGTTCAAAAACGGTATGTATTAAGAAAAGGGTGGACTAAAATAGTCCAATGCCCAGGGAATAGGCGGGCATCTAATCATAGTATGAACATGTAGGATCCACTTTCTAATAAAGGGAGAGTAATCTTAAATGTACCAAAGTCAATTCCAACCTCAATATGCAGGCAACAACCCTCATTTAATGAATCAGGCTCCGTACAGTAACCCGCATCTGAAACACTATGTATTGTCAACCGTCGAACCTTTTGTACAATACGGTTTGAGAGAAGCCCAGTTTACTTCCTATCCCCATGCTTTCAGGGAAATCGCGGCTATCACTTATTTAATGGGAATGGGATACAACTCGGCGGAAGCTCATCGCATCGTCGAATCATGGGAAGTAAATGAAGTTTTTTACGCATAAACCTTGTACACTACGGGCCGTCGCTGCATCGAACGCGACGGCCGTTTTTTTTTATTTGAAGTATGCACAATGAAATATCTCTTGATGTAAAAGGGGATTCTTGGTAAGATGGTTTTTATCTCTCGCATTTCACCTTGACTGAAGTTTGACGATTATCGTCCCATTAACTTATCGGAGGTGTTGCATGCTTTATCTTGTTCTAGGCATGAAATCGTATGCCCGCAATCTTCAGTACCGCGGCGCCCACATGGTTCACAATATCGCCAGCGCGTTGTTCGGTTACATGTACGCTTGTATATGGATCGGCATTGGGGATCATCATACGCTGGGCGATTACGGCGTGCAAGGTATGGTAAGTTATATCGCTTTTACCCAAGCGTCACTATGGATTTCCGGTTTTAATACCATAGGTCTGGGCATCCCTCAATCGGTGCGGACCGGTCACATCGCACTCGACCTCATGCGTCCCGTTCACTTGTTTACGCATATGATGAGCCGGGAATGGGGGCAAATCGCTTATCAGTTCCTGTACAAATCCGTTCCTATCTACACGCTTTACTATTTTGTTTTTTCAATTCAAACACCCCGGGCAACGTCTGACGTCCTTCTTGTCTTGCTTTCCTTGTTATTATCCGCTTACATATCGATCAGCATCAACTACATCATTGGCGCGAGTGCGTTATGGACAACGGAATCGGGCTGGCTTTACTGGGGCAATCATGCGTTTATCATGCTGCTCGCAGGCTTCTTTATTCCTCTCGAATGGATGCCGGAATGGCTGCAATCCATCAGTTGGATGACTCCTTACCCCTATTTGCTATATGTGCCGACCCGAATCTATCTCGGTTTTGAGAGCGGGTCCATTTTGCTCGGTTCCGTTCTATGGTGCTTATTCATGACCGGTTTGTGTTTGGCGGTTACCCGCTTGCTGCGGCGGAAAGTCGAGGTGCAGGGCGGATGACCGGACACTCTCTCCTTCGGACAATGAGGTTATATTCTCTGCTGATTAAAGCCAGTATCCGAAGCCGGATGCAGTATAAATTCAATTTTTTACTCGCCTCCTTCCTTGCTGCAATTATTCAGATCGCCGAGTTTCTGATGGTTGCTATAGTGTTGTACAAGTTTGGAGCGATCAAGGGATGGTCGCTGTATGAAGTCGGCTATTTGTTTGCCGTTATGACCCTTGCCAAAACGTTGTATCGGACATTAGCCAACGATGTGCATCACCTGGAAAAATATTTGGTAAGCGGAGAGCTTGATCAGCTGCTCACCCGGCCTGTTCCGGTTCTGATGGCGCTGATGTCGCAAAACTTCCGAATCATGCTGGGAGAGGTGCTTCAGGGAGGTTTTGTTCTAGTTTGGGCCCTTACCTCCATGATGAAGACCGGACAGATTTCCTGGACGGCTTTCCCGATGACCTTATTCATTATCGTCACGGGCGCAATCATATTATTTGCCATCGGCCTGGCAACCGCTACCTTCGGCTTCTGGCTGACCCGGATTACCGAGCTGCAAAACATTACGGAAGATGCCGCCCGGACGGCAGCCCAGTATCCCCTCGCAATCTATCCGGCCTGGCTGCGTTCTTTTTTGCTGTTTGCAATTCCTGTCGGCTTTGTAAGCTACGTCCCTGCCTTGCATATATTGCGGGGTGAACTCGGGGTATGGGTTATTGGCGGCATTGCAATTGTTGCAGTGATATGCCTATCAGGAAGTCTATTGTTTTGGCGGTTCGGAATTACGAAGTATCAGAGTACAGGAAGTTAGGAGTGAACAGTGCATGGAAGGGCAGTATTATATAGAAGCCAAGCGGTTACGAAAGGTATTCCGGACTCCGGTGGCTAAAGAAGGCAGCTTTGCCGGCTTAAGGACATTGTTTTCAAGAGAATACCGTGTTCATGAGGCGGTTCGTGAAATCAGCTTTTCGATCGGGCAAGGAGAATTCGTCGGTTATATCGGACCGAACGGAGCAGGCAAATCAACAACGATTAAAATGCTGACCGGCATCCTCCACCCTACGTCGGGCGAAGTCCGTATCAACGGGCTCAACCCCCATCGCGAAAGGAAGCGGGTCGTTAGAAAGCTGGGTGTCGTATTCGGCCAGCGAAGCCAGTTGTGGTGGGACTTGCCGGTGAAGGATTCTTACGATATTTTGGCCGAGATGTATAACGTGGAAGCGAAGGAAAAACGGATGCGGCTGGGTCAGCTCTCCGAGCTGCTCGGCTTGGACGATTTTTGGCTGACGCCGGTCCGCAAACTATCCTTGGGACAACGGATGCGTGCCGACATCGCAGCTTCAATGCTGCACGACCCCGACTTGCTTTTCCTGGACGAGCCGACGATTGGACTTGACGTGGTGGCCAAACGAAACATTCGCGCATTTCTGAAAGTGTTGAACCAGGATTTCGGCAAAACGGTGCTGCTCACAACTCACGACATGGATGATATCGAACAATTGTGCGAGCGGGTGATTGTGATTAATCACGGGGAGTTGGCTTATGATGGTTCAATCGGTGAGCTCCGGGACATGATCGGATTGCCGACAATCGTACGGGTGACCTTCCGAGGGTCATTCCAGGTGCCTGCCATAATACAGATGGAAGAAAATCCGTCGTTCCATGTAACCGAAGTCAATGCGGACAGTGTCGTGATTGAAAGTAACCGAAGCCATATGAAAGTGACGGACATGCTGCGCGAGCTGAGTGCTTGGGGTGAAATCGACGACATCCACATGGAGGAACCCGCCTTTGAGGATGTCATTCATCGGGTCTATTGAGTGCGTATCATCATTCCGGATGACCGGATAAGAAAGATCCTCAATCCACATTATTAATGAAAACCTGACAGCGGGCTTCGACAGCATCTTTACCGAATCTGTTCTACAATAAGAGTACAAATCTATCACTCTAGTATTCTGTATTACAAAGGAGGCCGTAACGTGGGTAATCATAATGAAGAAATCAAAAACATACCAATGCTGCCGCCGTCGGTTCGTACTGTGGAAATCCAAGAGGATACGAGAAAACCCAAACTGTCGATGAAATATTTACAAGAACTCATACTGGAGCTTCAACATGAAAACCGCGTGCTTGCCGAGCGGTTGGAAGAGTTGGAAAGGTCGATGTCTGAGGATCGATTATTGCAGCATGAGACTGCTGCCGCTATGGAAGTAACGGGACCGGAGACGGATTCAATTCCCGAGCCGTTCTCAATTACGGGTTTAGAAGAAAGTCAGCCGCAATTCGAGATGCTGATCACGGCCGTATTAGAACATAGCCCGGACGAAATCGATGCGGAGCAAACTTCTGAATCCGATTCCGCAATCCTTATGGAGTCATCTGTCAAGGACAATCGATCCCGTCTGCAATATCAACTCGAGCTTTCAACGCCGGTACTCACTCCCCGCTCATTACGTCATCCCTCACGCAAGCGGACGTTCTGGAGCATGTTTCGGTTTCGAACGTCATGATGGACAGCAGAGGTCAACCCGTTTCATGGGTTGACCTCTTCATATTTAAGCCGTTATTTTACGGCATTGCAATAAATAAAGTTCGTTGTCTGATATAGCCCACTCTATATCAAGATCTTTCCCGAATATCAGCTCGCAGCTTGCTGCCAGCTGCTCAAGCCGCTTGAGTTGATCCTCCGTTAAACAAGCCTTGTTCTTAAGATGCTCTTCGAGACTGATTTCAATCGTTCCTCCCCTTTTGTCCGGGTAAACTGCCGTTTCTTTACTGCCGATGTTTATTTGAATGTCCACTGTTCCCCTGCTCACAGTATATAGATCAGGTATGATTCGTCCGGCTGCAATACTCTCCCCTAATCCCCAGCACGCTTCTATGACTCGTTCGTCATTCCCGGTAACAGGGTGCCGTGTCAGTAGGACTCCGGAACAATCGGCGAATATCATTTGTTGAATGACTATAGCAACTGGTGATGGAGTAGTTTGCCCTTGTTTAGCCCGGTATGCGATTGCCGGCGCGGCATGGCCTGACCGGGCCACAAGGTGAACGGCTTCCATTACACGCGGTGTGCCGATAACATTTAAGAAGGATTGATAGATTCCCGCGTAACTTGAATTTTCGTCATCTTCATCAACGGCCGATGATCTGACGCAAACGTTCGTAGTGGATGCGCTCAGATGTTCATTCAATAATTTCATGACTTCATCATTACCGTTTATGATCTGTTCAACTACACCATATGAAAGGGCGAAACCTCCGGGTACCGGCAGTCCTGACCGGACAGCGAGACATAGCTTTGCGGCTTTCCCGCCAAAAATGAATCTGTCCATCGCTTGCTCTAGTGGTACGATAGTCATTTATGCACCTTCACCACAATCCCCGCGATAGCATCCATTTGAATCCGGTCACTGTCTTTGATCGCTACCGTTGCGTTTTTACATCCGACTATACACGGCAGATTAAATTCCCGCGCCAATATCGCCGCATGACATACCATTCCGCCCCGGTCCGTTATGAGCCCGGAAATCAGGTGGGCTACGCTGACGAATTCCGGATCGCTCATAGGCGTTACCAAGATGTCTCCTTTTTTGACTCTATGAAGATTGTCGCGATTATTAACGATACATGCGGTTCCTTCAACGGTCCCTTTGCTCACTCCCAACCCGCTGGTTAAGAATGAAACGGCTTCAGCAGAGGTACTCTTCCGCATCCCGTGAGCTTGATCCGGCTCCTGCCTTTCATTTAATAAATCGCGTAACTCCTTGCTCCATGGCAAATCGGCAAATTCTCCCCCCTTCACACGTGCATGAAGCTCATAGATCGCCCGGTCAAAACAGATAATCAGATCATACGTCTTTAATTGTGCCTGATTTTCAAGCAGCTCGATATATTTTCGTTTATATCTGGGGATATGTTCCTTGAATAATAACAAATAAGGCATTGTGCTTTCGATCGCTTCGCGCATTTGGATCTCATTATGCTCGTTCCGTTGTTCCTGGTAGAGATGTATCCTTTTATACACAGTACGTAAAATTACCTTCAACGCTTCGATTTCATCCGGATAAAAGTTTCTTATTGTATTCATTTCTATTCGCTCCTTTAGTGAAAATTAACGAACATAAAAAGGCCACGGCATCATTCACCGTGGCCCTCTATCCGACAACACAAAATAAGATCGCGTTATTATTGTTCGTTCGGATGTGCGGGTGCAATGAATATGACGTACATACTTGTAATTCCTGCTTCTGAATACCATACCGTACTTTTCATTGCACTCACCCTTTCCGCTTAGATTAGCACTTTTCCCAACTATATCTTGGAAAAACTTCGTTGTCAATAACCACCTTGTTTCTCCAATGTCCGGGCAATGTGAATAAAATGTCGCAAGCCTTCGCGAAGCTGCTGTTCATTCATGTACGAAAAACTTAGTCTGATCCTTGAACGAAGCTCATGATGCGGATCGCATATGGTTCCGGGAACAAAAGTAAGCGACCGATTAATACTCTCAGAAAGTAAAGCATCCATCGGAATCATCTCCGGCAGACGTACCCACAGGTTTAGGCCTCCATGAGGGGAAGTCCAGCTCCAGCCTTCGGCATCCGTCAATTCTTCCTCCATAATATCCTTGCGAATATGCAGCGCTATACGAAGCTTCTCCAAATGCTGCTGCAGCCTCTGTGACGAGAAATAATGCAGAAAGATTTTCTGGTTAACAAGCGGGCTTCCATTGTCGCTTAAAGACTTTGCGGTTAAGAGAGATTTC
This sequence comes from Paenibacillus tarimensis, assembly GCA_041281825.1. Taxonomy (GTDB): domain Bacteria; phylum Bacillota; class Bacilli; order Paenibacillales; family Paenibacillaceae; genus Paenibacillus_D; species Paenibacillus_D tarimensis_A. Next base: position 2,842,047 of record CP166298.1, on the reverse strand, counting down.
ATCAATGCGGATGACCGGGTCGCAACAGTGGCAATTCTCAAGCCCGGCGCCACATATTTACTGAAGCTGCGAATATACAGGACCCACCCTTCGGTGTCATAGGTGAAAACGGACGGCGGAGGCTTCCGTTCAAAATATATATCATAAATCCAGTCATCCTCGACCAAAACACATTGATACTGTTCAGCCAGTTCCACCAACCGTTTACGTTGTTCCGCCGGAACCGTGTAGCCCGTCGGGTTATGGAACGTAGGAATAAGATAGAACAACCGAGGTTTATACTGCCTCATTGCGATTTCTACTTGTACCAGATCATAGCCGTATGGGTGGATGTCGGTCGGGATGATTCGAGCTCCATACTGGCTGAAGATATCGATTGCCGCGCTGTAGGTCGGCCGCTCGATCAGGACTGCATCCATAGGTTTGACGAGGACTTTTGCGATCAGATCAATCGCCTGCTGGGCGCCGGATGTAATCAGGAGCTCTTCCGAAGAAAGATGAATCTGTTGACGCTGATTAAAGTATAGCGAAAGAAAATCACGGAGTTCCTCATCGCCCTGCAACGATGAATAGGTGCCGAGCAATTTCGGATAAAGATCAAAGACCTTTTTCACATATTCGGATAAATATAAGTTCGGAAGCAAATTCGGATCTATCAAGGCCTTCGAGAATTGATAATCGGCCGGCACCCGGTGGATTTCGGATAAATGATTTTTCTGCACATACGAAGACACGATCGGAATATCCAATTGTTCAGGCCGGATGGCTTCGGTATGCTTTGGACGGGCATAGTATCCGGATTTCTCTTTCACAACTACTTTCCCATTGTTTTTCAATAACTGATAAGCCTTAAAAACGGTTAACCGGTTTACATTCATTTCTTTGGCCAATATTCGGACCGAGGGAAGTTTGTCGTTTTCCTTCCACTCCCCGCGCTCAATCCTGTGCAGAAGATAATCGTAAATTTGCTCGAATCGCCGGTCCGCGCGGATCTTTTTCATGAGGCAGCCCTCCCTTGCGTCCTTTCTGAATCATACCTTTAATTGCTTTCCAACTGTTCTATTCATCAAGATCTGTTCTATGCTCCTCCTATTATGATAAATCAAAAGAGGGAGTGGTATAAATGATTATTTTCTGTTATTTATTAATGTGCATCATCTTCGGGACGACGTTCCTGGCGATTAAGGTGGCTGTAGTTGCAGACGCTCCTCCGTTTTTCTCAGCAGGGGTCCGTTTTTTTATCGCGGGCTTCATCATTTATAGCTGGATGGTTTGGAAGAACAGAGCGAACGCCGCGCTTATATTTCGCAAGGAACTGTTCTTAACGGGGACGGGATTAACCTTCAGCACATTTTCCACCCTGTATTGGGCGGAACAGCATGTAAGCTCGGGGATCGCAGCCGTTTTATCAGCGACAGGCCCACTGATGATTATTCTGCTTCAAGCATCCTTCCTCCGGCAAAAACTGTCGGCCAGATCGTTATGGGGTTGTCTGCTTGGATTTGCCGGTGTTGCGCTATTGGCGCTGCCCGGCATGTCAATGGAGGTCAGCCTCTTATGGCTGCTTGGATGTGTACTGATTATGATCGGAGAAATCGGTTACTCATCCGGTACCATCTATTCGCGTCATGTGATCCGGCGTTTTGCGGATACTTCGCCCATCGTTTTGAACGCGGTTCAAATGATGCACGGCGGAGCCATGCTGCTACTGTTATCCTTGCTCACGGAACAGATTAGCATGGATTCGATGCTGACATTTCATGCGCTTGGATCGCTGATCTACTTAATCGTCATCGGATCGATGTTGGGGCACAGCATTTATTATTGGTTAGTGGCCAAGACGAATCCGCTATTCCCTGCTACTTGGCTGTATATTTCTCCTATTATAGCTCTTATCCTTGGGATATTATTGTTCGATGAGGCAGTATCACCGGCCATGCTTGCTGGTGCCGCGGCTATTATCGGCGGCATCATACTTGTAAATATAGAAACATTGAAGCAGCTGCGGTTGAAATGACAGTGCGAGCTTAAACGGCCCAAGGGTCACCTGTCGGTGACCCTCGGCTCTCTAGAAATTTTACTTCTCGTTCTTTTCTTGATCATCGCTCACATATTGTTCTAGTTCTTTCTCGATTTCTTGATTTACTTCTTTTAATTTATCAGGATCGTCTTTTAATGCCATAGCGTTCCTTAATTCTTCCTCGCTCTTATAATCCTCAAGTTCTTCGTTTTCCATCAATCCTAAATGGGCTTTTATTTTTTTGATGTCTTCATACATTTCCTTGTTTCTAAAATGGTTACTAAAAACGAGACCAAAAATAATGGCCATGAATAGCCCCGCACCTGCCGGACCCATAACCATAAAAAGTATGATTAACAAACCGGCTCCAATGATTATGCCTGCAAAAGTCATCCTATTATCCCGTTCCTCTCAGTAAATCAATTTGAGTCACTCGATTCGGGTCTTCACGCAGAGAGATCTCCTCCGCCGGCATAAGGGCGCTTATCCTTGTATAAACCGTTACCCCGCTACTTTCTAGTTTACCGTCAACTTTCTCCTGTACGCCAACCCATTTTGTTAATCAGAGATTCGATTTGAGCCATATGATGCCGGTTATGCCAGACAAACCTTTGAACGGCAATATCAAGCGTAACACTCCCAAGCGCCTCGGTTCGTAGTTTTCTATTATATTCTTCCGGATTTAAACTGTTAAGCAAAATGAGAAATCTTCTGTGAAGCAGTTCAAGCAGTGAAAGAGAATCTTCGATAGGAATATCCTTGTAATCGGACAGTTCGGCCCATAAATCCTCGCGGTAAGAACTCGCTACCGGTTCGTCTTCGGTTAAAGCCCTTTTGAAACGTAAATAAGCGTTCATATCATTATCCGCCATATGATGTACAATTTGCCCGATTGTCCATCCTCCATCGCGGTATGATGTAATTATTTGTTCATTTTCGAGATTCCCGATCAACCCTCTCAAAGTCTTTACGATTTCCGGAATTTCATGGATCCGAGAGACTCGTGCGTCGACAGAAGGATTTAAACTTGGTTTAAACTGACCTATCGGATATCGTATGGAATCCATTACCGAATGCCCTCCTACTAGAATCTCGACTCATTCTCAAACATTTGTTTAATATATTCATAATCAATTGGCTGATCGGTTATTGTATAGAAAAAACCTTTATATCTAATGGTATCCTTCGAGTTAATAATAAGTTTCTCAATAATCGTTCCATTCTGATTATAAATGGTTGTTCTAAAGCTGAAACCCATAAATCCGATCGCCAATTTTCCTTTTTTTAAGGTAGTATTGTTTAAGTTGTTGATGATATACTCAATATCCGATTGGTCCGTAATATTAATCTGATATCCTGAATTGCCGTTGAAAACCGTGATCTTGGAAACTTCCGCCGGTTCGATCTTTATTATTTTATGGGGGATATAGGTTGTCCCGTAGATTATCAATACCAATAATAGAGCAGCAGCTAGTATATATCGTTTTCCGATGATCTCAACCCCCTTTTACCCTAAATGGGGTAACTTCTTACGTGATCCTCCGCAAGCATTCTCAATCTAATTGATCCGGCACCCCAACAAAACAAACCACTGAGTCAGCTTTTAAGATAATAAGTCATGAGTTCCTCATCGTATAATGTTCCATTATAATAAAACGATTCTTTCTCAAAACCATATACAATAAATCCCATTGAGCTATAAAGCCTCTTTGCGTTTTCATTAACAGTAATTACGCCAAGATTCACTTTTCTTAGTCCGTCTATTTTGCCGGCTTTTAATAGCAATTCTTCAATTAACTTTCTTCCGACTTTCTGGCCTCTGTATTGTGGTTTCACATAAGTACCCCATAGATTTCCCTTATGAAGTAGCTTTTTGGACTGTTCTCGGAAGAATCCAACCATACCAACGATATCATTATCTTCTGTAAAAGCACCTAAAATGAAATTTTCCGGAGTATTCTTAATTCTAGCTGCAACTGACTCCATCGACATATTCATAGATTTATCATAATCTGCTGAAAATGCTTCCGGATGATCCCTTAGTGCTTCTAATCTCATTTCCCAATACTTTCCTGCGTCGTCAGGCACTATGCTTCTTATGGATATCATCACTTATCCCCCAAGTCTGTAGTAATTGTCATGAGCAGCCGTTTGTAATTAAAGTAAATCGAACAGCCAACTCATTGATCTTTTAAGAAAAGTGCTTTTATTGCATTTATCAGTAAGACAAATCCAAAAACGACGAAAAGGACTAGACCGATAAATCTAACTCCCCCTTGAATATTATCTGTAACACCAGACCAAATTTCATAATCCGGTACCGGAATTATGAGTAACATGGAGGAGACTATAAACCCATAAAAGATAAACCTAATTCTATTAGCCAAACCTTCTCTCCTCACTTTATGTTAAAATACTAAATCTTTTTGCCAATCTTTCGACTCTGTTTATTATTTCCTCATCGCCAACTTCAACGTTATATTCATTAATCATGATCTTTAGGAAATGTTCCAGTGCGGTTGTTAATGATAACATAAATTCCTTTGATGGAAGTGATATGTCTACGTATTTTTTAGAGCAATCCAATTCATAGTAGATAGTGAATTTCAAGGTTCCATTGCTCACAGAAAATATCTCCATTATTAATGGATCTACCCCGTAAGATCGTTTCGTCTTACCCCTACTCGCAAACTCTTCTGCTGCTTTTAATAAATCGGCCCATAGATTATATCCGCTAGGACAATCATAACCTATGACTGCTTCTTGATCGGTTGTAATTATAAAAAGCATTTGAAGATGTTTTCCCGAAAACTTCCTGTCGCTAATTAATTCGAACATATCTGATCTATTATCAATATCAACATAACGACTCTCAGGATTTAATGCAATACATGTAGTCCAGTCATCAACTCCGAACTTTGATTCTATTTGTGCGGGTGATCTTTGTATTAAGGGCCGAATATGTATCATCTTGTCCTCGCTATACATACTGACAGATCATTAAGGTATTTCCATCACAATCCGTAAAAGTAAACCCAGAATGATCGCCGTAATGATTAATATTACTTGTCGCTATCCCCTTATTCCTTAAAGATCTGTGGGCATCTTCAATGTCATCTGTATCAAAAGTAAAAACTGCTTTTGTAACGGGCCCATGGTTTTCTTCTTTGAACAAATGCATTACATAATGTCCATCAATCGTTAATTCGATAAAATCATTATAATCATAATCTCCCATACTAAATCCAAGAGAATTACAGTACCATTCACTTGCTTTTTTAAGATCTTTTACATAAAGCATCACACCAATGATGTCCTTCTTAACGATTGCCTTCATTCATCTATCCTCATTTCTAAAGGTTTGTTATTTATGCGGACTTTTAGCTATCACGGTCCTGCTTTATATACTCGGGCAGACTGGCGGCGTTCGCCGTGTGAATCAATTTTCTTTTTGTGTTCCAACAGACCAGATATTTCCTGAGAAGTCTCTGAACGTCCCTCTTCTATCAGGGTCTCCGTCCCTTTCCTTCGGTACTTCGATAGGATGACATCCTATATCAATTGCTTTTCTAAAAGTTTCATCAACATCGGGAACATAGACGTGAACTAATAATTGGGTTGGTGGAAATTCTTCCGAGGATTCTCCCAACATAATAACAGTGTCATCAATCATAAGCTCCATATGCATAATTGTTCCATCTTGCAAGTCATAGCGTCGCAGTTCTGATACACTAAATATTGCTTTAATCAAGTCAACAAATCTCTGAGCATCTCTGACTACAAAATAAGGTGATAATGAATTGTATCCGTTTGGTTTAAAGGTTTCCATGTTTATGCCTCCAATTATTTTTTAAATTTCTGATCTACATAAATCCAATATGTCCTTCAGTAACCATAATCCTTGCACTATCTTCTGTTCCAGCAGATCTAACTTCATAACCGTTGTAACCATCAAAAATCTTCTCCGCTGTTAAGCTGCGCCACTTATTGCGACTACATATGAAGAGTAATTTAATGTCGTTTCACCTGCACTTGAATTTTCTTTGGGTTTTTGAATGGACTGAGTAACGATTTTCCCCGATTTCTTATAACGTTCTACGCTCACGAAGCCGAGAGGCTTAAGTGAGCGAAGCGAACCGGTCCGACGGACTTAGCCCGTGAGTTACTCAAACAATTTCTTTTCTTTTAAAGTACGTCTAATTTCTTGAACAAGCTTGTCCTTCTCTTCCTTAGATATTGCGTCAGCGGCTAATTTCCTTGCCGCAATGGGCGTAATCCATGGTGCTACATCATCATTGGTAATACCTGTTAATTTTTCGTATTCATCCATGAATGTGTTAATGATTTCCTCTCTAGCTAAATCAAATATTTTTAAAAACCTCTCAGGTAGAAAAGATGGTAGAACGGCATAACGAAATCATGATAATGTATTCTGCTATATCTGCTTCAGGATTACCTATAGATGCGTTCATCCAGTCAATCAAAACTGCATTTCCATCATTCTTAATGATAATATTTCCTGGATTTGGATCTCCATGACACATATATTGTTTAGTCGGCAAATGTTCCAACAATGAAATAATTGCTACTTTCTCATGAGTGCTTAAGTAATTAACACTATTAATATTGTTTTTTATAATGTTTCTTTGGGGCGGTAATCCACAGCCTAGATATAATTTACTATGAACTTCACTTAAGAGTTGAGCTGTAAGCCGAATATCAGCTTGATTAATTTCATTGCTATCGATAGCCATACTGAAAAACCGTTCCAATATGGTTTCACCGGAAATATGTTCAACTATAATTCCCGGTCTGCCACTCACTTCAATAAATTCAAATGGCTGGGGGACAGGTAGTCCACACTCATGAGCTATACAACTATTCTGATATTCCCTTCTTGCTGCTTCAAAACTTGTATTCGCCTTCGCAAGTTTAATAATTCGATTGTTTCCTATTTCAAATACTTCGGAGCAACCACCTTCAGCGATTTTTTTATTTAATATAATGGTCATATAGTTATTCCTTTCTTTTAGGCTCTTTAGGCGATTTCAGCTAACGTTCATGAATTGACGAAGTCGAGAGGCTTATGTTGCCATGGCGGTTCAAGCAAAGCGACCGATCTGCGAGGGTCGCCAGGACTTCACCTCGCAGGTTTGTCTGCCTGGAATTACCTCTTCGAAAATCCTTCGGCAGACCAAGGGCTTGGCTTACTTCCTCGAATTACCTCCCTGTTAGTTCGCCGTGAGAATGCGTTGTTATCGGATGTTCGGGCATCTTCGAGTAACTTTCAATAGCTCTTTCCATTCTGTTATTTTCTATATTGGATTTTTATTAATCAAGTTCTTGATCTGGTTTTTATGTTTTCATCGGGTTTCCATCTTGCTTTTTCTATGGTATTATTAATGTATTAAGCCGAGTGCAGCGAACACTCGGCAGATACAATTGGCTTGATTGGTTTATCCCTTCTAGGCTTTAGAAGATCACAAATCCCACCATGGGCGCTAACCTATGGGTGGGATTTTACTCTCTTGTAGTTACTCGAGATGTTGTCAAAAGTGCAATAACGAAGGATCCGAAAAGAATCATAATAGTTATTGTATCTGCTCACCTCCTTTCGAAGGGAGCAACCCCCACCCAAGATTCAATTGTACTTGATTTTTATTATACCATTTCTTTCCTCACAATAATAGAACATTTGTTTGGATTCTTTGATTTTCATAGTACCGAATTTCTGATAACGTTCTTGTGTTCCTGACGTCGATTCCCCTTAATAGCTCTTATCTCAGGGGAATCGATGTGTCTGCCTGAATCTACTTCCTTGAAACTCCTCCAGCAATCTGAGCGGCGAAATTCGCGAAGCTGGAACACGTTGTAATCGGACGTTGCCTCTTCTTTGGTTAACCCCACAATAAGAATTCTACAATTTGAAAAAACCTAACTCTCTGATGGTCTACGTCATCAATTCCATAGCATCTATAAAACAAATCAGTATTTTCTTTCCCAAAATTCATAATTATGCTTTTCTCTGCCACTGCCAGATCATAATAGCGATCGGCTATTCCACAATTACCAAGGTCAATGAATCCACTAATACGACCATTCGAAATAATAATATTAGGCATACTGTAATCACCATGGGAAAAAACTAAATCTTCTTTGATTTCCGTTGCATATGCTTCAATTTCACCCAATAAATTATCAACAATACCCTCTCCAAACTTCCTATTCAGCTTAGAAGAATTAATAAGTCCTTCTTTCGTATTATATCTAACAATTTCCATCATATACTTCAAACGATTATCAAATGGGCAATTCTCTACTGATACTTCGTGAATTCTTCGAAGCCCTTTAGCAACCAACTCAATTACTTCATCTTTGCTATTACGAAAAATCTTATCTGAAGCTGCTGAACCTTTCATTTCTAATGTTAGTAAATACTCATAGTTTCCTAGTATGCCATAATCGATAACCTCTGGTACGGATAGTTTTCCCTTCAACCATGTCAACTTTTTGGCTTGAACCTCTATTGATTCAAACGAGCCTACAGGTTGAATCTTTAAATATCTATTTATCCCCTCCTCACCTTGTAAATAATATGTCCTAGCGACATTCTCCCATTGAAGAGTGACTTGATCTTTATTGAACATATTGCAAAACTCATGGGGCAAAACATGATTTATATTTTCTTCCATTACTAATCTCTCCATATATGGTTTTAGGCAATTTCCGATAACGTTCCTGTGTTCCTGACGCCGATTCCCCTTAGATAGCTTTTATCTTAGGGGAATCGACGTGCTTGCATCTACGCAATTAAATTTTTAATTCTCTTTACTTCATTGTTATCGTGTAGTTCATCAATTAATATCCATCTAACTTCTTTCAATTCCTGCTTGTGGTTCTTCAACTCTGGATCATGGCCTAGCTTAACTGTTCCTTCAATTATCGTACCAAGAAAACAATAATACATTCCTTTTATTCTTTCGTTATATACCTCAACTAAAGGTCTAATTATTTCAACTTTAAGATCAGTTTCTTCGTACACTTCTCGAATTGCCGCTTGTTCAGGAGTCTCTCCTTCTTCGATGCTTCCCCCAGGAAAAGTCCATATTTCTTCGCCTTTATACATTTGTCTTACCATTAATATATAGCCATCCTTTATAATAGCAACGCTACTTCGAGTAGCCATAACCAAATTCCTTTCTTTTATATAAGAATAATTTGTTCTGTTTAAAAAGGTTTTATAATAGGTTTCAGAATTTTCACATAACGTTCTTGCAATTCACGAAGCCGAGAGGCATCTTCGAAGCGATACTTAATAGAACTTATACAACCCTTCTTGGTAATACCTATATTCTTCATCTGTTATCCTTAATCTACCATAGGATTCAAAGAATAATTCTTTCATCAAAAACATCCTGCTTAGGTCTGATAGCCAACGCGATATCAAATCGCGGATCACCAAACGCAGCTCTAGGCCAATCGATAATACCAATTACATTATTGTAGTTAACCAATACATTATTAGTGTGAAAATCGCCATGAATCAAAGTATTCTCAATCGGTTTAGGTCTTTCATTTTTCAGTCGTATAATTAATTCTTCAGTGCCATCCACATTATAATTAGCAAGATTGTGGCTTGCCTTCATGAGCATCGTATCTAACCAAGATTGATCATTCTTGCGCAATCCAACAGGGCATTGGCTTTCATGGATTTGCTTTAAACATAAACCATAGTGAGATATAACTTTTTCTCTATCTCTAAGGTTAGGTTTACATCCTAGGAAATGCCTCAAACTAATTCCATCTATATAATCCATAAGTAGCCATCTAGATTTGTCCTGAATATGGAAAGCATATACCTTTGGAACTGGTAGTCCGGTAGTCGAAAGATATTGTAATGCTTTATATTCCTCCGATAACCATTCATTAAATAAACCATGCTCAGTCTTTTTAATAATGAACTGATGATCACGAGTTTCAATTTTAACAACAAGCGAAGTATGCCCTTGTCGAGGGAATGAGATGTTCTGAATCGCTCCTATTTGATCTACAAATTCAACAGGAATATCATGTGTGTCCATTGGTCTCTCCTTTTCTCCGCCCTTCGTGCCCTTTCAGATAACGTTCTTTCATTCACGAACCCTCGCTGCCTTGCCTTAAGTGACCGAAGGGAACGGCCGCGATGCGGTTAGGCAGTGAGGTTTGTCCGCCTGATACATCTTACTCGAAGGCCCCCGGCGCGGACCAAGGGACAGCGACAGCGAACCGTAGTGTGACTGCGGTGTTATAAGAAATTACTGCCCTTTTCGAGTACGCTTATAAGTTCTTAAAATAACTTTTCAGTTTATAATCCTCAATAATTTCAATGTTTCTACTATTGCTTATGTATTCTTTTATCTGTTCTTTTATATTTGGAAATAAGATGATTGAATCCAGTTCTTCTATACTTATCCACTTGACCGCAGATTGTTCCGAATCATCTGTATGGTCTGGTTGTCTCGGTTCTGACCCTTCTTTAAGAAAACATTCAAAAATCAAACTCAAAGTGTGCGGTGCATCAGGGTAGTCTCCAGATTGTTTATGTGGTGCACATTCGTAAACAAAAGCAAGTTGGCCGACCGCCACTTCTGCCATTGTCTCTTCTATTACTTCTCTCTTTACTCCTTCCAATATGGTTTCACCTGGTTCAGCACCCCCGCCTGGCAAATTGTAATGAATTCCGTCTTGATCTTCATACTCTACCAACAAAATGCCTCCATCTCTTATTATCAATGCGGTAGGTCTTACTCGAATATGATAAGACATATAACACCTCGGGTTTCATAGTTTTATAGGGTTTGCGGCAATTTCTTATAACTTTCTTGTGTTCACGACGCCTAAAAGCTTACGTTACCAAATCGGTTAAGCGAAGTTACCGATCTGCCGGGTCCGTCAGGACTTAGCCTCGCAGGTTTGTCTGCCTGATACAGCTTCTTTGAAATCTCTTCGGGAGACCAAGGGCTCATTGACTCCTCTGCTAGCTTGCTCGAACCCCCCCGGCAGACCAAAGGGCGCGGCAGCGACCCGCAGCGTGAATGCGATGTTAGGTGAAGTTGACGGCTTTCTTTGAATAACCTTCAAAATTGTCCCCCATGAAATGCTTTCAAAATAAAATCACTTTCCGGTACTCCCAGTTCTCTGTATGATCTTAAAAAAGCCGAGTTATCATAAGGAACTTCAACAAGAAGAGGTTTAACATCCTGCCTATCCAGTTCGATTATTCCATAGCGAGCAATTGGTTTATCAAAACAACCTAATGATCCTGGGTTAAAATATACCGCCTTTAGAGTAATAAACTCGTGCACAATATGGTGATGTCCAAAACAAACTAAACGATAATCAGTATCTTTATAGATCTGATCTAATTTTTCGCCTGTTGGATGCTGGTCTATACGCAAAAAATTGTTCATCTTATCTAGATGGTAATGAACAAAGAGGTGTTCTTCCGTCTCTAGCTTAAGAGGCATGTTATCTAAAAATCGAATGTATTCCTGTTCTATCCGTTCTGCTAACCACTTATGATGATTCCGGACATGCTCATGTCCTTCGGGTATCTGCCGATCATAAAACGCAGCAACTACAGCATTATCGTGATTGCCCTTAACAAAAGAAATATTGTCTTGGTTTAACAACAAATGAATTACTTCGTTACTATCAGGCCCAATTCCGACAAGATCGCCAAGGCAAAAAATGTGTTCAATGTCTTTACGACTTATATCATCTAACACAGCACGTAAAGCCGGACTGTTACCATGGATATCTGTAATAATGGCATAATTCTTCATATGGCTCACACCCATCATCCTTTCTTCAATTTCACCTAACGTTTGTTTCCCGCATTTACGAACCCTCCCGGGCTTAGATAGCTCTTATCTCAGCCGGGGAGGGTTGTCCGCCGAATCCACTTCTTCTCGAATATTCATTTTTCGGTCCAAGGACGCGCCAGCCGGCCCGCAGCGAGAAAGCGATGTTATTTGAAGTAACAGACCGCATCATCGAATAAAGACAGGAAGTCGACCCACAATGTACTTGTCTTTTCTCGTACCTAAAGATTTATATGTCATTGTCATTACTTGAGTTTTCAAGGTCCTGTTCCAGTACTTGAGACAACCCAGAGTGGGCCATATTTCTTTAGATAGAATATATTTAATTCATCACCTGTGATTCTATGTTTATATCCATCGACTTCAAATAAATAACCATATTTCTGATCAAAATTTCTTTTGTTGGATATTTCTGCAGAGATACTACTTATAGGGTGAAATCTAAATAATATATATCTTCGAATCGTTAGTTCAGGAACCATAAAACTAACTATCCATAATAATATAATGCCACCAAGTACAACAATAATAATTCGTCTGGATCTTGGATTCATTATTCGCCTCCATGTAGAACTAATGCTCACCCGAAGGGCTGGCCGCGATGCGGTTAGTCGGGGCAGGTTTGTCTGCCTGAATTTCCTTCACCGAAATCCTTCGGGCAGATCAAGTGGTGATAGCCTCACAGGTTTGTCGGCCTAATTCAGCTTCATTGAATCTCTCCGGGCAGACCAAGGGCTCACTTCTTCGATCTCCTCCTGCTAGCCGGCTGCGTTAAATGCTCTGTTATATGAATTCAATTCCTTCTTCGAATAGCCTTCACAAGTTCTTACTCATGATGTACCATCGATCCGACTTACAAGGATATTCACGTTCTTCGATCGGTTTGTAGTTCAACTTAGAGTAGTAACCGACGTTCTCAGGCAATGATAATCTTACTTCTAACCTTATTTGGTCTATCCCCTTGCTTCTTGCTAAATCTTCTAAATATAAAACAACTGACTTACCAATTCCTCTTCCTCTCCAGGCTGGCAAAACAGCTATTCGGCCTATGTACAAATAACCATACTCAGCATAATATTGCGCTGAACCAATTGCCTCCGATCCATAGAAAATTAATATAGCTCCTCCTCGCCCTAAGATCTTCTCACGTATTCGATCAGTGGTCTCCGATAGAGCTCCCGATGGAGGTATCAATCTGTCCTTATACTCAATAAATGACTCATACATAATAGTCCTGACCAAATCAATCTCGTCATTACTAGCTTCCCGAATCAACACTAACAACACACTCCTAGGAGAATTCTTATACAAACACAATTGCATTTGATTTCATTTAAGTGACCAACAGGAGCGGCGGCGATGATGTTAGGCAGTGCAGGGTTGTCCGCCTCATTCATCTTCTTCGAAATCCCTCTGTGCGTACCAAGGGGCGCGACAGCGACCCGCGGCGTGAATGCGTTGATATAAGATGTCCCCGCCTTCTACGAGTTGCTTAAATTGTCTGTTAAATATTTTCTCCAACATTCTGTTACCAATAATTGATTAGAAAGATGTTGTTCTTTTGATTCTATTAAAATAAACCCGAATTTATCATAAAGTCTTCTTGCCTGTGTTAATCTATTATTTGTCCATAAAATGATGTTCTCATAGTCCTTCTCTTTACAAAAATTTATTGCTGTTACCAATAATTTCTTTCCATATCCTTTCCCCACAATCTTATTGTCTAGTAAGTACCATCTTAACTGAGCTTGTTCTTGAGTTATGTGACTAATTGCGATTGTTCCTTTAAGTTCGCCATCTTCTTCTATAACCCATAAGTTGTCCTTTGCTTCATCAAAGTTCTTTATGAATGCAGCTACTCCTTGTTCAATGTACTCTTTAAAAGTTAAATCGAAATTATATTCTCTATTATAAAAATTGTAATGTGAGTGAATGACATATTCTTCTTCTCCTCGATTAAAAGTTCTGATCATATTCTCTTCATCCTTTATACCAGTGTTCAGTTTTTTGGGGATTTCTTATAACCTTCCTCGAAAATGCCTCTTTCGGAGCAAGGTCGGCGCCAGCCGGCCCTGCGTGAATGCGGTGTTAGACGAAGCTCTTGGCATCCTCGATTATGCTTGATCTCAGTTCTTCTTAATTTCATTACATATTATATTTACTATCTCATCAACTGATAGCGAACCATCTATAATCAAATCCGAATTAGGTTTTGCAGTCTTCAACATACTTTCATATCCAATTCTCCCACGAGATAAATAATTACTTAATTCACCTAGGATAGCGTCTACACTGCTGTTTCTATAGTTCTCAATATTCTCCTTGCCATTGCTATATCAAGAGGTGTATCTACAAATATTGTTAAATCACTGTTACTCAATTTATTGTGTAGTTTTGAAAACGGATAATCTAATAATAAAAACTCTTTTTTGAAGAAACAGAATTAAGCATATCAGAAATTAAAAGATCAATGTTCCACTCATTACAGTCAGCACCTCGCTCAACCCAGTCTATGATATCGACTGGTCCTTCGAACTCATAATCATCGAAAAATATAGTTTTTGAATTACTTAGAACTTGGCCAAGACGGGAAGTGATAGTGGTCTTACCTCCACCGGATACTGCTGCAATGGCAATTATCTTAGGTATAGTATTTTTCATTTTGCATTTCAGCCTCCTGGCACAAGTGCTGATTTTGTCCTGTTTCAAGAGTTTCGTCTAACGTTCTTGAGTTCCTGGCGTCGATTCCCCTTAAATAGCTCTTATCTTAGTGGAATTGATGTGTCTGCCTGCACCTGCTTCCTTGAAACTCCTCGGCAGACCGAGAGCGACAGCCGCGAAGCTGGAACACGGTGTTAGAAGAAGTATACGCCTTCTTCGAATTAGCTAATTTATTCTTTAAAGTCTTCTATAAAATATTTCCTAAACTCATTAATCTTTCTCGAGTCAATAATCATTTCATTGATGCTATTTGATGGGGGACCATATTCCTTTATTAGCCATTTCTTTGCCTCATCTATTGATTCTTCATCAAATAAATATGAATCCAAACAAAATAGATCCGGAGCATATAATGGGTTACCAAATATTCTTGAAAACTCCAAGGAGATCTTCCGAAAGTGATTCTGAATCTCCATACTTTCTAAGAAAGTTCCCCATCTAATATAAGAACTAAGTTCACACAAATGCTTACCAACATAAAAAACAAATCCACCTGGCCCTCCCATGCTGACAAAACCTTCTTCAAGAAATTCCTCTTCAACGGTTCTGTTACTTATTATGTCTTTAGGCCATTCCCATCTTGTAATTTTAGTATCATCGAGAGAATCAACTACACTATAGAAATATCTAAATTGTTCTTTGTCATTTAATTTAGTGGGTATATCTATCAAGTCTTGTGAATTAATACTATAATCAAATAGTGCGGTAAAATTGGCACCCATTATATCCCCCCTTTGCGTATATTTCATCTAACGTTCTTGTATTCACGAACCCGAAATTCTTAAGTACCGGAGGCAACGGGTGCGTTGTCCGGCTGAATCTGCTTCCTTGAAATAAGCTCCAGCCCAGACCGAGGCCAATGCCCGAAGCGTGATTACGGTGTTAGGCCTGCCTTGTTTTCATCCAGTGACCAACGGGAGCGGTCCCAATGCGGTTAGGCAGTGCAGGGGGTTGCCCGCCTGATTGTTCTCCCTCGAAAACCTTCGGGCGGACTAAGGGGCGCGTCAGCGACCCGCAGCGTGAATGCGGTGTTATAAAATGTCGGCCACTTCTTTGAAATGCGGACAAATGATGTTTTACCCACTACTATAAAGCCCCCACAAATTGCTTTTATCGCAATACCTTGGAACTATCGTCTTTCGTTACATCAATCATTTATTGAAGTTCAAATCCCCTAATTAATTCCTCGGATTTTTTCAACGCTTCCTCTCTGTCTTTAGCTGGTGCAGTTATCATGAGTCCATCTGAGTGTGACCATGAACCAGAATCATCAATAGTAAATACTTTTATCGTAAATTGTGTAAAATCATCATTTATATAAATCCAACCAAAAGTGTAACTATCAGGTTCTATCTTGCCTCTGTCATCCTTAATTCGGAAAGCAGAAAATATAGTACTGAAATTTTCACCATTATAATGCAATTCTAGTTCAGTTCTATCTTCTGGGATACGAGGAACTTCATTTCCCTCAAAATCAATTGCACCTTTAAATGATTTTTTCCCATTTATATGATTTTTTAATTTCCCATCAAAATGTATTTTTATATGCTCAATTATTCCTTCCTTCCCTAATTGAAAATAAACACCATCTAGTGTCTCGGTATACCGTTTAGGCGTTAAATACCATATTGAGAATATACCTATCAATATCATAAGTAGGACAATAATTTTGACCTTCATTGCACCCCTCCTTTTGTTTTCGAATTTCGAATTTCGAATTTTCCTCCCGTTCAGTAAATAATATTGTCCGCCGATTTCTTATAACGTTCTTGGATTCCGAACCCAAGAAGCTTAGCTCGACGATTAAGCGAAGCGATCGCTTTGCCGGGTCGCCAGACTTAGCCTCGCAGGGTTATCTGCCTGATTCGCTTCTCCGAAAATTCCCCGCGCAGACCTAGGGCTTACTTCTTCGATTCTCGCTTCCCTGCAAGGCCGCCGTGTGAATGTTGTGTTATATGCTGTCGGGGCCATCCTCGAATTACTTACACCATCTCCTTGATTATTCAATTGACTTTCTTTTCTTTATCATTTCATTCCATTCACTAAGATAAATTGCATACCCCAAATTGTGAGGCTCATCCGGTAACCATGAGATAAATTCTAATTCGTTACCATCAGGATCATTAAAATAAATAGCTGCCGCAGGCATCCATGTATGTACGATAGGTTCAATTGGTTCTTTTCCAAAGGTTTTTACGGGTTCAATTCCTCTTTCTTTTAGCCAATCAATTGATTTCTTTAATAATTAAATCTGTCCCAAAAGCAAAATGCCTTCTACTTACTTCATTGCCTATTGGGACCTGCCAGAGACCAAGTAACTGACGATCTTTCCAATATAAAAAAATGCAACCCTTCTATCTTCAATTAATAAAGATAGCTCAAGTCCTAACCTGTTATAGAATTCAATAGATGTGTTCAAATCTTTAACTTGTAAATGAGTCTCATACAAATTCTTAATCATGATTGTCCTACTCCTATTCGTAGATTAGAAAATGATTGAATTAAGTCCTGCCCCGTTTGCTATAACGTTCTTGCATTCACAAACCCTCACTGCCTTAAGCGACCAACCGGAGCGGCCGCGATGCGGTTAGGCAGTGCAGGCTTGTCCGCTGAATCCACTTTCCCGAAAATGCCTCTTCCGGACCGAGGGCCATTTGGGAGTGAATGCTATGTTATGCGATGCTAGTGCCTTCCTGAGATTACTTACACCGTGTAGTTCTTGTGATCTTTGATTGATTCTTTAAAGAATTCTATTGGTTCCTTGTAATTTATTGGTTTATGTATTATTCTGTTCAACCACTTCAATCGTTCAATATAGTCATTAAAATCATCTTCAGTATAAAACGCAACTTCCTTCATTGTCCCTAATACACTTCTATTGTTTGTTTTTGAAATATCCATTTCCTCGCCAAACCCTAGGTATTTATTAATCAGATTTTCTTTAACTCCTTCTCGGAGTAAATATTCCCGGAGAGTTACCAGAAATTAATCCTTCAATCGCTCTAATTGCCCTGTTCTGACTCCATCTACGATTACAGATAATCTAGTTAAATCATTCACGAAGACAATGTGTTTTCGTTTGTTTAGGTTGTATTTATTCACGTGCCAACTTAGAAGCGGGGGCACATTATTGTTTTCTATTGGTGTTGTTTTCATGTCTCTTAATAAATCTTGTGTAAGTCTTAAAGTAATCATTTACTTTTTTCCTTTCTCGCACTGGTTTCGCATAACGTTCTTGTATTCCTGACGTCGATCCCCTTAGATAGCTTTTATCTTAAGGGAATTGAAGTATCTGCCTGAACTTGCTTCCATGAAACTCCTCTGGCAGACAGCGGCGACAGCCGCGAAGCTGGAACACGTTGTTATAGGATGTCAACGCCTTCTTCGATCAAAATCTGTCATTTAATCTTTGCATATATATTAGTATCCCTTAGTTTTTTACCATCTACTGAGATATCTTCATTTCTTAAAGTTCCTTCTAATAAAAAACCTAATTTTTCTGGAATTGCACAACTCTTTACATTTAATGTATCACAACGTATTTCTAATCTACGAGCCTTTAATTCCTTAAAAGCATAGTCGGAAATACCTTGTACTGCTTCTGTCATATATCCATTTCCGCTATAGCGAGAATCTATCCAGTATCCAATTTCAAACTTCGGTACATCCCAATTAGGATTATGTAGACCTGATGACCCGATAAATTGTTTTGTGTCTTTTAAAAAAATGAGAAGTCTTAGATCTTCTCGCTTCAGAAACCTCAAGTGAGCTTCTCTAATACTTGCTTCTGTATTTTGTTCCGATTGTTCATTCTGAGCAAAAGGAAGCCAGTTTTTTAATTCATTAATAGATGCTATTATTGCTTCGTAAACATCTTTCCCATCTCCCGGCATCGGCATTCTTATCAGTAGTCTCTCAGTAATGATTTGACTAGGAAAATCAAACAGAATAGGATTCACGAAAATCGCTCCTCTAGATCTACAAAATAATGGTTTTATTCTATGAGTTGATTTCATAGCATTGCTTATACATATGGATTCCTCTACTTAATTGAAAAACATCTCCGACACGACAATTAATTGATATTGGTTTTATATACATACCACATCACTCCTTTCAAGCTTTTCTTAGGGGAATCGATGTGTCTGCCTGAAATTACTTCCTCGAAATCCCTCGGGCAGACCGAGCGGCGGCAGTCGCGAAGCTGGAACATGTTGTAAGGCGATGTTAATTATGGAGTATCTTCGAATAGACGTCCAAAGATTTAATAATTATGTCTTTGTTTATTACAGTTCTTGAATTTATTCTGGCTGCCCATTCTCTATTATTCGATAATCTTGATTCTTGAATAAGCCCACTGTTTGAGCTAATAAAACTATTCCATCTATCGAACTCCCAATGACTTACCTCATTAGGACTATAGATGCGCATTTCTACAAGCGGATGTCTCAGCAAAGACTGTGAATGATTTGCTGCATCGAATAACTCATTAAATTCTATTGGTTGCAAACTGAACCTCTGATTACTAACTTTTCCGTTTGGTCTGATATAGTTAAAATTGACTTCATTTAAGTTAATCTCTACTTTGATTTTGCCGCCGGTAACAAATCCAACTAGTTCATCCTCACAATAATCATCACTATCTCTATCAATCAGTATTGGTTCTATCCAGAGATCTCCTAGATCACAAAAGTATCTGCTTCCTTCTTCATTTATTGCAACCACTGCAACGTGTGCATTATGCGTTTTCAAGTCATGCCCCACAGCATATGCTGTAATTCCATTAGCTAAAAACTCTTCAATTAACCATAATGCTAGATCGAAGCAATTACCTGATGTACCAAATTCATTCCTATGTTCTTTCATCAAATCTACGCTTCTTTGTTTATTCTCACCTGATCTAGAGAAATACCATGCCTTTGTAATGGTTTCCATCGGGTGGTCATCAAACATATGCCATACACGGAGTACATCTTGAGTTGCTTTCATATTAATCCTCCATAATTAATTTCGCCTAACGTTGTTGTATTCACGAACCCTCACTGGCTTAAGGACGCGAAAGCGGCCGGGTCGGCGTAGCCGACTTAGCCAGTGCAGGGTTGTGCGCGCAGCCGGTTCAGGCGCCAGGACCGAGCCGGACTAGCACCAAGGCCCGTTAGGGCCGCAGCGTGAATACAGTGTTATATGAAGTGTGGCGGCTTCCTTGAATTTACTCTCTAGTGTTATTGTTTAGTTTCTTCCTTAATATACGGCGTCAAATCCTTGTCTTTATAATTGTTTGAATCTACTTTTAGATAGAACTTGCTGCCTGAGGTAGTGTCAATAAGTTTGTGTATCGGGAGTGTAGGGACTCTTTGAAGTTGTCTCAGTGGTGGGCACAGCCCAAGCGAAGGCGCGGGAGTATTCTTTTAGTCTCCGTACCGCTCACGGAACATCTTCTCAAAAGCCTTCTTAGTTTCTTCCATGCCAAAGCCGCGAATGATACGCTTGCTCCATCGCTCATTGTAATCGGTCACAACTAAGTAAGCGATCTTCTCAGCAGCATCAATGTTTGGAACGCTGTTCATGGGGTAGAGCCGTTTTCGGATCTCCTTCACCGTTCGCTCTATGGCGTTTGTGGTGTAAATGGACTTCCTTATGTCAGCGGGATACTTGTAGAAGGTCAGTAGCACCGGGAGATCTGCCCGCCAAGAAGCGAGCTCTCGCGGATACTGCTTAGACCATTTCAGCTCTACAGCATGGAATTGTCTTACAGCCTCCTCGTAGCAAGGTGCGTTGTAGACCCCCTTGAGATCACCGAGGAACTCTACCTTGTCCTTAACACGGACTTTAGGAAACGTATTGCGCATCTTGTGGACGACGCATCGCTGCACATCGGCTTTTGGATAGACACTGTGAAAGGCTTCTTCTAGCCCGACAAGCCCATCGAAAACACCAAGGAGGAACTCTTTTGCTCCACGTTCATAGAGCTCCTGCAAAAACATCTTCCATCCGTGGGCGCTCTCGTTACCGCCAACATGGAAACCCAGGATTTGACGGTGACCCTCTTCATCGATGGCCATAGCGACATAAATGACTTCTGTAGCGACGCTATCGCGGCGCAGACTAAAATGAATGCCGTCGATGTAGAGCACAGAGTAGCGTTTATTTAATGGCTGGTTCTGCCAAGCGTGGACATCCTGTAAGACCGTATTGGTGATGTTACTGACGGTAGCTGGCGAATAATGCGTACCCAGTATACACTCGATGAAATCCCCCACTTCCCGCGTACTCATTCCGCCTTTGTACATACGGATGACTGCCTCTTCCAGCCATCCGTCGCGGCGTTGGTAGGGCTCGAAAAGTTCGGTGCGAAATTCACCCTGGCGGTCACGAGGGACTTGGAGATCGTCAATTTTACCAAACTGTGTTTCCAGGGTCCGTGAGTAGTAGCCATTACGAGTATCCTGCAGCTCTGGCTTCTCGATCGTTAGGAAGTTGGTTAATTCTTCTCTCATGAGAAGCTCAAGCTTGTCTTTTACAAAGGCCAACACTACATTTGCTAATTGATTCATGAACTCGGAATTGTGTATACTTTGATTCAAGGTAGGGTATCTCCTCTCGTGGATCTGGACAATTCCGAGAGTACCCTACCTTCCTTGTGTTGTGAACACTTTTTTTTCATACACAAACTAATTTACGTCATCCTGCCTGAAGACTCTGTATTCATAAAATCTAAATATAATTTATCCAATTTATAGTCCTCTTTACTGATCCATTCTAGTATATTTAATGCAACATTCTGAAATTCTTGTTTGGTTATATCGTTCGGGTCAATTAAAGTAATCCAAAGATAATCTTTTCGGGTTGAGAATTGATTATCGGTCATAATATTTACTCTAACTTCGCTTTTTATTTCTTGAAATTCTGATTTAAATTTGGATTTAAGATATTCGCTTAACTTCCTATTGTAAAGCTCTTCTGTTCTTGAATCTCTTAAAGATTTCAAATCATCTCTAACCAAAACATTAAAACTACTATTATCGACACTATTAACGGTTACTTCAAATGTAGAAAATGCTTTATTGTACGCATTAATTCGGATTGATTGTGTTTCTTTGAAATTACTGTTGTTAAGATAATCACTTACAATTTCAATGATCCTATTATGCTTTGATTCTCCACTAAAGTGATTGTCAATGAGTTTAAACACGTAAATGCAAAGTACTAACAAAACAATTACTCCAATAGTAATTACAACAAAAACGAGAGACTTGCGTTTCATATTTTTTCTCCTTTGTACTCTTTTTAATGGTTTCGCCACATTTCATATAACGTTGTTGCATTCACGAAGCCGAGAGGCTTAAGTTGCCACGATGGTCAAGCGAAGCGACCGACCTGCCGGGTCCGTCAGGACTTAGCCTCGCAGGTTTGTCTGCCTGATTCTGCTTCTCCGAAATCCCTCGGCAGACCAAGGGCTTCCTTCTTCGATTTACTTCCTTGCTAGCCCGTCGTGTGAATGCATTGTTATCGGAAGTGAATGGCCTCTTCGACACAACCTCAACTATTATTTATTTAAGGTCTCTTATTCCAAGGTGTTAATGTTCCGACAAGATATTTTTTTGAGTTTGTATTTATACAGTTTATAACGCCATTAGAAATCTCATCATGTGTTAGCCATCTAGATTTATTGTTCTCAATAATCCACGAACTCCCGTAGGGAGTTGTCGCAGCAAACACATCTTCGAACCCACGTCTGCGACCGAGGGCGTAAGCTTGATGCGTGAATGCGGTGTTATCTGAAGGAGTCCTCTTCTTTGAGTTACTCTGACTGTCACTTTCCTTTTATTTCTTCTTTTGCAAAACATGTAATTAACAAATACCCAAATAAAATACTTGAAATGACAGCTGTATATCTTGAGTTATAAATGAGACCTATATCTAGCCACTCAGGTATGAAATGATAAAGACTGATATACAATGACGGAATGACTAGAAAGACAAATCGAATGCCTTTAAAATTCCAATCACCATGCTTTCTATATTCCCTGTAAAAATGTTCTATTCCTAAAGAAAATCCAATTATTGATGGAAGAAGTGCATATAGGAATAGTAATTGATTTGGAAATGGAAACTTGAAATTATTACTCCTGTAATGGTCCATCCAATCCAATATCATTTCAAAACTTATAAAGGACCCAAAAATACATACACTTAATAAGAGATAAAATATGGTTTTTTTAATGGTTTACTCATCCTTTCATGGTTTTTGGACTCTTTCAGATAACGTTGTTGAATTCACGAACCCCCACCAGCTTAGATAGCTCCTATCTTAGCCGGTGCGGGGTTGTCCGCTGAATCCGCTTCCTCGAAATGCTTCTCGCGGACCGAGGAGCGTTAGCCCCGATGCGTGAATGCGTTGTTATGTGATTTCTTCGAGTTACTTACGAAATCTCTTATATGTTATGAACTCTTCTTGTTTCTTTTATTTGCTCAATGTGATGATATGAATGATGAATATCATGATTTATCGCATCTCTAACTGTTGCTTGTCCATTCTGATGAACTAACATCCTATCTAAAGAATCAGGGATGGTCTCACATAAATATGAGATGTATTCCCGAATAGTACAAAACAACTGTACTTCAATTTTCACAGCTCTCTTACTATGATTCATTGATTGGTTCCACACGTGCGCGTCAAATTCATTAAAGATAAATTTCTCGCCAGTATTTGCAAGCGCATATCGATTTATTTGAAAATAGTTTAAATCACATTCTACAATATGATGCACTATTTCTCTGATGGTCCACTTTCCATCTCCCCTAGATAGATCCAGTTCTTTCTCACTTAAACCGTTTAAAACTTCCATGAGCATCTTTGGTGCATCATTATAAAGTTGAATAATTTCCCGGTCTCCGTCTTTCAACATTTCATAGACTCCCATCTTGCTTATATTTTTGGTTTCTGCCGATTTCACATAACGTTCTTGTGTTCCTGACGTCGATTCCTCTTAGATAGCTCTTATCTTAGGGGAATCGATGTGTCTGCCTGCATTTACTTCTTCGAAACTCCTCTGGCAGACCGAGCGGCGTCAGCCGCGAAGCTGGAAAACGTTGTTAGGTGAAGTTAGCTCTTCCTTGATTTGGCTACCGTAAGTTCTTCTTTGTCATCAAGATTAAACCTGTTGACCAGTTTAACTTACACAAATTAAATTCATCCCTGGTTTCTAAAAAAGAAATTAAATCAGATACTTTTTCCTCATGACCCTCCGGCCAATTTGGTTGAGGGTTTAAATCATCAATAATGTACATTCCGCCTGGCTTCACCATATCTAGTACTTCTTGAACCAAATAAAATTTGCCGGGCCATGTATCAGCAAATATAAAATCAAATCTTTCACTTTTATGCTGTTCTATGTATTTTCCACCATCATCAACTATTAATTGTAGTCGCGGATCATCACCAAGTACTTCCCTCGCTATATTAGAGTACTTCTCATCCATCTCAACAGAAAACAACTTGCTAGAATCGTCCATCCCATCAAGGATCCATGTCGTGGAATAACCCACTCCAGTTCCTAATTCTAAAATTACACTATGCTTTCGAGTTGCCACTATCATTCTAAGAAAACTTCCTGTTAAATCATCACAAGAAGCCGCAAAACCGTGTCGGGCTGCAGAATATATTATTTGATCAGCCTTATTTGGTTTTTTAATATTTTTGTAATCATTCAATGGATAAACCCCCTGTTATTTTTAGCTAATTTCACCTAACGTTCTTGCATTCACGACGTCCCACTGGCTTAAGGCGACCAACGGGAGCCGGGTCCGACGGACTTAGCCAGTGCGGATGTGTCTGAAGCGACTAGCGCCAGACCGAGGGGACAGCTTTGCCGTCCCTGATGCGTGAATGCGTTGTTATAAGATGTCCCCGCCTTCGAAGCGTTTCCTACGTCAATGGGTTCTCTCCAAATCTTTCCCATAAGACCGGATACCTTTCCACTAGATCTTCTTCTTCCCAATCTAATTCAATATCTATTGGTTCAAACTTATAACCTCGAGCTTCTAATTCATTTAAAAAAACTGTATTAGTATCATCGTCATACTCGAACGTTCCTGTTTTTTGATAAGTGAACGCATCTGAAGCCACTAATAATATCTCTTCCAACTGGGGTGCAAATTCATCTTCTTGTAGATTATCTTCCGTCAAGTATTCAGCTAGAAATTCAGGATTATTTACTGCCTGATTGAATACTTCTTCTCCTCGGGAGATTAGCCAACCCCTGAAGTAATCAAATCCATCATCAGAACATCCTCCCATTATTACAAAAGCTGCACCCCATAATGAAGTTGTATATGATTGTTCCAACTTATTCCTAAACTCTATTTCGAATTCAATTATCTCTTCAGTTTTTTGCTTTACTAATTCTTGCGTTAACCATTCTATTTGCTCTGCACCCTTCTTTTTTGAATTATCTATCAATTCCCAGAAAAATTTAGTTGTCATTGGAATAGATCTCCTTTGGTTTTGATATTTTTCGTTGCGGGGATTTCTTATAACGTTCATCCATTCACGAAGCCTCACCGGCTTAGATAGCTCCTATCTTAGCCGGTGCAGGGTTGTCCGCTGAGTCTGCTGCTTAGAAATTGCCTCTAGAGGACCAAGGGACGTATGCCCCGATGCGTGAATGCTGTGTTATAAGATGTCCGCGCCTTCGAAGCAGTACAAACAATTTATTTCCTTAATCAACAACATCATATTTAAGTACTTCTTCTTCCCCGAACCATTTCCCAGTTGTTACAAATCCTCGACTCGTGTAAAACTGTCTTCCAATGAAGTTGTTAACATGAACTGTGAGACGTATTTCATTACACTGAGGAAACTTGTTTTTTATCCAGGTGATCATCGCTTGCAATGCTGCAGCTCCATAACCCTTTCCTTGTTCTGTCGCATTGATTAAAAATCCGTTTATCCAGTACATATTGCTTGTACCTTCCTCGTAAGCATGCATGATAAAGCCAACCATTTGATCCTCTTTATATATAGCAAAAGGAATATATTCAACATTATCGCCATCTGGTTTAATATAAATCTTTGCAAGGGATACACACACATTGGGAACGAATGCTTGTTGATTATCTAAGACTTTCAATGTTAATGCTGTCATCCAATTATCTCGATTAACTGGTTTCAGTTGTATTTCCAAGTGGTTTGCTCCTTTGGTTTTCATCTGCTTTCGCGGGGATTTCTTATAACGTTCTTGCATTGACGAACCCTCACCGGCTTAAGCTCCGAAGGAGCGGCTGCGCTTGCGCAGTTAGCCGGTGCAGGGTTGTCCGCTGAATTGCTGCTTTAGAAAATGCTTCTCGCGGACCAAGGGGCGTATGCCCCGATGCGTGAATGCTGTGTTATCAGAAGTCTCAGCCTTCGAAGCATTACTACAACTCTCTTCTGATCTTTAAGTTGTTATTATTTCCATATTCCACCAATCTTCTCTTCAATGCTTCAAGTTCTTCAACATTCTTTAGTGTTATTCTAATATGTGACCTAATTCCTTTTTTTCTCCTAATATCAACAATTCAATTCGATATAATAATTTCATCTATTTCATTCGGTATCAATTCTTCTGTTACATAAATTATTTTTTGATCATTTACTATTATTTTATTTGTTTTCTTTAACTCCTTTAGTCTCAAGAGAAATATAATAAATGAAGAAATAACTAGGAATGTCGCAACAGCATACCTAAAATCCGAATCAATGAATATAGTTACACCAAAAAATAATAATAGTGTTAACGACATGCTATTTGATAAATAAAAACTTTTCCATGAGTAGATGTTTACAAATCCGTCTTTTCCTTATCTGCTTCCATGAATCCACCCACTTTCAACCATTGCTGAGATTTCTGATAACGTTCTTGTATTCACGACGTCGATCCCCCTTAGATAGCTCTTACCTTAGGGGGATCGATGTGTCCGCTGAATCAGCTTCCCTGCCAATAGCATCTCGCGGACCGAGGGGCGAATGCCCCGAAGCGTGAATACGGTGTTATCAGAAGGATCAGGCTTCCTTGTTACTACTCTCAAGATGTTTTGTGCAGTTATGCAATTGACAAGTCCATTGATTATTTATTTTCTTCAAGATTGTTAATGATGTATTGTCAAAATGTTTTGAAAGATAATCAGGAAATAAATACGAAAAATTAAATTGAATCAGAGCACCATGAGAAACAACTAAGACCTTTTCTCCTTGGTGTTTCAAGTCGATTTCTTCTAAAAATTGATTTCCTCTTTTTTGAACGTCTTCAATAGGTTCAATTCCAAGATCTAAGTCTACCCAGTTTTTTCCCCACTTTTCTAGTCTTTCTTGTTCTGTAGTACCCTCAATTAGTCCTCCTGCTCGTTCTTTAAGACGATCATCAAGGTGAACTTCGACTCCAATAGCATTCCCTATGATAAGAGCTGTTTGTTTCGCTCTTGCCAAAGAACTTGAATAAATATGATTCCACTCTTCTATCCTTAATCTGTTAGCGAGAAGCTCTGCTTGAAAAACTCCTTCCTGATCTAGCGAGATATCCGAGTTACCTTGTGCTCGGCCTTCTTTATTCCAACTTGTACTTCCATGCCTTATGAGTGCAATAGTTGTCATAACGTACTCCTCTTTTTATTTTAATGAATTTGCTGATCTTTGTGATAACGTTCTTGCATTCACGAATCCTCACTGACTTAAGTTGCGCAGCGATCGACCACGCCGGGTCGTCAGACTTAGTCAGTACAGGGTTGTCTGCCTGATTCCACTTCTTCGAATTTCCTCCAGCAGACCAAGGGCGTCAGCCCGCCGCGTTGAATGCTCTGTTAGATGATGCCTGCGGCCTCTTGAGATACCATCATATATTCTTCTCATCATTAAATTCAACACAAAAAGGCTGCATTTCAGGAGTCTGTAAAATATTCTGTGTAAACTCTCAAACCATATTACAATAGAAGAAAGGTTGGTTTGGGAGGATGGTACCAATGGCGAGATTCAGTAAGGAACAAGTAAAAGCGTTTGTAAAGGAAAACAACCTTAAGACGATGGACGATGTACAGACAGCATTGAAAGAGCTGTTTGCAGAGACGCTGCAGTCCATGTTAGAGGCTGAACTCGATACAGAGCTTGGTTACGAAAAGCATGACGTCAAGAACAAGACAACGAGCAACAGTCGGAACGGTAAATCGAAAAAGACAGTGATAAGCGAGTACGGAGACGTCGAGATCGCCGTGCCAAGAGACCGTCATGGCGAATATGAGCCGGTGATCGTGAAGAAGCATCAGTCTACTGTAACCGGAATTGAAGACCAAATCATCGCCATGTATGCCAAGGGTGTCAGCACGCGGGATATCCAGGATCACCTGAACCATCTGTACGGCATTGACGTCTCGCCAACCATGATCTCCAATGTGACGAACAAGATCGTACCTCTTATTAAAGAGTGGCAGAATCGGCCGCTGCAGGGCGTCTATGCTGTCGTCTTTATGGACGCCATTCATTACAAAGTCAAGCAAGATGGGGCCATCGTGAACAAAGCGGCCTACATGGTAATTGGCATCGATTTAGACGGCAACAAGGACGTCCTGGGCATGTGGATTGGGGAAAATGAATCCTCCAAGTTCTGGCTCAGCGTATTGAACGATCTGCGCAATCGCGGCGTACAAGACATTCTGATCACCTGTATAGATAATCTGACGGGCTTCTCTCAGGCGATTTCCGCCTGCTATTCAAACACCGAGATACAGAAGTGCATTATCCACCAAATCCGAAATTCCACCCGTTACGTCTCTTATAAGGACTTGAAAAAAGTAACGGCGGATTTAAAGCCGATTTACAAGGCTGTAACGGAAGAAGCGGCCTTAGTCGAGTTGGATCGGTTTGAAGAGACCTGGGGTAACAAATACCCGCTCATCGTCCGTTCCTGGCGGAATAACTGGGAAGAGCTCTCCACCTTTTTCAAATACCCGCCAGAGATACGTAAACTCATCTATACGACCAATATGATCGAGAGCTACCATCGGCAGCTTCGCAAGGTTACCAAAGGAAAGAGCATTTTCCCTTCCGATGAAGCCTTACTCAAGATGCTGTATTTAGCCACGATGGATGTCACCCGTAGATGGACGGGACGTGTCCAGAACTGGGGACAAATACTCCTCCAGCTATCTGTCTTCTTCCCTGATCGGATCGGTCATTACTTACGTTAGCACATTGTTTCAAGAGAGTTTACACAAAAAACTGGACAGACCCCATTTCAGGTCTTAAACAGTACTCTATTCTTTGTCTGAAATCTTTCCATTCAACTTTTTTTAGTGCTTCTTCTATCGGGAAGTAGCCTGACTCCAAGCTTTCTGATGTTTGTATTAATTCTCCACCAATTGGCTTCGCTAAAAATAAAGTGTTACAAATTGAATTTCCTACGTTCTGAAATATACCGCAGAATTTGATAATATCGATGTCTATTCCCGATTCTTCTTTTGTTTCTCTTATTGCGGCTTGACTTAGAGACTCCCCTTCTTCTACTTGACCACCAGGCATCTCCCAGCCTCTTCTTGGTCCCTTAATAAGTAATAATTCATTCTTTTCATTTACAACAATAGCTGCTGCCGAGACGATATGCTTTGGAGGGCTCATTTTATTGCTCCTTTTAATGTGTAATATATTTTTTATGATCTTATGTTTATGTATTATATTGTTTTACGCAGGTTTCACCTAACGTTCTCGTGTTCCTGACGTCAATTCCCCTTAGATAGCTCTTATCTTAGGGGAATTGATGTGTCTGCCTGAATCCGCTTCCTCGAAATCCCTCGGGCAGACCGAGCGGCGACAGCCGCGAAGCTGGAACACGTTGTTAGCTGATGTTGCCGACCTCTTCGACTTACAATCAACTCTTCTTCCTTGCAATTATATGTGTAAAAACAGCTATATCTCTGTAAGGGCTCTTCTCTCCTAATTCTAATTCTAATTTTACGGTTTTGTTATGCCAGTTTATATCATGTTTAATTTCATTGTCAGAAATATATCCATAAATATTGTGTATTCCGTATCTTCCTTGGATTTCGTATCCAGATTCTTCGAGCATAACCCCTAAATGATCTAATGAGTATGTTGTTATATTTGTTTGAATAATTCCACTATATTCTTGATAATTATTAACACTATCCAATGCACCTTCAGGATCTTTATTTATTATTGCTTTCTTCATAACTTTGGCTGCTGGATTATGTGCAATCAATGATAAAAAGTGTCCTTGATGTTGAATTTTACTGATTGATTTTATGAACTCCTCAGGATTTTCAAGATACTCCAAGATATTATGACAAAATACCCAGTTATATTGTTCTAGTAAATCAACAGTCCCCTGAAAATCTGTTACAGAAAATTCAATATCTACTTTCATTTCACTTGCTTGTTTCTTTGCAATTTCAATCATTTCAAGAGTTGGGTCAATCCCTTTTACTTTGTTTCCACGACGAGCAAACTCTATACTCGAGATACCAAATCCACAGCCGATATCTAATATGGTTTGATTATTCTCTCGAATATAGTTTTCTATTTGGCTCCAAGCCGTTAAATAAAAGAGCTTCCCCCAAGGCATCTCTGTGTAATTTAAGTACTGATTAATTGAATTAGAAAATGCTTCAGATTTTAATGACATGTTTTTAATCCTTTCAAAATGTTTTTCGGAAATTTCAGCTAACGTTCTTGTGTTCACGAACCCGAGAGGCTTAAGTTACCCTGCTGATCAAGCGCAGCGATCAGTAGGCCAGGTCGCCAGACTTAGCCTCGCAGGGTTGTCTGACTGAATATCTCCTTCGAGTTATCTTCGGGCAGACCAAGGAGCGACAGCGACGCAGCGTGAATACGGTGTTATACGATGTATCTGCCTTCTTTGGTTATACTATCTCAACCAATATTCCTTCATCTTTATATCCATCTAAATTATCTATTTCTACCCATGGCTGTTCATTCTCTCTCATTCTATGGAAACGAATAATACTATCATCATCTTGAAAGCTTAATATAATAACAAATTTATAATCTGGAAAATCTAACTTAAGCTTTACAGCCCATATATTAACCAACTTCATAGCAAATCTTAATCCTTCATATGGATGTTTTTCAAAAAACTTTGATACATCTATCATATGAACATGATTTTCCGCAGCTTCGAATCCGGTACGATCACCAAATTGTTCTAATATAAAATCCATATTCAGCTTCTTTATCGGATTTTCCTCATTCTGAATTAAAACACAGCCATCAATTTCAACAAATGATGGCCAAACAATATTAATCAATTCAGATTGTTCATGGAACTTATGTCTCTTCTTCTTTTTAAGTATTTCATTGAATTTATTATTCTTTCTTTGCATCGTTTCTCCTTTGAGTTTGCAGATATATCGTATAACGTTCTTGTGTTCCTGACGTCGATTCCCTTAGATAGCTCTTATCTTAGGGGAATCGATGTGTCTGCCTGCATTTACTTCTTCGAAACTCCTCTGGCAGACCGAGCGGCGTCAGCCGCGAAGCTGGAAAACGTTGTTAGGTGAAGTTAGCTCTTCCTTGATTTGGCTACCGTAAGTTCTTCTTTGTCATCAAGATTAAACCTGTTGACCAGTTTAGCTTACACAAATTAAATTCATCCCTGGATTCTAAAAAAGAAATTAAATCAGATACTTTTTCCTCATGACCCTCCGGCCAATTTGGTTGAGGGTATAAATCATCAATAATGTACATTCCGCCTGGCTTCACCATATCTAGTACTTCTTGAACCAAATAAAATTTGCCGGGCCATGTATCAGCAAATATAAAATCAAATCTTTCACTTTTATGCTGTTCTATGTATTTTCCACCATCATCAACTATTAATTGTAGTCGCGGATCATCACCAAGTACTTCCCTCGCTATATTAGAGTACTTCTCATCCATCTCAACAGAAAACAACTTGCTAGAATCGTCCATCCCATCAAGGATCCATGTTGTGGAATAACCCACTCCAGTTCCTAATTCTAAAATTACACTATGCTTTCGAGTTGCCACTATCATTCTAAGAAAACTTCCTGTTAAATCATCACAAGAAGCCGCAAAACCGTGTCGGGCTGCAGAATTTATGATTTGATCAGCCTTATTTGGTTTTTTAATATTTTTGTAATCATTCATGGATAAACCCCCGTTATTTTTAGCTAATTTCACCTAACGTTCTTGTGTTCCTGACGTCGATTCCCCTTAGATAGCTCTTATCTTAAGGGAATCGATGTGTCTGCCTGCACCTGCTTCTTTGAAAACTCCTCTGGCAGACCGAGCGGCGAAAGCCGCGAAGCTGGAACACGTTGTTATCAGAAGTTATTGCCCTCTTGACCTTACTCATACAATTTCTTTATCCAGTTCATTTTTAATGATTTTCAACATTTCATTCCGTATAACCCCACTAAAAAAGCCAATTATTAACCAATAAATCGAAAATTTCTTTTTGGCATTGCTGCTTATACAATATATCCGCGTTTCTGTAGTTAAATAAAAATCTTGTAACTTCTCCTCGAATAGAAAATTCCAAGCCGCTTTTATATAGTCAGATTCATCAAATCGAATAAATCCATCCGGGTTTGCACTTATAATGTTCCCCTTAAGTTTCCAAGGTTGAGCAATTAATCCGAGTACAATTTCATTATTATTCTGGTCTAACAGAATAAAACCAGAGCGTAAAGCATTATCAATTTTTAAGTTCTTAGTCGGTAATCCACGTAAGAAGAACAAGGTCTTTATAATTCTTGACTTACCAAAATCCACTTGATTCATAATTGAAAGATTAGGAATGTTCTTGTGATTCAACTGAATCTTATTCACTTTAACAAAGTCCCAGTAAGGTAAATACTTATCTATTAGCTTCACTGAATCCACTCCCAAAAACATATTGCAATAATTTCTGATAACGTTCTTGTGTTTCTGACGTCGATTCCCCTTAGATAGCTCTTATCTTAGGGGAATCGATGTGTCTGCCTGAATCCGCTTCCTCGAATTCCCTCGGGCAGACCGAGCGGCGTCAGCCGCGAAGCTGGAACACGTTGTTAGCTGAAGTTCTTGCCTTCGGAGAATTGATCTACAGCTTATCCGTCTTCTTATTGACATACCTAGCAAGCCCTTCAAGATCAGGAAATATTGAAAAGGGATTTATACCCGAGAGTTCTAGAAATACCATGACATCTTCTCTGTATTTAATATCGATATCAATTCTTTCTAGTATGCCCTCTTTTATTAAGTCACCATTAAACTCTTTATCTAATGGATCCAATGTATTTCCCTGTATTGTAAATACCCCTTGTTGAGCTACAATTCTAGTATTATTTCTTACCGGATGAAGTGCTATGGAATTATCCGGAAACCCTTTACCCCCATTATTATTTTTTATTTTTTCTGAGTAAAACCTATTATATGTTGTGTAGAACTGTGGTGAACCTAATGTTTTTCGATTTAATTCAAGTGGGTTTAACATCCAAATTGTAATTGGAACATTTTCATCCCAACTACTAGAAGCGAAAAAAAGAGCTGTAGCAAAGGCTTCAGTCCAATCCAGCAACCTTGTTTTCACACCGTGATGTTGCATTATATAAACTAGAGTCCAGTCATCCTCATTATGGTAAATATGCCCTAAATTCTTAAAAAGGTTATATCTAGTCCTCTCATTATTCAAAAATTGGTTCAGAGTGGAGAGATTCTGTCTGAACAATGATGATTTTAATTCCCAGCTCGAATTGCCTTGTCCTCTAAAACAAGTGTTTCTATTATTTTTCTTGAAATATTGAACTTTATCAATAATGTTATTCCATGACATAAATCGTTAACCCTCCCTAATCATCTTTGCAAGGATTTCAGCTAACGTTCTTGTATTCACGATGTCCATTCCCCTTAGATAGCTCTTATCTTAGGGGAATGGATATGTCCGCCTGATTCACTTCTCCGAAATACATCTGGCGGACCGAGGGGCGAATGCTCCGATGCGTGAATATGGTGTTAGCTGAAGTTATCATCTTCTTCGAATCCTCAACGCATCAATTGGTCACATATTTTCCCTATCCTTGTAAATTCAGCTTCATCGTTTTCCTCAGTTAATGGGAATAATTGAATACTAAATCCATATCAGACAAATCAATCGGAGTAAAACTAGGTATTCCAAAAGTTAATATTAATCCCTTAACTCTTTTATTTCTTGATTCGAAAAATTCTGCAGGGAATAATTCTTTAACTAATCCTATAAGCAACTCATATGCTGCATTTGTTACTAAATCAGGGTTATTGGTTACAATATAAGGATCCTCAGCTTGTAATAATCTATCTAATGATAAAGCAATGAATCCTTCATGTTCATATTGAAGTATTTGTTGCTCCGCTTCCTTTAATCGTTTTAGAATTTTCTTTCTGCTTGTTATCCTTTTAGCAGCAACTGAATATGTTGACCCATCATATTCAAAAGAAAAGTCGGGTTCAACACATTTCACATTCATTCCTGAGTTACTAAATCTAGATGCAAGATAAAGTTGATATTGTAGATTCCTTGCTGTTGAATTAGTATCTTCCGAAGGAAGTCTATTACCGCCTAGTATTAGCTTCAGCTCATTATCCGAGTTTCTCAGTATTTCAGATGAAGAAACAATTGACTTTATCTCAAAAAAGTCCCTCATTCCTTCAAGCAACTCGGGAAAATGTTTAGCTAAATTGTCTGTTTCAATTAAAAGAAGGTAGTCTCTATAGAATTGAAGGAATCGATTTGATTCATGAATTGGTATATTATAGTCTCTTAGAATTTTAAATATTGATTCAATCTCAGTAATAATATTGCTTGCTGGTAAATCCGTTCCTCCATGACTCAACCCTTCACCTTCTTTTGTAATGTCTTATGATAATTTCAGCTAACGTTCTTGCATTCACGAAACTTAGAGGCTTAAGCTGCCGGTCGATCAAGCGAAGCGATCGACATGCCGGGTCCGTTAGGACTTAGCCTCGCAGGGTTGTCTGCCTGATTTACATCCCCGAAACTCCTCGGGCAGACCAAGGGCTTACTTCCTCGATTTACTTCCCTGCTAGCCCGCCGCGTTGAATGCTCTGTTATATGATGGATCGGCCTTCTTTGAATTACCTCTCAATATTAGTAACATCTTTATACTAGTTTACTTTGCCAGTTCTATAATGTGACTTGCCTTAAAAATCCCCTCAACTCTTGTGAAGCCAGAATTTATGTATAACTTATCAGCAACTGGATTTTCAGTATATAAAGTTAATTTATTAAAATGCTTTTTTGCTTCCTCAATGATGGTTTTTAACAATATCAATCCTACGCCACTTCCTCTGTACTTCGGTGAAACATATAAATGTCGTACTCGACCTACATCATTTTGATTAAGATAAGGATCAATATTCCCCTGAGTTTGCTTCCCTGCTTCCGCCTCTGGGGACCGAGGAGCGCGGCAGCGACCCGATGCGTGAATGCGGTGTTAGACGATGTTATTGCCCTCTTTCAAATCCCTCAAGTAATTTTTAAGATTTATCCCTTTTTATTCTTTCTTCAAGTAACTGAATCTCGTCATTAGCTTCTCTTATCAAATACTTAAGTGATACTCCTGCAAATAATGAAGAAACCGAAATCATAAAACAAACTAACATCCAGACTGTTCCTCTTAGATCATTGGTGAAGTTATACGAAAGAACCTCAGTGAACTGGCTACTTGCAAAGAAAATTATAGTTAGAATGAGAAATAGCACGAAAATAATCATGAAGAAATTGGACATCTTATTTGTTTTCTCGAAAAATATCATTAAAATTTTCCGCCTTTCTGGATTTTATAATCAATTGCAATAATTTCGTCTAACGTTCTTGTGTTCCTGACGTCGATTCCCCTTAGATAGCTCTTATCTTAGGGGGATCGATGTGTCTGCCTGAATCTACTCCTTTGATAATTCTTCTGGCAGACCGAGCGGCGACAGCCGCGAAGCTGGAACATGGAGTTATCTGAAGGTAGGCTCTTCTTCGATTAATCTTCCAAAGTTGTCTTGTATATTTGCATTATTGTTGTACTTGTTACATCCCTTAATGCCCTATAAGCTTGTGAAACTTTTTTTGCAACTTCAGAATTATACATGGAGACATCGATTAAAGTACTTGCGATTATATTTGCTGCTAATGGAGAATATCCAAATCTATTCAGCTCATCCGTTTCCCATATAGATATAGTTTTATCATCGGCATTAACTTGATTAATAAAGTCCTTAACGGGTTTAGGATCAACATGAAAGGTTGATTTATCCCTAACATATTTTAAAATATTTCTTTTGAGCTCTTTCATCTCTTCAGATTGAAGTAATGACCATGCATTTTTAATTCTCTGATCCCATTGTTCCGAATATGTAATATGTCCTTCTTTAACTATCTTTTCAAATCTATCAAGAGCTTCCCCAATATTTGCAATATTCATTGCTAGAGTTAAAACACCCTCATTGGGTGGCAATTCTGACCTGCCAGCATATTCTCCGGCGTACCAATTAGCTGTTGCAACTGCATATTCAAGATTACACAGCAATTAAAGAATCGAGATTTGTTTATTATCATTTGAATCTAATTGTTTTGTATTTATTACAATCTTCATCGAATATCCCCCTCAATAATGTTTTGCCTACTTTCACATAACGTTCTTGTATTCACGACGTCTATCTCCCTTAGATAGCTCTTATCTTAGGGAGATGGATGTGTCCGGCTGATTCTGCTTC
Source organism: Paenibacillus tarimensis (assembly GCA_041281825.1). GTDB lineage: Bacteria > Bacillota > Bacilli > Paenibacillales > Paenibacillaceae > Paenibacillus_D > Paenibacillus_D tarimensis_A. The sequence continues at coordinate 2,805,671 of CP166298.1, read as the reverse complement.
CCTGCTATTGAAATACGACTCCGAATCCTCTTCTTCTACTTCGGCCCTGACCAAGGAGCGTTAGCGACTCAGCGTTAATACGGTGTTATGCGCTGTTCCGCTCTTATCTGATTCAACCTACTAATATCTTTATTTCTTTCATGTTTTACATTTTTAGATTGCCAGACTTCATGATTTCAAGTCCTATCGTAATCGTTAATCACTCTTTCTTTTCTGCCGACCGCGAACATTGCTAGATCCCTGCAAACGTTGAACATTCGTGGTCCATCGTAGTTTCTAAGTTCGGACAACTAAATCATCTTTTTTGTTATTCCTGATTGACGGTAATCATAACGTTGTTCATCTCTTCTGCCGACCGCGAACAATCCTAAGCCCCTGCACCGTCGAACATTCATGGTTTAGCTTGATTTCCAAGTACATCCAAACTAACCATCCCCTTTTCCTTCTTCTTTATTAAAATGTTCAACTCCAAATGTAACCTTAAAATCAGTTGGTTTTTTCCTTATTTATATTTATGGTCTTTATATCAAGCGGTATTGCGCATAACGTTCTTGTGTTCACGATCCCTCACCGGCTTAGATAGCTCTTATCTTAGCCGGTGCAGGGTTGTCCGCTGATCCCGCTTCTCCGAAAATGCTCCTTGCGGACCGAGGGGCGCCAGCCCCGATGCGTGAATGCGGTGTTAGCTGAAGTTGGCCACTTCTTTGAGTTCCTTTCAAAAATCTAATAATTATATGTTAATTTCATCCCAGTTATAAATCAGATATACAAGCTGACATAAGATAGCAACTAGATAACTCATGTTTATAGTGAAACAAAATTTTAGTTTTTTTGATTTACTCACATATTCATCTTTGTCAATGCTTCCAATTTCAAATCTAGTCTTAATGTTCTTGTGTATTCTTAATAATATACGCAACTCAATAATTCCCATTAGGCTCCACATCAAGGTGAAGACTAATAATAATGCATTTGCAAGCGACAATAGCATACCTATTCCTACATCTGAAATTCTAATAAATCTAAAAGATAGATTAGCTACTAATGTTATTGCAAATAAACATAATCCTATCAAACTTAATATTGGTGTATTATAGTATCTCACGTCTTTTCCGCCTTTAGGTCAATTTCATCTAACGTCTTATTTGCGAACTTCGCAAATATAACTTTTCCCAAAGTATTTCCGAACTTCTGAGATCTCTTTATTTTTGTAGGATTTGAGTATCTACTGCTCTCCCGTCATTGTTCAATTTGTTCAAGCGGGCTCTTGATCCTTCGGACATCTTTTATACTTACATGAGTATACCGTTCAGTTGTGCGGCTGCTTTGATGTCCAAGTAATTCCTGGATATAGCGAATATCGATTCCTCCTTCCAGTAGATGTGTGGCAAAAGAATGCCGCAACGAGTGGACACTCACTTTTTTCTTTACACCGGATGAGACAAGAGCTTGTTCGAACACCTTTTGAACCGAACGTTCCGTCAAATGGCGTCCCTCTGTTTGTCCGGGAAACAGCCATACCCCCGGTTTCTCTTCTTTGAGATAATCTTGAACAACTTTGAAGGCCGTATCGGACAAAAGGGTTAACCGGTCTTTTCTGCCTTTTCCTTGACGGATGTATAATGTTTTGCGTCCTTGGTCTATATCTTGTAATTTCAGCCGTACGACCTCCCCTACTCGTAATCCGGAAGAATACGTTAAATATAAAATCGCTTTATGTTTCAAATTGTGAATTGCTTTTAAAATCTGCATGATTTCGTTTTGAGAAAGGACATTCGGAAGTTTGTTCTCCTTTTTGGGTCTTACGTATGGAGTTGAATCTTGAATGAGCAGAAAGAACCTTTTGAAAATAAAACTTAATCGCGCTGATCGCTTGATTAACATAGGAATGAGAGCATTTTCGGTTTAACAACTGGAGCGAATAATTCTGAATGATTTTCTGATTCCGAGAATCTGACCCTTGGTTTGAAAAATTAATAAAACGTTCGACATGACCGGAATATGCTCTTATTGTTTTAGGACTGTACCCTTTGAGTTGCAATTCTTCCTTTAACCTTTGTTCCTGAAATGAATTCCGTTTGTGCCATGCTTTAAGTAAGTAGCACTCCTCTAGTAACTGAGCTTCTATTTGCAGGTTGCAGTCCTTAAAAACATTCAGAAACTTTGAAACGGTTTCAATTGTATAAGGAATAGTCCAGACGGATTCATCAGGATTCCATCTTCTCCCGGGGATCGTCCTGATCTTTTCAATACCCTGTTTGTTAAACCCATGAAATTTGACGGCCACTGTCATTTCGTCACGTTTTGATACAGATATCTCCATCTTTTTATCCCCCCATTATATCATTTCATTCAAAATATTGGAAAACAAAAAAGGGAGAATTACAAGGTCCCTTCAGACTTTGTAACCTCCCGATGCTTTCGGTGCTGGTTAGTTTTATTATTGGTATCATACCACCGAGCTAGCCGATCGTTTTCAGATAAACTGAACGACTACCGACTAAAGTCGGTAGGTTCCTTTTGCGACTGAAAGTCGCTGAAAGCCTGCTGAAAAGCAACTGTGGCTAAAGCCACCTAAAGCTTCCGACTGAACTCGGCATGCTCGCGGGCTAATCATTGATGTAGAACACAAATGCCAACTCAAAAAGAATGTAGTCTTCTCAGAACATACTGATTGCATGCCGGTTATTTTAACGGTTATCAGCAACGTTATTTGCTGGTTTGTCCCATTATTCCAAGGCTAACGGTTGCCAGCGCGCCTATTTGTCCATTTTCACGGTTTTGGAGGTAGTGTCAATAAGTTTGTGTATCGGGAGTGTAGGGACTCTTTGAAGTTGTCTCAGTGGTGGGCACAGCCCAAGCGAAGGCGCGGGAGTATTCTTTTAGTCTCCGTACCGCTCACGGAACATCTTCTCAAAAGCCTTCTTAGTTTCTTCCATGCCAAAGCCGCGAATGATACGCTTGCTCCATCGCTCATTGTAATCGGTCACAACTAAGTAAGCGATCTTCTCAGCAGCATCAATGTTTGGAACGCTGTTCATGGGGTAGAGCCGTTTTCGGATCTCCTTCACCGTTCGCTCTATGGCGTTTGTGGTGTAAATGGACTTCCTTATGTCAGCGGGATACTTGTAGAAGGTCAGTAGCACCGGGAGATCTGCCCGCCAAGAAGCGAGCTCTCGCGGATACTGCTTAGACCATTTCAGCTCTACAGCATGGAATTGTCTTACAGCCTCCTCGTAGCAAGGTGCGTTGTAGACCCCCTTGAGATCACCGAGGAACTCTACCTTGTCCTTAACACGGACTTTAGGAAACGTATTGCGCATCTTGTGGACGACGCATCGCTGCACATCGGCTTTTGGATAGACACTGTGAAAGGCTTCTTCTAGCCCGACAAGCCCATCGAAAACACCAAGGAGGAACTCTTTTGCTCCACGTTCATAGAGCTCCTGCAAAAACATCTTCCATCCGTGGGCGCTCTCGTTACCGCCAACATGGAAACCCAGGATTTGACGGTGACCCTCTTCATCGATGGCCATAGCGACATAAATGACTTCTGTAGCGACGCTATCGCGGCGCAGACTAAAATGAATGCCGTCGATGTAGAGCACAGAGTAGCGTTTATTTAATGGCTGGTTCTGCCAAGCGTGGACATCCTGTAAGACCGTATTGGTGATGTTACTGACGGTAGCTGGCGAATAATGCGTACCCAGTATACACTCGATGAAATCCCCCACTTCCCGCGTACTCATTCCGCCTTTGTACATACGGATGACTGCCTCTTCCAGCCATCCGTCGCGGCGTTGGTAGGGCTCGAAAAGTTCGGTGCGAAATTCACCCTGGCGGTCACGAGGGACTTGGAGATCGTCAATTTTACCAAACTGTGTTTCCAGGGTCCGTGAGTAGTAGCCATTACGAGTATCCTGCAGCTCTGGCTTCTCGATCGTTAGGAAGTTGGTTAATTCTTCTCTCATGAGAAGCTCAAGCTTGTCTTTTACAAAGGCCAACACTACATTTGCTAATTGATTCATGAACTCGGAATTGTGTATACTTTGATTCAAGGTAGGGTATCTCCTCTCGTGGATCTGGACAATTCCGAGAGTACCCTACCTTCCTTGTGTTGTGAACACTTTTTTTTCATACACAAACTAATTTACGTCATCGTTTTGGAAGCGGATTTCAGCAAATAACGGCAACTGCAACCGTTAAAACTTTAAAATGGCGTTTCTTCGCCAAATAGCATCAAGTACAACCGTTAGCGGAATCAACATTACTGTGACAAGTGTTTTTTGATGTTAACCTTCTACTCTTTCAACCTGCTGGAAGCTGACCGCCTAAAGGCGGTGGGTTTAGACTTTGCAACGGGGGCATTGATGATACCCCTTTGATTAAATCTCCCTCCCAACCAACTTGTTCTTCATCAAAATCTGCACTTCATTTGTTTCAATATCGATTTGCTTCACCAGGATGGATATTCGATTCTCTTCGTTAAGCAGCTTCCAGTAAAATTCCAGTGTATCCTCAAGTTCATTGTGCAACGGAAGGATAAACGGTTCTCCCTCAAAAGAAGGCAACGGTTCGCCATCGTTCATGTATGTCGTGATACAGTGCCCGATTCCCGGAATAGCCTTGCTATAATAGAAAATATTCCTTATTTTCGTCGCCGGATTGTTATTCAATGATTTAATAATCGATAATTTATAAGATGTAGTCCGGTCCTGCAAATCTGCGATACCGGAAATTCTCGGCGTATAATTTGGGGCATCCGGTTCAAAATCACGTTCGCTGATCGCTTCCTCAAATGAACCCCCGTCTAGTATTTTCTTATATATAGTTTCTGTCTGATCGCCGTTAGAAACAATATGCGACTCCCCAAGCGACCTTACCGGATAATAAATGATTAATGACGGGTCCGTCAGTTTGCTGTCATCAAAAGCTTTATTTCTCACATCATTATTCGCTTCGCGGACGAAGATACGATTCCGGCTGTTCACACTTCTTCCCATGATCCAATAGACTTGAATAATTTTGGCAGAATCGGGAGACAAGCCGATGATAATACCTCTGCCCGGATAAGGATTAGTCTCTAAACGATGAATATTCGCCTCCACTATACTTTGCATGCTTGTGCTTCCTTTCGCTCTAAATTGTAACTCTACTTTCTCAGCAATCAGCGCAGCGGCCGAAATATATTCTCCATTATAGCATTGTATTGAAAATGTTGGAAAAAAAATACCCCTCCATCATGGAGGGGCAGACAATCAAGTTAGTGAACGAAGTAGTGAATCGTCCTCACCGCAGGTTTTTGGTTGTTGAGATCTCGTATGGCCGACTCGCCTTGGGAAGAAAACTTCACTGAAGCCGCGGTTCCCGCTTCCATTTTCGGCAGCCGCAGCGTCACCGTATTGCCTTGATAAGATGCGGATAACGGAACAATTGTCTTGCCTTTCGCCCGGATTTCGAACGCATTGGTCTGTCCCGTGAAGCCAGTCACCTTCTCGCTTAAAGTAATAAAAAGTACGGAAGACCACCCTTCGACAGCGATGATTTCCGGCCGCGCATTGTCGCGGTCCGTACCTTCAAACCGGATTTCCACCGGTTCGGATACGGGTTCAAGACGCTTGCCTTGCAGGTCTGCAATACGGCCTTTGCCCGGATCATACGTTAATGTGTACGTTTTTCCGGAAGAAAGCGGACCCGATGAACCGGCAAACAGGGACAACGTCACCTTGAGGCGGTCTTCGGACAGTTGATACCTGGCATGCGTTCCTTTAGTCAAACGAATGGCAGCACGGTCCGTTTCATTATAGAGCGTGTAGACTTCTTGAGCGGCGCCAGTTACCGGTTCGGAAAATTCAAGTTCGACGGTGTACCTGTCTCTCGCGATTACCGACCGGATCCGCGGCGCTTCATTGTCAAGATCAGTGCCGCTGAATGCAACCCGGTAAGGCTCGGAACCTTCCAGCGTTTTCATCCCGTTCCAGCCGGCGGCATCGGTTATTCCCTTGTTGAAGCTCATTTGGTATGTTTTTCCGGGCTCCAGCTTAGCGCCTAAATTGAGCGTAACCGACGTAACGATGTTGTTCTTGTCACTCAGCTGGTCGGAGACAATTGGAATTGTTTCTCCATCAACATCGGTAATTACGAACGATGCAGTGCTGACATTTTTGACCGGTTCGCTGAAAAATACGGTAACTGCAGCATCATTCTCAGCTGTTACCTTCGTAACAGACGGCACCTGATTCGGTATATCGATGCCGGCAAACAATTTCCGGTTCGCATCGCTTGATGTTTTCAGCGCGGCGATGCCTGTAATTGAAGCGGCATAAACATGACCTTGCTTGAATAACGCCGGATTACTGTTGTCCGAAGTCCGGAACTGTGCGCGGATCACCTGATGATTCTCTTGCTTTAAAGTGTAATAAGCACGCCAGTCCGACGTGGATACGGAAGAACCGTTATCCGATAATAGATTGACCTGCATACCCGACATAGGAATATCTGACAACGGACGGTTAAAATAAAACTCCAGCTCGTTGGCATTGACTGCGGCTATGCTTAGCAGTGTGACCGGTTCGGGCCCGTAATCGCCCTTTCCTGCAAAAGAGCGTCTGGTATCCGGAGCAAACGGGTTGCCTGATGTATCCTTGATTCCGTTTAGCGTCAACGTATATATTTTGCCGGTCGTCTGGGGGGCGGTCGTCAGCGTAACGGTCATTTTTCCGTCATCGTAAATCGCCGACCACGGATTGCCGAGCCCGTTGTCCAGCATGTAGTTTCCTGCCCGCTCTGCCGATGCTCGATCCAGCTTTTCACTGAAAGTAAGAACGATTTTATTCGTCCCGAGCGCGATATTTGAGATTGTCGGCGTTGTATTGTCTACGACGGCCCCGAAATAAAGGTCGCTCCGCGTGTCCATCACATTACCGGCTATATCCGTTATATTTCTAACGGTCAGTGTATAGACGGTGCCTGCATGCTGCTTTTCCGTCGTAATCGTCACTTTCTTTTTGTCCGAAGATAACGTTATACCCGTGATTCCCAGGGCCGGATACAATTGATAATTGCCCTTGTTCAATGCCGTGCTTTCCGAGACCGCTTCGCTGAAGACCAGCTCGATCTTGGCTTCGGACGTTATTTTACTTGATGTGATCCGCGGCTTCGTGTTATCGCTGGAGTAGCCTGTGAACGCCCATGTGTTCCCTTCGATCGTTAGGAAATACACTTCGCCGGCGGTTTGTTTTCCTGTTGTGACCGTCACTCGTTTGCCATTATCGCTAAGCTTTATTCTTACGACACTGACTTCTTTTCCATCTTTGTTCATCAGACTGAACTGGTTTTTCGTCACCGATTTGACGCTTGAGTACAGGTCGATTTGCACTGAAGTGTTCGATACCGCCTTTACGGACTGGACATTCAACTTCGGACGCTGCGGATCTTCATCCGGATTCATATCGATATATACGGCATAAGCCGTTTCAACCAGCAGCCCCCTTGCAGCGTTTACCCGATAATCGGATTGCTCGGGAATCCATCCTCTTTTTAAGGCTGCTCCGACAGCCATCTTCGCCCAAGGGGACACTTTACCGTTAACCGTTGCGGCGGAAGATCCGGTTGCTCCATACGCCCTGGCCAGAACAACCGCCAGCTGCTCAATCGTTACGTTGGCCTCGGGCGAAAACTTTCCCGGACCGGTCCCGTTCATCAATCCCGCCGCAGTGATCGCTTCGATCTCTCCGAAAGACCACCGCGTCTTCAACACGTCATTGTAGGACGGCGATCTCTTCGTTTCCGTAAGCTCCCACAATCGGAACAGAACAACGGCAAATTGTTCTCGGGTCATAGATGCATTCAGGCGAGAGCTGCCGTCGCTGAAACCCGTAAAGATGCCTTTTTGCACCAAAAAGGCGTATTTCTGTTCTGTGCTCAGCACATTTGCCGACATCGTTTTTGCCGGAATTCCGGCAAACAGCACAACGACGGACAACAAAAACATAAAAAGCTTTTTAATTGTGAGTCCCTCCCTTTATTTTTTAATGCCGCGAGTCATATTTCTTATTGGCATCGATTTCTTGGCTACTCTCATAACGTTCGGAAAGAGCGTTATGTTTCAGTGGAGGAGCGGCAATGAAAAAATTCCCACCGGTATACCGCAAAAAAAATCCACGCAGCCGCGCGGATCATTGGGATTGCCGTTGCACTATGCAATAGGAGTACCATTCTTAACCGGTTCATCCGTCCTTAAGAGAATCACATCCCCTTCTTCGGGTACACCGCCGATAACTAACACTTCAGACTCATAACCGGCAATTCTTCTGACGGGAAAATTAACGACCGCGGCTACCTGGCGGCCGACAAGCTGTTCCGGTTCATACCGTTTCGTTATTTGCGCGGAAGAGCGTTTGACGCCAAGCTCTCCGAAATCAATCTCCAATTTAATGGCCGGTTTTCTTGCCTCCGGAAACGGCTCCGCTTTAATGACCGTACCGATTCGAAGATCCAGCTTCAAAAAATCCTCTATTGTCGCCATTTGAACTCACTCGCTTTACTAGATATCTTTTCTCAAAGCTCCAACTGCCTGACAAATAGGATATAGTCCGTGCTGACCGGTTCGAAACCTCCGCTTCGCAGACCGGATGAGATTTGGCCGCGGTGATAAGCGCCGTGCAAAGAGACATGTGTCAAAATATCAATAACTGCGGTGTCAAATTCGATGCCGCTGCTGGTTCGATAAGATACGATTTTCTGTAAGTCATTATCGGTAATGCTGCCGAGATATATATTGTACCCCTTGTGATTATCGTGAGCGAGACGGGCGCATTGCTCCGGACTTAACTTGGGCCATATCGGATATTGCGAGCAGTCCGTTTCAGTCAAACGGGATAACCAGACTTTCTCTGCGGCAAGCACATGTGCAAATAGATCAACAGCCGTTTCCGGCGGGTTAGGGACGGATTGAAGTGCATCAACGATTTTCCTGTCAGCCCAGCCTACGTGCTCAAACATGCGAATGATATGGTTCCTCATGACGATTCGCTCCTCTACAGATTCTTATTTCGTTGAAGCTCCCTCCACACGGTCTTGTTGCTGTATTGACGTTCAGAACTAATATCCCGGCCGAGCCAGTTCGGCGGAACGAAGGCATTCGCCTCCTCTTCCGAATCGAATTCAACCTCGGCCACCGTCAGTTCAAGCTGATCGTAACAATCAATCTCCACCACCCTGCCTTCCCACTCGGCAGCGATCCGGTTCTTCGTAAGCGGAACGGCCTGGTGTGCACGCATCAATTGCTCGTAGATCCCTTCCGATATGGAAATTTCAATTTCCTCCCTGGCAAGCCCGTTTCCATTCTTGAATGTATGTGTAAACTCCGTTTCGTATGTAGCCAAATCCTTGATTTTTCGTACTCTCAGCTCTTGCTGCTCATCGATCGCGAGGTACGTTTGCTCAATCCGGTGCTCCGACCTGAAGCGGATCTCCGGCCTTTTCATGATGGAGTCCAGCGACTCGCTCAGAAGAAATTTTCGTTCGATTTCCATTGGCATGTATAATATCTCCTTCTTTTAGCCGGCGCCGGCCCAAAGCTGCCTACATTACACCCGCTTGTTCACTTGTTCTTCCAATAATTGTACCCTAAAACCGGTTCAAGATGAAGCGGATCGCGCAAACAAAGAGACTGCAACGCAGTCGAACGATTGCGTCACAGCCTCTCCTCTGGAACTCTAACTTTTGAACCCAGTGTAGATAAGAATAGCGTCCCTAAGAAATTCAGCGGTCCCCGGTTGGTTTTCATCATAATACGCCTTGAACCGTTCGTCATCCACATACATTTGGGCGACGCCCGCATGCGCATCTTTACTGTACTCGCTCCAATAATAAGTGAGCCATTGCTTATGCAGATCCACTGCCTTTTGCGCAAGCTCTCCGGCAGGATCGCCGGTTTTGAAAGCTTCAGCCAACGTTGAGGCCACTTCGCCTGCGAGTCGAGTAACCTCATCATATTGTTCCTGCGTCATGTTCCTAAGGTTGGCATTGGACTTGTCAACGACACCGTCACCATACTTTTCCCGAATTTCTTTCCCGTACTTGTTTTCGTTCTCTTCAATCATCTTTTGCTTGAAGCCCTCGAATTTTTCTTTATTCGTCATCGTAGCTCTCCCTTCTGCCGCCGCTATCGTTTTTTCAACATTAGCGATCAGCAAATCCAATTGTTTTCTTTTGTCAAGGAGTTGTTCCCGATGTTGTTTAAGCGCATGGGCACTGTTGAAGGAAGGGGCGGATATCATTTCTTTAATCTGGTCCAGACTGACCCCTAGCTCTCTGTAAAATAAAATTTGCTGCAGCCTGTCAACTTCCGTCTCGCCGTAAATCCGGTATCCCGATGAGCTCACTCTCGCCGGCTTAAGAATGCCAATCTCATCGTAATACCGCAGCGTCCGGGTGCTGACTCCTGCCAATCGGCCCAGCTTCAACACGGTGTATTCCATCTGCTCACCTCCTGACACCATTACTTTACACCTTTACGTAACGTCAAAGTCAACGCCTTTATTCTGCGATTGATGCATCCAATCGATGGCTCTTTCGTATCCGGATCCCAGCATAGGTTACCGTATATACTTTGTGCCGTTTCGGTTCTCTTGCCCTAAACTGTTATCATTCCGATTAATTGGACGCTGCGTCCATTACTATAGTTGCTATTCATCGTTCGAAAAATATTGATTATCCGCACTTATGGGCAAATGCCGCATAACATAATGTTGTGGAATGACCTAATGAAAGGGTGCTGCCAGCAATGTCGTTTCAAAGCTATTATCCTGAACTCCCGAATTGGTGGTCTGACGACCGTGCTTTCCAACCGCCCTGGGTAGGCCCGGGGACACCGTCTTTGCCGTTCCCCCCTTTCCAGCCTGGAACGATGCCTCCCGGAGGAGGATTATTTCCAACCCCGCCCCCTCCTTTGCAACCTGGAATACCTATACAGCCCGGAATGCCGCCCCAGACCGGAGCGCCTCCGCAGCTTTCTCAAACCCAATTGCAATCGATTCTCAGCCAGCATCAAAGGCCGGTCGGTCAGCCGCCTGCACAAATGATCATGCTGTACGATATGCTTAGTCGAAATCCCCAAATGCTGCAATCCATCATTCAACAACGTCCGCAATCCTTACAGCATGCGCTTCAAATCACGCAGCTCGGTTCCGGAGCCCTAAGAGAACCGGAAGAACGTATCCTTCCCGGCTTCTGCTATTACCGATGGTCGCTGGTATTCACCTTTACGAATGTTTATCTCATGTGGCCGGTTACGAATCTGTTCGGTTTTGTTATCGGTTATTGTTACCCGTTCTTCTCACCATGCATTATTCCCGACTTTCAAATATTGTTCGCCCTTTGCTGATTCTTCAAAACCATATACATTACTGCAACACACTAAAACAACCACTCCCGATTCTTTATGGAGGTGGTTGTTTATTTAAGTTCATTGCGGGTCGCTTGCGGCAAGGCGGTTCTTCCCGTACTCGGGTTTACTGCGCGATGCCCGGCCGAATTGGACGTAATATACCAGTAAAATGCTGAGATGAAGCAGTGCAAGTACAATATAAATGTTACTGTAAACGAATGCGTCCGCATTCGTATTTACCGGATTCCATTGCATGCTCGAACCTTGGTCAACCGTTTTGCTGTATACGGCTGCGGAAACGGCGCCGGCAATAAAGTTCAGCAACGCCATCATTCCCATGCCTACCCCGGTTTGCTCCTTAGGCAGCGAAACGGATATCGCTTTGGAGAAGGTGATCAGCAAGAACGTCTGTCCTACATTTCCGAATATCAGGATGAGGGCAAATAACAACGGCGAGCTTCCTGCAAAAGAAGATAACAGCACAAAACAGAGCAGCAGCAATGCCGATGCCGTGTAAAATAGGAATGCACTGCCTTTAAGATCCGCCAGCTTGCCGCCTTTGCGCCCCAATAACGCTGAAGCGACCGCGGCAGGGACCATTGCAACCCCGATCAGCTGCGGGGCCAAATCGTGGACATCGGACAATAGCTGCGGGCTCAGAAAAGCAAGAGAGTACCCGATTCCCGTTGCAAGGAATGCAATCGTCAGACCAAGCGAGTAGCTTTTATTTCTAAACAACCGGGGTTGAATAAACGGCTCCGCCGCGGAGCGTATTCGGACGATGAACAATAGCAATAGGAACAAGCAGCCGGCAGCCAACATCCATGTCTCATTCGTTATTGCAAGCAGCAGCAGCGCTACCGCCCCGGCCAGCAGGCCGCCGCCGAGCCAATCGATCGTGCCCCCTTTGCTTCGATCATCCTCCATATACTTACGGTAAAACGGCAATAGGAGTAAGGTAAGCAGCGGAATACAGAACAACCATCGCCAATGGGCAATACCGACGATGAATGCGGCAATGACGGGGCCAAGTGATGCGCCGATCGCCATGCCTGTAGCTGCAATGCCCAAAGCGCGGCCCCGGTTCTCCTCCGAAAAATAACGGACCGGTATAATAACGGACGTCGCCGGAATGACCGCGGCCCCGGCAGCCTGTAAAATCCGGCCGAGCAGAACCATCCCGTACGATTGTGCGCACAATCCGACTATTGAACCAAGAGCAAAGAAGATCAATCCAAACGTAATCAGGTTTTTGAGCTTGTAAACGTCGGCAAGCTTGCCGTAAATAACGGATCCGATCGCATAGATGAGCAGAAAGGCCGACGTCACCCAGCTCACTTGCGCATAGGTCAGTTGAAACTCTTTGGCAATCTCAGGCAATACGATATTGTACATGGTCGCACTCATTAAGGTAATGACAAGGGTGAATGCGAGGATACGAATTAATCTTTGACTTTGCATGTATTCACCATCCTCCGAACTGGGCAAGCCTCTTTTTCCCGGGAAAATTCACGTCCGCATGCATACATTTATTGTATAATGGAGGATAGATAATTAAAAATATATCTTGAACCATGTGATTCATTCCTTGAAGGTTATGAAAGGAGTATAAGAATGGAATTGCTTCAGCTGCAATATTTTCAGAAGGTCGCCAGACTGGAACATATGACGAAGGCTGCGCAGGAGCTGAGAATCGCCCAGCCGGCACTCAGCAAGACGATCTCCCGCTTGGAAGAGCATTTGGGAGTACCATTGTTTGACCGTCAAGGCAGGCAAATCCGTTTGAATACGTTTGGCAAAGCTTTTTTAAAAAAAGTTGAGACTGCGCTCACGGCATTAGACGAAGGCCGAAAGGAAGTTTCCGAACTTGCGGGGCTGGAGCAGGGGAGCATTCATCTGGCAACTACAACCTTGGATCGTCTCACGGAACCGCTAACCGCGTTCCTTGCTCAATATCCTAAAGTCAATTTTAAAATAACTCAGGCTGCAGCGGAAGAGATGGAACAGCTTCTTGAAGCCGGTGCGGTTGACGTATGCTTTACGGTTCTGCCGATAGATGGCCCGGATTTAGAATCTGCGACCGTGCTGGAGGAAGAGGTTTTTCTTGCGGTTCCTCCCGGCCATCGGCTCGCAGCTCGTAAAAGCGTTTCCTTAGACGAAATTGCCGATGAACCCTTTATCGCCTATAAGGAGGGCTTGTTATTCCAGCCCATGAACGAGTCGTTCTTCCGGAAAGCGGGAATAACACCCAATATCGTATGCCGGGTTGACGAGCCGGCCGCTATTGCTAAGCTGGTCCGCGCAGGACTCGGGGTTGCCTTGATCGGAGGCTGCGGCAAAGATCCGGATTCCCGTCTCACTATATTGTCGATAGACTATCCGGTGTGCAGGCGTCAATTTCAATTGATCTGGCATAAGAAACGTTATTTCTCCAAGGCGGCACGTCAATTTCTCGATTTTCTCGTCCGCTATTTCGAACAAGCGGAAATGGCTGACGTAAAATAAAGCCTGCCGTGATAACCCGGCAGGCTTTATTTTCTGTTAACCACAATTATATTCTGCTATGCTGCCATCCGTAAGGTCATTCGGGCGGTCGGCGTATTTTGCGTACTCTGTTGTTGGAGAACCCTGTTTTGCACGATGCCGGTTACCGCTGCCGGCTCGATTTCACCTTGTGCCATGAGCTCCACAAGCGTTGCAATATCCCCTAATCGGTAGGCTGACACCATTGCGTGCAGGTAGGCTTTCAAACCCTCATCATCGGGATGCGGCAGTGTTTCTTTCTCCAGATCGTACCGGACGGCTTCCAGCGAAAGGCGTGCCCGGTGGAGCGCTGCCTTCACCGCCCCCTTCGTTGTTTGAAGGATGTCGGCCGCTTCCTCGATCGAGTATCTGAATACGTCCCGCAGCAAAAATACCGTCTGTTGCAGAGGTGACAAATGCTTATTCAAAGCTTGAAAAACCATTTCCATTTCTAAAGTTCCGTTATCCGGTCTATTCAAGGGCAGCTGTTCCCGCTCAAGAATCTTGATGAAGACGGCCTTTCTCCGCGACTCATCAATCCATTTGTTCCGCGCAATCCTGAGCAGCAGCGCTTCAGGATTTGCATGTCCGCGACCGCCTAAAGTTCCTATCGCTTTCAGCCAAGTGTCCTGGGCGAGGTCTTCGGCATCCCAACTGGAGCCGGTCAGAGACAAGCAATAGCGGTGCACGACAGCCTGCAGCTTCTCCAGACTCCGGCCGTCAGACCGGCTCCCGGCTTCCTTTGCAGAATCGGCTATGATCATCGAACATTCTCCTTCTGTAAAAGTTTTTCCCTTACATAGGGATCTTTGAGCGGAGCTCAAAGTCTCTCTGCTTCTCAAAGTCTCTCCATATTGTAAACGAATAACGCTTTATAAAAGATACGCAATTTACGAAAAAAGTTTCAATATAGGGCCTCCGAGTTACAAAAGATTCCTCTCCGTATCCTTTGACGGTTGCGGTTCGTTTACAGAACGAATACAACAAAAACCGGAGGTATTCCAAAATGAGCACCTACATTCCTTACGTCATTGAACAATCCGGCCGCGGCGAAAGATCATACGATATTTATTCCCGGCTGCTGAAAGACCGCATTGTGTTTCTCGGCTCAGCGATCGACGATCAATTGGCTAACAGCATTATCGCCCAGCTGTTGTTTCTAACGGCTGAGAATCCGGAAAAGGAGATCTCCATGTACATCAACAGTCCGGGCGGATCAACCACTGCCGGATTTGCAATCTTCGACACCATGCAGTTCATTAAACCGCCGGTGCATACGATTTGCACGGGATTTGCCGCTTCCTTCGCGGCCATTCTGCTGCTTGCCGGAGAAAAGGGAAAACGATACGCGCTGCCGAACAGCGAAATTATGATCCACCAGCCGCACGGAGGCGCGCAAGGACAGGCGAGCGACATCGCCATCAGCGCCAAGCGGATTCTCCGCATTCGGGAACTATCCGTGAAGGTTACGGCCGAACGAACCGGACAGCCTGCGGATAAAGTGGAGAAAGATATGGACCGGGACTATTTTATGTCCGCTCAGGAAGCGTTGGAATACGGGATCATCGATCAGGTGATCACTTCACTGTAACCGCACAAGCAAAGCCAGGCTGCAGGGCAGCCTGGCCAATCATCATCTTGACCCGGTCTCGGATACCGATTTTTCCTCCGGAATGGGCTTTCTTGTCATGCCTGGCACTTCCCGCGGCTTGTATTCAATGACATCCGAGGAGTAGACCGAGACGAACATTTTGCCGTATGCCGCATTGGCGCGGATCAGAATCGGCTGATTATATTGGTTCTGGAATGTAAAATCCGGTCCGCCCCAGCTGACGGTAGCGTCACGGCCGGGACGGACATACGGTACGTTTCTGCTGTGGGAGTAGCGCTCCTTGATTTTTAATCCCGCGCGGTCAATTGCATTGAATAACGTTGAAGAAACCTGGCAGATTCCTCCGCCGATTCCCTCCGATAATTCCCCCCTGACAATCACTCCCGCTTGTAAATAACCCCGATCCCTCGTACGTATGCCCACCACCCGGTTGAACGAAAAAGTCTCTCCCGGAAAGACCACATGGCTGTTTATCGCCTTTGCCGCAAGACCGATGTTATGCGAGCGGTTTTTGTTACGGGGATTGAAATAGGTTACATATTGACTGATGACCTTCGTTCGAATATGCGCAAGCAATTCCCGGTCGACCTTCGGGTAAATCGGCCTAAGGGGAGCATCAAAGGCGGCCGGACCGTTACCGTAATAATAGGCATAGAATTGCTCCGCAAATTTAGTGCGTTCCAGCTTCTGTCCCGGTTGTTCGGACATCATTTGGCCGTTTTCGCCAATATATGCGTTGCGCGGCTCCCGGGATATTTTCTTATCGATCTCGTCCATGATTTGATCAAGTTTATCGAGATCAATGATCGACATGCCCGGCAAAGAATACTCGGTGCGGTTGACGATTACCGGAGCCTGATCGCCAAGACCGATCGATAAACGGTCGTTCGTTTGCTCAGGCATTTGAGCCGGTTGAAGCAGTGTTAATATTCCAACAATCCATAACAACTTCAAGACGTACACCTCACACGTTTATTTCATCTCCAACCGGTCGACGCTCCATGATTCCCATACGGCACTTCTTCTCAACTGAAATAAGAGCCGTTTCGTTTCCTTTGATCCGTTGCGGTAAATCAGCGCCTCGGCCGTTATATCTGTTGCCAGCATATCGTCCGGCGGAACTTCATACCCTTCTAACTCGTTCAACAGCCTAATCGCTTTAATACGCTGTATCTCCCGCCTCATTGTTTCCACCTGCTCATGATCGCGGCTTGGAAACAGGGCGCTCATCAATTCCGGATCCTTCTGATTAATCGCGATAAAGAAGATCTCCACAATCCGGTTTGGATCAGACTCCCTCACATAGAACGGCAATCGGCCTGCGGCTTTGTAGACCATGATCTGATGATCGGGATCCACGTTTCCTGAACCATGTGTACGGCTGCCGAGAAAGTGAATGCAAAAATGCCCGCTGAATCCATTGCCCGGAATGCCGTCACCGCCGTGCGGCATTCCGTGCATCGATCCCGCGATTGCTTGACCGTCTTTACTCACGATAACCGCTCTCCTTTTCCAGCTCCACTTTCCATCGTAAATACGTTTCATAATTTCCGTATCCCGCCTGGTTAACGGCTGAACGTCCGCATGCGTACTGCCCGCCCTTCTCTGGACTTGAAACTGTAGTCCCGTTTCCAGATCGGTTACGGAAATAACGGACTTTAACGGAATAGACCGCTTTGCATCCCTCCAAGTCATCATCTTCCCGTAATGCGCGGATTTTAGATCGGATGCATAATCCTGCAATAATCGCTTCACATCGGCGGTCGGATAGACGGTTTCGGACCGGACAATGTCATACAAATTATTGGATGGATCCAGGACATACATTTTATTATTAATTTCAATATACGTATCCGAAATTGGATATCCGTTCGCTTTTCGACTCGCACCATTTGCAATCGCATTGAAGACTGGCCTGGAATAGAATTTCAACTCCGATAGCAGCGCCGAATCGGGGGATGATTTGACGATCATGCGAACCGGTTCATCCGGATTTCTCGGAACGGCTTGTACAGACTGATGAAATGGTAAGATAAGCAGAAATAAAGCTGCCCATATTTTCCCGAATGTTTTCATTTTTCCCTCCTTACATAGGGATCTTTGAGCAGAGCTCAAAGTCTCTCCTCTTCATAGGGATCTTTGAGCATGACATAGGGATCTTTGAGCGGAGCTCAAAGTCTCTCTGCTTCTCAAAGTCTCACCGCTTCGCAGTTTGTTTTTAATTTCCCGTATTTCCGGTTCCTTATTCAAGCGTTAACGTTATTCAAACCATCCTTTTTTTCGGAACCACATATACATTCCGCTCCCTAGCAATAACATGAGCAGCAGCACGATAAAATAACCGGATTTCCAATGCAGCTCGGGCATAACATCAAAATTCATCCCATAAATTCCCGCAATAAAAGTAAGCGGCATAAAGATCGTTGTAATCACCGTTAACGTTTTCATAATATTGTTCAATCGGTTGGTATTGAGCGAAATATAGCTGTCCCTCATATCGTTGGTCATTTCCCGGTTCGATTCCACCATCTCGGACAGCTTCAGCAGATGATCGTAAATATCGGTAAAATAGGCGATGTGTGTTCTGATTCCTTTGATTCGGTCGGAATTAATCATCCGATAAAGCAAATCCCGCATCGGGAATATCGTTCTTCGAAGCTTTAATAGATCGGCACGAATATCAAATACCTGGTCCATCAATTTGCCGGTCGAAACCCCCTCGGAGTTTTGATCCAATTCGTTTAACTCATCTTCAATCTGGTACAGGCCCGGAAAGTAATGATCAACGATTTTATCCAGGATGAAATAAGCCAAATAAACCGGGCCTTTGTCCGCACCTTGTGAATGGACCAGAAATTTGCTTATGACCTCTTCAATTTCCGGCGCCGCTTTATTGTGGTACGAGACAACATATCGTTCGCCCAAAAAAAGATCGATTTCTTCAGCTGACAAGTCACGGGGATTGATTCGATGAAGTACGAAAAAATGGTAATCTTCATCATAGTGGTCCAGCTTCGGCCGCTGCAAAAAATGGATGCAATCTTCAATGGCCAGAGGATGAAAATGAAAATATTCGTCGAGCAGCTTTATTTCTTCGTCGGTCGGGCGATCGAAATCAACCCAGAACCATGCGATATCCGGCGTATGCAGCTGCTCAACCGGAACATCGCCGAGCACTTTATAGTCGCGGGTAACAGCAAATGTACGCAGCAATTGGAATCCATCCTTTATAAACGAGTTTTACCATAGTATACCTTATTTCCCCGCTAATTTTAGAATCCAAGCTTTCATATCGACGATCCGCAATGTTTCAGGCCGGGTATCCGTTCCGGTCACGATTAACGGAACCAGAGAATCCTGTTCATGCAGCGATCCGTGTGCCCCTCCGTTCGGATGTGCAGGAGAACCTTCGCCGACGATTTCATACCCGGGCTGCACCGTTACCACCACAAACCTTCCTTCATGAGAATGCATAGCCCCATACAATCTTGCAAGTCCGTCAGGATACTTTCCATATTGGATCCGATCGCCTTTAATCGTAAGATCCATCAGACCAGGGTCGCCGGAAATCGTCCACGTCTGCCCGTATTCATCCTTGTATTTGCCGCCCGGACGGAAAGAGATCATTTCATCGTTCTTCCCAGCCGTAACGCGAATATACTTCCCGTCCTTCATAGCGATGATATCCAGTCTCTCTTCGCTTTTCAATAAATGAATGAGATCAGGCAGCGATACTGCCTCATCAATAGCATAAACATAGGCCATTCTTTCATTTGAGGAAATAACCAGTTGATCGCCGGCTCCCACCTGTTGGTTGATTTTCGCTATGCGGTACGGATACAGCAGCCGCCTTAAATCAATAATAGCCTGGTCCCGGTTATCGTACACGTAACTTTGCGCACTATCGCCCAAGACCATCCATACCGCACTTTTTAGCGCCTGCTCCCATGAGCCGAACGCGTCTAACATCTCCTGCACCGCCTTGTCGGCGTCTTCAACTCCGTCCAGCTCGGCAGGGCCTTTTCGGTGGAGAAGATTATCATTTTCCGGAACATAGGCGATCGTAAAGCTCGGAAGTTGATTTTGCTTAATCAGATAAGCGGTTTCTTGTGCGGTGAACGCATTGTTCATGCCGAATTTATCCCAAATCCGGGTATTCCGGTCATTCGCCCGATCCAATTGTGCAAGCGTCGCATAAGATAACCATTTCGGCCCCGTGACCTGAAATTGATGCGGTAATTTTGTGCTGTTAGCTACCCATTTGGGCATCGTTAAGGTGTGCTCCGTTGTGCCGCGGAATATAATTCCATTGATAGATGCCGAGTCCTTCCCTTTTTCAGCTAATTCTTCGTGGATGGTTTTTGTTTTTTTGTTAAGCTGGACTTGATTTAAATGATAAACGGCATCCATAGCGACCTGCGTCTGGTCGATTTTTAAAGCTTCCTTCATCCCGTTGCCGTAATAGATCATCCGGTTTTCTTTGCTGCTGTACCATATAAGTCCGGGCACATGGTGCTTGTCCGCATACGTTCCCGTCATTAATGAGCTGTCGATCGTCACGGACATCGTTGGAAACGAGCTGACCACCCGCGGGTAATAGTGACCGTTTTTCAGCAAAAACGCCATGGCCGGCGCACGCCCCTCGTCAATCGCCTGACGCAAATACTTGTCCATTATCGAATCGATAAGTAAACAGATAACGGGTTTTTCCTTCCAATCGGTAATGCCGCCCGATTTCATCTTTACCGGATCGACCCGGTCACTGGTATCGGTTTTGCACCCTATGCCAAGTACACATAAGCATAGCAGGATTAGAACGGCTAATAAGTTGCGTTTTGCCTTCATAATATGTCCACCTTTGTTCGTTTAGGCTTTTTTTCCAGTTTAGTTTTTCTTGTAACCAATGAAGTTATTCAAATAAATCCGCTTGCTGATCGGAAGAGCGTGAATGAAAGAGCAATATTAGAAAAGTCTGCCGGAGCCGAAGTATGATACACTTAAAGAAAGTCCAATCTTTAAACAACCCTTAATAGAACGAAAGCAGGGGTATAATGACGTACACAATGAAACTGCCCGTACCGCACCCATTCAGCTTTACAGAAAACCTTCGATTCTTATCCCGCTCCCCCGAAGAATGTTTGTTCCATATCGGGCATGACCGCATCAGTAAGCTGATCCCAGCCGGAAAAGAGCATATCCTTGTTGAAATTAGCGATGGACAAGACGGCTCGCTTCTGCTCGGCTTTCCGGAACCGCCTCATGGCCCTGAGCCGGCTGAAGCGGTGATCCGTTACATAAAGGAATGGTTTGATTTGGATACGGATCTGACTCCTTTCTATGAGATGGCCCGGCACGATCCATTGCTGCATCAGGTGACGGACCGATTTCACGGTTTGCGTAATATCGGTATTCCCGACTTGTTCGAAGCGCTGTGTTGGGGCATCATCGGACAGCAGATTAATCTTGCATTCGCCTACACATTAAAGAAGCGATTCGTAGAATCGTTCGGGAAGCACCGGGATTGGAACGGCAAGCGTTATTGGATATTCCCTACCCCGCTGGAGGTAGCCGCATTAACGCCGAGCGATTTGACCTCGCTGCAAATGACAGCCAAAAAATCGGAATATCTGATCGGTGTTGCAACGCTGATGGCGGAAGAGAAATTATCGAAAGAACAGCTTATACAAACGGGGGACTGCAGTGCTGCGGAGAAAATGCTTGTGAACATTCGCGGTATCGGGCCATGGACGGCTAATTATGTGTTGATGCGGTGCTTGAGGTACCCGGACGCTTTTCCGATTGCCGATGTCGGCTTGCACAACGCAATCAAGTTTCTTCTCGGCAGCGAGCATAAACCTTTGATTCCCCAAATCCGGCAATTGGCCTCGGAATGGACGAACTGGGAATCGTACGCCACCTTCTATTTGTGGAGAAGCTTATATTGAAGACATAAAACAATAAGCCCTGAAAGAGCTAAAACTCCTTCAGGACTTATCCATTTCATAAGTAGGCTTTCAAATTGGCTAAGCTCAATTAATTTTATCGAGGAAATTGTGTACCAGCCAATTGTTGTTCTGCGATTTGGACCAGACGGCGAGTGATGTTACCACCGATTGCACCTGTATCGCGAGTAGCCATAAAACCGTAATATCCGTCTTGCGGAATTTGAATTCCCAGTTCTTGTGCTACCTCATACTTCATTTGCTCCAATGCAGCGGTTGCTTGCGGTACTACTAATTGATTACTGGATCTGCTTTGACCTTGTGCCATTTCTAAATCCCTCCATTAGCATTGTTATTGGCTTATGTAGCCAATGTAAACATATGTTTTCTCAAGTTAAAAAAGATTATGCAAAAAAAATTGAAGTTTTTTCAATTTTGTGTGCAGGTATCTTTTACCAGTTGAAATCGGTTTTCTTTTTACTCCTATTTCACATCGAAATTAACTTGCGCTTTGAGCTTGTATTCCCTCTTGTCTTTGCCTTCTTTGTTGGGTTGAACGTAAAAATCCGCAGAACCGTATACTGTATAAGAACCTGCAGGAAAGCCGTTCTCCCAAAAGTTCTTAATAAAAGCTATATACTCCTCGTTATCTTGTGAACCATATCCGCCGCCCTTCGCATACTCTTCCCGAAGCGGTTCCCCTTTTGCAAGCAGAGTAGTAAGTAAAGGCTGATTCATCATATAAGCAATCGAATAATTGCGCGTATGTTCTGTTATCGGAAAAGAAAACGGTGACGCCGCATGATAAATTGTCACTTCCTTCTTATCGCCGATATATTCCAACTCTGCATAAAGCTTTACGGACTCGCCTTCATGGTAAGCTTCCTTCTCGGTGACCAGACGATAAATAAAGTCACCCTCTGTTGACTCCGCGCTCGACATACCTGTCGTCATCGTCCCGCCCTTCAATATGTCTTGCGAGGATTCAGCCGGCGAGTTCCCGTTCCCTTGAGCAGCACAGCCTGTTAAAACAAAAAGAAATACAATTAACGTAAGCATCGATCTTTTCAATGAATATCACCTCAAAAAAATAAACGCGCCGAAACCGCAATATGTTTCAACTGGCGCGTTATTTTATGAACGGTGAAGTTTTGCCCAACGCATTCCCAACGTTACAAACTCACTTTAAATAAAACAAACTTACTAGTCCACATCTGACTTGTAATGATCCGCTCTTCTTTAGCCTCGTCCACAAAAAAGTAACCCGCCCCCATTTGATCTTTGTATGTCCACTGTTTGATTTTCATTTCGTTGATCAAAGCCTTGCTTGCGTCCAACTGATTGCCCTTATAACCGTACCAGATATACTGATGGTCCTCGTGAAGCTTTACAAGTCCTCCTTCCTCCTCATTCAATAATGCGACGGCATCCCGCTTCGATAACCCTTCAACCGGCAGCGGCGGATAGTAGGCTTTGATCGTATAAATATAAAAACCGGCAATAGCGACAACAATAACTGCAATCAATAATACAACTGATAGTTTCGTTTTCATTAAGTGGCTCATCCAATCCTTTAACTAAAGAATCATTCCAAAAACTCATTCAATGTTCGCATGAATAGGTCATATTCGCTTCACCGTAAAAATTCCTCAACTCGAATATCCCGAATGGAACGAACGATGATGTCGGCTTCCAATAAACTCTGATTACCGGAGTTCGGGTTATCGTATCCGATGCATTTCATGCCTGCAGCTTTTGCCGCGGCGATCCCATTCTTGGAATCCTCCAGAACGACGCAGCTTCGGGCGTCTACACCCAATTGCGAGGCTGCTTCAATATAAACATCCGGCGCAGGCTTTCCATGAGCAACCTCTTCACCGCTAACGATACGCTGGAACAGGTGGGTCATGTTAAACTTCAATAAAACTTCTTCAATAAACTTCCTTGGTGACGACGATGCAATGGCGCATGGTATATTATGCTCTCGAAGCTCGTGGATCAGTTCCTTGATTCCATCGATCGGTTCCATATCCGCTGCTTTCAGAACGTTAATTTTCAGCGATAATTGATAGTCAATAATTTCGGATACCGGTTGAGGCAAATGATACCGCTGTTTGAGGATGTTCCACATCTCGGGATTCGTCATGCCGACAAATTCCTCAAAGTGTTCCTTTGTCACAGCAATCCCAAAATACTCCGAGGTTACAAGATCAACATCGACATGCATCGGCTCACTATCGATGATGACACCGTCCATATCAAAAATCAAAGCTCCAATCATTTAAGACATCTCCTTTCTATAGATATGCAAACTCCTCCAAATGATTTTTAACATCAGTCGAATGGTGTGCGTTACAATCGCGGGTTATCTATCATCGAATTGAATCCATTGTTTGTTGAAACGTTCTTGCCGTCTCCGCAGCCTGTCCGGACAGCTGCTCCAACGTCCAAGGCCCGGACTGCCGCGCCATGTCGGAATCGATTAAACGAAGCATCCATAAGGAAAACACCGACGCAAACAGCTCATATTCACGTATAAACCTCCGCTTATCAAGTAATGTTCCGTTTCGTTCGGTTTCGTTGAGGTAAAATTCCAGCAGCCGCATTCTCCATAAAGGGTCTTTCGTCTTCGGATATAGCGGGTGGGACAGGTCGATCACATGGTATAAATCCCAAAAACGGTTATTTAAATGCGTATGCTCCCAATCCAGAATATACAGACGTCCATCGGCAGCAAACGCGTAATTGCCCGTATGTAAATCACCGTGCGATAGGACAAGCTCATTCGATATCGATTCCCGTTCAATCCGTTTAAAGAGTACGCGGATCAGATCGGGTGAAATACCGTGTGTATGAGAAAACGTCAGAAGTTCACGGACAGATGCTGCCAGCTCCGAAGCCATTTCCTTATAGGAAGGCTTTAAACCCTGCACCGGCAAACCGCTCAGCTGCCCGACCGGTAGGGAATGCCACCATGAAATGTAACGAATGACTTCCCGAGCAGCCTCTTCGTTGTATCCATGGTCAAGCGTTCCCAAATCTTCGAACAGGAGCCAGCAATCGGCCGCAGATTCGGTATCGAGCGACTGACCGATAAGTTTGGGGTAGATCGGCGGAAATGACGACAGAATATGATTATATATCCAGTACTCATGCGGATCGGGCCCGCAGTGCTTTAAGATCCTCATCTCATCCGATTCCAGGCGGATACGTTCGACCGTTCTTCCGTTCATCCCCCGATAGATTGTTTCCGCATGCCGTATGACCGGCTTTCGCATACTGATCCCCCAATCCAAGCAGAAAGGCTGTCGCTCCGCACGTGACCGTTAGCCGCATTCACTACTTATCTTTACAAAATAACGTAAGACGCTCATGCAGCATGGCTGCCAGCTCATCCGTGGTCCCCCAGACCATCGGACGGATCAATTCAGACCGGACAGGCAAGCGGCCGGCATCGCTTCGCGGAACGGTCCATATTACTGTTTTATTCATACCAAGCGCCAAGCCGGCTGCAAAATATACGTCCGGCAAATGTCCGGATAAGTCCGCGATCACCAGCTTGCATTTGGACAGCAGCCGATCCGTTTGGCAGCCGGGCAGATCTTCCTCCGGCTTTTCCGCCACTTGGGGTATATATCCGCATCGCTCGATCGTAGGAAGAATGTTATTCGACCATTCCGGGTGCTGCTTATGAACATCGGACAGCAGAACGACACAAGGCTTGTACGTTCTTCCTTGAAGGCCTGCAACGGCTTCCCGCCACCCTTTCTCGGTAAGCCTGAGCGTGTTGCCTTCTCTTTCGATTACTTGCTCATCCAATAGATTCGTTATAATATAGACAAACTCCTGTAAAGTCAGAGAGTAGGTAAGATTGAAGCTTCTGGAGAATGGATGAATAACGACCGGTTCGTTCGGTCCGCTGGAATGTCTGTGCAGGTATTGAAGAAGCCGCGCTCCTTTCTCCTTCACCGTTGCCGGCCTGTCGGCCGAATGCTTAATGGAATTCACATCTTCGATCGTTAGTCTGACCTCCTCTCCGCAATCGGTTTTCTCCCGGATATATGCGGAAATAATCGGGAACATTTCCCGCTTAACGGCATAGGCTAACGAGTGAAATTGATCAATACTCTCTGAACGTAATCCGTATTCACCGTCCGGTGAACAGTTGCATCCAATATACCACTCGCAATCGGATCTCACATCCACCTCTACGGTCTCGTTGCAGAAGAAACATCTTTTCTTTTCCATAATAAATCACCCCTTACCATAACTTTCGGAAGTTAATCCGGATAAGGGGCAATTGAACCGATAGATTAGTGAATTCTCACACTCGATTCATCTAAATAATTAAACTGCTTATAGCAAAGCTGATCCCGATATAGACAAAACATAATAAAATACCGACGGCCGTATTTCCTTCTTTCAGATGCTCCGACAGCTTAAGTCCCGGTGTTGCCCAATCAAACACCCAATACACCGCAATTAAACATATATACCCCACCGCAAACCAAAGCATCATATGCCAAATCGACGTGTTAGTATAGGCTGCGACGCCCAGTATGATCGCCGTAGCTAGAAATTTGCCTCCCATTGCAAGTCCGACCGCCATATTGCCGCGTTTCAATTCATCCAAATCTCGATAAGGCGTCAACCAGCTGAATACAACCATTCCTAAAGCTTGCAATAAAATAATGACTACGATACTTACGAATAGATTTAGTACGATCACAAACTCCACCCCCGAAACTTGGCATAAGCCATGTCATAATCCTCATAATCGTGCACTTCTTCGATCAACACATTCGCTTTCTTCAATGGCTTCAGCGCCTCATACCGTTCCGCATCAATCGGCTGTTTGATCTGATGGCCGGAAGGGAGCGTAATAACCGCGAACTGTCTTGTCTGCCCGTCATACTCCGTTTTATATACACCGACCAAATCAACCTCGGTCTGCAGTTGAAGCTTTAATTTCTCAATATCCTGATCCGCGGCTTCCTTCGTTTTGTAGGATTTAATCGACTTCCAGGCCGATAACGATACCGTGTTCCGGCCCTCCAAATTCGTCGTCATTTCTGCTTTCATATATTGCAGCAGCCACACCTTATCACCAGTCGCATAGTTATCGTCGTTAACCAACAATTCATTGTCCGGCAGGATCGTCATATCGCTTCCGATCAAATCCCCGACGGTGCCCTCGATAATCCGGTAATCCCACGGGATAGCACTGGCCGGTTCCACCGTCTGCGCCGGTGTTGACGAAGTGTCGTTCCATGAAACGGAAGACGACATAATCGTAGACGATCTCATGCCGTTATTAGCCGATGTAAGATAAACAAAGATACCGATGATAAATAAAAATGCGAGTCCCCCGATGAACAGTGACAGCAACCGGGCGGAATCGTTTCCGCCGCCGGATCCGTGCCTTCTATAATGATTCATTCACTTCACTCCTATGGCAACAAAATGGCTGGTATTCCCGGTAATCTGCCCGCCGGCCCTGCCGAGCAAGCCGCATGGGATACCGTTAATTACAAACATTCCCGTCAACAAATGAAACCGGCCTTCGGCCAATTCGATTTGCGCCAGCTCCGCCCGTTTTTGATAAACTCTTGGAAATAACCGGCTCGTATCAAAGCCAGCTTCGTCTTTTTCTTCCAAAACTCCTTTTTCATTATACAGCTTAACGGAACCGCCCTCGCGGCCGAACATCGATTTCGATACGTAACTGCCGTCAAATACCGCTTTATTATAGGTAGGGAGCATGTATTTGCCGATCGTTTCCCGTTCCTTATCATCAAACAGCATATTTAGCTCATACAGGCCCCAGATCAGCGCTTGCAAGCCCTTGGATTGCAACAGGATTGCATGCATCGAATTGCTCATCTGCAAATTACCGTTCTCGATCGCATAGGCGAGCGCATCGCCTCCGTCGTCGATCGCCATCCACTCCTTGGGATAGAGGGCGAACATGCTGCGGATCGGCCGCCCGTCGCTGTCTTTCAAAACTCCGTTATCCACCCACAGATCCAAGCAGTCCACGCATTTGACCGTTTGTCCGCTGTGCTTCACAAGCATATCGATCGTTCCGGAATCCTCTGCATGCTCTCCGTAAGCAACACAGCTCGCCGTATCCGGACGCTCTTCCGACCATGCCGCGGCTACCAGCTCCGGCATCCGGATGTTCGGGGATGAAACGCCGTACTGCTCACACATCCATGGCGTCGCCACGGAAGCTTCGACGTAGCCGGTCGGTGTATCTGCATTCAATTCGAGCAGTTTGACTTCTCCCGCCCCCGAAACGGCAAAATCAAACCTTGCATAGCGGCTTAGAAATCCGGCAGGATACGGAGTGAGCTCATCCAGTCCCTTCCACAGCACTTCTGGGATTGCGATCATGGCGTAAATATCATGTCTGCCGATGGCAAAACGCGCGGCCTTATCGAAGATCATCCACAACCGGCTGCAGGCACTTTCCATTTCCAGGTAAACGTCTTCCCGCATTGCCACCACCTGATCCAGCCAGTAACGCTCCTCGCCTACATTCGCCCAAGTAAACCCGAGACGGCTTAACTTCTCCACCCGGCTTGATCGATCGTGTTGCGGTGAGCCGATTACTTCAAAGACCGGGGTATCCGTCATCCGCCGAACCCTCCGCCGGAAGATTTCACGCTGCTCGAACTGGAGCCGGATGACCCGGATGAAGAGAGCCCGCTTGATTTGCCCCCGATTCCGCCCGGTGAGGAATTAGTGGAGCGCCGGGTAACCGTGCCCGATTTGTTCGTTGTCTGCGGCCGGACAGCGGATCCTGCAACCGGTTTATTTTGAAAGGAGCCTGACCCGTAAGATTGCGGTTTATATGCGGTTCCGGTACGAGGATTGTATGACTTATGATTGGTATGCCAGGTAGAGGATGAATACATACCGCCCCGGTTGAATATTAAATGATACAGCAGAAGGTCGTCCCAGCCAAAGCCCGACCCGGTATGAATAACCGTCGTTCCGCCTGTTTCCGCTCCCGAGCCCCCCTGATTTTCGGAACCGGCCGAACCGCCTTCCGCTTCCTCCTGACTCTCTTGCTCAGATATCGACAAGGGGAGGGTCCAATCGACCGTCGGATCGAAGAAGCTTTTTACTTCCTCTGATGACCATTCAATCAATACCGGGTCGTTCGCTCCTCCCTGGTTCGCGCTTGTCACCGATTGACCATAGGCTCCGGACGCTGACACCGCGTTTGCCAGCAAAACAATTCCTAGCGACGTCGACAATACTTTTAACGGTTTGCCGTCCTTTGTCAGCATGTAATCCTTGATTGATTTACCGTCTTTATGATTCATTCTAGCCTTGCCTCCATTTCCCCCGTAAAGAGCTTATTCGTTCTGTACAGCGATGATCAACAGCTCCATCACCTGTTGATCAATGTTTAGTCTTCCTTCCAGCGTCTCATATTGCCGCTCATTGAAGGTAATGTAGTTGATATGATGCAGCGCTTCGACCATTTCCATGCTCCAACCGCGCTCATCCACCGTCTTCAGTTCACCGTTCGACAGCTTCTCGATCAATCGCACCGTGATACTATTTCCCAATCGCTTTACATCCTTTCCAGAAAAGAGAATATGAATTACATACGTGTGAAATGCTTGAAATGTTTCAGATTTATGAACATCAACGAAAAAAGCCGCCCAGTGCCGGATCTGAAACATCACTGAACGGCTTTCACTCAAAGCTCAGTTTAGGCTTGGTGCATAATTTAAAACAACCGGAACTGAGCCGACAACAAAAATATTGCTCAGCGTCTAGTGAACGGCTCCGCCGGTTCCTCCGGATGCTCAATTTCTATCCCGCCAATGAACGCTCGGTCCAACCTGATAATCTCCTGCTCGTTCTCCGATTGTTCCATTGGTTCCTGCACATTATCCCGCTTCTCTGTCGAATGTGATTCATCCATTCCTACCCCTCCTTTCAGCGGGTAGCTTGCCCATCAACGATGCCGGTTATGTCTTGTTTTCCGCTCCGGCAGAGAACGAAGTTACCCGTGAAAGCATAACCAGCATCTCGCCGTACGTCAAATCTTTATCCGGATAGAAACGTGATTTGTAGCCTTGAACAATTCCCATGCTGTATGCGATGGCCAGCTTGCTAGGGTCAAACGACATCCCGTAATCTGTGAACGCCTCGGCGGCGGCCTGCCGTTCTTCGTCCGTCGCGTCCCTTGAAGGTCCCCATAGTTTCATCAGACTGGCGATCGCACGGTCGCGCGGCATATAGTCCCCGACAGCCAAACCGTACGTATATTGCGCTTCCGGGCCGTCCTTATCCGGCGGGAATCCTATTACAGCTGCCAATAAATCATGCCATAGGCTAACCGGAACGGAATGTCCCGGCAATCCGTCCCGGATGAGCTCCAGCTGTTCTGCTGTCAATTTACGACTTGTTATAAACGATTTTGCTTCAGTATAAGCCCAGTGGTCATGCTTAAGCGTGATGAACGGAGCGGAAAGCTCATAGGCGAGCATGACCTTCTCCATTACGGAAATCGCTTCGGCATTCGTGAACAACGCTTTCGGCCGGAATCGGTCCTTCGTTGCACTGTCGATCAGTCCTTCACGGTAAGCGACCCGAATCAGTCCACTTTGCCGATCGCTGATTTCATCAAAATCCGTATATTCGCCAGCCGCATCCATCTGATTGTTATTCCAGCCTGCATCGATGATGGACAAGGATAACAATTTGATCAATCCGCCGTAAGCCGTTTCACGGTCGATGCTGCCTGCGTTCTTAGTCGTGACTTGGTCATATACGTAAGATTGGATCAGCCCGGCCTCGTCATCTTTTGGGAGCTTTACACCCATATTAATCATCGTTACCCAATGCATGATCTCAATCGGCTCATCAAGCAACTCTTCATTAAGCACTGTGGAATGGAATGCCTTCCACTCCTCCTCCGATACCATGCCTGTTTCGTTGCCGCCGTCCTTGTATTCGACGATCCGTTGCTTGTACGACTCCAGCTCTTTTTCTACCCAATGAACTGTATCGCCTGCAGCGATGTTGAGCACAGGGAAGCTCATAATAAAGATCATAGCGAATACCACTGTATTTTTAAGCATGACATCCCCGCTTTCTGTTTATATCGTTTTAAGGCACAGGATAATCGAATACAATTGACTTCTGTATTTCATTCATAACTGCATCGTGCATCAATCCAAGCCGCCAGAAGCTGATTCCCTTCAAATCGTATCGCTTGGCGAGTCCGATCTTCTGATTCACTGATTGAGCCGTCTCACTCCATAAGGAAATGCCGAGCACCAGTTTGCTTTTGTCGACATCCTTCAATGCCAGCCGTATCGCCTCATCGACTTTGTCCATCGGTTCCGGACGTGTTTCGTCTTCATAGGCGTAAGCCATAATAACCAACTCGTCTGCAAGAACACCCAAAGTCCGGTAATCGTATCCCTGGTAGACGGAATTCGGCGGATGAAGCGCAAGTGACAGCTTTAATCCTGCGTCCTTGGCCTGCTTAGACATCATTGAGACGTATTCATTGAACTGTTCTCTTACTTTTTGTTTATCCCCGGTTAATCCCAAGCCTTCAAAATCCAGGTGAACCCCTTGGAATCCTTTCTGCAAAGCCAGTCCGATGATTCCTTCGATCGTCTTCTTGCGCAATTCCGCGCTTTCGATGATTTTGGTCAATTCGCCTTTTCCATCCGTTGCATAAACCATCAAGTATGGCGTTGTGCCTGCCGCTGCGGCATCCCTAATTATGCTTTCCGGGGTAAGTTCACCGGCAGGCTCCGGCCACTTATACTCCTTGCCTTCCGAGGTAAAATTGCCCTCCCGATCGATCCGGCTCCATCCGAATGCAACGGAGTCCAATGCGGGAATATGATGCCGTTGGGAGAAGGAAGATAAGGCATAATAAGCCTTTATATACATGCTTTTTTTGGGCGAAGTAATGGTAACGGTTTTCGTCTGTCCGTCCCAGCTTACGCCTGCGCCAAACTGGCGGCTGAAGAAGCTCAGCGGAATTAATGTATGACCGTTTACCGTACGGGGTGCCACAGACAAAGTATGTGTTTCGCCGTCCACAATCGCCTTCGAATTCCCTAATTGCAGTTCCACCTGCCTTTTGCTGCCGAGCTCATCCTGCTTTATTGCCGTAATCCGCTTTGTCTTGTTGTTATATTGAACCTGAACGCCGATTGCTTCCGCAATCGCGCGAAAAGGCACCATCGTATTCCCTTTGATAATAACCGGTTCGGCGGGAAACGGCAGCGGGTAACCGTCGAGCATGATAGTTACCTTAGCAGATGCATGAACAATCGAGCCCTTTGAATTCATCATATTCGTCGTTGTAAAAAGCAGAGCAATGATCGCGAAAATCGTTAATCTGTGTACAGCCGCCCTCAATTCCAGATCCTCCTATTAAAAGATGGTATTTTCATATTTTAATAGAGTTGGATTAAAGGGTCAAATCAAAAAAAACCGAATGAATGGGTTGGCATCCTTCATTCGGTATAAATCTCCAGTGGAATATTAGTCCTCGTTCATAAACCGCTTTAACATTTCATAGAGATAACCGACAGATTGTATCCGATATTCCAGCTTGACCGGTTTCCCGCCTCGAAGCAGCACCAAACACGGTACGCTTGTAATTTGCCAGCTGTCGCGAACGGTCGGGGCAAAGTTAATATTGAGCTTTCGAATCGGTGCGGTTATACCGGATTTTAGAGCAATTTGCAGCATTTTCTCGGCAAGCTTACATGTGCCGCACAATGGCGTGAATAAGAAAATGACTTCTTTTGCGTGATGTTCATGCTTTCTATCGATGAGATGCGTTTCCCGTATTTCCATTATTTCTCCAGATTGGAGTTTGCATCCGTTCGCTCCGATCATATCTTCTCTCCCTTGTCCTTGTCGAAGTTAATAATGCCCGGAATCATTTCATTCTTCTCTTATACAATAATCCAACGGGCAGTGCAATTCCGATCAGGACGATAACCGCAATAAGAACTGGAAAAACATATTGATCCGAACCGTTATCAACCGGTTGTGCTTCTCGATTGCCCGGGATCGGCCTTGACGTTAATTCGATATCATTGTCTGCCAAGAACCGCTCAACTTCATCTTGGGAATAAAATCTGGATACCGTTCTTCCGCCTTCAATACGAATAAAACCTTGATGTACACCGGAAATTTCATAAAGACCAGAGTTAGCATTAAGAAGCAGAAGATATCGTTTCCCTGATTCCAGAATTCCTTCATCGGACCACTGGAGCACATTGACCGAGATTTGCGATCCTTCCTCTACATTGCCTATAACGACCTGGTCGATGGATACCTGATACTTATCGTAATTCTCGCTGGCCCCTCCCTTTTTTGAGACCACTGTCCCAATAATAATCGTGTCCGATTGCTCCGCCAATTCCTCAAGCGGATAGGTCGCAAAATTAAGCGCCTCAACGTAAGGCATTACCGCAAAAAACATAAACATGCACATAACAATACTGATGCTGCCTTTCGTACATCGTTTCATCCGACCACCGCTTTCTTAATAATCATCATTATACTTATTGAACGCAATATAACCAAGATAAAGTTGCAGTGGCCGGATTAATAATTGCTTTCAGTGGAATCCATAGGCGGCTAACGCGCAGTCTCCATAAATCGGATGGAAATGACACGTTCGGTTTCCGTTTCAAAACGGATGACGACGTATACGCCGAACTCTCTGCCGTCTTTTCGCAGCCATAGCTTAAACGTTTCTTCCGCTACGCCTGGAGATACCGTTTGCCGGCCTACGTGCAAATAATCAATAATATCCGCATCGTATCTTTTCGCCGTCTCCTGCACGGCCATTCTTCCCCATTTGGCATAATCCGGCTGGGCAAACCCGACCTCACCCTTGTGAACCCCCGCTAAAATCAACAAAACGAAAAAAAGCAAAAGCCTCCTTCTCATCCAACCATCACTCCTGACATAGGGATCTTTGAGCATGACATAGGGATCTTTGAGCGGAGCTCAAAGTCTCACCGTTTTAAGTCTCACCGCTTCAAGTCACTCCGTAGTATTCCCAAGCAATTCCGCCTTAAAATCTGAAAAACTGGATACCCTAACAATTGCGGGCAAATCCACTGTTTTATTGGAGGCGAGATAATGCAACATATTGAACTGAGGCCGGATTTGAAAACGTCCGGAGGCGAAGTGTGCGACATTATGGTTGAAGGCAGGTTTGCCGGTACGCTGACTTTGGTTTACCGGGAGGGAGACCGGATCGCAGGATCCGCCCAGATCGAACAGGAAGCGGTCAAACCAAATATGAAAGATCAGGTTGTCTCTTACTTACAGCATTATATCCAGTTCCTGATCCAAGCGATGCGCGCGGAAACATGCGATGTTCTTGTCACTTACAGCAGCTACGACCGGGTCGTGACGACTGCGCCGGAAGACGAATTTGCTCCGGAGATGGAGGAGCCGGTCAGGCAGCAGGAGTTCGAGGATCCGGAAGAATACTGGGCTGAGGCAGAATACGACCTCGTGACCGTAAGCGAGAGAAAGAATAAAATAACCTATCATGTATACGATATGGAAAAAAACTGGGTCGCCGAAGTTACGCTAAGAACCGATGATCCGGATGTTACCGGCCGGGTCCGTTGGATTCGCGAGCCGGCCGATGAGGAAATTGAATTGATTACGGAGCTGGTGGTGTCGGACTTCGACGAAACAACTGTGGACTCGTTTGTCTTTCATCACCATTTTGAAAATGAGCTGCTGGATACGATCGAGCTCACGCATGAAGATTTACTGGACACCCCTGTAGAACATATCGGCAAAGATATGGACGAAGAAATCAGTGTACTGCTGGCTCGCGATGACGGAGACGTACTCACATATGAGATCTATAAGCAATCCTTCGGCAGCCTGCCGGTCGGAACGGCAACGGTTGATATCGAAAGCCGCCGCTTAACCGGATTTATCGATTTCAGGGAACGCGGCAGCATCGAAGATGCCGATGCCATCACATCCCATCTGCTGCGGGAGCTTGATAAAGAAAAGGAATTTGACGGCTTGAACTTGTCGCTTATGTACAAAAATGAATTAATTGAAGAAATTGTCGTCGACAACGAATCGGTTCACTAAGAGATGATAAAACCTCCAAACCACTGAGCGGTGATGGAGGTTTTTTCTCTGGACTTCTAGTTTCAATTTACGGTGATGCAAACTTCAAAATGATGCGCATGTCCGAAACGAGCATATTTGCGTTTAACGCTGCATTCCCGGAATCTATCGTATCATTTACTCTTCTCATCGCTTTTGCAGCCCTTTGATCCTTTACTTTAAGCACTAAGGAGTTATTACCGAAATATTGCCGGAAATCGGCAGATTTGACATCATTCCCAGCCACATTCAAAACCACGATATCTCCTAAAACAAGAATATCGTTCACGCCGAGCGGACGCAAGCGCTCCACCATCACGGTTGATCGGCCGATTATGGCCCGGTTGACGCCGTCTGCGCCATATATGGACATCGCATCCGTTCGGCCCGCAATCGATTCTCCTCGCAGCCGCTGATCCCGGATATCATTAGCAGTGGTTCGATTTGCGTTCCATTTGCTGTCTGAAGTTCCGGAGCCGTCGGGGTTGATACCGTTCATGCCGTTTCCGTGGAGCTCTTTATAGGATTGCGGATTGAAACGCTGTTCATAAGCCGATGGACTGGAACTCATACCGTGCCGGTTCGCGGGATCATCACGATTATTCAACTGGCCGGTACAACCCGTCAATAAGACAACGCCAAGGCTGACCGTGCATGTCCATCTCAAAATCTTGTTATTCACGCTGCCCCTCCTTTGGGTAAATAACGTTCTTCACGGAAAATCGCGTTCATAAGTATCGACCTGCGCGCCTAACCGATTAAGCCATGATTCGAGCTGTTCGTCCTTTTGTTTGCGGTTCCGGCTTGCATAATCAGTCAAGGCCGCATGAAGTTCATTAACAGCCAGGGCAGGATCATCCGGGGAAACGGGATTTTCCGTTGCCGGTGTCGTTACCGCACCATCTGTCATCCGTTCGAATTGTTCCGGACTGTATTGGGCAAGCATGGACTGGACACGATTAATTTGCTCTTGAATCGGTTCAGGCCAGCGAACGGAATCATGACTTAATTCCCGAACGATTCCGGAGACAATTTCTTTATCCAAATGATGTTCACCTCACTTCCGAATGGGGCGTGCCCTGTTAGTTTGACCTAATATTGCATAAAATAAAAATCCCGGGTCAATTCCCCGGGATTTTTCAAAACCTTAATTATTCTTGTTGATTGATCTCATTCCAATTCCTTGCCGATCCCGAGCCGGCGCGCTTCTTTCCGGTAATAATCGGCAATACCGATATCGAATGCCGCAAGTCCCATCGGATTGAAAAAAACGGACTCATTCGGAGGAAATGCTTGCAGCCCTTCCCGGCAGACAACATCGGCTAACGTTAATGTGTCTTCCTTCGATAATCCGTATTGCTCATGCAAACGTTCAATATCAGTATTTTCCCTGCATACTTCCGTCCAATCGTCTACAATTACCGCGCTCAGGTGCTTTACGCTCTCCGGGTGATAGTCCCTTAATGAAATATTCAGCAGCAGCATATCCGGTGAAGGAGCTTCGTCAATGTACCTGGCCTCAGGAGTAGTGCAAGTAATAAAGATATCGGACTGCCGGTATACTTCCTTCCATGAACCGGCCGTCTTCGTCTTGTTTCTGAACGATGGGGCGACGGAGCCGGATTCGATCCCATTGATATCGTATAGTGTAACAAGCTCCACCCGGTCGCCGAACAAACTCATGCACATCTCCAGATGATGACGTCCGATCGGGCCCCAACCAACAATGCCTAAACGGAATGTCTCTACTTTTCTGCATGCAAGATATTCCCTGATCATGAGTCCGCTGACCGCGGCAGTCCTGAGAATGCTAAGCAGGCTGCTCGCACAGATCGCCTCGGGCGCACCTGTCGCCGGATCGTTGAGGATTGTCACATTATGCGCCCGGGGAAGACCCCGGCTCCGATTGCCCGGAAATCCGGCAATCCATTTCAATCCCGCCGCCTCGATCCCGCCTCCGACAAAAGCGGGCATCGCGATGATCCGGTTGCCGGGATCCCGATAACGCAAATAGGGCTTAAGCGGTTGAACATAATCTCCCTGGTCGATAATCGTTGTTACGGATTCAACCGTCTGAAGCAGCCGGGGCCAATCCATGCCGATTTCCCGTATATGACGGTCGTTTAAATAAATCATAGCTTCACTCCGTCAGCAATGAATTGATCCCATTCGATATGTTCTTCAAGCCATTCATCGCAAAATACCGTGTTCAAATAGCGTTCTCCGCGGTCCGGCAATATTGCGGCACATACAGCCCCTTCTTTAATGCGCTTGCCAAACTTGCGAATGGCTGCAATAACGCCGCCGGATGAAGCGCCGGCAAGAATGGCTTCGTACCGGACGAGGTCGAGGCAACCTTGCACACATTCTCTGTCCGTTACATAGACGACACGATCCGCCACATCCTTACGAAAGAGTCCAGGGATCATCCCTGCCCCTAAACCCGGAAATTTCCTGTTTCCCTTCTCTCCGCCGAAAATGACGCTTCCTGCCGCATCTACCGCTATGATTGTCGTCGACAACCGGTTCTCCCGGATATACTCCGAGCATCCCCGTATCGTTCCGCAGGAACTGACACCGCAAAATAAATAATCCGGTGCGCCGACCGATTCAACGATTTCAACCATTGTCGTACGGGCATGCGCCAAATAATTGTCCGGATTTTCGTATTGATTCGTCCAGTAGCTGTTCGGAATATCCCGGAGAAGCTCTTGCACCCGCTGAATACGTGCAGGTAAAAATTCGCCGGTCTCTTTATCGGGCTCTGCAACCAGTTCAATTTCACCGCCGTAGCTGCGGATGATCCGTTTATGCTGATCCGTCGTCCGGGGATCGACGACACAGATAAACCTCAGTCCCAAGAATCGGCATATTTGCGCAAGACTAATGCCCATATTGCCTGAACTGGATTCGATAATGACCGAGTCCTCATGCAGGTCGCCGCGGCGAAGCGCTTCCCGGATCATATACAACGCCGGCCTGTCTTTCACGCTTCCACCCGGATTCATCCACTCCAGCTTGCCATAGACCTGGTAAGGCTCCTTGCCGAACAACCGGTCCAGCTTGATACACGGCGTATGCCCAATCGTTTGAAATACTCCTGTATCCAGATTCATACTCCGACATCCTTACTCATAATAGATTTTTTTGTTTTTTACGGCATTACGATGAACGGAATCTTCGAACGGCAGACCGATCACGTTGATGTCCTGCAGTAATCGTCCCTCGATCATCGCCCCGATCTCCGGAATTTGTCCGGTAATCTCCTTCTTGATGGCTTTCAGTACGGGACTTGGGATCTGCTTGCCGATGATATATACCGTCAAGGCGTTACCGGTCACTTTTACCCGGACGGTCGCTTCATTTAGATAGCGGTACACTACGTTTTCGATATCGTAAATGCTGATCTTTTCTCCGTGTTTGAGCTCCGTGCCGATTCTTTTCACAAGACAGCGGAAACTTTGCCTCGTCTCACCGTCAATCTTGACAGGACGAAGGTCCCGAACGACATCGTACGTTACATAACGAAGAGCAGGGAACATGCTTCTTCCGGTCGAAGTCAATACAAGAACCCGCTCGTCATCCGCCAGAGTTTCGTTATTCTCCCCAAGCTCCTCGGTGGTCACCCCTTCCGCCATCAGATCTCCCGAGATAATATAACGCCCGTGTTCATGGGAATAATAAGCGATTGTTCCGATTTCGATCGATCCGTACGTATCCACGATATCGACGGGATCGATCCGCAGCAGGTCGGCTGTTTTTCGAATCCAGGCCGGCGATGCGATCTCACCGACGAGAATAACTTTGCGGATGCCGTAGACCGACGAATCGCCGGCTGCGAGCATAATGCGGTCTAGAATGGACGGCATTGTGTATAACAGATCGGGCTTCAGCAGCTGCAAGCGTTCCAAATGACGCTCGACCGGAAGCTGGTACGATACCGATTCCACTTGGAAGCCTAACTGTTGGAACACGTCGATCGCAGTCGCTGCCGCATGGCCGGTTCCCATATCCGCCAAAGCGGTGCGGCCTGAAAAATCATTCACTATGCTTCTGAAAATCTCCATTTTGTTCCGTAAATAATGCTCTTCGTCCTCTTTCGAATAATAGATCGTTTTCCTGCGGCCGGAGCTTGTTCCGGAGGTCTGATACCGAAATAAATCGCTCCGTCCCTCGAATGGATTGTCCTTCGTATAATAAAACTCTTCCAGCACAGACGATGTGATTAACGGCAAGCGGTCTAACAAAACGTCTCTTGTCATGTCGATTGCATGCCGCTTGAGAAGATCGCTATACCATGGATAGTGCTCTGTCATTCTTTTGATTGTATTTTGCAGCAACGACATTGATTCGATCATTGTTCTCCCTCCAAAGTGTCATTGTCTAAGGGGCGAATATGGCATCATATGCTACCCATGATATGAGCCTGCGCCTTAACAGGTTCGCACTTTCAAGAAGAATCGCAGACATTCACCTCTCCGGCAGCAAATACGTATTTTATTGGACGACGACAATTGCCGTTAATGAGGAGGACTTACAGGGAATGAATAAGAAACGGAAATATATTTCCAATAAATTGGTAAAAACAACGATCGTATGGCGAAATAAGCGGATAAGAAAATATGTGCCGCCAACATGCCGGCTAACGTTTGATAACTTGCGCCAAATGCTGTTGAAATTTAATATGGTCTACATTAAACCGGTAACCGGTTCATTGGGAATCGGGGTAATGCGCGTGGTGAAGGACGGAGAAAAATACAGCTACAAAAAAGATACAAGGCTCTTCCGGTTTTCTTCCTATCAGAAGCTGTACTTATCGGTCCGGAAATGTATCGGCAGCCGGACATATCTTGTTCAAAAAGGTATTGAGATGTTGAAGCTTGAAGATAGACCTTTTGATTTTCGTGTCATGATCCAGCGAAATCCTCAGAAAAAATGGGAAACGACAGGTACGGCCGCTCGAGTCGCCTACCCGAACAAAGCGGTCACGAACGGCAGTCAAGGCGGGACAATCTATCCGGCATTAGAACTGCTGGAGAAAACGGCGGGAAAGGAAAAAGCAGAAAGCTTATTGGAGGAAATGGCACAAATCGCAAAATGGACGGCCGGGGAATTCGAACGTTCCTATCCGGCCATGAATGAGCTGGGGCTGGATATCGCGGTTGATAACGACCTGCGCCCTTGGATTATTGAAGTAAATACAAGGCCGGATCCATGCCCTTTTACGAAGCTGCCCGATTCGTCCGCTATCGACACGATCATTGACTATGCCAAGAGTTACGGTCGAGAGTATAGAATGAAATGCCTAAAATCCAAAAAAGCTCCGGAAAAACCGCAAGAACGGTCCGAAGCTGCTGAAGCTGAGGCGGAGGCGGAAGCCCCCGTTACGTCTGACTGAACGCTTGATTATAACAGCGGCGGCACACCGGCTTATAATCCTCATTGCCCCCGATTTGTATTTGCTCGCCTTGATTGATCGGCTGTCCGTCACGAAACCGGATCACCATCGTTGCTTTCCGGTCGCAATACCAGCAGATCGTTTTAATTTCTTCGATTTTATCTGCTTGAACAAGTAAATAATAGCTGCCTTCGAATAGTTGGTTCCGGAAATCGTTCTTCAGCCCGAAAGCCATAACCGGAATATTCAGTTCATCGACGACGCGCGTAAGCGCCTGCACGTGATGCTTCTTCAGAAATTGCGCTTCATCGATCAGTACGCAGTAGATTCGTTTCGGTTCGGGAACCGGTTGGTAAGCCTGAATGCTCTTAAATAGATCCGTATCATCAAAGACAGGAATAGCGGACCTCTGAAAGCCGACTCTGGAACCGACGAGCTCTTCCCCGCTTCGCGTATCGATTGCCGGCGAAAAGATCAGCACCTGTTTTCCTTGCTCTTCGTAATTGTGCGCGACTTTTATAATTTCAAAGGATTTGCCGCTGTTCATGGTGCCGTATTTATAATATAGCTGCGCCAACTGCTTCTGCCTCCCCGTGAAAAATGTCGATAGATGCTATTATACAGGAAGAAGTCGGCATTGACACCAGCTAATCACACTTATTTCCGACTTAAAATTTCAACGGATCCTTTAAGGTTGCCCACTGCATTACCGGTTCTTCCCCGTCATTCATGGTGATCGTGCCGACAAGTACTTCTTCTTGAGCCGGATGGGAAAAATAATGCTTGAGCATAAAAGTATTAATCGCGGACATATTCAGATCAAACAGCCGCTCCCGGTCAATCCAGTGCAACTCGCCTTCTTCGGAAGGAACGAGATGCTCCCGGTCTGTACGGCCGAAATAAACGAATTGCTGCCTGATTTCGTCTCCCTTTATTCGCAGTAATATATATTTTAAGGTCAGATCAGAAATCTCCGATGGCTGAATACCTGACTCCTCGTGTATTTCTCTCAGACATCCTTGTTTGGGCGCGTTGATTTCTTCCGGTTCGAGGTGACCGCCGAGCCCGCTCCAGAACGGTGCTTGATGATGTCTGCTCTTCGACTTTCTGATCATAAGCAGCTGCTTGCCGCGCAGCAAATAGGCGGCCGTCATTTGCCGGATCTCCATCGGTATCAGCCTCCTAATATTTTATGGTCGGACCTTATGCGGTATAGGATAGATGCAAATATTAATCCGAGAAAAAAGCCGGTTATCGGAGCAACGACGAGTATACCAATATAGTTGACGCTAGAAGAAAGCGTGACTTTCAATAAGGTACAAACGAGAGAAGTCCCTAACACTTGTGCCCAGAACAAAAATTTATCTCGTGTGCGGACGAGAATATACTTGCCTGTTATCGGGGTATTCCATAAAATGAAAATGATAATGATCGCTTCGACAAGGAGCCCGATCAACGATAAGCCGAGCTGGAGCAGCTTATACAATGGTATTCCGATGATGTCATGCTGCAGGAAGACAAGCCTAGTCGCGAAATAACCGGATTGATGCGTAAAACCGTCCAGCAGAATATGTAAGTAGAATCCAATCGTGACGGACACGATAAAGACTGCCCAGCTTCTAATGCTGTCCAGCTTCCATTCCCGCATCAACATTTGAGCTCTTCCGTCAATGTTAAACAAGGACGGCAGGTGTATGGACAAGGGTGCCTTTATCAACAGATGAAATAGGTATGCAAATAAGATGCTTAGCGGTATTGCATGAAAAAATAAGCCTTGGTTTGTATGGCCGATGCTTTGATACGGCTCGAAGCGAATAAAATATTCAAAATCAGGCGCCATGCTCCCGAGTACAATCCCGGTTAAACTGAAATATTTAGGTTTGACAAGTTTAAGCGGCGCTGCATACAACGGGTGTGCAAAAGTAAACGGCAATCCTCTGCACCTGCCTTTCTCATTAATGACTCTTTCATAGATTTGCCGCAACTGACATTTAATGCGACAAAACCTGTTTAGCGGGCTTTTTTATTATCCTCTAATATGGTACCATTTTACGGGGACTATTTGCTAGAATTGATATACTCGGAGGGAACTATCTTGAAGCTCAAGCTGCATCGGCTCGTCAATCGCCCTATATTCACCCAAGTTGTTATGTCTTTGATTATCGTTAATGCGATCCTCGTCGGGTTAGAATCGTATCCGGCTGTATATGACGCGTATTTTCCCTGGATACAATTAACGGACCGTATATTGCTCTGGGCTTTTACAATAGAAATCCTGCTGCGACTATTTGTAAGCCGGCCGTTACCGTCCTTTTTTCGCGACGGCTGGAATGTGTTCGACTTTGTCATTGTGCTTAGCGGCCATTTGTTTGCGGGTTCCGCCTTTATTACGGTATTGCGATTACTAAGAGTTCTGCGGGTGCTTCGCGCCATCTCCATCCTGCCGTCGCTCAGACGGATCGTGAACGCGCTCTTGATGACCCTTCCGTCGCTCGGCAATATATCGCTTCTGCTTGCTATATTGTTCTATATTTTTGCAGTCTCCGGTACAATGCTGTTCGGCAAGGCAGCCCCGGAATATTTCGGATCGCTTCATGCGACGCTGCTCACCTTATTCCAGGTGATCACCTTGGAATCATGGGCAAGCGGAGTTATGCGCCCGCTGCTTGTAGCGGTTCCGTGGGCTTGGCTTTATTTCGTCCTGTTCATTCTGTTCGGCACTTTTATAGTGATGAACCTGCTGATCGGCGTCATCGTTACGAACCTGGACAAGGCGAACGGAGAGGACGATCATAAGCAACAACCGTCTGCCGATGAACAGCTTGCCTCCTTGAGAACCGAAATTGCGGAACTTAAACAGATGATCAAACAGCTTTCGACCGATAATTCCAAGTGAGTCATTCCAAACAATAAACGGCATGCCGCCAACAAGGTGACATGCCGTTATTCATTATGAACCGAACTGCTCGAGCGGTACTGCGATCTCATTAGTTTTACTGCCGTCCTTGGCACTGTATTCGAACACTTCCAACATAAGTGTCCCGTTCGCCGGCATTTGTTCCTTCGTCAGCTTGATTTCCAGTGTGAATGCCGACCATTCGGGGGCGCCTTCATTCAGCACATGCATCTTTTCGAACAGATAATCGTGTCCGTCCGAAACGGCGTAATGCATGACCGCTTCAAATACCCTCGCTTCTCCTGTCACGGTATATGTGCCGTTAGAGCCGCTTACTTTGATGTTCCGAAACGCGGAATTCTGCTGCTGATCTCCCGAGCCGTAACGGATTTC
Source organism: Paenibacillus tarimensis (assembly GCA_041281825.1). Taxonomy (GTDB): domain Bacteria; phylum Bacillota; class Bacilli; order Paenibacillales; family Paenibacillaceae; genus Paenibacillus_D; species Paenibacillus_D tarimensis_A. Next base: position 2,762,357 of record CP166298.1, on the reverse strand, counting down.
CGCACGTTTAAGCTCTTTGTTCCACATCACGGAAGCGCCTAGAATTTGTCCGACGGCCCTCATTGGGATATACGTATTCCCCTCATAATTAAGAACGGGCAAATCAGGACTATTGTACACCGAACCGTTCACTACGATTGGATAGCCTGATTTAACGAGCAGATATTGCTTCACTGTAGCGGCAAACGACGGGATTGCGAGCATGAGCATTGAGCCAGCCGCAAGACCTGCAACAAACCCTTTCCATCCTTTCATAATATCCCCCTGCCTTTCATCATCGTGTTATAACCAATGACGGATTCTTTCCCGATAAAGTTGCAAAGATCTGTCGCTCGCCCGATAAGATCGTTTAATAACCAACCTCTACGGCCGCGATAACAACGTAGATCAGATCATTCTTATCTTCCTTATCCGGCAGCACCACACCGCTTGACGTTAACATGCCGCCATCCTGTACTTCTACAGTCACTTGACCGTAAGGAAGAACCGCCTTTACCTGTTCCACATCGAGCAGCTCATGTTCGCATGGAACGGCCAGCTTGACGCGCACCTTCATATTCTCCAGCGTATTACCCGGCAATACCGAACGCAGTCCGGGCATCGAATTGTGATGAATGGCATTTTGCACCGCTCTTACCGAAGCTTTGGTCACGTTCTGCCCGTGGAGATCGGTGCCCATTCCGATTTCAACAAACATTAATTTGTCCATTATTAATCCCCCTCGTAATCATGCTACCCTATTTCCCGCTTATTGTGCCGCCTCGAGCTTCTTCCCGAGCTTCTTCTGCATCAACACATGCGGGATGCCTTCCTCCATAAAGATATCCGACACCGTTTCATATCCCAATCGGGAGTAAAAGCGTTCCGCATGCGTCTGGGCATGCAGCTTTGACTTGGTCAGCCCCTTATCCGCAGCCAGCCTTTCCAATCCCTCCATAATCTCTCTACCGATGCCTGATTTTCGGTAGGCGGGCAGCACGCATACCCGTTCAATCTTGGCCGTATCCTCGACGATCCTTATTCTGCCTGTTCCGGCGGGCTCGTGATCGACTAGTACAAGAACATGCTCCGCCTCGGAATCATAAGCATCGATTTCCACTTCCTGAGGAACCCCTTGCTCCTCGACAAACACCTGCTTGCGTATGCCGTAGGCCTGCTCTAATTGTTTCTCGTTCCTTACATGAATTGTTTCTTTCATGACGGTGTCCCTTTCTTCACACGGAATAAGGTTTGCAGTTGCTCAACCTGCCATAACTGAAATTCCTTAACCGTAAGATCAACGTTCGATCTCTGAAATGTTATGTCTATTATTACTATACTATTTGCGGCCCAACTTCTCAACGCATCTATCATCATCTTCCCCCGGCGCCGCGGAGCAAGGTACGTCTTAGCAGCTTGCCGACCATCAGCCCCGCGATATGCGAATCAATAATCCATAGCAAAATAAAAACGCCGGCTTTACGCCGGCGTTCCTTAAATGATAGCGGTGTTTTTAAGCAAATTTGCCATTTCGGTAATCTTCGTATGCTTGCCTGATCTGATCTTCGGTATTCATGACGAATGGGCCTCGAGCTGCGATCGGCTCCCGCAGCGGCTGACCGGCATAGAGCAGAACCCTCAGCCTCGTAACCGCCGTTACTTCAATTTCACTCGTTTCATTTCCATCAGCGGAACCAAGCATTAATGCCTGCCGCTCTCCGCCCTTTGTACGCTCGTTTCCGAACAGGCCCTCTCCTTCCAGCACATAGAAGAAGCCGTTATAGCTGCCGGGCAGCTCCTGTATTACCGTTGCTCCCGGTTCCATCATAAATTCAAGCATTGTAACGGGCACGTAATTTTGAGTAGCGGCCTTCACATCTCCCGACGACCCGGAAAATATACGGATTGTCACCCCGTCTTCGAAATGGATCATATTCGGCGAAACGGCCCGGCTCCAGAATAAAGCTGTTGTAGTGCGTCGGACTGAGCCGGTTTTTATGAGCCATCCATACTTTGGCTATATTTCGCTGCACGTTTTTGCCGTTACCCATCTTGCACCTGCCCCTTTCTTATCCCAAGCGATTAATACCATGATTATATCCCCTATACTTATTATATTCCAGCAACTTTATTTTATTATGTAAAGTGAAACATGTCTCCGCGTAGTCCGTAATAAAATATTAACATCTAAGGGGAGGTAAGGATATGCCACAATTCGGTTCGCCACCGTTCGGCGGAGGCTTCAACATCATGTTTACACTCGTTCCTATTTTTATCGTCATCGTTTTCGTGATCGTCATCGCCGGCATTTTCATGAATGGAGCGCGATACCTCCAGAATGCCCGTTCTCCTAAAGAAACCGTTTATGCCCGCGTCGTCGCCAAACGTATGGATGTCAGACGACACACAAGTCATCATCATCACGGTAGCGGCATGCATCCGGTAAGCTCCTCGCGGACCGACTATTACATTACGCTGGAATTCGAAGACGGTCAGCGAAAAGAATATCTGGATGTAAAAAGGCTGTACGGACTTGTGGCGGAAGGGGATACAGGCTACGCCGCCGTCCAAGGCGATTGGATTGTTGCATTTGAACGAAACGGAGGGCAGACGGATGTTTACTGAGAAAGAGAAGCGTTACCTGCTGCAATTATTAAAAAAAGAAAAAAGGCGGACGTTCTTCCGTTTCCGAAGAACGTCCGCCGAGCATGACCGACTCATTGAAAAATTGGAGCAGATGATTCGAAATGAACAAGTGAATAAGGAATACTTGTAAAAACTTCACAGATCTTAGCTTGTCAAACCTCTTCTACCTACTTCCTCAACCCTTGCTAATTGACGCTTGCGGTAATTGAAGCCGGCAATAACGGCCAGCAGCGCGATGCCGATCAAATCCGTCACCAAGCTTCCGTGAATGAGGAGGAGTGCGGCAATCAAAGCCGTCCATCTCTCCAGCGGATGATAGGAAGTAAACAGCCAACATTGGATGAACGATGAAAGTGCAACGATGCCGAGCATTGCGGTGAAAATACCAACGGTTATGTCCGTCCAACCCGCATCCGGATTAAGCAGCAGCAAATTCGGATTGGCCGTAAATGCAAATGGAAGCAGCAGCGCTCCGGAATCAAATTTAAATCCTTGTATGCCGGTCCGGACCGGGTCGGCTTTCGCGATTCCTGCCGTCGCGTAGGCCGGCAGGTTTATGGGTGGCGTATCGTCGGCCAGAATCCCGTAATACAATACGAACAGATGCGCTGTCATGACCGGAAGTCCAAGCTTAACAAGCGCAGGCGCAACCATCGTCGCAAGAATGACATAGGTTGCGGTGGTTGGCAGCCCCAGACCTAGAATCATACAGGCGACGACCGTAAGAGCAAGCGCCGCATACAGTTGGATCGAATCGGTGTATCCTAAAGCAAAGGCCGGCATCCAGTCCGCAATATTTTTGGAAAAACTGATGATCATTTGCGGCAGCTTGCTCGATAGCCCGGTTAAGTTGACGATTCCGATCATGATGCCGGCTGTCGCGCAGGAAATAATGACGGACAATCCATTTTTAGCAGCCAATTCGAGTCCGGCAACCAGTTCCCGAAACCCGAACTTGACCGGGCTCGCTTCTCCCTTCGTTGCCTTCTGCATAAGTGCGAAGCCAAGCGCAATCACTGAACCGAGCACGACCATAACCGTAAATTCCAATCGCCAACCGCTGATCAGATGTAATCCATAGCTGATGCCTGAAAGCACGGCGGCAATGATCAGCCCGACAGGCATTCGTTCTTTGAACAGGTAAGCAAAATAGGCAATGACGAGTAGAATGACGATGGAGTAGAACGCTGCGTTAGCTACCGATCTCCCCGCCACCAGGAAATAGACAAGCACAATAATCGGTAATATTAAATAGCCTTGACTCAGCAGTGTAGCTCTTCCGGAAACAAGTTCCTCGCGTTTCAATCCGCTGATCTTGTTTTTTGACGCTTCAAAGTGGACCATCAACAGAATTGCGAGGTAGCTTAACAGAGCCGGAATCGCTGCGCTGCGAATAATTTCTACATAGGCATGACCGGTATATTCTATCATCAGGAAAGCCGCGGCGCCCATGACCGGGGGAAGAAACTGTCCGCTGGACGACGCCGCAACTTCAACGCCTCCTGCGACATGCGGCTTGAAGCCCACTTTTTTCATCAATGGAATGGTAAAGGTCCCCGTCGTCACCGCATTGGCGATCGAACTGCCTGATATGGAACCGAGCAATCCGCTGGATAGGACAGCCGCCTTCGCCGGTCCTCCCTGATATCGCCCGCATACGCGAAGCGCCAGATCAATGAACATCCGTCCCGCTCCGGTCGCCTCCAGAATCGCGCCGAACAAGATGAAGATGAACACATAATTGGCCGAAACCGTCAGCGGCGTTCCGAAGATGCCGCTTGTCGTAAAAGACATTTCGTAGAAGAATCTGTCGAAATCCGCCCGGCTATGACGGAAAGGATACCCTAAATATTCGCCAAATGTGTAATAAAGGATAAACACGCCCGCAATGGCAACAAGTGCATAACCAACGACCCGCCTTGTCGCTTCCAGCAGAAGAACAATAAGGACAATGGCAACCAATAAATCCCAACCCGTCAACCGTGCGCTTAAGATGGAGGATGACTTCAGATTCACGAACATATAAATGCCGACCGCAGCAGAACATCCCGCCAAGGTGTAATCCGCCCATGCCGAATACCGCCGCCATTTCCCCTTCATTGTTGGATACACCAGAAATACAAGGCACAGCCCGAATACAAGATGTGTAACTAAGTGCGTTCGTGATCCGATACCGGGAAAAAAGCCGAAGCCGGACGTATAGAAATGGTACAAAGACAACAGGATACTTAACAGGAGTATAATAGATGCACGCAAGCTGATGTTCATACCGTCTCCAGACCTCCCTTCATCGCATCATTACGCCTGTCCATACTTTCCATCGGGAAGGCTGTTCAACACGGATCGTGAGATGCGTACGTGTGTAGGGCGGTTCACTCAGCTGCAGCGATTGCTCACCGTAGTGAAACGTATGTAAATGTAAATGAGAGGGCTGCATATGTAGCTCGCCTACCGGTTCATGAAGCTCTTTCATTACATAGTAGCCTCCTTCCAGCTCAGTTACGCCTTTGCTGACATGCGGAAGACCCGCACCAAACGAACGTGTCCGGCTCTCCATCGCGATAATCTCTCCGCCGTCACCAATAGTAAACGATTCGATCACCGGGGACAGCTCAACCGAATGGATGTACCGGTGCGAAAAGTCATCTCCAATCTCCGCCTTCGTTTGCCATAATACCGTATCGCTTTTGGCTTCGACAATTTGAAGGCGATACTCCCCGGATGGCAGCAGCATCCACCAGACCAGAACCGCAGCAAACGGCAGTGAAAGCAGTGAATATACATATTTGCGGGAAAGGGCATTGCTTCGATGCAACGCCCTTTTGGGTATAACTATTCGATCTTTCATCTCAACCGTCCTGCTTATTTCGTTTCGTCATAGTATTTCTTGGCACCGGGATGCAGTTCGATCGACATGCCGTCCAATGCTGTGTCCAGCGTGATGTCCTGACCGCGTTGATGCGTTCCCACAAACACGTCCAGATTCTCGAACATTGCCTTGGTGATCGCGTAAACATCATCATCGCTGAACGAATCGGTTACGACCAGCATCGCCTGTACCGCTACCGTCTTCGCATCCGCCTCTGTTCCGTACACATCCTTCGGCAGTGAAAACTCGGTATAATACGGATACTTCTCGGAAATCTCTTTGATTTTCTCATCCGATATGGTGACGATGGTGACCGGTTTGCTTGCTTTTAATGCTTCGATCGCGCCGGTCGGCGTTCCGGCCGTAATAAACGCGGCATCGATGTTACCGTCTTGAATGCCGTTCGCTGCGTCTCCAAAAGCCATATATTCCGCTTTGATATCATCATATGTAATCCCATGGACTTCCAGAATTTGCTTGGCATTCGCCTCAGCACCGGATCCTTGATCGCCTACCGCAACCCGCTTTCCTTTGAGATCATCCACGCTTTTGATGCCGCTGTCAGCCGCAGTCACAATCTGAACGACCTCAGGATACAGCGTTGCAATGCCTTTGAACCCGTCTACTTTCTTTTCGAACATCTGCGAGCCCTCAGTAGCATAGAAAGCAATGTCGTTCTGAACGAGCGCCAGCTCGCCTTGCCCGTCGTGAATGTCATTGATGTTGACGACGGATGCCCCGGTTGTTACCGCAGTTGCCGTCATGTCGGAAACGTGCTCAGTGATAATTTGGGCGAGTGCGCCTCCAAGCGGATAATACGTTCCTTGCTCCCCCCCGGTAAGAATGACCAGATCTTTCGGACCGCTGCTAGATCCCGATTCAGTGTTTCCGCTGCCCGATGGGCTGTTCTCTGTATTGCCGCCATTCTCTCTGCTGCTGCATGCCGACACGATCAAGACCGTGACAAGCAGCATAATGAGAATCCAGCTGCTCTTCTTCATTTTCCATCCCCTCCTTATCATGTATAATAGCCTCGCGTCAATCGCCCAGTCAATCCGGGACAATAGTACCACAAACCCCTTTCCCCCTTTATACATCATGGAATTTTGTTGTAATTTGTCGATTCATGATTAACCGTCTGGAAATGTGTCAACTAATATCCACACATCCGAAAAATATGAGTCTATCGTCGCAAGAACAATCTTGTCTCTTATGGCTGTTTCCTTCGACTGCAATTTGATACAATGAAGGATATGATTTGGGAGAAGTGAGAAGAGAGAGGAGAACCGTTATGGCACAACACCGACGCCTTGTAACCGATGCGGATTTTCAGGAAGCGATGGATAAGCAATCCGGCATTCGGGTTTTTCAGAACGATCTGGTTATCGATTCGGGGGGCGTAATCGTCCGTTTCACCGATTTATTGGTCGTCATCCAATCCGGAGTCAGCGAAGTCGCTTATCATGAGCGGAGAGCATGTGAATTTTTTGAGCTGAAGAAGCGCTAATCCGCGGGCTGATCAAAAATACGGAATATATAGAACTGTGGGGGAAACCGGCATGAGCAAAATGATATTTTTCGATATTGACGGTACACTGCTTGACCATGACAAAAGGCTCCCGCAATCGACTAAGGATGCAATCAGGCAGCTGCAAAGCAACGGGCATCGGGTCGCAATTGCGACCGGCAGAGGACCGTTTATGTTTAAAACGCTGCGCGAAGAGCTCGGTATCCAATCCTATGTCAGTTACAACGGACAGTATGTCGTTTGGGAAGGGGAACCGGTGTATACGAATCCGATCTCCCGCCGGCTCTTGCATGAGGTTAGCGAATTTGCCGGTCGTCATCGCCATCCGATCGTTTACATGGATCATGATTCAATGAAGAAGAATGAGCATTACCATGCTTATATCGAAGAAAGCATTGCTACGTTAAAAGTTGCACAGCCCGGACACGATCCGGAATATTATAAAGGTCGTCCGATTTATCAGTGTCTTCTTTTTTGCACGGCTGACGAGGAAGCGTTGTACAGGGAAAGGTTCGGCGAACTGGATTTCATCCGATGGCATCGATATTCGATGGATATTTTACCTAAAGGCGGCTCCAAGGCGGCGGGAATTGAGAAGTTGCTCGACTTCTTAAAGCTTAATCGGAATGATGTTTATGCATTTGGCGATTATTTAAACGATATTGAGATGCTCCAATATGTCGGCCACGGGGTAGCCATGGGCAATGCGCCCGACGTTGTTAAAAAAGCGGCTAAGCATGTAACGAAGGATGTCGGCGAGGATGGAATCAAGTACGGGTTAACGATGCTTGGATTGCTGTAGTGCTTGTTGACCCGCAATTTATCTATCGCGGGTCAACTTTCCGAAGAAACTTTTTCCCATAATGCTCCCGACCACTTCACTTCATCGCCGATTTGAATTCGATCCCCCATCTTTTCTATTGGTACAGGTACCGGTCTGCCATTGATTAGAATGATAGCCTGGGCATCGCCGAGCCGAAGCACACTGCCTGCCCTTATGATTTGACACCGGTTCGTTTTTTTCTCCATCGGCAACCGTCCTCCTTACATAGGAATCCTTCAAGCGGAGCTCAAAAAATTAGAAGGCATTAAAACCCGCTATGATCGTATATGCAATAAATCAACCGCTGCTTCCGTATTTGGGAATACCTCCCTGGCTTCCTCAGCCAGCCGTTCGAGATCTTCTGTCCCAAAGCGGCTGCTGAAATGCGTAATGATCAGCCTTTTCGCCTTCGCCTTCCTCGCGGATTCGGCCGCTTGCTGCGTCGTCGAATGTCCGTAGTCGAGCGCCTTGCTTGTCATCGTGGCGTCGAATGTCGCTTCATGCACCATAATGTCCGCATGTTGGGACAGCTTGACCGCTTGTTCGCATGGACTTGTGTCGCCGAGAATGGCAACGATCCTTCCCGGTTTTTCCGGCCCTAACACTTCCGCCGCTCGAATGATACGGCCGTCCTCCCAGGTGACGTCCTCGCCACGCTTTAATTTTCCGTATAAAGGACCCATGGGAACACCTATCTCCTTTAAACGTTCGGCATTCAACCGCCCGGGTTTCGGCTTTTCGGCAATCCGGTATCCGAAGCATTCAATTCGATGCTCCAGTCTGGCTGCCGTTACGAGATAACGGTCTGTTTCCAGAATGACTCCCTCTTCGATTTCTGTAATGTCCAGATCATAATCAAGATGGTTCCGGCTGATGCGTATTGACGTATCGATCCACTCCCTCAGTCCGTTAGGACCGAACAACCGGACCGGCTTCGTACCGCCTTCAGATGAACGGCTGCTTAACAATCCCGGCAATCCAAACAAGTGATCACCGTGTAAATGCGTGACAAATACATGGCTTATAGCGCTTAATTTCAGCGGTGTTCTGAGCAGTTGATGCTGCGTGCCTTCGCCGCAATCAAACAGCCAGAACGACCTGGATAATCCGAACATAAGCGCAACTGAAGTCACATTTCTCCCTTTCAACGGCCTTCCGGCGCCTGTCCCCAAAAACATCAATTCCATTGGTTTGCCCCCTGTCAAAGGGAATACGGTTCGTTAGGTTCCCATTATAAGCGATATACGGAAATTTATACAGCCTTGTACTAGCAAGGTTGTCTTATTCTATTGCTTGACCGCATACAATGATCTTAAAGATACGGAGTGGAGAAAGCAAATGAAAAACAATTGGATGAAGATGTTCGTTGTTGTCATCGGCTGCGTCATGATCGCGTCGTCAATACATTTTTTGATATATCCTCATAAAATGATCGAAGGCGGCATGCTTGGCGTCGGTTTGCTGGTCAGTTACGCTGTCGATGTCCCGACGGGGCTGGCAATCTTTTTACTGAGTTTTCCAATTTATTGTTTCGCCTGGTTTTTCAGTAAATCATTGATATGGCGTAATCTGTTTGGGATTTGCATAATTGCATTCCTGCTCGATATTCTCGAATGGTTTCCCAATGAACCGTCATTTCCGCCGCTGGCCAGCGCTCTCCTCGGGGGGACACTTATCGGCGCGGGTGTCGGTCTGTTGCTTGTATGCGATATTACAACCGACGGTATGGATTTATTGGCCAACTTGTTAAGTTATAAAACGAAAATCAATGTCGGTATTATTATATTTATTTTTGACGTCGTCATTTTGTTCGGCGGCACGATCGTACTTGATCGAAGCGAAACGATGTTGTCCGGCATCACCGTTGCTTCCATCGGATTCATGACCACATTTATTACCATGAACAAGAGCCGGCTTCTCTCATCATAATGCAAGCAGAAACGTCTATAGCCCTCCTTATCGGGACAGCACTTGTCGCGATCAATATCATCATAAAAAAAGAAGAAGAAGATCTACCAGATCCTCTCCTTCTCTTTGAGCATTACTTATATTGCTTTTTAATTTGCTCAAGAATACGCTTCAACTCTTCTTTGGTAGGAATCTTTCTTTCCATGACAACCAGCCTCCGAATATGTATTTTGATGCCGAATAATGCTCCACTACTATTATACAAAACTATCGGATCAGCGGGACTGGTAATGTTAGGAACAGGAACAACAGGACCCTTATCGAATAGGAGCGAGATTATCGGGTATGATAATCAAGTCAAGGTACTAACTCAAGATGGAGGCATTGAACATGGACACGAAACAATTTGTAGACAAAATTAATGAGATACAGCAAAAGGATCAAAAAAACCGCGAACATTCGGGCAAAAAAACGCCTTCAGCAAAATTACCGACTAAACAGCACGGCAACAATCCATAAAAGATAAACGTCTGAGGCAGTGTTGGAGGAGCAAATGGAACGAGCTTTTTCGATTCCACTCGCGTATTCCAACACCCTTTTGAATGTTACATGGGCTATAATTCCATACAATACAAAAAAGACTCAGACCCAAAAAAATGGATCAGAGTCTCGTTAAGTAGAATTGACAAAGTAAATGGAGCGGAAGACGGGAATCGAACCCGCGACCCTCGCCTTGGCAAGGCGATGCTCTACCGCTGAGCCACTTCCGCAAATTGGTGCGGTCGAGAGGACTCGAACCTCCACGGGGGGTTAGCCCACACGGACCTGAACCGTGCGCGTCTGCCAATTCCGCCACGACCGCATATATTACTTTCTGGTGCCGGCGAGAGGACTTGAACCCCCAACCTACTGATTACAAGTCAGTTGCTCTACCAGTTGAGCTACACCGGCATGGCGGAGAGAGAGGGATTCGAACCCTCGAGACGCGGTTAACGCCTACACGATTTCCAATCGTGCTCCTTCGACCACTCGGACACCTCTCCTAATGGCTCCCCGAACAGGACTCGAACCTGTGACAACTCGGTTAACAGCCGAGTGCTCTACCAACTGAGCTATCAGGGAACGAAAATTCCAGTGCGTTGCGCCCTGAAAACCGGATGCGAAAAGATACAGAAACATTAGCTGTTTGAGTTTCAATGGGTTGTATTAGGATAAGCCCTCGACCGATTAGTATTCGTCAGCTGCACGCATTGCTGCGCTTCCACCCCGAACCTATCAACCTGGTCGTCTTCCAGGGGTCTTACTAAATTGGGAAATCTCATCTTGAGGGGGGCTTCACGCTTAGATGCTTTCAGCGCTTATCCCGTCCGTACATAGCTACCCAGCGGTGCTCCTGGCGGAACAACTGGTACACCAGCGGTACGTCCATCCCGGTCCTCTCGTACTAAGGACAGCTCCTCTCAAATTTCCTGCGCCCACGACAGATAGGGACCGAACTGTCTCACGACGTTCTGAACCCAGCTCGCGTACCGCTTTAATGGGCGAACAGCCCAACCCTTGGGACCTACTTCAGCCCCAGGATGCGATGAGCCGACATCGAGGTGCCAAACCTCCCCGTCGATGTGGACTCTTGGGGGAGATAAGCCTGTTATCCCCAGGGTAGCTTTTATCCGTTGAGCGATGGCCCTTCCATGCGGTACCACCGGATCACTAAGCCCGACTTTCGTCCCTGCTCGACTTGTAGGTCTCGCAGTCAAGCTCCCTTATGCCTTTGCACTCTTCGAATGATTTCCAACCATTCTGAGGGAACCTTGGGGCGCCTCCGTTACACTTTAGGAGGCGACCGCCCCAGTCAAACTGCCCGCCTGACACGGTCCCTCCACCCGATTCAGGGTGGCAGGTTAGAACTCCGATACGATCAGGGTGGTATCCCAACGGCGCCTCCCTTGATGCTGGCGCACCAAGCTCCTAGGCTCCCACCTATCCTGTACAGATCGTACCAAAGTCCAATATCAAGCTGCAGTAAAGCTCCATGGGGTCTTTCCGTCTTGTCGCGGGTAACCTGCATCTTCACAGGTATTAAAATTTCACCGGATCTCTCGTTGAGACAGCGCCCAAGTCGTTACGCCATTCGTGCGGGTCAGAATTTACCTGACAAGGAATTTCGCTACCTTAGGACCGTTATAGTTACGGCCGCCGTTTACTGGGGCTTCGGTTCACAGCTTCGGATTGCTCCTAACCGCTCCCCTTAACCTTCCAGCACCGGGCAGGCGTCAGCCCGTATACTTCGCCTTACGGCTTCGCACAGACCTGTGTTTTTGCTAAACAGTCGCTTGGGCCTTTTCACTGCGGCCCCCTCGGGCTATTCACCCTACCGAGGCACCCCTTCTCCCGAAGTTACGGGGTCATTTTGCCGAGTTCCTTAACGAGAGTTCTTCCGCGCGCCTTAGCATGCTCTGCTCGCCTACCTGTGTCGGTTTGCGGTACGGGCACCTTCGCCTGGCTAGAGGCTTTTCTCGGCAGCCGGAGCTCATGACCTTCGGTACTGTAATTTTCCCTCCCCATCACAGCCTAGCCTTATCGATATGCGGATTTGCCAACATATCAGCCTCACTGCTTGGACGGACATCCATCGGTCCGCGTCACTACCCTTCTGCGTCACCCCATTGCTCATAACGGCTTACGGTGGTACAGGAATTTCAACCTGTTGTCCTTCGACTACGCCTTTCGGCCTCGCCTTAGGTCCCGACTTACCCTGAGCGGACGAGCCTTCCTCAGGAACCCTTAGGCTTTCGGCGGACAAGATTCTCACTTGTCTTTTCGTTACTCATACCGGCATTCTCACTTGAATGCAGTCCACCAGTCCTTCCGGTCTGACTTCAACCCGCATTCAACGCTCCCCTACCACGGTGTCGTCTTCACTCTACCTTCGAAGAGAGGTGTTTAGCCTGGAGGCATTTAGCCAGAAATATTGAATCACTTTTAAGGTGATTTCTGGCGAATGCTCCGGGTCTAACCCGTTCCTCAAAGACACAGTGAAGACGACACCATTCATAGCTTCGGTGGTGTGTTTAGCCCCGTTACATTTTCGGCGCAGAGTCACTCGACCAGTGAGCTATTACGCACTCTTTAAATGGTGGCTGCTTCTAAGCCAACATCCTGGTTGTCTTTGCAACTCCACATCCTTTCCCACTTAACACACACTTGGGGACCTTAGCTGATGATCTGGGCTGTTTCCCTCTTGACAATGGATCTTAGCACTCACTGTCTGACTCCCGGTTATAAGTCTATGGCATTCGGAGTTTGACTGAACTTGGTAACCCTTGGCGGGCCCCGCATCCAATCAGTGCTCTACCTCCACGACTCTTACACCGAGGCTAGCCCTAAAGCTATTTCGGGGAGAACCAGCTATCTCCGAGTTCGATTGGAATTTCTCCGCTACCCCCACCTCATCCCCGAATTTTTCAACATTCGTGGGTTCGGGCCTCCAGTGCGTGTTACCGCACCTTCACCCTGGACAGGGGTAGATCACTCGGTTTCGGGTCTACAACCACGTACTCATTCGCCCTATTCAGACTCGCTTTCGCTGCGGCTACGGCTCTCCACCTTAACCTTGCACGTGATCGTAACTCGCCGGTTCATTCTACAAAAGGCACGCCATCACCCCTATAACGGGCTCTGACTTCTTGTAAGCGCACGGTTTCAGGTTCTTTTTCACTCCGCTCCCGCGGTGCTTTTCACCTTTCCCTCACGGTACTGCTTCACTATCGGTCACCAGGGAGTATTTAGCCTTGGCAGATGGTCCTGCCGGATTCCTACGGGGTTTCTCGTGTCCCGCAGTACTCGGGATCCGTCTCGGAGGGTGCTCGCTTTCGACTACAGGGCTGTTACCTGCTATGGCGGGCCTTTCCAGACCGCTTCGTCTAACGAACACCTTTGTAACTCCATGTGAGACGTCCCACAACCCCAGGGGGCAAGCCCCCTGGTTTGGGCTAATCCGCGTTCGCTCGCCGCTACTGACGGAATCACTGTTGTTTTCTCTTCCTCAGGGTACTTAGATGTTTCAGTTCCCCTGGTATGCCTCCATATCACCTATGAATTCAGTGACAGGTGACTGTCCATTACGACAGCCGGGTTTCCCCATTCGGACATCCCCGGATCAAAGCCTGCTTACGGCTCCCCGAGGCATTTCGCTGTTCGCCGCGTCCTTCTTCGGCTCCTGGTGCCTAGGCATCCTCCGTGCGCTCTTAGTAGCTTAACCTGCGTTTTTCCAACGGAAAAGACGCTTCTACTACGGTTGCTCGCTTCGCTTACGCGAAGCGAGCGTTATCGAAACTTCAGCTTTACATAGGGATCTTTGAGCGGCGCTCAAAGTCTCTCTGCTGTGGATGTTTCTGTTTTTTCGCTATCCAGTTTTCAAGGTGCAACTTAGCCGCTCTCGCGGCAGGAAAATGATCTTATCATGTCCGCCCTTGTCTGCGCAACCATCAATAATTGGCAGCCATCCGGTTCATAATAAGATGAAAGTGCATCAGCACCCGCTTGGCAACGTCCTACTCTCCCAGGACCCTGCGGTCCAAGTACCATCGGCGCTGGAAGGCTTAACTCATGGGGTCCCCGCAAAGTATTCGGAATAAGCTTCAGAGCTTCTCGTCACTTTGTGGGGCGTCCGTAGTGTTCGGGATGGGTACGCGTGGTTCCCTTCCGCCATCGCCACCAAAGGATATTCGCTTGTGAAAGTTCATTCCCGGTTAACCCGGTCTTGCTCTTTCAAAACTGACAACGAGCGAGCAACAATGCCTTGTTTATCCGGTCATCATCGTGACCGGAGCATATGCTTACGATGTGCGTTTCTTCGAAACGCTTCAATTCCTTAGAAAGGAGGTGATCCAGCCGCACCTTCCGATACGGCTACCTTGTTACGACTTCACCCCAATCATCTACCCCACCTTCGGCGGCTGGCTCCTTACGGTTACCCCACCGACTTCGGGTGTTGTAAACTCTCGTGGTGTGACGGGCGGTGTGTACAAGACCCGGGAACGTATTCACCGCGGCATGCTGATCCGCGATTACTAGCAATTCCGACTTCATGCAGGCGAGTTGCAGCCTGCAATCCGAACTGAGACCAGCTTTGCTGGGATTGGCTCCGCCTCGCGGCTTCGCAGCCCGTTGTACTGGCCATTGTAGTACGTGTGTAGCCCAGGTCATAAGGGGCATGATGATTTGACGTCATCCCCACCTTCCTCCGGTTTGTCACCGGCAGTCATCTTAGAGTGCCCACCCAAAGTGCTGGCAACTAAGATCAAGGGTTGCGCTCGTTGCGGGACTTAACCCAACATCTCACGACACGAGCTGACGACAACCATGCACCACCTGTCTCCTCTGTCCCGAAGGAAAGGCCTATCTCTAGACCGGTCAGAGGGATGTCAAGACCTGGTAAGGTTCTTCGCGTTGCTTCGAATTAAACCACATACTCCACTGCTTGTGCGGGTCCCCGTCAATTCCTTTGAGTTTCAGTCTTGCGACCGTACTCCCCAGGCGGAATGCTTAATGTGTTAACTTCGGCACCAAGGGTATCGAAACCCCTAACACCTAGCATTCATCGTTTACGGCGTGGACTACCAGGGTATCTAATCCTGTTTGCTCCCCACGCTTTCGCGCCTCAGCGTCAGTTACAGCCCAGAAAGTCGCCTTCGCCACTGGTGTTCCTCCACATCTCTACGCATTTCACCGCTACACGTGGAATTCCACTTTCCTCTTCTGCACTCAAGCTTTGCAGTTTCCGATGCGACTGGAGGTTGAGCCCCCAGTTTAAACACCAGACTTACAAGGCCGCCTGCGCGCGCTTTACGCCCAATAATTCCGGACAACGCTTGCCCCCTACGTATTACCGCGGCTGCTGGCACGTAGTTAGCCGGGGCTTTCTTCTCAGGTACCGTCACCTCGGGAGCAGTTACTCTCCCAAGCGTTCTTCCCTGGCAACAGAGCTTTACGACCCGAAGGCCTTCCTCACTCACGCGGCGTTGCTCCGTCAGACTTTCGTCCATTGCGGAAGATTCCCTACTGCTGCCTCCCGTAGGAGTCTGGGCCGTGTCTCAGTCCCAGTGTGGCCGATCACCCTCTCAGGTCGGCTACGCATCGTCGCCTTGGTGAGCCATTACCTCACCAACTAGCTAATGCGCCGCAGGTCCATCTGCAAGTGACAGCTTGCGCCGCCTTTCCCGGTTCCGTCATGCGACAGAACCGCTTATCCGGTATTAGCATCCGTTTCCGGATGTTATCCCGGTCTTGCAGGCAGGTTACCTACGTGTTACTCACCCGTCCGCCGCTGAGCATCAGAGGTGCAAGCACCTCTGGGGCTCCGCTCGACTTGCATGTATTAGGCACGCCGCCAGCGTTCGTCCTGAGCCAGGATCAAACTCTCCATAAAAATGCGTCTTTATCTTTCAGCCGAAGGCTGATGGATAAAGAGCGCTAGCATCCCTGCTTTCTTCTTTTGGCGCAAAGCCAATGGAAGAAAGGCAGCGAATGTATGAATAAGCTTGTTAGCTCATACGTTTTGTTGCTGTTTCTGCAGCTCTTGAGGAGCCGCAGGGCATTTCGCTCGTTGTTCAGTTTTCAAAGAACAAGGTCGTTCTCTTTCCAAGCCGTTCTCGCGGCCGGAATTAGAATATACCACACATTCTATTAATAATGCAACTATATTTTTTAGTTCCATTTTTTCGTTCATCTATCATCCATCGCATCTTTTTGTACGCAAGGAAAACTATATTATCACGACTGTTAGATTTAAGCTAGTAGAAACAATATCCTTACTCACCTTCCCCATTGCTCTAAGCTCAAGCCTGCAATAACAGGCTTGAGCTTGTCAGACCTCCGCTCCTTCGTTGCGAACAATCTCCATCGCTTTATCGAAGTCAGCTTCGTCAATTACTAGAGTCAGCAATACGTCTTTGCCCGTCACACGATTATCCGGCCCTCCGGAGCTCATGCCGCTCGCACTTACGCTTGACGCTGCCAGGATGCCGGCATTACGGTCGGTAAAATCCCCTCCCAATGTCAAATACCCCAACCCCGGAAAATCGCTTGTAACAGGGTTGCTGATTTCTTCGACTCCATCGCCCGGATAACCGTCGACCCTGTCTATCGAGCTATCGATCAATCGCAGCGGCTTGATCTGCGACAATGCCTTTTCCGCTTGCTCCGGGCTGTTAAAGAAAGCAAGTATATTTTTTTCACTCATAATCAGAATCACCTCTCAATCTAATGATGGATGTAAATAGACGATCTTTACTGCTAAAGCAAAGATCGTCTATATATACCCGCTATTGGCGCAAATAGTTGGCGCCAATTGTTGTCATTTGCTGCGGCTGGTTTGGCTGGCCTGCCTGCATCGCATTGGCTGCGCCAGTCATGTTCATGCCGGGAATCATCGCCGCTCCGGCCTGTTGATACGTGTTTAACGTTGTGTTTGTCGTCATTTCCTTCATTGTCGGAACCTGATAGTATCCTTTTTGATTCATAAATTGCCATACCTCGTACGCCTGCTCCGAGCAGTTGATTGCGCTTTGCTGCATCATTCGGCGGAGCTCCGGGTCGGCGCATTCGAGCGAAGCATTCATTTTAACCCTAGCGGAAGCCTTATGACAACCCAGCATGCCGCTTGCGATATCGCGGTCGTCGATTTCGTTCATGGACATGTTTGGACTTTGAGGAGCCGGCTGATTCAAACCATAGATCGGTGCCGCATTCTTCGGGGAACGGTAAGGTATGGCCTGTGTTTTCCCCTGCTGGCTTAAGGTTTGAACCATGCCGTTATATTCATTGAACATGAATTGAAGCTGGTGATCAATAATTTGACGAAGCTCCTGGTCTTTGACCATCGTCCTGTAAATTTGAAATTGATTAATGCCGTTAATCGCATTAGTTAAAACCTCATGGACTTCCATTGTTTCATGCGCTCCCAAATGTGCAGCCATTACTTATAAAACCTCCTGTAGATTGGGTTATTTTTGAACCTCGATTATTTTGTCCAACAACCGATCGTTTATTCCACAGGCCGCCCGGTCAGACGCGCTCCCCGTCTTTGTTTATTTTTACTTGTTCATCCGCTAGTTGAATCACTCCGTCACTCGTGCCCGCGGTATAGACATCCGATAGTTGTTCACGTGTCAATTCTTTGCCTTTCAAATGCTTCGACTCTTTCTTATCCGTCATTTTTTATTCATCCTTTCAAGCTTAATAGACTGTTATCAATCGTCCTCTTTATCGTTCCTAATCAAGAAAAAATGATGCGTGGACGACATCTTCCCGGCAGACACGATTACAGGATCACCGAATAATCACTTGCCGCACAAGAGAAAACTAATGTGAAGCATTCGGTTTAATAAGGAGGGCAATGAAATGGTAACCACAGAGATGATTCATCAGGAACAGAAGACCGAAAAACGGGTTAAAGATAAAGTCGCAGTCGTTACCGGGGCAGGCTCGGGAATCGGAAAAGCAGCCGCTTTAACTTTGGCTGAACACGGCGCAAAAATATGCTTGGTCGACTTGATCAATCAACGGAGCGAAGAAGCGGAGCAGCAAATCCGGGAAGCCGGCGGGGAAGCGTTTTTCGCGGATACGGACATCTCCGATCCTCTAAGAGTTCAGCAGGCTGTCAAAGCTGCGGCGGACCGCTGGGGGCGAATCGATATCGTCTTCGCGAACGCGGGCATAAACGGCACTGTAACGCCGATTGAAGATCTTACGCCGGACATGTGGGACCGAACTTTAACCACCAATCTTAAGGGAACCTTTCTCGCCGTGAAATATGCGATCCCTTACATGAAACAGCAAGGCGGCAGCATCATTGTAACGAGCTCCATTAACGGTAATCGGACCTTTAACGGATTCGGCATGTCGGCGTACAGCGCTTCCAAAGCAGGCCAGATGGCTTTTGCCAAGATGGCCGCTCTAGAGTTGGCGCGGTATAAAATTCGTGTAAACTGCATTTGTCCGGGCGCTATAAAAACCAATATCGGAGAAAACACCGAGCACACGCCGCAACTGGACAAAATCAAAATCCCCGTTCATTATCCGGAAGGCTCGCAGCCGCTGGAACACGCACCCGGACAACCGCAGCAAGTGGCGGACCTTGTCTTGTTTCTGGCTTCGAACGAGTCAAGTCACATTACCGGTACAGAAATCTATATCGACGGTGCCGAATCCCTGTTAAGGTAACCGGCGAAACGCAAAATCCCCCCGAGCCGCAAGGGCCGGGGGGATTTTGCGCTATTGATTGACGATTGTATTAAGCATCACAAGCGCATGCGAGCCGAATCCTTCAATCGGTTCGCGATGCGGTACATTCAGTGTGAACAGATAGCCGGTTCCATCGATCTCTTTAACAAGGATCTTCCGGGTTAAATCATCCTTAGTCGCAGCAAGGAAGAATTCCGTATCCTGCATGAGCGGGTCGGTTTCTTCCGCTACTTCGCCAAGTTCAGCAAGTTCATCTTCCGCCTCTTTACGCAATTGATCTGCATTGTAATCGGATGGAAGCTTATTGATCGAGGCATAAAAATCTTTGTCTACATTCATAAACAGCTTGTTGGCTGCGGCATCGAATGTAAAAATATCAATTACATAAATGGAATAACCGTTACCCTCGGCAAGCTTCGCCGTTTTCGTCTCCGGGTTACTTTCCAGTTGCAGCTCCAGCTGTTTCGTGGCCGGCAGATTTGCAGCCCCATTCTCTTGAGCGTTACCGTTACCTGGTGCAGGATCATCTACCCGATTATTATCTGCCTGATTATCGGCTCCATTTACAGGCGCATTTGTCTCTCCTTGTATCGGTTCGTTTCCGGTATTCGTCCCGGGTGCATTTTGACTGCAAGCGCTCAAGGACAGCACGACCAGGGCTGCAGCAAGCATGCAAGTCATTTTTTTTCTTAAATTCATCGCTGAACACCTCCGAATTACAGACGAATCGATACAGAAAAAGGTTGCATCTCCCGGTTTCATAAGCTTCCCGGTCAGGAAGGATTCATTAAGCTCTTATGCATCCAAATGGCCGCCTGCGATCCTTCTCCCATCGCGATCGTCAACTGCTCGGAGTGTGCGACGACATCGCCCGCTGCCCAAACATGTTTAATATTGGTCATTTTTGTCCGTGCATCAGCAGCCACATGACGGTTTTGCAAAAGCTCCACACCCAGCTTCGCAGCGAGCGACGATTGCACCTGATTGCCGCCAAACGCCAGGAATGCTTTCGAACCGGAAACAACATCCCCGTTTACAAGCTCCAGACCGTTCAACCGGTCTCCATCAACCAATGCGCGCCGTACGGCAGATTCAATATATGTAATCCCATTTCCATGAAGCGCATCCATTCTTTCCGAATCGATGGCTGTCATTTCATGATTAACATAAACAATATCCTTCGTCCAATACAACAACGCAAGCGCCATATCCGCGCCGGATTTGCCTGAACCAAGTACAATTGTCCGCTGATTTTTCACTTCATACCCATCGCAATCCGGACAGATGTACACGCATAAGCCGAGACACGGCCGAAGCTCCGCAAATCCCGGTACGCGGTCGACCACTCCCGTAGCCAACAGAATCCGCTTCCCACAGTACCGTTCACCATCCTCGGAAATCAGCTCAAACCGGTCATCTATACGTATTGCATCTACAATCCTGGTTCGGATAAAAACGACGCCCAGCCTTTCCGCCTGCCGCCTGCCCGTTTCTCTTAACACCTGACCGCTGATTCCGTCCGGCCATCCGAGAATATTGTGATAGGACCTGCATAACGTCGATCTTCCGGACTCATCGTCCAACACCGCTACATGGTGATTATATCGTCCCAATTGAATCGCCGCCTGCAAACCGGCAATCCCTCCGCCTACTATTACACAATCATAATTCGTCATTTGTAGCTCCTCCCGGTTTCATCAATTAGTTCCATTATGTCGAATACCGGAAGGATTTAGTCACACAATTCATATGTGGAATCATTAGATATGGGTTATAATGTAACTCATATCCATTCAATCATCGACTAGGAGAGGAAATTGATCGCATGTTTCGGATTATGGTTATATTTACCGGCGGAACGATCGGCAGCAAAAAGCGGCAGGCCATCGACGTCGATTCCGCCGTATCGTATGAGTTGATTCACCGGTATAATAAAGACAGCGACGTACACCCCGCATATTTCGAAACCGTACACCCCATGAACCTGCTGAGTGAGAATCTCATTCCGGGTGACTGGGAGAAGTTGTATCAGGCCGTTAAAGCAATTGATGTCTCGATGTACGACGGCATTATTATTACTCACGGGACAGATACGCTCCCATATACTGCAGCGGCAATGAGTTATACTTTAAACGATTGCCCCGCTCCGATTGTGATGATTGCAAGCAATTATCCGCTGGACGATCCGCGAAGCAGCGGCTATAACAATTTTGTAAACGCAGTGAATTTCATTGCGGATACGAGCCTGCCGGGCGTCTATGTCAGCTTTGAGAACCGCGCGGGCAAGGCGCTTATTCATCTGGGCACGCGATTGCAGCAGTCCGACCCCTTCACGGATGAATACGAAAGCGCGTACGGAACTCCATTCGGCTTTATGGAACGGCAACGATTCTTACCCGTCATTCATCCGGCCAATCCGGCTCTGGAAACCATACGGGACCGTAGTATCAAAACGTTTGAAAACCCGCGGTATTCCGCCGAAATATTATATATTCGCCCGCATCCGGGGCTTACATACGATTATTACAGGTTTCAGTCATCCAAACCCAAGGCCGTATTACACGATTTATACCATTCGGGAACCGCAAGCACGCGGTTATTATCGGATGGATCGCGGCATGATCTTTCCGCCTTTATCCGTTTTTGCGGCGAGCAGCAAATCGATCTGTATATCAGTCCGATTAAACGCGCTTCGGACGAGCTGTACCAGTCGACCGTTACATTGTTGGAGGCAGGCGCCCTTCCGCTTGCATCCATAACCGTGGAAGCCGCCCTTGTGAAGCTGATGCTTGCATATGGCTCTTTTAATTCGAAGGAACACATCCGTACTTGGTTAACCGAAACGAACGTGTTTTATGAACGAATATAGGGTATACACCGCTAACAGGTTTGCAATAGGATGGACAAACGAACGGCTCTTTTGACTAAACGTGATACCGGAATCGATCGAGTACGATAACTGTAACTGGAGTTGAGCAAAGCGTGATACATCTTACAGTAGAAGAATTGGCCGCTGAGCTGACCGGCTTTCTGGAACAGGATCAGATGTCCAAGTTCAATCTGTTAATTGAAGAGTTGCAGCCGTACGACATCGCCTCTTCTTATTGGCTGCTGACTGAGGAAATCAAGCCCAAGTTTCTTGCCGCGCTTGATCTTATCACTTTGACTAACCTCATTGCCGAATTGGACAGCGCCGAACAATATGAAGCTTTCCGGCTGATCGGTCCGAAGCGTACGACCGAAGTCATGGACAAGATGGACAATGACGATCTGGCAGGCTTTCTCGATTCGTTAACCGACGAGGAAAAACAGCATTTTCTCGCGACGATGAACCGGCTCGAGTCCACAGCCGTGCAACAGCTGATGAATTATCCTCCTGAAACCGCCGGACGGATAATGAATAACCGGTACGTCTGGATCCCGCAGCATTATAACGTCAAAGAAGCGATTGCCAAAGTCAGGGAGTTTGCGGAAATATCCGATTCGATCAGTTATTTGTACATTATTGACGATGAGAAAAAATTGATCGGCGTCGTCTCTTACCGGGATTTGATTCTTGCCCAGCCGGAAGATAAAATCTACGATATTATGCATGCCAGGGTCATTTCGGTTACGGTCGACATGGACCAGGAAAAAGTCGCCGACGTGATTCGAAATTACGATTTCCTTGCCGTGCCCGTCGTTGACCGGAGTAACCGGCTTTCCGGTATAATCACGGTTGACGATATTATCGATGTCGTTGTAAACGAAGCAAACGAGGATATACAGAAGCTTTCGGGGGGCGGCAAAAATATCGATTTCGATACGAAACCGGGCGTAGCTGCAATGCGAAGACTGCCGTGGCTAGTGCTGCTCCTGTTTATCGGCCTTATATCGGGTACGATTATAAGCCGGTTCGAAGATACGTTGAGCAAAATCGTAGCGCTGGCCTTTTTTATGCCTATGATTGCGGGGATGACCGGAAATACCGGGACGCAGTCGCTTGCGGTCGTCGTCCGAGGATTAATCAGCAATGAACTCAAAGGTAAAGACATACTGCGGCTGCTCCGGAGGGAATTAATTGTCGGTCTTATCATCGGCGTCACTTGCGGCATCCTTGTGACCGGAATCACTTTTGTTTGGCAGCATGATCTCATGCTCGGTTTCGTTGTCGGCACTTCGCTGCTGCTTACGCTCATTATCGGCACGATCGCCGGGACAATCGTACCGCTCATATTAAGCAAGTTGAAGGTAGACCCGGCTGTAGCATCCGGTCCGCTGATTACAACGCTTAATGATGTACTGTCCTTGTTCACTTATTTTGGTATCGCCTCCTTATTTCTTTCCTATCTGGATTAACCAAGCAGAAACGGCTGTCGCCGTCCTTAGCGGAGTATCATCGTTTCGCGATGAAAGATGAGCCTGTATAAGTGTAAAACTTATACAGGCTCATCTTATATAAATGCCGGTTCACTCCCGCAGAGGAATCGAACCGGCATTTCATTATCGCATTATTGTGCATGCGTCGTTCCTTGCGCCGTAACAACGGCGGGTTCTTTCTTCGTACGCTTTCGTGAAGAACCGGTAATATTGCCGAACAGCAGCCATGAGAATTTCACCTTGGATCCGAGCCATACGACTAACCAGGAGATAGACAGCGCGCACAGAAATCCGCCGGCAACCCATAGGTGAAATACGATTCCTTCTTTAGCAGGCTGGAAGTTCCTGTAAAAGCGGAGAACGATCGGATGAAACAGATATACGCCAAACGAAACCGACGCCAGATGCAGCATGACGCGAACGATCCATCGCGGCGCATTGCGATAGATGACAAAAGCAAGCTGGAACAACATGATCGCCGAAATGAACGTGTGGAAGTTCCAATAAGCTTCGTAATAAAGGTTATTTTTCCAAGCACCCGTTGCGCGGGTTCCGTACCAGAGTGCGACATACAGATAAGCGGCAATAATCCACAGCGCGATGACCGAGAGCCATACGACGCCTTTGAGCGATTTAAAATTTTCCTTGCGGATGATAATCCAATCTTTCACCTGATCGAAATAAATGCCCAAAAATACGCCGAGGAAAAAATAAGCCATATAGGAGAACGAGACGCTACCCTTGGAAACGATGTGAAAATAATGCTTGTTCAAATAGATAAAAGACCATTGCACTGCAAAGCCGAGCAAAACAGACGTGATTCTCGCAAAACGGACCTTTTGAAAGAAATAGAGAAACAGCGGAAACATGAAATAGAATTGAATGCTGATAAATACGAAATATAAATGATCATGCGCGTTGCCCCATAACAGTTGATCTAAAAACTTATTGATTGTATAGGACTTGGCGTTGACACCGAAGGTCTTATAGTTCTTCAAAGTAAAATAAATCGCTGAAAACGCTGCGTAAGGCAGAATAATATAAAACAAGCGATTCTTGTAAAACCGGAAGAGCGTCTCTTTCGAAAACGGACGGTTGTAATAATTATAGAACAGGACAAAGCTGCTCAAAAAAATAAAGGTCGGTGTTCCGAACTTGAAAAAGATATTTAAAAAATTGTACACCGGAAGGGCTGAAGTTCCGATGGATTGACCGACTGCGGATGAAGTGGAATGGACCATGAGCACGCCAATAATAGCCATCGCTCTGACGAGGCCCACTTCGTTCAAATGTTTGGATGTCGCCATTGTTGATTTTCCTCCAGAACGATATTATTCTTTTTATTATGCTAGATAAACATATATTAACAAATAGCAAGTGGAATGCAAGACAAAAAAATCCAATGGATTACAGATTTGAATTATTGTATTTGACTTAAACCGCTGTATTCTGCAATAATCTTCAATAATCCGGAATGAATCGGAAACACGAACTGCATCATGCCAAGCTTCGTCACGCCGCTGCGGTTATGCATCACTGCATTACGGACATGCAATTTGAATGTATCAGTGCTTGCTTTCAAACTTATAAGCTCCGTTCTGTCTTTTTTCCGGTTTTCTTCCGAATAGGGCTTGCCTTTGATGACAAAGGGCATGATACTGATCAGATCGCTGTACTTGATATGATAATTGACATGCGGTTTATGGAAGACGATCTCATGCGTAGATACTGTAACTCCGAAATCGTAATATTTATGGGAAAGCTTTAATTCTCCTTCGAGCATTTTGGGTTGAAGAAAATCACGGTTCAAAGGGCGTCACCTCTTTTCGCTCTCGTTCTATCAGCATAACATAAATCGCCTCATTCATCAGCAACCTATTCCTTCCGAGGGCGTCATCTCGAGACCGTTAAACCCCGTTATTGAATAAAGGATTACGCAAACACGCATCCTAAAGGCAAGTCACAGTTCCGAGGAGAAGGACGATGAAAAGGAAAAAGAAAGAGCTCTATAATGAGATTTCCAACCAAATTGCAGGCATTAACACGCCCCCGGAACGAGAGGACAATTTTCCGACCGATATGCTTAGCGAGGCCGTCGAACAAATGATGGACAATATTCAAGCGACAATTGTTGAAGGCAAAGAACCCCGCAAACCGTCCTGATTTGCGGGGTATTATTTTATCTTTTGTCCGGGTAAAAAATATGCTCCGCCGATATGTCGCCGTCCACGATATCCACCACGGCAAATGAATACAACGACTGTCTTCGTTTATCAGTAGGCGAGCCCGGATTAAGCACAATCATGCCATTTTTTTCTTTAAGAACAGGTACGTGTGAATGTCCGTAAATCAGACAATCCGGCTCCTCACCTTTAAATGATTCAAGCGCATGCTGTTCGGCCGAGCCCCTCCCGCCATGCCCATGAATGATTCCGATTTTTTTATCCGACACTGTAATTGTTTTTTTAAGTCCGAATCTTCTTCTGATTTCAACACCGTCATTATTTCCGGCCACGCCGTCGACCGGCGCAAATTTTAGGAGCTGGTCCGCAACCGACAGATCACACCAGTCGCCTGCATGTATAATGAAATCGGCCTGTTGCAGCTCCTTTACAAGCCGGGCAGGCAAAGCTTTGGCCATTCGGTGCATATGCGTATCCGATACCACAATAATCCTCACGATTTCCCCTCCTGACATAGGGAGCTTTGAGCATGACATAGGATCTTTGAGCATGACATAAGGATCTTTGAGCGGAGCTCAAAGTCTCTCTGCGTTCTCAAGTCTCTCTGCATTCTCAAGTCTCTCTGCATTCTCAAGTCTCTCTGCATTCTCAAAGTCTCTCCGCCTGTTCAAACCATTCAAACGGACAATCGTCCAAACCATAGCTCTTCTCGTACATAGATTATTAAAGAGGTGTTGCTGGCATGCTCAAAAAAGAATATCGGAGCAAAGCGATTCAAGGAAAGCTTCGCGTGTGCCGCTACTTATCCGAACATCCGGAATTGCAAAAATTCGTTCCGGCGACCCAACGGCTTAGTTTATCCAACCTCCGTAATCTGCTTGACCGGTTCGACTCAGTCTATATTAAACCGGATGTAGGATCGCTCGGCATCGGCGTGAGCAAACTTGTGCGGTCGGAGTCGGACTACTTCCTGTATGTTACCCGGAGGCATAAGCAAAAACGCTTATCTTTTCAAACTGTGTCCGAAGTGTACAAATATATGATGCGCGGTCAAACTAAACCGATGATTGTTCAACAAGCGATAAGCTTGGATCGGGTGAACGAACGGCCGTATGATATTCGCGTGATGGTGCAGCGAAAACCGGGCGGCTCCTGGACATGTACAGGGACAATGGCAAAGGTCGGGGCTCCGAACCGCATCGTCACGAATTACTTTCAGGGCGGGGAAATCATGACGCTTAAGAAAGTGTTTACTCTCAAGGGAATCCCTGCTGCTCATCATGCCCATATCTTCGATAATCTGTATGACATCTCTCTAGCGGTTGCAAAGTCACTAAGCAAGAAAAGAAAGGGGATGCATGAAATGGGGATTGATTTCGCTGTAGATGCCGACAATAACCTGTGGGTACTTGAGGTGAACTCCAATCATCCGCAATTTCATCCGCTGAAACGCATTAACCGCAAGGAGTACAACCGGATGCGCCGCTACGCCATAAGCTATGGCAGATACAGTGCCATGTAACCGCGTTTTATATGAGCAGGTCAATTAGTTCCTTATGATTCTGAATGACGGCCCAAGGCTGTATCCCGGATTCCGGCATGCGCTCACGGTTATTGAGCCAGATACTATGCCAGCCGGCCCTATAGGAAGCTTCAATATCATTAATCCATGAATCGCCGATATGATAACAATGCTCCGCCGAAGTGCCCGTTCTTTCGTTTACGCTGCGGAACAGCTCAGGGTTCGGCTTGGCTATGCCGATCGCGTCGGATACGAAAACACGGTCACGTTCAAACTGCCCGGATAAATTCAACGTCTTTAGCTTGTTTAACTGATGCTCGACAGGACCGTTGGTGATGACGCCGATATGAAAACCGCGGGACTTAAGGACCGAGAAGCATGACTCGAGTTCCGGAAAAGGCCTTATTCTTGTCTGCTCACGCTCATAATCCGCTTGGATTTGCAGGGCTCGTGTTTCATCCACATCAACGCCGAACTCCTCGAATGCACGGATGATTCTCCCGCTTCGCACCTCAGCCAAAGTCAGCTTTCCCTCACAATAACGGTCCCATAGCCGGTCGCTGTAATGCCGCACCTTTTGAAATAATCGCTCCATTACAATCCCGCGCCGTTCAAGTTCGGGCATTACCGTGATCAGGGCATCCCGAAAAGGCTTTAATTGATCGTACAGGGTATCGTCTAGGTCAAAAAAAATGAATCTGGTCATCGACTTGAAGTACCTCTTCCTTCTTTTTCCGCGAAAACCGGTTGCAGAAATCATTATATCTCCCTTCATTACAATATTCCAGAATCCCGTATAATAAAAGAAAACCGCCATACCCGCCGGAGAGAAACACCTGCGGTCGTATGACGGCATTTGTGTACATCAGAAAATTGCTTCTAGGTTGTTTCGCGATTGCGTCCGCGCAAGCCTGCCAGACCCAATAAGCCGACTAATCCAAGCCAGCCCCAATCCATATCGTTGTCTGCTGCGGCTGCAGGACGGAAACGACCAGCGGCTCCACGGTTATCGGCACCGTAATTACGGAAGTTACCGTCTGTCGTCACGCGGTCGTATCCGAAGCCGCGAGTCGTACGATCGATCCCTGTCGTCCGATCCAGCGCCGTTCCGCCGAGACCTGTCGTATCTCTATCAATTGTGGTGCCGACCCCTGTCATGTCATGCCTTGCAGTCGTCCCCGTAACTTGAGCGAACGCAGGAATGGCCAAGATCATCATAACCGCAGCAATGAGCAAAAAGCTGATTGAGAAACGTTTCATGTCTTTGCGTCATCCTTTCTTATTTTGTTGGTTTACGAAAGGCAACAGTTATTGCTCTTTTCGGACCCATACTTGTTGTTCCCGCATCTCAAATGACTGATACATGGATAAAGCTAGATGCATAATCGTGAATATTTCCGGAAATATTAAATAAGACCTAAGCAGTTAATCTGCTCAGGTCTTACATTATTGTATTAGGCTAATGCGTTTTTGGCCGTTTCCACCAGGAAATCAAACAGCTCGTCATCTTCCTCCAGCCGCTCCTCCATTCTGAACATTTCTTCTTCTTTTCCATGACCGTGCAAGTAATTCAGGCTGTACATCCAATCCTTTCCTTTCTTACTGTGCAATGTGATTTCATAAGGTTCACGGTCGCCTTCAGCGCGGAAATGTACCTTCCCGATATACCCGTCCTCTTCATTGTACGTCATACTTGCGTCAATAATTGTCAGGTTCACCGCGTAGCCACCTCCTTGTCGATTCATTATTCTTCCCACGGCACATCATCATCATCCTTCAGTCCGACTCTCGGCAGAACCTGTTCGAGCTCTTCCGGATGAAGCAGTTCGACAGGAGACATCCCTTTTTCGAACTCGAACGAATCCCCTTCGATCAGCACCACATATCGGCCGTTATGGCGAGCGACATGAAGCTTAGAACCATAGTCCGACAACATGCTTTTGACTGAAATACCGTTAATTTTAAATTTAAAATCCAGATCCGGTTTTTGTTCGACCAAGTACGAAGCCGCCTCAACTACATTGTCGTGAGTCCATTTCGGCTGCAGATCCCGCTTATCGCTCGCCGCCCATACTTCCAAATCCTGTTGCTCCTGGAGACGTCCGGTTTCATTTTCCGGAGCGCCTTCCCACTTCTCTTCCATATATTGATGGACCATATCCAGCACTTGTTCGCTTACGATTTCGGGCATCGGCTTCTCATACGCCACAAATCGTAAAAAGTCTTCAAAATATCTGGCGTGAGATGCCTGATGGATTTTGAGCTCCCATTCTTCAAGCATGCCTTCCTCAGGCATATATGGATATTGAATGGATTTGATATTTCTTGCGCTTATCGCCATTTCCACATGTGAAATCAAGCTTTTCTCATCCGATATACGGGCAATCTTCGGCTCGAAGTCGCATTTTAAGACATAGAGCAGCGGATCGTCGAAATAATGAGGCAGTTTGCCGGCCGCAATAATAAACGCACCGCCGCGGACTGCGCTGGTCTCCATGTAGATCCGCAGCATTTCATCGGCAAGACCGAAAAAATCCTCTTTATTTCGGGCCATACGCAAACGCTGCATTAAATTGTAGTTTGGATTGCTGTCCAGCTCATACCCGGGTTCAACGATAAAACGGCCGATTTTGGTAGGCGCAGCGTCGGTGCTCGGGTTTTTTTCGACCTTTCGTTTATTGATCCGATTAAACTCGCTGTCCAGGAATGTCTTCAGTTCGCTCTCCGCATAACCGTCCTCATCCATCGTCTGATAATGTTTAAACGCTTTTGACTGCTGTGAACCGTCGCCTTCGGATTGAATGACGAAGAAGGATAAATACTGAATAGAAAAAGCCATCTACTTGCTGCCCCTTTACTGCGTTCATTATGTACCGGACTATTGTAACAAGCAAAATGATTTTTGTCGAAAGCAATGTTTAGCGGAAACTGGTATACTAATACAATCGTGATTACTTTAGAAAAGAGGATTTTACTATGCCATTGCCATTTGAAACCTTAGGGATCCGTCCTGAACTGACGGCATTATTGAAGACAGAAGGAATATTGGAGCCTACGCCGGTACAGAAACGGACGATACCCCTTGCGATGAAAGGAAATGACGTTATTGCCCAAGCGCAGACCGGAACCGGTAAAACGCTGGCCTTTGCCCTTCCTATATTAGAGCAGGTCGATCCGGACCATCCTTATGTGCAAGCTCTGATTATTACGCCGACCCGGGAGCTTGCCATACAGATAACAAAAGAAATCGGTAAGCTCGCACCTGTGGCGGGTTGTGCCGTTCTCGCCGCATACGGGGGGCAGGATGTCGAAAGCCAAATCCGTAAGCTGCAGGGCGCAGCGCATATTGTCGTCGGAACGCCAGGACGGTTGCTCGACCATCTGCGAAGAGGAACCATCGAATTATGGAAGCTGCGGATGCTTGTGCTTGATGAAGCAGATCAAATGCTGCACATGGGCTTTCTGAATGAAGTTGAGGAAATCATTGCCCAGACGTCCAGACACCGGCAAACGATGCTTTTTTCCGCCACAATGCCGGATTCGGTCCGCAGATTGGCGTCGCAATATATGCGAGATCCGGAAGATGTCCGCATTCGTACGGAACGGGTGACATTGGATGCGATCCGTCAGTTTGCCGTTGATACGAACGACCGTGCAAAGCTGCAGACCTTGATCCGTATGATCGAGACACTGCGGCCGTACCTTGCCGTTGTATTTTGCCGGACCAAGATCCGTGCCAAGAGTCTGGCTGAATCGCTGCTCGCTCACGGTCTTGAGGTGGACGAGCTGCACGGAGATCTTACGCAGGCAAAACGCGAACAGGTGATGAAGCGGTTCCGCAGCGCCAAGCTGCAAGTGCTCGTCGCAACCGATGTCGCCGCGCGCGGGTTGGATGTTGAGGGCGTTACCCATGTGTTTAATTACGATATTCCGCACGATGCGGAAACCTACATCCACAGAATCGGGCGCACAGGACGCGCAGGACAGAGCGGGACGGCGGTCACCCTTGTCTCGCCCCGGGACAGGATGAAACTGCAATCGATCGAACGAGGGATTAACGCCTTATTGGAACGGAAAAGTATGGCGGATTACGGCGTTGGACCTGATGCGGCTGTGGAAGATGCAGTACCCGCGAAACGCATTCTGACTGCAGGAAAGCATGCCAAAGAGTCTGCCGTTCGAAACGAGCGCCAAACGGGCAATGCGGACAGCCGTGACGGAAGGGGCAGACCTTCGAATCGAAAGCAGCCTTCGGCACGCGGAGGACGTGTACAAGGACAACCTACCGGGCGGGGCGAACGAATCCAAGGCTCCGGAGAGCGGCAGACACCGGGCGGCCGGAACCAAGGCTCCGCCGGGCGGCAGGCACCGGGCGGCCGAACCAAAGGCTCCGGCGGGCGGCAGGCACCGGGCGGCCGAAACCAAGGCTCCGGCGGGCGGCAGGCCCGGACGGCGGGACCTGGTAGTCCCAAAGCAAGCAGACCGGGTGGCGCACGCAGAGGCAGATAGTGCCGAACGTTTACGTTTTCGGACGTACCCGGTGTGTAGGTACCGCCGCCGAGGGGTCGTCCGGCCAATAATGCTTCGGATATCTTCCCTTTAAATCTTTCTTTACTTCAAAATAAGCGGAACTCCAGAAGCTTCTCAAATCGCGCGTCACTTGTACCGGTCTTTGGGCCGGCGACAACAAATGAAGCGTTAGCGGAATTTTTCCGTTGCCGATTCGCGGAGTATCCTGAAGGCCGAACAATTCCTGAAGCTTCACGGCCAATACAGGCGATTCGCTGTCACTGTAATCAACCGCAATGCGCGAGCCGCTGGGTACCGTAATATGCGTCGGTGCCAATCGATCCAATTGCGCCTTCTGCTCCCATGTCAGCATCGATTCCAGCGCCTCCTTCAGATTGAGGCGCTGAAGATCGGTGCTCTTCTTCATGCCGTACAAATGCGGAGATAACCATTCTCCGATCGATTGAAGCAGCGATTGCTCGTCCGCGGCAGGCCATGACGGGTCGGTCCTGTTCATAAAGATCATTCGCTGCTGCAGCTGGCGGACCGGCTTCGTCCAGGGCAGCATGTGGAGACCATGCTGACGGATTCCATCCGCGAGCGCATAGACGACTGCCTGCGGATCCGGAGCGGCCAGAGGTCTTTCCGACAGTACCAGCGCGCCCAATACGGTTTTTTCCCGCGCTTTCACGACTTGCTGCTCACGATCCCATACAACCGATTGAACAATCTCGATTTTCCCGGCGAACGCTTCCTCAAGCTGGTCCCGCTCAATCGGAGCGGCCAGCAATATACGGCTTTCCGTACCTTCGTCGTCCAATTCCGCAGCAACAATATAATCGGCTTTCGATAACGGCTGCATTTCCCTTAGATATGCCCCGCGCCCGTTCTGCAGCAGAAACCTGCCGTCAGACCTTCGTTTGGCAATCCTGTCCGGGTATGCATAAGCAAGCAGCAGCCCTGCACAATCCGGGGAGACCGGTAGTTTTCCCCTCCGTACCGATTGCTGCAACCGATCCGCTTCGGCCAAGATTCTGCCGCGTAATGCAGGATCGACGGAATAGCCGGGAATAACGGCTCCTTCAAGCGCTTCGAGGCGGAGACGGAGGTCGGCCTCTGCCCGGCCTTGCTCCTTCCGCAGCATGTCCCGTTCGCTCAGAAGCGCTGCAAGCCGGCAAGCGGTGGCCGTGTTCCCGGATGAAGCGGATCGAAGAAGCATATGTATCAGTCTCGGATGTCCGCCGATCGAAGCCATCTGTTTGCCATGTTCCGTAAGCCTGCCGTTGCTGTCAACTGCGTTCAGTTGAGACAGCAGCTGGATGGCTTGTCGGTAAGCTGCAGCGGGAGGCGGATTGAGCCACTTTAACTCGCTCGGGTCCGCAACTCCCCACGCGCACAATTCCAATGCTAACGGGGCCAGATCGGTATCCATTATTTCCGGGATGCCGGCAGGTGGAAGCATACGGTCTTCTTCCTCGGTCCATAACCGGTAGCATACACCCGGAGCCGTTCTGCCGGCACGTCCCCGCCGCTGGTCGGCAGAGGCCCTTGATACCGTTACCGTTTCCAGTCGGGTCATTCCGGTACGAGCCGAGAATCTCGGCACTCTCATCTTCCCTCCGTCAACGACGATTCGGACCCCTTCCACCGTCAGGCTGGTTTCCGCAATCGATGTCGCGAGAACGATTTTACGCTTCCCTTCCTTGCTTGGCATGATGGCGGCATCTTGAGCTTCAAGCGGCATGCTTCCGTAGAGTGGAACGATAACCGGCGCTCCTTGCAGCTGCAACCTGCTTAGTTCCCGGGTTACTTTGTTGATTTCGCCCGCTCCCGGAAGAAAGACGAGCACGTCTCCTTCCGGAACTTCCGCATAGGCTTGCGCTGCCGTCGCCGCTGCAGCTGTTTCGAACCGCTCTCCTGCCCGGGATCGTGCGTAAACGGTTCGAACCGGATAAGCTCTGCCTTCGCTTCTGATGATTGGCGCCCCGCCAAGAAGAGCTGCGACTGGACCTCCATCCATTGTCGCCGACATGACCAGAATTCTCAGATCATCCCGCAGTATCTGCTGCGTCTGCAAACAAAGCGCAAGCCCAAGGTCGGTGTGGACGCTCCGTTCATGAAACTCGTCAAAAATAACTAATCCGACCCCCTCAAGGGCCGGATCGCTTTGCAGCATCCTGGTCAATATGCCTTCGGTTACGACTTCGATTCGTGTGCGCGGTCCGGTTCTGCTGTCCATCCGTACCCGATAACCGACCGTATCGCCCGTCTGTTCACCGATCGAAGCGGCCATATACTTCGCAGCCGACCGTGCCGCTAAACGGCGCGGTTCCAGCATAAGAATCTTCTGGCCGGAAAGCCAGGCTTCATGCATCAGCGTAAGCGGTACCCTTGTCGTTTTCCCTGCGCCGGGATCGGCAATAAGGACGGCGGACAGGCGCCGGGATAATTGCGCTTTTAGTTCGGGAATCACGCTGTCGATCGGGAGCTTAAACATGACTTCAATTCATCCCCTTCCCCCTTGTTTTCACCGCATTATTTTACCTCAACAATGTTCGGTTTGACAATACGGCCGGCAGCACCGTTAAACCGCTTGTTTACGCGCCTGCAAGGAACGGGATACGGCAAACCGCTGAAGCAGTTTCCGTCTTTGCTCTTCATCTGCCTGCCAGAAGGACTCGCTCTTGAACAGATCCACCATCGTTTCCTCAGCGGCTATGCTTGCCGGCCGGTTGTCTCCGAGCAGATAAACGCAGATCCGGTAACATTCGATCTCATATGCTTTTAGAATACTGATCTTATCTTTGAAATCCATCGCGAATCCCGTCCTCCTTCAAAGCGGTACATCGGCATTTTCTTCATGCAGCACCTCGCCGTTACCCGCGTTCAGCAGCAGCGAAGCGGCTGCTTTTGCGGATTGCCCTTGATTTGCGCTCGCTTTCGCTGTTTCCAGCTTTCCGTATATCCAAAGTCCGACTACTAGTATAATCATTACAATGACTAACCGTCTCATTCCTTTTCCCCCGCAATCATTGGTGATAACTCAATATAGTAATGATTGTAACGGTCTCAGTTTAAAATCTACGTAACCAAATCATAATTTTTTCTTAAGATACGTTAAAGAAGCCCGGAAAACGTATCTCTTTGATACTTGATCCAGTTACTTTACACAAAAAACAGCCGTACGACACGGCTGTTCCAGTTAGAATATGATCGGCAATTTTACTTGAAACGCAGTCACGTCGTCTCCGCTCGAAACCGATATCGTCCCGCCGTGCTTCTCAACGATGCTTTTGGCTATGGCCAGACCGAGCCCGGAGCCTCCGCTATGCTCGGTCCTGGACTTATCCACCCGGTAGAACCGGTCGAACAAATAAGGAAGGTCGACTTCCGGAATCTGCTCGCCGTAATTGGCCACCTCGACTACCGCCGCTGCTCCTTCACGATGTATATAAATATCCACCTTCTTGCCCGCACGTCCGTAATTCATTGCGTTGGACAGCAAATTTTCAAATACCCTGACCAATTTATTCGGGTCTCCGTTCACTGTCAGGCGCGGCTCTGCCGCATGAAGCTCTCCGGTCAACCCTGCTTGCTTCAGCGGCAGCCTGTATTGCTCCAGCAGTTGGCCAAGCAGCTCCACCAAATTGAGATTTACGGTTCGCATCGGTATCGAATCGTGCCGCATCCGCGTATATTCGAACAAGTCATTAATAAGTACGTTTAACCGCTGCGACTTTTCATAAGCGACCTGGGTATAGTGGCGAAGCTCGACCTCGTCCCGGTAACGGTCCTGTTCGATCAGTCCCAGATATCCGATGATGGATGTAAGCGGCGTACGCAAATCATGGGACACGTTCGTGATCAGTTCGTTTTTGGTTTGTTCGGCGCGGCGCTCGTCATCCAAAGACTTCTTCAGCTGTTCAACAAAACGGTTCGTGAAAATCGCCAAATCGCCCAGTTCATTTCGCTGCTTCACCGGCACCTTATGCTCGAAGTTACCTTCGGCGATATGCATTACCGCTTCGCTCAGTTCGCCGAAATAGCGAAACCTCCTCCATTGCAGGAGAACGAGGATCACAATAAAAAAGAAGAACCAGGCGGCAATAAAGAACATTTCTTGGAATGTGCTGTATAAACCGTTTCCGATCCTCCCGACTATCGGGAACACCTGACTCGTAACTGCCCCGGCGAAAACACATACAAAAACGAAAATGACCGCAAGGATCGAACTGACCACAATATTGCCTAGGAAACGGATCATCATACCTGCCGTAACGTTACCCTTCAATTTTATAGCCAACCCCCCACACCGTCATAATCAGCTTATCGCCAAGCTCATGTTCCAGCTTGTCGCGAAGCTTGCTGATATGGACCATTACCGTGTTGTTTGATTCAAAATATTTTTCCTTCCAGACATGCTGAAATATTTCCTCCGCGCTGAATACGCGGCCCGGATGGCTCGCAAGCAAATGCAAAATGCCGAACTCGGTAGACGTCAGATGAAGCGGCTTTCCTTCCGCCTCTACCGTGTGTGTGAATTTATCGATGCGAAGCGCACCAATCCGAATGGAGGAATCCTTATTAGCCGGCTGGCTTACCGGCTGGTTATACTGGTAAGACCTTCGCAGCAGAGACTTGATTCGGGCGACCAGCTCGAGCGGATTAAACGGCTTAACCATATAATCGTCCGCCCCGGTCATCAAACCCATAATTTTATCCATATCCTCCGCTTTGGCGCTTAACATCAGAATCGGAACGGCCTGATCCCTGCGGATTGTCCGGCACACCTCCAGCCCGTCGATCTTCGGCATCATAATATCGAGCACAACGAGATGAAACGTTTCGGTTGTCAGCTTCTCCAGCGCTTCTTCGCCATGATGCGCTTTCGCCGTTTCAAAGCCCTCGTTCTTTAAATAGATTTCAATTAATTCCGCAATTTCCCGGTCATCGTCGACAATAAGAATACGCCTGTTATTCATCGTACAGTGCTCCTTCTACCCTTATGTTCCTTTGATGCTACTTACTATACACGATCAAAGAGGCCTTTGTCCTCAGTTTCAGAATAATATCAGACAATCTTAAGTTATTTTTAAGGGATCGGCCCTCCCAACAGTTAACGATTATTATGAATAAAAGCTTGCCTGATCATCCAGTTCATGGTATGATTCTGCTTGTGTTGTTCGCGGAGCTGTGGTGTAGAGGCCTAACATGCCTGCCTGTCACGCAGGAGACCGCGGGTTCGAATCCCGTCAGCTCCGCCATTATGCTGCTTGGAATTAGATATAAATGAAAATAACGAGCAAGGATATGACATCCTTAGCTCGTTTTTTGTACGAGGTGATCATGATGGCCCGGAGAAGAGGGCGGTTTGCACCCACACCGTCAGGCGAACTGCATATCGGAAACGTATACACCGCGCTTCTTGCGTGGCTTCAGATCCGCCAAAAGGACGGGCAGTTTATAATGCGGATGGAGGATATCGATAAACCGCGCTCCCGTCCGGCATTGGCGAAGCAAATAGTAGACGACTTGAAATGGCTTGGCATCGATTGGGATGAAGGACCCGACATCGGAGGTCCGTACGGTCCGTATACCCAATCGCAACGGCTGCACCATTACGAAGCTGCTTTGGATCGGCTTAAACGGGACGGCCGGCTTTATCCGTGTTATTGCAGCCGCGCCGAGCTGCTTGCCATTGCCAGCGCACCGCACGGACTGTCCTCGGAAGGTCCGGCATATCCCGGGACATGCCGGACGCTTACTCCGGAGGAACGTGCGGCCAAATCATGCACAAAAACGCCTTCCTTTCGTTTTCAGGTTTACGGTAACACGGCAGAAGGCGTGTCATCGGTCAAGCGGCATGAATCGTTGGCGTCTTGGGACAGGAGTGATTTCGTCGTTCAACGAGCGGACGGCATTATCAGCTATCAATTGGCCGTTGTCGTAGATGACGCATTGATGAAGGTGACGAATGTGCTGCGAGGTTCGGACCTGTTCGATTCCACCCCGCGCCAGCTGCTGCTGTATGAAGCGCTCGGCTATGAAGCGCCGGACTTTGTTCACGTTCCGCTGCTGTATGGCAATGACGGCAAACGACTGGCCAAAAGACACGGCGATTTCACCATCGCCCGCATCCGGGCTTCCGGTTGTCCGGCTGAGCGGCTAATCGGGTTCATTGCCAAGCTGTGCGGGCTCCATGACCGGACAGAACCGATATCCGCTTATGAACTGATCCCATGGTTCGATCTTGGACAGCTGCCAAAGGCCCCGATCACCGTTGATGCCTCGATGCTGGCGGAGTTGCTGGAATCAAGTGGCGGTTGATCGGCTATCAAGGCGAATCAAGCTGTTCAGGTCCATTCGAAGCAGGTACAAACAGCCGCAAGGCAAATCGATATCCCAAAATGAGCGCCCTGTTAAAAGCTGCGTGATCAAAACGCGGATAGGTCCGCCGTGGGAAATAATTAGGACGGGGCCGCGATCATCGGATGACTCCGCGTTGCTGCGAAGCTCCTCCTGAATGAACGACCGGACTCTGTCCTCCAAAGCACTCATCGCTTCTCCGCCTGGAGGGGATTGTCGCCGCGGATCGGCCAGCCATTGGGTATAGACGCGGTCTGTCTTGAGCACATCATACGTCTTCCCTTCCCAGAGACCAAAATGAAGCTCGCGAAGTCTGGCATCCAAAATGACGGAGCCGCTCAGGTCCGGCCGCACCTCTCCCAACGTCTCTCCGGTGCGCCGCATGTCGCTGCAATAGACGTTACTAAATGAAATTCCCTTAAGCCTATCTTTAGCCCCGCTTAAGCGGTGGAGTTCCTTGATGTCAAGCGGCAGATCGGTATGTCCCGCATATCGTCCGAGCCGGTTCCATTCCGTTGCTCCGTGCCGCAGCAAATACAGCTCATTCACAGCTTATCATCCTTTTTAGAAGTATTCAGAACAGTAGCGGACACCGCTTAGAAAAGGCTGTGACATCTTCAATCTCCCGCTCCTTCGTTGGCTTTCAAGCCCATAAGCAAATAGATTCGCTCCATGTCGATATGCTGGCGCACATGCTCCGCTAATCGGCGGAACGCCTCTTCTCTCCGTAGCTTAAATTCGATTCCATTCTCTTCGTGAGGCCATCCTTTATCCTGTCTCAAGCAATTGAGCCATGAACGCCGAAACCGGTCGTTATGCAATACGCCGTGAATAAAAGTCCCCCATACCTTTCCGTCGGCAGTTGCGGCACCTTCCGAAAATAATCCGGATGCCTCTGCCGGGGATCCTCCGTTGCTAACGATATCCGTAATGCGAAATGGATGAAACGCTTCGCCTGAAAAGCGAACCTCACCGGTATGAATTTCATAGCCGTCAATCGGGTTGATCTGATTCATACCCGGCAGAACGCCCTCTCCCGCAACCCGGACCGTCCGTTTCGAAACGGCGAACCGGATTTCCAAAGGGAGCAGTCCGAGTCCGTCTAATTCACTGATATCGGATTCGGTCAGATCGGGATCCGTCAAACGTTGGCCAAGCATTTCGTAACCGCCGCATATGCCGACGACCGCCTTTCCTTTCGCGGCATGAGCCAGCAGCCGGTCCGCCAAGCCGCTTGTCCTTAAAAACAGCAGATCGTCCATCGTATTTTTGCTGCCCGGAATAAGTACCGCATCCGGATCGCCGAGCGATTCCGCACGGGTAACATATCTCAGCCTCACATCAGGCTCATAACGGAGCGGATCGAAATCGGTGAAATTGGATATGCGCGGAAGCTTCAGGACCGCGATGTCCAGCTGCTGACCTTCATGCTCAGCAGCCTGCGGCCGGTTTGTTTCATCATAAAGCGATAAGGAATCCTCATCTTCCAATCCCAGATCGGGCAGAAAAGGAATGACTCCGAAAACCGGTTTGCCTGTTCGCTTCTCCAACCAGTCAAGCCCCGGCTTTAATAATGATACGTCGCCACGGAATTTATTAATGACGAATCCGGCAACCCGCTCCCGCTCATGCTGCTCTAACAGCTCCATAGTTCCGACAATGGATGCAAAGACGCCGCCGCGGTCGATGTCCGCCGCCAATATAACCGGGGCTTCCGCCCATGCGGCCATTCGCATATTGACGATATCTCGGTCCTTCAGGTTGATTTCTACCGGACTCCCGGCACCCTCAAGCACGACCAGGTCATATTCGGTCCGGAGCCGTTGCAGTGCCTCCTTGACAATCGTTTCCGCCTCGGTCAGATATTGCTCACGGTATGCTCTTGCATCGTAATCGCGCAGCGGACGTCCGTGTACTACGACCTGCGATACCATATCCTTTTTCGGTTTGAGCAGAATCGGATTCATGTCTGTCGTAGCCAATATCCCGCAAGCGTCAGCCTGCATCCCTTGAGCTCGCCCGATTTCCTTGCCATCCCAGGTCACATAGGAATTAAGCGACATATTTTGCGACTTGAACGGCGCAGTCCGCAGGCCATCCTCGGTAAAAATCCGGCAGAGCGCCGTTGTCAGTATGCTTTTGCCCACATCGGATGCGGTGCCTTGAATCATCAGCGTTCTCGCCAATCCCTTAACGGTTGTCATCGTTTGTCCTCCGAATCCATTACAATGGTTTCTGAACCCAGCACATCCCCCAGCGCTTCCAGTAGCCGCTCGTTTTCCTGCCGCAGGCGTATCGCTATTCGGAACCACCCGTCATCCAGTCCTTCAAACAAAGAAGCGTCACGCAAGAGAATCCCGCGCTCCCCCATTTCCCGCTGAAGCGAAGAAACACGTCTCTTCGAATGTTCAGGGAGCGAAACGAGCAAATAATTCGCATCGCTTTCATTAACATGCAGTCCTATTTCCCGCAAACGTCCGGTAAGCCATGGCCGTTCCCCTTGCAGCCAATCGACTGTCCTTTGTTCGTAAGCCCGGTCATTCATTACCGCACAACCGATCTTCTGCGCCAATGAGTTGACGCTCCACGGCACCTGAAGCGCCCGCAGTGAAGCGATCCGTCTTGGATGTGCGACGATATACCCCAGCCTGATACCGGGAATCGCATAAAATTTTGTCATCGAACGAATTACGAGCAACCGGTCTGAGTTTGCGGCCTCGCTGACTAAACTGATCCGGTCCGCATCCGGACTAAAATCGAGAAACGCTTCGTCGACTACGACCGTAATCCCCTGCTTTAGCCATTCAAGCACATGCTCGGGCCGGACCCTTACTCCGGTGGGATTGTTCGGCGAACCGATAATGAGTACCGGGGGAGCTTCCGGGAACCGTTCAGCATCTGCAGCTTCAACTTCAAATGAACGTTCCGCATCGAGCGGTACTGTTACAACACTTGCCCCTGCTTTCAGGGCAGCATCGCCGTATTCCGTAAAACAGGGAACGAATAAACCGACCCGCTGAGGCTTCAGATCCCGCACGGCCAAATCAATCAGCTCCGCCGCTCCGTTGCCGACCAGAATGCTTTCCTCACTGACCCTGTGCTTGAAGGCGAGCGCTTGACGCAGTTCTCTGACCGCAGGATCCGGATAGACGTGAATCCGGGCGGCGTAAGCTTCAATCGTATCCCTTACAACGGACGGCGGACCGAACGGATTCATATTCGAGCTGAAATCGAGAAAACGGTCCGCCGATCCGCCATAAGCTTCAGCCGCGGTCAGCAAGTCCCCTCCGTGCCCGAATCGCTCCAGCATGCTGCAGTCCCCCTTTTATAATCATTTTAACAACCATTTCATAAACGCCGGTTCGATTTACCCGATAATAAGTCCAAGGAGCAGAAC
Organism: Paenibacillus tarimensis; assembly: GCA_041281825.1. GTDB lineage: Bacteria > Bacillota > Bacilli > Paenibacillales > Paenibacillaceae > Paenibacillus_D > Paenibacillus_D tarimensis_A. The sequence continues at coordinate 2,721,022 of CP166298.1, read as the reverse complement.
CGCTTCAACGCCTTCATTGATCGCTCCGTACGTGTCCCCGGTCAGCCCCCCCAGCTTGCGCCTGAACCAGACGGCCATTCCGGTGCATACCAGAGCCGTTATCGCTGCGGTTGCCAATACGTGCAAGACAATATCGTAGAACGCCACTTCCAAGGGTAATAATCCCGTCAGTATAATCAGCATAGATACTACCGCTGCCCCTAAGATGTGGCGGACTCCCGCCCGATTAAACAACGCTGCCATTCCTTCGCTACCTCTGGCAAACGGCCATCCTACGATGGCCGCGGTCATCGCAAGCCGGCTCCACACCGGAATCGTGAACAGCACGACAAGCCGCACCGCGTCAATCCCATCCGCAAGCAGCTCATACAATACGGCAACTTTAAATAACAGCAGAAGTACGCCGGCTATTACGCCCATCGCGCCTACACGGCTGTCCTTCATTATGTCGAGCATCCGCTCCCGGCTCCGATGACTTAGCAAGCCGTCTGCGGCATCCATCCACCCGTCCAGGTGCAGCCCCCCGCTTAAAGCAATCCATACCGCCAGCACGATAACCGCTGCGGGCATTGCAGGTAAGAAACCGGAGAGCCCATGTGCCGCGAAAGAAACAATCAAGCCGATGAGTGCGCCGGCAACCGGGAAGAACACGACGCTGCGAGCGACGGTTTCTTTCGTAAAATCAATGCTGACCGGCACCGGGATACGGGTTAAAAATTGAACAGCGGCCACAGCCGCTTGCAGCCAGAGATTCATCCGGCGAACCACCATCCGATACATCCCCCCGCAAAACAAAAAATACTTACTCCATATAACAACCGGACCGTACGAACAATGTCGCGAGGCTCGATCGGACGAAGCGGCCACCCCATTCGCGCCCGTTCACCGGGCTTTCCGAAATAATAATTCAGGCCGCCGAGCTCAATGCCAAGCGCTCCCGCAGCCGCAGATTCGGGAATGCCGCTGTTCGGGCTCGGATGAAGTCCCGCAAATGCCCGAATCGATTGCCAGCCGCGCGCAACGGACATCTCCTTCATCGGCCACGCCGACAAAAGAATCAGGATTCCGGTTATCCTTGCCGGAATATAGTTTAAGACATCGTCTGTACGGGCCGAAGCCCATCCGAAATCGATAAATTTCTCATTTTTATAACCGACCATGGAATCCAGCGTATTGGCCGCCCGGTAAAGCATAGCTAACGGAGCCCCGCCAAGCAGCGCATATACAATAGGCGACACGAACGCGTCCACCGTGTTTTCCGCAACGGTCTCAATCGTGGCGCGGGCGACTCCGGCCTCATCAAGGCGGTCCGTATCTCTGCCGACGATATATCCGGTATAACGTCTCGCTTCATCCAACCTTCCCGCCGTCAGCGGAACGTACACAAGATAAGCCGCATCCTTCAATCCTTTCACTGCAATCGTTGTGGAAATGAACCATGTATTGAGCAGATAAGCAAGCCAAGGATGCAGCTTTCCGGCAAGAAAGATAAGCGCCCACATGACAATAAATGTCGTTGTTAGCGTTATTAAGGTTAAAACAATTCCCCGCAGCCGCACCGTGCCGGACGCCATCGTGTTTGCAGCCGGATTCAATTTCCGTTCCCAATAATGAATCCACCGCCCGATCCAGATGACAGGATGCGTCGGCCATTTCGGATCGCCGATCGCCCAGTCGATGATAATCGCCGCACAAATCATCGCCAGCGTTTCTTCCAGTGTAAAGAAGATCATTACTGATGCCGTCCGAAAGCGATTGATTTCAACTCGACGGGAATGCCGGCAGTAACCAGAAACACTTTCTCGCTGACAGCGGCCATTCGCTGGTTCAATCGTCCCGCCGCATCGCGGAATCTGCGGCCGAGCGGATATTCGGGAACGATACCGCTTCCGACTTCATTCGTCACGAATAACAGCGGAAGCGGATACCGTTCCGCCGTCTGAACGAGCGAATCCACAATACCGCACAATTCGGATTCCCGTTCCTTGGTCCATTCATCGTTCTGTCCGCTTAGCCGGATCATCCAATTGGTCAGCCATAACGTCAAGCAATCGACCAAAACGACCGGAGGCCGCTCATCGTAGTCCTTCTTCGCAAGATCGCACAGAATAAATTCAAGGTCGAGCGGCGCTTCGACCGTTATCCAGCGAAATCCGGTTGCGTGACGGTCCTCCCGATGCAGGCGAATCCTCTCCCGCATTTCTTCGTCATACGGCAGCAGCGTCGCTATGTAAAATCCGTGTTCCGATAAGTGAGCCGCATATTGTTCGGCAAATGCGCTTTTTCCGCTGCGGGCGCCTCCTGTGATCAATACAGCCATCGGTCAGCCCCCTTATCTATTCTCCCCGGGAAACGCCGGCGCTGTCGAAAGTCGCCATCTCCCGCATGATCCTTAGCGCCGCTTCAATGAAATGGAAGCATAGAACGGCGCCTGTTCCTTCTCCAAGCCGCATATCCATATGAATGAGCGGCGACAAGCCGATCGTTTCAAGAAGCTTCGAATGCCCTTGCTCGTTCGACAAGTGTGAGGCCATCATATAAGCGGCGGTATCCGGTGCAAGCTTTAATGCTGCAAGTGCCGCTGCCGATGAGATATAACCGTCAATGACGACCGGACAGCGTGCTGCGGCAGCGCCGATAATTACACCTGTCAACCCGGCGATTTCCAGTCCTCCGACTTTGGCAAGCACATCAATCGGATCGCCCGGGTCCGGGTTATTCGTCTCAATCGCGCGTTCCACAACATTCACTTTATGCTTCACACGCGCTTCGTCTATTCCTGTTCCGCGTCCGACGGAATGCTGCACCGGAATATTCCCGAGCACTGTGGCGATTGCCGCGCTTGCCGTCGTGTTGCCGATTCCCATCTCGCCGGTGGCAAATAACCGGTAACCTTGATCAACCAGGTGCCGTACGTACCGGATACCGGTCACAATCGCCTGGATCGCTTCGGCACGAGACATCGCCGCTCTTTTCGTCATATTCGCAGTTCCGTATCGGATCTTCCGATTGACTAATGAAGGATGATTCAGATCCGCATTGACACCGAGATCGATGCAGAATATCTCGGCGCCCGCCTGCTTTGCCAGTACGTTGACGGCAGCGCCTCCATTCAAGAAATTCATCACCATTTGCGGAGTGACTTCTGCCGGATAAGCGCTGACTCCTTCCTCGCATACACCGTGATCGCCCGCCATTACGATCACCGCTTTGCGGTCAAGTTCAGGAGTCGTTACTCCGGTAATACCGGCCAACTGCACGGCAATCGACTCCAGCCTGCCCAGGCTGCCCGGCGGCTTTGTCAGGCTGTCCAAGCGTTCCGTTGCCGCTTCTATTGCGAATTGATCAAGCGGTCCGATCGATTGGACGGCATTCCATACCTCATTTTCCTGCGATTCGTATTCTCTCATCCTTCTCCTCCTTACATAGAGCCATCTTTGAGCGGGGCTCAAAATCTCTCTGCTTATCCCCTGTAGCTTGCTGTGCAGACCTGCCGGGCTGCAGCAGCAGCTGCGGACAACCCGTGACCGGATGCGGCGTAATAACCGCCTCAGCGCCGTAGACCTCTCTGATCATCTCCGCCGTGAGTACCTCATCCGGCGATCCGGACCTGATGATTCGTCCTTTGTTCATCACAATCAGGCTGTCGCAATATTGAGCAGCCAGATTCAAGTCATGCAATACGGCAATGACGGTCATTCCTTCCAGCCGCTGCCAGTCGCGAACGACATCAAGCAGCTGAACCTGATAACCGATATCCAGATACGTTGTCGGTTCATCCAGCATAATAATCTCCGGCTGCTGAGCCAGAACCTTGGCGAGCGCTACCCGCTGCCGTTCTCCACCGCTTAATTGATCCAACCTTCGCTCCGCAAGCTGCTCGAGGCCCATGACCTGCAACGCATGCCCGATCACCTGCCCTGCGTCCCCCGTTTCGTCGCCGAGCCAGTTTTGAAAAGGATACCGGGCCATTTCAACGACTTCCCGAACAGTAAACATCGTCCCCGGCAGCCCTCCCTGCTGAAGCACCGCGACCCGTTTCGCCAATGCTTTGCGGCTGTAACTTTCAATCCGTTTACCGTCCAGAAGCACTTCTCCGGTGTGATATGGCAAATACCCGGAAATCGCACCAAGCAATGTCGACTTCCCTGCCCCGTTCGGACCGATGATCCCGATCATCCGTTCCTTCCCGAAGGTACAGCTCACACCGTCCACGATCCGCTGTTCATCCGTTTTAACAACCAGCTGTCGAACATCAATCATGGTCCTTGATCACCCTTCCTTGAAACCGGCTTTCCGGCGTTTGAGCAAATAGGCAAAGAACGGCGCGCCGATAAACGCAGTCACAATGCCAAGCTGAATTTCCTTTGGGCTTAACAGCGTGCGTGCCAGCGTATCCGCCCACAGCACATAGATTCCTCCGCCAACCGCCGAGAGCGGTATGATCAGCCGGTAATCGGGTCCGACAAGCAGCCGCACCAGATGCGGGACCACTAACCCGACGAAGCCGATGACACCGGATACCGACACCGCTGCAGCCGTCAATAACGTAGAACAAATAAGGACGGTCAGCTTCGTCCGTTCAACATTTACGCCCAGATGGGCGGCATGCCGCTCGCCGAGCACAAACAAATTAAGCGCCCGGGAGTAAAAAATCAGCACCGGGAGAAGTGCCGCGACGAACGGAATGAGCAGTGTCACATGACTCCAATTGCGCTTGGACAAGCTGCCCATTAGCCAAAACAGAATTTCATTGACGACCCCTTGCGAAAGGGAAACCATATAAGAAACAAATGCGCTTAGAAACGCTTGTATAACCACACCCGACAAAATCAATGTTTCCACGCCCATCTTACCCTGTGCTCGCGCAAGCCAGAATACGGCAAGCAGTGTGACCATGCCGGTTCCGAACGCAACGATCGGAATCGACCACATGCCGATGAACGTCTGCAGTCCGAATAAGATCAAAAAGGCCGCGCCGATGGAGCTGCCCGATGCGACGCCTAACGTATAAGGATCGGCAAGCGGATTGCGAAGAACCCCTTGAAATCCCGCACCTGCCAATGCCAGGCAAGCGCCGACCAAAATCGCAAGAAGTACGCGCGACAACCGGACTTGAATGACAATCGCTTCTTCAAGCGCCGTCCAATCTCCTGCTTCCCCGCCGATCCATGGAAGCTGATGAACGATGATGCCCCATACCTTGGACAGCGGCAGCCCGGCCGAGCCGATCGAAAGCGAGAGCATAACGGATGCGGCAAGGAGGAGCATCGCTGCTCCTCCAAAACCGTAAAGTTTCCTATGCATCTGAATAATTATTGAATAAGTTCCGGATGAATTGCTTTGGCAAGCTCGAGAAGTCCGTCCGTCAACCGCGGGCCGACGCGAACTAACGGATCGTTGGTAACCTTAAACAGCTGATTGTTCTTGACCGCATCGATCTGATCCCAGCCCGGACGCGACTGAATGAGCTCAAGAATCGAATTGTCATCGCCGAAGTCCGGATAAATAATAACTTCAGGATTGCTTTGCAGCACTTTTTCCGCATCGATCGCAAACCACCCGGTCTGATCTCCTGCGATATTCTCTCCGCCGGCAAGCGTCAACAGCTCGTCCAAAAATTCACCCTTCCCAACCGACCAGCCCGGCGAGAACTCCAGATATACCTTTTTCTTAGGCGCATCCTTAACCGCTTCGATCACCTGCTGCTTTACAATGCGCATCTGTTCCGCGGTTTCGGCGGCTTTCTCCTGCTTGTTCATAATGAGGCCGATTTCCTCGATATGTGCAATCGTTTCATCGAGCGTCTTCGGCGCTGCGGCGAATACTTTTACATTAAGCTCGCGCAGCTGCGTGATCGCATCCGCGTTCATCGTGGAGGATGCGACGACAAGATCAGGGTTCAGCGCGGTTACCGCCTCGATATTTGTACTCAAATCCCCGATTTTGGGTTTGGACAGCGCCTCCTCCGGATAGTTGCTCCATTGATCCACACCAGCTACTTCGTCTCCTGCGCCGACCGCAAACAGAATTTCCGTTTCACTTGGTACGATTGAGACGACCATTTGCGGCGCTTGCTCGAAAGTAACTTCCGTCCCTGTCGCATCTACCAGCGTCAGCGGATAGGTTGTTTGACCGCTGTCTGCCGCTGCTTCCTCTTCATTATTATTCGCTTTGTCATTAGCGGCCTGATCATTGGCAGCCGTGTTATTTGCCGCCGAACCGGTATTTCCGTTCGTACCCGGTTCCGCCGAATTTCCTCCGCATGCCGCAAGTGCAGCCAGCAAGGCGATCATAATCGCCGCAATCCAGCTTTTACCCAACCATTTCCAACCGTGATTCTTTTTCATTTCAACTTTCATCCTTTCTCATGCTCCCCCGATAAATAATGAACTCTGTAAAGATAATCTCCCATTGTACAAAAAAAAGCACTTCCGACCGTTAGTGTCGGAAACGCTTCATGTTCGATGGAACAGCGGCAAAGCCTTCCAGCCTGAAAGAGGACCTTTACTCCCCCGAATCAGATTGTCGGCCAATCTCCAACACCTCCCTAAATCCGCGTAGGTATAGCGTTTCTTTCAGCAGGCAGGTCTCCTGACTTGAAGCATCCGTTCCGCCGCCTTCCCGCACTTGTTAGCGCAGTGACGTCATAGCGGTACGGTTATCGCCCGGCCGTTCAAGCAAGGCGATGCTTCTTACAGTGGCGGGACCGTGCCGGAATTTCACCGGGCTTCCCTATTAAGCCGAGCAGTTCGATGAACCGGCCGGCACCTGTTGACGTAAAGCTATTCAGTTATTGCAAGAGTTAATATAACACTTCATTCCGTTGTTGTCTATGTTAATCGGAGACTTGTGTTCATCCGTTCCATTCCGGAACATCTCTTCGCACACAATAAAAAAAGAGTAAGGAATATCAGAAGATTTCCCTACTCTGTTAATTTCATTCCAAAAGGCTATTCCCCTGTAACGACCTCGCCGGTCCAGTTCAACATGCCGCCTTTCACGTTGACGACGGAATATCCTAACTGCTGCAAATAATCGCATGCTTTACCGCTCCTGTTGCCGCTGCGGCACACCATTACGAGGGGCTTATCCTCACCGTTCAATTCATCAAGCCGATCCTGCAGCTCCGATAATGGAATCAGCCGGGCTTCAGCGATATGTCCTTCTACCCATTCCTCGCGCTCCCGCACATCAACCAGGTTCAACTTTTCACCGCTGAGCAGTTTTTGTTCGACTTCCTGTGGCGTCCACTCAGGCACCGTCATATTTCATCCTCCAATTATTTATTTGTAATTTTATCTCCCAGCCAATCTCTATATCCTGACTGCAGTGCCGCTAACCGCTACCATAAGCATGCCTTCACGAACCACTTCATAATCGATATCAATGCCGACGATCGCGTTCGCGCCCATCTGCTGTGCTTGATGCTTCATTTCGGAAATCGCTACGTCCCTTGCTTCCTTCAGTTTATCCTCATAAGCACCGGATCGTCCGCCTACGACATCGGTGATCGATGCGAAAAAATCGCGCACGATATTGGCTCCCATAATCGCTTCTCCATTAACGATACCGATATAATCGGTTATCGGACGGCCTTCAATGATTGGTGTTGTTGTTATCAACATATCACATAACCTCCTCGTTTCTGTATCCCTTTCTTACGCAGTTTATCCCCGATTGGATTCAATTATTTGCAGAGGTGTTGTCTTCAAAGGTTACCGGTTTGTTTTCCAGCAGCGGCGAATACATCATTAACGCCCGGTTTTCCGTAATGAACCGGTCCCGGACCAGCTCTCCGGTTAAAGAATATTCCCGTCTATGAATGACATTATGTCTTACGTAGCCGCCCCACGGCTCCTGAAAGATCCGGTGCTCCTTCTCGTAAATTTCATATCGGTATGCGGGGGAAGCATCGCAGCGCCATTCTCCGACAAGCTCGGAGTCGGTCAGACGAACCCGCAGCTGGTATGTATGCGGCGAGGCATTATAAAGCTTCAAATCCAAATAATTATATGCGCATGTCGCTCCGCTTCCAAACGGCTGCGTCCGGTTCGCATCGGGAAAGACGTCATAGCTGTGACGATGGCGTTCAACAACTTCAAGCGGGGTATGCAGCGCAATCCAATAAATCAGATTGGACATCTGGCATAAGCCGCCGCCGACGCCCGGACGGAACGATCCGTAGAACAGCACCATGCCCTCGACATAACCCTTGCGTTTCGTCGGCTTGCCGATCGTTCGCCAGTAGGAGAACGTTTCCCCGGGGCGGATCAGCAGTCCGTCCAGCTTTAATACGGCAAGGCTCAAGTTTCTGACCTTATTCACCTGCAGCCATTTCTCCACATTCCTTAGCGGCCGGTAGATCGGTGTGCTATGCCTGGTGACGCTGTAAGAAAGGTTTGAGCTTGTCCGCTTGGCAGCCAGACGATCGGAACCGAATATCCAGGAGCAGTATCGTTTTCCCGTAAACCACCACTTGCCAAGCGTTAACCGCAGTCGGGACCGATGTATCGGTTTCATACGTTCACCTATAATATGACGAAGATAAAGAAAATGACGGCCAACGCGAAACGGTATATCGCGAACCAGGAAAGCTTCAGCTTCTTGATCAAATTAAGAAAGGTAACAACGGCGATCATGGCAACAATGAACGCAGCGGCCAATCCGACGAGAAAAATCGGCAAATCCTGTATCGTTAAGTACTCTCTGCTTTTGTACAGATCGTATCCCGACGCCGCAAACATCATCGGGACCGAAACGATAAACGTGAATTCCGCCGCAGCCTTCTGGCTCGTTCCGATCAGCAGTCCACCGGAGATGGTCGAGCCCGAACGCGAGAAGCCCGGCCACAGCGCCAGACATTGGAACAGACCGATGCCGAAAGCCTGCCGGTAGGTAATATCGTCAACATCCTCAGCGGTTATACGCCGCTTAACGCGCTCCGCGACAATCATCAAAATACCGCCCAGGATAAGGCCGACCAGAACCGTCCCCGGACCGAACAGATAAGTTTTAATCAGCCCGTGAGCCGCCAAACCGAGTACAACAGCCGGAAACATCGCCAGCGCAATATGGAAGACGTTTATCCCCTTTTTCGCTTTGAAATCAAACTTGATCACACTTAAGAAAATGCCGACAAACCGCTTCCAGTATAGTACAAGCACGGCAAGCACGGCTCCAAGCTGTACGACGATTTCAAACGTTTTGGCTCGGTCGCCGACGAATCCTAGAAGTTCCGCAGTTAAAATCATGTGACCGGTCGAAGATACCGGCAAAAATTCCGTAAGCCCTTCTACAATACCTAAAATAATCGCATCTAAAATGTCTTTCAAACCGTGAACACTCCTATCCTTTTTTTCTGTTGTTCTTTTTGTATGCTTCTTATTTCGACTTCAGTCCGCCTCTTTCCTTCCGGTGTTTGCCAAAACATCATGACAAAAAAACATCCCGGCCGATGCAGCCGGGACGTTACCGTTTAATTTCAATTTTTCGAATCCGGTGATGCGTTTTTTCCAGCACTATATAAGTGACGTCATCATGGACGATCGATTCACCCGCTTTAATATCCGGATTCATGCTGTAAATCCAACCGCCGATCGTATCGATTTCCTCGTGAACCAGGTTCAAATTCATGATTTCGCCTATTTCGGAGAGCAGCACTCTTCCTTCTACGATATAATGATCAGGCGAGATCATTTCAACTTCCTTCTCCTCGTCCTTATCGAATTCATCGCGGATTTCTCCGACAATTTCCTCTAATATATCCTCAATCGTAATAATCCCGGACGTTCCACCGTACTCGTCAAACAGCAGGGCGATATGCACTTGTTCGGCCTGCATTCGTTTAAGCAGCGACTTAACGGGCATGACTTCGGGAACCATCAGCGGCGGCAGCAGCAGCGATTTGATATCAAACTCCGGGTTGTTGTCATATCGAAGGAAAAACTGCTTCGTATTGATGAATCCGATAATATTGTCCTTATTTTCTTTAGCGACGGGAAACCGGGTATACTGTTCTCGTTTTATAATTTTCATGTTTTCTTCCAGCGATTTATTCGTATACAAGCAAACCATATCCGTACGAGGTACCATGATTTCACGCGCCAGAAGATTGTCAAAGGTAAATATCCGGCTCACATAGCCCAGCTCCGTCTTATTGATCTTCCCGCTCTCATAGCTTTCGGTCATAATGATCCGTATTTCTTCCTCCGAATGGGCTTCTTCATGCTCTTTGATCGGCTTAAAGCCGAACATCTTTACCAGCGCATTGGCGGAACCGTTTAAAATCCAGATGAACGGATACATCAATTTGTAAAACAGAATGATCGGGCCGGAAAACCATAAACTGACTTGCTCCGCTTTTTGGATGGCAACCGACTTGGGAGCCAATTCGCCAAGAACAACATGGAGAAAGGTCACTGCAGCGAATGCGGCCACGAACGAAACGACGCTTATGTAAGGCTCACCCATACCGGCATAGTTAAAGACAGGGTGAAGCAGTTCCTCAATCGTCGGCTCGCCGAGCCAGCCGAGGCCCAGAGCGGTAATCGTAATGCCCAGCTGGCAAGCCGATAGATACCCGTCCAGATTGCCGGTCACTTTCTCTACATTAACGGCTTTGTTCCTGCCTTCCTGCACCAGTTGGTCGACTCGGCTCGGGCGCATCTTAACGATGGCGAATTCCGTTGCGACGAAGAATGCGGTAAATAAGATAAGTACGGCGACCAGGAACAAATTAAACAACAGCATGACCATCATTCCTTCTTGTTTTATCCGTCATGCTTTATATTGTTTCCCCGGGTTTACCATTGATAACAGCAAAATGACACATTTCAGGCAAAAAAAGGAGCCCATTAGAGAACAACCACTAAAAAGAGATTAACGGAGTCCGCCAAATTGACTTAACGGCCAGAGGCGGAAAATTGCCTTTCCTTCAAGACTCGATATCGCAATCGTCCCTATTTCTCTGCTGTCCGTACTATGCTCGCGGTTATCGCCAAGCACAAGCACTTCCCCCTTCGGTACGGTCAGAGGCACATCAAGACCTAACGGATACGTTTTCCCTTTGGTATAAGGCTCCTCAAGCACTTCCCCGTTAAGGTAGAGCTTACCGTTCCGGATATCAACGACATCGCCCGGCAGAGCGATCAATCGTTTGACAAGGCGCACATCGCTTTCAGGGCCGTTGATAATGACAATGTCTCCCCGCTTCGGCCCGGTGAAATGGTACGATAGTTTGTCTTCAATCAAACGCTGGCCTTCTACGAGCGTATTTTGCATCGATATATTATGCACTTCGGTTTGTGCAAACGCGTAGGTCTGTATAAGCATCGATACACCCAATGCGGCAATAATGGAAACGCCCCATTCCCTGACTTCGCGTTTCCAGCTTTTTGTCGATTTCACGTTCGTTTCGACAGGTTTGTTCATAACAACAATTTCCTCTCTTTCCTATTCAGTTCCATTTTCTTCGGTGTATTACGTTTCAACTGTCCGTTTGTTTCGTTGTTGATGCTTGTAACGATTCTTATCCTGCGTTACATTAAGTATTGGCGGCTTACAAGCGGAAAACGGCTTTCGCCGACCTCATTTCCTAATATACTAAAGCAGAAGGAGCTTTCCATGCCGTCACAAACCCCATTATCTCATAAAACTTGGAGAAGTTCATCGGTTCAAGCAGCCCCTAGCGACCAAGACGGGGCTTTTATCGAAACTACACCGCTTGATCACGTTTTATTTATTATCGTTACCGTCTTTTATTGGGCCACGCTTTTCGTTTATGTACCGATTTTGACCCCTTACCTGGAATTTCGGGGACTTTCACTCCAGTTAATCGGACTGGTTCTCGGCATTTACGGTCTTACGCAGCTTATCATCCGCTTTCCGCTGGGAATCGCGTCCGACAAGCTGCAGAAACGCAAGCCGTTTATTATGCTTGGACTGTTAACCGGAGCGCTGAGCTGCATCCTGTTTATGCTCCCCGGCTCCTGGCTGTGGCCGCTCGCGGGACGGGTCATGGCCGGCATATGTGCTTCAACCTGGGTTGCGTTTACGGTCCTTTATGCCAGCTATTATCCCGCAGCCGGGGCCGCAAGGGCAATGGGAACAATCAGCTTCATGATCGTTACCGGACAGCTGCTCGGCATGTCGGTCAGCGGTTATCTGGCGGAGCGATTCGATTGGAATGCGGCTTTTATGGTCGGAATCGGCTTTGGTATGATCGGACTGCTGGCGGCAAGCTTAATTAAAGAACCGAAGAATGGCGCCGTACGTTCTCCGATGTCGTTATCCGCGCTTGGCGAAGTGGTGCGCACGCCTACCCTGGTTCGGGTATCGGCCTTATCCCTGCTGGCGCACGGAATATTATTTATCACCATGTTCGGGTTTACTCCGCTGCAGGCGATCGCTCTCGGAGCGAGCAAGTGGGAATTGACCTACGTCGTCTTTGCATTTATGATACCGCATGCGTTCACCTCTTTGTACAGCGCCAAATGGTTTGCGCCGCGCCTAGGACAATGGCGCTTAATGAAGCTTGGCTTTATGCTGAGCGGCTTGTTCACGGCTGCGATCGCATTCTCGCCCTCCTTGCAATGGCTAATGCTTACGCAGGCACTGAACGGGTTCGCGCAGGGCTTATATTTTCCGCTTATGCTCGGCATGGCCATTCAAGATTTTGAACCGTACAAACGGGCAACGGCAATGGGTTTTTATCAGGCGATCTACTCCGCCGGAATGTTCATCGGGCCATATATGGCCGGCTGGTTAAATGAAGCTTGGGGGTTGAACAGCGGATTTTATTTCGGGGCGGGAATTGCGTTTGTTGCCGTTGTCCTCATTTCGATCTGGAACAAACGATGATGGCATTAATTGCTGTTAAACCAAGGGGCTGTCAGCTCTTCCCGTATGCCGGAAGAGCTGACAGCCCCTTTTAAAAGATAAGAAAGTATAAATTTCATCCTTACACAAGCTTGTCTTTCATCGCGAAACGTTTGGTGTCTCGCCGGAAGACGGCGATAGCCGTTTACGCTTGCAATATGCGATTTAAGAAAGCAAACAGAAGCCAGATCAAACCGGCATACACAACAAACCGCGTGTCCGATCTTGAAAAGCGGAGCTTGTACGCAAGCTTGGGGGCACCGGTTCTTCTACCGAACCCTCTTACTTCCAACGCTGTCGACATCTGATCCGCCAACCGCAGCATCGAGATAAGAAATGGAATGAGGACGCGATGGAGATCGCGCAGCGGTACGGAACCGGGAACCGTTACCGCTTTGCCTCTCGCATGAACAATACGTGAAAATCGTGCCCATTCCGACGTCAGCAAAGGGATAAATCGAAAGATTAAAGCGACGGTCAAAGCGATTTCGCTGACCGGAAAACGGTATTTTGTCAAACGGCCCAGCCCCTGTTCAATAGCCCGCTGCAGCCTCAGGGGAGAAACAAAGGAAATCAGCGGCAATCCGAGCAGCATGACAAGAAAGATTTTGCTGAAATATAACGCTGTTTCCTTCATCGTTTGCAATTGCAAGGCTAATGGTGAAAAATTAATTCCCGAAACGATGACAAATAAGGCGACAAAAATAGCATACATTCGGACCGCGCCCAACCACGGTCTAACAAACCGCACCATTCCGGATAAGACAGCACCAGTGAACAAGCAGCCGGCCAGTATGCCCAGCGGATGCCCTTGCATCATGATCGCTGCCGCAATAAACAAATACGCCGCCCACAGCGCCCGTGGGTCGAGTGCCGCCCATCGATGCTCAGGGAATTCAGGTTCGGTCAACGATACGGCTTCGGAATAATTAAGATCTGCTTTGATCTCCAACAGACTGGGACTATAATTACCTGATCCGGTAGCGGGCTTTAACTGCGCAGCTATTACTGCTGCAAGCTGATCCGGTGTAATCAATCCGTCCGGCATTTCAAAGCCTGCTGAACGGAGGGCTGCGGCCGTCGCGACTGCATCGCTTCCTAGCCGAACCGATTGAGCGGACGAAACCTCATCCTCCCGTCCCGATAACCATTGATCGGCACTAAATTCCGAAACGATCCTTCCATCTGCGATCTCTACAATCTCATCGGCGATATCTGCCAGCGCGGAGACGTCGTGCGTCACAATGATCGCGCCTCGTCCATCCTTGCAATGGGATGTAAGCCGGGCTCGCAGCATACGAATGCCCTCGGCGTCCAGCCCTGCCGTCGGTTCGTCCAGCAGCAGCCACCGGGGCTGTGCAGCGAGCAGGCATGCCCATGCCAGCCGCCGCTGTTCTCCGCCGCTAAGCGTCCAAGGATCCCGCTCAAGCGCATCGGGAGACAGCCCTGCTTCCTGCAATGCAGCTGCTATCGCTGCCTCCCTCGAATCTTCCGACATTGTAAAAGGTTTAAGCGAATAACGCAGCTCCTCCCTTACCGTCTTGGCGAACCATTGCGACTCGCTGTGCTGCAGCGAGATACCAAACTGCAGCAGCACATTGCGGTTCAGCTTGCCGGATTGCCAAAGCGGCTGGCCGTCCAATGAGATTTGCCCTTCCTTGGGCAAGCGCAATCCCGCTATCGTTTCCAGCAGCGTTGTTTTTCCCGCTCCATTACGTCCTATAATCAGCGTCAGTTTATCCGGTTTCAGGCGCAATTGCTCAAGCGAAAGAACCGGGACCGGGGTCCTCCCGTCCGATGCAACGGCCACCCCTTCTAGATGCCAGCCTTTATTTATTTCCACACCGCCACCGCCTCCTTCAACGCTTCGGCTGTTAAGGGCAGCGGTTGAACTGTATAGCCTAATTGAATTAACTCTTGCGCCGTTTGTACCGTATAAGGGGGTTCCCAGCCGAGACGTTCGCAGACCGAGGCTCCGCCTCCTGTGCCGCCGGTAAAAAAGCCGTCTGTGTCACCGTCGTAAATCAGACGGCCTCTTTCGAGCGCAATTACCCGGTCTCCCGGCTCCCATTCCTCCATCCGGTGCGTAACCCAGACCACCGTTGTACCTTCACGATTCAGCTTGCGTACAGCCGTTAAAACCTTTCTCCTTGATTCCGCGTCGAGCATTGAAGTTGCCTCGTCCAAAACGAGCAGCGGGGCTTCTGAGGCAAGACAGCCGGCTATCGCCGTTAATTGCCTCTGTCCGCCGGAGAGCCGATCCACAGGCCGTTGTTTAATCTCACTCAGCCCGGTTTGTAATAATGCGCGTTCAACTCCGGACATGATCCGCTCCTCTGGAATATCCTGCTGTTCCAATCCGATAAGCACATCCTCCCACGGCGTCATGCCGATCATTGAGGCTTCCGGATGCTGCATTACATAAGGGACCGGATGACGGCCTGCAAACCCGCGTGTCACCTTGCCCTCTACCCGGTAAGTCATTCCGAGTTGGCCGGTCAACAGCTTGACTAGCGTGCTCTTGCCGCTGCCGTTTGCTCCCGCGATCTGCACCCATTCCCCGGGCGATAAGCGCAGCGAGATGGAATTCAAAACCGTATGCTCTATACAGCTTAAAGGATCGGACGTAATTACCGAGACATCCTCCATAACGAACTCGTCCTTGTTTAACAAAAATTTTCACCAACCTATTCCCTAACGGCTCATCCTGTGTTAAAATTCGCATTGTTAACCTTGCGATATATTTTCAGTTAACAAAAGAATAAAGGAGAAGTGTATTGATGTCCAGCAATCCGATTCGAAGCATTGTTTATACCGCATTGTTTGCAGCATTATTTATTGTCATGAGCGCAATCCGATTTCCGCTCGGTCCAATTCCCATTACTATGCAAAATT
The DNA here is from genome assembly GCA_041281825.1 of Paenibacillus tarimensis. GTDB lineage: Bacteria > Bacillota > Bacilli > Paenibacillales > Paenibacillaceae > Paenibacillus_D > Paenibacillus_D tarimensis_A. The sequence continues at coordinate 2,705,248 of CP166298.1, read as the reverse complement.
TCGCGATTATGTTGGCCGGCGCTTTTCTGGGCGCCCGTTACGGCTTTCTAAGTATCCTGTCGGTCTGCCTGCTTACCGCGGCCGGATTGCCACTTTTAGGCGGAGAAGGCGGATTGGCCAAAATTCTCGGAGCGACCGGAGGCTTTATCTGGATGTTTCCGGTCTGCGGTCTGACCGTCGGTTATTTCTCGGCCAAGCTCCTTCGCTCTTCCATCGCGCGGAAGCCTGCAGTTCTGTTCGTATCGCTTTTCGTTGTATTCCTCGTTTTCGGATCGTTAATTTCTTATATCACCGGCGTACCATGGCTTGCTCACGTCGGTAACTATTCTATGGAGAAGGCAATTGCCCTCGGCATGACGCCGTTCCTTCCAGGGGATACGATAAAAGCGCTTGTCGCCGCGGGCGTCGTCATTGCACTGCAAGCGTACATTCCGAAATTTACAAAAGAGGATTCAACCGCTTCGATGTAATACGAGGCCCGGTACCATAATAAAAAGCGTGTCTTCAAGGAGACACGCTTTTCTTGTTATTCCATACAGTCTCCGGAATCATCGCCGACCGACGATGATTCGACTGTGATCTTCTCCGCAACCGTGTCGCGGACCACCGAGATTACCAGCTGCAGTAAATAGTTGATATCTGACTGGCTTTGCTGAAATTCGGATATGATCGGTATTCCGTCGAGTTCATCTTGCAGCGCTTCAATCTCCGCTTCGATTTTCGCTACCATTTTCGGATTGGCAAACGATTCGAATGCGACAATTTCTTTCTGCTTTTTCTTCATTTGGCTGATGAGCGACTGAATTCTTTCATTCCCCTGGATTTGCTTCTCCGCCCGACGGAAATGCTGTACCTCTTCCGAAGTGAAGATCATCTCGGCCAATTCCTTCGCCTTGGCCATAATATCTTCGCGAACGATCAAATCCCGTGTATCAAAAGTGGGTATCCCGCATTGATGCCCGTGTTCATGATCATCTTCATGTTGATGATCGTGTTCACGGCGGGCTTGAGCTGCTTCCTGATTTAACATCCCCAACTCTCCTCTGCCTCCGTTACGATACCGCTTCTGCGGTATCCTGAGTGATTAGCTCCGCCTTGATATACCACGTTTGCGGTATCGTTACTTTAACCTGTACGAACTTTCCGATCAGCGATTTGGAGCCTTCGAAATGAACGAGCTTATTGGTCCGAGTCCGGCCGGACAGCACATTGGCGTTGTTCTTGCTTTCCCCTTCAACCAATACTTCAACGATCTGGTCCTTCAGCCTTTCATTGCTTTCACGCGCAAGCTCGGTCATCAGATCGTTAAGCCGCTGCAAACGCGCCTTCTTCACTTCCGCAGGTACATTGTCTTCCATCTCGGCGGCCGGCGTTCCCGCTCTTGGCGAATAAATGAAGGTGAATGCGGAATCGAAACCGACCTCGCGTACAAGCGACATCGTATCTTCGAACTGCTCTTCCGTCTCGCCTGGAAACCCGACAATAATATCGGTCGTCAGCACGACATCCGGGATCGCGGTTTTAATTTTGCGAACGAGCTCCAAATAGGTATCTCTGCTGTATTTACGGCTCATCCGTTTCAAAATTTCCGTACTCCCAGACTGGACAGGCAGATGAATATGTTCCACCAGATTTCCCTTCCTGGAAAGAACCTCGATCAAATGATCGTCGAAATCGCGCGGATGCGAGGTCGTAAAGCGGATGCGCGGAATGTCGATCTTCGAAATATCGTCCATCAAATCGCCGAACCGGTAATGAATATCCGTTAAATCTTTCCCATATGCGTTGACATTCTGTCCGAGCAAAGTAATCTCTTTGAACCCCTGTCTCGCCAATTCCCTCACTTCGGCAATAACATCCTCCGGCCTGCGGCTGCGTTCCTTGCCGCGGGTATACGGAACGATGCAGTACGTACAGAACTTATCGCAGCCGTACATAATATTCACCCAAGCACGCATGCCTTCGCGTTTCTTCGGCAGGTTTTCAATGATATCGCCCTCTTTGGACCATACCTCGACAACCATTTCTTTACTGAACAGCGCATCGTTAAGCAGCTGCGGAAGCCGATGAATATTATGCGTCCCGAAAATGATATCGACAAACGCATGCTTGTTCAAAATACGGTTCACAACCGATTCCTCTTGCGACATACAGCCGCAAACCCCGAGCAGCAGCTCCGGCTTCTCGGTCTTCAGCGTCTTCAGATGGCCGAGCTCGCCAAACACTTTGTCTTCCGCGTTCTCGCGAATCGCACAGGTGTTAAGCAGAATGACATCGGCTTGCTTGCGGTCCTCTGTCGGCTGGAAGCCCATTTGTTCGAACATGCCTTTCATTACTTCCGTATCATGTTCGTTCATCTGGCAGCCGAATGTATAAATTAAATAATATTTCCCGGCACCGAGGGTGCGCAGCTCTTCCGGCACCGCATTGTCATACAGCACTTGGACTTCTTCCTTGCCGCGCTGCTTCTCCTGACGGTAATTCGGCTCGGAGACGATATGAACGTCCCGACCGCCGATCCGGATTTTCTTGCCGTGCTCGTCCTCGGAAATGATTTTGGCCCCGGAAAAATCGAAATATTTGCTGAAATCTTTCGCTTCTTTCGTCACCTGTTATCACTTCCCTCTAGTCATATCCTATAAATTATATCATGTTTTGACCAGAGGTGCTACCGCTTGACCTACTCGATAATCCAGGCAATATCCCCTGTTTTTGCCCCTGCGGCATTGGCTTCATCCGTATCGATATGCATATCGAGCGCATACTGGTCGGAAACGCGCGCAATGACATTCTCCAAGACAAGCCCCCGTTCTCCTTCAAGCCGCACTTTTAACCTTTGCTTGTCCTTAATACCCCAATGCTCCGCATCGGATGTATGGAAATGGATATGACGGGCAGCCACGATGACACCTTCCTCCAGCGTCACTTCTCCGGCCGGACCTTGAATAATAATGCCTGGAGAGCCTGCTATGTCTCCGGATTCGCGCACCGGAGGATCAATGCCCAGTGCAACCGCATCGGTTCTCGATACTTCAAGTTGTGTACGTTTGCGAATTGGCCCCAGTATCCGCACTTTGCCGAAGCTGCCTCTCGGACCGGTTAACGCAACCGTTTCATTGGCGGCGTATTGTCCCGGCTGCGACAGCGGTTTAAACTCCGTCAATTGATAACCCTGCCCAAAGAGCATCTCAACATGATCTTGCGACAAATGGATATGACGAGCGGAAACGCCTACAGGTACAGATTTCATTCGGTTCAATCCTTTCCGAAATAAGGAATTAAGCTAAAAGGCATACGGCATCAGATGCCGTATGCCCGTTTGGACAGTAATATGGAGAGAAATAATGAGCTTTATACGAATTCTTTAAGCAATTTGTCGAAATCTTCGCGGGACATCTGGATGTCCTGGTTTGCCAATCCTTCGGGGCGAAATCCCGAAACAAGGGCTTCGTACGGTTTGCGTTCCGTATTTTGATAAATAAGTCCGGTCAGCAATCCGTTTGTTTCCATAATTTTGTTCATTGCCGCAACACGGTTGGACGGATCGTAATCCGGGAACTGCTCCAGATTAACGATATTTTCCTTAAACCAATCATACGTGTTCACCTTATTGAACGTTACGCACGGGCTGAATACGTTGATCAGCGAGAAGCCTTTATGATTCAGGCCTGCTTCGATAAGGCTCGTCAATTGCTTCAGGTCGCTTGAGAACGACTGCGCGATGAAAGTCGCTCCGGCAGACAAAGCGATTTCCAGCGGGGAAAGCGTAGACTCGATCGAGCCTTCCGGCGTCGATTTGGTCTTGAACCCTTCCGCACTGCGCGGCGAAGTTTGACCTTTCGTCAAACCGTAAATCTGATTGTCCATAACGATATACGTAATATCCAGGTTCCGGCGGATCGCATGAACGGTATGCCCCATGCCGATGGCAAATCCGTCGCCGTCACCGCCCGAAGCGATTACGGTCAATTCGCGGTTCGCAAGTTTTACCCCTTGCGCAATCGGAAGCGCGCGTCCGTGAATACCATGCAAACCGTATGCGTTAATGTATCCTGAAATCCGTCCGGAACAGCCGATACCGGAGATGACAGCCAAGTTTTCAGGCTCAAGGCCGACATTGGCGGCCGCGCGTTGAATTGCAGCTTGAATGGAGAAGTCTCCGCAACCTGGGCACCAGTTAGGCTTGACGTTATTCCGAAAATCTTTAAATGTAGCCATCTTAGTTCAACTCCTTACAAGCTTTGTAGACTTCAGAAGGCAGGAAAGGATTCCCGTCATATTTAAGCAGGTTGCGGATTTTCTCGCCAAAGCCTGCGTGCATTTTAATCTGCGAAGCGAGCTGGGCTGTCGCATTGTTTTCAATCACGAGCACCTTCTTCGCCTTCTCCAGGTAAGGAAGAAGCATATCGGTCGGGAACGGATGAATTTGACGAATCGTAATGTGATTTGTCGTCATGCCGTCCTTTTCAAGACGTTGTCTTGCTTCGTCAATTGTACCGCCCGTCGAACCCATGCCGATAATAAGCAAGTCAGGGCTTTCGTGCGGCGCATCGACTCGGATGGCGTCACGGATCTTTAACGTATTCATTTTGCCCAGACGTTTATCCATCATTTTTTGGCGGTTGACCGCATTTTCGGATGGGCGGCCTTCCTGATCGTGCTCGACGCCGGTTACATGATGCAAACCGTATTTTTCGCCGGGCAGCACCCGCGGAGAAATTCCGTCTTCCGTAAATTCGTAACGCTTGAACAATTTATTATCTTCCAGCGGAGGAACGTCTTTGACGAGCTTGCCGCGATTAATCTGAATCTCATCATAATTAAGCGTTTCGCAGGATTGTTTACCGAGAGACAGCTGCAAGTCCGTCATTAGAATAACCGGCACTTGATATTCTTCGGCGACGTTAAAGGCTTCAATCGTATCATAGAAGCAATCTTCAATTGTCGCAGGAGCGATAACCACCTTCGGTATTTCACCGTGCGTCCCGTACACCATTGCGTTCAAATCGGATTGCTCCTGTTTGGTCGGCAAGCCGGTCGAAGGACCGCCGCGCTGCGTATCTACGATGACGAGCGGAGTTTCCGTCATGCCCGCCAGACCGATCGCTTCCATCATCAAGGACAGGCCGGGGCCCGCAGATGCGGTCAACGTGCGGACGCCGGCATAGTTAGCGCCGATCGCCATTGTCACCGCCGCAATTTCGTCTTCCGTTTGCACGACTGTACCGCCGAATTTCGGCAGCTGCTTAATCAGGTATTCCATAATTTCCGAAGCCGGCGTAATCGGGTAAGCCGACATCAGACGGCAACCGGCCGCAATACAGCCGAGACCGATCGCTTCGTTGCCGATCGCGAACAGCTTCTGTTTGCCGTCGGCCTCCTCAAGCCGGAACTGCTCAAGAGGACCTCCCGCCAATTCAAGTACATATTCTGCGCCGCGCTTTACGGCTTGTACGTTTTTCTCTACAATTGCCGGACCTTTCCGGCCGAATTCTTCTTCAACCGCTTTATTGAAAACTTCGAGCGGCAATCCGAGCAGTGCCCATGATGCGCCTGAAGCAACCATGTTCTTCATGAGGGAAGTTCCGAGCTCTTCCGCGATCGCTGTAATCGGAACCGGAAACAATCTTGCATCGACATTCTCGGGAAGTGTAGGATTGAATTTCGCATCCGCGACAACGACACCGCCGCGCAGCTCATGTGCATTCAAATCGATGCTTTCCTGGTCGAACGCAACCAGAATGTCCAAATCGTCGGAGATTGCCCGTGTAGGCTTCGTGCTGATCCGAATTTTGTTGTTCGTATGACCGCCCTTAATCCGCGAAGAAAAATGACGATAGCCGTATAAATAATACCCAAGCCGGTTCAGTGCAGTAGAGAAAATACGGTCCGTACTTTCTACGCCCTCCCCTTGTTGTCCCCCGATCTTCCAAGACAATTGACTAATCAAAATGTCCACTCCTCTTTTTGGTCAGCAACCTGTTAATTTCGACATCATTATTCAATACTTGCGAAAAAATATTCATATAACGTTCAAATAAATTTTATGTCTCTCTATTGTAAATTGCAAGGGATTTGACCCAAACCAAACATAGTTCTTTTCGATTGAATTCATACCGAAGTGAGATGGAATGGAATTTATCGATTACTCCGGCAGATGATTCTTCAAAAACGTAAGCGCATTGTCAGCCATAATGGCACGGACTAGCTCTTCCGGATACCGTTTTAACAGCGATTCGGTCAAATTGGTTATTTCGCCAGGGTGAGTTAATTGCTGCACATGCCGGTCAATGCCGTCAAAATCGGAACCAAGCATCAGCTGGCGTTCACCGCCCATGGCGCAAATATGCTCGATATGACGCAGAACATCGTCGATTGTTGCCGATTCCCGCCTTGTTAGGAACCACGGTACGAACGTAACGCCAATCCGTCCGTCCATCGCAATCATTGCGCGAATTTGATCATCCGTTAAATTACGGGGATGTTCGCATACCGTTCTTGCGTTCGAATGGGATGCGAGAAACGGCTTCGCGCTTAAGTCCGCCACTTCCCAGAAACCGCGGTCCGTCAAATGCGACACATCCAACAGTATACCCAAATCATTACATGCTTTAACAAGCAAACGCCCTTTTTTTGTCAGTCCGCCCTGCCTTGGCTCGAGTACCCCGTCCGCAGCCCAGTTGGAATGGTTCCACGTTATACCTAACGCACGAACGCCAAGATAGTATAATATTCTAAGATTCGTCATATCCCCGCCCAAGCCGTCCGCGCCTTCGAGCGACAGAAGCGCGCCGATGTTCCCCTTCTTTAGCGATTCCTTAAGATCCGATGCCGAACGTATAAGGGTCATTCCTTGGATCGACAACACCTTCGTTACCATGAGATCGACCGAGCGGAGCAATGATCTCATATTGTTTTCCATCCGTTCCGGAATATAGATGGCAAATGTCTGTAGCAAAGAGCCCGCCCGGCTCAGCCGTTCATACGTGACATCCAGCCGTCCGTTTCCCCCTTTTGCAAAATCGAGCGTTTCGTCGGTCAGCAATTTACTAAGCACATCACAATGGAAATCAACTACCTTCATCGCCGTTGTCCCATCCCTTCGTATTTGTATTTCAGACCTTTAAACCTTTCATTCCATACAAAAAAACCTGTCTACATATTGTAAACAGGCACGCGATCTTATAAGACAGTTTAATCCTTATCTCGGCTCAACAATAAGTTTAATTGCCGTACGATCTTCTCCGTCGATGACAATGTCGGTAAAAGCCGGTATGCAGATTAAATCAACCCCGCTTGGAGCTACGAATCCCCGAGCAATGGCTACCGCTTTAATTGCTTGATTCAATGCACCAGCCCCGATAGCTTGCAATTCAGCAGCGCCGCGTTCACGTAAAACGCCTGCAAGCGCACCAGCAACAGAATTTGGATTGGACTTTGCTGAAACTTTTAATACTTCCATGAAAAGTACCTCCTCGGGAATGATGAATGAATTCCACTATTTATAAACTATTCGAGAGAGGTGAAAAAATTCCTTCTTTTATCGCAACACTTTGCAAACAGTTCTGAATTGTTTAACGATTCGAAAAAAACAAAATAAAAAAAACCGGCTCTGATGGTTAAATCAGCAACCAGTCTTCTTCCGTCCACCTTATTTTGGTAATAGAGCGAGCTTTGCCGCTCGCATCGTCCAGATCGGCTACAACCGCATGAAAGTGCCATTTTCCTTCATCGACGACAAACCGTACCGGCAGTTGGGTCAGAAATCGGTATTCGACCGCTTTACGCTCCATCCCCAGTACGCCTTCCTTGGAACCGACCATTCCAACATCGGTTATATAAGCCGTACCCTGCGGCAGTATTGTATCGTCGTTCGTTTGAACGTGGGTATGTGTGCCTACGACAATCGAAGCGCGGCCGTCCAAATACCAGCCCATCGCAATTTTTTCCGATGTCGCTTCCGCGTGAAAATCAACCAGAATATGCTTGCTGCTTATCTGTTCCAGCAATGCATCGGCCTTGCGGAAAGGACAATCAATTGGCGGCAAAAACGTGCGGCCCTGCAGATTTATAATGCCAAGCTCTTTTCCGTTTGCTTTAATGACGGTAAATCCTTGCCCCGGCGCCCCCGGCGGAAAATTCGCAGGACGGACAAGCCGCCTTTCTTCATCGATCCACTCGAACAGATCCTTGTTATCCCAAGTATGATTTCCCATCGTAATGCCATGAACGCCCAATTCAAAAAACTCCTTGGCGATAGCCGCCGTAATGCCTCGGCCGTGTGCGGCATTTTCACCGTTAACTATAATCACGTGGGGGGTATATTTCTCCTTCAGCGCCGGCAGCACCTGCTTCAAAGCGTCGCGTCCCACACTCCCGACGATATCGCCGATAAACATGACTTTCACTCTTGTTCCCTCACTTTGCCGAACATTCTGCTGTATATTATAGAATCAGTAGCGCTTTGAAGACATAAAAAGTGGCTGACGAGCAGCCACTTTTTATATCGTTCCCGAAGACTGGGATATTATTTGGCGTATTCAACCGCCCGGGTTTCCCGTATAACCGTAACCTTGATATGACCGGGGTAATCGAGCTCGCTTTCGATTTTCTTTGTAATATCCCGCGCCAATCGAAATGCTTCGGTATCGTCAACCTTCTCCGGTTGGACCATTACGCGGACTTCACGTCCTGCCTGAATTGCATAGGATTTCTCAACGCCTTCGAAAGACTCCGAAATCTCCTCCAGCTTCTCCAGACGTTTAATATACGTTTCAAGCGTTTCTCTGCGTGCGCCCGGACGCGCGGCCGACAATGCATCCGCAGCGCCGACAAGCATCGCGATGATCGATGTCGCCTCGCAATCGCCATGATGTGATGCAATACTGTTAATGACAACCGGATGCTCTTTGTACTTCTTCGCTAATTCGACGCCGATTTCGACATGCGAGCCTTCCACCTCGTGATCCAGTGCTTTGCCGATATCATGAAGCAATCCCGCCCGCTTCGCCAGCGTGACATCCTGTCCAAGTTCAGCAGCCATCAATCCGGATAGATATGCTACTTCCATCGAATGCTTCAGCACATTCTGACCATAGCTCGTACGATATTTCAATCGTCCGAGTATTTTGATCAAATCCGGATGAAGCCCGTGTACCCCCACTTCGAATGTAGCCTGTTCCCCGTATTCGCGAATTCTTTCGTCCACTTCTTTACGGGATTTTTCCACCATTTCTTCAATGCGGGCAGGATGAATTCGACCGTCGGCAACCAATTTCTCCAGCGATGTGCGCGCTATTTCACGGCGAATAGGATCAAAGCCCGACAGAATGACCGCTTCCGGCGTATCGTCAATGATCAGATCGATACCGGTCAATGTTTCCAGCGCACGGATATTTCGGCCTTCACGCCCGATAATGCGGCCTTTCATTTCCTCATTCGGCAGAGATACAACGGAAACCGTCGTCTCGGCCACATGATCCGCCGCACAACGCTGAATAGCCAGCGAGATGATATCCCGTGCCTTTTTGTCGGCTTCCTCTTTCGCTTGCTGTTCAATTTCCTTGATCATTTGCGCGGTTTCGTGTCGTACCTCCTGCTCCACATTCGACAGGATCAATTGTTTGGCATCCTCCATTGTGAGGCTGGAAATACGCTCTAATTCATTAACCTGCTGCTTGTAAATCGAGTCAATCTGCTCCTGTGTTTCCTCGATCCGTTTCTCTTTGTTGGCTACTTGTTCTTCTTTGCGTTCCAGCGCTTCTATTTTCTTATCCAGCGACTCCTCTTTCTGCAGCAAACGTCTTTCTAAACGTTGTATTTCATTACGACGCTCTCGAATGTCTTTTTCTGCTTCGGCGCGGAGTTTATGGACTTCGTCTTTTGCTTCGAGCACCGTTTCTTTCTTCAGCGCTTCCGCTTCTTTCTTAGCGTTCTCTACAATCTGAACGGCAGCTTGCTCGGCGCTTGAAATTTTGGCCTCGGCAATCGACTTCCGAATAAAATAACCAATCGCAATCCCTAAGAATATCGCGCCAACAACGAGAACCGTGATCCAGATTGGATTCATCTTTCTCACCTCCTCGTTGCATACACCAAGGCAACCGCTTGGGATGATATTGGGTTTTCAAGCCGGTATTCATACCGTTCATCGACACAAAGTTTTGACGAAAATAATCGGTTCGAATCAATTTTTGGAAGGAAAACTGATTCTAATAAGAAGGAATACACATTCATTTTAGCTTTTGGTAAAATCAATTGTCAAGCATTTGCCCCTCATCATCTGTTAGAGCTTCGGCGGAAACTTGCTTGACCGCTTCCTTCACTACCGATCCGGGATATCCTTTTCGCATTAGAAATAACGCTAATTTTTGCTTGCGGTCCCGATGTTCACCTTTGATAAAAGGCCATTTCTTCGTCCCGGCGCGAACTGCGGTTGTTAGTTCAGTTGCCTCATCCAGTCCAGCAATTGCATCCGCAGCTTGCGATTTGGATATTCCACGCAGCAGCAGCTCCTGCTTGATCGCAAGTCTCCCTTTCGACTGAAGCCTTAGCCGCTGTTCAGCGAACTGGGCCGCATATTCGCCGTCGTCTATCGTGCGTTCCGCTTCCAGACGGTCAAGAGCGCTGTTAATAACATCCGGATCCAGCTCTTTACGCTGCAAATAACGTTCAATTTCTTTACGTGTGCGCGGCTTTATACCTAAATACGCAACTGCCAGCGCATAGGCGCTTTGCTTCCGGTCGGCATCGATAATTTCCGACAACTCGGCAGAGGTCAGCGATTGTCCTTTAAGCAGGCGATACTGAACCAGTATATCTTCATGCACCGACAAAATGGGCTCCTCGCTTTGCTCGGTATAAATCAAGTAACGGCTGCGTTTCTTTATATCCCTTTCCACTGAAGCGATTCTATACCGGCCCTGCATTTCCGCCTCTTCGTTATTCACGGCATACCGCTCCTTTCCAAGACTAAAGGCGCCATCAGATGGCGCCTTACGAAGTATACAACTCTGATGTTATCATCAAAACCGGATATGGGAGCCAGCCTTATGCTAAATCAGCTCTTCCAGTTCTTCCTCATCTTCCCCGTCAAAAGCGGCTGAAACTGCAGATTCGCTCAGGCTGCTTCCGTTACGGATTTCTTTTTCAATGACCTGTGCGATTTCCGGATGGTCCTTCAAATATTGCTTCGCATTTTCCCGACCTTGACCAAGCCGTTCGCCATTATAAGAGAACCAGGCTCCGCTCTTCTGTACGATTTCCATTTCCGTGCCGATATCGACCAAACTGCCTTCCTTGGAAATGCCTTCACCATACATGATGTCGATTTCCGCTTGCTTAAACGGCGGAGCGACTTTATTCTTAACCACTTTAATCCGTGTACGGTTGCCGACCATTTCATTGCCTTGCTTGATCGTTTCGACTCTGCGCACCTCCAGGCGCACACTGGAATAGAACTTCAATGCCCGTCCGCCCGGCGTTGTCTCCGGATTGCCGAACATCACACCGACCTTCTCGCGCAGCTGATTAATGAAGATGGCGATGACCTTCGATTTGCTGATTGCTCCGGACAGCTTGCGAAGCGCTTGCGACATCAGACGCGCCTGCAAGCCTACATGGGAGTCTCCCATCTCGCCTTCGATTTCCGCCTTCGGCACAAGCGCCGCAACGGAGTCGATGACGATAATATCAACTGCTCCGCTGCGTACCAGCGCCTCAGCGATTTCCAGCGCCTGCTCGCCTGTATCCGGCTGCGAGAGCAGCAGCTCGTCGATATTCACGCCAAGTTTGCTTGCATACAGCGGATCCAATGCATGCTCTGCGTCAATGAATGCAGCTTGTCCGCCGATCCGTTGTACTTCCGCAATCGCATGGAGTGCGACCGTTGTCTTACCCGATGATTCCGGTCCGTAAACTTCAATAATTCTTCCTCTCGGCAGTCCGCCTATTCCAAGAGCAATATCTAACGCAAGCGAGCCGCTCGGCACAACTTCAACCTGCATGCCAGCTTGCTCCCCTAATTTCATAATCGAGCCTTTACCGAATTGTTTCTCAATTTGGCGTAAAGCCATTTCAAGCGCAGCGCGGCGATCTGACAACAAACCCACATCCTTCACATGTTATTAATCAGGAACTTAAGGAGAAACGGCTGAACGCTGAGCACGAACCGTTAGCTGCAATCAATTGATGCAGTTCGGTTCAGTCCCGTCCTTAGCGGAACAGCATCGTTTCGTTGATGAAAGATAAGTCTGTATAAGCGAATGCTTATGAAGCGGATCATTTGGAAATCCTGCAGCGAAGCTTATACTTTCTTATCTTTTAAAGAACTTGCGATGATAGTATTATGATACCTCGTTTCTCATCCTTTGCCAAGTATTTTTTCGAACATACATTCGATTTTTTTCTCCTCCTTTCAGTTGTGAATAAAAAAAGAACCGCAGCAAAGTAATCTTCGCTACGGTTCTTCCGTCAACTATCACTCAGTATAGTCGATTATTGTCTAATAAGCAAGCTTTTCCCCTTACATCCACATCAACGTTTCATATCAGGGGGTTCGCTCATCGTGACTTTAAAACCCGGCTTGGTCAATGGACTCGTTTATTTTGACCCGGGATTGGGTTGCAGCACCTGCCAAAGCCTGTATAACGCCGCCTTCACCGCCCGCAGACGGATTCCGCTCCTGTTGCCGGCCAGCTGCAGCTTGTGCACCTCGGTCGGTTTACCGGCTTGCGCAATCCCCGCATAAACAAGCCCGACCGGTTTGCCTTCGCTTTCCGAAGGACCGGCGACGCCAGTTATGGATAAGCCGAAGTCGCTTCCCGCTATCTCTCTAATCCGTTCGGCCATCAATGCGGCCACGGAATCGCTGACCGCTCCGGGAGCGCCTGGACCTTCCAACAGTGAGACCGGGATGCCGAGCAGCGTAACCTTCATTTTATTCGTGTAGGTTACAACGCCGCCGGCAAACTCGCCGCTGCTGCCGGGGATGGCCGTAATCAATTCCGCGAACAGTCCGCCGGTACAGCTTTCCGCCATCGCCACCGTGCGCTTCGAACTGCGAAGCAAACGAACGACCGCTTCTTCGATCGATATATCTTCCAGTGCATATAAATATTGTCCGACGCGTTCCATAATTGCAGCAACGGTTCGGTCAATCTTGGCGTTCGCCTCGGCTTCGCCCGCCGCCTTGGTCGATATTCGGAGAGCCACCTCGCCTTCCTTCGCATAAGGGGCAATCGTTGGATCCGTTTGACTGTCAATTAAGTCAAGCAGAGCCGCCTCAAGACTCGACTCCCCGATTCCCGCAAATCGGAGCTGGCGTGAATATAATGGTCTCTCCTCTCCCATAACGTTGCGGAGCCAGGCTTTCGCCGGACCGTCGAACATCGGCTTCATTTCACGCGGCGGCCCTGGAAGCAGCACGTAATGGGTATTTCCGGCCGTCATCGCATTACCGACAGCTAGCCCTGTTTCATTGTCCAGCGGATCGCTTCCTTCGATCATCAACGCCTGTCGCCGATTGCTTTCCACCATGTGCGCGCCTCTGGATGCGAACAAGGCTTCAATCTTTGCCATTGACGGTTCATGGATGACCAGAGAGCGGTCCAAATCGGCTGCGAGTGCATCTTTAGTCAAGTCATCCTGCGTCGGTCCGAGCCCGCCCGTAAACAGGATCAGATCGGCACGGCCTCTTGCAACGCGGATCGCCTCCTGAAGCCTTAACGTATTGTCGCCGACTACGGTTTGAAAGTAGACGTCAATCCCTAAATCTGCAAGCCCCCGGGATAAATATTGAGCGTTCGTATTCACAATCTGACCCAGCAGCAGCTCCGTACCGACTGCTATTATCTCCGCCTTCATACCGGCACTCCCTTTTAGAGGTTGTTGAAAAGCCCGCTAACGTTACCCCAAAAAGTGAAGTGATGCTCTGAAGTTGATTCCTATTACTTTTCGGGGACCCCGAAACCTCGAAGTATTTCAGGATGAATCTCGACGTCGGATATTGAATTCATCCGGGACTAAGCATATGCTTACAAAGCGAGGTTTCTTTCAGAAACCTTTCAGGTGCTCACGTAGGTTTTGCCTAAGCGTATGCTCCCGAAGCCGTTTTCTTCCGAAAACGTGTACCGCTCCTCATTCCCTAGCTTCATCCAATCTCCTATGTGCTGAAAACCGGGCTTTTTAAACTCACACTATTATTCCGAAATCGGAATGATATTTTTATTTTTGACAAAATAATCGATACCGGAATAGATCGTAATCAGGGCGGCCGCCCACACCGAAATAAGGTCAAAGCGCAGATCGATAAAAGTAAACGGGAAATTGTTAAGCAAAAGCGCAATAATCATCGTAATTTGAACGCCGGTTTTCCATTTCCCCCATTTGCTTGCCGCCAGCACCTTGCCTTCCAGTAACGCGATCTGCCTGAGACCTGTGATGGCAAATTCACGGCTAATAATGATAATTGCCACCAACGCATCCAGCTTGCCCATCTCGACAAGCGAGATAAGCACAGCGGCAACAAGCAGCTTATCCGCCAGCGGGTCAAGCAGCTTGCCGAGATTTGTAACGATCTTGTTTTTCCTCGCAATATAACCGTCCAGACCGTCCGTGCTTGCCGCAATTATAAATATCAACGCGGCCATGATCTGATTATAGGAAATAGAGTAGTCTCCGATAGTGAGCGGCTCCAAGTTTACCCGGATAAGGAGAAAAATCATCATGATCGGAACCAGAAAAATTCTCGCCAACGTTATTTTATTGGCCAGATTCATGCAATTCCCTCCCCGGACAAATCAAACTCATAAGCATGAGTTACGCGCACTTTCTGGATTTCACCAATTCCCGCTTTACATTTACTCACAAACACCTCGCCGTCGATTTCCGGCGCATCGTATTGTGAACGGCCGATATAAACATCGCTGCGCCCGTCATATCGTTCAATAAGCACCTCGATTTCGCGGCCGACATATTTGCTCCCGTTATCCTTGGACACTTCTCGCTGAATTTCCATCAGCGTATTTGCCCGCCACTGCTTTACCTCATCCGGAACATGACCCGGCAGACGCACGGCCGGCGTATCTTCTTCACTTGAATAAGCAAACACGCCCAGTCTGTCGAATTTCATTTCCCGGACAAATTCGCAGAGCGCGGCAAAGTCCTCCTCGGATTCGCCAGGAAAGCCCACGATAATGGACGTACGAAGAGCCGCTTCAGGAATGCGAGCCCTGATCTTCGCAATCAGCTCCCTGGCATCGCGCTGGCGTCCCGGACGGCGCATCCGTTTCAGGATGGTATCCTCACTATGCTGAAGAGGCATATCGATATATTTGCAAATTTTCGGATTAACCGCAATTGCCTCGAGCAGCTCGTCGGTGAAAAATCCCGGATACGCGTAATGAAGCCGCACCCATGCGATGCCCTCGACTTCGCTGACTCGGCCCAGAAGCTCCGGAAGCATTAACCGGCCATATAAGTCGGTTCCGTAGTTCGTGGAATCCTGTGCAATCAAGCTAACCTCTTTCACCCCTTGCGCGGCAAGCTGCTCCACTTCCGCCACAATCGATTCCACCGATCGGCTTCTGAATTTCCCCCGCATAATCGGAATGCTGCAGAACGTACAGGCATTATCGCAGCCCTCAGCGATTTTTACATATGCCGTATATCTTGGAGTCGTTACTTTACGCGGTAAGGCCTGCTCATAATCAAAGACCGGATTGCCGATTTTGACCGGTTTCTTGCCTTTCAGCGCCTCATCAACGATATCATTAATATGGTGGAAGTCACCGGTACCGACAATACCGTCGATCTCGGGCATTTCCTGCATCAGCTGTTCCTTATACCGCTGCGTTAGACAACCGGAAACGATCAGCGCCTTCAAACGCGCCGTTTCCTTTAATTCCGCCATCTCCAATATCGTGTTGACCGATTCTTCCTTCGCCGCATCGATAAAACCGCATGTATTGACAATAATAACCGTCGCTTCTTCCGCTCCCTCGACCAATTCATAACCTCTGCCATGGATGAGCCCGGACATGATTTCAGAATCAACGAGATTTTTCTCGCAACCCAGCGTTACTACTTTAACCCGTTCTGTCATCTTAAGTTACGCCTCCAGATCTGCCAAAAACTATCTAGTCAAGTATAATACATCCTTTGCAAACGTGTCAAAACGCGCAAAGTCCCGATCATCCGAAGCAAAATCGACGGAGACGGGACTTTGAACACGCTTTACCGGTAATTCGTAAATTGGAGGTCGATCGCCAAGTCCGCTCCGCGAAGCAATTGAATAACGGATTGCAGGTCATTCTTGCTCTTGCTCGTTACCCGGATCTGATCGCCCTGGATTTGACTCTTTACTTTCAGCTTGGAATCGCGAATCAGGATATTGATCTTCTTGGAAATCTCCTGATCGATGCCCTGCTTCATCTTTATACGCTGCCTCACGGTTCCGCCAGAAGCGGGCTCTACTTTGCCATACTCCAGATTTTTGATCGGGACGCTTCTTTTTATCATTTTGGACTGCAATATGTCGATTACGCTCTTCAGTTTGTATTCGTCATCGGAAGCAACGATCAAATCTTCCTTATCCATACCGATGCTGCTCTTGCTGCCTTTAAAATCAAACCGCGTTTCAATTTCCCGTTCCGCCTGCTGAATCGCATTCTGCAGCTCCTGCATGTCCACTTTCGACACGATATCGAATGAGCTTTCCGAACTCATGACCAACCACTCCTTCATATGAGGAGAAAAATGGATAGCACTACATCTTTTCTCCCAAATTATATACGTAAGAAAAGGTGCTCCCTAAGAATGGCGGAACACCTTCACTTTCCCGCTATTGAGCCGGGGCAATATCGTCAGAAACATTGATGAGGAACTTTTTCGAGCTCGGCCGGTCCCCGTCTTCGATTAGAATGCCGTCGATTCGAATTTCCACGTTATCGGCTCTTCCTACATTTATATAAACGTTTCCTTCAATCTCTTGCAGGACGGTACTTCCTCCGGCATCAGTGCTGCTGTGAACCTTTTCTCCGTTACTATCCCCTTTGCGGATTTCATTCCATGAACCCGAACCGGATACTTTGATTTCGTATGTATGGATTCCCGAAGGGGGCAACGTATAAACGTCCATCGTGCCGCCTTTGGACAGCCTTTTTTGCTCCACAAACGTTAATACCGTTTCAGGCTGCTCAGGCTCCGGGTCCCGCTGAGGTTCAGGATCAGGTACAGGCTCGTTGCCGTTGGTTGCGGGACCGGTAACATCTCCGTTCGTATTATTAGGGGCATCCGGCGGCTCGCTGTCCGTCGTTATTCGCGTATCCTCATCCGCCTGCCGATTGGTTCCGCTGTCCGGCTGATTGATGACATACGTGTAGATAATCACGCCGATCAAGATCAGAAACGACCACATCAGCAGGGTAAACCCCCATTTGCTCCACCGGTCCGATTGTCTTGCTGCAGCGCGACGGGGCTTCATCATCGGCTCCGGATTCGTCTCCACCGCTACCGAAGGAATTTCTTTATTGTACAGCCGTAGTACCTCTTCAGAATCGAGTCCTACCGTTTCCGAATAATTTTTAATGAACGCCCGGACATAAAAGCTTCCGGGGAGCACACTGTAGTCGCCGTCCTCAATCGCTTCCAAATACCGCTTGCGGATTTTTGTCATGTCCTGTATATCTTCGAGAGTGAGCCCTTTTTGCTCGCGGGCTTTTTTCAACAAAGCGCCCAAATCCGACATGCCTTCACTTCCCTCATCAGAAATCGTTGTAACCGGTAAATGTTTCATACGTTATTTCTTCTTCCGGAGTGTTGCGAAGCTCAATGATACAATCAAAAGTGCCGTAATCATAATGAGATTCTTTAATAAAAATATCTGGATGTTCGATCACTTTCGTGGACGGCATTGCCATAATTTCCTGAAGCAGACTGTGATGCCTTTCATTGGACCGGATCGTACTGACAATTCCGTCTATAATAAAGATATTGTTCGGATTCATTTCCTCTTCCGATAATTGGCTGCGTACGGTTTGCCGGAGCAGTGTCGAAGACACAAATGTCCATCTCTTATTGGAGCAAACGCTTCCGGCGATAATCGATTCCGTCTTGCCGACTCTCGGCATACCTCGCAATCCGATCACCTGGTTACCTTCCCGCTTAAACACTTCACCAAGAAAATCAACAAGAAGCCCCAGCTCGTCCCTGGTAAAACGGAATGTTTTCTTATCGTCCGAATCCCGCTCGATGTACCGACCGTGCCGAACGGCCAATATGTCAACCAGCTTGGGCGGTCGCAGCGCGTTTAGCGTGATGTTGTCGACCTTTCGCAGCATCTTGCCCAGCAGCTCGATTTTCTCATCGTCGCTTGTCTGCAGCAGCATGCCGCGGGTCCGGTCTTCCACCCCGTTAATTGTAATAATATTCACTTCCAGCATACCGAGCAGTGATGCGATATCGCCCAGCAGACCGGGACGGTTCTTATGTATCTTGTATTCCATGTACCATTGTCTATGTTCCATACAAACACCTCGTCATTCCGGTGGAAAACATGCCCAGATAGTAGATATAAAAATTATTCTACAAATTTCGCCATTCTCCTGCAAGAGATCATAAAAACACTGCAGAAAAGCCCCCTGAACGGGAGGCTTCTCTGCCTGGCGCGATTATTCCGAATGTTGAACAAGCTTTACCATCAGACGCGCAATTGTTTTGCGCTCCTCCGTATCGCCGATATCCCATAGTTCTTTAATCGCACGTTCCTGGTCATTCTTCGGATCAACCTTCTCATCCAAAAATTGTCCGATTTCAAATGCGAGATTAGCGATTGTTTCTTCACTTAACCCCGCTTTTTTTGCTTGCTCCACGCGCTCAGCCAAAAAGTGTTTCCAAGTCTCATAGTTAGCAAGAACTGTTGACATGCCTTTTCGCCTCCTTTAATCGTTGAAGAAGGATTACAACAGTCCTATTGTTTGCCTTGCCCCATTTAATTATTCGACGTTTGCCTCAGGAAAAATGTTGCACTTTCCAAATTTATCAAGTCATCCAACCCCCGTTGGGACTAATGACTTGACCGGTAATATATCCCGATTCGGGCAATGCCAAAAAATAAACGAGCGATGCGATCTCATCCGGATGAGCGAAACGGCCTAACGGTATTTCTTCCGTTAAGGCGGCTTTTTCACCATCGTTTAAGTTATCGTTCATTCTTGTTTCAACAACGCCCGGGGCGACTGCATTAACCGTGATGCCGGACGGTGCCAATTCTTTCGCAAGCGCCTTCGTAAAGGCGTTTATGCCGCCTTTAGTTGTCGAGTACAATACCTCGCATGAAGCGCCGGACATTCCCCATATGGACGATACGTTGATGATCCGGCCATACTTACGGGATACCATTGCAGGCATGAATAACTGCGTGCACATAAACATCCCCTTCAGGTTAACCGACATTACGTTATCCCATTCTTCATCCGATACATCGGACAACAGGCCATAGTGCGATATCCCGGCATTATTGACAAGGATATCCGGAAGCATGTCGTGCGACGCAAGCTTTTCCTGCATTCGCTGAAGCTGTTCGCGCGACCTTAAATCCGCGCTTACCGTCATGACATTGGATCCGGATGTCATACACAACCTTGCCGTTTCATTCGCCGCTTCATGCGAATGCAAGTAGTGGATGACCAGATTCATCCCTTCGCCGGCAAAACGCCCGGCAATCGCCGCACCAATGCCTCGGCTGGCTCCGGTAACGAGAACGGTCATTTCACTTAAAGCTTTCATTCCTTACCTCTCCCTGCTTACGATCGAAACCGCCATCTGGTTCCAGTCAAAATGCTCCTTCATACGGTTATTGACCTGTTCCAGCGTTGCTTGCTCAAACAAAGGCAGCAGCTCGAACAAATCGCCTCCGCGAAATTTATGACGCGTGAATTCATTGGCAATGGCCTCCGGCGAATTCAGCATCCGTAAGTAACTGCCGATCCGTTTGCGGCGCGTGCGTTCGAACGTCGATTCATTTATGCCGTCCTTGATTGCCGATTCAATCGAGGAACGGATCCGGCGCAGCAATTCATCCGGATCGCGGGTTTCCCCGCCGATGATCGAGAAAGCATAGCCGTTACCCGAATTATATTCGAAACCGAACGAATCGGAAATCAGATTATCGTCATATAAAGCTTGATAGAGCTCCGAGCTTTGCCCAAGCAGCGTTTCCAGCATCAGCTTGGAAATAATATCCCGCTCCTGAAGCTGCTCGCTGTTTGACGCAGGTTCCTTTTCCTTAAAACCGAATAAGCATTTGGGCAAGGAAACCGGAAGCGTCGACTTTTTCTGCGGAATTTTGACCTGCTGCGGCTCACTTTCAATCTCTCTTCTTATGCTGCCGATCTGCGGGAACGTCTTGGCGGCCTGGTTGGTCCTCACCAATTCCATTATAGCATCTTTATTTACTCCGCCGACAATAAACAGCATCATGTTCGAAGGATGATAAAATGTTTCGTAGCATTTATACAGGCTCTCTTTATCGATCTTTCGGATCGACTCCACCGAACCCGCAATGTCGATATGAACCGGATGCTTTTGATACATCGCGTCAATTAATCCGGTATACACCCGCCAATCGGGATTGTCCTTGTACATATTGATTTCCTGTTCGATAATGCCCTTTTCCTTCTCAACATTATCATCCGTAAAATACGGGTGCTGTACGAAATTAATCAGTGTTTCCAAATTGGCTTCGATCTGCTCGGTCGCGGAAAACAAATAAACGGTTCGGTCGAAGCTCGTGAAGGCGTTGGCCGATGCCCCTTGGGAAGCAAAGGTTGCAAAGATGTCTCCTGTCGGCTCCTCGAACATCTTATGCTCCAAAAAATGAGCGATACCGTCGGGAACGCGTAACAAAGGCTCATCCCCGACCGAAAAGCAATTATCGACTGAACCGAAACGAGTCGAAAATGTCGCGTATGTTTTTTGAAATCCCGCTTTCGGCAAAATATAGACTTCTAATCCGTTCGGCAGTACTTCGCGGAATAACGTTTCTTTGACAACAGGATAATCGAGCGCTTCCATCGTTTTAAGCCTCCTTACCGTCGCGAAGAAAATAAATCGTATCGAGCTCAATCTGATTGGCGGCCCTTACAATATCTTCGGGTGTTACCGACCGGACCGCCGCCATCAATTGCTCAGCAGTTCGCAGTCGCCCGGACAATACGGCGTTAAAATCGAAGGCGATCATTTCAAAGGCGGAATCCTGCATTTCCCGCAGCTGATTCGTTATCATCGCTTTCGTCTGGCTCATTTCCAATTCGGATAATTTACCTTCGCGAATACTTTGCAGCTGCTCTTGAATAATGGATGCCGCGCGCTCGTAATTTGCGATTTCAATGCCCGATTGAATCGTAATAATGCCTTTATGTCCATCCAGTCTGGAAGCTGCATAATATGCCAAGGAAGCTTTCTCCCTGACGTTCATAAACAGTTTGGAATGAGGATATCCGCCGAGTATGCCGTTGTACATTAATAAGGACGGATAATTATCATCCCCATACCCGACAGAGGAACGAAGCCCCATATTGAGTTTACCCTGACTGACATCCATCGTTTCGGTGATCGTTTTTACTTCCTCGACCCGATTGGTGACAACAGGTTGTCCGTATTTTGACGGTTCTCCCGTTGTTAACCGGAATGCCTGACCGGCTATTGCCTGAACTTGCTCAAGCGAGGTATCCCCAACGACATACAAATCGAAGGAAGCCAGATCAAGCCATGACCTGTACGCTGAATACAGTTTGGCGGAATCAATCGCATCAATATCATCCAAGCGGCCAAGCGGATGAAGACGGTACGGCTCCCCTGCGCACATTTCCTCAAGACATCGTTCGGCAGCGTAACGGATTTTATCATTAATGATCGATTCAAGCCGTTTACGGAGCGTATTTTTCTCTGCTTCTACATATTTATTGCGGAAGGTGCCGCTCTGGTCAAGCGCCGGATCGGTTATAATCTCCCCAAGCATCTTCAAAGATTGCTCCAGCAGCGACGTCTGCGATGAAACGAACTGATCGTGGATGACATCCAAGCGAAACTGGACGATTTGGGAATCCCCCCGTTTATAAACGTCAAAGCCGAAGCCGGTCCCGTACATATCATCAAGCCGCTCTCGGAAAGCGATCGTTTCAGGCAAAGAGGCAGTACCCCTCCTAAGAACGAAAGGAATCAATGCAGTTGCGGTGACGGATTGCTCATGTAGCGGGATTCCCGCATACAACGAAATCGCAAATGTTTTGAAACGGTTGGTGGGCAGAACATGCAGTCGCACTCTGCCGAACGTTCCTTGTTGAAAAAGGTTTTCGGGCACTTTGAGATAGCTCCTTCCGTCGCTTCGTACAAAGTAAATCTATTCCATTCCCCTTGATTCTATACCATTCTAACCCATATGAAATGGAAGAAGCAACCCGTGCTTACCACGGGTTACTTCATTGTATACGTTACATGCAGAAGATATGCTTTCCTATTGTTTTCACTTGCGGCCTCGACCATATCCACTTTGAAGTTGCGGTGACAGGGTTGAAGTAATAGATGCATCCTCCGGTAGGGTCCCAGCCGTTAAGCGCATCCTGTACGGCTTTGCGCGCTTTTTCATTCGGTTCGAGCCATATTTGACCGTCTGCGACGGCTGTAAATGCGAGCGGTTCAAAAATAACACCGGATACTGAATTAGGGAAATTCTGCGACTTGACCCGGTTAATGATGACGGCTGCAACGGCGACTTGCCCTTCATAGGGTTCTCCCCGTGCTTCGCCGTAAACCGCATTGGCCATTAGCTTCAAATCGTTGGCGGATAATCCAAGGCGATTTGATTTCGCTAAATTGCCCGCTCCTCCGCCGCCGGTCTTACCTCCCGCAGCAGCTCCCTGAGACGAATCATCCGCAGTCGGTTTCCATTGTTTCGTCGCTTCCCAGAGCTTAAGCTTCGTCTTGGCACCGACGACGCCATCCGATTTTAAACCGAATTTCCATTGGAACCAGGTTACGCTATTTAGAGTTTTCGATCCAAACTGACCGTCGACTTTCCCGTCATAAAACCCCAAAAATCTCAGCCTTCCCTGGAGCTCATATACATCTTTGCCGGCAGCGCCAATCGTTAGCGTAGCATTGCTGAATGTAGCTGTTGTCGGCCCTCCGCCTATTTGTTTTATCGCGAATGCCCCGAACAACAGGAAGACGATCACCGCAGTTATGATAATTAATCGGGTTCTCATGCTGTGAAATCAGCCTTTCTCATACGTAGTCATTCGCATCCGGGCGAGAAAAAAACCTCATGAATAGCGAATGTTTTTCTGTACTTAGTATGAGATAGAGACCTGTCTTCTATGCATATCATTTCCGTTCCTGATCAGAATCGGCTCTTTTAACATCCTTATTCAAATCGAGTTCAAAAAGCCGGTTCTCAGCCCGAGCTGCTTCCTGAAATACTTCGTGATCAGAGCCGTCTATTTGGGGAACATCCTTACGAGCTGATTTTATTGGCTTGGTATTGTTCGATGGACAACAGCACCTCTCTCGGCTTGCTGCCCTCATAAGGCCCGACGATGCTCCTTGCCTCCATCTGATCGATTAACCTTGCGGCGCGGGTATAACCGATTCTCATCCGCCGTTGGAGCAGCGATACGGAAGCCTGTTTTGCTTCCAGAACAATCTGTACCGCCTGATCATATAGAACATCAAGGTCATCGTCGATCTCATCGGCGCTCTCATCAATTTCCGGCACCAATTCCTCGTTATATTCGGCGTCGCCTTGTCCCCTTACATAATTGACGATCGCTTCCACCTCTTGATCAGACAGGAACGCGCCTTGGACGCGAATCGGCTTGGACATCCCGACAGGAAGAAATAGCATGTCTCCGCGTCCAAGCAGCTTCTCCGCTCCCGCCATATCCAGAATTGTTCGGGAATCCACTTGCGATGAGACGCCGAAAGCGATTCGGGAAGGAATATTCGCCTTAATTACGCCCGTTATGACATCGACGGATGGGCGCTGCGTCGCAATGATAAGATGAATACCGGCTGCCCTCGCCATCTGTGCAAGCCGTGTAATCGCATCCTCGACGTCTCCGGCTGCCACCATCATCAGATCCGCGAGCTCGTCCACAATAACGACGATATAAGGAAGAACTGCTGCAGGATTATCAGCCATCAAGGTGTTGTAACCTTCTATATTACGGGTTCCTGATTTGGAAAACAGTTCATACCGCTTCTCCATCTCCACCACGATCTTCTTAAGCGCCAGCGACGCTCGGCGCGGATCGGTAACGACCGGCGCTAATAAATGCGGAATGCCGTTATAGACGTTAAGCTCGACCATCTTCGGATCGATCATGAGGAAACGCACTTCATCCGGCACCGCTTTGTACAGAATGCTCGTGATGATTCCGTTGATACAGACGGACTTGCCGGATCCGGTCGCTCCTGCCACAAGCAAATGGGGCATTCGGGCCAGGTCGCCGACAATAGGCTGACCGGATATATCTCTTCCAAAAGCAATCGAGAGCTTCGACGAAGCATGTTGAAACGTGGTCGTTTCCATAACTTCACGCATCATAACGACCGAAACTTCCGTATTCGGCACCTCGATACCGATTGCGGACTTGCCCGGAATCGGCGCTTCCATCCGAACATCTTTGGCAGCCAGAGCAAGCGCTATATCGTCTGTCAGACCCACAATTCGGCTGACCTTGACTCCGGAAGCGGGCTGTACTTCATAACGGGTAACGGCGGGTCCTCTCACAACGTCAAGAACATTCGCCCGGACGCCAAAGCTTTCCAATGTCGCTTCCAATTTCCTTTTCGACTCGGTCGTATCGGTCGGTCCGCCCCGGCCTGCGGAAGGCTTCGACAAGAGCGACAACGAAGGAAGCTTGTACGGCCTCGATACACCGACACCTTCTGCAGCCGAAGAGACTGGAGTTGCGGATGTTCCGGCAACATCCCGGAGATTGCTGTCGATCGGCAATTCCATTTGCTCAAAATTTGAATCCTTTTCATCTTCAATGCTTCCGGCAGGAGGAAATTCAACAAGCGAATCCGGCCATTGCTGCCCTTCCATAGCCGGGACTTGTGCCTGTTCTTCTGGTTCCTCCCAGGGCAAATCATCCATGTCCGCGATTGGAGAGGTACTTATATCATGTCGCAGTTCATCGCTTCTATCCGGCGGCTCAAGCGGCGATTCAAACGGCTGACCGTTTTCCTCCTCCCATTCTTGCGCATTACGATCGTTTGCTGCCTCGACCTCAGTGGTATGAAGCCAGGAGAAAAACAACGACTTTTTCTTCTTCTCCCGCTTTGGCTGAGGCTCGTCATAATCAAAATCCATTTCCTCATCGTCATCCAGCACCATCAGCGGAACGTCGTCGTTCTGCTTGACTGCAGAAGTTTTGGGCCCGGCAGACGACCGGTTCGCAACTGCTCCCGGCCGGGCCGTGGCGGCAAATTTCAGCTTCAGCAGCTTATATAAATTTGCGGCTCTCCTGCGAACGGTCATGAACAGATCGACATACGACTTGCCTGTGATGAGCATCACTGCAATGGCAAACATGACGATAAGCATAAATTTGGTGCCGATTTCGCCGAACAGCATAAACAAGATCGAATACTGTATTGCGCCTGCATATCCGCCGCTGATCGCTTTAGACATAACCGGACGACCGTCTCCGCTATTATCGAACAATTCGCTGCGAATATCCTCGCCCAATTGAGTCAGTATTGCACCCGAAGTTAAATTCCCCTGCGGACCCAGCTTCAGCCCAATTTCCGAAATCGCACTCATCAAAGTAAAAGCCAATACCAGCAGAACAATACCTGATTTACGGTAGGACCAACCCTGAGGCCATGCCCGCTTCACCATTACCGACAAACCGATATAAATACCGACAAGCGCCAACACAAAATAAAACTTGCCGAGCGCAAGCGCAAACAGACTGGATAATGACCGGCCGACGGTTGCTTCGCCGGATAAAGCGATCACGGAAATGGTAATTAACAAGATGCCGTAAACTTCATATTTCAGGTTTGCACCGAACGATTTGTTTTTTCGCTTACGTTTAGCCAACAAAAGTCACCTCTTGGTATAACATTATACCATAGGTGGACAAATGTTCCTATTAGAGGTTATCCCTCAATTCGAGCGGTTGTTGATAAAATAATTGTTGCGGTCATAATTGATTGCTCCCTGTCCATACATCAGAACGCAGCCCGGCGCAAGCTCCGGCCGTAAATAATCATTCAACGACCCATCCAGTATCCGGATGACTTTCCCCATCCCCGGAGCAACCGGCTCAATTTGCAGGTGTACGCCGTTATACATAATTTCAACTCCCATGTTGCGTTCCTCCTGCGGGCTTTCAAAGACGCGTTCAATCGGAATGATCGTGTACAAGGTCATTGGACCATTCCCCCCATACGCTTGGCTTTTTCTTCTTCAATCTGCCTGTTCAGCTCCATAATCGCGTCTCCTATACCGCCGATCGCATCAATCAAACCGTAACGAACCGCATCCGGACCGATTACCGTCGTACCGATATCTCTTGTCAATTCACCGGTTTTAAACATTAATTCTTTAAACATCTGTTCCGTTATCCTTGAATGGGAAGTAACAAAACGAACGACCCGTTCTTGCATTTTGTCCAGATACTCGAAGGTTTGCGGTACGCCAATCACCAGCCCGTTCAACCGGATCGGATGAATGGTCATCGTAGCCGTCTCCGCAATAAATGATTTAACGCCGGATACAGCAATCGGCACGCCGATCGAGTGACCTCCTCCCAGAACCAGCGTCACAGCAGGCTTTGATAAGGAAGAAATCATTTCTGCAATTGCCAGCCCCGCTTCCACATCTCCTCCAACCGTATTCAGTACGATCAAAATGCCTTCGATTTTCGGATTTTGCTCGGCTGCAACCAGCTGTGGAATCAGATGCTCGTACTTCGTTGTCTTATTTTGCGGCGGGAGCACTAAATGCCCTTCAATTTGACCGATGATCGTCATACAGTAGATGTTCGATTCCATGACCGGCGCCGTCGTTTGACCCAATTGCTGAATGGTTTCCACTACAGCAGCCTGCTTTCTGGGTTCTTCACTTCCAGGAGTCGGCTGAGCCGGCTGCTCCTGACTCCTTAAAGTCCAATTGTCTTCCTGCCACATATGATATCCTCCTTGACATTGGGATCTTTGAGCACGCTTTACGGGTTTTCGCCATATTCGATCAGGCTCATCATAGTATGGGTTTCGTACCTTATTTTATTCCTTTATTGAGGCATATAAAGCAGGGACAAAAAACAAGCCTCCCCTCGTTCCTGTTTATAAGGAATCCGGAAAGGCTTGTCTTCCTATTACACTTCCATAATAATCGGCAAAATCATCGGACGGCGTCTGGTTTGTTCATATAAGAATCTTCCCAGCGAATCCTTGACATTTGTTTTCAGTGAAGCCCATTCATTCACCTGGTCGTTCATCAGTTTATTTAACGTTGAAGTTACAATCCGGTTTGCTTCTTCAAGCAGACCTTCAGATTCTCTCACGTAAACAAAACCTCTGGATATAATGTCCGGACCGGACAAGATCGTTCCATCCTGCTTGCTCAGCGTCACGACGACAACCAATATTCCGTCTTGCGACAACAGCTTGCGGTCACGCAACACAATATTGCCGACATCGCCAACGCCCAAACCGTCAATTAACACATTGCCTGCAGGCACTTTATTGCCTTTACGACCGTTTCCGCCCTGGAACTCTACCGTGTCACCGTTATCGACCAGGAAAATATTTTCCCGTTCGACTCCGATGGATTCGGCCAGGCGAGCATGTTGACGCAGCATACGATATTCACCGTGAATGGGGATAAAAAATTTCGGTTTGATCAGATTGAGCATCAGCTTCAGTTCCTCTTGGCTGCCATGACCGGAAACGTGAACGCCCGATACGGATCCCGGGCCGTAAATCACATTGGCGCCTAAACGGAACAACTCATCGACCGTACGGCCGACATATTTTTCATTTCCGGGAATCGGTGTCGCGGCAATAATCACCGTATCTCCCGGCAAAATGTCAACTTTACGGTGAGTGGAACGCGCCATTCTTGTAAGTGCTGACATCGGTTCGCCTTGACTGCCTGTCGACAGGACCACGACGCGATCCGCAGCCATTTTGTTTACATCGTCCGGTTCGATGAGCATGCCCTCCGGAATGTTCAAATATCCAAGCTCCGAAGCAATGCTGACGACGTTCACCATGCTTCGGCCAATAACGGCGATTTTGCGTTTGGTGGCCATCGCGGCGTTGATGACCTGCTGAATCCGATGCACATTCGATGCGAATGTTGCGACGACAACACGCTGCGAAGCTTTGCGGAATATATCTTCAAATTCCGCTCCGATCAGGCTCTCTGAGGGAGTAAAACCGGGACGTTCTGCGTTGGTGCTGTCGGATAACAGTGCGAGCACGCCTGCTTTGCCGATTTCTGCCATGCGCTGTAAATCCGCGTATTGATCATTCACAGGCGTATGGTCGAATTTGAAGTCCCCTGTATGAACAACTCTGCCTTCCGGCGTGTCCAAACAAACGCCGACCGAATCTGGAATGCTGTGATTTGTTTTAAAGAAGGTCGCTTTAATTGCTCCGAGCTGAATTTCGGAATCCGCATTGATTAAGATCCGTTTCGTTTCGCCGAGCAAGCCTGCTTCTTTCAGTTTTCCTTCGATCAGTCCAAGCGTTAATTTCGTCCCGTACACCGGAACGTTCAGATGCTTCAGCACATAAGGCAAGCCGCCAATATGGTCCTCATGCCCGTGCGTTATGAGAATTCCCTTTACTTTATCCCGATTCTCGGTCAAGTACGTAATATCCGGAATAACAATATCGATTCCGAGCATATCTTCTTCCGGAAATTTAAGTCCGGCATCCACCACAACAATATCGTTCGCGTATTGGATGACATACATGTTTTTCCCGATCTCACCGACGCCGCCCAGTGCAAAGATCAGCAATTTATCCTGGTTGTTCTTCTTTGACAAGTGTATCAATACCTCCTAAGTTTGTTCAACGTCGATCCTAACGTTATTTAATTTTCAAAAGTTCCAATATTTGCCGCACCCAGTCACTTAGATTCATTATACATGAATATTTTAATAAAACACAAGTCGCTCTATCCCAAGAACCAGAAGTTGTACAATAGGTTCTCCAAAAATAGAAAAACCGATGCTGGACGCACCGGTTTTTCGTCAGTCACCATCTTCCCGGGAATCAAACAAGATTTCGTAAAAATTTCGCTTCCTCGTCGCTTACCCCGACCAGCGGAAGCCTGACGCCGCCCACAGGCATGCCTCGCAATTCCAGCGCATATTTGACGGCGACCGGATTCGGCACAGGATGCGGACATTCAAACAGTCCTTTAAATATCGGATAGCAATGACGATGAAGCCGTGCCGCCTCCTGTACGTTCCCGCTCAGATGCGCTTGGATCAGCTGTTTCATTTCACGGCCGATGATGTGGCTTGCAACGCTTACAATACCATGCCCGCCGGCAGCGAGTACCGGTAGCGTTGCACTGTCATCACCGCTGTATACGAGAAACCCTTCCGGAGCGCCATTTACAATCTGTGTGATTTGCTCCAGCGGCGCACAGTCCTTGGTCGCTGTAATATTGCTGATTTCGGCTAATCGAAGCGTCGTTTCAGCACTCAGGTTAACCCCTGTCCGGCTCTGTACGTTATATAACATAACCGGCAGCTTGGTTGCTTCCGCGATTGCGCGGAAATGGCGATACAAGCCCTCTTGGTTCGGGCGGTTATAATAAGGAGCGACAAGCAGCACCGCGTCGACGCCGGTTTGTTCAGCGGCTTGTGTCAAATGGATGGAGTGGGCGGTATTGTTGCTGCCCGTTCCCGCAATGATCTTGCACCTTCCCCCCGCATGTGTTACGGCAAAGCGAAACAACTCCAGCTTCTCCTCGTCGGATAAGGTCGGCGATTCTCCCGTCGTGCCCGAGACGACCAGACTTTCGCTTTGCTGTTCATCAATTAAATAGTCGATTATTTTTCCGGTTGTCTCCCAGTCGATTCGACCATCGGCGTCAAAGGGGGTTACCATTGCGGTTACTAATCTTCCAAAATCCATATTGACATCCTCCTAAATATTTTGCGAAGCGCAGATAGCTGTTGATTTAGTAATATTATAAATGCAGCTTAAATTTCTCATGCAGCGCGCGCAGCGCTGCCGGCATATCCTGTTCGTGGACAAGCACCCAGATCGTAGAGTTGGAATCCGCTGACTGCAGGATCTGGATGCCTTGACTTGTCAGCGCCTCCACAATTCGCGCCATAATGCCGGGTACGCCGTTCATCCCTCCGCCGATCACGGACACCTTGGCGCAGCCCTGCACGGCTGCCGGGGTAAAGCCGATCCGTTCCAGAACCTCGACTGCCTTGGCCGCATCCCGGTCAAATACGGTGTATACGGCACCGCCCGGATTCACATTGATAAAATCGACACTGATATGATGATTCGCCATAGCCCGGAATACCTGCAATTGGACATCGCTTTGAGCATCCTGAGATTGGACTGATAATTGTGTAATCCCGGTAACATGAGCGATTCCGGTTACATGGCGGTCGATCACCTCAGAAGCGGATTTCCTTGTACCCGAATTTGCGACGAGCGTCCCTTCGTCATCCGAAAATGTGGAACGTACCCTTAACGGCAAATTCGCTTGCTGGGCGATTTCGACTGCGCGCGGATGAATGACCTTGGCTCCTTGACGCGCCATATTGCAGATTTCTGCATAACTGACAACCGTTAAAGGCTTCGCGTTCTCAACAATTCGGGGGTCGGCAGTCAGTATTCCGTTGACATCGGTATAGATGTCGACCCTTTCCGCCTTCAATGCCGCTCCAAGCGCTGTCGCCGATGTATCGCTTCCGCCGCGGCCGAGCGTCGTCACTTCTCCCGCTTCGGACTTTCCTTGAAAGCCGGTCACGATAACGACGGATCCGTCTTCCAGATGCCGAAGTATCGGCTCCGGATCAATCCGCACGATTCGCGCATTGCCGAATTGCCCGTCCGTCGCGATACCGGCCTGCCCTCCGGTAAGGACGACAGCCGGTATGCTGCGGCACCGCAGCATGGAGCACAGCTTGACCGCAGAAATTACCTCGCCGCAGCCAAGCAGCAAATCCATTTCTCTTGCGGGAAAATCACCGTCATTGCCGTCTATCAGAGACAGCAGCGTATCGGTAGCATAAGGATCACCGCGCCTTCCCATCGCCGAAACGACGATAACGGGCCGGTAGGATTGATTGCGTTCCCTCTCGATATGGCGGATGACATGTTCTCTGGCGGATTCGTTCGATAATGAAGTCCCGCCAAACTTCTGAACCAATATACGCATCGAGTCAGCCTCCGTGTTTTCAAGAACGACGACCGATTATGCTCGCGCTGTCTATGAGAATGTTCGAATACTGACGTATAACTACTTCTTCTCGATTGCAATATATTCGGCAATTTGAACGGCATTCCATGCAGCGCCCTTAAGCAGGTTATCCGATACGATCCACATATTAAGTCCAAGCGGGCTGCCCAGGTCGCGGCGGAGACGGCCGACAAATACGTCCGGCTTCCCTGCGGCTTCCGTTGCAAGCGGATATTGCTGGTTCTCAGGGTCGTCAACAAGAACAATGCCCGGTGTTTCGGACAAAATCCGTTTCACGTCCTTCAGCTCGTATTCGCTCTTCAATTCGACATAAACCGATTCCGAATGTCCGTAAACAACCGGAATACGTACGCATGTCGCGGTCACGTCAATCGAATCGTCGCCCATGATTTTTTTCGTTTCGCGAATCATCTTCATTTCTTCCAACGTATAGCCGTTTTCCTGAAACTTGTCGATTTGGGGAATCGCGTTAAAAGCGATTTGATGCTTAACCGGCAAAGATCCTACGGGCAAAATAGTCGGGTTGGCCTGATTGCCGGCCAACACCTCCTCCGTCTGACGAAGCATTTCCCCAATGGCCCGGCTGCCCGCACCGGAAACAGCCTGATATGTGGAGACAATGATTCTGGAAATGCCGTAACGGTCGTACAGCGGCTTTAGCGCAGCGACCATCTGAATCGTCGAGCAGTTCGGATTGGCAATAATCCCTTTATGCTCGCTTACTTTATCGATATTGACTTCAGGAACGATAAGAGGAGTATCAGGATCCATACGGAACGCATTCGTATTGTCGATACATATCGCTCCGTGTCTAAGCGCATGCGGAGCTAGCGCTTTCGATACGTCGCCGCCTGCGCTGAACAAAGCAATTTCAACTCCCTCAAAGCTATCCGGTGCCGCCTCCTCAACCGATATGTCTTGCCCCTTGAATTTCAACTTCGTACCGGCGGATCTGGCGGACGAGAATAACTTCAATTGGTTGATCGGGAAGTTACGTTCCTCGAGTAGTTTAATCATTTGTTCCCCTACCGCTCCCGTTGCACCCACTACAGCAACGTTAAACAGTTTTTGATTCGACAAATGCTGCACTCCCCTTTACAACGCTTTTGCTGCAATCGCCGCTCCGTTCCTTCTCAATATAAAAATCGTTCGATCAACATCGGTTGCAGCTGCTTTCCTTCTAGTGCGGCTTCGCAAGCTTCCAGTATGAGATCCATTCTGGCGACCAGCGAATTGGGCTTTTGCTGTGGATTATCCTGTCCAAAGGGGACAAAATAAATATTTTTCGCGACAAGCAGCTTGGCGATATTCGCAGCATTAAGTCCCAAGCCGTCATTGGTCGATACCGCAAGCACGACCGGGCGCTGGTTACGCATTTGCGCCTTAGCCGCCATGAGTACGGGACTGTCCGTCATCGCATTAGCCAGCTTGCTTGTCGTATTGCCCGTACAAGGCGCAATGACAAGCACATCCAGCAGCTTAGACGGCCCAAGAGGCTCCGCTTCTACAATTGTAGATATAATGTCGTTACCTGTAATTTCCTTGAGCTTCCGCTGCCATTCGGCCGATGTGCCGAACCTGGTATCCGTCGTCATTATCGTCTGCGTTACGATCGATACCACCTTGGCGCCGGCATCGACAAACCGTTTAATTTGCGGCATCACTTCTTCAAATGTGCAATGCGATCCGGATAACGCATACCCGACCGTTTTCCCTTGCCAATCCATTACCCTTCCTCCCGTAATTGAAAGTCGTCCATAATCAACCGGCTCAAGCAATCCGCCAAGATACGTCCAGCTGTTTTCGGTGCGACGATTCCGGGAAGTCCGGGGGCAAGCAATGCCTTTATGCCACGCTTTTCGGCAAAACGGAAATCGGTGCCGCCCGGCTTGGAGGCCAGGTCGATAATGACGGCACGAGAAGGCATTTTCGCAATAATTTGCGCTGTGACTATCATAGTCGGAATTGTATTAAAAAGCAAGTCAATATTGGCTGAATGATGCAGTAAATCCTTAGTGTAGAAAGGCTTTAAGCCCATTTCATACGCCCTGGCATAATGCTCCTTCCTCCTGACGCCCGTCTTCACATTCGCACCCAAACTCTGCAGCGTTCTGGCAAGCGTTAGCCCGGTTCTTCCAAGCCCAAGCACGATGGCTTCAGAACCGTGGATCGTAATGTCGGTATTCTGAATCGCCATCATAACGGCACCTTCGGCAGTCGGGATGGAATTATATATGGCTACATCATCGAGCTCAAGAATCTCAATTAACTGGATGTCGTGTCTCTCGCATAAGTGGCGCAAATAAGGTTTTGCCATTCCGGTATAAACCTTGCAGTGCTTCTGAAGCTTTGAAATGTGCTCATCCATCAGCTTGAGCGGCCGATCACTGAATACGGCTGTAATTCCCCCTTCGTCATCCGTACCAACAACCGGAAGAATAAGCGCATCGATCTTCTCGAGCAATTCGTCGCGAAGCTCCGTATGAACCGCGCCGTCAAGCGGCGTATGCAAACCTTCAAAACCGGTCAATGATACGCTAGCATCCAGCTCGGTCAGTTTGCGAATCACCTCCAATTGCCTCGCATCCCCACCAAGCAGCAAGATCCGCGTTCCTGTCAGCATCAAGGTTCTCTCCTTTCTGCGCTCTTGGCTATACACCATCCTATGCGGGCGCCCAGACAGGGGTGAAAAAAGAAAAAAGCCTTTGCGAATTCGCAAAGGCATGAATTTAAATATTTAATAGGATATAGGTTGTTATGATGACCGGGACTCCCTCCAGCCGCGTGTTGTCCGCCCTTTGTTATGATTCCACTAACAAGGCTGCAAAGCGCTCCCAAAGGCGGACGTAAACTCTTCCGGGAGCTCCCGCTCCACTACACATAAATCCCAATAGTTATAATTCCTTTCAAGACCTTACTGCTTCGCAAATGCTTTTTAGGAAAAGAAACGATAAAAGCAAAATTATTTGCCGGTGTGGCCGAAGCCGCCGGCGCCGCGAAGCGTATCGGACAGCTCGGATACTTCCTCGATGGAAACGGAAGGGACAGCCTGGAAGACCATTTGGGCAATACGCTCCCCCCGGTTGATGGTGAATGATTCCTGCCCCAAATTGATCAGCAGTACCTTCACTTCGCCGCGGTAATCGGCATCGATCGTGCCCGGCGTATTCAAGCAGGTGATACCGTGCTTGTAGGCTAATCCGCTGCGCGGCCGAATTTGCGCCTCGAGCTGCTGCGGCATTGCCATTGCGAAGCCGGTAGGAATGAGCCGGCGCTCCCCCGGGGGTATGATTACCGGGTCCGTGACTGCGGCATGCAAATCAAAACCGCTCGCTGAGTCCGACATTTTCTTCGGCAGATCAATATCCTCATTGCCCGGCATCCGTTTAAATTGAACTTGAAACAAAACAATCCCTCCCAAGCGCTGCGGCCGCTTTATCATTCGCGCCTACTACCGCTACCGAAAACGGTACGGCTAGCATTCGCGAAATAATTGCGCTTATATCTTCCATTGAAACGCGGTCTATTCGTTCAAGCATTTCGTCCAGTGTGTAATGCCTGCCCAGCATCAGTTCATTTTTGCCGATCCGGTTCATCCGGCTGCTTGTGCTCTCAAGGCTTAGAATGAGGCTGCCCTTAAGCTGTTCCTTGCCGCGGTTCAATTCGGCCGCCGTTAACCCGTTTGCGGAGAGCTCTCCCATCATTTCTACAGTAAGATCCAACACATCCTTCGTCTGTTTCGGAGCCGTCCCCGCATAGACCGTAAACAAGCCTGTATCGGCATACGAAGTGTGATAAGAATATACGGAATATGCAAGGCCTCTCTTCTCTCTAATTTCCTGAAACAGTCTGGAGCTCATTCCTCCGCCGATCGCATTATTGAGCAGGATCATCGCATATAATTGCGGATCTGTAATCGAACAGCCGGGAAATGAGAGACAGATATGGTTCTGCTCCGTTTTTTTCTTATGGAATAAATAATCGCCTTTAAATACAGGTGCGACGGATTCCGAGCCGCTGCCGCGTTGTTCAAAAACGCCGAAATGGGACTCGAGCAGCTTAAGCACCGAAGGCTCATCGATATTTCCGGCAACGCTGATCACCGTATTGTCGATCCGGTAATTGCTCTCCATATATAATTTCAACGCGTCAGCATCCATCGCCTTCAGCCGTTCCTCCAGTCCAAGAATGGAGTAGGCCAGCGAATGATCCCCGAAAGCCGCTTTCGACGCTTCATCGTGCACTTTATCATCCGGTGTATCTTCGTACATTGCAATTTCCTCAAGAATGACGTTTTTTTCTTTCTCCAGCTCTGCGGAATCAAACCGCGATTCAAAGAACATATCAGCAAGCGTTTCAACCGCAATCGGCAAGTGCTGGTCCAGCACTTTCGCAAAGTAACAAGTATATTCTTTAGACGTAAACGCGTTCACATTGCCGCCTATTCCATCGAACAAATCGGCTATATCTTTGGCGCTCCGTTTGTCTGTTCCTTTAAAGAGCATATGCTCAATAAAATGCGAGATTCCGTTGTTTTCAGGCGTTTCATATCGAGAGCCTGTTCTCACCCAAATCCCGAAGGAAACCGACCGGCATGTAGGGATATTCTCCATCACGACACGCAGCCCGTTTTTTAACGTATATTTGTTCACCGGGTCCCCTCCTCTAAAATCAATGATTTCACTATATCAGAATTCAAGGTAAGCCTCAACTGACTGGCGGAACACGATCGGGCGAGAGCGTCTCGCTTACCGTTCCGAGCACAATTCCTTTTCGCTTGATTTCCCGGATGATTCCGGGCAAAGCTTGACTGGAGGATGCAGTCGGATGCATCAAAACCAGTGCTCCCGGTTCGATTTGCAGGCTGATTTTACGAACGATCCATTCCGGGGACGGCTTTTTCCAATCGACCGTATCGACCGTCCATAACACCGTTTTTAATCCCTGTTCCGCGGCGACATCGACGGTCATTTGATTATAATCGCCGGACGGTGGAGCGAACCACCTGTTTTTTACGCCGAGCGTTTCCTTCAGCAAGCTTTCGGTTTTGGCGATTTGCTGGTATGCGGCCGTACGTCCAAGCGTGCTCATATTGGGGTGAGAATAAGCGTGATTGGATAGCTCATGCCCGAACGACTGGATTTTTTTCGCCGTATCCGCGTTTTTCTTGAGCCAGGTGCCATCGAAGAAAAAGGTCGCCTTCACCCGCTCCTGCTCCAATACTTCCAGCATCGGATCCAGATATTCGTTTCCCCAGGCGACATTAATCATTAAAGCGGCCATCTTTTTATTCGGATTGCCTTTATAAATCGGATATCGTCCCAGATCCTCCAGATTGACTTTCGGAGCGACTTCACGGTAAAAGAAACGGATGGGATCGTTAGGAGACGCCTTGGCGGTTCGAAACGTTTTCTCAATATCCACTTCAATCCCATTGTACCCGGGAATCGCTTTCCATACCCGGTCCACTTTGGCATCGACAGGCGCCACTTTCCGGTTATTCGCTTCGGCGACAATCCGGTCATACAGCCCTTGATCGCCTTGCGAATCAAAGCTAGCCATCGCCGGAACCGCTCCGGCGTTCCGTTTAACACTGGTAACATATTGGGCAATACTGTCGTTCATACTGAGCAGCAATAGCGCCGCACTAAATGAGACGGCGATAAAGACGATTTTATTTCCGGATATCCGCATCCATTCCCGCTCCTTTCATACATTTCATCCTATGTATAGCGGGACAAGAATATGTAAAACCGGGCTTTTTAAACTCGTAAGTGAAGCGGACAAAACAAAAAGAGACAGACATGATCTGGCTCTTTGTCATGAAGCTATTGTATTTTCGCTCGCGACCGATTATTGTGCCGGTTCCTGCGCTGCCAATACAGCTTTGCGGGACAGATTGATCCGGCCTTGCTGATCGATCTCCGTCACTTTCACCGTAATCCGATCGCCGATTTTGACCACATCCTCCGTCTTCGCTACCCGCTCGGCAGCTAATTGAGAGATGTGTACAAGCCCTTCTTTGTTAGGCAGAATTTCCACAAAGGCTCCGAATTTTTCAACACGTTTGACCGTACCTTCGTAAACCTCGCCGATAACGACCTCTTTGACGATCCCCTCGATGATTGACCTCGCTTTTTGGTTCATTTCCTCATTGGAGGAAGCGATGAACACGGTGCCGTCTTGCTCGATATCGATTTTCACGCCGGTTTCCTCAATAATTTTGTTAATGATCTTCCCGCCTGCACCGATAACATCGCGGATTTTATCCGGATTGATGTTCAGGATGAGAATCTTAGGCGCATAAGGAGAAAGGTTTTGACGCGGCTGCTGCAGGACTTCTACCATCTTGCCAAGAATAAACATCCGGCCTTCGCGCGCCTGCTCTAGCGCTTGTTCAAGAATGGTACGGTTGATACCCGCAATCTTAATATCCATTTGAATTGCGGTAACACCTTCTGCGGTACCCGCCACTTTAAAGTCCATATCGCCAAGATGGTCTTCCATACCTTGTATATCTGTCAGAATCGAAAAATGTTCGCCGTCCATGATCAACCCCATTGCGATGCCGGCAACCGGAGCTTTGATCGGTACGCCCGCATCCATCATCGCCAGCGTACTTGCGCAAATACTGGCTTGGGAGCTTGAACCGTTAGACTCGAGCACTTCGGAAACGAGGCGGATCGTGTACGGGAATTCACTTTCCGGCGGGATCACCTTGGACAATGCCCGCTCGCCAAGCGCACCGTGGCCGATTTCACGTCTTCCCGGCGCCCGAAGCGGTCTCGCTTCCCCTACGCTGAACGGCGGGAAGTTATAGTGGTGCATGAATCGTTTTGATTCTTCCAGATCGATGCCGTCCAAAATTTGAACATCGCCAAGTGCTCCAAGCGTACAAATGCTAAGCGCCTGTGTTTGGCCGCGCGTGAACAGACCCGAGCCGTGTGTGCGCGGCAGCAAGGCGACGTCGCATTCAATCGGTCTGATCTCGCCAAGCGCTCTTCCGTCCGGGCGGATTTTGTCCACCGTAATTAACCTGCGGACTTCTTCCTTTACGATATCGTGAAGCACTTCTTTGACATCGTCCAGCAGCTCCGGCGTTTCGGCATAAACTGTACGGAAATGCTCGACAGCCTCATTTTCCACAGCATCGATCGCATCTTGCCTGGCATGCTTTTCTTCAATACGGATCGCCTCAACCAATTTAGCTTGCGCATAGTCGCGAACCGCTTGATTGACATCAGCATCGGCGGCGTGGAGAACGACTTCCATTTTCGGTTTACCGGCTAAGGCAACAAATTGTTCTTGTTTTTCAACGATTTTTTTAATCTCTTCATGGCCGAACATGATCGCTTCAAGCATCACTTCTTCGGATACTTCGTTCGCTTCCGCTTCAACCATCATGATGGCGTCTTTCGTGCCTGCAACGACCAAGTAAACATCGCTCTTATCTTCCTGCTCAACCGTCGGATTGATAATAAACTGTCCGTCAATCCGCCCGACAATAACGCCGCCGATCGGCCCGTCGAACGGCACGTCGGAAATTGATAGTGCTGCAGAAGTCCCGATCATTGCTGCAATTTCCGGAGGACAATTCTGATCCACGCTCATCACGAGGTCAAGCACCTGAACTTCATTTCTGAAGCCATCCGGAAAAAGCGGGCGAATCGGCCGGTCTATAAGTCTGCTCGCCAGAATCGCTTTCTCGCTGGGACGACCTTCCCGTTTAATAAAACCGCCGGGAATTTTACCGACTGCATACAGCCTTTCCTCGTAATTGACCGTCAGCGGGAAAAAGTCCAGATCCTTCGGCTTAGACGAAGCCGTGACGGTACAGAGTACGACCGTATCGCCATATCGCACGGTTACTGCAGCATTCGCCTGTTTGGCAAGACGACCGGTTTCTATCACAAGCTTTCGGCCGCCAAGTTCCATTTCTACTTGATGTAACATTGTATCCCTCCTATATCCATATTGCATTCGACAGCCCCTTGTAAATTCCTGCACTGAATGCTTATGTAAAATCGTGTTTCTCTAATTGTCGGGAAAAAGTGAGTCATTTATAAAAAGCAACCCGATGTTCAACAAACCGGTATAAACACCGGAAGGCTGGACAACCAGGTTGCTTTTCTCCCCGTCAATGCTTATCGGCGAAGGCCGAGTTTTTCAATCAATGCGCTGTAACGGCTAACGTCTTTGTTCTTCAGGTATGCAAGCAGCTTACGGCGTTGACCTACCATCTTCAGCAAGCCGCGGCGGGAATGATGGTCTTTCTTGTGGTCCCGCAGATGCTGCGTCAAATTGACGATGTTCTCCGTCAGGATAGCGATTTGCACTTCCGGCGATCCTGTATCGCTTGCGTGCGTCTTGTGCTGTTCAATCAATTCATTCTTGCGTTCTTGAGTAATTGCCATCCTTGTTCACCTCCTTAAAATGAAATCGCCGATAGCCTCGCTGCCGCCAGGTGAGAGCGAACAACCAAGCCACGGTTCTTCTAGGTTATACGCATATTGTGCGCATAACGGTAATCAGTATAACACAAAGAAACAGGTAAAGTAAATGTCCGGCTGCAATATGCAGCTTCTATAAGTCTGTGTTATAAGTCCGGTTTATAAACACTTGGCTCGTTGCATCCTGGATTGGCGAACATCCTTCTGGCGAGCAGCGCATCGTTCTCAATTTGATCAATCAATTGCTGAACGGAAGCGAATTTTTGCTCCGCCCTGATGAAGCCGCAAAAATCGATCTGGACATGACGGCCGTACAGGTCGCCGGTATAATCGAAAAGATGAACCTCCGGCGTCGGCTGTTCGTTCTCCGGTTGAAACGTTGGTTTGATGCCGATATTCATCACGCCCGGCCTGGCGATGCCGTCCACATGCATAACGACCGCATAGACGCCGAAGAGCGGTATGACATACGATCCCGATAAACTTATATTGGCAGTGGGAAACCCGATTGTCCGGCCCCGCCCGTCCCCATGAACAACGATGCCCGATATCCGGTAAGGCCGTCCTAGCAACCGGGCTGCTTCTGCGACATTGCCCGACGCGAGCCGAGCCCGGACAAGGGTACTGCTCACCTTCTCTTCGTCCAAATGAAACGGGTCTGCAATGTCTACCTCCATAAAAGAAGCTCCGAGTGTACGCAGCATTTCAGGCGTGCCCTGCCCGCGATGCCCGAACCTGAAATCAAAGCCGATAACGGCCTTTTTCACGTGCAGCGGTCTGAGCACTTGTTCCACGAACTGTCCGGGAGTCACCGATGCAAATTCGGCATCGAAACGGAATACATAGGCGGTGTCAACACCAAGCTCCGCGAACTTGTCCATCTTATCTTCAATCGGCGTCAAGCAAGCATAATACTTTCCGCCCTGACCGAGCACGATCTTAGGGTGCGGATGAAAAGTCATTACCGAGGCGCGGGTTCCGCCCCTCTTGGCCGCTTCAACCGCTTGGGAAATCACTTTCTGGTGACCTTTATGCACACCGTCAAAATGTCCGATCGCGAGCGTCTGGGGAACACCGTTTACTTCAATGTCATGCTGCGTTAACGGGTAGCTTAACGAAATGGTTTCCACTGCTGTACACCTGCATTTCTTATCGTAAAGTGTCTGCCGAAGCGAATACTTTCACGGGGCGGATACGATCCTGCCCTGATAAGGCCTCATATATGCCCAGAAATGTTCCGGATGAATCATATAAGCGCATAAACCCGTCCTCGCGCGGTAAAGGGTTCACTGCCCGGAAGGCAATCTGTTTCCCTTGCACAGCGCAAACGGCCGCATCTTGTTCAAGAACGGTATGTGAAGGCATTTGTGACAATACGGCGTCCGCCGGCAGCAGCCGAGCCTGTAATTGCCCCGATTCCTGCAATTGCCCGATCTCCTCCAGCGTCAGACAATCGGCTTCCTTCAAGCCGGCCGATTCCGTTCGCTTCAGTTCGGCCATCGCTGACGGAACGCCAAGCGCTTGGCCTATATCGACACAGAGGGTGCGAATATAGGTTCCTTTAGAACAGGAAACGGAAAAAGCGATACGCGGATACGTTAGATCGAGCGCCATCGATAACAGGCGGATGGAATAAACGGTCACCCGTCGCTTCTTTCGTTCCACAACCTTGCCTTCACGGGCCAGCTCGTACAATCGTTTGCCGTCCACCTTCACCGCCGAGTACATCGGAGGAACCTGCTCGATCTCCCCGGTAAAAGAATCAAGCGTTTGCCTGATGACCGACTCCGTCAACTGAATATTCTCGACCTTGCGAATCGCTTCCCCGGTGAGATCCTCCGTATCGGTGGAAATGCCGAACTGCAAAACCGCTTCATATGTTTTCGGCAGCTCCTGCATATATTCCACTACACGCGTCGCTCTTCCGATACACAGAGGGAGAACTCCGGTTACTTCCGGGTCCAATGTGCCGGCATGTCCGATCCGTTTCGTTCGCAGCAGTCGCCTCGTTTTGGCGACGACGTCATGCGAAGTCCAGCCCGCCGGCTTCCATACGGGCAATATTCCGTCCATTACACCAGTACCCTTCTTACCGATTCCAATACTTTCCCGCTGACTTCCGCAAGCGTGCCGGCGATTCGGCAGCCGGCGGCGCGCACATGCCCGCCGCCGCCAAATGTTTGTGCAATCGCCGAAACGTCGACAAGGCCTGCAGAACGCAAGCTTACTTTGTAGTGACCTTCTTCCGTACCTTTAAACAAAATTCCGACTTCTACTCCGTCTATGTTACGTGCGTAATTGACAAGCCCCTCAATATCTTCCCCCGCGGCGCCAGTCTCCTCCAGGTCGGCAGAATCGATATATAACCAGCCGATCCGGCCGTCCTCAGAAAATGCAAGCCTCGACAATCCTTTTTGCAGCAGACTAAGCTGTGGTCTTGTCATTTTCTCAAGCAGATGATCCGCCAATTGACTGCCATTGACACCGATCCGGAGCAGGTTCGCCGCGATATTCATCACATGCGGAGTCGTATTTGAATATCTGAACCCTCCGGTATCCGTCAATAGGCCGGTATAAATGGCATTCGCCGCATCCAGGTCGAGTCCGATCCCAGCATAATCGATTAAATCGTATAATATCTCTACGGTTGCGGCCGCATCCGTCCGAATCAGATTAACCGTACCGAAACCGTCGTTAGTCGGATGATGATCAATATTAAGCAGCCTGACATCGGGTGAAAACGATTCGCTGACGATTCCGATTCGTCTGAAGTCGGCGCAGTCAATGCTTATAACGTGAGAATAGTCACGCTCAAGCGGCTCTCCGTTCACTTCCCGAATTCGGTCCGCCAGCGATAAATGATAGAGCCGGCCGGGAACAGGACATTCATTCACAAGCAGCCAGCGTTTTCCTAACCGGGATAACAGCCAGCCGACGACGACGGTGGAACTGATCGCATCGCCGTCCGGCTGCACATGAGAGACGACTAGGAAGTCGTCACCCTGCTGGATAAACGCGAGCGCTTCCGCCAGCTTTCCCTCATATTCTGTCTGATAACCGGTCATAAGGAGTCGTTCCCTTGATTAAGCTGTTCAAGCAACGATTCGATCCGGCTGCCGTATTCGATGCTGCTGTCAAACTTGAACAGCAATTCGGGCGTATGACGCAGCCTGATTCTTTTGCCAAGCTCGGAACGGATGAAGCCCGCGCCGCGGGCCAGCGCCTTTAATGTTTCTTCCTTCTGTTCATCGCTTCCCAGCACGCTTAGAAATACGCGGGCCTGCGACAAATCGCTGGTCACATCCACTCCGGTTACCGTAATAAAACCGATACGGGGATCCTTCAATTCCGTTTGAACGATTTGACTCAACTCTTTTTTAATCTGTTCTCCGACCCGTCCAACCCGAATTTTTGCCATGATCGACTCACCTCTCTACGGATTCCATAACGAACGCTTCGATAGTATCCCCTTCTTTTAAATCGTTGTACTTATCGAGGGTAATGCCGCATTCGTATCCTTGAGCGACTTCCTTGGCATCGTCTTTGAACCGTTTTAACGAATCAATTTTTCCTTCATAGACGACAATGCCGTTCCGGATCACACGGGCTTCCGCCGCTCGGGTGATTTTGCCTGAAGTGACCATACAGCCGGCAATCGTACCAACCTTGCTGACTTTAAACAGATTCCTAACCTCAGCATGCCCAATAACGCTCTCTTTGTAAACCGGGTCAAGCATGCCCTTCATCGCCTGCTCGATTTCGTCGATGACGTTGTAGATGACGCGATGCAGACGAATATCCACTTGTTCCTGTTCAGCCGTTAATTTCGCCTGAGGCTCAGGCCGGACATTAAAGCCGATGACAATCGCGTTGGATGCCGAAGCTAATATGATATCGGATTCGGTAATCGCACCGACACCGCTATGAATGATTTTAACGCGTACGCCTTCAATCTCGATTTTTTCCAGCGAGCCTTTCAGCGCTTCGAAGGAACCCTGTACGTCCGCTTTGATAATAACGTACAGATCTTTAATTTCTCCTTCCTTGATATGCTGATACAGATCGTCAAGCGTAACCCGCGCATTCGTTCCGAGCTCGGATTGCCGCTGCTTGACCGCGCGCCGTTCCGCGATCGCACGTGCTTTGCGCTCATCCTCGAAGCCTAACAGCGGATCTCCGGCGTGAGGAACTTCAGTCAAACCGGTTATCTCGACCGGAGTAGAAGGTCCGGCTTCTTTAAGCCGTCGTCCTTTGTCGTTAACCATCGCACGCACGCGGCCGAAGCAGTTGCCGGCAATAAAAGCGTCGCCGATTTTGAGCGTGCCGTGTTGGACAAGAACGCGTGCAACCGGCCCTTTACCTTTATCAAGCTCGGCTTCAAGCACCGTACCCCGGGCGCGTTTGTCCGGATTCGCCTTGTAATCATTCACTTCGGCAACAAGCAGAATCATCTCTAGCAGATCCTCAAGTCCAGTCCGCTGTTTGGCCGACAGATTGACGAAGATCGTATCCCCGCCCCATTCTTCGGGTACGAGCTCGTATTCGGTCAGTTCTTGTTTGATTTTATCCGGATTAGCATCCGGTTTATCGATTTTATTGACGGCTACGATGATTGGCACGCCTGCCGC
This sequence comes from Paenibacillus tarimensis, assembly GCA_041281825.1. Lineage (GTDB taxonomy): Bacteria > Bacillota > Bacilli > Paenibacillales > Paenibacillaceae > Paenibacillus_D > Paenibacillus_D tarimensis_A. The sequence continues at coordinate 2,660,687 of CP166298.1, read as the reverse complement.
TTTGGCGTGATTAATCGCTTCGACGGTTTGCGGCATAACGCCGTCATCGGCAGCAACGACCAGAATGGTGATGTCGGTAACCTGCGCGCCGCGTGCCCGCATTGTTGTGAACGCCTCGTGACCCGGTGTATCCAGAAACGTAATTTTTTTGCCGTTCACTTCCACCTGATAGGCGCCGATATGCTGCGTAATGCCTCCCGCTTCACCGCCGGTTACGTTCGTATGCCGGACCGCATCGAGCAGCGTTGTTTTACCGTGATCGACATGTCCCATGATTGTAACGACAGGAGGACGAGTAACCAGATCCGCTTCGTCATCCTTTTCTTCAAGCGTTTCGAATTGGTCTTCTTCGACGGGAATTTTGACTTCGACTTCAACGCCGAATTCGGTTGCGACCAATTGAACCGCATCCAAATCGATTTCCTGATTGATCGTTGCCATCACGCCGAGAAACATCAATTTTTTAATGACTTCGGAAGCGTCCTTATGAAGCAGCTTCGCCAAATCGCCGACCGTTAAATTGCCCCGAACAATGATCTTCTTCGGCGTATTATCGATTTTTTCTTTTCGTTCCGCTTGTTGGTGGCCGCCGCGTCCGCGGTTGTTTTTGCCGCCGCGGTTATTCCCTCCGCGGAAATTGCCTCCGCGATTATTGTCTTCAAACCGTTTTGAATTACTGTTTGGTTTTGCTTTTTTATTTTTCCCCGCTGCGCCGCCAAAACGATCGGTTTCTGCAGTCCCCGCCGGACGGCCGCTTGGAGCCGGACGGTTCTGCTGAGGCCGGTTATTATCAAACCGCTGGCCGCTGGGGCGAGTAGTGCTTGCAGCGCTTGGCCCAGGTTGTCCCGGACGCTGCTGCCCTGCATTACGGTTGCCGCCTTGTCCGCCTTGTCCGCCTTGTCCGCCTTGACCGCCTCGAGGACCATTCTGGGACGGATTGCCTTGACGCACGGCATTTCCGCCTTGTCCTTGTCCTTGTCTAGGCTGACCGCCGCCGCGCTGCTCGCCCTGCCCTTGTCTTCGTTGGCCGCCGCGCTGCTCGCTCTGGCCCTGCTGATTCGTTCGTTGTTGCTTTTCGGTGCTGCCGGATGACGGGCGCTGTTCACGATTTTGGTTTTGCGTTTTTTGTTCTGTTAAATTCATAGGCTCCTGCCGATTCTGTTTATTTTTTTGTCCTTGCTGTCCTTGCTGTCCTTGTTGTCCTTGTTGTTTCTGAGTCGTCTGCTGCGTTCTGGGATTGCCCGCTGCCGGCGAAGATGCAGAGACGGCTGCGGCATTTTCCTGAGCGCGTTTAGCCGCCGCATTCGCTTTAATATCTCGGAAGAATCCTTCTACCTTGGATACCATTTCATTCTCCATCACGCTCATATGGTTGTTGACGGGAAGGTTAAGCCGCTTCAAGATCGTAATAATCTCTTTGCTGCTCATATTCAGGGACTTGGCGTATTCATAAACCCGTAATTTATCTTTGTTGTCTTGTTTAGTCAATATTCTCCACCTCCGTTAGATGACTGAGCTGCTTGCGTATCATCGTTGCAAAACCATTATCCGATACGGCGATCAGCACCCTTTCCGCTTTTCCGATTGCCGAGCCGATCGTTTCGCGATCAAAGGCTTCCATAATATCCACATCATAAGAGCCGCATTTGTCGTAAAACTTTTTCTTCGTATTGTCGGAAGCGTCTCCGGCAATGATAACAAGCCGCGCCTTTCGTTGCCGGATCGCCTTGAGTACCGTATCTTCTCCGGTAATGAGTTTGCCTGCACGCATCGCCATCCCAAGTGCCGATAACGCTTTATGGTTCGTCATCCGCTTGCTCCTTGACGGCGTTAAACTCATCCTGGACATCGATAAAATCCTGCTCAAGCTGGTCGTAAATGTGCGGGGCAACCGTAACCTTTAATGCCCGGTCCAGCGCCTTGCCTTTTTTGGCCAATTTGAAACAGCTGACTTTGCCGCACAAATAGGCGCCGCGGCCGGATTTTTTACCGGTCAGATCAATCATTGTCTCTTCTGCCTGCGTCCTGACAATACGAATCAGTTCTTTTTTGGGCATCATTTCTTGACATGCGACACATTTTCGAAGCGGAATTTTTCTAGGTCTCATCCATTCTCCCCCCGTTCCTGATCAGTCCTGCCGCGCAGCAAAGCTAATCGATGGAGACAGAATCCTGATGCATCGTACCTGACTGCGTTTTTTCCCGTCCGTATTCCTGTTCCGCTTGCGTCTCGCTTTTGATATCGATCTTCCATCCCGTCAGCTTTGCAGCGAGTCTCGCGTTCTGGCCTTTGATTCCGATCGCAAGAGACAGCTGAAAGTCCGGGACAATGACGCGGGCCATCTTTTCAGCTTCGAAAACGATAACCTCGAGCACCTTGGAAGGGCTGAGCGCGTTTGCCACATACTCCTCTATATTCTCGGACCAGCGGACAATATCGATTTTTTCCCCTTTCAGTTCCGTCACGATCGTCTGCACACGCAAGCCTTTCGGGCCTACGCATGAGCCGACCGGATCAACCTCATCATTACGCGAATGAACGGCGATCTTCGAACGGAATCCTGCCTCTCTTGCAACCGAGCGGATCTCTACGACCCCGTCGTAAATTTCCGGAACCTCGAGCTCGAACAATCGTTTCAACAGGCCGGGATGGGTACGGGACAAAATAATTTGCGGACCCTTGGTCGTATTTTCCACCTTCGTGATGAACGATTTGACGCGGTCGCCGTGCTTGAATTTGTCGGTCGGCATTAATTCCGTCAGTGGCAGGACCGCTTCAACCTTGCCTAAATCGACGAAAAGATTACGCATATCCTGACGCTGAACGATGCCGTTGACAATGTCTTCTTCCTTATCGATGAATGCATTGTAGATGAGCCCGCGCTCTGCTTCCCGTATCCTCTGCGTAACGACCTGTTTAGCCGTTTGGGCGGCGATTCGGCCGAAATCCCGTGGCGTTACTTCGATTTCCGCGATATCATCCATATGATAATGGGGATTAATCTCTCTTGCCGCTTCGACGGATATTTCCAATCTCGGATCAAGAACTTCTTCAACGATCGTTTTGCGGGCGTAGACCTTAATAACGCCTGTGAAACGGTTAATGTCCACTCGTACATTTTGCGCTGTGTTGAAATTACGCTTGTAGCTGGAGATCAGGGCGGCTTCGATCGCTTCAATCAGCACATCCTTGCTGATTCCCTTCTCCCTTTCGATCTCCGATAGTGCTTCAATAAAATCCATGCTCATTGGAAGTGAGTTCCTCCTCCTGCGAATTAGAAAACAATAGCCAACCGCGCGCTTGCGACTTTGGCGTATGGAATCGCGTACTGCTTCTTACCGATTTCAACAACCGCCGAGTCCCCGTCAAAAGACAACAACCGGCCTTCAAATTCTTTCGATCCGTCGACAGGCTCATAGGTAGTTATAAAGACATGCTTACCTACCGCTTTGCTTATATCTTCGGCTTTCTTCAAAGGTCTTTCCGCTCCCGGAGAGGAGACCTCAAGGAAATAAGCTTCCGGAACCGGATCGTTCTCATCGAGCCGGTCGCTTAGATACTCACTGATCCGCCCGCACTCATCGATGTCGATGCCGCCTTCTTTGTCGACAAAAACACGCAGAAACCAGCTGCTTCCCTCCTTAACAAATTCAATGTCAACGAGCTCAAAGCCGTGTTCGTCCAGATAAGGACGCACCATTTCCGCAACGGCGGTTTTTATTTTCGGTGTGCTCAAACGTTTGTGCCCCCTTGTTTCATAATGCATATACCACCTTATCTGTGGACAAAAGGTAAAGAGTGGGTTGCCCCACTCTTCTGCAGAATTGATTATCATCAGGATTACCAGAAAAATTATACCATAATCAATGATATGTGACAAGATGGCAATGTAAATGCGCGCCGTTAGAAGAGCGACAGCTGGTTCGATTCAGGCAGTCCGCGGAAGCAGCTCATTCCGCCCAGCACTTCGATGATCGTTTTGGACGCTTTCGACTTCTGCTGGAAATCCTCAATCGAAAGAAATTCGCCCTGTTCCCGGGCTGCGGCAATATTGCGCGCCGCGTTATCGCCGATCCCCGCAATCGCCGAAAACGGCGGAATGAGGGAATCGCCGTCGACGATAAAGCGGGTCGCGTCGGAACGGTACAGATCGATCGGCTTGAAGGAAAAGCCGCGCGCCGTCATCTCAAGCGCCATCTCGAGGATCGATACCATGCTTTTCTCCTTCGGGGTTGCCTGGAACCCCTTCGCCTCAATCTCATTCAGCTTCTTATATATAGCATCGTAACCCTGGCATAACAGCTCCAGATCGAAATCCTCCGCCCGGACCGTAAAGTACGTCGCATAGAAAGCGATCGGATAATATAATTTGAAAAAGGCCGTTCTTACTGCGGAAATGACATATGCGGACGCGTGAGCCTTCGGAAACATGTACTCGATCTTGAGACAGGAATCGATATACCATTGCGGAACATTGCATTTCTTCATCTCTTCGATCCATTCCGGAGTCAAGCCCTTCCCTTTGCGCACGCTCTCGGTAATCTTGAATGCCAGGCCGGCATCCATTCCGGCTTTGTAGATCAAGTATAGCATAATATCGTCACGACACCCGATAACGGTTTTGATTGTACACGTATTGTTCTTGATCAGCTCCTGGGCATTGCCCAGCCAGACGCCGGTCCCGTGAGACAAGCCCGAAATCTGAAGCAGGTCCGCAAAGGTCGACGGCTGTGTTTCCTGAAGCATCTGACGAACGAATTTGGTCCCCATCTCCGGCACGCCGTACGTGGCGACCGGCGTTTTGATCTGCTCCGGCGTTACGCCGAGCGCGTCGGTGGAATTAAACAGGCTCATTACCTTCGGATCGTTCATTGGAATCGTTGTCGGATCGACCCCGGTCAGGTCCTGAAGCATCCGCATCATTGTCGGATCGTCGTGTCCGAGAATATCAAGCTTGAGCAGATTCGCATCAAACGCATGGTAATCGAAATGCGTCGTTTTCCATTCCGAACTTGTATCGTCGGCCGGATATTGAACCGGGGTGATGTCCTCGACTTCAATATAGTCCGGAACGACAACAATGCCTCCCGGATGCTGCCCCGTACTCCGTTTCACTCCCGTACATCCGCTAGCCAGCCGGCTGAGCTCGGCCCCGCGCCACTTCTTGCCTTGATCCTCTTCGTATTTCTTGGCGAAGCCGTATGCCGTCTTTTCGGCGACCGTTCCTATCGTTCCTGCGCGGAACACACATTTCTCGCTGAACAACACCTTCGTATAATTATGCGCATGCGGCTGATAATCGCCCGAGAAGTTCAAGTCGATATCCGGCACCTTGTCTCCCTTGAAGCCAAGGAACGTTTCGAACGGTATGTCTTGACCTTCTCCTTTCATCGCTGCGCCGCATTTCGGACAGTCTTTGTTCGGCAAATCGAAGCCGCTCGGCACGCTGCCGTCGGTAAACCACTCCGAGTGGCAGCATGACGGACACAAGTAATGCGGCGGCAGCGGGTTGACCTCGGAAATGCCCAGCATCATGGCAACGACGGAAGAACCGACGGAGCCCCGGGAACCGACGAGATAGCCGTCTTCATTCGACTTTTTGACCAGCTTCATTGAGATCAAATACAGTGCGGAGAATCCGGACTTTGTGATCGGTACAATTTCCCGCTCGAGCCGCTCCGTTACAACATCCGGGATCGGGTCGCCATACAGCTTGCGCGCCGTACTGTAACATATATTGCGCATCTCGTCATCCGCGCCTTCGATAATCGGGAAGAACGGTTCTTGAGGAAACATCTCGTACTCCTCGAACCGGTCTGCGAGTTCGTTCGTATTCCGGACGACAACCTCGTGCGCTTTTTCCTCCCCAAGAAACGCGAATTCCTCAAGCATTTCCTTTGTCGTCCGGAAGTGAGCATCCGGCTTGCGAATGTCCTTGAGCGGACTAAAGCCCGTAATGCCGTGAATTGTTATATCGCGGTAAATCTTGTCCCTCGGGTTCAGGTAATGCACATTGCCCGTCGCGATCACCGGTTTGCCCAGCTGTTCTCCGATCTGGACGACGCGGCGCAATGCCTGCTCGATTTCTGCCCGGCTTCCGACCAACCCTTTATCGACCAGATGCATATAAAATTCCACTGGCTGAATTTCAAGCACATCATAGTAGTGTGCTACTTCTTCCGCTTCTTCCACTGTTTTGTTCAATACGGTTTCAAAAAATTCGCCCTTCTCGCAGCCGGAGATAACCAGTAAACCTTCGCGCATCTCCGTCAGCTTGCTCTTCGGGATGCAGGCGACACGTTTGAAATATTCGGTATGTGACAGCGAAATGAGTCTAAACAGATTCTTCTTGCCCGCAGCATTTAATGCATAGATGCCGCAATGGAACGGGCGGCTGTTCGATATATCAAGTCCAACATAATCGTTTAATTGATGAAGTCCGGTAATGTTTCGTGCTGCGGCATCCTGTATGAGTCCGAATAATATACCTCCGAGAGCCAATGAATCGTCGATCGCGCGATGGTGATTTTCCAGGCTGATTTTATATTTATCAGCCAATGTATTCAGCCGATGATTTTTCATTGCGGGATGAATAAATCGGGCCAGCTCCAGCGTATCCAGTACCGGATTCGTCAGCTCGGGCAAACCGATGGACTTGCATGCCGCCTGGATAAAGCCCATATCAAACCGGGCATTGTGGGCCACAAGCACCGAATCTCCGATAAACTCCACAAACTCGCGAAGCTTTGGTGCAAGCTCCGGGGCATCCGCAACCATATCGTCCGAGATGCTCGTCAACTGCTGGATATGATACGGTATTTTTTCATGCGGGTTAATAAATGTGGAGAAGCGGTCAATCTCCTTGCCTTCTTTCATTTTAACGCCGGCCAGTTCAATAATTTTATTATTAATAATGGATAAACCGGTCGTCTCGATATCGAATACAACATAAACCGCACTTTCCAGCGGCTCTTTCCGCGGCTGCAGCACCATTGGCACTGCATCATTGACAACGTTCGCCTCAACGCCGAACAATACTTTAAGGCCATTTTTTTTGGCCGCCTTATAGGCCTCCGGATAACACTGCACGTTGCTGTGATCGGTCACCGCAATCGCTTTGTGCCCCCATTTGGCGGCGGTTTTAATATAAATGTCAATTGGCGTAACGGCATCCATCGTACTCATTGTAGAATGCAGATGAAATTCGACCCTTTTTTCATCCGCATCATCCTTACGTTCTGGAGGAGCCTTGACCTCATGCAGATCATTCGGCATCATCACGAGCTCCGGTTCCTGCATAAAACGGTCATATTCCACCCGGCCTCGCGCTTTGATCCATTTGCCGTTCGAAAGCTGGCTCAGTACCTTCACATCGTCCTTCGTCTTGGCAAACATCTTCATCGCAATCGAATCGGAGAAATCGGTGACGCTAAACATAAAGAGTGTACTTCCGTTTCGCAGCTCTTTGACATCCATTCCGAAGACGGTGCCTTGCACGGTAACCTTTTTCTCTTCCTCCTGAATCTGAATGATCGGAACAGGCGCTTCCCGGATCTCATAACCGATGACAAGGGGGACATCGCCCTCTTGGGCGGGAGGAGCTTCGCTAACGGCATTCGCCATCATTTGTTCGATAATTTCGCGTTCTTCCTGTACGAGCCGCTGTGTGAACTTCTCCAATTCCTGAGTACGGTCGCCTCCGGCAATAAGCTTCACCCTAAACGATCGCTTGAACTGCCGTTCAAAGAAGCGGGTTGCGAACTCGTCGATTTTTTTCTTTCTCGCCATTTCCAAGACGGCATCGTCCTGCAAAAACAACGAAAGCAGCCCGCCGTCCATCTCAAGCTTCGCCTTGCCAAGCCAACCGTTTACCGAAGCCATTTCCTGCTGCGCCCATTCGACAAACAGCGGCCAATAGGCGGAAACAATATCCGTTGTCGATATTTCATCCTCATAACAGATCTGAAAATTGACCGATGCAATATGCGCGAATTTGTCCCTGATCGTCTGTGTAAATCGAAGATGAGCCTGTAAAGGCACCATGGACGCTTTGCGGATGCAAAACGTCCATTCCCGGTTGCTCTGGCTGACAACAACTTGATCGATATATCCGTCTATATAGTATGTATCGATGAAATTTTGCGGAAGCTCTGCCTGCTTCATCAGCAGTTCGAATCGTTGTCTCTTATCCCCTGGTTTATCCATAACTCCCTCCCAAAGGTCTTGAATTCAGCCGGGCCTGAGCATATGCTTACGAAGCGAGGTTTCCTTCAGAAACCTTTCAGGTGCTCACGTAGGTTTCGCCTACGCTCCGCTCCTCAGTCCCTAGCTTCATCCAACCTCCTCGGTGCTTAAAACCGGATTTTTAAATATTATCTTAATAAGCGCGGGCAAAGACGACCGTGTGCTTGGCCGGATCGCCGCAAACGAGGCATTTCTCTTTATGGCTCGATGGGGTAAACGGAATATTCCGGCTTGTCGCACCGGTTTCTTCTTTCACCTGCTTCTCGCAAACCTCAGAGCCGCACCATCCTGTCTCTACAAAGCCGCGTTTTTCCTCCAGGAAAGCCTTCATTTCATCTAATGTGTCAAGAGACCTGAAATTGTCTTCCCGGAACGATTTCGCCTTCTCGTACATCTGCTGTTGAATTTCATCAAGCATCTCTTCCACTTCCCGCACGAGTCCGTCCTGGGCAACGATCCGCTTCTCTCCGGAAATCCGGGAAACAAGCACCGCTTGACCGTTCTCCATATCCCTTGGTCCAAGCTCAAGGCGGAGCGGAACCCCGCGCATCTCATACTCGTTAAACTTCCATCCCGGACTCATTTCCGCGCGGTCATCCACGCGTACGCGGATCCCGGCCTGCTTCAGCTCCGCGTAAAGCTCGTCCACTCTTGCGATAACCTGTTCCCTCGTCTTGGGCGGTCCGATCGGGATCATAATGACCTGCGTCGGCGCCACTTTCGGCGGCAACGCCAAGCCGCGGTCATCGCCGTGCACCATGATTAGGGCGCCGATCAATCGGGTGCTAACGCCCCAAGAGGTGGTATGGACAAATTGCAGCGTATTCTCGCGATCGAGAAACTTAATATCGAAAGCGACCGCAAAGTTGGTGCCCAAATAATGCGACGTACCGGCCTGAACCGCACGGCCGTCCTTCATCATTGCCTCGATGGAATACGTATCGACCGCCCCGGCAAACTTCTCTGAAGGGGTCTTCTGGCCGACAATGACGGGAATGGCTAAAAATTGCTCGACGAAGTCCCGGTAGATTTCCAGCATTTGCATCGTTTCTTGCCGCGCTTCTTCTTCGTTTTCATGAGCGGTGTGACCTTCCTGCCATAAAAACTCGCTTGTGCGCAGAAACGGCAATGTACGCTTCTCCCAGCGGACGACGTTGGCCCACTGATTGATAAGAAGCGGCAAATCGCGGTAAGACTGAATCCACTTGGCATACATATGGCCGATCATCGTTTCCGATGTCGGACGAATCGCCAGACGCTCCTCCAGCTTCTCTCCCGCCGCTTCCGTCACCCAGGGCAATTCCGGATTAAAGCCTTCCACGTGCTCTTTCTCCTTCTGAAAGAAGCTTTCCGGAATGAACAGCGGGAAATAGGCGTTACGGTGTCCGGTTTCTTTAAACCGGCGGTCAAGCTCCTGCTGAATATTTTCCCAAAGCCCGAACCCTTCCGGACGAAACACGATACATCCGCGGACAGGCGAGTAATCCATCAGTTCCGCTTTCTTAATCACATCAATATACCATCTGGAAAAATCTTCACCTTGCGGTGTAATTTCCGTTACAAACTGCTTCTCCTTCGACATATGGACCTCCCGGACGTCAGTGAACTCGTTCAGCTTGTCGCTGAACATCGGAGAATCAGATGGAGCTCTACTCCACCTGATTCAAAGCCCACCTTGAGAGGTGGGGGGCTTAACCCGTTAAATGACTATCGAATATACGAAAACGCGCGCCGCCTATTTCTCAGCGGTCGCATTATCCTCTAACCAAACGTAAAATATCATTATAGGTAACTGCCAGCATGAGCAGCATTAACATAGCAAAGCCAATGAAATGAACCATGCTCTCGCGGTTCGGATCGATCGGACGACCGCGTACGGCCTCCACACCGAGAAAGATAAGCCTGCTCCCGTCCAAGGCGGGGATAGGCAATAGATTGAATATGCCCAGATACAAACTGAGAATGGCCGCCCATGACGTCAGTTGAACAATCCCTTGTCTGGCGATTTGGCTGGTCACTTCCGCGGTTCTAACCGGACCGCCAAGGTCGTCCAGCTTAAATTGGCCCGTAATCAGCATTTTGAAGCCTTCAAAAATGTTGATGGTCATATTTTTCATCGCTTTCCCGGCAAACGTAAACGTTTCTATGAATGTAGCAGGCCGCGTCGGATAATGTGCGCCGATTCCCACCTTTCCGTCTCCCGTATCGGGATCGGGAAGCGGGGTAATCTCCACCTCAATCGTTTCGCCGCCCCGAATGACCGTCCACTTCATCAATTTATTTGCGGAAGCGCTGATCAATTCGATCATTTTACTGTAATCTCCGCCGATTTCAACGCCATTGATCGTTTTTATCTCGTCTCCGACCATCAGATCCGCATCAGCGGCCGGTCTTCCTTCAATAATTTCACCGATCAGCACCCGATCCGGCGGATCAATCGGTACACCCGCCATTTGGATATAGGCGGCGAACAATACAAACGCAAGAATAAAATTCATAAGCGGACCGGCAAAAATCGCCATCGCGCGCTGACCGACCGTTTTGCTTCCGAATTGGCGGTCAAGCGGTGCAATTTGCGTCTCTCTGCCTTTTGTAATCATGAGCGCTTGCGGATGGATGGAATAGTGCTCTTTTTCCCCTTCCACATCTAGCGATAACGATAAAGACTTTTCCAAATCGATTGCATCCACTTCGCCGCGAATGACGTTGCTCCGCTCATCCAGCCGATCCAAATACAAACGCGTTACGCGTTCGCCGTCAACCTTGATTGCGATCGTTTGACCTTTTTGTACTTCGACGATCTCGGGGTCTTCACCGGCCATTCGCACAAATCCGCCTGCGGGAATAAGGCGCAATGTATAACGCGTTTCGCCTTTCTTGATTGACAACAGCTTCGGGCCGAACCCGATCGCAAATTCTCTAACTAGAATACCCGCCCGTTTGGCGAAATAGAAGTGTCCCCATTCATGAATCGAGACGATCAGAAAAAAAACAAGTACTGTCAAAAAGACGATCTGAACCATTTCCACTTGTCCAGCCTCCTGTTCGTAACGGCCTGTACCTAGATTATCATTATTCTCCCCGCCGATACAAGAGAACCGTCATTTTACACACAATTTCTATATCGATAAGATAACGGCCGCTTCCGCCCGGGCCCATGCGTCCGTTTCCTCGATTGACTGCAGATCGGGCAACGGCACCGGCCGATGGCGTTCCAGCACCCGTTCCACTATTCGCTCTATATCAAGAAACGTAATTTCACCATTTAAGAATCTGGCCACGGCCACTTCATTGGCCGCATTAAATACGGCAGGCGCCGAGCCGCCGGTTTTTCCGCACTCAAAAGCCAAGCGCAAGCACGGATAACGATCATAATCCATCTCGCGGAAGTGCAGCTTGCCCGCTTCCGACAACCGGAACGGCTTGGTAGGCGTAGGTCTGCGATGAGGATAGGTAAGCGCGTATTGAATCGGGACCCGCATGTCGGGCCATCCCATCTGTGCGATCACACTATTGTCAATGAATTCCACATAGGAATGAATAATGCTTTCGGGATGAATGAGCACTTCGATCCGGTCATAATCGATCCCGAACAACCAGTGCGCCTCGATCACTTCCAGTCCTTTGTTGACCATCGTGGCGGAATCAATCGTGATCTTGGCACCCATCGACCAGTTCGGGTGGCTCAGCGCCTGCTCGACCGTTACGCCTTCGAGCTCGTCCCTGGTTTTGTCGCGAAAAGAACCTCCTGATGCGGTCAGAACAATATGCTGTATATCCTCATGCCGTTCCCCGTTCAAACACTGGAATATTGCGGAATGCTCACTATCGATCGGAATAATGGGTACTCCTTGCTCCCGCGCCCGGTTCATAACAAGATGGCCGGCTGTTACCAATGTTTCCTTATTGGCCAGACCGATCGTCTTGCCGGCGTCGATTGCGGCCATTGTCGAGCGAAGTCCGCGGCTGCCAACCAGCGCTGTGACCACACAATCCGCATCGTTTTCCGCCGCCGCTGCGATCAGTCCCTCTTCCCCGTACAGCACCTTGATTCCGGCAGGAAGCCTTTTCGCCGCCTCATCTGCGGCTTCCTTCGTTGCAAGGCATACCGTCTGCGGACGGAAACGAAGCGCTTGTTCAACCAACAGGTTGACGTTTGCTCCGGCGGCTAATGCCACGACCTTATATTGCTGCGGATCGTGGGCAATCACATCGAGCGTTTGCGTACCGATCGAGCCTGTAGAGCCGAGAACCGATATTTTTTTCACCTTACTGCCTCCTGACATAGGGAGCTTTGAGCATGACATAGGGAGCTTTGAGCATGACATAGGGATCTTTGAGCTGAGCTCAATGTCTCTCCGATTAAGTCTCTCCGATTTAAGTCTCCCCGGTAAAGGATTTGCGGAACATGCGCATACTAAGTCAACAAGCCGGTAAGCGTTAAGATTGGAAATACGATCAACCAGCTGTCGACCCGGTCCAGAACTCCCCCGTGTCCAGGCAAGATCGTTCCCGTATCCTTTATGCCGCGAATCCGTTTATAAGCGGACTGAATCAGATCGCCGAGCTGCCCGGCAACCGCACTTAACAAACCGATCATAAGAGCTTTACCGAGCGGCATCCACTCCGGCACCATAACGGCGACACCCGCAGCAACGATAAACGCAAGCAATATCCCGCCTACTGCCCCCTCCACCGTCTTGTTCGGGCTGATGGACGGCCAGAGCTTATGTCTTCCGAAAGCCCGCCCGCTGAAATAAGCACCGATGTCCGAAGCCCAAATACAGCCAAACGCCAAAAAAGTTGCAATCCGTCCATACTCTTCGATTCCTCTCACCGTCATCATCGAGGAAAAACCGATACCGATATAGACGGCCCCCAGCATTAGAAGGGCGACATGATCCAACGTTGTTTTGTTTTTGGTAACGACAGTCGTACTGAACAGCGTGAACATCAGCAGCCATACGATTACAATCTCGGAGGGTAAACCAACCTGTATACTGTTCCATGGAAAGGCAATTGCGAGCATACCGATGCAGCCGGTCAATGCGGCGGGATGATGCCAGAGCAGTCCGTTCATCCGTACGAATTCCATGTAACCGACTATAGAAAGTATTAAAAGCAATGTAATGTAAGGCCAGCCACCGATGAATGCAAGTCCGATAAAACCCGTCCCTGCTATCAGCCCGGTCGTAATACGTTGTTTCAACGTTCAGCACGCTCCAATCGTGCGATTATAACCCGCCATATCGCCGGGCACGCCGCTGGTATTCGCGTATCGCTTCATAAAAATGCTCATCCGAAAACTCCGGCCAATATACGTTCGTAAACCAAAGCTCACTGTAGGCAAGCTGCCATAACATAAAATTGCTGATCCGAAGCTCGCCGCTGGTTCGAATAAGCAAGTCCGGATCAGGAATCCCGTGTGTCAGAAGACATCGCTCATAATGATGCTCTTCGATCTGCTCCGGATCCAGCCTGCCTTCCTTCACTTCCGCACTTAGTTTGCGAACCGCATCCAGCATTTCTTTACGGCTTCCATAATTTAATGCAAAATTAAGAACAAGCCCTGTGTTACCCGCAGTGGCGCGTATCGCTTCCTCAATTGCCTCAAGCGTATACTCCGGCAGGCTTTCCCTATATCCCATCATCTTAACTTGGACATTATTTTTAACTAAATCGTCAAGCTCAATGGAAAGAAACTCTTGCGGAAGCTTCATCAAAAATTCCACTTCCGATTTCGGTCTCTTCCAATTTTCCGTGGAGAAAGCATACAAGGTTAAATATTTAATTCCAAGGCGGTCAGCCGCCATCGTAATCCGCTTTACCGTTTTCATGCCCGAACGATGACCCGCAGCTCGCGGCAATCCCCGGCTTTTCGCCCAACGGCCGTTTCCGTCCATGATGATGGCGACATGTCTGGGTATATTATCTTTCATTAAAGGTTGTTCTACTCTGCCTGGCGGCTTGGTGAACCAAGCCTTCAACCGCCTAATCATACGTTTCCTCCCACTCGGGACCTAAGCAAGCGCAACAGCTCATCCCCCTGATCATTTCGGAAGTGCCCTATCGCATGATATATGTATCGTCATAGTATGATATAACAAACCCCACCTGTCGGAGGGGCCGGTAATCGTATTATACTTCCATAATCTCTTTTTCTTTATTAGCAAGCACTTTGTCCACTTCCGCAGTAAACCGGTCCGTCATTTTTTGAATATCATCCTGATGCCGGCGCGATTCATCCTCGGAGATATCCGACTTCTCAAGCTTCTTGATGTCATCGTTTGCGTCTCTGCGGATGTTGCGAATCGCCACCTTCGCTTCTTCGCCGAATTTCTTCGTCGCTTTGACAAGCTCACTGCGTCTTTCTTCCGTTAATGCCGGTATATTAATCCGGATTGTATTCCCATCATTGGAAGGGGTAAGTCCCAGATCCGATTTCAGAATCGCTTTCTCGATCGCTCCCAGGGAAGTTTTGTCCCATGGTTGAATAAGAAGTGTCCGAGAATCAGGCGTATTGATATTTGCCAACTGATTAACCGGCGTCATCGTTCCGTAATATTCTACCTGCACCCGGTCAAGCAAAGCCGGTACCGCACGCCCCGCCCTAAGCGTCGATAGCTCCCGTTTCAAAGCGCTGATCGCTTTTTCCATTCTGTCTTCGCTATTTTTTTTGATGGATTGTGGCATTACCCTACACTTCCTTTCACGATCGTACCAATTTTCTCTCCAAGGACTACACGTTTAATGTTGCCGCTCTCGGTGATCGAGAAAACAATAAGCGGAATATTATTATCCATACAAAGCGATGAAGCCGTGGAATCCATGACCCCCAGGTTGCGGTTCAGCACTTCGAGATAGGTTAATTGCTCGAATTTTTCCGCCGAATCGTCTTTGAACGGATCGGCCGAGTATACGCCGTCCACTTTATTCTTCGCCATAAGAATGACTTCCGCTTCAATCTCCGCAGCACGCAGCGCCGCTGTCGTGTCCGTTGAGAAAAACGGGTTGCCGGTTCCGGCTGCAAATATAACGACTCGCCCCTTCTCCAGATGCCTGATCGCCCGGCGCCGGATGTAGGGTTCCGCAATTTGCTGCATAGCGATGGATGTCTGTACACGAGTCGGAACATCGATTTGCTCCAACGCATCCTGAAGGGCAAGCGAATTCATAACCGTCGCAAGCATCCCCATGTAATCGGCGGTAGCACGATCAATGCCTTTCGCCGTTCCGGCGATGCCTCTCCAGATATTTCCGCCTCCGACTACAATTGCAACCTCTACGTTCAACTCGACAACTTCTTTAACCTGTTCAGCAATCGAAGAAATCATCGTTGCGTCAATTCCGTAGCCGTTTTGTCCGGATAACGATTCTCCGCTTACCTTTAAAACAATTCGTTTATACACCGGTTGCTCCAACGTTTAACCCTCCATCCATCTTACTCCAAAAGCCTATTTTAAACAAAACCATATAAGGATGGCGGGGCGGACGCGCCGCCCCGCCAAAAACGCGTTCGGATTAAAGTTTCGCTTGAGACATAACTTCTTCAACGAAGTTGTCTTGTTTTTTCTCCAGGCCTTCTCCCAGTTCATAACGAACGAAGCGACGGATGGAAATATTTTCGCCGATGGTGCTGATTTTTTCATTCAAAATCGTTGTAATCGTTTTGTCAGGATCTTTGATGAAGGACTGCTCCATGAGGCAATATTCTTCATAATATTTGCCGATACGGCCTTCAACCATTTTATCAACGATATGCGCCGGTTTGCCTTCATTCAATGCTTGAGCCTTCAAAATTTCCCGCTCTTTGTCCAATTCATCCGCAGGCACTTCCTCGCGGCGGACAAACTTCGGATTTGCAGCAGCGATTTGCATTGCAATATCTTTAACAAATTCACGGAACTGATCGGTTTTAGCAACAAAATCGGTTTCGCAGTTCACTTCGACCAATACGCCGATTCTTCCGCCGCCATGGATGTAAGATTCGACCAAGCCTTCTGTTGCAACACGTCCCGCTTTTTTAGCGGCGGCAGCCAATCCTTTTTCGCGAAGCAGTTCGGTCGCTCTTTGAATATCTCCATTCGCTTCTTCCAGCGCCTTTTTACAATCCAACATTCCTGCGCCTGTTTTTTCGCGCAATTCCTTTACCGCACTAGCACTTACCGCCATAAGTAACCCTCCTGAATTTAATTGCAGCTTTTTAATCAAATTCGATCCATATGTAACGACTTGACCGGGGTTAATAAAGATGAGCATGTAACCCAGCCGCGATTTTTATTCTAAAAAAAGGGCGGTGAGAGGTTTTGAACCTTCTGACCACCCTTTCCTGTTAACGCAATATCGACGATTATGCCGTCGTTTGTTCACCTTGATTTGCTTCCACAATAGCATCAGCCATTTTGGAGGTAAGCAATTTAACGGCACGAATAGCGTCATCGTTACCTGGAATGACGTAGTCGATTTCGTCCGGATCGCAGTTCGTGTCAACGATGCCGACAATCGGAATGCCCAGTTTACGCGCTTCGGCAACGGCAATGCGCTCTTTGCGCGGGTCGATGACGAACAGTGCGCTCGGCAAACCTTTCATTCCTTTAATACCGCCAAGGAACTTTTCAAGACGATCTTTTTCTTTGCGGAGAATAATAACTTCTTTCTTAGGAAGAACTTCGAATGTCCCGTCTTCTTCCCACTTCTCTAATTGCTTTAAACGATCAATCCGTTTTTGAATCGTTTGGAAGTTGGTCAGCGTGCCGCCGAGCCAGCGTTGATTAATGTAAAAGTTTCCACAACGTTCGGCTTCTTCTTTTACTGAATCCTGCGCTTGCTTCTTCGTACCGACGAACAGAAGCGTTCCGCCTTCTTCTGCGATCGAGCGCACGAAATTATACGCTTCTTCCACTTTCTTGACCGTTTTTTGCAGGTCGATAATGTAAATTCCGTTTCTTTCGGTGAAGATATAACGATCCATCTTCGGGTTCCAACGACGGGTCTGATGACCGAAATGAACCCCAGCTTCAAGCAGCTGCTTCATGGAAATAACCGCCATCTCCACAACACCTCCTGATTTGGTTTTTTTGTCCTCCGCCGGGTCGCATCTTTCGGCAAGACTCATACGGATTGTGCGAGCACCCATGACGAAATTGACCGGCGTGTGTTTTTAACACCGTCAATTACTATACCATATCTGAATTTCCCATGCAACCGACTTTTCAGAAATCCATCCCGAGAAACTAATGATCCGGAAACGACAGAATCGGGTCGTTAGTGATCGTTTCTTTTACATCCTCTTCAGTTGGGCGTCCTTCGAAATAAAAGGTACCGCTCCGTATTTTCCCGCTGTTCGCGCGCATCGACGATACAAAATAAAGCTTGTCCTCGATTAATCCGTAATCCTGCAGCATTTCGGCTGTCTTTTCCAAAGTCGTTCCGCGCGGAATCTTCACTATACGGACCAGCGGCTTCTCGTCTTCTCCCCCGCCTTGAGTGTCCGGGGTCGAGACAGCGGCTTCTGCTAACGCCTGTTCTCTTGCCTCAGCCAGCAACCTGTCGACTTCCTCCTGCGTATAATTCGCATCCAGCGCGGGTTGTTCTTCGAATAGTACAGACTTCCCGCTTTGTTTCTCGCCTTCAATAGCAAGCTGAAGCAATAAGGCGCCGAGAATGATTCCAAAACCGAGACCGACGACAAAAGAGCGGTTTCTAAACAAGGTGCTGCTCCTCCTGTCTGGACAATTGCAGGATTAATTGGACTTCACCTTTATTCAGCCCGGATTTCCTGGCGATATATTCAATCGATTTGCCCTGACCATGCAGTCCGATAATTTCCGCATACCGGTCCTTGATCAATATGCTTTGCGTATGTTCAGCACCATCATATTGAGACTTCGGGAGTGCCGATTCATGTACTTTTTCGGTTTGATCAGCTGACCGATCGGATGCAGAAGAGACTGTATGAGCCTTGAGCGACCGGATCTCTTCTCTTAATTGATCGACACGTTCCCCGTAATTGCTCTCCAGCTTGGAAACCGCTATCTCCAGCTGGGAACACCGGCGTTCAAGCTGGATGATTTTATTTTCCCGTTTCAACGATTCCTCGCGCCAGTCCTTTTGGGCCTCTGTAAAGGACTTCGCCAGATCCTCATTATCCGCCTCCATACTTTCCATGAATTGCTCCAAGGCCGTTTCCATATCTCGAACCGTTTGTTTTATATTCCCTTCCGGATTCACTTTCCGGGGCAGCGCCATTGCACTGACGACTGCAAATGCACCAAGCAGAACGATATATACCCAGGGCTCATGCATACCCAATCACCTGCAGTTCCTATTTCTCTTGTTTTAAGTCGTTTAAGTTATAAGCTGAGATCGATATGTTTTCCTTTATATGGATGAGCGGATAACTGCTGCGCTTGCTCGGGCTTCCTTTTCCGCTCCCTTTTCTTGCTGCTGTGCCTTCCATGTGACCTACCCTGCCCGTCCTGTACATTTAATCCGGACGCTTCTTCTACATTGGTATTTTTATGTCTGACTATTTCCGTTTGCTTAGAGGCATCGTCAGCCAGCTTATGCTGCTCTGCGACAGGCTTATGTATGATCTGACTTTGAACTCCGCTTGCTTCCGGCGTTCTGGGAATGGACATTTGCAGATCGATGGATTGATAGCTCATTATCCGTTCTCCCCCATTCAACTGAATTGGCGGATCAATAATAGTAATTGTTCACAAAGCCCGGTTCTCAGCACCAAGAAGGTTGAAAGAAGCTAGGGATTGGGCTTTTTAAACCAACCTCTAATAAGGAGTCATGACGATATCCCCTTCGGAATACCGAAATACAACACGCTGGGAAGCTTCTTTTACAAATCGCGTGTTGCGGCCGATTACGATCTTTGTGCCTCCATAGACGGCGTTAATCGCCTCAACGCAGGCTCGGTCCGAATCCTCCAGCGTTTTCTCGATATTGAGTATTCGTTCCTTCAGCTCGTTTTGATGTTCAAGTGCTTGACGCTTTGTAGCGGACAATTTAATCCTCATTGCCAGCTTATCGCCGGACAACTGCCCGGCTGAAGCCAGTTGATCTAACAATACGAGTGCCTTCTCAGACTTATCAAGGTTGTCGTTGACCGTCCTCAACTGCTGACGGAGCTCCGAAAGCTCCGTTCTCAGCTCCGGTTTTACTCCTACCTCGATCGTTGTTGCCGTTGACATTGTATTGCCGATTGTCCGTGCGGATACCTTTTCTCCCGCCTGAACCGTCCCTCCTACAAGAAGTCCCTTAGCGCCATTGCACAGTACATTACAACCTGCGCGGACGTTCGAGTGCATTATACTCTGACTGACGACGACATCTTCGCCTGCAAAAATGTTTGCTTCCTGAATAAAAGAACTTTTTACATTTTTTCCGGCTTTGATATAACCTTTATTTCCGGCCAGAATACCGCCCGTAACTTCTATCGAGGCCTCACTCTCCAGCTCCGCACCCTCAACGCCTCCGATGATTCGGATATCGCCCGAAGCTTTGATCCGAAAACCGGTCAGTACATTGCCTCTGACGACGACTGTACCGACAAAATCAATATTTCCCGTCTTGTAATCGACATCTCCATTCACTTCATAGACGGGAAACACATTTATTTTGTCACGGTCCGTCATCGTTATCATTCCGTCGACCGCCGCGTACAAACCCTTTCCGTCCGTCCCGATGACGACATTTTTCCCGATCTTGAACCTCGCTGCTTTGCCATCTTTGCCGTACAAGGATTCCCCGGTAACCGCCCGCCCTTCGGTCGCAGGCTCAGGCGGAATTTGCTCCGCGATCAGCTGCCCCGTTCGGACGTTTCGGAGTTGAACGACTTCCTTATAATCAACCTTGCCGCTCTCAAGCACCGCGGGCTTCCTATGCTGCTCTTCCGTTTCATAATGATATTTAATCGAACCGTTTGCGCCGTCTTTGGCAGGCAACCCTGCTGCAATTACCGTCTTCCGTTTAAAGAACGATGCTGGCGTTTTGGCAATTTGTTCCAGTACTTCGAAATCGACTCCAAATACGATACCGTTTGCTTGTACCCATTGTTTCAAGTCCTGGAATGAGGCCGAAAATTTGATATCCGGGCGAATAAAATAAAGCACCGCCGATAACTTGTCCTGTGAAACCTCGATTCCGATATACGATTCCAAAACCATATCGTTCGCCACTATTCTCCTCCTCCCTGCTTAAAGCTCCATTAATTGATTCTTATGCTTGGACAAAGCTCCCCGCAATCGCAATATCGCTTTCGAATGGAGCTGCGAAATCCGCGAAGGCGACAAGGACATCACTTCTGCGATTTCGCTTAAGGAAAGCTCTTCATAGTAAAAGAGCGTCACGACAATCCTTTCCTTTTCCGTTAAGCGCTCAATTCCTTTCACAAGCGCATCCTTAATATAAAATTCATGCACCTTGTGATCCGGGTTCTTAGCTTTTTCATCCACAAGCAAGGACAGTCGGGTTTCCGATTCTTCTTCTCGGATCGGATCTTCAAGGGAACAGATCGTCGTCACGGCAATCTCCTGCAGCATGTGCAGGAAGTCTCGTTCGCTAACATTCAAATAGGCGCTCATTTCGGCATCGGTGACTGTTCTCAAAAACCGCTGCTCCAAGTGCTGATAGGCTTCTTCGATTTTTTTGGATTTCTCCCTAACCGACCGCGGCACCCAGTCGCCTTGACGCAAACCGTCAATGATTGCGCCGCGGATCCGCCACGAGGCGTAGGTTTCGAATTGCAGACCTCTGCGGTAATCGAACTTATCGATCGCATCGATCAGGCCCATGACACCATTACTGGAAAGGTCGTCCTTGGATACATTTTTCGGCAATCCGATAGCCATCCGGTTCGTTACATAATCCACTAGAGGAAGATAATGCTCGACGAGTCGTTTTTTCGCTTCGATATCTTGATCATCTTTCCATCGTTGCCACATCTCAATGTTGGATAAATGAGGCGCTTTCGGTTCGATCATCGTCTCACCCTCCTAAAGGTTTTGCGGAGCAAAACCAGCTTCGTAAGCATATACTTAGGTTTTGCGAAGCAAAACCGGCTCCGTAAGCGTAAGTATTAAAATTGTCCGATCCGTTATTCCAATGCTTGGTCATGTATCCTACCGCTCGGCGAGATGACGAACTGCCTGCGCCAGTTCTTCTGCCGATTTGTCCTTGGCCGATACAAGCTTTGGCGGAGACAGCGGCTGAAATGATGATTGTTGCTCCGCTGAGCCAAGAGGTCTACCTGCCACCATCTGTTCTTTAAGCATCCGGTTCAGATCCTCTTGTTCATCCGGTGTGACCAAGTCCAATTCGCTCCCCGTTTGCTCTTCCGCCTGCTGCTGAAGCGCATTGGAGGATTGCCGCCCAACTGAAGCGTTGATCAGGCCCAGTACATACCGAAGCGCAAAAGCGATCGCAAAAAG
Source organism: Paenibacillus tarimensis (assembly GCA_041281825.1). GTDB lineage: Bacteria > Bacillota > Bacilli > Paenibacillales > Paenibacillaceae > Paenibacillus_D > Paenibacillus_D tarimensis_A. Next base: position 2,639,000 of record CP166298.1, on the reverse strand, counting down.
GGTTAGAAATGCATAAACGCTTCGCAGCAATGTAATCGTAAACCCGTTCGAACCAATGGAAAATATAAAAGTAAGTATAAAACCGAATAATCCGAGAGCACTATTCCAACGTATGGAACCCAGCATATTAAAGCTCCTTTACACCGTACTGGACGCTCCTAATGAACAACATACCCGTGCTGCATTCAAGTTCAATCGTACGCCCGTAGTTCCCTCCAGTATCTTCAGCGAGGATAGGAATCGAGTAATCTGCTAGCAGCTTCTTGCAGGAATCTACATTCCTCGGTCCGATTCTCATCGTATCCGATTGTCCGGAAAACGCGAACATTTGAGCCCCTCCTGCAAGCTTGGCTATAAGTCTTTGCTTCGCGGCTCCGAATGAAACCAAAAGCCGTATCAATTCCGGAACTGCGGTATCCGCATATTTGGCTGCATTTAACTTGCTTTCCCGGGCGATGCTTGATGTCGGGAGCATGATATGAGCCATGCCGGCCACTTTGGTCCTCGGATCGAATAAGGTAAGACCGACGCATGAACCGAGTCCGGTTGTCTTAATAATTGCACCGTCCGAAGCAACATTAAGGTCGGCCATGCCTACTTTCACCAGATTTTGCTGCATCATTCGACGGGCACTCCCAAAGCTTTGAATATTTTCTCAAACGATTCGGGGTCCGGTATCAGAAAAAAGTTGCCTGACATTTCTTCCGATCCTTCCACAAAGGTGGTGTCGATCAGCAGCGCGTCGTCCCCCATCTCTCCAAACTGGAGAAGACCGTAGCTTAATACTGCGCCTGCCATATCGACTGCAATGGACGGTACCGTCGGAGACATCGACAGCTTGGTGAAGTCGGCTAATGAAGACAAGTATGAGCCCGCTAATATATTGCCGATCTCGCTTAAAGCGGAATACTCCATTTCCGAGTATCCATGCTCGCTTTCAACTTCGAAGGAAAGTAAACGATGCAGCAATCGTTTGGCGGATTCGGTCTTGATAATAAAGAACATGTTCCCCGGAGCTTCCCCTTCCACCCGAAGAAAGACAGCCACTACAATCTGTTCCGGACCACCGACCCGATCCGCGATTTCCTCGAATGGAACCATACTGACTGTCGGTACTGCCATTTCGACCGGCTTGTCGATTAATCGGGACAGGGCTGTGGCCGCATTTCCAGCCCCGATGTTACCGACTTCCTTTAGGACGTCCAACTTAAAATCGGCAAAATGTTGAAACAGGTCCACGATTAATCCTCCAGCTGTTCAAGCTGGATAATTTCATCTTTATTTAATACTTCGGCCAGGTTTAACATGATAAGCAGCCGGTTGTCGGCAAGCTTGGCTATGCCCCGCAAATATTTCGCTTTAATACCGCCTACGACTTCGGGAGGAGTATCAATGGATTCGCTGTCGATATCAATAACATCGTTAGCCGAATCAACGATAAATCCAACCTCCAGATCGTTCACAGCCACGATTATAATTCTGGAATTGTCCGTTGCTTCCGTCAAGGTTAATCCGAATCGTCCCCTTAGATCCAGAACCGGAACGACGACACCGCGAAGATTAATGACGCCTTTAATGAAAGCGGGTGTTTTGGGAACTCTTGTAATCGGCGACATCCGTTCGATCGTCCGGACCTTATCCACTTCAATTCCGTATTCTTCATTGGCAAGCGCGAAGACGATAACTTTTAATTCTTCTCCCATTTGTATCCCTCCTATTTGATCAAAGCGTTCGGATCGATAATTAATGCCACCTGACCGTCTCCCAGGATCGTCGCTCCGGAAACCGCAGCGTTTATATTGGTTAAATATGGACCGAGCGGCTTTAACACAACCTCGCTTTGTCCTATGAACTCATCTACCATTACAGCCGCCCATTTATCGCCTTTTCGGATCACGGCGATTTCGGTTTCAGCTTCCAACTCTTCGTCAAAGTCCGGAGATTCAAGAATTCGGCTTAACGAAAGAAGCGGAATAACAGCCCCCCGGAACTCAATCATACGATTACCGTGAATGTTGCGGACTTGATCTTGTTTAATAATTGCCGTCTCCATGATGGATGAAAGCGGGATTGCATACTTTTCGCTTCCGAGCTTTATGAGCATTGCCCAAATAATCGACAGCGTCAGAGGAAGCTGGATTGAAAATTTTGTTCCTTTACCAAGCGTCGAAGCGACGCTTACATGTCCGCCAAGCGATGCAATTTTCGATTTCACGACATCCAGCCCCACGCCCCTGCCGGATATGTCGGAGATCTTATCCGCAGTGCTGAATCCCGGCGCGAATAACAGCATGTAGACTTCTTCGTCACTCATGCCATCGGCCTGTCCGGCGGCAATGATTCCGTTTTTGAGTGCGATGGACAGCACCTTTTCCCGATTGATGCCTCTGCCGTCATCCTCAATCTCTATAAAGACGTTATTCCCGCTATGGAATGCCCGGAGATGGACGGTTCCCGTTTCTTGTTTTCCGGAAGCGATCCGGTCTTGAACCGGCTCTACGCCATGATCGATAGAATTACGCAGCAAGTGGACGAGCGGATCTCCGATTTCGTCGATAACCGTCCGGTCCAGCTCCGTATCCGCACCGGAAATAATCAGATCGACTTTCTTATCGAGGGATTTGGCTAAATCCCGCACCATCCGCGGAAACCGGTTAAACACGGAATCGACTGGGACCATCCGCAGCTTCAATACGATATTTTGCAAATCGCCGCTAACGCGCGTCATATGTTCTACCGTTTCCGTAAGATCGCTGCGGCGAATCTCGCTGGCCAGCTGCTCTAAGCGGACTCTGTCAATCAACAATTCACTGAACAAATTCATCAATGTATCCAGACGTTCGATATCGACTCGTATCGTTCTTGTAACGTTGCCGCCCGTTGCCGCCGAGGCTTGAGGAGCTTTCTCTTCTTTCTTCACCGGTACAGCAGACGATGCGGCTGCCTCGGCTGTAGCCGGACGGGATAGAACGGATAACGATTCCGTATCAAGCTCCGTCAATTCGACGAAATCGATCTCCGATACACTGCCGATCTGTTCTTTTAACGGTGCGGCACTGCTTTGCGAAATATAGAAAACCGTAAAGAACCGGTCAAACTTCTCCTGTTCAAGCTCCTGTACGGAAGGCTCCGATTTGACGACTTCACCGTTTTTCTCAAGAACGTCGAATACCATGTACGCGCGGGCCGCTTTCAGGACGCAATCTTCACTCACTCCGACCCTGATATGATAAACGTTATGACCGATGTCCATCGATTGTTTAAGAACAGAGGATTGAAAGTCATCAAGCGACATTCCGCCCTCCAAACTGCCATTCGAAACGCTGCCACCGGCTGTTTGCCCTTTTGCCGATGTATTCGCCCCGGATTTATCATAATCGCCTTTTACGATCGACTTTAAAGAAGTAACGATAGCCGTTACATCCGCTTTTCCGGTACCTCCGGCTACAATATCCTGCACCATCGTTTCCAGAGCGTCCAAACCTTTAAACAATGTATCGAATATAAAACTATCCATCTTCAATTTCCCGTTCCTCACCAGATCAAGCACATTTTCCATCTCATGCGTCAGACTGGCAAGATCCTCAAATCCCATCGAAGCCGACATCCCTTTTAATGTGTGCGCGGAGCGGAATATATCCTGTACAATGCTTAAATCCTCGGGATCGCTCTCCAGCCGCAGCAAATTAGCGTTTAGAGATTGCAGGTGATCGTTTGACTCGTCGATAAACATCGACAGATATACGCTCATATCCATTCTCATACACCTCCTGTATATTGCTTGCTAAACTTTGCTTCTGTTTACTGCTTCTATCAGATGGGCTCCGATTTGATCGACCGGCAAAACGGTTTTGGCGCCGCCTCCTTCAATAGCCGAACGAGGCATACCGAATACAACACAAGTTTCCTCTGCTTCGGCGATGGCCGACTCAATACCTTGTTCCGTCAACGCCTTCATTCCTCTTGTCCCGTCGTTGCCCATGCCGGTCATAATGACCGTATGTCTTCTTAATTCTTTAAACGGCAGGAGCGATTCAAACATCACGTCGACGGAAGGACGGTGACTGTTTCGAGGTTCCCGGTCGCTCAGACGAATAATAAACCCGCCCTCATCCTTGTCCAGCTCCATATGATAGCCTCCAGGAGCAATATACACTATGCCTGACTTAACCCGCTCTCCATGTACTGCTTCCGTGACATGCAATCTGCACTGCGTGTCCAACCGTTGAGCTAACGATTTTGTAAATTTCGGCGGCATATGCTGCACAACGAGAACAGGTGCCGGGAACTGTTCGGGCAGGGTGGTTAACAACTGATATAATGCACGCGGACCTCCTGTTGAAGTACCGACGGCAACCAAATCCCGAAACTTTCCGGATTGTTCTTTCACGACCGGCAGTACGGAAGATACGACCGCTTTCTTTTCCATCGGCAGATTAGCGGTTTCCTTGGGCGTTTTATCCGCTCCTGCCCGAGCCGTGCGTGTCGTTTGAACATCCGGCGAAATGTGCCGTTCCTGTACGCCTGGAATTTCTGAAGGTCCGGAGACTTTTACTTTAGGGGCTTGCGATTTAGAGATTTCCGGTTTATTTGATCCGGACGCCTTCTTTGGTGCTGCAGGCGGTTTGGAAACACCCGTTGTGTCAAACACAGACGAGTAAGCATTCCTCCGGAAGGTCTGCACTGCGAGCAGCAGCTTTTCCTGAAGCTGCATACCGACATCTTCCACGACATTCGATTTCGACGGTTTGCGGATAAAATCAAATGCCCCGTGCTGCAGCGCCGAGATGGTTGCCCTTGTAACCTCTTCACTAATACCGGCAAGCATAATTACCGGTGTCGGTTGAATACGCATTATGAGCTGCAGCGCTTCCAATCCGTTCATCTCCGGCATCTCCAAATCCATTGTGATGACATCCGGCTTATGCCGCTTCGTCATCTCGAGCGCTTCTTTCCCTGTCGATGCCGTTGCGACGACCGAAAAGATCGAATTATGGCCAATTAAATCGCTAATTAATTTCCGCATAAATGCGGAATCGTCGACCACAAGAACTCGATATGGAGCCACCCGGTCCCCCCCTCTCTTTACTGTTTAAGCTTGAACAAACGCTGAATAAATCCTTTGAGACCTCCATCCGTTTCTGTAGAAAAATATGTACCGTTTAAGAAATGACAGGCGATGTCGTCGATTCCCTTGGCCGCTTCTCCTGAAGGAAAAGCCAGTGTAAAGGGCACTTGCCTTTTGACGGCTTTTGTGACATTCGAATCGTCGAGCACAACTCCGAGAACAGGAATATCCATATTCAGAAACTGCTTTGCTACCAGACCGATTTTATCTGCGGTCTGCTTCCCTTCTCTGGCATCCGCCGCACGATTAACAACCAGTTTAAATTCGATTTCATAGTTCATCGCCTTGACCATCTTGATCAGTGCGTAAGCATCGGTCATCGATGTCGGCTCCGGTGTCGTCACAACAACCGTTTCCTGGGCGGCAATGATGAATTTAAGCGTTTCTTTCGAAAGTCCTGCGCCGGTATCGAACAGAATGAGATCATAATGACCTTGAAGGTTACAGATTTGTTCGCCGAAATAATCGAGCTCCGATTGAGACAGGTCAAGTAAATCTTTGAATCCGGAACCGCCTGCGATGAAATGCAGCCCTCCGGAACCTTGTTGAATAATTTCCCAAATATTCTTCTCTCGCTTGAGCAGGTGGTACAAGCTGTATGGTGCGGAACAGCCCATCAACACATCGATATTTGCCATTCCGATGTCTGCATCGAAAACAAGGACTCTCAGTCCTTTTTTTTGCAGAGATAGCGCAAAATTAAGACTGAAATTCGATTTGCCGACCCCGCCTTTGCCGCTTGTTACCGTGACGATTCTCGTTGATTTCTGTTCTCCGGCTTCCTTCATACGAACAAGCTTCCGAAGCGCTTGAGCTTGATCAGTCATTTAACGCCGCCCCCAATAATCGTTCAACATAACGATCGGCTTTGAAAGGCTCTATATCGTCAGGGACGTTCTGCCCGCACGCGACATAGGCCGGCTGATACTGATGCTTCAGCAGTAAATTCAGAATGGCACCGCATGTTTCCGTCTCATCAAGCTTGGTAAACAGTACTTTATTGACCCCGTATCTGGCAAAAAGCTCGGCCACCGAATACATATCTTTCGACTTCCCGGTTAAGCTGAGTACGAGGTAGGTTTCCGTATGTTCACCGGACTGCAACAAGCTGTTTATTTCGGATACATACAACTCGTTTCGGAAGTTGCGGCCCGCCGTATCCATAAAGATCAGCTCGTTCGTTTCAAGTTGTTTAAAGGCTCTGGTTAAGTCTGATGGCGAGAATACCACTTCGAGAGGAACATTTAATATATTCGCGTAGGTTCGCAGCTGATCGACAGCGGCAATACGGTAAGTATCCGATGTAATAAATCCGACCTTCCGTTTATGCTTCAACGTTTGCTCCGCTGCAAGCTTGGCAATCGTCGTCGTTTTCCCTACACCTGTCGGGCCGACAAAATGGACGATGCGCACGGAAGAACTTATGCCATTATCCTCAAGGGGCCGGATCCAATCAATTAAGATGTTTGCAGCTATACGCCACACCTCACTCTGTGACCCCCCGGGATCATACTGAGCATCATCCTGTACCGCTTCAATCAGCTTCAAGATCCACTCTTCATCGACTTCTTGCCAAGCAAGCCGGTTATACAGCTGTTTAAGGGCAGCCGGAAGCTCAGATTGAATCTGCTGCTTCGATATTCGTACTACCATTTCTTTCATTTGCATGATTTCCTCAAGCAGAGCATCCTGTCTTGACGATGCTGGCGGTTCTGACGGCGGGGCTTCCGGCGCTGCATCAACCGAGCGCGAGCCCTGATGCTCATCCGCTCTGATTACCGGCTTCTCGGCCACTAAGGCCGCTGCGGCTCCAACAGCCGCGGGAACTCCGGAAAATGCAACTGGAGCAGCGGGCATCGCCGTCTGTCTGGCGGCCGGGCGCGGCAGCTGCGGATTGCCTCCTCCGGAAAAGCCGGATTCAACGGCTGCGATAACCTCCATTTTCTTCTTGCGAAACATACCGAGGAATCCTCCGACTTGGATCTCTTTCGTGTTTAAAATAACCGCGTCTTTTCCAAGCTCGCTCCGAATCATCGGCAATGCCTCAGGCACCGTATTTACGACATAACGTTTTACTCTCATAAATTCACCACCCCGATGCTCTGAACTTCTACGCTCGGTTCAAGCTCGCTATAAGATAATACCGGAATGTCCTGCATCGTTCGTTCAATCAGCTGACGCAAATACATTCGAATCGCTGGTGAAGCTAGAACGAGCGGCTGCTGTCCGGATTGGATCTGGCGCGTAATTTGTTCGTTCAGCTTCTGATAAATCTGTTGGGCCGAAACCGGGTCTAACGCCAGATAGCTCCCTTGATCCGATTGCTGCACCGACTCTGCGATTTTCTTCTCGATAGAAGGCCCGACGGTGATTACCTTGAGCGGGTCACCGGCGGAGGAGAATTGATGCGTTATTTGTCTTGATAAAGACTGCCGGACATATTCCGTTAGAATATCCGGATCTTTCGTATATTGCCCATGGTCGGCCAAAGCTTCGAATATCGTCACCATATCGCGAATCGATATTTTTTCCTTTAGCAGCTTGACCAGCACTTTCTGCACTTCGCCAAAGGACAGAATCGCCGGAATCAGCTCATCCACAAGAGCCGGATAATTTTCTTTGATATTTTCCACCAATGCTTTCGTTTCCTGGCGGCCGATAAGCTCGTGCGCATGCTTCTTAATAACTTCAGTCAAATGAGTAGCAACGACCGAAGGGGGATCGACAACGGTATATCCTGACAATTCGGCCCGCTCCTTCATTGCTTCGTCAATCCATAATGCAGGCAAACCGAATGCCGGCTCCTTCGTTTCGATACCGGTAATGGATTCGTCATCGAAGCCCGGGCTCATCGCCAAATAATGATTCAGCAGCAGCTCCCCCTTCGCAACTGTATTGCCTTTGATCTTAATGACATATTCATTGGGCTTCAGTTGAATGTTGTCGCGAATCCGAATGACAGGTACGACCAGACCGAGCTCAAGCGCACATTGTCTGCGTATCATGATTATCCGGTCAAGAAGATCTCCCCCCTGCTGAGTATCGGCAAGGGGAATCAGGCCGTAACCGAATTCGAATTCGATCGGATCCACCTGCAGAAGACTGATGACACTTTCCGGACTCCGCACTTCTTCAATCTGCTGCTCTTCCTCAAGCAGTTCTTCTTCCTGCTGCCGTTTCGCAAGTGTGCCGGACATCTTCCATCCTGCAAAAGCAAGCAGAAGCGCTAACGGAACAGTAGCGATCGGTCCGATCGGCGTAAATAGTCCCAGTAACAATATCGTTCCCGCTACGATATACAAGAGCTTGGGATAGCGGAATACCTGGTTTGTCAGATCGTAAGCCAGGTTGCCTTCCGAGGCGGCCCGGGTTACGATCAGTCCGGCAGCCGTCGAAATAAGCAGCGCGGGAATCTGACTGACCAAACCGTCACCGATCGTCAATATTGAATAAGTACTCAGCGCTTCCCCGAAAGGCATCTTGTGAACGGCTATACCGATGACAAAGCCACCAAGCAGGTTAATCAGCAGAATAACGATAGAAGCAATCGCATCCCCTTTTACAAACTTGCTCGCACCGTCCATTGCTCCGTAAAAATCGGCTTCGCGTTCGATCTTTTGTCTTCGTTCCCGCGCTTGCTGCTCATTGATCAGTCCCGCGTTTAGATCGGCATCGATACTCATCTGTTTTCCCGGCATCGCATCGAGTGTAAAACGTGCCGCGACTTCGGCCACACGCTCGGAACCTTTCGTAATGACGATAAACTGAACGACCACGAGAATGAGAAACACGACAAAGCCGACTGCGATTTCACCGCCGGCGACGAAACGGCCGAACGTGTCGACAACTCGTCCAGCCTCTCCTTCGGCCAAAATGTTTCTTGTCGTTGATACGTTAAGCGCTAACCGGAATAAGGTTGTTATCAGCAATACGGCAGGAAAAATCGAAAAATCGAGTGCGCTCTGCGTATTCATGCCAATGAGCAAAATCATTAACGCAGCGGAAATATTCACGACAAGCAAGACGTCAAGCAGGCCGATCGGAATTGGAATAACCATCATGAGAACAATGCCGATAATGCCGATTAATATGGATAAATCCTTGACTCTCATGACCGTTCCTCCGTTTCAACCCGCCTATTTATTTCGGCGTTTAAATTTATATACATAAGCCAAAACTTCCGCCACGGCCTGGAACAGATCGGCAGGCACCGGATCGCCGATCTCCGTCCGTTCGTATAATGCGCGGGCGAGCGGTTTGTTTTCCATCGTAATGACGTCGTTATCTTTGGCGATTTCCTTTATCCGGAGCGCAATGTAATCCATCCCTTTCGCAATGATGACCGGCGCATCCATATTCTCGGCTTCATATTTCAAAGCAATTGCAAAATGCGTCGGGTTCGTGATGACAACATCTGCCTTCGGAACTTCCTGCATCATTCGCTGCAGCGCCATCCGCCGCTGACGTTCACGAATTCTACCCTTAATAATCGGATTTCCTTCCGTTTTCTTATATTCGTCTTTGACGTCCTGTTTGGACATCCTTAAACTCTTTTCATAGTCGTACTTCTGATAGAGGTAGTCCAAGATGGACAATGCGACTAATAAAGCGCCGATCTTCAGGCCTAGCGAAAGCGTTACCGATGCGGCAAAGGCGAATATATGTTCAATAGGGATACTTGACAGTGCCAGAAAGTTTTCCCTCTCGGTCCAAAGCGTCAAGCCGACGACAACCCCGATAATAATAAGTTTGAATATGCTTTTTAAAAATTCAACGATCGAACGAAGCGAGAAAATCCTTTTAAATCCTTCAAGCGGGTTTAGTTTGGATAACTTCATCATTAACGGATCGCCCGCAAGCAAAAATCCGACCTGTACATAATTTCCGGCAAGGGCAACAACAACAGCAATAATGAAAATCGGAGCCAATAATACTAAACCCTGGACGATGATTTCCGCAAACAAATCCGTGACATTTCCCGTAGTAATTTGCATCGTCAGCTTATTCTCTAAGCTGTTTCCGAACATGCTAAGCAGCCGTTCTTTATAGTAGCCGCCCAGCATCAGGAAGCTTAAGAAGGTAAACAGCAATATAAATGCCGCAGGTATTTCCATACTTTTGGCCACTTGACCTTTTTTTCTGGAGTCCTGCTTTTTCTTCGGTGTCGCTTTTTCCGTTTTTTCCTGGGAGAACAGCTGCAAATCAAGCGACCATCGGTAATCTCCGGTTCGCATGCGTGTATCCCCCTTAAGGTAATGTCGCTTCATCGTTTGATTCCAGCAGCCGCAGCATATCTTCCATCGCCGTAAACATATGCTCGAACATTTGTCCGATCAAAACGGCCAAGCCCGGTATCAGCATTGCCAATAGAATGAAGCCGATTAAAATTTTAAGCGGTATTCCGATGACAAATACATTAAACTGCGGCGCCGTTCTCGCAAGAAACCCTAATCCCACATCGGTTAGAAACAAGGCTACGACAAGTGGAGCGGACATTTTCAGCGCAAGCATGAACGTATGCGAGAAAGTGTGAACGAGAAAATCACTGATACTGCCTTCGTACATCTTCATAAACAATTCGTTTGAAATCGGCAGCCAGTCGTAGCTTTGCATGATCGCCAATAATAAGTAATGATGACCGTTCATCTGCAGAAAGAGAAGCACGACGATCATAAACTTGAAATTTCCAAGTAATGGAGCGGATACGCCTGTCACCGGATCGATGACGTTCGCCATGCCGAAGCCCATCTGCAAATCGATAAACGCGCCTGCCGTCTGCATGATTGTAAAAAACAGGTATGCGGTAAATCCAAGCAGCAGCCCCGCCGCTATTTCTCGAATGACGAACAGCACATATCCCGAGTCCAACGTTACCGTTTCATGAATGCCATAGACCAAATAGACTAGTAAAGAGGTAAAAAAACCTAGTCCGATTTTAAACGTTACCGGTATTCCCCTAGTCGAGAAGACAGGCGCAACGACGAAAAACGATGTGATTCGACAAAAGTTCAATAAAAAAATGGGAAATGCCTGCAGAAACAACTCCAACCGGCCCACAGCCTATCCGATATATTTATGCATGTTATTCAAAAGGTTATAAGTAAAATCAACCAATGTATTTAATACCCACGGTCCGAATAATAAAACAGCCAGCATAACGGCAACGATCTTCGGTACGAAGGCCAGCGTCTGCTCCTGAATCTGGGTCGTCGCTTGAAATACGCTCACTAACAGGCCGACGAGCAAACCGAGAATCAGCATCGGTGCGCTGGCCTTGAGTACGGTTAAAACGGCCTGTCCGGCAAGCCCGATTATGAAGTCGGAGTTCATGGCCTTCCCCTTTCCTTAACTACGGATTGATGCTAAGCAGCAACGATTTGACGACCAGATACCATCCGTCCACAAGCACGAACAACAGTATTTTAAAAGGCAAAGAGATCATAATCGGCGGGAGCATCATCATCCCCATGGCCATCAGAACGCTTGCGACGATCATATCGATGATCAGGAAAGGGATGAAAATCATAAACCCCATTTGAAATGCGGTCTTAAGCTCGCTGAGCGCATAAGCCGGAACAAGTACCGTAATCGGTATCTCTTCATAACTGTTCGGTTTTTCCATTTTCGTATACTTCATGAACAGCAGCAAATCTTTTTCGCGTGTATGTGAAAACATAAATTTCTTCATTGGCACGGCAGCTTCCTTCAGCGCTTCCGTTTGCGATAAATTCCCGTTGAGATAAGGCTGAAGCGCAACATCGTTTACCTGAGAGAAAGTAGGCGCCATCACAAAGAAAGTTAAAAATAAGGCCAGACCGATCAGCACCTGGTTCGGTGGCATCTGCTGTGTGCCAAGAGAAGTTCGTACAAAGCCCAGTACAATGACGATTCTTGTAAAACTGGTCATAAGCACAAGAATCGCAGGTGCAATGCTAAGCACAGTGATCATCAACAGAATGGACAAAGCCGATGTGGCCGGCTGTCCCTCACCGTTGCCGAATTCAATATTGATGTTCGGTAACGGCTCGGCAACAGCGCCCGAGTGAACCATCATCGCCAAAGCGAATGCCAATATTATGGATAATCCCAGTTTACTCTTCATTCATCCATCAACCGATCCGTTTGTTTTGCTTCCTTAAAGGCCGCCTCCATCTTCTGTTTACGGCCCGCTTGCTGCTGCAGCTTTTCCTGCAGCAGTTCCTGAAAGGACGAGGAAGGATTCCACAACTGATCTTTCGGCTCCTCGTTTTTCTTGCGATTGCGAAACTTTAACAATAAATCCGCCATGGAGACGCCGATGAATCCCTGCCCCGACTGCTGCTCCATACTCGAAATAATCTCCCGAGCGGCCGCTTCTTCATCGATCTTGTCCAGAAGCGTAATATCTTCCCCGACGCCAACAACATAGATTCTTCCGGCGAACTCAACCGCCTGTACAGACTTGTTCTGCCCCAGCTGGGCCCCTCCAAGTGTGCGAATCGATCGATTGGGACCGAATAACCGGTTACGCTGAGACAAAAATTTAATAAAAACAAGAATCAATCCGATAACAAGGAACAGAGATACGACGACCCATATCATATTGCCGATAAGATTGTCATCCGGCAGGTCAATGGTCTGATCATCCAAATTGCCGAGCTGGTTTTCCTTTGCAGATGCCGGATCGGTAAAGACCGATGTAAAAGCAGCTGCCGTGAGTATGAATAGCGTACTTCCGATAGTTCGCATCGGATATCTCAGCCTAACGTCTTCTTGATCGCTTCAATCACTCGGTCCGCCTGGAATGGTTTAACAATAAAATCTTTTGCCCCCGCCTGAATCGCGTCGATAACCATCGCTTGCTGTCCCATTGCGGAACACATGATCACTTTTGCATTGCCGTCTATTTTCTTGATCTCTTTCAATGCCGCTATTCCATCCATTTCTGGCATCGTAATATCCATCGTAATCAAGTCCGGCTTCAGTTCTTTATACTTTTCGATCGCTTGTGCGCCGTCTTGAGCTTCACCGACAACCTCATAACCGTTTTTAGAAAGAATATCCCGGATCATCATTCTCATGAATGCTGCGTCGTCTACGACTAAAATGCGATTTGCCATCGTTCTTTTTCCTCCCAGGAAGTTATTGTAGTTTTTGGATTCTGTCCCACTGGCTTACGATATCAGTAACTCTTACCCCAAAATTCTCATCAATTACAACGACCTCGCCTTTGGCGATCAATTTATGATTAACCAATATATCAACCGGTTCCCCGGCAAGTTTGTCAAGCTCGACGATCGAGCCTTGGGACAACTCAAGTATATCTTTAATCTGTTTCTGAGTTCTGCCTAATTCCACCGTCACCTTAAGGGGGATGTCCAGCAGCAAATTTAAATTGGTATCATCCGCGCGCACATAGGGCGCATCTTGAAAATTGGCAAATTGTACTGGCTGTACATTAACATTTCGGTTCGGGATTCCGCCGTACGTGTTCGGTCCGTGAGGTGTATTCATATTCGGACCACCGTAATTTGCAGCCCCGTAATTCGGCTGCTGTACGGCATCGTAAGGCTGTTGAACCGGCGGCGTGAAAGTCGCAGGGGATTCTGCTGCATCCGCCGTATAAGATGCGACCGGCGCCGGAGGTTCTGGATGCTGTGCCCCGGAAGACGGTTCCGAAGGCGCGGACACCGGTTCCTCCATGCCCCCGCCCATTAAGGTCGCTACCATTTCCTTCGCAAAGGATATTGGAAGAAGCTGCATGATCGTCGAATCAATCAAATCACCGATCTTCAAGTCAAAAGCAATCTTCACAAATACTTCGACGGGCGGCAAATTACTGACGCCTTGTCCGCTGTTCAAGTCCAGAATATCAATCCCTGGAGGGGAAATATTGACAAATCGGTTGAATATCGTGGACATGGACGTTGCGGACGATCCCATCATTTGGTTCATCGCTTCTTGTACGGCGCTGATATGAATTTCGTTCAATTCTTCTTCCGTAACGTTTCCATCTCCACCAAGCATCAAATTGGCTATAATCTGCGCATCCCTCGTTTTGATGACCAGGGAATTGATGCCTTGAAATCCATCCACATATTGAACATGAACTGCGACGTGGGGTTTCGGAAACTCGGACTCCAGCACGTCTCTTTGTATTACCGATACTTTGGGAGTCGTAATATCGACCTTTCTGCCGAGCAGCGTCGACAATGCAGTCGCAGCGCTTCCGAATGTAATGTTTCCAATTTCCCCTAAGGCATCCTGTTCGATGGAACTGATAAAGTCTCTTTCGTTGAAGGAGTCCGATGCTGCCAAACCGTCCGATTCACCGGAATCTTCAGAAGACTGGCGTAGCAACGCGTCGATTTCTTCCTGTGACAAATAGTCCTTACTCGTCATGTTCTTCCTCGCCTCCTTCACTGACAATCTCGTCAATTTGTACGGCTAACCGTTCTTTAACCGACCCGGGACTTCCGATAAATTTTAACTTGTCGCCTACTTTAATGTGCAGCCCCTCATTGACGCTCTTATTTAAGGAAATGACATCACCGATTCCAAGACCCAGGAACTCCCTGATCGAGATCGCGGAGGTTCCTAATTCCGCTACAATCGGCAACTTCGCTTTGCTCACACGATTTTCCAGCATTTGCACTTCTTCGGGCGCTCGCGCCTTTTTCTGTGAAACAAACCAATGATGCACAGATAACCGGGACATGATCGGTTCGATGACGACATGCGGAATACAAAGGTTGATCATCCCGGTCGTTTCACCGATTTTGGTGCTCAGGGAGATGAGCGCGATCGTCTCATTGGGAGACACAATTTGCATAAATTGCGGATTCGTTTCGAGCGCTTCAAGCCTTGGCGAAATATCGATGACGGTTTTCCAGGCCTCCTGCAGGCTGTCAAAGGCTCTGCTGAATATCCGTTCCATGATGATCGTTTCGATTTCCGTCAATGCAAGAATCTTTGCAGGAGCTGAGCCTTGGCCGCCAAGCATCCGGTCAAGCATCGCATATGCGACGTTTGGATTGACCTCCAGCACCATTCTTCCTTCCAGAGGCTCCGCCTCAAAGATATTCAATATCGTCATTTTGGGAATGGAACGAATGAATTCGTCGTAAGGCAGCTGTTCGACCTGAACCACATTGATTTGAACGAATGTTCGAAGCTGGGCTGAGAAGTACGTTGTCAAAAAACGGGCAAAGTTCTCATGAATTCGGGTCAAGCTTCGAATATGATCTTTCGAGAAGCGGACAGCACGCTTGAAATCATAGGCGCGTATCTTTTTCTGCGATTCTTCCTTCTTCAGCTCTTCGGCATCCATTTCACCGGAAGATAGCGCCGCTAAAAGTGCGTCGATTTCATTCTGCGATAATACATCAACCAACCCTCTCCCCCCTCTCACGGTGCTTGACTTCATCCCGGTCTAATCATTGTTACAAACTTGTTATGATAAAGTTAGTAATTTCGACATTGGTCAGCTTCCCGTCGGGAAGCACAGGATTGATTAAATTGATCAGCTTTGCGCATAATGCGTCCTTGCCTTGCGATCCCTTCAAATCGTCAGGATCCAGATCGGAAAGCGTTCGAATAATAATCGGCTTGATTTGAATGTCCTTGATTTTGTCAAAGTCGGATTTCGTCCGTTTCGAATCCAACTGAAAAGCGAAGCTCATAAGTACTATGTAATCCGTGTCCGCTAAATTCGTCTTGAAATCAATAATTTCAGCGGTCAATTCAACGCGTTTATCCGCGTTTATTTTTTTTGTCTCCACTTTGTCCGCGCTAAGCTTGGCCGCTTCCGCTTCGTTCAAAGGATTATTGCTGAAAAATTGATTAAAGAGAAAGACAGCCGCAACGGCAATGAGTGAAATTGCCAATAATGTGGTAATCAACCAGGGTAGCATCCTTTTCATGTTGAAGGTCCCTCCGTTTGTTCCGTCCTGATACTTGCCGAGTAAACACCTATTGAACGCAGATATTCTTTGATCATTGCGATCAATTCGGAGGAGCTTTCGAGAGCCAAATATTTATTTCCGGTCGTTAAAGTGATCAGTGTATCCGGAACCTCTTCAATGGTTTCGATTAGCAGCGCGTTGATGATCACTTTTGAACCGTTCAAACGCGTTACAGCTATCATTGGTTTCCTCCTTACATAGGGATCTTTGAGCATGACATAGGGATCTTTGAGCGGGCTCAAAGTCTCTCCGCTTTAAGTCTCTCCGCTTCATAGGGATCTTTGAGCGGGGCTCAAAGTCTCTCAGCTGACAGTCCGGGGAGCGGATAAATGCCCCCCTTCGGCCGATTAATATAAGAAATGGTCTAACGCCATTTATCGTTTCAGATTAACAACTTCCTGCAGCACCTCATCGGAAGTGGTGATAATGCGAGAGTTAGCCTGGAAACCGCGTTGAGCGATAATCATTTCCGTAAATTCCGACGTCAAATCAACATTTGACATTTCCAATTGACCGGAAATAATCGCTCCGGTGCCGGTTTCAACATCATTCGCAGCGCCGACTTCAATTTCTTCAGGATGTGCATTGGGCGTAACCCTGTACATGTTGCCGCCGATCTTTTCCAAACCGCTCGGATTAACGACTTTAACGACTCCGATACGAAAATCGGTTGCTTCGCTGGTGCCGTCCGCACTAACCGAAATGATCGTACCATCCTGCGCAATAGAGAATGCCGTGACCTCTTCACCCAATGTTATAATATCCCCGCCCTCTGCAATTACGAAAAACCCTTCCGAAGTAACAAGCTGGCGGTTGGCATCAAGCATGAAGTTACCGGCCCGGGTTAAGTATGGCACTTCCTGATCCGGGGATGGTTTTACCGCAAAAAATCCGTCCCCGTCGATTCTAAGGTCTGTTGCCACGTTCGTTGTCATCGCGCTTCCCGGCGTATGTATCGTATCTATTGCTCCAATGGTAACCCCCAGGCCGATCTGCTTCGCATTAACTCCGCCGATCTCACCTTCTACAGGGGCGGTAACGCCTGCAACCGTCTGGCTAAGAATATCTTTAAACATGACGCGTCCTGCTTTGAAACCGATCGTATTCACATTGGCGATATTGTTGCCGATGACGTCAAGCTTTGTTTGAAAGCCCCTCATACCGGAAACACCGGAGTACATCGATCTTAACATGTTGAATCGTCCTCCCGTTTGCTATGATTAAAAACATATATTACGAATGGTTCATGCCAGAAGCGACATTTATAAGCCATCTTTGCTTACCGGACTGCTTCAATCGATCCGCAGCCCTGGCCCCCTTATAGGTCCGGCCCTGAATGATGAACTCTTTAAGCAATCACGACGGCACTGTCTATTTGTGTAAACACATTTCCTTGCATCGCGTTGCCTTCCATTGCGGTTATTACGGTACGGCTGGGAACGTTAACGATCATCGCTATATTATGAAACAATACAAGTGAATCTTTCGCCCCTTTGGCTTCCGCTTGGTCGATTGCTGCTGCAATCCGGTGCAATTGATCCGGCCCTAAGCTGATTCCCCGTTGTTTAATTCTGGTTTCTGCATGATGACTGAATGTAAGGGTTTTTGCATCGAGTACTTCGCGAAAAGCGTTGATTCCGACGGATTTGAAATCCGGATTCCGATTCGGAATAGCCGCTCCAATCGGTACTTTCGTTGAAGGGAACAAATGGCCGATACTAATTCGCTCACCCATCGCTATTCCCAACGCCCGTCGATATCGATACGATATCGTCAACCTTTACAGCGCTTTCGCCGACTCTAACATATTGTATGCCTTCGCTGACGACGATGGCGTCCACCATCCCGGATTTCAGAACGCTCTGACCGGTCTCGTCGCTCCACTCCGCCCATTCAATCGTTTTGCCGATCATGCCGGATGCCGTTCCAAGATTTTGTCTCATCAGCTTAAGCTCGCCGGACATATTCATCAACTGTTCAACAGAAGAGAACTGGGCCATTTGCGCAATAAACTCCTTGTCCTGAAGCGGCTGCATCGGATCTTGGTGTCTTAGCTGCGTCACCAGGATTTTCAAGAAATCATCCTTGCCTAACGTGTCATCCTTGGGCTTTTCCGCTGCGGCTTGTACATTATTGCGGTTATAATAAGGCCATACGTTTCGGGTGGATGCGATACTGTCTGTCACCGTGCCGTCACCTCCTTGAGATCGGAATGAGTAACTTCTATTATGCCGTGACATTAATTCCTCTTCCGTAACCGAGCTCACTATTAACGGCCTGCTCTATTAATTCCGTCTCAAATTCACCTTCAATTGCTCCGCCAGCCCCGGAACGATTTTGTTCCGAATATTGCCGCCCGCCTTGTCCCGAGTGACGTCCGTCCTTGAACAATTGGCTGTGTATTCCGCTTTGAGCGACTTCAAGCTTATCTACTTGTAAGCCTTGCTGCTGCAATGCCGAACGAAGCTGGGCGATCTGGTTATCCAGCATTTCCTTCGCCAGACCGGATTCGGTCATGAACAAAGCTGTCACCTGACCGTTATGAACGGTAATTCTGACATCCACCTGACCAAGCTGCTCGGGAAATAAGGAAAGCTTCGCTTCAGAAATGCCATTGACATTCGAAAGCTTAAGCTGCTTCACAAACAGGTTCCCCATCGTCTCGGCAAATTCCTGAACGGGTACTGGCTGATCAACAACCAGCTTCGCGGGGACAGAGACCCGGCTATGCTCCTGCGCATTCGTCAGTGAATGAACGAAAGCTTCGTCTGAAGGCGTATCAAGCTGAGGTCTAAGTTCAACGCTTGTCTGTCCACTTGCTCCCTGCTGAGGTCGTAGGTCTGTCGCCGTCTGCTTCGCCGCATCCTGTAAAAGTTGAAGATCCGATCCCGTATCCCCGCTCGTTTCAGGGGAAACCAAACTCATAAGAAGATGAACATGATTCGCACTGTGATTCAATTTTTGCAGATGCGAATGGACAGTTTGTACCGGCGAATCAAACTGGATTTTTGCTCCCGATAATTCGACTGCTTCCATCAATTTTTTTACAGGACGGGAAGTTGCAGCCGTATTGACGAGGATCTCATGTTTGAGTGCATTCAACTGCTGTAGGACAACCGGCGTTAGCGGATGCTCCGCATGTTTCGCAGCACTGCTTGATACAACGGCGGTCAGCTGTTGCAGCAACTCCTTCAAAACCGGTCTACTCTGTTCGGCTTGCAGATTGTCGTCCCCTTGATTCTGTGTCGTAGCAAGAGCTTCATCCTGAAGGGGGGCTGTACTTGAAACAAGCAAGGCATTCAACTGCCCGAGTATTTGTTCCATTTGCTTCAAATCGGTTTCGTCGATATCCGAGTGTTCCAGTTCTTGGATCGCTTGCAGCATCACTTCCTCCAGCAGCGCCGAATTTTCCTGCGGCACCCCGGATTCCATCGTCAGATGGCCGGGCATTTCAATTCCTTTTGCATTTATGAACGGGTTTGAAGGGTTAGCCGCCAAGCTGCCGTTTGCGGAACCGGCCATCATTTGAATAAGAACTTTCGGAAAAGAACCCGTTAAAGAATCCGTTTCGACGCCTTTCGTGACCGACGCCTGATTAGCGGCAACCGCTGCAATCAATTGTCCGGCTGCAATTTGCATATGAATTTCACCTCCTTTCGATAACGACCGAACTCTCTTATTTTGTCGGTATGATTTTGTTTACCAGCTGTGCGGTCAGCTTATCATCTGTTGCAGCCATCTCGGCAATGATTTGCGATCTTGCGCCGTTGCCGACCGTATTTAAAATCTTTAACACTTTGCTCTGACTTGTTTCCGCCATTTTCAGCAGCAGCTCCGCCGCCCTTTTTGGCGCCATTGCCGAGAAAGTGGCCGTTAGCTGCGCTTCATCCAAATAAGGGTCATTCACAGTTGCATTTGCAGAATTTTGCAGCCGTTTTACTCTGGCTTGCAGAGCGGATATTTGCCGGTCTTTGGCAGGCACATTGTCTTTCATCATGATTGTCGCGTCCGCAGCAGCTGTAGGCGCCATTTTTTCCATGATGCGAATGCGGTCCTCAGGTCTCATCGCGTTTAAAATCAACACGGTTTCTTCGAGCTCCATACTTTGCAGAATCGGTGCTGCTTTACTTGGGGAAATACGTCCGTACATAGACGCCAAGCTTTGAATATGGCTGCTGTATTCCTCGTCTTCCATCCGCTTCTCATCCGACTGTGCCTTCAATTGTT
The DNA here is from genome assembly GCA_041281825.1 of Paenibacillus tarimensis. Lineage (GTDB taxonomy): Bacteria > Bacillota > Bacilli > Paenibacillales > Paenibacillaceae > Paenibacillus_D > Paenibacillus_D tarimensis_A. The sequence goes on along the minus strand of CP166298.1, from coordinate 2,618,702 downwards.
CCACTTCGTTTTGCAAATCCGCGACCACTTGTTCCTGCTCCGTTTTATCTGCAACCGCTTGCTCCAGCTCTGCTTGTTTCGACGACAGAGCCGCTTCTAATTCACTGATCTTTTCGTTAAAATTCGTTATCCGGAGTTCATTGTCCGCAATCCCTTCACTCGATGAAGGGGCTGATGGAAGCAAGCTGCCGAGCACCGGTATTTCGTTTCCGGCTACCAGCAGTTTATTCCTTAGATCCGTATTAAATAAAACGAACAACACACCGAGTAATAAGACTGTAAACAAGACCGGAGTAACAAAAAACATAAAACGTTCTAAACCGCTGTAGCTTTTTTCCGCTGGCAAATCCGGCATTTCGATCCCTCCCGAGGACAATGCGCCCTTTTCCTCACAGCGTTCTTGTCGTTAATGTGCCGGAATCATGTATCGGACGGTAGCGATTTCATCCAGTTCGTTCTGTTCTTTCCGCTGCATCGTGTGCATAAAACGATGGAAAGCCTGCTCTTTAGCCTTAAGCCACACCTTCTCATCTTTTACTTTAACGGAGAGTCTGGATTGATTCAGTTCCACATCCGACCTCGCTGCTCGTATGGCCTGATTCTTCTTTGTTATGCAGTCATCCAAATAATCCAAATAAGTTTGAACGGTCTGAAGTTCGGACAGCGGAATAATATCCGCAGATGCCGCGTGCAGCTTCCGCTGCCATGAGGCTCTTTCCTTCTCCAGTTGTTCAAGATCGTGTGCTTCCGTCTGAAGCTTGCTGAGCGCAGCGGATAATTCCCATTCGGCCTGCGTTTTTTCGCTTTTCTTCAGATCGACGATTTTCTGGTAAGGGTATTGGTATTGGGCCATTCCAAGCTTCATCTCCTGTAGAAATCAATTATTAAACGCTGTACCGATTCCTCAAATCCGGCTTTCTCGCTCATCTTCTGCTGGGTAAAAGAACGGATCAAATCATAATATTTAATCGCTTTATCAATTTCTTCATTTGATCCCGGTTGGTACGCCCCCAAATTAATCAGGTCTTCCGAATCTTTATAAACGGATAGAAGTCGCTTCAATTCGTTTGCGGCATCTTGTTGTTCTTCCGTGACGATATCTTTCATAACTCTGCTGACGGAAGACAAAATGTCAATGGCAGGGAAATGGCCTTTATTTGCCAGACCTCTGCTTAGAACGATATGGCCGTCCAGAATGCCTCGTACGGCGTCTGCAATAGGCTCATTCATATCGTCTCCGTCCACAAGAACCGTATAAAAAGCGGTAATCGATCCGGCTGGCCCGGTTCCCGCCCGTTCCAACAGCTTTGGCAGCTCCGCAAATACAGAAGGCGTATATCCTCGCGTAGCCGGAGGCTCGCCGATGGCGAGGCCGACTTCGCGCAAGGCCATCGCGTACCGGGTAACGGAATCCATCATTAACATCACATTCAAGCCGCGATCACGGAAATACTCCGCAATCGTCGTGGCGATTAACGCGCCTTTCATTCGAATAAGCGCAGGCTGGTCGGATGTTGCAACAACAACAACGGATCTGGACAGGCCTTCCGGACCTAGATCCTTCTCGATAAACTCACGCACTTCCCGGCCGCGTTCGCCGATCAGGGCGATCACATTGACATCGGCGGAAGTATTCCGCGCGATCATCCCGAGAAGCGTACTCTTGCCTACACCCGAGCCGGCAAAAATACCGACGCGCTGTCCCCGGCCAACGGTCAGTAAACCGTCGATTGCCCGCACGCCAATGCCGAGCGGCTCAGACACCCTTGGTCTTAACAGCGGATTGCCGGGAGCATTATAGGTTGAATAATGCTGCATTCTGCCGGAAATGAGTGAGCCGTCCAGAGGTGCGCCGTGACCGTCGAGCACCTTGCCGAGCAAGTCGGAACCCACTTGTATCGTCAGCGGTTTTCCCGTCCCGACAACTTCGCAACCGGGACCGATCGATTGAAGATCGCCAAGAGGCATCAGTATGACCTTGTTGTTGCGAAAACCGACGACTTCTGCTTTCAAGGGCTTTGCCGATTTGACCGGATAAATGTAACATACATCGCCTACGCTGGCGTCCGGACCTTCAGACTCGACGGTTAAGCCGATCACCTGCGTCACCTTTCCATTGACACGGACCGGGTCTACTTGTCCTAAATGTTGAATGTATCTGCTGACATCAAGCATCCGGCTGTTCATCGGCGTTCCTCCGGTCGTTATCCTGGAGAGCAATCTGGATTAACTCGTGTTTGATTTCCTCCAGTTGCGTGTCGATACGGGCATCTATACTTCCGAATGAGGAACGGATGACGCATCCGTATTCCTTTACCTGCGCGTCGGGCAATATTTGCAATTCTGCCTGAGAATCAATGGCAAGCGAGAGCTCTTCCCTGGCCGCTTGCACATAGGCCAACTGATTAGGAGAAACGCATAAAGTAATGACCCCTTGCTCTCTTCGGCGGGTTAATGCCTTGCGTATCATGTCCAATGCAAGATCCGGCGACATTGCCAGTTGTTTTCCGATAATCTTTTCCGCAATTGCACAGCTTAACTCTACAAGAAACGGTTCGGCTTCCTGAATAATTTGTTCCCGTGTCTCGTAGGCTTGCTCCAGTATCGTTCGGGCTTCTTCAAGCAAAGCGCGCCACCGTTCGCTGCATTCGGTTTCGGCTTGTTCAAGGCCTTCGTTAAACCCTTGCTCGAAGCCCGATTTATGAGCTGTTTCAACGGCCAGACCGTCATCCTCCCGTCGCTGCCGCCACCAGTGGTCGATTTGAGACTTGGCGTCCTTCAACAGACGTTCCGCTTCCTCCGTTGCCTGTTTCATCCGCTGTTCTGCGAACAGCTCGGCATCCTGGAGGATTTGATTTCTGAGCGATAATGTTTCGCTGTCAGGTTCAACGGCATTATTCTCCGGTTCTTCAACATTCGCCGCTTTAACAGGACGATTATGCAATTGGAGACGTTTCAAGTCTTGGGTGGAGAAGACATGAGAAGATTTAAACAGATTAGACAATGATATCATCTCCTCCGCCTCGAGCGATGATGATTTCCCCGGCCTCTTCAAGCCTGCGGATCGTCGCTACGATGCGTGTCTGAGCTTCTTCAACATCACGCAACCGGACAGGGCCCATAAACTCCATCTCTTCCTTGAAGGTTTCCGACATCCGCTTGGACATATTTCGGAAGATTGCGTCGCGTACCTCTTCGCTGGCTACTTTGAGCGCAAGCTGCAGATCGGCATTATCGATATCCCGAATAATTCGTTGGATCGAGCGGTTATCGATGTTGACGATATCTTCGAAGACGAACATCCGTTTCTTGATCTCTTCCGCAAGCTCCGGATCTTGTATTTCGAGGGAATCCAGAATCGTCCGTTCCGTTCCCCTGTCGACACCGTTCAATATTTGCACTATCGACTCAATCCCGCCGGCCAACGTATAATCTTGCGTAACTGTTGCGGACAGCTTCTGCTCCAGCACCCGTTCCACCTGCGAAATGATTTCCGGCGAAGTACTATCCATCAGCGCAATCCTTCTCGCTACGTCAGCTTGTTTTTCTTGCGGAAGTGATGATAGAATCGCCGCCGATTGATCGGATTGCAAATAGGACAATACCAGCGCGATCGTCTGTGAATTTTCGTTTTGAATAAAGTTAAGAATTTGACCGGGATCCGCCTTGCGCGCAAAATCAAACGGCCTAACCTGCAATGTCGCTGTCAATCGATTGATAACATCCAGCGCTTTCTGTTCGCCGAGCGCTTTCTCCAAAATCGTTTTCGCATAGCTGATGCCGCCTTGGGTGATATATTCCTGCGCCATGCAAATTTGATGAAACTCGCTGAGTATCGTTTCTTTATCTGCGCTGTCTACTTTACGGACATTGGCAATCTCCAGCGTCAATTGCTCGATTTCCTCGTCCCGCAAATGTTTGAATATTTGCGCGGATACTTCCGGACCGAGCGTAATGAGCAGAATGGCCGCCTTTTGACGTCCGGACAGACCTTGGAATGTTTTAGCCATCTACTCCACCTCTATTCATCCACAAGCCATGTGCGAAGCAAATTAACGAATTCTTCCGGCTTTCGTTTCGCCAACTGCTCAAGCTGCTTCCGAGCCTGATTTTCGTTTGACAAATTTTCAAGATCGATTGTAGGGTATTCGACCTTGACCGGCTGAAGCATGTCTTCATTTTCAGCTTCCGCCTGTGCGGATATTTTTCGCCGGCGTACAGCTATGTACACCGCACCGCCGATTAACGCCAACGCCGCAGCGCCGAGACCTAGCATCCACGGCATGGAGAGACCGGAGATTGTCGTATCGCTGCCGTTAGTTGCGAATTGTTGAATGAAGACGGAAACCTTCTTTGACATTAAAGTATCGTCATTGACATCCTGACCTGAATCGGCAAGCTGAGAACGCACAAGCGTCGTTAAATAGTCCGCGATTTCGCTTCGAACCTCGGGGGATAACCCCTGCCCCTCAAGACCTACGCCAATCGTAAGATCTTTAACCACGAACGGTCCCGAAACAATTTCGTTCGTAACTCGGCTTACATCGTAATTAACCGTTCTTGAAGTTTCCTCAGAACTGGAGGTTCCTTGCGGATCTGTTGCCTGATAACCCGGTACATCCGTTTCGCCGGTGCCGGTCACTCCGCCGATCTGGCCGTCGCCTCCGGTAGCCGTCCGGCTCGTCTCCGCTTCACTGATTATAATCCCGCTATTGTTATTGTTTTCCAAAGGTTGTACCAGCATTTGCTTTGAGCTTTTTTGATCAAAATTCAATGTGCTCGCTACGCTGATGACAATCCTTTCCTGACCGTATATCCGTCCTAAAAACTGTTGGATATTGCGTCTAAGTTCACTTTCATATTTCCGCTGAATTTCAAATTGCGTTTGAATAGGCTGAGAGCTCCCTGTACCTTTACCGCCGATCTTCGACGAAGCGAACAACTCCGCTTCTTGAGAAGTGATTGTTATATCTTCAACATGCAGATTAGGGACGGCCGTTTTCACAAGATTGAAGTAACCGTCGATTTCGGCTTGCGTCGGACGGTACCCTGTTTTAAATGTTATCATTACCGAAGCGGAAGCACGTTCTTTTTCATTGGGATTTAAAAATACCGATTCCTCAGGAAGATTGATCAGAACATCCGATCTCTGAACGCCTTGCAGTCCGTTTATCATGCTTTGAATTTCTCCGTTTAAAGCGTTTCGGTACATGACATTGAATTCGTTATCGGTTCTGCCGAAGGCCGATGAGCCTTGACCGAATATATCAAACCCAATGGAACCGTTCTTCACAAGGCCTTGGGATCCGACATCCACTCTGACTTTGGAAGCGACTGCACTCGGAACGGATATCGTCGTACCGTCCGGTCCGAGCTGATATGGAATTTTATTGGCTTCCAGATGCTGTATGATGGACGCCGCGTCGGCCGTGTCCAAATCGCGGAACGCGAGCTCGAATTGAGTTCTTGAAAAAATAATGGTCAGGATGATGATCGTTAAAAGTAGAACACCTATTGTCGATATAAGCAATATCTTCTGTGTCTTGCCAAGCTGTATCCAATATTGAGTCATTCGTTCTCGATATTGGGCGATTTTTTCGTTCACGATTTCACCTCACCCAAGTGCTTAGCTATGTAAAGAGAAGGACTAAAGCTGCATTCGCATGATTTCCTGATAAGCGTCAATAACCTTATTTCTCACCTGGGTTGTCAGCTGCAAAGCAAGATGCGCCTGTTCGGACACGATCATTACCTCTGAAACATCCGCCTGTCCTACTATAAAACGTTCAGTTACATTATGTACCGCTTTTTCTTGCGCGCTTACCTCGTCTATCGCCTGCCTTAAGTAGCTGCCGAAGCTCTGCGTCGCTTCCGCAGGCGTGACCTGCCTGACGCTTGCGGATTCTGTCAATTGGGCAGCCTGTACCGTTCCGATCACTGAATTGACAATCATAATTAATCCCTCCATTCAGTAGATATTCGCCTTGCCGCTGCTTACCTTCCGATTTCCATGGCTTTCATAAACATCGATTTTGTTGCATTTAATGCGGTAACATTCGCTTCGTAGGATCGTGTAGCCGAAATCATATCCACCATCTCTTTTAACATATCGACATTCGGCATTTTCACATAACCGGAAGCGTCGGCATCGGGGTGGCTGGGATTATAAACCAGTTTCGGCGGTGTTGGATCTTCCGTAATCCGCGTCACCTTAACGCCCCCGGAGGATTTGGATCCGCCTGCCATTGCCCCGTTCAATGCATCCGCAAAGCTGGGGCGAATCGGTTCCATCACAGTCAGCTTTCTTGAGTAAGGCTCAAACCTGCCGTTAACAAGCTTGCCCCGCGTCGTTTCGGCGTTGGCAATATTCGATGAGATTACATCCATCCTCAGCCGTTGGGCCGTTAAGGCAGAAGCGCTGGCATCAAATCCGTTGGTCAGTTTCAACCTTATCCTCTCCCTTCGACCGCTGTACGCAGCATTTTCACATCATGATTCACTTGTTGAATAAACAAATTGTAACGCAGCTGATTTTTTGCAAGGAGAGACATTTCCCGATCAATATCAACATTGTTTACGTTGTTATTCATAACCGATCTTTCATCCGTAACAATGCTGGGTTTCGGAGCAGCTGTTGTTTGAGTTAATCCAATATGCCTTTGATGCGTTAGTTTCAGAGGAAGAGCATTGTTATTGGCCAACTCCCTATTCAGGAAGTCTTCGAAGACGACTTCGGATCGTTTGAAGTACGGCGTATCCGCATTGGCCAAATTATTGGATATTACTTGTTGGCGCAGCTCCGCCGCCTTCAATGCGCCATGAAGCTTTTGAAAATCAGTACCGGTCAGCAATTTCACGGATACTCCTCGCTTTCTATCAAGTTAATTCTGAACTGAACTTAGATAACTATTTCAACAGATTTTCGATCTTTCCTTCTTTTTTCGACAAAATATTATTAAAAAAATGAGAGACGCTGTCGTTTTTTTGCGACATGATAATCATCCGTATATTTTAATTCTTTAACAATATGCAAAAAGCCCTATCTTTGATATTAAAGATAGGGCTTTAAAGCACCGGTTTTCCTGAATTATACTTTAATCTTTTCCAACTCTTGTATGAGCTGCGGATTTAATATTTTAATGTAGGTTCCTTTCATTCCTAACGATCGTGTTTCGATGACGCCCGCACTTTCCAATTTGCGAAGCGCATTCACGATCACAGAACGCGTAATGCCTACCCGGTCCGCAACCTTTGATGCGACGAGCAGACCCTCTTTGCCGCTTAATTCCTCGAAAATATGCTCCACAGCCTCCAGCTCGCTGAAGGACAGGGAATTCACGGCGACGGACACGACTGCGCGGCTTCGGGCTTCTATCTCGATTTCTTCCGCACGCTCCCGTAATATTTCCATTCCCACGATCGTTGAACCGTATTCAGCAAGAATTAGATCGTCGTCTGTAAAAGCCTCCGCTCTTCTTGTTAATACCAGGGTCCCAAGACGGTCGCCGCCGCCCTGGATCGGGACGATCGTCATAATATCTTGTCCCGACATATCCGGAAAGGTTTCCTGGATTCCTTCGTCCGGCTCAATGTTTGTAACGGTCTCATGGACATCCAGAAACCGCTCGTTGCTCTCCACGGGAAATCGAAGCTCGTCCGCTTTTGCGGATTTTAGCCGTTCATGTTCCCAGACCCCCGCAGCAGCACAGCCTAATATCTTCCCTCTTCGGCTAACTACGAATACGTCTGCTTGAATCGTCGAACAGAGCACCTCAGCCATTTCCCGGAAATTCAACGCTTTACCGGCCGCTCGCTGAAGCAGCCTGTTCAGCGTTCTTGTTTTTGCTAATAAACTCATTCGTTAAGCCTCCCACATTCGTTCCGCCACACACACATAACCGTATTATTGTTTCTCTTATAGTATATATTGGCTTAAATCACGGTTTTGCGCAATATCTCCCACCTTTTCACGGACATATTCCGGCGTAATCGTCATTTGTTCCAATGTTAAATCGGGAGCTTCGAAGGAAAGATCCTCGAGCAGCTTCTCCAATATTGTATGCAATCTTCGGGCGCCGATATTTTCCGTATTCCGGTTTACATCGGCGGCGATCGCCGCTATTTCGCGAATGGCCTGCTCAGAAAATTCAACCGTAATTCCTTCCGTCTCCAGCAATGCGGCATATTGCTTGGTCAGCGCATTTTTAGGTTCGGTCAAAATTTTCACAAAATCATCCAGGCTTAAATTATTGAGCTCCACACGGATCGGAAAACGGCCTTGAAGCTCCGGAATCAAATCCGCAGGCTTGGCAATATGGAACGCCCCGGCGGCTATAAAAAGCACATAATCGGTTTTTACCGGTCCGTACTTGGTCATGACCGTCGAGCCTTCCACAATCGGCAATATATCTCTTTGCACGCCTTCCCGGGACACATCCGGCCCTGTTCCGCGGGACGGGCTGGCAATCTTGTCGATTTCATCAATAAAAATGATTCCCGTTTGCTCCGCCCGCAGAATCGATTCCTGAACGACGTCATCCATATCAATCAGTTTGTTCGCTTCCTCCTGGGTGAGCACTTTCCGGGCTTCTTTGACCGGAAGCCGTCTTTTCTTGAACCGTTTAGGCAGAAACTGCCCGAACATTTCCTGCATATTCATGCCCATACCTTCCCCGCCTTGACCGCTCAACATATCGAGCATATTAGGCGCGGAATCCTCTACTTCAATCTCAACGATTTCGTTTTCGAGCATACCGTCTTCCAATTGCTTCTTGGACTGGTTCCGCCTGTCGAGCAGGCCGGCATCAGCCTCCTGCGGTTCTTCCTCCTGCTGCTGCTGACCGAATATCATTTCAAAGGGATTGCGCTGCGGCTTACTTTTTTTGGCGGAAGGCACGAGCAGGGTGACCAGACGTTCATTGGCAAGCTTTTCCGCTTTATCCTTGACCTTCTCCGTCTTTTCGACCTTTACCATTCGAATGGACGTTTCCACCAGATCCCGCACCATCGATTCCACGTCCCGGCCGACATAACCTACCTCGGTGAATTTTGTAGCCTCCACCTTTACAAACGGAGCATTAACCAGCTTCGCAAGCCGGCGGGCAATTTCCGTTTTACCGACACCGGTCGGTCCGATCATTAAGATATTCTTAGGGACGATTTCATCCCGGATCGATTCGTCAAGACGGCTGCGGCGGTACCTGTTTCGCAATGCAATTGCTACCGATCGCTTCGCAAGCTTTTGACCGACAATATATTTATCCAGCTCCGCAACAATTTGGCGCGGCGTCAATGCTTCGTTGCTCATCCAACATCCCTCCGTCATAGCTTTGGCATTGCAGTATTGCTTAGAACCGGGCTTTTTAGACTTCCAGCTTTATAGTCACAATTATATCTCTTCCACTATAATATTTCGGTTCGTATAAACGCAAATATCCGCGGCGATCTCAAGTGCGGATCTGGCCATTTCTTTTGCACCCAGGCCTGTTGCATGCTGTTTCAATGCTCTTGCCGCTGCCATCGCAAAGCTGCCCCCTGAACCGATGGCCAGAATACCATCATCCGGCTCAATAATTTCACCGTTACCCGAGATGAGCAGCATCCCGCCCGTGTCCATAACAATCATCATCGCCTCCAATCGCCTCAGTACCCGGTCGGAACGCCAATCCTTGGCCATCTCAACCGCGGCACGCTGCAGATTGCCGTGATGTTCTTCGAGCTTTCCCTCAAACTTCTCAAACAGCGTAATCGCATCCGCAACCGAACCGGCAAAGCCGGCGACGACTTGGCCGCGGTACAATCTTCGAACTTTTTTCGCTTGATGCTTCATGACCATGCTATTGCCGAACGTTACCTGTCCGTCACCGGCAATAGCGCCCTTCCCGTCATGCCGTACCGCACAGATCGTCGTTGCGTGAAACTGCATCTCCACCTTTTCATCCTCCTGTCCCCGATCGGATTTCCTCACACTTTTTTCTACAAGCTTATATTTCATCATGTACGGATCGGACGCCCCCAAGGACCGCGTCTGCCGTATCTGCTTCACTTTCATTTAAATAATCCGCTTTAAATTGTTGAAGCTTCTCGAGCGCTCTGGCGGCGATCGCTTCGTTCTTTTCTTTTTTGTTGCGGATTCGCTGGCCAAGCGGGGGGAACAATCCAAAATTTGCGTTCATCGGTTGAAAATGCTTGAAATCCGCCGTCGTAATATACTCTGCCATACTTCCGAGAGACGTTTCGGGAGGCAGCAGAAGCGGCTTGCGCCCTCTTGCGAGCCGACCCGCATTGATTCCGGCAATCAAGCCCGATGCCGCCGATTCCACGTACCCTTCGACGCCTGTCATTTGTCCTGCGAAAAACAAATCGTCGCGGTCCTTGAACTGATACGTCGGACGAAGAAGCTTGGGCGAATTAATAAACGTATTGCGATGCATGACGCCGTACCGGACGAACTCCGCACGCTCTAGTCCTGGAATGAGCGAGAAGACTCTCTTCTGCTCCCCCCATTTGAGATGAGTCTGGAAGCCGACCAGATTGTACAGCGTACCTGCTGCATTATCCTGTCTGAGCTGGACAACCGCATGGGGCAGCTTGCCCGTGTGCGGATTCACCAGCCCGACAGGCTTCATAGGCCCAAACAGGAGCGTCTGCTTGCCGCGGCCGGCAATGACTTCAACGGGCATACAGCCTTCGAAATAGACTTCCTTCTCGAACTCCTTCAGTGCGGCCTTCTCCGCCGTGATCAGCGCTTCATAGAACGTGTCGAATTCCTCTTCCGTCATTGGACAGTTCAAATAAGCCGCCTCGCCTTTGTCATACCTGGAAGCCAGATAAACCTTGCTCATATCGATCGATTCTTTCTCCACAATCGGGGCCGCGGCATCGTAGAAATAGAAATATTCTTCGCCCATAAGCGTTTTGATTTGCTCGGAAAGCAAGGGAGACGTTAGCGGTCCCGTAGCAATGATTACAATGCCCTCATTCGGAATTTCCGTTACTTCTTCCGTCCGTACATCGATTAACGGGTGATTGCGCAGCGATGACGTTACCTCGCCGGAAAACCCTTCGCGGTCAACCGCTAACGCTCCGCCGGCAGGAACGGCATGCTTATCCGCACTGTAAAGGATAAGCGACCCCAGCTTTCTCATTTCTTCCTTTAGAACGCCGACGGCATTCGTCAACCCGTTCGCACGTAAGCTGTTACTGCATACCAGCTCGGCGAATTTATCCGTATGATGAGCCGGCGTACGGGTAACCGGGCGCATCTCATATAACGTTACCGGCACCCCCTGCGAAGCGACTTGCCAAGCGGCTTCGCTCCCTGCCAGACCCGCTCCGATTACCGTTACCTTTTCATTCTGGTTCATTTCGTGTTCCTGCCTTTCCTGACCGGAAGATAGAACAAGCTCACCCGCCTTCCACGGGTGTTATGCCTGTTCCTGTTCGTCCGGCAATTCCTCGGTGTGATCGCATGCTGTACATTGAATTCTCCCGCCTCGGCGATTTCTCTTCTCCACAAGAAATTGTCCGCATTTAGGACATGGCTTGCCGACCGGTTTATCCCAGGAGACAAACTCGCATCCCGGATATTGATCGCAGCCGTAAAAGATTCGTCCTTTCTTGCTGCGGCGCTCGATGATTTTACCTTCCGAGCATTTCGGACATTCGACCCCGATGTCTTTTACGATCGGTTTCGTATTCCGGCAGTCCGGAAATCCGGAGCAAGCGAGAAATTTTCCGAATCTGCCCATTTTGTACACTAGATGCTTGCCGCATTTCTCGCATAGTTCATCGGAAATTTCGTCTTGAATTTCCACTTCCTTCATTTCCTCTTCCGCTACCTCAAGCCGTTTCTCAAAGGAATTGTAAAATGATGAAAGCAACTTGACCCAATCTTGCGTTCCTTCCTCCACATGATCAAGGTCACCTTCCATATGTGCGGTAAATTCCACATCAAGAATTTCCGGAAAAAATTCCTCCATTAATTGAATGACTAATTCACCCAGCTCGGTCGGTACGAATTTCTTCTCTTCAATCGCAACATATCCGCGTTTCTGGATCGTTTCCAGTGTCGGCGCATAGGTGCTCGGTCTTCCGATCCCCAGCTCCTCCAGCGTTCGGACCAGTCTCGCTTCCGTGTACCGGGGAGGCGGCTGTGTAAAATGCTGCTTCGGTTCAATCTCTTCTCTCGCTGCTTTATCGCCTGACTTGAGGGGAGGCAGAAACTTCTCCTCTTCTGTCGTCCCGTCATCGTTGCCTTCCACATATACCTTCATGAAGCCCGGAAATTTAAGCTTGGATCCGGTTGCACGGAATGTAACCGGACCGGCCGCCAGATCAACAGTCATGGTGTCAAGTACGGCAGACGACATCTGGCTTGCGATGAACCGTTCCCAAACGAGCTTATACAGCCTGAATTGATCACGGCTAAGAAACGCCTTCATCGACTCCGGATCGCGATGCGCGGACGTCGGACGGATTGCCTCATGCGCATCCTGGGCGCCTGCGTTCTTCTTCGTATAAACGCGTGGCTGCTCAGGGAAGTATTCGGCGCCGAACTTCTCCAGAATATATTCTTTCGCTTCTTCCTGCGCAACCGGTGAAATCCGGGTAGAATCCGTACGCATGTACGTAATCAGACCGACGGTCCCTTCTTTCCCCAAATCAACACCCTCGTACAGGTGCTGGGCAACCGACATCGTTTTGGCCGCGCGGAAGCCCAGTTTGCGAGCCGCTTCCTGCTGCAGGGAGCTCGTAATAAATGGGGGTGCGGGATTGCGGAGACGCTCCTTCTCGCGCACCTCGGAGACGAGAAAATCGGAATCGCCCATTGCCGCCAGCACTTCGCTCACGTCGCTTTCGGTTCCGAGCTCCCGTTTCTCTCCGTTCACCGCATAAAATTTCGCTTCAAAAGGAACATTCTTGTGCTTCAGCTTTGCGGTGATCGACCAATATTCCTCAGGGATAAAAGCGTCAATCTCGTTCTCCCGGTCGAAAATAAGCTTTACCGCTACGGATTGAACGCGTCCGGCCGATAATCCCTTTTTCACTTTCTTCCACAGCAGCGGGCTGATTTTATAACCGACGAGTCTATCGAGAATCCTTCTTGCCTGCTGGGCATTCACCAGATCCTTATCGATTTTTCTCGGCGTTTTGAACGCATCCTTTACCGCCTGCTTTGTAATTTCATTGAATACGACGCGGCATTCCTCCGTCTCATCCAATTCAAGATAGTAGGCCAAGTGCCACGCAATCGCCTCGCCTTCGCGATCGGGGTCGGCAGCAAGATAAACTTTTTTTACTTTTTTACGTGCATCCTTCAATTCCTTCAGGACATTGCCTTTACCGCGAATCGTAATGTATTTCGGATTAAAACCGTTCTCAATTTCGACGCCGATCTGGCTTTTCGGCAAATCGCGGATATGGCCCATTGATGCTTTGACGATGTACTTGCTGCCGAGATATTTACCGATTGTTTTCGCCTTTGCCGGTGATTCGACAATAACAAGTGAATCCGCCATCTAGCGTCCTCCTCTCCTGTTGCCTGTTTGTTATTAACTTCTCATAATACGCTGTATATAAACCCCGGATGCTGTTCAATCAGACGTTTTATAGATAAATTTATCAGAATAGCGTGCAAATGTCCAAAAGCAAGCCCTGATCGTTCATGAAGCTCATCGGCTGAGCTTGGCTTATCCTGCAGCAATTGAAGGATTAATCGTTCCTCATCGGACAATGCTGAGGCCGGTTTTTTTGCAATCTTGCCTGCCGGAAGGCCGCTGCGGATGTCGCCTCTATGGATAAAATCAACCAATATATCATTCGCGTGTCTGACCAGCTTTGCGCCCTCCGCAATCAACCGGTTCGTAGCCTCGCTCTTGGGCGAGCTGATCGGTCCCGGTACCGCATATACTTCTCTGGACATTTCAAGTGCTTGATCAGCTGTAATCAGCGATCCGCTCTTTTCGGCGGCTTCTACAACAACCGTACCGAGCGCTATGCCGGCAATGATCCGGTTTCGTCTCGGAAATAAGCCCGGATGGGATGTCGTGCCAAACGGATATTCCGAAATAATCAGCCCCTTATCGGCTATCGATTGATATAATGCTCTGTTCTCCGGCGGGTAAATCCGTTCAACCGACGTTCCGAGCACTGCGATCGTATCCCCTCCGCAAGAAAGCGCACCCTCATGCGCGTAACGGTCGATTCCTTTAGCCATGCCGCTTACAATCGTCAACCCGCTTCCGGAGAGCTGCTCTGCAAGCTTGATCGCCGAAGCTCTGCCATACGAAGTCGGCACCCGAGTACCGACCATCGCGATGGTCGGCGTTATTAACAAGTCTGTCCTTCCAATCGCATACAATACCCAGGGCGGCTCATACGTAACTTTAAGCAGCGGGGGATAGTCTTCGTCAAGCATGGTGATGATCCGGACACCCAGCCGTTCATAACGTTCCAGGATTGGAACAATCGTTTCGGTACGCAATGCACCGGCAATTTTCTTCCTTTGGCCTGGATTGAATCCAATCTCGGCCCATTCCCGGTCGCCGAAATGAATGCACTCCGTGAGATCCGACCTTAACGTTATTTTGTGAATGCTTTTCCAGCCAATCCCTTCGGTTTCGTGGAGCGCAAGTAAAATGTTTCTGTTATTCCATTCGAATGTACTCATCGGTGATCCGCCCTTTCGGGTCACCTGCGCTCCTTTCCTATTTTGCTTGACGCAAGGAAAGATTGCAAGCGACCTTATTTTTTAGGTTGTAAATAAAAAAAACAGCCCTCCATCTCCTGTCATCAGGAGCGGAAGACTGCTTGTCTTCTACTGAACGTTATTAAGCTTTACGGGTGATGCATTGGTCAAGAATGCCGCGCTCTTCAAGCACGCTAACAAGCGTGGAGCCCATTTCCGAAGGCGTTGGAGCGACTTTAATGCCGCACGCCTCAAGCGTTGCGATTTTCTCGGCTGCCGTTCCTTTGCCGCCGGAAATGATCGCGCCCGCATGGCCCATCCGTTTTCCAGGAGGCGCCGTTGCGCCGCCGATAAATCCGACGACAGGCTTTTTCATATTGGCTTTGATCCATTCTGCCGCTTCTTCCTCCGCAGTACCGCCAATCTCACCGATCATGATTACGGCGTACGTGTCCGGATCTTCGTTAAAGAGGTTCAGAATATCGATAAATTCGGAGCCCTTCACCGGGTCGCCTCCGATACCTACCGCAGACGATTGTCCGATGCCGCGCGTGGACAACTGATGAACGGCTTCATAGGTCAATGTTCCGCTTCGCGATACGACGCCGACATGGCCTTTCATATGAATGTAACCCGGCATAATGCCGATTTTGCATTCTTCCGGCGTAATAACGCCAGGACAGTTCGGTCCGATCAGACGGGTTTTGCGTCCGGACATGTACCGTTTGACATTAACCATATCCAGAACAGGAATTCCTTCCGTAATACAGATCGCCAGGTCCATCTCCGCGTCTACCGCTTCCATAATGGCGTCTGCCGCGAATGCCGGAGGAACATAGATGACGGAAGCCGTTGCGCCTGTCGCGGCTTTTGCTTCCGCTACCGTATTGAAGACCGGCAATGAAACGACTTCGCCGTTGTCCAGCGTAATGTCAACGTTCGTGCCGCCTTTGCCCGGCGTAACGCCGCCGACCATTTGCGTTCCGTATTCCAGTGCACCCTTCGCATGGAAGAGCCCGGTTGCGCCGGTAATGCCTTGCGTAATGACTTTCGTATCTTTACTTACCAAAATACTCATCGAAGGCTCACATCCCCTACATGATTTCGTATGTTGAAGAACATAATGGTCGAATTACTTAACGAGGTCCACAATTTTCTGAGCGCCGTCAGCCATCGAATCCGCAGCGACAATGTTAAGACCCGAATCGTTCAAAATTTGCTTGCCGAGTTCCACATTCGTACCTTCCAGACGGACTACAAGCGGACGGTCAAGGCCAATCTGTTTCGCTGCTTCGATAACACCGTTAGCAATGACGTCGCAACGCATGATTCCGCCGAAAATATTAACGAATATACCCTTCACTTTCTCGTCGGACAGAATGATTTTGAACGCTTCCGTTACTTTCTCCGTCGTTGCGCCGCCGCCTACGTCAAGAAAGTTGGCCGGGTCGCCGCCGTAATATTTAATAATGTCCATCGTAGCCATGGCCAGACCTGCACCATTGACCATACAGCCGATGTTGCCGTCAAGGGCGATATAACTTAAGTCAAACTTAGACGCTTCAATTTCTTTCTCATCTTCTTCTTCCAGGTCGCGCAGCGCTACAATGTCCTTATGACGGTACAGCGCATTGGAATCGAAGTTCAATTTGGCGTCAAGCGCCATCACGTTGCCGTCTCCGGTTACGACGAGCGGATTGATCTCCGCAATCGAACAGTCCTTCTCAACGAATGCCGTATAGAGCGCGAGCATGAATTTAACCGCTTTGTTTACAAGCTCATTCGGGATGTTAATGGCGTAAGCAAGTTTACGCGCTTGGAATGCCTGTAAACCTACTGCGGGATCAATGGCCTCTTTGAAAATTTTCTCAGGCGAATGAGCGGCAACCTCTTCGATTTCCGTACCGCCTTCTTCCGAGGCCATCATAACAACGCTGCCGGTACCGCGGTCGACGACGACCCCGATGTAGTATTCTTTCTTGATGTCGCAGCCCTGTTCAATCAGCAGACGTTTTACCTCTTTGCCTTCCGGTCCCGTTTGGTGCGTTACGAGCACCTTGCCCAGAATTTCCGTGGCATACGAACGAACCTCGTCCAGATTTTTCGCAACCTTGACACCGCCGGCTTTACCGCGGCCGCCAGCATGAATTTGCGCCTTTACCACAACGACCGGCGTGCCCAGAGACTGTGCAGCTTCAACCGCTTCATCAACGGTAAACGCCACTTTTCCCTCCGGTACAACAACACCGTATTGCTTCAGGACTTCTTTGCCTTGATACTCATGGATATTCATTCACGAAATCCTCCTATCCGCAGCTTCATCCTCAATATGTAACAAAACCTTACTTATTGTAACACTTTTCGGGACGGGTTACCTTATTTTCAACAACAAAAAATATAAACTTTTTAATATGATTTTCATCTCAATTTGAGAACGAAAACCGTCAGCGAGCGTCTCGATACCAATTCTTGTTTATTATGAACACAAAGTAACAAATTAATAATTGCCGGTCGACTGAAATTCAACGAATCATTTGACGCAGCGAATTGACAAAAAAACGGCCCGGTGCGATAATATATCCATTAAATGGGACCGTAAGGAAGCACCTTCGCCGATATTTCGTTGGAGGTGCTCTTTTTTATGTATACCAAACAGATCAGTGCAAGTGTATATGGCGTAGACGGACGATTAATCGAAGTGGAGGTCGATATTGCAAACGGCCTCCCCCAGGTTAGCGTTGTGGGCCTGCCCGATCCCGCGGTTCGGGAATCGGTAGAACGCGTCCGTTCCGCCGTCAAAAACTGCGGTTTCACCTTTCCGCTCGAACGCATTACCGTAAACTTGGCCCCGGCCGATCTGCGAAAGGAAGGAACGGCCTACGATCTGGCGATTGCGATCGGCGTACTGACGGCAAGCGGACAGATAAACGGCGATTTATTTGCGAACACGCTTATTATCGGGGAGCTTGCTCTGGACGGCAGCATCCGCGCAGTCCCAGGCGTGCTTCCCATGGCAATGGAAGCGTGCAGCAGCGGAATTCGCCGCGTTGTCCTCCCGCAATGCAACTATGGTGAGGCTTCCCTGGTTGAAGGCATGGATCTGCTCCCCGTTTCTCATTTAAAAGAGGTGGCCGCGGGGAAGTCCGGTGTTTCGGAAGTAACAGATATAACCTTTACCGCCAATTCAAAAACAGATGAATCCTTAGAAAGCATTATTTCTCAATCAAACGGCAGTGTTCAAGAAGAGACTTACGACAAAACCGACTACAGCGACGTAATCGGTCAGCATCATGCCAAACGCGCCTTGTTGACAGCTGCAGCCGGGCGGCATAACATCCTGCTCTCCGGACCTCCCGGAACGGGAAAAACAATGCTTATCCGCCGGCTCCCCGGCATTCTTCCGCCGCTTGAAAACGACGAGTCGCTTGAAGTGACGAAAATATACAGTGTATCCGGTAAGCTTGTTCCCGGCACAGCATCTCTGATCCGGCAGCGGCCGTTCCGCTCCCCGCATCATACCATATCCGCCGGCGGGCTAATCGGCGGGGGAACGATTCCGAAGCCGGGCGAAGTGACGCTTGCCCACCGCGGCATTCTGTTTCTTGACGAGCTGCCGGAATTTTCCAGGAACGTACTGGAAGTGCTGCGACAGCCTCTTGAAGACCGAAGCGTAACGATTGCAAGAACGAGAGCCGTCTTCCGTTATCCTTCCCATTTCATGCTAGCCGCCTCGATGAACCCCTGTCCTTGCGGGTATTATGGCGATGAAAGCGATCCGCATCGATGCACCTGCACATCGAACAAGATCGCCGCCTACCGGGCTAAAATATCTGGACCGCTGCTGGACCGAATCGATTTGCAGGTTGAGGTTCCGCGTCCCGGCGCTTATACCGCGGCTCCCGGGATGTCGTCCGAGCAAATGCTCCAGTTGATTATGGCCGCCAGAGAACGGCAAATCACCCGTCGGAAGAAGACGGGCGTTGGCTGGAACAGCGAGCTGAACGGCCGGGCTTTACGCGAGGCTTGTGCCCTCAAGCCCGATGCCGAGACGCTCCTCAGGCAGGCCTATCAATCGCTCGGTCTTAGCCTGCGTGCACATGACCGCATTCTTAAGCTGGCGCGTACGATTGCGGACGTGAACGACCGCGGCGATATCGAAGCCGAGCATATTGCGGAAGCGATTCAGTACCGGTGTCTGGACCGAAGGATGGAGACGATGTAGACGGTATAACATCAGAGTATCTATTTTGATATAGATTCGGTAGACGGATTTTAAAAAGAAAGAAGAATAAATGGCTTCGATCATGAAAAGATTGTCCGTTTACGCGGCTGTCGGCAACGGCAGCCTTCTTCGCCGGGTGACGCTGAAAATAAGGCCGGCAGCCGCGCAATGCAGAATGATTAAAGTGTTGCCATAACTTACAAACGGCAGCGAAACGCCGACGAACGGAGCCCAGCCGATACACATAAAGACCGACCATATGAATTGGATCGAAAGCAGACCCAAAATACTCGCTGCGAGCCGCTTGCCGAACGGTTCCCGGATCTTCATGACCAACCTTGATACATAGATAATAAAAGCAAAGACCGCACCTGAAATAAACAGTCCCAAGCTCCAACCGAAGCTGTAGATCATGAAGGTAAACAACGACTCCGTATGGATATAGGGCAGCATATTCGCTGAAGCCGCATAACCTTGACCCCACCATCCCGCATTTCGTATGGTCTCTATCGAAACATAGGTATAATAATCGCTGTTCTGCGGGTCATCCATTCGGATAAATCCGGTTAAGCGTTGAACTATGTAATCAGATCTTCCAAAAACAGAGGTGTGCATGAAATAAATAAATACCGGAATGATCACACCGACTGTTTGTAAGATGAAATGCAGCATCGACTTTCGCGTCAACCATACTATGATAAAAAAGCCTACAGCGTAATAAAAACCGACCAGATGCGCGTGTGCCATCAGAAACAGAATTTCCGGCAGCATTAACCGGAGTGCAAGCTGCTTGATCGATTCGACAGTTCCCCATTCTTTGGCCGGCTTCATACCTGACGCCGAAACAAGCAGAAAAAACAGAGCCGCCGACATCATATCCACCGTAAATCCCAAGAATTCTATATACCGTTTCGTTCCATTCAGTTCCAATCCGAAAAGATTAACGAAAATTATCGTACCGATCCCGGTCATAAAAAGCGCATTCGAATATCCGCTAATTTTCCGGTAGTTCATTCGCCACAACAATAGTGCCGCTCCCACTCCGGCGACAACCGAAACCAGATGTCGGCCTACTAAATCGTACCCCGGCATTCTGTCCTGTATGACGCCTTGAACGGCAAACATGGCAAATATCCCGATGCCGAGCAGCAGTGCAAGCAAACCTGGCAAGCCCCAATCGGTTGTCGGTTTATGAACGGACTGCATTCGCTTGCCGATTTCGACCGGATCGCCCATCCGGAGAACCGCTTGACGGACCGCGTCGTTTTGTTCCATCCCCTCCTGGATAAGCTCGCCGGCAATTTCCCCAATGTGTGATTCGAGCTCTGCCCTAATCGCGGCCCTCGGTTCCTTCCACTTGATCTCGCCGGACACGGCCCGGGTAAACTGTCTGACTTCATCATAATGTCCGATCCCTTTCATACATACGCCTCCCCGATGACTCTGTCTACCGCAGATCGAAACACGTTCCATTCCCGCTTTTTCTCCTGCAGCTGCGTCTTGCCTTCCGCCGTTATCCGGTAATATTTGCGTTTGCGTCCATCCTGCTCCCGCCAATAAGCTTCCACCCAACGCTCCGCCTCCATCGCGTGCAGTATCGGGTAGAGCGTCCCTTCCTTCAACGCAAAAACCCCCTCCGACCGGCGCTCAATCTCCTTGATCAGCTCATATCCGTACATATCCTTATTTTCAAGCATGGATAGGAGAAGAGTAACCGTGCTGCCTTTGAGCAGTTCCTTGTTTATTTTCATGCAGGATTTCACATCCTTTTATACATTGTATAACGATGCATCGTTTATCTATGTATAAGAGTATACCAAATGTATACGAAAGGCAAGCATGAAAGAAGAGCCCTGCATACTGCAGCGGAGCTCTTCTTGATACGTCTTTTGTAATTCCGGCAAAACTGTCTCATTAAGAACATCGCCGTAACGAGCGGCGGAATCGAGGCCAGGATAACCGCACTTTGCGGTTCTCTCTTAGCTCCCCCCGTATAAACGGCTGGCGTAATGCTGCCTGTAATGGCTGGGAGACATCCCTGTCCACCGTTTGAACTGCCGGCTGAAGTGGGAAATATCCCGGTAACCCAGTCTGCGCGCGATCTGTTCGATCGACAGCTTAGGGTCAAGCAGCATCAGCTTCGCTTGTTTAAGCTTCATTGAAGACACGTATTGTCTCGGCGACATACCGTATACAAGGTGAAAGATGCGGTTGCAATACGACGGACTGTAGCCCAGCCGGCCCGCAATTTCGGCAATCAGCGGCATTTCTGCGGAAGCAAGCTCGTCGCTCTGAATTTCATATAGAGCATTGTCAATGAAATCGGCTATTTTACCCGCAATTTGCAGTGTATGCTGTGACAGGTCGGACAAGCCGTCCTCTTCCTCCGAGAGCATTTCGCCCAGACAAGAGAACAGCTCGAACATTGACGACAGCGCTTGCATTCTATGCGGCATCAGCACCGGTCCGTTTCGCCTGGTGAGCTCCATCAGCTTATCGAGTACCGGACGAATCATCCCGGTCAGCTTCGAATCCGCAGGAAATGAGGCTCTGGTCCGGATCAGCAACTGACGGAACGTTTTGTCATCAATATCGAAATGTAGGCAAAAATAGCTCATTGGCCCCTCTCCGTCCGCTCGGCTGTCATGGGGCTGGTTAGGGGAAATAATGAGCAGGTCTCCGGCTTGCATCCAGTAGTCGGTTCCATTGATACGAATCAGCTGCTCGCCTTCGAGCACCATATTAATCTCGAATAACGGATGCACGTGTTCCGGATAACGCCAATGCTTTTCAACCCGCCGGTAATGCGAAGCAAACAGCTTCGCCGTAGATTCCACTGACGGCAATTCGGAATGGTCCAGCGTATTCGACATGCCGTCGGGAAGCTCTGAAAGCTGCATAATGTACACACCTCTTTTTTTTCGGGAACATCGAGCTGCCCGGTATGACCATAGTATAATAAAAAAATAACGGCTATGCACGTTTTGGGTAAATTTGTTCAAGAACGGTCTATTTGATCTTTCCATAATATTAGTTACGATGAGTCTAGAAAAGTACAAAATATTCCGGAAGGGATTGGAAATCAGATGACGAAAAACAAATTCTTCAACGCTCATCACGCTCCGATCGGCGCATTTTCCAGCTTCACGTTAGGATTTCCGGGCGCCTGCGGCGGCTTCGATCTGGAACGGGGAGCGCCTCCGGATCAGAAGGTGTATATCGGGGTGCAAAACGAGGACGGAACGGGATACGATGCGTTTCCTTTTTTCTCCGGAGGCACGGATGAGAGCTTGCGTTACACGGCCACGCAAGAAAAGGAACAGGCAAAACAAGATTTGGTCCGTCCGATTCCGCTGGAGCGGATCACCCGCGAATTTGCCGCAGGCACGGATTCGCTGCACTCCGGCATCATGAGCTTCACGCTGTACTCCCAGGTCCGCCCGGTGCCTGACCCTTCGGCGTCATCTGCTGAAGATTTAAAGCTTGCGCTCGTTCCGGCGATACTGGCCGAATTTACGGTGGACAATCGGGGCGGTAAATCGGCAAAGCGGGCATTTTTCGGTTTTGAAGGCAATGATCCGTACAGCTCGATGAGACATTTGCGGGATACGACGGGAGGTGCAATAAACGGTGTCGGACAAGGCCGCAATACGGCTATAGCGACCAAGGACCCGCGCGTTGTATCGGCCCAGGGCTTCAGCATGGAGAACATTCTAAAGACCGAGCATAAAGAAAACTGGACGTTCGGACTTGGCGGAACGGGAGCGCTTCTGATGGAGGTGCCTGCGGGAGCCATGGAAACGTACCGGTTTGTCATTTGCTTCCATCGTGCCGGCCTCGTGACGGCAGGCATGGATACTTCCTATTACTACAATCGTTATTTCAAAAACATTGAATCCGTAGCCGACTTCGCATGGGAGCACTTCGATGAGATCGCAGCCGTTTCGGTAAAAGCCGATGAATGGATTGAAGGCTCGAAGCTGAGCGGCGACCAGAAGTTTATGCTGTCGCATGCGATACGAAGCTACTACGGCTCGACGCAAATGCTGGACCGCGAAGGGGAAGCGCTTTGGGTCGTCAACGAGGGCGAATACCGGATGATGAATACGTTCGATCTAACGGTCGACCAGCTGTTTTTCGAGCTTGAAATGAACCCTTGGACGGTCAAAAACGAGCTCGACCTGTTTACGAGCCGTTACAGCTACCGCGATACGGTTCGCTTTGCGGGAGACGATACGGAATATCCGGGAGGCATTAGCTTTACGCATGATATGGGCGTCGCCAACACATTCTCCAGACCGGAGTATTCCTCTTACGAGTGTTATGGCCTCGACGACTGCTTCTCGCATATGACGCATGAGCAGCTGATCAATTGGGTGCTGACCGCAGCGGCTTACGTTGAGAAGACGAAAGACAACGCATGGCTTGACCGGAATATGGAAATCGTCGAAGCTTGCTTCGAAAGTATGCTGAACCGTGACCATCCCGATCCTGCCCGGCGCGACGGCATCATGAGCCTGGACAGCAGCCGCACAATGGGCGGAGCCGAAATTACGACGTACGACAGTCTGGACGTCTCGCTCGGCCAAGCACGGAACAACATTTATTTGGCCGGCAAATGCTGGGCGTCTTATGTTGCGCTGGAGAAAATATTCCGTGGTCGCGGACGGGAGAAGCTTGCACGGCTTGCGGCGGATCAAGCCGTTAAATGCGCTGGCACGCTTGTCGCCCATGTAACGGAAGACGGCTATATACCGGCGGTGCTTGAGAACGGCAACGACTCTAAAATCATTCCGGCCATCGAAGGGCTTATCTTCCCTTATGTCACCGGCTGTGCGGAAGCGTTAAACGAAGACGGTCCATACGCGGAATACATCAAGGCGCTCCGCAAGCATTTCGAAACGGTCGTCGTACCCGGTGTCTGCCTGTTCCCGGACGGAGGCTGGAAGCTGTCTTCCACAAGCGATAATTCCTGGCTCAGCAAAATCTACCTGTGCCAATTCATCGCCCGTAAAATTCTCAGCTTCGAGTGGGACGATGCCGGCAAATCCGCCGATGCGGCGCATGTCGCGTGGCTCACGCATCCGCAGCATTCTTACTGGAGCTGGAGCGACCAGATCGTCGCCGGCGTAATCACCGCAAGCAAATATTATCCGCGCGGCGTAACGAGCATCCTCTGGCTGAAGGAATAGCCGCGCAGTCCGGGAAAATGCAAGAGAAGCCTCCATTTCGCTTGATCGAGCGGTTATGGAGGCTTGATGCTTTTTCCTAGAATGCGCCTTCAAGATGTTTCAGCTCGACGACTTGCATCGCATGGTCAAGCATAACGGCAATGACGTCAAAGCGCGGATTGCACCCCCATAAATGGTGAAGATCCAAATAAATCTGCGCAATCGTCCTCACTTGACGCTGCTTTCGGTAATCGACGGATTCAAGCGCCGTTCCGAATCTTCCACCCGCACGCCGTGTACGGACCTCGACAAAAACGATCTCACCCGTATCTCCGGGAGGCCGGCCGATCAGGTCGATTTCTCCCATCCGGCATCTCCAGTTACGGTCCGACAGGATCCATCCTGCCAATTCCAAATGAACTGCGGCTGCAGCTTCACCAATCCGGCCGACTTCCTTTCGATTCGGTCTTTCCGTTCTATTCATTCCAAGATCCCGCCTTCCTGTCGGAGCGGTAAATAAAACTTAATATTTCCGCCACCAATGTATAGAGCTCGGGGGGAATCTCCTGGTCAATATCGAGCTTGGACAGTACCTCTACCAGCGAGGCGTCTTCTTGCACCGGAACGCCGTGTTCGGCCGCTTTCTCCAATATAACGGCGGCCAGGGGGCCCCGACCTTTGGCGAGGACAACAGGGGCGCTTTGTTTCTCCGGTTCGTATTTTAACGCGACCGCTTTCTTTATCGGCGCAGGCTGCCCGGCAGAATGAGTCATATGCGCACATCCATCCCTTTGTACGGTTTAGAGGCATACGCCGACCGGTCAGGCGGCTGCATCGCCGACCCTTGCCGCGGTGCGGCGTGGCTGTCTGCGGCATCGGGAAGCGGTGCCGTCCGCAGGGCAAGCAGCCGGTAGCCCGCTTTATGCAACGCTTCGGTTATTTCCTGTCTGGTCGATTCGAGCAGCGGGCCTGCGGCGGGATGATCGTTCCATACATTCAGGCTGACGATTTTGTCCACCACCTGCACATCGACCAACGTGTCCCCCAATCGCTTCATCCGCAGATCGAACAACAGCCGGCAATTTTCCGGATCCAGCCCGCCTTTGCCGTTTCGCCTTGATTGTACATGAACGGAGGCCGTATGGTCGCCGTCCGGCCCTTTGAACGGGATGAACATCGTTACATGGGTGAAGATGCCGCCTTTCTCCGGCGTCAGCAGCAGCTGCTGCCCGGTAATATGTTGTACCAGCTGCTGCGCCGCCTCGCGCAGCGGCGGCGGGGTATCGTCCGAAGCGGCCAGCGACAGCAGGACGCTCTTCAGCGATTCCTGCGCTGCGCCGGGCCTTGCCGCCTCGGCCGCATGCGCCTCAGGCGCGCCGCCCGCTGCGGGCAGCCTTTGCCCGGGCGCGCGCTCCAGCGCAGACGCAGCCGGAGGCTCTGCCGGCTGCGTCTGCGCTCCGGCGGAACGGGGCGCGCTGTGCGCCTGCCCGTCCGGGCCGGGTGCCGGGCGGCCGGCCGGGGAAGCCTGCTCCCCGGCCTTGGCCGCATCTATTGCGCCGGCCATGCCGGGCGCATAGGAACGCATGAGCTGGCGTTCGTGGTCGACGCCCAGCCACTTGAACAGCTCACCGAGCCAGCCGGCGGTCCCGGCCGGATTGCTTGCAGCGACGTTTACCGTGCCTGTTGAACCGGTTGCTGTACCTGACGAGCCGGCCGGTGAACCTGACGCTAGTTCCGATGCTGCATTACGGCCTGTCGCCGCATTTACCGCCGGTTCGTTCGTTCCGCCCCTATGAGGCAGCTGTGCCGGTGTTGATACCGTTGTTGGTGTCTCGGTCGATGTTAACGTTGATACCGGTATCGCCGTTGATGTCGGGATCGATGCCGGCGCTTGCGGTATCGGCTGAGCCGCCGTCCCTCGTGCCGACGGTTCCGCGGCCCCGGATATAGCGGCACGCTGCGCGGAGCCTGCAGCAGCCGGGTCCTGCAGGGCGCGTAACAGCGCTTCGCCTTCGTCAAGCAGCGCCGCTGCCCTTACCGCAGCCGCCCGAGCGCCCCCCGCCGAACCTTGGGCCCCTTCAACCGATCCTTCGGCCGCAAAGGCTTTCAACTGGATTTGCAATGCGTCCAACAGCTCATGCGTCGGCTTTCCGAACATCACTTGCTGAAGCGCGGAGATCGTGCCTGCTGTTACCGGAAGTCCCCTTTTCAAAGCTGTAGCGGCAGCGGACATCCATGGCTCCGGATCCTCTCCTTGGGGCATAACACTAAGCGCCTGCGCGAGCGCACGTCCTGTTTCGCGTGTAAAAGGAACCCCGTCCCGCCGCAGATTGACGAGCAGTTCAGCCGCCCATTTCGCCTCCGGCAGCCCCATACCTTTAACCAACTCCTTAAGCGTGTCCGGCGGCGGCTGCACGTCCGTTCCGTCTACCGGCTTTAGCACGACCGTAGCTCCCTCGGATAACGGCATTACCTGCAGCAGCGTCGCCTGTCCCGGCTGCAGAGGAATTTCAAGCTTGGCACGAATCTGATTTCCGTTAATTTGAACAAGTGCATCCTGCCCTTCCAGCACCTTCATAACGACGCCTCGTACCACTTGTCCCGCCTTCAATTCCAGTGTACGGCCTTCACCTGGCTCCGGCACGCCAAGCAAGCCGCGCATTAATTGTCCGATATTCATCAATGACACCTCTTTTGTTTCCTGCGTTTCGGACGACTCTCAGCCTTACGTTCGAAATTATGCATATAAATTTATATCGGCCGGTATGGTCCGAAATCTTAATCCTTGAACCGTTTAGCCTGCGTTAACCGCTCAACTCACAAAAAGAGCCTCTCCGCCTTGGTATACGGGGGGCTCTTTGCATATTCAATGTTTTCTATTTGTAAAATGCTTCTCGTCAGTTCAGAACAATACTTGCTGTTCCGCGAGCAGCTTATTCAGAAATGAACGGCGGTGCATCGGACTCGGTCCGAATTGGAGCAATCGCTCCCGGTGATGCTTCGTTGCATAACCTTTATGTATCGCAATGCCGTATTCAGGATACATCGCATCCCATTCGACAATGCAGAGACGGTCTCTCGTCACTTTCGCGACAATCGAAGCTGCGGCGATCGACTGACTTCTCGCGTCGCCATGAATAATCGACAGCTGCGGAACATCGGTGTCCACTTTCTCCGCATCGACAAGCAGATAGTCCGGTGGAACACCGAGCGATTGGACCGCAAGCTTCATCGCTAGCCGGGAGGCCTGCTTTATATTAATGCGGTCGATCGTTGCCGCATCCACACGCGCTGCCGACCAGGCCGCTGCATGCTCTATGATCACGTCATACATCAATTGGCGCTTTTTTTCCGTCAGCTTCTTCGAGTCGTCAATTCCTTCCAGCTCAAGACCCGGAGGGAGAATAACGGCGGAAGCGACCACATCGCCGAACAGACAGCCGCGGCCGACTTCGTCCACCCCGGCAATCGCACTATAACCCTGCTCCCATAAGGGGGATTCATATTCCAGCATCAAGCGTTTCCCCTTTAAATCATTTATTCCGTTTCAGGCTCTTCCAACGTAATCCGCCCAAGCCGTCCTGCGCGAAGCTCGCGCAAAATGATGCCGGAAGCTTTCTCCAAATCGATTCTGCCGCCGCTGACAAGGCAACCGCGTTTGCGCCCGATATCCTCCATCACGCGGACAATTTCATCGGAATCCTCCGGATCCCCCGGAGGCTTGTCGATGCCGAATCGCTCCGCCAGCGCCGGCCAATAGCGAACGACCAACTCACGCACGGCAAAAAACGCAATATCCTCGACATTTAAAATTTCTTCCTTAATGGCGCCAGTCATCGCAAGCTTGTAACCAACCAGTTGGTCCTCGAACTTCGGCCACAATATGCCCGGCGTGTCAAGAAGCTCCATTTCCGTTCCGACTTTAATCCACTGCTGGCCTTTCGTAACGCCGGGACGGTCGCCGGTCGCAGCAATATTACGCCCCGCAAGCCGGTTGATGAGCGTAGATTTGCCGACGTTCGGAATGCCGACAATCAGCGCCCGCATAGCTCGCGGATTCATCCCTTTATCGACCATGCGGGATATTTTATCGTGCAGAATCTGTTTAACGCGCTCCGGGATGTCCGCAACCTTCGTGCCTGTTGAAGAATCCACCGCGATACAGGCATGTCCTTCACCGGAAAAAAAAGAAATCCACCGGTCGGTCGCCCGTGGATCAGCCAAGTCGGCCTTATTCAACACAATAAGACGAGGCTTGCCTTGCAAAATCTCATCAACCATCGGGTTGCGGCTCGACATTGGGATACGGGAGTCCAGAAGCTCAATTACGATGTCAATCAGCTTCAACTTGTCCTGAATTTGTCTTCTTGCTCTCGTCATATGGCCCGGGAACCATTGAATCGTCATGTCCGACACCTCACCCGTGATTCACAAATTTAATTTGGCCAATCGGCCAGAAAATAATATCGGCGCGGCCAACAACCTCTTCAATCGAGACAAATCCGATCATGCGGCTGTCTTTGCTGTTTCGTCTATTATCTCCAAAAGCCAAGATCATATTTTCCGGAACGACATCGGATTGCACGTAATGATTTGGAAAGTTGTCTCCCGTGTTATAAATCTCGCCTCTGCTTCTCGCCTGTTCAATCGCTTCCTTTAAGTAAGGCTCGTCTACCGGCTCATCGTTGATAAACAAGGAATCCCCTTCCAGCCTTACCTTGTCGCCCGGTACGCCTATAACCCGCTTAATGAAATCACGGCCTTCCTCAGGGACATGGAACACAACAACCTCGCCGCGTTTCGGCTGGCGGATGTCATAGATGATTTTGTTGACGATAACCCTTTCCCCGGTTTCAAAATTAGGCTGCATTGAAGGCCCGTCGACGATAAAAGGGGAAAATAGAAACGTCCGAATTAAAAACACAAGCAGCGCCGCAATCGCAAGCGCCTTGATCCACTCCACGATTTCCTTCTGCGCGCTGCCGCTGCGCTTCGCGGCACCTTCGCCGGAATTGATCTGTTCAGCCGTATCGTTCACTTTCTGATCCATTGGTATGCCTACTTTCGCTGTGCTTGAGATGGAACCGTAGAGGTTGCTTCATTATTAAAGGTTGTTTATATAAGAATACGAAAAAGGGACTTGTTTGCGCAAGCCCCCATGTCGTTTCTTAACGAATCTCTTTAATTCTCGCTGCTTTACCACGCAAGCTGCGAAGGTAGTACAGTTTCGCGCGGCGTACTTTACCACGGCGAGCCACTTCGATTTTATCGATTTTCGGCGAGTGGATCGGGAACGTTCTCTCTACGCCAACCCCGTAAGAGATTTTGCGGACAGTAAACGTTTCGCTGATTCCGCCGCCGCGGCGTTTAATGACAACACCTTCAAACAACTGAATCCGTTCGCGGGATCCCTCGATAACCTTAACGTACACTTTCAGTGTGTCGCCTGGACGAAAGTTCGGGATATCTTTGCGCAGTTGTTCTTGCGTAATCGCTTGTACGATATTCATAATGAATGGCCTCCTTCCACAACAGACGTTCATATAAGCTCGCCGTTTCCCCCGGAAACGGGTCGCGGCCGATAGCGGACCGTCCGATTAATACAAACAACATTTGAAATTTTACCATAACCGCAGCAAAAAAACAACTGAATCTTTATGTATGCTAGAGCGGGGACGACCCACAAATCGGGAGCCCTTGCCCGACCCGATCACCGACCGGCGGTTATTCCCGCCCGCTATCATGTTTATCTCCTTGCTCCGCCAACCATTTCTTTTCTTTTTCCGTCAACTCCGCTTGCTCCAGCAGCTCCGGCCTTCGCGCAAGCGTTCGCAGCAGCGATTGCTCGCGCCGCCATGCTTCAATTCGCGCGTGATGTCCCGATACCAGCACCTCGGGAACGTCCCAGCCTCTGAATGTCACCGGACGGGTGTAATGCGGATGCTCAAGCAGTCCGGTGCTGAACGAGTCCGTAACGGCTGACGTTTCGTTGCCAAGTACGCCGGGAAGGAGACGCACGACGCTGTCGATCACGACCATAGCGGGCAGCTCGCCTCCGGTCAGCACATAATCGCCAATCGACAGCTCATCTGTTACCAAGTGCTCGCGAATTCGCTCGTCATAGCCTTCATAATGACCGCAGATAAAAATCAGATGCGATTCCTCCGCCAGCTGTTCCGCCTTACTCTGACTGAAAGGTTCGCCTTGCGGACACATCAGGATAACACGGGGAGCCGTATCACGATCCGCTGTTACATCCTCCACTGCGGCAAAGATCGGATCCGGCTTCAGCACCATTCCTCCGCCTCCGCCGTACGGATAGTCGTCCACGGTATTATGTTTGTTGTTCGCAAACCTGCGGAAGTTCACCGTATTCAACGACACGATCCCCTTGTCTCTAGCTTTGCCGAGAATGCTGCTCCCGAACACGCCTTCAAACATTTCGGGGAATAACGTCAAGACATCGATGCGCATCGCGTCAAATCAACCCTTCCATTAAATGCACGGTGACGATCCGATCTTTGGTATTAATGTCTAATACAACATCCTTAATGAATGGTAAAAGCACTGGTTTACCCTTGGGTCGCTCGACGACCCATACATCGTTGGCGCCGGGACGCAATACTTCAACAATTGTGCCCAGCTCTTCGCCGGTATCGGTCACGACCCCGCATCCAACGATCTCATGTAAATAATATTCGCCCTCGTCAAGCTCGACAAGATCGTCACCCGCGACCTTAATCGACCAGCCTTTATACTTCTCGACCCGGTTAATATCATCGTATCCTTTAAGCTTAAGGATATACATTCCTTTATGCTCTTTTGCGCTCTCGACGACAACGGGCACAACCTGCTTCCCATCCGGATCGATGACGGCAAGCTCGCTGCCCGGAGCGAATCGGACGTCCGGAAAATCGGTCTGCGATAATACCTTGATTTCTCCCCGCAGTCCGTGCGTGTTAACCAGTTTCCCGACATTCAGCCATTTACTCGACATCTGCGTCCCCCCTTTCCTGCAAAATAAATAAGTATAGTTCCCGTTTACCCGTTTTTGATACGAAAAAAGGTTAGGCTCTCAAGCTCCTAACCCGTTTCGTGTGTGCGTTATTACGAGATAATGTCAACGATGACGCGTTTCGGTGATCTAACGGCAGCCGAAGCGACGACCGTCCGAAGCGCCTTGGCAATCCGGCCTTGTTTGCCGATGACTTTACCGACATCCTCAGGATGCACGGAAAGCGCGTATACGATGCCGCGATCATCTTCCTTGACCTCGACGCGCACATCATCCGGATGATCCACCAAAGCCTTTGCCATGACAAGAATCAATTCTTCCATCTCAAGGCCCTCCGTAGCGTAAGCACTTATTTCTGCTGCTTCTGCTCATGGAATTTTGCAAGGATACCGGCTTTGCTCAGCAGATTGCGAACGGTGTCGGAAGCTTGCGCTCCGGTTTGCAACCATTTCAACGCTTTCTCTTCATCGATATTGACTTGAGCCGGCTGAGCGACCGGATTATACGTTCCGATCTCCTCGATAAAACGACCGTCGCGAGGCGAACGGGAATCGGATACTACAACGCGGTAATAAGGTGCTTTGTGCGCACCGATACGTTTCAAACGAATACGAACTGCCATGAAATTCACCTCCTTCAAAGAATCAGGAACAGTGGACATTCCGCCGGCCGATTAACCGAACGGAAATTTCATTTTTTTGCCCAGCATACCCTTCATGCCTTTCTTGCCTTTAGGCCCTTTCGGTCCCATCATCGACGAGAATTGCTTCATCATTCTCCGCATATCGTCGAATTGCTTAATGAGTCGATTTACATCCGCAATGGTCGTGCCGCTGCCCGCAGCGATTCGTTTCCGACGGTTATGATTCAGAATCTCGGGCTTCTGCTTCTCATCCTTCGTCATCGACTTGACGATCGCTTCTACGCGTGAAAGCTGGCGTTCATCGACTTTAATGTCCTTGAGCCCTTTCATTTTGTTCATGCCCGGCATCATCTCCAGCAGCTGGTCAAGCGGCCCCATCTTCCGGATCTGCGCCATTTGCTCCAGGAAATCGTCGAAGGTGAACTCCGCATTACGCATTTTCCGTTCCATCTCGGCCGCTTTCTCGGCGTCGATATTCGACTGCGCCTTCTCGATCAGAGACAGCATGTCGCCCATACCTAGAATCCGGGATGCCATCCGATCCGGGTGGAACGGCTCCAGCGGGGCAATCTTCTCGCCCATCCCCACAAACTTGATCGGACAGCCGGTGACCGCTTTAACCGATAAAGCGGCGCCGCCTCTTGTATCGCCATCCATCTTCGATAACACGACGCCTGTCAGTTCCAACTGGCTGTGAAAGCTCTGCGCCACATTAACCGCTTCCTGGCCTGTCATCGCATCGATGACAAGCAGTACCTCGTCCGGCTTCACCTCAGCGTGAATCCGCTTCAGCTCTTCCATTAACGATTCATCAATATGCAAGCGGCCGGCCGTATCGACGATCACATAATCATGGCCGTTTTCCTTCGCATGCTGCAGCGCGGCAGCCGCAATATCGACCGGATTCGCTTGATCGCCCAATGTGAATACCGGGGCGCCCACCTGCTCGCCCAGCACCTGGAGCTGCTTAATCGCCGCGGGACGGTAAATGTCGCAAGCTACGAGCAACGGTTTATGATTGTTATTGTGCAGCATCTTGGCAAGCTTGCCCGATGCGGTCGTTTTCCCCGCACCCTGCAGGCCGGCCATAAGGATAACTGTCGGCGGTTTGTTCGCTTTTGCCAGCTTGCTTTGGGTACCGCCCATCAGATTGGTCAGTTCTTTGTTTACGATATCGATGATGACCATGCCCGGCGTGAAGCTCTTCATCACTTCCTGGCCGACGGACTGTTCCTTCACCTTTGCGATAAAGTCTTTTACGACTTTAAAATTGACGTCCGCCTCAAGCAGAGCCAGCCGCACCTCGCGCATGGCTTCCGTTACGTCTTCCTCGGTTACTTTGCCCTTGCCTCTCAGCTTGCCGAACACATTCTGAAGACGGCTCGCCAATCCTTCGAACGCCATGATCGATCACCTCCTTACATAGGGATCTTTGAGCTGAGCTCAAAGTCTCTCAGCTATGCCCGCCCGCTTCGTCCTCCAGCCCTTCGGCCTGTTTCAGCTCCGCGATAACGCTGCGAACAGGGCCAAACGACTGCTCCGAATCGGACAGTGCGGACAATGCCTTCTCCAGCCTGCCGAGCAGTCCGGCCACCGCCTCGTGCTTTGCCAGCAGACCGAGCTTTTGCTCGTAGCCTTCCAACGCCTGCTCCGCACGCTTGATATGCTCGTATACCGCCTGGCGGCTGATTGAAAATTCAGCGGCGATCTCTCCAAGCGAGAAATCGTCGTGAAAATAATATTTAAGAAACGTCTGCTGCTTCACCGTTAGAAGCTGCTCGTAGAAATCAAACAATAAATTGATCCGGTTTGTTTTTCCGAGGGCATCCGGTTCACTCCTGTCCACCGCAAGCTCCTCCTCCCGTCAACAAACAGTCCATCCGTCACCTGTCAATGCAAATACCTTTACAGCTGTGGCAACGTATTTCATCTTATCGTATCCCGCCGCCGGCTGTCAAGTAATTTTACTTGTCATCTAATAATATCTCTAAATCAGCCGTTTGTCTCCAATTGCTCTTCCTTTTGGATCAGTCCGGTGAATAAAGCGTGTACGAACTGCTCGGAGTCGAATTCCTGCAAATCCCCCATTTTCTCTCCGAGACCGACAAGCTTAACCGGCAGGTTCAACTCATTGCGGATCGCAATTACGATTCCGCCCTTGGCCGTGCTGTCCAGCTTCGTTAACACCAGACCGGTAACGCCGCTCTTCTCGCCGAACAGCTTTGCCTGGCTGAGCGCATTTTGCCCTGTCGTCGCATCGAGAACGAGCATAACCTCATGCGGGGCATCGGGAATTTCGCGTTTGATGACCCGGAAAATTTTGTTCAGCTCTTCCATCAGGTTCGTTTTATTTTGCAGCCTTCCTGCCGTATCGCATAGCAAAATGTCAACGCCGCGATGCTTCGCCGCCTGAATCGCATCATACATTACAGCCGCCGGGTCCGAACCGGCCTGCTGCTTGATCACTTCCACACCGACGCGCTGTCCCCATACTTCCAGCTGTTCGATCGCGCCGGCCCGGAATGTGTCGCCGGCCGCCAGCAATACGCTTTTCCCTTCGTTCTTGAACTTAAACGCCAGCTTGCCGATCGTTGTCGTCTTGCCGACGCCGTTGACGCCGACGAACAGAAAGACGGTGAGCCCGCTTTTCGCCATTTGCAGTCCCGGGTTATCCTCGCCGCGAAGAAGCCCGACAAGCTTCTCCGACAGCACCGGCTGCAGCTCGGCAGCCTCCTCGATCTTTCGCTTTTTCACTTCGGCGCGCAAATCGTCGATCAGCTGCATGACCGTATTAACGCCGACATCGGCGCCGATCAATATTTCTTCCAGCTCCTCGTAAAACTCTTCGTCAATTTTTTTCCGGCGGGTGATCAACTCCTCTACTTTTTCGACGATTGCGGTTCTCGTCTTGGACAGACCTTCCTTGAATACCGACGTGACCGCTTCCGTCTTGCTGGCGATGCTCTCCTTTAACCGTTTAAAAAAACTCATGTTCTGGCCTTCCTTTCCGGTTATGCGTAAAGGGATTGCGGCTCCGCCGCTGTGCGGAAATCAAGTTGCTTGATTACACTTTGCAGTGGCATACACTTTCCGTCACAATTCCCTTTTCTCTGCTTTTCTCTGCTTTTCTCTGCTCTTCTCTTTATCTTGTTTTCTTACTGTTAAGCCGAAACCGGCTCCTCCTCATCCTCGAGTCGGACGGAGACGAGCTTGGATACGCCGCCTTCCTCCATGGTGACGCCATACAGCACATCCGCTTCCTCCATCGTTCCTTTGCGGTGCGTAACGACAATGAACTGAGTCAGCTCCGAAAACTCCCGCAAATATTGCGCAAACCGCGTTACATTCGCTTCATCTAGCGCCGCTTCCACCTCGTCAAGCACACAGAACGGCACCGGCTTCACCTGCAAAATCGCAAACAGCAGCGCAATTGCGGTAAGCGCCCGCTCGCCTCCGGACAACAGCTGCAGGTTCTGCAGCTTCTTGCCCGGCGGTTGAGCGACGATATCGATGCCGGTATCCAGGACGCGGCCGGGCTCGACCATGATCAAGTCGGCACGCCCGCCTCCGAACAGCTTCGAGAACACAACGACAAAGTGGCTGCGGATTGCTTCGAATGTCGTACGGAACCGTTTGCTCATCTCCTCGTCCATTTCCCGGATGACCTGATAAAGCGTCGTCTTCGCTTCGATGAGGTCGTTTTTCTGCTCATTGAGAAAATCGTACCGCTCCTTCACGCGTTCGTATTCCTCGATCGCTCCGAGATTGACGTCGCCGAGCATCGTTATGCGCCGTTTCAAGTCCCTTACTTCGTTTTGCGTGCCAGGCACATCCTCCGGCACCGGATACCGCTCCTTTGCCAATTCAAAACTGAGCTCGTACTCCTCGCTGAGCTTGCGCAGCAGATTATCCAGCTCCACATCCTGCCGGTTGGCAGCGATTTCGCTCTGGCGCATCTGATCCTCCACCTGCCGAAGCTGGGCGCGCTGTTCCTTTGTTTCGCTTTCGCCAAGCTCAAGCTGGCGGATCAATTCCGACCGCTCCGAACGTTTAAAATCGGTTTGCTCCGCGCATTCCTGCTTTTTCAAGCGGTAGTGGTTCAGATCCTCAATCTGCTTGACGCTTTCCTCGTTGTGGCGCTCCATTTCAGCATTTTGCTGTGCGAGCATGGCGCGCATGCCCGACAGCTCCTGCTTCGCCCGGTTAATATCCGACCGGATTCTCGCCGCCTGATCCTCGAAAGAGTGCTTTTCCTGCTCCGTCTTGGCCGCTTTGATCTTCAGATCGGTCAGTTGGCCTTGCAGCTCTTCTTTTGCGGATTCGCTCATCTTCCGGTGCTCTTCCGCTTTGCGGATCGCTTCCTGAAGCTTAGCTTCCTGCTCAGTCAGCCGGACAAGCCGCTCTTCCGCCGCAGCTGCTGCATCGGTCAAATCTTTCTGTTCCGCCGAATGGCCGATCCGGTTCTCCTCAAACAACCGTTGCTGCTCCTCCAGATTGCGCGCTTCGTTCTCCGCTTGCTGAAGCTCTGCGCGAATCTGCTGTTCTTCAATCCGGCACCGTTCGCCTTGCTCTCTCAGCTCTTCGATGTTTTGCGTCCGAATCGACAGCTCCTTGCGAAGATCGGAAATCCGGTCCTTCAGCTTGGCCAATTGCCCTGCCGTTTCTTTGATGTCCTGATCCAGCTGCTCGATTTGACGCTGCCGGCCGAGCAGATTGGCGCCTTTCTTCTGCAGGCTGCCGCCCGTCATCGAGCCCCCGGCGTTGACGACATCGCCCTCCAGCGTCACAACCCGGTAACGGTACTGACAGCGCGATGCGATGCGGTTCGCCTGTTCCAAATTCGAGGCAATCAGCACGTTGCCGAGCAAGCTGTTAATAATCGATTGATACGTTTCATCGCAGGAAACAAGCTCCGCGGCGACGCCGACATAACCTTCCAGCGATTGAACCGCACGCTTGTCGCTTTCAGGCACATAACGTCCTTTAATGACACTGAGCGGTAAAAATGTCGCGCGGCCCAGCTGCCGCTGCTTTAAATACGCTATCGCTTCACGCGCCGAACGCTCATCCTCCATCACGACATGCTGAAGAGCGCCTCCCAATGCCGTTTCCACGGCAATTTCGAGTTTTTCCGGTACGCGCATCAGCTCTGCAACCGCGCCATGCACACCGGAAAGCCCTCCCGCAGGCTTACGCGATGCTTTAAGAATTTCCCGCACGCCTTGCATAAAACCGTCCAGGTCATTCTGCATTTCCTTCATCGTATCGCGGCGAGATACCAAGGCGTCCTGCTTTTGCTCCCATTTTCGCATGGTGCCCATTGCCTCATCAAGCAGCTTCTGCAGCGATGCCGTTTGTTCGCTCTCCTGTATGTACTTGCTGCGAACCGATTCCAGTCCGGTCATCGTTTTCTCCAGCTTGCCCTGCAGCTCCGCACGCCGCGCTTCCAGCTTGTCCGCCTGCTCCTGCCATTTCGCTTCCTCGTCGCCGAGCCTTTCCATTCGCCGATTCACAGCTTCCTGCTGCTGCTGCGCATAGCGGATTTCATTGCGGGCTTGCGCCATTCCGCTTAGCACGTCAAGCAATTCACCCTTGAGCGATTCTTCTGTATGGCTGCCCGTTTCGCCGGCAACGCCAAGCAGCGCCTCCTGCTCCTCAGCGAGCTTCCCTTGCAAGGCGGATAATTCGGCTTCCAGTACAGCCGCCTTCCCGCGCAGCTCCGCTTCTTCCGTTGTTAATGCGGCGATCCGCTCGTCCTGAGCGGCGATCGTCTCTTCGAGCTGCTTCCGGTTTTGCTCCAGATTCCGTTTACGTTCCTTCAGCACCTCGCCGTAACCTTCGCACTTTTCATACTCCTCGCTGTACTGCAGCATCATCTCATGAAGAGAGTCCAGTGCCTGCTCAAGCTCGCGCAGCTTCTGGCGGTCCTTCTCAAGCAGCGCATCATGCTTGCTGACTACGGAGGATAGCAGCAGCTGCTCCTCCTGAAGCTTGGCCAGCTTATCCTTCGATTCCGTCCAAGCTTGATGTACCTGCTCGATCTGGTGCACGTACATGGAAATCTCTTTCGTTTTTAACTGCTCTCTTAGGTGCTTATAGTGAACCGCTTTTTCGGATTGTTCCCGGAGCGGCTCGACCTGATCCTCTAATTCGGTAACCAGATCGTGGATACGAAGCAGGTTCTGCTCGGTATCGTCCAGCTTCTTCTGGGCTTCCCGCTTCCGCGATTTATATTTAACAATGCCTGAAGCTTCTTCGAATATGCCTCGCCGATCCTCGGAGCGCGTACTCAATATTTCCTCGATCCGGCCTTGTCCGATGATCGAATAAGCTTCCTTGCCGATCCCCGTATCCATAAACAGCTCGGTGATATCCTTAAGCCTGCATGACTGCTTGTTAATCAAGTACTCGCTCTCTCCGCTGCGGTGCACTCTGCGGGTCACCGTCACCTCGTTGAAGTCGAGCGGCAGCGCCTGGTCGCTGTTATCCAGCGTCAGCGACACTTCACCATAATTGACCGCTTTTCGCGCATCGCTCCCCGCAAAAATGATGTCTTCCATTTTACCGCCGCGCAGACTCTTCGCGCTTTGCTCGCCAAGCACCCAGCGAATGCTGTCCGATATATTACTCTTTCCGCTTCCGTTCGGTCCGACGACTGCGGTGATGCCGCGGACAAATTCCAGTTCCGTCCGATCGGCAAACGATTTAAATCCGGATAGTTCAATTCGTTTCAGGAACATCTTTGCGCCTTCACCTCAACGATTATTGTATCACATTCGGCAGTCGCTCGCTTAATAAACAAGCGAAAACGGCTGGCGCCGTCCTTAGAGGCGTTTGATCCGTTCGCAATAAAATATAGGTCAGCATAAGCGAATTTTCCCAAGTGGATTTCCTATCGAAATGCTGCCGTCTATGTATTTTGAAAAAAAGGCTCCGGAAACCGGAACCTTTTTTCATTCTTCTTCATGGAGCAGCCGTTGCCACGCCTCCGAGGCCGCCTGCTGCTCGGCTTCCTTCTTTGTTCTGCCGCTGCCGCTGCCGTAACTGTCGTCTCCGAGGTATACCTCTACGATGAACTCGCGGTCATGCGCAGGACCGCGTTCCTCCAGAACCCGGTAATCCACCGGCCCGAGCAAACGATGCTGTGCACGTTCCTGGAGCTTGGACTTGTAGTCTTTGACCAGCATCGAGCCTTCATTCTCAATATGAGGAAACACCTTCTCGGACAGAAACTCCCGGACCTTCTCCAGCCCCTGATCCAGATAGAGTGCGCCGATAAACGATTCGAATAAATCCGCCAGAAGGGCAGGCCGCCCCCGCCCTCCAAGCTGTTCTTCGCCGCGGCCGAGCAGTACGTAGGATCCGAAATCGAGAAGCTCCGCGAATCGTGCAAGCGAAGGCTCACAAACAATGGATGCGCGGATACGCGTCAGCTCGCCTTCCGGTCGCTTCGGATAAGTTACATACAAATGCTCGGAGACCAGTAATTGCAGCACAGCGTCTCCCAAAAACTCCAGCCGTTCGTTATCTTGAATATGCATGTTCCGATGTTCATTCACATAGGAGGTATGCGTAAAAGCCTGTTTCAGCAATGCGACCCGCCCAAAACGCAGCTCGAGCCGCCGCTGAAGCTCCGAAAACCGATCAGCCTTCATATTTCCTCATCACGATAGTCGCATTATGCCCGCCAAAACCGAACGAATTCGAAATCGCGATCCGTACGTCCGCCTTGCGCGGTGAATTCGGCACATAATCGAGATCGCATTCGGGATCCTGATTATCCAGATTGATCGTTGGCGGAATAATACCGTTCTTGATCGTCAATCCAAGAATGACCGCTTCCACCCCTCCGGCCGCACCAAGCAAATGACCTGTCATCGATTTCGTCGAGCTGACCGCCAGCTTGTAGGCATGATCGCCGAACGCCTTCTTGACGGCGGTCGTTTCCGATTTATCGCCGACTGGTGTTGAGGTTCCATGCGCATTGATATAATCGACTTCTTCCGGAGAGATGCCTGCATCGCGAATCGCGCGGGTCATACAGCGCGCCGCTCCGTCCGGGTCCGGCTCCGTCATATGATAAGCGTCTCCGCTCATCCCGTAACCGATGATTTCGGCATAAATACGCGCGCCGCGTTGCAGCGCATGCTCCAGCGACTCCAGAATAAGAACGCCCGAACCTTCCCCCATAATAAAACCGTCGCGATCCGTATCGAACGGACGGCTTGCTTTTGCGGGTTCGTCATTCCGGGTAGACATCGCGCGCATTGAGCAGAAGCCCGCCATGCCCGTCGGCCGGATCGTCGCTTCCGCACCGCCGCAGATCATCACGTCTGCGTCTCCTCTCGCGATCATCTTGAACGAATCGCCGATCGAATGCGTACCGGTTGCACATGCCGTGACCGCCGTACTATTCGGTCCTTTCGCCCCGGTCGCCATTGACACCTGGCCGGACGCCATGTTCGCAATCATCATCGGAATAAAGAACGGACTGACGCGTTTCGGCCCTTTTTCGAGCAGTAGATTGTGCTGGTCCTCCCAGGTGCCGAGACCCCCGATTCCGGAACCGATCATGACGCCGACCCGCTCCGGATCGGCATCTTGACCGATGCTTATACCCGCATCACGAATCGCCAATTGGCTTGCCACGACGGCGAATTGAACGAAACGGTCCATTCTTCTGGCTTCCTTCTTGTCGATTCCGAATTGTCCGGGATCGAAGCCTTTAATTTCCGCGGCAATTTGCGTCGGATATTCGGAAACGTCGAATGCCTCTA
This sequence comes from Paenibacillus tarimensis, assembly GCA_041281825.1. Classification (GTDB taxonomy): domain Bacteria; phylum Bacillota; class Bacilli; order Paenibacillales; family Paenibacillaceae; genus Paenibacillus_D; species Paenibacillus_D tarimensis_A. Next base: position 2,578,185 of record CP166298.1, on the reverse strand, counting down.
TTTTGGACACACCCGACTTCCCTTCCATCAAATTGCCCCAAAACTGTTCTAACTCATGGCCCAGCGAGGTCATGACCCCCATGCCTGTAACTACAACTCTTTGATTCATAACTAGATCACCTCTGCTTACGGCAAAATGGAGTGCATCTTGTCAGCATTATTTCATATATATTAAACGCTTGCGCTTTACTTCTAATTTACAGAATGAGCATACCGAAATGGAGAGAAGTCCCGTCGCTACAACGGGACTTGTGTTAACCTTTACGTATGAGATTGTATGTAATTGACTACTTCTCCCACCGTGGTGATTTTCTCTGCATCTTCATCAGAGATCTCCAAGTCGAACTCGTCTTCAAGTTCCATGACCAATTCAACGACATCGAGAGAATCAGCGCCAAGGTCATCCTTAAAAGATGCTTCCAGCGAGACTTCAGCTTCGTCAACGCCAAGGCGGTCAACGACGATGCGTTTTACGCGATCGAATACGTCGGACATCCGGTTCACCTCCTCTTTGGTATTATACGAGAATTATGGACAAAATGCCATATCGATAATTAGCCCATATACATGCCGCCGTCCACATGAACGGTTTGGCCGGTCATATATCCGGCAGCATCGGAAGCCAAAAACCGGACAGCCATCGCAATGTCCTGCGGCTGGCCGAGACGGGCAAGCGGAATTTGCCCGGACAGCTGCTCCCGCATATCCGCAGGCAGCTTATCAGTCATGTCGGTCTCGATAAAGCCAGGGGCGACACAATTGACGGTAATGCCGCGGGAAGCAAGCTCGCGGGCCGACGCCTTCGTAAGCCCGATTACGCCGGCTTTGGCAGCGACATAATTAGCTTGCCCCGGATTGCCAAGCGCACCGACAACGGAAGAGATATTAATGATTCGGCCGGACCGCTGCTTCATCATCGGCCGCGTTACGGCTTTAATTCCGTTGAATACGCCTTTCAGATTCGTTTCGATGACCTGATCGAATTCTTCCTCTTTCATGCGCATGATTAAATTATCTCTTGTAATGCCCGCGTTATTCACAAGGATATCAACGGAGCCCAACGTCTCAATTACCTTGGCGACCATGGCATCGAATTCACCGGGTTTTCCGACGTTCGCCTTGACCGTCATCGCTCGCCTTCCCAGCGCTTCCACCGCTTTTGCGGTTTCTGCGGCCGCCGCTTCGCTGCCGGAATAATTGATTGCCACATCTGCGCCGCCTTCGGCAAGCGCCACTGCAATCGCGCGGCCGATGCCTCTCGAAGCGCCGGTAACAAGCGCCGTTTTGCCTGACAAATCAGCAAACATAGCTGCCCCTCCCTTATACATGTTAACTCAGATTAATCGACAGTCTCGGACTTCTACTTCCCGACCGGCACGGCCGCTTCAAGCGCCGCAACGCTGCCTACCGAAATGACGGTTACGCTTCGGTCGATTTTTTTAATTAAGCCTGCCAGCACTGTACCGGAGCCGATCTCCACAAACGTATCCACGCCTTGTCCGATCATGTAACGCACGCTGTCCTCCCACTGCACGGGCGAAACAACCTGCTCGGCAAGCAATTTGCGGATCGTTTCCGCGTCCTTCACCGGCTCTGCCGTAACATTGGCAACGACAGGCACTACAGCATCCCGAAGCGTCAAGCCGTCCAGCACCGATGCCAGCCTGTCAGCTGCCGGCCTCATCAGCGAAGAATGGAACGGTCCGCTGACCTCAAGCGGAATGACGCGTTTGGCTCCGGCTTCTTTTCCCCGCTCGGCAATTGCGGCTACCCCGGCTGCCGTCCCCGAAACGACGATCTGTCCCGGGCAGTTGACATTGGCCAGTTCAACCGCACCGTTCTGTGCGCTAATCTCCGCACACAATTCGGAAAGCGGTCCCCGCTCGGCGCCGAGTACGGCAGCCATAGCACCCTGCCCGCTCGGAACCGCTTGCTCCATAAACTCGCCGCGCGCCCGCACCGTGCGGATCGCATCCTCGTACCCGATGACGCCTGCAGCTACGAGCGCACTATATTCGCCGAGACTGTGTCCGGCAACATAATCGGGGACCCAACCTTTACTCTTCAGCGCTTCCATCAGCGCCACGCTAACCGCAAGCAGCGCAGGCTGCGTGTTGGCCGTCTGCTTGAGCAGCTCTTCCGGCCCGTTGAATATAATGTCGCTCAGCTTGAAGCCGAGCGCTTCGTCCGCACGGTCGATAATTGCTTTAACGGCGGGCAAATGATCCGCCGCGTCTTTCCCCATTCCGACCGCTTGCGCCCCTTGTCCGGGAAATACAAACGCGATTTTACCCATTGTACTCTCTCCTCTTAAAAGGTTTTGCGGAGCAAAACCTGCTTCGTAAGCACCGGCTTAGGTTTTGCCGAGCAAAAAGCTTCGTAAGCATGGCCTACCAGATCAGCACCGATGCGCCCCAGGTCAATCCGCCGCCGAATCCGACAAACACAAGCGTATCGCCTTCTTGAATACGGCCTTCCTCGACGGCCTCCGCAAGCGCGATCGGGATCGAACCCGCCGATACGTTACCGTACTTATCAAGATTGACCATACACTTCTCTTCCGGCAGATCGAGCCGGTTCAGCGCCGATTGAATGATCCGGATATTGGCCTGATGCGGAATAAGCAGATCGATATCCGCTTTCGTCATTCCCGCTTTGCTGAGCGCATCCTCCGCCGCGCTGCCCATGATCCGGACCGCGAATTTGAACACATCGCTGCCTGCCATCTGTATGAAGTGCTGACGGTCTCCGACGCTCCCTTCTGTGGCAGGCAGACGCGAGCCGCCGCCGCACACCTTAAGCAGTTCGCCTCCCGACCCGTCCGCTCCAAGCTCGAAGGATCGAAAACCTCTGCCTTCCGGCACCCGCCCTAATACGACCGCTCCTGCACCGTCGCCGAACAAGATGCAAGTGTTGCGATCCGTATAGTCTGTAATCCGGGACAGGCATTCCGCCCCGACGACCAGCACATGCTTGTACATCCCGGAGGCGATCATGCTCGATGCATTGGCGAGTCCGTAAATAAATCCCGAGCAGGCGGCCGACAGGTCGAAAGCGGCCGCTTTCTTCGCCCCCAGCTTTTCCTGAAGCAGACAGGCGGTCGAAGGGAAGAACATATCCGGCGTAATCGTTGCCACGACAATAAGATCAATGTCCTCGGCTGACACGCCGGATGCTTCCAGCGCTTTCACCGACGCTTCATAGGCCAAATCCGACGTCGCCTGCTCCGGCGCGGCCATCCGGCGCTCGCGTATGCCGGTCCGGGTAACGATCCACTCGTCATTGGTATCGACCATTTGTTCCAATTCCTGATTCGTTAGAATACGTTCCGGGACGTATTTGCCGGTCCCGATAATACCGACTGGATGCAAATTCACCTTAGGTCACTCTCACTTCCCGCTTATTTCCGTTCTTATCGTGTGGATTAATTGGCCCTGCAGCGCCATACGCGCTTGTCTGACGGCATTTTTAATCGCCACGGCATCCGAGGAGCCGTGTCCTTTAATGACCAGCCCGTTCACGCCGAGCAGCGGAGCTCCGCCGTGTTCCTTGTAATCCATCGTTTTTTTCAAACCGCGAAGCCGCGGCAGCATCACCGCAGCGGCCAGCTTAGTAAGCCAGTTATGCGTAAATTCCTGCTTCAGCACCGAGAAAATTGTGCTTGCCGTACCTTCCATCGCTTTAAGCATAATGTTGCCGACAAACCCGTCGCATACGAGCACGTCGCAATTCCGGGCCAGCACATCGCGCGCTTCAACATTCCCTACAAAATGGATCGGCGACGCCTCAAGCAGATCATAAGCCGCTTTCGTCAGCTCGTTCCCTTTGCGCGCTTCCGTACCGACGTTCAGCAAGCCGACTCTGGGCTTATGTATCCCGTGCACCTTTTCCCGGTAAATGCTGCCCATCAGTGCATATTGCAGTAAATGCTCAGGCCTTGCGTCCATATTGGCGCCCAGATCCAGCGCCAGCACCCCGGTCTGATCGAGCGTCGGCATCATCGGGGCGAGCGCCGGACGCTCAATGCCTTCAATGCGTCCGACAACAAGCAAACCGGTCGTCATCAGGGCTCCGGTATTGCCTGCGGAGATCATCGCGTCTGCTTCCCCTTCGCGGACAAGGCGTCCGGCGACGACCATCGAAGAATCCTTCTTGCGGCGCACTGCCTTTACCGGCTCTTCGTCCGGCTCCACTACCTCGGCGGCATGCATCAGCTTCACGTTGCCCGGCGCGTTTTGTTTGATAAGCTGCTCCAGCTTTCGTCCGTCGCCGACCAGCGTAATGCTTAAATCGGGCCACTCCGCCGCCGCTTCCAGCGCTCCCGATACGATTGCAGCCGGAGCATGATCGCCGCCCATTGCGTCAATCGCGATCCGCATATACGTCTCCTCCTTCGATGTTGGCCTCCCCAGCGGATCGATAAATAATAAAATGCCCTTGAAAAACCATTTCTTCGCCAACATAAGTGAATACTTCCACCTTCGCCTTGCTCCGGCCTCCGGAAATCGACCTCACATAAGCTTTGGCGATACACTTCTCCCCAAGCTTGACGGAACGGATAAACCGGATGTCGGCGGAAGCGGTTAATGCAATTTCATCATTAATCACCGCAACGGCCAGTGAATTCGCTTGCGCGAACACATGATGACCCCTGGCGATCCCCGTTCTTGAAAATACATGCTCATCACGGATTTCAAAAATGGAAATGCCGGATTTGTCCAGTTGGAGGTCGATGATATCGCCGATCACTTCATGGAGCGGCAGCGAACGCACCGCGTCATACGACCGTTCGGCCATCAGCTTCAATCGCTCCCGAAGCTCGGGAATACCAAGCTCCATCCGATCCAGACGGATCGTTTGTATGCTTACCTTTAACAGCCGGTTCAATTCCCGGTCCGAAATAAACGGATTTTCTTCGATCAGCTTGGACAGCTGCTGCTGCCGCTGTCGTTTGGGCAGACGTTCGATGGTCCGCACCACCTTTATACATATAGTGTTGGAGATCTCAACAGGCTTTTTGACCACGCAGGCGCTTTGATTAAACAATTTTTAAAGTCTGCTATTATCACCAGGTACTAAATCCAGTATAAAGAAAAACACGGCGAGAAGCAATGACCATTCGAACTGCTTCTTAGAATGATCTCACGCCGTGCGGATAAAAAAATAGCACCTCACCGGGGATGAAGTACTACTTCTCAGTTGGTTATTGCGAAATGATTTCTCTCGATTTATAGGTCCCGCATACTTTACATACGCGATGAGCTAATTTCAGTTCTCCGCATTGGTCGCATTTCACCATGCCCGGAACCGCCAATTTGAAGTGCGTACGGCGTTTGTCGCGACGTGTTTTGGACGTTCTTCTTTGTGGTACTGCCATATTTCCCACCTCCTTCACAGAATTGCGGCTCTTACTGCCGTTTGTTCATTCACCCTTAAACAGCTCTTTAAGCGCTGCGAAACGGGGGTCGACCCTCTCATTTATGCAGCCGCATTGGCTTTCGTTCAAATTGCTCCCACATTGCGGACAGAGTCCGCCGCACGCCTCCCTGCATAAGGGCACGAAAGGCACATGAAGCAGCAGCGATTCTTCCACATACGGCTTCAGGTCGATCCGGTCATCCTCCGAGTCGATGATGTCCTCGTCCTCTTCACCGGCCGCCGCTGCCGCGGCAGACCGAAACCGTTCGAAGAACGGGATGACTATCTTCTCGGCCGTCGGTTCCAGGCATCGGGAGCATGCCAGCTCCAGTTCAATTATGAGCTCCCCCTGCACATGAACAACCGATTGTTCGGCGTAAGCTTCCAGCCGGATCTCAAGCGGGCTGGCGTTCAAAACGTCTTTATTGTTCCGAAGAAGAGCTTCGACGTTCATTGTCTCGCGGATTGAGAGCCTTGTCCCTTTGGCAACCAATTCCTGTATTCGAATTATCATTAGGATCACTCCAAACAAACAAAGATTATTATATCGACCGGAACGCTGTTTTGTCAACATTTTCACATGTTTTTTCATGCGCGCCCAACAAATGAAATGCCGATCGCCCAATTGAGGTGTATACTAATAGCAAAAAGCTGAATTTTTTCGCATGCCGGAGGTGAGATGGAATGCGGTCCGTCGGAATTATCGTTGAATACAATCCTTTTCACAACGGACATTTGTATCATTTGCAACAATCGGTGAAAATAACGCAGGCGGATGCGGTTGTCGCCGTGATGAGCGGCCACTTTTTACAGCGCGGCGAGCCTGCGCTGCTCGATAAATGGATGCGCACCGAAATGGCCCTTCTCGGAGGCTGCGATCTGGTCATTGAGCTGCCGGTCGCTTATGCAACGCAAGCCGCGGAATGGTTCGCGTTCGGGGCAGTCTCTCTGCTTGACGCAACCGGCGTTGTCGACGCCCTCTGTTTCGGCAGCGAAAGCGGGGAGCTCGAAAGTTTGCTGACGATTGCAAAGACGCTCGCCAGCGAACCGGAACAGTTTCAGCTTCTCTTGCGGGAAGCGCTGAAAACCGGGCTCAGCTATCCGAACGCTTACAGCGCTGCCGTCAAGCGGTACATGTCGGAGCAGGGGCTTCACAATGCGGCCGATTATCCGCTTGCCAAACCGAACAACACGCTGGGACTTCACTATTTGCTCGCTTTGGAGAGGATCCATAGCCGCATCGAGCCGTATACGATCGTTCGGGAGAAAGCCGGCTATAACCAGACGGATATTACCGACCGTCAGATTGCCAGCGCCACCGCAATCCGGCATAAGCTGATGTCGGATCATTCGCTGGCGCAGATCGCCCCTTTCGTTCCTCAATCCACGCTCCATATTATGGAAAAGGCTTGGGAGGCCGGGCAAGGACCGGTCAGCTGGGAGCTTTTTTTCCCGAAGCTGCTTCACCAGCTCGCTTCGCACAGCGCATCCGGCTTGTCCCGGTATCATGAAATCAGCGAGGGGCTGGAGCACAGGCTTCTTCAGGCGCTTGGGCGTTTGGACAGGCCTGACTTCGAATCGCTGCTGGGTGCGCTCAAAACGAAACGATATACAAGAACCAAGCTGCAGCGGTCACTGCTTGCTGTACTGCTTGGGCACTTGAAGGCGGAGCTGCATTCCGACCGGCTGCAGACCGGGATTGACTACATCCGCGTGCTCGGATTTACAGAAAAAGGCAGGCAGCTGCTGAAACGGATGAAGCAGTCCGCCAAGCTCCCGGTTCTGCTAAGCGCGGCGCGTCCGCCTAAGCAGCTCCGTTTCCTTGAACTGGATATCCGGGCAACGTCCGTTTATTCGCTCGCGAAACCGGATGCGCTTCCCCGCGATATGTTTCGCGATTACTTCGAACGGCCCGTTATGATTTAAAGCGGCGGCTCGGAAACCGGACTTCTTAAGGGGTCCCAAGCACCTCAAGCGCCTGGGCAAGCGTTTCTACCGGTTCGATACGCATATTTGTACCGATTAACGCAGCCGCTTCGCGCGCCTCCTGCACATTTTCGCGCGGGGCCAGAAACAATTCCGCTCCTTTATCGTGAGCCGCCATCACTTTAAGCGAAATGCTGCCGATCGGCCCGATCCGGCCGTCCGTTCCAATCGTGCCGGTCCCGGCGACCTTCCTCCCGTTCGCTAAATCTCCCGGCGTTAAATAATCGATTGTCTGAAGGGCAAACATTATACCGGCGGACGGACCTCCGATTTCTCCCGCCGCAATCGTGACCTCGTGCGCTTCGTTGTCCGGCACGACATTTCGGATCTCCGTCAACTGTACGCCGCCAAGCGCCTTCGGCATGTCTTTCCCGGCAGCATCCGTCACCGGCTGCACCAATCGGTGCTCGAAACTGGCTCGCTCCCCTTGCCTAAGGACAACCAGACGGAGCGGCTCATCCGGCGGATGCTTCATCAGCAACCCTGCGGCCGATGCGGCGTCCTTCACCTCGTGTGCGTTAAGGCTGACAAGCACATCCCCTGCACGGAACGTACCGTTCTCCAGCTGCGGCGATACATCGGTCACAACAAGCCGCTGCGGCTGCAATCGGTAATGAATGCCTAGCTGCCGGTAAGCCGCCTCGACTGCATTGCTTTGCGAATTTTGCATGACGTATACGAGGCGCTCCGCATATTCAGCCTGACTTTTGCCGCCCAAAATATCTTTTTTCCGGAACAGGACGAGATCTTTCTTCCATATAGAACTTGCAACGGTTAAGTAGTTTGCAAAGGACATTCGGACCGTCGTCAGCATGAAAACTCCCTGACCCGGCGGATCGCCTGCCGCTACCTTAACCATCGAAGTCACCGGCTCTGCGATGCCCGGCTCTACAGCGGCGAACGGGGTAGGGATATACAATAAAAAAATCATAAGGACGGCCGCAAACAGCGCTGACCGCCACATGCCCCGGAACGGGCGGGCCGTATTTTTGCGCATCGGTGTCCTCCATCTTGTCTAACGTAAGGTCTAACGGTTGCCGCATTCGCGTACATTGTAATGTCTGTCCATCATCAGTTTTACCGGGCCTAGCGTAAATGGCTATCGCCGTTCTCTGGCAAGATTAGCAAACGTTTCGCGTTGAAAGATAAGCTTGTATCGGGATGAAAGTTACTTTTCTTATCTTTTAATCGGAGCCCGGATTCATTCAACTCCATCAAGAAATTTTTAAACTGAGAGACTTTGAGCTCCGCTCAAAGATCCCTATGTAATGCTATGTAATGCTCAAGATCCGTATGTAATGCTCAAAGATCCCTATGTAAGGAGGTTGGAGCATCATGGCTCGAACCGTCATATTCGGCATCATCTCGTTATGGCTCGTCACTGCGATTATCAAGCAGCCGGATGAAGCGTTTCAAGCGGCATTGCAAGGATTGACCGTTTGGTGGAACATCGTTTTTCCCGGACTTCTGCCGTTTCTCGTACTGGCTGAATTAATGCTTGCCTTCGGGGCGATTCATGCGTTAAGCGCGCTGCTCGATCCGTTCATGCGGCGGTTTGCCGGATTGCCCGGAGCGGCCGCGTGGCCGCTCACGCTCGGGTGGATGACCGGTTATACGGCCGGCGCCGAGGCGGCAGCGCTGCTGCGCAGGAAGCAAGCCGTAAGCCGCGCCGACGCAGAGTGGCTGATCGCGGTCTCCTATATGCCGAGCCCGATGTTTATGCTTGTCGTTATCGGCTCCGGATTTCTGCATTCCCCGGCATCCGGATTGTTCATTGCGCTGATCGTCTGGTTGTCCGCGTGGATCGCCGCCGTGATCCTCCGCTTCTTGGCGGTAGACTCGGCACGGAACAAAGCTGCGCCGCCCCTCATGGAACTCCGCCGCCTTGATAATCCGTTCCTCCGCGCCGGCAGTGCGCTGATGGCCGGCCGGCGCGAAGACGGCCGCAGCTTTGGCAAAGCGCTTGGAGACGCAGTTACATCCGGCGTCCAGAAGCTGATGACGATCGGAGGATTTATGATTGTATTCGCGTTGGTTGCCAGGCTGCTGCAGCTGTCGCTGCCTAAGCGATGGGCGTTTCTCTCTTTTGCCGGATTATATGAAAGCCATCTCGGCGCGTATTCCGCAAGCCTGCTGCAATCCGCCTCCGGAACGGCGGTTTCACTGGCGGCAATCGCAGCCGTACTGGCGTGGGGCGGCTGGAGCGGGCTGCTCCAAGTGCGAAGCTGCTGCACCGGCACAGACTTGCGCTTCTTCCCTTTTGTCCTCGCCCGGATCACACATGCAGCCCTTGCATTCGGATTGGCTTTGGCGCTTTGGCCCTCCGTCAACAGGCTGTTCATCACTGCTCTGGAATCGCGAATTGCAGCCGTATTCGCACCGGGTCCCGTTCCGGGTAACGGAATGCTCCTGCCGGTGCGTGCGCAGGATTTGCCGTCACTTTGGCACCACGTGCCTCTCGTCATTGCGGCGATCACACTCACCACCGCCGTTATAACCGGCGCCTCCTGTCTCGTTTGGCTGCTTAACCGCCGTCGTTCCGTTTGACATCGGATCTTTGAGCATGACATCGGGATCCTTGAGCATGACACCGGATCTTTGAGCATGACATCGGATCTTTGAGCATGACATCGGGATCTTTGAGCATGACATCGGGATCTTTGAGCGGAGCTCAAAGTCTCTCCGATTTAAGTCTCTCCGATTTAAGTCTCTCCGATTTAAGTCTCTCCGATTTAAGTCTCTCTGCCTAAGTCTCAGTCAACTGCGATCATACTTCCGGTTCAGCGCCCGTTCCACCTCAGGCGGCACAAGCTCATATACGTCTCCGTCAAATTGGGCGATCTCTTTCACAATGCTTGAGCTCAAGTAGGAATACTTCGGATTCGTCATCATGAAGATCGTTTCAATTCCGTCATCCAAATGCTGATTCGTGGAAGCGAGCTGCAGCTCGTACTCGAAATCGGTGACCGAGCGGATACCGCGCACGATCACCTGCGCTTTCTTGGAGCGCATATACCGGACAAGCAGATCCCGAAAGCTGTCGATTTCCACATTCGGCATATGGCCGGTCACCTTATGCAGCAGCTCTTTCCGCTCATCTACGGTAAACAGCGGCTTTTTGCTCATATTATTAAGGACGGCCACGATAAGCCGGTCAAATTGTTTCGCTGCGCGTTGAATGATATCGAGATGGCCAAGCGTAACCGGATCAAAGCTGCCCGGATAAACGGCGACCCGTTCAATATGATTATGACTCATCCGTTGTTCCTCCTGTTTCTGTATGATTTGTCTTGTAGTCGTATACGGTCAATGTCGTTTCGCCGTAGCGGGACTGTTTCGTTTGCGTGAAATCCCCGAACCGTTCCGGATACCGATAACCGCTCTCGTGTTCGACGACAATAACCGCCTCTCTTTCGAGCACTCCCCGTTCCGCAAGCTCCAGCATCAATGCGTCCGCTTCCTTGATTTTATAGGGAGGATCCAAAAAAACGAGCCGGAATTTCAGCTCCCGCTTCTGCAGCAGCTTGATGGCGCGGCTCGCGTCGTTCCGGTACACTTCGGCGCGATCCTCCATCCTGGCCGCTTCAAGATTTCTCCGAATCACATCAATACTCTGGCGCTCAAGATCGATAAAGACGGCACGCTCCATGCCGCGGCTGAGCGCCTCGATGCCGAGACCGCCCGTTCCTGCGAACAGATCCAGCACCGCCCCTCCGTCGAAGTACGGCCCGATCATACTGAACATCGCTTCCTTCACTTTATCCGTTGTCGGTCTTGTATTTACGCCGGGAACAGCCTTTAAGGGTCTCCCCTTTGCTTCGCCCGCGATGACTCTCACTGCTTGTCCGCTCCCTTCGACAAAAACTGCTGATGCTATCGTACCACAATTTACCGCCGATGAAAAAAGAAAGCCGGCGGAAGCAATTATTTTATACGCATGTATATTTCCGGCATAATCGGTAATCCTTAAATTATCGGCATCGAGAGATGTCGTAGACAACCGCGGAGAAGACTTACGTTTCCCCATAAGCTCTTCGTCCGGTTTCTCCTCTCCCATGAAAGGGCGTTCCGAAAGGAACGCCCGATTTTTTTTGAAACAGATTCCTATAACACCTTGATATATAAGGCTTTGTAAGCTGTATAACAGATATTTTTTACCACTAATACAAGGCGTTATTTTTGCTGTTGTAGACCATTTGTAGACCAAATTCACAAAACTGCACCAAAATAGACCACAGATTATTCCTTATCAGGCATTATGATCGTTGCCGTTTTGGTCTTGTTGTCCCATTCAAACGTAGCGCCATAAGCCTCGCCAACGTCCCGCAGCGGTATCCAGCATTGGTTGTTAATCATGACAGCCTCTTTCGGCTCACCATCTCTACCCCGATAGGCCGCCCAGGCTTGCACGGCTGGCAACGGTTTGACTTCCGGCTCCGGCAGTTTCCTCAATCCATAATTTTCAGCGATCCCGGCCACAATGGCCGCAGCGCATGTCCGCCGGTATGTGCCCGACTTGAGCAGCGCGGCGTCCTCCTGATTCGTCATGAATCCGCATTCGACCAGGATTGCGGTCATTTTTGACTCGCGCAATACATGGAAATCTGCCGATTTGACGCCTCGATCCTCCAAACCGGTCTTGCTTATAAGCTGCCGCTGGACGGCATTGGCAAGCGCAACGGCAGGAGCCGGCCGGGTCGTGTAGACAAATGTTTCGATCCCGCGCACGTTGTTCCAGCCGCCTGCACCGTAGGCGTTGGCATGGACGGATACAAACAGATTGGCATTCAGCGCATTAGCCCGGTCGGTACGCTGCTTGAGCGGCACGTCACGATCCATCTCATGCGTATGAATAACCTCGACGTCTTCATAACCTTTCAGCAGCACGGCCGCATACTGCGCGACCGCACTATTGAAATGAAACTCCCGCATGCTGTCATCCGGGCAACGCTTTCCCGGCGTTTCCGGTCCGTGGCCGGCTTCTATTACGATCCTCATTTCTCGCCATCTCCTTTGACCTGCTGCAGCTTGTCTTTAATTACGTCCGGGACAAGTACATTCAACTTACCGAGGTTTTCGATAACTGATAGGCCTTCACGCGAGATATAGAAGAAGATAGCCCCGGTACGACAAATACCATTTAAATCGAGCCATGGATCGATTTGAGTGGCAAGGCCAATAACAGCCAGAACAACTGCTTTACGAATGCCGCCCCAGAACATTACATCACTATCAACCTTTCTGATCTTAACGGCATACAGTAAGCCCGTGACATAATCCAGGGCTATTAAATATAAAAGGACCTGCACTCCTTTATCCCACCCTCCGAGCCATCCCGTCACACCAGTTGCAATGATGGCAATGACTCCGCTTATTGAAAACTCTTTGGATGTAGAACCTGCTGCCGCCGTTAATAATGTAAGTCCAAGTTGTTTTAACATAAGTTACCTCCCATATTAAAGGACCCCTTAACGGGGCCCTATTTTAATGCTTCACGAACCGCTGTATACGATTCTCTTGCAAGATCATTTCTCATTTTCGTCAACTCACGCTTCTTCTCTTTCTTCTCTTTGGCCGAAATAGGCAGGTCATCAACGGCCCGGATCGCTGCCGTAATATAACTCATTTGGCCGGCTGTTTTATTGACGAACTTACGGAAATCATCGCTGTACCCTTCCGGCACTTCGCCTGTTTGCTCGATGTCTTTATACTGCCGACCCAGCTCTTCCTTTAACTCATAGAAGTATCTTGTTGCGTCGGTAGTGAATGTGGAATCCGCCGTGACTTGTTTGGTTAAGGTGTCGCCTACGGTAGCGCCTTGCGATGTGGCCGGGATCCCAAGCTGACCAATTACACCGGTATAGCTTCGGATAAGGTGATCCAGTTGTTTTGGAGACATATTCAAGATATCCCCGATTTTCTTCGATACCTCGGAAGTATCGGCGTCAAACTGCAATTTAGGGGACATCCCCTCCAGATACCCTGGCACGATCGGAGCGCCGACAAAGTTTTTATTCGATGCCAGCTCCACAAACGGGCCCGCAATTGTATCTCTTATTGGTTTGGTCGCCGCGTCTTCCCATTCACCAGCAATCAATTCTTTCATCGGCACTCCCGGTGGCGCGAAAGAGAACGCTACGGCTTCCGAGAAATCCCGGAAAGATTCAGGATCTTCGTCGTTCCACGCCCGCATGGTACGCTCAAGCAGAGAACCGAAGGGCAACCCGAGCTCCCGCGGCTTAGGGATCTTAATGAACTTCCCGTCACCGGATGGGATCAAATAGAAGTTGTCCTTCGTATAATTGCTAAGCTTCTGGTAATCAGGGTTATCATGGTTTATTGCGTACAGGACCGCCGTTGGAATGGTTATTGCCGCCGCCGATTTGGCTGCGACCGCTGCTGGACGGTCTTTAAACGCCCGTGCGAACTTATCCAAGCCCTGGACGGCCGCATTCAAATAAGGTATAAACGCATCCGCAGACTTCGTATAGGAACCGCGTTTTTTGAAGTTCGTCGTGATGTCCTGCGCTTCATACAGCCCCCGCACCTTGCTTTCGTAGCTGTTACCGCCGGCCTTCGTGATCCGTTTAAACTCGGCCAGCCGCGGCGCCGCCTCTATGACATTGCTCAGGTTTTCCAAAGCGTTATATGCCCGCGGCAGTACCCCTAAGCCCTTTTTGTACTGGGGAAGTATTTGGCGTTTGCTCTGCTTTAATAGATTCCTGTCCGCAGCTACCGGGCTTGAATGGCCGCCGCCTATTGCTTTATAACGCTTGTACAGATCTTTATTTCCGAGAGAACTTACAATGCCGTCCAACAAGTCCCAGGCAAAGCGGAAAGGATTATCCGTCGTCTTTGAAAAAATGTACGCCTGCGGAATGTCCCGGAAGATGTTCCGCGTCAGAGCAAACACCGGGTTGATCCCGGTCGTCAGCAGCTTCATAGAGTTTGTCGCGGCCCGCACAGTCTCAACAACGGCGTTCTGTGCCTGCGGAGAGAGATTTGTCAATGCTTCAAGCAGCGGCATGTCATTCACGCGGACATAAACTCTCTCCCCATTAATAAGCCCGCTGATCACATTGTCTTTCGTGAGATCGGATTTTTTTAGCGCCTGGTCAAACTGCCGATCTAAATCATCCAACAACATCTCTAATCCTTCGTCATTGACCAGTGATTTCCCGTCAACTTTCTCCCGCTTAAGCACGACTCCGAACCCCTTTAATGCTTCTGGGTCCTTCTCCAAATTCTTTATGATTGTCTGCATGACTTCGTTTCGCCTTGCAGTTTTAACATAACGGTCCGTATATTCAATCAGAGATTCTAACGGGTCGATGATATCCCGTTCCGAACCTTCCGGGTCGTAACCCTTCACCGGGTTATTCTGACTACCGAACCCGCGTTTGGTACCCGTTCCCCCGGCTTTCTCCAGCTTAGAGAAGAAGCGTTTGTTCGGAATCCAAAAAGGGTTAGCTTTTTTCCATGCTGCGGCCATTTCAGGCGTAATGATGCCGGTATCCACAAGCCAAGCCTTGGTCATTTTGTCGTTCCATTCGTAAAGCTCGTCAGCTATTTCTTTAAAGGCGGGATACGTCTTCTCATAATCCTTGATTTTCTGCTCAATCTTCTCGGCAGTCATATTCGCTTTCTTGTTGTAGACTT
Organism: Paenibacillus tarimensis; assembly: GCA_041281825.1. GTDB lineage: Bacteria > Bacillota > Bacilli > Paenibacillales > Paenibacillaceae > Paenibacillus_D > Paenibacillus_D tarimensis_A. The sequence continues at coordinate 2,563,122 of CP166298.1, read as the reverse complement.
TCTCACCGCGGCCCATTCGGGTCGGTGCATGCTTGGCAATGAGGTAATCCGTAAAGTTGGTATAAGCCCCCTGCGGGATTTTTTCAGTAATGTCTTTCAATGATTGGCCGATTACATTCCCTTGTGCATCAACCAGCTCCTCCGTCAAAATGTGTCTTGCTGTCATGTCTGCGCCGCGTGAATTAAGAGCTTGCATGTGCGCCCGCTCTGTACCACTAAGTTTCTTACCTGTGACCTTTTCGACGTACTTATCCAGCCGGTTAATCGCCTGAACATCATCAACGGTCTTGGAGTAGAATTCATTGACTGCGGTAGGTACGTCAATCGGTTCACGTTCGGTTTTGGATCGAATATATGTCCGCGTATCTTCTGGATGTGTGAACCTTCCCTTTTTCCCGGCCGCGCTGATCCCGAGCTTACCAATATTTAGACCCTTTTTCTTTGCTGGTTGTTCGGAAGCGCGCCCGACACGCTCCTCTGGCGTCATCCGGGATTCCATGGTTACGGGCCGCTGTGCTGCGGTTTCCGCAACCTGTGCCGCTTCCTGCGTTACAGCCGTGCGTGTGCCGGCTGCCGCTGAACGTCCGATGACTGGCTTGGACAACTCCTGTCGCCTGGAAAGGTTGTCAACAAACTTTCTCCCGAGTGATTGCCGCTGCATAGCCTGCTCTGCTGTTTCCGCCGGCCGCCCCGTCGTTCGTCTGGCTGTGTAAGGTGCATCGACGGACGCCTGTCGTACTTGACCGGCCTTCCTCAAATCGCGCAATGCCTGGTCGACGATCGGATCTGGCGTGATGTTCAGCGCGGGATCGATCTCGCGGAGCCCGGCTTGTATTTGACTCCTTACGCCGGTCAACGCATCGAGCTGATCGTCATAACTTTCCTGCCGCCGCCAAGAAGGGATATCACCCATTTCATCGGCATAACCTTCATCTACTTGCTTTCTGGCAAGCGCGTATAATTCTTTGTTTGAAGGTTTCTTGTAGTTATTTGAAGCGTTGCTGATCTCTGAATACCAACGCGGATTTTTAGAAATAGAACCAACCCGGTCAATCACTTCACCAGTAACAGGATGCTTTATGACGACACCAGGTTCTTTACCCTGTCCCATTGAGCTCTTAAGGTATTTATATTGGTCGATAACTTGCTGCTCGTAACGGGTTGCAAGCTGCTTGATTTGTTCATCAATTGAAGCCAACTCAGCGCGGGCTTGGTTCGCGTTATTCATTCGGGCCGCAGTAGCAGGATTAGCTTCCGGTAGCTGAGGCGTGTAAGGCGGCGCTATCGAGTCTCCACCATAAGGAAGTCCCGAACGCCCCGCGGCTGCATCAATCCGGCTTTGCCTTGCCGGCTCCGGTAACGCCTGTGTTTGCTGTGATCGTATATTTTGGATCTCGTCGAATGCCCTTGAACGCGGAAGCGCAAGCGGGCCGTCCGGCGCTGTCTGGCTTCCTTTCTCCGGCAGAGCAAGAATTTCGTCAATCTCGTTGTCCGGTATGCCTCGACTTTTAAATAGAGGTCGCAACGCCTGTCCGACGCCATGCACTAACGGATCGGCAAGCGCACCCGTAGCAGCACCAATCCCGATGTTCTTCGCCATCTCTCCAGCGTCAGTCTCGCCACGCACACCGGATATAACACCGCCCTGAATGGCCCCGGCCGTCGCACCTTCAATGCCCTTTTGTACGTATTGATTGGCTTTTGGCGCAAATCTCTGCGCTACTGCCTGCCCCGCACGGTACGGAGTCGACACAAGCCCTTGTCCGACATTGGATGGATTCGTAAGCACCCCGGCGACATTGCCGGCAACGTCAGCGGTAACGTCTACGGCTTTTGAACCGGTTGACTGAAGCGGTGCTGCGCCGGCGGCTTCCGTGTCCACCCCTACAGCCTTCCCTGCGCCTTGGCTGAACCGATTGATAAATTTACCCGGCGCAGTTTGCGTCATGAACCGGTCTACGCCCTCGGCTGCAAGATCCACCGTATTATCTTTGATAAATTTCAGCGCCTTGTTATCCGGGTCCTGAGCATCTCTGATTTCTTTCTGCTTTTCGATGTACTCGTTAGCCTTGATTTTATCCCCGAGCTTCTTGTAATTCGTCTGGCTTACCATCGGTTGTAGCGGCTGGGAAGGCTGCTCGGCCAGCGATGCAGAAGGAGTCACTGTCTCGGGAGCCGTGATTTTTCTGTTACGGATGAAATCCCGCGACCGTTCTTCCTCCTGCTTTGGCTGGCTATACTGTCCGCTCAGTACACGTTCTCTCGCTGCCATGCCTTGCTCCCGGCGTTTACGAATTTCGTCACGGACGCCCATCGTCCCACCCCTTTAGTACCACTTGTTTTTATCCCAGAACTGTAATGCTTTCTCCGGCGTCCCATATCGATCCTTAATGTATTTCAATCCCGCCACGGACTGCTGATACGGATCGCTCCAGTCTACTTTGTTCCCGCCGTAGTTTTTCCGTGTGCCGTCTAAGAATTGGAATAACCCCGCTGCAGAAGACTTGGGATTCTTCGCATTGGGGTTGAAGCTGCTCTCTCTCGCTACCAATTCAAGCGTAGGCTTTAGCCAACTGTCCGGAAGTCCAGCATCTTTCATAGCCTTTGAAATGGCATTACTAGCAGTGGAATAGTTTTTAGGGTTGGCCTTCGCGTCTCTTTCGGCCTTGTAGTAATTACTGTACGCCCCACCACCGGAAGCAGCGGGGCTACTCAGTTTCCCGAGCCAAACTCCTTTTGCGCCCACTGTTCCATTTGGGTGATCTCTTGCTTTGTGAAACCGAGGGAGAGCAAGACTTGATCTTCTACCGTTTGGCTTTCCAAGTTGGAATCAACAACGTCGAGGAACATTTGATAACGCTTGTTCGGGTCCTTCGTCATCTGTTCCCCGATCTGCTCCTGCCGACCCATTTTATCAGTCGAATATATCGGCTCTATATAGTTGTTTCTTATATTGCTCAGCACTTGGTTAGGAGTCATGCCGACATACTTCTCTCCACCCGAACCCGCCATCCGGTTGTCAAGCTCCGCCCATTGTCGTAAATTCGTGTCCGTTGATGTGTCTGCATTCTGCTGTCTTATTGCGGAATCAATGGCGAATTCTTTTGCGTCTCTGGTCTGTGTTCCCCTTTGGATTCCGTACATATCGGCTAATTCATCCGGTATCGTCCCCATTTCATCGGCAACCTTCCATAGTCTGTCAAGCTCCACCTGTTGTTGCGCGGTTGTCGGTGTACCATCGGGCATGAAACCTGTCAGTGTCGCCATCGTCTGCGTTTCATTCATTCCTTGCTGACGGGATTGGATGTCTTGATTAAACTGCTGATTCTGTCCCGCTAAATTAAGCGGCGTATCCGCATTCCCAGCCTGCCGATACAATCCACCCCAATCCTCTTGCGGCTTAATCACCTTGCCTGTATCCGCTCCAACCAAACGAGCAGCATTTAAGTTAGCTTCTTTATTTTTCAAACCAAATTCGCGGTTCCATTGATCATCACCCACCGCATCCCTGCCCGTTTGATAATCGCGTTCATAAGCAACGTCTCCGCGGCCAGCAGCAAAGTTAAGAAGTTCTCCGGCGTTTCTAAGCTTGTCCTGATAGTCCTGGCGGGCCTGATCATAGAATTGTGGAACTGCGGCCAGCGCTTCCGTCTCGGCTTGCTGCCTGTATTTATTTTCAGTTTCGCTTAGTTGCGTATTTGTCAGTGAGCTTTGCAGCAACCCGCGGCTATTCATTTCTTCCATCGTTGCAAGATTAGCGTCTTTCGCTGCCGATGCCGCCCGGCTCTTAGCAAGCGTTTGATATGCCTGGTATCGTGGATCGGAAGAAGGATTGTAATTGAAATCCTGATTCATCATGCCTTGCAGGCGGGAGTATTGATCTTCCATCCGCTTATTCCAATCCATATACATTTGGGGCTGCAAAGAACTGGGCGTCGGTTGTTGTGCCGGCTGTACAGGAGCAGGAACAGGTGCGGGCGCAGGCGAAGAAGCTGGAGCAGCGGCCGGAGCTTTAGGCGCTTGCACCGGATCAGGAACATAAGAGCTTTGGGCAAGCTGCGCGTTCGCCCACTTCATTTGTCCCTCGTTTGCTTGCCCGCCTGTAGAAGTGATGCCTTTTGCCATGTTCGACAGGTAAGTGTGTTGATTCTTGTCGATCTGCTTTTTATTAGGGTCTGGAACAGCAGCCATGCCGGACACCCCTTTCTGTGCAAATTAAAAGAGCCCACCTATTTGGTAGACTCTTTGTGTTCCTCTCTGCTAAAATGTTCCTTGGGGAAGAATGTCATTTTTCAGAAAGGAGTGGTAATATGAATGAAATCGATAAAGCAGCTCATGATATAGCTATGCTCTACATTAATCTAAATTTTAATCATGCACAACCATCAGTAGAAAAATTAGCGCATGCATATTGTAAAGCGAGAATTAAGGCAACGGAAATCATAGCTGAGTCAGCAATGAATTCTATTGGTAATGCTCCTGAATGGCCTGAGTAATATTTCTAATAAGGTGGTTTAATTCAAAGAAATGTTCATCTTTTCTTAGTATATTTCATTCCTCCACAAAATAAAGGGCTCCTAAACGGAGTCCTCCTCTAGCATCTTTTCAACTGCTTCCCAGTCTGTACTATTCGCTATTCACCATCACTCCTTTATCTCCTATTATGCTAGATTTTTATAAAGAGAAAGCCTAACATTTGCTATGCTTGTGTTGTGACTTGCTCTTCGCCTGTAGGAATTTCACCTACTGCTATATATGAGAGGTTTGTTTGCTCCATTTTTTCGATAACACGCTGCGCTTCAACGGTTTTTCCATTTGCTTCGAGCGCGACTTTCTGCATGTAAAATTCGAAGTATTGCGCCTGGAGCGCCCGAAGGCGCTGCTCTTTGAGTTGCTTTCGTAACGCTGGATCAATCGCTTCAATCGTCAACATACATCATCCCTCCATTTTTAATTATACGCTGGTCGTGAACACGCTGCTTGTCCTTTACATCAACTGTGATAGACCATGGAAGTGATCTCCAGCTGTGTCTGTACTTGCGCTATGGGTGTGCCCTCCTGAGCTGACAAATGTCACCGTACCGCCACCGGCTGTTTGAAGAACTGTGCCACTAGGGATTCCATGATTATGATCTCCGACGCCAATGACGGTAACACCATGGGAGTGTGAACCTGCATTATCAGTGAGATAGAAGTCTCTGTTGACTTTAGAACCAAGGATCGTTTCTAGGCTCTGTGCATCGGTATTAGACCAAACCCTGTCCCAATCTGGAACCCTTACGTCACCTGCAGGGATTAGTTGAATATCAGCAAATGCTTCAAGGTTTAACTGATTGGAAGCCTTAACATGGAATGTAGCCCCACTGGTCACATGCAGTGAACCATAGTCAGTAAGATGATTGAGATATAATGATGGTGCAAAATCCGGACCCTCGGCTTCAATCATAAGATTGATCCCCGGCGACTGTTCGGCCATAAGTAGCCGTTCGGATGAACTTAGTTCAACCCGCGGGTATATACCGGGATAGTCAGTCTGTATATGCGCTCCGGTGATAGTTCCCCCTTCAATCTCGCTTGATGTGATCTTCCCGGATAGTTCAGCATTGGAAGCATAGAGAGCGCCGCTTTCATAAACTCGGTATGGAGCAGACTCACGATTAATATTGCCAGCCCATATCCTTAGATCATCGGCTGAAGTATCTATTGTACTAAAGCCCACATCTCCATCTTTCGATGCGAGTAGATTTTCTGTCGCGCGCCATCCACCTACCTCAAATATGTTTTCCGTATCGATATTCCCGTTCAGAATAAACCGGACAACTTTCTGTAGTTTTGCCAGTTCATTACTGAGTTGTTCAGGAGTCAGTGTCTCATTTATAACATTTATTTTTTGCTGCATGATATCACCTCATCGGCATCTCGCGCAGCTGGCGAGTTATTTCATGTATCGTGACAGGCCCAGCCGCTACCAATTTCACCCTTACCGCGTTCACATTCGCGATAGAATTCGTCGGGACCAGGATCTTCTTGTACTGGATCTCACTTTCCGCTGTTAACGTCTTAGCGAGAGTCCAATTGTCCCCGGATGCACTGCCGCTTACGTAGATGCTCAGGCTGCTGCCTGTCGGAATGCTGGCGACCACATACAGTTTGAACCATTGCTGCTTGCGGGCCATCGATCCGGCCGTGAAGGGTTTTGTGATCGCCGTTGCGGTAATCGCGTTTCCTCCGTCTGTCGTCCCTCCTGCGCGCAAGACGCGCCCAGTCGCATCCCCAAAGTAAAAGTCTTTTCCAACACGTATCATCTGCGTGACGGCAATATTATCCCAGGTGTACCACCCTTTGCGGTTGGGGTCATACTGCAATATCCGGTTAACTTCCGTCGCTAATCCGTATGGGATACCAAAGTACATATACCGACCATCTGAACCAGCTGCACATTTTGACAGCTCCGATTTATTAGCCCCGATCATAAACTGATAAACCGGATCCGAGAAATCTTTCCTCGGCCGTAGCCCTCCGCCGTAGTGGTAAAGGCCATCACGTGAGATAAACGGGAACGCTGCGTCATGGACAGCAATTGCTTTATTGCCGGTTGCGCCGATGTCAGTAGAAACATCATCATCAAGCTTATAACTTGTTGGGCCTGTCCCGTACAGTTCCGCAATTGAAGAAGGCTTGAACACCGTGACGTGACCTGTGCCAGCGTTCAAGCCGTTTATAAGTTCACCGTTTGCGGTGTTATAGACAATCTCCCCGGCTTCATTAACTGTCGTCCAGTCATCCGCTTTGTTCAGAGCCGAATAGCGGAGGCTATTCCCCACAGCACAATAAAGCCGATTGGCTTGTGTACAAATAAAGTTCCCGCCGACCGGAGCATTAGCGAGGTCCTGAACAGTCAAGCCGTCATATCGTTTGATCGGATCAACACCATTCGACTCGATCAGGTTGATATCCCCTAAGTTCCCCTTAAAATTGCAAAAGGACCATTCAGCCGAAGTGTTTAACAACGAGGCCAAAGTGGTCCATGTTCCATCTCCATTTAGCCTACGCCATGTTCCGTCGTTAAACATCGCGTGAAGCTCTGTATCCTTCCAACTACCAAGACCGAGCACCCTTGTGCCGAACGTCCCAACTACTGTATATCCCGGTCGCGTCGTGATTGCCGGGAATTCATCAGGACAAAAGTTAATCAGTTCGGTGAATAAGTCATCCGGGAGGTTGAAGCCTTCATCTTCCGGTTTATAAACTCCCCTAAACGATCGTATCGGCACCGGATCTCTGATCCCTCTGATCGACCCCCAGTAGGCCATAGCGCACCTCCCATCTTGCGAATACAGAAACTTTTATAAAATAATATTGATAAAAATTGCTACGTACTGTATCATCTTGTACATACAATCCAGCGCACTAAGCAAATAGATAAAGGAGCGAACCAAAATATGATGAATCTTATCCTTTTTATGAAACCCATAGTTGATATGTTGTGGCAATATAAAATCTTATTGTTGGCACTTATCGGCGGTGTAGTCCTGTACATGCTTCCGCAATACTGCAAGGTCAGAATATCATTCACAAACTCTCTTTTGGTGTTCTTTTCTATTATGTTAACTATCTCGTTTTTCAATAAAATTGATGAAAATACATCGTCCACTTACCTAAAAGTGATTTCAGCCTTTATGTTGTTTTTTGCAGCCCAATTAAATCAAGACATTAATAAGACATTAAAGGTTATTGCTGCGTCCTACATCATTCCTAGCGTTTATTCATTACTTCTCTACCTTACAGATAATGGCTATGTTTTTTGGGGAGGCATTCGAACATTTGTCGGTCCTTACTACTACAAAACTGATCTGGCAATAGCAGTTATCTTATCGGTTATTTTTTTTAGAAAGGCATTATATTCTTCAAAATCAGGGTTCCTCAAAATCATCGCCGGAATGTATATTCTTGTCATTGCACCCATGTTAATTCTAACTGCTAATTCACGAATGATGACGATCATTTACGGTGTTATAATTATTTATATAATCGTTGAGCGACTAGCCTTATCCGCAAAACGATTGACTAACTTAATTAAATTCAGCAAGGTTAAAAAAATCGCGGTCGTCCTCTTATCTTGTATTGTATTAGTTGGCGGTTATTTCGTTTACGATTCCCTGACCCAGAATGCCCTTAAGATTAACCTAAGCTCCGACGAATTCTTTTCCCAAAGTAATACGCAAGGAAGAAGTGGCATTTGGAGCACAATCATCGATAATTTCCTCGCCGGAGATACACGGAGCATAATGTTTGGATATTACATAGGGAAAGACTTTGAATTCAACACTTACATGGGCAATGACGCTCATAATTCATTTTTAAAACTCCTAGTGGCAACTGGATTTTATGGTTTATCCCTGTACGTGTTATTTCTATTACTCATTATTTATAAGATTAGAGCTATTTCAAAACTAACGGATCTTGATAACACCCAGCGTTTTGCTGTGAATACGATTATCATGGTGTTGTTGTTCTTCTTAATATCCGGAATGACTCAATCCAATATTATTTTCACTCAATCTTCATGGTATGCTTTTTATTTTATGGGACTACTATATAGCCCCAACCTAGTCCAGTTATCTAAAACCCAAAGCATCCAGGTCGGTTATAATTTAGCAAGTCCAATTAACCAACTTACAACTGTACCCAAGAGTAGTTATCATCGATCCCTTTAAGGCAAATAAAAATTGCATCAGCTACACCGGCACTCCCGATGGTAATTCTTTTTTGTCCTCGGTATTTGCCAGCTGCAGGCGGTAATGATGCGGCCGTACCGGTCAAACTGATATCCTTATCGGTTGTGATATTACCGTCAAGTAATAACTCCTCTTGATAGTTATAAATGATATCACCATAAAGCAGACGATTATTACGAACGATGTTTCCGTGACCCAGACCGACAGGATATGACTCGTAGCTTATAGCATCCACCCGGATATTACCGTCGCTTATTTCATTGCTTTCTATTCGATTGTTGAAGCTTGGCGCAACTTCACCCTCCACAACACCATACGCACTATTGATGGAAATAGCGCTGCTTCCAATGTTCCTCAATCGATTGTGATGCACATTACAGTGATGAGAGTTGCCCCACAACGATATGCCTGTATGGCTAAATTGGATGACGTTGTTGTTAATGTTCATGCCAAGGTAAGGCACGACAATAACGAATTCATCACCTATTTGAAAATCCGTTTGAGTTGTGGAATCTGTAGCCTCTCGGAATTGCAAAGCTTCCGTCCCCGTTAACCCCATATAATCAATCTCGTATATATTACCTCGCGCATTACCTGTTAGCACAACAGCGTATCTGCGTAGGTACTCATAGGCCGAGAATGTGAAATCCGGGACGATCTGACGGGGGTTGCCGCCGAAAAAACTAGCGATGGTCCCCTTTTTTATTGATCCTGTTTTTCCAACTTCATTCCCTCGCACGTCACAGCTTATAGCTTCCTCAGTGATGTCTCGGATAAAGTTGTTGGAGATTACGCAATCCTTTCCTCCAAGTCCATTACTAACATCTCGGGTACAAAGGAAAGAAACTCCCGTAACCCCTCCCATAATTGTATTTCCGTCAATTAGCGTATTCTCACCGGCATAGAGAACGATGTTTCGAGATACCGAGTTACTCATTCGATTATATGCGATTATTCCGCGACTGAGCGCCCCGAGCACGGCATAGCTATGGCCGTCGAATTCATTGTGTACGATAATCACATTGGAAGCCCACGTGCTAAAACCTAAACCAAATTCAATTGCCCGTTTGTTAGTGGCTTCTGAAGGAATCAAGAATTTATTGCGATGGATAGTCAACCTGGTTCCATCATAATTATAGGGAATAAATATACATCCGCCTGTGCCATTGAATGTGAATCCGGTTATCTCGCGGCATCCCCTCACAATTAAGCGTCCTGTACCTGCAAACGTTGCATCCTGCCCAATCAATCGCAGCAACGGGTTATTGATAGTCACCGACGATCCTAGGTTATACTCTCCTGGGGGGAAGAAAATCGTCATCTCCGTACCACTGAAAGAATTTAAAAATAAATCGTGCAACTTTTGAAAAGCTACTGTATCGTCTGCTCCCCCATCTCCTTTAATCCCCCACCATTGCGCATAGAAAGTACTGATTTTCATATTCCCCGCTATCGTTCCATCCCCGCCAAAGATGTGAAACAACTCTGCTTCAACAGGACCGTTTACAGTTATAGTCACTCCGCTGTCAGGCTGTAACTTCCCGCCTTGTAGAAACCATAAAGAGACGTTGGAAGGGAACGTTATTTCACTTGCGGTGCGGTAACTGCCACTTGGAAACACAATGGTTGCCTCTTCACTGCCAATCTGATTAAGAACGTCAATCAGATAGGGGTAATCATCTGTCGTTCCATCTCCCACGGCACCATAACCAATAACATTGTATACGGGTCCCGGCAAACGCTTCTCATTTGCATTTGCCAAGTCAATAAGCAGGCCCATTTCTCTCATTGCAATTTGAAAGGCGGATTCCTTCATTTTCTCACCTACCAGATCATGGTTTCTTTTGCCCGCTTAAGACCCATCTTCTTAAGATCCACATATGCATCTTTAAAAATTGCGTCATACTCTGCCTGGAAATTGTTCTTCATATCGATGTCCCGCTGAATGCCGCCGGCGATCCATGCTGCAGCGTCATAAACGAACAGTTCGTGATAATCCTCCGGCAAAGTCGGCACCGCGTTAAGGTCACTTAATCCGAGAGCCACCGGCCTGTTCCGGTAGTATAAATAAGCATCCTTGCCCGCCGGAATCGTGGTTTCCGTTTTGAGCGGATTGGTATTGATGTACAAACTCCCAAGAAATGCAGTACAGAAGTACGGGGGCGGATTTTGAACCTCTGGTGAAACCTTGGTGTATTCGATGTCGTCGATCACTACACATCTTATCCGGTCTTCTGGACAGTCCGCCGGAAGCGCGTAGTAAGAGATTTCAGTTGTGGTGAATTTGTATATTTTCTCCGGGAACTTGAGTTTTCGGAACAACCTTTTTTGAAGCTCATTCATTCGCCCGATAATCTGTGCATCAGTTAAATCGTTGTCGATCTCAAGCCGGATCCGCGTTATGATCTCGCCTACGTTCATGATCTCACCTGCTTACTTGGACGTATTTTTTTGCTCCTTCTGTAATGCCGTAATCAAATGCGTTACGGAACGCCGGAAGAGACTCTTTCGCGAAATCCTGGGCCATGTCTTCCACCTTACGGCTTGACTCCTTCTCACGACGCTCATCGGCTTTCTGAATAACCTGCGACGCGCTGAACCCGTTGGCCGTGTGGATGCTACGGATATGCCCAACAACCCTGCTGCTGAGTTCGGGAAATCCGGGCTGTGGAATCCGCATGACGGCCAGCTCAACCAAGCCATCCATAATCAAGTGCTCCCCGGTATGCGGGTTCCACATCAGGTAGAGGTGTTCGTCATACTCCTGCAGCTGCCGCTCAACGTCGTAAAGGTCATTGGTATGCACCCTTGTAAAACCTTCTCTGTAGTGCCTATTCATGTTATCTCTCCTTCGAATTCAAATATCTGTAATCAAATAAAAGAGAGGCCCGAAGGCCCCCCCTATTTCAATTGTCCGGATTAATATCCGGCTGCTTCGTTGATATCTGCCAGTTCACCAAACGAATTCCGGGCATGGCATGTCATTGTACCGTATTCAAACGCGGTTGCTTCATACGCAGCCTTGTTCGGCACACGGGAGAACATCGAGCCATCTTCGTCCATGAAGGCCAGTTTGGATGTGTAATACCATCCAAGGTCATCCCAATTTCCGCCCCATACACGGCCAGAAGGCATGTAACGGTCAACGATCAAAGGCAATCCATCAAACTCGATGGCCTTATATCCGCCTTCCAGATCCATCGGGTTGACGAACCGTTTAAAGCTAGTCAAGACACCCTCATAAGCGGCACGAATGCCGTGAGATCCGGAAAGCCACTCCGTTTTCTTGCCGGAAACAATATCGATCCGGTCAACCAGCGAGCGAAGCAGCAGGTCAGAAATTGCCCGGCCAGTACCGCCATTACCGAGAACGTTAGCCTTCCACCAGCCATAAGTTCCCGGCGCCAAGCCCTGCAGCGTGGAAGTTTTCGAGATGATCCCCGCAAGACCCATAGGCTCGATATTGAGCGCTCCTTTGTTGACGGCGAAATCCCCGGCTGCCGTAGTAACCGCTGCACCGGAAATGGTAATCGTTTTGGCGTCGTAATCCACATCCGTAATTGTTCGCGCAGCGACGTCTACCGTCACACCGTCGCTATCTATGATGTCAATAACCTGGTCAATAAAGAACAAACGTACATCATCCACTGTCAGCGTATTGACCGCCGTGTTCACCGTAAACGTACCGAGTTTACCGGTTCCATTACCCAAGCACACGCGGCGCATGTAGTTCTGGAGATCAGTGGTTAGCCCTTTAACCTCAGAAGTCATGGCACGAAGGTAAGACGTTTCATTCCGCTTGGACGCCTGGATTGATGCATTGGAGACTTGCAGGCGACCGTGGATGTATCCTACGTTGCCCGTAGAGCTTTTATATCCTTGCCGCCCCGCAGTAGGCAAGTCGCCCATTTCTGTCGTTGCACCTACGCCGGAGTTACGGCCGAAGTGATGCGGGATATAGAAATTCTTACCGTCGCCGTCAATCTGTTCGGCCTTCTCTTTAAGCTTTTTGATGAAGTAATTGGAGCCGTTGTTTACCTGCTCCTGTATTTCGGGAAGATAGTCAATTTTCAACGCATCTTCCAGAGTAGTCAAATCTGCTGCCATTGGTTTTCATCTCCTTATTGAGCTTCCCGAGATGCTCTAATCCGCTCCATGGCCCGCCTTTCAGCTTCTTTCCAAGAGCCTGCAGGCTTGGTGGCCGGTGTTGCGGCAGCGCCCTGGGAACCCTCTGTTTTTGTTCCTTGCTTGGACTTCAAATACTCGTTAATCGCGTCCGTTTTGGCCGTCTCCAGCTTACTTTCAAGGATGTCGGCTTTCATCGCCTTGAACGCGACTTCCGGTTTTGATGTCTCGTTCTCGTGCATGTATTTCCACAATTCCATGTGATCAACGGGCTTTCCGTCAATCTCTTTGCCTTCACAGAACGTCTTAAGCGAGGTTTCAAACTCCTGCCATTCCTTCTCTTGGTTAAGCTTGGCCTCTAATTCCTCGCCTTTGGCCGCTTTTGCCTCGAGCTGGTCGATCCGCTTAAGAACCTCGGGAGGAACGTTCTGTTCCTCGGCACGCTCTTGCAGCTCCGCAAGCTCGATCTGCTCTTTAAGCGTCAGCAGATCCGAAATGCCAGAAGTCTTCTGCAGGTACTCCGTCGCTTTCTTGTAGTGATCGAAGTCCTTGAACTTCTCGGCTTGCTCGGCTTCCCATTTTGCTCTTTCTTCAGCAAGAGCCTTTTCGGTGGACTCTTTGAGTCGCTTGGCGAAAGACTCTTGCTTTGTCACATCATCAGGATTAGGCACCGGGGCGTTCCCGTCACCCGAGGGCTCATTTACCTCTGCCACAACGCTTGGCTCTCCTGACGGCTCAGCGGGGGCTTCTGCCGCGCCTCCTTCACTGAACAACTGTAAATCGAGGGTAAAACGATACTTGCTCATGTACAATTCCTCCTGTGTGGGCGGCGCAACTCCACACGATCAACGCCGCTCGAATTTATTAATATAAATAGGCCCATGGATTCTCACCATGAGCCTGATAAGCATTGGGTTTATTTAACTGCGGACTTGCTCATCCAGCAACGTGAATTGATATTCAATCGTTCCGGTCATATCCGCATTGGTGTTGTTAAAATAATGCACCCCGAATCCAATATTGCTATCAAAAACAACCCCATTTAATTGAGTTGCAATTGCAGCCTGATCGGCGGGGATTTGTATTTGACTAGCCTCGGGTTCAATGGGAACGTTCGCGTTGATATATGCCGGTTTGTCAAAGTTGAATATCGCTTGGGCTATGATCGTGCTCGTCCCGGTTGCGCCAGGGATATGATAAAACACGTCAAGTTGATGGAATCCTGAAATAGCTCCTACGGGAGCCGGTACTCTGAACATTAAATTTTTTAGATAAGTAATGAATCCAGCCTGAGGAGTCGCCATAATATCAACGGTCCCACCACTAGCGGCAACCGGATTAGTATTTGTCCCAAACTCTCCTCTCAATTTCCGATTGCTAAGCGATGTAACTTCTTGCGGACCGTCCTCACCGCCCAAACTACCCCCATCGACATAAACCCGAGCTTTGGGCAATCCGTCGGCCGGATCTATAAAAAGTTCGCTCATCGTGCTCCTCCCTTCGCAACGGCCGTCATAATCGCCGTTTCAGCCTTCAGTGCATCGCGTTCCAAGTTCGCCGTTTGATCCATCCGCTTGAGTTGCGTCTGATGCTGGCGGTTTTTGTTCGCCTCTTCCGCCTTCGCAGCCTGCTGCGCTTCCATTGCTTGTTGCTGTTCCATCATCGGTGCATTTAAGCGGTCAACATGCGCCTGGTAATGCATGTCCACCAATATCCGCAGCTCCGGCGGCATCGAGCGGTAACGCGATGTCTTCCGGAACGTGTTGTGAATCATGATGTGAACCTCATCGTCATCGGAATCCCATATTTCCGGCGTTCCGGGCGGAGGCGGCGGCAATAGTTGGTCCCACTGATCCGGCGGCACTTTTTCTTGTGTCAACCTCTCCATTGCCTGTTGGAAAGCTGCAGCGTAATCTTGGACCAACTGCATCATTTCGGGGCTCTCCGCCATATCTTCGAAAGTCTTGTTCTCCATCTTGGCGTTATTCTCGTCGAGCTGGTGTTGTTCGAACAGTTCCGTCGAGTCACCCATTCCCATCAGCCGGAGCAGTTTGGTTGTATCCGGCATTCCGTCTTTTTTTACGATGGCCCCGTTTTTCCACATGAGCATGATCCGCTCTTGCTGCGCTGCTTTCATTTCAGGGAGGGAGGACCCTTGTACAACGTTTATATCCTCGAAGCCGGTCAAGTCCGAGCCATTGAAGGAAATGAGCTCGATCTCGTTGTCCTCACCGATGATTCGCGCTTGACGTTCTTCGGTGTAATGCTTTTTTAGTAGCCGAAGGATACGCTGCATGACCTTCTTCATACCGTTCTCATAGGTCTGTGAAGCAACGACCAGCTTTTCATTCTCTTGCTCAACCATGATCTCAAGCCCACCAAGCGTGTCAAGTCCGGCAGGCATACGGCCCTGAGAGACTTCACGCGCCCCGGACATGTCGTCCAGGTCAATCGCGTTGTTCGCCAACTCCCTGTCATAGAATGACGGGATATCAGGGGCCTGCACGCGTTCAGGCTTCATGTTATTGGCCGGAGTGTAATTGATGATGCCGGCGATCTCGTTAACAAGGTCTTCTTCGTCCACATTTGAGCCGACAGGGTTAAGCCACATGCTATTCCCGAGTCTTCGGGCATGCGTCGCGACCATGGACCGGATAACATTGATCTCGCGCTGAGGGGCCAGCATGTCCGTTACAAGCGCATCGTAAAGAATCGTCCCCGGAATAGGGATATATCCGAACAATTGATACGGCAGTTCCCCGGCATTCTCGTCGTAATCAAGCTCCTGGCCGCCTGCGACTGTGATCTTTACACCGTTCGAGTACTTCTTACACGGCTTCATCCATAATTCATAGAGCAGCGCCATATTCTTTGTTGAAGTCGTCTGATAAGCCCCGAGGCCGTCACCACTTAACCGAGTAGTATCATAGGCGTTCAGGAAATCGATGTTCGCGTCAGGCGCCACACGGACCCCGTAGCGCTCGAATATGTCGTCAACGTCGGTTGCCTTGCGCTCGATGATCCAGCGGATCTCATCTTCTGTCGTCGCGGCAGGATCGCAGAAGACAGTCAGAGCGTCACACACGCGGGATCGGATTACTCCGGTGAAAACAGGCTTTTGACCGCCCTTCACCCATTCCTCATAACCCCTGTCGTCTTCGCCTGGCGTGATGTCGTCGCCGGCCTCAGCATCGAACCATGTTTTTACCCAGCAGCGTTTTTTGATCAGGCAGTTCAGGAAGATGTCCCGCGTTTTCTGGTTGAAATCAAGCTCCTGCCACAGAAAGCGAAGATATTTGTCAGCCGCCTTCGCCGCATCGATGTCTTTCTGTTCTTTCGATGCCGGCAGCACGTCGTATTTCAATTTGTTTTTTGTGTGCTTGGACAGCAGCGTCGTCACCCGCGGCCGGATCTTATTCCGTGTTGCGCGCTCGACTCCGGCCTCTTGCGGCAATACTTGTATTCGGCGCTCTGCACGGTTCCAACCGATCCACTGATTTCCAATGTAATAATTCACATTGACCATAATCTGCCGGATGTCCGTCCAGTTCTCGGCGGATCGGAATAACTCTTCAACGGTGCTGGGAGTTAAGCGCTTTGGAATGTCAGATACCGCCGCGGGATCGCTCCGGGCTTTCTTGTTTTTCAGTTTCAACGGTCATCACCCCTTTAATTTCGGGCAATCGAAGCATTTGCATAGAAAATCGATTCTTCCAGTTTCCGGAGTGCAATGGTTGTCTCAGCTGATCCAGGACACTCCTCCGCGATCAGGTAAGCAAGCTCCTTTGCCTTGTCGCGAAGCTTCCCGTATTTCTCGGGCTGGCCTGGCTTCGGCGGATGGTATGTGAATACATTTTCGATGTCGTAGAATGGTTTGTTCATGTGGCCCTCCCGTCCGCTAAGCGGCGATAGATTTCGTCAAGCATGTTTTCCAACCTGCGCGAGGAATAACAAGCGCTATTCGCAAGCGAGAGGACGTTGCCTTCCACAGATTCTTTACATTCGTCGTATGCCGGTTCTGCGCCGAACAGGTGAGCGCTAAGAATATTCACCTTGCGTTCAATCTCTTCCAGGCGATTAGCAGTAACCAACATCGTTTCTATAACGGGAGTCTCCACTCTGGTCAAACCCGGTTCACTTGTCGCTCCCCTCAAAATGCCGGTAGGTACAGGTATACGCTGTCCGGCATCCATGCCCGCCATATCGCTCCACTGGTTATTCATTCGCGTTGCCCTCCTTGTTTTGCGCTGCCACCCACGCCCGCGCCGTCTCACGCAGCCGCTTATCGCCCCATTGCGGCGTATATTCAACGCCGTTCTCATCCAACCACGCCTTTAATGCCGGCTTGTCCATACCTTCGAATTCATCATCCAAAGGAACGTTAGGGTCAATAGTCGGAGTCGGGACATCGTTAGGCGTGTCAATTTCGCCGGCTTCTGGCTCCCCTTGAAGCGTTTGGGCTGACAGCCATTTTTCTGGAGCAACACGGTACACCGGTTCTCTGTTTTCCAGGACAGCAGACGCGCATTCCAACCCGTTGTACATGCCGAGCATGTAAGGATCATAATTCCAATTACCATCCTGTCCTTGCACATCAAGTAAATCGCGAATGTTTTTTATCGAGGAAGCGTCATCTGCTTCGGAAATAATCTTATACCCTGGCACCGTGATCTCATCGATCTGCACCGGCAGGAAGTGAAACGTCGGGTCAACCTCGGTCCGGCGCTCATACGCTTCTGTTTCATCAGCAAATACGCTGATTCTTTCATCGACGCCGCATAGATATTTGAATAGTTTCATGGTATCCCTCCTATAGTTGTTCTAATGGCGGTGGTTCTTTCGCGCCGTTTTGCGCTTTGATCACCTTTACCTCGTGATGCTTGAGATGGTCGAAGCTCGGCGCTTGGATGCGGTCAAGGAGCTGCTGCCGTTCTTCTCGCCACTGTTCGCGTTCTTTCTCGCGGGCTTGATTAATTCCCTCTATCGTCATCCGGAGCAGAAGCACGGTGCCGAAATTGATTACGATTGCTAAAATGATGATCCCTGTAAGCTCATTCATAATGCCTGCATCCTTCCTTTTTTCTTCTTGTTCAGGTTCTTTATATTACGTTGTACGCGGGCCTCTATGCTGTTGTCAGGCGGCTTTGGTTCTGGCCGTGCCGGTGCCGTCCGCATCGAACAGAAATACCTTATACTGTCTGGAGCGTGCGTCAGCTCATGCGGTTCGGTCGCAACGTCGTTCGGGTTCTTCTCGTCCTTTAAGACCTGCGGAAGCGTGCGGATGACGTTAACACAGTTGTTGAATATCCTAAGCCGTGCCGTCTTGATCGTTTCCCCGGTCTGCTCGTCCCGCGTCTCGTAAGGTTTGAGCCACTCTTTGACGTTCAACCAGCCTTGCACGCGCTCGTTTGAAGCTTTCACAAGGATAACACCATTCTCTGTGAACACTTCGGACGCGCTCTTGCCTGTCTCCTGCCGGCGGTTCCACAGATCCGGCGGTGCATAAGTCAGCGTGATCGGCTCGATCGTCATTTCTTTCATGCGGGCTGCGGCTTCGCTTATGATCAAGTCGCTTTCATACAGTTCCTTGTACACATAGGCGTTGCCTTCCGTATCGACTGCGATCCAATAGCAGGCCAGCATGTCAAGACCGTAGTCAATCACCCTGTAGCGCGGCCAATTGCTCGGCAGCACAAACGGCTGGATAACGTGAATATCCCGCCTGAATTCTTCGAAGAACGTACCGCCTGGTATGCCGTACTCGCCAAGCCCGACCACTTTGAACCGGTCCGGGTTTGTTTGCTCCAATGATTCGATTTTGAACCGGTCGCCGTCGTCCAACCATTCATTGCACTTGTATGTCGTGGTAAGTGTGAAGGCGTTCGGATCAGTATTGTCAAAGAATCGTTTCTTCGTCCAATGGGAATCAACCCACGGGTTAAATGTGAGCGTCAGCTGCTTCCACAGCCCTTCGGGCATCTCTCCCCGGATACTCTCGTCCAGCGTGTCAAAATCGGACTCGTCGTCGATCTCATAACATTCCTCAAGCCATACCCAGCAAAGCGCCCCGGTTTCAACCGTCATTGACGTGAGCTTGAGCGGATCGTCAAAGCCCCGGAACAGTATCTTCTGTCCGGTTGGAATATAAGTGCATTCAAGCGGATTGAGCGTGAATTTCCATTGATCAAACACGCCAAGCCTCCGAGCGGCCCATTTAAGCTGTGCAAACGTGCTGTCCTTGTGCGTCGCGTATGTCTTCCGTACAACAAGCGCATTTGCCAGCGGATGCTTCATGATGTTGTATATAAACCACATGGCCGTTGTTGTGGATTTCTTCGAGCCCCGGCCGCCTTTAAGCACCCTATAACGCTTTTTTGAGTTCCAAAAGGAAGCGTACCCCCTGCCGATTACGTCAGGTAAATTAATCTCTAAGGTCGCTCTCACCTTTGATCACCACCACGCCGGAAAGGTCAATCTTGTCATTGAACATGCCCAAGTGACGCGCAATCGAATCCAGCGCGCCTTTCTTATCCGTTATCTTATATTTTTTCAGATACCCGATAAATGTCCTGTTATCGCCATGGCCTTCCCACACTTCCATGACTTCAAGACCGGCTATTGCCGCCGCTGTCTCGTCGTCCAGCTCCGTAATTGGTACAGGCGACCCATCCGGGTTGAATAGCTTCCGTGCATCGAAAAAACCGAGTTTCGCATACTCTTTCAATACCCGGTCTTGAGTGATTTCTGTCCGCTTTTCACGCTCTTTCATCCGTTCCTGAATGTAAGCCTGTACATTAACATTTGTTAACAATCGAGAAGCTGCGGCGGTTGCTGCACTTCCTGTCGCTTTGTATCCTGCACGCTTATATGCTGCAGTCGCATTCAGGTCGATTAGGTATTCATCAGCAAATTTCTTTTGCATTGCCGGTAATTTCACTACACATCACCCACCACCCCAGTAAAATATGAACTATCCTGCTATGTTTTTGTATAAATAGCCGTATACGGGCATTTTTATCACACAATCCTGCTACCAGTTCGCTAAATCACCCAGATTCACCCGGTCCCGGTGCTGCCGCTCCCACCGCTTCGCGGCTGGGATGTCAATATGAGTCTCCCCAAGGCAGGTAATCAGGATCAATAAACACTCTGCCGGTGCACAGGCCCACCATACTTCGCCAATCTTGCAATACCCGTCTTTATAGCGGCAATCTCTTTCTGTTATGTTTTGCTGCAGCTGTTCGTGCAGTTCTTGTCTTTCGATCTGACCGACCCGCTCACAATAGCGATCGTAAGCATGGTCAGTAACAACAACTTCGATTTCTTCAAGTCTCATATTCTCCCTTCCTTTGTTTTTATTCGTCCGTGGCCCCGCCTCTCCACTAGTAGGACGTTCCCACAACAAAAAACCGCCCTGATCAAGGGCGGTTTAAGGTGCTGCATACCGTAATACCATACTATCATTTATTTCCCTTAATGAACGGCCAATACTCGGTCATAATGCGGCCATAGAGCGGCCAAATTATTTTTTTTCGTTTACCCCTTGACTGTCGTGATTGCGACATGTTATATTGGTTTCAGAACAGGTCGCGATTGCGACAATCGAGGGAGGATGAAACGAATGAGTAAAGTTTACGACATTGTAACGGATCGGATAATCAGCGAGTTAGAAAAAGGTGTTGTCCCTTGGCGGAAACCTTGGATCGGCGGCGGCGCGGTAAACTGGAAGACACAAAAGCCGTACAGAGGAATTAATACAATGTTGTTAGAGCCCGGCGAGTACGCGACCTTCAAGCAGGTCACAGAGGCAGGCGGGAAGGTTAAGAAAGGCGAGAAAGGGAACATGGTTGTCTTCTGGAAATGGTTAGAGGTTGAGAATGAGGAAAGCGGTGAGACTGAAAAGGTTCCTTATCTGAGATACTACACCGTTTTTAACATCGAGACTCAATGCGAGGGATTGAAGAGTAAGCGAAAAGAAATGACATTCGATCATGATCCAATCGAAGAAGGGGAAAAGATCGTCAAAGGGTACATGAACAGCCCGGAAACGCGCTTCCAGTCAGGCAAAGCATACTATGCCCCTTCAATGGACTATATCGGAATGCCGCCGCTGAAAGACTTTCTCGACCCGCACAGCTTTTACAGCGTGTTCTTCCATGAGATGGTACACAGCACCGGACATAAAAGCCGTTTGAATCGCTCGGGTATCACACAAGTCGCCGCCTTCGGCAGCGAGACTTACAGCAAGGAGGAATTGGTTGCAGAGCTCGGCGCGGCGATGTTATGCGGGGTAGCTGGTATAGACAATCACACCATAGAGCAGAGCGCTTCATATATCCAATCCTGGCTCCGGGCGTTGAAAGATGACAAGAAATTAATCGTTCATGCGGCAGCTCAAGCACAGAAAGCCGCCGATTACATCCTAGGCGTGAAACACACCGAGAACGAATAGACAGCTTTCCATGAGGCGAGAACTTTGGTCGGTCCCTCGCCTCTCCACTATACCAAATTAGGAGAGTGTTGAAAATGAAAACTCTAAATGAAAAAGCAAAAGCGGTCTGTGAAGAAAATTACGCGAAGAACTGCGGCAGCTGCCCGATCCGTCCGCAATGTGTAGCCCGCATAGGCGCTGGAGTAGAAGCAATGAACACATGGATTGACAGCGTGAACGCGGCAGCTGAAAATGTCAGAACCGCGCAAACCGTCGAGATCAACAGCAAATTACAGATCGTGAAGCTGTCCGGGCAAAGGTTTAAAGTTGAAGGCGGGTATTCTATCCCGAAAGGTTACGCTTTTTTTCACCCCGAGCTAGGATATTTCGCCTTTGACGGCGAACTACCTTACAGACCGCGTGGAGGCAAACAGGTTTTACAGGAAATTCTTGATACCGGTGGCTTGCTGGACTTTGCCGGCTGCAAATGGATAAAGGAGATGAGAAGTTGAAACCGCTTGATGAAGTCATAACCGCCCTGGAGGCCGTCGAGATCCTCGCCGGCCCCGGCCTCTCTAAAGAGGTCATCGCATCCGAGAAACGCCAGATACAGCGACTTTGTAAAAGGGGAGCCATTGAGGCCCGCCAAGCACCGGGCGCGCTGCTGATCCTAAAGAGCAGCGTCCTGGAGTATAAAAAGAAATTAGCCGGCCAATAAACTGGACGGCTTTTCTTATTGCTTGTTAAGGAACATATGTTCTTTTATAATATATCCGAGGTGAGAATTTATGAATAAATCCCTGCCGACAGAGGAAGAGCTTGAGCTGGTCCGGGATTACTGTATCCTTCCGATCATGCTGACCATTGTTGAAAATAACAAGCGTGAAATGGAGTATTCAACCTATTCATTGCGGGGGCTTTACGTGGCTGCTGCAGATAAATTAATGGACCGGATTCACGCCGATCTAGTCCAGGTCCGTAAAGTCATGCGCGCGAAGAAGTTTAAGGTTGTGGAAGCTGAGCGCAAGGGTTATGTAGATACAGCGCTGGATTACACTTTTTATTGCAGGGGCTACGAATTCCCGTTTTCTCTGATGAAAGCCGTAATCAAGTATGAAATAAGTGTGCGGCTCGGGAAGTATATTGCGGAGTTGTTTAAAAAAAGGGGCCATTGAAGGCCCCTTACACCGTTATAGTCCCGCATCCTTAAGCATTGATTCATACCTTTCTAAAACTACATGTGCTATGTCTAATGCCACTCTAAATTTCTTATTTTCTTCCTCGACCTGTTCGAGTCTTGATATGAGTTCCCCTGTAATAGAAGCCAACTTTTCATATTCTTCAAATATATACTGGTCCTTAATGTCCTCGTATATCTTTTTTATCTCTTCAATCCGGTTCATTCCCCTTCACTCCTTAACTAGAAAGTATCAATTCTGACTATGCCGAAAATCTCATTTCGTTTTAGTTTCGGGAAATAATTCAGATTCTTTTTACCGCACGAACATTCTCCTTCAAACATATTATCCGAAATCTTTTCAAATTTAGTATGCTCCTTAAATCCCATGCACGAACTGCAAAACCATATCGCTGTAGATGTCCGAAGCTCTTCACTCATTCCCCTTCACTCTCCTTCAACTAAACAATAACGGTTCGTTCAACTCCGCAGCTTTCCTGCACCCTGCTATGAATTTTTCAACAGTCCCGACATATCCTCCGTTAAACAATATGTGGCCGTATGCTTCTGTTATTTCCTCGAGTTTTTTTAAAAGCGGCAAGATTGATTCAAGTTCATTTGCAACTAAACTACACATTTCAGGACTTATTTCTCCGTCGCAGTCTGAATGACAGAAAAATTCATAAAGACCTGGGTTCTTTTCTTTGTTGTATCCTTCACCGAAATACCACGCTTCCGGTTCCAATCCCTCTGTTTCATGAGGCGGGTAACTGCCGCCGATCGATTTACAAACAAATTGACGCAAACGATTAAAAGATGAATACGCTCCGTGAAAAGCATCATGTGAACAATCAAGACCCATTTTTCTCACTCTCCTCCACCACTTCAATATAACCCGCCTCTACAAGCTCCTTAACTCCCTTTTCTTCCACGCCGATAATGTCACCTACTTGATGGCTGTCAACCATACCCATACGCTTCAATACCCGGCAATCTACATACGTTGCTTTTTCAGCTTCTTCCCATAGCCGTTCCCAAGGGTCGCGATCCATTACCTTTCTCCTCCCTTCTTACCTTGCAATACTATTCCTCATATACTTCCAACCGCAGCATAAACGCAAGCTTATAGATCGCGCTGCCTTTGATCCGTCGGTATGTCCTCTCGGCATAGTGTAATTCGGCGCACACGTTAAAATCCAGCGTGTCCTCGTCGCTCATATACCGAAGCGTGATGATTTCCCTCTCTTTTTTACTCAGGCGCCCTATGGCCCGATCTACGAGCTCTGTGAGCGCGTCCAACTCCTGCTCTCTCATGACATTTGAAATGGCGATTTCTTCAACGGTTTTATTTATGCTATTCGTCGGGCCGTGGAATCGCTGGCTGTATGAAGGCGTGTATTGCGATTCCTTACGAACAATCCCGATTTCTTTATATACCCGAACAGTCTCAAGCTTTTCCTCGACGCGCTTCTTTGTTGCCTCCCGGTTGATCTCCGGAAGCAATGTTATTTGTACTGCCCCCATTCCTTCTCACCCTTCCCCGTGTTACAATATTGGTGAGAACTTACGTTTGCCGCCGGGTCCCGTTCCCCAACGTCCCGGCGGCTTTATTCAATACTTAAAACTCTCGTTCTTCTTCCCCGTAAGCGTGCCACCCTCTATAATCATCCGCATGTCGCCACTGTGTAAACCATTCCGGCGCCAGTCTTTGAAAGACGTCATTGTGTTCTTCAAGGTTGTTGACTGTCCAGCTTTTTGTTTCTGCGGTATAGTCTTTAAGTCGATCCAATTTCCAATACGCTTTAAAATCGCTAGGTGCTTCTTTGGGATAATTGACCACTTTCCAAGATTCTATTTTTCCGTCAAGCAGAAGCACGCTTGCATACAGTTTATATGGGTATTCATTCATTCGGTTCCTCTCTCTTCTCTACATCCTCAGACCAATGGTCAACGCGTTCAAGAACCCATTGGACTAGATCTTTTTCTATTTCTGATCTCGTTAACCCGGCGCAATCGATAACCTCTTCCTCTTTGATACCGCAATACTGCAACGAAAATACCATTTCTCCGCTCGCTTTTTCTGTCGATTGTTCATTCCCGATTGGAGCGTCGAAGGTGCCGGATTCGATCTGTCTGATAACGTCAGTCAAAACAGTTTCTCGTCCGAGATAGAAGCGAGTTTTCTTTTCGTTAAACTTTTCTTTTATACAAAACTCGGCTTCCTTCTTCAAGCATTCCAGCAGTTTCGCTTTATCGATCAGGTTCCCCATTGCTATACCTCTCCTTTAATCGCTATATTCTCGAACTACGCAGTAACGATTTGTGCTTTTTCTAACTCGCCTTTCAAGATTTCAGCAAAGATCGGGGCAATAACTTCACAAAATGCCTTAGCTCTCCTGTCGGGCGATGTAACCAAGAGGTCGTCATACCAAAACTCATCCGAAAATACTTTTCGTCTTTCATCACTGGGCAACTCATGATAAAAGATCGAAGCAAATGCATCGTTCGATACTTCATCATGGCAACTAAGCGAATTCAGAGCATCCCAAAGTTCTCTTGCTTCGTCTGGCGATAATTCATCATCACATAAGAAAGGTTTTCGGTTCCCGTCTTCTCTGCGACGTTGGATGATTCTAGACTTCATGTTATCAACGGTTTTCTCGATATCAATTCTTCCATCAAGTTCACTATCACAGATTTTTCTGTAGAGATAATCAGTATCCTTAGAGCAAATTTCGATCAAAAACGATTTAAAGCATTCACCAAAAGATGACCATCGGTAAGAAAAATCACCACAGTCTGTTTGTGCGTTGAAAACACCGTCATCACTAATTGAGATTATTGCCCATGCACACCGCCAGTGGTTGCCGCCTTTTAGACGAATGTTATAGCGTTCCATTGTCGATTTTCCAATGCTATATTCTTGCATCCTTTCACATCCTCTCTGTTACGCTATATGAGTTAACTGCTCAATAACTTATCTCTAAACTCAATCAACCATTTCCGACCGGCTGCGGTACTTATTCATCATCCTCTTTATCTACATCTGGCCCTTCCCCGTATAACTCTGCACACGATTTTGAATCGGGACGCATGAACATGCATTCATCTCCTGTGATCTGACAGCTGTAGCGGCCAGTTTCAGAATCATAGCTTCCTGCTGCTAAACACGACATTTCTATCCCTCCGATCACGTAAAATCACGTAATATAAATTACCTTGATACAAAAGATGAATTCCAGCTTCTTGAATGCAATTTAAACCGCCGCTGTCGTTTGTCTTTAGTTAGCAGCCCGATCTCTCTGAGCGTCATAACGGGAGTTGTCGCAGCTCGTTCAATACTCCATCCGCTGTCATTGATTCTGCTGCAGAAGGTGTGGTATGAAATGCCGTTTGCTTTGGCCTTCTCAACCATTTCGACCGGGTATTTCCTGCTTGCCTCATAAGCCGCCTTTGCTTGTGCCTTCCGATCTTGCAGGGGCTGAGTAGCCGCACGTTCGATGTCCCAGCCGAGTTGGTTTGCACGATATCGAAGCGTGCCGTAACATATGCCGTGTTTGGCCGCAACCTCAACCCAATCCTTCAAAGGCTTTTTCTTATGCGGTGGCGTGTTAATCGCCCGATCTTTTGACCAGGCCAGCGTGCGGATCCGGACTTCTAACAACGGCCGGCTTATTCCGTTATTCGCTGCCTGGTTGTATTCTTCGGGAGTAATGTAAAAGTCATAAGGATTCATGTTTTCACCTCACAATATAGCGATAAGCGCTGCCTTGCATATCGCTTCAGGAAGTTTCGGGTATGCTATTGTTTCCGTTTGCTTCTTTGTGTCCCATCGAGTAATCCAAACTTCGTAAAAGTCAGCACAAGTACGAACATCAATATATAAGTGCGAACTTTGCAGTTCCTCCATCACTTCAAATGCTGCGGCTATGTCGGTTGATGGATTCCATTCGTCTAACCACGGCATTGATACCGGGTCTTCGGAATTTGGATTGAACCAGTATTCTTTGTCTGTCATGGGAAGATATCGTTTTTCCCACCCCATCACCTTTTCAGCAATCAGCGCGTCTAACTCTCGTCCCGGCCGCATGTTCATGATTTCCTCTCTCAGCATGTTTTCTTCCCTCCCCTTTGCTGATTTATCTGCAAGAAGATCCAGTTACCCTCTAGGCCATTTGTTTTTGTCCATCATCCCCCAAAACTTCCGAAGAACAGCGATCCCCAGCGCAATCCCCACAATGTTGACGATCATCTTTTGCACCTTCCTCCACAATTTCATATCGTTCCGCTCTCCAAAATCTCTGGCAGGCCTTCGCAAAACTTTCCGATGGTTTGACGTCATCAGCAAAACCGACTCTCATTTCATCACCATTTTGAAGATTGAAAAGAATGATCCTGTATTTCATGCCTTTTTCCTCCTTGTTGTTAGGCCGTAATAGGTTATCAATGTGCTTAAAGTTCCTCTTGGAATGTTGAATTCCTCAGCCAACTCGGATATCGTTTTCCCGGCATCGCTGCCGGCTTTAATTTTGTCTGGCGTGACGTGCGGATATTTACCTTTGTATCCGCCTCTGTATCGGCTGCTGTCCGCACTCTCCGGCGGCCGGTTGCAATTCTCCGGTGTCAACCCTCTGTCTGCGGCCGTCGGTATCAAATCAAACCGCCCGGCCCTTGCGTATGCGAGCTCAACGTCAGTGAGCCAATACCTGATAATCTTGCTCCTCATCTCGGGTAGACCGCCTTTAATTTCTGGTTGACCCGATCGTATCGTCTTTTCTGTCTTGCCCTACGTGTTAATTCATCCGCTGCAGCATGCCGATCTTCGTTTGTTGCCATTGCATCGAAGCCAAGAATGACATAAAGCTCTTGCTTGGTTGCGCTTTTCCAGTTCATGTCATCACCTCGTTTTGATTTATACCCACTTGATCACACGTTTTGATTTTTCAAACCGTTTGATCTCTGCTTCGAGATGAACGATTTCTTTCTCTAACCGTTCCGATCCGGTCGACCTAACACCGAGCCGCGCAAGATGGCTCTTCTTATCGTCCAATTCCTTTTCCATCTCTCGAATGCTCATGTCATCACCTCAACTATTTTCAAATGCGGATATCGCTTCTCAAACAGCTTCCGTTTATCTATATACGTCCGAGTTCTCCGGCCCTTCACGTCCTCTATGACCGTGCGGCCGTCGCTGTAGACAATCAGGAAATCCGCTACATATTCAAGCTTTCCGATCCATTCCCCGTTTTTCTCGTAGCCTTCTTGCAGAAGGAAGCGCGGCTGCCGAACAAAGATGTGAACCTCTCCAGTCCGCATGAGCAAGGTCAATTCCCTATACCGATTTGCTTCGGCGATGGAAGCGAACATAATCCCGTCAACCATTGTCCGGATGTTTCGCATCTTGCTTGGTTTCTTCGCCAACATCTCTCGGTACTCAGCGGCCGTCATTCGGTTCACTTTGCCTTCCCCCTATCCGATATCGGCAGCGGTTTGAAATGCTCCCCGATCAAATTGCCGTCATCGTCGTAGAATTGTTCCCAAGGAATATCGGTAAAGTGTGGGTCCGTGTATTTAACCTCTTCCTCCATCTTCCCCCGCCCCTTTCAGGCTCTTTGCCTGTACATGTCCGGTACTCTGGAAGGTGTTTGCTGTGGTTTAGGCTGCGAATCTTGGTGACTCCGATCCAACGAAACGAACTTGTTGTAATTCTTGAGGAATGCCAGTTCTACCGTTCCAACCGGGCCGTTCCGCTGCTTGGCAATGATAATCTCGATGATGTTTTTCTTTTCGGATTCCTTGTCGTAATAGTCGTCCCGATACAGGAAAGCCACGATGTCTGCATCCTGCTCTATCGCCCCTGATTCCCGCAGATCGGACATCATTGGCCGTTTGTCTTGCCGCTGCTCCACGGCCCGGCTGAGCTGGGAAAGAGCGATAACCGGGACATCCAGTTCCCTTGCAATCTGCTTAAGCGTCCGTGAGATTTCGGTTACTTCCTGTTGCCTGTTTTCTCTCCGGCCGCGTCCGGCGATGAGCTGCAGATAATCGATCAAGATCATATCCAGACCATGCGTTTTCTTGAGCCTGCGGCACTTCCCGGCGATCTCTTGAGCGGTTATAACGGGGCTGTCGTCGATGAAGATATTTGCATCTGCCAGCGCCCCGACCGCCATCGTCAGCTTTTCCCAATCATCGCCCTCCAGGTAGCCGGTTCTCAGGCGGCTGGCGTCAATGTTCTGTTCAGAGCTCATCATGCGCTGCGCTAGCTGTCCGGCAGACATTTCAAGACTGAATATCCCGACATTCTTCTTTTCCCTGACTCCGGCGTTTTGTGCGACGTTCAGAGCAAAGGCTGTTTTCCCCACCGAAGGACGCGCTGCCACAATGATCAAATCAGATTTCTGGAAGCCGCTCGTCATCCGGTCTAAGTCTGAATATCCTGACGGAATTCCTGTGACGTTGCTTTCGTTACGGTTGTTGTATCGCACTTCGATTTGCTCAAAAGCTTCCCGCGCCGCATCCCCGGTTGTTTTGAATTCCCTTGGTTTGGCTGCGCGATCCGAAAGCGCCGACGCAGCTGCTTGAAGATTATCAATGACCTTTGTTGCGTTCCCTGCCCGTTTTGCCTGCTCCATTTGCTCATGAATCGTTATCAAAGTCATGCGTTTGATATGTTGCTCCGACACGATCCCGGCGTAATAGGCCACATTTGACGCCGTTGGAACGCCGCTTTGAAGCTGCGCTAAGTACGACACCCCGCCGATCTCCGCAAGCTCTTTGCTGTTCTGCAGGTACCCGGTCAATGTCACCAAATCAACCGGTGTTCCCTCGTCCCGCAGATTCCGCATTGCCCTGTAGATTCGTTGGTGCCGCCCATCGACAAGCTCATCACCACGCAGGATCTCATCAACGGTGTCATAGGCTTCGGCAGCAACCAAAATCGACCCTAAAACCGCTTGCTCCGCCTCGATCCCTTGGGCGTACTCGATATCGTCAATGTATTCCAGTCCGTCCATATGCTTTTAACACCCTTTCGCGTTGTTCTGGAGTTGGGGCCACGGCCCGGCGTCGCATTTCCTCAAAGTCTTCAAGCGTTTGACGACCGGCTTCCCGCATGAAATCGTGATAGCGGTCTAACTCGGTTTTCACCGCCTGCAGCGACCTCGACAGTTCTGCAATTGTCGGTGGGAATTTCTCTGCAGCAGCATGGCGTTTGAGATTTTCCAAAGCTACCTCAAGCGGGATATCGTGCATGATCTCGTGCCAAGCTTTGATTTTGTCTAAATCTCCGGTGAACGACGGGTAATACTGAACAATTCGTTCAAAGAGCTTAGCCACTTCGGATTTCGTCATGTTCCAATTCCCTCGCTAACTGTGCAAATTTAGAGGCTTTTTCAGCTTGCTTTTCTGGACGGTGCCCCGGATCCCCTCTTGAAGATACTGGACGCAAGGTTTTGGCGTCAGCTCGTGAACGGATACCGACCTTGCTCCAATTGTCATGAACACTCTGCATGTATCGTAAACTCGGCTTCCCAGCAGCTTCGCCAGTTTCTAGAATCAATTCAATGGCGTAGTGGTCGCCGTAAGTCTGAATGATTGGCAGTAAAAAGCTTGAATGATTCGATGGAATGACGACTCCGCCAAAAACGAATGAATGGGCTTCTTGAACTGTCTGTGGTTCAGGGTTTGAAGTTGTCGATTTATTCTCGCGCTCGTGTGTAGTTGCAGTATTCTTTTTCTCTTCTAGTTCAAGTTCTAGTTCAGAGCGGAAGTTCCCGGAATTTCCCGGAACTTCCGGGATGTCATTGGAAATTTGTTTCTCTTTCCTCGGCGGATCAGGAAATTTTGAGTTTGTTCGCTTATGCAAACCCGATTGATGCTCGTCGAAATTCGTAATTTGAATGAACTTTTCCCCATCAACCTCGTACCACTCAATAAGCCCGTTATCCTGCATATCGGAAAGAGCGGACTCAACGTCCTTTACCGTTTCGTCTCCCATTGGAACGATTAAAGCCCTTACCTTTGCAGGAGAACCAGGCAGACGACCGAAATCATCAGTATGTGGGATCATCCATGTATAAAGGAGGCGCCCGAATAAAGAAAGAGTATTTACTTTTTCTGATATACTGATGACTTTACTGATCATTCTTCGTTCAGCCATGATTCCCCACTCCTTACCGATTCCGCGGATCGCTTTGCAATTCCATGCATGCTTCTTCAGGCGTTCTAGAGCCTTTGTGAGAGTTACAGATATTACAGGATGTGATTAAGTTAGACTTTTCAATGGAGCCGCCTCTTGATTCTGGAACAATATGATCAACTGCTAACATCCTTCTTGATCCACAATACTGACAAGTAAAGTCATCTCTTTCGAAAACATCCCATCTAAGCTCTTCAGGAATCTGTTTTTTCTTGTAGATGACTTGATCATTCAATTTTCTGTTCATCGGTTCAAAGACGTTTTTGTACAATTCCTGTAGGCAATCCGAGCAAAGAAAGACATTTGATTTTTCCCAGTGAATGAACAACTGGTCCTTAGTTGCGCAGTCGCAATTTATACAGATTCCCCAATAATCCAGGGTCCCGTGGTTTACAATAGGCGTTGTCACTGCCTCATCCCCTTTGTTGCAAATAAGCCGTCGTGCCGATCTCCCTAACCTTGCGTTTAAATCGAATGCCTTCCGGTGTTTCATCTAACCAATCGTGACAGGCATCACAGGCATGAAATAGGTCATCAACGGTAGTTTTATGCTCAATGCGGCGCCTCCCCCGTGTATGTGCTCGCTGGGCTGCTCTCGCGCCACAACAGAGCTCCTTCACCTCGCACACGTAGCCTGAGCGCTGTTTAAGCTCTTCGTCTACCCTTGCGCTTATTTCCCCTAACTGGCGTTGTGTCGGCCTGCTGCGCTTTGTCTTGCCCGGTTTTGGAACTGGATGAAACTCCGTTGCTAGGTTCAACGTGTTGCCTCCTATCATCACGCAGCCAAATGATGCGGTTATGATAACTCGCTTTTACTACCGTCCAACCGGGATAGCCAAGCGCGAAGTATTTGTTTACCTCGCGCTTGAATGCTTCCTGGTCCGCTTTATACAGCGACCAGATCCGCTCGGATACGCCCGATCTTGTGAGTGGAACGCCGTAATTATCGTAAATCGGTTTAACTAGGGACATCGCCGCTGAAATCCATTTCGTCTTGCTTTGACTCTTCTTCCGTTTCTTCAACCTTTACTGAAAAGTCAGGAGTAACATCGATCATTTCGCCGTCGTCATAGATTTCCTTAACGGCCGTTTCATCCGTATACGCAGCCCGCATAATGTCTACGCTAACCGGCAGATAATCGAAGATGTGGCGGATAACGGTCTTCTTGGCCATTTCTTCATAGTCGGTAACCCACGGGCCATTCGTGGCAGCCTTTGAACGCTTGCGACGCTTTTCAATTTCGATTTTCGGTAAATACTCGAAGTGAAAGCCGCCGTTTGTGAAGTGGGCCACGGCATAAGCGCCTTTGAATGATCCGGGATTTTCGAAGTTAGGGACATGACGCATTTTCCGTTCAATACCGAATTCAATTTCAAATTCGTCGTTTTCATTGACCACAACGGCATAAACTTCCTTAATTGCACCTGAACGCCTCGCCAATTCGATCATCCCTTTATAACCGAGAATGAATGTCGCTTCTTGCTTGTAAGGGACCAGATAACAATGTCCAAGTAATCCAAGCTGCAGACCGAGTTGAGCTGACTTCATTACCGCTCCGGCCAGTGATACAAGAGAACATTCCAGCAATCTTGGATTAGTCCGTATTTCGGTAATAGCAATTCGGGTTAATGTATCGGCACTCACATGTTTAGGCAGCACTTCAGCGATGCGGGATTGCAAACCTTTGAAATACTGCGCTACCTGGACGCCGGGATCTACCGGCTTACCTTTGTTTCCTTGTGCAGCTAATTGGTTTTTGATGTCGGATTGGTCGACTTGTTTTGCTACTCCCATTATTCTTCACCTCCGACAACCCGGAACGTTCTCGACTTCGCGCCGGTCTTCCAGGTAAAGCGCAAATCACCTTGAAAGTACGCTTTTTCTGCGTCTCCCATTAATCCCATGAGTTGATTCTTAGCCGTTTTCTCTTGTTCTTCGGCGTTCTTCTTTGCCTTTCTCGCCTCAAATAGAGATTGCATGATTGAATATGTTTCTTCCGGTAAATCAATTGAAAGAGCAGCATTTGAATTAGGATATTTGGACCGGAGATAATCTCCATCTTGATGAGAGAAAGCCGGCGGTATTTTGGCAAGAACATGATTATTCCAAAACTCACCTTCAATGGTAATCAGGCTCTGAATTAGTTCGTCATCGCGTTCGATGACTCTCCATTGGAGATCCCATCCGCCGATCAAAACAACGATAAACCAGCGATCAGCGCCCGTTACGGCCATGTAATGATTGCACTGCATGATATACTCCGCAGGGGCTTGTGTGCCGCTCCAATCGTCTTTGCAATACTCGGAAGTGTTCTTACACTCTAATCCGGCATTCTGGCCCGGAAGCCAGCGGTCAATATTCGCTAACATGAATGGATGCTCCGGGTGTTGGAAGATGGCGTTCTGCCTCCAAACCTTCATTCCGGTTTCTTCTGCAAACCAATCCGCGATTAGCGGTTCAAGCATCCGGCCCGCTTTCATCTTCGGGTCGTCTTCAAGTGGAGGCAGCTCCCCGAGCTTATCGAGGTATACATTCATTGCCGAGCGGTAACGCGACATGTTGCAGATCGGGGCGACATCTGAGCCGCCGATCCCCTTCTGCCGCCATTTCAACCACTCGTCGTGCGCCATTTCTTTCGTATTCGCTAATCTAATCGCTTGCATGTTATCCCCCCAACTCTTCGATTTTTTCTTCAAGTTCCCGGATGCGGTCTTGTGCTTCTTCCAAATCATTTTCAAGCTCCCTAGCCGCATCATCCAGTGAATTGAATACTTTCTCTAATTCTTCAAATACTTTCGGCCCAATAACATTCTCATTTTCATCCAAAGCATTTTCTAACGGAGTCATCAATTTTGAATCAGATGATCTAACCGTCATGTTCATTTTCCTCCTCAATCATTTTTTGTTCTTCATACCGATCAATCCGATCTTGCTCATAAATATCCTGCATTTCATCATCACGCTGCCGCTTGAGGGGCCGTTCCCACGATAAAGGTTGCGAAAAACGATCAAGATTCGGCTCCAAGTTGCTAACCTCCCACTATTCCGCTTTTGCATCCCCGTGTGTTATAATGGATGCAATGAGATTCTTTAACCGGATTCTCAACGATGTCCGTCCTCGCCGACGGGCATTTTTCTTTTCCCATTTCTCAAACTCGATCAACTGCCGCAATTGTCCTTCCACATGAACCTTTTCTCCTGGGAGAATCTTCTCAGGATGTTTCCGAAGCAGTTTCAGATTGTGCTTTGCAGCTCTCGCGCAAAATCGCGCGTCTTCAACCATTTGTTCTCTCGTCATACGACTTTCGAACCTCCCAATCTATTAATTTTGAATGAAGCGACTTTCTCCACTTTTGAAAGTTGTTCTTTCCACTCCAGATACTCACGCGCTGTAATATCCAACTTGTTGTTTTCGATCTTCGATACTCTCGAAAGGCTTGTGTGAAAAATATCTGCGAGGTCTTGCTGGGTCAATCCCTTTCGTTTTCTAAGGCATCTAATCTCCGCTCCTACATCGAACATGGTCATCCCTCCTTTCCGTTGCCGAAAGTTTCCATATATGATATATCTAGTAGATTGATAGATTGATATGATAGATTCATACCTCGAACACAAAACTTCTTACATAACCCCCAATTCCCCAAATCACCCCTTTCCCCAGCCTGCCACCGTTCCAAGCGGCGGCAGGCGTTTTTACAAACATGCAGCTTCCAGCTCATCAATCTCCCGGCAGATATCTTGTTCCCATCCGAAGTCATTCGAGATATGCGCGACATAAGCTAGGTTTTTTAATTCATCCAATCTCCGTACAAGCTTCATGTTTTCTATGAGCAATGGCATGATAAGTTTTAGTTCGGGAATACCGAAGATTACATTGTCTTCGGCGTCAGAATTCATGTGAGCGATATTAGCTAATTCCCGGTGAATGCGATGAATAGCGATCATCTAAACCACCTCCGCATCAGTTTCTTCCGGACTAACTTGTGAATCAATCCACTTATTCAAATCCTCGCGACGAATCCCGATCCTGCGCCTGATATGAAAAGCAGGCAGTTCTTTCTTGCGAACCATGTCATACACCGTCCACTCAGACACGTTAAGAAATTCCGCAGCTTCCTGAACCGTCAGGTTTTGTTTCTCCACGCTTACCATCCTTTCGTAGTCGTTTGTATAAGCGGTGATACATCTGGTTGTGACGCAGCCATTTCGACCGTTCCAATTCCTTTACCCAAGAACCGTTGAATTCCAATGCTGCCCCTGCTTCGGCTGCCATTTCTGACAACCTAAGCCGCGATACTTTCATACAACACCTCCTCTTAGCTAAGCTGAATACTTAGACGAAACGTCTAAATTTTGGTCATAAAAATCCTGTACATTGACATTCAAAATGTCAGCGATAGCAGGCAACATATCTGCATCGATACCTCTTTCGCCCGTTTCGTATTTACAAAATGTAGAAGCATGAATCTTAAGCTTATCTGCGACGAATTTTGCATATATCCCTTTTGCCTGCCTGATCAATCTAATACGTTTACCTACACGTCTATCCATCGAAACACCTCCAATCCGTCTTAGACGTTCCGTCTATGTCTACATTATACATAGACCTTTCGGCTACGTCAAGACTTTTCGTCTATACCACTATCCGATTCGTCTATTTTGTTTATAATTATAAATAAGGGAGTGAATTAATATATGGAAAAGCGCTTGCTGGGAGAGCGGTTGCGTTCGGCACGCGAGAAATTGAACTGGACTCAATCTGCCGCCGCTAAAAAAATCGGGATTCATAATAGCACCCTGGGGAAATACGAACTTGGGGAGCGGGAACCGGACATCGAAACAGTTAAGAAAATAGCTGGAATATATGATGTCCCCCCTCAATGGTTATTGGTTGGATATGAAATAGATCTTAAAACAGAGGATAATGCCGAGGAAAGAACCGACCTACAATCAACGATTAGATTAATTGAAGAGGAAGCCGAAAAGTTAGGTCTTAGTCCTACCGACCCTGCCTTTAAAGAAATGCTCTCTGACGCCTTCGACTTGCTTAGGTTGGCACGCGGCAAGAATTTGAAATAATTTCGTTACTGCGGTCTTCTTAGGGTTTTCCTTTTTCTCTACAACCATTAAAACACCCTCCCTTATTTGTACATTGTTCGCTGTTCTCTAATTTTAATACGAACAACAGTTCTTGTCCAAGTAAATTTTAACAGCTAAATAAGGTGGCAATGCGTGATGGATCTTGTACCCGTCCGCTGCCGCGTCCCGGAATTAACAAGAAAGATCGGCAAGACTCAGCAATGGGTTGCTAACCAGATAGGGATGTCCAAACAACAACTAAGCGATTATGTAAACTTGCGGTATATCCCTAATATCGTAATCCTGATGAAGTTAGCAAAACTGTTCGGGGTCCATATTGAAGATCTTTATGTCTGGGACTGGCGCGAAGAGTAGGCAACTACTCTTAGACCGGTGTACGAGAATCTCTGTACATATAGGTAAAGACAAAAAAATGCGGAGCCTTCTGCTGGGACCGCAATAAATCTCTCGACATACTTTTATTATAACTTTCTCATTTAAAAAGGGTGTTACAATTTGTTGTAAAATATCACCATTTCACGTTACGCGAACGCTTCTCAATTGGATTCTAAAATTTCGAATAACTCTTTTCTTTTACGGGTTGCAACCGTGTAAACGGAATCATTGACTGTAATCTCATTATATCGGAAATTGTCGATTTTTGAAATGTTGATTATTTTATTTCTGTCTATTTGGAAAAAGCCGCGAGGAGAAAAGAAGTCATCGAGATGCTTCATAGTCGATGGCAAGTAATATTGTCCTGTATCCGTGGCAATAATTATCTTCCTGGTTTTCTCGTCTCTCCGAATACATAGAACATCCTTTAAATCAATTTTATGCATATTGTCTTCATCGTCAAAAACCAATACAAAAACATTGTCATTAATTGCGAACATAACAAGCACCTTCCTTTTTCTTATTATGTCCAATTCATCGGTTGATACCCGACATATCAGGAGGGATTATGAAACGATTATTCATTTGGATCGGCGCGGCAGCTGCGGCTATTTATCTCCTCATTGCAAGTGCAAATATAATACTCGGGATTGTTTCGATCATTCCAGGATTCGTTTTATATATCTTGTATTTCTTTGCGATTGGCCTTATTTATGAAGCAGTATCGCGTACATACAAATACCTGAAAAGAAAAAAAGATGTAGCAAGAGGTGATTCGGATGGCAAGCATTTATAAACGCGGCGAAAATTCATGGTTGCTCACCGTGGAACTCGGATATGATGCCAAGGGGAAACGAATCAAGAGAACTAAAACTGTTAAAGTTGAAGATCCAGTCATTCTCCGAGCTCCCAAGAGGCTACAGGAACATCTGAATAAAGAGCTGGCCAAATTTGAAATCGAGATCGAGGCCGGGGTTTATATTGCCCCAGAGAAAATGACTTTTGAACGATTTATTGAGGAATGGAAGAAGAAATTTGTTCAAATCGATCTCGAAGAGAAAACGAAAGACAGCTACATATTTCATTCGGATAAAAGGATCGTTCCTTACTTCGGCCATATGTATATGGAAAAAATAACGACGATGCATATTATGAATTTTATGGAGTCTCTTTATGCGCCTGACGCCAGATTGGACAAGAAAGGCCCGCTTAAGTCTGCTTCGATTGTATATAATTTTAGAGTGCTTAAGAGCATATTCACCAAAGCTGTTGAGTGGAAAGTGTTAAAAGAAAATCCAATGACCGGCATCAAAAAACCGAAAGAAGACGATGTGAAGGAAATGGAGGTTTACAATGAGCAGGAAATAAAACTTCTTTTCGAAGCACTCGAATACGAGTCAAATCAACTCCGAACACTGATCACCATGGCGATCACAACCGGTATGCGCCGCGGTGAGATGGCCGGCTTGGAATGGAAACACATCAACTTCGACACCGGACATTTATACATTGTCAATACGGTCCCTAAATTAAAGGAGGGGCTGCCTTATTTGAAATTACCTAAAAATAAGAAACCGAGGCGTATTGCCATTCCCGGATCTTTAATGATCGAGCTGCGCCTACTGCATGAATCCCGCGTATTAGAAAAGAATTTACCCGTTGATTTGTGGGAGGCAGAAAAGTATGATTTTGTTTTCTGTCATCCGGATGGAAAGCCATATGAACCCGGATGGTTTACAAAGAAATGGATCGACTTCCACCGCCGGCATAACCTCAAACCGATTCGGCTCCACGATCTGCGGCATACTTCGGTGTCCTGGATGATTTACAAGAAGGTTCACTCAGAGGCCATCGCAAAGCGCGTAGGCCATTCAAACCTAAAAATGATGGAAATATACGGGCATATCTTCGAGTCTGTCGACCAGGCGGCTGCAGCTGTGTTTGACGATATCAAATAACTTCGTGTAGACCAATTGTAGACCAAATTCATAATTGTAGACCATTGCAGACCATTTTAGGCAAATCTCGAAAGACAGAAAATCCAAGCAAACCAAGGTATAACAGCCCATACAAAAATAGTGCCTGCCTCATCTCCCATGAAAGGGCGTTCCGAAAGGAACGCCCGATTTTTTATGGGCTAAGCTACTCATATCACTTGATTTAGCAAGGGTTTATAAGCATTTAACGAATTGTACGCGCTTTTTGACACACCGGAAAATAAGCATCACTCATCGGTTTCAGTCTACACACTTTGGCCGTTCACGGTCCACGCGGACCCTCGTTCCGCTATTTTTTGAAAAAAGGGTGTACGAGCTTGTTGAACGGACACTGGTTCCGTTATCTCTTCCAAAAACGGCAGGATTTCTGTCGGCGGAGTGCAAATAACGCAACCAGGGTCCGGAAGCATAGGGAAAACAAAGGATTTTCAGCCATTAACGGATTCTCTGTCCGATTGGGCGAGGAGAAATCATAGAACATTGAATTGTGGCGCTGATCAGTGTAAATAGTTCGGCCGCCCGTCAAAGGCAGCGGCCTATCCGTCCATCTATTTTTCCCTAACCCCTGCTTTACTGCCGCTCATAATCATGAAACTTCCCGGGTATATACAGCGTATTTACTTCCATGGACATTCCGAAAAAGGCGGTGTAAAAATGGAGCTTTATTTCAACGATAATTTCTTTAGCGCCGGCGAAACGCAGATCCTGGACGCCTCCGGCGGACAGTCCGGGACGTTGGATCTGCACAGCGCATTCAGCGCGGCACTTTCCGTGTACGGTCCGGACAGCGCTCTTCGCTGCAGGGGCAAATTCCGATTTTTCTCGGGCAAATGGGAAGTGACGGACGGTCAAGGCTCCATGCTTGGCGTCCTGCGGAGCAGATTCACTTTGTTTACCAAACGCTATGAATACGATGCCGGAAGACGCGGTGTATTCCAGATTGAGTCTCCCGCATTCTCCAAAGCGTATACCATCCTTGATAGTGCCGGAACGGAAGCCGCTTCTTTCGACAAAACAAGCAATTGGCTGCAGTCCGGCGCATTCCGCCTTCGCAATCACACGACCATTCTGGACAGCTACGAGCTCATTGCCGTCGTTATGGGCGTACACAGCATTCAAAAAACCCAAGCCCAGGCCGCTAACGCAGCAACCTGACATCCGCTAATCATATTCGTCCGTTCCGTTTGATTGCAAAAAAGCCGCCCTTAAAGGCGGCTTTTTTGCATGTATAAAGGCTTTTGTTCAGGTCATTTTGTCCTTCCGCACATATATGCAACTGTATTAAAAATGCAAGAACGGTGGGAGGAAATTGGCTTATATCCGCATTGCCCCCAGCTTAGTGACCATAGCGACCGCACCGGCACAATATTACAACAAGGTGCTCCATCCGCAGGTTCTGCAGCTATTCATCCGATTGAAATCATCGAATCCCTCGTGCTAATCCTGCCGCACCGGGCCGGCAGATTAGCCGGTTTGGATCGCTCTTCTCACCGCATCCCGGACCGTTCCGATATTTGAGGGATGCGCGGCGATAATGTACGGCTCCGGATTCATTCCCTCAAAAGGCCGGCCTTCATAATCTTCAATGACCGCACCCGCTTCGCGGGCGAGCAATATGCCCGAATACAGATCGTCCCCTTCGGAGTCATAAAGAACAATGCCGTCGAGCTCGCCGCGCGCCAGAGCGCTCCACTGCATCGTTGGCGCCCACAGCCGAAGCACGCGTTTAAAGCTGTTATCCAGATTGTGCTTCAGCGAAGTCGCTTCCTGCTTTTTCTGCACATGGTGACCTTGAATCCAGCCGACCGTCATCTTCCGCGCCGGTTTACCGTCAACAACAGGTTTCATTCTCTCCCCGTTCAGATCCGCTCCCCGGCCCTTCTCGGCAATATACAATCTGTCCAATATCGGTTCGTAAATGACGCCGAGCATCGGTTCATTGTTCCGGATCAACGTCAGCGACACGCCGAATACCGGCAGACCGATCGCATAATTGTTCGTGCCGTCGAGCGGGTCGACAAGCCAGAGCCAATCATTTTCGATCCCGTTCCAGCCGGTTTCCTCGCTTCGTATGGCGTGATCGGGGAAAACCGTCTGCAGTCTGTCCAAAATATAGGCCTCCGATAATCCGTCCACTTCGGTTACCAGATCGCCTTCCTCGCCCTTCCATGTCACGGTATGCGCGTGAAGGAACCGTTCCTTAATGATTGCGCCTGCGCCCTTGGCAGCGAGGACCGCCGCTTCCCTGGCCAGCGTCAACAACTCCCGGTCATACAGCATATTTCGCCCGCTCCTCTCCGGAATTCCTGATTATCCCAACGAGCGTAGCATATGCGACGATAAACCGTCAATGCCGTCCTTCATCAAAATAGAAGGACGCCGTCTGGTTACGGATCGCACGTAACGTCTCCTTGAGCGGCAGTCCTTTTAACTTCGCAATTGACGCCGCAACATCCCGTACCATCGCGGGACAAGTCCGCCTTCCCTCGTACGGTCCTTCGAACGGCCACGGTCCGTCCGTTTCCGCCATCATCAGTTCCAGCGGATATTGGCTGACAATCGCCCGGATTTCCGGCTCGTATGCGACATCCGGAGTAACGGAAATCCGGTAACCCTTCGCAATCATCCGCCTCATCGTTTTCGGCGATCCCTTGAACCAATGAAAATGGGCGCGTTTCACGCCATGCCGCTCCAGTAAATCGCAGGCCTTATCCGCATCCTCGTAGACGGCATGCAGCGCAATCGGCCGGTCCAGTTCCGCCGCCATCGCAACGAACCGTTCCAGCAGTGCAATATAAGGCGCCTCATCGAACGGCTCGCCGGCTGCTGCGGCTCCGGTTCGGGTATAGTACGGCAAGCCTACCTCTCCAATGGCGAACCGCTCTCCTGCCCGGTGCCGCGCGCGAATCCAGCCGAGCAACGCTTCCTGCTCTTCGGCGGGAGGCAGCGGCTGCTCCGGGTGAAATCCGTAAGCCGGCATCACCCGTCCCTTAAACCGCTGTGCAAGCTCGCGGTTTCGCATGCATGACGCCAGATGCATCGATACGGCCACAACCGCCTCAACCCCCGCCTTAAATGCTTCATCAAGCAGCTTCTCCTGCTCCCGCTCGTCATACAAATCGATATGAAGATGGGCGTCAATAACGCCTTCCTCCCGATGCGCGCGCAATGTCCATTCACTCCTTTATGCTGTGCGGAAGCTTAAGGCACGGCTGTTTCAGTCTCTCGCGGCCGCAGGAGCTCATAAATCTCCCGCTTCATCCTGTTGAACGCCGAATCCGTCCACAGCGCTTCGCCGCGCGGCCGTTCAAACGGTACCCGAAACTCGTGCAATACGACTGCCGGGGGCGCCGACAGCACAACGATCCGGTCGGACAACAAAAGCGCTTCCTCTATGCTGTGCGTGACAAAAAGCACGGACCGCCGGTTCGCCTCCCAGAGCGAAAGCAGCCACTGCTGCATCTGCATGCGTGTGAGCGCATCGAGCGCGCCGAACGGTTCGTCGAGGCACATCAGATGGCGCGGAGTAAGCAGCGCCCGCAGAAACGACACCCGCTGCTGCATGCCTCCGGACAGCACATGCGGATATTGCCCGGCATAATCCGCCAGTCCGATACGCGCGAGCCATTCCGACGACAGTCTGCGGGCTTCCTCCCGTGTGATACCGGCAACCTCAAGGGCAAGCTCGACGTTGCCGGCCACCGTGAGCCAAGGCATGAGCGACGGCTGCTGCGGCATATAAGCGATCAGCCCTCTCTCGCCTTCAGTCGCTCTGCCGTCAATCCGGATCTCTCCCGCATCCGGCCGCTCCAGACCGCCGATCAGCTGAAACAGCGTGCTCTTGCCGCTTCCGCTCGGACCGATTAATGAGACAAACTCTCCCTCCGCAACATGAAGCGATACGTCTCCAAGCACATCCGCTTGCTTGCCGCCGCGGCCGAACCGCTTTCGCAGCCCCTTCACTTCCAATGCATATGTCACCGGTCGTCCTCCTTTCCTTCACGCGGCCGCCAGCGAATGAACCGCCGCTCTATCAGCGTCACAATCGCGAACAGCAGCATGCTGAGCGTAATGATAATGCAGACGCCGGCAAACACCCTCGCCGTCATAAATCCTTTGGACGACAGTTGAATAAAGTAACTGATTCCTCTGCTTGTGCCGCCGAGCCATTCGGCCACGACCGCTCCGGTCACGCTGTAAGCCGCGGCAATTTTGATGCCGGAGAACAGATAAGGAATTGCGCCCGGGAGCTCCAGCCTGCGGAAAATCTCCCATCTGCCGGCGCCGATCATTTGCATGTAGTTCATCAGGCGGGGATCGCTGTTCGAAAGACCGGTCAGCATCGCGACCGTTACCGGAAAGAAGCAGATAAGCGTAATGAGCAGCACCTTGGGAAACAGTCCGAACCCGAACCACATGACAAGCAGCGGCCCAAGCACGATCACGGGCACATTTTGCGACATGATGAGCAGCGGATACATACCCGCTCTT
Source organism: Paenibacillus tarimensis (assembly GCA_041281825.1). Lineage (GTDB taxonomy): Bacteria > Bacillota > Bacilli > Paenibacillales > Paenibacillaceae > Paenibacillus_D > Paenibacillus_D tarimensis_A. Next base: position 2,520,487 of record CP166298.1, on the reverse strand, counting down.
AATCTTGCAAACAAGCTAAGGATGGCAGCAACGGCAATTCCCGTGATTACGCCGGCCGCAAAACCGAGCACTGTCAGCTTGATTGTAGCGGCTGTATGCTCCCATAAGCGCGGCCAAATGACTGCGGCCTCCCGGGCGACGTCGACCGGGCCGGGCAGGAGCCATGTTTCCGGGCCGAAAACGAAGACCGCGCCCTGCCATACAAGCAGGAACGCGATCATTGCGATGACCGGCGGCCACAGACTGATCCGCTTACCGTCCATCAGGATATTTCTCCAGCAGCCGGTCCATAGACGCACCGTCCTGCGGATTGTAATAAATTTTGATTTGCGAGATGACCGACGGGCAGCCCATCTCCGTCATCGCTTCATTCATCGTTTTGACGATGTCGAGCAGCCTGCCGAGCTCGCCTTCTATTGTCGTTTCCAGCGGGGCCACGCGATAAGGCAGCTCGGATGCCTTGATGATATCGATCGCCCGGTCTACGTACGGGATGACGCTTTCCCCGCCCGGCGTATGAGGTAAAATTTGAATGCTGAGCAGTGCGTCAGCCATTGTCCGATCCCTTCCTTCTCCCTAACCTGAAATAGAAGTGTTCAACATTATTTCGGCAAAAATTCGTTCGTAAACGCCTTGTCCGCATTCAACTCTTTCTCTAACAGCTCATGCTCGAGCATCCATTCCGCGTAGTTCGCCCACACCTCGCGCTTCTGCTCTCCCCAGCGCGGCGCGTCATCCTTGTAGCGCGGGCTCAGCCACTTCTGGCTGGCGCGTACGAGATCCGGGTTCAGATCCGGCTCGGCGGCGATCAGCACCTCGGCCGCTTCCTCGGGATTGTCGATCGCAAATTGATACCCCTCCGCGGCTCCCGCCACGAAAGCTTTCACGAGCTCCGGATTGTCCGAGATCATTTTCTCGTTCGTAACAAGCACCGGCGTATAATAATCCAGCTTGTCGCTGTAGTCCGTCAAGTACAGCATGTTGATCGGTTCGCCGCGCTGTTCCGCTTCGACACCGGTCCAGGCGTAATAAATCCATGCAAAATCGATGTCCTTCTTCACGGCCGTGAAGAAATCGGCATCGCCGATACTGATCATATTCACCTTGCTAATATCGGCTCCGGCATCCTTCATTAACGATTCAATAACCGCTTCTTCGACCGGAGAGCCCCATCCGCCGTATGTTTTGCCTTCAAATTCGGCGGGCGATGTGATGTTCTTGTCAGCCGGAGAAGCAAACCCGGACGTATTGTGCTGAATAACGGCCGCGATCGACACAAGCGGCACATCCTGAATGCGCGCCTGTGTGACGCCTTCCTGATAGCTGACGCCGAACGCGGCGTCGCCGGTTGCCACCATGATGTCGGCGCCTGCGTCGCCTGGCGGAATGATTTCGACATCCAGCCCGTTCTTTTCGAAAAAACCTTTATCTCTGGCCACATACAGCCCGGTGTGATTCGTATTCGGCGTCCAATCCAGCACGACCTGGACCTTTGTAAGCGGCTTGTCCGATGAGCCTGCGGCTCCGTTATCCGCTTCTTCATTTTTGCCTCCGCCGCCGCAGCCTGCCAGGAACAGCAGGAGCGCGAGCGCCGGTAACCCCCATTTTTTGACTGAATGACTTCTGTTTTGCACGATGCCTTTCCCCTTCCTGCCCCACTCTATAATTTTCGACATACAAGCGTAAACGGCTTCGCCCCGCACGAACCGCTAGCCGCACTTTCTAATGCAGCTCGGTTCTGTGCCGTCTTTGCGGCTAAGTTTCGTTTAGAAAACAAAAAAACGCCTCCCGATCCGGAGACGCTGCGTCGCTTGATTTATCGCGCACCGGCATCTCTTCTCAAGGAAGGCGCACGGCCGCACCATTCATCCCTACGCTGGCATTATCCAGATCAGGTCAAGGGTCGGTATCGTATGCGCGATACCCTCTCAGCCGGCCTCCCCAGCTCCCCGCGGTTGTATTTTTTTGTCGTTAATCCTCATTATAGCAATAATGGTCGGCAACGTCTATAATCGACCGACGTTTGATTGAAAGGGACATTGTTCCGGTCAAGTCTTTTTCCGCTAGCGGAATACGTCCCGCACATACCGGGCGATCCGTACGCTCATTTCGGCACGTACGACATCGCGCAGCATCACAAACTTATCCTCATATCCGCGGCAAATAAAATGATAGTACACCCCGCTGTCAATCCGCTCATCTTCGAACACCTTAATATTCCGCTGCTTCAATTCCTTCTTCACCCGCGCCAGATCGGCGTGAATCCGATTCATCAGCACGCCCGTAGCCGTCATGTACAGCCTCTTCAATGAAAAGGAGGAAGCTTCAATTTCACGGCCATTTTTGTCCACAACGCTGAGCATCATCGGCAGCAGCACCGCATCCCGGATCAGCTCAAGCTCCCCCTTCGTGGGGATTTGCGCCTTGCCGCCTTCCCCGGCCTGGGGCCGGCGCCGCTGCAAATACTGCTCCCTGTGCTCGGGCAGCATCATCCGGCTCGATTCCCACCGTCCGTTGTCTTCCAGCTTCTTGCTCATTTGTAATGCCCCCCGATCTTCGCATTTCGCTCGCGCGCCTGGGCGGCTTCGAGCAGCGACGACGCCCGCAGCAGCGCCCCGCCGCCGAAGCGGGCTTTGATTTCGTCCGTCGCCCGTCCAAGGCTCCGCTTCTTCTCCCGGTTGCCGAACAGCGTCAACTGATAGTGATCATCATCCGTCAGGCCGGACAGAACGACGCCGATTTTGCGCACCGGCGCCCCGTCCCAATGGGTATAAAAAAGCGTCCGCGCCGCTTCATACACCTCATCCGTAATATTCGTCGGATCGGGAAGCGTCATCTGCCGGAAGAAACCGGTCGGCCGATCGAAATCCGCGCCCTGGGCGCCTGCGCTGACGACGCGCCCCATGTAGCCTTTGGCGCGGGAACGGCGGCATACCTCTTCGCTCAGTTCGAGCAAAATGACGTTGATCTCCTCCTTCAGTCCGTAATCTCTGGGCAGCGTCATCTGGTGGCCGACCGCCTTCTGGCGGTCATGCGTCCCCAGCTTGACCGGGCTCGGATCGATGCCGCGGGCCGTCTGCCAGTAGAGCTCCGCCTGAATGTCGCTGTTCTTGCCCAGACGCCGGCGCATCCGCGCCTTCAGCTCGGGCAGCGGCAGCCGCGCGATATCGCCGATCGTATGGATGTCCATTCGGTTGAAATGCGCGGCCATGCGCGAGCCGACGCCAAACATCTTGCCGACGGGCTGCGTCCACAGCCGGTCCTCGAGATCGGATTCGCGCAGGGTGAATACGCCGCTCTCATTTTTCTTCGCCCATATATCCGTCGCCATCTTCGCGAGCATCTTGCTCGGGCCGATGCCGATGCGCGTCCATACCCCCGTAAACAGCTTTACGCGCGTTTGAATGTGACGGGCAAGCTGCTCCGGTTCGCCGAAATAAGCGATCGAGCCGGTGACGTCGAGAAATTGCTCGTCAATGGAAAAGGGCTCCACAAGATCGGTAAACGATTCGTAAATTTCCGTAATCTTCAGCGATACGTCAATATAGGTCTGCATTCGCGGACGAATAACGACGAGCTCCGGACATTTGGCAAGCGCCTCTCCAAGCCGCTCCGCGGTCGTAACGCCGAACGACTTGGCAAGCGGACAAGCGGCGAGCACAATCCCAGAACGTCGCGCCGGATCGCCCGCCACAACGACGGGACGCTCCTCGTATTCGGGATTCGCCGCTTTCTCGACCGATGCGTAAAACGATTGACAATCTGCGAGCATGATGACGCGTTCCACCTGATCATCCCCAATAAGAATATACGTTCGTATCCTTATTATATACCGAATATGCGTTCGTGATGCAACAGGAAAAAAAAGTTTATCCGAAGGCTATTTCGGCACAATCGGACCTAGCTTCTCTTTGGCAAGCACGGCCAGCTCGATTTTGCCGAGCGCAAACGCGTATTCGTTGGTTATTTCGAACGATGCAGGCAGCGGGAGGTCTTTGAAATAACCGGCGGCATCCGCCCCGCTGACGAACCAATCCCCTTCTTCCGCCGGATGGATGGGCCGGTCCGGCCAGGCGAAAGCAAGCTCCGGACTGTAGAGCGGCTCCGCTCCCGGGCGCAGGCGCCCGCCTTCCAGGCGCTCCCGGTATTTGCGCTGCGGCGGCCGATGCCTTACGCTCGTGAACAGCTGCGGAGCATAGTCGGCGCGCGATCCGGTATGGGCGGCGGCGCAGGCGAATGCGTAAGCGCCGCGCTGTACGCCCGGCACGCCGAAGAGCATCGCGTACAGCCGCTTTCCGAATTCAATGCGTTCACGCAGATCCTTGAAATCCTCGAGAATAATCCCGCTCAGCTTCATATTGTCTTTCCCGGTCGAATAGGGAAACAGAACCTGATTCAACTGGAGCAGCGACTGCAGGCCGAAAAAAGCCGTCTCAAGCACTTCCTTGCGGTAATAGGGATGCTGGACGACGCGCCGCTCGATAAAATGCTGTTCGTTGACAATTAGCGCAATCGTCAGCGGGACCGGATCCCGGCTCCTCCGGAACTGGGTCCATACCGGCTCCATAAATTTCGACACGCCGAAGTAACGAAGCAGGTGCGTCAAATCCCGGCCGGATGCGGCCCCCGCTTCATAGAGCAGCAATTGTGGATAAGCGTCCCCGAAGATCAACGCATTCGCCCGTTCAAGAAACTGAAAGGTCGCCTCGCGCTGCCGCCGGTTCAGAAGCCGCGGCAGGAGCTCGCCCTGCAAGTCCGTCATATTCCACCCGCCGTTCCGGGAAACCATGTGCGCGAGAAACGCCCAGTGCACCTCGGGATAACGCCGGTAGAACGCAAGATACGCAGCCGTTCGCGTCACGTTATTGCGGTTCATGCGGACCGTCTGCTTCCGAATGCGGGCAACAACGGCCCGCTCCTCCGCGGTGACTCCCCAAGCCGGCGGCGTCAAAGGCGGCAGCGACCCCAGCGGTAAAGCCGCCTCCATGTGCGCAGCGGACGGGATATCGTCGTCCGGCGTTATCTTTGACCACGCGGCAATTAAATCGTCGACTAAGGCCGCCTTGACCGGCAGCGGATGCGCTCGGTCCGCCATCCGTTTGGAGAGCGAGCGCCCCCTCCATTTCCCTGCCAAATAACGAAGCATGTCCCCCGGAAACGAGAGCAAACGCCGAATCCGCCCGTCCCGGCCTTTCCGCCCCCTTTTATCCCGATCCATGCCGCTCCCCTCCTACAGGTTTTGCGAAGCAAAACCAGCTTCGTAAGCATATGCTTCATCGCGGTGTGGCAGACCGCGAGCCCTAACCGCCGGCCCTTCTTTCAGAAATCCGGCTTTTGCCTTATCAGTATCCGCATGAACAAACCGGTTCATTCCGGGTTAACGGGAAGCGGTAGGAAATTGCAGCTTCGCATTGTATAATAGCGGAGAGACTTAAAGTGGAGAGACTTAAAGCGGAGAGACTTTGAGCTCCGCTCAAAAATCCCTATGTCATGCCCAAAGATCCCTATGTAAAGGGAAATACGATCGGCAAAACGCTAAATGCAAAGGAGCGGAAGAGACGATGTGCGGCCGTTATACGATTGCGGTTTCCTTGGAGGAAATGATGCTCAGATATATGATCGGCGAGACGTCCGTCCCGTATCACCGCCCTAAATACAATGTCGCGCCCGGCCAAATGGTGATGGCAATTATTTATGACGGCTCGGCGAACCGGCTCGGCGAGTTGAAATGGGGGCTCATCCCGCCGTGGGCGGAGGATGAGCGGATCGGCAGCCGCATGCTTAATGCAAGAGCTGAAACCGTCATGGAAAAGCCGGCCTTCCGGGGGCCGTTTATGCGAAAGCGGTGCCTCATACCCGCTGACGGGTTCTATGAATGGAAGAAGAGCGGCGGGAGCAAGCAGCCGATGCGGATCGTCATGAAACACCGCAGCTTGTTCAGCATGGCCGGATTATACGAGACGTGGATCGCGCCGGACGGGCGGAAAATAAGCAGCTGCACCATTTTAACGACAAACCCGAATGAACTGGTGGCCCCGATCCACGATCGGATGCCCGTCATCTTGAAGCCGGAAGACGAGCGGTTGTGGCTTGATCGCGGCATCCGCGACGCGCAGCTTCTGCGGCAGCTGCTTGAGCCTTATCCCGCCGATGAAATGGAGGCCTACCCGGTTACGGCGGCCGTAGGCAATGTCAGGCACGATGACCCGGATAACATCCGGCCGCTGCCGCTTGACGGAACGTAGGCGCGGCTTCCGGCACAAAAAAATAGCCAACCTTCAAGGTCAGCGGAACATCCCCCATAGTTTGATGAGATGGAACGTATTGCTCGGATCGATCTTCTGCGCAAGCACAAAAGCGACGATCCGATCCTCCTGCGTCTCCGTGAGCGATTCCTGCAGGATCCGGGCGGCAGTGCGGACGAGCCGTCTCACCTTCGTGCGGTCCTGCAGATCGTATTTGGTCACGCCGGACAGCAGCTGTTTAATCTTCTCTTTGGTGGCCGGATACTTCATTTTCTTCTTCACGCGCTCGACGAGTTCAGGTTGAATTCCGTACTTCTGGTAGCTCATTCCAGGACACCTCCATCTAGCCTGTAAGGGCAATCCCTTTACTATATGCCGAAAAAGAGGCGAAATTGACTAGTCCAGCAAGTCTCCCTGAAAAATCTGCTCTCTCTGCAGCCGTTCGCGCAGCGGGGCATAGTCCGGCGACTCCCAAAACTCCGGCCCCGCCACCAGTTCGGCCGCATCGTCGCGCGCGGTTTCGAGTACGGCAAAGTCGCTGACCATGTCCGCGAGGCGAAAATCCGGCAGCCCGCTTTGCTTCGTGCCGAAGAAATCGCCGGGGCCGCGGAGGTCAAGGTCGCGGCGCGCCACCTCGAAGCCGTCGTCCGTTTCTGTCATCACCTTCATTCGTTCCTGTCCGGTTTCCGACTTCGGGTCGGCTATCAATACGCAGTACGACTGATGTTCGCCTCTTCCCACCCTTCCCCTGAGCTGATGAAGCTGGGACAATCCGAAACGCTCGGCATCCATAATGATCATCAGCGTCGCATTCGGCACGTCGACCCCGACCTCAATAACGGTCGTCGAGACGAGCATATGAACGCCGCCCCCGCCGAATTCCCGCATCACCTGCTCCTTGTCCGCCGCCGGCATTCTTCCGTGCAGCAGTCCGACACGCAGATCCGGAAAAGCCTGCTGCATTTGAATGTGCAGATCGATGGCGTTCTGAACGTCAAGCTTGTCCGATTCCTCAATGAGCGGACAAATGATATAGGTCTGACGGCCGGCCTGCGCCTCCCGCCGGATAAAGCCGAGCACCCGCTCCATCATGTCGTGCTTCACCCAATACGTCTTGATCGGTTTACGCCCCTTCGGCCGCTCCCGCAGCGTGGACACATCCATATCGCCGAAAGCGGTAATCGCAAGCGTTCGCGGAATCGGCGTCGCCGTCATCGTCAGCACATCCGGATTCATCCCCTTGCGCCTGAGAATGCTGCGCTGATTGACCCCGAATCGGTGCTGCTCATCGGTCACAACGAGCCCTAGACTGCGGAACAGCACATCTTCCTGAATAAGCGCATGCGTACCGACCACGATATCGATGATGCCCATCTGAAGCCCCGCAAGCAGATCCCGGCGTTTCCGCTCGGAAGTGTGACCGGTCAGCAGCGCAATCTGGAGCCCGTAAGGGTCGAACAGCTGCTGCAGCGACCGGGAATGCTGCTCCGCCAATATTTCGGTCGGCACCATTAACGCTCCCTGATGGCCCGCTTTGACAGCCGCATACAGCGCTATCGCGGCAACGACCGTCTTTCCCGATCCGACATCCCCCTGAAGCAGCCGGTTCATGCAGTACGGCTGCTTCATGTCGTGTAAAATTTCATTCGTCACCTTCTTCTGCGACGCCGTCAATTCAAACGGCAGCCCCTTCACAAAGGTCAGAATCGCTTCATTATCCACGCGGTGCTCGACCCCGTCCATCCGGTTCCGCGTCACCGTCCGGAAAGCATGCAGCTTAAGCTGAAACAGAAACAGCTCCTCATACACCATTCTCCGCCGGGCATCCTGCCCTTCCTTCGTATCCTCCGGATGATGAATTCGGCGAATCGCTTCCTTTCTCGGCATAAGACGGTGCATGTCGATTAATAGGGGGGGCAATATTTCATGAATCAGATCGCCGTATTGCACAAGCGCCTGCTGCACTGTCTTGCGCATCCAGCGCTGCGTAATCGTGCCGCCGACGGAATAGACCGGTTGAAGCGTTCCCGAGCGGAGCGGCCCTTTATCCGGAAACTCGGATTCGGAGACCGTCAGCTGCAGACGGCGCTGATCCCACTTGCCCGTAAGCACAATTTCCCGCCCCGGCACAAGCTGCTCCTGCAGGAAGGTCCGGTTGAACCAGACGCCGGTTAGAAGATGACGGTCTACAGCCACCTTGCAGGAAAGTCTGGACTTGCTCCTTCCGTAACGCTGCAGCATCGGCGGACTCATTATTTTTCCCTGTACCGTCACCTTCTCTCCATCCTTGACTTCGGAGAGCTCCCGGATCCGGTAATCTTCATAACGAAACGGATAATATTCGAGTATATCCGCAGCCGTATAAACGCCAAAGGCGTGAAGCTCTTGCTCCTTCGGAGCGCTCACGCCTTTGATTTGCCTGACTGAAATATGATTCAAATCCAGCGCTTTCATATCTGCCTCACGCCCTAAACATAAAGATCGCGGCCGCACCTGGACCGGTATGCGTGCCGATAACGGCTCCAAGCGTCGTAAAGTGAACATCCTTCACATCGAAGCTGGCACGGACAAGCCCGCACAGCTCCTCGGCGGGCTGCCGGTGATGGGAATACGCCATAACGATACGGACCGGCTCCGACCCGAAATCGCGCTTCAGCAATTCAATAATGCGGTTCATCGCCTTCTTCTGTCCGCGAACCTTGTCTACGGGGGCTACCTGCCCCTCGTTATCAACCGTCAGAATCGGTTTAATGTTCAGAATGGAGCCGAACAAGGCCGCGGCTTTGCCGATTCTGCCGCCTTTCTGTAAATACTCCAGCGTATCCACCAGGAAATAGAGCCGCATATCGCTGCGAAGCCGCTGCGTTTCAGCGAGAATATCTTCCTTGGACTTACCGGCTAACGCCATCTCCGCGGCCGAAACGGCCAGCATTCCGCAGCCGTAGGAAGCCGACTTGGAATCCACTACGGTAATATCGGCTTCCTCCTCAATCAGCGAATGAGCCAGCACGGCCGATTGATAAGTGCCGCTGAACGCCGATGAAAGGTGAAACGACATGATTTGCGCTCCGGGCTCTTCCTGCAAAATACGCTGGTACACTTCCACAAAATCGGCCGGCGAAGGCTGTGATGTCGTCGGCAGTACCGAAGAACTCTCCAGCTTCGTATAAAACTCTTCCGGCCCAATATTTACCGCGTCAAGAAACTCTTCGTCGCCGAAATGAACTTTAAGCGGAACCATTTCAATATCCAACCGGCTGCGGACATCCTGCGGAATATCCGCTGTACTGTCCGTGACAATCCTAATCCGTGCGCTCATCCTCTCGCCTCCTCTTTCGTACCTGTTACTCTACCGCAAACAAATAAGGATATAAAGGCTGTCCGCCTCTGTGCACTTCCAGCTCCACGTCCGGGAAGGTCGATCTTACCCAGTCGGAGAGCGCGGCCGTCACCTCTTCCGGCGCATCTTCACCGGTTAACACGGTTACAAGCTCCCCGCCCTGGGCGATCATTCGGGACAACAACTCCCTGCATGTCTGCTGCAGCTCCGCCGAAGAAGCGACAATCCTCTTCTCTTGAATGCCGATGTAATCGCCCTGCGCGATGGTTAAATCGTCGATAACCGTATCGCGCACGGCGAACGTTACCTGACCGGACTTAACCTGCTCCGCCGCCTGCTGCATGAGCAGAGCGTTGCGCTCCGGCGATTCCTGATCATTGAACGCGAGCAATGCCGCCAGCCCTTGCGGGATCGTCCTCGTCGGAATAACGGTCACGTGCCGCTCGCTGATCTCGGCCGCTTGTTGGGCAGCCAGTATAATGTTCGGGTTGTTCGGCAGCAAAAAGATGTGCTCGGCCGGCATTGAAACAATCGCTTGGACGAAATCCTCCGTGCTCGGATTCATCGTTTGTCCGCCGGACAGAACGATATCGGCATTGTTGTCCAGAAAGATATTCGAAATGCCTTCGCCCATCGCAACGCTGACGATGCCGTAGGGCGCCAGCTCATGCACGTCGGCAGGCGGAACGCTTTGCGCCGGCGTCCCGGTGAGCACTTCCGGCAGCGCCGCTGCCAGATCCAGGTCGGAGTCCGTCACGCGAGCCGATGCTGCATCCGCCGGTGCGCCGGCGCTCTCACCGTATTCGGTGCCGTCATGCAGCAAATCCCGGTGCTGGTCTCGCATATTGAGGATATGAATCTCCGTCAGTTCCCCGTATGGAAGCGCCAGGTTGAGCACGTCGCCGGGCTTGCGGGAATGCACATGCACCTTGATGAGGTCCTCATCCGCAATAACGAGAATCGAATCTCCGTCCTTCGCAAGCGCCCGTCTGAATACCTCCTCGTCAAACCGCATCCCCCGAGCCGCACCATGCTTGCGGTTGATGAAAAACTCCATATCGTACAAAAATTCGATTGCATCGGTTGCCAGACGCGACTGGGCCGATTGTGCCGCTTTGGCGCCGGTAACGGCGGCTTCCCGGACGGGCGGGACAGACTGCGGTTGAACGATGCCCGCCGGCGGCTGCCCTTCTAACGATGTCAAGCTATGCAGAAACCCTTCGTATATATATACAAGCCCTTGTCCGCCCGAATCCACCACGCCGACCTGCTTTAATACGGGCAGCATGTCCGGCGTCCGGGCAAGCGCTTCACAGGCTTTGGCATGCACTTCACGCATCAGCTCTATAAGGTCCGAATTGCGCCTCGCAAAAAATACGGCATGCTTGGCCGCTTCTTTGGCAACGGTCAGAATCGTCCCTTCCACGGGCTTAACGACCGCCTTGTAAGCCGTATCCACACCTTGCTGGAGAGCGGCGGCAAATTGTACCGCGTTCGCCTGCTCCATCCCGGCGATGCCCTTGGAAAATCCCCGAAACAACTGCGACAAAATCACGCCCGAATTTCCCCGGGCGCCCATAAGCAGCCCTTTGGACAACACTTCCGAAGCTTTGCCGACCGATTCGGACGGCTTGTTTCGCAGCTCCCGGCTGCCTGCGCTCATCGTTAAATTCATATTCGTTCCCGTGTCGCCGTCAGGTACGGGAAACACGTTAAGCGCGTTCACATGCTCCACATGACGCTCTAAGTGATCCGCACCCGCCATGACCATATTCATTAAATCCGTTCCATTTATAAAGCGCTTACTCAAAAGGAGACCCCCTCTACCGAGATACGCGTACGCCTTGAACAAAAATATGGACCTGGTCCACTTCAAGCCCCACTACATCATTCAGCACGTATCTGACCTTAGACTGAATGTTATGCGCCACTTCCGATATTTTTGTCCCGTAGCTTACGATGATGTAAAGATCTATATGCAGCATTTCATTTTCCCGGCGAACCTCAACACCTCGGGACAGGTTCTCCCGTCCAAGGAGTTCGGCAATGCCGTCCTTCAATTGTTTCCGGGACGCCATGCCTACAAGTCCATAACATTCCATCGCCGCAGACCCGGCAATGATGGAAATGACTTCGTCGTTAATGATCACTTTCCCAAGATCCGTGTTTTGCTGCAGTGGCACGGGATCACTTCCTTTTTTTATGTAGTATGGACTAATCAACATTGTACTATAAAATAACATGTTAATGAAGCCTGCAGCTTTCAACTTCTGCATGTTTACCCTGATTCCTTCTTTTTTCGACATGATTTAAAGGATTGTTCAGATAATCCGCGTTTGATCACCATGCCTAAGCAATGAAGCAGCCGGACATCGAATCTCACAGATTACCCGCGAAAGTGAAGTTAAGGCTAGATTTCGCATTCCTTTTGTGATATGATATTTTAGTGTTTATTTGCAGCGGTCTTGTCGCTTGGCAGTGTGGAGAGCATGGATAAGCCAAGCCGGCGTTGTAGGAAGAACGTGTACAGCTCATGCTTGCGAAGTAGGTATTGAAGGAGGTGTATTTTCATGTCTCGCAAATGCTTCATTACGGGCAAAGGCCCAGGAACAGGCAACCACGTTTCGCATGCGAACAATAAAAACCGGCGCACTTGGGGCGCCAACGTGCAGAAGGTTCGCATTCTCGTAAACGGTAAACCGAAACGCGTATACGTCAGCACTCGTGCGTTGAAATCCGGCAAAGTGACCCGCGTATAATGGCGGTTTGCGCCATAGACAAAAAGCACCTGGCTTGTTCAGGTGCTTTTTTAATTTCAAGCCGAAACAGGGCCCGCCCTTCTCTATCCTTAAGGCGGCGTCTGCAGCTCGTGAAAAAGCGGCTGGTGCGCGCTGACCGGATCATCGCGAAATCGGTCCGTCCCAAACGTAAAAAGACGGACGCCTCCTTTGTATGCAGCGGTGATCCAATCCCGCGGTAAGGGACGCTCTGCAGCATGTCGGCATGATGTTCACGATCATTAGGGCAGCAGGTGCTTCGGAACTAGTTTTTTTGGAAGGTATTTAGGATTGCTTTCACGAAACCGCCCAAAAACTTCGGCAACTTGATCGTGTAAAATTTCATGCTCCCATCCCTCCTCAGCCACGCTTCGTCGAATTCACTTTATTGTATCCACCCAAACGCCAAAAGGTTACAAGAGTTTTCTCATGTAACCATCCTATGCGCGGCCGGGCTGTCCTATTCCAGAGCGGAAACCGCCCTTGCATTATTCGAGACGGCTGATGCCGTCCTTGGAGGCGTCCGACTCGCAAATGATAAAAGATAAGCCTGTATAAGAGAGAAAACTTATACAGGCTTATCTTTTATAAAGGAGCTAGGGCCGTGTCCTGCACCGGCATCCCTTGCATGAACAGTACGATCGAAACGATAACCGCTGTGATGAAATAAAAGACGATGGACAATACGATGAAAATCACCCGCAATGACAGCTTCTCGTAGTTTCGAAAAAAACGGATGCCCAGCAGCAGCGCTCCAAGCGAAAACGCATACCGGAACAAACCGGGCACAAACGAGAAGATGCTAAGCAATAGTCCGCAGGCCAAACTGTAAAACAGAACCCCCATCGCCGTCCTGAAGCGCGACGGCTCATTCAACTCCTCCAGCTCGTTCATGACTGTCTCCTTGTCCCTTGCCCGCCCCCCGGGCGAAGCGCCGTTATAGCGGCCGCGCGGTCGGCTTCGCCGAACACGGCATTGCCGGCCACCAGCACGTTCGCTCCCGCTTCCATGACTAGCGGCGCGGTAACGGCGTTGATGCCGCCGTCGACTTCAATCAGCATCTCCCCGCGCCCGCGCTCTTCCAGCAGCCGCTTCAGCAGACTGATTTTCCGGAGCGAGCCTTCAATGAAGCTCTGGCCTCCGAAACCCGGATTAACCGTCATAATAAGAATCAGATCGATATCGTCAAGCACATGTTCAACGGCCGCAAGCGGAGTAGCGGGATTTAACGCCACCCCGGCAGGCAGCCCGAGCTCCCGGATCATATTGACGACGCGGTGCAGATGAACGCAAGCCTCCGCATGCACCGTAATCCGGTCGGCCCCGGCCTCCGCATAAGCGGCGATATACAGTTCCGGCCGCTCGATCATCAGATGGACGTCGAACGGAAGCTTCGTATACGGCCTGGCCGCCGCAACGACAAGCGGCCCGAACGTGAGGTTCGGCACGAAGTGGCCGTCCATGATGTCGACATGAATCCAGTCCGCACCTCCCTGTTCCACATCCTTGATATCCTCGCCCAGCCTGGCGAAATCCGCAGACAGAATCGATGGTGCAATGATGGACATGTTCAATACCTCCGCTTTTTATCTTTCATCTCGGCGAGAAATTGTTTGTAGTTGTCATGGCGGCTTTGTTCGATTGTTCCTTCTCCCAGCGCCGCCAGCACGGCGCATCCCGGCTCGTGCACATGCGTACAGCCGCGGAATTTGCAACCGGATGAGAGCTCCCGGAACTCCCGGAAGCAGCTGCCCAGATCTTCGATGCCAAGCTCCTCGAAGTCCAGTTGGCTGAAGCCGGGCGTATCGGCAACATACCCCCCGCCGCCGATCGCAATCAGCTCGACGTGGCGTGTCGTATGCTTGCCGCGCCCCAGTCGGCTGCTTATTTCATTGGTTTCAAGCGCGAGTCCCGGTACGATGGCGTTGAGGAGCGACGATTTACCGACGCCGGACTGGCCGGCGAAGACGCTGAGACGACCCGCCAACCGTGCTCTTATCGCTTCGGTCCCCTCGCCTTTGCGGGAACTCGTCGTATAGATTTCATAACCGATCGGGCGGTAGATCCTTTCCACCGCCTCAAGCGCGGCCTGCGCCTCCAATGCGGCGGGGGAAGCAGGGTCATCGGCCAAATCGCGTTTGCTCAGACAGAGCACCGTTTCAATATCCGCATGTTCAATATGCACGAGGAACTTATCCAGCAGCTGCAGGTTAAGGACAGGTTCCGAAACCGAAAACACAAGCACGGCAAGGTCGATATTCGCCACGGGCGGGCGGATCAGCTCCGACGAGCGGGGCAATAGTTCATCCACCGTCCCTTCGCCGTTTTCCGTAACCCCGTACACGACGAGGTCGCCGACAAGCGGGGACAAGCCTCTCTTCTTGAAAATGCCGCGGGCGCGGCATTGAATGGTTCCCGGTGACAATGAATCCTCGGGCATGACGTAATAATAGCCGCTCAGCGCTTTTACAATCCGTCCGACAGGGCCTTTATTAGTCTTGCTGGCCATCGGTACCTCCGTCGTCATCCGCTTGACCGTCTCCACCGTCCGGCTGGCCGCCCGTCTCCTCGTCCGCCGGAGACTGCTCCTCCGCGGGGGGCGGATCGTTGCCAGGCACCGTCACCGAACTCGAAACCGAACCGGACCGGACGTCGTCATACGTTTTCTGCAGGGTGTCTATAAACTGGCCGTCCCGATAGACGGTCACCGACGCCTCCGTGTTCGGAGCCAATACAACCTTGACCGAGAAATTCTTCATATCGTCGATCGTCTGTTTGCAGCATTCGATATTTTTACCCCGCGCATCCGAGTACTCGATGCGAATTTCACTCGATTTGCCTGCCTGAGCGGGCCAAATGAAGAAATCGAAGGTGTAATCCAATGCATCCTCCGGCAGCCCGTCGCTAACCGTAATCGATACCTCCGTGCCTTTCGTAACCGGTTCGCCCGCTTCCACCGGAAACTGCTCCGTCACCTCGCCGACCGGCTTATAGCTGCGCTCGCGGTAGATTCCGTTACCCGGCCCGAGCTGCAGACCGCTCTCAAGAATCATTTTGACCGCTTCCTTCTCGGACTTGCCGACCAGATTCGGCATATCGATCGTCTCCAGCCCTTTGCTGACCGTAAAATGAATTTCAACCGTCTTCGGATCGAACTCCTCATTGCTGACCGGCGTTTGCGTCAAAATCTTGCCGGCCTCTTCCTCATCATGGACTTCCTCCTTCGTAATCCGATCCTTGTCCACGCCGAGCTCAATAAGGCTGTTCTTGACATCTTCAAAATTATGCCCTGTGTAATTGCCCATCGTCTCCAGCTTCGGTCCCAGGCTGACGTACAGCTTGACGGGAGAGCCTACCTTCACCGTCATGCCTTGCTTGGTTTGCTGGAAGACGACATCCTTGAGATTTTCGTCATTGTGTTCATAAACGACCGGGTCATCCACGATAAGGCCCTTCGCTTCCAGTGCCTCGCGCGCATCTTTCTCCAAATAACCGACGACGTTCGGCACATCGACTTCGCCGGGGTCCAGGCCTTTGATCAGCACCTTGAAGCCCCAGAACAGCAGCGCAAGGAACAACAGCGTAAGGATCACCGTAACGAGCGGCTTGATCCATTTGCGTTTGCGCGGCTCTTCCTCCAGCCCCCTGGAATCCCACCGGTCATCTTCCGGCTCTTTTCCCGGCATCGTGTCCGTGCGGCCGGAAGAGATAAAGGCGTCCGCTTTCGGCTGGGAGGCGCCTCGGATGGCCGTCATTACGCGGGTCGCTTCCGGATCGTCATGGCCGAAATCGATTTTCTCCTCATGCAGCCGTTCCGGCTGCAGGCAGCTCTCCAAATCGCTAAGCATTTCGGCTGCGGACATATACCGCTCGCCCGGATCCTTGCGCATCGACCGCAAAATGATGTTTTCCACGCTTTGCGGAATATGCGGATTGACGATGCGCGGCTCCTCAAAGTGCTCCTGCAAATGCTTGAGCGCTACGCTGATGGGACTTTCTCCGAGGAATGGCAGTCGTCCCGTCAGCATTTGATACAGCACGATTCCGAGTGAATACAGATCCGATTTCTCGTCGGCGCTCACCCCTTTGGCATGCTCCGGCGAAAAATAATGAACGGATCCGACGACCGATCCCGTCTGTGTAATCGTTGACGAGGTAACGGCCCGGGCAATGCCGAAGTCCGTCACTTTAACCCGCCCGTTCTTCCCGATCAGAATGTTATGGGGCTTAATGTCCCGATGAATAATTTGATTATGATGAGCATGCTCCAGCGCGTCGCAGATCTGCACGGCAATACGAACGGCTTCCTCCGTTTGAAGCGGGGCCCGCTCAAGAATGATCTCATTAAGATTGCTGCCATCCATGTATTCCATAACGATATAATGCGTATCATCCTCTTGGCCGACATCATAGATGCTGACGACGTTCGGATGAGATAATGAAGCGGCAGACTGCGCCTCGCGCCGGAAACGGCGGATGAATTCCTCATCGTTAACGAACTGCTGGCGAAGCACTTTCACCGCCACATTGCGGCCGAGCAAAATGTCGTGCGCTTTGTAGACAAGCGCCATGCCGCCGCCGCCGATTCTCGCGATGATTTCATACCGGCCGCCTAATTCATGTCCAATCATGTCGCTCACCCCTCATGCTCCACTTCCGCATCGCGCTGCAGGATGGCGACGGTAATATTATCGTCGCCTCCCGCCTGCAGTGCCAGCTCGACCAGCCGGTCCGCCTTCGCCTCGATATCGAGCTCCCCCGACTGAAGCGTTTCCAGCATTTGCTCGTCGGTCACCATATTACTGAGACCGTCGCTGCAAAGAAGCAGAATATCCCCTTTTGTCCACGGGAGCACCCGAATATCGACCTCAACCAGCGGGTCGGTGCCAAGCGCCCGTGTCAGCACGTTGCGCCGCGGATGCGTCGCCGCTTCCTCGGGGCTGATTTGGCCGTTTTTCGCGAGCTCGTTGACTAACGTATGATCGTCCGTTAATTGCGTAATGAGCCCGTCTCTTATCTTGTATGCCCGACTGTCCCCAATATGCCCGATAACGGCGTTTTCGCCGCGCACGATTGCCGCGACCACTGTGGTTCCCATATTGTGATACTGCTCGTTTTGCGACGCCATATCGAACACAACTTCGTTCGCCTGCAAAATGGCTTGTCGGAGCAGCATCTTCGCTTCATCCACCGTTATATCCGGCCTCAGCTCGCCGAGCGCTTCCCGATAGGCCTCGACCGCAAGCTGACTGGCGACGTCGCCGGCCTGATGGCCCCCCATGCCGTCGGCGACGATAGCTGCCGTGATGCCGTTATCGAATTGCTCCACCCAGGATCGATCCTCGTTCACGGAACGGATCCGCCCGATATCGCTTCGAGTTGCCGTAATCAAATCAACCTCACCTCGCCTGTGACTCCATATGTTTCGCCCTTAGCTGACCGCAAGCGGCAGCAATGTCATGCCCCTGCTCCCTGCGGATCGTGGCGTTGATTTTTTTGCGCTCCAGAATACGCTGAAATTCAAAAATATCTTCGCGCGGCGTACGCACATAATTGCGCTCCGGAACATGGTTAACGGGAATCAGGTTCACATGGCAGAGCATGTCCTTCAGCACATCGGCCAGTTCCTCGGCGTGCTCGGGCCGGTCATTAACGCCGCCGATCAACGCATATTCAAATGTAATTCTCCGTCCCGTCTTGGCGATGTAATACCGGCATGCCTCAATGACCTCCTCGAACGGAAACCGGCGGTTAACCGGCATCAGCTTCGAACGAAGCGCATCGTTCGGGGCATGGATCGATATCGCCAGGTTTATTTGCGTATTTTCATCCGCGAATTTATACATGCTGGGCACGATGCCGCTTGTCGACACGGTGATGTGCCGCTGGCCGATATGGAGGCCCTTCTCATGAATCATAATCCGCAGAAACGCCATCGTAGCCTCGTAATTTTCGAACGGCTCGCCCGATCCCATAATGACGATGCTGGATACCCGCTCGCCTGAGGCGTCAAGCAGCTGCTGAGCGGTAACGACCTGAGCGACGATTTCCCCCGGCGTCAGGTTCCGTTTCAACCCGCCGAGCGTTGAAGCGCAGAAAGTGCAGCCGATTCTGCAGCCGACCTGAGTCGTTACACAAATGCTGTTGCCATAGTTGTGACGCATAATGACCGTCTCAATGGCATGATTGTCGTGCAGCCCGAACAGAAATTTGACCGTCCCGTCCTTCGATTCGAACTTTGTAATTTCCTGCAGCGTTACGAAAGCGAACTGCTCCTCCAGCTTATGCCGCAGTGACAAGGGAAGATTGGTCATCGCCTCGAAGCCCTTGACACGCTTCACATACAGCCAATCGAACAGCTGCGAGGCGCGGAAAGCCGGCTCGCCGTTCTCCTTCATCCAATCCTGGAGCTGCTCCAGCGTGTAGTCGTATATAAACGGATTCATCTCATCACACCTGTTTCGCATGGTCTATGTTCCGGCATTGCCGGAACCGTCGCTTTATTTTACCACAAACGCCAAGTACAAACTACCGAACCAAAAGTTCCGGTGTGGACAACTAACGTTTGCGCAGCTTTGCAATGAAGAATCCGTCGCTGTCAAAATGATGCGGCAGCAGCTGGATCATCCCGCTGAAATCGCCGGTGAAAGCACCGGCTTCACGCAGCCGCTCCAGCAGCTCGGGCGGCCACTGCGGATCCGGAACGAATTCCGGATGTTCGGCAAGGAACCGCTCCACCTGGTCTTCGTTCTCCATGCGTTCCACCGTGCAAGTGCTGTAAATTAAGACGCCTCCTGGCCGGACCAGTCCGGCGGCCGCGTGCAGCAGCCGCTGCTGCACTTCGGCCACCGACAAGATATCGTCCATCGTTTTTGTCCATTTCACCTCGGGCTTCCGCCGGATGACGCCCAGTCCCGAACAAGGCGCATCCAGCAGCACGACATCCATCGATTCGGGCGGAAAGCGGCCGGCCAGCTCGCCGGCATCAGAGCTCATCGTCCGGATGCACGTCAATCCGAGCCGCTCCGCCTGCCCCTCAATGAGCTTCATCTTATGCGGATGCAAATCGTTGGCCCATATCCGTCCCTCGTCATTCATTTTCTCCGCAAGATGCGTTGTCTTCCCGCCGGGCGCCGCGCAGCAATCCAGCACCTGCATGCCCGGCTGCGGATCGGCCGCTTCGGCGACGATCATCGAGCTTTCATCCTGTACGGTCCACCAGCCGTCCCGGTAACCGTCCGTATCGGCCAGATTGCCGCCGCAGCTAGCGACAATGCCCGAAGGCGCCAGCTCGGACCGCTCGGCAACGCAGCCCTGTCCACGCAGACGCTCGATCGCCTCCGGAACGGACGAACGCAGCGGATTGATCCGAATGCTCGCTCTCGGGGGCTCGTTATCGGCCGCACACATCGCTTCGGCGGTCTTCTCGCCGAAAGCGGCGATCCACCGCTCAACGAGCCATAAAGGATGAGAGTGCTGCAGCGCAATGCGCTCCTCGGGCGTTCCGCCCTCGGGAAGCGCCAACTCCTCCCGGCGCCGCAGCATATTGCGCAATACGCCGTTAACCATGCCGGCAATTCCGGCATGGCCGCGGCGTTTGGCGATTTGCACCGCTTCGTTGACGGCCGCATGCGGAGGAACGCGGTCCAAATAAACAAGCTGGTACACGCTCATCCGGAGCAGCTGCCGGACCCAGGGCTCAAGCTTCTCCAGCCCTTTGGCAACAAATTTGGCCAACCAGTAATCAAGTGTTCCCTGCCGCTGAATCGTGCCGTATACGAGCTCGGTAGCGAGCCCGACATCGGCTCGGGACAAACCGGCGCCTTCAAGGGCACGGTTCAATTGCAGGTTGCTGTATGCCTTGTCCCGTTCGATCTTATGTAAGGTATCCAGCGCTACTTCACGGGCGGTCGGCTGGCGGTTCGCGGGAGGGCGTCTGTTCTGCCTCGTCATGAAGGTTCGCCCCCAAATACCGTTCCTTCGGAAATACGCGCGCCTTTTACCCATTCGGAAGCCGGCATTTGCTTTTTGCCGGCAGGCTGAATCAATGTCAGCCGGAGCATGCCGTCCCCGGTCTGCACGAGAATGCCGCCGGCGTCCGCCGCCAGCACCTCTCCGGTCATCCGCTCCGGTGAGGCCGGTTTGCCTGAATGGATGGTGCATGCCCACACTTTAAACACTTCGCCGTTCAAGTATGTAAAGGCGCCTGCCATTGGCGAGAGACCTCTCACCTGACAATTAATCTGAAACGCGGAACGAGTCCAATCGATTCGCTCATCTTCGCGGCTCAGGTTGGGCGCATAGGTCGCTTCATCATCGTTTTGCGGCTCGGCGGACGCCGTGCCGTCTACGATGGCCGGCAATGTCTTAAGAAGCAGCTCAGCCCCCGCGCGGCTGAGGTTCTCAAACAATGTGCCCGATGTATCGTCCGGTCCGATCGGAACCTCCACCCGGCTGATCATATCGCCGGTATCAAGCCCCTCCGCCATATACATAATCGTTACGCCCGTCACTCTCTCGCCGTTCATAATCGCACGCTGGATCGGAGCGCCGCCGCGGTACTTCGGCAGCAGCGAACCATGCACGTTGATGCAGCCGAACCGGGGCAGCTCAAGCACCGCCTTGGGCAAGATTTGCCCGTACGCAGCCGTTACGATCAAATCCGGCTGCAGTTCGGCAATCTGCTCCGCCGCTTCCGGACTGCGCATCCGCTGCGGTTGAAGCACCGGAAGACCGCGCTGCAGCGCGGCCTCTTTGACTGGCGGGGGAGAGAGCTGCTTTTTCCTTCCTTTCGGGCGATCCGGCTGCGATACGACCGCCACGACATCATAACCGTTATCGAGCAGCATATTCAAAGAAGGGACGGCAAATTCGGGCGTGCCCATAAAAACGATACGCATCGGTTCACTCTCCGTCTGGACGCGGGCTTGCCGCAATGTCATATACGTTCTCCGCAATATCGGTAAACAGCACGCCGTTCAGATGGTCAACCTCGTGTTGAAAAGCACGCGCAAGGAAGTCCGACGCCTCCACCGTAAATTCATTGCCGTTGCGGTCTTGTCCCTTGACCTTGATATGCTGAGCCCGCCGGACATCCCCGTTGATGCCGGGAATGCTTAAACAGCCCTCAGGCCCTAGCTGCTCCCCCGAATGCTCGATGATTTCGGGATTGACCATTTCGATCAGCCCGTTATCGTCTCCGACATCAACGACGATGACCCGCTTTAGAATGCCGATCTGGGGAGCGGCCAAGCCGACTCCTTCCGCATCGTACATCGTCTCCGCCATATCGCTGAGCAGCTTATGCAGATTAGCGTTAAATTTGGTTACTTGTTTCGCCCGCTCCCGCAGTACGGGGTCCGGGTCTTTTACGATAATACGGATGGCCATTGCCTTCCCTTCCTTTGCCAGTAATTTATATGTGAGATACCCAAACAACGGAAAACCGGGTAGATACATGGATTCGCTTCATACAAAATGCTTATTCCCGATATCCGTTTCCCATTACAGTCTTCCAAGGGGAGCGTTGATAAGAGCAATGCTCATCTAATCCCCTCCCGGCGTTGCATCCCGTTACATGATCATCTGCGGGTCGACATCGACGCTGAATTGGACGCGGCTTTGGCGGCTGTGCTCCGTAAACGGCGCCAGCGCTTTACGGAGCAGCGCCGCCACGTCGACATTTCCCCGATATTTTACCATACATTGAAAACGGTAGCGATCTTTCAGCCTTGGAATCGGCGAAGCGACCGGCCCGAGCAGCTCGAATGCGCGGTCCGAGGCGCTGTCTAGCGGAGCAAGCACACCGGCTGAAGCCGCCAGATCGCGCAATGAAGCGGCAAACCGTTCCCCCTGCTCGACAAGCAGCGGCAGCTGCTCATGAGACATCGTGATCAGAACGAGTCTGCAGAACGGCGGATAGAAAAGAATCCGGCGATGCCGCAGCTCCTCGTCGAGGAACGCGTCGTAATCGTGTCGCTGTGCGGTACGAATCGAATAATGCTCGGGCGCATACGTCTGAACGACGACCTCTCCGGGCAAATGATGCCTTCCCGCACGCCCGGCGACCTGGGTGAGCAGCTGGAACGTCTTCTCGGCAGCCCGAAAATCCGGCAAATTGAGCGACGAATCGGCGGCAATGACGCCGACCAGCGTCACATAGGGAAAATCAAGCCCCTTGGCAACCATCTGTGTGCCGAGCAGCACATCGGCTTTCCGTTGGCCGAAGAGGGTAAGCCATTTCTCATGCGAGCCTTTCTCCGTCGTTGTGTCCACGTCCATCCGGATGACGCGTATACCCGGGTACAGCTTGGCGAGCTCCTCTTCCACCCGTTGCGTGCCGGTTCCGAAAAAACGGATATGCTCGCTCTCGCATGTTGGGCACACTTGCGGTGACCGCTCGGTATGACCGCAATAATGACAGCGGAGCACCCGCGTTTTTTGATGATATGTAAGCGAAATGTCGCAATGCGGGCAGCCGGCCGTATAACCGCAGGACCTGCACATGACAAAGGTCGAATGTCCGCGTCGGTTAAGCAGCAGCACCGATTGCTCGCCCCGCTGGAGCCGCTGCTCCAATGCCTGGTGGAGGCGCCGGCTGAACATGGAACGGTTTCCTTCAGTCAGTTCTTGGCGCATGTCAATGACCTCGACCTGAGGAAGCGGACGTCCTCCGACGCGCTCCGGCAGCGGAAGCAGCCCGCCCGTACGCTTCTCCTGCGGCTGCTGCGAAGCGCGTCTGGCCGCCGCGTAGCTTTCCAGCGAAGGCGTGGCGGAACCGAGCACAACAGTGGCACCATGCTGTTTCGCGCGTTTGACGGCGACGTCGCGCGCATGATACTTGGGGCTTTCTTCCTGTTTATAGGAAGATTCATGCTCTTCGTCGATAATGATGAGACCGATTCTCTCGAACGGGGCAAAGATCGCCGACCGGGCGCCAATCGCCACCCGGACCCGCTTTTCCTTGATTTTGCGCCATTCATCATAGCGCTCGCCTCCCGACAGCCGGCTGTGCAGCACGGCAACCGCATCGCCGAACCGGCCTTTGAACCGCTCGACCATTTGGGGGGTCAGTGAAATTTCCGGCACGAGCACGATCGCCTGCCGCCCTTCTGCGATGCAGCATTCGATGGACTGCAAATAGACTTCGGTTTTGCCGCTGCCCGTTACGCCTTGCAGCAAATAAACCATCGACTGTCCCGTGCGGACGGCGTCCGTAATGGATCGAAAGACGGCCGCCTGCCCGTCCGTCAGCGCTAGCGGCTCGGAGCGTTCAAATAATCTGCCAGCATACGGATCGCGATCCTGTTCCACCTCACGCAGCTCAATCAGCCCTTTGTCTGCCAAGGCCCGCACACTCGGAGCCGAGGCTCCCGTCTCGGCAAGCAGCGACGAAAGCGGAACCGGTCCGCCGAGCTTCATAATGTAAGCAAGCAGCTCACGCTGCTTGCCGGCCCGAGTCGGAATAAGCGCCAGCGCCTCCTGCTCCGGCATCGGCTGTTGCGGAAGAAACACAGTAAGTACGGTCCGCACCGTCAGCCGGTCCTTCACCGAGACCGTTTCCGTTAACCTGCCCGACCGGAGTCCCGTTCTTATCGCATCGGACCACTCGGGAAAACGCTGCTGCAGCGCGGAGAGCTTAACCGCCCCGGCCTTTCGGATATAGGCGGCCATTTCAGCCGGGAGCCCGCACACACCTTCGTCCGTTGCTTCGCAAAGCGAGACAAAACGCTCCGCTTTCCCTTTCAAGGCGGCCGGAATCATCGCCTGCAGCGCCGAAGTCCATGTACAGCAGTATTTAACGCTCATCCACTGCGCCAGATCAATTAAATCTGCAGACAGAGGAGGGGTCGGATCGAGCAGCTCCGCGATCGGCTTCAGCTTTGTACGGTCCACCTCCGTTCCGTCCGTAAGACCGACAACAAAACCTTGCAGCGTCCGTCCGCCGAACGGGACCCCGACACGGCTCCCGACCTCTACCCAATCTTCCATCGAAAGAGGAACCTCATAATCGAATGGACGATCGGTTTGACGCGTCGGAACATCAACTATGACGCGGGCGATCATTCTGCTTCCGCCTCCGTACGGGCACCCATACGCTGTGCAATCAGATGCATGAGCCGGTCCCCCACTTCGCGCTTGGACAGCTGCGGCCATGAATCCACGAGTCCGTCCCGGTCGAACACCTGCACGATATTCGTATCGGAATGAAAGCCCGCGCATTCAGCCGTTACATCGTTTCCGATCACAAGATCGCAATTTTTCCGGCGCAGTTTATCCATCGCATACCGCTCAAGCTGCTCCGTCTCCGCTGCGAAGCCGACAAGGAACTGTCCTTGTTTCCTTGCCCCGACCGTTTCCAGAATGTCGGTCGTTTTTTCAAGCTCCACCGTGAGCCGTTCCCCGGATTTTTTCAGCTTCTGTCCATGCGTTATGACAGGCCTGTAATCGGCAACCGCCGCCGATTTCACCACAATATCCGCCTCATCGAAACGGCTTAATACGGCAGCCAGCATATCGGACGCCGAAACGGTCCGAACGGTCTCTACCCCGCCGGGCGGCTGAACGGCGGTTCTGCCGGCAACGACCGTAACAGACGCTCCCATATCCCTCGCCGCTTCCGCAATCGCAAAGCCCATTTTGCCCGATGAATCATTGGTCAGATAACGTACGGGGTCAATGCGCTCAATCGTCCCCCCCGCGGTTACGAGCACCCGTTTTCCCGCCAGCAGTTTGCTCCCCTCCAGGAAACCCGTCACCGCCTGCACGATCTCCTCCGGTTCCGCAAGTCTGCCCTTGCCCACATAACCGCATGCCAGTTGACCGGTTCCCGGCTCAATGAACCGGACACCGCGCGATGCAAGCATTTGAATATTATGAACGACTGCCGGATGCTGGTACATGTGGACGTTCATCGCCGGCGCAACCAGTATCGGCGCCGTCGTCGCCAGCAATGTGGTGCTCAGCATGTCATCTGCGATTCCGTGCGCCATCTTGGCGATAATATTCGCGGTTGCAGGTGCAATGACGACCAAGTCGGCACTGTCCGCCGCATCAATGTGTGATACGACAGCAGGATCCTGTTCATCAAACGTGTCGGTATACACCCGGTTTCTGGACAGCGTCTGCAGCGTTAAAGGCGTCACGAATTTGACCGCGGATTCGGTCATAATAACACGTACGTTCGCTCCTGCCTGTGCCAGCTTGCTGCATATGGCGGCCGCTTTATAGGCCGCTATGCCGCCGGCGATGCCCAGCAGAATCGTTTTCCCATTAATCATAGGCTCTCTCCCTCCCCCTCCAGCTCGATCATCTCAGGCAGATAGAACATCGTTTCAACAGAGGAAGGTTGAACGTTGTCATTTCTATCCGCGGTAAAAAAATAACAACCACTCGGGTTGTCACTTAATGAATCGTTATGATTTAATATCCGGATTAGATTCGACTATGATATGGCCGTGATAAATTTCTTCGAGCGCTACACCGACATATTTATGTGCCTTCGGCTGCTTGAGCTCGGATTTTTCTCCGTCGCGCAGCATTCGCGCGCGTCTTGACGCAGCGACTACAAGCGAATACTTACTGTCAACTTTAATTTCCATTTCATCGATGGATGGATACAACATCTGGTTCACCTCGCTCATGCTTTCTCGGATGCAGGCTGCATCTGTGTATACTCGCTTAAATAACGGTCCTTGCGGCAATGTTCCGCGACAATAATACTTTGGATTCTGTGACACGCGGCATCGATTTCATCGTTAACGACTGCATAATCGTAATGGCGCATCAGGCCGATCTCTTCGACGGCAACCGTCATCCGGTGGTCGATCAAATCGGTCGTCTCCGTGCCTCTTCCCGTTATCCGCTGCTTCAATTCATCCAGCGACGGCGGGAGCAGGAAAATAAAGACGCCTTCCGGGAATTTCTCCTTCACCTTGAGCGCGCCCTGGACTTCAATCTCCAGGATAATATCTTTGCCCGAGGCGATCGTCCGTTCCACAAAGTCGCGCGGCGTGCCGTAATAATTGCCGACATACTCAGCATACTCCAGCAAAGCGTCGCGTGCGATCATTTCCTGAAACTGCTCTTTGGTCTTGAAAAAATAATTAATGCCTTCCAGTTCCCCATCCCGGGGAGGACGCGTTGTCGCAGATACGGAATAAACAAGCTCCTGCATTTTATTCCGCAGAACGGAGCATACCGTTCCTTTGCCAACGCCTGAAGGCCCCGATAAAACGAACAAAAGTCCCTTTTTCATGATACACTCCATCTATTCGTCGTTGTCGTCATCTTTCGTCGACAGACGGTGCGCCACCGTCTCCGGTTGTACCGCCGACAGAATGACGTGATCGCTGTCCGTAATAATGACAGCCCGCGTGCGGCGCCCGTATGTCGCGTCAATAAGCATATGACGGTCCCGCGCTTCCTGTATGATCCGCTTGATTGGTGCAGATTCGGGACTAACAATAGATATAATGCGGTTCGCGGACACGATATTGCCAAATCCGATATTGATAAGTTTGATGGCCATGACAGATCTTCCCTCCGGTCTTCCTCGTGCATTCGCCCGATAGACAAAATTTATGATCAACGCAAAGAACGATGACGAAAAAAACGGATTGCATTATTGTTGACAAAAAAATCCATGCGCATACGTTCCGGTCTCTGCGTCGAACCCATTACTTCTTACGGAGAGCCTGTCCGCGCACGGACAAGTCTCGGCGGCATGGCAACCGCATCCATTATCTTATTTTAATCCATTTTGTAAAAGGGAACAAGAGAAAAAGCGATTTAACGCGAAAAACAAGCAAAAACGGCTTCTTCGCGCACTTTGGAGAGCCGGGGTTATCCTCTTGACGGGCTTACTGCAGCCGTTTTATCCCATACATATTGCGTCAGCCGAACCGACATATCGTAAAACATAAACGGCGTAATTAAATAGATGCCTTTGAAGTGCTTGAGCGCCGTATCGAGCAATTCCTCGGCAATCCGAACCCCCTCCGCGCGTCCGGCTTCGCCTTCGAGTCCAGCCATCCGCCGGCGTACTTCGTCCGACAGCTGAATGCCCGGCACCTCATTGTGCAAATACTCGGCATTGCGTCCGTTTGCAAGCGGCATAATGCCGATGAACACCGGAACCGGAATATGGCTGGTCGCTTGCGCGATCCGTTCAATCAAAGCCGGGTCGTACACCGGCTGGGTCATGATATAATCGGCGCCGGATTCAATTTTCCGCTCCAGCCGCTGAACGGCTTTGTCCAAATATTTGACATTCGGGTTAAACGCCGCGCCGACAACGAATTTGGCCTTTTGCTTGAGCGGCTTGCCTGAAAACGCCACGCCTTCGTTCAATTGTTTGATCATGCGGATCATTTCGAAAGAAGTCAGGTCGTATACTGAGCTGGAATCGGGCAAATCGCCGAATCGAGCCGGATCTCCAGTGACGGCCAGCACATGATCTATGCCCAGTGCATCGAGTCCCATCATATGGGATTGCGTGCCGATCAGATTGCGGTCCCTGCACGCGAGATGGACGAGAGGACGCAATCCGACCCGTTCCTGAACGAGCGCCGCCAGCGCAAGGTTGCTCATTCTTGTTACCGCGAGCGAGTTATCCGCCATCGTAACCGCGTCGGCGCGCGCCGCTTTCAGCGCTTCCGCTCCGGCCATAAACTTGCGGATGTCCAAATCGCGCGGCGGATCCAGCTCAACGATGACCGTATGCCGTTCCTTTGCCAGGTCGACGATCGACGCCGTTGCGGCAGCGCCGCCGTCGCCGGCTTGTGCCGGTCCGGCGGCATCCTCATCCCGCCGCTGCACTGCTAGCTCGGCAATGTGAATCACCGCTTCGGCCCGAACCCGTTCCCGAGGCCCGGCAATCTGCGGCCGGTAGTCATTCAGAGCTGCGGCGACCGCCGCAATATGCTCCGGCGTCGTGCCGCAGCAGCCGCCGATCAGCCGGGCGCCCCGGTCGGCGAATTTACGGGCCGCATCGGCAAAATAACCGGGTGGCGCCGGGTATAAATATTGGCCGTCCACGTAATCGGGAATGCCCGCATTCGGAAATACGGACAGCGGCAGACCCGCCGGACTATGCATCGTATCCAGTGCGCGCATAATGCCGTTCGGGCCGCTGCGGCAATTCAGGCCGACCATGTCCGCCCCTTCCGCCTGCAGCCGGTCGAACGCGTCGTTCAGGCTGAAACCGTCCTGTGTCCTTCCGACATCCTCAACCGCGAATTGGCAGATGACAGGCACATTTCCGGTCTGACGGACAAGCCGAAGAGCGATAAGCATCTCGTCCAGATCGTAAAATGTCTCCAGCAGTATGCCGTCGACGCCTTCGTCCAGCAAAGCGCCGATCTGTTGTTGAAACGACTTGCGAAGCTGCTCGGTACGAATATTTTTCCGCTTGCCGGACCTGATCGAGCCGACCGCGCCGACTACGTAGGCATCGTCTCCGACCGCCGATCTGGCAATTCGGACGCCTGCGCGGTTGATCAGCTCCACGTCGCTCTCCAGGCCGTATTTGGACAGCTTTTCGGCATTGGCCGAAAACGTGTTCGTTTCAATGACGCGGGCTCCCGCTTCATAGTAGAGACGGTGCACATTTTCGATCACTTCAGGCCGCAAAGTATTGAATTCTTCATAGGATATGCCGACGGGAAACCCTTGTTGATACAAAAAGGTTCCCATCGCGCCGTCGCCGGTCAGCAGCTTCTCTTGCCATGCCGTACGCAAGTCAGATTTCATAATGTAAACCCTCCCCCATGCAAAAAATTCAAAACGGAAAAGCAGGCTCTTCAGAATGAAAAGCCGCTTTTCCGGAGTCGGAAATTGAGACTGCAGTCTCTATCTGTTATTGAGTTACAGCGTACCGCGGTACACCGTTTCCGCAGGGCCGGTCATATACACGCGGCCGTCCTCTTCGTTCCATTCAATCAGCAGGTCGCCGCCCTTCAGCGATACCGTGGCGGTCCGGTCGGTCAGCCCGTTCAGCACGGAAGCGACTACGGTCGCGCAAGCGCCTGTGCCGCATGCGAGCGTCGGTCCCGCCCCGCGCTCCCATACGCGCATGTCTGCTGCGTTACGCGACTTTACGGTAACGAATTCGACATTGATTTTGCGGGGGAACATCGGATGCGTTTCCAGCTTCGGCCCCCATGTCTGCAAATCGAACCCGGCCGCATCGTCGACATAGATGACGCAATGCGGGTTACCCATCGATACGGCAGTGAACCGGAATTCCCGGCCGTCCACTTCGATCGGATAATCGACGACCGTCTCCGCATCAACGGTTGTCGGAACCTGCAGCCCTTGCAATACCGGCGCGCCCATATCGACGCGCACCGTTGCCGCTTTGCCGTTGTCCACATTCAACTGGACCTTCTGTACGCCGGCTCCGAGCGTCTCGACTGTAATTTCCTCATTGGATATAAGTCCGTTATCATATACATATTTGCCCACGCAGCGGATCGCATTTCCGCATTGCTCCGCCTCGGATCCGTCGGAATTGATGATTCTCATCCGAAAGTCCGCTTTGTCGGAAGGTAAAATATAGACGAGTCCGTCGGCTCCGACCCCGAAATAGCGGTCGCATAGTTTAACCGCCAATTCCGCAGCGTTCCCCGGAAGCTCGCGCTCGCCGGCAATCACGATAAAATCGTTGCCGAGTCCATGCATTTTCGTGAAGTTCATTTTTTGCACTCCCCTTGCGACTTCATATATAGGAAAAGCCATTAATTTTCCTACTAGCATACCGCAAAGCGAGTGCAAACGCTATTCATATTTTGCATCATTGTTTGCACTTTTCCGATACTCGGGAAGAAAAAACGTCAGGGGGAAATCACCCTGACGGTCCTTTGCAGTGCAAGCCTAACGGACACAAGTTCAAAGGCGGCACGTCCTTTCTCACTTCTCACCTTTGAGCGATAACGGTATTTATCTGGCAATCGGCTTGGAGCTTCCGTAAGTGATTTTCGTTTTTCCTTTTTTTCTTCCCTGCGTACCAAGCACGCTTCCGATCCCCATCACAAAGGTCGGGATGCCGGCTGCGACAAATACGAGGCACCAGGAGCGAAAATCGAGCGGCACCGTTTTAAAAATCGGCTGCAGCGCTTCAATATAAAGGACGCCGATCATGAGCGCCAGCGACGACAGCACGGCTAGTACCAGATACCGGTTCTGCAGCGGATTGCGGTGAAAAATCGAGCGCGAGCTCCGGCAGTCGAACACATGGATCAGCTGCGCCAGCACGAGGGTGGCGAAGGCAACCGTCTGCGCTTCGATCAGCTCCGCACCGGAATGGAGCGTAATCCAGAACGCCGCGAGCGTACACAGACCGATCAGGATGCCGCGGCTAATAATTTTCCAACCCAGTCGGCGGGCAAAAATATTTTCCTTTGCCGTTCTCGGCCTTTGCTGCATTAAATCTTTCTCCGCCTGATCGACGCCGAGCGCCATCGCAGGCAAGCCGTCGGTAACGAGATTGACCCATAAAATCTGAATCGGTACGAGCGGCAGCGGCAGCCCCATCATCATAGCCAGAAACATCGTCATAATCTCGCCGACATTGGAGGCTAGCAGATATCGGATAAATTTGCGGATATTTTCGTAAATGCCGCGTCCTTCCTCAATCGCGGATACGATCGTTGCGAAGTTATCGTCGCTCAGCACAAGCGCTGAAGCTTCCTTCGTGACATCGGTTCCGGTAATGCCCATCGCAATGCCGATATCTGCGGCTTTAATCGCCGGAGCGTCATTGACGCCGTCGCCCGTCATCGCCACGACATGGCCTTTGCGCTGCAGCGATTTCACGATACGCAGCTTATGCTCGGGCGATACACGCGCATATACGTAAA
This sequence comes from Paenibacillus tarimensis, assembly GCA_041281825.1. Taxonomy (GTDB): domain Bacteria; phylum Bacillota; class Bacilli; order Paenibacillales; family Paenibacillaceae; genus Paenibacillus_D; species Paenibacillus_D tarimensis_A. The sequence goes on along the minus strand of CP166298.1, from coordinate 2,489,265 downwards.
TATTGTCAGCCTGACGGTCGAGCTCCTCGTCGGTCATCCCAGCCAGTTGCCGGCCGCCAACGACAATTCCTCCGCGCTGCATAATGCCTAGCTGCTCTGCGATCGCCTCCGCCGTCATTTGATGATCTCCCGTAATCATAACGGTCTTAATTCCGGCCCGCCTGCATTTGGCGATCGCCTCTCGAACTTCGCGCCGCGGCGGGTCGATCATGCCGGCCAACCCGACGAAGATGAGCTGGCATTCGGCCTCTTCTTCCGTCTCGCAAGGATCCTGCGGCCGCATATCCCGATAGGCCATTCCCAGTACCCGCAGCGCCGATTGCGCCAACTGCTCCGCTCCGGCGGTAACCTTCTGCTTCAAGCTTGGCGTCAACGGCATCACCTTGCCGTCCCACAGAATATACGCACACTGCTCGAGCAGCAAATCGGGCGCTCCCTTCGCGCACAACAGTTGACCGCCTTGATGGGAAACCAGTACCGACATGCGCTTTCTTTCCGAATCGAACGGGAATTCCTTATCCCGCTTATAGATGCCCTCCAGCGATTTGGCCGTTACACCAAGCTTGGCGGCAAGCACGATCAGCGCCCCTTCCGTCGGGTCGCCTTTCAGCACCCACTCCTCGTGCTCGGATTCCTTCTGTTTTCGCTTTTTGGCGTCTGCGGCCGGCTCGCTCGACAGCGATGCATTATTGCAAAGCGCGGCGATCTGCAGTAAACGGCGCAGCGGCTGGTCTTTTTTGAAGTCGATCGCTTCGCCGTTTTCAGTAACGGTGCCTGCCGGCTCGTAGCCTTCCCCCGATACCTCCAGATTTCTTCCGCCAAGCCATACCCTGGTCACCGTCATTTTATTTTGTGTGAGCGTACCGGTTTTGTCCGAACAGATTACCGAGGCGCAGCCGAGTGTCTCGACCGAAGGGAGCTTCCGGACGATCGCCTTTCTTCTGATCATCCGCTGTACGCCAAGCGCAAGCGCAATCGTCACGATTGCGGGCAGCCCTTCCGGTATCGCGGCCACAGCCAGGCTGACGCCGGCCAGAAACATCCCGTATGCGGGCTGGCCGTGCAGAATGCCGGCAAGCACAACCATGACGGTCAAACCAATCGCGACGGCGATCAATATTTTCCCCAGCTGTTCCAGCCGGTGCTGAAGCGGTGTCTCCATCGCATCCGTCTGCTGGATCAAATCGGCGATTTTTCCCATTTCCGTGGCCATCCCCGTTCGAACAACAACCCCTTTGGCGGTCCCGCGCGTCACCATCGTGCCCATAAAACAGAGATTCCGCTGGTCGCCGATCGGAGGTTCCGGTTCGCCGATTGCCTCCGCATGCTTTCCGACCGGCACCGATTCACCCGTCAACGCCGATTCCTCCGCATACAAGCTATTCGTTTCCAGCAAACGGAGATCGGCCGGCACCCTGTCGCCGGATTCAAGCATTACAATATCGCCCGTAACCAGCTCGCTGGCCGGAATAACGACAACCTGCCCGCTGCGCAGCACCTTGGCGTTTGGCGCGGACAGCTCTTTAAGCGCGTGAAGCGAGCGTTCGGCACGAAATTCCTGAACGAAGCCGAGTATGCCGTTGAGCACAATAATCGCAACAATCGTCAGCGCATCCAGATATTCGCCGAGAAGACCGGAAATCAGCGTTGCGCCTACAAGGACCAACACCATAAAGTCTTTGAACTGGTTCAAAAACAATGTAATCGGCGAAATCCGCTTACCTTCCGTGAGCTCGTTCCGCCCGGCCCTCTCCAGCCGAATCACCGCCTCCTCCGCCGAGAGGCCGCGGTCAGACGACGTTCCGAGCGCTTCCGTTATTTCTGTCTTTCCCATCTGGTGCCAAATTTTCTCTTCCATTTCCCAAATCCCTCCCGCAGTAGCGTAAACGGCCCGCTGCCGGCCGGGTCCGGCCGACCGGACAGCCCTTCTTGCCTAAATGTATTCGGACAAACCGCAAAATATCCCAAGTCAGAGTCTTAAGTTTTGTCCCTAGGTCTCGATAAATTTAACGGGTTTTCCAGAGATTTTAAATCGCAAATGACTGCAGTTTGTCCTCCGTACAGGAAGTTGTCCGGCGCCTGTCGAAATATTAGGGTTAGTTGTAATAATGAATCGCCGAATCGTCAGGAGGAAAAAGAAAATGCCATTACCGCCGCATCGTCCAGGGAACCGTCCGGAGGAACGCATCGCTGTCGTCACAGGCACTTCAAGCGGTTTCGGTTTGTTGACGGCCGTTACGCTTTCTAAGCGCGGATTTCGTGTGGTCGCTGCCATGCGCGATCTGAGCCGGGCGGGCGACCTCCGGAGCAAAGCCGGGCTTGAAGGCGTCTCGGAGCGTATCGTTTACGAACGATTGGATGTCACGGACCTGCAAGCCATACCACGGGTCGTAGCCGGAGTGCTGGCCGCTTACGGACGCATCGACGTGTTGGTTAACAACGCAGGCTTTGCTGTGGGCGGATTTGTAGAGGAGGTGCCGATGGACGATTGGCGTCTCCAGATGGAAACGAACTTCTTCGGCCTTGTCGCATTGACCAAGGCCGTCCTGCCCGCGATGCGAGAGCAAGGGAGCGGGCTTATCGTCAACATCGGCAGCGTAAGCGGCCGCATCGGCTTTCCGGGGTACGCCCCGTACGCCGCATCGAAATTCGCGGTCGCAGGCTTCAGTGAAAGCTTGCGGCACGAGATGTCCCCGTACGGTGTCCGCGTGGCGCTGATCGAACCGGGTGCATACCGAACGCCTATATGGCGCAAAGGCTTGGAGCACATCCGCAGCAGCGCCGGTTCACCTTACGATGAAAAGCTTCAAGCCGTTTTACGGTATTCACGCCGGGCTGCTGACCAAGCCCCCGACCCGCAAGAGGTGGCCGAGCTGGTAGGGAGGATCGCCGTCTCGGACTCCGGGGGCTTCCGTTTTCCTGTCGGGCGGGGATCCCGGTTGTTGTTGTGGGGGAAAGCTCTATTGCCATGGAACTGGCTGGAAAGGCTGATTGCCCGCGCACTTTCGCGTTAATCGCCCGGGCAAGAGGGAGTCCGTGAACGCCGCTCGTGTCTACCGACTCTAAAGTTCTTAAGATATGCTATAATTACATCGATAGTTCATGTAAGAATGAGTATGAACTGCAATGTTATGAAATCATTTTCCCGGATAAACTTCGAAAAGGAGAATCATTCATCATGGCTCTTGACGGCATCGTCACAGGCGCGATCGCAGACGAATTGAAGTCTTGCATCGGTGCCCGTATTCATAAAATTCATCAGCCCGGCCCGCACGACCTCGTGTTTCAGATTCGCGGCAACGGCATCCAGGGGAAGCTGCTGCTATCTGCAAACCCAACCTATCCGAGAGTCCATTGGACGGCTCAAACCTTCATCAACCCGCTGGAAGCGCCTATGTTCTGCATGCTGCTTCGCAAGTACTGCGAAGGAGGGGTTATTGAGGACGTGCGGCAAATCGACCGCGAGCGCATTCTTCATCTGTCTGTTCGAAGACGCGACGAGCTCGGAGACGTCTCGCTGCGTACGATTATTGTGGAATTAATGGGGCGGCACAGCAATATCATCCTGGTCGAACCGGAAACGAAAACAATTCACGACGGCATCCATCATGTCACACCGGCAATAAGCGGCTACCGCGTCGTTATGCCCGGCAGCACGTATGTTTCACCGCCTGAACAGGATAAGATCGATCCGTTGTCCGTTCATACCAAAGAGCGTTTCGTCGAAGTATGGGACCAATCCGATGCGGAAGACGTACCTGAGAAGCGGCTCGTCAATCGGTTCAGCGGTCTCAGCCCGCTCCTGGCGAGAGAGATTGTTCACCGAAGTCATGCCGAGGCTGCTGCCGGCGATTCCGTCCAACTTCTTTGGAATTCGTTTAACGGCCTGATGGAAGAGGTCCGAGCCTCACATTTTTCGCCGGTCATTGTAAAGAACGAAGCCGGCAAGCTGTTTTTTTCCGTTACCCCCCTTACCCATATCGACGGCGAGCGGCAATCGTTCCAAAAAATCAGCGCTTGTCTTGAAGCTTTCTACGGAGACAAGGCGGAGCGGGATACCGTTAAGCAGCGCGCGGCCGATATGCTGAGGTTTGTCCAGAACGAGAAAAACAAAAATGTGAAGAAACTCGAAAAGCTCGAAGAAACGCTTAAAGAAGCGCGGGATGCGGAGAAATATAAAGTGCTGGGAGAGCTCCTTACCGCTTATATGCACCAGGTCGAACGCGGTGCAGAAAGCACAGAGGTCGTCAACTATTATGACGAAAATCAGAGAACCGTATCCATCCCGCTAGATCCGCAGCTTACGCCGTCGGAAAACGCACAGCGGTATTTTAAACGTTATACCAAAGCACGGAACAGCCAAGCCGTCGTCACCGAACAGCTTGCCGTGACGGAAGAGGAAATCCGGTATTTGGACGGGCTGCTGCTGCAGCTTGAAACGGCCTCGCTTTCCGATATCGAAGAGATTCGCGATGAGCTCGCACAGCAAGGGTATCTCAAAGCGCGCCACCGCCGGGGACCGAAGAAGAAAAAAACGGCCAAACCCGCTCTTCTATCCTATACTTCCTCGGAGGGCGCAACCATTCTGGTGGGCAAGAATAATACCCAGAACGAGTATTTGACGGGCCGTCTCTCCTCCCCGTCGGATACATGGCTGCATACAAAAGACATTCCCGGCTCCCATGTCGTCATCCGCGGCAGCGGCTACGGCGACCCGACGCTGGAGGAAGCGGCGATGCTTGCGGCGTTTTACAGTCAGGCGCGTTCATCCAGCCTCGTTCCGGTCGACCATACGCTGGTCCGCCACGTCCGCAAGCCGAGCGGCGCCAAGCCCGGTTTTGTCATCTATGATCATCAAAAAACGCTGTTCATCACACCGGATGAACAGCGCATCAAAGCGCTCGATTGCAAAGTGTACAATTAAATAATATAAAGACAGTTGCCGTTAACCGCGCTTCCCTTGGCGCGCTTTCAGCTGCCTAATCACCCCAATATCGACCGTGCGGTTGCCGATTCCGCCATGGTAGGAAACGTCGTTTCTCTCGCCGTGGTAGTCGGAGCCGCCGGTTATGATCATGCCATGGGCGTGCGCGAGCTTCAAGTACCTCTCTTCATCCTCCTCCGAGTGATCGGAGTGATACACCTCGATCCCGTCGGCCCCATGCCGGATCAGCGCTTCGATCAGCGGATCGGCGCCGTAAAGACCGGGATGCGCAATGACGCTTGTGCCCCCCGCTTCACGGATCCAGTCGATCGCCTCGAACGGCGAAACTTTCGGTATACTGACGAAAGCCGGCTTCCCGGCGCCGATATACCGGTCGAATGCCTCGCTAATCGATCCGACAACGCCTTTACGAAGAAGCGCCTCGGCGATATGGGGCCGGCCGACCGATTCCGCTTCGGCCTTTTTTCCAGCTGCCTTATAGACGTCATCGATCGCAATCTCAATGCCGAGCCCTTGAAGCATCCCGACAATCCGTTCGTTTCTGCTTTCCCGCCCTTCACGGAGCGTGGCGAGACGCTCCAGCCAACGCTTATCGTGCAGATCCGTGAAATAGCCAAGCACATGAATGTCCTTGCCGTCTTCCGAAGTGCTGATTTCCACCCCGGGAACAACTTCGATCCCAAGCTGTTGTCCCGTTTGCAGCGCCTCGGCAACGCCGGCAACCGTATCGTGATCGGTAATGGCGACTGCTGCCAATCCTGCCTTCTTGGCCAGCCGCACAACGTCCGTTGGCGTTCGCATGCCATCGGAGGCGGTTGTATGCGTATGGAGATCCGCTCGATTCATAGCCATTGCTGCAAATCCTTCTCGCGCAAAAAGCTTAAAAACGTCACCGCGGAAATCGGCAGGAGCGATGATTTCAGATAGATGGAATAGAACTGGCGTTTAAACCGGATATCGGTTAGCGGGATGATGCGGATCAATCCAAGCGCCACCTCGTGCTTAACGGAAGACGATGAGACAAAAGATGCGCCTACCCCGGCTTCTACGGCCGATTTGACCGCACCGGTGCTGCCGAGTTCCATAATGATCTTAAGCGATGAAGGGTCGATGTCCCGGCTTCGCAGCTCATCCTCCATAACCAGTCTTGTTCCGGAGCCCTGCTCCCTCAGCACGACCGGGTAGTCAAGCACATCCTTGATCGATACGGCCTCCGCTTCCGCCAGCGGATGGGATGAGGAGACGATCAGGCTGAGTTCGTCGCTCATCACCGCCTCCATATGCATATCCGGATGGTTGACCGGCGCCTCGATGAGCGCGAAGTTCAACTGATGGTTCAATATTTCATCCATAATTTGCGCGGTATTCATGACTTTCATACTGATTGCAATATGCGGATATTCCTGTCCGAACGGACCGAGCAGCCTTGGTAAAATGTATTCGCCGATCGTCAGGCTGGCACCGAGCTGAAGCCGCCCTTTTAATTGTTTGGTGAACCGGGACATGGTTGAATCGGTTTCCCTTATCAAGTCGATGCTGCGCTGGGCAAAAGGCATAAGCGCCCTGCCGGCCTCCGTCAATTCAATTCGTTTGGTTGAACGGAGCAGCAGCTTTGTACCGAAATAATCCTCCAAAGACTGTACCTGCATCGTGACGGCCGGTTGAGTCATATGGAGCGCCTGAGCCGCGGCCGAGAAGCTTCCTCTCTCCGCGACGGTGTAAAAAATATGCAATTGATGGAAGTTTAATGCCATGAAGCATCATCCTTTCTTAACGTCCGGACCGTACATTTTATTATAACAAACGATTGACCAAGGTGCGACAAGGAAAGTTGAATCCGAATATACAAATGCAGCCTGCCCGTGTCCGCGTGACACGCGGAACGGAGCAGGCTGCATTCTTATTTCTCACGTTCCCTGCCGATTTCCCGGATTCGGTAGCCGGTTGGCTCGACCATCCACTGCCGGAATTGGTCGATATCCTTAAAGAGATAAACATCCTTTAACAGCTCGTCATCGAGAATGTCCCTAGTGCTGTAATTCATGCTTTTAATGTAACTGTAATACTGGTAAAGAAAATCTTTGATTTGTTCATGGCCGTATTCCGCACTGTACATTCCTTCCGACAGGCATGCGGTAAAACGGCCGATTGTCTCAACCGCTTTTTTTCTGGGCACCGCTTTCAATTTCAATCCAATCCTTAGCCGCGAAACACCGGAGAGCCCCGTGCTTCCAGAAATAATGCCCGTCGCCGATCGGTTCAAGACCGTTTCCCGTCAGCTCATGATCGACGCCGAACATAAACTGAAGCACCTGACTGATCACGTCGTGGCGGTAGGTTTCTTTAACCAAATCGTACATCACCGCAAACAACGGATTCCGGTCAAGTTCACTCAATTGACGCTTCTGTCGACTGCCTGGCTCCATCATAGCCTTTTGCATTTCCAAACCTCAATGGCAATATTCCGGATCGGCAAGTTGTGCAATTTTTGCTGGCTGAGTGCCGAAATCCCTTAGATAAAGCGGAAAATTTATAAGAAGTGTACTTTTTTGATAGTCAGTAAAAACGATTAGTTCAATTATAAAAAGCCCGGTTTTCAGCCATTTGCAAACAAAAGAGGAGCTCTCCGGCATCGGAATTATCCGCTTGCAGGAGCAGCTCCTCTTGATCGCCAATCGGCGGCTCTATAAATTTATTTGCGTTTTCGGCTGTTCTTGATTAATGTCATTCGTCTCGAATGACGCAGCCAGGAATAGTACGACTTTAAGTCCCGCAATTCGATCGTTTCCGACATTCGGCCGAGGAAAGTAACAACGATCATCTTGTGGAGCGGGTTACCGATCAAATCCGTTTCCCCATCGAGATTCGCGAATTCGGCTACAAACACAAGGTCGTCATCAATCAGATAAACATCCTCTTCATTGCGGTAGTAAGGCTCGACCCGGCCTTGCTTTAAACACTGCCACATGAAATCGGCAATGTCCTCAAAGCCCGTTTTTTCACTTTCCACACGATCTGCCCACCGGACCTTGGCATGGTTCGTGATGACGACATCTGCAACTTTTTTATCTCCTAATATGACATGAAACGACTCGTACGTATTCCATCTCTCAGTCGTCTTGTCTTTCATCCCGAATCCACTCCTCCCTAAGAAGCAGGCCTTTATATCTATGTATAATTACCTATTAATTCTACCATGCTTACCCGATATTTCAACAATTAAATAACCCGCCTCACATATTTGTCATAAATAGGGTTTTGTGGATGATACTACAGACTTCCCCCCGCCCGGTAAGGGGGAAAGGAAGCCTTGTAACGGTACTATTATTGCGTATTCTTCTTTAACCTTTAAAGACTGTAAAATCTGGTCTTGTCCGGCAAGTCGGTGCTGTATTCCGTTTTTAATTCATTCCGGTGGGAACGCTCTACTCTTTTGACGAAAGGAAGACGCTGAATGTTGCGAACCGTGTCGTCAGCCCTGTCCGAATTCATGTACATAACCACATAATGCATCTTGCGCGACATATAATGAACGGTGCCGTACTTCTCTAGAGAACGTGCGGCTTTCAAATCATTCACCCAAATAATGTAACCCATTCGCTCGGAAAACATCGTCCTTCTCCTTCCTGACATAGGGACCTTTGAGCATGACATAGGGATCTTAAAAGTCTCTCTGCTTACTCAAAGTCTCTCCGTTTTCTCAAAGTCTCTCCGCTTTATCCGCAGCCGCCGCTTCCGCAGCCGCAAGAACCGCCGCTTCCGCAGCCACTCCCGGAAACCGGTTCATTGCCGGGCACCTTTACTGTTTCCGAAACGCCAAGCGCAATCGTCTGCGACACCTCATACAGCATACGATCAACGGCTTGCTCAGCGAGCTTAAATTTACTTACGCATTCGTAGCCGTCCAGTTTACTTTCTATTTCCTTCACCTTGTCCTTGGCCGCATGATAATCCGGATGAAACCTTCCGAAACGCTGGCATTCTTCGAATAACTCTTTCGCTTTGCGAAAGGAGGCAATCAAGTCCTGCACTTCCGGATGCTTGGCAACAATATCTTTCCAATATATATAATCGGCAACATCAGCCGATTGGTTAATCATGTCTCCCAGTTCATATGCACTGATCAGCAACTCCGCCATATTTAACGGCTCATGTCTCTTTTCGGACAATTCGCCGGAGAGCGGACGCATTTTCTCAGTAATCGGCATCCATTCACCCCTTCTCCTGATATAGGGACTTTGAGCATTACATAGGATCTTTGAGTGGAGCTCAAAGTCTCTCCTTTACTCAAAGTCGCTCTGCTTCAAGTCTCTCGGCTATAGAATTGTAAGCTTACTCTATCATACCACGAATCGACACAAAAAGTAGAGCGGTTTATTCTCCCGCCTGTCCGGGAAGCAGAAGCTTCATTTCCCCCCACATATCCGGCGTTAAGCGGATGTGTACCGGAGCTCCGCTCCGGTTTGTGCGGAGCCGTCCCATCACCGCCCACCCTTCGTGCTCTTCCTCCAGACGCAAAGGGACGAACGAAACGGTTTCACTGTCTTTCCGCAATTCAACCGGGGTTTGCCACGTCAAGGCACGCTCAATTATTTCTTTTCGGGTGGAGGCATGATAGGTCCGGAATTGACGGGTCCAAGATATAGGAACCTGTTCCAGGCCCGGGTACAGCTCCGTTTCCCCCTCCGGTTCTGTGAGCAGTTCATAATGGTCCAGCGACAACGGGTCGTAATACAAACCTTTGGAAATTGCGGCTTCTTTGAGTTTCCCCTTCCTCTTACGGGATGAATCGCTTCCCGTTTTGCTCCGTTTTGCGCTTTCCTGCCGGGGAGCGAGTCCAATTCGTTCCAGTCTGCGTCCGACTTCTGCCGCCCGTCCGGCTTCAACGATAAAACAACGCGGACCGATCCGTTCAAGTAGCGGCGCGACCGACGGTTCAACGGCCAATCGTTCTGCAGCGGCGTCCGAGTCGCAGCGCAGAATTGTAACCTCTTCCACAAGCACCTTGCCCGCATGCGCCGTCCAATCGGTTATTGCCGCTATGATCTCGCCCGGTAGCGGACCTCCTTGACCTTCCTCCAGAAAACGGATAATGCCTCCCGTCGTCCACCCGTTACTCAGTGCACGAGCAACTGATTCCGGGCGGAGACGATACACGGCAATCCGGTCTTCCGATTGCAGCTCCGCGAGCTGTTCCAGCATCCAACGGGTTTGAAGGCGCACTTCACGCGTAACGATAATTTCACCGCCCGGTTGTATTCGAAGGGGCTCTTCCGGTTCGTCGGGTCTCCGCTCTGCATCCCAGGCCGGCGGCAGCAGCCATCTAAACACCGCTTCGCCGTCAGGCGTCATCGCCTGTTCAATCCACCCGAATGAGGTAAATACTCGAAGCAAACTCTCACACCGAACCCGCCGCGGCTTTTCCGCCGGATCCGTTTTGGAATTTTCATCCTCAAAACACCGGTCAAGCCATGACAGAACGCCGCTTACCGGATACCACACATCCTCCTTCATGAATAACATCGCCGCCGCTGCATGCGCCGCGGCCTCATCCGCTAAAGCATACCGGTAAATAAAACTGCCGATGAGCAGCGCCTCCCTTTGTTCCGCGCACAATCGAAGCCAATCGGTCAGCTCGTCCAGGTTCCATTCGTACCGGCATTCCGTTTCCTTCAACCAATTCATTGCGACGGCCATATCCAGTATAAGCGCCAGCTCTGCCGGATAATCGTCCTTAAACGCAAAAAGCGTACCCATTGTCTCAAGGATTCTTTCTCCCGCATTCATTTGATTACATAGTTTGGCAATCAGTTTTTTCGGAAGAACGCCTCTGGATGTCCAATCCTCGTTACACCGGTATAAGGTTGACAACACCCTGAACAAAGACATGCTAAGCGGCTGTTTATCATTGCCAGTCCGATGGCTCAGCTTAAACCTGTTGAGATCCAGAGGAGACATTTGCAGCGGGCAGAAAACGTTCAGCCATAGCGGAAATGTATCCCTCGGCAAAAAATGAAGCCGGTCCCCCCACGTTTTACGAGTCGTAAAAATGATGCCGCTTTGGCGCAGTTCGTTCAATCCTTGCCGCAGCTCCGCTCCGGACCAATGCCCCGACTGAGCGGCTCTGAGCAGCCTTTCTTCATCGAAAGGCTTGGGGCCATACCTTCGCACAACCGTTTCCAGCGCCCCCGATGCGTACGGCGATAAACGTTGCCGGACAGCCAAAAGCGCTTCCCTGTTCATCTGCACATCCGGCCAGGCGAGATCTTTACCAGCTGTATCGGCCCATACCGGATCCCGGTTGATTTGATTCAATCTTACGTCAGATAGCCGTGACACAATGTCATAAAGCATCATTTCGCCAACCCCCCATCCTTTATTTCCGCCCGCTCTTCAGACCATCTTACCAATTCATACCGGTATCCTTGCTCCAGCATAAACAGCTGCCTTTTCATTGCGAACTCGGTTTCTTTCGTGTCATCGGTCACAATACTGTAAAACCAGGCTTCGTTGCCGTTCCGCTTCGGACGAAGCAGCCTGCCGATCCGCTGGGCTTCCTCCTGCCTGGATCCAAAGCTCCCCGATACTTGAATCGCTACCGCGGCATCCGGCAAATCAACGGCAAAGTTTGCGACCTTTGACACGATCAATGATTGAATCTTGCCGGATTTGAATTCGGCAAACAAAGCCTCGCGCTCATCATGCGGCGTCGCACCCGTAATTATAGGCAGCTGCAGCATTGCCGCCAGCTGTCTCAATTGGGACAAATATTGGCCGATAATTAAGATTTGATCGTCACTGTGCCGTTGCATAAGCGACTTTACGACCGAAAGCTTAGCCGGATTTTCACTTGCGATCCGCAGCTTGGAACGTATCTCCGCCTTGTAATACTTTTCGACCTGGGCCTGAAGCAGCGGAATACGTATTTCGCTGCAATTGACTGCCGCGATCCAGCCTTGCCGCTCCAGCTCCTTCCAAGCCAGGTCGAACCGTTTAGGCCCGATCAACGAAAAAACGTCCTCCTCACAGCCATCCTCGCGCACGAGCGTAGCTGTCAACCCGAGACGCCTGGTCGCTTGAATTTCCGCGGTCATTCTGAAGACAGGGGCGGGAAGAAGATGAACTTCATCGTATATAATCAGTCCCCAGTCCCGCTCCTTAAACAATCGCATATGGATGTATTCCTTTTCCTTCGAAGAACGGTGTGTCATAATTTGATAGGTCGCGATCGTCACCGGCCGTACTTGCCTGAGCGGACCCGCATATTCCCCTACCTGCGACTCGACAAGCGATGTCTTATCGAGCAGTTCACGCTTCCACTGCTTGACCGAGGTCACATTCGACGTCAGTATCAATGTTGCGCAATTGAGCCGTGACAGTGCGGATAGTCCGATAACCGTTTTTCCTGCGCCGCACGGCAGTACGAGGACACCGCTGCCGCCGTGCCGGCTTCCTTCCCTGTAAAACAAATCGACAGCTCTTCTTTGATATTCGCGCAGGAAAAAATCGCTTCCGCTTGTGCTCCGATGGAGCAGCTTTACCGACAATGATTCCCCGGCATGGTAGCCTGCCAAATCCAGCACCGGGTACCCGGCGCGCAGCAGCTCCTGCTTCAGTCTGCCCCGCTCGGCCGGGCGGATTTCCCACGCATTGGGACCGATATGCGCCATCAGGCCTTCCCGGACAAACTTCTTTCCGGTTAGTTCCGCCAGCTCCGCTTCATCTTCGCCTGTAAGCACAATTATCCCGTCACGGAGCTCCAGACGAAGCTTGCCGTAACGGTCCGACCATTGCCGAATTTCTTCTTCGACTTTACTCGGCACTTCATATTTCCCATATCCGTGAAGCGTTTCGATAATTACTTCTGAAGAAATCCCGCTCGACGCCGCGTTCCAAACCGATAGCGGTGAGATGCGGTAAGTATGCATGTCGCCCGGCCTTTTGATCAATTCGGCAAAAACCGCCAGCCGTTCCCCCGCCGCTTCGGCTTGCGGGTGGCTTGTATCCAGCAGCACGGTATAATCCGATTGAACGATTAACGCTCCATCCTTACGCATCGCAGGCGCACCTCCATCTCTTCGCTTCATAATTTTGAACATCCTCTTTATAGTGTGAAGAAGAAACGGCGATTTTATAACCCCCCTCGAACAAAAATGGGTCTCCTTCCCAAGTAACAGGAAGAAGACCCTGGATATAAGATAGACACCGTTAAATCGTTCGCTTATGAGCGCCGGCTTTGGAGCGTAACCGGCAGTTTGCCGACCGCAGGTATAAGCCCGACAAGCACCTTAGCCGCCGATTCCATCATTAAGGGACGGTTCTCATAACACGCCACATAAGTGGGCACTTCCGGAAACGAAGTGATATCGAACGGATTTCGGAGGGCGATGACGACCAGCCTGACGCCGGTTTGCTGCAGCAGCTGACGGACCAGCTTCACTTGCCCGGACGAGAAAGACGCGTTATACGTAGCAAAAACCACTTGTTTGCGTTTCCTGCACTCATGAAGCACTTGAACCGCCTCGTCCGGGCTTGGTTCGATGCCGATGCGCACCTCCTCGACATCGGCAATATAGGATGACAACGCAGCTCCAAGCGTGATCTGCTGCGGAATCACTTCATCGACTTCCGTTCCCTTTCTCACCTCCGGCCATACGACCAATGTCGCTTCCTTCATGTCAAGCGGCAGCTCCTCACCCTGCTTGACTAGCGTGACGCTCTTCTCGCTCCACTTTCTTCCGACGGCACGATGCTCCTCGCTGCCGATCCGAAGAAAATCAGCGGCCGAAACAATCGGCGGCTTGTTGCCAAGGCGGCGCTGCTTCAAACGGATGATACGGTCGACCGACATGTCGATCTGTTCCTCAGATATCCGTCCGTCTTTAACGGCTTGAATGACCGCTTCAATCGCTTCGATCTGACGATCCATGCGATGACTGACTAGCACAAGATCGGCTCCGGCCCCGATCGCCCTCACAGCTCCTTCGGCAATGCCAACCCCTTCGGAAATGGCGTTCATCTCCAAACAATCGGTGACGACCACCCCGTCATAACCGAGCTTCGTTCTTAACAGCCCTTTAATGATCCTCCCGGAGAGCGTTGAAGGTACATCATCATCGTCCATCGCCGGAAATACGACATGCGCCGTCATAATCGCATCTACTCCGGCTTCAATGGCCTTACGAAACGGCACGAGCTCGATTCTCTCCAGTCTTTCCATCGAATGTGGAATGACAGGCAGATCAAGATGGGAATCGGAAGCCGTGTCCCCGTGACCCGGGAAATGCTTGGCTGTGGCAGCAATTCCGGCATCTGCATATCCCCGGATAGCGGCTGCGCCCATCCCGGCGGCCAAACGCGGGTCTTCACCATACGAGCGCACCCCGATGACCGGATTGAGCGGATTGTTATTCACATCCAGGCATGGTGCAAAATTCATATTAATGCCCATCGAATACAGCTCCCGGCCCGATACATATGCGGTCTCATAAGCGGCTTCTACATTTGCCGTAGCCCCTAACGCCATGTTGCCCGGCATAACCGCTACGTCATCCCCGTCGATCCGGGCGACCATCCCGCCCTCTTGGTCAATGGAGATCAGAAGCGGCAGCGAAGCTCCCGTTTCATCATTGATCTGCTGCAGACGTTGCGAGAGCTCTGTCACTTGCCGCACATGATTAACATTTCTGCGAAAGTAAATAATGCCGCCTATTCGATAGCGGCGGATCAGCATACGGATCGATTCGGAAGGCTCATAGCCTTCAAACCCGCACATGAACAGCTGACCGATCTTTTCTTGAAGCGTCATGTCTCGCAATACGTTTTTTTGTTTCGCCATGGCAACCTTTCTCCCCATCAACAATTCTGGTCTATACTCAATCAATGCTTGTTACTTAATTATAAGCCAGAGTAATTACTCCCGATAGCTTCACTTTTCAATGAAAAAGGATACATTTCAATCGCTTTGGCATCTTTGAACATTACTTTTTCGGCTCCCGGTATCCGGCCTCTTCAGCCTCGTCTTCGGTACAAAACATAAACTCCGCTTTCGTCTGCTCATAATATCTGCTTCCCGGCAGATGGTAAATCTTCTCGCCCCGAGAATTAATATTTCCTTTGATCTGCGGCTCTTTACAGCTTGACGGCACCTTTGCATCCGCATCCGATATTCCCCAAAGTCCTTTGTTGCCTTCTCTCGCTTGACGCTCCAGCTCCACAAAACGATCTGCATAGAGCACGTTCGGAGGGATGGTCATTGTCATTGCATAACCCTCTCTCACCAGCTGATCATTAAACATTTCAACCTCTCCGTCAACAAATACATACCGGAGAAGCCTGCCATAGCGGTCAGTGTCCCCTGCATCGCGGAACAGGTAGACGGTTTTCCCGGTCAAATTACGGTTCGTAAATTCTTTTGCTTCCTGACCGTAAGCTTCTCCTCCACCTGAAATTTCCGGGGTGTTCACACCGATCAGACGTACCTTCGCCTCTCCCTTAATGACAAAGGTGTCTCCGTCTACGACGCGCTCAACAGCCGCTTTTTCCGATTGATGATTCTTCAAGTCAGGATATTGTTTATGTAATACGGCAACAAACGCATCGCCGCCATTTTCGGCCGCAGCCCCGCAAGCGGTTAACAAAAACATCCAAATGATGACAATTCCTGCTCCAGGCTTTTTTCGCATAGGTGTTCTTTCCACGCTTAACCTCCATTCAATAAACGATCCCTATAACATACGAAACCCCCTGCCGCTTTAAAGGGGTCAGGGGATTTCATACGATTTTCTTTAATTGGCATATCAATGAACGGCAGCCGGTTCCCGGTGTTCATGCTCCGAAATGCTGCTCAGCGCTTCACCGGCTTCATTGACGAACACTTCCCGGATGGCCAAGTCGCCGATCGCCACGACACCTGCCAACTCTCCGTTATCCACGACAGGCAAACGGCGGATTTGATGCTGCGCCATCAGCTTGGCCGCTTCATCAACCGAAGTGTCGGATGAAATCGTCTTAATATTTTTGGTAATCACTTCAGAAACCGAGGTTGAACCGGAATGCTTGGCCGCATATCCGCGTACGACCAGGTCACGGTCCGTTACGACACCAACGAGCTTTTTCCCTTCGATAACAGGTACGAATCCGATATCATGCTGCGCCATCTTAACCGCTAATTCATAAATATTGTCGTTCGTTGTTGCGGTCACGCAGTCGGCAGTCATTATATCCTTCACCGTTCTCATCGGCAATACCTCCCGCTATTCGTTCTTGTGGAGATCAAGCATCCGCCGCCGGCGCTTGAGAATGAGCTCCCAACAAATAAAGTTCCCCTGCCGGAAGTTCAGCATACCTGCCAAATGTCGCATCGTCGGATAAGCCCATTTTATTCGTCTGAAGCCGCCTCCGCATAATCGTCAGCCATGCTCATCAGCAAGGCACCGGAGACGAGCATCGATCGTTCGTCCAAATCAAATTTTGGATGGTGATGGGAATAATGCGCACCGATCTCTTGATTGCCTGCACCAACGAACATGAAGCAGCCCGGTTTATGC
The DNA here is from genome assembly GCA_041281825.1 of Paenibacillus tarimensis. Lineage (GTDB taxonomy): Bacteria > Bacillota > Bacilli > Paenibacillales > Paenibacillaceae > Paenibacillus_D > Paenibacillus_D tarimensis_A. The sequence goes on along the minus strand of CP166298.1, from coordinate 2,472,771 downwards.
TGTAAATAATAGGAGAAATCTTCACCGGCCATAATATATTCGGATTCCTTTACCGCTTCCGGCCCGAGAAGCTGAGCCCCAACCCTGAAAAATCGTTCCGTTTCGCTCTCGTGATTGACTACGCACGGATAACCGTCGCGATAATCAAACCAGCCGCTTGCGCCATACAACGCACAAGTTGCGGATATGATGTCCGAGATACGTTGTTTGATTTGTTTCTTGATCTCCGGATCAAACGTTCTCACGGTGCCGGTCAGACGCGCCTTTTCGGCAATAACGTTTGCCGTGCTGCCGGCATGAAACGATCCGACCGTCACGACTGCCGGCTGAAGCGGATTGACATTGCGGCTGACGATCGTTTGCAGCGATTGTACGAGCGCGCTCCCGGCAACCACGGCATCGGCGGTTTCATGCGGCAGCCCCCCATGACCGCCCCTTCCGGTGATTTCGATCGTGAATTCATCCGCCGCGGCCATGAATGGACCGGCTTTCGAAGCGATAACGCCATATGGCAGCGGCGTCCATAAATGAACGCCGAATATCGCATCTACATCGTCAAGAACGCCTTCCGCAATCATCGGCAGCGCTCCCCCGGGCGTAACTTCTTCAGCCGGTTGAAATATAAGCTTCCTTGTCCCCTTCACGTACTGAAGGTTCTCCATATAATACTTGGCAATGCCCAGCATCGCAGCGGTGTGGGCGTCATGGCCGCATGCGTGCATGACGCCCGGAACTGAGGAGGCATATTCGGTCTCTTTCTCGTCCTGGATCGGCAGAGCATCGATATCCGCCCGCAGCGCGACGACCGGTCCGGGTAATTTCCCGCGGATGACTGCCGTCACTCCGTGTCCTCCGATGCCTGTTCTAACTTCACAGCCGAAGCTGTTCAGAAGCTGTGCGATATATTGGGCGGTTTTTGTTTCATGGTAAGATAATTCCGGATTCCTGTGCAGATGTCTCCGCCATCCGGCCATATCGGGCAAGAGGCTTTGCAGCGATTCCCGGTGTATCCTGATCCCGTCCATACGGCAAACCCTCCTTGTTAAATTTTTCGTCCTATAAGCATCTTTTATCATTTTATCAGATGAACGGTTGGAAACGAAAGTGCCTTTCCGTTATTACCTCCCTTCACAATTCGTAAAAATGTCACTTTTGCCATATCGCTTGGCGGAGTGTAAGGCTTGCACAAGCAAGGGAAACATACTATCATGAATAGAGAATATGGAAGGCCGCATTGATGAACCATTGTTCAATAAGATTAGTCGATTTCAGAACGAGATTATGAAGGAGGATTTTTCCGTGATTATTGAAAATTCAGGCCTGAACGGCTTGACCAGCGATTTGGCCCACTTGGACGAATCCGCCGAGAAGCTCGGTTTTGTCAGATGGCAGTGGGAATATTACCGCGCTACATATGACTTGAAGCTTGAAGACCGCGCAAGCAAAGCGGAATACTTCCTGCGCATCAATACCCGCGTCGTGGAAGGCAAGCTGGAACAGCCTCATGCTGTGCTGGCCGTGGAGTCGGTCTATATCGGACGCGCAACGTTCCCTCACGGGTTGGAATATGAATCGCCCGTTCCTCAGCCGATCATGAATGCGGCTGTCCAGCGGCTAGAAGAATTGAAAAATTTGCTTGCCTGACGCGGGGACGAGCCGATGAAAAAGCCGCGGAACGGCTCCAAGGGCAGACCGGATTTTCTGCTACTAATCTTAACGATCCTCCTTGTCGGGTTCGGTCTTGTGATGGTATTCAGCGCAAGTTCTAATATTGCGGTCATTAGCGATAAGTATAATCGGGATGCGCTTTATTTCACGAAGAAGCAACTAATGTGGGTGGCGCTTGGCGCGATTTTTCTTTTCGGATTGATGAATATCCATTATGAACGGTTCAAGAGAGGATTTGTTTTGTATTTCCTGCCGGTACTAATTATGTTGGCACTCGTTCCCGTAATCGGTAAAGAACTCAACGGGGCGAGAAGCTGGCTGTACATCGGGCCGCTAAGCATTCAACCTACGGAATTTGCCAAGCTTGCCGTGATTCTGTACTTAGGCAGGCTAATTACGAAGAAGGGCGAGAAGTTCCGCGATTTCAAAAAAGGGCTTCTTCCGATAATGATTGTAGTCGGGTTCATATGCGGACTTATCATGCTGCAGCCCGATATGGGGTCCGGCATGATCCTTGCGGCCTGCGCGGGAGTCATGATAATAGCCGGAGGCTCGAATTTAAAGCATTTGTTTTATTCAGGCGTTATTGTATCGGCGGTCGTCGCCTTAATGGCAAGTATATCAATCGCAGCGGATCCAAGAAGTTGGGAATACAGAATCAACCGGTTCACCGCCTATCTGGATCCGCTCGGAGATATACAAAATACGACCTATCATATTGCCCATTCTTTATTTGCTCTCGGACACGGCGGCATTGCCGGAGCCGGATTCGGACAAGGCGTCCAGAAGCTGACATATCTTCCGTACCCCTACAACGATTTTATTTTCGCCGTCATCGGAGAAGAGCTCGGCTTTATCGGAAGTATCCTGTTTCTTTTCATTTATTTACTTTTCATTTGGCGGGGACTGCTTATTGCCCTGCGCTGCCCCGATATATACGGAACCGTAGTTGGTGTTGGCATTATCGGGCTGATTGCCATTCAGGCCGTCATCAACATCGGCGGCGTTACAGGAACGATTCCAATTACCGGTGTAACGCTCCCGCTAATCAGCTACGGCGGTTCGTCCATGCTCGTTTCGCTTGCGAGCATCGGCATTCTGCTGAGCATATCCCGGGAATATAACCGGCAGGAACGAACTAAAAATACAGTCCGCTAGCTGTTCTGATGTCAGCAAAGCGGACTGTATTTTTATTTGACGCGATTAAGTTGGTTTTCTTCCGGTTCATCATCTTTGAATGCAACGCCCTCGACCTTCACGTTCACTTCAACGACATTCAGTCCGGTCATATTCTGGACGGCTTCACGCACATTCTCCTGCAGCACTCTGCAAACTTCCTGAATCGGAGTGCCGTACTGCACAATGACTCGCAAATCGATTGCCGCTTCTAACTGGCCAACTTCGACAGTAACGCCTTTTTGAACATTTTTGCCGCTCAGACGTTTAGCCAGCCCTTCAGAGATTCCGCCGGACATTGCGGCGATACCTGGCGTTTCCAAAGCTGCAAGGCCTGCGATTGTAGATACTACATCGTCGGAAATTCGGATCATTCCCGTTTGAAGATCTTCTGTCATCATATTTGTCACTCCTCATCTTCCATATGTTCTCATTGTACTGGAAGTATACATGTGAAGCAAGGCGGTAGCATCAGGAGATTCATTCGTGAGCATACTATTTACATCCTGAATAGCGGAGTGTTGTCACATGAGAAAGAATGCGTTTTTTATTGCATTAATCGCCACCTTTGCCCTTAGCGGAATTGCGCATTTCATGCATTGGAGCATGCTTACGCAATTTATGTTCTCGGCCGTCGCTATTCTGTTTGTAGCCGGTTTTCTGGGCAAAGCAACGGAAAGTGTAGCCCATTACGCCGGACAGCGGCTTGGCGGCTTTCTGAATGCGACGTTCGGCAATGCCGCCGAACTGATCATCGCGATGTTCCTTGTAAGGGAAGGGTTATTTGATATGGTCAAAGCCAGCTTGACCGGGGCGATTATCGGAAACTTGCTGCTTGTTCTCGGGCTCAGCCTGCTGCTCGGGGGAATCAAGTTTAAAGAGCAGCGATACAATGTCGAAGTAGCGGGCCACAACGCCACACTGATGATTATGGCGGTGATCGGCCTGTTCGTGCCGGCTGTATTTATTACTTCCGAGAACTTCACAATGGAAAAGAGCGGGTGGTTAAGCCTCGCCGTTGCCGCCATTCTGATCATCTCTTATATCCTTTGGCTCGTCTTTTCAATGATTACGCACAAAGACATATTGGACGATGAACAATCGGTGACAGAACATGACGAAAGCCCGGCCTGGTCGAAAAGGACGTCCATCCTGTTTCTCGTACTGGCAACCGTCATGGTAGCCCTTGTCAGTGAATGGCTAGTCGGCACATTGGAAACCTTCTCGGTCCGTTTCGGATTGTCCGAACTGTTTATCGGCGCGTTTGTTATTGCGATTATCGGCAATGCGGCCGAGCACAGCGCTGCAGTCATTCTCGCCATGAAGAACAAAATCGGTGCCGCGGTCGAAATTGCGGTGGGCAGCAGCCTGCAAATCGCCTTGTTCGTTGCCCCGGTGCTTATCTTCGCAAGCACCCTGTTCGGACGTCCGATGGATATTCTGTTCACGCCGATTGAACTTACGGCAATCGCCGTCTCCGTCTTCATCGCCAGGTCGATATCCCGCGACGGCAGCACGAACTGGTACGAGGGTGCGCTGTTGCTTATGGTGTATGTTATTCTAGGCATCGCCTTTTATCTGGTATAGAGGTTCGCCCTGAAAACCGGACATTGGAGGTTTAAAATAAAAAGAGCAGTCTCCGGAAGGAGGCTACTCTCTCAGATTCAAAGCTTCATACAGCTGCGCAAGATTTCTTTCCAGTTTGCTCAATATATCTTTGCCTAAAACCTCGGGAATTAGGCCCGCACGTACCGCAAAATCGACCTCGCGTGAGAAGCCGTACATTTGTGTATCGAGCACTTCCTCGTAAAGCGGACATTTGCGGGTCGCCAGATTCTCCATCTGAACCTCGATCAGTTTCTCGATTTTATTGGCATCTTCCTGGAGAAGATGAAGCGCTTTTTGATGCAGATGCACCATAACATCCGATGAAGACAATGTACTCCCCCCTGTGCTCGTTCATCGCCGTCTTTCATACCTTTTATATTAGTCGAAAACTTCGCAATACACAAGGACAAAACAGAAAAAGCACCTCAACCGATCTCATCGGCGGGTGCTCGCTGGACGCATTGTTGGCCTTACTCGGCAACAATGGCAATGTCAAGGTTGTGCTTGGCAAACACTTCGGCCATTGCGGCTTTCGCTTCTTCAGCGTCAGGACCGTGTACGTGGAGCTCGTAGGAGTGTCCGCCGACGAGCGTTGTGAACAAACCGAGAATACTCTTAACGTCAATGTATTTATTTTCTGCTTGAAGAACGATGGAAGAACGGAAACGGTTAGCTGTTTGCGAGATGTCAACAATTGCTGCATTATTCGACATGTAAATCCCCTCCAATGAGTACTGTGTCTAAGTGACCCTTCCTACATCATACCTTGATTTACCATAGCATTCAAGGGATATTTAAACAAAATCATCTCTTTAGCGGACTTGTCGATTGCAAAGTTTACGATTTCAACTGTTCGGGATTAAGCGGTTCCAGCTCCGGCAGGACAAACCGTCCGTCCTTACGGATTAATACATCGTCAAAATAGATTTCGCCCCCGCCGTATTCCGGACGTTGAATCAGCACAAGATCCCAGTGTACCGAGGAACGGTTCTTGTTATCTGTTTCTTCATAAGCTTGTCCCGGCGTGAAATGTAGGCTTCCGGCGATTTTCTCGTCAAACAGGATATCTTTCATCGGATGAAGAATATACGGGTTAAAACCAATACTGAATTCCCCGATATAACGGGCCCCTTCATCCATATCGAGAATTTCGTTTATCCGCTTTGTGTCGTTGCTAGTTGCTTTCACGATTTTCCCTTTTTCGAACGTAAAGACAATATTCTCGAAGGTGACTCCCGAATAGATGCTCGGCGTATTATAAGCTATCGTTCCTTCGACGGAATCGCGTACCGGCGCCGTAAACACTTCACCATCCGGTATATTCCGGTGTCCGGAGCATTTCTTGGAGCCGATCTGCTTAATCGAGAAGGTAAGCTCCGTTCCGGGCGCAACGATCCGCACTCTGTCCGTTCGGTCCATCAGCTCCTTAAGCGGGTCCATAGCCCGGTCCATTTTTGCATAATCGAGATTGCATACATCAAAATAAAAGTTTTCAAACGCTTCCGTACTCATATTCGCCAATTGCGCCATTGAAGCGTTCGGATATCGGAGTACGACCCATTTCGTCTTTTTGACCCGCTGTTCCGAATGTACGGGATGACGGTAAATCCGCTCATACAAGCGCATTTTCTCATCCGGGATGTCAGCCAGCTCGTTTGCGTTTTCACCGGCTCGAACAGCGATATATCCTTGCATCGCTTTCATTCGGTTCAGATCGAATTCCGCCCACTGCTCCATCTGCTCTTTGGTTGCATGCAGCAGCATTGAGCGGAGAACGGAGCGGTCGCTCGTCTCCACGAAGGGTCGGCCTCCGCGTTTCGCCACTTCTTCAATTAAGCATTTGGCCAATTCTCGCTCCGATCCGATCATATCGATCAGGACGTTTTCCCCAGGCTGGACATCTATCGAATATCCAACCAGATTTTCAGCCAGCTTTTGTAATCTTGGATCTCTCAATCTGAATACCTCCTGACATAGGGATCTTTGAGCGGAGCTCAAAGTCTCTCCGCTTCATAGGGATCTTTGCGCATGACATAGGGATCTTTGAGCGGAGCTCAAAATCTCTCCTTATCAAAGTCTCTCCGCTTTAAGTCTCTCCGCCTAACACTGATCTATTGCTGAATCAATCCTACCATGTTTTGGATGAACTTGCATCTACCCGGTATTATGTGCTTATTAATCCAAAATGAAACCTGCTTTGTCCCAATGTACCGGATATTAAATCCTTATTACTGATGCAAATATGTCCGCTTTTCATATGCCAATTCCCTTGACAATGAGTAGTATAATCATATAAAATCAATTGATGTATAAAGGGCGTACGGTTTTGTGTCACCCTCATGGATGTTTCCGCTGACAGGCCAGCGGCTGAAAAGCCTGTCAGAACGCGTACGGTTTGCCCGTAAGCTGAAGGAAGCAACCGGCGAAACAGCAACCCCTTTTCAAACATTCCATTTGAAGAAGGAGTTATGACTACGCATGGCACGTTACACTGGACCTAAATTTAAATTGAGCCGCCGTCTTGGCATTTCCTTGAGCGGTACAGGCAAAGAATTGGCGAAACGCCCCTTCCCGCCGGGTCAGCATGGCCCTGGCCAGCGCAAAAAAATGAGCGGATACGGCGTTCAATTGCAGGAAAAGCAAAAGCTTCGTCACATGTACGGCTTAAACGAGAAACAATTCCGCAACTTGTTTGTTAAAGCGAACAAACTGAAAGGGATCGCGGGTGAGAACTTCATGTTCCTGCTCGAGAGCCGTCTGGACAATCTCGTTTACCGTCTCGGCCTATCCAACACCCGTGCCGGAGCACGCCAATTGGTGGCACACGGACATATCACCGTTAACGGCAAGAAGGTAGACATTCCTTCCTATACCGTATCCGTCGGTGATGTTATCGGCTTGCGCGAGCGCAGCCGCAGCCTGAAAGCGATCAAAGAAGCGCTTGAAGGCCGCAACCATCTTCCGAACTACCTTGAGTTCAACGACAATGCAATGGAAGGCAAATTTATCCGTTTGCCGGAGCGCGCTGAACTTTCCCAAGAGATCGACGAGAAGCAAATCGTCGAGTTCTACAGCCGTTAATAGGCTCATGATAAGCTGTCCCGTCAAGTATGGGGCAGCTTTATTTTTTGCCTCAACATATCGTTGCGGTTTCCGCTTTCTTTACGATCCAAGGCCCCCGAACTGATTCGGGGGCCTTGTCTGTTTCCTGGTTATATAATTCTCTTAGAGGTTGCCGGAATCGTTCAACAGCTCTTCGGCAGCAGGGATCTGTTTCAGTCGGTCATTCGCTTTGAATCCCGATTTGGACGATGAGCCCGTTTTGGAAGTAAGTCCTTTAATGAGTCCTTCAATATCGATTCCGGATACATTTTTCAGCATTTCCGGTGCTGTCGCCATCAAGGATGTAACATAATTGCTGATGCGGGCGGCGCCTTCGCCGTTGCCTGTATCGACCACCGTAAGCTTGTCGATGCCTTTGATCGGTTCTGCGACACGGCCTGCCAATTCAGGAAGCATTTTGACGATGATGTCCAGGACTGCCGCTTCGCCGAATTTCTCGAAAGCTTCGGCAAGCTTTTCCTTCGCTTCCGCTTCAGCCAAACCGCGCAGACGGATGACTTCAGCTTCGGCCGTACCCTTGGCCCGTTCGGCATCGGCTACGGCGAGACCGTCCAGACGCTTCTGCTCAGCAAGCGCCTTCGCCTCGGCTTCAATCTTATATTGCAGCGCATCCGCTTCACGCAGGCGCTTCGCTTTTTCAGCCTCTGCCGCCTGCTCAACCGCATAACGGTCGGCATCGGCTTTTTTCTTCACTTCCGCATCGTACTGCTTCTCGCGGCGAAGGATTTCTTTCCCTTCCAGATCGATTTCTCTTTCCTTCCGGACCAGCTCCACCCTCATTTGCTCCTCGACGACGCTTTGCTTCGCGCGGGCTTCCTGAATCGCATAAGCCTGATCCGCTTCCGCCTTGGCCATGTCCTGTTCTTTCTTAAAGGATGCGACCTTTAGCTGATTCTCTTTGGACGCTTCAGCGATGTTCGTATCGCGCAGCAGCTCGGCCTTCTGTCCTTCTTCCTCTGCGCGTGCCTTCTGAATTCTCGCATCGCGGACCGCTTCCGCTTCGGCGATATCCGCGTCGCGTTTAACGACAGCGATTCTCGGTTTACCGAGCGCATCCAAGTATCCGTGCTTGTCGCGCAAATCTTTGATCGTAAACGAAACGATTTGAAGTCCCATCTTCTTTAAATCTTTTGCGGCTACGCCCTGCACTTCTTGTGCAAACTTGTCGCGGTTGCGGTATACTTCCTCAACCGTCATCGAACCGAGTATCGCCCGCAGATGCCCCTCGAGCACCTCCTGCGCTTCTCCTTTCAGCGCTTCGGTCGGTTTACCCATAAATTGTTCGGCAGCCGTAGCAACATCCTCGATCGATCCGCCGATTTTTATAATTGCCACACCGTCCGCCATTACGGGTACGCCCTGTTCCGTATAGACCTCCGGTGTGGATACATCCAGCTTATGGGACAGAAGCGACAGAAACTCCGCTTTCTGAAAGACCGGTAAAATAAATGCGCCGCCCCCGCGCACAATCTTTATACGACGGCCGGTTTCATCGATCAATGCGTTTTTGGACCCGAGGAATGAACCGGTCACGATCATCGCCTGATCAGGACTAACCGTCTTAAAACGAGCCCAGAATGCCAATCCGAGAACAACAATTACACCAACCACAATTGCAGGAATAATCAAAATATCTCCCAGCATACAATCTCTCCTCTCAAAATAATTAGATTACAAATCAAGCCTGGAAACAAATAACGTATCGTCGCGGACTTCAACAACTACGACTCTAACGCCCGCCGGGATCGGATCTCCGTCGTGACTGGCGGCGATTTGATTCGTCATGCCGGCAGCCCCGACTTTCACCAGCACCTCCCCGTAACCGGAGGCAGGGATGGGTACGAGCACCTCGGCAATCTTGCCGGACATCGCATTGACTGAAAAAGCGGTTGAATTCTCGCTCTGCTCCATTGGTTTAACGTAGAAGAAATATACGCCGGCGCCGATAACAATTGCCGTGAGCAGCGATAGAATGATAACTGCGGATGTGACGAGCCCGGTATAACGCTCAAGCAGCAGTCCCGTTCCTCCGAAAACGGTAATGCCCCCGACAATTGACATCGGCTGCATCCAGGGCGCACTGTCGACCGACAAAAAATCGAGCATTCCGTCAAGCGCTTGGCCGACGATATCTCCGAAGATGACGGAGACGACCGTGTATATAATGCCTCCCGCCAAGCATGCCCAGAACAATGCTTCCATGATGTACCGCCCTCCCTCCTGCGATGTGGTTCAAAAAGTCCGTTTTTGAACACGAAGCAGCTCTAAGATGAAAAAATCCAAATTCTGTTGTTTGTTCCGATATTTAATACGTCTAAATTGTGAACAACGTTTCATTTTTCGCTCATAAGGAGCTATTCCAGCTTTATTCTGACAAATTTCCTCTTGCCGACCTGGATCACATCACCGTTCTTCGGTTCAATTTCTCCGTTTGGGTCGGACAGCTTCATTTCATTTAGACGAACTGCCCCTTGTTGAACGCTGCGCCTCGCTTCGCTACCCGAGCTTAGAAGCCCGAGGGAAACGAGCAGCTTCACGATGCGGATCCGTCCGTCCTCCAGCAGCGCCTGCTCGAATACGGCCTCTTCGATTTCATCCGGCAATGCGCGCTGCTGAAACACCGTAATAAAGTGGTTCTCCGCAGCTGCAGCCGATTCCTCGTCATGGTACATGCGCACAAACGTCCGGGCCATCCCCATTTTCGCATCGCGAGGATGGATCTCGCCATTTTCCAGACCATACTTGAGCCGGCTTAACTCCTCATTGCTTATATCTGTAGCCAACTCATAATATTTGAGCATCAATTCGTCCGGTACGGACATCGCTTTGCCGTAGATCTGATTCGGTTCCTCATCGATGCCGATATAATTTCCCAAGCTCTTGCTCATTTTCTGTACGCCGTCCAAGCCTTCCAACAACGGCGTCATAATTGCGCATTGGGTTTCTTTCCCGTACTCCTTCTGAAGCGTTCGGCCCATCAGCAAGTTAAATTTCTGATCGGTTCCGCCCAGCTCTACGTCGCTTTCGAGTTCCACAGAATCGTAGCCTTGCATAAGCGGATAAAAAAACTCGTGAATGCTGATTGGCTGTCCGGATTGATACCGTTTCGTAAAGTCATCCCGTTCGAGCATACGTGCTACGGTCAACTTGGCCGACAAACCGACTACATCGGCAAAGTTCATCGGCCCGAGCCATTCGGAATTGAAATAAATCGTCGTTTTTTGCGGATCCAATATTTTAAATATCTGTTTACGGTATGTCTCCGCATTTTGTCTCACGTCTTCCTCGCTTAACTGCTTACGGGTTTCGGATTTGCCCGTCGGATCACCGATTCTTCCCGTAAAATCGCCGATAATCAGCTGTACCTCATGTCCGAGCTGCTGGAATTGCCGCAGCTTGTGCAGCACGACCGTATGTCCGATGTGGATATCCGGCGCCGATGGATCCAGCCCGAGCTTCACCTTTAACGGCACGCTTTCGGCAACGGAACGGATGACCTTTGATTTCAGTTCATCCTCCGGAACGATTTCAACGACACCGCGCCCAATAACCTCCAGCTGCCGCTCCACTTCCTCTCGTTGCCGTGAAGTTAATTGTTCCCATTTCATCATTGTTCTGATTCCTCCTTATCGCGTTAACCCATAAAAAATAATCCTTCTCGTCTCAAGGGACGAGAAGGATTACCCCGCGGTACCACCCTAATTGAAGCAAATCGTATAAGCGCTTGTGCGCGACGACCGGCTTCCACTTGTGTCGGATAACGGATGCTTCATCCGGAACGGGCTACTGAACCGGCATTACGCCGTTAGTTCCCCCGCTCAGCTCAAGGCGGTAATTCGATACGCGGCCCGTTACCGGTTCGCACCTCCCACCGGCTCTCTGAATCCGTTTATCCGCGATCTACTTCAGCCTGTCACGGCTTTATTGAATATGTTGATGTCGCTTGTCACCTCGACGCGAATCATGTAATTAGATTTTATACCACAAACATGAGAAGAAGTCAACGAATGAAGAACGTAAGCGGCCTGCTGACGTTTCGTGCCTTCTACTGGCGATTTATGTTATAATAGATATGTTATTTTGGAGGAGGAGTACATAAAAATGGAAGAAGACCGTCAACAACCGGCAACGGGACGAAACAGATGGCGTACTTTCGGTCTTGTTGTATGGATCACGGTAAAATGGACCTTTATTTTCGGCCTGACGATCGGTTTATTCGCAGGCGGTGCGGTTACCGGATATGTCGCGTCGCTGGTTCATGATGAGCCGGTTCGTTCCCGAGAAATGATTGAAGAAAGAATTAACGAAAACGCCATTACAGGTTTTGTCTATTTCAATGACGGGCAGCCCGTGGGGCAGCTAAGAACCGAAGAAGACCGGCGGCTTATCGAACTAAAGGACGTTCCGCAGCAGGTCATTGACGCCGTACTCGCGATTGAAGACAATAATTTTAAAGATCATTTCGGTGTCGATATTTACGGGTTGGGCAGGGCAGTCAAGCAAAAACTGCTTAACGAGGATATTCAGACCGGCGGCAGCACACTGACTCAGCAGCTGGCCAAAATCGTGTTCCTTACTGCTGAGGTCACCGACAGCCGGAAAGCAAGAGAAATATTCCTCTCGCTCCGCCTGGAACGCTTCCTGACAAAAGATGAGATCCTCACCGCCTATTTAAACAAGGTTCCGTACGGTAACGGCTCAAGCGGCTACAACCTTTACGGGATCAAAGCCGCGGCAAAAGGCATTTTCAACATTAATAATCTAAACGATTTGAATATCGCGCAATCTGCGTACCTTGCCGGGCTCCCCCAGCGCCCGTCCGCCTATACGGCTTTTACCGGGAGAGGGGAATTCAACGATACAAAATTCCAATATGCGATAGACCGGCAGCGGCTGGTGCTTCGAAGAATGCTTGAAACGAACCGCATCGACCGGCAGCAATATGAAGAAGCGCTTGCGTTCGATATCCGGGGGTCGCTTGCTGCACCGAACAAAAAAGCGTACGCCACATTCCCTTACCTCATGCTGGAGGCGGAACGGCAAGCGGCGGAAATATTGCTGATGCAGCAGAACCCCAACCTGTCGCTCGAGGACGTCCGCAAAAAAGAACATGCCGAAGCACTCGAGGAAGTAAGACGGCAGTTGCTGCGGGGCGGCTATCATATTCATACGACGATCGATAAGAAAGTATACAATCTGATGCGTGAAATCGGCACCGATAAAAATAACTTCACTCCGGATCATCCGGAGAAAGGCGTGGAGCAAATTGCAGCCATCTTGATCGATCACAAAACCGGAGCGATTCTTGGCATGCTGGAAGGCCGCGACTTCTACCTGGAGCAAATGAACTATGCTACGCAGATGACCAGACAGCCGGGCTCGGCGATGAAACCGATCTCCGCTTACTTGCCGGCTCTGGAAGAAGGATTCATCCAACCGGCAGGCATTATAGACGATACTCCGATCGTATTGAAGGACGGGCAGAAGGGCTTCCACATTCCGATGAACTCCAACAAGAGATTTTATGGTCTTGTAACCGCCAGGGAAGCGCTGAACCGCTCATTGAATATTCCTGCGATGAAGCTATTTCTGGATGAAGTCACCATACCGAAAGCATGGGAATTCACACGGAAGCTCGGCATTACAACCATTCAACCGGAAGATGAATATGCACAAACCGGCGTGATCGGCGGCCTTAGCAAAGGTGTATCCGTCGAGGAATTAACGAACGCCTACGGTACAATACCTAATAACGGGGTCTTTAATGACTCGTATATGATCAGTAAAATAACGGACGCTAACGGTAAAGTCATATACGAGCATAAAATGACACCGCAGCGGGTCTTCTCTGAACAAACGGCATTCCTTATGACCGATATGCTGCGAACGGTTATTTCCAGTCCCAATGGAACCGGGCACAGACTGACCAGTTGGTTTAAGCATTACCGCTCCGTTCCGGTCGCAGGCAAAACAGGAACAACGCAAAGCTACGGCGATGTCTGGTTTATGGGCTTTACTCCGGACGTTACCCTTGGCGTATGGACCGGTTACGAGAAACAAATCCACTCTTTATCCGAGGACGGGCGCACCCGGGCGAGGAAGATTTGGGCCCAAATCATGGACAGCGTCGTCGAAGCCAAGCCGGAATGGTTCGAATCGGAAAATTTCGAACAACCGGAAGGGATCGTTAAGGCAACGGTATCCAGCGTTAGCGGCAAAAAGCCGACGGAATTAACAAAACAAATGGGCAAGCTTGTTACCGATTGGTTTAATAAAGACTACTTGCCGAAGGAAAATGACGATGCCATCGTCAAAATGGCCTATATTACATTTAACGGCGTCAATTATATACCGCAGCCTGGCACGCCGGCTGACTTTGTACAAGAAGGTACGATGATTGTCCGTAAGAAGCCGCTGCATGAAATATTTGAAGAAATCAAGGCGGCACAGCAAATAATGCCTAAGAGCAGCATCAGACCGATGAGCGCTTATATGCCGCCCGACGCAGACAAAGATGCTCCTTCCAAGATCGACCCGCGGGTCGACGACGGAGTCCCGCCGTCGCCTCCGTCTAACGTCCGGTTGGAAGTGGCTGACACCGGGAAAGCCGTTGTGGTCACATTTAATGCCAATGGTGAAGAAGATGTTGCGGGTTACCGGTTGTACCGGTCGTTGAACGGAAAGCCGTTTGAGAAATACGGCAATTCGCTCTTGACTGGACAAGACAGGCGTTTCGTCAGTTACGTTTCATCATCAACTGTCTATCAATATTATTTGACTGCTGTCGATGTGGGAGGACGGGAATCTGCACCGAGCAGGGTCGTATCCTTTAATGATTCCCTCTCCATTTTACCGGATGCTCAGAATATCGGATCGGAATCCGATTCTAATTCCGGCGCACCTGTTGAAACCGATCAAAACCATGAGGGGATCATTCAACCGGATAACGGGAACGACGCTAATGACGAGCTTCAGTTACCAGGGGTACCAACCGAATTGAAAGTAGAAACAACAGCGATCGGAATTCGATTAACTTGGGTTGACAACCCTCTTTCCGATCAAGTCAGCCAATATAACGTCTATTACAGCGAGAAAGGCAAGAACCGGTTTATAAAAATCGGAACGACGACCGAAGCCCGGTTCGAATACGTCTCGCCGCTCACGAGCGGCTGGTTCCGCGTCTCGGCCGTAAATGAAAAAGGCGAATCGGAAGCAACGGCTCCCGTTCAACTAAAATAAGCATTATCGCGTAATCGATAAGTTAACCAAAAGCCCCTTAGAGAAATGTTCTCTAAGGGGCTTAATAGGTTAATCCTCAATCGTTGACAAATCGCCCGTCGGCAAGTTTAATTCCCAGGCTTTTAATACTCGGCGCATTATTTTGCCGCTTCTCGTCTTCGGCAGCTTGTCTTTAAACTCGATCTCTCGAGGCGCAGCATGGGCAGAAAGTCCTTCTTTCACAAATTGATAAATATTTTGCTTTAATTCGTCAGATGCAGTATATCCCTCACGCAGCGATATAAATGCTTTAATGATTTCACCGCGCATCGGATCCGGTTTGCCGATGACACCCGCTTCAGCAACCGCCGGATGCTCCACAAGCTTGCTCTCCACCTCGAACGGGCCTACCCGTTCGCCCGATGTGTTAATGACATCGTCAATCCGCCCTTGGAACCAGAAGTAGCCGTCTTCGTCGCGATATGCCGAATCGCCGGAAATATACCAGCCCGGTATACGGAAATATTCCTCATACTTGGCCTGATTATTCCATATTTTGCGCATCATCGACGGCCACGGTGTCCGGATTGCCAGATTACCCATCCGATACGGCGGCAGCTCATTCCCGTTGTCGTCAATAATAGCGGCCTGGATGCCTGGAAGCGGTTTGCCCATTGAGCCGGGTTTGATATCCATCGAAGGATAATTACAGATCAGTTGTCCGCCCGTTTCCGTCATCCACCACGTATCATGAATCCGTTGATTGTATACCTTCTGTCCCCAACGGACAACTTCCGGATTTAGCGGTTCTCCAACACTTAAGACATGTCGCAAGCTGGATAGATCGAATTGATTGACGATATCGTCTCCCGCCCCCATCAGCATCCGAAATGCCGTAGGCGCGCTGTACCAGACCGTTACGCCATATTTCTGAATCGTCTGGTACCAATCCTGAGGACTGAAGCGGCCGCCGCGTATGACATTGGAAGCGCCATTAAGCCAAGGTGCAAAGATGCCGTACGAAGTACCGGTCACCCATCCCGGGTCGGCGGTACACCAGTAAATATCGTTTTCCTGAAGATCGAGTACGACCTTGCCGGTATAATAATGCTGGATCATCGCATTCTGAACGTGAAATACACCTTTCGGCTTACCGGTAGAGCCCGAAGTATAATGAATAATAAGACCGTCCTCACGCCCTAGCCATTCGATCGCAGCCTCTTCGGACGCTTTCGCCATTTCCGATGTAAAGTCGATAATGCCTTCTCCTGCCTGAACATCGTCTCCAAAAACAATGATATGCTTAAGTGCAGGAAGCTCCGAGCGGGGAATTCTTCCGAGCAGCGAAGGAGTTGTAACGATCGCAACCGCTTCGCTGTCCTGCAAACGGTCCTTCACAGCCGTTTCCATGAACGCTTCGAACAACGGCCCGACGACCGCTCCGATTTTAAGCGCTCCCAAAAGGCTGAAATAGAGCTCCGGCGTTCTCGGCATGAATATAAATACCCGTTCGCCCTTGCCCACCCCCAAGCCGCGCAGAACATTGGCAAAACGGTTCGACTGTCTGCTTAAATCCGCAAACGTATATTGTTCATCGCGGGTATTGTCGCTGTAATACAATGCGATTTTATCGCCTCGCCCGTTTTGCACATGTCTGTCGATGGCCTCATGAGCCATGTTTACCTTGCCTGTTTCATGCCATGAAAATTCCTGCTCAGCATCCTCAAAACGGAATGAAGCAATTGTCTCCTCGTAGTTCTTCATGTTTGGGTTTCCTGCCGCCACTGCAACTCGCTCTTGATGAAGATTTTCCATCCGATCAATCCTCCTAGAGATCTTTGTTGTCCGCATTCCGAAACTTCGAATACGCTTACAACCTTATAAAGGAAATCGCCACTAGTATTATAGCATAAGGCAGCTCGTTCGCCTATGCGGCTTTACAGATCGCACTGTGTTTTGTTACGATTTCTATAGAAAACAAGAGGCAGCAAGCCTTCCTCGGATGGCGGGGAAAGGCGGAAAGGGGACCTTGCGGTGGAGCATCGGAAATCCGTTCATACAATTGTTATTGCTCATCATAACAAGCAGCTTGTTATTGAAGGGCCTGTTGATCCGGAACGGTTGTCCCGTATGACGATGCATCCGGATTTGGATGCCTTCAGAAGGCCAAAGGAACAGCACGAGGCCTTAATTGAGATCTCCGGGCTTGAAGAAGGACGCATTATCGTTGCCAGAGAAGGCGAAATGATAGTCGGTTATGTCACCTTTCATTATCCCGACGAAATGGAGCGATGGTCGGAAGGCGGCATGACGGACCTGATCGAGCTTGGCGCGATTGAAGTCGCAAGCGACTACCGTTCGCTTGGGCTTGGCAAACAAATGATTCAAACCGCCTTTGCGGACGACCAATTGGAAAATATGATCGTATTTACAACGGAGTACTATTGGCATTGGGATTTAGAGGGGAGCGGACTGAACGTATGGCAGTATCGAAGCATGATGGAAAAGCTCATGCAGTCCGTCGGGATGGTCTGGTATGCGACGGACGATCCGGAAATTTGCTCGCATCCCGCGAATTGCCTGATGGTACGAATCGGTAAAGATGTGCCGCTTAGATCGGTCGAACAATTTGACCGCGTTCGGTTCAGACAGCGTTTTATGTATTAATTATTCATTCAAGGCGATGATCGGATCTGAATGAACAAGGAGGGCACCTGACAATGACGGCCAACGCCGTATTTATTCATCATCCCGATTCATTACACTACCGGTTTAATGAGCATCATCCGTTTAATCCGCATCGGCTGAGGCTGTCGATCGATTTGCTGCATGCCGCTTCCGCCCTTGAAGAACATCAGCTGGTAACACCCAAAACCGCTGACACGGATCTGTTACACCTGGTCCACCGTCCCGATTATGTTGAGGCGGTCAAGCAGCTTAGCGTTGGTCAACCGGAGACGGTATGGATCAATAAAGCACAGCAGTATGGACTTCATACCGAAGATACGCCTTTCTTTCCCGGTGTGCACGACGCTTCTTCCATCATCGTCGGCGGTTCCGTACAAGCGGCGGAAACCGTCATGTCCGGATTATCGCAGCATGCCTTCCATATGGCGGGCGGTCTTCATCATGCGTTCCCCGACCGCGGTGCGGGCTTCTGCATCTATAATGACGCCGCCGTCGCGATTGCTTATATCCGCAAAAAATATCAAGCTCGGGTATTGTACATCGATACCGACGTGCATCACGGTGACGGCGTACAATGGATTTTTTACAACGATCCTTCCGTCTTTACTTATTCCATTCATGAAACGGGCAAATATCTGTTTCCGGGGACCGGCTTTGTTCATGAGCGAGGTACGGATGCCGGGTTCGGAGCCTGCATGAATGTACCGATGGAACCGTATACGGAGGATGAGTCATGGCTGGAATGCTTTGCCGAAAGCGTCCGCAAGGCAGTCCAATCCTTCAAACCGGATGTCATTGTCAGCCAGCACGGCTGCGACGCCCACGCGTACGATCCGTTATCGCATATTCATTGCAGCATGGCCATCTATCGCGAAATGCCCGCAATCATTCATCAATTGGCCCATGAGTATGCGAATGGGCGCTGGATTGCCGTAGGAGGCGGGGGATACGACATTTGGCGCGTTGTGCCGAGGGCATGGTCGCTTGTTTGGCTTGAGATGTCCGACCATCCGATCGCCGGGCAGCTTAGCCGGGAATGCACTTTGCCGCAGCAATGGATCGATCGCTGGACGGCAGCAAGCCCCTGCCCGCTTCCTTCTACCTGGCTGGATGATACGGGCAGCCTGGAGCCGATGCCCCGAAGAGCTCACATTACTGCGGCTAATCGTGTTGTCTTGAATATAGCCGTTCAAGATTTATAAGTCATCCCGGAAAAATAAAAGACGCCGAACGGCGTCTTTTTAAACTGCAAACCGATGCTGCAGCGGCGCTTTTGACCGCTGCATCGACCGCTCCTTACTTACTTTGCCTGAATGTACCCTTCGGCTTTAAGCAGCTCGGCGATCAAGACAGCACCGCCTGCTGCTCCGCGTAATGTATTATGCGATAGTCCAACAAATTTATAATCATATATTGAATCCTCGCGCAATCTGCCGGCCGAAACTCCCATACCGCGCTCAATGTCTCGGTCGAGCTTCGTCTGCGGTCTGTTTTCTTCTTCAAAATAAGTTATAAATTGCTTCGGCGCACTTGGCAGACCAAGCTCCTGCGGCCGTCCTTTGAATTGCAGCCAGCGGTCTATTATTTCTTCCTTCGATGGCTTGTTCTCGAAAGACACAAAAACCGTAGCCAAATGACCGTCCGTTACCGGAACGCGAATACACTGTGTCGTAATTAAAGGTTCACTTGCTTTTATTATTTCTCCATTTGCAATGCTGCCCCATATACGAAGCGGCTCCTGCTCGCTTTTTTCTTCCTCGCCGCCAATGTAAGGGATAATATTATCCAATATTTCGGGCCAGTCGGTAAAGTTCTTGCCGGCTCCGGATATTGCCTGGTACGTCGACGCAACCACTTTTGTCGGTTTGTAATCGAGCAGTGCATGAAGCGCGGGAACGTAACTCTGAATGGAACAGTTGGGCTTTACGGCAATAAATCCGGTCGATGTTCCCAGTCGTTTTCTCTGTGCACTAATCACATCAATATGTCCCGGATTAATTTCCGGTATAACCATCGGGACATCCGGCGTCCAGCGGTGAGCAGAATTGTTGGAAATAACGGGCGTGCCCGTTTTTGCGTAGGCCTCTTCCAACGCTTGAATCTCATTCTTTTTCATATCGACTGCACAAAAAATAAAATCAACCTGAGCGGCAACTTCGGCCACTTTCGAAGCATCCTGAACGACGATATTCTTCACTTTTTCAGGAATAGGGCCGGACATTTTCCATCTGCCTTGCACGGATTCCTCGTACGTTTTGCCCGCAGAACCGCTGCTAGCAGCAATAGACGTAACCTCAAACCATGGATGCTGGTCCAGCAATTGAACAAACCGCTGTCCAACCATTCCCGTTCCTCCAACAATACCAGCCTTCAGCTTTTCTGTCATAACGATTCAATTCCTCTCAAATTGGTATGATTATGATACATTTGGCAGCCTATTTATACAATAAATATTCAAACCTTCAAATTTGGTGTACCCTTATCTTCCCAAGTATAAATGAATGCGGCAATAAAAAAATCCCACCCCCAAGACTTAGTCTTAGGGACGAGATTTGTATACCCGTGGTACCACCCTAGATTCGCTGACATGTCGCCATGTCAGCCTCTTCAAGTACGGCATTATAGAGGTTTAACTCACAAATAATATAATGCGTATACTCTAGCTCTGTAACAGGAGCTCCTGGCACACCATCCCCTTATTAAAGGTTGTTTAAAAAACCCGCTTTTGATCACGGTGTATCCCAGGAAGCAGCTCACATCGGATATTGAATTCAGCCGGGACTTCCGGTGCTCACGTAGGTTTGCCTACGCTCCGCTCCTCATTCCCTAGCATCATCCAATCTCCTCGGTGCTGAAAACCGGGCTTTTTAAACTCACATTTAAAGGTTCCGATGCGCTGCTCTGAGGCTTTATTCAATAAAGAATTCTTTACTCCTTTTCAGCTGACGGAGCTCTCTGTGAAAAAATCCGTTTATCTACTCATCTCGTCATCGCATTTATAACTTTTAATTATTTTAACAAATAACCATTGTCAGGTAAACACCCTTTTTGAAAATCAAGCATTCCAAATCTGTACATTCGCTGGCCTTTACTTCATATTCAGGACCATGTCTTCGATAATGCGATAGGAATTGTCGGCTGCCTGCACCGTAAATTGTTCAAAATTAATGTGTGCGGTACCATCCGCCTTATCCGACATCGAACGTATAACGACATAAGGAATTTCGTTCATAAAGCAAACTTGGGCTAATGCGGCCCCCTCCATTTCGGTGCAAGTGCCGCCCATCGTTACATGCAGCTCCTTCACCGACTCCCGGCTTGCAATGAACTGGTCTCCCGATAGAATACGCCCTTTTCGGTAACGGTTTGTGAAGAGCTTCTCGCTCGCCTGTTCCGCAAGCTTGATCAGAGACGGGTCTGCTTCGAAATCCGAAACGTCCTGATAAGGGATCGCGCCTTTCGCGAATCCAAGCGGCGTGCAATCCATGTCATGCTGCATACAGCTTGTGGAAATGACGATATCACCGATGTCCAGCCCCGGGTCGAGTGCACCGGCCACACCGGTGAACAATATACAATCGGCACCCAAGTCAATCAATACTTGCGTACATACCGCAGCATTCACCTTGCCTACCCCGGACTTGCCGAAAATAACGTTTTTCCCGTGCAAGCGCCCCTCATAAAAAGTAATTCCTGCTTTCCGAATCTCCCGCACTACTTCCGTATGCTTGTGCAGCAGCTCAATTTCTTCCTTCATCGCGCCAATAATGCCTATTATCCGATCGCTCAAATCATCTGCTCCTTTGTTTCCTTATTGATTTCAAGAAAAAAGCTCCCGTATAAAGGAGCTTGTCTTCCTCATTGACCATTATACTTGGCACACTGATTGTCTGGTAATCAATTCATGCGGAAGTACGACTTTCGATTGATCGACGCTTTCTTTCTTCATTAATTTCGTTAACAGACGCATCGATACTGCGCCGATGTCATACATCGGTTGGGCAACTGTCGTCAGCTGCGGGCGAACCATCGATGCCATGCGGATATTATCGACGCTTATGACCGAAATGTCCTCCGGCACTTTAAGCCCGAAATCCTGAATGGCATGAATCGCGCCGATTGCCATTTCGTCTGTTGCCGCGAACACTGCAGTCGGGCGATTGGACAATTCTAGGAAATACTTCATCGCTTCGATTCCGGACTCATACCGGTAATTGCCTACGCGAACAAGCGCTTCGTCATATTGCAGACCTGAAGATTCTATTGCACGTTTGTACCCTTGGAACCGCGCATATCCGTTGGCCGGATCCTGCAAAGTTCCGCTAATCATCGCAATCGATTTGTGGCCTTGCTTGATGACCTCATGCACCGCATCGTATGCCGCAGCTTCGTGATCGATGTCAACGGAAGGTAT
This sequence comes from Paenibacillus tarimensis, assembly GCA_041281825.1. Classification (GTDB taxonomy): domain Bacteria; phylum Bacillota; class Bacilli; order Paenibacillales; family Paenibacillaceae; genus Paenibacillus_D; species Paenibacillus_D tarimensis_A. The sequence continues at coordinate 2,450,876 of CP166298.1, read as the reverse complement.
GGCGCCCTGTTCGTCGGTCGTCGCACACAGCACGATTGGAACGTTCGCGGTCTTAAACGCTTGAATATGCTCGTCCGTTACCGCGCCGCCCATAAACAACAGCCCGTCAACCTGCTTTTCAAGCAGCGTGTTGATAACACGGATTTCCTTTTCTTTCCTCTTATCCGCATTACACAGTATGATATTATAATGGTACATATTCGCAATGTCCTCGATTCCCCTCGCAACCTCTGCAAATATCGCGTTGGAAATATCGGGTATGACGACGCCGACTGTCGTCGTCTTCTTGCTTGCAAGTCCTCGTGCCACCGCATTAGGCCGGTAGCCAAGACGCTCAATGGCCTCAAAAACTTTCTTCCTTGTTTGAGGCTTAACATTCGGATTGTTATTCACAACACGGGAGACTGTCGCCATCGACACGCCTGCTTCCCTTGCTACATCATAAATAGTTACAGTCACGTTCCTTCTCTCCAATTACGTCATATTTTTTGAAAGAATGGTTCATTCTCAGGCCGAAAAACAGGTTAAAGTAATCATACGACAATTTTTTACTTTTCGCAATGTTCGCCGAGTTGTTCTTCCAAAACGGAATACGTGATGTCCCAATGTGTAGCGTACCAGGTTACTTTTCCATCTTCGATGAGGATCGCCTGGGGCGAAGCGTGCTGCAAACCGAGCCCTTCCGCAATAGTGTTGGAAACGGGCCGCTCTTCAATAACCCGGACGAGAACGGCATAAAATTTCGGATTTCTCGCATCTTCTAAAAAGTTCATCAATTCATCATGAGCGCCGGAGCTGACAGGACAACGGGTGCTGTGTTTAAAAACAAGCAGCGGCTGTTGCTCAGACGCTTTCAACGCTTCATTCCACTCTTCCACTGAGACAAGCGGACGAATTTTCATGGTCATGCGAGCACTCCCTCCTCATGGGGATCTTTGGGCTTGAAGTCTCTCCGATTTAGGTCTCTCAGCTTTTGTAATGCCTGTTCATTCGCTGCATTCTTACTGTTTGTCAACCCGGGAACAATTTATGTATGAATCGAGCGTTTGCTGATTTGGGATAGTCGTTTCTCCAGGTCATTGATCCATTCCTCGTCACTTAACGATTGAGCAAGCAGGAATAGATCGAGAAGCTTGTTGATACGTTCTTCTATGATACGTTCAACCGAATGAGCGTCGGCCTGCTTCTGCTTGTCATACAATTCGACGAGCAGGTCAGCCCATTCGTTCCATTCATTAAATAAAAAGGTTTGTTTCGGCGGCCTGGCGCCAAGCTTTCCGATCAAGCCTGTCAAATCCGGTTTTACTTCGGGAAAAACCTCGCTGCGGCTGCAGGAAGAGCATGAGTAGATAGGCACGTTGTCAATCTCCACTTTGCCTGAATATATAACCGTCCGTAGTTTCATTGTCATCCATTCGCCGCAAGGACATCTTTTCTGCAAAATGGTCAACCCCTTCGATAACAGCTGTTCTCAAGGTATTCGACCCGTTTCGCCTAATCTCCTGCTAGTCCCGCAGTATTCTGCACAGTTAATTTTTACTATTTAGAGGTAAGCTTTCACTAATTCCAACCTTGTTTGCTGAGTGCGGGTTGACCCGAGCGCATCCTATCCGGTAAATTTCCGCCAACGGCGGCGGATCGCGGGAATGCGGATCGCAAGCACGGCAAGCGCCGCTCCTATCGTATCGTTGCGCAAGTCCGCCAAATCCGGCATCCGGCCTTCCGTAAACGATTGGTGGTACTCGTCGGTAATTCCATAAAGCAGGCATAAGGCAACAATAATCGCTTTCATCCCCCAATGGTCACCGGCTCGTCCGATTGCATAGTCAAATAAAAGCGCAAGTATAAAATAGGCGGCAAAATGACCCCAGTCGAAACTTGTCATAAACGGCAGCAGCTTTTGTAGCCAGGGCATTACCGTATCTAACTGTTCGCCCGTCCTGGAGGATAACCAATAGATGAGCGCCATCCACAGCAGCGCCGGTATAATACGAACCGCCCGGGGCGGCTTTATCCGTCTCGTTCTAATCGTTTGCTTCATGGCAGCTCCTTCGTTACAATAAAAAATGGACGTTACATGCATTAAAACAGAAGGAGGTAATATCATGAGCTTGAGCAATGCATCCGTCATTTGTTTATTGGACGATGAATTTGAAGATCTCGAATTATGGTACCCGGTATACCGTGTCCGCGAGGAAGGAGCGACCGTTCAATTCGCAGGACCGGAAAAAGGGCGGACTCACATTGGAAAATACGGTGTCCCCGCTGTTGCAGACCTGTCCTTCGATGAACTGGACAGCAGCCGGATCGACGGCTTGCTGGTTCCTGGCGGTTGGGCACCGGACAAGCTTCGAAGGTATTCGAAAGTGCTTCAGATCGTTCGGGAAATGAACGCCGACGGCAAACCGATCGGGCAAATATGCCATGCCGGCTGGGTGCTCATCTCGGCTAAGATACTAGACGGCCGCCGCGTCACGTCGACGCCGGGAATCCGAGATGATATGGAGAACGCCGGAGCGGAGTGGTTCGACGAGCCGGTAATCGTTGACGGCAACCTCATTTCCGCACGCAGACCGCCCGATCTCCCGCCGTATGCCAAAGCGTTCGTGGACGCCTTGGCTCAGCGAAAACCGGAAGTCAAATAGTCCCCGTCAATCAGACAATCGGATTCTGTAACGGCTTCTTGCCGGCAGACGAATGAAAGGTATCCAATATCTCATAGATTTCTTTACTTGTACGGCAATCCAATAATTGGTCCAGCACGGCGCGGCTGTCCTTCTGTTTTGTGCAGAGCAGCCGCTCTTTCACGTGCAGGATGGCATGTGAAGACATGCTCAGTTCGTCCACATCCAGACCAAGCCAGATCGGAAGCGCGCGCGTGTCGCCGGCCAATTCTCCGCACACGCCGACCGGAATGCCTTTTCGCTTGGCGGCGTCAACCGTCATTTTCAACAGGCGGATGACGGCAGGATGTAACGGTTCATACAGATGCGCGATCTGATCGTTCATCCGGTCGACGGCGAGCGCGAACTGTATAAGGTCATTCGTGCCGATACTGAAGAAGTCAACCTCCTCGGCTAGTAAATCGGCAATTGCGGCAGCTGCCGGAACCTCAATCATAATGCCGGATTTCATATTCGGATCGAACGGAACGCCTTCCTTGAACAGTTCATCCTTAGCCTCTTGAAGCAGCGCTTGGGCTGCGCGCACCTCTTCGACGGAAGAAATCAACGGGTACATAATTTTTACATTCCCGTAATGGCTTGCACGCAAAATCGCGCGAAGCTGCGTTTTGAACAAGTCCTTGCGGTCCAGTGAGATTCGAATTGCACGGTAGCCAAGAAAAGGATTTTCTTCTTCAGGAACCTCAAAGTAATCGAGCTGCTTATCGCCGCCGATATCAAGCGTACGGATGATGACCGGTTGTCCGCCCAATTTATCCGCGACACTCCTGTAAACGTCAAACTGTTCCTCTTCTCCCGGAAAATTGATCCGATCCATATACAAGAATTCCGTCCGGAACAACCCGACCCCGAGTGCGCCTACAGGGAGGGCCACCTCAAGCTCCTTGAGCGAGCTGATATTAGCAGCAAGCTCGACCGATTTGCCGTCCGGTGTTACCGGTTTGATGCCTGCGAGCTGATGAAGCCTCTTTTTCTCTTCCAATTGCTGGTTCCGAAGCAGCGTGTACTGTTCGATGACCTGCTCCGACGGTGACAGCAGCACCTTTCCGCTTGTCCCGTCCATGATAAGCAAATCGCCCGTCTGGATCGGCTCCTCCAGCTTCGTCTCCAGGCCTACCACAAGCGGGACGCCAAGCGCTCGTGCCATAATGGCGGAATGGGATGTCGTGCTGCCGACTAGCGTTATAATCCCCAGGACGTGCTGCGTGTTCAGATGCACCAATTGCGAAGGCGATAATTCTTTGGCTACCAGAATGAACGGCTGCGTATCGCTCGGGAGCGTAATTTCAGGCGCACCGAGCAAATGCTTCAGCAGACGGTTTCCAACATCCTTAATGTCGAGCGCGCGCTCTTTCATATATTCATCGTCAAGCAGATCGAACATGGTTACAAAATGGTCGATCGCCTCTTTAACGGCCACTTCCGCCGCTTTGTACTGACGCTGAATGATTGCTTGCACTTCGTTCATAAATACCGGGTCATCCAGTATAGCCAGGTGGGCATCAAAAATATTGCTCTCTTCCGTACCGACAACCTCACGCAGCTCGCCTTTAATTTGCTCGATCTCAGATTTTGAAGTTTTGATCCCCTCGTACAGCCGGTCAAACTCTTTGGCCAGATCGGTCACATCGATTTTCTGCTCCGGTACATCCCATTCCCAATTTGGAAGTACAAACGCTTTACCGATTGCAATTCCCGCTGAAGCACCTACTCCTTGAATCATGGTCTATCCCCTCCACCGTTTCTCTCTTTAAGCACTACCGACATGACCGAAGCCTGACCCTTTTTTACGGCTTTAAAAGGAGCGTAGCTAAAGCTCCTGACGATTTCCGGATTCGAGATTACCATAGGCGTTGCAAGCGATTTGCAGCCTTTACGTACCTTGTGCAGATCGAAACGAATCAACTGCTGTCTCGGCTGTACTTCATCGCCTTCTTCAACCATCGCGTGAAATCCCTTCCCTTTTAACTGCGACGTATCGATCCCGATATGCAGCAGCACATCCAGCCCTTCCGCCGTACGGATTCCAATGGCGTGTTTGGTCGGATAGATATGAACGACCTTCCCTTTCACAGGCGATACTAATTCTCCTCGTTCCGGCATGAAAGCGACGCCTTGTCCGACGAGCTTGCCGGCAAAGATCGGATCCGGCACTTGCTCGAGCGGAATCATCCTACCTTGAACCGGCGAACAGAAGAGCACCTGGGCAAGGTCCCGCTTCAGCGCTTTCATCATTTCTTCACGGATTAACTCCGAATAAGTGCCGAATACGACCTGAACGTTGCCTCCGCCAAGCCGGATTACGCCGGCTGCGCCTAAATTTCTAAGCGCATTAATGTCCAGCAGCTTATCATTGCTGAGCTTTAACCGAAGCCGTGTAATGCAAGCTTCCATATGGACAATATTTTCTTTTCCTCCGATCGCCTGCAAAATAAGCGGCGCGCGGTAAGGAATGTCGCCAGCCCATTCATCAAGCTGAGAGCCTTCTTCCCGTCCGGGGGTCGGAATCCGGAACCTGCGGATAGCAAAACGGAAAAGAACATAATATAGCAGACCGAACAGCAAGCCGATCGGCAGTAATAGCCACCCTTTGGTCGACAGGTGAAGGTTGATGAGAAAATCGATTGCTCCAGCGGAGAACGAAAAGCCGTGTAAAATGCCCAGCTCATAGGTTAACCACATCATAAGTCCCGAAAGAACGGCATGAACGACAAACAAATAAGGAGCAACGAACAAAAAAGCAAATTCAACGGGCTCGGTCACACCCGTAAGGAAAGATGCAAGCGCAGCGGACATGAACGTTTTGCGAATCTTTGGCTTTAAATCTTCCCTCGCTTCCTGAATAATCGCAAAAGCGATCGCAGGCAACGCAAACATCATCGTCGGATACAAGCCTGCCATAAAAACGCCGGCTGTCGGATCTCCCGCAAAAAATCTAGGCAAATCCCCGTATACGATGTTGTTATCCGTTGCTTCATAACCGCCGACCTGAAACCAAAACACATGGCTGACAATATGATGCAGGCCGAACACCACAAGTATTCGCAGAACAAACCCGAATAAAAATACGCCGAAGCCCCCTGCAGTGGAAACAACTTCCCCCAGCTCGTAGAGCCCTTTATGAATAGGCGGCGCAATCGAGATCATGAGGATAGAGAAGATGACAGATAGACAACTGACAAACAAGGGCACAAATCGCGGGCCGCCAAAAAACTGGATATATTCCGGGAGCTTAATCTCTTTGAACCGTTCATAGCTGTACCCTGACATTACTCCAATCAGAACGCCGATTAATACCGTCGGCTCGATCGGAATATCGCTGTAAGAGCTTGTAATTCCCTTATAAATAAACATGCCCGCAAGTGCGGCTACGCCAGCGGCCCCGGCATTATTCGTTAATCCCAGCGCAACGCCGAGCGCAAATAAGTAGGGCAGGAATAAAAACAGGGAGGAACCGGCAGTATGTAAATGGACGGGAAAATCATGCAATCCGATTACTGACCACGGCAGTCTGCTTAAAAATAAAAATATGGCAGCCGCGGGCAACACGATCATCGGCAGCATTAATGCTCGACCAAGCTGCTGCAAGTTGCCCAATATGTTCACCCCCCTTTCTTGAATATCCGTTCTACACTGTTTGAGGTACACGCACTATTACGATGGTAAGCGTTTGCCTCCAATTTGTCAAAGATTAAAAGGCGGACCGATCCTCGGTCCGCCGTGTTCAAGTTATACGATTAGAATCGGTTGCTCAATTGGCCGAACTGGGCACCGAATTGAGCGCTTTGGGCACCGAATTGAGCGTTTTGGGAACCGGCTTGATATCCGCCGGCATGGGCTAGAACCGGACCTTGTTGAGCCGCTGCATTTGTTGCTTGGTATACCGGATTTTGCGGTGTTTGAGCTCTACCAAAGCTTTGTGCTCCTAAGTTAGCCGTTGCTTGATAACCGCCTGCATGAGCGATTACAGGCTGGGATTGAAATTGTTGAGCTTGGTTAAATGCTGCCCCGGCCGATTGCCGTGCTTGCGGCTGCTGCGCCCCAAACGAGCTGATTGCCTGTTGCTGACCCGCTCTCGGGAAATAATCCTGTCCGACCGAATAACCTACATGAGAAATGACCGGCTGCTGCTGATATGCTTGTCCCATCGACATAGCTGCGGTTGCCTGCTGTTGCAGCTGCTGCTGCTGTCCAAACGCTCCGGCAGCCGACGCTGTAAAGCCGGGTTGCTGCTGAGATGCCTGGTAACTCGCATGGGAGATAACAGGACCGGCATTTTGCCTGCTGATTCCACCTTTGTAATAGGACTGTACAAATCCAGCCGGCTTGAATTGTTTGCTTTGTCCGAAAGCCGATTGCGCCTGCGAAGCAAATCCGCCTTGCTGATTCATTCCGTACACGTCGTGTCCTCCTTGTATAAATTCCCTATAGTCCTCAACGACAGCATCGCTATCCTTGAAGCCTCACTTAGTTTGGGAGAAGACGAACGGTTTTATCCTGCTCAGGATTTGGATTTTCCCCCGGGAAGAAGGATGGAATCTTCTACCTTGATGCAGCGGTCCATCACAACCTTAAGCCCGCCCTGTCCAGCAATGCGTGCCGCTTCTTCACTAATAATGCCGAGCTGCAGCCATAACACCTTCGCACCGGCTTCTACAGCTTCTTCAGCGACCGGCGGACAAAACTCGCTTCTTCGGAAAACATTAACAATGTCGACCTCGAAGGGAATATCTTTAAGGGACGCATAACAGGTTTCACCTAATATCCGTTCTGCATTGGGGTTAACCGGAATGATACGGTACCCTTTCGATTGCATCGCTTCGGATACCATATAAGACGTGCGGTCGGGTTTATCCGACAGTCCGACGACCGCAATCGTTTCCGCTTGCTCCAGCATCGCTTTGATTTCATCGCGTGACGGATGCGCATAAGACATTTTCGGTCCCTCCATTCTAATTATTCAAGCCACTCGATATTAGCACCCAGAGCCATCAAATGGTCAAAAAAGATCGGATACGACTTGGCAACATGATGCGCATCGCGAATGCGTATCGGTGCTTTGGCGCGAAGGCCTACGACGGTTAAAGCCATAATAACGCGATGATCATAGTGTGCGTCAATGTCGACGCCCCCTTCCACACCTTCGGGACGCCCATGGACAATGATCTCGCTCTGCCGTTCCTCGACCTTTGCACCCGCTTTGCGCAGTTCATTCAAATAGTCCGTAATCCGGTCGCATTCCTTATACCGCAGGTTTTCCACATTGTAAAATCTCGAAGTGCCTTCAGCGAATACGGCTGCCGCAACCATGGCAAGCACGGCGTCGGTAGCCGCGTCTCCGTCGAACTCAAGCGCCTTCAATTTTCCGTTTCCACTAACGCGGATGACTCCGTTATTGTGCGTTAAAGGCACCTCCATCATGCGTAGAACGTCTACAATCGCCCGTTCGCCTTGTTTGCTCTGCTCTTCCAGCCGATGTACGGTCACTTCGGATTCGGTGACGGCAGCAGCGGCCAGCACGGCCGCGGAACCGGGGTAGTCTCCTTGGACCACGTACTTCTTCGCCTCGTAACGCTGATTGCCCGGCACCCTGTAATTCATCAGATCGTCGCTTGCATGAATGACGATTCCGGCCTGCTGCAGCACCTCCAGCGTTTGCCCGACAACCACCTTCGATTTCAAATCATGCAGCACTTCAATTTCGCTGTCCTCCTCAAGCAGCGGCGTCAGAAACAGCAAGGCGCTTAAGTATTGAGAGCTTACGTTGCCCGATACTGTAATTTTGCCGCCCTTGGGCCGACCGCCCCGGATCGTAATCGGCAATTTGCCGCCGTTATGATCAATTTCGACTCCCATTTGCTGCAGCGAGTCGATTAAATCGTCATGCGGCCGTTTGCCGAGAGAGTCCGGATATGTGTTAACGAACGTTACGTCCGGACAGAGCGATGCGACCGCCATCAGAAAGCGCAGCACCGCTCCCGCATTCCCGACATTCAGCTCTTTTACAGGCTTCGGTCTTACGCCGAAACCGGTTATGACGATTTTCTCCTCGTCCTCCTCCACAACCGCTCCCAGGTCCCGGATACAGCGTCTCATCGCGTCGCTGTCCTCGCTATGAGCCGGGTAATACACCGTGCTTGTTCCTTCCGCAAGCGCGGCAACCAGAAGATAACGGGTTGTATAATTTTTGGAAGACAGAGCTTGAATTTCTCCTTGAAGCCGCGGGGTTGGTGTAACCAAAACGTCCATTGTTTCATCTCCTCGTTGTATTAACTTTTGCAGTTCATCTATTGCTTCTCCCACTTGACGGCAATCCGCTTAGCCACCTCTTCGGTTCCCAACTCCGACGTATCGACCGTAAAATGCGCGAAATCGTAAGCATGCTTCCGCTGCTCGAGCAACGTTTTTACCCGATCATGAAGATCGCCTTGCAGAAGCGGGCGGGAGATGTCTCCTTGAACGCGCTCGATAATGTGCCGCTCATCCGCTTTCAACGCGACCACCCATGCACGGTCGAGCATCAAACGCCGATTCTCTTCTTTCAGGACGGCTCCCCCGCCGGTTGCAATCACTTGTCCCCGGCCGTTTAATACAGCCGCAAGCGTCTCTGTTTCGATAGTCCGAAAGGCGGCTTCTCCGGAGTCCGCGAAAATTTCGCTGATCCTTCGGCCTTCCCGCTTTTCGATTTCCTCATCCAGATCGATATGCGACAGGCCGAGCATCCCCGATAGAAGAAGGCTGACCGAAGTCTTGCCGGTTCCCATAAATCCGATCAGCACGATTGATTTGTTGTCAGACATCTCTACACCTTCTTGTCGAATATATAAGTCCAACTATTAAGATCATCATCCATCATACCACAGCCCGGAAAGATCGGACAATGGAGGAGACAATTGGACTGACCCGGTATAAAACCGGTTTTTTTATCGTATGGATGGTAATACCTGAGTCTATGAAAGACGACTTATAGAAGTTACATCATGCAACAAAGGGAGTGTGACCTAAATGACCGGAATTCCCCCTGATCCCGCCGAGCAGCGTATCCTCCGGATGCTTGACTCTTCCTATCCGCTTTGCAAGACGGACGTCATCTGGATACTTGAATGGATCAAAAAAAAGGTGGCCTGCGATGATCCAAACATACTTGGATTATCGCAGCCACGATTATTAAGAAGTTTTCACTGCTTTGCCGATGCGGCCATGTATATCATTAACGAGCGAACCCAGGGCCGCCAGGAGGCCGAACGTCTCCGCGCCGTATTATCCGAAGCGGTCCGAGGAGTTACCGGGCAGAACGGCAATGAAGCCTAGCCGATCCAGTTGAAGTGGAAAGAACCTTCTTTGTCCACGCGTTTGAACGTGTGAGCGCCGAAATAGTCCCTCTGCGCCTGAAGCAGATTAGCCGGCAAACGTTCCGTACGGTAGCTGTCGTAATAGGCAAGCGCACTGGAGAATGCAGGAACGGGAATACCTGCCGTAATTGCGGCTCCAACCACTTCGCGCCATGCCCCTTGATAAGATTCAACAATCTCTTTAAAATAGTCGTCCAGCAGCAAATTACGCAGCTGCGGATCGCGGTCGTACGCATTTTTGATATTTTGCAGGAAGCCGGCACGGATAATGCAGCCGCCGCGGAAAATCATCGCGATATCTCCATAACGCAAATTCCAGCCGTATTCATCCGAAGCGGCCCTCATTTGAGCGAAGCCTTGCGCATAAGAGCAAATTTTGCTGGCGAACAACGCCTTGCGTACGGCTTCGATGAATGCGGCTTTATCGCCTTGAAACGGTGCCGCTTGCGGCCCTTTCAGAAGCTTGCTGGCGGCTACGCGCTCCTCTTTCATTGCGGACAAGAAGCGTGAAAATACCGATTCCGTAATGATGGACAGCGGAACGCCCAGATCGAGAGCGCTTTGGCTTGTCCATTTCCCCGTTCCTTTCTGGCCGGCAGAATCGAGAATAACATCAACCATCGGCTGCTTCGTTTCAGGGTCGTACTTGGAGAAGATATCGGCAGTAATCTCGATCAGATAGCTGTCAAGCTCCCCTTTATTCCATTCGGTAAAAATTTCATGCAATTCTTTAGTGGATACGCCGAGCACCGATTTAAGCAGGTGGTACGCTTCGCAGATCAGTTGCATATCCCCGTATTCAATCCCGTTATGTACCATTTTAACATAGTGTCCCGCCCCGTCCGGGCCAATGTACGTACAGCAAGGGTCTCCGCCGACTTTAGCGGAAATGGCGGTTAAGATCGGCTCGACGAGCTTGTATGCGGATTCCTGGCCGCCGGGCATAATAGAAGGGCCTTTCAGCGCGCCTTCTTCGCCGCCGGATACGCCGGTACCGATAAAGCGCAGTCCTTTCGCCTCCAGCTCTTTGCTCCGGCGCTGTGTATCCGGGAAAAAGGCGTTACCGCCGTCAATGATGATGTCGCCTTGGTCAAGATGAGGCACAAGCTGGTTTATCGTAGCGTCCGTACCTTGGCCGGCTTGAACCATGATCAAAATTTTGCGCGGCGATTCGAGCGATTGCACGAATTCTTCGATCGAAAAGTAAGGAACGAGGTTTTTGCCTGCGGATTCTTTCATCAAATCATCGGTCTTTTCCCTTGAACGGTTATACACCGATACGGTAAATCCTCTGCTCTCGATGTTCAGGGCAAGGTTTTTGCCCATGACCGCTAACCCGATGACGCCGATTTGCTGTTTTGACATCTGTTTCTTTCATCCCTTTTCATTCATATTTTAACTTGCTAATACACAATAACCCTATTTTACTCCTTTTGCCCGGAGAAGAAAACCGTTTCCGGCAAAAAATGCGAATTCCTCGATGAGAGCGATAAAATTTATACCTATAAAATCAACAAAAGGATGCTTCCGTTCGCTCAATGCGAAGGAAACATCCTTAGCCCGATTCGATCAATTCAATACCATCCTCTCTGGATAAATGACAACCTTTCTTAAAGCTCCAATTGCAGCATTTCGGCCCGTAAGCCTACAAGCCGTTCCTTCGAAGCGATAATATCGTCTTCACGCTGCTCCTGGATCGCTTCGTGCAATACGGATAGTTCATAGTCGAGCTCTAACCGGAGCACAACCGCCCGCTCTTCCGCCCTTGTCGATTGAAAGGCTTGTATCATTTCTTCGGTTGTCACGAACGGTTTTCGTTGATAGATGATTTTATGTTCCATGCCTGACACCTCCACAAGTCTTATAATCTCGCCGAACATAATGCTTTCGATGACAATTTGTCGGTCTTTGATCCGCTTGACGACCGCATGTCCACGTGTGTCATTGATTAATTTTTCGATCAGTTCAGACAGCTTCTCATCTTTGATTGTGTAATCGCCGACAATTTTGTACCGGTTTTGGATGCGTTGAAATCTCAATTTAACCAGCTTGCGTCCCGTTCGTATCGAAATAAGAAAATGAGCATCCGTCTCGCTCCAATAAAGGGAGTAGCCTTCTTGAATCAAGTCGCGGATGAAATGCTGGATTTGCCGGCGGTCGAATCGCAGCTCCAAATTGCAATATTCAACTTCATAGCTTTTATTCACGGCAATCCCTCCTAACATAGGATCTTTGAGCATGACATCGGGATCTTTGAGCGAGATCAAAGTCTCTCTGCTTCTCAAAGTCTCTCTGCTTTGCATTGATCTCCTTGCCCCCCGCCACCCGTTGACGAAATGTTCTGACAATTTGATCTTACTATTATCTTATACTTCATCTTATGTTATGGCAACTTGGTTTATTGACTATTTTTAAAGAGGATTTGACTTGCTCCTGCCGTTCGGGAAAGTCGGGTGTTACATTTTATGCTATAATGTTCGGAAGCATTCGAGAATCAGGAGGAACGATCAACGATGTCAACAACAACTACTCACACCCATCCGTTCGAGGGATTCACGTTAACCGATTTCAACACATTCTCTATCGACGGACTGGAGCCCCGCATGACGGCGCTCATCGATCGGATTCGGCCGAAACTGCACCTGATGGGAGATCGTCTCTCTCCCTACTTGTCGGTTCTTTGCGGGGAGGAGATGTTTCCTCATGTAGCCAGACACGCCAGAAGAACGATCAATCCGCCTAACGATACTTGGGTCGCTTTCGCAAATAACAAGCGCGGTTATAAAGCGCACCCGCATTTTCAGATCGGACTGTTCGGATCTCATTTATTCGTTCAATTTGCGATCATTTATGAATCCGACAATAAAACCGTGTTTGCCGACAATGCCCTGAGGTGTTTAGATGAAATTGTTTCCCTGGTTCCCGGTCATTTTGTCTGGTCGGGTAATCATATGATACCGGGCGGTACGCCGCATTGCGAGCTGTCCGTTCATGAGCTGGAGACGCTCCTCAAACGGCTGAAATCGGTGAAAGCGTCTGAAGCCCTTTGCGGGTTAACGATCGACCGGCACGACCCGCTGCTTACGGACGGGGAACGGCTGATCGGAACAATTGAAGAAACGTTTGCAACACTTCTTCCGTTATATCGATTGGCCTTTTGATCGGAAAAAAGCTGCATGAAGGTTCCAAACGGCGGAACCTGCCATGCAGCTTTTGACGTTAATTCAGGACGACGCTTCGGTACGGGAAGCGCCTCCGGCAGCGCTGTCGATCGTATTGAACCTGATCAGCAGCAGAATGCCTGCGAGAGAGAGCACGCCTCCAATCAGGTAAGGCAGCTCTATATTGAATGTGAACATGAACGTGCCTGCAAGAGGCCCGATAATCCGGCCGAGGCTGTCCATGGATGAACTTAATCCGGAAGCGACGCCCTGCCCTACTGTCGTCTTCTGAGTAACCAATGAGGTGACACACGGCCTGATCAATGCGTTACCAATGCCGAAAATAGCCAGGTATATTGTCGCCGTCCACAGCTCGTGAGAAGTAGCAAGCAATATAAATCCTGCGGCGGAGATAACCAGACCCATGACGATAAACTTAGGCTCGTCCCCTTTGCGGATAAATCTTCGTACAACACCGCCTTGAATGAGTGCGCCGACGAGACCGCATACAAAGAACATCATGCCCACCTGCCCCGGCGTGACTTCAAACCTTCTCATTCCGAACAGCTGAAGCGTAGCTTCCAGGCTCGCCAGTGAAAAGGCTACAAAAAAAGCCATGACATACAAATACCGGACAGGACCTGCGAATGCATGCCATCTTGAAGGCCTTTTGACCGTTTTGGTCCGCCGTTTCTCCAATGGGAGCGATTCATGCAATCTCGTAAACGAAAGCAGAAACGTAATAAACGCCAAACCTGCAGCGGCGTAAAAGGGAGTTTCCAGCGAAATCTTACTTAACAATCCGCCGAATCCCGGACCGATTGTAAAGCCCAGTCCAATGGACATACCAACCAGCCCCATGCCCTTCGTCCGCTCTTCGGGCGTCGTTACATCGGCAACATAAGCGACAATAACCGATGTAACCGCACCCGAGAACAACCCGCCGAGCACGCGGGAAGCATACATGAGAGGAAGACTGTCCGCACCGATTCCGAACAGTAAAAAGCTTGCGGCGAACCCCAGCACACCGACAAGGATTACCGGCCGTCTTCCGATCCGGTCGGACAAACCGCCCCATATTGGGGATAACAAAAAAGAAATCAAGGAATAAATAGATAACATCAGCCCGGTATGCAGCTCCAAAGATCCCGGATCCACTTCTTTGATAATCTCCGGCATGACCGGAATAATGATGCCGAAACCGATGAAGGTCGTAAGCAGCATAAGCATGACGACTGCAAGTTGTTTATTCATATGTGTTCCCTCCACCCGAATATCGTACCACAACTTCAGAGCACTTGAAAATGAACAAATCCGCAACAAAATTCGCTTGCATTCCCTAATGATTTTGCTATACTCAACCTTGTTTGTGTTAAATTGAAGGAAAGGCTGGGATGGATCGATGGACCATAGTCAAACGCCGTTATTTAGCGCACTCCGCAAGCATGCGGAACAAAATCCCGTACAGTTTCATATTCCCGGTCATAAGAGAGGCTCCGGCAGCGACCCGGAGTTCAGGTCGTTTATCGGCGATAACGCGCTCTCGATCGACCTTATCAATATCGCTCCTTTGGATGACCTCCATCAGCCGACAGGAGTTATAGAAGAGGCGCAGAAGCTCGCCGCCGACGCTTTCGGAGCTGATTATACGTATTTTTCGGTTCAAGGGACAAGCGGCGCTATTATGACAATGATTCTAACCGTCTGTGCGCCCGGCGATAAAATCATCGTGCCGCGCAATGTGCACAAGTCGGTCATGTCGGCCATTATATTTGCGGGAGCGCGCCCGGTCTTTGTTTCGCCCGCAAGGGACGAGAAACTGGGCATTGATCACGGCATTACGACCCGTTCTGTCCGCCGCGCCCTGGAGCGTCATCCGGATGCCAAAGCAGTCGTCGTCATTAACCCGACTTATTTCGGTATCTGCGCCAATCTGAAGGAAATCGTCGATCTGGTTCACAGCTACGATATCCCCGTTCTCGTGGATGAAGCCCATGGCGTGCTCATACATTTTCATGAAAAGCTCCCGATGTCCGCCATGCAGGCCGGTGCGGATATGTCGGCAACGAGTGTCCATAAGCTGGGCGGCTCGATGACGCAGAGCTCCATTCTCAACGTACGCAAAGGCAGAATCAATCCACAACGCGTCCAGACAATTATCAGTATGCTGACAACGACGTCGACGTCTTATATATTATTGGGCTCGCTGGATACCTCGCGCAGACATTTGATATTAAACGGCCATCGCCTTGCGGAGGAAGCCATTTGGCTTGCTCAATACGCACGGGAGCATATTAACAATATTCCGGGGCTCTATTGCTTTGGAGAAGATATATTAGGGGGAGAAGCAACTTACGATTACGATCCGACGAAGCTGACCATTCAAGTTCGTCATCTCGGCATTACAGGTTATGAAACCGAGAATTGGCTTCGCGAGCACTATAATATCGAGGTCGAGCTGAGCGATATGTATAACATTCTCTGTCTCGTTACACCGGGCGAGCGGAGCGCATCGATCGAGACGCTTCTGACGGCGCTTCGTCACATGTCCGAGCAATTTTATCAAGTAAACGCGGCCAAGGATCTTGTCGTCAAAATTCCGGAAATACCCCAGTTGTCCTTAACCCCGCGGGATGCGTTCTATGCGGAAACCGAAGTCGTGCCCTTTAAAGAATCCGCAGGCAGGATTATTGCAGAATTCATATACGTATACCCTCCCGGCATCCCTATACTGCTGCCTGGCGAGGTTATTTCACAAGAAAATATCGATTACATCGTCGAGCATGTTGAAGTCGGACTACCGGTAAAGGGGCCCGAAGACCGAAGCATTCAATATGTAAAGGTCATCGTGGAAGAAGAAGCGATCTTCTGATCGAGTCCTCCCGCGGTATGATGTTGATGCCGAATCTATTGAAGGGCATGAAAAAAAGGCTGGAGCGTTGCTCCGGCCTTTTTTTCACGTAAACGCTCTCATAATTAGTACTGTTCTCTTGCTTCAATGGAAGGCAAGCGGGTCAACAAAAGAGAACGAAGCTCTTCGGCTACTTGTATATTTTCAAGACGGAATAATTGCTGCAAATAATCCAGATTGCACAGATCGTCCGCGCATAATAATGACGACCTTCCGGTCTGCATACAAATAACAAGAGGTTTTCCGAAAAAGTGATTCGTAAACACGATTGAGAAATCATATCGCGCCCGCTCTGTGATGAGGCCGACAAACTGGACATGCGCTTGTTCAGAAACATCGTACAAATGTTCGAACATGATTATCCACTCCCTCACAATTTTCAGAATATTTACACTATTTTATCATAAATATCTTCATCCGACAAGCTTAGACAACCGGCATATTGTCATTCTTTTTTAACTTTGCTATGATGTGTGATGGGAGGTGGGTTGTTTGAGCCAGAGCGCATACATTAAATTCGTAGAAGGTTCCGCCGTCGAGAAGATGACGCTTGAGGATGTCAAGGAACGATTGAGCAATTACCGCGAACAGACCGCTCTGACCGGCCGGCAATTGGACTGGACATATGCGGATGCCGCATTCCCTTATACGATCGAGACCAAGCCCGGCGAGGAAGACCGCTGGTTCTATCTGAGAGGAACGAATCCGCTGTACCGGTATATTGTATTCGGCGTCGGTTCGAATACGGAAGGCGAGCGTGAATATCATTATATCCAAGTTGTGCTGCCGGATGATGCAACCCACGGCGATAAAGCAAAGGGTAACGAACTATGCAAATATTTGGCCAAACACCTGAAAGCTGAGCTTACCTTGTTTAACGGCCGTACAATGTACTACAATCCGCGTAAATAACCTTCAAACGGATATACATATTATTGCGCAAATAAAACGGGCGTTCCGATTGGAACGCCCGTTTGTTGACTATAGGAAACGACAGGTTTACGACTGGCTTTCTTGAAGCGCAATCTCTTCATAAATCTTCGTCACCCGTTCCCATTCCGCATCATCTTCGATGCCGACCAGGAAAGCTGCGTCGTTTTCTTCTTCAATACGGAAAATAACGCCGTCTGCTTCCGGATCATGACGGTCCAGCAGTACGGCATAGACTTGATTTTCTGATTCGAAGGTGAATACCATCACCATCTCGCGTTCATTGCCATCATCGTCATTAACTAAAAAAACATGCTCTTCATGGTCTTGGTCGTGGTCGTGGTCATGCCCGCAGCCGCAATCGTCGCCATGCTTATGTTCGCTCATCGTCTAACCTCATTTCTGAGTAGTTTCAATCTTCCACCGTATCGTAACATTTTCTTAGGATCCAGGTCAAACGCAACGGGCACATCATAAAGGCTTCCGTCCGAAGCCGGCCGCGGAAGCCTTTATTGCAGATTATTGCGATGTAATCGTCTTCTCGGACACCAGCACCCATTCCTCCGAGCCGCTTGGCTTCATATAGAAACGAACCGTATATTTGCCGCTGAAGTCGAAGCCGTATCTGATTTCTTTTGTTGCAAACCAGAAATTATCCTTTTGTTCCGGGATATTTTCAGATTGAATCATCTCTTCCTTGCCGGACGGATCGACAATCGCAACTTTGACCGCAGAAATCTCCGTTTTTAGATTATCGATCTGAGAAAAGACGTTAAACGTATATTTTTTGCCTTTATTGACATTCCCAAAGATCTTTTGGTCCTGGAATAGAAACATATGCACATTCGGCTTGAAGATCGACGCGCGTTTATTACCATCGTCCCAAACAACAATCGCTTGCAGAGAGCTGACGATCTGTCTCAGCGGCAAATACGTTTTCCCCTCTGAAAGAATTCCCGTTTCATCGTTCTCCAAACCGTTAATAACTACCCGAACCTTCTGCGTTGCCGAATTGGCGAACAGCATCGTCCCCCCCCACAGGGACATAATGAACAACAGGATGATAATTTTTCTGAACTTCATCATCTAGAACCTCCATCCATTTGTTGTGGATGTAAGGTTATACTCGCTAATTTGTCCAAAGTTGCGTTACGGCGGAAACTTTTTTTAAATAAATATCGGTGTCGCTTTCTGTTGAATGCTGCGTTTACCCGGGAAATGTACAGTCTTTCCTTCTAAGCAGAGGCTGCACCATAAAATCAGGCTTTTTTCCGGGTCAAAATGCAGGGGACTCCCTTTCCGAGCGATCCGGGGACGCTCATTCGTTTAAGGTAGTCCATCCCGCGGGCACAGGGCGTTTTACATACCGCGCAAGTATCAGAAAGAACAAGCTTCATAACGTACTGGTGTTTATCCGCAGCAGCATTCTTTTTTAATTTCCCTTTTTTGCTTTTGCTCATCGGACAGCCCCTCTCCCCTAATCAATCCGTATTCGTCTATATCGTATGCGGATGAATGAGGGAGCGACTCCGCGCGTGTCACGGCCGAATTCGCATCATTCACTTTTATTTTCCAGGCATTCATGATAAATTTTATATCATACGTACGTTCGGGAGGTCGGCAGATTGAGAATTCAAATGCTCGGTACGGGCAATGCTTTTGCCAAAAAGAATTATAATAATAATGCCCTTATTTATGTCGACGGCTTTACGCTTATGGTTGACTGCGGGATTACGGCGCTTATTTCCATGCATGAGCTGGGGAAACCGTTAACCGACGTCGATGCGATCCTGCTCACCCATATTCATGGGGATCACGTCGGCGGTCTGGAAGAATTTGCCTTTCGGATGAAGTTTCAATACGGGAAAAAACCGCTAATGTATGTCCCTGAAGCCATTCTCCAGCCGCTGTGGGAAAATACGCTTAAAGGCGGTTTGATGCAGGAAGGCGGGCAAATGATCGAGGATTACTTTAACGTCATTCCAGTTCGGGAGCAAACGCCGGTCGAATTGTCCCGCCATCTGACGGTTGAACTTCTGCGTACTCCTCATATTCCGAATAAGCCGAGCTATTCACTATATTTTAATAATCGTTTTTTCTATTCCGCCGATATGAGATTCAACCCGGAGCTGCTGAAGCAGCTCATTAACGAGCGAGGCTGTGAAACGATTTTCCACGATTGTCAGCTTGCGCAGCCTGGTGCCGTTCATGCAACGCTCGACGAGCTCTTGTCGCTTCCGGAAGCGATTCAGGAACGGATTTGGCTGATGCATTATGACGACGATCAGGAGCAGTATATCGGCCGGACCGGTTTAATGAGATTCGTAGAGCAGCACAAAATTTATACCATATGAAAACAGCCCGAATTCCGGCCATACAGGGGAATTTCGGGCTGTTTATCGGATCAAATGGTACAGGAGTACAACTTAGGTTTTGTTATCATTCAAAAAAGCGGCAGCTGATCCAAATTGTTAGTCGGATCGCCGTCAGCGTCACCGCGAATATACATCTCGCCGTCACGCCCTTTAAAGGCATTAACTCCGGCAATGGTACCGGCCTTCACTTCATTCAGCGCTTCATTATACTGCAATACACGTCCTGCGGATGTTTTAAAAGCGGTGATGTCGCCGTCGCCGTTCTTTTGGACCGCAACGACATGCTCGCGTTGACCGCCATTTTGCTCGTTCATATACCGTTCCTCCTTACATAGGGATCTTTGAGCACGACATAGGGACCTTTGAGCGGAGCTCAAAGTCTCTCTGCTTCTCAAAGTCTCTCCGCTTACATAGGGATCTTTGAGGAGCTCAAAGTCTCTCCGCTGACACTGCAGTGTCCAGCATTATTATTAGTATGGTTCGGGAGATACGATATCATGCAGGCAGAAAGCTTCACAGTGCTAGAAATCGAGTTCAGGCATACCTCCAACCCGATCCGCCGGTTTCCCGGCGGCAGGCGGCGGCAACGGAGCGGTAGTGCCGGGTGAATAAACATCATCGAACACAGAGCCGGAATAGACGTCTTCAAGGACCGCAGTCGGCAAGACCGGCAGCCCGTCGGCGCTTTCCGATAATATACCGGTGCAGCTGCCTATTGTTGTAATTAATGCTGTAAACCAAGTAATACAGATCCATTTAACCATATTAACTACTCACACTCCCGCAAGTAATAAGGGAATTTATCCTCTAATAGGATATATGAGTAGTATGGTCGAACCGCTATTCATTCAAACAACTGACAAAAAAGAAAAAAGAACGGCTAACCTTTCTAATCTTGAGGGGGATTACGATCCGCTTCCGGCTTATTGCCCCAAATCATATATCTGTCGTACGCCATAGAATCTTTCTTGACCATCCATGCAACGCAGATGACGACGAGAGCAATGATAACGAACAGTCCTGAAAGCCACACCCCAAACAATACGTACTCCTTGATCATGATTTCGCCTCCTGAAAGCGGATTACTTCTTTTCTTCATCTCTATGCCGTTTCAAGGCGAAAAAGTCGTGAAGAACGATTTCGCGGTCAGACCGGAGGCGAAAATCTTATTGCTGCAAAAATTAAAAAAACATATATTAAATTGTTGACTTTAATACGAATTCTTGTTATATTAATTCTTGTCTTCTCCAAATGTGATCTGTTAGCTCAGCTGGGAGAGCACCATCTTGACAGGGTGGGGGTCAGTGGTTCGAGCCCACTACAGATCACCATACATAAAACGCAAAAGTCCTTGTGAATCAAGGACTTTTTTATATTATCCATACTCAATTTCAGAGGAGCGAATCAGATCCATGAAGAACGATAACAAGCAAAAAAAACAAGACGTCCTCATTATGGCCGTCCTTTTCATGCTTATACTCATTGTGGTTGATTTTTCGAACACGACGTTTCTGGACGTCGCTATTATCATCCTGGCTCTTATCTGGATCGCCTTGACCGTGAAAAAATGGCGCAAAAAGGAGTAGTGCGGCTTATTCAGGATTCGTGTTTTCTTGCTGGGCGATCTGCTGCCGGTACATGATCGTCAGTATTCTCCAGAAATCGTAACTGCCCGTTTTTGTATCGAAATAAGGCGCGAAATATTTGGCTGCCGTTTGCGCCCAGGAAGGCGCCTCCATGTTGGTTCTGGATTGCAACTGAGCAAGCTGCGACGACAAACGATTCAACGTTTCCTCCAGTGCCGTCAGTCTGTTATCTTGTTCTTCATCCTTTGCCATTTGGTCCTCCTCCTCTTCATTCGGCATGATGTCGTACTTGGTGAGATTATATGTTTGAATCAGATTTTTCAATTTGGATGCATAAGCCGGATCCGTAGCATACCCCGAAGCTTGCAAAGCGTCGGCTTGCGCATACGGCGTTCGCGCGTTTCGCACAGGCGCATAACGGGAAAACTGAAACAATAAATCCTGATCCTTGTAAAAATTATATACATTGTCGTATGCCCTAAAGGCCGCGGTCGTTTCGATCCGTCTGCCGTCAACAACCTCCCATGTCGCTTTATTGACAACCTGTCCCCGCCAGTAAGCATTCGTCACGCCGCTTCCGACCTTGTATCCCCCCAGATTGTTCCAAGAGGGTATGGTCCCACCGGTTTCCAGCAGATTCTGGGCCAGACGAACGGACGGAAACAGCGGCGAGCCTTCTTTTCGAACCTGAACCGCGATCGGAGCAAGTATTGCAAGAAATTGTTCTCTTGTCATGTTGCACCTCCTTCACCCGGTTTATCGCGTACCGGCATATCTTTGAGACACACTTTATTGTATGCGAATCATTTGGACAGAGTTACGGCGGATGAATCAATCGCTCTTTTGAGCAATGTTGGTGAGAATGAACTGCAACCTTTCTAAAACAGTGAGCGTCAATGGTAATAGCTGCAGCGAAGTAGGAGATTTCAAAATAAGAGGTGACCGATTCATGAAGAAAAAACCGATATTCATCGTTTTCCTGGCTTTAACGCTATTGTTTGCACTCGGCCAGACCGTATTCGCGTTTTCGGATACGTCGACGGATCCCAACAGTCAGAAGATTGCCGAGTTAAAGAAAAGAGGCATTCTGAACGGACATAAAGACGGCACATTTTTGCCGGGGGGCAAACTGACCAATGCGGCAGGTGTCGCTCTTATCGTGAAAGGCATGGACTTGAATTTGAACGACATCCAATTCATTAAAGAACCGAAAGCAAGCGATTACTTTACCAATGTCAAAGATAACGCCTGGTATTCCGAAGCTTTTGTCATCGCTCATTTGAACGGGCTGGATCTTCCGAAAGACATCGATCCTTCCGCCGCCATGACACGCGAACAGTTTGCACATTCTTTGTTCCTCGCGATGATGACAAAAGGCGACTATGCCTTTATTAAGCTGTACATGCTGATCGAAGATGAAGCCGATATCACCCCTGCCTACATGAACAGTGTTCAAAAGCTGTTGATCAGCGATATCATTAAGCTGGATAAAAAGCAGATGTTCTATCCGAAGGAAGCTGTGAAACGCAGCGAAGCGGCTGGCTGGCTCCACGACGCTATCATATTCGTAGAGACGACCCCTACGATCCCGGAAATAGAGCCCTTTCCTCTTAGCGACGTCAAGCTTGAGTCAACAAAAGTCAATGACGATGTGCTGGAGGTAACCGTCAGCGCTCAGGCGCCACATCCGGGATACGGTATTCAAGTGACATCCATTATGTTTGAAGGAAAGCGTGCGATCATCTATGTGGATGCGGTACAGCCGGATCCGGATAAAATGTACGCGCAAGTCATCACTGAAGTGAAAGCAACCACATACATCGGAAGTGAGTATGAGGCGGTGCTGGCGGACCTGCCGGCCGGCGGCGGAGTAAGCGGATCTCCCGGATCGGATTCTCCGGTTTCCGAGCATGCCGAATAGTTGTCAAAAGCGGCCAATTAAGGCCGCTTTTTTTTTTTCGTTTCCGTGCTATTCCCTGAAACTTCATTACCAATGCTACGTATTAGTAGACATGGAAAGCATTTGTAATGAATCTTAAAGGAGGCCCTGTTCAAATGTCAATTTTTAAACGTTTACGCGACCTGACACTCTCAAATGTATATGCATTAATCGAGAAAGCCGAAGATCCGATCAAATTAACCGACCAATATATCCGCGATATGCAGGAGGATTTGGAGGATGCCGAGAAAGCGGTCGCTGCACAGATCGCGCTGGAGAAAAAATTCAAGCTGCTTTATGAAGAGCAGGCTGCGCTCGTAGAGAAGCGCGCTGAGCAGGCGCACATTGCAGCACAAGCGCAAAATATCGATCTGGCAAGACGCGCACTGGAAGAGAAAAAAGCCGCCGAGCAAAAAATGAACGAATATAAAGCGAGCTACGATCAGAACAAGGCTTCAGCTGATCTTCTCCGCAGTAAACTGGAAGAAATGCGCAAGCAGCTCTCCGAAATGAAAAACAAACGGGAAACGCTTGTCGCCCGTTACAATGCCGCAAAGGCGCAGAAAGAAATCAACCAGGCGATGGGCGGTTTCGGATCCGACACCGCTTCGGCAGGCTTGAAGCGAATGGAAGAAAAAATGCTGCAAATGGAAGCTCAGGCCGAAGCAAGCAACGAAATGAACACCCGCGGAAGATCGCTCGACGACGAATTCGCGCAGCTCGGCAAAGATAAAGCGGTCGAAGACGAACTGGCCGCTCTTATGAAGCAGTATGAAAAGAAAGCCGATTAATCTTAAATCCTGAATGATGAAAGAATGACCGTCGTCGTTCTGCGCCCGAAACCATCCGGTGCGAGCCCGGCGGTTTTCTATTGTTACCAAAGGGGAGAACAAAAATGAGCCTGCTAAAACGAATTAAAAATTTGATTGCAAAGCCGCAGCCTCAAAAAAAGGAACGCAGCATGCTTACCTTGGCTCCGGGCGATGTATGCGAGGTTTCAATGGTCACTTATGAAGTGACGGGCCGCACGCAAAATCGCCAGCGCAACGCGGTTGTGCTGACGCTTCAGGACGGAAACGCAGTTCGCTATTTATCTATTGAAGAACGTGAACGGCTCGTACATGCCATGTACGAACGAATTGACGGCCGCTTGGATTCGATAACCGAAGTACCGACAGTATTGGAGCTTGACGATTATATCTATCATCTGGAAGAACAGTATACAGGCAGCATCACCGCTGTTGGCAGAACGCCTTACAATCATAGCGGGGAGCAATCGGTCTGGCAGTACCAGTCGGATAACAAGAAGCTGCTGCGGATCGAATGGCAGGACGGACGGTTTATGCTCTATGAAGGCGAATCCGTCCTTCCGGCAGATGTACGTGTCATTAGAGGTGTTTAAAATCCGGCTGGGGCGGCAGGAAGCCTTCCTGCCCCTGCTTAACGGTACCTGGAGGCATCCTTTCCGACAATTCGGCAAAGAAACGGTCGGCATATTGCGGAGTGTACGCTTCTTGAACTCCGATAGCCTCATAAACGGAAGCCATGCCAAGCTGCTGTGTTCTTCGCCCCTTGCTTCCATCACCGCGAAAAAAGTCGTCGACAACCGCTAAAGGCACAGCGCCGGCGAGCCGCTCCGCAAAGCGGTCCGTATGCGGCAACAATGGCGACACGGCCGCTTGGACTGCAATTCCTTCCGCCTGCAGCTCTTGTATCGCCCGCCAACGCGCGGCTAGCGGAGGCGCCTTCGGAGTGAGCGCCTTGCGAATATCCTCCCGGTCCGTCTCCAAGGTCATGCTCACTCTGATACGGCTGCCCAGCCGTTTAACCAGATCCCTATCCCGGAGCACCAACGGACTTCTCGTCTGCAGCATAACAAATGCGGGAGGCTCTTCAGCCATTACGTCCAAGATCGCACGCGTAACGCCGAATTCCGCCTCAAGCGGTTGATATGGATCGGTGCTGGAGGACATGAATATCGTCACCCTTCCTTTGGAAAGAGCCCTGCTCCATTCCTTCACGAACGAGTTCCGGTCAAAGGTCTTGATGTCCACCCACTCGCCCCACTCTTCTTCCCTGAACAACGCAATAGGCATCCGTCTGACATAACAGTACGAACAGGAGAAAGCGCATCCGCTGTAGGGATTCAATGTATGGGAATAGCCCGTTAAATATCCGCCCGCCGGATTAAGCCATCTTGAAGGCTTTTTTAAGCGTTGCCCTTTCATAAAGAGCCGCCTTCCGGCGGATCGGGAATTTGCCATTCGATCGGATCGCAGCCGATGGACTGCAGAAATTGGTTTGCTCTGGAAAAGGGCCGGCTGCCGAAAAAACCGCGATGCGCGGCAAAAGGACTCGGATGCGCCGATGCAATGACGAAATGACGCTGTTTATCGATATTAGCCGCTTTGTCTTGCGCATGCTTTCCCCATAATATAAACACTAGCGGCCTTTCTCTACGGTTAAGGACATCGATAACCGCATCCGTAAAACGTTCCCAGCCAATGCCTTTATGAGAATTTGCCTCTCCCCCCTGTACCGTTAAAACGGCGTTCAGCAAAAGCACACCTTGCTTGGCCCAGGAGACCAACGAGCCGTGCGACGGGACCGTACAATTCAAATCGTCCTTTAATTCCTTATAAATATTTTGAAGCGACGGCGGAACTCGAACTCCGGGTAACACGGAAAAGCTCAGTCCGTGAGCTTGATTCGGACCGTGGTAAGGGTCCTGACCGAGAATAACGACTCTCGTCTGCTCGAAGGAGGTATAATGGAGTGCATTAAAAATATGATGTTTGTCAGGGTATACCGTCTTCGACCGGTATTGATCCGCAAGAAAAGACCGCAAGCTTCGGTAATAATCCTTTTCCAGCTCCGGCTGAAGAAGCTCCGCCCAATCATTTTGAAAAATAGCCTTCATCGTTGATCACCTGTTCCGCGAAAAATACTTGCATTCTTCATTATAGGCCAGGAGCTGCCCGGGAACAATAAACATACCTCACTTATTGACACGCCAATCGAATAAAGTTATGCTTAGTAAGCATTTGTTAAACTAATGGAATAGGTGGGACAGTATGAGCTTTAAACCGGTTATTAAAGACATTACAGTTTCTGACCGCAATGAAGAAAACGGGCTGTGTCAGTTCATCGTTACATTATCGAATCAATCTAAATGCCGTTTATTTTTCGGGAAAAACCCGGAGTGGAAAATTATCGGCGTAAACCGTCTGTTAAACATCCCATGCCCGATTTGCCGTAAAGATTACTATTGTAATTGCATGAGCAAATATGCCAACCAATTTGAACAACAAGTCCTCGAAAGTAATCTGCTCCAATAAAAAAACAAAGAAGCTATTACAGCTTCTTTGTTTTTCATCATTTACCGTTCACTTTCATAATGCCCAATATTATTCAGTTGATCAATAATCCCCGATAAATGAGCCACCGTCTCTTCGGTGCCCAACTTCTGCACTAGATCGTAACATGCTTTTAATGCATTATCGTAGTTATCATTCTCCGCATCGCAATGATAAGGAATTCCCGGCGTAATCGCACGAAAGGACGAGGATTGTTCGGCTTCCTCCAGCATTTGGAACAAGTACTGAAGTTTTTCGACTTCCTCTTCCGTTGCTTCAATTTCCAGCTCATAAGCCGCCTGACCTTGCTCAGTCAATACCGATCTTGATTGAACCGAAACGAAATATTTCCTCTTATTCACGAGGTCACCTCCCAAATACCAGCCAGGCCAGAATACTTAACAAAAAAACGGCAACGGGGGTTACAATAAAGAATATGAAGATCGGGTTTCGGGCTGCGGGATGCGCCGCAATTGATTCGGGCAGCCTTTTATCAAACTCTCGATGCTGTTGATTTCGCATGATCTTTACCGAGTAATAGGCTCCAACAACAATAACAATTAAGCCGACAGCCGCGAGAAGATACCACACTGCAGTAACCTCTTTTCTGTTTTTTCTTATTCTTAGCCTCGCCGTCAAAATCATGTGTATTTCATCGTGGAAATGTATAGGAGGTGTGAAAACAAAAAAATCCGCTCCCGGACGTCTGGATCGGACGTTTACTGAGCGAATTCATCGTTAACTATTTAATGGTGCCGAGGACCGGAATCGAACCGGTACGGTAGTCACCTACCGCAGGATTTTAAGTCCTGTGCGTCTGCCAGTTCCGCCACCCCGGCATAAAGATCATTGTCGCATCATGGTGGGCCCTGAGGGACTCGAACCCCCGACCAATCGGTTATGAGCCGACCGCTCTAACCAACTGAGCTAAGGGCCCTAATTAGGGTAACCACTCTGGTAAGTTGGTTGCGGGGGCAGGATTTGAACCTGCGGCCTTCGGGTTATGAGCCCGACGAGCTACCGGACTGCTCCACCCCGCGACATTACTCCATCGTGAACCAATATTAATGGCGACAAGATAAAATATACCACGGATCGAAAGAGTAAGTCAACCCTTTTTTAATTTTTTTTGATTTGCAAGTTTTACGGTACAAATCGGACTCCATATCTCCCTTTTCGCGAACGAAACACTTCAATTTCTTTAGGGCTCTCGTAGCCGTAGATCCACCAGTCGTTCTCCATTCTCTGAACCAGACAGCCGGCTTGAAACTTGGTCTCATACAAGCGACCCCAATATATCCAATCCATGACTGAACCCTCCTGCCTTTTTTCAATTAGAATACCCTAATTTCGGGAATTTCAAGCATTTCGGGTATAATAATAATGAAGGTGCTTACGAAGCGGATTTCTTATGGAAATCCTGGGGTGAAACTTTTCCTTTCGTATTTTTTTAAAATCTGCATTCGCTGAGGAGGTCGATTCATATGTTATACGGCATCGTCATTTTCCCTTCCAAGCCGGTTCAGGATTTCGCCAACAGCTTGCGCAAAAGGTATGATCCGCATTACAATGCCATTCAACCCCATATGACGATCAGGGAAAGCGAGGATTGGGATGAAACGCGGCTGCAAGCGGCTACACAACATTTGGAGCAGATTACACGGCAAACTGCACCCTTTGAGATCACGTACAACCGCGTCTCAACATTTTACCCCGTCAATCATGTCATTTATTTGGCATTGCGGGATACAAGCGCCGTGAAAGGGCTCTATGAGGAAGTGAACAGCGGCCCGCTCTCCAATCATGAGCCGAAATATGTCTTCACCCCCCATTTGACACTCGGACAGCAAATGTCCGCTGACGAGCTTCATGACGTGTACGCGAGCCTGAAGCATCAGTCGCTTTTATTCACTACGGCCGTCGACCGGATTCATTTGTTATACCAGACGGAAAACAAATCGTGGACTGCTTTTCAGTCGTTCCTGCTCCGCGGATAACCATTCAGACATAAAAACAATCCCGCGGTCAACATCCGAAGACCGCGGGATAAAAATGATTATTCAGCTGGGTAAACTTCCGCTTGAACGTCTTCCTCGATTTTGTCTATCGGAATTTCCCCGCCCGGCATCATATCGATCGGCTGCAGCGGTTGATCCGGATTTTCCTTCATTTGGAGCAAATTCGCATTCCCCTGCGTTTCCCATTCCGCAAGCGCTTCTTTTACTGTTTTCTTTTCCTCCATCACTTGCTGGAACAGCATTTGTCCCGGGGACTGTACCGCATCATAGATATACGGATATTTGCGGTAGATATCTTCGTTGTTTGAATAAACCGGGACAGGCTTCAGCGTATAGAATGCCGCAATGTTATAATCCATGCCTTCCCTTGGTTTAATAAATTCTTTGCGGGCGACCATTTCATTGGTGCTGCGGGATTTAAGCTTCGCCCATTCCTTGCCGTTCAAAAATTTAATAAATTTCCATGCGTCGTCCGAATTTTGCGCATTGGCGTTAATGCCCATAAGCTGGTTCAAGTAAATGTTGCCGCCGATTCCCGGAGCTTCCGGAAACTGAGGAACGGTAACGACGTCCCAGTCGACCATCGTAAATCCTTCGATATTATCCTTCTGGTTAAACGCCCGCTTCAAATCGTTCAAATAGTAATAATCGCCGATCATCATCGCAACACGGCCGCTGAGGAAGAGGTCGTTCTCGAACGGATTGTACGGACGGTCTTCCGAATACGTTCTTCCCCACATGTCTTCCCCTTTTGGAGATATTTTCTCTCGATACAGATCAATTACTGTCGTCCATACCTTTTCCCATTGCGGCGAATTGACCAGCATTTTTTCCGCTTTATCGTCAAACATCCGAAGCTGCAGCGGAGCTGCAAAGTTTTGAATGTCCCAGAACCCGTCGCCGCCCCAGCGGTTCAGCATCAGGCCGAATGTACGCTCCTCTCCTTCTCCGCCGGCAACCAGGCGGGCTTTGTTGATGACATCATCCCACATCATATTGTCCGTCGGAGGCTCAACGCCTTTCTCCTGGAAGATCCTTTTATTATAAAACATCGCGGAAGAAGTGAATGTGGGCGTCAGGGCATATATCTTGTTGTCGCCGGCGGCTTTAATTCCTTCCAGAACCGTCGGCACATAATCGCTGATATCAAAGTTTTCCTGTTGAATGAGCGGATCGAGCTCCTTTAGCAGATTGTCCTGCACCATCCGGCGCAGCATGCCTATATCGGTGACAACGACATCCACCGGATTGCTGCCCGTCATCATTTTTTGCATTTCCTCGTACGGATCCGGCTGCTCCTCCCGCTCATCGCCTTGATTAGGCCTTGGATTCCACATGCTTTCATTATTGATCGCAGGTACAATCTGGATCTCGATATTCTGATTTAATAATTCAAAAGAATCGGTGAACTGTTGACGGAACCAGGGCTCGTTATCTTCCCCGCCGTATAATACGCCGATACGAAGCACTCGCGTATCGGTACCCGTTTCCCCATTGCCTTTGCTGCAAGCTGCGAGCAGCGATATCATCATTGTCAGCGATAATCCGATCATGATGATTTTCCGTAAAGATTGTAAACCCATCTCTTACCCCTCCAATGTTTTTGGTGCCATAATAATAATTTTTTCACCGTCAAACTCCATCGACGCCTTGTCTTTAATTTGCAGCGCCAATAAATAATCCTTCGGAATTTGCAGCCGGCCGACCCGGTCGACAACCACATATTCCTCATGGACGTTTTGAAGCCCTCCTGCAGCATGCCCGATCTCTTCCGACGCGTGATCAAGATTCGGATTCCGTTTAATGAACTCCGTGCTGGTCAGGCCGTCGCGGATCGCAACGACCCGGTCCACCTTGCCGGCAAGCGACAGATCGTGCGTTACAATGACGATCGTCACATTAAGCTCCCGGTTCAGCCTGCGAAAAATGTCCATGATCAAATCGGACGTTCTGCTGTCGACCGAACCGGTCGGTTCATCCGCAAGCAGCAGCTCCGGACGGTTCGAGAGCGAAATGGCAATCGCCACCCGCTGCTGTTCACCCCCGGATAACTGATGCAGCTTATTGTTCATGCGTTCCTTAAGCCCGACCCATTCCAGCAGTTGTTTAGCATAAGCGCGGTCCAGCTTACCCGACAGCATCATCGGCATTTCCACATTTTCAAGTGCAGTCAGATAAGGCAGTAAGTTTCGCGCATTATTTTGCCAAATAAATCCAACCGTATCTCGCTTATATTCAACAAGCTGCTCATCGGATATCTTCAGGAGATCCCACTTGCCTACTCGGACTTGGCCGGCAGAAGGCCGGTCCAGTCCGCCAAGCGTGTTCAGAAGCGTTGATTTCCCGCTGCCGCTGTTGCCGATAATCGCCATCATTTCACCCTTGCTGACCGTCAAATTGAGACCTTGCAGGGCGACCACTTCGAGATCATCCGATTTATAGATTTTCACTAGTCCTTCACAGTGGATCATCGTTTATCGCTCCTCTCCCATTTTGACAGCCTGATGCACACGCAATCTGCGAATATGCAGGAAGAGCAGAATCGCGCCGATAAACATCATAAACCCGATGACGGCATATAATTGCGCCGTATCCTTCGAGTCGAACACCACGCGGAACGGCGGCACCGAATTGGCCACATTGTCCGTCGTCTGCAGGAAAGGCAGGAACAGGACGCTGGTCAGCTTGCCGATCATAATGCCGAGGCCGATCGACAATCCCGCGGTAAAAATCTGTTCCATCAGCAGCATGCCGGTAAGCTGTTTTCGGGAAAGTCCCATTGCGCGGAGCACGCCGAACTGAACGACGCGTCCGGATAAATTAAAAAACCAGTAAAGAATATAGCCTGCCAGCGATACAATAACCGAGACGAGAAAGCCCAAGCTCAGTATGCCGAACACGCCGCCTCTGGTAGGATGCTTCGCCTGCACCGCCAACTCGATCCGCACATCCTCGACGGATGCTAGTTCGACGCCTTTCTCCATCAGTTCCGTCATGATCGGACCTGTCTTCGCACCGTCCTTCATCTTCAGCCAAACTTGATAAGGCATCATCGGCACCTGGTCATAGATATAGTCCAGATTCGCAATAATAAACGGCGCTTTGTCCGGATACTGGCTGGGCCAATACGGCAAAATACCGACAACCACGAATTCGACCATCCCTTCCTGGAACCCCGCTGATATGATATCGCCTTCCTTTAATTGATATTTCTTTGCGATGTTCGATGGAATGATTGCCGCATGCTCGAAATACCGTCCTAATGCATCTAAGTATTTGTAAGGATGGACTGG
The DNA here is from genome assembly GCA_041281825.1 of Paenibacillus tarimensis. Lineage (GTDB taxonomy): Bacteria > Bacillota > Bacilli > Paenibacillales > Paenibacillaceae > Paenibacillus_D > Paenibacillus_D tarimensis_A. The sequence continues at coordinate 2,419,271 of CP166298.1, read as the reverse complement.
AAACAGGTCGTTGCGGAACCAGGCCACCTCGGCGAAGTCGGTATTGTCGATCCCCATGACGATGCCCTGACCGATCGATTTCCCGGAAACGACGAGATTAGCTTTGGCTTGCATTACGCGTGCAGCCGCCTCTACACCTTCGAGCGACCGGAACAGCTCGAACGGCGGTTCGATATAGTTGATTCTTGTCGGCAGCGTTGGCGTACCGCCACCGCCGCCTCCAGGATTGCCTCCGCCGTTTCCGCCGCCGCCCGGGTTTCCCCCGCCGCCGGGATTTCCTCCGGGATTGCCGGAGCCGCCTCCTTGATTACCTCCGCTTTGCACAGGCGGAAGCTCGGCCCGGCCTTCCCATACCGTATCGATAATTACATCCGTCCCGTATTTATACAGGGTCCTCTCGGTGGAGTTAAGATCGATCGTGCGCGCGGCAGAAGCGTTGTACACGCCGAGGCCGAGCGTCAGGATAAGCAGAATCATGAGCGGATAATACGATTTGGACGAACGGGAAAGCTGAGTCAGCGTCAGGTATATCGGCACCGGCAGAAGCGATTTGCCGACCCGGTTGAACAGCTTGAGCAGCCAAGGAAATACGCGCAGAAAGAACAGGCCTAACGCAAATATCGAGATGGCCGGTACGAAGAACAGAAAAGGCTGCACATTAAGCTGGTCAGTCGTCATCCCGGTTTGGAATGTAACCATTTGGCGTTCATTAAATAGATACCATCCATAACCCGCCACACCAAGCAGCAGTACATCGAGAAACCAGCGCTGCCACAGCGGACTCTTGTCGGACCGTGCCAGCTGCTGTTTATAATTTACGATGGATGCCCGGGCATAAATAACCGCAGGAACAACCGTCGCCAGCAAAGCAAGCAGCACGGCCGCAACACCGGCGATGATCGCTTCAGTTGAGAACCCGACCGGAATCGACTTGCGGTCCACAAACTCCAGGAACCCGTTCGCGGAGCCGATGCTCTTCGCCATAAACCATCCGAGCAGCGGTCCGACACCCAGCGCAACAGCCCCGAGAAACAGCCCTTCGAGCAAATACATGCCGATGATTTGTCTTGTTCCCGCCCCCCGGCTCCTCAGGACGGCGATGTCGCTCCGCTGTTTATCCAGCGACTGCCTCGCGTTCATAGCAATGAAATAAAATACCATGGCAATCATCGGTGCGGCTAGCGTGAACAGCATCGTCTGCAGCTGAAGGCTCTGACGTTTGAAATCGGAGAGCATCGACGCGAATGAAATCTCGACCTTGGTATCCTTAAGACGTTGGTATAATTCAATGTTCAACCGCTCAAGCGACCGGCCCAGCGGCGCCAGATCGCTCGTTTGAATATCGCGAAGATTAAAAACGTAATACCAGTTCGCGGTATGAACGGGAACGTTGTTTTGCTTGAGAAGCGTATCGAAAAAAGCGGATTCGCTGATTTGAAGCCCGGTCATCAAACCTTCTATGCCTTGATACCAAAATGGATCGGTATCATTCAACGGCTTGTAAGCGCCGACGATTTTTACTTTAAGCAGCAGATTGAGCCCGCCGTAAACCGGATATTCGAATACATCGCCGATATGAATATCGTTCCGGTACATGCCTTCTTCCAGGATGACCGCTTCCAGCATGCCGCCTTCGAGCCCGGCGTCGCTGAACCATTTGCCCTGTGTCAGCTCCGCCTGCTCCTTCAGCCCCGACATCGTCAGGATAGACATTTGGCGCATTCGGCTTGCATCGACTTTGGAAGGATCCTCCGGCGTGACGTCGCTGCTGCGGATCGTCATACTCTCCACAAATGTCGTGTCAGGGAAACCGATCATTTCTCTCGCATCATTCCGGACGTATTCTCTAACCGTCTCTAAGGAGGAGAGATCCGCCTTGCTGCCCCCTGTCGCCTGATACCGCATGAGAAGCGAACCGGCCGGCAGCCCGCCGCTTTTCTCCTGCAGCGATTCGGCAACGACCCGCTTCAGTGCGCCGTCGGCGTACATCGGGATGCTCGTCGCGAAGGCTACCGCAAGAATCAGACCCGCGAGCGTACTTATGGTCAGCCAGCGTGTGTTCCACATCTTGCGGAATAAAAAACGAAATAACGGTATGCCCATACGTTATCGACCTACGACTTTCTGACCCGGTTTCAGCCCTTCAAGGATCTCCACCTGGGTAGACGTCTGCTGTCCGACAGCAACATCCACTTCCCGTTTGCCTTCCTCGTCGACGACCTGAACGTAGGTCCTCGAACCGAGCGAACGAAGTGCCGCTACCGGAATAACAACGGCATTTTCCTTGCGGTTCGTTATGATGGAGACCGATAACGGGGTGCCGCGGTTCAAGCCTTCCGGCATCTCGTCGAGCTCAACGATCAGGAAATCTTCCGGCCGTTCCGATTGACTACCGCTTCCGCCGCCTTGAACGCCGCCGTTATTATTCGAATCTTCACCCGCGACAGGCAGTTGCTTAACCTTGCCTTGATATTTCCCGGCATTGTTGATATCGACGACGACAGGCATACCGACAGCGACTTGTCCCAATTTATCCTTGGAGATCGTCGCGGCAACGGTTAACCGGCTCGTATCCGCCACAATGGCAACAGGATCGTAGGCTTTAATTGAGTCTCCTTTTTGCACCCGCAGGGAAACGATTGTACCCGAGAAAGGAGCAGCGATCTTCGCCTTTGCAATTTCTTCCTCCAAATCAACGAGCGCCTGCCGGCCTTCTTCGAATGCGATCGAAGCCTGCTCGAATTCGACCGGATCCATCTCGTCCCGTTTCCGGAGCGTCTCCTTCATTTGAATCTCCTGATTCCGGAACTGCAGGCGCTTCATCCGGAGATCCTTGACCAGGTCGTCGACATCCAGCTCGCCGATTAATTGACCTTCCTGCACCTGATCGCCCAGCTTGACCTCAAGCGACTTAAGCCTCTTGCCGTCTAGCGTAAAATACAGCGTTTCTTCCTGGAGCGATAAGAGCTTACCGATTCCCTGCACTTTGGTCTCCAAAGTAGTGGTTGTGACCTCGTACTCCGGTTTTTTCGATATTTGAGGAGGCGTAATTGCCGGAAGCTGTTCCTCTTCCTCTTCGGCCGGCAGCAGTGCGCAACCGCTTGTAACAGCCAAAGAAACGCTCAGCATGATTGCGAGAGCGGCTTTGGGCCATCTTCTCCGCGGCCAGCGTATGCCCGCCGCTTCCTCCTCGTTGTATGATTTAGACGAATTTTCCGTCCACCATTTCGTAGACATGGTCTGCAACCTCCAAAATCGTAGGATCATGCGTTGTCATACAAATCGTAACGCGTTCCGTTTGAATGATGTTTTGAAATACCCCCATAATTTGCGCCGACATCTGGGAATCCAGCTCTGCGGTCGGCTCATCCGCAAGCAGCAGACGCGGCCGGTGCGCAATGGCTTTGGCAATCGCCACCCGCTGCTGCTCACCGCCGGACAGCTCGAACGGACGATGATGCATCCGTTTTCCGAGTCCGACAAGCTCCAGCACTTCGGTAACCCTCGCCTTCCATTCGGAACGCGGCACATTGGCCATGCGGAGCGACAGCTCTACATTTTCCCAGGCCGACAGCAGCGGCATGAGTGCAAATGCCTGAAATATAAAGCCCATTTCCTTGCGGCGGATGATTGTCCGCTTGTCATCGTTCAGCTTATGAAACGGCAAGTCGTTAAACCAGATCTCACCGCGTGTAGGCTGATCCAATCCGCCAAGCATATTGAGCAGCGTCGTCTTACCCGAGCCCGAACGTCCGCGCAGCATGACCAGCTGCCTGTGTTTTAGGTGCATATCAAGGCCCTTCAACACATGCAGCGGCTGACCGCCTACCTGAAACGTTCGTTCGACAGCGGATACGGTCATCAAAGGGTCTAGCGGCATCGAGACGGTAGATTTTTCTTCAGAAGAACCGCCGGCTTCAGCGCGCTGTTCTTTCACTTGAGCGACTGATTCTGTATTCTCCGGCAGTTCGATCACTTCCGGTTGCGGCGGTTTCGCTAATTCTTCCACCGCACCGCTTGATTTGCTGCGCTGCCACCATGCCATCGCTTTAACTTCCCTCCCTCCCGATTGCTTAACTACATTAAAGTTTTTTCATTATAACGTATAGACGGAGCAAGAAGGGAAAAAGTTACGAAAAATCGGAAAGGAAATTGATAAAGTTTTCATAAAGCTTCCATCAAATGCCTGCCTGCATTAAAAAAGAAAGAAAAGCCGCCTTTCGCAGATCAATTCCGCGGAAGAGACGGCCTTTCATTACCTGCCTTATAATTTTTTTTATGCTTTCCACTTGTAAAATCTGGAGCTGATCAGGAATGTAACGATTCCCCAAGCGGCAAGTATGCCGGTACTAATCCAAAATGACGGATTTGTAATGCCTAATCCATAAACGAAGCTGTCGCGAATTCCGTCGGCGAAATACGTCAGAGGCATATACGCAGCTACCGGCTGGAGGTAGCCCGGAAGAAAGCTGAGATCAAAGAAAATGCCGCTGAGGAACATCATGATAAAGCTGAGTAAGTTCGCGATACCCATATAGCTTTCCATCGACTTGCTGAAGGCGGCGATCATAAATCCGAAGCCGGTAAAAGATAATGTGCCGACAAGGAATATGATCAGGAACGTGAAAATATCAATGTTTAGATTTGCCTTGAATGCAAGCACACCGATGAGCGATAACAGCACGATCTGAATCGCACTCAGAATAAACCTTACGAACATACTGCTGATGCCGAACAATTTCATGCTGACGGGCGTCATCATCAGCCGCTTCAACAGTCCGTTTCTCCGCATCTCCACCATGCCTACCATTCCGAACATACCCGCCTGCGAAATGGCCAATGCGATCATCCCCGTCAGAAGGAAATCGTTGTACTGCAATTTATCGCTTCCGCTGGAAATATAATCCGTCTGAAGCGTCATTTTTGGTGCCTGCCGTATTGCCGCATCGGCCTCATTCGCCTGAAGGATGATACCGTTTACGATGCTGCTGATCGCCTGAGAAGAAGAGGCGTTCTGCTTCTCCTTGTTCAGGATCAGCTTCATCACGGAGCCGTCTGTTGATTGCGGCAGCATGAGGACAGCATCGATTTCTTTCTCTTTCAGCCATATCTCCGCCTGTTCAAGACTGACCGGCTGCTCTTCTTTCAGCTCAAATGAATCAATATGTCCGATCCCCTGTTTAATGCCTTCGGCGGCAGGGCCGGGCTCCGGTTCGACAAGCGCAATCTTGGCGGAGAAGCTGTCGCTGGATGTGTTACCGAATATAACCATAAATATGACAAGCAGCAGCACCGGATAAAATATCGACCAAAACCATAGCTGTTTCTCGCGGAACGTCATTTTGAAATGGGCGCCGAACAGCTTGACGAATTGCTTGCCGAATTTATTTATGTCAATCCCTCCATTCCTTGCCGGTGAAAGCGATGAAAACATCCTCGAGGCTCAATTCGCGGATCGATACCTGCTCCACCTGTACATCCTGTTCCGTAGTAAACTGGAAAATACGATACAGCGTTTGCTCCGGACGCACCGACCATACCGTCAGCCTTTCTGCCTCTCGTTCCGCCCTCGTGACCGCTTCGTCGCTGCGCGCGATTCCTTCCGCCTCTGCAGCCTGAGCCGCTCCGCCAGTAAATGCGAGATGAATTTCCCGCTCACGCGTCAATTGTCCGATCAACGACTTTGGCGTATCGATTGCCACGATCTTACCTTGGTCGACGATACAGACACGGTCGCTCAGCTTTTCCGCCTCCTCCATATAATGCGTCGTCAGAATTGTCGTTTTGCCGAGCTCCTTCAGCTTTTGCACAATATCCCAGATGTTGCGTCTCGCCTGCGGATCCAGTCCGGTCGTCGGTTCGTCAAGAAAAATTATTTTCGGATCGTTGATCATTGCAAGACCGATCGCAAGCCGCTGTTTCTGGCCGCCGGAGAGTGTTTTGACGTATTTGTTCCGGTGATCGTTCAGGTTGATAAGCGAAATAATCTCTTCCACCGGCCGGCACCGGTCATAAAATGAAGCGAAGATGTCGAGGTTTTCTTCCACCGTCAATAAATCGAACAATGCGCTTGCTTGCGGCTGAACGCCAATGTTCATTTTGATCTGCTCCGAATGGCCGTTCCAGGACTTTCCAAACACCGAAACCTTCCCCGAATCGGGCTGCTGCAGCCCTTCGATCATTTCCAGCGTCGTCGTCTTTCCCGCCCCGTTCGGACCGATAATCGTAAATATTTCCCCTGCCTGTACGCTGAAGCTGATCTCTTCAACCGCCGTCACATCTCCAAATGTTTTGCGCAAACGGTCGACCTCTAGCACGGGCTGCTCCTTCATTTCTGTTTCTCCTCCTTACATAGGGATCTTTGAGCGGAGCTCAAAGTCTCTCCGATTACATAGGGATCTTTGAGCATGACATAGGGATCTTTGAGCAGAGCTCAAAGTCTCTCCGCTTCTCAAAGTCTCTCTGCTTCTCAAAGTCTCTTCGCTTCTCAAAGTCTCTCCGCTTTAAGTCTCTCCGCTTTTGGTAACGCCCCCGGTAATCTTTCCTTACTATACTGAAATGTGTCCTGACGGAGAACAGTCCCCGGAATGGAAAAAACCTCCGTCTTCAGACGGAGGGCGACTTCCTGGAAAGCTGATCAAATGATATGAATGAGCATTTTTGCCCGCCACAGGATGACGAGCAATGCTACATGCTAGCTCCGCATCGTCAGTTGATTGCCGGAAGCGTAACGGCGCAGCCCCCAATAGAAAAGCGCGGTGCTTCCGGCCGTCACGAACAGCGTCATCGCAACCGCTCCAATGAGAAACGGCCAATGCACCTGATTGAACAGGCCGATCGGAAGATAACTGATGAAGCCGGCCGGCACGGCGGTGAACAAAATGATCTTGACCGTTCCGCGAAAAATATCGGTCGGATAAGTCGTCAGCGCCAGAAATCCGTTAAACAGCTGAGATGCTAGCCCCTCCGCATTTCCAATGAAGAAAGCGAGCGAATGGGCCGCCAATGTGAAAAACAGAAACAGCAGCCCTGCAATCAATAACCCTGCCGCGAACAGCAAGGCTCCGCGAATCGTATGATCCCCGACTAACCCGTAGATGACGAGACCAAATATAAAATCGCCTGCAGCCATGAGCGACATCCGGCTCGCAAGCATATTTAGTATAACCGGCTTTGGCTGCGTCAGATAGACATCGAGCTGGCCTGACGCTACAAGATGGGCGACCCGGGTAAAGTTGCCGAACAGCATGTTCGCCCACCCGAAGCCGCCGGCGCCTACCGCCCAGAGCAGCATAACATCCCTCAGCTCCCAGCCGTTTAAAACCGGGAACTTGGCAAAAAAGATACTCCAGAACACAAGCCAAATGCAATTATTGATAAACATCATTCCCGCAGTCAGAAAGAAGCTTAACCGAAACTCCATCACTCCTGCAATATTCAGCTTCCAGCACGTAAAGACGAACTTCAACGTTCCGGCAACCGTTCCATACTCTCCGGGATTACTTTGCCGATTAACCGCCGTTGACATGCAGCTTTCTCACCCCGCTCCGGTACATGATCGCTAACAAAACCGATAATAGAATGACCCATCCCCATTGAATCGTAATAAATTCGGCGAACAACCGGGAATCGTAGGAAACGGCTATCTTCGCCGGAAAATAGAGTACGGCTTGAAAAGGCAGCCATAAGCAGATCCGCTGCAGCCATTCCGGCATCAGATCGAGCGGAATCAGCATTCCGCCTACCGTGAATTGAAGCTTCTGCATCACGAATTCGAGCCCGCGCGTCTCCTCGACCCAAAATGCGCATAACGCAACGATCATGGACAGCATATATGCGACAGTGAATGAGCCGATGCTCATGATTAGCAGCGCCGCCCATCCCCCTCCGAATGAAGGCGGACCAATCAATGCCGTTGCAATCACGCTCCCGACGGCCAAATGAACGGCAAACCGTAAATATGCCTCTCCTGTATAACACATATAATGAAACCCCGTATAAGATAGCGGGCGTGTGAGACGCACCGCTATTTCGCCGTTTTTCACTTCTTCCTCCACACGCATGCCGAGCTGCGGACCCGCCATAGTTAGCGCTTCGGTAAACACCAGATACCATATGATTTGCTTTAATGAAAAGCCTGCGATAAGTCGGCTGGAATCCCCTTCGTAAGCAGCCTGCCATAATTGAATGAAGATAAAAAGGATAAGCAGCAAAAAAACCGACCTGAGCAAGAAATCCGCCTTATATGCCAACTGATGACGCAGCGTGATGAGCATCACTGCTTCATATTTTCTCCACTTGGACATCCATTGCCCATTCACGATCCTTCACTCCCGTTCCGCATAGTGTGGAAACCTATGAATTGTTAGAATTTAAAAAAAGATGTTTGATTACATCTTCCATCGGCGGATCCTCGATCGTCACATCGTCAATCGAACACATTCCGATCAGTTGGGCAAGCACTTGTTCGATCCGTGTGACCGTCACATCGACAGACAGGAGAAGATATTCCGCTTCCATGGCTTGAATGCTCACGCCTTCCATCGGCATCAACTCCCTGGAAATGCCTGCCGGTTTCAGCCGGATCGTCTTATATTTCAACACTTCCCGTTTCATCCGATCGACCGGAGCATCCAGCATCAGACTGCCATGATGAATAATAACCGCACGTTTGCACAATAATTCGATATCGCCGGAATCGTGTGAAGTTAAAAACACAGTCGTTCCTTCCTCGCGGTTCAACTGCAGAATCAATTCTCTTATCTGCTGTTTAACGACAACGTCGAGGCCGATCGTAGGCTCATCCAGAAACAGCAATTGCGGACGGTGCAGCAAGGTCACTGCAATTTCACAGCGCATCCGCTCGCCAAGCGACAGCTTTCTGACCGGCGTGTGCAGATAGGGTCCTATTGCAAACCGTTCGATCAACATATCGCGCCGGAGCCGGTAATCGCCCCTGTTCAGCTCATAAACGCGACTCATCAGCTCGAATGAATCGGCAGGCGGCAGATGGTACCACAGCTGCGATTTTTGCCCGAAAACGGCGCCGATCCGGTAAGCAAGCCTTGTTCGTTCTCTCCAAGGATTACAGCCTAGCACCTCCGCATCGCCCGATGACGGATGCAAAATGCCGGTCAACATTTTAATCGTTGTCGATTTGCCCGCTCCGTTCGGTCCAAGGAAGGCGACGGTCTCTCCCTCACGTACAACCAAATCCACATCCTTTACCGCCGTCTTTTCCTGCCAGTCCGGCCGAAACAGTGAACGAACGCTTTCCATCAGTCCGGCTTTTTTCTGTTTCACCGCAAACGTTTTGCTCAGTTTGCGCGTTTCTAACGCAACCATGATACCTCCGCTCCCCGTCTCTTTAATCTGGATTCAAGCAAATTCAAAAAAGACCTTCAGCAGCTCCGCCTGAAAGAGGCGGAACTTGCCGAAGGTCTTTTATCCCTACGGTGTAGTGCAGATGTATTTGTGCCGCACCGGTTTCGCTCGGTTCGCCCGACCCGCAACTATTTAATGCAGACCGTCGGATCCCTAGAAACCCTTCCGTTTGATGTCATATAATACCACCAACCCGGAATGGTTGCAACATTTTTTTTTAGCGATTATTTTTCGTACGATTGCGGATCTTCGCGCCACGATTGAAGCAGCGCTACGTCATCGGCTTTCACCTTGCCTGCTTCTGCGGCCGCTTCAATAAGCGAAGTATAATTCGAAAGCGTCTCAAGCGGAATCCCTTCGGCAGCGAAAGCTTCCGAAGCGTTCGCAAACTGGTACGTAAATATGGCCAGCACCGCCTGCACGTCTCCGCCCGCCTCACGGACGGCAAGCGCGGCTTTCAGCGAGCTTCCCCCGGTGGAAATCAGATCCTCAATCACGACAACCTTCTGGCCTTGCAGCAGCTTGCCTTCAATCTGATTTTGCTTGCCGTGTCCCTTTGCTTTATCGCGGATATAGATCATCGGCAGTCCAAGCTTTTGTGAGACCCATGCCGCATGAGGAATGCCTGCCGTAGCCGTTCCTGCGATCACTTGCGCATCGGGATACCGCTCCCGGATAACGGTAGCGAAGCCTTCTGCAATCTGTTCGCGGATTTCGGGATAAGACATCGTCAGCCGGTTATCGCAATAAATCGGCGATTTCAAGCCCGAAGTCCACGTGAAGGGTTCATGAGGCCGTAACGCAACCGCTTCGATTTCGAGCAGACTTTTCGCAATTTCCTTTGGCAACCGATGTAATACATCTGTACTCAACCTAAATCATCTCCTCGATAATGGATTCAAGTGCGGCCCGCGGATCTTCCGCAGCCGTGACCGGCCGGCCGATGACCATATAATCGGTTCCTTGCTCAATCGCTTGGCGCGGGGTCATGACGCGTGATTGATCGCCGATGTCAGCACCTGCAGGGCGGATTCCCGGAGTTACGGTTTGAAACGATTGCCCGCACGCTTCCTTGACCAGAACAACCTCTTGCGGCGATGCGACAACGCCATCCAGTCCTGCCCGCTTCGTTAATAGCGCATACCTCAGCACGGCATCCCGGACCGGCCCGTTTATTCCGATTTCTTCGTTCATCACCGTTTGACTGGTGCTTGTCAAATGAGTAACGGCGATTACTGCAGGACGCGGCAGGCCCGATGCGCCTGTTATTGCGGCATCGACGCCTTCCAGCGCCGCTTCCATCATCGCGGAACCGCCCGCGGCATGGACATTGAACAGATCGACGCCCAGCTTCGCAATGCTGTTCGCACCGCCCTTCACCGTGTTCGGGATATCATGCAGCTTGAGATCGAGAAATACTTTATAGCCCTGCTCTTTCAATCCGGCCACAAAGGAAGGTCCGGCAGCGTAGAACAGCTGCATTCCCACCTTCATGAAACATGGTATCCCGGCGAGCTGCCCAAGCAGCCGCTGTGCCGAACCGGCATCCGGGTAATCGAGAGCCACCATAATGCGCCCTGCCGCGTCTTCACGAGTCATCCGCACAAAGAACCTCTCCTTTATAAATAGTGTTTTACCGAATTAAGATAAGCCCGGATAATAACATCCTGACATAACAGACGGCCACCGCCGCCGGCTCGTTATCCCGCTTCAATACGGGCGAACCGGCAATCGTTGGCCGTTCATTCGGTTGTAATCACTTTTGCAGCACAGGCATCGGACGCGAGGAGAAATTGATCGTCTCCAGCATATTGAGCAGCGCCCTGACCGTATCCAATGAAGTCATACATACGACCCCGTTCTCCACCGCTTCGCGGCGGATCCGGAACCCGTCACGTTCCGGCGTCTTGCCCTTCGTCAGAGTGTTGACGACGAAATGCGCCTGGCCGCCGCGGATCAGATCGAGAATATTCGGCGAGCCCTCGCTCAGCTTGTTGACGCGGGTAACATGCATTCCCGCCTCCTCCAGCGCTTTGGCCGTTCCGCCTGTGGCAATGATATTGTAGCCCAGGTCGTAGAAGCCGCGTAAAATAGCGATTGCTTCCTCTTTGTCTTTATCAGCGACCGTTGCGATGATCCCGCCGGTTTGCGGGATGCGCATGCCTGCGCCGATAAGCCCTTTGTACAGCGCTTTGGCGTACTGAATGTCCCGCCCCATCACCTCGCCGGTCGATTTCATTTCCGGCGTCAGCGTCGGATCGACGCGGCGCAGCTTCGCGAATGAGAAGACAGGCACTTTAACCGATACGAATTCGTCTTCCGGCCATAATCCGTCCGTATATCCGAGGTCGGAAAGCTTCGTGCCTAGAATCGCTTTCGTTGCCAGGTTGGCCATCGGGATGTTTGTCACTTTGCTCAGGAACGGAACCGTACGAGAAGAACGAGGGTTCACCTCAATCACATACACCTGATCTTGATAAATGACGAACTGAATGTTCACCAGGCCGATAACCTTCAACTCTTTTGCAATATTAATTGTAATGTCGATAATTTGCTGTTTGATCCTACTTGACAGCGACTGAGGCGGATAGACCGCTATCGAGTCTCCCGAGTGGACCCCCGCACGCTCAACATGCTCCATAATGCCCGGAATCAATACGGTCTCGCCGTCGCAGATCGCGTCAACCTCGGCTTCCTTGCCAAGCATGTAGCGGTCGATCAGAACCGGATGCTCCGGATTAATTTTGACCGCCTGTTCCATGTAGCTGAGCAGCTCTGCATCGGAATATACGATTTCCATCGCACGTCCGCCCAGCACATAAGACGGTCGGACAAGCACCGGATATCCGAGTCCGCCGGCCGTTTCCACCGCTTCGTCGACCGAAATGACCGTTTTGCCTTCCGGCTGCGCAATGTTCAGCCTTCGGAGCAGCGCTTCGAACTTTTTCCGGTCCTCCGCTGCGTCGATCGATTCCAAGCTGGAGCCAAGAATCCTTACGCCCGCTTTGCTGAGCGGAGCGGCCAAATTAATCGCGGTTTGTCCGCCGAACTGCACAATAACGCCGATCGGTTTCTCCTGCTCGATCACGTTCATCACATCTTCGAAGAATAACGGTTCGAAGTAAAGACGGTCGGACGTATTAAAGTCCGTCGATACCGTCTCCGGGTTGTTGTTAATAATAACCGCTTCGTAACCCGCATCCTGGATCGCCCATACCGCGTGAACGGTGGAGTAGTCGAACTCGATGCCTTGTCCGATCCGGATCGGCCCGGAGCCGAGCACGAGCACTTTCTCTTTGGACGTTTCGATCACTTCGTTTTCAATTTCATAAGTCGAGTAATAATATGGCGTCGTCGCCTCGAATTCAGCCGCACAGGTGTCGACCATTTTATAGACCGGCTTCAGGCCTTGCTCCAAACGATGCGTTCGAACCTCCGCTTCCGACGTAAAGTTGTTCGCTCCGCCCTCTTTGCGAAGCTCAGCGATCGCCCGGTCGGTAAAGCCTTTGCGCTTCGCCTGATAAAGCAGTTCTTCCGTCAACACCGGCTGGCGGCGAAGCTCGTTTTCGAAGTTTACAATGCTCTCGATCTTGTCCAGGAACCACCAGTCGATCGAGGTCAAATCTTGAATCTCCTGCAGCTTGTAACCGCGGCGGAACGCTTCGGCCACAAGGAACATCCGTTCGTCGTCCGGCTTCTGCAGACGGGTATTGAGCACGGCGTCGTCAAGCGCTGACGCCTCTTTCAGATACAACCGGTGAACGCCGATTTCAAGCGAACGCACCGCTTTATGAATCGACTCCTCAAATGTCCGGCCAATCGCCATTACCTCGCCCGTCGCTTTCATTTGCGTACCGAGCTTGCGGTTGGCGTTAATAAATTTATCGAACGGCCAACGCGGAATTTTGGATACGATATAATCCAGCGTCGGCTCGAAGCATGCGTAGGTTTGGCCGGTTACCGGATTAATGAGTTCGTCAAGCGTGTAGCCGATTGCGATTTTTGCCGCCATCTTTGCGATCGGATAACCCGTCGCTTTGGAGGCGAGCGCGGAAGAACGGCTGACGCGCGGATTTACTTCAATGACATAATATTGATAGCTGTGCGGATCCAGCGCAAACTGGACGTTGCATCCACCCTCAATGTTCAAGGCGCGAATGATTTTCAGCGATGCCGAACGCAGCATTTGATACTCGCGGTCCGACAGCGTTTGGCTTGGAGCCACAACGATGCTGTCGCCGGTATGAACGCCTACCGGATCAAAGTTTTCCATATTGCAGACAACGATACAGTTATCCGCCGCGTCGCGCATCACTTCATATTCGACTTCTTTCATGCCGGCAATGCTTTTCTCGATCAGACATTGGCCGATCGGGCTGTAGCGCAGACCCGAAGCGACAATCTCAAGCAGCTCTTCCTCGTTGGAACAAATCCCGCCGCCGGTTCCGCCAAGCGTATAAGCTGGACGTACAATAATCGGGTAGCCGATCTTATTCGCGAAATCGAGCGCTTCCTGCACAGTCGTCACAATCGTGCTGTCAGGTACCGGCTGTTCAAGCTCGCGCATCAGATCGCGGAACAGATCGCGGTCTTCCGCTTTTTCAATCGCCGTCAGCTGCGTGCCGAGCAGCTTTACATTTTCGCGCTCCAGCACGCCTGCCTTCGCCAGTTCGACAGCCATATTCAAGCCGGTCTGTCCGCCAAGCGTTGGCAGCAGCCCGTCCGGCCGCTCCTGACGGATGATTTGGGTGACGAAATCGAGCGTTATCGGCTCAATATAAACCTTGTCCGCCATATTCGTATCGGTCATGATCGTCGCCGGGTTGCTGTTGATCAGAACAACCTCCATGCCTTCTTCCTTCAGCGCCTGGCACGCTTGCGTACCGGCATAGTCGAATTCCGCCGCTTGTCCGATGACAATCGGGCCGGAGCCGATGACGAGAATTTTTTTGAGGTTCTTATTTTTGGGCATACTGCAGCTCTCCTTTCAACGTCTCCGACAGCTTCGCTTGCTTTGGCTTTTGCGGGTTGCTGCGTTTGTATTCGTGAATCATCTCGATAAATTGGTCAAACAGATAGCCGGAATCAAACGGTCCGGGGGCCGCTTCCGGGTGATACTGCACGGAAAAGGCGGGATAACTGTTATGCTTCAGGCCTTCGATCGTCCGGTCGTTGTTATTGATATGCGTAACCGACAGATTCGTATTTTTGATTGAATCCTCGAGCACAGTATAACCGTGGTTTTGCGAAGTAATGTAACAGCGGCCGGATGCCAATTCCTTGACGGGATGGTTGCCGCCGCGGTGGCCGAATTTCAGCTTGGTTGTATCCGCGCCGCATGCGAGCGCGAACAGCTGATGACCGAGACAAATACCGAAGATCGGATATTCGCCGATCAGCTGCTTGATCGTTTCCACCGTATGAGGCACATCCTTTGGATCCCCGGGGCCGTTGGACAGCTGGATACCGTCCGGATTAAGCCGGCGGATCTGCTCGGCAGTCACATCATGCGGTACAACGACGACATCGCAGCCGCGTTTGGTCAGCTCGCGGAGGATGCCGCTCTTCGCGCCGTAATCGATCAGAACGATCCGGACGCCGTGACCGGGACTGGAAAATACATGCTTGGTCGATGTGCGCTCCACCTGGTCGCGCAGCAGCGGCGATGCGCTCAGACGCTCCTGTAACGCTTCGACGCTCTCGTTCCCGGTAGTCAGAATGCCTTTCATCGTTCCGTGATGGCGCAATATACGCGTCAGCATTCGCGTATCGATATCGCTGATGCCCGGAATCCCGTATTCCTTCAGAAGCTGATCAAGCGAAAATTCCGCTCGCCAGTTGCTTGGAACCGGTTCGTGACGGCGAACCACAAAGCCGTGAATATAAGGACGCATCGCTTCAAAGTCATCCCTTGTAATGCCGTAGTTGCCGATCAGCGGATAAGTCATCGTTACGATCTGTCCGCAATAGGACGGATCCGACAAGACCTCCTGGTATCCGGTGATGCCTGTATTAAACACAACCTCGCCTGTCATTTGCCCTTCTGCGCCAAAAGACCGGCCGGTGAACAATGTTCCGTCTTCCAACAACAATCTTGCTTGCATCCGTATCACTCCTTCTATGCTGATTGGCTGTAATTATTCGCTATGCCTGCGTTTATTATGAATAAATCCCAGTCTTTCGTTTATTCGGACCAGACAACCTTTCCGTCTACGATAGTCGTCACCGGCCAGCCATGCAGCTTCCATCCGCCGAACGGCGTATTTTTTCCTTTAGATATGAAGGTATCGGGATCGACTTGGCGCTCGTTTTCCAGATCGACAATCGTCAGATCTGCCGGCGCACCGATCGTGAGCCGCCCGCTTTCCAGCCGGAATACCCGGGCAGGGTCAGCTGTCAAACGCTGCAGCAAAAATCCGAGACTCCATCGTCCCGTTGCGACGAACTTCGTATACAGCAGCGGGAATGCGGTCTCGAAGCCGACGATCCCGAACGGAGCGAGCTCCATGCCGCGCGCCTTTTCCTCGCTGCTATGCGGCGCATGATCGGTAACGATCATATCGATCGTACCGTCCTCCAGCCCTTCAATCACCGCTTGCACGTCGCGCGGCGTACGAAGCGGAGGGTTCATTTTCCAATTGGCATCCATTCCCGGAATGTCCTCATCCGAAAGGATCAGATGATGAGGGCATACTTCGGCGGTGACTCGGATGCCGATTTGCTTCGCAAGGCGGATGAGCCGGACCGATTGCTCAGTACTCACGTGACAGACATGATAATGTACCCCGGTCGCTTCCGCGAGCAAAATATCGCGTCCGACATGAATCGCTTCCGACTCGTTCGGAATGCCTTTGACGCCATGCTCCCGGGCAAATTTCCCTTCCGTCACAAATCCGCCGACAACCAGAGAGTCGTCTTCGCAGTGAGCGATGATCGGCAAATCGAGCGAATGCGCGAGCGCCATTGCGTCCTTCATCATTTGCGCGTTTTGAACGCCGACGCCGTCGTCGGTGAATCCGATTGCTCCCGCAGCTTTTAATGCTGGAAAATCGGTCAGCTCGCGCCCGAGCTCGTTTTTCGAGATCGCCGCATATGGAAGTACTTTGACGGCTCCCTCGGTTTCCGCCTTGTCTGTAATGTATTTCACCGTTTCCGGGGTATCGGTGACCGGTCTCGTATTCGGCATGCATGCAATCGTTGTAAAACCGCCTTTGGCCGCCGAACGGGTACCTGTGACGATATCCTCTTTATATTCAAAGCCGGGATCGCGCAAATGAACGTGCATGTCGATAAATCCGGCCGACACGAGCTTGCCCCCGGCATCAATGACATCATGTCCTGCCGTATCGGGGAACAGGTCCGTAATTTCCGCGATCTTGTCACCCTCGACGCGGATATGTTTGGTCTCCAGCCTTCCAGATTCATAACTCCATATGTTTCCGTTTATTATCCATACTGCCATCGTTTTTCTCCCTTCGGCATTGGCCGGTTGATTATACCAGCGCTCTTTCTATAACCGCCATCCGTACCGGCACGCCGTTCTGCATTTGCGTAAAGATACGGGATTGCGGATGTTCTACGAGCTCGTCATCGATTTCAACATTCCGGTTAATCGGCGCAGGGTGCATAATAATGGCATGCGGCTTGATCCGCTGTGCGCGCTCGACCGTCAATCCGTATTGCTCCCGGTATTCTTCGGCCGATTTGATCATACCGGATTCATGCCTTTCAAGCTGCACGCGCAGCATCATGACAACATCCGCATTCACCGCTTCATCCATCGAAACATAGGCCGCTCCGAGATCACGGGCCTGCATATTCGGCGGAGCGCAGAACACAACGTTAACGCCGAATTTAGTCAGCGCCCACAAGTTTGAACGGGCAACCCGGCTGTGCAAAATATCGCCGACGATCGCCACGGTCAATCCCCGCAGCTGTCCGAAATGCTTACGCATAGTATACATATCGAGCAGCGCTTGTGTCGGATGTTCATTATTGCCGTCGCCGGCGTTGATGAGCGGCACCTTAATTTTGGTTGCAAGCTCGGCAAGAACGCCGATCGGCTTCAGCCGGATGATGCCGAGATCGATGCCCATCGATTCCAGCGTCTTGACGGTATCGTAAATCGACTCCCCCTTCTGAACGCTTGAAACGGCCGCCGAGAAATTCAACACTTCGGCGCCCAGCCGCTTCTCGGCCACTTCAAAAGAAAATCTCGTGCGGGTGCTGTTCTCAAAAAACATGTTGGCGACAAATTTGCCGGGTAGGGCGGCCTTTACTTTCTCGGGTTGCTGCTCCCAGTAAGCCGCACGGTCCAGAATCGACTCGATCTCCTCACGGCCAAGCTCCTTTAAACCTAATAAACTCCGCTGTTTCAATGTTATCATGGTCATCCGGCCTGCCCCCTCTGATGTATGATCGTCACCTTGTCCGTTTTGTCCACTTCCGATAAAGACACTTCAATCACTTCCAGCTTGGAGGTCGGAACGTTCTTGCCGACATAATCGGGACGAATCGGCAATTCACGGTGTCCGCGGTCCACAAGCACCGCCAATTGAATCATTTGCGGCCTTCCGCGGTCCATGAGGGCATCCATTCCCGCACGGATCGTCCGCCCCGTATACAGCACGTCATCAAATAAGATGATCCGCTTGTCTTGAATAGAAACCGGCGCTCCGTTCTCATCGAAGCATCCGGCTGCCGTGTCGTTCGGCTCCGGTTTATTCCCGCCGACCCGGTCATCCCGATAATGCGTAATATCGAGTTCACCGACCTGTACCGGCTTGCCTTCGATCTCGAGGATTCGCTCCGCAATTCTGCGGGCCAGATAAATGCCCCTCGTACGTATACCGATAAACACACAATTATCGATGCCTTTGTTCTTTTCCAATATTTCATGTGCGATTCGGGTTAAAGCTCTGCGGATTGCCGTTTCGTCCATGATGACATGTCGCTCGTCGCTCACTTGACTCTTCCCCCTTCCGGTTAGCCGAGAATATCGGATGCTTTCGACAAAAAAACTCCTTGCGGGAGCCGCAAGGAGTTGGTATGGAAAGCCGAGACTTAAACCCGCAGCATCGGATCGCCCGGCAAAGCTTATACAGCTTGACCGGACCCGTCTTCGTCTTCGGGCACTCTCTCCATGATCACGCTACCTTGACAGTCTCACGGGACTGAATTAAAGGTACAATATTTCATTAGAAGAATTATCCCACGTTCGACAAAAGAAGTCAAGACTTTGTGGAACGCGGTATCGATTAAAGGGTCAGTTTACGAATGCGCTCGACCGCTTTCTCCGTATTTTCACGGCTTCCGAATGCTGTAAGACGGAAATAGCCTTGTCCGCTTTGGCCGAAACCGACCCCCGGTGTACCCACAATATGGGCCTCGGTCAGCAATTTATCGAAGAACGCCCAGGAATCAAGGCCGCTTGGTGTTTTAAGCCAAATATAAGGAGCGTTAACGCCGCCGTAAACCTGCAGCCCGAGCGATTTCAGGCCGTCGCGGATTATTGCTGCATTGGTCATGTAATAATCGACCAGTTCGGCAATTTGCGCTTTGCCCTCAGGCGAATAGATCGCCGCAGCTCCCCGCTGTGTAACGTAGGATACGCCGTTAAATTTCGTCGTATGTCTGCGGTTCCACAGATCGTTTACTACGATCGAATTGCCCGAAGCGTCAACCGCCTTTAATTCACGAGGAACAACCGTATACGCACAGCGTACGCCGGTAAAGCCGGCTGTTTTGGAGAAGCTGCGGAACTCAATCGCCACTTCTTTTGCGCCCTCGATCTCATAAATGCTGTGCGGCACGTCCGCTTCCTGGATATACGCTTCATAAGCGGAGTCATACAAGATGATGCTGTTGTTTTCTTTAGCGTAGTCTACCCATTTCTTCAATTCTTCTTTCGTCAGCGTCATGCCTGTCGGATTGTTCGGATAGCACAGATAGATGAGATCCACCTTGCGATCCGGCAAGCTTGGTTTAAACTGATTGTCCGCATTGGACGGGAGGTAGGAAATATTTTCGTAACGGTTCACTTCTTTATTGAATTTTCCGGAACGGCCGGCCATTACATTGGTGTCCACATAGACGGGATAGACGGGATCCTGTACGGCAACGATGCTGTCCTGACTGAAAATTTCCTGAATGTTTCCGACGTCGCACTTGGAGCCGTCGCTTACAAACACCTCGTTCGATTGGATATCAATGCCGCGGGACTTATAATCGCCGTCGATGATCGCTTGAATCAGAAAATCATAACCCTGCTCCGGACCGTATCCGCGGAAGGAAGTCGATTCAGCCAGTTCATCCACCGCACCGTGCATCGCCTTAACGACGGCTTCCGGTAAGCCTCTGGTTACGTCACCGATCCCGAGACTGATAATTTGAGCATTCGGGTTGTCTTGAATGAATTTGGTCCGCCGTTTAGCTATTTCCGAGAAAAGATAGCTGCCTTGCAGCTCCAAATAATTTTGATTGATTTTCGCCATTTCCAATCACCCTTCGTTGAAAGTTTATAAAACCTCGAAAGAGGTATTGCAGAGCATTGGGGCTTGCACCCATGTTATAGACTGTTTCAAGCATATCTCGTTTTTGAATGGGACATAATGCAGAAATTAATGAAAAGTTTGCACTTTTTGACACCATGAAAAAATTAATGAATAAACGTCCCTTGTCATTATCGCAGGCGCAACGCCGTTATTACCTCTTCCATATCATTGGGAACCGGGGATTCGAATTGCAGTTGTTCACCGCTCCTTGGGTGCACAAAGCCTAGTATTGCCGCATGGAGCGCCTGGCCTTTTAACGCGACCGTCTTGCTTCGCCCGTACACCGGGTCACCGGCAAGCGGATGTCCGATAAATTTCATATGTACTCGAATCTGGTGGGTTCTTCCTGTCTCCAGCTGTAGTTCGATCAGTGTATAGTCGCCGAACCGTTCAAGCACGACAAAGTGTGTCACCGCACGCTTGCCGTTCCTTTCCGTTACGGCAAACAATTTACGATCCTTCGGATCCCGACCGATCGGTGCGTCAATCGTTCCCTGATCGTGGGGCAGGTTATCATGGACAAGAGCAATATATTTGCGTACGACCGAGTGAGCTTTGAGCTGATCGGACAACGAATGGTGCGCAAGGTCGTTCTTGGCCGCCATCAGCAGACCCGAGGTATCTTTATCGATGCGGTGCACGATGCCCGGACGAAGCGAACCGTTGATACCCGATAAATCGGTGCAATGAAACATCAGCGCATTGACGACCGTACCCGATGAATGGCCGGGGGCGGGATGAACAACCATTCCCCGAGGTTTGTCAATAACGATGACATCGCCATCCTCATAAACGATATTTAACGGGATCTGTTCCGGTTTGATCTCGGCCGTTTCAGGCTGAGGCACCGTAACGGCAATCTCGTCGCCCGCCGCCAGTTTATAATTTGCCTTCACTTTATTTTCATTGACGAGAACATAACCGTTTTTAATCCATTCCTGCACTTGCGTTCGCGAAGCGGCGCCTTCTTCCAGGTTTTCGGCCAGGAACTTATCGAGCCGCTCCCCGGCTTCTTGCTCCTCGATTGTCCACTCGATTAATTCTTCATTATACGTGCTGCTGCTCATCTGATCCATTTTGTTCTCCGTTCTGCATCGATTGTTCCGCTTTGACCTTTTTCGCTTCTTCCCTCATGCTCATAATGGAGTCCAGCATAATCAGTCCTACCCCGCATACGATCCCCATATCCGCCACATTGAAAATCGGAAAGGTGTAGCTTCCGAAATTAAATTGCAAAAAATCAACGACTTCCCCATACAGCGCCCGGTCGAGAAAATTGCCGAAAGCGCCCCCCAGCACAAGTCCCAATGCCGATAACAGCAGCACTTTCCCGGAGTTACGATGGAGATAGATATATCCGATAATCCCCGAAATGACAACTACCGTAACGATGATAAAAAAAAGCGTCTGCTCCTGCAATATTCCGAAGGCCGCTCCGCGGTTCCTGTGGGAGGTAATGAGAAAGAAATTGCCGAGAATGTTTATTTTCTCACCGATAAGCAAATTGTTTTCGATTAATTTTTTCGTTACATAATCTACAACAAATACAACTAACGCAATCCAGTAATAGTAATATTTCAACGCTGGTTCCCCCCGGTATGTCCGACTCTAATCATCGACAAATATTGTAACATAATCAACATGATCACTGCCAGCGCAGTCTCTTTTATTATGGAAATATCCGCATTCACCTTAGGCCTAGTCCATATTTCGGTTGGTTAATTCGATCTCGAATCGTGAAAACTACATCCAACCGAGGGAAGAAAGGAGTCGAACTTGCAGCATGAACAGGTTGAACGAACTAGAGCTCCAGGTTCTGCATGATAAACTTATTCAAGAAAAGCAGGAAATTGAAACCCGGCTAGCATCGGGCGATCATTACGGACTGGCATCTTCTTTGCGCGACGAAACCGGTGAGCTTTCCGCCTATGACAATCACCCCGGCGATCTGGCTTCTGAAATGTACGAACGCGGAAAGGATGTAGCGCTTCTCGAGCAGAACGATTTGCATTTGGCCCGCATCAATGCGGCGCTTGACGCGATAGAGGACGGCACATACGGAGTTTGCCGCGTCTGCGAGACGCCTATTCCGTACGAACGGCTTAAAGCTTTACCGGATACGTTATACTGTGTGGAACATGCGCCGAGGCATAACATTTCCGATCGAAGACCCGCGGAGGAGGATTACTTATCGCCCCCGTTCGGACGTTCCAGCAGGGATGAGCCCCGCGATTATAACGGGTTCGACGGCGAGGATGCCTGGCAGATCGTCGAACAATGGGGTAACTCCGATTCTCCCGCAATGGCTGAGAACCCGGGGGTAGATTACGACAGCCTTACTATTGAGCCTGATGAAAATGAAGGTTATGTCGAACCGATCGAAAGCTTTCTGGCAACCGATATTACCGGCAATCACGTTACCGTCTACCGGAACAGGCAATACCGCGAATATATGGATCATAACGAAGGCGATCATGCCCTTGAATCGGATGACACTTATGAGGCCTATATGGAGGAAGAGCGCTGAGAAGATAATGACCGGGATGCCATAAATCAGTTGATTGTTAGCTTAACGGTGCGAACAATTTCGGCTGGCTATGCCGTTTTTTTTGGTCGCTATCGCCATCTCAAAAGCACATGTGGCTAAAGCTAACTAATGCTTCCGAGTGAAACTCGGTCTGCTCGCGGGCCACTCTTTGAAGTAAAGCACAAATGCCAGCTCCAGAAAATTGTTGTCTTCTAAGACGGACTGATTGCACACCGGAGATTTCTAACGGTTCTCAGCGACGCTATATGAGGTTTTATCCCATCATTGCAAAGCTAACGGTTGTCAGCGAGGCTATTTATCCATTTTCACGGTATTCCGGTCGCATTTTTGCAAATAACGGCGCCTTCATCCGTTAAAATTTCAAAATGACATTTCATCGCCAATAGAGGCATATATAACCGTTAGAGCAGTTGACATACATTGACATTATCTTACCTTAAGTTAGACAAAAATTTGCGAGGCTTTTCTTAGCTATCTTTTTCCGAGAAAGCAGTAAACGCCAGGGGGAGCTCCCCTGGCGTTCGTTCTTTACTAAGCCTCGATAGCTATGCCGATCGCTTTGTCTCCGACCTGCACGCGTTCCATATCCGATTGTTCGCCATAGTGCACTGAAGCAAGCAGGACATTGTCATACAGCACTTGCTCGAATGCCTGAAGCGCAGCCCGAAGCTCGTCGTCGACATGCAGGATCAGACCAACCCGCTTCTCAATCGGCAGATCGAGCTTCTTCCGCGTGTCCTGCACGGCACGGATCACTTCCCGCACCCAACCCTCCTGCACAAGCTCCGGCGTGATGTCGGTGTTGAGCGCTACCGTCAGCTGATAACCGGATGCAGACGCGAATCCGGATTTCGCCTGTTTGTCAACAAGCAGCTCATCAATGCCGATATCGACATTTTCTCCGTCCGGCAGAGTCAGATTCAATCCGCCGGCTTGTACGACCGCTTTCGTCCCGTCCGCGTTCATCGCCTTCAACGCCGCTTGAATCGGACCGACTTGCTTGCCGAATTTTTTACCCGCTGCCTTCAGATTCAACTTCAGCGTAAAGTCGACAAAGCCGCTGTCATTGGTTTCCACCCGAATCGCTTTCACATTGATCTCATCCTTGATGATCTCGTCATAAGCGGCAAGATCAAAATCACGGTCGAGCGAAACAATCAGCTCCGCTAGCGGTTGTCTCGTCTTGATTCCCGTTTCATTACGGACATTCCGGGCCAGCTCGACAATTTGCCTAGCCGTTTCCATATCGCGTTCCAGCAGCTCGTCGATCGCTTTTTCATCCGGCTGAGGATAATCGGTCAGGTGCACGCTTCCGGTGCCGCCAAGATTCGTAAATACATCATCCGCCAGCAGCGGAGCATAAGGCGCGATCAGCTTTGATAAGGTCAGCAGCACTTCACGCAGTGTCTGATAGGCCTTAAGCTTATCTTCCGTAAGACCGCTGCCCCAGAACCGGTCGCGAGAACGGCGGATGTACCAGTTGCTCATCTCATCTACGAACGTTTCGATCGCTCTCGCGGGATTAAGGAAATCGTTAACCTCTAGCCCTTTGCTCACCTGCTTCGTCAACGAATTCAACCTGGATAATATCCAACGGTCGAGCTTATTACCGGAAACAAGCGGCTTATGCTCGGATGGAATATAACCGTCGATCGAAGCATACAGCACATAGAAAGCATGCGTATTGACAATCGTGTCGATGACCTTCGATTTCGCCTCGCCGACAATTCCGCGCGAGAATCGTTTGCTATTCCATGGCGCGCTGTCGGACAGCAGTGCCCAGCGGAAGGCATCGGTGCCGTATTCCTCAATGATCTCCCAAGGATCAATGACGTTTCCTTTCGATTTGGACATCTTCTGGCCGTTCTCATCGAGAATATGGCCGGTTGAAATGACCGCTTTGTAAGGCGCTTTGCCGTTAAACAGTGTGGAGACCGCAAGCAGACTGAAAAACCAGCCCCTTGTTTGGTCGATCCCTTCGCAAATGATGTCTGCAGGGTATTGTTCGTTAAACCGTTCTTCATTTTCAAATGGATAATGCTGTTGTGCGAAAGGCATCGATCCGCTGTCGAACCAAACGTCGATCACTTCGGAAGTGCGGTTCATGATACCGCCTTCGCAATGCGTGCAGTGCAGCTGCACCTCATCCACGTAAGGCTTATGCAGCTCCAAATCTTCTGGGATCGGACGAACCGAACGTTCTCTCAAATCCGCATGGCTGTGAGGCGCATATTCGCTTTTACAGCTTTCGCATACCCAGACGTTAAGCGGCGTACCCCAATAACGGTTGCGACTGATGTTCCAATCCACCAGATCCTCCAGAAACTTTCCGAAACGGCCTTCGCGGATATGGGACGGATACCAGTCGACTTGATTGTTATTGGCGATCAGCTGGTCTTTAATTGCCGTCGTTTCGATAAACCAGCTTTCAGTTGCGTAATAGAGCAGTGGCGATTTGCAGCGCCAGCAGAACGGATAGCTGTGCTCATACCTCTCCTTACTGAACAACAATCCGCGCTCGCTGAGCATTTTGACGATGTCGACATCGCAGTCCTTCACGAATCGCCCCGCCAAATCGGTGATCTCATCGATGTATTTGCCTGCGGAGTTAACGACACTTAACATGCTGATGCCGTTTTGTCTGGCGACCTTGTAGTCATCTTCGCCGTGTGCAGGTGCAATGTGAACGATCCCCGTACCGCTCGTGTCGCTCACAAAATCGCCGGCAATGACAAAATGGCCTCGTTCGACCGCCACATATCCGAGCGGCGGTTCATAAGCTGACCCGACAAGCTCGCTCCCTTTCACAGTGCCGACGATTTCATAACCGTCTTTCAATACGTCACTGACGAGATTTTCCGCAACGATGACGATTTCACCGTCTTTCTTGACACGGCTGTATGTCAGCTCCGGATGAACGGCAAGCGCCGCGTTGGCCGGAAGCGTCCACGGCGTCGTTGTCCAGGCCAGAATCGATTCATCGCGGTCTTTCAGCTTGAATCTGACGGTTGCGCTCAAATCCTTTACATCCTCATAGCCTTGCGCCACCTCGTGAGAGCTGAGCGTCGTTTGGCAGCAAGGGCAGTACGGACTTACCCGGTGCCCGCGGTACAGCAGACCTTTCTTATGAATCGTGGAGAGAATGTTCCACACGCTCTCGATATAATGATTTTCCAGCGTTATATATGGGTGATCCATATCGGTCCAATAGGCGATCGCTTCCGTCAGCTCCCGCCATTGGCGTTCATATTCAAATACGCTGTCTTTACATTTTTTTACGAACGCCTCGACACCGTATTTCTCGATCTCCTGTTTGCCCGAAATGCCGAGCTGCTTCTCCACACCAAGCTCGACCGGCAGCCCGTGCGTATCCCATCCGGCCTTCCGTACAACCCGGTATCCGGCCATCGTCTTATAGCGGCAGATAAAATCTTTAATGACACGCCCCAGTACATGACCGATATGCGGTGCTCCGTTTGCGGTCGGCGGCCCTTCATAAAAGACGAAATTCGGTTTCCCTCTGCGGTTTTCGACGGATTGCCTGAACGTCTCTTCCTTTCTCCATTTGTCCAGAACCCGCAATTCCCGGCTGCGGGCACGTTCTTTCACATCTACGCGATTCATCGCTATCCATTCCTTTCGTTTGGTTTTTCTTTAAAATGTCGAGTTTGCTTCCTGAAATATCATCGTGATCAAAAGTGGTCTTTGTAACTACATTAAAAAATAAAAACCCCGTCCCTGTGAAGGGACGAGGCTCGCTCGCGTTACCACCCTAGTTCCGACCAGCAATAACAGACCTGCTGGACAGCAGCTTTGCCGCGGACAATAATCCGCGGTCCTTGTAACGGAGGACATCCGTCAACGCTTACGGTTAAAGGGGGTTCATAAAACCGGGCTGGTTATCTGAACACGTCCTTTAAGTTCAGCGCCGCTTCTCGGAGAGGATCTTCGGCTGCGGCTCGAACATCGGCTTTCAGCAAGTGCCGACTCTCTGGGGAACTCACCAGCTGCTTACTCGTTCTCGTCATCGAATTAGCTATCGTCGTGTAATACTACTATTTATACTCCTTAGGAACCCCATTTGTCAATGGCGGTTAATCCTGATTGACCGTCTCACGGCTAACCGCCTCGAGCGCCTCCCAGCCGTCCTGGCTAAGCAGATCCAGTTGAGCTTCGACAAGCGTCCGGAAACGAGCGCGGTAAATCGAGGCCTGCTTCTTTAGCTCCTCTACTTCAAGCGCAACTTTACGCGACTTGGCGAGAGCCTCGTTAATGATCCGGTCTGCATTTTTCTCCGCTTCCTTGACAATAAGCTGCGCTTCCTTCTTTGCGTTATTTTTCACTTCGTCTGCCGCTTCCTGGGCAACGATAATCGTTTTACTGAGCGTCTCTTCAATGTTCGAGAAATGATTCAGCTTCTCTTGAGTCGACAAAACCTGATTTTGCAATTCTTTGTTTTCGCGGATCAGCGCCTCATAATCTTTAATGACCTGATCCAAAAATTCATTGACTTCATCTTCATCATACCCGCGAAGTCTGCGTCCGAATTCTTTGTTATGTATGTCCAATGGCGTAAGCGGCATTGGCGCACCTCCTAATGAAATGACGAATCGCCTGACTGATGTTGATGGTAATGATTCGACAGAAGGAATCAAAATCCTGCAATGAATTAAATAAATTTACCTATTTTGACTCGAATCCGTCCTTTTTTGGTCAACCCTTCTACATCCAGCACCTTAAACCGCCCTAGTCCTTGCATCGATACAACGTCTCCCGCTTTCAACGGTTTGGAAGGGTCATCGGTCGTCTTCCAATTCACCCGGCATTTCCCGGCACGAATCGGATCTACGATTCTTGCCCTGCTGATTCTGTACACATCGCTGCTGATCCCGTCCAGACGTAAAGAAGCCACCGTAAAGTTCATTTCTTCCAACTCCTGTGCGGCGATTCGCAGTTCCGTGAGCGGAAGGATGTCGGTGAGGACATGAACCCGGTGCACTTGCCTGAGATGAATATTTAAATAATCGGCAATCTCATCCGTAACAAGGCAATGGCAACCCTCGTCAAACACATGAATGTCGCCGATCCGGTCCCGCTTGATGCCGAGTCCCAATATAGCTCCCATATAATCTCCGTGATCGAGCTCCAGGCGGCTTCCCGTCTCCGCGTGAACGGAGAGAACGGAAATCCCGATCGGCTCTTCTTCCAGCGGCCGGTAGTACGGTGCGATGATGGCCCGCTGCCGTTCGGCACCCCGATAGCCTCCGTCTAACCGGATAGCTGCGTCCGTTTGCCGGTTCGCCAGCGTCGTTAAGATAAACGTCTGCCTTGGATCAAGGAAACCGGTCCGTTTCAGCTCATG
Organism: Paenibacillus tarimensis; assembly: GCA_041281825.1. GTDB lineage: Bacteria > Bacillota > Bacilli > Paenibacillales > Paenibacillaceae > Paenibacillus_D > Paenibacillus_D tarimensis_A. The sequence continues at coordinate 2,391,424 of CP166298.1, read as the reverse complement.
CCACTCCCCCGCACGCTGGACCCATTCCGACGCCCGGTCAATAAACGCGCGTTCGTCCGGATGAAAATGCTCATAAACTTCGTTATTCATCAGATACCGAAGAATCCGAGAACGGCAATCAAGCCTACCGCAACAAATCTTAGCGCAAAGATTGCTACAATCGGGGATAGGTCAAGCATGCCGCCGATCGGCGGAATAAACCTCCGAAAAATCGAAAGATACGGTTCCACCAGCTTTCCGAGCATAACGCCGACAAAGCTTTCACGTGCATTTGGAAGCCATGACAAAAGGACATAACCGATAATCATAAATGTGTAAATCGTTTCCAACGTATGAATAAAATCTGCCACTTACAAGGTCACCTCATTTTATTATAGTCGTGTTCCTCAGCCAGCATCTCCGTGATGGTGCCTTGAATTTCCACCGATTCAGGTGCGCACATAAAGATACTTGGTCCAAGCTTTGATATGCTTCCGTTCAGAGCATAAACCGTGCCGCTCAAAAAATCGACGATTCTAACGGCCTGATCCGTCCGCACACGCTGCAGATTGACGACCACGGAACGGCGCGAACGCAAATGGTCCGCGATCTCCTGTGCTTCTTCGTAAGATCGGGGCTCGTTCAATACGACACGCACATTTTTTTGGGAATGAATGCTGACGATATTATTCCCTTTTGCATTATTTCTACGTTGATCAAAGGGAGGCGTTTCAACATCATGATCATCCGGCTGCGATAGCTTTTCCCGTTCGATGATTTCCTCTTCCTCCTGCAGCCCGAGAAAGTTCATAAATTTGTTCATCACACTCATGCTTCTACCTCCTGACATAGGGATCTTTGAGCACGACATAGGGATCTTTTAGCGGGGCTCAAAGTCTCTCAGCTTCTCAAAGTCTCTCAGCATTTCCCACCAAAATCGTACCCAGCCGGACCCAATTCGCGCCTTCCTCAACCGCAATTTCAAAGTCGCCTGACATTCCCATCGAAAGTCCCGTCGCCGGCTCTCTCAGAATCGCCCTGCCGTTCAGCTCGTCCCTAAGCCTGCGCAATTCCCGGAAAACCGGACGCGTAAGCTCTGGTTCCGATGCGAACGGTGCCATCGTCATTAAGCCTTCGATCTTAATATGATCCAAATGTGCAAGTTCCGATGCGAAACGAAACAACTGCTCCGGCGGCAGCCCATGCTTGGAATCTTCGCCGGAGACGTTCACCTGGATAAAGCAGGGCACCTGAATGCCGAGCTGTGCGGCCTTCTTATCGATCGCCTGTGCGAGCGACAGCCTGTCCAACGAATGGATGTATGTAAATTTGCCGATAACATCCCTCACCTTATTTGTTTGAAGCGTTCCTATAAAATGCCAAACGGGTTGTCCGATTCCGCTACCGACTTTACTTTCGTCCCCGGAAGCACCGCTTATTACACGCCATTTCTCTTCCGCGTGCTGCCATCTGTTCTCTCCCAGGTGGTTTAGACCGGACTTCAACACTTCCTTTGCCGTTGCCGCCGTAACATATTTGGTCACCGCGATGATACGGATTTCCTCCCGGCTTCGCCCGCTTCGTTCACATGCCGCGCGAATGCGCTCTTCTACACTTGCTATTCTTTCCGCCAACGTCAAATGAAGGATTCACCTCAGTTCCATGCCGATCCAACTGGCCATTCTGCCCGTATTCCCGTTTTCGACCCGATGCGAGAAAAACAGGCCGGTGTTGCAGCCGGTGCATCTCTCCGTTATTTCGATATTGATCGGCAATATTCCTGCTTTTATCATAATCTGTCGGTTAATTTCTTTCAAGTTTATCCAACCTCTATCTTTTTCGCCAAAACGCACGACATTGGAAAACGATGTCTTAAGTTCAAATTCCAATCGCTGAATGAGCGGCAAAATCCGGTCAAGCACCGGTCGGTCAACCTCGTAACAGCAAGCACCGATGGCCGGTCCGATCGCCCCCTTTACTGTTTCGGGTTCGCATCCGTAAGCTTCTGTCATCGCTTGAACGGTCTTTGCCGCGATTTCCAGTACGGTTCCTTTCCAGCCGGCATGGGCAAGCGCGACCACCCTTTTGACCGGATCATGGAAATAGAGCGGCACGCAGTCCGCATAAAAAGAGGTCAGCAAAATTCCCGGCTCATCGGTCATCAAGGCATCACAGGCGTCAATCGCGTCCTCCCGGCTATTCCGGCCTTTGCCGCGCTCGGCGAACGTGACCCGGTGCACTTCGCAGCCGTGCACTTGTTCGGCGCAAGTCCAGGCTTCAAATGGCCACCCGATCGCCTCGCATATCTTCTGACGGTTGCGGACAACCAGCCGGTCATCGTCTCCGACATGCAATCCGGCGTTGAGCGAGCGCCATGGCCCTTCGCTCACGCCTCCCGCGCGCCCCGTAAAGCCCGCAGTCAATCCCTTCGGCATAGACGACCAGGATGACAAATAAAAGAGCGAGGGCCTATCTGACCGCTCATCATGCACAAATGGTTCGTTCATGTTTTTGCCTCCATTCCAAGCCAGACAGTCAACCCTCTTAGTGTACCATACTGCCACTCGGATGAGCGAACATGACCTCAGCGCATCTGATCGTCTTCATTCTGGCGGTAGCTCTTGGAATCCTCCATTCGCACGAGCACGACATCAGCGCCGATCTTAACTATGTTGCGCCACGGAATGACCAGATCGGTCCCTCCGCCAAGCAAACCGAAAAACCGGGTGTAGCTGGGCACAACAATCGCATCAATCCGGCCCTGCCTTAAATCGAGCTCCAGATCGGTTACGTGACCCAGTTTTTTTCCGTCAACGATGTTGATGACATCCTTGCTTTGAAAATCCGATATTTTCACAGCTAGATCACCTTCTCCCAAGGAAGTGCATTCGGCCTTCTATCGACACTCATATCAAAGTATATGAGGACAGTCGCCCAAATGTCCTTCCGGCAAAGAAAAAAAACGGCGCTCGCGCACCGTTTACGTTTTGACATGCTTTTGCATTTGTTGAATCGCCGATTTTTCCAGTCTCGACACTTGCGCCTGCGATATGCCGATTTCGTCGGCCACCTCCATTTGCGTTTTTCCTTCGAAAAACCTCATCGATAAAATCATTTTTTCCCGTTCGTTCAGTTTATGCATCGCCTCGCGAAGCGCGATTTCTTCAATCCATGAAACATCCTTGTTTTTATCGTCGCTGATCTGGTCCATCACATAGATCGGATCGCCGCCGTCGTGGTATATCGGCTCAAACAGCGACACTGGGTCCTGGATCGCGTCGAGCGCGAATACGACATCCTCCTTCGGCACATTCAGCGCCTCAGAAATCTCGAAGATCGTCGGCTCCCTGGAGTTTTTGTTCGTCAGGCTGTCTCTGACCTGCAACGCCTTATAAGCGATGTCCCGCAGGCTCCTGGACACTCGGATCGGGTTATTGTCCCGTAAATATCGGCGTATTTCGCCGATAATCATCGGAACGGCATACGTTGAAAACTTAACATTTTGACTAAGATCAAAATTATCAATGGCTTTCATAAGTCCGATACATCCAACCTGGAATAGATCGTCAACGAACTCGCCCCGGTTATTAAACCGTTGAATAACGCTCAGCACCAGTCTTAGATTGCCATTTACCAATTTCTCTCTGGCTGCCCGTTCGTTTCGGGTTTGCAACGCTGTAAACAGCTCCCTCATTTCAGCGTTGGTCAGGACAGGCAGTTTCGCGGTATCCACTCCACAGATCTCAACTTTGTTTCGGGTCAACGTGATTACCTCCCAAGGAGAAACATTAATGTTCATTATCCCCTCGGGTCCCTTTTTTATTCCTTATGAGGAAGCCACATTTTCCAGCTCACACCATCTTGTTGAATTCCTTGCGGAGCCGTTTGATGATCCGTTTCTCCAGGCGGGAGATGTACGATTGCGATATTCCGAGCAGGTCTGCGACATCCTTCTGCGTCTTCTCCTCGCCGTCGGTCAGCCCAAAACGGAGCTCCATAATAATCCGTTCCCGTTCCGTCAGTTTGTCGAGCGCCTTATGCAGCAGCTTGCGGTCCACCTGCTCCTCAATATTGCGGTAAATCGTATCATTCTCGGTGCCGAGCACATCGGACAACAGCAGCTCATTTCCATCCCAATCGATATTAAGCGGCTCGTCGAACGATACCTCAGTCCGGATTTTGCTGTTACGGCGCAAATACATTAAAATTTCATTCTCTATACAACGTGAAGCATAAGTGGCGAGCTTGATTTTTTTCTCCGGATCAAACGTATTGACCGCTTTAATCAAGCCGATGGCCCCTATGGACACAAGATCTTCAATGTGAATACCGGTGTTTTCGAACTTTCTTGCAATATAAACTACCAGCCGCAAATTTCGTTCGATCAGCATCGCCCGGATAGCCGAATCTCCGGAAGGCAGCTTGCCCAGCAAGTACTCCTCTTCTTCCCGGGTTAGCGGGGGAGGCAGCGCTTCGCTCCCTCCGATATAATAAATCTCTTCGCTTTTTAATCCGAATAAAAATAAAATACGATAATAAGATAACTGCAGGATCAATTTCCATTTCATTAGCATTCGGCAATTCCCTCCCTGTCTGTCAACCGTCTTGTGACAACGACTCCTTAGAATTCTGGACCAGTGACGGATGGATAATCGCCTGGTACGCACCGTCCGATACTAACTTCCCACCATCAAGACCAACCAGCACTTTACTGGATTCATACACCCTCCCTTCTTGCTCAATGCGGACACGATCCGGCTTAATCGCCAGCATAAATTGCGTGCCGCGGTTCACGCCGCGATAGGGTACCAGACGCAGACGGTCTTGCCAACGCCAGGAGTCCCTGCCGATTCCCGCAATCAACCGGTCAACCTGAGAATCCTTGATGTGCTGCATCCAGAAAGGCGGCAGATCGGATTCCCAAAGGGAGGCTTCCATCACCATAACGGGGGTACGTGTCAGCGGATCGTACAAATGATTACCGGTATCGATCAAGCCTTTGCAGCTTTGTTCACGGTCATCGATCAGTACGGTAACGTCCGCAATATGCGACAACACCTGCTCCCGCTGCTTGCGACTCATTAGAACGGCCCTGTAAATCAATAATGCGGCCGTAAATGTAATGCCTAAAAAGAGCAGCCCGAGACGGAATTCCGCATTTTGCCCTCCGGTCCGCATAAAACCGATTCCGTTCCACAGCTCCGGGGAGCTCTGGAAAAAATAATAAAGCCCAAAAACTCCTCCGGCCGCAGCAAAGTTCACACCATAGAATGCAGCAACAGAGCGCGTAAACTGCTGAAGGCTGCCGAACCCGAACGCTGTCCACACCATAAGCAGCGACAAAGCGAATTTTATGCCGAACGTGAACAGAAACGAAAGCGGCGGTACAAACATCATCACGACATAACTCGCCCCGATTCCGGCTGCGAAGCCGAGACGGATCCAGTGTGGACGAAGTCCGCGAACCCACGCGGTCATGAAAAGAACTGATCCGTCTATGAGCAAATTCAACAGAAAAACGAGGTCTACATATATGATCAGTCCACTCCACCTCCTGCCGGCGCTTATCGATAGCGCATCCCGCAGAACAAGGGGAAACGACTCCAGACTAGTATATTAAAATACTATTTCAATGTCTGTCTAAACATGCCGTCATGACCGATCTTTTTTTGTCGAGACCGGCGGATTATGAAAATAAAAAAAACACGCTAACGGTATGAACCGTTAACGTGTTCGTACTACAGCCTAGCGATCGCCGCGGGGACGATTCCTTAAGAAAGCGGGAATGTCCAGTTGATCATTCGTTCCCGAATTGCCGAAAGGCTTCAAGTTTGAAGGAGGCGTTTGGCGTGAGTCGCGTGACTCGCCTGCTTCGGAAGGCTGGCCCGGCATGCGCCCAATTTGTGCGGGCGCTTTATATTCGAAACCGGTTGCGATAACCGTTACTTTAATCTCATCCTTCAAATCTTCGTCAATAATCGCGCCGAAGATCATCTCCACTTCCGGATCGGTAGCCGCGATCACGATCTCTGCCGCCTCGTTCACCTCATACAGCGACAAATTAGCACCGCCGGTAATGTTCATAATGACACCGCGGGCACCATCGATCGACGTTTCGAGCAGCGGGCTCATAATTGCCTTGCGGGCCGCTTCCGCCGCACGGTTCTCACCAGTCGCGATACCGATACCCATTAAGGCGGAACCGCGCTCTGTCATAACCGTCTTGACATCGGCGAAGTCCAGGTTAATCAGCCCGGGAACCTTGATCAGGTCGGAAATGCCCTGAACCGCCTGACGCAGCACATTGTCTGCTTCACGGAAGGCTTCGAGCATCGGTGTTTTCTTGTCGACAATTTCCAGCAGCCGATCGTTCGGTATGACGATCAGCGTATCGACTTTTTCTTTCAGCGCTTCGATCCCAAGCTCCGCTTGTCCGGACCGTTTGCGCCCTTCAAACGTGAAAGGCCGGGTTACGACGCCGACGGTCAGCGCTCCGCATTCCCGCGCGATTTCCGCTATGACAGGTGCTGCGCCCGTTCCGGTGCCTCCGCCCATTCCGGCGGTAACAAACACCATGTCCGCGCCTTTAAGCGTACCGGCGATCAAATCGCGGGACTCTTCCGCCGCTTTCTTGCCTACATCCGGTTTGGCGCCTGCGCCCAATCCACGAGTCAATTTTTCGCCGATTTGGAGCTTGTGCTCCGACATCGCCAAATGAAGCGCCTGGGCATCGGTATTTACTGTGATGAACTCGACGCCTTTAACGCCGTTTTCGATCATACGGTTCACCGCATTACTGCCGCCGCCGCCTACGCCGATGACTTTGATCTGCGCCAGTTGCTCCATATCGAAATCGAATTCCAACATTCTATTTTTCCCCCGATCAAATGAATTCGCTAAACATATTTTTCAGACGCTCGAACAGTCCGGGTTTGGTTGGCGCAGCTGAGCCCGCTTTCCGGTTGCCCGATTTCTTAGGCATTCCGGCAGGGCGGTTCCGTATATACTTGGACACGTACTGAATCATGCCGACACCGCTGGTAAAAGCCGGATCGCGCACGCCGATATAATCCGGGACCGCAATGCGGACAGACGATCCCAATTCATGTTGGGCAAGCGGGAGCACGCCGGCCATCGATACCGAACCGCCGGTCAGTACATAACTGCTTACTTTATCTGCAAATCCGAGCCGACGAACCTCCTGAAGAATCAGATGAAAAATTTCCTGCATTCTCGGTTCGATAATATTGGAGAGATCGACCTGGGAAAACTCCTTCTCCACATTGCTGCCAAGCCGCATCACTTTGAATTTCTGGTCCTCGGCCGCATCGTCAATCGTGGCGCAACCGTATTTCAGCTTGATTTTCTCGGCATGCTCGTTCTGTGTCCGCAGGCCGTAAGAAATATCATTGGTTACGTATTCTCCGCCGATCGGCAGCGTCGATGTCGCTGCCAGACTGCCTTGCTCGAATACCGCCAGCGTGCAGGAGCCCGCTCCGATATCGACAAGAACCGTTCCCATCGTTTTCTCGTCTTTTGTCAGCGCCATCTGTCCGGAAGCCAATGACATCAGTATAACGCCCGATATGCGAAGATCCGCCTTTTCCACACAGCGCATCAAATTATGTATGGCCGTCTTTGCTCCCGTAATAACCGTTGCCTCAACCTCCAGACGGACGCCGATCATTCCCCGCGGGTCGGAGATTCCGTCTAGCCCGTCAACCAAAAACTGCTTCGGAACGAGTCCGATAATTTCACGCTCAGGGGGTAACGCCACCACTTTCGCGGCTTGAAGCACACGTTCGATATCTTCTTCTCCGATTTCCCGATCTTCATTCGAGACAGCGACAACGCCGTGATTGGTTTGCAGGCCAATATGGTTGCCCTGAATACCGACATAAACGTCGGATATTTGAATGCCGACCATGCGTTCAGCGTGATCCACAGCGTTGCGGATGGACTGCACGGTCTGGTCAATATCTACGATTGCTCCTTTGCGAATACCCTCCGAGTCGGCAGATCCAACTCCAATAATATTAATGGCTCCGTTCTGTACTTCGCCAATAATAGCACGAACTTTGGATGTACCGATGTCCAAACTTACAATGATGTCGTTGCTGCTCAACCCGAGGCACCTCCGTTTCGAAAAAATAATAAAAGTTTGAGACTAGCACACTGTTTTCTACATATTCAACGTTCGTTATATTTTCCCTCTTTTTTCTACAAATTTTTTAAGCCTTAAGACCTTCCAATTACCGGAAACGGCCGAATATGACTGCTTGTCCGTATGAAGTTCTTGTTAAATCCCATAAATAAAATTCTACCATTCTTTGCAGTTATTGAGTAGCCTCTTTTTCATTAGAATCTTCACTTTCTGCATCCGGATTTTCAAACGGTTCATATCTGTCGGCAAGGAGCAATGTTACTCTGCCCGGTCCCTGCGTTTCTACGACCGCGCTCAGCGTCGGGATTTTCTCTTTCAGCAGCGACACGGCGGTAATTACTTCAAAATGCGTTCTCGTATAAATCTTGATCCGGTCAGGATACGAATTGGAAGGGAACGGAATGATTTCCGAGAAATCGGAGAGCATGTCCCGAGGGATTTCGGCAAGCAGCTTGCTTAATTTCTCCTTGCCCGGATCATCGCTCTTCCATTGTGACAGCACCGGCTTGTCCACCACATAATCGCGGCCTTTCATCGCAACCGTCGTTCCGCTTGACAGAATCGCCGTCACCGCACCCTGCTCCGATACCTCATAGGCTACGGCCGGAAATTCCACCACCTGGATAAGAATTTCACCCGGAAATTTTTTTGTTACGACGGCTTCATCGATCGTCGGCATGTTTTCGATCCGCTCTTGGATCTCCTTTGCACCGGTTCCGAAGAACGGATCTCCGATGTGTATTCCGGAAGCCTCTTCGAGCTCGGAGCCCATGGTAAATTGCTGACCCGTAAACGTAATCGAGCTTATTTTGCTTATGGACGAATTGAAGAACAGAACGGCAAGCAGCACGACAAACAGTAAAAAGAGGACGACGAGCAGCTTGCGGCTGCTGTTTCTTTTCGTCTTCGGCTCCCTTAAAACAGGTATAATCTGTGACATTAAGCTCGTCCTCCCCCCTTTGTTGAGAGACTTTGAGAAGCGGAGAGACTTTGAGCTCGCTCAATGATTCCTATGTCATGCTCAAAGATCCCTCTGTCAACCGGAAAACGACATGCCGTCGCCGGCATGCCGCAACCGATACGTGCGGGAGCAAACGGCTGCGCCCCAACGAACGTTAACTGCCTATTCATGCAAATCGGTTCACGATCAACTTGGTATGACTTGATTATTCGGCACCGCCGCATATCGCGTAATCCTTGCGCCCAACCTTTGAAACATAAGTTCGATATGATCATACCCTCGGTCAATATGATGGATTTGTTCAACGACGGTTTTCCCTTGCGCCGCCAAACCGGCAATGACCAGCGCCGCTCCGGCCCGAAGGTCCGTCGCTTCCACCGTTGCCCCGTGTAATCTGGACACCCCGCGTATGAATGCCGAATTTAGATCTACCCGGATATCGGCTCCCATCCGCGTCAGTTCGTCAACATGTTTAAATCGGCCTTCAAAAATCGTTTCCTTAATGATGCTGACACCGTCGGCTATTGCAAAGAGCACCATCACCTGGGATTGCAGATCGGTTGGAAACGCCGGATAAGGCGAGGTAACGACCCGCTCCACAGCCTGCGGCCGGCTCGAACCGGCAACCTTTATTATATCATTGTCGATCAGTACTTGAACACCCGCCCGGCGAAGCACATGTGTCAATGAAGTCACATGGGCGGGATTCGTATTCTGCAGGGTAACCTGCCCGCCTGTAACGGCCGCGGCTACCATGACCGTTCCCGTGACGATCCGGTCCGGAATGATTTTGTAACGACAGGGAATTAAGGTTTCAACGCCTTCCACCGTTATCGTATCGGTTCCCGCTCCGCGTACTTTGGCGCCCATCCGGTTCAGAAATTGCTCCAAATCCTGGATTTCCGGTTCGCGTGCGGCATTTGTAATTGTCGTTTCTCCTTTGGCCAGTACCGCAGCCATCATCAGGTTTTCCGTCGCCCCGACGCTCGGAAAATCGAGATGAATGTCCGCTCCTGTAAGGCCGCTTGTTCGGCAGACAATCCGGTCTCCGATCTCTTCAATTTCTGCACCAAGCTCTTTCAGTCCCCGAAGATGAAGATCGATTTTTCGCTCGCCGATCGCACAGCCGCCGGGCTGATAAACTTGCACTTCACCAAAGCGGGATAGCAGCGGACCCATCAGAAAGATGGAAGACCGCATTTGCCGCATAAGCGCTTCGGGAACATGCGCGGAATGCGCGGCTGACGTATCGAGCACGACCGTGTGTCCGTTGTGCTCCGCCCTGCAGCCCAGTTCACGCAATATCTCAAGCATAACCTCAATGTCCAGCAGCTTCGGCACATGATCGAGGATGACCGTGCCTTTGACAAGCATGCTTGCAGCCAATATCGGCAACGCGGCATTTTTCGCTCCTTGGATAACAATGGTTCCTGAGAGTGGTTTCCCGCCTTCAATCACCAATTTGTCCAATGTATCACCTCCGATTTAGCGCTCACCCACAAACAGTACCTCCGGCACCAGTTCAATACCGTATCGGTCCTTGACGGTGCTTTGAATGGTTGCCATAAGAGTGAGAACATCTTCAGCTGTCGCTTGCCCGGTGTTTACAATGAAATTGGCATGCTGCTCGGAAACCTCGGCCCCGCCTGACCGAAGCCCTTTCAATCCGGCCTCCTGAATGAGTCTGGCGGCATAATCGCCGGGAGGGTTACGGAATACGCTGCCTGCACACTTTGCGCTTTGCGGCTGCGTACGGATTCGCCGCTCTTTGTTAGAAGCCATTACAGCGGCAATTTCCTTCCTGTCCCCCGGCGCAAGCTCAAATGTCGCGTTAATGACAATGCCCGGTCGTTCATGAAGCACAGAGTGTCGATAGGAAAACTCCATATCCTCTTTTCCGTATTGAACCAATTCCCCTGTTTCCAGCACAATCTCAGCTGACTTGAAAATACGTGATACATCCGACCCTAAGGCGCCGGCATTCATAAAGACGGCTCCCCCGACCGAACCGGGAATCCCGCCGGCAAACTCGAGTCCGGTTAACCCTTCCTTACCGGCCATTACCGATAGTTTGATAAAGGAATAGGAGGCGCCTGCATGTGCCAGGCTGCCATCGAAACGGACATAATCCAATCCGTCGCCCGGCGTGATTACAACACCGCGCACTCCCTTGCTGCTAACCAGCATGTTGGAGCCCCGCCCCAGGTTCGTCCATGGCATCTCATATTTGTGAAGAAGCCGGATCGTATTAACGAGTTCGTCTTTGCCGCCGGGAATAATCAGAACGTCGGCCGGACCGCCGATCTTCCACGTCGTATAATCTGCAAGCGGCTCATTTAACCGAACGTCGCCTACCTCGGCTTGCTTCAGTTCTTCGATAAATTGTCGCATAAGCGGGACCTCCTTTTTGCCGTGGTGGATGCGAGTATTTTTATGATATCGGACGATTGAAAGAATAGTTCCGTTTGGGCTTCGGATGCAACAACCGGTCCGCCTAGGGAAGCGGCCACGATTATAGAGTATCTTATGCCCGCCGGCCAGGGAGTGTGACAATCGCCCAGTTCGTCTTGAAACCCCGCTTTAAAGCTTGCTCCGTTACCTCGAATAACGGGATATATTAAGTAATATGCCAAGCGCGGTGAGCAGCAGCGTAAGCGATGATCCGCCGTAGCTGACAAGCGGCAGCGTGATGCCGGTAACCGGCATCATGCCGATGACGACGCCGATATTGATCAGCACCTGAACTGCGATGATGCCCGTTATTCCGACCGCGAGCAGGCTCCCGAACGAATCCGGCGCGGTAAGCGCCGTACGCATCCCGCGCCAGACGAGTATCAGAAATAAACCGATCAACGTTGCGCCGCCGATAAAGCCGAGCTCCTCCGCAAGAATGGAAAAGATAAAATCCGTTTGGGGCTCGGGCAAATAACTGTATTTCTGACGGCTCATGCCGAGCCCGAGTCCGACGAGCCCCCCGGGTCCGATCGCATATAACGATTGAATCGATTGATATCCGGCGCCGAGCGGATCCTGCCAAGGGTCCAGAAATGCGGTAATCCGCTGCAGGCGGTATGGAGCAGCCGCAATCAGACCGACTAATCCGGCTACACCGAGCAGAGCCAGCGAGCCGAGATGGGCGATTCTGGCGCCCGCCGTATATATAACAAGAAGCGACGCGCCGACCATAACGGCTCCGGTGCCCAAATCGGGCTGCAGCATAATAAGTCCAAACGCCGTCCCCATAATTGCCAGCGGCGGCATCAGCCCCTTGGAGAAAGAGGTGATCCGGTCCTGTCTCTCCGATAACATCTTGGATAAGAACAGCACCATCGCCAGCTTCATAAATTCGGAAGGCTGAATGCCAAAAGAGCTGATGCCTAGCCAGCTTCGCGCTCCGCCACGGACGACGCCGATGCCCGGTATGAGAACGAATACCAGCAGTGCGAAGCAAATAATCAGGCCAAGCTTGGATGCTCTTTTCCATATCCAATAATCGGTATTCATCGTCAGAAACATCGCCCCTACGCCAAGCAGGGCGAACAACAGCTGTCTCTTGACATAGTAGAACGCATCGCCGAATTCGTTGTAGCTCAATACGGCACTGGCGCTATAGACCATAACGATGCCGATTGTAAGAATGAGCAAGATCGGGATGATCATCCAAAGATCCGGTGCGGACCGGGCTCTAGCCATAACGCAAACACCCTTTACTTATGTAAGTAGGGACATGCCCCCTACTTACAAGGTATGCGCCGAATCTTTAAAAATGCGCCCGCGCTGTTCAAACGATGCAAACATATCCCAGCTCGCGCATGCAGGCGACAGGAGCACAATGTCCCCCGGCTCCGCAAGTTTGGCCGCTTCTGCCACGGCCAAACGCAAAGTCGCTTCGGCTTCTTCAACAGGTTCGACCGTTTTGACGGCCGTTAAACCCGCCAGCTCCGCAACATGCGCCAGTTTCTCCCTTGTTTGCCCCAGCGCGACTAATCCTTTTATACGGTCTCTGAACAGCGGAAGCAGCTCCATATAATCGGAACCGCGGTCCAATCCGCCGGCAACAAGAATAATACCGCCGGACAGCGAATAGACCGACATAACAGTCGCGGTCGGATTCGTTGCTTTGGAATCGTTATAGTATTTCACGCCTCCGCGCGTGCAGACATATTCAAGACGATGCTCTACGGCATTGAAAGTATGGAGCGGCTCCGCAAGTCTTCCCGGTTCTACACCGGCCGCCAGACAGGCCGCTGCTGCCGCGAGCGCATTGGCCGCATTATGACGGCCCGGAATGCCGAGTTCCGCTACCGGAAGTATGTAATGCTCCTCTCCCTTCTCATCGCGCCATACGATATGCCGTTCAGCCTCGGTCGTGTCGGCTTCGCCAAACGGCGCGTAAGGAGGCTCAATATAGATGCCGCAATCGAGCTGCTGCGTTAACGAAAACGGAAGCAGCCGGGCGCGAAGTCCTTCGGACTGCCTTTTGCATAACGGGTCGTCCCAGTTCAAGACGGCGGTATCCGACTCCGTCATGTTGGCCAGCAATTTGGCCTTCGAAGCGATATAATCGTGCATCCCTCCGTGGTAATCCAGATGCGTTTCCGCAATGTTGAGCAGCAGCGCAATCTTCGGTTTGAATGCGGAGGTTCCCTTTAACTGAAAACTGCTCAGCTCCGCCACAATCCAATTGTCCGGCTGCGCCTCAAGCGCCGCTTCGCATAATGCTCTCCCGATGTTGCCGGCGACTATCGGCTGCTTGCCTGCGGAGCGGAGCATCTCACCGATCCATGTCGTCGTCGTCGTTTTTCCGTTGGAGCCGGTAATGCCGATGATCGGCGCCGGCGACAGCCAGTACGCCGCTTCCACCTCCGTAATAACCTCTATCCCAAGCTCCAATGCCTGTTTGATCGGAGGCGCTGCGTAAGGAATGCCCGGATTTTTGACGACTAATGAAGTCTCCGAAGTAATCAACCGGTCCGGGTGATGTCCGCATATGACGGGAATGCCCAAGGCTTCGAGCTCTTCGGCTTCCGGACAGCTTTCACGCTGCTTGATATCGTTAACGGTGACCTTCGCTCCGAGCGAATGGAACACTTTCGCTACACTGACGCCGCTTTTGGCGAGTCCGATGATGACAACCTGACAGTTCCTATACGCTGCCGGATGATTCATGGTGACAACCCCTTTAATATACTGTACATATGGAACCGCTGCTAGAATCCTCGGTAAATAAACAACCCCAGAGCCGCAAACACCAGACCGGCCAGCCAGAAGCTGACGACCACACGCCACTCCGACCAGCCAGACAATTCAAAATGGTGGTGTATCGGGCTCATCTTGAAAATACGCTTGCCTCTCAGCTTAAAGGAGCCCACTTGCAAAATCACCGACAGCATCTCGAGTACGAAGACGCCGCCGATAATGATTAGGAGCACCTCAGTCTTGGTCAGAATCGCCACAGCCGCCAGTCCGCCTCCGATGCCAAGCGAGCCCGTATCTCCCATAAACACTTTTGCAGGATGCGCATTGAATACGAGAAACCCTAAAACGGCTCCGATCATCGCAGCGGAAAACACGGCTGATTCATGCTCGGTGAGCTGCATGGCGATTAATGTGTATACACCGAAGGCAAGCGCGCTTGTACCGGCAAGCAGGCCGTCCACCCCGTCTGTAAAATTAACCGAATTGCTCGTAGCAAACAAAATGACGACGACGAACGGATAGTAGAACCAGCCGAAGTCCAGTCCCCAAGACGTCCCCGGCACTGCGACAAAGGTGCTGTGATTCATCGAAAATAGCAAATAGCACATAATGCCCGAGAAAAGGAGCTGCCCCGCCAGCTTTTGCTTTGCAGTCAAGCCAAGCGAACGCTTCAACGCAATCTTAATATAATCGTCGAGAAATCCGATCAGGCCGAATCCAAGCGAAGCGGTAATAAGCACCCAGAAGTCGGCAGACACTCCGGAAAATTTAATAAACGACAAGAGAAGCGCAAGCATAATGATGATGCCGCCCATCGTCGGCGTTCCTTTTTTCTTTAAATGGCTTTGCGGACCGTCGGTGCGAATCTCCTGGCCGAACTTCAACCGGCGGAGCAGCGGGATGAACAGAGGCCCGAGAATGATTGCAAGCAGGAATGACACGCCAATCGCCATAAAAATGACCTTCATGTCCATGATCTCACCCTCCTTTAAGTGTTTTGCTGTAATATCTGATCCGGCCCGCCCAAGCAAACGAATCCAGTGAATGTGCCGTTATTGTTCAAGTTCATGAACGATCTTCTCCATTTGCATGCCGCGCGAGCCCTTAACAAGCACAAGATCATCCGGGTGCAGCCGATCACGCAGCCATGCCGTTAATTCGGTCTTGTCCTCAAAGTGGAGGACCAAGCCCGAAGCTTCGGGGAAATTGGCCGCGGCTCCCTCGGCGATCGATCTTCCGAGCGTGCCATAGGTGAGCAAGCCGCCGGCCTTCTCCGGGTTAATATATGCGCCGATCTCACGATGCAGCCGGGTCTCTTCCGGTCCCAGCTCCAGCATATCGCCAAGCACCAGCCATTTGCGGCGGTATCCTGTCATTGCGGCAACCGTATCGACAGCCGCCCGCATCGCGGTCGGATTCGCGTTGAATGCGTCGTTCAGTACAGTAGCGCCATTATACGCGCGAATCGATTCGAGACGCATAGCGCTCAATTTCAAACCGGCCAGCCCTTGCCTAATCCGGTCCGCCGGGACGCCCAGATCCGCCGCAACTGCGATTGCCGCTGCCGCGTTATAGACATTATGTCCGCCCGGAACGGGAATCCGGTAATTCATGGTTTCGGGTTCGCTCCCATTCGATTGCCCGGCCGACCGTAAACCGAATTCCGTTCCGGCAGCATCCATTGCGACTATCGTTACCTGCCAGTCGTTACACTCGCCTGCCCCGAACGATTGCTTCCTGAACGATCCCGACATATCCGGCGCCGTTAGCGCGTCCCTTAAAAGGGGCTCGTCGCCGTTATAGACGAACAGACCTTCCGGTTTCAGTCCCGCGGCGATTTCAAGCTTCGCTTTGGCAATGCCTTCCCGGGATCCGAGCTGCAGCAGGTGTGCGTCTCCGATGTTCGTAATAACAGCCGCATCCGGCTTCGCAATGGTGGACAACAGCTCGATCTCGCCGAAGCCGCTCATGCCCATTTCAAGCACGGCCGCCTCGGTCGTCTCGTCCATCTCCAGCAGCGTCAGCGGCAATCCGATATGGTTGTTCAGATTGCCTGCCGTTTTATGGACGCGAAAAACGGTGGCGAGCACAGCCGCCACCATGTCCTTTGTTGTCGTTTTACCATTGCTGCCCGTTATGCCGACGATGCGAACCGGCAGCTGTTGCCGGTAAGCCGCGGCTAACCGCTGCAATGCGGCCAGCGTATCGTCTACAATGATAAGCGGCCAGTCCCTCAGCGCATCCGGCACCGGACGGTCCGCCTGCCACAAGGCGGCGGCCGCACCGTTCACACGCGCAACAGCCGCGTATTCATGACCGTCAAACCGCTTCCCGATAAGCGGAATGAACAATTGATCCGCATGAAGCTTTCGCGAATCGGTCGATACCCCTGCGATGCGGCGGTCGGCGGCAGTCGGTTCGCCGGACGAAAGCACTCCCCCGCACATACGGGCCAGTTCCCCGATCGTTGTTTTTATCACGATAGACTACTCCTTATCACTTCTTTGGCTACAAGCCGATCATCGAAATCGATCGTGTTCCTGCCGATAATTTGATAGGTTTCATGACCTTTCCCCGCAATCAATACTACATCGCCGGGGCTTGCCATTTCAACCGCTTTTTGTATCGCTTCCCGGCGGTCCGCTATGAGCTCGTAGCGGCTGCCGTCCACGCAGTCCTCCCGCAATCCTGCCTCGATGTCCTTCAAGATCAGGTCCGGATCCTCCGTCCTGGGATTATCGGAGGTAACGATGATATAATCGGCATGCTTCGCGGCGATTTGCCCCATAAGCGGACGCTTCGTCCGGTCGCGGTCGCCTCCGCAGCCAAATACGCACAGCACCTTGCGGGCCGCGAATTCTTTCACCGCGCGGAGCACGTTGTCCAGTCCGTCAGGCGTATGTGCATAGTCGACAATAACGGCGTAAGGCTGGCCGGCATCCACCGCTTCCACTCGGCCTGGGACGCCCTGCACCTGCTCCAGGCTTTCCTTCAGCTTATCGAGCGGGATGCCCTCGATCAGTCCTGCCGCAATCGCCGCAAGCGCATTGTATACGTTAAATTTTCCGACCATCCGAAGATGAATATCTGCTTCTCCACGGAACGTCTTCACATGAAACGACGTTCCTTTCGCGGTTATTGTTATATCTAAAGCTAACACGTCCGCTTCCCGCTCGATACCGTATGTAATAACTTCGGCAGCCGTCAACGACGCGAATTGTCCGCTTGCAGGATCGTCGCCGTTAAGGACGGCGAACGGCTTTTCGTCTCCATAACCATTGCCCAGTCGGGAAAACAGCAGCCCTTTGGACGCGGCATACTGTTCCATTGTACCATGGTAGTCAAGGTGATCCTGTGTCAGATTGGTGAAAATCGCCGTACGGTATCGGCATCCCTTCACCCGGCCTTGCTGCAGCGCATGCGAGGATACTTCCATGACACAATAATCGGTTCCCGCTTCGGACATTTCCGATAAATACCGTTGAAGTTCAAGCGCTTCCGGCGTCGTACCCGACATCGGAAACGAAGTTCCTGCGAACCTCCGTTCGATTGTTCCTATTACTCCGGGCGAGAAGCCGGCATCGCGAAGGACGCGCTCAATCAAATAGGTGGTCGTCGTTTTTCCATTTGTGCCGGTGACTCCGATGACTCGCAACTCCCTCGAAGGCCGGCCGAAAAAATGATCGGCAAATACCGCCATCGCCAGCCGGCAATCCTTCACAATAATTTGCGGGGCGGCCACGTCCAGCCTGCGCT
This sequence comes from Paenibacillus tarimensis, assembly GCA_041281825.1. Taxonomy (GTDB): domain Bacteria; phylum Bacillota; class Bacilli; order Paenibacillales; family Paenibacillaceae; genus Paenibacillus_D; species Paenibacillus_D tarimensis_A. The sequence continues at coordinate 2,373,365 of CP166298.1, read as the reverse complement.
CGACGACAAGCGCCGCCGCTCCTTTATTCAGCGCCTCATTCGCGTAATTATGACCGTCGGTTGTATGACCGGGAAGACAAATAAACAAGTCGCCGGGAACGGTGCGCCTAGAATCCGTTTGAATTCCCGTAATTTCCACCGTTCCGTCGCCTTCCAGCCGGGCCGTAATCAAAAGAGGTGTCAATTCATTCAGTTGCATACGCGAGAAGCCTCCTTAACAATACGTCTTCAACCTCTTATCCTGTGTTTATATTACCATTATAGTCAATGATGATGCGTTTCATCATCTTCCGTTCCGAGATATACCCTGATAGTCGATCCCCGTTCCAAACGGGCGCCCGCCGCAGGGGCCTGGCGGATAACTACATTTCCGGTTCCCGCTGAAGACAGGTTGAAGTTCATGTTCAAGTCCTCATATATTTCGGAGACGGTTTTACCGACCAGGTTCGGTACCGTGACGATCGGAACATCTCCTAAATTTCTTTTAATCTCTTTCTCGATCTGATCCTTGCGCGGCTCTACGCCAAGCGCGTTTAGCGCATCCTCCATAATATTTCGTACGATCGGCGCCGCGATCAGTCCGCCGAACTGCAATCCCTGCGGATCGTCGACCGCCACATATACGACGAGCTGAGGGTCGTCAGCAGGCGCAAACCCGATAAACGATACGATATGCTCATCCGCCGAATAGCGGCCGTTAATGACCTTTTGAGCGGTACCCGTTTTCCCGCCGACGCGGTAGCCGTCAATAAACGCATTGCGGCCGGTCCCTTTCGCAACGACGCTTTCCAGCGCCTCCCTCACCTGCTTGGACGTGTCTTCTGAGATGACCCGGCGCACCATTTCTGGCTCGAATTGTTCCACCGTCTCTCCGGTTACCGGATTGATAAGCGCCTTCGCTACGCGCGGCTTATATAAATAACCGCCGTTTACTGCCGCGGATACGGCCGCAACCTGTTGAATCGGCGTCACCGACACCCCTTGACCGAACGACGTTGTAGCGAGCTCCACCGGACCGACTTGATTCAGCTTAAACATAATCCCGTTTTCTTCGCCGCGCAAATCGATGCCCGTTTTCGTCCCGAAGCCGAAGTTTCGGATATACTCGAACAGCTTATCTTTGCCGAGCCTCTGTCCCAAAGTAACAAAGCCCGGGTTGCATGAATTTTCAACGACCTCAAGAAACGTCTGGGAGCCGTGCCCCCCCTTCTTCCAGCAGCGCAGCCTTGCTCCGCCCACCTCGATCGCTCCCGGATCAAAGAAACGCTCATTTTTTAAATTGACCTTCCCTTCCTCTAAGGCGGCCGATAACGTAATGATTTTGAATGTCGAACCGGGCTCGTAGGTCATCCAGATCGGCAGGTTACGATTATATACTTCGGAAGGAACCTCCCGAAATTTGTCCGGCTCGTAGGTTGGACGGCTCGCCATACCGACAATTTCCCCGTTATTCGGGTTCATCGCGATGGCGATAATGCTTTTCGCCTGGAATTGAACCATCGCCTGATCGAGTTCACGCTCCATAATCGTCTGAATCCGTTTGTCGATCGTCAGCTGCAAATTCAGGCCGTCGCGCGGCTGCTGATATGTATCCGTTGAGTTCGGCATTTGTTTGCCGCTTGCAGTCGAAAGAAATGAAATGCTCCCCTGGATTCCGGTGAGCTGTTGATTATAGGTCAGCTCTACCCCTGTCAGCCCCTGATTATCAATACCTGTAAATCCGAGAACATGAGCGGCGAGATTACCGAAAGGGTAATAACGTTTGTTATCCTCCGCAACGACAATTCCCGGAAGACCCAGCTCCCGGATTTCCTGCGCCTTATCGAGTGTGATTTTCCGGCCGGCAGGGTTCAGTTTTTCAATCGATGACCGCTTCGTAATTCTTTCATAAATGATATCCTCGGACATGCCCAGCACATGGGACAGCTTGGCGGCTGTCTCATGCGGATCCTTGATTTGCGCGGGAATCGCCATCACGGTGGGCGAACTGACATTATAGGCCAGCTTGGTGCCGCTTGTGTCGAGTATTTCTCCGCGCTTTGCGGTAAAAGGTATATTTCTTCGCCAGGAATCCTCCGCTTTCTCCGCGATCTCCGCACCCTTCACGAGCTGAACGTATCCCAGCCGGATGACGAGCGCGCCAAAGGATGCAATGACGATCATTAATGCTGTAAATAACCTTCGTCTGACCGTAACGCTTGAAACCTTCACGTTCTTCCCCTCCCGAATCGGCCGTATGGATGGCGCTATGAAACACCTCTCCCATTCCAGCCTATTCGGGACAACCGGGGGATAGAACAAGCCGTTCATCAGCCTTTATGGCGAGGCTTCCCCATCGGTTTCGCCTGCACCCGCTTCATCGGCGGCGGCATCCCCCTCCGCTTCCCCCTCATCTTGAGCGGCTTCCTCCGGCACTACGCCCGGCGGGTGAAGCGTGATTTTCAGCACGGACTCGCTGCCGATTTGCTGCTCCGACTGGCTTGTGACATAACCTTCCCCATCCGTCACACAGCGCATATCCAGGAGAGAGCATACTTCCAGGGCGTCGCGCAGCGGCAGTCCGATCATATTCGGGATCGCCATCTGCTTTCGTTCCTCGGTAATGATATAGACCCGCTGCGTATTCGGAACTATCGTTCCCGCTTCTGGAATTTGCTGAATCACGGTCGCTCCCTTGCCGACTACCTCGTAAGACAGGGCGCGCTGCTTCAGTTCATTCTCCGCCTGTACGGTTTTCTTATCTGTGAGATCCGGCACTTCAACCGTCGGTTTGCGCTGCGGCTTCCCGTCGCTATTCTGCACGTCTGCGGTAGCAGACGGCAGAACGCCAAGGTGGCGCAAGCTTTGCTGCACAATTTTTTTAAACACGGGCGCAGCAACGGAGCCTCCTCCCGCGTAAGGGTCGTCCGGCTCGTCCACAACGACGTAGACGACGATCTCCGGGTCCTCAACCGGCGCGAAGCCGATAAACGAAACGACATACTTGTTCTCGGCATAGCCTTTTTTTCCGGAGACAACCTTTTGCGCCGTTCCGGTTTTGCCGGCTACGCGATAGCCTTCAATATATGCATTTCGGCCCGTGCCAATCTCGCGGTCGGACACCACCTGCTCCAAATATTCGCCTACCTGCTTCGCCGTCTTCTCGGAAATAACCTGTCTGACGACTTTAGGCTGAAACGTCTCCGTCGTTTTAGCTGCCGGGTCCTCGATCTTCTTTACCAGCCGCGGTTCCAGCAGCTTGCCGCCATTGGCAATGGCGGCTATAGCCGCCACTTGCTGAATTGGCGTTACCGAAACGCCTTGGCCAAATGTTGCCGATGCTACTTCTTGAGGATAATAAAACGAGACCACGCCGGTTGATTCATTGCGGAGCTCAATGCCGGTTTTTTGGCCAAAACCGAAATCCGTAATATATTGACGCAGTTTATCCGTACCCAGCTTTTCATAACCCAGCTTAACAAAGGCGACATTACTCGAATATTTCAAGCCTTCCAAAAAAGTAATTGGGCCCCAGCCGCCGCGTATATGATCCCGGATAGGCTTTGCAAACCCTTTTAAGAAAATTTCCCCCGATTTATATGTCTCGTCCGGATTGAATAATCCTTCCTCCACTGCACCGGCGAGCGTAACAATCTTGAACGTCGAACCCGGCTCATACAGCGATACAATTGCGTGATTCGTAAAGCTCTCCGGGTCGTAATCCCAATATTCGTTCGGGTCGTAATTCGGATAATTGGCCATCCCGAGTATTTCCATCGTTTTCGGATCGGCCGCGATGGCAGTAATGCTCTTTGGTCGGTATTTTTCGTACGCCTCTTTGATCGCTGCTTCAACATAATACTGGATTTCCGTGTTGATCGTAAGCGTGATTTTCTTCCCGTCCACCGCAGGTTTATAGTCAACCTCACCGCGCTCCAGCTGCAGACGATTGCCGTCTTTTTCATACTTGATATACCCGTTCTCGCCGCGTAAAATATCGTCAAAATACTTTTCCAGCCCGTAAATCGACTTTCCGTCTTTATCCACGTACCCCAGCAAATGGGAAGCCATCTTTTCTTTCGGATAATAGCGTTTTTGCTCTTGCTCCAGATAAATGCCGACATTCTTCTGTCCGGTCTGATTGCGCAGCTCTTCGATGAAGGCGCTCACCTGATTCGCATGCTCTTTATCAATCTTCCACCCTTCGCTTCTGATTTGCCGGTGCACGAGGTAGTCGCCGTTTTCCCTTTTCGCGTTAATATCCGCTTCCAATCCGGACACCGATTTGCCCAGAAGCGTGTGAAGAGTGGACACAATCTGCTGCCGTAAATCCAGACCGTACTCTTCATTCAGCTCATGAATCCTTTGCGGACCTACCGCTACCGTATAGGCGCCTGCGTCCATCGCCAAAATGTTCCCGTCCCGGTCGGTTATCGTCCCCCGAACAGCAGGAAGCGTTTCGGATGCCGCCCATGTTTCCCGCGCCTTGCCAAGGTAAAAGTCGGCTTTCACCACTTGAACGAAATAGATTCTTACCGCCAAAACAACAAAAAGGAGGGTAATCAGCCCCCCAACCATCAACGTGCGCAGTTTTATCCGTTTAATCATGCCAACTCACCTCTAATCATTTAACCCCGTTTCGCTAGGGGGCTCTTCCATCGACAATGTTATCGCCAAATTCGAATCGGCCTGTACCATCCCTGCATCCAACGCCTTGTTTCGTATCACTTCGGGGTCGCTGAGCTGCTCCACCTTTTTCTGAAGCTCCTTGATTTCGGCATTCATGGCGTCATGCTGCTTCGTCAGCTCGCGGATCTCCAGGTTCATCTGATAGATTCCCGCATTGCGGAAAATAATTGTTCCCGCAACGATGACACAGATGACAATCGTGAAAATATATAACAGCTTTTCTTGCACTGACAATGTTTTGCGGCGTACGACCACCCGTCTTTTCTCTCTGAACGTCTCTTTCCGTTCGGGACGCTTCTTTGGCTGAAGCGCCAAATTACCGTGCGAATAGGGCATTTCGAACTTCCCCTCCTCCATATATGTCGACATATCCATAAGCACTATTTAAAAATATCTATAGTTTCTCGGCAATTCTCAGCTTTGCAGAACGTGCCCGCGGATTGAGAGCGAGTTCTTCCTCGCCCGGCACGATTGGCTTCCGGTTTACAAGCTTAATCGTCCCCTTCGCCCCGCAGACGCACATCGGAAAGTCCGGAGGGCAGCTGCATTTTTCAACAAATTTCGCGAAAATTTGCTTACAGATCCTGTCTTCTAGCGAATGAAATGTAATGACCGATACTCGCCCGCCGGGTTTAAGACAACGGACAGACTGCAGCAGCGCGCTTTCCTCCGCCCCCAGCTCGTCATTGACTGCGATACGCAGTGCCTGGAAAGACCTTTTGGCCGGGTGAGGCCCGGTACGTCTTGCCGCAGCCGGTATTCCCGCTTTTATCAATTCCACAAGCTCGCCGGTCGTTTCAATCGGCTTACGCTCTCTCGCATGGACAATCTGCTTCGCAATACTTCGCGCAAATCGTTCCTCGCCATAATCTGAGAGTATCCTTGCAATCTCCCGATCTTCCCATTCATTGACAATCTTGTGCGCCGTAAGCTCGATGTCCCGGTCCATCCGCATATCGAGCGGCGCATCTTGATTGTAGCTGAACCCGCGATCCGCTTCGTCCAGCTGCGGACTGGATACGCCAAGGTCGAAAAGTATGCCGTCCACTTGCGGAATTCCATCCTGTTCCGGCACCTTCTGCTCTCGTAACATCTCTTCCAAATGCCTGAAATTGCTCTTCACCAATGTAACCCGATGTATGTATGCCGCCAGCCGTTTCTGCGCATTGCCGAGCGCCCAATCGTCCTGGTCGAACGCAATAAGTCGCCCACCTTCGCCAAGCCTGGATACGATGAGCTCGCTGTGGCCTGCTCCTCCAAGCGTACAATCGACGTAAATGCCGTCCGGCTTGACCGCAAGCCCGTCCACCGCTTCTTCCTTGAGCACTGTGATATGTTCGAACACGCTGTAACCTCCCGGCCAAATGTCTACTCATGCTGCCAGAGCTTCGATCAGAAGTTGAAATCCAAATCAACCAGCTTCTCTGCAATCTCGTTGAACGTTTCTTCAGATTGCTGAAAGTAGCCTTCCCAGATCGATTTGCTCCAAATCTCTACGCGGTTAGTGACGCCGAGCACGATACAATCTTTATCAAGCTTGGCATATTCGCGCAGATTGCCCGGCAAGTTTACCCTTCCCTGTTTGTCCAGCTCACATTCGGTCGCACCCGAAAAGAAAAAACGGGTAAACGCCCGTGCGTCGGATTTCATCAGCGGTAGCGATTTGAGCTTCTGCTCCAATATGGACCACTCGCTCATCGGATAAACAAACAAACAATTGTCGAGGCCGCGGGTGACGACAAATTGGGATCCGAGTGTGTCGCGGAACTTGGCGGGAACAATGATACGTCCTTTATCGTCAATGCTATGCTGATATTCCCCCATGAACATCCGTCCGCTCCACCCCTTCCCCAATTGCCTCCACTTTCCCCCACTTTACTCCACTATTGTTGAATTATTCGCCACATAAAATAAAAATCCTGCTTCATGAGCAGGATTTTTATTAAATATTTTATGGGATTAATCTTCTGCCGAAAACGTTTCCGGCCGGTACTTTACCGGTTTTGTTCCTCATCCTGTCCCTCTTCCGCAGGCGGCAGCAAGGCGGTCCGGGGGAGGGCGCGGCTTCTGCGGCGCATCCATAAGTAAACCGGTGCACCGATGATTGCCAGCACAATCAATACAGGCAAGGCGCCGGCCGCAAAAACAAGCAGCGCTTCAAATACCGTGAACATCGTTTGCACACTTGCCGATAAGGCGTCCGTCATCCGGCTTCCGAGCGGACGGCCGACCGCCAATACCTTGACCATCCTTTCCGACGGCTGGTATAATCTAAGTTCGATCGTTGAATAGGCCACATTATCGTCCAGATAACGCATCCGCCCTTTGATCCGCTCAATTTCCTCTTGAACCTCCGCTAATTGATTGGAGAACCGTACCAAATCGTCCGCCTTGCTCGCCTTATCCATAAAATCAAGCAGCCGCGCCTCTACAACCTGCTTTGCTTTCAACCGCGAGTCGAGGTCGACGTATTCCTCCGTAACGTCGGAGCCGCTGATTTGCTGCTGGAACCGGGTATGTTCCATTTGGCCAAGTTTTTCGATGAACGAAGTGAACCCGCCTGCAGGCACTTTAATCGTAAAGTTTGCGCTCACTTCATAATCGGAGCGGCTGTCGGAAAACTGCGTCATATAGCCGCCGCTTTGATGGATCATATTCCGCAATTCGGCGGCTGCTTTGCCGAAGTCCTTGACCTCCATCGTCAAATCCGCCCGGTAAATGAGCTTGCGGTTAAATCCTTCCCCGCCTGTAATAACGATAGGCGCCGCTCCACCGGATTCCAGCGCCGGAGCGGATTGCTTATCGTCGGATGATGCTTTCAGCTTTTCTTCTGCACTAAATACAGTGAGTGCGTTACTATCCGTCGCGTATGCCATATTGCCGGTATCCATATCAGCCGCAGCACTGCCGGATTTTTGCGCCGACTCGTTCGCGGCGCCTGAGCAGGCACTAATTAAGGTGATTAATAATGTCAGCATAATAAATGACAATGCGGATTGCATGAACCGGTTTTTCTTTTTTTCCATAGCAGATTGCCCCCTTTTTTCCAAATAGACGGCGTTTGGAAACAAAAGGTTGCTGCAGGGCGCGGACTCCAATTGAAAAAACACCAGGACTCACTGATTGCATACCGGTATTTTCTAACGCTTATCAGCGGTCCTGGCACAAGGAAACTGAACGACTACCGACTAAATTCGGTAGGTTCCTTTTGCGGCTGAAAGTCGCTGTTCAGGCTAAAGCCTGCTGAAAAGCAACCTGTGGCTAAAGCCACCTAAAGCTTCCGATGAACTCGGCATGCTCGCGGGTTAATCATTGATGTAGAACATAATTGCCAACTCTAAAAGAATGTAGTCTTCTCAGAACATACCGATTGCATGCCGGTTATTTCTAACGGTTATCAGTAACGTTATTTGCTGGTTTGTCCCATTATTCCAAGGCTAACGGTTGCCAGCGCGCCTATTTGTCCATTTTCACGGTTTTGGGAGCGGATTTCAGCAAATAACGGCAACTGCAACCGTTAAAACTTTAAAATGGCGTTTCTTCGCCAAATAGCAGCAAGTACAACCGTTAGCGGAATCAACATTACGATGTTAACCTTCTGCCCTGTCAACGTGCTGGAAGCTGACCGCCTAATGGCGGTGGGTTTAGTTCTGGCACATGGAAACTAAAATTTCAGCTAATTCTCCTGTCATAGAAAAGAGATGAGCGGCCGCAGCCGCTCATCTCTTTAACCGAATTATCCTGTTATTCATGCTCCGCCCAACTATCAAGATAATCCTTTTGCTCATCCGTCAGCCGGTCGATAGCGGTTCCGAGCGATTCAAGCTTAAAGCGCGCGACTTGTTCGTCCAGCTCGTAAGGAACATTAACAACTTTGTTTCCGATCGCTTTATATTGCTCGTTCACATATTTAAGAGACATTGCCTGAAGGGCAAACGTCATATCCATAATTTCCGCGGGGTGACCGTCTCCGGCCGCCAGATTGACAAGCCGCCCTTCTGCCAGCAGATAGATGCTCCTGCCGTCCTTCAATTGATATTCCTCGATATTGCGGCGAACGGTCCGTTTGCCTGTCGACATTGCCTCAAGCTCCGGCTTGTTGACTTCCACGTCGAAATGGCCTGCATTGGACAAGATTGCGCCGTCCTTCATCACCTTATAATGTTCGCCCCTGATCACATCGCGATTGCCCGTTACGGTTACGAAGAAATCACCGTGCTTCGCCGCCTCGGCCATCGGCATGACGGCAAATCCATCCATATACGCTTCCACCGCTTTAATCGCGTCGATTTCAGTCACGATGACATTGGCTCCGAGGCCTTTGGCACGCATTGCAACCCCTTTGCCGCACCAGCCGTAGCCGATAACGACAACGGTTTTGCCGGCTACGACGAGATTCGTCGTACGGTTAATGCCGTCCCATACGGATTGACCGGTGCCGTAACGGTTATCGAATAAATATTTGCAATAGGCGTCGTTCACCGCGACCATCGGAAATTTCAGCGAGCCGTCCTTCTCCATCGCCTTCAACCGCAAAATGCCGGTTGTCGTCTCTTCCGCCCCGCCGCGCACGCCAGACAGCAAATCCTGACGTTCAGAATGCAATATCGAGACCAAATCTCCGCCGTCATCAATGATCAAATCCGGTTTCGTTTCAAGTGTCTTAATCATCAGTTCCTTATATTCCTTAGGGTCCGGGTTATACTTCGCAAATACGGTAATCCCGTCTTCTGCCAAAGCTGCGCAGACATCGTCCTGGGTGGACAGCGGATTGCTGCCCGTAATCGTCACATCCGCTCCTCCGGCCTGCACCACTTTGGCCAGATAAGCCGTTTTGGCTTCCAGATGGAGCGAAATAGCCACCTTCAATCCCTTAAATGGCTGCTCTTGTTCAAATTGCGCGCGAATGCGGTTCAGCACAGGCATATGAGCCTGCACCCAATCGATTTTCAAATGGCCTTCCGGCGCGAGCGACATATCTCTCACAATACTTTTAGCACTGACACTCATTTTGCTTCCTCCTATCCAAATCGGGCTTTACGCTCAACGACTTAAAGATATAATATACGATGACTGCCCCTTAAATCGAGCGGCGCCTCGAGCAGCTGCTTCAGCCAATCGCCGCCATACCGGTTCCAAAATACCATGAAATTAAGCACCCGCTCCTGCGGCAATCCTTCTGGCCATAAATTCAGACGGATTCCCCGCCAATGCTTAAGCGCGGTATCATGCTTCCTTCGTTCATCGTCCCATACACGCGACCGCATAAATTCAATCTGCTCTGCGAGCTTTGTTTTATTCTTAAACGCAAGCTCCCGAAGACCCGGCTTAACGGCAGCCAGATGCTCCAGCAACGGTTCATACGCTGACATAATCTCCCTCATGGCATCGTCGAAACGCCGGTCGATCTCCAATTCATCCTGACGGGCCAACCAATCCGCCTGCTGCTGTTCGAAACGATGGACGACATCGCCTGGCGTCAGCGAATATTTCGTCAGATGCTTTTGTACGGCAGGGTCTACCAGCGTAAAAGACATTCTCGGCACGATAATAGGCATATCCAGCCCGAACAAGCGAAATGCGTCACGGGTCAGCCCCCAATAGGCAATCTCACCCGGACCAAGCACGGCTGCAAGCACCGGCAGCAAGTAATCCTGCATCACCGGCCGCGTAAGAACATTGTTGCTTAGTCGTTCGGGTTCATGCCGGGCGATGTCCAGCATTTGCCGGCTGTTCAATCGCACGAATCCTTTACGGTCGGAATAGTTGTCCCCTTCTTTGTACAGAAGAATACGGTCGTCTGCGGCCGCATGCTTTTCGTTATGCCGGTGACCGAGCCGTTCAAACAGGAACAAATTGGAACAGCCCGGAGTCACGTCCGCTTGAATGGGGTAACCGAGGCCTCCCACTCTGGCTGCGGCATGAGAATAGGCCGCCTGCAGCGCATCGTTCTCTTCAATCATCCGGCAAAATATCGGAGCTTCCAGCTTGCGAAGCGATGGGTCGTCGGCATCCAGCACAATCAGACCTTCATCGCTGAACAACCGGCTTAACAGGGAGGCGAATTGTTCCGATAGCGTGCCGCACCGCTTCACAATATCCCGTAAAGTCCCGATCAGGTCCGGTTTATAAACCGTATCCGGCAGCGACGCAGCAAGCTCCTGCAGGGCGGACTCCCAGACGGACGGAGCCAGTACGGTGCGGCTGATCGATGTCCGGGATCCCGGCGGCCTCGGAACCGCCAATCGGCGCAGCGACGGGTCGGAATCCAGTAAATAGGTGTGCGACGCTTCATCCCAGTCATGATCCTCTCCCGCGACCCAAAAGACCGGCACAACGGGACGGCCTAAACGTGCCTCGGCATAACGCGCGGTTTGGATAATCGAGACCGCTTTGTGGATAACCATCATCGGTCCGGTCCATAATACCGCCTGCTGCCCCCCTACGACTGCCAGCGCACCGTCGCGGAGCGCTTCGATATGGCTTATCGTCTTCGGCGATGCCGATAATGTATGATTATAACTTATCAACGCATCGGCCAGCAATCCAGCATTCACCCGAAACGCGGCCTGCCGGTCCAATTGGACGGCTCTGTGTCTCCAGTGTTCCGGCTCGGCGGCATGAAAGCCGTATAGTGCCTCGACGGAAGGATCGGATCGTTCTATGTATGCCTGGGTCAAAGACTGACCGGCCGGCAATTGAAAAGAATCAAAATTCATGGCGCAGCCTCCTTACCCTCACCTAATAAATAGCCCTGAGTTCGATTGTACACAACCGTTATCGGACCGTCAAAACAAAAAACAACCTTCGCGGAGAAGGTTGCATGAGGAGTAAGAAAACTTATGTAAACAACCTTTGGCCGATCGCAATGACCATTAACAATACGTACATGACACCCATTACAAAAAAACCGACCCGCCAAACGGCTCTCGTAATGCGCTTCATGTCCAATTTGCCTTTGGTACGGAACTGCAGATTTCCGAGCAACCCCCAGCCGATTAACATAAACAGCAGTATGCCGTAGAAACCGAAGGTTTTATCGAAAATATCATTGAACAATGCGGCTACACAGAGAATAAGTAACGGCGTTGTTATGTCCATGGATAAACGAAGCGCTTTCTTCTTATCGCCTGTCACAGTGTTGTGCACGAAGTATATGATCAAAAAAGGAACTACAGGAATAACAGCCAGGAATGCGTATGTATGAATTATAACATCCCAGATTGCCTGCATCCGGCTTCGCCCCTCTCTATTTATATTCTTACAGCATGAATAAGTGCCGTTACCGCTTCATTGAGCGGTGCAGGAATTCCGTATTGCCGTGCCAGCTTAATGATACCGCCGTTAATCCAATCCACCTCCGTCTTCCGGCCGGACCGGATATCCGTCAGCATGGACGAATAATTGGACGCCGTATTGCCGCACACGGCGAGCACCCCGTCCCAATCCCCTCCATCCCCCGGCATGCCTGCGGCGGTAAGAACGGCCAGTGACTCCTCGTGAAGTGCTTTCATAAGAGACAACCTCACCGGATCCTCGGGAAGCTGCCCGTTACGAACGCCGAACAGAGCAGTAAGCGGATTGATCACTGAGTTAACCAGTAATTTATGGTAAATCCGGTTCGTCATCTCTTTCGACAAAAAAGCCGGGATTCCTGCCATTTGCAATGTTTCCGCCAATTTTTTTTGTTTATTCGCGAGCTGCACGACTTTACCGGAAGGGTCTTCCAACGCTTCTATCCATAATTGCCCTGAGCCGGTCGATCGAACGGTACGTTCATCCTCGCGTTTAGCCCCTTCCGAAGTCACTGCCGCTGCGAACGGCACACCCGGAATCCGGTCTCTTAAAAGCTCCATATGGCCGATCCCGTTCTGTAAGCACAGCACAAGCGTTGAAGGATTAGTGATTCGGTTCATGCAAGATAACAACTGATCGTCAATATGCGGTTGTTTCACCGTCAGCCATAGAACGTCAGCCTCGCATTCATCTTGCTTTCGCCCGGGAACGGATGCGATCGCCTGTGCACTGACAGGTGCGCGCCGCATCTTTTCCCCGCTTATATACAACAGCCCTTCCGAATTCAAAAGCTCGGCCTGACGCTGCGTTCTTGTCCAAAGCCGAACCTTGTATCCCGCCAGCGCCAGCCGTGCGGCATACATCATTCCGATCGCTCCGCCTCCAATAATGCCGAATACCATTATGATCCCTCTCTCTCCTATGCCGGACGCAAGTTCCGGACTTTCGCTGCTATGATTCTAACAGATTCCAAGTTTCGCAAGCAAAAACGGCTTATTTTTGACACAAAAACCGCCCGGGAGTCCGGTTTCCTTACTTTCGTAGGAAACCACACCTTCCGGGCGGTTCATGCGCGGGTACGACGCTTACTCAATCCGTTCGAGATTGCCGTTCGCATCCATTTTAAATCTAGGTTTTACCTCTTCCTCTTCATTCAAGCTCGCCAGACGGCGGGCCCGGTCCATAATTTGAATAAGCGTCTTGTAATCGTCGTTTACCGTCCGGTAATCGGTCTGTACATTATTGACTTCCCGGGACAGCCGCTCATTCTCGACCCGAAGCTCGAACAGCTCCTCGTCTTTTTCTTTCAAATCCTTCTCAAGCATTTTAATATGGCGTGTCAAATCCAGATAGGTGCTTTTCCAGCTTCGTAGAAACCGGATCACCGCATCGATAGTAATTGTCTCCTCGGAAGCGGTTTCGGATTTGAAATCCGCCTCCTCCGTTTCAATCGTCCCGACCGCTGAAACGTGCGGTACGGATGCGAAGCTCTGCTTACGCAAATAATTCCGTTTCTGGCGCTGCTGCTTAGCCAGCTGGATCGCTTCCTCATAGCGCTTGCGCACACAGCTGTTCCAGCGAAAACCGCAAGCCGCAGACGTTCTTCCGATTCGTTCACCTACTTCTTCAAATGCTGCCAATTGAGTGCTGCCTTCCCGAATGTGACGAAGCGTTACCTCAGCCAACATCAAATCGTCATCCGGACTCCAAGCATCTTGTCTCACTGCTGTCATGCTACCATAACCTCCTAACGTTAAAGGGCGCTCCATTTATCTTTATGCCCTTGGTAGAGTTCATAGAATCTATCGGATACTAAATTGTATATCCATTTTTTCAGGGGCTCATACATGTTACAGAACGAATTCGCACAAAATGAAACAGAACGGTCTCTCAGCAAGGCCGTTATCCTGGCGAATAATTGATAATAAAGTTTGCCATTTCGTCACGGTTTCCAGGTTTACAGTGGTAATCCTTGACGGTATAATGTTCATTAGAATTGGGTTGCGACTGACGAGAGGGGGATGGCTTCATGGCACGTATGTTTCGGGTACTTGGCTTTTGGACACTTGTAATAGCGCTCATGGCATATGCGGGTCACATGATCGAGATGTCGATTCTGTTCTTCGCCCAGACCGCAGTGTTCGTCCTGCTCGGATACATGAATTTCTCCGAAAGAACATACATGATGATGTTCTGGGGGTATATGGTCCTTTCATTTTTGGGATTCACCTACTGGACGGTATTCGAAATGGGTTTGCCGTTCTGACCAAAGACGACAGACAAGCCAAACAGCCGGGGTTTTCACCCCGGCTGTTTTTTGTTGCTCCTAAAAGGATAAGAAAGTGTAAGCTGCATTCGGATTGTGCAGCTATTATTTACGAAGAACCATCACTTTAAACGACTCGCTCATTCCGTCGCTGAGCAACAGCTGCCTGATCGCCCGGTTCCGGCGGGCTTCCGGACTGAAAGGATCGCTTCCTCCATAATCCGAAAGCAGCTCCAAAATGCCGTGATCCACAAGAAATTGTTTCTGCGTTTGATAATAAACCACGCTCCAGCCGGCCGCTTCAGCCGCCGAACGGCAGGCCGAGTAATTGACATGCGCCGTTATATCCTGTTCTCCCGGCGTCTGAAACGGGTCGTCTGCCGCCTGATGGCGCCGGTAACAAAGCAGTGTGCCTTTCATTCGGTGAGAGGCCCTCAGCTCATCTGCGGTATCGCCATAATCGATCAGAACAAGACACCCGTTCTTAATCTTCGTCCCCAAATCCGTCAACCAACGCTCGGCTTCAAGATTGACTTCCGTTTCCTGCGCTTCGGCAAGAATCACTCCGTCCCGTTTTAATGACACCTCAATCAAGGGATCGCTAAGCGGCATATAACAATACGCCAACCGTTCTTCCTCCCCCGTCACAGTAACCCCAAGCTCGAGCAGTCTGCCTTTCTTCATGACGATTCGATGGACAGGAAATGCGTCAAGCAGCTCGTTGGCGAGCACGATGATAGGCGTTTCTCCTCCAATGTTGTCCAATGCTTCGCCAGCCGTCATCATCCGGATCCTTATTCTTTCCTTGAACTGTTTTAAAGTTTCAACGGCTGCAGCAAGATGAACCGGATTGTCGTCGATGAACCAATATTGCAGCTGTTGCATCCATTGACAATCTGACAGTGTCCACCTCTGCAGCATTTGAGCGGATAACCGGCCTGTCCCGCCCCCCCATTCGGCTATGATCGGCGAGCCCTCCAGCGCAATTGACATTTCACGGATATAAGAAGCCATAACCTCCCCCATAATCGTTCCGATACCCGAGCTTGTATAGAAATCGCCGGTGCGCCCGACTCTTGGCTCTCCGCTTTTATAGTAACCAAACCGTTCGTTATAGAGACATAGTGACATATACTCATGAAATGAAATGCATGACACCGGATGCTTAACGCCACGAGACTCTTCGAGCCACCCGGATGTATGCGACTGCTTTATTCGCTCACAAATAAGACGCAGCAACGACAACGGAGCTCTCCTCCTTATGTAGGGATCTTTAAGCATGCACATAGGGGTCTTTGAGCATGATATAGGGATCTTTGAGTGAAGCTCAAAGTCTCTCCGCTTTGGATATAGAATCGGCCATCAACAAAAGACAAAACAGATTAGGAAAGATATAATATGGAGAATTACAGCATAGATTAGTCCCTAGCAGAACCTCTTATGAGCAGAGAGACTTTAAATACCGCTCAAAGACCCCTATGTCAAGGAGGACATTGCATTGGTTCATTCATTCCGCATCTTATCGTTCCGGACCGTTGTCGCCTTTGTCCTCGTTCTATGCATAGCTTCTCCTTCGAGTATGGCTGAACCCACGGAAGAAGAAACGCTTAAGCTGCTAGAGAAGAGTTTGTCCGTGACCGAAATCGATAACGAAATATCACGGCTTGCCGGGGTACAGCAATCTATGCAGGGAACGATCTCAAAGCTGGAGAACGAGCTCCGCTTGAAAGAACGGGAAGTAATCCGTCAACAACAAAATGTCGATGACGTTTTGCGTGCCTATTATACGGGAGAACGGGATATTCTTCTCCGTGCTTTATTCTCTTTTAACAGCTTATCGGATCTGCTGGCGATGCTCGACTATTTCGATGCGATATTCGCACGTGACAAGAATATCCTGAATTCATACAAAACGCAATACCGCGAGCTGAAACAAGGAAAGGATGCCGTTGTGCTCGAAAAGGAACGGCTGGCGGATATGGAACGGAAATTAATGCTGCAGCGCAACCGTTTAATCGCTCTTCAACAGGATATCGACAACGAGCTTAACAAGCGCGGCGACTCTGAACGAATCCGGATTATGATCAAGGAACTGACAAACTTCTGGCAAACGGTCGGTTTATATGAGGTCAAGCAGTACTTTGCGGCACTCGCCGATGCGATGAAAGAGTTGCCGGACTGGCTCAATGAGAACAAACAATATTTGCAATTCAAGGGATTCGAATATACGCTTCGGGTTCCTGAAGATGCGTTAAACGGCTTTCTCCGTTCACAGAACGAATTGTTCGAGCATTTCGCCTTCCGGTTTGAGCAGGATAAGCTGAAGGTTCAAGGAAAACGGGACGGTCTTGATGTGGAAATTAGCGGCCGGTATACCATTGAAGAAGAACCGGTCAATTCAATCCGTTTTCATGTCGATGAATTGAAATTCAACAAGCTTGCTTTGCCCGACACAACTCGGAGGGCGTTGGAGGAAGAGTTCGACCTTAGCTTCTACCCGCACCTGGTAGTATCGTTTGTCAAAGCAAAGTCGGTAGAAATTCTCGACGGTGAACTTGTTGTCATATTAAAGCTGGAATTATGATTCGTTCGTTTCAGGAAGCTTCTTTATTCCATTCCTCAATAAATAAGTCTTGCGCCAGCGCGCCTTCCCGCCATTGTTTCCACAAGCTTTCGTAAAACAAAAATTGTTGAAGCCACTCGGGGTCCGGACTGGACTCCGGCTCAGCTTCAAGCCGTTGTCGAAGCCAATCAGGCGGAGTGTCGGGTGTGAGTCGGCCGTACAATGAAACACGGGTCGGGAGCTTGCGGAAATGTTCATAGAATATCTTCTGTCGATCTACTTCAGTGATATAGTTAATCCACATCCTAGCATCTTCTTCCATCTCCGTAGCCGACGAAATAACAAAGCTGCGGCCGTTAATCCATAATGGCTGTTCCGCGCTTTCCCCTCCGAGCACAACCACGCCGTCCATCGAGGATGCAACCGACCAAGTGACAACAGCAGAAAGGACCGTTCCCTTCTCCATCGCAGCCTTGAGCTGATTAGATTCATAATTCAAGCTGAGCTCGCTTACACGCGAAGCATTGAGGTCCATAAAGCCGATCCGTTCTAAACGATCGCCTCCGATCGGTCCAGGCGCCATCGGGTCCGTCGCCGTTTTTTCCAGCGAGGATAACCAAACCATCCACTGTCTCGCATCGTCCGGGTCGAGATTTACCCAATTCGTCGCCGGAGCTCCCCCCGCTTCCATGTCCGCCAGTTGACCGGTAACCCGGACGAACTCAGACCACGTGGCCGGAGGAGCCTCCATACCCGCATCCCTGAGTAATTTGCTGTTCCAAACAATGACTAGCGGATCCGCATCTTTCGGTACCCCCCATATGTACCCGTTCCATTTAAGCGGCTGCAGAAGACCTTGAAGATGATCCGAAAGCGTCTCCCCGGTATAGACCGCATCCGCAGGCTTCAACAAACCGTGGGCGGCAAAATCGTGAACCCATGTCGTATCCAACAGCATGACATCCGGGGATTCACCGATTCGCGCCGCGGTTTTTAACGTTTCATAGGCTTCTTGGTAAGGAATGTTTTGAATATTGACAAACAAACCCGGATACTCCTGTTGGAACACACGCGAAAAACGCTCCAGCTCAAGCAATTCGAGCGAGCTCATGGAAACGGTTACATTCAGTTCTTTATAAACCATGCTCCTGTACATTTCCTGCTCCATCGGTTCTTCAGCCGGAGTTCCTTTATCCCTCACAACCTCAACTCTCGGCAGAAACAGCATCGGGTACAGGACGACAAGCGACAGCATGACTAGTCCAAACAGCAATAATATGTATTTCCTGCGGGACACGGCGGTCTGTTCCCTCCATCCATTGGTATGGGCCAAAAGTTTGAATCAACATGTGCATGCAAAACTATTTTACCATTGAACCCATTAGTTGTCGCCTGCATTTTCTTTACCCGGTTGCGCGCAGGGCTTATCATACGCCATAATGAAACGAACGAATGATCGAATTAATTGATTCGGAGGAGAGTGACTGAAATGAAACAAGTAAGCGGAATTCAGATGCAGCTGCCCGAAGGCAAGCTGCCGGGCTTTTATGCGCAAATCATTAAAGGTATAGCTGAACACGCAGCGATTGTCGACCGTTCCGGCGAGTTGATGTTTGCCCGGGAAGAGCATACCGAGGCAATCAACAAGGTGCTTCGGCACTATAAAGTAGACAGCACCACTTCTTCATGGCTTCAATTAACGGATTCCGAATGGAGTCTTGGAAGACTGTGGGACGATTACGGGATCACGGCCAGGGCAGGGGGGTGGTTCGCGGATCTTCAGCTGGCTGCCGCAGGCAATCTGCTGGCGATAGACAATGCCAGCGAGACCGAACAAGCCTGGCTGCAAATCGAAGAGCACCATATTGCTATGCTGCAAAAGGACAGCAGGCGGTCGTTCGTCGTAGACCGCCAGTTGTCCGAGTTAATTGATGGGATTGCCCGGGCATACCGCTGCCATGTAGAGTGGCTTTTCTAGTTGATCGTTCCAATTATTCGCTGCTAGCCCGGTTCGTGCTTCCGCAAGGTTTCAAATATCTAGGTTACAACAGATCCGCGGCCAGCTGGGCCAGCTTCGAACGCTCTCCTTTTTCCAGCGTCATATGGCCGCTCAGCCCCTCCTGCTTAAATCGCTCGACAATATGAGTCAATCCGTTGCTGACCGCATCCAGGTAAGGATGATCGATTTGTTCCGGATCACCCATCAACACAATTTTACTGCCCTCGCCTACCCTCGATACGATTGTTTTTACTTCATGCCTGCTTAAATTTTGCGCCTCGTCGATGATGATGAACTGTCCCGGGATCGAGCGTCCGCGGATATAGGTGAGCGCCTCCACCTGAATACTTCCCAGTCCCATCAAAATTTTATCGATATCGCCCGATTTTTTCGTATCGAACAGATATTCCAGGTTATCGTAAATCGGCTGCATCCAAGGTCGCAGCTTCTCCTCCTTCTCCCCTGGCAAGTAACCGATATCTTTCCCCATCGGTACAACCGGTCTGGCAATGAGCAGCTTCTTGTATTTGTGCTCGTCCTCGACTTTCAATAGGCCCGACGCAAGCGCTAGCAGCGTCTTTCCCGTTCCTGCCTTTCCGGTCAATGTGACCAACGGCACCTCATCATTCAGGAGCAGCTCAAGCGCCATACGCTGCTGTGCGTTTCGCGCCGTAATTCCCCACACGGACTCATTGCTCAGATACAGCGGCTCAAGACGAGAGCCGTCGCGCGACACTTTGAGCAGCGCGGATTTGGATGATCCCATCTCATCCCGCAGGATGACGAACTCGTTCGGATGCAGCCTCTTTTGCAGATTCAGACTCTTAACCGTCAAAAACCGGAAGGTGTAAAATTCATCAATTACGGAAGGATGGACGTACACCGTCAAATAACCGGTATAGATATCGGAAACATCGACGGTGTGATCGGACAAATAATCCTGCGCTTGCAGCCCAAGGACATCCGCTTTAATTCTGACCAGCACATCCTTGCTGACGAGAATGACCTGGCGCGGCTTTTCCTTCCCCTGTTCCTCCAAATGATAGTTGAGCGCAACCGCCAAGATCCGGTTGTCATTTGACATATCGCCAAACATTTCCTGCACCCGGACAAAGCTCCGATGATTCAGTTCTACCTTCAACAGGCTGCCGCCTTGGAGCGGGATTCCTTCATGCAAATGGCCGATTTCACGCAAGCCGTCAAGCAGACGGGAGACCGATCTTGCATTGCGTCCCAATTCATCGGCAAGCCTTTTTTTCGAATCGATTTCCTCCAGCACCACCGCAGGGATAACGACCTCATTATCGTCGAATGCGTAAATGGCTTGCGGATCATGCAGCAGCACATTGGTATCGAGCACGAAAATTTTACTCATCGCGAACCCTCCTGGCGCAAAATTTTAGAAAATGAAGAATCGGCATACATAGCTTCATTTCTTTGCGGGCAAACTAGGCACGAACGGATGAAACGTGACATCCAAGATCGAAAGGTTGGTGCGACTTGTGTTTAAACGCGGTTTGACGGCATTAGCGCTGTGCCTTATCATATCAGGCTGCGGTACTGTAGCCCGGAACGAAACATCACCCTCTCCACAAAATAATGAGTCCGTTCGCGTTCAGCAAACGGTGCCTCGAACGATGGAAATAGCAAATTCAAATGATGTAGCGGCACACCTGGAAGAATTGGCAAGTCATGTACCCGGCGTGAGGAACGCCAATTGTGTCGTTCTCGGGAATACGGCGATTGTCGGAATCGACGTCAATCAGGACTTGGATCGGGCAAGAGTCGGTACGATCAAATATTCGGTTGCCGAAGCGTTTCGCAAAGATCCGTACGGCATTGACGCAATCGTTACGGCAGATATCGACATTGGGCAGCGGCTGCGCGAAATTCGCGACGATATCACGCGCGGACGACCGGTCGCGGGATTTGCCGAAGAACTTTCCGACATCATCGGCAGAATCGTGCCGCAAATTCCCCGTGACGTTCCCAGAGATCAAAGTCAGGAAGAACTGGATACGCCGGATTTGAAGCGAACGCTCTAAATACACAAAAAGCCTAGTAAACTACACTAGGCTTTTTTTCATTGCGGCAAACACTTGTCCATCGAGCTTGTCTGCAGCGCGTTTATCGTATGTTTTTTCATATTCCGGAGCAATCGTAAGACGTGCGCCATAAAACATTGCGTCCCGAATGCCTGTAATGCCGATGTCGAAACATACGAGCTTGAACGGAACGTCTTCGAGCTCTTCGGTGACAAGTTTCGCCTTTCCGTTGATCGCGTGGACCGTGCCTGCCGAGAATACGGTGACACATACGTCAGGATTCGCGTTCATATTTACGACAAGTCTGGAACGTCCGTCCACGGCGAAGCGCAGAGTCGACCGGTCGGCCGCGAATACCCAGGATATTGCGCTGGAAGTCGGGATGCCAAGCTCAGCGTCTATCGTGTGCAGCATTACAAATGATTCCTTCTGCAATTGATGGAAAAGTGCGTCGGATAGCACCGTAACGGCTTCTGTCATCCGCATGGCCTCCTTGAATCCTGTATCAAGATGTACATCCCTATTATATCATATGCCGGTTATTTGTTCCAAGTATCATTCATCCAATTTAGCGTTAAGCGCCGCCTTTGCCTCTTGCAGCTTGCCTGCGTCAAGATAAACATACGGAGAACGCCATGTGCCCTCCAGCGGCAGCGATTCGATCGAACCGCTTCCCATACCGAAATACTTCGCAATTAAATTTTCGATTTCATCCCGATGTATATCGGATTTCATATTACTGCCGACCGCGCCGATCACCTTACCGACCTTCGTAACGGCGCCGAGCGATATCATTTTATCCGCAATTGCTCCGATCACTTGGGTCTGGCGCTTATTCCGTTCAAAATCGCTTGAATCTTTGGTGCGCGGAGAACAGTTTTTGTGCGATTGCCGGTACCTGACGTAATCGAGGGCTTGTTTCCCATTCAGCGTTTGCGGGCCTGCCGTCAGATTAATATTGGTCCCGTCGACGGAATCGTAATAACACATGTTCATATCGACATCCACCTGTACGCCGCCCAAAGCTTCGACAACATCGCTAAAACCGTTGAAGTTGATTACAGCCGTATAATCGATCGGAATGCCGAATAACTTGCCGAACATCTCCTTGGTTTCCTGACGGGCATAAGCATGCGCCAAGTCCTTGTCGTTCTTGTCCTTGATCGCTTGGCTGTAAAAGTTGGCATAATACGCATTCGCTTTATTGCTTTTGTAGCCATCAAACTCGATCTTGGCATCCCTTGGAACCGATACAACCGTCGCCGATTTCGATTTTGGGTTCATCGATACGATCTTGATAACGTCGGTGTTCATGCCTCCGCCGTTTGCCCGCCCGTCCAAACCAAGCAGAAGGAACGTTACCGGCTTCACTTTCACCGACTGTTCTTCCGGCACCGGAGCCGCATCAGGATTTCCAATCGTATCTATCGCATCCTTCGCTGCGAATACCAAGTAAGCGAGGTAGGCGGCTGCGAGAAGGAGCAGCACAAGAAGGAAGACCAGTATTCTGCGGCCCCATCCGGCAGCCTTTTTGGGGCGCTTTGCCTTCTTTCGCGAGCGAGAAGCGGATCTCGGCTCAAGCCCCGGTTGTTTAGTTGTACTCATTGATTTCACCCGTCAGTTGTATTTCGGATTGGCGTTAATGTCTGCGAGCAGCTGCTCCCCCGCCTCGCGGGGATAGAGTTTCGTCAGCACACGGCCTTCCCGTTCGTATTTCACATGGATCATCGTCTCGTCCTTCTCGGCAATCCGCACCATCGACAAACCGTGATCGTCGGTCAGCATTTCAAGAAAGAAATCCCGGGTATCGGCCGCAGCCCTGTCATCGGGTCTCGCTTCAGCTACGATTTCGATTTGCAGCCAGTTAAACAGCGCATCGTCCAAGCGCATGCGTCAGACACCTCCCGCAGATGTTCATTTTCCCGGCTCGGAAGGTTCGCTCGCCGCATCCCCCGGCTTTGCGGATTTTCCCTTCCATTTGTCATACAGCTGCCGGCCTCTCAGCATCATCATCATGATGACCGCAACGGCCATGCACTGGATAATGGGCAGCTTGTCGATCTGCAGCACGAGAAGAACAAGAGATCCAAACGCCATCAGGACATACACCGCAATTTCTTTCAAGATCGGCAGCCGCTTCTGGACGCGGAACACTTTGTTGAAGATATAAACGATGCTTCCCAATATTAAAACGTAAGAAACGACCGGATGGTTGCTGAACCAATCCTGCACTTGACATAACCTCCCCGTTTACACGCCGGATTGCGCCATTTTCCGCTGCTTCTCCGCGCGGTCGCGCTCACTTTTGTTCAACACCTTTTTGCGCAGACGGATCGATTTCGGCGTAATCTCGCAATATTCATCATCATTCAAATATTCCAGCGCCTGCTCGAGCGAAAATATAATCGGCGTTTTCATTTTGACCGTATCTTCCTTGGTCGCAGAGCGGACATTCGTCAGCTGCTTTTCTTTGCAGATATTCACAATGATGTCATTGTCACGATTATGCTCTCCGACAATCATTCCCTCATAAACCTCGGTTCCGGGCTCCAGGAACAGAAGGCCCCGGTCCTCTACCGAGAGCATACCGTAAAAGGTCGACGTCCCGTTCTCGCTGGCGATCAGCACGCCTTGATGACGTCCGCCGACGGCAGCGCCAGCCAGCGGGCCATAGCTGTCAAACGCATGGTTCATGACGCCGTAACCGCGTGTGAGCGTCAGAAACTGCGTCCGGTATCCGATCAGACCCCGCGCAGGAATAATAAACTCGAGGCGCACTTGTCCGCTCCCGTTATTGATCATGTTGACCATCTCGGCTTTGCGTGTGCCGAGACTTTCCATAACCGCGCCCATGCTCTCTTCCGGAACATCGATGATCAGCCGCTCATACGGCTCCATCCGTGCGCCGTCTATTTCTTTAACAATAACCTCCGGCTTCGATACTTGAAGCTCGTAGCCTTCGCGGCGCATATTCTCAATCAGAATGCCGAGATGAAGCTCGCCGCGTCCGGATACGATGAACGCATCCGGGCTTTCCGTCTCGTCTACACGCAGCGCCACGTCCGTCTCCAGCTCCTTAAGCAGTCGTTCACGAAGCTTGCGGGAAGTGACCCATTTGCCTTCACGGCCGGCGAACGGGCTGTTGTTGACCAAGAACGTCATCTGAAGCGTCGGTTCATCGATCTTCAATACCGGAAGAGCTTCCGGTTTATTCGGGTCGGCAATCGTTTCGCCGATATTTATTTCTTTGATGCCTGCTATCGCGACAATATCTCCTGCACCCGCTTCAGGCACCTCGATCCGCTTCAGACCTTGGAAGCCGAACAGCTTTTCGATCCTTGCCTGTTTTAACGCGCCTTCGCGAGTCATAACGGCTACGGGCTGGCCTTGTCGGATGATGCCGCGGTTGACCCGGCCGATTGCGATTCGGCCCAAATATTCATTGTAATCCATCAGAGTCACCAAAAATTGCAGCGGCTCTGTCGTGCTTTCGGTTGGGGCTGGAATATGACCCACAATCGTTTCATACAATGCCTGCATGTTATCGTCCTGACGGTCCGCATCCAGACTTGATGTGCCCATAAGCGCCGATGCGTATACAACCGGGAAATCCAGCTGATCGTCATTCGCGCCCAGCTCGATGAACAAATCCAGCACCTCATCCACGACCTCAGCCGGACGGGCATTCGGACGGTCGATTTTGTTAAGCACAACGATCGGCGTCAATTGATGTTCGAGCGCTTTGCGAAGCACGAATTTCGTTTGCGGCATACAGCCCTCGAAAGCGTCGACGACTAGCAGCACGCCATCGACCATTTTCATAATGCGTTCGACTTCGCCGCCGAAATCGGCGTGACCCGGCGTATCGACGATATTAATCAAATAATCCTTGTACGTAATGGCGGTATTTTTGGCAAGAATCGTAATGCCTCTTTCCCGCTCCAAATCATTGGAGTCCATTGCCCGTTCCTGTACCGCTTCGTGCTCGCGGAAGGTTCCGGATTGTTGAAGCAGCTTGTCTACCAGCGTCGTCTTCCCGTGGTCGACGTGAGCAATAATTGCGATGTTGCGTAAATGTTCTCTCGAATGCATTTCATTTAATCCTTTCCGATTTAAAATTACAGCTTCCAGCGTGTTCTGCGCCCGAATGCCATCCATGCCCCTGCGGCGATTAATGCCAGCGCGATCAGGTAGATCCCAGCGCCCCACAGCAGCATAATAACAAAACAAGCTAATGCTGAGCCGGCCAAAAGAAACGCGGCCACCTGAATGCCGCGGGGACGCGACGATTCAAACAGATAATACTCGTACAACCCGGTTGCAATACCGAGAATGAATATCGGCCACAATACGCGCAAGCTGCTCCAGCCAAAAATATTGCAATACAGAAACAGCAGCGCATAAACGGACAAAATGCCTCCCGGAATAAGAACCGCGGCAGGAAGCAGCCGTCCGAAAAACAAAACATGCAGCAGCACGCCTGGAATGAGTACAAACAGCGGCCAAAATACCGATCCGATAAATTGGAATATCCCTAGCTTTCCAAGCAAAATAACGATGCCCGCAATGAGCATCAATATACCGACGGAATATTGATTTTTGGTCACCAGTATAGTTCCCTCCGTTCCCTTCACTGCCAGCCGACGAAAGACGACACGTTTTTCTCTAGTGTAAAGGAACTTGCGGGAAAAAACCAGTGTGAAACAAAATTCGTTTCGGACGCCTTCACTCTAAGCTTTCTTCATTACTCATTCCTTCGCAGCCACGACAGCGCAATAACAAACGGAATGGCAATGATGGGAATGGCTTCGGCTGCAGTGGGCGAGCCGTGAAACAGCAATTTATCCAGACCCGGATCATGCACGAGCATTTTGCCTGCGGCAAATCCGAGCAGCGCAGCCCCCAGATAAACAAGCGGCGGGAATTTTTTGAGCACTGCCCCAAGAAGCTGGCTTCCCCATATAATCATCGGGATGCTCAAGCCTATCCCAAGAAGCATAAGAAGCGGCTCTCCTTCAGCGACCGCGGCGATGGCAAGCACATTATCCAGGCTCATAATGAAATCTGCGGCAATAATCGTCTGAACGGCCGAACCAAGCGACGCCGCGCGGCGCACGTTCATATGATCATCACCCAATTGGGCATCCCGAAGCAGTTTGACTGCAATCATAAATAACAACAGAGCGCCGGCTGCCTGCAGATAGGGAACTTTCAGAAGCGAAATCGCAATCAGCGTTAGCAGGCAGCGCAAGCCGACGGCAGCGATCGCTCCCCAAAAAATCGCCCTTTTTCGCTGTTTCGGCGGTAAGTGCTGGCTCGCCATCGCAATGACAATTGCATTATCTCCGCTAAGAAGTATATTTATAAATACAATTTCCATAAAGATCAGCAGACTCTCCATTTGGACTCGCCCCCTCAACAACAGTTGTATGTTGTCCTTAAGGGGGATATGTCCAAAAAAATTCCCAAAGAGAGCTCGTTTCGTATATAATGAGGTCATTGGCTTCAAGGGGCTTCAAAAAGCCTGGCTTTTTGAAGCCCCAACAAGAGAGGGGGGAGGGACAAGCTTATGGAAATTTTTTCGCTGGAATTTTTGTCCGCTTTGATAACCATTATATTTATTGATCTTATCTTAGCCGGAGATAATGCGATTGTGATCGGCATGGCGGCGCGCAATCTGCCGAAAGAGCAGCAACGGCCCGCTATTCTTCTGGGAACCGCCGGAGCGGTCGGTATAAGGGTTGTGGCTACCGTACTGGTCGTATGGCTGCTGAAAGTACCCTGGCTGCTGCTTGCCGGAGGCATTCTGCTGCTATGGATCGCTTATAAACTGCTCGTTCAGGAAAACGAACACGATAACATTAAAGCCGGAAATTCGTTGTGGGTTTCCGTGCGAACAATCGTGATTGCCGACGCGGCCATGGGAATAGACAATGTTATAGCGGTCGCAGGAGCAGCGCACGGCAGTCTTCTGCTCGTAATTTTGGGTTTGTTGATCAGCATTCCAATTATCGTGTGGGGCAGCACGTTGTTTATCGGTTTAATCAACCGATTCCCATGGATAATATATTTAGGCTCGGGGATTCTGGCATACACAGCCGCCAAGATGATAAAAGACGAACCGAAAATCAAAGCTGTATTCGAAGGAAGCGCTTTGATCAGCTGGTCGTTCTTGATTACGATCGTTATTGCAGTCATCGTTGCGGGCCTCTGGACGAATGCTTCACGAAGCCGCAAACACGCTTTGCATAGTGAGAGCAGGGAAACCCATTAAAGGGTTCCTCTGCTTTTTCTGTCTTAGAACCAATCCGCCTCCGCTCCTGAGAGGGCTTCCGCCCCGCTCTCCGGTCTCAACTCCATAACTTCAACCGACTGGATCGCCTGGTCAATTAAGGCATCGAGCTCCGGAATTGACGATTCCACTTGTTCGACCACCCGCAAATTCGGATTCGTGCTCGGTGATCTTGGAACGAATAATGTACAGCAGTCCTCATAAGGTAAAATCGATGTTGCGTAGGTTCCGATTCTTTCAGCGGTGTTCATTATTTCCTGTTTATCCATCATGACTAGCGGTCGCAGAAGCGGAAGCTGCGTTGCCCTTCCGATTACATTTAAGCTCCCCAGCGTCTGACTGGCTACCTGACCGAGACTGTCGCCGGTAACGATTGCCAGCGCGCCGGCGTGTTCTGCCAGCCTCTCGGCGATCCGCAGCATTGCCCTCCGCATAAGCGTTATAATAAGCGAGTCGCTCTTTGCGCCGACAATTGCCGTCTGAATATCGGTAAACGGTACAATATGCAGACGAAGCTTTGTCCCGGTGTAATAAGATAACCGCCGCGCCAACGTTACAACCTTTTCTTTTGCCTGTTCGCTCGTAAACGGATAGCTGTAGAAGTGAACGGCTTCGACCTCCAGTCCTTTGCGCATCGCGTGCCAACCCGCTACCGGGCTGTCTATACCGCCGGATAACAGCAGCATCGCTTTGCCGTTCGTCCCGTACGGAAAACCGCCCGCACCGGGAATCACCTGATTATAAACAAAGGCGTGGTCCGAATGAATCTCCACGCGCAGCTCAATGTCCGGCTTGCGCACGTCAACGGTAAGCTCCGGGTGTCTGACGAGCACGTGACCGCCAATAAGACGGTTCAATTCGAGCGTTTCATAAGGAAATTCCTTCCATATCCTTCTGACCGAAACCTTGAATGTCGCCGGTTTCCCCTTCGTATTCTGCATTACGGCCAGCGTTCCCTCACGAATCGCTTCGAGTGTCGGCTCCGTTCGAAGGACAGGACTGAGCGATAAAACACCAAATACGGTTTGAAGGCTTTCGATGACGCTCCGGTGATCCTCACCGCCAAGCTCCACATATATTCTTCCGAATGTGCTTTTCAGACTCGCTTCCGGAAACGGCCGCAACGCGATCCGGATCTGCTCGGCCATCCGCTTTTCAAAGCGATTTCTATTACGTCCTTTAAGAACGATCTCACCCAGTCGAAGCAACAGCAGTTCGTATTTCAATGCCTTCTCCCCCTTTCTTCCAATGGTTTTAGCTTGGCGACTGCCATACGCAGCCTTTCAACCAGCTTTTGGACATCCTGCTCCGTATGTTCATCGCCGAAGCTGACCCGAACGCCGCTTGCCGCCGTTTCGCGATCATATCCCATCGCCAACAGCACACGGCTTGGACGATCCTCCTTGGAGGAACAGGCCGATTTGGTTGAAACGATAATCCCGTGCTTTTCAAGCAGATGCACGATGACTTCCGGCTTCATCCCCGGGTAGCAGAACGTTACAATATGCGGCGCCATTTCGGTTCCTTCTACAATCTTCAGTTCCGGTATCGTCCTGATCCCCTCCAGCAGTATAGCGCGAAGCCCGGTCATCCGCTCCGTTCGTTCTTTCTGCCCTTCCAGCGCAAGACGCATTGCTTTCGCCGCTGCGACGATCCCGGGCACATTGGGCGTTCCTGCTCTTAGTGACCTTTCCTGCTCTCCCCCCGACAGCAATGAAGTAAGATTTACACCCTGCCGGCAATAAAGCCAACCAATCCCTTTCGGCCCGCGCACTTTATGCGCGGAACCGCTGAACAGATCGATATGCCAGCCGTTCAGGTCAATCGGCAGCTTACCGATGCTTTGAACGCCGTCCACATGAAAGAGCGTCTTCGGATAGCGGTGCAGCAGCTCGCCGATTTCGGCAATCGGCTGCACCGAACCGGTTTCATTATTAACGTGCATGATGCTGACAAGCGTGGTCTCGTCCGTCAAAGCGCGTTCCACCTGCTGAGCGCCTACTCTTCCGCTGCGGTCTACCGGCAAGTAAGTGACCCGATATCCCCAGCCTTCCAATTGCCGGAACGATTCATAGACCGATGCGTGCTCAACCTCCGTAGTAATGAGATGCAGACCCCGCTCACGATTTGCCAAGGCAGCCCCTTTAATCGCCAGATTATTGCTCTCCGTTCCTCCGGAGGTAAAAATCCAGTCTCCCGGCCGGACCGCAAATAAACCGCCGATGAGCTCCCGGGCCCGCCCGATCAGCTTGTCCGCCTCCGCCCCGCTTCGGTGAATGGATGCCGGATTGGCGTAATGTTTTGCCATGACCTCTGACAATGTACGAATAACGTCCTCGTGCGGCGGTGTAGATGCGCAATGGTCGAAGTAAAGCATGACCGTCTTCCTTTCAAATGAATTACAAATAAAAAGATCAACGACGACAGCCGTTAACCCGCTGTTTCGTGATCTTTACTTTCTTAAGCCAGTTAAAAAAGCATGCCGATATCAGACCTGATGAAAGCTAGCTGTACATCATCCGAGCGTCCGTCACTTTAGAAATATAGGCCTGGGTTTCCTTGGGCAGCCGGTGAAATCCGTTCATAACATCCTCATCTGTCTTGATGCCTAATCGATCAATCTTTCCCGGACCGGCATTGTAAGCAGCCAGCGCCGTTAACTCATTCCCATCATATTTCCTTAACAGATAAGCTAAGAAGCGAGTGCCTCCCTCGATATTTTGCACCGGATCAAAGGGATTTGTCACGCCGAGCCCTTGTGAAGTAGCGTCCATCAGCTGCATAAGTCCCTTCGCACCTGCGGAGGATACCGCATCGGAACGGAATGAGGATTCGGTATGGATCACTGCTTTTATTAAGGATGGATCAACATCGAATTTTGCGGCGGCTTCGTTAATAACCGATTCGTATCCGGCTGCCGGGGCCAGAAGTTGAGCCTCAACGACATTGAATGAATCTTCCAATGCGCCGGTTCTGCCCGGCCAACTACCCAAGGTTTGAAGAGTTGAAGGCATCGGTTGCGTCACAGCGTTCGGCGCACCCGTACGGTCAGCTGCCGGCGATGCGTGCAGCAGCTGCTCCAGTAATGTATTGAATAAAGACTGTGTACCGCTGCCGCCGGAAGAGGGCGAGCCTAAAGAAAGGGACGGCTGCCAATGCAGCTGCAGCATCGTTCTGATCAGTCGCGGATCCGTGCTCATCGTACGCCTCCATATGTACTGTTTATGATCAATGAATCGGCAAATGGATGTATTTTATCCCATTGTACATGTTTTAACGTGTTTCCGCCAGTCAGAGCCGCTCATTCAAGCATCTTTCAAGCGTAAACGGCTTCGCCGTCCTCTGGCGGCTAAGCTTCGTTTCGCGGAGAATTCTAAGCAGATATAAGTGTGAAACTTATATCTGCTTAGAATTTGAAAAAACCGGCAACCCCGCGGATGGGCTGCCGGCACACGGTTAAACAAACGTAGCAAATAACGGCGTAAGGATTAAGTTGGCTAGTAATGCGATGATTCCAAGTGTAATCGACCATACTCCAAGTGAACGGCTTCCTTGACGGTAAGCAATGAATCCCAGAACGACGGACGTAGCACCGAGCAATACCCCCCATATAAACCAGGAAGCAATTGCAAAAGCAAGAGCAAACCAGCCTACCGTTCGTCCGGCTGCTTGAGTCGTATCCGCAGTGCGTCTCAGCGAGCGGTCCTCTGCATTGTCTCGGGGAGAAACCGCAGTCCGGACTGGCGCCGCAGCCATTTCCGCCGCAGCCTCCGCATCATGATGAACCGGCTTTCGGTTCCTTGCGGCATTCCGCTTGTTGTAGTTTCGCTTTTTCCGATTAGCCATTCCCGTCACCCCTTACATAGGCATCTTTGAGCATGACATAGGGATCTTTGAGCGGGGCTCAAAGTCTCTCTGCTTCTCAAAGTTTCTCAGCTTTTGGCTTGAAGGTATGACAACATGTTTGCGAAGAATCCGGGGCCGTGTCCTTATGATTCGTCCCTAATTCTTCCTCGGCGAATTCGGTATTGAAATCTACATGTGCATGCGCGTCCACTTCAACCATGATTTCATCCGCGTTACACTCGTTGCCTTGCCCCCAATACGTGCAGTTGGAGACACTGCATTTCACGCCTTTCGGCATAAAAATCACCCCCGGTTACAAGTTGCCCGTTCCGGGGGTGAGCTATTCTGCCTTATTTTTGTTGCTGCATGCGCCGTTGCGTCATATAGTCGCTCTCATAATATGCAAGATCGTCGCGAAGCTCTTCATAAATTTTGGAGACGTTTAATACGATGTCTCTGGCCTGTCGGACGGGCTTAAACAAGAAGCGGATCGCATCCTGACCCGTATAAGCGTATCTTCCATCCTCGGAATAACCTTCATTCTTCGGGTAGAAATAAGCATTCACACATTGGTGGTATACATCGTATAAAATCCGTTCCGCAAACTCATTATCAAAGTTCGGCCGTCTAAGCGCGACGCCAAGCTTCTCATAACACACTTCGGAAAAGACCAGCAAGTGGCGTAAATCGGACAACAATCCTTTATAGAAAGCCTCGGCATTGTCTTCCTTCTGGTCAGCCGCTAACTGCGGTAAAGCATAATCATTTAGAAATTGCTCCAGCTGGCGGTTCGCCAGTTTTAATTTTTCTCTTGTGGATTCACACAACTGTTTAACGTTTGTCGATGGCATTCGTATATATCCCCTTTCATCGGTACCGTACCACAAATCAACTTCAACAACATGGTACCACAAATTACATCGAAGTGGTACTGCTGTTTGGACAAATCCTTTGTATATTTTAACGGACTTCATCTTACCCTAAGCATACTTATTGAATAGCACGATGATAACGGGAGGTTACGACATGTTCCGCCGTAAATGGTTAATCTGGCTCATTCCGCTTGCCGCCTTAACGCTGATTATTTTTATTGCGCCCACATTTGCGCCCGGTTCGGACGAGCCCGGCCCGATCGCGTATTCTCCGCCCCCGCTTGAGGAAAGCAAGCTGAAAAAAGCAGCCGTTCAAGAAGATATGGAAGCAACGGACATGTTATGCACGAAAGAATGCTCTGCGGAAATGCGTCATATTCTTGCGAAATCCGGTGCTTCGGACTCAGAACGGCGCCGCCATATCCTGACCATGATGAAATCTCATCCTCATATGGAGCATTTTGTATGGATCCGGAATGGAAAGCCGGTTTCATACGGACAGGTTCCCGAAACGGCAAGGCAAACGTTCCAAAAGCAGGTCATGAAAGCAAAGGCGGCACTTGCCCGAGGCGAATCATTCAAATCAAACAAAATTGAGAATGAAGGCCACAAGTATATGGTCCTGGCCATTCCCGATCCACACAGACACGGCGATGGGCTGATCGGGCTGGTTAAGCAAGATATACTGACCGAAGTCGAACGGCTTGGCCGGCGAAACCTGCGTCTTGTTCCGTTTCCTTCCGAAGGACGTTACCGAACGGAGTCGGCAGATCCGGAAACACAATCAGATATTACTGTTCGCAGCGGAGAAGACAACGGTGATGCAAGTCATTATTATGAGAAAGAAGTCGTTGTCAAATTTAGAAACAATCCCGATCAAAGCGGAATGGAAACGATAAAAAAGGCGATTGATGCCAAACATGTAAGACGAGTCGGCTACACTTATATATTCCGCTCCAATACAATGAGCACGAAGCAGCTAACCCGATACTTTCAAAAGCATTGGAAGCCGCAATATGTCGAGCCTCATTACTTGTATATTACCAATTCCAGGAAATTGAATACCGTTACCAGCCAAATGACGCCGATAGTGCCAAACGACGCGCTGTATTCCGATTATCAATGGAATCTGCCCGTTATCGAAACAGACGTAGGCTGGAATGTATCCAAAGGAGACGACGAGGTAATTGTTGCCGTCCTGGATACAGGCGTTCAAACAGATCATCCGGATCTTGTTGGGCAATTAGTGGAAGGAGAAAACATCGTCGCTGCAGAGGATCAGCCTAAAGACGATGTCGGCCACGGCACTCACGTTGCCGGAATTATTGCCGCAGCGGTTAATAACGGTGAAGGCGTCGCCGGCATGTCGTGGTATAATAAAATCATGCCGATAAAAGTGCTTGACGGCTCGGGGGAAGGGACAACCTATTCTGTCGCGCAAGGCATAATATGGGCTACGGATCATGGCGCGAAAGTTATCAATATGAGTCTTGGCAACTATGCCTCTGCTGAGTTCCTGCATGATGCCTTAAAGTATGCTTACGATCACGATGTCGTTCTCATTGCGGCAAGCGGCAACGACAATACCGACCAACCAGGTTATCCCGCCGCATATCCGGAAGTATTGGCTGTCGCTGCGACGGACAGGAACGGGGAAAAAGCCGCATTCTCCAATTACGGCGATTATATTGATGTCGCGGCTCCGGGGGCGAGCATTGCGAGTACGTATACGGGCAACCAGTACGCCGCCCTTTCGGGGACATCGATGGCATGCCCGCATGTTTCCGCTTTAGCCGCTCTGATTCGTTCAAAAAATCCGCAGCTCACAAATGAAGAGGTCATGGACATCATTCGCAATACTGCGGTGGACTTAGGGGAAGCGGGAAAAGATAACTATTTCGGTTACGGACAGATCAATGTCATCGGCGCCTTGGAGGCCGCTGACCCAGGTGCCAACCAATCTGCTGCAGCGCCGGCCGTTCAGCCGATCCGGCGGCCGTTTCAATTGGGCGGAGAAATCGAGTTATGGTTTAACCGCATCTTCAATCGATTCGGCCGGACAACAGGTTAGAGAATATCGTGCTAAGCGGAAGAGGCTAAATAAAAGAACCGCCTTAAGGCAAGTAGGCCAAAGGCGGTTCATTTAATGTGTCTTTATACTTGTTCGTGACGGAAAGTTTGCCGTAAGCCGGGTTCTGTACTTCCAGTGGTATGAACGGGAACGACCCTCCCACCATTGAAGCGACAATCATCTATCTAGACCGTGCATTGCTGAACGGTTCCAGCGACCAACCCGGATGCGCCCCGGTGCCAGGGCTGCTGCCTCAAAAGGCCGCTGCATCCTCTTCGGTCTTGCTCCAGATGGGGTTTACCAGCCGCGTTGTCGCCAACGCCGCTCGTGGTCTCTTACACCACGGTTCCACCCTTGCCTGTGCCCGTAATACAACCGGGCCATCGGCGGTCCGTTTCTGTGGCACTATCCTTCGGCTCGCGCCGACTGGACGTTATCCAGCATCTTGCCCTATGGAGCCCGGACTTTCCTCTCGCAGCTCGAAGCTGCCAGCGATTGTCTGTCAAACTTTCCGGTGCATAAGTAAGTATACTAAGAATCGCTGCAAAGCTCAACCCTCCGGTTGCATTTCCCATGGCGCCATTCGGAAAACCGCCTTATATCTTCTATATGGTCGGCAATAAAGAATCTTTATTGCCGTATTTTTATACGAAGCGGAACGGTTCTGTCGGGACCCCGGATGCAATCACTTCCGTTGCATAGTTCCGGTCCTTCAGCGCCTTCATCAACCAGGCTGCGACTTTCGGTTTCATAATTTTCTCAACATTATGTCCGGGATCGATTATGGATAATCCGGCAGCCAAAGCATCGTGAGCCGTATGATAGTCGATATCTCCCGTAATGAGCACATCGGCACCGGTAAATAATGCATGACGAATATATTTTGCCCCGGAGCCCCCGAGCACCGCTATTTTTTGTACGATTCTCTCTTCATCCCCTACAATGCGGACCACCGGAACGTCAAAGGCGTTCTTCACTTGCTTCGCCAGTTCCTGCAACGTGACGGCCCGTGGCAGCTTCCCGACCCGCCCCAGACCGAACGAGCGTCCTTTCAAGTCCATCGGATACAGATCATAGGCGACCTCTTCATAAGGATGCGCTTTGATCATCGCTTGAACGACACGCCGGTGAATGCCTGATGGAACGACGGTTTCGACGCGAATCTCCTCTACCCGTTCCAGCTTGGCCTGCTTGCCGATATATGGATCCGTCCCTTCTCCAGGCATAAACGTTCCTGTTCCTTCCACATTAAAGCTGCAGCGGCTGTAACCGCCGATTTCTCCCGCCCCTGCCCGCCATATCGCTTCGAGCACGTTGTCATGGTGTGCCTTCGGAACATATACAACCAGCTTATAGAGCTTGTCCGTATATATGTCTTCGAGATATTCCCTTCCTTCCAATCCAAGCAATTCCGCCATCCAGTCGTTGATTCCGCCGTCCGCCACATCCAGATTTGTATGTGCAATATACACGGCAATATCATGTTTAATCAGCTTTTCATAAAGCTTGCCTGCAGGCGTAGAAACATCCAGCTTAGCGAGCGGGCGGTATATGATGGCGTGATGGGCGATAATCAGATCCGCTTGTTCGGCAATCGCTTCTTCTACGACCTGGTCCGTAACATCAAGCGCAACTAATACTTTTTTTACGTTCTTTTGCAGCGTTCCGAGCTGCAGTCCGATCTTGTCGCCTTCCGTTGCATATTGCTTTGGTGCTAATTGTTCCATCATTTGAATGACGGTTTGTCCATGGGCAAACAAGCGAGCACCTCCATAATTTCATTGATTTCGGAGCGAAAGCCGACCAGTCGCAAACGAGATTCTTCCGAATCGGACAACGAGAGATTTCTGCAAATAAGCTCCAGCTTGCCAAGCTCGGACTTCCACTTGCGGATCCAAACCGGGTCATGCTTCCTTAACAGCCGCGGCCCCATCTTATAAAGACGCTCAACCGGCAGAATCAGCCGCTCAGCGATCGGAAGCGCTCCCGGATCGTACAGCCTGCCATTCAGCTCATCTGCGTCAGGAGGACGGTTAGCCAGTAAAATCTCATATGTTTTGCCGTCCTCCTCCATAATCATCTCATCGGCCAAATACCACCCGTTCCGGACAAGCCAGCGGCGCACGAGGTCTTCGCCCACATTCGGCTGCAGGATCAGCTCGCGGACTCCTACAAGCTTTCCCTGAAGTCTTCCTTCCTCCAATATATCGCGGATTAAGGCGCCGCCCATGCCTGCAATCGTTACGGTGTCCGCTTCTCCCGCTTGCAGAACAGCCAGTCCGTCGCCTTGTCGCACATCGATCCGGCTCTCCAGTCCGGCTTCCCTAACCTGCTTTCGCGCCGCTTCCAGCGGTCCTTCGTTAATTTCCCCGGCTATCGCAAACGGACTTCTTCCGGTCGAAACAAGAAATACCGGAACAAGCGCATGATCCGAGCCAATATCCGCTACACGGCTCCCCTCGGTCACGCATTTCGCGATTCGCTCAAGTCGCTTGGATAATTTCAACATCATTAAACAACCCACGCAATCCATCGCTTTCTCAGCGCATACAGCAATATGCCGCCGACAGCGATTTTTAATATGATTTGCATTTGGAGCCCTACCGGCTCAACAATTAGCAATGCGTTATAAATTTCCGGCATAAACCACAGCAGCGCCGCAGTGATCATAACCACGGCAGAAGCTTCCTTCGACCACCGCCCAACAAACCAGCTCCCCCAAGCGAACAGAAGGGCTGCCGGTACCCAATAAAGCTGGATCTCATACCATTCCGGTCTGTCGGTATTCCGCGATAACAGCATCGCATAAACCATAATCGCAGCAATCCAGCCGCATAAATGGAGGAGGGGGATACGGGCGCCGATGCCATAGATGATCCACAGAATGGCGCAAACGGCCAGGAATAACATCTGCCATGCCCAGTGGGAGATTCCGTGCAGCTTCAGATAATACAATCCGAGGCCAAGCATCGTTAACATTCCCGAACTGACGAATACAAGTCCGAACGCTTCGTTCCGCGGACGCAGCCTGTGGCCGAGCAGAAGCAGAACCAACACTCCCGCAGCCATAACCGCAATTTGCATTAGAGGATGAAACAAGCTAAAATAAAGAGCGATAAAACAAATCAAGGAAGCTAATCCAAATACAAGAAACCAATGTCTTCCTTTCGATCGCTGAATCGCTGCAGCCGCTTTGCCTGCTATTCCGGTGGGCGGCCGCTTCGTCGGATCGTCCAAATACAGGTTAAGCAGAAAATCGCAATACTGTTCGGGAAGCAGCTTGCTTCGCTGCCAATGCTGAATTTCTTTCACAATCAGCTTCCGGTGCTGCTCATCCATTTTTCTTGTTTCCCTCCGCCTGATTATTGCTGGAATAAATGGCTTCGCCGTACGCTTTTCTTGAAAAAAAGACCTTGCTGCACGTAGCAGAAAGGTCCGGTATACATTCTATTCCAGGAAGTCTTTCAGCCGCTTGCTTCGGCTAGGGTGACGCAGCTTGCGAAGCGCTTTGGCTTCGATCTGACGGATCCGTTCCCTTGTAACGCCGAATACTTTGCCGACCTCTTCCAGCGTGCGGGTTCTGCCGTCGTCAAGCCCGAAACGAAGACGAAGTACGTTTTCTTCCCGTTCCGTCAATGTATCGAGGACATCCTCGAGCTGCTCTTTCAACAGCTCGTAAGCCGCCGCATCCGCAGGTGCCAGCGCCTCCTGATCTTCGATGAAATCTCCCAGATGCGAATCGTCCTCTTCGCCGATCGGCGTTTCGAGCGATACAGGCTCCTGAGCGATTTTCATAATTTCACGGACTTTGTCCGTGCTTAAATCCATCTCCGCAGCAATTTCTTCCGGCGTCGGTTCACGCCCAAGCTCCTGCAGCAGTTGTCTGGAAACACGGATTAGTTTATTGATCGTTTCGACCATATGAACCGGAATTCGAATCGTACGGGCCTGATCGGCGATTGCACGCGTAATGGCCTGCCTTATCCACCATGTCGCATACGTACTGAATTTGAATCCTTTATCATGATCGAACTTCTCCACCGCTTTGATCAAACCCATGTTGCCTTCCTGAATCAAATCAAGAAAGAGCATTCCGCGTCCGACATACCGTTTGGCGATGCTGACAACGAGCCGCAAATTCGCTTCGGCCAGCCGGCGTTTCGCCTCTTCGTCCCCTTTTTCAATCCGTTTGGCCAATTCCACTTCATCATCTGCCGAGAGAAGCGGAACCCGGCCAATTTCTTTCAGGTACATCCGTACCGGGTCGTTAATCTTAATGCCGGGGGGAAGTGCCAAATCGTCTTCGAAGTTGAAATCGTCATGATCCTGATCACGTTCATGCTCTTCGCCGCCGAGCGGCATTTCATCTTCGCTTTCGTTCACGACCTCGATACCGATATCGTCAAGCTGCTCGAAAAATTCGTCCATCTGTTCCGGATCCTGGTCAAACGGAGAAAGCTTCTCCATAATTTCTTTGTAAGACAAGGAAGATCTCTTCTTACCCTGTTCAATCAGCTGTTCTTTAACCTGATCCAGCTTTAATTCTGTTTCTAGTTCAGTATGTTGATCATTCGCCATATTCCGACTCCCTCCTCCCTAGAAACCATCTTCCAGTCCTTCTTTCAGCTGTCTCTCTAGGGCATTAATCTCACTTACGATTTGTGCTGCCAGCAGATGATCTCCGGAACGTTCGGCACGTATCCATTCTTCTCTTCTTTGCTCCAATCTTCGCAGCTTCTGTTCCTTCTGTATGACGCTCACATATTGGTTCAACAGCTGAAGATCAAACGGGAAGTGGTCATCTGATATCAGGATGGCAGCGGCCGCTCTCTCTAACCGGTCATCCTGAAGCGTTGCGATAAACCGGCTGACATCCGGATCATTGCCTTGTGCAAAGTACGCATATAAGTAAGCAGCAAGCGCTGCGTGATCCTCTACGATGAAAGCGTCGCCCAGCTTGTTGTATACGGTTTCCGCCACTTCAGCATCCTGCATCATCATTAGAAGCAGATGTCGCTCTGCCTTCTGATAAGCCGGAAGCACGGGCGGGGGCCCTCCTGAACGGCGTTTTTCATTCATACCATTATTCCACGAATTCTCATTATTATCCCCGAAAGATTTGTTTTTTTGCATTTGCTGGTGGATATGGAAACAATCCTGCTTCAGCGCCTCAAGGGAAATGCCGAATTCACGGTTCAGTTCTTTCAGGTAGAATTCCCGTTCTATGGGTGAATCAAGCTCCGCGATCATCCCGACCGCTTCCTTAACATACTTCATGCGCCCTTCTTCTTCTACCAGTGTATGGTGTTTTCTTGAATATATAAGTCTAAATTTCATTGCCGATACGGGTTCCTGAGCGACTTCCCTCATGAATGCCTCGGGGCCGCGCTGCGTAATGAATTCGTCAGGATCCATCCCTTTGGGGAGTATGGCGACATACACTTTCATTCTGGCGCGTTCAAACATCGGGACCGCCTTTAACACTGATGCTTGTCCTGCCTTATCTCCGTCGTAACAAATGACGATTTCATCGGCGTTTCGGCGGATGATTTCGACTTGCTCTTCCGTAAGCGCCGTTCCCATCGTTGCCACACCGTTGCGCAGGCCGGCGCTCCAGGCTTTAATAACGTCCATATAACCTTCAAATAGAAACAATCTGTTCGTCCGGCGGATTTCCGGTCTAGCCTGATGAAAGTGATACAAGCTTCTGCTTTTGTTAAACAGGACGGTTTCGGGAGAATTTAAATATTTAGGCTGCGCTTCCCCCAATACCCGGCCGGCAAATCCGTTAACCTTGCCTTCACGGTTCCATAACGGGAACATAATCCGGTCCCGGAAACGGTCAACGTAGCCGGTTCCGCCGCTTCTCCCCGAAATCAGCCCGCCTTTCTCCATTAGCGACAAGTCGAATTCACGCTTTGTCAGGAAATTGACAAGCGTATCCCACCGGTCAGGCGCATACCCGATCATGAATTGGTCAATAAGCTTGTCCGTAAGCCCCCTCTGTTTCAAGTATTCTTTGGCAGGTCTTCCGAACTCCGTATTATTCAGCAGATAATGATAAAATTTGGCGGCGAGCTCATGCGCGTTCAGCAGCGTATCGCGTTCCCGTTGAAAAACCGTCGGCTCTTCGGAGCTATAGTTCTTCCAAGTTACCGGAATTCCGGCATTCTCGGCCATTACGCGCACCGCTTCAGGAAAGGAATATCCTTCCATTTGCGCGTAAAACTTGATGACGTCACCGCCTTGTCCGCAGCCGTAACAATGAAAGATTTGTTTCTCCGGCGTAACGGTAAACGAAGGTGTCTTCTCGGAATGGAAAGGACAGAGTCCCTTCATATACTTTCCCTGCTTGGTTAGGTGGACGTACCTGCCGACCGTTTCCACAATATCGTGGTGCCGGAGAACCTCTTTAATCGCACTCTCCGGAATCATGCCGCTGGACATCTCGAATCACCTTCATCCTCTAAGTGCAAGTTAATAAATCCGGTATGCAGCACCGAGGAATTACCTCTATGACGTATTACTATTCGCTATGGCGTACTAATCTCCTGCATGTCCTCCAAAACTTTTGTCAGCTTTTGTTGAAAGCGTCTGCGGTCTTCATCCGTCATCGCCCGCGGTCCTTTCGTCCGTCCGCCGCCGCGCCGCTGCTTGGCCAGTTCATGACGCCGTTCCATCAAAAATCCGATCGTGGAGTCGTCGTAGCGCTGCCCCCGGTTTGTCAGTACGATCGAGCCTTTCGAAAGGGCGATTGTCGCGAGCCCGAAGTCCTGAGTGACAACAATATCGCCTCGCTTTACATGATTCGAGATATAGAGGTCAACCGATTGATCACTTCGGTCGACCTGAACTACCCGAACTCCCGGTTCGGCCGTCAGACGATGGTCATAGGACGCCACCATCAGTACCGGTACGCTAAACCGGCGTGCGGTATCGACAATTTCCCGCTTGACGGGACAAGCATCGCCGTCAACCACAATTGTTAAGTTATTGTTACTGAAGACACATCACCGCAATTTCTCGTAAACTCCGTAATATTATATACGATGAAAGATAAAAAAATCCTGCCGGTCAATTCGACTATTTGCGGATTTCGAATATTTTTTTGTCGAACCATCGTTAGTTCCTTATATGCTCCATAATCATGCTCGCCGTCTCCTCAACCGCCCGGTGCGATACATCGATGACAATGCAACCGATCCGGTCCATTATCGTCTGAGCGTAAGCCAGTTCCGCTTCAATGCGTTCCGTCCTGGCGTAGGAAGCGCTGTCCGGCAGTCCCAGCGCCTTTAGTCGCTCTTTGCGAATAACATTTAAATAATGCGTGCCGATCGTGAGTCCGATCACTTTCTTCTTTGGAATCGAGAACAACTCCTCCGGAGGCTTAAGCTCCGGAACTAACGGCACGTTGGCTACTTTGAATTTTCTGTGAGCCAGATACATCGATAGGGGCGTCTTCGACGTTCTCGATACGCCAACGAGCACGATATCCGCCTTAAGGACACCGCTAGGATCCTTTGCATCATCATAGCGGACGGCAAATTCCACCGCTTCGACCTTTCTGAAATAATTTTCATCCAGGACGTGATTAAGCCCCGGCTCCTGCCGAGATGTCCGGCCGATCCGGCTCTCCAGGCTGCCGATTAACGTTCCAAGCAGATCGATGGCCACTACGCCGGTCTCCCCGCTGAGACGGGTAATGCATTCCCTTAAGTGAGGCATAACAAGCGTGTAAAGAATAATTGCCTTGTTATGTTTCGCCTGCTCGAACACCCGTGAAATCGTACCTTCATCCTGAATAAACGAAGTGCGCCGAATGTCGTAGCTTACGGGGTGAAATTGGGCGATTGCCGCACGAACGACAAGCTCGCCGGTATCTCCGGCCGAATCTGACAAAACATAAACGATGACATCCGGCCGGTCTGACAGCTGTTGCCCATTAAACATGCTCATCACGTCCCTTTAGAGGTAGATTACTTCACCATACGATTTTGGAGAAATCGGCTACCCGTCCGATATCCGCCGAAATGCCTGAAAGCAGCGCCAGTCGGCTCGCCCGGACCGCTTGGTCTTCCGCCATAACCATAACCTTGTCGAAATAGCCGGTGATGACGTCTTTAAGCGAAGCCAATGCGGTTATCGCAACAGCCGGTTCGCCTCCGTGCAGCGCCGCCGATACTGCGGGCCTGACCTCCTGCCAGCGATCGAACAACTCCCGTTCGACGGCTTCCTGGAACAGTGAGGTGTCGATTCGGTCAGACGACGCTTTGGCCGCTAAATTGCCGACCCGGTTGAACGCATCGACAACGAGCTTGAACTCCTCCTTGTCCGTTCCGCTGACACAGGCAGCTACCGCCGACGCCCTTGCCATCGTCAGGCTGAGCTGATCAAAGCCCGGCGCCATCACCGCATCGATGACGTCATAGCGGATATCTTGGTCGCTGAGGGCATTTTTAACACGCAGTGCAAAAAACTCATACAATTCAGTACGGATATCGTCCCGGTTACGTTTCAAAGAACGCGCTTCATGGATATCCAGCGACATATCGAATAATTCGCCAAGCGGCAGGTTCAATTCGTGCGAAGTGATGATCTGTACGATGCCTGCGGCTTGTCTGCGCAACGCATACGGGTCCTGCGAACCCGTCGGGATAATGCCGATGGAGAAACAGCCCGCAATCGTATCCATCTTGTCGGCGATGCTGACGATGGCGCCGATCAGTGAAGC
This sequence comes from Paenibacillus tarimensis, assembly GCA_041281825.1. Classification (GTDB taxonomy): domain Bacteria; phylum Bacillota; class Bacilli; order Paenibacillales; family Paenibacillaceae; genus Paenibacillus_D; species Paenibacillus_D tarimensis_A. The sequence goes on along the minus strand of CP166298.1, from coordinate 2,330,716 downwards.
CGGCACATCGTCGCCTGCGAAACGCGGCTGATAATGTTCGAAAATCGCTTTGGCGACCGTTTCGCGCTCGCCTGCTTTGCGCGCGTAATCTTCTCCCATAATCCCTTGCAGCTCGGGAAACTCATACACCATTTGGGTTACCAGATCGAATTTGCAAATTTCAGCCGTTCTGTCGATATCCGAAGCTGCCTGCTGATCAATTTGTAGCGCGAGCGCAAGCCGTTCGGCCAGCGCGCGGATCCGTCTTACTTTGTCAGCCGTCGTTCCAAGCTCTTCATGGTAAACGATGGCCTCCAGCTTCGCAAGCGCATCCGAAATAGCAAGTTTTTGATCCTCCGCATAGAAGAATTTCGCATCCGAAAGTCTTGCCCGAAGCACCTTCTCATTGCCTTTGGCCACTTGTTCGATTGCAGTGCGGTCCCCGTTGCGGACCGTAACAAAGAAAGGCAGCAGCGCCCCTTCACCGTTCATCACCGGGAAGTACCGTTGATGCTCGCGCATCGATGTAATCAGCACATCCTGCGGAATGTGTAGAAACGACTCGTCGAATGTGCCGAACAGCACATTCGGATATTCGACTAGAAACAGCACTTCCTCCAGCAAGTCCTCTTTGATCGAAATCTGCCAGCCTTTTTCTTTCGCTAACGATTCGATCTGTCCGACAATCAGTGATTCCCGCTCGGACACCTCTGCAATCACATGCTCTCTACGAAGCTGCTCCACATAGGTTGAAGGTTCGGATATGATTGTTTCGCCGCCGAGGAAGCGATGCCCTCTTGTCCTGTTACCGCTCTTGACGCCGGCAATTTCAAGCGGAACAATCTCGCTCCCGTACAATGCGGTCAACCAGCGGATCGGCCGAACAAACTTCAGATCGTAAGCTCCCCAGCGCATATTTTTAGGAAATGACATGGAGGTAATTATGCCGTGCAAACCTTCCGGAAGCACTTGTACCGTCGAGTTCCCCACGCTGCTTTTTTTCGCGTAAACGTATTCGACGCCCTGAAGCTCTTTAAAAAACAACAGCTCCGGCTCCACGCCCTGGCTTCTTGCGAAACCGAGCGCCGCTTTGCTCCAATTGCCGCCCTCATCCATTGCGATCTTGCGCGACGGTCCCTTTACTTCTTCATTGATGTCCGACTGCTTCTCGGCCACTCGCCGGACCAGCACCGCGATTCTTCGCGGCGTTGCATAAGCTTCAATATCCGCGTGCGCGATCCGCACGTCTGCCAGCCATTTTGCCGTTTTCTCCTTCAACTGGTTCATTGCGCCGCGCACAAAACGCGCCGGAACTTCTTCCAGCCCGATCTCCAGCAACAGATCTTTAGCCATGCTGCTTCACTCCTTTCTTCAACAACGGGAAACCGAGCCTTTCCCGTTCCTCCAGGTAAGTTGCCGCGCATGAACGGGCAAGATTGCGCACGCGCATAATGTATCCCGTACGCTCCGTGACGCTGATCGCCCCGCGGGCATCCAGCAGGTTGAACGTATGCGAGCATTTCAGCACATAATCGTAGGCCGGAAAGACCAGCTTCTGCTCCATCGTTCTTTTTGCTTCTTCTTCATACTTATTGAACAAGGTGAAGAGCATCGCCGTATCTGACGTTTCGAACGTATATTTGGAATGCTCGAATTCCGGCTGAAGGAAGACGTCGCCGTACGTCACGCCTTCCACCCATTCCAGATCGAATACATTTTCTTTCTCTTGGATATACGAAGCCAGACGCTCCATTCCGTATGTGATTTCAACCGCAACCGGTGAGGCGTCAATACCGCCCACCTGCTGAAAGTAAGTAAACTGCGTGATTTCCATTCCGTCCAGCCAAACTTCCCAGCCTAGGCCCCAGGCGCCTAAGGTAGGCGACTCCCAGTTGTCTTCGACAAAGCGGATGTCGTGAAGCTTCGGATCGATGCCGAGCCGATTCAAGCTTTCCAGATAAAGCTCTTGTATATAGTCCGGGGACGGCTTCAGAATAACCTGGAACTGATGATGCTGGTACAAACGGTTCGGGTTTTCGCCGTATCTTCCGTCAGCGGGACGCCGTGACGGCTCAACGTATGCGACATTCCACGGCTCCGGGCCGATCGACCGGAGAAAAGTCATCGGGTTCATCGTACCCGCGCCTTTCTCGACATCATACGGCTGTACGATAATACATTTTTGTTCCGCCCAGAACTGCTGGAGGGTCAGAATCATGCCTTGAAAATTCATCCCTTTAACACTCCTCATTTGTATAATTATTCATCCGGTAACAATTGCTCCGGCTTCGTAGAACGGCTGGACAGCGGCATCGGGACCGCATGCAAAAAACTCCCGTCCCTACGTCTGCTGCCAGACGTAGGGACGGGAGTATCTCCCGCGGTTCCACCCTACTTGGTTTTCCTTAGGCAACGGCTGTTGTCCGAAAAACCCGCCTTCATTTCTGTTTCGCACTCCGGAGTGCCTTTCGCGGATTGGCTTGCCCGGGCTTGCACCTTTCCCGGCTCGCTGACGTTTCGCAAGGATCTCAATCGCTACTCTCTCCATCACAGTCCGATATTTTGTTAATAAACAAACAATGATATCATATCTTAACTTCTTTTCGGACAATTGTCAATTTCTCAGGTCCAGTTCTTCCATCTGGTCCAGAAACGACCTTGATTTGAGCTTTAAGCCCAGATGCGTGTCCATTAACAAACGCATGCCGGATTTGAGTTCCTTCTTGGTTTCCTCTTTCACCTGAATCGTTCCAAGGCGCCGCATATCCATTCGCCGGAAAAGCCGCAGCAGCTTGAGCGCCCCTTCTCCGATCTGAAGGCGCTCGGGATCCTGATGCCTGCACCGGTTGCAGAGCGTCCCTCCCATTCTGTGGCTAAGCGAGAATAGCCCGTCCGGCGAACCGCATCCGATGCACACTTCCAGTTCAGGAGCGTAACCGGCCGCTTCCAGCATCTTCATCTCGAACAAATGAACGGACACCTGCGGATCTTTCCCCTCTTGCAATGCGGTCAGGCAAGCCTTTAATTGCTCGAATATGTACGTTCCAGCTTCTTCATCCTGAAGCGCCTTGTCGACCAATTCCACTGCATAAGAGGCATAAGCGAGAAGATCAAGCTTCTCGCGAAGCAAGTGGTGTGATTCTATCATTTCACCGTGGTTCAAAGTACCCAATCCACTTTTCTTAAAAAAAACAAACTCACCGTGCGTAAACAATTGAGCAAGCGATCCGTGACGGCTTTTCAGCTTTTTCGCGCCCCGGATCACTATCCCTTGTTTGCCGTGCGAATTTGTAAGCAGCGTGACGATCTTATTTCCTTCCCCGTAATCCATACTTCGGATGACAATCCCGCATGTCCGGTACAGCATTGCGTTTTCTCCCCCATACTACCGGTCAGTTAAGGAAAGCCTGGCCGGATAACCTGCAATATTAAACCTCTTCTCCGACAATCTCCGCCTCGTTCTCCATTTCCGGCACGGAGCCCGATGATTCAGCGGCTTCGGTCCGCGTATGCTGGTCAACCTCCTTGTATAATAAAAAAGCATCGACATCCCCGGTCATCGCAAAATAGTTCCATGAAAAGTTTCGCATACCTTGTTCCCTTCCCCTCGGAAATATTATGCTCCATCTTATTAGAGGTTGTTGCCAAAGCCCGTTTTTTTGACGAACATTACAACAGTACTCTATCTTAGGATGCGATGATAAGGGGTTGGATATGCTGGTAATACAAAGGGATTAAGAGGAAGTTTTTTGCCGGTCAGTCCGGGCGGAATCCCAAGTCCTTCAAAATGCGGTCCTGATTGCGCCAATCCTTTTTAACCTTTACCCATAATTCAAGAAAGGTCCGCGAGCCGAGCAGCGTTTCGATATCCTGACGGGCATGCTTGCCGACTTCCTTCAGCAGCGCGCCGTTCTTTCCGATAACAATCCCTTTTTGCGAATCGCGTTCGACATAGATTACTGCGCCGATATGGACGACACCGTTCTCCTGCACCCGCATATCTTCAATTTCCACCGCGATCGAATGAGGAATTTCTTCTCTGGTCAAATGCAGTATCTTTTCCCTAATCAATTCCGCACATACGAATTGCTCCGGATGATCGGTCACTTGGTCGGCGGGATAATACTGCGGGCCTTCCGGTAAATAAGCGATCAATTGGTCCAGCAGCGTCTGCACGTTGTTGCCCTGCAGCGCCGAGACGGGAACGATCTGGGCAAAATCGTACAGTTCCTTATACTGTGCGATAACCGGCAGCAGCTCCTCCGGATGCACTTTGTCGATTTTGTTCAATACAAGCAAAACCGGCGTCCCAACCGTTTTTAATTTCTCGATAATAAAACGATCGCCGCCGCCGATCCCTTCGGCTACATCCACCAAAAATAATACGGCATCTACTTCGCTTAAAGCGCTCTCCGCAGCCCTCATCATAAAGTCGCCCAGCTTGGAAGTCGGTTTATGAATGCCCGGCGTATCCAGAAATACAATCTGCGCGTCATCTTTCGTATATACCCCATGAATTTTATTGCGTGTCGTTTGCGGTTTATCGGACATAATCGCGATTTTCTGTCCGATAACCTGATTGATTAATGTGGACTTTCCCACATTAGGACGGCCGATAATCGCTACAAATCCGGAACGAAATCGTTTTGTCTTACTTTCTGCTGTTTTCATCTGTTACCCCGTCGTTCTCCTTTCGTTCTTTGCCTGCCTGGAGCGAAAAAGCGCCCGGCAGCAGCTCCGCTACCGTCATCACATGACGGTCTCCTTTTATATTGCCCATAACGACCGGCATATCGGGCGTGCACAGCTCCGCCAGAACTTGCCGGCAGACGCCGCAAGGGGTTATAGGCTCATCCGTATCGCCGATGACGGCAATTGCGCGGAAGGAACCCTTGGGCTTGCCGTCGGCGATCGCTCTGAACAAAGCTGTGCGTTCCGCACAATTCGTCGGGCCGTAAGCTGCATTTTCCACATTGCAGCCGTAATGAACATGACCGCCTTCATCCAGCAAAGCGGCTCCGACCTGGAACATCGAATAAGGTGCGTAAGCGCGTAGTCTTGCTTGCGCGGCTTCCCGCAGCAGCCTGTCCAGTTGCCCATCTTCCAGCAGGTGGCCTGTCATTGAGATCTCCTCCTCGGAAACAAGCGTAAACGACTTAGCCGTCCTCTGGCGGCTAAGCTTCGTTTCGCGGAGAATTCTAAACAGATATAAGTGAACGCTTACGAAGTGGATTTCCTTTGGAAATCCTGTAGTGAAACTTATAAATTGTTAGAATTTGAAAATGGAACATTTACTCCGGCTCTAATGAACAAGTTTTATGAGCGGAGGAAGCAGGACGATCAAGCCTATCGCCGCCGCCCCTGCCGCACAAACGAGCACAGCAGCGGCTGCAGTATCCTTTGCAACCTTTGCCATGGGATGCGGATCCGGCTTTACCAGGTTAACGATACATTCAATCGCCGTATTGACAAGCTCCATTGCGATCACTGCGATACAAGCTCCAATCAGCAGCACCCACTCCAGCCTTGATAAGCCAAGCAAGGCAGCCAGCAAACTTACCGCTGTGGCCGCCCCCAAATGAATCTTCATGTTCCGCTGCGTGCGGACAGCGAAACCGAATCCCTGCGCCGCATAACCTATACTACGCAATAACCGCCGCATTACCGATGCAATCCCGCTTTTTGCAGCACCGCTTCCTGCTTGGCAGTCATTTCCGCTTCCGAAGCTTCATCCTGGTGGTCATACCCGATCAGATGCAGAAAGCCGTGCACAAACAAAAAACCGATTTCCCGTTCCAGGGAATGACCGTATTCCTCGCTTTGCGCTTTCGCTCTAGGCACGGAAATAATAATATCGCCAAGCATGTCCGAGAATGGGTTCTGCTCCTCCCCGCTTTCGTCCTCAAATATAATATCCGGCTCTTCTCCTGCGTCTTCCTGCATGGCAAACGAGAGTACATCGGTCGCCCGGTCAATCCCGCGGTAATCCAGGTTTAACCGGTGAATCTCCTCGTCATCGACAAAAGTTAGCGTGACTTCACCGCTGTCGATGCCTTCAGCTTCACCGGCCAACTGCAGCAGCTGTTCCAGACGCCCGATCCATGAAGGATCGATATCGACCCGTTCCTGCTCGTTATTCCAATCCAATCGCAAACTCATGATGACAGCCGCTCCTTTGGTTTCACATCTTCGGGATATTCGATGCGCGAGTGGAAAATACCGATGACGGTTTCCTTTAAAGTCTGCGCAATTTTGTCCAGTTCCTTCATCGTCAGATCACATTCATTAAATTGATTGTCATCAAGCCGATTCTTGATAATTTTATTAATCATCGACTCCACATGCTCCATCGTCGGATTGCGCAAACTGCGGACGGCAGCTTCCACACAATCGGCGATCCCGACAATCGCCGCTTCCTTCGACTGCGCTTTCGGGCCGGGGTAACGAAAATCATCCTCGGTGAAATCAGGTTCAGTCCCCTGCTCCTCAGCCTGTTTCAAAGCTTTGTGATAGAAATATTTCAAAAAAGTCGTACCGTGATGCTGCTCGGCAATATCGCGAAGCGGCTTCGGAATATTATAGCTCTTCAGCATATCGACACCGTCCCTGGCATGAGCGATTATAATCGACTTGCTTAGTTTCGGTTCAATGGAATCATGCGGGTTTTCGATGTTCGTCTGGTTTTCAATGAAATAGCTCGGCCGCTTCGTCTTGCCGATATCATGATAAAAGGATCCGACGCGGCAAAGCAGGCCGTTCGCGCCGACCGCTTCAGCCGCCGCTTCCGACAGATTGCCGACCATCACGCTGTGGTGATAAGTACCCGGAGTTTCGGTGAGCAGCTTGCGCAGCAGCGGATGATTCGGATTTGACAGCTCTACAAGCTTAAGCGCAGACAAAATGCCGAACGTCACTTCAAAAAACGGCATGATCCCGATAACGAAAATCGCAGTCAACAGTCCGCTCGCGAATACGAATCCGACCGAATAGAGCAGATCTGTACGGTCGATCGGGGCGCCGATCATCGTAAGCGCAACCGCCGCGGCCGATCCGAACAGGCTGATCATGATGCCGGCCTTCAAAATAGTAGAGCGCTGGCTTGCCCTGTAAATCGAGAAGATGGCGGTAAACGATACGACCGTGATGATAAAGCCGTAGTTGAAATCAAAGACCTGATCCTGCTTCACATTGAAAAATACGCTGCCGCATATGGCGAATAGTATGGAGCTGAGGATCGCAATATGATAGTCAAGCAATAAGATGATAAGTACGGTTCCCATAGCCGCCGGAGCCAAATATCCGACATAAGAAAAATCCGGCGTTTGGATGATACTGACGATTTGCATAATCGCCAAATTCAGGATAAAGATAAGCAGCAGCATCAAAAACTGCGAATTCGTATAGCGTGCCTTGGAGCCTTGAATTGCCGCTCCGCCAGTTTGCAGCATAAACGAGTAAATGACGACCGTGAACAAGCTCGCTATCAAGAATACGCCCGCCTGCGGCCAATACGTTTTTTTGCTTTGCAGCAACCCGAGCTCCTGCAGACGCTCATATACATCGGCCGTAATCTGCTGGCCTTCCCGGACGACGATATCGCCTTCGTGGACAATGACCTTAGGCGTGTTTTCCTGAGCTCGGACACGGGCTTCGTCCGTTGCTTCCTTATCCGGAAATTTGTTCGGCATCAGAGCGAAACGGGCGAGCTCCTGAACGATCTCCCGCTGTGTCCGGTCGGAAAGGACGCTTGCGTTAACGAGTTCAGCCACCTTCGTACGCGCCGCTTCGGCTTCGCGCAGCTGCTCATTCATTAGCTCTTTCACGATATCCCGCGTTACGGCATGCATCTCCTTCAATTGCTCGGTGCTAAGCCGCGGCAGCTTATAGAACGTTTCCTCCGGAATCGTATACTGCTGCTGCTTTGCCGTCCTGGCCATTTCCTCCAGCAGCGTTGCGTTATACGTATCCGTAGATTGGTTCGCAGCTACGAATTGATCGAGAAACTGCTCGTATTTTTTTGGTATTTCCGTTCGGTAAATATCGATTTTATTTTGCTGGGTAACCTGGTCGTCCTGATTCAGCTGCTCCATACGCTGGAAGATCTGGTCGACAAGATTTTCATTGCGGAGGACAACGATGCTGTATTCGGTTGGAACGCGATCCGCCGCCTCTTGCTTTGCTTTCAGAGTCGCCTTCTCGTCCTCCCATTGCTTGGGCGCGCGGATTTCCCGGTCGCTGTATTCATTTAATTCGATATTATAGGTTTTCGGCACAAGATGTGCGGACAGGCTGAAGTAAAACAGCAGCAAGAACATAAAAAACAGCAGCAGCCGCACTCCCTTGCTCTGCTTCCATCCCGCTATTTTCACTGATGGAGAGACTGACCGGTTCCCGGCCTTATTGCGGTTCATTCGGCGCACATTCCTCTCTATCGTTGGTTTTCCGAGTCTTCGTTATATGCCATGATGATTTGCTGCACTAATGAATGCCGTACGACATCGGATTCCGCAAACGTGACGAAGCCGATTTCTTCGATATTCCTTAAAATACGCGCTGCCTCAATTAAGCCCGAGCTTTTTCCCCGGGGCAAATCGATTTGCGTAACGTCTCCGGTAATAACCATTTTAGAGCCGAATCCAAGCCGCGTCAAAAACATCTTCATTTGCTCCGGTGTCGTGTTTTGCGCTTCGTCCAGAATAATGAACGAATCATCCAGGGTGCGCCCCCGCATGTATGCGAGCGGCGCTACTTCAATCAGCCCGCGCTCGAACGCCTTAGCCGATTGATCCGGGCCCATAACGTCATGCAGCGCATCATACAACGGCCGCAAGTACGGATCGACCTTTTCCTGCAAATCCCCCGGAAGAAAACCGAGGCTTTCCCCCGCTTCAACCGCAGGACGCGTAAGAACGATCCGCTTGACCTTACCTTCCTTGAGCGCGGCGATCGCCAGTACGACGGCCAGGTAAGTCTTGCCCGTACCTGCCGGACCGATGCCGAATACAATATCCTTCTTGCGAATCGTCGACACATAATGCCTTTGACCAATGGTTTTGACCTTGATGGGTTTCCCACGATAAGTGGTCGTTATTTCTCCCTTGAAAAGATCGAGCAGCTGCTCGGCCTGCATGGTCCTTGCCAAATCGAATGCATACATCACATCCCGCTCGGAAGGTGAATAACCGCCCCGGATCAACTCCAGTAGCACCGTAAATAATTGTTCCAGCGAATCGACTTCGGCTTCCGGCCCAGTCACGGTGACTTCCGCGTCTCTGGACAAGATCGTCGATTGCGTCTGCTGCTCGATCAGTTTCAAATACTTGTCCTGCGGTCCGAATACCGCAAGCCCTTCCGCTGCGCTCTGCAGCGTGATTTTAGCGACTTTTGTCTTTTCCGGCAAAAAAGCTCATTCTCCTTGCATTTGGACTATTGGCATTTCTTGTACGATCGATTGTTCGACTTCAAAAAACACTTTCATATAAACTTTACCATTCTCCGTCGCTTCATGCAAAATGTTTTGGTTGACAATCTTTGCGTTTTCGCCGGTTTTCGACAATATTTCGGCTTGTGCCTGCTGAAGTCCGATTTCTTTCGCCTCTTGGACGGTTAATGTCCGCTTATCTTCGCGCACCTCCAGGATCTGCTCCTTTACTCTTCCGAACGGGAACGTCCAATTGCGCCATCCGACCTGCTCCTGCTGTTCGATGATTTCATATTTATCATAGGACGTTTTACCGAATCCGCTCACTTGCAGCGTCCTTCCTGCAATGAGCAGATGCCATTTTGTTTTTGTATTGCCCGTATATACCTTCATCCGCTCGGTAAGCGGCGATTCGATCAGGTACTCATGCCAGACAAGTCCTCTTACATCGCCTTTGGCCACTACGGTCCTGCTGTTCGCGTCATTGCCAAGCGTTCCCGATATAAGAATATCACCCCGCTTCACCTTTTTGTTTTTGTGTGTGACGACACGTCCGGCTTCCGCTTTAACCTCCGTTACGACAGCATCGACCGAAGCGACAAGATGGCGCGGGCTGTACAGCGGAAGCGGCGCAGGAGCCGTATTTTCTACAACCTTAATTCTCACCTTCGTACCTTGCCGTTCAACCCCGACCCACGCCGTACCGGGAAGCTTTGTGACGAGACGCTTGGACAATACGTCGGCATCCTTAAGCCTGAATGACCATTGAAAAGGATAAATGCCTTCCTGCTGCGCGGCCTGCAGCACCTGCTCCGTCGTCAGCTTCTCGTTCCCCTCCACATCGATACTCCAAATGAGCGAGGATAACAAGTACAGACCGGCCATAAACAAGAACAGACCGGCCGCAAAAAACTTGCGCCGTTCCAATTTATTGAGCCAAAAAGGCAAACCTCTCCTCGCTATCACATGAATCCGGCAGCTTGTCCGTTTTAAAACCGGCCGAAGACGGAAAAAATCGTTCACCGTTAATTCGCATTCCATTTCGTCGCTGCTTGTCCGGCGGATCGCCCACAGGTCGATTCCAAGTGCAGCGGCTTCGTTAACCAGCGACTCCTGCCGGCCGCCACGGATGCGCACCGTGACGATTCCCTTCATCGTTTGCAGCCATGTAACCTTCACCGTTCATTCCCCCTGCTCGAGCAATTGTATATTCGTTATTCGCCCTTCTATAAAAACTTCTTCCGTCCATATGGCCCGGATGACCAGCTCATTGCCCGTTACTTCCAGCACACCCTTGCTGAGCGCAAGCTTCAGCTTGTCGCTGGAAAAGTGAATAACGCCTCGATGATTCTCAATATACAACTGACAGTTGCCGATCATTGTCATACGGGGCAGATCCGAGACGACGTCCTGCGGAACATCTAGGATATCGGCGGTTATCTTTTGAAGTTTGCGGCTGATGCGGCGCATGCAGGTGCAGTCCCCCCTCCTGTACTGTAAAAAATATGCGGCCCGGCTGAAAAATATGAGAAATAACAAGCGAAAGAGATGTGATGCTTTTTAATGAGCAGATTTCACATTTATGGGAGCAGGGGGCCGGTACGGGAAACCTTTGGTGCCGTTAGCCGGGATTGCATTCCGAACAGAAAAAAAGACCGATGCCAGTAATCTGACATCGGTCTAAGACTCTATTTCTTACCTGAACGGACGCTTAGCTCTGGGCGGTCCCAATATCTCCGCCCACATTACGGCGCGCCGCATCTCCTCTGCCGAGGCCTCCTGAACACCGGGCTGGGCAAGACCGCCTCCGGAACGGTCGGAAGGGATCACCTGCCGCTGCTTCCGTTCCGAAGCTTCGCGGCGGCGCCGTTCGTGGGCCGCCGATTCCGCCGAATCTACTCTTTTCTCTGAAGAATTCATCAGATCATAACGAATTGGATAGCGGACGGTAGAATCCTGCGCTGCCGTATTTGCCGGAATTGAAGCTTCCGGCCGATTCGAATAGCGCCCTTCTCTCTCTTGACCCGGATGCTGACCCGCGGGAACAACAGACCTTTTTTCCCCGTCACCTCCTCCTCCGAAGTCCGGCATCCGGTTTGCCTTACGGGCGGACCGGAACAAAGACAGCAGAAACCCGATTGCGATGACGACATAAAAGATATTGTCCAATAAAAAGATAATCAACCTGTCCACTACATCACCTCCCGGCACAATCGAATCTCATAAACGCATCGATTTAGCGGTTTTCACTGTCGCCGCGCGGATTTTCCGGCGGTTTGCCGATCGAGCCGCGCATCTGGGTATCGGCTTCAATATTTTTCATATTCAAATAATCCATTACGCCGAGCTTGCCGCTTTTCAGCGCTTCAGCCATCGCAAGCGGAACTTGCGATTCGGATTCGACGACGCGCGCTCTCATTTCCACAACGCGCGCCTTCATTTCCTGCTCTTGCGCGACAGCCATCGCGCGGCGTTCTTCCGCTTTCGCCTGCGCGATCTGCTTGTCGGCTTCCGCCTGCTCGGTTTGCAGGTAAGCGCCGATGTTCTTGCCTACATCCACATCCGCGATATCGATGGACAAAATTTCAAAGGCGGTTCCCGCATCCAGCCCCTTACCCAATACGGTGCGGGAAATCAGATCCGGGTTCTCCAGAACGTCCTTGTGGGAGTTAGCCGAGCCTACCGTTGTAACAATCCCCTCGCCGACACGGGCGATAATCGTTTCCTCTCCCGCGCCGCCGACCAGGCGGTCGATATTCGCACGGACCGTAACGCGCGCTTTAACCTTTACTTCAATGCCGTCACGGGCAACCGCCGCAACGACCGGCGTTTCGATCACTTTCGGATTTACGCTCATTTGCACCGCCTGCAGCACGTCCCTCCCGGCCAGATCGATCGCAGCCGCGCGCGCAAACTCAAGCGGGATATTCGCGCGTTGAGCGGCTATCAGCGCATTAACAACGCGGTCTACATTACCGCCCGCCAGAAAGTGGCTTTCAAGCTGGTTGATCGATAGCCCCAGCCCCGCCTTCGTCGCTTTGATCATCGGGTTTACGATCCGGGACGGCACTACGCGGCGCAGCCGCATTGCAACGAGCGTAATGATTCCGATTCGTACGCCGGAAGCCAATGCCGAGATCCATAGCATGAACGGGAAGAAATTGAAAAACACAATTAGCGCGATGAAAATGACCACGCCGCCCGCTAGGTACATAATTGCTCCTTCAGTCATTTGTGTAACCCTCCAATAGTTTCTTTTTTTGTCCGACTTATTTAATTTCTCTTACAATGACCCTGGTTCCTTCTACCTTGACAACTTTTACCTTCCGACCGCTGTCTATGAACTCGCCCGAGGTAACAGCGTCGATGCGGTCGTCTCCAATCTCAATCGTTCCTGCCGGCCGAAGCGGCGTCAATGTAACACCTTCCTTGCCGGCGAATAACTGCTTGGACTCGGCGGGTACGAAGCCTTCCTCCGTCGTCAGCCGTTCCTGTAAAATAAATCTGTTCCATATTCCCCGTTTCTTGAAGATGAATGCAAATACAAGGACGACGGCAGCAGCGACGATTACCGCAATCGCCAGCGACTTAACAGCGCTGCCGGTATCGTAAGCCGCCGTAACGACGCCGGCAATTAACGACAGAATCCCAAGCGTACCCAATATGCCGAAGCTCGGAACAAACAGTTCAATCACAAGGAGCCCAACGCCGATCACGAAGAATACTACCGATTCAATGCCTGCAAACCCGGCGATGTAATGCCCGAAGAAAAACAGTCCAAACGACAGGAGACCGACAATACCGGGTACGCCGAAACCGGGAATGAGCAGTTCGATGGCAACGCCTGCTATGCCTAATATAAGCAGCACGGTCATTACAACCCCTGAAGTGATCCAGCGGGCAGCAACCTCCGCCGGGCTCGGATTGATTTCAATCACAGCGCGTTTATCCAGCCCAAGCCATTCAAGCGTTTCATCGACCGACCCGGCTATATGCTCGGCATAACCGACTTTTACTGCCTCTTCCGCCGATAAGGTTAATATTTCTCCCTTCCCGTAAGTCCGTCCAAGCTCTTCGCGCTCAAGCACTGCACCTTGATCGACCATCTTGATAGCGATTGACGGATCGCGCCCGTTTAATTCAGCCGCTGTCTGCATTGTCTTCGCCCAATACGAAACGACTTTTGGATTCTCGATCAACGTGCCGCTTCCGTCGACAACGGCCGCCGCACCTATTGTGCTTCCGGGCTGCATGATGATTTGACCGGCATTCAAGGCGATATAAGCGCCGGCCGAGATGGCTTTGTTTTCAACGAACGCCACGCTTGGAACAGGACTGCTGCGGATTAACTCCCCGATGCTCTCCGCAGTGTCGACCCGGCCGCCGAGCGTATTGATAACGAGAATGATCCGTTCGGCATTCGCAGCCTCAGCTTCCCGGTAAGCGCGTTCAAGAAACGCTTGAAGCCCGGACTCGATTGTCTGCTTGACGGGCACGACGAATACCGCCGGGCCGAGCTCCGCGGTAGCTGAAGTTGTATCCGTCGTTCGGGACGCGGCAGCCGCGATCGGCAGGCATAACGCAAATGCGATGAACGCGGTCATCCAAACAACGATCATCCGTTTTACGATTGGATTGGTTCGTACCGAAGGCAAATGAAGTTCCTCCTTTTCGACTAGTATTCCCCTAATACGCTTAAAAATTTATTTCGTTTCATAATATGTATTATGCCTAGATATTCATTTCATTAAAAAAGAACGCCCCCGTTTTCTGGAGACGCTCTTGTCGGCATAATCTATTGCAGAAATTGCTGTACGAGCTGATTTACTAGTTTACCGTCAGCACGCCCTTTAACCTTCGGCATTAAGGCGCTCATGACTTTACCCATCTCGGCTTTGGAAGAAGCACCGGTTTCCTGGATGGTCTGCTGTACAATCACTTTGATTTCTTCTTCTGTCAGCTGCTGGGGAAGGTATACACTAATAATATCTATTTCTGCTGCGACGGATGTCGCCAAATCCTCGCGGCCGGCTTTCTCAAATTCTTGGAGGGAATCTTTACGTTGCTTGATTTCACGACTTAATATATCAAGCACTTCGTCATCGCTCAGCGTCCGCTTCAGTTCGATTTCCTGATTTTTGATCGTGGAGCGAATCATTCGAATGGTGGAGAGCTTAAATTTGTCCTGGCTCTTCATCGCTTGCTTCATATCGTCGTTTAATCGTTCGCTAAGGTTCATTGTGGAAGGATCCTCCTAAAACTTTCTCTTACGCGCAGCCTCGGACTTTTTCTTACGCTTGACGCTTGGCTTTTCGTAGTGCTTGCGCTTTTTGACTTCAGCCAATACGCCGTCCTTCGCGATGGAACGCTTAAAGCGACGAAGTGCAGCGTCAATTGTCTCGTTTTTGCGAACTTTTGTTTCAGACACCAGTTTTCCCTCCCTCCAAAACAGACCGTCCAGAAGAACAACACGGTTTATCAAACTTCATTATATGTTAAAACAAAAGTCAGTGTCAACTCGCATCATTTCCAAGCAGCGGCCCCAGCTGTTTTCCGCCGAGCAAATGAACGTGAAGATGATAGACAACCTGTCCGCCTTCTTTATTGCAATTGTTTACAAGACGGTAGCCCGACTCCGCAATACCCTGCTCTTTGGCAATGTGCCGCGCTGCTGCGAATATTTCCGCAATGGTGTCGCCGTCTTCGTCCGTCACATCGTTCATCGTTGGGATGTGCTTCTTCGGAATAATCAAAATATGTACCGGCGCGGCCGGCTGTATATCGTGAAAAGCCAGCACCTTTTCGTTTTCGTAAACTTTTCGCGAAGGAATCGAACCTTCGATAATTTTACAAAACAGGCAGTCCATTGTCCGACCTCCTTCATCATCGTAATCGCTATGTAATGTATCATATCAGAAAAAATCTGCTCGTCCAATAGCGCGATGCCGGTCCGCCCGCATCAGGGTCCGTCCCATTCAATTCCGCAGCTTTTTTTGCACCGTTCGACACTCCTTATGATGAATCTGAGTTCATCATATTCAATTCCGGGCATTTGGCAACTGCCTGCTTCTAAAATGGGCGGATTCATCTCATTTCGGCCAGAATTTCAGATGATATCGGCATAGATTCATACTACATAAAGATTTATAATAATAGTTATAAGGATTGTTTATGAATAAGCCCGCTGCAGGACATAACGGAGGTACTACACATGAAGATTGCGATTATTGGAGGCGGCCTTGCAGGTTTGACGGCGGCCGCATATTTATCGGAGCACGCAGGAATCGAAGGCGTTTTGTTCGAGCGGAGCCCGCAGCTTGGGGGCCGTGCCTTTACCTATGAGAAATCCGGTTTTACGCTCAATTACGGGGCGCACGCCATATACGGACTCGACCGTCATACAATTTCTATGATGGAAAAAGAATTGGGAATGACTTTCAGCAGCCGTCAAGTCGACAAAAGGAAGGTCATGTATGAGAAGCACGATCAGATTACGCCGGCGCCGCTGGATTTTGTCAATCTGGTGAAAACGGATATTTTAAATACGCGTCAAAAGGTTCGGTTCGTAGCGGAAATAACCGCCATCATCGCGAACATCCATCAAATAAAAAATTATGCGACGCTTGGCGATTATTTGGCGGACTGCGATGCCGACGAGGACGTGAAGGAATTATGGGAACACCTGGTCTGCTCCAACTTCTTTATCGCTCCGGAAGATGCACGACGCGTCCCGGGTCCGGCGATCAGCGCTTATTACCATAACCTGTTTCTCTCTAACCGGCCGGTCAATTACATTCTCGGCAGTTGGGCTGTGATCACGGATCAGCTGCGCAACAGGATGCAAGCATCGGGCAGATGGGAAATCGCGCTGAAAGAAGGCGTTGAGACAATCCGATACGAACGTGGTAAATACGTGCTTCAAACGAAAACAAGAGAAATGGCGTTCGACCGGGTCGTATTCGCTATGCCGGTTCAACAAATCGTCAAGCTGCTGGAGGGCACGCCGTGGGAGCCGTTTTTGGAGCCGTATGCAAACAACAGCGCCACCGAGGTGATGGTTTACGATGTCGGACTGGAACGTGTCGTAGCCCGGCCATTCAGCTATATCAGCGATATGAATCATAAAATGTTTATCACCGACGTCTCGGCCACCGATCATACGCTCGTTCCCGAAAACGGGCAATTACTGCAGGGCATCGCGTACTTAAGCGACGAACCGTTCAAGAATGAAGCAGACCGCAAAGCCTATCTCGAAGAGAAGACGGCACAAATGGAAGCGTTGTTCGACCGGCACTACCCCGGTTGGAGGGAAGCGACTGCCGTGAAGCGCGTTTCCAAAAAAGCGATGGTGCAAAGCGTCAAAAATATCGCCGGTAATCGTCTGGTTCCTAATCGAATCGAAAACGTGCCGTTTTACTTTTGCGGCGACGGTTGCGAGGGCAAAGGCGAGCTGGCGGAACGCGCGTTCTCAAGCTCAAGAAAAGTTGCCGAAATGCTCGCTTATGATGCGAAAAAATCCTAAGCATAGGAATCGTCAAATTATTTAATGGCAGAAACAAAAGAAGCCTCCATATCAACGCCAAGAGCGGCTGGAGGCTTCTTTATTTGTTCACTCAATTCGTGGTTTTCACACCCTCATACAATATCGTCTCCGGTTTATTGATGATCGACAGCATCTCGAAGGCTATGTCGATCCAAGGGCCTCCGTTTGCGGTCTGAAGCGCATTTTGTTGACTCGTTGATGACACTTTGAATTGTTGAATCTGCTGCTGCAAATCGATATAAATGTCCCTGACCTTAGTCAAATATTGGCTCTCCTGCTGAGAGAGCGGTCCGTCGTGGTTAGCTATCCTACTAAGCGACAGCTCCATATCGATGATAAACGTTTCCACAGAACGCCTTTGACCGGCCAGCTCCCTCGGATCGGCCGCCCCAGCCGCCCCAATAAACTCGCTCAGTCCGTGTGATGTTTTAAACCCATACCCGAGCGCCTGCTTCGCTTCTAATCGTTCGACAGCACGCTTCGATTCGATCAATAATGTCAGAGCATCTAGCACAACATCGAAATGCTGCTTGCTGTCCCATGCTGAGTGAATGATTCGTTCACCGGCCTGGATTCGCGATCGTTGCTCTTGCTGAAGCTGCTTGGAATACAGAAATACGTTGCCCATTAAACTGAAGACGAGCAAAGCAAGGACAATCGGCGCAAACCACGACCGTTTCGGCCTCGATTCGTTCATATTACCCCACTCCTTTATCATACCAGCCGCACCGACATGGCTCCGTCAAAGAAAAACACGTAGCATTCGTCAATCTTTCTTCCGAGAATTCCGCCTACAGCCTCGGCATACAGCTCCAGCTGGAAGCGATGGCGCTCGGCGGCTTCTTCCCAGCGCTGCGCTGCGATCCGGTCGGTTTTGTAATCCAAAAGGACGAGCCCCTGCTCATCCTCAAACAAGCAGTCAATTACGCCTTGGATCAGAACCGGCTCCTCCTGCGCTCCTCCGGCCGCCGAAACGCCGTGAACGCGGCCTGCCGGCAGCGTACAGCTGAACGGCACTTCTCTTCGCACCCAGCTCGCCTTGCACAGCCGAAGCCCAAGCTCGCCGGAGAAAAACGAATGGACAGCCTCCAAATCAACCGCCTCAGCCTGCTCCGGGCGCAACAGGCTGCGTTCCACCATGTGCCGGACCGTTGCCGCCAATGTCCCGCGATCCGGAATTTCAGGTCCGAGGGGAACATGCTGCATAACCAGGTGGCTGATCGTTCCGCGTTCCGCGGCTGTGAAAGAGATGTCCTCCATAAACCGCGGCCTGCGAAGCCGCAGCGTGCCTGAAGCAGGACCGCTGCGGGAACCGCGTACGGAGGATGGGTTTCTATTCGTTTGCCGCTCCCATTCTTCCTTGGGAAGAGCATCCTCTTCTTCATAAACCGGCCGCAATCGTTTCATCTCGGTAACGGACGTTTTCGCTGCAATTGAAGAAGCCTCAGCGTACGGATACCGCCAGGACAATCTGCGGTCGATCTCTTCCTGCTCTTCCGCTCCCTCTTCCACGGTGATTAGGTTAAGCGAAATCATTTCCGCCAAAATTTCATCACGCTTCTTTTCCGCTTGCGGGTCTTCTTCCGCAGCCGCAGCGGCTTCCCGGACAAACCATGCGGCGGGCGTTACGCCGAACTGCCAGTCCGAGAGCGCCGTTTCCGCTTCTTCGGAACGAATCTTCTCCTGCTCACCTTCGATTCCTTGAGGCGCAAGCGGCAGAAGCCAGTCCATATACCGGCGAGCAGAAGCAAGACTGAATTCAGGCAGCGTACCGTCTTTTGCGGAGCTCCGGCCGTCCAGCAGCCTTTGGGCATCCGGAACGGTTCCGACCAGAAACAACTTTTCCTTCGGTCTGGTCATGGCAACATACAGGATCCGCATCTCCTCCGCGAGCATTTCCATCCGCATGCGTCGGCGGATTGCCAGGTACGGCAGCGTCGGATAGGCAACACGCAGTTCCGGATCAATGAAACGAGGTCCAAAACCCAGCTGCTTGTGCATGAGGAACGATCCGTTTAAATCCTGAAGATTAAACCGTTTACCGAGTCCGGCGACAAAAACGACCGGAAACTCAAGTCCTTTGCTCTTGTGGATTGACATAATCCTTACAACGTTCTCTTGCTCGCCGAGCGCACGCGCGGTCCCCAGATCACCGCCGCTGTCGCGCATCCGGTCAATGAATCTGAGAAAGCGGAACAAGCCTCTGAAGGAGGTTGCTTCGTATTGCTTCGCCCTGTCCTGAAGCGCGCGAAGATTGGCCTGCCGCTGTACGCCGCCCGGCATCCCTCCCGCCAAATCATAGTAGCCGGTTTCCCTGTAAATATTCCACAGCAGTTCAGACAACGAGCCTTGCCGCGCCTTTTCCCGCCAGCGGTTCAGCTGCTCCAGAAAACATCCGAGCTTGGTTCTTAATCCGTCCGACAGGAGCATATCCTCGGAAGCTTGCATAACCGCATCATAGAAAGATCCTTTGCCGGCATTCACCCGAATAAGCGCAAGCTCTTCTGCATTCAGTCCGAAAATCGGGGAACGGAGAACGCCTGCAAGCGGAATATCCTGATATGGATTATCGATCACCCTGAGCAGCGACAGCATCACTTCCACTTCCGTCGCATCGAAATAACCGCTGTTCAGCTCCGCGTACGCGGGTATTCCATACGACTGCAGCTCTTCGATAATGATCGGCGCCCAGCTCTGCGTCGCACGGAGTAAAATGACGATATCCCGCCAAGCGAGCGGGCGGCTGATTCCCAGCTTAATATCATATACCCGGAACGGCTCCCCGTTATCGTTGCTAAACAGCCTGCGGATTTGCTCCGCAATCCAGCGCGCTTCCAGCTGCGCTGTCTGCAGATCCGCGGCATCCGCCGCTTCATTGCCGCCGCTACCTTCGCCATTCTCTTCCGCATCTCCCGCCGCTTCGTCTCCGGGTTCTTCCGCACCGCCGCGGTCGAGCAAAGCCAATTCAACCGAGTATATGCGCTTTTCCCGTTCATTTTCGGCCGCAGGAAAGGGCGCGCCGCATACAAGCTCGGCGCTCCGGTCATAATCCATTTCCGCGACCGCCTCGCGCATAATGCAGCGGAAAACGCCGTTGACGCCGTCCACAACTTCAGCACGGCTGCGGAAATTACGGGCAAGATCGATTCTGAGGCCGTTGCCGCCTTCTCCTGTAAAGGTTTTGTATTTGTGCAGGAACAAATTCGGTTCCGCAAGCCGGAAGCGGTAGATGCTCTGCTTCACATCGCCGACCATAAAGCGGTTTCCGGCCCCGGGCCGGGCCAGCAGCGAAACGATCGCTTCCTGAACCATATTCGTATCCTGATACTCATCGAGCAGGATCTCGTCAAACTGCTTCTGGTATTCCTTTGCAGCCTGCGAAGGCACCGCTGCTTGCGGCGTGGAGGAAGGATCGCGCAAAATGCGCAGGCAGTAATGCTCCAAATCGCCGAAATCGAGCAGCCCCCTCTTCCTTTTTGCCGCTTCGTAACGTGCCGCAAATTCTATCACGACTCCGGCAAGCGTCTCCATCTGCGGCGCCAGCTCGCGAAGTTCGGATAGAAACTGCTCCGGCGGCCTGCGGAACAGCTCATCGGCAAGATCGGTCACAATGGTCTTCGCCCGGTCGCGCAGCGTTTTGGCTTCTTCCTGCAGCGCTTTATCGCAGCTGTCCCCCCGCATCGGCTTCAGCTTGCCGAAGCTGACGGTTTGAAACGCTTCATGCCAGTTCAGCCACGGCCGGGTATCTACTGTTTCGATCAGCGACGTCACCATCTCCAGATCGTTCGCGAATGTCTCCGCATAGGCATTGGGGCCTGCCGGCATTCGGGTTAAATCGAGCGCCTGCTCCAGCATCGTCCTCGCGCCGCCCAGCGCAAGACGTACATCCGCCCCGAGACTGACGGCCCACTCGGTGCCGCCAAGATGCTCCGCGGTTGACACACGGAAGGCCGCAGCCGTCTCCCTCAGCCACTCATCCGGCCAAGGATGGCTGCGGGAAAAATCATACAACTGCAGAACCAGCTTATATAAAGGCTCGTCCCCGCGTTCACCGCCAAAATCGTCCGCCAACCGGACAAAGCTTGACGGTTCCCCAACGGACAAATCAGTTGGTTCCTCTCCTTGCTCCGCTGCCGTATAATGCTGCTCGAACAGCTCGTCCAGCACATCGAACCGCAGTAACTCCGCTTCGGTTTCATTGGCGATACGAAATCCGGGATCCAGCCCGATGAGCGGATAATAACGCCGTATGACATCCAGACAGAAGGAATGAAGCGTTGTAACGGAAGCCCGTCCCATCAGCGCTAGCTGCCGCCGCAAATGATCGGAATCGGGACTTAAGTCAAGCGCCTTTTCCAAGGCGATCCGGATACGTTCCTTCATCTCGGCCGCCGCCGCTTTCGTAAATGTAGCTACAAGCAGCCGGTCGACATCGGTATCAAGCGATATTTTACGGATGATTCTCTCGACAAGGACAGCCGTCTTTCCTGAACCCGCAGCGGCAGCCACCAATATGTCCCGTCCCCCGGCGACGACCGCATGCCACTGTTCATCGGTCCAAGAGCTTCCTGTCGGCTTGAGAGCCGTCTCTATCGTTTTCATCCGCCAATCCTCCTTCCCCGTCCGATAACGGTTGCTTGTCCGCTACTGCATTCCGCTGCAAAGCCTCCCATATCTCTTCCTTACTTCGTTTGCCAAGCTTTACGTATTCATTCCCTTCAAACAAAGGGTCGAATTGGCATACCGGCTTGTAGGCGCAATGTACACAAGGTGTTTTGTTCCCCATTTTGTAAGGAGCAATCGCAATTTCACCGCCCGTTATCCGCTTGCCGATCGTGGCGATCGAACCTCTTACCGCCCTGCGCAGCACAGACCATTGCTCACGGCTCACAACCGATGA
Source organism: Paenibacillus tarimensis (assembly GCA_041281825.1). Taxonomy (GTDB): domain Bacteria; phylum Bacillota; class Bacilli; order Paenibacillales; family Paenibacillaceae; genus Paenibacillus_D; species Paenibacillus_D tarimensis_A. The sequence goes on along the minus strand of CP166298.1, from coordinate 2,308,873 downwards.
GCTGCTGTAAAATCCTCCGTCTTTTTTAAGCGCTGCCGGAAGCAGCTCCGAATAACCGCTCTCCAAGCCGCTGTCCATCATCCGCACCGCGTTCTCCTCCGCCAGAAGCAGGCCCTTCAGCTTGAAGCGCTTAAGCAGCATCCGCCGCGCTTCTTCCCGGTCCAGGCTGTTGGCCGTGCTAAGCAGCGGATTATGTACGTGAAAATAGAGCACTCCCGCCGGTGCGGCCGGCTTGCCGAGCCATACGGGAGCATGCGTAAGAAGCACGTCCAGATAAGTCAGCATCTGGAGCGATAAGCCGAACGCTACCTCCTCCAACCGCAGGGCTGTAGACGAAGACTTGTAATCAACCACCCGCAGCAGCAGCCCTTCTTCGGTCTCCGCGGCATCCACCCGGTCGATCCGGCCGATAATATCCATCGTACGGCCGCCGTCAATCGGAAGCGTTAGCGCAGGGAGCTGACCGCCGGATCCGAATCCGATCTCCAGTCCGACAGGACGGAATTCAGCACGCCTGGCATGCTCCCCCAGTATAATGGCCGCCTGTGTGACGATATCCCTCAGCTTTCGTGTTATGTATTGAAATCTGCTGCTGCTAAGCAAAATTTGCGAATGCAGGCGGGGAGCAAGCTCATCAACGGCCATGGCTGCTTGTGAACGCAATTGCTGCTCCGGCATGGAGCCCCAGTTATCGCCGAGCCCTTCGGCCAGCTTGCTGAGCGCTGCATGAAACAGCTGCCCGACATCGGGTGCCTGCAGCGAATACAGCTGCCTTTCACGCAGCCGGAGCCCATGAATTGCAAAATGCTGAAACGGACAGGAAACAAACCGCTCCATACGCGAGACGCTTGCTTGTATATTTTCACCGTATAAGAGCCGCGCCGTCTCTTTGCTTAGCAATACACCGTCGTTCTTATAATTGAGCGAACGAAGGAGCATGGCAAGCCTGCCTCGCCACTCCGGACGGTTCGCAAGCCAGTTGTATACATGCCGCCACATGGCATGCATTTCACGCCCCTGCCGCCACGAGCGAAGCTGTGCGATTAAATAGGACATCGCTCTTTCCGGATGCGCGATGAATGACAGCTGCTCCTCCGGCGTCTGGTTAGGCTGCGGATCTCCCGTTATGATTCGCTCTCTCAATCCCGGAAACATCTGTTTAATATGACGGATGACCTCGGACGGATGAAGACTTTTTCCCTCTTCGTCGGAAAGCGGATAACTGATCCATAAATGCCGGCGCGGTGTCGTCAGTGCATTGTAAATAAGAAAACGTTCGTCAAGCAGCCGCCGGCGTACGCCCGGCGCCATAACAAGTCCGTCCGCTGCCAGCCGTTCCCGCTCCTGCTCCGTTAGTATTCCGTCCTCCTGCGCGCGCATCGGCATAACGCCTTCGTTTGCGCCAAGCACATAACAGACCTGGACGGCTCCCGAACGCGTTCTGTCGATACTGCCGATAAGCACCTGGTCGAGCGATGGCGGGACGGCGGCCAGCTTCAGGCTTTCAAGACCCGCATCCACCATACCCGCAAACAACGCCGCGGATACTTCCTGCTCCCCCATCATGACAACGAGCTGATCGAGCAGATCCATAACGCCGTCCCAAAGCTGACGATGTTCGCGGGCTTTGCGCATATCTCCCCGTTCGGAAGCAAGACTGCCCCACCGTTCCAGCCGGTCTGCCGCCTGAACATGCTCAAGCAGCCGGAAGAGCGCATCGCACATCGATCTGACGTTCGCCGCTTTGCGCAACGCTTGCCCGAATCTGCGCAGCGGCCCGACAACCGCTTCCCGGCTGTCAAGGATTGCGGCAAATGCGGCCTGTTCGGCGTGCCCGGGTTCACGCGGCAAATCATCCAGCGAATCCTCTGTTAACGGTTTCCATCGTTTCCGGTCAAGCCACTTTCGCCCGTCGATTCCCGCTGCCAGCACATAATTCTCCAACCGGTCAAGCGCTTCCCGGGTCACGCTTCCGTCCATCGGCAGAAGCAGCTCGCTCTTGATACAGCGAAATATGGCCTCATACCGCCACCCTTCAACAACCGTCTCGAGCGATGACCGAATAAATTCGACAAGCGGATGATGCAGTGCAGCCTGCTTCTGATCCAGAAAGAATGGAATCCCGTGATCTTGAAATACTGCCGCGATATAGTCATTGTAATCGGAGCCGTTGCGGACCATGACCGCCATATCCCTCCAGCGCAGCCGGCCGTTTCTTACCCGGGAGAGCATATCGCGGGCTACCGCTTCCACCTCTGCTCTGCGGTGTGCGGCAGCGTGCAATGAGATGCCGTTGCCGGGATCCCCGGGCTCAAGCGCGGAACGGCCCATTAGCATCGGCGTACGGTGTCTGAAATGCCTTTCCAGATGCATGAGCATCGGACTGTCTTGAAAGCGGATCGGAGGATTGCCTTGCAGCAGCACCGGGGAGGCGATTTCCACACCGGATTGCACAGCCATGTCCCGCAGCTTGATGTACGTCTCCGCAGTCGGATGAAAAAGCTCCAGCTCGTGCGGCTGCTCCCCTTCCTCGTAAGTCCGGTCCAGACAGAGGGTAACCGTTATTTGGGCGGTATGTGACATTAATTGCCCTAACGCTTCATACTCCTTCGGGGTAAATCCGTGAAACCCGTCGACCCAAATATAAGCCCCGCGAAGCGATTGCGCTTGTGAACATCCCTTTGTCAACCAGCTTAAATAGTCTTCCGCATCAATATATAATCCGGCAAGCTCGCGTTCCAGCTCGGCATAAACAAGCTGAAGATCATGAATTTTGCGTTCAAGCAAACCGGCGTGATCTCCGGACATATATGTATTCAAATGGTCATGCAGCACCGGAGCGTCAATGCCGTATCGTTTCCACTCCGTCAGCAGCTCGCCCAGCCGTTCGATAAATCCGTGCTGTTCGGCGGCCCCTTGAAACAGCTTGAGCTGTGAGCCGATCCGCTGTACGATTTTGTAGAGCAGCATGTTCTTTCCGTTCTCATGGATCGGAATGAGCGCGGTGCCGCCCGTCTCCTGCATAACGCGAAATGACAGCCTGCGGAAGCTTAATGCTTGCGCACGCATCGTGCCCGCCAATCCGGGTGTCCGGACGAGCGCATATTCCGTCTGGAACGTCGCCTGCTCCGGAACAAGCATAATGAGCGGCGGACCTTCCGGGCTCTCGGTAAGCCGTTCCCGGACTTCATCCAAACAATACCGCGTTTTCCCCGTACCCGATCTCCCGAGCACAAACCGGAGCGCCATTCCCTGCTCCCTCCCCAGACAACATGATTCTACTATTCTACCATACCAAGAGCGGCTTTTCACTCCAATGATCAAACATATGTTCCTTAATCAATTACAATCCCAAACAAGCAAAACCTGCTTCGCCGTCCTCTGGAGGCTGAACGACTACGACTAAAGTCGGTAGGTTTCTTTTGCGACTGAAAGTCGCTGTTCAGGCTAAAGCCTGCTGAAAAGCAACCTGTGGCTAAAGCCACCTAAAGCTTCCGACTGAACTCGGCATGCTCGCGGGCTAATCATTGATGTAAAACACAAATGCCAACTCTAAAAGAATGTAGTCTTCTCAGAAGATACTGATTGCATGCGGTTATTTCTAACGGTTATCAGCGACGTTATTTGCCGGTTTGTCCCATTATTCCAAGGCAAACGGTTGCCAGCGCGCCTATTTGTCCATTTTTACGGTTTTGGGAGCGGATTTCAGCAAATAAAGGCAACTGCAACCGTTAAAACTTTAATATGGCGTTTCTTCACCCAATAGCAGCAAGTACAACCGTTAGCGGAATCAACATTACAGTGACGAGTATTTTTTTGATGTTAACCTTCTACTCTTTCAACGTGCTGGAAGCTGACCGCCTAAAGGCGGTGAGTTTAGACCTGGCTCATGGAAACTAAATGACGCACCGCGCGCTTGGAGCAGCGCGCGGTGCGAAAAATAGATAACGGTAAATTTGTCCCCTATATGCAAAGTGACGCGATAGCGCGACATTATAACGGTATTTAGTGGTACCGTAATAGCTACAAATCCTGTGAAAAACGCACCATATCCCTGATCTGCATTCCGTTTTCATATATTGATTCTGAATAATGCCTGACAAAAAAATCCCGGTCGATGCCGGTCATTCTGAAGCCGCATTTTTGGTAAAGGGCAAGCTGTTCCACACCTGTGCTTCCGGTACCGACTTCAATCGTACTGAATCCGCTTCTTCCGGCCGTTTGGACGGCGTGGTTCACCAGCTGCTTCCCGATCCCTTTTCCCTGTTCGTTCTCATGAACGGCAACATTAACCAGTTCGGCTGTCCCCGGTCTTGTCGGAATCAGCACATATACGCCAACTTTCCGATTATCCTTTTCCGCGACAAAGCATCTTCCCCGCCCGAGATACTCCTCAACCAGTACGGAGGACGGATCGGCGGATAAGAGCAATTCCATCGGAGGCTGTTCATCCGGCCGTAATTCCCTGATATCTGCCTGTAATCTTCCATTGCCTTCGTTCAAAAAAGACAACAGTTCCTGGTGGATCAGCCCGTTCGTCGCCGTGATCGTAAACCCGGTCATATCGTACGCATCGCCCGAGCCATCGGTGACGGCTCCCCCGGCTTCGCGCAAAATGACGATGCCTGCCGCCGCATCCCACGGCTGAAGGCCGCGATGGAAATAACCGGTCAGCTTGCCTGCCGCCACCCAGCACAAATCCAAGCTCGCCGCACCGGTCATGCGCATATTGCGGCACCTTCCGACCAGCTTGCCCACTTGCGGCAGAACCGGAGAGCCGGAATGCCAGTCGCCGGCATAGAAACCGGTCGCAAGCAGCGCTTCCGCCACAGTACACTCGTCGCTTGTCCGGATCGCATACCCGTTCAAATAGGCGCCCTTCCCTTTACTCGCCCAATACATCTCATCGGTGACCGGGTTGTATACGACGCCGATCACCGGCTCTTTGTCCTTCACAATGCCGATCGATACCGCAAAATGCGGCATGCCGTGAACAAAATTCGTCGTCCCGTCAATCGGATCGATGATCCAGCCGTAACCGTCTCCTTTCAAGCGCAAAGCCTCATACGAATCCCCTCCGCCGTCCGTTTCCTCCGATAAAATCCAGTGACCCGGGAAAGACGATCCGATTCTGGACAGCAGCAGCTGTTCGCTCGCTTTGTCCACCTCCGTTACCAAGTCCGAGCCGTTCGTCTTCTGAACAAACATACCGCGCTCCGGCAACCTCTCGCGAATTAATTCACCCGCTTCCTTTGCAATCCGTTTGGCGAACGCGAGTAACTCCTCTTCCATGCCGCTCCCCCCCTCAAATCCAAACTACAACAAGTGTTTGCTGCGCACCTCAAATATGGCAAATTTCAAGTAGTGCCCTTCATTGACGCCGAGAAGCAACGGATGATCCTTGCCCGCGGCCCGCCATTCGACAAGACGCAGCAGCTTGCCGGCATCTTCAGCGGCTGCGAGCACCGTTTCCAGGAACAGCTCCGGTTTCATATGATAGGAACAGCTTGCTGTAACTAAATAACCGCCCTCGTTCAATAGCTTCATCCCGTGCAGATTGATATCTTTATACCCTCTGCAAGCGCCGGAAACGGCGCCTTTCGTTTTGGCAAACGCCGGAGGGTCTAGAATGACGACGTCCCATGTTCTGCCCGCTCCGGAAAGCGGTTTGGACGTATCGACCTTTACGCCTCCCTCGGCGCGGCTCGTCCGCTCCTCCAATCCCTTCATTTGGGCGCGCAAATATTCAAATGCATCGGCAACGACAAACTCGACACGGTCGCTGAAGCCATTACGTTCCACATTTCGGCGTGCCGTTTCGATCGCATGCTCGGATACGTCGAGGCAGGTCACCTTCTTCGCCCCGTATTTGCACGCATGCAGCGTAAAGCTTCCCGTATGTGCAAAGCATTCCAGCACCGTCGCACCGTCCCAGTACGGATAGGTTACGATTTTGCCGTTCGGATTCACGGGAATCGTCACCGTTTCGGCATCCTGCTTCATCTCAAACGGCCAATTATCCGGCAGTTCACGGACCGGACGTTCTTCGAGCCGGATGCCGCTTCGGCTTCCCCAGCCGGTTATGATCGGTGAGATCGAGGCACGGTTTTCACGCTGATCGAAGAAATAACCGGTCTTCTGCCCTTCAACGATATCAACCTCCATGTGCAATCCGTTTTCCGTGATATCAACCATGCGGGGACAGTCTCCGTACAAAACGCCAGTCCGCTCCTCGAGCCCTTCAAGCGCGCGGACGCCGACATCGCTCCGTTCATAGATGCCTTGCGGCTCAAATACTTCGACCAGCGCATCAACCAGCGCCTCCCGCCGGACATCCATTCCAAGCGTCAGCAGCTGTACGACAAGAACGCCTCCGAACCGGTCTACCGTTAATCCGGGCAAAAAATCCGCTTCTCCATACACAAGGCGGCAATCGGACTGGCCGGGGATGAACCGTTCGCGATGCCCCTTGCATCGCTCAAGCCGCTCCGCGAAAAAAGCTTTGTCCATCTCTTCGATCGGTCGGTAAGCGATGATTCGGACGCGGATCTGCGACTCCGGATTCCAATATCCCGTCGCCAAATAGCGACCCTTATGGTCCACAACATCAACAAGGCCACCCGGAACGGCTTCGCCATCCATTCGGTCGGTTTCATTTCCGAATATCCACGGATGACCCAACTCCAGACGCGGTTTGCGGCTGCGGTTCAACACTATTTTTGCTCTCATGATTATGATCCGTTCCTTTCCGTTTACGAACATCGGGCCTTTTGAAAAAGGTAAAGGCTACCCCTGATTTGATACTTTCTTATCTACGTGGATCCACCCGGCTTGTCATGCTTGTCTCTATGTAAACATATACATTGAAATATGATCTTACCGCAGTCGATTCTCAAGACTGATCATAAACCTGCCGATACAACGAAGGAGCTGACAAAAGTGATGGTCTCCATTATGCTGCCCATGACGATCGGATTTACGGTCTTTCTCTCCGGCATGAAAATGATGGAATTGGCCCTGCACCGGTTGGCAGGGCCATACTTATCGAACATATTGCACCGCAGTACCCGGACACCGCTGCACGGACTCGTTGCCGGTGCGCTGACGACGGCGTTTCTGCAAAGCAGCACGGCGGTTACCGTCATTACGATCGGTCTTGTCAACACCGGTCTGCTTACCTTTCCGCGGACGCTTGGCATCGTGCTCGGCACAAATATCGGCACCTGCATTACCACGGAATTAATCGGCTTAAATCTGCACAAGCTGTCCTTGCCGCTGCTTGAATTGTCCCTGGCCGTCTGGCTGCTGACAGTCATTATGATCGAATACGGCCTTTGGGCGCCAAAACGGATTCGCAGATTTTTCCACCCGGTCCGCTTCATAGCAGTCGTCTGCGGCGGATTCGCTCTTCTGCTGACCGGCATGAGCATGATGCAAGCCTCGGCACCGCATCTCGAATCGAGCGGCCTGTTCGAATGGTTCATGAACCGGCCCGGAAATACGCTGCTGTGGGGTATCGCCGCCGGTACCGTACTCACCGCGTTCATTCACAGCAGTGCAGCTGTTATTGCGATGATCATGGGCTTCGTAACCCACGGCGCGATACCGGTCGAGCTCGGCATTTCGATCGTGCTCGGCGCCAACGTCGGCACCTGTGCGACAGCGCTGCTCGCATCGCTCGGCGGATCCGCTTCCGGGCAGTTGGTCGCCTGGACGCACGCGGCGTTAAATCTAGGCGGCGCGCTGCTGTTCTTTCCATTCATCGGGGAACTGCAATCCGTATCCGCCGCATTATCCGCGCATCCCGCAGGACAGATCGCCCACAGCCAGACGATCTTTAATATTGCGAGTTCGCTTCTGGCCCTTCCTTTATGTTACTTGCCTGTATTTCGCCGCCGCACAGATCAGCTTCCGCGATAGATATCCCGGCGCTCGTCCCAAGCCGGGTCGCACCCGCTTTCAGCATTTGCAGCGCCGCCTGCAGATCGCGGATTCCGCCCGAGGCCTTCACTCCGATTTCTTTGGACACTGATGCGCGCATCAATCGGATATGATCTTCCGTAGCTCCTCCCGGACCGAAACCAGTCGACGTTTTCACATAATGCGCCCCTGCGGCTTCCGAGACACGGCATGCCTCGGCAATTTGTGCCTCATTCAGAAACCCCGTTTCCAGAATGACTTTGACGATCGCCCGATTTTCTACAGCTTTGACAACGGCCGAAATATCTTCTGATACCGTATTGAAACGTCCGTCCAGCACTGCAGCGATCGGCAGCACCATGTCGATTTCCGACGCCCCGTCCTCAGCCGCGGTCAGCGCTTCAAACGCTTTGACCCTCGAAGCATTGGCGCCAAGCGGAAATCCGCAGACAGCGCTCACTTTAACTGCGGTTCCCTGAAGTTTGTCCCGGCAAAACGCCACCCATTCGCCATTTACGCAAACGCTGTAAAATTCATAGCGAACCGCCTCTTCGCATAAACGGACGATATCCCGCTCCGATGCAGATGGTTTCAATAACGTATGATCGATAAACGATGCAACCGGCATTCCTTGATCCCAATATTTTACCATTTATTATACCTCCACTCCGAGTAACTTCAGCGCTCCGGCCAAAATTCTGTCGTTATTGCCATAACCCGATTGGCGCTGGCGCCGCCAGGCTTCTTCCGGTGAAAACCATTCGACGCCGCGGATCTCCTCCACTTGCGCCTGCAGTATCCCTCCGGTCGCTTCCACCAAATAATAGTGTACCTCTTTATCGATAATCCCTTTGGTTTCGTGCTGATATTGATATTTGATCTGGTCGATCGGCTTTATGATGCGCCCCTCGATTCCCGTTTCTTCAGCGATTTCCCGAAGCGCGGTCTGCTCCACCGTTTCACCCCGCTCCATCTTGCCCTTCGGAAGCGAAATCTTGCCGTACCGGTCCTGAATCAATTGAATTTCCAGCTTATCGTCCACTCTCCGATAAACGACGCCTCCGGCGGAAATCTCCTTCATCCTGCAGTCCTCCGTTCCAGTTGACTTATGTACAACAAGGATTTCACCGCAGCGCCCCTAATTACGGACCGCCCGGTGAAACCCTCGTGACTTTCGTTATTGTTGATGCTGCCGATCCTGGAATTATACAGCCGTCTCCACCGGAGCAGCCGGTTTTGCTGCGGCTTCAATAATACGAACTAATTGGCCTCGGCATTCATTGACGCCGGCTTCCGAAATTTTCACTTTGCACACTTGGCCGATTAATGTCTCGGAGCCTTCAAAGACCACTTGCAGGTAATTGCCGGAATACCCCATCAGCATTCCGGTGCCTGGAGCACCCTTGTAATCGCGTTCCGGGATAACGTCTACGACCTGACCGACAAAATTCTCGGCATAAGCCAACTGCATCCGTTCGGACAGATCGATCAGCTGATGAACGCGATCGTTCTTCACTTCCTCGTCGACCTGGTCTTCCATACGCGCTGCGGGCGTACCCGTCCGCTTTGAATAAGGGAACACGTGCATCTCGGCAAAACCCAGCTGTTCCATAAAGCGATATCCGTTTTGGAACATTTCCTCGGTCTCGCCCGGAAAACCGACGATAACGTCCGTTGTGATCGCCACACCCGGCATCGCTTCGTGAATGCGGCGGATTTTCTCCGCAAACTCTGCGGTCGTATACTTGCGGCGCATCCGTTTCAATACGGTGTCGTCGCCCGCCTGAAGCGGAATATGCAGATGACGGCACATTTTGTCCGAACGGTTCAGCACCTCGATCATCTTGTCGTCAATCTGGCTCGCTTCGATTGAGCTGATCCGGACCCGCTCGAGGCCTTCCACGTTGTCGAGATCCCATAACAAATCGGACAACCGGTAATTTTCCATATCGTCGCCGTAACCGCCGGTATGGATGCCCGTCAATACGATTTCCTTATAACCCGCCTTAACAAGCTGCTCCGCCTGCGCAATGACGCTCTTCGGATCGCGGCTGCGCGACAGACCGCGCGACCACGGAATAATACAGAAGGTGCAGAAATTGTTGCAGCCTTCCTGGATTTTCAGAAATGCGCGTGTCCGGTCCGAAAAATCCGGTACATCCAGCTCCTCAAATTCCCGCGTTTTCATAATGTTCCGCACTGCATTCACCGGCTGGCGGTCGGTTTGAATACCGTTAATGTAGGTCATCAACTGATCGCGGTCCTGCGTCCCGATGACGAGATCGACGCCGGGAATGGCGAGAATTTCGGCCGGTGACGTTTGCGCGTAACAGCCGGTAACGGCAATGACTGCGTCCGGATTGCGGCGGACCGCACGTCTGATGATCTGACGGCTTTTTTTATCTCCGGTATTCGTAACCGTACAGGTATTGATTAAATATACGTCTGCAGTCGATTCAAAATCGACCTGTTCATAGCCTTCATTCTTAAACAGCTGCCAAATCGCCTCGGTGTCGTAAAAATTAACTTTGCAGCCAAGAGTATAAAATGCTACGGTTGGCATAGTTTCAGCCTCCTCCCATCTCTCCGGATTCATACATGATACAGGTTAAGCCAACGAGTGCGGCCGTTTCGGTGCGCAAGATCCGCTTGCCGAGTCCGACGAGCTTCGCCCCGCGGCTTACCGCTTCTTCCGCCTCGCGTTCCGTAAAGCCGCCTTCCGGACCGACAATGAGCAGTACGTTCGGCGGCTGCGCGTTTCCGGCTTTCGCCGCAAATTCCGCCAGCACACCCTTCAAACCGCTGCTTGCCGTTCCGCCTTCCTTCTCATAACAAAACAACGTTAAATCGTAAGCCGATATATGATCAAGCAATTGCTTCCAGCTGTGTACGGGCGATATAGCGGGCACAACGCTGCGATGCGCTTGCTCGGCCGCCTCTTTGGCGATTTTCGCCCATCGTTCAAGCCGCTTCGCTTCCTTCTTGGCGTCATAGGCCACGATCATCCGCTCGGATTGAAACGGCACAAATGAGGCAGCGCCGATTTCCGTTCCTTTCTGAATGACCGTTTCCATTTTGTCGCCTTTCGGCATGCTTTGCGCAACTGTCACCAGCCACTCGGACTCCTGCCCGGATGCGAACATCTCAATAATATCCGCCGCTACAAGACCGGGCTCCAGTCCGCTGATCCGGACCAGCGCTTCCTTGCCGCGTCCGTCTCCGACAATGATTTTATCACCCGGCTTCATGCGCATCACCTTCGTCAAATGATGGGCGTCATTTCCGGTAATAACGACTCCGGCGCTTCCGAACTGCTCCGGAGTAATAAAATATCGCTGCATCGTTCTTCCCTCTTTGTCCAAGTTCCATCCTTCATCATACACGTTTTATTTCCGAATCGCCAGCGTTTAAAACATTTTCCTGTCCGCCCGCCTGAAGATAGAAATTCAACTTAAATATGCCATAATGAATTTGCGCCAGTCGACCGGAGAGAATACAAGCTCATACAACCGGTGCAGCAAGGAGGCGATGTCGCCGGACAAGCTGAACAGCGGATCAAGCGTTACCGCACGCAGCGGGCCGATAAAAACAATGAGCAAAAAGATGAATACGCCCCATTGCGCGTATTGGTCCAACTTTATCCGCAGCGGCTGCGGAGAAAGGTCCTGGATAATCCGGAATCCATCCAGCGGCGGCAGCGGAATCAGGTTAAAAATGAAAAGAAGCAAGTTCATATAGATCAGATAATATAAAAAATGAATGACAGCCTTGGATATACCCGGAGAACCGCCGTACAGCCATCCCGTTTCATTAAGGACGTATACCGTTAATATACCGGCTGCGGCCAGCAGCAGATTGCTGAACGGACCGGCCGCCGACACAATAATACCCATCAGGCGCGGATGCTTGAATCGCCCGCGATTGACGGGAACCGGCTTCGCCCATCCGAAGCCGGCAATCAGAATAAGAATCGTTCCGAGCACATCCAGATGCGGGCGCGGATTAAGCGTAACCCGCCCTTCGTTGTAGGCGGTCATATCACCGAATTTATAGGCGCTGTACGCATGCGCGAATTCATGAACGGTAAATGCGATAATAAGCACTAGAATAATAAAAGGCAAATCCTCAAGCGGATACCAGACCAGACGCTGCACAAAATCCATATCGTCACCTACGGCTTTCTCGCCACAATGGCGACCCAGTTGTCCTCGCGGCTGCGACGGGCGATCGAGAAGCCGGCTTCCATCATTCCCTTTTCGACAACGGCTTCCTTATCCTTGTATATGCCTGAGGCAATGTAGATGCCTCCCGACTTGAGCGCTTCATACACGTCGTCAATAAAGAGCAGTATAACCTCCGCCAATATGTTGGCTACGACCAGATCCGCCGGAACCGTAACGTTTAATAACTTCTTGCCGCTTTCTTCCGAACCCGTGCGCAGGACGCCGAGCAAATCGCTCAGATGCACCTGGATTTGATCCTCCAGCCCGTTCAGCCGGGTATTCTCCTTCGCGCTGGATACCGCTACCGGATCGAGGTCGAGCGCCAACACTTTGCTTGCGCCCAAGCGGCATGCCCCGATTGCCAAAATCCCCGAGCCGGTGCCTACATCAATTACTTCTTCGCCGCCCGCAATGACTTCCTCCAGCGTGCGCAAGCAGAGCGCCGTCGTCGGATGCGTGCCGGTACCGAACGCCATGCCCGGATCAAGCTCGATGATCCGCTCTCCCGGAACGGGCGTATAATCCTCCCAGGTCGGCTTGATCGTGAGCGTAGCAGAGACGCGAAGCGGCTTGAAATATTGCTTCCACGCTTCCGCCCAATCCTCTTCATCCACCATGGATGCCGTTATCGTATAGTCACCCGTCTCAATCCCGAATTCTCTCAGCCCGTCAATCGAATTCCGCAAACTCGCGATAATCGGCTCGATGGCCGTCTCCTCCAGGAAATAACCTTTAATGACCGCAAACCCTTCGGGAATATCGTTGAGCGGATGCTCGTACCATTGTCCAAGCGACGTATCCCGCGGTTTATTCAGCGTGCCCGATTCCTCGATCGATACGCCGTCCGCATCCATTTCGTGCAAAAAATTCGTTATCATCTCGATCGACTGCTCGGTCGTCGAGATTGTAATCTCATGCCATTTCAATTGCAGGGCCTCCCCCTTATTTTGCCTGACCCTATTTTACAACAGAAGCGGTCCGCACACAAAAAAACTGCCCTTATACGGATTATTCCGTTTCAAGGACAGCAGGATTTCCAACCGCTCATGACTTCATTTCCGCAATGCCGCCGGTTTGCCGGATGAGATGGATCGCGCGGTCTGCCATATCCGCACCGACCGTTGCCGTGAAGGCCTTACCGTCTTCACTGCCGTTTAGATCACCGATGCGAAGCATTTGCAGCTTACGCTGCGCTTCCGAGGCCTCTTCTCCGCCTGGAAAGGAGGCTCTGATTTCGATTCCGTTCATCGCTTAGGATTCCTCGGCCCGACGGTCTGCTTTCGCTGCGCGTGCCCCGGCCTCGCGGTCGTCTGCGTCCGCCAGCTCAGCGGCATATTCCACATCTTCGTTTTTCCCGATCGGCAGTTTGGCTCGCTTTTGTTTTCGTTCTTGTTGCTCAAAATTCACGGGTTCCAACCTCCTTACATAGGGATCTGTGAGCATTACATAGGGACCTTTGAGCATTACATGGGACCTTTGAGCGGTGCTCAAAGTCTCTCCGCTTTTTGTCTCTCCGCTTACGGTTGAGCTCGTCATAGGATAAACCAAAAACGGGCGGAATATGCTCCGCCCGTCCTTAATTATTCACCGCGAAACGCCTTCTTCATTTTCTCGAAGATCGTTTCATGATGCTCCTGAGAAGCTGCGCTCCCCATACCTGAAAATTGTCTGAGCAGCTCTTTCTGTTCCTCGTTCAGCTTCGTCGGCGTTACGACGGTCACTTTCACATGCTGATCGCCTTGACCGTAACCGCGCAGGCGCGGCACACCTTTGCCCTTCAGGCGGAAGTACGTTCCCGTTTGCGTTCCTGTGGGAATTTTTAGCTTTACCTTTTCCGTTAACGTCGGTATTTCAATTTCGTCGCCGAGTGCCGCCTGGGCAAACGTTAGCGGCACTTCACAATAAATATCGTCGCCGTCCCGCTCGAAGAAATCGTGCGGCTTGACCCGGATGACAATGTAAAGGTCGCCGGGCGGTCCGCCGCGTTGACCGGATTCACCCTCCCCCGACAAGCGGATTTGGGCGCCCTCATCGACACCCGCCGGAATCCGGACATGGATTTTCCGCTGCTTTTTCAATTTGCCTGAACCGTGACAGTTGGAGCAGCGCTCTTTGATCACTTTCCCTGTACCGCTGCAGTTCGAACAAGCGCGCCGGTTGACGATCCGCCCGAAAGGTGTATTTTGAACAACCTCCTGCTGTCCGGTTCCCCGGCATACCGTACACGTTTCCGGTTTCGTTCCCGGCTTGGCCCCCGAACCGTGACAGTCGTCGCACGTTTCCGTGCGCGGAATCTGGATATCCGTCTCTTTGCCGAATACCGCTTCCTTGAACTCGATCGTCATTGTATATTGCAAATCGTTGCCGCGCTGCGGCGCATTCGGATCCCTGCGCCCTCCGCCTCCGAAGAACATATCGAAAATGTCGCCAAAGCCGCCGAAATCCCCGGCTCCGGCTCCGCCTCCGCCAAAGCCCTGGTTCGGGTCGACATGCCCGTAACGGTCGTACGTAGCTCGTTTCTGATCATCGCTCAGAACATCGTACGCTTCCTTCACTTCTTTAAACTTCTGCTCCGCGTCCGCTGCTTTATTGACGTCCGGATGATATTGGCGGGCTAGCTTCCGATACGCTTTTTTGATGTCGTCATCCGATGCGTCTTTCCCAACCCCCAGCACTTCATAATAGTCCTGTTTCTCCGCCAAGCAAGTCACCTCCCGCGAATGTAAACATAATCTGAAACGGCTCTAAACGAAACGTAAGGTCAAAGCCAAGCCGTGCCTGACTTTGACCTTTCGTACAAGACCGGAGAGTGTCCGGCCGGTGTTTCACTTATTTTTTCTCGTCAACGACTTCATAATCGGCGTCTACGACATTGTCCTTACCTTTATTGGCCGCACCTTCTTGATCTGCGCCTTCACCCGCTTGCTGATCTTGAGCCGCTTGTTCATACAGCTTGACGGACAACTGCTGCACGATTTGGGTTAATTCCTCGGTAGCGGCGTTGATCTCTTCGATGTTCTCGCCTTCGGCCGCCTTTTTCAGCTTTTCTTTCGCTTCGTTTGCTTTTTCGACCTCGCCGGCATCAACCTTGTCGCCCAGGTCCTTAACCGTCTTGTCGACAGTGTAGATCAATTGGTCTGCTGCATTTTTGGCTTCGACCAATTCCCGGCGTTTACGATCCTCTTCGGCATGGAGCTCGGCGTCCTTCATCATGCGCTCGATTTCCTCTTCGTTAAGCCCGCTTGAGGACGTAATCGTAATTTTTTGGCTTTTGCCCGTTCCTTTATCCAGCGCGGAAACGTTCACGATTCCGTTCGCGTCGATATCAAACGTAACTTCGATTTGCGGGATGCCGCGCGGTGCGGGAGGAATGTCTCCCAGCATGAAGCGTCCGAGCGTTTTGTTGCCGCTGGCCATTTGGCGTTCTCCCTGAAGCACATGAATCTCAACGCTGGTTTGATTGTCGGCATAAGTGGAGAACACTTGCGACTTGCTTGTCGGAATCGTCGTATTGCGCTCGATCATTTTGGTAAATACACCGCCCGCGGTTTCAATGCCGAGGGACAGCGGAGTTACGTCGAGCAGAACGACATCCTTCACGTCTCCGGTAAGAACACCCGCCTGAACCGCTGCGCCCAGCGCCACAACTTCATCCGGATTCACGCCTTTATGCGGTTCTTTGCCGGTCAACTTCTTAATCGCTTCCTGAACGGCAGGAATACGCGTCGATCCGCCAACCAATACGATTTTATCGATATCGTTTGTCGACAGGCCGGAATCGCTAAGCGCTTGTCGTGTCGGCCCTAATGTGCGCTCTACAAGGGCAGCGGACAACTCTTCGAACTTGGCACGGGTCAGGTTCGTTTCCAAGTGCTGAGGAACGCCGTCAACCATTGTAATAAACGGAAGCGAGATCGTCGTCGTGAGTACGCCGGAGAGCTCTTTCTTCGCTTTCTCCGCCGCGTCCTTCAAACGTTGAACGGCTGCTTTATCCTTGGACAGGTCGATTCCGTGCTCTTTCTTGAACTCGCCGACGAGGTAATCGATAATGACCTGGTCGAAGTCGTCGCCGCCCAGCTTGTTATCGCCGCTCGTCGCTTTAACTTCGAAAAATCCGTCGCCAAGCTCCAGAATCGATACGTCAAACGTACCGCCGCCAAGGTCATAGACAAGAATCGTTTGATCCTCGGCTTTCTCAAGACCGTAAGCGAGCGCGGCCGCAGTCGGCTCGTTGACGATACGCAGTACTTCAAGACCGGCGATTTTGCCGGCATCCTTCGTCGCTTGACGCTGGCTGTCGTTAAAATATGCCGGAACGGTAATGACAGCTTGCGTAACCGGCTGCCCCAAATACGCCTCCGCATCGGCTTTCAGCTTTTGCAAAATAATCGCTGAAATCTCCTGAGGGGAATATTCTTTGTCGTCGATTTTCTCTTTGTGGTTGGTACCCATATGACGCTTAATGGAAATGATCGTGCGGTCCGGATTCGTAATCGCCTGGCGTTTGGCCGATTCGCCTACGATCCGTTCGCCGTCTTTCTTGAAGCCGACAACCGACGGCGTCGTGCGGTTGCCTTCCGGATTCGGAATGACAACGGCTTCGCCGCCTTCCATAACGGCTACACAAGAGTTTGTCGTACCTAAGTCTATCCCGATAACTTTACTCATGATTTTAGCTCCTCCTTAATTCTCTTTCCAAGACGATCCGTTATGTGTAATATTCCGCGCGGTTTCTTGCGCTTAACCGCTCACCTTTACCATCGCCGGCCGAAGGACTTTGTCTTTCAGCATATAGCCCTTTTGAACCTCTTCTAGAACAATGCCCTCTTCATGCTCTCCCGATTCAACCTGCATGATCGCCTGATGGAATTCGGGATTAAACGGTTGTCCTACCGTTTCCATCGGCGTAAGCCCTTCCTGCTGGAGCACCTGCTCCATTTGGCGGAAGATCATGTCGATGCCTTTGGAAAGGGAATCGTTATTATCGCTGCTTTTGGCTGCAGCCAAAGCGCGTTCGAAGTTGTCCACAACAGGCAGCAGCTGGGTAATCAGCTTCATGGAAGCATATTGGGCCAGCTCTTCCTTCTCCTTCTGCGTGCGCCGGCGGAAATTGTCGAAGTCGGCCTGCGCGCGCAAATACCGCTGCTGATTCTCATCCGCCAGCTTCTCCAGCTCGCGAATGCGCTCATCCTCTATCATTTCGCCGGACTCGGCCTGCACGGTCTCCTCCGCATGCGGGGCTTCTTCTGTTGTCGTGCCGGCGGTATCATTCGTTTCCGTCGCTTCCGACTTGTCTTCCGTCGTTTGGTCGTTTATGCTCACGAATGCGTCACCTCCTTATAAAAGTTCAGCTGGACATTTATTTGTACCATTTGGCCAATAAAAGCGTCATATCCTTCGACAATACGTCAAGCAAAGTGATCACTTTGCCGTACTCCATCCGTGTCGGCCCCAAGATGCCGATTGTGCCGAGCGGTTTGCCGTCCAGCGAATAGGTCGCGGTAATCAGACTGCAGTTATTGATCGCCTGATGGTCATTCTCAGATCCGATGCGGACATGAATCCCGTCCGGCAGCGACGATACAAGCTTCATAAGAGTAGGCGTCTCATCAAACAAATCAAGCAGCGTCTTCACTTTGTCGACGTCCTTGAATTCAGGCTGAGTCAGCATATTCGTCGTCCCGCTTACAAATACGCGGTGATCGTTGTCGCTTTCAAGCGCTTTGTCGAGCGACTCTAGCAGCTGCTCGCAATGAGAGACATAGCGGCCCATCTCTTGTCCCGCCTCGGTATAGAGACGCGATCTTAAGCGGGCCATCGGCACCCCGGCAAGCTTGGCGTTCAGAATGCGCGTCACTTTTTCCATCTCAGACATGCTCATCCCGTTCGGTATGGTGAAGGTGCGGTTTTCGACATGGCCGGTGTTCGTCACAATAATCGCAACAGCGGTGTCTTCATTAAGCGGAACGAGCTGAAAATGTTTCAGCTTATGGCTTAACATCTCAGGTCCGAGTACAATTGAAGTGTAGTTCGACAAACTGGAAAGAATCATCGCAGCATGCTGGATGACCTGCTCCATCTGATTCATCTTGTCCGCTAAGTGAATCCGGATCTGATTCAATTCTTGTTCATTCATCTCGCCCAGCTTAACAAGATGATCGACGTAATAACGATATCCTTTCGTTGAAGGTACGCGTCCTGCGGATGTATGCGGCTGCTCCAGAAATCCGAGTTCCTCCAGATCGGCCATTTCGTTACGGATCGTCGCCGGACTGTACCCGATACCGCTCCGTTTGGAAATGCTGCGCGAACCGACAGGCTCGGCGGAGCGGATGTAATCGTCAATGATGGCATTCAAAATCATACGTTGTCGTTCGGTCAACATCCGTACCCCTCCTGTCAGAGTATGCAAACACCGGTTCACAAGCACATACTTTCTTGTCGAAATACATTCGTTAGCACTCATAAGCATCGAGTGCTAATCATTAATACAAAAATACCAAACCGACTTGACGATTGTCAAGTCAGTTCAGCATTTTGAGCACGGCTATTTCGTCGCAGCAATGCTGCTTCGGACAATGAACGCAATCGGTCCATACCTTCTCGGGAAAGATCTCTTTATCGACAACCACAAAGCCGTTTTTTTGGAAAAAGCCGACTTCATAGGTTAAGGCGAAAACTTTGGGAAGATTGCGATGCTTCGCTTCTTCAAGCAAGCAATCCACAAGCTTGCTGCCGATTCCCCGGCCTTTGTGACTTTCCGAAATGCCGAGAGAGCGGATTTCCACCAGATCGGAACCAAGCTTGCACAGCGAACCGCAGCCTACAATTTCATGATCCAGCTCCGCTACAAAAAACGAATCGATCTGCCTTGCAAGGACCTCGTGGGAACGCGGCAGCATAATGCCCCTCTCTGCATAGCCTTGAATTAATTCATATAATGGATCGACGTCTTCAAGCGTCGCTTTTCTGCATACCGTCTGCATCGTTCTCCCCCCGCAATAGTGCCTTGCCGGCGCTGATTAGCTCACGATCTATAATTGAACATTTGCAATAGAATATGAATAAATATACAACAAGTCGCATGAATGCTCAAGCGTTTTTTTCGCCCTTCATCCTATTTAGCTGACCGTTTGATCCGCCTCCGCAATAAATGCGCCGAATACTTCATTGCCGAGCAAAATCCCTTTGTCGGTCAGCTTTATTATACCGCCCGGCTCACTGCGGCGAAGCAGCCCTTCCCCCTCCAGCCGGTCAATAACGGGGCCAAAGCATTGCCGAACGGTGCGGCCCGGAAACTGATTAAGAAAATCGGCTTCGCTGACCCCGTCAAGCATTCTGAGTCCGACCATCATGAAATCCTCCATCGCTTCCGATTCCGGGACGCTGCGCGTTTCCAGGCGGGGCAGTCCGGTTAATGCGGCATCGATATATGGCTGAACGCCCTTGATATTTACATGTCTTTCGCGATTGACATATCCGTGCGCGCCGGCTCCTACTCCGTAATAAGGTTCATTGCGCCAATACGTTGTATTGTGGCGGCTTTCGTACCCGGGCAGTGCAAAATTGCTAATTTCATATTGCCTGCGGCCCGCCTTCTTCAATTGTTCCATAATAAGAAGATACATTTGCAGTTCTTCTTCCTCCGCAGGCAGCGGCAGCTCGCCCCGCTCATAGAGCGAATGAAAGAGCGTGTTCTCTTCCACCTTCAAGCCGTACAGAGAATAATGAGGGAGATCAAGCGCCAGCGCGCTGTCGACGCTGGTTTGCAATGTTTTGACGGTCTGCCCCGGAAGCCCGAACATGAGATCGATCGACAGGTTGTGGAAGCCTGCGGCTCTAGCATTGTCAATGCTCCTGTATACGTCGTCGGTATCATGGATACGGCCGATTCGTTCCAGCAAACCGTTATCGAACGACTGAACGCCGAAGCTGATCCGGCCCACTCCCCCTTCCTTCATCACAGCAAGCTTGTCCGGGTCGGTCGTTCCGGGATTGGCTTCCATCGTAAACTCAACGGTCTCCGACAACGGGAACCGGCTTTGAACGGCCAAGAGAAACCGTTCCATCTGCGCCGGATTCAATACCGTCGGCGTTCCGCCGCCTACAAAAACCGTATCGATCCGGTCCGTCGGCCAAGCCGCAAACGTCGCCTCCATCTCGCGTTCCAGCGCGGTCAAGTAATCGTCCACCGGCTGTCCCTTAAGCACGAATGAATTGAAATCGCAGTAATGGCACTTATTCGTGCAAAACGGGATGTGGATATATAAAGCACGGGGTGTCTGCAAATTCATAATCGCCCCTCCTCTTAAAGAAACTTTAACCTTCAATAAAGAAAAACGCCTGACGGCGTCCTTTGGAATGCAAATCCATACAATACAGGGAGAGCGGAAGCTCTCCCCAAGCGGAATGTGCGCCATACGGGCGCCATTGTTATTCGTCGATCTTCAGTACCGCCATGAAGGCTTCCTGAGGGACTTCTACGCTTCCGACCTGCTTCATCCGCTTCTTGCCTTCCTTCTGCTTCTCAAGCAGCTTCCGTTTCCGGCTGATGTCGCCGCCGTAACATTTCGCGAGAACGTTTTTGCGCATGGCTTTGACCGTCTCGCGCGCAATCACCTTCGTTCCGATTGATGCCTGAACGGGAACCTCGAACATTTGACGCGGGATAAGCTCCCGCAGCTTCCCGCAGATGACCCGCCCGCGCTGGTAAGCGCGGTCGCGGTGCACGATGACCGAAAGTGCGTCAACCTGCTCGCCGTTAAGCATAATGTCCATCTTGACGAGATTGGATTTACGGTAGCCGGACACTTCATAATCGAACGAAGCATACCCTTTGGTGCTCGACTTCAATTGATCGAAGAAATCGTACACGATTTCCGAGAGCGGAATATCATATACGATTGTTACACGGTTCGCATCGAGATATTCCATATTGACGAACTCGCCCCTTTTGCCTTGGCAGAGCTCCATTATTGCTCCCACATAGTCGTTGGGCACAATGATTGACGCTTTGACGTAAGGCTCTTCCACAAAATCCAGCTTGCCCGCTTCCGGATAGTTGGATGGATTGTCGATCTCAATCATCTGTCCGTTCGTTAGCGTCACGCGGTAAATAACGCTTGGTGCCGTCGTAATAAGCGGAATGTTGAATTCCCGTTCAATCCGCTCCTGAATAATCTCCATATGAAGAAGCCCAAGAAATCCGCAGCGGAAGCCGAAACCGAGTGCGGACGACGTCTCCGGCTCATAACGCAGCGACGCGTCGTTCAGCTCAAGCTTCTCGAGCGCCTCCCGCAGATCGTTGTAATCCTGCGTTTCGATCGGATAGAGTCCGCAGAAGACCATCGGATTAATGCGGCGGTAGCCGGGCAGCGGCTCCGGTGCCTGGCGCTTAGCCTCCGTAATCGTATCCCCGACCCGGGTGTCCTTTACATTCTTAATGCCGGCGACGACAAACCCGACATCGCCGACCGCCAGTTCATCCACAATCGACATCCGCGGCTTGAAGGCACCGACCTCAATCACTTCGAACTCCGCCCCCGTCGCCATGAAACGGATTTTATTGCCGGCCTTGATGCTGCCGTCCATGACTCTTACATAGACGATAACCCCTTTATAAGCGTCATAATGAGAGTCGAAGATAAGCGCCTTAAGCGGTTTGTCCGGATCTCCTTCCGGCGCAGGCACCTTCGTAACGACCTGCTCCAAGATCTCTTTAATGCCGATGCCGGCCTTGGCGGAAGCAAGAACCGCCTCGCTGGCATCCAGCCCGATCACATCTTCGATTTCCTGCTTCACCCGCTCGGGGTCCGCGCTCGGCAAATCGATTTTGTTGATGACCGGAACAATTTCCAGATTGTTATCGAGCGCCAGATAAACGTTGGCAAGCGTCTGTGCTTCAATGCCTTGCGCCGCATCAACGACGAGCAGCGCGCCTTCGCAGGCGGCAAGACTCCGGGAAACCTCGTAAGTAAAATCGACATGCCCCGGGGTGTCAATCAGATTCAGTAAATATTCTTCTCCGTCATCCGCGCGGTAAGCCAATCTTACCGCTTGCAGCTTGATCGTAATGCCGCGCTCCCGTTCCAGGTCCATCTGATCGAGCACCTGTTCCTGCATCTCACGTGAAGACAGCGCACCGGTATATTCCAATATCCGGTCGGCCAACGTAGATTTCCCGTGGTCGATATGTGCAATTATTGAAAAATTACGTATTTTCTTTTGTCGGTCTCGAACGTCTGCCATGCTAAACCCCCACACCAATCAAAAATTCTAGCCATTCTATTCATTATATCAGGTGGAGGTCGCCCCTTCAATCTGCAAATTTGACCCTCGCAGCTGCTAGTTGGTTACCGATTCAAAAAGTGAAACGACGAAACGGATACCGTTGCTCGAGAGCGATTGAAGCAGACCGGCGGTTGATTCCGCCACCCGGTTGACGGCCGGTTCCCGGCTTTCCCCGTACATACCCGGAAGCCGTTCGGTCTGATAGACGTACTCATCCGTCTCCGCCGCAGGAGTGCGGGCAACGACAGGTTCCTCGCGACCAGCGTTAAGCGGCTCCGTCTCGCTGTTGTTTCTTTCCGTATACCGGTCCTGCGGGAGAAGTTCGGTTACCGGGGCGGCGCGCCGCTCGCCGACCGGACCGTAGACGCTCTCGATTCCCGTCGTAGCGATTTCAATGCCATAGAGCAGCATAAAGACAATCACTCCACCTATTACCGCCCATTTTACCGAATTCCGTTTCATCGCCGTATCCCTCCATTTCATAGATCCGAAGCTTGAAAACCGATAATTACAGCTTGGATTTGCCGGTCTGAGGCAACGTATCCGCCTTCTCGGCATCCTCCCAATACATATCGGAAATGATTCCTGCCAGCACATCTGCCGTACGGTAAGATTCCTCAAGCGTATTATCCACACCGCCGATCTCAATCAATACACTTTCCGGTGACAGCGATTGATTATATTCACCGTTTCCTGTTGCGGAGTCTTTCCCCCAGACACCTCTCGATATGCCCGGATATTTCTTCTCCAATGCTTCATGCAGCCGGGTCGCAAAGGCTTCGTTTTTTCTCCAGTCCGGATTGCGGTGTCCGATAATAAAGTAAACCTGAGCGTAATCTTTGCCGTCGATCGTTGCCGTCGTTAACTTCCGGCGCTGGGAATCGCGATGTATATCAAAGAAAAACGTCAGCTCATCGTTGTCCGCCATCGCTTCCTTGACCGTCTCCATTGAATATTTATAGGATAACTCCCAGCGGTACTTTTCAATCGCCGTCGGGTAATCGGTACCGGAATGCAGCGCTCCGATGCCCTGCTCCTCCAGCTTATCCGCAAGACGTTTCCCTACGAGTGTGATGTTTTTGTCCCCAGAATTGGGGTCCTTCCCGACTACCGGATGCCAAGATTCCCGCGGATGCGAATGATAGATGAATGCCACCTTGCGGCCGCCGGTCGTCGGGCTGCTCTCCTCCGGGGGCTGAGGCTCCGGAGCGGCCGGTTCGTTATCCGCTTCATCCGGAAGAGGCTCCGTTATGCCGTTGTCTTGCGGTGCGCCTCCGCCCGGTGCTTCATTCCCTGTTCCGGCAATCGGCAGCGGCTGCCGGTCCTTGGGCCCCGGACCGCTGCCGGTGCCGGAACCGCTTCGCAGCAAATAGGCATCGTCCGCCCGCATGCCGGGGAACTCTCCTGCGACCAGGCTTCGCGGATCGTTCGGGTTAATGTCGGTCAGCAATCGCATTAAGAACGCCGCGGTTTGCATACCGGAGAATGAACCTGCGTTAGATTGTTGTCCTTCGAAAGACGGTATTTCCATTCCAAGCATATCTGCAAATAGGCTGCCCGGTACGGCTGCCGCAAAGCCTTTCATCGAAGAGACCGGGGAAGTGGAAGCTTGTTTGTGCGCCATGTTCCCCAGTCCGAGCAGCAGAAAAAAAATCATCGAGCATACCGATAAAATAACGAATGTTTTTCCGGTTACAAGCAGCTGCCGCAGCCGGCCGCCGCTGCCCGCATAGAATATAACCGCCAATAATCTCATGATCATTCCTCCATGCCTTAAGTCTCGCTTTACTATCATCCTATGAACTTAATTGAGATAGTAGAACAAGCTCCGTCATGAAAATGAAAGAATCATAGATTCGCAGACGGAAAAGAAAAAGAACCGCAGCAGGGCGGTCCTTTTGCAGCGTTTTGTTGCTTTGCAGCATCCGTCGTGAGTCTTTCTCGCTTAGGAGACGCAAAGGAAGAGGAGTTAATGGGTGTATGCCGCGACATTATTGACATCCACAGCCTCGTGCAATGCGGCATTCAATCCGCTTGCGATAATATTGGCGATATCTTCGATGAACTGGTCGATTTCCTTGGACGTGACAAGCAGATCGTGGCCCATCGGCTTCAGCACCTCGCGCACAAGCTGCAGCCGTTCCTCTTCGGGCATTTGGTTCATCAGGCCGAATATTTGGTCGTTATTGGCATTCTGGTTATGCATATGCCGCATCATCAATTCTATTGCGCTGCCGACGATGGTTGAGGCATAAACAACTGTCGGAACCCCGATTGCGATGACAGGCACCCCCATAATTTCTTCCGTTATGCCTCTCCTTTTGTTGCCGATGCCCGAGCCGGGATGGATGCCGGTATCCGCGATTTGGATCGTTGTATTCACACGCTCCAGCGCCTTTGATGCCAACGCATCGATGGCGATGATCAGATTCGGTTTCGTATTTTGGACAATGCCGTGCACGATGTCGCTCGTTTCAATCCCGGTCGTGCCGAGCACACCCGGCGCCACGGCGCTCACTTGCCTGTAACCGGGCGCTACCTGATCCGGCATCAGCTCGAAATAATGCCTGGTGACCATCACGTTTTCCACGACGAGCGGGCCTAGCGCATCGGGTGTCACATTCCAATTGCCAAGCCCGATAATTAGCACTTTATCCGTTTGATTAATGCCGATCCTCTCAAGGAACGATTCGAATTCTTTGGCAAAATGTGTCGATACCCGATCCTGCAATTCGGTATCCTGCGTTCTCAATCCGGGCACCTCGAGCGTCACATAATTGCCCTGCATCTTGCCGATGGCCCGTGAGCCTTGTTCGTTCTCAACCTTCATGCGGGTAATTAGAATACCTTCGTCATCCAGTCGTTCCGTGGAAATGCCCGGAATATCCGAACCGTCAGGCTTCTCCGCAAGCTCTTTCGCTTCCAAAGCCAAGTCAGTTCGTACCGAAAAGCAATCAAGATCAAGATCATGCATTCTATTCCCTGCCCCTCTTCAGCTTATTGATTATACGGATAGTGTGCGCCTTGGAAAACCTTTTATACGAAGTGAAGGCGGGCTATTGCTTTTTAAGGGGGCGCATGGTAATATGTTTAAAGTTGTGTTGTCAAGACTTGAGAAGTTGTTTCCTTAACAGGAGGTGAAAGCTATGCCAAACATTAAATCCGCAATCAAACGCGTAAAAACGAGCGAAAAACGTCGTGCGCTTAACGCATCGCAAAAATCCGCACTTCGTACGGCCGTTAAAGCTGCTGATCAAGCGATTGCCGCTACAGACGCAGAAACTGCAAAAGCCGCTTTGATCGTTGCAACGAAAAAGCTGGACAAAGCCGTTACGAAAGGCCTGATTCATAAAAATGCGGCTGCCCGCAAAAAATCCCGCCTGGCGAAAAAGCTGAACGCACTTTCCGCACAAGCGTAATTTTTAACAACACAAAAAAAGACAAGTCCTGCATCGATTTCAATCTGAAATCGGCGCAGGACTTTTTTTGTCAAGAGACAGCAGAAACAGCTCCAACCCCAGCGATTTGTCGATCTGACCGGTTTTCATTCTGAAATCAAGCTCGGCCAAACTCGCCAGATGCGCCGCAAGCTCCCGTTGCCCGAACCTCCGTGCCTTTTCCGCCGCAAGCTTCACCGCATACGGATGCAGGCTAAGGTGCGAGGCGATTTGCTGCTGGGAATATTGGTGCCCTTCCAGCTCTTTAATCTGCAGCATAATCCGGAATTGTCTGGCCATCAGCGCGGCGATCTTGATCGGCTCTTCGCGCCGCAGAAGCAAGGCTTTATATATATTTAGCGCCCGCATTGTCTGAAGCGCACACATGGCATCCACAAGAGCGAAAACATCCTCTTCGACGGAAGAAGCCGTCATCCGCTCGACATCGGCCCGCCCAACGGTTCCGCCGGCTCCGACAAACAAACAAAGCTTGTCCGTCTCTTGAGAAAGAATTTGAAGATTGTTGCCGCAGCGCACCGAAAGCAGCTCGGCTGCGTCTTCAGTCATTGTTCTTCCCTGATCGGAAGCGCGTTTCAACAGCCAACGGATCAAATCGGAACTCTCCAGCTCCTGAAACGGAAGCAGCGCGTCGCTGTTTTTCAACTGCTTTACCAGCTTTCGCCTTTCGTCCAGCTTATCTGCATGAACTGTGAAAACAATGGTGCTCGTCTCATTAGGCTCTTTTAAATATTGCATGAGCAGATCGGTGTTATGTTCGATTTTTACACTGTCTTTCCCTCCTGCCGCAAGCACGGTCTGGTCCCGCACCAGGATAATCTTGCGGGCAGCGAAGAAAGGCATCGATTCCGCTTCCATCACGGCTTCGGCAAGCGGGGTGTCCGACGTGTCGAACTTCACCACGCCAAGCTCCCGTTCTTCCTCGCCAAGCAGCTGCCCTGTCAGAAAGGAGACGAACTCCTGCATCCGGTACCGGTCTTTCCCGTAAAGCACATAAATTGGACGGGCTTGTCCGCCCCTGATTTCTTTAATTGCCGTTCGTACATCCATGCAATCACATCCTTCCGCTGACCGGTCAGGCACAACAAAGGGATGACGCCGCCAAAGGCTTCATCCCTCTGTCCCTGAACATCTATATAAACATCCGATAGGAGGCCCATGGTACCTCCGTCACGAATGGTCATACGAGTGTCAAGGCTTCGAGAACCGCGTTTCTTGATACTATACTATACGCTAAACGTCCCGAAGTGTGCGAATATAAGTGATCAATTATCTTCCCGTCGTCAGCCCGCAATTTTTACTTCCGATTTCTTTGCCACATCGATGCGGTAACGCTCGGCTTTCTGTTCCGCGCCGTTCACTTCAAACGTCACGGTTGTACTGTCCTCGGACCAAACCAGGTTGGCGATGCTGCCGGACTTGGCGGTTTCGAAAAGCACGGTGTCGTCCGACGTCGTTAAGATTTGCACCGTATCTCCCTGAACGACGGCCTGGTAAACGCCGTCCGGTGAAACCAGCGGTTCGCTCGGGGCTGCAGTGAAGTAAAGTTCCGTAGCTTCTCTGGCTTCCGATTCCTGCTCTTCGGCACGCTGCGTATTAGACGCTTCCTCTTGCTTCAAATCACCGTTCTGGTCCACTTCCGGTCCAGATTGGTCGGTGATGGTCATAGAATTTTCCGGTTCCGAGTTAGAGTCCGCTTCGCCATTGGCAGGCGTTGATGAAGGCGTTACCTGATGGTCGGATTTGCCTGCATTGCCGCCGGTCGCTTGCTCCGATACCTCCGGCTCTTCTGACGCAGGAGCACTTTCCATGCTGCCTGCACTATCGTTTTTGCTGTCGCCGTCTTTACTGGTAACCTTGATCTTCATTGTTTTCGGATCGGGTGAAGAGTTCTCTAAACTGTCCGAAGCTTCAGGCGAAGCGTTTTTCGCTGAGGTCGACTCGCCGCCATCAGCCGACCCGCTCCTTTGCGCCGAAAAGGTCTCTGCCCCCGAAGCGGCGCTGTTCATGCTTGCGCTGTCGTCGGCGGTACGCATGCCATTCGGCTGATAGGTAACGAGAAACAGACCGACGACGATTCCTGCGGCGATTACGCCGCCGAAAGCGCGAAACGAAATCCGCTGGCTCCATCTGGGCTTGCGCTCTTGCGGCTTGCGCCTGCTCCCGATCGGGACCGTCCGTTCCGGCTGCTCCGTCTCCACTGGCTGACCTTGCAGTTCAAGCTGCTCCAGCTTCGGCATTATCGCATCAACAAGACTATAACTAGGCGTAACTTTTGGCAGATTTTCCAATTCCGCCGAAAGACGCTTTAACCGTTCAAACATAGCGGCACAGTCCGGGCATTGCCTTGTATGATGCAGCAGGAGCTCGGTCTCGCGCTCATCGAGATCTCCATCGAGCTGTCGTTGCATATAGTCCATCACCTCTTGACAATTCATCCTCGGACACCACCTTTCTGATACTCTTGAAGTAAAGTTTGAAGCTGCTGTCTGGCCCGGAATAAGTAAGATTTGACAGTATTAAGCGGCAAATCAAGAGAGTCAGCGATCTCATTATACGAAAAATCCTGCAAATACCGGAGCACGACGACCGCTTTATGATGCTCGGGCAGCTTGTCGATCGCTTCGCGGATGTCTTGTACCGCGTACGCGGCAAGCACTTCCGCTTCAACGTCCTGCTTCTCTTTGAACACCATTTCGTGCTCTTCGATCGAAACGGTCGGTTTATTTCGCCGGAATTTATCAATGCAAATATTCGTAACAATTCGCTGGACCCATGTTTTGAATTGGGCTTTTTCTTCATAGGAACCGATTTTGGTGTAAATGCGGATCAATGCCTCTTGCGCGGCATCCATCGCGTCTTGTTCATTATTCAATATATAATAGGCTGTCCGGTAAACATGGGTTTCAATCTCGCGCAATAGAGAAATTATGGCGTCGCGATCGCCCGATTGAGCGGCTCTGATGAGACCAGGCTCCACCACGAAGGATCCCCCTCTCTTGCAACCTTTCAGACGGAAAGGCTGGCTTATATGTTGCAGCTTATGCTGCAAATTCTAAAATTTTTATAAAAATTCCGTTCGAATTCTATGATTGATCCAAAAATAAGAATAACAGAAAAAGTAGAACTCGTATAGACGGAGCGCTAATGATTCCCACATATTAACATCCCTATCATTTTGTTTGGATCGCCATTCGCTTCTCGATCCCCTTACGGGTAATACGAAATTGAACCTCTCCGTCTCGGTCGGTCCGGTAAATTTGCACGCCCATCTCCTCCAGTCTTCCGGTTACGGTTGGATGCGGATGCCCGTACACATTGTAACGTCCGACAGAGATAAGAGCGCTGCCCGGCCTCCAATAGTGAAGCCACTCTTCCGTTGACGAATTGCGGCTGCCGTGATGAGCGATTTTAAGCAAATCAATTTGCCCCGGCGCAATCACACCGCCCGCATGCGTCGTCATGCCCCCGAGCAGCTTCCGTTCGGCAGGAATCCCGATATCACCGGTCAACAGAAGCTTGCGGCCGTACAATTCCAGCAAAAGCACAACGCTGATCTCATTTTGTTCATTGACCGTTTCAATTCCGGATTGAAGACCTTCGCGCTTCAAATCGCATGCCGCTTTACCCGCTTCGTTGTCCGGCCATAATACAGTCATAGAAACATCCCGCTCCATCTCCCAGCTTTGGCCCGGACAAGCGGCATAGACCGGGATCTTCAATTGTACGGCGGTCCGAAGCAGCTGAAGTGCGGAATCGGACTCTCTTAACGTACCGTTCCATAATATTTTCCGTACCGGAATTGTCTCCAGCACGGCCTGCAGCCCTCCGATATGATCGGTATCCAGATGGGAGAGGACAAGCAGGTCAATCTGCTGAACCCCTCTTTTTAACAATAGAGGCACAACAACCTTGCGGCCCACTTCAAACGGATCCTTCCGCTCCCTCCATTCTTCGCCCGGCTTGCGAAATCGAACCGTACCGCCTCCATCTATCAATATATGCCTGCCCTCCGGCGTGCGCACCAGCAATGCGTCTCCTTGGCCGACATCGAGCATGGCCACCGAAGCGGACCGGTTGAAGCGGTCTGGCGTGTAAGCGTAAGTTAAAAGAAGAATTGCGCTGATTAGTAAGGCGGCCGGCCTCCAAAGTCCTGGACCAAGCAAAGAAGCATTTTCTTCCCTTCGATCATTCGATACTGCCGTTCCCCCGAGAGGAACCGTGGCGGGCGCAGCCGAAGGATAAAGCGGTCTAGTTTCATCGGAAATCGCCTTGACCGGTAGTTCCTGCGATTTGAACCGATTCAGCCAATTGAAAGCGAGCAGCAGCAGCGCATACCAGAGGACGATCCACCAAATCGGCGGTGAAGGCCAGAACGTGCGGAGCAGCCGGGTCTCATTCATCAAGTCTACAACCGCGAAGGCGCCTTCGTTCACCAGCCTTGCTGCAGCCGACACCCATCCGGCCGGCGTCGTCCAAAGCAGGGACAGGATCAGCGACGCCGCACCAAGCGGCAGTACGACAGAACTGATGAGCGGAACAAGAATCAGGTTTGCCGGAAGAGAAAGCAGATGAAATTGATTGAAATAATAAATCGTCAGCGGAAACGAAATGAGTTGAGCGACGAGAGCGACAGACAGCCCGTCTAATATAAATTTACCGCGCCGCAGGCCCGGCAAAGCCCCCCGTACCGGCGGCACGCCGATAATCAGTCCGGCGGTTACAATAAAGGAAAGCTGGAAGCTGATATTATGAAGGAGAAAAGGCTGGACGGCCAGCATGAGCAGCGCGGCGGCGGCAAGCAGATGAAGGCCGTCCTTCAGCACGCCTCGTTTTGCAGCCCAAAGTCCGATCATGGCCATCAGTCCCGCACGGACAACAGAAGGCGCGGCGCCGGATAATAGCACGTATAACGGCACAGCGGCAAGCATGATGCTGATCGACGATTCCCTGGTAAGGCGGAATAACCGCAGCAGCGTATGCAGGCAAAGTAAGAAAACACCGACATGAAGGCCGGAAATGGCCAAAATATGAGTGAGACCAAGGTTGGAAAACTGCCGGAATTGGGCGGGATCAATGTCCTCGCGGTTGCCAAGGACAAGTCCTTTCATAAAGCCGGCGTGCCGCTCAGGGTATAGCCGGTCTATACGGGCGCCAAGCGCCTGGCGGGCATCGTCGACGCGGCCGAGCAGCGCGGCCGCTGTCCATTCCGGGCCGGGCCCGGTCTCGACGGCGGCGGCGCCGTCGATTCGGAGCAGCCAGTGAATGCGCTGGCTGTGCAAGTATCGGCGGTAATCGAAGCCGCCGAAATTGGTGGCGCCGGCCGGCAGCGTCAGCTCGCCGGCCGCGCTGATCCGGTCGCCGCGCTTCCAGCCGGCGGCGACCGCCTGCTCCGGCTGCGCTGCAAGCCGGACCTGTATTTGCAAGCGCTCGCGAACTTCGCGCGGCGCCTGCTCACCCGTGACGCGGACGCTGTCCGCCGTCACGCGAAGCTGCACGCGGTCACCGTCAATCGTCACCGCGGACACGATCGTGCCCGACATCTGCACGCTGAAAGCGCTTGTCGGGCCCCCCGCCTCGGCCGCGGCGAGCAGGTCGGGCAGCGCGGTGACATTGCGGGCATCCGCCCACGCGCGCTCCCCCGCCGCGAAGCCGTAAGCCGCCAGGCATGCTGCGGCGAGCCGCCATGAGGCTTGCCGCAGCAGCACTAGCGCGAACGCGATGGCAGCAAGCCCCGCGCCCGCAATCAGAACCCCGCGGCTTTGCAGCCCCGCCGCCGCTGCATTTCCCGTAATCCAGCATACGGTAAACCAAATTAACGGCCGGTTGGCCATAACTTTTCCCTCCTCGTAACTGTTCCCTCGTCCCAAGAGACCAACAGCCTTAATCTTACCGCAGTGCTTTATGCATCTCATCGAATAAGCCTGCTGCACGATATACGTTCCAGTCGTACCCATTGGCTGCCATGCGGACACAGAGTACGTTATCTATGCCATTTCCTTTTATTTCGTTCGTTCACTATCGGACACAGGATACGTTATAGACCCAAAAATAGCAGTATCAATCAATTTTCCCAGTTATAACGGAACCTGGGTACGCTCAACCTGCTTTTTGACTTATTTTCGAATAAATAAAGGCCGTACAGTCCGCTCCCCATTCGGAATAAACTTATTAGCCCCCCTTTTCTCCCCGAAACAAGGGTAAACGGCTTGGCCGTCCTTTGGCGGCTAAGCTTCGTTCCGCGGAGAATTCTAAGCAGAATTATGTGTGAAACTTATTTCTGCTTACAGAATTAAAAAAACCTCTCCCGTATCATCGATACGAAAGAGGTTCTTCCCCTTAATATTTCACTTTGCCCATTACTGTTCTCGCTAATTTAGATATGTGATTCAAATGACGAACGTTAGTCTGAAGGCGTCAGGCGCATGACCGTCTGCTCAGGAGGCGAATAGTCCTGTAAACAACGAAAAATCAGGCCCTTGAGCTTCATCAGCCGCTCCACTTTTTCACTGTCCTTCGGATAAGAGCGATGATAGACGATTTCTTTCACACCGCTGTTGGCCAGCATATTGGAGCATGTCCAGCACGGCTGATCGGTCACATAAACGGTCGAGCCCTCGCGGTCGGCGCGGTCCGTAAAAAGCAGTAAATTCTGCTCGGCATGAATCGTCCGGATGCAGCGCTGCTTTTTGACCATTTGCTCATGGCCTTCATGCAGCTTCAGTTCATATTCTTCGACAATCATACAACCGGCTTCCGAACAGTCCGGCACTCCCATCGGCGCACCGTTGTAGGCGGTACCGAGCAGTTTTTTTCCTTGCACGAGCACAGCGCCTACATGTCTTCTCGAACAACGGGACCGTGTCGAAGCCATATATGCAATATCCATAAAGTATGTATCCCAGTCTTTACGCGAAGCATCCTCGCCGGCCATCTTCAAACTTCCTTTCTTACTTGCTTGGATTATCCCTATTTCTATTTTACTATTTTAACCGGACCCCAAGGGATTACGCAACCTTTTCTCCTTCGCCGCATACTCACCGTCCAACGACAATGCTGTCTTTCATTTTTTCGAAGATGTTCGTCCCGATTCCCCGAACTCTGGTAATCTCTTCAATGGAACGGAACGGGCCGTTCTTGTCACGGTCATCAATGATCGCCTGGGCCTTGGCCGGTCCGATGCCCGGCAGCGTGACCAGTTGTTCGGCACTTGCACCGTTCAGATCAATTCTGCCGTCTTGCATGTGATGAAGGAAAGCATCGTTTTCAATGAGTGAACGATCGGCATTCCGGGTATGGTTCGTATTCCCGGTGCTCTCTGTATTCTCGGTATTCTCAGTATTCTCGGCATTTCCGTTGTCCACCGCACGCCCAGCATTTCCGGCGCTTCCGGTGTTCTCTGCACTCTGAGCATTCCCGGTATTTCCGGCCGCTCCGCCATCCGTCACCCCCACGGCTATTTGCGGCCGGGCTGCACTCGGTCTCAGCGGTTCCGGCGACATTTCGGGTTCATTCCTTGCTGCAAGAACAGCAGAAAGCTCCGTTTGCAGCGGCATCCAGCCTGACGGCTCCTGTCCCTTCGGCAGCCATAACGCGGCGATCAACAAACAAGCCCCAAGGCCGACCAACACACTAACCGTTCCTCTAATTAGATAGTGCTGAGCATCATACCTTTTCATCCCTACCCTCTCCTTATCATTAACTGGTTTTCGCATCAGGCTTCCCCCCCAATTTTTTTCAGGCACTCCCGCCCTCTCGCCATAACCATTTTGGATCCTTGTAAAATAATGTTCATTATGGTCAAGCACCGCGGCATAAAGTAGTAAGAGCAACGTGTGACCCCCCCCTTAAGCGGAGAGGCTTTGAGCCTGGCTCAAAGATCTTGATAAATCAGAGTGACTTTGAGCTCCGCTCAAAGATCCCTAAAGCAGAGTGACTTTGAGCTTCGCTCAAAGTCCTGATGTGAGGAGGAAAACAAGTGAAAGTCGGATTTATTGGAACAGGAAGCATGGGCGGTCTGTTGATCGAATCCTTCATTCGATCGGGCGCATTGCTTCCCGAACAAATTACGGCAACCAACCGAACGTTCGGAAAGGCTGTCCGGCTCGCTTCTCTTTACCCCGGGCTGAAAGCCGTGCCTTCCAACGTGGAGGCGGCGATTAACTGCGATATCGTATTTCTATGCATCAAACCGCTGGATTTCAAAAAGGTGATCGACGAAATAAGGGCCAGCGTGCAGCCGGAACAACTGATCGTATCGATCACTAGTCCAGTGCTTCTGGCCCAATTGGAGGAATGGCTCCCATGTAAAATCGCGAAGGTCATTCCTAGCGTTACAAATTTTGTTTTGAGCGGCGCCTCGCTGTGCATGTACGGAAACCGCATCAATGCGGAGGATATGCAAACGATGGAAGCGCTGCTCAGCCGCATCAGCGAGCCGCTGCGGATTGAGGAATGCTACACGCGCGTCGTGTCCGACCTGTCGAGCTGCGGCCCCGCTTTTTTCGCTTTTCTGCTGCAAAAATTCATCGATGCGGCAGTTGAGGAAACCGGTATCGACCGCGATGAAGCGATTGTACTTGCAAGCAACATGCTGCTCGGCACCGGCAAGCTGCTTACGGAAGGCAATTTGACTCCCGAACAGCTGCAAGCCCGGGTATCCGTTCCCGGCGGCATTACGGCAACGGCCCTTCATATGCTTGATCAGGAGCTGGACGGAGTTTTTAACCGGTTAATCCAGACCACTCACAAAAAATACGACAAGGAAGTGGAGAAGGTCTCCGTTTCATTTTACGGTGAAAAAATTAATGGTACGTAGGCTCCGTCTTGTTATCCTACAACGATATTTACAAGCTTTCCTTTAACGGCGATCACCTTACGCACCGTTTTGCCGGAGATCGCCTCTTTCACTTTGTCCAGCTCTTTCACAGTCCGTTCCATGTCCGACTCGTTCATGCCGGCGTCGATCGCTACGCGCTCGACGATTTTGCCGTTCACCTGCACGACGATTTCCACCTCTTGGTCCACAGTCCACGCTTCTTCATATTGCGGCCATGGAACATAACTGATCGACCCATTATGTCCCATTCGCTCCCACAGCTCATCAGTGATATGCGGCGCAATCGGGGAAAGCATCTGCAGGAATTGCTCCATTGCAAGGCGCGGAAGCTGGTCGGCCTTGTAAGCGTCATTGACGAAAATCATCAATTGACTGATCGCGGTGTTGAACCGGAGATAATTGTAATCGTCGGTCACTTTCTTGATCGTCCGATGCCAGGTCCGTTTAAACGCGTCGCTGCCGTCCCCGTCCGTTATTTTCCCGTTCAAGGTTCCATCCTCGTTAACGAACAACCGCCATACACGGCTTAGGAACCGGAACGTCCCTTCAACGCCATTCGTGTTCCATGGCTTCGTCGCCTCCAGCGGCCCCATAAACATTTCGTACATCCGCAGCGTATCCGCGCCGTATTCGCCTACAATGTCGTCAGGATTGATGACGTTACCGCGGGATTTGCTCATTTTTTCATTATTCGTGCCGAGAATCATCCCTTGGTTGACCAGCTTCTGAAACGGCTCCTTCGTGGATACAACCCCGAGATCGTATAACACCTTATGCCAAAAACGGGCATAGAGCAAATGAAGGACCGCATGCTCGGCTCCGCCGATGTACAAATCTACAGGCAGCCATTCTTCCTGCTTTTCCTTGGAGCAAATCTCATGCTCATTGTGCGGATCGATGAACCGCAAATAGTACCAGCAGCTGCCGGCCCATTGGGGCATTGTATTCGTCTCGCGGCGCGCTTTCATTCCCGTCTCCGGATCAACCGTTTCGACCCAGTCGGTAACGACCGCAAGCGGAGATTCCCCTGTGCCGGAAGGCTTGATTTGATCAACGTCCGGCAGCAGGAGCGGCAGCTCGGATTCCGGAACCGGCTTCATCGTGCCGTCCTCCAGATGAAGGATCGGAATCGGCTCTCCCCAATATCGCTGGCGGCTGAACAGCCAGTCCCGCAGACGGTACGTCACTTTGCCCCGGCCTTTTTCTTCCGCTTCCAGCCATTCGATCATCGCCGCGATGGCCGCCTCATTCGTCATTCCATTGATCAATCCGGAATTGACATGCGGGCCGTCGCCGGCATATGCTTCTTTTGTCACGTCTCCGCCCTGCACAACCTCGATGATCGGCAAATCGAACATCTTGGCGAACTCCCAGTCGCGCTGATCGTGACCCGGCACCGCCATAATCGCTCCCGTACCGTAACCGGCCAGCACATAATCCGCGATCCAGACCGGAATTTTCGCGCCGTTCACCGGGTTTACCGCGTATGCGCCGGTAAATACACCCGTTTTATCCTTGGCCAGATCCGTACGTTCCAGATCGCTTTTGCGCGCAGCGGCTTGCTGATACGCTTCAATCGCTTCACGCTGCTCCGCAGTCGTGATCTTCGCCACCAGCTCATGCTCCGGAGCCAATACACAGTAGGTCGCGCCGAATAGCGTATCCGGACGGGTCGTGAAGACGACAAGAGAAGCGTCGTGCCCGTCAATGCCGAAGGTGACCTCCGCCCCCTTCGACTTGCCGATCCAGTTCCGCTGCATATCTTTAATGCTCTCGGCCCAATCCAGCTCCTCCAAATCCTCAAGCAGACGTTCCGCATAGGCGGTTATTTTGAGCACCCATTGACGCATCGGCTTGCGGATGACCGGATGGCCGCCGCGTTCGCTCAGGCCGTCAATGACCTCTTCGTTTGCAAGCACCGTTCCGAGCGCGGGACACCAGTTCACCGGCACCTCGGCTACGTAAGCAAGCCCTCGTTTGTAAAGCTGAATGAAAATCCACTGCGTCCATTTATAGTAGTCAGGGTCGGTTGTGCTGAATTCGCGGTCCCAGTCGTATGAAAACCCGAGCGATTTGATCTGCCTGCGGAAATTATCGATATTTTTGAACGTGATGTCCCGCGGGTGCTGTCCCGTATCGAGCGCATGCTGCTCGGCGGGAAGGCCGAAGGCGTCCCAGCCCATCGGATGGAGCACGTTGTAGCCCTGCATCCGCTTATATCTGGAGACGATATCCGTCGCCGTGTAGCCTTCCGGATGGCCGACGTGCAGGCCGGCGCCCGACGGATATGGAAACATATCGAGTGCGTAAAACTTCGGCTTTCCCGGCTCTTCCGACGTCTTAAATGTCTTGTTTTCCTCCCAGTACCGCTGCCATTTCGGCTCGATAACAAGCGGATTATACCCTTGATGATGTTCCTGACTCATTTGTAAAAAGCCTCCTTTTCATTCAAGCAAGCGTAAACGGCTGTACCGTCCTCGCGGCAAAGCATTCGTTTCGCGGTGAATTCTAAGCAGAAATAATTGTGAAACTTATAGATTCTTAGAATTCAAGCAGAAACAGCTGCCGCAGTCCTTGGCGGACAGCATCGTTTCGCGCAGAGATAAGCTGTATAGAGTATGAAACTTATACTTCTTTTCTTAAAACAAAAAGCCTCTCCATCCATAGCGCATCGGCTAGGGACGAGAGGCTGTTTCCCGTGGTACCACCCTAGTTAGCTGCAGGCATGCTTTGCCCGCCGCTCACTTTAGCGCCCTTATCGCGGGCTGTACGGCATACTCCTTCCATCCGGTTAAATCCGGAGGATTTAGCGCATGCGGCTCCAAGGCGAGTTCATCCGTTGCACCGGTTCGGCTTGCACCATCCGCCGACTCTCTGATCCGGCCGTCAAATTACTGTTCCTCTTCAACGCCATGAGTTGATAAAAATGGTTATTCTGATTATAATGAAGCGATTTTCCCGTGTCAAGCCCGAAACGGGCGGCCTAGGATTTGATCGCGGCAAAAAACAACCGCTCCGAGCGCTCGTCCGGCGGCTGCAGCCGAAAATCGGCGTACTGTTCTACTTTTGAAAAGCCCGCTCGCTGAAGCGCCCCGATGATCCAGGCTGATTCATAAGCGCGCTGCGTATGTACCTCCTCAAACCGGTTGAATAACGCGTCTCTCTCCCGGCCCTCCCGTGCAAAAACCGTTAGATGGTGCTCAATCTCGCACCGCTGCCTGTCCAATTCGCACGTCCATATGTACGCGACGTCCCGCTCATTCAGGATAAAAGGCTGCTCCTCGGCATACCGCTCCAGCTGACTCGGAGGATGGACGTCAAACAGAAACACCCCGCCTTCCTTAATTCCGCGGTATGTCGCCTGAAACATCGCTTCCACCTGATCTTCTTCCGTTAAATAATTCATACAGTCGCAGAACGAGATGACCGAATCCACCGGCTGCGGAAGCTCCCAGTCGCACATATCCTGCTGCAGCCATCGCAGCGTGCCGCTGCCAGCCAGCGATTTCCGCAGCGACGTGTCTTCCCACTTGCTTCGGGCGATCGTCAGCATATCTGCCGACAGATCGATACCGAATACCTGGAATCCGGATTTGGCGAGGGGGATCGCAATACTGCCCGTACCGCATCCTAAATCGGCGACCGTTTCCGGCATTCCGCCACCATGCCGCTCCCAGCATTGCCGGGCAAAGCTCAGCCACTCCGCATAGGGCATATCCTCCATCAGCCGGTCATAAACGGCGGCGAATTGACGGTATGCTCGCATCATTGTTTCGTCCTCCCGTTACGGCTCCCTGGATTCACGGCTCGCCTGCGCCTCTTGCGCCAGGTGCGTCCAACTGCCTTTTTGCGTGATCAGCCCGTCGCGCATCAGCTTGCCTAGCGACCGTTTGAATGCGGCTTTGCTGATCCCGAACTTCTGTTTAATGACGTCTGCGGGCGTTTCGTCGGAATAAGGCATCGCGCCTCCCGGCCGATCGTTCAGAAAGGCAAGAATCCGGTCCGCGTCTTCGATGCGGCCGACCTCTTTCCGCGGAGCCATTGACATATTCACCCGGCCGTCTTCGCGAATAAAAGTCACCCTTGCCTTTACCCGCTCTCCAAGCCGAAGCGGCTTGTTCCGTTCCGACGCAGGAATAAACCCGAATGCGCCGAAGCCGAGCACGCCGCCGTCGATCAGAATGAACGAGCCGATTTGCAGCGTTTTGGTCACCCAGCCTTCAACCCAGTTGTTCAGCCAGCTGGCAGGCGCATCGAAAACTTGCTGCGCGAGCTCCGCTTCCCCGGCCAGCTTGGCTACAAGCCGTCCCATCTTGTCCCTCGACATGACGACGAACACCTCATCCCCTATTTGAGGGCGGTACTCTGGTTGTTCCGGAAGCTCCGACATGGGAAGCAGCAGCTGCCTGCCCAGACCCATCTCCAGAAAGCATCCCAACCGCGGATGATTATCCGCCACGGCAAGCCGGGTCATCTGCCCGAGTGTGATCAGCGGCTTCCGCATAGTAGCGGCCGGCCTGTCCTCGGTATCGAAATACAGGAACACTTCAATCCGGTCGCCGGGAATCGGCCTTTCGCCTTCAATCTCGCTGTAGTGAAGCAGCACATCCTGCTCGCCGTCACTCAAATAAAATCCGTTCGGCGGAACTTCACGCTCCACACGCAGCCGCTGATACGTTCCCGCAATCAAGCTCATGCGAATTCCACAACCTTCGCATCGGACCATAACCGTTCGATGTTGTAGTATTCGCGTTCATCGCGATGAAACACATGAACAATGACGTCTCCGATATCGATCAGCACCCACCTGGCCGAGTCTAAACCTTCGACACCCCGCACTGCGGCTCCGCGCTGCTCGGCCCGTTTCTTGATTTCGCCCGAAATCGCCTGTACCTGCGTGTCGGAATTGCCGTGACAAATTACAAAATAATCGGCGACAAGCGAAATGCCGGTCAAATTCAGGGCGACGAGATTGTTCGCCTTCTTGTCTTCTGCAGCAGCGACCACGATTTGCATTAATTCCTCCGATTTCAATACCAAAAGCCCATCCTCCTGACATAGGGATCTTTGAGTATGACATAGGGATCTTTGAGTGGAGCTCAAAGTCTCTCTGCTTTACAAAGTCTCTTCGTTTTATTTCAAAACATTCCCAATTTAAACTTCGATTTCATGACCTTTGGATTTCCTTCATAGTAAACTGTTTCGCGCGAGTACAGTCATCGGATATATTCTTTTCCTTTTTTGCAGCAAAAAAACAACTGTCGTGTCAAAACCCGCAATTAATGCCTCGTCCAGACCATGTTCAGCCAGACCGCGAATGTCGTTCACACCGGGAAAATCGCGTCCGGGCTCAATTAGATCGGCAAGCCAGACAATTTTGTCCAGCAGCGTCATCGATTCTCTTCCCGACGTATGGTACCGGATTGCATCCAGCACCTCTTCATCCTCCACGCCAAAATCTCGCTTTGCGGTATAAGCGCCGGCATGGGCGTGCCACAGTGCCTTATCATGTTTGAGCACGTCAAGGTATTTACCCTCCTCGCGGATCGCCGTTTCCATCCGGTCGACCGGCCAGTACTTCGCCACATCATGTAAAATAGCGGCGAGATCCGCTTTCACAGGATCCGCTCCGAATCGGCGGGCCAACTCGACTGCCGTCTCCATGACGCCCTCAGTGTGCCTCCAGCGACGCTCCGGCATTTGTTCCTTGACGGCCGCGATGATCGCTTCACGATTCATAGATTCCGTTCCTCTGTATAAACTGATAGACTTTATCCGGCAGAAGGAAGCGAATCGAACGTCCTTGCGCTCTCCTGTTACGAATATCCGTTGATGAGATGCCGATCTGCGGCATTTCGCAGCGCCGTATTTTACCCCGCAGATAGTCCGGCACATCGCTTTCATTCATTGTCACGCCGGGACGCTCAAGGGCGATAAACGTGACCGATTCCGCCAATTCTTCGATCCGGTGCC
Source organism: Paenibacillus tarimensis (assembly GCA_041281825.1). Lineage (GTDB taxonomy): Bacteria > Bacillota > Bacilli > Paenibacillales > Paenibacillaceae > Paenibacillus_D > Paenibacillus_D tarimensis_A. The sequence goes on along the minus strand of CP166298.1, from coordinate 2,268,173 downwards.
ATTCCCGCAGATCATTGACGCGGTCCGCCCCGATAATAAACGAAAACTCGCGGCCGGGATACAGCTCTTTTAACGCTGTAACCGTATCGATGGTATACGACGTTCCGCCACGTTCCAATTCAATGTCCACCGCACGAAAATAAGGCTGGAAATCAAGCGCCCGGAAAACCATTTCCAGCCGCTCCTCCGGGGAGGCGGCCGGCTCATTCTCCTTCAGCGGAGGCGTATAGGAAGGTATGAACCAGACTTCATCCAGACCAAAGTCTTCCCTCGCCGATTCTGCCGCAAGCAGATGGCCGAAATGGATCGGATCGAAAGTGCCGCCCATCAAGCCGACTTGTATCATTGCCATTTCTCCTCTCCGGTCGAACCATCACTGTTACGGCAGTTCAATCGTTTTATGTTCTTTGGATTCCTTGTACAGCACAATCGTCTTGCCGATCACCTGGACGAGCTCCGCTTTCGATTGCGCGGCCAGCTCGGCGCCGATCGACCTCGAATCATCCGCGCAGTTGTTCAATACGGAAACTTTGATCAATTCCCTTGTTTCAAGCGCCTCTTCAATATGGCGGATTAACTGATCGTTCGTACCGCCCTTGCCTACCTGAAATATAGGCTGTAAATGATGCGCAAGCGAGCGCAAATGACGTTTCTGCTTACCGGTTAACATTAAACGGGTTCCTTCTTTCTCGCGTTCGACATAATTTTACTTGCCGGGCAATGAAGCGCCGAGCGCTTCCAGCACCGTTTCACGCATAGCTGCTGCCGGCGCGGGCTTGCCTGTCCAATATTCAAAGGCATAAGCTCCTTGATAAATGAACATTCCGAGTCCGCCATGAATGCGGCAGCCTCGTTCCTGCGCCTGCCTTAAAAACTTCGTTGTTAGCGGATTGTAGATCAGATCGCTGGCCACCGCATCCGGACGCAGCCAGGAAACATCGACCGGAACGTCTTCCACATGAGGAAACATGCCTACGCTCGTGGTGTTGATCACGATATCCGCCTCGCTGCATACTTTCTCGAGCTGATCGTTCGATACGGCGGCCACTTCGGCATATTGGCGGAAATCCGAGGCGAGCGATTGCGCCCGTTCGAGCGTCCGGTTCGTTAGCGTGATCCTCTCCGGCCTCTCCTTCGTCAACGCGTACAATATACCGCGTGACGCGCCTCCGGCGCCGAGCAATACGATTCGTTTGCCGGACAGGTCGGATTCAGCCTCCTCCTTCAGCGAGCGGACGTACCCGATCCCGTCCGTATTGTAACCGGTCAACCGTCCGTCATCGTTCACAATCGTATTGACCGCGCCGATCGCTTCGGCGCTTGCATCCAGCTCATCCATATACTTCATAATATCCAGCTTATGAGGAATCGTGACGTTAATGCCGCGAATACCCATGACGCGAACGCCCGCGGCAAACTCTCCGAGCTGATCCTGCCGGATATGAAATGCGCAATAGACACCGTTGATCCCCGTCTCCCTAAAAGCCCGGTTCATCATGACCGGCGATTTCGAATGCCGGATCGGATCTCCTATGACACCATACAGCACGGTATGACTGTCTACCGCATTCCCCGCTTGTCCAGCAGACATGGTTTCTCACTCCCGAAATGTTGTTAAGGTACAGCCCGGAACGGAAAGATCCAAGCTGTTTGAAAATAGCGGTACGGAATAGTACGAGATACCGTTATTTGTTACAGTCACCGCTTTGTTTTACATATAGATGACTAATTACCGCTATTTATTTATTCCGATTAACAAGTAATCGACGTTTTATACCCGGAACTAGATTAATGCATCTCGTATCAGCACTTTCACGCCTTTGGGGGCGTATACGTCGACGATTGCGCCCGAAGCGCCGTTTGCACGGATCCAGCCAAGTCCCGAAATAAAAATATCGCTCTCGCTTCCGCGCGGAATACGCAGCGAATGGCGCGTCCAAGGCGGCATTTCCTCAAGCTCAGCTTTCGTCGGCGGAGACAACAGCGCGCCAAGATGTTCCGACATCATATGGTCGGCGCGTTCCAGCTTTGTACGGTGAACCTGGATCCGATCCGACAAATAAAACGTAAATGATTGCCGCTCGCCTTCGACAAAATCAAATCGGGCCAGCGCACCCATAAACAGCGTTTGATGTTCATTGAGCTGAAAAACGAGCGGTTTGATCATCTTCTCCGGGAGCAGCGACTGCAGCACGTTTTTGGGGACGAGCTCGGTCAACCGGGACGGGTACACGATTCCCGGCGTATCGATGATCGCTTTGCCGTCGTCGAGCGGAATCCGCACCGCATCGAGCGTAGTACCCGGATAGCGGGAAGTCGTGAGTTCGTTATCCAGATCGCTGTAATCCCGGATGAGACGGTTGATCAGTGTCGATTTGCCGACGTTCGTCGCGCCGACCACGTACACATCTCTGCCGTTCCGGTACTGTTCCAACGCCTGCACAACACGTTCAAAACCCAAATTAAGCTTCGCACTGCATAATACGACATCGACCGTCCGAAGGCCGGCTGCCTTCGCCTGTTTTTGCGTCCAATTCCGCAGCCGGTTCAAATTGGTCGACTTAGGCAGCAGATCCGCCTTATTCACAACAAGCAGAACCGGATTATTGCCGACAAATCGCTGCAGACCCGATATAAGGCTGCCTTCAAAATCAAACAGATCGACAATATGAATGACCAGGCTGTCCGTTGACGCAATGCTGCCGAGCAGACGCAGGAAGTCGTCATGATCGATCGCTACCGAGGCTGCTTCATTATAATTTTTTATCCTAAAGCATCGCTGGCAAATAATCGGGGTCCGGGACTTTGCCGCTTCCGGAATGTAACCGGGCTTATACTGCGATTCGGTCTGCAGGGCGATACCGCACCCCGCGCAGGAGATTGCCTCTTGCTGTTGTTCTTGCTTCGTCACCTTTTTTCCTCCTCAGGCCATAGTCCTTTTTTACGCAGACGGGCCAGAGCGATTTTCTCGATTCTGCGGTTTACCCGTGTCATAATTCCCTCATCGTTCGGCGCGACCGGCGTGACGAGAATCGTATACAATCCCATCCGGCGGCCGCCGAGCACATCGGTCAGCATCTGATCCCCAATGACAACCGTCTGTTCCGCGGACAGCCCCAGCACTTCCAGCGCTTTACGAAATGGTCGTCCCGCCGGCTTGCGTGCGGCATGAATAAACGGAATTAGAAGCGGCTCCGCAAACCGGGCCACCCGCAAACGGCTATTGTTCGATACGATCACCACTTTAAAGCCCCGGCTCTGCATTTCACCAAGCCATAAGACCAGCTCGGGCGTAGCCAGCGGCTCCTTGGCACCTACAAGCGTATTGTCCAAGTCGGTAATGATGCCTTGTACGCCCTGCTTCTTCAACTGCTTCCAATCTATTTCGTAAATCGTCTTCACGATTTTATCCGGCAGCAACCGTTCAAACATATCTTCGACTCCTCTGTTCAAAACCTTCCACCATAGGAAAAACTATACCATATATCGCGTTTTTGTTGCAAAGAAAAGACCGGGAAAACGGAACCGTTCGAATAACTGTCCCATCCGGTCTAATTGATCTATATAATATGAGGTTAAAAGTGATATCCCTCTAAACCTTCCTTACAGCCTTTCGCGGATCGATTTAATCTTTGCCGCATACTGCTCCGCCTCATCCTGCGTGACGGTCAGACCGCTGTACCTCGCTTTTTCAAACATCCGAAGAGCCTCATGGAAGTCCTCGCTGAGCGATCTGCGCACCTTCGACCAATGCGATACCGTTTCACGTACTGTATCTTGTTCCGAATAATTCAAACCGTTGCGTCGGCCGTAACGAAGCAGCTTCTCCGTTTCCAGCACAATCCTCTGATTCGTCGTATAGGTACGGTAACGCCAACGCACGAATGCGGCGGCAATTTGCCGTCTGCGCATAATCGCGAGCACAGCGACGGCGATTGCCGCTGCCGTAAACGCTGCTGCCGCATACAGTTTCACATTTACCGGGGACGATGCGGTTTCCAGTGGTTCCGGGTCAGTTCCCGGGGCTATCTCATCAATACTGATATCCTGCGCTTGCTGCGCATAGCTGTATGGGAATGCGAAACCGGAGGTCGGCTCGAATGGAATCCAGCCATAGCCTTCAAAATATACTTCCACCCACGAATGGGCATCCGCATTGCGGACGGTATAAGTTCCTGAACCGTTCGGATCGATATCAAACATGTCCGGTTGTCCGCCAAAGAACGTTTCCTCTATCGCACTGATTCCGGGCGCATAACCCTTCACCCAGCGTGTCGGAAGTCCGGCGCTCCTTCCCAGCACAGCCATGGCGCTGGAAAAATAATCGCAATATCCTTCCTGGATTTCAAACAGGAAGGCGTCGACAAAGTCGCTGCTCGACCGCTTGCCTGTATCCGGCGTATTTGTATACGGATATTCTGTTTTTAAATATTGCTCGATCAGCTTTGCTTTGTCATAGTCCGATGCCGCGTCCCTCGTAATCTCTTGCGCCAGCTCGCGCACTCTGGCCGGCAAACTATCCGGCAGCTGTAAATAGATGTCATTCTTCTGCTCGCCGTTTAGTATGGCGCCTGCTTCACGCAAACCGGCTTCATCCAGTATGGGAACATTAGAGACAAGGGAATAGGTCGTTGGGTACGGCACATCCGAACGCTCAAGCGGCCACCGCAGCTCCCATGATGCGGGAAGCCAGGCCATTCTCCCTGGAATGGAGAGCTGGTCGTCGCCAATGCCGAGTGAAGTAATCCTGCGGATCGGACCTGCGCCGAACAGGACCGGCAGCGGTTCCTCCCGAACCATTGTCACGGTCTGGACGATCTCGATCGTTTCGACTGTTTCACCGGCACCGTCGATGACGGGCAGCGATTCACCGTTCATCAGTCCGATGACGGACGATTCCCGCCGCTCGGAAGGCCCGTCCATCCAGCCGTCTCCGGTATAGAACGCTTTCGTCTCCCCCCTCCAGTAGCTGCGGTGCGAGGTGGAGACTTGCATTACGGTTGAGTAGTCAAACAGGAAGCCTTCCCCCAGCAAATCATCCTGCCTGCTGTAGCCGGAACGGCTGTCTCCCGTGCTTGACGGCGTACTGCCGGCCGATCCTTTGTCACCGACGAACGACGGAACCGCAACGCCGCGCGATTCCATCCAGACCGTATAAGGATCTTTAATGACGGGTGCGATACTCGGCACGAAGAGACCGGAAGACATCACAAGCGCCAATATGAGAAGCGTAGGCAATATGAGCGAAGCCGGATAGTCAATAAGGTGGTTCCAGCTGTCCGGATGCTTGGCTTGGAACCGGGAGAAATGTTCGGCCACGAGCCAGGCCAGGCCGACAAATACGGACCACGCCACGTTATCCCAGAGAATCAAGGGGCTGAACGAATCGCCAATAAGCAGCGTGACCAGGCAGAAGGCGATCAATATGATCACTTGGAGACGGGTTCTTGTCCAATGGCCTGCGGACAGCAATAACGCCCATACCGCCAGGCTGATCCACAGGAACGGATCCAATTGCCCGGCGTTAGCGGCAAACCAGTCCGTCCATAGCTGCCATTCGTTCCACGGCCCTTCACCCTTGGGGACATATTGAAAACCGGTATAGTAAAGGTTCACGGCAAGGATCGCCGCCAGCTGCAGCACACCCCGCAACGTACGTTTTCCCGAAAAAAGCATCTCTATCGCTGTGCCCGCAATCAGAACACCGTGGACGATAGAGAATGTCTCCTCCCACCAGTACCCTTCCAGCGTTTCAAACAGCTGCCAGAGAAGAACGGCAATAAATAAAAACGTCAGCTTTCGATACCATTCCCGCTTCACGATATCAAACAACCGGTTCGACCGTTCCATTCAAGCTCCCTCCTTCCAAAGCGGCAGGAAGCTCCTGCAGATGACGAATCGAGTAGATCGGCCATGCCCGGCTGCGAATCAACCGCTGCCATGTGCCATAATCTTCCTCCCGGATCGTGCTTGCGATATGGACGAGACAAGGCATTAATCCCTTACGATCAAGCCATTGCATCGTTTTGACGGTTTCTTCTCCCAGCCGGGGACTAATGATCACGGCAATGGATCCGGGTGCCAGCAATGGCGAGGCTTGCTGTATTACGCCGTAAATAGGAAGAGAACCGTCGCTTTCCACACCTACGAGATGATTCATAATCACATTCCGCTGCTGTGGGGCCGAACGGGTCGCAAACACATCCGGCGTCTTACCGATCGAAACGAGCCCCATCGCCGTCTCTCTTCGCAAACCGAATTCCGCTAGCGATGCGGTCACGGAAACCGCCAACTCGAATTGCTCTGGCTTGGGGTAGCCCTTCGTTTCCCGGTCCAATATTAACAGCAAGCGCGGCATAGCCTCGCGTTCGAACTCCTTCGACTTCCACTCGCCTGTCTTAGCCGTCGCGTTCCAATGAATCCGGGACAGTCTGTCACCGTACAAATACTCCCGTACACCGTTGATTTGCGTCGTTTCCTTCGCGGACCGCGGGGAAACGGAATGCGAATACGGACCTTTCATTCCTCTGTGCAGCTGATGCCAATGACGGATATTCACGGTCTGAGGAAGTACGCTGAACGACTGTTCGGCTTCGAACCGTCCGTCATGCTCGAACAATCCGAATATATCGCGAGTGGAGCATACGGTCGGTGCGAATTGATAATACCCTCTTTGCAATGGAGGCGTCAGATAAGAGACGAAGCCGTTCCGTTTGATATCGGGCACGAATGACACTTCGAAGGGCATGTCCTTCCCGCCCTTGCGCAATAGACGTTCCCGGACCAGCACGTAAGGAATCGGCCATACCCCCGGAATCCGCATATTCAATTCCACTTCAAGTCTTGTTCCCGCAGCCAGCGTCAGCTCTTTCGACCCGCCGTGAATAAGCCTCCGTTCCCCTGTAATTCGACTGATCCCGCTCCATCGGCCCAGGACAAGGTAAGCAAGCAGTACATTAAGTATCATGAACAGCATAAAGGACGTCTTGCCGCCCTGGAACAGCATAAATAAAGCGCAGCTGGCGTAAACTCCCGCAACCAGCTGCCAACGTTGGACAGCAGTCGTTTTTGCGGTATTCATCTTCTATCGCTCCAGCCGGACCGGTACTTGAGTTTGTTGGACCACGCCGCTGATAACGTCTTCCGCCGTTCCCCCGTTCATTCGGGCTTCGGTGTGCAGGAGCAGCCGGTGGCCCAGTACAGACTGCGCAAGCTCTTTAATATCGTCAGGGATGACATAATCGCGCTCCTGCAGATAGGCGTGCGCTTTCACAGCGGAAAGCATCGAGATGGCGGCACGGGGACTGGCTCCGAGCTGAACGGCGCTATGCTCTCTCGTTGCGCGTATAATACGGATCAGATAGTCGGCAACCGCTTCATCGACATGCACCTGCCTGACCTGCGTCTGCAATCTTACAATATCGGAAATGTCGGCAACCTGCTCCAGTTGGTCTACCGGCTGGCCGTTCTGATGAGTCATGATCATTTGAAGCTCGGTCTTATCATCCGGATATCCAAGCGTCAGCTTCATCATGAAACGGTCGAGCTGCGCTTCCGGGAGCATATATGTTCCTTCGAATTCCACCGGATTCTGTGTAGCGAACAACAGGAACGGAACAGGCAGCTCATGCGTAATGCCGTCCACCGTAATGCGCCGCTCCTCCATCGCTTCGAGCAGTGCTGATTGGGTCTTCGTCGTCGCCCGGTTAATCTCGTCGGCCAATAAAATATTGGACATGACCGGCCCCGGCCGAAACAGGAAGGTTTCATCCTTGGGATGGTAGATGGAGACACCCGTAATATCCGTCGGCAATAGATCGGGGTTACACTGTATCCTGCGGAATTGTCCGCCGATCGAACGGGCCAAGGCTTTGACGAGCTGTGTTTTTCCGGTGCCCGGCACATCTTCGAGCAGAACATGGCCTCCGGCCAATAATGCGGTTAATAAGCGCGAAATCTCTACTTCTTTACCCAGGATACAAGTCTCAAGATTACGGCGAATAATAGAACAAAGCTGCATGTCTGCGACACGGTTTTCCATGTAGATACCTCCCGGATTGAATAGGTGCATTCGAAAGTAGGATAGGAATCGGGATTATGGAACCAGTTCTATGATGAAAATCCCTATCAAAGTCCCTTGAGGAAGAACAAAAGCTAAAAAGGGCATTCTACCTCTATTTTACAGGATCGCAGGAGGGGCGTACAGTCAATGAATCTACAAAAAAAATTGGAGAATCCCACAGGATTCCCCATTACGCTCTCGGCCTGACCGCGAGTGTGCAGCCAAAATGAGAATATGATCTCCGCCGGGATGCCGGCACCGGTTACTTTGAATAATCGGACAGAATGCAAATCCATCCCGTAAAATGTTCGTTACTTTGATCAAAACAATCTATTTCCTAAATCAGCCGATTACCGCCGCAGTCACCAGCAATGCGACCAACAGCACAAACAGCACCAGTATTGTTAAAATCATCTGTTGTTGTTTCATGAACGCGCTCCCTTCCGCGAAACCCTGCTTTCATTCGGATAGGCTTCTTTCCTATTATATTCTTCTGTTGCCTAGATGTTCACAGAACCGAATAAGGCAGGCCGCGGAGAGCATACTACTGCCAGATTGGGCGAAAGGAGGAGCGTTTAATGGCCAAACAACAAGGGCACGGTGCCAAAAATACGCAGACAAAAACAAAAGACCGTAAAGGAAACGGTCAAGGAAACAACCATTAATGTGTGGCGGAGACTCATCAACAGGGTGAGTCTCCTGTTCTTATGATGGATGGGTACGGTATCTGGACCGCCATGAACAACCTCTAAATAAAAGCGTCTTTGTTTACGAGATGATCCGGAATATGCCCCGATAGCCCCCGACACAGGTTATGAGCCGCAAGCTCGGCCATTCGCGTGCGCGTCCGGATCGAGGCGCTACCGATATGGGGCAAGGCAACGACATTCGGCAACGATAACAGCGGATGATCCGGCCTGACGGGCTCCTCCTCGAACACATCCAGACCGGCAGCCCATATAGTCCCATCCTTTAAGGCAGCATACAATGCCTTTTCGTCAACAATTCCTCCCCGGGCCGCGTTAATGAGAACGGCTGATCTTTTCATCCGCTTCAGCTCACGGTCTCCGATCATATGATGCGTCTCAGGCGTCAGAGGTGTCATCAGACATACGTAATCGGATTGCTCCAGCAAGCTGTCTAGCTCCGCATATTGCATCCCCATTGACCGCTCCGCTTCTAATTTGCGGCTGCGGCTGTAATACAAAACGCGCATCTCGAATCCTGACGCCCGTCTGGCCAAGGCCATGCCGATTCTACCCAGACCGATAATCCCGAGCGTGGCCTTATGCACGTCCTGCCCTGTCAACAGCATCGGAGACCAGGTCGTCCATTGTCCTTCCTTTATATAGTCGGATGCCTCAACGATTCTGCGCGAGGCGGCAAGCAGCAGCGCAAAGGTTAAATCGGCGGTTGTCTCGGTCAATACACCCGGCGTATTCGTTACCATAATTTTTCTTCTGCTCGCTTCCCCGGTGTCGATGTTGTTGTAACCGACCGCCATATTGCTGATCACTTTGAGCTTCGGCGCTAAATCCATCAACGATTGATCGACCCTTTCCGTTAATAGACAGTACAGTCCGTCCGCATCCCGTATTTTTTCTTCCAGAACATCCCGCGGCACCGGGATCTGCTCCTCCGGCCAAATCTCTGCCTCGCAATCCTTAGACAATATGCGAAGCGCAGAGTCGGGAATTTTTCTCGTCACATAAATCCTGGGCTTCATTATTATCACATCCCTCCGAGAGAACTGCTTTCACCCTTTAGCGGCATATAATCGGACGATTTGCTCCGCTTGCCGACTAGCCCATAATGAGACATTGGCTATAGCCGTCTCCAACGAACACGGACCTCGCACGATAGAAAAAGCAGCCGTTAATCCGATCTCATCCATATGAGCGGCGGACAACTCCATGCTTCCGCATAAAGCAATGACGGGAACCCCGTCCGCTTTCCGGCATATGCCGGCAATTACTTTCCCGGATAACGTCTGGCTGTCCAGCCTGCCCTCCCCGGTTATAATCAGATCGGCATGCTGAAGATGGGCTTCAAAATGAACCGCTTCCATGACCATATCGATCCCGGATTTGTTCACGGCCCTGATCACAGACATAAAAGCCGCTCCCATTCCGCCGGCGGCTCCGCTGCCCGGCAACTGCCGGACATCCGTGCCGGTCGCTTGCAGCAGCACTTTACCGTAACGGTCCAGCGCCCGATCCAGCTGCAGCACCATTTGATCCGTCGCCCCCTTCTGAGGACCGAATACGGCAGACGCTCCGGAAGATCCGATGAGCGGGTTCGTCACGTCGCAGGCAATGATAAATTCCGATTCATTTACTCTCGGGTCCAAGAGGGACAAGTCGATCGAAGCCAACCGCTCCAGGCCGGCTCCGCCTTCCTTAACGGGATTTCGTTCACGATCCGTAAACTGTACTCCCAGCGCCTTCAGCATTCCCGCTCCGCCATCATTCGTCGCGCTTCCGCCGAGACCGATAATAAATTTGCGGTACCCCGCATCCAGCGCATGGCGAATCATTTCCCCGGTCCCGTAACTGGTGGTTATTAGCGGATTTCTCTCATCATCTTGCAGCAGCGGCAAACCCGATGCTTGCGCCATTTCGATCATTACCGTCTGACCGTCACCCAGTACACCATAGGATGCCGTAACCGGCCTGCCCAGCGGATCCGTTACCCGGCACGCGTAAGCTTTTCCCCCTGTAGCATACCGAAGTGTATCGAGCGTTCCCTCTCCGCCGTCTGCCATCGGCAATTCTACTACTTCAATAGAGGGATCGACGGCGAGAATGCCGCTTCGAATCGATGTGCACAGGTCAGGCGCGGAGATGGAGCCTTTAAAGGAATCCGGCGCAGCTATAACTTTCATCATTCTCCCCCCTTCCCGAATCCGGCATATTCCTAATCGTGAATCTCTTTTCCCTATTATACTTCGAACCTTCCGAAAGCGAAAATCGATAAGAACAGGGAAAGCCCATGGCGACAAAAAGTCGAACCACGGGCTTCCAATTGTCAAATAATAGGCGGATCTTCAAGCAAACCTTGTCCATGATTTCAGCGTCTGTGCCACATCCGCACCTTCGAGGATCATGCGGTGGATGTCCTCATTGATCAATTGGCGGGAGGAATTCCACTTCTCGCTGATATAAAAGCCGCTGATCTGAACATGCTCCAATTCCTGGATGTATCTCGACCAGATGCGATGCTCCGTAAGACCGCTCCGCTCGGCAAGCGACCTGGTAACCGGCAGCGTCCATGGCGATCGGAACGATTCGGGACGCTGCAAAATATAATGGCGCAAAAACTCCCAGGCAAGCTGCGGATGCTCTGATTTTGCAGTAACGCCTGCTGCTCCCATATAGATCATGTTGGAATTCTCCCCGCCCGGCATATGCGGAAGACCGACCACCGCAAACTTCTCGTCGAGCTTGTGATGGACCAGATTCCCGACGTACCAGGTGAAACCGAAGGTCATCGCAAAACCCTGGTGCAGATCCCCCGCTTCGGACGGCTCGCCGGGTTTGCGGATGACGCGGTGTTCCCGGTAGGCGTCGATTAGCATGCGGAAGGCATCGATTACCGCAGGCTGGTCCACATAACCTCTTGCGGTGGAGCCATCCGGAGACAAATATCTGCCGCCGTTGCGCATAACGAAAGGCTCGAACTCCTCAATATCTACGCCGAAGCCGAAACCGAACTGCCGCGCCACTCCTTGTTCGTTGCGAATTGTCAGCCGCTTCGCCAGCTCCATCATCTCATCCCATGTCCAATCCTCCGTCGGATAAGCGATCCCGGCCCGGTTGAACATTTCCTTGTTATAAATGATTAGCGGAAGCGCCACATCAACAGGCAGCCCCGGCAATGTCCCGTCCTTGCATGCGACGCGCAAAATACCCGGATTCAGATCTTCCCTCAGTCCGGGCGTCTCGTTGACATACGGCAGCAAATCGACGAACATGCCTCTTATGTTAAACAGAGCCCAACCGCCCGATTCAATGATGTCCGGAGCCTCATCGGATTTATAGGCTTGCATGGATTCATAGAAATCGGCTGACTGCTCGATTACAATTCGTACTCCGGGGTTTTCCCGCTCGAATGATGCCTTGGCATCCATCAGGTTGTGCAAGTTTTGAAACTCCGTCCGAAACCTAATTTCCTTCGGCTCATGCATGGTCATAGTCACAGCTCCCTTTCCGTATATAGGAGAGACTTTGAGATAAGGAGAGACTTTGAGCTCCACTCAAAGATCCCTATTGTCATGCTCAAAGATCCCTATGTAATGATCGTTTTCTCCAAATATCCTACTGCAGCAGCTTCAAATTCCTTCGCCCGTTCCAATAGTTCGGCACACTTCCCGCATCGTTCGGGGGACAGCATTTCGGATGTGCGTACGAACGGCACCATGGCGCTAATCTCGGCCAGCCGATCTGCCGCCTGTTCATACGCTTCCGACGCCAGAAGCGCCAGCCGCATCGCTTCGCCTTCCAGCGGCAAACTGCGCAAATACAAAGCGGCGTACCGTTTTGTCTCCGCATATACGGCGGCCAGCTGCCCCATCCCGTACCGGTTCGGCGGCGATTCGGGGCCGCGGCGCAGATGCTGTATCCATTTATCATAAGCGGCAAGTCCGGATGTATAGGATAAATAAACCGTCATCGGCGAATAATTACTTCCGTTTCTTGCAAAATTCACGGCGCGCCGGATCGCATTTTCCCCTATCCGGCGCAGCGACGACATTTCTTTGGACCGTCGGTCCGGACCGGTACTTTCCTGATGCACCTTGCCGTCAACACCGGCAAGAAAACGGACGGGGTTGTCCGCCACATCCTCATAAGACAGCGTCTTGCCTTCGGGACGCATCATATCCGTTACATGGACCAAACGCCCTTCGTCATCATAACCGTAAATTAGCGACCACTCGTGAACATACGGGCGGGTAGCCGCCGTATCGAAATACAGCACCGGTTTGCCCTGATCGATATACTTACGGATAAAGGGCATCACCGCCTCCTCGATCGGTAATACGACAGGAAACCGTTCGACGGCTCCTAGCAGCGGAACCGGCGATTCCGACAATTGACCGCACAATACAGCAGCTTCATACCCAAGCTCCTGCATGAACGCCTGCAGCGACTTCCGCCAATCGAAAACGTAGATGCCGTCGGCGAAGGTCGTTTTATTCGAAAGCTGCATGAAAAAAGCAAATCCCGACAAGCCCATCAGCTCCGCCGTTTCACGCCTGTCCCCAAGTGCCGCCAGCATATGCCCGATGCGGTCGACGAAGGACATTTTCACCGAAGCATGCGCCGGCCATTCCGGCAATTCCAGCAGCTTGCTCTTGGTCAATCCGCTCCCTCCTTTCTCCGGTAATAGGCCGAGAGAGACGCGGATATGCTCCTCGCGGAGCTTCCGGCGCGAGCGGTGGATATACGTATAGATGGAGCCTGTCGTCATCAGATACATCGCGGCAATCTCATCCGGATCCAGCTGCCGGAAAAAATACGCTTCGAAAATGGTTCGCTCCTTGCGGGTCAAGCAATGCAGAAGCGCGTGGATCGTCTCGTACAGCTCCTTGCGCAGCAGATGCTCCGCCGGATCCTGCTCCTTCACCGCCGCATCCGACGCTGAACGGGTCAGATGATAGAGCACGCTGTCTAGGTCGTCCCAGTCAACGCTGCCGGTATTGTCTCCGACAGAACGATATGCGGCAAAAGGCTTTTCCTTCCCGTAAGGGCCCCCTCGCCTTAGACGCATATTCGCCTGGTTTCGGACGATTCTGTTCAGCCAGGGCAGGAACCGGCTTGTATCGGCAAGCGAGCCGACATGGAGAAACGCCCGTATGAGCGCATCCTGCACGATATCGTCGGCCATATGCGGATCGCCGGTTATCCGCTCGGCCCAGATTTTTGCTCTGCCCCGGTGCTGCTCGATCAACTCGCCGAACGCTTCGGTATCCCCTTGCTGCGCCCGTTCCACAAGCAACCGTTCGCGGTCGGCATCGTCCGACCCGCTTCCCCTTTCAGCGATGCCTTTAACATTCAGTCCGATTGTCCCCATGCCTGCCTCCCGCGTCTCAATATGCCTTCATACATTGTGATGCCGCCTGCCGAGTGAATTTGAACATAGATCACAAAAGAATTTCGATTTTTTTTTTAAAACTTTCGTTCCCTCACTTATTTTCGTAAGTTTTGCGAACGATCTTCCGGTATTCCTGCGGTGATAATCCTTTGTTTTTTTTAAACATCTGACAAAAATAAGAAGGACTTAATCCCCCGACGAGCTTCCCGATTTCATTGACGGATTTGTCGGTAGTCGATAACAGCATGCACGCTTCTCGCACACGCCGCGCCGTTATCGCATCCGATAACGTATTACCGGTTGTCTGTTTAAACACATGACAAATATGATGCGGGGATAGATGAAGCTCATCCGACATTCTTTTCAGCTCAAAAGGCTCATGGAACCGGTTCTCCACCCAATCCATCATTTTATCGATATGCCGGGCCGTATCCCTGTGCTCGCTTTGGACCTCCGTATCTTGCGGAAAAACATGCAGCATCAGATGCCGCAGCAGCGTGATCATGAACAGGATCCGGTCTTCGTCCTGAAGCCGCTCTTCATCCGCTCCCGCAAGTAGATGGTATTCTTTCAAAAGTGACGGATAGGCCGTCGTGCTGCCAAGCTGGAATACCTGCCTGGACAAGCTGCCTTTACGCAATGTCTGCACAAAAGTCAAGAGCTTGGGAAACGGCTGCAGAAATCGTTCGACCACCAGAGGGTCAAAAGTAATGTTCGTTCTTATATAGGGAATGTCGCGGTTCGGCGGCACATCGACCTGATGAAGCTGGAACGGCTGAAAGCAAATGAGCGTTCCGGGTTGGAGCGAAAAAGTGTTCCTCTCAACGGTAACGCTTCCATAGCCTTCATGCACATACAGCAGTTCAACGCCCTGATGCGCATGCAGCATTCTCCAATGGTCGTTTCTGGTCTCGTAATAATAACTCATCATCATGGACGAGGGTCCGAGATTTAACTGCTCGATCAGATTCATATGCATTCTCCCAAATCACAATATAGCAACATTATATCACAACAAATAGGAACGAATTAGACGTATACTTAACTCCAGACAGCAAAAAAACGAAAGGTAAGGATGTGTGTCACGATGTGGAAAACAGCAATCGAGCAGGCACTGAAAATAACCAAAGCGAATACGGAACGTTTTGCCGGGAAGTTCCCTCACGTCAGTGATGACGGAAAGCGCTATACAACGGTGAATAACACGGATTGGACGGAGGGCTTCTGGTCCGGGATATTGTGGTTGAGCTACGAATATTCCAACGATGAAGCTTTTCGTGCTGCCGCCCTTGAAACGGTCGAAAGCTTCCGCCGGCGGATGGAACGCAATGTGGCATTGGATCATCACGATATCGGATTCCTCTACTCCCCTTCTGCGAAAGCGCACTGGATTCTCGAACGCGACGAAAGCGCCAAAGCATTGGCACTGCAAGCGGCAGATGCATTAATGCGCAGATGGCGGGAAACGCCGCAGATTATCCAGGCTTGGGGCCCGGAGAACGACCCCGAGAATGGAGGCCGAATCATCATTGACTGCCTGATGAATTTACCGCTGCTCCACTGGGCGTTCGAACAAACCGGGAATGAAAAGTACAGAAAAGCGGCCGAAATTCATACCGAAAAAAGCAGACGGTTTTTGGTGCGGGGGGATCATTCCAGCTATCATACGTTTTATTTTGATGTCAACACGGGTGACTCCGTTAGAGGCGGAACGCATCAAGGCTATCGCGACGGCTCGACATGGACGCGCGGGCAAGCTTGGGGCATTTACGGCTTTGCTCTCGCATACCGCTATTTGCAACGCCCGGAATTTCTGGAAATCGCTAAAAAGCAGGCGTTATTTTTCATCGAAAGGCTTCCGGAAGATAATGTCGTGTACTGGGATTTCGATGTGCCTCAAACGCCGGAGTCGAAGCGCGACAGCTCCGCTTCGGCTATTGCTGCCGCAGGTATGCTAGAAATCGCGGAGTGGCTGGATCAAAACGATCCGGACCGCGAGGTTATTCTGGATGCCGTCCACCGGTCGATGACATCTCTCGTTCAGAACTATTCGAGCAAAGGCGACGAGGAAGGCTTGCTTAAGCACGGCTCCTATTCTGTTCGAGCAGGCGTATCACCGGACGACTTCGTTATCTGGGGCGACTACTTCTATCTGGAGGCGTTAATGCGTCTGGAGAAGGGGATCCCCGGTTATTGGTACGAACGTTCCAGCTCCTAATGGCCGATTGACTAATTAACAATCAGTGCAATACAAAGCAGAAAGCAGCCATCATTGGGCTGCTTTCTGCTTTTAATAATTGACAAATGAATATGAGAGTGCTGATAATTATATATCTACTGAACGGCTACGACGAAAGTCGGTAGATTCCCTCTGCAACTGAAAGTCGCCGTTCAGGCTAAAGGCTGCCAAAAAGCAACTGCGGCTTAAAGCCACCTGAAGGTTCCGGCTGAAAGTCTGGAAATATTTAGACTGTACGAAATAGCGGAAATTTGTGGCGTTATTTAATTCTTTCACCCCTATCCTCCGCAATAGAGGAAATCAAGGGCCTTATTTCGGTCGATTCCACGCAAGCAACTCTGATCTATGCAGTATTACGGTACGAAATACCGTTATTTGTCACGACCTCGGCGTTATATTAAAAATAAAGGACAAAATTACCGCTATTTATTTACTACTGGTTCACTTATAGATGAATAGCTGGAAGCTGACCGCCTTCAGGCGGAAGGTTTAGACCTGGCACATGGAATCTAAAGATGGGAAAGGCAGGGATCCGTATGAGTCTCGTTACGCTTGTCAGACATGGAGTTACAAGCTGGAACCTGGAAAGAAGGACACAAGGGCATGCCAATAATCCGCTCGATCCAATTGGTATTGCTCAGGCCAAAGCATTAGCGGAAAGGTTGAGCAAAGAGGAGTGGGATGTTCTCTACGCCAGCGACCTGATGAGAGCTAGACAAACCGCGGAAACTGTTGCGGAAACGATTGGACTGGACATTATTTTTGATCAAAGACTTCGCGAAATCGGCCGCGGCAAATTGGAAGGCACAACCGAAGAAGAGCGGATTCGCATCTGGGGAAACAATTGGAGAGAACTCGACTTGAATGAGGAGCATCCGGAATTCGTTGCGGCCAGAGGCGCCGGCTGCATTGAAGAGATTAGCAACATCCATCCGAATAAAAAAATTCTGGTTATTTCACATGGTGAACTGATGAGGCTCACCTTAAATAAAATCATTCCCGATTTCAATAAACAGGACGGATTTGGAAACACATCCGTTACTCAGATCAGGAAAGCAGGCGGCGGCTGGGAATGTGTACTGTATAACTGTACAGATCATTTGGGTAAGCCGGTGGAATAATAAGTTCCCGACACGGGCAATATATGGAATATGCTTGAATATCCGAGGTACCAAAACGAGCAGTTACCGGTGTGTCTGCTCGTTTTGATAGATTAATAAGTAAAGTAACACTTACGCCTTATAATTTACATTTTGGAATACACCCGTCGCATAAAATATATTTAAGCCCAGCAATCCGTTAGAATACGCCGTGTCTCGTACATCAACCAGCTGCTTGTTATCGAGGAATACTTGAATATGATCACCACTGGCAATTACCTTTAAGTGGTACAGCTTTTTTCTACTAATTTCTGTATGTTTTACTGCGATATCCTTCCCGGGTCTCCAAAGCTTAACAAAACCCGAGATGTCTATATTCGCACAATAAAACCCTGAAGCATCAGCTGTTGCTCTGAAAACCAGCGCTGCCGCTATACCCTCTTCAATACTTAAATCGGCCTCATACGTAAGATCTGCAGCCGCGACGTTTGAAACAATGAAGCAATCCCCTGCGCCCTCCCCTACCATGCCGTTATCTTCTTCAGACCAATCCCCATTGATCGTTTTTAATCCGGTAAGATTAGTCGTAAAATTTGGTTGAACGCATTTGACTTTACAGACGGCTGTTTTATTTCCGTCCCCCGTTACTCCTGTAATAATGGCTGATCCCAGTTGCTGCCCCGTAACCTTCAGTGTTCCGTCTTCACATTCGATGATATCAATAATTTCTCTATCCGAGCTCCAAGTTACCGTTCGATTAACTGCCGTTTCCGGAAAAACCCTGCTTTCAAGCGTTATCGATTCTCCAAGCGGAAGTGTTAATTTAGGTTTGCTGATAAGCAGAGCCAACGGATGGCCGCTGTTGTCATCGTGATTCCACTTGGAAATATTAATTTCTTTTACAGTAATTACGGATCCCCAGGCGGGGGCAACCCCTACCATACATTCAGGCAGTTCGGAAATTCCTGCCTTAATTAATTCCATGTACGGTTCATTTTCTCTGAACAGCCTTACTTCTCCGTCAACTAGAAGCAGCATATAGCGATGATCGATAATCCAGCTTATATGAACAAACTCATTTCTCGGAATTTTGCCTTTACCCGCGATCCCGTATTGTGTTCCAATTATAGGATCATGGACACGCAACTCGTTCATATTGCACTCCCAGTTAAGAATAACCTGGCCGCTTCCGTACTTCAGGCGGATATTCGTTGAATCTGTTTTAGCCGTCAAATCGATTTTTGCAGGTATTGTAACAGCTGTTGGGTATATTGCAACGCCGGTATCATTAGCGCCGCTCATTACGAGGCCTTCATCCGTTTTAGACAAAGTAATATTTCCTACAGGAACGAGTGTTTCGAGATTAACCGGATGGTAAGTCAATGAATATCCCTCTTTTCGTTTTTAATAGAGTTGAATAACCTAATCTTTATGAATTTTAATTAAATTCCCATCAGGGTCAGCCAGCATTATCGAATAGATGGCGTCTTCTTCAGGTGTTAGGATGTTCGCTTTCATTTCTTTGAGATATTGGTAGGAAGCGTGGAGGTCATCCGTCTTCAAGTTAAACAAAACGTTCTTACTTGCCCGGACATGATCTCGCCCTATGCTATCTAAAAGAATATTTGTCTCGCCCAGTGCAAGAGAATAAATCGTTTTCTCTTCGGATGGAACTTCCGGATTATAATTAACATCCCGATCTCTGCCAAGCAAACGATTGTACCAAGTAACAGCTCTATTCATATCTCTAACCGGGACATATACTGCACCGACATGGTTGCGGATCGGTGAATTGCTGTCCGATGATTTATTATTTTTTTGTACAGACATGTAAAATCCCCTTTCATACAATCGGTTATTTATTCTTATCGTGAACAAATCCATGCAGCCTAATCTTATTCCCGTCAGGATCCCAAAGAAAAAACTCGTGATAGATCCAGGCAGGATTTCGAACCTCCGCTTCCATTGTGATCCCTTTTTCCATAAGTATTTTGTGAGTATAATAGATGTCTTCACATTGTAAGTCCAACATCTCACTATTTGACGAGCCTATTTTTTCACCATCTAATTGAGATACACTCAAAGCTAATGCAGTTTTTTCATTTATAGGAAAAAAGTACGCATGACCAATATTATCACTGCTTTCTATGCCGAAAGTATCGGAATACCATTGAACCGCTCTCGGCAAATCTTCAACAAACTGCCACAAAACGACGCGGCCATTAATGAATTGATTGGTTGAAATTTGTTCACTCACAGTGATCCCTCTTCTCTCCATCGTTTATGAACAGCCTAGATTCAATATGAAGATCAACTATCTCGAATATTATTTGTTTACTTGTCTCTGGTTTTTACTTGTAACCATAATTTTATTTCCATCATGATCTTTAAATACGAAAAACGAAACGTCTCCAAAGTTAAATATCTCTCCTGCCTCTGCATCCAATTGTTTGTTAAACGATTGAGCGGCGGCAAGATCCGAAGCGAGCGTTGGATTCTTCCATAAATAAACATCCTCCATCAGATAGGTTTGGAATTACTAATTTAGTATTGGAATACGACGATGTATACAGTATTAAACGCTTACAAATTCTCCGCTGCAACTATGCGGTATAAGGCCTGCTACCGGACTAGAAACAATGTTATAACTCATAGTAATCCTGCCCTCTAAAACCGTTAAAGACAGACAGGAGTCCGCAAAAACGAAGCCGTTCTTGATCGATCAAATGTTTACCGTAGGTTTGAATGAACCTGTGGGAGTAATCGTTACTTTTCAAATTGAATTGCAATGACCAAAGTCCCCAGAAAATATCATAATGACGGTCACCAATGCCGCCATACCCAACATCGATAAATCCGTTCAATTTAAAATCGTGCAGGAGTACGTTCGGCAAACAATAGTCCCCATGAATGACTACTTTATCTTCTCTAACAATTTGGAACAAATCTATCATGTCACTGTATGCTGTTTCGATGTTTGTATACCCCAAATATCGAAGTATGCCTTTCTCAGCCCTGATTTCCCGGTAATTATTTTCAGCACGGATAACCATTTCCTTAAAACCGTTAATTACAGGGCAACTCTCATGTCGGATCCCGTGCAAATATAGCAGACTTTCCGCAAATACCTCGGTTAAAAGGTCCGGCTCGGCAAGGTTTTCATCATTTGCAGCATCAGAGCCCTTGATTCGTTCAGTAATAAGATAATCCCATGAATCATCGGTAGTGTAGTGCAGCACTCTTGGACATGACCCGAAAGAGTGAAGGTATTCCATCATCAATGCTTCACGCTTCATTTGTTCTTTCGGAGTCACTTTTAGAAAAATATCATACGCTTGGTTTTCAATATGGTAAACAGATGACCTGACTCGATTTTTAACAACTGTGATCGCTGCACCGCTTAAATAAGTTTTGATTTCGGCGGGAAATGTTTCTGCAATAACTGAATCCATGTCCAAAACCATCTACTTGATCGATCTCCTTCTGCGTATTACTTCATCAGGTTGGCATCACTCCAACTCACCACTAATACGAATGTGTGTTCTTGTTTATCTTATCATACATAGGTACCTGAAGTAAACCAATTTTTTCCTCATCCATAAAAGCATACTTTTGTCTTGCGGTGGGAATCCATACTTAATATATTTGAGAAACATTATATATTTTAGTAAACTACTAAGAGAACAGGAGGAGAATAACTATGACCGTTGAGACAAACAACATGGAAATTGGAATCAGTACTTTTTTGGAGGCTACTTCGGATCCGGTGACCGGGGAGCCCGTCAATCATGCCGAGCGACTTCGCCATGCGGTGGAGGAGATTATATTGGCCGATCAAGTTGGCCTGGACGTATACGGAATCGGGGAGCATCACCGTCCCGACTATGCCGGGTCTGCCCCTGCCGTCGTGTTGGCCGCAGCGGCGGCCATGACCAAGCGGATAAGGCTTACGAGCGCGGTTACCGTATTGTCGTCGGACGACCCGGTTCGCGTATACCAGACTTTCTCGACGCTGGACGGCATCTCGAACGGGCGGGCCGAAATTATGGCGGGACGAGGCTCGTTTATTGAATCTTTTCCGCTATTCGGCTATAACCTGGATGATTATGACGAATTGTTCGAGGAAAAGCTGGAGCTGCTGTTGGCCATCCGCGCCTCGGAGAAGGTGGACTGGCGCGGCGGCCATCGGCCGGCTATTCCCGGCCTCGGCGTCTATCCGCGAGCCGTCCAGAGTCCCCTTCCGGTATGGATCGCCAGCGGCGGAAATCCCCAATCAGCTGCTCGTGCGGGCATGCTGGGGCTTCCTATTGCATTCGCTATTATAGGGGGAATGCCGGAGAGGTTTGCTCCCTTGGTTGACCTGTACAAAAAGGCCGCTGAACAGGCCGGGCACGATCCAAACAAGCTGCAGGTTGCCACCCACTCGCACGGTTTTATCAGCGATACGACCGAGCAGGCGGCGGAATCGTTCTTTCTTCCGACACAGAAGCAGATGAACGTAATTGGCCGCGAGCGGCACTGGGGTCAGACGTATACCCGCGCAACTTACGACGAGGCGCGCAGTTTGCGAGGGGCGCTCTATGTTGGCGATCCCGAATATGTTGCGGAGAAAATACTTCTGCTGCGCAAAAATTTAGGCGTTACCCGCTTCTTCCTGCATGTCAATGTCGGTACGATGCCACATCGTGAAGTATTGCGAGCAATCGAACTGCTCGGGACCAGAGTCGCCCCAATCGTGCGCAAAGAGCTCACAAAAATTTAAGGAAGCAGGGAGTATCCGTACTCCCTGCACTTGGCTATACCCGTTATTTCCTTCCCGGCTTCAAATAAAGAATGATATACTGGGAGGCGCTACCTTTGATCTACCAATTCCGTATATGACGCTTCCTGCTGAAAGATCGTTGTCTGAAGAAACAAATAGCGCTCAGCTCAATATACCCGCTTTGTGATTAATACGGGAGGAAATTCCAATAATATTGATAATGCCTCATCTATTTTACCGAAAAATACAATTCGTTAATCATGCCAGACTCATATTAATGTCCTTTGCAAGCGGAGCAGCTTTTTCGATCTTATCAGTTTTTATGACTAATTTTTATGTTGATCATATGGATTCCTTGCCAAGAATGAATTCAGTGGTTCTTCTAGTCGGGTATAGTATCCCTAATGAAAGTCTATATTATCTTGGAGCTTTACTGATGATAAGTATTTATTTAGTAGGTCGACTCAGAAATAATTCATGATTCTTAACAATTTTCTGTTCGCATAAAAATGGAGCGAAAAAGCTGCCGATTGGTTGTAAAACCATCAGCAGCTTGCTCCTTTCCGCTCTAGTTATTTCACTCATCCATCCCATATTCCATCCATACATTCGGATCGTCATAAACGCCGCGGTCCCGATCAATATCGATATGAATGGGCTGCAATGCTCCTTTAATGACATACAGGCCGCTTTCAGGAAAACGCATTCCCGTCCACCCCTCCCATTCCGCAACAGTTCCTTCTGCTGTGTAAGCTTTATGGATTGGTTTTCGTATTTCACCCCCAGCTTCCGATGTGTCCGAATCCACGGATCGAACGGCAAGCCGTCCTCCCGTTTCCAATGGATATAGTTTTCAAAAGGCGCCAATGGATAATCTGCTTTAAAACTCGGCCTGACCGGCACGATCATTTTCTTGAATCCTTGATGAACAACAAACCTCTTATATTCCTGCAAAAGCTTACGACTCATTCCTGATTTCTGAAAATCGGAATGAATGGTCATATTCGCTACTGCTAAGGTATTCGCAACCTCATTTCCTCTCTTCTCAACGCCTTGTATCAAGGTATCCGTCCAACTGGAAGGAAGATCGTCCGGTGTACCGGACCATTGGATTGGAATAGAATTTCCAACACCGATGAGCCGGTCATCATTAAAAAGACAGAGCTGAAAGTCCGGAAATAACCTTCTCATGTCACCCCAATATTTCATCGAGGTTTTATCCTGGCTCATAAACTTAGGCCATATCTTCATAATCTCGTTTGTATTTGCTCCGGGTACTTCTTTTAATGATTTTACAAAGGTATCTATAGTAAACACCTCATTTTTGAGTCACTATATCCTCGTGACCAACATGCGCATACTTGGCACGGGCTATCCGGGTAGCGTCTACCATGTTGCGCAAGGATTGGACCGTTTCTTCGAATCCGCGGGTTTTCAGACCGCAGTCCGGATTGATCCAGAAAAGCTTCGGATCGAGCACACGCAAGGCGCGTTCGATCATAGCGGTCATTTCCTCCACCCGCGGGACACGCGGACTGTGAATATCGTATACGCCTAACCCGATGCCAAGCTTATAGGTGTTCAACTCGAAGCTCTCAATCAATTCGCCATGACTTCGTGAGGTCTCAATCGAGATTACGTCCGCATCCATCGCATCGATCGAATCGATCATATCGTGGAACTCGCAATAGCACATATGCGTATGAATTTGCGTTGTATCCTGCACCGTACAGGTCGTCAAACGGAACGCTCTGACTGCCCACGCCAAGTACCCCGCTTGTTCTTCCTCTTTGAGCGGCAGCCCTTCACGCACCGCAGGCTCGTCGACCTGAATCATGCCGATGCCCGCCTTTTCAAGCGCCTCCACCTCTTGTCTAAGCGCATAGGCCAGTTGATAAGCAATCTGTTCACGGGAAATGTCCTCACGGACGAAGGACCAATTCATGATCGTAATCGGACCGGTCAGCATTCCTTTCACCGGGCGTCCGGTTCGCGACTGGGCATACTTGGTTTCTTCGACCGTCATAGCTTCTTTAAAGGCTACATCCCCATAAATAATCGGCGGTTTCACACAGCGCGAACCGTAAGACTGCACCCATCCGTTCTGCGTAAACGCAAAGCCTGCAAGCTTCTCTCCAAAGAACTCCACCATATCGGTTCGCTCAAATTCGCCGTGCACGAGCACATCCAGTCCGATTTCCTCCTGCAGCTTAATCCATGTATCGATCTGTTCCCGGATGAAGGCTGCATACTGTTCTTGATTCCATTCACCTTTACGCCACAGCTGACGCGCCTTACGAATCTCAGCGGATTGGGGGAAGCTGCCGATTGTCGTCGTCGGCAGTAGCGGCAATTGACATTTCTTCTGCTGCACACGATGACGTTCGGAGAAAGGCCTGCTGCGCTCCGCTGGTTGTGAGCTGATAACGGCGACCGCATCTTGCACATCGCTTCGATTACGTTCACCTGACAGCTTGATTGCCTCGAGCACACGATCGCATTCAGCCAGTTCATCCGCAATTCCAACCGAGCCCTGAGAGATTCCTTTCGTTAAGAGTACCAGCTCATCCAGCTTTTCATCCGCAAAGGCAAGAGCATCCTTCAGTTCGGTTGCTAGTGTCGTCTCCCGTTTGGCCGTTACCGGTACATGAAGCAGGCTGCACGACGATTGTACGATGAGCCGCTCCGCAGATACAAGCTCGGTGAGTTCGTTCAGCAGCGCCAATTTCTCGCACAGCGGCGCCTTCCAGATTCCGCGGCCGTCGATCACGCCTGCACCGAGCACTTTATCCGCCGGAAAACCAAACGTAATTATTGACGACATATTCCCGATATAACCGTGTACGAAATCAAGCCCTACTCCTTTAACGGGAAGCGTTATAATGTCTTTATAGCTATCTACCGATTCGAAATACGTTTGCAGCATGATGTTCAGGTTCGGAACCGATGCGGCAAACGTCCCATAGATTCTCTTCAGCCGCTGCACATCATCCTCGCTAACCTTCGTTACGAGAATCGGTTCGTCGATCTGTACCCATGAAACCCCTTCGCTTGCCAGCTCCTGAAGGATCTGCACATAGAGCGGAAGCAATCGTTCCAGCCAGCCGTCGGTTTCCGATAAGCTGTATCCTTTGGAAAGCTTAAGAAAGGTAAGAGGCCCGATGATCACCGGCCTGCCCTCGACGCCGAGCTTCTCTTTTGCCTCACGATAAGCCGCAAGCGGTTTATTTTCGGTGAGCTTCGGCGATGCCCCATTCAATTCAGGTACAATATAGTGATAATTGGTGTTAAACCATTTTGTCATTTCGCTTGCGGCGGCATCCTTCGTCCCGCGGGCAATTCCGTAATAGACGGAAAGCGGTACGACACCGCCTTCATATGAAAATCGTTTCGGTATAATGCCGAACATGCAGGCGGTATCCAGAACTTGGTCGTAATAGCTGAAATCATTGACCGGAATATAATCGATCCCTTTTCCCCGCTGCTTGCGCAAATGATTCAAACGGATATCCCGCATCTGACGGTGAAACTCCGGCTCTTCGATTTTCCCCGACCAGAACGCTTCCAGCGCCTTCTTCCATTCCCGATCCGCACCGATACGCGGATATCCCAGCACACTGCTTTTTATCATCTTGCAAAACCCCTCTGTGTAAATTTGTCACCACGTGGTTGTTTACAAGAAATATAGCACGGCCTGTCGGATATAGGGTAACTGGATTATACTATATCTAGCTATATCCTTAAGCTATACCAAACTTAGGATTGGGATATGGCCTGCTTAAGTGCCTCTATATATGCCGTTCCGAGCTTCGATGGCGTTATATTTTTATGGGCAATCCAGCCGACATTGATCGATTCCTCACAGTCCAAAGGTACGGGGATAATTTCATTGCCGTTCAAATCGGCACTTAATACCCCTGTCGATATCGTATAACCGTTCAGTCCGATTAACAAATTGAATAGCGTCGCCCGGTCGTTTACCCGAATGCTTTTCTTATGTGACATTGTGCTGAGAATCTCTTCGGAAAAATGAAAGGAGTTATACTCCCCCTGATCAAAGGACAAATACGGATATTGCTGAAGCTGATCTAAAGTGACGATAGATTGCTTTGCCAGTGGGTTATTAACACTGATAAAAATATGCGGCTTCGCCGTGAACAGACTGTTGAACTCCAGATTCGCGGCTCTAAGCAGCTTGTTAATCACTTTTTCATTAAACTCATTGAGATAAATAATTCCGATCTCGCTGCGTAAGCTTTTGACATCCTCGATAATTTCATAGGTTTTTGTCTCACGCAATGCAAGCTCATATTCATCCTGGCCATATTCCCGAACGAGACTGACAAATGCGTTCACTGCAAATGCATAATGCTGGGTCGAAACGGAAAAATGCTGCGGAGAAGGCTTTCCGTTCAGGTAGCGGTTTTCCAACAGTTCCGCCTGCTCGACCACCTGTCGTGCATAGCTCAAAAATTCAACGCCTTCTTTAGAGAGCGAAATCCCTTTATTCGACCGTTCAAAAATCGTAATCTGTATTTCTTCTTCCAGATCCCTGATCGCATTTGAGAGGCTTGGCTGAGAAATAAACAACCGCTTCGCCGCTTCATTAATGGACCCCCGGTTAGCAACCTCAATCACGTATTTTAATTGTTGGAGTGTCAATGACTTCCTTTCCTCCTGTTACATGGTTGCTTTTTTACGAATCGGGAAACAAAGATCCGTTATTGATTCTTCCGATTCCGGTCCTTGATTTCGTTCATCATCATATACTTCTATATTATATCGATCGCACAATTCATATTCACTCTGCTTTAACCAAGTAGAGTATAAATAATTATGTATAGAACCGGCTTTATCCGCTGTCCCTTTAAAAGTGAATTGTACATAGGTATTGGCAGGTATTTTTCTAACCACCATTCCTTCCGGAATTTGATGGAGAGACGGGACCTTCACGCCGACAAAAAACTCGAATGCATTCATATCGGGATCATACTTTTCCGGGTCTGTTGAAACGCCAAACACTTCTTTGCTATTGCTGCATTCCATGATTTCCGATCTGCGACCCATGAATGTGCTGCCCAATTTGTACGTCGTTTTCTCTTCTTGAATTTCTTTTAGCGTGACATTAGCTGCAAGACCAACCAAGGTCATTTCCGGCTTTTGAATAATTTTCGATTCCATATATAACCTTTCCTCTCCTTTATTTGGGTATTACGATAACGGTGCCTTACAATATTCAACGGAGAATTGTTACCGATTTGTCAAGAAACTTCTGAAGAAATGGCTTGCTGTGAATTGAAGTGACCCGGCTCATTCTTACAACGATTAATTCCAAACCCGGTACGATAAGAACAATGTTTAATCCTGCCCCGGTCAGGACAAAAGCCTCTTTAGGCAAAAACGAAGAAAGCGCACCGTTAACATTTGTGTAGAGTCCAAGTCCGTAGTCATCCGGCTGATCTTCGTTCATACGGTGGACTTTTTTCATTTCCGTTATATACCAGGAAGGGACGATTTGCCGGTCACCGTAACAGCCGTTTCGAAGCAGCAAGTAAGCAAACCGAGCCAGGTCGCGAGCCGTCAGATCCGGTCCGGAACAGGAGGGCTCATAGGTTTTTCCGTGCCATAGATACGCGGCTCCTCCTTCGTACCATTTCGGCTTTTCGATCCCGATTGGGGATAGCAGTTCTCTTTCAATGTTCTCATGGAAAAGCATCCCTGTCAGGTGGGGTGACATTACGGCTAGATGATTATAGCCTACATTACTGTAACCGTAACTCGTTCCCGGGTCGAAGATAAGCCTCTGGGAATCCGGATAAGCTTTAGACTGCCCGACTGTATAATCAATGAAAGAAAAGCCGCTGCCGCGGAACACTTCCGGCGAAGGTTTGAGCCCTGATGTGTGAGTGAGTATATGTGAAAGCGTGATGAGCTCCTTCCTTGGATCTGACACCGGGAATCCTTCCGGCAAATATCTGCTGTCATATACGGGTGTCTCCAGGTCCACTTGGAAGGGCATCCTGCCTTCGGCCCCGGCTTCCATCCACCTGCCTACGATACATGAAGACATGCTTTTGCCAATGGAAGCTATCCAACCGGGTGTAAATCGTGTTTCCGGACGATTGTATTGTTCGCCCACAAGCCAGCCGTTCTTGATGACGAGAAAAGAGGACGGAGCCTCCGCACCCGGATCCTGTATGGACATATTCCATTCCGCGAAGCCCTGCAATGATTCAATGTCCAAGCCAAGCCCTGCAATGTCATCTCTATGAACCGGCTCTCTCCATCCGCCTTCGGATTCATTAGGAGGCACGTAGAAAGTGGACATCGTGTCACCTGCCATAAGGGATTACTTCCATTCTCCTGAAATAAGTTCTTTATTGACGACGCCGCCGCCAACAGTGATTTGATAGCCGTCTATATCCTGAAAAGTGAACTCGCTCCAATGATTGGTGTAATTAGGTTCTCGGATGATGGTTACGTTTTTATCGATAAACTCTTGTGCCAGCAAATCCACGGCATTCGTATAACAATACACATCAAAATATTGCTCCTCATAACGGGAGCTGATCGGTTTCACCTCATCCTCTTGCCCCGCTTCAACAAGAATGAGAACCAGTTTATCTCTTGAAACATGATGGTGTTTAACTTTCGAACCGATTACTTCATGTTTGAAGCCTAACTCGGAATAGAATTGGACGGTTCGCTCCAAATCTTTCACTAGCAAGACGAACGAAGCATGAGAAATGTTGATTATGGACATAAGGACCCCTCCTAAATGGAAAACTATGATCAAGTTATAACTTCTCAACTAGCATAGCGGTAATGATGTTTCCAAGGATAAGCATATTCACCGTATTCAAATACGATTAGGCATACCATTCCGGACGATAAGGCTCGATCCAGAGTTTCGATTAAACTCAGCACAATCGCTTTTATTAGATCATCCAATAGCCCATCTCTAAAAGAAAAAAATAACAAATATGCAGTAAATATATAATTCGCCGGATTGTTGGGATTACCTTTTTTCACGTCTTTCGTACGTTACCTTAGCGAATATGGCTGCCAATCTGACCGAAGACTCAAGAGACCCCATTTATTCTCGATAGTTCAAAACAATATTGGTCCCCCCAGTATTGCATCATTGCATCGTTCACAATCAGTATTTCCGCAATGGGTTATAAGCGGATTCTGCTGAATGGCTTTTGACGCAATACCTAATAGTCTTTTCACATCGAAAACGCGCCACAAACTTTCCCCAACAGTGATCTCATCTGAAATTTCAGAAACAATTTCGTCAAACTTATGAAACCCTTCAGAGCAACCTCCTGTCTCAACAGTAATTATCGAACCGTCGGCTTCTTTCGCCCATCGACGAAACATAGTTCGGCCGGCCATTTTTTCCGCCAAATGGAGCAATGTGAGTCTATTCAGACCTACTCCCATGAGTATGACTTTTCCGTTTAGCTCAGAAAGTGTTTCAAGAGGAGCATACACATTCGCCGGTTTTTGTTCAAGAATTAATTCATCCGCAAGTGGGCCAACCGCAGCAAAAGAATTTAATGGATGATTCCCGCGTCTTCGATCCTGCATGTTTAGAACAGCTTTTGGAATTGCCCCCATGTCTCTGTCCAATTCGTTAGTAGTACATGTAAATATGTTTTTAGTTTCTGTACTATTATTATTGGTGAACCAGCTGTAATCACCGCAACCATTCCGTTCAGGTCTTTGGTCATCAGGTGGATATACTGCGAATCGGGAAGAAAAGGAGGGCACCAGTATTGTACATCCTTGATTTAGAAAAGCATGAACTATCGATTCAGCCCCGCCGTCAACTGAGCCAAATGAACGTAATGAGGAATGAATACATACAGGCTTGTTTGAAAGACCTAAATCAATTATCGCGCTAGAAATATCTTCTGTTTTCACATTCATAAGTTCACCCCTCCCTGTGGTTTAACTAAACGACTACCGACTAAAGTCGGTAGGTTCCTTTTGCGACTGAAAGTCGCTGTCCAGGCTAAAGCCACCTGAAGCTTCCGACTGGACTCGACATGCTCGGGCTAATCATTGATGTAGAACACAAATGCCAACTCTAAAAGAATGTAGTCTTCTCAGAACACATCGATTGCATGCCGGTTATTTCTAACGGTTATCAGCGACGTTATTTGCTGGTTTGTCCCATTATTCCAAGGCTAACGGTTGCCAGCGCGCCTATTTGTCCATTTTCACGATTTTGGGAGCGGATTTCAGCAAATAACGGCAACTGCAACCGTTAAAACTTTAAAATGGCATTTCTTCGCCAAATAGCAGCAAGTACAACCGTTAGCGGAATCAACATTACAGTGACAAGTGTTTTTTGATGTTATCCTTCTACTCTTTCAACGTGCTGGAAGCTGACCGCCTAAAGGCGGTGGGTTTAGACCTCGCACATGGAAACTAAAAACCGGCTGCGTATTTTCTCCATAATGCACTCTGCCGTAAAACCGTATTCCCGCAAGATCCGGTCTGGCTTTGCCGAAGCGCCGAATTTGCGGATACCGATAACGAGACCTTCGCTGCCTATAATTTCTTCCCAGCCCGACGGATAAGACATTTCAATCGCCACATTCGATCGAACGGATGGCTCGAGAACCCTATATCGGTATTCCTCCGATTGACGCTCGAACAACTCTCTGCTCGGCATGCTAATTACCCGGACGTGAATACCTTGTTCAGCGAATTTAGTACGAACTTCAAGCGCCAGGCAGACTTCGGAGCCGGTAGCCACAATCTGAATATCGGGTTTCTCATCGGGATGGCCAGCCAGAATATATGCTCCGCGAGCTACACCTTCCTCAGCCAGATTTCGGGTCCCGGGAAGTACCGGAAGATTCTGCCGTGTCAATGCGAATACGAACGGACCTGTTTTTGATTGTAGCACATAGCGCCATGCCGCTGCGGTTTCATTCGC
Organism: Paenibacillus tarimensis; assembly: GCA_041281825.1. Taxonomy (GTDB): domain Bacteria; phylum Bacillota; class Bacilli; order Paenibacillales; family Paenibacillaceae; genus Paenibacillus_D; species Paenibacillus_D tarimensis_A. The sequence goes on along the minus strand of CP166298.1, from coordinate 2,236,964 downwards.
ATCCGCCGGACGGAATAGGGTTAGATCCGGAATCAGCCTTAACGAGGGTATATGTTCGATTGGCTGGTGTGTCGGTCCGTCTTCTCCTACTGCAATACTATCATGGGTAAAAATGTAAATCACAGGAAGCTTCATCAATGACGACAGCCGGATTGCGCCGCGCAGGTAGTCGCTGAACACGAGGAAAGTACCGCCGTATACTCTTAAACCGCCATGAAGCATCATACCGTTCAATGCCGCTCCCATGGCAAATTCCCGGACGCCAAACCAAAGATTTCGCCCATCGTATTGTTTCGGACTGAAGGCCGGATACTTCACCATTTCGGTCATATTGGAGCTTGCAAGATCAGCCGATCCGCCGATCAAGAGCGGTAAGGTCTCAGCCAGACCATTGATGGTCTTGCCTGAGGCTATACGTGTTGAGATCTGTGAACCTTCTTCTTCAAAAGCCGGAATGCCGGATTCCCAACCGGATGGAAGTTCCCCTCGGATTGCCTGTTCAAACTGCAAGGCCAATTCCGGGTAAGCCACCCTGTAATCGCTGACCATCCGATTCCACATTTCTTCGGCAGCATGCCCCTGTACACGCAGCTTGGCAAAATGTGTACTTACTTCCTCCGGAACGTAGAAATCAGGTACAACCGGCCAGCCCAACGCTTCTTTCGTTAAGCGCAGCTCCTCCTTGCCCAGCGGCGAACCGTGCGTACCTCCATGACCGCCTTTTCCAGCTTTATTGGGACTGCCAAAGCCAATTGTCGTTTTGACCTCAATCAAGGTTGGTCTGGCTCTCTCCTGTTTAGCACATTCGATGACACTCCCAATCGCTTCGACGTCGTTTTGGTCTTCTACGCGAAGATACTGCCAGCCACATGCCTCAAAGCGCCCCTGGATATTTTCAGAAAACGACATGCCGAGCTCTCCGTCGAGTGAAATATCGTTGGAATCATACAGTACAATAAGTTTACCTAACTTTAGATGGCCCGCGAGAGAAACGGATTCGCCGGAGATGCCTTCCATTAAATCGCCGTCACCGCATATGACAAAAGTATGATGATCAACAAGCGCATAATGTTCCCGATTAAATACGGCGGCCAGATGAGACTCCGCCATCGCCATGCCTACTGCCATCGCTAATCCCTGGCCCAACGGACCTGTCGTCGCTTCAACACCCGGCGTATGACCATACTCAGGATGACCCGGTGTGCGGCTTCCCCATTGCCGGAACTGTTGTAAATCCTCTAAGGAAACCCCATACCCGCTGAGGTGAAGTAGGCTGTACAGCAGCATGGAACCATGACCGGCCGAAAGCACAAAACGATCGCGGTTAAACCATTCCGGATTTGCCGGGTTATGTTTCATCTGCCTGGTCCATAAAGTATAACCCATTGGAGCGGTCCCCATCGGCATGCCGGGATGGCCAATGCCTGCTTTCTCTACCGCATCGATCGTCAAGGTTCGAATCGTGTTGATGCTTAATTCTTCAATTGAACGTTTCAATACATACGCCTCCTTTTGGCTTTTACTGGCTTCGTTTACTTTCTTCCAGTATAATGGAGGCATTCGCCATACAAGAAATTAATATATTTGTTAGGAGCCATAGACTATGTCTATGATAAATTATGAGCTTTACAAGGTTTTTTATTTAGCTGCCAAGACAGGCAGCCTCACCCAGGCGGCCAAAGCCTTGTTTCTTACTCAGCCTAGCGTCAGTCATGCGATCAAGCAGCTGGAAGATAGCTTCGGAGTCAGCTTGTTTTCCCGCAATTCCAAAGGCGTTACCCTGACCAATGAGGGGGCTGTTCTCTACTCCTATATCGAGCAGGCTAACACCTTCATTACGCTTGCGGAAGAAAAAATGGCCGAACTCAAAAATTTAAATAGCGGGGAGCTTCGAATCGGCGGAAGCGACTCGTTGTTCAAACATTATTTACTTCCTTACTTGGAAAGCTTTCGTCATCAGCACCCGGGCGTCGGGATCCACTTAACACATGGGACGACACCGGAAATCATCACCTTTTTGAAGGAAGGGAAAATTGATCTCGGGGTGGTGCGAATGCCGATCATTGATGCTCAGCTAGAAGTGAGGGAAGGCATCCAGTTACAGGATTGCTTCGTGGCCGGTTCCCGTTACGAGCAACTCAGGGGCAAGGTCATATCGATGGAACAACTGCTTCAATTCCCGATCATCTTGTTTTCCCGCAATAGCCGCGCAAGAGCAGCCATAACGGATTTATTTCATGGCTACGGCTTTAAGTTGAAGCCTGAAATCGAGGTTGGCAGTGTAGACTTGCTCATCGAATTTGCCCGTAAAGGGCTCGGTATTTCATTCGTGACACGAGAATTCGTTACCAATAATCTTGTAGACGGCTCCCTTTTCGAGATTAATCTGAATGTGGAGCTGCCGCCGTCCCAGGTCGGAATCATGACTTTAAAAAACATGCCGCTCTCCAGAGCAGCGCACGAATTTATTGCTCGCATGAGGTAGATTAGAAACCCGTTTATTTGCTTGCATGGATCGACAGTCATTGAAGGAGAGCTGCTAATTATAAAAAGATCCGCCGCGGCGGATCCTCTTTTTTTATTCAGCTACCGTACCCGTTGACCATCCATGCAGCGCAAACCAGCGCCGCATCACAGAGGATGAAAATTATAATATACTGATTCTTTACTCTGACACTGCGACTTCTTTAGTGCTGCTTCTAACAGGATTCTTGTTTAACCGCTCAAGCCCTATCCATTAGCGTTGAACCAAGCGCTCGATAAACGCTAAGTCCTGCTCAATCTTCCCTGCCCCTGCCCCATTGGATACAATATCAGGCACCTCTTCGGTTGGATCCAGATCGTATTCATAATCTTTGAAGTTAATGGCGATCGTGGATTCCGTAGGCTGACTGCCGGTACTATTGTCGAAAATGTTACCGTTCACTTCCCATCGGCCTGGAATAAGACCGTGGAAGTCGCCGATCGGATCTCTCACATCTTCAAAATAATTGTTTTCAATTCTCATTTTGGCGTTACTGCGCACATTCGACGCTGAAAGATTGACATTCTTAATATAATTGTTATACATGTGCGCATGACCGCCACGATAAAGCGGCACACGCTGCGTTACATTTTCGATATAGTTATGGTGCATAATGAGTCTGCGGTCCGGTAAAGCATCCAAACCATCATTACTTCCAACCAGGAGAACCCGATTGCTGTCTTTAAAATGATTCCATGATACAATCACATGCTGTGAATTGTTTTTGATGGACATTAACTCATCAAACCGGATCCCTTCCGGAAGATCCCGGCCGCCGTCAATAAAGCTGTTGTGCCTGATCCAAACATCTGTCGCATTGTTCACTTCAATTCCATCCTTACCTTCAACGTATTGAATCGTCAAATTTTCAATGATGATATTATGGCCATGGATTTTGAGTCCTGAACCGTTAAATATTCCTCGATCGGCGATACCGATGATGGACAGGTCCTGCACCTCAGAGCCAATAGTTATATCCCGTTGCTTTTTTCCGGTTGCCTCAACCCACTCCTCATAACTGACGGTTCCATTGACATAAATAATGGAAGGCACCCCTGCTGCGCTCACTTTATCAAGCGCCTCTGCAAATTCAGCAGCGTTATGAATGACATGGATGTTATCCGTTACCGCCTCAGCACCGCCGGTAATCCGCTCATGCATATCGCTGAATCCCGGCACTTCCTTTTCCACAAACATGAAGATATCTTGAATCGTGATCTCGGCTTGATAAGGAAGCAATACTTCAATATATGCTTGATCCACATCCCATAACGTCGTTTCCAATTCAAACATCGTATCAAAAACGGCAGTCTCTTTCGTATAATTCCTCCAATCGATCGCATGTCTCGAGGTGACATAGCTTTCTTGGTCGTTCACGTCGTCCTTAAGATATACGTACATCCCGTTTGTCGTTCGGCTCACATCGACACCGGCACTGATGTGTACCCCAATTTGTCCGGAAGAACCATTGAGCGCCGTTAGATCCAGCATTCCTACCCCATCTTTAAACCCAATGCGGACATAACGATTGCTCTTCCCGCCCGGCACTTCTAAGGTATTTATAAAGGTGTTTCCTTTTTGTTGTATGCCTTCATCAACTTCAACAAGGTCCAAAATGTGCAGAATATTAATTTGTTTCGCGTCAGCGTATCTTTCTTTGATCGAATCTTTTGTTCGATCAATTGTATCTGCATCGGTAACAATGATCTTATCGGTAATACGAGAAGCCGGCGGTACTTTTTGGTCGGCTTCATTAGCAAATACGGCCGGAGCTAACATTACCGCCAAGGCAATAATCGAGGTGAATATTATACCTTTTTTTAAGGACAACTTTTTTAACATGATCAGTACCTCCAAATGGATGAATACGTTTTGCAAAACATTTTCAGTTTATAAAAACCAAAACCGTCATGCTGCCGACATGCTTATTCAGATGCACCCCCTTGATCAAATATCCTTGTTGAAGCTTCCATTGCCAAACACCCACGCCATATTGTAAACGCTAACATAAAATACTACTTCTCCATACCCACTCCCTATTCCTTCCCTAAATTTTACGATTCTTTGCCCTCCTCTGCTTTCTGTTTGTTCCATCACGGAATTTATCCGCACCTGATTGTGCAAACTTTTGCGACTTGTACCGAACAGAAGGAGGACTCCATCCGCTTGGAACCCAGTGACCGATCGTATCGTGCAAATGAAAGCTTTGATACCACAGGGTGACCTCGGAAATTACTCTTTATGGGGGCCAGCTAGCAGTTTAACAAAAAACGGCAGTCATGGACGAGAAAAGTCCTTGACTGCCGCTGTATTATTGAACAATCGTCGCCCGTTCCCTGACTCATCAACCGAAAAAGAAATCAAGAACGTTCGAACTAGCCGACGCTTGTTTATTGTAAAATTCGGAATACCCGCAATTTGCGCAGTACACGACTACAAATTGATTGTGCTGAATATCGAACATTTTGGAAAGGCCTGTGCCGGTCATTGCTACTTCTTTCGTCCTTGCGTCTTTGCTTCCGCATTTGATACATCCCTTTTCACTCATCCATCTATCACTCCCTACATGTTATGTTTCCATGTACGTTTCCAATGCTTGTGAGGTTGCGTCAAAAAAGGAATCCGTTTATCATCGGTGAACAATCGGCCAGCCGCTCCATATCCGATCTTGTCTCCAACTGGATCGTAAGCGTAAAAATTTATCCGGACTCTAGATCCGTTATTTGTGACATTCTGCCTTGTTTTGCCTACTTTGCGGACCGTCATTCCGTTATTATCTCGAATTTGGCTATTGAAAGCGAAATATGGACTGAATAACGGATCGTATGTCCGTTCATCTCTTCGGAGCAGCGGTTTGTTCACAAATAACGTACCGTCGGTCCGATTGTCTGGGCCCGCTTGTCAGGCCGCTTGTCGGGTCCCGCTTGTCAGACCGCTGGTCGGCCCGCTTGTCAGACCGCTGGTCGGCCCGCTTGTCCACCCGCTGGTCGGCCTGCTTGTCCGGCCGCTGGTCGGCTCCCTTGTCTGCCCGCTGGTCGGCCTGCTTGTCTGCCCGCTGGTCGGCCCGCTTGTCCACCCGCTGTCCCTTGTCTGCCCGCTGGTCGGCCCGCTTGTCCACCCGCTGGTCGGCCTGCTTGTCCGGCCGCTGGTCGGCTCCCTTGTCTGCCCGCTGGTCGGCCCGCTTGTCCGCCCGCTGGTCGGCTCGCTTGTCCCCCCGCTGTCAGGCCGCTGGCCAGCTCCGCTTCCATCTCCCGCATGAGCGGGCGACATTCGGCCTCTCTCATTTCCCCCGAAAAACTGCCTTACGCTTTTCTAAAAATGCGGCGATCCCTTCTTTCTGATCTTCGGTTGAAAAGAGCGCCCCGAACATCTCCGATTCCAGCGTCAACGCGCGCTCAAGATCGAGCGGCAAGCCTTCATTCACAGCTCTTTTGCTGAATTGAACGCCGAGCGGTGATTTCTCCGCAATCTTTCCTGCGATTTCTTTCGCTTTAGCTAATAAGCCGGACGGTTCGACGATATGATTGACCAAACCGATTTCATACGCCCGCTCGGCAGTGATCATTTCCCCTGTAAACAGCAATTCTTTCGCGATGCCGAGACCGACAAGGCGCGCTAAGCGCTGTGTGCCGCCAAAACCGGCCATAATGCCCAAGCCGACTTCGGGCTGGCCGAATTTTGCCGACATGCTTGCAATCCGGATATCGCATGCCAGAACCAGCTCGCAGCCGCCGCCTAGCGCATACCCGTTAACGGCTGCAATGACAGGCTGCGGCAGATGCTCCAGCTTGGAAAACACCCGGTTTCCGAGCCGGGACATTTCCCTGGCATCCAGCACACTTTTGCCTTTCATTTCAGATATATCCGCTCCTGCAACAAATGCTTTATCGCCCGCTCCCGTCAGGATCACCGCACGGATGGCCTCGTCCCTTTCAATCCGATCCGCAGCATCGGACAGCTCCCGCAGCAAATCCGAGTGAAGCGCATTCAAAACCGTTGGCCGATTGATCGTAAGGATTGCAATATGGTCTTCGACTTTATAATCAAGATGTTTGAAGCTGGACATCATCAACAACCCCTTCCTCTATTCAATTACCCGGGTCATTAACCCGAATTCCCGTTTGCGCTTGAAAGAGCACTTCTTCGTAACGGTTTCCCTGATTGTTTTTAGATATAACCGTACCTATATAGGCCGCAATAAAGCCCAGTGGAATCGAAACAATACCAGGATTCGCTAAAGGAAAGACGGGCTCCGCATAGATTAAACCGTTTGTCGGATGCATCATGTTGGGACTGAATAAAACCAGAATGACGGAGGAGAAAAACCCTGTGGTCATCCCCGCGATTGCCCCTGCGGTATTAAACCTGCGCCAAAACAAAGTAAACAATATCAAAGGCAAATTGGTTGATGCGGCAACTGCAAAAGCCAATGAAACCAGGAAAGCAACGTTTAATTTCTCCGTCCCGATTGCCAGCAGTATAGAGATAATTCCAACACCGATGGATGAAAGTTTGGCAGCGTACATTTGCTCTTTGTCGGAAGCCGTGCCTTTTCTGAAAATGTTGCTGTAAAAATCATGGGCAAAGGCCGAGGACGCGCTAATGACGAGACCTGCGACCACGGCAAGTATCGTTGCGAATGCAACTGCCGACACAAAAGCCATCAAGAAATCGCCGCCGAGCGCATAAGCGAGCAGAGGTGCGGCCAAATTGCTGCCGAAGCTGCTGTTCTGCAGCTTGTTGTAGCTCACAAATGAGGCGGCCCCAAATCCGAGAAACACGGTCATGATATAAAACAGTCCGATGACCCAAGCGGCCGTGAATACCGAGCGGCGAACGGTGACGGCGTCCTTGACCGTAAAAAATCGAACGATAATATGCGGAAGCCCTGCTGTTCCAAGCGCTAATGTCAGAAGCAAGGAAATCGTATCAATGGGATCGGAAAACTGATTTCCCGGGGATAAAAATTGCGACCCATGCGGAGTCGCTGCCGCCACAAATGAGAACATGTTGTAAAAGCTCCAATCGAATCGAGCCAAAACAATAAGGCTGATCAACAACGTTCCGGAAATCAGAATAATGGTTTTCACAATTTGAACCCAGGACGTGGCAACCATGCCTCCAAACGTAACATAGACGGTCATCAGCGTTCCGACAATCAGAACCGATGTGGCATAATCGAGATCGAGCAGCAAATGAATCAACGCTCCCGCACCAACAAGCTGCGCAATCATATAAATGATGGCAATTGCAAGGGTGTTTAACGCGATCATTCCCCGGAGACGGCTGGCCTTAAAGCGTACGGCAATCGAATCGCCCAGCGTGTATCTGCCCAGATTATGCATTGGTTCGGCAATCACCAGCAGAATAACTAAATAAGAGACGAGAAATCCGATCGAGTACAAAAAACCATCGAATCCGAATAAAGCTATGGCTCCCGTAATTCCGAGGAAGGACGCGGCACTCATGTAATCCCCGGCGATCGCCAGACCGTTCTGAAAGCCGGTAAGCCGATGACCGGCGGCGTAAAAATCCTTCGTATTGACCAGACGTTTGGCAGCCGAGTAGGTAATGGCCAGCGTTCCGATAATAATCGCCAAAAAGAAAATAAATCCCGTGATGTTCATTCGGCTTCCTGCATCCCTTCTTTCCTGACTTCTTCAACAAGCGCGTCGTAATGGCGGGACTTCCAGATATAGAGGACAGCAACGACGGCCGTCATCATAAATTGAGCAAATGCAAAAGCCCAGGCTAAGGTAATAACCCCGAACACAGGCCTATTCATAAGATTTGGAAAATAAGAGGTTAATAGAGGAAGCGTAAAGTAAAAAATTAAAAAGAAACCAACAGCCGGCAGGATAAAACGTTTTTTGGCCCGGATTAGCTTTTGGAACGGCGCACTTTCTATTCGCTTGCTTATATCGGAGGTATTCATAAGGATTCAACCCGCCTTGTATCCCGGAATAGAACATCGTTACTCATATTTTACATCATTTGGTCCAAAAGAATAGATACAATAAAGTAAAAAGCCGGAAGATCTCCTCCCGGCGCTTACTTTTCTGTTCTTATTTTGCCGCATTGGCGTCCGCTTCCTGCATTTGCATTCGGATCCGTTCAGACAATTGGTCCGAGCCGTGAATACGGGCCCAGATGTTGTTAACATAAGCCGGAACATCCTTTTTGTCAAGCAGACTGATAATAATTATAGTTGCAAATCCCAGTGGAATTGTAAATATGGACGGAAATGTCATGGTTCCTAAAGCAGCACCCAACGACCCCGCGGTAAAAACGCCTGTTTCTTTCAAAATGTTCATCAGGATAAAGAAGATCGTTGATCCTCCGCCTACGAGCATCCCCGCGATCGCCGCATTGCGGGTCGTACGCTTCCACCAGATCGAGCAGATGAACATAGGTACGAAGGCGCCTCCGGAAACTGCGAACGCCCAGGTGACCATCATCGCAATTAGCGAAGGATACGCTCTATCCAGGCCGATGGCCGGGATGCCGATCCCGACAAGCAGGGTAAATAAGCCCATAATCACAACGGCGAGCTTGCCGACCACTACCTTTTTCCATTCCGGAGCATTGGGGTTGACATAGTTTTCATAAATATCATGTCCCCAGGAAGCCGCCGATGCGATTAATAATCCGCCAACGGTGGAGAACATCGCGGCAAATGCGCCCGCCGCTACATAACCGAGGCCCACCTCTCCCAGCATGAGCTTTCCTAAGATCGGCATGATCTGATCCGTTTTGTTCAGCAAGCCGTCGGTCGTTAAAGCTGCGATCGACGGGTCTGTCGCTGCCAGATCTTTCACATGCTTTCGCCCGCTCATACCGACCACGGAAGACATGATATAGAAGAAACTGATGAAACCCAGTACCCATAGCGTTGTCAATCGGGCGACTTTGCCTGACGGGTTCGTATAGTAACGGTTCATAATGTGGGGCAGACCCATCGTTCCCAATACAAGGGCTAACACCATCGAGAACTGATTCAGCCAGTCATAGCGATGCCCCGGTTCCTGGAAGGTTATCGTACGTTCCGGGTGCAGTTTGTTTGTTTGCGGCAGGACGACGGAAACAGATGCGGTCAGATCTCCTGCCGCCTTCGCTTCTTCTACGGTCGCCTCTACTTTGGCAAAGGCTTCCGGACTCATGACAGCTTTGGCTTTATCGTAAGCACGATTTCCTTCATCTCCGGCCATTAAGCTTTCGACCGACATCGGAGTAACGTTGGTCAACGGCTCATTATTTTGGGCATATGTACCTGCGCCGCCCTTTACGAGAACCAGGATAAATACCAGGAACATGGCGGTAAACAAAACCCAGAACTGGATCATTTGGTTAATGGTCGTACCTTTCATGCCGCCTAAGGCCACATAAAACATCATCACGATAACGACGACAATGACTCCGGTATTATACGGGCTCATCCCCATAAACCCTTGCCCGACAAGAACATTCCAGGTATTCCCTGCACCTACCATTTGAGGAGCCAAATAAAATATACAGATGAGCTGCACCATCAGGACACCGATGATTCGGGCTTTGTGGCTTTTACCGAAACGAGCGAACAAGAAGTCGGGAATTGTGTATTCGCCGAATTTGCGAAGCGGGCTGGCAATAAACAAGACGACAGGCACAAAAGCGGCGCCGAAACCGATGGCAAACCACATCCCGTCGACTCCCGATGCATAAACGGCCGCGGCAACGCCCAAGAAGGAGGCCGCTGAGAAGTAGTCGCCTGAGATCGCAGTGGAGTTTGTTAAAAACCCGACTTTTCGTCCGGCCAAATAAAAATTGGCTGTACTTGTATTAAACTTTCTTGTGTATACGGAGATGACCACAGTCGTTAACACGAGTAATAGAACCATCGATATAGCCCACGTATTGATCATTTTGATTATCCTCCTGCACTATAGGATCATTTGTTTCTGTTTAAGTCATCATCTAATTTGTTCGCTTTCTTAACAAAGAATAGTGCCAGGATCCAATAAAAGACGTAAAATAAAAGCAATGAGGTTAACAGATTAAACGTGAATCCGAACAGGAACGGTTTACCGTACCACCATTCTGCAGTTCCGCTCAGAAACGGGATGAGCAGCGTGACCGCAAAGAAGACAGATCCGTAGGTGAAGCTTAATTTTCTTTGCGCACGGTACGTTTTCTCTACTTCGGCTAATTCTTCCGTAGTCACAAATTGGGTTGTCAACGACGGATCCGATTTGGGACCGGATTGATGTTTCGGGTTTGGGTTTACAGTAATGTTTGTCGAGGAAATAGACTCTGGTACCATTAAAATTCCCCTCCGTCAGCACAATGTAAGCGTTTTACACGCTTTAAGTTGATTGTATATGCATTCGTCACATATTTGCCGAATTTTGTGTCAATTGTTGTTTTTCGCGCTTGAACGGCAAAAAACCAGACCTGTTCGGTCTGGCAGGCACTTTTGCGTTCCCTTAACCGCCCTGAAGCATGTTTAATAACCCCTTGACTGAAGTGCGGGCGACGGGAATTTGCGTGCGTTTGTCGTCTTTTAGGAATAAATTATAAGCTCCGTTAAACCAGGGTACAAGCTCGAGTACATAATTCAGGTTGACAAGGTAGCTCCGATGCGTGCGATAAAATGAATGGGAAGAAAGTTTTTCCTCCAGCTGCTGCAGCGTCATTTTGGAAGAAACGCATTGATTGGAAGAACAGATTTTGATCCCTCTTTCTTCGCGTACCGCGTAATAGATGGTCATCGGATCTAACACAACTAATCGTTCCCCATTATCGACGACTAATTTCGAAAGTTTTGAAACGGACGGAGAGTTGTCTGACGAAACAACTTCCGGAAGACGTACGTGTGCCGCATTCGTAACGGATGGATGTAATCTTTGGCGGAGCCGTTCTATGGTTTCTTTCAACCGAAAATGATCATACGGCTTCAGAACGTAGTCGACCGCACCCAGTCCGAAAGCATCTACGGCATAGTCCTCATAGGCCGTCGTAAATACGATCAAGGGGCAATTTTTTCGCGATGCGAGCATTCTAGCCGCTTGAACTCCTTGCATTTCGGGCATTTGAACGTCCAGAAAAATGACGTCCGGATTGAGTTCGTCCGCCAGTTGAAGCAATTCCCTTCCGGTAGCAGCAAACGGCAAAAGCTCGATATCCGATTCCTGTTCAAGCAAATAAGCCAATTCTTCCCGCGCCAGTCTTTCGTCTTCAGCAATCATTGCTCGGATATTATTCATACATCGACCGTCCTTTCAGAAGGATCAAACGGAATCAAAAACGAGACTTGGCAGCCCCCGGCAGCTTTATTATTAAAGCGTAATTTAGATTCAGGACCAAACCGGCGGATCAGCCGCTGATTGACATTGTAGATCCCAATTCCGTTGCCCTGTTCACCCGTCATCGGGGTTTCCCCTAATAGAGGCAGAGCATCGGGGGCGATGCCGGAGCCGTTATCCTCAATCGTTATGAGCGCTCCTCCCTCGTGCTTCTGTAACCGGATGACGATTTTTCCTCCGTTCGATATCGTTTTAAGGCCATGCTGAATACTGTTTTCAACAAGCGGCTGCAGCGTTGCCGGAGGGATAAGCACATGTTCCAGCCCGGGTTCGATCTCGCTGGACACTGTGAGTTGATCGGCGAAACGCAATATAATGATGTCAAGATAAGCATTTAAATGATTGATTTCCTGATAAACGGGTACGAGCTGTGTTGAAGTGACTTTCAGGTTCATGCGCATAAAGGTGCTTAATTGTACCGTTACGTGGCGCGCCAAATCCGGATTGCTCCGAATAAGCGATACGACGGAGTTTAGTGTGTTGAATAAGAAATGCGGATTAATCTGGGCCTGCAGCACCCGGAGCTCGGCCTCCTTCATTAAATGCTCCATTTGTTCCGCCATAGCCATCGTAAGCTGATTGGATATTAATTTACTCAGTCCTCTTGCCAAGGCAATTTCTACCGTTCGTATTTGCTGCGGCCGTTTGAAATAAAGCTTGATTAACCCAATGACCTCTTTACCTTGTCTGAACGGAATGACGATCAAGGCATGAATCGGACAGTTCTTTTCCGGGCATAAGATATCTTCGTGGCTGAAAGTGATTTGCACCCGCCCGGTTTCGAGCGCCTTTCGCGAGATCGCCGTTTTCAATTCGCTGCCGGGCATATGATGCGATACGGCCGCTCCTGCATGAGCCAGGACATAGCTCCGATTGGTAACGGCAACGGCAGGAGTTCGAAGTTCTTTCAAAAAAATTTGGGCCGTAATTTGTGCTGTATCGGGGGTTAGACCTTGTTTTAAATGAGGAAGGGTCAGATCGGCGATTTTTATCGCTCTCTGGGTTTCAAACGTCGCCGCCCGCTCTTCTTCTTTCAAAGCCGCATGAATCATCGTCGTAAAAATAGCAATCGAAATACTGTTTGTCAGAACCATCGGTATGCCGATCGTGTTGACAAAAGCGATAGCGACATCAGGCGGGCTCGAGAAAATCAAGATCGTTCCCATCTGAAGAATGGGTGCCGACATACCGATAAATAGAGCTTTGAATGGAGATATGACGCGTTCCTGCGCAAAAAAACGCGCGATCAACCCGGCAATTAACCCGGCAATGGGTGCCGATAAACCGGCGGCGGGGCCTGCGAAGCCTCCCAAACTATAAAAATGAGCTCCCGTAATCAGACCGGCTCCGAGACCGACAATCGGCCCTCCAAGTAACCCCCCTATGACCACACCGACCAGCCCCAAGTTGGCAACGGTTTCATATTCGTTAAGCCGCATGATCCAAAAAGCGGGATTGATGCTGCCGTTTTCGCCGACGACGATCCCGGCATAAGTGCCGGCAATGCCAAAAACGCCAAATAGAATAGAAAAATAGAACGCATTTTTAAAGCTTACTTCCCGGTCCAGCAGCTGGCGAAACATGGGAAAGCGCGTCAATATAAAGGTAAGCATGAGCAGGATTCCCATTCGTTGAAATAATAAGAGCGTTAATTGTTCCATCCGCCACCCCCTGAAGCCTAGCTTTATTATAAGTTTTTGCCAGGCGGATTTCATTATGAAAATTGAGATTAACGTATCTGGAGTCCGGACTGGTGAAATAACCTCTCTCTGCATTATCAATGTTAACAAGTCGGTTTACTACATACATAGACCCCATGAAAATTGTTAGGGTACTTCACGATCTCAATCTCAAATCCTGCTCTTCGTAACATTTCTTCCATTAACCAACTAAAGGTTGAATATTCATCTTTTATATGCAGAATTAATTCCTTACGAAAGGATTCGCCTGTAATCCGCGTTATTTCATCAATCCAGTTATTGATATATGTTGTATGATTATGTGGTTCGAAAGAAAAGACGATATCACTGATAAATAGCTTACCTCCCGGTTTTAACATGCGATACATTCCGCTTAAAACAACGACCTTCCAAAAGTCGGGTAAATGATGCAATGCTAACTGCGTTACAATACAATTAACAGGTTCACCAGCATGGTCATAAGTTAAAAACCCGGCTTGAATATATTCAATATTTCTTCTGTCTTCTTGTACCGCCTTACGCTCAGCATAATTTAACATTGTTTTCGATATATCAATTGCATAGACTTTCTTGCAATACTTCGATGCCATCAAAGAAAACTCTCCGGTACCGGAACCAAACTCTACAACAATATCATTTTCTTTAAGCTCTATCAGATTAATAATTCTTTGAGCTTCTTCTTGCGTATTTCGAAGTTTGGCCATTTGTTCATCGTACGTTGCGACATTATTTTCAATATTTTAGTCCGTACCAATTTGCTTAAACTCCGCATACTGCCATTCTGGATAAGACTTCATTCTTAACACTCCTCACTCTTTAAATAATCGGATCTTACCATTCCATAAAACACCAGATCTTCGTAGCTTCCCCACTTCAAAATATGCTGAGGAAACGTACCTTCATATTTCATGCCAATTTTGCTCATCACTTTATAAGAAGCTGGATTTTTCGTCATTGCAGCGGCATGAATGCGGTTTATATTTAATTCTTCGAATCCAAATCTAACAATTCTTCGAGCGGCTTCTGTAGCATACCCCTTGCCCCAAAAAGGTTGCCCTACCCAATAGGCAAGCTCGGCACGTTTATGATTTTTAGAGACTCCAAGGCTCATATTTCCTACCAATGCTTCATCTTCTTTTCTTATCATTGCAAAAGCGTAGTTATCCCCTTTTTCAGCGGATTGTCGAGTAGCTTCAATCCACTTTTCAGCCGCTCCGTCCGGATAAGGAAAAGGAATTGAGAGCGTTGTACGCGCGACTTCTTTAGTACCGGCTAATGATTGAACAGTTTTGGCATCGGCCGATTCGAATAAGCGGAGTAACAAACGATCAGTTTCAAATGTAAGCATATTATGTCCTCCCGAATATAAAATTGATCCTTTGTAAAATAAAAAACCCGCCCCAAGAAGGGACGAGCTGATTACCCGTGTTACCACCCTAGTTCCATGAAAAATAATCTATTCATGGCTCTCTACGTATCCATCAATACGTGTCTCTTTTAACGGTGAAATTCCGATGAACCCTACTCGAATTTGTTCGGATTCATTTCTCAGAGATGATATTCGGTTATCCCCTGGACATCGGTTTTCAGCGCATCCGACTCTCTGTTGAACAGGATTAATAACTTACTTCTTCTCTTCTTTGAATTTAGAATATTCAATTATTTTATAGCTAAAATACGTGACATTCCTTTTTCTGTCAATCGTAATTTTGATGTTTATGCCCACTGCTCTTATAAATTATTTTATCTCGTTTTCGTTTACAATTCTTGTTAGCTGTCCATTACGAAATACGATAAGATATTCTCTACTGCGTGTTTAATGAAAAGATGGAACATATGATCTGTTTTCCACCCGATGTGAGGAGTCAGAATCACATTGTCCAACTCTAGCAAAGGATGATTCGGTTTTAAAGGCTCTTCGTTAAACACATCGAGTCCGGCACCACCTATGCGGTTTTCGCGTAATGCTTGGATGAGAGCCTCCTCATCGATTATTTTCCCCCTTGAGGTATTGATGAGGAAGGCGCTTTTTTTCATCATGCCAAAATGCTGCTCCCTAAGCAGATGCTTTGTTTCTTCAGACAGTCTCACATTTAACGAGATATAATCAGATTGCTTTAACAGTTGCTCCAATGAAACATAATCCAAGCCCTGCTCAGCAGCCCGTTCAGCAGTTAGACGAGGTCCCCATGCCAGAACTTTCATATTGAAAATTTTAGCGATCTGGGCTACTTTGGTGCCGATATTCCCAAGGCCGATGATCCCAATCGTTTTACCTTCCAGACCAAAGCCGTATTCTTCCGTCCATATCCCCCTTTTCATTTCCTGATTATTTTTTATAAGCTTCCTGGAATAAGAAATGATATATCCGAATATAAGCTCCACTACCGCACTAGAACCCCCTGGCGTGGTAACGACGGGTATTTTATACCGATTAACTTCATCCATATCGATATGAGCCAAACCTGAACCCGTTTGAGCGATTAGCTTCACTTGTTTCATGTGCTGTAGAATATCCTTGGTAAACTTGGTGCGCTCTCGAATAGGAATGACAACATCGGCTTGTTGGAGCCGTTCTATCAAAGTTTCTTTTGGAGGTTGATCATGGTAGATTTGCACTTCAAAATGCTCTTTCAATCTAGTGACATTTTCATTGTCGACGTAAAAATGCTCCCAATCATCCAAAATGACGACTCGCATGGACCTCATCTTCCTTTCATTAACCCAACAAATCAGCATGGAAGAACCTAAACATTAGTCAAATTAAGACAAATCACTTGGCAAGCCATGAAGATACATACTTACACAATCTGTATTTCGTTTAAGTGTATCAATCGTTTGAGGATTCGGCAGTTTATAAATTGTAGAATAATCAATTTCGTTGAATTGTTCACGTACCGGAAAAGCCAGTTTTTCTTCATCTAAAGAGAATTCCGCATGAACGCCAGCTTTATTTCCCCGTGCATCCAGACGAACCCATCGATCATGGGATTTCAGGAATACGGCATTTAAAGCATGAATGCAATACCCTGTATCCGGAGTATCGCCTATTGTCAGCCGTTGATAACAAAAACCGGTTGGAACTCCTCTGCTCCTTAATATGGCACACATTAGATTTGACTTAGCATAACAAATACCTTCTTTATAATAAAGTACCTCCGAAGCTTTTCTCGTTACTTTGGAACTTTGAATATCCCATGAATGAGATATTTCATCTCGAACGAATTCATACGTTTTTTTCACAAAATCAACTTCATTGGATGATAAACGATATAATTCGGCCGCTTTTTCCATAATGGAAATATGACTAAAATCAACTTCTTCCGTTTCCGTCAAATAATCTTCTAGTAGCTGCGATTCACATATCAATATCAATTTTCAACTCTTCCTCCCTTTCATAAATATCTTCCAGACATGGTATGTATAATTATGTGTTAAATTGCAATAAAATTCAATCTATTTTTGTTTGATTACGCTTGTTTGCGCGGCTTGTCTTCTGGTCGCATATGATAAAATAAAAAACTGCCGAACCGTAAAGTCCCGGCAGTTTCGTCCGTATTCCGCGAAATTAACCCTCATCCTCCGTAACAGGCCTCATCGTTCGCAGCATGCCATAGATGCCGTTCGGCTTGTCGTCCGGAACAAACTTGAATTCCACTTGCGATTTTCCTTTGACGATCTCTGCGGGGATCGAATAACGCTTGGTAATAAAGTCGCGCTTCCATTCGCGTGAAGAATGCTCTCTTACAAGCAATTCGCCATCCGCATAAATGTTCATCACCCGGTCATTATTAAAGCAAAAATACATGACCTGAAGCACATTCTCGCCATCCGGATCGACATTCATCTTATAGCTGAACCACCCACCGGGACGCGCCACTCTTCCGTTTTGACCTTCCCAAGCTCCGCCGTACGTTTCTTCTCCCCGGATCTCATGCTGAAGCTCATATTGATCATTTCCGACCTGGACGCTGTCGATCGTCGCTTCTCTCACAAGCCGCTCCATTCGTTCGCGCGCCAAATGCTTCTTCAGCTCCTCGGAGTCGGCTTCCACAATATTCCAATAGATGCCGTACCTCTCCCGATGCTGCTCATAATGCGGCGTAAATACAAGCCGTTCATCCTCATCCGTATTTCTAAGCCTGAAGACAAGCCCGTCGCCATCCTTCACCAGGTGCAACTCAAGACCGTCCAGCCACTGCTGCGGGGTCATCCCCTGAGGAATAATAAAATCCTTCACAAGCATTCTGCGTGTCGGCACTCTTACCATGATTCCCGTAGACGCCTGGGTCATGTCCTCCGTACCGAGCGCCGCGCTTAACACGACCGGCCCATATTGAAACCCGGCGGCATATTGATTATCCGGCAGGCCGGAGTAAAACACCTTCATTGGGAGCTTAAGAGCAAGCGTATCGCCATGATGCCATTTTCGGTCGACCACGATATAATCATCCTTGATTTCCAAAGCGACTGTCTCGCCGTTGATGTTTGCTTCAATTTCGCCGCGGACCCAATACGGAATGCGAAGATGAAGCTTGAGCGACTTCTGCTGCCGATCGTCCGTCTCAACCCGGATCGTAACGCGATCGCTGTAAGGGATGTCGGAGGTTAGAGCCAGGCGTGCTTGCTGCTCGCGCCAGTCTAAGTTCGAGCTTACATACTGGTTAATATAAAGCTCGTTCGATTGATGGAAGTAGATGCTGTCGCCCAGCTTCGTAAAGCTCTCCATCCCTGTCCCCGTGCAGCACCAGAAGTGCTCGAACGGTGAACTGTATAGTTTGAAGTAACCCGTCGCCATCGGCTGGAAATACATGGTCATGCCCGTTTCCGGATTTTGCGAGGAAAGGATCGCATTCACATAGGTGGTCTCATAGAAGTCGGCATACTTCCGGTCCCCGGTCAGCTTGAACAGCTCACGGGTCAGCTTCAGCATGTTGTAGCTGTTGCACGTTTCGCAGGTGACATCCGTGCGTCTATTATCCAGCAAATCCGGCTCGCCAAAATGCTCCGACTCGCTATTGCCGCCGGTTATATAGCTATGGTTATAGACGACGATATCCCAGAAATTGATAGCCGCTTCAAGATAAAACCGCTCGCTTTCCCCCAAGACCAGATAACGGTTCAATGCCCCCAAAAATTTCGGAATCGTCGTGTTGGCATGTTTCCCCCTCAAGATATCCCGCCCTTGCTGAATCGCCTCAAACATAGGAAGCTCGTCGAATTTGTGCGCCGCCTCCAGATGCTTCGGATCGCCGGAAATTTTGTACAGATCATAAAGGCAGTCATTCATACCGCCATATTCGACCGCCAATACGGTCGCTTGAAGCTCGTCCGTCCAACGGGATGTTCGCGAGGCCGCCCAATCTCCCAATTTTACAACGGTATCGAATGCAACCTTGGATTGTGTAGCCTGATACACGGATATCAAGCCTGCAATAATTTTATGCATCGTATACCATGGAACCCATGCCGGCCGCTTGTTCTCGATATTATCGATGAGCGTCTCGGGAAATGCCGACAGATAACCGCTTTCAAACTGGCATTCCGACAATTCGTCAGCCATATACGTCAATCTCTCCAGCATCGCCGGATCCGTCGTCGCGGAATACGCTTGTGCGCATGCCGTCAAATAATGGCCTAGCGTATGCCCGCGAATCTCCGTATCCTCCCATCCGGGGTATTTCTTCGCCTTAGGCTCAAGCCCCCGGGTTTCCCGGAATCCGGCCAGCAGCCGGTCAACATCATAGCTGTTCAAGTATTCCAGTTCCTTCGTGAAAGCATTTGCATGATAGGCTCCGGTAAGTACCACCTGATCCAGTCCAAAATTCTGCAAAGCCGTTCGCAGCAAAGTCGTTTCAATTCGATTCATCCTGCATTCACCTTCCATATCCCATTATGGCAGCATTCAATGCTATTCCCAGATTACCGTTTTACGATAAACAAGGTAAATGGCGAAACGTTCGAATATGTGTAAAAAAGTCCGGTCAATCATACTGAGGCTCTAGAAAATCGGCGAAAACAAGGTTATCATTAATTCTAAGAAGTGTGAAAAGGTCAGAAAGGCGGCGTATCCTCCAAATGATCGGCTATACCTTAAACATTGAAAAACCGTTAACGTTGACGATGACCGGCAAATTCGTCTCACCGTCGCCCGATTGGATGCATATGAGCAGAGTGCTCATGGATTATGAATTGTTCATCCAGACCAAAGGACAATTATACATTGCAGACGATGAGGAGCGGCACATCCTGCAGGAAGGCGAGTTTCTTCTCATGGCTCCCCGTACCCGGCAATTCGGATATCAGAGATCGGACTGCAGCTTTTATTGGCTTCATTTTACGATAGAAGAGCAATCGGCAGCGCCATGTCACATCGATTCGTATGAAGTCAATGCGGGTCGTATAATGATACCGCATAAAGGCATACTGCCACATTCGGATAAAATCATCGTCATGATGAAACAGCTGCAAGATTCCGTTCGGAGCTATCAGGACCCGACGCTGAATAATTATTTGGCGACGAGTATTCTCTGCGAGCTGTATAATCAAATCTTTCTAGGCAAAATCGCCGTAAAAAAAGAGCTGAAGCAGCTTCAGCTCTACAACGATATTGTCGACTATATTAAGTGGCACCGCTTTGAACCGCTGAAGGTATCCCGGATTGCGAATCACTTCGGTTACAATGCCAAATACTTGTCTCATCTGTTCCGGTCAATATCCGGCGTATCTCTCAAGCACTTTATTATGCAGCAAAAGATTGAAGCCGCGTCCTTTCTCCTGACGGATACAAACCAGAGCATCAAGGAAATCGCGATGCAGCTCGGCTATTGCGACAGCCACCATTTTATGAAGTCGTTCAAGCAGATGACGAATCTTACACCTACCGGCTTCCGCAATGCTTCGGCCAATCGTTTATTATATTACAAGTGAAGGGGCTCGTTGATATTACTTTTTTTCGATCTTGATCCAGCTAACCATCGGCTTGGACTCGCCCGCCTTGACAACTTTTACGGCGAGCTCTCCGTTCGTCACCGCGATATTGTCAAACACTTTCTCTTCCTGTTTCGAACCGATGACATAATCGGCCAGTTTCATATCTCCATTAATCGTTAGATGCATCACTCGGTCGCTCGACTTCCATGGATCGAAGAAGCCGACCGTCACCTTGTACGTACCGTCTGGCAATTGGAATCGATAGGCAAGCCCTTTGCCGTTCTCGTTCCCGTCGTATTGGCGAATCGATTCATAGGCATCGGTCGGAGAAGTGTGTGCCCAGGTTAGCCCGTTATCGGCTTCGTACCCCCATTTCATGCCCGTAACGGGGTCACTGCCATACTCCTGCTCCTCTAGTGACTGTAGAGCTCCGAGAATCTCTCCTTCCTCCAATTGGCCGGGCGTCCCGTCACCGGCGTCGACGTAGTAAACCACGTTACCGGCGATCCCGTTTGGCGTTGCTTCCATCGGTGCAGACTCCGCTTCCTCTGTACCCCGAAGCGCAATCACCTTGAACGAATAGGTGATGCCGTTTTGGAGGCCGGTCACGATCGCAGATCCCGGAGCCGCGGCAATCTCGAGTGGATCGGATCCGCTGCCGTCCGCTTCCGCGTAACGAATAAGGTATGCATCCGCTCCGTCGACTTCACTGTACCGCAGCGCGACTTGTTCATCACCCTCCTTTACCTGGAAAATTTCAGGCTTAGATGTCAGGTGATCCGCTTCCCGGGATACTTTCAAGTAGGCGAATTGAGCATCGGACCAACTATGAAACCCGACACGCCCGCTTGCGTACATCGTATCCGTCAAGTCGAAGATCCTCAATCCGTCGATATAGCCCTGAATCTTCTTCCCGTTCAGCCGGACCTCCAGCTTATATAACTCACCCGGTTTTGCTGTAAAAGGAACCGGAGGTTCCAAATTCTGTCCGTCTCTCCGTATAACCAGCAACCCGTTCTCATACCCGAACATGTATCCCTTCGAAAAGCTGCTGCCGCGGAATGCGATTCCCCAATCCGCATCCGCCGTTGCATGCTTGGCAACCGCCGTAATGGTCCCGTCGATCACCTGAACGTTTTTGACTCCGATTTCACCTTGGTGGTTTCCGCCGGAGATATGCTTCAACAAGCCGTCATCAATGAGCCACTGGCTTACGTCCTGCTGGTAACTGGAGAGATCTCCGCTGGTAAAATCGTCCTCGAACCGCACCTCTTCGTCTCCGGGCGTCACCTCCGCATCCGTATAACCGGTCCCTGTACCGCCTTTGCCGACTGTCGACAGACGAATGACAACCGGCAATCCGTTCGTTAAACCGCCCAGTTCCATTTCGTTATCGTCGATTTGCATGGAATCGTTATTCGATGAGCCGGAGACGATCTGTATCCGATAGCCGACAGCGCCTTCTACCGGAGTAAATACGATGCGCGCTTTTTGATTTCCCGGAATGGCAATGAGTTTGCCCGGGGCAGGTATATCAGGCGTCACTTGAAATGCTGCGGAAGGCGGACTCGCGTCCTGACCGTCAACCGCTTCTACGACCCCATAATAGGTAACACCGTTGACGAGCCCGTCGACCTGAATCTTGTCCCCCGGTGACTCGCTAACCGATTCTTTATCGTATATTCCCGGCTGCGTGCCGTATCGAACGCGATAGGCGGGAATGCCAACCTCAGCAATGTAGGATACCGTAAAGCCGCCATCGATTCCCTCTGCCGTGACACCGGCCGGTGCAAGCAGCTGCGGGATACCATATTCACGTTGGGATGGCGGGCCATAGCCGACAGCGTTCCTAGCACGTACGGTGACAAAATATTGATCTCCGTTCTTCAGCCCTTGCAGAACGAACGCATTATCGCTCAGCCGCGTAAATTTCCTCTCCTGGATTTCGTTCTTTACTCCGTATCTCACTTCGTATTCATAAGCGCCTTTCGGAGCATTAACTTCAACCTTCAGCCCTTTATTTAGAGGCTTGACACTGACGATCTCCGGAGCATCCGGCTTCTTGTTCGCTTTAACGAGATCTCCGTTCAACGTCACAATGGAGCGTGCGGGAATGACCGTTTCAAACGTACCGTCCGCCTGAACCGGCACATCTTCTCCTCTGGCCAGATCCCGGTCAGCCGATGTAATATACGGTTTCATGACAAATACGGCCTCGTGCTTACCGATCCCGCTTAACGCAAGTTTAACGCGTTTATCTTCTTGGCTGTCGTTAACGAATACAGCCGTGACGGTCTTCTCTTCTTCATGCAGGTAAGCGGAACCGAACAGACCGCTCCGAGCCTCTTCGTCCAGTCCTGTCAAAGCGATACGATCGGCGCCGGGGCGAATAAATTTGCTATAATTGCCAAGCGACCATAGTATTTTCGAAGGAATTACCGTTTGTTCGTCGCCCGGGTTTTTGTAATCGGTATAGATCAAGCCATCCTTATAATCTTCCTTGGAGACTGCCGTCCACCACTGCCATGCCGCCGCATTGGCCCGTGTCAGGTCGAAATGAATCGTTCTGGCGACATGAAGAGCCGGGTCGATACCAAGGTCGCGGCCCGGTCCGTAAGAACCGAGAATGCAATATTCCGTCACCCAGTATTTGGCATCCGGGTCGTATCTCTTCAAATTAACAACAAGTAAATCCCGCAGCTGACCGAGGCGGTCATCGCCGGGATTGCTGTAATCGGACCAATAGGAATGGGAGGCGATCTTATTGCCTACCGCTTCCTTAAGCTCCGGGTCGCCCAGCAGATCCTTGATATATTCACGGTATTTACCAAGCCCCAGACTGTTCGCTCCGCCCGTATAGCGCTCTGTATTCGCGAACGTCTGAAAGACGTCATCGTCAAGCAGCGCAGTGATCTCCACGCCGTCCGGCGCGCTGATTTGCGTCTCAAGGCCTTTGGCTTGAAGCTGCCGATACAGTTCGAGAATGACCCGTTTTATATCGTCGTTATTATAACGGTTCCCCTCCTGTCCGGCCCTGTTCCAATCCCAGGTCGGCTCGTTAATGGGACTGATGTAGTCGAACCGGATGCCTTCCTCCTGAAAATGCTCCACGACATCGGTCAAGAAAGCGGCAAATTCATCTTCATACCCTTCCTTCAAATTCGTAGAACCAACCGTCGAATCCGGCTGGGCGTGACCGTTCTTCGTCATCCATACAGGCGGGCTGTTTACAAAACCGATGAATGTATCGACGCCACGTTCCTTGGCGGCGTTCAGAAACCATCGCTGCCCTGCTTGTTTGCTCCAATCGTACTGGCCATCCTCCATGGATTTGAACGCTTCCGCGCGCCGCCAGGGATTCGAAATTATCGCTTGGTCCGTTTCCGTGGATCCTGCTCCGATATTGAAGCGCCACGCCGACAATCCAATTCCCTTCTCCCTGGAAAATAGAAGATCCGCAATGCGCGATTTGTTTTCCTCCGTCCAGTTCTTCCCGATCGGATCCATAGACCATGCATCGGATGCGCCGAAATTATCGATCTTCTGAAATTTGGCCGATAAGTCAGCGGTTACGACGGCGTCATACTCTGCGCTACTGTCCACTTCTAAGGCGTATGAAGAATTTCCTGACGAAACCAGGCAGCATACAATGCCAAGCAGCGCTGCCTTCTTAACCATGAAACTTTTCAATCGTATCTCCTCCCTTAAGATGAAATGGTACTTCCGTTCAACGACTACATTGCCGGGTAATTGAAACCGGTTTCATGAAACCGTTTTCTATTTAAATCAAAAAAGATGGCTCCCCTCTGCAAAGATGGGTTCCACTTCCGATTTTACACCGCGCCCTATCAATTATCATCCGACTTTCTTCCTAATATTTCGGATTTCGGCCGCTTGTTTTGTCTATTTAAGAAGAATTATTTATTGGTTGAAAGCCCTCGATTGGAGGCACCAGCAAAGAAAACTGTTTGGTAAGAAAAGCCGGCGTATACGGCATATCGTTTTGAAGCCAGGCAATGATCGTACCGATCAAGGCTGAAGAACCGTACCATATGGCGATGTCCTTCTTAATACCTGCCTTTGACATGTAGGAGTCGTTCCCTAATCCCTCTATCTTTTCGTTGACCAATCCCGTAAGCAGCTTTAATAGACGTTCCGTAAAAATCGGAATTCGTCTGGATGCGAGTACGACTTTATAAAAATTTGCATGTTCGGCAATATGCTCGAGCAGCTTCACCAACACGGGCCAATCGGCATCTTCTTCGGCATCCGGCTTCACCGGCGTGTGGTTCGAGATCCGCCTAATTTCCCCGATCATATCATCCGCCATCTTCTCCAACATATCCGGAATGTCCCGATAGTGCAGATAAAACGTAACACGGTTTATGGTGGCGCGCTCTGCAAGGCGATTCACCGAAATCTTCTCGATATCGATTTCCTCAAGCAGCTCAACGAAGGCGTCTCGAATCAGTTGACGCGTGCGGACGATTCGCGGATCTGTGCGAGGCTTTGTCATGTCCATCCACTCCTCTTCCTTGCATAGGGATCTTTGATCGGAGCTCAAAGTCTCTCCGCTTACACAATAAACTACAATTTCCTTGATTACGTCTATTATCTTCAAGCTAAACGACAAAAGAGAAATCGATGTATATTAATTTACACTTTTATCCATTTTCGTTGCTTGTAATAAAAGAGGTTATCTATATAATCTAATTAATACAATGTAAACTATACAACACATTGTAAATTTAGTCCATGGTTAGGAGGAAGACAATAATGAGTTCAATGAATCAAACCATCCTTTTGAACGAACTATCAAAGCTTAGGACGAAAGAATCACAATGGGAGCCTTATGCCTGGTACAAAGAGATGAGAGAAAAGAGTCCCGTTTTATACGATGCCGAGCAGGATGTCTGGAATGTGTTTTCGTATGATCATGCCAAGCGCGTGCTTTTTGACCACAAGTTGTTCTCCAACAAAAAGGAGCGCAGTTTAATTCCCGTTCCCAGAATGGATAATCGGGCCAACGTCAATTTCGTCGATCCTCCGGAGCACCGGAACAGGCGCGCCCTATTAACGAAAGCGTTCACCCCCCGCAGCCTCGAAGCGTGGGAGCCCCGAATCCAAGCCATCGTCGACAAATTTATCATGGACATCGAAGGACTAACGACCGTAGATATCGTGGAGAAGCTGGCAATCCCGCTTCCGGTGACGGTTATCGCGGATTTGCTCGGCGTCCCTTCCAAAGATTGGGCGATGATTAAATCCTGGTCGGACATCATCTTCCTCCCGTATGCCAAAGACACTTACGACGACATTGCCGCCCGAAAAGCGCAGGTCATGAAGGAATTTTATGCGTACTTGTATCCCATCGTGCTGGAGAAACGGAAGCATCCCGCTGACGATATTATCTCCGACTTGACGAAAGCCGAGCTTGACGGCGAGCAGTTAACCGATGACGAAGTGGTCATGTCTGCCATCGGACTGCTCGGTGCGGGAAATGAAACGACGACGACATTGATTGCTAATATGTATTATTCCATGCTGTTTGACCAGCCGGGAATTTATCAGGAAGTGCGAGCTGACCTGTCATTGATTCCCAATTTAATTGAGGAAGTGCTGCGCTTCCGCTTTCCGGCTTCGATGGATCGAAAGGTGGCTCAGGATACCGATGTCTTCGGGCACCCGATGAAGCAGGGGCAGGTGATTGTGGCGTGGATCGGTGCCGCGAATCGGGATGAAGCCCAGTTCGCCAATGCAGAAGCATTCGATATTCATCGCCCGAATAGCCAACAACATCTCACTTTCGGATCCGGTCCGCATTTCTGTTTGGGTGCCCCGCTTGCCCGCATGGAAGCGCGTATCGCGATGACCTCTTTTGTGAAACGTTTCGCCGATATCGTGCCCGCAGAGGGCTTCGAGGTGACCGAACATTTGACCGATTCGGCGTTGGGCCAATCCCTTAAGAGCCTACCTATCCGTTTAGCATAAGATCACGTTAACAAAACTGGTTCACCTCGATGTAAAAAACCGCTGGAGAAAGCTCCAGCGGTCCTTGCTCATAAGCTCTCATATACAATCGGTACTCTGGGTTGGCCGTTGCATACACTCCCTATACTCTCCGGGCGTCTGACCTACATATTTTCGAAATACTTTGTAGAACGTGCGACGGTTCTCGAACCCTACGCAGGCTGCGATCTTCTCTAGGGCAACTTGGTTCCTGCCGGCAAGCAATTCTTTTGCTTTGTCAATGCGGCATTGATTAATGTACTGCACGAACGAATCGCCCGTCTCCTTCTTAAATAATTGGCCGGTGTAAGCCGGATGAAGATTTAAATACGCCGCGGCGTCAGACAACGAGATATCCTTCATGTAGTTATTATGAATATAGTCCTTCAGCATTTTGACATGCTCGTTAATGTAATTTTGCTCCACATCCGGTTCCTTTTCGCTCATGGTTGAAGCATTGTTATGCTGCTGCCCGATGATCTCAAGGGCCATACGCTTCAGTAGCTCAATAAGCTGCCGCTCGTCAATCGGCTTCAGCATATATTCCGCAACCTGAAGTCGGATCGCATCCTGCGCGTATTGAAAAACGTCGTATCCCGAAAGGATAATGAATCGCGTGACATTGTTAACCTTTGCCTGTCGAATAAAGGAGAGGCCGTCCATTTCAGGCATCTGAATATCGGTAATGATTAAATCCGGCCGGAAATAGGCTATCATGTCCAGCGCTTCCATTCCGTCGCAAGCCGTCACGATCCTCGTGAATGCCGTATTTGCTTGTTCGACCATGTCCCGGATCCCCGACAGTATAATAGGTTCGTCATCCACAATCATCAGCTTGAGCATGGCTATTCCCCTCCAGCGTAAGTTTAAGTGAGCATCTCGTCCATTCACCGGTCTTGCTTTCTATGGACATTGCCGATTCTTGACCGAAATACGCTTTAACTCTTTCCGCAACATTGTTAAGACCTATCCCCGTACCTTGATCGATGAATGCGGCAGCCGGTTCACCGTTTATCATTTTCCTCAATCTAGCGATCTTTTCCTGCCCGATGCCCGTCCCGTTGTCGCATACCTCGATGAGCGCGAAGCCTTGGCCTTGCGTCAGCCGTACGGCGATTTGCTTGCCTCCCTTTTTCCCGGACAATCCATGGAGCAAAGCGTTTTCAACAAGCGGCTGCAAAATAAATCGCGGGCAACGGAGCGATAAGAGGCGATCGTCCGACTCGAAATCGAATATCAAATCCGGCATCCGGTATTGGTGAATCGCGATATACGAACGGACATGCTCAACCTCTTCCTTCAGCGTCGTATCGTCCGTTTTAGAAAGGCTGTATCTCAGGAGATTACCTAATGAAAATGCCATCTCCGCTACCTTGTGATCATGGTTGGATCTGGCCAGCATTCGCATTGTCTCCAGCGTATTATACAGAAAATGAGGCTGAATTTGCGCTTGCAGCATTTTGAAATCGGCCTCCTTCTTCAGCAATTCCACCTTTTGGACGCGGTTGACCAGTTCATCGATGCGGCCGATCATCGCGTTATAGTTCGAAATAAGAAAGCCGATCTCATCCTTGCCGGGTTTGCCGGCATAGGGATTGCCGAGAAAATCCTGGCCGACCTTCCTCATGTGCCGGGACAGCAGCAAGATCCGTTTCGTCAACGACGATAAAAGCACGTAATAGAAAACCGACAGAAGAATAAGCAGCGCAGCTCCCGCACCCGCCCACCAGAGCTTGGTCCACATCGATTCGAAAAGGGCGTCCTGCCGGTTCACCTCGACGACGGTTAAGCCAAGTCGCGGCGCCCGCACCGTATTCACCAGCAGCTTCCCTCGGTCTGCCTGAAACGACTTGTCTTCCCCGCGCCGGATGGCCGCTTGAATATCCGCCAGCTGCCCGGAGCTAAGCTGCGTATCTCTGACTGCGTAGACAATTTCCCCCTCCGTGCCGGTCAGCAAGATCGCGTTATGCGGATGCATAGCGCTTATCGCTTGAATAAATTCCTCGATTAGCGCCGGTTTCACCATAATTCGGAGAATCCCGAGCTCGCTGGTATACGTGTCGCTATAGAGCTTATGGTAATAGGTCAAGACGGGACCGGATGCCGAGTCAAACGATTTCTTCCACAATCCTTTGTCAGGACGAAGCCTTGCCATATCCTCCGCGCTTAGCACGCCGGCAAGCTCCGAATAGTCCCCGAATTCAGGAACGGAGAGCAGACGCTTCTCGGTTTTCGGATACGCAACGATCCGCTTGACCATCGGCTCTCCGAGGGAAGCGAAAGAGAAGGCGGGACTGATTTCCTTCAGGAACGAATAAATAAGCTCCCGGTCATCCGCGTAATCGCCCCGCAAAAAATCAATCAACGCGGAATTGTTCTGATAAATGAAATACAACGACTCGATTTTTGCCATGCCGGCTTCGAGGTTAGCGGCCTGCTGCTCAATATTCTGCTGATTGGTTAGTTGATACTGGGTCATTAATCGCTCATGCAGTTGATTATAAACAAAGATCGCAAAAATAAGGAACGGGAGCACGACCAGAAAAAGATAGCCTATTATCATCTTGGTGCTAATGCGCATAATCGCCTCTCCCCTGGACTATATGGTATAAAATCGAAGGAGCTCATAGGAAATGCAGCCTTTGGCGGGCATGCTTTTCCTATGAGCTTAAATGGTTTGCGTTACTTCGTCAACGCATCATACTTTTCCTTTAATGGACCATATTGTTCGGTCGCCCATGCCTCCAGTTTCATTATGCCTATTTTCTCCGCCTTCTCCAGCATTTCCTCATAAGCCTTCAAAGCCTCGTCCTTCGTCGGCGCCAAATACACCTTCGTAATCTCCGTCTTCACCATATTGTCGATATTGGTCCGGATGATCTGTTCGGGTGAATCGGTATCTGGATTAATCATCCCTATGGCCGGGTTAAACGTTGTAATTTTGGAGTAGGCCTCCCCTTGTCGCGTCGTCTCCGATCCGCTTTTATAGGAGCCAAGAGCCATACCTACGCCGGTTTCTGTCGGCACTCCCCACCAATACACGCCTTTTTGCTTCAGAACTTCCAAATCCTGCACGTTGTAGTTGAATTCCGGATACCCCGCCTCATTCCACGTCCAGTCCTTCCCTTCTATGCCCCATTCGGCCAGCCGCCAGCCTTCCTCCGAATACAAGTACTCAAGGAATCTGACCGTTGCCTCCACGTCCTTGTTATCCTTCGTCACATAAACGCCGAGTCCGCCGGTTCCGGTGCTGATGACGGATGCCTTGTCGCCAAGCGGCTCGGCAAGCTGTACGAATTCTAAACCGCTTTCCTTACCGCTAGCGTTAAGACGGTCCGCGCCGGAATACGTCCACGTATAAGCAAAACCCTTGCCGGCCAACATCATTTGCTCGGTTTCAGACTCATTTTTGTAGGCAAAATTCTCGGAAGTAACAAACCCGTTACGATACAAGCTGTTCATATAAAGCATCGAATCGCGGGTCGCATCCTGCCTGAGGTAATATTCGATCTTGCCGTCTTTATCTACAAAGCCTCCCGCAGCGCCGAATTGGGTATCGAAATAAGGCCGCTGCCAGTTCGGGTTCAAGATAAGCGGCACCATGTCGGGATGCTTCTCCTTGACTGCGGCGAACACCTTATCCAGATCGTCAATCGTCTTGATGGACGGATTTCCGAGCTCCTCCAAAATGTCCTTGCGCATCGTCAATCCAGGTACCATCATATGGGCGTAGGGATTGGCCTTCCACTCCGCTTCGGAAGAGAAATCGTTGCGAATCGCGTAATAATTGCCGTCACTTACCGTGTTAACAAGCTCTTTGACCGGGTCGAACTTCACGTTTGGCGCATATTTCGGAAAGATTTCATTGTAGGGTAAACTTAAATTTCCGTCTGACATTAGCTTGAAGTTAAAGGATACGACGATGTCGGGCAAATCGCCCGAAGCAACCATCAAGGCGAGCTGCTTGTCGTCGGTTGCCACCGTCACCTTTGGCTTGACGCCGGTTGCCTTTGTAATTGCCTCCGGTATTTCGCCCGTCCAGTCCTGGAACGGGTACCATGTGGCATCCACGAACATCGTCAACTCGACCGGAGGCTTGGAGCTGTCAGCGGCCCCATTTCCCGCTGCGCTATCCTCTCCGTTATTGACCGAGCCGCTGTTTCCAGGCGCAGTGTTGCCGCTGCATGCTGACAAAACCAATAACATTACTGCGATCAGAACGATAAGCAATCTAAAGTTTTTGCTCATTTTTATACCCCCATGCTCTTATTATTTTAAGGATGCCCCGCTCCTTCGGCAGGGCAACCTAAAAACCGGAATCGTAATCAGCCTTTGACCGAGCCGAGCATCATGCCGGACACAAAATATTTTTGCAGGAACGGATAGACGCCGAGAATCGGGACGATGGAAACGACCATTGCCGTCGCCTGTATCGAGAATGGCGTAACGCTCGACCTGGACATAGCTGCCGACTGGGCTTCTCCGGATGGAACCATTGTCTGATTAATCACTTGCATCATGCGGTAGGTTAGCGTTCGCAGTCTCTCATCCTGTACGAAATAAGCCGAATCGAGCCATGCGTTCCATTGCCCGGAGCCGATGAACAAGCTCATCGTCGCCAGAAGCGGCATGGAGACGGGCAAAATGATTTTGGCGAAAATGCGTACTTCAGAGGCGCCGTCGATCCTTGCCGATTCACCAAGCTCCTCGGGTATTTCGGTGAAGAACGTGATCGCGATCAGCAGGAAAAACAGGTTCAGCATGCCCGGAATGACGTAGACGCCGAACGTATTAATTAAGCCCAGGCTTTTCAGCACGATGTAGAAGGCAATTAATCCCCCGGAGAAATTCATCGCCACAATGACGATCAGGAAGTAGCTTTTGCGGAAGATCAAGTCGCGCTTGGCTAGTCCGTAGGCGACAATGCCGGTGAACAGGACCCCAAGTGCGGTTCCTACGATCGTACGCAGCATCGAAATTCCGAATGCGCTGATCCACTTCGGATCCTCGAGAAAGTAGAGATAGTTGACGAGCGTAAATTGCCGCGGCCACAAATACATGCCGCCGACCGCGGTGTCCGTGCCCGCATTAAGCGTAATCAATAGGATGTAGTAGAAAGGATAGAGCGTCACGAAGACGACGATAAAAAGAATAACGGATATGATCGCGTCCAGTACCCGGTCCTCGGTCGTTTTTTTTCGGCGCATGATGGTTTACCACTCTCCTGTTTCTTATGATGCTAGAACAACCCGGTACCCGAGACGCGCTTCGCAATGGCGTTGCTTGTGAAGATCAAGAAAACGGAGATTACCGATTGCATGAGATCGATCGCAGTCGCAAACGAAAACCGCCCCTGCGCCAAGCCGATCGTGAACGCGTAGGTTTGAATGATCTGCGACGTCTCGCTGTTAAGGGTATTGCCAAGCAGCATGGACTGCTCGAAATTCGATCCGACCAGCCCGCCGCCCAGCATGCTTCCGATCGTCAGAATCAACACAACGATGCTTGCGCCCTTCAGCCCCGGCAGCGTGATGTGATAGATTCGTCTTAGCCGGCTCGCGCCGTCCATCTCCGCCGCCTCGTAAAGCGACGGATCGATGCCGGCAAGCGCCGCGAGGAAAATAATCGTCCACCACCCTGCTTCCTTCCAAATCGCCGTCGAAACCGCGAGCCCCCAGAACGAGTCCGGATCCGTTAAAATATTGAGCGGCTCCTTGATCAGGTGCAGAGATATCAGCAGATCGTTGAAGATGCCAAACCCCGACGAGAAGAAGGCATACGAGATGCCGGTTACGACGACCCAAGAGATGAAATGAGGCAAATAACTGACGGTCTGCACGAACCGCTTTAGAAACACATGCCTTACTTCGCTAAGCAGAATGGCGAACAGAATTGGTATCGGGTACGAAAAAACGATTTTCAAAATGCTCAAAACGAGCGTATTGCGTACCAGCATCGGGAAGTTATAATCGTTGATCAGTTCCTTGAAGTGCGTCAACCCTGCCCAAGAGCTGGTAAATATGCCGTCGATGCCGGTCGAGATTTTATAATTTTTAAACGCGATGATAATGCCGAACATCGGAATATAGCTGAACACCAGCAGAAAAGCGAGTCCGATCCATACAAACAGCTGGAAGGGAAGCTGCTTCTGAAACCGCTTTATAAACAGGTCGTTTTGAATGATTTCCGCCTCTCCTTTCGATTTTCTTTGCTGCCCTAACCGTCTGCCGGCTTCCTAACTCAAATTATAAAAGCGCATACATTTTGTGAAAACGGTTCATTTTGCAGGTTTTGGTGTCCTTTTTCAAGATGGGGCATCCTTATATCCGTTCCTCATCTTGCTCTCCTTCTATCTGTTAGGACAAGCCTTCAGCATTAATCATATCAATACAAACAGCGGTATGTTATGTATTTAGACGACAATGGAGCGGAGAAGATGTCAAAGGATGAAAAAACACACCCCACTGAAAGCTTTCTCAGTAAGGTGTGTTTTAGTTAAGATTCAACAAATCAAAAACAGGACTTTCTTCATTCAATACCTTCAACGCTTCGCCTTATAAAACTCATGGTAAAGCTTCATCAGCGCCCGCTTTTCAATCCTTGACACATAGCTGCGGCTGATGCCGAGCTCCTTCGCGATCTCCCGCTGAGTGCGTTCCTCGCCGCCGGCCTCCAGGCCGAACCGTCCGATGACAACCTCTTTTTCCCGGTCGTCTAATATGTCCAGATTACGATATATTTTGCTTTTCTCGATTTTCAGCTGCACTTTATCCACGACATCATCGGCTTCCGTGCCCAGAATATCTATCAAGGTTATTTCATTGCCTTCCTTATCCGTTCCAATCGGATCGTGAAGGGATACATCCTTGCGCGTTTTCTTCAGCGACCTGAGATGCATCAGGATCTCGATTCTAATTACAGTCGTGCTCGTAAATATTTTACAACTACTACGTATCTGTACGGCCTTGGGAGCTCTTCTGGTTTAAATGCGTTTCAACTTTTCTTACCTACTCAGGTATCGTAGAAGCTCGATATCTTATACTATTGCGGTCGGATTCGCAACATAGAACATTACAATTTCGAATCCCTTCACCTTCGCCTCACGCATTTGACGAATTACGTTACCGCCTGCCAAACTCGTCTCGATTGAAAAGTCCCGTTTGGTACGGATACAATCTCTAGCAATCTTGATTGCTTCTTTCCCTGCACTTACTTTGTAACGTTCTGGGTGATCAGCATCAATTCCGCGAGCCAATGCATCTGCATCAATATTTACGCTAACACCGATGCGATCCACTATGAGATTGCGAATTGTACTTTTACCGCTGCCATTGTTTCCGGCAAACACAACATAGTGGCAATTGGGCTACTCATTGTTCAGCTCCGAATCCTCAATATGTTCAATTTCACCGTTGCTATACTCTCTAACAATGTGACCTTCGCTTGTCTTATACACAATATATGTCCCATTTGCTTTAGCGTCCAATTTCGCCCGGTCGCCTGTGAGTTAATGAATTTATTCAAATTCTGCATCCGGTTCATCGTAATACACCGCCCGATCGTCGATATTATCAAAGCAAGGAATTAGCCTTAATCGTTCATGCCTTAACAAAATTATAGCATATGGATCTCTACACAGACAGTAACTGCCCATCTGTGTAACCAGTTTATTAGCTTCACTTAACGCGTCTCGTTGGTAGGCTTGTGTAAGCTTGTTTCTCCTGAACGATTATCATTTCCAGTACTTACCTTCAGATCAACGTTTATGGATTCTAACCAGACCAAGACACGTTCTTTATTTCTGCTTTCCACAAATTTATAATAACGATCCAATTCGCGGGTATCCGAGGATAACGTGTCCTTGAATCTACGGAATATTTTCTTCCCGCCGCTCAATACGTTATACAGTTTGGTCTTTAATTTCTCGTTTGGTACTGTATCCGCAAAATCTTCCATATCCATAAATCCCTCATGAGATTCGCGACTGGGTATTCGGAAATAGACCTCATTAAACCCTTCTTCAATAGCCTCACTTAACGCCTCATCTTCATCGTCCTTGTCAAACGAATTTATAATAACAATTTCACCAGTGTCAATATTCAAGAAATGCTCTATTCCATCCACATACATATCATAGGTCTCTATGAGATCCTGAAGCTGACGCTCTGAAAGAATTAACTCCTTCAATTGAATTTCTCCTTCGCTAATTCTATTCTCCTTAGCAAGGGCTGATTGAGCCTCATACTCCTCCCACGTCACCCCATAAGGAGCTCCACCTTCCGTATAGCCGGCAATAAAATAAAACTGATCATCTTGTTCAATGGAAACAAATTTATGATCTGAAAGGATCGAGTTCTTTCTCTTCTTCTTACTTTTCATAAGCCACGTCCTTAAACAATCTCGCATTGTGAATTTATAAGCTCATCCCGTGCTATTCCATTGCTTTATAACCCTTGATACGTTTCTTGTACATGGCCATTAGCATCGGCACATGCAAGTCTACATAATCGTAGATTTGCACATCTTGTTTATTTTGATGTGTTCGATGAAGACGGCCAGCATATTGCTGAAGCGTCCCTTTCCAGGAGAAGGGATGGGCCAAGAAGAGTGTATCCAACCGCGCATCGTAACATGTGAGCGGTCATTTTTACAAACAGGGGAATATCCCGATTTTCCGGTCTGGCTTGTCCATCTTACTGGATATACGTCCTCTCTCCCTCGGAACAGAGAACGGAATAGAACGATCTTCTCCTGCGGACTAGATTGGAGGTGGACTTGGCCTAAGGGAGTTTGTTCTTGATCAGTAGTGATATCGTTAGTGGGAGTACTCGCTTTGGAATCGTCAAGCTCCATATATTTAGATAACTGCAGTCTTAAAAGTTGATTCTCTTGTCGAAGTGCTTCTATTTCCTTCAGAGCCTGAGTAAGCTGCCGCTCTAAATTACTATCCATACATCCTCCCGGGCACATTTTGATTGATTGTCAGAATAAGTCCGGTATAACATTAGCCAAAAATGAGTATCCTCCCTATCCTCTTCACCTTCACGATGGGCAGTAGCAATGGGCATTAAAATGTAAAAATCTCAACCCTATCTTCATACACACGTATTTCCCGTACAACCTGCCGGATTAAATCCCGCTTCTCTTCAAACGTCAGCTCGTCTTGCCCTTTTGACAAGTAATATTGTACTGCTTCCATCAGGACATTTAAGTTATACTCATTGTCCTGATTTGAATTTAACATATTTGTTAATTCAAGCAACTGATTGTTTAATGTTTCTTCTTTCAGCGTTAATTCCTTTAATTCCTGCCTGATATCCTCTTCTGCAATACCGTCATCACTGGCTGCAAAAAGCTTGATCAATTTTTTTCGAGCGTTTTTAGTCTTTTCAATTTCTTTTTCAATCCTGGTTATTTCTCCAGCTTCAAAAGGCTCTTTAGTTTTTTCTTGTTGCAACGCCGCGGCAATTTCATCAGGGTTATTTAACCAGGAAGCAACTTGTTCCCAAACTTGTTCCTCGATCATTTGGGCTTTCACCCTTCGGCCGCAGCCTCTTGATTTTGCACCGGCTGTGTTTTTAATATCTGTATATTCAGGGACTTTTTTGCCCCAATTGTTTGATAGTCGTCCTGTCATTGTATTGCCACAGTCACCACATCTTAGTAAACCGCTTAGTAAATAAGGATGCTTACTTTTCTGTGCCCACCTACGTCGAGATTCAGAAAGCAGCCTCTGAGCATGTTCAAATTGGGACTCGTCGATAATCGCAGGACAAGGTATCAAGATCCATTCGCTCTTCGGCCTCTCTTTCATTGGAATTTTTTCTTCAGATTTTCTATGCTTATTGCCAAGCATCCCTTCCGTATTCCAACGATTCTGATAAAACTCACCAATATAGGCTCGATTCATTATAATTTGTCTCACTACTTGACGATGCCATACCGGAGCTCCTCGCTTGGTAGGCACCCCTTTACTCGTTAAGTATAATGCGATCCCGTTCAACCCTTGAACCATCGTATTAGGTGAAGTAAACAAATCAAATATTAATCTGACGATTGCGGCCTCGTCTTCATCAATTATGAATTGTTCTGTCTCCTTGTCATACCTATATCCATAAACTTGGAAATCACGCAATACTTTCCCTTGTCGTGCTTTTTCTCTTCTACCGCGGCTCATTCGTTCGTTTATTTTCGACTTTTCAAATTCGGCTATTGCGCCGCGCATGGAATAAAACAAATTTCCTTCTGGAGTTTTTGAATATTCCCCATTTACAAATACTAGCTCAATCCCTCTTCTATCAAACTCATCGGTTATAATCAATTGGTTCATTAGTTTCCGTGACAAACGGTCCGGATCAAGACAAATGATTTTGCTAATGATCCCTTCTCTAACGTCTTCACGCAATTTAGTCAAGGCGGGTCTGTCTAAAAACTCTCCAGAAATCCCATCATCTACATACTCTTTAACCTTATTGATCTCCGCTTTCAGTCGACATTGACGAATCTGATCGTTCAGGCTGAATCCATGTTTTGCTTGTTCTTCTGTGCTCACCCTGGCGTAAATAGCGATCATGTTTCTCCCTCCTGAACTTCTCTAGGAGATAATCATAACAGGCAATGCGGATTTTGTCATTAGAGTCGCCTATGATTAGTTTTACATGCACCCGGCATCCCCTCCTAATAGAGGATATGCGGATACGGCTTGGGCAGTTGATACATAAACACGACCGTAGACATTTATTTGTCTAAGGTCGCCTTCTCTAGTCCCCGAATCACTGCTGTCCACTCCTCGGACTCAGCAGTTGATCATGGGGATTATCCGGGTCCTTGATCAGGTGAACTAGTTGCCCGGGTTTTATAAAAGTTGTTCCGAAATAGTGCTGCGTACCCGTAATTGCAATGTAAATCGTTTGTTCCATCGTAGACCACCTGTCAGCGAATGCATGTTCTATAAACATAAAAAGGGTCTAATATTCTTCATCACAACCTGTTTAGATTATGAAGAAGAGTATCAGACCCTCAGGAGGAATTCCCCAATATTTGATTTTACTTTTTGGCGGAATCATGAACCTGATTTATTGTCAGTACAGATTCTTTTTCCGATTTTTTATATTTGTCACTTAAATAGTTATAACAAGCGGCTTTTGACTTTGGATCGCTATTATTTACAATTATTTTATGTTCATGTGGCATCCTCCTAGCTGCGGATTCAATTCGTTTGTGATTTTCTTTTAGGAATGAGGCCAAAATTCAAACAATAAAAAAAGAAGCCCCATTTTCCAAATTAAAAACAGAGGCTTCTTTTATTGTTTTGTAACTTTCGTGATGAATTTTTCATGTCCATCAAGGTTTCGAGCTATCTGGCAAATTATACCACTTTTCCGCCCAGCTAAACTCTTCTCTTAATAACTCGTTCATCTCATCTTCATTCGCATTTCGCACAAAAATCAAAAAATAGTCTTTATTTCGATAAATAGTGGGATAATACAAAAAACTCCATTTACCTGAGGTTTCCCTAAGTGCATCAGACAAAATCCTAAATAACTCAAGATCGGCATTAGCAAGATCTATAATTATAAAACCGTCTCTTCTTCTTTCAACGCGAAGGTATAACTTTTTTTCAAGTACTTTTAAGACATACCCTTTAATGTGCCGTTCAAAGGTTACATTGGTATTGCAGATTTGCAAAAACTGTTCCTTGTCGATTGCGTTTTGTTCAATCAGTTTAAAGTGTGTATCATCCCACTCCAGATCTACTTTTTTATGGGTAAGAAGCTGATATGTCGCTCTTGTCATTATCCCGAATTGGGCTAAGATTTCCGATCCGATTCGCCTTGTACTGGGTTTTAGATTTGAAGTGCGGATTAAATCCCCGCAAGTCGAGTTCCCCCACTCCATAATTTTCCCCAATTCGTTGTATGTCAGACCAGTCAACTCGGCTAGAACTTTTCTTCTATTCCCAGGATGACGGAATTTACTTATAAACTTAGACCATCTTTCCTTATTCTTCGCAATCACTTTAACTTCGTGCCAAGGGTTCTCTTTTTTCTGAGCAAATTCATGTTTATTGATGTAATCTTCCTCAGATATCTCAGACGCAATTAATTTCTCAGCAAAATCAATAAGGTTCTTGAGCTTGTCTCCCAATAGAATCACCTGGGCTCAAGGTACCATGATTTTGCACTAGCATCATTTATAAACCATACGTGGGGCAGATTTAGGTGTCATTAGTACTTTTTCTCTCTGATATTCCTAATAATTGTACGATAACTACACCATTTGTGGGGCAGCAATTATTAAAGGTATTGTATTTGCGTTTTTGAAAAGCATGAAGTTGATTAAATTCGATCCCCTAGTCTATTATAAAAATCCTTACTGCAAAAGGAGCATACAGAACAGATGGCTTACTAACGAAGAAGTAGACAAGTTATTACATGCGGCATACCAAATAGATCCATTTATCAAACAGTCGTATCTATTGATAGTTTTGCTTGTTAACACGGGCTTACGAAATCAGGAAACACGTGAATTAAAAATTGATCAGATTGATATTAATAGAAAGACCCTTTATGTTAATCGCGGCCAAAAAACAAACTCAAACTCTGTAAGGTTAAGCGATTCCCTTACATATGAATTAAGTAACTTTATGGAGCACCCTTACAATCAAGCCCGCTTTAAGGAAGGAAATACTTATCTCTTCACCAAACTAAATGGTCAGAGATTAACCTCCAAAAAAGATTTAAACAATTGGATTAAAGAAATATGTGAAGCAGCCCACGTTCAACTGATAACCGCTCACTGGCTTAGACACACTATGGCTCATTTGATGTTGGTAGAAGGAATACATCCTAGAATTATCCAACGCCAACTCAGACATAAATTACTTGAGACCACCCTGAATTACCTAGGGATTGTTGATTTTTATGATCTTCTAGATGAGTGATACCTCAGCCCCCTTGAAGGCATGTTTTGAAGTCCATTCACATTAGAACCTTTCTGTAAATGTTGTTAATGACAAAGGATGCAATGCATGAACCCGAGCAACGTCCATTTCTTTCTGGGGCTCTAACTGCTTTGCACTCCATACCTTTGACAAAGAAACAGACTCCTCGCCGAAATGCTTAGAAAAATTTCGAGACTGTACTGCTCCCCTTGCTTTGGCTTCAGCGTTAATTTGCAGCGAGTCTCTCCAAATCTTCGTCTGCGGGAATTTCTTGAGTCTCTCCACACACCAACGATTCAAGGCATTCAGCGGCGTGTGTCACTTAACCCATAAGTTTGCCGCTTTGGCAAGCTTATGCTTCCAATTCATCATGGCAAACTTATGCTTCCATTTTGCGCCGCGTTACGCATCATTATGCCGCGTAACGCCGAATAATGTAGCGTTACGCGGCGTTATCGTGATTTTTATATGCGTGAAGCTGGTTTTCGTTGTTTGTCAAGGTCCATAGAGATGAGACGCCACACCGTGCACTTGGATGTGCGCCGGCCGCTGCGCCAGATTGGTGCACGGAAGCGCATGAAGTCACTTTTCAGAATGAGGCGTATCAATCCGAGGAACTCGAGGATATCATCAGGTTTCACCTCGATAACCCTTTCACTGATTGGAGGAAAGACATTCAAGGGCTTCCCTTCTCTCCCGGGTGTTCGACTTTGTATTTACCCGCGTATACTGGGATATTGGATATTCGCATGGACTAATATGCCTGCAACCCTTTGAGGTATTCGATCGTGACCAGATTACCCTCACTCCCTAAACAAAAGTTATGTATCGAATTAAAATCGTCGTTTTACCATAGTTATGTATCGAAAAACAAGTATTTTGAGGTGATTTTCAAAACATAACGGATCTTATGTACCGAAAAAACCAGCCCCTTTTAAGGACTGGTTTGCCGCTGCTTTATTGAACTCCCGTTTAGTTTAAATGAGAGCGCTTTGCTCTTTCTAAAATTTCATCAACAAATTTTCTTTTGCCTTCGGTATAACTCTTCACGTCATCACTATGCTTTAACGCAAGTTCACGTTTCAATTGCTTATACGAAGTTACGGCTTCGGGATGAGAACGGAGATAATCACGAAAGGATATATGTTCATCCCAATGAGTTCCATTATGGAGTTCCAGGTGCAAATAATGGGTTCTTCCCGTATCCGTGTCTTTAGCAAAAACCACCTTACCTTCAATGTTCACTCTTAATCGAAAAAAACCTAAGGACTGCAAGGAAGAGGCTATTTCATCGACATTGTCAAAAGAATCGACTGCAACGGCAATATCAAGAATAGGCTTCGCTTCCAAACCTTCGATCGACGTACTTCCTACGTGTTGAATATCAACAACGAACGGACCAATTGCTTCAAGCAACAACTTGTAATCCCTTTCAAAGGTACTTTTCCAAGACGGATTGTATGACTCTAATTGAACTTTATTTCGTGGAGAACCAAGCATATAAAATCCCCCCGTATTATTATATACCACTGACTGAGATCTTCTGCCCGTTCTTCAGCGATGGAAAGAGGGATCTACAGACTGCGCGGCAGCCGGCGATCCCTTTTTAAGTAACGTTCTCCGTTAGTTCAATATTCACAGAACCGGAAAATATCGATACCTTGCTCTCTTATTCCCGGCTCTGTCGTCTATTCATGATCGGAATCCAGATCTCGCATCGGTACGTTTCCTTCGTCGGGTCTCCCGGAGGATAAACTTCCATTTCAGGAGTTCCGGCATGCTCATAATCGGTGGATGGAAACCATTCTTGATAAATTCTCTGGGTCACTCGCTGGATCTCCTCCGGAATGGGGCCGTCGGACGCAAAGATCGCCCAAGTCGAGGCGGGTATCGTCCGCTCGATCCAGTACTCCCCTTCCAATCTAAGAGAATCTTCTCCCTTGGTCGCGATCATGTAAGTAAATTCTTCATCTTCCGGCTGCATGTCCATCGTAATCCCCATCACGTGGCCACGAGAATTGGCAGATGCAAGCCGCGAGAGCGTCCCGTCTCTCTGACAATACTCCCAGAAAGCCGGCACTTGCCTGACTTGCTGTTGATCATTGCAAGTCATCCTTTCCAGTTTCCCGACGACGGGAAACGCGCCTTGCGACTCAATGCGATATTCCAGAGCTTTTTCTCCTTTAAGGGCCATCTGAGTGGAGAGTCGGGGAAATGCTTTCAACCGGGTGACGGATTGTCGAACTTCAGACGGCGCGATTCCCTGAATTTTCTTAAACGCTTTGGCAAACGATTCAGGGGTTTCATAACCATATTTCGCCGATACATCTATCACCTTCGATGCCGATACG
Organism: Paenibacillus tarimensis; assembly: GCA_041281825.1. Lineage (GTDB taxonomy): Bacteria > Bacillota > Bacilli > Paenibacillales > Paenibacillaceae > Paenibacillus_D > Paenibacillus_D tarimensis_A. The sequence continues at coordinate 2,195,163 of CP166298.1, read as the reverse complement.
GCCAATTCTTGCGCGGCAAGCGTAACGATGCGTTTCCTCATATAATCGGCCACAGTCATGCCGGTCAACATTTGAAACATCCGCTGAAAGTGGAACGGCGAAGAATAAGCCTCCTTCGCAATCTGCTCGATCCTTATAGCAATGTTCAAGTTGTTTTCCATATAGTCCACAGCCTTGCTCATTCGTTCAAGCCAATCCACCTCACCCGCCCCCCTCGAGAACTGGGCGAAGGATCATGGCTTGGAGTGGGATAATACGATGGACGGAGAAAAGGAAGTGTGGGCAGGACGTTTTGAATTCTATTTAACCGATCCGGCTCAGGTGCCGGATCCGAATAAATGGTATGCCGAAGCGAATAAACCAAGGAATCGGGATGCCCGTTATGCATCAGGGTTACATATTTTCCGGACGGAATGGTTCCCCCCAGCACCTTCCCGTCTCCTTCAACAGGTTGCGTGACCGGCGCCCCAACCTCCAGGCTGAAGGCTTTTTCCATATCGCCAATTTCTCGATATCTGTAAAAAGGCGCTCCACCCGATTCCAGACCCTTCCTTCCGATCCATGCCAGGACTTCTCCGATCAGTACGGTAGTTTTGTTCCACTCTTTCATGGGCACCCGAATCGGAATGTATACGCATGGTTTCTCTTCCCGGTACTCTACTTTAGGCTCGTTCAGTTGAATCATCTTGACTTCATCCTTTCTCATATTCTGATTATAACTTTCATCGTGAATATAGCACAGAATTCCTCCTTGAACCTGTCAATTCATGCTATTTTCGAGAAACGCAATGGATAGGCACCACCTTGTGTTATGATAGAAAATGTAAATGAATGAAAGGAGATCAGCGTATGGCCAATCATGAAGTAAAGGTTATTTGTAAAGAGGATTGCGGAAATGCGCCGAAAAAGATCTTAATCAGAGATTTCGTAACCGCGCTCGGACGAATCGATCAAGAATCCATTCGGGCATTCCTTGCGGACGATATTCAAGCGGATATAGTTGGAATGAGGCAGATTCAAGGAATAGACGAATTTATGGAGTTCGCACGGTTATCTCAGGAAGCTCGGATAACCGAAATCAAAATCGATACGATCCTTACTCACGGATATGGAGGCTCTGTCAGCGGAGTCATGAAGACGGAGAACAATTCCTTCGCCTTCGGCGAGTTCTATCGTTTCAATAGCGTTAAAAATGCGAAGATCAAAGAAATCACATCGTATCGAATTACTTTATGCTAAAGGTAACCGCTATTAGCATAAGGAGGAACCTGATCATGACCATCCGAAAAGCCGCCGAAATTAATTTGAGCGAAAGCAACGCACGATTCTGGAAACGATGAGGAAGTTATCACATCCCCCCTTCATCACAGCAAACGTTCAACTATCCTGCCCAATAGCTTAACGAGGCTACCGGTTTCGATCCGCGGCAGCCTCGTGTTGTTTTATTGAACTTTTGTACCCGTTTAGCTCAGTAACGGCACTAAATTTTTAAGATGAAGTTTCCATCTTCTTGAAAGGCGATCTTAAATCCAACACTTTGTAGTTCTTCTCTTAGAGCATCCTTTTTTAGATGTCTACGATGTGGTAACCACCATTCGCCATCGATCAAAGTTGCCGCCGTACCGTATCTTTCGGGGTCTTGAACTTTATCATACGCTATCCCTGAATCCGAATCATAATAACTATTATTGTAACTTCGAGTTTCATTATATATAGCAGATGAAACTATATAATACCCTGAATCCTTTAAACCGGACGATACTAGAGAAAAAAGCTTCTTTCGATCATTGTCCGTAACGATACTTTGTAAGCAATAGTTATCTAAGATAAGGTCATATTTCTTATCGAGATTCGATACCCCTAATAAATCTTGAACACGGAAGTTTATCAAAAGCCCCTTAGTATTAGCAATTTCATTAGCCATTTCTATGGCTGTCGGAGAAATATCTACCGCATCAACAGTGAAACCCCTTTTCGCTAAATAACAAGCCCCAGCTCCTGTCCCACAACCATATTCAAAAGCCTGAAGTGCAGATTAATTAATATTAATAATGCTGAATGCTTTTTCTAAAAAAGGTCGCATCATAAAATCATCAAAGCTGTATCTGTCGGGTTCATGAAATTCGTCCCAGGCGGATATATTTCCAGTTTTCATTTTTTGATATGTATCTTCATGTTCATCATAATAATACTTTTTCATCGACTTTACTCTCCCCAAATAGCCTAATTCTATTGCAGACGATCTTTCTTATTTATAAAATATAACACACCAGTGTAACGAAAAAATGGAGCAGCTCCCGCCGGCAAACTGCTCCACGATGCGTTGAACTATCGTTACCCGTTAGTGCAGCAATGTTTAAACGCCTTTATAACCACCGTACTTCTTAACAAATTCAGTAAGACTTTTGAGACCGTCTTCTATGTAGCTCTGGTCACTTTCAAACTCAAACTTTAATTCATTTTCCAATGAGCTTGTTCCTTGAAATAACCAGAAATCACCACATGTCCCCTTTTTGCATTAAAAACTATTTTGATCTCTGCATTTGCTTCAGAGTTTATAAATGACGCTTCACCTGAGATAGACTTATAAGCATCTTTTAACTGGTTGTAAAATGAAAATACTTCACCCGTGGAGAACCACAATTCTCCTTTGGCGAAATAGTAGCAACTTCTTACTTCGAACACTCCCCTCACGTCATACCCTCCAAAATGGCTTGTTTCGTTGGGGAATCCGAAAACTTCCTCTAGACTTAAATAAATGTATCCTTGATGCCCCTTTATTTTGAATACATCCATTTACCCACCTCAGTTCATCAGCTCACATACTTTCAATATAACATTAACTGTTGAGCAAAACTGCCAAATAGCTTAACGACGCTGCCGGTTCGATCCGCGGCAGCCTCGTGTGTTTTATTGAGCTCTTGTTCTTCGTTAATTGAATACTTTTATTATAATATCAGTAAGCCTGTGGTCGTTCCCCCAATCTGAGTTAATTACAATTGTAATTTGTAAACTCTTGTGCAGGGCCTCTATTGTCTTTTCTTCTAATTTCATTATAATTATCATTTGTATATTCCTTGATAACATTTCTCCAAAAGTTTTGTGCTGGAGTATTCCAATCGAATTCACTTACGCGCCAGTTCCCCGGATACAAGTTAAATGCTTTTATCGCAGCTTGTTTCCAATTTTATTTCTGCGATATTTCCTTAAGATAAAAAAGTGATTGAGATAGTATTTATCTTCTTCCAATAAACGTTTAATGATGACGAAGCCTGCTAATTCTCCATCAGCTCGAATGAACAATAAATCATAGTTCGAATCTTCAAACCAAACTCTGTAATTGAGATTTGAAATAAACGATCCATTCTCATTAATCTTGGTGCTATTTAGTTCTGAAAGATCATAAGCGGCAAATTCTAAGAGATTTTTTAACGTACCTAATCTCTCTTCCACAATTTCCTCCAGTGCTACAATCACTCCATCATCTCCTTACACAGCAATACAAATCAATGTTTGCAACAACTAAATATCATTAGATGTTGTTCGCCATTTTGGAATGATATACCTTCATTTTCCTGAATAATTCTGCCCATTAGCGGAGCAGGCTACCGATCGATCCCGCGCGGCGGCGTCATTGAGCTCTTGTAAATACGTTAGCTCAATGCAGGTTTAACGTTTACTATCATGGTTCTGATCATAGGCAGCGATCAATTGTTCCACTGGTAGCCCGTTAATCGTTAGCCCGTCGATTAAACATTCTTCAATGCGTACCCCCGATAAATTGCTTCTCGTAATTACGCTGTTATGAAAATCAACATCATCTATTTGTACGGGCTCATAATTCTCTGGCTGAAGTAACCAACTATCTATAAGCGTAGAACCTTTGATCCGCAGCCCTGATAGATTACAATTTATCAGTTCAACATTGGCCAGGTCACACCTATCAATTGAGCTTCCCTTAAAATCATTCTCTGCGAATCGAATCGGCTTTGTGTGCCCACCTAGATCATGAATAACAGCGCCATTCATTTGACTAAATCCGATGGACAGTCCATCAAGATCAAGATGCCTTAAAGACAGATTCGCCATGCCGCCATGGTGAATCCGCATTCCGTTTAGTCGGCTTTCAAATATTTCGGCGCCATCCATAACGACATCGCGCATGATGATGCCCCGGAGATTGGAACATTCGATCTTCGCTTCAGCAAAATCCACCCTTGTCATTGTCTTGCTCTTTTGCGAATCGGGGCCAGCACCGCCGAAAAATAAAGAATCAATGGTACAATTGAACAGCTTGGCAATCTTCGGCAATAAGGTGATGTCTGGAGTGGATAGCCCGGTCTCCCATTTGGATACAGCTTGGCTGGTCACACCTAGGAGATCTCCTAATTCCTGCTGGGTCATATTTCGTTCCGATCGAAGTGTCTTTATCCTTTCATGAAACATAATCTCTTCTACCACGTGGATAGCCACCGCCTCTATATGTGATGAATGTATCATTACATACGGTCCCCAATTGACGCAATGTAAGTAAAGTTGATAGATATGCAACCATTGGTTGTATCGAGTTCACATCTTTGCGACTACGAGATTGAAGTAACCTGCCCGTTACTTCAATACAATAAAAAGGAGCTGCCGCGAAGCAAGCTCCTTCACTATCGTATCCCGTTAGTTTAACTTTCTAGCACGTTTACGAATGAAATAAAGAACAAGAGCCATCGGTAACAAGTAGATGACGCTTACCATACCTATTAGCCAAAGAACGGAAAAGAAAAAATTAAGATCGGTGCAACCAGAACTTCCACACAAGGTTTCCCTAAATCCTTTTTGTGATGAACTCGCAAGAAAACCGAGCAATCCAAAGTATCCGAACCCAACTGCAACAATAAACCAAATAATTCCGATAATTCCCGCAATAACTAATAAGACTAGCTTCATTGGTTTTTTGAACAAGGAAATCACCTCATTCCCGTTAGCAGGGCAATTTTTTTAGTACGCATTTTTCTCTAAGTATTCTTATGACCTTAAATTGAATGCCTAAAGCTAAGACGAGTATCCGCCCAATCGCTATATTTTTAAGCTTTAGTGGCGCTCCTTGAAGACCTTTCCACCAAGGACCTATGTTCAATGTGAACCATATCAATAACGATAATTATAATTATAATCCTTAGAGCAAAAGTCACTTTAAACATTCCTTTTTAGGCACTTTCAATTTAAGTTGCCTCACGGTTGGGAAAATATTCATTAACGTAATCTGCCCGTTTGTTGAGCGGACGGCACGCAGTAAAAGCGATGGATCGGATCCATCGCTTTAGTTCATTTTTGAATTAGTCGTTCAAAAATAATTTCGTAGTCTGTAGGTTTTCCGTGACCATTATAGTGTGTCGGTAACACCTGCACTAATCTCCATCCATCTTTTGCATGTTCATCAATTGTTTCTCGATGTGTTGCAGATGAGAAGAATCCACCTAATGAAGTTTCTACATATTTGTATTCGTACAAGCCTAGCCCCACCTTTCCCCTCACGTAATATTGTATTATTTACGCTCTATGCTCGCTGAACGTTGCAGTTCTACCCTTAGCCGGCCGAATACGTTTATTTTCAACGAACACTTGTTATATCACGGGAATTAAGTCTAGCCGTTTCAACTATCGTTCCCAGTTACTTCAATGGTTGCTGCGATGCTATTCCAATATATTCTCTTGGAATTGCTATTCCTTGTCCTTTTCGTAACGCCTGCATCACTGGCGCAATGTGACGGTTTTGATATTCCTGAACGGGAATGTACGAATTGACGTAAGCCTGGGTAACTTCTTTTCCTGTACTGCAATCATATCCTAAATTTAATGGCATCGATCCCCGTATTAAGAAGTGTTTGGCTTCAAGGTTGTGGGCGTAATCTGCAACATAAAGTTCCGTGAATTCAATTGGAACATTAATTTCTAATAAAACATTTCCAATATACTTCCTCACCATCTCAATACCTAAGTCGCCGAAATATGGGCTATCTGTCAGCCATTTTGGTAGTGGCTCTAAAAAACCTTCTACCATAAAACATCCTATAAATTCTTCAGGTGGTGTTGTACAAATATCGACCTTTAGACGAGCAAACAGACCACTATCTTTGTCAAAAATCGATTCTAACCATTCTTCTCTTGTATAGTGGTAAAAACGAATTATTCCTTCATTTGAACGGTGAATAGTTCCAACGTCTGGTGAATACCCATGGTCACCTAAGTATAAACCTTTATTACGTAAAAACCTTTCACCTAGTCTCACCCATTCACACCCTCTCGAAAATATAAATCCATGATACCCCGAAAACAGCATCATCTAAAGACTGCAAATTTTTTCCTTAAAGTGTTATAATTATTATGTAAAAACGGACCACTCACTCACGAATAGTCCGTTTATCTTTTCTAAACTATCTGCCCGTTACTTCAATGAACCAAAACCCCTTAGTTCTCCCTGTTAGCCCAATAAAATGGATCAACATTTTTACCATGAAAGTAATTTTGAAAATATCCAAAAAGGTAAGAACGTCCAATAATCATCAACGAAGACCACTGAAACAATTCCTATTAAAGTGCCCACTCCTGCAAACAAATAAGAATCCGCCTTCCTTTTTATCCAACCAAAAGAAAAACCGATTGCCAAAGTTAATGGTATAAAAGTTAAACCAACTGTCAGTTGTCCGATCGAAAACCCTGCAATAAAACTGAAGATATAAATTTGCGATAGCGGAAATCCAGTAGAGACGATGTCTACCACTGATTGCAAATATTAATGACACAATTGCAATAACCAAAGCAGAATATGCAATTATAGAAAAAATGGGCATTTTATTCCCCTCCAATATCGTTATTTTTCCATATCCTGAGCATTTTGTTGTAAAGTATCCGTTAGTTGAGCGACTTTTATATCTGAAGGCTATGTTATCTCTTGAAGTTGATTTTCGGGCTTAAAGAAGAACCGTCGTATAGGTCGAGTAGTCGGCTAACATTCTCCTTTAGTTCGGAATTATTATCTTCCTCACGAAAAAATGACCAAAGATACCTAAGACTCGTATTTCCTTGCCTTCAGACGTAGTTGTTTCTGCTTTAATGTAAAACGGAAGATACTGAATATGCTCAGATATCGTTTCTGTATGGGTACATTTATCATGGAAGCCAACACAAACCCGATGCACATTATAGAGATAAGCATGGTAATCGTCAGCCGATGGTCTCGTTAAAAGCATAACAAACAACACCAAGAAAAGTACCGCAACAAGGTATCTCTTCTTCCTGATAATACGCCCTCCTCACGTTTATAACATACTTTTTCTGTACCAAAATTACAGCCCTACAGCAACTATCGAGATAATGAAAAGTAAAGTTCCTTATTATTTCCATTTTCCACCTACATACAATTGTACGTTCTTATAGAGCGGATGTTTCGCTCTTCTGCCCTTTCGTAACGAGGCTGCCGGTTCGATCCGCGGCAGTCTCGTGGTCTTTAATTGAGCTATTGTATCCGTTAGCTTAATCAGCTTTTGTTAAGGGGTTGACCGGAAACTACATGAAAATGAAGATGTTTCGAATCTTGATATTTCCCTAAATTGGTTATTACTCTGCAAGCGCCATGTTCTGAAACGACCTGTGCAGCTACCTCTTAACAATATCCATAATCTCAATTAGTAGAGCATTATCCCCTTCTTCTAAAGTAATAAGTGATGGAATATGTCCTTTCGGAATTGTCACAATATGCACTGGATAGAATGGACGGGTATGATGATAAGCGAGTACATTATCGGTTTCCAACACCTTTTCTACTGGTGTTCGTCCACTTAATACCTCTTCGCAATAAAAATCTTCCGACATGTTATTGCCTCCCACCATGTTTTCCTTATCTTAGCACATGGAGCTTCAACTACTGCCCGTTCGCAGTAAAAGCTGTCACTTCTTCCTTCGGCAGCCTGCGCATAGCCAATTGAATGTCACATCTATCAAAAGGCAGGTCTTTTTCGATGAGTTCAACAGCATTGACGATTGCACTTTTCTGGAGTTCTGAATGTCAGCAGAAAATAAAGTATTAGACTGAATCTCTTTATTCCACGCGGCTTTTCGAATCGCCATACTGTCAGACTCCATAAAATAAGTATTAGACTGACCCTAGAAATTGAAACAGCGACAGCCAAGGACGAGAAAATAAAGTCCTAGACTGTCGCTGTTTCAGAATGGGGAGCACTTCACTATCGTAGTGGACCCCGTTGTCAAGACACATTTTTCAAAATGTTAAGCTACATTCCCTCCCTCGGTTTTGGTAATTGTGTAGCTTGAAGCTAACATTTGGGGATTACAGCTTATGATCAATTCCGAAAACCTTCTTTATGTTCACTGACTAAACGGGCCTATGAATCAAAGACTTTTGATGTTTACTTTAATCGGCTGATTTGGGTCGATGGAAGGTTTATCTAGGACTAGCCTAATATCCACTTCTCTATCTACGTACTTCCATTCCGGAGATTTTCGAAGAATAGATACTAACTCTTCAAACTCATCCGAATGGGTGGGCGAATATTCAAACCAGGTAAGAAAATCAAATGGTTCGCCAACAAGATCATGGGAGTGGTGCAGTCTGCGCGCAATGGCCGGTAAGTATTTTAATCCTATCTTGATATGTTCAGATTGTGCTTCAAATATTGTACGTCTTTCGTCTTGAGCAAGCTCCCACCAAGCTTTAGACTTTTTGATCGGAATCAAGGCGGCGCAAGTATCGCCCTCCCTACCCAACGGAGGTGATTTCGCATCCAATTGTTCTTTCTCCTGACGTGTGGTATACCGCAAATTACTTGTTGTACCGTGCAGTACCCACTTGGTTTCCGCCTTCGATGAAGTAATAAATTCATTGACTATTTCCAATCGGTCGATGGGTTCCATAGCTTTTCCTGTCACGCTGTTGATGGACACAATCTTCCACGGACCTGTAGATCCCCCAATAAATGAATACATTCCATTTGACATGATAATTCTTCCTTTCCATTATTAAAATTAACATTGGTATTTTGGTAAGAGTTACAGCACCCGTCATAATAACCCTACCTTAGAATTATTTTGCTGACAACCCTTATATTCAACTTAATGACGTACCTGTCTAATACTTTTTCCTGATTTTGAGAACTTGATATAGCTTTGCTTTAGACACTCCGGTCTGCTCAGTTATTTCTTTTATGGTATATTTCTGACTATCATACAGAAGCAACGCCATTTCAACTTTGCTCTTATCCAATGGCGGTCTTCCTCCTTTTCTACCTCGAGCCCGAGCGGCTTGTAAACCGGCCTGAGTTCTCTCACGAATTGTCTCTGCTTCCATTTCAGCTAAACCAGCCATAATAGCGAAAAAAAGCTTGCCCGCCGGTGTGCCAGTATCTACTCCCAGAGTGATGATCTGCAGACTGATTCCTCTTTCTTTAAGATCATGCGAAAGCTCGATTAACTGCTTTGTCGTCCGACCAAGTCGATCCAATTTCCAGATGACTAATGTATCCCCGGAACGCAAGTACTCCAAGCAGCGAGCTAACTCTGGTCGATCACTTTTCTTTCCGGAGGCCTTTTCCTCGAAAATACGATCACATCCGGAAGACTTCAAAGAATCGATTTGTAAATCCATGGACTGATCGGAAGTCGAAACACGCGCATATCCAATTTTAGCCATTTCCCAATCCCCTTTTGTCTATTAAACCTTCAGTTATCATATTTAATATACCTTGAATAATAGACGATTTAATAGACTAAAACAATGAGCAGTTTGGGGCATTTTAAGCTAAGGTTTGCAAAGTCTAAAAAACGATCGTTTTTTAGACAGAAGATAACCACCGTATAGAAAAAACCAGCCCCTGAAACGGACTGGTTTACGCTGCTTTCATTCAACTATCGCACTCCGTTAGTTGAGTGACGAAAGTCTTCAGGTGACCACTCGCGGCTCCCCTTCATTTAGAAATATTCACGTCCATTTCAGTTAAGTGTTGTATTTCAGGCAAATCATCACTCGAATATGAATTCTCTCTATCTTTCTTTACATTCGTTGATTCCAGGAATGTACGTAGGATTAATTCTTGATGCTTTCCGGTAAGAGGGGCAAATAGAGCAATGCAGTGTTCAGGTCCGTCTGCGTTTTTTGAGATATGCACAGATAGCGTCTCCAATTGATTTCCCTCCGAATCAATAAGTTTAAACTTGAGATCCCTCATCACTGTGACCTCTCCCTCTCTTCTGTTTTCGGAATGAATATTTGACGGATCCAGTTCCACAGGCCGCTCCAGATCAAAAGCCACTTTGGTGGTAACCGGTGATATTGTGATGTTCGTAACGGCAATCTTTATATCATCCATGCTTCGGATCAGAGGTGGGTCAAATGTTTGCTCGATTAAACCATCCGTTATTTTGACAACCTCTGCGTTAAATGACCAATCCCCATGTAGTTTTTCCGCTTTGCCATCTTGGGAGATTGCCACCTCATCTATTCGAATGCTAAGTATAAACTTATCCGGCAAAGTCTTATCTACGTTGAAACGTAAAACCGTAGCCATTGTACCGCCAATAACTTCTTTCGAAACACCTCCTAATCCAGAGCTTATGGGTTCCCCTTTAATGTGAATCATCAGTGGATCCATGCTAAGCTGCAGGTTCGAATCGTGTAAAAAACCAATTGATATTCGGGTGCCGTCATAAACAATTTGATCGAGCGTGATTGACACACCTTTATCCTCAACGGTCTGTCTTACAAAAGAACTTGATAGCTCATCTCCAGCTATTTTTAATCCGACGTCGCCGGCCGTCTTGAAAGCTGAACCGATAACCGGCAGATGACTCAAATAGTTTGCCATCACAGGTGAGACCAGACCAAGTGAGAAGACGCCTACAATCATAGCAATCATCACTACAGCAATCTGCCAAGCAACTTTTCTGACTCGACTATTGCTTCTGCGATTCGGTAAATTAGCGTATACAAAATCCATTTTCTCTCTGACCAATTTCGGCATTGTGCTTGTTTCATCCAACAGTGCATCTCGAATAAGTAGATCTCTCTCAAACTCATTCATACTTTCTCACTCCTTTCGGCTTATCCTCCAAGTGTAATGCAAGCAGTTCCCGAGCTCGAGATAGCCTGGATTTCACCGTACCTTCCGGCACATGAAGTTCAGCGGAGATTTCCTTAATGGATAGATCGCTGTAATAGTACAGCACAGCCACCATTTTAAAAGGAGACTCGAGACGATCAATCAAGTCGCGGAGTTCAAAAAGCGTAAATCCTGGCTCCGGCATGGCGGGAACTGATATGTCTTCAAGCGAAATAACACTTTGCTTTGATTTAAGTATTCGTTTGCATTCATTAATGAGTATCCGGATGAGCCAGGTTTTAAAATATGCAGGTTCCTTCAAGCTGTTTATGGAACGATAAGCGCGCAGCACGGCCTCTTGCATTGCGTCCGCACAGTCGGCATCTGCGTGAAGAAATGCTTTTGCTGATTGATATAAGTGCACTTCGAATAATCGGATTAGACGGATGAATGCGTCATTATCCCCATTCTTGGCCTTTTCCACATCAAGGCTCCAATTCAAACATTATCAACTCCTCTGTCTCAACCGATGGGAGCATTTTGAACGGTTATATAAATTAGACCACGAAAACATGAAGCAGGTTCGCTTTATCTAAAATTTTTATTGCTGTCTTTCAGCCCAAACGACCCGAGCTCCCACTTCGATATCGGGCTATTTTCAAGTACTCACGTTTTAGGAGTTCCACATATCAAGCAACAACCCACATCTCGTCCTCCGCTTCACCTTATCATTCGCTGCCGGCCTTTCTACCTGTTAGCGGAGAAGGATGCCGACCTAATTGATGTCGGCATCCTTCTCCTGATGTTTATTGAGCTATAGTCTTCGTTAGCTTAGTCAACTCTTATTTAACGGTTGACCGAAAACCACATGAAAATGAAGATGCTTTGAATCTTGATAATTGCCTAAATTGGTTATTACTCTGCAAGCTCCATGTTCTGAAACGACATGGGATGCCACCTTCTTAACAATATCCATAAGCTCGATTAGCAGAGCGTTGTCCTCTTCCTCCAAAGTAATCAGAGACGGAATGTGCCTTTTAGGAATCGTTACAATGTGCACTGGATAGAATGGACGAGTGTGATGATAGGCGAGTACATTATCGGTTTCTAATACCTTTTGTACAGGTGTTCGACCGCTCAATACTTCTTCGCAATAAAAGTCTTCCGACATATTTGATTGCCTCCCGTAAGCTAGGTACTTACTTACTTGATGGTTACCGCAGCTGATTAGTTTATAGTTTGGAACTAGAGGTGTCCGCTAACATAATTACATCATTTGCGACTTCATCTATTATCGATTCTCGGCATTCTTCATTCAGATAGTAAAGCTTAACCCCATGTAGTTCCTTTATCTGATCAATCACTGGATGATTATCTAAGCAAATGGTGCCCAAAATAGTATGCTGTTGGCGAGAGAAAATTTCATGGATCATTTCTCGAAAGGGAAATGATAACATTTACATGAATCCTATTTCATCGATAACTGTAATCCTCTTCGTGCTTAACGATTGCCTAACTGCCTGTAAGGCAATGTTTTCAAAAGCATCAATGTCAATCCCATATCTCCGAACTCTTAATGAGCTTGAACTGTCAATACTTGCAAAGCACACACTCTCACCGCTAAGCGTCACACAATTAAATCCAGTCCGATTCGCAAAGTTCCGTATTTCTTCTGTGTAAAACCCACCAAAGTATTCAGCACCGATTCGGTGTATAAGACGTTTTATCGCTGTTGATTTCCCTACACGAGGTTTTCCTGTTAATAAAAAGCATTTGTTCATTTTTCCACCCTTCCATTAATAAACAATTGCATTTTATGGTTTCAGATCATTACATATTTCTTCAAGTACATTAGGAAGGAAATCTAGCTTAGGTCTTCGATCATTTTTCATAAAGGTTAAAATATCATTTTCATGCACAAGGTTAATTGAAGAAAATTCAGGGGTAATACTTTTGCTAAAGAGTTTAGTTTCAAAGTTGCCATAATGTGATTTTAGTTGATCAGAATCGATGGCTAATTCAATAAGGTAAACTAAAGCAATAGCTTTCCATTCTACGATAAATTTGGGAGTCACCTTGGATACCAACTTTGAGTCGGTTAAGTCAATCCCAATCTCCTCTTGTGATTCTCTTGACAAGCTTCCAAACATATTAACAACGTCTCCCTGAAGATCGCTTGTCTGCGACAAACTGTAACCTTCCAGGAGTAGAGGTTAATGCATTCATCTCTCCAATTATAAAATACCTATCCTTTGTTAGCATAACTCCATTCGCAACCACTGACTTACATTTGAATTTTTCATTAATATGCATATGTTGGGAAAACGACAAATGAGCATAGTCGGTTTTTTGCAAAGTTATTCTGAGTTCCTGATTAGACAAACTCATGGTTTTAATTGAAAATATTTCGCCTCGAGTAAGATATGGTTTTTCTAAGATTAGTGAGTCGCAATAGTTGTTTATTGATTCTTGAAGGTTATAAGGTAAGTAATACTCTTCTTGATCAACAGTAATTTGTATATTCTGAGGAATCGGTTTGATTTTAATCATTGCCGTCTATCCTCTGTAACAACATATAATTAGGGTTTGCTTGCCATGCTTCAAAGGGCACAAAGTATTTTGCATTCATTGCATCTAAAAATCTAGATCTTTGTTGCGGTCTTGTTATGTATTCCCCAATGTTAGATTCATCAATTTTTATAAATTTAGCTTCGAGTACTTCGTCTTCTTGTATTCTTATTTCCCCGCTTATGTACCGAGCTCTAAAGCATACAGTCAAAACCTGTTTTGTTGTATTCATATAAACACCTGTTATACCAATTGGCTTAATAACGATGCCTGTTTCTTCATGGAACTCTCTGCATATTGCTTGATCAAGGGGTTCCCCTAATTCAACATTTCCACCTGGCATTTCCCAAGTATCTGAACGCCAATGTGTTCTTAGTAAAAGTGCCTCTTCCTTTTCATTGGTAACCAAAGCGGTAACTGATACACAGTGTTTCGGTAGTTGGTATTCCAATTCCAATACGATTCCCTCCTTCGTATTTAACTTTATACGCTTCCACCATATGGAATGTTCTGTTCCAGTATCCTGCTCGATAGCGTAATGAGGGGCTGCCGCGCGGCAGCCCTTTTGGTATTGAACTAACGTACTCCGTTAGTGCAGCAAAACAGTATATCTAAGTTGTGAGCCTAACGACGAATGCTGTATTGTTCAGTATTAAAACGAAATCTTTTTACCAATCGCAGCAAACATGGCGATGGTTCGAGGAAGATTGTTCGGTACGACCAGCAATTTTGGAAATCTGAGGGTGTTGGTACGATTCGCTCTAATTTAGGTGCATATCATCGCCCAATATCACAATATTTGAACGACTTTATATATTCTGGATTCTCGTTAGTTCGTGTCGATGAATTGGAACGGGACAATAAAACGGTAGACAATTTACCTTTAAGATACGGTATGCCGCCTCAAACACCTTCTTATGGTCAGGGAGATCCATCAGCATCACACTAGATATTGCATAGTCAAAGGACTCGTCAACTACTTTTTGGAGCTCCATAGCATCATCAAGAATCCAAGAAACTTGATCAGTTCGTTTTCGAGCGTATTCCAACAGTTTTTCACTCAGATCGACACCAGTTACTTTTGCACCAAGCAATGACAGACGATAAGCTAACTCGCCCTGTCCGCAACCGATATCACATACACTTAATCCTAAGTGAACAGACTGGTCTTGTAATTGCTGAATAGGGCGTTGCCTTTTTAATCATGCTCATCCCATAGACGGGAATGTTGTAATATTCGGGATCGACCATAAGATTTTCCTTATAATGGGAGTAGGTTGCGGATGAGATACAGCTACCAAATGGAGTTATGATTTGGGTGATCATGCATCCTTATTTCCAATCACCGTTTAGTTATCCATTGGTCCGTTTCTCAACTAAATGGCAGGTTAGTGAAGTTAACCTCCCTCCTAGAAGCACGTGGGAATGCTCGGGACCGAATGATATATTTGTAGGAGCTCTCGGGTCCGCCAGAGGTCACCATATCATTATATTGATTTGCAAAACGGTCATAGCCGATCGTCTGGCCGGCTGCCGTAGTGTAATGATTGAGCTATCGTCAGCAATAGGTAAGCGTTTGATGCGATCTCCAGCTTTTCCCCTGCTCCACACGGAGCGTGCGACTTTCGCCGCACTCCGCGCTCCCTCTAACGGAACGTACTAGATCATAAGTTCCATGTTACTTAAGAATATGGGATGTTATGTGATCCCAATATCGTTAAGCTCGCACTGTGGCAACACTGCTTTAAGAAGTGTTGTTCCCACGTTCCTACCCGACCGGTGCAATTCACGTTTGGAAAACAATCGTTCTTTTCCGTTAGACTTGGGGCTGTTCCACCACTCCCATTACAGGAGATTCATCAGTCGTGCCCCTACCCTCACAAGGATGAATGAATTTCGGCTATTGCCTTATAGCAACCGCTTCGGGTGACAGCCCTTGTTGCAGCGTCCCTTGTTTTCCAAGTACCTTACATCCTAGCCATCCGTTCTGGACTTAGGTGCTCCCTGTGAGCCTGTGAGCTGGATGCCGCCTTAGTTCGGCATAGCGTATTTCATAGGAAACATTTTTACTTTACGCCACTCACCCCATCGCTTGATGGTACATAGGCTTTCCCTATGTTCTAACTTTAGACCCGTACATTCGGTTGTTCGTCAGTTCCTTCTGGGGAACGATTCTCACCATATCCAGTTTTTCAGCCGCGCGGCATATCCGTTGGCATACCTTTTCCTTTTAGGATGGCTCCAGCCATCGTTCTGCCGAATCTACCTGTTCTTCACACCCCATGACCTGTCAGTCATGACGCATGCAGGAGTATTGGCGGGATAGTTTCGGGAAACATGGTTCCGTCATTCCCATCCTCAGTTGTAAAGTTAAGATTAATCACTTCTAATCTCCTGCTTTTCACGCTGTAAGGCGCTTATAGCAGAACTTGTCGATCGGTTCCCGTTAGTTCAGCCCCGACTATGAGATTCATCTTCACTTAGATGGCTTACTAGTCCTAAATTAAACTTAAACGCTCGTTGAGGAAGACCGCTTATATTGCGTAAAGTAATGCAGGAAATGAACAGGAGTTGTATAATGGCCCCATAGGGTTGGACACAAATCTACGAAAATAAGATAAAATGAAACTATGAAAAATAATAAGCGGAAGTCCTATAACCCTGAAGAGAAGGCCATGATTGTTTTAGAAGTGCTTCGGGAGGAGAGCACCCTGAATGAGATCGCCCAGAAGTACGAAGTCAGTCCACAGTTGATCAGTCGGTGGAAAGCAGAGTTTGTGGAAAATATGCCGGCCGTCTTTAATAAGAAGAACACTGAAGTTGAGAAGTTGAAACAAGAACATACTGCTGAAAAGGAGGAGCTGATCAATCAAATCGGACAGCTAACAGTGGACGTGAACTGGCTCAAAAAAAAACAACAACAGGCCTTAGAACTGAAGAAAAGAAGGCGTTAATTGATCACAACCATTCCAAGCTATCCATTAAGCATCAATGTGACTTGTTGGATCTGCCTAGATCCACAGCCTACTATCAGAGCAAGGTTCCTACAGGTCCGTCCCAAGAAGAGATCGATATCCATGCTTGCGTTGCTTTATGACACAGGAACCAGAATTAGTGAGCTGATAAACCTAAACAGAGGAGATTTAAGATTATCCGGAAAAATAACTGTCCGGGTAATAGGAAAAGGAAATAAAATGCGCCTCATACCGGTATCACCTGAGACTGGAAATATATTAAAAGCCTATTTGAAATCCAATGGCATTGACATGGATCAAACTGGATCTCCATTATTCTTTAATAGGAGCTATAATCGTCTGACACGCCCCGGAGTAACCTATATTGTGCAGAAATATGTAGCGATGGCAAAGGACAAAAATCCGGGGTATTTCACAAAAACAGTATCCGCTCATATGGTTCGTCATTCCAAAGCCACACATTTACTATTAAGCGGCGTAAATCTCATTTACATCAGGGATTTTCTCGGACATGCTTCTGTTATAACAACTGAACGTTATGCAAAGACCAATCCGGAATTTATGCGCAAGGCAATTGAAGAAAGTAATGCGGGTAAACCCATAGGAACTGAGAAATATAGCATAGAAGAAAAAAAGGAATTAACTGAATTCTTAAAACAATACAGATTATAGCCGAATTGACTATGGAAAGTGGAAATGCATTCTTCACTTTATATTTAAGCTTTTATTTAATCGACTTTCCATAGCTAACGGCTTTTCATAGTGGTATTCCAGGTTCATCGTTGGCTACGCAATGAGTAACACCATGCAATCAGACTTTGTAATAAGGGCCGTGAAAGACGCCATAAAGGCTCACGGAACGCCAGAAATCATCAACAGTGACCAAGGAAGCCAATTTACGTCGAAGAACTACATTGACTGTATCAAGAGCTATGAGACCATCAAGATCAGTATGGATGGCAAGGGACGCGCGACAGACAATGCCAAAACAGAACGTTTCTTCCGCAGCTACAAATGGGAGAGACTCTATTTGGAATGCCCTGAAACGGTGTTGGAACTAAAGCAAATGACCAAGAAATACATCAACCGTTACAACTGGAACAGAGGCCATCAGTCGCTCAATGATCAAACTCCTTCAAGTGTCTATTATGCTAAAGACTGCCTGCACGATGTGGCAAATTAATCCAAAAACCAAGGAGGCGAGAATTTATCTTAGATTTTTGGATCTGGTGTCTTGACAGGTGGGTACATTACATTGAACTAAAAAGGTTTGTGAATTAAATAAAAAAAAACCGCCTAAACAAAGGCGGTTCGTACAACATTCTAATCGGCAACCTTTACTCTTGGATTGTCACCTTTTATTATAAAGGGTTTATCTGGTTCACTATAATAATTAACAACCTCATTCATCCTTGCAACATAAGCATAGTTACCACCTGATTGAATACCTGCTGATATTAGACCGTCAACAGTATAATCATTGGCGCTGTATACTGCTCCACCACTATCGCCACCACCGGCAAACACTGTATTTGAAGTAATATACGCACCCCAGTATTCTTCGCCATCCATTGTATAATTTGTCCATACATCTTCAACTGTACCGCACGTTGTTCCTGTTCTTACACCAGATTTACATACGGCTTCTCCTGTTGCAAACCAACCATTCCCATTGAGTTCAGCGTCATAATAATCATCATCTTCCGCAAATTCATATAAATCATTTGTAGCATATCTTCCATATGATAAATTACTTGCATCCGTAATTTTTATTAAACCAAAATCGTAAGGTGCACCTCTATCGTGATGGTCTACTCCTACAACGTGGTCATATTGATATGCACTTGGGTCACTATATTCAATACAATGCCCTGCTGTAACAATAAACCAACGATTATCTTTACTAGCGATTGCTGCTGTTGAACAATAAACTTTATCATTTTCATTAGTAGTATAATTGTCAAATTCAGGTAAGCGTAGTGCAATTCCAGCACCTAAATTGTTATAACTCCTTGTACGTTCAATTAAAGGTTCTATTTTATGTGAAGGGTCAACATTTATAGTCAAAAAGTCCCCATATTTTGCTTTTAATAATTGTTTATGTTGGTCGCTAATATTTGTTATTTTTAATTCAAACGTTTCGTTATCATAATCTGTAATTACGCTTAATGAAGCGTCTGTTTCAAACACTCCAATTTGATGAAGGTACTCTGATACTTCCTTCTTTTTGTCTTTTAATTCCTGACCTGTATATTGAACTTGCTCAATCGTAAGTAAGTTTGAAGGAATTTCACTTCTAACTATGTTCTTAAACTTTTCTATATTAGCATTGGTTCTGTCAAATCCAAATACAAAATGGTCTTGTTTAAAACGAAAAACACCTACTTCATTAAAATTCTCCCGTGTACCAAACACGTCCTTGATTGCTCTTTCGATGTTTGGTGAATATTTTTTCTGTACTTTAGCCCACTCAGGAACACTTGGTGGTGGGGTATTATCTTGCACATCTCTGTAATTTTCTCCTCTTTGAGCAAAACTTTCATAACCAAATAAACTAACCATAAGCAAAGTTACCATTACAATAGAAAAAAGTGTTTTCGGAAATTTACATAACATAATTTATTCTCACCTCAAATTTTAATACTACCATATTGTCTGCCATTTTAACCGCCATTTCTTCGAGTAGTGCTTTCTTTGTCATTTCAATTTCCCCTTTCATTACTATTAATTAAGAATAATCGGTAATAGATATATTATAACTTATTAAACATAGGAAAGTATTTGGTAATATATTCCGTAATAAATATTGTGCGACAATGAAATCATTTGAAAAGTTAGAAAAGGATTATTCAATTTCAAATGGAAGCTTTGTTGGACTAACGTCTAACATTCATCCTTTACTTATCAGTTTATAAAATAACAATATAACGTTAAAATATAATTTTTTTATAACTTTTTTGTATAAGCCTACGTCTAAAAGAGTGAATAAAATTATAACAGGAGGAATTCATCATGAACTTTTTACTTAAACGCAAGAATATTTTATTAGGGGTGGTTTTAGCTTTAAGCTTGACTGGTTGTGGGAATGATACAACTAACTCACCACCAGTTGAAAATGAAACTGATAATAATCAACAAGATATAATAGAAAATAAACAAGATAATCAACAGGAAACAGAGAATGTAGAGGGTCAGCAAGATATTGAGAAAAAAGAGGAAAACCAAAAGGAGATAAAAAAAACGGAAGTTACTAAACAAAATAATATTGAGAAAGATGAAGAACAGTCAGAGACGGAAAATGTTGAAGGAACTCAAAGTAATGAAAAATATAACCAGGAAGGAACAACAGAAATTGAAGAGCAAGCTATCAACAAAGTCCTAAAAGAACATCCTGAATATAAAAAAGAAGAATTGATGAGTGTAATAGGTTATATTAAAAATATTTACAATAATAAAAATCAAATTTTAGTTGTACCAAACAAAGATGGGGAACTTTCAGATGAAGCACGTATATTATCTTTTAAAAATGATAAAGAACTCGAAAAATTAAAGGAAGACCAAAAAGTGCTCGTAATTACTACTAAACTTGGTGGATTATCCCATCCTACTCAAAGTGAAGCACTTGAAGTAATAATACTTGAAGATTAATAAAATGTTTTTTTAGACGTTGCAAAAAGAAGACAGCGCTGACCGCCCGGGCAAAGAGGGCCTTCAGCGTCTTTCTCCAGAAAAAAAATCGCATGATCCACCCAATCCCCGATGGGTAAATCGAAGCTATCCTGCTGAATTAGTTCTTCTTCAAACTCACCATCAGCCGTTAAACATCTTGTATACAGTTCACGACACTTATTACTTTCAATTGTCAATCTGAGTCCTGATTGAACTGTGCAGAAAAAATCAAATGCTCCTTTGTCTACACCTTGCGTGAGAAGGAACGATGTTGAAGATTCATGATCATTGAAATCGACTTCCCAGCCGCCTAAAAACCTTTCTCCTTGCTTACTATGCATGTATTGCACCTCCAACATCTTTTCCCGAGAATATTAAAAACACACCTTTAACCAAGTTTGACAATTAAAACGGCCGCTAATGAAGGAGCTGTTATTCCTCTATGCTCCCGTTAGCGTAGTCATTTTAGTAATGTCCCATCCCTAAAACTAGCGTTTCCCTTGCTGGCATCAATCATTGCAGTAATTGCAGTATAAAAAGTAAAGAGCTCACCAAAGTCAATATAATGACTTGAGGGAAAGCTCTTTAATACTCTAAAACATGTAATTACTTGTCTTGCTCTTCACTTTCATTCCTAATGATAAACGTTGGTGGATGTGAACCATTATATTCGGTTCTCATATCTAATTCTAAAAGGTCAACCTCGTCAACTGATTCATCATCGAGTTCCCCAATAACTGCGATTAATCTCAAGTCTTTACCTGGAGTTCCAATTATCATCGCTTTGCTTCCAAAAGTTTCAAATCCCATATTTTCTGCTAAATACTCAGTTAAAATTTCTAAAATATCATCTTCATTATATTTAAATATTTCTTTTTTTCTAAACTTTTCATTTTTCTTATCCATATCAATTCTCCCAACTTCGTCCTTAGAAGGTAAACTTTATTCAACATTACTACCCGTCAATGAAAAAAAGCAGCTACCGCAGCAAGCCACTCCTCATTTGATCCACTCATATTAACATCTGAGCCCTTGTATGACGAATAAAAATCAAATGATTGCGACAAATAATTATGAAAATCACACTAAGCGTCCTTCTAATGTAATTATAACACATTATAGAGCACAGAAGGGACATTCTGTGACGTATTTTGTGCCTCTGATGTCGGGGGGATCGTTATTCACGGAATTACTGTCCAATGACACAAAACTCTCCCCAATGATGACACAAAAACCCCGCAATCAACTGATTGGGGGTGTTTTTGTGTCATTCATATTTAACATTTTCTATCCAGAATTTTGACCTCAATGTTGTCCGAAATATTCTTGAAAACACGAATCAATCGTTCTTGTGTTTCTTTGAAGAGATTATCATTTTTTGTGATTACTTCTTCTTCACCAAATATACGATTCTCTATATATGTCGTGTATCTCATTTCAATTTGTATAGCTTCAACGTTTTTTATAGAACTATACTTTGAAACAATATAACCTCCTGTAAGACCCCTCGCATCAATCTCAACCACAAATCTTTCAGAAACAAAAGCGTTATAAACAATTTCCATTAATTCCATTGAACAGGCCTTGCCTTCATACGTGCCTAACACAATATCCGCCTTTGATTGAATGTAGAAACTATGCAGGTCAAACAAGAATGCCTTGTTATATTTTTTTAAAGATCTAGTTATTTGTTCTGATAAGCAATTGTGGTATGGCAAATAAATAGCTTCTATTCTATTTGAAATTATGTCCTGCGATAATGGAGCATGATAGATTGACTTACCAAATGTGGACTTTTCATATACTAGCGACCTAGTATACTCATCTCGAACTAACGTGTTCTTTACATCCCTATTAACATCTATTACATATCTACTGTAATTAGCTGATATTGTAGTAATATTTAATGACCCCAAAAAACTGTAGAGCTCTTTTAAAAACCAATCGTTGTTGGAAAGTATTGTATTTGGTCTCATCATTGCTTTCATTTCAGTAGTAATTTGTGATGCACCATGAGGTATACTAGTTATAATTGCAGATAAAGGATCGCTTCTGTATATTTCGACCGGCTCCATATACATTAGTCCCCACCTCTCTTCCTTACATTCTTGGGGAAAGGCTATTTCGATATGAATAAAAGTTTTCCAGTAGTAAAGCTGCTCAAACAAGTTTTAACGGTCAATTAATTTTATATCTGCATCAAAAAAGCTTTCCGCGGGTATTGGTTGATCAGCCATTCTTTTTAGCAAGGAGAGTTGTCCAACATGTGTCATCGCATCTGAAAGTGGACCTTGTAATAATTTTTCAGCTATCCTTTTTCTGTTAGGTAAACCCTTGAATAACGATTTATCAAGTTTCTCGACAATTTCATAAAATCGTGAGGCTTCCTCTTCCCATGATCCAATCGATGGTGGTATTAGACTGTCGTAATGTTCAAATACAGAATGCGCGCATGTAAGAACGTGAGATATGTGGGAAAGTATCTCGATCGGTGAGCGTACATCTTTGCCAATCTGCAGGTTTGGGTAATTATCAGGAACTCCCTTAATTGCTTTTTCTGCCCGATACAATATAGTAGCTAAGAAATGTCGCAATAATTTGCTTTCCGTATAATCCGTGAACATTCACCCTCAACCCTTCCCGTTCATAGGACTTTGATTAATAGGGACACTTTCTTCCTATTGTAATAGTAATCGTATACAGCATCATCTTCTCTAAAATGTTTTAAATCATGATTTTTTTCATAACCTTGCTTATTGTAATACCCTATATTTTCTGTTTTAGCAGTTAACAATGTTACAATTTTACAACCTTTTTGTCGGGCAGATATCTCAAATTGCTTAAGAAGCCTATGGCCTAAACCAGTTTTCCGGTGCTCGCTTTTCACAAATAAATAATTGAGATAGCAGTGAGTTGGATCAGTTTGGTCTAACATTCCAAGCGCAAAACCTATGACTTTATCCTCTAAAACTGCTACCCAACAAGTATCACGGAAAAAACGATAAAAATTGAGATAGATCGAATCTCTCTCATTAGGCAACGGTGAACAATCCATCTCAATAATTTGAAGTATCGCTTCATCGTTCAGATTTCTAATAACAACTGAATCCATAGATAATCCATCCCCCTTCGATATACCATGCGTGATTACAAACCTTTATAGGAGTCTACTTTATTCAGAATCCATGATCTTACATCCGAAATAAGGTAAAGGGTTCCAGAAACCACTGCAAGTTCATCAGTTTTAGTGATATCAGAGAGTAATTTCAATGCTTCTTTCCATTCCGGCTTAATGTATACTTTGATCTGCAAATCGGTTTCATCTACTATCTGTTGCACTAGTTGGTGCAACTCGTTCGCGGGCATCTTATTACGAAAGCTTGGTTCGGAAATAATCAATGTATCGACTAGCGGTAATAAATGCTTGAGATATTCGGAATGCTCCTTCGTATGTAGCATTCCTATCATTAGATTCAATTTTTTGTACGAATAGATGTTCCTTAATGCCTCTGCAAGCGTCAGAGCTCCTTCCGGATTGTGTGCCCCGTCTAGCAGAATTTTCGGTGCATCTGAAACCATCTCTAGTCTGCCTGGCCAGTCTGCTCTGCTTTATTTATTCCTTCCTTAAGTCCATTCACCCTTATACCTTGATTTAGTCTTAATATTTCTAATGCCATGATAGCCACGGAAGCATTCTTAAATTGGTGGTGTCCATTAAGTTTTATTTTCAAATTGTCATGACGAACAAACTTGCTATCAAAATTAAACACCTGCTCGTTGATGCTTGAAAAAACCATTTCGAAATCAAAATCACGCTTCATTAAATAAAATTCGGAGTTGTTTGCCACGCAATGCTGCTGGAGAACTTTGGTAACTTCCTCCTGTTCCGCTGCACTTACTACCGGTATACGGTATTTTATAATCCCGGCTTTCTCATGAGCGATTTTTTCTAAAGTATCTCCCAGAATAGCCATATGGTCATGTCCGATATTCGTTATTATAGAAATTAGCGGCGAAATAATATTTGTTGAATCCAACCTTCCGCCGAGCCCTGCCTCGAAAACAACGAAATCAGGCTGAATCCTGTTAAAATAGATCAGTGCCATGCATGTTGTTACTTCAAACGCAGTAGGTTGTCCCAGATCGGATTCAGCCACGGCGTCCACTAATGGTTTCAAAAAGTTCAAAATATTAAGCACGTCATGTTCCGAGATGTCAAGGCCATTATATTTGATCCGGTTAGTGAAACGTTCGATACATGGTGAAGTAAAGGTTCCTACCGTGTAACCGCTACAAAGTAATACCTCTGTTAAGAACGCACACGTTGACCCCTTACCATTCGTACCGGCAACATGTATGAATTGCAGACTACGTTCCGGATGCCCTGACATATCGAGTAGCATTTCCATTCTTTTTAATCCTGGTTTGATGCCAAAAGGGACGATTCCCTCAACCCAGTTCACAGCGGAAGAATAATCTTCAAAATAGTCCATCCATACACCCCCAAGAAAATAAAAAAGCATTTGATCAAAAGATCAAATACTTTGCCCAGGCGTACGGCGATATGTATATGTGCTCCCTCGTGGTTCACCACGTTTACGCCAGTAACACATACCAAATATTAACCTTAATTATATTCAGATAATTCAAACAAAGCAAGAACTTTTTGTAATTATAAATAGACTTATTCCGTCGGGAATGAGACGTTCCAGGTATTGATATTCAGCACAAATCCTGAAGGATTTTTCTTGCGCCATTCCAGGTAACCGACTGCTTCGCTTTCCTTCGTGAACTCTCTCATACTACCCCCCAGCTACGCAAGTACAGCCCCAAATATACTCTCGAAATTAACATAATGTGTATTTTATAAAGTATCAAAAATTACTGCATAAAATAGGATTCGTCTTGCCCTAGAGCCATTAAAGTCAGAAGAGTAATAAAAACTCTAAACCACTACCAATTCTACTGCCTTCGTAGTAACATGTAATTGGTATGATTTTTCATGGAGGGAAGAACTTGAGCGATCTATTAGATTTACTAAAATTGATATTTAGCAATGCATTTGTAAACACGATTATAGGTTTTGCTGGCGGTTTTTTCTCAGCGATCTATATGGAACATAAACGAAAAAGCGATAAACGTAAGGCTCTAATATATTCAATTTACGATCAACTAATGAATATGAAGAGCCCCATCCTGATCACACAAAAGTAGAATTGGGATATGGTACTCCTTATAGGGCCAGTACCTTCTCAGAGCTTACAAATTCGGATGTTTTGGATCCAAAGAAAGATAAAGAACTAATAAAACTCCTGAATTCAATGATTGGATATTCCGAGAACTACAACACAATAAACCAACTGGCCAACCTTTCGATGCTTACTCCTTATTGCTCGGCAGATGTCAGAACGGATCTCTTTCAAGCTAGACAAGCATTGGCAATTAATTCATTCGAAACAATTAAACAGCTAATAAAGCTCCTTGAAGAAAAATACATAAGATAGAACGGATTCCATCTGCAAATAGATCTTGGCGTTAAAGGTTTTTCCTTCGTGGATCAATTCCTTTAGGAACGATGATGGAATGGAGCGATAGCGGAGTGGAATCATGGTTCCCCCTGCTTTCGTAAAACATGATGGTTGCGGAGAGTGACAACGTGAGTGGAGAACCATGATGTTTGTGCAGTACCCTTTGTCTACCTTGGGAGCCCCGTAAAGAATTCCAATGGACTCTGGATGTCTTTCCGGGGTCGCTTGGGATTTAAGGATGGTGAACCGGGGGATTAGAGATGCTTTCTGCCCCAAGCCTAGTCCATGCTTAGGCTAAAAAACAGCCTTAAAAAGAACCATCCTTTCAGTAATAACCGTTCAGGTAGCCAAAAAAAGGCATGCAACTTTCACCAGAAATCCGAGCATTGATTTAGACTTCCATTAGCCTCTGCTCATATTCCTTTACACGCCGATAAAAGGTTGGCTTCTTCATGCCGATCTGCCGCATAGCCTCCGTCGCGGTCATACGGCCTTTTTTCCATTCTTCATATGCCTGGATAAACTTATCGTCAATCTCTTGTTTTGGCCTCCCGAACGTTACCCCACCTGCCCGGGCAACCTCGATCCCTTCCGCCTGACGCTGCTGGTTCTTTTTCCGCTCCTGCTCAGCCACATACGCCAACAAGCTTAAAAACTGATCCTCCATGACTTTCCCGAAATCGCCCATCGTTTTAAACTTCCGGCTATCGAATAAGGTTTCATTATCCAAGCACACAATATCTGCACCGATCTCCCGAGTGATGTACTTCCATTCACTAATGATTCCGTCATAATCCCGCCCGAGCCGGTCCAAAGCATCCACGTAAACCAGGTCGCCTTCGCGGATCATCAAACGCATCGCCTGATATCGCGGTCGATCAAAGTCCTTTCCGCTCTGCTTATCAACGATTATAAAACGATCCTCGATGCCCAGCTCTCGAAATTTGACGAGCTGCCGCTCCGGATTTTGATCCTTGGCCGAAACCCGTCCATACCCCAGCTTCATCAATCCACCCTCCCCTTTATCCTGTCTCATAATGTCCACCAATCACATGAAACGTATCTAAATTAATTTTAGGACATTTTGAGACGGAAATATAGGAGTATTTTCCGCGTCTCAAAAAGCATGCTTTATGACACTCCATCCTAATTCGTTGCATGAAAAAACCGGACCCCTTTATTCTACAAGGGAACCGGTTTTCGTAATCGGAACTTAATTGGAATTTAACTATCGTTTTCCGTTGGTTCAAACTTCCGTTTGATATATATCGTATTGTATCGGTTTATTTTTCAAAGCTACTTTAAACGACTCATAAACCGTTCTTTACCAAGATAAAAACCTGTTGGTCCGAAAATCCACATTCATAGAGTAAACCCGACTCTACAACACGACCATCATCGCCAACCTCTTCTTTAGTAAATACTTTAAACACTTCCCAAAACTTTGCTATATCACTAAAATCCTCACCAAGTTCATCTTCAAGGGATTTTTTAAAATAACTTTCTACATCTCGTAATTTAATCACTTTTTCAGCTCCTGCATTCAATCTATTACTTTCGTCTTTTTCGTTTGTGCAACCTACCACAACAGTCATAAATGCAAGGAGTAAAACAATCATTCGAAAATCTTGTAAAACCAAAAGGTTCCATCACCAACTTTTTTATGATTACCAAATATCTGACTTTACATACGTTGAAAGTTATTGAGCTAATCGTAAATCCGGTCATAATCGTCTTGCCACGCTATAAATTTCTTATGAATACTCGGCACCTCGAGTTCAATAAGTCCTGTCGGCTGACAGACGATCCTCTATCGCCTCGAATAAGAAGCTCCACCTCCAGGTATGCTCCTAGTGTGCTCGATGGTCTTCTCTACCATGAGACGGAGCTACTTTCTTTTGTATTTACATTAGCACTTCTAATGATTCAGAGAGAAATTCGATCTTATCCTGCAAACTCACTATTTTGTCTTGTATTTTTTGTATACATTTTTGCTTTACTTCTTTTGGAATATTATCTGCTATAGATTCTAATAGAAGTAACGATTGTCTGCTCACTTCGAAATTATCTTCACCTAATAAATCTACTATTAGTTGGGCATGATCTGAACAATCAAATGATTCTAGAGCATATAGTAACGTTCCTCGATAGCCAATTGTTTTAGGATTCTTTATCATACTGATTAATGGTTCTATAGCTTCATTACTGCCAATATCAGCTAATGCTATAGCAATAGCGTTTCTTAAAATATTGTTATTTGTATCTACTAGATGATGAATTAGAAACGGAACTGCTTCAACATCCTTGTTATTACCAATTTCTGAAATTATATCAATAGCCTCTTCAATATTATTATTATTTATTTTTTCTTCTAGAATACTTAGACTCATTTTTTTAATCTCCTTTGCTATTAACACACTATTTATCGGCAATTCGGAACCGACAGTCTCGAGCTGAAAAAGTCATTTTCCCATCCCCCGTCCCCTAAGGGAAGACGCAGGGAACTTGTTCCCTGCGCTTTTAACTCGCCATGGTTAATTTGGTAATCCATTGCTGAGCTAGTTATCGTTTATGTGTTTCACATCCACCTGGTTGAAAAGATCTTTCATGGTCCTCATTTTACTCTAGGTTTACCGAGTGATAACCAATATTGATAAGCATCTTTTGCATCTTGTGCATTATCAAGATCTCCTCCTCCCCACTCTTTCTTTCCAACTCTATGCCACCATTTTTGAAATTCTTTATCGTTATATCCATACCATTTATCACGGCTTGATTTCGGTCCGCCTCTGAAGGTTTTACCCTTAAGGCCTAATCTTCCTTTTCCTATTCCCCCGAATTGATAATATAAATTCGGAAGAAATCCATATACTCCGACCACTACTCCATTCGCAAGTATATAATCTCCATAATGCCACCAATCACTTGAATATTTACTTGTTGGATCGCTGCAACGTCCTGGATGAGCCCATTTACCATCCGCAGATTCACACCAGTTTCCGGTTGTATCGATATTTCCGACTGGGTTATTAAGAACGTACGTATAGCTATTCAATGTAAGTGGTTCATCTTCTGTTCCTTTAAACGTATCTTCAGTAATGAATCTTCCTATATTTGCATCATAGTAGCGTGCGTTCAGGTAGTATAATCCTGTAGCTTCATCGTATCTATATCCCGCATAACGGTATGGGTTTGTAGAAGCTAGCGTACCAGTTTCAGAAATAATATTCCCTGATGCATCATATTGATACTGAGCTACAATTGTACCGATTGCATCTGTTAGAGAAGTGACATCACCACGTCCATTGATATGATAGAAATAAGTGCTCCCGTTCTTAGTCATACTGATGGGATTACCATTTTCATCCCATGTATATTCAGAAACAATGCTATTATTAATATCCGTCTCATAGATGACCTTATCTCCACTATAATGGAAGTATACAGGACCACTAGAGGTAGTCATACTGTTTCGTTTTCCTTCGTGGTTATAGGTAAACGAAGCTAGGCTTGTTCCAGAAGAATTCTTAACTTCGACCAGGCGATTTTCCACATCGTAGATAAAGGTCCTTGATCCATTGCTTGTTAAGTTCCCGTTGGCGTCGTAGTTGTAAGTCTGTCCATTAACGGTCGTAAGGTGATTTGCAGCGTCATACGAATAGGTAATTGTTGTCGTTGACCCATTTTGAGTTACAGACTTGGATGTCCGATTACCTACATCATCGTACACATAGGAAATAGTTGTTCCATCAGCCAAGATCTCCTGAGTTAATTGGTTTAAGGCGTCGTATTGGTACGAAATCGTTCCTGCATTTGTAACAATACTCGTTCGGTTACCATTTGCATCATACGTGTAGGTAAACCAATCTAATAACTTCCATCATTCTTATAGTTTTTAACCGTCTTCAAACGATTTGCACTATTATACTCAACTGCTGTATAGGTTCCATTACCCTTTGAAATCGAGGTAATATTACCACGCTCATCATAAATAAATTTTGCCTGATTTACATTGTTCCGAGTAAGCGAAATCAGCTTATACAACGAATTGTAATTGTAACCAGTAGTCACCGTTGCTGTTCCAGAAGTTACTTTCAACGAAGTTGGGTTACCATTATTATCATAGACGTATTCTAATTGGTTGGATGGGTCTTCTACCTTCTTTGTCACCCGGTTATTCTTATCATACGTGTACGTCGTGGAATTGCCTACCTCATCTGTTACAGAGGTCAGACTTCCGTTCGCATCATAGGACAAATTCCATTTTGTATTGCCATTATATGAAATCCCGGTCATCCGATTTAATTCATTATAAGAATATGAAACGGTGTCCCCTTTAGGGAATATAACCTTCGTCGTGTTTCCATTTTTATCATATCCGAATTGAATCGTTTGATTCAATGGATTAGTGATACTGGAAACTTTGTTGAATTCATTATACCCGTACGTTGTCACATTGTTTTTCGCATTGGTAACCTTCGTCCTGTTGCCTATGCCGTCGTACTCATAGGTTGTTTCTTTCAAGTTGGCATCTGTTACTTTTGTGAGCAGATTTCGGGCATCATACGTAAAGGAAGTGCTCTGCCCTTTCCCATCAGTAATTATGGTATTATTCCCAACCGTATCATACGTGTACGAAACGTTATTGCCAACCGGATTATCTATTTCGGTCATATAATTGCCGGCCGCATCATACGTGTTGAATGTAAATGTGTTACCTATCTCCAGCCGCATCGCATCAAACCAAGCGGTTCCCGTTTGATCATAATAGTAATAGTAAACGTCGATGGAGTTAAAGGCCTTTGTCGGCTTCACCTGGGCGGCTACGTGCTGCCAATCGGTATCTGTTTTGCTGAATGCATTGGCATTGGTCCAATCGGTCGTTCCGTCTGTATAGTTGATGGCCACTTGAAGAGCATAGTAGCCGCCATTAATGTCCGCTCCCTCTTGCTTCGACCATCCCGAAAGAGTGAACCTGCTCGATGCATCCCCGGAGATGTTAATTCGCTGCTTGATCCATTTATTGACCCCCGATTGACCGGTCAATTTGTAGCTGAAATTATCTTTATACGTATTATCGTCGCTGGCATCGATTTTTTTATAAATCCCGTCGCTGTCGGTAAGGTTGCCGCTGTTGGTCCAACCATATGGAGCCTTGTCTCCAGGACCGGCATTCCGTTCAAAGCCGGAGTTCTCGACCAAGTTTAACGCGCTAAGAACAGTGCCTTTTTGTAACTGGATAGCGTCGAAGTACGCGGTCCCGGAACCTTCGTTCAGTCCCACCGCCACCTGGATTGTATCCGTATTAGCCGGTGCGCTATCGATTACGGCTTGGATGCGCGTCCAGTCGTGATACCTCTCAGTTGGTGTGTTGTCTGTTGTCCCAACCAGTTGTACGCGGAATCGTAAAAATCCAATTTGACATAAGCGTTATCGGTGGTACCTGACGTTTTGACATAACCGCTCAAGATATATTTCTGACCGGATACATAAGAAACTTGCTTATTGGAGCTGACGACGCCCCAGCCGGCGGCTGCGTATAGTAAAGCAGATTCCCGTTTGAATCGAAACGATTGGCCACCGTTGCAACGCCTGGATCGGTCGCGTCTGTCGGATTTTTTTGGGTATCGTAATCCGTCGAGCTAATGTTGCTGTTAAAGTCCTGTTCTTTAATCAAATTATTTTGACTGTCGTACGTGTTATAAGCGGGCTAGTACCCTCTAAATTGTTCAAGATTTAGATCGGGGTAGCTGCTGACCTCAATCAAATTCCCGTCAGGGTCTTTAATATAGAAATCCTTATAGGGTCCGTTTATGCCTTCTCCATGTTGGTTAATTTCACCAACTTGGTATTCTGATTTTAGTTTTTCATGAAGAAGATCTAAATCTGAAGTCTTGAAACTTATTACCGGCGATACTTCTTCATCCGTTTCAAATTGGATAGGTTGTTTTATCGATGTCTTCTTTATGAACAAAAGCGGACCGTGTTTCAATTTTAAGTTGGCTGCGCTCTCCTGTTCCCAAATAACCTGAAAACCAAATACATTCTTGTACCACTCAACTGTTCTTTTTATATTGGTTGACGGCAGGTAGACTTGTACAACTTCGTTGACAATTGTTTCAGCTAATTGCTCGCCCATACTGTTTACCTCCTCATCGGATTGTAGAATTATTGATTCACTAATACCACCTTTTATAACTTTCAAAGCTGCTGGAACAGTGTTGGGTTTATAACCGTCCGAATTCCTCGCATGAGATTCCATAATTATCTGTCCCCCCCCTCATTACAAATCTACCATATCCATATGATGAACGTTGTGTCATTTTTTATCAACTTTTTATGGAATGAGGATCATACTATCCTGCCCGTTAGCTTAACGGTGAATCATTAGAGGCTTGTTATACCTAAAATAAACTTCAATGCGTTCCGACGTTTCTTACTTACTTTAAAACCTTGCTTTAAGTCCACAATTAGTACGGATTTCCCAATCCAAATTCTTAAATATATCGAACGGAACCGAATCGGCCCGATGATGCCTTTCTCTTCAAATTCAGTACCATCGTCTAATTCCGTTTCTGTTCTAATAAACCATGTATTACCGAAACCAAATTCTATATACTTCAGGATTTATTCCCCCATAAAAATTTTCTTGTAGAATAATTCTATACAACATTTATCAATCCTTTTTAAGTATTACTATTTGTCAACATAGCGAAGGACTGCCACTCGGCAGCCCTTCCAGTTTAATGTATCGTTATTAATACTACAGCTGCTTGTTCGCGTTCTTATCCAACTCTCGTCTTCGTTAGTTCAATCGGTATCTGGCTTAATTTTATAAAGCCTCATCGTCGTGAGGGAACCCTCATAGGCAAGATGACCACTTTGAATTAGACATCTTAGTCGCCATTCAATGAAGGTATCTATAATTTTTTGTTTTGAACGTCCCATGACTTCGCCGACCAACCTCATAGCCGGGAAAAATCCATTACTTTTACGATACATCTTTTGTTGACTAAATTTTTTCGCAAGGGTTAGTATCAGTTCATCAAAATATTCTTCCGAAACCATCTCAATTTGACGGTTTTTACGAATTCGGAGAATGCCGTTATCCTTGAGGAGCCGCATCCAGTTCGTTACGTATTTCTCTCTAACTCGTGGAGAAAGGAATTTTGTTTCCTCTAGCAGAGGCAGCATTTTATCCGGTGTAATCTCCCCAGCAGAGAATGGTTTGAAGCCACCATATCTTTTGTAGTAAGCCGAAGATGCCATATTGACTGATACTGGAATGGAATCAGGAAGATAAGCTAATAAACACATCATTCCTATATATTCTGTGGGGCTGTCCCCTACCCAAAACAAAAGCGAATCCTTATTGGTAAGTTCATGTACCCAATGGTTAAAATTCTGATATGACTCATGGAGAAAATCCATGTAAATTTGCTTATCTTCCTCGCTAAAAATCCGTTCCCACCATTTCAGACGCTGTGCTTGAACATCCTCCAAAAGTATATTACCAAGTGGACCCAGCATCAAATCATCAGGCATTAAGACAATCCGTTCGTTGATTTCATATTCCTTAAACAATTGCTTAAGCGTCATACCTGCTGAAGTTTCTAAAATATGTGTTCTCATTTGATTATTGCCTCCAACGAAGATATTTCCCTTGAAAAGTTTATCTTTTTGCTAGTCGTATCCAAATATTCCGTGAATAAAACCCGATATCGAATTATCCTGCCCGTTAGCTTAATGGAGCTGCCGGCATCGTTCCGCGGCAGCTCCATGGTGTTAAATTGTATTAAGCTTGTAATCCGTTAGCGTAGCAATCTATCTCAGACAAGTTCGATTAATTTTTCATCAATTTCTTCAATATATCCAATATCCGATGAACCATCCCATAATATAATTTGATCAGCTTCATTATTCTCAACAAAATTAACGAGATTTTCAAGTTCACAAAAAAATAAAGCCCCATACTCCATTCTCTTTGGACCGTGAAAACTTGGTTGGAGATCGAATTTCATTAATCCCTTGAACTCCACTTGATCGACCGTTTGGTTGGTTTCTTCAAAAAGTTCTCTTATCACACATTCTCTGGCAGTTTCCCCTTGTTCAATAACACCGCCAGGCAACTCCCAGCTATTTCTCCATTTGTTATGCATTAAGAGAAAATTTTCTTGATACCTGACCACAATCAAAGAGTGAGTTAATGGAGCGTCTAGCGTGATGCTGTCGATATCTTCTTCTTTTATCTCGAAAATATCCAAAAGAATATTGCCTTTCTTATCAGTTACGATCGCCAAATTCAGTTTCCTCCATCTCTATGCCATTGTGAATACTTCATAACTGGCCCAATGATTATTCGTTCGAATGGCGTTCTCCGCTTTATATAGTCCAGCTTGAGTAGAATGCAGTTTAAATGGACGTATAATTTCTTGTGATAAGCCTATAACCATCGGATCAAGCAGGGCTTCATCAATAGGTCGGAATTTAACATCTGATACTTCCGAACCATCGCTGCTAATTGTCCCCGAAATCATCTCCATTTCAAAAACAAAATATATACCATGTTCAATTTCGTTATTACGGAATTTTACGCCAGTCCTGACACCAATTAACCTCTTAGACTTAGTTGTCAGCCCAGTTTCTTCCTTTATCTCTCTAATAGCAGCTTCTTTAAAGGTTTCTCCTTTTTCAACCAAACCTCCGGGAAGCATCCAATAATCCTTATTCGCTCCGTACGTTATTTTTACTAGCAGTACGCTGTCATCCTTAATGATCAAGCCACCTGCTGAACAAGAAAACTCCATTTGTTCTCAGCTCCTCACTACCCATTTACTGGAGCATACCACATGATGATTAATATAAAAAATAGATAAATACTATCCCATTTATTGTTATCACCTATAAGCATTGATTATTAGGGAGTATCATTGCTCTATGCTGCCCAATAGCTTAATGGCGGCTGACCGATCAATTCCGCGGCAGCCTCATTGAGCTCTTGTTTTTCGTTAGCGCAATGGACAATTACTTAGTTCTTCGTAAATATTGCGTATACTAGTATTCTTTACCTGAAAACTTGCTCTGTTGGCAATCAATCGAAAAGAAATACTACAGATTTTCTCTATTTCAAATAAGCCGTAATTCAAGTACTGCTTGTCATATACTTCGATTATATGATCTGCCAACCCAGTAAATACAGCAAGTTCAGTGCCACCACTTAGTTTAATTACCTCTACCTGCATGCCTTTTTCCTTGAAATATCTCAATGCAATATTAGGATAACTAGTTGCAACTCTGGGGTTAGAACTTTTTGTATTGGACTTACTAATCAGTGATAAATATCCTACCGATTTTCCTAGATCGAGCGAAACTGAGGTATTGCCTTTAGGTATTGCTATCCGAATGATTTCGATAATCACCATCCCCCTTTAACACGTTACTTCTCTAATATATTATCGTAATAAAGTCTTGTTGTAAACTTATAACTAAAAGCAGCCACCACGCATAACTGTCAGTTAGCTGAGAAGGCTGCCGATCCATTGCATCGGCAGCCTTCCCCTGGTGTTTATTGAGCTAAAGTACTCCGTTAGCTGAATCAGGTCAAATGCTTTTTTGACATATCATCTAATTTCGTACGGTCATTTATAAATTTCATAAACGGAACTCCCCAACCGCAACTCTTTTGTACCGAAATAACATCAATCTCGAATATTTGCCGTACTATTCTTTCTTCGTAACCTAAAAAATGTTGATTTAGAGTTGTGGAAAATTCTTCGCTTCATTTATCGAGTACTTTTCCTCGACCATACACTCTTAAAATTAAGGGGGTTTCTTCAAAACTACACCACATGAGAGTAATCTTTTTGTTCTGCTTTAGATGGATTGCTGTCTCATTTCCACTTCCATGATAGTCTAGATATAAAATCTTTGTCTCACCAATGATTCTCAAAGTGTCGTAACCTTTAGGAGACAAATTGACTTCCCCTGCATCTGTAGGAGCTGTGCTTACAAAGAAAACATGCTGGTTTAAAATAAAATCCTTAATATCAGGGGTAATTGTTTCAATAAAGGTTGCCAACAGTAGTCCACTCCTTTAATAAGTTTACTATTACATTATAAATATTTAACCAACTATAAAGGACATTTTTTGAACTAAACTGCCCGTAAACGGAACAGACTGCCGATTATGCCTGCCCCTGTGTTTGTGCTATAGGTCCTCATTATCGAAACGCAAATGAGGAACCGCCTTTTGCAGCAGGTTCCTCTCTTTGGCTTACTTAGTTGCTTATTTTCTTGCCCTGTAGATCATAAATGTTTGATCATCATTCATTTCTTGGAAGTTGTAACCACCATATATGGATATTTCACGAAAACCAATCATTTCGAGCATCATCGTAAATTCGTACTTATAATACCATCTTAATTTTGATGTGCTGAATAAGGTGTCAATTAATCGTCCATCTTTAATTATTTCGTATCGATCATAATTGTTCTGCACTTGCTCATGGAAATTGATACTTGAAATTGAGCTTACGATAACCTCAGCCCCATCACTTCGAATTCCTTTGCGTCCAACAGCCCATTCTTTCTTGTTAACGTTTTGCGGAATAAACAAAGGAATAATGGCATGACCAGAATCATCAAGGTGATTAAAAATATTCTTTAAAGCTCGGATTGCTTCATTCCGCTCAGATACACACATAAAGGATGCTAATGGAATATAAATCGTTTTATAAGTTTTTGAAAGATTTAAATCTTGCATAAGTTGTTCATATAAGACAGGGAATAAACCCTTTTCAGCAGCTTTTTGCTTACAGGTGTCGAGCATTTCCTCAGAGCAATCAACGCCTTCAACGTTGTAGCCTTCGTTCATATAGGGAATTAAAAGTCTACCGGTTCCACATCCGATCTCTAAAGCAGCCCCTGGTACCTCAGCCATTAACTTTTTGTAAAAGTCCGTGTCAAAGAAGTGGTCTCCGGCAAACCAAATATCATAAGTGCTAGCAACGATTCCTTGATATGATCCCTGTGTAGAAGTCATTTACTGTACCCTCCATATAACATTGATTTATCGGAAGGGTATTAGTATCTGAGTACTTATCCCTTCCGCACCACAGAATTGATGATTACTTCGTGTTTTCTTTTATTCATTTCAAAAACCTCACTTCCTTATTTGGATATTCCTACAATACCGCAAAAGAATAATTGTGTATAGAAAATTTTCTCAAAACTCCCATAAACGTTATTAAGATTTTGCCGGCAGCATTAGCGTAATCTGCCCGTTACTTCAATAAAACAAAAAGGAGCCAACTTGAAGAAGCCCCTACACTATCGTTACCCGTTAGCTCAAAAGGTACTCCATTCACATCTTATATCCATCTAAAAAAGATGTATTTGTTATCTTCATCTTGCTCTTTTCTGCCCAATCAGCGTCGGCGCTCACCGCGGTTGCTCCAACACGAACGGCTGCGTCCGAGTCACGAACTGGAAGCCCTGCTTGCGCAGGATCGGCGCGGAGGTCGGCAGCGCGTCGACGAAGGCGTGCGTCCGGCCGCGATCACGGGCTTCCTGCAACCGCGAGGCGACCAGCGCGGTGAACAGTCCCCGTCTCCGGTGTGTGGTCTTGGTGCGACCCCCGGCTAGTTCGGCGTAGGGCCCTCCGGGCCGGAAGTAGACCCGCCCACAGGCGACGGGCTCGCCGTCAACGTAGGCAATGTGGATGCTCATCTCGTCCGGATTCTCCTTCAACTTAAGGGCCAGCGCGCGCCGCTCCTCCTCCACGTTGTGCCTGCCAATCTCGCGGGACACCTCGACGTAGTCCACCAGGTCGCGCTCTTCTCGGACGATCCTGATCTCGTGTTCGCCGCCGTCACCGAAGGCAGCTAGCGATGCCTCGTCCAATGGCAGGACCAACACTTCCTCCTCATCCTCGGCCTCGAACCCGGCGGCGACGAGCCGCTCGGGCAGGTCAATTGGCGTATCGTGACCGTAGTACTTCCACTCCAGGCTATAGCCGCCGGAGACGGCGGCATCCAGCTCCCGGCGGATCAGGTTATCGGTTTCCTCCGGCGGTAGGCTGGCGAACACGATCCGGCACTCCGATCCGTCCGTGGAGCGATCCACGACCACGTCACCGCTGGCAGACGGCACGCCCAGCGACCGTCGCTCGGCATCCAGGCCCGCCAGGATATCGGTTCTTATGATCTCGCCTGTTTCATACACCATTTTCGCTTTCTCCAGAGCCTGGTTCTCCTTGTCCATGTTCGACACGTTCTCCTGCCTCACTTTGTTTTAGGAAATTTTGTTTCCCTCTTACTATATTACGTCTGTGTGTCCTCAACACAATTCTAAACTATTTCAACTACCCTTACAGAACGGCTGCTAAGTTACAACAACCTCCTGTTTTGCGTTAAACTGCCCCGTTAGCGTAGCGAGGCGACCGGAACTTTGTTGCCAACCGCCTTCGCTTCTGTCTAATTGAACTATCGTCCCGTCGTTCAATGCCTTACTATTCTAATATTAATTTACCATCAAACTTTTTATAATCTTTAAATACTCTATCGTGATGTCTTGCAAAGAGCTCACTTGAAGCTTGTGGAAAATTATCCAATGGATAAAATTCAGCATCCACACTTTCTGACGTCTCTTTTTCAAGAGCACCCGTCCACTTATCCACTCGAAATAAATATTCTATTACATGATGTTCGTTTCCCCAACGATCCGTGAATGTTTGTGTGGTTGGAGAAGAATAAATAGCAATTAATGTTGCTTCAAGAACATCAAGCCCTGTTTCTTCTTTAACTTCACGTTTCATCGCATCAAACACGGATTCATCTAGTTCCATAGCTCCTGCAGGCATACCCCATTTTGTATCACCTCTACGCTTTATAAATAAAGCACGACCCTCATCATCAAGTAAGATTGCCCGTACCGAGTTAACGATTATTTTTTTCGTACCCACCACTTTGCGAAGTTTTCCTATGTACGAATCGTGCCAACTACCGCTCATATCTCCCACCCTTTGGATTTTTCTGGATGATATCATTATAATATTTGAAACTTATCCATAAGATTATTTATTTTAGATGGATTCGATCTATTATTGGTATTAGGACGGCCAAAACTTTTGACATTGGCATTTATATCTCTTGGCAATTGAACTTCCCTGCCTACACAACGATTTAGGAGCAGGTCGCCGCGGCGCCTGCTCCAGTCATAATCACTACCGTACCTCGTTAGCTGATACGAGGTTAAACAACGGATTTAATCTGAATAAACATATCGAATTCACTTTCGCTATCTTCACCTTTATATCTATTGTCGTATACCTCGAAACAGATGACGTCAAATTGTTCGTAATTGTTTGTTCCGAGCCAGTTAATGAGTCCTTCAAACGTTTCGTTTATCTTACTTAAAGGTCCTCTATGCGTAACTGCTGCATATTTGCCTTCGGGAATTGTATATGAAGACATACCTTCCGGCACCTCACTTAGTATCCCAGTTTCAACTCCAGCTAGATAACCATGTTCATTCCGTTTGATTAAACCAATGGTTTCAAGTTCATTTAACCTGTCACTAACTTCGTCTAGCCTTTTAAACAAAAATGGCCAGACATCTCCAGGATTGGTAGGTTTCCCAATATTACCTATGCCGACAATCTTGCGTTCTGAAAAATTAATTAATCTCGGTGAATTACTCACAGTACATGATCTCCCTTATAAGTCGAAGTTAAAAAAATCAATTCGATACACACCCATTATTATCCTGCCATTCTTGAAACTAAACTGCCCTTTAGCGTAACGCTGCCGATCGATCCCGCGGTAGCCTCATTGAGCTCTTGGATTCGTTAGTTTAGTTCCGTTTCATTAATTATAAAATTATGAGCCAATAATGAATTATGGCTGCCATACCTCCCATAAATTACCGTCAGGATCAGAGAACAGTAAGTTTGGGCCACATGTCTGCCGAATGTCGCCTAATATGTTCACTCCGTTTTCTTTGAAACGTTCGAATAGCTCTTGGATTCGTGGAGTAATGAAACACGCCACTGCATGGCGTTTACCTCCGTCCAATGTCCATGAAAAACCTAATCGACCGCCTTCTTCCCCCGACTCATGAAGGAACAGAGCTGGCACCGTTTGCCTTAGACCGGGTCCAGGGAAATTCCCATTATGATCGGAAAATCTCATGATCGCCATTTTCATCCCAGGCTCAACAGGATGGATCTTTGTAGGTTCACACCCTAAATTTTTTTGATACCATTTAATGGATTCGCAGACGTCATTCACCGGAACGTAAATACAAGTCACGCCTGTAATGTCTTCCACTTTTTGCTCCACTTTGATTTCTTCATTTGCTTGCATACTCTCATCTCATTTGTCAGGTTATTACATAATTACCTTATATTTACGACCAAAAATTACCTGCTTTTGTATATAGTTTCGAACGATAAGTTTCAGTTAGTTGAGCGAGGCTGCAGTATTCGCAGCAGCCTCGATACGTATTTATTGAGCTCACGTTTTCGCTCATAGTAATAAAGGAATGTGGAGTATATGGAAGATATATTACTTACCGCCGAATGCAATGCAATAGCCATTTAAGTCTTTAATGGTAAACTCACTCCAGCCCTCGCCCCAGAAAGGACCGTTAACGACTGGAACACCTTTTGTAATGAAAAGTTCATGAAGTTCTTTCAGTTGGCTCGTATAGCAAAATACATCGAAATAAAGACCACCGCTTGCTGATGAGAAGGGCTTAATTTCGTCTGGATTCTGAGCTTGGTGCAAGATGAGAGTAACCTTCCCCAACGAAACGTGAGCATGTCCACCGACAGATTCAAACTTGAACCCGAGGTCAGTATAATAGTTTACGGCTTCCTTTTCATTACGAACTAATAGCACAACAGACGGTCCATTTACGTCTTGAATATTCAAGCATTTCCCCTCCTCGTATTGAAATCATTTCTAGTATACCAAACATTTGTTCCCAATCCAATCTCATTATTGAATGTTCCACGATTTTATTGCTCTTTGTTGCTTGGAACTACGCACTATCCTGCCCGTTAACGTAATGGAGGCCGCCGGTCAAATCGGCAACCTCCAGGAGTGTCATTGAATTCTCGTTATCGTTAGTTAAATCGGAAACTATCATTATCCGGCTTGACCAAAGAAATAAAAGAAACCGATTAATGCGATGGATAATATTATCCAACCAAAGATGACCATTGTCGAAGGTTTCGGGCCTTCTCGAAGAACTTTGATCCCTAAAGGTAAAAGTGCCACACAAAGCCCCGCAGTCGCAATGAATGAAAATGATGTGCTACCTTTCAGGACGCCTAATGGAAGTGATGCCATAAGGGCTAACGCAACACATTGATAGATTTTCAATGTAGCAGCCCGATATGCACCAATTGCGAGGACGAATCCAACCCAACATAATGGCAAGATTGAAAGTTTTGAAAATATGAAACGAACCGTAGGAATTAGCAATTACCTTGGTAGCCAAATCCACATTTTGTTCCCGCACCAGCTGGAAGGCAAGATGGTCAATACCAGCATGAAATGTACGAGCAAATAAACCAAAGATTGCGAATGTTCCTCCCCAAAAGGCCCACCCTGGTCTTTTGGCGCTTATCATCTTTGCTAACATGATGACGGCTGGCCACATCAAAACATTGCCAGCGGCGAATGTGCTGTAAGATGCGATCAATAAAGTGGGGTGTTCATGATATGCCGCAAGTTGGTCCGGAAAGAAAAAGTTAAAATTATACCGAAGAGCCACACCAACAAAGAGAAGCAGCGGACCCAGTATTAACGTAACCCCGCCGAGCCATCGTCCTGGGAAATCAATTGTAATTGTTGATCTTTCTCCAACCATATTTTTGCTCCATTTCTCGCTCTTGTTGAGCATAGTGAGATCATTATTTCTACACTATAATATCCTTTTTATGGCGTCTGGGTATACTGCCCGTTAGGTGAGTGAAGGCTGCCGGCGGCAGCCTCGTCTTGGGGTGTTTATTCAACTATCGTCTTCGTTAGTTTAAATAACTACGGTTAATACTCGGGAATCGACAGCTGCTGCATATTTAAGGTGTACTCTCGCAAATCATAAGATGATTGCCGTCTGGGTCACGAAAAACAAACCACTTGTCGTCCTCGATCTCTGTTACAAGATCAACGTCCAGCTTCTGCATGTATTGGAACGCGTCCTTGATATTGGAAGTTGGGAGCATAAGAGCTGGCGTCTTATAAGTTGGCGGCCCTTCCGGTGTCTTCCCTCCCCACATCGGCATTTGGTCCAAGATAATATTCGGACCTTCTACCGGCAACATGTAAAGATGACCGTTTAAGACCTCCCCCGTCTCCGGCAGTCCCAGTATTCTCGAATACCAGCTCTTCGCTGCTTGTATATCCCGTACAGGGATAAATATACTTTGAACATACCCTTCAATCGGGGTCTTGGGATGAAAGATTTCTCCATTGCGAGTTGGACGGATCGGAATATAGATATCCATCTCGGACTCTGGATGCTCAGGCCCAAGGAAACGCGAATCATAGACTTGCACATCAAAACGGTCTGCGTATTCATATCCGGAAGCCGGAAGCCATTTCGAGTGGAAATATCCATAGGAATCAAATAAATATTTTACATTACCTTTGTGGGTTATTATCGCGAATTGGTGAGCCGGGAACGTCTGGACTGTCATGCCTTCGGGAACTTTCTCCGTGTCCGTCACCTGATATCCGGCAAGGAATTCGTATTTTTCAAAACCCGAGTAATCCTTAGGGTAAATGTTTATTCCTAAAGTACGGCCATTCACGGTGTTGTGAATCTCGTTTGACCTTTTAGAGAAAGAGGAAAAGAGCTTAATTATTTTGCCATCCTTACGTTCTTGCTCTTTTGAGGTTACACATGACATACCAATGACCGTAAACGGGTCCATTTTTGCAATTTTATTGAGGGGATTACTTTACCCATGTTAAATCCTCCCATTATTGAAATAAGCGTTAGGTCAGACACGATGCAAATGACAATCACGTACCCATCGAGATCCCGAATGGCAAATTCCCTCATCCGATATTCTATAGGGTCCTTCGGCGGGTAGTGGATGATCGCCCCATTTTCAACAAATTCTTGATACAGGGCATCGGCGTCATCTACCCATACGTATAAGTCCCACGACCAACCGTCTACCTTATGATTCGGTGCAATGGATGCCGCAGCATCTTCTAATTGATGAAGAGTCAGCTTAAGATCGTCCCGATCCATAAAACCCGTATAATGGTTGCATTCAAAACCCAGCTTCTTGTAATACTCAAAGGCCTTTTCCCGGTCTTTCGAAATGAATATGGGACGATACTCTTTCATTTTGGCTTTGATCAACGGTATTCCTCCTCTTTACTCTTCATTCGATGGGCAAACAAACGTCCACGATCCATTTGCGTTCAGGGTGTAAGGAAGGGCTATTGTAACAAATGATCATTGTCGGTCGCAATGCATAAGAATAGCCGCTTTCAGGCAACCAGCTATTCAATAACATCTGTACAAATGGTTCGACGGCCTCGTTAGGTTCTTCGAGATGCAGTACGGCATATTTTCCACCTTGAAGCGTTCGGGAGCCGATTTCTCCGAAGACTTGGATTTTCCTTGGGGAAGTTAAACAAGCATCATATCCGATCTGTAAAGATGGTACGTTCATTAATGAATATCGGGGAATTCCCAACAGGTAAGTGCCGCTTGTCCACAGCTCCATTCTCGTCGCCATCAGACTTAGGGAAGTAAGACTCCGATCAATGTCGAAGTCCAGTTTAGCGTAATGTCGATAACCAAAATGGCGAATGTAGCAAATTTCCTTTGTCGGAAACTCCCGAACCGATACCCGGAGATGGTAGGTTCCCTCGATTCCGTCCCCCTGACTCCCATTATACGGATATTTTATAAAATATCGTTCCCAATCCTTGTTTTCTATTTTGCATATCTTGCTTTTTATCAGTGCGTGCTGCTCCCGGAATCGTTCCGGCCCCTCGCCCATCACATGCTTGAAGGCCCTCGAAAATATAGACAGGGAGGAGAAGCCGCATCGGTAGGCAATCTCCGAA
This sequence comes from Paenibacillus tarimensis, assembly GCA_041281825.1. Classification (GTDB taxonomy): domain Bacteria; phylum Bacillota; class Bacilli; order Paenibacillales; family Paenibacillaceae; genus Paenibacillus_D; species Paenibacillus_D tarimensis_A. The sequence goes on along the minus strand of CP166298.1, from coordinate 2,151,223 downwards.
ATCGTGAGAGGACGTGCATAGAGAAGATGATGGGCGGCTCTTTGGATACGGTTTCTGATGATATGCTGTTGAAGACTTTCTCCGGTTACCTTGGTGAACATCCTATGCAAGTGATAGGGGGAAACTGCCACTTCAGACGCGATTGATTCAAGTGTCAGATTAGTTTCCAAACGTTCATCTATCAGATCGATAACCCGGTTCACAATCGATGTGTGCTCTTTCCATAAATCCGGATTTTTTCTTCTCACAGGCTTACCACTCAATCCATAATGAAATAGAAAACTATCGCTAGTCATTCTTCATATAGTCTATAGATTCCTCCAAAAGAGGAAAATCTCCCATTAGACATAGTGCGATTTATAGTAATTTATTGAACTATGCTGCCCGATAGCTTAATGAGGCCACCGATCTTACCGGCAGCCTCATCATGGTTGTTGTTATGGAACTAACGTGCCCGTTAGTTAAGCGATCAAAACAATTATTTTACGCTTATTTAACGTGGCTGCAGCTTGAAAGTTATGATGGTCTTGGCTTCTTGCGAATTTTAGTAGCACTGCCATTCTATAACCCACTCGTTTGTTGAACCTTTTGATGTTCCACGACCAATATAACCTACCCCACTATCTCCCCAGTACCAATTTCCTTTTTCCGTTGAATCTATTTGAAAAGCAAACTTAGGTTCAGCAGGATGCTGATTATATGGAGCCCAAAATATTTCCGATTGAATCAATGTTGGCCAGCCACCAATCTTAAATCCCGGTACATTCTGGAAATGCCTCTCATAGTATTCTTTGATCTCCTCTGTAACTTCTATATGTTCCTTATAAAGGTCATTAACAAAATCTTCCCAATGAGGATAATCCTCCTCAACTAAAATTGGCTTCATCTCAAATACTTTGACAGAGGATTCAATAGGTTGGTCCTTTATAGGCACAAGATCTTTGATGTCTGAATATGCCCTTAGACACCATGTCTGACCATTAGGACAATTTGAGGGAAGTTCTTCTGAGTCAATAAACAAGGTAATCATTTCAATATCCCTTAATAACTCGGGTATATATGGTAATTGAACTAAGTTAACTTGACATATTGGAATCATTGGTTTGTTATTTGAATGCGGCCATTCTTCGTCCGGAAGTGATAAGTTGACCTTACCAAAAATGGAGCTTGTCAAATCTCCTGTAGGTTTGAAACCGCCGATCTCCATTAAAGTTGCGCGTCTCACAAATTTATCCTTTAAATTAATCATCGTCACATTCTCCTCTAAAATAATGTTCTTCGTGACTCTTACATAAGGTCACTCGTTCACAAATCCTCACCAGTCTAAGTCCCGTAGGAGGTCCGCGCTGGCGTAGTTATTCATTCAGGTTTGTCCGCTAAATATGCTACTTTAAATAAAGTTCAAGTCAATTATAACCATTTTATATTCGTTATTACGGAAAATTGCCCGTTACTTCAATCAAAGAGGCCGCCTTGAAGTAGCGCCCACACTATCGTATTCCGCTAGTGTAATGCCCTATATGTCTAATCAACAAGTGGCATCCACACAATGCAATAACAAAAACCCCTCCCAAGGCTAATTATCATTAGCTTCACTCCATTTGGGAGGGTTTAATCCGTTTTGCCAAATTATTATGCTGCTGCACAAGTACTTCGTTAGCGTAATCCCAGAGCATCAAGCCTTTGGAGAAAATTTCGATTCAGCTACAAGAATCACTGGATAAAGTAAGATTATGATTACTGTGAAATAAATCGATTGTTTAAATGTATTCAAAAACAAATCATGAGACCAACCATCTTCACCTATTATCCAGTAAGCTATCTGGTTAGATATCGCTATCCCATCGTTAGCCTCGGGAATTAAGCTTTGAGTGTAGTTTTGGGCAAGACAAGCAACAGCTAAAAGGGATATACCAGCAGCCAATGCAACTCCCTTAGAGAAAGAGTATAGCACACCAGCTTTTCTTAGACCGACGATCGAGATAGCAACGAATATTAAGCAAACAGACAAAAATATCATCTTACACCTCCGTACTCGGTTTCTTTAGACTTTCCGATAATTGTTATGTTGCGTTAACCTTCCCAATCGCTTAACGAGGCTACCGCTTGTTCCGTTCTTTTGAGGTAGCTCTCTAACGTTGATTAATTATCTCCACTAAAGAACACCACAAAACCAAACATCATTGGCTAAGAAGCAGAGCACCCCCACAAAAATGGCTGCGCAAAAGGTGGTAAAACTGATTAGTTTTATTGCCGCGCTAAATAAAAACTTTCATTATGTACCTCCTGATGCATAATCATAATCTTTAACGTTTTTCGTTAATAAAAGTTGCGGATCGGCTGGTATATGGCCGGTCACGCTGACCGAACATCCAATAGATCGAATTTCGGCGACTGCGGCTCCTGGATGCTCACTTTGGATGATTGGATCAATACCCCAAGTAAAATTGCATGTGCAAGAGAGTTTGTACATCTGTACATAACTCCATATTTTTTACTGCTGTTTTATTCAACTAACGTCTTCGTTAGTTGAAGCTTCTTGAGATACAATTACTGTTCAAGTCCTTCAAAATTGCACCGCCAATCAGACACACCCATGCTGGAAAACTAAATTCTTAATTTATAAAAGCTACAAGCAGATAACTTGTAGCTTTCAAACAGTGCATCTAATGATAATTATCGACAAATACATAAATTATTAAAGTTTTACCAATGCTTATACTGTGCAACATAATTTTTAGCAAAAGATTGTTGTCAAATTTTGTAATAGTTTTTCTTTTATAGAATGATAATAAGCGATACGATGAATTGTTTCGTGGACTTCGCTGATACCCAATTTTCTTTCTTCCTCATCTGTACATTCAATCATCAAAGCCCTTTTTATATTATATTCAAGCCACTCAAGCCAACCAAAGCCGCTGCCGTACAGCGTTTCCCAATCAACCTGAACATTCCCGTACTCTTCATGATAGGATACGATAAACGCCTTTAATAACTCAAAGTCTATGCTGCAATTCACATTGCCCGACCAACTTAACGCCAGTTGAAACATATCCCAAAATGGATTTCCATAATCAAGACATTCTAAATCAATAATAAAAGGATTTCCATCCACCCACAAAATATTTTTGCAGTCCATATCGCCGTTGGAGATACAGGTGACAGCCGGTATCTTTTTTAGTGCCATATTAAATTCTTTTTGGCAAGAGTACAAGATTTCTCTACAACTATTTAACTTGCCTGCGATTTCTGGACACTCTGTATTTGCCGTCGCAATATATGCGCCCCAATCAATACAAATTTCATCTCTGACAAATGGTTTCTCAAACTGCTCAATTTTGTGAATTTTAGCCAAGAGTTCCCCCGCTATTTTACAATGCTCCTTTTTTATTTCATCCCAATGGAGCGCTCTCCCTTCAACCCACGGAAAGACGTAGTAATATTGATTTTCGATACACTGCATTTTGCGGCCATTTATCTCCATTGCCGGAACTATGGGCATTTTGTTTTCTTGCAATACCCGTTCTAAACGCTCTGCCCTTTGATAATTCCGGAATACATCCGGCCTTTTCATAATAGCGGGGTTTAATAGCTTTATTGCATATTTTCCTGTAGTGGTCTCTAAACAATACATTTTATGCATATAACCACCAGAAACCCTTTGTGGTTGTAGTTTGAAAGAGCCTAAATTTAAATCGGTCAATATTTTATGGAACGTAACACTATTTTCCAATTTAGGTACACCGCCTAATATAATATTATCTGCCCGTTAGTTTAGTCCACCTTAGTTTTTCCGCACGATTGAACAAGGTCGGTGGAAATTATGGAATACCCCCATAACTTCTCAATCTGTTCTATAGCTACCTTAGTACGCCACAATCCTTTTACCGTTTCGGCCGACTCATATGTAGTCGTGCAATCTCTAACGATATTTGTCATGTATCCATATGAATGCATATTCCGAATACCGTAAGTGCTGTTCATGATGCACTCATCTGTCTCGAATCCCATATAAAAAAGCACTCTAATGCCTCTATTCCGGAGAAGACGATCAAATTGTTCTTTCGAGTAAATAAGTAGATCTCCTTCTTGTGGTTCGACTTCATTGGGTATCTTAATTCGCTCGTAGACATCGCCTTGCACATTCATCCAGGGGACATTAAACACATCGTCTCTATGTCTGGATCTCCAAGTTTCCCTCCATTCGAATTCAGGAAATGCAGTTGTTTTCTCCACCTCTATACTGACCTCACAATTTTCTAGAAGATCAATCAACTGAGTTCGTTCTTCCTCTGTCGTCGAGGTGTACCACTGGGGGTAATGACTTAAAAACGGAGGATGATTGCAATGGAAGATCTGGATTCCCAGTTGTCGCAATGAACGTACTGCTGGGGCTATTTTATTCAAGATGATCTCTTTCTTCCTTAATGCATGAGAGGTACCTCTTTCCGTACTTAACTCCCGTCCTAACGAATCAATGACAGGGCCATTTTCCCAGCCAAAATTCCACAAATCAACAAGGGCAATTCCAATCTCTTCAGATCGAAATATGAATCGGGATGACGAACGTACAAAGGTCGATTCCGTATATGGTACGCCTGGACGTGGCGATCTCGGGGTGAAATCTAAGTCAATAGAAACCTCCACATTCAACACCTCCTGTAACAAGTTTCGTCACGACAGAGGGAAATCCTCTTAGTCTGACTTCCCCATCCGCCATGCTAAACTGCCCGTTAGCTTAATCCCCCCCTGAGTTTTGTTTGTCAGCTTTTTGAAATTATACAGAGAATAAACCCGAGCTGATGAATTTACGTGTGGGCAGCGAAGCATCCGCCGCCGTTGGGATGATACTTCCAGGTTCATGATCGATATCGGAGTTTCGTCCATAGACGAGGACTTTTTGGAGATTCATTTTTTAATGGCGAGGAAGAACGAGCGTCGTTTGACGATTACTTGCGAAATGGAAAGATTCGTTCCCAGATTCATTGCCGGTTAGACTTAAAGAACTTAACTTTTATCTAAACGATGAATTCAACAAAGCTTGGGGAACGCATAAGCCCGCTTTTAGTGTATGACTGAAACTTTACCATTGCCTTAATCGCTGGTTCAAGGTAAATCCAATTTTTATTCTCTGATCTGACCAACTGCTTCGCGATCCGTGTGAAAGCCGCCCGTTCAGCAGACGGAACAAACTCGCAGACACCGGCATGTTTGCCGTCCAATTCAATAGCCCAACCAAATTCCCGTTTCCTTATCCCGCTGATTGCAACAATGGCGAACTGATCATTCTTTACCTTGAGCCAATCCCGCGATCTGGAATCCAATCTATAGGAGCTCCCCTTCTTCTTCGAAACGATACCTTCAAGCCCCTGTTGTGTTACTCGTTCAAATAACGATTTCCCGTCCGCATAAGACTGTACGACCGAAGTTTGTTCTGAGACCAGTACAAGGTCCTGCAGGATCTCTAATCGTTTTTCTAAGGGTAGTGACATAATTGATCGGCCTTCGACCTGTAAGACATCGAAGGCAGCGAAATGGGCCGAATACTTGCATTTTTGCTTAGTGGAAAGGAATTTGGTCATCACTGCTTCAAAATCAGGCTTCCCAGATTCATCGAGCACTATCATTTCCCCGTCTAAAACAGCGCTATTCCTTTTGATGGTTATTCCTGAAAACTCCGGGAACTGCAGCGTACAATCATTTTGATGTCGGGTAAACAACTTTACCTGGTTCCCATTGATATGAAGTAAACAGCGAAATCCATCGAACTTCAATTGATGGATATAATCACCCTCCGGCGGTTCATTTGATTTATGTAAAAGCATCGGCCTGATCGGTTTGAACAACATAAAAAACACCTCTACATTAACGATACCACGAGGTGCTTAATTGGTTAAAGCGTAATAATTGGTAAAATGTTTTTCGGACATTTACGGCAGGGAAGCACGGGAGTTTCGACCGGTCCGCACCGCACTTGCATTACCAGATCCGATTTAAATTTCCAAATCCATTAACCGCTCCTAATTCGTTTGCGCGGCCGGCAAATAATTTCCGGCGTCGCTATCGTCTTCAATTTGAAACCAAACATCAGTACCGAACATCAGCAGCGGTACGATAACATTGCCATATACCGCATAATCCAAATGCTTCAATCCCTTCAAACTGCTCATCTTGCTGTCACCTCCAGGAACTTTCTCGCCGCGTAATCTATTTTAAGGAGAATCTATGTTAATATCGAAGTTTTAAGGAGAATCTATGTTAATATCGAAGGAGGGAGTGGCTATCTCCCTCCAACAACCGTACTGCCGTTAAACCTATCGGCGTTTGCGCTGTTCCTTTACCTTCGTAGGAGCGCTGTTTGATTTTTGATATTTTTTCTGGTTATTCACACGCAAACCGTCCCTTATCAAGACCTAATTTTAAGTGTTCACAGAAAATAAAGATGTAGACTGAAAAAACAAAGGTATAGACTGACGATGAGGCATTAAGCTAACGGCATTTTATCATCAAATAGTAAACCGTGGCATGAGTAACATGTACTCAAGTCCTAAGGATAGAACAAGAGAACATGAATCGATAACCGCAATCGGCCATCAGTTCTACTGGAGCCGGTTTCAAGTCAGCGTCTGTCAAACGACCGCACACAATGACAGGATGGTATCACCTAACAGTGATACCATGTTCTTAGAGAGGAGTTTTTGCGAATGGAATGGCTGAATCGGATGATGTCGGCGCTCGACTTGATGGAAGCGAAGATGGAGGAACCCTTGGATATCGCGGAACTTGCGAGGGCGGCGTACTCCTCCACCTATCACTTCCAGCGCATGTTTTTTATGCTGACAGGCATGACCGTGGCCGAGTACGTACGGAAAAGACGTTTGACCTTGGCGGCGCAGGAGCTCGCGTTGTCCGGTCCGAAGGTGATCGATGTCGCGATGAAGTACTGCTACGATTCGCCTGAGTCGTTCTCCAAGGCGTTCCGCAAGCTACACGGCATTTCACCTTCCGACGCCAGGAATCCCGGCGTTCAACTGAAGGCCTTCCCTCGCATCTCCTTCCACTTATCACTGAAGGGAGACAAAGAAATGGATTATAGAATTGTGCAAAAAGACGCGTTCACCGTCGTAGGAAAATCGATCCGAACATCTACTGTGGAGGAGAGAATTCAACGGAGATCCCGAAGTTTTGGCGAGATAGTCACGCGGACGGAACTGTCGGAAGAATTGCAGCCTTAGGAAAAAACCAAGAAATGCTGGGACTCTGCTATGATACGCAGCAGGATGGTGAGGTTTTTAAATACGCGATTGCGGTAGAGACTGATGCGGCAGCGTCCGACAGCGGGTTTGAATTAATACAGATTCCGGCAGCCACGTGGGCTGTATTTACCTCCATCGGTCCGATGCCCGGAGCGATCCAAGAGGTTTGGGGTCGCATCTACCAGGAATGGTTCCCCACTACGGGATATGAGCAGGCCGAGGGGCCCGATTTCGAGCTTTACCCGCCGGGAGATACGATGTCCGAAGATTATCGCTGCGAGGTATGGATTCCGATTGTAAAGAAATAAAACGAAGCCCGGTGCCCTGAACTTCAGGAAACCACCGGTGCTTCAAGTATCGGAATTGGCATTAACGGGAGAACGGGAGTTAAATGAATAACCACAACAGCGGCCAGTCTAAGACTTTTTTTTCGCGTCCTAGTCCGCCGCTGTTGCTTTTATCGGATCAGTCTAAAACATATTTCTCATAAGCTGACGATTTTTCAACTGGAAAACCGCGTAAAATCAACAACTCCAGTCTACAATTATTTTCTTTAAACATTAAGAAAATCAAATGAAATAAGGGGTTTCACATATTATGCATGGCTAATATGTGAAACCCTTTATGTTTAACTATCGTGTCCCTTTTAGCTGAGAAAAGGCTGCCATGTGGCAACCCTCGTTATTGAACTATCGTACTCCGATAGTTGAAAAAGAAATATCAAATTTGCCCCAACATTTCAATTGATATTCAGTCTCCGCATGGTCTAGCTCGCTCAGAGAAAATCTGTTAGTGTTTGTGTGCTTGTGGTCGAATCATTCTTGGCTAAGGTAATCAAGCAATCTGACTTTTACGCCTTCCCATTCTTTATCTAGAATGCTGTAGACGTTAGAGTCTCGAACGTATCCATCATGATTGATCAACTCTTGACGTAAGGTTCCTTCAAATCGTGCTCCTATCCTTTGAATTCCTCGATTGGACCTTTCATTTCTTGAATCTGTACGGAGCTGGATTCGAACCAGTTCTAATTCTTCAAAGCCATACCTCAATACTAGATATTTACACTCTGTGTTGACCCTAGTTCTCCAAACCTTGGGGTCCAACCAAGTGCCACCTATTTCTAGTTTTCTGTGTTGCGGGGAGATCTCTATGTAACTGGTACTTCCAACAATCTTATTCGTGTCCTTATCAAGGATGACGAATGGATACCTTAGTCCCTGCTCTTTTGATTCCAACGCATGATTAATCGTGTTAAGCATGTCCTCAGGTTGATTTACGTTCCCCGGACTGTACGTCCAAATCTCACTATGCTTGCTTGCCTCAAACAACCCTTCCAAATGGTCGAGTGACATTGGGATTAAGCGTACTCTCTTTCCCTCAAGTTCAACGTTACCTTCTAACACACGAGCCACTCCCTTTCTTCCATTGCACACCTGAACACACGCACCTACGGTCACTCTACCAGATTTTGTTGTATACTTGCTACTCAGTTTTTCTGCCAGTTAGCGGAGTGCAGGTGCCGATTGATCCCTCGGCAGCCACTATGTGGTGATTATTCAGTTCTTGTATCCTTCCCTCGGTTAGTCATTGAAGGCTCTAATGACTCGAAGCGCGAACACGTTGTAACTTACTTCTCTAAGTATTCGATCCATCCAGTGATCTTTTTACCAGCCTTTAACAACCTTTCCGTGTTCAAATCGATCAAATAAAAAGGTTAGTATTCTATCTGCAGCATAACTCGGGGTGGCTAATCTCACATTGCCTGCATGCTCATCAGTAATTACTGATTCTTCATACATTTGAGTACCAACTGCACCTGGCCTTACAGCCATTACCTTAACATCATGTTGCTCTACTCCGACTGATTTGGTGAACGTCTCAAGTCCAGCCTTGGAAGTAGAGTAACAATTTAATCTTGCCTTCAAATTGAATGAAAGTCCTGAGGAAATATTCATAATACGCTTATCAACATTCAAATGTTTTGAATATTTCATAAAAGATGAAGACAGAAGCATCGGCGCTATTAGGTTAATATTCATATGTCGAATGATTTCGTCAGCATCAATTTGGTTAACGAATTCAACTGGTTTTACAATCGCTGCGTTATTTATTAAGTAAATTGATTGAATCATCGATTCACTCATTCTTCCAAAAATCGTTCTCATTAACTCATCTATGCCATGAACATTATTTAAATCAAACTCAAAATAGTCTAATGGAACATTATTGCTTTCTGCCATTGCGACAAGATCAGGGTTTAATTGCCTTGATACACAGAACAAATGATGGTCGGGGAGTAATAGTTTTCTTGTTAATGCTTCACCAATACCACGAGAAGATCCTGTTATTATAAAATATCTTTTCACTGTTCATCCTCCAGGTCTAATATTGTAGCTTAATGCCATCGATAGTCTAAAACTTTATCACTCGCAGGCTAAACCGTCCCTTATCAAGACCTAAAATTGAAAAATCCAATAAAATCAAGGAGGTTAACATATTTTACATAACGAATATGTAAACCCCATATTGTTGAACTATCGTACTCGTCGTATTATGAGGTTAACCAGTTTTTACTGGTTGACCACTTTGTTTAAGTGGTGTATTTATCGGTAGCCGGGGCAGATCGATCGTACCCCTGGGAATACATCCCGTAGCTAAAACTGATCGCCCCCTACTTGTAGAAACCATGTTTAAGCTGGTTGGGACTTAGATCCCGCATAACAAGCGATGTTGTGGAACTATGAGCAGTATGTGGGGGTTACCGGCAATCATTCTAACTAAGAAAGGGAGAATCTCATGAATCCAGTCATCGGCCTGGATATTTCAAAAGGACGAAGCGATGGTCAGGCGTTTCTAGACAAAGGACAGCCCTGCGGTAAAGCCTTTAGTCTTCTCCATACCCAGGAAGGACTTCAGGATCTCTTAAACGTTATTACAGACGTTCGGATGTATATTCGCCCGAATGGTCACATACAAATTCCTTAAAAAAGTAAGTTATCACTTCATTATAAACGGTTAACTAATTCCAAATTTTTATATTTTGACGACATGCTCAACGCCGCGAAAAAATCAAAAAATAAGTTTATTTTCTGTTCCTGAAAGCAGCCTTTGTATATTTTCCTTATGCCTGAAAATAACCATAAACGCCATTAGGCACACAAATATATAAAAATATAAGGTATTCCCAAAGACAGGAATAAATGAAATAGCCGCAAAAAGCATTGTAGCACATATTGTGCCTAAAGAAACATAACGGGTCAAAGCTACTATTATCACAAAAAAGCCAAGGCATAAAAGGGCCATAACCCAGTCAGCCATAAACAGCACAGCCACTGCTGTAAGTGCTCCCTTGCCCCCTTTAAACCCAAAATATACCGGCCAGTTATGCCCTATAACCGCCCCTGCACCTGCCGCTAAAAGGCTTATGCAATCTTTAGCCTCTCCCGAATAAAAGTAAACGCCAAGGAACAAGCCTATTAAACAGGCAATTATCCCTTTTAATATATCTCCCGCAAGAACAAACACCGCAGCAGATTTCCCAAGTACCCTCAAAGTATTGGTAAGCCCGGCGCTTTTGCTTCCATGGCTTCTTATGTCCTTGCCGTATATTTTCCCTACAATCACCGCTGTATTAAGGCTGCCTAAAAGGTAGCCCAAAGCTAAGGCCGCAAAAAGCTTTAAAATATCAATCATCACTCTTCTCCCTTGGAATTATTCTAATTTTCTTTTATTTCTCCATCAATACAGGGTTCATCCGTCACATTTAAAGTGTACCACGTTTTGGAAGTATACTGCCCGTTAGTTGAACATAAAAGTGGAGCAGCTGCCGCGGCATACTGCCCCACTCTTGTTCCTTACTTGCCATTCAAGGTGTAAATGCAACGAGCTTTGCCGGTATTTTAGGGGAAGCCGGTATCTGAGCGACTATGCACATGGAAATGCCTTGCTCCGACATGCAGGTCTAAACCTAGCTGAAGCCAGTTCCGGGAAATGGCGAGAAAAATGGTATGACCAACCCTGTTAGAGCCCTGCTAGGGGCGAAATGGAGAAGTGCAGAATACGGAACAAATTAGGTGATGTGCTTCTCGCCTTTGTTCCTGCATGCCCTTTGAGTTGCTCCAGGCTACCGGCTCCTTTGTTTCCTTCTTATCTGTCACTTAGCTAAAGGTGAAATCCCGCGAATTCATGAGCTTGAGTGAGAAAACTGAATCATATCGAGAGAGTTTAACGGCATTGCTCGTCCTTTTCGGCAAACGATACATGTTATTGTCCTCTGACATCTAACGACACAAATGTTCCTTCTGTTTCCCAATATTGCCCACCCCGACAATCATCGTTCAGAAAATTCAACTAATGTTGGTGTGTTAATCATTGCTTTTCGTCTCCCTTATAAGGTTTGAGTTGAGTTTATTAATCTGAACAGTGAAAAGTTCTCACTGTCCAGATTAATAAACAATCGACTGTAATTGCTCTATAATGCTTTCTTCACCGGAATCCATAATTCCTCAAAGTATTTAACCATCGGGTGCAGTATAGTAAATTTCCATATTTGGCCCGATTGCATGGTCATAATCGGAGGATGGGAGCCATTCGCTATTCGCTTGTTTGAATAGAATGGGGATTTCCGCACCTATCTGGTCTGTTTTTTCACTTCTGAATACTGCCCAAGTGGTTTTCGGAATCTGCACGACTTTAAACCCTGTTGTATTATTGTCTGGCTTTTTCAATGCGCAAATCAAGTAGGGGTAGGTATTGTCGCCCAGGTCGGAATAACCACATACCGCATTTATCACAAAGCTTCCATCCTCGAGTGGAAGACCACGACCATCTGGGTAACGCACTCCTCCTGCAGCGTCAAATAATTTTTCATAGTTGCCGTTTTGACGGCACTCGTCCCAAAAAACCGGAATTTTCTCGGTTTCATCGAGTCTGAAATTTCGTTCAATACCAAAAACTTCAAACGCTCCTCTTTCTTCAATCCGCCAATTCATAGCCTGTTCATTCCCTTCTAAATTTCCTCGATTGATCATTTTCACCGCTTTTGGAGTCGTAACCGGTCGGTATCCGTCGGGCGTTTCCTTACGTTTAGGCAATTGGCTCATAGATTAATCTCCTTATCTAATTTCGTAATATAACAGGCACATAGCATCTTACCGGTTGTTGAACGCGAGTGTTCGCTGAACCGGTAACCTGTTCGTAATGGACATACCAAGACCGACTTCCATCAGGTTCATACTCTGCTGATGTTCCGAGCCATAAGTATATACGCTCTAGCACGCCTATCATCAATCCGTATGAAACTGTCTGAAAGCAAGCATACAAACCACCTTCCAACCGAGCCGCTCGGTGCGCATCCTCCGGTAAAGGAACAAAACAATCCGGTGTTTGAATGTAAAGTTCGTACGTATTTATTTCTCCTGGAGGGAAACTACAGCTCATAAATACTTGAAGCCGACTATCGCCAACAAACTTATTGCGGATTAAAAAATCCGCTGATGCCTCATCAACATCTATTACACAATCGTTTCCTTCGGCACGAAAGGCTGTTACCTCAATGGACGGCCGCTCTACGATCTCAATGGCCTCGGTAATCTGATCACGCTTCACGGGAAGATAGAGCTTTAACCGCGCGATCTGGCCATTATATTTTTGGTATTCTTCAAGAAAACCGTGCTCCCCAAGAGTAAATGTACTCCGAGGCAGCCATTCCGATAGTAAACGATTCCAAGCAGCAACAATGGTAGAAACGTCCCCCAAAGGTGTTCGGGTAACCGCATAAAGACCACCTGGTAATTCAATGTTTTTAAAAATCGGATGTTCCACAGAGTGCACTTTTTCGCTGACAGCGACCATTTGGTAACCAAACGGATGCTGGCTGTCTTCAAAATCCACGTTCCATCCGAAAAGTCTAAATTGATTTAAGTCCATTTGGTTATCCGTCAATAGAGCTTGAAACTTGGTGATTGCCTCATCTTCTAGTCCAATCTCCCGTTCAGCAGTATGCAGGTAACCTATTCCTTTAAGTGGCGCAAGTCGGATAACCTGTATTCCCGGATATCGTTCGGATATCTTTCGTTCTTCAAGATATTGAACGCGTTCATACAAATCGATGCGTTCAAAGCTGTAAATCAAATCGGATTGACGGTATTGTCCCGGGGTCAAGCCGGTGTTTCTCTTGAAAGTTTTAATAAAGGTCTGGTACGTTTCAAAACCATAATTAAAGCCAATCTCGATCATAGGAAGAAAAGTTTGACGCAGAGCAATTGCAGCCTCGCTTGTTCTTCTTTTGCGTATATATTCTTTGATGGGGTGACCAGTCATGGCATAAAACATACGGTACAAATTTGGCAACGACATAGATGCCGCCTCTGCAATCTCGTCCAGTGCAAGAGACTCTTGAAGGTGTTCTTCAATAAAATCAATCCCTCGTTGGACAATCTCAGTCGTTTGCATATCGTCCCCCTTTAAATTTCTAGAATAATTTTAAATGGGAAGAATTCCTTGCCTTGGAACTATCATAGCAGATACTTCCATATATCGATTGTCTTTTTTTATCAAAAACTGTTTAATAAAACTTGTAGCCGGTGGGTTCCGTTGATCCATTTGAAGTTTAGTTATCCTGCCCGTTAGCTTAATGGCGGCTGACCGATCAATCCCACGGCAACCTCATTCTTCCAGTTTGGATCCCGCACATCTTTATCGGTTACCTTTCTGACAAAACGAGCATCCTTCTCCGTTTGCGGAGCAGGCTGCCGCGCACTTTTGCTACGATACGGGCGCTATTCCATTTTAATTGAACAAACTATCCTTTTTTTGTTTTTCAACAAATTCATCTTTAGTTAGCCCAAATAAAATAAAATCTAGATATTGTCCGTTAATATATACGACCTGGCGACGAACACCTTCTTGAACGCACCCGAGATTCTTCATCATCTTTGCAGAAGCTTCATTTCCTTCAAGAACATAGTCATTGAATTTGTTAAGTCTTCGTTCAAGAAAAGCATATTTTAAGAGAATTTTCATAGCAATTGTACCATAACCCTTACCACGATACTGTTTATCAATTACTATACCAATACTAAATGTGCCGTTTCTCTCGTCAATACTGTTTAAATTAATACCACCTATACTTTCCCCATTCAAATTCTCAATAGTAAACATTATCCGTTTATTAGTTGAAGAAAAATCAGCATTTTTCTCAGTAAACTTTTTTGCCCCAGAAATTGTAGGCGGCAGCTCAATAGCACATTCTAAAAGACGACGTGCGGGAGTGTCAAATCCACTAATGTAGCAACTTTCCCAATCTTCAGCCTGTATTGCACGCAATCTAACTTTATCATCTTGCCAAAAATAATCGCTGTAATCAATTTCTCTCATATGAATCCTCCTGTATCTCCCAAGTATATCCACACACTATTTTAATAAATAACGCCATCTTTTGTTGGTAAATTTTTGATATAATTATTCTGCCCGTTAGGTGAGCCGTGAGTGCAGTGTTTAGAGGCTTATTATGCCAATAACAAACTTCAAGGCATTACGACCTTTCTTGCTTATTTTTAGGCCTTGTTTTAAGTCCACAATTAGTACAGTTTTACCAATCCAAATCCTGAAATATATCGAGCGGAACCTTTTCGGTCATTAACGGAGGAAAGGGCTGCCGCATGGCAGCCCTTTAGTATTGGCCTATCGTCATCCGTTAGCTTAAAACTACACACTTACTTTGATCGTTGAGCTCTCGTCTCTGTTGAGCGTAACAGAAAATAAGCTAATTTGTTTCAACAACTGGAAGGACATGTACACGGTGTTTTAAATAGAACATGATGGCGGCACAGTCGATGTTAATAAACTGCATCGGATCGTTGTGTATCCGTTCAGCCAGTTCCTCTACTGTTACCCAGCGGGGGTTTTGCACGCAGTCGCCTTCTGTGAGCAATTCGCCTTCCGCCCTGCAAATAAAGTAGTAACCGACAGAATCGATTCCACCTTTAATCGTCTGGTATGCGGCAAAGGGCCGAACACACTCGACAACTATATTTGGGTTTATCCCGTTCGTATCGATACGCGTATCTTCCCCTTCAATCGAAGTGACATCGAGACCGGTTTCTTCTTTCACTTCGCGGCGCAGCGCTTTTATCAACGACTCAAACTTCTCCACTTGTCCACCCGGTAACTCCAGGTGTTTCGGTTCGTTCGGCTTGTTACGAGTCTGAATTATAATTTCGGTTTTCCCATCACGTTCACGCTCAACGATGGCACGGGCATTAACATAAAACAAGTGCACTCACTCCTTTTTTAAAAAAATGATAAATAATTAGGCTTGCTGAACACTCCGAATCAAGCCCTACTTAGATTGTTCAAATACTTTCCTCATAACAGGGATTGGGGCAGTTAGACCTGTCCAATATTCAAATGCATATGCCCCTTGATATATAAGCATACCTAAACCACTATGTATCCGCGAACCTTTAGCCTTTGCCTCGGCAAGGAATTTCGTTATTTCAGGATTATAAATGATATCACTTACAGTTAAGCTCTCATGAAACCAATGAGTTTCTATCGGTACTTCGTTTTCGTTTGGAAATTGCCCCACTGGCATTGTATTAACAATAAAGTTAAGCTCTTTTTTTATCAGCTCAATTTCGTTCAACCCTATACCAATAGCGTTTGTTATTGGTTTAATTGCCTGAGCCAATTCAACAGCCCTTTCTTTGGTTCGGTTGGCAATCCAAATCGTATCTGGTTCCTCATTTGCTAAAGCATGAACTAGTCCCTTTGCAGCTCCTCCAGCTCCTAAAATTAAAAGCTTCTTACCTCTAATTGTAAATCCACATTCTTCTTTTAAAGATCGGGCATATCCAATCCCATCAGTGTTATAACCAATTAGTTTTCCATTATCGTTAACTATTGTATTTACTGCACCAATACGCCGAGCATTGATATCAATGTCATCTAGATAATAAATAACTTCCTCTTTATATGGAATTGTGACATTAATACCTCGAAAACCCATTGCGCGAATACCATTAATGGCCTCTTTAAGCTTTCCGCTAGGAATTTGAAATGCAATGTATGCGGCATTTATCCCCACTGATTGAAAAGCTGCGTTAAGCATAACGGGGGACTTTGAATGTTTAACTGGATTCCCAAATAATCCATACAGTTTTGTATTACTGTCTATCAACATATTCATATTGTTTCCTCGTCAATATATCCGTTATCGAAAAATAATAATGTCCAATCTCTTACTTCTTCACATCTTGTAAAAAACCTTCCTATCCTCGTTCAATTAATCTGTCCGTTCGTATTATGAAAAATGGAGCAGAGCAGCTGCGAACCGCAGACTGCTCCATGGTGCATTGAGCTAACGTTTCCGTCGCTTAGGACACTTTGTCGACGTGAAATTGCTTTAATCATTTACAAATATACGTTTATAAGATAAGGGCAACAAATCTTTCACTTCAACTTTAACTGGGTTCCCCTTCTCATCGTTCAAGATCACCTTAATATCAGGACAATAATTAATGAGCATTTGGCGGCAGTTCCCGCATGGAGGAATTAAACAGTTATGTACTTTATCATGAGCAGCAACTATGGTGTCAAATTCTCGTTCGCCAGCAGTGATGGCTGCACCGATAGCTATATATTCTGCACATGAGCCATGGATGCCATCACAATTGACCCCAAGATACACCTTACCATTCTTACAGCGAATAGCCCCACCAACTGTATGGTTGTAAACTCCGTCATCAAAGTTCTTTTCCAACACTTCCAATGCCATTTTTATTAGATCATAGTCATCTTGTGTTAAATTATATGTGTTCATGCAAATCCCCTATATATATATTTGTAATTGTTAGATTCGACTTTCACACATATGTAACCTTTTCGTCTTTGTTGTCTGAATGCTCAACTATACTGCCTGTTACTTGAATGGTCAGGAGCAGATCGACGCGGCGCCTGCTCCAGTCATAATCATTTTTAGTACACCGTTAGTTGAGAAACCCATTGGTTCTTATTCACAAAGATAGTTTGTATTGTATTAGCTGAGTCTCCGTCCCTAGATACTTTTCAGATCCGTTTCTACTGATTTCGATAAATCCAAGGTTGCCAAGTAAATTTCTTGATCGATTATTTGTCTCGTGAGTCTCTGCATATAACACTTGAATATCTTTACTTGAGGCATATTCAATTATACTTTTACCCGCAAAGAACCCGAGCCCTTTTCCCCAAAGCGCACTCTCGCCAATAGCTATACCAAATTCAGCAGTATTATCTTTAATGTTAGCTAGGTCTGCGTATCCGATGAATCTTCCTCTATATTCTATGCCCTTACGTATATAGTTGTCTGATACATTGTTTACACACTGAACCCACCATTGACGAATTTCTTCGTCACTCCTCTTTCTCCATCCATTTGAAGTACAAAACACTTCATCTTTGCTCCAGCTTAGAACGCATTCAAAATCCGTAATTGACAAAGGTCTTACTTTCACTGGTAATGTTGGGGTGTTATACCGCAATGTTTTGAGAAACTGCCCTTGATCGTAACGAGACTGCCGAATAATTTCACGGTAGCCTCGTGTTGTTCTATTTCGCTCTCTGTTCCCCTTTATGTTACCCTGAAAAGTAATTCATACTTCGTAATTGCCATATACACTTTTTAAAATTATATCTGCACATTCTTCGGAAGTATTTAAATGTGTATTGACTGTACAATTGTACTGTATATCTTTTGCCATGATTTTATGTTGCCAATCAGATTGGTCTTCGGTTCTATTTCCACGTGCAATATTTCTTTGACGACAAATATCTAGGGGACAGAATACCTCAACAATGTAAAGTGGGTATCCAGAAAATATTTCTTTCACTTTTTCATAATGCGGTTTTAACTCAGGTCTTTCTACCAAAATGCCGTCAATGAGTACATTTTTGCCGTGGTCAGAAAATAACTTTGCAGTACGATACATCATAATAATTGCTTCACTTAAATACTTCCAATAATCTTCACGAAGATAGCGTTCGCCAATCGTTTCTTCAAAAAGGTCATTGGCGACAACATAATAAAATTCATCCGATTTTAACTGTATAGCATCTACAATAGATGTTTTTCCAGAACTCGTCACACCGTTTAAAAATACGATTTTCCCTTTGTTCATTTCTTAATTCCCCTTTTTCATTCAGTTAATTCGAGTCTAACAGTTAAACGGTGAGACTGGAAAGATAAAAACAACTATAATTGAACTAAACTGCCCGTTAGCGTAGCGAGGCGACCGGAACTTTGCTGCCGATCGCCTCGCTTCTGTTTTATTAGGTCGCCGCGGCGCCTGCTCCACTCATAATCATTTAACTATCGTCTCCTAGCCATCCATGCAGCACAAAAAATCTGCGCTGCATGGATGGCTATCCCTAGAAATACCGCCTATACAATTCCCTTCGTCTTTCTCCGCGTAACTGGGCGTTAGATCTGTGTAGTGGATGCTTTCTCGTGGCCCAACATCCCTTGGATAAAATCCAAAGGTGCACCATTATCAAGCAAGTGACAGGCATAGGTATGACGAAACCGATGAGGGTACACGTTTACGGGAACCTGTCCACGGGTTGCGAGCTTCTTTAAACAATAGCGTATTGTGGGAATTGCCATTCGTTGAACAGGGTGAGTTTCTGTCACAAAGAGGGCTTTACAAGAATCCTCTCGGCCCTCAAGGTATCTCTTTAACCAGACCTTACACTCAGTCGTAAAATAAACTTCTCTTTGCTTAGAACCTTTTCCATTCACAATAGCGGAGCAGTTTTCCCAGTTGATGTCTTCAACATTTAATCGGTATACCTCACCGACACGGCAACCAGTACAATATAAGAATTCCAAGAGTGCATGCTCGCGCGGAGAATCACAGGTAATCTTGAGATGAATAATATCCTCCTCTATCAAAAACTTTCGGATCCGTTTATCCATCTTTGGTTCTTTCAGTTTTAATGTCGGATTTTTAGCGATGTGCCCTTCTTCGAATGCAAATCGAAAAAGGGACCTGACGAACCGAATGCGATGCCCTAAGCTGCTTGGTTTCAATCATTCTGACTGTTTCGCCAGATAATCCTTTAGCAAAGTTAAGGAGACTTCTTCGATTTCAAGGTTGCCGATTTCTCGGATCAGAACCTTTAACTGAAGGGAGTATGCTTTCAAGGTATGCGGGCTAAATCCCAAAATACGTTTATCAGCCTCATACAACATCCACAGATCCATCAATTTCATAACATCACCCTCCCAATGTCTTATTATCCTTAGCTTCGCATTGATTGGGAGGGTTTAATCTTTCCTTGTCAAATAATCACTAGCTCCGATAGTGTTCATATGGATTAACAGTTCAACTAGCCTCTATTCTAATCTACGTCTATGACGTCTTCTTGTTGATCAATAAGCTATTTCGAAGTCTAATCAGCGAGGGAGGAGTTTTAACCCAAAGTGATGGCATACTGCCTGTAGGAAACATTGAGTGATAATGGTGAGGTAATTATATCTGTCCTTCTGAAGATTGGTAAAAACAGCATGATCCCAATTATCTCCTATAAGTCAAAAAAACCACATGTTCCATATTCCATGTGGCTTCCTCTTGTAATAATACACAAACTCAAAGATACACTTATGACATTAGATTCTCATTCTCGATACAACGGGCAGCGAACGTCGCGAGCTTAGTTCCTTTGTTCGGCTGAAAGCTTTCGATCGCCTTGATCAGTCCGATCGTTCCAATGGAAATCAGGTCCTCCAGATCTTCTCCAGTGTTGTCGAACTTCTTGACGATGTGCGCCACCAGCCGCAGATTATGCTCGATAAGCAGATTACGGGAATGTTGATTGCCTTCCGCCATAAGCTTCAAATGCTTGGTTTCATCTTCCTCATGCAGCGGCTGCGGAAAAGCGTTGTTCTTGACATACGAAACAAGTAACGACAGCTGCTTGATGAACAGAGCGATCGCCGCGAATAATCCTGGCATGAACCGGCCACCCCCATCTTGGTCTTCCCGGGAACTTATTCCCCGGGCATACACTGAAGACTGTTCTATATTGTATGTGGGCGTCGGCCTAGAAGTGCATGTACGGCAATCATTTATCTGCTGCGCTCAACGGTCCGAGAATTTTATATCATTATTGCGTCCTCTTCTCCTCAACAGTGCCCCGCATAAATAAAGAGATGATAAATGCCACCGTCAACAGGCAGAACGGCACTACACTGATCAGGTACTTGAATGCCGCTTCAGGGTTCGGACCCGGATTCTCACCGCTGACGTAGCCGAAAATCATGCCGACGATCCAGAACGACAACGCGGCAATGAGTCCACTGGAACGGGTGATGAAGCCCGCGACGGCCGTGTACATCCCCTCTCTTCTCCGCCCGGTCAACTCCGCATCGCGGTCTATAATCTGTCCTGTCACTACAGAAGGCGTTACGAGAAAGCCGGACAGACCGAAACCGGCGATCACGCCCGCCATGATACCGCTTACAAGTCCTTCCCCGAACCATAACGGAATCACCGACAGCGCATAACAACCGAGTGAAACCCGCCAGCTGTTCATGCCGCCGAACTTTCGAACGATGAAATACCATACCGCGACGAGCGGAATAACAGAGACAAAAACAGATGCCAGCAGAATCGATACCTGTGATTCCGGAATGTTCAAAACATATTTCGCATAGAAAGGAATGATGGAGGCGAGCAGCCCGTTCACCGTCTGAGCGAAGGAATTCGCGATATTAAAAATCCAAAACCGCTTATTCTTTAAGGTTTCCCGGAACGCTGCCTTGAGCTTGAGAGGAGGTTGCGCGCTTGCTTCTTCCTTCTCTCTTACAGTAACGAGGCATAACCACATAAATATGGTAAAAGCAAGTGCATAGATGATTGCCATGTTGCGGAATCCGTAGGCGGCAAAAATGACCGGAGTTAAAGCGGAGCCAATGAGCAGAGCAACGATCTGAAAGCCTTGCTGAATTGCCGATGCCTTGGCACGAATCCGGTCCCCCCTGAATAATTCGGGAAACAACGCTCCGTAATTAACCCAAAGAACGGCCGAGACGGTTTCAAACAACAAGAGCGCCGCCAGAAACCATATGAAGATGTCTATATTTCGCATGCCCTCGGGTACGGAAAACATCATGACAAAAGTCAAAAAGAAAAACGGCATCGCCGAATAAATCCATGGTTTTCTTCTCCCCCATCTGGTCCTTGTTTTGTCGGACAAATAACCGAGCAAAGGCTGATCCAGAGCATCCCAGATTAGATAGATCGTCCGGGCCAGTGTGGCAAGACCGACTCCAAGGCCAAGCTTTTCAATATAGTAGTAGCTGTAAAACGAACTGAAAGCCTGAACCGGAATCATCATCGCCAGCATACCGAGCCCATAGGTGAAAGGAGAATTCACAACCTTGGATTTCATCCGTATCGTCCCCCATATATCAAATCTTACCCCAGCATCAACTCTCGCCCTCGCTATAGTTTTCATTTAGATTGCACATTAACCGCTCTTCAATTCTTATTCAAACCACATGATAAATATTTCGTCGCAAACAGGTAAAATAAAAAACCCGCGTTTTACACGGGTTGGAATCGGACAATATTCGTTTGCAGCTCATTTATTTATCTGCTTGGGGACTTCCGGGTTCTGCCGCTTTGAATTAGCCATCGATGTTGGACAATTTCTGTCAGTGACAGCAGAATCGCGGTCAGTACCGCACCGAAAAATGTGACCGTTGCTGTTTGAAAGAGGGATACGATGTACACAATTAACGTAGCGGCGATAAAGTCTAAAACGGTACTCGTCCAAAAGGTACCTCTCTTCAGCATTAAGACTTCCATCATATGCGCAGCTCCTGCAAGTATTAAGCCCACAATGATCGGTTGATAAAAAGCGGTATAATTTACGTTCGGAAAAATATAGGCAGCAAACATTACCGTTAACGGGCACACAATTATTTTCACAAGCAAACCAGCCATAAGCGGTGATACCTCCTTTTTTTGACTAGTATTTACCAAAGGAGGTGATATTATATCCAAGCGTTAGCAATTTTCGGATCATGCACCGAGATTAAACCGCCCGCTCTTCCGCCTTATTGGGAGCCCCTTCGAGTATAACAGCCTGGGCTGCCGCAATTCGGGCAAGCGGAATACGGTACGGCGAACAACTGACGTAATCCAGACCGATCTGATGGCAGAACAGAATCGAGTCTTTATCTCCCCCGTGCTCGCCGCATATCCCCGTTTTCAATGAAGGCTCAACCATTCGTCCCGAGGAAACGGCCATTTCGATTAATTGACCGACGCCTTCCACATCCAGAACCTGAAAGGGGTTAACCGGGAGTATCTTACGGTCGATGTATTGCGTGAGAAACTTCCCTTCCGCATCATCCCGGCTGTAGCCGAACGTCATTTGTGTCAGATCGTTGGTGCCGAAAGAGAAGAAATCCGCAACAGAAGCGATCTGTTTGGCTGTCAAAGCGGCCCGCGGGACTTCAATCATCGTACCGACTTTATAGCGGCATTGCTGCAGGTTCGATGTGCCGAGTATTTTCTCTGCCGTCTCGTCAACAAGCTCACGCATAAGCTTCAGCTCGCTGACATGCCCTACCAACGGAATCATAATCTCCGGCAAGACGTTTATCCCATCATTTAGACATCGATCAGCCGCCCGGAAGATCGCCTCGACTTGCATTCGATAGATTTCCGGGAACAGAATCCCCAGCCTGCAGCCCCTCTGACCCAGCATCGGATTCGTTTCATGCAGCTCCGCTATCTTGGTCAGCACTCTCTGAAGCTCGTTCTTTTCTTTCACCTTTCCCGGATCAGCGGCAATAGAATCCAGCTTTTGCTGAATTTCGACCGAATTCGGCAAAAACTCATGAAGCGGCGGATCGAGCAATCGAATCGTAACCGGACAACCGTCCATCACTCGAAACATCCCTTCAAAATCGCTTTGCTGCATCGGGAGCAATTGCTTAAGAGCGGCAAGTCGTTCCTCACGGCTATCGGCCAGGATCATCCGCTGCACAACAGGCAGCCTATCCGGGGAGAAAAACATATGCTCCGTTCTGCAGAGCCCGATTCCTTCAGCTCCGAAATTCCTTGCGGTTTCGGCATCCTCCGGGTTGTCGGCATTGGTAAAAATCCGAAGGGTGCGGAGTTCATCCGCCCACTTGAGCATTTGCAGAAGCTCCTGCGACATTTCCGCCTGCATTAGCGGAACTTTGCCCGGAATGACCCGTCCGCTGCCGCCGTCCAGCGTGAGCCAGTCCCCTTCCGTCAATGTCTTCTCGTCCGCGAACAAGGTTTTAGCGTCCACATCAATTCGGATTTCGTCGCACCCGCATACGCAGGGCTTTCCCATTCCCCGTGCCACTACGGCGGCATGACTGGTCATTCCTCCCCGGCTCGTTAATACGCCTTCCGAGGCGAGCATGCCTTGAATATCCTCGGGGGTCGTTTCAGGCCGGACCAGCACGACCGGTGTACCGGCCTTACTCCACTCCACAGCGGTAACGGTATCGAAAACAATCTGACCGGTCGCGGCCCCTGGAGAAGCCGGAAGTCCTGTGGCGATCACATGCTTAATCGCGTTTTCATCGATTGCACGGTGAAGCAGTTGATCTAAATGGGACGTTTCAATGTGAAGGAGAGCTTGTTCTTTCGACAGGATCCCTTCCTTCACCATGGCTACGGCGATTCTTATTGCCGCTTGTGCATTTCGTTTTCCATTTCTCGTCTGCAGCAGGTACAGCTTTCCTGTCTCAACCGTAAACTCAATATCCTGCATATCCTTATAATGCCGCTCGAGCTGTTTGGCAACTTGACTGAGCTGCTCATAAATGGCAGGCGCCTCCCGTTTCATGGCTTGAATCGGCATGGGCGTTCTGGTTCCGGCTACCACATCCTCTCCCTGCGCATTGATCAAGTATTCCCCGTAAAGCACATTTTCGCCTGTAGAAGGGTTTCTTGTAAAAACGACGCCGGTCCCGGAGTCCATCCCCATGTTGCCGAATACCATGCTTTGTACATTGACGGCCGTTCCTTGGTCATCCGGAATACGGTGAATCTTTCGGTAAATTTGGGCCCTCTGGTTATTCCAGGATTTAAACACCGCTTCAATAGCCATATGAAGCTGCAGAAGCACATCCTGCGGAAAATCAATACCGGCTTTTATCTTGATCATTTGCTTATAATCTGAAATCAGCCGCCGCCAGCCTTCGGCCGTCACCTCTTGGTCATATTCAAGCTTTTCCTCCGCTTTAAGCCGGAGAAGTGATTGTTCGAAATGATAGGAATCAATTCCCAGCACGACATTCCCGAACATTTGAATCAAACGTCTGTAACAATCAAAGGCGAATCTTGGGTTACGGGTATGCTCAGCCAGACCTTCCACCGTCTCATCGTTCAGCCCCAGATTCAATATCGTATCCATCATTCCGGGCATCGATGTGACGGATCCCGATCTTACCGAAACAAGCAGCGGCCGCCCAGGATCTCCAAAAGTCTGCCCTTTCTCGGCCTCCAGTTGCTTAAGAGCATCCGATATTTGATCAAGAAGCTGGCCGGAAAGACAATTGCCGTGTTTAAAGTAAGCAAGACAAGCCTCCGTGGTTACAGTGAACCCCGGCGGCACGGGCAGCCCGGCCCTGGTCATTTCCGCCAGGTTCGCACCTTTACCCCCGAGCAGCGGTTTCATCCGAGCGTTTCCTTCCTGAAATGAAAATACTTGTTTTTGAACCATACACCGGATCCCCCCCCCAATAAAGTTGTTTGAGATTATTTTCACATAGATCTGCATTTCGCCGGAACTATTTATGATGTAATATATCTGTCTGCTTCTATGTTTATCTTGTTACAATGCTCCTGGTTGCAGATGCTGTAGTAAATCTGAGATTTTTCGGTATCCACTTCCTCAATGACGTGATTGCAATGTTTACAAATGATTACGCCCAGTAATGTGATTTTCTTGATTTGACATCTTCCCTCCCCAATAAATAGTGTGCAATATTTCTTATTTATTGTATAACATATATCAATATATAATACAACATTTAAAAAAATCTCCCTTGAAAATAATACTGCAAGCTTAAGAAGCCCTCGTTTTCAAACATCGGGGATAACCTCTATTAGTAACAAAGTCCTAGATGATTTATCAGACCCGTATGATATCATTTTTTAGAAGATTAATTTCATACATAAAGGAGAAACACTATGACAAACCGATTCTTTTCCGGCTTTAAAAATTCAAGCATTCTTATGTTCACGTTTGTTCTATTGCTTCAATTGTTATCCGTTCCTTCATTGTCTGCCGCACCTCTTCAGGATGAGGCAAGCCCCGCAGAATATAGCGCATTTCTTGCGGATAAGCATGGCATTTCAATTGATAAACCACTGACCAAAGGCGAATACATCGAATACGTCGCACAGATTATATCAACTGACACAAAAAATGAAGACAAAGCAGTCTTTTCGGATGTAAAGCCCGAGGATCCGCTTTATTCCGCGGCGGCCAAACTGTATGGCTTGGGCATTCTGAAAGGACCTGCAGTCCGGGGAAGCGAACCTCTTTCCGGCAGAGTCGCCGTACTTATGGCCGTTAGAGCCTCCGGGTTACAGGAGCTTGCTCTCACCTATTCCGAATCCAAGGCAGCCGCAACGTTAAAAGCGCTGAACATCGGGCCGGGCAGCATCGGCGCTTCTATCGGACAAGAGCTTGCAGTCGCCGTGGATACCGGGATCGTGCCTTCTGCCTACTACGATCAATTAGCTTCCGGCAAAATAGCAGATCCAGCATTTATTAACCTTCTGCTCGGAAAAACGTTATCGTTTAACGGAGTTTATAAACAGTCAATAGGAACAACCGCAGATCCTGATATTTATACCAAACTATACGAAGCTTACAGGCAGTCCGACATCATTCAAATTCCGAAGCTGCAGCATGTCGTCGATACCGCGCTTAAGCAAGATATAGTTACCGGGTATAACCTGAAGGACGCACGATATGACGCGAATTTTATCGAATCCTTATCGATCACCTACGGCCATTCCGATATTAAACACGCCGTCCAGCTCATCGGCCTGCTTCGCAGCGAAGGTTTGGATGCCAGAGTACAATTCGAACCGAAAACTTCCGCCTTTATTTACTTGAAGGAGTGGGGAGAACCGGAAGAAAGCGAGCTTTCGAAGATTGTGCAGATCGAAAACGGCAATTACATTAACTACGCGAAAGAATATGACTTGAAATTTGAATTCAAAGATCTACAAGACAAGGAAAAGTTCCAAGACATCATCCTGCAATATGCTAAGAAGAATGAAGAAAACCAATCCGGGCTCATCCACGGCTCCTGGTGGCAGCCTCTCTACTATTCTCTGACAGAATTGGACGATTACAAGCTGATTGCAAACAACTTAATTGTTGACGGCCATTATTATGCCCAGTCCTTCTCCTTGGCCGAACAAGCCGATACGATCGAAGACGGATTTAAATCGATCGACCCGTCCATTGAGATTGGCAGCTATACCTTTTGGGTTGATGAGCCTTTCTTCAATTATTTGAACGGTGAATACCAATAATGTAATCGAAACATGGCATAAAACGGAAAACAGCCGGTCAGGGTCACCCCTACCGACTGTTTTCTTCATATATTAAGGCAAAACCGGACTCCAGCCCAATACATTTTCTACCGTATACTGTGCTGCTTCCTCATCACTCAGCTGTGTCCGCGATTCATTGATAGCAACACCGGGACCGCTGTTATTGTATTCATAGAATCGGGCATCCTTATACGAGAACCCGGACATGTCCGTCCATCCTTGCGTATGAATATGCTGGCCTAATTCACAGTTCATGAACACAACGCTGGCAATGGCGCTTGGATCTCCGCCAGGGTGCCAAGGACGGCCGAGATAGACCGTTCCGGCTGCTGCATCGCTAATAAGTCGGCTGTTGATAAACAGAAACCCGTAAGGCTGATTGATGGACGTGCTGGCAGCGGTTATATAGCCGTTATTCGTAGCCGATCCGCGATCCAGGGACTTAATATCGCTATTTTCGAATACGGCACGGCCCGCTCCAAAGATGAAGTCGACATCGCCTTCCACATAACACTCGTAGAAATAAGAGCTTCCGGCGTTGACAAGCAGCGTATCCTGATTGCCGATAAATCGGACATTTCGGAAAATCATCCGCTCGCCCCTCGTATGAACAGCGACAGCCTGCGTGCCTTGTACATCCGGATTAGCCTTCTCATCAAAGCTGTTTTCCATCGTCAAATTCATTGCCGTAAAATCGCTTCCGTAGAGAAACAAGCTCGCACTGCCGCTCGTTCCGTACGTGCCGCCTATCGGCCTCTCTCTGCCGGCATAGTTGTCGTAGGTGATTACCGTGTTCTCTGCGCTTTCCCCAATCAGGGAAATAAACGGTTTATTGGCCGGTACTGTGACCACTTCTTTATATACGCCATTCATAATCCGGATTTCAACCGGCTGCGTATTATTTTGCGGTACGGCATCGATTGCTTGCTGGACGGTACTATAATCCCCGCTGCCGTCCTTCGCTACCGTAAGAATTGAAGGGATTGCCAGAAGCGCCTTGGTTCCGTCTTCGACCCGCAGGAAAGATCCTGCCTGTAAATTTCTTCCGTATCGGTCAGCCGCTTCGCTTTCCACCGCTTCAACATACACTCTGCCTACGAAGTAACCTGTTGTCTTCGCCGTTTCAAGAAGCTGTCTCGCATAGCTTCCTGCCCAGGAGTAACCGTCGCGGCGTTCCTGCTCGATTTCCAGGATGTCATGCTTGATGACGCCGTCCCGGCCGGAGAAGATCGGAAGATTCGTACCGATTTGATAGAACCGGTACCAGGTGACCGAATTCGGGTCTTCGTAGAAATAGACTCCGTTAGGGTCGCCGCTTGCATAACGGATTCCCTCAACCTTTACCTCATCATACCAGTTGAGCGCGCCCAGAATGGCCTGCTGAATCTCAGGCGTCGGATCAGGACGGGACATCAGGAACCGGACAATGCCGACGGATTCCATACCGGAGATGGAAGGGTGCTCATAGCTCCGCGCATGCTGCGGTTCATAAGTGACAGGGTCATGCTGCGCACACCATGCGGTCAGCTTGCCGTCTACGACGATCTGGGATTTCAGGATATATTCGATCCCTTTATCGATCGCTTCTTGAAGTTCTGCAGCCCGCTCTTCACCGATCCATCCACCGTCAAACGGATAACGTTCGTCCACGATATCGTCAAGCAAATCCATCACGTTAATCATCGCGTTATCGTTAAAGGTAACGTAATCGGAATAATTGCCGCGCTTCGGATAAACCTGCGGCCAACCGCCTGTCGGGTACTGCATAACCTGCAGGAAGTCCAGCCCCTTCAGCACGCTTGATCGGAAACGCTCCTCACCGGTTTCTTTATATACCTGCGATATGAATCGGATCTGATCTACCGTAGCATTATTGTCGATTGTCCCTAATTCTTCACCATTCGGTCCGAATTGATCCGTTCGCGGCTCCTGACCGTTCCACATTCGGGCAAATTGGGAAGCCATGTTTTTGTTCCACCCGCCGTGGTCCATTTGCCAGGAAACGTAATATTCCGCTTGCTTTACCGCTTCCTGCAAATCGCCTGTAAATCGCGATCCTTCGTTCCCCGGCAGCTTGCCGTCCGTCATTGTCTCTTGAATTTCATAGAGAACGACTGTCTGGCCGAACCGGTTCTTAGCAACGGCCGCGCGTGTCGGATACATCTCTCTAAGCATCGGATTCAAACCTTTCCAAACACCGGCTGCCTTCTGCAGCTGCAGCGAATGGATATCGAACGAATCGAAGCTGCCGTTCAAATGTACCGCAATCAATTGCGGCGCAACCGATTCTGCGCGGACAATCTGCACGCCTTCAGAAGATTGCACACGTGCCGCCACTTTCTCGAAGATCTGCTCCGCTTCGCTTCTCATAAGCGGGTTATTGGGGCCGAAACCGCCCTTCCCTTCCATTAATCCTTCCTTGATTACAGCTCCATTCGCACCATTAGCATCTTTTCCAGTCTTCAAATCAAGTACACGAGCCAATATTTTTGCCGCTTCCGGACGGCTGACCACACGGTTCGGCTCTAAGTTTCCGTCTTCAGTCGGGAGATAACCTGCAGCTAACGCCGCTTCAAGAACGTATGTCCACCAAGTATCATTCGTATCCTCGTTCTCTAAATACTTGTACGTATCCTGAGCCGGCATATAACCCAACACCTGATTGATTCCCGCAAAGAATTCAACCCGGGTAAGAGGGCGTTCCTCGGATAAGCTTTCCTCGGTTGCAATAACTCCTGTTTTGATCAGCTTCTGCAGGGTCAAACCTTCGACCAGCTCATCAAGCGCTACAAGCTCCAGTTCCACCGGAGTGGGGCCGTCGTCTTCTTGATCGAGATTATGGATTCGGAGATGGTCGACATTCGGCCCTCCGGACGGACCGACTGCGGTTGCCGTTAT
Source organism: Paenibacillus tarimensis (assembly GCA_041281825.1). Lineage (GTDB taxonomy): Bacteria > Bacillota > Bacilli > Paenibacillales > Paenibacillaceae > Paenibacillus_D > Paenibacillus_D tarimensis_A. The sequence continues at coordinate 2,121,462 of CP166298.1, read as the reverse complement.
CGTATTTCCGCCCGCATTCAAAGCCGCGGATGCAGTAACGGTCTGCCATGACGTCCAATCACCAGTCGGTGCGAACGATAACTCCGCCTCAACAATCTCCCCGTTCACCTTGATTTCCAGAGGACGGTTGTCTGTCGCGCCAATGGCGTATTTAAATTCCAGTGTATACATACCGGCTGCGGGAATATCAACCGACCATTCGATGATGCCGCCAGGGGTGTTAGGGCTGTAGTCGACAAACCCCGTACCGGTAAACCCGGCATGTTTATTATCGATGATCGCCGCGGTCAGCGCTGCATCTTCCGCTTCGAAAATGAGATCGACTTCATTGAAAATCCGCAAATGGTCAATATTCGGTCCGCCGGATGCCGCAGTCGCCAGAGCGACAATCGTATTGGCTCCTTCACTCAACTCCGCTTTCAACTTGACCGATTTCCATGCCGCCCATTCGCTGGTCGTTTCAAACTGCAGTGTTCCGGCTTTTTCCCCGTTCACGAGAATATCCGTCGCACGGTTATCGGTTGAACCGTTCGCATACCGGAATTCCAGCGTGTATTCCCCTGCAGCTTCGACATTCACATTCCATTCTACGGTGCCTCCAGGAACATTCGGCGCATAGTCGATAAAGCCTGTTCCGGTATAACCTGCGTGCTTATTATCAATGATTACACCGCTTAAGACGGCGTCCTCAGCTTCATAGATTCCATTCACACCGCCCGATACCGGCGGCTCTTCACTGCCGTTATCTCCTCCGTTATCGCCTTCACCAGGCTCTTCGCCGCCAGGCTCTTCTGCAATCGGCTGCTTCAACGGCAAGTCCTCTTCGTAAGCGCCGGAAAATACGAGGACGTCATCGATATAGTGGCTCTTCGCACTGGTTCCCGGAGTAAACGAATCAAGTCCGGCAATGCTTGCAACCTCCGATTGGAACGGCGCATCTTCCAGCTTTAGCTCATTATCAATATATACTTTAGCAGTCTTCGCGGACTGATCGGCAATGACCTTGACCGATACCCATTGTCCGTCGGCATAATCGGCCAGCTCCGTAAAGGTGCCGTCCGCATTTTTATAAGCGAGCTTGCCGCCGGATCTCGTTTCGATGTGAACTGCCGATTTGCTCAGGCTCTCATCCAGCAAACGAATCACTTTGGACGTGCTTCCAAGCACCGGCTGCATAAACGATAAAGAAGCCGTTACGGTCCCGGTTTCGGCTGTAAACGCTTTCGATATTTTGATGACATTCGTACCGTTATCTTCTAACAATACACTCTTGTCATCCGCAGCGGGAACATCAGCGACGACAACCCTGCCTTGATCGGCTTGCACCTCATAGGATGGCGGCACGATGCCCGTCTCCAGATCATCAAACCGGTCTTCAATAATGCTGACCGCTTCAGCGGCATGAACCGTGCCTACGGTTTTCAAACCTGCAAACGGTGTAATTGTAAGCGCTGCCGACAAAAACAATACCATACTCTTCCTTCCGACTCCAAAGAGTCTTCCCACAATTCATCCCTACCTTCGTGTGTATTGTGAATGCCCCCCGATTGTAGCCGGAGCGGAAGGGTTACGTCTATAATCATCAGATAAGATATCCGTTACAACGCTTACCAACACCTTGAATAATAGGACATCCCGGCATTCTGTCCCTTATCTCTAGCAATCTGCCATAGCGCAATAATCAGCACTTGCAAATGATCAAATCATTAGATCGACCGCAAGGTTACATGAGATTGTTTGTTTTTCAGCGGGCGTTCAAATAAAATAGCAAATAACCGCGTATAAATATTGCATATTGTTCGGTAACGCAGAAATTATGGATGAGAGGTGGCAGAATGGGGCAGCAACGAACGATTTACGAACAGCAAACCGCGAAGAATCTGGCACGCTGGGAGCAACAACTGCTCCGTCCTCCCGGCATCTTAGAGAAAACGTCCCGTTCCTTACAGGACCGCGTCAATCGTATCATTCCGGGCAAAGTGCATGCCACCATTACCACAACCGTGAAGGGGATCGTTCAAACTGCCCTGTTTGGAGTGGAGTATATTCCTTCCGGCAAGCCGCTGCAATCTCTTTCGCTCGCGTTGAGAGATCACAAGGCGGAAGAGAGACTTGCATTTTATAAAAAACTGGCTGCAGCGGAAGGGGCCGGAACCGGGGCCGGCGGACTGCTCCTTGGGCTTGCCGATTTTCCGATTCTAATCGGGATCAAAATGAAATTTCTGTTCGAGCTGGCGCATATTTACGGACATTCCACACTGGATTACAGAGAGCGCCTGTATATTCTCCATCTTTTTCAGCTGGCGTTCTCCAGCCACCGCAGCAAAACGGAGCTTCTCCGCAAGTTGAAAAATTGGCAGGAAACCTCAGAACTGCTGCCCTCTGCCGAATCGTATGCCAAATATATCGACTGGCGGCAATTGCAGCAGGAATACCGCGATACGATTGATTTTAGAAAAATGCTCCAACTCCTGCCCGGAATCGGCGCAGTAGTTGGAGCATGGGCAAATTACGGGCTCCTGGACGAGCTGGGACAAACCGCTATGAACGGTTACCGATTACGTTGGCTGCAGGAGGCCGCTTTAAATTAAACCACCAATACGTCAGATATGTTGCAATAATCAATAGAATTGAGACGACAACGCTGCCCTCTGCCCCGAAATCTCCTCCGGACAAGATGGAACTCGGACTTGGCGTGATCGAGATGACAGATTCAACTTCCGTACCCGATACTTTAAAGCCGAATACATTGCCCTGGAAGAAATTCCATGTCAAGTGAACGCCGATCGGCAGCCACAACCCTCCGCTCGCCAACCTGCATACCCCGAGCAGAACGCCGGCAAGTATCAAATTGAGAATCGGCAAACCCGAACTCCATACGGCGGGATTAAAGGAATGAAGCAATGCGAAAACGACGCTTGAAACGATAACAGCAGCTATGCTTCCGTAATGATACGATATCAGCCCTTGAATATACCCGCGGCTGAATATTTCTTCACTTACGGCAACAGCCGTAAACATCGCCAGCGACCAACCGATTGCGGACCACACTTTCGGATCGTTCCAGACGACTGCTCTAATCTCAATTCCGCCGGCTATCCACATGATCAGGAATGCGGCTGATATTAAAGCTGCCCCCCATCCAAGCCCTACTAAGGTATCCATCGTGATTCGCGGCTGCTTTAAGCCGGTCGGCCAACCTCTTTTCCTCTCAAACCATGCATACATCATTGCCGCTGCCCCGATAAAACATATCCCTTGTAACGTAACCAGGATGAAGGTAACCCAGGGGATGTTCATTGTCATCAGGTAAGCGATATCCTCCGAAGGCACTGCTTTGGACACTACCAGCAGCAATATTGCGATCAATTGAACGACAGACGTTCCTACTAACGCAATTGCAAGGCTTAATAATATTTTCCCCGTTACCTTCCAAAATCGGTTTTTATCGTGCAAATCCGGGCTCTCCTTCTTTAAAATGGTTGTTTCATCCATTATGAATATTATCATACTTGCAACCAGGGTACTACATAGAAATGGTACTAGTGAAACCTTAGTATCCGGTTATAATTATATTATGACCTGGTCCTAATATAAGGTCAAACCTAATACTAAGAATCGAATTGGAGGAATTTCTATGCATACTCAATACTTACGCAAACGCAATACGGCAGCGTTCACCTTTTTGGCTTGGGCAGCGTTCATAACCGCTTTTCTAGCGATGTTTATCGGCATCTATACGCTGGAAGAACCGCTTAGCGTCAAAGGATATTACGCCGTCAGCGCACTCTATCTGACGATGGCGGCCATTGTACTTCAAAAAGTGGTCCGGGACAACATGGAAGACGAGCACGAATCGCGGAAGAGAAACACAACGGCATTCACCTTCATGGCCTGGGCTGCCTTCGCTACCGCCCTTCTGCTCATGTTCATTGGCATTTACAATCTGAATCAGCCGTTATCGGTTCAAGGTTATTATGCCGTCAGCGCACTCTACCTTACAATGTCGGCCTTCGTGCTGCAAAAAACGATTCGCGACAACAACGAAGACGAAGGCCCGGACCAGGAACAGCCAGAGCTTGAATAGAGGGAAAAAGAATGAACCGGGCCTAGTCCCGGTTCAACCCACGTAGATTATGTCCTAAAAAAACGGAGATGGTGCGCCAACTGATACATCTCCGCAATATCCGGGCGGTCGATGGACAGGTAACGCTCGATCGCTTCTTGAATATCAACGATGTCGACGGATACGACCTGTTCTCCGTCTGGCGGGTTAAGCGGTTTGCCGACAATTTTGACCTCGCCGCAGCCGAGCAGCCGTATGAAATTCGGGTGCGGAATGTGTGGACGATAAGGCTTTGAAGCGCTTGACGTGCATTGAAACTGTCCGAATAAAGTAAACGAAACCAGCTCCGCCCCAAGCTCTTCCATGACTTCCCGCTTCAGCCCTTCCATGTAATGCTCCCCCGGCTCAAGCGTGCCTCCCGCCAGCTCCCACTTTCCATTTTCCAGTCCAATCACCACATATTGCTCGCCTACCGTCGGAACAATGCTGATATTGCTAACCAGCGATTCATCGAAGGTTGTGTCCAACACAAACTTGGAACGAATCGGATTTTGATCCATCACATGTGAAAGCGTCGGTAATTGCGATAAATAAGCTGATGTCATTTCCGTTCATCCCTTCCTTTCGCTAATTGAGGTTATATGCGTAAAAGCAATTTATGCTTGTCCTGCGGAGGTCAGCTGCTCCATCGTAAATAAAGCATGCAGCCTTAATCCGGCCTCCGCTAATTTTTCCCTGCCTTCTGGGTGGCGTTCGATCACACAGACGACATCCTCCACGATAGACCCAGCCTCTCGCAAATCGGCTGCGCTTAGCAAGATTTGCCCGCCGGTCGTCACGACGTCTTCAATAATGACCGTCCGTTTTCCTCTTATGTCCGTGCCTTCGGCCAGCTTGCACGTTCCGTAGTCCTTCGCTTTCTTCCGAACGAACGCCGCAGGAATGCCGGATTCCAGCGACAACGCAGTTGCTACCGGTATCCCGCCCATTTCAAGCCCTGCCAGAACATCCGCATTTGATGGAATAAGTCCTTTTAGCTGTGAAGCAACTGCTTGCAGCACTTTCGGATCGGACTCGAACAAATATTTATCGAAATACTCGCTCGATTGTTGACCCGAACGAAGCGTAAACGATCCTGTTAGATGTGCGATAGAGTAGATTTCTTTTGCCAGCCGGTTGAGTTCCATGTCGTACCTCCGTAATTTGCATTTTTTATGACCATCCATAATCATCCATATTAATATACCATTTCGGGTCAGTTATCTGCATGGATCATATGTTGAACCTTATAGTTCCCCTTATCATCCCTTACAATATCAAGCAGCAACGTTTCACCGTTTTGAAACTTCAAATAGCTGTACGTCCCCAGCCTTGAACTTTCTGTGTATGAAGCGGATATTAATTCCATAAATTGTTGTTCATTCATGTTTCCTTTTCTTCCGTCGGTCCACAATGACTGGAATCGTGGATAGTCCTCGGTAAACATCGCAAAATTCACAAGCCGCGCCAGATTTTCCGGCGTAGCGGCTTGATTTCCCGACATTCATCCTTTATTCAAAATAAGCTTAAACAACTCATCAAAGTCTCGAACAATGTAATCAGGTTTAAATATACTCTCGGGCAGCGGTCTGTTTTTCCGGTTCATCCACACTGTCTGGATCCCTGCTCCTGCCGCGCCTTCGACGTCACTCATATATGAATCCCCCACATGGATGACATCTTTTGCGGACAAATCGAATCTTCCAAGCGCCTCTCTAAAAATCTCCGGCCGCGGTTTATAAGATCTGGCATCCTCGCTTGTGATCACTCCGTCGACATGAATTCCATGGAACGCAATTGCCTGCAGGACATCATCGGTGTCAATATTCGAAACGATATAAACGGGAAGACGATTTTCCGATAGAAAAGAAACGGCATCTTCAAATATGCCCGGGTTGCGCCAATGATCGAATTGAATCGAGATCAACTCGCCGGCCACAGCGGCGGACTCAAAATGCCCGATCGTTTCTTGTAATGATTTTAGTCCGATTGTTCTTTGGTTTTCAAAAGCTTCGCCGTAACTATTCCGGAATGAATGGGAAACGCCTTTCCACCAGTGGCTTCCGATCTCCTGAATCGAACAATCCATAGAAGAAGCCGCTTGAATTTCACGGCATATTTGAGGAATAATATCGTCATCCTCATGAACAACCGTCCCGTAGAAGTCTAAGAAAATAGCCTTAATAACGATATTAACCGCCCCTTTCAGATTGCTCGCCTAATTTAAAAAAATTGACGAATCACTCTATCGTCCCATATCTGGACTTCAATATATCTTTCAGGTCCTTTAGTTCCATCTTGATTCCAACGCTGCGGCCATCCGAAACGTTCAATGATCTCTATGATTTCATCCTTAATATAGAGCTTTTCTCTGTAAGGCTTACCGTCTTTATATCTCATTGTCGGAAACAGATCACCATAGGTAAAACTTACCGTTTCCAGATCAAATTCATCGAGATGGATGCGGATTTCCCTGCCGTTCTTATACCACTCTTTAATCCAGTCGCACCTGCCAAGCGTCATGTAATGCGGATACCGATTGACCGGTTTTCCTCCTTTGCAGATAAATAACTCTCTTGCCCGTTCCTCCAATTGCCGGCGTATGATCAAATAATCATCCGACCGCCTGCTTGCAAACAGAGCCTCATCCCGTTTTAAACGATCCATGACCATACGGGCTTCATCATAGGCAAGAGCAGATAGATTCTTGAATGGCCCGTTCTCTGCTTCATAATAGTGATATAAGAAGAAATCAGTCATTCGTCTCGCCTTCCCGCTTTTCTACCTTGATTTTAAGTAAAAGTACGGAAACATCCTCGGCTATCATTTGGTTTATCGCCTCCGCGTCTTGGTAGTTATAGGGTCTAAACGAATTTTCCACTTGCCGCAATACTCCCAGTATTTTGGTTTCACCTGGGTTCAGACCAATCGATTCGCTTCCAATCGCATAGTCCCATATACTTGGCTTTGGAGAGATGATGCCTCTCTTTATTTTATGGGGAGTCGTGGAACCTGCCGGTGTATATAGAAAAAATAATGCATCGTCGCCGCCCGGATTTATGATCCCAAATCCCATTCGTCCTTCATCCGTTTTATTAGGACTCAATCCATACGATAATTCCGTCAAATGAAAAGGCTCCATTTTTTCGCCGTTTCTGTAACCTTCAACCCAAATTGTCACCCAACTGCGGTCCGCACGCGGCAATCTCAAATGATAGTCAAGTATAATTCCCAGCGGTAATTCTTTGAAAACCTTCTCATACTCTGAATCGGTACTCGCTGAAATGACCTCCCTTATCACCTTCTCAAACTCAATTTCATGTTCAATCTCGATCCCATCGAATCCAGTGCGCGGAATCTGCGGCTTTATTTTCCGTGCCTCGTGAACGGCATTCAAGTAAATTCCTTTCATTTTGTAGCCTCTTCTTTGATAGAAACGAATTGCCCGCGTATTATCGTTTGTTGTTATCAGCCATACGCGTCGAAGCTTCTTCTCCCGAGCATATGTTTCAATTTTATTCAGGAGCATACTTCCTAACCCTCTGTTTTCGACAAGACTATCCAGGGAAACAATCTCCACGTCATGATCTGTCCGGGCAAAAGTAACGAGGGCAAGTATTTCCCCCGCATCATCGAGAATGACATATCCGGGCAATCGATCAATGTGATGAACCTTTCCACGCGATACCATTAAAGAGGAACCCCAATGATTTGAAACAAGCTCGGACACTTTATTTTTTAGACCATCGTCTATTTCCAACAATTTCATCCCTCAATGCTCCTACTTGGATTGACTAAGCTCTTTTATGATCTACGAAGAAAACTAATATTCCCAAAGAGCTTCACCTTTTTAATTTTTTGCTACTCCCAAATGCGTTCAATTACGACTTGAGCCTGATCTGCATCCAATTGATACATATCGGGGTTTGTCAAACTTCTCCAGTCTTCGAATCCGAAGGACGGTACATAATGTTTAATGATCAATGATAACAATGCACCGTGAGTGACGACGATCATATTAGATTCCGGCCGTTCGTACAGCTCCTCAAGCAGACCAATTCCTCTTCTCATCGCTTTGTTCGACGATTCTCCGCCTTCAAACTTTAAGTCCAAGTCTTCATAGGTTTCTTCCAGTTTTGACATCCACTCATCCAAATTCACTGAACTTAAAACCCTTTCCGTCAATCGTTCATCTAAAATGATCTCCATACCAGTAGCCTCAGCAAACGGTTGAATGGTGTCAACCGTCCTTACAAACGGACTTGAAATAATAAAATCTATTTCTTTGTCCTTAAAAAAATCTGCCAGCCGAATAGAGTCTTCCCGGCCTTCCTCGGTTAACGGTGCATTTGGTGCTTGCCCTGAAGCCTTACAATGTCTTACGAGATAAATCGTTTTCATTAGATATAAAACTCCTCTTGAATCGATTTGGGCAGATCAACGAAAGCTTTTGCTCCGCCGCGCGATGAGATTGGCGCAAAATCGCATTGCCATTCTTTTATTAGCTGCAACCATCCTTTAGTTCTTCATATGCTTCTAGAAGCCAGGGATGAACAACTTTAAGTGATTCCTTACGTTCCCATAAATAATTAATATAGGAGTAAACCGCATGCGTTAACGAAACCTCTAGACTCTTGTGAAGTCTCTGGATATACGGAGGTTCTCCCGTTTGATCCCATGCAATCTTGTCTGCAACAAACAATACTTGATCCAGCCTCGTTGAATTTGCTCTAAGTGTAGTATGACATCCGACCGCTTCTAATATCTCCGAATTTGTTATTTTGAATATTTCTTTGGCCATTACTTTCGATAGCTTCTGATGAATGATCATTGGGAAGAACTCTTCTTCCGGCAAAACATCGATTTCCAGCTCCCTTGCCGCTGCAATTCTTTCATGATTTGGAAAAACCGCACTTATATCATGCAGCCACCCGGCGATTTCCGCCTCCTCAGGATCTGAGTTAAATAATACAGCTATTCTTCTTGCTTCCGCCCCGACATCTAAACAGTGATCTGCTGTTTTCGGACATTTATTAGTAGTCAGAAATAAAACAATGTCATTTTTCAAGTCATTGGTAAAGGAAATATCTTTGATTAGATTATTCAATATGGGATGCATGCAATTCCCCCCGTTAATACTGACTTCCGACTAATGTATTTTTGCAAAGCATTAATTGATAATTATTTTCAAGAGGGATTAACTTTCCTGATAACTCTATAAATTGAATAAATACTATCCCTCCGAAAATAATCTTTTTGCAGCAACTGTCGGACTGCTAACACACCTATGATTTGATTCTATCGCAATTTTTACAATTCCAGCTTCAATGATCTTGCTTCGCCTGGGAGTAAAATCTTTATAACAGTAATTCATTGCCTCTAGCATCTGTTCCCGGGAAAGATTGATCGCAAGTGTACAATGAGGATGCCAATTCCCGGGGATATAGAACCGACTGGTAAATTCAAGAAGATCCTTAAAATGCTCGTGATACTTTGCATGAAGGCGAATTAATCCTTCGGTTACGGTGGGGCCAATAAACAATGTCCCGGTCGTCGGGAAAAAAGCAAGCGCATCGAACTGTAATTCAAGCCCGGGAACCTTATCAAAATAAGCGCTGGAGCGATCGGCAAATGTATCCAAGGAAGGAATATCGTTATATACAGCCAGGGTAATGTGGGGTCTAATATCAGCGATATCATACATATTCGAACTAATTTGCTCTTCCTTTAGTCCTTTCCAAATGCCTCTAACGTATTGTTCGAAGGAATCTTCAAAAAATAATTCAACCGCGTACACGTCATCACCGCCATTTTGATTTATTTCGATTAACGCCGATAAAAAGTTTAAAAATCAACTCCCATGCTGCAGTTCCATTTTTACTCCGCTTTCATAAAATTCAATAATATACTTTTTTCCTGCCCGTAAAGATCATAACAAGCCTTAACAAACAACCTGTATCGCCGTATTCAGACTTTCTTCATTGTACCATTATTTACCTAAGATTTACAGAACGTTTGTTTGATGGATTTCTAATTTATAGAATAAGACGTATGAGACGTAATAATAGATCCCCCTCCGCTCAACTCCAATATAAAACAGCGAGATCGATATCCGTATTCCGCTGTTCTTCTATTATTCGGTCCGGCAATAACGCCGTATTTTTTCAGTATCCTTCGATAAGCAGTGCAAAGACGATCGCACTTGAGATGCAGCTCGGCTTGCAAATCCAGCGGCAGCAGCTCCGGCCCATCCGTCAGGTGCAGATGAATTTCAGCAGGCAAGGATCCGGGTGAAGGGGCGGCAGACTACCGCGAGGCATCGGGTAGTATTTGTATCAGGTATCGATAAAAAGAGTGCTCCCATTTGGTGCACTCTTCGTAATAATACTTCAAATCATACTCAGATCAAGCTAAGTGCCATTCCGCCGGCCGCACCGGCGATGACGATTACCCATGGAGGCAGCTTCCAAAAAACAAGCATAATGAACAACAGCGCCGCTAGCGCGAAATCCATCGCATTCAATATAGAAGTCGTCCATAGCGGTTGATAAAACGCCGCCAAGAGGATTCCGACAACAGCCGCATTGATGCCGACCAGCATGCCCTGGATTTTAGGATTGCCGCGAAGAGCGTTCCAGAATGGCAGAGCTCCCACGATGAGAAGAAACGCAGGTAGGAAAATGGCAATCGTTGCTACGATAGCTCCTTTGATCCCTCCGGCCATTGCGCCTAAATACGCGGCAAAGGTGAACAATGGGCCGGGAACGGCTTGAGCCGCTCCGTAACCCGAAAGGAAATCTTCCTGACTCACCCATCCGGTCGGGACGACCTCGCGTTCAAGCAGCGGCAACACAACATGCCCTCCGCCGAAGACCAGAGAGCCCGATCGGTAGAAGCTGTCGAACATGGCCAGCCATTCCACACCGGACCAATGCCTGATAAGGGGCAGGACGAAAAGTAAAGCAAAAAATAGAATAAGGCAAGCGATAGCGAGTGAACGGCTTACTGAAATTTGCAAGGTTGGACTTTCTTGAACCGATTTGTTGCGGTACAACCACAGACCGATCAGTGCGGCCGCCGTAATAATCATAACTTGGCTGTAGGCGGTCTGCGAGGAAAGCGTTATGGCTGAAGCCGCTACGGCAATCGTTACTCTGACCCGATCCGGAGTCAGCTTCTGTCCCATGCCCAGAATCGCGTGAGCTACGATGACAACGGCAACAATTTTAAGACCATGAATCCAGCCCGTATCGGCAATATCAAAGCCTTGCAGCAAAAATGCAAAGGCGATCAAAGCGATGACAGAAGGCAGTGTAAAGCCGAGCCATGCAATCAGACCGCCTAATAGGCCGGCTCTGACGATACCGATGCCAATGCCGACCTGACTGCTGGCCGGACCCGGAAGGAATTGGCTGAGTGCAACCAGATCGGCATAACTGCGTTCATCGATCCATTTGCGTCTGCGTATGTACTCGTCATGAAAATATCCGATATGCGCAATCGGTCCGCCAAATGAAGTCAATCCGAGCTTCACCGATACGCCGAATACTTCCATAAGCGCTCGCAGCTTGCTTCCCTGACTGCTCTGTGCCCCCGTTTGGTTCAATTCCATGAATGATGATCTCTCCTTGTTCATTTTTGCCTCGTTGAATTGTCTTCTTCAGGCTCTTCAGGCTTGTTTCTTTTAATAATTCATATTACACGCTTCAATTTAATACTTGATTGCCTTTTTCTGTTGTCCCTGATTTTACCCAAGACATTGCGATCCTCCCGTTCTAGCAGGCACTAGATTCCATCACTCTAAGTCGTTAACCGATTCTATTATAACTTTTGAATAAGCGTTCGCTCAATATTTACAAATATATAATACAACGACATTATTGATTCTACTATTACGCTATAAAGCACCGCTTACCTTGATTTATGATTGGCGTATTATAATAAAAACGCCTTCCCGTCGGGAAGGCCGTTCATGACGTCGCCAATGCCGCCATGCCTATAACTTGTTGTGCCTACTTCGCTTTGCCCCCCCGTCAGCCTGCTGCCTACGGGTTGAGTCAAAAGGTCAATTAAAGATCTTGGTCCCTCCGATGTTTCACTCTCGTTTTTCTCCGAATGACGATCCGGCAACTCCGGCGCAGCTTCGTTCTCCTGAAGCGATTGAAGTATTTTATATAATAACCCCATCGTTATTCTTCTCCTTACATTTCATCCATATAACTTACAAATAACCAAGGCTGCACACTTCGTTCCGCTTTCATCCTTATTCTCTGGGATAGATCATTCTGTCGAGTCTGACAATCGCATCGAATTGCTGCTCCGACAGCAAGTTTGATTTCAGCGCCGCTTCTTTTAACGTCAAGCCTTCCTGATGAGCCAATTTCGCAATAGCTGCCGCATTGTCATAACCGATGTGAGGATTCAAAGCCGTGACCAGCATGAGCGATCTTTCGACATTCCGCCCGATCACTTCATGATTCGGTTCAATGCCGACAGCACAATGATCGTTGAAAGAAATCATTGCATCGGCAAGCAATCTTGCCGATTGCAGAAAGTTATAAATAATGACGGGTTTAAACACGTTAAGCTGAAAATTCCCCTGACTAGCTGCGAAACCTATCATCGCGTCGTTCCCCATCACCTGACAAACGACCATCGTTAACGCCTCGCTCTGCGTAGGATTCACCTTTCCCGGCATGATCGAGCTTCCCGGTTCGTTAGCCGGAATCGTAATTTCGCCGATGCCTGAGCGCGGACCGCTGGCCAGCCATCTGACGTCGTTGGCAATTTTCATCAGATCGGTTGCAAGTGCCTTTAAAGCCCCATGGACGTACACCAATTCATCATGACTGGTTAGCGCATGAAACTTATTTTCCGCGGAAACAAACGACTTGCCGGTCATCGAACTGATTTTTGCGGCCGCCATATCCCCGAACCTGGGATGAGCGTTAATGCCTGTGCCAACTGCCGTCCCGCCAATCGCTAGCTCTTTCAAAGAATCGGCACTTTGACCGATCATCTTCTCTCCTTTTTCAAGCATGCGGTGCCATCCGCTGATTTCCTGACCTAATGTAAGCGGCGTTGCATCCTGCAAATGGGCGCGCCCGATCTTTATAACGTCTTGGAAATCTTCCATCTTTTTCTTGAACGTTGTTTTCAATTTGAACAAGGCGGGCAAAACCTGGTCTTCCACAGCCATTAAAGCAGCTATATGCATCGCGGTGGGAAACGTATCATTGGAGCTTTGCGATTTGTTGACATCGTCATTCGGATGCACGCGGTGCTTGCTTCCGCTTTGCTGCAACAGCTGATTCGCCCGGTTGGCGATCACTTCATTCACATTCATGTTTGACTGGGTTCCGCTTCCCGTTTGCCAAACGACCAAAGGAAAATGCTCGTCAAGATCGCCGTTTACGATTTCATCTGCAGCTTTTGCAATTGCGTCCGCCTGCTCGGCGTTCAATTGGCCAAGCTTCAGATTCGTTAATGCGGCGCTTTTCTTTAATACGGCAAAAGCACGGATAATCTCAATGGGCATTTTCTCTTCACCGATTCTGAAGTTCAAGCTGCTTCGCTGGGTTTGCGCTCCCCATAATTTATCTGCCGGTACATTGATTTCCCCAAGAGTATCTTTTTCGATCCTATATTCCATAAAGTGGCTAGCCTCCTCTCATACTGTTATTAATATAAATGATAATGATTATCATTGTCAACATTAATATTCCACTTTGGTAAGCTTTCCCTCCCGCCTAACAATCCGGGAATAGTTTACGCTATTTTGCCGACCATTTCAATGTACTCCTTGTGCCAGTTAACAATTGATCTGCCCTTCGGCGGCAAAGCGCATCATGAGAATCGGTTGCAGAATCTTCAGCGGACATTTCAGAATTCCTCAATACCATCACCACCGAATCTCCCGGCCGGTAATCGGCGTTCACGTCCTCATGAACAGTATAAATCTGTTCTTTTACCTCGATCGCATAGTGAATTTCCTTGCCTTGATACTGCACGCCGGATACAATCCCCGGAATCCCCTTCCCTTCTCTGACGATGCGGAATTGCTCGGGTCTTACGGGATACGTGCCGTTTTTCCGAAATGTGTCGGATATGGAACCATTCGGCCAGACAAACCTGGCATTCGTGACGTCCGGAACAAACCCTGTCTCGCACCATTCACCCTTCACGAGGTTCGCTTTGCCAACGAACGAAGCGACGAATTCCGTTTCGGGGAAGCAATATATTTGACGAGGCGTGCCGATCTGTTCAATCTTCCCGTTCTTCATCACGACGATCCGGTCTGCCATGGCCAGCGCTTCACCTTGGTCATGGGTGACATAAACGACCGCGGTTTTCGTGATCCGGTGGATATGCTGAATTTCTTTTCTCATCTCCATGCGCAGTTCCGCATCCAGATTGCTTAACGGTTCATCCATCAGTAATAACGACGGTTGGGATGCGATAGCTCTGGCTAAAGCCACACGCTGGCGTTGGCCTCCCGACAGCTGTCCGGGATAACGGCCGGCCATCTCGTTAAGTCCGACAAGCTCCAGCACTTCCGCTGCTCTCCGCTCTTTGTTCCTCTTCATTTCAGCAGGCAGAAACGGATGATGATCCAATGGAAACTTCACGTGCTCTTTCACATTCAAATGCGGCCACAGTGCGAAAGATTGAAACACCATGTTAATATTTCGTTTTTCCGGAGGCACCGTCCGGTTCGGCGAGCTGGCAACAATGCCGTTCAACCGCAGCTCGCCTGTGGTCGGCGCTTCGAATCCGGCCATAATGCGAAGCAGTGTTGTTTTGCCGCATCCGGACGGTCCAAGCAGCGCCACGAATTCTCCGTCGCGAACAGTCAGATCAATGGGATGCAGCGCGGTAAACGATCCGAATTTTTTACTGATGCCGATCAGTTCTATAGCCATTTTTATTCACCCTGTTTCTTAAAGTCATGTTTTGAACGGCTAAAAAAGCAAGCATCCCCGCCCCGATGAACATGACGATTAACGTGGACAAAGAGGTGGAGTACGTCGTATACCCGGCTTGCTCGAAACCGAATATGACGACGCCGATCGTTTCCGATCCGGACGACCATAGTATCGAGGATACCGTTAACTCCGTGAGCGCATGCAGTAGAACCATAAAGGCGCCGCTTGTCAAGCCGGGCAAAATCAGGGGAAACAGAATGAACTTCCATGAGCTCAGCTTTCCTGCACCGTTAATATGAGCAGCTTCTTCCATCGACAGGTCGACTTGCATCAGAGAGGTTGCACTCCCGCGTACCTGCAGGATAAGAAACCTCACGATATACGCGATAAACAATATGGCGATACTGCCATAAATTCCCGGATTCCATCCGGGTAACGGCTCCATCCAGACGAGTATCATGGCCAAAGCCAGTACAATTCCGGGAAGGGCGTATGGCATGCCAATCATGAGCTCGGACCATTTCGACCATCGTGAAGGTTTTCTGACGCGATAATAAGCGATAACCGTACCAAGCACCAAGCATACCACCATCGTCATGATTCCGAGTAAGACGCTGTTAGACAACGCATGTTTTACCTTCTCGCTTTCGAGCAAAATGAACTGATAATGGCGAAATGTCAAATTGCCGGGTTTGAATGCAAGCCCATACGCCTTGATCAGCGAGGCAGTCAGCATGGATAACAGCGGCACGAGACTGGTGCAAATCAGGAAGAACCATACTATAATTTCCGCCAACCATCGATATCTTCCCAGAAAATAGCGCGGTTGCCGGTCTTCTCCGCTTGTTTCGAACGTTTTGGCCTTCCTCGTCAACAGCCACTGCAACAGCGTTCCGAACAGAGCAATCCCGCCCAGCAAAACGGACAATACGGCTGCTCTTGTGAATGCCGCCGGTCCAAAACCGACAATTTGCTCATAAATATAGGTGCTCAATACGCTGATATTGGCAGGAATACCTAGAAAAGCGGGAATTCCGAAATTATCGAGTCCCGCCAGAAAAGCCAGCAGCCCTCCGCTTGCAATTCCGGGGAGAGCCATGGGCCATGTAATTTTGATAAAAGTGCGCACTCTTCCCGCTCCCGACAGACGGGATGCCATCTCCAAGTCCCTCGGTATTCTGCGCAGCACGCCAATCGTCAGTAGATAGACAACTGGATAATGGGAAAGTCCCATGACGAAGATCATCCCGCCCAAACTATAAACATTCCACGGCGGCGTAGCAAATATCGTGTGAAGCAAAGTTGAGAACATGGATTTCGGGGCAAAAAATTGTGCCCAGGCCAGCGTGACGATGTAAGACGGTATCAGGAAGGGAACAAGTGCGAAAGCTTGTACCACCCGCTTGCCGCGGATGTCACTGTATGCGACCAACCAGGCCAACGACACGCCGAGCAAAACCGCAATAAACGTTGAACCGCACACAACATAAACCGTATTCTCAAGCACGCTCCACGTTCGTGGCGACGTCAGTAATGTCTGATAGCCCTTCAGATCGACACCATACTCCGATGAGAAGCTTAGCCATATCAGGCGCAGCATCGGGACGGCAAAAAATAAGAAAATCATCACAAAACCAATCCTGACGAACCACGCAGCAGGAAACGAAAGGAAGGGCAAGCGCGCTTGCGCCTTACCGGTTTGCAATTCCATGTTGACGAATCCTCCCGTAGCTTACTCGCCAAAGACCGTCGTAAAATGTTCTTTATCTTGTTCGCGGTTTTTGTACAATTCGTTGATATCGGCCGAGAGGACGTTCATCTCATCGATCCCCATTAAGCCTGCAGGGGCCGAAATTCCGGATCGGATCGGAGTATATCCTAGTTCGGACTGCATCTTTTGCCCTTCTTCCGATAAAATGAAGTCGACGAAAGCTTTGGCCGCGGCGGCATTCCGTGTATTCTTCAGAATACCAACCGGTTCCGTTATGGCAGGAACGCCTTCTTTCGGATAAATCAGCTTGACCGGTGAACCCTCCTGTTCCGCACGGGCCACCAAAAAGTCGACAACCATCGCATAAGCCTTCTCTCCTCCGGCCACAGCTTTAAGCACGCCGCCATTGCCTTTGGCTACCACCATATCGTTTGCTTTCAACCCCTCGAAGAAATCCCATCCGAAGCCTTCCGTGCGGGTGAAGACACCTACATTGTACGCGGCGGCGCCGGAATACAGCGGTCCGGGCATCATGGCTTGTCCCTTTGCGCTTTCGCTAATTAGGACGTTCCATGATTCGGGAATCTCTTTAACGATATCTGTGTTGACCGCCAAGGCTGTGGCAATGATTTTCGTCCCAGTATATGTATAATCGGGATCGGCATATTCTGCGGGAATTCCTTTAAGCTCCTTAGACTGGTAAGACATAAGCAAATCCTGTTCCTTCAGGATTTCGAATGTAACCGCATCCGCAACGAGCAGCAGATCAGCCTGAATCGATCCGGCCAGCTTCTCGGCTTGAATCTTACTGATGACTTCTTCCGTACCGGAGCGGAATATGCTCACTTTTACATCAGGATATTTCGCATTGAACGCCTCGACGAGCTTTGCCGCATCGGCATCGGGCTGAGACGTATAAAAGTTCAGGGTTCCCTCGATTTTCTCTTCTTGCTGCGCTTCCGAATCAGCGGTCTCCGACTCATTCGGCGCTTCCGCCGAATTCGTATCCTTTGCATTTGCAGCCGAATTGCTGTTGTTATGACCATTTGGCTGGTTCGCGCCGCATCCGACAAGCAGGATTAGCAGTATTGACATTAATAAGGCGATCATCGATTTCTTAAGCATTGTATGGTTCCTCCCCGGAATGGACAAGTTGTTACAACCAGTCTAGTCCGGTTTTGTTAAACGGGTGTCATGGAAATGAAAAATAATTCTTAGGTTTATGTAAAGTAGCCGGTTCGTTGGCGGCGGTTGCAAAAAAATAAGCCGTCTCTCGACGGCTTCTCACACTTTCCTTATGGCGGTTCTATTTCAGCGGTCAGGAAACCGCTTTGCATTCCCTTTTGCATTCTTCTCCATTACAAGCATGATACACGCCCATGAAATCAAGACGATGATCCGTTACCTTAAACCCGTATTCGCGTTCCACCCGTTGCTCCAGTTCAAGCAGCCAGTCTTCTTTAATTTCCTTCAGTTTTCCGCATACCGTACAAATCAAATGATGATGCATATGCGCTTGCTCTTCACTGCGGAGATCGAATCGGGCCACCCCATCGCCGAAGTTCATTTTTTCAACGATATTGAGCTCGGCCAGCAGCTCCAAGGTCCGATATACCGTAGCGAGCCCAATTTCCGGGAATTTCTGTCTAACCAGCATAAATACATCTTCGGCGCTTAAGTGATCCTGTTCATTTTCCAGCAAAACCAACACGGTCGCTTCACGCTGTGCCGTCAGCTTGTAACCTTTGTTCATGAGCTGACGATTGATCTTATCTAGTTGCTTCGATATCGTGATATCCAAACTTACACCTCCATTGGAAAAGCTAGAAATCCTTCCAACCTGCCTCGTCGACTAATTTCTCGGTGTAAACGATTTTATTTATAATAATTATAATCTATTGTAACGCAGATTAAAGAAAGAAGTAAAGCCCCATATAACATTACCAATATTCCGCCTGTTGGCCTTGATAAATTGCACCTTACTATTGACAGGCCGGCTTTAAATGGTTCTTTTTCGAAGATTCGGGCACGGAAATCGTATATTCCTGCTCTTCGCTGTAGCGTTACTGTTAATCGGCCTAACGGTTTATTCAATAATCAAACAACAATTTCCGTGTCCACTTTCTTGACAGAGGCCTAATCATACTAAAGTATCTGTTTTACCTTACCTTTTCCATATTATTATAAAAAGATAGGTATTATAGGGAGGTTAAATATGTTGAGGAAGAGTACAAATTCAGGTAGAAGGTCTGCAGTGATTACTGGAGTGTTATTAATAGCCGGGATGGTTGCAGGTATATTTAGTGTTGTTCCTGTTATAGATGGAGCAGACTACATTGTCAAGGCTTTTACATATGAAAACCAGGTACTAATAGGAGCGTTTTTCCAGTTGTTAATGGTTGTTGCCTATGTTGGTATTCCTATTTTGATGTATCCGATTTTAAGTAAGTTTAATAAAGGTTTAGCTCTTGGATCTGTTGCTTTCGGCATTATTGCGGGTGTGTTCATAATTATTGGTGTAATCATTCTTCTGTTGCTATTGACATTAAGCCACGAATTTGCAAAAGTTGGAACTCTGGATGTATCGTATTTTCAGACCTTAGGTGGATTGTTACAGGCAGGACGTGATTTGGTGAACCATGTGGCAACGACACTGGCATTTGTTTTGGCTATGCTCTTGTTTAACTGCATATTTTACCAAACAAAACTAGTTCCACGTTGGTTGTCAGTTTGGGGTCTTATTGGATCTACATTGTCCATATTGGCAAGCTTATTATTTATGATTCGCTTCCTCGGTCTGGATGCAACCTACATGATGTTGAACATTCCAATAGCCTTTCAACAATTGGCTTTGGCTATATGGCTAATCGTTAAAGGATTCAACCGGACGGTACAGGATTCTTTTTTCCCAAAAACTTTCTGATTTACATAGCCGTCTCTACGACGATGCGCATTCCGTAGTTAGTCGTTCTTATCTCCTCATCTTTTAATTTGTTTTACCTTTCCATCTTGATATCCAACGATCACTTTCTTAGCCATATTTATAAAGAGTCCATTATCTACTACGCCAGTTACTCCATTGATCTCGTTATGTATTTTTTTAGGATCATCTATATTGCCAAAAACACAATCAATGATGTAATTTCCATTATCAGTAACGTATGGCCGGCTATCAAGTATCCGCAGTCCCGGCGCACAACCAAGCTTATTTAGCTTTTTCATCGTTACTTCATACCCAAACTTAACTACCTCGACAGGTAAAGGGAATTTCCCTAGCCGCTTAACCAGCTTGCTTTCATCAACAATGATGATGAGCTGTTTACTGGTGCCAGCGACAATCTTCTCGCGTAATAATGCCCCGCCCCCTCCCTTGATCATATTCATTTCGAGATCAACTTCGTCAGCGCCATCAATCGTAATATCTACTTCATCAATCTCGGAAAAGGGTACTAACTCGATTCCTAACTCTTTTGCCATCTTCTCAGAATTGTCTGATGTAGCAATTGCTCTTATATTCAGCCCGTCTTTGACTCTCTTTCCGATCTTTTGAATGGCCCAATAAGCAGTGGAACCTGTACCCAATCCAACGATCATTCCGTCAATTATATAATCGACTGCTGTTTCAGCTGCGATTCTCTTTGACTCCACAATAATCACCTCAATATATATCCATTTCTTCTATCTTTTCGTTCAATAAAACCATATGTATGTGATCTTCCCATTTCCCATTAATCTTTAAGTATTTTCTTGCTAATCCTTCATTACAAAAACCAAGTTTTTCTACTAATCTCATTGAAGCCTTATTTCTCGGCATTATATTTGCTTCAATTCGATGAAGCTTTAATTCATTAAATGCATAGAAGATCATTTCTCTGATGGCTTCCGTCATATATCCCTTTCTCTGTTCTTCCTGGTCGATTCGATATCCTAAGTGACAGGATTGAAAAGCCCCTCTTACAATATTGTTCAAAGAAATTGATCCGATAATTCGATTAGGGTCATCAATCTTGTAGATCCATACCTTAAATAATTGCCCTCTATCAAAGTTAGTTCTATCATCGATTAGTAGTTGTTTCTGAACATTAATTGTATAGTATTGCGGATCTCGATGAATTTCCCATTCCTTTAAATACCCTTTATTCCTTAGTACAAAATCCAAAACCTGTTCGGCATAGGATTCATCTAAGATTTTCATAATTAATCTTTGAGAGTATAATGTAATGTTCATATATAACCTCGATTTTTTTCTGTTTCGTTTTGCCACATCGTGACCCTAAATCAGCCCCAGAAAACTCCTGTATTATCTTTGTCAACGATCTCTAATTGTTTTTCAAAATCTTCCTTTGGTGATATTTCCTCGACGTAGTGCCATTTGTCTTTACTATCTCTCCAATACACCTTCCATTTGTCTTGATCTAATCGAAATTGTGCAATGTTAAGCTGTACCCATCTATCACTCATAAATCCCGGCCTCTCTTCAATTAATGTCACACTATTCCCTCTAATCTTATAGGTCATCTTTATCTGGTTCTGAATATGATTTGGAATCTTGTTCTTTGTGTACGTATCCATAATTTTTGTAATCCGCTTCTTTGTAAAATCATCCATTCTTTAAACTCTCCTTAAGTATGTAGTGTTTTTAATATCATCGGATCATCGATTCCTTAAATAATCCAGCAGCTTGTCTCTTACGGTCTCCCATTCTTTATCTAGAATGCTATATACATTAGAGTCCCGAATAAACCCGTCATGCAAAATTACCTCTTGACGCAAGGTTCCTTCAAATTTTGCTCCGATTCTTTGAATTGCACGATTGGATCTTTCATTTCTTGCGTCTGTACGAAGTTGTACACGAACGAGGTTCATTTCTTCAAATCCGTATTTCAGCATTAAGTACTTGCATTCAGTGTTTACCCTGGTTCTCCACACTTTTGGATGCAACCAAGTGCCGCCTATTTCTAGTTTCCTATGTTGTTCTGAAATATTCAAATAACTAGTGCTACCGACAATCTCATTCGTATCTTTATCAAAGATCACAAAGGGATAATTTATTCCCTGCTCTCTAAATTTCATCTCCTCTTTCATCATATATTCCAAGTCCTCAGTTTTACTCACTTTTGACAGACTGTACTTCCATAGTTCACTATGGTTACTTGCCTCAAACAACCCGTCTAGATGTTCAAGTGCCATCGGGATTAACCTTACCCTTTTTCCTTCAAGAGTGATTTCTTCTCTCATTATTTAGATCGCTCCCTTGCTCGTTTTCTCGGGTGACAATTTCACACCGAATTCAGGCTGTTAAATTTGCGGATTTGCGGCAAACCTGGAACAAATAACGCTTTCAAATAATTAAATTTTATACGAATAAACTTTATAACTCAACTTTCGCAGCATGAAATCGGGCAAAGCGGCGGCCCAATCAAGCTCCCCCACTTCGTCGCATAGCAAATAAAACAAGCCGCCAAACGAACGTGCGTCGGTGCTTTGCCGATGCTGCCATGCCGTTTATGCTGGACTTGGTGGAACTGAACAGAGCAACTGCGAAAGTTGAGTTAATGACTTTAAACGTTTTATTATTACACATTAAGTGTACTGTCGCGGGAAGGGAAGTCAATCTCTAATTTTTATTGATTTATGCGTTTGTAAACAGAAAAGTGGTCTGCCGCGGCAGACCACTTTTCTGTTTACAAAGCGTGATTTCTGAACGTACAGTAAATTAACTGCTCTTTAGAAATTCATCAATTTGACGATTTATCCCTTCACGAAAGCAAGACCCTTTGTAGCAATCCCGTTGATGCAAACTTCAATAGCGTTTTACTTACTTGACTGATCGCGGGGTACGGTTGCAGTTACCGAGACCGTCGTCTTATTCCCCGCTTTATCGGTTGCGGTGTATGTGATCGTGTAAACGCGACCGGAACCGGTAGCCGCTCGTTCTGCTCGCAGCATAAATGAAGTATCCGGAGTACCGTACTCTGCTCCTTGTATATCATTTGGCTGATCTCCGTCGCCCAAGCCGTCGTCCGGTTCGTTGCTCGTTATAGAGATCAGCACGACCGAATCGATCTGCGACATGCCATCGTCAGCATAGACGCTGGCATTTACGGTTTCCAACTGATGGTTCACCGGAAAGAGCGTTGTCTTGTCAAGAACGATATCAAGCGTCGGCGCCGTCTTGTCAATGTTGTTCACTGATGCTACAACCGTTCCTGTATTGCCCGCCCTATCCATGAATTCAAACGTAAAGCTGCCATTCTGACTGAACGTATAGCTTGGAGCCCCGTTGTTATTGGTTATCGTCACTTGCTCATTGGGCTCGATCGTGGCAATAACATCCTGGTTCGTTATAGCTGCGGTGCTATATTCCACCTTGGCTGTCGGAGCTGTGGTATCCACGGCTAATTTTCGATAAGCCCATTCCGACCAAGTCCCCCGGGTATCCATCGTCCGAACTCGGATGCTCCAGTTATCGTTATCCTGCATGGCGGGAGCTTTGTAGGACGTCTCGGTACCGAGCACTTCCCCGGTATCAAAAGCGGTCGTCTGCCAATTGTCTATCGATCCTTGTACCTGATAAGCACGCTGTACGTCGCCGGCATCCGCATCACTGAAGCTCCATGTGAAGGTCGGAGTTTTTACATTTAAATATTGGCCGTCTGTATAGGATGTCATGGTTGTAACCGGAGGCGTATTTTCGTAAACGACCCGCAAGGCAGCCGTTGCCGCTAGATTACTTTGGATATCAACCGCTTTAACGGTGATGATATTATTGCCCGGCTCCAGCGCCACCGTTGATCTGAAAGTAAGGTCGGATGCCACAGAAATGTCCTGACCGTTTACGGACACTGCAGCTGCTTTATCCACTCGTCCGGATACGGTAACCGAAGGGGTTTTCACGGTGTCCGCCAGTGGGTCGAGTGTTACTACAGGGGCGGATGCGTCTGTTAACGGAATGATGCTGGTGCGCAGCGGGTTCCAGTTGTCAGTTCCTCTTAATACGTTTTGTACCGTGTGCTGACTTGCTTCCTCCGGTGTAAGCTGTTTCGACCAGCCTACACGCGCTTTCGGATTCGCACCCGGTCCCCGGCTGTTATACTCGGAGTATCTGGCCGTTTTCTCCTTAGTCGTATCGCCCCAGTTATTCCAGCCGGAAGATGCGATCGACGAGTCGATCATCGTGTCGATAAAAGCCACTGCAGCGTGCGGACGCCACGGTCTTCCAAAGTAGACGTTATTTACCCCCGGATCGGAGGTGATCCTCGAGTTTTTAAAGACATATCCGTAGGTTGTAGTCTCCGGCGTACTTGCCGCGGTTATATAACCGCCTTTCAGGCGATTGCTGTGCAACTCATTGTTTTCGAAGAACGCGGTCGCCGGACCGTAAATGAAATCTACGTCGCCTTCGATATAGCAGTCTTTGAAATACTGCCGTCTCTCAATGTAGATCGTATCCTGGAAGCCGAGGAAACGGACATTTTTGTATACACTGCGGTCCCCGGTTAGAAAACCGGCAAGCGCCTGACCGGTGCCTTGACCGGAGTCGTTCTGGATGGTCATGTTTTCGGCCGAAAAATCTTTGCCTTGCACGAGGGCCGTGACCGTTTCGGTCGTACTATACGGCGTACCGTCAGGCTTCTTAGAATTCACGTTAAGATTGTAGACGAGAATCGTTCCAGTTGCGCTTTCGCCGACAAGGCTTACATACGGCTTGTTTGCCGGTACGACAATTTGCTCTCGATAGACGCCGTTGCGAATATAAATAACGGTCCTTTTGGTGTTATTGGTCGGAACCGCATTCAATGCCGCTTGAATCGTTGAAAATTCACCCGTTCCATCTTTCGCAACGAACAAAACATCCGCAGGGGTGACAGCGATCGGTTCGGAATGATAGCTTTCCCCATGGTCGTTTACCGCTGAAATCACATAATCGTAGGTTACGCCATTGACAAGGCCCGCGTCCTGATAGCTTGTCCCGGGAATACCGGTCTTAATCGTCTCGTATTGACCGCTGCCGAATGCACCACGTTTGACGGTATACGATACCACCCCGGTGACCTCTCGCCAGGTCAATATGACCTGGGCATTGCCGGCAACAGCTTGAATGCTGTCCGGAATTGCAGGCGCCCCGCTCGGCACAGGGACTACCTGAACGGATGCGGAATTGGCGCTTGCAGTCGCCGGGCTTTCGGCCGATACGACATAGTAATACCTGGTGCCATTGCTTACCGTTGAATCTGTATATTGGAGATCTGTTACACCCGAAACAACCGTCTCATAGTTTCGGCCATTTTCCATACTGCGCTTCACATCGTAAGATAGAGCTCCAGCAACCTGGTTCCAGCGGATCGTAACCTGACCGTCGCCGCTTATAGCCGTCAAACCGGTTGGAGCGTCGAGCGGAGCCATCGGTACAACGTCGGCAGCGGTAGATGGCGCGCTTTCCCCTATACTTACGGATGTGACCTGATAATAGTATCTAGTACCGTTGTCCAGTCCGAAATCACGGTACTTGGTATCTAGTACATCGGCAATGTTGGTGTAGGGGCCTGTAGGATCGGTGCTCCGGTAAAGCCTGTATGCGATGACCGGATACCCTTCAGCCGGAGGATTCCAGGTCAGATCTGCTTGGCTGTTTCTGGACTTTGCCGTAAGATTGGTCGGTACGCCGGACAGACTCGGAATATCTTCGGCAAACGCTACACTCGAAGCCATGGGGTTTCCGATCTGAATCCATGAAAGCAATAACAGCAAACATACAGCAGCCAAAAAACTTTTTCTCATAAAGCTCCTCCTAAGTAATAGTCTCTTCATCTTGTCGAATACAAGAAATCCGTACTATTCAACGTATCAACTGCTTTAAGATATGTACACCTCCCTTCATTGTAATCGCTTTCAGTAGAAGGTTAACAGGAGCGAGCTTTATTCTTATTTGTACTCACAGCATTTCCCACTAAATCACATGCATTCGAAAAATGAAAAAGAAGAACGGAGTATTAGGCTTTCACCCAGTGAGTGATCGCCTAATTACTTCAAAACTTATTTACAGCGCAAGGATGAGCATGTTTGACCAGTCCGTACATCGAAACGAGTTTCGATTTGCGAACGTGCTTGTCCGTTTGCCGTGACCTCAACGTCATTTCTGCTTTCATCCTGGCTTCACCACACTAAGTCGTTTATGGTTTGATGATACAGCGGGATGGTGAATTTCGGCTATACCTCTTGCTTAACCTATTTGCTTTTTTCACCCCCTTTTCCCGAAAAATAGCTTCTATATAACCAAATGTGCTTCAACGACAACTCTTGTTGCAAACGCACCAATAAACCTATAGTCCTCTTTCGAGGTCCACAGGGCGCTGCACATGGCTCTTCACTTATTCTTCCTGGCAAAATATTCCTCATATTCCCGGATCATCTTGTCGCCGCCGGCTTTTCTCCACTTATCGATCTCGAATTTCCAGCCTGCTTCATCCAGTTTGTCCATAATAAACTTGGTCTTGAGCTCCTTACCTCGCTCGGCATAGGTTTCCGATAGTGTCAGGGCAGGCCTTTTATCCAAATCAGAGCTGCTGTAATATCTATAGGGTTATCTACATTGATCCTTCCAGGATTAATTCCATTAATTATCGATTTCGATTCTATGCATTTAATATTATCCATCAAGTGTATAGCTTTATAAAAATCAGTTTTACCAAGTTCTACAATTAAAATAATTCACCGTCCATAATTTAGTTATCACATTGCCCCAATAATTTATTCATCTTCTTTTCTTTGAAAGTGTGGCTGGTTCTACGAGCTATTCACATTACCCCATCTCTGAGGTAACCTCTTCATAAATTTATCTGGTTCTCTTTCAAAACCAAACTGCTCATAGAGTCCATGAGCATCAAGTGTCCCTAATAAGCCCGTCATCATTATAAATTCATCTGAGTTTACAATGATTTCTACAAGTTTCTTACCAATACCCTTTCCTTGATAATCCTCTAACACAAAAACGTCGCACAAATAAAACATTGTCGCACCATCAGTTATTACCCTTGCATAGGCAACCTGCTGTTTTCCATCATATACTCCATAACAAATAGAGTTCTCAATGGATTTCATTGTTCTCTCTGGTGGTCTCTTATTTGCCCAATAGCTTCTTGCTAAATATTCGAGGACGACGTCAATTTGTATCTTCGTCTTGTCATCACTTATTATGAAGTTTTTATAGTGTACTTCCATGAAAGAGCCCCCAACTTTTTTTATAATAAACTTTTACGGATTCCACCTAACTTCTTGTGTTCCTAACGTCGATTCCCCCTTAAATAGCGCTCTTCGGGCAGATTGATCGGCGACAGCCGCGAAGCTGAAAAACAGTGTTAGATGATGGTGATGCCTTCACCTGAGTCCCCTAGCAAATAAATTTCTTTTCACTTTCTATAACTTCCGCAAACCATTCAAATACGTTATTGTGATGATTAATTATCTGCTCTGCCGACAAATGCTCTGTATACCAAGTGCTATGAACATCACTCATTAATGTCACTTTGTATCCGTGACTATATGCACGCCGACATGTCGTATCAACACATACTTCTGTTTGAATTCCAGTGATTATTAATTCATTAATTCCATTTGAATCTAATTCATCTTTAAGTGTTGTGTTATAAAAAGAGTCCGGAGTTGTTTTCTGAACTACAATATCATTAACTTCTGGTTTTATGAATGGGTGAATTGCCCATCCTGGTTTACCTTGCTCTAGCGGTTTACCAGCTCTTGCATTGTGTTGAATATAGATTACTGGTATTTCTAAAGGCCGTGCCCTGGAGATTAGATTTCTTATCTTTTCAAGCAATATATCTCCTTGATAAACTGGGTTTGCTTCATCAAACATCCCCACTTGAACATCAATAATAATTAATGCTGTTTTGTTTGTCATTAATTTTCCTCCAAGCCTCCTCGAGACTCCTCTGTCAAACCGAGCGGCGACAGCCGCCAAGCTGAAACACGGTGTTATAGGATGTTGCAGCCATCTAATCTCTTACACTTCTATTAATAACATGCTTTATTCCGATCTTACTTTCTAGATCTCGGAGTTCAGGCACTACAAATTCGGGTACTATAACATAATCATCTAATTCATCTTTATGTATCCATCTATTAATAAGTCCCTCTTCATTACCTTGAAAATCTCCATCAAACTGATATATTGAATGACCTTCCGGCAACTTCACGAGAAAAAACATTCCAATCTCATGAATTCTTCGCTCGGGAAATTTAATGAAATTCTCAATAATCCATATTAGTTTTTTGTGAATTATTGGTACTCCAAATTCCTCCATCATCTCACGCTCTATTGTTTTTTCAGCAGTTTCATCGAATTCAACTCTCCCTCCCGGTATAAACCAAAGGTTATTATCTTCCGTTCGCTGCATAAGAATCTTGTCGTTATGAATAACTATACTTGCTGCCCGGTATTGAAATTTATCTGTTCCGGTTTCATATGAAATCATCATGAGTAGGCATTCACCCCCATAGAACCACTCGAACTGTTAATTTCCCCTAGTTCAATACGATTTCCATCTGGATCATTGAATACAGCGATTGTTCCCCAAGAAAACTCTAAATTCCTTTCCTTAAAACAAACACCACGTTCTTCTAACTGTCTGACAACCGGCTCTAACGAATTGACATCAAAACGTATTACAGTAGGGTTTTGTTTTCTTGATTTTTCTTGGTCGTTACCAACGCCACCTTGCTCAACCATTAAATATCCATTTGGAAGTTCAAATGAAACTAATGAATCTTTAACTTTTCTCACCTTCAATTGCAATATATTTTTATAGAAAGCTATACATTCTTCGTAACGTTCAACAAATAGAATTAATCCGAACTCACGAAATTCCATATGACAGACACCTACTTATCTAAAGTTTTTTTTTTCAAAGCTATAACCAACAACTGTTGAAATCCGATAACTTGTGTTTAAGGCGTCCTCGCCATTTTTATAATTCCCAGCATAAGAATCGGTATCTTCTAAAGGAGTATTCATCTTATCATTAATTGTTATTTCCAGGAAATTAATTATTTGTTGCAGATATTCATTCCATCTGCCTTTAAAGTTCTCAATTGAAAATTGTAGTGGGTCCTCATTCATTAATCGGTTTAACTCAGATGAGCGGCGACAGGTGTTAGATGACGTATATCAATTATTTAATCAATGATTCTTTTGTATTATAAATCTAAAGTTATTACCGACTTCGGCGTTTTTCCCGACGCATTCTTCTAATCTATATTCTGTTGCTTCTAAGGTAGTATTCTTAATTAATGCTTTACAAACCGTACTTCTCACGTTTCTTTTTCCGTGTTGATCATTTGAATTATCATATTTATATTTAACTTCGGTTCCATTAAACGTAAAATCATAGAAAATTGGATCACCTTCAATTGTGTACCGAGTGATTCTAACATTATCCTTCTCTTGATTCTTAATATTCTCAATAAACTTATCTAGTCTTTCAGTATTTGTGATTATCCCATGCAGGTCTACAATATCCCCGCGTTCTATTGCTTCCTTTGAATTGTATGAGCTGCTGCAAGAAATTAAAGAAATTATTAATGGCAATAATAATAATATCTTCAAGGACTCTCCCCCAATGCATATATTTATCTAAGTTAATTATTGTTCCTGGGCGTCGATACTTCTCCCTGTAACCGTTCATATTTTTGGGGAATCGATGTGTCTGCTGTATCGGCTTCTTTGATAATCTTCTGGCAGACCGAGCAGTGACAGCAGTGAAGCTGGAACATACTATTAGCTGAAGTAACATCACTACAATGATTAGCTTGGAACGTCCGCTCCGGCGACTGTGAAGATGGAAAGAGCAGCCATCACCGGATCCATCCATTTTGGCAGACTCAAAGAGAGAATCGGAAATCATTTCTTATTTCAATTTTTTATATTATCTTCATACCATTGAACAATCTTAGGCATCATTTCTTCGAATCCACCAGGTATAAATATATTTAATATACCTGACCGTTCTTGACTCTTATTCATAAAATCATGTATAGTTCTAGCAGGAATTCTTATAAACGTTCCTTTAGGTGCATCAATAATCTCTTCCCCGACTAAAAAAGTCATAACACCCTCTAACACATAAAATAATTCTTCATTTTCTTCATGCGAGTGTGGCCCAGGACCATCGCTTTGTGCATCGAGCCACCATTCAGAAACAGAATAACGATTATTTGTTTCAGTACCGTCGGCGAGAAACACGCTCGACATGGGGCCTATATTGTATTTACGTCCTAAGCCAGGCGAAATAAATATTATTTCATCTGAACTATTATTATTTGAATTCATTCTGTTTACCTCTTGGATAAAATGTATTTTATTTGTTCGAAGCGATCAACATTCCAGGTCCGTCGACTTTGCCTCGCAGGTTTCTCTGCCTGAATTACTTCTCCGAAATTCCTCGGGCAGACCTAGGGCTTACTTCCTCGATTTCTCCGTGCTAGGCCCGCCGCATTGAATGTGTTGTTATATGTTGCCGGCGTCATTTTCGAACATTCAGCTTATCATTTCAGTGATTATCAAATTCAAGAACAAGAATACTACAGAAAATAAGATATACTTTAACATTCTAAATTTCATTTCCAATACGTTTTTTAATCGTTCTACTCTCGTATAATAAATTAGATTCCCTATAATTAAAGTTAGTGATATTATTACTGATACCGATAAGCCAAAGTCTTTATTAGTCGACGAATAAACTGCTATAAATGTAACTATCACCGATAACATAAAACCAAAAATATAGTATTTTATTCTTTCGGTAATCAAAAATCTAGATCTGTTCTTAATTCCTTCAATTGTACTCCACATCGAAGTGAGGAATAAGCCTATTAATATAATCCAAACAATAATGATTAGATTTAACCTCCTTCTTTGAATGTTCTAAATGACTTGGCCTTAATAGGTTTTCGCCGATTTCATATAAGTTCTTTTGTTCCTGACGTCAATTTCCCATAGCTCTTATCTTAGGGGAATTGATGTGTCTGCCTGAATCCACTCCCTTGAAACTCTGGCGGACCAAGCAGCGACAGCCGCGAAGCTGGAACACGTTGTTAGCCGAAGACATTGATTTCTCTGAATTACAATAATTTAATTTAGGTTAAAGAATAGGTGGTTTTATTACATTTATTCGACTTTTCTTTGCTCTATCAATCTTTCAATTTTCTTTATATTATTCTTTGCTTCGACCGAACCATGTTTAGACTCCAAACTCATTATGTCCTTATATGAAACTCCATTAACATTACCCCATTTTTTCCAAGGTACTTTATCAAAAGTATAATGCTTATAATATTCTATTGGATTTATTGAACCGGGGGCATAATTATATGTCCCCATGTTAACAGGATCAGAGACGATTTCTCCTGTTCCAGTATTATAAACAGCCTCAAACCTACCATCTATTGAAATAAATTTAACATTTAATGCTCCGTTAACTCCCTCATAATTAAATCTATGGTATTTTGCACTAAATAACTTCCACTTACCTTCGGCAGCCAAAGTTATCATCGGATCTAATCTTACGGGCGCACCACTAAACGTGTTCAATGTGTTTCTAAAAAAATGCATCTCCTCTGTAATACTATTTAACTTTCTAATGTTTTTATCAAATGTTTCAAAATAACGATGAAAGTTTTCATGATTTTGTAAAGCAGTAGGGTTACTTTCTAGATCCATCATCATCTTGGTTATTACTACTTTGGCTGCGATTTTATTTGAGCCTTCAAAAATATACCATTTTTCATTTTCTAATTTTACTTGTTCAAATATTTCATCAAGTTCATAGAAATAATCATCGGACAAAAACACTTTGTTATCTTCAATTCTGCTTTCAAACAATTCTGAGATCCATACAGTCTTGTATTCGTTGTAAATTATTAAAAGCAAAACTATTATCATGCTTAAATAAATAGCAGTTTTTTTCTTAAACATAATAACCCCACTACTTTTGGGTAAATTTTTTTCTAAGACCCGAAGGGGCGGCCGCGATGCGAATAGGTAGTGCAGGGTTGTCGCCTAGGTCCACTTCTCCGAAATCCTTCTGGCGACTTGTCGGTTCGACGTGCGAATCTTCCCTCACTTCCTTAAGCGACCAACGGGAGTGACCGCGAATGGGTTAGGCAGTGCAGGTTCTCCACCTGATTCCACATCCTTGAAAATCCTCGGCGCGGACCAGGGACTTTGGCCCCGAAGCGTGAATGCGTTGTTATCGGGTGTCCTTGCCTTCTTTGAATTTGCTGGATGATTTCCTTTATAGCTTTTTCTATAGGTGAATAGCTTCCATTCGTTTTACATAACCACGCTTATTGCCCAGGTATCCTATTGATTCATAAAATCTATGTGCTTGTTCTCGGTTTTCACTAGAAGCCAAGATTATGTAAGAACATTTCATTTTTTTTGCAAATTCCTCAAGTGCAGCCATGAGGATCTTACCAATTCCCTTTCCTTGATACGTTGAGGAAACCACAACATTCTCTACCAACAAATATGGTTGACACTCCCCCACTAAATCCGGACATACGATTCCCATTGCAGTTCCAATTACCTCTTCGTCTTTACATGCAACTGAAACATAGTAGTTTGGTTGCATTGTTATACATTCTATCTGGTTTTGCATCTTTTCAATGTTAGATTCCGTTCCAATAAACTCAGTAAACAATTTCGATAAGTCACTAGCATCTTCAATTCGAACTTTTCTTATTTCTATGTCCATGATTTCAGCTCCTATGGCTTTACGCCGTTCTTTGCAAGGATTTCCGATAACGTTCTTGCATTCACAGGCTTAAGCAGCCGGTCGATCAAGCGTAGCGATCCACTTGCCTGGTCCGAAGGACTTAGCCTCGCTGGGTTGTCTGCCTGATTCTGCTTCTCCGAAATCCCCTGATGATAGACCAAGGGCTTCCTTCTTCGATTACTTCCTTGCCAGCCTGTCGTGTGAATGCGTTGTTATGAAGTAAACGGCCTCTTCGAAACAGCACCCTCTACTATTATTTATTTAAGGTCTCTTATTCCAAGGTGTTAATGTTCCGACAAGATATTTTTTTGAGTTTGTATTTATACAGTTTATTACGCCATTAGAAATCTCATCGTGTGTTAGCCATCGAGATTTATAGTTCTCAATAATAAATCCAAGCTGAACCTGGTGATATTCACAACTTTCGATATAGTCTATTTCTCGTAATGTATCTTCAAGGTTCGAATTGCTACCCAGAACATGAAATAGACGCCATTCTTTATTACTTATATTTCTTATTTCACTGTAAATAATATCAATGATCTGCTTTTCATTACTATGAATCCAGGCAATTACTAAATCATACGGACCATTTCTTGCAATTGAATTATTGACTTCGGATCTAAATAGACTTTCATTATAGTAATCAACC
Source organism: Paenibacillus tarimensis (assembly GCA_041281825.1). Taxonomy (GTDB): domain Bacteria; phylum Bacillota; class Bacilli; order Paenibacillales; family Paenibacillaceae; genus Paenibacillus_D; species Paenibacillus_D tarimensis_A. The sequence goes on along the minus strand of CP166298.1, from coordinate 2,088,278 downwards.
GAGATAGGTATAATATTCTTGCTCATATCCGATAATTTACTCAGTTTTTGAATATTCCTACCAATGACAGATACTATATAGCTATTATCTGCTAACCAAAGTGATGTTTTTTTAAGCATCCCTGAACCGCCAACAACTAATGCATGCTTCATTAATACGTCACCTCAATAAATATTCCCTTTCATTTCACGTTCCCGCATTCACGAACCCTCATAACCTTAAGACCCGAAGGGGCGGGCGCGATACGGTTGTCGCCTGAGACCACTTTTCCGAATACTTCTAGCGACCAAAGGCCGCTTGCCGGATCGACGCGTGAATGCTTTGTTGAACTAAACTGTACGAGGTAGCTTTCTCAAAATCTTCCACTATCAGAGTATCACACTTTCTTTTATCTTCTACAGTTAAAAAAGGAAGGTGTTTTCATGCTGGATTTATGCATTCAATGATGACTTCAATGGAATTACGCGGTTTTGCCAAAAGTACGCAACGGACATATTTAGCGCACATTCGCACTTTCTATGACTTTTCCGGCATACCCTGCCGCCGCTGGCTACTTCGAGGTTCGGGCTTTTCTGCATCATGCGATTACTGTTAGAAAACTCAGCTCTGCCTATGTAAACTCCGCTTACGGCGCTATCAAATTTTATTACCAATCGGTTCTTTGTCACGAATGGAACATGCTTCATGTGCCAAGAATGAAGAAGCAATCTTTGCTTCCGACGATTCTTTAGGAAGTCAGCCGGATCATCGATGCTACGGCAAATCTAAAACATAAAGCGATCCTCTCTACTATTTACTCCGCTGGTCTTCAGGTCAGCGAAGCCGCTCATCTCCGGATTTCAGATCATACCATAATATGCGTGTTCTGGGGGAGGGGGGCGGTATGCTTTTAAAGGAATGTAAATCAATTTGGCTCTTGCTCTGACCGTGCAATACCCATTATTTATAACAAACCCCATAGATAAGCGGAGCCGCGGCTTCGTTCAACATGAGTTTGCATAAGCCTTCATGCTGTCTGACATGGTGGCTTTTTTTCTCGGCAACTGCGCAAACGATCCGAAGTGTTATAAGATGGCCGGGCCTTCCTGAGTTGCTTTCAAAAAATGCTCTTTAATGCTATATTAATTCTCTTAAATATTCTTAAACTTATTGTTTCTCAACTTCCTTCTGTTATTTCGCCTTTTTTTACTCAATACTTCCCTTCTACTAACTAATTCATATGTCTTAATAAAAAATCAAGTGAATCCCGCATAAAAACCTATTATTGGATATCTAATCATGGCTGGCTTATCTCAAGTCTCTTCTAATTCTATCAATCATTCTAATCATTCACTTATAAATGAGTATTTTGGTAATGGCCTGCCATTGAACTAAAAATGGTATGATTAATGTTCTGAAATATATGTTTTGCCCGGCTTTCTTATAACGTTCTTGTGTTCCTGACGTCGATTCCCCTTAAATAGTAGGGGAATCGACGTGTCTGCATGAATTTTCTTCCTTGAACCCCCTGTGGCAGACCGAGCGGTGACAGCCGCGAAGCAGGAACACGTTGTTAGACGATGTTCATGCCTTCTTTGAATTGCTTACACAAATCGATACTTCGCAAGCATCTCACCCCAAGGAGCAATCCCTTCTTCTTGAAAACCTGCTTTAGCATATAATCTTCTTGCTTGTTCATTATCAGGTTTATAACCAAGCATCAAAACAGCAGTTCTATCTTGTCTTTTGTTTATCTCGCCAATAACTAATTGTATTGCGAGATAACCATATCCTCGTCCTTGAAATCGCCCATCAATCATAAATCGATATATCCAATAGTTTCCGTCATCTGGGTCTAATCCGAACATAGTGAAACCAACCATAGTACCGTCGAAATAGATCGCCTTTGTTGTAAAACCATCCAGAAATTGTGCTTCCGCAATCGAATAAAGATTTGAAGCAATAAACTTCACTTGTTCAAATCTTGGTTTGAGTTGGATACACTCTTCCCAATTACTCTTATCAATAGTTTTTAATGTAATCACTTCGGACTCCTCCTAGAATTGTAGAGAAATCCGATCTTAAGATGGATTCCTCTACTTAATTGAAAAACATCTCCGACACGACAATTAATTGATATTGGTTTTTATACATACCACATCACTCCTTTCAAGTTTTGTTTGAATTTTTTACATGAATTTCGTCTAACGTCCTTGCCTTCACGAACCCGAGAGGCATAAGCTGCCGATCGATCAAGCGAAGCGATCGACAGGCCGGATCCATCAGTGCTTTTCCGAACCCCCTCGGGTTGACCACGGGCTTACTTCTTCGATTTACTCCCCTTACTAGCCCGCCGCGTTGAATGCTCTGTTATACGATGCTCACTGAATCAGCTTAGACATTAATGTTTGTATCCGGTAATAGACCCTTCAATATCCTTTATCAACTTGGTTAATAATACGATCTGACCGGTATGATAACCATAATGTTCACATACTTGAAATAAGATTACTTGAATTGACCTGCTGTACCATGGATCAGTTTCTTCAGGACTTCTTTCCTTCATTCTATTCCAATCTTCAAGCGAGTACATTACCTTAACTTGTCTATCCAAATCTTGTTCAATTAAATTATTTAATATAGATTTCGATTCATTTCTTGTTTGGTTTAAAAGTTCTTTAAGTTCATTTTTTGAGTACCCTCTATCCGAAGTAAATTCAAGGGTTCTTTGTCTTACCAATGGTCTTTCTCCAATGCCGCTGACAAAGTGTTGATATTCATTGCCCGCAAGATGAACACATAAATTACCAATTGAATTCATGTTAGGTTTTAGTCTGCACCATACTTGATCTTCACTCAAAGAATCCAAACAAATATGAATTCTATTTAGTGCTGTATCCATTGTTCTTAGGATCTCTTCAACAAACATTATTGAAATTACCTCCTTTAAAACTCTCTTCGAGTGTCGCATAACGTTCTTGTGTTCCTGACGTCGATTCCCCTTAATAGCTCTTATCTTAGGGGATCGATGTGTCTGCCTGCATCCACTTCCTCGAAATTCCTCGGTCAGACCGCAGCCGCCTTGCTGAATTACCCTCAAGATCCTTATTACAATTTTTACCGTTCTTAAACGTCCTTACTTTTTTAGTTGTTAGAAGTTTGTTACCGGTTTATTTCTCAATTTCTTTGTGTTATCATATTATTTAAGAAGCCGAGTGCGCAAACACTCGGCATACAATTGGCTTGGATGGGTTCATCCCTTCTAAGTTTCCGAAGTACAAAACCCACCTTTGGCCTGTCAACCTTGGGGTGGGTTTTTACTTTCTCTTGTAGTTATTCCCAATGTATGTTAAAAGAGCAAGGACAAATGACGCGAAAAGAATCATGATCGTAATTGCGTCTTTCAACTCCATGGTCTCACCTCCTTTCGAAGGGAAACCATGCCCACCCAAAATTCAATTGTACTTGTCTATTATACCATCTTGTACCAACTAATCAAAGAACATTTGTTTGGTTTTTGGGTTTTGTTTGTTTACAAAAATTTGCGTTAATATCGTCTAACGTTCTTGTGTTCCTGCCTTAGATAGCTCTTATCTTAGGGGAATCGATGTGTATGCCTGATTCTGCTTCCTTGAAATCCCTCGGGCAGACCGAGCGGCGAAAGCCGCGAAGCTGAAACACTGTGTTAGATGAAGTAACCAGCCTCTTCGAATATACTAAATTATATTTAATCGTTCATTAATACTGAATACGCAGGAAGCATAATTGGTAGACTCACTAAAAACCCGGTAATCAATATTATCATTGTATTTGCTATAGTCTTTACAACTCTCCTTATTAGTCTTGGCGAATCCTTGTTATAAAAGTAACAAATAATAAAGATAAATAGTATGTATGATGTTAACGTTATAAGTCCTACACTTTGTGAAACCTTAGAAGGACCAACGTATCCTTCTCTAAAACGATGGTGATATTCAAATCCAAAATAAGCAAGATAGGAAAAGAAATACACTATGCTAGACAAGATTGAAGTAAAAATAAGCATTAAATATTTAGTCTTTGATTTTTTAACTACTTCAAGCGAACCGTCATACATAATTATCACGCTTTCTGGTTATTACATCTAACGTTCTTGTATTCTCAACGCCTCACCGACTTAAAGCCCAAAGGGTTGGCCGCGATGCGGTTAGTCCGTGCAGGGTTGTCCGCTGAATCCACTTCCTCGAAAATGCCTCTTTCGGACCAAGGGTCGGCGCCAGCCGCCCGCTGCGTGAATGCGGTGTTAGTCGAAGCTCTTAACATCCTCGATATGCTTGATCTCAGTTCTTCTTATTTTCATTGCATATTATTATTAGCGAACCATCAATAATCAAATCTGAATTCGGTTTTGTAGTCTTGAACATACTTTCGTATCCAATTCTCCCACGAGATAATTAGAAATTAAAAGATCTATGTTCCACTCATTACAGTCAGCACCTCGCTCAACCCAGTCTATGATATCGACTTGGTCCTTCGAAGTCATAATCATCGAAAAATATGGTCTTGAATTACTTAGAACTTGGCCAAGACGGGAAGTGATAGTGGTCTTACCTTCACTGGATACTTCTGCAATGGCAATTATCTTAGGTATTTTTTCATTGTGCTTTTCAGCCTCCTGGCAGAAGTGCTAATTTTGTCCGTTTCAAGAGTTTCGTGTAACGTTTCTGCATTCACGCGAGAGCTTAAGCTGCCGGTCGATCAAGCGGAGCGATCGACTTACCGGGTCCATCAGGACTTAGCCTCGCAGGTTTGTCTGCCTGATTCTACTTCTCCTAAATCCTACGGGCAGACCAAGGGCCTACTTCTTCGCTCGATTTGAATGCTCTGTTAGCTGATGTTGCTGACCTCTTCGAATAATTTTATATCCCAATCATCTATCGTCGTTCTAACTTTCTCTGCTGTTTGTTCAATAAACTCTTCAACTAATAATTTAGTTATGTATTGGGGTTCAATTCCAGGCTTACTTGTTATAAGGTCAAACCAATGAATTGTTCGTAATCTCCAAAAATTAATCTCTTCTTCATTTAGTAATGGATCTATACTATATATCTTTGTATGCACTAAACCATTCCACACTTTATGTTTCCACTCTTTCGTTTCATATAAAAAGAAATCCACTTCATCAGTTTCCAAATAGTACTTGGTTCTGATTCCTTCGTTAGTTAATTTATTTTCTAATGCTTCTTCTTTAAATCTATGGTAGACGCTTTTTACCCAATAATAGTCTGTTAGTACATGAGCAAAATAACCTTTGACAAACCATCTCCAATCCGAATCTATTTTCTGACTAATATATTCTTTATAATAGTTTTCCAATAAGATGGGATCGGTTTGTTGACCACCAAAATGAGTTCTACTCTTATCATCTCTACTAGCATTATTTCTCATATGTATTGAATCTGGAGCAATGCTACCTAGGAAGAATGAATTGGGAATACACTGATCTTCAAAGTATTTAACTGCTATAGCTAAGTGAACCATTGGTAACGGCATTATTCATCTTCCTTTCTATCAGCAATTTAAGCTAACGTCTCTCGTATTCACGAACCCGAGAACCTTAAGGACCCGAATGGATCCGGCCGCGACGCGGTTAGATTATTTCCTCGGGCGGACCGAGCAGCCCTCAGGCTGAGATGCGTGAATACGACGTTATATGCTGTTGGGGCCCTCATTGAAATACTTACTCTCTTCTCCTTGACAACCAGCCCTTTCCTCTTTGTACTTCGAATGTTCTTTCTTTTTTGTTGTTGATACGGCTTGTTCTCAATTCTTTATTATGTTTATTTAATTTCTTCAGATATCCCCTCAAAAAGTCTAAATCTTTCTCATCTCTCAGAAATAACGTTGCAATAACATCCTTTTCAATACCGTCCGACTTAACAATATGGCAAACGAACTTAAACGAATTAATCGTATTTTCAATGAAATCCAAGTAATAATATTCATTCCGATTCTTATATGTCAAAGTTAGGTTGATTTCCTCATCCTGAAAAATTACCATAATTGAATTGGTCTGAAATTTTAATTTACCTATTCTTTTCGAGCTCTCAAATCCTACGGGTTCAATTGTTTCAAGCATAGAAACTTACCAACCCTTTTCATTTTTTCGTATCTTAATTTGCCCAAATTGCATATAACGTTCTTGTGTTCCTGACGTCGATTCCCCTAAGATAGCTCTTATCTTAGGGGAATCGATGTTTCTGCCTGAAACCGCTCCCTCGAAATGCCTCGGTCAGACCGAGCGGCGACAGCCGCGAAGCTGGAACATGTTGTTATAGGAAGTAGTAGCCATCTGTGAATTAACTTTCAATAGCATTTTTCTGTCTTTCAATAAGAGTAAACATAAGACCCCAGCTCGAATAGGATCGCCCTTCAAGATCTTTGTAATTATTTACATCAATATTTCCAATTTTAATTACTTTATCTTTATAGTTTCTGAATCCTGTGTTAGAGTACCATGATAAATGTAATGCCCCGTTCCAATTGCCATAAGTTAAATGAAGGAACTTAGGTTCAGTAAATATATCTATTGTTGGTTTCAAGATATCCCAATAATCTAATACTACGATTAGATTACTTCCATATTCTTTACTAGAATCATCTGTACGGATTATTAAAGCAGCACCGAAATATTCCTCATTTATCCGTAGCGCCAGACAATCACCATTATCAAAAAGTGGTTTTCTAATTATTAGTTTAGGCATTTTCTTTATTTTATTATTAGGTTCTGATATTTTCTTAATAAAATCAGAAATAACTTTCTTACGCTTCTGATAATCAGTCTCAGATTCTTCTTTCCAAATATCTAGCCCTCTTTCTTGATTGAAGTCATCAATTATTTTGTTTAAGACTGCATGATCAAGCTGGCCATATTCCCACTGACATTTTCCAAGGGCAATCCAGAAGAGTGAACTTTCATCATCATCATTAAGTAAATCCTTATTATTTTCAATTAATTTTGCTGTTGCATCGGGGATGCTTTGATATTCTTTTAAATAATCTTTAAATTCATCGATGATATCTAATACAGTATCATCCTGCAAGATTCCTGTACCCCAACTACCCATTTGGTACCTCCATATGGATTTGATTTATTTTTTTTCTGATTGCTACTATTTCCTATAACGTTTCTGCATTCATGAAGCCGAGAGGCTTTAGTTGCCAAATCGATCAAGCGAAGTGGTCGACACGCCGGGTCCGCCAGGACTTAGCCTCGCAGGTTTGTCTGCCTGAAATACCTCCTCGAAAGCCCTCGGGCAGACCAAGCGGCGTTAGCCGCGCAGCGTGAATGTGATGTTATAGGATGTTCGGGCCTTCTTCGAGTTACCAAAATAATCATTTTCTCTTCTTTAATATTTCAACTGCAGTCTCAAGGATTGTCTTATCCCGTAAAATCATGAACCTTGTTGAATAATCATTACAATTTATTAATGACTCATTCATCACTTCCAATGCCTTATCTAATGCCATCCAATTAATCGTCATGCCAAGTTCTAATTCACTTTCACTTAGGTTTACAGCGCTGACTCTTCTCATTGCTTTTGCTATAAAACAATAAGAACATTGCATAAAATCAGTTCTTTTTTTATGTTCTTCTATGTATCCCAATTCGTATAAGATTTCAGCTTCATAACCAGTTTCTTCTTTAATCTCTCTTAAAAATGATTCCTCTCTTGTTTCACCTTCTTCGAGTCCTCCCCCTGGTAATTTGTATAGATTAGGTTCCGACATATACATCATAGCTACATTTATTAGATCATCAATTAATACACCTCTAGAGGCATATCGCGATACTGTCTTCATTAATTCAATGGATCCATCGGAAAAATCACTATCAGTTATTCTTCTAATCAATTTCATAATATTATCCGTCCATTAATATGGTTTTTTTAAAGGCTTTAGCGAAATTCTCAAGTTAGGTGTATCAATATGTTTTAATATGTTTTGCCCGAATTTCCAATAACGTTCTTGTGTTCACGAACCCTCACCGACTTAAGGCCCGTTGGGCCGGGCGCGATGCGCTAAGTCGGTGCAGGGTTGTCCGCTGAATCCCTTCCCCGAAATCCCTCTTGCGGACCGAGGGCCGTTAGGCCCGAAGCGTGAATGCGCCGATGGACTTGTCTTCTATGAATTACTTTCAAACCGTATTTCTCCATTACATTCTAGCTTAAACCTGTCTTGAAACTGTTTCTCAAATTGTATCTTTCTATCAAAGATTTCCTTCGATTTTGCGTAATTTAATGCACTTCGTGAACTATCGAGATATTTCTTATGCTCTTCGTTATCCCATAAACGAATGGCATCAAAAACATTCTCCTCGGCATGAGCACTATAAATAATCTTCAACCATATATCCATCGAACCGAAATGATCCAATATATCTGCATCTTGAACAATCTTTATGCAAAAAGGGAGTTCATCGCGATTCCGAGTGTTGTGGTGTGCAATAATGTCTGATATTATTTCTAGCTTCTCTGGCGAGCATTCATCTCGCAATAATGATTTCACCAGATGAGCTCCTGTTTCATGGTGAGGTTCAATACCCTTGGTAACATCATGATACAAAGCACCAACATAAATCATTTCATCCATTGAAACTTCATTCGGAAATAAATGTTTTCTTAAATTTATGGACATCTTCGCTACCCTCTAACAATGGTAATACATAAACCCCTTTTCCCTTCGTAAATGAGACTTTCGATTACTCATTGTCTTTTGAGCAATTTCAATAATTCTTTCAATATTCATTACCATGTCACATCCCCAGTTCTAGATTATTAGTTTTGCAAGTCTTTCGGATAACGTTCTTGTGTTCACGACGTCCATCTCCCTTAGATAGCTCTTATCTTAGGGAGATGGATGTGTTCGGCTGATTCCGCTTCCATGTTACTGAAATACTACTTGAATCCACTTCTTCTACTTCCGCCCGGACCAAGGAGCGTTAGCGACGCAGCGTGAATACTGTGTTATCTGCTGTACGCGCTTCTTCGAGCTACATCAAGAACGTTCTTAAAGTCCAATATTAGCCTTGCTTCCCATGTAGTTTCCACTCTCAGGGAAATTATTTCTTACTCTCTTCAAAAAATGTTCCGTAAATCCGTATTCCACTAGCTCGCTTATTGGAACCATCTTCACCTCGGTTATTGGGTTCTTATCAAACTCATTAGTCGGTGATACTATATTCCCATCAATTCGTTCCATCAAAAATGTTATATGTATCAAGGAAGGGACTGTTGCCGGAACATCGCAAACATAGAGTAGCTTCTTCACTTTAGTTCTTAGTCCAGTTTCTTCATGCAATTCTCTTTGAATTGCTGATTCTAATGTTTCACCTTGTTCAAGTCGCCCTCCAGGTAATGACCATGCCCTTGAATCTGATACTTTCTGCTTGACCAATAATATTTGCTCATCTTCAATAAGGATACCAGTTACACGAACTTGTATTAAGTTATTCAATTTAATCTCCTCCGAGATCCTATAATAAAGAGTCTCCAAATGTTTTTAAGATATTGTTTTGGCGTATTGCAGATAACGTTCCTGTATTCACGAACCCGAGAGACTTAAGTTGCCAGGTCAGGTTGATCAAGTGAATAGATCAAGTTGCCGGGTCTTCAGACTTATCCTCGCAGGGTTGTCTGCCTGAATCATCTTCTCCGCCTTAACTTCGGGCAGACCAAGGAGCGTTAGCGACGCAGTGTGAATACGATGTTATCTGCTGTTGCCTTCTTCCCTGAGTTGCCCCGAAAAAATTCCTGCTCTTCTTATTACTTGTATCCGCTCTTCTCTTCCTTCAATTTTCTTTATCATGTCAATTGCCGTCACAAAATTCATGATTACATATCCCGTTGTTTCAAACCCTTTAGGCATCTCAACAAACTTCTTTACGTGAGCTAAATAATATAACCTGTAAGCGTCAAATTCTTTCCAATACCAACTCGCAAAAAGTGTTCTTTTATTTGATAGAATAATTCCTGCCTCTTCCATAACTTCTCTGTTTAGGCCATCAAATATTGATTCATCCTTTTTTAATCGTCCTCCTATAGTTGTTAGTACCTTCTCTTCTTTGTCCCAAACCATTACTAAGTTGCCATTGTCTAAAACCGGAACACAGTGTACACCACCAATTACTTTATTAGCAGGTATTTCGGTAATAAATTCAAGCATCCTAGGTTATTCTCCTTATACTGTAAGGTTTGTATATTCTTTTTATGGCAATTGCAGATAACGTTTCCGTGTTCACGACGTCCCACCACCCTAAGGACCTTTAAGTACGGCCGCGATGCGTTTGGGTCGATCGACATGCCGGGTCCGTTAGGACTTAGCCTCGCAGGGTTGTCTGCCTGATTTACATCCCCGAAACTCCTCGGGCAGACCAAGGGCTTACTATAATGCTCCCAAGAGGTGAGACACGAAACTGAAAAACTAAGTTATACTGAAACTATGAAAAAGAGAACGAATTACACAGCCGAGTTTAAGACGAGAGTGGTTCTTGAGATGGTGTCAGAAGAATCCACTGTTAATCAGTTAGCCGCAAAATACGATGTCAGCCCTGTTGTGCTGTCTCGATGGAAGAAAGAGTTCTTGGAACGAGCTTCGGAAGTGTTTAAGAAGGGGGCATCCGAAGCCGAGAAGGAACTCGAGAACAGTAAGGAGCACATTGCAGAATTAGAGTGTTGGCCAGCTTACCTATGAGGTAGACTGGCTCAAAAAAAAATCTACAGAAATCCTCGGACCCGACTGGAAGAAGAAGCCACGTTGATTTTCAGGAGTCCAACATCACGATTAGCCGGCAGGCCGATCTGCTCAGCATTAATCGAAGCAGCGTATACCGACAGCCACCCAAAGAGAAGATAATCTCTGAGGAGGACCTGTTTCTCATGCGCAGAATCGATGAGCTACATACGGATCACCCTACCTGGGGATACAGGACGATTACGAAGGTCATACGCCGCGATGATAAGTTATGTGTCAATCGCAAGAGAATCCGCAGGCTAATGCGTGAAATGGGCGTTTATACGATCTACCCCAAGCCAAATCTGAGCAAACGATACCACGCGCAATATGTCCGTCCTTACCTGCTTAGGAAACTGAATATCTGCCGTCCTAATCAGATTTGGGGAGTCGACATTACCTATGTGCGGATGAAGAAGGGCTTTATGTATCTCTTCGTCATCATCGATTGGTACAGCCGGCGTATTGTCGATTACGAGCTGTCCAGCACGCTGGAGAAGACCTTTGTCATGAACTGTTTAAAACGAGCATTAGCAGGCGGTAAGCCGAAGATTATCAACAGTGATCAAGGCAGTCATTTCACCAATCCCGACTACTTGGAGCTGCTAGACAACACAGAAGTGAAGGTCTCGATGGACAGCAAAGGCCAAGCCCTCGATAATGTCAGAACTGAGCGTTTCTTTAGAACGCTGAAATACGATCTGATTTACATTCATGAATTTGATACACCGCGGCAGCTGAGAAAGGCCATTAGTCACTACATGCACGAATATAACACCTATAGACCTCATTCTTCCATTAATGATCTTTGTCCAGATGATGCGTACTATGGCAGAGCTCTTTTGGATGCTGTCTAAATACCAATATACGAAAGGAGATTTAACTTAGAAACTGTCTTTCCGTGTCTTGACAATGGGGAGCATTATACATCACCACTGCTCAACCGGACTAATCCATTCAAGAATCCGCACAGGATTCTACCTCTACCTATAATGCTTTATACTCATTTTTAATGTCTTCCCCCGCTAAGAATTGCACTTAACGTCTCTCGCATTCACGAACCCTCACCGACTTAAGCGAACGTAGTGAGCGGCCGCGATGCGGTTAGTCGATGCAGGGTTGTCCGCTGAATCCACTACTTTAGAATATCCTTCTTGCGGACCGAGGGGCATATGCCCCGAAGCGTGAATGCGGTGTTATACGACGGATCATTGAGTTACTTTCAAAAGTTTTTTAATCATTAGTGAATTGTCTTAGCATATCGACAAAGCGTACTACTTGCCCTTTATATACAACAAATTGTCCTGATAAATTTAATAGATTCTGACTTTGCTCATTCTGTGTCATTATTTTATTCTCTATTATAGTTAATAAATTATTTAACACTTCAAGTGATAATTTTATATCTGATCTAGAAATTCTTGTGGGTATTACATTAATGCCTAGAATTCTCGTTCTCCCTGTTGTTAAATCTACTATGTTTCTAAAAAGTTTATTTCCATAACCTTTGCGTAATTCAAAGTCGGAATAATCAATATTCCGATCAAAACTAATACCTATTTCTCTACTCCATACATGTGCATGGACTATTGCATGTCTTACCATAAATAATTCGTCAATTTGATTTGCAAGATCATTTTCTTGATAATCATCTAATAATATTCGAATTGGGCTTTTTTCAACTTGTTCTCTCTTAATAAAAAACAGCGACCAATGAACAAAAGAATCGATTAGAGTAACAATAAGCGGGATAATTGAAGCTGAGAAGGAATTTTCTAAATATTTTGGAGAATGAAAGTGAAGGACCTCGGGACGAGCATTTTCGATTTGTTCTAACATAGATGCTATAGGCTGTAACAAATAATAACCTACAACTTCATGCAATTCACTCTTCATCATAAGTGTTTACTCCTTATATATAATGATCTTTAGAATCACTTCGATCTGTCGTATAACGTTTCTGCATTCACGAAGCCGAGAGGCTTAAGTTGCCGCTCGATACAGCGAAGCGATCGACATGCCGGGTCCGTTAGGACTTAGCCTCGCAGGCTTGTCTGCCTGATAACGCTTCTTCGAAAACTCTTCGAGCAGACCAAGGGCTCGCTTCTCAGATTTACTCCACTGCTAGCCCGCCGCGTTGAATGCGTTGTTATGTGATGCCTCGGTCATCTTCGAACTTACTCTCATCAAAAGCCTTTACAACTCTCTTCGGAGCAACACTTCTCCATGCTTTAATCAATAATCCTTTTAACTCTTCTGGTGACGTTGTATATAAATTTATGTGCATGTAATTTAGATTTGAAAATGTTTCTGGTATTCTATATGTTTCCGGATCCATTGCGGTATAAATTGTTCGATCTTCCCCAACGGTCTTAACTGTTAAAGTTATACCATCCGGTTGTATGGTAGCAAAGATTTTATTGTTTATCCGTAATGACGGTTTGCCAAAATGATCAATTTCCACTGTCTCCGGTAATGATAAAATAAAATCTCGAGCTTCATTAATAGAAATCAAATACCCCACCCCACTGCGATTTAGATTAAGGTTTCGTGGTTTCATATGCATTTACCGAGGTTTCACATAACGTTCTTGCATTCACGAACCCTCACCGGCTTAGATAGCTCCTATCTTAGCCGGTTCAGGGTTGTCCGCTGAATAATCTTCTTTAGAAAATGCTTCTTGCGGACCGAGGGGCGTCAGGTCCGATGCGTGAATGCTGTGTTAAGTGAAGTACCTAACTTCTTTGAATATTCTCAAGCGCTTGAATCCCTTTTTTTATTCTCTCATTTATATTTGAATCAGAGATAATATTACCTTTACCAAACCGTGGATCTGGAACTAAAGTGATTTTTTTAATCTCCGTATCTACATTTATGTAAATCCCTACATAACATAAATTAGCCATAAACGCTTCAGATTGTTTTTTGTTTAGATAAACTCCTACCTTATTTATTCTAATGTTGTGACCTCTTCTCCAAAGATCAGCTCTAATATTTATTGGTTCTTGTCTTGCATCAATATAAAGATTGATTTCACGATTTTTAGTTCGTAATTTTATCCATCGAAATCCATATTCCAAATCCCAAATAAAAGGATCACCTTGAATCCAATTGTTTTTGTCAATAACTAAAAGTAAACTGTCATTTTTATCGTATAAAGTTAGGCTTATTTCTAACATTCCATTATTACTTCCAACAGAAAAAAGTGGTTCTTCATCAATAACAAATAAAAATCCATCATTCACAAATTGAATTGAACCGCAGTTTACAACAACTGATTGCTGATTTATTTTTAACTGCCCCTCTGCAAATCCTCGATCTAAATTATACGGTTGTTTTTTATATTTTCTTTGTTCTTCTATTGTCATTGCCCCAACTGTTGCTTCATGGTGGCAATTTGGGCAAAAGGCTACCATATCTTCTGGTCGAAAGTGATTTTCAATAGAATATTCGATAATGTGATGATACTCACAAAAAGGAAACCCACATTTAGCGCATCCAAATCCAGCCTCTTGTCTTAACAATCTTTTAACATCACTTGGTACTGATGGTCTTGACTCTACCATGAATTTACCCCCAATTAGGTATTTCGCTTAACGTTCTTGTGTTCCTGACGTCGATTCCCCTTAGATAGCTCTTTTCTTAGGGAATCGATGTGTCTGCCTGCATCCGCTTCCTTGAAATCCCTCTGGCAGACCGAGCGGCGACAGCCGCGAAGCTGGAACACGCTGTTATGAGATGTCTCTGCCTTCTCTGAGTTGGCTAAATTCGTGCTTTAGTATTGACATGATGATCAGTGATTCGAACTTGTCTCCGTTCTTTATACATTCTCTTAATATCCCTTCCTGTTTGAACCCTAAAGATAAATAAATGTGTTTTGCTCTTTCGTTATATTCCTTTACATCGAGCCATAAACGATGTGCGTTATGGTCTTCAAATATGTATTTCAAAATTGTGTTTAATGCTTCTTTTCCGTATCCTTTAGCCTTCTCTGAAATTGTAATTCTAACTAACTCAATATTATCATGGAGGCTACCAAGACCTGCCAAAATAATATATCCAACTTGCTTCTTATTATCTTCTATGACTATATGCTTCTTGTCTGTATCACTTAATGTCTTAACATGTTGATCCTTTGACCACGGAATAATGTATCTGATGTTTTCATTATCATTCTCGATTGATAATACCGTATCAAGATCGCAGACAACTGTCTGCCTATATGTCAATCTTTTGGAATATAAAAATAAACCAGATTTCAATGTGTCTACTCCTCCCCCGTGTTTTGCAGAGATTTCTCATAATGTTTCAGCATCTACGAACCCTCACTGGCTTAAGGCGGTAGCCGGGCGCGACTGCGCTTAGCCAGTGCAGGGTTATCTGCCTGCGCTACCTCCCCGAAATCCCTCGGGCAGATCAAGGGCGACAGCCCGCAGGAAGATGCGTTGTTATATGATGGATCGGCCCTGCTTCTTCGAATAAAGACAGGACGTCGACCCTAATAAAATTATTTTAAATTCTTCCTATAGATTTCAATATCTATAGAAAAACTATCTGATATAACTATATTTTACTCATGAGCTTTTCTAAGTATTTTTTTAGTCGACTTTGATTAGCGTCCCCTCTGTATTCCGAATTAAAGAAGGAGAAGACATAATTTTTGAGTTGAGGAAAATCATTTTTCAGTATGTATTCGAGTGTCTCCTCAAATTGATCATAAATTTTCCTTCCGTTTTTTGCGTATATTAAAAAGACCATAAGATTACTTTTTCTTGAATTGTTGTTGTACTCCATCAAGCTTTCAATACTTTTATATAGCAGTTCCTTTCTTGAAGAATTATTTGTAGTATTTATCATTTTAACTATAAAAAGAATATCAGGATGGTTAGTTAATTGATTGAAGGCTACAAAATCATACCTTCTGTCATAACTTGGGACATAGCTCGTAGATGGTACAGTTATATCTTTTGTTACAGAATATTGATGTGATTCTAAATATTGTTTGGTGATGAAAAAAGTATATTCTTCTATCAATTGTGATTTTATTCTGTTGATTTCGAATGCATAATTTTGTAAAAAATCAATTTCATCAAGGCTAATTGTTTCCCCATGCACTATCTTATTTCGTAATTGAGTAAGGTAATTCACTTGATTTTTTTCAATCCACCACGTAGGGAGCAGTTCAATCTCTGTAAGCTTGTTAACCATCTGACGAATTGAATGTTTTGTTTGCTTTTCACTTGTAACATCAAAGTATATTTCTCTAATATACTTTTCTAATTCTATAAAATTCATAAGAAAAGCAGATTGTAATTCTTCGTTTTCATTTATTAATGTTTCTGTCTTTATTGTAGCTTGATTTGTCCACTTGTAATAAGCAATTTCTTCACCATCATCTGTTGTTTGATTCTTTTTTTCAAGAAGTCCAGATTCATGCAACTCCTCAAGTAAACTTATAATAAGTGAATTTAATCTTGTAAAATACCAACTTGGATGGGTAACTTTATAGTCTTTCTCAATATCATATATATCCTCTTTGTTAAAATAAGAGGTTCCCTTTAGCTTCATTTTTTGAATCCATATATGTAATTGGGAAATGAAAAAATCAACAATCCCCTCACTATAACCAGCTGCTAATAGTTCATTATCTTTATAATGATCTATAATGTCCAATAATTTAGAGTCAGTAATATAAGCTTGCTCATCCTCTTCACTTACCTCTATGAATGATTTATTCTCCTTCCATATCAAGTTTTGTCTTATTAGATTTAAAAACCTTCTGGGGAGCCTATTAGAGTTCAATACTTTCGATTTAACAAAGTAATTAACTGATCTATTATTTACTAAATTAGAATTGTTTAAAACCTTAGAAAACAAATCTATAAATTCTTTTGTAGTGAGTAAGGGAATATGTACAGATTTAGAGAAAATACTTGCAATTAAAGCGTCATCATGAATATGAGCAGTGTGAAATTTATAATAGAGATTCTGACCGGATACTAAGATGAAACTTGCCAATCCAGACAACATCAAAGGTTTTAATTCTGCGATTAATTTTTCAACATTTTCTAGTTCGTCAATTTTATCTAACTCATCAATAATAAATATAGGTATAACTTTTATTTGGTTAAGGTTTTTTAATGTTCTATTCAGTTGATATTCTGCTATTTCATCATCATAGAGTGTTTTTCTACTTATTTCCGATATATCTGTTTTATTTTGATTGATTTTACGATTAATTTTTATGGATTCGAGAGCAGACCATAACCCAAGAATAAAAAATAAAATGAGATCAATGTATTTGTTATTTTTTAAATTAAACAACCAGTCAATGAGATTGAATTTAATGTTAAGTCCTGCTAAAAGCAGAGTTATTAGTAATGCAATTAATTTTTTTATATTAATTTGAATGTTTTTTAAGGACAAATCTTCATGCTTGATACTATTTTTTTGAGAGCCTATCACCTCATGGAATGTTCTTTCATATAGGAGTTCTAACGAAGTTATGATCTCTTTATTTTGTTTTCTTAGCTCATTTATGTTATGAGTATCAGAGATGGACAAATAAACTTCACGAATTATTTTACGCAATAGCATAGAGTAATCTTCATATTTAGAGATATTTAGTTTAATAAAAACAATCTGAGAATTTTCTTCTTTAGTTTCTTGCTCAACTCTTTTTATAAATGAAGTCTTGCCCACTCCTCGATATCCAGAAACTAAGTAACATGTAGGAGTGCCATTAAGAATTTCTTGTTTTATTTGTGAGATTAGTTCTTTGTTGTCAAACACAAAAATATCTTGATTCTCTCCATTATATGGGGCATCACTGATGATTTTATGATTAATTGAGATTTCCATTATGATTTAAACCATCCTTTTATCCACTGAATATTAAGTGTTGTATTCAGTGATTTTATATCTTTGCATATATCATCGTTAAAACCTACTTAAGGTGAACAGTAACATAAGTATTATTTTGTGGCTACGTAATTTTGCTTCGATAGTTGAAAATTATTAAATTATCGTACTAATTGCTTCAAGTCCCATGGACGGGACGATTGATCTACTTTCAAAGCGTATTTCGGGGCCGATCTTTCATATAACGTCTCTTGTATTCACGAACCCGCACCGGCTTAGATAGCTCCTATCTTAGCCGGTGCGGGTTGTCCGCTGAATCAGCTCCTTGAAATATCTTCTGCGGACCAAGGGGCGTATGCCCCGATGCGTGAATGCGGTGTTAGACGAAGGCCGCTTGAGTTACCCACACACCTTTTAATCCCACCACACTGAGTAAACTTTCATTCCAATTTCCAACTTTGGTGCTACTTTCGGCTCGCTAAATTCGTAACCTTCACTTATATCACTTGGCTCTAAAACACTTAATAGATCCATTATTTCCTTTTCGTTTAGCTTTGATAAAATATAAATCCTTTCTGAGAACGGCCATTCGTCTACCTCATAAATCTCTACAAAAATATCTTGAACATCATCTAATTCCTTGATCTTCTTTAGTGTCTTATAAAACACATCAATTCCAGGGTGATTTAATAAATTACAACCAATTGAAGATTCTTCCTCATTACCATTGAAAAATAACTCAAGGGAAACTATTGGCGCTGCCCCCGAATCGCCCTCTAGTTCTAATTGTTTCTTGATTTCATTCAATAGTGTATCCATGACTATTCTTCCCCAAGTTTTTTTATTTTTTATACTTCAGGCTTTCGGCTAACGTTCTTGTGTTCCTGATGTCGATTCCCCTTAGATAGCTCTTATCTTAGGGGAATCGATGTGTCTGCCTGAATCTACTTCATTGAAAACCCTCTGGCAGACCGAGCGGCGTCAGCCGCGAAGCTGGAACACGGTGTTAGCTGAAGTAACTGCCTCCCTGAGCAGCCCACAGAATCCTGTAATCTTTATCTTTATTTGATTGGCACCAATATATCAGCATTATTGTAGTGTTGTTTTTCTCCAAATATAAATACTTCAAGCGCTAGTGACCTTGTGTTATTCTCGAGCCCATTAGCATCTAAATAATTCTTTATTAGTCCATATGGATCTTGATCTGTCGATCGCACCTTTGCATATTGTTGACTGGGCAAACTAAACCCGATCATTCCATCCGGAATATGAGTGATTTCTGATACCTCCATGCAATATATGTAAGTAAATAACACATCGTTTGCAAAATGTGGACACACGTATTCATACTCTTTAACAATTCCTTGAATCTCGTGCTTCCTGTCTATAAAAATCTGATTTGCTTCTTTTATTCTCCCTGGATCATGTTTTTGAAATGCTACCGTTACGGGTACACCGACAAAATGCTTCGTTTCTAATGTAATAATCTCTACTTGATTGTTATTCATCATCATCTCTCCTATTGATTTACTTTCAAACATTCTGCAGTTATTTCAGCTAACGTCTTATTTGCGAACTTCGCAAATACAATACCTAATGTAGAGTTTTTGAACTTCGGAAAACTTTCCGGAAAATGTTGGATTTGCGAACTTGTATAACGTGAATGCTTATTAAATCTATTCTTGAGCTCGAAGTTTTCGAAGTTTTCTATGTCCCAATTTTATTAATCGGGCATTCAGTCATGCAGGGTGAAGAGTTTAGGATTGTTCTGAATCCGTAGGACAAGCATCAAAAGGCCGATGCGTGTATGGACCGCATACCTTATGTATTCAATTACTTTACTGCGAAGCGATCGTTATCCTGGTCAGTCAAAACTTACAATCGCATATTATCTGCCTGATCATCGTCTCAGAAATTCCTCAGGCAGACCAAGACATTAAACAGTACAGCTTCTGACTGATCTTTTTCTTTTCACTTCTTTTTCCAATTGTGTTATCATTGGAGTTAAGAAGCCGAGTGCGGCGAACACTCGGCTGAACAATTGGCTCGGATGGGTTTATCCCTTCTAGAGTCCTAAAGGAATAAGAACCCACCTGCGGCGGTAACCTTAGGGTGGGTTCTTACTTTCTCTTGTAGATATTCCCGATGTATGTTAAAAGTGCAAGGACAAAGGTAGCAAAAAGAATCATGATAGTAAGCGCATCCTTTAACTCCATGGTATCACCTCCCATCGAAGGGATACCGTGCCAACCCAAGGTTCAATTGTACTTTACTATTGTACCACCATCTGCCAACAAAATGAAGAACAATTGTTCGATATAACCTTCCCTCATTCAATCACCCTCAACAACGGCCAAGTGACCAGCCATCGTTTGATTTCCACTCTTTGGCGGAAAAAGCTTTCGTCATAAAAAAATGGGCTCCGCTTAATGTTAAGCTCGAACAAATCCTTTAATCCGTGCGGACAGCATATATCGACTCGGTCATCCTCCGTTAATCGGATGCCGACCGCGGTTGCCGTTTCCGGCCAGCGGCTAAGGGCATCGGATACCGAACGATAGGGCTCTGTTTTGTTCCGCAGATGCATTCTTGCTTGATTTTTGACCGACCAGCGTGCATCTCCGGTCAGCTGTTGCAACCGGGCTTCGATCCCCCGGTCAGCAGCTTCGGCGGTATTTCGATCGTCGAAATAAACGAGATCGATGTCGTTCAGGCCGGTCCGTTGATCATATCCATGCAGCCGGTCCCATATGTAGTTGCGGACATATCCTGCAGCAATGTAACCATCCGGTAAGTTCAACGACCTAACGAGCTGTAGATCCGCCACGATCGCCTCATTCGTATACATCCATTCCCTGAGCCGATTCTCATACTCATTTTCGTAATTCATAAAGCTAATTCTCCCGGCAACTGATGTTTAATGTGTACCATCCCGTCTCCCCCAAAAAATCATTCCTGGTTACTCCGATTTCCCCTAAATATCTCCGGTAGCTGGTAATAGTGCCGTCATGAGAAACAATAAATACGCGCTGTTTATTGAACGATTTACACCACGCTATGAACGAATCGGCAATCGATTCGAACGCTTCGTCGGGGATCGCATTGATGCCCTTATGCCATGTGATGCCCGTATCCGTCAATATTTGAAATTCCGGAAAGTCTCGTTGAATCGTTTCAACCGGAAGGGGTGTATCACACTTAAAAGCTCTCGATTCGTCGAGCACGGGAAACATTCTCGGTCCGACGGCAGGGTGAACGTACTTGGCACACCGGGCATTACTGCTCCATAACGAGGCGGTTTGCAGCGTTCTTCTCATTGGACTGACGACAAGCAGATCTGCAGGACCGGCCTTCACTTGATCGGTAAGTCTGGCCGCCTGCCAAAAGCCATAATCCGTTAATGCCGGATCGATAGTCTGCAAACTGTCCGGCGGGCTGACGGTATGCTCTCCTTGCGCATGACGGATGAAAGTCACTTCCAATTCTAAATCACCTCAGTATCAACGATTGATAGTCCAGCTTCATGCCTTCGAGCGGAACCACATCAAATTGAACGATCTCAAACACCTCGCTGGCTACACGGACAATGTCTTCATGACCGAAAAAAGAGAAAAACCGTTGAGGAGTATAGGGATCGTCCTCCCATATGCCTTCGTGGTTATAACCCCCGTACACGCCCATATAAAAGATCCCGCCCGGCTTCAACACCCTTTTAATGTTTTGCAAAATAGAAGGTAAATCGGACTTGGGCACATGGAGCAGACAGTTCATCGACCATATGGCGCCGAATATCGCATCCTCAAATTGCATTGCATATAGATCCATTGTATAAGCTTCCAGCCCTTTGGCCCGGCATGCCTGCACCATATTCGGCGAAATATCCACACAGGTGACATGCAACCCTTGATCATGGAAAATCTTACTATGATGCCCCGGTCCTGCACCAAGATCGAGCAGGCGCGGCTGCTCGGCTAGCTGCAAATAAGCGGTAAACTTATCCATCTCAAGCCGCTTCCATTCCTCGATTTCCGATCGGTCTCTTAATTTGGAATTATTATTATAGCTTTCGGTCAGGTTTGTTTTCAGATGTTCCATTATGTATATCTCCTTCATTTAAGTACGTTTATCAGAACCTAATTGACATCACCTAGATAAGTAACATCCGCTTTTCCGGCCTTTAAGAGTTTCGCCAACGCATTCGGATACACCCTGATCTCATCCAGCGAAGCGAGGTCAATCCATTCCACGCCAACTTGAGTCGCATCGGGATTTGCTCCGTTACCGAGCTCCTCTTGAAAAGCTTTCAACCGGCATTCGAAGTAAAATTCAACCTGGTGAACGTCTGCATCCCACTCCGCGAACTCGTGATTTTTTCCGATATATTCCCGGACATAGATTAAGTCATGGACAATCACTTCGAGCCCGGTCTCTTCTATACATTCACGTACAACTGCGGCCGACAACGGTTCGCCCCGCTCCTGTCCTCCGCCTGGGAAAATATAGAAGTCTCCTTCATCATCGCGGTTTTTCGTTAATAGCACTTTGGATTGATGAATAATAACGGCTTTAGCTGAATTGCGTATCGGCTTCATCGGGTATCCCTCTCCCTCATTTCGGCAGATTCTTCCAAATTCCATTCCAGGTAGAATTGCTCCATATAACGTTCCATAAATGCATGTCTATGCGCCGCCATCCGTTTGGCCGCCCGAGTATTCATTAACCCCTGCAGCTTAAACAGCTTCTCATAAAAATGATTGACCGCCGTGCTTTTATCGTTCCAATATTGTTCTACGGTCATCCTTTCCCTTGGCGCGATCTGGGGATCATAAATCGCATGTCCCTTGGACCCGGCATAGACGAATGTTCTGGCGATGCCGACCGCACCGATCGCATCCAGCCGGTCGGCATCCTGGACAACCATTCCTTCCAATGTTTCCATCGGCGCCCCGTTGCCGCCGCGGTAAGACATTGTCGATATGATATCGAGAACCGCTTCTACTATTGAGCTATCCGTCTTATTTTGCTCCAGCCAGCTCTTAATCGCCGTTAGCCCTTCTTCCTTGGATGCTACGACCTTCTCGTCGGCCAAATCGTGAAACAGAGCGGCTAATTGGCAGATGAGCACATTCGCTCCTTCTTGTACTGCGATATGCCGGGCCATTTCCGTCACCCGGTAGATATGCCACCAATCGTGGCCCGTCGTTTCATGTTTCAGCGCCTGTTTTACATATGCTTTGGCGGAGTTTAACAGCTTCTCCTCATCCATCGCTACCCCTCCTACTTAATGATCCGTTCCCCCGCCGGCATCGGTTGTCTCAACCCTGCCGTCCTTTTCCTTTCGGTTCAAGCGGTTCAAATTATACCAGCTAATGATCGCGATGATCGCACCGACCGGAAAAATAAAATCCTGCAGATCAAAGACACCGTCGAACATAGGCTTCCAACCGATAATAATTGCAAAAGGGACAGATATAGATCTCAAAATCAGCCACATTCGTTTCATCGCATCCTTCACTCCTTCCTATCGTTTCTCTGACAGCAAGCCATTTAGGCTAATATCCGTTTCAGAAAAATATCTTATTGCTTTCCCCAGGCTTTTTGCGTATTCTACTTCCTTCCTTGTACTGTCGCCGATATAACCGTTCACGTCGATAATAAATACTTCATCGGCCATATCGATTTTTTTCAAATGTATTTTTCCAAATAAAGCTTCTAGTTCCTCGGTAATCTCAATTTCTTCGCTTTGTTCAAACATACCAAGACTGATCACAACATTGCCCTGCAGCGTCAAATAAGCGTTTGCCTTCTCAAATTGCTCTTTAAACTTCGTAGAACCGCACAAGGTGATGACCTTCATGATGAAATCTACCCGCCTTCATGATATTTTGGACTATAGATAATAATAGAAAAAGAGCTAGAGACAATTGCATTGGATGTCCCCGCTCTCTAATTGGTTCTACTATATCACATGACACAAATGTTGGAAACACTCTAATCTCTCGCGTTTTGCTGCTTTACGAATGAATTATCTTCTATCTCGTATGAGCTCCAGATTGCTCTGCCGCTCCACTTTCAGAAACTGCCCGGTATACGATCCTTCAGCCCCAGCCACCTCCTCCGGCGTCCCTTCGGCGACGATGAAGCCCCCGGCCTCGCCTCCTTCGGGCCCGATATCGACCACCCAATCGGAGGCTTGAACCAGGTCGAGCTGATGCTCCACACAGATGACGGTGTTGCCCGCATCAACCAGTTTATTCAGCAAAACGAGCAATTGCCTCACATCGGCCGGATGCAGTCCGGTTGTAGGTTCGTCAAGCAGGTACAGCGTATGGTTCTTCGACTTTTTGTTCAACTGTCTCGCCAGCTTCAGCCGCTGTCCTTCGCCGCCGGACAATGTTGTGACCGCTTGCCCCCATTGCAAATAACCGAGTCCCACCTCGCATAGTAATTCCGCAATGCCGGTTATTTTCGCTTGTCCTTTCAGGATGGACAGGCTCTCCTGAACGGTCATATCCAATATTTCGCTGATGGTATATCCGTTGTATGTCACACTGAGCACCACTTCCTGGAATCGTCTTCCGCGACAAGCGGGACAGCGCACCTCGAGTTCGGGCAAAAAATGCATATGCACCGCCATCACACCGAGACCTTGACAAGCCTCGCATCTCCCTCCGGACGTATTAAACGAAAAATGCTTTGGCGTCAGCTTTTTCTTCTTCGCTTCCGGCATGCCGGCAAACAACTGGCGAAGCAAGGCATACATTTCCGTAAAAGTGGCGACGTTCGAACGCTGCATTCGCCCGAGCGGCGACTGGTCGACGGTGATCAGACTGCCGACAAACTCCAGGCCGGATATTCCCCGGCAGCCCTCCGGCGCCCGGCCTTCCGCCGCGCCCTTGGCCAGAATCTCGAACAGCATCGTCGATTTGCCCGAACCGGATACGCCGGTTACGGAGATGAGGCAGCCGAGCGGAAGCGATACATGGATATGACGCAAATTCCGCAAATGCGCATCCTCAATCGTTATGAACTTGCCGTTGCCCTTTCGTCTCCGGGGGTTCGCTCCATATACGCCGTTTTGTTCCCGAAGATAAGTGCCCGTTACCGATTCGGCACAGCCGATCAGCTGCTCCAACGTTCCCGTACCGACAACCGATCCGCCATAACTGCCGGCACCCGGCCCCATTTCGATAATGTGATCGGCCGCCCTCATCATATCAACGTCGTGTTCTATGACGAGCACGGTATTGCCAAGGTCGCGCAGCTGTTTCAGCACGTGAATCAGACTTCGTGTATCCCTCGCATGCAATCCGGCCGATGGTTCATCCAATATATACAACACACCGGTCAGACCTGATCCGAGCAATGAGGCAAGACGCAACCGCTGCGCTTCTCCGCCCGACAACGTGATCGCTTGCCGATGAAGCGATAAGTAACTGAGACCGACATCAATGACGCGCCGGATCCGTTCTGAAAGGCCGTTCCAAACCGGCTCCAGAAATTGCTGGCCATCCGGCGTAAGCTTCCCATGCAGCCCTTCCAGCCATAACAGCACTTTGCCAAGCGGCCAGCCAGACACTTCCGCGATGGATACTCCGGCTACGAGCACCTCTCTGCTCTCGCGCTTCAACTTTTGCCCCATGCATTCGGGGCATGTCTGCTGGCGAAAAAACTCCGCTCCCGACTCTCCGTCCTTTTCGCGGTACCTTCTCCAAATGCCGGTGACAACGCCTTCGAACTTGCCCGCTCCGACCGTCCGTGGCGGTTTCATATCTGGGAAATACTTCCTAAACTCTTCGCTTTCCACGCCATAATAAAGCAGATCGCGCTGAATGTCGTCATATTCCTTGAGCGGCTGATCCAGGTCAAAGGGAATACCATAGTGCTTCGCCGCGGCAGCCAATATACCGACATTGTATTCCTTGTACATTTCGTACCAAAATCGCACACAGCCGTCCCGCAAACTTTTCTCTTCGTCGAATACCGCATTCAGATCAAGGCTGGCCACCTGACCGAGGCCGCTGCAGCACTCGCATGCTCCTTCCGGCTTGTTAAACGAAAAATGCGTCATCGTCAGCTTCGGAAGCGCGTGATTACAGCTTGAACAATGAATGGATTCGGGCTTGCCCCAACCCGCTCCCTCCTCTTCCTCATCAAGCGGCGAAGCAGCGGTTTGCTTGAAGTCCGGTGCGACAATAGCGCCGCAGGACGGGCAGCCGCGCTCACCCAGTTTGGCATATAAAACACGTAAGTAAGTGTACATATCCGTTACAGTTCCTACCGTAGAGCGCGGATTGCGGTTCGTCCGATGCTGGCCGATGCTGATCGAAGGCGACAGACCTGCGATCGAATCGACCTTCGGCTTCTGGACCGAGTCCGTTACCATGCCCATCGATTCCATGTACTGCCTTTGACATTCCCGCTGCAGCGTATCCATTGCCAGCGTCGACTTGCCGGATCCCGAAGGTCCGGTCAGGACGACAAGCTTATGCTTGGGGATTGTAAGCGAAATGTTTCTTAAATTGTTCTCGCGAGCGCCTTTAATAACGATCATCTCTCTCATCGATTGATCCTCCCGAAGTGGTTATTTTTCTCCCTGAATTATTTTCAAGCTTATATTACTACATTCATGCAAGTCCTAAGGTTGAATGGTTTTATCGGTTAAATATCAGGTTATCGATTGACAAAACCTTGTAACAGCGGTTTAATCTTTTTGAATAATGTATGAAGGAGGATTGCCATGACGATCAGACCGATCGATATCGCAAGAAAGCTGAATATCAGCACAAGCGCTTTGCGGCATTATGAGGAATGGGGGCTGATCCCGCCGGTTAAGCGGGGAACGAACGGGTATCGGATTTATACGGAGGAGCATGTTGCATACTTCGAGTGCATACGGGCGTTTTACCCCGGGTTTGGGATGGAGGTGACGAGAGAGGTTTTGCAAAAAGTCCGGAATCGGGAAGTCGATGAAGCGATTTGGCTGTTCACCGGACAGCAAGCTAAGCTGCATCAGGACAAAATCATTGCGGAGCGCACGGTTCAGGTTCTCGAGACAAAGGAACTGGATCTTCTTGATGCGAAGGGAAGAAAGCGTTACTTGACGATCGGGGAAGTGTCGAAAGAAACAAGCGTGCCCAGCACGGCAATCCGTCACTGGGAAAAGGCGGGGTTAATCACGATTCCGCGCGATCAGGAGAACGGATACCGCAGGTTCGGCACGCCGCAAATCCGGCAGGTGCTCGTCATCCATACGCTGCGCAAATCGATCTGGTCTCTGGATGTCATCAAGCAAATCCTGCTGGAGCTGGAGCAAAACCAGATCGAACGGGCACGCCTGATCGCGCAGGAGTCGCTCCGCAATCTGAACCGGATTAACCGCGATCAGCATCGCGGGATTTATTACTTTTACCGGTTATGCAAGCTGCTCAAGCTTGTGGATGACCGTTGGCTGCCATGGATTGAATCGTTCCAATCCAATGAGGACGGGCGGCAGGATTCCTAAGCGGAAATCAATGCAGCTCCTCCGGCTCCGACCACATGCGTTCTACGCTCTGCAGCCGGTCTTCATGAAAAATCAATTTATAGATGTCCGGTTTCGATGTGCTTTTCCAAAAATCAAATCCATAGCTCTTATCATAATAACTCAAAATGGCTGTCATGATATTGCCATGGGTACCGATTGCCAAGCTCCGGCCGCGGTATTTCTGCAGCAAAACGTTAATAACGGGGATCGCCCGCTGCTGAGCTTGGCCTGTCGATTCTCCGCCCTCGAGTGCAAATTCATGATCCGTAAAAGACTGTTCGATAGCCTGAACCAGTTCCTTTTCGGATATTTTGTAATCCAACCCTTTGATCGCTCTTTCTCTTAATTCATCGTACTCCTCAATCTTGAGCCCCTTCTTCCCGGCCAAAAACTGCACTGTTTGTATTGCCCTCACATAAGAACTGGATACGATCGCATGAATCTCCTCGCCCGCCAATATTTCAGCGACCCGCTGCGCCGCCGCCATCCCTTCTTCGGACAGACCTCTCGTGCGTTCTTCTCCGAAAACAAACGGAGATTCGGCATGCCTTACCAAGTAAATTGTCGTTTCCATGGTTATGGTTTCCCCCTAGTAAAAAACATGAAATATAGTGCGGTAAAAGTTTCTGTTTTTTTCTTGTTAACCTGTGAATAAGATTATATTAGTAAACGAAATGGAGGTATAAGAACGATGTCTGCCGTTTTGAGCTTGTCCGCACTATCATTTTTAATCGTTGCGTGCCTGACTCCGATATTGATATGGGCGCTGCGGACTATGAAATTGACTCAGCCTATTCGCAAAGAGATGTACGCCGACATCCAGGCTAAACGCGGCACGCCGCTCATGGCAGGGCTGATCTTTCTCATCGGAGCAGCTGCTTCCTTGTCGCATGATCCAAGCCCGTTGTCCGTTTTCTTAACTCTATCCTTCGTGCTGTTCAGTTTGATCGGATTTATTGATGACTTCTCAAAAGCGTATTATCAGGACCCTGCCGGCATATCCAGCCGAACTAAGCTGCTGCTTCAATTTCCCGCGGCCGCCGCCCTTCTCCTATTTCTTTATCGTTCGATCGGGGTGAGCCCTGATATTGCATTGTTGAACGGGTACCAACTCCAAATGAGTCCTATGCTCTATATTGTTACCATCCTGTTATTTGTCGTCGGCTCCGCCAACGCCATTAATTTCACGGACGGATTGGACGGGCTTCTCCCCGTCGTTGCGATACCGACTTACTTTTTCTTTTTCGCAATATCGGATCGCATTGAAGTGCAAATGTTCAGTTTAACGATGGCGGCCTGTTTGCTGGGTTTCCTCATCTATAACATTTTCCCGGCCAAAGCATTTATGGGCGATACGGGATCGTTGGCGATTGGGGCCTCGCTTGCCTTTTTAGCGGTGATCGAGAAAGTCGAAATCCTGGTACCTGTGTTGTTTTTCATTTATTTTGCCGAGCAGTGTTCCGTTATCCTCCAAATCCGTTACTACAAAAAAACGGGCAAGCGGCTTTTCAAAATGGCGCCCGTTCACTATCACTTTATTTTGAAATACGGCTGGAGCGAAAACAAGCTTGTGATCGTCTTTGGCGCGGTCTCGTGGGGATGTGCGCTCACAAGCTGGCTGCTATGGAAATACGCCCTTTAGTTGCTTGGTCCCCTATTCCTCACCAGCCCATTCTCTCTCTCAGACTCGTAATGTGTGCGATATGATGCTTTCCGTGCCAGGCGTAAAGGCCTAAATTGCGGTCCAATCGAACGATCTCATTCGATTCCGGATGATAGAATGTCCGCTCGTAATCGGATGCGCTCAACGATTCTAATAATACAACCCACCGGTGATGGAGTGATTCAAGCAATGTGAGGGAAACGGAAATGTCCATGCCGGTACTATCCGTTAGTTCCGCCCATAGCTCTTCCCTGTACGGTTTTATTGTTGGATTGTCCTCTGTTAACGCGAGTTTAAACCGGATACAACTGTTCATATGGCTATCGGCCAAATGATGCACCACCTGTTTAACCGTCCATCCGCCTTCCCGGTATGGGGTGTTCAGCTGCTCTTCACTTAATCCGTTTATCGCCTGCTTTAAGCTTCCGGGCGTTTCTTCAATTTCTCTGATCCATTCCTTCCGTTGGTGCTCCGATATTTCCTTCGGGCAACTGAAAATTCCAATTGGATACTTAAGGTTTTCGTTCATTTTTTCGTACCTCTCCTTTATGAGATTATAATCAATCACAATTTGCACAAAGTTGCAAGTTTATTAACGGTATTCCAATTGCGGGTCGTTGCATAGACGCCAAGCTTCTTTTCAAGGAAGTTTTTAGAGAGGAGCGAAGTTCCGTAGTTTTTTCGGCATAAGATGTAGACCTCGCGATGCATGACGACAAAGTCGTCCGCATCGTTCTTGTACGACAGCAAATGATCGACCGCTTCAGCCGAAGGCTCTTCATAGAGAAACGATACATATACCGATTCATTCTCTAAAATTTTTGGAAACGGATTGCGCCGAATGGTCTCTTCAAGCTCGGTTTGCGACCGTACAACAACGGGAATATCATACCCAAGACTCGAACGAAGTTCCGCTTCGATCGTCTCTCTCAAAAGCTCCTCCTGCGACTCTGAGGATTGAAAAATGACATTGCCGCTTTGGATATATGTACGTACATGCTGATATTCAAGCGACTCGAATATGCTTTTCAACCTATCCATCTTGATGATTTTGTGGCCGCTGACATTAATTCCCCGCAATAGAGCGGTGTAAACCGGCATATGGCTTTTCTCCCTTCTATTCGATTTAGAATCTATCCGTCACGCAGCTTTTTGATCATATGAATATCATATGGCTCCATTTCGTACAGCTCCGTGTCCTTATCCTCGGTGAGTTCACTTCCGTTGCTTCGATAGAATTGAACGGCAGATTCGGTTTCGGTAGAAGAAATGTATAAATAGCGCGCCCCTCTTTTCAACGCTTCATCGCTCAATTTTTCCATAATTTGCGTTCCGATGCCTTGCCGCCTATATTCACGGGTGACATACATCAGATCGACCTGAAGCCGATCCTGGTTCCTTCCCCTGAACTGACCGGCCAGTACGCCGAAACCGACCAGACGTTCCTGGACAAAGGCGCCGTATGCCGTCCCTCCTCTGTTAAGCTCAGTCGTGAATCTTGTGATGAGCTCCTGCGTCTGCTTGTCATTCCAATTGGGACACTCATGCCCCGCCCTTTCTTCTATTAACTGTCCGGCTTCCATTCGATAAATCGCTTCGATCCTTTCCGACCGGTCAATATGTTTGATTTTATCGGCTTCTGTAAGCCGCATTTCTCTTATTTTTATCATGGAAAGTGCAATTTCCCCTTTGAAATGTCACAAAATAACTATTGACAAAAAATCATTTTTATGGTATAATAAAATATTTTAGTATTTACGACAACTCTTGAGTCTGTTACCATATTGATTGCATTCAGACAGTCGTCTGATCGAATATCTATTTAAGGTGATTGGAGGAGCCTCTATGCGTATTACAGTAAGTTTGGAAATACTGGAGATCTCAGCGCAAATGATGGGTAGAACGGTAACCGTTTATCCCGCTTTGATTCGGGACACAGACCATACGATTCTGGTGGATGCAGGATATCCCGGTCAACTGCCGTTATTTCAACAGGCCATTGAAAGAATCGGAGTACCGTTCCAACAGCTGGGCAAGATCATCATCACGCATCAGGATTTGGATCATATCGGCAGTTTGCCTTCCATACTAAGCGAATTGAAGGGCAAAGCCGAAGTTCTCGCCAGCGAAATCGAGCAACCGTATATCGAAGGTCGCAAAAAGCCGTTAAAGCTTACTCCCGAATCGATCGCCCAAGCGGTCAACTCATTGCCGGCAGGAGTTCCGGACGAATGGCGTTACGCCTTTAAACAAACGCTTGAAAATCCGCCCAGCGCGAATGTCCATCAAATCGTATCGGACGGAGAAGAATTGCCCTACTGCGGCGGGATCGTTGTGATCGGCACCCCCGGCCATACTCCCGGACATATCAGCTTGTATCATAAAGCGAGCAAAACATTGATTGCAGCCGATGCAATGGTTGTCGATGAGAGCGGGCAGTTGTTTGGACCGGATCCTGAGCACACTCTTGATCTTCCTTTAGCGAAACAATCGCTTCAGAAACTTACAGCGTACGATATCGAATGCGTCATCTGTTACCATGGCGGCCTATTCAAGGGGAATGCGAATCAACGCATTGCCGAGCTTGCTGATGGGCAATAGTTCCAAAGCTATTTGAACCATATTATACCACATTCTCATAACATCATATCAGGAAAATAGCGGAACTACTGTCTGTTCAATTAACGAAGAATAGCTCCCTCACTGGCACGGGCACAACTTGCTGCCGGACACAAGAGTGTCGCGCAATTAATGCCCTCACAGGCACTATTTGAGGCTAGACATGTGAGTATCGCGCAATTAACGCCCTCACGGGCACGATTTGAGGCTAGACATGTGAGATCGCGCAATTAACGCCCTCACGGGCACGATTTGAGGCTAGACATGTGAGTATCGCGCAATTAACGCCCTCACGGGCACTACTTGCTGCTGGACATACGAGTGTCGCGTAACTAACGATCACACGGGCACGATTATGTTTGTTATTTATTCTATCGCAAAAAAAGAAGCGGGCAGGTGCACACCTGCTCGCTTCTTCATTTTGCTATTATGCCGCTTTTGCCGTTTCCACTTCGTTTGATATTTTCTTCTTTTGCCGCACAACCAGAAAAAATACGAAAACGTAATAGAGCCAGTAGGCGACAAATTCTTCTACGGAAGGATTATGCGTATAACCCAGGAACGCTCTCAGGAATATACCGACCTGGCCGCTAATGAGCGGCTTTTCTCCCGTATCCCGGATATAATGCTCCTCATCTTGCGGATGCTCCGGCATCAACCAGGTCAGATTGTATACCTCGCCGACCTCGCCTCCAGGCGTCTTATACACGGTCCCGAGCAATTTAAGATCCTGCATAATTCCGATCCCTTGCACCAGCAATCCGGCGGAAATCAGCAGAAGGAAGACACTCACAATTCTGAAGAACTTCCCGAGCGGCACCCTCCTCGTTCCTTTAAAGAAAAAATAGGAAATGACAATCGCCGCGATCAATCCGAGCAAGGCACCCCAGCTTTGAATGGCCTTCTGAATGTCCCCGCCGCTAATGGCCGCAAAGAAAAATACCGTTTCGACACCTTCGCGCAGCACAACCAGATAAGAGTGCACAATCATATTAATCACGCTGCCGGAGGTGACGATCATGGCGATCTTCGATTCAACTTCTCCTTTAAAATCCGTGCTCTGCTTGGTCATAAACATGACCATATGCGTCAATAACGCACACGATGCGAACATGATACCGATCTTCATGTAGTTTTGACTCGCCATGGTGCCGAAGCCTGTGAACACGACCTGGAACAATAAGGCCACCAAAAAACTGGAGACGAGTCCGAAAATGACGCCAAGCCATACCCATACATTCCAACGCGACTGCCCAATCCTCGTTAAATAAGTGGTAATCACGCCGACAATCAGCAGTGCTTCCAGCGCTTCGCGAAACGTAATTAAAAAGGCTTGAACGTCCATTTTCGTATCTCTCCCGGATGTTTGGTTGGTTTTACTCTTCTTCTATTTAACGATGACGATTTCTTGCTTCGAATAAAACACCTTGTTCCCGAACAGCTCGGCAACCGCGCGGAGAGGGATGAATGCGCGACCGTTCTTAATCTCAACAGCTTGGTCAAGCGTCAAGTCCTCATTCACTTTTCCGTCTTGAACGACAGCGCTGCTGCCGACAACAAGCTCGGTGACCGAACGGTTTTTCTTAATGACTACCGTTTTCGTCTCCGCAACATAATCCACTTCTGCGCCTAAGGCTTCTGCGATCGCCCGTGTCGGTACAAGCGTCCGGTTTGTTTTCGCGTTGATATATGCTTGAGCGTCGACGGTCTTTTCATCACCGTTAACCGTTAATGTGTTCGAGCTGACTTTCAGCTGTACTCCGTCCAATTGGGAAACCACTTTCAGCACGTCGAAGGAATGCAGCTTCGCATCCGCAATGTTCCCTGCTGCCACAGCTGCGAAGTAGTTCTGAGCGGAGGCGGCAACGGATACGAAAGCTTCATCGCCAAGACGTTCTTTGATCAGCACTTCTTCCGCCGCAACGAACATGTTCCCTTCCATCGCAGTCACTTGTGCGGCATGCAGGTCGCCTTTTTCCATCGAAGCAATCGTTTTGTTTACATATCCGGATACTTTGCCGTTCAGCGCCGCGGCGAATGCAGCTTTAATTTGCACCGGATCGATTTGGGCAGGATCACCGGATTCGAAGGCCTTCTCGATCAGCTCCGCAGCTTCCTGGTTACCGCCCTTTAACGAGTTGACGATCGGCATGTAGAAGAAGTATCCTTCCGTGACATTGATCTTTGCTGCGGCTTCATCCGTCAGCGTCGGGATCTTTTCAGCATAACCCAATGCAGCCAAATGGAAAACTTTGATCAATGTTTTATCGAACATTTGACGGTAAAGATCAAAGCTCAATACGTCTTTATCTTCAACCGCCTTTTGCAGCCCCGGGATGATGATCGTATTCAACAAATCCTGTGTTTTGACATCAAATTTCGCAAAGCCGGAATCACGTTTGCCGGCCGTCGGATCGAGCGAGCCTTTATACAGCTCAATCGCTTTATCCAGCGCAGCCTTGGCTGCTTCCGTATCGCCGTTTACCAGCGCGCCCTTGGCATCTGTTTTCGTATAATTCGTGATCACGGTGTAGAAGAACCACTGAAGTCCTTTATCTACCGCTTGTTTCACTTGACCGGCGCTTAAATGTCCTTCGATTCCCAAGTCGATGACCGCTGAAATTTTCTCGTCGATTTCCGGATTGGCTGCTTGCACATCCGCTTGTACCGTTGTGGCATACTTTGCTTTCACATCTACAAGAACAACGCTCTCGGTGAACATCGCCTTCAGCTCTTCAAAGGCTTGAAGCTGTTTTCCTTCTACTGTCACTTCGGCCGCCACGACGGCTGTAGTTTCCGCTGAAAGAATCCCGCTGGAAATGCCGACGGTGCTTACCGTCAGAGCTATTGATAATGCTGCTGCTAATTTTCTCATTTGTTGTATCTCCCTTGTTATGATTGTTTATAATAATTTCTTCTTCTTTGCAAACCAAAACGTCCCGCCTGCCAGTAAGGCTACAAAAGCGATGACCGCTATGGAAACCCCGGCATTCGTTTTCTTCGTTCGCTCCATCGGCGCATGTTCAGCGGCAATTACCGGTGAAGATGTCGTTTCGCCTAATTGATCCATGCTCACTTCCGTTTCCGAGGTTTCGGCCGGTTCGCTTACTTCCCCACTTTCCGCCGCCTCGGATTCCCCGCTTGCCGTTTCATTGCCGGTAGCCGAAGCTGCATCCGCTGCCTGAGGATCCGCTTCGACCGCCGCTTCAGCTTCGGCTTCCTGAACCGGAGCTGCTTCTTCGTTCCGGACCGCTTCACCGGCAGCTTCTTCTTTCTCCGCCGTTTGCCCGCTCTCCGGCTTGACATCAGCCGAATCTGCAGACTTTGTGTCGACAATTGACTCAGATGGAGCTGCCGCCCGGGGCTTCACCTGCTCCGCTGCAGTACCGGAATTCCCGGAAGCTGAATTGTTTGTTGTCTTCGATACCGACGATTCAGGCTGCTTCTCCGCAGCTGCAGAAGTTTTCGGTTCAGTCTGCTGCTCCGTTTGTTCCTGTTTGGGTTGTTCCTGCTGCGCCGGTTCGGTTTTTGCCGGCGCCGGGGCCGCTTCATACTTGAACAGAGGATTAACCGTTTTGTAAATCGAATCGACTTGCTTGCCGAACGCTTCCGCATCGACCTCCTTCTGTCCGACCCCGAACAATCCGGGATTGCCCAGCGCCTCCAACGCCGCGTCGAAGGAAGCATAAATCCCGCTGGAAGCACCCGGCTTCTCAGCCTCCACATAACTGTCTAATACCGCATATGTACCCCGGGCTTTCGCCAGCAGCAATTTTGATTTCGAGTAATCGTCGATATCCTTCTTGGCGTAATCGAATCTCCGCTTCAAATTCATAACGAGCACCGCTTTATAGTTTGCCATGAGCTTGGCTTTATCTTTGCTTTCGATATTCCGGTCCAGTGTGACCGCGATCGAATCGCCGAAGTGAGAGGCAATTTCCGAACGGCTGACTTTGTAAACCTCTTCAACCTTCTTCCAATCGATCGAAGGCTTCTCTACTTCCGCAACGATTGCCTTAAACGTTTCCGCAACTGCCTCTTCATTAGGGTCGCCGTACGAATAAGCCAATACTTCTGTCGGCAGGATGACGATAGCCATTAATACGATAATCATCCGTATAACCTGTTTCACCCACTCACCCCCTGTATGTAATATCGCGATGTTCCTGTGATCACAACGGTAATGATAATCATTTTCACCTATATCGTCAAGCACTTTTTTTATTCTTTCTATTTGTTATTCCATTCATATAGAATGACATGGGAATAGACCGGCTCAATCGTCGGATCGGAGCGAAATTCACCTGTTTTCACAACGCGATCCCAGACGGGAATACCCTGCGCTTCAAAGCCTTTCAGTACCCGGTCGGTAATCAGCACCTTGCGGTCTCCGCGTTCGCGGATCTCACCCATGAAAAATTCATATGTATACACCCGTTTATGCGGATACTGAGCTTGCAAATAATACAACACACGGTCTTCTTCCCAAGAATAAACGATAAAATCATCCGTACGGCTTGCCAGCCCGCTCGCCAGCTGATAGGTTGCAGGCAGCTCCGACGCCTGTGTTCGCGCGAATTGGAAGCCGGCGATAAGCTGCAGTCCGACAAAGAGCGCAGTCAACGTCCGAAAAACCGTCGCATGACCAATCTCCGCCCGGCGGTATAAGAACAAGAAAGCCAGCGCAAGACCCAAGCTGATTAAAGGTACGAGATGCCGGGGTTTATCCATGTTCTGTGCGACAAAAGCATATATCAAATACACCAGCCACATGATCCACGCCGCTTTTTCAGTCCTGCCGAATCTGAGGCTCCTCCAGAAGCTCCGAGCCCGCAGACAAAGTACTACGATGATTCCCGTCAATACAACCCCCGAAGCGGCTGATTTGCCGAGCATCCCAACCCAAACGAGATGTACAAGCAATCGTATGAACCTGCTGAAATAGCCTTCATCGACGGCCGTTAATGCCCCGCCCCACTCGGAGAAATGTCCCGTTGTAAAGCCCGTTGCAAGCTGGATTAGAGGCTTCAATCCTCCCTCCGAGTAAGCCAGTCCCGCGATCCAGATCGCTTGGAATCCGGCGGCAATGACAGCATAACCGGCAAATCTGGACCAGATCAGGCGTCCTGAACGGCGTTTCCAATCCGCAAGCCATAACAAAAGAATCCCGACTCCGAACACCGCGTACGACAGCCGCACCCCCATCAAAATACTGAACAGCAGCAGGGGGAGGATCTGATAGACGGTCTTTTGGTTCTCATATCCCTTGTTCAGACTCCAAAGATACCACCATAAGACGGCAAGCGCCGTTCCCTCAGACATCGGCTGGGAGCTAATGATCCATAAATAGGCCGCTCCTTGAACAAACAGACAGAAGCTTAAACTCCCGAGCGGCGTCATCCGTCTCCTTGCCAGCCAATAAGTTGGGAAGCAGGAGAGCAAGCTCATCAGCACATTAAAGACGGAGAGAGCAAGCACCGGGTCGCCGATCCATTGCCTCATCCACATACCGCCTAAAATAAAATACGGATAGCCGGGAAAATGAGGCTGCATCGCAAGCAGGTCGAACCGTTCGAGCGCCAGCGCAAAATCGACCATATCCCAGGTTCCCGCATGTGGGCTTGCATAATAAAAACGGCTTGCATACATGCCGATCAACAACAAAATCAGAGCCGCAGCCCCTGCCGCTCTCAAGATCATATTCTTTCTACAGCCTCTTGAACACGCAACAGGCGTTGATGCGCCTTCTCGTCGATCACGACCTTCTGCACCGGCTGTCTCATTTCATGGACAATCGCCGGCAGCACCTTACTCATATAAGCGCGGAACTTGATAAACGATTCGCCCTGCGTACGGACTTGATAACGAATCGGAATTTCGGTCAACCGGAAGCCTTTCCTCACCAGATTGAGCGTCAGCACTTGCGCATAGTTATAATCGTGCCTGATTTCCGCATGCTCCATCGCCTGTCTTGAGAAGGCTCTCATGCCGGTTTGGCCGTCATAAATCCACTTACCGAGCAGCAGACATTGCAGCAGCGTAAAGCAGTAATTGCCCAGCCGCCTATGCAGCTTCATGCCGCGGATCGTACCTTTGAACCTGGATCCGAGCACATAATCGGCCTCCCCGCGTAGGATCGGTTCGAGCAGCTCGGGAATCTGATCGGCCGGATATTCATTGTCCGCATCGATCATGACACCGATATCCGCCCCTAACCGTACCGATTCCCGCAGTCCTGTACGCACGGCGTTGCCCAGCCCCTTGTTCGTGTCGAAAGAATAGATATAATCGGCTCCCGCCTCAAGCGCCGCTTCCACCGTTCGGTCCGAGGACCCGTCGTTAATGACGAGCACCTCAACCGTCACATCCGGGTGGAACGAACGGGGAATCCGGCAAATGACCTCCCCGATTGACAACTCCTCATTTAGTGCCGGCAAAAAAACGATGACCTTTTGTTTTCTCATAAGCGATTATCCTTTTGAAGGTTTAATAATAGCATCTGTGAGTACCGGCCCCCGGCTGTTTCCGGGATACGGGGCCCCCAATAAATAAGCGATCGTCGGCGCGACGGAGACGAGGCTATGCCTGCCCTCGACCCGCTTGCCGCGCTCAATCATCGGTCCGTGCAGGAAGAAAGGTACAAACCGCTCGCCTTCGTCAAGATGGCCGTGTCCGCCGATACCGTCCGCTTGGCCGTGATCCGCGCAAATAATCAAGGCAGTATTGTCCATCATCCCCCGCTCCTCCAGCCATTTCACGAATTCGGCTGACAGCTGATCCGCTTCTTCGATCTTCTGAATGTATTCGTCATAGAGCACGCCGCGGCTGTGACCGGTCTGGTCGGTAGAAATCAACTGAACGACGAGCAGATCCGGGTTCTGCTCCTCCATTATCTTCTTGGCCCGCTCGATAATGTTTCGGTCGGCGACATCGTTGTGCATCACAGCGGTGACGCTCTCCACATCGTCGCCCATCGAATCGATCAGATGAGCGATACCGAGCAGCCTCCCTTTCTTGCCGGCCTTGCGCAGCGAATCGAAGATACTCTCCACCTTGATGCCCAGCTTCCAAACCATATTCGATTGAATGCCGTGTTCCCTCGGATACGTTCCGGTGAACATCGATGAGAAGCATACGACCGTCCGGGCCGGATAGACCGTCTCCATCTGCGTATACTCCGTTCCGTTCAAACGAAGCCCGTCGAGGAAAGGGGTGTTTGCGACATCATAGCGGTCTTTGCGCATCCCGTCGATGACGATGACAATGATTTTGTCTGCCAGCGCTTCTTTATTGGCAGGAACGTTGCTTGTGTACCCTTCCAGCTCCTTCGGCTTCCAATCGAACAGATTCCGGTGAAGTACATAGCTGTAGAGTGCTACTCCGCTGCTGAAAGCGAGAACGGGCCAAAGTGCGTCAAGCAGCAACAGACTGCCTTCTGCCGATGTTTGGAATAACGTTTCCCATAACGAGAGCAGCAGCAGAAACTTCGGCATCTGCTCCGCTGCGTTGCCGCTGGTTGAATCGCTGTTTTTCAGCACAAGCTTCCAAAAGCGCGTAAAATTCCACCAGGTGGTTCCAATGCGCAAATGGTAATAGATTGTCCCCCAGAAAAAGACGGTAAAGAAAAAATAGAGTCCCAGCGCGGTGAGCGCGAGCGGGATGCTCATACCGTTCCAGATCAATAAATAGCCGATTAGCGGAAACCATAAATAATTGCGAAGCATGAGAGGAAAATCAAACAAGTAATAGACGATAAGCAGCGGCAAAATTGCAGCCAGCCCAATACCGGCCGGAAGCCAGAAATCGGGATCGCTCCATTGCGGTAAGTGGTACAGCAGGAACGTTCCGGCGACGAAGATCGGCGTAAACGGCTTTCCTTCATTAAGAAGATTCCAGCACCTTGCAGCTACGATTTCAAACGGTGACGCTTTTTTCATGAGATGCCTTACCTTTCCTTTGAATTAGTTGTCTGATTTCTTTCCAGCTGAGCGGATAAGCAAACCAAACATACAGTCCGGCCAGGTAGGAAAAGCCGAATTTAAAACCGTGCGTGACGATTGCGGCGATATAAGCCTGCTCCCATGTAAAGCCGATTTGCGCCAATGAGAAGCTCATTACGCTTTCATAGCTGCCGATGCCTCCTGGCGTCATCTGGAACGTCTGGCCGGCAATCGTCATACTGTTCGCCCAGACCGCTTGTGCGATACCTAGCTGCATACCCAACACACCGACCACGCCGGCAAGCACGAAGGCTTCCAATATCCAGCTTAAAGCGATCAGAACCAGGATCGAACGCCCCTTAGTTCCACTCAGCGCTTTCGCCAGCATTGACACATGCTTGTTCAACCACCGCAGCCTGCCTGTCCGAAACAGTATGGCCGCTGCAATCGTTACCGTTATTCCGATTAGCATTATAAGTGACATAAAAGAAATCGAATAGGCATACCCGATAACGACAGCTCCGGAACCGGCGAACAGTGCAAGGATCAACAGATCCAGCGTCCGCATGACAAGAGTTGAATGAAGCGCCTCGTCCCAGCCGATCTTTTCCTTCATCAGCACATAAACGCGAAACCCGTCCCCGACTTTAAGCGGTACAATATGATTGATCAGCAGGCTGTAGAGCAGGCCCGACAGGCATACGATAAACGGCAAAGGCCGGCCGACATACCATTTCCAGGCCACAGCGCGCAGAACAAATGCCAAAGCATAGGCGGCAATCATCCCGATTAACCATATCGGATGCCGCGTCAGCTCTACTAAATAATGCCGGATGAGCGCCGGATCGAAATAACGGATGGACAGAATTAGACAGGCGGCAATGAGGAAGGCACCAATAAGCCAGACGACCGCCTTCTTCATTGGTGCCCTTGCTCATAACGCGCCCGTTCCCAGGCAACGGTCTTTGCAAGCCCTTCCCGGAAAGACGTCGAAGGTTGATAGCCGAGCCGTTCGGCCGCCTTGCGGATGTCTGCCCATGTTGCCGTCACGTCGCCCGCTCTCCTCGGCAGCAGCCGAGCCTCCATTGCCGGAAAATGCCGTTCCAGCTCCGACAACAGCGTAGACATGGCGACAGGTTGTCCCGAACCGATATTATAAATACCGTCCTCTTCAGGAAGATCCACGGCACGCATGATCCCATTCGCAACATCGTCGACGAACGTATAATCTCTCGCCGTATCCATGCTGTAGATGTCTATCGCTTCTCCCCGCAGCAGCTTATTTATAAACTTGGGTATGGCCAGATCCGGCCTTCCGAACGGACCGTAAGCGGTGAAGAAGCGCAAAATCGTCATCCGGTATCCATACAAATGTTTATACAGCTGACAGAAGCATTCGGCGCTCGCTTTCGTAGCCGCATAGGGAGAAACGACATTGCCGCTCGCCATATCCTCCGAAAGTCTTGTATGCTCCTGCTCTCCATACACAGAGGAAGAAGAAGCGAACACAATATGACGAACCCCGGTTTCACCCGCCCATTTCAACGCATTGACGGCAGCTTTAATATTCATATCGATGTAAAGCTGAGGATCGTTCAGCGATGGCGCCACGCCCGGGACCGCGGCCAGATGGACGACCGTATCGAAGGCATTCGCCTCGAACAATGCCTTGCATGCCTCTTCATTTGCCAGGTCCAGTTCGATAAACCGGAATTGCCCGGCATCACGGATCGCTTGAAGCTGTTCCTGCTTGCGGGAAATTTCATAGAAAGGATGCAGATTGTCTGCTATGGACAATTGCACATCCTTGCGCCGTACAAGACGGGCGGACAAGTGACTGCCGATAAAGCCCGCTCCGCCTGTAACCAATATATTCATCCAAGGTATCTCCTAACCGATTCATCCAATCACATGTAATTATATGGGGGAATGAGAATCATTGTCAAAGGAAAAAGATAGGAGGCAAGTCTCGATTCTATGGCACGTCCGAGGGGGGAGAGGATGCTTTGGATTACGTGCCAAACTATTGATTTTTTACTTATTAGGCTAGCACCTGACGATCTAAGGAAGCACTGACAGGAATGTGTGTAACGGACAGCACGGACCTTTATATGGGAAAATAAACGTTTCTGCCTCTGTAAAGGACACAGGAGGCGCTTAATCGATGCAAATACGCTTTCAACCGTGTCTATTCAGCCCTTAAGCGTCGTACCTGTCCGTTAGAACTTCAAAAGGCAGGAAATGAACCATTTAAACGGCACTCTTGTCCGTTAGCGGTTGGGCCCTTATTGTGATTCCCCGACACCATACTATGATCATTATTTATAGATCGATGTACTAATTACCCTTGCCTCCGTCTGAATCGACTTATACCCATACGCACCAAATAATAACTCCCGCACGCAACAATAAACCCGAATGCCGTAACAATCAAGCCAGGCTCATACACGGCTCCGAACGTTGTCGTTTCTTCGAGATATTCAACTGAAGGGTACTGATTGACGATGTCAGGCACATAATATTGCGTCAATATAATCCCGCTCACAATCCCCCAGGCGCAATAAATAAGATAGACGACAACCCCGAAAATAATCGACTCTACCAGCCAGCGTTTGTGGAACAGCCGGACTGACCTTTCTCTTTCCAACTTATTTCATCCTCTCTGACATGAAAATTATAATTAACCGTCTAACCGGTCCGCATTCCGTTTCTCCCGATTTGCCCGGTCATTTTCCAAAGCTCGCTCAACCATCTCTTGTGTATAATCCCTCATAGGCGGCAGTCTCAGAATGATTTTCAACAGCAATAGAATGATAACGATTTGAAGAAAAATGATTACCCCGAGCATTTCAAACCTCCTCCAGCCACCATGTGAACACTTCCGCCCGCTCCGAATAGTGAAGCAACGGCTTCGACTCCGGTAACGTTATTCCGTTCAAATCTATCATCGTGTTATGATGAATGACCGCTTCCGCCTGCTGCAATTGCCATGGCTCATGAACGATATCACAACGGAATAATCGATTCCTATGTTCGGTATATAA
Source organism: Paenibacillus tarimensis (assembly GCA_041281825.1). GTDB lineage: Bacteria > Bacillota > Bacilli > Paenibacillales > Paenibacillaceae > Paenibacillus_D > Paenibacillus_D tarimensis_A. Next base: position 2,045,876 of record CP166298.1, on the reverse strand, counting down.
ACAGTACCTTTCGGTCAGCCAATAATCAAGCGTACCTTGCTCCGCTATGTACTGTGGCGAAACCGGCCAATATATGCCGTCGAACCTGCAATTGCCGCCCGCGTCGGCCCGGTCGCACGAATAAATGATTTTCGTGTCTTCCTGCTTCACCGATATTTCCGCAAAATAATAGGGCAAGCGGTAAAACCATTTTGCAGCTTTCACCGCCATTCTGTTCGCGGCATCCAGGCTAAAGAAATAAACGCCGGGCTTACCGCCCGCAGTTACATATGTACGAACATTTAATTCCGGAAATTCGGAAAGAAAAGGAATCGGCGGCAGCCCTCTTCCCCGGATGCCATCCATATAAAAGGGGACGATTCCGATCCATGCCCGCCCTTCAAAAACATCCAGCTTTAACCCGCGGGGGATGAGAGGCTCGAGAATGCCTGCATCCATCGGCCAATGGGCAAACAGCACTTTGTTCCAGTTTTGCTTCATGATCCAAGGTTTGCTCGGCACCGGCCAAGGCCGATGATCTGTTCTCATCGCCATTCCCTCCAGTCGGAACAGTCATCCGCCAAAAAAACGAATATGCTTCAGTTGAGTAACGAGACGGTCATAAGACTTTCTCAATCCACTTCTACGATCAGGCTGTAAGCGGATATTTGACATACAAGCCATGGTCTCTGCAGCTTGTCCGATAGTCATATGATCCGTATCCAGATGGTGCCGAAACGTTTCATCCGCCAATCCGGATAGACACCGGTCAATTTGCTCTGCGGGCCAGGACCGATTTCCGTCTCCCCTGCCCTTTAATCTCTTCAACAATACCTCTTTCGATGCACATAATGCGAAATGACGGACATCAATGCCGTCCCTTCTTAATCTGCCAATTATATCGTCGAAATATTGCGGGCTGACCACAGTCATCGGTGTGATCACGATACCGTCATAGGTTTCGCTGATATATTTGAGCATCAAATAGTTCGACTCGCGCCATATCGGGTAATCTTGAAAATCACCCTTCATCGATTCTTTCGGAAGGTTCTTTCGCATGAAATACCCGGCATTTTCCGGATCGTATACATAGGAATGCGGAATTCTTCTGTGCAGCTCAAAGGCCGTCTGGGTTTTGCCGGCGCCAAACGCACCGTTGATCCAAATGATCATTTATGTCACTCACCCCGGCTCATTGAGAAATTCATACAATATAATCCGGTTACCGAACGGGTCGGTCACTTTTACTTCCCGGCTGTTCCACGGCGTCGTTTCAATGCCCGGCCTGCTATATTTATATTTTTTATCAATCAGCTCCTTATGTAGAGCTTCAATATGTTCAACTTCAATTCGAACCGCCGATCCGGGGATGCAGTCCCCGTAATGCTCGGACAGGTGGATCGGACAATCGCCCAAAGAGATCTGCATGTACAGTGGCATTCCGCTCTCGAACCGATGCTCCCAATCGAGTTTGGCCCCCAGGAAATCCAGATAAAATTCCTTCGCTTTCGACTCGTCAAAAATGCGGAGAATCGGAATCACACCTTTTGCGGTAACCATTAACATCCTCCTCTGCAAAATGATATCTTTAATCTTACCACAACTCGTTGCTTCGATGAGAACAGAAAAATCCCGGTTTAAACCGGGATTTTGATCGATCCCGCTATTTAATCTTGCGGCCAATCAGCCGCGGTGCCGCAACGGCACAGACTATGGCGGACAAGAATGGGACGTAACGCAGCCACCCGAGCCATACAGTTCCGTTAAACAGCCTTAAGCCAACTATTGCAATAATTTCGGTTACCACGATGCCGCCGATGAATCCGGCCGCCAACGCTAACAACATAATAACGATTGTTTTCATCCAGTTTCGCTCCTTCACCTATTTTCATGCAGCCTTCGATCAATCCGGGAGATTGCCCGATCTGGTGCCTACCCGGTGAGGCGTAGTGACGCCCTCATAATTGATCATCATCGTCATGCCGGCTCTTGCATGGCCCAAGTTGTGGCAGTGTACCATCCACAGGCCCGGATTATCCGCCTTAAATGCGACTTCGTAGACATCCCCTTTGAACAGCAGAATACTGTCGGCATAGACCGGACTTCCTGTCAGCGGCTTGCCGTTCTTCGTTAACACTTTAAACAGGTGACCGTGAAGATGCATCGGATGCTCGGCGCCTAGTTTATGCTCGAAGCGCAGCTTGATCCATTCCCCTTCCTTTACGACGATCGGCGGGATTTCATGAAATCTCTTTCCGTTAATATCGATGGGGCCTAGTACAAGAGTGTACGTCCGGTCAAAATGCATATCAGGCGAGATGCCATCCTCTTTCGGCGTACCGTAATTCGTAAAGTCAAAAATCTTGGCGTTTTTGTCCAGCTTTTCCGGCGGTCGGCCTTCCCCCAGCGTAATGCGCCATTGTTTGTGTTCTTTGCTGTACACTAGCACCTGACCGTCTTCCGGCATTGTAAAAAGCACATCGTAACGCTGCCCGCCTCCAACCGGAATCCATTCATGCTGTAATTCGCCCGGCACGTTCAGGTCCTGCCCGTCGATCGAGACGACTTGGAAGGAAGCTCCTGCCACTCCCATCCGCTGGACATCGTTGAAAGCGTTAATGAGCCGCAGCCTGACGGTTTCGCCGGGCTTGGCGTCCAGCTTCAACCCGCCTTCCTTTCCGTTCGTCAAGTACGAAACGTCATTCAGCTTTTGCAGCGTGACTGCATAATCGCGGTCGTATTGAAACGTCCGTTCCTTTGGCTCAACGATCAAGCGGCCGATCAAGCCGCGCTGTACCTGCTGCGAGCTTTGCTGGTGGGAATGATACCAATACGTGCCCGGATCCCGGGCAATAAATTCATAGGTATACGTTCCACCCGGCCACACGGCATCCTGCGTCACGCCGGGTACCCCATCCTGAGAACAGGGAAGCACTACACCGTGCCAGTGAATTGCCACGCCTTTTTGAATATCTTTGTTCGTCAGATTGACGACGACCCGGTCTCCTTCCATGACGCGAAGTTCAGGTCCCGGAGTTGTATCGTTGTAGGTCAAGGCTTCCGCCGTTTTTCCGTTGCCCATCTCAACGTTCGTTTTCGCCGCCGTCAGATCAAACGAACGCACGGGCGCTTCCGAAGGCGGTTCCTTCAGATCCGTACAGGCCACGGTGTTGCCCGTCACATCATTCCCGCCATAATGATGCGCATGTTCTCCCATATCCCCCATATTGATTTCAACCGGATGCTGCATCATGCCATGTCCGCAAGCCGACAGCAACAGAGCCGCGGCCAGCAATCCCAACAATAGGGCTGCACATTTGATTCGGTAATTGGATTTATTTCTCAATGGTCGCTTCCTTCCCGTTTTTTATTCGGTTCCCCGAGAACCGCTTACGAGATCATAGTAACAGCAACATGTTGTGAACTTGTGACGATCCTGTACGGCCCCGATGAAATTTCATGACCTCGCCGATTAAGTGATTCACAAACGGGAAACACCATGTATAATGTGAGGAAACGTTGGAAATAGGAGGTGACCGGATGCCGCATACGATATTGCTGGTGGATGACGAAGAGAAGGTCCTTGAATTTACGGAACCTTTCCTGCAGCAGGAAGGATTTCATACCGTCACTGCCAAGACGGGAATAGAAGCGTTAAAAATTGCGAAGGATTTGCGGCCGTCAGTTGTTATACTCGATTGGATGCTGCCTGAAATGAGCGGGATTGACGTATGCCGGGAGCTGCGCAGCATGGGACAAGCGGGAATCATTATGGTCACGGCAAGGACGGAGGTAACGGACAAAATCATCGGACTTGAAGTCGGTGCCGACGACTATCTGACGAAACCTTTTTCACTCCGGGAACTCGTCGCCCGAATCCGCTCGCTGCTCCGCAGAATGGACGGACAACGCAGCCGTGAGGAAACAATCCGTAGAGGAGAACTCACGATTTCCGAGGCGCAATGCCGCGTGTGGAAACGGGGAACCGAAATGATGCTTACGCCTACGGAGTTCAAACTGCTGCTCGCCGTAGCAGCCAAGCCCGGAATCGTGTACAGCCGGCTGCAGTTGCTTCAGGTGCTCGAAGATGATATTTTGAATGACGAGCGGACGGTCGACGCACATATTAGCCGCATCCGCAAAAAAATCGAAGACGATCCATCCAAGCCTGTATTTATTCAGACCGTCTACGGGTTCGGCTACCGGTTCGGTGACCTTACATGAGCGTCAGGCGGAAACTGTTTATAGCCATGGCTTCGTTTATTATAGGGATGGGTTTGGTGTACGCCTTTCTGACGTTGTTTGTCGTGAGAGGGATATTGGATTTTATGCTGGACACGGATCGGAGTCAAGTGATTGAGGAATTGACCGGCTTATTTGAAGCATATTACGAAAACAACGAATCGTGGGATGGCGTGGAGCATGTCGATTCTTCAAATTTAACGGGCAAAAATAGCAGCCGAAATGGGAGTGTCTTACTCATGTCGGTTCCCGGTTTGGAGCTGTTGTATTGCGCGGGAGAAGCCGATACAAACCAGGTCACTGCGTTTGGGATACGAAGTATTATTCAGATCAAAGGACAAACGGCAGCGTACTTATACTATTACGATCAGGAAGTGGCCGGCATGGCTAAAATGCGGATCGCTGTGCGAGATGCGGTTACAATCTTGCTGTTTGCCGGTGCGGTCATCCTGGTCCTGCTCTCATTGGCGGTCGCTTATTGGTTGTCGAAACGGTTAACCGCTCCGCTACGGGTGCTACTTCCCGCAATCGACCGTTTGGGCAAAGGCCAGTATGGCGTGCAAGCGCCTGTGATCAGCAAGGATGAATACGGAAAAGTCGCAGAAGCGTTTAATGATATGTCGAAGCAATTGCAGCGTGCAGAGGAAGTGCGAAGAAATTTGGCTGCCGATGTAGCCCACGAATTAAGGACGCCGATTACAATCATTCGAGGCAAGCTCGATCTCATTCAGCAGCGCGGACGGCAAATCCCCCCGGAGAGCCTGCTTCCGCTTCAGGATGACCTGATCCGTCTGACCCGGCTAGTTGACGATCTTCATCAGTTATCGCTGGCCGAAGCGAAGAAGCTGCCGCTTGATCGAAAACCGACCAACATGCAGGAGTTAATGGAAAGGATCGTTGAACGAATGATTCCCGATGCGGAGGCCAAAGGGATCGAAATCACGTTCGAATGCAAATCAGAATATTCCAGATTGAATGTAGATCCGAACCGGATTACGCAGGTTTTTTTAAACCTGCTGGTCAATGCGGTTCGCTACACGCGTGAGGGCGGTACTGTGAGGTTAACAATGGGTACGATAACGAACGCTCAAGGCAGCTGGCTGCGCATCACCGTTGCCGATTCCGGCATCGGCATTGCTCCGGGGCATCTTCCGTTTTTGTTCAACCGGTTTTACCGGACGGATAACGCGCGAACCCGCAACAGCGGCGGCATGGGGCTGGGGCTTGCGATCGCGAAGGAATTCGTGCATGCCCATCAAGGTACAATCGACGTTGAAAGCGAACCGGGCCAAGGCACGATATTTACCGTGATGCTGCCAATCGAAAAACTTTGTTGATATGGTAAAAATAAATCCCGGCTCTTATTGTCGAGACGGGATTTATTTCATCGGGTTTCTCGCAACCACAGAAATAAAGATGTTGTTCATATGCTTGTGGATCCGAACAATCTCTACACCCTCTTGAATCAATACTTCAGCCGTGCTTCGATTTAAGTGGCATCCGTCGCACAGTCTCTTCCACAGCGGTGTGAAGAAATCCTGCATCGCCGCCAGCATTGTATGTTCATGACGAACATGTTCAAACAAAAGTATTTTCCCGCCCGGCTTACATACTCTCATTACTTCCCTAACGGCTTGCGTTGGATCGGGAATGGAGCAGAATACCAATGTTCCCACTACGGTATCGAATGCATCGTCGTCAAAAGGCATCGCTTCCGCGCTTCCCTCTACGATCTGTATGGGAACTTGAGCCTGATTCACCTGTTTAATGGCTGCATCTCGAAAGACACTATTGGGTTCAAGGGCCGTTACCTTTACATCCCGATAAAAGGAAAAGTTAATGCCCGTGCCGCACCCAACTTCCAGCACATTGCCGTATGCTTCCTTGAGCAGTTCCGTTCGGATCGGCAAAAATGTTTTCTCTTCCACCGGTTTCATTAATCGATCATAGTTTTTCACAAACCATTTGCTGCAGATCGCTCTCAGTCCTTTCGTCTAACCACATCATTTCACTCTTGGTATGACGAAAGCTTTATCCGTTGGTTGAAAGCCGATTTGAGGATAATACTCCATTGCAGAAGGGGCGGATATTAAAACAAGGGAGACTTCATCCCCTATCTTTTGCCGCAACAAGTCCACCAACGTTTTACCGATTCCCAGCTTCTGATAATCTCGATCTACCGCCAAGTCAGACAAGTAACAGCAATAACAGTAATCCGTGATTGCTCTCGCGATGCCGACCATCCGTTCCCCGTCCCATGCTGTTAGTATAATATCCGCATTTTCAATCATCTTAGCAAGTCGATCCAGGTCTTGATAAGGTCTCTTGATTCCCGAATTTCCGAATAGGCGTGATAAATCCTGTGCACGAATGTCCATTGTATCTTTGTATTCAATGTTCAATAGGATCACCTTTTTTTTAGATTACTTTATCTCAATCGTTCCGCTTGATAAAATACCTATTTGATCTCGCCTTCATGAATGACGCCAAACATTCCCGTCATCCCTTCATGCTTGTTAAATCCATATTTCTTATAAAATGTCATTTTACCCTGAGCTGCAAAAAGTCCGATAAATGCTTTTTCCGGCGCATGTTCCTTCAAGAATCCTGCAATCTCTTCCATGATCCTGTTCCCGAGTCCTTGATTCTGATGATCCGGCAAAACGGCGATATCTTGAACATAGAAATAGACGGCACCGTCGCCAATGACCCTCCCCATTCCAACAGTCTCATCCTTGTACTGAACCACTACACCAAACAAGGAGCGTTGCAGCGACAACTCCGCCGCGTCATAATTGATGAACTCGTTCCAACCGACTGCCCGGCAGACGTTTACATATTCATCAATTGTGGGTGTTCTGCGTAACAATATATAATCCATCTTCCTAGGTTCCACCTTTATTAACGGATACCGCTTGTTTCTTTATTGAATTGACTCAGATATGCATCCCTTAACGCTTCATCGTGCTCGAATAACGGGTCGATTTTCCTTGAAGTCTGATTTTTCAATAGACCGTTCTCATATACGCAAAGATGGTCGTAACAGTCCGGGTCATGAAGAATCGTTTCAATCGACTCCGGGATATTGGCGGCAATTCCGCGATTTTGTTCGTGCAGGACCCAGCCCATCGTTTTCCAATCCAAAATTCCTTCATCGGTTTTAATTGGAGTCGCATACGTCAGGGTCTCCGGTACTTCAGCCATATATGTATACATGCCCCCGACATGCGATCCATCAACCGACCAAGTGATTATACCTTTGAAGGAAAGAGTATACTCCTTCATATTCGTTTCCTCTTCGATTTCTCGAATCATCGAATCCCGCGGCGTCTCTCCTTGCTCAACCTTCCCGCCGATTCCGTTCCAACAGCCCATCCAGCTGGGGTATTCCCTATTCAATAATAGAATCTCATGCCCTCGTTTTATAAAGCAAATATTATATTTAATCATCCTGTGCTCTCCCGCGATGTGACTTATTTACGATCCAGAGAAGTTGGATATCCCAGATCGCCCATTAATTCTGTTAACGTTGGCAAGTCCGATGATTGATAGGAACGAATTAAAATCATAGTCTCATCCTCATATCCGGATATTAGTAATCATATAACATCCCTAATATACCAAACGTTCTTATGAATAAGACACTACCATCCGGTTTCATATAATGATCATTTACTCTCATATAAATAGCCGCACTCTGTACGTGCTTTGACGTCCAGTCGAGTTCTATTTCTTGTCCACCGATGAATTGTTTACAATAAATACCTGATCCTTCGTTAGTACAGCTAATGCGATGTTTGCGCTCCAACCAACTTTTATAATCCTCTTCATCCGGACATGTAATTGCTAATATAATCAATATAAATGCAATACCACCTGCGATGTATAATCCTAACCTCTTCATAACTGTTCCTTCGTCACCCAATGTTATATTGATGCAACAAGCTCTCGATTTGACTCTGGTGTTGTTGGTCATGAGCAATAAAACCTTTGAGATACTCATTGATCGTGAAGATGTTGCCGTCACCGTCTATATGTTCAAAGTAAATATCTTCCTCCGGTATCGAACGGATAAGATCAATAATTTGTGCCCGGTATCGGATCGTGTCCAAAACCAGTTCTTCGACACGGATGTTACGGCTGTAGGTCATTGCATTCTCATTGAAAGTATCGAAATCAAGATGTTTCACCGTTAACGGTCGTTTCGTTGCAATCTTCTCAATGGCTTCCTCCAGGAAGTACTTGTCCCATAACATGATATGAGCGATAATCTCTTTTACCGTCCATTTACCTGGCCCGATGGATGTATTCCAGAATTGCTCATCCAATATCGCAATTGATTTCACAAAATCAATGAATCGTTGAAACTCATTCAGCTTTTCTGTGGATGCATCAACCATTGTTCCCTTCCTCCATTTCACCGTCGTCTATATTTCTTTTCAACACATTGTTGGTGCTAACCTACCTATTGTACCACCTTATTCCAAACAACGGAAGAACATTCGTTCCGATTAAGTAGTGCAAATGGTACCTTTAAAGTTGTTTCACATCATTTCTGGATTGTAACATTTCAGTTCCTTTATACGTTAGATAAGGAAAACATGCACATGTTCAACAATCACTTTTCGCCGGTTTCCAACCTGCTTCTTGGCTCCATTGATTTGCTTTTCTCATCGTCTCCCATATAAACGGGTCTTTTTCGTTCACATATCTGACCCGGTCATGTTTATACAGTTCGCCTAATTTAGACTTCAAATCTGCATATTCACCTGCAGCGGCCTGATGAGCGCTCAAGTAATCCCTGAACAACAAAGCAGACTGCTCGGCAAAGCTTCCGTGCTCCCGTACATGAATATGAGTTCGTCTTTTACCCGGGCTTTCCCGGAAATACCGCTTCGTCAAGTCGGAATTATCCGCGCGATAAACGTAACCAAGCTCAACCAACGGATCCCGGAATAACAGCAACGGTTCAAACGACCGTACGGATATTTGAATATCGATAACCGGCTTTGCAGCCAGACCGCTTACAGAGGTCGATCCAATATGGTCGATCCGTATTGCAACCTCCTGCAATGCCTGGCGCAGCCTTCTTCCAATCGCCTGAAATTCCCCCGCCCAATCCGGATCGTAAGGAAGAACGATAATCGGATCTTTCATATCAGCCCTCCACCTTCATTATAATTGCATCGGAATATTCGAATATTTCTGTGCGGCCTTTTTAATGTAGTCTCCCATTTGACTGGCAGGCTCCAATACCGAATCACCATGGCAAACTTCCAGTCTTACCGGGTTCAATTGGGTGACGATGCGGCTGCTGGAGATCGCTTCCTCCATATTCGAAGTGAACATCGCCATTGGAAAATGGAGCCGGCCCCTCTTTGACGTGAACAGATCACCTGCTAGAAGCACGTTGTCCTTTTCATGATAGTAAACAACATGACCGGGAGAATGGCCCGGAGTATGATATGGCATTAATCCTGCAATTGCAAGCGGATGCCCCTGTTCATCCTCGGGCAGCGGAAGGACCGTGCCGGGTTCAACGGACTGGGCGGCCTTTTTCCGTCCCGGGTAAGGCAGTTCGCCTTGCATATAAGGAATTTCAATCCGGTGTGCGTAGACCGGCACCTCGCTGTGGGCGCGAATGGACTTCAAGGCGCCTACATGATCGGAATGGCCGTGTGTCAACACGATTTGCTTTAGCGGTCCCGCTTGCAGACCTTCAATAAACTTCATGATCCCGCCTGCCATTGCCGAAATGCCGGCATCCACCAGCGTCACCCCATCCTCTTCAACAACAACCCACACGTGTATCGGGATGATCAGCCATGTTTTTAAGCTCCATATGTTTTCCGAAATTTTCGTCAACTTCATTGTTCATTCATCCTTTCGTTTATTAATGTTTCAAAACCGGCAACAAGCACCTGAACGGCCAATTCAAAGGTGGGCCCTACTCTTTCGAACAGCTCTTTCAATGGTTCCTCTGAAATCGCGTACGTTCCGATAATGCCTTGCAGAGTGTAAAAATAAATGCGGCTGTATGCGAGCATACGTTCATCGTTTCCAGTTATCTTAAGACAGTGCTGCAGTGACTCTCCCAGCAGCCGAAACAGTGAATTCCGTAACTGATTGATTTCCAGCTCCGGGTCTTCCTCATCTACCCTTGCCGCTTTCGCGGCGAAGAAGATCGAATACATGCTGCGATGAGTCAGGCAGAATCGGATGATCTCTTGACTGACCTTCGATAATTTTTGGTACGGCGTTAATACGGGATGATTGGTGATATCGATCATTTGTTGCTGCAGCTGGCGCAAAGGAGGCATGGACAGCTCATGAAGCAGCGATTCCTTATCTTGAAAATAAATATAAATTGTCGTATGCGAACAATTGGCTTGTTTGGCGATTTCCCGCATTGTGACAGCCTCATAGCCTTTCGCAGCAAATAATGTGCCCGCGGCGGACAGTATCGCTTTTTTCGTTTCTTCAGATCGAATTTCTTTTCGGTTTGCCATCTTATTCAACCTCTTCATTTATTATAACCATTGGTTACTAACCTGTGGTTATAATATAACCGTTGGTTACAACTTTTGTCAACCATTTTTTGGAGGCGCTGTTTGACGCAATCCCATAAAGTCCTTATAATCTTTGAAAAATACGCTGGTCGCAGAAAGGAGCCCCGGTATGAATTTTGATATGAAGGAAGCGATTGAGGTGCTGGAGCGTACGCCCCGGACATTGGAGTATTTTTTATCCGGGTTATCTGATGGATGGCTGCTATGCAATGAAGGCGAAGGAACCTGGAACGCCTCGGAAGTAATCGAGCACCTCATCGAGGGAGAGAACAACAATTGGATACCAAGATTAGAGATGATCCTTCAAGAAGGTGAGCGCAAACCATTTCCTCCATTTGACCGCTACGCACACCTTAATGAACAATTTGAAAGATCGATCGAACAAAAGCTGCTTGAGTTTATATCGATCAGGAAACATAATATAACCAAACTTAAGAAACTGATCGACCCTGAATTGCATCTTGAATGGACTGGAACACACCCGGCATTCGGCACGGTGAAGCTAAGAGAGTTGCTTTCTACGTGGGTTGTTCATGATTTAACGCATATCGCCCAGATCGTGCGGGTAATGGCCGTGAGGTACAAGGAGGACGTCGGGCCGTGGAAAGAATATCTAGGTATATTGCGATAAAAGTTAGGGCGGGCGATTCCCGCAGTTAGAGATAATTGGATATCTCAATAAGATTTCCGTCCGGATCGCGAAGATAGACGGATTCAATCTTACCCAGCGCGCCTGTCCTCATGACCGGTCCTTCTTCAATAACGATTCCTAATGACTCCAAGTAAGTTATAACTTCTTTTATTGGCGTGTGCGTTATCAGACAAAAATCTCCCGATCCCGGGGAAGGGGTTTTTGCCTTTGGTTCGAACTCCTTCCCGGACTCATGCAGATTTATTTTTTGATTGCCAAAGGCCAGTGCCTTTCTGTTATCTCCAAACTCTACGAGCTCCATTCCTAGTATGTTTTTATAGAAATGGATAGTGGATTCGATGTCTTTGACGGTCAGAACGAAATGGTCGATGCGCTCGATTTTCATGTTTGCTATACCTCATCTATTAATATATTTTTACTTTTACATTATTTCTCTCAAGCCACGCTTTGAACATATTTCTTTTCATTTCCCTGTCCGGTTTCTTGAAATCCATTCTAATTAGACGTTGCGACCGTTGTTTTCGAGTAGTTTTTATTTGAATGAAATAGCTGTTCATGGTCGTCTTTATGATCTCGTTTCTTTCTAACGGTATTCCGTCAATGATCAAACGATTTTCTTCAATGATAAGTTTGCGGTCTCTTATAAATTCGATAACCATTAGCAGTCCAGTCACGATGAGGATAGCTATGACAGAAATACTATAATAGATCTTTCTTTCGCCCAAAATGTCATCTATGAAAATAGATGTGATGTTAATCAGACAGAATATAGCCAAATACAATGACGTTATATACGGATATGAGATGGCATATTCCTGTTTTTGGAACCCGTTATCCATGACTCTTGAAATCCAACTCCTTTGCAGCGACTGATAACTTACCAACATGTTCATCGTCAAGCTTATCCATCGGCATAGTTTATAAGTTTTCCGGTTTCAAACTTCTTATCGATGATGTTCAGTAAATGCTTCCCCAGCGCCTCTGCTGATTGCAGCTGTCCCGTTTGGCAGGCTTGCTTAAAATATTTCGCCATTTCAAAATCCTCATCATTCTTTCCTCTGGCAATCTGTTGCATCTCGGTTTCGACCATGCCCGGATCAACGGCGATCATTTCAACGGGATTGTGTGCTTTCGCTTGCTCTGCCCCGACACATCGGGTGAACATATTTATCCCGGCTTTTGCTGTACAATATACGCCCATCGCCGGTGCCGGATAGATGCCCGAGCCTGAAGAGATATTTATGATTTTCCTTCTAAATGGATGATTGTCCGTCAGTTTAATAAAAGAAGACGTCAAAACCATCGGAGCTACCAGACTGATCTGCAGATTTTTGTTTATTTCATCGGCGCTGCATTGGTCAATTGACTTCAACGGTTCGAGCATGGCGGCATTATTGATCAGACAAATCATTTCCGTACGGTTCAAGTCGATTTGTTCGAAAAGTCCGCTCAGTATAAGATCAATTTCTGAACCAATACCTAAATCAAAATGAACGGAGGTGTACATATCGTACTTGTCCAAGACGCCGGAACTACCCCTTGAAATCCCATAGACAACATCGCCTCTCTCAAGAAGCAGCTTGGCTAATTGCTCGCCGATGCCCCTTGATGTTCCCGTAATGATAAAGATGTTGTTCATAAGACACCTCCAACTATTGCTCCATTCATATGATTTTTATCTCTTTTAATTGTTTTGTACGTTTAGTCAGGATGATTTCAATTTGCTTGCCTGCTTCCAGCTTATGCATTACCTCCTTGACTGGAACGATATAGCTCTTGACTTTTCCTGATTGTAACGTGACCCAAATCCTGCTGTTCTTTGTTGATCTAACTGTGCCTTTCATCGATATAGGATCTTTTTTAATTAAATCCAGTGAAACGACCATGAAAACATACAACCAAAATAACGCCATAATGCCATAGAAAGAAGTCATAATGTAATTTCCTTTGGACCAATGCTCGAATACCTGCATAGCGGACGAAACAGAAAGTAAACCCGATAGTATAAAATAAACTTTCAATAGATGGATTGCCTGCACTTGGAATCTCCTTCCTTCATCTAACGTTTCTTTCATTGAATCTCTTCATAATGTTCCACCGTCGGGAAAGGATCGTAAAAATGGTGCAGCAGGCTCTTCCACCCCTGGTACTCTTCAGACCCCCGAAACCCGATTGTATGATCCTCCAGCGTCTCCCATCGGACCAGCAAAATATATTTATTCTTGTCTTCGATACACTTCTTTAATTCATGATTGACATAACCTTTCATTTTGGAGATAATTCCTGATGCGATCTTAAAGTTATGTTCAAACTCGTCTGTTAATCCCGGTTTCACTTGCAGCATTGCCACTTCGAGTATCATCGCTATCATCCTTTGCTTGTATTTGTCTCTGCCAAAGCTCATTTAAAATATCATACAGCTCGGTTAATGGAATTGAAACTGATTTTTCGGAGATGCTTATGACATTTCGAGCTTTTAAAAGCATTCTTTTGATTTTATTTAGCCGCTTTGCTTTATCCTCGTTTACTGTGATTCCAACAAACCTGTTACCCATATAAGAGTACATCGTTATTTCATCTATTTCTTCCCATGTGATTTCTCCTGCACTCAACAGGGATGAATTATCGTTGAGCCCTTTATCATTGATAATCAGGGACGGCTTGCTTAATACCAGTCGGTAGAGGAAATAAATCGCGCTCAAACCAAAGTGAAGGATGCTTATGGTTCCGAGCAAATATCGATTGATTATTCTTGTTTGGTCAATGATCTCCAAAATAATAACTAAGCTCATAAAGGCAATGGGAGCTAATACATTTTTGGGCGAAAATATTTTGGCATATGCCTCTGCATTGCTCTTACGCAATTTCCGACTATCAATCAAATGAAGAAGAATCAATATAACCATCGTGATCACAATACTACTTACGGAATTCACGTTATAAATCGCTTTTGTTACAAACAATAATCCGATGACCACGAACAGGACCGATAACACGAATAAGACAATAAGTTTCCATTTAACCGGATAAATAGCCATTTCATTATTGTGCATGAGTCACACGCTCCTTCATGTCACTCCGTTTTATTGCTATGTATTTTTCAAAACCTTCGATTCAAGATGATCCTCTTTAAGATAAACGATTTCAATATGCGGGAATAACTCCTTCAACTTATATGCCAAGGATCTCACGCCAAAAATCTCCGTAAACGTATGGCTTCCGACAATCAAGTTCATGCCAGCGAATTTTGCATAATGAACAGTGTACAATGAGCTTTCTCCGGTAATATAAACATCACACTGCAATTGTTTCGCATCCCGAATATGGTTCGTACCGTTTCCCGCACCGGTCAGCATGCCGATTCTTGCAACGTTGTCCCCTCCAAATTGCCAGGCTTTTACGCCTTCCGCAAGGACATTTTCAAGGCGGGCTATCAATTCCGTGAACGACATTGAGGCGGGTAACTGACCGACACCGATAACACTATCGCCGTTAACGTGTCTTGATTGTTGAATGATCGAGACCTCTCCAATTTCTCTTAGCAATGAATTACAGGTTCCAAATTCCACATAATCCAGCGGCAAATGGACGAAGAAGTGCCCAATGTCATACTCCCGCAATTTCTTGACACATTCTTCTTTCATGCCGTATACGAAGTCCCAGGCATCATGGTGGGTCACTATTAAATCAATCCCATCCACATTCGCATGTTCAACTATTTCCGGAGTCAAGTTTGTGCAGTATCCAAGCTTTGTGATCGGTCTGGAGATAGCCATATTCACCTTGATCCTGAAACGACTCGAGGAGCTCGCCAAACAGCATCCCGATGCTTCGCTGGAATTGGGATATGTTCAAATCGGTACCCCTCTCTATCAGTTTTCTTATCTTCAAATTATTCAAACCTTCACGCTAACGGTTTAATCTGAAATCGCTTGACCTTTACCGGCTCCGCAAAGTGGATATCCGTCAGATTTCTTTTTTCATATTCTTGCAATATGCACTGAAATAGGCGCCCGATCAATATACTGTCATCTAACGCATCATGCCTTCTTAAATCCTTGTCATTGATCTGATAATGGCGGATAAGATAGTCTGTCCAAATAATTTCGTTGATTTCAGGATGCAGAAAAGAAAACAAGGCTTTCGTATCCAGAACTTGATTCTCAATCATCGGCAAATTGTTTCTTTCGCATTCCTTCTCCAGCAGTAACAAATCAAACTCGTAACCCGCATGAGTAACCAGAACCGCATCCTTGGTAAATTCAACGAAATCACTATAGATCTCCGACAACGTGGGCGCATCTTGAAGATCTTTGTTACAGATGCCTGTAAACCTCTCAACCGCCTCCGGGATCGGTTTGGGAGATTTGATATAGGTGCAAAATGACTTATCACGTTGAATTATGTTGTTTTCAAAGATTACAGCCCCGACCTGAGTGATATATTCTTCCTCGTGATTTATTCCTGTCGCTTCAAAATCAAAGATACAATACCGCTGGCGGGAGAAATCCTTGATATGTACCCCCGAAACGGTATAATCCGTATCGGATATGAATTGCATTTTCATTAGTAGTACCCTTCTTTCTTTCCCGCGGCAATTATGCAGTTAATTAATATCTATAGCAATAATGATATGTGTACTTGAATCAACCATTAATCGTATTGAAGATGCGAAGGTAGCGAAAAAACCGACTGTAATGGATTCTCGTATGTCATCATCGAACTCCCATCCTGTTGGACAAAGAGTCAGTCCCTCTCCCGGTTCAAAGAATGTCTGTATAATAAATCTCCTGAAATCGTCCGTATAGGGAAGGTTAATTTTCTCAATTTCATTCGTCTTCACTGCGAAATGTCTTAGTGTTCTTCCAGATATTTCAGGGCCAAAATTCGTCTTTGTATTCCGGTATAGGTCCGGCAGGATCGGGAAAAGCAATCCGTTTTGTGTATAACGATTGAAAATCGTAGCTGAATTTTCTTTCAAATATTGCATTATAAAAGTAATCACTTTTCCATTTTGATAAACAGCCTTTGTGTTTCGAAAATGCGGCATTACTTCTGAAAGCAATACCGATTTTGTATACTCATTACTTACCCGCAATTGAACCATATTATTTTCAGCCATGAGAGCACTGGGAGCGGCAAAAAATTGGCCTAAATAGGACATCGAATCTCTTTGATTCGTAGTAATCTCCTCAATTTGAATAGATTCAGGCACTTTCAATTCATGAATACCGTTTTGCGGAACAATTTCTTCGACCCAATCGAACATTTCAATTTCCTCTCGAACTTTTTTCCGTTTACGACATGACCCAACCGCAAAACAAGATTGTCGAAGCCGTGTCACATGTTTGGATTTGATTCCATTATTATACATCTTAATACCAAGGTACGGAAGCCCCATAGCCATTCATGAAAAAAACTGCTTTTTCATTACATCACGCAGCAATCCTATTCCAAATGCCCGTATCCCAACAACAGCTTATCCTGATACCGGCCTTTCCGAATGCAATGGTACTCCACCGTTTTAATGCGAACTTCAGGTCGCATAAAATGTTCGGCGGTTATCGGCATTTTTCCTCAACTAAGTGCGTACCCGTTTCGTTCAGCCTGAACGGAATACGTCCGATATTTATTTCTCCCTAGAATCTCCAGACAATTCAACTGACACCCGTAGGCGCATCCCCCATCGATGCCGATCTTCCCGTCGCCATACCATATATCGGGGGAGCCGTGAATATCAATCGTCTTCGTGTGCCCAAATATGATTCTCTTACCGATTGAGATCGGTTTCTTAATAAACGGGTCCTTTATATAGAGAAAGTCCCGTTTCGGCTGCTCTTTCCACTGCATGTAGTCGGGATTGATTCCCGCATGTACATAAATGTGATCCTCATCCTCATAAAACCAGGGCAGCTCGTCCAGAAACCTGACATGATGCATATATCGTTCATTAATAATCGCAACAAACTTTTCTAAAAGCTCTTCCCGCATTGCTTCAGCGCCTTGAAAACTCAGATTCAGATAGCTTTCCATCGTTTGAAGTCCGCCATGCTCAAAGAACTTTACCTTCGCTTCACCGTGTCTCCCCATTACGACATCCGCAAATCGCTCGTCATGATTTCCCTGCAGTGCAATTACACTTTCATCCCTCACCATTCTTAGTACTTGGTCGAGGACTTTCCTGCTGTCCGCTCCCCGATCAACATAATCTCCCAATAAAATCAGTTGATCGTTAACCGGATGATACTTCACCAGCTCAAGTAATTGATTAAATGGCTCGTAGCATCCATGAATATCGCTGATTACCAGTCTTCTCTTCATCCTTCTCCGGCCCGCCTTCTCATAAAAATTCCCATCATCTTACTTCACGCTATTGTAGCATGTGAGGTTCAATCTCGAAAAATAAAAAATCAAACAAAATCATAATTTTATAGCATCGCGCTGCCCTATTATGATCGGTAATATAACAGATGAGGAGTTTTTTTCATATGGCATGTACGGAGGGAATCTATGAGATTGAAGAACAAAGTCGTCTTTATTACGGATGCCGACAGCAAGTCCGGAAAAGCCATTACCCGTCGGCTCGCCGCCGAAGGCGCCCGCTTCATCCTGAACAGCGCGTCGGCCGGTGCCGGGATCGAGCCGGAATTGGTGCACTGCCGTTCGGTCGGCTCTGAGACACTCGTCTGTCAAATTAACCTTTGTATAAGCGCTGAGATACAAGAAGTGCTGGACAACGCAGCGAATGTACTCGGTAAGGTTGACGTGCTCGTGCATAACAATAACCTGGTAAAGCGTGCAGCCGTGGAAACCTGTGAAGAACCGTTATTTTTTGAAATCTTAAATGCAAATACAAAGACTGCTTTTATTGCAACGCAAGCGGTCGGCAGACAAATGACCGCGAAGCGGTCCGGGTCAATCATCTATGTCGGTTCGATTCACGCCGAGAAGCCTAACGGCTCATCCTTCGCTTACAGTGCGGCCAAAGGCGCGGTGAAGATGCTTTCACGCGAAGCTTCGCTGATGCTGGGACGGCACGGAGTGCGGGTCAACCATATCGAAATGGGACCCGTCGAGGGAGATGACGAGCGTTTTCGCAGCGACATCTCCTTGCTGTACGAGGATTTCAATTACAAAGTGCCGGGAGCTGTCCTAGGAACGCATCGCGACCTGGCCGATCTCGTCCTCTTTCTCGCCGGGGACGAAGCAGGTTACTTGAACGGAGCGGACATCCGCCTGGACGGCGGGTTCTTGAATCATTACATAGATGTGAAAATGAATAAACCGGAGTGAGCGGCATGAATATTTCTGGAAAAATCGCCTTGGTTACCGGCGCAGGCACGGGAATCGGCAAAGGAATCGCATGCGAACTTGCGAAACGGGGCGTTAAAATCGCCGTCCATTATAATCGAAGCGATGCCGGAGCCGCCGATACGAAGCAACAGATCGAGAAATCGGGCGGAGAAGCCATTCTTGTTCAAGCCAATGTGGCCGACAAATCAGCAATTGAAAACATGGTCAAACAAGTGGCCGGACATTACGGCGGGATCGATATTCTGGTAAACAATGCCGCGCTGCAGTTGAATTACCCTTTGTTCGAGCATAACGAAGAGACCTTCGACAAAATGATGAGCATTAATCTAAAAGGTTATTGGCAGTGCATCCAGGCTGTCGTTCCATATATGAAAAAGCAGCGTTCCGGTAGAATTATTCTGATCTCTTCCGTTCACGCCAAAAGACCGACCGATTTCGATATCGTGTACAGCATGACGAAAGGCGGTGTCCGGATGCTTGCAAGGGAAAGTGCCGTAGAATTGGCCAAATACGGCATTACGGTCAATTCGATTGAGCCCGGCGCCATCCGGATCGGGCAGCTTAGCGCCGCCGAAGCCAAACCGTTCTTTACCGCGGAAGAAGCGGATAGGGCCAGACGAAATCAGAAGCCTTTAACAAAGAAATTTCCGCTCGGACGTGTCGGTCTGCCGTCGGACGTAGCCTCGTTGGTTTGTTACTTGGCCTCCGATGAAAGCGAGTTTCTGACCGGTTCGGCGATCCGTCTGGACGGCGGCAGCATGCTGTTGTAACAGGCTGAGGCATTCGTTTATTTTTATTTCCAGGGAGTGTGAAGAGAATGGCAACTGTACCGTCCTATGAAAGTACGCTCGCCCATGTCATCACCTATTCGAGTCCTTCCGAGCTTAAGATCACCGACATCCGTTTTGCCGATATCGTCGGAGCGCCCTTCCACAGCAGTCTGATCAAAGTCTACACGAATCAAGGCTTGATCGGCTTCGGAGAAGTTCGCGACGGCGCGGACAAATTGTACGCACTTATGCTGAAAAGCCGGCTGCTCGGCGAAAATCCCTGCAACATCGATAAGCTGTTCCGCCGCATCAAGCAGTTCGGCCACCATGCCCGGCAGGGCGGCGGCGTCAGCGGACTTGAAATCGCTCTTTGGGATTTGGCGGGCAAAGCGTACAGCATCCCCATTTACCAAATGCTCGGCGGCAAATTCCGCGACCGGATCCGGATGTATTGCGATACCGACGTAGACGGCAAGGATACCGGCAAAGCGATGGGCGAAGCGCTTAAGAAACGGATGGAGAAGGGCTTCACCTTCCTTAAGATGGATCTTGGCATCAATCAAATCATTCAAGAGCCGGGAACGTTAAGCGCTCCGCTGGGCTTTCTCGAGGAAATGAGAGCGGCGTCCAAAGCCTGGTACGGCCGCAAAGCATCGCAGTTATCCGCGGAAGAAATACGCCGGCTTCGCAACCGCCATTATGATATATATAATATCGCACACCCGTTTACGGGCATCCATGTTACGGAGAAAGGTCTGGATATGCTGGAGCAGTATGTCGCTGACGTCCGCTCCGTCATCGGTTACGAAGTTCCGCTTGCAATCGATCACTTCGGTCATATCGGTATCGAAGACTGTATCAAGCTCGGGCGCCGCATCGACAAATTCAATCTGGCCTGGATGGAAGATATGATCCCTTGGCAATACACAAATCAGTACGTCAGATTGGCCAATGCGGTAACAACGCCGATCTGTACCGGCGAAGACATCTATTTAAAAGAGAACTTCAGGCCGCTGCTGGAATCCGGCGGTGTATCGGTCATCCATCCCGATGTGCTGACATCCGGCGGCATTCTCGAAACGAAGAAAATCGGAGATTTGGCGCAGGATTACGGCGTCAGCATGGCCATCCATATGGCGGAAAGTCCAATCGCCTGCCTGGCCGCCGTTCATGCAGCCGCCGCGACGGAGAATTTTCTGGCGCTTGAGTACCATTCCGCCGACATCGATTGGTGGGACGATCTTATAATAAGCAGCAAGCTGCCGAAGCCGCTCGTTCAGGACGGCTGGATCACGGTGCCGGAAGCACCCGGGCTCGGCATCGAAGCGTTGAACGATGAAGTGATCGCCGCTAACCTGCATCCGGACATCCCCGGACTATGGGAAACGACAGAGGAGTGGAACAACTATTTTAATCACGACCGATTGTGGAGCTAATTAGCGTTCCTGAATATCAGACAATCCTTCCATGATCGGAATGGAAAAGGAAATTCGGGTTCCCGCATGCGGCCGGCTGTCGATGTTAAGGCATGAGCTCGGCCCGTAATGAAGGCGAAGCCGTTCGTTCACATTTCGCAGTCCGTACCCGGAATCGGAGTCATTCTCCGTAAAGTCGGATAATTGCAGACTCGCTCTTACTTGCGCCAATCGCTCTTCGCTCATGCCCGCCCCGTCATCAAGCACGAGAAAATGCATGTCATCGTCTCTGCGCTCCAGATAGACGGCGATCGTTCCTTTTCCCGCTTTTTTCTGGAAACCGTGAATCATCGCATTTTCCAGCAGCGGCTGAAGCAGCAGCTTAAGCATATATTTGTTCTGCAGCTCAGGATCGACGATGCAGTCGAGCTCGAACTTATCCGGAAAACGGAGCTCCTGAATCTGGGCATAGTTGCCGATATGCGCAAACTCCTGATGCACCGGACAGAAATCCTTCCCCTTGTTCAAGCTGAATTGCAGAAAATCGCTTAGCGCTCCGACCATCTCCGCGATCCTTTTCTCTTCGGACAACAGTGCCATCCAATGGACCGAAGATAGCGTATTATAAAGGAAATGCGGATTAATCTGCGCCTGGAGCGCCCGGATATCCGCCTCTTTTTTTCGGGTTTCATTCCGGATCAATTGTTCTTTTAACTGTTTAATATGCGAACCCAGCTTATTGTAGCTCTCGCTCAATTTACCGATCTCGTCGTCGGAAGCAGGATGATACACCGGCATCGGCTCATCCGGATTGATTTTGCTCAGCAGCCGCGACAATACTTTGAGCGGATTGGTTACCCGCTGGATCACAAACAGAATGAGGCCGGTACTCATGATTACCGAGATGACGACGGCGGCGGCCGTTAATTGCAATATGTACAGATTTTGCGACCGGTTCAGATCGACGGGTACGACTCCCATAAGTCGCCAACCCGTGGAAGGCTCCTGATAAAGGATGACCTGCTTCCGGTCTTGATCTGCACCGTAAGCCGACTCGCCGTAACGTCCCCGGTTGATCGATGTGGAAACCCCGGGATACAGCTCGTGTACGGAACGGGATAACCATGCTCTCTCCGTTGACGACAGAACGTTGCCGCTCTCATTTAGCAGCAGCACTTGGCCTTGCCCTTCCCCGAACCTCGACTCCGACCAGAAGTCGGCGATTACCGATTCATCCATGCTGATCACCAGCCAGCCGGTATGCTCGAAGGTGTGAATGCTGCGCATGGGACGAATAAATGAGATGACCCGGTGCTTGCCGGCGTAATTGGTCATGGAGTATAACTCGGTCCACATTTTTTCTTTTACTTGGGTAATGTCAACATACTCATCCAGTGTCGATTCGTAAATGTTCGATGTGGATAAGACCGGGTTAAACTTTAGGGGATAAATGGCAATATTCGAGATATATTTCTTGGAGCTTGTCAAGTCGCTCATAAAGCTGAGAATGCGGGTTTTCGTCTGTTCATTGACAGCCGTTGTGCTTAAATACTGTTGAATATCGCTTTGGCCGGTCAGAAATATCGATAAGCTTTCGATATCCGTAATGACGAAACGCAGCTTGCCTTCCATCTGGCCGAGCGTATCGATGCTCGATTGCCGGAGCTTCTGCTCGGTAATGTCCGTTGAAATGATATAAGTGAATACGCCCAGCAATAACAGCGGGATCAAGGTAGATATCAGCATAAAAAGCGACAGCTTTCGTTGTAATGACGAAGCGATCCAGCGCATCATCGCAATTCCCCTCCCCTGTTGCGTTTACCTGCGAATTGCCGCCGCCTGCGTTTCCTGTAGCTGCTGGGCGACTTTATAGACATTGCCGCCAAGCAGTATATCCTGAAGCCCGCTGTTGATCACTTCAACGGCCGGCATGCTTAAGCTGATATCGTATACGGGACTGAGCCGCACATTCTGCATCAGATCGTATAATTCAAGAAACAACGGATGAGACTTGCTCTTATCCGGTTCTATCATATAGCTGACAAGTGTGCTGCTTTCAAGTGTTGCCCTCTGTCCTTCCGGACCGGCCAATGCATAAAACAGCTCCATCGCCGCTTCCTTTCTCTCGCCGGTAAGCTTCTTGTTCACGCCGAGCCCGGTGCCGACAACACCCGAAAGAGACCGGGCTTCACCTTTACCTCCTTCGACCGCCGGCAACAGGCCGACATGGGTATGCGCAAGCACGTCCTCCGGCATATTCTGCACAATATAGGAAGCCGCCCAACCGCCGTTAACAAACATCGCCGCCTTGCCTTGAAAATACAGTTGCATCATCTGATGATCGTCGATTAAATGAAAGTCCGTTTGAAAAGCGCCCGCCTTGCCGAAATCCTGCAGCAGCTTAAGCGCAGCAATAAATTCGGGATCGGTAAACCTGGCCCCGTTCTGGCTAACCGCGTTCAAAAACCATTCCGACCCGGTCATCCGATCGGCCAATGTGCTGAATATCGTCGATTGCATCACCCAATTCGCTTTATTGCCCATTGCAATCGGGATCACTTGATTCTCATTGAAAACCTTGACGGCTTGCAGCATCTCTTCCCAGGTTTCGGGAACCTTCACGCCATACCGGTCAAACAGCGCTTGATTGTAATAAAGGACGGAGGTCGGAGCGAGATTCATCGGAACGGTATAGATTTTGCCGTCTACGGTGTAGCCGTTGAAAGCGCCCGGAATGAAATTGTTTGCCCATTCCGGCTTATTTTGCAGCAAATCATTCACTGGCTGAAGCATATTGCCGTTCACAAGGTCTCTGGTCATCGAACCGGGCCACATGACGAACAAATCGGGCATCTCGTCGGCAGCGGCAACCGTTCGCAATCTCACCTTCAATACGTCTGTCGGCAAGCCCACATCCTCGAGAATCACATGAGGATGTGCAGCCCGGAACTCGTCCATAATGGCGCGCATCGCAATTGCTTTGCCGTCCTGTCCCGTCCAGTTGTGCATGACCGTAATTCGGATCGGCTCCGTACGGTTTTCCTCATTCGCTGACGTATCGTCACTCCCTGCTCCTCCGCAGCCGGCAGCCAGTACGGCTATGATCACGGCCGCAGCGAACACGTACCATCGTCTCATCCTCCGAGCCCTCCCCTCGAAGTATACTTTTTTCCTCATTTTATCTTTATGCCGTCCTCTAGACAATCCGGCTGCCGGGAAGCGGCAGCCATCAGTCCTTTCATATATCCTGCACCGTACAGACGGCCCAATAGCTCATAGCCGGGATTTTCATTGCTTTCCCCTTCCATTGTCGGCACATGATCCGGGCGGGCAGGGCCGTGAAATCCGACTTCATAGTAAGTCATCATCGCTTCGTACATGTCCGTTTTACCGTCGTCATGGAACGTTTCCTCGAATTTCTCCGGGGTCCCGCGCACGTCGCGGAAATGAACGAAGAATATTTTGTCCTGCTTCGCAAACTTACGAATGACTGCCGGAATATCTTCTCCCGCCGTAGCCAATGTTCCTTGGCATAGCGTTATGCCGTTGTACTCGCTCGGCACCAGGTCGATCGCTTTCTGCAAATCTTCGCTGCTGCGCAGAATGCGCGAGATGCCGCGGATCGGCGTAATCGGAGGATCATCCGGATGCAGCGCCAACCGGACGCCGGCTTTCTCTGCCACCGGAACGATTCTCTCCATAAAATACTTCAAATTCGTCCACAGCCTGTCTTCCGTAACGACGCCGGCTTCCGTATGCGGCGCATCCTTCATCAATGCATGCTCATAGCTGGATACAAGCGCCCCGCCTCGGGTGCGGGTCGTTGTCGACGTACGCAACCAATTGAATTGGGCCATGAAATTATAGCATAATACCGGTATTCCGGCGCTCCCCATATTGATAATCAATTGCATGAAGCCTTCCATTTCTTCTTCTCTACCCGGCGTACCCAGCTTGATGTTGTTGCTGGGAGGCATCGATTCAATCACGGACAAAGTCAATCCGAAGTCTTCGAACCTCTTTTTCATATGAATCAGCGGCATCAGTTCCCAGGGCTTCCCGGCCTTATCGTCCCAAGGCAACGGTCCGACCGCATAATCCACTCCCATTTGCTTAGCCAGATGCCACAGCCGCGTCGGCTTGGACGGAAAGAATTCGGCAAGCTGCATAACAAGATTCCCCCTCGTACGATGTCAAGCTTCTATTAGAACCGAACGAAAGCCACCGAAACTATCCGTCGGTGGCCCTAATTTCCTATTTATTTTGTGCCGCGATATCCTGGCCGAGCTTGTTCAGTTTCTCATATGCCGCTTCGATCGTGGTCTGGCCGAACATCACGCCTTCCATCGTCGCTTTATACGTATCCACCCACTCCGAGAAGCCTTGTGCGATCGGATAGAACGGAAGGGCTTTCTCTACGGACATATCGTATACTTTTTTGCCCAGGATATCCTTCGGCTCCATCGTCGGTTCAAGCGCTTTGAACGTTTCCGGATTAATCGGGATGCCGCGGGTCATCTTCAGCGCTTGCCCGGCTTCGGGATCGGTGATGAACCATTTCACGAACGCTTTCGCTTCTTCTTTGTTTTTCGAGTTGGCGCTGACGCTCAGGAAGATCGTCGATTGCGCCCACCCGCCGCCGGCCGGACCGATCGGAACGCCGACAACGTCTACCTGATTGGGCATTAAGGAATACAAGGCGGCTACGGAGCCTGTCGTTGCTCCGCGAGTCATGAGAACGCCGGATGCCATCGGATCGCCGGCGGGGTCGTTCTCGGTGAACGAAAGTGACTGGTCGGCCGGCGGAACGGCTTTCTCCTTGCGCAACTCGGCCAGCGTTGTTTGATATTTCATAAATAAATCTTTGTCGAGCGTAAAGGTTTTGCCATTATCGCTCATCAGAGGCAATGCGCCGTTGGCCGTTTGGTACCAATTGTACCAATCCCACAGGTTCGCCGTATCGGCGATGCCGTATTTGCCTTCAGGAAGCTTGGATCTGGCCTCGCGGCCGAACGCAAAGTAATCGTCCCATGTCCAGTTCTTCTGCGGCAGCGAGATGCCGGCCTCTTCCAGCGCAGGCTTATTGAACGCGATGCCTTGCGCATTCTGGCTGAGCGGAATGCCGTAAAGCTTGCCGTCGATTTTCAGATTCTCGATTACGCCCGCATCAACGATGCCCGACAAGTCGATATCGGTGAGATCCTCCAGCACTCCCTTGGCCACATAGTCCTGGATGTAAGCCGCATCCATTTGCAATACGTCGGTTACCGTCTTGGATGCCGCGAGGGCCGGGAGCTTCTGCCAATAGCCGTCCCAAGCCATATAATCCGGCGTGAACTTGATGTGCGGATGCTGCTTCGTGTAAATGTCAAGCGCGGCTAACGTCGCTTCATGGCGTGCATCCGGCCCCCACCACATGATGCTCATATTTTTGGCGGAGGGCGCATTTCCCGTATCCGAATTGCCGCTCTGATTCGACGTGTTGCCGCCGGTTGGTTGCGTATCGCTGCCCGGATTGTTCGTGCTGCCGTTTTTGCCGCTGCATGCTGAGAGTACCAGAATAACGGCAAACATGACAAGCACCATGCTTTTGGTCCAGTTTTGTTTCATTTTTTTCTCTTCCCCTTTCGAATATATAATGATGGTTTTCGGCCTACCCTTTCAAGCCTGTTGTTGCGATCCCCTCGACAAAATGTTTCTGCGCTATGAAAAATATAATGACGGAAGGGATAACGGAAACAAGCGACATCGCCAGCAGCTGTCCCCACTGGATTTCGAATTGATCGATAAACATCCGCAGCGCGAGACCGACTGTAAATTTATGAACGGAGCTGAGGTATAGAATTTGTGCGAAGAAATCATCCCAGCTCCAGATGAAGGTGAAGATCCCAACGGTTACAAGCGCCGGTTTGATTAACGGGAAGATGACCCTCAGAAAGATACCGTAAACCGAAGCGCCGTCGATTTTGGCGGCTTCATCCAAATCGCGCGGGATGCCGCGGATAAACTGCACCAGCAGAAAGATGAAGAAGGCGCCTCCTCCGAAGAAATGCGGCAGGATGAGCGGAACATAGCTGTCCACAAATCCGAATGTATTATAGAGAATATATTGCGGGATAATCGTAACCTGAGCCGGGAGCATCATGGTGAGCAGCAATATCGCAAACCACATGCCGCGAAATTTGAAATTTAACCGTGCGAAGCCGTATGCCACAATCGCGGCGGTAATAACACCCCCAAGCACATTCCAAAATTCCATTAGGAGCGTATTGGCGAAGAAATGCGCGAACGAATATTGGGCGGAAAAGTTCCAGCCGTCGGTATAATTGCTCCACATCGGGACAGACGGCCAGATCGCCGGCAGCCTCATTTCGTTAACCGGTTTAAGCGATGCTCCGACCCACCAGATGACCGGATAAATCATGATCAGCGAGAAGATGGTTAAAAACAGGTGGTTCGCCAATTTAGGGCGGAATCCGCTCATTTCGCCTTCCCTCCCTCCGATTCGTAAAATACCCAGTACCGCGAAGCCAGGAAGTTCAGTGCAGTAAGCGTCGCGACGATGACCAGCAAGATCCAAGCCAACGCAGAAGCGTAACCCATCTGGAAGTGCTTGAACGCTTTCTCATAAAGAAAGAGCGCGTACATATAGGTGGATTGAACCGGGCCGCCCTTCGTAATGATGAAGGCTGCGGTAAACATCTGGAATGAGTTAATGATTCCGAGCACCAGATTAAAAAACATTACAGGCGACAGCATCGGAATGGTAATATGAAAGAACTTGCGAATCTTGCCGGCCCCGTCGACGGAGGAAGCTTCATACAGCTCATTCGGAATTTGCTTCAATCCGGCCAGGAATATGACCATCGTCGAACCGAATTGCCACGTGTTAAGCAGAATCAATGTTCCAAGCGCCGTATCCGGGTTGGAAACCCACCCGACGCCCTGAAGTCCGAACCAGGCAAGAATGCCGTTAATATAGCCGTCGATACCGAACATATTGCGCCACAGTACGGAAACGGCGATACTGCCGCCGATCAGCGACGGAAAGTATATCAGCGTGCGATACAAGTTCATTCCCCGTAGACTTCTCACAAGCAGCATGGCAACCATCAGCGAGAAGAACAGCTTGAACGGTACGGAAAACAGCACGAAAATAAACGTAACCGTCAGCGATTTAGTGAACACATCGTCACCCGAGAAAATCCTTTTGTAATTTTCCGCCCCTGTCCACACCGGATCGGCCAACATCGAATAGTTGGTAAACGACAGATAAAACGATTGAGCGATCGGCCATAAGGTCAGCAGCAGAAATCCGATTAACCATGGTGAAATAAAAATATATCCCGCCAGATTCATCTCGGTCGAATCTTTCTTCTTACGGATGAAGCGAGTCCACAAGGATGACCTTCCCGGTGCGTAATAATCCGTGGACGCCATGAATCTCAACCCCTCTCAACCATATGAATCACTTACAGCTTCACTATACGTGATACCGCTTCCATTCTGTAGGTGACAAAGCCAAGGTATAGGGTAAAAAAATCCAAGGTGTTCGCAGGTGAATGTTCACCGTTACATTTTCTTCACAGCTGGATCTTCACGGTATTCGCTCGGCGTTTGGCCGGTGTATTTTTTGAATATTTGTCCGAAATATTTCACATCATCATAGCCGACCTCCGCAGCGACTTCGCTGATTTTAGCCGGATACGCGCTCAAAAAATTCATGGCGTGCCGCATTTTAATCTGATGCACATAGTCCCTGTAGGTCATGCCGGTTTCTTTCTTAAACACCGTGCTGAGGTGTCCCGGATGGAGATGGACATGCTGAGCCACCTGTTGAAGGCTGAGGTTATGCCGCAAATTATTCTCGATATAAGCAATCGCTTTCGTGACGTGCGATTTCCGCCCTTCAGCCAACTGATGATGATACAGCTTCATCACTGCATATAGATGTTGGCTCAACATTTCATAAGGGGTTTGATCCTCATGGAATTCGAGCGGCCCAAGATGGGTTTCCGCTTCATGCTCACGACCGCTTGAGGCCAGTGTCCGATGCAGCCAGCGGTGTGCGGCAAGCGCGGCGGATTGCAGTGCCGCTTCGAACGTTTGCGGTGTGACGTGAGGTTCGCCCGCCAGCTCCTGTATATATTGCTGTACCCACCGCTTGACCGCCATCCGGTCATCCTCAAGCAAAATGGAACACAGCTCCTTTTCTTCTTTGACACTGCATACCGTCTTTCCGCCGCGCCGATCCTCGACATCCTCATACGACCACTCGGATACCTGCATTAACGCCTTGTAGTCAAAAGCGATATCGGCAGACCGGTAAGAATCATGAAGCTCTTCCAGCCGTTTTACTTGCTTGCCCTTGATCACATAAAGCTTGCATTTCAGCACGCGTTCGATTCTTTGAAAAACATATCGCTGCTGCTGGGCCTCGATTTCAGCCGCCCATTCCCGCACAACGGTTACAACCCGCCTTTTCTGAACAAACGATACACAGGGAAACAAGTCATTCAATGCGTTGCTAACGGCAAAAAGAAGCAGCGACCGGTTGCCTGCGGACTCGTCCCACCCCTCTGCCGCGATCAATAAGATACGCATGCCGCTCGTTGATCGACCGCCCGAAGCCGCACAGTCGGATAAAAAACCGGCAGGCCACACCGATTCAGCTGAAGACACTTCTCCTCTGGTAACCCACTGTTCCAGCGCGCGCTGCTGCTCCCTCCGGCTTCTGACGCTTTCTTCACTTTGGGCCATCCAGCGCTTCTCAATGCGCTGCTTCACCCTGAGCACGGTCTTAATAATCTCCTCCGGCTTGCTCGTTTTCAGCAGATAGTCACTCACATTCTGCCGAATTGCATTCTGCATGTAAATGAAATCGTCATACCCGGACAAGATAATGACCTCCAGTTCGGGGATCGTCTTACTTGCTTCCTCGGCAAGTTCAAGTCCGGTTATACCGGTCATGCGTATATCGGTTAATAAAATATCGGGACGCTCCGCTTCGAGCCGCGCCAACACCTCTTCGGCCGAAGCGGCCGGTTCAAGCAATGTAAGACCAAGCTCGCGCCAATTAATGACCTTCGCGAGACCGGTGCGAATGATGACTTCATCATCGCAGATCATAATTTTCATCGGGTGTGCCCTCCGATCCATGATGAAGAATGAATTTCTATCATTATTTTATACGAAACTCCGTCTCCCTCCATAGGGGACAACGTTCAGCTGCAGGGTAGAAAAAATTATGTTCCTGCACAAAAAAACGAAAGAACGTCGCATCGACATCTACCGGAACGTCATCAATAATGGAACTAAGCTAGTAGGTCGTTCCATAAATAAATAGATATGATGATTAGGTGAATGAGAAGCGGAGGGACCGGATTCGTGCTGGAGAAGCGTTATCGGTCGCCTCTTGTCGCCCTGATTCTTCGGACCCGCAGCGGATCCAGCTGATCAAACATTAATCGATATTTACGGAACAGTCTACTAGCAACGATCTGACCGAAAGAGGTGTTTCGCTTGAAATTCGACAATGCCGAAGATATGATTCAGCTTACTCCTCAATGGAAGGGAGAGCGATTTCCGAACGGAAGGCCGAAGGTATCCTCCGACATTCTGCGCAGAATGCGAAATATTACGTTGGAGGAAGCCTGGGGACCGCTCTGGAACCGGGGTTATCAATATCAGTTTGAAGGCGATTTCAAGATCATTCATCCGAATCAAGTGATGGTCGGACGCGCAGTTACGGCCGTCATGGTGCCGAAGCGGCCGGATCTTCATGACACGCTGTTGAATTATGGCCACAAGCTAGAAAATCGGCACGGATTTTTCAATCAATGGGTCATCGACTCGCTGGAAGAAGACGATGTTGTCGTCGTAGATATGTTCGATAAAATCTTCAAAGGCACTTACGTCGGCGGCAACTTGTCCACCGCCATTTCGACGCGCACCAAACGGGGCGGCGCGGTCATTTGGGGCGGTATCCGCGACAATCAGCAGGTTGCTGAAATCGGGAACATTAATGTGTATTACCGGGGCAGCGACCCGACGGCAATCGAAGACGTGACGATGGTCGGCATGAACACGCCGACCAGAATCGGCCGCGCGGTATGCATGCCGGGCGATGTCGTGCTCGGCACACCAGCCGGCGTGATCTTCATTCCGCCTCACTTGGCCGAGCTAGTCGTCACCCAGGCGGAAAAATCGCAGGTGCGCGACATCTTCGGCTTTGTCCGTTTGCGGGAAGGAACCTATACAACAGCACAGATCGATTCCACGTGGCCGCTATCGCTTTGGGAGGATTTTATCAGGTGGTTCACTGCCGATCAAGCCGCCGCCGGGTACCGCCACTTGTGCTGGGATGACGAGCTCGGGCAAGCCCGCGCCCACAACTTGGAAGGTCAGGATCCGTCGAGCGACGTCCGGCTGTAAGAATGCCGTCCGCCCTTCGTCAGATCGCTGCTCTCGGCGCGAAACCTGTGATGTCGCTAAACCTACAAAACCCTCCGGCTGCCATTCGCCGGAGGGTTTGCATTTTCTATTAGTTGCCGAGCGCCTTCTTCGCTTCATTCCATTTTTACCGTTCAGCTCTTCAAAGGACCTAACAAACAAAAAAGCCGCTCCATAAAAAGAGCAGCTTTTGTTATGAAGTATTTTATCGCCCTGTCGATTCCCGGTATTCGCTGGGCGATACGCCTACTTTCTTTTTGAAGATCTGACTGAAATAGCGGGAATCGTGATAGCCGACCTGCTCCGCCACTTCATAGTTTTTCAAGTATGTGCTTCTCAGCATATCCTTCGCTTTGTTGATGCGGATATCGGTCAATTGTTCGATGAATGTTTTGCCTGTGTTCATCTTAAACAGCATACTGAGGTACGTCGGCGTCATATACACCTTCTTGGCAAGACTGAGCAGGGAGGCGTTTCGGCATTCTTGCTCCATATAATAAATCGCCTTATTGATGATTCTGCGATGCCTTTCTCTCTCGTTGCATGCCACCATTTCCCTTAGATCCGCACAGTACCCGGCCACGAATTGCTTGATGTCGTCCGGCGTATCCATAGCGGCAACGGATAAGATGTTGTATCGCATCTGAAAGCCGGCATCCTTGGATTCGTTCATCAACCTTGTTTCCAGTCCTGCAAGCAGTCGAACGGTAAATTCATGAAGATCGCGGATATGGACAGGCCCGTCCCGGAGCAAATAACGAAAACAATCCTCGACGGCCTGTTCGATGTCCTTCCGGCATTCCGATGATTTTATTCGATGAAAAAGCTCCTTCTCCCGGGCTGCCGGATACTCCGACAACCTCTGAAATTCCATTGACATGGCTCCATTCCTCCCTTAGTCGAGATGGATCGTTTTGTAGGAGTGCATGTGCTCGATGACTTTGGCTTCCGCCTCTGCGGGATTGCCCGATTTAATCGCTTCAAGCAGCGGCTTATGCCAATCGACGAGCTTCTTCGTCGAATAGTGCCGGTTGGATATCGCCATAAACCGCATGACTTTCGTTTTCATATGATTCCAAAGCTCAAGAATCGCCGAATTGTTGCATTTCCGGTAAAAGAACCCGTGAAACTCCATATCTTTTTCAAGTATTTTCAAGCTGTCGTATTCCTTAACCGCCTGGTCCATCTCCTGCAATACATGCTCCAAATACCGGAAGTCATCCTCTGTGAGCAGAGGCATTGATTCTTTGACGGCAAAGCCCTCGATCATTTCCCGCAATATGAATATATCCCTGATTTCTTTGGAAGTAATATCCGAGACGACGGATCCCTTGTTCGGCTGACCGACGATAAGGCCTTCTTGCTTTAAACGTTCCAGCGCTTCCCTGACCGGCGCTTGGCTGATTTGATATTTACCCGCAATATCCAGTACAATCAAACGTTCTCCCGGCCCAAGTGTGCCGTCCAGTATATCTTTCTTCAATGCCGTATAGACGTTGAAGCTGATGGAGTTGATTGGAAAAGGCGACGGTATTTCGTTCACAAGCGGCATCCCCGTTCAGATTATCGATTATCGATAATTTATTCGATGACTATATATTAGGGGTCACTGACGCTGATTGTCAAGACCGGTTTGGAAATCGATCTCCAGAAAACGGATGACTTCCTTCTTCCATCGCTGCTCCACAAAGGCCATATGGACCGGATGTTCATTATAGGCGTCGTACTCGGCCTGCGAAGCAAAATCCATTGAAAAGCCATAGTCGTAGCCATTTTTCACACTAACCTGGCGAAATACCTGAAAGTTTTGTACGACCGGAATGGATGTCAATTGTTCTTGCCCGTCGGTGAGAAACCGTTTCTCTTCCGATGAGCCTTTATCATGCTTCAGATTAAAAATAACCATATGGCGGATCGCACTTTTTTCCATTCGATTGTTTTCCTTTCCATTATAAATTCGTCACTTTGCCCAGGGAATCGAGGCGGTGTGCCGCTTCCTCGTATACATCCTGCGAAAGCCCGCCTTTATTGGCATAGGCCAGGTTTTCAAGCAAGTGCTCCGGGTTTTTGGTTCCCACGATCGTCGTGGACATATAAGGATGGCTGAGCGTATATCGCAGCAAAAAGCCTGTCCGGCTCTCGCCTTCCTCGAGAAGGTCGTCTAATCCGGCTTTCTCCCAGGACGACCAGCGGTCGAGGTTCCCAAGTCCCGACCCGGGTTCGCCGCGCGCGACGCCTCCGCGAATAATAATGCCTGCTCCGCTTTCACCCGCTTTGGTAATGAGATGCTCATGCTCTCTTTCCAGGGCGGAATATGGAATTTGGAACGTATCGAACTCCCCGGATTCGATATAGGCTGGCAAATGCGGCAAGTAGGAGGAGATACCGATCCAGCGCACTTTGCCGGTGGCCTGAATTTCTTTCAGCACATCGACCAACTGCCCTTCCTCCGTCTGCTGAACAGTCGGACCATGCAGCTGCAGCAGATCGATGTAGTCTGTTCTCATCCTTTTCAAGCTTGTGTCGATATTGTGCATCAGATTTTCCCTTGTCCAAACATGCGGCGTTTCGTCATGATCACCGCAATCGACAAGCGTACAGCCGCACTTGGTTGCCAGTATAAACTGCTGCCTCCGATGGCTGATGAAGCGCCCGATAAGCTCTTCGCTCCGGCCGTAATCGTAAGCGGTATCGATGAAGTTGATTCCGGCATCCAGAACGGCATTCAATATACAGTCCGCCTCTTCGTCCGTTACGGGACGGCCGCTCCACACCCGCGATCCGCGAATTTCCATCGCACCATAGCCGAGCTTCGTCACTTGCAGTCCAGTCTTCCCCAGCACACTCTTTTCCATGTTTCATTCCCTCCTCATCTCACTTATTGATGAAAACGATACCTCCTTACATTGGGATCTTTGAGCGGAGCTCAAAGTCTCTCTACTTTCTTCTTCGCTATTGTAGCACGGGCAAGAATCATTGGGAATATTCTGGCAAAAAAGTTCTTCTAGGAAACGATAAATAGGGGGATCATGATCAGTCCCAAAGAAACTGCAAGCAGACTTCTAGTCGTGTACTTGGTAAGTTGAAGTTTCCCAAATCCATCACTCCAAAATCAATCTGGACATCAATTTTTCGCCAATCTTTCATGCAAAAAATCCACCACATGGACTGCTTGCATTTGCCTGTTTGCCCCGTGCTTCTCGATGCCTGCCTTCATTTGCAGCAGACAGCCCGGGTTGCCGGTCAGAATGATATCCGCTTCCGTCTGATTTGCATGCTCCATTTTGTGCGTTAGAATTTGCTCCGCCATCTTCGGCTGCGTCAAATTGTAAATGCCGGCGGATCCGCAGCAGCGGTCCGCTTCCTTCATTTCGACGAAAACGGTGTTTTCCGTTTCTCGAATGAGTTTACGCGGTGCATCCGATGTGCGCATCACATTGCGTAAATGGCAGGAATCCTGATACGAAATGCGTACAGGCTGTCCGTCCGGCCGATTTGTCCGGTCCGCAAAACACAATTTCCTTCCGTGCCGCACCAACAGGTCGGAGATGTCGATCACCCGCTCGGCAAAAGAGACGGCTTCTTCCGCCCATTTCGGATCGCCGGCAAGCAAATGCCCGTATTCGACCAAAAGCGCCCCGCACCCTCCGGCATTCGAGACAATAAAGTCGACGCCTGTTTCTTTGAACGCCTGAACGTTCCGCCGGGCAAGCACCTTCGCTCCTTCCGCTTCGCCGCTGTGCGCATGTAGCGCGCCGCAACAGTTTTGCGTCTCAGGAATGACCACTTCGAAGCCCGCTTCCGTCAGCAGCTCAACCGTATGTATATTCGTATCGGTAAATAGAACATCCATGATGCAGCCGCGAAAGAGGCCAACAGTTGCGAGCCTCCCTCCTGTGGCCGGGTGCCGGGCTCCGATCTTCTCCCTTACCCCCTGGAAAGAGGCATCGGGCATCACGTTTTCCATAACCCGCAGATGTTCCGGGAACAGCTCCATAACACCTAAGCTCCGAACCAGCTTTCGCAGCCCCGATTTCCGATACAGCTGTAAGGCGCCTCCCAGCAAGCGCAGCCGGTTCTGATGCGGGAGCATATCCTTGAATGTCAAATGCCGAACCAGTCTCACCCATGGGCGATGGCTACGCGTATGATCCTCAATCGCATCACGCGCTTCCTCGAGCAAGTACCCGTACTTCACATCCGCAGGACAGGCCGGTTCACAGGCGCGGCACCCCATGCAATGATTCATCTGATTCTCGAACGCCATGTCAGGCTCCATAATGCCGTCCGCCACCGCTTTCATTAGCGCAATTCTTCCTCGCGGCGATTCCGCTTCAATCCCCGTTTCCCGAAACGTCGGGCAGGCCGGAAGACAAAAACCGCAGCGCATGCAGTTCGTTAACTGTTCGTAATCCAGCTTCAGCTGCAGCTTGGCTGCGAGCGGATTTCCGTTCCCGTTTCTTGGTCCCGAACGCTCAGCCACGCTCAATCACCACCCGTTTGCGCTTTTCTTTCGCGAATATTTTGCCGGGATTAAGCAGGTTAAGCGGATCGAAAGCCTGCTTGATCCCCTTCATCACTTCGATACCTGCCGGGCCGGCTTTCCATTCCAGGAAAGGCGCCTTTACAAGCCCGACGCCATGCTCGCCTGTTATCGTTCCGCCGAGGCGGATCGCCGCCTCGAATATTTCTTCGAATGCAGATTCCACCCGGTGAATTTCATCTGCATCGCGCGCGTCTGTCGTTGCCGTCGGATGAAGATTGCCGTCTCCCGCGTGGCCGAACGTGCAAATTTGAACTTCATATTTCCGCGCTATTCGGTTGATTTCCAGCACCATATCGGCGATTTTGGACCGCGGCACGGTTGCGTCCTCCAGAATCGTCGTCGGACGCAGCCTGGCCAGTGCCGTAAAAGCGCTTCTTCTCGCCGAAAGCAGCTTTTCCGCCTCCTCTGCGCTGGCCGCTATGGCGACGCGGTCCGCTTGCTCGCCCAGACAGATCGATTCGATCAACGCAATATCCCTCTCCACTGCCTCATTATGCCCGTCCTGCTCTATGAGCAAAATCGCTTCCATATCGAGCGGCAGACCAAGCCCGGCAAAGGAATCGACCACGCGGATCGTCGGGTTGTCGAGAATTTCTAACGTCGCCGGGATGATCCGGTTCTCGATGATTTTCGAAACGCTGCGCGCAGCGCCGTAAATATCCTTAAACATGGCCAGCATCGTTTTCTTGCATTTCGGCGGCGGAATGAGCTTGAGCGTCGCTTCCGTAATAACGGCAAGCGTACCTTCGGAACCGACCAGCAGTTTGGTCAGATCGTACCCGGCGACATCCTTCATCAGTTTGCCGCCGGTTCGTATCAATTCCCCGTTTGCGAGCACCGCTTCGAGACCGATGACGTAATCTTTGGTCGTTCCGTATTTCAGACCGCGCAGTCCGCCTGAGCATTCGGCGATATTGCCGCCGATCGTAGAAACGGCCATGCTGCTCGGATCGGGCGGATAGAACAGTCCGTGCTCCTCAACATGCAAAGCAAACTGTTTCGTAATCAGTCCAGGCTGAACGGTTGCCGTCAAATTTTCCAAATCCAATTCGAGTATCCGATTCATCCGGTGCATGACCATCACTGCGCCGCCTTGGATGGGGACGGTTCCTCCGCACAGATTGGTGCCTGACCCGCGGCTGACAAGCGGCACCCGATAGCGGTGCAGCACCTTCATCACTTTCACCACCTGCTGTGTACTTGAAGGATAAATGACCGCGTCCGGCAGCGATTGCAGCATCGGCGTGCCGTCGTACGAGTGGGTCACAAGCGATAACGGATCGTCCTTGAAGTGCGCTTCTCCAACAATGGCCGTTAGTTCGCGTTTGATTTCGTCTCTCAACACACAGGCAGCACTCCTTTGTATAGGAAGAGGTGGAGTCCATTTCTTTAATGACTTTTGTTTAAGTATACACTAGCTGTAACAGGTGAAAATAGGTGATTGAGATCATATTGGCGATTGTCTTTTCGTATGCTTGCGGTAGGCACTGCGGGGTCACTCCGGTTTTTCTTTTGAACAATTGGTTCAACTACTTCAAATCCTTATAACCAGCCCGCCGGGCAATCGAGGAGATCTTCTCAGAAGAACGGTTTGAATAAAATGAAACCAATTGACAAAACCTTTATTCGAATAAGTCTTTACTTTATGACGATTCGAGGAGGTTTTAATATCAAACAGATTATCGGAATCGCCGCATTATTAATGCTGATTACCGGCTGCGCCGGCGTTAATACGCCAAACCGGCAGCAGCCCGCTCCAGATCAGGCTGAAGCTCCCGAAGTTGGCATGAAATCAAACTTAACGCAAGCATCGTCCATTTCCACACCTAATGCAGAGAAATCATCGGTCAAAATGAAACACACGGGCAATTGGGATTGGGGGAATTGGTTCAACCCGGGCTACCCACCTGCTCAGAATCAACCGCAGACGCAAAATCCGCAATATCCTCAAAGTCCGCAAAATACCGCCAATTCATCCCAGTTTCCACAGCAGGTATTGAATTTGGTGAAT
This sequence comes from Paenibacillus tarimensis, assembly GCA_041281825.1. GTDB lineage: Bacteria > Bacillota > Bacilli > Paenibacillales > Paenibacillaceae > Paenibacillus_D > Paenibacillus_D tarimensis_A. Next base: position 2,007,926 of record CP166298.1, on the reverse strand, counting down.
CAAGAAAGATCGAAGGCGGGCTTGCAATCCCTTAGTATGAACGGCAGTCTCTCGAACGTGGCCACGGTCAAGGCGCAGGATATGATCAACAACAACTATTTCAGCCACCAGTCACCAACCTATGGGTCCCCGTTCGATATGATGAGGTCATTCGGGATTTCCTTTAGAGCTGCTGGAGAAAATATAGCCAAAGGCCAGAGGAGCCCTTCGGAAGTCATGACTCAATGGATGAACAGTCCGGGTCATCGCGCTAACATCTTGAACGGCAGCTTCACTCAAATTGGGGTAGGATACTATAACGGCGCATGGGTACAAGTATTTACCGGCTAGAAGGTGTTAAAACAAGAAATGCCGCTTTGATTCACGAAACCGTTCAGGTTCATGAATCAAAGCGGCATGTGCTTCACACCGTAATTTTTTTATATTAGCAGTATACTGGATATTATTGGATCATGCAACGATGTCATCACCCCATCAACTCAGGATGAGGATGTTCGATCCGCGATCCTTACCTGTTCCACTTTATTTTGTTCAATTCATCCTTCAATTGAAAGCATTTTTCCAAATCGATCTCATAAACATTGGCTAATGAAAGGATATAATATAAAACGTCGCATAATTCTTCTTCAATCGTTCCTTTAATTTCACCGGTATCCTTAAGTCTCGTATCTTTTCTAATCGTTTCTGCGAGCTCGCCCACTTCTTCCGATAGTTTAAGAAAATAAGCCAGTTTATGATTCGGATTGTAATCGAACTCCTTGATATACTGTTGTAATGAAGAAAGTGTCATAGCTTGCGTCATGTATTCGTCTCCTCATGTATCAACTAATCTTCATTTCCATAGCTTGATAAATCCCAGGCCTATTTCATAATTTCAGGGGATGCTCGCAAGTCTTTAAGTGTGGTACCCCCACGAAGGTTCTGACTCAGAGAGGAGTTACAAGTTAGCACCTCAATAAACTCTGCCTTCATCGAAATACGTCACTTCCACACCTCTTTGTACGATACTGCGCAGTCCTTCTTTATAATAAGGCATGAGTTCATCTGCACGATCAACATCAATCCATTGAAACTCGCTGATTTCATCCGGACGCACGATTTCCTGATCTCCTCCGGTTATTTCAGCCCGAAAAGTAATAAACAATGCATGCACTTCATGTTTCTCGAGCACTGCTTCGTTAACAGCAACGATTCCATTAACTTTTATTTCCAAGCCCGTTTCTTCCTTAGCTTCTCGAATTGCTGCCGCTTCAAGCGTTTCATCTTTTTCAACCTCACCGCCGGGAAGAGACCAGCGTCCATTATCGTTATCTCTATTTAAGACCATTAATACTTTGGATTTAGTTTCATCGCTGATTAACGAATATACAACATTAATTTTTTTCATGATCTCTCTCCTGACATAGGGATCTTTGAGCATGACATAGGGATCTTTGAGCATGACATAGGGATCTTTGAGCGGAGCTCAAAGTCTCTCTACTTCTCAAAGTCTCTCTACTTCTCAAAGTCTCTGTGCTTCTCAAAGTACAATTTCAAATTAGCATCGTTTCAAGCTCACTTATCTCCCGGGCTATATTCCCGATAAAACGGTCTGCCATGCTCTCTTCAATATATGTGTTTACAATTCCCGGCTCATTGCTTGGATCATCAAGCCACTCAAAAATGCGGTTTCTCCACTTATCGAGCTCATCAATACGATACAGCCCTTCCACTTCAAAGAGTGGCGAGCGCATAATATCTGCTTTTAATCGATCCGTCCATGCAATACTGCGGTACAATAAATAATCCAACTGATTCTCTTCCTGCCATAATAATCTTCTGAGCGATCCGTCATGATTGGATACTTCATTCTTTAATTCCACCCATTTCAGATCTGCGTAGATATGCGATGCATAACCGAAAAGAAAATCCCTTCTATCATTATTGTGATCTGTGAGGTTGGTTTTAACAAAGTCGATCAAATCCTGAATCTCCGGATGCTGCCCTGACCCTCGCACCAAATGCGATTTTAACTTTCCGGATTTATCATTGTGTCTGACAAGTACGGCATCCGGAGCAACGCTTCCCAGAACGAACGAGGCACTCGGATAATTATTGTACAATCGGTAAGCTATGGAAAAATGAATCATTGGCCATGGCATTTTTTTTCACCGGCTTTCTTCGAAAATCATTCCTGATTAAGTATGCGATCTACCCACTTATAACACCGTTCCAAATCTTCATCGCTGACGTAGTCGGATCGATGCTCAAACTGAATCTTAACGTTCCTGTTCTGTTCTTTTATCAGTGTCAGATACTCCTCGATAGGCGCCCACCCGTCTTCCGTTTTCTGCTCCGGCAAAACAGGAAAATGATATTTTTCAATTTTGTCGGTATACTGAAGATTCCATAAATGAATGACCTCAGCATATCTTGCATACTTTCGGATGACTTGTCGGGCGTCGAAGAACGGATCTAACTTATCTTGAAAATGTAAACGCCCCGTATCCAGGCACAATTTTATCATGCTGTATCTGTCTAATAATTGCAGTAAAAAGTCCGTTTCGTAAACATACTTATTCAAAGCATCGAACTCGAGCACCGGGATAAAACCGTACTCTTCACTTTTAACGGACAACCATTGAAATAAATATTCACTTTTCACCTTTAACTCATCTAATGAATATTGACTTTCATATACATACTCTTTCCGGTCTGCAAAACGCCATGGGCTCCAATCCACCCGATCGTCCAATATGACCGGTTTCGGATAATGAAATAGAACATATTTCGGATTCACACGAACGAGATCATCCAGCTCTTGCCCGATAAGTTCAAACGCATTTTCGCGGACATCATCGTCCTGGCATAGGAAAAGAGCATCCCTTAAGCTCGAACGCCCGCCGCGCAGCGGAAAATGAATACCGATTTCAAACTTATGCGTCTTAGATTCATTGATCAAATTTAAAATTTCCGTTTCTTCCATAAAAAGACATGCTTCAATCCCATAAAATGCATCTCTATAGTCGCGTTGGAACTTATTATAGTCAAAGCTGCCGTATTGGCCGATCAAAAAGTTCTTCATAATGCAGCCGCTATGTAAGACTGGTCCCTCACAACGACCGTCTCCGGTGTAAAACAGATGAGTACATTCGAAACATCAAGCTCCTTGAAACGCGGATCCCAAGACTCTTGATGAGGACCTAAATAACGAGCCAGCAGCTTGTTTGCCATATGTTTATCGAAAGCTTTCACAACCGCATGCCCTCTAAAGCCAGCATGATACACCTTTCCGGATTCCACATCGAAATCAATAATCCCTATTGCACATTTAGGCTCTTTTTCGATCCGCCCTGGGAAACTGTCCGATGCTGTGCCAATGATCCAAATCTGTCCGACTTCCCAGTGAAACCATACCGGCGACTCACGCGGACCTTCATCGGACGCGGTAGCGAGATGAGCAAATAATGGCCGTTTCAAAAATTCATTCAGTTCAAAACTCCTTGACCTATCTCTGATTATTTTCAAGTTGCCACTCCCCTGCCATTCATAATTGTTTCATTATATCAAGCGGTTTGATCAGCTTCTTGTGCTTCGTTGTTCGATTACTCATATACTCCTCCGGCACATACCAAGTCGCCTGGAATGGGTACATTCCGGCCTCACTCGCTCCGTCCAGTTCATTGGAACCGCCGTCCCCGACAAATATACAATCGTTTGCATTAACGCCTAAGCGAGAGCATGCCAGTTCATATATTTTAGGATTCGGCTTGGCATAACCGACTTGAAAAGAGAAAATAACCTCGTCGAAATATCCCGCCAATTTACTGGAGTTCCAGGCTTGTACTTCTTCTTCCGTGCAATTACTGATTAATCCGAGCTTTATACCCTTCTTTTTCACGCATTCGAGCATTTCGAAAATTTCATCGGGAATGTCCAGGAAAGGCACCGATTTTTCATATACTCGTTCTTGGTACAATGAATCGAGAATTTTATCCTCACATTCCAAATTCCGCTTTTCAATAATATCTTTCATAACCGAATAGTAATCCGGAAACGTTCCGGTCATCCTCATTTCCTGACGACGACCCCATTCCTTACGAAATTCGTCAGATGGAAGACCGATCAACTCCCGGTAGTCCTGAGAAGCTCTGTTTACTTTTCGCGCTCCGTCCGCGTATTCCGAGATCAAGGTTTCGTATAGATCAAAAAGTACGCCCTTCACTTTCACAGCCTACACCTCACTCCGGTCATTCCCTTCCGCAATGTGCTTTATGTTACTGTTCCTGTAATCCAGAAACCTCTTCATATAATGCTTTAACACGAGTCTTTCAACCAGCCTTCCGATCATTCCGTACGGGGCTTCAAAAATCAAGATATCTTTCATTATTGTCTTACCGTTCATGTTCTCAAATATATGCTCGTGCCTTAAGCTCTTAAATGCTCCCTTCATCATCTCATCTACAAAATAATATGGCCTCGCGAACTCGGTTATTTTCGAAGTGAGTTTCTGCCTGACCAGAAAATGTGTCGCCTGAAAGGTTACTGTCTCACCCTTGCTTATTGGACCATGCTTGATCCCGTCAATGGCTATCTCTTTCGTATGCTTCCATACCGTTTGGGTATGTACACCAATATCTCTGGCCAGATCAAAACAAAGATCGATCGGAGCATTGATGATGATTTGCGTCTCAACTTTTACCATTTCGATCCCTCTAAACCGATGTCGATTTATATTTTTCTTTCAAAATCAGCTTGGCAATATAAAGTATTTGTCCCATGTGCTCCGAATAATGCGCCGCGCATTGATGCAGCATATCAAGATTTGTCCGCTCTCTGCCTCTCACGGTCTGAAGGTCCCTAAGCCCTTCATCCTTTATGTTCTTTATGACATCGATTACGATTTGCAGATTGCTCTGCACTAACAGCTGAGCTTCCGTCTTCGTCATATGTTCACTTGAGAACTCTTCATCCCGATTCCGTGTTACGGCCTCATTAAGTATTCCGTTCCGTATTCTCTGTCGTACATTGCCTTCTATATGTCGAAGAAGGGTCGGAATATTATGGCTGTGTTCATCCGGTTTCCAATTCAGCTGTTCGTCGCTTAATTGCTCGATTGCATTTAGTGTTCGCCTTTGAATCTCTTCAAACTTCTTCACGAGCCACTTACGGTTAAAATCATAATTCAAACGATATCCCCCTTTTTTCATAAATTCCGTTCTGCCAATATTCTGTCATACCTATGAATAATACTTCTTTCCTCTTCATTTACAAGCCGCCAACCGTCACAGTTATTGCCCCGAATATAATGCTCAGCATTTTTTTGACTTATCATCCGATCAGCTCTTAAATGGTTTTGTTCATACAAAAGCAAATCCCAACTTCTTCCTTCTCGTCATTGTAGCATGAGAAGTTAAAGTTGGGAATGTTCCGCATGGATAAGTATGTTTGTGAATACTTTTATCCGAAAATTTTTTTTCATATATACCGTAGTGAGTTCGGCTCAAATCAAACGGCGGTCTTTCTTGGGTAATAGGGATGGTTTTTTTTCGTACGTGCGGACTATGGATCCGTTATATGTGACATTTTGTCCTGTTAAACCAGCTTCGCGGACCCTCGTTCGGTTATTCCCTTTTATTTACCCCATGAAAGAGAAAAAAAGGATGATATAACGGACCGTATGTCCTCTCGACTCTTCGAATTACAGTCTTATAAATAACGTATTATCAGTCCGCTTGTACAAAAATCATAATCTCCGCTGCTTTAACAATAACTTGATCTGCAACCGAAGCTTCGCCTTTGCCCAAGACGAAGCCTCTTCTAGTTTTAGTGACTTCATAACAGAGTTCAATTCGATCTCCGGGATAGGCATTCCCTAGAAATTCAATCCCTTGCAAAGAAGAGAGAAAGCCTATTCCCTTCTCCCCGCTTATTGCAGTGAAAGCTCCTATCTGTGCCAAAGCCTCCACGATCATCATACCGGGCATACTATTACTCTGACCGTTAATGAACCATTCATTCCCGGTCACATTTTTATAGCCTCTGGCCTGCTTGCCCGGTTCAATCTCCGTAACCCGGTCAATCATCAATAACGGATACCGGTGAGGAATCAGGCTCTGAATATCTGCCATTTGATATGCTCCCTATACTAGAGTGGGCACTGACAATATCCTCCCTTGCGTCTCTTCCCAGTATACCTGCAAGCATTGCCAAGTCAAGCCAGTACCCGATAAATACATTCAAGCATATTGCTGCACAGTGGAATGCGCAGCAGTTTCTCCAGTGTGAGACGTCACGCTCATAATGCGCTTCACCGCATGCATTGCAGATTCCTGTTGGCCGCACCTCCCGGCCCTCTCCCCCATTTCCCGCAATAAGCCGGGATCTCGTACCATCTGGAGAAGCTGCGAATGCAGGTTGCCGGTTTGGCATGGGATCGCGGCTCCCCTGCGGGTCAAATAATTGGCATTGTCCCGTTCTTGTCCTAGCGTCGGCTCAAAAAGCAGCATTGGAAGCTCAAGGGCAAGCGCCTCGGAGGTGGTCAGGCCGCCCGGTTTCGTAACCAATACGTCCGCGGCCGCCATCCACTCATGCATATTCTCCACAAAACCTTTCAGCATCACATTTCTTCTGCCTTGCAGCGCTTCGGACAAACGATTCAGGAGCTTCTCATTGCGCCCACAGACGATGACAAACTGCACGCCCGGCGGAAAAGGCTTTGACTGCAATTGTTCGACAAAGGTCTTATCGATCATCCCCCAGCCGCCTCCCATCACAAGTACAACAAAAGACGATAGAGGAATTCCGAACATCTCCCGCAGCCGATCCTTATTGCAGTACCGGGTATAGGAAGGACGTATGGGAATACCCGTTACGGCAATTTTATTGTCCGGAACATCTTTTATCCGCAGTGCTGAGCCGACTTCCTCGGAGCCTACCAGATAGAGATCGGTGTACGGGTGTATCCAATAACAATGGTCGGAATAGTCCGTAATCACTGTCACGAAGGGTAAATCCGTCATCCCTTTTTCTTTCAACAAAGATATAGCTGCCGATGCCGGCGGAAAAGTGCTGACGAGCACCGTCGGCTGCTCATCCCCGACCAGCCTGTGCAGCCGATGCAAGCTTGATGTGCTGAATTTTTTCAAAAAATAAGTTAATGGGTTGTCCTCACGGGTTTTTTGATACAAATATCCGTAAAGGGAAGGAAAATGCCTCACCCATTGCACAAAGCAATATCGTTCAATCACGTGCAGACGGGGATGAATCCACTCCATTACATCGACCACTTTAACGGCTGTTCCCGGTTTGTATATTGCCGAAGCCTCCACAATTGCTTTGGCCGCCTGCATGTGACCGTCCCCGAGCGCCCCGGATAGAATTAATATTTTATTACTTTCACTTTGTCTGCCCAGCATGGACACCCGCCCCCTTGTTACTAATAGAGGTTGTTGAACCTGACTTTTTAAACTCGCATTTCTAGGATACTTGATCTGTGAAGAAAACCAAACGGACTGAAGTATAGTATCTTCCTCCGTCTCGAGACGGAGGAGCTCCGTTGACGAAGCAAGAAAACGTGCCGCGGCCGTAAGATACTTCCCGCTAGTGCCTAATCGTCCAAGCCAGCCTCCCTATAGACGTGCTGATCTATTTTGCTTGCAACCGGCCATGCGCCGTTGTTGATATTACTGATCACATGAGCATGGATCTTATGATTGGCATATACGGATGATTGCATCGTTACTCCAGGGTCGCTGCCCATCACATAATATTTGAAAATGCAGTCATTGATCACTGAAATCCAAACTCCATATCCGTATGAAACGTTCTCGGATGCACATATTTGCGGAGTCAGTAACAGATTCGTATAAGTTTGAGATAAGAGTTGATTATCCAATAGAGCATTCCAGAACTTCGCTAAATCACGAACGGTCGTAAACGCACCTCCATCCGGCCCCCCTTTAATTGGAACCGAATATACGTTTGTTCTCCAGGATGGACCGTCATCTATGTAACCGAAGGCCGTCCTCTCCGGCAATTGGTCCATTCTGAAATAGCCTGAATCGGACATCCCGCACCGTTCGAATATATTTGTCTCAACATACGCCGCAAAATCCATCCCCGTCAATTGTTCGACAATCAACCCCAGCAGTATATATCCCGAATTATTGTATGAGAACTTTTCACCGGGATTAAATTTCATCCGGTTATTCTGAAACCAAGGCAAGAAGTCTTTAGGAGAGTGTATGGAATACATAGGGACAGTCTTCCATAACCCTTCATAATCATTCATTACTTCTTCATCGAAATAATCAGGGATTCCCGAACTATGGGTCAATAAATGGTGAACTGTAATACTAGGATCAAAATTTGGAAAAGAGATATCAACGCAATCGATCAGTTTGGAATCGAAAGCCAATCTCCCTTCTTGAACAAGATGACAAATCGCTGCCGCAGTAAAAATCTTGCACCCCGATGCGATCCCAAATCTCGTTTCCACAGTATTTAGGATTCGTTCGCTTCGATTTGCATAGCCATAACCTTGTTCAAAGCTCCCCTCTCTATCTTGGACGAGCACCGCTCCGGAAAAAGACGTATCTTCACTGTGCAGCGCCATAATCTCTTCAACTGCCGGAGATATATTCATAAGTAAGCCTTCCTTTCAAATTATAGATGCAGTTTCCCTCGACGATCCATACTTGTTTTTTCTCTGCATTCCGATTTTCCCAAAAGGCGTTGACCCTTTGAATAACATAATGTTTAATTTCGAATTTATATTCCTGGTTATAAATTCTCCAATGCGATTCGAGATAGATCTTTAACATTCTCAATAGAACGTATCATTGAATCCCCAAATTATCTCGTGATAGGACAGCCGATGCTGCGCTCCTCTGCGATCTCTTTCAGCGACCGCCCGGATTTGGCCAAAGAATGTGCAGCAATACTTATTCTCCGTTTGTGTATGCTATTCCTTCCAATTACGCCGGTTTTTCGCAGCGTTTCGGACAAGCTAAACGATACCATTTACGGCGGATTAACGGAACCTCAGAAAGAACAGCTCGAAACACTGCTGGAGCATGTATACTGAAGTTTATAATTTTTTTAAAAAAAAGAATAGATATCTATGAAATTGCACCCCAAGTTTTGGGAACAATAGCTTCATCGGCTAACACCAATATAAATGGAGGTTTTTGCAATGAAACACCTTGTCGTTTATGCCCATCCGAACCCTGACAGCTTCAATCATGCAATTGTGGAAACTACAGTCCGTGCCTTGCAGGACAAAGGGCACGAAGTTACGGTTAGGGATTTATACGCTATTAATTTCCAGCCAGTGCTGAAATCGCGAGATACGGAGGCCATGAAAGCCGGACAAACGCCGGAGGATATCAAAACCGAGCAGGAATACATCGCGCAGGCGGATGTGATTACATTCGTCTACCCTATATGGTGGACCGGAATGCCCGCTATTCTTAAGGGTTATATTGACCGCGTATTTTCATACGGCTTTGCTTATGCCTACGGGGAACAAGGAATCGATAAGCTGCTGACAGGAAAGAAAGGCTTCATCATCAATACGCACGGCACACCGAAAGAAATTTACGATCAAATCGGAATGACTGGCGGACTGAAAATCACCTCGGATACGGGAATATTTGATTTTACAGGAATCGAACCTGTGGAGCATCTGCTTTTCGGAAGCGTCCCTAATGCAGGCGAAGCCGCTCTTAAAGATATTCTACAGCAAATCGAAGAAACCGTTAAACGCCTGTTTTAAATAAAGGAAGGTCGGCTTGGAATACAAGTCCGCCTTCCCTTTTTTATTCAAGCATGATTATGGCGTTACAATCAGCCATTGCTGTTTGTTATTGCTGCTGCCGCTCCGCCATTGATTGGGAAGTGATCGTAATGTTCCGCTTCGACAGTACCGTGCAGCACGTTCATACTGTATATGGGATTGTCGTTTGCAAATCCGCTGATCGGATCCCCAGCTATGTAACAGCGGCGAGGTAACAACGAATAAAAGAGAAGAATGTGCTGAGGAACGACATTCCGGCGAGAAATAAAAATCCAATATTCTTTCTTTGCGGCTGTTTTATCATCCGAATGCCTCCATTCTTTTAATCGATCACTATGTAACCGTTTACATTTTTAAAACGAACCAGAGAGCCGGCTGATGCCGACCCTCCGGATGAATTCAAGATAAAGGATTCTAACTACGAACCGATCAAGCCGATACAGGTACCAGCGACTCAATCGCATTTAATAAATTTACAGCCGCATTATCAATCGTTCCTTGATCTGCGTCCGCAGGCAGCGCATTCGCTTCCTCGACCGCTGACTCAAGCGCCTGCCAGCTGGATTCGGTATATAACGCTGCATCGAGGGCAGCGGCTTCTGCCAGCAAAACCGTGACCAAACTGTTGTCAACCCATGGCTTCGCCGTATTGTTCATCGCTGCTTGAATTTCTTCCGCGCTTAAGGCGTAATTATAAACACGGAATTCGTCAATCATGCCGTTAAACAGCGGATCCGGCCATTGGCTCTTGCCGATATAGTTTTGGCTTGGTTTGAAATCACTTGGTTTGATAGTAAAGTTACTCGCCGACGCTTTCTCCTCACCGTTAACATACAGCTTCGCCGTACCGCCTCCCAGTGTCACCGCCACATGTACCCATTCACCCACGGGCAGCTGCGATGTCTGGATAAGTTGTTCGCTCCCGCCGTTCTTAATCGAAAACCGCAGCGAATTTGCGCCGCCGGAGCTGGGCGTAAGGAACAGGTATTGATTGGTGTTGTTACCAAAGTCAAAAATACGCTGCCATGCATTTCCGCCCCTCCAGTTCACCCAGGTGGCCACAGTAACGGCATCGGATGTGGACAACGGATGCTGAGAAGGCAAGGTTACGTAGCTGTTCGAACCGTTAAGATCTATCGCCTGGCCGAACTTTCCTTCCGTGTACGCGGGCGTCCCATCGACGGTTGCGTGCGAACCTCCGAATGCATTGTCCACATTGCCATCAAATGAATAGCGTGACACAGGAACCTGGACCAGCAAACCTTCAGCAGCCTCTTCACCGATACGCTCCAATTCTTTCAGGTACGTATAATAGCTGCCCTTTGTATAGTTGACAGGTTCGCCGATGTACGACTTTTCCGTTTTCTCGCTTTCCAGCTTGAACGGGGCGGTTGTCGTAACATACAGCGTGCCCGGAGCGACACCGATTTGTGGAATGCTTACGGTTCCGTACGTGCTTTCGGTAACGGTTGCGGCTCCCAGCGCGTCGGTATCCGAGGAATTCAGGTAAACCTTCACAACCGTTCCTTCCGCAAGCCCGGAAACTTCAACCGTATCCGCAATACCTTCCTCATTATTGGTTACTTTGATATCGGATGCGGCAGGCGGCGTTGTGATGTTATCCGTTTTATATTTCACGATTAATTCAGGTCCGAACTGACCAGGGATGCTGCTGCCGGAAGTATATTCCTTCGTCAGCGGGTTGACTTCTCCGCTCGGTACCGACAGCAGGAACGTGGCTCTGGTGCCATGGTTTGCTTTGATAATATCTGTCACATCCAAATACCAGCTGCCATTAATGCCATATACCGTATTATCACCTTCCGGCGTTATTACGGCAGATGCATGCGGTCCATCGAAGTAAGCTAAAGCCGCTTCCGAGCTTCCATTAAAATACTCGTTTTTCAATTCGGCTCCAAGCGTACCGCCTGCTCCCGGTTCCTTCCAGTCGTCCCACTCGATATGATGCGCGCGAAGGGTCGCCGATCTTCCATTGTTCCGATACATTTTCAATGTAACGGACTCGATATTCGCATCCTCGAAATCCGGTACGTTGTTAAATGTAGCGATACCAAATCTTTTATTGCCCTCACTCTGCCCATTGGAAAGAATGGTCATCCACGTTGCGTCGCCGGGCCCCGTAGTGTTAAACCGCAGCGTGGCATCCTTCTCTACCTTTAAATTAATGAGTCCGTTTTCGCCAGGGTAGGATTTGGCAACTCTGGCGCTCTCCATCTTGCCCGGAGCGGTTGCGGATACGTATATAATGCCGGACTCCTCGCCAATTTGCGGAATAGTTACGGTACCGTATGTGCTTCCTGTTACGGTTGCACCAAGCACAGCGAGATCTTTAGCGTTACGGTATACCTTCACCACGGTGCCTTCCGGCAGACCCGATACTTCGATCGTATCGTCAAGGCCTTCAAGATGGTTGGCCACATCGATGCTTGAAACGTGCGGCGCGGCCGTTTCGTTCGGCGGATAGACCGTATCGGAAAATCCGAGCACTGTTCCGTCCGCAGAGATCGCAGCGATCTTATAGGCCGGGAAATCGTCGAAGCCCGGTCCGATGTCAGTATACGACAACAACGGAGTTTCCGTAACCAAGGCTGTCCACGGCGAGCCCGCCTCCAGCTCCAAAGTGCCCGGTTCGAATGCCGGCTCGGTTAAAGCAGCTTCCGTATCGTAAGTACGGAAAAGGCTGAACTTAACCGCCTGCTTCGGTTTGTTCCATTCAAGCGAGATGCTGTTGCCGTCTCTCTTCACATAAGGATATACTTGTCCGCGTGCCGTTTCTTCTACCGTCACGCCGCTGAAGCTTGCATCCGCGGATGCAACGACGCCCGCATAGGCTGCATAAGGGAACGGAGTAAACATCCGCTTCACCATCTGCCAGTCCGCTCCGTCCCTGGACACATAAGCGTGAATGTAATGCGAATCGTAATCGCGAACCAGCTTCAGATACGGATAATCCTCCGCGCGAAGTCCGATCAGCATGGCATTCATCGGACTTTTCTTCTCTTCCGAGAAGGCGTGACGGGAATCCCTGTTCCGGTTCTGCAGCACAAGGTTGCCGTCCTTGTCTGCGCCGAAATAAATGTATCGGCTGCTATCTTGCAGCAACTCACGCATCATGATGCCGCTTGCGCTTCCGTTCCAGCTGTCCAGCTTCGCACTGACAGCACTGCTGCCGGCTGCAACCTGACTTACGAAATGGAGCGATTCCCGGATATCCCGATCATAGATGATCAGGTCGTCGCCTTCTCCCAAGCCGCGGCCGTTTGCGCCGGTGATCGCGATGCTTGAGCCCGACACCGCCGCGCTGCCGGCCGAAGTGCCGATGCGGTCGTCGCGCCAGGCCGTATTGGTCAGTCCGGATACCGAAGATGACAACGTTACCTTCGCGCGGTAAGAATCATCTCCCGCTCCGATCTGATTGACGGCAGCTACTTTATAATAGTACGTTTTACCATTTACCGCCGTTGTGTCCTTGTAATAGTTTCCTTTGACCCCTGCTGCAATAACCTGGTACTTGCCGTTTTCCGTTTCCGAACGCGTAATGTTGTAGGATTGTGCGCCGGCCGTCGGTTTCCAGGTGATGCCCGCATAACCGTTGCCTGCTAACGCACTTGCAAAATGAACGGTATCCGGTTCCTTGTCTTTATGATGATTGGACGTTAATTTCAATACCATTGCGGTTTTGGCCGGCACAGTCACTTTCCCGTTACGCGCGATCGGAAGCTGCTGTCCGGATACAAGATCAAGAACCGTTTTGCCTTTATAATCCGCAGGAATCTTGATGTCAAAGGATCGTTCGTTTCCGTAAACGTCGCGGGTCGTGTTGAAAATCATAAAATACTTCCCGTACCTTGCCGTCAGCAAATCCGGATAACCGGCATACGGAGTATCCGCCTCGAAATTATCGCGCTCCGTCTTGCCGACGCCGGGCTGGTGCGTGATCGGAATGATCTCTCCCGCCATCGATTGCGGCGCTGTAGCGCCATTCGTCAATTGGTCTTCAAAGAAAACGACGTCAATATCGTTCATGCGAAGCCAATAGTCTTGAAATTGAAACTTGCCGTCGGTTGCGATCTGCACGATATGGTCGTAGTTGTCTTCCAATACGTGAAGCCTGCCGTTTGCCCGGTAGCCTTTATTAAGCTCATTCAGGTTGCCGAACATTCTGAAGTCGCCGTCCCGCAGCGAGATGAACATATTGTCAACGTCCGCCCAGGCAAACTGCTCGTAGTCCGCCGGATTGACGCCAAGCGCGGCAATTTCTTCTTCCGTATAATAATCGAAATCCGTCTGCGGAAGAACGGCGCCTGCCGTCACCTGACCGCCAAAGCGGCTGAAATCGGCCCGCTTGCCGGTGATGTATTTATAAGTGTCTGCCAGATGGTAATCCTCTCCGCTATTCGTGCCTCTGGTTCCGAAGGTGAAATTGAACAGTTGGTGATCCGCCAGCTGCTGCTGCGCGAAACCGACCGCTTCCTTCGCATACCGCCAGTACTCGTCCCATTCCGGACCGCCGTACCTTTGCTCGTTTTGAACCATCGCCTTTTCCAGGGAAGCGAACTGCAGCGCCATTCCCAATGTAGCTCTCGTGCCATACGCGTAGAAACCCGGAAAAGCCGGGTTCCGCTCATCCGTCACTTGTTCCGTTCTCATAATTCGTTTCCCGTCGTCATCCACAGACGTGTGCCGGACAAACCCGCGGGCATGCAAGCTTTTCAATGCCAGCTTCAGGATTTCATCGTTCAATTCCTCGTCGCCGGGGTGGTTTAACGTTTTGTAGAAGTACTTCAGAAGGTAGTTGGCCGCTTCGCCGTAATTGGCGACATATCCGTTTTCCCTTGTCAGCCCCGCTTCCGTCAGGCCGGTGTAGTGCTCGCCGTACGGCAGCCGCCTGACGACGTTCCCGCTTGAATCCAGCTTGCTCTTCGCGAGTCCCTTAGCGACAATTTGCAAATAATCTTCCGTAAACCTGGCCGTCCGGTCGTGATAGAACAAGGAATGATACAAATCCAATTCTTCGCCGTTCGGTCCGACCAACACTTCTTCTCCGAGGAACGGTTGCCCCCCTAACGCTTCCAGAAGAATCTGATGGCTCCGCTCTCTGCCTTCAAAGAACGAAGAACCGATTATGCGCAGCCCTTCATGCGCCTCCCAGGCGCCTTCATACGTATACAGCACCTGATTGTAAATATAGGACAAGCGCGAACGCGCAAAATCGTAATTGGCTTTCAGCACGCGCTCCCACGCTTCCCGGCGCGACAATTCACCGCCATTCCAGTCTGCCCCCGCCAGCGAGTACAAACCGTCGACGGTTCCCGTTACGAAAGGTTGGTCCAGAAATGCGTTAAACGCGGCATCGCCGTAGATCCCGTCATCCTTGATGAGCTGTTCGGCAATATAGAGCGCCTCGCCCAAAGCGCCGTAATAGCCGCCCCAGTCGCCTTGATGGCCGCCCCATGTCACCAGCCTGATGTTACCATAGTAATCCTTGACATGGTTGTCGATCACTTTGAATATCCGCTCCAGCGCTGCCCTTTTCTCTTCGGCCGTCTTGGCAGGCGACCAGTCATAATGCAGCGCGCTCGCATAAAACCGCAAATCATCCTTATACCGTTCGATCGATAATTTAGCTCCAGAGCTTCCGTCTATTCTCGCGGAATAGGAATTGAACGTATCGATCTGGGCTTGCGTATAGCCGTTGATGATGGCCTGCTTCTCCTCGTCCGACATATCTTCTCTTACAAGTGAGGATTCTTCATCCGCTATTTTGGTACCCTGCACCTCATCAGATACGTCCAGGTAGGCTTCGGAATGCGTATATGCGTTGTAATACCCTCTTGACGCTTGGTCTACGTTAGCCCCAAAGTTCCCGCTGAACGTCCTTAGTGTAATCTCGACGTTCTCGCGCCCTTGCGTGTGCTCCAGGGGAAGAAGGGCCGTACTGTAATAAAAACGGTTCGGCAAAGCATTGCTTGTCCCCATCTCGAGCGCCTGGTAATCGCCGATGCGGCGATATCCGATCTGCTCGCCGTTGATGTAGACCATCGTTTTATAACTTGACGCATCGCTTCCCCAAAACTTTACCGTGAAATAGTTCTGGGCAAACGGGTCGACTTTCATTGAGAATGTCATTTCCCCGCCCTGAATATCTCCCGGGGTACGCGGCAGTGCGACTCTTGCGGATTCGCCTAACGCGCCGGTAACGGCGTTTGTAAAATCGCCTTTGAATCGGTGCGCCTGCTCCGATTCCGTATTGCCGAATATCAACTTGTCTAAATGGCCGCGCGTCATGTTGTTCGCCTCAGCCGCAACCGCGCGGGATTCGATCGCCCCTGTGACGGGCATGGCCAAAGCAGCGATAAGAATAACAGCCAGGATCCGTCTGGCAAGCCTGAAGGCCGAAAATCCGGATAATACATTGCTCTGCATCGTATACCTCCTGAGTTATAAGTTCTTAAGGTGCAAAATACTATCGGTTGATAACTCTTGTGCGGTCCTCCTTATGATTTGTTAATTGAATTCTACAGCATGAATACGTTTACACAATAATGCTGAAACTCAGTATAACAAGGAATTATAAATTAATGAATGTACCTTTTTTAAGTTTCTACAGCATGTTTTTTAAGATATTTATAGTATTTGCTCTCCTCCCCAAGCGGACAGAGAATCCGCTGCCGGCTGAATTCCTCTGTTTTGATAGATTTCCGGACCGCGGTTCCGTTATTTGCCCTACGCTGATAGATATCTGTCCATTTTGGAACGAACAACGGAACCGCGGTTCTCAAGTAGCTTGCATGCCTTTTTTTCAAATAATATAGAAGAACCTCGGAGGCTGTCGATTAACTGGGGGTAAACGCTAATGGACACAAGCGACTTTTAAACGGTACAATCACAAAGACTCCAAACCTAACGGACACCACAGACTATTACAGCTGTATTTCAGCAGAAATCGATGAAAAGACACGTTTAAAGCCTCCCAAATGTCCGTAAAAATAGTAGAAACTTCGTTTTTCTATGCCCAACGTCTCCTGTGTCCATTAGACCTGTAACAATGTAAGACCACCCCAGTGCAACGAATTGGTGCACACTGGCATACCTATTCACAATTAATCGACAGCCTCTCACTTCCGACAGCTCGTAATTGGCCACAACGTACGGGCTGAAACCGCTGAGAGACTCTTATACTTTGCCGATGGTTAAGAAAAACGCCTAGCGGCGTCCTTTTTAGTGCAAACCCATACTACCCGCGCGTTGGGGGAGGAAATGGGGATGGCCTCCAGCCGCTGCCCAAATCGTGTTCTTCTTGAATTTACTTTATGGATATAACACGATTTCAAAGGCGGCACGTAAACTTTCCGACCATATTCCCCATTCCCTCCCTATTCTGCTTCTGTGCTTCCTGCTACAGATTTTTCTCCTACTCGATCCGTTAAACGGTACTCGTAACCATGTACACCTCTGTAGTATTCCGGATGCTTTTGCTATGTAACCCGATTATATTGTGAAATATACCGGTATTATTATCACTCAAGATGCATTTCCTGCAGCTAAAAACACAGAAAAGCTGATTTTTAATCATTCAACCTGCATTTCCTACATTATAATTTTAACAATATTACCAATTCCGCAGAGAATGGAGAGATGAGATGTATGTTTTGCATTTCAGGTATCATTATTGAACCTGTTCCGCCAAATAAGCTGTACATTTTACAGTTCAGTAATCCATCCCCCGTTTTCCGACCTGACCGGCGACGAATCGTTCCGCAGTTAAGTACCAGCCCGCACTGGAGTGGAACTTATACTTTCTTATATGTAAAAAAAGACGCCCCTATCGAGGCGTCCGCTGTATTGAACTACATAACATCCAGCGCATTGCGGCATTCCTGAATGCAAGCACCTAAATGATCGGCAGCACTCCCCAGTGCAATTTTTCCCGGGCCGTCGGTAAGCTGGCCCAAAGCATTGGTAAGGTTCGCAAACGCGCTCTCACACACCGTTATACATTCGTCGATTTCAATTTTTGTATTCATCCAGATCTCAGATCTCCTTTCTCATTTTGTACTTAATTTTTCTGTAATCGAAATCCATTATTCGGCTTAAACAGCAATTATATCCGATGACCGCATGTTTTATCGCCCTCGAGTCTGTTCGGTGTCTGCCGGTTGCCCGATTGTGGTATAATCATCGACAAACAGCAAGGCCGTATTCAATTGCATCCATACTTTAGCCAAAGGAGTATCCTTTAAGATGTCTACCCAGCTTCAACTGCCGATAGAGTATATTCAACAAATGCGGGAACTGCTGAGGGACGAGGCGGATCGCTTTTTGCAAAGCTATCATTCGCCGCGTTCGTTCGGTCTGCGGATCAATCCGCTTAAAATAAACACCTCATCGCCCTCGTTCGAACGGATCCGGAAGTTGTTCGCTCTTGAGCCCGTTCCCTGGTGTCCGGCCGGCTTCTATTATAGAGAGAACGACCGGCCCGGCAAACATCCTTACCATGCCGCCGGCCTGTATTACATCCAGGAGCCCTCTGCAATGTCTGCGGTCGAGCTGCTCGCTCCCAAGCCGGGCGAGACGGTGCTCGATCTTGCGGCCGCTCCCGGCGGCAAGACAACCCATATCGCAGGTGAAATGCAAGGACAAGGCCTGCTGATCGCCAACGAAATTCATCCTGCAAGGGCCCGCATTTTAAGCGAAAATACCGAACGGCTTGGACTGATGAACACGGTCGTTACGAATGCGGCGCCGGACGAACTGTCAAAGCGCTTTCCGGAAATGTTCGACCGGATATTGCTTGACGCGCCTTGTTCCGGCGAAGGCATGTTCCGTAAAGACCCCGAAGCCGTCGCCGAATGGTCCCCGGCGCATGTCGCCATGTGCGCGGGCAGACAAGCCGATATTCTGGAGCACGCGGCGCTGATGCTGAAATCCGGAGGCACACTCGTATATTCCACCTGCACATTCAACCTCTCGGAAAATGAGCACACCGTTGAAGCGTTCCTGCGACGGCATCCGAACTTCGAAGTCGGACGGATAGAACGGCTTTGGCCGCATGAAGTGCGGGGCGAGGGCCATTTTGTAGCGGTGCTCCGCAAGCGGGAGGGTGCCCCGGCGGACACCGCCAGGCTGAAGCAGCCGGGACGCAGCCGCGGCCGCGGCGCCAAGTCCGGCCGCAGCGGCAAAACCGGCCACACTGCCGACATGGCGCTGTTCCGCGCCTTCGCCGCCGAGTCGCTGCCTCGCTTCGCGCTTGGCGCCGGCGAGCCGCTTCGCTTCGGCGGCGCTCTCTACTGGCTGCCGCACGACGCCGGCGGCCGTTTCGGCGCGGAAGCGCTGCAAGGGCTGCGTGTCTCCCGTCCGGGCCTGCACCTCGGCGAGGTCCGCAAAAACCGCATCGAGCCCGCGCACGCGCTCGCGCTTGCTGCCTCTGCGGACCAAGCCGCCTGGGTGCGGGATTATCCGCCCGAGGCGCCGGAAATTGCGGCTTTCCTGCGCGGAGAAACGCTTCCCGCACCCGGAGGAGTGTCCGGATGGGGGCTCATTGCCGTCAGCGGCCATCCGCTCGGATGGGGCAAAGCGAGCGGCGGCCAGATTAAGAACCATCTGCCCAAAGGTCTCCGGTCGCTCGGCTGATTACCGCAGCCGCCCAAAATTTCCCGACCGGGATAACTGTCCAATCGAATACGGGAGGATGTCATACAATATCGTATACCGGTTGGCAGGACATCCATCAATCGTAAACATCTGCCATGCACCGGAAAAACAACTTCAGGGAGGAATTCGCATGACAGCTGTTGCCGGAGCATTTACATCCACAGGTGTTATCCTGGTATTGTTCATCCTACTCGTTATTGTTTCTCGCTCAATTCTGTTCTAATCCGCATGATATCCGGTATGGGACATATGTCCTGCCAAAAAGCAAGGCCGCTTCGCTCTATTGAGCAGGCGGCTTTGTTTTTCTCTCGCGCAGACGTTCGACCTCTTCGCCGGTTAGTTCGCGGTAAGATCCGAGCGCGAGCTTCGGATCGAGCGTTAAAGGTCCCATTGCTATTCTGCGCAGGTAGACGACCCTTTTTCCTACCGCTTCAAACATCCGTTTGACCTGATGGAATTTGCCTTCCTTAATCGTGAGCCGGATGGAAGACATGGCCTGACCGCCCTCATCCGAATGCACATCGTCAATGTGCAGCACTGCCGGCATCGTTACATAACCGTCGTCTAGCGTTACCCCAAACGCAAACTTCCGTTTATCCTCTTCGTCAACAGCTCCGATCACCTTCGCCTCATATGTTTTGTCCACATGCTTGCGGGGCGACAGCAGCTCGTGCGCCAATTGTCCGTCGTTGGTCAAGAGCAGCAGCCCTTCCGTATCCTTGTCCAGGCGGCCGACCGGAAAGGGCCGCAGCACCCGGTCTTGCGGCGCCAACAGATCGATGACCGTCCGTTCCCTGGTATCCTCCGTAGCGGAAATAACCCCCTGCGGTTTGTTCAGCATGAAGTAAACGACGTCCTTATACAGGACGCGCTCCCCTTCCCATTCGACGATATCGTTTTCCGGGTCGACGGACAGTCCGCTGTCTTTCACGGTATTTCCGCCAACGGTCACCTTCCCTTGCTTGACCGCTTTCTTAATCTCGCTGCGCGTGCCCAAGCCCATAGCAGCAAGCATTTTATCCAAACGCATCTTCTTCATCCGCTTCAAGTCCGCCTCCATCCGGCCGCCAGCCCGTTTTTGAGCATGACGCCGTCCCATTTGCCCCAACCGACAGGAAAGCCGTCCACACAAACAAGCACCGTACCCGTTCGCTTTGCCGAACCGGAAATGCCCCCAGCTCTTGCAGCCCCCTCCGATAAACGGTACACGAAGCGTCCCTCGTCCGCTTCGATCGTTTCCCCCTTTAAATATCGGATCGCCGCTTCCTCATCCGAGCCGAGCCGTAGGGACCTGACCGACTCCGTTTCATGAAGCGCCATCGCAAGCGGCTGGGAAGGCTCGAATCGGTGCTTGCCCGCCTCACCCAGGTACCAGCCCGGCCGCACCACCTGCAAACCGTCAAGCGGCGGCACACCGGGAGGCTGCAAATAAACGCGATTGCCGTAACTGATCAGCTTGCCCGGCCATAACTCAAAGCCAAGCAGCTGCTCCTTAGCGAACCCCTTCCACCGCTCCTCTGCCGACATTTCACGGTCTGCCCGGCGGAGCGCTGCAGCTTGTCCCTTATCCTTACCCTTACCCGTACGTTCCGCCCCTTCATAACGACTAGTTCTCGAATGCGCCGCAGTCATTTCCCGATTTTTCCCGCTCCTTCCGTTGTCTCTCCCGGAGTTTCGTCCATCTTGATGGTTGGCTTGCCGGAATTGTCCCGCCTGATCTCCCCGCACCGCCCCGGTATCATCCGCCTTAACCAGTACAGCCGCATAATGACCCTCACCGCGCACCTTATGCGGCCATAACCGGACGGTCCTCCGTATCTGCCCCGCAGCGCCAAACGCCTTGCCGCCGCGATCTTCCCGTTCCTCCTGATCTTCGGAGTAATCCACCCAATCCGGACGCCCGGGCATCCATCCGTTTGCAAGCGGCACTTCCGATACCGACAGCTCCGGATGTTCTGTCACCAGCGCTGCAATTTGCGCTTCGTTTTCCTCCGGCGAGAACGTGCATGTCGAATAGACCAAACGTCCGCCCGGGGCAAGCATCTTGACGGCAAACTTCAAGATGTCGCGCTGCATGTGCGCGCATCGCCGCACCGAATGCTTTTCCCACTGGGTAATCATGGAATCGTCCTTGCGGAACATCCCTTCTCCGGAGCATGGCGCATCGACAAGGATCCGGTCAAAATAGAGCTCGAACACCGTTGCCAGCGCTTCCGGCTCCTCATTTAACACAATCGCGTTGCGCACTCCGGCGAGCTCGATATTTTTCGCCAGCGCCTTCGTCCGCTCCCGCGCATTATCGTTGGCCACAAGTACGCCCCGGCCCTGCAGCTTTCCTGCCAGCTGCGTCGATTTGCCTCCCGGCGCCGCGCACAAATCAAGCACGTAATGGCCCGGCTTAACATCGAGCAGCTCCGCCGGCGCCATGGCGCTGGGCTCCTGAATATAGTACAACCCGGCGTGATAATGCGGATGCTTGCCGGGCCGGATCTCATCGTCGTAATAATAACCTCCGTCCGCCCACGGAATCGGCTGCAGACGATTGCCCCAAGGCGACAGCTCCGCATAATGCTCCTCATCGATTTTAAGCGCGTTTAGCCTCAGCCCGTACCATCGTTTATCGTCATAGGAAGCGAGAAAAGCTTCAAATTCTTCATCGCCAAGCAGCCGTTTCATTTTGGCAATAAATGCGCCAGGCAGCTCTATACCCATCCTGTCATCTCCCAGCCTTTTGAAATGTCATCATTTTGTCTCAATACAATTTCTCTATTCTATATAAATATAGTATAATTACATAAAGTAAGCGGGCCTGACGATCATAACACAGGCATTCGCAGCCGGACACACCGATTCACACCACATTTTTATCACAGTATGGAGGTCGTTAAACGCAATGAAGAAATCTTACATCTTTATTCTTGTCATCATCGTCCTGATTGGAACCATATTTTTTCTCAACCGGTCGAATACAAGCTCGCTGTACGATAAACCGGTTTCCGAATTGAATCCCGCGACGAGAGCGCTGTTGAAGGATCCCAATTATCAAAATATCATATTACCGGACGAGTTGGAATCGAAAGTGAACGGCGCAGACGGCTCCTTCGTCTATTTCTTCGCATCCGATTGCAAATTCTGCCGGGAGACGACACCGGTCCTAATGCCGATTGTGGAGGAACTGGGAATCGATCTGCCGCAGTTTAATTTGCGTGAGTTTCCGGAGTATTACAACAAATTCGGAATCGAGTATACACCTACACTGGCCTATTACGAAGACGGCAAATTAGTTGAGAAGCTCGAAGGCGGCGTTGCCACCGGCGGCAGCGTCGGTTACAGCGAGCAGGATTTCACCGATTTTCTGAAAAAATATAGCGGACAAGGAGAATAATCCAGATGAACCGGATATTTCGGAAAGGCGGACTCCGTTGGTTCGACAAGCTGTTGTTTGGTTCCACCTTGTTTGCCGTGCTGTTGATCGTCGCGGTCGGCTGCTCAAGCAATTCGGAGTCCGGCAGCCACGAACACAACGTCTCGGCCACCGAGTCCGAGCAGCTGGAGACGACGGCATCGTTAAAAGAGCTTCCCGAGTTCCTGCACAATCATACACCCAATACGAACAAGCTGTACTCGGAAGTCGGGAACTACATGGACATTCTGCAGCAACTGAACTGCTACTGCGGCTGCATGGACGACGAGGTTCCGCATGATTCGCTGCTTAGATGTTACATCGCCGAGTACGCGCCGGATAAAGTCGTATGGACCGATCACAGTACATCATGCGGAATCTGCAAGATGGAGATGGAAGACGCGATTGCAATGGCCAAGCAAGGCAAATCGGTCGACGAGATCCGCACAGCGATCGATGACAAATACAAACCGCGCAATCTGTAAACAACATACAGGAATGTCTTATTCCGGACAAACAAGCTCCCCGGCGCCGACTGAGGTCGGCACCCGGGGAGCTTTACTATGCGCAGCTGCACAAATTTTCTTTCGGGATCACCCTAGCTGCTCGCGCTTGTATAAGAACGCAGCGCCCGCTTCCAGAACAACCGGGCCCCGAGCAGCAGCAGCGCGGCCAGCGCCACAGCCAATAAGGCATGCAGCGGATCGAGCCTTCCGATCAGCGCCTGCGTCGGTACCGTCGTTACGAATCCGATCGGCACCGCGTAAAGCAGCACAAGCCGCAAAATTCCTTTATACACTGTGACCGGATAACGCGCCGTTTCGAAGAAAGAGACGAACAGATACGATAAATTGTCGACCTTCACAGCCCAGAACGAGAAGACCATCATCGACATCCATAGCGCGTACACGATCGTCAATGCCGCCGCGAACAGCACTGCGAACAGCAGCAGTTCTCCCGGCGTCGGAACGACTCCCAGCCGCCATACCGCGAACCCGGCTAAACCGAGACCAAGCAGCACATCGGCCAGCCGCCACAGCACGAGATGGCGGAAGCTTACATAGAACTGGCTGTCGACCGGCTTCAGCAGCACATAATCCAGCGTCCCCTGCCGGATATGCGATACGAGCCGCGCCATGTTCGGCTGCAGGAAGAAATCGATGAAGCCGACGAGCGCGTTAAAGATGCCCAACAGCGTCAGCACTTCATAGAATGACCAACCGCCCAGCGAATTGGAACGGTAGAAGAACAGCACCACCGTCAATACGGACATGCCAAGCGAGAACAGCGTCATCATCACATTCGCCGCGAAATTCGCCCGATATTCGAACTCCTCCACCAGACATGCGCGAAAAAATTCCCTGATCAAACGCAGCGCTCTCATTGCCAGTCCTCCTTTCCGCCTTCTTGCTACCCGCCGGCCGCACCGTATCGCTTCAGTCCTTGCCGCCACTCCGCACGAAACACCACCGTCAAGACCGCCAGCCAGAACAGCTGCTGCGCAAAACCCGACATGATCGCTTCCTTCGATCCGCTCAGCCTGCCCGTTAACAGATCGACGGGAAACGCAACCGTCACATAAAATGGAAGCCACCTTGCCAGCTCAGCCACCCAATCCGGAAACATCGACAGCGGCGCAATCCGTCCGGCCAGAAAAAGATGAATCCCTTCATAGAGCGCATAGATCGCAGTCGCCCGGTTCGTCCACAGTGCCAGCAGGCCGAGCTGGTAACCGATTATGAACCGGATCGCCGATGCGAGCAGGATTGCAGCGGCCGCCAGCAGCAGCGTTCCGATCCCGACCGGAAGCCGCATCGCCGGAAAAACAACCGCGAGCAGTAACCAGGCCGGGATCATCAAAGCGGCAAAAAACAGCTTATATACGAGATTCGCGTTAATGCTCCAATGTATCGGATGAAACGGACGCAGCAGCTTGGCTGAAAACGTTCCTTCACGAATGTCGCGGTCAAGCTCCCATACGTCCCATGAACGCGTCAACCGGTCAACTAGCAGCACTCCGCAGAAATAAAGCACATAATCCCTTGCGGCATATCCGGCAATTTCCCCGCCTTCGCTTAACGATACCCACACAGCAAGACTGACCAACGGCTGAATGAAAGCCCCGACCATCCAGATCAGGCTTTCGCTCCGGTAAGCAAGCATAACCGCCCAATCGGCCTTGAACAGTACGATATATTTCTGCATAAAAGCGTGTATCGTCCGCGTCTTCATGGCCGCTCCTCCGAATCAACCGGCGCCTCCCGTTGTTCGCGCGCCTTGCCTCCAGCAGCGTAAGTCAGACTGATGACCGATTCCAGCGAAGGCTCCTCGATCGTCAAGTCGATGACGGGTAATGAAGTCAGCAGCTTCGCGGACAGCATCGTCACTTCCTCCCGCGGCGTTTCCACCTCAAGCCGAGGGTAGTCGTAAGTAATAATACGGCTCGCGCCGCTCAATTCGCGAATGATTTCTTCCCGCTCCACCCTGGAACCGAGTACGAGCGTCAGCCGTTTCGACGGCGAATATCGGTCGATCAACTGCGAAAGGTCGCCGTCATAGATTAGCGTACCGTGATTAATGACCATCACACGCTCGCAAAGCGCCGATACATCCTGCATGTAATGGCTCGTAAGCAATATGCTGGCGTTAGTCTCACGATTATAGTCTTGAATGAAGCGACGCAGCGCTTCCTGCATGTTCACGTCCAGACCGATTGTCGGCTCGTCAAGGAAAACGATGTCCGGCTGATGAAGAAGCGCTGCCACCAGCTCGCATTTCATCCGTTCGCCGAGCGATAGCTGCCGAACCGGTTTATCGATGATCGCACCCAAATCCAGCATCTCCACAAATCCGTTAATACGAATCCGGTAATCCGCATCGCCGATCTCATAAATCTGTTTATTGATCAGGAATGTCTCGGCTGCTGGAATATCCCATACCAGCTGGCTTTTCTGCCCCATAACCAGGCTGATTCTTTTCTTGAAAGCCGTTTGCTGTTTGAACGGCACATAACCGCCGACTTCTATAACACCTGCGGTCGGGTGCAGCAGACCGGTCAGAAGCTTCATTGTCGTTGTTTTACCCGCGCCGTTCGGACCGAGGAAACCGACAATCTGACCGGCCGGAATCGTAAAATGAATGTCATCGACCGCTTTGACGTCCCGGTATTCCCGGTGGAACAAGCTCTTCAGCGCAGAGCGGAAGCCCGGCTGCCGCACATGAACGCGGTAGATTTTGGACAAACCTTCAGCCTTGATCATAGCTCTTCCTCTCTATGAAGCCGCTCCTCCGGCGGAAGCTTGGCCAGCTCCTCCGTCCTGGCCAGCAGGTCAGGGTCGGTCATAACAAGCTTGAACGAAGCAAAAGGAGGTGCGACGAACCGGCCGTCGCCAAGCGCGCCTGTCGCTCCCTCCGCTTCGTTCGCAGCCCGGCTCACATACCGGCGCAGCGGCTTCAATGCCGCTTCCGTATCGCTGCGTACCTGCCCAAGATTGAGCCCCATCGTTTCGGCAGGGTATCCCTCCAGCTTCTCCAGCGCGGCGCTGAACAGCTTCACCGCTCCCGAATAATTGTCGTTGCTCCAATGATGAAGTCCTACCGCTACCTGCAGCAAGCCTTGATACAGCGTATTTCGCCCTTCCTCAAGCCACAGCTCCTCCATCACCTCATGACACTCAAAGTAATCTTCATCGACATTGAACAGCACAATGAATTGGATAAACTTCTCATCATATTGCATATCACACTTGACCGCCGCTTTTTTTAGCGCGTGCGACCGCCTCCTGTATGTCGTTGTACAGCTCTTGCAGCTCCAGAACCGCCTCCTGCTCCCACAGTTCGTTGAATCGAAGCTGGAATTGCGCGGCCTCTCTCACCCGGTAATAAAAATACAGATCCTGAATGCCGGAAAGCACTTTCGAAACAAGATTGGACCTTTCCTCGAAATCCACTTGGGCATCTAATATTTCCCTGCGGATGCTTGACATCTCGTTATCGAGCCGGAAAGCGGCTTCTGCCGCTTTTTTCAGCCGCAGCCGCACCTCTTCCGGCAAGCTTTCCTTATATTTATAGTTCAACGAATGTTCAATCGTCGCCCAGAAGTTCATTGCGAGCGTGCGGATCTGAATTTCCGCCAAAACCTTTTTATGACCGATTGCAGTCTGGACCGGATATTCCACGATCATATGATAGCTGCGATAGCCGCTCTCTTTGTAGTTTGTAATGTAGTCCTTCTCGTAGACAAGCGACAAGTCCTTGCGCGCGCGAATCAACTCGGCGACTCGTTGTATGTCGTCGACGAACTGGCACATAATCCGGATGCCGGCAATATCCTCAATTCCGGTTTCCAGCCTGTCCATAGGGACATGAAGCCGCCTGGCCTTCTCCAGAATGCTTGAAATTCTTTTCACCCGGCCGGTAACGAATTCGATCGGAGCATATGCCTCCCGCACCTTCAATTCGCCGCGCATCGTTTTAAACTTCACTTTTAATTCTTCAATCGCTTGCTCGTACGGAAGCAAAAACAGGTTCCAGTCTCTTCCATCCATGCAATCGCCTCCATATCCGTCTATCTATGTTCCGCTCCGACCGCTTCCGATAAATGGCGGAAACCGTCTTTGCGCAGCCTCTCCAGAAGACCTTGATTCAGCTCGCGAAGAAGCTCCGGTCCGCGGTAGATCAGCGCTGTATAGACCTCTACCAGACTTGCGCCGGCACGAATTTTCTCATAGGCGTCATCCGCATTAAAGATTCCGCCGGACCCGATGATCGGCAGTTTTCCTTCCGTCTGAATATATATCCGGCGAATCACTTCCGTCGACCGATTCCGCAGCGGTTTTCCGCTCAGACCGCCGGTTTCGCTTGCATGATGATGCTTCAAACCTTCACGGGCGATCGTCGTATTCGTCGCTATAATCCCGTCCGCCCCGCTGTTCACGATCGTTTCAACGGTATATTCCAGCTGCTCGTCGGTCAGATCCGGAGCGATTTTGACGAGCATTTTTTTGACCGGGGCCGAGAGCCGTTCCGCTTGAATCCGCATTTCCCCCAGTACGGCGGCAAGCAGTGTATTCAATTCGTCGCCGTGCTGCAGCGCGCGCAAGTCCGGTGTATTGGGCGAGCTGATGTTTACGACGAAAAAATCGCCGTGCGCATACAGACGCCGGATACAAGCCCGGTAATCCTCGTGCGCCAGTTCGTTTGGCGTCGTTTTGTTTTTGCCGATGTTGACCGCTATCGGAATTCGGCGGAGCTTAAGCGCAGCGAGCCGTTCAGCCATGACGTCCGCCCCTTCATTATTGAAGCCCATCCGGTTGATCAAGCCTTCGTCGGAAGGCAGCCGGAACAATCTTGGCAGTTCGTTGCCCGGCTGCCCTTTCGGAGTGACCGTGCCGACTTCCATGAATCCGAATCCAACGCTGGAGAAGCCTTCCACCGCTTTCGCATTTTTATCCAATCCGGCTGCCAATCCGACCGGCAGCGGGAATCGGATGCCAAGCAGCTCCATCGCCAGCTCCGGCGTCTCATTCATTCCCCACAGCGCATGAAGCAGTCCGGTCATTCCCGGCACCTTGCCTGCCAGATGCAAACCGCCGATCGTCAGATGGTGCGCGGTTTCAGCGTCCATCCTGAATAAGACCGGCTTGGCTAATTTAGTATATAACATTGCTGCTCACTCCGTTCATCCTTATGTGCTCTACGAAACAGTTTATCTTTTTCCGGGACAAAAGAAAAGAGCCTGGTGTACCGCGCTTGCGGATTCCGCCTTCAGGAGGGACCGCTGCGTTGTTGCAGGCTGCACGGGAAACGGTTACAATGGGAATACAATGATAACATTAGCTTGGAAAGGTGGATTGACTATGAGCGCTGCACGCAAAAAACCGCCCGCGCTGAAGCCGAAATCGAAGGAAGAGATCAATAAGAAAGCGCTGATGTGGCTCATTTCCTCTTTTGGCTTTATCATTATCGTCGTCTCGCTTCTGCTTATCTTCTCGGAATAATCGACCTGATTCAAGACTATTAAACATCCGTTATAACCAGCGGTATATGACTGCGGGGTTCGTCTCGTCCTCCCTCGGCGTCAAGCGAAACGGCTTAGACGGCGCGGACAGGCTGTCGGGAAGAATCCCACTTTTAATTGTCACCTTTGTGCCTAGTGGCACCAGATCATACAATTCCTCTATATCCTCCTTGGCCATTCGTATACAACCTAGCGACTCATCCTTGCCGATGCTGCTTGGTTCGTCCGTACCGTGAATCGCATACCGGGTCTCCGATAAAGTCATGCCGCGGCTGCCGAATTCCCCATCCTCGCGTCCGTTCGGATTTTTTACCTTTTCGCTGATATAAAAATCGCCTTCAGGCGTTCTGCTCCCGCCCAGACCGACTTTATAGCTCCGTACAATGACATCGCCGCTGACGACGGCAAGACGATAATTCGCTCTGTCTACTATAATCTCAAGCGGCTGCTGAGGAAGGTTGACAACATTGTATGCTGTCCCGCCGCCGAAGCTTCCGCGCTCGTCCACGCTTTCCGCCCGTCCGTCGGCCTGCGCTTCCGCTCCTGTTCCCGAATCCGGATATTCCGCCTGGCGTTTAGTCCATTCGATTACCTCGGGAAACATTGTATTCATTACATCCGAATCGCCGGCCAAGTAATTGTCGGGATACGGCCTTACGAGCTCATTTATCGCCTTCGGCCACCTTCCGTTCCTCTCCTTGAAAAGACGGATTGCGCTGCTCAGAACCCAGCGCGACTCTTGCTGCCCGCGCCACGATTGCAGCGCTTGAACCGCCTCTCCCGCATCGGCAGGCTCGCACCGGCAGGCTTCGGCATCATGAAGCGCCATAGTAACGATTCCGCCGCCTGCAGGCCGTTTGGCCGAAAGCAATATCGTCATTGGCGCCGTCCAATGCCGGAACGGCTCCTCCTGTTCCATCCGCACAGCTACTAGGGATTCCTGATTCCATCCAACCGCATCCACCATTCTGGCGGCGAGCTCGCCGAGTGCGGACAGATCCGTACCATTGATAAATACGATGGTTATTCCAGTCCCCGCATCCGTATCTTCAGGTTTGACGACAGGAACGGATTGCTGGGTCATTTCGCTTTTCCAATCCGCCTGGTCTCCCGGTGCGGCTGCGACCATTCCGATCATCAGGATACCGGTCATTACAGCGCGGCGCACCACTTTTTTTCTCTGTCTGGCACTCGCCCACTGTTCAATTGCTTCGAGACGACGCTGTACAATCGGATGCTGCTTCCGTTCGAACGCCTCATAGACTTCGCCCGATTGAAGAAAGCAATAATTCGCCTTGGCTTCCTTACCCTGCATTGCGTATTCCTTTCCAAGCAAATACCATGCCATCTTATTGTCCGGATGCTGTTTGACATATTGCTTTAAATGGACCGTTTCCTCCCTTTGCTCCATCCGTCTCCCCCATTTTAAAAAGCTTTGTATCTTTTGTTATCGGTATAGATCGTGTTCATTTTTATAACTTCCGGATCGTAAAAAAAAAAGAGAAACCCCCGGCTTCGTCGAAACAAAGCCAGGGGTTTCATAAATGTACACTTTAATCCGTAAATGGTTATAAAGGCTTAGGCGTTAAACGGATCGTCTGCGATTTTAATCGAATCGGTCGGACAGCCGTCTGCGGCATCCTGCAGATCGTCATACAAATCTTCCGAAATTTCCTTAGTTCCTGTATTGCCGTCGTTCTCATAGATAACTTCTGCAAGTCCCTCATCGTCATAATCGTAAATGTCGGGTGCGGTCGCACCGCATGCACCGCAAGCGATGCAAGTCTCCTTATCAACCCAAGTAAACTTCGCCATATGATGTTCCCTCCTAAATTCTATCGCTCCAATAATAATCTTCATTCATCACTATATAACAAACCTTCATCTAATTGCAAGGATGTCCCGCGAATTCTCTTGTTACGGATTAGTGCGGAGGGATCGTCACCCAGCATGCCTGCCGTCAGCACTGCGCTTTCTCCGAATTTATCACGCAGCATATCCATCGTTTTGGTCAATGATTCTTTACGGGGCTGCTCCCGGTAATCAAACAAATCCAGCTGTACGGCCGCTTCTTCCGACGGAATCAAATTTTGCAGTGTAACGCCCAGCAGTCTGACCGGACGATTCTCCTTCCAATGAAGCTCGAACAGCTTGCACGCTTCCCGGTGTACCTGATCCGTCAATTCCGTTGGCGTCGGCAGCGTAACCGACCTGGTAATCGTCTTCATATCCGGCGTCCGGATCGTAATTTGCACCGTGGAAGCGACGAGCTTCTGCTTGCGCAGCCTGCGGCAGGTCTGATCCGCCAGATTAAGCAGCACCCGCCTGACCTCGTCCTTGTCCGTAACGTCATGCGGCAGCGTCGTCGTATGGCCGATCGACTTGTTACGCTCGCGGTGCGGATTAACCTGCGAATGGTCAATGCCGTGCGCCGCTTGCTTCAGCCAGGATCCGACAACGCCAAAATGGTTGACGAGCATCGCTTCGTCTGCAGCGGCCAATTGACCGATCGTGCGGAGATTAAGCTTTATAAGCTTCTCCGCCGTTTTACGGCCGATACCGAACATAGCCTCGCAAGGCTTGTCCCACAGCACACGAGGGACATCCCGCAGCCGAAGCACGGTGAGACCGTTCGGCTTCTTCATATCCGACGCCATCTTGGACAGCAGTTTATTGGGTGCGATTCCAATCGAACAAGGAAGAGACAATTCATTGCGAATCCGATCCTGGATATCCGTTGCAATTTGAAGCGGTGTGCCCAGCAGCTTCGATCCTGTAATATCCAGATAACATTCATCGATGGACACGGCTTCGACTAGCGGCGTATATTGACGGGCTATCGTCATAAATCCGCGCGAATAGGTACGGTAGAGATCAAAATCCGGCGAGATCAATATCAGTTCCGGACAGATCTTCATTCCTTCGCGCACCGTCATGCCTGCCTTAACTCCTTTGCTTCTCGCCGCATAAGAGCAGGTGACGATAATTCCTTTGCGCAGCTCCACGCTTCCCGCTACCGCAGTCGCTTTGCCGAAGAACCTGTCCGGTTCTTCCGCCTCATGCACCGAACAGTAAAATGCATTCATATCCAAATGAAGAATAACCCGG
The DNA here is from genome assembly GCA_041281825.1 of Paenibacillus tarimensis. Taxonomy (GTDB): domain Bacteria; phylum Bacillota; class Bacilli; order Paenibacillales; family Paenibacillaceae; genus Paenibacillus_D; species Paenibacillus_D tarimensis_A. The sequence goes on along the minus strand of CP166298.1, from coordinate 1,975,943 downwards.
CCGTTAACCGGATAATGCTCATGAACCTGCTTCATATTTCCTGAGCATCCCCTCTATTGGTGTTTACCATCCTCCCCTTCAGCATACATCCTGCTGGCGGTCAAGGTCAATGAATCATAGGTTCTACCGACTTAATTCATTGCATGAACTTAAAAAGACCCATTTTCGCAAAAAAAACCGCCTTCTCTCTACTTTCCGAGCATTAAATGTTATAATAATGAATTATGGCTCGGCAACCGCACTTTTATAAGCGGAGAGACTTGAAGAGGAGTGACTTTGAGCTCCACTCAAAGATCCGTATGTAATGCTCAAAGATCCCTATATTAGGAGGAAGCTTCATGACACACCCTATTTCGATTTTCGATACGACGCTGCGAGACGGAACACAAAGTGAAGGAATCAGCCTTTCCGCAGACGATAAAATAAAAATCGCTATGAAACTTGATACGCTTGGAGTTCATTATATTGAAGGCGGCATTCCAGGCAGCAACAGCAAAGATATTGAGTTTTTCCAGCGCGTCAAGAGCTTGAACCTCCGGGCCAAAGTTACGGCTTTCGGAAGCACACGCCGCAAAAACAGCATCGCCGAACAGGACCATAACCTGCTCAGAATCGTCGAGTCCGGCGTACCGGCAGCGACGCTTGTCGGAAAGTCTTGGGATTTCCACGTTCACACGGCGCTGCAGACGACCTTGGAGGAGAATCTCTCTATGATCTACGATTCCATCGCCTTTCTGAAGCGGAACGGAATAGAGGCGATTTATGATGCTGAGCATTTTTTTGACGGATATAAAAACAACCCCGAATATGCGCTTGCCGCTTTGCGCAGCGCTCAAGAAGCCGGAGCGGACTGGCTCGTGATGTGCGATACGAACGGAGGAACGCTTCCGGGTGAAATTGCCGAGATCGTCACAAGAGTGCGGCAGGAACTTCATGCTCCGATCGGCATCCATACCCATAACGACTGCGAGCTTGCGGTTGCCAATACGCTTGCCGCGGTGAATGCCGGTGCAAGACAGGTGCAGGGAACGATTAACGGTTACGGCGAGCGGTGCGGCAACGCGAATCTGTGTTCCATTATCCCGAATCTGCAGCTTAAGATGGATTACCAATGTATCAGCGGCGATCAGATCGCGCAGTTGACAAATGTGGCCCGTTATATCAGCGAGATTGCCAATGTGCATATGCCCGTCAACCAGCCATACGTCGGCAATGCGGCGTTTGCGCATAAGGGCGGCATCCACGTATCCGCTATAATGAAGGATTCCAAGACATACGAGCATATCCAGCCGGAGCTTGTAGGCAATAAGCAGCGTATACTGGTTTCCGAGCTGGCCGGCCAGAGCAACATTATTTCCAAGGCGCAGGAGCTCGGACTCGACGTAAACGCCAATAATGAGAAGACGAAACAAATCATCGATAAAATCAAAGAGTTGGAGCATCAAGGCTATCAGTTCGAAGGGGCCGACGCCTCCCTGGAGCTGCTGCTTCGCGAGGCATTCGGCGGCGAAACGAAAGAAATATTCAAGCTTGAATCGTTCAAAATGCTGGTCGAGAAAGCAAACGGCCAAATGGTATCGGAAGCGATCGTGAAAATAAACGTCGACGGCGAGACCGTCTACACGGCCGCAGAAGGCAACGGACCCGTCAATGCGCTCGACAACGCGCTGCGGAAGGCGCTCGTCCAATTTTACCCCGGTATCATGGACATTCATCTGTCCGACTACAAGGTGCGCGTGATAGACGAGAACGACGCGACAGCGGCGAAAGTCCGCGTCCTCATCGAATCGACCGACTTTAACAATACGTGGAGCACGGTCGGGGTTTCCGGCAATATCATTGAAGCGAGCTGGGAAGCGCTGGTAGACAGTATCCGTTACGCGCTCTTGAACATCGATAAAGTCGATGCGGTGCAAAGCGAGTCACGAGGGCGGCTTGGTCTTATCAATCATTGAGTCGGAGTTTGGAAATAATACTTAGTCCGGCAAGCGGAGAACGGCTGCTGCCTCGCACAGGCCGGACACAAAAACGCCCTCGACGGGGCGTTTTTGTGTTTTATTTGCTTTCATATTTTGCTCCCAACAAAAAAAGCCTCTCCCTCGCAGACATCGCTGTCAAGAGAAACGGCTTCCTCTATAAAAAACACAAATTCAAAGCAAGCTAGCCGATCAGCGTAATCCAAATAGCTACAGCTCCGCCCATTTCCGGATTCTCTGCTCCCAATCTTTTCTTGTTATTACGCCGGTAATCCGCTCGCGAATGACACCTTCCCGGTCAATAATGAGCGTTGTCGGAAACTGGGATACCTTGTATAACTTCGTCGCATCACCTTTCCTGTCCATCAGGATCGGGAACGTCAATTCGAAGTCGCCGACAAACTGACGTGCCTGCCGTTCTTTATCATAAAATGTAGCGTTGACTCCGTAGACATCCAAAACATCCCCGAACGATTCATGCAGCTTTTGCAAATCCGGAGCCTCAAGCTCGCACGGGCCGCACCAGGAAGCCCAGAAATTGACCATCAGGAGTTTGTCACGTTTACCGCCGACGGAATAAAGGCTGTCGTCCAAAGCCGGCAGTTCGAATTCCGGGGCAAAGTATCCCTTCTTCGCTTTTGCTTCGTCCGATTGCGACGCTGAAACCTGCTGCAGCTCATTTGTATTCTGATAAACGGCTAACAAGACCAGAACGGCGGCAGCCGCCAGAACCAGGATCGTTTTTCTTTTCACTTGCGCTACCTTCTTTCATTGTAAAACTCGGTTTCATCATAACATGATCAAGAATTGAACCTCAAGTAAGCGGGTACAATAACATGAGGTTACTAAAGAGAATGTGATCGGATGGTGAACAAACCGTTGCAACAGACCAAAACGAAATGGCCATGGGTATTCGTAGACCGCCGCTTTCAAGAAGAAACCTCCGCCTCCCCTTCCGGGAAAGAGAACAACAAAGGCGGTTCCCGTTCCAAGTGGAAGGAGTACATTGCATTGGCGACCGTGCCGATGGTGCTTGTGCTGGGCAATTCGATGCTCGTGCCGATATTGCCGGATATGGAATCCAAATTGGGCATCAGCGGCTTTCAGTCAAGTCTTGTCATAACTTTATTTTCGGTCACTGCCGGACTTTTCATACCATTTGCAGGTTATTTATCGGACCGTTTCTCGAGGAAGGCTATAATTTTGCCTTCATTGGCCGTATATGGCGCTGCAGGCATTCTGGCGGGCTTAGGAGCCTTCTGGGGGTCTTACTGGGTATTGATCGGCGCAAGAGCGGTACAAGGCCTTGGAGCGGCCGGGACGGCTCCGATCGCCATGGCGCTTGTCGGCGATATGTACAAAGACGGCAACGAAAGCGAAGCGCTTGGTTTGATTGAAGCTTCCAACGGCTTCGGCAAGGTGGTCAGTCCGATTCTCGGCTCGCTGTTTGCGCTCATCATATGGTACGCACCTTTTTTCGCATTCCCTGCCTTTTGTGCCCTCTCGTTTCTCGCGGTGATGTTTATGATTAAGGAGCCGAAAACGAGACAAGAGACGCCTGCGGTACGAAAATATGTCAAACAAATCGGCGATGTGTTCCGAAAAAAAGGAAAATGGCTCATTCCCTGCTTCTTTGCCGGATCGCTTGCCCTGTTTATCCTGTTCGGCGTTCTCTTCTTTCTGTCCGACATTCTGGAGAAGCCTCCGTATTCTATTGACGGTGTCGCGAAAGGCGGCGTATTGGCCATACCGCTGCTGGGATTGGTCGTTACCGCTTATACGAGCGGACGAATCATCAAAAATAACGGCCATTTAATGCGGGTATTCATGAATATCGGTCTGCTCTTCATGGCCGGATCGCTCGGGGCAGCCATCATGCTTCACAAACAGCTCTATTGGCTGATCGGTCTGCTGACGTTATCGAGTATTGGGACCGGACTGCTGCTTCCTTGCCTTAATACATTAATCACAGGCGCAGTCGACCGCGCCCATCGCGGAATGATCACTTCGCTTTACAGCAGCTTGCGTTTTTTGGGCGTCGCCTTCGGTCCCCCAATCTTCGGCTGGCTGACGGCAAAATCTAAAGCTGTCCTGTTTGCAACCGTTGCGCTGCTTGCGTTAGGCACGTTGATTCTGGTGTTTTTTATGATCAAGCCGCCGGCCAAAGCCGGGGATACCGCTGCGAAATAGCGGAATATCAAGTATACTTGGTAGGAAGCCTATTATCGAAACGGAGCCTGATAACATTGAGCGACGAACAAACGCCTAACATCGCCGTCTATCCGGGAGTGCTCAGCAAACTGATTCATAATTGTGAAACCGAGCTGCCCTCTGAAGCCTGTGGGATATTATACGGCGATTCGTGCCGGATTGAATCGGTCCTTCCGATCAGCAACCGCAGCGACAAACCGCAAACCGGTTTTTCTTTTGATCCGCAGCAGTGGATCGAGGCCTATTACACAATAATCGGAAGTGGCAAGCGAATCCTCGGCTTTTATCATTCGCATCCTTCGGGGACGTCATGGCCATCGGCATCGGATTATGCAGGCTGGCCGGAAGCAATAGACGCTTCGTTGTGGATCGTCGCCTTTCATGAAAATAATAAACCGGCCTCCGTTCATGCCTACCGCATGAAAGACGACCGGTTTTTCCCAATAAAAATCGTTCAAAATCCATAACGTTAATGTTTACTAAGATAAGCATATAAGTCCGCCAGGCTCGTAATATTTTTTTCGAAAATCTGCTTTAAAAAACATTTCCACAGCTTCGCAGTCATAATCGAATCTTGCAGCGCATGATGACGTTCTGTAATTTCAATGCCGTAGCTTTCGAGCAATTCATCCAGCCCGTAGCCTTCGCGCTTCGGTTCAAGCCACTTGGCAACCATCATCGTATCCAGCACACGGTGCGTCAGATTGACCTTAGACGTCTTCCAAAGCGCCGCGTTCAGAAACTGCTTGTCATGCGCGCTTCCGTGTGCGATAAATATCCGCTTTCCGACGAACTCCATGAAATCGTGCAGCACCTGCATGAGGTCGGGAGCTGATTCGGCCATTTCATTCGATATGCCGGTCAACGCTGTGATATGCTTCGGCACCTTTCGCTTCGGATTGACCAGACTATAGAATGTTTTCGACTCATCTATCTCTCCATCGCCGCGCAGCAGCACACCGCCCACCGAAATAATTTCATCGCCATTATACGGATAGAAGCCCGTCGTCTCCAAATCGAAGACGACGACCTCCAAGTCAGCCAAAGGCTGATCCAATATGGACTGCTTTCGCTGCTCTTTGCTGACGGAACGGATAAACGCCATTTGCTGCGCGTTTTGCGCACCCATCATGGAAGCAATCGCCGGCGTAAGTCCGCCCATTTTATACAAGTGCCACATTCTTCCGACACCTTTTTGCTGTTTCATGCTTTTTTTCGCCTCCGCCTTGCCTTACCTGAGCTTGCCCATCGTTTGCTTATATACCCGCCGTTGAAGCTTCTTTCCCAGCCTTAGTCCGTCTTTAAGCTGTTCAGTCAATTCCTTGGCCAGCAAGCGGCTTGCCAGCTTGCCGTTGTTTGTATACCTTCCGTTATCGATATACTCTGTCGTCATGAGCCTGAGCCGCAAAAACAGCCGGAATGCTTCACCGTATTGGTGAGCATCCTCCTTGCTGAGTACGCCGGCCTTATGCAGCATGCTAATACGCTCCAGCGTTGATGTTTCCCGAAGTCCCGCTTGCACCGCCATCATTCGAATGGCGTTCACCATCGGAATATAAGCGCCGTATTTAATATCGATACTGCCGGTTTCGGTTCCGTACCGTTCTCTCAACAGCTGGCCGAATATGCCGAGCAGCACTTTATGCCGCATCGTATTGTCGAGCATCCGGCGCACAATAACCGGCTTCTCCAGCATATCCGAATAATAGTGATTTTTCAGTTCGGCGAACAATCCCTCGTCTCCATACACGGTGCGGCCGTCGGCCACGATTAGCAAGTACCTGACAGCTTCCCAGTCGGCTTCATCGAACCACCGATCCAGCGTCCGCTTCCAACGGCTTACGGGGATTCGCCACTGTTCGTTGGTGCTGATTACGTTACCGTCACAAGGGGGATAACCAATATCCTGCAGATTAGCCACAACTACGGATGCCAACTGTTCGAAATAGCGTCCGGCTTCCGCCTCATCCTTCTCCGGATCGCCATAGATGATGCCGCTATCCTGATCGCTTGATAAGGTCTGCTCTTCTCGCCCTCCGCTGCCGAACAATAAATAAGCATATGGCACGGGAGGAGAACCCTTCCCCATCCGTGCCATTTCTGCTTCCGCGAGGATAATGGCGCGCCGGATCAGCGCGTCATGCACCTCATTTATTTGTTCATAGAACCGTTCGACAGAGAGCGTCGGGAGCAGAGCATCCATCCGTTTGTGAATCTGATCCCGCAGGCTGCGCAGCTCGGCTACATTTTCGGCCAGGCCGATCTGTCCGAGTAGCTGCACACGTTGAGGATCGCTCATACGGTTGCCTTCTCCCTTCGCTAGTCTAAACGTTCCTTCTATAGAATTGTTTAAAAGTCAACTTATAAATACACCTTACGAATTATAGTTTTGCGATTTTTTCATTTGTTCCGGATATCCGTAGCTGCCGTGCTCGCTCAAGTCCAGACCGATGATCTCCTGCTCTTCCGTTACCCGGAAGCCGGATACGGCTTTGATGATCGCAAGCACAATGAACGATACGATGAATACGAAGGCGCCGCACACGACAACACTTTCAAACTGTACCCACAGCTGTTTAAATCCGCCACCGTAGAACAAGCCCGCTTGACCTACACCGGCCGTTTCAGCAAGTTCAGGTGTAGCGAAAAAGCCGTTTGCCAGCGTACCCCATACACCTGCCGCACCATGCACGGACAAAGCGAAGATCGGATCGTCGATTTTCATTTTCTCGAAGAACTTTTGGCTGAAGTATACCAGGATGCCTGCAACGAGACCAACAACAACCGCTGCCCAAGGTTCAACAAAGGCACAAGAAGCGGTAATGGCGACCAGACCTGCAAGGGCACCGTTCAGCATCGTTGTAATGTCGGCTTTGCCAAGCATCATCCAACTGATCAACATTGCAGCTACCGCACCGGCTGCTGCACCGAGCTGTGTATTAAAAGCGACATAACCGAAAAATCCGTCGCCGACAGCAAGCGCGCTGCCCGCGTTGAATCCGAACCAACCGACCCACAGCAGCAATACTGCGAGTGCCGTGAACACTTGGTTATGACCTAGAATTTGATTTGCGGAACCGTCTTTATTATATTTGCCGATCCGCGGTTTAAGCAGAATTGTAGCTGCCAGAGCCGCCATCGCACCGGACAAGTGAACGACCGTCGAACCCGCGAAGTCCTGCGCGCCGTCCTCGGCCAGCCAACCGCCGCCCCAAATCCAGTGAGCGACAATCGGGTAAATGACGCCGACAAAGACAAGCGTGAAAATCAGATAGGATGAGAGCTTAGCGCGTTCCGCAAATCCGCCCCAGGCGATGGAAAGCGAAATCGTTGCGAACGCCAGTTGGAAAATAAAGAAGATCGCCGGGGACAATCCCTCGGATTCTCCGTAAGTAGCCGCAGGGTTATAGAAGAAATCTCCGATACCAATAAAAAGATTTCCGTTTTCGCCAAACGAGAAGCCGTAACCAATCGCCCAATAAATAAGCGACCCGAGTCCCAGTGTAAAGATCGTCTTGCCGGCAACGTGACCGGCATTCTTCATCCGTGTCGAACCGGATTCAAGAAGAATAAATCCGCCTTGCATCAAAATAACGAGTACAGCTGAAATCATAATCCATAGCGAGCTTAGACCCGTATCCAACATCGCGTTGGACGGCGCATCTGCAAATGCCATAGCTGGGAACAGCAACAGCAATGCACCAAATGCGAATAATGCTTTCTTTAACAACATGACCACTCCCTTAATGTAATGTTCCTTGACATATGAGGAAAGACTTAATGTCATTATAGTAAGAACTACACGGTTTGACAATACACTTTTTGAAAAAAAGAGAAAAAAATCAGGCCAAAGTCTAACGTTCAAAGCCTTTATTTTACTGAATGTTAAGTTTTTTCACAGTTTTTATCCATTTCCTAACGGATACGGAAATGATATTTCGCGTTTCATCCATTTTAGGTGAAATGCACTATATTATTGGCCTCTCTTCGCAGTTTATAGAATCATGTCATGTTTTGTCCTGCTGATTAATATTATTAAGAGATATACAAAGCATAACGTTTGACTGTACGGTTCGCAATTATGTATCATAGGATTAAAAGGTAATTATAACCGATAGCTTATATGAAGCATGTTTATTATAAGTACGTGTTTAAAAAGCCCGGTTTTCAGCACCAAGAAGATTGAAAGACCTGCGAAAGTAATCGGAATTGACATCGAAGCTTCTTTTCACTTTCGTGGGTAATATTAGATATTCGATGTCGGGACACATCCCGGGAAACTTCGTGATCAAAAGCGGGCTTTTTAAACTATCGATATAAGGAAGGTGATGAAAATTGGGGATACAAAGTTATATCGGATCGGAGAACTAGCCAAAAAAGCGAGCGTCAGCGCCCGGACCATCGATTTCTACACATCGATCGGACTGCTTACTCCCGAGAAACGATCCGCAAAAAACTACCGGCTCTACAATGAAGAAACTTTGCTCCGTCTTGAACGTATTGAACAAATGAAGAAAGAAAAATATACATTAGAAGAGATCAAAGCGAGCTTGACACTTTGGAGTAAAGTTTCCACGGAAGAACAGGTATCGCAAAAGCTAACCGATTTGCAGCTCCATCTGGAGCAGCTCCAGCGGGAGGTCAAAGAGCTTGAGCCTGTCATTAACAAGCTTAAGCCGCAGCAGGCGAAGCAAGCGGTTAATAAGCTTATGCCGCAGACGGCCGCTTGTATTGAAGCACTGATGCTCTTGCTCGGCAAAGGTCCACTAATGTAATTTATAGCTTATTTCTTCTACACTAATTAACGGAGGCGAATCACACATGTTTTTTCACCCAATGGATTTTCTGATCATTATTGCATTCGGCGTCTCGCTCTGGGCACAATTCCGCGTCAAGGGAACGTTCAATAAATGGGCGGAAGTTCCGACCTTGAGAGGGCTGACCGGGTACCAGGCCGCGCGTCAAATGCTCGATAATAACGGCTTGCACAATGTGCCGATCGAACCGGTGCAAGGACGTTTGACCGACCATTACGATCCGATCAACCGTGTAGTCCGGTTATCCGAGCCGGTCTATTATGAAAATTCGATTTCCGCGGTATCCGTTGCGTGCCATGAGGTCGGACACGCTATTCAGCACAGTGTTTCGTACCCGATGCTTGTGCTGCGCCATCGCATGTTCCCGCTTGTCAACTTAACATCCGGAATCGCTCCGTTCCTGCTCATTGCAGGATTCCTGTTCAATGCGATGGGTCTAATCGGACTGGGGATTGTTTTCTTCTCCGCCGTTGTAGCGTTCCAGCTCGTAACGCTGCCGGTTGAATTTAATGCCAGCAGCCGGGCGCGCGATCTGATGATTGCCGAAGGCTTCATTACGAATGATGAAGAGCGCGGCGTCGCCAAGGTGCTGAATGCCGCAGCGTTGACTTATGTCGCGGCAGCGCTGATTTCCTTGCTTGAATTGCTGAAATACATTATGATCTTTACCCAAAACCGCGAATAAAACAGTACAAAGGGCCGCTGGAGCGTTTTGCTCTAGCGGCCCTTATTGTGTCAAGCAAGACTTCTCCGTTTATGTTTGCCTCTCTTTAAAAAATTCCAATAAATATTTATAAAACACTTTGGCCACAAGCGGCAGTTTGGTGTCGTTGCGCCGAATCAGACCGATGGTTCTTGTAATTTGCGGCGTATGAACGCGTACCTTGGCCGGCTGTAGCGGCCCCGTCTCGCGCAGCGCCATGTCCGGAAGCAGACTGACGCCCATCCCGGCTCCGACCAATCCTCTGATCGTCTCGGTTTCTTCTCCTTCAAAACCGATTTTCGGCGTAAAGCCGGCGGCCTTGCACGCATCCCAAACGATCGGCCTCAAAGAATAACCTTCGCTGAACAGGACGAACTGCTCGTCCTTAAGCTGTGCCAGATCGATGGATTGTTCCTCTGCGAGCGGATGATTAGGGGGAACGATCGCAAAGAGCTCCTCTGTTAACAGCACTTCACCGGTAATATGTTCGTTCTTCTCCGGGCATGGCGATATGAAGGCGAGATCAATGTCCCCTTTCACGATATCCCGGATAAGTGACGGATACATCCCCTGTTTGAATTTAAACTTCACATTGGGATGAAGCTTGCGGAATTCGGATACAATCTGCGGAATCAGGCGGACACCCAAGCTGTGCGGAAAGCCCAGGCGAATTTCGCCCAGCTCCGGATCCATAAACTCATGAATCTCCATGACGGCCCGCTCGAGCTCGCCCAGAATAACCTCCATCCGCTTTAAAAACAGCTGTCCCACCGGAGTAAGCTGAAGATTCCTGCCCTTCTGGATAAACAATTGAACGCCAAGCTCTTCTTCAAGCTGGTGGATTTGCCGACTTACCGCGGATTGCGCAACATGCAGCTCCTCCGCAGCCTGCGTTACATGCTCCTTTTTGGCTACTTTCACAAAATAATACAATTGACGTAATTCCATGTTGAATGTCTACGCTCCCTTAGCGGTTATCTTGTTTTCTTGCCGGCAAACAAGCTGTACAGTAAAAATCCGCCGATTCCGCCGCCGACATGCCCCCACAAATTAACCCGCGGTGCAAAGACGGAATAAATCAACCCGATCACGAGAATCATATATACGGTTTTGCGCGATGCTTCATCCAGGCTGTTCTTCCGCAGCAGAGCAAGGTACAAATAAGCGCCGAATACGCCGTAGATCGCCCCTGAGGCACCGGCGGAAAACGAGTAGCCGTCAAGCGACCCTACAAACGCGACTGCCGCACTCAGGAGATTGCCGCTTATACCGCATAACAGGTAAAACACCAAGTACTTTACCGAACCGAACAGCCGCTCAAGCGGCGGTGTAAACACAAGAATGGAGAAGCAATTAAACAATAAATGCTCGAGACCGATATGCAAAAACTGCGATGTGATATACCGCCATATTTCCGCTAGGCCGAATGGGTTCTCCGGTCCGGTCCAAAAAGCCCCGAAATGGAATAGCGTCAATCTGTTCTGGGAGCCGCCCGAAAGTTCAAGCACCGCAAATAAGACCAGGTTAATCGCCAAGATGGCCGATGTAACGGGATATAGCTTTAAATAAGAACGGAAGCTTTCATAGCGTAAAAAGATCATCTATTCGCCCTCCTTACATAGGGATCTTTGAGTGGAGCTCAAAAACTTTTTCTTTTTCAGCCAATAATTGGACAAGCGGCTTTCTTTATGATTATAATAAATCTGGTCACCATCTTACAAATATAAGGAGGACTTATTAGATGCAAGAACGTACAGGAGTCGCAACATTGAAGGGCAATCCAATTACCTTGATCGGACCGGAACTGAAAAAAGGCGACCAGGCGCCCGATTTCCAGCTAAACAAATCTCTGGTGGACGTAGTGTCCTTGAACGATTATTCGGGCAAAGTTAAGCTGGTCAGCGTAGTCCCTTCCATCGATACAGGCGTATGTGACGCTCAAACCCGCCGCTTTAATGAAGAAGCCGGAACACTCGGTGAGAATGTCGCCGTCCTGACCGTCAGCGTCGATCTTCCGTTTGCACAATCCCGCTGGTGCGGCGCTGCCGGAGTCGATAAAGTTGTAATGCTCTCGGACTATAAAGACAACAATTTCGGCAAAGCATATGGCGTGCTGATTAAAGAACTGGCACTGGATATGCGCGCGATCTTTGTCATCGATGCGAACAATACGATCCAGTATGTCGAAGTACTTAAGGAAATGACCGAGCATCCGAACTATGACGAAGCGCTCGCTGCAGTCAAAGGGTTGCTGTAACAGTAAAGAATCATAAATAAAGCGAGTGAAGGCATGTCCTTCCTCGCTTTCATTGTTTAAGATACTTTATAGGCAGCCAGCTTCTTGTCGAGCGTCCGGTATATGTCTACGATGACGCGATAATTCGACCCCAAATCGCCGAGCGAGCCGCGGGATGCGGAATAAATATCGACCGCTGTCGTCACCGGATTGGTGCTAATGACAGAAACCGTGATATCCATCGTTCTTCCGGTCGCCGTTCTCTTCTCTAATACGATCTCACCGACCGAAGGGACTTCATGCAGCAGCTTGTAACCCTGCATTTTCTTTAACGTTGACACGACTTCATCCCATGCTTTCTCTTTAGACAACTTATAGTAATGGGATTTCAACAACGGATCCTTCGCTTTATCACCAGTCTGTTCGAAACTGCGCAGCAGCCCGATCAGCGTTCGCTTGAGCAACGACAATCTCCCCCTCCGAAGTCTATCTCAACAACATTCCCATTGATATCCAAAAATGAAAGAAGCTTGTTATATTTTCAAACGATGACATCAAATGAGAACGGCTAGATCGTCCCTTTTTGCAGGAACGGTAACCGTTTCCAAGCGCAGTAGTTCAATTATCATATGTATTATACGTAAAGAAGAAACCCGCTTATGCCGTCCGACTCGCTTGTTTCTGAACCCGCTCTCGCAGGTGGGTGATCGCAGAAGCGGTTTTGAGGTCCCCTTTCGAGGGCATGTCAGCCGCGCTTCAATATAGGTCTCCCGTGAAACAGCCATTGGTTCAAAACAACGTTAAGCCGTAACGTGCATCGCAGGATGTATTGATATTATAGACGCTTTACCGCGAAAAGTAAACCGAAAGCAACAGATTCGCAGCTGTTAACGTTTGTCATTCTCTGCCCGGTCACTTGCATCGGAAGACCGTTCTTCCGGTTCGTTCAAGTTGTCCGGCCTGACCTCATCATCTTCATCCTCTTCCTGATCCACCTCTTCGGCCAGTTTCTCCTGCTGCTCCTTCAGCTTCAGATAGATCAGATGGAAATTGTAAAACGATGCCGTTGCAATCAGAGACCCCATAAAAAACGGAATCAGAAATGTAAACTGGAAACTGATAAATATAATCGCACCGCTCATAAGGACCGTCGACAAAGAACGGAAGGGACGCCCGATCGTAATCAGGATCGCATTCTTCAGAAGCTGGAACGTCTTCATATGATAATGAACCATCATAGAGAAGTAATTAAAGATGGAGACAAGCAGAAGAAGCATCAGTCCGATAAAAATAAACGATAAAAACTGAAACGAACTCAGCTCGTTTAAATAGACCCTGTAATCGACGAACATTATGGTGAGCAGCAGCGAATACAGAATCCCTCCGAGCATGCTCTGCACATAGTTTTCTTTATAGCCGCGAAAGAAGGTTTTAAACAGCGGCGCATCGACTTCCCCCATCACCCACTTGCGGGCAACCGCGAACATCGCTGCTGTGGCCGGAAAAAACGTAAATGGCGCGACAACGGCGGAAATGACGAGTCCGCTGTACAGCTGACTCTCATCCTGCGAGAAAAATAATGCGGTTGCAAAAAAGATAACGAACGGAATTGAACAAATGAGCCAAAGCACATTTGTTACGGATAAACGCATGATCCACTCGGATATTTTGTAAAAGCCTCCCATGAGGCCTCTCATTTCCATGATGCATCCTCCTAACATCAGGATCTTTGAGCGGAGCTCAAAGTCACTCCGCTTCCAAGGATCTTTGAGCGAGCTCAAAGTCACCCCGCTTTAAGGTATGAAAGAAACCGGGAATCCGCGGCCGGGCACCATGACCGGTGCCTCGGCGCTGCGGTATTTCCCGGCTCGTCACTTATCGATTTACATAATCATCCGTGGAGTTGCGCGGACGGCGCGATTCCCCGCGGCCCTCCCCGCGGCTTTCGCTGCGGCCTTCATTGCGTCCGCGGCCGTAATCACGGCTGCCGCCTCCGCCCTTGCCGTAGCCGCCGCGATTATCACGGCCGCGCGGAGCTCCGCTTCCGCTGCGGTTGCCGCCGCCGAACGGACCGCCGGAGAAACGCCGGCCGCTCGAGCGGATATCCGGTCTGCGCTTTTTCGCACGAATCGGATCTTCAGGCGTAAGCTCGATGTTGACGTCCTTCTTCTCACCTGTTAACAGCTTCATTGCAGCCGCCAGCAAGTGGACGGAGTCATAACGCTCCAGCAGTTGAATCGCAGTCCCTTTAAATTCGTTGAAATCTTCATTCTGAATGATCTCGAGAAGCCGCTCTGCAGTGAGGCGTTGTTTGCCTTCAATTGCTTCGGCCATGCTTGGCAGTGGCTTTCTCGTAATGCGCTGACGGGTCACCTTCTCGATAAAGTGAAGATGATCGGTTTCACGCGGCGTCACGAAGGAGTATGCTATTCCTTCCTTGCCGGCGCGTCCGGTACGTCCGATCCGGTGTACATAGCTCTCCGGATCCTGCGGCAGATCGAAGTTGATGACGTGAGTAACGCCGGAAACGTCAAGGCCTCGCGCCGCGACGTCGGTAGCGACGAGAACATCGATGCTGCCGTCCCGGAATTTACGCATGACGTTGTCCCGTTGATTTTGGGACAGGTCGCCATGGAGACCGTCGGCGGAGTATCCTCTCTTCTGCAATGCTTCGCTAAGCTCGTCTACACGGCGTTTGGTACGGCCGAATACAATCGCGAGCTCCGGCGATTCCATATCGAGCAGACGGCTGAGCGCTTCAAATTTTTGCCGCTCATGAACTTCAATATAAGCCTGGTCAATGAGAGGCGCCGTAATGTTCTTCGGAATGACCGATACATGCTCCGGGTTTTTCAGAAAACGCTGCGCAAGTTTCTGAATGTTTGGAGGCATCGTTGCCGAGAACAGCATCGTCTGGCGTTCCTCCGGAACGAGGCTGAGAATCGTCGTAATGTCTTCCATAAAACCCATGTCCAGCATTTCGTCCGCTTCGTCCAGGACAACGGTCTGAACGTCGTCCAGGCGAATCGTCTTCCGGTTAATGTGGTCCAGCAAACGGCCCGGGGTGCCAATAATGATTTGCGGCTTTTTCTTAAGCGCGCGAATCTGACGTCCAATATCCTGTCCCCCGTAAATCGGCAGCGAGCGCGTGCCCTTGTAACGGGACAATTTTCCGATCTCCTCTGCCACCTGGATAGCTAATTCCCTCGTCGGCGTCATGATGAGGGCAACAATCCGGTCTTCTGTAACCGGAATTTTGGAAATGAGCGGAATGCCAAACGCCGCCGTTTTACCTGTGCCTGTCTGGGCTTGGCCAATCAAATCACTGCCGGTTAGCGCAATCGGGATCGATTTGTCTTGGATCGGGGTCGATTCTTCAAAACCCAATTCAGTAATAGCTTGCAACACTTTTGGTTCCAAGCCGAATTCAGCAAATGTTTTCAAACTTATCCAAACTCCTTCTTCTTTACTGCTTTAAAAATTTCCCACTCATTATAACACAACCTTGTTTATGAATACCAGCAGCACCATTTATCTCATACTATTGAGAAGGTTATGTTTCTCCGTTTAGAGGAATATGATGCGAAAGGAGCAACGTTTATGCAGCTCTTGCGCATATCAGGCAACGCCTTACTTATCCTGCTTGGCGCTTTGCTCGTCGCTCTCGGCTTTAATATGCTGCTGATCCCTCAAGGATTGCTAAGCGGCGGTGTATCGGGCATTTCCATGATGATCGGCTACGCAACGGGGCTGAATATCGGCTGGCTGTACTTCGCAGTCAATTTCCCGATTCTCGTGTGGGGCCTTGTTTCCCTTGGGCGTCGGTTCGTTTTCTGGAGTATCGTGTCCGTCGTCGCAACCACCTTGTTTATGCAGTTGATTCCCGTCAGGCAGCTTGCCTTTGATCCGGTGCTGAGCGCGGTGTTCGGCGGCGTAATCGTCGGCTTCGGCAGCGGTCTTACCCTAAGGCAGGGCGGATCATCGGGCGGCTTTGACGTCATTGCCTCCGTCGTTACCCTCAGGCGGGACTTGCCTGTCGGGATGATCATTTTTGTCTTGAACGGAATTGTCATTGTCGTTCTGGGGCTGCTCATCCAGGATTGGGATGCCGCGCTTTACTCCATGCTCTCAATATTTGCAACGGGCAAAGTCGTGGATATGATCCATATCCGTCATACCAAGGTGACCGCTTTTATCATTACCAAAGAAACCGACCGGATGGTCAAGAAGCTGCTTGAGCGTCCGCGTGGTGTCACGGTAATCCAGACGAGGGGCGCCTTTTCCTCCGAGCAGAGGGATATGTTAATGACCGTTACGACACGGTACGAGCTGGCCGAGCTGCGCAAAACAATCAAATCCCTTGATCCGAGGGCTTTCGTTAATATTGTAGAGACCGCCGGCATCATTGGCGATTTCCGGCAGCCGTTGTCCGAACGTTAACCGGATCGGGGGCGGAAGCCGGGACAAGAACGGATTTTGACGAATGCACTAGGTTTTTTCAACCGCTCCTGTTATAATAAAAGAGGATCCCCGGTATTGAAGGTTTCATGTCATACGTTTTGCCCTGCTTTCTTTGAAAATTTCGAGGAAAGGGTGATGCAAGATGGATATGCAAACTGTAACGCTATCGCGGATTGTGGAAAAGCTCGTCCCTGAACTGGTGCCTTTCCTCACGGAAAGGGAGCTTCAATTAAACATCGTGCTGCGGGACGGATTGTCGGAGCTGGAGCCGGAAGACGCGATTGAGATTGTGCACCACAGTATTTGCGAAGTTCAAAAAGAACTTCTTTTACATTAAGCTTTATCGGGAACGCTGCGGCGTTCCCCTTTTTTTTTGAACCTGTCCTAAACATGATAATATTTCCTCAACCCCGCATATAAATGACAGTAAAAGCTGGAAAGAGCCGCTCACAAGTTTCAACAATTCCCTGCAAAATACCTCTGTTTCCTTCCGGCAATCTGGTCTATAATCGATTCATACATACAGGCGGGGGAGGACAACATGGAACTTATTTTCTCAATTCTTATGTTTATGTACGGGATTTGGACGGGTAACGGCGATCCTGCGGTTTCATTGGAACAGACATTGGGGGCAGTCATCGCTGCAAATCAGCAGCTGGCCGTACCGGATTCGGTAGAACCGCCGGAAGAGGGAAAAAATATTTTTGTAAAGAAAGATCCCGAGCCGGACGCCCCTGTTGTAAAAGGTATTTATGTCACTTCCCATAGCGCGGGGGGCGCCAGGATGGAATCGCTGCTGCAATTGATCGACAGCACCGAGCTGAACAGCATGGTCATCGATGTCAAAGACGACTATGGCTATATTACCTTTCCAACTGAAAATACCGAGCTGCTGGAGCTCGGTACAATCCAGAAAAACATCCGTGACATCGGAGCGCTGATGACCAGACTGGAGGAGCATGACGTGTACCCGATTGCCCGGATCGTCGTGTTCAAGGACAGTGTGCTAGCAAAAAAACGGCCGGATATGTCGTTCGTCAACCCCGACGGATCAATCTGGCAGAACGGGCGGAAGGAAAGCTTCGTCAATCCCTACCTTAAAGAAGTATGGGACTATAATATCGAGGTCGCGAAAGAAGCGGCGAGAATCGGATTTAAGGAAATTCAATTCGACTATGTCCGCTTTCCCGAAGGCTTTGAGAAAAAAGCGGATGATCTGAAATATGAGAAAACCGATGACACCCGCGTCGATGTCATTGCCGGATTCGTCAAATATGCGCGGGAGCAGCTTGAACCGCTCGGCATACGTATATCGGTCGATATATTCGGTTATGCCGCATCCGTCCCCGCGGCTGAAGGCATCGGTCAGGATTTCGTGAAAATATCGAAGTATGTCGACGTCATCTGCCCGATGGTCTACCCAAGCCATTACAGCACCGGATGGTTCGGCCAGAAAGATCCGGATAAGGCCCCGTATGAAACGATTAAAGGCGCTATGGTTGATACGCATGCCAAACTGGAGCCGATCGGTATTTATAAACCGATCATCCGGCCCTGGATTCAAGATTTTACCGCGAGCTGGCTCGGCAAGGGGCATTACATGAAATACGGAAAAGCCGAAGTCGAAGCCCAGATCCGGGCGCTGAAAGATACCGGCATTAACGAGTACTTGTTGTGGAATGCCGGCAACAAATATACCGAAGATGTCGAGTTTAAGTGAGTGAAGTAAACCCTACAGATGAGTAAAAGCCCCCGATCACGCAATTGTACGTTTTCGGAGGCTTCTCATTATACTTCGTTCGCAGCCCTATTTATTTCCAACGGAAACCTGCTTTATGAGCTTAGCCAGCGCTTGGCCGCGATGGCTGATCCGCTGCTTCTGCCCGGTCGTCAATTGGGCCATTGTGCATCCGAAAGAAGGTACCCAAAATAACGGATCGTACCCGAAGCCGCCTTCGCCGAGCGGCCTATCGATAATCCAGCCCTCGGCCTCGCCTTTACTGTGCGCCGTTTCGCCGGAAGAAGGGTCATATAGAGCCAGTGCGCATACAAAACGCGCCCTGCTCAGCGCCCTCGCTCCTTCCGGCAAGGCAAGATCTTCCGGTATATCCTCCTGCTCCCGCAAGGCGCCTGACAGCTCCTGTAGCAGCTTGGCATTATTGTCGCGATCTGCGGCGCCTTCACCCGCATACCTTGCGGAGAATACGCCCGGCGCCCCGCCGAGCGCGTCGACGCAAAGCCCTGAATCGTCCGCAAGCACCGGCACGCCGAGCGCTTCGGCAACGGCGCGCGCTTTAAGGAGAGCATTGTCCGTAAACGTTTCGCCGTCTTCAATAATATCGGGCAGTCCGTCGTAATCGTGCATACTTTTTACGGAACAGCCCATTTCCGCGAAAGCATGGGTAAATTCGCGGACTTTTCCCTTATTCTTCGTGGCGACGACAATTAGTTCTCCCTCAAGCTTCATTCTCCTGCCGCTCCAATCCGCCTGCCGGCCTCGCCGAGCGTTTCCTTCTGTAGCGCGATCAAGGATTGGATGCCGGACTCCGCATGCTCCAGCAATGCGTTCAGTTCGTGTCGTGAGAACGGGGCCTCTTCGCCGGTACCTTGTATTTCGACAAATTTGCCTGATCCGGTCATGACGACATTCATATCGACCTTCGCTTTCGAATCCTCATCATAATTTAAATCCAGGAGCACCGTTTCCTGAATAACGCCTACACTCACGGAAGCCAAAAAATCAGTGATCGGGTAACGGGCAAATTGAACCTGCCGGCCAAGCTTATGAACGGCCAGCGCCAGGGCTACGAAAGCACCGGTAATTGAAGTCGTCCGAGTCCCTCCGTCCGCTTGAATAACATCGCAATCCAGCGTGATTGTCCGTTCGCCAAGCGCCTGCAAATCAACGACAGATCGCAGTGCTCTTCCGATTAATCGTTGAATTTCCATCGTTCTTCCCGTTAGCTTGCCGCGGGCAGATTCTCTCTGATTCCGGGACTGTGTTGCGCGCGGCAGCATGGAATACTCCGCGTTGATCCAGCCCTTGCCCTGCCCTTTCATAAAAGGCGGAACTTTCTCATCCACGGTCGCCGTACATAATACTTTCGTGTCCCCCATCTCAATCCATACGGATCCTTCAGCATATTTATTCGGATTCAAATTGATCGTCACCGGCCGCAATTGATTGGGCAGCCGTCCTTCAGTCCTCATTGTTGTGGCCCTCCTGAACATTCTGCTTTGCTTTTACCTTCCCTATTTTACCAAAGCCTAACAGGAAAAGCACGTCATGTACCGATTCCGTCCGGAGTCGCGGAATAACAGAAACAGAAACAAACGGCTGCGTCGCTGTAATCGAACCGGCAGCCGTTCGGCATTTTTGTTTGTGATGCAAGTTGGCGTGCAGCTAAGATTTAATTGCATTTACGTTTGAAGGCCTCACGACCGGTTCGCTGTATGAGCGGTTGTTCGTATCGGTCACATCCGTTGCGCCGTTCAATTGAATCTGGACTTTTTCGGCCCCTGTGTTTTCCGTAATGGACAATATAACCGATTGCAGCATTTCCGCCGGCATCTGCTGGCCGGATTTATAGCTCTCGTCGTACAGGTCCACGGTTACAAGATCATCCTGAACCGCTACGTTTTTCACTTCAAGATCACCCGTCATTACTCCAACGAGCGGCGTCATCGGCATTGGTCCGGCTATCAGCTGCTCCATCGCACGTTTTGCAACGTCTTCCTGTCTGTTGATCAAACGTGTAACGGGTACGTAGTATTGCAGCTCATCAGGCGTGATCGCAGAGAAATACAAGGTAACCGCCATCGACCGGCCGATATCGATTCCTTTCGCCGCTTCCAGGTTTATGCCGATATGACGCGTCAGGGGGTCCTGCAGCGGGAAGCCGTCTACCGGCATCTCCTTTAGTTCTTCCCCTTCATGCCACAGCTGAACCCGTTCGATTTCCGGAAAGCCGGTTAACGTCCAGGTAACGGCTTCGACAATCCGGCGCTCATCCTGGATATTGTAATCGGCAAACGCCTCGGACAAATCCACGATTGCGAGCTGCTGATCCTTTACGATATTCAGCGTACGGATTTCCGTTCCCTTGGGCAGAACCGGCTGGAACCCTTCCGGCAGCAGATCCGAATAAGCACCGCCGTCAATCATCATTTCCAACGCGAGTTGTTCGGATTTCTTTTCCTCCTCCTGCGTTGTCAACAGAGTGACCGGTGCGATGTAGCCGTGCCTGTCCTTCAAGTAGACCGTGATTTGAGATTGCTGGCCTTGCTCCATCGTTTGTTCGTCGGCGGAATCCTCCAAACCATCCTCATACCGGATTTGCGGAGGGTCGATTTCCCTGCTTGTCTCCTCGGAAAAAATACCGCATCCTGCCGTCATAAGTAAGGATAGAGCCAATGCTCCGGCTATTCCGGCTCTGCAAATGTTTCGATTAATCTTCATGATTGTCCGTTCCTCCCCATCGGTTTCTCCGGTCTCCCGTAGAAGACCGCAGTTTTAGTACTCGTACTTCATGCATTTGGTACAGCTTGTTTTTTGTAGTACTATGTATACGAGCCCTTCTTTTTTTTAGACCAGTTTTGTCCCACTAATGCCAGCTAAGGAGTGGATACGATGTCCGAACAAAGAGAATACAGCCTAAACAGCCGTAAAGTAGCGGAAGCAACCGAACAATGGCTGCGTATGCGGGGCGTGACTAAAAGAGAAATCGCTGAACTTGTCATGGTTCTCCAGGGCGGTTATTTCCCTAATCTTACCTATGAAGAGTGTGAAGAAAATATCGATGCGGTATTGTCCAAACGCGAGGTTCAAAATGCGATCTTAACCGGAATCCAGCTTGATATTTTGGCTGAGGAAGGCAAGCTGCTGCAACCGCTGCAGGATATGATCGTTCATGACGAAGGATTGTACGGCTGCGATGAAATTCTCGCCTTATCGATCGTAAATGTGTACGGAAGTATCGGATTTACGAATTTCGGTTACATCGACAAGTTGAAGCCGGGCGTCCTTAAGAGATTGAACGACAAATCAGACGATAAGGTACATACGTTTCTGGACGATATCGTCGGAGCGATCGCGGCTTCGGCCAGCAGCAGGATCGCCCACCGCAAACGAGCGGAACTCGAAGGCGTAACCGAACCTCCGCTTGACTAAGCAGGAAAAAGGGGCTTCCCGGACAGCGTCGAATGCGACTCTGTTTCGGTAAGCCCCTTTAAAATTTGACCCTTATTTTATCCGGTATGACCACTGACCGTTGTGACGGAACGCTATTGCTTCCCCTTGTCCGGCCAAATAGTACAAGTGCGCCAGCGTTTCAGACATTGCAAACCTCAGGTTATGTACATTCCCCTTCACCCGCTGACCGAATAATTTCTCGAACACTTCATAGGCGGACAGAGGCTCTTCCAGCCACCGTCTGATCGCCGCAAGCCGCCGCTCGTGATGGCCGATGATCTCCTCGATTCTTTCGGAGAAGCCGGAGAACGGATCACGGTGACCCGGCCATGCGAACTCAACCTCATATTTCCGAAGCTGCTTCAGACTGCTGAGAAATGTAAGCAGCGGATTGTCATCCCCATCCGGCACGACGCTGATATTCGGTGTAATATCCGGCAGCACCTGGTCGCCGCACAGCATCGTTTTGCAAAGCCGGTCATAGAAGCATAGATGACCTTCTGCATGGCCCGGCGTATGAATGATTTCCCATTCCCTGTCGCCAAAGCGGATGCTTCCGGACAATTCGAGAAACGTTATTTCCGGCTGCGGGGAGACCCTCTCCACGAAGCTTTCCAAATGGGGGCCGATTAGCGCCAGAAGCTCTTGCGGCATTCCGTGTTCGGCGTACATGGCAACGAGCGATTCTCCGAACCGCCGATCGTTTCCCCACAAGCGCTGCGTATACGCATAAGACAACCTGGACATCATCACCGGCGCCCCGGTACGCTGCTGAAACCATCCCGCCAGTCCGTAATGGTCCGGATGCTGATGCGTGATCAGGATAAGCCGGATATCCGGCATGCCGATCCCGTATTGTGCCATAACACGCTCCCAGCAAGCAGAAGCTTCCGGCGTATGCAACCCGGGATCGACTAAGGTGACCCCGTCCCGTCCCGGAATCAGGTAACTGTTCACCCATCTCAATGAAAATGGCAGAGGCACTTTCACTTGAATCCAGCCGCCCGGCCATTGCTTCGACTCGCTCATACCGCCGGCTACGCTCACGGGCGAACCCTCCCAAGCATAATCATTCGCTTGGAGGCCGCCGCAGAATAATCCGATCCGTCATAATCGCCGTATACGCCGGTCAGCTCCAGACCGGCTTCCTCCCAGGCGCGTTTAAACCACCCCAGGTCAAGCAGCCGAACCTGCTCGGTATAACGGCGTTCCCCTTCTTTCGGATCGGTGATGACGATTTCCTTCCGGACCCATGTCGAATCGGCCGTCCGAAATTCTTGAATCGTCCACCCCGTCTCTTCATCAAGCCGCTCCGACCGAGGGACCAAATTTTCCGTAACATAAGACGGATTAAAATAATCGATCAGCAGCTTGCCGTCCGTGCGCAGCACCCGCCGCAGTTCCTTGATCACGCGATCGTTATCCGGCTCCTGCTCAAAATACCCGAAAGAAGTGAACAAATTCACTGTCGCTTGGAATTCACCGTCTTCGAAAGGCAGCTTCCGCATATCGCCGCGAACCCATTTTACCCGTCGATCTATATCTCTACGTAACGCTTCTTCCAACAACGGTTCGGACAAATCGATGCCGGTTACACGACAGCCGTAATCGGCAAGCGCCAGCGCATGTCTGCCCATGCCGCATCCTACATCAAGCACTTCCGCTCCTTCCGGCAAATCCAGTAACACCGCCATATTCTTTACTTCACGGTAAGCATTGTCCCAGTCCCTATGTCTATACACAACCATATAATCGCTGCCAAAGCTTCGTTCATACCAATTGCTCATCTTACTCCCCCGTCTGTGAACAGTTCTCTACTCATATAATAAATCGGATTTTATGAGACGGTCCGTTTGCTTTAAATCGGCAACGGAATCCGCTCCGATACCGAACATTGCAGCGCGCAGCTCGAATTCGATCCGTTCAAATTGCGCAAGCAACGCCGGACTGTCAGCCTCTTCTGCAACGTTCCCGCCGGCAGCCGCTCCGGAAAGCAGTATCCTGCCGTAGCCTGCCATATCGGCGCCTAACGCGATCGCTTTGGCCGCATCAAGTCCGCTTTTCAGCCCCCCGCTTGCAATAACGGTCATTCCCGGCGCTTGAGCGCGGACTTCCTTGATGCTTCGGGCTGTCGGAATACCCCAACCGGCAAACGTTTCCGCCGCCAGCTTGCGAATCGGGTCGGTTGTGCGGTATTTCTCCACTTGACTCCAGGATGTGCCTCCCGCGCCGGCAACATCGATGAATGCGACTCCGGCAGTCGCGAGCTTAACAGCCGTCTCGCCGTCAATACCCCATCCGACCTCCTTCACACCAACCGGAATATTGAGCGTTCGGCATACCAACTCGATCCGGGATAACAGTCCCTTAAAATCGGTATCCCCCTCCGGCTGAAACACCTCCTGCATGCCGTTTAAATGAAGCACAAGCGCGTCGGCTTCCGCCAGCTCAACGGCTCTTCGGCACTCATCCGCACCATATCCGCAGTTAAGCTGTACAGCACCAAGATTGGCGATAATCGGAATATCGGGCGCAACATCACGTACCCTGAAGGTCGCCGCCAGCGTATCACGTTCAATTGCTGCGCGCATAGACCCCAGTCCCATCGCCCACCCGCGGTGTTGTGCCGTTTCTGCCAGCCGCCGGTTTATTTCCAAAGCCTGATTTGTGCCCCCGGTCATAGAACTGACAAGCAGCGGAGCGTGAAGCGCCTTCCCGAGAAACTCCGTACGCAATGAAATATCATTGAACGAAATGTCAGGCAGCGCATTATGACGAAAACGGAGCGATTCCAGCCCGGTCCGAATGCCCTCGCCTTGCACAGGTTCTTCCAGACAAATCCGGATATGCTCCCCCTTCCGCTTCACGGTTGCCGCGTCCTGCTCCGGCATGAAATTTAACGACATCTTGCGTCCCCCCTTTACATAGGGATCTTTGAGCGGGGCTCAAAGTCTCTCTGCTTATTTGAATCGCCGCTCGATTGGCATGCAACGATGGCAAGCACATTTTACCTTTTCAATGCCCAAGCATTAATGGCTTCGCCTATCCTTTCTTATCTCTTTAGGATATAACGCTGTCACCGTTGTCACGTTTTGCGGTGAAAGGTAAGTTTGTGGCTTTTTGTCCATCATAACGTAGCGGTTGCCTCCGGGGCAAGCAGGCAAACAACGATATGATTTTTACAATCTATTTATTGATTTTTTTTGTCATTTTTAATTGTTTATCAATCAAAAATTGAATATAATTAAAATAGGATGGAAAGGGAGTGAGTGGAATGGAAGTGAAAGTATTCGGGGACCAGCACGACTTGGACAGCTATGCGGCCAGTCTGATCGTGCATACGGTAAAAGATAAAACAAACCCTGTACTGGGGCTGGCAACCGGTTCGACCCCCATCGGCATATATAGAGCTCTGGTCGAAGATTTCCGGCAAGGAACGATTTCCTTTCGCGGCGTGACAACGTATAATTTAGATGAGTACGTAGGTCTTCCGCCGGTGCACAGCCAAAGCTACGCATATTATATGAAACAGCATCTATTTCAGCATATCGACATCGATCCTTCGAACATAAATATTCCTAACGGTATGGCAGACGATTTGTCCGGAGAATGCCGAAGGTACGACAGTTTATTAGAGGGCCGGCCGATTGATTTGCAGCTGCTCGGAATTGGCCATAACGGCCACATCGGTTTTAACGAGCCCGGTGACACATTAACGGGCGGCACCCATGTAGTGGAATTAAAAGAAGCAACCCGCAGAGCCAATGCCCGTTTTTTCACATCGTATAACGATGTGCCCAAGCTTGCATTGACGATGGGCGTCGGTTCTATTCTTAAAGCAAGAAAGATTGTGTTATGCGTTCGCGGATCGGACAAGGCACAGATCGTAAAGGAAGCGCTGACCGGGCCGATAACAACGGCCTGTCCGGCGTCTCTGCTGCAAACCCACGCCAATGTTATCGTCCTGCTTGACCGGGACGCAGGGAAGGAATGGATAGACCATGTTAACGGAGTCGAGATGGCGCATTAACCGCATTCATATCGTAACCCCTCATGAAGTGCTTTACGGTACGGTTACCGTTGAGCAAGGAAAGATTACGGAAATTGTTCCGGAACACCGGTCTAGTGACAAATCAGCTGAAGATTTGCCTCTGATTGACGGCGGGAACGGATATTTGCTGCCCGGCTTTATCGATTTACATGTGCACGGCGGATTCGGCTGCGATTTTATGGATGCGTCGAGCGAAGCTTTCGATACGATAACGCGATTTCACGCCTTGAATGGCACGACCGGTATGCTCGCAACAACGATGACAGCGCCCGTCGAAGCGATTGAGAAGGTCCTTGACAGTGCAGCCGATTACCGCAGTAACAAAATGCCTTACGCCCAACTGCTCGGAGTTCACCTTGAAGGACCGTTCATCAGTCCGAAATGGCCTGGAGCGCAAAATCCGGCTTATATCGTTCCGCCGCAGCTGCAGTGGCTGCGGCGCTGGGAAGATCAATGGCCGGGGCTTATTAAACAGCTGACGCTGGCGCCGGAAACCGAGGGCGCCATGGAATTCATAACATGGCTTACGGACAAGGGCATTATTGCCGCGGCGGGGCATACCGATGCAACCTATGACGTGATCGAACGAGCCGTCAGGTACGGGTTATCCCATGCTGTTCATACATTTAATGCGATGACGCCGCTGCATCATCGCAGCCCCGGAACAGCCGGAGCCGTCCTGACATTGGATGATATTCATGCGGAAATCATTGCCGACGGGCATCATGTACATCCCGCGGTCATCCGTCTCCTTGTCCGCGTTAAACCGGAAGGAAAGCTGATCCTTATTACAGATGCCATGTCCGCCGCCGGTCTTGGGAACGGCGTGTATGAGCTCGGAGGCTTGGCCGTAACGGTACAAGACGGCATCGCCCGGCTGACGGACGGCGGGAGCTTGGCCGGCAGCACCTTGACAATGATTGAAGCGGTCAGATATATGCTCGAGCATACCGGTATGAGCCTTGTGGAGGTGAGCCGTTTAGCGAGCGCCAATCCTGCCCGACGCCTGGGCATCGCGAACCGGACAGGCACCATAGCAACCGGCAAGCAGGCGGATCTGGTGTGGACCGATGACCGTCTTAACATTCGTCAAACCTGGGTGAACGGCCGCCCCGTACAGCCTGACGGTCCTGCGAAGTCTGATTTGCAGGCTTAGCAAGCCCGTGCGGGCTGGGTACGCATCGCTGGGCTGATTTTTTAGCTGAGCTGACCTTCTCCCATTCGCACACAAAGCGGACACCACCGGTGTCCGCTTTGATTCTTGTGACTATATACCTTGTATCAGTGCTCAGCCACATACACCTCTATACCGTGAAGCTTTGCCGCTTCGGCCAGATCGCCGGATAACGGTTCATCCGTTATGAAGGCGCGAAGCCGGGATAGCGTGCCGATCGTAAACAGCGATGATTTGCCCACTTTGGTATGGTCAAAAACAGCGTATGTGTCGCTGGAGCGGCTCATTAACGCTTTGGCGATTTGCGCCTCCTGCTCGGAGTACGTCGTAATCCCGCTTTCGGCCGATACGCCGTCGACGCCGATAAACATTTTGCCGATGTGCAATTGTCCGACCATCCCTTCGCCAAGCGGACCGCACAGTTCAAAGCTGTTGTGTCTCATAATGCCTCCGGTAACAACGACCTGAATGTCGCTGCCGGCAAGCTCCATCGCAATATTGACCGCATTAGTGACGACTGTTATGCCTTTACGGGTTTTTAACAGCTTAGCCAGCAAATAATTGGTCGTCCCGCCCGAAAGCCCGATCACATCGCCTTCCTCAATCAAAGCGGCCGCTTTCAAGGCGATGCGCTCCTTTTCCAGATACGAAATCCCGGTCTTCTCCGCAAACGGGAGCTCGCGAACGGGGTTCATTCCACTATACATCGCCCCGCCAATCGTCCGGATCAGCGGCTCCGTTCGTTCCATCACTTCCAAATCGCGGCGTGCCGTCGCTTCCGAGCAATCGAAACGGTCAACGATTTCCTGAATCGATACGCGCCCCTGCTGCTTGAGCAGCGTCATTATTCGTTCTCTTCGGCGCTGTCCTTTTGAAAGTTGGGAACTGGTCATCTTAACGTTCCACCCACGCTTTATTGTTCAGCCTTTGTTCCACGACATCCCATACCGGCAGCGCTTCCCAGTCGCCGCGCATTTGCACGGCCAATGAACCGGTTATGCTGGCGAGCCGGACAGCCTCCACTGTGTTCATCCCCTTCAGGATGCCGGACAGAAAGCCCGCACAGAAGCCGTCTCCCGCTCCGACCGTATCCACAACCTCATCGGCTGGATAAAAAGGCACATCCGTCCGCTTTCCTTGCTCGAGCACAACCGTTTTTTCCC
Source organism: Paenibacillus tarimensis (assembly GCA_041281825.1). GTDB lineage: Bacteria > Bacillota > Bacilli > Paenibacillales > Paenibacillaceae > Paenibacillus_D > Paenibacillus_D tarimensis_A. The sequence goes on along the minus strand of CP166298.1, from coordinate 1,947,960 downwards.
CGGTCCCTTTAACAATGCTGACCGCCTTGAGCCGTGACAGCTTGTCCATAACGGCGTCGAAATCATCCGTAGCATACAACAGCTGCAATTCATCCCATCCCGGCAAAAAGTAATCCGCCTCCAACGCAAGCGGAAGAAGCGCTTCTCTCGCTTGTTCAATCGTCCACAGCTTCAGCCGCAGATTAGGATCGAAGCATACTTTAATCCCCGCGTCCTTCGCAACTGCGATTGCCCTGCGCACCGTTTCGAGACAATTACCGCTCAGAGCAGCTGTGATGCCGGTTACGTGCAAAATTTTGCTTCCCCTTATGTATTCCTCGTCCAGATGCTCCGGCCGCATCATGCTCGCCGCCGAATGCTTGCGGTAATAATGAACCGCCACCCGGCCTGCTATGCGTTCACGAAACATCAGCCCTGTCGATTCCCCTTGTACGAGCCGGGAACGCGATACATCGACGCCCTCGCCGCGCAGGGTCTTATATATTAATGTTCCGAACGGATCGTTGCCGAGCGCCCCGAACCAACCGACGGAGCATCCTAGTCTCGCTGCGCCGATCGCCACATTGCTTTCCGCTCCTCCGAAGCCCTGACTGACCGCCCCCGCCCTGTCCAGGCTGCGATCATCGGTCGGCATAAACAATGCCATCGATTCTCCGAACGTAATTAAATCCGGTGATTGCTGCACCATAACGTTTCCTCCCATTGTAGAACACGATGCGGAAAATTATACAACATCCCGAAACGCAGGATACATCATCAAGTAAATAATGATCAGATACAAAATTAGTACGATATAACTCATCGTTTGCGCACGTTTGATGTAACCTGTCGCGCTTTGGCCTTCCTGGATGGAAGCAACGATTCGTTTGAGAGGCTTGGTCATGATTCCGGCAACCGCAGCGATCGCAAGAAACAACAGCAGTACAAGCACAATCCAGAATATCGCGTACTTCTCTTGGGAGATCAAGTATCCGCCGGTCAAAAACTGCAGCACGAGAAAATATTGCGCAATGCGGTTTCCGGTAAGCAAACCGTCCGCCAATCCCTGCTGACCGCTGCCTGTCAATTTGGATGTCCGGCCGAGCAGAAATGGAAGCACGATATAAAATCCCATTCCGACGGCGCCTATTACGTGTAAAAAGAGCAAAAATTGAATCATGATTACTCTAACCTCCATCACAACGTTCTGGCCTTTAGTATACTAAAATCAAGCCTGAAACACAAAAAAACCGAGAATTCCCTCGTACAGCAAATTTCTTGAAGCCTATTATCCTTTACTGCCGCTTGAAACCATATTTACAGATCACGCCGTGAATCGCAAAATAAGTCGCCTCTTCGGGAAGCGCATCTTTGAGCGGACGCAGCTTTTCCGTTCCAAGCTCCTGCACGGTCCGTACGATTAATTCCTCTAGATCGGCGGGAATGACCCTTGACCAATCCACATCATGTCCTTCTTCCGCGCTGCGAATAATATGGCCTTCAATCGTCACCTTGCCCATGGCGCGAATCGCAGCGATTTCTTCTACGGAATGTCCTTCCCGGAATAAATCGAACGAGACGAGATGACTCGGAGTTTCGTCCGTACTTGCCCGAGCTGGCGAAAAAGCCGCTTGACCCGCCTCTGCCCGGTCTGCCTTCATCTCTTTACCATTGTCAGACGAGCGAATAATCTCGAGAAGCCGGCTTCCATATTTGGCGGCTTTGGCTGAACCCACCCCTTTGATGCTTAACAGCTCCTGTTCATTCCGCGGTTTAACATCCGCCATTTCCCGCAGCGTCGCATCAAAGAAGAGCATAAACGGTGGCACATTCTCCTCGGCAGCGGCTTCTTTGCGCCATTGTCTCAGCGCCTCGAATATCGGGGAATCGTGACGCGAAGCGGTAAACGAGGCTCGCTTCTTAAGCGGCTTTCTCTTCCGATGCACCGGTACGCGCCCTTCCAATACAGGCAGTGCGTTAGCCGTAAGCGATACGGTCGGATAAGCGCCGTCGCTTATCCGCAAATAGCCTTCCGCAACAAGCCAGTAGAGTAAATCCGTAATCTCCTTTTCATTCCAGTCTCTGAACAACCCGTATGTCGTCAACCGGTCGAGTCCGAACTCGATTATCCGTTTCTCGCGCGAGCCCTTCAGAACCTTCGCCACCATTGTAATGCCGAACCGTCCTTTCATTCTTCCTACGCACGAGAGCGCCTTTTGCGCTTCGGAGGTCACGTCCGATGCTTGCGTATCGTCGAGGCAGCTGCTGCACTTCCCGCATGGCGGGACATCCGCTTCGCCGAAATATTCAACGATGAATTGCTGCAGGCAGCGCTCCGTCCTCCCGTAATTCATCATCGTATATAATTTGCCTACCTGGATTGCCTTCCGTTCATTTTCCCCCGTCCCCTGTTCGATCAGGAAGCGTTGAACCTGCAAATCCTGCGGCTCGAATAACAGCACGCATTCGCTCTCTTCCCCGTCCCGTCCTGCACGTCCCGCTTCCTGGTAATACGATTCGATATCGCCGGGCATCTGCCAATGAACGACGAACCTGACATTCGGCTTGTCGATGCCCATACCGAACGCATTCGTAGCCACAATGACACGTACCCGGTCAAACCGGAATTTCTCCTGCGCATCAATCCGCTCGTCATCTCCAAGACCGCCATGATACTTTACGGCGGCTACACCTTGGCGGATTAAGTCGCTGTGCACCTGATCCACCTCTTTACGCGTCGCAGCATAAACGATGCCGGGCTGATCCGGCCGTTCCGCCAGAAAATCCTTGAGGAACCGTTTCTTATCCACTCCGGTGACAACCGAAAGCGATAGGTTAGAGCGGGCAAATCCGGTAACAAATACGTTTGGTGAACGCAGTGCAAGCATCGCCGAGATATCCTTGGCAACCTCGGGCGTAGCTGTCGCTGTAAACGCCGCAACTAACGGCCTGTCGGCAATCCGTCCGATCCAGGACGCCAGCTGCCTGTAGCTGGGCCGAAAATCATGTCCCCACTGGGAAACGCAGTGCGCCTCATCAATCGCGATGAGCGGTATTCTCATCTGATCCATGAGGGAGGCAAACATCGGCGCATCCAGCCGCTCGGGCGCGATGTAAAGAAGCTTGTACTCACCGTATGCGGCTTTTCGCATAACCTCGCGGTATTCGCTGGCGTTTAAGGAGCTGTTCAAAAAAGCGGCCGCGATACCGAGCCTGTTCAGCGCGTCCACCTGGTCCTTCATCAGTGATATCAGCGGCGATACAACCAGCGTTGTGCCATCGAGCAGTAACGCCGGAATTTGATAACAGATCGATTTCCCGCCGCCGGTCGGCAGTATAGCAAGGGTGTCCTTCCCTTGCAGTAAACCGAAAATAACGTCGTCCTGGCCTTTGCGGAATGATTCGTACCCGTATACCTGTTTTAGCGTTTGTTTGGCATGTTCAAGCATTTATGGACCCTCCTGCAAGCAAAAACGTCTGCCGCCAACCACGAACCATAAGCTGCGACCCGTATGCAGCTCGATTCTGTGCTCTCCTTCACGGATCAGCAGCGTTTCGCGATGAAGGATAAGCCTGTATAAGCGAGTGCTGCTGGATTCAGTGGGGAAATCCGCTTTGTAAGCCGAAACTTATACATTCTTATCTTTTAAATAAACGAAGACCCCGGCAGTATCTGTCAGGGTCTTCCTACAGCATCGAAGTCTATATATTAACCGGTGATTACTTTGATTACGTTGCGTACGGATTGAGCGGATTTATCAAGCGCCGCTTTTTCGTCCGCCGTAAGTTCAAGCTCAAACACTTTCTCGATGCCGTCGCCACCCAGAATAACCGGAACGCCCATGAACAGATTGTCGTAACCGTATTCGCCCTGAAGGAGAGCGATAACGGGAATGATCCGTTTCTTGTCCTTCAATATCGCTTCGGTCATTTGTACGAGGGATGCAGCCGGTGCATAATATGCACTGCCGTTGCCAAGCAGGTTGACGATTTCGCCTCCGCCTACGCGGGTCCGCTGCACAATCGCTTCGATACGCTCAGCCGGAATCAGCTTCTCAATTGGAATGCCTCCGACATTGGAATAACGAACGAGCGGTACCATGTCGTCGCCGTGGCCGCCAAGCACGAAGCCACGTACATCCTCAACCGAAACGTTCAGCTCCTGTGCGATAAACGTGCAGTAACGCGCGGTGTCAAGCACACCGGATTGTCCGATAACGCGGTTTTTAGGGAATCCAAGCGTTTCATTCGCAACGTAAGTCATGGCGTCGACCGGATTGCTCAGAATAATAACGTACGCATTCGGGCTGGTCGCTTTAATGTTTTCGCATACCGATTTAACGATACCGGCATTCGTATTCACGAGGTCGTCCCGGCTCATTCCCGGCTTGCGGGCAATTCCGGCTGTAATGATAACAACGTCGGAACCCTTTGTATCCTCATAGCTTGAAGTCCCGATAATGTTGGCGTCCACGCCTTGAACAGGCGTCGATTCGAGCATATCAAGCGCTTTCCCTTTCGTAGGGTTCTCAAGCTGCGGGATATCGACCAATACGACGTCCCCCAATTCCTTCTGCGCAAGCATCAATGCTGTTGTCGCACCGGTAAAGCCGGCGCCTACGACCGTAATCTTGTGACGTTTGATTGCCATTTCGTTAATACCCTCCCAAATGAAAAGTAGTTACACGCTTCAATCAAAACCGAACAAGAAGAATGGACACCTAATTTCGCTGCCGAAGTAACGCTTACGATGCTCGTCAGAATACTCGCATCGTAAGCATCCTCTTGGAGGCAGCGTTCCGTTTCGCAGTGCAGTATATTTCCAGTACCGCTTGTACTACATATTCTTAATAATCTCGTCGGCGAACGCGGAGCATTTTACTTCGGTCGCGCCTTCCATCAGACGTGCGAAATCGTATGTGACCGTTTTGTTGTTAATGGATGTCTCCATCCCTTTATAGATCAGGTCAGCCGCTTCCTGCCAGCCGAGATGCTCAAGCAGCATAACGCCGGACAGAATAACCGAACCCGGGTTAACGACATCAAGATCGGCATACTTCGGAGCCGTACCGTGCGTTGCTTCGAAGATCGCATGTCCGGTCAAATAGTTGATGTTCGCGCCCGGAGCAATGCCGATGCCGCCGACTTGTGCAGCCAAAGCGTCGGACAAGTAGTCGCCGTTCAGGTTTAACGTTGCAATAACATCGAAATCGGTCGGCCGTGTCAGTACCTGCTGCAGCGCGATGTCCGCAATGGCATCCTTCACGATAATTTTACCGGCCGCTTCGGCTTCCTTCTGCGCTTTATTAGCCGCGTCGACGCCTTCCGCTTCCTTGATGCGGTCATATTGTCCCCAAGTGAAGGTCTTGTCGGCGAACTCTTGCTCAGCGACTTCGTAACCCCAGTTTTTGAACGCGCCTTCCGTAAATTTCATGATGTTGCCTTTATGAACGAGCGTAACCGATTTGCGCTCATGCTTGATTGCATACTCAATTGCGGCGCGCACAAGTCGTTTTGAGCCCTCGGAGGAAACCGGCTTGATGCCGATGCCCGACGTTTCAGGGAAACGGATTTTCTTGACGCCCATTTCCTTCTGCAGGAATTCGATAACCTTCTTCACTTCCTCAGAGCCTTCCTGATATTCGATGCCTGCATAGATGTCTTCCGTATTTTCGCGGAAAATAACCATGTCCACTAGTTCGGGACGCTTCACCGGTGAAGGCACGCCGTTGAAATAACGGACCGGACGCGAGCAAACGTACAGGTCAAGCTCTTGGCGAAGCGCAACGTTCAAGGAACGGATGCCGCCGCCGATCGGCGTTGTCAGCGGACCTTTAATGGCAACAATGTATTCGCGGATCGCCGTCAGCGTGTCCGCAGGGAGCCACTCTCCGTATTCATTAAACGATTTCTCCCCGGCAAACACTTCATACCATGCGATTTTTTTCTCGCCTTTGTACGCTTTCTCCACTGCTGCATCCAATACGCGCTTGGAAGCTTTCCAAATATCGCGGCCTGTACCGTCGCCTTCGATGAACGGAACGATCGGCTCATTCGGAACGACCAGTTTGCCGTTCTCAATCGTAATTTTCTCGCCTTCGGTAGGCGGTGCGAATTTATCCAACTTGATCATTAGTAAGAATCCTCCTTGATATAGTGATCTTTGAGTATTACATATGGATCTTTGAGCGTTCTTCATAAGCCCGCACTTAAATGCAGCCCCGATTACATAATTCGACGGGAGCCGGGACATTGACCCGGCAACCCGCCCCTGAACGGTATGATGGCCGCACGAGGCGGATAGCTCCACCGCAGACCGTCATCCCGATTATCGCATCTGAAATTTACCGATTGCCGATCGGAACGTACTTCTGGCTCACAGGTCCGGTATACTCTGCGCGCGGACGAATGAGTCGGTTGTTCTCGTATTGCTCCAGAATATGTGCTGTCCAGCCGGAGCAACGGCTGATCGCAAAGATTGGCGTAAACAAGTCGCGCGGAATGCTGAGCGATGTATATACCGATGCGGAGTAGAAATCGACATTCGGCTTCAAACCTTTTTGGCCGGTTACGAGATCTTCGATTTTGACCGACATTTCATACAGCTCCATGTTGTCGGTCAGCTTACCCAGCTCGCGGGACATCTTCTGCAGATGCTTTGCGCGTGGGTCGCCATTCTTGTATACGCGGTGCCCGAAGCCCATAATTTTTTCTTTATTATTCAATTTAGTGTTGATGTAGGACTCGACGTTCTCCAGCGAACCGATTTCCTCCAGCATCACCATAACCGCTTCATTAGCACCGCCGTGGAGAGGTCCTTTGAGCGCGCCGATTGCGGAAGTAACGCCAGAATAAATGTCGGAGAGCGTAGCTACCGTTACACGGGCGGCAAAAGTAGATGCGTTGAGCTCATGGTCCGCATGCAGTACAAGCGCTTGATCGAGCGCTTTCACAGCTACCGTGTCCGGTTCTTGTCCAGTAAGCATGTAGAGGAAATTATGCGCGATCGAAACCCCTGTTTTCGGTGCGACAGGCTCTTTGCCTTCGCGGATGCGCGCGAATGCGGCAATAATTGTTGAGAGCTGTGCCTGCAGCTTGACCGCTTTTTTCAGATTCGCTTCAGCGGACATGTCGTTCGCCGCTTCGTCGTACAGAGCCAGGCTGGATACCGCCGTACGAAGCGCCGCCATGGAGTTGGTGTCCTTCGGATACAGCTTCATCTGGTCGATAACCTGCTGCGGAATCGCAGCATACGCGTCCAGCTCCTTTTGAAGCCCGTCCAGTTCGGCTTGCGTCGGCAATTTGCCGTACCAGAGCAAATACGCGACTTCTTCGAAGGTTGCGTTCTCAGCCAAATCATCAATATTAATTCCGCGGTAAGTCAGTACACCGTCAATAATCGAGCTGATTGACGAAGTTGTAGCGACAATCCCTTCCAGACCTTTGGTTGCTGTCATATTTTTTCTCTCCTTCTACGAAAGAATTGGCATAGAAATCCCAATAATAGTAACTTCGATTCCATTGCGTCCTATTAATCATAATGGATTTTGTCAGCAATGTGAACATAATGTGGAATAAAAATGCTTTATCAGCATCATAAATTTTTTGATTGGTACTATCCCGACACTTAAAATACCCCAATATGTCATAAATTTATCAGCTTCGGTTCATTTTTGATCCATTGACTGATAAAATAAATCCAAAGAAGTACTAACGGAGGAACCAATGACAGAACAACGAATTGCAATTATCGATATCGGCTCCAACTCCATCCGCCTGGTTATTTACGAACGGACCAAAGCCGGAGCCCATCGCGTTATTGAAGGCAGCAAACATCCCGCAAGGCTTAGTGAGCACATCGATGCGGAGGGACGGTTGTCGCAGGAGGCAATCGACCGTCTGGTCGAGACCTTAACCCACTTCCGGATGATCTGTTCCCACCACCGGACATACACAATCCGCGCTGTGGCGACGGCCGCGATCCGCAATGCCGTGAACCGCAATTTCATTCTCGAGACGGCCGAAAGGGAGACCGGTCTCCGCATTGAGCTGTTGTCCGGCGAGGAGGAAGCCCGATACGGTTTTCTCGGCATGGCGAATACACTGGATATTCGGGATGGATTTCTCGTTGATATCGGAGGCGGCAGTACGGAGATTTCCTTATTCCGGAACCGCGAGCTGATTAGAAGCGTATCCTTCCCGTTCGGCTGCGTAAACTTAACGAAACGGTTCATGGAGAAAGGAATGATGGCGGACGCTCAATTGAGGTCACTGGAAACGGTCGTTGAGGAAGCTGTGCAGCAGGAAAGGTGGATTACAGGCTCGCCCGGACTGCCGCTTGTCGCCGTGGGCGGTACAGCGCGCGCATTCGCGAAAATTCATCAGGCCAAGCACCAGTATCCGTTTCAGCTCACTCATAATTATACGATCTCGGATCAAGCCGCCGACCAGCTGTTTACCGTGCTGCAGTCCCTGCCGATTGAAAAGCGTAAAAAGTTTCCCGGCTTGTCCAAGGACAGACTCGATCTGATTGTGCCCGGATTGGCCGTCCTTCGTACCGTGTTCCGCGTTTGCCGGGCATCTGAATATTTGATCTGCGGCGCAGGACTTCGCGACGGGCTGTTTTTTGCCTCGCGTTTTCAGGGGCGGCCGCTCCTGGATAACGTGCTCGAATATAGCGCGAACAATCTGGTCGCTTTGCATCCCGAAGCGCCCCTGCAGCACATCAATCATGTCAATGCAATATCGCTAAAGCTGTTCGATTCGCTCGCCTCGGCGTATCCGTTTCCCGAGCGCGCGCGAGTCTGGATCGACACCGCATCTATGTTATTTCGCATTGGAGCGAGTATTGATTATTATCAGTATGCAAGCCATACCTTTTACCTGATTGTGAATTCCCTCTTAAACGGCTTATCACACCGGGAAACAATCCTTATCGCAGCGGTCGCCTCGTTCAAAAACAAGAGTAAAGCGCGCAAGCAGCTGGCTCAATATAGACAGCTGCTGAACGATGAAGATTTAGATTATATTTATCGGCTCGGCACGATCCTTCAGCTCGCAATTGCGCTGGATCGAGGTGAGACCCAGTCCCTGAATCGTCTCGCGGCGGAGCTGTCCGGCGAAATGCTGCTCCTCAAACCGCTTCTCGTTTCCGGATCCATTGAGCTGGAGCGCAAGGAAGTGGACGCTATCGCCGATGATTTCGAAAAGGTGTGGGGACTGCTTCCCTCGCTTATTACCTAGACATAATTCTTCCACCGAGGAATGTTTTTCGCTTCGAATTGGCTGCGGAGCGGGGAGAGCTGGTTTTCAACCGGTTCGTATCCCCCGCCCGGCTGCAGCTCCCTCGCTTTAACATTATCGTTCAAGTTTAATTTCAGAATGTTAATTAATACCGTTCTTAATTTCAGGTCAAATACCGGACACATCAGTTCAATCCTCCGGGTCAGGTTTCTTGTCATCCAATCCGCGCTGGACAGATAGACTTCCTCTTCCCCGCCATTGTTGAAATAGATGATGCGCGAATGCTCAAGAAACCGGTCTACGATGCTGATGACGCGGATATTGTCGCTTCTTCCCGGTACTCCCGGCCTTAAGCAGCATACGCCGCGGATAATGAGTTCAATGCGAACACCCGCCTGCGAAGCTTCATACAGCTTGTCGATCATATCCTGGTTGGACAAGGAATTCATCTTTGCTATAATCAGCGCCGGACGCCCTTCCAAGGCGTGCTCCTTCTCCCTGTCGATTAACCGGAACAGCTTATCTTTCAGGTCGGTTGGAGCGACGGCAAACGCCTTCCAATTATGAGGAGCCGAATATCCGGTAACCTCATTAAATAACGCGGAAGCATCAACGCCAATGATCGGATGCGACGTAAACAGTCCGACATCGGTATAAAGCTTGGCTGTGCTGTCATTATAGTTGCCGGTCCCCACATGAACGTACCGGCGCAGCGCTCCTTCTTCCCTCCGCACTACGAGCATGATTTTTGCATGAGTTTTTAGTCCGACAAGCCCATACACAACGTGACAGCCTGCTTTTTCCAGCCTTCTTGCCCAAGCGATATTCCGTTCCTCGTCGAAACGGGCTTTCAGTTCCACGACTACGGTCACTTGTTTGCCGAATTCGGCTGCTTTTGCAAGCGCCTGAACGAGCGCGGAATCGCCGCTAACCCGATACATTGTCATCTTTATTGCCAGCACGTCCGGATCTTCGGCCGCCTGCATTACAAAATCGTTCACCGCGTCAAATGATTCGTAAGGATGGTACAGAAGCACATCCTGCTGCCTAAGCACCTCGAACATATCGGCGTCCTCAAGTTCATTCGGGTAAACCGGCTCCAGTTTTTCGTAACGCAGATTGTCCCTGCCGGGAATGAAGCTGCTGAATTTCATTAAAAAACTAAGGTCAATCGGCCCGTCGATTTCAATGATGTTATCGCCGATTTCCAGTTCCTCTTGCAGGATCTGCAGTGCATAAGGATGCATGCCTTTATCGATTTCGAGACGTACCGGCATCCCCCAGCGGCGGCGGCGCAGCTCTTTTTCAATCTCCTCAAGCAAGTCCTCCGCGCCTTCCTCATTCAGCGTCAAATCCGCATTGCGCGATAACCTGAACGGATGAACCGCAATCGGCGTATAACCGTTAAACAGCGTGTCAATGTACTTATTGATCAATTCCTCGAGCAGCACAAATTCCGCCTTCTTACTATTGGTTCTTCCGGGCACCTGAATGAACCGGGATAAAATCGAAGGCACCTGCACAATCGCAAAGAAGGGCTCCTCCTCTTCCTGGAATTCATCTTCTTTGCGCAGCAGCACTGCCAAGTACAGCTCTTTTGTATGAACGAGCGGAAACGGACGGCTCTGATCGACCGCCATCGGCGTTAATACCGGGAACACAATCTCGCGGAAAAATATTTCCATCGCCGATTCTTGCGCAGCGGTTAATTCATTCATTGTTTTAAAGCAAATGCCTTCCTTCGAGAGCCCCCGCAGCAATTCCCGGTACGTCCGGTATTGCTCGGATACCATCTGACTCGTGCGTTTCATCAGACGTTTCCACAGACCGGCCGGCGCATATCCGGTAAAATCGATCTTGTTGTAACCCGCCTTAATCTGATCTTGAATACCGGCAACGCGGACACTCATAAACTCATCCAAATTCGTGGAGACGATCGCAAGAAACTTGGCACGTTCAAGAAGCGGCGTGCTCGGATCCTGCGCTTCCTCCAGCACCCTCCGGTTGAATTCGAGCCAGCTTAAATCTCGGTTGACATAGTGGGATAATTGCTTTGTCAATGTGTACGCCCTCCCTGTTATGTCCCATTATCCGCCTATAAGTTGTTTAAAAAGTGCGCTTTTGATCACGGAGCAGTCCTGGAAAGCAGCTCACAGGTGCTGAAAACCAGACTTTTTAACCTTACATTAAAATTGTTTTACTCATGTTAAATTATTGTAAATTCGAAGTAAATATGTATTACCACCTGCGAATCGTAAACCCGCCTCCTCCGCCGCGCATCTTCTTTTCCAACCAGCCGAGAATCACTTTTCGGTAGTAAGGACGCGTGAGAGGGAAGAGCAATGAGAAACCGAGAAGATCGGTTAAAAATCCCGGCGTAAGCAGCAGGATTCCACCGATCAGCACACACAATCCGTCCAACATCGTCCGTCCCGGAATTTGTCCGGACTGCATCTGCCGCTGCGCTTCCATCCATACTTTACGTCCCTCCCGCTTGGCCAAATAAGCACCGATAAATCCGGTCAGCAGAATGAAGCCGAATGTCGGCCAGGCGCCAATCCAAGCGCCCATCCGAAGGATGCCCCATATTTCGAGCGCGGGAACGACGATGATTACAATGACGATCCATTTCATTCTTTTGCGCCTCCTTCATCGTTTCCTTTCACGACCCGGCATAAAGTGTTGAACAGCTCCGGAGCGGTTTTGTCCAATCTCGCCGGCCGCCAATCCCTTCCGAGCCATACATGACGCGTTCCGCCGCTGACAAGCAGCTCGCCGGGCAGTTCCCCGTCAACGCTTACCGTCACCGGCGGCTGATCGGTCTCTTTAATTTTGCGGATCTGAGATTCAAAAGACAATCGAACCGCCGAATAGGAAGCGATTCTTGTACAGATGACAATCCGGTCGTCATAACGGGCCGGCTGGACGAAGCGGCAATCCAGCTCGGTAACCGGAAGGAGAAGCCCCGATCTTTCAGTATCCGCATAAGGAAATCCCGCATGCCGGATCAGTTCCGTCCGGCCGATCTCAAACCAAACGACATAGTTTGCATGGAAGACGACCGCCATCTGATCGGTTTCCTGATATCGCACACGCAGCGGATGCAAATGCCAATAGGGCCCCATCGTTTCTTTCATCCTTTCGTCGCTTTCAAGAGAAAGTTATCGTATTTCATTCCTTTTCCGGATGCAGCAAGAGCGACGGTATTGGGTACCATCGCTCTTGATCGCTCTCTTTGTGAAGGTATAAAACCTCCTATAAAACCTTCGCTTGTCCGGAATAGATGACGCCCACTTCGCCGTAGACCGTCACTTCCATACCGTCATGAAGAAGTTCGAACGCATTGCTTACCCCGAGCACCACAGGTATGCCGAGATTCAGCCCAACGACCGCTGCGTGGCTTGTAATCCCGCCCTGAACCGTAATAAGCGCGCTGGCTTTCTCTACGGCTGGCATATATTCTTTGTCCGTTCCCGATGTAACGAGGATCGAACCGGGTACTGTCTTTGCAACCGCTTCTTCGGCTGAATGCGCAACGACGACCGTGCCTGTCGCGCTTTGGGTGCCAATGCCTTGTCCCTTTGCGATCATATCGCCGATATGGTGAATCTTGATCAGATTCGTCGTTCCGGAGCGGCCGACAGGCACGCCGGCCGTAATGATGACGGTATCGCCGAGCTTCACTACGCCGGTTTCCATGCCGCCGAGGACGGCAATTTCGAACATCTCATCGGTCGTTTCCGCAGTTTTGCCGTGAACCGGAATGACCCCCCACGTAAGCGCAAGGCGATTCATCACTTGTTTGGTCGGTGTAACCGCAATAATCGGAGCCTTCGGGCGGTATTTGGAAACCATCCGCGCGGTATACCCGCTCTCTGTCGACGTAATAATTGCTTTAACACCGAGATCAATTGCGGAATTCGCGACTGCCTGGCTGATTGCTTCCGTCACCGATGTCTGCTGCGCGTTTGCTTGTTTCTTGAATATCTCGCGGTATTCAAGCGCCGCTTCCGCACGTTCAGCGATCCTTGACATCGTTTCAACCGATTCAACCGGATATTTCCCGGCAGCCGTCTCTCCGGAAAGCATGATCGCATCCGTACCGTCGAAGATCGCATTCGCAACGTCGCTTGCTTCCGCGCGGGTCGGGCGCGGGTTGCGCTGCATCGAATCCAGCATTTGTGTTGCTGTAATAACCGGCTTTCCGGCATAGTTGCATTTTTCGATCATCCGCTTCTGAACAAGCGGAACTTCTTCGGCCGGAATTTCAACGCCGAGATCGCCGCGCGCAACCATCAGGCCGTCGGAAACTTCAAGAATTTCATCGAGGTTATCCACGCCCTGCTGATTTTCGATTTTGGAAATGATCTGAATATGCGACGCGTTATGCTGTTCCAGCAATTCCCGGATCTCAAGCACATCGCTCGCTTTACGCACGAAAGAAGCAGCGATAAAGTCAATCCCCTGCTCGATCCCAAAGATAATGTCATTCGCGTCTTTCTCCGTTATTCCTGGTAAGGATATATGTACGCCAGGCACGTTGACGCCTTTCTTGCTCTTGATTTGTCCGCTGTTTACAATCCGGCATTTGATATCGGTGCCGTCAACCTCTTCCACCGTCAAGCCGATCAAACCGTCGTCAATCAGAATCGTCGAACCGGCGGTAACATCTTTAGGAAGATTGGCATAGGTAATCGGTACCCGGTTGCGGTCGCCGAGAATCTCCTCTGTCGTCAGAACGATCGTGTCGCCTTGAACGAGCTCGATCGGTTCTTCTTTTAATTTGCCAAGCCGAATTTCCGGGCCCTTCGTATCAAGCAAAATAGCCACCGTATTGCCAAGCTCCTCAGATGCTTGACGGATGTTCTTGATCCGGTTGCCGTGCTCCTCGAAATCGCCGTGAGAGAAGTTCAGACGGGCGACGTTCATCCCCGCCGTGATCAGCTTCTTGGTGTTCTCCAATGATTCGCTTGAGGGGCCGATGGTGCATACGATCTTAGTTTTACGCATGAGTTGGTTTCCTCCGTTTATACGCTAAAGCGATGCTTTCTCAAAAATAAAGTAACACGATTTCGGCCGGCTTGTACAGTAGGTTGAATCAAAATACTTTAAACCTTGGCCGATTCGGGCGTAGATTCTTCGGCAGAGCCCTGCAGAGACTCCTCCGATTCTTGTACCGACGCTTCCGCCGGATCTTGCTCAATTGCTTCTTCCAATTTTTGTTCGGATTCTTGCGAAGCATCGATTGTTCTGAAGGTTCCGATTTTGCGGAATTTCCGGTAACGGTCTTCGATCAATTGCTCCGGCGTCATGCCGGACAGTTCGCGCAAATGACGAATCAATGCCTCCCGGATCGACTCCGCCTGCACGGATAAATCACGGTGCGCGCCGCCCTTGGGCTCGGGGATGATCTCCTCGATGACTTCGAATTCAAGCAAGTTCTTTGCCGTTATTTTCATTGCTTCCGCCGCTTGATCCGCTTTCGACGCGTCTTTCCACAATATCGCCGCCGCGCCGTTCGGTGAAATGACCGAATAAATCGCGTTTTCCAGCATTAATACCCTGTTGCCGACTCCGAGCGCCAAAGCGCCGCCGCTGCCGCCTTCTCCGATAACGACGCAAATGACGGGCACGCCAAGGATAGACATCTCGCGCAAATTGCGCGCAATTGCTTCCGCCTGCCCGCGCTCTTCGGCGGTATTGCCCGGGTATGCGCCTTTCGTATCGATAAAAGTGATTATCGGACGTTTGAATTTATCCGCCTGCTGCATCAGTCGAAGCGCTTTGCGAAAGCCTTCCGGGTGGGGGCTTCCGAAGAAACGGGCGATATTGTCCCTCGTGTCTTTGCCCCGCTGATGGCCGATGACCGTGACCGGAACGCCTTCCAGTTTGGCCAATCCGCCGACGATCGCCAGATCGTCCGCAAACAGACGGTCACCGTGCAGCTCGATGAAATCGGTAAATATATTCTGGATGAAATCGAGCGACGTCGGACGGTCATGATGGCGCGCCACATGCATCTTCTGCGCCGGCGTCAGCTCGGTATACAGCTCATTTTCCAATTGCTTGTACCGCTGCTCGAGACGGGCGATTTCATCCGTGAAATCAATTCCTTTTTCCTGCCCGAACCGGTTCAGCTCGTCAATCTTCTTCCGCAGCTCCGTTAATGGCTTTTCGAATGGAAGTTCACCCGCCATGGGACAGATCCCCCTTTACCGTATGCATATCAAGCAGTCTGGAAAGCATCGGTTTCAAATCTTTACGGTGCACGACTTTATCAATTTGGCCATGCTGCTGATTGAATTCAGCCGTTTGGAATGTGTCCGGAAGCTTCTGGCGAATCGTCTGCTCTATGACTCTCGGACCGGCGAATCCGATCATCGCCCGAGGCTCGGCCAAGTTATAATCGCCCAGCATTGCAAAGCTCGCCGATACCCCCCCATATGTCGGATCCGTCATGACAGATATGTATAATCCTCCGGCACTTTGGAATTTCGCCAGGGCGGCGCTTGTTTTAGCCATTTGCATCAGGCTGAGAATGCTTTCCTGCATACGCGCTCCGCTCGAAGTAGAGAAAATAAGCAGCGGCGTCTCTTTCAACATCGCGTTTTCGATCGCCCGTGTAATTTTCTCTCCGACAACCGAGCCCATACTTCCGGTAATAAAGTCAAAGCTCATTACCGCGATAACGACCGGATAGCCGCCGATTAACCCTTCGCCGGTTACAACCGCATCGCGGAGTCCGGAGCTTTTCTTTTGCTGCTCCAGCTTTTCGGCATACTTTGGGAACGTAAGCGGATCCTCCGAAACCATATTCGCGTCATATTCTTTGAAGCTGCCTTCGTCTATCACCATCTGAATACGCTCCCAGGCGTTAAGCCGGAAGTGATGGCCGCAGGAGGAGCAGACTTTCAGGCTTTTCTCCAGTTCCTTGCTGAACAGGATCGTCCCGCATTTGGGACATTTGTTCGCCAAGCCCTCCGGAATGTCCCGCTTGGGCTTCGTACGCTCTGATGGCGAAGGTATTGTTGCGTATTTTTTCTTGTGAAATAAGTCCTTAAACATGAGAGACACCTCTTAGGGGAAACAAAAGTATTGTGACGAGCGGCCGGCCGGGCCGTTCGCTCGTCACAACCGGGGGGACGATCATGAATGGAGAATGGAATTAAGCACTTCCTGTACTTCTTCCAATTCACCGGAAGGAACCAATATCTCGAACTGCTGTTTGGAGAGGTTAATCGGACGGACCTGCACGAGAAACCCCTCCTCGGTCAGCCTTTTGTTAATCGTTTCAGCAATTCTAGCTGTAGGAGCGATATAGATAACCGTCCACATGAAAGGTACCCCCTAAACCGTACCAGGCCGTATAATGCCATAATGATATCATAACTCGTCTTTTCACCGCAACAAATCCCCTCTCGGATCGCAGCGACGGGCTAGAACGTGTCCTCCGCCTCGTAACGCAGCGCTTTCGGATCCTGATGCGCGATTCTCGCAGAAGCCGCTGCTGCCAGACCTGCCACCAGATCGTCCAAAAACACATGAATCCGGCTGCCCTTGGCGTTCAGCAATTTAATAATACCGGGCTTGACTTTATCTAAATACCCGAAGCTTGTCAAGCCTATCATTCCGTACACGTTGGTAATTCCGAGCGCCATCGTCTCATCGACGCCGTACAAGGATTCGTCCGTCTCCATAATCGCCTGCAGCGGCTGCGGAAGCAGACGTTTCTCCGCCAGCTCGTCAAGTGCAATGCCTGTGTAGAATACATACTGAACCTCGCGCTTGTCAAGCACCGAGCGAACGCTCTCCATGCATTCTTCCATTGTCAGGTCCGCGTTGTAAGGATGCTGAAGCATATGAACAATCTCTGCAACATCCTTCAAGCTCACACCTCTTTTTTCCAACCAGTTCTCTAATCCCTTCGACACACCTAATCCCTCCCGCCTGCAAGCAGAAACGACGGTCGCCGCCTCAAGGAGGCGGCAGCATCGTTTCGCGGTCTCCGCTACTCCCCACCGCGAAAGCTTGTATGTCTCCTAAATGTATGCGGGATAGCCATCTTATGTGCATAGAAATAAAAGAAATCAGGGCTGAAATTACACGGCTCCGGTGTGCATTTTGCCGCTAAAGCAGTTTTTTCAGTTTAGCGGTGTGCGGCCGGCTTTTTCGAAGTATCTTATCCAGCCTATTAGTTTCTTTCAACCGCGTCGTTTGCGAATTGATTGAGAGAGCCAATCCCAGGCGGCCATACCGGTTCCTCCGGCGGAGTATCGGCTGGGAGGGCAAGCCATTATTCCAGGCATCTTACACCGGCTCGACAAAAACGGCTATTTCACGACAGCTGTACCTTCTCCGAGCAGTTCCGCAATCGCTCTAAGCAGCTGCGGCGAAGGCTTGACCCGGTATTTGTCGCTTAATGCGAGCGTGCGCTGCTCCCGTTCATAGAACAATACCGTGTCAATCGAACCCGAATGGCCTGCGAGCAGCGCTTTCAGCCGTTCAAGCCGCGCCGCCTGTTCACTATCGGCGGCGATCTTAATGTACAGGCGCTGCCGCTTTGCTCCTGCAGCGCCGCCCTCATTCGGCGCAGGCCCTCCCCGCCGCGCCTTCCCGCGCTGTGCCGCCGGCAGCGCCTCCTTGCCGGCTCCGGGCCGTATTGCCGCCGTATGCGGAGGCCCCGACAGTGCGGCTCTGCCCGCGGGCACAGCAGCGCCGTACGGGCCGGTCTGGCGGGCCCGCGCTGTGCGGGACCGCGACTGCCGCAGAAGCCGGCCGGCCAGCGCTTCCAGGTCGGCAGCCTCAAGCGGCACTGCTTCTTCGATGAGCAGCTTGAAGTCGTCGTCCTCCTGCTGTACGGCGGCCTGCACGAGCGCAACGCCGCCTTTAACAAATACGGAGGCGCACCGCTTCCATACCGTCGGGAAGGCGACTGCCTCGACGCGCATAACGCGGTCCTCCAGCTCAAGAAACGCCATCGGCTGCCCCTTTTTCGTTGTGAAAGGCTTCACTGACACGACCATTACTGCGACCACCGCCTGGGTGCCGTCCTGCGCTTCGGCCAGGTCGACCATCCGTGACAGACCGATCTGCTGCAGCCGGTCCTCGTAAGCGTCGAGCGGATGGCCGGACAAGTAGAGGCCAAGCAGCTCGCGTTCGAATTCCAATGTTTGCGCAGCGCTGAACGGCTGAATATCCGGCAGCTCGACGTCCCAATTCTGTACCTCCTCGAAACCAAACAGCTCGATCTGCAGCTCCTCCCGCTCTTTCCGCCATTTGAGCGCCGCTTCAACCGTTTCATCAAGCGCACCGAGCAATTGCGCCCGGTGTCCGGGAAGCGAATCGGCGGCTCCCGCCTGAATCAGCGATTCTAACACCCTTTTGTTGACGACCCGGAGATCGACACGGCGGCACAGATCGAGCAGGCTGACGAATGAGCCTTCGCTCCGTTCGCGCAAAATCGCTTCAATCGCCTGTGTTCCCACGTTCTTTATGGCGGCGAGGCCGAACCGGACCGCTCCGCCGGCCGGTGTGAACGATATCCCGCTCTCCAACACATCGGGCGACAGGACGGCGATCCCCATTCTCCGGCATTCGTCCACATATTCGGCTGTTTTGCGCTGGTTGCCGGTGACCGAGGCGAGCATCGAAGCCATGAAAGGCACAGGATAATTGGCCTTCAGCCAAGCGGTCTGAAAAGCCAGCACGCCATACGCCGCCGCATGCGCCCGGGGAAAACCGTAATCGGCAAAGCGGACGATCATATCGTAAACCAGGTTTGCCTCATCGGCCGTATAACCTTGACGCAAACTGCCTTCGACAAAATGCTGCCGCTGCTCGTCCAATACTTCGCGTTTCTTCTTCGAGACAGCCCTGCGCAGCAAATCGGCCTCTCCGAGCGAGAAGCCGGCCATCGTCGCCGCAATCTGCATAATCTGCTCCTGATATACGATTATGCCGCAGGTGTCGGCAAGGATCGGCGCAAGCGACGGGTGCGGGTACTCCACTTTTGCAAGCCCATGCTTGCTCTGAATATAATTTGGAATAAATTCCATCGGACCCGGACGATAAAGCGCAAGCACCGATACGATATCCTCGAAGACAGTCGGCTTCAGCTCCTTAAGCACCCGGCGCATGCCGGCGGACTCCAGTTGGAAGATTCCGGTCGTCTCCCCTTTGCCAAGCATGGCATATGTAGCCGGATCGTCGTCCCGAACATTCCGGAAATCAATGTCAATACCGTACAGCTCCTTGACCCAGGCAATTGTGCGCTCCAAAATAGACAATGTTCGAAGTCCGAGAAAATCCATTTTCAAGAGGCCGATCGCCTCCAGATGTTCCATCGAATATTGCGTAAGCGCCGTCTTGTCCCCTCCCGCCTGAAGCGGCACATAATGCGTCAGCGGTTCTCTGGAGATGACAACGCCCGCCGCATGAGTCGACGCATGGCGCGGCATCCCCTCCACCTTTACGGCCATGCGCAGCATCTCTTCAGTCTTCGGCTGGCGTTTGCAGGCTTCTTGCAGCTCCGGACTCGCCTGCAACGCAGCCTCAATTGTCAACCCTGGCTGATGCGGAATCAGCTTCGCCGCACGATCTGTTTCGGCATACGGCACGTTAAGGGCGCGCCCGACATCCCGGACGGCTGCCCGCGCAGCCATCGTTCCGAACGTAATGATCTGCGCAACGTGCGCATCTCCATACTTTTGCGACACATAAGCGATTACCTCGTCCCGCCGCTCATCGTTGAAATCGATATCGATATCCGGCATCGTAATTCTTTCCGGATTAAGAAACCGTTCAAAAAGCAATTTGTATTTTATCGGGTCCACATCGGTAATATTCAACACATAAGCGACAAGACTGCCTGCCGAGGACCCCCTCCCCGGTCCGGTCCGGATCCCTCTCTCATGCGCATAACGGATAAAATCCCATACGATAAGAAAGTAATCGCTGAATCCCATCGACTCGATGATTCGCAGCTCATAAGCAAGTCTTTCTTTTGCCCGCTCCGCGAATCCCGGTTCATAGAGCCACCGGTCCCCTCCGGCATAACGTCGTTCGAGACCTTCCTCGCATAAACGCCGCAAAAAAGCGGCGGTGGTCAAGCCTTCCGGCAGCGGCGAGAACGACGGCAGGAGCGCGCGCCCGAATTCGAGTTCTACATTGCATTTATCCGCAATGGCTGCGGTATTGGCAACCGCCTCCGGCACATGAGGAAACAAAGCCGCCATTTCATCGGCACTCTTCAAAAAAAGCTGATCGGTCATCATCCGCATCCGGTCGGGATCGTCCACCGACTTGCCGGTGCCGATACAGATCAGAACATCCTGCACCGTTGCATCCTCATTCCGCAAATAATGGACATCATTCGTCGCAGCCAGCTGAATTCCCGTCTCTTCAGCCAGCTTAAACATCCCGGCAATGACTTTCTTCTGGTCCAGCAGTCCGTGGTCCTGGATCTCCAGGTAAAAATCTCCCCCAAATATGTCCCGGTAGCGGAGCGCAGCCGATTTCGCTTCTTCGTAGCGGTCGTACAACAGATGCTGGGAAACCTCGCCGCGCAGACAGGAGCTCAGAATGACGAGCCCTTCCGCACAATCCCGCAGCGAGGCCAGATCGACACGGGGTTTGTAGTGAAACCCTTCCAGATGACCGATTGAGCAGAGCTTCATCAGATTGCGGTAGCCTGTTTCGTTCTTGGCAAGCGCAATCAGGTGATAGATCGGATTATCCTTCCGCGGGCCTCTGTCAAACCGCGAACCCATTGTCATATATAACTCGCAGCCGATAATCGGTTTGATGCCGTGTTCGAGGCATGCCCGGTAAAACGGTACGATGCCGTACATCACGCCGTGGTCCGTCAATGCGAGCGCCTTCATGCCGAGCTCCGCCGCTCTTGCCGTCAAATCCCGGATACGGGCCGCTCCGTCCAGCAGGCTGTATTCGCTGTGCACATGCAAGTGCACAAATGCGTTCCCATTTTTCATTCGCAAGACCCTTCCTTAATATCACTTCGGTGCCTACGTTTGTCACGATTCCAATCAATATTTCTTTATTTTATCATAATGGCTTCAGGTTCGCCCATAAAATGAAATTAGGACAACCGGAAACGGCCGTCCGAAGATCGTCAAGGCGGTGGTATGAATGAGCGGCGTGAATTACTTTTTATCCAAAACAATTCTGGATTTCTTTATCGCATTCGGCGTTGTCATCGGGGGTTCGCTGCTTGCAGGAATCGGATCGGTGCTCGTTTTCCAGGCACCCGCAACGGCAATGATCGACACGGCGGGAAAATTGAAAATATGGGCGATCGTCGCGGCTGTCGGAGGGACGATCGATCCGATGCGGGTAATCGAAACGAACATGATGGAAGGTCATTTGTCTCCGGTCATGCAGCAGATTTGCATGATATTGAGTGCATTTCTGGGAGCGCATATGGGAACGGAGCTGATCAAGCTCATTTGCAGGGAGGCGCTGTAACCGATGCGGGTGCCTCAATTCGAGCGCTATAAACGTACCATGCATTCCGCAGGCGTGCTGCTCCTCGGCGTCGTCATCGGCGCCATAATGTATAACAGCATGTATCATTATCAATTGTACGCGTTGTACGGCACGATTTCTGAATTAAACAGCATGATTGAAGAACGAGATGAGGAGATCAAAAGCCTCAAGGATTTTAAGGATCAGCAAACGATCATCAAAACGATTCATATCAACATCGAGCCGTCGGAGGGAGCGGCTTCGGCAGGGTTCGATACGCAGACATCGGTAGAACTGAAGAAGGAAATAAAAAAAGATTTCGATGTCTTGGTCGGACGAAGCGTATATAAGGTCGCATCCGACGACAAGCTTGTTCGGGCGCTGCTTGACGACAAGATTTATACCGATATCCTCGGGAAGGATTACATCATTACGGTAAGAACGATTCTCCTTATCGGAACGACCCTGGACGTATGGATCGAAGCCAAGGTGCACGAAGGGGTTTGACGTGATACAATGACGAAAAGACCAATAACTCTTCATTCAGCTAGTCAAAGGAGATGTCCATCGTTATGGTAGTCCTTCAATGGCTGCTCATCGCCGGCATTATCGCGATGCTGCTGCTAACCGTGTTTTTCAGTATGAAATCCCGACGGTCCCGGGATGTAAAATTTCGAGGACTAAATGCCGCGAGGATGAATATTTGCATGGGCGTCATGCTTGTTCTGCTGTCGCTGATTCAGATGGTCATGTTCAGCGGATCCAGCGTCCGAGTCATCGTCGGCTCGTTGTTTCTTGTCCTCGGACTCTTTAATTTGTTCGCAGGCTTGCGCAATCACAGCATATACGGCACGATGAAAGAGAAATAATCATCAGCACCGATAAAAAGTCCCGGTTCCGATAAGGAAAGCCGGGACTTTTGCGCACTCTTGAGGTTGAAAGCAGCTGGCTTTTTATACTCCCCTTAATAAGGGTCCATCATTTGTACGGCCAGCATTGCCTTCGCCGCCAGCCCCATGTCGTCAACGATTTCGACCTCAAGCTTGGCCGATTTCCGGTTCATTTCAAGCAGCTTCGGCGTAATCGATATTTCGCTGTCGATCTGGATCGGACGGACATAATACGTCGTTATGCTCTCCGGCATATGGTCCCTTCTGATCAGCTCCCATATCGTTCTCCTCGTGCTTTGCATCAGCAGCGTCATAAGGATGCCTTCCGAAGAGGTACCAAGCGGGCCGGACATCTGGGGCGTTATGCGTCCGCGGTAAACCCAGCCCTCACCTTCCTTCTCTCCGGGTATTTTCACGAAGCCGTTCCAGATCAAATCGTCGAACGTCTCGCCTGATTTCGGCTGCTTATTAGCGAATTGCATCGCCGCAAGCACTTCATGACGCCGGACGACAGCGAGCAGCTTGCGCTGCCGGTCCACGATCGGCAGCATGTCCACTCCTTCAGAAGCCATCGTATGGGCGGCGGCCGTAATCGGCATATTCGGACGGACGGTTATCGGGTTGCGCGTCATAACCTTGTCGACGGTCTGTTCTTGTGAGGAACCCACTATATCCTTGGCGGTTACGATTCCGATCAGGCGGTTCCATTCGTCGATAACAGGATAATGCGTTTGCCCTGTATTGCTTTGAAGCCGGAAAAACATCTCCACCGGATCTCCAGGCTTCAGCGTATCGATCGTCCGGTCGAACGAAACGATGTCTTCGATCAGCATTATTTTACGTTTGATGACCCGGTCGTACATCGCTCTATTGATAATGGAAGCGACCGTAAACGTATCGTGCTTGGACGAAATAATCGGCAGTCCGCGTTCATCGGCAAGCCGTTTCACATCCATGCTGGTATCGAATCCCCCCGTTATAAGAACGCCCGCTCCCTCTTCGATTGCACACCGGTGAGCATTCTCGCGGTTACCTACAATAAGGAGGCTGCCCTTGTCGATATAGGCGAGCATGGCATCCAGCTCCATCGCGCCAATGACAAATTTATGCAGCGGAGTATCCAATCCGGAAGCGCCGCCCAGCACATCTCCGTCAAGTATTGCAGCCACTTCGGCGAATGTAAGCCGGTCCAGCTGGTTCCGCTGTTTTTTCTCAATACGGACAGTGCCGATCCGCTCCTTGGTGCTTACAATCCCTATTTTCTCCGCTTCCTTCAGCGCTCTGTAAGCCGTTCCCTCACTCACGTCCAGCGCTTTGGCGATCGAACGAACCGATATCTTATCGCCGATATTGAGCCCCTGGATATATTTCAGGATGATTTCATGTTTGGTCAGTGTCTCCTGCTCCGGGTCCGTCGGAATCATTGTCTTCTCCTCAGCTTTCATCGATAATTGGTAACTATTGTCGTCCATCCTGGTTTGAAGATTCAAGCAGAAACGGTTGCCGCCGTCATTGACTTAGGCAATATCGTTTCGCGATGAAAGATAAGCTTGTATAAGCGAACGCTTACGAAGTGGATTTCCTTTGGAAATCCTGTAGTGAAACTTATACTTTCTTATCATTTAAAAAAATCATTTCCAACTGACGAAAAAATAAGTAAAGTATACATAACACCTTTTTTTGTTCGACACCGGGACCACGGTATCCTTTTTCGATTATGTTAAGGAGTCTCAATGATGGAATATATAATGCATTCTTTAGATATATTGATCTTTTTATCGATTCCGCAAACCTATATTTTTGCATGGTTCGCATTCCTGTTCTGGGGTATTCGGACAGAGCATCTTTTTGTGCGCCTCCTTTGGTTCACTGTCATTTCTTCCATTTATTTGGACATGACATTTCTGGCATTACCCACCCATTTTCATATCATAAACTCGCTTATATCGTTTTTTTTCTTTCTTCGGTTGTTTTTCAAAGAGCTGAATCTCAGAGTAAGGCTGCTGATTCAAATTTGCTTTTATACGGCCGTTATTCTGCACGACACCTTAGCATATATTATCATTTCCCAATTAATCGATGTCGACCTTATTCTCAGAGGCCCGACCATCTACAAGATCCTATTTATGTGGCCTGCCTTTGCTGCCGTGGCAATGCTTTGCTTGCTGTTTCAGCGCAAACGTTATTACCCGGCCAAGAAAATTCGCCAATTTTTGACGGATGCGAAGGATACGGCGATTCTGCATTTTATCACGCTGATTTTCATCCAAACATTGACTCTATCGCTTTTTATGATCACCAATTACTATACCGGATATAAAATCGCGGCGCTCGTCCTTTTTTACATCTGTTTGGTCATGATCGTTGTCGTCACGCTTATGTCGGTCCGGTTATTCGTCAAAACGCGCGAAGAAGCGATCCGGATGACTCAAAACGTCTATGTCGGCGATTTAATGCAAATGCTGACTTCGATCCGCGGACAGCGTCATGACTTCATGAATCATATCCAGATCATTTCATCCATGCTTTCCATGAAGAAATACGATCAACTCAAGCACTATATTGAAGAGGTTTCCGCCCATATTCACGCAACGGAAGATCCGAACAGCAGACTTCCGTCTTCCGCCATCGCCGCGCTCGTTCAGGCCAAAGCAATGATCGCTGCCGATAAGCGCATCAACTTCAATTATGAGCTGCCGGAATGCCCGAAATCTCTGCAATCCTTAAAGATAATTGATCTGGTACGGGTGGCCGGCAATTTGATCGACAATGCATTTGATGAAGCGGGGCTCCTGCCGGAAAGGGAACGTCACGTCCGCTTCTCCATTGCCGTGAATGACGGAATGATGACCATAAAGGTAGGCAACCGCGGCAGAGCGCTCAGTGAGGAAGAGAAACGGATTATGTTCACGCCTGGTTATACGACGAAAGAACGTGCCCATTCCGGACTCGGGCTTCCGATTGTGCTCGAAATCGTCAAGAAGTACAACGGAAACATAACGATTCTCTCGGATGAGGAGTATGACGTCGTGTTCGAACTCGTTCTGCCGGTAAACAACAAGCTAGAAACGGAAACGGCCTAGCGGATCTGGCTTCCCGGGCGAACTCGGCCCTCCGCACGTTCACGCCGGCTCAACAAGAGGCTGTCCTTTGGACAGCCTCTTTCACTTTCCTTTTATCCATGATTTGAACGAGTTGAACGATTGTTTCGCTGCTGCAATTTGTGCTGCCACATCAGCCGCTTTGCTCGGCGGATCCTGCCTAGCTCGCGCTGCATTTGCTCGTCTACGCCCAGCAAAGCATGAAGATTTGCTGCGACGACCAAGAGCGCGAATATTATCCATACCGCTCCGAATAACGCGGCGGGCGTCCATCCCTGACCGAAATCCAGCCTTGGAATGGCGACGACAATCATCGTCACCGCAAGCGAGGCATAAAGCGCATGACGGGACTTTCCTTTCAGCATGATTATATTGCTCCTTTCTCTTCGCGAGAATAATGAGGCCCTTGATTCATGCTATGCTTTGTCCCACCCGGTTATGCGCTACTGCATCCATAAGATAAGCGTCGATTGCATGAGTCCGATCAATCCTCCGAGCAGCGCGCCAAGCCATGTAATCGCGCGGAATTCCTTGCCCGATACGCTCAAGATAATCTGCTCCAGCCGTTCGACCGGAAACTTTTCAACCTGTTCTTTTACAAGCTTTGGAAGCGCAATCGCCTCGATAATCCGATGCATATTTTTCTCAGCCAAATCTAGCCCGCCGGCAATCAACCGGCGGAGCCATCGCTGCCATAGTTCTTCATGCTCCTTGAGCCATTGGCTGATATCCGCGCGCTCCACCCGATCGAGCCACTCCCCGAAACGTAATAATTCCTCCGCTTTCCTCTTCAGCCAGTCAAGCGGAGCCTCGTCTCCCGATATTCGGGCAATCGTGTCCTCCAGCGTCCACTCGCCTGCCTGCCGGAGCTGTTTCTCAATCATTCCGCGGACCGCATTTCGTACAGTTGCGCTGTCAAGCTGTTCCAGCAGTACGGGAGTCAGACGCTGCAGCATTTTATCCTCATCCATGAAAATACCTGCAAGCGCGCCAAGGAAGCCGCCCGCTTTATCCAATAGTCCCCCTGTCAGCTTGCGAAGCATCTTCTGGCCGTCCGGCGACTTAATCTCATCCTTAAGCGATTCGATAATCAACTGCTCCGCTTTGCCCGACCAGCTGCGCACCGCTTCATCCGACCAGCCCGGCACCAGCTCGGACAGTCTGCGCTCCGACCAGCCCCGCCGGTCCCACAGCCAATCTGCGCCGTAAGCCGTCCACTCATGAAGCTGTTTAACCGCGGCCTGTTTCTTTAATGACAGTTCTTCTTCGCTCCACCAGCGCCGTGCCAGTTCCCCAGGCGTCAATCCCGGTTCCCGGGAAGCCACCGCATGAAGCCTCGCCGTTATTTTCGCGAATGCCGATTCCCGGAACGCGCCTCCGGCAAGAAGCTCTCTCAGCCCTTCGGCGGTGACAAGATAGGAAGAGACGATCTGCCCGAGCGAAGCGGCGATCTCCGGCTTTCGTTTTGGAATGAGACCGGGGGTAAACGGTACTCTCATGCCCCGCAGCCGGTATTCGCGTCTGGGATGAAACAGCATCTTTATCGCAAAATGATTGGTCACACCGCCGACGAAAGCTGCGGCTGTGATGCTGATGAGGATGAATAACCAAGGATACATACACTACCGTCCTTTATTGAGGATGTTAAATAATCCGTTTCTTTCAATCTTCTCGGTGCTGAAAACCGAATTTTTTAACCTTAGATCATTGAGGATGTTAAAAAAATCCGTTTTTGATCACGATGCACGATGCATCTCAGGATGTTACTCACATCGAATATTGAATTCAATATTTCAGAAAATGACAAATGTCCCCAATGTGGCCAATCACCAAGGGATAGATGTCCTCATATGATGAAGTATTCGCAAGGCCCACGACCTTCACAACATCACTTATTGTCGGTTGGAAGGAGATCAACCATGCTCAAAACGAAAGTTGCCGTTCATGTGAACAGCTCCGGTATACCCGACGACACACTTATGCTCGGCGAGGCTTATTTGAAACATTTAAAAATTCCGCAGGGCCAATCCATTATGTTGAAATTCGGTTCGTACAGACAGCAAGTGAAAGTCATTCCGGTCCAGCGTTATGACGGTCTGCGCGTAAGCCACTTGCTTGCCAGAAGGATGGGAATCCATACCGGAACGACGCTCCGGCTCAATTTTCGCCAGGCCGCAATGACGCTGTCGCTCGGACCGCTTATCGGCGTGTTGATCAGCAGGGACTATCCGGGAATGCCGGATAAACCGTTCGGCTCTATTACGCTGTTTTGCAAGGAGCTGGTCGATGCTTGTCAGGTGCAAGGCGCGTATGTGTACTTTTTTACCCCGAACCAGATCGGCAGCAGCACCAGCTCCGTTCAGGGCTGGGTGTACGCATCCAGGTGGCATCGCGTGGAAATGCCTGTCGGCGATGTCATCAACAACCGGCTGACAACCCGTAAACTCGAGAACAAACCCAGCGTACAACATTTTCTTCGAGAAGTAAAATCAAGGTATCAGACACATGTCTTTAACGAAAAGTTTCTCGACAAATCGGAAGTGTTCGAGGCCCTTCGAAACGATCAGTCCCTGCACCGTTATTTACCGGAGTCACACCTGCTCAAGAGCTTCAATGTTCTAAAGACGATGAGCCTCCGGTATCCGACTATATTTCTGAAGCCGGTTCGCGGCAGTCTAGGTAAAGGGATCATCCGAATCACAAGACTGGAGAAGGGAAAATATCAGGCGCAATATGCAACGTCGCTGGGAACCAAAAAAGAGTACTTCTCCAGCCTTGCTAAACTGTTTACCAGCATTTCAGGCAAGATGAAGACGGTTCGTTACCAGATTCAGCAAGGGCTGCAGCTAATCGAAATCCAAAAGCGGCCTGTTGATTTTCGTGCACTGGTCCAAAAGAACATAACCGGTAATTGGGGGGTAACTTCCATCGTCGCAAGAATTG
This sequence comes from Paenibacillus tarimensis, assembly GCA_041281825.1. Lineage (GTDB taxonomy): Bacteria > Bacillota > Bacilli > Paenibacillales > Paenibacillaceae > Paenibacillus_D > Paenibacillus_D tarimensis_A. The sequence continues at coordinate 1,919,321 of CP166298.1, read as the reverse complement.
CCGGCAATCAGCATTTCGTCTCGAATCTGGCCCGCGGCGGTACATTGAGTCCGGTCAAAGAAGCGGTGTACAAGTCAAATCTGCCCGCTTCGGCCAAAGTTGCCGCTCCAGGCCGGCTTCAGAAGGCAGCGCTGGAAATTGCCAACGGAATCGAGGCGCACATTCCCGCTCATTTCGGGGAGCTTGGCATCGATCTGGCGCTGGATCACGGCGGAAACGTCTGGCTGCTGGAAGTGAACTCCAAACCATCCAAAAATGATAATACACCGCTAAACAATGATCAGAAAATCCGGCCGTCCGTAAGATTGATGATCCAGTACGCCCGTTATCTTACAGGCTTTGACCGGGAGGGCCGATGAAACGTTCAAGTTGGAAAATAGGCGTTATGGCCTCTCTGCCGCGCGGGGATACCCGCCTGACCAAACATCTTCCGGAGGACCGGTTTTGCCGTTCGCTGTGCGTTCACGGTCCCCGCTTTGGCATGGATGTCTATGTTTTCTCACCGGTCGATTATAACGATGCAACCGGTGATTTGTACGGCTTCAAGCTGAAGAACGGAGAATGGTCTTATGAAAAATGCCCGCTTCCCGAAGCGGTATATGACCGGTCTTCATGTATGACGAGCTTGGAACGATCTACCTGCGAATCCATGCTGAACCGGATGAAGCAACGTAAACAGTGGATCCGGCTCGGCACTCAGCTTCCGGGTAAAGCAGCGGTATACCGTTCGCTTGAGCAGTCCAAGGAGATTGCCGATATGATTCCTCGTACCGAGCGGTACGTAAACCGTATACAGCTCTCCGGTCGGCTGAATACCGAGGCGGGCGGCATCATTCTGAAACCCGACGCGGGAATGCAGGGACGCGGCATCATCAGGATCTACAAAGACGCTGCTGCCGGGAAATATCAACTGCGCGGCAGAACCGGTGGCAATCGTTCCTATGCCGCCTCCTACGATACGCTGGAATCCTGTGCAGAAGCCGCCCATCGGAAGGTTGCAGGCCGTCATTATTTGATACAGCCGTATTTGAATTTAACGGACAAAGAGGACGTTCCGTTCGATATTCGCGTCCTTGTTCAGAAGGAAGCGCGGGGCAGGTGGAGCGTCACCGGAATTGCAGTCCGCTGCGGTGAATCCGGCTCCGTCACCGCAAATCTTCATGGCGGTGGAACCGCCAAGCCGGCGGAACCGGCTTTACGGGAAATTTTCGGCAAGCAAACAGCGGAACAACTGCTCCGAACGCTTCCGCAGGCAAGCTTGGCCATCGCTGAGCGGCTGGAGCAATCGTTCGGCAGGCTGCTGGAGCTTGGTATCGACTTCGGCATAGAGCCGGATGGCCGCATATGGCTTCTGGAAGCGAACTCCAAGCCCGGGCGAAGCCTTTTTACTTTATTGAACCAATGCGGGACAGCCGAACAGTCCGTTGTCCGTCCGTTATTATATGCGCGGCTTTTGTGCGCCCGTCGTACCCATCAATTGTTTAAATAGGGTTTTCCGGATGAAAACTCCCAGGAGGTTCAACACATGAGTTTGACATTTTGCAATGTACATTTTTCCCAGCAAGCAAACAAGGTCGTTTATTTATCCCAACCTCTGATAAAAAAACTGAAGCTTACCGGCAAAAAATCGGTCCATGTAAAACTCGGCAAAGAAGTGGTGCTGGCCGCAGTAAAGCCGATAAAGCGGCGAGGCAACCACTTGTATTTGTCGGCGGGTGTCCGTCAATGGATCCGCGTGCCTAAATCCGGCAGTGTATTTGTTCAAAACAGCGGAGAGAATGAAGTGCAAATCGGCCCGCTGATCGGTGTTTTAACCGATTCGGGGTATCGCACGCCAAACGAGCCGTTTGGCGGCCGCAGCGGTTTCATCAAACAGCTGATAAAGCTGGGAGCAAATAAAGCTTATTTTTTCGCTTTTACGCCGCGGGACATTAACTGGCAGAATGAAACCGTGAGCGGTTATTTTTTGAACCCGCAAGGCTCATGGTACCGCAAAACCGTTCCCTTGCCCGACGTTGTCTATAACCGGCTTCCGAACAGAAAAGCGGAGACGTCGACTTCGATCACTTCACTGCGGGAACGTTTTATTCGTAAAAGAATTCCGTTCTTTAACTGGAGCTTCTTCAATAAATCCGACGTGTACAAATTGCTGGAAAACGATGTGCAGGCGTCTCCTCACTTGCCTGAATCCCACTTAAACCCGTCACCGGAAAGAATTAAGGAAATGCTCGAGAAACATTACTTTGTTTACTACAAACCGACTGCGGGCAGCTTGGGGATCGGCATATACCGCCTTACTTATCATCCTAAACGGGGTTACTTCGCAAGGTACCGCCGCGGATCGAGCAACGTGCTGCTCAGGTTCAACAATTTCCAAAGCTTGATGCGAATGCTGAACGCGAGACACAGAAGCTCGCTTTCACGTTATGTGATTCAGCAAGGGATCCGGCTTGTAGAAATTGACGGGTGTCCCATCGATTTTCGCTTTCATATGAATAAGAACGGTAAAAACGAATGGGTGCCGGCCGGCATCGGCGCCAAAAAAGCGGGGCGAGGCAGCGTGACGACCCATATCAAAAACGGCGGTTCGCTGATGACGCCGGAGCAGGCGCTGAGCCGTGCCTTCGGCGACCGGGCAAGTGAGGTGCTGGATAAAGCAAAAAGAGTTTCGGTGAAGCTGTGTGAAGCAATTGAGCGGAACTTTCCCCATATGCTTGGCGAGCTCGGCCTGGATATCGGCATAGACAAAGACGGTGAAGTGTACATGTTCGAAGCGAACGCCAAACCGGGACGTTCCATCTTTAAGCATCCCTCTCTCAAGGAGCAAGGTCGGTTATCGCTCAACTATATACTTGAGCATTGTCTCTACTTGAGCAGCTTTCGCAGGAGGGAATCGTAAATGGAGCAATTATTTGATGAACGCATCTATGCCGTCGAATCCAACAGCGCTAAACCGGTCATGGCCATTCTGACCGTGGAGGACGACCTGCAATTTTTTCGCGGCAACCGCGAGAACTTTGCGGACCTGCTTCAGAAAGGCGGCGAGCTAGGGTTTACGACCTATGTTGTGACGGTAAAGCAGCTTAATCTGGCCAAGAAAAGGGTCAAAGGCTTTACGTTCTCCAAAGAGACACAAACGTGGCATAACAAATTATTTCCGCTTCCCGACGTCGTATATAACCGGATCCCTCAGCGCGAGGATGAGATCCAGCCGATCGTCAAGCGAAAATTAGCCGCACTTGTTAAACATCCGCGCATCCGGCTTTTTAATCCCGCCTTCTTTAATAAATGGAATCTGTTTGAATGGCTGAGGCTGTCCAAATCAACGCGGCGGTTCATCCCAGGCACCAGGAGGCTGGTCAGTCAATTAGGGCTAAGACAAATGCTCCGAAAGCATTCGTTTCTATATCTCAAGCCGGTTAGCGGGAAAGCCGGCGTCGGTATTATGACGCTTCAGGTAGAACCCGACAAAACGTTGCCATATCGTCTTAAAGTCCAATCCAAGAAAAAAAGCCGCACTTATCAGTGCGGCTCACTGACCAAGCTGTGGGCAAAAATCATAAAAGAAAGCTCCGGTGAATCTTATATCGCCCAACAGGGCATCGAACTCGCCTCTTATCAGAACAGGCAATTCGATCTTCGCGTGCTGGCGCAAAAAAATCAGCGGGGAATATGGGATATCACCGGTATCGGCGCACGCGTCGCCGGACTGACAAGCATTACAACGCATGTGCCGCGCGGCGGCAGCATAGACGACCCGGAGAAATTGCTGATCAACGTCTTTGGACACGAAGAAGCGAGACGACTGCTTGCAAAAGTTAAAAATACGACACTGCTCATTGCCAAACAGATTGAACGCGGAAGCGGCCACCAGCTGGGTGAAATGTCTATGGATCTTGGCGTCGATATGAAAGGGAATATATGGTTTTTCGAAGCAAATTCCAAACCAATGAAGTTCGATGAACCGCATATTCGAGGCAAATCTCTGGAACGAATTTACCAGTACAGCTTGTTTCTGTATAAGAAAAAGCATGGAAAATCGGGAGGCGCAATGTGATCGTCAAAACTGTTACACCGGAAATGTGGAGCGCTGTCAAGAGACGGCTGATCGCCTTTGCGCTTCGGTACGGCGACCGGCGGTTGACAAAGCTGGGACTACAGGCGATGCAGCGTCTTGAGTCCGAAGATTTGGATTCTTCCGTTGACGGCGATGCCAATGCTGTTGTCGCGGTTGCATTCCATGATAACAAACTCGTTGGGGTAGGCGCCGCTATTGAGTATGGCAAGTCCGCTTGTCTGCTTGCCGTTCATCCCGAAACACGGGGGCAAGGAATCGGTTCGGCTCTGCTTCAGTCGATGATTCGCAGCTGCGGGCGATTAAGCTGCACGGTTGCGCTTGACAATCCGGCAAGCATCTCCGTCTGCTTCGGAGCCGGAATGGTCGCCGTCGGGATCAGCCGGGGACCGACCGGCAAACCGACTATCCGTTTCATTCACCGCTCGATGATACAGGAGGAGCTTCAAACCAATGAGAAAGAGAGGGGAGAAGCTTGGCACAGCCCGTCCTCGGTATATTAACCCTATATTTGAATAACAACCGCCTTTTGGAGGAAAAGCCGGTTTATCAGAAAATGATAACCGCAGGCAAGCGTATGGGATTGGATATATTTGTTTTTACGCCGCAGGACGTCAATTACAATACCAATCGCATACACGCGATGTTCTACGATCCGGTGACAAAACAATGGACGCGCAGATGGTGCCGCTTTCCTCACATGATCTATGACCGCTGCCGAATTCAGAGAAGCCATCGCTTTGAACAGCTGAAGAAATTCCGCGTCCGTTATCAGCATATGAAGTTTCTGAATCGTCCGATGCGCAACAAGTGGACCGTATACCGCACGCTTATCAGCGACAACCGGTTCCGCCCCCACCTGCCGCATACGCGGATCGTGGAAGGCAGCCGTGACATCAGTGAAATGCTCGAAAGGTACCCGCTTCTCTACTTGAAGCCGATTAACGGGACCGGGGGCAGAGGCATTCTCCGGATTGAAAAGCAACGCGGCCGCACATGGCTCATTCAAGGACGGGACCTGTCCCGAAAAATCATTAGACCGGAGAGAGTATCCTCCTCTGCCATATTAAGAAAAGTTGCAGCATGGTATTCAGAGGACCGCCGCTATCTGATTCAGCAAGGCATACAATTGAAGCTGCCCAGCGGCCGAGTTCACGATTATCGGATGCTCGCCCAGAAGAACGGCTCCGGCAGGTGGGAGATTACAGGCTGCGCCGGAAGGGTCGGTCCGCCGGGCAGCATCACCTCCAATCTTCATGGAGGCGGCAAAGCGGCTCCGATGCACGAGCTGCTGATGAATTGGATCGGCAGTGAAACGAAAGTGGATCAAATCAAACTCGAGGCTGCGCGTCTGGGCGTCGAGATTTCCGAATATCTTGATCTGTCTTACGGCCATTTGTGCGAACTCGCATTGGATCTGGCAATCGATCAGACCGGCCACATCTGGCTGCTGGAGGTCAATCCCAAGCCCGCCCGCGAAGTATTCGCCAGAGCCGGGGAACACGAAACCTACCGAAACGCCATCATTCGTCCGCTCGAATACGCGCTTTGGCTATACAACCAAAAGTCCCGCGTTAAAGAACCGAATAAAAGCTCGAAACATGCATAGCATGCAACGCACGGCAAGAACAGCTACCCGGTAATAAGACCGCGCAAGGTACTTATCCGGCTGAAGAAATCGTTGCAGCGGCACTTAATGCGCGCTAAAAAACCGCCGGGCATCGTTCCGGCGGTCTTCACCATTCTCCCGGGTCAATCCCGGATATAACGAATCAACTCCCGGAAGTCGGCGATAACGGCGTCCGCTCCTTCAAGCTCCTCTTTCTTGCCGAACCCCGCATAATCGCAGCCGATTACCGTCAGACCGTTCTTTACGCCCGCTTCTACATCGGATGAACGGTCGCCGATCATCCATGCCGTCCGAATGCCATAATCCTTCAGCAGTCCGGCAACCAGATCGACCTTGGAGAGCGTCCCGTATTCACCTGCGCTGTACAAGCCGTGAAAATAACGGTCGATCCCCTTGCTGCGCGCGACACCCTTCACATAATGCTCCAGCCCGTTGCTAGCCACAAACAGCTTGATTCCGCGGCGCTGCAGCTCTTGCAGCGTCGTTTCAACATACGGATACAGACTGCCCAAACCTGAATCAAGCCCTTCCAGCTCGTACTGCAGCATGAGCTCGTCCGCTCTGCGGTGCGCGGCATCCGATCCGTCCGGCATAACGCGGCGCCAAATATCCTCGAGCAGCATGCCCAGACTGGAAAGGAGCTTCTCCGCCGGCGGCATTTCGCCAAGGTACAGCTCCTCTTCTCTAAGCTGCCGGAACAATCGTACATGTACATGCTCCAGCAATGTTTCCGTTTGGAACAGCGTTCCGTCCATATCGAATATCATTGCTTCCGGCTTCGTAAACCGTCCATTTCCCATCTCCCGCGCTCCTTTCGATTCCACATTCTAAATGATACTGAAATGGAATGAAAGCGGCAAGCGCGAATTATCCCCTGGGCTTGGCCAGCAAAGACGCAAAGAAGGAAAATATAATCGCTGCAGATATACCTGCGCTAGTAACCTTGAAAATACCGGTGATGACGCCGATCCAGCCGGTTTTGTCCAATTCCTCCAACGCTCCGTGCACAAGCGCGTTGCCGAAGCTCGTGATCGGAACCGACGCGCCGGCGCCGGCAAATTTAATCAAGGGATCGTAGATGCCTACCCCGTCCCCGATTGCCCCAAGCACGACGAGCAATGTCATCGTATGCGCAGGAGTCAGCTTGAATACGTCAAAGCAGATCTGGCCGAATACACAAATCAACCCGCCGACCACAAACGCCCAAAAGAAAATCACGGCTGTTTCCCACCTTTCTCAATCGATACCGCATGCGCAATGCAGGGTATGCTCTCTCCCTGCTGGAAGGAGATCGGGGATAGCAGCGCACCGGTAGCCACGACAAGTATCCGGTTGAAATCGCCATCGCGCATCCGCTTCAACAGATGACCGTAGGTTACGACCGCCGAGCATCCGCAGCCGCTTGCCCCCGCCTGTACCATCTGCTTTTCGTAATCGTAAATCATCATGCCGCAGTCCTTGTATACCGTCTGCTGCATCGGCACCTTATGCCTTTCGAACAAATCGCATGCGATCTCATAGCCGACTTTCGCCAGATCCCCGGTTACGATCAGATCGTAATGACCGGGTCCAATCCGAAAATCGCGGAAATGGGCCTCAATCGTATCGACGGCTGCAGGGGCCATTGCCGCTCCCATATTTAACGGATCCGAGATCCCCATATCGATGACCCTGCCGATTGTTGCGGATGTCACGTACGGACCTTCGCCTTTCTGCGAAATAACGCTTGCGCCGGCTCCGGTAACCGTAAATTGGGCTGTGGGCGGCTTCTGGGATCCGTATTCGGTCGGATAGCGGAATTGTTTCTCGGCGGTGGCGTTATGGCTGCACGCGCTGGACAGCGCATATTTGGCCGAACGCGAATTAACCAGATTTGCGGCCAGCGCCAGACTTTCCATCGATGTCGAGCAAGCCCCGAAGATGCCGATGTAAGGCATCGTCAATGTCCTGGCGGCAAAGCTTGTTGTGGTGATTTGGTTCATCAAATCACCGCCGATAAAGAAATTGATCTGTTCTTTCGTCAATCCCGCATTCTCGACGGCAAGCTTTGCCGCTTCCTCCAGCATAGTCCTCTCCGTCTTCTCCCAGCTGTCCTGGCCCAATCTTAAATCCCCGTGAACAATATCAAAGTCTTCAGCCAAAGGACCTTGTCCTTCAAATGGTCCGACTACTGTCGCCGCTGCCATAATGTTCGGCCGGTTTTCAAACAGCCAGCTTTGATGACCTTTCAGCATGTTCAGGAACCCCCTGCCGATTCCGGAAATATAATCATATGAACGATACCGACGATAAATGCCGCGACAGTACCGAACACGATCACCGGACCGGAAAGCTCGAACATTTTGCCGCCGACGCCCAGGACAAGCCCTTCGCAGCGGTGCTCGATCGCCGAGGAGGTCATCGTATTGGCAAATCCGGTGACCGGCACCGCCGATCCCGCCCCGGCCCATTGCGCAATTTTATCGTAAACGCCCAGACTCGTTAGTATGCAGGAGAGCAGAATCAATACGGCGACGGTCGGATTGCTCGCTTTTTTTTCGTCGAAGCCGACGAAGTGTACGAACATTTCCTGAATCCCCTGCCCGATCAGACAGATCGTTCCTCCGGCGATGAAAGCCCGGACACAGTTTTTGAAAACCGGTCTTGCAGGTTCTCTGTTTTTGGCCAAATCATGATAGTCCTGCTGAACCGGAGTCAGCTTTTTCTTCTGATTGTTTGCCATCATCGATTCTCCTTTTCTGTATTAATGATGCAAGACCGGCTTTACATCGGAAATAATTTCCTGAAGCTGCTTGGAACACTGTTCATACATTTGTTTTGCCTGATCATCCTGGGTGGAAAGGGCAAACAGCTCAAGGTCCGCTTCGCACTTCTTAAGCATGGCGTACAATACCGCCTTGTTTTGCGGAGCAGGCACTTTGATCTGGTCGTCAAAGAGATCGACATACAACTGTCCATACGAATCCACTTGCCCCATAAATACATTTTCAATGGCAACCCCGAGCTTTTCCAGCTCCAGCTTGAGCCAAGCCCGGTTCAATCCGATTGTGGAAAGCGGCTCGTCCATGATCTCTCCGTCCATGATGACCATCTGCGGCTCCTGCTCCGGTCCTACCTTGACACCGAGATGTTTTGGCGTAAGCGGCTGATTTTCCCTCGTAAGCATCACATTGATTTCCCCGCTCGGTTCCATTACAGCAAATTCCACATCTGCAACCTTAAATACATCTTTGTTTCGCAGCTGCTCCATCATCTCATCTATGGTCAGACGTTCTTTCTTTAAGTTGTCTTCCATTATTTTCCCGTCTTTAATGAGGACGGTGGATTTCCCGTCAATAAAATCTCTCGCGGATTTGCTCTTGATCTGTAAAAATTCAATGCCCACAGAAACAACTGCCCAAACGAGCAGGGCAAGGAGGCCCAAATACCAGGTAGCTTCCAGATCAAGGGATACATATGCGGCCAGGTTGCCGATTGAGATCCCGGTAATGTACTCGAATAATGAGAGCTGGGAAACCTGCCTCTTTCCCAACAATTTCGTTATTCCGAAAAGCACGGCTATAGCCATTAAGGTACGCGTAACGATTTCGATCCACTGCGGCACAGGCATTACCCCTCCTTTTTCACATTTAAGATTATTTGTAAAAAGCATCAAATAAAAACGATAAATTATTTCCCACGGCAGTTAAAGGCTTGCCATATTTCCTGTAATTTCAACCCGAAAGAGGGTTGTAAAGGTTTTCCATGAATCGTTCACTCACATTCAAGTTAAATTATATTTCGTTGACAAAATGAGACGGTGGTGATGGTACCGGAATGTTTCTTTCTCCACGGATGTATCACTGGATTGTTCGGCCGAAATGGCTCACCCAAAAATATATTCATAGCCACATCAAAAACCATTTTCCACTGGAAAATAAAATCATTCTCGATTTCGGATCCGGCACCGGAGCGAACTGCGGCATCTCCAATCCCGAATATTATCTTGGGATCGAGCCGAATCTCGAGAGAGTCAATCTGGCCAAAATGCTTTACCCCGGTTACAGGTTTAAAGTATTTGATGCCGATACGGGAAGGATTCCGGCGGAAAATGATTCGGTTGACTATATCTTTATTGTCGCAGTGCTTCACCACATCCCCGACGATCCGATCAAGGATTACTTGCTTGAATTCGAAAGAGTGTTAAAGCCAGGCGGAAAAGTGATCGTGATGGAACCGTGCTTGTGTGAAAAAAAGAAATTCAGCAATTGGTTTATGAACCGGTTTGATGACGGTAAGTATATCCGCAACGGCGAAAGTTATTTGAACTTATTTCAAGCCGGCCGATTCGAATGCCAGGTCCTAAAAAGGTTTAAGAAGTGCTTTATTTATAACGAAATCCTGTTTGACGCTAGGCCGATTATTAAGGCGGAGGAGACAATTCTGCCCGTATAAAGAGAATACGCCTAACCTTTCCGGAGAGGAGGTGAATTCAATTGACTGTAGCTTCTCAGGTCAAAACATGCGTCGCTTCGCTGAAGAGTGCGCAAGCTAGTCTGGAGCAGTTTGCACTTGCCACTCAAAATCAAGAAGCAAAAACGCTGTTTACAAACGCCGCTCAGCAAGCGCAGCAAATCGTTCAGCAAGTCGAAGGACGCGTTCAGCAGCTGGAAAACGAAGAACCGCAATATAAAGGATTCTAATATGAAAACCGTCAGGGAAATTACCCTGACGGTCATTTGTGTGCGAACTGCTTCCTGCCACAGATTTTTTCTTCTGCCCATCCCTCGAAGCCGTGCAATTATCGCCTCTTCGCCACTTAAAACAAAGGTGAAAGCAAACGGGCGAAAGCTTCTTTACATTTCTGAAGTTTCGGCCGGCCGATAAATTCCTCCCGTACAATTTCCTTGCTCACTTTCAAATCGCCGTAGAAATCAGCAACCAAGCGGTTAATCACTTTCCCGTCATAAAATACCGCACCCAGCTCGAACTGGCCGCAAAAGCTGCGAACGTCCATGTTGGCCGAGCCGGAGATCGCAAGATCGTCCGCGATGATCACTTTTGAATGGATGAACCCTTTTTCGTAGCAGTAAAAACGAACTCCCGCCAACAGCAATTCCTGCACATAAGACAACGAAGCCCAATACACGATTTGGTAATCCGGTTTGGAAGGCATAATAACGCGAACGTCCACTCCGCTTAAGGCGGCAGTTTTCAATGCGAGTAAAATTCCGGGTTCCGGAATAAAATACGGCGATTCGATGTAAATTCTGTTCTTCGCGGACACAATGCCGGTAAAAATCAGCTCCAGTATCGTTTCATCCGGACCGCTCTTCACCATCTGCACCCATTCGCTCCCTTGCCCGGCCTGATCCGGATAATATTCCGGTCCGCTTAACAGCTTCCCTGTGACGAAATACCAATCGGTCAGAAACGTGTATTGGATCCATAAAACCGCATCGCCCTCAATGCGATAGTGCGTATCCCGCCAAAACCCGATTTCCGGATCCTTGCCCAAATATTCATCACCGATGTTCAAGCCTCCAAAATAGCCGGTTCTGCCGTCTACGACCACGATTTTCCGGTGATTGCGGAAATTGAGCCTTCTGCTGAAAAACGAACTTAACGGAGGGGAGAAGCATTCCGTTTCCACACCACCATCCCGCAGCCGTTTCACATAGGACTTATTCAGCTTATGACAGCCAATACCGTCATACAAGAGCCGGACGTTCACGCCTTCCCGCACCTTCCGGATTAACAGCTGTTGAAACCGCGTACCGAGATCATCGTCGCGAATAATATAGAATTCGATATGGACATGGTGCTTGGCGCGGGATATCTCTTCCAGAATATCTTCAAAGGCCTGATTGCCTTCCGCAAATACGGCCGTAGTATTGCCGAAAGTGACGGGAATGGATGCAGCCCGAACCAGCATTGCATGAATCCTGTCTTGACGCAAAACGGCCGGAACCTGCCGCTCCTCCATCCGGTTTTGGTCGCAACGGGCGGCCAGCTGCTCCTTGATTTGCTCCAGCCGTTTTTCATCGCTCTCATTCGCGGTGGATTTGCACTTGTATTCCTTTCCGATAAAAAAGTAAAACAGAAAACCCGCGAGCGGTAAAATGAACAGGATGACGATCCAGGCGACCGCTTTGGACGGGCGCGGAAATTCGAAAACCACGACCGTCGCGATTTGGATGATAAACAAAAGAAGAACTGTAACAATCCAGATCAAGGCTGCTGTTCACCTCCTTTCTTTGAGCGGAGCTCAAAGATCCCTATGTCAGGTTGTCGCCGCTTAATGATCACTATTCCTTGAATAAAATAACCATGGTAAGCGCAAATTATAAATTGATTATCGAGAGTCAACAAAATTTCCATGAGGGGCTGCTTTATGAAATCAAACCAACAGCAACCGGAAGAGCTCATTTTGGGCGTTGACGTCGGTTCGACGACCGTCAAAGCCACGGTGATCCATCCTGAAAGCAAGGAAATCCTATGGTCGGACTATCAACGTCACCATACGAAGCAGGCTGAAAAGGTACTGGAATTTCTCGTTACGATCGGCAACGAATTTCCCGATGTCAAGAAGGAAAACATCCGGATATTTATGACCGGTTCCGGAAGCGGACCCATTGCCGAGCATGTCGGAGCAAAGTTCGTCCAGGAAGTGAACGCCGTGTCCATGGCGGTCGAACAGCTTCACCCTGATGTAGGCAGCGTGATCGAGCTTGGCGGACAAGACGCCAAAATCATCATTTTTAAAGAAAACGAGGAAACAGGTAACAAACAGGCGATTACGTCCATGAACGACAAATGCGCATCCGGCACCGGAGCCACGATCGACAAATGCATGATCAAAGCCGGTATGCCCATGGAAGAAGTGGGCAAGCTGCATTTTGATGATTCGAAGCTTCATCATGTGGCGGCTAAATGCGGGGTATTTGCCGAAACGGACATCGTTAATCTGGTGAAAAGCGGCATTCCTTCTGCGGAAATCATGTGTTCTTTGGCGGATGCGATCGTCATGCAGAACTTGTCCGTCCTGACCCGGGGCAACACGCTTCGGCACCGCGTGCTGCTGCTCGGCGGGCCGAATACGTACCTCCCCTTCCTGCAGGAATGCTGGCGTCTGCGCATTCCCCAAACCTGGCGCGAGAGAGGGTACGAATATCCTTCAGATATGCCGGTTGACGAGCTGATCTTCGTACCGGAGAACGCGCAATACTATGCCGCTTACGGGGCAGTTATGTACGGGCTGCACGAGCCGGCAGGCGTCGGAAGATATGCGGGCCTGGAAGGATTGAAGCAATTTATCGACCATGGGCGGAAAGCGAAGCTGGGGGAAAAGGCTGGCCCGCCCTTGGCGGAAAACGAACCCGCGCTCGATGATTTCCGCCAGCAGTACCGGATTCCCAAGTTCACGCCTGCCTCCTTTACGCCGGGACAAAATGTACGGGCCGTCATCGGACTCGACGGCGGATCCACATCGTCCAAAGCTGTTGTTGTCGGCGAAGACGGCGAAATCCTCCTTAAGGAATATCAGCTTTCCAAAGGGAACCCGCTGGAAGACACGCGGGAAATGCTGAAACGGATCCGCGACAAGGTGCAAGACCAAGGGGCCGAGCTTGAGATTATCGGATTCGGAGCGACCGGGTATGCCGCGGATGTATTGGAAAAGACGCTGAAGGCCGACGTCAACATTGTCGAAACCGTAGCGCATATGATGAGCGCCGTTAACCAGTTCGGCGACATTGACGTCATTTGCGATATCGGCGGACAGGATATCAAAGTGCTGTTTCTGAAAAACGGCGATATCCGCAACTTTAAATTGTCCAATCAATGCTCGGCAGGAAACGGGATGCTGCTGCAAGCCATGGCCGACCAATTCGGCATTCCGGTCCAGGAGTATGCGGATACGGCGTTCAAAGCCGATCTTTCTCCGAAGTTTTCCTACGGCTGCGCGGTCTTTCTCGACGCGGACCGAGTGAACTTCCAGAAGGAAGGATACTCTAAAGAAGAGCTGCTTGCCGGACTCGCGCTCGTTCTGCCGAAAAATGTATGGCAGTACGTGGTGCAAATCCCCCGCATGGCGGAATTGGGCCGGAAATTCGTCCTCCAGGGAGGAACCCAATACAACCTCGCAGCCGTTAAAGCCCAGGTCGATTACATCAAGCAAAGAGTGCCCGATGCGGAAGTTTTCGTGCATCCCCATCCGGGCGAAGCCGGTGCGATCGGAGCTGCAATGGAAACGCTGCGTGTCGTAAAGCGCAGAGGATATTCTACGTTTCTCGGGATCGATACGGCGATTCATCTCAGCTATATCTCAAGGAACGACGAATCGACACGCTGTACGTTTTGCCCGAATCACTGCAGCAGGACCTTCATCGACTCGACTACGCCGGACGGACAGACCGCCCGCTACATTTCCGGCTTCAGCTGTGAGAAAGGGACCGTCGAGGATAAGGAAGCCGTCGTCAAGCTGACGAAGGAGCGGCAGTCGCTCAAGAAGCATTACCCGAATCTGGTCGAGTATGAAGCCCGCCGCATGTACCAGCATTTTTACGACCCGGAGCCGCTGCCTGATGAAACCGCAACTGTGCGTGACGTGATGCAGAAGAAGACCTGGATTGGAGTGAAGTCGAAATCCTATTCCCGACCTTTCGAGCGTTCGGGCAGCGAAGCGATGGAGCGGCGCAGCCGCATCCGGATCGGCATACCGAAGGTGCTCAACATTTGGTCCACGGCGCCGTTCTGGCGCACCTATCTCGAATCGCTCGGCATCGACCAGCGCAACATCGTGTTCAGCGACAATACCAGCGAGGAAATGTGGCAGGAAGGCGGCAAATACGGATCGATCGATCCTTGTTACCCTTCCAAGGTCGCGCAGGCTCATGTGCACAACTTACTGTTCAAGCATCATGAAAAGCAGCCGCTCGACTATGTTTTCTTCCCGTGCATCACACACGTTCCGACGCATCTGCACAACGTCATGGATTCGACCAGCTGTCCGATTGTGGCAGGCGCTCCGAATGTCATCAAGGCCGCGTTTACGAAGGAAGTCGACTTCTTCGCCACGAGGGGAGTCACCTATCTCGATCCGGCCGTGACGTTTACGGAACCGAACTTGATGAAGAAGCAGCTGTTCGAAGCGTTCTCCGAAGCGCTTCAGATGACGGAGGATGAAAGCGACTTTGCGGCAGACCAAGCGTGGAAAGCAATGGATCTGTTTGAAGCCGAAATGCAGGAGCGGGGCCGGGAAATTCTGGAGCAGGTGGAACGGGAGAACCGTCTCGCGATCATGATGATCGGCCGGCCTTACCACTCCGATCCGGGCTTGAATCACGGCGTATTGGAGGAATTCCAGATCTTGGGGTACCCCATCCTGTCCATGCGTTCTATTCCGAAGGACGAAGCTTGGCTGAATCGGTTTTTCAAGAACGATCTGGAAACCGGGCGGGTCGAATACGCGCTTGAAGTGTCCGATGTATGGCCTGAAAACTTCAGCTCCAACAGCGTGCAGAAGGTGTGGGCCGCCAAATTCGCGGCGCGTCACCCTAACGTAGCCGTCATTGACTTGTCCAGCTTCAAATGCGGGCATGACGCGCCCACGTACGGGTTGATCGATTCGATCATTTCGACGGCCGGCACGCCGTTCTCCGCATTGCACGATATTGACGCCAATAAGCCAAGCGGCTCAATCAAGATCCGGGTCAAAACGTATGCACATAGCCTGGGGCTTCACGAGGAACGGCTCCAGGATCTGGCGGCGAAAAAACAAGAGCTTCAAGAGCGAATCGAAAAGAAGAAAGCCGAAATGATGGGCAGGAATAAAGCAGGAGCGTCCGAGGGATACGAGCCTTCCGCCGTTTCCGAATAAACCGACAAAAGCGGAGATACTTGAGCTGCGGTAAGACTTGAAGCGATGAGACTTAAAGCGGAGAGACTTTGAGCTCCGCTCAAAGATCCTGATGTGAGGAGTGAAGTTGAAAGTGTCAGCAATGGAAAAACGAAAAGTTGAAGAAGTGTTTGAAAATGAGCTTCGTTCGTTTATGGCAGAGCAGGAAAAAGAGCTCGGGTTGGATCAGGCGTCCAAAAATCAGTGGTTCGACCCTGTTCCCCGTTCATTTCTCGAAAAGGACAAGGCGTCGACGACGGTCTTGTTCGGCGGTTTGACGATGGCTCACGATTATTTGGTGGAAGGCACGCTGAAAGGATTGGGTTACCGCGTTCAGCACATGGACTGCCCGGACAACGATTCGCTCAGATACGGCAAGGAATTCGGCAACCGCGGACAATGCAATCCGACTTACTTCACCGTCGGAAACTTGATTAAGCATCTGCATTATCTTCGCGATGTGGAAGGGAAAACGAAGGAAGAGATTGTATCCAAGTACCTGTTTATCACAAGCGGCTCCTGCGGTCCTTGCAGATTCGGAACTTACGTGACCGAATACCGCAAAGCGCTTCGCGACGCGGGCTTCGACGGCTTTCGGGTACTGCTGTTTCAGCAGACCGATGGGCTCAAGCAGGCAACCGGAGGAGAATCGGCGCTGAAGCTGGACACTTCGTTTTTCCTCGGCTTTTTGAAGGCCGTGCTGCTGGGTGATATTCTTAATGCGCTGGGCTATCGGATCCGTCCTTACGAAGTCGAGCAAGGATCGACGGACAAGGCGCTGGAACAATGTAAAACGTACTTGTATGAGGCTTTAAGCCGGCGCAAGCAGCTGATACCTGCCCTTCTAAAGTGCCGCAAGGAGCTGCAAGCCGTTCGGGTGGACCGTACCCGGGTGAAGCCGAAGGTCAGCATCATCGGAGAATTTTGGGCAATGACCACCGAAGGGGAAGGCAACTATGAGCTCCAGCGGTTTCTGGAGCAGGAAGGGGCCGAAGTTGAGGTGCAGTCGGTTACCGCATGGATACTTTACCTCATATGGGGGGCACAATACGATACCCGGAAACGGATACACTTACGGGAAGCGGACGGCGGAAAAGGCGGCTTGAAGGGCAAAAATCCCGTTAAGCAGCTGCGTTTGCTGAGGCTTGCGGATACCGCCCTCCGTCTCATGTTCCAAACCTACGCCAACATCATCGGACTTCGGGGATACCATCTGCCTGACATGGAGGAAATCGGCCGGGTAGCCCATGAGCATTACAATAACCAGCTTCGCGGCGGGGAAGGCCATATGGAAGTCGGCAAATTGATCCTCAACGTGAAGAAAAAGAAAGTCAACATGACCCTTTCCGTCAAGCCGTTCGGCTGCATGCCTTCTTCCGGGGTTTCCGACGGCGTTCAGTCCCTCATCACCGAGAAATATCCGGACGCGATCTTCCTGCCGATCGAAACGACGGGCGACGGCGCGATCAATGTCTACAGCCGCGTGCAGATGATGCTGTTCAAAGCGAAGCAATCAGCGCAGAAGGAATGGGAAGAAGCGTTAGCCCAAAAAGGCTTGACATCGGAGCATGTGCAAAAATGGCTAAGCAGGCCCACATTTGCCCACGCGCTGAAAACAAGCCGTCATACCGTCGCTTGCACGGCGGCGAATACGGTATACGGCATGCGCGATTGGCTGGCCCGCTTATCGTTCCGCAGGAGAGGCGAACAACCGGTGAAAGGCGTATAACGGATAAGAACCGCTGGAGAAATTGCTCCGGCGGTTCTTTGTTTGTTCAATCGGCATGCCTGGAGGTAATTGCAGTTCCGATTCAAGCTAAGAACCGTATTCGGTGACGCAACGGAACTGCTTTGAAGTAAGTAGCCGACCGCTATACCCACTCCAGCGACGGCGCTATGCCACATTATGGTTCTTATCCCACACTGGACGCAAACCTACAAGCTCTTGTAATGTCCAATATCAACCAAGACGTTCTCCCGGTCAGACAAAAAGCCGCTCATGTCTTAGAATGACATTCGCGGCTATATAGATTAAAACACTTTCTTCGTCTCCCGTTCGGCTTTGATCATCTCGACCGCTTCCTTGAAGCGCATCGAGTGGACAACTTCCCGTTCCCTCAGGAACTTCAGGCCATCCTGAAGATCGACGTCATCGGTCATATCGATCAGCCATTGATACGTCGCCCGGGCTTTCTCCTCAGCTGCGATGTCCTCATACAGGTCGGCGATCGGATCGCCCTTGGCCTGAATATAAGCAGCCGTCCAAGGCACACCCGAAGCATTGTTGTAAAATAACGCCCGGTCGTGTACGGCATAATGAGGGCCCAGACCGGCCTCCTCCAGCTGTTCGACGGTCGCGTCCTTTGTCAGCTTATAGACCATGGTGGCAATCATTTCCAGGTGAGCGAATTCTTCGGTCCCGATGTCCGTCAGCAGACCGATGACTTTATCGGGGATCGAATAGCGCTGGTTCAAATACCGGAGCGCCGCAGCAAGCTCGCCGTCCGCGCCGCCGTACTGCTCCATCAGAAATTTCGCCATTTTGACATCGCATTTGCTTACCCGCACCGGGTATTGCAATTTTTTTTCATATATCCACATATCATACCCTCCACTGCACCTTATCGTACCTTCCGTTCATGCCGTATCGCCGTTAGACCTGCCAAGGCCAGGGGCTTTCCGGCCACTGCCAGGGATAACGCGAATAGCTGTGCCCATACTGAAGCAACGGGCCGTATCTCGATTCGTATTGCTGGGCGCTGTACTGCCGCTGCTGCGACAATTGATTAAATTGCTGAAGCGCCTGCATATCGTTGGGATGCGTATCTAAGTATAGTGTCAGCTCTACAAGCGCAAAATCAAGCTGCTGCAGCTCCTCGAGTCTGGCATAATATTCCTTATCCGGCGTAATACTCACCGGTCATCCCCTCCTTGCCTTTAGAATAGTAAGGACTGTACAGCGCAGGCCATAATGTCCCCAGCTTCAGTGCCTCATGCAGCGGGAATTGAGGCAGATTCATTGGTTGATAAACTATAAATTGATTCGGCGGCACTACATAAGTCTTCACCTTCATCGGCGGACACGGATCAAATGGACCGACGAACGGATAATACACCCTGAATTGATTGTCCATGGCAGTTTTTCCTCCTTACATAGGGATCTTTGAGTGGAGCTCAAAGTCTCTCCGCTTCATAGGGATCTTTGAGCGGAGCTCAAAGTCTCTCCGCTTCATAGGGATCTTTGAGCATGACATAGGGACCTTTGAGCGGAGCTCAAAGTCTCTCCGCTTCATAGGGATCTTTGAGCATGACATAGGGACCTTTGAGCATGACATAGGGACCTTTGAGCGGAGCTCAAAGTCTCTCCGTTTCAAGTCTCTCCGCTTCAAGCCTCTCCACACACGTGATCTGCATTCAAAGCCAGTGTATGACAAATGCCTATAGGTGGTGAGTCAATAAAAAAAAAAAAAGCCGCTATGACGGAAACCCGTACATGCGGCCTGTTATGATATAGCGATTGATCATACTTTTTTTGTTATAAACTGATTTTAGTCTGGAATAAACCGGCTCTTCTGGCGGCTATATAGATGATGACGACAATCGGCCCGATGAATACCCCGATCACTCCGACAAGCTTGAAGCCGACGTAAAGGCTGATCAGGGCGGGCAGCGCTCCGATGCCTACCGCGTCGCCAAGCACCTTCGGCTCCACAACTCTGCGGAACACTGTGATAACCAGAAACAGGACAATCAATCCGAAACCGGTAAACAGATCGCCGGTGAGCAGCAGGTAGGCTGCCCACGGCACAAGCACCGAGCCGGTGCCCAGTATCGGCAAAATGTCGACGAGCACAATAAGAAGCGCAATTGCGAGCGGATATTTAACCCCTAGAATGAGCAAGCCGACCAAAGACAAAACGTAAGTCATAATGCTTAAAATAATTTGCGAACGAAGAAACCCGAAGATCGACTTACGCAAATTTTGAAGCACGTCGTCGACCTGACCTCTCGACTTCTCGTCAAACAAAGAAAGAAATGTCGCTTTCATTGTATTCAAGCTGTAGCTGAACATGTAGATCGCCACCAGGAATACGATGAAGAAGATAAACAATCCCGGGATGCTTTTGGCGAAGTTGACGAAAGCTCCGGATATCCCGGTGACCATTCCGGTAATGGAAGTCGACAAGGTGGATATCCAGCTTTCCAACTGGGCTGCGGCGTCCGGCGACAGCCTGGAATAGTAGATTTCGATATTGGCGATTGTCTCCTGCACGTATATGTTCGCATCGCCTACATATTGCGGCACTTTATCCCAAAACGCAATAAGCTCGGCCACGACCTTTACGCCAAGCAGCGCCATAATACCGATCAATAATACGGTAAATACTGTGCTCGAAATGGTTGCCGCAACGAACCGGTTCATTCTGAAACGAATCAAAAGCTGGGTGAATGGTTCCATGAATATTGCGACAACAAGCGCCAGCATAAAAGGAGCACCGACCGTAAATAACAAATAAAGCAGCGTCAAGCCGACGCCTATGGTAATAAGCCCTTTGATCGACATCCTGCCCTCTCACTCCTTAGCGGACGTTTAAAAGCCCGATTTTGATCACGAAGCAATTCAAGTAGCACTCGTTGAAAAACGTTGCTTCGGAAGCATAAGCTATTGTGCTGAATACCGGGCTATTTTAACCTTAGTTGAAATAGCGGTTAGTTATAAAAGCCCGTTTAAATAATGGCGCGTCTTTGCTTGAAGTCGGTATCCCGGTAATACATCTCCTTGACCAGTAGATTCGGCCCGCAGCAGCCGGCCTCAAAGCAGCTGCAATCGACGCTCTGCGCGAGCGGACCGGCAAGCCACCGGTTAAACAGATCGTCCAGTTTATCATCCCGGATATTGCCGAAGGCGGGTACGTCGGAGAAATCGGTTACGAACACATCTCCCGTGAACAGGTTGACATTTAACCGGTTTCGTCCGTCCGGATCGTTTCGAACGGTCACATTCGGCGTTCGCTGCAGCTTTGCCAGCAATGCCCGCTCCCGCTCCAAGCCGCTGCAAGCGTAGAAAGGTAACGTTCCAAACAACATCCACACTTCGGGATTGCGCGTACCAAGCAAATGCTCAATCGCAACGAGCATCTCTTCCCGCGAAAGCATCGGCAAGCTTTTGGCAAAAGCACTCGGATACATCGGATGCACCTCATGACGACTACAGCCCATTTCCACAAGAAGACGGTGAATCTCGCCGATATGACGGTGCGTACGGTAGTTAATCATCGATTCGGCGGATATGAACATCCCTGCATCACTCAGGCGGCGGGTATTATCCATCATCCGGCTGTACAGCTTGGCCGCGGCCTCCAGCGGAACGCGGTGCGGTGACTTGGCAAATCCGATTTCGTGAAAATCGTGGACATCTCTATAATTAAAAGATATGTGCATGACATCCAAATATGGCAAAAGCGGTTCATAACGGTCAAAATCGAGCGTTAAATTAGAATTGATCTGCGAACGAACCCCTCTTTCCTGCGCATATCTCAGCAGCGGAATAATATATTCCTGCATTGTTTCGACCGAATAGGAAGGCTCGCCGCCCGTTATCGAAATCGTCTCCAATTGCTCGACTTCCTCAAGACGGTGAAGAATTCGGGACAGCGGTAATTTATCGGGTTCGCGCCATACCAGCGTATCGCCGACGGCGCAATGCTCGCACCGCATATTGCATAAGTTGGAGACTGTCATTTCTACGCTGGTCAGCACATGCTTGCCGTGGCGGGCAAGGGAGTGAATCGGGTCCCATGGATCCCAGGAAGGGGAGATCTCGCGATGACCTTCGGAGCGTTCAACGTTCATATATCTTTGCATATCAAAAAATCAGCACCTGACCTATAGTTTCTGTCACTTCTTTATTGTAATGTTCGGGGCGTTCCGTTGCAAACGATATGGTCTTCTTGAAAAAAAGAGCCTGACGGCTCTTCGTGGCATTCCTGTACAAGTGTAGTCTCAGCACCTTGGCGACACGTTTAAATCCCGGCTGAATTGAAGCCGATGTTACGGCATGGCACTATACCCCGCACGCGTTCGATAATGACATACTTTCTTCCCCAGTGACTCCGACGATCATCGTTGTCAACTGTTTGGTTAAATCCGTCTCGTACGGCGAGGACAGCAATTCCCCGACTTCGTTATATAATACTCGTATAATCGGCCGATGCGGACACGAGGTGTTAATATCTACCACTACACCGCTCTCGCCGGTGTTTAATTTCACGGTCAATCCAATTGGATAGATGGCAACCTTGTCCCGGAACAGCTTCACCATGGAGTGCTCATAAAGTGTTCCCGTGCCCGCGTATAACTCCTCGACCGCTTGATGCGGCAGCATCGGCCCTCTGTATACCCGGGACGTAGTCATCGCATCATAGGAGTCGACAAGTCCGATCCATTTGGCGTAGTCATGGATTTCATTTCCATTAATTCCCCGGGGATATCCGCTCCCGTCGAGACGTTCATGATGCTGGAAAGCGCAATGGGCGACGATGAGCGGAATATTAGGTTCATCCTTCAGCAAGTAGTATCCTTTTTCCGCATGACGTTTCATCTCGGCAAACTCTTCATTCGTAAGAGCGCTCTGTTTGAACATGATTTGCTTCGAGATTTGCGTTTTCCCGATATCATGCAGCAACGCCCCAAGGCCGAGCGTCATGACTTCATCCGTTGTGTAGCCGTAGGCCATCCCGAGCAGGACCGAATAGATACAGACATTGAGAGAATGCTGATATAAGTAATGATCGACAGTGCCCATATTCATAAGCATGATCATAGCATCCTTCTGGCTGCTGATTTCATCGATTACCATCGCCATAATATTTTTGAACTGCCTGCCCACATAAGGATAAGTCACGCCATTGCGGCGTTTCGGCAGATCGACCATGCCTTTGAAGCTTGCCTTGACCTCGCTAAGCGCCTTAATTCGGGTTTCATCACTGATTAACTCCGGTATGGTTAGATCCGAAGTCAGCGAATCTTCTATATATACGAAGCTAATCCCGCATTCGCAGAGCCGGCGTATCAGTTTATCCGTTAATTCGACATGTCTTCCGAGCAGGATCTGACCGTCTTCGGAATAAATCGGTTTCGCCAATTTCATGCCAGGCCGGCATATCGTTACGGGTATTAGCCTCATTGTATTATCCCTGCCCATCTGTCAAACATTACTTACCTTTACTATCGGCAATCCATACAATAAATGTAAGGGAAATTTCATAAAAGAGCAACATATTTCGACACGATTAGCCTCAAATCAACAAAAAAAATTGAAGAATCAGGATTTGAGCACCGACCATCGATTGCGGAAACAATCCAGAACAAAGCTTCGGTCAGTAAGCTGCGAAGCTAGAACGTTACGGATAAATTCCGGTAAGTAATATTGAATATCCATACCTTGCCGCAAGCTCTTGTAGCCTGCTCCAAAGGTAAACATATCGATCGTACCAACGATATAATCCTTGTCGTCTGTCAACTCTTCACCTTGAATTGTGATCGAGATAATTTTATGGTAATCGAGCTGATCCGGGTCATAGACCACTTCGATACCGTCAATTGCAAGTGCGCCTAATCGATGTCCGCGAAAACCGTAGCCGCGAATCGGCATGCCGATAAACTCATCAAGCAGCGATTCCTCCAGTGCGGTTCGAATTTGGCGGCCGGACAATTGCATTCTGCACGGATTAATCGGCGACGGACATAAGGCATGCAGTTGTCCCTCCGTTACGTCACCCTTCGCTAATCCTCCAAGCAGCTGTCCTGTATTCACTATCCCGATCTCGGCATCCGTCCACCTTCTCAACCCTGCGGCGAGCAGATTGCCAAGCGGAGATTCCCCTTCAAGACGGACAGGAAGCGGCTCGTCCAGCCGTGCAACGACCCGGCTCAACCGCCGTTCGCCGGACGCCCGATACCGCTTTATAATTTCATTCGACTCCGGCTCTTCAGCATAATCGGCAACAGAAACGCATGAAGCGCGCAGAACCGGTTTGTCGGTGCTTGAGTTCCAATCTATCTCAATCTTTCCCAGATGGTCGCCGAATTTGCCTGCCGCACAAACGATGGTGTCCGATATCCTTATCGGTTCATAAAGCAGGTGATGCGTATGTCCCCCTGCAATAACATCGATACCCTTAATCTCCATTGCCATCCGTTCATCCATAGGCAGACCAAGATGGGACAGGACGACCACCACATCAACGCGGGAACGCATCCAGCCCACTTGTTCTGCGGCCGCCATCAGCGGATCCGTCACCTGCCAGCCGAGAAGCCTGTAAAAGGATTCGTACTGAAAAGTCACGCTCGTTATGCCGAAGGTCATTCCGTTCTTGCGGGTGATCAGCCTAGGCAGCATCCAATCAGGCCTCTGTCCGGTCTTGGCATCAAACAGATTTGCACAAATGACAGGGAATTGGGCATACGTTTCGTAGACACGCCCAAGTGTTTCTTTACGATAAGTCAATCCCTCATTATTGCCGATAGCCGCTGCAGTATAACAAGCCGCGTTCATTAATTCGATGTTAACTCTCCCGTTGCTTCCTTCGGTCTCCAGCCTCATTCGGTCCATATGGTCGCCGCAATCCACGACGAGCAAACGATCGTCACCGTAAACCCGGCGCTGTTCCGAAATAAACGAAGCGATTTGGGACGTGCGTTCCAGCCGGCTGTGAATATCATTCGAATGGAGAAGGACGACGCGAGGCAGATGCTGATCTCCGGAATACAAGGTGGTGTGTCCTCCTGACATAGGGATCTTTGAGCCGAGCTCAAAGTCTCGCTGCTTCTCAAAGTCTCTCTGCTTGCATGAGTGCGATCGATGATAGGACTATTTTTTACGCAGTTCGTCCGGGGTAAAGACATTCTTGAATCCGTAATGCGCCTCTCTATTGTGCGATCCATCGTGCATAAAACGCATGAGAACTATACTTTTGACATTCAGACAGTCGCTTGTTCCATTCGGCGCATACAGACGGATCGGACCGCTCTTCGTCAGAGCGCCTCCGTCGGGAGAAGCATAAAGGACTGCAGCGTTCTCAAGTTGGCTCCAGGGTATGACCGCTTCGAATGTATCCGCCGCTTCCACTGTCAATTGATTAGGAACCGAAATGTCCTCGTCAAGCCCGTTTTGATGTCTCCAAGCCTTATACCAGCTATGAAAATCAAAGGCCTTTCCTTCCGCATTCGGTACCCTCTCGGATATATCGAAAGTCCCGCCTGCCAATTCGGCCATTTCCTGCGGAGATATTGTTCCAACCGCCACCCCTTCATGAAAGATCCTGATCGTATCGGAATTACTATGTTCCATGTAAAATCTTCCCCCATAAATTATTCTCATTATTTCCAATCCAGCTCCGCTTACCCGCCGATTTGGGACATGCGGCGTTCGGTTGGAACGTGGCTCTGCGCTTCATTCAAAAGCTTTGCGGCCATTTCATGATTCTCAGGTTTGAGATCCATCGCGCGCCTGAACAGCTGGGCCATCTGTTCCCGATCGCCCAAGGCTGGTTTTACATTCAATTCGTCCAACCAATATAAACAAGGCTTAATAA
Organism: Paenibacillus tarimensis; assembly: GCA_041281825.1. Classification (GTDB taxonomy): domain Bacteria; phylum Bacillota; class Bacilli; order Paenibacillales; family Paenibacillaceae; genus Paenibacillus_D; species Paenibacillus_D tarimensis_A. Next base: position 1,894,143 of record CP166298.1, on the reverse strand, counting down.
AACCGTCAGCCGTTAATCTCAACCGGTTGCATCGTTTGCAGAACTGGTCGCTGACCGGGTGAATCAGGCCGAACGAGCCGGCGCCGCCCTCCATATGCCAGTCCTCCGAAGGCCCGTTTCCGGTAACTTCAGTTCTCGGAGACAGAACATATCCTGCATCCTGGGCTATTTCCATTACGCGGGAAAGCGGCAGGTAGTGGTTCTTCCAATTTTCGTCGGCATGGCCGATCGGCATATATTCGATAAATCTGACATGCAGCGGGCGCTCATATGCAAGCTTTAGAAAAGAAGCAATTTCATCTTCATTAATGCCTTTAAGCAGCACACAGTTCAGCTTGATCGGCGTCATCCCCGCATCGGCCGCGGCTTCGATCCCTTCCATGACCCGCTTTAGATCCCCCCGTCTGGCAATAAGCCGAAAACGGGCCGGCTCCAGCGTATCCAGACTAATATTTACCCGCGACAACCCGGCAGCTTTGAGCGCTTTCGCCTGAGGGGCCAGCAGCAATCCATTCGTTGTCAACGCGATATCCGTTATGCCCGGTATCGATGCAAGCTGGGCGATTAAGCCGTCGAGCCCGGGGCGTACAAGCGGTTCGCCGCCGGTAATTCGCAATTTGCTAATGCCAAGCCCGGCTGCGGCCTCTACAACCTCCGTGATCTGATCATAGGAGAGCAAGTTGGACGCATCTGTAAATTCCACCCCTTCCTCAGGCATACAATAAAGACATCTCAAATTACACCGGTCGGTTACGGAAATACGCAAATAGTTATGATGCCGTCCAAAACGGTCTATAAGTTCAGACATTCCCCACACTCCTTTCCTGTTCCACTTTACTTACTCTCAGCATAACATTTTTTCGCTTATTATGGTATGCTATAAAAAACATCATTCCGATTTAATGTGAGGATATTTGACATGACAACATTTACCATTCAATTGTTTGCCGGACTATCAGAACGCTTCGGACAAACCTCGATCAGCCTTGCATTCGAGGAACCTGAACTGCAAATCCGAGAACTGAAAGAGCGGATCATTGAACGCTTTCCCGAGCATTCGGATTTGGTCCGCGTTTCTTTCGTCGCCAAAAACCAAGCTTACGCCTCCGACGACGAATATATAACCGGAACCGACGAAATTGCCTTACTGCCTCCCGTGTCCGGCGGTGAAGATACGCAAATCGTCCACGGTAAGGAAGTCGACGGCAACTCCTTATTTCAGGTTACTTCCTCGCCGCTCTCGGTTGAACATATAACCGCACTTGTTAATTCACCCGCGAATGGTGCGGCGCTGACATTTATAGGTACGACGAGAGAATGGACCTATGGCAAAAGAACCGTAAGGCTGGAATATGAAGCCTATATCCCGATGGCCGAGCATACCCTTCGGCAAATCGGAGACGAAATCAACAGCAAATGGCCGGGCGCACGCTGTGCTATTCACCATCGGATCGGTGTCGTGGAGATTGCAGAAGCAAGTGTTGTCATCGCTGTCTCCGCACCTCATCGTGCCCAGTGCTATGAAGCAAGCAGATACGCAATCGAACGATTAAAGCAAGTTGTTCCAATATGGAAAAAGGAGATATGGCAGGACGGATCGGAATGGAAGGGACACCAGCTAGGTCCCTGGAATCCCCTCTCCCCACTATAATATTACTTACCTTTGATTGCCAATTACACGAAATTTTTGGTACTATAGTAATAAATCTTACTTATACTTTCGAGGTGCCAAATGAGAGTGCATGTAACGGAGTTGAATGCCGGAGATCGGTTAAGCGACGATATATTCAACAGTTACGGTCTTAACATCCTTTCCAGAGGGACGCTTCTGCAAGCCAATGATATTTCCAAGCTCCTTCAGCACCATGTCGAGTATGTAGAAATTGATACCGGACATACGGGCTTTCAGTCTGATGAAGCAGCGGAACTAGTCCCAATTGGCTTCCCAAAGCCTCCAAGCTGTATCAGGAAGCGGTCGGCGGATTTGAGCGGCTGTTTAAGCAAGGTCTGGTTCAAGGGACCATAAAAGATGCGGATGTTACAGCTGCCTATCAGCCATTGGTCGATAATATGAAATTGGAACGGGACGTCGTTTCCATGCTTCTGTTGTTAAACACAAAGGACGATTATACATATCAGCATTCGGTTCAAGTTGGGATGTTATCTTATTATATCGCGAAATGGCTTGATTACGACGAACACACGGCGCTTCGTATAGGTAAAGCCGGGTTTTTGCACGATATCGGTAAATCCAAAATCGATCTAAACATTTTAAACAAGCCGGGTAAGCTGACCGAGGAAGAGTTCGAACAAATCAAGCAACATCCCTTATTCGGTTATGAAATTATCAATAACTCCTTCCGAGACGATCTTATCGCTCTGGCTGCTCTTCAGCATCATGAACGGATGAACGGCACCGGTTATCCGAACGGCATGAGCGGCGAGCGTATTCATCCGGCCGCCAAGATTGTTGCCGTAGCCGATATTTACAGCGCAATGATCTCCACTCGCGTCTATCGGGAGAAGCGCGATCTGATGTTTGTTTTGAAAGAGCTGCACCGTATGAGTTTTCATGACATGGATCCGTTAACCACCCACACCTTCATCCGCCATATGGTTCCGAACTTTATCGGCAAAACGGTCGAACTTCAATCGGGGGCGAAAGGCATCATCGTCATGACGAACACAAGCGACTTTTTCCGTCCTCTCGTTCGCGTGAATGACAAGTTTGTAGACCTGTCTTCCGATCATTCCGATGAGATAAAAGCAGTATTTATGTAGACCAATGTTTAAGGACTGCCCTAACGGCAGTCCTTATTTTACACAGTCATCTAACTCAATCGTTTGGCGCGCAGAAATGTCCTCTTCCAATAATTCGAATTGATATTCGAGATTTGCACGCCGTTTTTCGGTTTCGGACTGGAATGAATCATTTTTTTATTACCCATATAGATACCGACGTGTCCGACCTTTGTGTTGGTTTTAAACCGGCCCGGAACATAAAAGAAAAGCAAATCGCCTCTTCTAAGCTTCGATTTTGGCACGAGTTTGCCTTTTGTTGCTTGTGCACGAGCGGTTCGGGGCAGTTTATATCCAAAATCCGCATAGAGATGCCTCACATACGAAGAGCAGTCAAATCTTTTTGTCCTCGTATAGGGGCCTGCACCAAACTTATAAGGGACACCCAAGTACCTTTTCGCTTTCGTAATGAGCTGCGATCTTTGATTTAAAGACAACACGCTCATGTCCTGTAACTGCGCTTGAAGATCCATCGGAAGACTTACAGAAGCTTCTAGATCTTTTCCTTGAGTCAAGTCCTCCGGATCGTCTCCGAAATCTTCTTCCGGATCGCCGGCAGGAGTGTCAGACGAAGCCGGAAATATGAAAACTTGCCCCTCCTGAACGGTAAATACAGCCTCTTCTCCAAACAATGGCTTGAGCGCGGAGCTTGGTATCATGATTGTGCCTTGATGCTTGCGTGCCGGCGCATCCATAAGTACCTCTGTCTCTTCTTTTTCCGCTGTACGGGATTCCGGCTTGAACGACCAAACGATGTCGTTGTCGCCGATTCCAAAATTCGTTTTATCATCCGACCAGTTCGAAAATTGAAAGCCGATTACTTCAGCCATTTGTGCAATGTCAACATAATCTGTGCCATCGATCTTAACGATGGGTAATGTGATTTGTCCATCTTCAAGCATTTGAACGGATTCGCCGGTATTTTGGGGACGGACCGTATTGTTGCCGTCTCTTGTTCCCGCTTGTCCGGCACATCCCGTTACGACCAAAGCGGTAATGACGAAAATCGCAATAAATTGACGCTTCATGCCTTTCTCCCTTTCTAATGGATTGGCGCTTGACCTTTCGTTAGGATGGGAAGTTAACATGGCATTTATGCGTCATAATAAAATAATCCCCCTCCGCTTAACGGAGAAGGATTATTCTTAATCATCCGATGGAGCCTTCCATCTCGAACTTGATGAGCCTGTTCATTTCCACCGCATATTCCATCGGCAGTTCTTTGGTGAACGGCTCGATGAAGCCCATTACGATCATCTGAGTTGCCTCGGCTTCGGACAATCCGCGGCTCATAAGGTAAAACAATTGATCCTCGGAAACCTTGGAAACCGTTGCTTCATGCTCCAGCGTAATATTGTCGTTCATAATTTCGTTATATGGAATCGTATCCGATGTCGACTCATTATCAAGAATAAGCGTATCGCATTTAATATTTGCTTTAGAGCCTTCGGAATTACGTCCGAAGGAAGCCAGGCCGCGATACGTTACTTTGCCGCCATGCTTGCTGATCGATTTGGATACGATTGTGGAGGTTGTATCCGGTGCAAGATGCGTCATCTTGGCACCTGCATCCTGATGCTGTCCTTTACCTGCCACAGCGATCGACAGAACCATTCCTTTAGCTCCCCGTCCTTTAAGGACAACCGCCGGATATTTCATTGTCAGCTTGGAGCCGATGTTGCCGTCAACCCATTCCATCGTCGCATTTTCTTCGGCTACCGCACGTTTCGTAACCAGGTTATAGATATTCGGGGCCCAGTTCTGAATCGTCGTATAACGGACGCGAGCGTTTTTCTTGCACAAGATTTCAACAACCGCGCTGTGCAGCGAGTTTGTGCTGTAGATCGGCGCCGTACATCCTTCAACGTAATGCACGAAGCTGTCCTCGTCCGCTATGATCAGCGTGCGTTCAAATTGTCCCATATTTTCCGAATTGATCCGGAAATAGGCTTGGAGCGGAATTTCACATTTCACGCCCTTCGGAACGTAAATAAAGCTGCCGCCGGACCATACCGCGCTGTTCAATGCGGCAAATTTATTGTCGCTTGGCGGAACAACGGTTCCGAAATATTCCTTAAATATTTCAGGATGCTCGCGAAGAGCCGTGTCGGTATCCGTGAAAATAACGCCTTGCTTTTCCAAGTCTTCCTGCATGCTGTGGTAAACGACCTCGGATTCGTATTGAGCGGACACACCGGCCAGAAACTTCTGTTCCGCTTCGGGAATGCCGAGTTTATCGAACGTTTCTTTTATTTCCGCCGGAACCTCTTCCCACGTTTTACCTTGCTTTTCCGAAGGCCGGACATAATATTGGATATCATTGAAATCCAGCTCATCCAGATTGCCGCCCCAACGGGGCAGAGGCATTTTGTTAAATTGCTCCAGCGACTTCAGCCGGAAATCAAGCATCCATGCCGGCTCGTTTTTCATTTCGGAAATCGTCTTGACGATTTCCGGCGTAAGCCCTTTACCGCTTTGAAACACCGCTTTATGCTCATCGCGGAAGCCATACTTATAATCTTCAAGCTCAGGCATTTTTTTGGCCATCTTACCTTACCTCCTTTAGTGTGTGAACGTCCTCTTAAGATTGCTGACTTTCGATTCCTTTACGCAAAGCATTCCAAGCCAATGTCGCGCATTTGATTCGTGCAGGGAACTTGTTCACGCCGCTTAATGCTTCAATATCTTCATATTCTTCAAACTCGACCGGTTCGCCTTTCATTAAGGCAGAGAACTTCTCTGCCATTTGCAGCGATTGCTCGAGTGTTTTGCCTTTCACTGCGTCAGTCATCATGGACGCCGAGGATAAGCTGATCGAGCAGCCCTCACCCGTAAACTTCGCCTGTTTGACAATCCCGTTCTCAAGGTGCAATTGGAGTGAAATACGGTCGCCGCAAGTCGGGTTGTTCAAGTTGACCGTAACGGCCTCCTCCTCAAGCGTTCCTCGATTTCGCGGATTTTTGTAATGATCCATTATGACTCTGCGGTATAAATCATCCAATTGCATGACCGAAGAACTCCTTTGTTTTTAGTAGCGAGCGAACTAAACGGTCGACGTCTTCCTCATTGTTATACAAGTAGAAGCTCGCTCTCGCAGTCGCCGATACCTCCAGCCAGCGCATAAGCGGCTGGCAGCAGTGATGCCCTGCCCGGATCGCTATGCCGTCCGCATCCAGAACCGTTGCGACGTCATGCGGATGAACATCGCCAAGATTGAATGTAACAAGACCGACACGGCCTTCTTTCGGTCCGTAAATCGAGATGCCGTCAATATCAGCAAGCCGGTCATGCGCATAAGCGGCCAATTGTTTCTCATGGCGGTGAACCTCATCCAATCCGATATCCACGAGAAAATCGATTGCTGCACCAAGACCGACCGCACCTGCGATGATCGGCGTCCCCCCCTCAAATTTCCAAGGCAGTTCCTTCCACGTAGCATGCTGCAAATCAACATGATCGATCATTTCTCCGCCGAACTCGATCGGTTCCATGGCCTCCAGCAGCTTCTTCTTCCCGTACAAGGCTCCGATTCCGGTCGGTCCGCACATTTTATGCCCGCTGAACGCATAAAAGTCGCAATCGAGATCACGAACGTCTACTTTCATATGAGGCGTGCTCTGTGCTCCGTCAACAACCATGACCGCCCCTTTGCGATGGGCGATTGCGGCGATTTCTTTCACCGGATTGATAACGCCCAGCACATTGGATACGTGCATAATGGAAACAATCTTTGTCCGTTCGGTAATCGTTTGTTCTGCATCAGCCAGATCAATCGTACCGTCGGGACGAAGGGGAATATGCTTTAGAATGGCACCCGTCGCTTTAGCCGCCTGCTGCCACGGAATCAGGTTGCTGTGATGCTCCATCGGCGTGATGACAATTTCATCGCCTTCCCGGCAAACGGCCCGTGCATAACTCGATGCGACCAGATTCAAAGCCGTTGTCGTTCCCCGTGTAAAGATAATCTCCTGTTCGCTTGCGGCGTTCAGGAAGCGCATAACCTTCGCACGGGCCCCTTCATACGCATCCGTAGCCCGGGAGCCAAGCGTATGGACGCCGCGGTGCACATTCGAATTGTCCGATTCGTAGTAAGCCTTTAGAGCCTCCAGAACCTTGATCGGCTTCTGTGAAGTCGCCGCATTATCCAAATAGACAAGCGGATGACCGTTTATCTCCTGGTGAAGGATCGGGAACTGCCCGCGAATCTCATTCACATTCATTGTCCCAGCTTCCTCTCGAGAAGCTTCTGCAGCTGCTCCCGTACCGCTTCAATCGGAATCTCGGCTACAACCGGCGCAAGGAAACCGTAAATGATCAGCCGTTCCGCATCGGCTTTGGAAATTCCCCTGGACATCAGATAATAAATCTGCTCCGGGTTAACCTGACCGACGCTCGCGGCATGGCCCGCTTTCACATCGTCTTCGTCGATAAGGAGGATCGGATTGGCGTCGCCCCGCGCTTTCGGGCTGAGCATGAGCACCTTTTCCGTTTGTTCCCCGTTTGCTTTCGTTGCGCCTTTTTCGATTTTCGTAATGCCATTAACAATTGCAGTCGCCTGCTCTTTCATAACGGCCCGCGTAATCATCGAGCTGTCCGAGCTGCGGCCGACATGAACGGCTTGCGTCGTTATACTCATCTTCTGCGAGGCTGCGCCGATACTGATTACTTTCGCATCGGATGTCGACCCGTTGCCCTTGAGCAGCGATAGTGTATCGGAAAGAATGTTTCCGTCATGCAAGTCGCCGATGATCCACTCGATCCGGCCGTCGTTCTCAACGATTGCACGGCGAAGCGTCATATCGATCACGCTGTCTTCCATATGATGAATAGAAGCAAACTGAACTTGCGCGCCTGCTTTCACAATGACCTCTACAACCGATTGATGCACCGAAGCCCGGGCTTCGGCGCCGACAGCCGATGCGACACGATCCACATAAGTTACTTTACTGTGATTGTCGGCAATGACCAGAATGTGCGGCGCAAATGTCGCCTCCGGATCATCGCTGTAGAACAACGCTTGCAATGGCAGCTCCACTTCCACATTTTTGGGCACGTAGATAAAGATGCCGCCGCTCCATAGCGCCGCATGCAGCGCCGTCAATTTATTCTCATCCTTGCGGATCGCCGTAAACAGATGCTTCTGCACCAGATCTGCATGCTCCCGCGCTGCGGTTTCAAGATCGGTATAGATGACACCCTGCTTCTTCAGTTCTTCGGACAATTGCTGCAGGACTACGGTGGAATTACGCTGAACGATCAGACTGGAAGCCGCATCCGCAGATGCAAGATTGCGGATCTGTTCAGGCAAACCGTCCGCAGCTTGAACCGCCTCGGCAGACTTATATTGCCCAATTGCGCCAAGCTCCCAGCGGTCGATTCGGATTTTTTCCGGTTTGGGCCATTCCAGACCTTCAGCGGCTTCGGCAGCATCCCCGCGCAGCGCGGTAAGCCATTCCGGCTCCTGTTTGCTTCTCGACAAAGCTTCAACGAAGCCGCGGTTAATAGTCGCAGATAGTTGTATACTCATGATATTACCATTGCTCCCTTCTTCGCTCACACCTGGCCAACCGTTTCATCGACGATGCCGAGCTCTTCTTTCACCCAGTCATAGCCTTCGTTCTCCAAACGTTCCGCAAGCTCCGGACCGCCGGATTTCACGATACGGCCTTGCATCATGACATGGACAAAGTCAGGAGTAATGTAATTCAATAAACGCTGGTAGTGAGTAATGATCAGGAAGCCGCGATCCTCGGAACGCATGCTGTTCACACCTGCCGCTACGATTTTCAGAGCGTCGATATCGAGCCCGGAATCGATCTCGTCAAGAATGACGATCTTCGGATCCAGCATCATCATTTGCAAAATCTCGTTCCGCTTCTTCTCGCCTCCGGAGAAGCCTTCATTCAAATAGCGGTGAGCAAATTCGGGGTTCATTTCAAGTTCTTTCATTTTGCCTTCCATTTGGCGAATAAACTTAATGAGCGAGATTTCGTTCCCTTCACCGCGGCGGGCATTAATCGCGCTTCTCAGAAAGTCGGAATTCGTTACCCCGGCAATTTCGCTCGGATATTGCATGGCCAGAAACAATCCTGCCAAAGCGCGCTCATCAACGCCCATTTCCAGCAGATCCTCGTCGTTTAATAATGCCCGGCCTTCGGTCACCTCATATTTGGGATGTCCCATAAGCGCTGATGCGAGCGTACTTTTGCCCGTACCGTTAGGACCCATGATCGCGTGAATTTCTCCGCCTTTGATTTGAAGGTCGATGCCTTTTAAAATTTCTTTCCCTTCAACGTTCGCTTTCAGACCGTTGATCACAAATTGTGTTGACATAGTTACCTGAATCTCCTTCCGACGATGTCGATGTTTGTATACATTAAAATAATTTTTAACTGATTCTCATTGATTCTCAATAATCATTCTATAATAGTTCGTGTCACAAATCAATAAACGCGTCCCACGAAATCTTCTATGAAAGCCTTATCTTTCAAGCGCTCGCTTAATCTTTTCCACCTCTGAAAAATATTCTTCCTCTTCCAGAACAGGGGTTAACGTTCCCCTGTCGATCCCCGTCTCTAGCTTCACCCAGGACCTGCAGCCGGTGTATGCGGGAAGCAGCGGAACCCGCGCAGGAGGCGAGAGACGGTATACACGTATAAACAGCAGATGCAGCGGCTTCGTCCGTTTCCATTTTAAACGTTCCTCTGCAAAAGCGTCGGTCCAGATATGTAAATCTCTGAGACGATCGAGCCGTTCCTGGTCTACAATTTCTATCGTCTCGGTCACTTCCCCGAAAGCCCGGATCGATACATGCGTATCCTGCGGGCTCCATCCTTCCAGCGTCTGGTCCAGCATCGCTTGATACTGCGGCTTGAGCAGCTCTTTCCTCTGATGCTCATAAGTCGGCATTAAATAGAACGAAGGACTTATTAATTGAAAATCGCGCGTTTCCTCAACAATGCCGCCTTTCCTGAGCAGCATAATCTGCCTGCCCTCCAGCAACGCTTCAATTGCAACCGCCCACTCCTTTAAAACGACCGCATCATCCGGTAAACGATCTGCCGGCAATCCCATATTGCGTTACCCCCTCTTACATAAGTCTTCTCAATAAACAATAAATATTAAACATTAATATCGAAGGTATTCCAACATGAAATATAATTCGCTATACTAGGTGAGACGAAAAATCGACAACGATTACGTTCTCGTTGCTTTCAAAATAAACCGGAGGTGGACGACGGATGTCTGGCTATCATCCATTAACTGAACAAGAAGCAATCGGCATTGCGAAATCGCTGAACGGCTTTTTCCCTGAACACGCCGAGCTGCAGAGCCGCGAAATCGGCGACGGCAATTTGAACCTGGTGTTCCATATTACCGATCCGGCAAGCGGAAAGAGTCTGATCATGAAACAAGCGCTGCCTTACGCTAAGGTCGTCGGCGAGTCATGGCCGCTTACGCTCGACCGGGCACGCATCGAAAGCGAGTCCCTTCTCATCGAAGGCAAGCTTGCGCCTGGGCTCGTCCCTCAAGTATATCATTATAACCCTGAACTGGCACTCACAATCATGGAGGATTTAAGCGATCACATCATTATGCGCAAAGGATTAATGGAATGCAACCGTTATCCGAAATTTGCGGAGCATATATCCGACTTTATGGCGGCGACCTTATTTTACACCTCCGACCTCGGGATGAATCAGCAGGACAAAAAGCTTCAAGTAGGCAAGTTTATTAATCCGGAATTGTGCAAAATAACGGAAGACCTTATATTCGACGATCCTTATACGCTCTCCGATAACAACAACTATGAAGACTCGATAGCCGACGAAGCCGAGGCGCTTCGGACCGACGGCGAACTTCATCTGGAGGTTGCGCTGCTTCGCCAGAAGTTCCTTACACAGGCGCAGTCTTTACTGCACGGAGATCTTCACACCGGAAGCATCTTCATTACGCCGGACTCAACCAAGGTGATCGACCCCGAGTTCGCCTATTACGGGCCTATGGGATTCGATATCGGCGCCGTCATCGCAAATTTGCTGCTTAATTACGCCGGGCAGGAGTTTTGGAGCGCAGATGAGGAAACGCGGGGAAGCTACCGCTCCTACTTATTGGAGACGGTGAGCGACATATGGAACCTGTTCGAGAAGAAATTCCTGGCACTGTGGAATGAACACGGCGTCGACCGGCTTGCAAACAATGCTAAAGGATATCAAAACGTCTATATGCAAAGCGTTTTACGGGATGCGATCGGCTTCGCAGGCTGCAAAATGTTGCGCCGCGTCGTAGGTCTTGCGCATGTTGCCGATATCGACAAGATCCCGGACGACGCTGCCCGCGAACGCGCTCAGCGGCTTGCGCTTTCGATCGGCAAAGCATTGATTAAAGCGAACCGCAGCGCAGAATCGATTGAGGAAGTGCTGCAAATTGCAAGGAAAGGACAATAACGATTTATGACTTCAACTTATAAAGGGCTTCAGTCCGTCATATGGGCCGAGGACAATATACAACTGTTGGATCAGCGTTTGCTGCCGGACGAAACCGTATATTTGAAATTGACCACCTCCGAAGACGTGTGGGAGGCGATCCGGCACCTGAAGGTTCGGGGTGCTCCCGCGATCGGCATCAGTGCCGCTTACGGCGTTGTATTGGGAAGCCGTACGGTCGGCGATTCCGTAGAGAACTGGTTAAGCGAGGTTCACCGCCATGCCGATTATTTGGCGACATCGCGCCCGACTGCGGTCAATCTGTTCTGGGCGCTGGACCGGATGAAAAATACGGCGGGTAAGCTTGCTGCAAGCGGGGCGGATCTCGATGTTTGCAGGCAGGGTCTGCTTGCTGAAGCGATCGCGATTCAGAGCGAAGACGAAGAGACATGCCGGCTCATTGGCGAGCACGCACTCACCTTGTTCAAGGAAGGTATGGGTGTGCTTACCCATTGTAATGCGGGCGGCCTCGCCACCGCCAAATACGGTACTGCGCTTGCCCCATTCTATTTGGCGAAGGAGCAGGGGATGCCTATCAAAGTATTCGCGGACGAGACAAGACCGGTGCTGCAGGGCGCACGGCTTACCGCTTTCGAACTGCAGCAGGCGGGCATCGATGTGACGCTGATTTGCGATAATATGGCCGGAATGGTCATGTCCAAAGGCTGGATCGATGCCGTCATTGTCGGTACGGACCGGGTGGCCGCCAACGGCGATGTGGCCAACAAGATCGGAACGTACAGCGTGGCGGTGCTTGCCAAAGCTCACGGCATTCCCTTTTATGTTGCTTGTCCTCTCTCCACGATCGACTTGGATACGCCTACCGGAGCGGAAATTCCAATCGAAGAGCGGCAAGCGGAAGAGATTACCGAAGGTTTCGGCAAACGAACCGCTCCGAAAGGCGTGAAAGTGTTTAATCCGGCGTTCGACGTAACGCCACATGAATATGTAACGGCGATTATCACGGAAAAAGGCATCGTCAAACCGCCATACGACGTCAACCTGAAAAAACTGTTTCCGCCCGTTACCCCGTAAATTCAGCCCCCGATTTTCGGGGGCTTTGCTTATCCCATCAGCCGGAGGGCGTCAATTCCTTTCATCCCCACGTGAATGCCCATTTGTTCTGCAGCCAGCGTCACCGATTCCAACGGTGCTTCAAGCAGCTCATCAAGCGTTCTCACGCCAACCGCTCTCCCGGCAATAATGCCGCGGTCCTTTAATTTATCATTTAATAAAGCGACATCAAGCGCACCACACATAATATAACCTTTGTCGGTCGATACGGACAATAATGTCGTCTTCGGTAATTTGACCTCCACACCTAACGCCGTCACATCTCCCAACGGATAAGGAACCATGCGGATCACCCCGCTCACCTCCACAATCAAGAATCGCTAAGCGGCTTTCTTTACTGTCCTTTTACTATATGCGTTCGGCCTTAAGCCGTGCGGGGTCTTGCCTAGATGTAAATCACCATTCAAAAACAACTACATTTTCAGGTGCTTTAGTGATATAGTATTTATATCATTACAAGGGACGAGGGAACTATGAAAGAGGAAAATAAGCGCCTAAATGCCTATATGTTTAATGTGGATGTACTAATCGAGGAAGAAACGAATGCTAAAGCTTATGAGCTGCTGCTCAAATTATTGAACAGTTCCGTTGCAGCAGATTTCCGGGTGCAGAAAGGCGTTGAGCTGGGAAAGGTTATCGATCAATATATAACCGCTCAAAATGTGAAAGAGCCGACTCGAATTACGAAATCCGATTCGCCGGCCGAATCAGTCAAAACTGCGGCAGCATCGGTTGTGGAGCGGATTCAAGGCTATATCGCAGCAAACCGCTTGGTCCGCCTCCATGTAAATAAAGGCCTTGGAATCAAACTAAGTATTCCGTGCCGGATCATCAGCTTTAATGAAACCAATCTTACGATTACCGTCTATCATGTGGATGAAAAGCAAGTGTATACTTTTTCAATTAACGAGATTGACGATTTTCTAGATTAACCAATTAAAGAAGGCTTCGCCGTCCTTTACGGGCAAGCTTCGTTCTGCGGAGGAAATCACGCCTGAATAAGATTGAAATTATACTTACCTATATGGGAACAAAAGCTGCCTGCACAAAAAAGTGCGGACAGCTTTTTCTATGTATACGTGATAAATGATATTCATCCGGACTCACTGTCCGATTGCAGCAATTCGGTGATCTGTTCTCCCGAAACCGGAGGACTCCAATAATATCCTTGCATTTCGTCGCACATATGTTTTTTCAAAAATTCCATTTGTTCTTCCGTTTCAACGCCTTCGGCAATGACGTGCAAATTCAAATTGTGTGCCATAGCAATAATCGCCGCCACAATTGCCGCATCCCCCGGATCCTGCTCTATGTCCCGTACGAAAGAACGGTCAATTTTCAACCGGTCGATCGGAAAATTTTTCAAATAATTCAAAGAGCTGTAGCCGGTGCCGAAGTCATCGATGCTTATTCCTACCCCCAGCTTTGCCAGTTCAAGCAGGCATTGCGTGGCATGCTTGACGTCCATCGTCATCGTTTCCGTAATCTCCAGCTCCAGGTACTCGGGAGATAATCCGGTAGCGTTTAATATGTCTGCGATTTTCTTGGTCAAGTTCTGCTGCATAAATTGGCGAATGGATAAATTCACCGAGACCGGAACCGGAGTCAGCCCCGCTTCCTGCCAGGCTTTGTTCTGCCGGCAAGCTTCCTGCAGCACCCAGTCTCCGAGTTGAACGATCATCCCGCTCTCTTCCGCGAGCGATATGAATTGTCCCGGCGGCACCATTCCGCGTTCCGGATGCTGCCAGCGAACGAGCGCTTCCGCACCGACAATCCTGCCGGTAGACAAGTGGTACTGCGGCTGATAGTAAAGAATGAATTCATTTCGCTGCAGCCCTTTTTTCAGTTCATGCTGCAGCGTTAACCGCTCCAGCGATGAATTGTTCCATTCTTCCGAATATAACATAAAATTGTTCCTGCCGCTGTCTTTCACTTTGCCAAGCGCCATGTCCGCCTTCTTCATCAACGAGCTTGGATCCTTATCGCAGCCGTTCGTAACGACACCGATGCTAGCCGTAATATGAAACGGTATACCCTGCAGCTCAAACGGTTCCTCGAGGATATTCTGAAGCTGCCTCGCTTTATTCATTACAGCTTGCACCGATTCGTTCCGGGCAAACAGGACCGCAAACTCGTCTCCTTCCATTCGCGCGGCCATATCCTGTTCGGATACCACTCTCGTTAATCGTTCGGCCACCTGCATTAACAGCATATCGCCAAATTCCCGGCCAAAGGAATCATTAATCAAATTAAACCGGTCAATATCCATATAAAGCACGCCGACCAAATGATTATGTCCTTCCGCCGGCTCGATATGTTCGGTTAAATGCATCATGAACTTGCGCCGGTTAGGCAAACCGGTCATATCGTCATAATACGCCATATAACGAATCCGCTCGGAATTCCGTTTTGTTTCGCTAATATCCTGTCCGACCACCATAACGCCCGTCACTTCGCCATCCGAACGGATCGGGGTACAGACGACGTGGATATCAAGCGGATAGCTGTTTTTATGCATAATACTCAGTGAGGTCTGCGTCATTGTTCCTTTCAGCGTCTGTTCGAACTTTTCCAGCGTTTGCTGATAACAGTCGTTCCCGATCAACGGCAGAAAAGAATTTCCGATAAGTTCGTTTTTCTTATAGCCTAATAGCTGGCTTACGCCATCGTTTACATTGATAAATCGTCCGTCCCGGTCCAGCACCGCGAGCGGGATCGGACTAAATGCCATAATCGATTCTGATATGCTGCCATGGGCATTCCGCTGTTCGCTCCAGTTTCGACGGGATTGGTTCCACCCTTGCAGCAAAACGAACATACAGGCGAGTCCGATTAAGGAAACAGCTGCAGAAGACCACTTGCCCAAGGAAGGGGGAAAATAATGATAAGCGATCAGAATCCACGCCGGAACGGCAATGCCGATTATAGCGGCTGCCGCCCATGCGGTCTTCGGAGAAGAAAGCAAGGATTTCCGCGGCCTCTCCGTAGGCGTTATATCATTGACCGTCACGCGCGAACATCCTTCCTGAAATAAGGTGTATAAAAGTCCGCTATTCAATGCTTCTAGTTTATTATAGACGAATCTTCTGCACGGTCATAGAAATTTCTTTTCAATAATTGACAATTTCAGCCGATTTTCGATGATAAAAAAATTAATGTGCTTTACTGCGGATCAGCGCTACCGCGAACAATCCCCATCCGACAATAAAAGCGAGACCACCTAAAGGCGTAATCATACCTAGCTTCGTTACACCGCTTAAGCTAAGTGCATATAAGCTTCCTGAAAACAGGAAAATACCTGTATGAAGCATCCTTGCCGCCGTTAGTAAGGAGCGGCCGCCGCCAAAACGGTCCGCAGCCAGCGCAATAAGCACGAGTCCGATCGCATGATAGAAATGATACCTGACGCCAGTTTCATAAACGGACAGCATGTGTTCGCTAAGCAGATTTCTGAGACCGTGGGCGCCGAAAGCTCCAGAAGCAACCGCAAGCAGAGCGTGGAATGCACCATAGACAGCATAATTTTTAAGTAACATTTATTTTCTCCTCCAAGCATTTGATGTATAATTCTACAAGAAAACGAAAAAGGAGCCAATATGACATGGAACAAGATCAATCGCAACACCGCGGGCAATCCGAAAATACCGAAGGAAGTCAGCCCTTCACGCAGGTAGCGGAGCCGGAGTCCGGACAGGAAGTCCCTCTTAAACAATCGGGACTTGGCGTCGCTTCGTTTATAATAGGGATTGTCAGCATTATCGCTGTCATCGGCTGTGCAATTGCGGCGACGGCTGGCATCAGCGAGTTCATCAGCGCCAACGGAGCGCTTGAGATCGAGGATCCGGAATCACTGCAAATGAATAGCGCAATCATTATTTCCGGCTTATTAATTCTCGTCTCGCTTGGGCTCAGTTTTATCGGGTTTATCCTTGGCGTCATCGGGTTATTCATGAAGCGCAGACGCAAGGTTTTCGGTATTATCGGTGTTATTCTGAACGGATTGCTCGTCTTCGGATTCGGCGCTCTGATCGTCGCGGGTATCGCGCTTCAGTTTTCCGGCGCATAGAAGAAGCGGCGGATCCAATTTCTCCGTATGCGAAGCGTCTGTCCCGGAACGCGACAAACGCTTCGCGCTTCTTATTTCAAGAAAATCGCCGTCCTGCTGTACCCTTCCTTCGTCTTCGTCACTTCGAGCGCTGCCGGAAATGCCTGCTTAAGCTCCTGTACGTGTGAGATGACACCAATCATTCTTCCCGCTCGCTGCAGATCAATTAAAGCTGCAATCGCCTTATGCAGGGACTCTTCATCCAGCGACCCGAAGCCCTCGTCGATCAGCATCATCTCGATTGAAACGCCCCCTTGATTCGCCTGAATCACATCGGTCATACCGAGCGCCAGACATAACGAAGCGTTGAATTTTTCTCCCCCCGATAATGACTTTACATCCCGATTCTGACCGGTATAAGCGTCATACACATCCAATCCGAGCCCGCTTTGCTTGCCGCGCGTCTCCAGCCTGTCGCTGCGCTGCAGCAGAAATTGCCCGCCCGATAACTTGCGCAGTCTAATGTTGGCCGCGTGCAGAATTTGCTCCAAATATTCTATAAGTATGTACCGTTCAAACGATATTTTTAACGGATTATCGCCTTTCAGCATTTGGTAGATATCCAGCGTCTGCTCCAGCCGGCTCTCCAGCTCCGCTACCCGCTCCTGGGAAGCCCCGACCGCCGTTTCCAGCCTTTCCGCTTCCCGGCCGTAATGAAGGGAGCTCTGCAGCTCGTGAAGTGCCTTCTCCAGCTCTTCCTTAAGCTCCGCGATCCGGGACGCCATCGCTTCCGTGTCCGCAGGCGACAGTCCCTGTAACAGCCGTTCCAGCTCTGCAATTTGCTGCGACAACGAGGCGGTCTGCGTCTTGTAAGATTCCAGCTTCTCCTTCAAAGCCAACCGATCCCGTTCCTGCATCTTCGCCGCTTCGTATTGCTCTCTGCCGGCAAAACCGGCCTTGGCCTGTTCTTCGGCAAACCTTCCGCTCGCTTGAAGGGAGCTTGCCTCCGCTTCCTTCAGCCCGGCGGCAAGCTGTACCGTGTTCGCCCTTTCCTCGGCAAGCCGGGTCTGGGCCCGCTGCAGCTGCTCTCCGGCCGACTTCCAGGCAGCAGTGAGCCGATCCCAAAGCTGCTGCTGCGAATCAAGGCGCCGCGCCAGCAGATCCGGCGTGCGCAGCGATTCGGGAAGGCGCTCGACTTCCTTGCCGAGCAGCGACTGCTTAGTGCTGCGCACCAACATGCATTGCTGCAGCTCTGCGGACATCCTCTCCTTGTCGGCCTGCAGCCTTTCGAGCTCCCGTTCGCGCTGCTCCCCCCTCCGGCGCAGCTCCGCGAGCAGTGCCGCCTGCTCCTTAAGCTGATCGGTCGTCGCCCGCAGACGTTTGCCTTCCATTTCCGCCTGCAGCAGCTGGCCATTCATATCCGCAGCGGAAATGTCATATTCCGCCATCGCTTCCGTACGCGCTTCCCAACCGGCATGCGCCGCTGCTGCCTGAGCCCTTGCGCCGCTGATTTCCGACTGGGCCAACAGCAGCCGCTCTTTCGCCTGCTGCAGTGCCTCTCTTGAAGGAACCTCATGACCCGGTTCCGCTTTACCGGGATGCGCTGTGCTGCCGCAGACCGGACAAGGCTCCCCGTCGTGCAGATGAGCCGCCAATAAGCCCGCCTGCCCTTCCAGCCATAACGCTTCCAGCCGGTCATGCTCCTCCCGGTACCGGGCCACAATCCGCTCTTGCTCCTCTTCAGCCTTTGCGAAGCCGCCGATCCGGTTTTCAAGGTCGGCCAGCTCTTTAATCAGGTTATATTTGCTCCGGATCCAACCAAGGCGCTCAAGCAGCTCAGGCAGCCGGGCGGTCTTTTCTTCCATTTCCCGGATGCGGCGGTCGTCTGTCCGCTTCTGATCGCGCTCTGCGGTAAGCTTCTGTTCCAAAGCCGACAGGGCAGCTTCACAGTCGTGCTCCCGCTTCAGCAGCCGCTCCACTTCCGCACGCCTCTCATCCAGCGTCCTTACAAGCGGAACCAGCTCCTTCAGCCGCTCCAGCTCCAGCAGCGCTCCCCGTCTGTCGTCTTCCTTTCCCTCTTCCTCGCGAAAGGCGGTCTGGGCACGGATCAAGGCGGATTCCGCGGATTCAAGCTCCTTTTTTTTGGCATCCAGCTGCCGCCTTTTGTCGCCTTCCAGCCGTGCCGACCGCCCCGCCTGCTCCTCATAGGGCTCGATGCGCGCAGCCCGTTCCGCGAGCTCCAGCCGTCGCTCCAGTGCCGTTATTTCCGGTTTGCGGCTCTCCAGCTCGTCCAGCCCAGACCGTTTGCCGGCCAGCTCCGTAAATCTGCCGTTAACGGCCAGAGCTTCCCGGAGCGCCGTCTCTTGCTCCTCCACTTGAACGGACAAGGCGCTTTTCCGTTCCGCGGCCGACTGCGCCAGCTTGTTATAGTAACGCTTCTCTTCCCTAAGCGCTTCGATCAGTTGAACCGCATTTATGTATTCCTGCCGCAACACCTTGATTAAAGGCCCTTCTTCCCTTAACGGAATCGTTTCCGCCGCTTGCTTGAAATAGGCATCCCGAATCAGCTGCGCTTCCCGCAGCTGTTCGCGCTGCTCCTTCGTCAGTTGGTGGAACCGCTCCTCCAGCTTCCGATACAGCGATGTCCGAAAGATTCGACGTAAGATGTCTTCCTTATTCTCCGTATCCGAGGTAAGCAATTTGCGGAACTCTCCTTGCGGCAGCATAACGATTTGGCTGAATTGCTCCTTCGTCAAACCGATGATCGCTTCCAGTTTCGCATTGACTTCGGCAATTGCAAACCGGTCCACGCATGGGACTGCTTCACCGTCCGTCGTATCGTATAATTCCGCTTTTCCGCCGGTTTCGCTTTTGTTGCCGCCCTTACGATGCGCCATTTGCCGCATTACGCGGTACGTCCGCCGGCCGACGCCAAATTCGAACTCCACTGAAGTATGGACCCCCTCCCCGGCGAAGTGGCTGCGCAGCAAACGCGGCTCCGCACGGTCCTCGCCGCTGGCGGCGCCATACAACGCGTAACAGATCGCATCGAAGATCGTTGTCTTGCCTGCTCCGGTATTTCCGGAGATGACAAACAATCTCCGGTCTTCCAGCAGGCTGAAATCAACCGTCTCACGGTCCCGGTAAGGGCCGAAAGCCGTCATCGTTAACCGGATCGGTCTCATGCGGGTTCACCTCCCTCTCGCACCACTTCCGACATGACGCTTGCAAACAACCGGCGCTTCTCTTCTTCCAGCGGTATTCCCTTCACTTCCTGGTAAAACGCCGCAAAGAGCGCTGCCGGTTCGGCGTCGCGCCGCGCTGCATAGCGATCTCCCGTCCCCGTGCCGCCGTCGCCATCCCCGGTTTTCCCCGAAGCAGACACTCTGCGCTCTACATGAAGCGCATTAGGGTAAACCGCACGCACCTTTTCCATCGGAAACAGAACCGGGTTATCGTTAAGCAGCGTAACGAATACGTAATCCTCGCATATCTCATGCGATTCAATTTCTTCGATCGCCGTTGTTATCCGGCGCATGTCGCGTCTTGGCCTCAGCTCGCGTTTCTCCGTCCGTACCGAGCCGTCTTCGCCCAGCTCGACCATATAGAAGCCTTTATTGTGATGCTCCTCCGAGATTGAATATTTAAGCGGCGAGCCAGCATATCGGATCCGCTCATCCTTTACAAAATGCGCTTGGTGCAAATGACCGAGCGCCGTATAATGAAACGGGCTGAAATACTCGGCCCGCACATGCTCTGCTCCGCCGACAGCAAGCGGCCGTTCCGATTCGCTCGTATTGCTTGCCGGCTGTCCGCCCGGCGTAACGAATGCATGCCCGACAAGAACATGCCTTGCCGCCGGATCCATCACGCTGCGAATCCGGGAGACGATAGCGCGCATCGCGTCGTCGTGTGTGCGGATCTCGTCGTCTCCAAGCATATAACGCACCTGTGCCGGGTCCGCATACGGTACAAGATGAAAATGCACCTCGCCGTATTCGTCCCGCAGGACGACCGGCTTAAGCTGTTCCCGTAATTGTCCGGCTATGTACAATCCCCTGCTCTCCATCATCCTGGAAGCAAAATCGATCCGATCCGGGCTGTCGTGATTGCCTGCAATAGCGAGCACCGGAATGTTCAGGTCGACCACAATACGTTCCAGCAGCCCGTCAAGCAATTCAACCGCTTCGGTCGGCGGCACCGCCCTGTCGTATAAATCCCCGGCGATAATAACGGCATCCGGCCGTTCCCGCTCGGCGGCAGCAATTAACTGCTCCAGTACAACCTGCTGATCCTCGGTCATATAAACGCCCTGAACCAGCTTTCCAAGATGCCAGTCGGCAGTATGTAAGATTTTCATGAAAAATAACCTCCTGTTACCCGTAAGTGTTGATCCCGCTTACGTCATCCCCGCTCCCTTCATATCAATTCGATATCCGGTGAGCGAATTCCTATCTCCCGGGGTGTCTTCAATATTTTGGCACAATCTGAATCCGTCTTAATATAACTGCTGCCGATTTGCTTCACATAACCTCAGGGGACTTGAATATATTGATACAAACAGAGGCTGTTCAATAAGCTGCCAAAAACTGATATCGAGGTGACACAGAATGACAGAACCGTTGTTTATCGTGTCTAGGGAAGACTGGTCTCTGCACCGAAAAGGGTATGAGGATCAAGCCCGTCACCAGGAAAAAGTCCGGGAAGCGATAAGGCAGAACCTGCCGGATATCGTAACTGATGAAAGCATTGTGCTGTCCGACGGCCGACAGATCGTCAAAGTTCCAATCAAAAGCCTCGACGAATTCCGGTTCGTCTATAATCACAACAAAAAGCAGCACGTCGGACAAGGCAAAGGCGATTCAAAAGTCGGCGATGTGCTGGGAGTCGACCCCCAGGCGGCCAAGAAAGGGGCAGGCAAGGGGCAAGGTGCAGGCGATCAGCCGGGAGAAGATTACCTCGAGACGGAAGTAACGATGGCGGAGCTGGAGGATATGCTGTTCGAGGAGCTGGAGCTGCCGAATCTGGAAAATAAACAGAAGGAAAAAATGCAAGCGGAGGATATCGTCTTCCATGATATCCGCAAAAAAGGCATCATGTCCAACATTGATAAAAAACGAACCATCATCGAAAATTTGCGCCGCAATGCAAATGCCGGAAAGCCGGGCATCTACGGCATCTCTCCCGACGATCTCCGTTACAAAACGTGGGATGAGGTCGTTAAGCCGCATTCCAATGCGGTCGTTCTTGCCTTAATGGATACTTCCGGAAGCATGGGATCGTTCGAAAAATATTGCGCCCGAAGCTTCTTCTTCTGGATGACCAAGTTTTTAAGAAGGAAATACGAGCATGTGGAAATCGTCTTTATCGCCCATCATACGGAGGCAAAGGAAGTGCCTGAAGATGAATTCTTCACGCGCGGCGAAAGCGGAGGAACAATCTGCTCCTCTGCGTATAAGAAGGCGCTGGAGGTCATTGACAGCCGCTACCCGCCGGCCAACTGGAATATTTACCCGTTTCATTTTTCGGATGGCGATAATTTAACTTCCGACAATGAGAAATGCGTCAAGCTAATCGAAGAATTAATGTCGCGGACCAACATGTTCGGTTATGGGGAAGTGAATCAGTACAATCGAAGCAGTACGCTTATGTCCGCCTACAAACATATCGGCAACAAGAAATTCATTTATTCGATCATCCGGGAAAAAAACGGCGTCTATCAGGCGCTAAAAACCTTTTTTGCCAAGAAAAACGCCTGATACCAATTTAAAGTGTAACCAAAACTGGCGCTATTGTCAGGAGCGGGGGTGGCCGCCAGCCCCCAATAAAAGCCACGCCCCCCAACTACGCTATTAAAAAGTATGGCCCAAAGCGAAGTGGCCGGATTCGTGCTGGAGAAGCGCAAGCTCAAAGCTTTCTGCAAGAAAGCTGCTTCGGAAGGATTCACTTACGTTCTTTGTCCTCGGATTCTTACCTGACAATGGGATCTTTGAGCGAGCTCAAAGTCTCTCTGCTAAGAGGTTAGGTAATCAAAGAATCCGAGGACAACAGTGATCGGAAGCACGAACCGGACATGAAGCGGTCTATATGCTATACTTTTTAATATTACCACTCACTACCCGATTACCTTGCCGTTCCAGGGCAACCCGCGCTCGTAACGGGAATGGTCGTTCAGCCGCCATGCGGCAAGCAGCTTATACGTGTACATCTCCCATATCTCACAAGGCTTTGCCTTCGAACCGGTCTTCTCCAGAATGCAATTGACCGCTCTCCTGGCCGCTTCGTTAGCGCCTTCCATTGTCGCCAAATCGGTATTGGTGCGGACATAATCGGATGCGAGCAGCAAATTCGGTATCGCCGTAAAGGCATTGGGCCGCAAGTTCCATGTATGTACCCGGTTAACGAGCAGCGGCTCCATATTCACTACCGTATGCGGATTCGGAAAGACAATATCGTCATCCAAAAACCATGAGACCAGCATATCGTCAGTCAATATCGGCTCTTCCCCATGGTTCAGGCTACGTTTCAACTGCTCCCATACTTCAAGCTTGATCTCCTCTGCCGAGCACTTCATTGCCGGTTTGCCGTATAGAATGCCCGGCATTTCCCAGTCGGAAATATCGATGGAGAGGATTCCCTTAACTTCGCCGTTACCGTAATCCTCCATACGAAAGTCCGGCCAAAACTGGGACTGCGAAACACCGGTAAGCGCCCATGGACTGTCCATAAAAATAACGTGACCGTGTATCATCGGAACGTCCTTGTTCAGGTAGAATTGGATGCCGTTCATCCATTCGACCGACTCGCTTAATTCCCGCAGCGAACCGAGCATCGGATCGGCTTGCACAAGCTCGTCCGTGAGCAGTCCCGCCATCACTTCCACAGGTACTGCGGCAATATAGTAATCCCCTTGAACGGTATAGGATTGTCCGTCTTCCCGGATCGTTACCCCTTGGATAACCCCCTCCTTGCAATGAATCGCTTCAACTTTTGCGTCCAAATGATAATCCACTCCGCCCTGCTTCAAATAATTCAGCCATGGATCTAACCAGACCTCGTTCGTCGGACCGTTGAGCAGTCTGTCCGCGCTGCCTCCGGGCATAACCATATCGAGCATCAACGTCGCTCCGACCGCTCCGACCGTACATGCATTGGCTTCCTTCGATTTGGCGGCGACCAGTACTCGCGTTAGACCTGCGAATATATTCCGGAACGCGTCGGATTGCTTGTCCGCTTCGATAAAGTCCCACCATGCAACGCGTTGATATTCCAGCATCCGTCTCAGGTCGCAGCTGGTGAGCACTTGCCACAGCTTGGAAACGTAAAGCTCCACATCGTCTTCGCTCAGACCCAGACGATTGCGGAATAACGAATGCAGCAGCGTTCTTAAATCGCTGATCGAGGAAGGGAACTCCGTCAGAAACGGCAGCATGGGACGATCGAAAAACG
Organism: Paenibacillus tarimensis; assembly: GCA_041281825.1. GTDB lineage: Bacteria > Bacillota > Bacilli > Paenibacillales > Paenibacillaceae > Paenibacillus_D > Paenibacillus_D tarimensis_A. The sequence continues at coordinate 1,870,290 of CP166298.1, read as the reverse complement.
CAAGCCCCAGATTTGTCCCCTCGATTAAATTGTCGTATACGCCTTGTTTGTTACGCCCGTATGGAATTCGCTTCATCGTATCGGTAATATGCCGGTAAAACTTCGGGAAAAACCGAAATCCATGCTCTCCCGGCAAATCTCTTCGACCCGCTGTACCCGTACCCGGGACCGGAATACTCCTCGCCTTGCCGCCTGGAATCGGCTTGCTCTCGTACATAGAAACGCGAAATCCCCGTTCCATCAACTCATGCGCCGCACTCATCCCGGCAACGCCGCCGCCCAAAATCACGACTTTAGTCTCTGCCTTCCCGCTCATTTGGCAACACCCCTAGAAAAAGATATAAAAAATGGAAGATTAATATAGAACTATACTACTATAATCTCGACATTTTTCAATCTTTTTTCTTCGGTCAGACGGGCGAGCATTGCTTAAAATGAATCGTGCAGGTTGTTCCTTGATCGGGCTTGCTGTCGAATTTCACCTTGCCGTCCATCGCTTGAATCATATTCAGCACAACCATCAGACCTAGCCCTGTCCCTCTTTCTTTCGTCGTAAAAAACGGCATCCCGATCCGTCTCAGCTGAAATTCATTCATGCCGATACCGGTGTCTTGAACGGCGATTTGAACGGAATCCTCTTCAAGCTGCGTTGTAATCGTAATTTTTCCGCCTTGGGGCATCGATTCCACCGCATTTTTCATAATATTGATTAAACATTGCTGTAGCTTCCGCGATTCCCCCATAATGTAGACCGACTGTCTCGAACGGTGAACAATGCTCAATTGAATATTCGCAAACGACGAATACGGACCGATCCACGATGCCAAATCGTCGATTAATTGCTTTACGTCGATTGGCCGAGCTTCCTCAACGACCGGCTTGGCATAATTCAAATAATCGCTTATAATGGCATTCGCTTTCTCAATGCCCTCCATTGCGTGCTGCCTGTACCGTTCCAGCTGCTCCCCGTCAAGACCGCTTCTGCCCATCAATTGCAGAAATCCGTGCGTCGTGGTAAGCGGATTACGGACTTCATGGGAAATGGACGCCGCCAACTGGCCGATCATCTGGTATTTCTCCGCATTGATCAGTTCCTCCAGAAGACGTTCCTGATTTTTAACATTATAGTAGACATAGCTGGTAATGAGCGATGAAACATAGGTTCCTGAAATCATCACTGCCAGATCGCCGGTTGAATAAGCATGGATTCCGGAAATGATGAAGAAACCGGCCAGATGAACGGTAATGAGTAATGCGCTGAAGAAGCCCATGTGCCAATAAGAATGAAACGCGATCTCCCGATAATGAGCAATTAGACCTATTAACAGCGACAATGTCGATCCGACTAACAAAGGGAAAGGGTCGTTGGACAAGATGAAAGCGCTGCAAAAATTGAAAGCAGCCCATGTGGCGATGCCGGGAATAATGCCTTCGAACAATGTGGCAAGCGCAAGCGATACCGGTGCCAGGTGGATCATATAAATAAAGGGATCGATATCCTCGTATCCGATGTAAAAGTAAGTAAGAAGAATTAATATGCCGACAAACAGTATTTTTCGCCGGTTGTTCTCGAACAAAACCTTCGGAGTGACGATCAGGAATATCAGACAAGCCGAAAAAACGTAAAGAAGGCCTTGAACTTCATGAGCAACGATGGAATGAATCAACGGTTCACTAGCTCCTTTTATATTCAATGTTAATTATGCGATATAAGTTACATTCTTAAATAATATATCACCTTTTTCTCAGTTCTGCCTTCTATTTCTATTATCGAATGACGGAGATCCTTACTTGGCCGCATAATCCTTAACCGGTTCCCATACATATAATAGAAATAAGTGACATGTAGAAACGTCTTTTACCGTCATAACATCTGGGAGTGGAATCTCCTTGGGGAGGATGCGCAGGAATGAATCAGGACGAAATACGCCAGCTTGAGAAGGCCATTGACGAAATTACCGAAATCGCCTCCGGTTTCGGGCTCGATTTTTATCCCATGCGTTATGAAATTTGTCCTTCGGACATTATTTACACTTTCGGCGCATACGGCATGCCGACACGATTCAGTCATTGGAGCTTCGGCAAGACGTTTCACAAAATGAAAATGCAGTACGACCTCGGGCTCAGCAAAATTTATGAGCTTGTCATCAATTCCAATCCGTGCTTCGCCTTTTTATTGGACGGCAATTCGCTTATTCAAAATAAACTGATCGTCGCGCATGTGCTGGCACACTGCGATTTTTTCAAAAACAACGCCCGCTTCAGCCGCTCGAACCGGAATATGGTGGACAGCATGTCGGCCACCGCCGAACGCGTCGCACAATATGAAATGATGTACGGCACTGAAGAAGTCGAGCATTTCATCGATGCCGTCCTTGCCATTCAGGAGCACATTGATCCAACGCTGTTCAAGCCCTATCAGATCGACAAAGCCAGATACATCGAAATGGTTAAGAAACAGAATAAAGATCAAGAGCCGGCGCCCAAGAACGCCGCATTTCAAACGAAATATGAGGAATTATGGGAGCTTGACGAGCAAAAAAAGCCAAACAACCCCAAGGAAGAAACAAAGCGTTTTCCTCCGGAACCGGAGAAGGATATCGTCTGGTTTATAGAGGAATATTCTACAGTACTGGAAGATTGGCAGCGGGACATTATGTCGATGCTGCGCGATGAGATGCTCTATTTCTGGCCCCAAATTGAAACGAAGATTATGAATGAAGGCTGGGCTTCCTACTGGCATCAACGGATTATCCGGGAGCTTGACCTGACCAGTGAAGAGACGATCGAATTTGCCCATTTGAATTCGGCGGTCGTACAGCCCTCCACGCACAGCCTCAATCCGTATTATTTGGGCCTTAAAATATTCGAGGACATCGAAAAACGATGGGATAATCCGACTGATGAGGAACGGGAACGGTTCGGCCGCATGCCGGGAAAAGGGAGAGAAAAAATATTCGAAGTGAGGGAAATCGACTCCGATCTTTCCTTCCTCCGGAATTACTTATCCAAGAAGCTTGTTGATGATCTGGATCTGTATATTTTCGAGAAAAAAGGGCCAGAATGGAAAATTACCGATAAAACTTGGGAAAATATTCGTGATCAGCTCGTCTTCTCCAGAGTTAACGGCGGATTCCCGTATATCACTATCAAAGACGGCAACCATAACCGGAACGGGGAGCTCTACTTGCAGCACCAGTATGAAGGCGTGGAGCTCGATTTGAAGTACGTCGAACGGACGATGCCATATGTAGTGAAATTATGGGGAAAAACCGTTCATCTCGAAACCGTCGTCGAGGATAAGCCGATAATCTTCAGCTGCGACGGCAAGAAAACAAGCCGGAAATTCATCTAGTAGAGCGATCAAAAATAATGAAATAATAGTGGTTTTGTTGAATGAGAAGTGGAGGGGCCGGATTCGTGCTGGAGAAGCGCTAGCTACAAGCTTTCTGCAAGAAAGCTGCTTCGGAAGCATTCACTTTCGTCCTCTTGTCGCCCAGATTGTTACAGCTAAAGAGGTTAGATAATCAAAGAATCTGGGGACAACAGCGATCGGAAGCACAAACCAGACCCGCAGCGGATCCAACGGGGCAAACTTAGTACAATCGATATTTATGGATCAGTCTACTAGAAAGCAGCAACGGCTCCGACGTCCTTGGCGGAACAACATAGTTTCGCGAAGAAAGATAAGCCTGTATAAGGTGAAACTTATACGGGCTTATCTTTTAAGAATAACGCCCGACCGCGACCCATACTTTTGCCTGTCGGGGAGGCCCGATTAATCGGCTAATTGCCGGACGTCAACCGTAACGTTCAGCGTTTGCAGCCCCGTACCTCGATAAACGCCTTTAACGGGCACAATATCCTTATAATCCCTTCCGTGCCCCAGCTTTACATATCGTTCGCCAACAGGCTCCGCGTTCGTAGGACCAAAGCTGCACCACCCTCTACCGGGTACGAACTCCTCTATCCATGCATGGGAAGCATGTTCGAATCAGGGTTTCTGCCCTGCAGATTTCCGATAAAAACCGCTCACATAACGGACCGGAATACGGCTGGCACGGCAGATTGCGATCATCAGATACGCAAAATCCTGGCATACGCCTCTTCTCGTACCGATCATATCGGAAACCTTTGTCTGAACGTCCGTCGCGTAAGGGTCATAGACAAATTCGGTACGGATGCGGTCCGACAGGTTCTTTAACCACTCATAAACCCCCGGCCTTTTAAGCTCCGCCTGATTTACTGACCACACTATTTAACGTCAACTTTCATGACATATATTAAACAAGGCTCTGTTATCCTTCATTGTTGATTTCTGGACAAAAGAAAAACCGCCATATCATTAAGCGGTTTATGAACTATTGTCTTCGTTAGCGTAGAAGTTTATAATGCCCATAACGTGTTTTTCTTCATATCGTTTACGATATAACGTTAATGACTATCCTGCAGTATCTTTAGATATCTTACCTGAATCAATTCTCTTCCTCTAATGATTATTCTCTCGGTTCCGTCGAGCACAAAACCTTGCTGTTCATAAAACCTGATAGCGTATATGTTTTCTTTTAGCACCCATAATACTATGATATTGAATCCAAAATCTTTTAATTTTTCTATTCCCCAGTTCAGCAACTGCTTTCCAAGTCCAATGCCCCTGTAATTTTCAAGAAGGTATATTGCCGAAATTTCACCACTGGTTTTTTCCAAATCATTGTCGCTACAGGCTTTTAGCATCATGTAACCTACTGCTTTATTATCATTTAGCACAATTGCTATATGTTCTGTCTCTTTAACAAGAGCGTTATAAAAATACCTCTCACTGACGTTGGGAGTAACCTGATTCAGATATTCATCAGGCATTATTCCTTGATAAGCATTTCGGTAAGCCTCTGAGTGAACAAAGCCCAGCTCTCGGGTATCTTCCAGCTGAGCCCAACGAATTTCAGTCATGTAAAAATCTCCTTAAGCCAAGCATTTGTAAATAATTTCGCCGAGTTTACGCGTAGCTACCATCTAGTTTAGCAGGAATGCCTCTTACCTTGATTGGCTCGCCATGGAGTTCTTTGTAAAATGTTAGATGACTAATTTTTTCAAAACCTAGATAACTAATTAAGTAATGTTCCAAATTCCTCGACGTTACTTTTATTGTGTAATCATCAGAATGGATGCTTATATAGTCATACATCAATCTCATCTCTCTCTATATGACATATTCGTTATAAACCAATGGATTTCCTTCTAAAAGCAGCTGCTCATTAACGTAGACTGCCCGTTAGCGTGGAAGAGGCAGCCGATCGTGTTGTTATTCAGCTAACGTTCTCCGTTGGTTTGATCTTTTATCATCCGACCAAAAGAGATTTTATTGGGTAAATCACTACCCTTTACTCGTTCATAAACTTCTATAATATCAGGTACATTCTCTTTAGTAAGAATTAGTCCACTTATTACATTACTAATGACAACCAGTTCATCTTGATTAAATGTTGTGAGTTCTGGGATTAAATTTTGAATTTGCCTCTCAAACCCTCTTGATAGGCCATCGGTTACCATTTTCATCTCATTTTCAGAAAGCTTTTCACACTGAGATGTAATTGTTATTATCAATTCGTTCATTACATAACTTACTCCTTTCTCATCTGATTCCTACTAGTTATACTCACGATTACTGGTTTTGGTTGCTGCTAAACTGCCAGTTAGCTTAATAAAATCAACAACAAAGTTTAACATAGCCTTAAATAAAAAAAGCACCGCTTCTCAATTAAGCGGTGCTTTTACCTGACAATGACTGTATAAAAGGTGAACCGGGAAAACATCCGTTGGCAATGGTTTACCTGTTCAGCAAACTTCCGACATACCTTAGCAGCTCGTTCGCGCAGACCGGGCAGTAGTTGTGTTCGTCGATCAATCGTTTGGTCACTTCATTGATCCGTTTCAATTGATTTTCATCCGGTGTTTTCGTTGACGTTGTAATTTTGACGATATCCTTCAAATCCGTAAACAGCTTCTTCTCAATCGCTTCGCGCAATCTGTCGTGGCTGGAGAAGTCGAATTTTTTGCCTTTTCGCGAATAGGAGGAGATACGAATCAATATTTCTTCCCGGAAGGCTTTCTTCGCATTTTCCGATATTCCGATCTGCTCTTCGATCGACCGCATCAGACGCTCATCGGGATCCATCTCTTCCCCTGTCAGCGGATCTTTGATCTTCGACCAGTTGCAGTAAGCCTCAATATTGTCCAGATAGTTTTCGAACAACGTGCGGGCCGACTCCTCAAACGAGTAAACAAACGCCTTCTGCACTTCCTTCTTGGCTAAATTATCGTATTCCTTGCGGGCAACCGAGATGAAATTCAAATATTTTTCCCGCTCTTCTTTCGTAATCGACGGATGCTGGTCCAGCCCCTCCTTCAAGGCGCGGAGTACATCAAGCGCATTGATGCATTGAAGATCCTGCTTGATCAGCGCGCTGGAAATTCGGTTAATAACGTAACGCGGATCGATGCCGGTCATACCTTCTTCAATATACTCGTTCTGCATTTCCTTCAAATCCGCATCCTTGTACCCCTCAACCTCTTCCCCGTCATACATGCGCATCTTCTTGACCAGATCCATCCCCTGCTTCTTCGTTTCTTTCAATCGGGTCATGATCGAAAAAATCGCCGAAGCTCGCAGCGTATGCGGTGCAATGTGAATATGTTTCATATCGCTCTGTCCGATAAGCTTCGAGTAGATCTTTTCTTCCTCCGACACTTTCAGGTTATAAGGAACCGGCATTACGATCATCCGCGATTGGAGCGCCTCATTTTTCTTATTGCTGATAAACGCCTTATACTCCGATTCGTTCGTATGCGCGACGATCAGTTCATCCGCGGAAATGAGCGCAAACCGGCCCGCTTTAAAATTTCCTTCCTGCGTTAAGGAAAGCAGGTTCCACAAAAATTTCTCGTCGCACTTGAGCATTTCCTGGAACTCCATTAACCCCCGGTTGGCTTTATTCAGCTCGCCGTCGAACCGGTAGGCTCTCGGATCGGATTCCGAGCCATACTCCGTAATTGTGGAGAAGTCGATACTTCCCGTCAAATCAGCAATATCCTGGGATTTCGGATCCGACGGACTGAACGTGCCAATGCCGACCCGATTGTCCTCAGAGATGAGCACCCGCTCCACCATTACATTTTCGATATTTCCGTTATATTCCGTCTTTAATCTCATCTGACAGGACGGACACAGATTGCCCTCGATCCGGACGCCGAGCGTTTTCTCAATATCAGGCCGGAGCTCATGCGGGATCAAATGCAGCGGTTCTTCATGCATCGGACATCCCTGAATGGCGTACACGGCACCGCCGTGCGTTCGGGAGAATCTTTCAAGACCTTTTTTCAACAATGTCACAATCGTTGATTTACCGCCGCTCACCGGGCCCATGAGAAGCAATATCCGTTTCCTTACGTCAAGCCTGCGCGCCGCAGAGTGAAAATACTCCTCGACCAGCTTCTCTATTGTGCGGTCAAGACCGAAAATCTCCTGTTCAAAAAACTTGTAACGCTTTGTTCCACCGACCTCCTCCACCCCGTATGCTTTAATCATTTCATACACCCTCGCATGCGCCGTCATGGCAGGGGTCGGGTCTTTGCCAAGCAGTTCGATATATTCCTTGAACGTCCCTGTCCAAGCGAGCTTCTCACTCTCTGCCCTATACTCCGAAATCCGTTTAAAAATATCCATGCGGGTAAGCCTCCTCCCATCACTCACGTTGTGCAATGCCCTGCTCTTACGACACTATCGCTTACTCACGCCCAAGCAGCGCTAACTAATTTTCCGAGTACTACATACCTATGCATTTCCGAGGACGAAATTGCCCCATATTTTTATCCTCATTTCGTCATTTCCCGACGAAAATGAAATTATTGCCGCACGCCTCTATGATATAATGGTACATATTTTTAACCTACATATGGGAGCGAGAGGGGGCAAAGCATTTGGCCGTCAAACAGGAGGCCGAGCTGTACGGTCCGGTCAAATCGTTCTTTGAACAACGGGGTTTCGAAGTGAAAAGTGAAATCCTGCATTGCGATCTTGTCGCAATCCGTCCGGAGGACGGTGAAATGTTTATTGTAGAAATGAAAAAAACGTTCAACCTGGCCCTGCTGCTGCAGGGGGTCGAACGTTTGCGGATTTGCGATCGTGTCGTGCTTGCCGTGGAACGCAACCGCAAAAAAAGCGGCTCTCACAACCAGCGTTTCGGCGATCTCTCCGAGTTATGCAGAATGCTCGGCATCGGCCTTATGACCGTCACCTTTTTTAAAACAAAACCGCCGCTTGTCGAAATGCTTTGCGAGCCTGGGGATTATCCGCGCAAATCGCGACGGCCTTCCCGGCAGGCCAAATTAATCCATGAATTCAAGGAGCGGAGCGGCGATTATAATGTGGGCGGCGTCAGTAAACGGAAACTCATAACCGCGTACCGGGAAAAAGCGCTTCAATGCGCATGGACGCTGCAGCAGCACGGACAGCTCGCCCCCCGCCAGGTTGCGGAATTCACCGGGTACCGCCGCGCCGCAGAGCTGCTGCGCAACGATTACTACGGGTGGTTCGAGCGGATCTCGCGGGGAGTATACGGTTTGCGGCCTGCCGGCTCCGCAGCGCTCGAGCAGTATGCCGATGTGGTCGCCGTATGGCTAGCCTCATCAGACGATCAGAAACGTCTGACGCCCGGCACGATCCGTTAGCAATACCCTAAACCCTGACTGCAGTTGGGTCGTGCCGTCCTTAGCTGCTCCGCCACTAACATCTCGCCGTAAATTCATCAACCGCCTCACAGAATCGTGCGATTCCTTCCCTCATCCGATCGCCTTCGGTGTACGTGAAATTCAGCCGGGCCGTATTTCTCTTCGGTTCGGCCGCAAAGAAAGGCGCACCCGGCACGAAAGCGACCCCTTTAGCGACGGCTGCGCGCAGCAGCGCTTCCGCGTCAAGCGCTTCCGGCAGTTCAAGCCAAATAAACATGCCGCCCTGCGGCTCCACCCAGCTTACATCCATCAAACTTTGCTCCCGCAGCAGCCGCTGCATATCGCGCATCCGCGAGCCGTAAGCGGCCGCAATGCTGCGGATATGGACATCAAGCGGGAAATGTTTCAGCAGCTGGTCAAGGGTCTGCTGATCGAGCGTGCTCGAATGCAAGTCGGCCGCTTGTTTCGCCTTCGCCATCATGCGGATGACATTCCGGTCCCCGATCGCCCACCCCGTCCGAAGCGCCGGGGCAACCGTTTTCGAGAAGCTCCCCAGATAGATAACCGATCCCCCGTCCGCTCTTCCTTCCAAGGAGAACAGCGTCGGATAATTCGCACCCGGATCGAACCTTATATCGCCGTACGGGTCGTCCTCCACGATCGGGATGCCGAACTGCCTGCTTAGACGAACAAGCCCCTGCCTGCGCTCCAGGCTCCATGTCCTGCCTGTTGGATTGCCAAAGGTCGGAACGATATAAACCAGCTTCGGTCGAAGCTGTTTCATCAGGCGCTCCGCCTCTTCGATGATCATGCCGTCTTTATCGCTTTCCACCGGAACAACGCGGAGCCCGTACATTTCAAACACTTGCAGGCTCGCGAGGTAGGTCGGATTCTCGACAAGCACAATATCGCCCGGATCGGTCATAACGCGCGTTATCAGGTCGATCGCTTGTTGGGAGCCGGTCGTTAATATCATCTGATCGGGATCGACAGGCATCCCTTTGTCGCTCATTCGCACGCATAGCTGCTCCCGAAGCGGCAAATACCCTTCCGTCAACCCGTATTGCAATGTCCCCCGTCCGCCGGCAAAGACACGCTCCGCCGCCTCACGGACAGCTTCCAGCGGAAACAGCTCTTCAGCGGGAAGCCCTCCCGCGAATGAAATGATTTCTTTGCCTTGCGTTAGTTTTAAAATCTCCCGGACTGCCGAAGATTTCATCTGTCCCACTCTGCCTGAAAACCGGTACTCCATCGTCGCAACTTCCTCCTGACATAGGGATCTTTGAGAGCTCAAAGTCTCCATTTACATATTATACTTATATTACGCTCAATTGCCCGCTGGGGCAACAATTAGCCGTAGAAGTTTGAATCCTGCTCTAACACTTGGCATGTGCATAGACTCTTCTGAGCCAACTCTTCCCTGCAGCATCCACCGATCGATGGTTATATTGAGCTTGAGGAAGGAAATGGGGATGGCCTCCGCTGTTGCGGCACATAGACTTTCCGACCGTCCCCCTCCTTCTATTATCTCCTTGAAATCTTACACTTTCTCATGTCAAAAAACCGTCAGGACAATCATCCTGACGGTTCACGCAATCACCCTTATTTCTGACGCAGATTATCCCACGTTTTCTGGAACGATTCAAACATCTGCTCTTTGGTTTGTGTTTTGGCGACATAGGCTTGAATGATCGCGCCGAGCTCCTGAATGGTGCCCTCAGGGAACTTGTTCCAGTACCAGCCCTTCGCTTTTCCGGCCTGGCTGTAAGCAATGACTTCATTCGCGATATCGCCCAGCACATCCGGGTCCTTCACTTCAATCGATTTGAACGCGGGGATAAACTTGAACTCTTCGACGAGGTACCGTTTGCCGGCCTCGCTGGACACCATCCAATTGAGAAACTCTTTGGCTTCTTTCTTCACTTTCGACTTCTTGTTCACAACCCAGTTGTTCGGAACGCCAACATAGATATTATCATTTTTGTCTGCGTCGTCGTTAATCGGCATCGGCAGGAGGCCCAGATTCAAATCGGGGTTGATCCCGTCGATTTGAACCTGCGTCCAGTTGCCTTGCTGCATCATGGCCGCCTGACCGCTGGCAAATAAAGTTACCTGCGTATTATAGTCCGTTGTAAGCGGGTTTTTATTGCTGTATTTCAGCGTTGTGTCAAGCAGATTGACCCCATGTTTTGCATTTCAGGCATCATTATTGAACCTGTTCCGCCAAATAAGCTGTACATTTTACAGTTAAGTAATCCATCCCCCGTTTTCCGACCTGACCGGCGACGAATCGTTCCGCAGTTAAGTACCAGCCGAACTGGAGTGGAACTTATACTTTCTTATTTGTCAAGCGTAAACGGCTTCGCCGTCCTCTGGCGGCTAAGCTTCGTTTCGCGGAGAATTCTAAGCAGATATAAGTGTGAAACTTATAATTTCTTAGAATTATACGAAAAAAACCGCATCGCCGAAGCGATGCGGTTCGAAACAATTCTTTAGACAAGATCACAGGCTTCGACGGGCATCCAGTGCGGATCTTTGCCGTCCCATTTCACGTTGCAGCCGATCGGGTTCGTCAGCGGAGTGGAGACAGGCAGTCCCTGCAAATGCTCGGAGAGGGCACGGTCCAGATCATTGACCTTCATTTGCGACGTATCGCGCGGGGTGTCGACGCCCCGTCCGGTATAAATCAGCTTGCGGTTTTCGTCAAAAACGTAAAAATGCGGTGTGCGAAGCGCTCCGTAGGCTTTGGCAATGGCTTGGCTTTCGTCGTGCAGATAGACCCACGGAAACTTATATTCGTTCATCCGCTCAACCATATGCCCGAACGAATCATCCGGCTTCGTATTTACGCTGTTGGAATTGATGCCGACAAAGCGAACGCTCTGATCCGCGTATTTGAGGGCGGTCTCGCGCGTCACTTCATCCGAACCAATAACATAAGGACAATGATTACATGTAAAGAAAACCACCAAAACCTTCGCGTCGTTGAAATCGTCAAGACTGTACGTTTTGTCGTCTGTTGCCGGCAGCGAGAACGCCGGAGCCTGATCGCCGATGGATAATGTGAAAGCCATGTAGATCCTCCTTAAATATAGAAATTGTTAAATGATGCAAACACCTGAATGAATGGTTCTGCTTGGAGTATAGCAAAACGTCCCAAGCCTGTCCAACGCAAAAAAGAACCTGCGAAGCGGACAGTTTCGGCAATGCACTTAGGCGGTCACTTCCGACCGCTTGACGACGGGGCGGAAGCCAGCTTGACGATTGCCCTCAGCGCCGCGTCGATCTCGCGCTCGACCGCCCGGGCGACGATATCGGTATTCGGATTATATTCGGCCGCCAGGTCGGCGTCCGCAAAACCGTCAATCGCCACGATCGCTCCTGCTCTTGCTCCCCGCAGCGATGCGACCACATAGAGCGCGGCGATTTCCATCTCCACCGCCAGGACGCCCGCTTGTTTATACTTGCGGTGAGGCACTTCTTCGACACCGGAAAAAAACACATCCAGCGTCACCGTTATTCCCTTGCCCACAATGCCCTCAGACTCACGAGCGGCGTCATACAACGCGTGAACGACTTCGCTGTCTCCCACGGCTGGGAAACCTGCCGGGACAAGCTGCTGTGTCAATCCTTCAGCGCGAACGGCAGCCGTACTGACGATAAGACTGCCTGAGGGATGCTCGCTCGAATACGAGCCGGCCGTTCCGACACGAATGATTGTCTTCACCCCGGCACGGATCATTTCCTCAAAGCAGACGGCCGCGCCCGGCGAACCGACGCCGTGGCTGACCACGGCCATGTGAACTCCCTGGAACGATCCGGTAAAGGTGCGAAACTCCCTGCTGAATGCAAGTTCCTTCGCTCCCTCCAGCTTTCCCGCGATCTTCTCCGCCCGCTTCGGGTCGCCGCACACGATCGAATACTCCGGCATATCTTCCGAACGGACTTGCAGTATCGGCATCAACATCGTTATTCAAACTCCTTTCGCTCATCCTTCAAGCGCTGCTCCGGAGGAGCTCCGAACTTATCGCGAGCTTTCATTCGCCTTGCGCGCTTCCTGAATATAGCTCTTGTCCTTAAAAAAGAGCATGGCCGCAATAGTCATGACATAAGGCAGCATCATCGTAAAATGCGTCGGCAACGAAAAACCTTGCAAACGTATGCTTACCGCATCCATAAATCCGAACAGCAGGCTCGCTCCCGCGACGCCGATCGGATTTGACTGGCCAAGCATGGTCGCGACCAGCGCGATAAATCCCCGGCCGGCCGTCATGCCCTCGGTAAACATCGTCACCTGACCAAGCGACAGCTGCGCGCCTGCCAGACCGCAGAGTAGACCGCACATCAGCACGGCGCCGTATTGAATACGGACAACCGGAATGCCAAGGCTTCCGGCAGCTGTCGGATTCCCGCCGGCCGCCAGCAGCCGGAAGCCGGAAACGGTTTTGAACAAATAATAGTGCAGTCCTGCAACCATAATAACTGCCAGATAGACGATTGGCGAATGACCGGACAGAACGCCGCCAATGACTGGAATATCCTGAATGAGCGGAATATCCCATTTCGGTAGGCCTGCCATATTTCTATCATAATACGCGCCTTTCACCTGAAAGACGGCCCGCAGGCTGAACGTTGTCAGTCCGAGCGCGAGGAAATTCAGAGCAATGCCGACAACGATTACATTTGCTTGCAGTTGAATGCTCAGATAGGCAAACAGCAGCGAGAAAAGCATGACGCTCAGAACCGCAAACAAGACAGCCGCCCATACGTTGCCTGTCAGATGGTTGCCGACAATTGCCGTAAAAGCGCCGACGAGCATCATGCCTTCCAGGCCGACGTTGAACAGGCCGACACGGCCGCATATCGCGCCGCCCAGCGCCGCAAGCAGGATCGGAGTCACCATGCGCAGCGTCGAATTGAACAACGCCAGATCAAACAGCTGCTCCATTGGTTCCCCTCTCTTTCCTGCGTTTTATGAATCCGAATCCGACTTTGGCCGAAATGAATAAAATGAGAACCGCTTGAATGACACTGGAAATTTCCAGCGGAATGTCGGTGTTTCGTTCCACGCCCATGCCTCCGGTTTGCAGCGCCGCAATCAGAATCGCGGCCAGAGCGGTACCGAGCGGATGGGAGCTTGCCAGCAGCGTCGCCATAATTCCCGACCAAGCGTAGCCGGGCGTCGTCAAAGCTCCATCGAGGTACCGATACTGTGTGCCGAGCACTTCAGCCGCGCCTGCCAAGCCTGCGAAGCCCCCGCTCGCAAACATGCTGTACAGCATCAGCTTGTTTCTCTGAATGCCGCCATAAGCCGCAAACAGCGGATTGGCGCCCATCATGCGAATCTCATAGCCCCACACCGTATATCGCATGAAGAGGAACAATAGAATCGTGCCAAACAGCGCCAGCAAAAAACCGGCATGAAGGCTCATGCCTTGTACAAGTTTCGGCAGCCAAGCGCTCCGTTCGATCATCACCGTTTGCGCCATCGCTGCGGAGCCAGAACGGTCCTTCAGCGGGTATGATACCAAGTATCCGGCAAATAAAGCCGCGATGTAATTAAGCAGCAGCGTTGTAATCAGCAGATTCATCCGGAAACGGGCATCGAGCAGTCCGGCGAGCGCCGACCATAAACCGCCTGCGGCGGCCCCGGCAGCCAGCGCTCCCGCTAGCTTCAGCCACCCCGGCCCCGGCAAATAGATCGCCGTCAAGGCGGCGCACAGAGCGCCAAGTATCATCTGCCCTTCCGAACCGAGGTTAAAAAATCCGGCGCGGAACGCAAGCGCGACACCAAGCCCGACCAGGATAATCGGCGTTGCCCGGGTCAACGTATTCGTAAGGAAGTAAAAGCTCCCAAATGCGCCTTTCCACATTTCCGCATACGTTTCCGCGACCGAGCCGCCGACAATAGCGATCGCAGCCGCTCCGGCAGCCAATCCGACGAGTATGGCCAGAAACGGCTGCAACATCGCCTGCGCGGTTTGTTTCATCCGGTTCACTTCTATTCCCCTCCCGCCATCAAAAGACTGATGCGTTCTTCCGTCGATTCTGCGGCGGTCAATTCACCGGCAATTTCACCTTCGTACATGACAACGATCCGGTCCGACAGCTTCAAGATCTCCGTTAACTCGGAGGAAACAAGCAGAATGGCTCCTCCTTCGTTGCGCTTGGCAAGCAGCTCGCCGTGAATTATTTCCATTGCGCCTACATCGACGCCCCTCGTCGGTTCTGCAGCAAGCAGTAAAGGCGTTTCCTGCGCCAATTCCCTGGCGACGATAAGCTTTTGCAGATTGCCTCCGGACAAGTGCTGCGCTTTCGTTTCCAGAGATCCGGTCTTAATTCCGAACCGGCCGACCCAGCCGGCGACCATGGACCGGATGCCGCGCCCCTTCAACAACCCGAATTTTGAATGATTTCGCATATGTCCCATCAAGCCGTTTTCCGTTACGGTCGCATCCTTGGCGACTCCCCATTGATAGCGGTCTTCCGGAATATGAGCCAGCCCGGCGGACCGCACCTTCCGGACCGATTGGCCTGCCACATTGCTGCCCGAGAGCTTGATCTCGCCTTCGTCAATCGGCATCAGACCGGCAATCGCCTGCAGCAGCTCTGACTGGCCGTTGCCGGAAATGCCGGCAACACCGACAATTTCACGCTTTCTGACCTGCAAATTAACCCGGTCGAGGAGCGGCTTGCCCCGCTCCCCCCTGATCGTTACGTCATTAAGCTCAAGCACAGCTTCACCCGGCTGGAGATTCGTACGGGCCAGATTCGCAAGCTCTCTGCCTACCATTAGCCTGGACAGCTCGTCTATGTTCGATTCCGCAGCGTTAACGGTACCGGTCACCCGTCCGTCCCGCAGCACGGTGATCCGGTCCGCCACCTCCAGCACCTCCTGCAGCTTATGGCTGATCAGAATGAAGCTTTTGCCTTGGCGGGCCAGCCTTTTCACCGATAACAGCAGCTCCTTGACCTCAAGCGGCGTCAGTACGGCAGTGGGCTCGTCCAAGATAATAATGTCCGCTCCCTGGTAAAGCACCTTCAAAATCTCCACCCGCTGTTGGACGCCGAGCGGACAATCGGCAATCTTTATACCCGGTTCGACAGGCATCCCGTATGCGTTGGACAGCGCTTGCACCTGCTTGAGCGCTTGTTTGCGGTCAAACCCGAGCCGCCCGGCCGGTTCTCGGCCAATGACAATATTTTCAGCGACGGTAAAGGAGGGAAACAGCATAAAATGCTGATGCACCATGCCGATTCGGCACGCAATCGCATCCTTCGGATTCGCAAATGCGCGCTGAACGCCCTTCACCGAAATCGTTCCGCTTGTCGGTGTTTCCATCCCGTACAAAATGCGCATGAGCGTCGTCTTTCCAGCTCCGTTCTCACCGACCAGCGCATGCACTTCCCCTTCGCGCAGCGAAAAATCGATGTCGGCATTGGCTGTAACATTGCCATACGTTTTCGTAATTTTATTCAGTTCAAGCAGCATGCGTCCGTTTCTCCTCTCGCACGAATACGAAGCCGGCTGCCTGAATGCAGCCGGCTTGTCGAAATTACTGGGCTAACGGATTGGGAACCACTAGAGCGCCGGATTTGATCTCCTCGGCAATTGCCTTCACTTTATCGATGTTCTCCTTGCCGACAAACGGATGGAGCGGCGTCTCGCTGTCTCTTGTCACATATGTCAAGCCTACGCCGTCTTCTTTCACGCCATAATCCACCGCTCCGAAGCTGAAATCGCCTTCGACGAACGACTTGACCGTTTCATAAGCGACTGCGTCCGTCCCTTTCAGTTGGGAGAGTACGACATGCTCCGGATCTTCTACCGTGCGGTCCGTATCTTGCCCGGAGGTGTAGAAGCCTTTCTCCTTCGCCGCTTCGAACACGCCCAGATCGCCTACCGCAGCCATGCCCGCGATGAAATCGGCGCCTTGGGAATGCTGGAGAAGCGCCAGCTCCTTCGCTTTCGCCGGATCGGTAAAACTGCCCACGTAGTTTACTACGAATTGAGCTTCCGGGTTGGTCGATTTCAAGCCTTGCTCGAATCCGACCGTATATTTCTTCAGCAGAGGCGCATCCATCGCAACGACCGCTCCGACCTTGTTCGTTTTGGTCGCAAGCCCCGCAGCGGCGCCAAGCAGATAGGCCGCTTCATGCTCGCGGAACACGACGCTTCGCACATTAGGCAAATCAACGACGGTATCAATAATGGCAAAAGGCTTGTCCGGGTTTTCGGCAGCCACTTTATTCAGCGCGTCCTCCGCCTGGAATGTTGCCGTAATAATAAGATCATAGTTGTCGGCTACCGTAGCGCGCAAGTTTTGTTCGAATGCCGCCGGATCGGTCGATTCGATTGTTCTTACTTCAACATTGAACTCATCGCCGGCTTTTTTCAAGCCTTCGTCCATCAATTGGAAGAACGGATTTACGCCGATTTTTTCCGGGAGAACAAGGGCGATTTTTTGAGCCTTGCTGTCATTTCCCTGAGCGGAGCTTTCATTGTTATCCTTGCTGCCGCAAGCTGCCAGCACTGATGCCGCCAGCATCAGAATCAGGATCGTTAATAAAGATTTTTTCATTGCGTTTACTCTCCTACTCTTGCTATTTTTTAGGAATAATCGACACTATTCGCGATTTTACCACAAACGATTATATCTTACTTTCTTGGAAAAAACCATACTATAACCGTATGTACCAAAAGTTCGGGACACGAATGATCTGAATTTTTTCACAATTTTGTAAACGGTTTTTAAGGAAAAATTAATAATCGTAATGTATACTGTTCTCAGATAATAATTATTATAGCATGAATGGAGTGACCATAGATGAGAACAATGATCTCATTTCAAAATAGAACGATTCCCGTCTACTTAACCGAAACGAACAAAAAAACGTTGGACAAACTCGCCGAAACGTTGAACCGAAAATGGGTGACCGGCAAAAACGCCGTCAAGCATTGCCTCCAGTCGCTCATTAGCGTGGAAGTGGTCGGCAGCGAAGCAACGCTGCATGCCATCAACGAGAAGGACACGCTGACGATTTCTTTGTACTGATTGAAACCGAGAACCGAACGGGGAAACCGGACTCTCATTTCAGGCTGACTCTCAAACATCCCGAACCGCCTGCGCGGCAGGGATGTTTTGGCATTGGTTGATTATGGCATAATAGGGTTAGTTCGAAATTAATCAGGAGGGCGTTAAACATGCAGCAGTTCCCCAAACTTCTCATCGCGGCAGGCGCGGTTCTTATCGTCGTCGGACTGATCTGGATGATCGGAGGCCGCTGGTTTAATTTCGGGCGGATGCCCGGCGACATCGTGGTAGAGAAAGAAAACTTTCGCTTTTATTTTCCTGTCGTGACGTGTATCGTCATCAGCATAGTCGGATCGCTCGTGCTATATGTCATTCGCTGGTTTATGAAGTAAAGGAAAGTGCCGGTTATGCTCCTATGATGACACCCTTTTTCAATATGATGTTCGCATACTGTGCGCCCTCGCCTGTCGCAACGATGGCATAAGCTTGTTTCGCGCGCTCGTAAAACGCGTAGCGACCTATTTTCTCAAACGGAGCCGCAAGGCCCGTCCGCTTTTCGATGATCGTACGATACGTCTCCCAAATGGATGTATCGGCCGGGTCCCCTGCGACTTTTTCCATAAGAGCAGCAGGTGCATCAACATATTGATCCAGCGGGAACAGCTGCAGCACCGCATCGAGCAGCTCGGGAATCGGATGTCCGTCGGCCCTTACTAGCCGCTGTGCCGTACTTGCCGCAGGGAAGTTGGCGTCCGCCAGCACGATCTCGTCGCCGTGCCCCATCTCCATCAATATTTTCAACAATTCCGGGGATATGATTTTCGGGATGCCAATTAACATAATCGCTTACGCTCCTTCTTGAATCGAATTCATAGTATCATTGTACCAGTACGGAGGGTTTAAAAAAAGACCGTCCGAAGGACCGGTCCAAATCATTTCCACGATCACTTTATTGAAACGGGATCAATTTGCGCAGCTTTTCGTTTCGCAGCCATATGCCTCCCCAAGCCAATACGGCAATATAAACCGGAGAGAGTGTATGCGAAAATAGCGGATTATCCATGCGCAGATGGATTGCAATCGCTCCTCCGAAATAGGCGGTCAGCAGTACCGCCCCCAGGACGGATGTGCGGGGAATGGCGTAAAGGATGGTAGAAATAAGCCCGAGAACACCAATCGTAAGAATATGATGTTCGGAATATCCGAGCTCAAGTGTTCCTTCCACAACCATAGCCGGTTTCAAAAATTTGGATATGCTGTCAAACAGCATAAACAGAATGACAAGCCCGCTCATTATTCGTGCCGTCCAAAGCCGGCTTTTAGAGATCTGATTCGCCACCTTAATTCATCTCCTTTAAAATTACTAACCTTCATATGCCTGGATCAACGTTTTTATGTCAATCTTGCTCATCTGAAGCATCGCCTGCATGACTCGACTCGATTCAACCTCTCCCTGCGTCGAACTTCCTGCGATTTCCTGCCTGCAAGCAAATAGTAGCATAAAAAAGCATTCGCTGTTTCTTCTCGATTGCTGTATGTATGCTTTTTTCACCTGACCTTTTGCTGGGTTTTCAAATAAAGTAACGGGTGCTATGATCTATTAAATGAAAGGCGAGTTCAGACGAGAAAGGTGAGTTGAGATGAGTATCATGATTGAAAGAGCACACGCTTATGATGCGAAGGAAATCCTGGCGCTTCAAAAATTAGTATACCTAAGCGAAGCGGCCATATACAACGATTATTCCATTGAGCCGCTTGTACAGCCCCTTGAAGAAGTGAAAGCACAATTTATCGACCACGTCTTCCTCAAAGCAGTAGACGGGGAAACGATCGTCGGTTCAGTCAGGGCCCGATTAATAGAAGAGACTTGCTATATCGGTAAGCTGATCGTTCATTCCAGCTATCAGAACAAGGGGATCGGCAAACAATTGATGGCGGAGATGGAGTCCTGCTTCAATACCTGCTCGCGATATGAGTTATTTACCGGTAACAAAAGTGAAAAGAATCTTCAACTTTATAAGAAAATCGGGTATAAAACGTTTAGGACCAAATCAATTGACGAAAACGTAAGTTTGGTTTATTTAGAAAAGCTCGCGGGAATCCAATAGAACAAATAAACCGCACCTCGTCAGCTTGATGATACAAACAATTCGGGCTGGGTTAACCATCGGCTTAATTTAACCGATCCCTGCACACCTAACAATCTGTATAAGTATCTGTAAACCTTCCTGCATTTCGATAAGTCGGGAAGGTCAAGAAGCTGGCGTGTCCGGAATAGCCGGGATCAAGCGCCGTTATCTTTTCGATCGGCTCATGAAATAGCTGCTCAAGATAGCAATTGTACACGAATGTCTCCACCTATCCTATAAAATCGCTACTTGGCCGCTGCAGATGATAGATTTTTCGATTCGCGCTTTTTTCCGTGCTCATAATATTTAACCGTCTCTCTCAAGGTCACCTGCTTCTTATCATCCCACACAAAGCTCATTTCAAAGGTCCCCGGCTGAAAAAACAGAGGAAATCTTCTCTTGAACCAATCCTGCATAGGCAAGTCCAAGGCTTTATCGATTTCGACCCATCGAAGCTCGCCTTCCGGAGGGGTTTCAAGCAGCTTCCCTTCAAAACTTGTCACAAGATAATTGAAAACCATATACCTTAACCCTTCATTCGGTTCACAAAACTCATCCAGGCCTTTGTAGACGATGTCTTTGACAATCAAGCCCGTCTCTTCTTTCACTTCCCGGATTGCCGCATCGACAATGCTCTCAGGAAATTCAACTTTTCCGCCCGGCGCAATATATCCGGGAAATCCCAGCTTATCCGGCCGGTTCATCAGCAATACTTTATCTCCGTCTTGAACCATACACATGGTTAAGATTTTGTGAGTGACGTTCAACAACTTCATCCTCCTCGAATCTATCAATTACTACGAAAATACTTTTTCTCTCTCTACAGTCAAGTCTCTTTTGTTACAAAATTGTCATTCTGAATAATTCGCGTTATTCATCTAAATCTCCTCTCACACACACGAAATTGAAAACCCCGCTTCAGTGACATTTTGATCACTAAAGCGGGGTTTTGCTTATAAATCTTAATTAGCTGCAAGCCGATAGTTATAGTTCGCGGTAGGCACGCCGTCGGCTTCGGTGAAAACGACTTGATTGTAAGCCGGAAGGCTTTGAGCGATATTATCCTGGGAGGCAAGCATGCTGTCGCCTTCCTTGCTTGGGATAATCAACTGTGTGATTACGCCTGTATATCCTTCAGCCGTTGTGTTGGTATGAATATGCCGTGTACGTCCCGTATATTCGCCCGGGTAGATCGTCGTATATTCGTAATAGCCGTTTTGGTCGGTGAGCACATAGCCGCGCAGCGATATCTCGCTTGAATCGTAATTGCTTGCCGCTCCGTTGGAATTGGGATGATAATTGCCGCTATTGTCGGCATGCCATATTTCAACCTTAGCCCCTGCAATCGGAGTTGTGCCCGTTGCGCCGGCATAGACATAGCCTTGCACCCTTATCGGCGTTCCCGTCAAATTGTCATAATTCAGATTTCCGTTCGTCAACTGGCCGGTACCGGTCACATAATAAGGTCCTTGCGTGACCTGAACGGTTAGCCCGGTATCGTCGGTTGTCGATTGATTGCCGGTTCCGGCCGATGAACCGGTACCGGAAGAACTGCCGCTGCCTTCAGAGCTGTCCACCGGCGGTTGTCCACCCGGGGGTTGTCCGCCCGGCGGCATGCCGCCGGCTGACCTGTCATCCATAATGACTACCGTTTTGTTCGCGCTGTCGTAGGTAACGTTCATGCCGAGTGCTTCGGAGATCCCGCGAATAGGCACATACACCGACCCGTTGTAGTTAAACGGCTCCAGTACCTTTCCCGTCACGTCTTTCAAGGTCGCGGTTTCGCCGTTCAAGGTGACTTTGATATCGCTGTAAGTCACTTTGATCGATTTTTGAACCGTTTCGGCGAAAGTCGTGAACGGCAGCGTTAATGCTGCGGTTAATACAACTCCCGTCAAAAATCCTTTGTAGCCTTTTGTTAAATTTTTTCGCATACGACATTCCTCCTGACATAGGGATCTTTGAGCATGACATAGGGATCTATAGCGGAGCCTAAAATCTTTCCTCTTAATCCGATGTTCCTAATGAACCCCCTGAAAATACTTTGTTTATCCCCCCTTTCCAGGGAATCGGATCCGGCAATTACACGTTCAATCATCCTCCAGCTTTTCGGCAAGCTCCGCGCGGTCC
Organism: Paenibacillus tarimensis; assembly: GCA_041281825.1. Lineage (GTDB taxonomy): Bacteria > Bacillota > Bacilli > Paenibacillales > Paenibacillaceae > Paenibacillus_D > Paenibacillus_D tarimensis_A. The sequence continues at coordinate 1,848,269 of CP166298.1, read as the reverse complement.
GCCTCATCCGCTGTCTTATGAATGGTTCCGTACGGGTGCTCGGCCGGCGCATAGATGCTGTAAATTTTCAACGGCTTCGAGCCTATGTTAATGACATTATGAAACATGCCGGATGGAACCATAATGGCATAATCCTCCACGGCCGGCTGCACAAAAGTCAGCTCATTTTCCCGCGGTCCCATTTGAACAATGGCATCGCCTTCCTCAATCCGTAGAAACTGGTCGATATTTTTATGTACTTCCAGGCCGACCTCGCCGCCAACAGGGATCGACATGACCGTAACCTGCATTTGCCCGCCGGTCCAGATCGCGGTCCGGAAAGTCTCGTTGTCAATCGTCAGCTGTTTGATATCCGTAACGTACGGCTTGCGGCCAAAATCAGTCTCGCTGTCATAATCGCGCTGCTTGTTAAAGAACAGATATACCGCGAGCCCTACCGCTAGCAAACCGGTTATCGCAAATACGATTTTGGCGCCAAACCCGGTCCAAGCGAAGCCGATAATGAGCGTACCGGCAAGGGTGGCAACCGCCTGAAAGCCCATCATAACGCCAAGGCCTGTTGCACGGTCTTCCTGCTTTATATGGAGCGACATCCAGGCGCTCGTCAAGCCTTCGTATACGCTTTGGAAAACCGCATAAATGACGAAAGCGGCAAAGATTAGCAGGAGAGGCAGTTCGTTTTGGCTTAGCAGCATGTAAGTTGCGGCAAGCGACAACGCGCCTATGGCAAATGTCTTGGCAAAGCCGATCCGGTCGCTTAGCGAGCCGAGGTAGTAAACGATTATTGCACCGGTCAGGTTATAGGCAACGTAGGCGCTTATGATCAGCAGATCGCTCAGACCGAGCTCGCGTGCGCGGAGCAGCAGATAAATGTCCGTGCTTTTCATCAGCGTAATGACCGTAATGAGATAAAGGACTCGCTTATAATTCGGGGAAGCGGTCCGGTAGTGCGTCGTCAGCCGGCGGCGCAGTCCTTTTATTCCGCCCTTCTCTGCGGTTGGCAGCTCGGTTCTATGCTTAGGTTCTTTAATAAACCAGCCGGCGGCGATTGCACAAATACCCGGAATAACCGTAAGACCGATGATAAGCGGAATGTGATCGCTGTAAAAATACATGATCGCGAGCGTAATGAGCGGTCCGAGCGTAGCGCCAAGCGTATCCGCTGCGCGGTGAAAACCGAATACCCGGCCGCGGTTGACCGGCGTTGAGACATCGGCAAGGAGTGCATCGCGAGGCGCATTGCGCACGCCTTTGCCGAAACGGTCCAGCAAACGAAAGCCGAAAATCGCCCAGTACGTCGGAAATACAGCCATCAGCGGTTTGGCGAGCGACGAAATCGTATAACCGGCATTCACCAGCCCTTTGCGGCGCTGAAGGCGGTCGGAGTAGATACCGCTTGCCAGCTTAATAATGCCGGTTACCAGCTGCGAAATCCCTTCAATTAATCCGATCAGAATAATCCCGTATCCGATATCGCTGAGGTAAAGCGGCATAATGGGATAAAGCATTTCGGTCGCAATATCGGTAAAAAAGCTGACAATCGACAAAATAATGACGTTGCGGGATAAGAAAGAAACCGTTTTTCGATTCGTATTTGTTCTCATCGTATTAGTACGCCAAAGTAAAGGCTCCCCCTGCTATGATATGGTTTGTTGCCGGTAATGCAGTCAAATACGGCATAGAATTGTACTCGAACGCTTCGATTCCGGGGGCTTGGTTGTGAATGTTCACACCCCACGCCCATACACGCCCCTCCTCGTCCAGCGCAAGCGAGAAATCGTGGCCGGCGGCAATAGCGGTTATCTTCGGCAATCCGGAGACAACCTCGGGATCAAAAACACCTTCCAGATTGCCGAGATCCTTCCCAAGTTGTCCGGCGTTATCTGCGCCCCACGCCCACACCTTGCCGTCACGGTCGAGCGCCATGGAATGACGCGTGCTCACGGCGATCGAGACGATGTTTGTCAGGCCCGGAATCGTCTCGGCCGGTACGATATCAGCCGTCGGATAGCCCAGCTGCCCATATGCGTTGCAGCCTTTGGACTTTACCGTTCCGTCTGCCTGCAGCGCCAGCAAATGGCCAAACCCTGCCGCAATCCGCACGCTGCCCGTCAGCTCGGGAATTTCTATCGGGGTAAGGCTGCTCACCGCTACAAACCCCTGAAATTCGCACAATTCCTGAGTGTCGCTGCTGCTCGGATCGGAGCCTGCATCGACATAATAACTAATCCCGGTGGCCGACATGCCGATCAGCTGCATGAGTTCGGCGAACGTCCGCTTGGTATCTTTGGCACACTTGGCGCCCCAACCGTAAACCTTTCCGCTTTCCAGCATTGCCAGCGAAAAGCGGTGCCCGGCTGCGATCCCGGCAGCTTTGTCCGGCAAACTAATCCGTGTTGGCGTACGCAGGTCGGTACGGTCGCCCGTGCCAAGCTGTCCCGCGACATTATTTCCCCAGATCCATACATCCCCGTTCTCGCTCAGCGCCATGCTGTGGCGAAAGCCTGCGCTGACTTCGACAATGACCGGCAACGCCTCTATTTTTACCGGACCGCTTACAATCCCTTTGGCGCTGCTGATTCCCGCTTGGCCGTATGTATTATCGCCCCAGGCATACACCGTTCCGCTTTCCGTCAGCGCCAGCGTATGATCAAATCCGGCAGCGACCTGCACAACTTTCTCCGGTATATCAATCTTGCTGCTCGTGCCGCTGGTTGAATAATTGGCGAGCTGTCCATGGGAATTTCTGCCGCTGCCCGAAATGACGGTTTCCCCGGCAACGCTTTTTGGAAACATGCCGTAAATGACGCCGCCAACCACAGCCATTGCAACGATGCTGAAAATGACAAAATGCGGAGCAATACGTCTATTCATTGACATGGTTTAGTTCACCGCAAGCCTGTAATTGAATGTCGTGGTCGGCACGCCGTCAACGTCCGTGAATGTCACCTGGTTGTATTCAGGCAAGCTTTGAGCGATATTGTCCTGATCGGCGGTCATTCGGTCGCCGTTCAGACTTGGAATGATCAGCTGTGTAATGACGCCTTTATATCCTTCTGCGGTTGTATTCGTGTGAATATGGCGCGTTCGTCCCGTGTACTCGCCCGGATAAATTGTCGTGTATTCGTAATATCCGTTCTCATCCGTCAGCACATAGCCGCGCAGCGAGATTTCCGCTTCGCTGTAATTGCCGGCAGGGCCATTGTCATTCGGATGGTAACTGCCGCTGTCGTCGGCATGCCATATTTCCACCTTGGCGCCTGCAATCGGTGTTGTGCCCGTGGCTCCCGCATAGACATATCCTTGCACCTTGATGATGTCGCCAGTCAGATTGTCGTAGTTGAGATTGCCGTCCGTCAGCTCTCCGGTGCCGGTAACGTAATAAGGGCCTTGCGTCACTTCTTGAGTCAGACCGGTATCGTCGGCAGAATCGGTCGATGACACTGATCCGCTGTTATTGCCGGCAGACGAGTTATCACCGGATGATGAGCCCGAGGAAGGACTGTTTCCGCTGTTCGCAGGATCAGGGGTTTGGGTTGCGGAACAGCCGCCGATGATAAGCACGGCCGCCAGCATCAAAATGAATATTCCTTTGTTGTTTTTCATCGTTTTCTCTCCTCTTTCTTAAATCACTTTCTATAATTTGATTATAGTAACGAACCTTTAGTGAATCTTAAATGAAGGTCTTTTCACTGCTATTTTTTAGAAATCATTGCGCGGGAGCTCTAGCGTAAGGAAACCGTCCGGAAAAATCACCGGACGGTTCTTTTACGTGACAACAACGGACATGGACGGGGCTTAGAGCGGCAATAATGGAGGATTTGAAAAGTTGCTTTATTGGGCGGCTAAGCTTCGTTTCGCGGAGAATTCTAAGCAGATATAAGTATGTTACTTATATCTGCTTAGAATTTAAAAAGCATTTAAAAAAACCGCTGGGAAAGTGCTCCAGCGGTTCTTTATTTTGCAAACTCTATTGTGCATTCAGGGAAGTCTACTTCTTTTATTATTTCCCCAATAACTCCAAATGACGTCCGATGTGGCTGGCGAGCGACAGCTCGTATTGCTCTTCCTGCTCAATCAGCGTCCGGAAAAATTCGTCCTTGAACAAGGAAGTGCCGTCTTCTTTTTTAGCCTGCAGCAAAATGCCGTACGTAATATGAATCAATTGGCGCGCGTTGTCTTCGTTCATATATTCCGGCAGCTCGGCATCAGTGGCTTCAGAAAGCGGCTTAATCGCTGAAATATCGGCCGAGACGTGATAATATGCGGTTGCTTCCTCGAAATGCTCAAGCGCGTATTGGTGCATCGCGCGGTACAATCCCGGATTTACCTTCGCAACCGTGCGTACGGCTTCCAGCCAGTTCGTGCCGGCGGTCTTGACATGGAAGCGTCCTCCGGTATACTTGCCGATCAGCGGAAACACGCTGAACTTGTCGCTGCCGGAATGTATGCTTAGCTTATAACCGAAATGGTCCGCAATTGCGGCATGAAGCTTCAGTTCGCGCTCAAACTGCGCGATATCGCCGATATAGTCGATGCCCTTCTGGAATTCGCCGCAGAACCGCGGTGCCATGCTGAAAATATCGACCTCGCGGTCATACAGCTCCTTTGCCACAAAATAGTGCGATTCCGGCGCGGTCGGCGTCATCGTCTCGTCAATCGAAATTTCGAAATCGATCTCTCTGCCTGCAGTTTGGATGTACTTGGAATAAATATGCAGCATATAACCGACCGCCGCGTCGTAGATCAGCACATTTTTCATCAAGCTGACTTCGTCGAAACGGATGACGTGCTCCCCGACCTCGAAGGATCTGTCCAAGTAATTTGATTCGTAATGACGCCGTTTGTCCTCCGGCAGCGCGGCATACTTTGCCTTAAGAGCAGCCTCGTCCAGTCCTTCGATTTCATTGTCTATATATTCGGAGCAGTCCAGCGTCAGCATGGTGAATCCGAGCTCCAGCGACATCTGGATATCCTGCTCCACCTTCAGATGGTCGCCGTCCGCGCCGAAACCGTCTTCATACCCTTCCTGAAAAGCCGCAAAACAAGCGGCATCGATCACCTGCCGATAATCTCTTCCGGTTAGTGCCAGCTCACGAATGCTTTGCTGCGCAAGAATCGGTTTCACATCGCGGCCGCGGATCGTTTCGATATGACCCGGACTCGCTAATCCGAGACGGTCGCCGCAGCCGAATGTAGCGATTTGTTTTCCGAATGCTTTTGGAACCGTATATTCAAAATATTTATTCAATACGAGACGGTTCTCGTGCGTTAAATCGCATTCTTTATAACCGTCCTTTACCGTTCCTTGCAGTACATCGTACAGTTCCCCGCTGCCGGCGGCGATTAATTTCTTGGTGATGTCCTCCCGGATCATCACAAGCTTCGTCGCGCCATGCTCCGCGTACGATTTGTCGTAAACCTTAACATTCGCTTCTCCTGCTGCCGGCTTCCCCTCCGCCGCCATACTTTTCGCAATCGCTTCAATAGTACTCATTCGTCCGATAGCTCCTCTCTCATTCTACATCGTCAGTCGATTTTTCAGTCCTTCGTTCATACTGCCGCTGCGGTAGCCCTTCATGTCCGCCGTTACATATTGGAATCCGAATGCCGTTAATTGAGCTGCAATTTCATCATGCTTGGACAGCAATTCCGGGATATCCTCGGGATATACCTCGATTCGGGCCATTTCCCCATGCATGCGGACGCGCACCTGCTTGAAGCCTAACCCGCGAATGTATGCTTCCGCTCTTTCGATCCGTTCCAGCTTTTCTTCGGTAATGGTCTCGCCGTATGCGACCCTTGAGGACAAGCATGCAAAAGAAGGCTTATCCCAGGTCGGCAATCCGAGCTCGCGCGAAGCATCGCGGATTTCTGCTTTCGTCCAGCCCGCTTCCTGCAGCGGCCCTCTTACGCCCAGCTCTTTGGCCGCCTGCACACCTGGACGGTGCTCATTCATGTCATCGGCGATCAGTCCGTATAGGATACCGCCGCTTTCGCGCTGTTTTACAATCGGCAATAAAACTTCGAATAAGTTTTTCTTACAGAAATAACAACGGTTGGAAGTGTTTTCCGCATAACCGGGTATGCCGAGCTCGCTCGTTTCCACCACCTGGTGTTTGGCGCCCAGCTCGGCCGCCAGCCGTTTCGCTTCTTCCAGCTCCGTCGTCGGATAGGTTTCCGAATCGGCGGTAACGGCCAACACGCGATCGTTTCCGAGCGTGTCCAGCGCGACCTTCAGCAGGAAGGTGCTGTCGACTCCGCCGGAGAAGGCGACGACGACATCCTTCATCTCCAGCAATATGTGTTGCAGCCGTTTCATCTTGTCCAGCGTCATACGATCACACCTTCATCGGGATTAGATAATATCAAATAGATAAGCTGCTCGTTTAGTCTCCTTGCCGCTGCAAACGGGCAAGCTCCGTGAATTGCGTTTTGAGCTGTTCGTAAATCTGTCTGTAAAGCGGCAGCAGCCGCTTGTAGCGTTCGTGCCGGGCTTGATCCGGCTCATATCGGATGCCCTCCAGTTCGTTCGCGAAAGGAGTCAAGGTATCGATCGCGCCAACGGCGTACATCCCGAGCCTCGCTGCGCCAAGTCCGGAGCTGTCGACGACCGTCGGGATGACGACGGTCTGGCCAAGTACGTCGGCCAACATCCGGCACCATAACGGCGAACGGGCAAATCCTCCGGATGCGACGATTTCCTCACATTCTCCGCTCATCTGCTGCAGCAGCTCATGAATGACCGCAACCTGATATATCACGCCTTCGAGCGCCGCCCTCAGCATATGAGATTTGCCGTGAACGAGCGACAATCCGAAAAATACGCCGCGCGCATCCGCATTCCAGAACGGCGCCCGCTCGCCGGTCAGCAGGGGCAGAAACAGCAGCCCATCCGCTCCCGGATCAATCGATTCCGCTTGTTGAAGCAGCATCTCGTACGGGTCGCGGCCGCTCAGTTTATGCTGCTCCGCTTCCGGACCGAACAGCTGGTCCACGACCCACTGCAGCACGATCGCGCCATTGTTCGATGCGCCGCCGATGACCCAATGGTCCTCCGTCAGAGCGTAGCAGAACAAGCGTCCCTGCGGATCGAACGTCGGCTTCGGAACGACGGTACGGATCGCGCTGCTCGTTCCGATGCTGACGGCCATGCGGCGGGAATCCAGCACGCTTGATCCGAGGTTCGCCAGTACGCCGTCCGATGCGCCGGCGACAAACGGCGTATCCGGAGCCAAACCCAAAACGTCCGCATCCTCCCCGCTTAACCCGCGCAAGGTGTATGTCGTCGGTACCGGCATCGATAACTGCTGTTCGGATACGCCCGCAGCCGCCAAAGCGGCCCCGTCCCATTCCAGTCGGTCCAGATTGAACATCCCGGTCGCGCTTGCGATTGAATAGTCGATGACAAATGTACCGAACAGCTTGTGAAAAATATATTCTTTTATCCCGACAAACATAGCGGCCGCCTCATAGTCGGGAAAACGGTTTTCCTTCATCCAGACAAGCTTGACGAGCGGAGACATCGGGTGTATCGGCGTACCGGTGGACAAATAGATGTCTAATCCTTTCCCGCTTTCGATCAGCTTCCTAGCTGCGGCTTGACTCCTTGAATCCGCCCATGTAATCATTCGCGTCAGCGGGACATTGTCCCGGTCCAGCAGAATCAGACTGTGCATCGCCGAACTAAACGAAACGCAAAGAATGTCTTCCTTCGCTGCCGTACACGCCATCATTACATTGCTTATCCCCTGCCGGACCGCCTGATAAATATCCTCCGGATCCTGCTCTGCAATTTCAGGAGAAGGCGTATGCAGCGGGTAACCGGCCGAATGGGAGGCAATGACTTGCCCTTCCGGACCGATCAGAAGCGTCTTCGTACTCGTCGTTCCGATATCAACGGCTATAGTCAGCTTTCCTTGCACATGCGTTGTACTCACTTTGCCAGGTATCCTTCCTCGTCAAATGTCCACTCGTAAGGGTCCGAAAGAACGTCGATCTGCGAATGGCGTCTTGCCTCCTCTACGAGCGTTTCGGAGATTTCGATTTCGCCGAGATGCAGCGTATCGCGAATCCGGATCAGCTTGCATGTCGTATAATCCAAAATGTTGCATGTTTTCACGGCCGCTTTGATCGCTTCGCGGTCGCATGGCAGCGTTGTGGCCTGCTTTGTCGGCGAACAGACCGTCGACGTCAAACCGTTCGCATAGGTTGCGGGCCAATCCGCTTTGTCCACCAGCCGCTGCGTCGTGAAGTCCGCCGTCCCTACGCCGTTGACATTGCCTTTTGACTCCTTGGTCACATCCAGTACGACAATCTTGGAGACATCGGGTCCGCCGAAAGCATAAGGCGTCGGATACCGCCCGACAACGTTCGGATCGAAACCGTCGCCGCTGATGTTTTTGCCGATATAGTCTATGACGAGCACATCGATTTGCGGGAACAGAATTTTCGGCAGCTTCTCCTTCGCTTCCACAAGAAGGGGCGGCTCCTTCGCTTCCATTTCCTCCGCGCCCAGCACTTCGATGCGGAAAATCCGATCGTAGGCATTCTCGACGACAGCGACGCCGAACACGATCGGCAACTTGGCGATCATCACCTTCGCCATCGCGGGGACATTTTCGGCCATATACTTGAAGCCGAGCTGGTGGCACGCTTCCGCGCCCTTCTGCTTGCCGAGCCCGATCGAAATCATTTTCAGCAATCCGCTCTCTACTGTCCCTCGGAACGCCGTATGCGGCTTCACCCGGTTAATGACGACGATCGCGTCGGCTTCCGTTGCGGCGATCTTGTCCACGTAAACCGGCAGTCCGTTCGGAAGGCGATCCAGCATAATGACATCCATCGAAGAGCGGACAGGACAGCCCATTCTCGCTTCATCGATGCCCAGATGGGCCAGCACTTCCGCCTGGCCTTCTCCCGTCGCCCCTCCGTGGCTTCCCATACACGGAACGATGAAAGGCTCGGCCCCAGCCGACTTCAACTCGTCGATGACCGTCTTTGTCAGCTCGTCGATCCGCGATATCCCGCGGCTGCCGACCGCTACCGCAACCCGCTGCCCGCTTCGGATTTTACCGATTTGACCGGATGCGTGCAGTTTCTCCTTCAGTTCGCCGAGCGGATCCGCGAGCATGGTCTCATCGAACCGCTGCCGTATTCGAACCATCCGCGGAATTGGAATATCCGCCAGTAACCGCTGCAGCAATTCGCTCATATCGTCATCGCCCCGAATCCGCCGTCAACCCGCAGCAGCGCGCCGGTTACGAACGATGACGCTTTCGGGGACGCCAGATAGACAACCGTGCCCTGCAGCTCCTCCGGATCGCCGAACCGTCCCATAGGCGTATGGCCCATAATCGAGTTGACCCGTTCCTCGGACAAAATTTTGCGGTTCTGCTCCGCCGGGAAAAAGCCCGGAATAATTGCATTCACGCGAACGCGGTGAGGAGCGAATTCCCGCGCAAGAAATTTCGTTACGCTGTTGACGCCCGCTTTGGATGCCGAATAAGTGAAAACCTTCGATAACGGCGGCTCGGAAGATACCGAGGATATGTTAATAATGGAACCGCCTTCACCTTGCTCGATTAGATATTTTCCGAAGATCTGGCTCGCGAGCACGACGCTTTTGAGATTGACATCCATGATGCGGTCCCACTCTTCCATGTCAAGCTCGAAAAAAGGCGTTGCGCTGTTCGTTCCCGAACAATTGACCAGCGTATCGATGCGACCGCTCCAAGCGAGCACCTGACTGAGCACTTCCCTTAAGTCCTCCGTGTTCGTTGCATCGGCTGCAATACAAATCGCTTCTCCGCCGCTCGCTTCAATTCGGGCTTTGACCGCCTCGGCTTTCTCCATGTTGCGGCCGACAATCGCCACTTTCGAGCCGCCGGCGCCGAGCGCTTCCGCCATTGCGCCTCCAAGCACGCCGTTGCCGCCAATGACAACGGAAGTCGTGCCGCTCAAATCAAACAGATTCATCGCAAGTCTCCCTTTCAATTATTATGATCAATAGAACTAGCCTGGCTTAAAAAAGGATAAACAACGTTGGTATTTTTATAAATTTTAATAACAACGTTGTTAATTTGATTTTATTTGATATATAATGGTGTTGTCAATGGGAAGATTCGAATGCAGGAGGGGCATAAATGACGATAACAATTAAAGACATCGCCCAAAAAGCGGGGGTCAGCTTCTCGACCGTATCGAAGGCGCTTAGAAACAGCCCTCTCGTGCAGGATACGACCAAGCGCAAAATATTAACGATCGCAGAGGAGATGGGTTATCAGCCTAACATTGCCGCACGCAGGCTTGTTTCCAAAAAAAGCTGGGCAGTCGGTGTCGTCTGGCCGAGCGTTGAACGGGCAACGCCGTCCATCCTTATTACATTAATTAATGAAGAGCTGGAAAAACACGATTATACAACACTGTTATCCATGAACAAAATCGATTCGGCAATTGAAGTGTTCACACGGTTTCAGACCGATGCCATCCTGATCTTCTATGACCGCGATTCTTCTTTTATCGAACAGATGCCTTATCAGACTAATATTCCGATTCTGTACTACGGCATGTCCGGACAAACGCCTTATCCGACCATCGATGTGGGGCGCGGAGAAGCGATCCGGCTCGCTGTCGAGCATTTGGCCCGACTGGGGCATCAACGAATCGCCTATCTGGGGGAACCTTCCTATATCGATCAGCTTCAACAGGAAAAGATCGGGGCTTATATGGATGAAATGGATTCACGGAACATGGACAAGACCGTCGTTCCGATCCATAGCATGGAATCGCACGACGGTTATATCGCCGCGATCCAGGTGCTTCAATCGGAACGTCGTCCGACGGCCATCATCAGCGGAAGCTACGACCTGACGCGCGGAATTCTACGGGCGGCCGCAGAACTGAAGCTGGATGTTCCTAAGCAATTATCGGTCGTCAGCTATGACCATATTCCGCAAATGGCGGAGCTGGAGCTGCCGATCACCTCTGTCGGCGTCGATGTGAAACGGATTGCGGGCGTCATCGCAGAAAAGCTTGTTCAGCTGACTGCAAATCAGTCCGAATCACCCGGCGATGTCATCCGCTTAAGACCGGAACTCGTGCAGCGCGCTTCGACATCGGCACCGAATGTATTTTAGAGTATCGGCGGTTTGCTTCGCTTCTTATGCGACCGCCCTCCGGTTATTTCTCATACGGCCAAGCCATAGAACGGCGCCGATAATGATGGCGCTAAATCCCCATTTGACAATGGCATTATCGAAGTATGCCTTCAACAAGGGCTCGTCAACAATCATCTTCGAAGCGGTCCAGGCAAGCACACCCGACCCGATATAAATGATGAACGGAAATCTGTCCGTGAGTCTGATAATGACGGTACTGCCCCATACAACAATGGGCACACTGATCAGGAGTCCCAATACAACCAGAATAAACTGGCCGTGTGCAGCCCCTGCAACCGCGAGGACATTGTCCAGGCCCATGACCGTATCGGCAACAATAATCGTCCGGATCGCCAGCATGAGACTGGTCGCCGGAGCGACCTCATGCTTCTTTTCCTGGACAAGCAGTTTATACGAGATCCAGATCAGCAGCAGACCGCCGATCAGCAGCAGACCGGGGATTTTCAGCAGCCATACGACAGCCAGGGTTAAGAGCGAGCGGACGGCGATCGCTCCGAATGTCCCCCAGAAGATAACCCTTCCCTGCATCTGCTTCGGCAGATTTCTGGCGGCAAGTCCGATAACGATCGCATTATCACCGGCAAGCACAAGATCGATAATAACAATCGCAAACAATGCGGACCAAAATTCCGGCGTAAACCACTCCATCCCAATCCAGCCCCTTCTTGTTATTTATGGTTAATATATCCGTATTCCCATAAATATAACCGCGCTTGTCTACTCGCTTAAAAACTACTCTGTAATTATAATTTAGAATGTTGCAAATCTTATCGTGTAAGGTGCGCCAAATTCCCTCGTAGGAATAGCAGATTTGAACAATTGTAACGAAATTATTTATGCCCTCAAATCACAACTAACGAGTAATAAATGTGGATAAGACTAAGTGGGAAGCATGTATCTGTAAAGAAAAATCCTCCTGTTCGGCAGGAGGATTCATGAATTCCATGGTGAGTACGGAACACATGGGCTTTTTATTACCCGTTAATAATGGAATAAATCTCTTTGGCCATCCGGTTGAGCGGGATCTGCCTCTCTACGGCGCCGATTTGGAAAGCTTCCTTCGGCATTCCATAGACAACGCTGCTGCTCTCGTCTTGTCCAAATGTTCTTGCTCCACAGTTCCTCATCGATAACAGCCCCTTCGCGCCGTCCTTGCCCATTCCGGTTAATATGATGCCGAGCGCCTTCCTGCCCGCTTCTTTCGCAACCGACTCGAACAGCACATCCACCGCAGGGCAATGGCCGTTTATTTTATCGCCGGGAAAGCACTCGACAACATAACCCGCACCCTTTTTCCTGACAACCATGTGGCGGTCTCCCGGCGCGATTAAAGCCCATCCCGGAACGACCGGATCTCCCGTTTCCGCTTCTTTGACCTTTAGTCTGCAGGATACATTGAGGCGGTCGGCATACATTTTCGTAAAAACCGGAGGCATATGCTGTACGATCACAATGCCCGGCATATCGGCGGGCAACTGCCGTAAAATATCCAAAGTAGCTTCCGTTCCGCCAGTAGAGGCGCCAATGGCTATCATCTGCGGATCCCAGCCGATACGGCTGCGGTTCGCTTGATGCTGGACAGATCCGCCTGTTTTCCAGCGGGAAAGGTTTGCCGTTGAAGCAATTTTGATTTTCACTTTCAGTTCAGCGATCATCGACTCCATTGTACATTGAGAGCCGACGGACGGCTTGGTGACGAAATCAACGGCTCCCGCCTGCAGCGCATCAAACACTTTGCCGCTAACGGAGCTCAACATCACTGTCGGCAGCGGGTATTGAGGCATCAGTCTTCGCAGAAATTCGATTCCGTCCATTTTCGGCATTTCCACGTCCAGCGTCAGCACATCCGGTTCCCATTCGATGATTTTGTCTCTTGCTTCAAAGACGTCCGCCGCCGTCCCGACGACTTCGATCCCCGTGTCATCGGCCAGTCCTCTGCTGAGCGTTTCCCGGAAGACCAGAGAATCGTCAATAACCAGCACCTTTATCTTTTTCCGTCCGCTCACATCCGTTCACCCTTTCGATAGACAGCGGGCATCACGTAATTTAATTTCAGCTGATCACGCGGAAACGATTCGGAATGACCGATAAATAAATATCCTCCCGGCGCCAGATGATCGTAAAACTTGCGCAGCAGCGCCATCTTAACGGCATGTTCGAAATAAATCATAACATTACGGCAAAAAATAACATGTAACGGTTTCTTAAACGGAAATACCGTCTCCATCAGATTAAACCTTCTGAAAATGACCTCTTGTCGGATCTTATCGGCAACAATGCTTGTTTCCGCGTCCAGCTTGCGTAGATAACGCTTCTTCCAATGACCCGGAAGAACCTCCAATTGTTCATTGCTGTAGATGCCGCTCTCCGCCTTGCGAAGAACCGCTCCGGAGAGATCGGTCGCCAATATTTTCGTATCCCACATCGGTTTGGATTCGCCGAAAAAATCGGAAATGATCATCGCAAGCGTATAGGGTTCTTCTCCGCTGGAGCAGCCCGCGCTCCAGATCCGCAAATCTTTGCTGGATACGGATGCGGCGAGTTCCGGGAGGACGGTTTGCCCAAAAAAGCGAAAATGATCCGCCTCGCGCATAAAAAACGTATGATTCGTCGAAATTTTATCGACAAGCTCGGCAACAGCGGCCCCGCTGCGGTCACGAATAATATATTCATAATATTCAGAGAAAGTGGAGAACCCTTTTCGGCTCAACACCTGATGAAGGCGCCCGACGATCAGCTCCCTTTTTTTATCGCTTAAATGGATGCCGAAATACCGTTCGATAAAACCCGACAACCGATTAAATTCTTCCCGTGTAATCTGCACCGGAATCATATGCGTCTCAATACTTTCCGAAATCGTTATCGTGCAGGGAGATGCGCGGTTTCGTCAAACCGGCAGCCGATGATCCGCTACGGTCCGCAGCATCGGGATGGGATAGTTCCGTCATAGCCCCGACAGGGCGGATCCGAACGGAATCGAAGCCTTCGCCCTCCGTCCGCTTAAGCTCGAACCGGGCTACCATTCCTTTCAGCATTTCGGCTTGGCTGGCCATTTCCTCGCTCGCAGCGGCGCATTGCTCCGAAGTTGCGGAATTCGTTTGCGTGACCTGGGAAACCTGATTGATCCCGAGATTAATTTGGGCAATCGCGCTGGCTTGTTCATTCGTTGCTTCGGAGATTTCAGCCGCCAGCGCAGCCGCTTTCCTCACATCCTCAACGATGGTATCCAACGCCTCAGCCGTCGTCCCGGCAATTTGGGAGCCGGTCTCCGCTTTCTTGACGGAGTTCTCGATCATCGCGGTCGTTTCTTTGGCTGCATTGGCGCTCCGGGCAGCTAAGTTCCTTACTTCCTCGGCAACGACTGCAAACCCTTTCCCGTGACCCCCCGCCCTCGCTGCTTCAACCGCGGCATTCAAAGCCAATATGTTCGTCTGAAACGCAATTTCGTCAATCACTTTAATGATTTTGGATATGTTTGCCGAAGCGTCGTTGATTTCCGCCATCGCTGTCAGCATCTCTTTCATCTGGCGGTTGCATCGTACGGCATTCTCGACCGCTGACGCAGACAGATTGCTGGCCTGGCCGGCGCTTACCGCGCTATGCTTCGTCTGCTCGGATATTTGTTCGATCGATGCCGTCAATTGCTCAATCGAACTGGCCTGTTCCGTCGAGCCCTGCGACAGGGACATGCTTGCGTCGGACACCTGTCTCGCACCCGATGCAACCTGTTCCGAGGCATCGCTGATGCTTCCCAATAGATCGCCAAGGTTATCCTTCATTGTATTAAAGGCTGCCGTAAGCCGGCCGATTTCGTCCTTTGAACGCACGTTAAGCGGTTCCAACCGCAAGTCTCCTTTGGCGACGCGTTCAGTAGCAACCGCGACATTTTTAATGGCGCTGACAAGTCTTGCGATCAGATACCATCCAAATAAAGCAACGATCACAACAACAGCACACACGATAATTAGAAACACCAGTTTCAGCCCGTTTACCAGCGCTTCGCCTTTGGCAATCTCCGCATTAGCATACGTCTCATTGAAATCCTGCATAATATCGATATGCTTTCTCGTCTTATCGAAGTGGGAATCCGCAGTATCCGCCCGCTGCAGCAAAATTTGCTTTTCTGCGTCGCTTGCAGCATTCCCGTATTCGTTTACGGTATCTTCCGTCATGGCAATCCACTGATCAAATTCGGCTTCATACTGCTGAATGTGTTCAAAGACGGTTAATCCCATCTCTTCATCGCGGACGTTTTCGATATCTGCCCGGTTTGCTTCGAATATTTCCGCCGCTTTTGCGACTCTCTCTTTGACTTGGGGGATATTCTCTCTATATTCCTCCAAGGCGCTCTCACGCTTCTGTTTCGATTCGGCTCTCAGAAATTCCTCGTATCCCTTAAGGGCTTGATATAAATCACGGTCTGCATTCAGCAGCTCACTTGAGCCGACATAAGCCTGATCGAATAAAGATTTGACCAACCCGTTCTTAATCATGTTCATGTCCCGGATCGAAATCACCGTCAAGAGAACCAGCGACAATAAAGGTACGATAAGCAATAAAACCAGTTTGGTGCCGACTTTTCTGTTGTTCAAAAATTTCATACGACGCCCTCCCCAAATATATGATTGTCAAGCAGACAAAAACCGGAATCTATTCATTTTGTGCCAGCTGATCCAACTCCGGTATATCTTCCTCATTGATAAGCTTGTCGCAATCGACCAGCAGCTTGATGTCGTTGCCGGTCCGGGCAATCCCCTGGATAAACCGGTTCTGGAATTCCTTGTTCATCTTTGGCGGCGGCACGATATGCTCATCCGCGATCGGAATCACTTCGTTCACCGAATCTACAATTAATCCGATCGTAATTCCGTGGATATCGATAACAATGATGCAGGTACGGTCGTGATATTGCTGCTGCTCCTTCCGGAAACGAAGCCGGACATCCATGACCGGAATAATTTTCCCCCTCAAGTTTATGATTCCTTTTACATAATTCGGCATTTGCGGAACGGAAGTGATCGCCTGTATGCCGACAATTTCCGTCACGAAGCGGATTTCAATGCCATAGTTTTCCTTGTCCAGCGGGAAGGTGAGGTATTTCCCTTTCTGAGTGTCTTCTTCTTCCATATCCAAAGTCATGTTTCTATTGTCAACCATCGTCTCACACTCCTTTGAATCTTTTGAATGCTCAATAGGACCTGTTAAATTCCGATACGTCGAGAATCAAGCTGATGCTGCCGTCGCCCAGCAGCGTACAGCCGGCAATGCCGCGGATTTTCTTCAGGTAGGCCGGCAGAGATTTAACCACTACCTGCTGTTTCCCGATCAGCCGGTCCGCAAGCAAGCATATACTTTCTGCCTGGCTTTCCGCCATAATGATAATGCCGTCATGAATATCCCGAACCGCATCGTCCACCTGAAACCATTGATGCAGCCTGACGATTCTGTGGCATTTCCCTCTCACGAGAAGCATCTCGTTTCCGTCCGGATCCCGGATCACCTCGCCTGGTGCGACTTTGAACGATTCCCGAATCGATGTCGTCGGAATCGTGTAATGGTTACACCCGACTTGAACGGTCATGCCGTCAATGCTTGCAAGCGTAAGCGGGATTTTCAGCCAGAAGACAGCTCCCCTCCCCGGATGGCTGTCTACGGTAATTGTCCCTCCAAGCTCCTGCACATTCCGCATAGCGACATCCGTCCCCACGCCGCGCCCCGAATGCTCCGTAACCGATTCGTTCGTGGAAAAGCCGGGCATGAAGATGAATGAATAAATGTCCCGGTCCGTCAGTTCGTGTTCCGGCCTGTCGATCAGGCCGCGGTCTCTCGCTTTTTCAAGTATCTTCTCCCGGTCCAGCCCCCTGCCGTCGTCTTTAATGAGAATCATGACGTCCCCTCCGGCATTGAACGCCTCCAGTGCAATCGTTCCGGCTTCCGGTTTGCCGCTGGCGATCCGTTGCTCCACAGGTTCGATCCCATGGTCAATCGCGTTACGGATCAGATGCATAAGCGGATCGGAAATCCGCTCGATAATATTTTTGTCTACTTCCGTTTCTTCACCGATAAGCTCCAGTCGAACTTCTTTGTTCAGCTTTCTGGACATATCCCTGACGATCCGGTTCATCCGCTGAAAGGTGGACGACAATGAAATCAGACGAATCGACATCACGGCATCCTGAAGCTCGCCTATGATCTTACGTAATTGCCGTATCGCCTTTTGGAAGTTATCCATGTTCACATGATCCAATTCCGGGTGCTGCGTCACCATGGCCTCCGAGATGACCAGTTCACCCACAAGATCCATGAGGCTGTCCAATTTATCGACACTTACGTTGATCATCCCGAGCTTGCCGGCTCCGGCTGTTCCCTGCTCCGGTAGGTTTTCTTTCTTCGGGGATGGGGACAGCGGCTCCGAATCCGTCCGTTCCGGTTGCTGAATTTCAATCTTCATATCCCGGAGAAAGAGTGTTTCCTGAATCATCTCATTTAGAGTATGTATGCACTCACAGGTCCTAAATCGGATGCGAAAGCCTGCTGAACGAATCATTTCGGCGCTCTCCGGATTTTCTACAATATCCGCCGGCTCATAGCTGATGATTTCCGCACAATTTTGCAAACGGTGAATGACGGAATAGGCGCGAACATTTTCCATTTCGCAGCCCTCATCAAAATAAATGACGGCCAGATATCGGGTTTCTTCATTGGACTGCATAGACGCCGGATTCGAATGTTCCTCCATCAAGGATTGGAGATACGCCCGAAACGATTCGAGTAAGGCCCGATGGTCACCGTCCGACCCGCTGCCGTTTCGGATTTTGGCGATTTCGCCTTTCGTGAAATCGGCTGCTGACAATGCAAGATCGGATAGCACGGAAAAGTCGGGAATAACAGGCTGCTTCTCGCGAATGAAGAAAAACAAATCTTCCACCTCATGAGCCAATTCGGCAATATTGTTATACATCATCATGGCGGAGGAGCCTTTTAACGTATGCATAACGCGGAAGATCTCATTGACAGTCAATGCGGTGAACCCTCCGGATTGTTCCCCGGTCAGAATGCACTGCTCAAATTGTTCGATCATTTGAAGCGCCTCAAATAGGTACAGGTCTGTCATATGTTCTGTATTATTGGCACTCATGAGATCACCTCGCCTTATAATCGCCATCCGTTGTGCATGAATAGGCACGCTCTTTAGACATATATCGACATAACCCGATCGATTTGTTAGGTAAATTGAAGCACTTACATCAAGGTATTTTTTAACATATAGGAAAAACGGATCACAAAAAATAGCATTCGAACTATAATTAGTTCAAATGCCACTTTTTAACAACTTGTTTTTACATTAAGCTGTGGAAGCATACATGAGGGCATTATTCGTGCTTCGAAAAAAAACTACGACAGCATAATTAACAAATATTCCAGCTCCAGGTGCGCAAATACCGTTTGCTTCCGCTGTTCAGAAGCAAATAGTAACCCCTGAGGGCGCTATTCCCGCCACATCCGCTGTTCATCTGCAAATAGTGCCCCTGAGGGCGCTATTCCCGCCACATCCGCTGTTCATCTGCAAATAGTGCCCCTGAGGGCGCTATCCCCGCCACATCCGCTGTTCATCTGCAAATAGTGCCCCTGAGGGCGCTATTCCCGCCACATCCGCTGTTCATCTGCAAATAGTGCCCCTGAGGGCGCTATCCCCGCCACATCCGCTGTTCATCAGCAAATAGTGCCCTGAGGGCGCTATTCCCGGCACATCCGCTGTTCAGCAGCAAATAGTGACCCTGAGGGCCCTACTCCATGTATGCTGATTATGCTGTCACAGAAAAAAAAGGCATTAAACTGTAATCCGTTTAATTGCCTTTCTAATTCCTTCGTGTCAAAACAACGCTTCGCCCTTGATCGTGTACCAGTCACCATTGATTTCCCTGCGCAAGGCCGTCCGGTCGCAGATAAAACAACGGATCTCCTCCAGATCCATTAGCAATTCCTCTTTCACCAGCTGTTTGACGTCACAGCAGGTGTAGACGACAAAGAACGTCGACAAGTTGGTTTCATCCAGTTTGACTTTCAACTTATCTCCCTCCTTCAAGGTTTTGCCAAGCCGCTTATAAGAAATCTCATAAACAGCAAACGAGAAATCGGATGAACCTGATAGAAAAGATATGTTGTATTGTATCATTATATGCCGGAAGCATCAATTGTAGACGGCGATCGTCACGATCAACACTCATTCCTCCCCCAGCTTTAAAGCCTGATGAATTTTGATGCGCGACAACCGGTATCCGAGGATACCAAGCCCGGCAGCAAGCATAATGCCGACAATACTGTACAGCTGGATATAATCGCTTAGCTGCTGGAGTATCTGAAACGGCGGAACCTGCTCGGACGGATTGAAAGACATTTCAAACAGCGGAACAAACAGTTCGCTGACCGTATTTCCGATGATGACGCCGATCAAGACCGCAGCCCCGGAAGTAAGAATCTGTTCGCTGACGAGCATGCCGATAATTTGGACGAACGGAATACCGATGGCCCTCAAAATACCGTATTGCAGCGTCCTACCTGACAAGGTCAGCACCCAGAACAGCAGAAATCCGAAGAAGCTGATAAGCATTGAAATAACGAACCCTAATGTCATCACACCGTTAATCGCCAGGCGGTACGGGTCATTCTGGGATTTGATCAACTGCTGGTTCGTATCCGTCAGATTCGTTACCGGTATTTTCAATCGGGCCAGATCGTCGTACACCTGTTTGCTGGTCGCGCCTTCCTTCAGCTTGATCCATACTTTGTACGGTTCCAGAGCAAGCCTGTTCTGGATGTAAGAGATGTGTCCGACAATCAGCTTCGGAACCGTGACCGCCGAACCCGACTTTTCGGCAGACGGCAGCGGATTCCAGCCCGGCCAGTAATCGATAATGCCATATACGATAAACCCCGCCTCGTCCAATCCGCTCCAATTCACCCCGATTCTGTCGCCGGTCTTGATTTTGTGCTCCTCGGCTATGGAACGGGAGATCAGTACCGCCCGTTGATCCGAAGCGATCAGATTCAAATAGGCGTTTATCGGATGGCCGAGCAAGCCGCTGCGCATCCATGCGGTTTGTCCGAATTCGTACGTGTTAATGCCAACCAATGTCGTACCGCCGTTTCCTCCCGAAACGTTGTAGAAGGCCTTGTCGTTCCGGTAGACTCTCGCTGCCGCTTCTACGCCGTCCAGCTCCTTCATCGGAAGAAACGGCGGTTCAACGTATTGCACTCTCTTCGGCGCTGCCGGCAATTCCTCCGTCTGCTCTTCGGATGCAGGCACCGGCCCCGTCATCGGCGGCGGAGCGTCATTCTCCCATCTCGTCTCCAGCACCATGTCCGCCCCGATCTCGTAATGGATTTTATCCTCCATATTGCCGTTAATCGTCCGGGCGGCATTGGCGCTGAATAAACCGACCGCAACCGTCATGATGAGGAATACCTTTATCGTCAAATACTGCCCGGAAGACCGGCTGATCTGGATCAACGTCGAATACAGGGCCGGCGGCCAGAATCGGCGGCCAAGCCAATATACGAGCCGGATGAAAAAGGGATAAATACGAAGAACGAATAAAGCGCACCCGAGCGCAAACAGGGCCGGCATCAAAAACAACAGCGGATCCGTGCGGAGAGAATCCGATTCCAGCGCCAGCTTGCGCATATCCTCCATTTGACTTTGGAAGCTCCTAAGCATGTACACTGCGATCCCAATGAGTACGAGATCGAGAAACGACTTGTGCCAGAACGAGCGTTTGCCTGAACGGGCCGTCTGCTGCTTATGCCCCACGATCGAGACTCGGGTTGCCAGAAATGCGGGAATCAGCATCAGAATTAACGAACCGGCTACCGCGGCCGCGCCGATCTTGTAAGCAGTACTGTTCAAAGCAACTTGAAGGGAAGCACGCTGAACAAATTCCAGAAATCCGCTTGATGCGCCTAACAGCTTAGTGAAATACATCCCGACCAAAGGTCCCGCCGCCAGAGCGGCGGTCCCGAGCATGAGCCCTTCCGCCGCAAACCCAAGCATAATCTGAAACCGGCTCGCGCCGCGGCTGCGCAGTACCGCTATCTCGGTTTTCTGTCTCTCGATAATCAAGTTAGCCGACATGTACAAGTAAAAAGCCAGCATCAGCATGACCGGTGAATACAGCGACCAGAGGATCACATTCAATTGCTGATGCTTTTTTTGATAAGTTGAGATTGTATCCAGGGCATTGTACTTAAAGCCGGTCATCCCAAGCGAATTGGCATAACCTGCGATGCGGCCGGATTCACGGACGTATGTGCCGATACTGTCAATATCCATCTGATTGTAGTCGAGCGCATGCCGGTAGATAAGGCTGGATACGCCAACCTGACCGCCGCTAACGACATGCCGCTCGAACTGCCCGTAATCGATATAGAACATCTTGCTGTTCTGTACCAGCTTAAAATCGGTATACGGATCGGGCTTCGCGTCGACGATGCCGACGGGAACAATCCGGATGGTCTGCCCGTCCGTTCCCAATTCTCCGACAAACTCCGCATTCAAATCCCGCTTCATGTCCAATAAAAATTTTTGCGATACGACCGCTTCATACACCCCGTCGCTGCGGCCGGGATCCGGCATACGGCCGTCAATCAGGCGAAAATAGCTGTCAGGATCAGAAAGGGCGCCGAGACTCGCATAGGTGATCTTCTTTTTCTCTTCCTTGCTTGCATCGAGGGCGTACACTGTAAACGTCCTTGAATATTTTTCTTTCAATGCCGCGAGCGAATCCAGCCCGAATCGTCCGGGTACACCGTCCATGAAGCGGTCCAGCTGTTCGATCCTTTGCGCTTTATTTTTCAGCTCGGGCGATACGGATGTCGAAATCCGCATAGCCCCCGGATACAGGTTCGTCGTTTGCTGCTGCAGTTGAAGCTCCTTAAGCAATGTCCGCTGCAAAATGGCTTGCGAGTACATGGGCATCGAACTGAACAAAGCGACGCATACGGTCAGGCCGAGCCATAAGTTAAGCTGCAGCCAACGGTTTTTCACCATTTTACGTAATATCATGATCAGCAAGGCCATTTCTCCACCTCAGTTCTCCCTGTCCGAAAACGATCATTGCCATGGAATATACTAGACAGTTCCAAAAACATTGATAGCGTTAAGTTTTGTGAAATTAATTTGCTGCAGGTCCGGTTCGTGCTTCCGATCAGCCCCTCCGCTTATATCTTTCACAAATATCTTTATTATTTCATTATTTATGGATCGATCTGCTAGTTGTTCAATATCACGAGCTGGCCGACTTCCAGTCCTTTGCGGATTTCCACCTCGGTCGATGTCTTCAGGCCAACTTCCACATCGACTTCCTTACGGCGTTCCCCTTCGAGAATTTGTACATAGTCCCTTCCCAAATAACTTCTCAAGCCGATTCTCGGTATGACGATGACATCGTCCAACTGTTCAAGCGGCATCGTTATCGTGGCTTGCCTGCCAATCTGAATCCCTTCGGGAGGCATATCAAAGCCGATGACGAGCTTCCGGGCATTCCGCTCCTGCAATTCCCGGTCTGCCGTAAACGGCGCGCTGGATGGTGTCTGCACAACTTTGGCCGGAAATTCTTGTCCGTTATAAATAACGGTTGCGGGCATATTGACCTGAATCGGATTCAACTCGCTGCTGTTCGTTGCCTCGTAGATTAGTTCTACGGCATGGGGATCCGCGATGGAAACGATCGGCTGATATGCGGTTACGGAATCCCCCGGAGCGTGCTCGCTAAGATAAGTGATAATTCCGTCCATCGGTGACACCAGTCTTGATCTGGCGAAGCGCTCCTCGATCGCTTCCAGAGAGATGTTTTCTTTTTCCAGTGCAATCTCTCGTAAACGCACGTCATCCGCGGACGCATCGGACGTTCTCATTTTACGGTATTCGATTTGCGCCCGTTCCATATTCAACTTCTGCTGTCTGAGCTGAATCTCCAGGTCCCCTGTCTCAAGCTCCGCGATCAATTCGCCTTTCTTAACCTCCTGCCCCAGCTCGACAGCGATTGCTTTAATCCGCCCGCCCGATTCTTTGTAAAACAACGGCTCCGTCTTATTGGAGGCGAAGACGCCAACCCCTTTAAACTCCTTTTGGATGGAGCTTTTACTCACCTCGTAAGTATCAAACGTTTCTTCCGCAGGTTCAACCAGAGGAGGCTGCAGCTCTTCTTCCTCCACCGGAAGCAGCGCGCAGCCGGATAAGAGCAAGAGTGCGAAAAATACTGCGGCAGCCGTCCGAACCGGTTGTTTCCAATCAGCCGACGGCCGGTTCGACAATTTGTACATGCCGTTATTCACCTGCAATTCCCGAGCGTTCTACGCTTTCGACAAAGTGGCGCTGCAAGAACAAATACAGGATCAAGATCGGAGAGATTGACAGAACGACAGCCGCCATAATTTGATTGAGCTTTGTCGGAGCCATTCCTAAGGCGTCTGCGGACACGGTGCTCGACATCTGCATCACTTCTACGTTCGCATTCCCGTCAAAACGGTTCAAATTTTGGGCAAGCGTGAAGAAGTCCGGCATTGTCAAATAGGTCGTCGGTTCGAACAGATCGTTCCAATGCCAGACGACGGTGAACAGAAAGACGACCAGCATGGCCGGTTTCGCCAGCGGAAACATGATCGTCCAATACGTTCTGAACGGTCCGGCTCCATCGATTTTGGCCGCTTCCTCAAGCACGCCGGGCAATCTGCGGTAGAACTGGATGAAGATCAGCACGAACAAAGCGCCCTTCAGGCCATGCCCCATCGTCGCCGGCAATATAAACGGCAACGGCGAATTAAGCCATTGTATACCGGTATTTATTTGCAAATCACTGTAGAAGATATACAGCGGCACCACAATCGTCTGCGGCGGAACAAGAAACGTAAAGATGACGAGCCCAAGCCAGAAAGCATGGCCCGGAAACCGGTATCTCGCAAAGCCGTAGCCGATCAGCGAACAGCTCAAGATTTGTAGAACCGCGCTGCCCATCGTAATGATGACGCTGTTTGTAAAGCCGCTCCAATAGTTGATTTCCTTAATAGCGATTTTGTAATTGGTTACATCGAATTTTTTCGGAATCCATTGAACGGTCGCGTCGGCCACATCCTGCACCCGCATGAGCGATTGCGCGATCATGTAGAGGAGCGGGTAAAGAAAAACGAACGACAAGCTCAAGATGACGAGGTAATAAATTAAGCTTCCGGCGATTTCCCTGCCCTTCTTGACTGAAGGCAGCTTCAGCATTCCATTCGTTTTGTGAATCGCTTGTTGCAATATTCTCGCGGTTGTCGAGCTCATCCGCTATACCCTCCCTTCCGTCGCGGCAAGGCCCTTCCGGAAAATCAGAAAGACAATTCCGAGAATGATAAACACAATGAAGAAGTAAATCCATCCGATCGCCGAGCCATATCCATAATCGTTCGTCCGGAATACGACATTAAGAATATGATCCATCACCTGGTTGTCCACCTTTGTGAACGAATTGACGATGCTGTACAACGTATTGACGAATATCATCGGCATAATCATCGGGAAAGTAATTTTCCAGAAGCTTTCCCATTTCGTCGCTCCGTCGCATTTCGCCGCTTCATACAACTGAGGCGATATGGTCTGCAGACCGGCCAGAAAGATCAAAATCTGTACGCCGGCATCCCACATCACCAGCGTTAACGAATCGGCGTACATTAGCAGCGGCTCAAGAATTTCTCCCGGAATAAACGTCCTGAGTTTACCGTACAGGTCGTACTGATAAAAAATCGGCAGCTGCGCCGCGCCTTGTTGGAGCAGCTTGCGGAGGACGGCCCCCGAAGCAATAATGACGGGCAGGAAAAAAATCCCTCTGAACACAATTCTGCCGATCGAATGGCGATTGAGCAACAGCGCGCTGAACATCGCGAAAATGAGAATGAGCGGCACTTGCGTCAGCATCGTTGTGACCGTCTTCTGCAGCAGCGGCAAAAAATTGACGTCCGTTGTAAAAGCGGCGCGATAATGCTTCAGCCCCTCATAAGTGGCGATCAGCCCGTCCTTGGAGGGCTTGAGCGTATTCAGCGAGTAATAAAACGATCTGCCGAGCGGAACGGCCATAAACAGGATGAAGCCGAGAATCCAGATGGATATGAACGAGTATCCTTCCAGAATATGCCTGAGCCTCATTGAAATTCGAATACCGTTCTTCATTGTCAGCGTCCTCCTTTCACGGCATAATCGAGCGCATTCACCGTCAGGCCGTCAACCGTCACGGCTTCGCTGCCGTAATTGACGATAATTTGCGTACCGTTCGCGTAGGTCGTCCTGTATACGGATTCGCTTATCCGCTCATGGTTCTCGATCGGCTGATTGCCCGTTTGTTCATAAATGCCCGCGAATTCGCGATACTGCTCCTCCAGATCGCCGATCCAATAATGGAATGAGGAACTGAACAGTCTCGTCTCGATCGTCCGCTTCAGCTTGCTGGTCGGCTCCCATGTCAACTCGTAACTTGGCAGCGCCCCGTACTCTACAGCGCGCAAATATTCAACGCGCGCATCGTCGCGCAGGTTGACAGGCCGGGAAGTGTACGGTACCAGTCCATGCAGCGCAATTTGATAGAACGGCACCGTTTGGTCGGTATAGACAAAATGGCTGGAATCCAGCGGCGCGTTGTCGATCCGGTCCACGGAGCCGAACGTGTAAGCGAAGCCATACTCAACCGCCGTTTTTCCTACTTTCTCCCTGAACGAATCGAGAGCGTTCGCCCAAACTTCCGCAGTCTGCTTACGGTCTGTGAGTGATTTCAGATCCATGTCCGAATAAATCGTATCGCCCATATATTTCAGGGATACACCTGCAATTCCCAAATCAGCGAATTCATCCAGCTCGCGCCGGATGCGCTTGTCGAATACACGTTCCGGCTTCGTCATATAGAATACTTGTCTGCGGTTGTTAAAACCGGTCGCAATGTAATGATTGTAAAATTCCATCACTTCCCGGTCGATCCCGCGGATGGCATCTTTCTTCGCCTTCATGCCGTCGCTCGCCCCGTACGGCTTAACATAGTTGGTCTGCAAATATAACGTTGCGCCCTTCTCCTGCGCATAGGCCGCCAATTGCTTTAACCCTTTTGTCCCGCCGAGCTTCTTATCCGCCGGGAAATGGTCGGGCTGGTTGCCGTACAAGCCGTCTTTGGACCAGCCTGCAACCGTCAGTTCCACATTGTTGACGCCTTTGCCGGTTAATTCGTCGATGATCGCGCGAGCCTGCTCGAACGTCGTCATGGCAATAAAGCTGTTGCCGATAATTTCTTTCTGCTGAACGCCGCCAAGCAGCTGCACTTGCATCGGCATCCGCTCCGGCACGACGGACCCGACACCTTTCTCCTTCATTAAATACTCGCGGTACGCTTTGGCAAGCCCGACATAATCCGCATCCTTGCCCTCAATCAGCTTGTAGCGGATTTTCCGGTCTCCTTTTATCTTATGCCCTTGGAATAACGGAATTTGCCCGGAATTGCCGATAAAGATAATATCAGTTTTCCGGTAAACGAACTCCGCCGACGAGCGGTAAAGCGGGATGTTGCGTATGCCGGAGGGCGTGCCGTTAATAACCGCGTCTTCTTCTCCTTCGGTAATGATTCCGAGTACTGCGGAGCCGTTCCAATAAATACCGTACACAGGCAGCGCGACCATTTCCTTTGGGGCTCTTTCCCTCCGCCAGATTTGGTCGATATAGCTGAACGACTGGACTTTAAACGCATGATCCGGTCCGTAGACAGGCTGGGAATAACCGCTGAAATATTTCGGATGGTCCGGCCGGAACGTCATCAGCGCGCCCGAGCCGTCCGGAAGAAATACGGCTCCTTCTTCCTTCTCGTCTCCCGCGTGGAGGAACGGCAATATTTCCAGACTGACCAGTCTCGCGTTCCCCTCTTCCTTGATCGATTCGTACGGTACCGCCGCCTCAATCCCGTCCTCCAGCAATCGGAATTCTACGGCGAACGTCAGCTTTAATGTCGTCAGTTCAAAGGTTACCCTTACGCCCGATTCGATATTTTCGATGGACATATTCGTTTGCTCGTCTTTTTTCAACGTATAGGTTTGGGAAGTATCCGCGCCTGTCGTATATTTCACATGCACCGGCGAATCCATGAACAGCTTGTTGTTCGGCATCGTTTTACGGTCCACCTGCGGCGAACCGAGCCATTCCTTGCCGGATTGCTTGCCCACCACGCGTATATTGCCGGTCGCAGGGTCGATATACAGCGTGTAACGGCTGTTCTCGGCAACCTTCGTCGTTGCGGTTATCGGATACAAGCTGACCTCACTGCTGCCGGAAGCTCCGGCCCCATCAGAAGACGAATCCGTGTCGGCGGCTTCGGGCTGATCGGACGATTCCTCCACAGTCTGTTCGGTCGGCTCAGCCACTGTCTGTTCAACCTGCCGCTCCTCCGCATCCCCGTCCTTCTCCGCAAGTCCGGCATAAGGATACAGGATGCTGAACATGAGCGTTAATATCACGCTGACAACGCCTATCATTTTATATTTTTTTCTCATATTTGCCCCCTACATGCGGAAATTCATTTCTTTGACCAAGTCAGTAAAGAAATTGATCAGCTGATTGATTAACCCGAACATGAGGACGCCGACAAACCAAATGATCGCCATGCCGAGCAGGCTGATGAACGTAATCCAAAGCAGCTTGCCCAGCTCGAAATCGTGGATGATCTTCACTTTCACGAGCAACAGCCAGCCGCACCAGATGAGCGTGAGCGAAGTCAGGGAAGTGTACAGCGATTGTTCGCTGAGCGACAATACGTTTGTAATCAGCGTGATCGGAACAATTAAGAGAATATAAGGCACCAATGCGAATACACTGCCGACGAATATTTCCTTAAACTTCCCTTCGCCGTCCAGAATCGCGCTGACCCCCCAGTTGGATAAGCACCAGGTGATCCATGGCACGACAATCCATACAAATTCGAACACATACGAGATTTCGTAAGGCTCTCTTGTCTGGAACGTGTAGCTGACTACGAGAAGAGACAGCATTTTAACGGCGTAAACAAGCAAAATAAGCACGACTCCCTGGGACCACTTGATCCGGCCGGGCTCCTGTATGTCGTAATAAAAGTCGTATGGATGGAGCAGTACTTGCCGCATCATCCGAATCGTATTCATTTGGCATCCCCTTCCTTGGCCATTGGCTGCTTGCCGGTTCCGAAATTCCGCCGCTTACCGATCAGCCGGACAGACCAAGGAATTCCAAAACGCAGGACAAGAAACAGCAGTATGAATCCGCCGGCGATCAGAGCGAAGTTATCCCGGGCATACTCCTTGCGGTATTCGCGGAATGCGTCCGAATAATCCCCCTGGGAACGCGCAAGCTGGAAATATTCCATCGCTTCCTTATATTGCTCCGCTTTATAAAGCGATTTGCCGATTGCCTGATAAGCCATGTCGTAGTTGGAATTGACTTCAAGCACCCGGTTCCATAACGTTTCCGCTTGCTCGTATCGGCCTTCGACATACAGCGCGGACGCTTCGTGTACGAGATCCGCAAACGGCGTCGTGCGGAAACGGTCAATCCGGTTTCGCCCTTTGTCGACAACGTAAATGATGCCGTCCGATGTTTGATCGAGACTCGACGGCGTCGCAAACAGCCCGTCCTGGTCTCCGGGTCCGCCGAACACAAACAATAGATTGCCGAGCTTGTCATATTGAAACACCTTGCTCGTCTGCAAATCGAGCGCGGTGATCAATCCGTCTTTGCTGACCGTCACATCGGCAAATGACGGCACCATAAACGGGCCAAAAGCGAAGATGTCGCCATATGGTACATTGCCGGAGTTTAGCGTGTCGACCCCAACCGGCGACAACCGCTTCACCTGGTTATATTCTTCTCCGAACGTCGTCGTATAAATAAAGCCGTCCTCGTCCTGATCCAGATTCGAGAAGCCCAGCGCCTTGACGGCGGCGAGCCGCTGCTTCTGTTCTTCCGTTGCGACAAGCCGGACGAACATCCGTTTCCAGCTAAATCCGACATGATTCGCTCCGAAGAAGCCCTTAAACTCCCCATTCGGATCGATCTGCATCAGCCCTTGCGTATTTCCGTCGCTGACGACAAACATGTAGTCCCGTTTATCAACGATCAGCTTGGACGGGGAATATTGAAAGTCTTTGCCGAGCAGCTGGCTCTGAGGAGCCTTCAATTCGCGCATAAATTTGCGTTCTTTATTAAAGATGGCAATCCGCGAATTTTTCGTATCCGCAACATAAACGGTGCCGTCCGGCTTGACATAAACGCCTTTCGGCTCGGACAGCTTGCCCGGACCCTCCTCATCCCCAATGATGCCGATTACCTTGCGGGTATTGCCGTCCATATGAAGGATGCGGTTGTTTCCGGTATCCGCGAGGTAGAGCGTATCGTCATTTGCAATAAAGATATCTTCCGGGGTACTAAAAACGCCCGTCGGCAAATCCGCGCCGTCGATCGAATTGAGATAGACGTATCCGTTAATCGATCGCACATCATTGCCGAGATTATTCCACACATATCCGCGATAAGGGATTTCGGCCCACACGCGGACCGGCGTTAGCAGCGCGATCAGAGACAACAGGACGGTGACGGCACACACTTTGATAAGATTTAGTCTCAAATTGTCTCTCCCCCTACTCCTTCAATCCCGAGTGAGCCATCGTCTGCAACACCATCCGTTGGGTGATGATGAAGACAATGATTGTCGGGACGATCATTAGAAAGCTCGCCGCCGCGAATGTTCCGACACGTGCAATGACGCCGGCGCCGCCCTGAATTGTAGTAATCGCAAGCGGCAGTGACTTCATATCCTCTTCCGTCGTATAGACCATCGCCGGGTACGGGTCGTTCCAGGCCTGAATGAAGCTGAACAACGCAAAGGTCGCGATCGCCGGCTTGAGCATCGGCAGGATGACCGTATAAAACACCTTCCATTCCGAAGCCCCGTCCATGCGCGCGGCTTCAAGCAGCGCGTCCGGAATTTGCCTCAGAAACTGCGTCATCAGAAACATGCCGATCGGCGCAGCCAGATAAGGCAAAATCATGGCAAAATACGTGTTCATCAAACCGCTCTTGCTAATGAGCAGGTATTGCGGAATTTGCAATACCATCGGCGAAAACATAAGCGCGGTAATAATCATGCTGAATATCGTCTTCTTAAACGGCATTTCATGCTTGGCCAGCGGATAAGCCGCCATCGCGGAGATGAGAACGCCGAAAATGACGATGCCCAATGTGACGACAACGCTATTGAAAATAAACCTTGAAAACGGTACAAAGGACGTCCCCGTCACTAACAGCAGATCGCGAAAATTGAGCAGCGTCGGATTGACCACAAAAAATCGCGGCGGAAACAAAAACAGTTCGCTGATCGGCTTAAGCGCGGTCGAAGCCATATAGACGAGCGGCGCAAGCATGAGCAGTCCCGATACGGTCAAAAATGTGTAGAGGGAGATGCTCCCGAAATCGATTCTCTTTCCTTTTACCATGCCAGACATCTGTCAATCCCTCCCAAGCCATTTGAAAATGAGGCGGTTTAATCCGACCATCAGACAAAACAGCACAACCGCGATTGCGGATGCGTACCCCATTTCGAAACGGATAAACGCGTAATCGAACAGATGGGCAAGTATCGTGTGGCCGGCGTAGAGCGGGCTCGGCAAGCCGACAAGCTGCACGCTGACGTCGAATACCTGCAACGAAGCGACGACCTGCATGACGGCGCCGAACAACAGCTGCGGCTTCACGGATGGCACCGTAATATAAATTAACTCCTGCCACCGGTATTTGATGCCGTCGATCGATCCCGCTTCGTACAGATCCTTGGGCACGTTCTGCAGACCGGCCAGGAAAGCGAGGAAGCCGACGCCCATGCTCATCCACAGCGACACGATAATAATAACCGGCACGATGGAGTTGACGTTTTGCAAAAACAGATAAGGCTCGTCGATAATGCCTAATTGGATCAAATAATGGTTAAACAGCCCTTTGCGATCCCCCGCGAAAAAATACAGCCATACGACGGACATCGCCACGCCGCTTGTAATGGACGGCGTATAAAAGCATAACGTGTAGAAAAACCGGTATTTAATCGGAATTTGACTAATCAGCCACGCGAGCAGGAACGCCAGGATATATCCGATCGGACCGGTAACAAACGCAAATTTGATCGTAATGCCGATCGCTTTAAGGAAAATATCGTCGTCAACGAACAGCAGCTTGTAGTTGGACAACCCGATAAACCGCGGCTGCTCCAAAATGTTGTAATACGTAAAGCTTAACCCGACCGACGTGACAATCGGAATAATGGTAAAAAAGGTGAACAGAATAAGGAACGGGGCCAGGAAAAAATAGGACACCTTGTTCCGCTTCATCTCGGTCCACAACAGGGCCATTTTCCCCGTTGCAAGAGGGCGTGCCTGAGTATGCGGTTGTACTGCGGCGGCATTCGTATGGTCACTCATCGCTTGACGCCTCCCTTACGGCGGTTTGTTCGCCCGCAGCAACACGGTCCAGCCCGAATTCTTCCCGTTTTTTGCGCAGCTCTTTATTAATTTCTTTGACGCCTTCCTCGATCGCTTCGCGGGAAATTTTGCCGTTCAGCACGATCTCGTTCCAAATATTGCCGATATAACGCGTCGTGTAGTAACCGCCGAGCACGATTTCACGCTCCATAAACCATTCCCATTGCTCCATAATCGCGTCGAGATCGGCCTGATTCCAAGGCAAACGTTTGATCGCTTCAATATTGGCGGTGTTCCAGCGGGCTTCCACACCGAGCAGCGACTCCAGCTCGGAGCCGAATCTCTCCTGCGCATCGGCGCCGGTCCACCATTTCATAAATTCCCATGCCTGTTCTTTCATTTCGGTATCTTTAAAAATCATGGCCGTTTGGGCAAGGCCGCCGGTAGAGCGGTTGATTTTGCCGTCCGGCTGCTTCAGGCCGGGCATCGGTTTCATCGCCCACCATCCGGTCAGCTCGGGAGCGGCCGTGGAGAGCAAAATATAGGTCGAATAATCCGCTACGCCGATCGGCATGTCGCCCGCGCGGAACCGGTTATAGAAATCGGCTTGCTTCTGGATCTTGTAATTCGTAAACAAGCCCGTCCACATTTTCATCGCGGCCATCGATTCCGGCGAATCAAGGTCGGAAAGTCTTCCGTCTTCGCGGTAAAAGACACCGCCATGCTGGAACAGAAACGGAGAGAACTCGTTAATCGCAGCGGTCGGAATATTTGGCGCGTGCGGATAGTAGAAATCCATCCCGTTCTGCTGTAGCAGCGGAATCAAATCCATTACTTCCTGCCACGTCTGCGGAATCTTGTCCTCGGTAATTCCAAGCTGCTCCATAATATCTTTCCGGTAGAACAACATATAGAAGTTCTGATTTTCAGGCAAAGCGAAATCGCCGCCGTTATACTTGTACGGAATCAACGCGCCTGGTCTGAAGCGTCCGGCCACTTCTTCGTAATCCGGAAATTCGTTCAGGTTGACCAGCGCGTTCCGCACCGCAAAATCGATCGGAACCTCGGCTTCCACCCCAAGCGCGACGTCGGGAGCCAGCCCGGCGGTATTGGCGAGCAGCAGCAGCTGCATTTGTCCCGCAGGAATGACGTTTACGTTCACTTTAATGCCCGTTTCCGGCGTAAAATCTTCGTCTATCATCTGTTTGATCACTTCAACCCAGTCTCTGCCGCGCGCCACCCACACATCCAGCGCCTGCTCTCCTTCGTACACATTGCCGACGCCGCCGTAATCCTTCGTGAAGGAAAGCGCCAGATCGGTAACGCTTGTCCCTGCCCTGACATACCACGGGGCCGCTGCCGCAGGCCACGGCTGATCCGGCGACTGGATGACGATATAATCAAGCACCAGACTTTGCTTGCTCAGGCTGTTCACCCATAAACCGAGTGACGACTGCAGGTCCCCGAGACTTTTCATCCTTGCCGGAATCGTCGATGTATCCTCCGCGAGCCTTAACAACTGGTCGCGAGCTTCGTATAATGTACTGACCTCGGAGCTGCCTTGCGGAACGCCGAGCTCGTACAGCCGATGGATGGCATCATCCAGCTCTTTGGCCATAATATGAAGTCTCGGAACCAGATTCGGAATATTTCGCTCCAGCTTCCAATCGGCGTTCGGGTCCGGATTCGTGCCGGTAATCTGCAGCAGTTCGCGGGCGAACAACGAGATACTGTGGGTCGTATCCAGGATCGATTCCAGGATCGGCCCGACCGAACCGACCTGCACTTCCATACGCAGCCTATGCTTGCCTTCCTCCAGATAAATCAGAAACGGCTGCTCATCGCCCAGCTTCTTGATTTGCCATTCCGGTTTATACGGAAACAGCACTTCGTTCATTTCTTTAAACGGAATTTTCCCGTCGATCGTAATGGTGCGCTGCACCGGAATACCGTTCAAGAACCATTGGCCGAACCGCATGCCGATATTGTACAGTCCGCTCTCGGGCACTTCAAACTCCCATTCGGCCCATTGCCCTCCGTTGCGCCACCCGCCGCCGCCGAATACATTCAGCGTTTGAGTTGTTTTATTCAAAGGCTCGGTGATCGGCTCGCGGTCCTCGATTCTCTTCAGCGTCGGGTCCGAGCGGAGAACGGCCGTTTCGGCCTGTATCTTGATCGATTGATTCGATGGTTGCTTGTAGCCCTTTTCGTTGTACTCCGTTAACAATTCCTCATAGGAGGGCAGCCTTACCGGCGAAAAAACGGCAAGCTCGCCGATTGCCGCCGGTTCGCGGATCGCGTTTATCCGTATTGTATGCTTGCCCTTCGTCATGTAAAAACGGAGCGGCTCCCCGACCTTTCCTTCCGAGTCCCGAAAGTCTCTATATTGCCAACCGCTAACTTCTTCCCTGCGCGGATTGAATTCGTTGCCCTGATTGTCGATCCACGGCTCGCCCGCTTCGCGCCACATCCGCTGGAATTCAATCTTCTTCGCCTGGAAGAAGGGATATTCGCCGTCAATTTGCACGCTTCTTACGACGGATGACCGTTTGCCCGGCAAGGCGTAATAACTCATTCCAAGCTGGTAGTATCCGTCTTCGGGCGCCTCGACCGTATATTCCACCCAACTGTCCGCATCGACTAACGCAAGCGCCGTGCCAGCCCGTTCTCCGAGACCACGCTCCATTCGCGTACCCGTACTGCTGACCGCGGAATAATCTGCGGAGGGAATCGTCATGTAAAACCCTTCCGTATCCTTTGTGCCTTCATCGCCCAAGGAGTTAATATAATGAAAATACGATGGTTCCAATTTGCTCTTAATGTCTTCGTCCGCCAATACCGACCTGATCTGCGCATCCGAGTAATCGGGAATGCCGGCCATGGCCGTATCGTCGAAGCCTCTGGAATTGTTCCACAGAATAAATGAAACCGACAAAACAATGACTACAGTTATACTAACCGCGTACTTCCGCAGCATTCGCACCGTGAAGTTCCCCCCCAATCTCATACCGGCATTCCTGTAAACAGCCGGTTCGCCCCCTAACATAGGGAACTTTGAGCTGGGCCCAAAGTTCCCTATGCAGGGGACGAACCGAAGCGGAAACGGCTGCCGCCGTCCAGCTGTCTAATCCTGAAAATGTACGAACCGGTTATTACTCGAATTCCGACCTCAACGCTTCGATCTCCGATTTCAGCTGGCTCTCGACATTTTCCTGGGCCTGCTGAAGAATTGCTCTGGAATCCAGGTTTTTAAACAAGCCTTCTTCCTTAACGGAATTCAGCCAGATCGGCCATGAAGGCCCGTCAAGCGGCGTCAACAATCGGGAAGGAATGAGCGGCTCGATTTGCTGGTACATCGCATAATCTTTCTGTCCGCCCAAGTACTCGTTCGTGTGGTTGATATACCAATCGAGACTCTGAATGCTCTTCCAGCCAGGCTGGATCGAATGCTTTGCCCAGATATTCCAGGCTTCCTCCGACCTCGACGCCCACTCGATGAACGCCCAAGCCGCTTCCTTGTTCTTGCTTTGCGACGGCAGCACAAATGTCGATCCACCCATGCCGGCTGCAATGCCGAAAGGCAATTTGGTGGCTCTCCACTTGCCCGCCAGGTCAGGGAAATCATTCGCGAGTCCGCGCGCTCCCCACGAACCGCGCACCATGCCCGTCAGCTCGCCTTTGCTAACCATCGCTTTGCCGTCATCGCTCCCGGCGCCTACCCAAGCGGCCCATCCAATTTGATCGCCGCGTTTCGTAAAGTCAAGCAATTCAACGAGCCTATCGGTATTCCGCGTCCATTTCAGCTCCGTATCGAAATATCCGACCTCGTCGCCGCCCCAGTGAATCGGGCCGTCGCCCCACTCCATGAAATATTTTCCGTCAGCTTTCAATGTTTCCGCGATCAGAAATACGTTTTCCGGGTCTTCCATAAATTGGCCCAACTCTTCCGGATCGCTTGGCAATCCAAGCTGCTCGTAGATGTCGGAGCGGTAGTACAGAACTCCTGGAGTTACGTCCCATGGCATACCAAGCAGTTTCTTGCCGTTCAGCGATCTCCAGCGGTCCCAGTTATAATCCGACACATCGTCCCGGAAACGCCCTGCATCGTATGGCGGCTGCAGCAGATCCTCCAGCACGTCGCCGGTTACGTAACGGTTGAACTGTCCTTGCTCGATCATCGCGACATCCGGAGCGCCGGTTCCCGCAGCCACCGCAGTCGCAAGCTTGTCATGCACGTCCCAGCCTGTATCCACAAAAGTTACTTTAATGTTTGGGTATGCTTTATTAAACGCGTCGACTATCTCCGCAGTCTCTTTCACAAACGACCAGATCTCGACTTCGCCCGAAACGCCCTCTGCAGCGAATTCGAATGCGGGCTCTTCCTCGGCCGTTTCGCTGCCGGAATTATCTGGGTTGTTAGCGCTTTCCGAATTAATAGCCGGATTTGTTGTGTTCGTATTGGAGCCGCTTCCGCTTGAGCACCCGCCAAGAATCAATGCAATTGACATAATAAGAATTAACGAACTGGTTAATACTTTTTTCATCTTAACCCTCCCTTTCATTTTCCCCTTTGAATTATTAACTGGAATAAGAATTAATTGATGATTTCCGATTACAACTTATCTCTGCATATTTCACCCCCTAGAAAAAATCAGGCACTAATTTGTTAACGGAAAAAATAGCCTCTTTTTAAGCGCTTACATAACTGTTATAATAATTTACACAATACCAATTTTCCTCATGACGTTTTAAAAAGGTCACTTGTCGGAAATCTTAACGATATTAAGTAAAAAATTAATAAATTATTATTTTGGTTAATAATATAATATTTCAAACCATTTGCTTCGTCAACAACTAATTTTCTCACACTTATATTAATTTGTTTTGCGAGTATCTGAATTATTTTCTGCTCTAATCCAGGTTATATAACGAACAGGCAATTACTCGGTCTCTGGTGCAACAAATTTTCGATTGATTGATCCTCTCCCCCCCACGTTGCATCGATTCCCCCCCGCCAATTGCGAATAATTTCCCTATCATCTATCATTTCAACGTAATAAAGTGTAGAGTCAGTAATGAGATCTTGCGAAGAATTGTGTTTGTGTTAATTAAATCGAGGTGAGGCATCGTGTGGGAGCATTTTTATCTGCCGCAGCCCAGCTATTTGCATTATGTCTGCTATCCGGAATCCTGCGGCCGCTATTATCTCGATCCGGAGCACCGCGTACGGAGACAGGCCGGGACGTTAAAGGAATACAATCTGCATGTCGTAGTATCGGGCAAAGGATTTGTAATAACCGGAGGGAAGCGGCAAGAATTGACGGCAGGCTCAGGTTTTCTGTACGGACCGGGCGAGTGTCAGGATTATGGGACCAGTCCGGACGATCCTTGGGATGTACGCTGGGTTCATTTTGCTTGGAATGGGATTGAGCCGCTGTTCAGCGGCAAAGGTTTGGGTGAGGTCTGGCTGTTTGCGCTTGCACAACAGCGCAATCGCGTCGAACAGGCGCTCGAGAAATTGACACGTATGTCCGAGGCCTTTGAGAGCACGAACGAGCCGGCCATATCTGCGGCGCTGTACGAGGCGCTTGCCGCGCTTATGCATCATGCCGGACGCCAACGCCGTTTGGCGGGAAGAGGCACCCACGAAAAGATGTTCGAGGTCGCCGACTATATCCGGGCGGGCTGTTCCGGGAAGCTGGATTTGACTTCGATTGCCGGCAAGGCCGGGTACAGCCCGTACCATTTTACCCGTATTTTTCGGGAAGCCATAGGAAAGTCGCCGACACAGTACTTAACGGAATGCCGCATCTTGCTGGCCAAGAACTTGCTGGTATCGACTCCGCTCGCCGTTAAACAGATCGCTTATGAGACGGGATTTAGCCAATGCAGTTATTTTATCAGCCTGTTTCATCAGATGACCGGAATGACACCACGGCAGTTCCGTGATTTATACAGGTGAACGGCAGGGAATGTTAAACTTGCGTCGAATATATTCATGCGAATATAAATGCAGATGAGATTGAGGAAAGGAACGAGAAGCAAATGTGCGCATTGAATGCCTATGAAGGACAATATCAAGGAGAAAAGGCCTTATGGCTAAAAGCCGGCCGGTACGAAGCGGCAATACTTCCGGAAACCGGCGGAAATCTGATCGCGTTTCGTGATGTGGAGAACGGGCTGACGTTTCTTCACGAACCAAAACAGGAAGAGATGGAACAATTTAAAGCAAAGCCTTATATACACGGAATTCCCGTTTTATTCCCGCCAAACCGGTACGAAGACGGCCGTTTTGCCTGGGATGGGAACGTTTATCAACTTCCGGTAAATGAGCCTTCAACAGGAAACCATCTGCACGGCTTCGTACACAACGTGCCTTGGGAAGTTGAAGATTTCGGCCATACGAAACGGGAGAGCTTTGTCACCGTAACGCTCACTGTCGATCGTTCGCATCCGGTATATGAGCAATTTCCCTTCTTATTCACAATCAAGCTGCGGTACGGCTTGAGCGAGCTGGGCCTGTCTCAGCAAGTGACTGTCATCAATAACGGGGAACATCGCTTGCCTTGCCTGCTCGCGTTCCATACCGCCGTGAACGCGCCGTTCGCCGAAGGCAGCAGCGCGCAAGACTGCCGGGTCAAGCTGACGATCGGCAACCGTTGGGCGCTGAACGAAAGGATGCTGCCGACCGGCAAGTTCCAGCCTCTTACCCGGGATGAAGAACAGCTGCGTGATGATGGCATATATCCGTTCTTCGGTGAAATGGATAATCATTATACCGTTCAGACGCAAGACGGGCGCAACCGGATGGAACTGACCGATACGAAACGCGGTATAACGCTCGTCTATGATGCGGGTACGGCATATAAGCAATGGATGATTTGGAATAATTTCGCGACCGAAGGGTTCTTCTGTCCGGAGCCGCAGGTGAATTTGGTCAATGCGCCGAATATCGACCTGCCCGCGGAGGAGATCGGATTATTCGGATTAAACCCCGGTGAAGTGTGGGAAGAGACAAGCCGCTTTTATGTGAAATGATCGTGTGGAATCGGCAATAATAGGTAGTTCTAACCGCCTTTCTTCTGCTTTAGCCGGAAAGAAGGCGGTTCTTTGTGTCCCTTGTAACCTTTGTCATTGACAAGGTAAGCCCATGCTCATATTATGAATTTATATATGAATTAATTAATGTTTGAGTCAATATCTTGCGTTGTATTTAAGGAGCGGAACAAAGGATGCAGCAATCGGAATGCAAAGGATGCCGGGATAGTTATCGCATTACGGAAAGCCGAATTGCCAAAATGCTTGCTTCGGATGCGTTCAGTAAGATGGAATGTGTCAGTGACGAACGATATGCCAAGCGACTGGAAGCCTGTAACTCATGCTCCTCGCTGTTAAACGGAAATACGTGTACGATATGCGGCTGTATCGTCCAGATTACTGCGAAAATGGCGGCCAAGGATTGTCCTCACGCTGCCGGCAGTAGATGGGCATAAAAATGTTGTTTGCGCAAAGAGAAACAACCCTCCGTATCCCGTCTATTGTGCGGGATGGAGGGTTGTTTCGCTTGCTGCAGACTCGGTATACGGTTTGCCGTTCGACTCGGCTTTCTTGTAATAAAGCTTAAACACAATGTCCTGATTGTAATTGCCGAAGCCCGTTCCGAACAAGGTAAGGCCGCCGACGTGCCGTGCATCTTCCGGTACGGCAATGCGAAATGTCCAGTACGGATTACGAATGTCGATATCATCAAGCGTGACGTCGGATATTTTAAGGCCGTCCATGAACGTCCCTTCCTTCCGAATGGTCAAACGTTTCAGCAGGCCGTATTGATTGACCTCTTCCCCCCACCAGGCCGGGTTCAGCTTGCCTTTGCCGCCGAAATCGCCCGGACTCGTCCACATGCCGACATTTACGCCGTTTATGAGGAAAGATATATCCGAAGGCCAGTTATTATTCGTAGACGGTGCTTCCGAAGAAATCTCCATTGAAATTTCAAGCTCCTGCGGTTCTTCGCTGATCATTAGGAAATTCGGGATTTTATATTCGACATACCCTTGCCCGAACCAAAGAATTTTCGCATCGAGCCTTTCCGGGTCAAAAAAATAACGCGGGTCGTCAAAGTAACCGATAATTTTCTCCCGGGTACAAATTCCGCATGTCGGCACAATGCTTGCGTCGGTAA
The DNA here is from genome assembly GCA_041281825.1 of Paenibacillus tarimensis. Taxonomy (GTDB): domain Bacteria; phylum Bacillota; class Bacilli; order Paenibacillales; family Paenibacillaceae; genus Paenibacillus_D; species Paenibacillus_D tarimensis_A. The sequence goes on along the minus strand of CP166298.1, from coordinate 1,808,408 downwards.
AGTGCCCTACCGAGACGTCGGTTCGTCTTACTTCCCGGTGCTCCTTTTCTCTTAGCGGGAACTCCACTTCGAGATAATCGATGTTGATGGAGCACACTTTTTGGGCGGCTCCCCCTTTGCCCGGCGTCATCTCGGAACGGACGATACCCGCTTTCTCCAGCTTCTTCACATGCATGGTCATAATTGCGCTGCTTAATTGAAGCGCTTCGGCCAATTCCCGGATGTTCATCGATTTTTCAGACAGCAGATGAATGATTTGTATCCGCACATTGCTGGACAAAGCTTCGAATACGGGTAAATTTTCAATGCTAAGATCGATTTTCAAGCTAATTCCTCCGAGGTATGTTAATTAATAAAAACATTAAATACATTCTAATTGTACTATACACGAATAAATAGAAGAGAACAAGTGTTTTCTATCACTTCAATTACGGCTTCCTCGACGCCCTCAATCATGCGTGTGGAACCCCGGATTTTAAACTTTTTTCCTGACGCTACAGAAGATTGGATTAACCATTAATCCGATGACAGTTCATATTTGAACATGATTTCAGCGTAAAGCCGTTTCATTTCAGCGACCAGCTCCCGTGGATGCTTTACTGTCGCCTCATTGGCGAGTCCAATGAAAAATCTGGCATAAAAAGCGAGGTCGCTCGGGGGAAGCGGACCTTCCAGCCGGCCGGAGCCATCCTCCCGGATCTTCAAGTAGGAACCAAGCCATAGCACTGCCTCGCACATTTGCACGCCTTTCGGAGTGAGCTCCGCATAAAGCCCGGCTCCAGCCGGTTCCTTCTCCGTATGAAAAAACGATTCCTTATTTCCAAGGTGTACATGACGCAGTTCCATTGGCTCGGTACCGTCGGCATCGTAAGCCGCCGAATGAATCCTATCGCAACGAAAGATGCGAAAATCTTGACGATGAAAGCAATAAGCCGGACAAAACCACAAGCCGTTATTAGCATAAATTCCGACTGGCTGAATTTTTCGGTCCGCTTTCCCCTGCTGCGACTCGTATCCGACGAGTAACACCTTTTGGTGAACAGCCGCTTCGAGCAGAATCGATAAATAGGGGGATTCCCGCTGTCTCGTCGGCGTCACAAAGTCCACACGATTTTTCATTTGATCAATGCGATCTCGAACGTCCCCGGACATGTGCAAATAAAATTTGTCCAATGCTGAAGCAGACTCCGCCTCAAAGGGCAGTGAAGAATAATGACGAAGCGCATACACGGCAAAAAACATGGCGACAGCCTCTTCTTCGGAAAAGGCGATGGGCGGCAAAATTCTTTCCTTCAACACCTGATAACCGCCGTGAGGACCTACCTCCGAATAAAGCGGAACCCCCAGCTCGCTTAATTCCTGCAGATCTCTTAGCATCGTCCTCGTGGATACGCCAAACTCCAGGGCAAGCTCTTTAACCGTAAATTTCCGTTTCCGGTTCACCGTCATCATCAGTTCCAATAAACGTTTCGACTTAGACATCGCATATCTCCGATTACTATAAATTTTATGACAAGTATTGTCACTATTATCCTCTACAATAGGTTCAAGATCAAATAGAAAGGTAAATGGTGACGTAAATGAATAAAATTATCGTGTTATTTTTTCTTATCATGTTCGTTATCGGAACGGATACGTTTCTGATCTCCCCGCTGATTCCAACTTTGCAAAGCAGGTTCGGTGTACCCACCGGAACGGCGGGATGGATGATGGGAGCCTACACCTTGGGTTCGACGCTGTTTGCGCTTATCGCCGGACCTTTATCCGATGGATGGGACCGTAAAAAAGTGCTGCTGTCCGGCCTTGCTTGCTTTGCAGTTTCAACATGCTTGTGCGGCTTCGCCGTCGATTTTTGGACCATGTGCTTGTTCCGTTTTATGGCGGGGGTAAGCGCCGCGTTTACAGCACCGCAAGTATGGGCATCCATTCCGGCCCTATTTCCCCCGGCCAAAATCGGCAAAGTGCTTGGCATCGCCTACGCAGGGCTCGCTGTCTCTCAAGCTTTCGGCGTACCGATTGGAAGTGTGCTGGCAACAGGCGGTTGGTTTCTTCCATTCTGGGCTATCGGTCTATTTTCATTGCTGCTGGCGGTTGCAGTCTTTTTCGCCGTACCCGGCATGAAACCGCATGAGCAGCAAGGGGCGAAGCCGTCTATAATAAAAAGATACGTCCCCCTGTTGACAAGCGGCAGAGCAAGAGGGACCTTTCTCGCTTATTTTTTTGTGCACCTGGGAAGCAGCGCCGCCTTTGTATTTCTTGGGAAATGGATGACGGACCGATTCTCCCTTTCGGTTGATGAGACAGGATATGTAATCCTATTTTTAGGGCTTGGCAATTTATTCGGAAGTTTATGCAGCTCTTATGCGGTAAAAGCGTTTCATCCATTCCACACGATGACGGCGGGGCTGCTCATCATTAGTGCGGCTTACATCGTGCTGCCGCATGTGTCGTCTGTTTATATCGTCAAGGGCGCTTACTTTTTCATTTTCTTTATCCTCGGTATATTGTTTCCGCTTATGGTAGGGTTGCTGAACAGTTTAAATCCGGCCATACGCGGCACCATTTCAAGTCTGGCCACATCGACCATGAATGCGGCAACAACGTCCGGGGCATGGATAGCCGGAATGATTTATGCGGTGTATAACGGATATACCGCCGTAGGGATTTTTACCGGGATTTGCCTGGCTTGCTCGCTTTTCGTATTTATCTCAAGCGGAGCTCTGTCGAACCGGACTGAAAAAACCAAAACCCATACCGAACCGCTGTTTAAAAGCCGATAGAACAACGCGATTGAATCCGGGGATGGGAAAAATACGAAAACGGGGCCGATCAATGGCCCTTTTTCAATATAGTAATAGCTGTCGATAGCTGATCGGGCCATCACCGTCAATCTTCAGCATGCGGACGCCAGCCGTCCTCTCCTGACATAATGGATGCGACTGTATATGCTTCCGCTTCTGCTTCCGATAACTGATGAGTCCAGCTTGCCCGCCGGATTGGGTCCGAACCGGGTCCGATATTCCGGTATTCGGCGTAAGCGGCAGTCGATTCACTCTCCGGTTTGTTCCAATTATGCCATCCTTCCGGTCTGATATGCTCTCCCATCCAGCAGGACAGAAACGCAACCTTTGCGTGATTGCGCCACGGTCTGCCTAAATAAACCGAATGCGGCGGTGCGTCGCCGGTCAATCTGCAGCCGATAAACACGTAACCGAACGGAACGTCCTCCGGCGTAGAAGCAGCCGTAATCCATCCACTGCTTGCTTCGGGCGGCGCAAATCCAGGCTCATTTTCAAACGTCAGCCGGTTTTTGGAGAAAATCTCGCAGCGGCGGAATACTGCCGTCGCCGATCCGAAGATGAAATCCACATCTCCTTCAATATAACAATCCTCGTAATATTGCCGCACATTGCGAACGGGGGCCCCGTCCCTCGGACCTCCGAAACTCGATCTCTTCATCGGGGCGGCAGGAAGCGGTCCGGTAAACAGTGTGTCCTGGTGTCCGATAAATCTGCAATCCCGAAAAGAAACGCGGTCACCGTCAACATACGCCGCAAGCGCTTGTCCGACCTCTTCGCCTCTTCCTGCCGTGTTGGCGAACGTAATCCGTTCGGAAGTGAAATTATCGGCTCCGATAAAGATTGTATACGAATGAAACGTATGGTAAAGCTCGCCGTTTGGGAACCGTTTCTTCGCATAATCGCCGTATTCGATTACGGTATTTTCCGTCTCTTCTCCGCTTAGCCGGATATACGGCTTTTCAATGTGCAGCTTCTCTCTGTAGACGCCGTTCTTAATCTGGATTGTCACCCACTGCTTATTATCTTCCGGTACGGCATCAACCGCTTCTTGAATTGTCTTCCAATCTCCGCTTCCGTCTGCTGCGACAATCATTCCGGCGCCTCCAATCCATTTCTCTCATATACAGTGCCCATGATTCGTTATATTCGTCGATGATCTGCCGGCTCCCTTTTTTCGGCCGTATTTTTTTATAAAATAAACATATGTTCCGATCCAATGAATCCAATGGTAACCCTGAGGTTACTAAGTAAAAAAAATTTGCCTACTTTAAATGTACATCTGACTCTCTATATAATTGTAAATGGTATAGTCGTTAAAGCTTGATAGAAGGGATGATGAATGATGAAGTACAGAAACGTCGGTGCAAGCGGTTTAAAGGTGAGCGAGATCAGCTTAGGAAGCTGGCTTACATACGGCACGGCAGCCGAGCAGGAGGTCGCCGACCAGTGTATTCGCAAGGCATTCGATTGCGGCATTAATTTTTTCGATACGGCAAACGCTTATAACCGCGGAGAAGGCGAAAAAGCGATCGGCGCGGCGCTGAAGCCTTATCGAAGATCCGGTTATGTCCTCTCGACAAAGGTATTTTTCCCGATGGACAGCGGCCCGAACGACCGCGGGTTATCCCGCAAGCATATTATGGAGCAATGTGAGGCCAGTCTTCGCCGGTTAAATACGGATTATATCGATATTTATTTCTGCCACCGGTACGACACTCAGACTCCGCTTGAGGAAACGCTCCGCGCGCTTGATGATTTAGTCGCACAGGGCAAAATATTGTACGCGGCCGTCAGCGAATGGAGTGCGGCGCAAATCGCCGAAGCCGCTGCAATCACAGACCGCCGGAATTTGCGGCCGCTTATCTCCAATCAACCGATCTACAACATGTTTGAGCGTTATATCGAGAAGGAAGTACTGCCGGTTTCAATGGAGAAAGGGCTTGGCCAGATCGTCTTCTCCCCTCTTGCGCAAGGAATATTGACCGGGAAATATAAGCCTGGCATGCCGCTTCCCGAAGGCAGCAGAGCATCTAACAAATCAGTGAACGGTGTTATTAATAGTTACCTTAACGAAGGGGTGCTGGAATGCGTACAATCGCTGGACAATCTGTCCCGCGAACTGGGCATTACGTTGTCGCAGCTTGCATTGGCTTGGATTCTTCGGCAGCCGGGCGTCAGTTCCGCTTTGACCGGCGCAAGCAGCCCTCAGCAGATCGAGGAGAACGTGAAGGCGTCGGAAATCCGCTTGGAGTCCGATTCGTTGGAGGAAATCGAGCGGATTTTAAAGCAGGTCGAAGGATTCGCGCCATTGCGTTAAAAACGTTATGCTGCGGCGGCGCCTAAGCCGGTATTTTCGGCTTCGTTGGCGCCAACAAGCTCAATTAGGCCCCGGTCACTAGATGACCAGGGCCTTCATTGCCTGAAGCAAGCTCACCGGTTCTTGAAATAATTTTTTACGACCGAATAAGCCAGCTTCGGCCTGCGGTACCGGTCGACAATCCCTTTGCTGTTCTGAGTACCCGCTCTGGTAATCAGCCAATCGGTGCCCTCGGTTACACGGCAGTCGCAGAACTGCCAGATGAACATGCCGGATATATATTCCCTTGAAGTATAAGCCTTCAAATTCGCTTCGATAATATCCGCCTGCCGTTCCTCCGTGCCGCGCACCCGGCTTGGGTCCCGGTGTCCATAGTAGCCGTCGCCGCCGAATTCGCTCATGATCATCGGCTTGCCCGCACCGCCGGCCGCATCCGCCCATCCTCTTGCCTGATCGGCAAGCTCCCCCGGATCCTCATCGCCATACCAGCCCGGATAGAGGTTAAACGATACAATATCCGCCAGGTCAAAACACAACTCGCGAGCCCGGTGATGGGAAGCGAACGACAACGGCCTGCTCGCATCCAGCGAACGGATCTGTTCCAGCTGCCTTTTGTAATGTGTTCTCCCTTCCTCGCTGTCGCTTGCGCATTCGTTAAGGATCGCCCAAATAATGATCGAGGGATGATTTCTGTGCTGCTGCACCATTTCCCGGTTCACTTGTTCACATTGCCAGATGAAATTCGGATTGCGCATTTGCTCCAGTCCTAAGCCTCGGGCATGATTTTCCTCCCAGACAAGAATACCCCGCTCATCGCACAAATCAAGAAACCGTTCGTCATTCGGATAATGGCTTGTCCGCACCGCATTCGCACCCATATCGATCATCAGATCCAAGTCCTGATTCATAAGGGAGACCGGAAATGCGGCCCCGACCATCGGATGATCCTCATGCCTGTTAAATCCTTTCAGGACGATATCTTTCCCATTGATCTGAATTTTCCCGTTATGCGCCGTCACGATCCGGAAGCCTACCCGCTCAATCAGATCGTCAACCGGTTCCTGTTGGCCTTGAAGCTGAAGCAGGACTTGAAGTTCATACAAATGAGGCGATTCCGGGGACCACGAAGCAACACCCGGCATCTCGAAAGTCCCGCCTGCCGTTTCAGTGGCCGACGCGCCGGTGCGGTGCGTCCCAAGCTCCAGTCGCCTCCCGGCAAGCGTCCCGCTAATCGTGTATTCCATTTCGGTATTACCAGTATTACATACCGCCACTTGAATGTCCGCTTTCCATACCCCGTTTTCCAATAGCGGCGTGAACGCAATCCGTTCGATAAAAAGCGGGCTGATCTCCTCCATCATAACCGGACGAATCAATCCGCCGTATGTATAATAGTCGTTCGGAATATGCAGGGACGACGCTTCGCTGAACGAGTTGTCGGCCAATACTAACAATTCGTGCTCCCCTTGCTCAACATCCGTCACAATCGCGCTGAATGCCGTATAAGCATTATAGTGGCCGCCGATTTCCTCGCCGTCAAAGTAGACACGCCCGGTATGACTGACTCCTTTGAACACGAAACGCAGCGATGTCCGCCTTAATACATTCACCTTTTTCCGGTATACTCCCATTCCGCGGTAAGTAAGCAGCTGAGGGTGCATTTCCCAGCAGCCGGGAACGACTAATGAATAATCGTAACTTAATTTTGTAAAATCAAGCTGATCCTCCTGAACGGGGGTAAAATCCCAAGTTCCGTCCAGCTCGGTTACTTTGCGGTATTGATTCGTTGGAAACAATCTGCTCATCATGGAATCCTCCTGTCGCCGTACTAACCGTCTTTTATTTGTCTTCAGACTACAATACAAACCAAATTATACACCTATTATCCTGTACCCGTAAGGCTCGATCTTCAGCTTGCCGGCAGGGATGGGTTCACCGGAAAGCGCATCCGTTCCTCCGCCCGGGAACGCCGCTTCTCCGCCCGATCCGTCCATATTGACGATACACCACATTTTTCCGCCATTGTTCACACGCGGAACGGCAAGGGTGCCGGGTGTTGCCTTCAAGCGCACCGATAATTCGGAACGCGTCGCATACAACTCAATGATTCGGCGAAGCATTTCCTTTCCCTCTTCTCCGCGCGGTTCCGCACCAAGCATAACGATTGTCCCTAATCCGAGCCGTTTCTCCATAAGGAAGGATGCACCGTCCGAAGGACCTCCGCGGACCGTTCCGATCGCAGCGGCGGATGAACCGGAAGGATCAAACAGATGCGCCCACCGGCCAAGCGAAGCGCTAATTCCGAAAGCTTGTCCTACACTTCCGGTATCGCCGATCGGATAGCTGAACAACGTATCCGCACCGGCCAATGACTCGAGATCGCCGAGCGCGGCATTCGTCGGCACCGTATGTTCTCCGGTCCTGAAACCGGTCATCGGCCCGACAATCCACGTTCCGCCGTTCCGTACAAATTGTTCAGCCCTGCTCAGCAGATCATTGGTTACATAAGGAAGGTAGGGCGTCATCAGAATCTTGTACCCGTCCAGAGATCCTCCTTCCGGAAGCAGATCACGGTGTATGCCGGTATTTCTGATCAGGTCGGTCCACAGCCGCAGCTCCAAGCGATAGTCGATTCCTTCGAGCGGCTCGGTAAACCAGAAGGCGCGCGCCCGGTCCGAGTAAATTACCGCAAGCTCTGCCTGAAGCGGAGCGGTCTCCAGCATCAGCGGTTCGATGCGCTTCAGCGCATCCCTGACTTCCAGAACACCTTTATAACCGATGGTCGGCTTGCCCCATGCGCTCAGCACGGAGCCGTGCGGCAGCTCGCAGCCTGTCCGCTGCTGCCTCCATAGCCAATACGAGAAGCCTTGCGCCCCGCTGAACATAGCGGCTACCGCTTCCGCACGCAAAAAACCTTCCGGATGCGTCCGATGGTAATTAGACAGCCAGCCGTTGTGCGAGGTGGATGTTTCCATGACCCAGAACGGGGTTCCTTTCTTCATATTGCGGAATAAATCGTACTTCACGAGCAGCTCCGAGTAATTCCCGGCATCGGGATAGTCATCGAAGGAGGCGAAGTCCAGATTGCGGAACATCATCTCGTTGTCGACCGCAAAGCCGAGGCCGGTATTATGCGTGATCGGTGCTTTCGAATAGCGCCTGATGATCGAAATCTGCATATCCTGATATTCGGCGATCTTCTCCCGCGAGAACATCCGGTATGCGGTGCTCAGGGATGCATTGTGCAGAAACGGCGTTTTGAACGGCTGCGGCACCTGTTCGAACGATAAATACGATTGGCTCCAGATTTGCGCTCCCCATGCTTCGTTCAGACGTTCAATCGAGCCGTATTTTTGCCGCAGCCATTCATGCCACTGCGTTTTGCAGCTTTCACACATGCATTCGGCTACATGGCATTTGAACTCATTGTCGGTTTGCCAGGCGATCACGCCCGGCAGCGTGCCTGCCGCCTTCGCAAGCGCTTCGACGATGATCGCCGAACGCTCCCGAAAGAAGCCGTTGTTCGTGCATACGTGCTGGCGTGCGCCGTGCACCATCGTTTGCCCGTTTTCATCGACGTACATGCGCTCCGGATGTCCATAGCTCATCCAGACCGGCGGCGTCGGCGTTGGTGTGCACATAACGGTATCGATTCCATGCTCATGTAATTGATTGATCCGGTCAACAAAAAAACTTACATCGATTTGACCCCGCTCCGGTTCCATCCTGGCCCAAGCGAATTCCCCCATCCGTACAACATTAATGCCGGCTTCTTTCATATAACGAATGTCCTCTTCCCAAACCTGCTCGTCCCAAAGCTCCGGATAAAAGGCAGCGCCGTAATATAATTTATTTTCCAATGCTCATTCCCCCTAATTATCGCACGTTAGAAGTTACGGGCTTATTATAGGGATAAGCCGAATATGATCATAGACAAAATCACGGTTTTTTTGTTCAAATTGCAGTGTTTTTCGCTTAAGGTGTGTTCAGAGAAGACGGTTTACTTCACAATTGAGGTGATCGTGCGGTGGTAAATCGGCGGAATTCAAATATGAATAAATCGATATAAGCAGCTGAAGCTAATTGGGAAATTGAAGGTTTGTGAGTTCCTAAAGGAGCAGATAAAAAACTACGACAGCATAATTAACAAATATTCCAGATCCAGGTGCGCAAATACCGTTTGCTTCCGCTGTTCAGCAGCAAATAGTGCCCCTAAGGGCGCTATTCCTGCCAAATCCGCTGTTCAGCAGTAATTAGTGACCTTGAGGGCGCTATTCCCGCCACATCCGCAGTTCAGCAACAAATAGTGACCTTGAGGACGCTATTCCCGCCAAATCCGCTGTTCAGCAGCAAATAGTGACCTTGAGGACGCTATTCCCGCCAAATCCGCTGTTCAGCAGCAAATAGTGCCCCTAAGGGCGCTATTCTCGCCACATCCGCTGTTCAGCAGCAAATAGTAACCTCTGAGGGAGTTTTTTAATCGAAACAAATCAAATAGAAAAATGTATGCTGATTATGCTTCGCAGAAAAAAAGGCCGCCCTATCGCTAAGGCAGCACATACAGTAAAATGGCGAAAAAGTGGACCGCCGACCCCGCAAGCACGAACATATGCCAGACTGCGTGATGGTAAGGAAAGCTGCGCCAAACATAAAATACGGTACCGACCGTATACAATATGCCCCCAGCCACAAGAAGCTGCAGCCCGCCAGGTGCAAGATTTTCTACGAGGGGCCCCCACGCAAAAACGATAATCCACCCCATTGCGATATAGATCAGCGTCGAGGTGAACAAAAACCGGGATGCAAAAAATGATTTGAATACGACCCCCGCAAGCGCGATTCCCCACACAATTCCAAACAGCGCCCAGCCCAGCTTTCCTTGTACGACATTGAACAGGATCGGGGTATACGTTCCCGCGATAAACAGGTAAATGCAGGAATGGTCCATGATCTCAAAGAAATTTTTGACTTTTCCTTCCGGAAAGCTGTGTACGAGTGTTGACGCCACATATAACAACAGCATGGCGCTGCCGTAAATCGTAAAGCTGACGACATGCCACGCCGTTCCCTTTATTGATGCAAAAACAATGAGCAGCACGAGCGCAGCCACGCTTAACAGCGCACCGATTCCGTGCGTGACTGCGTTCGCGACTTCTTCTCTCCGGGTATAGGTATGAGTGTTCGCCATCGAACATCCTCCCTTACATAGGGATCTTTGAGCATGACATAGGGACCTTTGAGCCAAGCTCAAAGTCTCTCTGCTTTCTCAAAGTCTCTCCGTTCTAAGTCTCTCCGCTTTCATACCATGGGCTTATGCTCCACTATACGCCCATTCGTTTCCGTTGGTTATTGATTTTTTTCGTGTTTTGGCTTTTCATCTTCGGCTGGTTTCCGATAGCCTCATGCTTTTGCTGCTTGCCGCCTCCCGCCTGTTCCTGCTTCTTCTGAGCCAGCTTGCGCTTCACCGCTTCAGCCAGCGAAACTTTGCGGGGCTCTTTTTCCTCTCCGGCAGCCGGTTCGTTTGTTGACGTTTGATCGATATCAGACATATTTAACACCTCGCGTACAGGTAATATCTCTAGTGTATCCTTTTTTGATCCGCGTTACCAGTCCAATCCTTCCGAATTTAAGCAATGATTGCCCGCACATAATAAATCAGCTCCATCACAGCGCGGTCCTCCGGCACTTTCCCTTCTCTCCGATTCATGCAACAATATAGTTAAGTGACAAAGCCATCTATCCAGGGAAGGGACGGAATTCTTATGCGAAAAATGATTTGTCTGCACGGCTTGACACCGGATCAGCAGGAACGCGTTCGCGCGGCCGCACCGGAATGGGAGTTGGTGTTTGGACGGGCAAGCGAAATAGAGGTTGAACATTACAGGGATGCCGAAGTCATCTGCGGGTGGAGTTCCGCAATCGCCCAAGAGGCATTGAAGCAGGAAACCGCGCTGCGCTGGGTACAAGGCTGGTCGGCAGGCGTGGACAAGCTTCCGCTGGATACACTTCGGCAGTATGGCGTCATTCTGACCGATGCAAGCGGCATCCACCCTCATCCGATGGCCGAAACTGCGTTTGCGCTTATGCTCGGCCTGACCCGAAACCTCCATCTTGCCGTTCGCAGCCAACAATCGAGGCATTGGAATCCGGGCAGCTCATACGGCGAAATGTACGGCAAGACCATCGGCATTATCGGCGCCGGCGAGATCGGCATGGAAATCGCCAGGCTCGCCAAAGCTTTCGGCATGCAGGTACTGGGCGTACGCCGCAGCGGTCGGCCTGCGACAGGCGTTGATCAGATGACCGGCCTCAGCGGTTTGGAAGGCGTACTGCGTCAATCCGACTATATTGTCAATATTCTGCCGCTGACCGGCGAGACCAAAGGATTGTTCGATGCAGCTGCCTTTAATCAGATGAAATCCGGCTCCTATTATATCAACATCGGACGCGGCGCCACAACCGATACCGCGGCACTCGTCGGCGCACTGCGGAGCGGCAGGCTCGCCGGTGCAGGGCTCGACGTATTCGATACGGAACCGCTGCCGCAAGAGCATCCGTTATGGGAACTCGACAACGTTATACTGACTCCCCATATCGGCGGCGCTACAACGCTATATACAGAACGGGTCGTACAATTATTTATTTATAACCTCTCCTATTATTTGAAAGGTGAAATCAGCCGTATGCGTAATATCGTGGATTATTCTAAATCTTATTAACCCGATGTCGCTTTGTCGTTTGAATAGGCGGTTCGCGTGTCTACTTCGATGCTTAGAAGCCGTTCCGCCTCATTATAGGAAAGAAGCGGCTGTCGCTTGTCGTACAGCCACCATTTCCTGATGGGTATACGATTATCGGCCGGTTCCTCGAAGTAGAAGAAATTCAAATCATGCCCAAGCCTTATAATCTCATCGGCCGATCCGCGTTCCACGGCATGCACCGTTATCCGCCAACCGTCTTCCGCAGGCGCCAGCTCAAACGGATGCGGCCCCTTAACCGAATCCAGCAGCAGGCGGCCGATCACCTGCTTGATCAGCAGCCTCGGGCGAAATGAACGATTTTCTTGCCTCTGTTGCTCTTCCGTCATCTGAATCCTCCTTTTTCGTTATGGCAAATCGATGAGCATAAACGTTGCCGCAGGCCCGGCGGCGATCCGCAGTTCCTCCGTATCCGATATTCTGGCTGCATCCCGTCGTCCAAGGTGATGTTCTTCGTTCACCTTTAAACTGCCCCCCAACACAAATAAGAAGAGACGCCTGCCGGCTGACCCGCAATACACCAAAGATTGTCCATCTTCAAGCGCGGATAGATAGATCGTCAGGTCTTGATGAATGCCGGCAACGCCAGGCTTACCGTTCAGCTCATCGCGTCCGGATACGATAGGAAGAAGGCTGCCTTTCAAGAGCGAGGGATCGTAAGATGAAGTTTCGTATGAAGGGGTAAGCCCCTGACGGTCCGGCGTAAACCAAAGCTGAAGCAGCTCCGTTTCCGACTCTCCCGGATTCATTTCCGAATGAATGATTCCCGTTCCGGCACTCATCCTCTGAATTCCCCCGAACCCGGTAACCGCCTTATGTCCGGTGCTGTCCTCATGCTCCAGCTGTCCGCTAAGCACTATCGTGACAATCTCCATCTCCCGGTGAGGATGCGCACCGAAGCCCCTTCCTCCGGCAATCCGGTCGTCATTCAGGACACGCAGCGCTCCGAACGACGTATTGTCCGGATCGTAATCGTCACCGAACGAAAAGCTTCGTGCGCTGTAAATCCAATCGTGTTCCACAACAAATCTTGACTCGGCTCTTTGAATCGTAAACATTCCATTAACGCCTCCCTCTCCTCGTCAGCCGCTCCGGCAAAATAAGCTGAGCTGCAGCCACTTCCATACCCGGCCTAACGTTTTGTCCAAATTGGATACCTGATTCTTGTCAACATACGGATGGCCATGCCGGAAATAATCGGCGTGACCTCCAAGCAGCCGCAGCTCCTCAATATGTCCGGGTGCATATTTATACCGGTCCCATCGCGGCAGCATAAAGCGGCCTGCCGACCATCCTCCCCACGTTCCGAGCTTTGCGACCGGATCCTTTCGTCTCCCCTGCTCATCAACCACATATGCGTAATATACACGGTTCCTGAAATCGGGACAGATCGGTACCTTGGGCGAACCGAGCTGCACAATGCGAAAATCGCCCAGCTTTTGTTCCTTGTGTAAAATCCGGATGGCCTGATAGGCAGCCGCTCCGCCTCCGCTGTGTCCGATCAAAATAAGCGGCTCCCCGACATAAGACTTCCGGATGCTATTAGCCGCATGACGGCCGCCATGCTGAAATAGAGTAAACCGTTTGGATAAGTCGCCGGCCGCTCTACTTACCTGGGATATTACACCTCGGGTATTATCTCCATACGGGAACAGCACCTCTACCGTTGAACGCCAGCCCGACTGCTCGCAAAGCTTCCCCACGGTCTCGCAGCCAGTGTTAAAAAACTGCGGGGAGGTCGCAACGCCGGCCAGTAAATAAACACGGACGAATTTCCGTTGTTCCGCACCTTGAATGCTCATCTTCACCCGCTCCAATACAAGCAATTAACATTCTCCATTTACTTACCTTATTATAGTCTACCGTCAGCCGAAAATAAATCTTTCCCATGCCCTTTTTCCCCATCAAGCGTAACGGCTTCGCCGTCCTCTGGCGGCTAAGCTTCGTTTCGCGGAGAATTCTAAGCAGATATAAGTGTGAAACTTATAAATTCTGGCGTGTTATATAATCAACACGAAAAGAGGAAATCCCCAGCGACTATCGAAGAAAGAAGCACCTGACAGAGAGCTTCAATCTATACCTACCCACCACAGGAGGTTGAAGTCACATGGGGAAATCCTCACACATTCAAGGCCGTAAGGGAACAAAGTTCAGTCAACAACTAAGAGGTGTTAACCTGGAGCAGGTCCTCATCGTTGCGATCGACGCAGCCAAGCTCCACCAGAAAGCCTTAATATGCAATTATTTCGGCGACATCATTGAAAAACCCTTCTTTTTCTCGGTGAGTTTTTCTGGTATGGAGTTGCTTTGCAAAAAGATCGATCAGGCGGTGGCAGCTACACAAGCTGTGCGCTTGTTCCTAGGTGTCGAAGCAACAGGCCATTACTACGAAGACATTGTCCGTGAAATGGCGAAACGTGGATACCACGTACAGATCTTTAATCCATACACCACTTTCGAGGAACGCGCAAGCGCACTTAGCTGGTGCAAAACAGATGATCTCGATTTAGTAGCTATTGCCCACGCCATCAAAAGCAATAAAGCTACCGAAAACAGGTTGCTGGATGGGTTACATCGTCAACTCCATGTCTTGACCCGAGCACGACGCTCCGAGATCCGAAAACGCGCCTCCTTGCGCATAGAGATTCGAGCACTCATGGATATCATCTGGCGCGAGTATCAGGGGTTTGCAGATCACTCTACCGGCAGAGCTCGTAAAATCAAGGTATTCAGCGATTTCTGGGGTAAAGCTTCTCTCTTCTTCATGGAGCACTACCCACACCCGGCAAGCGTGTTGCAACTAGGCGAAGCAGGGCTGCGGAAGCTCTCCGTCCAGCATAATCTGAAATTGCGCAACACCACTATTCAGAAGCTCTTGTACATTGCTGACCAATCCTTGTCCAGGAACCCAGATGAGCTTCGACCGGAACTGATGCTGTTGCAAATGAAGCTTCGCGACTTACAAGCATTCGATGCCAAAATTGAGACGCTGGAGCAAGAGATCGAGAGCCTTCTCCTTCAGACAGACGGACAGCTGCTTCTTACCGTACCAGGCTTGGGGGTGAATACCGTTGCTGAGCTTTATGCCGAGATGGGGGATGTATCCCAGTATTCGAATGCAAGCCAGTTAATTAAGAAAGCAGGTACAAACCCTATTATCAAGCAAACCGGTGGCGGCAAAGGCTCCTACCGCAGTATTTCCAAGCAAGGCAACGATCATTTGCGTTACGTGGTATACCTGGCAGGCAGGAATCTCTGCATGCATAACAAGGATCTCAAGCCCTTCTACGAGCGTCTGAAGGTGCGAGGTAAGCACGAGAGAGCGATTTTTGTAGCCATGGGCAACAAAATGCTGAAAATCGCTTTTGCCATGCTGCGAGACCGTTCGCCGTTTCAATCGCAATGTCCCAACTACCACATCATTGCTGAAATCAATAAAAAACTGAAATTCAGCTGTGTTGTGCCACCTTTAGCTATAGCCTAACAATGCAAAAACCTTGGAACCGGTCTTTCTGGGACTGAGGGAAGATCGGATCAAATTCTTGGAGACCTTAGGATCTCGTGTCTAAGCTTTATCCACCTCGTCCTGTAAATGCGAATTGTACGTTAGCGTATATTCTGCACTCAGCCAGATTGCATCGCAGGATTGAAAAAACGAGGCTATTTCCTTTCAAGTACGAGAAAGGCCGGTTCCAAGCATCGCTTCTCTGTCAGTTGCTAACTTTTTTTTGGAAAATTGAGGGTTAGGTGTGTTTGGGTTACTCAAAAAGTCTGAAAAAAATAATTGACATAGTACGCTTAAAATTCAAAAAAGGCGCCTTATTAGGCGCCTTGAAGTAAACACGATTATTGTGCCGGAGGCGTAAACGTCCGCTGCGCAAACTCCGTATCGAGCATAAAAAATGCGTTGCTGTCCTGGTCGATCCGCTTCAGCTTCTGGATAATGGAGTCGAACATCGCCTCCTCCTCCACCTGCTCGTCGATAAACCATTTCAAAAATTGGATCGTCGCATGCTCACGGTCATTCATTGCCAAGTCGGATAAATGGTAAAACCGTTTCGTTACCTCAATCTCATGTTGATAGGCTTGTTCAAATGCACCCAACACCGAATCGTATTCGTTGTTCGGCTCGGCCATTCCCTGAATCGTAACGCGCTTGCCGCGGTTGTTCAGAAACTCATATATCTTCATGGCATGGAAACGTTCTTCCTCCGCCTGCACAATGAAGAAGTTCGCAAATCCGTCAAGACTTTCGCCGGAAAGATAAGCGGCCATCGCCAGATAGACATGTGAAGAGTAAAATTCAAAATTCATTTGATCGTTTAACGCTTGATGCAGTTTATCGTTCATCTTGTAATATCATCCTCTCTTAATGCAATTCTTTTCCTGTTTGTACCTCTATGATATAAGATTATGAATCGAACATCAACTTCGGCCCTACAAGCAGATCAAGCTGAATCTATTGATTTCCTGCATTCAAACCGGTCAATGACAACAAAAAAGCATCCCGTGCAATAGTTATATTGCACCAGGATGCCTGAATATTATCCAATTGCCTTACGCAGCGCTTTATACAATTTTTTGGCCGAGGGCTCACAGACGAACTTTTTCTTCCCGATCATCGCGAAGCATTGCTTGGAGCACAGCTTGCAATTGCCGAGACAATCCTTTTTCTTGTGCTCGAGCTCCGGAAATTTTTCTTTCATGGCCTTGTATACCTGTTTCGTGCCGACTTTCATATTTTTGCAGCAGTATTTGATTTTCTTCATCGCTGTCTTCCCCGCTTTGCCGCTCAAAATAGTTCTCTTAAGTTATGATAATGGTTCTCATTATCATTGTCAATAATTATTTTTATGCTCTTGTCTTCAGTCGAATTGATATTCAACCCGGGTTGATGATTCGACAAAAATCATCGTTTCGATGAAGGAATTTGTCATCTTATGCCGAATATAAACTGTTGCCGAAGAACTTGAATACACCATGTGGCGAGGAGGTTATAATGAACTTTAAGCGCTCGGCCAAACGAAAAAAGATTACTTTTCTCATTATATCCGATGCGGATTCTCCCGTGCTGCGGCTGCACTTCTCCCCCGCTCTTCTACGATCTGCGGGAGCATTTGCCATTGCACTGATTGTCAGCGTTTGCATTATGTACATGCTTTTCCATTCCACTTCTGTACATAATCAACAGCTGCAGCATAAGCTGTCCACCGTCTCTGATCACTACGACCGTATCATATCCGATAAAGAACGGAAGATAGAAACGCTGCAATCGGATCTCTATCTGCTGTCGGAACAAGCCAAAACAATCGAACGGCGGATGGGAGATTGGGAAGAGCTTGAACAGAAGATGGAATCGTTCATACATATGGACCACCCGGAAATCGGTTTCTCCGAACCGTTAACGGAATCAGAGCAGGTATCCGAATATGGATTACAGGAATCCGGGCTAGGCAAAGGCGGCGAGGCGCTGTCGATACCCGAGCAAGCGATCGACACGTTAATGATGGAGACGAAAGAAAGCTTAAGCTCGCTCGTCGATGAGTCCGGCGATTTCCAGAACCGGTTTTATGCTCTGCTGGATCGGGCCGAGCGGACGCTTGATTTGCTTCGGGTCACTCCTACACAATGGCCAACCGATTCCACCCGGGTGACCTCGGTATTCGGCATTCGAAAGGACCCGTTCTCCGGCCGATTAAGCATGCACAGCGGCATGGATATTGCCGGTCCATCCGGAGACCCCGTTTATGCGGCGGGGGACGGCATCGTCGTGACGTCGGCATATGATTCGGGAAAAGGCTATCATATTATTTTGAAGCACCCTTCAGGCCTGAGATCCCAATATTTTCACTTACGGAAGTTGCTCGCCCGCGAAGGTGAACAGGTCAAACAAGGCGATATGATCGGACAGCTCGGCTCCACCGGACGCAGCACCGGTCCCCATTTGCATTTTGAAATATGGAAGGACGGAGAGCCGGTTGACCCCGCCCCTTATTTAATTACATATGGAAATGAGGAATCTTCAGATGTTCAAAGGTAAATCCGAGAAAATCGATCCGAGCTCAACAGATACGTTAATCGGAGAGGGAACGGTGTTCAAGGGCAATCTCATCTCAGAGGCAAGCATACGAATTGAAGGACAGGTTATCGGCGACATCGAGTGCAAAGGTGATATCACAGTCGGAGACAAGGGGTCTGTCGAGTCCAATATGACCGCACGTCACGTCATCGTTGCAGGAAAGGTAACCGGTGATATCCATGCGTTTGGTAAAGTCTCGTTGACGGCCAAAGGACGCATTTCCGGAAATGTGACCACAGCGGCGATTACGATAGAGGAAGGCGGCATACTTCAAGGAAATTGCAAGATGGAACAAGCTCAGGTGCAGGAGGCCGGGTCGCCTAAAAAGCCTGCCCAGGCGTCTGCAAGCTGAGGGTACACCCTCGGCTTGCAATATTGCGGGCAGAAATAACCAGTATCAAACGTACGGTGCAGCTCATTCTCCACCTAGAATGAATTGCACCTGTTTTTGAAAATGCCCCTCGCCGGTGCTGTGACCGTTAAACGGGTATACATGCAATCGTTTCGGTCCAGTTATTCGGTTATACACCGCAAAGATCGTCTCCGGCAAACAGACCGGATCCTTCAGGCTGACCGTTACCATGACCGGCACTTGCAGCCGATCGACCAAGTTCAACATGTCAAAATAGCTTAGTGTATGCAGCACCGTGTCCAGCCGGTCCGGAAATTTCGAAACGAACGAAGCGGCTTCGGACAGCGATCCCTGCGAATGATAGATCCCGTAGTCCATGTGGCACATATTTGGAACGTCGGCGATCACCTTGCGCGGAATATCGCAAAGAGCCCCAGTGAGCAAGGCCAGCCCGCCGCCTTGGCTCCCCCCCACAGCGTATATTTCCTTGGGATTAATTTCTGGCTGCCGGGCTGTCCACTGCAGCGCCCGAACGGCATCTGCCGCAATGGCGCGGTAATAGCTCCGCTCCGGATCGAGCAGCCCTTGCGTAATCCAGCCGCCGGTCATGCCGAACTGTTGACCGAGTGCATTGCCGGTCTCCCCGCCTTGGCCGCGGACATCCATCGCAAATACCGCGAAGCCGTGAAGAAGCCAATTGGCATACATCTCCGGGTGGCCTTTTCCTCCGCGATAACCGTGATAGATAACGACGCAAGGCAACCCTCCTTCCCGCCGATTCACAAAATTGGGAAGCACAAACCAGCCATGAATACGAGTCTCATCACACCCGTTGTATGTAACGCGATAGACATCCATGTACGGGGACGAGTAATCGGCCTTAGCTCTGCTTTCGTTAAACGGTTGGCCGTTTGATGCGCTCAACGTACGTTCCCAGAATGCATCCAAATCCCCGGGAGCGGTCGACTCCGCCCTGTAACGGTGCAATTCATCCAGTTTTTTGGCTATGAAATCCATGGTCTCACTCCTTACATATGGATCTTTGAGCATGACATAGGGATCTTTGAGCTGAGCTCAAAGTCTCTCTGCTTCTCAAAGTCTCTCTGCTAAGCAAGGTTTTCATTTCATATTAGATTATCATATTCGGCTTCATTGCCCGAATACCCTACAAATGTGTACAATAATTACAGTACTGAATCTTTCATCTGAATTTCGGATGAAATGTGAGATGAACGGGGGAAACGGCATGTCTATATACGAATACACAGCTCAAACGATTCGCGGAGAGGAGCAATCGCTATCGGAATATCGGGGACAAGTCATGCTGATCGTGAATACGGCTACCAAATGCGGATTCGCTCCGCAATTCGGGGGACTGCAAAAGCTTTATGAGCAATATAAGGAGCAGGGCTTTACGATTCTTGGCTTTCCCAGCAATCAGTTCGCCAGTCAGGAGCCGGGTAATGAAACGGAAATCGCCCAAACCTGCGAGCTGAACCATGGCGTCAGCTTCCCGCTCTATGCGAAGATCGACGTCAACGGTTCGCAGGCGCACCCTCTCTTTCGGTACTTGTCTAAAGAAGCGCCGGGCATTTTCGGATCGAAGTCGATTAAATGGAATTTCACTAAATTTCTCATCGACCGAAACGGAAGGGTCGTGAAGCGATTTGCGCCTAACGATACACCGGATTCGATTGAGCCTGCGATTTTAAAACTGTTATGATCCTTCTGACCGGATCGCCAATCAACAGGACCTTCGCCAATTCCGTGAATTGGGCGGCATTCTTTTAGCGGGAAGGGGAATAGGCTCTTGTGCGCACCTTGCACAAAAGCCCGTTCCCCTTTATAAAAACGCTGCCGTTCCAGAACAGCCGGCCGGGTAGGCTGTAATGCAAATATCTTCGCCGACCTGCCGGATGGAATGGATATGAATGTTCAGCGCTTCATCCATTTTATCCACATCCGCACCGCTGTATGGAGAAATAGAATTCCTCCCTCCCAATATTTTGGCAGCCATATAAATAAGCCATTTATCGATAAGTCCCGCTCGCAGGAAAGAACCGTTGATTTCTCCGCCGCCTTCCACTAACAGATCGGTGATTCCCTTCCGATATAACATGTCAACCAATGCACGCAGATCAAAACCTTCGCGGCCCTCCGGCACGAACAGAATTTCCAGTCCTTTTTGCCTGAGCAAGCTTACTTTATCCGGATCTGCATTCTCTCTCGTCACAACCCAGGTCCTTGCTTCCGAGCAGTCGGTTACATTGGCATTTAAGGGCATGCGAAGCTTTGAATCCAGAACAATTCGCACAGGATGTTTCTCATTCCCCGGCAATCTGGCAGTTAGCCGGGGATTGTCGGCCAGTATCGTATTGATCCCAACCAAAATGCCATCGACTTCACTGCGTAATTGATGCACCTCATCCCGCGCCTTCTCTCCTGTGATCCATTGCGAATGTCCCGTATGGGCGGCAATTTTCCCGTCCAGCGTAATCGCCGTCTTCGAAATAATAAACGGCCGGCGTTTGACCATATTAAGTACAAAGCGTTCATTAAGCAGCCTCGCTTCCGACTCCAGTACCCCTACTTCCACTTCGATCCCCTGCTCTTTCAACAGTTGAAAGCCTCTTCCGGCAACCTCCGGATTCGGGTCCTGCATGGCGGCAACTACCCTTTTGACTCCAGAGATTCGAACCTGCTCCGCACAAGGCGGGGTTTTTCCATAGTGTGCACATGGCTCAAGGGTGACATAAAGCGTTGCGCCCTTGGCATGCTCTCCCGCCATACCGAAGGCATGCACTTCGGCATGGGGCTCTCCTGACTTCCGGTGAACCCCAAGACCGACAATCTGGCCGTCTTTGACCAAAATTGCACCCACAACAGGATTCGGAGACGTTTTTCCTTTGGCTGTTGCAGCCAAGTCCAGCGCCAGCTTCATAAAATATTCATCCGATCTCATTTGTACCCTCTCACACCCCGTTCGGCAGTATGGCCCGACGTTTCCTGATGAATATGACCCGATTTGGCGATTTTGGTTGCCAAGTATCGCATATTGTGTTTGGACAGATCTCCCCAAATCGGGATATGCTGCTCTGTAGAGAGCCCCTTTGTTTGAAGTGACTCCAGCTTCTTCGGGTTATTTGTTATGACAGTTACCGGCTTTTGCCGCAAACTTCGAAGTACGCGTATCGCTTCTTCATAACAGCGCTGGTCGTCTTCCAGGCCCAAACCGTGATTGGCTTCCACCGTATCGAGCCCCTCCTCCTGCAGCAGATAAGCCAACGATTTGGCAAAGAGACCGATTCCACGGCCCTCATGATTGGCCAAATAAAAGAGTGCCCCGCATCCGTTCTCCGCTATCAAACGCATGGAATGCCGCAATTGATACCCGCAATCGCATCGCTTGCTTCCGAAAATGTCTCCCGTATGGCATATGCTGTGCATTCGGATCAGCGCGTGCTTGGCATTGGCAAAATCGCCAAAAACAAGCACAGAAGATTGCTGATGCGAAGCGAGATCCACCTGGGGCAGCAAATCAAGTACGTCTCCCTTCGGAAGGCCTAATTCGCCCATGTTCAACCATGTATACCACTGGAACGTCACCTCTTGGTCATACAGCTGAACTGGAAGCCGAACCGGTCCGGCCAGACTGATATCCGGACATCCCGGCTGCTTGAGTACGGTCAACTTTTTAGACAATATTTTTCTAACATGCGTTGTTAACATAAGCGTCAACTCCTTTTAATTAAAAAATAAATCCCCGATATCATTGCCGATAACGGGGATAGAGAAAAGTGACTCTGTGAAAATAACCATAATAACGGTTACTCCAGAATCTCCGGTCGATTCGGCAACTGGCTGGCATAGGCGTGCAGCTTGCATGCCCTTAGCCCCTATAGCTTTGCGCCGCTAATTTTCATTAGCTTTGCCTTTTTCATTTTTAAGTACATCCTATTTGCGATGAGCAGCAGTTTCGGCCCCTACGTCCATACCAGTACTTCCATTCATCAAGACCCTCCTCGTACTATCGTTTTAGTTGCCGTTTCACTGCATCTTGCCGGATCATACCGCAGTCGTTATCACCCCTTTAATGGACGGCAATGAATAAATTGCAATTCGTCCTTACTTTTTATATCGGCAAGTTCCTTGACAATATTAGACTTTTATTTATTACCCTCCTTGCGTTACCGGATTTGGGCTGGATAAATCACCTGTGATAGAATGTAGTTAAGCAATGAATAATGCCAACCGTAACTTCGCCAACGGTTGCTGAGGAGGTCCTTATTCATGACAAGACAAACAGGCGCAATCGTTCAGCATTCGCTGCAAGCGCTGCTTAACGACTCTTCATTTCTGCCGGACCTGCAGGAGGAGGAGCGCCGGCAGGCGTTCACTTCGCTCGCGGCAATTCTGTCGACGCCGAACAAGGTGCACAAATCCTTCTTGCGCATTACGCGCGACAACGGCGATGTCGTCCGTATTCCGGCTTTCCGCATTCAGCATAACGATACGCTCGGACCGTATAAAGGCGGCATCCGATTCCATGAATCGGTCAATGAGGATGAGGTCATTAACCTGGCGACGCTGATGACGCTAAAGAACGCTCTTCATGAAGTGCCTTTCGGCGGCGGCAAGGGAGGCGTGGCCATCAACCCGCGCGAATATTCCGTGAAAGAACTTTATTTAATCTGTAAAAAGTACGTTCAATATTTTAGCGATATTCTCGGACCGGACAAGGATATTCCGGCACCGGACGTCGGAACCGGCGAACGGGAGATGGACTGGATGATGGCGGAATATAAGAGCATCCATCCCGGCATGCCTTATCTGGGCAGCTTCACCGGCAAGAGCGTTATGAGCGGCGGCTCGCTCGGGAGACGTGAAGCAACCGGCAAAGGCGTATATTTCACGCTTCGCTATACGATCCACGACTTCCTGAAGGAACAGCGCAGCTGGTTGTCCCGCAGCAGCAATCCGTTCGCGCGGACAGCGCTAAGCCTCGCGGGACGCCCGCTTAAGCTTGCGGTGCAAGGCTTCGGAAATGTCGGTTCGGTCGCCGCTCTTGAAGCTTATCAATGTACCTTCCTGCAGAATAAAATCGTCGCAGTCAGCGACCGCAACTGTACACTCTATCATCCGGACGGGCTGGATATACCCGCATTGATCGCATTTGCGTCGAATAACAAAGGCGACCTCCCGACAACCGAGGAACAATTGGCCGATTCAGGAATAAAGGCGGAATTGCTTGGCCGGGAGGAAGTGCTGTATCTTGACGTTGACGTTCTCATTCTTGCCGCGCTGGAAGACCAAATCCGCGGCGATAATGTGGGACAGATCAAAGCTCCGCTGATCGTGGAAGGAGCCAATGCCCCTATAACCGGTGAAGCGGATCAGGTTTTTAACGATAAAGGCGCGGTCGTCATTCCGGATATTCTGGCTAACGCCGGAGGCGTGATCGTTTCTTATTTCGAGTGGATGCAGGGGCGCGAGACGCAGTTCTATACCGAAGAGGTCGTGTTCAACCAGCTGTATGAAAAAATGAAAGCGACGATGAATACCATTCTGCCGCATTATTTCGGCGATCCGTTCCCGCTTCGGCAGAACTGTTATATCCAAGCGGTCATGAAGCTTTCCAGAAATCTGTATGCCCAAGGGAAGCTTTACTAGAGGTTGTCAAGCAGAAACAGCTTCGCCGTTTGACGGCGAAGCTTCGTTTTGCGGATCCGCCTTTATTCGGCCGGCTTTCAGCAGTACACATTATATGTAAACAAATAGCGGTAATCTTTTCCTCTATATCCAAAGCAACGCGGAGGCCGCGACAAATAGCGGTATTTTGTTCCGTTAAACCTGCATCTTTCTGACGCTATTTTCGAACCGTTTGGATATTCCCCGGGATCCTCGCAGCAGTAAACACTTATTCCTCCAGCTCTGCGAAGTACCGGGCGCTATCGACCATCGGTGTACAATCGGAATGATCGCCGCTGAGCCCGATTTCGAAGATAAACTCACTGTCCTTCACGTACGGTTTCACCATACGCCAGTCGATCCTGCCCTGTCCGAGCGGCAGCGAGTCGTGCTCCATCCCCATGCTGTCGACCAGATGATAATAGCGGGTATACGGCTTCGTCGCCTCCAGCACACGTTTCAGGCCGGCATTGTCCCCCCGCAAGGCAATGAACGTATGACTGACATCGACATTAAGGGGCAGCCTCAACGGGGCAATCACCTCATCGATAAGGCGCGGGTTTGCGTAACAGAACAGCCCTTCGGTCGAGTCCTCCCATACAAAGCATCCGTCCGCGAACGATTGCACCGCTTCAATCTCCCGCTTCAGCCGGCGCATCTGCTCCTTCGTTGCCGTCTCCCATGGTGCCCCTCCAGCGTAATTCGCATGCAGTACGCACTTGGCCCCTTCCTCATTGCAAATCGCCGCAAGCAGCTCCGACGACCTTCGGTAGAAAGAGCGGACCGGTTCCCCATCGCTGAGGATGTCGAGAAAAATCCCTTCCACTTTCGGCGGATGGTGCAAATAAACAGTAACCCCGTGCCTCTTCAACAGCCGGATTCGGTCACGAATGAGATCGGGCCTTTGCAAATCGGTGTCGTTTAAATAGAATTCAACAATTTTCGGGTTATATTTCAGACGATTCTCTACATTGACGATGTTCATATTTGTCTTCAACCGCATCCACTTCATTTATAATCACCCCGGTTAAGTATATCATGATACAAGAGCACGTTCAGCCGGGATCATTGTTGACGGATAAAATCGTCCTGAACTGGCAATAATTGGAGCAGAGATGCGGAGAGGCTTTGAGAAGCAGAGAGACTTTGAGAAGCAGAGAGACTTTGAGCTCCGCTCAAAGATCCCTATGTCATGCTCAAAGATCCCTACGTCATGCTCAAAGATCCCTATGTCACGCTCAAAGATCCCTATGTAAGGAGGAATGATAGTGTATAATCTCACGACAAAGGAAGATTTGATCGAAATCATTCATTCGGCAGTTGAACAGGAAAAATGGGGGGCCGCGGCCGAGCTAATTAGGACCGTTCAAGAGATGGAGCGAAAAGGCCGGAATACGATCCTAATTGAAATTAAGATGGCCGATAACGATTCGACGCATTAATTCAATCGAATTAACTCTCCCGCTTTTGCCCAGTCAATTCCGGTCTCGGCGGGCAAGGCCGCCTGATCGTAGCATGCCTTCAAACGATCGGCCAATCCTTCGACAAACAGACCTTTATCATTGTTGCGGAAAAGCGCACCCCTTCTGATCATCCGTTCGGGAAATTCGGCGATATCTCCTCCGGATTGCTGCATTGCGTTGATACAAATCGTTTGGGACATCGCTGCTTCCAGCCCGCAAACAATTTCCCCTTCTCCAAGAATAGCGGCAACGGCCGACCATATTTTATTATCGCTGTTCAAATTCGGATTGCCGTAGTCCTTCTTTTCTCCGTTATGAAAATGTGCAATGATTTTCCCGCCTGTTTCATCATCATAGAAAATATCGGCCTTCTCGAATGCATAATGAAATCGCGCGCCTGCCTTTTTATCGACCGCATGCGATCCGTAGTATAACAGTTCCGCTCCGTTGTCTGTATATGCTTTTAACGCCGCCGTATCATAATTCTCAATGTCATTTGCCCGGTATAACTCGGCAGTGACACTGGATGGCCGCGCGCTCGTATTGACATCGCTTCCCAAAACGTAGAACATGTTATGAATATAGTGTGCGGTCGCATTATTGGCGACGCTGTCAAGGATCAGATTTCCGCTGCTGTCCCGCTTTTTCCCCGCCCAGCCTCTGGCATAATACGTTTCCGACCGCGGCCATAAAATAAGTGTTTTGAGCCGTATCGGTTTTCCGTATAGTCCGCGGATGATGTCCTGCTTGAGCGCCTGAATCTCTTCACTGTAGCTCCATTGATAGCCGATCGCCGCAATTTTGTTCGCTTTATTCCTCGCTTCAATCATCTTTATCGCCTCGTCGACGGTCGCGCTAAGCGGTTTCTCGCATAAAACATGGCTTCCATGCGACAACGCCAAACAGGTATGGGGGCAATGATATTGAATCGGAGTGGAAATGATCGCCATATCGGCACCGGATACCTCGTAAAACCGCTCCAGCGATGGATAAATGGGTATGTTCCGTTCCGTTATTAGATGAAAGCAAGGACTTTTCTCCGCATAGGGATCAACCGCGCCGACAAGCTTAATCGGGTATTTGCCTTCCCCTTGTAATAAACTCCGCACATACCTTGTGCCGTAACCTCCAATTCCCGCCAATACGATTTTCACTTCATTCAATGAATTCATCTCCCGGCATAGGCATACTTTGGAAACGGTCCGTTCTGGCCCATTAAATAAAACTGTACTTATAAATATCGCTCTTTACAACCTTCATATTTGACTAAGGGATTGGAATAATCTTGTAAATTAATCCGTTTTCGGCCTAATTTCTTTGCTTCTTTAAGTATTCCTGCTTATTGCAACCTGCGGTTGAAATGGATGATCAGATGAATTCTACCGCCGATTGATTGGTGGACCAAAGAGGATATGCTATGCTGAATTTGACGGTGCGCACTGTACATTGAATTTCGGGAGGACGAATCCATGCTTGACATTCGCAGAATAGGAGCCTATATATCCAAGCTACGCAAGGAACGGGACCTGACGCAAATCGAGCTTTCAGACCTTGTTAACGTCAGTCACCAGGCAGTATCGAAGTGGGAGCGAGGGGAATCGATGCCGGATATCGGAACGCTTATGCCCCTGGCACATTTATTCGGTAAAACGGTCGACGATCTATTGCATGCCGGAGATTCCGCAGAACGCGGGATGAGCGGCGACATAGGAAGAATCGTTGGTGAAATCGCCGAAAACCGGCCGGAGCAGGTTGCAGCTATGGTCAATGAGGGACAGGTGGACGTCGAAGAGCTCATTGAAGTTGCGCCTATGCTGAAAGCGAGCGCCCTCGGTAAAGTGACCGAAGGCGTGAATAAAAACCGTCTTACTATGGATACCGTCATGAAGCTGGCACCATTCCTGCCATCGGAAACGTTGGACGAACTGGTCCGCCAAGCGGAGGAGGGCAATATTCAATGGAATGTTGTTACCGGACTTGCTCCGTTTGTGAGCGGAAATACGTTGAAGCGGCTGGTCGATAAAACGATCGAAGGCTCACTGGACATACAGCAAATTATCGGGATTGCGCCGTTTCTTGACAGGGACCATATCGACCGGCTTGTGGAGCAGGCCGAGAAAGGCGGCTTGAGCTGGGACGCGATTCAGGGTCTCGCGCCTTTCTTAAGCGGTGAAACGTTGAATCGGCTCGTAGATAGCGTCATCGACGGAGAATTGGAGCCTCGCAAAATTTTAGGTCTCGCGCCTTTTTTAAGCCGGACAAATATGGAGAAGCTGATTAGCGGCGTGGAAGCGGAGCGGCTCAGCCCCGATTTTCTGGCAAGCATTGCGCCATTCGTCGATCAAGGCACGTTAGGAAGACTGGTAAGCAATTTATTGAACAAGGCAAAATCAGACAGCATTTGACGAGGGTTCAAAAAAGCCTTGTTTCTCCCAATAAGTGCGAAAATGACCGTTTCTCTCAATGAGCTGCATCGGTGTTCCACATTCAACGACTTCACCTTTATCGATAAACACCACATAATCTGCTTCACGGATTGTGGACGCAAATGATTTAAAATATTACGCCGCATCTCATAAACCACCGATTCATTCAATAAGGATTTCACCCAGTTGTTCCAAAACGTGAATAGAAGCCGCAGCAGTGTGACGGAAATAATAACAATAAGAATAAGAACCAATGCATCCTTCGGCACATTCGGCGCAAGATCAAACAGCCTTCTGCCAGCCTCGGCAAAAACTAACGCTACTCCCGTTAAAGCCATCTCGGTTACAATCGCCCATATGTACAACCACTTATACTTTATTACGATGCTGAGAAAATTGCGAAACGTCTTGTCACGAAATAACCCTGCAACGGTCCTTTCACTTTTCATTTCCGCGTCTCCCCGATTCGTCTTTTTTGGCATGCCTGAGCGACCATAACATCGTTGCCAAGCATATGGGAATCCAAATCAATAACACATATTTAAGCGCAGTCGATAAATCTGTCCGGTCGGCGAGAAACCCAATGAAGGAAAAAGTCATCATCATTCCTGCCGAAATCATCATGCTGAAGAAGGACAGCATGGTTGCCCTCATATGAGAAGGGAGCAATTCGTTAAGGTATGCCTCCATAAGCGGTTCAAGATAGCTGATACATACGGACATCATGAAGAAGGCCGCGATCACATGCTCAACGCTGGGCTTAATCGCAAAAATAACTAGAAATACGATAAATCCAACACCGGAAATGAATAGCGACCCCTGCTTCCCCAGCTTACGCTCCCCCAAAAAAGCAACTGCTGCAATGCCGGCGGAAACCCAAGTTTCCAGTCCGTTCAGCATGCCTATGATCGGATTCCCGAGCCCGATCGATTGAAAGACAACCTGGCTGTAAAAAGAAACCGACCAGGACATCGAATACAGAATGGCGCCGAACAGACAGAGCGAGAAGAACGAAACGTTAATCTTCATAAATCGGGAGCCTTCCGTTATTTGCCTCATGAAAGAATAGGACGTTGCGCCGCCGCTTGACGGATCGGGTTTACCGCTTTCTTCCGGTACGGGTTCAACCAACAGTAGAATAATCGCCAATGTAAGCACATGCAGGATCACTTTGCCTGCATATACCCACATCCAATCGATATCGGAAAGAGCTCCGCCCGCCGCTCCGCTCACCCCCATTGTAAGGAGCACGACGGCTGACAAATGGGAGTTATAACGTTTAAACGCCGCTTCTTTGCCAAGCGCTTTGAGCGTTTCAAAGATCATTGCGCCGGTTGCTCCGGATTGAAAGGTTCCAACCAAGCCGCCTAATATAAATCCGGCAATAATCACCGCAGCATTCTCTCCCCACAACAGCAAGCTTGCGGACAATACGCCCGCGCACTCTGCCAGCAATAAACTGACACGCTTGCCGTACCGGTCGGCAATGTACCCCGTCGGAACCTCGAGCAAAAATATAGTGCAGTGGTACGCGGTTTCGATCAAGGCGATTTCCGCCAATGAGAAGCCTTTGGACACAAGGAACAACATCCATATACCGCGATCCAAAATAAACGAATTCAAAAATTTGTACACAAAAAATAACGGCAGATTGCTTGCGAGCTTAATTCGATTCATGTTCTCATCCTTTACGGTAAATTAAAAACCATGGAGCGGCACTCCATGGCAAAGGATGAGAGGGCTAGCGGGTCAATGACCCTGATAACTTCGTCCAATAGGCGCAAGGAAATGCCGATCCGTATGATCCAATGCAGACAGACTGATCCCGTTCGACACTTTGGTAAATCCGATCGTGCGGACATTTTCAACGTCATGCTTGGTCATATGGCACATTCCTTCCACCTTCTTTCAACAAAAATTAGATTCCTGTGGGTTATTTTACCATGGGCGGGCTTCAAATGATAGACAATATTCATTCTCTGCTATCAGGCTTCACTCGGGCACTAATCCTCAACATCATTGGGAATGGACCGTTCTGCATCTATATATCCTGCACCATAAATATTTTGGTTTCGGTCCGTCCACAATTTCGGTCCGGATTTTATTGCATCTTTTATCTCCTGAGGTGTTGCTCCCGGATTCCATTCTTTGATCAATGCCGCAACTCCCGCACAGATCGGCGTTGCCATTGATGTTCCCGATAATACAAAATAATCGGAACCGACGCGATTCGTTTTTTGTAATTTGTCCAAATATGAATTTGGCGCACGTAATGAAATAATATTTACCCCGGGAGCCAATATATCCGGTTTTATCTGATCATAAATGGTAGGCCCCCTGCTGGAAAAGCTCGCAACCTCGTCGTCATCCTTTTCCCCGGCCGTATTGCTGTCGTCCAGAGCACCGACGGTAATCACCTGATCGCTGATCCCCGGACTTGCAATGGTTTTGGACTCCGGACCCTCATTTCCGGCCGCAACGACGACAACAATCCCGGAAGTCCACGCTTCCTCTACGATTTTGACCATCGGATCATCGTTCTCTTTCTTGTGTGGCTGGGCCTGACTTCCAAGGGATAGGCTGATGATATCGATCTTATCGAAAGGATTATTTTCATTGTACTGGATGCACCAATCGATCCCTTGCATGACCGTTTCTAAAGAACCCGCTCCCATTTTATCCAATACCTTAACTCCTACCAGATTGGCTTCCGGGGCAGGTCCTCTATATTTCCCCATCGAAGCCGCTCCATCCCCGGCCGCATCGCCCGCACAATGAGTTCCGTGTCCGTTATCATCATAGGGTTCCGTTCTTTGATTGATAAAATCGACAAAGTTTACGATTCTCCCGGATAGATCACTGTGCGGGTAAATTCCTGTATCGACAACAGCGATCGTTACCCCTTTTCCCGTTAGGACCATGTTATTTCTTACAATATGAGCTGCATTTGCCGATTCTACCGCCACATCAAGAAAGGCGCGGACTTCCCGGTTTAAATAGATTCTGCGGATATGATGACAATGGGAAAGAACATCCTCCAAGCCCTTCGGAGTAATATCGGCACAGCAGCAGCAAATCCTGGAAAAATGAGATTTCAATCCATTTCTGCTGCGGCGATTTAATACTTTGTTTACTTCCTTGCAGCCTTCCTCATAACATCCTTGTTCAAACTCGATGATAACAGAAAGCTTTTTGAACCTTTTGATTGATCCCTCCAGCAGCTTATGAAAAATACAAGGTGTCCATTTAAACGGTTTATACAGATTCAGTAGCTTTTCGCGCAGAGGCTTGTCTAACCGATGTGCATGGGATCTAACGGTTTGAACGATAGAGTAACCAAACATATCATTCCCCTCCTTTCTATTAATCTATGAAAGGAGTTTGGAAATGGTAACGGCGGCGTCCAATCCGCGATGAAGCACAACCATCCGGTACCTTCAAATCAATAACGGCGTCTCTTCCATAAAGCAATGACAATAACAGCTCCAGCAGTGATGGCCGCAATGGTTATTGCCGATTTTATGAATACAGTCGTATAGTCCTCATAGGGGTCTCCCGCTTGCTTTAAACTTGAAAAACCTGCCGGTTCGGAGGGCATTTGCCCTTCGCCCAAAGCAGCCAGTTCTTCTTCTGCGGAAGCAAGCGGCTTTGTCCGTTCGCATAAGCCGGTTTGCAGCCGGTCTGAATCCCCGAAGGCAAATACGATATAATCCTCGTTTTCAATAAATCCGTCATATCCGCAGCTCGCGGAACTGATCGCGGTGTACACCTCGGTTTCGGGCTTAACTTCTCCCTTCCAGACCGTTGTAACGTCAAACGTAATTTTGACAGGATCAACGGAGGATCGCATCAATGCGGGCTTTGGATGGGATATGCTCTTGACCTTTCCGGCAAAGACGGCGGTTTTGCGTTTCAGCTCGTCTTCCACTGCCGGAGGCTCAGCGCAGGAGCAAGCCTGGACCTTCTCAGGCCCAACAAATAGAAATATATGAAATGCCATCAAGAAGCCTAAACCGAACATTGCTAATCTTTTTCTCAACTCAATCACCTCAGCCTTTAGACGCAAGCCGGGCGTAATATGTTTCCAGACACTAGTAGATCGATCTATAAATGAAAAAAGACCGTGCAAGCGGCGTCTAAGTCCTTTAGCGGCAAAAGCTTCCTCCCGCCTCCGGCCCGACGTGTCATAGAATCAGATTTAACCTGAAAAAACGAAAATAACCCGCCCAGATTAGCGCCAGGAGAACGGGTTATTTTCAACATCTCCGGAGGTTGCCCACCCGAATTTTCTATCAGCCTGTCTTCGTCGTTTTGTGCATGTTGCGCTGGGCCATGATGAGATTATAGTAGATTCCTTGCTTTAGCATGAGCTCATTGTGAGTGCCGATTTCGGCGATCTCACCCTTTTCCAGCACGAGCAGGCGGTCGGCATTCTTCAGTGTCGATAACCGGTGTGCGATCGCTATCGTCGTCCGGTTCCTTGTAACCCGCTTCAGCGCTTCCTGAATGGCCGATTCGGTATCGATATCTAGCGAAGCTGTGGCTTCGTCCAGAATCAATATCCGCGGGTTGTGCAGCACCGCCCTGGCTATCGCCAGCCGCTGCCGCTCTCCGCCCGACAGGTTGCTGCCGTTCTCCTCCAGCCTCGTATCGTACCCGTCCGGAAGCCGGATGATAAAGTCATGCGCATTGGCGATGAATGCGGCTTGAACGACTTCCTCCATCGTAGCGTCCGGCTTGGCGTAACGGATGTTCTCCATAATCGAGCCGCTGAACAACAGCGTTTCCTGGAGCACCACCCCGATCTGCGAGCGCAGGTCCTCCTGCTTAATGCTCCTGAGGTCTATGCCATCAATCAGGATTTGACCTTCATTCACATCGTAAAACCGGGTAACGAGGTTAATTAGCGTCGACTTGCCTGCACCGGAATGTCCCACCAGCCCGATCATTTCTCCCGGCTTCATCTCGAAAGTGATATTTTTCAAGACCGGCTCATAGGACTTATAACCGAACGTGACATCACTGAACCGGATTGCGCCGCGAATCGCATGCTTCCCGGATTGTTCCGTATCCACGATTTCAGGCTGCTCGTCGATGAGAGAAAATACGCGGTCAATCGCCAAAGCCGCGTTGGCGATCCACCTCGGCATATTCATGAGCCAGGCAAGCGGCCCGAATATCATCGCCGCGTACCCTGTAAACTGCACAAGCTCCCCGACTGTCAATTGATTACCTATAATCAGCTTGCAGCCGATAAACAATACGATAAACTGACCAACCTGTAGCAAGTATGTGGAGATCGGCGCCAGGTAGTTATACACTTTTTCACTATAGGCGGATGCCGCCGCGAATTCCCGGTTATATTGCCTGAACCGCTTGATTTCGCGTTCTTCCTTGCCGAACGACTTCACCACCCGGATTCCGCTAAGCACATCGTGCAGGAAGGAGCTCGCCTTGTCGTTAATGCGCCATTGCTTCCTGAACAGCCGGTGCAATACGGTTCTCCACACATGGAATTGCAAATAAGCGACGAGCGGCGCAGGAATCAGTATCGCCAGCGCCATTCTCCAATCCGTGCTGAACAGCAAAGCCGTGACGGAAGCAAGCATTATCATTTGAAAGATAGCCGTTGTAAAAACTTCCTGAATCAAATTCCGGATTCGTTCCGTATCGGATGTGATCCGGTTCATAAGATCACCCGCACGCTGCGAAGTCATAAAACCGAGCGACAGGCTCTGGATTCGGTCATAGACAAGCTTGCGCAAATCGGCCGCAATCGTCGAGCTGACCGCTGCCATAACGCGCCCCTTGGCCACATGGAGCAGCTCGCCGGCGGCAAGCCCAAACAGGATACCCGCAATCGAGATGAAGAATAAAGTCAGGTTTGGACTGTCTCCATCCGGCGGCTGAAGCGATGAATCCACCAGCAGTTTATGGAAGTACGGCCCCGTCAGCGAAACGGCCGACGTCATAAACAAAATGACCAGCCCGGTTAGAAGCATCCGCCAATGGGATTTCGAGACGGCGAGCAGCCTTCGGACCGCGGCCGCTTTGTTCATGCATTTCGGGCATACCCTTGTACCATGAACGAGCGGGCCGCCGCATTTCGTGCATGAGGGCTCCTTCTCATCGTTATAGATCCGAATCTGACTGCCCGAAGCGATATAATTGAGAATTTGCGCAATGTAGGTTAACCTCGCAGCATGCTGCATCGATACTCTGACGATCAATCGCCTGGTTTGATTGTGCGTCGCTTCCAACACCGCATTGCCGATTAAAGGGACGACCTTGTAGTCGCTCGATTCTGCAATCAAGCAGCTTTCCCTGATCTCGCCGCGCTCGATATAAGCCCACTTCTCCGCGCCGATGACCAAGTAGCCTTCAGTTCTTCGCCCGTCAAACGACAAATCGGCAGGCACACAGTAGCGAATTTCCTCCCCTACGGCAAGCCCGGCCGCCTTGCGGTCTTCTTCAGGCATATCAAAATTTAATTTCATAGAACCCTGCTCTCTTATTTATTAGATTTATCCCATTCTGCGCTATCCGCCATTCCCCCGATTACATAAACAACTCTACCATCCGGTATTCTTTCTCCGTCAGCCGATTTATGTCTTCGATCGTAAACCGGTTGCCTTCGACATCCGTAATTAATACTTTCCGGTCGGTTACCATTTTTACGTGGACTCCGCCGCTTCTTACTGTAAACCTGCAGTTGCCTGCATTCGTTTCCGTTTCCCAGTAGGAGTATCCGAATTCCTCGTGCACCATGTTTATTTTCGTAATTTCGGGGGCAAAATACCGGATTTTGATCTGCTCCTCGAGCAGGCCCACGACTGGCTCCGGGAAATCGTCAAGCGATCGGATGATGCCGATCTCTTTGTTGTCCTCGGTCCGGACCGAAATATAAATTCGGCTGTTGGTATGCGGGAACGAGCAATGCAAATAAACGGCCGGATGTTCTTTATCATAGGCCCGGACCGACAGCATCTGTCCCGCCGTCTTCATAAAGACCGCATTGTCCGGCGACAACAGACGCATCGACGCCGCATCGGCCAGATCGGTGTTGCGATACTCTGCAGCCGGGTCGCTTACCATGACATCGGTTTGCGGCAACTTAGACCACCTCTTTCATCTTCAGCGCTTCTTCGTGTTTATGAACCATGCCGGCATACATGCCATTTTTATGCATGAGTTCTTCGTGCGTACCCGCCTCCGCGATGTTCCCGCGGTCCATAACGTATAGATAATCGGCGTTGCGCAGTGTTGATAATCGGTGGGCGATGACAATCGCCGTTCTCCCTTGGATTAACGATTCCAACGCTTCCTGGATTTGAAGCTCCGTTTCCGTATCCAGCGATGCCGTCGCTTCGTCCAGGATCAGGATTTTCGGATTATGCAGAATCGCCCGGGCGATAGCGATACGCTGCTTTTCGCCCCCCGACAGGCTGTGTCCTCCGGTACCGACGAGCGTATCGTAGCCGTCAGGCAGCTTCTCGATGAAGTCGTGGGCGTTGGCGATTTTGGCCGCATGAATGATGTCTTCTACCGAACAGTCGGGATTGGCGTAAGCAATATTTTCGGCAATCGTTCCCATAAATACATAAACCTCCTGCGAAACGATCCCGATATGCCTGCGCAGCGACGCGACGGATAAATCCCGTACATCAATCCCGTCCAGCCGGATGCTGCCCCCGGTCACATCATATAATCGGGAAATCAGGTTAACTAACGTCGATTTGCCCGCCCCTGATTGTCCGACGATGCCGATCATCCGGCCCGGGCCCGCATGAAGAGAAGCATCCTTCAGAATCGGCTTATTCGGCTCGTATCCGAAGCTGACATTCGTCACCCGTATATCTCCCTTCATCTCTTCCAGATCGACAGCACCCTGTTTCTCCTTGACGTCCGGAACGGCATCCTGAATTTCAAATATACGCTGCGCCGCCGACATGCAGTACGACCACCAGCCGGCAATGTTGTTCATATACTGAATCGGCCCATATAACATGTACATATAGCTGACGAAGGTCATCACTTTTCCGAACGTAAACTCCCCTTGCATCACTTTCCAGCCGCCGAACGCCCATATAAGCACCCCGCCGATTTGCGTAATAAACGTAATGATCGGGAAGATCGTGCTGTTCATTTTGTTAAACGACTGTTCCACCTCGGAATAGGCCGTATTCGCCCGGTGGAACCGTTCGATTTCCTTCTTTTCCTTGCCGAACGCCTTGACGATCCGCGAGCCGCGAACGGTGTCGCTGATAATCGAGTTCATGATGCTCACCCGTTTATGCCTTTTCCAGGACATCCGCCACAGCTTCGGGAATACCTTCCGGATTACAAGAACAACGACAGGCAGCGGGAGGAAACAAATGAGCGTAAGCTTCCAATCCATAATAAGCAGGATGACGGTAATGCCGATAATATTCATCGCGTTTACAACAAAATAAGAGATGCCGTCAATGAAAAAATATTGAAGCTCGGTTGCGTCGTTATTTACTCTGGTCATGAGCTGGCCGGTCTGCTTTTTCTGGAAAAAAGCGAGCGACAGACGCTGCATCGAAGAAAAGATATTCGCTTTCAAATCAAAAAAAACGTTCGCCGCCATTTTCGCATTCATAACACCGAACAAAATCCCGAACAACAGCGAGATGGTGCGGAATACGATAATCAGCACAATAACGAGACCGATCTGCCCGGCAAAAGCCCCGGTTCCGCCAAGGGCTTGGTCAAACAGCACCGTCCCTTGCAAATACGGGATGACGAGCCCTGTCGCCGAATTAAGCAGCATGAACAGAATAATAAAGAAAATCGACCGTTTATAATTCGCCGCCAATCCCAGCAGTCTCATGAAGATGGCATGCTTCTTGATACATTTCGGGCAGACCGCTCTGTCCTTCTCCGGATAAATCATGCCGCACTTCGGGCAAACGGAACCCTTCAGGTCATCGTCCGATAAGTCACTGGAATGGATTTCTTCATTCTTTTTCAACTTGTCAAAGATCTTGACGAGCTTACCGGCTTCCGCCCTGTATTCGTTCGT
Source organism: Paenibacillus tarimensis (assembly GCA_041281825.1). Classification (GTDB taxonomy): domain Bacteria; phylum Bacillota; class Bacilli; order Paenibacillales; family Paenibacillaceae; genus Paenibacillus_D; species Paenibacillus_D tarimensis_A. The sequence goes on along the minus strand of CP166298.1, from coordinate 1,771,478 downwards.
AAAGGCCGCTACGGCCCGCTCTTCCGGCGAATTGACGACAATCAGACCGGAAGCGATCAGATCTGCAATATGGATTGAGTCGATTCCGTCGATGCTTACTTTTTCAAGCTTTGCCGGGCTATTATTCCGAATCTTCTCTACTGCCGCCTTCTTATTGCCGGGCATCGCATAACCTTTGAATACTTTGTCACTGATATGGTATTCTTCACCGGATAGAATATAGAGCGAATCGCGGCTCAGCATCAGATACGTTGCCGTAAAACCGCCTTCAATTTTCCGGTCGCAGACCATCCAATATATAATCTCTTCCTCGGACAGACCGTATGTTTTCAATTCGCTCAACAGCTTACTCGGCAATGGTTTCATAGATTCTTCGATCACGCACCCCTCTTATTTCAAATGAAAAATTAAAACACACCTGTCAATTGAAGCGGTTACATGATGGAAAGCAGACCGTATTCAATGCCAAGTGTTCTTCCAAGAATTCCCTCAATTTCAACAACAAAATAATCATAGCAAAAAAGTGTAGCCGGAACCAGACTGTAAACGATTTAGAAAATATGGTACAATAGATATATAAGAAAACCGCTGGAGAAAATCTCTTCAGCGGTCTTTTATTTGTGCAACCCATACTTTTGGGTCGTCCCTGCAATTTTATTCGTTGATATATAAACGATGCAGGACGGCAGTGAGTTACACGATTTGCGATTGTACTTTCTTGCGTATCATGAAAGAAAAGACGGCTGCCATTAGGGCAAGTGCAGCGATACTGCCTGCAATCCAGGAATGGTGAAGAACGGTTGCAGTAGATTCTGCGATTAACCCTCCTGCACCTGCTCCGGCTGCAATCCCCAGATGAATGATTGAGGTGTTGATGCCCAAAACCATGTTGCTCGACCGCGGCGCTTGCTGTATAAAATATGTCTGCAGAGCCGGGGCGTTCATAAAGATTGAAAAAAACCATACCGTTATTAGGGCCATCCCAATAAAAGGCAGTGCAGTAAATAAAGGAAGAAAGGCAAGCGATACCGCAGACGCCGCTAAGGTAATCGCAATCATTCGAACGGATCCGTATTTATCGGCGCTTGTACCGCCCAAGCGGGAACCGAAGATACCGAATATCCCCAAAATAAGTATCATCAACCCAATATTATCCGCTTGCAGATGAAGTACCGAAAGCAAGAACGGCGTCAGATACGTCAGCATGATCGAATTGCTCATACATAATAACAGGGAAATAACAAAGCCGCTGACAACGACCGGATTTCTAAGCACCATGAATTGTTGTTTAAAAGAACCCGCAGCATCTCCTTCAATTTGCGGAAGCAAGCGAATCAATCCCGCGGTAACCAGCAGACTCACCAAGCCTAATCCGGCAAAAATCATCCGCCAGCCCGACCAGTCTGCAACCGCTATACCGATTGGTACACCCAATGCCATGGCGCTGCCGAATCCAAGAGCGATCATCGCAATCGCACTGCCCATTTTGTCGGCAGGGACTAATTTGGCGGCTGAACTAATGGCTACGACGATAAATACTCCTGCACTTGCTCCCAGAATGATACGGGATACCATCAAAACTGCATAACCCGGACTCCAGTAAGAAACAAGGCAACCGATGATGAAGAGCCCCAGTGAACTCGCCAAAAGTTTTTTGCGGCTCATACGGGAAGTCAAAGCTACCAATATTGGTGTCCCGATTGCAAACGCAAGCGAATAGGCGGTGATCAGCTGTCCTGCTAGCGCGATAGAAATCATCATATCGTCAGCTATGATATGCAGAATACCTGCAACCACCAATTCTGCTGTCCCCGCAAGAAACGCCCCTAATGCCAAAAGATAAATACTTAACCGATTCACACTCCATCAACCCTTTCCATCTATAGATTCGTTTGATTGACAGTATAATAAAGCAAGTGCAATAATGTAAGAAGGCAAAATATTTGGATATTGTCCTGATAAATTGACCTACTTACTTTTATAAAGTTGGTGATCTCTTGAGTAAAAATGAAGAAGAAGAGCATACAAGCTCGAGCATCTGTGATGTACTTCGGATTCTCGGCGCAAAATGGGCGTTCCTGGTCATCGCCGAACTATGCAAAGGCCCAAAACGATTTAATCAGCTTCAAAGGGATGTGGCTGTCGTTAAAACCCAATCGCTGACGGATACGCTGCGCCACTTGGAACAGATGGGGATTGTACGGCGTGAAGTCTTTCCAACGGTGCCTGTAACCGTGGAATACTCATTAACGGATAAAGGCATGGATTTCCAGGCAGCTCTGATGGAATTGGACAAATGGGCGAAGAAATGGGCCACGCGGCACAATGACAAAGCCGGCCACTCTACAACGTAGAGTCGGCCGGCTTGTTCTTGAAGCGGCTTATTCAATAAACCGCAGCGCAGAGCGGTAATTGTAATCATAGATTTGATGCGCTAATTTTTGATCCGGAAATGCTCTGTGAAGCAATTTCAATCCGCCCGTTGTTAACGAGATATGGTGAGAAAGCTTATAAAACGCCATTCTGTCCGGATCAAGCGAATCGTTTGTCAAATACCGGTAATGATCCCCGAACCGAATTTCCATAAAGCAGTGCTCATGCTCAATATCAAAAAACATGGCCCCCTCGATATCGATTAGATAAGGCTCAAGATTTTCATTGACCAATATATGGTCGGGGCCTAATTCACCATGAATGAATCCGTAACGGGCCCTTGGTTTCATCTTCGATTCAAGCGCATATAGAGTATCTAGCAGCTTGCTCTGATTGGCCGCGATACTTTGGATATGCTCGGATGCATATGAAAGCCAATCTGCGGCATTCTCCATCATCATCCGGTGACACATATCGGTTCTGCTCCCGTCGTAGTCCAGTTTCCCGTAAACCTGCCTTTCATCGGCATGCATCGCACTGAGCATATCGCCCAACTGATGAAATAGTTCATCCCGGATCTTGGAATCGGCTTGAAAATAAACTTCCGCCTTTTGTCCATGTACATATTCAACGAGAGCATAATCAAAGGGGCAGACGTTCTTTTCCTGATTCAGACTGTAAAGTGCGGGAGTTCGAATGCCCTGAAGAGTGAGGTACCGGTTGTTTAATTCGAATAACTCCGCGCCATATGACCGTTCAGTCATATCCAAGTTTTCAACTTCTTGCTGGAAGTAATTTTTTGAAATATCCCACACATAAAGAACACATGAAAAGCCGTTATCGCAGTCGACTTTGTAGACGACCTTTTGGGCGCCGCCGTACATTCTTGTAATGACAGCAACCCGATAACCGGTACCAAAAACCTTTGCTATCTCATCCTGCAAATCTTTCCGATCCAGATGACAACTGTTTTCCATAAGGTTAAACACTCCGTTTCATTGGTTTTTGCCGGCAAACCAACTATAGGCAAAATTCCCTCAAAAGTATAGACTGTTTCTTTATCCTGTGTTATGATGTTGAATAAGGTCTCGATAAAAACAGCCATACAAAAAGCCCTTGGATCATAAAATCCAAAGGCTTTTTTTCATGTGCTTTATCCAGCACCGAGCTCCAACGAAATTTGTTTCGACCAGTAGAGCAGCTCTTCATCCTTGCCGTAACTGCCAATACATTGAAATCCCAATGGCAGACCATCTATAGCGGCACCCGGTATGCTTATGGACGGACAACCCGCATAGGACCAGATCGCTGTCATCCCTGGCCAACCGGTCCTTTCGCCGTACTTTGGCGCTGTTCCGCCTTGAGCCGGCGAAACCCATAGATCTATCCCTTCAACCCTCTTTAGATCCTCCAGGTTATTACGTATTTCTTGCTGACCGCTCCGATATTGATCCAATTCTTTATCGTCAATCTCACGACCTATTATAATAGCTCGATGCACTTGGGCACCATAGAGATCAGCATACCGATCGAACCAATTGTTATGTACCCGCGCCATTTCTCCTTGTACAAACCTCAACATCGCATCTCCTGCAATAAAAGAGTCTTCCCAAGGCATATCTGCATAACGGACCGTGTAGCCGCACTTCTGAAGTCCTTCGATTTGGTCTTGAAATGTCTTTTTGACCCTGGGATCCATTAAACTCATGTAAATTCCATTAGGGATTCCAAGTACGGGTTTTCGGTCTGAATGATATGGCTTCCAATCCGGAACGACTAACGATGCGGCCAAGTCCATGCTGTCCATATCTTGAGTGAATAAACCGATTGAGTCGAAGGAGGGTGACAGCAAAATTACGCCGTCTATCGGTATCCGCCCATAGCTGATTTTATAGCCAACCACTCCGCAAAATGAGGCCGGCGCTATGATCGACTGCATCGTTTGGGTACCGATTGCCAGAGGGCAAATGCCCGCAGCGACCGATGCGGCCGATCCGGCACTGGAGCCGCCGGGCGTATGATTGAGATTATTCGGATTACGTGTGGGAATCGGTCCGGAATAGGCAAATTGTTCGGTCACTGTCTTACCTGCGATAATCCCCCCCAATGAACGAAGTTTTGCGACAATAGATGCCTCTTCACCTGTCAATAGTTCCGGAGGGAGATTGGAGCCGGCACGGGTTAAGAAGCCATCCGCATGCAATAAATCTTTGATTCCGACTGGTACGCCAAACAATGGGGGACGATCTATTAGTTGCGGAAACTTTTTCATTAAGGCTTCGGCCTCAATTAAGATTCGACGTTTCAGATTCTGCTCAGGGATGAAAGAATGAATATTTTCTTCCGCTTGCCCGAAGCGTGTCAGAAAAAGCGCGAGATATTCTCGCAGTGAAGCTTCCGTTTCTCGCGCTGCTTCCACCGCTTCCATCAAAGAGGCGTTTACACAATACATCGAATTCTCCTCCCGCTACGTCCATTTTTCATATTGCCGGCTAATGTTGTCACGGCTTACTTTCATTTTTTGCAAATGATAGGATGGGACCTGCATATTATACTTTTTTATTTTCCGGTTGATTTCATCTAGTTGCCGTTCAATTTCATCATTTGAATAACTGTCCATATGTTTCAGTAACGAAGCGATGGAGCTGCGGATTTCTTGTTGAAGCTCGACCCAGGGCGGCTGCACGTTAGCATTTTTTAGAACGCTTTGAAGGGGATCCCCGCTTTGCACATTTAACGGTTTTCCAAATCCGGGAAGATCCTTCAGCCCGCCTTTTTGTTCAAATTCCGAATAAATCTCATCCATCCAATGGTTTAACGCTCTTTCTCTTACGATCGTTTCCGCCGCGTCCTCTCTAACTTCACTTGAAGCAGGAGAAATTGAATTTTGATTTTCCCCCGACTTTTTGTGTTCCTTTCCCAATCTCCAAAAATCCATCGCATTCACCTCATTTACGTACTCGTTGTCGAATGCGGATAAGCGGCCGATAAAACGCAGCTGCCGCATATCCAGATGATCAGCGTTTCCATCGAGAATGGATCGTACGTCTTCCAGCGTTGCTTGCAAAGAAACCCATTCGCCTTTTTTCTGCGTATACGGCTCAGCGACATAGAACGGTTGGGAAAGAAATGCTTCGAGTCTTTCGCCGCGGTTGTAGAGTAATATCTCTTCTAAAGGAAGTTTATTCCAACCCTGCATATTGACAATCGGCCGTAATTCACGGTATCGGCGCAGCAGTTTTTTCGTGCGCTGCTGAATGGTCAGATGGGAGGATTCCAGCCCGGCTCCCTCCGTTATGACCGATGTTGATGCAATCGGATCAACTGCAGGATAGAGATTGCGGGCAGCGAGCTCCAGATCAAATTTGAGCAGCGTATCCAGCGGACCGTAAGGCACTTCCGCATCAACGGCTTCACCCCGGGCATCAACCAAAAGCACCGTCACCGGTCTTGCTCCTGCAGCCTTGAGCTTCTCCTGCAGAGTCAGCAGTTCGCCCGATACAACCGTTGCCCGGTCTGCTCCCAACACAATATCCCGCTTTTCCCTTAGTTGGTTCAGCTTGCTGTACACTTCATCGAGTGAAAAACCGGTCGCTTCCGACTCTTCTACTACGTCACCAATCCCCAGACTTTCCTGTTCAGGCAGCCAAAAAACCGTTGCAAAACCGCTCTTCCTTAGTCGATGGAAAAGCTCCGCCAGCATGACCAGCTGTCCGGTTCCGGGTCTGGCCACAACACCTGTCGTGCCGCCTCGGACGATTGGCACTAACAAGTCCAGTACTTTGATTCCCGTTTCGATGATACTCATGCCGTTACCCCTTATGATCAGTTCATCGAGCGTGCAGCCTGCCAGCGAAGCAAGAATAGCCAAGGTTCGCACCTCAGCGCGTCCTATTGGAATTTTGCCGGTGCAAAGATTTGAAACCGTTGCCGGACGCAATCCGGCGGAACGGGCTGCAGCTGTCAAATTAGGAACTCGGCGCCGAAGCAGCGTCACATTCAGTTGAAGATCATCCATAATTAACCACACACCTACGATTTGTTACTTTTTATAGTAATATAATTACTCTCAAAAGTAAACAGACAGCTTTTGAGCATGACCGGCTTAAGCGACGGTACAAAAAAAGAACGCCGGTCTTACAGATTCACTCTGTATCCGGCGTCCTATAATTTTGTCTTTAATCATCTTCCATCGTCATCATCATCGTCGTCATCGTCATCGTCATTGCCATCGTCGTCATCGTCATTGCCATCGTTATCATCATTTGAATACCATGAAATCGGAGCAACCTTTCCCGTAATCGCATGAACGTACACATGAGCATTTTCTGATGGACCATCAACCGTCACTTTATAATGGTGGCCTCTCTGCGTTGTTACCATCGATATATTCGTTATTTTACCGTCTATTTGCTGAAGCGCGATTTCTTTTGCTTGCTGCCGGGAAATAGGTGTCGGGGCGGCTGACTCGGTTCCCTGCCCATTTGACGGGGCGGCCGGCTCGGTATTCACTCCCTTATCGATAGGAAGAGGTTCTTTTCTCTCAATGAGTTTAACATCGCTGATCTTGTTCGTTTTCCCGTCAACGAACAATTGATAAATCCCTTTATCATTTTCGATCTCTATTTGGTAGTGGCTGTTTTTACTATCGGGTGTGATATGAAGGACTTTTCCGCCATATAGCTCAGTGGCGATATCTTTAGCCTCTTGTTGGGTAATCATCAGAGGATGATCTCTTATAAAAACCTGAAAAATCGTAAAGGAAAGTCCTAAAACGATAAATGTAAAAAGAGCGGCTTTCAATTTCATCATCCTACACCTCCCTTATCGGTAAAGTAACCGTAAATATGGACCCTTTCCCTTCTACGCTTTCCAAGCTGATTTCGCCGTCATGCCATTCGACGATTCGCTTGGCAATTGCAAGCCCCAAGCCTGAACCCCCGGTATTACGGCTTCTCGTTTTGTCTACGCGATACATTCTATCGAAAACGTGTGCCCGGGCTTCGGGAGAGATTCCGATTCCGTTGTCCTTCACGCTAACGGTCACCTTTTCATTCGTTTCTTTCAGTTCGACTTCAATATCATCGTCGCTGTATTTCTTTGCATTATCCAATAAAATGACAAGTAATTGAATGAAGCTTTGCTCATGTATTTTCATCCGCATCACGCGTTGTTCGTTCCTTAAATGAATATTATGTTTAAAAGCTTTCTGCAATCGCTGAATCGTCTTCTCAACGAGCGGGACAATGTTGATCACTTCTTTTTCAAATTCAATCACTTCTCCGGATTTTGCCAATTGCAATAACTGCTCCGTCAAATATTTCATCCGGCTCGATTCGGACGCAATCGACTCAATAGCTTCTTCCAATATATCGGGTCGCTCTTTTCCCCACCGCTGCAATATTTTCACATAGCTGTTGATAACCGTCAAAGGCGTCTTCAGCTCATGAGAAGCATCCTCGACAAACTGTTCCTGCTTCATATAACTATCTTTCAGTTTAATGATCATTCGATTAAACGTCCTCGCCATTTCGCTTAATTCGTCTTTGGTTACATTGGGAACCGCAATTTGTTCGAACGATCCCTTCTCTTCAATCGTCTTCATCGTTAACGTAAGACGTTGAATCGGCAATGAAATGACACGACCCAGAAAAAAGCTGGTTACAAACAATAGGCTGATTACTATAATCGATGTAACGACTAATACCCATTTCAAATCGTTAATGCTGTCAAAAAGGAAATCGACATTCTCGAATACTTGCAAATTTACGACATCGCCATTGTCATTAATAATGGGAATAGAGACATTCACAAATCTGGAAGCCTTATATTGTAATAAGCCCACAAATTGATCATCTTCATACCTGCTTTGTATATTTCGATAGTCATTATCATTGCTCGTTGTCACTTGAATAACAGGATTGTTACTATGATCAACAATACGAATCATGCCGTTGCTTATTAAATAGGCTTGCAAAACTTGTTCCATTGATCCACCGGAGTTTTTATTCAGTTCTCTAACGATATTAATCGACGTATTCGTTAAACGGTGTTGTTCGGAAGTAATCGTCGTGTTCTCAAAAATAAAATATATCGATGTATTCGCTAATATCAGCAATACGACTAAGACCACGGTTACCGATAGTTGTATGCGCGTTCGTAGACTCATATCATTAACCCTTAATCATATAACCGACGCTGCGGACGGTTTGAATCAATTGATCTTCCTTCGAATCGGTTAATTTTTTTCTTAAATGCCGAATATAAACATCCACTACGTTGGTATCTCCATAATAGTCATATCCCCACACTTCATTTAATATTTGTTCACGTTCAAGTGCTCTATTTTTGTTTGTAACCAAATAAAGAAGGAGATCATATTCCCGCGGCGTTAATTCAACTCTGATGTTATTTTTAAACACTTCCCTCGTATTGGTATGAATGGAAATGTCATGAATCACACAAACGTCCGATTCCGGCGGAGAGACGCTGCTGTACTTGAAACGCAAATTCACGCGTAATCGGGCAAGTAATTCTTCGATTTCGAACGGTTTTGTCATATAATCGTTCGCACCCAGATCAAGTCCATTTACTTTATCATATACGGAATTGCGCGCAGTCAACATAATCACGACGATTTCGTTACTGACATGTCGAATACGCCTTAACACTTCCATGCCATTCAATTCAGGTATCATGACATCTAATATGACGAGGTCAATCTCTTCGTTTTCCACGATGGACAACCCGTCTCTGCCGGTATGCGCGACTCTTACATCATACCCTTCGTTTTCTAACTCCAGCTGAATGACTCGTGCAATTTTCTTATCATCTTCAATAATTAAGATGCGTTTATCCATCCGTTCACCTCATTCATAAAGACATCCCCGTCCACCGCCAATAAGTAAAATAGAATAAAACAATGATCAGTATATAAAGGGGCATCAGAACCGTACTGATTTTTACCAGATGTTTGGCATCATAAGAAATCTCTCCTTCCTCATAGAAGAGGAGTAACGCTTTCGAGCTGACAGGTACCGTTACGCAATAATTCATGCCGATTAAACCCAAAAACACAACCGTCGCAGGATTAACGCCGATCGTCTCACTAAAAACCAATAAGCTGGGAACGACGACGACTGCTCGCGTGGTGTGGGAAGTAATGTATAAATGACTTGTAACCGTTATAAGCAGGATGCTGAACACAATAATCCATTCCGACGCGTTCGCAAACAAACGGAGAACAACGAACATTTCATTTTCAATCCAATGTACTACACCCGTATCTACAATTACTTTTCCAAGTGCGGTTGCCGCAGCTACAAAAACAATCAAATTCCAGGATACGGACTGAATACCTCCTTTCCAACTTATAACCCCATATTTCGGCAGCATAACCAGAATCGCTCCGATCATCGTAATAAATGCAATATCATAGCCATGTATGCCTTCTGTTATCCAGCCGACGCTCATAAACGAAATCAAAACCAGCGTCTTTTTTTCTTTTTCATTCATCGCTTGCTTCGTCAGGAATTTTTCTTCCGTTCGTACATTCTCTATCCGCTTCTCCGCATTTTTCGGCCATATCATCCATTTTATAATAATTAAGCTCAGAACGGTAACCACAAATGCAAACGGTACTCCCCATATGAACCATTGCCTGAAGGAAATGGACTCTCCGACCGCATTTTCAAGCAAGCCAATCCCGATGATATGAGATCCTGCGCCTATTAATGTTGCTGAAGTACTCATTAATATAATAACAGGGGCGATAATCGCCAACACACTTTGTTCTTCAGCCGAAAATTTTTGGTTCAGCTGTTTAATGAGCGGCATTGATAATGCCGCTCGTCCCGAAGTAGAGGGGATGAAAAATGCCGACGCGAACAATACCGAGCTTATCCCGATAAGCAACCTGTTTGTTGTAATTGATTTACGCAGCATGGAACGACTGACCCGTTCTGCCAACCCCGACTGTTTGACCGCTTCTCCAATCATGAAGGAACCGACCATCAACCACACCACCTCCTCGGAGAGTGAATGGTATAACAGCTCCGGATCTGCCGCATTCATGAAGACAATCAGCACGAGAAGCGCCAGTGCCACAAATGCTGCGGATATTTTAGTCGCGATCCACAGCGTCATCGCCGATAAGAAAGCAAATAAGGATATCTTCGCACGGTAATCCAGATCATCAATCAGCACGATGAAAGATAAAAACAGAACGTGAACACTTATGATAACTAACGATTTTGTAGAAAGTTGATTCAACATCGACCGGATACGGGTATATTGTTGCGTATGTTCTTGTATATGTTGTTGCGTATGTTGTTGTATATATTTTCCGGTTCTTGCTGTCATGATTGATAGATCCCTTCTCTGTGGAGCTTTCTATTCGCAATATCCAAGCCGATTACAAGCTGCCGCAATACCGACTCCGTGCCTTCTTCAATCCATAACGGCGCATTGGTTATCGCCTTTTCCAGCGTTGCCGGTGTCTGAATGATACTTAAATAGGCATCTATACCTGCACGATAATTCAAATCGGCTCCTTTACCGATTGTACCGGTGATTGCAATTACCGGGATGTTATATTTTTTCGCAATTCGCGCAACCTCCGACGGGATCTTCCCGTTTGGAGTTTGGAAATCTAAACTGCCTTCCGCTGTGATCACGACATCAGCAGCCGCTATTTTTTCTTCTATCTTGATATAGTCCATAATAATGTCGAATCGAGGATGCAACGTCGCGCCAGTGAATGCAAGAAGTCCTGCTCCCAATCCGCCTGATGCTCCGCTGCCTGGCAAAGATCGGACATTTAGCGACATGGACGCTTGAATAATTGAAGCGTAACGTTCCAACGCTGCCGATAATCGATCCACTTGCTCCGGTGTCGCTCCTTTTTGAGGACCAAACACACGCGCGACCCCTTCTTTTCCGCATAGTACATTCTTCCAGTTACAGGCAACATCAATAGTCACCTTCCTCAATCGTTTATCCAGATTAACAGTGTCAACAGAGTCAACCTTCAATAAATCTTCACCGCCATTGATGATCACATTGTGATGATTTTGGTCATAAAACCGAACCCCTAATGCTTGCGCCATCCCCGCTCCTCCATCATTCGTGCCGGAATCGCCGCATCCGATCAATATATTGTCAACACCGAAATCAAGCGCGGAAAGAATCAATTCTCCTACGCCGTAGGTTGTCGTTTTTAAAGGGTCCCTCTGATCTCTAGGCACCAGCTTTAAGCCTGCCGCCGCGGCCATTTCGATTACAGCCGTTCGTTTATCGTTTTCTTCAAATATCCCAAAATAACTCCAGATTTGCTTTCCTACCGGACCCGTCACTTCCTTGTGAATGATGTTCCCTTTTTTAATGCTGATAATGGTCTTTACAAAACCTTCACCGCCATCAATCATCGGCACGACTTCCAGATCAATGGACCGGTCCAAGCGTCGTGCGCCCCGTTCCATCGCCAAAGCCACATCCTCCGCATCCAAACATTCTTTAAATCCCGACGGTATCATTACAATTTTCATCCAATACTCCTCCTCACATATGGAACTTTGAGTATGACATAGGGGTCTTTGAGCGAGCTCAAAGTCTCCGCTTATCTCAAAGTCTCTCTGCTTGAGTCTTTTGTTACTTTGTAATGTACCTGTAAAAGACGAATATAAATTTAAAGAAAGATTAACAATTGATTAAAATTTCCACTGAGGGTGCGCGGCTAAAAAAGTATTTACGACTTATCCATAAACATCGAAAATCGCAACAAAATCACCCAGCGGGTTCAATGGCGGAGTTAATGAGGTTATTTCACTATTAGTGAATCTCACTTCCTTATTTACTGAATCCACCGCCTCAATCTAGCAAATAATGAGGAAAACCTCAGTAATAAGGAAGTTGACTGCCTTATTATTGAAGTTTACTTCAGTATTTGCTTCCAGCCAGCTGCAAACAAACTCAAATACTGAGGTTGGCTTCCGTATTAGTGAGGTTTGTTTCAGTAACACAATTTCACTGCACCCTTGTTGCGACTTAGCCACAGACAACGAAAGTCATAATTTCCAAAAAAACAAAAAAATAAGCCCTTCCTATACAGGAGGGCTTGTGCAGCACTTCTTTTACTGTTCCAAATACTCTCCGATCAGCTCCAGGCAGACGATTACATTAATCGACCATTGCGAAGCCGTGTTCGTGGAGATCGAGGGAACTTCTTCGATCGGGCGTACGTATTCCGCTGCCGGAACCGGCTGCGGCGTAAGCGGAAAGCCGATATTCCAGTGCGACTGCTGGCCGATCAAATAATTCCAGGCCTCACGGGCAAGGTCGGCATTGCCTCTATGGGCGGCCGAGAAAGCCATCATCGCGGTCGACAGCATCGGGATATTCCACTGCTTGCCGACGATATCGCCGGACGTCCTGCGGCTCTTCTCCTCAGCAGACAGGTTGTAAAACTCCCCGAATTCGGACAGCATGTCCGACCATTCGGGGTCCTGCAGCAGCTGCGCCATTTCCGTCCACACTTGTGCGCCGCCCATGCAGATGATCAGATGATGACCGTAATTTTCATGTCCCATATGTGTCAGCTGGCCGCTCTTCGGATCATAACCGAACACGGGTCCTGTGAGCAGCCGATGCGGCATCTGCTTTAGGCATTCGATACCCGTAAGCATTTTATTCCGGTAAGCCGTATCCTCGTAACGTTCCCACTGTACCAGCCAGTTCGAACAAAATGCCGCCCAGTCCGGGCCGCTGCGCGTATGCGTCGGAAATTCATCCTTCGGAAAATACGCCCGCATCGGATCGATGCCGACGGTCGCGTAATCAGCGTCCTTCACTTCGTCCATAATATCTCCGATGCGCTCATCGGCCGTCAAATAATAATAAAACTTATGAAGTCCGGCCATACCGATCCGCGCTTCCTTACAGCCGCAGCCCCAGTGAAGCACGTTGTGCCTCGACCCAAGTCCGGCGTATTCGCCGATGTGGTAGACATCCGTTTCGCTTGTATGTCTCGCCATCGCTTCCGCCATGCGGAAGATATCTTCCCTTCCCGAGCGAAGAAACATGTACCACAGCCATATGTTCGGGGCAAGCTCCGTATTTTGCCATGCGCAGCCGCCGATATCGTACCGCCAGGTATGGCGCACCGGATCGTAGCTGTGCATCAGATCGCCGTAATCCCAGAAGCCGTACCAGCTCCGCTGCTCGATCTCCTTCTGGTAGAACGAAACGATATCATCGAGCGTTTCCTCCAGCTGTGCCTTAAGCGGCGTGCTCCGATCCGGCAAGCTCCAAACACCGAGCGTCCTGGAAGCATAATAATACTGAGGCTCGCATACGAGAAGCGGCGGCGATTCCTTCCGCTTTGCCATGGCACCCAGCTCTTCCTGATTCGGCGTCCGTTCCCGGCACCACAGCATGCACTCTGTCGTATGGGCGACACCATACGGTGTGCTGCGCAGCTCATCGGCGCCTTCATATGCGGAGGCCACATGCGTCCGCGTATCATAATGACGCAGATCCATCGCCCCCGCATCCGGCGACCAGAACCATGCCGTCACCGCTGCTTCGTCTTCGGCGGTGTTATGAACATGCAGCGCCGCAGGCGACTGCTGCCAAAAGCTGCGCACCCCGATTCCGATGCCGCCGCCCTCGGAGCCGACATATACAAATCCGCGTGCGCGCCGGCCTGCCGCTGCGCGGATCCAGCTGCATCCCTCTTGTGTTCTTTTGACAATTTGATAGGAGTCCGCAGACAGCTGGTTCAGCTTAAAATCGTTCCATATTGCCGAATCGTCCAGCAAAGCAAGGAACGCGGCATCCTTTTCCTCGGCAGGGTCAAAAGCGATGTCTTCTCCCCGCATCTGCTGCTTGTACTTCTGGGCAATTTCGTCCGTCAGCCGGAACGTCATCAGTCCTTTCGGCGATTCGGCGAACCAGCCCGTATCTCCGGCCAAACGTACATGCCGGTTGTAGAGCGGCCCGCTCATCGGTACATAGAAGCGGACGCCAAGCCCTTTAATGAACTCCTGGTGCGGATTGCCGTCATACACGAAGGTATGCAACATTCGAATGTCGTCCATACCCGCATAGAAATAAAACCTTAGCGTAAAAGGCAGCCATTTCCGCATGCCGCCGTTCAGTTCATGACGACCGGTTATCTTAATCACTGCGCGGAGCGGCCCGTTCTGCTCAACGGTAACCTCCGATACGACGCCGTGAAACGGCTCTTCGGTGATGACAGTGCGGCCGGATACGGTAGAACGCGCTTCACGCAAGCCTGTCAATTCACCGCCTGAGCATACCCGCTTGCCTTCACGCAAGATTTCCCGGACGACCGGACGGCCTGCCCGGTTAAATCTGCAAACGAGAATCCCTGTATCGACCTCGACCGAATGCTGCGTCTCGATGATCTCAAGCGTCTGTTCGACTACCGGGGAAGCTCCCTTCATGACCGTCATCTGCCGAGCGCCTTTCTCGCCGATCACAGCCGCATGCGCGGTCCATTTCACGCTCCCGTCCGGCCAATAGGCGGCAGGCCAGCTTTGAACAGGAACCGGCTTCCCTTCCGTATCCAACAGCGCAAGCAATTCATCTCTCTGCAGCTGTCCGATCGGCCAGGGAACCCCCCAAGTCAGTCCTGCGGGCCGCTCTCCTTGTTCACCTAACCTGTTTAAGCGTATACCATCCGTTTTACCCGGACTCATTTATAATCATCTCCCAATTGAACAATCAGATTTCGAACACCTGCAAATCCGAGTATTCTGCAATTAATGGCGACATCTGGCGGAAGCCGATTTTTCCCCCGCCAAGAACAGGTCCATACGTCGTCCCATCGTCCACATAATGAAACAATTGCAAGCCGTCAACGAAGAACGCGATATCCGCCCCGTTCTTAACCAGCTCTATCCGGTACGGAGGCTCGCAATGGTCGATATGGGGTATCGGATCGGCACCTTGCGCGACAAGGTGGAAGCCGCAGCTTTTGCGCAGATTGCATGTCTGCAGCCGCCGTTCCGACGAATAGCTCTTGCGAAAATAGGATACATGGTAGGCATTGATATCTCCGGAATGATACTGATCGTATATGCCGACCCGGCGGTTTAGCGACGGATCGAACAAGTCTTGCCCTTCCCGTCCCGCTGCCGAGAAAAACAAGATCGCCAATCCCGGCTGCCGGACAGGCCAAAAATTCCATCTGACCGCGATCCGGTCGGGCAGCGTCTCAGGGCACCAGTATACAACATTCGCCGCCTGTCCTTCCTGAGGATCTCTCGTGCTCTCCAGCCGCATTCTGCCCATCGGAAAAGAAACGGCCCCGTCTCCTTCCATGATGAAATTACTCGTGTCGGACGGCCCCGCCAAAGGGTTGCTGTAGATCAATTCTCCATACTCGACTTGAAGCTTCGTCGTCATATTCCCGCCTCCTCCACCATATTTGCCAGTCGATGCTGCGGCATCTTTCCGCCGCAACCGATACCGTTCATCGGTATTCCCCGCCCGGATACAGCGTTGAGCTGTACAGCCGTTTCGGCTGCGGCAGCGGGCATTCCGGACTGGCTGCAGTCAGCGCGCACGTCCGGCTGCCGAATACGGATACCTTTTCATTATCGTAGATTAAAACATGTTCCTTCCCTTCTCCCGTCAGATCGGCATGCGCGGCGTAACCGTCGACCGGAAACGTAACGACGGCGTTCATATGCCCGTCATACAAGGTCGGATTGACGCCCCCGCCGCGGCGGTAGGCAAGGATGTAATCGAGCGGACCGTCATCCCAGTTACGAAGTGTCTCGATGATCGTCAGCCAGCCGTCCGTCTGCCGGTCTTCCTTCCATACCTCTCTGCCTTGCGAGTCCAAAAGAAACATGCCGTCTTTGCCCTTTTTCGTTACTGTGCCGCCCTTATCGCCCCGGACAATCCTGTCAAGACCGGCGATCTGCAAACCCTGCAGATCATCCCGGAATTTCCCGAGAGCGATATGCTGCGATTCAATCGAGCCGTCATAACGCCACAGCTCCTTGCCATAACGGTCATACATGACGGTCACGCTGCCGCCGATGACGATCTGCTCGCCGCCTTGACCTCTGCCTTCGACATCGCCCACCCAGATACAATCTGCATGATCTTCGAGATTTTCGCACGACCACAGCTTTGTCCCGTCGTGATCGAGCATATCGTATCCTGCCATAATTTCGTCGCGTCCGTCACCGTCGATATCGTACGCCCATGGAAAGTGGCCGGGATTGCCTTCATACGTCCACAGAAGCTTAAAATCCTTGTCCATCGCCCACAGCTTCCGGTACCGGTCCTTCAGAATGATATCCTGCGGGACAGAATTCCCGCTCAAATTTGCAATCACAATGCAGTCGTGAGCTTCCTCGCCGGGAAGCTCGAACGAACGCTTTGTTTTCCCGGTGCGGCCGTCCAGAACGAGAAACCGCTTGTTCATAACGCACAGCACTTCATTGAGGCCATCCCCGTCGATATCGCAGATTTGGGCCGGATAATCGGATCCCGGTCCGCCCGCATTCGGATCGGGTGTGCCGACCTGCCAAAGGAGCTTCCCGTCCAGATCGTACGCCGTCATACATAACACCTGATGCGGCACATAACGGTCGTCGATGCCGCCGTCCGGCTGCACCATAACCAGCTCCATTCTTCCGTCCCCGTCCAGGTCGCCGAGCAGCATTTTACACCTCAAACCCGCTTCACGGATACCGATCGTTCGCAACAATACCGCCTTTTGCTCCGATACGTTCATCTCACGCCTCCTTGAAAAACGGGCAACTAATCATCAGAACGGACCGATAGGAACGTTCGGATGATTAGTTGCCGACAAAGTCAACTATAATTATTCAATGCCGCCGTTACTGTTTCGATTCCTCATACAGCTTGTTAATCTCGGCAATATAGTCGTCGCCGCCGCTGCTGCGCCACAGCGTTATCGCTTCGTCAAGCCCACTATCGTCGATCTGGCCCACGATGTACTTGATCCGCGCATCATTCATTATGTTGTCGAGCTGCTGTCCTTTCTGAGCGTATACATCGGAAATGAGCGGCTCGGCGGGATTGGCTACGACAATCTGTTCGTTCGCCTGTTGCACTTCCGCAACCTTCATGTTTATCTCCGTCATTTCGAGCGTCGGCGTATCCGGGCCGATAAATGTTTGCAGCTGGTTCATGCTTTCCCTTTCTTTGTTAAGCGCCACGTCATCGGTTGTAGTGAGAGGATTGATATAGCCGTCAACCATTTCATAGTGGCGTCCTTCAATCCCGTAACCGAGCAGCATTTGCATTTCCACATCGCCCAGTCTATCGATGAACTCCAGTACCCGCTTCAGCTCCTCCTCCGTTTTCACCGCGGATTTGGATATCGCGAGAATGTTCGCATATCCGGACGTCGGCAAATCACGATGGCCCTTCGGTCCGATCGGCGCCTGGAACACATCGACGTACGGCTCGTCGCGCTCCGCCTTTTCCTGCATCTTGCCATCCAGCCTGCGGGCATTGTCCGCCACGTCGACGAATACGCCTGCTTGGCCGTTCACAAACGGATCGTTCCATACCGCAGAATCCATGACTGCGAAATCCTCGTTAACAAGACCTTCTTCATAGATCTTGCGGAAAAACTTCAACGCTTCCCTATATTCCGGCGTCATATGCGTCGGCACAAGCTTGCCGTTCTCATCCTCGCCCCATTTGTTCGGTGCGCCGAACCAAACCTGCATAATGTCCCATGGACCGTGCCACTTCGTAATGACGACGCCGTACGTGTCGTCCTTGCCGTTTTGATTGGGATCATCTTCTTTAAACGCTTTCAGGATCTTGTAAAAATCATCGATCGTCTTCGGCGGTTCGAGTCCAAGATTATTCATCCAGTCCCGGTTGATCGTTACACCCATCCGGCCGAGCGTCCGTTCACGATAAATACCGTATAGCTTACCGTCTATGGACGAGTTGTTCAGAATGATCGGGTTCGCCTGGCTTAAATTCGGATAATCCTGCAGATAGTCTCCGATCTCCCAGAATGCGCCTGCCCGCGCAGCGTTAATAAAGCTTGCCGAGTTGCGGTCGACGACCATAATGTGCGGGAGCTGGCCGGACGCAAGCGTAATGTTCATTTTATCCCCGTACGAGCTGTTAGGCACGAATTGCATATGAATCTCCGTATTCGTATACTCTTCCAGTGCCTTAACGACCGGGCTGCTCCGATCCGGCAGCTCGGTGCCGAATGCGGGTACCATGATGTTCAGCTTAAGGGGCTCCTGCTTTTTCGGGTCGTTCTCTTCTGCAGTGTTCGAGCCTTTATTGTCATTTTGCCCGGCCGGCGCGGGATCCGGAGTGTTGTTGCCGGACTTGCCGCCGGAGCATGCCGCCAGTACGGAGAGCATCATGATTAATGCGCACAGCAATGCGGCCAATCTTTTTCTTCGATTCATGTACTTGTCCTCCCTTTTTTTCATCCACAATTTATATAGATATCCCTAATCGGGTTTATCCCTTGATTGATCCGAGCAGCACGCCTTTGGCAAAATGCCTCTGCAGGAATGGGTATACCAACAAAATCGGAACGGTGGCGACCACGATGACGGCCATCTTCACCGACTGCTCCGGCGGTTTGACAAAGTTAGGATCCATGTTGTTCAAATCGCCTACCGCAAGCTGGGAAAGCATGACGATCTCCCGGAGCATCACCTGCAGCGGCCATTTCGTATGGTCGTTCAGGAACAGCATGGCGGAGAAGAAATTGTTCCAATGTGCGACCGCGTAGAACAACCCGAACGTTGCGATGACCGGCTTTGAGAGCGGCAGCACGATACGCCACAGCACACCCAGATCGGTACAGCCGTCGATCCGCGCCGATTCCTCCAGCCCCGGCGGAAGCTGCTGAAAGAAGTTTTTTATAATAATGAGGTTAAAGGCGTTGATTGCTCCCGGTAAAATGACGGCTGCATAGCTGTCAATGAGCCCGAGTTCCCTAACGAGCAGGTACCCCGGAATCATACCGCCGCTGAACAGCATCGTGAAGATCACCAGATTCATAATGACATTGCGGCCCATTAAGTCCTTCCGCGACAGCGCATAGGCCATGGACAGTGTAAACGCCAGGTTCGTAAGCGTCCCGACCGCCGTAATGAAGATAGACACACCCATGCTGCGGAAGATCGTTTCGGATGAGAAAATATACTGATAAGCACTGCCGGAAAAGTCGCGCGGGATGAGAAAGAAGCTTCTCTCCGACAGCTCCGCTTCGGTGGCGAACGAGCCTCCGATGATATAAATGAACGGCAGCACCGTTACAAGGGCGAATAATGTCAGGAAGAGATAATTGAACAGATCGAATATCCGTTCTCCCAACGTGTCATGTTTGGATTGCATAGCTGTTTTCCCCCTCCTGCATTGAAAGTAATCTTAGAGATTCGATGTCGAGTTGCTCCCCTGTATTGCTTCGTAAGTTCGGGGTCCCCGAAAAGTAATCGGAATAGGCTTCGAAGCTTCACTTCACTTTTTGGGGTGACGTTATCGGGCTTTGTGACAACCTCTAATATAGGCCTTCCTGGCCGAAGCGCTTCGCCAGCCAGTTGCTGCCATAGATCAATATAATGCCAACGATCGATTTAAACAGCCCGATCGCCGTACTGTAGCTGAATGCGCCCTGCGTGATCCCGACAAAATAGACGTACGTATCAAACACATCCGCGACGGAGCGGTTCAGCGAGTTCGTCATCAGTAAAATTTGTTCAAACCCGTTTTCGAGGAAATTGCCCAGCCGCAGAATGAGCAAAATGACAATCACGTGGCTGATGGCCGGCAGCGTGACGTGCCACAGACGCTGGAAGCGGCTTGCCCCGTCCACGACGGCTGCTTCATATTGCTCCACATCGACTGATGACAGCGCAGCCAGAAAAATGATCGTTCCCCAGCCGGTTTCCTTCCACATAATCTGCAAGATGATAAGCGGCCGGAACCAGTCCGGACTGGAAAGGAAACTGATTTTGGATCCGGTTAGCTGGAAGATGATTTCGTTCACAATGCCGCCCTGCGTCGTCAGGAACACATATGTCATACTGGCAACGATAACCATCGATATGAAATGCGGTACGTATACCAGCGTCTGTACGAAACGCTTGAATATGCCGACACGGACTTCATTAAGCAGAAGCGCCGCAATGATTGGGGCCGGAAAAAAGAAGATCAGGTCATAGACCGCCAATATAAGCGTGTTGCGAAGCAGCCTTAAGAAATCGGGATTGGAGAAAAACGTTTTGAAATGGTCAATCCCGACCCAGTCGCTGTTCATGACTCCAAGAAACGGCTGATAATTCTGGAAAGCGATGACGACGCCCCACATCGGTAAATATTTAAAAATCATAAAGTATAACAGCCCCGGTGCAAGCAGAATATACAGCCACCGGTCTTTTTTGAGTTTGCCGATCCATGGCCGTTTTCTGTGCGGAATCGGATCGGATCGTTCGGAGGACAGCTCCGGTCCGGAGTGAATTGTCGTATCCATCGGCACGCTCCTTCTGTAAAAAGGTTAGGTTCAGCCCGTCAATTCGTATGATGGCGCAGCCTTGTGCTTATGAGTATCCGCGATTTGGCCGCGCGCTTCAATTGTACTTTTTTGCAGCGAAAAAGCCTTGAATATCAAGGCTTTTAATTGAAATGGTACTCTTTTGGAGAAAGCCTATTTTTTTGTTCAACCTGCGGAATCGCGGTATTCGCTTGGCGTGATGCCGACCTGTTTCTTAAAGATCCGGTTGAAATAACGCTGCTGATAGCCGACTTCTTCAGCCACGTCATTTATTTTCATATCGCTTCCGCTAAGCAGTTCTTTAGCCTTGGCGATGCGCAGCTCGGTTACATAATCAATAAAGTTGACGCCGGTTATCTGCTTGAACAGCTTGCTGAGCGTATAGGAGTTCGTGCCGACCAGATCGGCGCAGCTTTCAAGCGATAGATTATTCCGGTAATTCGCATGAATATACTCGATCGATTGATCGATCATTTGCTTCAGCTGTATATTGGCACGCGCTTCACGTTCATGCATGAACGGAATGATGACCTGCTCTTTCATCCAACGCAGCATTTTGTCCGGATCGCGGATTTGGGACAGCCGCTCGAACCGGTTCTCGCCTTGAAACAGCTTGAACGGGTTGACGCCGGACTGCAACATCATATGCTGCATGCTGCCGAGCAGCTGGAGCATGCTTTGCTGCACTTGATATTCAGTCCCGTAGCATGTAAGCGCCTCTTCAATGAACCTTGCGACTAGCTCCTCCGCGGCTTCTTGCTTGCCGCTGCGCATCGATTGAATGATATCCAGCTCCAGCGCAAACGGATATTTCGTCTCCGGATTCGCTTCATCAACCGACAGATCGTCCATGCTCAATATTTGATTGCGGTTCACAAATTGACGGAAGCCCGCGGCGCGCTCCACTTCCATAAAGGTTTCGGAGATGCGCTTGATCTGATTGGTCGGCCGGCTTATGGTGATCGTAACCTGCAGCTTCAAGATTTGATTAATTACGGTCGTTATCTGTTCACCGAGCGATTGTAATTGATAGGCAATCGGCTGATCGTTTGCCGTGATGATAAACAGCCCGACCGACAGATCGTGAAAGTTCATGACATTGAACTGTTCGAAGCGCTCGGCGGCCAATTCTTCGGTTATATTGGACGCTGCAAACGTGACGAGACTTTCGTCTTTTTGCGAAAACCTCTCGGACAAGTTGTCCGAGCCCGTCAGCCGGATATGCAGCATATGGAATTGATGGTTATCGATCTTCCAGCCGTAACGCTGCATCCTCTCCCGCAGATCCTCCTCGGAATAAGCGTACAGATGGCCTTGCAGCAGTTGCAGCAAAAAGCCCGAACGAAGCTTGGGCAGCTGATCTTTAAGACGCGATTGCAGCTCAAGGCTTTCGCTGGCCGCATGATGCCACTGCTTCTCGATAAATTGGAATTCATCGATTCCGCGCTCGCTAAGATTCGTATCATTGCTGAAATGACGGATTAGCCTTTCGACCGGCGAGTACATCCGGAGCGATGCGAACCATGACAGCACAAGCGCAAACAACAGTCCGGAGGCGCTGATGATAAGAATAATATTGGACAATACGACGACCGGTGAAGTGATGGCGTTCATCGGTGATGCCGATACGTAGGTCCACTCGCTGTCGATCCGTTTTAATTTTCCATACGAGACGGAATACGTCATCCTCTCGTAATCCCATAAGAATGATCCTGATTCATCCCCGCGGCTTTGCACGATTTGTTTAAGCTGATCTTGAAAAGCCTGTCCTTCCCTTTCATCCGAAACAATAACGCCGCCGTCCCGATCCATCAAAAACGTTGCGCCTTCATTATACGGGGTCATTGTTTTCAGTAAATTTACAACCTTTTCCCGCTGCAGTGTAACGACGAGCACGCCGAATGGCGATGTGCTGCCGCCCGGTATTTTATGCACCAGCGCAATCGGGTCTCTCGTCCGGTTTGAATTGTCCGGAGGTTTTATCGGCTCGTCCTCTCGGGCTTCTTCATGATCGATTGCCTGATCGATTGCCGTGTCGGCTGTCGGATCATCAGCCGGGGTGTGTCCCGAATCGACGTCTGCCGCTTTCAGTTGCTCCACCCAATAGACGTATCTCGGGTCGGCCAGCAGCTTTCTGTAGGCTGAAGTTGTTCCCGGGTCGTCAAGCAAGTAATAACCCGTCTTGAACAGGATCGGGTTGGCCCGGTCGATAAACAATCCGACCTCCTGAATCAGAGGGTGCGAGCCCTCGAGCACGACAAGCGATTTGCTGATATCATACGTATCCTGAAAATAATAGACGAAATCAAGCTCCTGCAATTCTTGACCGAACCGCGGACTGAACGCCCAATGCGACAAGTCCAACTCCAGGTAACTAAGCTGGTCGTCTATATATTGCACGCGCTCCTCCATCTGGTTCCGGTGCAGCGCGCTCAGATCCTTCTCGATCTGACCGACGCCAAACAAATAAATGCAAATCCCTGTGATGAAGCCGGGAACACTTGCCGTTAACAGGAGCCAGACCAGGCTTTTACGGTAAAAGACGCCCTTCCTGCCTTTTTTTCGGTTTATCATGATGACCACCGTCCCCACAACGTAATTTGTGAAAACAATCCAGTCGGTTGCGTCTGTCTTAAAGCGCTTTCATGGACACTATGATAATAACCCTCTAATTATATGAGGGTCAAGCATCTCGGGCAAAGTTAAAAAGTAGTGTTTTTTGTTTAAAAATCAGTGTTATGCCCCGGCGGTTCATACTACTATAAGAATGTTAGCATGATTCCTGAGATGTGCAATTCCAGCTCCTTAAATATTTAATCCTTATAGGTAAAAATGTGTTATTCTATTCTGAAGAAACCCGAAACCTGCGCAAATGGAGGAGATACAACCTATGCTTGGGATTGAACACTACACTGTTTTTATAGTTACCGGGATCTTGCTTAATCTGACTCCGGGGAGCGACACGATTTATATTTTAAGCAGAACAATCGCGCAAGGAAAAAAGGCAGGAATTATTTCTGTGATGGGCATCATTTCAGGGGCATTGATCCATACACTGTTTGCGGCATTCGGCCTAACTATTATTTTGATGAATTCATCATTGACATTCACTGTCATTAAGTGGTTGGGTGCGGGTTACCTTATTTATCTGGGAATTAAAGCGATAAAAGAAAAATCCAATCCGATCGATATAGAGAAACAAATCCATCACAACCCGAGAAGTATTTTTACACAAGGTTTCCTTACGAATGTATTGAACCCTAAGGTCGCATTGTTCTTTCTGGCCTTTTTACCGCAGTTTATAAGTCCGGGCAACGAGTATGGCGCGTTACCTTTTATAGTATTGGGTTTAACATTTATCGTTACGGGAACATGCTGGTGTCTGATTCTGGTGCTGCTTTCCGATTTCATGTCACATCGAATCAGGAGAAGCGGAATTGCCAGCTATTTGAATAAGATCACAGGCGCGGTATTTATTCTTTTAGGCTTGAATTTACTCAGAGCGAACAGAGGAAATTAATATAAGGAAGAATAAGACAGGTCTACACCCACCGGATTTAACCGGGTTTTAGCCGGTATAGCTTCCTGCTTTGACTGCTCTAACGGTTGTAGACGCTGCTATTTGGCGAAGAAACGCCATTTTGAAGTTTTAACGGTTGCAGGTGCTGTTATTTACTGAAAACCGACCCAAAATCCGTGAAAAATGGGAAATAGGCGCACTAGCAACCGTTAGCCTTGGAAACACGGGAATACACCGCATATAACGGCGCTGGCAACCGTTAGAAATTATAAGAGGGACATAATCGCCCGTCTTATAGTGTCGGGTTCGGCTATGCATAGATTATTTGAAACCTCCAAAATTCAAACGAGGATGATTTGAATGTCATTTGAAATTCGAAAAATACTTCCGGAAGATTGGGAGGATATAATAGAGATATATCTTCAAGGAATTAGAACAGGAAATGCTACATTTCAGACAGAAGCACCAACAAAAGAGGAATGGTTCGGGAGTCATATCTTGGAATGCAGTATTGGTTGCTTTCGAGATGGTCTGATGTTAGGGTGGGCATCGCTCAGTAAAGTATCTTCAAGATGTGTATATGCCGGGGTTGCGGAAGTGAGCATTTATGTAAAAGAAAATGCTAGAGGTCAAGGAATAGGAGACTTCTTGTTAAAGAACCTAATACGATTTTCAGAAGCGCATGGTTACTGGACTTTACAATCCGGAATCTTTCCGGAAAACAATAGCAGCATAAAGTTGCATATTCAAAATGGCTTTAGAGAAATTGGCAGAAGAGAGAGGATCGGCAAATTAGATCATGTTTGGAGAGATGTGCTTCTTCTTGAAAGAAGAAGCACAGTAGTAGGAAAAGAATGATGAGGAAGATGCGTAGCGACCCGCATCGTACTGGTTGTTCTTACGGAATTTCCAGTATCCAATATTATCCATTTATTTCAGGAAGAAATGACGGGCAAGAGGATGAGAAGAAGCTTCGTGAAGGGAGTGGAAATTTGGAGGACAATCTCAAAATCTTATTAAACATAATCCCAAAATTAGAAGCAGGCCAAAGATTTGTATTGGGTTTAGACGGGTTAAGTCGTAGCGGAAAAACAACGCTGGCCGAGAAACTACACCGGGTTATGCTGGAGAAAAACGTTCCGGTTCATGTCTTCCATATTGATGATTATATTGAAAGGCGTAACACACGTTATCATACCGGGCAGGAAGAATGGTATGAATATTACAATCTGCAGTGGGATATTGCATGGCTAAGGGATAATTTGTTCAAAAAATTGAAGGTTTCTCATCAACTTGAGCTTCCGGTATATGATGAAAAGACGGAAAACGAACATAACGTAACTATTCCGGAAACCTGCGTAATTGTAATTGAAGGAGTTTTTCTTCAGCGGCAAGAATGGAGAAGCTATTTTGATTTTGTGGCTTATTTAGATTGTCCGAGGGAAATAAGATTCTCCAGAGAAAGTGAAGCGACCCGAATGAAGGTTGAAAAATTTGTAAACAGGTACTGGAAGGCCGAGGATTATTACTTGCAAACCGAGAGGCCGACAGAACAAGCGGACTTGATTTTACATTCAGTAGTTAGGAGCGGTCTGCCGCATTAGAAATTTCGGATAGGATGATAAGCGCCGATGACGATAATAAATCAAGTATTTGACCGTGAAGTTATGATCAAGGCAAACATTGGCTACAAGTTGTTTCTTCCAAAACATTACGATTCAAATAAATGGTATCCGTTAATATTATTTTTGCATGGTATTAAGAAGAGAGGAACCGATATTCGTGTATTGGACCATTACGGGCTGATTAAGGCTGTTTCTTCCGATGAAGATTTTCCTTTTATCGTGCTGGCTCCCCAATGTCCACCGCTTGTTTCTTGGCCGGCAGTAAGACATGAAGTAATGGGATTATTGGAACATGTGACAACGCAATATAGTGTGGATAAGAAAAAAATATACTTAACCGGTTTTAGCATGGGTGCTCATGGAGTCTGGGACTTGATCGTCAACTGCCCCGATCACTTCTCTGCCGCTGCCCCTATTGCCGGCTGGTATGAAGGTGAAGCAGCGAAGCTGGTAAAAACGCCGGTCTGGGTATTTCATGGCGAGGAAGACGATGTTGTTTCTATATCGGGTTCGTTTACTATGGTCAATGCGCTGAAAGAGGCCGGGAAAGAAGTCGTTTTTACAAGTTATCCCGGACTTAAACACGAACACGATGTAATGGATATCACTTATGCTAATCCTGAATTGTATCGTTGGTTACTACAATACGTAAGGGACAATGAATGACTAAACAAACAGGGTTGTTTATCGGTTCTATCTTTTTTTTACCTAGGCGCGCTTGCCGGTTTAATAGCACTTATTAACGATCACAGCGATAAGATATCGTTAATCATGTTCACATTATCTGTTGGAAATGGGACCTTATTCTTATTGCTGGGAAGAATGCATAAGAAGAAGAAGTAGCAGCGGTACTGCCTCCCTTCGATTTTTCATGAGTTTAAATAAAGAAGCGGAAACCCGTTATTTCCGCTTCAACAAATCCCTGATCTCTGCAAGTAAAATCTCTTCGTTGCTCGGCTGCGGCGGTGCGGCGGGTTTCGCTTCTTCTTTGCGTTTGAACTTGTTGATTCCTTTAACAAACAGGAAGATGGAGAACGCAACGATAATGAAATCAAGTATGGACTGCAGGAATGCCCCATATTTCAGGACTGCTTCTCCACGCTGATACTGTAGTTCATCCAGACTAACTCCTCCGACAAGCAAGCCTAAAATAGGCATAAGCAAATCATTGACGAGCGAGGTGACAATTTTTCCGAATGCGGCACCTATGATCACCCCTACCGCCAGGTCGATTACGTTGCCTTTGAGCGCAAACGTCTTAAATTCTTTCCACATAATACAATTTCCTCTCTGTATGTAGTAGAAATATTCTATCACATGAGCTCTTAGACGTCAGCATCTTCCTTATTGGCAGTGTCGGTAGGAGATTATTACCTGAAGTGGAGGGAAGATTCATGGGAAACGATTTAAGTCAGGATGAGTTCGCAGGAAAGGAACCCGGTATCTATTGAAAAGTAACGAGGGCTTTTCGCTTGTGATCGCAGGTACATTTTGGGGAACGATAAAGAAAATCATCAATGTATGAGTACGCGAATGTTTATTGACAAATAGCCGATTTTGTAAGGAAGCTGACTGGAAAAAACGCTGCTAAGAGAATTAGAAAATTCATAGGTTAGAAGGTGAACTTGCTTGCACAAATATATAGCACTAGTCTCCTTTAACATCATAATGATGTTAATCTTTTTTTACTGGTCCAGACTTTATTACTGGTGCATGGAAGGATATGTTCCGCCCGCAGTGTTATTGGGATCCCTATCCCTTATTTTTATCGCCTGGACGGCCGGTAATCTATTGATGATCAAGAGACTTAAATTTCCTTGGATGAGATCGATCACGATCATTGCGGTGACTTTGTGCATAACTTATTTTGATCCCGTATTCAAATTTAGCTATATGCAAGTATTTAACGAGCACGCCATGTTTCAATCGTTCAAAATACTTAAGTTTTTCAAGAACTGGGGATGAATCCCCGCCGCAACGCAGCTTTCCCTGCTATTTAAGAATAATTGAATCGAATAATAATATGAATGTTAAATATGCTGTACAATTGAACAAATGAAGGGAGCTTTTTTACATGGAGCGGGAAGCAGGCTTTTGGATCAGATTAGGGGCATTGTTATTGGATGCGATTATCATCGGAATTCCTTTGGCCATTATTTCGCTGGCCATTACCGGCGGAAAGAGCGCTGATGAACCTATTACAAACTTATTATCTTTATTGTACTCGTTGCTCCTCCCGGTAATATGGAACGGGTATACGGTCGGTAAACGCATTTGCGGAATCCGAATCCGAAAAGTCAGCGATCACATGCCCCCTACAATACTTACGATGCTTCTGCGCAATATCGTAGGTGCGATTGTCTACGGACTAACGCTTGGAATCGGTGTAATCGTAAGCATATTTATGATCGCCCTTCGCGAGGATAAACGTTCGATTCATGATTTTATTGCCGGAACGGAAGTCATACATGATTAGAACTGCACCAATTCAATGCAGGGAGCCAGTCCGGCTGAAGCTCGGACACCCAGGCTGTTACAAAATAACGGAAATTTTTGTCCTTATTTAGCTTTTTTTACCCTATTCCTCGCAACGAAATACCGTTATTTGCCACAGTCTTCGTGTTACATTAGAAATAAAGGACAAAATTACCGCTATTTACTTACAACTGGTTTACTTATAGAAGCAGCTGGAATCTGACCGCTAAATCCCGCAGAATCTCTCCATCGCTTCAACAACGCCGTCTCCGTATCCGGCGGTGCAGACGTAATCGGCTGCTGCCTTCAGATCTTTGTGACCGTTGGCGACTGTAACTCCGATTCCCGCATAGCGGATCATATCTAGGTCATTCATTTGGTTGCCAAGCGCCATGATTTCATGCGGCC
Organism: Paenibacillus tarimensis; assembly: GCA_041281825.1. Taxonomy (GTDB): domain Bacteria; phylum Bacillota; class Bacilli; order Paenibacillales; family Paenibacillaceae; genus Paenibacillus_D; species Paenibacillus_D tarimensis_A. The sequence continues at coordinate 1,742,530 of CP166298.1, read as the reverse complement.
GGATGTCAAGCATCCCGGCCAACCGCCGCAGCGCTGCTCCCTTGCTTTGGTCGCCGGGGATAATTTCCAAATAATTATCCTCGGACTGAAATACGGCATATCGGCTGCCAAAGACCGGCGAATGCTTCACCCACAGCTCCCGGATTACGTCCATATCGCCCATCAGGATCAATTTCTGAACCGGTTCCTCGAGCCACGCCGCCGAATCTTTTTCAACAACAAAGCATCCAATGTTTTCTTTCATTTCAAAATGACTGATGGCCTCGGACGACCGAAATACGGAAATCCGCTCTTCCTGAAACAGCAGCACGTCCACCATAGCCCGATCCGCTTCTTGCAGCAATAAGGCCATCTCACCGATTTCAAAGCTCCGGCTCTCCAGAATTTTTCCCTTCTGGGCAATAACCGAACCGTTACATAAAATATACGGCAATTCAAGCTTCAACTCCGTCTCATAGACAGCTGCCGTCAGAAAGGGTCTTCCGGTAGCAATGGTAAACAGTCCTCCCTGCTTTACGAATTTGCTAACCGCCATTATAACCGAATCGGTCAAGCCGTTGTCGGGGGACAGCAGCGTCCCGTCCAGATCACTTACAATTAACCGAATTGCGCACACCGCTTTCTTCTCTCCTTACTTGCTACAAGTATTAAAAATAATGATGCGCTACTTTCGGTTCTCTCCTCGTCTCAAGCGTTGGACCGGCATACCAATAACGTTTACAAGTTACCGCCAAAAAACGGGATGACCGACAGATACAAAATCCGCCCCGCTTTTCAGCGCTTCCCGCACCTCGTCTTCACTCCGTATCAGACCGCCGACAATGAGCGGCTGGGTGATTTTCCGCCTAACCTCCCGGATAATCCGCGGCATCAAGCCCGGCATCAGCTCCACCTCGTCAGGCTTGCTAGAATGCACCATCCGGATCCCCGTTTCCACAGCCCCCGAATCGATCGCAAAGATCCTCTGAATGCTGCGAATCCCCGCCTGCCGGGCAGCTGAGACAGCATTGCTTTTCGTCGTAACGATTCCATCGACCTTAAATACGTCAGCGAGATAATTGACAGCCGAAGCGTCACGGCCGAGCCCGTTCACCATTTCCATATGCACATATACCTTCTTTCCGGCATCGTGCAGCTGTTCAATCACCTGCCCCAGCGTCGTAATATCCCCAGTCATCAGATTGACCCGGCCGATTGAGCCTGAGACTGCTTCACGGATTTGTTCCGCGCTCGTAATCGAAGCAATAATATGACGATGCATAGTTCCTCCTCACCCCCGTCTACTTAATTCCGGAATGGATAAAGCTGTTCATAAACTGCCGTTGAAACAGCATGAACCCAAGCAGAAGCGGTAAAATGACCAGCACCGTCGCTGCCGTCACCTCGCTCCATTGTGCGCCTGTTTCGAACGATTGGGCAAAGATCGCAAGGCCGACTGTGAGCGGACGGTTCTCTACCGAATTCGTCACAATTAGCGGCCACAGAAAATTATTCCAATGATAGCTGACCGAGATTAATCCAAACGAAATGTACGCGGGACGGGCGAGCGGGACATAAATCTTCCATAAGATTTGCCATAAATTGCAGCCCTCCATGCGGGCAGCCTCATCCAGCTCGAAAGGAATTGTTTTGAACATTTGCCGCAGCAGGAAAACGCCGAATGCCGAAGCGAAGTACGGAATCATGATGCCGAGCTTCGTATCCAGCAGCCCCAAATCGCGCAGAATCGTATAATTGGGAAAAATTAAGATATCCGCGGGAATCATAATCTGAGCGAGAAACACCAGGAAGATGACCTGCTTTCCCCAAAAATCAACCCGCGAAAAAGCGAAAGCCGCCATCGATGCCGTCACAAACTGAACGCCGAAAATACCGGTCACAATGACAATCGTGTTGAAATAATAAACGGCAAAGGGGGCTGCGCTCCAAACATTGGAAAAGTTACTGAACGTCAAATCTAACGTAATGGCGGACGATAACGCGAGCCGCTTCGGACGAAACGCCGTCCATACCGTCCAGACAAGCGGAATGAGCCAGGCAGCCGCAAATATATACATCATACCGAAGCCGATTTTTTTCATTTGCAGCCTCCCTCTAGCGGTAATGAATTTTCCGGTCGAAACCGAAAAATTGAAGAGCCGCCATCAGAAGAAGGAGCGCAATCATGACGGCGGTCAGCGCCGACGCCATACCCTGGTCCCAGAAGCTGAACGCGGTTTCGTAGATGTAGTACAGGAGCAAATTGCTGGCGTTCTCCGGACCGCCCTTGGTCATAATCCATAGATGGTCAACCAGTTTAAACGAATTCGTTAATGCGATGATCGACACAAAAAGCGTCGTAGGCATGAGCAGCGGGAACGTGATTCGCCAAAATACACGCCAGGCAGGAATCCCGTCCACCTTCGCCGATTCGTACAGCTCTTCGGATATATTTTGTAGTCCCGCCAAATAAAAGATCATGAAGTAGCCCGCTTCCTTCCAAATGACCATCACAATCATGGCCCACATCACCAGACTTTGCGTTCCGAGCCAATTCACGCCGGAGAGGCCGAAGCCCTCCAGGAACCGGGCCAGCATCCCGTAATCCGGCGTGTAAATGAACAGCCAAATATTACCGATGGCAATCATCGGAATGACGGTCGGGTAGAAAAAGGCCGTCCGCACAATTCCCTTTGCCCGCCTGACAATATTAGCGAACATCGCCATCAGAAGCGCCAGCATCATGCTGGCCGACGCCGTCCCGGCGGCAAACCAAACATTATTCAGCATCACTTTCCAAAACACGTCATCTTCCATCATCCTGTTGTAATTATCCATCCCGACGTACAGTGCCCGGGGCGTGCTCAAGTCGGCCTGATACAAGCTGAGCTTGAGCGATCCGGCTACCGGGTACAGCGTAAAAACAAGGAGGAAGATGAGGGAAGGACAAAGAAGAAGCCAGGCGAATGCATTCATTCTCCATGCTCTGCGTCGTACAACATCCCCCATATAAAAGCCCCCTCAACGAATCCGTTTTCTTTATCGCACTCTTACTTGTTAAACGGCTCAAGCGCCTTATCCGCTTCCGTCTGGGCTTTCTTGAGCGCCGAGGCGGCGTCCGCAGAACCGGTCAGAACGGATTGAATCGCATCGTTAAAAATTTTTGTAACCTTGCCGTTGTTATGCGTCGATAATTCCGCCGAAGCGTATTGAAGCTGATCCCGCGCGACAAGCGCCGCTGGAAATTCAGCGGTATAAGCTTTCATTTTTTCCGTTTCATAAGCGGATTTACGCGGCGCAACGTAACCGGTATCGATGCTCCACTGTGCAATTCGAACCGGTTCGGTCATAAATTTGACGAATTTCCAGGCCGCTTCCTGCTTCTCTTCCCCGATTCCTTTGAAAATATAGAAGTTGCCGCCGCCGGTCGGCGTACCGTGCTGCTTGTTCTTCGGCAGCATACTGACGCCGAATTCGAATTTCGCATTATTTTTTACATTGGTCAGGTTGCCCGTCGTATGGTACATCATCGCCGTTTTGCCTTCGATGAAATCGGAAGGCACCGTTCCCCATTCAATTGCCCCTTCAGGCATGACCTTATGCAGCTTGGCCAGATCGGTCCAGAATTGCAGCGACTCCATATTTTCCTGCGTATCGAAATACACTTTCTTTCCGTCCGGAGTCATAATATTGTCCCCGGATTGCAGCGCGAACGTCTGGAACATCCAATATTGGAAGCCCGTGGATGGAATTTCCAGCCCCCATTGGCCGTCTTTGGTCAGCGCTTTGGCATATTCAACCAGCTCGTCCCATGTTTGCGGCGCCTTGTCCGGATCAAGCCCGGCATTCTTGAAGGCTTCCTTGTTGTAATACAGCACGATCGTGCTGCGCTGGAACGGAATGGACCACGTTTGGCTTCCGGTCTGCGCATTGGCAAGAAAGCCCGGGTAGAAATCGTCCAGGTAGCCGTTTCCACCGTCGCTCACGATCCTATCGTCAAGCGGCACAATCGCATCCATGTCGAGCAGCGTAAACAGCTCGGTGCTGAGCAGCACGGCGACATCCGGCGGCGTTTTGCCTTGAACCGCGGCCTGTGCTTTGATCATCGTATCCGAATAACTGCCGGTGTAGACGGGTTTGACGGTTATGTCCGGATGCTCGTTCATGAAATCTTGAGCCATATTTTCAATAATCTGCGTGAGCGGGCCGCCGACGGCGACAGGATAATAGAATGTCAGCTCCACCTTCTGCTCCGTATGATTTGCTTCCCGGCTTGCCGCCGGATTGTCTTCCGGTGAACCGGAATTGGCGGATGACGGTTCAGACTCCGGCTTGGAGCAACCGGCAGCGAGCAGCAGACATAAACTTACCAACAGTACGGCTTTCAACAGTGGACGCATTGAGGTTTGTCTCTCCTTTAACATGACCCGAGGGTACAAAAAAGAAAACGCCTGTTTGAGCGGAAGGAAACGGCTGCTGTACGCCAACGCGCACAGCAGGTCCGTGCTTCTTTACAAACAAGGGTTTTCTCATCGTCTCAACCCGGTCATATTTCTATTTGATTGTGAGTCTATTTTATCTAGCATTTATTAGGACATCATTAATGATTTATTTAACTCTTGTAAATTCCGGCTACTACTGACCGCCGATAACCTGAACGACGATCGGCGCGGAGTAAACGCGCCATACATCCTCAAGCTGCATCGGGTCTCCGTCTGCGGAACGGTTGAACGGCCGAATATCATGATAGGCTTGTACCGTTACGGTCCCCTTTTTGAGTGCCGTCAGCTTTTGACCGCTGTCCTCAACCGAGATGACTCCCTCTTCTCCGCTGAGCAGACGTATTCCGCCGGAGAGCGGGATCGTATGCGAGGCTCTGGAAGCTGCAGCGGCCAATTGGAAGGCAGAGAGCACATCTCCGGGTTTAAGCTTCAGGCTAATGGTAAATGGATGAACGGCAAACGGCACGTCGGCCATCCAATGGGCATAATCGGTCACGATGCCGGTCACCCCCTGTTCCATCAGCTCCTGCATCCCCTGTTTCGTATTGACGGTCCAAGCCGCAACGGGAACGCCGCGGTGCTTGGCATATCGGGTGAACTCCGGTGTTATCAGGGATGAGTTTCCGAAGAAAATCGTTCCAAGCTGAACGTTGTCCGTGACGATTTTTTCCGCCTGCACCAGCTCCGTTCCCTGGGCAGGTCTTCCTCCGTTCAGAATATAGCCGAGCCCGATGTCCGGATTGAGCTCCCTGATCCGCTTTAACACCTCGCTGCTGAAGCTTGTCACATACACATCGGTTACCATCCCGTATTGTTCGATGAGCTCAACCAGCTTCTTCTCGTATCCGATGCTTTTCATTTCGAGCGCGAGCACGACGTTTGTCCCTTTGGCCAATGCGAGCAGCTCCGCAAGCGTCGGGATGCGGGCATCGGGGTATTCGCCGTAGACCGGTTTCCAAGCCTCGTTATCCGTTTTGTTGGCCGTGAGCCGCTTTAGCTCCTCCAAGGTCAGCTCGCTGACTTTGCCGGTTCCGTCCGTCGTCCGGTCCACACTGAAGTCGTGGACAACGACTAGCTCCCCGTCTTTGGTCTGCAAGATGTCCGTTTCGATCACATCGGCCTTCATCCGGATCGACAGCTCGAACGCGGGCAGCGTATTTTCGGGAGCCAATGCACTCATCCCCCGATGAGCGATAAATAGCGGCGGCACGCCGATACTGTTCGCTGCGTCATATCGTCCCAAAGCCGACTTTACGGACGCGGTATCCTCCGTTTCGATTCCCGATATGCCCAACGAAACGATGCTGTGGATCTCTTCTTCCTTCATCGAGGAGCCGTATGCCCACACGGTTATTCCCCTGGCGGTCAGGTAGCGTACATTATCTCTCGTTAAAGCGCGGTGGTCGATCAGCACGGCAAGTCCGGTGCTTCTTCTGACGGACAGTACGATTTTCTCCAGCTTCTCTCTTGAGAGCTCACCTGCTCCTTCAACGCGGAGAACGCCGCGGTATTCGTCGTTCCATTCCCGCAGCTGCTTCACGATCTGCGGATGCTTGGAAATGAATACTACATCATCCATCCCTTTGAGCTGCAGAAGCTCATGAACCGGCGCAAGCAGTTCCTGGTCGTTCAGCTCCAGCACCGGAAGCATGCCGCCGGCAATGCGGTCCAGCACGGCGGCCAGCTGCTCGCCTCTGTTCAGCGCCATCAGTCTGCCTTCTGTCAAACCGATGGTCATCAGGAACGACGGGATATCGGACGGCAGTTCAGAAGGCATCCCCGCAGATGCGTCGATGACGGTCGGAACCGCCGCCAGCATCGTTGAAGGCTCATTCAATTGCAGCACATGCTCTTTAAAATCAGGTACGGGAATCAAATCCGGACGTCCTTGCGGACCGAACAGCAGCAGCCCCGGCGTCGGATTCGGCTGCTCCGCAAAGTCAAAGCCGCTGTTTTTCGTATCGGCCCCGCTCGTCCGTTCGATGGAAACACCGCCGCCAACACCGGGATGAGCCGGTATGCCCAAATACATGCCGGCGCGGTAAACGACGGCATCGACGACTTTCTTATTGCGGTCGAGCAGCAGCACTTCGTCGCCGGTATTGGCCAGCTGCATCAAACCGCAGCCCCAGCTACAGCTCGGAACCATCTCCGGTACAGCAGGGTCGGAATCCTCAAGCTCGAACGCCGCTTTAACGCCGTGCCTTTCCTCAATGCCCTTGGCATTTCTGGCGATGATCATCGCTTCGTACGGGGCGATCACCGTTCCTCCGGGAAAATTATACATCCCTTCGGGCGAAGCTTGTCCTTCCGTTTCTTCATCTCCCAAATAATAACCGCTGATGTCGATCGGGTTGCCGGAAATATTCGTAATCTCTACATACTCGCCCGTTGTCTCATCGAACAGCGGATCATACATCACTTCGGTAATCAGCAGCGTTGTGCTTGTTGGAACGGCTACTTTCCGGTCCGGCAAAGCAGGCGGCGCCGCAGCGAAATCCTGCGTAAGATCACCGCTGGACGAGACGCGGTGAATCGCATTGCCGTTTCCCGGAGCCGTTGCGTCCACTGCCTTGTAATCAACGCCGCGGTAAGTACGGTCGACGATATATGGGACAAAATCGACGATCTCATCACTGGGGTTCAGAATTAATATTTCATCCCCGCCGTTCGCGAGCTGCACCGCTCCCTTCGACCAGTCCGTGTTCAGCATATCCGGAACATCCGGATCATCCTCCGGACGGAAAACGCCGATCCAGGGGAATTCGAAATCCGGCACGACGCCGTACGTTTGCTTAAAGATCAGACCGGACTGCGCAATTACGATTTCTTGTCCGGGCATGACCGCCGTCCCCTCCGGGAAAGCTGCCATACCCTCTCCTCCGCCCTGATGAATGCCGTCGCCGATCTTATAACCGCTTAAATCGACAGCCGTCTCGCTATAGTTCTTGATAAGAATATACTCTTTGCCGTCGTCCGCTCCGGGGGCATCGTACATATATTGCAAGACCTTGACGGGAACCGGCCCGGACGGTTCTTCCGCATGTACCGTTCCGTATGGAATGTAAACCGGCAGCTGCGCCAGGATCGTAACCGCCAGCAGTACGGAAATTGACATTTTTCTGACTAGGTTTTTCACTTGTATCCCTCCCATAACGTAATAGGACAACCGTACACGGAGTCGGACCGCCCAAACAAAAAAAGAGAAACCACCGTTTGAAACGGATGAAGCCAGGCTCCATCCTTCGTCCAAACAGGGTTTTCTCATCCTCTCGACCCTTGTCCGATTCAGTTGTTACAGTCACTATACTGCGGAACTATTATGAGAATGTAAAATGAAAATGGAATTGTTGTAAAGACAAGGTTGCATTACAAAGGGTACAGCAGCGGCAGCACGAGCACAACAACGATGCCGATTACCAGCTGCAGCGGAACGCCGACGCGCATAAAGTCGCCGAAGCTGTAGTTGCCCGCCGTCATAACCATCGCATTCGGAGGCGATGCGACCGGCGTGGCGAACGCCATGCTTGCCGATACTGCGACAGCCATAACAAACGGTAGCGGATGAACGCCCATATTGACTGCTGCGGTCACCGCAACCGGTGCAAACAACACGGCCGTTGCCGTATTGCTGATGAATTGGCTGAATAAGGAGGTAATAACATACAGTCCGGCCAGCACTGCAACCGGACCGATCTCGCCGAGCAGCGACACGATCCCTTCGGCGATGAACGTGACTCCGCCCGATTTCTCCAGCGCGGTGGCAAGCGGCAAGATCGCCGCAATCAGCACGATCGTACGCCAATGAACCGACCGGTAAGCATCATCTGTGCTGCGCAGGCAGCCGGTCAGCACCATTACCAGTCCGGCCATCATCACGGCGATCACCGCCGGGACAAGCTCCAACGTCATCAACGCCAGCATGCCGAGCAGAATGATTCCCGCCGTCAGTGCGCGTTTAGGGTCGGCAGCGGGGTTTTCCGGCTCCGGCGAATGGCGCAGCACGACGACGTCCCCGCTTGCTTTGGCAAGCACGCGCAGCTTCTCCCACGTGCCGTGTACGAGCAAGGAATCACCGTATTCCAGCTTTTCCTGCGTCGGCTGATCGAGCTTGTAGCGGCCCCTTCTGTTCATGGCGAGCACGCTCAATCCGTATTTTGAGCGGAAATCCGCTTCTTCCAGCGTCTTGTTGATGAGTCCCGAGAAAGGTGTAAGCAGCACCTCCGCCATCGTCAGGCCGGAAGGATGCTCCTCTCCCGCCTGCCGTTGGCGAGGCGATGCTTCGGTGAGGCGAAGCCCTCTCTCGTCCGCAAGCCGATCTGCCTCCTCAGGCGGTCCGAGCAGGAGCACAACGTCGCCCGCTTCCACGACGCTGTCCGGGCCGGCTGGCTCCCGCCGAATGCTTAATGGCAATGGAGCTCGTGACTTCTGCTCCCGCCGCTCGATTTCGAGCACGGTTAACCGGTACAACACGGGCAGCCGCAATTCACGCAGCGATTTCCCAACGAGCGGCGATCCTTCCGGCACCGCCATCCGATGGAAGTGGCCGTTCAGATCGTAAAATCCGGCCAGTTCTTCAGCCGAGATACCGCGCTGGAGCGCTGACGCCCGGTCAAACACAAAGCGGCGCAGCTGTCTGCGGCCGATGTATACCATATACAGCAAACCTGCAGCAAGTGCGACAAGACCGACCGGCGCAAAGTCAAAAAATTGAATGCGGTCGTAACCCGCATCGGCCAGCGCTTGGCTCGCCACCAGGTTAGGCGCGGTTCCGATCAATGTCAGCACACCGCCGATGCTGCTTGCGAATGCGAGCGGAATGAGCATCCGCCCCGGACTGATGTTCAGTTGGACACAAAGGCTGACGACGATCGGCATCAGCACCGCTACCGTGCCCGTATTGCTCAGAAAGCCGCTGAGCAGCGCCACGACAACCATGACGATCATGAGCAGCTGCGCCTCTCCCTTCCCGGCGATCTTCACAAGGCGATTGCCTGCCTGAGCCGCCAGTCCCGTCTGAAAGACGCCTTCGCCGACGACGAACAGCCCGACAAGCATGAGCACAACAGGATTGGAAAAACCGGCGAGCGCCTCATTCGGGGTAACCAATCCGGTCAGCAGCAGTACAAGCAGCGAACAGAGACTGACCAGATCGGAGCGGAATTTTGGGATCATAAAGCAAATTGTAGTGACAATCAGAATAATAAAGGTCAGCGCCATTTCGGTCATAGGATAAATGCTACCTCCGAGAGAAAGACTTGGATAACAAGCTTATCCTATTATAACGGATCGGACCCAAGTTGTGAAAAACAGGAAAGCCTCGGTCCGGATGCATCAGTTGAAACTTCTTCATGCACCGATCCTCGCCGCATGTTTCTATTGCTTGCTCAGCCGAAGTGCGAAAAAAGGCTTGCCGGGCAATTCAATCCTGCATTTACCGCTGTATGCGCCTTCCAATCTGGTAATCTTCGTAGAAAAAATATCGATCCACTCAGCCATAAACACCGAATCGATTGGCAATTCTAAGTCACGGTAAGCGGGCCGGTGCACCCCATAATAATGAAGATAATATTCACCCTCAACCCCTATTACCGGAACGTCCTTGATCGGAAGCGGACGGGAAGCAGGAGGCGCATCCTGCAGTATCTCCCGCAGGAACGCGATCATCTTCGGGCTCGTACCAGCAACATACTCGTCAAAACAACTTTTGAAATATGAGGGATCGGACACAGGAGCTCTTATTTGTGAACAAATATTTGACTGCTACATCCTCTCTTTCCGCCTTTCTTATGCCCTCAACAGTACTTTCTTTTAACCCCTTTCGATCCAGACTGCTGATCCCAATGACGGAGTTTGCCCCTGTTTGAGCCCACACTCCGTGTTCACGCACATCAAATTCCTTTCCGGCAACGACAAAAACCCGGAGAAGATAGAAAGCCTCTTCTCCGGGTTGCACCGGGATTACATCGTCACAACAACGTGGTGCTGCTTGCCGTCATCCGCCAATTCCAGGAAAACCCCGTTCTCCGATGGGTTATCCGATCCGGCCGGAACGTCCTTCCCGTCAAGCTGCAGCGAGCTTGCACCGGCCGTTTTGCACGACGGGTTTTTGACCGTAATCACATATACCGATTGCCCAAAGCGGTAATTGACCGTATACTCCGGCCATTCTGCAGGAATGCACGGCCTGATTTGCAGCCTGTCCCCATGCCGCTGGATGCCCATAATCCATTCCACGCCGGCCTGATACATCCAGCCTGCTGCACCGGTATACCATGTCCAGCCCGCATGGCCTTTATGCGGATCGGCCGTATAGATATCGGCCGCCATCACATACGGCTCCCCGGTATATTGACGGACTTCGTTAGGCGTGCGGGTATGCGATATCGGATTGAGCATATGGAACAGCTCAAACGCTTTATCGCCCAAACCGAGACGACATAAGGCGACGATGCCCCAAATGACGCCGTGCGTATACTGTGCCCCGTTCTCGCGAATTCCCGGCGGGTAGCCCTGAATATATCCGGGACTCGGCGACGTCTTATCGAAGGGAGGCGTCAGCAGGCGGATCAGCGATAGCTCGCGGTCTACGAGCTCACGGTCGAACGACAGCATCGCTTGCTTGGCCTTGTCCTCCGGCGCTGCGCCGGATATGACCGACCACGATTGCGCGATCGCATCGATGCGGCATTCTTCATTATGAACCGATCCGAGCCAATCGCCTGCGTCGGTGAATGCCCTCCGGTACCATTGCCCGTCCCAGGCATGCTCGTCCAGCGCACCGGCCAACCTCATCGCTTCCGCACGGTAACGATCCGCCCTCTCCCCGTCGCCGCGGCCGCGGCATATACCGTCGAACCGGTTTAAAATATCGATTATAAACCATCCCAGCCACACACTCTCGCCGCGGCCTTTCGAGCCGACATGGTTCATCCCGTCATTCCAGTCGCCGATGCCGATCAGCGGCAATCCGTGCTCGCCGATCCGCTGCAGCGACAGATCGATCGCACGTAAGCAATGCTCGTATACCGAGCCGCTCTGGCCGGAGAGTACAGTTTCCTCATAGCGCTCGTGCTCTTCCTCACTCAGCAGCTCGCTTCGAAGATACGGCGCGGACTCATCCAGTACGGTACTGTCGCCGGTATGGACAATATATCGCGATACCGCATACGGCAGCCATAACAAATCATCGGAAAATTTGGTTCTTATGCCGCGTTCCGTCTCCTCATGCCACCAATGCTGCACATCGCCCTCTTCGTATTGATGGGCAGCATGCAGCACGATTTGTGCCCGGGTCAGCTCCGGCATCGTATGCAGCAGCGACAGCGAATCCTGCAGCTGGTCGCGGTAGCCGTAAGCTCCGCCCGCCTGGAAGAACGCGGTACGCGCCCACATCCGGCAGCACAGCGACTGGTACAAAAGCCATCCGTTCAACAGCACATCCATTTCCTTGCAAGGAGTGGATATCGATATTTGTCCGAGCTTATCCCGCCAAAATCCTTTGACTTGTTCCAGCGCGGTTTCGCATTCGTACCGCCGGCGGTAACGCTCCACAAGCTGCACGGATGTTTCCCTGCTATCGGTGCAGCCGAGCAGGATCAATACGACCCGCTCCTCGCCGGGAGATAAAGTCAGCTTGGCTTGCACAACGCCGCAAGCATCATAGCTGGTCCCGGTTCTGCCTGACAACCGTTCGCGGCCAAGCGCGGCAGGAGATTGCACCAAGCCGTTGCGGCCGATGAACTCGTTGCGATCCACCGTACAGGAATAACCGGTTAACGAGTCGTCTTCCGCATAAACACCGAGAAAAGCATTCGCATCCCGGAATACTTCCTGAAATGTGTTGCGGGCATGAAGAGTCCGGCCCTGTTCATCCCATTCCGTCACAATAAACGAAGCGTTCGTCTGCCGCTTGACGCCAAGCAACCACTCCGCATAATAGGTAACGGACAAGTTCCGCTCTTCCTGCGTCCGGTTATGAAGCTTTAGTTGAATGACCTTGACCGGATCGTTCGTAGGCACGAACACGGTCGTCTCCTGCATGATCCCGTTCTCCTCGTGGCAAAACTTGCTGTAGCCGTGACCGTGCGTCACCTCATAGGCTTGATCGGGGGCGGCTGCGGCGGGCATCGGCGACCAGGTTTCCCCGCTCTGCTCATCCCGCACGTAACAAGCTTCTCCCGGCGGATCGAGAACCGGATCGTTGGACCACGGCGTCAGCTTGCATTCGCGGCTGTTACGCCACCATGAATAACCGGTTCCAAGCTCGGATACAAGGCAGCCGAAGGAACGGTTGGCGAGCACATTCACCCATGGACCCGGCGGCTGGGATCCGCGCCTGATCGTCATCCGGTAAGCCTGGCCGTCCGGAGTAAATCCTCCCCAACCATTGAAAAACAGCAAATCCGGTTCTGCCGTAAGGTCGCCCTCCAGGGGCGCAGAGCGGTTTTCAAACCGGCCGGACGGGACGGAAGGAACAAACCGCGACGGTAGCGGCGAATCGGCCGGCATTACGTTTAATTGCGAGCGTAAGCTTGCGCCGTTCGCCCGAAGCACCAGCCGGGCATTCGAAATAATCAGCGAACGGTCCTCGTTGCTTAACTGATTGGCCTGAACGGCGAAAATCCCGGCCGCACCGGCGCCATGCCTGTCGACTGCTCTCTCAATGACACTCTGCAGCGCCTCCTGTAAATTTTGCTGATAACCGTTTTCGGATTCGTTCAGAATGACCAGATCGAACATCAGACCAAGCCGACGTAAATATTCGTGCCCGATAACCAGCGTTCTTACGAAATCTATCTGGCTCCGATGTTCTATACGCGCGGCGATCATCGGACGATCCCCGGATACGCCATGCGCCCATAATCCGGACTGTCCCTTCTTGTTGGCCGATATATGAACCCGCCGCTCCTTCCTGAGCGGCGGCGTGTACACGATTTGGCCGGCCAGCTTTTGATATTCCGCAGCGTCCGAAGCGTCCAGATTCATATGGCGGAGCTCGATCTGACCGCGCGTCCATGCGAGCTGGAAGGTTCGGTCAACGATCGGCAGAGCCGCGAATCGCCGCACGATTTGGGCCGCTTCTTCCTTCGATTCGGCAACCGCCGTGACAGCGAATAACTGTGCTTGCGCCCCCGGCTCAATACTGATCCTGCGCCGCATGACAAAAGCGGGATCCGCAACGGAGCCGGTCGTTCCGGCGAGCCGTGTCCTCAGCGCCTTAGGATCTGCAAGACTATGGCCGCGGCCGATAAAACGCGCCCGGTCCGTCTCAAACTCCGCCGAGCCGATCGATTGTCCTTCAACCATAAGCGAGTGCGCCGCATACAACGTTTTGTCCTTTTCCTCCCGCGGCCTGCGTTTGGCAATCATACAATCGGCTTCCGGCACATATTCCGTATTGATGAACAGCTTGCTGAACGCCGGATGCGCATCGTCGGCAATCGGGTCGGCCAACGCAATTTCCTGAAAGGACGTAACCTCCATAACTTTGATTTCCTTGCCGGTGTTCGCAAGCGTCAGGCGGCGGATTTCCGCGTTCCATTCCGGGGATACCGTAATCTCAAGCGTTGTCTCTATTTCTTCATCCACCCGCGTGAACACGGCTTTCTCCAATTCGAACCGAATCCGCTGCTGTCCGGAAGGAACCCGGCACGGCTGATAAGAAGGGGACCACACCAGGTCGCGGGTAACATCTCGGATGTACAGGAAGCTTCCCCACGGATCAAGTACGGGATCCTCCCGCCACCTGGTCACCGCTACGTCCCCAAACCGGCTGAATCCGGCTCCGCTGGCGGTAACCACAGTCGTGTATGCGCCGCCTGACAGCAGGCACAGCTCCGGCGTTCTCGTATCGGCACTGCGGAATTCTCTCGTTGCCGTATGATCGGCAGGTTTCTTCTCGGGCTCAGCCGAGCGGAGCATCTCCGGATGCTTTATTATTTTCGGGCGCGCAGGGATCCTTTCTTGTAGAAGAAGCTCCGCCGAACGGACCCGCTTGTCCCGGTGAAACCGGTCGACCATCGACCGCTTGGCCAGCATATTCGACAGCGTCAGCAGGCTCATCCCCTGATGATGCGCCATGAAGCTGCGGATCACCATATGCCTTTTATCCTTAGGCATCCGATTGCGCGTGAAATCGATCGCTTCATAGTAGCCGTATTTCCCGCGCGCGCCGAGCTCATCCATCATGGTTAAATCGTTCATGGCTTCCTGTTTGGCCCAAGGCAGGGCCATAATGGTTGCATATGGAGCGACGACCAGATCCTGATCGAGCCCCCGCTTAAAGCCAAGCCCCGGAACGCCGAATGCGCGGTACTGGTAATTCATCTGATGGTCGTAGGCGTAATAACCCGACTCCGAAATGCCGAACGGAACGCCGCGACGCCGCGCATATTCGATCTGCCGGTGCACAACCGCCTTGTAAGTGCTGTCCCAAACCGTATTCGGATACGTGTTCATGAGCAGGCCTGGCATCAAATACTCGAACATCGTTCCCGACCAGGAAAGCATGACAAGATTTTTGCCCGCCTTCGTCATTGTGCGTCCGAGCACTCCCCAGTGGGACACCGATACTTGACCGAGCGCAATCGCCACAAAGCTGGACTGCCTTGCTTCCGAGGCCATCAAATCGTATAACACCTGGTCCCGCTCCCGCCGCTCCGCATGGTACCCGAGCGAGAACAGCTTTGCTTTATGATCGTAAAGCGGACGAAAATCCGTGCCATCAATTAGCGCCTCCAACCGGTTAAGAAGCCGGAATCCCCGCCGTTGCCATTCGTTCTGCAGCGGCTCGTCGGCTCGAATGCGTTGGAACGGCAGTCCGTTCGGCATATCGGCCGGTACAATTTCTTCCGCAAACGCAACTTGAAGCGACTCCTTCGTAAGCGCGGGGTCGACAGGATCGCCCCCGGGTTCGATCGGCTGGCTCAGCCACTCCGCCAAACCTTCTTTTACCGCCATCAGACAGCCTACTAAATTACCCGAATCGACCGTAGAAACAAACATCGGCTTCAATGGTTCAAGCGTTCCGGTATTGTACCAGTTGTACAGATGTCCTTCCCATTTGTCCATTCGTTCAATCGTGCCGACGGTCCGCTCCAATCGTTCAATCAGCCCTCGCGTATCGATCAATCCGAGATCTCTTGCCGCCACGGCGCAGGTCATATACATCCCGATGTTCGTCGGGGACGTCCGCCGCGCCACACCGTTTGGAGGCTCAATCTGGACATTGTCCGGAGGAAGCCAATGGTCCCGTTCCGTCACGAAATCATCATAGAACGACCAGATATCGCGGGCCAATCCGAGGAACCGCTCCGTTTCTTCCGGAGTAACCGTTATTTCCCGCAGGCGAACCGGCTGATCAAGCCACCGAATGACCAACGGGGAAGAAGCCCACAATAGAGCGGTAATCAAACCCGCTAACTGAACCGCCGGATTCGGACGGTAAAACAAAACGACGAGAAATAACGCAATCGCAACGTATCCGCCCAGCATTCCGATCATCCCGGAACCCCGGCTCCTGCCGCTGCGCTTTTCGACCTCCGCTGAGCTGACCCATTCGAGCAGCTGCCGTTTGCTGACCGTTAGCCGGTACAATGTCCGGACAACCGCGTCAATTAACAGCACGCTTTGAAAGGGAAGGGTAATGAATCCGACGAACACCTGGACAAACGTGCCGGCAATCGCTCTCGCTCGCGAGAGGATTTGCCGCACATGAAGCAGCTGACGGATCACCGGCAGCAGCATCGTTGCCGCCGTCAACGCCAGAAGGCGCCAGGTAGCACCCGGAGAGGCGTAGAAGGACAGCCCTATAGCGGCGAGCAGCACCGGAGGAAGTAAGCTCCTCCGTAAGTTGTCAATAATTTGCCACCGGGTAAGCACCGATAAATCAACCGGCGCGCTCTTTCCCTTGCGGTCCTTATTGCGCGGAAGCAGCCACAGCAGCAGCTGCCAATCTCCCCTCACCCACCGGTGCAGGCGCTTCTGGAACGCGCTGAACGCGGCCGGATGGCCGTCGATCAATTCGATGTCCGACAATAGTCCGGCCCTCAAAAAACCGCCTTCCAGCAGATCGTGGCTGAGCACCCGATTGTCGGGGATCCGTTCACAGAGCACCTTGTGAAACACATCGACGTCAAAAATCCCTTTACCCGTAAAAATTCCTTGTCCAAATCCGTCCTGATACGGATCGGAGACCGCGAACGCATAAGGGTCGATTCCCGGGTCGGAAGACCAGAAGTAAGCAAGCCGCGAACGGAGCGCCGATTCATGGCTCATGCCGATCCGGGGCTGAAGCACACCGTAGCCTTGCGCGACCCGCGTTCCCGCTTCATTGAGTCTCGGGCGATTATACGGCAAATGCATTGTTCCGATCATAC
The DNA here is from genome assembly GCA_041281825.1 of Paenibacillus tarimensis. GTDB lineage: Bacteria > Bacillota > Bacilli > Paenibacillales > Paenibacillaceae > Paenibacillus_D > Paenibacillus_D tarimensis_A. The sequence continues at coordinate 1,725,669 of CP166298.1, read as the reverse complement.
GCTGCGCGCTGCCAAGAGGAAGCTGTGTATCCGCATCAAGAGTAATAATGTATTTCACCCGCTTGACAGCAGCCATATCACCGAAAATGGTCTCGTACGTCGTATCCGCGCGCCCTTTCAGCAGCTCAACGAATTCAACCAGCTTGCCGCGTTTTCTTTCCCAGCCCATCCATACGCCTTCGGAGGAATTCCACACACGGCTGCGCTGAAACAAATGAAACGTACTGCCGGAGTACGTTCGGTTCAAGGCTTCAATTCCCGCTTTGGCAGAGGCAATAACGGCTTCATCGTTTTCGGAACACTTGTCCGGAGCATCCTTGAAATCGCCGAGCAGCGCAAAGTGAATGTTCTCATCCCGGTTGGCCAAATAATGAAGCTCCAGGCGGTCGAGCATTTCGTCCACTTCTTCCGTACTCGACCAGATGACGGGGATGACGACTAATGTCGACGCTTCCTCCGGAACACGGCTAGAGAAGTCATATCGCAATAGCGGCACCGGACGTCCGAAACAGCCGATGATCCAATGCGCAATCGATACTGCCCACTCCATTGCCATCGGCGCCAGCACAAGCAGCGTGACGAGCCCTGCGGCCGGCAGCATTCCGGCTCCTGCACGAACCCACCAGACCGCCCCGGAAAGCAGCAGAACGAACAATACACCAATACCGTTAAAATAAACGGCAGGCAATCTTCGCAGCAGCCCCGTTTCCGGCATCGCTTTCGGTTTGCTGCAGCTCTTCAGTGCCCGAATCAGAGACCGGATGCCTTCCGCATCCAGTAAATAATATGCGATAAAGCTGCGTCTCTCTCTCGCTCCGGAATCGATACCCCGCTCTTGACCTTCCACTCGCGGCGTCTCCTCATTCACAGGCGCCGCAAGCTGAACCGCTTGTGACGCGATCAGATTTTCCGGCACACGCAGCCGTCTGGCAAGCCGTTCAATCCGCCTGCGCAGCGTATCACGGCTCGAGAAATCCAGCAGCGCGTAATCTCCCGTCGTTTCCTGCCGCAGTGTCTGTTCCACAACGCTAATCTTCTCAAAGCTTTCGTTCCAATCGGTACGCGACAGCTGCCGCAGGCTGCGGATCAGATTGCCGGTCGTCACCTGATAATCCGCCTGCAGCTGATGCTCATAGGAAATAATCCGGTCCAGACTTTCGGCGCCGTTATCCAATTTGCATATCAACCACTCGCGTATGCTTGAGGTATCGTCCGACCACTCGCGGAGATGCTTCAGCAAGTGGGCCGTCATAGAACCGGAAAGCGGCAGTTCGATTCCCGCGTCCTCCAGCGCTTTGTTCAATTCATCAGGGTGAAGCCGTTCCGGATTCATGCCCGATAGAATGCGTTCCACTTTCGCGCACAGCTCCCGCCGTTCCTTCACGACATCCATCGTGCCCGCTAACGCCCGGATCAACGCAATCCGCATCATGAGCGGAATGGACCACACTTCGGCTATCGTCAATGCCGACACTTCCTGATAGGAATGGATGTAAGACAGGAATGATTCCTCATCAAGGCTGCCGCCCGCATGGCGGATATATTCGGAACAGATCGCCATAACCCTTGCTTCGCCGCTTTTGTGCAAATACGGCAAATGGTGAAGCATCTTTGTTCTGGCATGATCGTCTACGGCGAGCGCCTGCTCTTCAATAAATTCCGCATGATCGAGCAGCCAGCCTTCGGCAGGCTGCGTACATGCTGAACGGCCGCCCCGCAGCTCATCCACAAAGTCCCGGATTTTACCGACATCTTGAAAGACCATATGCCGCAGCCGTTTCGGCGAATGCTTTCTTAAATAAGGATCATGTTCAAGCGCCAGGTTATGAGCCTCCTGACGCAGCCCTTCCATCGTTAAAATCATCACTTGCCCCCACATTATGATCGTATATGTGCGGGAATGACAAACTTCCCGCAGCTTGGAAAACCATTACAATAAAAAGATGTCCATAATGGAGGGAAAATATGACTTTTGAGAGAAAAAACTGAATAAAACTGCAAAAAAAGAGTGTTCGCCCGCCGTAATGGCAGGCAAAACACTCTTTTAACCAATGATGAAAGTGTGTGCGGCTATAATCTTCCGTTGTTGCTGAACGTCTGAACCGGACCGTCCCATATCTCGTCGCACAGGTCGGTCTCGGTGTAGTTGCCGTTCGTATAATCATGGATCACACGGCGCCAGAACTGCTGCGCGTTCACATTTTCACGTTCTTGGCGGATTTCCCATTCTCCCTGATACATATCGAATATTTCACTCACAATGACTTTGCCGATCTTTCTGCGACGCCACTTGCGCATAATAAAGAACTCTGCCAAATTTCGGGTTGTCGGCGTTCTCGGCACAACGACGCTAAAGTTGTTAATGAAAGCGAATCCGGCCAGAAAATCGTTGATCTGGATCAGGATCGCGCGCCGGCCCTCTTCTTTTCTCCCATGCTCCGTCCAGTAATGATCTAGGTAATTATAATTATAAAAGCCGTGTTTATCCGGATCCTTGCCATTAAATTCACTCATATCATACTGGTACAGCTGCAACAGGTTGCGAATGACCGGTTTGTCGGTCACAGTCGCTTCCAGCAGCTTGATTTGGAAGCCGTTATGGTGGATAGAGATGATAACGACCACTCCCCTCTACAACATTCTCCTTCTCAAGTATAACCCCGCAACCGCGGATTTGGGAATGTTCATTTTATGATTTCTTAGATTTGTTAATTTCTTATAATAACAAATACAAGATAAACGGCATAAGCGATCACGAGCACCCAGCCTTCAGACTTGGCGATCTTATACTGCGTTCGGGAGAACAGCAGCAGCAAAATCAGCAACCCGATCATGAGAAGTAAATCGGTAAAGATTTTACCGTCCACGGCGAGCGGAGAAACGACCGATGCGGCGCCAAGCACGAACAAGACATTAAAAATATTGCTGCCGACAATATTGCCAAGCGCGATATCGCTCTTCTTCTTAAGAGCCGCCGTAACGGAAGTGATCAGTTCGGGCAGCGATGTCCCTGCCGCCGCGATTGTTAACCCGACCAGCGTTTCGCTCATTCCGAAGGCAACTGCAATGTCCGAGCTGCTCCGAACGACAAATTCTCCGCCTGCGATTATTCCGGCCAAGCCGAGCAGAGAAAAAAGTATATTTTTGCCCCAGCTGCCGTAATTTTCAGTGCCTCTCCCATCGGCATTCGCTTTACTATCCTCGCGGCTGTTTCTCGCCAATTCAAACAAGTAATAAAGAAAAATGGAGAAGAACAGCAGCAAAATAACGCCTTCGCTGCGCGTAAGCAAATTCTGTTCGAGCGATTGCATCCAAACATCGTTCAGCAAAATGAACAAAGCGATGCTGCCAAGCAGCGTAAACGGGATCTCCTTGCGGATCGTCTCGCTTTCCACTTGAAGCGGTGCGATCATCGCCGTTAACCCGACAACGAGCGTAATATTGAATATATTACTTCCGATCGCATTGCCGACCGCAATATCCGCGTTTCCTTTGTAAGCGGCCAAAATGCTGACCGTCGCTTCCGGCGAGCTGGTGCCGAACGCGACAATGGTCAGCCCGACCAGCAACGGCGAAATCCGGAGCAGCCCCGCAATATTCGATGAACCCTCGACGAACCAATCCGCTCCTTTGATCAACAGTGCGAACCCGGCAGCCAGCAAAAGATAAGACATGCGAGAAACCAATCCTTTCCTCTAGAACTCGAATATCTCTATCATATCCAAAACCGGGTGAAAAGAATATAGCTCCATCTATTCAGCAATCGTTTACATAACCGGTGCAACATTATGGGACGCAGCGGCGTCAATGAAGGAAACAACAGCTTACCACTATAAATGATTACATTAGAGGGAGGTTTTAAGGTATGAGAAACAAAGCAATATTTGCCGCAATTCTGGCGTTTGTGATTATGGTCGCTCCATCCGGCGCGGAGACAATGAACGAAGCGGTATCCGCGCAGAACGGCGTTCAAATCATGTTGCGCGGGAAACCGCTGCCGCTCCCCGTTCCGCCGGTCGTTGAGCGGGGAACGACGCTTGTCCCCCTGCGCTCGATTGCCGAGGCGCTTGGCGCGACGGTTCAATACCGGAACGACGGCACGGGAGAAAAGACGATTACACTGTCTCACGGCGGCTATTCCGCTCTGCTAACTATCAGATCTGCCGAGATGAAGGTTAACGGCAAGACCGTACAACTGAGTGTCGCCCCGCGCCTTCAAGGCAATGTAACGATGGTGCCGCTGCGGGCTGTTTCCGAATCGCTCGGCGCTGTCGTCTCCTGGGACAGCAAGAGCCGGATCGTCCGCATCGACGATCCCGACGGTTTGCCGGTGATTGGAACTGCGGAAAAACTGCGCGAGCTGCTGAAACATACCGAGCAAATGCAGTATAGAACTTTCAAATTAGAGACAACAGCCGTGGTTAACCAATCAGGAGCGGCGGACAGTGCCGCTTCGGAAGCTGCCGCGGCGCCGGCGGCAGGCGGCGATTACTCTGCGACGAACGTACAGGTGGCCGGAGTTGACGAGGCCGATTGGGCGAAAACGGACGGGCGGTTTATTTACCAGCTGAGCGGAAACCGCATCATGATAGCCGACATATCCGATCCGGCGGAACCGAAGCTTGCCGCTTCGATCGATTATGGCTCGGAAGGCTTCTACCCGCAGGAGATGTATGTCGATGAAGGCCGGTTGATTGTGATCGGTCATTATAATGCCCCGATTATTGCAGACGGCGGAGCAGCGGAGCAGGAAACCCCCGCAGCCGGCAGCGAATTGAAGACCGAAGCATCTAAGATCATGGCTCAGGACGCCCGGATCGGCATTTGGCCGCCATATCCGGTTCGCAATACGGTGAAAACGATCGTCTACGAGATTGACGATGCCGGGCAGCCGAAGGTCACCCGCGAAACGGAGATTGAAGGGAACTATATCACCTCCCGGAAGGTCGGCAGTGCCTTATATCTGGTGACCAACAAGTACAGCTACGTCTACCCCATGCTGGAAGACAATGCAAAAAGCATGGATGAAGCGGTCGCCGCCTTCGAACCGGCATACCGCGACAGCGCCGCACACGGTGATAAGCTTGTCAGCATTCCGCTGGCAGATATCCGTTACTTCCCCGGTTCGCCGGACAGCAGCTTAATGTTGATCGGAGCACTCGATTTGGACCGCCCGGAGGAACCAATGCACGTCTCCTCTTATCTTGGATCGGGGCAAACGATTTACGCTTCCAAGAGCCATATGTACGTTGCGGTCGCCAAATCAGTTCCGGATGGAGAAACATACCACCAGGAGACACAGCTGTACAAATTCGGAATGAATCAGGGCAGCGTTGACTATATTGGCGAAGGCTCGGTACCGGGTACGGTCTTGAACCAATTCTCCATGGATGAGCACAACGGCTATTTCCGGATTGCCACAACAAGCGGCGACATGTGGGCCTCCGGCGATGCAACGTCCAAAAACAACCTGTATGTGCTTGACGGGCAGTTAAAGCAGGCAGGCGCACTTGAAGGACTTGCTCCCGGCGAGCGAATCTACTCCGCAAGATTTATGGGCGACCGCGCCTACATGGTTACGTTCCGCAACGTGGATCCGCTGTTCGTGATCGACCTGAGCAAGCCGGCGGAACCGGCGGTTCTCGGCAAGTTGAAAATTCCGGGATACAGCGATTACCTCCACCCGTATGACGAGAATCATATCATCGGCTTCGGCAAGGAGACGATCGAGCTTCCGTCGCAAGGAATGGGCCCCGATGAAACAATGGCGTTCTATCAGGGAATGAAGATTGCGCTGTTCGATGTGACCGATGTCAATAAGCCCGTCGAGAAATTCAAAGAGGTGATCGGCGACCGCGGCACCCATTCCGATCTGCTGTTCGATCATAAAGCGCTTTTGTTCAACCGGGATAAAGATCTGCTTGCCTTCCCTGTCCAATTGATGGAGATCAAGGACAAGAAAACGATCGAGCCGGGCGGGTTCCCGGCTTATGGGGAAATGACCTATCAAGGGGCATACGTGTACCGCATCAATCCCCAGGAAGGATTCGTCCTGCGCGGCAGAATTACACATCTGTCGGATAAAGACATGGGCGCGCTCCGAGAGTATGGCTACGGATACGATTACGGCAAGACAGTAAGGCGCATTATGTATGTTGGCGATACGCTGTATACGCTGTCCGAACGGACGCTGAAAGCGAATGATCTGAGCAGCCTGGACGAACGCGGTTCGCTTGCCTATCCGGCTCAACCTGGGCAGGGATACCAGGCCGAACCTGGTGTCAAGCCGCTTCCGGCGCCGATGCCGGTTGATACGTTAAGGTAATTGCGAAAGCACCGAACAGATAATGAGTATCCCTATCTGTTCGGTGCTTTATTCTATCGAAATAGACTCAGCATCTAAGGTTGAGCGGGAGAACGTCCAACCCTTAAAAGCACTTTGGTTCCTGTATTTTGGTGCCGTGAAAATGATCCATCACTTGTTGGCCGTATGACCGGATGGTCTCCTCATAAGACAAACTCTTCCCTTCATATACTTCATAAAGGAGGATGACCCCTATGAGATTTACGGTACAGTATATCCCTCTTCGCAAGATCCGGCCGGATCTGTCCGTCCGGCTCACGCGGCGCATCAGAATGCTTCGGTTGTTGATGTGGGACTGCATGCATCTGATTGCCGTCCGCAAACACCGCATGGATGGCAGTTATATCGTTGTCAGCGGTCACGATAGGTATGATTACCTTCGGAAGCATACGAAAAAGAAGTTCGCCCCGTGCATTGTAGATGAGAGCAAAGCTTCTTCACTGATGAAATCGCTGTTGCTCAGCATCCGCAGCAAACCGATGCCGGACGAACTTCCGTATTTTAAACATAAAAGATTGCGTCCAAAAAGCCGTTCAATCATCGGGCGGTTTATTCAAAGCGAGCCGCGCTTCAACCAGCTGGCGCGCGGTCAGCAGCTGAAGGTGCTGCTGCTCGCCGTCAGATATAAGAAGACGGTCGTCGGCGCCATGAGAAGCAAAGTGGACGAGATGCTTTCGGAGAGGTAAACCCGGGCGCAAATGCATGCTGAGGCGGACACAGAATGCTTTATCTGTGACAAAATCATGTTTTTATTCGAACTTCCGGACACTGGTTCCGTTATCCACTCTAATTCTATAGTAATCGATTGGTTTTCGCACCAATAAGAGATCCTCGGTCCGCTCAACATGCTATTCTGCCCCTTTTCGCAGAAATAAAGGACGTATGGTCCGCTTAATAAAAGCCGCACGCCCTCAAGGCGTGCGGCTTAATTCATCTTTCAGCATCACCGCCGCAGAAAGGACGACAATGGCGATTCCCGCCATTGATAAACTCTCAACTGCAGCGCGTAACGTGGGCGATTGTGCCGGTTTCTTGCCAAGTTCGTCAGCAGCCTGACCGAAAAGTAAAGTGTCAGCAGGTTCAGCCCCCATCCCATCCAGGTTGCCCACGCTGCACCCTCCTGACTTTATACTGACATAATTCAAACATGGTTTCACTCCCTATTTCTCAACTAGTGAGAAGAGACAAAAAAATCCCCCGGCAAACCATAAAGGCAATGCCGGGGGATTTTCCTTATCTATTTCTCTTATTGCTGCGCTTTAACCGTCACCGTGAACGGCTTCATGTCGCCTACATCAGTGTTGCTGATGTGAGCAAACAGCGTTACAGTAACATCTTGCTCACCTTTAGCCGGGCGGGACACGATCTTGCCGCTGTCGGAAATGTACTCCGGCTTTTGGGAGTACCACAGAACCGTGCTGCCATAGTATAAAGTTGTCGGAAGCGTCAACGATTTCGTTACGCTGGAAGCGGAATCCCCTTCCGCGAAACCAATTACAAGCTCCGCTTTGTCGGAAGCCAGTTTTTCCAGCGTTGTATATTGCTTCTTAACGGTCAGACTAAACGACTTTAATTCCGTAAAATTTCCGCTCTTAATGAACGCCGTCATTACTACTGGGAAATCCTCAGCACCGACGGCCGGGCGATTCAGCGTCTTACCGTCGCTGGAGAGAATGTTCGGTGCGCTGGACACCCAGGTAATCTCGGAACCTTCCGCTCCCCTAGCCGGCAGTGCATCGAGAGGCCGGGTTACTTTATCCGCCGTGTCGGGACCGCCGAAATCGATCGTCAGCGCCGCTTTGTCGGCGGCAACTTTTTGGTCATCCGCCAGTTGCTTTTTCACCGTGAGCTGGAACGTCTTCACCTCGGTTGCGGCGTTCTCATATTTAATAATCGCCGTCATCACGACGTTCACGTCTTGACTGATCGCCAGCGGGCGGTTAACCGTCTTGCCGTCATTGGAAATGAAGGCCGTCGCCCCGGATATCCATGTAATTGTAGAACCATTCTCGCCTTTTGCAGGCAGCGATTTCAACGGCTGTGTCACGTGGGAAGCGGTATCGGTTCCAGTGAAGCCAATTTGCAGCGCTTCTTTGTCTCTGGCAACGATTTGGGCAGGCGTTAACGTTACGGGATTTGCAGTCACCTTCAGCGTAAACGTCTTCGTTGCCGTAACCGAATTAAGTTTCACAGTAGCGGTCAGGACAACATTCACATCTTGTCCTTGAGGTCTTGTCACCTGGCCGCTGTCGGAAATGACGGAAGTATTGTTCGACTTCCAAGTGATTGTAGAACCGTTTTTCCCTTTCGTCGAAAGCTTCAGAGCCGATGTCACTCGAGTTGCGCTATCATTACCGGTAAATTCGATTTTCAGCGCCGCTTTATCCCGTTCCACCCTTTGTGCGTCGGTTAATGCCTGTTCTTCCTTTTCTTTGTCACACTTTTCCTTGTATTTTTCGATATTTTTCTCGATTGATGCCCGTGCTTTCGGGTTCTTTACCTTGCCCAATGCATTTAGCAAACCCGGCGGAACTTTTGCACAAGCTTCGATCGCCTTGTCCTCAGACTTTTGTTTACCTCCATTGCCTTTTGCCATGACCGTTGTTCCGCCTGTTGTCAGCAGCGATACGACCGCAACGGCCGCCACCCATTTTTTCATCTTTACCACTCCCTCAGCTAATCATTGATCTTATGAGTCTGGTAATAGAATTCGAATGGGTGTTGGAATTTTATGGGGTCAACAAAAAAATTTCTCAAAATGCCGGGAAGTTCACTTCGGAGTCGAAACGGCATAATAAAGCACCAGTCCCGATAATACAACAATAAATAGAAATACAATCCCTTTCCCTACATGGGTACCCTTCATCTTCACCGCCTCCTTGCTTCTATTCTTTAGTAGACTGATGCATAAATATCGTTAGTAATAAGTTTGATCCGTTGGATCCGCTGCGGGTCCGGTTCTCCACTATTATTTCATTATTTTTGGATCGCTCTACTAGTCTCTCCGCTTTCAAGTCTGTCTGTCTATACGGTTGTCCGATTCGGATCAATTCATACTCCTGAGCTTAGTCATATTTGCCGAATAATTGATACAAAAAAAGGAAATGTTAATGCCAAATCTGCTTTATGCATCTACTTCATTCCATCAATAATGCAAACAGGGGAAACAATAATGAAAATAACGAATAAAAGGTACGGTCAAAAAGAGCATCACCTGGGGCTGCCTGAAATCCCCAATGAGCCGTTATCCGGAAATCTCTCCGATAACGAAGCTGCACTGCGGCAGATTTTCGCCAATAGCTCCGACTTTTACGTGAGACCCGTCACTTTTTTTCAATCGGTTCCCGGTCAGATCGTCTATCTTCGGATATTAGTCGACAGCGGCGGCATGGACAAATCGTTGCTGGAGCCGTTAACAAAACATAAAGACGACTTCGAGTACGAATCTCCATCGCAATTCATAGAGCAGCTCAAGAATGAATCGCTTGCTGTCGCTCAAGCGACTATCGTTAGCAAGCTGGGGGAAACGGCTCAATTGATCGCCGAAGGACATACCATTCTTATGGTGGATTCCAGTATGGAAGCCATTGCCGTAAAGCTGGTGAACAACCAGTTCAACCGCCAGCTGGAAGAACCCGCCACCGAGGCGCTCATCCGGGGTCCGCATATCGGTTTTATCGAAAATATCGATATGAATATAGCTTTGATTCGCAAAAGGGTACGTATTCCCCATCTAAAGATGGAAATGTTGTCCGCCGGAAAAGTTACGAAAACGCCCGTGGCAATGGCTTACATTGAACATCTGGCTTCCCCCAGTGTGATTGAAGAGATGAGAAAGCGGCTGCTCAAGATCGATGTCGACATCATTTTGGAGTCGGGCCACATTGAAGAGCTCATCAGCGATAATCCCTTTTCCCCGTTTCCGACAATGCAGATGAGCGAACGGCCCGATACGGTGGCAGCCTTGCTGTTGGACGGAAAAGTAGCGGTGCTGGTCGACGGAACTCCGATGGCGCTTGTTGCGCCTTCGACATTCTGGCAAGGCTTTCAGACGGTAGAGGATTATTATACAAGTTATATTTTCGGGACATTAATTCGATGGCTGCGGTACCTGTTTGCCTTTCTTGCGCTGCTTCTGCCGTCGATATATATCGCTATCACAACGTTTCATCCGGAGATGATCCCGACAAGCCTGGTTCTAAGCATAGCTGCATCCAGAGAAATAGCGCCTTTCCCCGCATTAGTGGAAACGCTCATGATGGAGGTCGCATTCGAAGGGCTGCGGGAAGCAGGGGTCCGGCTTCCCCGCCCCGTCGGACAAACGATCAGCATCGTAGGCGCTCTAGTCATCGGAGAAGCCGCCGTTATGGCGGGGATCATATCCGCCCCGATCGTCATTATCGTATCTTTGACAGGCATCGCCTCCTTCCTCATTCCCAAAATTAACATGAGCCAGGCGATCCGCCTCTCCAGGTTTCCGATGATGCTGCTGGCCGGTTCGTTCGGTTTATACGGCATAGGAGCCGGGATCATTGCGCTATTGATCCATTTGGTGAATCTTCGGTCATTCGGCGTTCCATATATGTTTCCTGTCGCTCCTTTTCATGCATCCGGAATATGGGATGTTCTCCTCAGAGCCCCTTGGAAGATGCTGAATAAACGGCAGCAATAAATACGGAGGTAGGTTGAAGCATGAAACGTAATCTGAATATCCGGCGCGTTTGTGCGCTGACCGCAGTCCTCGGTTTACTCACGGGGTGCTGGGACAGGGTCGAAGTCGACGATCTGGCAATGGTTATGGGAACGGGGCTTGATTGGACGGAGGACGGACAAATGGAGGCTACGGTACAGATTGCTTCGCCAACGGGAATTCCTACCGTAACCAGTGGCGGAGGGGGAAGCGGCAAAAAACCGGTGCTTACTCTCACCCATAAAGGAAAAGCAGGCGTCGACATTATGAATCGAATGCAAGAGTCGCTGTCCCGAAGATTATTCCTTGGCCATCGAGGGGTAATCATTATCGGAGAAAAGTATGCCCGCAAGGGAGTGAATCAAAATATCGACCAATTTCTCCGCAATCCCGACAGCCGTTATAGCAGCTATGTTCTGACTGCGTACGGGACGACCGCGAAGGAGATTATGAGTACGCCTTATATGCTGGAACAAATTCCCGCGGTCGCCATTAAAAAAATGCAAAAAGACGGCAATACGCTAAGCTCCCGGCTGGATGATTTCATCGATTCGTTAGCGAGGGAAGGAAGAGCGACGATTACCGGTGCGATTCGAATCGTTAATACCGGCGATAAAGGTAAAATATTTCTGATCGATAAAGCCGCGGTTTACCGGGAGAAAAAGCTGCTTGGCTTTTTAAATGAAGATGAGATGATGCTGATGCTCTGGAGAAGAGGAAAGATACGGGGCTTGACTAAAGGCGCACAGGTTGAACCGCCGGAAGAGCTGTACCAGGGAACGGTGGGTATTCGCTATATGAAAGCCGGCACGAAGGTTCGAACAAAAATCGAGGCCGGCAAGCCGCATGTCACATTCGAGCTTAAAGCCAGAGTGAAGGTGCTGGAAAACGATACAAGGCTTAATTTGAGCAAAGACAAGGACATAAAGAAAATCGAGCAGGCATTTTCCGAGAATACAACCAAACTGGTAAAAAAAACGATTCGCCGCTCGCAGAAAGTATTTAAAGAGGATATTTTCGGTTTCGGAGAGGATATTCACATTCAGCATCCCTACTACTGGAAAGCAAATCAACACCATTGGAAAGACATTTACACCGATATACCGGTCGATGTGAAGGTCAGTTATCAAATCGAACGTGTCGGTAGAATGCAAGAGGTTGCGCACAAGAAAAAATAGAACAAACGAGGATTGTGATCAGGCATGAAAGTTAGCGGCCTACAAGTGTTCTGGATGATTGCCGTAATGGATTTGGGAATGACGCTGCTGATGACGATGACAGCCGCCCTGCAGGGTGCAAAGCAAGATGCCTGGATCGCCATGATTGCAGCCGGACTCGTTGCATTGCTCATCGCACTAATCTCGACGAAGCTTGCGCTGCTGTATCCCGATCAAACATTGGTCGAATTCAGTCAAACAATCATGGGCAAGTGGATCGGAAAAGTCATTGTCATCGTATACACCGTTCAGTGGTATACGATCATTCCGATCGTCCTTCGTCAATTTACCGATCTGATCGAGTCGCTGCTTCTGCAGGATACGCCAAGATTGCCGATCATGATCATTATGATTGCATTAACGGTCTATGTAACCTATTCGGGAGGCATTGAAGGGATCGCCCGCTGCAGCGAGTTTCTGGGTCCGCTTATTATTTTAATGGTTTTAGTCGTACTTGGCGGAAATTTGAACAACATTCAAATTAAAAATGTCCTCCCAATCTATGCGGACAGCGGGATGGCAGGAATCATGAAAGGATCGCTTGGTCCTGCCTCCTACCTGGGGCATGCGGTCGAATTCGTCATGCTGACGCCGTTTCTTACCAATCCTCGCAAAGCATCGAAATACGCTGTCTGGGGGGTCATTGTTCCCAGCCTCTTTGTCGTCCTCTCCATGGTCATGGTGATTCTTACCGTCGGTCCGAATGTTGCCATGAAAGCCTGGTATCCTTTCTTTGAGATGACGAAGGAGATATCGCTTGGCTTCGTGGAAAATCTGGATGCGCTTGCCGTCGTCATCTGGATTTCCAGTGTATTTATTAAACTGTCTATCTATATGTTCGTCACCAGTTATGGAACAGCGCAGCTTTTGAAGGTGAAAAACTGGAGAAACCTGATCTGGTTTATTGCTCCGATTACGCTTGCTTTCGCTTTTATGCCCAGGAATGTAACCGAAGCAACGAACCATTATCTGCTTAATTATTGGGTACCGGTCGTACTGCCTGTCAATATGATCGGTCTGCCTTTACTGCTCCTCTTGATCGGGAAAAGAAAAAAGGCGGCAGAAAAATCCTAGCTGAAGTATTTTTCTGCCAGCTTATCTGCCGTCCTCGTTGCAAGCGCCTGCGTCGTAAGCGTCGGATTCGGTCCGCCGATCCCGTTGTAGTGCACGCTGTTGTCGGCAATATAGAGCCTCGCAACCTGGTACGCTTCGCAATTGGTATCCACCACGAATCCCATGCGCATCGTGCTTTCCAGGTGGAGCAGGAACCCCGTCGGCAAGTCGGAACGGATAATTTTTTTGGCGCCGGCCTGCTGCAGCGTTTCAGCCGCATACCTTGTCAGCTGATCGCGCCGCTGCAGCGTTTTCGGACTTGGGGTATAATGAATGATCGGAATCGGCCCGTTCTCGTCCTTCAGCAGCGGATCGACCTCGACCCTGTTCTGAAAGCGGACCTCGTCATCGGTAAGAAGCAGCATCGTCATCGTTCTCGTATAATTTAACATCAGCTCCTTGAGCTCCGGCCCGACGACTCTGCCCCGAATATCCCAAGGCTCTCCGGGCTCCGGCGGATTCAGCATGTCATAGCCGGCTTCGCTGAAGCCGTAAGTCAGGAAGGACATTAATCCCGGACTCAGACAAGAAACCTGGAAGATTCCGATTCCCGGAATATCGACTCTGGCTCCCGAGGTGTGTCCCATATACGGGTATACGGATGGCACGCCCATAATGCTCATGAGATCCTTCTCATCGAATACGCCGCCGACCCAGTCGAAATAATGGTTGGTCAGCCCTCTGCCCACCCAGGCGTTATAAGGCAAATCGGAGTTGAGCCACAGACGCGGCGATTCGATGCAGCCGGCCGCCAGGACGACCGCCTTTGCCATCAGCTCGCCGATCTCCCCTGTCCAAGTATCCCGGAACTTCACGCCGGTTGCCCGAACTCCTCCTTGCGGATCGTGCTCCGTTAAGATTTTGATCGTGAAGGAATTTGGCCGAATTGAGACGTTCCCGGTTTTAAGGGCAAGCGGGATATAACTGACAAGCGTGCTTCGCTTGGCGATTTTGTCCATTGACGGACCGGCCGTGCAGCCGTTAACGCAATGCCCCCGGAGCGTACAGCCTTCCATGTTGTAGAGCTGCTCAATGGAGTAATTCGGGTCCATCAGATGCGGATTCGTTCTCAGAATCGCATTCGGATTCGGGCGATATCCGGGAGTCGTGACATCCAGCGTCGGAATGAGCTGCCACCCGGCCTTTTTCGCCCCGTAGTAGAAAAGCTCCTCCTTCGGTGTCGTTGGCGAAAACTGCACGGGCAATGTGGCTTCGGCTTTTTCGTAATAGGGAATCAGCTCCTCGTAGCTGATCGGCCACACGCCGTCGATGGCCGCGGGAAATGCCCGCGGCGACTGGGACCAGTAATGCTGCGTCGTTCCCCCGACGCCCGCAAGCTGCCATATATCGCCTTTTTGACGCATCACCCGGTGCCAGGGCGTTCTCCGGCGGTCGGCAGGTCCGAACCGGAAGGCGCCGGATACGACATCGTTCATGTTGTTTTCATAGGAATTATAAACACTTCGGTATATACCCAAATCCAGATCCTCAAAGCTGGAGCTCCATTCCCCGCCGCGTTCGCTGTTCGGTTTAGGCCATTTTTTGTTGCCATAAAACGGGCCGGCCTCCAATACCAGTACTTTGAGACCTTTCTCTGCAATTTCCTTGGCCGCGACAGCGCCTCCGCCGCCGGAGCCGATTACGATCACGTCGGCATCATACAATGATAGATTCCCCTCCTTCACGGACAATGGTCAGCATAAAGCCGCGAAGCGCACGGTAGCCCATGGACACGCCCGGATAACCGACCTGCTTCCAGCTGATTGGGAAGTATTCCAGCCTCCGCGCGACAGGCGTCGCCAGCCGCGTCGTTCCGTACGCGGACCATTCCGAGTAATTTCCGAACATCGTTCCCCGGTTCAAGAAATCGATCATAAATACAAGGAAACCGCCGTCATCCCTGTACGGAGGCGGCAAGAGACCGAGATCGACCTGCAAATTTTCCAGCATGGCCAGCGTTCGGATCCGGTCGAATGGCGAAAGCGATGCGAACGCCCCCCCTTGCACCGCATAATTCAGCGGACCTTGCGCCTGACCGGACGCAATTAATTGTTCAGCCCCGGCATTAAGCATAGCTGCGGTAGGGGCGGCTAACGGAAATACGGTTAGGGAAAGTCCGGAATGAAGCGACAACCAGTGATCCAGTTCCCAGATCATATACTCATGAACATGCAGCTCAACAGCCCCCGCGGCGTATTCCGCCCCATAAGCAGCATAAGCCGGCGATTGCGGCACAATCGCTTCGACCAGCGCACGGAAGGTCGCAACCGTTACCGGATCGGCGATTGCAGCGTACTTTCTTGCAGGATGCATACGCGCCCAACTCCTTTAGTCGGCCTGTGAATATCTCTAATAAATATGATTGAGATGCGTGAATATGCGTAAAAAACGACAACAGCAAAATTAACGCATAACATCGCTTTTGATCGTTAAACTCTTTTCCTGCACCTTTTGGGTACGGCAAAAAACCATCAGGGACTTCGACTTCCTGACGGTTTTTTGGTATAGGATAGCAAGGCTGATTAGGCCGTTTCTTTCCCTAAAGCTGAATCTTTATCGTTACGACGCGCGCAAAGCGGGCAGCGGCTGCTCTTTTTCAACCTTCGCGGCGACCCACGCAATATTGAACAAGACAATGAACGCAAGCAGGAAATAGACCGAACCAAAGGTTGAACGCATCTCGATTGCGGTAACATTCAACCATCTCCAATCGAATTCGGCCGCTTTACTGACGATCGCGCCGCTGATTGCACCCGCGAGAAAGTTAAGCAAGTTATAAATACCCATCCCGATTCCGGTTTGCTCCTTCGGCAGCGAGGAAGAAACGGTTTTAGCCAGCGCTGCCTGAGCAAAAGTAAATGACATGTTGATCAGCGGCAATACAATTGCGATCACCCAGGGCGATAAACCGGTTACCGCCGATAGACCGAGCAGACCCAGACTCAGAACAATGAACGCGAGAAAAAGGGTGTATCGGCTGCCTCTCGAATCGGTCAGCCGCCCGCCGAACCGCCCCATAACCGCGGCCAGCATGGCTGCGGGAAAAAGTACGAAACCGATCGTCTGGGCATTAAGCCCGTGCATCTCCCGCAGCATGATCGGAGTTATGAGAAATACGCCGAATACGACAAACATCGCAACAAATCCGGCAATAAGCCCGCCTGCAAATCCGGAAGTCCGGAAGAGAGAGAGCCGGATAAACGGGGAATTCGTCTTACGCATTCGCATAATGAAGAGGAACGCCATCACGGCACTCGCCGCAAGCCACAGCCCGTTAAATTGAGTAACGGACAGCATCAATGCAGTCACACCGACACCTAGTAAACCGGCCCCGATCAGGTCGACCCTCTCTCCGCTGCGAACCTCTTCATCAGGCAGTGCTTTGCGAATGAAAGGAAGCGCCACAGGGGCAAAGAGCGAGATCAGGAACAAGCCGCTCCAATGGAAATGGCCGGCGATAAATCCGCCGACAATCGGTCCGACCCCGGATGAGAAGGCGATTGTCGAGGCGATAACGCCCATCACTTTGCCCCTTTGCTCCTGCGGAAAGAATCGGATCGGAATAAGCATGACGAGTGCCGGCACGCATGAAGCTCCCGACGCTTGAATATAGCGCGAGATTAGTACAATCGCATAGGAATTCGCGAAGAAGCCGATCGCGGAACCGGCTGCAAACAATAATAGACCGACCGTAATCAACAGCCTTAGCGGATACTTGTCGGCAAGCTTGCCGAACAGCAAGGAACCGAGCGCATAGATGACCGCATAGCCCGTAACAATCCAGCTCACCGCCGACGGCAGCAGCTCGAATTGATTTGCGATATCCGGCAAAGCAACATTGAACATCGTCGCGTTCATGACCGAGAAGAACAGTACGAAACAGAGCGCTTGAACCAATCGGCCGGCTGGAACCTTCCGTTCTTCGGATGATTTCATCTTTACTCCACTCCGCATCTCTTTAAAAATATGGGGCAAGACCTCAAATGGACAACACCGCGCAATCACCGTAAACTTTCCGCATAATAAACCAGCGGCTCCTTCAGCCGCCTTGGATGCCTTGAAACAGCCTTATCATACTGCTCCGCAGGATTTCTGTCAAAAATAGGCGCGTTTCCTATGGTAATTATCCGTGTCATATATTTAGAAAAAAGCAATATATATAAGTTGGTTGAACTATTTTTTATTTAAGAGGTGGTTACGGTGTTGGCGGCAGCAAAAAAAGCGGAGAGAGCAGAGGTAATTACCCGACTAGAGGACATGGGACTGGATCAAATCGCGAACTGGGTCCGGATTTTGCCCGAAGAATCCTGGGAGAGGCTGTTCTGGTCCTCATGGCCGGTCCTGGCCAAGAAATGCGGACTCTAAGCCCCAAAAAGCCGCATTCCCAAGAGGCATGCGGATGAGAGAACAGGAGAGGCATGGGGGTGCCGCTCCTATTTTCATTTACATAGCTTCACTTGCGTATGAAACAAACCGGCATTCCCGTATACATTAGTGAACCTTTGTGCTTCTTGGAGGAGTGAACATCCGTTATGTATACGACTACAGATCAAGCCGTTCAACAAACGGCTCAACGTTTATTAGGGAAGCAGTCGCAAGACGGCTCGTGGAGGTTTTGTTTTGAAATGGGTGTCATGACGGATGCTTATATGATTATTATCTTGCGTACGTTACAAATCCGTGATGAAAGCTTAATCCGCATGCTCCATGACCGAATGGCAGCCAGGCAGGAACCAAACGGTGCCTGGAAGGTATATCCCGATGAAACCGCAGGGAACTTATCCGCAACCGTCGAAGCTTATGCCGCCCTTCTCTATTCAGGTCACAGCCGGCCCTCAGACGCTAATATGAAGAAAGCGAAACAATTTATTGTTTCCCATGGGGGGCTTCGAGGCATCGACAGTCTGCTGACCAAGGTTATACTGGCATGCATCGGTCAGTATCGTTGGCCGCCCTTCTTCCCGCTTCCTGTCGAACTGATGTTGGTTCCTTCGGCGGCACCTGTTAATTTCTACGATTTTTCCGGGTATGCCCGGATTCATCTGGCGCCGGTCATGCTTCTTGCCGGTACCGAGTTTGCAATCCGCGACGAAAGAACGCCCGATTTATCCGGCCTCATCGTCCGCCAAACGGATCCGGCTCACGATCAAACCCGGTCCGAGCGTTCGAACAAGCTGTGGACCGAAATGATTCAGTTCGTGAAGAAGCTGACTTTCTTACCGGCACACCTTCGCGGGGCCGCAAGGCGGAAAGCGGAACAGTATATGCTGGACCGCATCGAACCGGACGGAACCTTGTACAGCTATGCCACCGCAACATTCCTCATGATTTTCGCGCTCCTCTCACTGGGATACGGCAAGCGCCACCCTGTTATCCTGCGTGCGGTCGAAGGCTTAAAGTCCATCGTATGCAGATCGAACGGTACGATCCATGTCCAAAACTCCACATCTACTGTCTGGGATACGGCACTGGTCAGCCACGCCTTGCAGCAAGCGGGAGTAACGCCGGAGCATCCGGCAATTCAATCCGCAGGGCTGTACCTGTTATCCAAACAGCATACAAGGTTAGGCGATTGGAGCCGCCACGTTACACAACCGGTTCCTGGAGGCTGGGGCTTCTCCGATATCAACACCATCAACCCGGATGTCGACGATACGACCGCCGCACTGCGGGCAATTCATAGATTAGGCAGCAACAGTCCGGATTACCGTAACGCTGCAGATAAAGGACTTCATTGGGTCGTTTCCATGCAAAACGATGATGGAGGCTGGCCGGCATTCGAGCGGAACACCGATAATCCGCTGCTGGGTATGCTCCCTTTGGATGATGCGCCTGCCGCGGCCATCGATCCGTCAACCGCCGATTTAACCGGACGAACGCTCGAGTATCTTGGCCGGTACCCGGGCTTGACCGTCGGCCATCCTTTTATTCGCCGTGCCGTCCGTTGGCTGCTGGATCGCCAGGAAGCCGACGGTCCCTGGTACGGACGCTGGGGAATCTGTTATATCTATGGGACTTGGGCTGCGCTAACAGGCATGCTCGCTGTGGGAGAAAATCCGGAACACCCCGCCTTGCGGCGCGGCGCCAGCTGGCTGCTTCGTATTCAAAATCCGGACGGCGGCTGGGGAGAATCGTGTGCAAGCGACCAATTGAAGCGGTATGTTCCGTTACATAAGTCCACTCTGTCCCAGACGGCCTGGGCGCTCGACGCTCTCACCGCCTATTATCCGGAACCGAATTCAGGCATGGAGAAAGGCGTTCAATACCTGTTAAACGCTTTGGACAAAGCGGATGATGACATCTATCCGACGGGAGGCGGACTTCCCCGACATTTTTATATTCGTTATCACAGCTACCCGTATATTTGGCCTTTACTTGCGTTGAGTCACTATAAGAAGAAGTACGGGAAAGCAGCGGAGTATGATTAGACACGAACAACAAAAAGACGGCCATTATTTATTTAGAATAATAGTCGTCTTATGTGTCGATATTTTAGTTATTCCATCGAAACCGCATCTTTTTCAGTGGCCTCGCAGGATGAGACATTTGTTTAATATATTTACTTGTACAACACGTTCTGCTACTCGTTATCCCAACGGAAAAACTTAATGCCAATCGTTACGCAAGCGATCAAAATGCCGGCCAGCACAAATGCGTCCGTAACACTGGAGGAGGTAAAGAGCTGGCCCGTCCATCCGTTCTGCATTAGATGGATGGCATACTTAAGCGGGATGAACATCGATACCGTCTGCAGGCCGCTCGGCAGCGTATCGAGCGGGATCGTCGCGCCTGACAGGAACATCATCGGATACATCGCGACAAATCCGATCGCCATCGCGCTTTGGAACCGCTTGGCTATGCTCGCAACAACAAATCCGAGCGAAAAGAAGGTGACTGCGGCAAAGACGAGCGACAGTATGAATTGAAAGATATGATCGGTGACAGGAGCGCCGAAGACGAATTTGGCGATAAGCACAATCTCAACGGCGCCGGCAAATACGGCGAAGAACCCTTTCGCCACAATCGCCTGAAACACATAGGACGGCTTAAGAGGCGTCCCTTTCAACCGTTTATAAACGCCCTTCTCTCGGTCGATCACCGCCTGCAGTCCGATAATGAAGAAACCGGCCGTGAACAATATAATCCCGATCATCCCGGGAATATATTGCTCGAAGTAGCTTAAATTCCCGTACTGCTGAGCTCCGAACAGCTTCCCGAAGAAGTAGAAGCTGACCGCCGGCATAACAAACACAAAGAACAAACCGATGACTTCGCGGAAGAATAACCGCAATTCCATTCTTGTATGCGTCAGCATTGCTTGCATTATGCGGATTCCCCTTTCCTGCGCGCTGCCATTTGTACATAAACGTCATCCATTGTGCCGGCCCCGCCGGGAAGCATCCGAATCAGATCGGACGGCGTTCCGCAGGCGGCAACCGCGCCATCGACGATAACGGCGACGCGATCGCAATACTTTTGCACTTCCTCCATATAATGAGTCGAGAGTACGATCGTTTTTCCTTCCTCTTTCAATCGCAGCAGAATGCTCCACAGTTCTGCCCTCGCCTGCGGGTCGAGCCCCGTTGTCGGCTCATCCAAAAAGATGATATCCGGATCGTTGACGAGTGCGATCGCAAGCGCTGTCCGCTGCTGCCAGCCGCCCGACAGCTTCTTCACATATTTGTTCAAATATGGCTTGAGCGAAAACAGGTCGATAATTTCGTCCAGATTGCGTGTTTTATTATAGTAGGAGTGAAAAAGCCGCAGCGCCTCCTTCACTTTAATCCGGTCGTACAGCGATGTCGATTGCAGTTGAATGCCGATCCGGTGCTTCAGCCGGTCCCCTTCCTTCAGGACGTCGAGACCAAGAACGCGGATATCTCCTTCATCCGGTTTGCGGAGGCCCATCAGCATTTCCAGCGTTGTCGATTTTCCGGCCCCGTTCGGTCCGATTACGCCAAACACTTCTCCCCGGCATACATGAAGAGATATGCCTCGAACCGCCTTGACGTTACCGTATGATTTCTTGATGCTCGAGACGTCGATTACCTTTTGTTTACTCATCATCCACCCTCCGTTCATTAGCGGGAATCCCGCACGGTGCTGTAATATTGTTGATGCTACCATCTTATACCATCCGTATTGGATTTACACCGAAATTAAACATGCATAAACACGCAGAAAAGTTGCGGTAACCAAAGTGAAAGATAGACTGCAGTGAAGCTCGTAATCGCTCACACGCGCTCATACGCTCCATGCCCTGCATACTCCGTTTTTTCGGATCCGATGTAATCCGGGCGGCGTTGTCCGCAGCATTCGCAGCGGGGAAGCTTGATGAGCGGTTCCAAATCGGCATCAAAGGTGCGGAAATCGATTCGCAGTTGGCGGTTCAACGTCAAGCTCGATTCATCCTCGATCCTTTGCGGCATAACCCCGAGCAGATTCGGAAGATCAGCGAGCAGCAATCCTGCAGCCGTATCGGCAAAAGCGGGACTGCCGGTGAATAGCCGCTCCTCACCCTTTCCCGTCTCCAGCAACCACTCTCTATAGGCGCCGAAGCTTCCTTCCGTTCCGGACCCGGACAATAGAGTATCCTCAAGACAGCGGTAGCAGCCCGTTTGCCCGGGCAGAAAAGTCGGTCCGACGTATACGTCCCAGCCGTCTGCGAGGATCAACGTCCAGCGGGTACCTGCTTGAAGCGCGAGCCGGTTCATCTCATAGGCCAGTCTTGGAGAATAAACGTCGCTTGCAAGAATAGCGAAATCCGCAGCTTTTACAGCCTCGCCAAGCGATGCCGGATCAGACGGCTTCGTATAAATGACGGCCGGTTCAGGCGATATGGAAGAAATCCGATTGAGGTAAGATGCCAGCTCCGCCGATCTTGGCGAGCCTGGAGAAGCAGCCGCAAATGCGGGTGACAGCCGCTTGTCCTCATGTGTTACTTGCCGGTCATCGGCAATTGTCACGGACCCGACGCCCAGTTGAACGAGGCCGGAAGCCACCCGGCTGCCAAGCGCACCCGCTTCGACGACGAGCACGTGCACGCCTGCTAGCGTGGAACGATACCAATGCTCCGCCGTCATTGTAAGGGAAAATAACCGTGAGCTCCAATCTCCTGCTGCAGCTCCGGAGCCGGGGCTGCTCGGGAATTCCGTCTCCAACAAATATTCCCGACGCAGCGCGGCAACCAGCTTCAGACATTCCTCTCTGGATGGTTCCGGAACCGGTTCAAGCAATTCGCGCAGCGGCCTGTCCCCGTCAAGGGAACAGAGGAAGCTGAAAAGCCAGCTTTCATCCGCAGCCGGACGCAGCCGGACATTTGCTTCCCCCCATCGCTTACTGCGAATTTGTACCTCCTGCCCTAGGTCAACCACCTCGTACCCGGCTTTCATACGATAATACGAACGAAGCAGACGTTCACGCAATAATTGGCTCATGCCTTTCGTTCTCCTTTCTTTTTGCCAAGCGGAATCATATATACGACGGTCTGCTCAAGACCGTCCAGTCCAAGAAGCCCGTTCGCCCGATCATCGTAAAATCCCGCCAACGGCGCACCGGTCATTCCAGTTGCCGCAGCTGCCAGCAGCACATTTTGCGCGGCATGGCCAGCCTCCAATAAGCCAAGCCGGTATGCACGCAGCCGATACTTGTCCGATTGATTCGTAAAATTCAACGAAATAAAAATAAACACCGCCGCCTGAGCGAATGTATTCGACCCGAACAGCGGATTCCGTTCCGGATCGGTTACGCTTGTAAGCGCGTTGATTCGGGCGTCGAGATTACCCTTTACCACCGTATAGAGCCGGCTTTCGTAAGAAGAGAAACGATACAACCCTTTCTCCAAATCGCTCACACGGTTCGCATATAAATAAATATCCGTCGGATATAATGCGCCGCCGGACGGATAAGTGCGGTATTTCAATTCGAACCAGTGCACGCCATCCTCGCTCACCGGCTTGCTCGCCGGACTGCCGAAGGCATACTGAAGCAGAACGGACAGCTCCTCCATTGTGATCGCATCATGGAAATCCCAGCTGCTGCGGCGTGTGCGCAGCGCTTCACCCAGCGGGGTCCCAATCCCGGGAAGAGCATCGTAACCCGGTACCTCGAGCCATTCTCCTGTTCCGAACACATCCGGCTTCGCGTACTTCGGATGCGGGACAAGCGCCGACATCAGGTCTGGGCGATATTTGCTGTTTTCGTGATACAGCTCAGCGAGGTAAAACGGATTCGAACGGCGCGCTTCCGTTCCGGCTGCTTTCTGTTTGACGCGGACTCGCTCCGCGGGCGGCGTCTTCGCTTGCGAGGAAGCGATCCATCTTCCCCGGCGGACGCGGCCGCCCTGCATTATGAATTCCATGCCCGTCCGCCTCCTTCCGCGGCTTCTGCCATCTCGGCAACCGTGTACAGCATAACGCCCAGCGCATGCTCGTACGGAGGAACAACCCCGAGCCTGTTGTTCGTCATATGCATGTGGGAAGATGCGATCAGAAGCAGTGAACGGATAAATTCGCTGCGGTTCTCCACAGGAAGACCGGAAACCGGAGAAATCATTCCTCCTTCAGCATATAGCTTGGCCAGTCCTTGCCGGGCCAGCGAAGCTTCTTTTGTCCATTCCCGGTATAAGCCGATGCCGCTGCATTCAACGGCGGTCCCGGTCAATTCGCGGTAACGGGGGATCAGTATATCGGCTTGCCGGATGGCATTACCGCGGGCTTGTGCGGCAACATCGTCCGAATCGACAAACCGCCGCCAATATTCGGCGTAACGCCGAAAGAATGCCTTCGTCTCTTGAGGTTCCACGCCGAAACCGAGTGCTGTAACGAGCATCGTGTCAAAAGCAAGGATCAGCCGTTTGCCGAAATTGCCGGCGCTCACTTCCATCAACCGGACAACCATCTCACTCGATGCATGGAACAACCGTTCACTCCGTCCGATCGCCCCCTTTCCGCCGTAACGAACAACCTCAGGTTCATAGGCTATAACCGCAATCTCGCCGTGCTCATACCACGGAAGGTCTTTCTGATCGATGGCCTCGCCATCGAATTTATGTCCTTTATAATAAGTTTCTTTCGTTAACTTTTCGACAGGTCCGGACGATTCGATGAATCGGCCGACCCTCTCCCGCAGCAGCCGCTCAGCCGTTTCCGGGTCAACCGGACGCTTGAAGCGCAGACGGATGTGCGGCCCTCCTTCCCAATAACGGATGAAAAACCAGGCTTCAATGAACCGCTTCTCCTGAAGCGTCTTCACGAGCGGGAACAGCTCTTCCGCAAGCAGTCGTTCTTGAAGAACGGGAGAATGGCAGAACAGATGAAACGCCTTCCATTCGGATCCCGGTTCCGCTATCGTCATACGATCCCTCCTTTATTAAATCATGGGGGTTTTACAATAGGCTAAGATCAAAAGACAAATAAGGTGTGCGGTTCTCTCCGGCAAGCAGCTGATATGCCACCGTAAACGGAGAACGGAGCAGGCCGAGCAGTTCCTCCGTTAATAAATCGTCGTACCCTTTGACCGGCCGAAGGAACCAGCCTGCCCCTCCGGCCAGCACCGCCAAGTATTGCGCCGCCCGGCCGACCTCCAGATGCAATAGCTGATAGCCGCGATTTCCGTACCTCTCCAGACAGCTTTCATAATGAACGGCTATGAAGAAGCTAAGCGGAATCGAACGCGCGTTCAGCACACGCCCCGGCGCTTCATAAGCTTCTTCAAGCAGCGCCGAAATATCGCCCTGCCGGACAGGCAGAAGCCCCAATCCATTGGAATCAACCTCGTATATTCCGGAAGGAAGACCGTTCACGCGATTGACCGCTGCGAACAGTCGCATCGCATTGCGGCACGTTATCCACGCGGGATCCCGGTCGGAATAATAGGCTTTCAACACTCTGGACAAATCGCCCCACTCCAGACAGGAACCGGCAGTTAAGCCGATCACGTCGTTTGCCCCGCTCCGTGTACGGAGCGCATCGGCCAGCTCCTCATTATTCCATTTCCCGGTATTGTCGGCATAACGGATCAAGCCGGCCGCCTTACCTGCGCTGCCCATGTCGGACACCGGCCGTTTTTCACTTCCGGGCGTGAAAGCCGCTGCCGTTAAAGAGCGGGCCTCCCGGCATTGCGGCGGGAGCTCCGATTCTCCCCCATAAGACCGCCAATAATCAAGCTCTTTACGCGTTGTGATGCGGGATGCCCGAACCATCGCCAGCAGTTCCGGACACTGGGCCATTCTGGCATTAAAACCGCTCTCGCCGGAATGACTTACCGGTGCCGCTTCGAGCCGCCCTGCGTGAACTCTTGGAGCCGCTCCGCTTTCGCGCGTTGCGTGTCCTCCACATTCAAACATTAGCAGCGCCATTGCACATTCTTCAGACTCGCGAAGACCAATCAGCCGTTCCAGTTCACTGTCAACAAAGCCGTAATGACAATGGACCCGGCAGCCGGCCGCCCGTCCAACCAGCTGCAGCTGACCCAAAACGTGCCCGGCCTCCAGCGCTGCCAGATGAAATGAAAAATCATCATATATGCAGGCAAGGCGCCAGAAATCGCTGACCACGACGATGATAAAATCAACACCCGAAAGCGATACGCCTGCCGCTTGCGCCAAGCTCGCCATATAGTCGCCCTGTCTTCGGGTCTCCAGCGCATGCTTAACCGGATGATACCGATAAATTCCCGCCATTTCAGAATCGATAACGGATTGCTTCTCCCCGATGCAGACATACAGCTCTGTCGCATAACGACAGCGGGGAGACGGGGTGGCCCGGTGGAACGGGTGCACGCTCCCGACCTCGTAACGAAGCAATCCAAGCGTATAGTGCAGCAGCGCGGCCAGCATTTCAATCCCGGACATTACCGGCTTCTCTTCGGACTCCTCCGTTTCTGACCTCTCTTCGGCGGCCAGTCCGTCCAATCGGCCGAGCCGTACGGTCACTCCGATAGGAAGCGGTTTGATTCCGAGGCTCGGTTTGGCCGTGACAAGAGGCTCCGGCTCGGTCCGGTCAACCAGTTCCCTCATCGTCGTAAAACGAAAATAAGATTTGTCATGGAGAAATGTGCGCCCGATCGTCAAGTCATACAGCGGCGTTGCTGTCGGATCCGCTTCCATAGTCTCCCCCCCCTCTTTCCCCGAACACTGATAATTATGGGAACGGGTGCGCATACGCATTCATTTCATCCGCCGTTATCGGTTCAGTTCGTCTGCCTGTTCTTACCGGCGTCTGGAAGACGCGCTCCGGAACGATTCTGCGGTACTGATGGCCAAACGACATCGTCAGCATTCCCGGTACAAGCGCCTTCACGGCCTTCAATCCCAACTGTTCGAGCTCCGGCGTTGTCTCGTCCACGAGGAGGACATCATGGTTGGTCTCCAGCAATCGGTAAATGAGCTGTTCCAATTCAACCGTCAGATCGGCCGGCGGTTCCGCCGCATACCAGCCGGCGTACATTTCCTTAATGCCGCTGCGGTTTCGGCCTTCACTCCACAAGAAATCAAACCGCTCCAAAACGCCGGGATGCGAGTAAAGCAGCACATGATCCTCCATCGTCTGAACCAGGCTGTCATCCTTTAGTATCGCTTCGGCCTTCCCTCTTTTTTGCGGAAGCAGCTCCTCATAAATGCTGATTGAGGTCGCGACCTCAACCAGCGCTCCCATGATCGCCTTCTCCGGATTCGGATGCGCACCTGCAGCCGTATATGTTTTGACCTTCGCATCCTCTGCGGGATTAACGATCGTCGCCCAGACGGACGGTATGCCGCTGTCCATCGTCATATCAAACAGATGCAGCCTGTAGCCGGCCGCTTCAAGACGATCCCTGATGAGCAGAATCGTCACGTCCTCCGCATCGTCAAGCGACAGCTCAACAAGCGGCAGGCGATTATACCAGGCGACAAGGAAAGCATCGCGTTCGACCACTTCAAGCAGCGCGTGAAAGGCGGCTTCCTCCCAGGATCCTCCCATCGCGCAGCCGTTGGACGTTTCATATACAAAACGGTTGACCGGTTTCCCCGGCAAATCCGGCAAACGGTAATAGACGACTTGCTCCGGGACAAGCACCGCTGCTTGCCTGCGGCACGAACGGGCCCATACCCAGCCGATCGGAAGCCGATCGTCGTAAGCGGCATACCGAAAACCCGGCAAGCTCGCCTGTTCCGGAGCATGAAGCCCAAACAAGCGGGGATCGATTGCCCGCTCCCGAAACTCCTGATAAGCACCGCGCATGACCGTACGGCGACCCCTGGGCTGCATGCCCGCATACCGTTCGAGCGATTCCAATACCGCAGTCATTTCCGATTCCTCGTAGGTTAACGTCCGGCCGAAACCGTTCTCCTTCCCGTCAGCACCGTAAAGCGGAAGCTCACTTCCTGCCATCGGCACAAATTTCGCATACTTATCGCGGAATACATGGTTAACCAGCCCCATGCGCCAATCGTAGTACAGCTCCCGCAGCTTTTCCCTTGTCAGCTTCGAATTGTCCAGCCTATATACACGCGGATGCGGTTTGATTCTCGATACGAAAGGCTGATTCGCAAGCTCTTCCGAATCGTCCGGAAGCTTCCCGCAGTGCGCGCAATTCGAGACCGGCAAAAAAGCATGCGTCCGACCGACCATCGTCCCGTCCTGGCCGAAATACATCGCATGAAGAAACATCGGTTTGCCCCCGGTTGCGATCCGACCGACATCCTCGTGAACAAGTGCGGCGGCCATGTCGAGAAAAGGAACCGTCCAAAGCTTGTCGGCGGCAAGGTACCGCTCGCTTTCCCGCGCTTCGGCCGCATCGTCCAGCATCGAGCGGCTCGGGTGCGCCGTCTTGATGCGGATTTCCGCACATTGGACACAACCTGTATCGTTCGGCATTACCCACGGGCCGATAAAAGACCGGTCTCCGTACAGATGCGAGCGGAGGTAAGGAACAGCCTCTTGGCGCAGCAGCCGCTGGATCTCCAGCTCTTCCCGGACCGCGCGGTAATCGTGCGCGCTAACTGCCGCAACAGGCCGAATCTCCGTACCGCCAGGCAGTCCCGTCTCCTGCAGCGCTTTGGCGTTACGGAAACGAACCACATTATAATCACATTCCAGCGTATCGGCCGCCCAATCGGCAAATACGCCGCTGCCGACCAACCAAACCGAGGGCTTCATATCCGCTCTCTCCTTTCCGACGGCAACAGTTGCACCTGGCCGACCAGAAGCCCCCAATCGTAGATTGCCTGGTCGCGAAGCCAAGGCAGGGGCACAACACGTCTTCCGTCCTCGTCAAGCTGCCTCTCCGCAACAGCCGTCCAATCGGCCCATGACATTAATGTTTCGGCTTGTTCACGCCATATTGCGGAAGGTAAATTCCCGAATCCCTTTCGCTCGTTGCAAGGCGATTGAAGCTTGAGCTGCAGCAGGCTTACCGATTGCTGAAGCGCAAGCATCAGCGCTTCCTCCTGTGTTCGACCCGCCGCTTCCCAGAGCGGGGTCGAACCGTCCCATACCGTAATGCAGGAACCGCATTCCGGATGCAGTACCCGCTCCGTTATGCCAAGCGCGACTCCGAAGCGAAGCTCCAGCATTTTGGCATAGGACGCTGCGGTGCGCCACGGAATCGTCCGTTCGTCAAGCCGGACAACCGGCACCTTCCTCTGGTGCGCCTCTGCCGTTAGCGCAGCCAATATGCCCCTGCCGAGCCATTCCCCATAAGATCGCCCGTTAGCCCATACGCCGTTCTTCATCAGATCCGGTTCGCCAATCTGAATGCTGACCGAGCGCGCATAGGCGGTAAGCGCTTCGCGTATCGCCCGTTCCGTCGCCTCCAGAATCGTTTCCCCCCAGCCGATGAACGTCTGAAGATGGGGTATTCCGCCCGGCGGCTGAACATGCGCCATCATATGGGACAACGGGATTTGCTTCAGATCGCCCGGATGAAGCGAGCAAAGGATACCGATCCGCTCGTCCACTGATGCTTGAACCGTTTCCAAAAATTGCTCAAGAGGTTCTTCCTCCCTGCGCATCCTGAACAAAGCAAGCGCCTCCTGCGGGCTGTCCGGACCGGCAGACCGAAGGGGTGATGCAAACAGACGTCTGTGCCTGCTCTCCAGATGCTCCGGCTCAAGCGTAACGACATGATCGCGTATGCCGGATTCAGGGAGCTCGCACACGTATTTGAGCACTTCCATCGCTGCGATATTGCCGACCATCATCTGGAAAGACGGAGGTGCCGCCTCATCGTTCTTCGTTTCCGGAGTTATCCAACGGTCGAGCAGACAGAGCCAAGTCGACTTCGAATGCTCGTCCATGATCGGACCGACGACACCATGCCGGAATAGCGAGCTCGCAATAAGCAGCGGCATCCGTGAGCGCGAACAGCGTTCAATCCAGGCCTTGACGTCCGCATCCTCATAATCGTCGCTAACCCATACAACCAAGTCCGGACGGGTACCGGGTCCGAAAAAGTCCTCATCCCCAGACTGCTGCCACACCGGCTCGAAGAGCGTATCCTTCTGCATCCATTCGTCAATCAGGGATTTGACGTCCGCTCCCGATTGCGAAGTAAAGACCGGACGCCTCAGCCCCATTTTAACTAGCGAGCGCACGAGCGCCTTGAAGCTGATCCCGCTGCCAAGCAGAGCAACCCGGAGCCGGCGGAACGCTTGAAACCGTCGCCTGCCTTCGTTGGTCTGATCCTCCAAAAAGAGGATCGTTTGTTTATACAGCCCGAGCTCCTCGGGAGCGAGCGGAACCTTCATATCCACTGCCGCGTCAATGACAACGCTGCGCTGAACCAGCTCATGGAGCAGCCGTTCGATAAATTGTTTTTGCGGCTGGGACAATCGGGCGGTCAATTGCTCGATTGTCTGTTCCCCGTTAAGAAAAGGAACCAGCCTCTCCATCCACTCGTACATGTTTTTCCCCTTCAGCACGAATTCGTGCGACCACGAACGGATGAAGACGCCGTCCGATGTAGGGGCGTAATGAACGTGCGGTTTCATTTTAGGCTTCATGAATGATGATCCCCCTTCGCTCTTTGTCCGGTTTCACTAGTCGTTCCGTAAGCTCCTGCCATGTGGTTCCATACAGTCGTTCGACAGCCGTAGAAATCAGTTCACAGAGCAGATGCTTTACGTGCGGCGTAATGCCGAACAGCGGCATCAAAGCGTACAGGCCGTTTACAGGAATCCGATAAGCCGCAAAGGACGGCGATTGAAAAAATCTTTCCTTCCCTTCCGCGTGCAGCAGTCGGCGATGGAAATCGCTCATTTCTCCGTTCTCGGCCCCCTCGTCCCATCGCGCGACAGCCTCGCCGCCTAAACGCTTTGCAATTTCCTTGTAATGTCCGGTCGAAGCATTAAGACGCCCATCAAGGGAAAGATCATATGCACGCTCATAGAGCCGTTTGGCGGCAGCCGACCATCCGCGCAGCAGCGGATCTGCCCCGATATACATTCCCGAATCCGTATACTCCGTTACATTGCGGACCGCCAGAAGCATATGCCTGCCGAAGCGCGAGTTGCAATCAGCGAACTGCTTTCTGACCGCTTGCCGGTCGCGGAATTGATGGACATAGCCTTCCACATGGGACCGGTAGGATAAATGGCCACGAAGCAGGCCATCTTCCGGAAACAGACTTCCGGTGACAGCCATCAGCTGAACGATCAACGAATATCTGGCCGCTTCATTCCCTTTCGTCCGCTCGACTCCTTCCAGAATGAAGCCGGCGGTTTCGGCGTAAAACGTCCGGAGCGCTTTCTGCGGCTCTTGTCCGTTCAATACATCGCTTTTGTCCGAGGACGGACCGACTGCGATCGAATTATCCGGATAAAGCGGTTCATACGGCCCCGGCTCAAGCTCCCATGCTCCCAATTTTCGGCTGATCTGCGCATAGGCGTCCGGATCGATTGAACGGGTTGATGGCGAAGCTTCCAAATAGCTTTCAAGCCCGCCTCGAATGAATGGAAGCAGTTCCCGGTCAAACCGGTCTTCCCCAGTCTGAGCCGTGTCGATCAACAGCTCCAAATGCGGGCCGAATTTCCAGTGGCGGCGAATCGCTTGGCGCGTCACGCCATACCCGTCCCGCAGCGTTCGAAATATCGGTCCAACTCCGTTTAGAAGCAAATCCTCTTTATTGTCGTCATAATAATAGACTCGAATTGATTTCCACATGGGTATCTACTCCTTTTCCGCGTAACGGCTGAGCTCGACGACGAACTCGGACACGTACGCGCGTCCGTCCGCATAAAGCGTCAGCTCCTCCGGACCGGGCATCATTTCCTCCAAACCTATGCCGAGCGTACCGGCTGCGGTCATTTTGCCAAACAGCTTTGCGCACATCGGATTGTCAAAGTCCATATACTGCGGCTTTAATTCGGTAAAATCGATATCCGGCAGCTCTTCCGCGCTGCCCGCTCCCGCGTTAAGCCGCTGCAAAATCGGATTCTCCCCATCGTGCATCGGCATAAACCTGAAAAAGACCTTGTCCGGCAAATTCAGCTCTTTCTTCCACTCCCGCAGCCGGCAGAAATAATCAAAATCATTTTCCTGCGGCTGCCTCAACGGCAGCCGGCCGCGAGGCACGAGCCATTTCCGCCGCTGCAGAACGACCGATCCGATTGTCAGCCTTGGATAACAACGGATCGTATCACGCTGCGCATCCGTCAGCTTCTCCTCGGCAAATCGGAACCAATTATCCGGCAGCGGGGCATTGCTGAAATTATTCATTAACAAGCTGACGATATTTGGAATCAGCATCGGAATAAGCGAGCTAAGGAAGAGAGCATTCAATCTGCCCAGTTCCGGATGATCCAGCACGACCCGTTCGGTTGCCTCGTCATAGCGGAGCTGCAGCGACTCCCACCGCACCGTGCCTACCGTCTCTTGCGGCGGACGTCCGGGGGCAAGCGCCGGAAACTCCAGTTCGTACGGCGCCAGCGGCGGATGCAAATTGGCATTGAATCCGTATACGCCGGATATTTCCGCAATCGCACTACCGCCTCCGAATACCTGCTGCAAATAACGGCGAAGCGATTCCAGCTCCGTATCGTCCGCGTGCTCGAGGAAACGCGAGAAGAATGTCAGGTATCCGAAATAGGCTTGATTGACGATGAAGCGGTCGCCCTGCCCGTTGCGCGCCCACTGCAGGAAGAAATCGTGTGACAACGGACGGTTACGGATCGGCTCCGGAATGCGCTCCGCAAACCGGGCTAGCACCTTCCGGTCCAGCTCCACTTCCTCCTGATCCGTCATCAAAAGATCGGACAGCCATTCCCCGAACTCCCGTTTTAACCGGTTCAGCTCCGATACCGAGGGATTATCGTTGCGCACCTCAAGATCCGCAAACAGCTCTCCCGGAATCATCGCCCGCAAAAATTCCCAGATTACCGGAATCAGCTGCCGGACAAACTGCCCGGTATCCGTACAAACCCCATGCTTGCCGTATTGCTCGACAAATAATTGGGCGATCACCGACTGCAGGCGGAATTTGACGTCAAAGACCGGTGCCACCTGCTGGAGCGCGGCCAAATCGTCAAGCGCTGCGCTCCAAGCGGAATCGGGAAGCCGTCCGGGCTTGTCCAGTACCGCATCTTCATAAATAAGCAGCGCAAGCGACTTGTCGCTGATCCCGCAGCCGATCGTTTCATTCAAGCAGCGAAACGTTGTGCCAATCTCGTTCAGCAGCTTGGCCCGTTCGGCAAAGTCGGCTGACTTTTCATAAGACCGGACCGCCTGGCGGATCTCCTGCAGCCGTTCGCGGGCGAAGCCTGCAATCTCCTGCGGCCAATCCTCCAGAACCGTTAAGATATCCCCTATAATATCCGCGGACTGCTCGCATAATTGATTCTCCGGCAGCACAACCTGCAGCTCAAGCAGCTGTTTTACGAACCTACCTATTTCCTTCCGTTCCGAAACTCCGGATACCTCGAGAAGACGATCCAGCAGTTCCTCATAATACATCGGACCGGACTTGAGCGCATCAACCACATGCAGAACCATCGGACTGCAATGAAACGAAACAGGCGTCTCCAACGTTTGATACACTTTTACCCTTTTATGCGAATCGTCCGTCCTTCGGATCAGAGAGCAGCGTTCCGTATTCCGGTCAAGCTTCAATGACGGGTTAAGCCGGCAACGAAGCGCCGTTATAATATCAGGATGATGAAGCAGACCGTTCCAAACGCGAAGCACATTGGCATAATTGATCTTGACCGCACTTTTGCTCGCGGCCCCCGCCCCTTGAACGCCTGCATCGCTCGCCGATGCGCTCCATTCCCCAAGTCCGACTGGCGTGAACGTACTGAACGGACTTGTCTTCGCGACGACCCGTGATAGCACCGTCAGCAACGAATATTCGACCTTCCGCAGCCGGGAGTTATGCTCGGATAATGGCGTTGCTGCATATTTCCGAACTTTTGAAAACAGTTCCGGACTCGTCAGAAGCAGTCCATTCAACAAATTTGGCTCGCCAGCCAATTGCTGCAGCCGCTCCCGGCAGCTCTCCTCCTCTTCATTGAAATGATTTCGAGCCGCCTGCTCCTCCCATACAAGCGTCTGATCCAGCGATTCAAGCTCTCGCATTGCCGCCGCCAATGCAGGCGACAGGTACGGTGTCCACTGATCAGCAATCCGCTTCGGCCGACGGCCGTTGTACAAATCCCGCTTGTATTGAATCAGCAACCGGCGCAGCGTATCGTCCATAACCCGTGCCACTTCGCCCGCAACCGCATCCTGCAGGCTGATCCGGCGTGCTCCCAGCTTCGAACGCAGTTCGGCGGCACGCTCAAGCGCCTCAATCGTCCTGGCCGCGTTCATGGCAAGCAGGCCATCCATAGGCAGACCTGCCATACGGACCATCGCGTACGGTGCGGCGGTCGACCGTACACTCGAACGGGTTTCCAGCAGGGGACCGTTTCTTTTCATCGTTCTACGCCCCTTTCACAGGATATCGTTTGGTAAACGTTGTGAGCGGTTGTTATCCGCTCACAACGGAGGATCATGCATGACAGCCTCGGCGCTGCGCTTAGCAGCTGCCGCAGCAAGATGAAGAACCGCATGTCGAGCAGCCGCTTGAGGACGAAGAGCCGGATGACGCAGCTGTCTCAGGAAGCGCCGTTGCCTCATTCAGGTCCAATACTTCCAATCCCGTGACTTCCAATTCGTTCAGATCTTTCTTTTCTATTGATTTATCCATTGTTATAACCTCCCGATTTTGTAGTTAAAGAAATTGACAATTGCGGTTCATCAGAATAACCATTGATTAACAGCTTCCGCAGCAGGACGAAGAACCGCACGTCGAGCAGCCGCTTGAGGATGAAGAGCCGGACGATGCGGCCGTCTCCGGAAGCGCCGTCGCTTCGTTCAGATCCAGAACTTCAAGGCCGGTCACTTCTAATTCATTCAGATCTTTATTTTCCATTTCGTATTCCCTCCTTTCATTCGTCCTTGGAGCATGTCTGCTTTTCACTGTCTCTTTCACCTGTTGCCCCGCTCCTGATAGAATCATAGAACAGAAATGGTAAATTTTCACCGAAATCCATGCCGTTGGCAACCGCATTTCCTATGCGTCGACCGAAGGCGAAAAACCGCAAACCGTTAGCGGAAGTAGTCGAATAAGACCGCACCGCTATCGCAAAATCCCGCAATAATCGTTTTTTCGTCAAAAAAAACCGTCAGGGGAATCGGGAATCCCCTGACGGACCTTTATGTGCGAAACAAGCTTTTTTATGGTATGCCCTTTGTCAATTGTGAAGACGAAGTTTAAACAATTTCCTGGTCATTGATCAGTCCGAGACGGTTCGCTTCCACGATCGCCTCCGAGCGGGAGCGGACATTCAGCTTTTCAAATATTCGCGTCAAATTATATTCCACCGTCCTCTGGCTCATATACAGCTTGGCTGCGATCTCCTTGTTGCTGTTTCCGCTTGCCACCAGACGCAAAATTTGCTGTTCTTTTTCGTTAATCGACACTTCCTCGATAACTTTTCCGTCCGAATGCTGAAATCGCACCTCGCTTCGACGAAGCTGCCTTAGCAGCGATACCGGAATAACGGCCTCGCCTCGAAGCGAGCAGCGGATGGCCGTTATAAGCTGATCCCTCGTGGATGCCTTGCTGATAAAGCCGCAGGCACCGGCTTCGACCAACAGGTTGAAATGCGCCGCCACATCATAACCCGTGTAAATGAGCACAATCGTATCCGGATTAACTGACATGACACGTCGTGTCAGTTCAAGCCCGCTAATGACCGGCATGTTCAGATCAAACAGCATGACGTCGAACGTTTCCTCGTTCATTTTATTCAACGCCTCCATACCCGAAAACACGATCGTTACCTGTATGTCCGGATCATGCTCAATCATATGCTTCGTTCCTTCTCCTACCGAAGGATGGTCATCGACCAGCAATACTCGTATCATGCGGTTCCCTCCTCGTTGCCTAACATCGTTTCCGATTCGCCTTCCGGAAGAGGCAGTGAAATGCTAATTTCAAACCCTTCCCCAAGCGTTGACCGGAATATCGTTTTTCCTTCCAATCCCCTTACTCGCTCACGGATACCTGACAACCCCATATGCTGAAAAGAAGATTGCAGTCGATCGGTCTCCATGCCGATACCGTTATCCCGGTATCTGTACCGGATGGTTCCATCCTCCATCCATAAGCGGAGCTCGACCTTCGTTGCCTTGGCGTGTTTCATGCTGTTCCGGAGCAGTTCCTGCGTAATCCGGTAGATCGTCAAGACATATTCGCCGTCAAGCCTGAGATCGAACGAACGGTGATCGAACTCGATTGCATAATTCGCATGCAGCTGCGTATGCGAACATAAGTTTTCAAGCGCCTCAACTATCCCCATTTCTTGCAAAAACGGCGGCCTTAGCTCGTTGCACGTCTCGCGAATCTGGTGCATCACATCGAGCAGCCCTTCCTGAATAGCTGCAAGCTCCTTCCTCATTTCCAGCGGATGAGAGTCGTTGTCGTTTGTCAGCGCCTCCAGCTTTCGGTACCACATCAATTGATCCTGCAGCGCCGAGTCATGCAGATCACTTGCCAATCTGCGCCGCTCATTCTCCGATAAACGAAACAAAAGCCGCAAAACCCACGGCGGCGCCTTCTCGCCGGACTTCGAATCGAGATCGTGCACAAGCCCTTCAATCAATTGCAAATTCTCATAGACGAATCCGGCGTAGGTTATGAGCGTCCGCAGCCATACCCGTTCGTCATGGTTAAGCTCCGTGTAATTGTTTTTGTCGCTGATCCACATCAAGTGCTGTACATTCCGGCTTTCACCGATCACATAACAATTCCCTAACACGGTTTTCAGATATTGCCCCACGCCGAGACGGCCAATTCCGGATTTAATTTGTGGCAGCACATCCTGCAGCGGAATCGGACCTTGATGCCACTTCATCATGATGTCTCCGGACATACACTCTCGCTCCAGGAAAGCGACCGACCGGACCGGCAGCATTGTGAACACCTCATCGGCAAGGCACTTCTCCAGGTCATTCACCTTCATGACCGCTGCAACCCGATGCGAAAAGCTTTCCAGACTTTCTTCAAACCGGTGTGCCCCTTTAATCAGCTTATTGCGGAACCTCCGGTCAATCACTTCCTTCCCGTACAGAAATAAGACGATTCCGAGATAAACAACAAGAAAAGCCTGCACCCATTGAACGGGGTGAAACGGCTCCCGTCTCAGAACAAGTCCGACGACAAAGACGAGAAATCCCGACGGCAATGCCGCAATGAAACAATAATAACGAAGCCGGCTCATAATAAAATTGATATCCAGCAGTTTGTGGGAAGCGAGCAAATACATGTAAGTCAGCGGCAAAAACAGAAAAAACGAGGCAGCGATCCCCGCCCCAACGATGCTTTTGCCAAAAAGTATTTCCGGAATAATAAAGAGCAGAATAAAGGGTGCAAAAGCGCTGACGTTTCCGATAAGCATAAACTTCAGCATCGATTGATGCGGCGTGTTCCTACAGCGAACATACAGCCTTGCCTGCAAAGCCATAGCGAAAGTCATCCCAAATGCGAACAACAGCAATACACCGTTGAAAGTGATAGACAAATAGATATCCATATACGGAGGATTCCCATATTCATAAACGGCCTCCATGAGAATCCAAAACGCCACAAGCAGGTAAAAAGCAACGATCACCCGATTTCGCAAAACCCGAATGCCGATCGGACGGAAATAAAGAACTAGAAAATGAACAAACAGAACAGGAATAATAATGATACACAGTTTCATTATTACTGCAGCCAGATTATCGCCTCTTATATTTGCACCGGCCGCCAGATAACCGATCGCGCCAGCCATGAAAAATAGGATCAGAAGATAGGCTGCGCGATCATCGGTTTTTTTGTAAGCAATATAGACAGAAAACAAATACAGCAACGTAAACAGCCCGATTGGCACTAACGTCTGATTGAAGGAAAACGGTTGATCGGCAAGGTCGGTAAAATCGAATCTCAGAAACTCGCCGTCACGTTCAATAACCATTTCTTTAGCGGTCGGAACGGATCGGTATTTCATCAGCATCTTGTTGGTTTCCGGTGAAAGTCCGTTAATTTCTTTTATCGAATCCCCGATGCGTATCCCGCTTTGAATTGCCCACGACCCGTCCGACAACCGTGTAACAACCCACTGCTCATCCGATTTCTCAACGCCGATTCCTACATATCCAACATTAAATTGAATCCATGTAAAATATAGCGCCAATACCAGTGCAACTAGCATGGTTAACCATACTCGTCTTATCCTGAAGGTCATAGCTGTTCTCCCTTACGAATATACGTTTTATGTCGGCGTCCAAAAGCCTTCTTTTTGATATTTCAAATCTTCACCAAGCACTTCGATAAGAGCCCGCTGCTGCAAGGAACTGATTCCGATGATTGAAATCCGGCCTTGCATTAACAGGCTCAACATTTCCGGACATTGCTTCAATTGCGCGATCGCTTGCTTCATCATCATCCTCTACCA
The DNA here is from genome assembly GCA_041281825.1 of Paenibacillus tarimensis. Taxonomy (GTDB): domain Bacteria; phylum Bacillota; class Bacilli; order Paenibacillales; family Paenibacillaceae; genus Paenibacillus_D; species Paenibacillus_D tarimensis_A. Next base: position 1,687,327 of record CP166298.1, on the reverse strand, counting down.
CCTTGTCCTCGTTTTTCCTTTCCACACCTTAACTATATCATGCGGTTAACGAGGGTTGCATCGATAATCATACTGTGGAAGACCGCATATCTGTTGCGTGCGGCCTTTTGCGGCAGTACGGCAGCAGTTGCGCGATAACGATAAGGGACAATGCCGGTTATTAGATTACGATAGCCGGGTACGACTGTATTTACATGTAATAACGGAGTTGTTCCTTCCAATAATCATCAACCTGGAGCATCATAAGCGCCGATTCCGCATCAAAGCCTTTTAACCGCGCAATAACATGCGCGTATTCAATGCAGCCGCACGAACGAATATACCGCATCAGTTCCACCTTGTTATCCAGCAGTTCCTCTTTGCTAATGCGTTGTTCATAATAGGCTTGAAGCAAGGACGCCTCCTCTCCGGCCTGTTCCAGCACAAACAGCACCGGAAGCGTCCGTTTGCGGAATAATATATCGTTGCGGCGGTCCCATCGCTCGATGCCCGCAATGTCGTTGCGGATTTGCGCGGCTACGCCTATGGCTTCACCGTACGCTGCAACGATGTCATTGTAATCTCCAGTCGCCATAGCAGTTCCCGCAAGACAGACTCCGGCCACCAGCGCCCCCGACTTCTCCGCAATCATCCGCAAGCATTCCTCTTCCGTCGCGAATTCGTTTCGCAAATCGGCATGCTGGCCGTTCACTGCCCTGATTACGCTCCGGTTTAATATTGCTAATGCTGCTGTTGCCTTACCCGGATCGTTTCTCAATCCCCGCCGGATCGTCTCGAGCGAGAGCGCTTGTAAACCAATCGCAACGTTCAGCGCAAAAAAGGGCTCCACCTTGGACCATGGCGCCGAATCATTGTCGTTGTCCTGAAGGTCATCGTAGATATCCAGTGCCAGAATAGCCAGCTCAGAAGCTGCCGCGGCGCAATCGGCCAGTTCTTCATCCCCGCCGAACATTCTGCAGTGCAGCGCCGCCAATTGCCCGAACACGCTAATTTCCGCGGCCTTATATTCGAGAAATTCCAGAGCTAGCCGGCGAAGCTCCGGTTCATGAAAGTGATCCTCCACAGGTACACGCATCAGCGCCGATATTTCCGGTATAAAAATCGACATCCGTACCCTCCTTATTTCAATAGATCTCTCTATTTTTTATAATTCTCTTCAACTACACCATATCCTTCCACATATAAACGTAATAACCAGAAAAATCTTTTTCGGATAAGCAAGATATGTGTGATGAGCCCGGTCTTGTGTCATCATCACCGGCAAAATGAAATATAAATAGGATGTTTGAACCTGAGCGGACTGTCAAATCTAGTTAGGATGTGATGATTTGAAAATATGGAACGAACACCACGAACAATTCAACGAAGGCAAAAAGGCGCTTTTTTCACACCCCGTCAACCCGGATCGGCCGTTTATCCCGTTCGCCCAGCCTGCCGCCGCCCTGCAGTTTTGTCCGACCGGACCGCCGCCGATACAGAGCAATTGGATCCCGCTTACTTCATTAGAAGAGATGTCCCGGAATGAGTACGATGTTCTGATTATCGGTTCGGGTGCCGGCGGAGGAGCGGTGCTGTGGCGATTATGCGAACAATGGAAAAGGCAGCGGAAGCGGATCGGAATCATTGACAGGGGAAGCCAGCCTCTGCAAATGCACGCGCGGAATCTGCCAACAATGAACCAAGAGCGCCTGATAGCATACTTTAATTACCTCTCCAGACCGTTACCGGGGTCTATTCCGGAATATCCCGGAGCGAGGCAGCTTTTTGCCCTCGGCGGGCGAACGCTGTTCTGGTATGCCTTTACGCCGCGAATGCATGAGTGGGATCTGGCCAAATGGCCTGTTCCGACTGACGAGCTGGAGAGCTATTACGGCGTAGCGGAAAAAGTGATGCACGTTACCGAAGACTTCGCGCGCGGTTCCTCGTTTACGGACATCCTGCTGGAGCGGCTCTGGATGCGCGGTTATGCGAAAGCAGCGTCGCTTCCGGTTGCCGCCGATATCGAACCGCATACGTTCGGACGTCTTCATACCGACATGTTTACAAGCTCGATTTCTTTACTGGCCAAAGCGCTTCACGAAAGGCCTTTCGATCTTGCTGTCAACGCTCGTGCCGTGCAAATTTTGCACGATCAAGGGATCGCTAGCGGGGTTATGGTGATGACTCCGGATAAAAGGACTTTTATCCTCCGGGCTAAGACGATCGTAATCTGCGCAAGTACATTTGAAACGCCTCGTCTACTGCTGTATTCCGGCATTCGAAACCGGGCGCTAGGTCATTATTTGACGAATCAGACGTTCATTCAAGCAACGGGAAGAGTAAATACGTCCAGGTTCCCCGTTCCGCTTGGACCTCTCAACATCATGGTCCCGCAAAGGCCGGATACGCCCTATTCCGTCCTGCTCGCAGGACCGGAAATGTTTTATTGGTACCCGGTTGCTCTGGAAAGACCTATCGAAGAGGAGACGGACACGAACTTGTTCGGATATGGAAAAACCGAATCCCGGTACGAGAACCGGATCGAGCTTGATTACGACAACCTGGACGAGTACGGCATTCCGAATATTAAGGTGTATTTCTCGCTCAGCAGGACCGATTGGGACGTGGTGCGTCAAATGACGGAAGGGATAAGGCGTATCGCCGCGAATGCGGGCATACGATTACAGTCCCGGAACAATCGGCCCGCCTTGTGTCTGACTCCACTCGGGGATCTTCATCATGATGCAGGCACGTGCCGAATCGGAGACGATCCATTCACGTCGGCGGCAGACCGATACGGACAAATTCGCGGGATTTCGGGCCTCTTTGTGGCCGATAATAGCGCATTGCCGGATACCGGCGCCGAGAATCAGACGCTGACCACCATAGCCCTCGCCATAAGAACGGCTGATTATATTGCCAGGAATCGTTCATAATATTTTGATGCACCATTCACAGACACAGGATACTATTTTCGATCTTGCGATAAAAAAAGAACAAACGTCAGATCAATTCGACGTTTGTTCTTTGGAGGATTATTCGTACAGCACCGCTTTAATTTCTTCGTTGTCGATGTTGGTATTGTCATACCAGTAGAAGCCGGTATCGATCTCTTTCGGAACCGACTCGCCTTTGATCGCCTGAACGGCCGCTTTCACCGTCTCATAACCGATTCCGATCGGGTTTTGCGTGATGGCGCCCGCCATCTTGCCGCTGCGGATCGCATCGATTTGCGCTTTGCCAGAATCGTACCCGATTACAGTAATTTCGCCTTCTTTTTTCAATTCGGTGACTGCGTTCAGAATTCCGATGGCTGAGCCTTCGTTCGCGCCAAAAAATCCTTTCAGATTCGGATGAGCCTGTATAATCGCTTTTGCCAAGTCGGTCGATAACAAATGGTCGCCGCCGCCGTATTGAATGTCCACGATTTTGATGTTCGGATATTTCTCTTCGATCTGGTTCTTATATCCGGCTCGTGATAGCAGCTTTTAATATATTCCTGAGCTTTAACGACCTGATTGCTGCTGAAATTTTCCCTGATGCCCATGATGGTTAACGCAGCTTTGCGGCAGAGCTCCTTCATCCATGTTTCAATATCATCCAGTGTCCTGAATTTGACCGCTTCCGTCAACGGATCCCCGATTTCGCCGAATAGATCGGAAGCTTGACCTTCCAATTCATTAATCGTCTGGATCAATGACAACACCAGTCTCTGGATATGGATGCGGCAGCTCTCGACCGAAGGATAGTGCTCCTTGAACGCGCTAAACATCCTGCAGATGACTTCATCGATTTCCTGCGCGGAGCCGGCCTTCACTCTCGAGACCAACTCCTTCTCCCATTCCGCGGCCGGAATGGTCGCCGACTTGCGCCGCTTCTCCATATCAGAGATGAGTATCGTCTCGTTATTGCCGAGCAGGAACCGGTAATCCAGAGCCGATAATGCCGAAAGATGCGCTTCATGAATGACGTCAAGCGATGGGCAGCAATGTCCGATACCGACGGAGACGGTAAGCGGCAAGTAGGACGAAGTCGATTGGCGGATCTGCTCCGCCAGCCGAAATGCGGTTTCCTGCAGTTCCCCAGGCTCCCGGCCGGCCATAATCGCAAGCACCTTCTCCTCCCGGTTACGAAAGACGGCAGTCCGCGGAATTTCCTGTACGAGCTCCTGAACGATATTGTATACGGCAAACCGCATTAACTCTCTGCTCTTCTCCGTAGGAGGCAGGCCGTCCATCGTAAATTCGTCCGGATCCGCTGCCAGCATGGCGTAACATGCGCCCTCGAGCGAAATGCCGAAATCGCTCAGCCGCTCCTCCCTTTCCCGAGGCGTCAGCAGCGACGTAACCATACGTTCAAGGAAGCGTTCTTTGAGCAGCGGCAAGCTTTCATTCAGTTGACGCTTCAGCTGTTCGAAGTCCTTTCTGGTCCGGCATTCCTCGTCCAGATCGCATTTAAGCTTCTTAAGCACTTCAGCCAGCTCCGCCGCTGTAACCGGTTTCAAAATAAAGTCGCAAGCCTTCAGCTTGATTGCCTGCTGCGCATATTCAAAATCGTCAAAACCGGTAAAAATAACGACTTTTATATTCGGGTATTGGTCAGCGACTATCCTTGTGAGCTCCAGCCCATCGACAAAGGGCATGCAAATGTCCGTCAGAATGACATCCGGCTGCACTTCATCGAGACATGCAAGCACTGCGGCACCGTCCTCGCAATCGGCGGCGAATTCGAAGCCGAGCTCCTCCCATTTCATATTTTGTTTAATCGCTTCGCGTACGAGCGCTTCATCGTCAGCCAACAACAGCTTGTACATGATTGCATTCCTTTCCCGGCTTCAGGATTCATGCCTGTGTCAATACACCCAAGCGTAAACCGCTTCGCTCCGCACGAACCGTTAACTGCACTCTCTATGCAGCTCGGTTCTGTGCCGTCCTCTGGCGGCGAAAAGCTGCGTTTCGCGGAGAATTCTAGGCACATATAAGTGTAAAACTTATATCTGCTCTAGAATTCAAGTAACCATATTTTCAGCCGCTCGTCAAGAGGACGGAATGATGTTCCAAGTAGGGGTGCTGCCGTCCCCGACCCAGGTCCAGTTGCTTCTCCGTCCTGCGCCGCTGGAAATAAAGCGGGAAGTGCGCTAACCTATTCCATATTAACCGGGGCTGAATATCATATATTGATGCATAAGCTTTCACGGGCATAAATGGAGGAGCGAGTCTTTTGTTTAATGAAGTGCTGGAGTGGTTGAAGGAATTCGGTGCCTGGGGGCTGTTTATCCATGCTTTTTTTGATGCGGTCATCTTTCCGGTGCCTGCATTTTTTCTTCAAGTCTCGTTAAGCATCATTCAGCCTAAATCCGCGTTATGGCTTGCAACCGTAGGCTATATCGGCTGTCTGCTCGGGACGCCGGTGGGCTATATGCTGGGCAAGCTGCTTGGCCATTCGCTGTTATACAAATTTCTTAAGAAAAAATGGATCGATTCCGCAACGGCGATGTTTCAAAAAAACGGCGAGACCGCCATCTTAATCGGATCTTTCACGCCGATCCCGTTTAAAGTGTTTACGATCTTATCCGGCTGTCTCAATTTCCCCTTATGGAGGTTAATCGCCTACGCCTCAGTCGGCCGGGCCGTAAAATTTTATGTGGTCGGCATGCTTTTTTATTTCTACGGCCGCACGGCGGAAGGAATGGTTAAGGACGTATCGCTTTATATTTTCGCTATTGCCGTACCGCTTACTCTTCTGTTTCTATTTATCAGAAAGAAGTATAAACAACGGAAATCTCCCGGGGCGGAACAACCGGGTACCGATAAGACAAAGAACGTGCAAGGGTAAGCAAACAAGAGCGGATGGCGCGCAGGCTCATGCGCGACCGCGTTGCCATCCGTAATTGGTTTACCGGTTCGTCAGCTTTACCCAGAATCCGCCCTTAAACTGCTTCGGTTCATGTGAGATTACAAACGCCTTGGGCGCCAATTTTACAATCGTATTCATTAATCGTTTCTCGTTACTCCGCTTCACAAGCACTTGCATAACCAGGCGCTTTCCATCACGTCCGTCGGCCACCCACGAAGTCACTCCGTAACCGTGATCTCTCAGTTTATTCGGCAGTTCCGCCTCCAATGAATTAACGATAACCTGGACAACCAGATAACCGAGCGCCAAATATTCCTCGATGCGGCTGCCGAGAAAAACGCCGAGTCCGAAACCAATACAATAAGCTGCCATATTGACCGGATTGTCCAAATTGCTGAGCACTAAATTCAATCCGGTTAAATAGACGAACACTTCCGCCATGGACAACAGCGAAGCTGCAATCGTCCGGCCCTTAATAACCAAAATGAGACGAAGCGTAAAAATCGACACATAGACTACATTGATAGCGACAATCGTTCCGACAAGCGTCCAAGCATTCATTGCACTTCACACCTTTTTAACTAATTTCAGTATCCTACTGCAGCATCCTAACCGGCAGCAACCCTAATTCCTCTTACATAGGGACCTTTCAGCATGACATAGGGATCTTTGAGCACGACATAGGGATCTTTGAGCACGACATAGGGATCTTTGAGCACGACATAGGGATCTTTGAGCGAAGCTCAAAGTCTCTCCGCATCCGTCTCTCCGCTTTCGTCTCTCCACATCCTCTCTACGCTTCCGTCTCTCCGCTTCAAGTCTCTCTGCTTTCAATTTCTTTCCGCTTTGTTCCTTTTGACTTGACTTCATTATGCACAACGTATGTGATCTATTCAAATCTTTTTTTGATGAGATGTTGTCTCGAATCGCACAATTCCCTATGCATAATCTATGGTAATCTCCGGCAAGCTATGAAGTAATTCAGTTTCATAAGGAGGTCTCCCGTATGGACTTGGCATGGATATGGAAATCAGCTGTTCTCGTCATTGCCGGAACGGTTCTCCTGCGGATTGCAGGCAGAAAATCCATTTCTCAAATGACCATGGCAACGACCGTTATCATGATCTCAATAGGGACGACGATCATTCAGCCAATTGCAAACAATCAGCTTTGGATAGCGGTCGGTTCGGCTGCGGTTTTAATTGCAACGCTGTTAGTCATCGAATATCTTCAGTTGAAGTTTAATTGGTTTGAAAAGTTTATTACCGGAGAGGGCAAAGTCGTAATCGAGAATGGACAAGTCGTCCCCAAAAATTTACGTTCCATGCGGATAACGGTCGATCAGCTCGAAATGCGCCTGAGGCAAAAAGGAATTGCCAACATTAGCGATGTTAAAACCGCAACTTTGGAGCCGAACGGTCAAGTCGGTTATGAATTAATGCGCCATGCCAAGCCGGTTACCATTGGCGAATTGGAGCGGTTACTCGGCTTGCAAAGCGGTATCCCCTTGGAACAAAGCACCTTATTCCAGGAAGTTGACAATAACCATCATCCTTATCCTATCGATCCCGAACTGCAATGAGAAAAACCGTCCGCAAAATCTAATCACGGACGGTCCTTTTATTAAAGATAGAAAGTATAAGTTTCACTACAGGAGATCCTAGGTATTCCACTTCGTAAGCATTCTTTGTTCAGGCTTATCTTTCATCGCGAAACGATACTGACCCGTGCTAAGGCGGGCACAAGCATAAATGACCGTCAAAAAGGAAAAACTGCTTAATTTAAAGTCTAAGCATCTAAGTTGTCCTTTTGCGAAGAAGGCTGACGTCTAGCCTTGAAGAATGGCATCAATCCGCACCAGCTCTTCATCGGTAAATTCCATCATCCGCAACGCGCCTGCGGCGTCTTCGATTTGGCTGACCTTGCTAGCCCCGATAAGCGCGGACGTTACCCGTCCGCGGCGCAGCACCCATGCCAAAGCCATCTGCGAGAGCTTTTGCCCCCGTTCCGCGGCGAGCTCGTTCAGTTTGCTGACCTTGGACAATTTCTCATCGCTAATTTCCTCGGGACGCAGAAACACACTCGGCCCTGCGGCCCGTGAATCGGACGCGATACCGTTTAAGTACCGGTCTGTTAATATCCCTTTATGCAAGGGAGAGAAGGCAATGCAACCGATTCCTTCCTCGTCCAGCACATCCAGCAATTCGTCTTCGACCCAACGGGACATCATCGAATAATTCGGCTGATGGATCAGACATGGCGTTCCGAGGCTTCTCAGAATCCGGGACGCCTGACGCGTCGCCTCGGGACTATAATTAGAAACTCCGACATAGAGTGCTTTGCCTTGGCGAACGACCAGATCAAGCGCGGCCATCGTTTCTTCCAGCGGCGTATTCGGGTCCGGACGATGATGGTAGTAAATATCCACATAATCAAGCTGAAGCCGCTTCAGGCTTTGATCCAAGCTGGCGATGAGATTTTTCTTAGAGCCCCATTCCCCGTAAGGTCCCGGCCACATATAATATCCGGCTTTGGTTGACACGATGATTTCATCACGGTAGGATTTAAAATCCTCCTTCATGATTTTCCCGAACGTTTCTTCAGCGGATCCTGCAGGCGGGCCGTAATTGTTGGCCAGGTCGAAATGGGTAATTCCAAGATCAAAAGCCCTTCTCAGCATCGCTCTTCCATTTTCCAATACATCAATGCCACCGAAGTTGTGCCACAGTCCTAGCGATACCGCAGGAAGCTTCAAGCCGCTCCTGCCGCACCGATTATATGTCATCATGTCGTATCTTTCCGAATTCGCAATATAGGACATTAACTTATCCTCCCCTTCATTCATACCTTCAATCTTAATGGAGGAAGTTAGAAAAAGCCTATATCAACAAGGATGATTTTTATGGATTAATGTCTCTATTCCGAAGGCCAGCATATTATTGATAATACTTGGGGGAGACACCTTTAACCTTCTTGAACATGCGCGAGAACAGCAGCGCATCCTGATATCCGACGGACCTCGCAACCTCGCCAACGGAATAACGTCCTGTCACAAGCAGCTCGGCGGCTTTATCCATCCGGTACTGAAGCAAATAACGCTGCGGAGGCACACCTAATGCTTCTTTAAATATGGCCGATAAATATTTGCGTTCGAGCCCAAGTGAAGCGGCCATCTGCTGAACCGAGACAGGCTCGCTGTAATGGGCGTGTAAATATTCCATGCCTTGATGAATATATATATCCTGCTTTTTATGGGCTGTAACACCGTCAGCATTCTTCGGATGCGATTCCGTCAATGCGGAAAGAAATTCATAAAGAATCGCCTTAAAGCGTAAATCCCCATTGTCCCCCCGCTGCTGCGCCTCGGTCAGCTGGTCGAAAATACCGGGCATGACCTTCATGTCCATCGGGAAGACCGGATATTCCGGAGAAAGAAGCGTCCGGGACAAAACCCGCTTTACCTCTGCTCCATAGAAAGCAATCCAGGAATAGGTCCATGGGTGCTCTTGGTCCGCTTCATAGTAGGTAACGACATGAGGGTATATTAGAAAAGCTTGCCCCGGAGACATTGTGTGCGTGAGATCTCCGATGCGAACAATGCCCTTGCCGTTATGAACAAAATGCACTTTATACACGTCACGTATTCCCGGTCCTACCGCATGCCCGGGGACGCAATCCTGTTTACCCCAGTACTGGAGATGGATATCCGGGTCGTCGCGAAACGGCTGTTCCGTATTATAATTGAAGACCGCCACCGCTTCTCCCCCTTACTCAAATTTCCGTATATACCTTCACCTTACGTCATCGTTTATAATAATGGCTTAGGGGGTCGATTGCAATCAAAATAAATGACATTGCCAAACGTTTGAACATCACGCCGCGGGCGATCCGGTTATATGAGGACAAAGGCTTGCTTATACCGGGACGGGATGCCGAAAACGGGTACCGCCATTATACGGAACAGGATGCCTGGCGGCTGCAGACGATCGCCTCTCTGCGGGATATCGGTTTAAGCTTGGATCAAATCGGACAACTATTGGAGAAGCTTGATCAAGGAAACGCCGCGGATATTCATCATTACCTCGAAATCCAGAGATCGGCTACCGCCTCGAAATGGGTGGAGCTGAAGCATGTCATCGTAACCGTGGACGAACTGATTTCTCGGCTCGAAGCCAAACAACGATTGGATCTCGACGATTTATTCCGGCTTGCGGCGAGCTTGAATCAAATCCGCCGGAGCTCTTCATGGCAGGATAAATGGAACTTCGATCTTCTTGCCGACGGTTACGATCAGTCGGCTGCACTTTATGCGGCCGGTCCGTTGATCTCCATGCAGGAATACGAAAATACCCTGGAATTTATCGTTCAGTGGGTAGCCCCGTTAGACGGCGAACAGGGACTCGATATCGGAACGGGGACCGGCAATCTGGCCGGAAAGCTGATGGAGAAAGGCGCGGCGATGTATGCCATCGACCAATCGAAGGAAATGCTCTCCCGGTGCCGCAGAAAGCTTCCCGGTCTGAAAGCCAAGCTTGGCAATGCCTTATCCGTCCCTTTCTTCGACAAGCAATTTCACTTTGTCGTCTCCGCTTTTACCTTCCATCATCTCGACGAGGCGCAGCAGATGCTGGCGCTGGAGGAGATGAACCGGGTTCTTGCGCCGAACGGCCGGATCTGCATTGCCGGCCTTATGTTTGATCATAACCAGACACATCATAAGAGAGTCCAGCCCGCCGCTCTGTCCGGCAAACATCCTTCCGACCGCTCCAAGCTGCTGGAATGGTTCCGGGGCCGCCAATTCATTACGGTCCAGCATCAATTGAATGAATGGGTCCACGTCGTCTACGCCGTACGAAAAAATTAAGGGTTGACCTTCACCCAAGGTCAACCCTTAGCCTTGTTTTGAAGACAAATTCAAAGTGGAGAGACTTGAAGCGGAGAGACTTTGAGCTTCGCTCAAAGATCCCTATGTCATGCTCAAAGATCCCTATGTCAGCTGAGAGACTTTGAGCTTCACTCAAAGATCCCTATGTATTCGGAGAGACTTTGGGCTACGCCCAAAGATCCCTATGTATTCGGAGAGACTTTGAGCTCCGCTCAAAGATCCCTATGTCAGGAGGAACAAAAGAATGCCGGATCACGATCATATTTACAGCAGCGAAGCGGAGCGGTACGAGTTATTGATTTCGAGGGAGGATTACGAACGCAATATAATGAAAGCGATGGCCCGTATTCTCCCTGATCTTGAGGAGCTGGATGCAGTTGATATCGGCGCGGGTACGGGCAGACTCGCCTGCTTGCTCGCACCGCATGTCAAATCGGTCGTCGCCGCGGATACCTCGCAAGCAATGCTTGACGTTGCTGCCGCCAAACTGAAAAGGATGGGGGCGGCAAACTGGGAAACGCGGGTTGCGGATCACCGTGCACTGCCGGTTGCCGACCATTCCGTTGATCTTGTAACAGCCGGATGGACGATTTGTTATTTGGCAAATACGAATGTCGAGAATTGGAGAACCCGTTTGGATACGGTCATTGCCGAAGTTCGAAGAATTTTGCGCCTGCCCGGAACTGCGATCATCTTTGAAAACTTCGGTACCGGCTTTGAACAGCCGAACCCGCCTGATTTTCTGAAAAGTTATTATCAAACGCTCGAATCGGACTACGGATTCACACATGAATACATTCGAACGGATTATCGGTTTGATTCGATTGACGAAGCCGAGCGGCTCACCCGGTTCTTCTTCGGCGATTGGCTCGCAGAGCGGGTTATCGCCGGGCAGCAGCGTATCGTCCCGGAATGCACGGGCATATGGTGGAAGAAATTCAGGTAATTTTAATTCAGCTCAAGCGACTTATTTTAAATTTTGACATAAAATACCCTCAATCAAAATGGGAGATTGAGGGTACTTTACGTCATATCTTTATTACTTTTGGACCAGAGCCTCTGTCTCCTTTGCAGACGCGCAAAAAAAACCGAAGGTCTGGCGTTTGCACGCCTCGCCTTCGGTTAAAATCCCTAAATCTCTAAGGAATTGTTGGACCTACTGTCCTGCTTTTTGCACTTCATCGATGCTTCCCGCCATATAAACGGGGTTGGAAGTCAGCTTATGGGTAATTATTCCTTCATTAGGCTGCAGCGTTTTCTTATGTCCGACTATATCCGTAACAATAATCGGATGGTCCGTTTTGATTACAATGGATGTTGGAACGTTCGACCAGAGAACACGCAGCGATTCGCCGTTCTTTTGAAACAAATAGCTGGCAATTCCATAGCCAATCGCTTCTTTATTTGTAAAACTTGCACCCGTCAGCTCACGGCTCATGTTGGCATATGCTGCATATGCCGGCTTAGGCGCGTATTTTCCCATTTCGTCCTTTTCATTGCGAATGATGCCGAAATTATGCTCCGGATCCATGACGTTCGTGCCGTCATTGATGAAATCATACCAGTACATCCTCTCGACGCCTTCGGATAAAAACCTCACAGCGCTTTGTACAAAATAGGCGGCTTGTGTGGTTTCACTGACTCCTTTGGCTCCTTGATTGGTTGTCCAGCCCCATTCCGTAACCCATATCGGCTTTTTCTGACCGTTATTATATTTTTGAACCAAACGATTTAAAAGGGCAATTTCTTTGTCCATGCCTTGCGTGTCATTTGGATGTCGGTAAGGATGGACAGAAATAGCATCCATGTATTGAATAGCTTCGCCATTGTCCTGTTTAAATACTTCCTCGATCCAATCTAGTGGAACATGAGACGTTGCCAAGCCGACGACCTGAACGTCCGGATGATTGGCCTTTACTTTAGAATACGTTTCTTTCAATAGCTTGTAGTAGTATTCCGGATTCTGTTTCGCAGGACCGGTCGAGAAATTACCGCTGAATTCGTTGTAAACCTCTACCGATTTTACCTGTCCTTCATATTGATTCAGAATGCTTTTCCCATAATCGGCAAATGCTTCACGGCCATTGTCCGTATAAGGAGTATATCCTCCATCATAAAGAGGATTGTTATAGGCATAGACAATTAACGGATCAATCCCGTGCTCTTTTAGTTCGCTCGTGTATTTTTCATAAATGGAAGGATATTGATAAATTCCTTTTTCTTTTTCCACTATACTCCAATACATTTCATCGCGAATATGCTTGATGCCCGCTTTTTGAATAAGCGGAATCGCTTCGGTCGACCATTTCCTAAAATGCGTAACGACACCGAAAGGTGATTCAGCGCTTTGTTCCACATCCAGGGGTTTAGGGATGACGGCAAATGAGGTCGTTCTCTTCTTTATAATGTTGCCGTTCATTAATGCCGTTATATTCAACTCATAATAACCATTATCAGGAATCTCCGGTGTTATCTCCGTCACTCTCTCATTCACTTTAATCGTACCGGTCGTTACGGATTTTCCCCAATAATCAGTCACTTCCCAATCCAGCCTGTCTCCTTTCGTTTCAACGAGGAATTTTACGGGTTCGTTATCGATATAAACGTTTCCAAGCTCGGTCTGATAGAATTTCAAATCATCCATTTTTACCGTCGCCGTAACATCATCGATCAGCAGGCTGCCTTGTTTCGTGACGCTCTTAATGTCGTTCCGGTTCAGTATAAACTGGATTTCTTTCGTCGGACCATGCCAACGTCCGTCACCCGCCCCGCCCCAATAATGATCCGATTTCATCTTATCGACCGTAATCTGCTGCCAATCTCCCGTATCCTCCAGACGAAATCGATGTTGGAAAGTTTGCCCCGTAGCGTCGATCGTGCGAAGCGCTACGGCCTTCGCATCCTGCGTTTTCACCCAAAATGCCAACTGAAGGATATCCATTTCATTGGGCGAGTGCATCATCTTAACATATGAGCTGCCATTACTGAAATCTGCGCTGAGCTGGCCCGCTTTCGTTCCCTGATAGCCGGCGCCGCTTATGGTTTCAAAGCTCCCTTGAACGCCCGGCTCGTCGCCGTACCCGTAAGACCATTTATTCACGGAAGTTTCAAAGTCGCTGATTAACGTTTTGTAATTATACGGCAAAGGTTCTTTCAGCAATGCCGTAACTTCATCGATCAGCATACTGCCGCGCTTCGTGTCGTTATTGATGCTGGACCGCTGCATCAAAATCTGGATTTCCCTCGCCGGTCCATGCCACTGTCCGTCACCTGCTCCGCCCCAGTAATGATTCGATGCCATCTGCTTAACCACAACCTGCTGCCATTCCGCTGTATTCCGCAAACGAATTTCATGTTGGAAAATCTGCCCGGTGGAATCGATTACGCGAAGTCCTACGGTCTTCGCATCCTGTGTCTTCACCCAGAAAGCCAGTTCCTGAATATCCGCTCTCTCTAACCTTTTTTTCATCACCACGTAGGTGCTGCCATTGCTGAAATCGGCGCTGAGCTTGCCTCCGTGCGTTCCTTTATAAGTGTCGTCGCTTATGATTTCGAAGCTTCCCTGAACGCCCGGCACGTCGCCGTACCCGTACGACCATATATCCGCGGAATTTTCGAAGTCGCTGATTAACGTATCGTAGGTTACCGGCAGCGGTTCCGCCAGCACAGCCGTAACATCATCAATCAGCAGGCTGCCGACCATTGTACTGTTATTGATGCTGTTCCGCTGCAGTAAAATTTGGATTTCCTTTGCCGGTCCATGCCATTGTCCGTCATTCGTTCCCCCCCAATAATGATCCGATTTCATCTCCTTGACCGCGACCTGCTGCCATTCTGCCGTATTCTCCAAACGAATGACATGTTGGAAAACCTGTCCGGTGGAATCGATCGCTCGAACCCCCACGTTCTTCACATCCTGCGTCTTCACCCAAAAAGACAACTGCAGAATTGCCGCTTGCTCAAACCTTTTTTTCATCGCCACGTAGGAGCTGCCATTGCTGAAATCCGCACTGAGCTTGCCCGCTTTCGTTCCTTGGTATGTATCTCCGCTTATGATTTCAAAGCTCCCTTGAACGCCCGGTCGGTCGCCATACTCGTACAACCATGCATCTGCCGGATCTTCAAAGTCGCTGATGGATGTATCGTTGATAAGCAGCTTAGGCTGTATTAACATCGCCGTAACTTCATCGATCAGCATACTGCCGCGATTCGTGTCGTTATTGATACTGGACCGCTGCATCAAAATCTGGATTTCCCTCGCCGGCCCATGCCATTGTCCGTCACCTGCTCCACCCCAGTAATGATTCGATGCCATCTGCTTAACCACAACCTGCTGCCATTCCGCCGTATTCCGCAAACGAATTTCATGTTGGAAAATCTGCCCGGTGGAATCGATTACGCGAAGTCCTACGGTCTTCGCATCCTGTGTCTTCACCCAAAAAGCCAGCTCCTGAATATCCGCTTGCTCTATCTTTTTCTTCATCAGCACGTAGGTGCTGCCATTGCTGAAATCCGCGCTGAGCTTGCCTGCGTGCGTTCCTTGATAGGCGCCGCCGCTTACGATTTCAAAGCTCCCTTGAACGCCCGGTTTGTCGCCGTACCCGTATGACCATTCATTCGCGGATATTTCAAAGCTGCTGATTAGCGTATCGTAGGTTACCGGCAGCGGTTCCGCCAGCACAGCCGTAACATCATCAATCAGCAGGCTGCCGAGCATTGAACCGTTATTGATGCTGGCCCGCGGCAGCACAATTTGGATTTCCTTTGCCGCTCCATGCCATTGTCCGTCATTCGCCCCCCCCCAATATTGATCCGATTTCATCTCCTTGACCGCGACCTGCTGCCATTCTGCCGTATTCTCCAAACGAATGACATGTTGGAAAACCTGTCCGGTGGAATCGACCGCTCGAACCCCCACGTTCTTCACACCCTGCGTCTTCACCCAAAAAGCCAACTGCAGAATTGCCGCTTTCTCAAACCTTTTCTTCATCGCCACGTAGGAGCTGCCATTGCTGAAATCCGCGCTGAGCTTGCCCGCTTTCGTTCCTTGGTATGTATCTCCGCTTATGATTTCAAAGCTCCCTTGAACGCCCGGTCGATCGCCATACTCGTACAACCATGCATCTGCCGGATCTTCAAAGTCGCTGATGGACGTATCGTTGATAAGCAGTTTAGGCTGTTTTAACATCGCCGTAACTTCATCGATCAGCAAACTGCCGCGATTCGTGTCGTTATTGATGCTGAACCTCTGCATCAAAATCTGGATTTCCCTCGCCGGCCCATGCCATTGTCCGTCACCTGCTCCGCCCCAGTAATGATTCGATGCCATCTGCTTAACCACAACCTGCTGCCATTCCGCCGTATTCCGCAAACGAATTTTATGTTGGAAAATCTGCCCGGTAGAATCGATTACGCGAAGTCCTACGGTCCTCGCATCCTGTGTCTTCACCCAAAAAGCCAGCTCCTGAATATCCGCTTGCTCTATCTTTTTCTTCATCAGCACGTAGGTGCTGCCATTGCTGAAATCCGCGCTGAGCTTGCCTGCATGCATTCCATGATAGGCGCCGCCGCTTACGATTTCAAAGCTCCCTTGAACGCCCGGTTCGTCGCCGTACCCGTATGACCATTCATCCGCGGATATTTCAAAGTTGCTGATTAACGTATCGTAGGTTACCGGCAGCGGTTCCGCCAGCACAGCCGTAACATTATCGATCAGCAGGCTGCCAAGCATTGTACCGTTATTGATGCTATTCCGCGACAGCAAAATTTGGATTTCCTTTGCCGGTCCATGCCATTGTCCATCATTCGCCCCCCCCCAATAATTGTTCGATTTCATCTCGTCGACTGCAATCCGCTGCCATTCTTCCGTGCTCTCCAAACGAATGACATGTTGAAAAACCTGTCCGGTGGAATCGATTGCGCGAATCCCCACGTTCTTCACATCCTGCGTCTTCACCCAAAAAGCCAACCTCAGGATTACCGCTTTCTCCAACTTTTTTTTCATCGTTACATACGAGCTGCCATTGCTGAAATCTGCGCTTATCTTTCCCGCTTGTGCTCCTTGCTGAGCGTCTCCACTTACGATTTCAAAGCTTCCTTGAGCGCCTGGCCCGCCACCGTACCCGTACGACCATTCATCTGCCGGACCTTCAAAGTCGCTGATTAACGCATCGTAGGTTTCAGAACTTCCTTCATCCTGCGCCATGACAGTACCAAGTGGGTTCATACCTGTCATTAAAGGTCCTGCCGTGACAAAGATCAGAATGATTATTATGGAAATCGAAGTCAGCTTTTTCCTGTAGTTCATTCCATTCTTCCTTTCGACATAAATCGCTACATAACGTAACTATTATAAATTTTTTTTCATAGCTATTACTATTAAATAAGATTAATTTACCGCCGATTCGCGGGTTGCTTTTTTCACTTTGTTCCAGCAGACGACTAAAACGATACCTACAGCAAGATCGGTCATGCCCACAAAAATGAAATTGAACGGGTAACCCCCCATTTTCGAAATGAAGTACAACGTAAAACCAAAAATGCAGATCGCGGTCAACATAAAAATAACACTTTTCCTAAAATAAAGAGACGCGGCTGCTGCGATTACAGTGAATACCGCTGTTGTGGCTAAAATAAGCAGATTATGATCCTTCTCGATGTTCGTCGGGTAGAGAAGCCGATTCGTCGTAGTATAAGAGAAATACCACTCTTCTTCGGGCAAATGATTGAATGTGCCTCGATAAGTCGAGGCATCAATTTTGTCCAGAGGCAAGTTCGAGTGGAGTTTGATTTTCTGTCCAAGCAGCTTCACCTCCAGCTCGACAACGGGCTCACCTTCCCAGAACGCTGCAGGTGTCAAATAATATAAATGAGAGAACACTCTGTTGATGATGCCTCTATCGTACATCCCCCCTTCATCAACGTAACTGATAAGAATATGCTTTGTTTCGTCCGGTTCAAATGTTAACGCAAATCGTGCTCCTTCTGCCTGCCGCTCCCCCATACTCGAATCTTTAAGCGGCAGTGCTTTGCCGCTGACGGGCTCGATTACCGTCTCTTTCACTTGAGCTTCCCAATTGATCGGCTTCCCTCCGGTCTCGGACATGACGTCGATTGGATCTTTCCCCTCCTTAACCGTTAAATCTCGCCCGGAAGGTGTTAAAAATAATACATTTACGGTTTTAAGGTGGTCGTTCTTGTTAAGGAGTTCATATTCCACGGTTATCTCCGCCATATTCTGATTTGTCCGGTCAGTTGCGACGACCGTATACTTCACTTTCTCGCGGACCAGGCTGACGTTCGATTCCGAGTCCAGTTGTAGAGGTCCATATCCGCTTGCAGCGTAATATAACGGCCCCCCGTTGGCAAAAACCTGTGCCGGCTGAAGGATAATCAGGAATATCAATGTGATCGACGCAAAGCGAAACAACCTGCTCAAGAACACCCGCCTCCAATTACTGGTTAATTGCTCTAATTATATAACAGAGCGGAAAGCAATTGGGAACAAAATGCGGCTGCAACAGAGAATGATATGAGTGATATCCCCATACATTATCTTGTGTACCCTTTACATGAGAGGAGGCGTGAGAGGTGGGCAACAATACGTCCGATCAGAGAGCTTACCCTTCCTATACAGACAAACGCGCAAGCGTCGAAGTGGTGGGCGAGGGAATTGTTACCGCGTCTCCCGACCGGGCTGCAGCCGTATTGGGTGCAGTTACGGAAGGGCCGGTTCTTCAGACAGTTCAAGCCGAAAACGCTGCAATCGTCATGAGCATTATCAATTCGATGCTGAATGACGGGATTCCTCGGGAAAACATACAAACCTACGATTTTCGAATCGAGATCCAATACGATTATGTAGATGGCAAACAAATCTTTCGCGGATATAAAGTAACCCATCTCCTGCAAATAACGTCCGATCGGGTGGGCCAAATCGGCATGCTGGTTGATTTCGCCGTATCCCACGGCGCCAATACGGTTGCCGGCGTCCGGTTTACAATGGCGAATCCGCAATATTTCCAGAATCAAGCATTGGCAATCGCTATCCAGAATGCCCGCAACAAGGCAGCGACCATCGCTAATACGCTGGGTGTTGTTCTCTCCGTAGCCCCCATTCAGGTGGAGGAGCTTCGCCGTCCGGCCGAAACTGTTCCCTTCCAAGCCGCCGCGTTATCGGAAAGTGCCGCTACTCCCATTCAACCGGGGCAGCTGACCGTGTACGGAGCGGTCCGGATGGTGTATTCATATTGAGTTTTTGTACCGCCAGTTTGACTCTGACCCGGCTTGCAGACATCAGGTAGTGCCCAAGCTTTATGGAAGGTAGCGGTTTATCAGCGTGAACAGCCACTCCTCTTACAGAATCTAACTCTTCATACTTATTATTCATAACGAATAATTTAATAACTATAATTATTCAATTAGAGTAAATATTATCGTTTTCCATTTCTTTTGTCAAGCGTAAACGGCTTCTTCTCCATCCTTACTCCGCTTTTTATCAAACGCTCGATTTGCTTCTTCATCATAAATCGTCGTGATACGAACAATGGTCCTTTTAGGCGCGCAACAGTACATCAGGCCGCCGGCAAAAACGCCGGCGGCCTGATGTACTCTCAATTACTTTTTCTTCGTTTTTTCTTTGGAAGATTCCGCTGCTTCGGAATCCCGGTCATTACCGGGCTTCTCCTTTTGATGTGTAATGTTCCTAACGATTCGAGACATTGATTCGGTCCTCCTATCCAAGCTTGTACCGTTTCATTATGTCCCGCAATCTTTTCCATTATTCGGCATAAGGATTGAGTGCTTTATATAACCAGAACAATAGTAAATATATTAATCAAAAATATGATTGAAAATTTCATTTTTTACATATAAAATGACGGTAACAATCAAGTATAAGCCGAAGCTGCGGTACACTGGAATTTAAGCACTTTCCAGTAAAGATGAACGTGGAGGAACAGTAATGAGTGTATATATCGGCGTTGATGTTGGCGGAACCAATATCGTATGCGGCGCAGTTGATCAGCAAGAACAGTTGATTTACAAGAAAAAAGTGTCTACTGAAGCGAAGCTGGGGAGCGCACATGTTCTGAAAAAAATAGCAAATCTGGTCTTTCAAACCGCGGACGAAGCAGGTATCCCCCGTCAAGACATCAGGGCAGCAGGCCTCGGTATCCCCGGATTCGTCAATCCCAAGGCCGGTATCGTCGCCTTCGCTTCCAATCTGAACTGGTCCGATGTGCCAGCCGGCAGCCTGCTCGAGCAATTCATCGGTGTCCCGGTTTATATCGATAACGATGTCCGAATGTATGTATACGGAGAAGCGGCCGGCGGAGCCGGCAGAGGCTATGACCACGTGCTCGGCGTCACGCTCGGTACCGGATTAGCGGCGGCTGTAGTAAATAAGAGGCAGCTTTATTACGGAAGCGGTCACAGGGCGGGCGAGCTTGGTCATATTCCGATACACGGCGTACACTACAAATGCAATTGCGGAAAAACCGGCTGTCTGGAAACGGTCGCATCGGCAACGGGCATCGCCCGTCAGGCCAAAACCAGAATCGAAAATGGACAAAACAGCATATTAAAGGAATGGTTTCCTGATGGAAGAATAGAGGAAATAACTGCTGCGGACGTTTCAAGGGCTTACGATACCGGAGATGTACTGGCTCGCGAGGTATTCCATACGACGGGAACGTTGCTGGGAGAAGGGCTATCCGTTGCCGTGACGCTGTACAGTCCGGAACTGCTTGTAATCGGTGGCGGTGCGGCTATGGCCGGAGAACGGTTGTTCGAACCGATGAGGGAAACTATGAAGCGTTCTCTGCTTGACATGTATTGGGATCATCTCGAAATCAGGCAGGCTGCTTTGCTTGACGATGCCGGCGTGATCGGCAGCGCCCTTTATGCGAAGCAAAGGCACGAAGGAGACCCAAATTCCGGGGAGTAACCGCCCCGGTTCTCACTCTGACTGTGGCTATAGCGCGGTTTGAGGTTGGCGGTACAGGTAGATGGGTAACATCGACCCTTATCCAATGGATAAGGGTCGATGGACGTTACAATTACAATAAGCTCAGTTGTCAATTCGGCACATTTTATGATTCCGGCGGGGTGGCGCCCGGAGTGCGCGGATTAGCGTCGCCTCTCTTCCAATCAATCCAATTGCCCTTGCCATTCATTGTCATACTTACATCAAGAACGTCGAGCTCTGGCGTTTGCCATTGTTTTTTCTCCATTGTGCTCACCTCGTTTCATGGTATCATTTTCATTGTGGTAATTATTTTAAAAATTGGCATGCAATCAGTATACGCATCAAAAATAAGTTCGGTTGTCAGTTCGGCACATTTTAAGATTCCGGCGGTGTAGCCCCCGGAGTGTGCGGATTAGCGTCGCCTCTCTTCCAATCAATCCAATTGCCTCTGCCATTCATTGTCATGCTTACATCAAGAACGTCAAGCGCTGGCGTTTGCCATTGTTTCTTCTCCATTGTGCTCACCTCCTTTCATGGATGCAGTATCACTACGCAAATTGTTTCAGGAAACGGTATGCGATCAGCGTGCGCATCAGAAATCTTGCCTCCGGATCGATGGCATGCTCCGGTTTGGGAGCATCTCCGAATTTAGCAAGCGACTGTTTCACTTGATCGACATTCAATCGCTCCAGAGCGACCGGATCTCGACATAATTGACGGAGTTCATCGGCAATCGTTCGCCATACCGGAATTAGTCGGTAAACCCAGTCCACGCCTTGTACACCACGAATCCGTTGATTGAGCCGGACTTTATCGGGAAGATAGCTTTCCGTTGACCGCCGTATCAATGCCCGATCCATTCCGTTCTGTACATATTGCTCGATTGGCAGCGACAAACAGAAGCGGACGACTCTGGGATCGCATGTGGGATCCCGATCCCATTGACCATATCGAAGCGATAGCTTTGTTCCTGAAATCCCCTGCATATTCGAATGCGCCAAATTCCCGAATTCATTAATTCTTGCTTCCAATACATCCGCGCCTGACGGGTACAATCCGATATCATAATCGCGAAGCTTCTCGAATATTTTTGTTCGCTGCGCATATTCCGGATGAATCATCAGCGGTATTTCAGGGTATTGGGGTGAAGCGGCACGGTCTAAGAACGGAAAGGCGCACTTGCCGATAACCGGCAGCAGACGCGATCTGCCGATACCCATGTTCCGGCTGAAAAGCTTCAGTTCGCGATAAAATTGAACGAAGCGGAGTTTCCTTAGCAGGATAGCGTAATAATCCCATGCGGATCCCCATGATATGGTTGTATTGCCCCATGCCCCGGATAACAGTACACCGATTCCCGACTGTCTTGCTTTTTCGTTAATTCCTCTGATCCAATAGGAGTTTTCAAAGAACTTATATGGCATCTCCAACAATTCCAGCCAATCATTGATTTCAGATACCGGATTTTTGTCCGGGAGATCCAAATAATTGTCCTGAATATTCCCCACATGCTCTACGGTGGCTTGAATATAAGGCCTTTCGTCGGCGACTCTGTCCCAAGGCGTCCAGTCGGTAAAGCCGCTCACAGGAACGTAACTAAAGGTATGTAGTATTTTTCCTTCCTTTTTTAACGCATTAGCGGCAAAGCTGACAACGGAGCCTGAATCCAACCCTCCGCTTAATGCGGCCCCTACCTGGCGAAAAGTTCGAAGGCGGGAATTAACGGCTGTCTGGAACACTTCACGAAACGCCTCTACATATTCGCCGTTTGACCTCAATCGGAGCTGCTCCGACGGGGCTGTCAACACCTCGTAACGGCTAACTGAAAGCTTTCCGTCCGACACCGTAAACCGGTGAGCGGGAGGAAGCTGATAGATCCCCCGGTAAGAGGTTCCGTGAATCTCAACCGCATCCAGCATAATAGGGATCGCGAGGAATTCAGCCATCCAGGCTTCATTAAGCTGTTTCTTGATCCCCGGTAAATGGAGCAGAGGAGAGATCACGGTGCTGAAGGCAAACCGTCCTTCATGCAGATTGTAATATAGAGAACGGTTCCCGAGCAGATCCCGCGCTCCGAACATCATTTTGTTTCTTTCATCCCAGATGACAAGGGCGTAATCGCCCACAAGAAACTTTGGCGTCTCAAAGCCCCAGCGATGATAGGCCAGCAGGATCAGCTCGCTGTCCGGCATCTTCAAGCGGCGCGCAGGTTCAATCTGCAGACGTTCGAACAATTCCTGCCGATTATCCAGAATCGCATCCGCCGTGATCGCCAGTTGAAGTTCGCTATGATAGCAAGGCAGCTGTTCATTGATCGATTCCGGGGTAATCCATTGCGCGTGGCACCCGAGAAAAACCTGCCCGGCGTACCAGTCCTGAACGGAATCGCAAGGGTAACGGTGCAAGGCACGCATGAGTGCTTGACAATCGTCAAGTAGAACATGTTCTCTATCCATTTGATATATTCCGGCAATTGCACTCATCATAGACCTCCACGATTCGTTGCGGATTGCATCTGAAACTCCAGAAGCTTGCTGAACGTGCCGCGTTTCTCTTCCGACAGCTGCTGATAGCCGCCTTGCTGGATTACGGTGCCTTTTTCCAGCACGATCACTTGGTCCGCATTGCGGATGGTCGATAAACGATGAGCGATGACAATAATGGTCATTTGACCCTTCAACCGTTCGATGGCGCCTTGAATTTTGGCTTCATTCTCAATGTCCAGCGCACTTGTCGCTTCGTCCAATACAAGGACGGACGGCTTGCGCAGAATCGCCCTTGCTAATACGACCCTCTGCCGTTCTCCTCCGGAAAGCCTGACTCCCCGGTCACCCAGCACGGTATCCAGACCGTTCGGCAATTTTTTAACGAAATCGTCCGCAGCTGAAAACGCCAGTGCCTGCCATAGTTGTTCTTCGGTTGCGTCAGGTGCGACGAGCATTAGATTCTCACGAATCGATGCATGGAATAGGAACGGATCTTGCGATACGTAACTGACCGTATTGCGAAACGCTATCGCTTGAGATCCTGTAAGCGGAAATCCGTCCGCAAGCACCTGTCCGCGCTCCGGCTGAGTGAGCCCGATAAGAAGATCGATCAGAGTGCTTTTGCCTGCACCGGATTTGCCGACAACCGCCGTCATGCTATTGGCGGGAATACGAAGATTTATATCTTGAAGCGCATAGGATGGTTGCTCACGGTCATACCGAAAGTAGACATTTCGGCATTCAATCCCTTGTTCTATGCGAATCGGATTATCGATGTTTGTATGGATTTGAATATCCATTTCTTGCTCCAGTTCATACTCTCTCTTTAAATTAAGCAAGCTTTTAAAGGCAGGTATCGTGGTGACGATTTGTTCCCAGCTCGATTGCAACGACATGAACCGAGGCCACAAACGTGAGAATATGATTACGACCAGAAGCAGCTCCTCCACCGGGACGTGAAACGTCTCCAGCGATAAATAAACGAATAAAGCGATCAATACCGCCGACGATGTCCGGTAGATGAATTGGGAATTGGCTTGAACAGCCGCAAAATTATTGAAATTGTGCTCCATGCGGCGGCAAAGATTTCGGAACCACGCCAGATGAATCTCTTCGAGCCGATTGCTCTTGATATCCTTAATACCGTTGAAATGGTCGGTCATCCCGCCCATGAAGCTGCGGGAAATTTCCGAGTTTTGATCTCCCAGCGTTTTCGCGCGTTTGACGAATCTGCGGGAGAAGAACGCCAGTATGAGTCCGCAGCCCAAGACGGCCGCGGTAAGCTGCGGGGACAGCCAGAAAGCCAATCCGATCTGAATGACGGTGAACAGAATTGTCGTTGACAAACTTAAGGACATCATGGTCCCTTGCCCGACTCGGGCTAATTCCTGCGTCATGACATGGTTGAAGTCGGACTTTCTTTGTCGGACAAAAAACGACCAGTTTGCCTGCAGCAGACCTTGATAGATTTCCAGCCTGATACTCCTCATAAAACCCTGTTGAATCCCTACATTTTGCTTCGTCTGAAACCGTTTCAACACTGCCTGCACCACTATAATTGCAACAAAAATGCCCAAAACGACTGGTAAATTTATGTGCCCCGGCAGATGCTGCAAAGGTTCAAATAACGCAGATACAACAGGTATTTCTCCCGCTTCTACTATGCCTATTATGCCTAGCATCGGAACCAGCATCAGGATTCCAAAGCCTTCGATTAAACTGATGACCGACATCCCGATTAAATTAATATATAGTTTGATCCCTGCGAAGGCATGGAGTTTCTTGAGATAGATCATTAAGTGTCTCATAACTTACACTCTTCTCTCTGTCGGATATTTACGCAAAACTCCTTTTCTCATCACTGCGCTGAAGCGATTTGCCGAAAACACCGACGACAGTAAATTGATGCATGACTTCAAATCCGGTGATATAATAGGGACCGCAGCGCAGCCATGCATGGGCAATCAGTTTGCCATTTTCATCTTTGGCCGTTCCCATATACAATGTGCTGCCGATGCCCCGCCTCTCGAGCATTTTCATTGCGGCAATCGCTTTAACAAGACACATGCTTTCCCACCAGGTGTGACGGCTCATCAAGTCAATGGCACGGGCAATCTGACCGATTATATACTCATCCTCTTTGTTATGGCTATGAGGCGTCTCTACCATATGTTTTCCTAATGTTGGCGCTACTTTGGAGAATGGGAGCAGTTTCAGAATTCTCGCCCAGCCTAAGAAGATCCAGGCTTCAACATGAAGCAGCTTCTTCCTTCCCGGCATTCCAAGAAACTTCTTGACTTTATTCCGCAATGTCCATCGCCCTCATACTTCCCTTGATTTTAATGTACTTAATAATTGCAATACGATTTGGTTAACGCTGAAGCCCGATATCGGCCGGCGGATCCGATTCACTTCAATCCGGCCCAGAATCGCTGCAGTAGCCAGAAAGTGCCACTGATCTAAACCAAGCTTCGGAATAAGAAAATTGCGGTAAGTATGGTAACGAAGCAGCGGAAACCGTTCGAGTCCCTTAATTTGCTTCATTTCAATTTGATCCTCTGGCGACTTTACTAGTTCATAAATACCGGCCAACGGGACGGGATCCCTGTAAAATTTACGGGATACCGGCACTGCATACTTGGACAAATACAATGGCGAGTAATTCCCGGTCTCCATACCCAATCGCACAATGCTTTCCTCCCAAAGCTTCTGCTGCGGATAAGCCGGGATAACAACAGGTTGATTGCTTTCTGAAAGGGACACCGCTATGACATCGTCGCTTAACAACGGATAACCGCGATCAAGAAATGCTGCGGCAAGCGTAGATTTCCCTGCTCCGGAATCACCGACGAATGCGTAGGCTTTGCCGTCGATGACAACCGCGCTGCCATGCAAAGGGAGGATCTTGCGCTGCATTAATATTGCACCCATACATGTCCCTAACAAGTAGAGACGAATTTTATTTTCTTCTGCGCTTGACTCTGGCGAGACATAGATTTGGCTGCCGCCTTTGATACAGAATATTGCAACCTCCGGAACGTTAACCAAGAATTGATCTTCTTTGAAAGCATAATACTCCTCGTAATGATCAAGCTCATTCCATAAACCAGTCAAATCTGAAAATTGAATTTCGATATCCGCACCATTCTCCGGATATTCGACTTGCAATAATTCCGGAAGCGCGATCTCGCTCGCTACGATCATCCCAAATGCTTTATAGAGCGTTTGTTTAGCAGTAGGTATAATCTCCCTCACCCTCACCTTATAAGATGCGCTTCCCCCGTAAAGGGGGCCCTTATACATTGTTCTCTATGTATAAGGGCATAAGTAATTGCCGATCATTGCCGATTATGATACAGGTACTCCAGGAGGAGGAGTCGGAGTATCGGTAATATCAAGATCCAATTGTCCGCCTATAAAAGTCCAGTCAGTATACTTTGTACCTCGCCCCAGCATAGTCATGCTGACATCAAGGACATCCAACTCCGGGGATTGCCAATTTTTCTTTTCCATTGCTTTCACCTCCTTTCAATAACCGTTATGTGATCAGAGGATTGATTCATTGGTGATTACGATATCGGAATTCCCGAAGCAGGGATACCGCTGGACGGATCATCGGAAATATCAAGATCCATTTGTCCGCCTACATAAGTCCAGTCCATCCATTTTGTACCTTGTCCCAGCATAGTCATGTTGACATCAAGCACATCCAATTCCGGGGATTGCCAATTTTTCTTTTCCATTGACTTCACCTCCTCCCGTCGTTCTTGTCAGAACCGTTTCATAAATCGGTATGCGATCAACCCCCGCATCAAAAATCTCATTTCCGGATCGAAAGCACATTCAGGCCTCGGGGTGCTGCCGACTTTCACAAGATATTGTTTGATTTGATCCACATTAAGCAGAGATGACATATTGCTGTCTTTGCATAGTTCATCAATTTCATCATTGAATCGATTCCATACGGGTATTAAACGATGCACCCAATCCGCGCCTTGTACACCTCGAACACGTTGATTCATTCTGACGGAATCCGGTAAATAACCTTTGGTCGCTCGTCGAATTAACGCACGGTCCAAACCTTGTTGCACATATTGTTCAATTGGCAGTGACAAACAAAAGCGGACAACTCTCGGATCGCATGTCGGGTCTCTTTCCCATAATCGATATCGCAGTGACATTTTTGCACCGGATGTCCCTTGCATATTCATAATCGCCAGGTTATTAAAGTAACTTTCCCTTTCAATCAACGGATCTATTGATGAGGGCGTTAATCCGACATCCTGATTTCGAAGTCGATCGAATACATTCGTCTTTGCCGCAAAATCAGGATGGATTAACAGCGGCTCATCGTCATTACCCTTGCTGGGAGAACGCTTCGTCAAGATTGGAAAAGCTTCCCTGGTGATAAGGGGCAGCAGACGAGACCTCCCGACACGCATACGCTGGCTATACGATTTTATCTCCCGGTAGAAATGAAGCAGGCGAAGTTTTCTAAATAACTGAACGTAATAATTCAATGCCGGTCCCCAGGAAATTGAGAAATTGCCTCTTGCCCCTGTCAACAGCACGCCTATGCCTTGCTGACTGGCCTGCTCATAAATCCCCCTGATCCAAAATGAATTTTCAAAAAATTTATACGGCGATTCCAGCAGTTCCAGCCAATCATCGACCTCTGAATAAGAGTTTCTTCCTGCGAAATCCAGATAATTGTCCGAAATATTTGCTACATGCCGCACAATCTCGCGGATAAAAGGACTTTCATTAGCCATTCTGCTCCCAGGTGTCCAATCTGTGAAATCTTCAACAGGGATATAGCTATATGTACGCAGCGTTTTTCCTTCCTGCTGCAATGGCCCTGCTGCGAAGCTGACGACAGCGCCGGAATCCAGCCCCCCGCTCAATGTTGCGCCAACCTGCCGGAATGTTCGAAGCTTTGATTGAACAACGGTCCGGAAAACATCACGAAATGCTTCCTCATATTCGCCGTTTGATTTCAGCTGAAGCTTGTCTGAAGCTGCCAGAGAGGCATATTGAGTAATGGACACTATCCCGTTAACAACTTTAATCGTATGCGCAGGAGGGAGCTGATAAATATTCCGATATGCCGTTGCATGGTAATCGGTGCTGTCCAGCAAGATCGGGATAGACAGAAACTCCGCCATCCAGGCTTCATTAAGTTGTTTCTTCACCCCCGGTAAATGAAGCAGCGGAGAGATCATCGTGCTGAAGGCAAACCGGTCTCCATGCAGGTTGTAGTACAGCGAACGATTTCCCGGCAAATCCCGCGCTCCGAACATCGTTTTGTTTCTTTCATCCCAGATGACAAAAGCGAAATCGCCTACAAGAAACTTTGGCGACTCAAAGCCCCAGCGATGATAGGCCAGCAGAATCAGCTCACTGTCCGGCATCTTCATACGGTGTGCATGCTCAATCTGCAGACGTTCGAACAATTCCTGCCGGTTATCCACAATCGCATCCGCTGTGATCGCGAGTTTAAGTTCGCTGTTATAGTAAGGAAGCTGTTCGTCAATCGATTCCGGGGTGATCCATTGAGCGTGGCACCCAAGAAAAATTTCTCCCGCATACCAATTCTGAATGGAATCGGAAGGGTAATGGTGCAAGGCATGCATAAGTGCTTGACTATCGTCAAGTAGAACATGTTCTCGATTCAGATGATATATACCGGTAATTGCACTCATCACAGACCTCCAAGATTCGTTGCGGATCCGACTCCCTGCCGGGTTATTATGCTTGCTGCTTTAGCTGCCGCCAGACCCATAACACCGGCCTTAAGGGAAAGTACAGGAAGCTCAAATATTGAGGCAAGGGCAAGATGACCGTATCCTTAGGGCTGGGATGAAGCCGATGAATAAAGAAGGCCAGCCGTTCTTTATTTGTTTTGAATTGTAACAAGTATCGAATGAACGGTACGGTTGTCGAGTCCGGTTTGCTGCAGTCCTTTATAAAATCAATAGCCGTTTGAGCTGCCGGCTTAGACTTGCGGGCAAATGGTAATAGCAGCTCTTTTTTGACTGGAGTATGGAATAGCTGTGATACCAGGATTAACGTTTGACCAGCAGCCGGATGGCAACGGTTTTTTCTTAAAGATTTTATCGTTATATTCTCAAACAGTGATTGGCGAACCATCCTGTCTATATCCGCCAGCCAACGAAGCCGGAACCATCCATGCCGGGCTCCATGGTTTACGAGGTAGGAAAACAAATCTTCATACCCTAGGATTCGGATCGGATAGCTGGTGATGGTGCTTGTTCTGCTATGTCTACGCAACTCTTCGAAAGTCGGCTCCGTGCCCGTTTCAGGATTCAGTCTCCAATGGATTTCAATTTGAACCCCGGTCTTGGGATGCATATAGGAAACATGGTGTTCCAGCTTCATCCATTTCTTGTCCCTGAAACAACTACGGATATCGCACTCCGCTTCATAACCGGCAGTGACAAGAATTTGTTCGGCTTTCTCGACATCGGAAACAGGAATAAGGATATCAATATCCTTGGAAGTTCTCAGGGATATGTTCCCGTATAGCGCTTCCGCCAGCACCGGTCCTTTTAATACGATGTTCTGAATTTGATGTTCGTCAAAGAGTTTGCACACATTCACAATTTCCGAGCTTAGATAAAGCATCTGAAACGTATTTCGGGTGTAATCAATATAGAGCCTTTTCTCGACATGCGCGGGAACGGAATGAACAGTCAACTTTTTCAAATTGGTATACACGAGCGGATATACCCGATGATGTTCGGCCAGCTCGATGAAATATTCCCAATCGATATCCGAACTTATATGATTTAGATTTTCCGAAGCCTTCGGATCATTTTCCACTCTTATGAAATCTAGCAGCAGATGAAGCTCTTTAGGAAACGAGCTCAGATCAAGTCTGAATTTCTCTACCATCGGCAATTCCCCTTTGTTCGCCGCTCAGCAGGCATCCTCAAGTCGAACCAGCTGCTGCTCGTACAATGCATTCAGGAAGGAGAGCACCTGCTCCTCGCAATCCGCGCGGCCAATCTTATATTCTGACAAGAGCGTTTCAATCACATGATTCGCCGTTACAGGAGTGGCAATCAATTCCCAGATTCGGCCTCCAACCTGACCCATGTTGTAATACTTTCCCGTTTGTACGCTCATCATGACTTTCTCACCGTTCATATCGCTGACCAGATTCTCTCCAGCTTGAACAATCATCTGATCAAATGAGATCGATAGTTTATTTGTCATGCCCCTCACTCCCTTCTATGTAATCTTGCTGACAGTTCATTTTGAATGATGAATTTTCTTTCTTCTAAAATAGATTAATATTCAATATGAATACTATAATAATATAATACTATAAAAGTTATTCGTTTTGAATAATTATTTTGAGGGGGGGAATAAAAAATAAAATGTTCTGTCATAAAGAATAAGAACTGGCGCCATTAAGGCAGACATTGTAGATACAACCCATCTTTACCATTATATTCTTATTCCCCCTCTCGTTTCACTGATTCGACGCGCTGCCTGTTGGAACCACATGGAAGGTTTCCGGATCGGATGAATTCCCGGCAACATCAATTGCAGTAACGGTAATTTCATTTAATCCGGGCTCCAAGCCGACCTCCGCATGGAAAGTCAACGCTTCCGAAACTTCAACCTCTTTCCCGTTAATCCATACGGTGCCCGCTTCACTCAGCCTGCCGGAAACCGGATAACGGTTGTACCCGGTATTGTAGTGATTACCGGCTTTCTTTCCTTCCGGACCATCTATCATAATGACGGGCGCAATATTGTCATAAACGACCTTTAAGATGACAGGCATCGCCATACGACCTTCGACATCGACTGCTTCAACGGTGATCGTATTTTCCCCCGGCTGAAGCTCAAACGCGGTTTCAAAGGTAAGGTCGGGCTCCAGCGGAATGACCGTACCGTTTACGGTAACTGTAACCTCCTTATCCACTTGTCCCGAAACAGTGAAGGAGGATTCTTTCACGATTGCATCCTGCTGATTGACAGTTAATACCGGTGCGGAATCCGCCATTACCGGTATGACGCCGGTCCGTGCCGGATTCCAACCGTCGCTGCCTCGTAACAGGTTTTGTACCGTATAATCATTTGCTTCCTCTGGCAATATTTGGGTCACATAATCCCGCTTTGCATACGCCCCCCGACCTTGGGTGTTAAACTCGACACCACCATAAAAACTATATGGTTCAATTGGAGCGTCCATAAACGAATTAATAAATGCAATTCTCGATGAATATTCGCCCCACCGGTCCCGAGAATAAACCATAACCTTTTCTATTCCTTCATCAGCTGTAATCTTCGAATTCAAGAATGCATATGAATACGGTCGTATGCGTCCAGGAAGCGGCTGGTAATAAGTATAACCCCAGTAAAACAGGTACTCCCCGTCTCCTTTGGTGTGGATTTCACAATCGTCAAAAACCGCCATGGATGTACCGGAAATCACTTTGCGAACGCCTTCAACGTAGCAAGCTTTATAATATTGTCTGCCTCTGTCGGCGACCAAGGTTACAACATCTCCCAAGAAGCGGACATTCTCCAGATAGGCGCGATCGCCTTCGATTTCAGCGGCAATGCCCTCTCTCACATTTGGCCCCGAATCGTTTTGAATCGTTAAATTTTTAAGAATAAAATCGTCCGCTACGATTTTGATACTGTAGGTTCTTCCGAGGCTATTTTCAGTATTCTTATAATCATGAGAGATCAGTACGGTACCTTCCTTGCTTTCACCGACAAGGCTCAGATTCCGTTTCGCGGCCGGAACGCCAAGTCTATCGTGGTAGACGCCATTTTTGATAAAGATGACGTGACGCTTATCGCTATGATCCGGTGCCGCATTTATCGCCTCCAGAACCGTGGTGTAATCACCGCTTCCGTCTTGCGCAACAACCGCGACATCTGCCGGCGTAACTGCGTAAGGCTTGGAGTCGTAACTTTCTCCATGCTCGTTCACAGCGGATACCACATAATCGTAAGTTACGCCATTCTCCACGCCTGTGTCTTGAAACATTGGCGCTCGGACATTCGACGCGATCACCTCGTATTCAGCGCTATCGAATGCACCGCGCTTAATTTTGTAGGAATCCGCTCCGCTGACGGCCGGCCAAGATAAGATTACCTGGCCATCTCCGGCCGTCACCTCAATCCCCGTCGGAATCGCAGGCGATCCGTCTTCCGGTGCAGGAACAGCGTGTACGGATGCGGAGTTTGCGCTTCCGGTAGCCGTACCTCTCTCGGCCGACACGACATAGTAATACCTTACACCATTGCTGACCAAGGTATCTGTATATAGGGTTTCAGTAACGCTTTTGGCAATAACCTCATACGACCTGCCGTCCTCTGTACTGCGTTTCACATCATAAGATGAAGCTCCTGGTACTGCATTCCAGCTGATGGTAACATTGCCGTCGCCAGTTATGGACGTCAGGCCATTCGGAGCGGGCAGCGGCGGCATCGGCACAACGCTTACGGCCGCGGACGGTTCGCTTTCCCAACCGGCAGAGTCGGAGGTGACTTTATAATAATAGGTCGTTCCGTTATCCAGGTCGTAATCACGATACTCGTAATCACGAATCCAGTTGCTGCCGTATACAGAACCATGATTCGTGTAAGGACCTTCCGGATCGGTACTTCGTTTGATATTAAAATAAAATACTCCCTCAGGTGCTTTCCATCTCAAAACCGCGTGAGAGTTGCTTGGTTTGGCGATAAGGTCTGTTGGCGGGACGGAGGGATTCGGAATATCGCTCGGCGTGACGCTGATCTGGTTGGACGAATGGGTTTCGCCGTCTGTACCGGTGGCCGTAACGATATAATAATAGGTCGTTCCGTTATCTAACCGGTTGTTACGGTAAGCTAGATTGGGGGACCTACCGATCACTGTATAAGGTCCGCCGTTTACCGTACTTCTTTGGATAATATACATTATCCCATCGCCTTCCACTTTGTTCCAGATAAGATCTACCTTCGTATTACCTGCTTTCGCAGTCAGATTTATGGAGGAATCAAGAGATGACAGAGCTTCCTCATTGATATTCTCTGCAGAAGATACCGACTGACCGCCGATCTGGACCAATGGAAACAATAGCAATATGCCTAGAAACACCTGGACTATTTTTTTCATGTTTTCCTCCTAACATAGGGATCTTTGAGCGGAGCTCAAAGTCTCTCTACTTCATAGGGATCTTTGAGCGGAGCTCAAAGTCTCTCTACTTCATTGGGATCTTTGAGCGGAGCTCAAAGTCTCTCCGATTTTTTCATGGACGAAAAGTTCATCCGGTATTTGGAAGAATTATCCAGCTGGTCCCTCTTAGCCGTTTCGCTTTCATTATAGCGCGGTCTATTTCTAATCCTTTCTTACTGCAGGTTCAATTGGACTCTTTCCTCTTTGTTTGCATTGGCAACGCCGATCAGATTTCTTTTTCTGCACGTCTGATCGATTAATTGTTCGATTTTTTGAAGAAACCTCTGTTCGTTGAACGTTTGGGCATGCCGTTCAATGTCTTGCTTATCCCATTTTACTTCCCGGTAACGTTCCAAAGCTTCAATGAGCGATTCCGGTGTCTGTTCCTCGAAGAATAGTCCGTTCCTGTATGGCCGGATCGTATCGAGCGCTCCTCCTCCGCAGAAGGCAATAACCGGCCTGCCGCAGGAGTTGACCTCAAGAGGAGTAATGCCAAAATCCTCTACCCCGGGAAAGATCAGCGCCTTGCAGCGCTTCATATAGGAAACCACGTCTTGATCGGACAGCCTCCCGAGAAATTCGACCGACGGACCAGCCATCGACTGGAGCCGCTGCTTGTCCGGACCGTCTCCGATAATAACCAGCCTGCTGTTTGTTCGTGTGCATGCTTCTACGGCAAGGTCGATCCGCTTGTAGGATACCAGTCTGGAAACGACCAAAAAGTAACCTTCGTTCGGTTCCGACCCCGCAGAAAAATCCGAATCCTCACCATGAACAGACGGACCCATAAACCGTTCCACATTGACGGGAGGAAATACGATTTCGGAAGGGAGGCCGTAAACGTCCTTGATCCGATTTCTAACTATTGTGGAATTGGCAATCAATAGATCGACATGCCGGGAATTGCGCCGGTCCCAACGCTTTAATAACCCCGTCATCGCTTTGGACACCGTTTTAATCCATCCCGGTACGGATACGCCTGCCATATAATTGTCAAAATCCCATGCGAACCGCATCGGTGTGTGGCAATAACAAACGTGCACGGCATGCTTCGGCTTCCTGATTCCTTTCGCATAAGCGCTGCTGGAGCTGAGGATTACATCGTAGTCCTGCAGCTTCATCGACCTGACGGCAAATGGATAGAGCCAGAACAATAGCTTGAATATTTTATTAACCCCCGGTATGCGCCGCATCCACGTTACTTTAATATCCGCCCCTAGTAATTCGGGCAGCAAGCGCTTTTCATCCAATATCGTTGTATAGATCGGGGCATCCGGAAACAGCTTGCGGAACGAGGCGACAACCCTTTCCGCCCCGCCCATCTGATTCAAATAATCATGCACAATTGCAACCTTGATTTCTTTCATCGTAGAACTCCTTTCTTTCGTGAGATTCCAGTCTTTCTTTCATTCCAAATGTTTATCTAAATTAACCCATGTAATCCAGATAATCCCAATCATTCCCTTTCAATGTTAATGTCGCGGAAAAAGGAGCCGATCCGAAGGCTCAATCCCGAACCTTTCGAATCGGCTCCTGTTTTTTTCATACTCCACCCTTTATATCTCTGTTTCTATGATCTTCTATCTATCTAAATAATGGACTCCACATAATAGAGCAGCGCGGAACGAATTCGGGCAAGCTTCCGTTTACAGCCTTCTTCAGTCGCGTCCTTGCAGCCATAATAGAGTTTGAGAACAGGTTCCGATCCGGAAGGCCGGACCGCACACCACGAACCTTCATCGAACAGATACTTGATGATATTCGCCTTCGGCTGACCGGTGGCAGACTGATTCCTGCCTTTCCGCATCCATCGGATTTTCCCTGCGCGGTAATCGAATATCCTTCGAACTACTAACGAACCAAACAATTTTGGCGATTCGGCATGCAGCCTCTCCATGACATTGCGGACTCTCTGCCAGCCTTCAATACCCGTGAAGGTCAGGCTGATCTGGTCTTCGAGATAGAAGCCGTAGATCTGATACAGCTTCTGAAGCCGATCCCATAGCGTCTGGTTCTTCGCTTTGTAATACGCAGCCATTTCCGCTGTAAGCAAAGCCGCCTGAAGCGCATCTTTGTCACGAACGAAATCGGATGGAAGATAACCTCCGGATTCATCAAAGGCAAAGAAAAACGGCTGCTCTCCCTGTTGTTCCTGCTCAGTGATGCGTGCTGCTATATTGCTGAAACCGGGTAAGGCATTCATCACTTTAAGCCCGTGCTTCACGGCGATTGCCGCACTTAACTCCGTTGTCAGTACGCTTTTGATAAAAATACCCGGCTGCTGCTGTTCATTTAAGTAAGCTTTACGCTGTTCGCACCGGGCTTTACGCTGTTCGCACCGGTAATCCAGCAGCAAACTGCCCAGCTGATTCGGGGTAAGCTGTCTGTACTTGCCCTTATTGCATTTGACCGATACACCTAGCTCCTGGGATTCAGGATCAGCCGCCATCACGATATCCGCATCGTGACGCGTCGCTGCACGCAACGCATGAGCGATCGATCCGGGATCCTGGGGATCAGGACAAGAAAGTGTCGGGAATAAGGGATCCGGGGCGAATTGCTCTTCAACCATATGTACATTCTTATATCCCGTCCTCCTGAAGAGCGTTGCCATCGTTTCTCCGCTAATTCCGTGGAGAGGTGTAAATACAGCATGCAGGTTTGAGGCGATTAGTTTATGTTCGCGTTCATCTGAAACAATAGATTCCAGACTCCGTTGATAGGCCTCTGCCACTTCTTTGCCGATCATGACCAATCTGCCCATATGAACGGCATCCTGCCCATCCATGATGTCAATCCCAACTTCATCCTCCATCGCGAGCAGCCGGCGCGATAATCGTTTGGTGCTTTCCAACGGCATGACGGATCCGGTATCCGTAAATAATTTGCAGCCGTTATAGTTATACGGGTGGCTTCCGGCTGTTATCATGATGCCTGCAGCGGCATGCAGCAAACGGATAGCAAAAGAAAGCTCCGGCGTCGGAATCGCCTGCTCGAACAAGTATACCTTGATGTCATTGCGGGAGAGCACGAAGGCCGCTTGTTCGGCAAATGCTCTGGAAAGGAGCCGGTTATCGAAAGCAATTGCTACTCCCCGCTGGCCGGCGGAGAATCCGCTCGCTTTGAGCTCCTCCGCCAAAGCCATAGCGATCCTGCGAACCGTAAAAATGTTCATCCGGTTCGTTCCCACACCGACCTTCTCCCGAATACCGTCTGTCCCGAAATCGAGATGCTTGTAGAACCGGTCGGTAATTTCTCCGGCCTTTAACTCCTCCAGCTCCTTGCGGAGGTAGGATGGAAGTTCCGCCGCCCTTTTCCATCGGTTATATCGAAGCTGAATTGCATGATCCAGTTGTTCTGCAATAGCGTACATGATCGTTTATCTCCTTCAGGAGAGACAGAATTCTAATATGGCCCCCCATTCCATGCCAAGCCGGACTCTGTCCTCCTCTACAAGTTCATGACCGCGCATAACTTCAATAATCTCCATATCGGTTATGGCAAGCAGGCTGTGTCTGCTCTGAATAGGAATATGAACGACATCGCCGGCTTTCAACGTGCGGATTTCACCATCCTGCACCATTTGTCCTTCGCCGGAGATAACTGTCCATACTTCGGAACGCTTATGATGAAAGTGGTAGCTGAAGTTTTTCCCAGCTTCAAGACTGACCCGCTTCGTCATCACTTCGCGTCCGTCCGAGAAGGTCATGTAATCCAGCACCAGGTAATGTCCCCATCGACGCTCCTCGTACATCGGCCTTTGATCCATGTCTTTCATCACTTCTTTAATTCGCGGACTTACAACCTTGTCGGCTACCAATATACCATCCGGACTTGCCGCTATAACCGCATTCGATAAGCCCAGTACTGTGATCGGAATACCAAGTTCATTAATGACATGAGTGTTCACTGAATCGTCAGTGACGATGCCGTTACCGGTCAACGGAACGCTCATCTCCTCAGTCAAGGTGTTCCATGTTCCAAGATCCTTCCAATACCCTTCATAAGGCAATACGGAGATATTCCCGGCACGTTCGACCACTTCGTAATCAAAGCTGTTCTTGGTCAGACTGCCGTACTGCTTCGTAAGCTCGTCATAATGGATGGGAATCCGCCGGTCGATCAGAAGGTTAATCAGATAACCGAGCTTAAATGCGAAAACCCCGCAATTCCAAAGGGCAGATTGCTTGATCAGCTCTGCCGCTTCTTCTTCACGGGGTTTTTCAGTAAACCGGTTTACTTGAAAATAGGCCGCATCCGGTTCTCCTGTCTTTTCGGGAACGATATAACCGTATTTCTCCGATGGATAGGTCGGTTTCACACCAATTAGCGCAATATCCGAACCTGATTCGCGGATGACTCGCTCCAGTACCTTGATCCGGCTGAAGAACGAATTCTCCACGTAAGGATCAACCGGTAAAATCGTAACCACTTCTTCCAGGCTGGTCCCGACAATGGAATAAAGGTAAACCGCCGCCAGCGCGATTGCCGGAAACGTATCTCTTCGCTCCGGTTCGATGATGAGAGGCACTCCCATGCCTACATGACTGCGAATCATTTCCTCCTGCGCCTTGCCTGTCGCAATGTAGGCGGAATCTTCAAGACCCATATCCCCAAGCTGCCTCCACACCCTCTCGACCATAGACTCCTTCCGGCCGTCAGGTCTATCCAGGATACGAAGAAATTGTTTCGATCTTGCATCGTTGGACAGCGGCCACAATCGTTTGCCGGAACCGCCTGATAGTAAAATAAGTTTCATTAATATCACTCCTCTTCAGATCAGGTTCTAAATGATAAGCTTATCAAAAATATTGTTCTCGGTAATTTTCGCATAATTCTTTTTGATCGTTTCGCTCTCCTGCTTATGCCTTGTAAGCAGTGTATCGATCTTTGAAATGGCTTCCTCCGTTTTGATTTGCTTTCTCACATCAAAGCAATAATCCGTTTGGCCGAAAGCCTGAAGCAATTCATCGTATTTCACCGCCCAACCAAGAACAAGTGCAGGCACATAATTTTTGAACGCATGTACAATGGAGTGGTACCTCGAACCGATAATAAAGTCGAATTTTTTAATCATTTCATCGATTTCAATGCAGCTGTAATCATGATCCAGGTAGAAGATTTGCCGCTCATTCGGATATTTTTCTCTCATCGCCTGAATGACTTTATTGTCTTCGTAAGAATGTCTTAAAAAGTAAATATTTTTATTATTCTTAAGCAAATGATCGACTAATCCTTCATACAATTTATACAGCGCCTCTTCATTCCCGTGTTTCATAATTTTCACGTTCGGAATAATGCCTACGGCTTCGGGCAAAATCTCGGGATGCTTTCCTGCAAACTGCTCTCGAATAAAAATATTCGACAGATTATAAGGCTTATTATTTTGTAGTACAATATCGAAGCTTCGTTTCACATTGTTCAAATTCAGCCGCTGTAAGTTGTGCAGCCCATCCTGTTCCCTGGCATAAATTTCTTTCACACTGCTCAGTTCTTTTTTAATCTGCTGATGGAAGATGAGATTGCCCAGGTACCCATATTCAAAAGGACCGTAAGACTGTGGGAATAAATACACCGGAATCCGGTATTTTCTTGCGATTTTCAAATTCAACAGATATTGCAGGCTGTTAAATTTCCCTCTTTGAGAGGAGAGCGCATAGCCGCTGATATCAATCAAAGCGCGGCAATTACTCAAAATCGCAGTCACCTTATTTCGAATATCCCTATTTGCTTTCCGCTTATTTAAGACCGCACTTAGAACATCGTAAGATTTGTAGATGCCACCAAGCAAATCCGATTTGAGATCCAAAGGAAACGGCAGAATTTCAAAAGCGTACTTTCTCTTCTCCCCCTCCGGTCTTCTGTAATCCATACTAGACAACAGTACAATTTTTACACCCGGATAACGCTCCTTGACCTTGTCGACTACAGTGAAAGTCAATGCCTGCGCACCTTTATTGAACAACTCTCCGCCAACAATAACAACATATTGTTTCATTTCTGGTTCCCTCTTCCTCGATCGATAAATTATAAATTATAGGTTATAACTTCTTAGTTGGGCGAGATCCTTCTTCCTGGAATAGGCAACCTCTGCATTCTCATCCGGGAATCCGACAGCAATAAACATGATGACACGTTCATGTTTTTTCGTTCTAATGATTTGTTCCAGTTTCCGTTCCTTCTCCTCAATATCCGGCCAGTTCAAAGGACATGAACTTAATCCTTGAACCTCCAATGCGTATAAGAAAGGCATGACAGCTAACGAAGCGTCGATATAGATTAAGTGCCTGTCCCTTTCATAGGGATAAGCGGTTAAATCACCGATCACGGCCACTAACGTCGGTATGTTTTGGTGGAAACCGGCTGTTCCGGAGGGGATTTTTGCCAGCTTCCTTACGATATTCGGATCATCGAATATTTGAAATCGGAACGGTTGCCTGTTGCAAGCGCTTGGTGCCAAGGTGGCCACCTCCAGCGCTTTATCGATAAGCTCCCTGGGTACGACGGCATTTGTGAACCATCGGACGGAACGTCTGATTAACGATAATTCTTTCAGTTGTTCTAAAGTAATTACATTTTGTTTTGACAAATCCCGCTTATATGGAATATATTTCTCACCCGGATTTAGAATGTGTTTTATGTCTAAACGTTTAAAACGCTCCCTCTCCTGATTGATGATCGGGTGATCTCCTGTTACCTCAAAATACTCGGATAGGACATCATGAGACCACTTCAGCTGTGAATTGCAAATTGTATTCTTGTTTTGTTCGATCAGGTAAACAAAGCTGTTCATTGTTTCAGATATAAAGCGGGTACCGAATACGGCTCTTCTCGGTCTCATGAGCAGCCCTTTTTCGATCCGGTGCGTATTTCTTCTCAGCAAGTAATCATTATTTCTTTTCTTAAGAAGATCGCTTAAATGGATCACTTTCCCATGAATAACGGCATACTGTTCCCTCTTAAACTCACCGGAAAATACATAGTAGATTGAAGTCAACAGTTTACTCTTTGAGAAGGTCAGTGCTAATAAATATCTCATCTTTAATTGCAATTGTTCGACATTAACCATAATCGAATCCAATTGCTCGTCGGTTATGATTTTTAACAATGTCGTTTTAACCTGAGCTCTCAACTTTTCGTCCTCCTCACATAGGGATCTTTGAGCTCCGCTCAAAGTCTCTCCGCTTTTTGAATAACGCTAAAAATATTGCAATCGGTGATAACATCGCTTTTGACATCATCACACCGGCTGACATCGTCCTCTTCGAGAGGAAGCAGAACAAGTACGTTGAGGATGAATAAGCAAAAACAGTGGCAATTGCTGCTCCGATCCCGCCATAAGAAGGTATTAATATGAGATTGAGCCCGATATTAGCCACAACCCCAAGTCCGTGACTGACAAGCGAGAAAATAAGCAATTCTTCATTAATTAGCCACTTACTCAGCAACGACCGCATAAAAACAAATACCGAAGCCCATATGTGAATCGTAAGAATTATTGAAGCACCTGCATATTCATGGCCAAATAATACTCTTATGATAAAAGGTGACGTTAACGTAATTCCTACAGCCAGAATGAATGCACTTAGAAACAGATTATTGTAAATCGCTTGAAGCTTGTTATTATACTGGACTTTATCTTCCTTCATCTTAACTAATTGCGGAAAAAACGAAGCAGCAACTGCAGTAGGGATAAAATACCAGACTTCCGATACCCGGGCCGCGACGGAATATATGCCTAGTTCACTTGCTCCGACCATGTTCCGAATCATCAATTGGTCTACTTTAAGGTACAAAACTGCCGCAATGCCTGAAAAGATGAGCGGCCATGACCGCTTGAGCAAGTTAAGTCCAAGTTTAATATCAAACCTCCATTTCAATGTTTGGTTTCTTTTCTTGTAGAAGATGAGTAAGAATACGACCGACAATAAGATTTCAAGTGTTTGTGCAGCGGCAAAATAATGAAGCGAATAATTCATCAGAATAAAGCAGAGCTGAACAATGGAGACCACTGCTAATGAGCTGTTTCTTGCAATTACCGTATACTTGGAAATGACATTCGCCTGATTGTAAATGTCTATGACTTCCAACGGTTTGAGCAGGATGGATATACCGACTAACAGGGTGACTAACATAATTTCCCTTGACTCCATAAATAGCAACAGAACAGCCAATGTGATGAAGCCAATAACACTAGCAATCCATTTCAGGGTAAGCGTAGTACCGATGATCTTTTCCGTCTCGTCTTTCTTTTCAACAAGCTCTTTAACGACTAGTCCGGACAACCCAAGATCAATGAGCGATGATAAAATAAAAACGAACGCGATTGCATAATTAAAAATTCCAAACTCTTCCGGACCCAAATATCTTGCAATAAGGGCAAAGATAAAGAAGCTGAGCACCATTTTGAACAACTTCTCAAATAGCAGCCAGCCGATATTGGCATAGATATTTTTATCTTTTTTTTTGCTCTTGATAAGATGTTTTATTTTTCCCAGTATGTGCAAGTCATCCACCCTATTTACAACGTATTTATAGTGGTTGTTCAAGCGCGTGTACAGCCTGTTTTGCCTGCACCGGCTCGTAATCTTTCACCCGTGCTTCTCTCCTTTGCAAGGCCAATGCATGATAGGCGATTCCAAGCATCACCCACATCGGTAAATAAGCGAATTCAGGAACGGAAATCAGGCCGGTCGTCAATATGACGATCAGAGAGCATTTCAGTCCAATATTGCGGTTTGTGTTTGACAATCGAATGATCGGGACTAAAAACAGGACTACATATAAAGTAAATCCTACGATACCAACATTACAGATAAAGGTAATAAACAAATTCGTCGCTCTGATATAACCGAAGCCCACTCCGAATAATTGATGAATGAGAGGCAAATCGGCGAAAAATGCGATGTGATTTTCAAAATGCCTTTGTCGGACTACTCCCGATCTCGTTTCCAGTTTATCCCCGAACACAAAATCATAGAGATTGGAAGCCATTTCCCAGTTCACTATAATAATGAGTACAAAAACCAGCACAAAACTGTAGGTGTACCAGTCCCTTTGTCTTAAAAACAAAAAACGCACGAGCAAATAAATGGCAATTCCGAGAAAGGCTGTAGTTGAAGTTGAAAGAAAGAGTGTAATTAATAAAAAAAAGTGTACGAATTTCTTTTTAAGATGTACGGCATAAATCCATAACGGAAGGATCGTATATGCATACATGCTGGGTTCGCCCGTCAAGCTTTTCAGACGCATTATTTTTTGACCCGCGATCGTTGCGGTTTGAAAAAAACTGCCCGTTTTTGCTTTTATTTCACCCGGCCTTTCGTAGAAAAACATCCGGTTGGATATAAAATCGCCATTGGAATGAAAGATCAGAAAGTAAATAAATTCATAGATCCCGTAAGAACCGAGGATCACCGCACCAATCAGAAGATAACGATCCCACGAGACTCGATAGAAGGTCTTGACAAACAAAAATGTGACGAAGGCTGCGATAAAGTAAATCGATTGAGTAAACATGCTTGTTCTGAGATCATAACTGTCATAAGTACTGACCATAACAGCTCTGCTGAAATCAATCACATACCCATGATCCATTCCAAGAATCAAAGCATACTGCGCTATTGCGTTAATACCGGTGAAAATAATAAGAAAGAGGAACACATCGCCGAGAAACACGTTCAGTTCTCTGGTACTGCGATCCTTGAGCGCAAGCAGGAAGATTAGCGGTACAGAAAATAGCGCCAAGAGCAGCCCCGGGGCTGTTCCGGGGATGGAAGGAAACAGTACAAAGGAGGTGATCGGCAGCACGATAGCCCATATGTAAAAGTACCGGTTTATGATCTCTTCGGTATGAAGCACGATGGCCCTCCTTCTTATGTAACCTTGAAAGTCCTTGAGATGTCGTTAAAAAGCCCTCTTGCGCACTGAATCCATTGGAAACATTCCGCCCGGTTTCGGCCGGATTCGATGAGATGTTGCCGGTATTTCTCGTCGTCAATCAACAGCCCGATTTTGTCGGCGATATCTTTTTCATTATAAGGGTCACAGTAAACGGCCGATTTTCCGCACACTTCAGGCAAGGAGCTTGCATTTGACACAACGACAGGACAACCGGCCGCCATGGCTTCGACCGGCGGTAATCCGAAACCCTCATAAAAGGAAGGATAAACAAAGCACTCTGCGTGTTTGTACAGGCTGATCAATT
This sequence comes from Paenibacillus tarimensis, assembly GCA_041281825.1. GTDB lineage: Bacteria > Bacillota > Bacilli > Paenibacillales > Paenibacillaceae > Paenibacillus_D > Paenibacillus_D tarimensis_A. Next base: position 1,643,740 of record CP166298.1, on the reverse strand, counting down.
CCTCGTCGCTCACATATCCCAGATACCGTACATTCATGGAATGCTCAGCGCTGTCCAGGCCATCATGACTCGTAAATACCCGTGTGTTGTTGCCGCCGGCAATGACGCATTCGATATCGTCTCGCTGCAGCAGGCGAACCGCCTTTATGATGCCCTCAAAGTTTTTATTCGGACTTTTGCTGCTTACGGCCAAAATATACTTCTTATCTTTTATTTTCTCTTTAATCAATTCGTAGTCGGCTCTCACCCTAAGAAAATGATCTACACCCAAATGGTGAACGCTTATTTTCTCAGGATTAATCTTGCAATACTTTACAATCTCCGATTTCGAAAAATGAGAGACTGTTACGATCCTGCGGGATAATATTCCGAACGATCTGTACATCAGCTTATACCAATTACGAAACGTCCATGAAAAATTATGCTGATTGGCAAACACTGAAGCGTCGTGGATGATGACGATCTTATTCAATTTCATAATTGGCGCAGGACCGCACAAGTTGATAAGAAGGCTGCCACCGGTGTAAAGGGGTAATTGCAGCTGCTCCCACAAATGCCCCTTCAGAAACCCGACCTTCTTCACCTGTATATGTTTTAATTGTATTTCAACTTTGGCGTTTGGCGGGAAAAGCAGTATAAATTCAAATGCACGCCGGTCGATTTCATTAGTCTCAATCATATCATCAAGAGATTTGATCACTTCATAAGCGACCCGTTGAACTCCCGTAATACTTTGGGAAAGAAATCTGCCATTAATAAATACTTTATTCATCGTTTACCTCTCCGAAAATTTGGGTGATAGTCTTAACGCGAAATCAATCAACTGCTGTGCTTTACTTGTCCATGACTGATTCAGAGCCGATGATTGTATATTCCCGGAAAGAGATTTTTTTTGTTCAACCGCTCTGCGTGCCGCTACCGCAATTTGCTCCGCGTCACTATAAAAGAAAATAAACGGTTCCGCCCGCCGAAGCAGTTCGCTTGTCATTCTGGAGACCACCGGCAGACCGGAAGCCGCATACTCGTACAGCTTCATCGGGCTTCTTCCGTCATTCGCCGGATGATCGCTTAGAGGGAGCAGGGCGATATCGCAATGATTGAGATAAAACGGGATTTCCTCATAACGTTTAGAACCTAACAGCATAATGTTATCCGCCTTCAAGCGCTCAGCGTGTTCTTTGCTGCATGGGCCTATTATGATGACTTTCCACTTCGGATTGGCTTCGGCAAGCAGCTTGAACGCGTTCAAATCGATCCGTTCATCAATCGCTCCCACATATATTGCTTTAATGCCTCTGATCGGCTCCAATTCTGCGGGAATTTGAGCTATTTGGCTGAAATGGTTGTAATCCACTCCATTTTCCAATAGCAAATGCGGTTTTGATGGAGCATATTTCCGCAAATGTTCGACAACCGGCAATGATGTTCCGACAATTCCGTCTGCCCTTTGTGCGATTTGCCGTTCAATCTGATTCAGGGCTGAGTCGTTCAACATATCTGAATACAAATCTGTAGCACGATAAACGGTGACATCCGATTGAATATGGTCACTTACACCGCATAAGCTAATTTGATCAATGAAAGTAATATCGAATCGGTTGTCAAATCCGAATTGATTCATCTTCCGGTTTAATCCCGGCACCAATGTGCTTAGCACTAGATTTTTGCGGATTTTTTTGGCCATCGCCCAAGGAACGAGGGACATAGGCACGTAGTTTACTACATCATTTACCTTATCGCCTCCAGCCAGCCAATTTTTGAATCTTAAGGACATATTTTCGTTTTTGATTTTCAAGAGATGGAATGGGGAAATCGGCGTGCTTAAATGGAATACCTTATGGCCCATTCGGGACATTTCCCTGGCAAGATGATGGGATCCGACGACGAAAGGTCCGCCCATATAGGTATGGCTGGCGAATAGTATGTTTAAACTTCGGCTCATAAATCTCTCCTTAACGCGAGCTTCGTCCGCTATCCTTAATAAATTCACCGTAATTTACATTTTGCAAATTAAACCGGTAATCGTCATGTAGCATTTCAGTATGCATTCTTAGGAAACAGGATCTCTTTAACAGTCAGAAGGATAATCTTAATATCAAACAGAATGCTTTGGCGTCGAATATAATTCAAATCGAGCTCCACCATCTCATTAAAGCCGAGCTCGTTCCGTCCGCTGACTTGCCACAATCCCGTACAACCGGGAGTGACCAGCAAACGTTGTTTGTCATACTCGGTATATTGTTCGACTTCTCTTGGCAGTGGCGGTCTCGGTCCAACCAGCGACATATCTCCTTTCAAAACATTGAACAGCTGCGGAAGCTCATCAATGCTAGTTTTGCGGATAAACTTCCCAACTTTTGTAATGCGAGGATCCTCTTTCATTTTGAACATAGCTCCGCCCACTTCATTCTTATCCAGCAATTCGTTCAGCAGCTCTTCCGCATTGGTCACCATCGAACGGAACTTATACATTTTGAACGGCTTTCCATTTTTCCCTATCCTGATTTGACTGAAAAATACCGGTCCGCGCCGATCCTCTGCTTTAATTAATATTGCAAGGAAAATAAAAAGCGGAGCCAATAAAATCAGGCCCGTGAGTGACGCCGAAACGTCCAGGATACGCTTGCCTAACAAATAAGCAGAATCGCTCCTCTTCTCGATTGCTGCCCGTACACGAAAGTCCCTCCCGCCTGCAATTGCTTCCCATTCCTTAGATCTTGGAGGCGTCATCTCCTATTCACCTCTCGTCACCAGTAATGTATTCATGCGCTCTTTTTCAACGATCTCTTCCAAAGCCGTAAGCAGAGCATGTTTCAAATCGTTTCTTCGCAAAGCAAATTCGAGTGAGGTTATGATGAAGCCCAGTTTCTCCCCGACGTCATAACGGGCGCCTTCAAAGTCATAAGCGAAAACCCCTTGCGCCATATTGAGCATTTGGATCGCATCCGTCAATTGAATCTCCCCTCCGGCTCCAACCTCATGCCGGTCCAGATATTCGAAGATTTCCGGAGTCAGCACATATCTGCCCATAATTGCCAGATTGGAAGGGGCTTGTCCTCTACGAGGCTTCTCAACAAATTTATTCACCTCATAAAGCCGCCCGAGACTATCCTTCGGATCAACGATTCCATACCTGTCGGTTTGGTCGATTCCAACGGTTTGAACACCAATAACTGACTTTCCGGTCATTTCATACTGCTGGATTAATTGCTTGGTACATGGAACATCGCCTTGAACGATATCGTCACCGAGCAATACTGCGAACGGTTCATTGCCTATAAAATTGCGGGCGCACCATACGGCATGTCCAAGACCCCTGGCCTCTTTCTGGCGTATATAATGAATTTCTACATTGGATGAGCGACGGACTTCTTGAAGAACGTCAAGCTTCCCTTTCTTCTCTAATGTCTGCTCCAGCTCGAAAGCGATGTCGAAGTGATCTTCAATCGCTCGTTTTCCTTTCCCCGTAACGATTATAATGTCTTCGATTCCAGAGTCCACAGCCTCTTCCACAATGTATTGGATTGTCGGCTTGTCCACGATCGGGAGCATCTCCTTCGGCATGGCCTTCGTCGCCGGCAAAAATCGGGTACCCAATCCGGCTGCAGGAATAATCGCTTTCTTCACTGTTTTCATTCTTCATCACCCTATCCTATTATTTTTTCTGTAATGATGAATATTCTTGGGAGTTAAAAGTGCGAGGTATACCTTCTTGCGAATGCAAGAAAGTATATCTCAAACTTTTAACTTGGGCATTCAACCCATCCTCACGTCACACCAGCGACGATAAACGTCTAAGGCCGTCAATGACCCACAGCATGACCGAGTGTCTCCGGTGATAAAGGTGCAGGAGACATTACCTGTCCACTTATTTTCTGAATTGTCTGACTATTGTTCCTGGTTGTCCGGTTAGTCGATCATCTCAAGCGATTAGTGAAAGTTATTCCAATCGAGACCATAATATTATTCATTTCGCGAACTTTATAATAAAAAAAGAGACTGTAATAAATGACCGATTCTTTTAAACTACTTCTCGTTCGTCATCTTTCGACCAATTGAAAGATTGCGGGAAACATTATTCATTGAGAGAATTTGTCGACTTGATTATAATTCAAATCGAATAACTTTGTAAACTGTTTTTTTGAAAATTAATTATGAAAATTTTCAGAAAACAGCATGCAATTCACTAAGCAAATTATTATAAATGATGTTTCGTACAAAAGCTGTCAACTCCTGTCGAACAACTAAATATACGCATTAAGACCGTGTCTGTATCTTCCTTACTACACAATAGTTCATTGAATAATTCGAGGATATTAATTATTTTTAACTATTCAGTACGACTAATTCCCTTATAATAAAATCATCGCTTTAAAGCATCAATAAGCTGCAGTTTAAGAGACAGATATCTACCTTCGGACTGGATAGTCGCGATTCTGTATTCACCGTTTCGGTTGCCGTAAACCGTCTCGCTTACGACAGGCCGGCCATCGAATACAGCCTTATATTGATACCTTCCCATCGTAACCGTGATTGCATTTTGCCCGATATGTAGGCCGGCTTTGTCCATTCCATTCGCGACGAGCAGCGGTAGCTGCAAATAGACTCTTTCAACAGCCGGTTCAACGAGTTCAATATGGATCTGCACGCCTTCTTCGCTTAGCTTGAACAGCTGCCTGATCGCCCTCCAACTCTGAAGGCCGCTTATTTCAAGCATAAATTCGGTAAATTCGACATTCTCATGAAAAATAGCCAACCTTTTATTAATTCCATTACTGATCTCACTCAAAAATTGAATTCCGCCGTCCCTGTTTTCCCAACCGGGAGAGATAGAACCGAAGACGCGGCCGATCCCGTCATTCAACTCATAGGCATCTCCCATCGAAAGCGGGGAAGATAGGCCGAGTTCCGTCGGTATGGACGAACGGTGAATGCGTCCCAAACCTGTCGCATCATATTTCAGATCAGCCTTTGTATCAACCTCAATCGAATACCCGCCCGCACCCGCAAATATTTTATGAAAATGTTCAGAGGTTTCAAGAACGTAACCGCCCCTTTCGGCAGGACAAGGCGCTTCGGCAATCGAATCGTCCGCAAAATAATAGGCTAACGCCAAAAATGCGCCAAATGTAATCATATATTTATCATAGTAACCGTAAGCTTCCGTTCCCCAGCGGCTTTCGATCGGGTAGAAATTCTTAATATGCCGCGGCGGCGCAATATCCAACCATCGCTTAACCGCAATAACTGCCAGGTGCCCCGACCTTTTAAACGCGCCTGCGATCCGGGGATTGCCCTTTTTCTTATAGCGTACAGCTTCAAATTCACAGTTCGCGGCGATCAAAGCCTCGTTAAACAAAAACTGGTTGCTTCGGCCTCCATAGGGAAATTCATAGGCGGATGATTGGGTGAACAAAGTCATCAAACCGGCCTTTGCTAGTTTTCCATCCAATTGCTCCGCAAAGGGACCTTCATATCCGTGTTTCATCATGAGTTGGATTTGGCAGCGTGTTGTGAGATCATACAGCATCGGACAGCCCGGATCCATGTACATACCATAAGCATCGAACTTTTTCAACTGGTACGGCCAATGAACGGCAAAATAGGAGCTTGAATCCGTTAAGCCCTCCGTTTCCCGCAAAAATTCTCCGACCATATTGTAAACGTTGATATTATGAAGATCCGTCATTTTTTCATCATTCACATCGCGAATGGTAAATAAGTATTGGTTGAATGGATCGATGCGGGAAAGCGCCTCCCGCCATTCCTCCAGTTTGTTGACGGAAGCCCTTTTCTTAATGAGCTTATAGGCAAGCATGATTTCTTTTACCGCAAAATCGGATATGACATCGCCCTGCAGCAGTTGAATTTCTTTGCAGCATTCGGACATCATTCGTTCCAGCAGCCCTCTATGTTCCGGTACCCTTCCGCCGGAAAGCAAACAAGCCAGAACACTGGTCAACCTGGAATACGTCTGCAGATCCATATATTCACCGTTGAATTTTGTCCTCGAATAAATCTGATCGGCCGAATAGGTATGAAAGACGATTTCCAGAAGATCCAAATACGTCTGCTTTGTGACAAGGGTCGGAAGAAATTCGGCTGAAGGCTCCAACTGGTTTAAGTATCGTTCCAGCTTTTCCATTGTTTGCATCATGTGTATATGACCTCCCGTTAATGCCGTAAGCGCCCTATCAATGAATTGATAGGGCGCCCGTTCAGCTTAATTATTACATTCCGACCAATGCCGGATTAGCGCGGAAGCGCCGCTGTTCAACACTTCTTTTGCGTTTGCGGAAACCTCCGATATTCTATTCTCATTCTTCAACACGGACAGAAATTTCTCAACCGTTTCAATCGCTTTGGGAACTGAGCCCTTGTTATACTGATTTTGGGCTGATTTCAACAAGTTCGAAAGATCGTTATACATTGATTTGGAGAGCTCTCCGGAGGCCGCATAACTGCTGAGCAGCCGCAGCAGTGCTTCGACGCTTACCCTCTCCAGCATGTGCAATTCCTTGAATAATGAAGGATTTTTGGAGGAGCCGATGCCGCCGCCGTATTCCATCCAACCTCGTCTGCCGCTGCCGTCGTTGTCGTTAATCAGAAGCGAGAAGCCGATCGAATCCCCGGGTTTAACGGATAACTGCCCAGGCAGCAGTTCACTCCATGGAATGGAAATTTCGTACGTTGTTTTCGTACCGGTTCGGCTTACAATTGCTTGCGTATGATTCATTTCACCCGCAGCCATTCCGAGCGGAGCACTCCATCGCCAGACTTCGATTCCGCCTTCGGAAAGCGCCATTCCGATTTCACTGTATCCCGAATTCTGTCCGCCTTCCAGCAATCCCGGATCAACCGCAAACTGAATGCTGTCACCCGACCATATGCCGCCGTCCGTACCGGTTTGATCGTGTATATTATCCTCAACCTCAACAATCATATAGAAATGGCTGTTATCCCATTTCAGCGACCCTCTGCCGCTGAGGTCGCTTGTTCCTCCCCAATCTTCAATTCTTACCACTTTCTCCTCGGTATCGAGTACGAACGGCACGGCTCCCGACCATTCATTGTTCGTATCCGTGCCGTCCACACTGATGGCCTTCGATTCATTGAAAGCGTGCAGGAAGTCCAAGGTTTTGCTGACCGACTCGCTTTCTTCGTCTGCTGTGACTTTGTAGTCGGCCTTTCTTTCCGAATCGGCAATTTTCTCCGGTACGGTAATCGATACGGTCTCTACGGCACCCGGTCCGATACTCGCTTCAATCTGACCGACAGCGTTGCTCCATTCGGCAGGCTCCATCATTTCATACATCGCATTAATCGTTCGCATGCTCGAATAGTTGGTTAATTCCAATTCCATTTCCCATTCGTATCCAAAGCGGTCTGCAGGTCTCGTACTCAATTCCGTCGAGAAAAGCCGATCGCTTAAATACACGTTGACCGCCAATCGGGTATGGGTATAACCGTTTGAAGTTACATAGAAATACAACTCGTGTGCCGTATTGTCCGCATTGGACGATGTTTTCACTTTCATGGGAACGCGTCCGTCAATAACGTCACCCTTCTGGGCCAGAATCCATCCGTCCGGGAAGTCGGTCGTGATCACGTCCATCCCCCCGTTAAACCCATTGGACGAAAGCATGGAGATATCAAATGTTTCGTCGGCAAGTGCGTTGACGAACATCTTATCCAACTCATACCCCGCTTCCGCCAAATTCAGATTTGTAAAATTTCCCTCAATATATACAGGTGTTTCGGTTAATGTGGCTGTAATTATTCCGGAGCCCGACAATAGGTTATTCCCGAAAATATCCGACATTTCGATGAGGGAACCGGAGTCCGCTTCAAATCCGAACGTTTCCATCCCCTGTAATGTCCATGCTGCGATCACCGCTTTGTTATCGGAAGCCCGGTGAAAATGATATATTCTTGTGTTTGGATTCGGCTCGTAACTGCGCACAAAGGCGGCACCGGCCAATTTATCGGTCATTGCGCTGTACGCAGCATAATTTTCTTTAGCTGCAAACGGTATTTGGGAACGGTCCGCCGTTACAAGTCCAAAATTATGCTCGGGATCGGTAGGGCTGTTCCCGTCATTCTGCATATCGTACCAGAAGATATGGTCCGGAATACCCGATGCCAAGCCGATCACATGGGTTCTTACGGCATAGTTGGCGGATTCCAAGGGCGATACGCCGCTCCCTGTCGTATGCGTCGGCCAGCCTATTTCCGTAATCCAGATCGGCTTCGGACCTCCATACTTTTCAAACAAATCTCTTACGTCTTCAAGCGTGGCCAGGAAGTTTCGGCTCTCCGGGCTTGCAGGGTGCATATAAGGGTGAATGGATACCGCATCCATATAATCGAACGCCCCGGCCTGCAGGATTCTCTCCAGCCATTCGAGCGGAACTCCCGCGGTGACACCGCCAATGACAAAAGCATCCGGATTGGCGGCTTTAACAGCGGGATAGGTCGCTTTCAGCAATTCGGCATAGACCTCAGGCGGATGCAGATCCGGATTGCCCAGTCCTCCGTTAAATTCGTTCCATACCTCGAAATGATTGATCCTTCCTGCAAAATGTGCGGCGATAGTGCTTGCATAATTAACATATCCTGCAATATTCTCCGGTGTTGTCGGTGCGTGTCGGCCGTAATGTATGTTACCATATGCCAACAGATATAACGGTTTAAGCCCTTTTTCAACAGCTTTGTTGACATACTCATCCCAAACAGGCTGTATTTCTACGACACCCTTCACCGTTTCCGCCCTGCTCCAATACCCGGAATCTCTTATCCAGCCGGTGCCGGACATGGCTGCAACTTCAAGCGTCTTATCGATGTCTCCAGTGCCGGTATGAAGATGAGTATTAACGCCAAAGAAGTCTCTTCCCGGTCCTTCTGCATTCTCGGTGATCCGGCTGAAGGGGATGCTCTTCTCCAGCAAGAGACCGCCGCTATTGTAAAGATTCAGTTTAAGTGTAAATACTCCCTTCATATCCAGCGGAAGCAATAATTGCTGAGCCAGGCTCGACCATCTGTTCATATTTAACGGTATGGTTTCAGAAATGACTTTTCTGCCGTTTGAACTGAATACGCTGTATACGATGGTGAACTCCTCTGCCGCATCTCCAATATTCATCGTCTTCAAATCGAATACGGGCTGCTCCGGATGAGTGAAAATATAGCCCGTTTTATCCGACATTAATTGAAGCTTCACAGGCCCCTGATATAACGTGCGAATGGGAATTTCACCACGATCGGATTGCGCGTATATAACGATTTCAAATATCGAGTTATAGGCCGTCACATTGTTTCCGTTGCCAACGATTCTAACATATTTGGCTTCGATATTCGGAAACGAATATGTTTCTAAATCGAGTGTGGTGCCGCTGCTCTCGCCCCGGTAAGCTTGATGCCAGTTGTCACCATCCAATGAGGTGAGTACGTCAAAATAAAAGATTCTCTCGTTGCCGCTCGACCATGCGATAGCCACACTGTTTATATTTTGAACGGTGTTTAACTCGTACTGCAAATAATGCCCTTTGCCTTCCACCTTCCAATTGCTGCCGTAATCAAGGTCAAGCGTAAGCTCCGGACCGAAGCCCGGATCGGAACGGGACGCATGAACCGATTGGATCGTATATGCCGGAGAAATAAAATTCACCTTATATTGATTATGGTTGCTGTAATCTTCGGAAGTCACATCGATGACCGCTACTCCAGGAAGTTTATCCGCCTGCGTAATGTTCACGATCGCATTCGGATTTCCATAGACAGCCTCGACAACGGGTACACTGCTTGAATCGTTCAGAATCAGATCGTAACGCAGTAGATCCGCTTCAAACATTTGGAGATCCGAACCGTCGATTCTGATTCCGGTCAATGAAGCGTCATCGCTGGATTCACCGAGCTCCGTCCCCATAATGACAACTTCATAGATGCCGATATACGTATTTTGCAAAGGATTGGTCAGACTGTTGCCATGATTGGTTATTTTCACATAACGGGCCAATTCGCCGCCGATCGCATTCGGCTCGAAAATTCCGCCGGTCCCCCCGCTTTTCCCTTCAGTTCCCTCGGGATCGTACTGGATGACCGGAACCCAGTTGCTGCCATCCTTCGACACCTCGATATCGTAATACCATTGCCGCCCTTCAACCCATGCAATGTCAACGCTGCTTATTTTTCTTGCCGCACCAAGGTCGAATCTAATCCAGTCTCCTATATTCTGAGCCACCCATCTGCTTTCTCCGCCAACGATGCCGTCAATCGTATTTTCGGGCATCCGGTTGCTCGCAGTCCATGAGCTTGCTTTGACTTCTGCAACTGTGAGTTGTTGTGGAGGGGGTTCGCCTCCATCATTGGCAATGATTGCGCTTCCAGTACTAAAGAGAATAAGACTGCTCAACATCAATAGGATGCACATCACTTTACTTGTCTTATTGAGCATATCGTCATATCCTTCCGGATTGGGATGTTTCCGGGGTAAGGCCGATATCTGCTCTTCCCCCGGAATTTATTCTAAGAAGCTGATCAACACATCCATCATTCGAATTTAATTGTATACAGGTCTTTCATAAAGATCCACTTATCTTTGTTTTCCTGATACCAGTCTGCATACCATTCTTCAAGTTTCTTGCCGCCGGATTTATCCCAGGCATCGAGCAAATCTTTCATTGCTTGATCTGTCGTATAAGATTTTCCGCTGACAACGGCCCTTAACATTAAATCATGCATCGTGTTCCAGCCGTCCTCGAAAGTCATCGTTAATTCTTTTTCCAGAGAAGGCCTTAGCTTTGCATGCGTGAAACCAGGCATTGGACGGTTCGGATCCAGATATAGTTCATTCATCTCTTTGGAAATGGCGATCCATTCCTGATCGAATTCGTTATCCGAATCGGGCGATACGCCGTCAATCAGGCATTGCTTTAAAACATATGTGGAGATAGGCATCTTGTAATAAACATTATAACCGATCTCATTTTTATTCTTTTCCGGATCGATCGGAGCCGGGCAACCGTTAGCGTCTTTGGAGTGATGAACCCCTTCCTCGCCATATTCGAAATATTCCGCCGTAGACGGTTTGATCATAAAGTCAATGTATTTGATAACGGCCGCCGGATCCTTCGCGTTCGCATTAACGGCGCCGAGATTCTGAATCGGCGGATTGAAGTCGGGGCCGAATGTGCCGAAAGAAGAGGCGGGAAAAGCAATCGGAATAATTTGCGCATTCGGATCGTTCTTCTTCAGTATCTCATAATTTTTCTTCACTTCTGTTTTATAGGCGACATAAATGCCGAGCTTGCCGCTTGCGAAATCCTGCTGCGCTTTTTGTCCGTTTTTATCCGTCAAAAAGTCTTTATCAACGATACCGTTCTCAAACAGTTTTTTCTTGAAATCGGCCGCAGGCTGAATCCGGTCAAACGGTCTTACCAATTGTCCGTCTTCAATGACAAACATATCGTTTCCGAACATGCCATCTATAATATAATGGGAGAACGAACTCAAGTTAATGCCGAATGTATCTTTTTTACCGTTCTCATCCGGATCCTCGTTGGCGAAAGCGTAGGCCACTTCGTACAAATCGTCCACAGTTTCCGGAACTTCAAGCCCAAGCTTATCCAGCCAGTCTTTTCGGATCACGACCGAAGCCAAAACCTGTGTAGGGATGACTCTTCCGATATCATACAATTTTCCGTCCGGCTTAGTGCCGAGCTTCCTCAGCTCCGGGAACTTCTCCAGCAACGCTTTGTATTCCGTACTATGCTGTTCGATGAGATCGTCGAGCGGCATAAGCTGTTTCTGCGACCATAACAGATTACGGAAGGAATTGTCGAATTCCAAAATCAGGTCCGGCGCATCTCCTGCAGCAAACAGAGTGCTGAATTTCTGCTGCGATTCCGAACGCGGAATCGGCACAAAAGTGACGTCAACCGGTCCATTCTCATTCATCCATCTCGTCCAGCGGTTGTCTGTATAAGAGCCTTCTTCGGCAGGTACCTGGTTGTTATCGTAGGTGGAGACGGTGATGCTGCCCCTGGCTTCGGTGACGTTGTCTGCCGGGTTCACCGCCGGGTCGTCGTTTCCCGGATTATTGGCCGGCGGATTCGAGCCGCCCGATTTGCTGCAGGCGGACAAAACAAGTGCAAGAATAGCCGAAATCATTAGTACTTTTTTTAACGTCTTTCTTTTCATACTCGCCAACCTCCCTATGAATGATAACCGATACAGTTCTTCTTCCTGCTTCATGCCGCACTCGCTGCGATCGCTTGCCGCATTCCCCCTTTCAATGGAATATGACCCTCGCTCATCCTTTTACCGCACCGAGCATGACGCCTTTCATGAAATATTTCTGCAGAAAAGGATATATTGCAAGCATTGGCAGCGTCATGACGATAACGCCGGAAGCTTTAATGGATTCGGAAGAAATCCTCGAAAAGTCTTCCGGATTGAGCTGGCCCATTTCCTGCAACAGCGACTGGCTTCGAATCATGTTCTGCACGACGACAGACAAATTAAATTTGTCGGAGTCGTTAATATAGATCAACACATGGTAGAAACCGTTCCATTGATCGACACCATAGAATAGCGAAAGGGTCACGAGGACAGGAACGGACAACGGAAGAACGATTGTCAATATAATCTTCCATTCCCCGCAGCCGTCAATCCTCGCCGCTTCTTCCAGCTCTTCCGGAATATTCTGGAGGAACGAGCGCAGAATGAGCATATAGTAAACTTTAATCAACAAGATTAACCATATCGCCCAGTAAGTATTTACCAGATCCAAACCTCTAATCAATAAGTAATTCGGGATCAGACCGACCGGAAATAACATTGTAAATATAATTGTAAGCATAAAGGACTTTCGCATGTAAAAATAACTTTTGGATAACGGGTATGCAGCCAGAATGGTAAAGAACATACTGAGCGCGGTTCCAACGACGGTGAGAATGACGCTGTTTCGGAATGCAACAACAATGTTGGTGCCCTTCAGCAGATTTTGATACGAAGCCCATGATAACTCTGCGGGCCACAAACCTACTTTCCCGGAAACAATGGCGTCACTGCTGCTTAATGACAATGCCACAAGATGAATGAGGGGAAGTATGCAGCTCAAGCCCGCTAACAGGAGAATCCCGTAATTGAAAACGTAAAATATCTTTTCGCCGATAGGTACTCTCATTTTGCCGCCTCCTACCATAGACCTTGTTTGAATTTTCTTGCGATCCGGTTTGCGGTTATGACAAGTATGAAACCGATAACGGATTCGAATAAGCCGAGCGCGGCCCCGTAACTAAACTGTCCGGCACCCAAACCGACTTTGAAATTCCAGGTTTGAATCACCTCCGAAACGTTCTTGACCACAGGGTTCTGAAGAACATAAGCCTGATCGAACCCAACCTCCATGACATGGCCTATGTTGATAATGAAGATAAGTATGATCGTCGTTCGAATGCCCGGAAGCGTAACATGCCATATTTGTCTGAATTTATTTGCGCCATCCATATTAGCCGCTTCGTATAAACTGGGATCGATCGTCGTTAATGCCGCCAAATAAATTACTGCCGCAAACCCGGCGCCTTTCCAAATCGTCGAACCTACAAAAATGGCAATCCATGAGGACTCGTTAAAAAGAAAAGGGAAAGGTTCGCCCGTAATACCTTCAATGATGCGGTTAATAATTCCGGTTTCCAACGAAAAAACCGTAACCACCAGACCGCCTACAATTACCCAATTCAGGAAATGAGGAATAAACACAAGCGTCTGAACCGTACTCTTGAACCACTTTTTTCGGATTTCATTTAAGAGTATGGCCAAAATGATCGGAAACGGAAAACCGATAAAGACATTCAGCATGCTCAGCATGAGGGTATTCCGGACAACCTGGATCATCTGATAATTTGAAAACAAATAGTTGAAATTATCCAGACCGACCCAAGGGCTTCCCAATATTCCATCAGCGAAATTATAATCTTTAAAGGCGATAATCGATCCACCCAGAGGGACGAATTTAAAAACGACATAATAGATAATCACAGGAATGAACATTACAATCAGCGGCTTATTCTGATTAAACCTTCGTCTATTAAAGAATGAACCCGCTTCCATTTCTTTATTCGCTTCATCTTTGAGTTCCAGCGATCGTGCATCGGTATTGGATGTATCGGTTATCATCATCGATTCACCTTTCTCTTTAAGGTTATGCAGCCTGGTTCGAATGTTACTTCAGTTGCTCCCGTTGATCAACATACAAGTTTTGAACCGGGTTACACGAATTTAATGAGCCGAAAGTAACAATTTTTGAGTACATAACATTTATTGAAATCATCCTTGTTTCGCATGAGGTTTTGCCTAATGCCATTTAACAAATCAAGGCGCAATGACATGGAGTCAGTGCGCCTGCAAGAAATGATGCCTATTCCTTTTGAAGTGATGCGGATCTGCGGTAGTCGCCCGGGGTCATCCCAGTCAGTTTCTTAAATACCCGGTTAAAGGAAATATAATGTGCGTAACCGACAATCATGGAGATTTCCTGGATAGGCGCGGTCGTGTTTTTTAATAATTCCATAGCTTTCTCCATCCGGATCCGCGCCAAATAGTCCACAAAATTTTCGCCGTTTTCCACCTTGAACATACGGCTTAAGTAACTCGTCTTCAATTCAAATTTCTCGGCGATTAAGGAGAGCGACATATTCGGATCCGTGTAATTGTCTTCCACAAACTTCCTGACTTCCTGAATGAGAGGGTGATTGTTCCGGTCTTTCCTAAGCTTGTCTATTTGTTCATAATAAGAACCTAGCAAGGCCATAACGCGCTGATGGAACTCGTTAAGAACATCGATCTGTTCGATTTCTTTGGTCAGTTTAGGCATCGCTTCACTGCTCCATAATTCTTTAATCTCATCCGAAAGCTCCATCATTTCCTTATATAGAAGATAAACCATATAGCCCGCAAGTTTAACGATGTCTTCCCGCGAAATCATTCCATCCTGTATTTCGGAGAATACTTGTTCAAGCTGTTCCTTCCACCGTTCGTCACCGAGCCGGTAACATTGGGCCATTGAACGGATTACTGTGAGCTGCTCGTAGATCATGCCGGCATTTCTGGAGGTTACCTCCTTTTGGGTAATCACCCTTGAATTGCCGAGTACCGCTTTATAATTCATCGCTTCGCTGGCCTTATGAAACGTCATATGGACTTCTTCCGGTTTATGGACAGGTATGCCGTAACTGACCGTGATGGTGAACTTTAAATTAAACGTTACCCAGTCAACCAGCCTTTCTCCCATCTGACGAAGAATGATGTCAATCTCTCCATTTGATTTAGAATAATGAAGCAGCATACCCAGCCTCTCCTTGGTAATCCACTCCACCCAAACGTCCATATCGTAATTACGGGCTATTTCCCCCATGACATTGGCAATCGCAAAACGCAGGAGCCTTTGATCCCGCTGGCTGTATTTTTCGAAATGTATCGTATACCGGTCGATTTCAATGATTCCCGCAACCGCATAATGAAAATGAAGATTTAATCCCAGGCTCTTCATTTCGTTCTGCCATTCCAGACCAGCCGGAGCATTGCCTTGAATCAGCTCCAGGAAGAAGTGCTTTCTTTTATATAACAAATCCGCGCTTGATTTTTTAACCAGGTCGTCAAATGCCGTTTCGATGATTTTCAGTTCGTCGGTTTCGGAAAATTTTAATTGTCCCGCTGCAGATGAATAATTATAGATTTTATTCATGATCATTTTTATGGGCTTATAATTCCTTTTGGTTGCCAGAATAATAAGCGCTGTTCCGGCGATAAATACGATGAAGATAAGAATAAACCAAATATACGATACCAAAGTAATATGACTGCCTATTCCGCTGCCGTATATTCCGCTTCTCGCTTCCCATCCCGTGTAGTTCGATTTAACGCTTGAGAGCGGGTTTCCCAGAACCTCCTTTTCCGTATTGCTTGCTTCATTCCCCGTCATATAATTTCCGTTTCGATCGTACAATTGAACATAACTCAGCTTGGAGCCGGAAAGTTCAACCAGGTAATTGCGGATCGCATTAACCTTAACATTAACCACCATAAATCCAAGCTCTCCGGAGAGCAGCGGATATTTCCGAATAAGGGAAACAACTTGGCTCGGAACCTGATTGAATCTTGTTACCGGCCTCTGTTCCGTCCATAAATAATGATTGCCGGAATGATCCTCTTTCAGCAAAACCATGACAAATTCTTTATCTTCAAAGTTTTCAATGGACGACAGGGAGGAATGGTCACCAAGAATATGGCGGTCCTTAGTTCTTATCAAGTAAATGGAATCGATCAAAAGGGAGGATTGTTTCAATTGGGTCAATTTTCTGGATATTTCATATTCAATCACATATTTGTTTTCCCCTTCATTGGGATCAAAGAAGCGGTCCCAGTTCTCTCTGGAGCTAAGCTCATTGTTAACCAAATGCTCGATTGTTCGGAGTGAGTAATCGATGGATTGAACTACCTGTTCGGTAAAAAGGAGATTGGCCCGGAGAACCTGTTTTTTTGAAATCTCTGCCGCAGCTAGGTAAAAGATGATGCTTAAGGTAAGCATAAAAATTAGAAAGATCGGCAAATAAGATAAAAGCAGCCGAAAAAACCAATTGTTTTTCATTCCAACCCCTGCTTCCTTCATACTAACTCCTGAGCATTCGAGCAAAAACGGCTTGTACAGCTTGTCAAGATGTGCCACGGGACAGACTTATTTATATATTATGTATTTCGTTTCAATTCTATGTGGATTGCATAGAGCCTATCGCCCATCATGATAGCACAACCAAGTTGTCGATTTCCAGTCCATGTTGCTGAAGATTATGACGAAACGGATATTTCATCATTTGATTCCTCTGGGGAAAACCGCACTTTTCATCTCGTTTCGTATCATGGTATAATTAAAAAAATGAGAAAGTTCTAAGTAATCACTGTCCTATATATGCAGATATAATTATAGGTATAGTTGTACTAAGGGGGCATTGCCATGTTTTCCAAGCGCCTCAAACAGCTGCGCAAAGCAAGAAAATACTCAATGCAAGAACTTGCGGATTCGGTCGGGGTAGCAAAAAGCACCTACGCCGGCTATGAATCCGGCTATAGGCAGCCGACGTTGGAAACGATTCAAAATATTGCAAAAAAATTAAATACTTCCGCAGACTATTTATTGGGACTCACCGAGGATACAATTGTCCACGAACCCGGTAGCAATGCAAGAGAATTACTAAACCTTAAGCAACTGCACTGGGACGGTGTACCTCTTGAGCAGGAGGATCTCGAACTGGTCAAACGGCTGCTCGAACGCGTCGTCCGGGACCGCGCGTCCGGCAATAAGGTTTAATTCAAAACAGCAATTTCTCCAGAGCACAAAGAAAGGGGCTGTCTCAAAAGGACTAAGCTCGCTGGAGAAATAACTTGCGTTAAGCAAAAATGTTGTTAAAATGAAACAATAGCGGTTCAGGGGGTTATTCCTGTACCGCTATTTTTCTTTTTTGTCTATGCTTGGTCGCACTTCAGAAAGGAGGTATCCCTCCGTCATCTTTGATGACTTCTGGGACACCCCCTTTATATTTCTTATCGTAGGTATTACTTAATCAAAAATAGCGGAAATGGAGATCATTTGAGGAATTAGGTAAATAATTCCTGCACACTGATGTCTTCGATGTTCAGAGATGGCCGGCCCACTGAAAAATAAGTAAACCGGGTTCCCTCAAGTTGACCGCGGTCGAATGCGTTCCGGCCGTCAATGAGTACCGGCCGTGCCATAACTTGTTCAAGCTCTTTCAGATCCACTTGAACAAACTGCTGCCATTCCGTCAACAAGCAAACAGCTTCACAATCCGAAGCCGCTTCGATTGCCGATTCGCACCACTGAATGGCAGGATGATTCACGATTTTCCGGAAATTGCTTGCGGCAATCGGATCAGTAACCTTGGGAATCGCACCGTGCTCAATGAGACGCTCGACGATTTCAATGGCCGGAGATTCGCGGACATCATCGGTTTCCGGCTTAAATGCCAGCCCCCAGATCCCGATCTTCTTGCCCTGCAGGTTGCCGAGCGCTTTGTACAGCTTGTCGATAATGCCGAAACGCTGATGCTGGTTAACTTCTACGACAGACTTCAAAAGCTTGAAGTCATATTCCACATTTCCTGCAATCTGGATCAGCGCTTTTGTATCTTTAGGAAAACAAGAGCCTCCATAGCCGATGCCTGCCCGCAAAAAAGCCGAACCGATTCTGCGGTCCATTCCCATTCCCCGGGCAACTTCCGTCACATCAGCATCCATTTTCTCGCAAATATTCGCAATTTCGTTGATGAATGATATTTTTGTAGCCAAAAAGGCATTGGAGGCATATTTAATCATCTCCGCACTGCGAATATCGGTAACGACAATGTTTGAGGTAAGCGGTTTATGCAGCATAACCAGCTGTCGAACGGCACGTTCGCTGTCCGATCCTATGACAATCCGGTCCGGGTTCATCGTGTCCTTAACAGCCGACCCTTCCCGCAGAAACTCCGGAATCGAGGCGATGTCGAACGGTTGATCGGTTACGGAAACAATGATGGAACGGACGTTATCGTTGGTGCCTACCGGAACGGTGCTCTTGACGCAAATGACCTTGTAGCCGTTCAACAAATAACCGATCTCCCTGGCTACCGAATCCACATATTGCATATCCGCTTCTCCGTTTGGCAGCGGTGGAGTACCGACGGCAATAATGACGATATCCGCATCGGGCATTGCCTCCGCCAAATCGGTAGTATAACTTAACCGGCCGCTACGCACATTTTTGTCTGCCAGCTCCTTCAGTCCAGGCTCATAGATCGGAATGACTCCTTGCCTGAGCTTGCCGATTTTATCTTCGTCCTTGTCAACGCAAGTAACATTGTGCCCTATTTCGGCATAGCATACGCCGGATACGAGGCCGACATAACCGGTGCCAATTACTGTAATGTTCATTCTCTTCACTCCCGTCTTTATCTTAGAACAATTCAGAAAGTCTAAAAAAACATTATTTATTTTTTGAATTCAACGTTGATCAAGTGTTTCTGAGCGGTATCGAAAGACTCGATGATTTTTCAGGTTGTAATACATTTGTGTTATTTTCGCTGCCAGAGGTTTTTCTACCAGATAATAGGCAACAACACCGCCTATCGTTGAAACGAGTAAGACCGCTACGACGGATAATGGAAAACCGATCAATCCGAACAAACCCAGCTTCTCCATTAATTTAGAGCACATTATCGTTATGGGCAGATTGGTAATAATAATCGAGTAGGAAGCATCACCCAAAATGTCAAAAATCTTTGGCAGTTTCTTGATCCCGTCAATCTTGGAAGCCCCGTATAGCAAACATATAGATGACAATAAATATATGGGTTCCAGCGGCACCATTGTTAGGTTGTAGTAATGAAAAAGCCAATTCAGCAAAAAACCGGAAATGCCCGCTGTTATGGCGGTATATCCGATTTTGCTTCCATATCGGAGTACAAAATAGGCGCACAGCGCACCCGCAGCAAAGTTAAGGTTGTATGGACTGAGGATACTCTTGATAATTTCCCCGGAAGGAGCATAACCAAGGACAGCTTTCAATAAGATTAAGCAGGCATATACTGCAACAATATATTTCATCACTTTCGGATAGAACATGTACAAAGCAAAAAACATATAGAACAGAATGATATGGCTTAATGACCACGTTGCCCCAAGAACGGGCTCTCTCTGTGGAATCAGGAACAACGATTTAACAATCACCGTTACATTTAATTCGTTGCCGTTGCCGATTGTATTAAATACCGCGTACACTGGCAAGCTTAGCAAGGTAAAAAACCAGACGAGAGGAAATATTCTCAAACACCGCTTCTCCACAAACGCCACAATCTTCGCTTTATTGCCCTGATATCCTGAATATACATAGTAGATTAAAAAACCGCTCAATGTGAAGAAAAAGTCGACGCCACCCGATCTGCCGATCAAATAAAAGAAATCGAAAGTAGCCGTGTAATCATGCATGATAATACTAACATGGGAAACTAATATAAGGATCGCGACAATTCCCCTGTATGCCTGGACCAACTCTAACCTTTTACGCATCGTTTTCTCACTCTCCAACGTCATACCTGATTCCTCAGTCTGAAGCAGAAACGCCTTGCGTCTACTTTTTCAAGTGCTCGTGCATTCCCCCTCACATCACATCATCGACGCTTGACGTCTAAGGTCAAGTAAGACCCACAGTATGACCGAGTATCTCCGGTTATACAGGTACAGGAGACATTACCTTGGCGCTTAAGCCGGAACATTTCAGTAATCGTTACGCTTGCTTATGCGTAAAAATGTTCTTCGATGCCGTTTCGCTTTACATTGTTTAATACAACTCCCAATATGCGCGCATTCACTCGTGTCAAGCTCGCTTTGGCTTTTAACGCCAAATCTCTCTTGACTGATCCGGGTTCAATCACCAGAACCGTGCCATCGCAATTGGCCGCAACAACCTGCGCATCTGTGACAAGCAAGATCGGCGGCGTGTCGATCAGAATCATATCGAACATCTCTTTCGTTTGTTCCATGAGCGACTCCATCCGTTTGGATGCCAGCATATCCGAAGGATTCGGAGGAACCGGCCCCGCCGGAATAATACTCAAATGATCGACCGAGGTAGACAAGATCGCTTCCTGAAGCTTGCACTGATTGCTTAACACGGAGGATAACCCGGATCGGTTGGGTACGCCGAATATTTGATGCTGCGTCGACCTGCGCATATCCGCGTCGATTAACAACACTTTTTTACCTGCTTGCGCATAAGTAACGGCAATGTTAGCCGTTGTGACGCTTTTCCCCTCGGTCATTCTTGTAGATGTAAACATGACGGTTTGGACATTCGATTCGATATTAGAGAAATCAATGTTTGTCCGCAGCATTTTATAAGCTTCCGTAATCGGTGATTTCGGATTTAGTTTTGCAATGAACGGCCATCTAAGCTTCGAACGTGACATTTTTCCCACTCCTTAACGGTTCATCGGTGATTCTCTCCTTGTATCTCTTCATATCTCTTACCTTGATTTTAGGAATGGCAGAAAGCGTCGGCAACTGCAAGATCCTTGTCACATCTTCTTCCGTCTTGATCGTGTCATCCAGGTATTCGATCAGAAACACTAGGCCCAGCCCTAGAAGAACAGCTAATATGATCGAAACGACGATATTTTTGACAGGGTTAGGCGAAATGTAAACAGGTGTGCTGTTCGGATTCGCTTCATCCAGAATGGAAATGTTATCGACCTTCATCAGCTCCGGAATCGCCTTTTGGAATACAATGGAGATTGCGTTGGCGCTGCGGGCCGCTCTTTCGTAGTCGGAATCAATGACTGTGACCGACATAACCTGAGTATCGTTCACCGAACTGACGCTGACTCTCCTGATGAGATCGCCGGCCGTCACACCCAGCTGCGGATATTCTTCAACGACCTGATTCATTATTTTTGGCGTTCGAATTATTTCTTTGTACGTTTTCAACAGTTGAATACTTGAGTTGATTGAACCTAAATCGAGTCGATCGAGAATGTCTCCTGTGCCATTTGACTGATTAACAATGAGCTTCGTTGAGGCTGCATATTGGGGTTTAATAAAAGAATAGGAATAGAATCCGGTGACTGTCCCAAAAACAACAGCGAGCAACATGATGATCCACAATCGTTTTTTCACAATGTTCCAATATTGTTTTAACTCCAAGTCATTTCCTCCGTTACTCATATAATCGCAAACCATATTTTTCGCGGGATCGACGGCTTGTCTATTTCAAACGGCTGATCTTGCAGGATCAGCCGGCTGTTGCGTTGCATCTTTTCCCCTGTTTCTTGACCGTACCGCCTGGTAATAAGTCGATAAGCAGATTGTAATCCCGGTGGTCTGAACCAGACATCGTGAGTATCCGACGCAAGAAATGGACAAGAACAGCACCTTGCAAAACCAGGTTGAATTGACGAACGCCTTCGATTACCGATTCCGGCTTGCTTTTGTATCTTCCACCCTAAGCATAAGATGTAGCAATCATGACGCTAGTACCATCCGCAACCGTAAGTCTGGCCATCACAATAGCCGTAGGGCAAAATGTGACTATGAATATCGATCATAATAGCCATCAAAATCTTTCAACAGCAGAGTTATTCGAATCGCGACCACAAGGATAAAAAAAATATTGCATTGCATATCCCGGATCAGACACAATATCCCTCCTCTTCTGGATATACAGCAAAAAGTAAAATTACATTTGATTACAGAAATAATATTCAAAACGAATATTGTCGAACTTATTATAATTCATAGTGAATATTCTTGTATACTATTTTCTGAAAATAATTAAATTTTTTTTCATAACGGTTACTATCTCTTATAATGCGGCAGCTTTATCCGTTTCCCTCTCGCACAAAAAGTCCGCTAATGCCCCCCCTGCCAATACATGATCCATTAAATCCTCAAATGTATAATTCACTCCTTGCTTTTTTAACAGCATTGTCAGCAGCTCCGCCAAGTCAATGACCGGCCGTCTGTTGGAGCTTTCGAATCTTCTCTTCTCATAGCTGTAAATCATTTCTTGTTTAATCGGATATTCGGCAATGTACAACCACTCGGAAAGGCTTCGGCTATTCGGGTTCGGCTGCAGGTCGGCGAATTCAGGATCAGCGGCGAGACACTTCAGAAATTCTTTCACCTTTAATGCGCGCTGCTTCCGTTTCAGCTCAGATTGGAGAACATCTGAAATTTGATCAAGTTGATCGCTGGCAACCTTAAACGTATTCATATGAACCACGCTTTGATTATTCATTGCTTATCCTCCATCCCACTAACCAAAATTTATTATACTTTTTGAATAAATTATAAGAGAAGGATAACATAAAAAGTGTCAGTTCATGTCGATAAAATTGGACAAGTTACTAATTGTGTCTTTTAGCCTACTCCCAAAAATGGACAAAATCTCTACACATCAAGCATGATAACGTTCACATAAAAAAGTTCTCATGTTTAGTTTCTTTTAACAAAAATAATCCAAATTTCACCCCACCAAAATTAAAATAACCCCCGACCTTGTGACTTAGGTACAAGAGTTATTTCGCTTTATTTACCATATATACAAAATCAGATCCATAACCGGCAACCGATATTCCCGGTCTTCGATAGTGATGTTTTCTTTAAATCAATCCTTTAGCGTGAGCAAGAACTCAAAACTGTGGGTGCATGCTGCTTCGCGCTGCGTTAGGCTCAGTTTGGTCAAGAATGCATCGACCGCTTCGCCGCCGTGATCCCGGTACTGAACTTTCTCCAGAACTGGTGCAAGCGCCGCTGCGTCAAACTTAAGCGTCAGCCGAAACCTGCCGGCCTCCCATACGGCGGTGCCTTCGGTTACCTCGGGACGTACCAGGCTTACGAACCGTTCCTCGATCGCGCTCTGTTCCCGGAATTCGAACTCATCCCGCAGCGTTAACCGGCACAAGCCCGCAGCGGGCTCGTTCTGCCAGTGAAATGTCCGTATAAACCGGGTCAGACCCGCTTCTTCGGGATATGCGCCGGTCAGGTCGAGCCGGAAAACCGTGCCTTGTTCCAAAGTCCGTTTTTCCTCTACGGCCGCCTCATAGCTAACTCCCGCGGCTTGAACGAATCCGTTGATAACCGGTACGGAATGACCGCCGGAGGAGGTATTGAGAATTCGATATCTGTCTTGGCCGAAATAGTCCTTCGTGTATTCACCGTATCCCAAATCGCACAGCAAATTTTGGCCGCCGGCATGAACGATAAAATGTCCCAGATCGTTATGATTATGGGGCTCGTCATTATGGCCGCCTTTCGCGGAGAAGGCGACAGGGAAGCCGGACAGCATCCGCTTGTCCATCATCCATTGCAAATCGCGAAGCCAGGTCGCGCCTTCATCAAAGTGCACCTGAAAGCAGGATACCTTCGTCCAGGCGAGATTTCGGGATAAATGCGCCCAGCGATAGCAAGGGTCGTCATTGAAGCCCGGCAATCGGTAGGGGAGGGCTGTCGTACGGCTGAGCCGCTCCGACAAGCGGCTGAGCAAGCCCGGATGGAGGTGGGCCCGTTCCGGAGCATCCGAATAGTTGGCGAAAACACTGTCCGATAAATGAACGGCCTCCGGAAAAAGGCTGATTGCACGTACTTTTTCGTTATCCAGCAGATCGGTATTACCGTTTGTTCGGATGAATAACATGTCCGCAAAATAGACATAGAAGCCAAATCCGTATTCCCAATATCCGACACCCTCGGCACAACCGCCGTCATCTCCGTAACCCGACAAAAAACAGTCCATGACCGGCAGCAGCTGCCGGATCATCCCGTCAAGCCGGTCTTGATCCTCAATTAGCAGCATCGCGGCCATGCCCACGGCCCCTGCGCATACGGCAGCCCAATTATGCGTTGACGTTTTCCAGAAGAAACTATAATCGCTGTCAAATACCGGCCGGAACACTCTCCGCTCGATTTCACCATAGACTCTTTGCTTGACCCTTGCAGGCAGCCTCAGCTCAAGCAGCTTAACTATTTCCGCCAGCGCATGCGCCGTTTCCGCGGCGAACAAGTCCACGTGATGCTGCGGAGCAATCGGCCCCCCGCCGGGCAGATGGGCGGGAAGACACCACGTATATTCATCGCAGATACTCCAGATCGCATCCGACAGGGCTTCCGTGTAACGATCCTCTTCGGTAGCCAGACATGCAAGCGCAAGCGCCGATAATCTGCCGCGCCTGCCGAAATAGACACGCTGATAGTGCATCCGGTCGCCGGTCGTTTCATAAAGCTTAAACAGCGAATAGGTAAGATTCGGCAATGGCTCTGACACATATTGCTCCGCCGCTTGAATGATTTCATTCATAAGCGGCGTTACATTACTGCCGCCGGCCAGCCGCTTCGCCCATTCCTCTCCATTGACGAATGGAAAGCCCTTCATCTTTTTCTCCCCTATCCTTTAGGTTGCTGGTAGAATGTTCCATAAATATCGATAGCAATAAGTTCGGTCAACTGGATCCACTGCGGTCCGGTTCTCATTCACCATAACCTCTATTATCTCTTTATTTTTGGATCGGTCTACTAGTACCTATAACGCCTTATCAATCGGAACCTGCTGCCCGCTCCATACTTTCTGCGAGGTCCAGGGGGCTTCTTCGCCGCTCCAGAATTCGTCATCCTCCGGCAGACCGAGCGTGAGAAAGACGGTGGAGCACAAATACAGGCTGCCGGTAGAAATGTAGGGCTCGCCGAGCTCCGGCTGATGACCGCATAAACCGATGCGCAGCCAGCCCGCTTCGTCAAACGTGCCCGGCGCTTCGATCAGCCTGCGGATCACTTCCGTTAGCGCGCAGCGAACCTGTGCCGGCTTCACGCCGTCCGGGAGCTCCCGCCTGAGCGCGATCTGGGACAGCAGCTGGAAAACGCCGGTCCGGTACGCAAGCGAACGTCCGGTGACAGGGAAGGTGCCCTCCGGAGAGATGGATCGTTCCAATACAGCCGCATACTTGCGGGCCCGGGCCAATATGGGGGTTTTTAATGCCCTCCATTCACCCTCCTTGTCGCCTGCGTTCTCAATAATATCGATCAGCATCGGCTGAATAACGAAGCTGTTGTAATAATCGGCATGAAATTCCGGTCCGTCGCCGTACATGCCATCACCCAAATACCACTGTTCATGCTGTCTGAGCGCGTAATCGATCCGCATCAAGTCCCCTTCCTCACCCATCATCGTCAGGGCGGTTTCGGTCATCGCGGAGAATAGCAGCCAATTGCAAAAATAGGGCTTTCGGGTCCGGGTTGCCTTCAGTGCCCGGGCCACATTGCGCTTCACCGGCTCTTCCAGCCGATGCCACAGCTCATTCGGCGCGCGCAGGATCGCATGGGCCAGGAAAGCCGCGTCCACAATCGGCTGATGACCTTTGGAGAAATTCAGGAAGTCCGGGGATTCCGGGTCAGTCCCTGCATTGATCGCCGACCGGGCGAGCTCCGCATAATGCTGACGTAGCTGCTCTTCTTCACGGTTTAGCGCTTTCTTCTCCAGCCACGGGGCTATGCCGGCCAATGTCCGGCCGAGCGCTTCCAGATGAGAAAACTCTAGGGCGCCGTCTCCTTTTCTTTCCACCGGCATTGTCCTGCGCAGCTTTCGTTGCGAAAGCGCATCCAGTACGGGATAGGCGATACGCTGCATCATATCGAGCCAATACACCCGGTCTTTCAACATATCGGTCATGATTCGTACTCCTTCCGCTTCTTACACAAATAGATTAAGGTTATAACCCGGTTCTCCGATAAATCATTCGAATCAATGAGTGCGATCGATGGCCTACCAGAAAAGCTCCTCATAGCCGATTAATTGCGATATCCCCTCGACAAAGAAATAGTCGCCGTAAATGAGCGGGACGTCGATATTTCTTCCTTCCGGATAATGGCTGGTGCCATGCAATATAAGTCCTTCTTCCTCATCGTTGTCCCATGCCCCGCAATTCGCATAGAGGGAATGCAGAATCCGCTCGCCGGCGTTACGGTATACGCCTTGCTCCTCGCCCGGGACAAGCCGCGCGATCAGCAGCAAGCCGCAGGCTGCGCAGGCGCCGGCCGAAGAATCGCGGTATTTTACGATATCGGGCGGGAGGCGGAAATCCCAGTGGGGCACATTGTCGTCCGGCAAATTCGCAATAAAGAAATGGGCGGCCTGTTTGGCGGCCAGCAAATATCGCTCCTCACCCGTATACCGGTATGCCAGAGCCAGCCCATAGATCGCCCATGCCGTTCCGCGCGACCATGCGGAATCGGGCGCATAGCCTTGTCCACCGTTAACCCCGACTTTCTCTCCGGTAGCCGCATCAAAGATGACGATATGGTTGACGGAGCCGTCCGGGCGAATGAAATGGGACAATACGGTATCCGAGTGCTCTGTTGCGACATGCCGGTAACGCGGATCCCCTGTAACGGACGAAGCCCAATGAAGCAGCGGCAGATTCATCATGCAATCGATGATCGCCCAGCCCGAATTGTCCTCCTCCGGATTCCACGGGTTCCAGGCCCGGATAAACCTGCCTTTGACATTAAACCGTCCGCAAAGCAAATTCGCAGCCAACAGCCCGCGGCGCCTGGACTCCTCATCTCCGAGCAGCTTATAGCGCGCGACGCTGGTTAAAGTCCACATAAAGCCGATATCGTGATCCAGACGATCGTATTCCATCATAACCCGGTCGAGCTGCTTCTCGCACGATTCCGCGATTTCCCGAAGCGATTCGTTCTTGGTATCCCGGTAGATTAACCATAATAGACCCGGCCAAAAACCTGCCGTCCACCAGGAGGCAGGCTCCAGCTTGTAAATCCCGTTTACGCTTGCGTGCGGAAACCGGTCTCCGATTCGTCCGCTTGTTTTTGCTACCTTGCCGGTAATCTTTTCCCATGCCTGCCTCGGCCAGCCTGCTTCCAATTCAACTTTGTTCATTCGGTACCAACACTCCCTGCATTCAAGTTTCCATTTAACAGCTACTATACGATTAATCCGGTTGGTTGTCCAGAACGATATACACCTTCAAGCGTAAACGGCTTCGCCGTCCTTTGGTAAGACAATAACGTTTCGCGGAGAAATATATAAGCCTGTATAAGTGTGAATCTTATACAGGCTAGGCTTATATTTCAAGCGTAAAATTCAGCGTCCAGCCCTCCAGGCCTCCCTCGAAATCGTCCTCGTACAAAAGAGGGGAAAGCTGTGTCGCCTCTTGTTCGGCCTGAACCGCTTGCTCATCCTGCGACTCCTCCGCCGATACGGCAAGTGCCGGAGTGACACTGGAGAAAATGATCAAAACCGCAAGCAACATTCTCGATAACGAAGAGACAAATTTCATTACTGTAACCTCCTATTCAATATTAAATAATTAAAGCGCTTACTTAATAGAGTATAGTTTTAATATGACAACGGGGCATGAGACTTTTTTGACCGATTTTGAATTATTTTGATATAAGCGCGCAAGACGGAAGAGGCGAAGCGGCTGTTTGAGGATATCGTCCTGGAAACGGCAGGCACCGCATGTTTAAGAAAAGCTTCGGAGTTACTCCAACTCAATACCGCAATGCGCGGAACGGATCGGATTTGTAATACTGACTGCCTCAGCAATATCGGGGCCTCTTGGCAATAGCAGTATTTTGAAGCGGTCCTTTAGAAAAAAAAAAGCTGTTCCTCAGTCATATGTAATGACTTTAGGAACAGCACGATTTTTCTTACTTCCGGTTTACCGTATAACCCTTCTCCTGCAGCAGCTTAACAATGCCGTCTTCACCGGGCATATGCGCAGCGCCTACGACAACGAGATAAACTTTCGGCTCCTCGCCTTGCAAGTAACCGTCAATTTTGTCCGCCATCGCGATATTGCGGTCGACCAGCATCGCCTTGTAGTACTCCTCGTTCGCTTCAATCGTTTTCGTCATTTCCAGAAGCGCCGCTTCATCGCCTTGCTTCCACATGTCGGCCATCGCGTCCACGTCGCCGCCAATCCGATCGAAATTGTTCAAGCTCTCCACCAGCAATTCTTCCTGCAGCTCCGCTGAGAAACTATTAAACATGTTCAGCTGCGATTCATACGATTCCAATTCAACGACAGGCATTTCACGTTCTGCCGCCTGCATCGTAAAGTAGAGATCAATGCCGACCTGCGATCCATAACCGGATTCCATCGCTTGCATCATCATGAGTGTTGACTGGATGACCCAAGGCTTAAATGTATCAAAGCTGTCTGCCGGAAGTCCGTTCGCCGCCAGCACTTCACCGAGCTTATCATACGTTTCTTTTGAAATGTGATCCTTTAAGGTCGTACCGTCCTGATAGGTTCCCATGCTCATGACTAATTCCTGAACCTCGGGATCCGCGCCTTTACTTAAATCAACCTCAACGGCCAGAACATCGGCAGAAGCAAATGCCTCCTCCATGGACGGATGCAGCGGGTAGAAGCTGTTGTCCGCAATGTGCATCGAGCCGAGCAAGTATACCTTATTGCCGTTATGCTCGGCTTCCCACAAGAAGCCGCGCGCTCTTTCGACCGTCTCCAGTATGACGGAACGCGTTGCCGGGTCCCAGCTTACTTCGTAACCGGCCGCTTCACCAACGAAACGTACGGGCACATAGGTGGTGCCGCCAATCGCCTTAGGCGCCTTCGGCAGTTCAACCGGCATACCGTTCACCGCTGCCGTTGAATTTCCGGTCTGAAGCTCAACCACGAGCCCCTGCTTCGTTCCGGTTGCCGCTTGCTCTTCTGCGTCCCAATCCAACGTCAGTCCCAAGCTGTCGAATAACGGGCGCAACGGTACCAATGTCGTCCCGCCGTCAATGACCGGTTCGTAAGCGCCGAATTCTACCTGCTGCCCGTCAACTTGAACGGACAATTGCTTTTCCGCCGCAAATACCGTCGGCATTAGCACGGATAAGGCCATCAAAAAGGTTAAGAATGATACTGCGATTTTCTTCATACTGCCTCTCCTTTTATAGTAATTTTTACCTCTCTCATAATAACGTATAACCTTTTATCAGGTCGCAAAAAGTTTGCTATTTTAGAAAAATTTTATAATTGTGAACGAGCAAAAGAAGCCCTTCCACTGAAGGCGATGAGCCTGTTCGAACGCTATGGCCTAGTAAACTGATCCATAAATATGTATAATTTCTTTTTCGATCCAGGTTGCTTCAGATACCTGTTTCTCCTCACCGAACCACCTTCCCATGAACCGATGAAGCTTTTGCTGACAATGCCTCGGGCTTTCTCTCACATCGCCATAAGAAAACCGAAATACTTTCCATCCGTCCGTCGTCAGATCATTCTGGCGTCTGCAGTTGTCCGTAAATTGCCAGCGGGAAATGTTCCGCCAATGCGGACCGAAGCCTTCAATTTCAATTGCCGTATACAAACCGGAACGTATATAAGCAAAATCGATATACTGGTATCCATCCTTATAATCATTGACTTCGAATTCAGGGTGCAGATAATTGAAATGACCAAATGCAGGCCACCATACCTGCTCCAAAAACATTTTCTCGGCATGACCGTGACCCTCCTTCAGTCTTTTTAATTCCCCTTTCGACGGCTCATATGCTTATTAATAAATAGCTCGTGCGCTTCCTCAAACCTCACTCGATATCCCCAATTTCTTAGCCAAAAACAAAACGCCGCCCGAATACGGGGTTACCCGTAGACAAGCGGCGTGTGCTTCACGTCCGAATAGTTAACTATCTACTCAATTATAGTGCATTGCAGGTGATTTGCATAGCCTAGCTTATACCTGCTCATCGTTGGCAGCCAAGCTCTTTCAAATTCAAATCAAGCAAGGTACCGAGTTTATGCACTTGCGGTAAAAAAGGGCTTTATCCCATAGTTTACTATTTGTTAGCTCGTGTTAAAGCGACTGATAAGACCATAAAATTCCGCTATTGCGAAATTTCCTTCAAAATCACAAAAATAAGACCATAAAATTCCGCTAATTCGACGCTGGGACCGCGAAGCCGATCAGTCCTCGGCCTTTCTTCCCCGATAATCCAGCGGCGTTACGCCCGTATGGGATTTAAACGTTTTAATAAAGTAGCTTTGGTTGTCGTAGCCCAGCTGCTCGCATATTTTGCTTACGGCCAAGCTCGTCTGATCGAGTAGCTCCTTGGCCCGCTCCATCTTCGTTCGTGTTACGTATTCGATAAACGTCTCGCCCGTTTCTTTACGGAACAGCCGGCTGAAATAACTGGCATTGAGGTGCAGCTGCCTCGATACCTCTTCCAGCGAAATCCGCTTCTCCATATTTCTCGCCACATACCCAATCGCATCCAGCACTTCAACTCTC
The DNA here is from genome assembly GCA_041281825.1 of Paenibacillus tarimensis. Taxonomy (GTDB): domain Bacteria; phylum Bacillota; class Bacilli; order Paenibacillales; family Paenibacillaceae; genus Paenibacillus_D; species Paenibacillus_D tarimensis_A. The sequence continues at coordinate 1,612,873 of CP166298.1, read as the reverse complement.
CGGCTGTGCGTCAATATTTCACCGACAACCGGCTTGACCGCCTTGAAGTAATCCGTCAGCCAATCGCGCAATTCAAACAGCGTATCGATCTCCACCACTTCCCGATGCAGCACGTCAACCGAATAAAGGGAGCGGAAATGCTGCAGCGACTGAACCTTCAGCTTGAGATCGAGCAGCAGCTTCAACATCCAATCCTTAACCGTTTCCGGCGGATACCGCCGCCTGCCGATGCGTCCGGTCCAATAGGCGACGGTGTCTTCGGCATCTGCACCATGCACAAGTACATCACGGAATTGGCCGAACGCTTCATCGTACAAAGCGAATAAATCCTCTTCGGCAAACGCCGCATCCGATCGCTTGCTAATGTCGCCTGCGCCGATATAGAAACGCTGTCCGCCGCTGAAGAGAAGCTTATTTAATCTCTCTTTCAACTGCCCGACTCCGCGGCCGGTCTCGCCGATGATAAACGAAAGCGACAGCTTTAACGTCTGGAAAACTTTATCCTGAAGCTGTGCGGCCATCCGCTCCGCTTCGTCGTATTCATTGATCTTCAAGCTTGGTTGATACGAATAGAGAATAAAGGATTGCTTCGGATTGTATGCGAACAGGCGGGCGGGATATCCGCCGCCGGACAATATTTCCTCCATAACATTTTCCAGCGCAAATTGCAGTACACTCTCCGACATAAACCGGTGCCTGGCGGAACGATATTTATCGACATGTACGGTTATCGGCAAAACGTTCAGCTTCTCGAGATCCAGACCCAATGAACGCGCTTCCGTGAGCCATTGCTCCGGCTCCAGGATCGGCTGATGCAGCACATTCCGGATGAACGTACCCTTTAACGCCGACTTGCTGCGATCCGCCATCTGCTGCAACTGTACTTGCCTGCTTTCCATCAGCCGTTCCTGATCGAGGCTTGCTTTGAACTGCCTGAGGAGCGTTTCCAGATCCTCCGGCTGAAACGTATCTTTAACAATATAATCCTGCACATTCAGCTTAAGCGCCTGTTTCGCAAAATGAAATTCGCTGTGACAGGAAAGTATGGCGGTACGAAGATTGGGGCGGATTGCCTTCAGACGCGCGATCAGCTCCATGCCGGCCATCTTTGGCATTCCGATATCCGTAATGAGAATGTCGGGCATATCCGCCATTGCATGATCCAGGGCTTTCGCACCGTTCTGGAGGGATCCGGTTATGACCATCCCGAGCTCCTCCCAGCAGATCGCTTCCTCAAGCAGCTGCAGCACCGGATAATCATCGTCGACAAGCATGACTTTATACATCGGAACCTCCCGCCTCCCGCCGTGGAATTTGCATTTCAATCCGGGTTCCGCAACCGATTTCGCTCTCAATATCCATCCTGAAGCCTTCCCCGAAGGTCATCGTCATCCGCTCAACGACATTCCGGATGCCAATCCGCGATAGTCCCCCCGTACGTTTATCCGGACCTTGCCGGGATGCGCCGGAAATCTCTTCGCGAATTGCGGCCAGCTTTTCCTTTTCCATTCCCCTGCCGTTATCCTCCAGCCTTAAAGTTAATCCGGATTGTCCAACCTCAGCGTCGATTTTGATTAAGCCCGCTTTCTGATCGAAGCCGTGTATTATCGCGTTTTCAATCATCGGCTGCAGAAAAAACCGCGGCACTTGAACCAGATGCGCTTCAGCGGCGGTCCGGATATCCAGCAGCACCTTTTCCCGCTGCCGCATGTTCATCAGCTTGACGAAATCGATGACAATTTCCAGCTCTTCATGAAGGGTGATCGTCTCCTTGTGGCTATCGATCGTCATGCGCATCAGCTTGGACAGTGAACTTATCATGTCGGAGCTCTCCTTGTCCCCGCTGCGCAGCACCTTCATCCGAATCGAATTTAATACGTTGAACAAAAAATGCGGATTAATCTGCGCCTGAAGCATTGCCAGCTCCGCTTTCCTTTTACGCTGCTGTTCAACCGTCATGTTCTTGATCATCTCAACGATCCGGTCCAGCATCTGGTCGAATGACATCCCGAGCCGGCCGATTTCATCTTTGCCGCGAATGTTGGAGCGCATCTCCAAATTGCCTTCCTGTACGCGGGAAGCCAGCCTGCCCAGCTTCATCAGCGGGAGCGTGAACTTTTGCAGCAAATAGACGAGAATCGATAGAAATACTATAAAAGCGGCTGCTTGAAATAGGAGAACGGTATTAAACGTACTGTTGATTTTGGAGATCGCTTCCTTGTACGGCGTCAGCGATACGAGCCTCCAGTTCGGAATCGCCGACAGCCCGACCTCGGACAGAAGATATTCCTGATCCCCGATTTGGACAAGGCCGGGGTCCTTGCCTTCCTTCGGTTCATAAGCTTCGGTAAACATCGCACCCATAAGCGAAGCGTTCTCATGGGAAACAATTTTACCGTCTTTATTCACAAGCATCACTTCCCTTCCGGAAGCTAACTGCTTGAAGATACGGTTTATTTGTTCTTCGTATAAAAAGACGACGACATAACCATAAATTTCCGACGTGGCAAAGCGAAGCGTCCTAGCCAGCGTTACCTGGTAAGGACTGCTCTTTTGGCCGGAAACGATCGGCGTCGGATTCGCTCCGATCCAGAGCGATTCGAAGCCGGTGAGCTCTTGCATACTGCCGAACCAAGGCTCCCGAATCAACTGCCGCGGATCGTATTCGTGCTTGTCGATCGTTGTAAACACTTCGCCGTTAGAGAGAAGGATGGTGACGAACAGCTTCTCTCCGATGATCGCTATATTGTCCAGCTTGCTGATTATCCGCTTTCGTTCTGAAAACTCCTTGTATTCCGCATCCGGGCCTTCATATACTTTACCCGATACCCTTGCCTTCATAATTGTGTTCATTTCCGAATCGACCTGAATGAAATTGGCGACATTCGACATGTTCATAAGCTGATTCGAGACATTGTTCTCGACCAGCTTGAGCAGTTCTTCCGCGCTCGTCGACGCCTGCTCCCTTACAGTGTCCCGGGTAACATAATTGAAGACGGTCAATGAAATGAAGACAGGAATCAACAGGCAAGCAATCGAGGTCGCGATCAGCTTATTGCGAAACGAAAAAAACCTTTCGGACGAATGTTTCATGATGGAGCCCCTTTGATAAAGCTCAGTCCGCGGGAAAAGAACGCGTCACACGTACTGCACTTATAAAGTAAGGAAGGGAGGGTTATTCCCCTCCCTGATTATTATATCAGACTCCGAATTCGCTATTTATTCGTATCGATTATTTTCTGGGTCCGTTCCTTCATTGCCTCCAGCGTCTTATCCAGGCTCTGACTGCCGAGAATCATCTTCTCGTACTCCTCGTTCAATGCCTGATAAATTTCCGACTGGAACGTTACCGGCGGAATCATTTTGGAGGATTTGGAGTTTCGCAGCGTTTGGATCAGCGATTCCTTATCGACCTTTTCAGGCGTTAGCGTGCCGCTCAGGATCGTATCGACAATTTGAACCAGATCGTCATCGCTCACTTTGTTCCAGGACGGGATGTTTTTCCCTTGTACGATTTGGCCTTCGGTCGTATACCATCGGATGAACGTATAGGCTTCTTCCTTCTGCTTCGACTTGGCGGCAACAGCCATAAAGTCGGTTGTAACCGGCGTATATCCGCCCGCGTCGGAAGCGGAATTTTTCGGATACGGAGCAACCGCGACTTCAAACTCAAGCGGGAATTGCTCGGTTCCGCCCAGCTCCGTGTTCATCCAACTGCCAATCAGAATCATGCTTGCCGCCTGATTGAAAAATTGCGGGCGGTAATGCAGCTTCTGCGACAGCATATCCGAGTACGGCGTTGAGGACTGGTCAGTCTTTTCCATCTGGTATCTCAGCTCCAGCGTCCGCTGGAACATCGGATCGTCCAGGTTGGAAGTGCCGTCTTCTTTGACAAATTCCGTATTTTCCGCTTGGCTGGCAAGCGCCAGCTTCAGAAATTCCATCCAGCCGCCGTTTTGCGGGCCGTGGAAGTATGTGCCGTAACGCTTGGAAGTGCCCTCGCCTGTCGTCAATTGTTTCGCATAATCGGCGAAATCGTCCCAGGTCCAATCGGTCGGTACAGGCAGATTAGCCTCTGCAAGATGATTCTTGTTGAGCAGCACGTACCACGGGTTGAATTTGCCAGGAAGCGCATAATATTGGCCGTTCATAATGGTGTTGACCTTGTATTCCTCTTCGACATTATAACCGTCTCTCTCAATAAACTCATTCAGCGGCGCCACCATGCCAAGACCGACACGCATCGCGTAGGAGGCCGGATCGCTGAACATCAATACATCGAGCGTTTCTCCGGAAGAAGCCAGAAGATCGAGCTTCTGCAGCGCTTCATGCGAATCCCCTTTCTCGCTCAGCACTTCCAATTCCACCTTAATATCGGGAAACGCTTTCTCAAATTCGGCAATCGTATGCGCCCAATTGTAATTCGCTTCCGTGCCGTGCGTGTGCAGCTTGATTGTAACGGGATCCTTCGGCTTCGGATCTTCCGTATTATTGTCTTGATTCGCAGATCCGGTTGATCCGTTGTTGCTGCCAGGCGCCGGCGTATTCGTACCGCTGTTTCCTCCCGCGCATCCGGCGATCAAGCTCATGATTAAGATGAATGCTATAAATCCGAACCAAACTCTGTTCTTTCTCAATTGAACCCCTCCTGTAGTATGATCGTCATATTTCAACGTAATTGTAACAAGTTCAAGTCAGCGCACCATGATTTTATTTTTACTGTTTTCAAACTATTTTTACTCTTTATAGACTGTTTATAATATTCGACTTAGCCTTTCACACCGCCAAGCGATACGCCTTCGATGACGTTCTTCTGTCCGATAATGAATATGATCAGAAGCGGAAGGATCGCGGATACCGCCGCAGCCATAATCAAGGAATAGAACTCGCCGTTGATTGTCGTAAACTTCTGCATCGCCAGCTGAATCGTAAACAAGTTGTCGGACCGGAGGAAGATGAGCGGATTCATGTAATCGTTCCATGTCCATATGAACCGCAAGATCGCATAGGTAGCGATTGCCGGACGGACGAGCGGAACTGCAATCGCCCAAAAGATCCGGAAATGTCCCGCACCGTCGATTTTGGCCGATTCGATATACTCGGTGTGTATGCCCATAAAAAACTGCCGCAGCATAAAGGTGCCCAGTACGCTGAAGCTGCCGAGCAGCACCAGCCCGAGATGGCTGTCGTACAGTCCGATGTAACGGTAGAGGATGAATTGCGGTACTATAATGGCCTGCTGCGGTACCATAAATGTAGCAAGCACGATAAGAAACAGCCATTTACCTGCGGGAAATTGCACTTTGGAAAAGCCATATGCGGCAAGGCACGATACAAGGCACGATGTAAAGGTGGTCATGGCGCTTACCTTGAGCGAATTCCAATAATACTGCCAGAACGGATGCTTTCCGAACCAGACCTCCGCATAATTGGCGAATCCGTTCCAGTTGGCGGGAATCCATTCTATCGGATACTTAAACACATCCGCCTCGATTTTGAAAGACGAAGACAGCATCCATACAAAAGGCATCATAAAGAGAATGCCTCCGGAAAATAATAACAAAGTAATGACTGCTTTCCTCCAGCTAAAGTTATACATGAATAAGTCCTCCGCCCACAGTTAGTAGTTGACCCATTTTTTTTGTCCGTACCATTGCACCATCGTAACGACCAGCAGGATGAGAAACAGGAATAAGGCGATGGTAGAGGCGTAACCGATCCTCAGGTTCAGAAATGCGGTTTCGTACAAGTACCACACCATAACCGTCGTCGATTTGATCGGCCCGCCCTTTGTCAGCACGGCAATCAGTTCGAACGCTTTAAACGAATAAATAATTCCGGTAATAAACAGGAAGAACGTTGTCGGTGACAGCAATGGAAACGTAATCCGGCTGAACTTGACCCACCCTTTTGCCCCGTCGATATCCGCAGCCTCATACAAGTCCTTCGGTATAGATTGCAAGCCTGCAATGTAGATGATCATGTTAAAGCCGATTGAAATCCAAACGGAAATCATCATAACGGAGATAAGCGCATAATTGGGGTCGGCGATCCACTTCGGCGGATTGTCAATCCCGATCGACATCAGAAACTGGTTAACCGGTCCTGCGGAAGGATGGAACAACACCATCCACACTGTCGCGACCGCTACAACGCTCGAAATATACGGCATGAAATACACCACTTTGAAGAGATCCTTAAAGTAAGCATGTTTATTAATCAGTATTGCCAGCAGCAGCGATATTGCAAGATAAGCGGGCACCGTCAGCAGATAGATCGCGTTGTTGATAAGCGCCTTTCCAAACACCTCATCGTCGATAATCCGTTCATAATTTTGCATGCCGACCCATTTCAGTCCGTCAATTCCGGCGATAAACACCCAATCGGAAAAACTGAGCACAAACGTCGCTATAATCGGCATGAGAGTAAGCACAATGACGCCGATCAACATCGGCGCTACAAATAACCACCCGGTTAGGGATTCGTTCGTCAGCGATTTTTTTCTCAGCCTTGAAGATTTCACGGCCTGTGTTTCAGGTATGGTCCTCATGTACAAACACCTCTGGTCTCTTTGCGGTTTTTCCTCATTATAAGGAATAAAGCAGGCATTACCTTAACGGTATTTTGATCAGTATGCAATTATTTTTACTTTTCCATTGATAATGTCCATCAGAATACATAGAGTTGGTAAAAAATACTATTTAGGTCAAGTTTCCATGATTTTTAGGGAGGTGGTTGATGCGAAAATACCCGCTCTTCGACAAGAGCGGGTATTTTAATCTTTGGCTGAGTTCTATATACTCGAGTACATGCTGCATTTTTTAACGCTTATCAGATAACGTTATTTGGGGTGTAATCCCGTTTTTGCATTGCGCTTACCAGTGCAACTTATTTGGTCATTTTACATCGTTTTTGACGGTTCTCGCCAGATAGCGTTGCCTGCAAGCGTTAGAATTTCAAAATGGTGTCTTTCACAAAATAGCGGCATATACAAGCGTTAGAGCAGTCGTCATGACTGGGCAAACGATTGTATAAGCAGCAATTAACTCGGAAATGAGCTTTTTCTTTTGGCTATCTCGCCCGATTACTTTCTTCCTTTTTTCATCACGTTGTTCACAAGGTTCTGCGTGGCGTCTTCCGTCGTACCAACCGCGTTTTCCACAGCGTTTTGTACATAATGCAAAGCCGACTGATACCCGTTTTTGAATACTTCGGTTGAATTCTCGACAACAGTCGGTTTGATTTGTTTTTTTCCAGCCATCAATTTCCCTCCTTACATAAGGATCTTTGAGTGGAACTCAAAGTCTCCCCGCTTCAAAGGATCTTCGAGCATGACATAGGGATGTTTGAGCATGACATAGGGATCTTTGAGCGAAGCTCAAAGTCTCCCCGCTTTAAGTCTCTCCGTTCTGAGTCTCTCCACTTTAAGTCTCTCCGCTTGCTTCAGCTCCAAGCTTATTGTTTGCCTCAGTCAGGGAAAAATATGCTATCCGGACGAAATAACATTTTTTTAACATTGTCTTAATTTTCCTGCTATACTTCTATTATAGTATGAGATAGATAAAACTATATTCGGAGGTTAAGAGATGAAGAGAAAACCCTTTTTATTGGCGGCATCACTCGGATTGGCATTCCTCTTTCAATTGGCTGCTCCGGCCTTGCCTGGCGCATCCGCTCATGGTACACACGGCGATGGAACCGCTCCTAACCTGGTTGGCTCCGATTATGCAAAGGCCAATCATGAGCTGGCGGAAACGACGCTGACGATCATCCATGATACGCATTTCCACGGTAATTTCGGAGCTCCGGACAGCGAAGAGAATATCGCCAACTATTTTGGCATTGCAAACCGCATTAAAGCGGAAAATCCGAACTCCCTGTTCATTGGGAACGGCGACGATGTTGCGACCTCTGTCTTATCCTCGAATTTTAAAGGGCAGCATATCATCGATGCTTTTAATGCAGGAAAGCTGGATTTCAATACATTCGGCAACCATGAATTCGATATGGGCCCTGACCAATTGCTTGAATTAATCGGCGAAAGCAAGTTCAAGTGGGTCAGCGCCAATGCCATCGACAAGCGCACAAACGATGTTTTCGGTAAGGAGCAGGGTGCCGAGCGGTATATTATTAAAGAAATAAACGGGACGAGAGTAGGGATTACCGGTTTAATCAACGAAGAAGCGCCTGAGATTACTTCGATGGGCGAGCACGCCGCTGTATTGAATCCGGTTGAAGCGATGCAAGCCGTCATTCCTGAAATGACGGAGGCGGGAGCGGAGCTGATTATCGTTACATCCCACTTGACCAGCCCGGACGCTCGTAAGGTTGCCGAACAGGTAGACGGAATCGACCTGATTATCGGCGATCACGCCGCCTTTGCTTACGAAAGCCCGGAGAAAATTCACAACACATTGCTGTGGTTCATCGGCGATGAATTTAAATATTTGGGTGAAATCAATCTCCTCGTCGAAAACGGCAACATCACCGACTTCAATTATCATCGGTATGAGCTGAAGGAAGAAGCGGCGAAAGAAGACTTTGAGCCGGACCCGGCTGTTAAAGAAGTGATGGATAAATATATCCAACAATTAGCCGAAGAACTGGGTGCCGTCATTGGAGAAACAACAACCGAGCTGGATGTGATGAAAGCTTCCCAACGAAATGGCGAAACAGCCATCGGAAACTTCGTGGCAGATACAATAAGGGAGTACACCCAGGCCGATATCGGTCTTATTAACGGCGGCGGCATTCGCGCCGAACGCATCTTCCCGATTGGCCCTCTGACCAAACAGGACATTATGGATGCGATGCCGTTTACGAATTATGTTGTAAAAATAGAAGTGACCGGTGAACAGCTGTACCTCGCTCTGGAAAACAGCGTCAGCGAAATCGAAAACGGTGCCGGACGGTTTGCCCAGGTCAGTGGTATCCAGTATACATTTGATCCTGCGCTCCCTTCCGGATCCCGGATCGTTGAAGTGAAGGTGAACGGGGAGAAATTAGACCGAATGTCGGTATATACTCTAGCTACGGTTGACTTTATTGCCGAAGGCGGAGACGGTTATGAAATGTTTAAAGATGCCAAGGTGCTGCTGGACAAAAATAACGGGCCTTTATTATCCGCTTTAATTATTGATACGATTATAGAGCGGCAAACGATCGCACCTGTTGTGGAGGGAAGAATACTGCAGATCGAGAAATCGGAAGAAGCTCCTGAACCGGAACAACCGCAAGAGCCCGTGAAAAAGGATAAGGATAAACCGGAGAAAACCAAGGATAAGTCCGAGAAGAATTCTGAACCTATTGTTTATATCGTGAAGAAAGGCGACGTTCTCTATAGAATCGCCCTGAAGTACGGCATCCAATGGCAAGAGCTCGCAGAATACAACAATCTGGACAACCCGCATCTCATTCAAATCGGTCAAAAAATATTGATCCCCGTTAAGTAACGGGTTTATGTGACCGAATATCGATCAACGGCTTTCTTGCAACTCATGGACCCATGGACCTGACGATTCGATTCCGTTATAATGGTACTAGTGACGAAGAACGTCCTAACACATCTTTATTGATGGGTTGGGACGTTCTTTTTTTATAAGGGGTGATAGAACCTATGGAGTTTGAAGAAGCGCACGCTTCGTTTATCCAACATCATTTACGGCTTCGATCCGGTGAAAGGAAGGGACGGCTGGAGAGAGGGCACGGGCATGGTGAGATTCTTTTTGCACGCAATGTGTGGTGGCCGATAAAAGGAAGCTTTGATGACTTGCATCCGGAATATGAGGTACTCGACTGGCGGGGCAGGTCTTACTTTGCGGATTTTGTATTCTCGCCAAAGTATTGGAGACTTCTGATCGAAGTCAAAGGTTATGAAGCGCACGTTACAGGCATGGATCGCAAAAAATATTGCAATGAGCTGAACCGGGAATTGTTTTTACAGGTAATGGGCTTTCGATTAGTTTCCTTTGCTTATGACGACGTAGCCCATCGGCCCGAACAATGCATTCATCTTCTGCGCTCACTGCTCAGCCGTTACGAACCTAAGGAGAAAGGATTTGAAAGAACATTTTTCGAAGAGAACGAGGTTCTGCGGCTAGCAATTATCCTTGTTCGGCCAATACGTCCTATCGATGTCGCAGAACATTTTGGCGTAAACCATCGTACAGCAGTAAACCTGCTGCAAAGACTTTGCGAGAAAGGCTGGCTCCAACCGGTCGAATGCGGGAAAAGAACAAAAGTGATCAGCTATCGTCTCGTTCAATCGGCGATCGATTCAATCTCTTAGGTTCAAATCGTGATCAAGCTCTGCCCGTCGGATTTGGATACCGCGTTACGATTCCACAACTGCGATTTCCTGGCTTGATCCTTTCGTGAATATCGGCACCTTTCCCATGAGTTGAGATGCATTTCCTACATCTAAAAAAGGGAATACGCTAAATTTTCGATCACGAGCTGTATTTCCTGCATCTTATTCTTCTTTAATAAGCAGATATAAAGGATTTTTGTGAAATAAGATACAGGTTTTACAGCACAATTCATCAAAACCGCCATTGGATTAAAATTAACATGCAGGTTTTGCAGGTTTTGCAGGTTTTGCAGGTTTTGCAGGTTTTGCTGGTTTTGCTGGTTCGCAGGTTTACAGGTTTGCAGCATCTTTCAGCTTCCGCTTATGCGAGTGGCGAATACTACCAGCATCATTGTAAATGCCAGAATAAAACTGGTAATATTGCCGATTTCTCTTCTAATTTCACTTTAAGTTCGGGTTTAATAACTTTACATTATCATCCTAATCGCCCCCCTTCATTATTGAAAGCTCAAATTCAAATCCTCATTATTTGGGGTTGAAAGTGTTAGCCAACAAGAAAAAAACGGTACTGCTCCTTGTAATCGGGCAGTACCGGTTTTGTACTTATTTTGCAAATATATGATTTCCGATTTTTGCTGTTGTTTCTCTGCTTCTTACCCATTGATTGTCGGTTTTATCAGGATTGTAAAATACGGTTGCGCCTTTACCCGGATCTTCTCCGTTTATCGCGGCTTGAACCGCCCTTTTCGTTTCAACGCTCGGCGTGACGCGATAGATTCGTTTATCAAGCACTGGTGAGTACTGATAATACGATTTGCCGTTAAAAGTCGTGACTTGAAAGATGGTATCCTGGATGCTGCCCGGCCACTCCGGACTGCTGACTCGATTAAGAATGGATGCTGCCACAGCAACCTTGCCTTGATAGCTCTCGCCTCCGGCCTCCGCTTCCGTTATTTGATACAACCATTTCATATCTTCCTGGGATGCCGAAACGTGGTTTGAGTTATTATTTGCATACGTTTGATTAAGTATTCCGGCCCTGCTCGCTTCAATGATCGTCGTACGCTTTGAACGGGGATTGTACGTTACTTCAAGTCCGAGCTTTCTGGCCGTGTAGGCGAGAGGAATATAAATTCTTCCTCCATGATTAACTGTTGTCGTATACAGGTAATCCCGATGCCAGTTATTCAACCCTTGCAGATCGAAATCCGCATATTTCTTACTGGCAGGGAAGCCGATCATAACCGTTTTATTATTGATGACTGCCGCGCGGTATTGCTCATTCCAGGTCACATTAAGCTTGAGATTTCTGAAGAATGCAGCCGGCACCATCTGGCGGCCGTCTTGCATGATCACCGGAGTCAAAACCGATGAACCGTTAACATAAATGGTCGTATTGGCCGTATCATAGGCGTACACGCTCATCGGCGCAAGCATGACAGCAGCCATGCAAACCGCCAAAAAAGACTTTACGAACTTTCTCATGATGTCTTCGCCTCCTACCCGTCTTACTTTACTATAGGCGGATTAAAAGATTCCATGGAAAAAGCAGGATACAACTGCCTTATGAGAATTCTGAGAAGGCGCATCCCGCAGACGCTGGAGATCCTTATACAATCATTAAAAATCTCTCTGTTTCATCAAATAGATTAATATAACCACTATTCCAATCAGTTTTGTGATAAACCCCAAGGATGAATCCGTTATCTGAGACATGTAAAAACCTGATCCATTAGAAGCTACGGATCAGGTTTCAAAGTTCATCCCGGCATATTTTATTAAGTAAATATCCAGTTCCTGGCTGATTTTAATGACTTCCGGATGCTGAAGATCGTACTGACATGTCATTACTTGACTAACTAACGAGCTCCGTAAATCCTCAATTTTGTCAAGTAAATGCGGTCCGCTCAAGTTTGTCCACCTGCTTCCGTATTATATTTCAAAATGCTTTTTTAAAGTGTATCACATGGCACCACCTTGATATATGCGGTTTTTTTAAGAATGATATGCGGTTTCTTTAAGTTTTTTAACGCATAAACCGAAATCCCCCAGCGTACGCCGACGCTGGAGGTCATAAGTCGATGTATGCAGCTGCGTTCCATTCATCAAAATGTCTTCAATTTAGCATAAGTCATCTTGTCGCAGATTACGAACAAACGGGCAGAAGGAGCGATCGTCTCGTCCAGCCTTCGATTGATGTCCATCTTTTCACCGTCGGATATTAAAGTGGCGCCTTGCTGCAGCAATTCGGTGAAAGCGTCCCGGTACGTGGACCAGTGCGGCTTCGCGGTAATTTCGAATAAATCCTCGCCATACTGGTGCGTCAGCAGCTGTGAGAAAATTTTGGACGCACCCGGGTTAATCGCTGAACGGACCGCCAATTGCGAGATCATTTCCGAACCCAGCAAAAATTCATCCACATTAGCATGCTTAAAGTTATCAATGTTGTTTTTATCTTTAATCTCTACGATCGTGTAAACATGCTTGTAAAACCGTTCGATTGAAGTGGCGATGAGCAGCGTTTTACCATCCACAAACGAGTTGTCCCGAATATAATTGCCGAACTCCGTCGTTTCATTGGCAAAAATAAAGACAGCTTTCGCCTTTTCAAGATTAGCCTTGTCCAGGGTCTCCTTATTTACGGGATTGCCTTGAACGTAGTGGATCCGCTCGTGCTCGGCGGGAGATTTCTCCAGCCTGTCGATCAATACAATATCTGCAGCGGGATTGCTCTTCATAATTTCCTGAGCGGCAAGGTCCGCCTCCTTGCTCCAATCGATGATGACAAAATGGTTTTCGCCTTTATAAGTCAACTTCCCTTCCTCCTTCAAACGCTTGTAAACGACGATTGCGTCAATCACTTTGCTGATCACAATGGAAATCAGACCGATGCCGAAAATGTACAGAAAAATGCCGACGAATTTACCGGCCACGGTATGCGGGTAATAATCGCCGTAACCGACCGTTGTGACTGTTGTCATCACCCACCAGAAGCCGTTGAACGGATGTTCGAACGTTTCCGGCTCAATCAGATATATCAGCATGGAGCAAACTGCAATAAGCAGCGCTGAAGCTACGAAAACGAGCACATTATTCAACTTCAGCAGCCGATAAAAAAGTTTATTGAAAAACATCATATCGCCTTACAACCTCCCGTCTCCGTACACAAATCGCTCGATCTGTGATATTTTTTGCTCTGTTAACGGTCCCGAGTTGTCGAAATACAGGATCGATGAATCGGGCAGGATCCATTTGATATCCCGTACATGGAGAGAACGGCTGAATTCGTTCCAATTGTTCAACTTCCACGTATCCAGATGCGAGCCTCTTTGCCGGATGCGATCGCGGTACAGCTCCTCATTCGGAAGATATACAAAAACCAATTTGACGTCAACGTCATCAGCCTCGGCGCCAATCCTCGCGAGCTCCTTTTCCAACCATAACGGGTCGCCGGTTTCTTTGGTGAAAGGTCCGACGACGAACGCATCCGTTCCCAGCTCCAGGTTTTCCAGTGCGGCATCCATCGTAATACGATACCCCAAGTCTCGACAGCGCGATTTGTAAAAGGCTGAATCGCGATCATTCGGATCTAACCCGGACAGGGTCATGATCGACTCTGCCGCCGGCCGGGTCAAGGTATCCATGTCGAATAGGGCCGTTCGTTTCTTCATTGCCAAAGCTTTCGCCACAGTCGTTTTACCTGCGCCGGCACCGCCTAAGAAAAATACAAGTTTTCGCATGATAATCCTCCCCTTTCCGGCGTCGATGGCTGCCAATATTCGCTTTTCCTATTAATCGGTGATATTTCTTGTATAATACTCAATTATATCTTTACGCCGGATAATTCCGATAAAAACTCCGTCATCATCAACGACGGGAACGAAATTTTGATCGGCTGCCAACGCGAGCATATCCTCCATATGCGCATTGATGCAAACGCATTCGTTATGGATGCGCCTTTTGATTTCGCATATCGGCACTTGCTCCAGGTTGTCAAAATGAAGGTCGGGCGTGTTCTTCATCTTCCAAAATAGGTCGCCTTCCGATAGCGTACCTACATATTTCCCTTCATCGTCAATAATTGGGATGGCTGTGTAATGGTAATGCTCCATTTGCTCCATTGCTTCCCGCATGGATGCCGACCATTGAATATAGGCGACTTCTTTTTTGGGTAATAAAAAAGACGCTATTTGCATGGATAAGAACTCCTTTACTATGAAATATCTACAGAGGTTACTTTTATTAAAACACATTTTTCTAGGTTCATGCCAGGTTCGATACACCTGATTATCAATTTTGCCCCACTCCACTTTCGGTTCATTATTGTTTATAATGAAAAAAAGACCAATACGGAAAGGAATCAATCGTTCATGGGACTCGGACAACGAATACGAATTATTCGGAAGCAGCAAAATCGCACCCTTGACGAAATTGCATCGCAATGCGGTTTTACGAAAAGTCTGCTTTCCAAAATAGAAAATGAAGTATCTACGCCTCCGATTTCCACATTGATGAAAATCGCCGAAGCGCTGGGCGTGAAAGTGTCCGAGCTGTTGGAGGAAAACAGAGACATCGAGACGATCTTTACCCGCGCGGAGCATGCCCAGGATATCCGGCATTGGATCAAAACCGAGAAGGGCTATTCATTCTATGCGTTTGCCGCCGGGCGTCCCGACAAATTGATGCAGCCTTATTACTTTGTGGCGAAAAAGGGCGAAGTCAAAAAACATGTCTTTACTCACAGCGGTGAAGAATTTGTCTATGTGCTTGAAGGCTCGATGAAATATAAGGTAGGTTCGATCGAATATACTCTTCAGGCGGGGGATTCGATCTATTTCACTTCATTAGAGGAGCATACGTTGACCCCTCTGTCGGATGAGGTCAGGTATATCGGGGTGTTTAGCGGGTCTTGAGCCGCGAAATCACGTAGAAACAGGTGAGGTTCTTATTTGGGCACAATAAAGGACCTCCAGCGTCATTGATATGGCGGGTCGGTCCTTTTTTTGGTCATTTAACCCTTTCATCAACATTTACGAGCCCAACAAGCCGCCTTCCCGCAAAAATGCTGCCGATCCTGCAAAAGCCTCGCGGACGGATACGCCCGCCGTCTCCTCATCGACAATGAGCCATTCCCGATAATCCCATTCCGATAGTTTATGCAGCACCGATTTCAAATCGAGCGTTCCTCTTCCGAGCAGGCAGAACTTGCCGTCACCCGACAAATCCTTCAAATGGATATTGTTCACAAATGGCTTGAATTGTTCCAGCGCACCGGCAAGATCTTCAATGCCGCCCTTGGCTGCATGAGCGGTGTCGAAAGTCAGACCGCAGCAGGCGGGATCGATATGCTCGAAAATACGTTTAATATCGTCTATGCTTTCCAATATCGTATCTGCATGATTATGAAGCGAGATGACCGCTCCGGCCCCGTTCGCCTGCCTGCCCAGTTCATTAAGTACGCCCGAGAACCCCTTGAGGCCGTCGCTGTCCAAATCCCGCTCCCGGACGCCGGCACAAATGCAAATTTGCTTGCCGCCCACCCCTTTCGCAAAGGACAAGAAGGATGAAAACCGCTCTGCCCATGTCCGGTACGAGGAACCGGGATACACGATAATGCCTCCCCTGGCCAAATAAGCCAAATCGCCGTATTGCTCCTTGAAACGCTCCGCATCAAGGCCGAGCGGCTCGTATTGCTGCGGCTTGATTTGAACGCCGTCAAACTTGTATTCGTGTGCGAGACGAAAGATTTGTTCGCTATCCCGCTCCTCCCAGGACGGCCTCGATATGCCAATATTCAAAACCATCGCTCCTCTCTCATATTCATTTTATATAGTGATATTCAATAGTTTGCAAAACTAAACTTGTTTTGTTCAATGTAGTTGAATTATAATAAACATAATGTAATTTAATTCGAAATTTACGTTCAACCGAGAGACTTAAAGCAGAGAGACTTGAAGCGGAGAGACTTTGAGCTTCGCTCAAAGATCCCTATGTCATGCTCAAAGATCACTATGTCAGGAGGAATAACATGGCTACCATTACCGACCTGAATGAACAAAAATATGTACTCGAGATGGATTGGGGAAAGATTCAGTGGCTGTGCGGGCAAGAGATCGACCCTGAAAGCGAAATGACCTTCGGCATGGTATTTATCAATGCTGGAGAAGAGAACAATCGGCATTATCACCCCAATTGCGAGGAACTCATATTCGTTCTTTCCGGAGAGTGCGACCACACGTTGGGAGACGAGATCCACCATCTGAAATCAGGTATGATGCTCAGAATTCCGCGAAATGTATGGCACAATGCTCGTGTCACGAGTTGGGAACCCTGCCGGATGTTGATTATCTATTCAGCTCCGGACCGTAAAACCATCGGAGAATGAATACTCCCACCACTTACCTTCGTCAACGCTTCGGTTGAAGTGGGGGGATGCGGTCCTGCTCCAAGAGTCTAGCCTTGGATGTATAATAAGCTTCTTCCGTTGGCTTTCAAATCGATTATGCGATGAGAGAATTCATGTGAGAGACGGACACACGATCCGCTATTTGTGAATTAACCCTACTTTTTAGCGAACTTGCGGACACTGGTTCCGCTAATGACCCCAAATCACTAAAAATCGATTGGTTATTGAACAAATAAGGGATCCTCTGTCCGCCTAACATGCTTTCTGGCTCCATATCTTTGAATAAGGGATCCTGTGTCCGCCCTAATCAATCAGGACCATTCGCTGCTCCATGGCGGAAACATAAGCCGCATCCAGCATTTGGATCGTCTTCAAATTATCATGCGCGCTGTTCGGCGCTTCTTCACCGGTTTCAAGGGAAACAAGCAGTTGGTTCAAACCTTCGTAAGTCGCGGTTTCTCTTGAAATATTGTTCTCCCAGGATTGAACGGGGTTGCTCCCGCCTCTGCGATGCAGATCGACCTTGCTGTGTCCGGTAACAAGCGTGCCCGATTCGCCGATCACGATCATTTCTGTTTTGGGGAATGCGGAGGAGAAGCTTTGGACATAAGTCGCAACCGTATTGTTATTGAATACGACCTGTACCGTCGCATCCGTTTCTCCGGCACAATCAACCGCAGAGGAAGAGCGGTTTTGACAGACGACGGATTTGGCATCCGCACCGAGAATGAGCCTGAAGCCGTCGAACCAATGAATCCCCATTACGGAAAGCGCATGTCTCTTACATTCCAGCCGCCAGCCCCCATCCTGCCTGAAAAATAAATTGGTGAACAAAATCGACGTCACCTTGCCGATTGTCCCGCCTGCAACAATGCCTTTCGTGAGATCGAACGGAAAGTGGCGTCTGAAGTTTTGATTGACCGAAATCGGCACGCCATCCCGCTTCGCTTTCTCGGTAATTTCCACCGCTTCAGACAGATTATCGGAGAAGGGCTTCTCAACAAATACCGGCAGTCCCGCTTCGATTAACGGGAATAGAATTTCCTTGCGAATCGGGGAGGGTGTGCACACCACTGCAACATCAACGCCGCTGTTCCGGATAAAATCATTCAAATCCGTAAAACGTTTCGGGACGCCGTATTTATCCGCCCTAGATTGAAGCATCTCAGGATTCGGATCGCAAAGCGCCTCGATCTCAATCCGTTCCGGATGATCCTTGTACCCCATAAAATGCAGCTCGCTTACCCCGCCCGCGCCAATAATGCCGACCCTATACTTTTTCATCATCGCACTCCCTTTCAAAGTTAAATAAAATATGTTTCATTTAATTCAACCTTGTTAAATCATTATAACGAATCGCCTTTCAATTCGCAATCGCTTTCTTCAATCGAAAAATAACCGCTCCCTCAAGGAAGCGGTTAGGTCATTAATGTATTCCCTTTTATATAAAACTGCGAAAATCAAGCTCCACCAAAGGACGTCCGGAAACGATCCGTTCCCGGATTTCTCCTAACCGGGTTTTTAGACGTTCCGGCAGTGCGCTGACATCCATCTTCTTATGGATGACCACATATAAAATCAAGTCTCTCATCTCCAGAAAAGCCGGTATTTCGTCAACCCATTCCGGCGAAAGCCGGTACTCGGATGCGTACCCTTTCCAGAACGCGGCAAAGAAATCCCTGGCGAAGGCCGTCCGGTCACCTCCGTACCACTCGGGAATCCCCCTGCTTAGGGCGTAATACAATGGAATCGCCACATCGTGAATAAACCAGTTGTAAACAGAATCGTCAAAATCGAAAACCGTCATACGCCCCTGCTCCAAGAAGAAATTACCCTCATGGATATCGGTGTGAATAAGACCGTAACCATCGATCGGCTTCGGCAATCGCTTCAGACGCGCCAATACCGTCCTAAGCCTTTCCCGCACGACGGTATCTTCCGCCGGTATGTATCGATCCGCTTGTACAATCAACTCGTCCTCATCCCATTCGGGACGGCGCGCAACCCCGCGCACGGACGGAAGGTATCCTCTCGTTAGCCGGTGAATCCGTCCCGTAACCGCTCCCCATTCCCGGAACAACCGCTCATTCCACACTGTCGGATCCTTCGAATCGGGACTTTTGCCCGGAGCTTTTCGGAACAGACAAGCGATAAAATAAGAATGGTCCGCATCAATCCGCTCGGCCGGAAGGTTATCTCGGGAAGGAAGATATCCCGAAATCTCATGTTCCATACCGGACGCAGCGAGATATGCAATCCAATCCAGCTCCGCCCTCACCTGGTCCAGCGTCCGATGACTGCTGTGGGTGAGCCGCAGAATAACGCCGGCACCGTCTTGCTCCGCGGCATACACATAGTTTTCAAAATCGCCCAGCTTCGACAATGCATCGGTTTTCAAGCCGAACCGGAATGCCGCCTCCTGCAAAATATGCTCCCCGAAGAGCCGTTCAACTTCTTGTTCCACAAAAATCCAACCTCCCGTGTTCCAGAATAACGATGACTGTATCTCTATTAATCATTCAACCCGGCCGCTCCATTTCCTCTTACAATCATTTATTTGCATGCTGCGGCAGCTGCATCCCGGACTTTCACATTTTGACAACCGGCTGGAAAAGAATACAATTAAAGGTGACGCCTTGTTCTTTTTTATAAGCATCATCATTCTTGGTCAGGAGGGATATCTTTGAAAAGTACTCATTCTGTTCAATCCTTGTTTCAACCGTTCACAGCGGGGAATATGACATTGGCTAACCGTATCGTTATGGCGCCGATGACCCGAAGCTTCTCGCCCGGCGGTGTGCCCGGGCCGGATGTCGCCGACTATTACCGGCGCCGTGCGGAGAGCGGCGTTGGTCTGATCGTTACCGAAGGGACCGTAATCAACCATCCTGCGGCATCAAGCGACGCCAATGTGCCTCGCTTCCATGGTGAAGATGCGCTCAGCGGGTGGTCCAACGTCGCCGCTGCGGTCCATGAAGCAGGCGGACGGATTATTCCCCAGCTATGGCATGTCGGTACGCAACGCCCTGCAGGCGCCCTGCCTAACCCGGAAGCGCTGCCGGTAGGCCCCTCGGGTCTCACCGGATCCGGAGAGAAAGTGAACGAGCCGATGACGGAGAAGGAGATCGAAGCGGTAATCGATGCCTACGCACAGGCGGCTGCCGACGCCAAACGGCTCGGATTCGACGGCATCGAGCTTCACGGTGCACACAGCTATTTGATCGACCAATTTTTTTGGGAGAAAACGAACCGGCGTACCGACGGCTACGGGGGAGACATAGTCGAGCGTACACGGTTTGCGGTGGAGGTTATCGAGGCCTGCCGACGTGCGGTGGGCCTCGACTTCCCGATCGTACTGCGTTACTCGCAATGGAAAATTGGCGATTTTACAGCGAAGCTGGCGGAAACCCCGGATCTCCTGGCCAAGTTTCTTGCACCGCTTACAGATGCCGGGGTCGATGTGTTCCACTGCTCGACGCGCCGTTTCTGGGAACCGGAGTTCGAGGGCTCCGATCTGAATCTTGCAGGGTGGACGAAGAAGCTGACCGGCAAGCCGACGATCACGGTCGGGTCGGTTGGGCTTGACGCCGATTTTACGAGTCTCTTTACGGAAGGCAAAGGAGCTGCAAACGCCGGTCTCGATGGATTAATCGACAGACTTGAACGGAACGAGTTTGACCTGGTAGCCGTTGGCCGAGCTTTGCTTGCCGACCCCGCCTGGGCCGACAAGATACGCGGCGGCCGCATGGACGAACTGGTGCCATTTACAGCAGAAGCGGTTAAGACGCTGGTATAAGGATCGCCGACTGCAGCGGGATTTTAACCTAAATTTTAGTGAAAAGCGGAATCAAACGGACTGATTACTTATTGGCCCGTATAAACGTGAGGATTTGATCCAAATTTTGATTAGGTCGATCAGCTTCCTTCGAGACACGTTGAAAAAGATCGCCAACCTTTTCAATGCGGGAAGGAACATTTTTGACTGAAAAATCGGTTGGCGAAAATCCTGTCATGACCTCCTCCCAAGTAACAGGTACAGACACAGTGGCGAGCGGCCTGGCACGCACCGAATATGGAGCGGACATTGTACGCCCTCGCCACAACTGTAAATAATCGAAATATAACTTTTGGCCGCGGCGCTCAAAGACTCTATCCAAGGTGATCCTATCCGGCATCTGCTGATGAATATAGTCTGCAATGAACTTATTTAGCACACGTGTTTCCTCAAATGTATATTTCGGTTCAATCGGCACGTAAATCTGAAGCCCGGTTGCTCCAGACGTCTTGGGAATGCTGTATAACGCCAATGAATCAAGCACATCTTTGACTTTCAGAGCGGCTTCCAATACCAATTGAAAACTGCGGTCATTCGGAGGATCTAAATCGAAAACGAGCTCTGTCGGATACTCCTTACGGTGGTAACGGTCAAACGGGACGTGCAGTTCAAGGGCTTCCTTATTCGCAACCCAAATCAACGTCGCTGCGTTATTTAGAAGGATGCGCTCTTTATCTTTGTAAGTAACGCGGGGCACCCAGGACGGTGCAGTTCCGTGAATGGAGCGCTCCTCAATACGCTCACCTCTAATTCCGTGCGGATAGCGCCATATCATCAGCATTCTATTTCTGCAATAAGGCAGCATATAAGGTGCTACCAACAGTAAATAGTTGATGTACTCTTTCTTCGTGATTCCCGCTTCCGGCCACAGCAGCTTATCCGGATTCGTAATTTCAATGTCAATACCTTCAATGCGAAAAACGAAATGGGACATATTCGCTCCAGTTGGAAGAGTTTTTCATATTTTGTTCCGTATTGTCCAAACTAATGTAATCACATTAATCTCACGAGGAACAGATGAAACCGATAACCCCTTTCGAACCGATATTAAGCAAAATAATTCCTGACGGAGATGACTGGCGCATTGAGATTAAGTGGGACGGCACAAGAATTCTCACTTATCACGATGGCACGGAAACGAAGCTCTTCAATCGAAAAAAGAACGAACGAACACATCACTATCCGGAATTAACAAACATCGAATCTTACTGCAAAGCTAAATCGGTAATACTGGATGGCGAAGTCATTGCGTTCGGAGCCGACGGTAAGCCTTCATTCCATGAAGTAATGCGCCGCGATCTGCTTAAACGACTAGAACGCATCGATGACGTTAGGCGTAAAATCCCGGTTACATACATGATCTTTGATGTTGTCTTTTTCAACGGTAACTGGGTAAACAAAAGACCGCTGGCGGAGAGGTTGGACATACTGCAAAATATCGTGGCGCCTAATCAAAATATTCAAATTGTCAGCGGCCATAAGGATGGGAAAGCCTTGTTCGAGGCAGTTAAGCAGAACGATATGGAAGGCATTGTGTGTAAGGACTTAAACAGCATCTATTCCTTTGACGGAAAGAATGATCGCTGGAGGAAAGTTAAAAACTACGGTGACGTGACCGCTGTTGTCGGGGGGTTTACGCTAGGCGGAGGATTTGTAAATGCCGTCTTGTTAGGCCAGTATGACGGTGAAGGGAATTTATGGTACATCGGCCATACGGGGACAGGAAAACTTACAAAAGCCGATTGGCGGGATTTGACCGATATTCTAGTACCGACAGTAGTGAAAGATAGGCCGTTTAAAAATAAACCGGAAAGACATAATGACGCTTACTGGGTTGCGCCGAAACTCACCGTGAAAGTGCAGTATAGCGAATGGCGCTGGAACGAAGGCCGGGCACTTAGGCAGCCGTCGATTCAAGCGTTTGTTGAAGTTCCTCCCGAAGATTGCAAAGTGCCTTGGGGGTGAATACACTCATTACACTCGCAATTTTCACGCGTGAGTACAAAAAACCTCCTTATCCGGCAATCGGAGAGGAGGCTCATTATGTTACATGTTAATATTATCCAACTACTCGTCCATCAGTTTTTCCAACACCGGCAAAATGCCCGGGGCATGAAACTCCGGCAGCGGAACCTTAGCCCAATCGGTATCGGAAGCAAAGTAGAAGCTTGGATAGGAAGGCTGGTTATAGGTCGTATTCTGCCAGGCGATCCCTGTTCGATACTGCGCGTCATGCATCAGGGTATATAATTTTCGGTCCGTTACCTCTGTGCTCAGGTAAATCCGGATCGCGGAACTGTCCGCAGTACGGACGAGCAATTCTTCTCTCCAATCGCCGAAAATATCGGCAACGAGGCAAGGCGTCCCCTTCGTATGGTTATTCGTTCTTGTACCTTCGGCAGTTAGCAATCTGCCCTTTTTCCAGTCCTCAATGGTCGGCGTCTGCTCCAAGGAGCCGTCTATGATTTGCGTCGTCATATCCGCCGCCCATTTAATATTCATGTTTGTACCGGGCATACGGCTGTCGATACACTCGCCGCCTGCGCTCCACAGTCCGACGCCCCAGGTTTCCAGGCCTCTGCGGCCGGGTTCGACGTCGCCGACCATGCCTCGCCCCGTATCTTCGCCTGAATAACCGCCGTAGATAACCTCACCTGTCCTCGCATCGCGCAGCGTGTAGCCGTATGGGGCCCAAGGACCTCCTTCGTGAACCATGAAGATTTCAAGTCCGGGCCTGTCCGGATCGATATCCGCCACGTGAAGCGCATCACCGTGACCGAGCTTGGCCATCGTGCCTGGTGCGGCGCTTTGCGCAGGCATGATATCCATCGAGCTGTATAATAATGCGCCGTCATGATCGATGGTTGCCGCGCCGTAAATAATTTCATGCTTACCGTCGCCATCCACATCCGCGACACTGAGCGAATGAGCGCCTTGCGTCGTGATCGTTCCGAACACGGGATCCGTTCCGTCTCTGCCGTGCGGCCTGTCGTTGAACGGATTGCTCATCACCGTCCAGCCGCTGTCCGCATACCAGTATTCCCTCAGACTGCGGCCATCCCAGCTATAGGATACAAGGGTCGTGCGCGTGTAATAACCCCGGGCGAAAACAGCGTAAGGCCTCACGCCGTCAAGATAGGCAACGCCGGCCAGGAACCGGTCGACCCGATTGCCCGGCTCGATTCTTGCCATCGCATAATCGCCCCACATCAGTCCGTCGTCATGGCGTCCGGGCTTATAACGAATCGTTGCAAGTTCGTTCCCCGCAGCGCCTTCAAATACCGTCAAATATTCGGGTCCTTCCAAAATAAAACCCTCGAATGCCCGCAAATTGTTGCGGCCGCTCCTGCCCAGAGCATAAACATCCATGAAATAGTCCGCCAGCCGCCGGGCGTCTTCTCTAATTAACGGGTAAGCATATCTCCGTTCGATGCCAAAGCAGGCTTCAACCGTTTCCGGCCAGTGCCCTTTTACGACCTCTTCGTGCTTATGCCAACTCATAAACAGGTTGACGATGTGCTCAAAGTAGTCCTCGCTGCTCATCCGGTAGTCGTCCTCATGACTATAACCGGCGTCTATATCCGCCTGCGGCATTGTAATGTACCGTTCGGATGCGATATTTCCGTCCCGGTCAAACTTGACCACCTTCGTTCCGGGAGCGGTTTTGAACATCATCTCCGCTTTGCCGTCTCCATCAAAGTCATACACCATAAATTGCGTATAGTGGGCACCCGCTCTTATATTGACACCAAGGTCAATTCTGTACAGCAGCGTCCCATCCATCCGGTAACAATCAATATACACATTGCCGGTGTATCCGATTTGCGAAACATCCTTCGAATTGGAAGGGTCCCATTTTACGAAAAATTCATATTGCCCGTCGCCATCCACATCCCCTACGCTCATGTCGTTAGCGGAATAAGTGTACGATTCTCCTGCAGGAGTGACGCCGTCCGCCGGCTTTTGCAGCGGCAGATCATAATAAGCGTTCTCCCAAGGCTTGACCGGCTTGCTCCGATCGGCTTCTTGCCCATCGACTACCGCAGATACATAATATTCGGACGATGCCAGGCCTTTCCGGTCCAAGTAATTCGTACTGTCCCGAACGTTCGCTATCCGCTCACCGTCCCGGTATACATTGAAATCCGCACCCGTCAGCCCTTTTACCGAATAACCGGTCGCTTCATGGGCCAGCAGCCTCCAGCTTAGGAATATGCCATCCGAAGTTGCGGCCGCGACCAGCCCTCTGTCAAGATATTCAAGCTGTATGCCTTTCATTGTCCCCTCCGTATTTTTCGTTTGAGCATCATATTCCAATGATCCCCTTGAGAGATAGAAATCCCTTTTATTATAGGTTTATTCCCATGGGATCCCTATAAAAAAATCCGATAATTTTGGTTGAATTTCAGTGGTCTTTAAGTAAATAATTGCTATAATATAGGAAGCTTGTTAACAAGTATCAATATCCAAGCAAACAGATAAGAACATAGATAGAGGATGCGATAAGCGTGGAAAAAAAGCTGCTCATCAATGGACTGCTTCCCATTATGATAGGTATCATTTCATTTTCTTCCATTTATATGGACAAAACAACAAACGCATGGCTCATGATTGCCGCGGGAGCAGCTTTATTCGCTTCTTTTCAACCCCATCCGTTCAGAAATCATCCGTTCCTTATCTACGCGCAATCCGCCATGCTGGTACTGTTCCACTTGACAAGCGCGTTAAATTGGACACTCACTCTATATGTTATCGTGCTTGTACAGCTGCTAACGAAGAACGACAGCCTGGCCAGATCGTTTTACCAAGCTTTATTTGTCATATCCGTATACAGCGTCATCCGGCTTTCCTATACCGATCTGAATTCGTATGCCTTATTGAACACCTTTGCCGATTTCGTCAGTTCGATGGTCATTGTCGCTCTCTTCTGGTACATTAAGAAATCGGCAATAGAAAAAGACGAGCTGCAAAGAAAAAATAACGCCCTTCTTCGCCTTGACACACTTACCGGATTGTTGAATTTCCAGGCGTTTCGGGAAGATCTGGACGAGATGTGCAAGAAGACCAAAAAAATATGTATTATATTTATCGATTGCTATAATATCAGAACACTGAATATTCAGCAGGGATACCGGGAAGTGAACAACGAATTGATCCGTCTTGCGGACCAGCTGCAGACGCATTTTCCGCATGCGCTCATTTCACGTTACAGCGGCGGCGAGTATGCCATCGCATTCGAATACGATACGGAAGCCGGAGCCATACAGACCATCGAGCATGTCTTCAATCATGAAATGACCGATTTC
Source organism: Paenibacillus tarimensis (assembly GCA_041281825.1). GTDB lineage: Bacteria > Bacillota > Bacilli > Paenibacillales > Paenibacillaceae > Paenibacillus_D > Paenibacillus_D tarimensis_A. The sequence goes on along the minus strand of CP166298.1, from coordinate 1,587,017 downwards.
AAAGCAATGAATCTGCTTTACGGATTCTCCCTCGACAAAAACAAAAGTATCGACGGGAAGATCGACGATGTGGAGAGCCAGCTGTTTGACAAGAAGAGAGAATACTGGGTTAAGCGGGATGAGCACTTCTTCCGGGCGGATAAATTAAAAGTCATCGGCGAATTGGCTGCGGGAATGGCCCATGAAATTCGGAACCCGTTAACGACAATAAAAGGCTTCCTGCAATTGGCTTATCAAAATGATTATAACAATATGAATCAGTTTCACGGCATCATTATGAGTGAAATTACGAGAGTGAGCGAGCTGACATCGGAGTTTTTACAGTTTTCCAAGCCTCACTTTGCCAAGCTTAAGCCGGAATCCGTTCAAAGCTGCATTAGCCGGGCGGTTTCAGTCATGGATACGGAAATCTCGCGCCTTGGACATACGCTCCTTGTAGAAACGGCGATAGTCCCATTATTAGTTGAAATGGAGCGGGACAAAATGGTGCAAGTACTTGTTAATATGATGAAAAATGCAATCGAAGCTATGGACTCGATGGGGAATATAAGGATTCTTGCTTATTCGCAGAATCATTGTGCAATAATCGAAATCTCCGACAGCGGAAATGGTATGTGTCAAGCAACGATGGATAAACTGTTCGACCCCTTCTTTACAACGAAAGAACACGGAACAGGACTGGGGATGTCGATCACTCATAAGATCATTCAGGATTTCGGCGGCAGCATCAAAGTGGATAGCGTCTTGTCCGAAGGGACTACGTTTATAATCCGCCTCCCCCTTTATCATACCTGACCTTAATCGAACCAACCCGACTTAAGACCAGGCAACAACCAATCCCGGGACCGTTATTTCCATGATGAATAATCATTATGATGGAAAAGACGAAACATATTCAATTCGTTTACGGACCTTGGGGGGAATTTAAATGTCGTACGGTTTAACATTCGGGCTGGATGCACTAATGATCATGCTCCTTATTGTGCTTTGGTCGATTGCCCGCTCTAAAGCGGGCCGGTTCGTTCGAAGCAGCGACGCAGCACAATTGAGGCGGCGAATTCGGGGTATTCTTATTACGATAGGATTAGCGATGCTGCCGATCGCAGGCAGACTCGCGTTGTTGTTCAAGCTGCAGTCGGATAAAGGATGGATATTTACGCAAGACAAGTGGCTGTTTCATCTCCCGCTCCTGCTTATACCCGCAGCAGCCGTCATTTTATTCACTATTCCGCGGCTCCATGTCCTGTCCCCTCTCGCTTCCGGGAACGATCGGGCAGGGCTTGATGCCGGCCAGCGAAGATCGGCAAGTGATCCCTATCTTGTCATGCCGTTGCATGCTGCGGCACTGGGATCTGTCGTATCCTTCTTTTTCATGCTGGTTCCTCCGGCTCTTACGCACTGGGAACGGGTCGCTTGGCCTTCCGGTGTACTTTTATTGACCCTCCTCTTGCTTGGGTATATTCAAGTCCGCAGACAACGGGCATGGAGCAGGCCGGATGCTCCTTTACAGCGTTCATTGCCCCAGAGGCTGCTTCGGACCGGCGCAAGCGTGCTCGTGATCGCTATTGCCTTCGGAGCATGGTTCGTAACGGCTGAAGCTGCCAGCAGACTGCCCGGGCGCATCAGTATGATGGCGGGTGTCGCCGACTATGGCGGGGGCGCGGCCACAACCCTTCATCATACGGAAGGGCATGAAGGGCATACAAGCGTTGAATCGTTAACCGGACCGCAAACCGGGGAGCCTGACCGCAAATTTACGCTTACCGCAGAGAAAAAGACGATCAAACTGCCATCCGGGGAAATGATGGAAGCCTGGACGTACAATGGTCAACTGCCCGGCCCGGAGCTTCGGATGCGCCATGGTGAACTCATTGAGGTAACCCTAATCAATAAGGATATCGAAAACGGTGTGACGATCCATTGGCACGGGCTCGATGTCCCAAATGCCGAGGATGGCGTAGCCGGAGCAACCCAGAATGCCGTTATGCCCGGACAGACGCACACCTATCGTTTTGTAGCGGAACAAACGGGTACCTATTGGTATCATTCGCATCAAGATTCCGCCGAATCGGTGAAGAAAGGGTTGTTCGGCTCGCTTATCGTCGACCCGACGGATACGGCCGCAACGGATCGTCACGATATCACCGTTATAACTCATTATTGGGAAGACGGCTCGATGACTTTTAATTCCTCCGGCCAACCGATCGAATATATCCAAACGTCGCCCGGAACGCCTGTACGGCTGCGGCTCATCAATACCGATAACTGGGTGGAACGTAAATTCGCTGTAGTCGGCACACCGTTCCGAGTCATCGCAATTGACGGCATGGATTTGAGTGAGCCGACGGAATTAACCGATACCCATCTGCAGATTACAACCGGCGGAAGATTCGACGTCGCATTCACGATGCCCGATCATCCGGTATTCCTCAGCATTGACGGCAAATCTAAGCATGGAATATTGTTTAGCCAAGACGGATCAAGGACCGTTCCCCCCATTCCGGATACATTGCTGTTCGATCCATCCGATTACGGCAGTCCGAAACCGACGCCTTTTGATCTGGATTCCCCGTTTGACCGTGAATTTATGATGGTTCTCGATAACATGATAGGCTTTTACGACGGTAAATTCGATCAGTTATATACGATCAACGGCGACGTCTTCCCGAATACGCCGATGTATATGGTGAAAGAGGGCGATCTGGTGAAAACGACCATCGTCAACCGCGGCATGGTTGATCATCCGATGCACCTGCACGGCCATCATATGTTAGTGCTCAGCCGGAACGGCAAGGCTGTCAGCGGCAGTCCATGGTGGTCCGATACGCTTTACGTCGCTCCAGGCGAGACATATGAGGTCGCGTTTATCGCCGATAATCCCGGAATCTGGATGAACCATTGCCACAATCTCGAGCATGCTGCCGTAGGAATGACGATGCATCTGTCCTATGAAGGCGTATGGTCTCCGTTCGAGATTGGTCATGCGACGGTTAACAAGCCGGAATAAATGCGGGGGAGGTTTCTGACAATGCGCCGAAAAAAAATCGGATTTTCTTCATCTGCAATCGGAAGGAATGTTCCCCGATAACCTCTTGAACACGCGATGAAAATAAGACACATCGCTGTAGCCCAAATATTCGGCGATTTCGCCAATATTGAGCCGGGATTCCGTCAGCATGTACTTTGCCGTTCTGATGCGGAGCGAATGAACGTACTCGCTTACCGTTTGTCCGGTGATCATACGGAACAAGGTTATCGCATAGTTCGGACTCTTCGAAATGACGCCGCCAAGATCGTCTTTGGTAATCTTGCTCCTGTAATGCAGCCCTATATAATCTTTCATCATCTGCACGTTTCTGAGCTTCTCTGAAGCGACTTCCCCCCTGTCCAGCTCTCTGTTTACGTAAGTTAATAGTTCCGTTAACAAAGCGGACGACATCACTTCATAATAAGGCAGCCGCTCGTTCCATTGCTTCATCATCTCTTTGATCCGTTCGAGAATGAGCTCATAACACCCGACACGGAAGTGAATAACATCGCCGCCCGATAAAATGGGCAACCCGGGGCCGCCCGTTGCTTTCTGAAAGTTCATCGCATATTTGGAATGGAATACGGTGGGAATGCTTTTTCCATAAAATCGCATTTGCCCGGGAATGAGGATGAGATCCCCTTTATCCATAATGATTTTGCGTTCATTCACCCAATACACGCACTTCCCATAGGTAATCAGACTGAAATGAAAATTCTCGGCTTCCGGTTCCCTACTCTCTTCGAACCAATCGACACCGCTGTCTAACCGCATTTCATTGATTTCGATCATCATCGCTCACCAGCCATTAATACTATAATACAATTATATTACTATAATTCATGGAATTCATCGATCATAAATTATAGACTGGTGAAAACTGCAAGGAGAGAGAACAGATGAAAAAATCAAAAATACTTTGCACGATGGGCCCTTCCTGTGATGACATAGCCGTGTTGAAGAAGATGATTCAATCCGGAATGAATCTGGCCCGTTTAAATATGGCGCACGGCAGCTTGGAAGAGCATAGCGTACGTATTCGCAACATTCGTCAAGCAGCGGCGGAGCTCCATACCATCGTCCCCATCTTGTTGGATATTAAAGGTCCTGAAGTCAGGATCGGACAGCTTAAGGATTCCTCTTGTGAACTGATCCAAGGCCAGACCGTGGTTCTAACAACACAAACCGTCCTCGGAGATTCGGATCGGATTCCTGTAACCTATAAGGATATGCCGGCTGTCATTCAACCTTCTTCGCGGATTTTAATCGACGACGGACTGATCGAGCTATCCGTCATATCCGTCCAAGACACCGAAATCACTTGCAGAGTGATGAACGGCGGCACTTTGAAACCGAGAAAAGGGGTGAATCTGCCCGGAGTGAGAACGACCTTGCCGGGAGTAACCGAACGGGATGTAAACCATATCCTTTTCGGTTTACAGCATCAAATCGATATCATTGCCGTTTCTTTCGTCCGAAGAGGAGATGACATCCGGGAAATCCGACAATTGCTGGAGGAAAACGATGCCGGTCATATTCAGATCATTTCCAAAATCGAAAACGAGGAAGGGGTTGCGGGGCTCGACGATATTATCGATGTTTCCGACGGCATTATGGTTGCGCGAGGAGATTTAGGTGTCGAGATTCCGGTCGAGGATGTCCCTTTGATTCAGATGCAGATGATTGAAAAATGCAGCTTGGCGGGAAAACCGGTCATTGTTGCAACCCATATGCTGGAATCAATGCAAATCAACCCGCGCCCGACAAGAGCGGAAGTGAGCGATGTTGCTAATGCCGTCTTGCAAGGGGCGGACGTACTTATGCTGTCCGGCGAAACGGCCGCGGGGAAGTACCCTGTCGAATCTGTTGCCACAATGGCCGCAATAGCCCTCCGTACGGAGTCGATGTTCGATTACCGTGACCGCTTGAACAGAAGGAACCGTCAGAAAGCGACAACTGTTACTGAAATGATTAGCAGGGCTGCCGTCGATTCCGCGCACGATCTGGGGGCCGCAGCAATCATCACCCCGACGGAGAGCGGCTTTACGGCGCGGATGGTGTCCAAGCATCGGCCCAACGCGCCTATCATTGCCATTACACCGCATGAATACGTTTTGCCGAGATTGTGTCTGCTCTGGGGAGTCTTTCCCGTTAAGGGAGATGGCGTGAGCACAACGGACGAAATGTTTGAATCCGCTATAAGGCTCGGACGCCAAACAGGGATCATTGCGGAGAAGGATTATGTCGTCATATCTGCCGGTGTGCCGCTTGGACACACGGGTGCTACCAACCTGATCAAGATCGAACAAGTATAAAGCCTGAGAATTTTTCAACAAATTGCGCCCAAGATGTTGAAATAGTTGTCTAGTAGAGCGATCCAAAAATAATGAAATAATAGTGGTTAAGTTGAATGAGAAGCGGAGGGGCCGGAATCGTGCTGGAGAAGCGATAGCGGTCGCCTCTTGTCGCTCAGATTCTTACAACTAAAGAGGTTAGATAATCAAAGAATCTGGGGACAACAGCGATCGGAAGCACGAACCGGACCCGCAGCGGATCCAACGGGTCAAACTTATACTATCGATATTTATGGATCAGTCTACTTGGCAGAACCAGTCAGAGTCGACCCGCAGATGTTGTTCATCGGGGCCGACCCCCGATTGTTATCGTGATGAAGTCATCAATGGCAGCTCGAACGGATGAGCAAAATCGCCGCTTACCGGCCGGACCCTCACCGAATAATGATCCTGGTGCTTCAGATGTACCGGGATCCAGCCGGCAAATTCATGGATGCCTTCCCCGTGATCGTAGACATGCCGAAGCGGAACTTTGACCGGACTCCAATCGCCATCCTGTTCTGAAAAATATAATGCTTCGACAACTGAATCTTTATACCAGACCGTGCCGTATTTCACTATAACTTTAATTTGTTTGATTCTTTCTCCCGAGTCATTGATTTCCGCAGCGCTTTCGCCCGTCCAATCCCAGAGCGACATGATCTTCACCTGGTGCCAATGAATGCGTAGAAAGGCTTTGAAATCTGCAACCCGCACAGCAAGCTCATACCGGTTTTGCTTAAAACGTTCCGCTCTTGCCATAGCAGGGGTATAAAATTTCATCGTATAGTCCATAACCATGCGCGAAGTGTTATACACGGGGGAAAGCATGATCATCGATGTTTTGGCCTTGGTTATCCATCGATCATGGAGATCCCTATTATCCGAGCTATAATATAATGGAATGATTTCATTTTCGAGCACTTTGTACAGTGACTCCACTTCTTGCTTTTCCTGCGCTTTCCAATCCGCATCATACTGTGAAGTAATCGCCCACCCGTTCCTATCGGTATAACCTTCCTCCCACCAGCCGTCCAGAACGCTAAAGTTAATCCCACCGTTTAATGCTGCCTTTTGACCGCTTGTTCCGCTCGCTTCCATCGGCCTTCTCGGGTTATTGAGCCAAACATCTACGCCTTGCACAAGATATCGGGCCATGTTCATATCGTAATTTTCCAGCAGCACGACCTTCCCGGCAAATTCAGGCATTTGGGTAATACGGTATATTTCCCGAATCAGCTCCTGACCGGGATAATCGGCAGGATGCGCTTTGCCCGCAAATATTAACTGTACGGGCCGCTTCGGATCGGAGAGGATACGCTTCATCCGATCTATGTCTTGGAACAAAAGATTAGCACGTTTATAAGTGGCAAACCGCCGCGCAAATCCGATCGTTAAAGCCCGGGGATCCAAGTAATTGTTTACAGCTTCGACGGCCGCATCTCCCGCTCCGTTTCTGAGCTTTTGTTCAATCAGGTTTTTTCTAGCAAGCGCGATTAATTTTTCCTTCAATAACTTACGGACGTTCCAGAACTTTTCATTCGGGATAAGCCCGATATTTTGCCACTCCTGTGCCGAAGCGTTTCTCCACGATTTAGTCAGGTATTCGTCCAGCAGTAATTTCATTTCGGGAGCCATCCATGTTTCCAGATGCACTCCGTTTGTGACATAGTCAACCGGCACCTCGTGAACCGGAAGACCGCCAAAGAAGGACTGAAACATCTGCCGGGAGATTTTCCCGTGTAATTTACTGACGCCATTATGAAAGCCGGATGTATTCATAGCGAGAAACGTCATATTAAAATTAGTCTTGTCGCTTAACTGTCCTAGTGCGAGGATATCGTCCCTGCTTGTACCCAGCGATCCGTACATAACTCCAAAGTAACGATCCATCAGTTCGATGGGGAAAACATCATGTCCGGCGGGGACAGGCGTATGGGTTGTAAAAATCGTATTTGAGCGGATCGCCTCCACCGATGCGGGAAACGGCAGCCCGGCGGCCGCCATCTCGCGAAGCCTCTCCATGGAAATAAAAGCGGAGTGCCCTTCATTCATATGATATACTTGTGGATGAATATTTAACGCTCTGAGTGCACGAATACCGCCGATGCCAAGCATGAGTTCCTGCGATATTCTCGTTTCCTGATTTCCCCCGTATAATTGGGCGGTCAAATCCCGGTCCCATTCCGAATTAGGAGCAATATCCGCATCTAACAACAGCACATGGACACGTCCCACCGCAACGCCCCACACTTTCAAATGGGCCTGACGGCCGGGCAACTCAACAGGAACGATAAGTTCCTCTCCACCAACCAATACCTCTCTGATCGGCAGCTTATTGAACTCATATTGATGAAGGTCTGCATGCTGCCGCCCTTGTGAGTCGATTTTTTGCTGGAAATATCCTTTTTTGTATAACAGACCTACACCGATAAACGGAAGTCCAAGATCGCTGGCCGACTTAGTATGATCGCCTGCAAGAACGCCAAGACCGCCGGAATAAATCGGCAGCGATTCATGAAATCCGAATTCCGCGGAAAAGTAGGCAATTTGCTTATCCGTATGCTCTGGGAAATTCCGGTCAAACCAAGTGATTTGCCGTTGGTAATCCTCCCACTCCTTACTTACTTTACGATATAATTTCAAAAATTGTTCATCTTGCGCTTTTTCATATAAAATCCGATCATTCATTTCCATCAGCATTTTTACGGGATTATGGCCTGCCTGTTCCCAGCTTTGCGAATCGATTTCGCGGAATAGCCGGGTAGCATTCTCATTCCAGCTGAACCACATATTGTAGGACAATTCAACCAGTAGCTCAAGCTCCTTTGGTATCTTGCCCATTAATCCGGAATTATGATTCAATTTCATCTTATATTTCCCCTCTATTCGGAGTTGCCTTTCCATTAGTTAGTTTATGATACGGTACAAGATGTAAAGAACGCCCCGAAATAATGCATGGTGCACGAACAGAAAAAAAGCCCTAATTAATCAGGACTTTTAAGGGAAATTATTTATATTGCTTGTACAGAAGGTGGAGCCTTTGTAGTATGTAAAGAAGCTTGCACGGACGGTCGAACCTTTATGGGTTCTCTTCCTTACAAGCTCCAATCATTTTCATTTATGGAGCGGGTGATGGGAATCCTCAACATCTCTATTTGCTCCAAAGCCAATTCATGGATGTCTTTAGTGGAAGATGTTGACGCTCGTCCTGATTCTGAATATGCAAAGAAGCTTGCACGGACGGTCGAACCTTTGTGGGTTCTCTTCCTTACAAGCTCCATTCGTTTTCATTTATGGAGCGGGTGATGGGAATCGAACCCACGCTACCAGCTTGGAAGGCTGGAGTTCTACCATTGAACTACACCCGCATGTTTGATCATGAAGTGATGGTCGGGACGACACGATTTGAACATGCGACCCCCACGTCCCGAACGTGGTGCTCTACCAAGCTGAGCTACGTCCCGATACTCAAAAAGTGTTGTTTGGTGCGGTTGAGAGGACTCGAACCTCCACGAGCGTACGCCCACTACCCCCTCAAGATAGCGTGTCTGCCATTCCACCACAACCGCATTTCTATGGCTGGGGATCTAGGATTCGAACCTAGGCATGACGGAGTCAAAGTCCGTTGCCTTACCGCTTGGCTAATCCCCATAAATAACAATGGGGCGATCGATGGGGATTGAACCCACGAATGCCGGAGCCACAATCCGGTGCGTTAACCACTTCGCCACGACCGCCATATGACTAGTCAAAGAAAATTTATACAATCAGGTGTGTTTTTTATCAACTTATTAAATCACCGAAGGTGGTGCCGGCGAGAGGACTTGAACCCCCAACCTACTGATTACAAGTCAGTTGCTCTACCAGTTGAGCTACACCGGCTTAATGGCGGAGCTGACGGGATTCGAACCCGCGGTCTCCTGCGTGACAGGCAGGCATGTTAGGCCTCTACACCACAGCTCCAAATAATTTCATGACTGATTTAAGTATTGGTTGCGGGGGCAGGATTTGAACCTGCGGCCTTCGGGTTATGAGCCCGACGAGCTACCGGACTGCTCCACCCCGCGATAATAAAATGGTGACCCGTAGGGGATTCGAACCCCTGTTACCTCCGTGAAAGGGAGGTGTCTTAACCCCTTGACCAACGGGCCTTAATATAAATGGCGGAGAGAGAGGGATTCGAACCCTCGCACCGCTTGCGCAGTCTAACCCCTTAGCAGAGGGTCCCCTTGAGCCACTTGGGTATCTCTCCGGATAATTGTACCTTGAAAACCGGATGCGAAAGAATACAGAAACAATAGCTGTTTGAGTTTCAATGGGTTGTATTAGGATAAGCCCTCGACCGATTAGTATTCGTCAGCTGCACACATTGCTGCGCTTCCACCCCGAACCTATCAACCTGGTCGTCTTCCAGGGGTCTTACTAATTGGGAAATCTCATCTTGAGGGGGGCTTCACGCTTAGATGCTTTCAGCGCTTATCCCGTCCGTACATAGCTACCCAGCGGTGCTCCTGGCGGAACAACTGGTACACCAGCGGTACGTCCATCCCGGTCCTCTCGTACTAAGGACAGCTCCTCTCAAATTTCCTGCGCCCACGACAGATAGGGACCGAACTGTCTCACGACGTTCTGAACCCAGCTCGCGTACCGCTTTAATGGGCGAACAGCCCAACCCTTGGGACCTACTTCAGCCCCAGGATGCGATGAGCCGACATCGAGGTGCCAAACCTCCCCGTCGATGTGGACTCTTGGGGGAGATAAGCCTGTTATCCCCAGGGTAGCTTTTATCCGTTGAGCGATGGCCCTTCCATGCGGTACCACCGGATCACTAAGCCCGACTTTCGTCCCTGCTCGACTTGTAGGTCTCGCAGTCAAGCTCCCTTATGCCTTTGCACTCTTCGAATGATTTCCAACCATTCTGAGGGAACCTTGGGGCGCCTCCGTTACACTTTAGGAGGCGACCGCCCCAGTCAAACTGCCCGCCTGACACGGTCCCTCCACCCGATTCAGGGTGGCAGGTTAGAACTCCGATACGATCAGGGTGGTATCCCAACGGCGCCTCCCTTGATGCTGGCGCACCAAGCTCCTAGGCTCCCACCTATCCTGTACAGATCGTACCAAAGTCCAATATCAAGCTGCAGTAAAGCTCCATGGGGTCTTTCCGTCTTGTCGCGGGTAACCTGCATCTTCACAGGTATTAAAATTTCACCGGATCTCTCGTTGAGACAGCGCCCAAGTCGTTACGCCATTCGTGCGGGTCAGAATTTACCTGACAAGGAATTTCGCTACCTTAGGACCGTTATAGTTACGGCCGCCGTTTACTGGGGCTTCGGTTCACAGCTTCGGATTGCTCCTAACCGCTCCCCTTAACCTTCCAGCACCGGGCAGGCGTCAGCCCGTATACTTCGCCTTACGGCTTCGCACAGACCTGTGTTTTTGCTAAACAGTCGCTTGGGCCTTTTCACTGCGGCCCCCTCGGGCTATTCACCCTACCGAGGCACCCCTTCTCCCGAAGTTACGGGGTCATTTTGCCGAGTTCCTTAACGAGAGTTCTTCCGCGCGCCTTAGCATGCTCTGCTCGCCTACCTGTGTCGGTTTGCGGTACGGGCACCTTCGCCTGGCTAGAGGCTTTTCTCGGCAGCCGGAGCTCATGACCTTCGGTACTGTAATTTTCCCTCCCCATCACAGCCTAGCCTTATCGATATGCGGATTTGCCAACATATCAGCCTCACTGCTTGGACGGACATCCATCGGTCCGCGTCACTACCCTTCTGCGTCACCCCATTGCTCATAACGGCTTACGGTGGTACAGGAATTTCAACCTGTTGTCCTTCGACTACGCCTTTCGGCCTCGCCTTAGGTCCCGACTTACCCTGAGCGGACGAGCCTTCCTCAGGAACCCTTAGGCTTTCGGCGGACAAGATTCTCACTTGTCTTTTCGTTACTCATACCGGCATTCTCACTTGAATGCAGTCCACCAGTCCTTCCGGTCTGACTTCAACCCGCATTCAACGCTCCCCTACCACGGTGTCGTCTTCACTCTACCTTCGAAGAGAGGTGTTTAGCCTGGAGGCATTTAGCCAGAAATATTGAATCACTTTTAAGGTGATTTCTGGCGAATGCTCCGGGTCTAACCCGTTCCTCAAAGACACAGTGAAGACGACACCATTCATAGCTTCGGTGGTGTGTTTAGCCCCGTTACATTTTCGGCGCAGAGTCACTCGACCAGTGAGCTATTACGCACTCTTTAAATGGTGGCTGCTTCTAAGCCAACATCCTGGTTGTCTTTGCAACTCCACATCCTTTCCCACTTAACACACACTTGGGGACCTTAGCTGATGATCTGGGCTGTTTCCCTCTTGACAATGGATCTTAGCACTCACTGTCTGACTCCCGGTTATAAGTCTATGGCATTCGGAGTTTGACTGAACTTGGTAACCCTTGGCGGGCCCCGCATCCAATCAGTGCTCTACCTCCACGACTCTTACACCGAGGCTAGCCCTAAAGCTATTTCGGGGAGAACCAGCTATCTCCGAGTTCGATTGGAATTTCTCCGCTACCCCCACCTCATCCCCGAATTTTTCAACATTCGTGGGTTCGGGCCTCCAGTGCGTGTTACCGCACCTTCACCCTGGACAGGGGTAGATCACTCGGTTTCGGGTCTACAACCACGTACTCATTCGCCCTATTCAGACTCGCTTTCGCTGCGGCTACGGCTCTCCACCTTAACCTTGCACGTGATCGTAACTCGCCGGTTCATTCTACAAAAGGCACGCCATCACCCCTATAACGGGCTCTGACTTCTTGTAAGCGCACGGTTTCAGGTTCTTTTTCACTCCGCTCCCGCGGTGCTTTTCACCTTTCCCTCACGGTACTGCTTCACTATCGGTCACCAGGGAGTATTTAGCCTTGGCAGATGGTCCTGCCGGATTCCTACGGGGTTTCTCGTGTCCCGCAGTACTCGGGATCCGTCTCGGAGGGTGCTCGCTTTCGACTACAGGGCTGTTACCTGCTATGGCGGGCCTTTCCAGACCGCTTCATCTAACGAACACCTTTGTAACTCCATGTGAGACGTCCCACAACCCCAGGGGGCAAGCCCCCTGGTTTGGGCTAATCCGCGTTCGCTCGCCGCTACTGACGGAATCACTGTTGTTTTCTCTTCCTCAGGGTACTTAGATGTTTCAGTTCCCCTGGTATGCCTCCATATCACCTATGAATTCAGTGACAGGTGACTGTCCATTACGACAGCCGGGTTTCCCCATTCGGACATCCCCGGATCAAAGCCTGCTTACGGCTCCCCGAGGCATTTCGCTGTTCGCCGCGTCCTTCTTCGGCTCCTGGTGCCTAGGCATCCTCCGTGCGCTCTTAGTAGCTTAACCTGCGTTTTTCCAACGGAAAAGACGCTTCTACTACGGTTGCTCGCTTCGCTTACGCGAAGCTCGCGTTATTGAAACTTCAGCTTTACATAGGGATCTTTGAGCGGCGCTCAAAGTCTCTCTGCTTTGGATGTTTCTGTTTTTTCGCTATCCAGTTTTCAAGGTGCAACTTAGCCGCTCTCGCGGCAGGAAAATGATCTTATCATGTCCGCCCTTGTCTGCGCAACCATCAATAATTGGCAGCCATCCGGTTCATAATAAGATGAAAGTGCATCAGCACCCGCTTGGCAACGTCCTACTCTCCCAGGACCCTGCGGTCCAAGTACCATCGGCGCTGGAAGGCTTAACGGTCGTGTTCGGGATGGGTACGCGTGGTTCCCTTCCGCCATCGCCACCAAACGGATATTTGCTTGTGAAAGTTCATTCCCGGTTAACCCGGTCTTGCTCTTTCAAAACTGACAACGAGCGAGCAACAATGCCTTGTTTATCCGGTCATCATCGTGACCGGGTATTTCCTTAGAAAGGAGGTGATCCAGCCGCACCTTCCGATACGGCTACCTTGTTACGACTTCACCCCAATCATCTACCCCACCTTCGGCGGCTGGCTCCTTGCGGTTACCCCACCGACTTCGGGTGTTGTAAACTCTCGTGGTGTGACGGGCGGTGTGTACAAGACCCGGGAACGTATTCACCGCGGCATGCTGATCCGCGATTACTAGCAATTCCGACTTCATGCAGGCGAGTTGCAGCCTGCAATCCGAACTGAGACCAGCTTTGCTGGGATTGGCTCCGCCTCGCGGCTTCGCAGCCCGTTGTACTGGCCATTGTAGTACGTGTGTAGCCCAGGTCATAAGGGGCATGATGATTTGACGTCATCCCCACCTTCCTCCGGTTTGTCACCGGCAGTCATCTTAGAGTGCCCACCCAAAGTGCTGGCAACTAAGATCAAGGGTTGCGCTCGTTGCGGGACTTAACCCAACATCTCACGACACGAGCTGACGACAACCATGCACCACCTGTCTCCTCTGTCCCGAAGGAAAGGCCTATCTCTAGACCGGTCAGAGGGATGTCAAGACCTGGTAAGGTTCTTCGCGTTGCTTCGAATTAAACCACATACTCCACTGCTTGTGCGGGTCCCCGTCAATTCCTTTGAGTTTCAGTCTTGCGACCGTACTCCCCAGGCGGAATGCTTAATGTGTTAACTTCGGCACCAAGGGTATCGAAACCCCTAACACCTAGCATTCATCGTTTACGGCGTGGACTACCAGGGTATCTAATCCTGTTTGCTCCCCACGCTTTCGCGCCTCAGCGTCAGTTACAGCCCAGAAAGTCGCCTTCGCCACTGGTGTTCCTCCACATCTCTACGCATTTCACCGCTACACGTGGAATTCCACTTTCCTCTTCTGCACTCAAGCTTTGCAGTTTCCGATGCGACTGGAGGTTGAGCCCCCAGTTTAAACACCAGACTTACAAGGCCGCCTGCGCGCGCTTTACGCCCAATAATTCCGGACAACGCTTGCCCCCTACGTATTACCGCGGCTGCTGGCACGTAGTTAGCCGGGGCTTTCTTCTCAGGTACCGTCACCTCGGGAGCAGTTACTCTCCCAAGCGTTCTTCCCTGGCAACAGAGCTTTACGACCCGAAGGCCTTCCTCACTCACGCGGCGTTGCTCCGTCAGACTTTCGTCCATTGCGGAAGATTCCCTACTGCTGCCTCCCGTAGGAGTCTGGGCCGTGTCTCAGTCCCAGTGTGGCCGATCACCCTCTCAGGTCGGCTACGCATCGTCGCCTTGGTGAGCCGTTACCTCACCAACTAGCTAATGCGCCGCAGGTCCATCTGCAAGTGACAGCTTGCGCCGCCTTTCCCGGTTCCGTCAGGCGACAGAACCGCTTATCCGGTATTAGCATCCGTTTCCGGATGTTATCCCGGTCTTGCAGGCAGGTTACCTACGTGTTACTCACCCGTCCGCCGCTAAGCATCAGAGGTGCAAGCACCTCTTCAGCTCCGCTCGACTTGCATGTATTAGGCACGCCGCCAGCGTTCGTCCTGAGCCAGGATCAAACTCTCCATAAAAATGCGTCTTTATCTTTCAGCCGAAGGCTGATGGATAATGAGCGCTAAAGTGTTTATGAATAAGCTTGTTAGCTCATACGTTTTGTTGCTGTTTCTGCAGCTCTTGATGAGCCGCAGGGCATTTCGCTCGTTGTTCAGTTTTCAAAGAACAAGGTCGTTCTCTTTCCAAGCCGTTCTCGCGGCCGGAATTAGAATATACCACACAATCTATTAATAATGCAACTATTTTTTTATTTCCATTTTTTCAGAAGCATTATCGAATCCCTAACCACTCAATATAGTTAACAGGATTTATAGTATATATTGTTTTCGATCCGATATCAAGCATGTTTTTTCTCGTTGGAATATACGTTGCAGCGAATCTTCCTTTCTACTCGGTCCGAGGATTGATGTGGACATGAGAGAAACTTCATTCCCAAGCTATACGCCTGAATACGCCATAAATCCGCCGTCCACGGGAACGGTGATGCCGGTCACGAACCCGGACATACTGTCGTCCGCAAGCCAAATAAGCGTTCCCAGCAAATCGTCCGGCTTTCCGAATCTGCGCATCGGCGTGTGCGTAATAATTTTATGAGACCGTTCCGTCAGCGAGCCGTCTTCTCGGGTTAAGAGCCTGCGGTTCTGCTCCGTCAGGAAAAAACCCGGCGCAATAGCATTCACCCGAATCCCGACGTCCGCCATATGCACTGCGAGCCACTGCGTGAAATTATTAATCGCCGCTTTGGCAGCGCTGTATGCGGGCACTTTCGTCATCGGGCTGGGCGCGCTCATGGAAGAGATATTAATAACCGCCGCTCCCGGCTTATGAATCATCTGCTTGGCAAAAATCTGCGTTGGTATTAGCGTTCCAAGAAAGTTTAAATTAAATACGAACCCGAATCCCTCATCGGTCAAATCGAAAAAGGTGGTCAGCTCTTTATCGTTCAGATCTTCGGGCTTTAATGTTTCGTTGGTCGTGCTTCCCTTAGGGTGATTGCCTCCCGCCCCGTTAATGAGAATGTCGCATTCACCCAGCCGCTCCGTAATAACGGCAGCCGCCTGCTTCACGCTTTCGGCATCCAGTACGTTGCAGGCGAGTGCGATCGCTTCGCCTCCCGCTTGGCGGATTTCTTCCGCAACGAGTTCACCTTTCTCCGCAGTCCGGTTAAGGATTGCCACCTTCACCCCGTGCCGGCCAAGCTCCTTGGCCATTGCCGAACAAAGTACGCCGCTTCCTCCGGTGACGACAGCTATTTTTCCTTTCAAATTGTTATGAACAGGTATCATTTTCGATTCTCTCCTTATTTAGGGATCTTTGAGCATGACATAGGGATCTTTGAGCGGAGCTCAAAGTCTCTCTGCTTCTCAAAGTCCTTCAGCATCTCCAAAGTCTCTCTGCTTTAAGCGTTCTAATGCATCCCATATTCCCCATAAATACATAATCCCAAGTGCCCGGTCATACAGTCCGTAACCCGGTCTGCACTTTTCATCCCAAATATGGCGTCCGTGATCCGGTCTCACATATCCGGTAAATCCGTTTTCGTGATATGTCCGGACTATGTCAACGATATTAACGGTACCGTCGCAGGTCCGGTGGGACGTTTCGATAAAATCGCCGTTGTCGTACACTCTCACATTGCGAATGTGGGCAAATGGAATCCGATCGGCAAATTCCCGGATCATTGCAGAAATATCATTGTTCGGATTTGCGCCCAGCGAGCCGCTGCATAATGTCATGCAGTTATAGGGGCTGTCCACGAGCTTAAGCAGCTTGCGGATATTATCTTGACCGGTAATAATTCTGGGAAGGCCGAATATCGGCCATGGCGGATCGTCCGGATGAATCGCCATCTTAATGTCATGCTGCTCCGCGACCGGAATGATCTGCTCCAGGAAATATTGCAAATGGCTCCACAAATCCTCTTCGGTCACATGCTTGTAAGCCTCAAACAGCGGGGATAACTGCTTCAATCTGTCCGGCTCCCAGCCCGGCATCGTAAAGTCCGGGTTCGAAGCGATGCTGCGCACCAATTCCTCCGGATCCATCCGATCGACCTGAGCTTTTTCATAGAAAAGAGCCGTGGAACCGTCCGGAAGCTCTTTGAATAAATCGGTCCGAATCCAATCGAATACGGGCATAAAATTATAACAAATCGTTTTTACGCCGACCTTGGCCAGCTTTCCGATCGTATTTTTATAATTTTCGATGTACCTGTCTCTGGTTGGCAATCCAAGTTTAATATCCTCATGCACATTGACGCTTTCAACAACCTCCAGATGAAATCCGTAAGCATCCGCCTGCTGTTTATATGCCAAAATTTTGTCCAAAGGCCACTCATCGCCTGCGGGCACATCATGCAGCGCCCAAACAATGCCTTCTACGCCGGGAATTTGCCTGATTTGTTTGAGAGATACCGTATCATTGCCTTCTCCATACCAACGAAATACCATTCTCATGCTGTTTCCTCCGGTCCATTAATCCATAAAATAATCCGGATACGCCTTTCGCAGCTGCGGAAGCTCGTAATCCAACTTGTTTAAATGGCGCTCCAGCCTTTCTGCGGCAAGCGTTTCATCGTTCCGTTCAATCGCCGAGAATAAGTCCTTGTGCTCATCTATCACACGATCCATATGATGAAACTCGGTGAGCGCCAGAAACCGCAGACGGTTCAGATGCCCCCTCATATGGTAAATCACCTGAAGGAGCGTGGTATTGCCTGTGATGCGGATAATCGCCTCGTGGAACGCTTCATCCAATTGCATGAACAACGCAATGTCCTTCTGATCTGCAGCAGACTGCTGTTTCTCCAGTAATCGAATAACCGTTGCCTTGACTTCACCGTGCTTCTCTCCGTTCCATAGACGTGCCGCCTCCCGAAAAGCCCCAAGCTCCAAATGTTCCCGTATGAATCTCGTATCATTAACCTTGCGTTCTGATATCCGGGCAATTCTTGTCCCCCGCTGCGGCAGCACATCAAGCAGCTGCTCATTCAACAGAAGCCGGATCGCTTCCCTGACTGGCGTGCGGCTGACCTGCAGCCTATCGGCCAGCTCATTCTCATAGACCATACTGCCCGGTTTCAAGCGAAGAGTGACAATACTCTCTCGGATCGAGTCATATACTTGATCTCCAAGCGTTTTCCTCTGCTGCGGCGGGAGCAAGGGCGGCATGACAGGCATGTACGGTTCACCTCCATCAATCGTCGTACGTAATCTAGTTGAAATAATCATACTTGTGTTCTTGTATACAAGTCAATCAAAAATATGTGACTCGGCCAGAATAATTGTTTCTAGGTTCGGTTTAAGTTCTCCCCTCTTCCTTTTCTTGACGCGAACAAACCGCCTGAGCCAGGCGGTTTATTTGTTGAAATGCTCAGCGGAGGCGCTTCATCAAGCATTTGTCGTATACTTTGCGAGCACATGCTCATACGCGCTTTCGGGGCTTTTGCCGACCAGCTTGTCGACCGGTTCCCCATTACGGAACACAGTCACGGTTGGTATCGACATGATCGTAGCGCCCTCCGTCCTGACATTGATGTGAGGGTCAAGCGAAAAAATTCGGCCTTCCTGTCTTCATTCGAACAGTTGCTTGTATTTCTTATCGCTGTACTGCGATATTTCCGCCATGACGGAAGCCAGATCTTTTCCCTTTTCTCTCATATCGTCGATATAAAAATCGGCCTTGATTTGCCCGTATCGGAGAATAATAGCTCTGTCCGCGACATTTTCGATTTCATCGATTAAATGGGTTGTAATGAGGATCGTTTCGTCGGTTTTAAGACTGGAAATCATCAATTTTAAAAAATCCCGCCTCGTAAACAGATCCTTGCCCTGGAAAGGTTCGTCCATCAAAATATATTTTGCGCCTTTTGAAAAACCCGCACAGATTTCAAGCTTCGACTTCTGTCCTCTGGAGAACGTTTTTATCTTGAGGTGTCGAGGTATCTCAAAAAAAGCCGAAAGCTTCTGAAATCGTTCCATCTGAAACCCCGAATAAAAATCAGCTAAAAACGCAGCAAACTGGTCAGGCGTGAGATCCGGCAAATAGCTGCCTTCTTCTGTAATGAACGCCATTTTATCGTATTGTCCGGTAACCGTACTGCCGTCGATCAATACTTCCCCACCCTGGATTTCACCGATCCCCATGATCGTCTTCAGCATCGTCGTTTTGCCGCTGCCGTTTTCCCCAAGAACAGCTACGATTTCACCGTTATTAATTGTTACGCTCTCCCGGTACAACCCATGGCCGCTGCCGCCGTATCGCTTCGTTACGTGTCTCAGCTCGATCATCCCATTCACCTCGTTTTCCGCTCGATTGTTACGTCAGCAAAATTTCTGTACTGGGCCGGGTCATATGCGAATCCACTATATGTAGGAGGAACATTCACGGCCCTTATCGTATCGTCATTGAGATCCGTGACCAGTTCACCCTTATACATGAGCTCCGAGGCTTGAAACACATAGATGAAGAAACGCTTCGGTCGCACGATTTCGTGGGGGATGCTGTTCGATTCTTCGGGTTCACTCAAGGTCATTGCCACAACCAGCTTGCCGTTGACGTAGCTCATATATTGGATACCGTAGCCGAAATAACGGTGTTCATCCCCATCCCTGAAATCCCCCTTGAGGATTTGTACCGCTTCAACGCTTCGGGAAAAATCAACGCTTACAATCGTTCGTTTCAATTGACCGGGCCTCGACAAATTGCTCCTGAAGCTTAGTGTGAGTACATTCCCGATATGATCGGCATAAGCGTCGTATGACTCGTAGTGAGCCTCGGCTTCCTTGTTGTCCCCCCGTCCCGCAACGATAAAATTCTCGATCACCGCTTCTCCAAGCATCAGTCCGCTGCTGCTGTCATATCCTCTTACGACCAGCTTGTTATCTTCTGCAGTTATTAGTGCCAGCTTGCCGCCTACCGCTTCCAAACCGAGCACTTCAATGCCGGCGGAACCGCTCTCCTTGTTCCGGTCCAGACTGTAGCTTGTAACGAGCCGGGGAGCATGCTTTTCGTATTCCGGCATATACTGGTATGCCCGTTCGTCGAACTTCAACTCGTAGATCCCGTTCATCCCCGTGTAATCGGTTGTTGTCGGGACGGAGTAGTACACGTTCTCGCCAATTTTGGCCAGTCCGTATTCGAGCGGGTTCGTAAAGGTGACGCCTTCCTGAGAAGATTTCGTATATACGATTTCCGGCTTCAGATGAGCCAGACCGGTCACGGATCGTTTCGGATTTCTACTGTCCCGGTAAATGATATCAAAATCGATATACCCGCGAACCTCGTAATCAATGCCGTTCATCCTTTTGGGAGCGCCGTAAATATACCGATCGGTCGACCATAGCATAGGAACGCTGTATACTTCCGTGTCCGTCCGGACTAGCCCTCCCTCTATTTTGAAACGGACACGATGATACCCATCCAGCAGATCCCCGGATATAATCACGTCCTCAATCGCAGACCGTTCGCCAACAAGGTCCTTGATCTTAAACGTTCCGTTATCCTTCCATGCATAAACTTTATAGAAGATCGTCCCTACGATAAGAACAGCAATCAAGAAAACGGGAATAACCAAATGACGTTTCAAATGATGCAATCCAATTCCCTCCCTTTTCTATGCAATCGCGCCCTTCTTCATAAGCCGGATACTATGCCACACGAAAAATCCGCTTAGAACGAGCAGCGCGGCGCTGGCCAGATACAAATGATTTCCGGGAGTATAGAACGATTGTTCCGTACGTTTTCCCAGTACGTTAATCATCACCGCTAATGCCGCAACAATAAAGATAAATCCCCAGTAACGCTTGCTGCGTTCACACAATGCACCGTAGTAAACCCCGGTGATGAGAGCGATCCCGATGCTAACCGTCGATAATAAGCCGCTGAAGCTCAAGGGCAGCAAGAGACGTAAAAAATCCGAACGGATAAAAGCGAGAAACAGCCCGTTATTCATTACATACTCGCCTTCGTGAATTGAAGCGACTTTCGCCGTCACTAGACTGTAACCAAGCATTACGCTGACCAATTGCGACGCGAGAAGCATCATCATACAAACCGAGAAGGCAGACAGCTTGCTGAAGTATACGGCTTCCCGTTTGACCGGCAATGTGAGATACGTGTAGATGCTCTTGCTTCCCCAATAATTTGCATAGATCGATTTCAGAAAAAATACGCAGAGTGCCGCAAAGTAAATAAGAAAAACGATGATGCACCCTGACGAAGCATAGATATCCTCAAACCGCTGGTGTACCGAATACCTGTCATACCCTTTCATAGCGGCATTCAAAAACAAAAGCGGAGAAACGATTGTTCCGACGCAAAGAAATACTACTGCCCGAAGCATCGATGAAAACTCGTGGTTTAACAATCGGTAATAGCCTCTCATAATCATACCTCGCTTGATTTTCTTGTATTATAGAACTAGTACGCAGCGGATAAAAAAATTATTCTTCTTCCCAAAGCTCGCTGACCAGGTCAATCACCTTCTTAAACGACAGATGAATCTCCTTGGCGGATTCGATGAATTCCCTGACCATATCGCGGGTCAACTCATCTTCTATGCGGCTAAGGATCGTTTCATCGGTATAAATCACGCTTCCCTGATTGCCCCCGGTATGTACGAAACCTTCTTCCTCCATCAGTTTAAAAGCCTTCTGAACGGTGTTGGGATTAATGTTCAATTGCGCCGCTATTTCTCGTCTCGACGGTAGTTTGTCTCCGTTCACGGCCTTGTTCAGCAAGATCTGCCGCTTAATATACAATGCAATCTGCAAATAGACGGGTTCCTTATTATTTAAATGCAAGCCGCGGAAATCAAGCACTGGGGTATCACCTGCCTTATTCATGTATTATACATATAATACACGGAACCTGTAAAGACCGGAAGAACAGTTGATGGCCGCCGGGACAAGGTCCCGCCGGCCATGCTGTTGCCGTTATACTTTTCCCCACGACTCCATTAATCGATCAACCTTTTCGATAATATGCCGCTCCGGCACAGTGGCAATCCTGCCTTTATCCACTACGATTCGGCCTGCTATCACAACGTGGGAGACCGCTCCGGGCTGCATGGCGTAAACCATATTGGCAAATAGCTCGTTACTCGGAGCAAGCGATAGATCGTTCAGATTGAGTGCGTTAAAATCGGCATGGTTTCCAACTTCGATCGAACCGACCGGCAGCCGCAGCAGCAGTCCCCCGCCTTTCGTTCCCATCTCGTAAACTTGCCCGGCTGTAATGCAGGCTCCGTCCAAGCGCTTTACTTTTTGCAGCAGCGAACACATCCGCATTTCCTCGTATACGCTCATCCGATTGTTGCTGCAGCCTCCATCCGTGCCAAGCGCGATCGTTACGCCTGAATTCTGCAAATCGGGAATGCGCGTGACCCCGTCTGCCAGGAACATATTGCTTGACGGACAGTAGGCAAGCGAACACCGCCTTTTGCCAAGCAGTTCAATTTCCGAATCGTCCAGCCATACAAGATGGACGGCGATCATCCGTTGATCGAGCACACCGAGCGAATCGAGATAATGTA
Source organism: Paenibacillus tarimensis (assembly GCA_041281825.1). GTDB lineage: Bacteria > Bacillota > Bacilli > Paenibacillales > Paenibacillaceae > Paenibacillus_D > Paenibacillus_D tarimensis_A. The sequence continues at coordinate 1,564,687 of CP166298.1, read as the reverse complement.
CCGGCCGCAAGCCGTAATCCCTCAGCGTCTCCTCAACCTCGAACAGCTCTTCCGCCACATGAATATGAAAAGGGGTATCGAGCTCAAGCGCTAGCTTATGCCCCGCTATAATCATTTCCGAAGAAGCCGCGTGCGGACTGTGCGGAGCCGGATGGACGGCCACCATCGGATTTCCCTGGTATTTGATCGCCATGCTCCGGGTACGTGCCACCGCCTCCTCTACCGTTTCCCGAAATACGGAAGGAGCTCCGGTCCAGTCATACATCGTTCGGGCGAACACCAGCCTTATGCCCAGGTCTCTGGCGGCCCGTATGACGGCTTCATCATGTGCCGTACCGCCGTTATGTACATAGAAGAAGTCGCAGACCGTCGTTACGCCGCACCGCATCATCTCTCCGAAGGCCAGCAGCGCACCGGTATAGACCGCTTCTTCATCCAGAAGCGGAGCATATTTGTAGAGCGCCTGGTCGCGCCATTCCAGGAATGGCCGGTCGACGGCGATGCCCCGAAGCAAACTTTGGAACGAATGGTTATGGACATTAACCGTTCCCGGAACTATTGCTTTTCCTGTCCAATCCACCTTATCCGTACCGGGATATTTAACGCACATCTCATTGCGTGAACCTATTTCCTTAATTACGCTGCCGTCCACAAAAATCGCCGTATCGCTCCGGAAAGCGCCTCCCGTATATACGTAATCCGCCAAAAACAAACGCTTCATCCGGTTTCCCCCTTCGGTTTATCGGGACGGTCCAATGCGAGAATGGTGTGCAGCATTATCTCCGCAGCTTTCTCGATATCTTCAATCCGGCTTTCTTCTTCGGGACAATGGCTTTTGCCGCCAATGCTCGGCACAAACAGCATGCCTGCCTTCGTAATCGTGGCCAAATGAACCGCATCATGGCCGGCCATGCTGCCGAGCTGCATTGTATCGTAACCGAGATGATCAGCCGTTTCTTTGAATAATTTAATTATTGCCGCATCCATCGGCTGCGGTGCCTGGTCGAGCAGGACGCGACGCTCTACATGCACTTGCCTTGATTGCAGCATCTTCTTCATCCTCTCCTGCCACATACCGGTCACTTCCCGGATCTCCGTCCCCGATTTGCCTCTTACCTCCAGCGTGAATGTTGCCTTGCCTGGAATGATATTAGCTGCATTCGGCTCGGTAAAGATCCTTCCGGCCGTCCCTACCGTTTCGTCCGACGGATGATTACGGCATACCGATTCCAGCGCCAGTATCATTTCCGATGCTGCCGCTAGCGCATCGCTGCGGTCCTTCATCAATGTCGTTCCCGCATGGTTGGGTTGGCCGTATACCGTTACCTCTTCACGGTAGATACCCGTAATGGACGTGACGATGCCGACCGGAACGCTCCGCTCCAACATTCTTTTGCCCTGCTCTATATGCACCTCCAAAAAAGCGGCTAATTCCTGCGGATCGCGTTTTGCCAGCCCCAACCGTTCCGCATCTCCGCCTGCAAGCCGCAATGCATCAGCCAGCAATTGTCCATTGCTGTCGCAAACCCCTGCCAGATCGGGTGTGCTCAGCTTTCCCGCTGCGGCACGGCTGCCGAACGTCGACAAGCCGAACGGGTTCGGCTCTTCGGCGCTGAACGATACAAGCTCAAGCGGATGCCGGGTGTCTACACCTCTGTCCTCGAGTACCGACATGATCTCCAGTGCGATGATGACGCCAAGCGCCCCGTCGTACATACCGCCGTTCGGCACCGTATCGATGTGGGAGCCGAGTGCAACGACCGGCAATGCCGGATCGGTTCCCGGGCGTCTCGCCCATATGTTGGCGGCGGCGTCAACGCGAACCTCCAGCCCGAGTGCACGGCACTCTTCCCTCAGCCAATGCCGCGCCATCAGTTCGGAAGGCGTAAACGTTGTACGATCCAATCCTCCGCGCTCGTTTCTGCCGAAAGCCCCCAGTGTCTTCAACCGTTCCTGCAAACGATCCGGCCGGATTCGAAGCCCTCCGTTCATGACGGCTCCCCCCTCTCTCCGTTTTCTATGATGACCTTTCCTTTTTTCAGTACGGTATGAACCAGATTGACCCCATAATGGTATTGTAAATAGTGATAATTTGGCGCATCGAACATGACGGCATCCGCTTGCTTGCCCGCCTCAATGCTGCCGATTCGGCCGCCCATGCCAATCGCATGGGCGGCATTGATCGTGCAGGCCGTGATAACTTCGGCGGGCGTCATTTTCATTGAGAAGCAGGCCAGATTCATTATAAAGGGGAGCGATTCCGTCGGAGAGGAACCGGGATTGCAGTCCGTCGAGAGCGAGACGGGCAGTCCCGATTCGATCATATAACGGGCATTGGCAGGTTGGGCCATGAGGTAAAAAGCGGTCCCCGGCAAAAGCACGCCGATGACCCCGGCCTTAGCCATTGCCCGGATTCCCGCTTCCGAGGCCTGAAGCAGGTGATCAGCCGATACGGCTCCGATTTCCGCAGCCAGTTCCGCCCCGCCATATGGCGCCAGCTCATCCGCATGAAGCTTCGGCTTCAGGCCGAGCCGCTTCCCGGCTTCCAGTATTCGCCTCGATTGCGCGACCGTAAATACGCCTTTCTCGCAAAATACGTCGATAAAATGAGCCAGCCCTTCCCGCGCGACCCGAGGCGCCATCTCCTCAATGACCAGCTGTACGTATTCGTCGGGGTTGCTTTGATAGTCCTCCGGCACGGCGTGAGCGCCCATGAAGGTAGGAACGACATCGACCGGATGGACCGCATTCAGTGCTCCGGCAACGCGAAGCTGCTTCAATTCATGCTCCACCGTCAATCCATAACCGCTTTTCGCTTCGACAGTCGTTACGCCGTGCTGTAAAAACCGGTCAAGTCTGCGTTTCGATTCTAGCACCAGCTGCTCCTCCGAAGCGGCCCTCGTCTGCCTCGTCGAATGCAGAATACCGCCGCCTTGCCGGTGAATCTCCATATACGGCACGCCTTTGAGCCGCTTCTCCAGCTCAAACTCGCGCGAACCGGCGAATACAAGATGCGTGTGCGGATCGATCAGTCCGGGCGTAACGATACGGCCCGAGGCATCAATGACCTGGACTTCTTCCGGCGGATACCGCTCGGCGACCCTTTCCGCCTCTTCATCTCGCCCCACAAAGACAAACACGCCGTTGTCGACAACGGCTCCCCCTTGATCGATCAGCTGCAAATCTTCCATTTCCGCCCCTCTTTTGGGCGAACCGCTCGCACCGCCGACCGTAATCAATTGGGAAGCGTTCTTGATGTAGATCATTCGATCAGCCCTTCCTGTCCTGCATCGGCATTTGGATTCCGGAACTTCTTGCCGTATCTGCCGCCAGCTCATAGCCTGCGTCCGCATGCCTGACCACACCGATCCCCGGATCGGTCGTAAGCACGCGCTCAAGCCTCGCTGCGGCTTCCGGCGTCCCGTCCGCTACGACGACCATCCCGGCGTGCATAGAGTACCCCATGCCGACGCCCCCGCCGTGATGGACGGATACCCAGCTCGCGCCGGCCGCCGTATTCAGCAGCGCATTCAGGATCGGCCAGTCGGCCACCGCGTCGCTGCCATCCTTCATCGCTTCCGTCTCACGGTTCGGAGAAGCGACTGAACCAGCATCCAGATGATCCCGGCCGATCACAATCGGGGCGGACAGCTCGCCGGACGCGACCATATCGTTGATCAATCTTCCGAATCTGGCACGTTCACCGTAGCCGAGCCAGCATATGCGGGCGGGAAGTCCCTGAAATGCTATTTTTTGCCTGGCCGTCTCAATCCATTGGCACAGCTGTTTATTAGCCGGGAATTCCTTCAACACCGCTTCATCGGTCTTCGCGATATCCGCCGCATCGCCCGATAGAGCCGCCCAGCGAAAAGGTCCTTTGCCTTCGCAGAACAACGGACGGATATAAGCCGGAACAAAGCCCGGGAAGTCAAAAGCGCCACGGAGGCCTTCATCATAAGCAACCTGGCGGATATTGTTGCCGTAATCGAATACAACCGCTCCCCGCTCCTTCATCTCCAGCATTGCACCGACGTGAACCGCCATGCTGGCCTTCGCCCGTTTCACATAATCAGCCGGATCCGTTTCCCTAAGCACCTTGCCTTCTTCCGGTGTCAAGCCGGCAGGCAAATAGCCGTTCAGCGGATCGTGCGCCGACGTTTGATCCGTGACGATATCGGGTATGAATCCCCGCTTCACCATTTCGGGCAGCGCCTCTGCCGCGTTTCCGGGCAGGCCGATCGATAGCGGGCGTCCTTCTAATTTCGCTGCCGTTGCCAGTTCAATCGCCTCATCCAGTGAATCAACCAGACAATCGCAATAATGCGTCCGGATCCGCTTCTCAATCCGTGACCGGTCGGCTTCGACTCCAATCACCACCCCATCGTTCATCGTCACCGCAAGCGGCTGGGCGCCTCCCATTCCGCCTAACCCGGCCGTCAGGGTAATCGTGCCTCTCAGGGTTCCGCCAAAGTGCCGCCTCGCGCATTCGGCGAACGTTTCGTACGTTCCCTGCACGATGCCTTGACTGCCGATATAGATCCAGCTTCCTGCCGTCATCTGGCCAAACATCATCAGCCCCTTTCGATCGAGCTCATGAAACGTCTCCCAATTCGCCCATGCCGGAACGAGGTTGGAATTGGCGATCAGCACTCTCGGCGCATCCATGTGCGTGCGAAACACGGCAACGGGCTTTCCCGATTGAATGAGCAGCGTTTCGTTATTCTCCAATTGCTTCAGAGACGAAACGATCGCGTCGAAGCAGTCCCAATTGCGGGCCGCTTTGCCGATGCCGCCGTACACGACCAATTGCTCCGGATGCTCGGCCACTTCCGGGTCCAGGTTGTTCATCAGCATGCGAAGCGCAGCCTCCTGTATCCAGCCTTTGGTGTTTAATGCGCTGCCCCGCGGAGCGGTTACGATTCTTGACGGAAGACTCATCGTCATACCTCCTGTTCTTTCGGTCGTACGGTTTATTGAAGGTTTACGATTCTTTCGAGCTCTTCGAGCGCCCCCTCTTCTTTTAATAAACGAGTAACGGTTAAGATGTCCTGAGCCAGCACCCGATCGTACTCCAGAAAAGGCACAAGCTCGCGGCACATCGCATAGAGCCGGCCCGTACCCTTGCCTAATTGCCCGGCATCCCGAAAGTCAGTCGCTTGAGCCGCGCAGAGCAGCTCGATCGCGATGACGATATAAGCATTCTCGACAATGTTCTGCGCTTTGCGGGCGGCGATTGATCCCATACTGACATGATCCTCCTGGTTCCCGGACGAAGGAATCGAATCGACGCTGGCCGGGTGCGACAGCGATTTGTTTTCGGATACAAGCGAGGCGGCCGTATATTGGGCGATCATGAAGCCGGAATGAATGCCGCCGTGTTTCGACAGGAACGGCGGCAATTGCCCGTTCAAGCTCGGATTGACCAGTCTCTCGATTCTGCGCTCGGTTATATTCGCCAACTCAGACATCGCGATCGCCATAAAGTCCATCGCCAATGCGATCGGTTGGCCATGAAAGTTCCCTCCCGAAATGACCCGGTCCCGCCCGATAAAAATAAGCGGATTATCCGTTGCCGAGTTCATCTCGATTTGGAGTTTCTCAAGCGTATAAACCAGTGCATCCCTGCTGGCGCCATGCACCTGCGGTACGCACCGGAGGGAATAAGCATCTTGAACCCGAAGCTCTCCTTGCTTCGTGATCAGCCCGCTCCCCTTTGTCAGCTTCCTAAGATTACGGGCGACGATTCGCTGACCTTTATGCGGGCGAAGCTTATGCGTTTCCGCATCGAAAGCGTCGCGAACGGCTGACAACGCTTCACAGGTCAACGCAGCCGTACAATCGGCCCATTTCAATAAGCGGATTGCATCGTAGCAAGCGATTGCCCCAATAGCTGTCATGACCTGGGTGCCGTTAATCAATGCCAATCCTTCTTTTGCTTCCAACGAAATGGGAGTTATGCCGGCAGAAGCCAGCGCAAGCGAGCCGTTCATTCGTTCTCCCTGAAATATGGCTTCTCCTTCGCCGATCAGGACAAGCGCAAGGTGCGCAAGCGGCGCAAGATCGCCGCTTGCGCCCAAGGAGCCCTTCTCCGGGATAACCGGCACCACATTTCGGTTCAACAGGTCCATCATCGTTCGAATCGTTTTCAGCCGGATGCCCGAGTAGCCTAATGCCAGCGCATTGATGCGCAAGAGCATAGTGGCCCTCGCGGTTTCCTCCGGAAGCGGATTGCCCACTGCGCAGGCATGGCTGCGGATTAAATTCAGCTGGAGCGCTTTGGAGTCTTCGCTGGATATATAAGTGTCGCTAAACTTGCCGAAGCCGGTCGTCAGTCCGTAAACGACTTTTTGCTCAGCGAGCAGCTTGTCGACATATTCCCTGCTCCTGTTGATCTTTGCGATATTTTTCTCATTTAACCGGACCGGCACTTTATTACGGGCTACGTTGACCACATCATGGACCGTTAATGATTTGCCGTCGACGACTACTTCTTCGCCCTGCACTTGATGCATCGTCACCCGCTCCTTTATCCAATCAAGCCGTAACGGAAGTCATTTCTTCTATTTTTATGTGGAGATTTAAACCTTCATTATTTCTTTTTATGGGTCGAAGAAATTTTGCTGGATAAATTTTGGATGGTCCTGTAAAATAAATTATACAGGATGAAACTTTGTTTCGAGTAGTGAAACTTCGAGAAGCAGAGAGACTTTGAGAAGCAGAGAGACTTTGAGCTTCACTCAAAGATCCCTATGTCATGCTCAAACATCCCTATGTCATGCAAATATCCCTATGTCAGGAGGAATTGAAATGTCTTTTACATTTTTAGGGATTGATCATGTTCAACTGGCTGCTCCTGAAGGCTGTGAAACGGAAGCACGGCGGTTTTTTGCCGATGCATTAGGCTGGGAAGAGATCCCTAAGCCCGAAAATCTGCGGAAGCGCGGCGGCGTATGGTTTCGTTGCGGCACGCATCAGGTGCATATCGGGGTACAAAGGGGTTTTGTCCCTGCCGAAAAAGCCCATCCCGCTTTTCAAGTTCGGAATATAACCGCATTGCGGGATCATCTCATTCAGCGGAACGTCGAAATCATCGACGATGATGCGAGGACGGATGAAGGAGTTCTGCGTTTCTATGTTCACGATCCGTTCGGCAACCGCCTTGAATTTCTCGAATGGTCTACTTCAGACAGCAAAGAACGTTTTACTGACCGGGTCGATATGTATGTAAAATATCGCCCAAGCTATCCGGAGGAAGCTATCGATTACTTGTTTAGCGTTGTCGGCCTGACACCGGGTTGTGTAACGGCGGACATCGGTGCGGGTACAGGCGTATTTGCCAAATTGCTGGTCGCGAGAGGCAGCAAGGTAATTGCCGTTGAGCCGAATCAAGCGATGCGTGAAACGGCCGAGAGGCAGTTAGGAGGAGAGCCGAACTTTCGCGCCGTGCCCGGATCTGCGGAAGCGACAGGATTGCCGGAGCATTCCGTTGACTTTATCGTCTGCGCCCAGTCGTTCCACTGGTTTGACCGATCTGCGGCGCAATCCGAATTTCACCGGATTCTGAAGCCCGGCGGCAAGGTTGTACTGATCTGGAACTCGCGGTTAACGCAAGGAAGCCCGTTTCTGGAAGAGTACGAACAGCTGCTTCGTACGTTTGGAACGGATTATGAAAAGGTTGGCCATAAAAACATTTCAGCTGAGACACTTTCCGCTTTTTTCATGGAAGGCCGAATGAAGGAAGCGCGGTTCACGAACAGCCAATTATTTGATCTGGAAGGGTTGGCCGGGCGGCTGCAGTCATCCTCCTACAGCCCGTTACCCGGACATCCGAATTACGAACCGATGATGATAGAGCTGCGTGATCTGTTCGAGAGGAACAATCGGGACGGTAAAGTCTCCTTCGAATATGAGACTGAAGTATATTGGGGGCAAGTATAAAATCAGCCGAACCGGATCCGGGAAAAGAGGGCGTAACAATCTTTTCCCGGATCCGATATCGGCCGCAGGGTTAGTAAAGGCTTAAAACGCGGAGCTTTCCTATGCTTCCCTCCTAGCACCCAGTCTTCGAGCGGTATAGGCCGCACCGCCGAGCACAATCGCGGCGATAAACACGATCAGGGCGATCCAGATGTTATTAGACGACCCTGCTGCTGCAGCGGGTTCTTCCATCGCCGTCGTATGAACAACCGTTTCTGCAGCCTCCCCTGATTCTCCAGTTACTGATAACGTGGCCGCCTTCCCTTCTCCGGCCGATGCATTCTGCTGCTGAACATCCCTGACCGGATCGTCCGCCGCCGCTGCCGGCAGTGCGAGTGTGACTGCTTGCTGTCCTTCTACCACCTTCACGAGCTCACTACCGAACTTTTCATACAAAAAGTCAGCGCCAGCATCATCATAAGGCGTGATGCCGATCTCGATAAATCCATTCATCGGGCCGGTGTGCGTAATCTTAAAGCCTTGCTCTGCAAACTCGCCGCCGTTCTCCTCGAATAAAAATTTGTCGATCTCTTGATGCTTCTCCCGCAGCGTTTCACTGCCATATCCTTCTTCGATTTGAATGACAGCGCTCGGAGCGGGTTCTACCGAACCGGCATACGCCGAGCCGGATGCGAGCATTGTGAAACAACTGCCGATCAACAGCGCTTTTACGCCAACCGATTTCATAAACGAAGTTTGTTTTTTCATATTTCCTCATCCTCCTAAATAGATTCATTTTATTGCAGCGACTTTGCGATCTGTAAAGCCTTGTCTTGTTCAATTGCTCCTATTACGGTATATTGAATACCCTCCGAGAACCATTGAAGCACCGTTACTCCATAAGGATCGTTGTCAGTCATGACAGAAGTGAAGAATCCATCCGTACCGGCGATATCCGCCTTCAACTTTTCACCCGGTTCCAGCTCCTCCGCGGTCTGCTGCTTTCTTTGAATCAGTTCATAGAACCGGTCCCCTGAAGCATAATAAAAAGCGATCTGATCAGCCTTCCCCTTCTCGTATCCGGAAGCGTGGATTGAAATCAGCTTATACGAATCCGGTGTGTAAGAAGCCGTCATCAAACCTTCGCCAAACCACGCTTTGGCTTCCTTCACGCTTTCCAGCTCCCATACGTCTAACAGGTGCGGGTCATGAACATCGCCGGTTTCCGGCAAGGGGGTGACCATCGTCGTCGGAGGATCATCTATACCTGTACTGAGTGTGCCTCCCTCTTGCGGTGCTCCCATCAAATTGACCGGTTCTTCCGTATTATCCGGATTAAGTTGAAGCAGCGGAACACAGAATAAAATTGCGCTTGCGACAGCAACAGCGGCAGCCAGGACGGCAGCCCGGCTTTTTCTGCGTGAAAGAAACCTCTTATTATCCGATACTTGCTTCGGCTCGGAAAGTATGCTATTCATTACTCGCTCTTTCATCCGGGAATCGAAATGGAGGTTCTCAAACAGGCTTTCATCCGCTTCCGTTTTGAACCGCAATAGCGGATCCCGTTCAGTTTTGCGCATCGGTCAACCCCTCCTTTTTCAAATACGTTCCCAATAATTCTCTCGCCCTGTGGAGCCTCCCCCTTACGGTTCCTTCCGGCGTTCCCGTCGCTTCTGCAATTTCGCCGGTTGATAGTTCGAGATAATAATACAGGTAGACGACCTCATGGTAATGAGTCGGGAGTTTCATGACTTGCTTGAGAATCGCCGTATTCATCATTCGTTTCATTGCCTGCTCCTCAACGCCCGATTGCCCTGTATATTGCAGCAAAACGGGATCCGTCGGTTCCTCGGATGAGGATTTTAGCCCCAATTTGTCCCTGCATAAATTGATCGTTATTTTCGTCAACCATGTTTTGGTACTGCTGTCCCCGCGGAAATTTGACCAATTCCGGTACGCGCGGATGAACACTTCCTGGCTGATGTCCTCGGCTAAATGCCTGTCACCTAAGTAAAAGTAAGCGGTACGGAGAACGGCAGTGCCGTACAGCGTCATTAATCGCTCAAGGGCTGAGGAGGGTTCTATCGGTAAGTTTTCTCTTTCTCTTGCGCCGGCCGGCTTCACCTTTCTAACCACCTCCAACCTGTTAGACGGGTCGTCGGCCGATTATGCTACACCAAAAACAAAGTTTCTTTAAAATAACAGGGAATTTTCTGTTTTATGGATAATGAGATATACTGGAAATATCACGTTTACGAGGAGGATAAGGATGGATCAATTTGAGCAGAACCTGGAAAAATACGCAGCGCTGGCCGTTGAAGTAGGCGTGAACGTGCAGCCCGGACAGACGCTGGTCGTCACGGCACCGCTTGTAGCCGCCGAATATGTACGCAAAGTGGTGAAACGCGCCTATGAGGTTGGAGCCAGATATGTGCATGTTGAATGGAACGACGATGATGTGACACGGACCCGGTATGAGCTCGCTCCGGACGACTCGTTCCAGGAATTTCCCATGTGGAAAGCCAAGGGTTGGGAGGAAATGGCCGCTGGCAATGCCGCCTTCTTATCCGTTATCGCGGCAAACCCGGATTTGCTCAAGGGAATTGACCCAAAGCGGATTAAAGACGCGAATATCGCTGCCAGTACAGCGTTGCAGGCCTATCGAAACTATGCCATGTCCGATAAGATCAGCTGGTCGATCGTTGCCGTACCCTCAAAGGTATGGGCGGACAAAGTATTCCCTTCCCTGAAAGAGGACGATCGCGTTGATGCATTGTGGGAAGCGATCTTTAAAGCCACGCGCATCGATAAGGACGATCCGGTAGAAGCATGGAGAGGGCATACCGATATCCTCGACAGCAAGGCGGCACGTCTGAACGAACGCAAGTACAAAGCGCTTCGTTATTCGGCGCAGGGCACCGATCTGGAGATTGAATTGCCCGCCTCGCATATTTGGGTCAGCGCGGGCAGCCATAATGCGAAAGGTACACTGTTCATCGCCAATATGCCGACGGAGGAAGTGTTCACAGCTCCGCTGAAAACAGGCGTAAACGGTACTGTAACAAGCACGAAGCCTCTTAGCTACGGCGGAAACCTGATCCAGAACATCCGCCTGACTTTCAAGGAAGGCCGCATCGTCGATTTCAATGCCGACGAAGGCTACGAGACGCTTAAAGGGCTCATTGAAACCGATGAAGGATCGCATTTTTTAGGAGAGGTTGCGCTTGTTCCGCATAAATCTCCGATCTCGGATACGAACCTGATTTTTTATAACACGCTATTTGACGAAAATGCCTCCAATCATTTGGCAATCGGTAAAGGTTATGCCTTCTGCCTCGACGGAGGCAAAACGATGAGCAAGGAAGAACTGGATCGGCAAGGCTTGAACGACAGTCTTACCCACGTCGACTTCATGATCGGTTCGGCTGATATGGACATCGACGGTGTGCTGGCGGACGGCACGACGGAACCGGTGTTCCGTAAAGGCAATTGGGCATTTTAATCGTTCAGTCAATCGTGATTAGAAATTTAAATACCGGCTGGGATAAACGTCCGGCCGGTATTTATTGTTAGGACTTGAATTTTTAAATACGCGAAACAATTCCATATTTACCGATATTCTATTCGGCTAGATACCGCTTTTCGGTCTCTTCCTTTTGTTACCCCGTCATTTATCCACAGATTTATCCACATACTATTCACATCTTATCATCAGAAAAATCCTGAATCATGCTCACCATGATTCAGGATCATATAAATCAGCTTTTCAATCGATTAGCTAAGGCCGAAATTCACCCTATTCCACCATCTCGATCCGCTCTTCGTCAGCAATGCTTTGAACGTCTTCCGCGGTGATGCCGATATACCGGTAACCTTCCTCCAGCTGCTTCTTTAACGCTCTCGCTTTATAAAATCGCGGGCTGCCTTCGCCGGCATCCTCATCATAAAAAAGCATGATGCCGTCCGTCTTGCGAAACAGCACATCATCTCTTGCCTTAAGCTGCCAGACGCCGCTGTAAGGCAGACTGCTCACCGAGCCGTAATAATCGATTCCTTTCCGAATCTCCCGGTAGTAGTCGGCCCTTTCTTCCTTCCATTTCTCTTCCGGATTAGCATATGCGGCCAATATGGAGATTTTGAAATGCGGATATTCCCGTTTTAGTTCAATGCCCGCTTCGCAAGCCCACAAGTCGATACCGTACTGCCCAGGGGTGATCATCCATTCCAACCCTTCTTCAATCAATGGAACCAGCCGGTTCACAATCGATTTTTGGATATATCGAATACCTTCATGTTTTTGATTGAATATTTGCAGCTCATGGGCGCGATATCCCGTAACGAGCAAGTTTTTCATGTATGAGACAACTCCTCAACTGCATTCGCTTCAACATCGAACCGTTTCCGGTATCCGCATTTTCGGCATAATTCCTCTACCGCTTCCCTTCGCGAGAAACCGTCATACAGATTGTTCGCACGCTCGCCCTCTATGATTTCGGAAAAAGGTAAATGATGAATGTTGCCGAGATTGATAACGCCTTCGCCGTCAAGGCAGCACGGAACAACCGTGCCGTCCGCCAAAATCGCGGCATGATTGCGAAGGGCATGGCAGAAGCCTTTCCCGTCATCCTCATTCGCATGCAGGCTCGGCCACTCAAATTCATGCTCCTGGTTCAAAAAGATCCGTTCGGCCAGCTTAAGTCCGCTGCCCCGCACGAACTTCTCCTCAATCTGAAACCCAAGATCAAACTCGGCCTCGATCAACGCAAGTATTTCCCGATTTCGCTTTTTCTGCTGATTTGTTGCGTTGTCCATCGCCAGGTTCCATAACCGCAAGGAGACGAATAAATTGCTTTGACTTACGGCCTCTTGGGCAAATCGCAGAATTCGCAATACGTAGCCTTCCTTATCGACTGATCCCTCATGTCCGTCAAAGCTGTGCAGCGAAAAATTTATTTGCCGGAGCGCCGGTTTAGCGATTAGGTTGTCCTTCGCCTTTTCGATCAGTGTGCCGTTCGTCGTAATATTTACTTTAAAGCCTTTCTCGTGGCTAATATCAAGCAGCTGGCCGATCTTCGTATGGAGCAGCGGCTCTCCCTTCACATGCAAGTAAATATGATTAGTATGCGGCTTAATATCATCTAATATTTTCGTAAATGTATCGATCTCTATAAATTTGGCCTTCCGCTGGGTTTGCGGGCAAAAGCTGCAGGCCAGATTGCATATGCTCGTAATCTCGATATAACATTTTTTGAACGTTTTCAATGGTTGATCTTCCAATCTGTTTGGAATATTGATTTTTTATTTCTACTATATCATAAACAGCCGGTGGCCGATGGTAGATTTCTTTGCCGGAATCCGGCCACTGTCACGGGATTTTCAAGAATAAAGCCAATTATTAGAGAATATTAACGCTCGATCGTTCAGGGTCTGTGATAAAATCGAACCTAGCGTAAACCAATTTCATCTAAAGGAGTGACATGCGATTAGTCGTCAATGGATCATTATACCCGTCCTGATTCTGCTGTTCTCCCTTCCTCTGAATGCGCTTGCACATGCTCAAGATACATACGTTGAACAGACGGGGACGCTCATCATTAACGGTACAACGGTAGAGATTGAAGATCCGATCCTTCTTGTAAACAATCGCCTGTTCGTTCCGATCGGCCAGCTTGCCGAACTGACGGGCGGAACGGTTAATTGGGATCAAAAGACAAAAGAAGTGATGATCGTGACGGCACACGGCGATCAATTGGCTTTTGCCGCCGATGATCCGGGTATGAAACTAAACGGAGAACCGTATTTCATGGACGTCACGCCATTTATCCATTCGGGAAGAACATATATTCCGCTCCGCCATGCTGCAGAATTCCTCCACGCTCAGGTAGGCTGGGATCAAGCAGCAAAGCGTGCAGCGATAACCGATGTTCCGCTTTATGAAACGAATGAAGGCGACAGCTGGGACGCCATCAGCGAACGATTCGGCACTACGGAGCAGTTATTGAAGGAACGCAATCAAATGAAATCAACAGATAAACTTCAAGCGGCTACCCTGCTTAAAGTCATCATTCCGGACATTATGGACAACAAAGTGGAGCCCGTGAAGGCGTCGAACAATGAGGATGTCATGCTGCTGGCCAAAATCGTTCAGGTTGAAGCCGGTTATGAATCGTATGACTCGCAATTGGCTGTTGCAAATGTCATCCTGAACCGAGTGAACGACAAGCGTTTCCCGGACACGATTCGCGATGTGATTTATCAGCCGGGACAATTCCCGCCTGCGCACAACGGCTTGCTCAATAAGAGCGAACCGAGCGCAAATGTTATAAAAGCGGCAGAGGCTGCATACGGCGGCGAAAATAATGTGGAAGGCGCAATTTATTTTTACAATCCTAAAGTAACCGGCGGGAAGTTCTGGGATAATCTTACGCTCGTGAAGGAAATCGGCAATCATCGCTATGTAAAATAACAATTTTTAAGAAAGAAAGGTCTAACCTGCACCCGCCCCGGAGATACTAATGGCAGAACAGTTTTAAGGAGACTGAATATGCCGAACGAAAAAGATCCAAAAGACGAATCGACGATCGCCCCCGGTATGGACACCCATAACACGCTTGAAGAAGAGGCAACGGAGAAAGAAATCGAGCAGGGCGACTATACCGAAGTCACTCGTCTGTATCTTGACCGGACGCCGGAGGATTGAGGTTGTGATGATGGATTTCAATACGGACAGCTTCAAAATCGCCCAAATTAGCGATCACGAACGTGCAATTGAAATTATTAGGCAGGCGGAGGCTTCTATCGCTTCATTGACAGGCAATGAAGTTATATTAATCGCCTATGAACAAAACGAAGAGCGAAACGGATAGTTATATCGAAGGCCATCCCGAGCAGGGATGGCTTCTTTGATATCGTTATCCCATTCGTAATTTACTTTTGACAATTTCAAACTGCGAAGTTGTGTTGCATGATATAAAGTTCCGCTTTTTCCCGCAAAAAAAATAGTGTATGCTGTTATGTGATAAAAATAAATGGGGGAACTGGACAACATGAAACGGGAAATTGGCATTCATGAAAAACCTCCGATCGGGCAGAGTCTGTTGCTGAGCATTCAGCACTTATTTGCCATGTTCGGAGCAACAGTGCTTGTACCGAATTTACTCGGGGTCGATCCTGCGATTTGCCTTCTGATGAACGGCATCGGCACACTGCTGTACTTATGGATTTGTAAAGGAAAAATTCCCGCTTACCTGGGATCGAGCTTCGCCTTCATCGCCCCTGCCGGTGCGGTCATTGGCAGCCACTCATCCACCGGCGGCGGATATGCAGCCGCGCTAGGCGGATTTATTGCCGCCGGTTTGGTATTCACGCTAGTCGCACTTCTCATCCGGGCAACCGGCACAGCATGGATTAACGTCGTATTTCCTCCCGCCGCAATGGGCGCGATTGTGGCGGTCATCGGATTGGAGCTTGTACCGGTCGCTGCACGAATGGCGGGCTGGATTGCTCCGGAGAATGAGCTCAATTGGTCACCGGACCCCGATGCGGTCACTCTTTCTGTGATTACTCTCGGCGTTACGATACTCGGCTCCGTTTTGTTCCGCGGCTTTATGCGCATTATTCCGATTTTGTTCGGTATCGTCACGGGATACGTAGTCGCCTATTTTATGGGTATGGCCGATTTCAGCGCTGTTGCGGAAAAGAGCTTGTTCGCCGCACCGACAGTTACTTTACCTGTCTTTGAGTGGGTCGCTATTCTGACTATTGTTCCAGCTGCGCTCGTCGTCATTGCCGAGCATATCGGTCATCTGGTCGTAACCGGAAACATTGTGGGCAAGGATCTATCCCGCGATCCCGGTCTTCACCGCTCGATGCTGGGCAACGGAATATCGACGATGCTTTCCGGCTTCATCGGCGCAACTCCGAACACAACCTACGGCGAAAATATCGGCGTGCTCGCCATTACGCGGGTATACTCTACCTTCGTACTCGGCGGTGCGGCCGTCATTGCGATTTTGCTGTCGTTTCTCGGTAAATTTTCAGAACTGATCAGAAATATCCCTGTACCGGTCATGGGAGGCGTCTCCCTGCTTCTGTTCGGCGTCATCGCCGCATCCGGATTTCGGATGCTGGTGGAATCGAAAGTCGATTACAGCAAACCGACCAACTTGTTTCTGACGACAATCGTGCTTGTTACCGGCCTAAGCGGTGTCAAATTGACGATCGGCGGCTTCTCGCTGGCCGGCATGACCCTGGCAACGATCGTCGCGATCGTGCTCAGTCTGCTGTTCAAGCTGTTTGAGGTAATCGGGCTGTCGAACGAACGGGAAACCTCCGGACACTAAAAATGAACAATATAAAATTAGGAACCCGAACGGACCATTGGTTCGTCCGGGTTTTGTTTTTCTCTTAGCTCTTACTCCTTTGGGCTAAAATTGTATTGACATTGAGAGATTTTGGAAGTATTATTGTCTCATAAAAACAAATAAACATTTTGTTTTTATGTTTATATAAAAGGAGACTGATCAAATGCCTCAATTCCTTCCTGCAGAAAAAGAAAAACTGCAGCATGATCTGATCACAGCCGGGAAAAAGTTATTTATGACGCAAGGTTTGAAAAAAACTTCACTCGAACAGCTTACTCAAGCGGTTGGCATTGCGAAAAGTACATTTTATGCATTTTTTGACTCGAAAGAAGCATTGTACTTGGAGCTTTTGGAACTGGAAGCGGTCGGTATGGAAGAACGGGTATGGAAAGCTGTTGAGCAGACAACTGATGCTCGCGGGGGAATCATTGCATACCTGCGGCAAATGGTGCTTGAGCTGGATACGAACCCGCTCACGAAAAGGCTGATCACTCACCCGGAAGAGATGGCGTTGGTAACACGAAGAGTGACGCCCGAATATGTCGGAAGAAAAATGCAGCGGAACGTAGTCCCTTTGACGAATTATATTTCGAATCAGCAGCGACTGGGACGGATGATCGATAAAGATCCGTCCGTCATAGTCGGCTTTATGCGAGCGGCTATGCTGATCGCCGTTCATAAACAAGATTTCGGTACCGACATTTATGCGGAGGTTGAAAATATGATGTTTGCCGCTGCTGCCGATGCATTGTCGGCAACGCCGGACAAAAAAGAGGAGTGATTGTTATGGATTTTAATGAAGTACTGGATTGGGCCTTTCATCGGCACCTCAATCCGCTAAGCTGGTATATCCGCCCGGTTTTCTTGATCGCTTTAGCTTTTTTCGCCTACAAGCGCAGCAGGAAAGGATTGATTATAACTTTTGTGCTCATGATGAGCAGTATGGTCTGGTTCCCCGCGCCGGAAACGATTGATCCGCAAATGCAGACCGTTTTGGAATATGAGAAGATGCTGCTGAGCGATCCCGTTTACGCCTTTTTAACGCTTTCTTTCATGATGATCTTTCTCGTTTTAATCGGGATGGCATTTTGGAAACATTCACTTAAACTAGGTTTAGTTATGATCAATATTACACTTGTCGGAAAGGTTGTCCTGTCGCTGCTCTTGACGGGAGAGGACGGATGGGCGCCTCTCGGCAATACGATTTTCGGTATAATACTGATTAACGGAATCGGTCTGTTCCTGCTTTACAGAATGAGCAGAAAAAAAGAAAGTATAACAAAATAATTCATGAGACCGGATCATTTTTGATTAAGGCGGAATAAGACTTTGTGCGGGCCGCAGCTCGGCCCTCTATCTTTTTATGATTGGACCCTGCCGGCGTTTTTATCTTCCAGCAGAGAGCCCAGCTTCTCCAGCAGGTTGCCGCCGCCTGCAGCGAAATCGTTCCTATTTTCTCGCATATTTTCTCTAGAAATTCAAGCTCCTTCAGACGGTACAGCGTCTGATTCTCATCCATAAGCTTGGCTGTATTCAACAGACTGCGGGTAGAGGCGGTTTCCTCCCGCCGGGTAATGATGTTGGCTTGCGCTTTCTTCTCCGCAAGAAGAACCGTGTTCAAAATCTCCTTGATATCCCCGGGAAGAATAATATCCTTCACCCCTGCAGACAGGAATAGTACGCCGTAATCCTCACTCTTCTCGTTCAAACGGGTCCTCGAACGACTTCATCTCTAAAGCTCGAACTTTCCAGAAATAATACTTGCCGGGCTTTAGCTCACGCTGCATCACATGATTGAAAAATAAAACGCCTGATTCGTATTCCGCCACCTCATAGGACTGAATATACCCAGCAAGTTTCGGCAGAACTGCAACGCCGATCTCTGCGGGCAGCTCGGGATTGCGGATATCGACCCGGATGTAATCATGCTTGTTTAACACGTTCCAAAACGCATATGTCCCTGCCGTAAGCAGTGCGGCGAATTTGCCGTCCCTGTAGTGCAGTACATATTCACAAGTATTACGACCCCCGGATTATTGAAGAGATTTACCCTGGGAAGGCAGACTGATTCGGACAACGGTCCCTTTGTCCGGCCGGTTGTTGAACGCAACAGATCCTCCGTGGGATTGGATAATTTTGTAGCAAACCATCAGCCCAAGTCCTGTTCCCTTTTCCTTTGTTGTAAAAAATGGCTCCCCCAGCCGGTTCAATATTTCATCCGGAATTCCCGTTCCCTCATCCGCTATGGATATCGCGACCCGCTCCTTGGGATCAGCCTCGAATTGTACGAGAATTCTTCCTCCGTCCGGCATCGCCTCGATCGAATTCTTTAATAGATTGATCAATACTTGCTTCATTTGGTTCGCATCGCAGCGGACCGTAGGCAGCTCGGGGTTCCAATCGACTTGAACCGTTATGTTATGAATGATCGTTTGTGATTCTATAATAGGAATGATGCCGGACAATATCTCTTGAAGGTCATGCGGCTCGAGCCGCAAATTATGATTTGGCTTGGAGAGCAGCATAAATTCGCCGACAATATAATTAATCCTGTCCAGTTCGTTAAGCATGAGCTCATAAAACCTTTGGTTTTCATCTGTTTTTTTATGGAGTAATTGCGTGAATCCCTTTAAAGCCGTTAACGGGTTACGAATTTCGTGCGCCACCCCTGCAGCTAATTGCCCGGCGACCGACAGTTTTTCCGACCGGATCAGCAATTGTTCGGACAGTTTGCTTTCCGTCATATCAAGCAATGTCCCGGAGATCGCCGTTCTTCCCCGGTACATCGTTTCCGCTGCCTGAAAGTCAACATAAATGACGGTTTGATCTTTTGTTCTGCATTCGAAGCATATCCGCGGGGTAAACCCTCGGGTATCAAGCGCGGCAAACTCTTTCCGAAGTCGTTGCCGTTCTGCTTCCGGTACAAAATCCGACACTGGCCGGCCGATCATCTCTCCGGGTTCATATCCGAACAACTTCTCGCAATAACGGTTCACATAAACCAACCTACCGTCTTGTTCGGTGAATACGCCTACGAGCGAATTTTCAACCAGGTTTCTGAAATTCCGAGTCGACTCCTGCAACGCCTCATCGGCCGATTTGTAATCATGAATCTCAACAAAAAGCCGCAGCATGAGTAGCACAAAAGCGGCTGTAAATCCGAACAAGGTGAAAGTCAGCGGCCGAACACTCCATATTAAAGCCATAATCAGCATAAGCACGATAAGGAGTGGAATATAACGTCTGAGGAAATAGCGGCCGCTTGTGCTGGCCGAATGAACCTTTTCCGGCGTATGGCCGCCTTGCAAGATGAGAGACTTTGAGAAGCAGAGAGACTTTGAGCTCCGCTCAAAGATCCCTGTGTCATGCTCAAAGATCCCTATGTAAGGGGCAAATCCGAGAAACATCAAACCGGCAAACCAGCACAATTCCGGCAGCCAGCTCAGACCTTCCCCCCAATAAGCGTCTCCGCTCAAATATAACGCTGTGGTATTGCCTAATGATTTCAAGAGGAAACCGACCATGAGCAATAGAGTAGACTTGGAACCGATCGAAGCGCGTTCATAGATATAAAGCACCAACAGACCAAAGAATACGACTGCATTTGCGGATGAACAGAACAAATTAAATAATAACTCTTCACCCGACAGCATCTGCGCGGATACCATAGGCTCAATCATATGCCTCCAGTACATGGTGGCGGAAACGGTCGCAAGAAGCAGAACATCCAGCATAAAGCGGAGTTTAGGCTTTCGATGGTTCGTTTTATTCTGATGATAAAGCGCCATGACATAGAAAATATACTGAACCATCCACAATAGTTCCGGGAAACCGAATACGGCCGGCTCCTCACCGAACACAAGCAAAAAGCAGGTCCAATAGAGCTGTGCCGCCCCATAACAAAACACACCGGCAAAATAATACAGCCAGCAGACTGAATTCGTTTTCCGGTAAGCAAGAAACAGCCCCGCCGCCGCATACAATGCCGCCATAGTCTGCAGGATGTTTATGCCTAACAAATTCAAATACGCCGGTTCATTCCAAAACCAAATAAACCCGATGTAAACAAGCAGCAAAGAAAGGCCGATAAGCTTCGTATAACGGTTCATTTCATGGATCGCTCCTTCGATCAGCCTGTCCGGTTACGCCCTGTACTTACTTATTTTTTTATATAATTCTGTTTCTCATGACAGAATCCTCTAATGCGGGCGGACATAGGCATTAAGATGGAAAACCGGAAGCGATGTCCGCTTCCGGTTTTCCGGTACCTTATGATTTCCCTGATCTTGTGGCCAGATCGATGATCATTACAATCAGCACGAGCAGTTGAATGAGCAGCGCCGCATTCATAGCCTGACCTCCTTGCCTGCGGTAATGCTCCTTCGATCCGGCTTCTCCTCAATTCTGCCGTTTACGTTTCCCATTATTATAGGTATGATCAAAGTTCAAATATATGATATAAATTCAAACCTTCAAACGATAAATCGCCTTGTTTTCAAGCCCCCTAATCATCGGCGTCCATTCTTCCGTTTCGGGCGTGGTCTGAAGCGCGTCCTCCACCATTTGCAGCTTCGCGTCCAATGCATCGATGTGATGCAGCGCAACCGCCTCAGCCGTCTGCGGCTGAACGGGACTGCCCCATTCGCCGAGATTATGATGAGACAGCACCAGATGCTGCAGGCCCAGCACCCGGTCGGATTCCAGAGCGATTCCGCTATGAATGGCGGCCTCCGTAATCCAATTCGACGCCATCGAAATGTGACCTATCAGCTTTCCTGGCACACTGTAATCGGAAACGATGCCGAACCGGGCGATCATCTCTTCCGGCTTGGCGATATCGTGAAGTATAATTCCGGCTTTGATGAAATCCGGGTTCAAAAAAGGCCGCTGCTTGCAAATAAATTCGCCGATTTCCAGCATGCGGACGATATGATAGGCCAGCCCGGCGAAATAAGCATGGTGATGCGTTTTGGCAGCCGGATAATGATTAAGCTTCTCTTCCACTTTCCCCACGCAATAGGAGACGATCGTCTTGATTTCGGAATCCGATATACTATCGATGACGCTGTTGATCGTATGTATAAGATCTGCGGCGCTGATCGGGGCCGAACGGATGAAATCCGTCAAGGATATGCCGTCGTCTGCCGTCGTTTTGCGGATGCGGATGATTTTGACCTGCAGCTTCTCCCGATAGGTTTGGACGATTCCCTGGACCTTCACAACTTCCATTGGAACGAACGTTTCTTTACCTGCAGCCGAGACATCCCAACACTTGGCCGGCAGCTGACCGCTCGCATCGCATAGAACGATATCGAAATAGTCTTTCGCCGGCGTATTATTCGTTTGTTTGACCTCTAGTTCCTTTAATAGAAAAAAGCCTACGAATTCGTCCTTATCCTTCAACTCTTTGATGACCTTCATTCTTTTCCTCCTTACATAGGGATCTTTGAGTGGAGCTCAAAGTCTCTCTGCTTACATAGGGATCTTTGAGTGGAGCTCAAAGTCTCTCTGCTTTAAGTCTCTCAGCTTTCAATTAGGGATATTATACTACGAATCGGCTATAAATAGGTGGAAACGAATGTATACGGTTAAAATAATAGGAACAAATGTTCTGGTGCGGCGCATATAGATCTGCTATAATTACTTTTGCAATAGATGGCTTATATGGGCGGTCGGCTAGTTTCCCTGAAGGGAGGTAATGCCTGTGGAGGTCAAGGACGCTCTGACGTTGATCATCGGTTCCGGTTCGCTGCTTATCGCGCTGCTGACGCTGGTGGTAACCATCGTTTTGGCGCTTAACCAAAACAAAAAGAAATAGACCGCCCAAGGCAAAGGACGCGGTCTATTTCAATCACCTTGTCGCAAGCCACCGCCCTTAAAAGCGGCTGTTGCAACGGGAGCCGTGTTCCAGCACGGCTCCTCAAATCCATTGTAAGCATCTGTTGAACTAACTATACCACAATAGGTTGTTATTGAAAATATGCATGTAATATGCATTATGGAGTCGTAACAAGATCTTTATCTTGGTTAACCGGCAACCACGCGCTGCTGTTCGTCAATGACGGCAGAGCCCCGCTCTACGGCGAAGGAGATCCCGTTCCTGGCTGCTTTCTCCAGCGCTTGACCGGACCGGGCATAACCTAACCGTTTTACGACCTGTTTGACCAAATCCTCTAACGGCAGGCTGATTTGTGCGGCAAGCACCGATTTAACCGCAGCTGCCACTTCTTCTGAAGGCAGATCGTCGGCTGCCCGCCGCTGAGCTTCATCCTCAGCAACCCGATAGATATCGTATTGGTTTGGTTCGACACCTTTAGGCCAGAAAAATACCGCTCCGTCCGTTTCCGTACGGCGGAAATTGAGCATGGCTAACAGTTCCGTAAACCGCTGATCGAGCCTTGCGCCTCTCCTGGCGATTCCCCATGCCTGCAATATGCGTTTCGCAAGCAGACTGCGGCTGATCGGCCCTTCTTCATGAATGACCGTCTTGATTTGTTCAATGATTAAGCCCGTGCAATCGGCGGAATAGAACATATCGGTCCCCAAATCAACGCTTTCAAGCAGACAGGTTTTATAATACTGCATCCCATGCAAATTCGGCTCCTGTTCGGGAATCGCGTTTATCTTAAGCGCCCGCTCTTCTGCCGGCCGGGCAACGGAAGCGGACTCCTGCTGCTCCTGTACAACCGTTGTTTCCTGAGCGGAACGCGCCGCTTCAAACTTGCCGGCTTTCTCCCGCTCAATCGCCTGCCCAAGGCTGCGTATGACCGATTCCCGGTCCTCCCACCAGTCAGGGCTCCAAATTCGATGCAGACTCCACCCGAGCTGCTGCAGCACCTCGTAACGTAATATTTCGCGGTCGCGTGCGGAACCGGCATTCTGATACATCGGGCCGTCAAGCAGCACGCCCAACATATATTGGCCGGAATTCGCCGGATCCTTGACGCCGATATCGACGCGGTAGCCTGATGTTCCTACGTAAATATCCGTATCATAACCAAGCGCTTTGATCTCCCCTGCCAGACTGCGGTGAATGTCGGAAATCAAGGCTTCCTGCTTCGAAGCCTCGCCGGCCGGCAGCACCTGTTTTCCCTTCTCCGCATAATCCAGGAAGGCCTTCAAGCCGAGCACACCCTCGGCACCGATCCGGCTTGCGCTCAAATGATGCGACCGCAGCGTAGAGAATACGTGCATTTCATGCCTTGCCCTCGATACGGCAACATTCAGCCGGCGCCAGCCGCCCTGCCGGTTCAGCGGCCCGAAATTGAGACTCACTTTGCCGGAAGCATCCGGACCGTATCCAACGGAAAATAAGATGACATCCCGTTCATCCCCTTGAACGTTTTCGAGGTTTTTCACAAACACCGGTTCCGGCAGCTCCGTCAGCTGCAATTCGAGGTCCGGTTCCTTCTTGAAGGCTTCGTCAAGCAAATCTTCGATCAGCGTTTGCTGGATCGAGCTGAAGGTAACGACGCCGATACTTTGCTTCCTTAGTTCGGGGTCCTTCAAACGACGCGTTATTTCCGCAACGACCGCCACTCCTTCGGCCCGGTTTTGCTTTGAACGCCCGCGGTCGTAAAACCCTTCCACCGGATGCCATTTTACGTTCGAGACGGGTTCTTCCGGCGAAGGGAACGTCATCAGCTTACCGTCATAATAGTGCGCATTGCTGAACGCAATCAGACTTTCGTGGCGGCTGCGGTAGTGCCAGGATAAGTAACGCTGCGTCATGCCGAGCGCCAAACAGTCGTCCAGAATACTCTCCATATCCAACACCGCTTGATCTTCCTCATCGAATTCAGCATTTGTTTTCGAGAAGAAGCTCGTCGGGGGCAGCTGCTTCGGATCGCCGACAACGACGGCCTGCGTTCCTCTCGCCAATGCGCCGACCGCTTCCGCCGTCGGTACCTGGGATGCCTCGTCAAAGATGACAAGGTCGAACTTGGTGCCCTTCGGATCCAAATATTGCGCCACGGAGATCGGACTCATCAGCATACATGGCGTCAGTCTGGGCAATAAATTCGGAATTTGCTCAAACAGCCTGCGGATCGAAACGGACCGGCCACCGCTCCGGATCGCACGCTGCAAAATGCCCGCTTCCGAGCTTTGGGCAGCCTCTTGGGACATTTGCGGCACTCTGGAGGAGAGCCGCGCGGCGATTTCCTGCCGTGTCAGCTCCGAGAACCGGCGGTCCGCCTCTTTAAAGCGGTTTACGGTGTCCTCGAACAAGCTGCCGGAGAAAGCGCTGAGCTCCTCATCCAACGCAATAATTGTATTCGCGCACGCCTTATACAATCCGCGTTCGAAGGCGGCAATCAGCTGGTCGTTCGAGAGCTCCCCCGACTCATAAGGCTTTATGAACGGAAGAAGTCCGGCCTCCTCCGCCTGGCCGCGGACCCGACGCCACGCGCACCAGGCGCGCAGCCCGTCCAGATTTGCAAGGAGCCCCTTTGCTTTTTCCCGGATGAAAGCATGCCAATCATCGTCCCCGGCCATGGATACCAAGCGGCCGGGGTCGATATTCAGCAAGCTGCACAGCTCCTGCTCGCCGGCATCCACTCGCGCGTGAAATTCCATCGCTTGTTGAAGAACCCCGCTTTGCGCAAGGAAGTGATTCCGGCCGTTTGCGAGCAGTTCGCCGATTCCGCTCCTTGCACGGCATGCTTCCGTTATATTTCCGCCGTACCACTCCGCAAGCAGTTGATGGAGCTGCAAAGCCCAATCGCATGCCGCCGCAACCGCATCCCATTCGCCGCGCTCTTCGTTCCAAAGCGAAGGTCCGAACAGCGGTGAAGCAAGCACTCCCGCTTCCTTCAGCTTCCGCTCCTCCTCCTGCCAACTAATGATATCCGTTAAATGGTTTTTCACTTGCTCCTTCGCCGGCACCTTACCCTGGACAGCCATACTTCTCATGAGCTTGCAAATCCGGTTCTGCCCCAGCCATTTCGGCATAAACCAGGCAAGCTCCGTCTTGGTCCATTCCGAGAGCGTCAACTGCGCATCGAACCGCAGCACGTCCGGTTTATAATCGGTGCAGACCTTATGTCTGATCCGGTCTCTCCGTTCGCCTTGCTTGGCCGCGGACAACGCCACAGAAGCGGCTTCCTCTATGTTCGGAGCTTGCAGCAGGGCCGGCTTCACATCCGGGACGCGAGTCATCAGATCGCACAATCGAACCAAAAGAGAAGTCCTCTTGCAGTTTAGAGACACCGATTCAAGCCCAAGCAGTGAGGCTGCCTTGTGAAGCGCCTCCTGACGTTCCGAGAGCTCGGGAATATACCGCTGCAGCAGTGCTTCAGCCTCCGATTTCATGGACTGCGAATAGGTTGTGCAGCCGATGTCGCTTAAAGGATGAAGGTGCGGATTCCCGCACAACCGTCCTGCAGCCTTTATCTGAGTCGCCAAGTCATGCCATAACGTCACTTTATCCGGCGTAAGCCCTGCGATAGATGCCGGGTCGAACCGGACTGCATCCGGTCCGGGTCCGGCTTGCTCATATCCGGATATGGCGTCGAAGAGCGAATATCCGGACTGATGCTTTCGGTGCAGCGCCGACACATAACCGTTCAATTCCGCGCGCAGGCCTGCGAGCCGTTCCGCCTGAGCGCTCCAGGCATCCGGGGGCTGTAACCGCGGTGTTTCAATCGCATCGCTCAGTTGGCCCAATACTGCTTTCTTCGTGCTTTTGTTCGAATGCAGCTCGAGGCAAAACGGCCCCAGACCGATCTGCTCCAATCTTCGCTGAACGACGGACAACGCCGCCATCTTCTCGGCTACGAAGAGCACCCGCTTGCCGTTTGCAAGCGCGCTTGCAATCATATTGGTGATCGTCTGGGATTTTCCGGTACCCGGCGGTCCGTGCAGAACGAAGGTCTGACCTGCTGCGGCAGCGCGTACAGCCTCTAGCTGTGAAGAATCTGCGCTGATCGGGATGGCCAGACTTGAGGGATGCTCTTCGTCGAGCATTTTCTCCGCTTCGTCAGCCTGCTCCTGCCATTGCAGTTTTCCATCCATTAAGCTGGCGACAACTTTATTTTCGGCCAAAGTGTCTGCGCGGGTGCGGATATCGTTCCACATGACAAACTGGCCGAACGAGAACAAGCCCAAGGACGCCGTCTCCTCTATATCCCAACGCGGCACCTGGATGAGCGCATGCCGGAAGACATTGAACACCTGCCTCAGATCAATCCCCTTCTCATCCCGCGGAAGCGGATCAAGACCGCCGATGCCGATGCCGAAATCCTGCCTGAGCATCTCAAGCAGCGTTATATTCATCTGCGGCTCCTCGTCTCTCGCTCGAATGACAAAGCCGAGGCGGGACGACTTTCGCAATATATCGATCGGAACAAGCGCCAGAGGCGCATAACGGGGCATTTCGCTGACCGGCGTCTCATACCACTTCAGCAGTCCCAGCGCGAGGTACAGCGTATTGGCTCCATTTTCCTCAAGGGAGACCCGGGCCGACCTGTACAGATGGACGAGCCTGCGGTCGAGCTCTGCCGCATTCAGATCGGAGCGCAGCCGCTTCCGCCCGAATTCTTCCCTCAACAATTGAGCAAGCGGATGGGCATTATTCACACTCTGATACATTGCCGCGCTGCGAATGTCATCCTGCCAATCGGCGGGTTTGGCAAGCAATTGAAACTCCTCGCGCTCGGCGAGCGCATCTTCGAGATCACCGAGCTGAACGGTAATCAGCGGGACGCTGGACTTCGACAAACGGAAATTAAGGAGCGTATTGCGAAGCGACAAGTCCAGCAGCCGGCGCTCCCACTGCTTTTGCCTCGTTATCGGAATCGAATCGGCCTCAGCCGGTTTGCCCGGAATATCAAGCATTTCCGGAGCTGTGGGACTCCCGGCCTCCGTCTGCGTTTCCGGCTCGATCACCCATCCGGCCGGCGTCGCCATACGAAGGGGCAGCGGACGAATCGAGGCTGCGCGAGCCCGGTGCACGTCCACCAGACAGTCGAACTTGTCCGGATTGTCCAGATGAGCGGCCGCAAGCCCGGCTGCCTCATCGAAGCTGACCGGCTGCCTCTCTGCCATCGCCGTCGCTTCGATGACGCAAATCTCGTTAATTCCCGGAGCAAGCCGTTTCGTCAGCAGCGAAACATCATCCTGCACGCTTTCCGGGAACGTCTCTTCCACCAGCCACACGCCGACAAAGGCATGACCCTCGGTAAAAATGACTAGCGGATGCAGACCGGACGCTTCGAGACAGGCCGCATACAACAGCGACAAGTCAAGGCAGTTGCCCATCAGCTGCGCGAATATCGTCTCCGGAAGACGGACGCGCTGACCGATCAGCTCGAAGCTTGGGGGCGCTGCATTATAGGCGATCCCCCTGTTCTGCACAGCCGCATAGATTGCCGCCGCCTGCAGACGCACCCGATTCGGGTCCTTGCTCTGATAAGCCGTAATCGACGAGCTGCCGCACCATTTTTCCAATATATCCGCAGCTTCGCGAACAACCCGCGACACTTGGGGGTGATTGGGCGTAACAAAGGCGGCTGTCATTTCCGGCAGGACGGCCAGCCCGCTCCACTCGTCGAACGCCAGGACGGTTATTTCGCCGCGCTCCTCGAGAAGCAGCTCTTCCCCCTGCGATACGGTAAGCACTAAACAGCCGGATACACGTTCTGAAAGCTCGCCGAGAAAGGAGGCCGACATCTGCAGGTTCACCGTTCCGAGATCGAGCGGTCGGCCGGCAGGCAGTATATCGAACGTTTTGCCCCATTCGTAGGCGTATTGAGGCTCCGCAGTCAGCTTCACCGTAACGCCCCGCAAGTCTTCATCCGCAGCATTCGTTAACACGATCTTCCTCACAACCGGAACATGGTTCTGCTGCATGGCGTAATTCACGGTCTCGCTGTACGTCCACTCGCAGCCTAATCTGTTGCTCAAAACCCGAACCTCCTTTGATGTTTCTGCTGTCTCTATGATAACATTATCGTTTGCGTAATTCCGCAGTTTTCGACAGAAACTCCTTCAATTGCGGCATAAATGCAAAAAGCCCCTTTTCGGGGCTGCTTCCAGGTCAATGATTATTTTCTAACCAGCTTTAGAAACTCTCTCGTAAACCCGGGAAGATCCGTCCATAATTGCCCAGAAACAAGGTTTCGGTCGACATAGGGTGTTTGGGATGTGTATACGGCACCCAGATTTTCCACCTCGAACCGGCAAGCCGGATAAGCGGTCATCGTTCGCCCTTTGAAATACCATTTGTTCAATGTGTGCAGCGCGAGCACCGCATGACAGATCGCACCGACAGGCTTATCGCGTTCAAAAAAGTGACCGATGATTCTTGGAATCTGCCCATCCATCCGGATATGTTCGGGAGCTCTCCCGCCGGGAATGATCAGACCGTCATAATGTGCGGGATCTACTTGATCGAATGAGAGATGCGTTCCCAGCAGATAACCCGGCTTTTCCGTGTACGTATCATGTCCCTCGAAATCATGAACGACCGTTCGCAGCACTTTTCTGCTCGGTGCGGCAATAACGGCCTCGTAACCTTCCTCCAATATCCGAAAGTACAGGTAATAGACTTCCAAAGCCTCTACCGCATCGCCCGCCAAAATCAAAATTCTCTTCATGGCTGTATTGGAACTCACTCCTCCTGTTGCAGACTGATCTAACCCTATGACAGACCTCTATATATCTTTGATATGTTTTATTGTTTTCAAAACGCCGGAAACCGCGTACAAAAGTATATATGTAAGCCGGCAGGTATTTATGTCTCACAGGCAAAAAGAGAAGCTGTCGGGAGAGAGGGTGTGTGATGGACTCAGAATCCGTTATCTGTGACAAATAGCATAAAAACGTGGGCAACCGGACAGAGAATCCGTTATTCGCCATATTTACGAACGATCACGCTAGAATTCTCTTAAATAGCGGCCCCTGTGTCCGCGAAACTTATAGTTTGATATTTTAACGCGTAAATAACGTACGTACGGTCCGCTCAGAACGGCGATCACCGGGAACATTAAGGTTGATGATCGGTTTCGGCCGGTCTCACAATTCCAAACGCAAACTGGGACATCATTGGTCCGATTAGTATCATGTTTTTAGGATAATATTAATCTTTACTTTTTAAGGAAATCACAGTAACTTAATTCATGCGCGGAAAAATGATGTAAAGGCGGTGAAGCAACATTCTAATGTTTGGTAGGTTAAAGGTCATGCTAAGAAATTACTTTAAATGTTTTACAGATGCCTTCTCAACTCTTTATCGGATTGAACGGCGGCCTGTAATTGTCTTGGCTGCAGCGCTGCTCTTGTCCGTCCCGATCATTCCTGCCGAACTATTGTTGGTTAAAACGTTGATTGACCGGATTCAGACATGGACCACGCCGGATCCGGTCGGCCCTATTCTTCTAGCAGCAGCTTATCTAGGGACGCTTATGGTAGTGAACAATATTGTTCTGGGAGTGCCGGTACCGCTCGCAATGACGCGATTGAATGAAGTCGGAACGCTCGAGGAACAGCGGATGCTTATGGAAAAAACCTCCCTGCTTCCAATTGCCTCCATCGAATCGCCTAGCAGTAAGGATCTCCGAGAACGTGCGTTACAAGTTTCTCTTTATGAAATATACAATACAGGCGTCCAAGTCTTGCAGATGCTGCTTCAGTTAGCTTTATTAGTAATAGTCCTGCTTGTATTCAACCAGTGGCTTCCGGTATTGGCCGTGACTGCCTCTGCACTGCTTTTGGCTTATATATCCGGTAAAACGGCGAAAAATCTTGAAAGCTTGGTTCGAAAACAGACCTCTGTGCGGAGACTGCTTCGGCATTACTCCGAACTGATGACGGAACGGAATGGAGCCAAAGAAATCCGCTTGTTTGGACTAGGCCGTCTATTAACAGAAAGGTGGACCCATTTATTTGAAAAGCATTCCGACGAAACGTTGAAAACCGTTCGATCTTCCGAAATTCGTAAAATTGGGCCGGAGCTGCTGATGGCGCTTCTTGCCGGTCTCCTTTTAGCACTGGTTGTCCTATTGCCGGGATCGGATAACCTGACCGCAGGAGATTTTTCTCTACTTTTTTTAGCACTAACGATGTTATTGTCTCAGTTGCCAGGTTTGATTGGACAGATTGCCGCTATGCGGGGACAATATATGAAGTGGGAAGATTTTCGGGCATATTTAGAACTTGAAGAAGACAATTCTAACAGATCAGCTAATTTCATGCCCGCTATACCCCTTGGCAGCTTACAACTGCAAGTTCGTAATCTTGGGTTTCGTTATCCGGGAGTTACTAAAGAAACGATAAGAGGAGTCAGCTTCTCAATTCTCCCGGGATGCCGTGCCGCATTGGTAGGTGAAAACGGTTCGGGAAAATCCACCCTGATCAAATTGCTGCTGGGCTTTTACCCCCCGCATGAAGGAGAAATTATTTGGAGTCATGTAAAGGATCTCCGGCTTAAAAACACGGCAAACAATGATAAAGTATCCGCAGTGTTTCAGGATTTTACCCGTTTGTACCTAACACTAAGGGAAAACGTCGCACTTGGCAGGCTGACGGCATTCGATCAGGATTCCCTTTTGTTAAACTCGCTTAAATCCTCAGGAAGCAAGTTCTCCGATTTGGATATACAGCTTGGTGCACCGTTCGGTGGAATCGAACCATCCGGAGGCGAATGGCAGAAGATTGCCACAGCCCGCGCAATGCTCAGAGATGCGGACTTTGTATTATTCGACGAGCCGACAGCTGCGCTTGATCCTCAAGCAGAGAAAGAAGCGTTCGAATTATTTTTACGCGTCACCGAAGGCCGGTCGGCGCTTCTGGTCACTCATAGACTCGGGGCGGCAAAGATGGCAGATCTGATATTCGTCATGAAGGACGGACAACTGGTTGAGCAAGGGACGCATGATGAGTTAATGCAGAGAAACGGACTATACAGCCGCATGTTCAATTTACAGGCAGCTTGGTATGTCTGAGGAGGTGCTGAATGAACAATTACTCTGGCAAAAAAGTTACGGGCAGTATCTTTTTGTTAATTTACCGGGTTTGGCGCAATATGCCAATCCTTTCATCGGTGTGGCTGGGCATCCCTCTATTGCTCGGTTTGCTAATCGTGCCGGGCTTTGCGGCTCAACGGGAACTTGTCGATTTGTTCACAGGCGGGAACACAGGAAGGGTTTGGACCGAAATGCTGCTGCTTGCCTGGATCCCACTTACGCTTATTACCACTATATCCTTGCTCCGTGCGGCGCTTACCGCGTTACATAATATTGCCGATGTCAGGTTCAGGGATCGGGCAACCATGCTGATTCAGGCTGAAGTTCATCACAAGGCCGTCAGTGTGCCCCTCGAACGGATGGAACAAGCCGAATACTATAACCGCCTGCAAAGGGCAAAGGGTATCGCAGGTACTGATTTGTTCGGAGTGTTGCAAAATATAATCGCTTTCTCCCGTTTGTTATTCGAGTTTATTGGACTTTTAATCGTCGCATGGCTGGCACATCCAATCATCGGAGCTTTGCTGGCGGCTGTATTTTCATTGTCGTTCGCAGTACGTTTGGAATGTGACATTGTCGTACGACGGTTGAACCGTGACTTAACCGAATCGGGTCGGAAGTCGGACTACTTGCGGGAAGCATTGACAAAACCGGAGACCGTAAAAGAAATGCGAATCTTTGGTTCTCTGGATTATCTGATCGGTAAGTGGAGGCGAATCATGCGTGACTCGCTAGCGCTGCGTATGAATGCCCGCAGAAGAGAAATCAAACACGGGATATTCGTATCCTCGATACAAATTACAGGTTTATTCGGTGCGATCGCGTGGATGGTGCTTCAGATGAAATCGGGCGGGTTTACGGCCGGAACGTTTGTCATTGTATTTCTGGCAATGCGGCAAGCATACAATATTTCAGCCAGAATGGCTTTTCCTGTCGGTAAAATATACATCCAGAGCACCAAAGTCTACGATTTGATCGAGTTTCTGAGAGAGAATTCGGAGTCATGGTTCAGTGATAAGAGTTCGGCAAACAAGCAATCGGATAAGGATAGTCCGGAAATGAACGGCCATTGCAGGATCGTATTCGATAATGTCACCTATAGGTATTCCACTGCCGAGAACACGGCTTTAAGCAATATTTGTCTCACGCTGAACCCCTGTGAAACGGTGGCACTCGTCGGAGAGAACGGGGCAGGTAAGTCTACGTTGGCACAGCTCCTTCTCGGCTTGTACCGGCCGACAGCCGGCAAAATTACTTGGAACGGTGCCGATTACAATCAATTGGATCCGGAATTGCTCCGCCGCTCCATGTCCGCCGTTTTCCAGGACTTCCTCAAGTACGAAACGACCCTGCGCGATAATGTTGCCTTTGGACTTTCAGAGCAAATTGATAATGACTCAGCGATTCGCCGCGCAATGCTGGCGAGCGGTGCTGCCGATCTGGAAGGATTATCCGGCGGACTTGATGCCCCAACCGGCCTGCTTTCCGCGGGCGGCCGCGAGCTGAGCGGCGGACAATGGCAGAGACTGGCCATCGCGAGGGCAGCGTTGCGCGATACCCCGCTGTTGGTGCTCGATGAACCGACAGCAGCGCTGGATCCAAATCATGAGACCGAGCTCTATCGTTCGTTCAGAAAACTTGCAGACGGAAAAACCGTGCTGTTCATTTCACATCGGCTCGGCTGGGCACGCTTCGCCGATCGTATCATCGTGCTTAAAAACGGGCAGATCGTCGAGGAAGGGACGCACGAGAGATTACTGGCAGATGACGGAGAATACGCTGCCATGTTCCGGGCGCAAGCGCAATGGTACCGAACTGCTTAACAAGACCTTGTGGTACATTCGTCCATTTAACGGACAGATTTACCGGGCATCCGCCATCATGCCGCGATAATCCTACAACCGGCCTTCCCGCCTGTAGTTCTCTACAATACGCATTAACTCTTCTTCCGCCTGCGGAGTCAATGAATTGACCGGCCCCCGGGCCGGTCCTGCGGGCAAGCCCATCAGATTCAAAAACTGTTTTAAAACCGACGGCAGCGTTCCCAAGGCAAAGGAGTCCCTTAAAGCTCTAAGTACACGCTGCGCTTCTTCGGCCTTCCCATAATCGCCGGTCTTCCAATGCTCATAGATCGAGACGACCGTTTCGGGGAAGACATTCGCCGTCGAAGCTACCGCCCCTTTGCCTCCGGCCATCAGCGTAGACAGGATCAGGGAGTCCGTACCGGACAATACCGCAAATTCCGGTGGCGTCCGTTCGATATACTCGAGAATCAAATCATAGTTGCCGCTGCTGTCTTTAATGCCGACGACGTTCGGAACCTCCGCCAATCGGGAGACGCTCTTCGGCTGCAGGGAATTGCCCGTCCGGGCAGGAATATTGTACAGCAAGACCGGGAGCGAGGTCGCATCGGCAACCTTTTTGTAATGATCGATCAGCTCCTGCTGGGAAAAAGATAAAAAATACGGCGTAATGACGGACAGGGCATCCGCTCCCGCCGCTTCGAGCCGCTTTGCAAGCAGGACTGTCTCCCTTGTACTGACGCAGCCCGCCCCGGCATAAACGGGGATTTTCCCTTTCGCCTCCTCCGCAATGATTTCGGTAATGCGCACCTTCTCCTCGAACGAGAGGGAGAAAAATTCCCCGTTCGTGCCCAAACAAAAAAGTCCGTGCACACCTGCTTCTATCAAGCGCCTGACCATTACTCGCAAAGCGTCTTCATTCAGATTCTCCCGCTCGTCAAACGGCGTTACGACAGCCGGGATGATTCCTTCCACTCTGAGCATTTATGCACTCTCCTAACCAAACTATAGTTTTGAAGTCCGGCATGCGGCGCCGCGCATTAAGGCCGATTGCCGGGACGATTACACGCTTAAAATGTTCTTAAGCCAATCGAAGGACCTTCGTCCGGAAATCTCGTGACCGCCTTCGAACTCATCTATGATGAGCTGCTCCTCCGCTTGTTCTTGTTCATAATAAGAGCGAATGTCGGCAGCCGCTTGCCGGAAGCCATCCACCGGAAAGATGCGGTCGCTGCTGCCGGATTCCAGAAACAGCGGGCGCGGCGCAATGAGGCTGATCCATTCGGGAAGCTCCGCCTGCCGCAGCAGTCCGGGGATGTAATTATCAACACAGTGGGACATCGCCATAATGCTGCTTTTGAACGTATTTGGAAAACCGGCCAGTACCGCCGCGCGAAGACGTTCGTCCAAAGCGGCACAGATAAAAGCGAGCAGTCCGCCTCCGGAAAATCCCATGACTCCGATCCGTGACGGATCGATATCATCACGCCCGGCGATATAGTCGTGAGCGGTCAGCATTTCTGCGGTACGAAGACCCGTTAACGTTGTTCCATGCAGCAGCAGCTGCGTTGCCATTCGAAAGCAGGAGCTCGTCTTGCGCGGGTCTTTATCCGCCTCCTCGCTAAACCTGCGCTCGCCGAAGCCAAGCACATCCGGCGCAATCACAGCCATCCCGCGGCTCACCAGCTGCAGCGCGAAATGCCGGTGTATTCCAGGCGCCCCCGGATCCGGCGATCCGTCGGGCAGCAGGCCGACGATTTCCCGGCTGCCGTATCCGTGTCCATGGATCGCCAGAACAGCCGGAAGCTTGCCCGCCGCTTCCTTCGGGATGAGCACATAAGCGGCAAATGTTAGCCCTGGCGATGCGGAAAGCGCCACTCGTTCGCGGAAATATTCGCCGCAATCCGTCCTCTCCAGCAGCACGGGGGTGAATGGCGGCTCATTCTCCGGGAACACTCCGATCGCTTGACGAAGCGTTTGCTTCAACTGCCGTTTCCGTTCCGCGCGGCCGCTCTCCCTTGAGACCCGCAGATGGCCGGCCAACGCCTCCTCATACAGCCGTTCGAAATAGGCATTCGGGTTCCACATTGCAACACCACCTCTTTCTGTAAATGTAACTCGACATCGAGTTATGATCTCGGTCGGGAGCGTCTTCTCAGAAGACGCAGCTTTGGAAGCATTCGCTTCGGTGCTGGGAACCGGGCACGCTAATACTGAAGTAAAGCTCATTAATTCTGAAGTATACCTCACTATACCGAGGGTTGCTGGCAGGGAGGACATCTAATACTGAGGTGAACCTCAGTATTAGCGCAGCTGGCCTCCTTATTACTGAAGTTTAGTTCACTATTCGGGTAAAGCATTCTCTTTCTCACGCATTTAACGCGGCCAGGTTCACTATTACTGAAGTTCGGTTCATTATTCCCGAATCCACCCCGTGCGTCTCAAAGAAAAGGGGAATAAATCAACCTTCCGAGACACCCTGCAAAATAAACACATCATGCGCCGGGATCACAATCACTCCTTGGAGCGTAACGCCGCTGAGCAGCTCTTGCTGGGGTTCATCCCCGATATGCAGCGTTGCCGGCTCATCCCGATGATTCAGAATAAAGGTAAAACGAACGCCGTCTTTCACGCGGCGGGTCACTTCAACTCCCGGCGAAGCAGTGAGCACCGGCCGGATGCCGTGCGCTTCGCACATGGATGCGGCAAGCGCCTTCAAAAAGCTGCGCTCGGGACATGTGCCGATATACCAGGCTTCTCCCCGACCGAACCGGTTGCGGGTCAGCACCGGACCGCCTTTGTAAAAGTCGCCGCCGTACTCGGCCAGCACTTCGGCCCCTTCCGCATGAAGAATGTCGCACAGAAGCCCGCAATTGTATTCACCTTCAAGCGAACCGAGTGTTTCCCTCATTGCGATGCTGTTCTTTTGATTGGGGAACACGGCGTCGATTTCCTCCACCCAGATGCCCAGCAGCTCCCGCAATTTCCCGGGGTACCCTCCTAATTGGATATGATCGTTCTCATCGACGAGTCCGCTAAAACACGTAGTAAGAAAAACGCCGCCGCTTGTAACGAACGCTTCCAGCTTGCCGGCATACCCTTGTTTAACCATGTACAAGGCGGGAGCAACAATCATTCTATATTCGCTTAGATCGGTATCGATTCCTACTACATCCACCTGAATATTTTGCTCAAAGAAGGCGTCGTAATAGTTTTGCACCTCGTTCAAATATTTTAAATCGGCGCTTAATCCGCTGGAATATTCAAGCGCCCACCAGTTCTCCCAGTCAAAAATGATGGCGACCTTCGCATCCGTCCCGGCATCCAGCAGCGTATCGCCGAGCCGCTTCAGTTCCTCGCCCACCTCAGCGCATTCCCGAAATACGCGCGTATGTTCATGGCCGGCATGGTCAATGACAGCGCCGTGGAATTTTTCGAATCCCGCAAACGACCGCCGCAATTGAAAAAAAAGAATGCTCTCCGCGCCGCGGGCAATCGCCTGATAACTCCACTGCCGCATCATGCGGGGACGTTTCAACGGATTTTGCGGCTTCCAATTCAACTGGTTCGGTGTCTGTTCCATGAGCAAAAAAGGCTTCCCGTTCTTCAATCCCCGCATCAAATCGAGCCGCATCGCCGTGTAGCTCATGGACATATCGTTCGTCGGATAGCTGTCGAGCGCGATGACGTCCAGCTCCTCCGCCCATTTAAAATAATCGAGCGGCTTAAACGTCCCGTTGCTCTGGAAGTTGGTTGTGACGACTGCATCCGGGATGACGGCCTTAATCGCATCGCGTTCTTCCCGGTAACTATCCAGCAGACTGTCCGAGCTAAAACGGTTGTAATCGAGGGAGATCCCAGGTTGAGTCGTTTTATTGCGGCTCGTCTGCTCGCTTAGCGCGTTCGGCAGCACGATTTCCTCCCAATCGTAGAAGGTATGGCCCCAGAATCGGGTATTCCATACCCGGTTCAGTTCCTCCAGCGTTCCGTACCGCCGCTTCAGCCATTCCCGAAAAGCCCGCTCGCAATTGTCGCAATAGCAGCTCCAGCCGTATTCGTTATTGACGTGCCATAAGGCCAGCGACGGGTGGTCTTTGTAGCGTTCAGCCAGTTTGCCGGCCATCAGCCTGGAATAACGTCGGAAGGTCGGACTGTTCGGACACGAGTTGTGACGGATGCCGTATTTTCGTTTTCTCCCTTCAAAATCGGTGATCAGTACGTCCGGATATTTACGGGCCATCCATGCAGGGTGAGCCGCGGTTCCGGTTGCCAGGCAAACGTAAATGCCGTTGCCGTACAATTTATCCATGATTTCATCGAGCCAGTCAAAACGGTACGTGTGTTCATCCGGCTGATTGTAGGCCCACGAAAAGACGTTAATGGTAGCCATATCGATCCCGGCCAGCTTGAACAGTCGCATATCCTCGTCCCAAGTTTCTTTGGGCCACTGCTCCGGATTATAGTCGCCGCCATAATAGATTTTGGGCAATTTCCGTTGCTTCATATCAACCCTCCTCCCTGCCGTCCGGATTCGGCGGCTCCGGCTTCCGCTTGCCCAGCGCCATCGGCGAGACCGACTGCATGGAATAAGGGGTTAACCGGATGGAGAAAGCCATTTCTGCCGGCTGCAGCAAGTATTTATCCATCGTCGGCGCATAACCGCAGCTGTGATTGCCGATTCCGCTCTGCCTGTCGTCCACGTTGACCACCGTTCCCTTGACCCGGCACAGGTCATGCACATGCTTCACGCGGGTCAGCTCTTCCGTGGAATAGTGATGGACGCTGACATTCAGCAAAGGCGTTCCCGTTCGGGCAATGAACAGGCCGATCCCTTCTTTGCCGGTGACGGAAGCCCATCTTACATCCGTTTTGTTGCCGTTTTCCTGCGGTTTGATATATGGCACGAATTGCTCTTGAACCGAACCCGAATAAACGCCGAGCTTACCGCTTTCCTTGCGGTCGCTGTAGCATTCGTGCGGACCGCGGCCGAACCACGCAAAACGGTCGAAGCCGTCCGGCATTCTAAATTGCAGGCCGAAACGCGGCAGCGGCGGTAAATCGTTTTGCTGCGGAGAGAGCGTGGTATGTATGACTAGATCTCCGCTTCCGTAGAGCGTATACACCTGTTCCACGGCAAAAGCGATTGCGGCGGCCTTCGTCCCGAGCATAGACCGGACCTTTACTTTCACTGCCTTGTCCCGCTCCCCGTCTCCGTTACCCGCCAACGTCTCCACGGTTACTTGACGGGGGAGCGAAATTAGCTGATGGTATCCCTTTGCCCGCCATTGCTTGGCCAGATGGACGTCGTTATCGACCGGCGCCCTCCATAGGTGAACGGCAGGTCCGGCCAGCAGCAGCTGCACGCCCCCCCATTCCCATGACGTGATGCGGCCGTGTGCCTTGTCGAATGCAACGATAAAATCATGACCGCTTATCCGGAGCGAGCCGCCGGTTTCCCGAACCGCAAGCTCAGGCATGGAAGCTTTAGGAATGACGGCAGGCGGGGCGCTCCTGCTTACGGCAGGCAGCTGCAAATCCGTCCATGCCACCTCATGCCCCCGCGGTGCCCATACGGTACCGAAGCGAAGCGCAAAGACGACACGGATCCAGTATTCGCAGCCGTCCGGCTGATGCGGTTTCCGGTAAGGGATCGTTACGGTCCGTTCGCTGCCGGGCGGAACATCGGGAAGCTCCAGCTCTCCCTCATCCTCAATCTCACCGTCTTTGTACAGCGTCCATGATGCCGCCAGATGATCCAGGTTCAAAAAATCATACCGGTTGATCAACTTGACTTCTCCGGATATGAGGTCAACGGGAAGGACCTTCACGGGCTCAATCGCTTTTTTATATTCGATAATTGAAGATTTGATCCGACGGTCCGGAAACAACAATCCGTCGAGGCAAAATGCCCCGCTGTGCGGCTGTTCCCCGAAATCGCCGCCGTAATAATACCGATCCTCCCCTTTCTCGCTTCGTTTGCAGATTCCGTGATCGGTCCATTCCCAAATCAAACCGCCGAGCAGCCGGGGATAGGTATAGACGGCATCCCAATACTCCTGCAGATTGCCGACGCTGTTACCCATCGCATGGCCGAACTCAACCATCAAGTACGGTCGTTCGTCCGATTTTTTCCCTTCTTCGATTAACGTCTCGACCGCGGGGTACATGGAGCTCACGATATCAACCATCGGCGCCTCGCAGGCCCGTTCATAATGGACCGGGCGGCTCGGATCCGCCCGCTTCACCCATTCCGCCATCGCGTCGAAGTTCGGTCCATAGCCCGATTCATTGCCGAGCGACCAGATGATGACCGACGGATGATTTTTATCCCGCTCCACCATCCGCTTCATCCGGTCGAGGAAGGCCGCTTTCCATTCCTCCCGCTTGGCGAAATAGCCTTCGTCTCCGACCAATACGCATCCGTGGGTTTCCAAATCGGTCTCGTCTATGACATACAGGCCGTACCGGTCGCACAGATCAAGCCAGCGGGTATCGTTCGGATAATGGGAGGTCCGTACCGTATTGATGTTGTGCCCTTTCATCAGCGTAATATCCTGAATCATCGACTCCACCGTAACCGTAAAGCCAAGGTCGGGGTCAAACTCGTTGCGGTTGACGCCCTTGATAATGATCGGCTGCCCGTTAACGAACAAACGCCCGTTGCGCACCCGGACGTCCCGAAACCCGACTGCAACGGTCACCGCTTCGACCGGTTGTTTGACTTCATCGCAGAGCGCGAGCACAAGCGTATACAAATTCGGCTCCTCTGCCGTCCACTTACGCGGCGCATCGATTGAAATTTCCATGTTTACCGTTGCTTCTTCGCCGGCCCCGGCCATCAGTTCGTGTTCAAACCAACGGTCGGCGACAAGCCGCTTTTCTTCGTCCAACAGCTGTACATGCAAATAATGCCTTTCTGAAGCTTCATTTCGTTCATTCTTTACTGCAACGGACAGTTCGAGCATCGCATCCCGGTAAGCATCGTCGAAGCGCGGTTTGGCAAACACATCTTTGATATGGACATAAGGCGTGGAGTAGAGATAGACATCTCGAAAAATGCCGCTCATCCGCCACTTGTCCTGATCCTCCAAATAACTGCCGTCCGACCATTGATATACCTGTACGGCCAGCACATTGTCCCCTTCCCGCACGAGCCCGGTCACATTGAACTCGGAGTGCAGGTGACTGCCCTGGCTGTACCCGGCCATTTTCCCGTTTATCCAGACATGAAAGGCGGAATCCACCCCTTCGAACACGAGAAAGGTTTGGCGGCCGCTCCACGACCGGTCGACCTTAAACCGTTTCCGGTAGCAGCCGACCGGATTGTCCGCCGGCACGTTCGGCGGATCGAACGGAAACGGATAAGGACAGCTGGTATAATGGGGGTAACCGTATCCTTGCATTTGCCAGCATCCGGGAACCCGAATCGTCCGCCACTCTTCATCATCGAATTCCGGCTCCTGACAATACTCCGGAATTCCGGCCGGACTGTCGGCATAATAAAACGGCCATTTGCCATTCAGCAACTGAAAATTAGGAGAGGCTCCCCGCTCATTGGCCAGGGCGCTTTCCACATCGGCATAAGGGATAAAGCCGGCGCGAGGCGGAACCGTATTCCTGCCCAGAACCTCTATATTGCTCCAATCGTTCTTCCATTCATCAGATTCCGGCACGTAACACTCCCTCCTTTCATCTTCCTTCAAGCACTCTGCCGAAATAATCGGGAGGTCCGACCTGCCCGCCTTTCAAGGACAGCTGCAGTCCGTCAAATCTCGGATGCTCCGAATAGCCGACGCACAGCGGACCGCCGGGACAGATCAACGCAAGGCATTCAAGCGCATAGATCCCGAACTCGCTCGTCACATAACCGGAAGTATCTCCTCCGGCTGCTACGAAACGCGTCAACCGCGTACGTTCGATAACGGCTTTTGAGATTTTGCCAAGCTGGCGGCCGATCAGCCTGCCCGAATCGTTCGCCGCATAGCCCTGCCTTATCAATTCGGCTTTGGCTTCTTCAATGACCGGATCTTGAGGTCCCTCGGCAGAATATATAATCAGGCTGCTCCCGCCGTTAATGATGTTAACTGCCTGCTTCACAAGCAGTTCAACAACCGCTTCGGAACGCTCCGGGCGCAGCAAATCGACAACCGGCAGCTTAATGCCGGCAAAACCGTGATTCAGTGCCCACCGGATCTGAGCAAACGTCACGGGGGAACAGCTTCCGGAAGCAACCAGAATCTGCCCGGCCGGAGCGGCTGTCGTTAACCGGGCGTCTTCCCGTTCGGTTCTGGTATGGCCATTCTTCCGCCAGTGCGCCGTTAACCCGTATTCGACCCCAGACGAACCGATAACGAAAATGCCGCCCTGATCCGCCGCTTCCTTCCAGACGAGCGCCCCCGCTTGTTCCAGCCGCCGCTCATCCAGCACATCGAACAGCACAACGTCCGGGGCGTCCGAGAGCTTTTTCTCGAGTCTAGCCTGCAGCTCCCCATCCGTTCCCTCCAAATCCATAATGTCCATGAGGGTAACGGAAGCATCGGTCTGTTTCTGCAGATGAAGCCGCAGATCGCTCTCCTCCATCGGCGTA
This sequence comes from Paenibacillus tarimensis, assembly GCA_041281825.1. GTDB lineage: Bacteria > Bacillota > Bacilli > Paenibacillales > Paenibacillaceae > Paenibacillus_D > Paenibacillus_D tarimensis_A. Next base: position 1,523,055 of record CP166298.1, on the reverse strand, counting down.
ATCGGGTGACAGGACATCGTCGGATGGCGGTCAATCCGAAAGACGGCATCGCCTGAGCGGGCAAAATGATGTCCAAACACCGTATACCTTCCCAGCTGCGGAACGCCGGCGATCAGCGGGATATATCGCTGCGCGGAGAAAATCTCCCTGGCCGTATCGATCACCCTGCCGATGCTGCCCGTTTCCGCCGAGGAATCGAAGGTCGAGCAAATCTTGTAATGAACGACGGGAAACCCTAGCGGTTTGAGCGCTTCCAGAACCGGCTTCAGTGTTGCGGCTATTCTGTCCGGAGACATGGAGCGGGTCATGCCCGCGATGCCGAAGCTTCGAATGCCGCTAAACCGTTCCCGCAGCAGTTCGGGAGAAGGAACCTCCAGAAAAAGGACGTTTCTCACGCCGTTTGCAGCCAGCGCTTCCATCGCGTCCGTCGATCCGGTAAAATCGTCGCCATAAAAACAAAGCAGCCGTTGTTTTCCTTGATCGTCAACGTCCATGGGCCCGCCCCTTTTTTGAAAAGGTTAGAATTGCTCGTTTCAGGTCAGGGTGCCGTTCCGCATATTCTTCAAGTGCGATCCCCTGCATCGCCGCCTCCCAGCCCAGCTTCATGCTGTTCACGCCGGCCGCCGGGCCGTCCGGATGCGCAAGAATGCCGCCGCCTGCCAAATGTAAAATATCCTTGGTCCGGGTCTCCGCATAAGTAATCGGCGCCGTTCCCGCCCACTGTCCGGAAGAGACGACCGGCATGACCGGATAGCCGCCGAATAACGACTCCATGCAGGACCGGATCGAACGGACGACAGACTCGTTGCTTTCGTAGAACTTGCTGTTCAGTCCGTTGACATGAATATGATCGGCACCTGCAAGCCGGCACAGCTTCTGATAGACGTTAAAATCCATGCCGAGCGCCCCGCATCTGGTCAGCATGCCCCACTGATTGCGGTGGCCGTGAATCGGAAGCCCGCTGTATTGATTCAGATAAGCCAGTCCCGCCAGGCCGATGCTGTTGATGCTGACCATTACGCAGTTGCCGCCGGCTTGTTCAACCAGATCATGATTTCGCCGCAATTCATCGATATCTCCCGTAATGTTGAAGGCGTACATCACTTTTCTGCCTGTTTTATCGGCGGCGCGCTCAATGGCTTCCATCACGGCCGGTACTTTCCGTGACAGCGGCAAATACGGCGGATTGGCGTTCAGCTCGTCATCCTTTATAAAATCCAGTCCGCTCTCGGCCAGGCGCCGTACCAGATCCTTCAATTCTTCTTCCGGCAGCCCGACGCTCGGCTTAATAATCGTACCGATGAGCGGACGGTTCTCTACGCCGGTCAGCCTGCGGGTACCGGCGATGCCGAATTTCGGTCCCGGATAACGGGAGGCGAACGCCTCGGGAAGCTCCAGATCCAGCAGCCGGATTCCCGAAAGCTCCTGCAATTCGTACAGGTTGCCGGCGACCGTTGCCATCAGGTTCGGAATGGAAGGGCCGATATTATGAAGCGGAAAAGAGATGACGACCTCGCCCTGCGTAAAAGTGCTTCCGCCGCCTTCGGGAAGCTTCGCTCCGGGCAGCGACGGTGCGGATCGTTCCATCGTTTTCTTAACACGGACGATTTGAGCGCCGAAGGTTTGTTTGATGGCCGCCGTTTCCCCGGGAACGGCCGTAAACGTTCCCGTCGACTGCTCCCCCGCGATCACTTCGGCGGCGCGTTCCAGCGAATGCGGCGTTTCCACATGATAAGTCGCCACGATACGAGCCTGTTCCATCGGAATCACCGCTTTCTATCGTGATCCCGCCGTTTGCTCGAACAGCGATTTCACATGGTTTACGCCCAGGTGCAGGCTAGACAATACAGGTTTGCCCGTTGACCGGCTCAATTGTTCCTCCATTCTCGCCATGGAACCCTGCGCCAGCACGAACGCGTCCGCACGATCGGCTATCCGATGTGCGGTCTCTTCGATGAAACGGTCGTGCTCCTCAGCATTTCCGTTCACGAGGGCGTCATAAGCTCCTTCGGCGAGCCCGTCAACCAATATGACTTCCCGGCCGAGTTGAGCGGCCGTTGCGTTAATCAGCCGCATTGTCGGGGCTAGCGTAGAAGACAGCGTCGCTATGACTCCGATGTTTTTGTAGCGGCTTGCTGCATGCTCAGCCATTTTTTCGTCGATCTTTACGATGGGAATGCGGATAAACGAACGCGCTCTATCAGCGATTTCACCGACGGAGGAGCACGTGTTCAGGATCGCATCGGCACCCATCTCCTCGGCCTGAGTGTAATATTGCAGCAGCCGCTTGGATACGGCGGGCGTGATCGCTCCCGCTTTCATCACGTCGTGAATGATGCTGTCGTCGAGAATATTGACGAGCCGGCAATCCGGCAGCAGCTCCCGGAACGCCTGCTTGATCGAATCGATCAAGCCTTGGCCCGTGTAGACTGCGACTACGGTTTTCATTGGCTTTTAACCTCCTTTTGGTGCACCTTCCGCCGCTTGTTGCGTTTCGTAGAGTAACTTTTTCTTTGGCTAATGGCACATTCTCTCTCGTAATCGTTTCGCCTGCTCCAGCGGCACTTTTGATCGTTGCAGCAGTCTTTCGTCGCCCGGTGCGGACTGTAGAGACTTGGTGCGACTCGCAGAGAAAGTTTCTTTCCCTAATCAGCTCATTCCGGACTTGGTGCGACTCGCAGAGAAAGTTTCTTTCTCTGATCGGCTCATTCCGGGCTTGGAGTGGCTCATAGAGAAACTTTCTTTCTCTGATCGGCTCATTCCGGGCTAGGAGTGGCTCATAGAGAAACTTTCTTTCTCTATTCAGCTCATTCTGGGCTTGGTGCGGCTCGTAGAGAAACTTTCTTTCTCTATTCAGCTCATTCTGGGCTTGGTGCGACTCGTAGAGAAAGTTACGTTCTCTGTTCAGCCCATTCCGGGCTTGGCGCGGCTCGCAGAGAAAGTTTCTTTCTCTAATCAGGTCAATTCGTGCCTCGCCCGGCTCATAGAGAAACTTTCTTTCTCTGATCGGCTCATTCCGGGCTTGGTGCGGCTCGTAGAGAAAGTTTCTTTCTCTAATCAGCTAAATTCGTGCCTCATGCGGTCCATAGAGAAACTTTCTTTCCCTTCTGGACCCGTCCGTCCCCAACTGCTTGTCACATCCATCCCGCACCCGGGCCGGTTCGCAGCTCTTCTACCAGTTCAATTCGTTCTCCGGACGATGGAAGCTGCCCGGTTTCATAGGCGCATTATCGTACACCTTGCGGTTGTTGTAGAAAGGATGCGTCGTCCCTTCAGGACTGATATACACGACATCGTCGCCCCGCCATGTCACTTCATACTGCTCGCCGACTGCGGTTTCCGTTGTCTTCCTCCGGCTCAGCGGGAAAGTGACCGAGATCGTCTCGCCGGCATAAGCTTTACCCAGAAGCAGGAAGCATTCCTTCACCCAGGTGGAAGGGCCTTTGCCGCAGATTTCCGACGTTTCGCCGTTTCGCTCCCGCATAGCCCGCACTCTGGCATAACCGGCCCATTCCGGAATGCGCACCATCAGCCGGTCGATATCGCGGTTGATTCGCAAATCGACCCGTCCTTCATGCGGCAGATGGCTCTCGACATCAAGCCACTGGGAACCCCGGTTGAGCAGAAAGTTGACGCTGACCGTGCCGTTGTTTTCCGTCACCGTGTTTTTCCATCCGAGAAAAAGCCCCCGCGTGCCCGCACCGAGACAACAGATTTGCAGATCGTTGGTATGTCCTCTCCCGCCGGTTGTGTTGCAGCAGAAATCGTTGGGGGCGGAGTACCCCGCAAAAGCTCCGCGGGTGCGCTGCGCCACATTTTCATACGACAGCCATCCGGGAATATCCTTCGACGTATCGCCCGTCACTTCGACCCAGCTCAGATCGAGCAGCTGCGATTCGGTCAGATGGTTGCGGATAAACCGCTCGACCGTTCCCCAGTACTCCGTGTATCCGCTGTGTGCCAGCGTAATGCCCGTCGAGATCAGATCCACCAGCGAGCATGTTTCATGCTCATACGCCTGCTCGCGCATATCCCCGGGCGTCCAGCCGAAGGAGGTGCACTGCGTAAGCGCCCAATCGTAGCTTTTCTTCACCCAGTTGATCATCGACGCATCCTGGGTGAATCTTCCGAAGCGGGCAATCGCGTCCAACGTTCCGAGACGGGTATGAAAATGTCCGCTGCGGTACGCCAGCGACGAATTGAAGCTTCCGTCTTCGTTGAATACGCCGCTGCGTTGGATAATCATCGCGGTAAAAAACTGGCACAACTCGAACGCATCCGGATTTCCGGTCACCTCATGATATTTAAGCAGCGGCATGACCAGCCTTCCGCAAAATGCCGCCGGATCCGGCGCGAGCCGCAGCTGCACCGCATTCGCGGAAGGCCAGCCCCTCTCCGTATATTCGGAAGCCGGATAATACCATACCTCTCTTTCCTTGACCGCAATCCGCTTAAGCGCCGCCACATGCCGGTCCGCATATTGCTTCACCTTGTCGTCTCCGGTTGCCATATACCAGGAAGTCAGGCTGAGAATGACCGCCCGCTGGTCAATCAGATTGGCGTTCGGCTCCCACGATTGCGTCGGATTGATCTGCCTGTAGCTCATTCCGTCTTCCTTAAAAAAGCTGAGCAGATTGGCGCGGTACTGCTCTTCCACATCCTCGCCGAAGGTCGCTCCGGACATATGTCTCGCCAGAACGATGCCGTCGATCATACGTCCGTGAGAGGAACCGTAGTCCCAGTCGCCGTGGGTCATAAAAGCCGGTTTTTCCATCAGATTGGCACCGAAAAATGGAATGCCGCCGAATTTCCGGTCCGCCATGCCAATCATTGCGTTTAATGCAGCGGCGGCCCTTTCCCCAAGCGTCAATGTATTCGGAATTTGATTACTGCCCATGATTTTCACTCCTCTACTCGTTATAAAAGGCCGGGACGCCGACCGATTCTTGCCTGGGTCGGGCTCCGGTCACGGTTTTGCAGGCTCCTGCATGTCAGGCTCACGTTCCCGGATACCACTGCCTGCGGCCCCCCTTGTCCGATTCACGTTCTCGATCTCCGGTTCCCGCCTGCAGCAGGTACACCTCCCCGGCCTGCGTAGGAAATTCAAGAACCGAAGGCCCGATTTCGACAGCTGCAATGCTGTCCGGTCCGCAGCTCACTTGAACCGGCGTTTTGGTCCGGATGCGGCATACGTTGCCTTTCAACGATTTGACCGCCGCCTGTTGCAATGCGCCTTCATTCCATTCCAGCTCCACCTCAAAAGCCCCGCGCGCCCGTAGTCCCTTGATGCGTCCGCTTGGCCAATCTAAAGGCAGGGCCGGAAGCAGGCTAATCTCGCCGGCATGGCTTTGCAGCAGCATTTCCGCGATTCCGGCTGTCGCCGCGAAATTCGCTTCAATCGTTAGCGGGTGGAATTTCAGCTTCGGATGCCTGTGGGCGTTGATCATGTTCGGATGCGGATTACCTAAGAATCGGGTCAAATATTTATGTGCCGTCTCCGCATCCTCCAGCCGTGCGAATTGATTGATCTGCCAGGCGAAACACCAGCCGATCATATCCTCTCGCTCATGCTGCAGCCTGCGCTCGAGCGTCACCCTGCAAGCGGCGGCCAGCTCCGGGTGTATATGCGGCACAATTTGTCGGCCCGGATGCAGAGCATACAGATGCGCAGTGTGGCGATGCCCAGGCTCGGCTTCCTCGAAATCCTCCGACCACTCCTGAAGCTGCCCATAGCGGCCGATTTGAAGCCGCGGCAAACGGTCCCGCGCACGCTCCAGCTCCTCGCGGAACATTTGATCCTCACCCAGGATGCGGCAGCTCTCGATGCATGCCGTAAAAAGCTCCCGGATCAGTACGATGTCCATCGTCGAACCGGCGGATACCGCGCTTTTCCGTCCGTCCGGAGCAATAAAGGAATTTTCCGGCGAAGTTGACGGATTGGTGACAAGACGCCCTTCGCCGTCCTCTATCAGCCAATCCAGACAGAACAGCGCCGCTTCCTTCATCACCGGATACGCCCTTTGCTTCAGAAAGCCGACGTCGCCTCCGAACGCGTAATGCTCCCAGAGATGCTGACAGAGCCACGGCCCGGCCATCGGCCAGAACGCCCAGCTCGCGGACCCTCGCGAAGGCGTAGCGATCCGCCACAGATCGATGTTGTGGTGGCAGCACCAGCCGCGGGCTTGGTAGTACGCCCGGGCCGTCCGCGCGCCGGTAATGCGCAGATCATCCAGCATATCAAACAGCGGGCCGTGCAATTCCGGCAGGTTGCAGCTTTCCGCCGGCCAATAGTTCATTTGCACATTGATGTTGGCCGTGTAATTGCAGGACCATGGCGGACGGGGTTTATCGTTCCAGATGCCCTGAAGCGTCGCGGGCTGCGTGCCCGGGCGCGAGCTGCTGATGAGCAAATACCGGCCATACTGAAACATGAGAACGGCCAGCTGCTCGTCGGATACCCCGCCCTTAACGGACTGGATTCGCGCATCAACGGGAATACCGGACCGGTCTTCGCCCTCCAGTTCGAAATCAACCCGCTTAAAATACGTGCGGTAATCCTCCGTATGCCGTTCGAGCAGCTCCGCATAACCGCGGCGCGAAGCTTCGGCAAGCGGCTGACTAAAAAGCGCTGCCGGATCGTTTCCTTCGGCATGCGGATCCTTGTCGAAGCCGTTAAAGCTCGTTGCCGCGGCAAGCAGCAGCGTTACGGCGTTTGCGGCTTGTACGCGAATCCTCCCTCCCGACACTTCCAGCCTGCCGCCTTCGCTGACCGCCTGAAGTCGAATTTCAAAGCGGATGCCTTTTCCTTCCTCATAGACGATCGGCTCAGGGCTCTTTTGGTGAAGCGGCTGAACGAGGCTCGGCGCCTGGCCCGATAAGGCTATCATATCGATGCCTGTCTTACGAACACTGTAATTAAGCGCACTGCCGAGCGAAATTTGAACATCGATTGCCTCCTTGCTGTCGCTTTCGATACGGACAACCATTACCTGATCCGGCGCGGAAACATACACTTCCCGGGTATACCGGGTACCGTCCACGGTATACTTGGTGCGGGCAACCGCTGTTTCGAGATCCAGCTCGCGGCGGTAGTCCGTAGCTTCCGCGCCATGCGCGAACGATAATTCCAAATCTCCCAGCGGCAAATAATTGTCCGACCACGGACCTGTCATATGCCGTTCGATGATCTCCTGAGCATCGGTATACCTGCCTTCAAAAACAAGCCTCCGCACTTCTTCCAGATGCCCGGCGGCCTCGTAATTGTTCGGATCCTCCGGCGTACCCGACCAAAGCGTATCTTCATTTAATTGGATCCGTTCGTGCTTCACTCCGCCGAACACCATTCCGCCGAGCCGTCCGTTGCCGACCGGCAGCGCTTCTGCCCACTCTTCGGCAGGCTTGCGGTACCACAGCGTCATTTTATCCCTGTTCTCCGCGTTCATTCCCGCACCAGCTCCTTCAGCCGCTTCGTCAGATACATCGCGTAATGCAGCAGCCCCGCATCGTTCGGATGCAATCCGTCGGCATAGAAATCCGGCTGATGCGGCACGGCCGGGAATCCGTCCACAAACCGGATATTATCGTGAACCCCGCATAGCTGCTCGATCGTCCGGCCGATTCCTGCGAATGGGCCAGTATGTTTCGTTTCACGATGGTCCTCGCGCCAGATCGGCGACAGAACGGCAATCGGCACTTGCGGGTAGATGCCGGCAAGCTTGCGGATATAGGCCCCCGCCCGTTCCTCGAATTGTTCCAGCGACCGGCATTCCGACCAATCGTTGGTGCCGTATGCAACCGTAATTAAATCCGGTTTATAACCCATGCTTGGATCAATCGTGCAGGCGTCGAACACATAACCGCTGACCGCCTGATTGAGCAAATTCATATTCAATGAGCGGGAGAGCTGCACCGGATACGCTGAAGAGGGATGGACCGCATTCATCCCTTGCGTAATCGAATCTCCGACACACAGCAAATTGCGGGGCTTAGGTTCCACCTGCTCCCACACCGCTCCCTCCGCCACGCTCAGTTCCCGTAGCTCCACTTGGGCCGAATACGGAAGATAAACCGTGACTTGCCGTGGACGCCCTCTTTCAACCGGCAGCGGGACCTTCCAATCTGCCGAGCCGGTCCCGGCAACGGTTTGCCCGGGGCAGGCGACAAGAGCTTCATCCACATAGATGTCGAAGATGACCCTCTCCTCCGTGCCGGGCTTGACCGTCAGCCGGCAGGACAGCCGGAGAAATGGAGAATCGGTCCGAAAAGCAAGACAGATCCCCGCCGCATTATAGGAACGGAACTTATATCGGGTCCGCTCGAAGAAGGCCATTTGCTCCTTGGAAAACCTCAGCGGCACGATCCCTTCATCGGTATGCCGAACGTCCAGTGCGTGATGGATAAACCGTTCCATACAATCCGCCGCCTCCTATATCCATTCATAGCGAAAAGAATAGCATCCCGAACCGAGCAGGAACCTTCTATCGTTCCCTTCGCGCACCAGCTCAACCGCTTCTGCCGGTACTTCCGCCTTGCCGGAAGGGACATAGACCGTGGCGGTCGTATTGACAGGAACGCGGACGGTTAGTTCAACCACTCCGTTTCGGATTTCCCAGCGCGACTCCCATGTGCCGTATGCGCTCTCAAATTCGGCCCGGACGAACGTCAGCCTGCCCCCGGTTCTCGGACGGATCAGCGTATGCTTGAAACCGGGCTGCCGCGGATCCGCATCGATGCCCGCCGCATAGCGGAACAGCCATTCGCCGACGGAACCGAGCGAGTAATGATTAAAGGAATTCATGCCCGCATCCTGGAATCCGCGCTCCTCCGTCCATCCGTCCCACCGTTCCCAGATCGTCGTCGCCCCGTGTTTGACCGAATACAGCCAGGATGGGAACGTATCCTGGTGCAGCAGCGTGTAAGCCAGGTCATTCAGACCGTTCTCAGAGAGCGCAGGCAGCAAATATCCGACGCCCAGAAAACCGGTCGACAAGCGGTTGCCATTGCTTTGAATGAGCGCTTCCAGCCTCCGTGCCGCAACCGGCGCCCATTCGTCCGGAAGCAGCCTGAAGTAAAGGGCAAGCACGTATACGGTCTGGGTATCGCCCTTGATGATTCCGGACTGCCGGTCCAGATAACCCTGAACAAATGCCTGTTTGATCCGTTCAAATAAATCGGCGTATATCGCTTCGTTCTCCGTATGGCCGACGATGCCGGAGATGCGCGAGAAGAGCAACGCGGAATAAGCGAAATAAGCGGTGGCCAGCACGTCCTTCGGCGTATCGGCATTGATGGACAGCCAGTCGCCGTAATTGGCATGATCCGGGCGCAGCAGGCCCTTGCTTGTCGCCAATAGATAATCGACCCATTTCTTCATCGCTTCATAATGGGTTTCCAGAATGCGCTGGTCGCCGTACATCAGATAGACCGTCCATGGAATAATGACTCCCGCGTCGCCCCAGCCGGCATTGTCCGGCGCCATCCATTTCAGATGGTCCCGCTTCTTGAATTCAACCCATCCGGCATCCGGGGCCACATCCGGAAATGCGCCGGACGGCTGCTGCGCGTCTGCGATGTCCTTCATGTATTTGACGAAAAAATTTGAAACATCCATATTGTAGGAAGCCGTACGAATGAAAATTTGCGCATCGCCGGTCCATCCCAGCCGTTCATCCCGCTGCGGGCAATCCGTCGGCACGCTTAGAAAATTTCCGCGCTGCCCCCAGACGATGTTGCCGTAAAGCCGGTTGATCATCGGATCGGACGTCTCGAACCGGCCGGTCCGCGGGGTGGCGGAATGGACAACGCAGCCGATAATCGATTCCGCTTTCAGTTCTCCGGGGTATCCGGCAATTTCGGCATAACGGAAGCCGTGAAACGTGAAATGGGGTTCGAACCAGTTCTCTTCTTCCCCCTTCAGAACATAGATATCCCGCTGCGCCGCTAGACGCAAATTGTCCGTATATAACGTCCCGTCCGGGTTCAGCATCTCTGCGTGCACAATGGTGATCTCGCTTCCGGCCGGCCCTTCCGCCCGTATACGGAGCCAGCCGACCATATTTTGTCCCATATCGACGATATAGGTTCCTCTGCCGGTCCTTCGGATATCTGCCGGCATCATCTTTTCGGTGACCGTCACGGGCGGTTCGGGCATTGCTTCCAGCTTGCCTTCGTACGGTTCGAATAAATCTGCTTTTCTCCAGCCGCCGTCGTTAAAGCCGGGCAGCGCCCAGCCGTCCCATTCGAGCCGCGCATCGTATCGCTCCCCTTCCAGAAAGCAGGCGTATTCGATCGGTCCGGAGTTCATCGTCCAGCTCTCATCAGAAACGACGCTCCCGCATGTGCCGTCCTCGTATTCCACATTCAGCTGCAGCAGGAACGACGGACTGACTCCGTATGTATTTCGATTCATCATGCCGACCTGGCCGCAATACCATCCTGATCCTAATACGACCCCGATCGCGTTATCGCCCTCCCCTAGCAGCCGGGTCACATCGTAGGTTTGATAGTGCACGCGCGTATGATAATCGGTCCAACCCGGCGCAAAATATTGCTCCCCCACCCTTCGGCCGTTCAGATGCGTCTCATACAGTCCGAAAGCGGTGGCATATAACATCGCTCTCCGGACCGGCTTATTCAGGGAGAAGCTTTTCCGAAAATAAGGACATGGCATCAAATGCCGTTCACCGGTCCTCCGCTCCCCGATCCATCGGCCTTTCCATTGCTCCCGTTCCAGAAGCCCCATCGAGAAATAAGCCTCTCCGCTCCAGCCGGAAGCGTTTCCCGCTTTATCCCATACCATAACCATCCAGTAACAGACTTGCCCCGATTCCAGCCGCTTGCCTTGGTACTCGACGTGAACGGATTGCTCGCTCTCTACTTTGCCGCTGTCCCACATATCGCCGGTTTCCCGCTCCAGACGCTCCCTGCTCGAAGCCGCGAGCACCCGGTATGCCGTCTGCTTCTGTCCGGATTCTCCGGAATCCAGCTTCCAGCTGAAGCGGGGCTGCAGCGAATCGATGCCAAGCGGGTTTACCATATTTTCCACTCTCGAATCTTTCACTTCGATCGGCATTTCTCCGGCCTCCCATTCCAGTTCGTTAATGTACCCCGCCGCCCGTAAACGAATATTCGCCTGATCCGGCATAAAAGACGGCAGCGCCGTCCGCAAACCGGACGAACGTCACGCCCCGCATGTCCCGTACGGCGCAGCCGCTTTCCTTCACCGACTCGGCAGAAGAAGACGGCACATGAATATATGCGGTCGTATTGGGCGGTATGGTAACTTTCAACAAAATACCTCCTTCTTCCTCTTTTTCCCAGCTTATCGCCGCACGGCCCGCACGAAGCTCATGCCAGGCTTCGGCCTTTTGCAAACCTGCTGCCGGCTGAGGCTTGAATTCGAGAACAAATCGTTCCGATTTCGGTTCGTAAACGTATTCGATTCCGGCCATTCCGGCATAGAACCATTCGTCCAAATGACCCAGCATTAAATGATTCTGCGATGCACCGACCGTCGGTCCGTCCCAGGCTTCCGTCAGTGTAGTCGCGCCGCGAGCCACCTGATACCCGTAACCCGGACTGTCCGTATTCCGGGCCATTCTGCAGATCAGGTCCGCACGCCCGTACCTTGCCAAAGCGATGAGTACGTACCGGTGGCCGACATCGCCCGCGGTGATCCGGCAGCCGCGTGAGACGACATCCTCTACCAAGCGCTGGAATACACGACTGCGATCCATCTCGGCAGCAAGCCCGAACACGAGCGGTACGGCCTGTGCCGTCTGACTGCCTGTGGCGTAACATCCCGTTTCCCGGTCAAAATAGAAATTATTAAACGCCTTTTTGACGGCCCCGCCCAGCTGGCAAAACCTCTGACGGTCGGAAGCGTGACCGAGTAATGCGGCGATTCGCTCCATCACGGTCAGCAGATGATAGTAAAAGGCGGTTTCTACAAGAGAAACAGGCGTATTTTGCGAAAATCCCGGTTTCTCCGGGCCAACATCGTACCAATCGCCGAGCCCCCCGGTCACAATGCCGTCATCCGCCGTCGTTCCTATATAATCGATATACCGCTTCATGCCGTCATAATGCCCGGCAAGCGTGCGGCGGTTGCCGTACCTCCGGTAGAGCTCCCAACCGATCAGAATATAAGCTCCACCCCACGGCACGGAATGCCTGAAAATATCCCACGGTTCCGAGAACACGACATACTCCGGAGCGGTCGTCGGCACCATCCCGCCCGGCAATTGGGCATCGCGGATATCCTCCATCACCTTGACCATTAGCGCTTGAACGTCGCAGTTGTACATGATTGACGGCCCCATCAGATGGACCTCCTCCAGCCAGCCCAGCTTTTCGCGGTGCGGACAGTCGGTGAATATGCTTTTCGTATTGCTCAGAATCGCCCAATGAATGATCTCATGAATCCGGTTCAGCATCTGATCCGAGGTCTTCAGGCCGCCGGCGGTTTTCATATCCGGATAGATCATTTGCCCTTCCAGGCCCAGCAGCACGGGAAACTCCGGGTCAGCGGCCGCGCTCCGGCCTGCGGGAACCGCCCCTTCGATCCCGACATAGCGGAAGCCGTAGTAGCTGAAGCGCGGCGACCATCGTTCCTCAACACCGCCCTTGAGAATATAGGTGAATTTATAGGGCGAGCCGGATTGCTTCTGGTTCGGCAGCCCGTCATCCTTCAGACGTTCCGCGGGTGTCAGTACGACCTTCGAACCAGCCGGTCCTGCAACGTTCAGCTCCACCCAGCCGGAAAAGTTTTGACCCAGGTCCAGTACATATACGCCCGGCTTAGGCTCCGTCACGTCAACCGGTTCGAACCGTTTCATGACCATAAGCGGCGGGGAAGCCTGCGCCCTCAAGACGCCTGCGGCGGCTGCGACCTCTGCCGCTTCCGTCCAACTTGCATCCCCGTCAAATCCGGGCAGGTCCCAGCCCGGCTGCTCCAGCCGCGCGTCGTAATCTTCCCCGCCGTAGATGCAGGAAAAGACGATCGGACCGCCGCTCGTTTTCCATGTACGGTCGCTGACGATCATTTCCGATGTGCCGTCCTCATATTGTAGCTCGAGCTGGACGAGGCACTTCGGCTTGCCGAAGGAATCCTTGAACTTCGTATAGCGCCCGCCTTCCACATTGAAAAAACCGTTGCCGAGCAGAACGCCGGCGGCGTTGCAGCCTTCCTTCAGCCGCTCCGTAATATCGAAGACCGTGTACAAGCACGTTTGATCGTAATTCGTCCAGCCCGGGTCCAGCACGCTGTCGCCGACCTTGGCGCCGTTGAGCCGAAGCTCGTAATGTCCCAATCCGCAAATATAGGCCCGGCCCCGCGCAACAGGCTTGCTGACGGTAAATTCACGGCGCAACAGCGGAAGCGGCCGTCTGTCCGCCTCATTCCGGGACGGCTCGCCGATCCAGCGCGCCTGCCAATCCTCTGCGGACAGAAGGCCCGTCTCCCACCAGGACGTGACGCTTTCCGAAGGCCGGCCGTCCTGATCCCATACCGTTAACTGCCAATGATACCGCACTCTCGACTTCAGCGGTGCTCCCTCATATAACACCTCCGAGCAATTGGCGCTTGTCACCTTTCCGCTGTCCCATACATCCCCGGTTGCTGCAGCCAGCCGCTCCTGCCGGGTTGAAACGAGGATCCGGTAGGCGGTTTGAAATTGCAACCGCTGGATGGTCGGCGCGAAGCTCCAGCTGAAGGCAACGTCGATCTCATCGACACCCAGAGGGCAAGTGCGTCCGTTCAGCCGAAGCTCCTGAATGACAAGACGGTTCATCGCTTCTCCCTCCCGATGATCCGGACGGGTCCGTGCATGCCGCAAGAAGGAAACCACGACTGCACATCCTCTTCAAGGTCCGAATGATCCTTGCTCCAGTAGGTGATATCCGGATTTCCGCCGACCAGACTGGTCGGACGGCCGACCTCATAATGCGTACCCAGCGTATTCGTGACCCGAATCCGCAGCCTGTGATTTCCCGCGGTCAGTTTCCCGGCGAGCGCAAACCGGTACGGCTTCCACAGCCGTACGCCAAGCGGCTCCCCGTCCAGCCAAGCCTCAGCGGTTCCGCGGATGTGGCCGGCATCGAGTACAGCCTCGTACATATCTTCCCTGCATGCAAAATCGGTTTCGTATTCGACCGCACCGCTGTGATGCGGCAAACAAAGCGCCGTTCGCCAATCGCCGAGCGGCCCCGGCGCAGAGACCGTCTCGAACCGGACCGGGCCATGCAGGACGGCCGCTTCCGTCATCGTTCCGGCCGGCTCGATTCGCACGGCAACGAGCGTACCGGCACGCGCAGGCGGCATCGTGACAGTACAGCCGGAGATTGCAGCCTCATCGCCGCCGATCCATACCCGCATCCGTCCGGCAGCCGGAATCTTCATCGAGACGGCTCCCGCCGGCAGCGGGAACCGCAGCCATACGGGCCGGCCGATAGATTCGGGATCGGACACAAACGGGAGCGGCGCTGTTTCGGGTACACTTCCTGGCATAAGCCATCCCACCCCCGGAAGAGGATGCGGCCGTGCCGTTACCCAGAGCGATTCCGTCTCCGCAAACTGCAGCACGCCGGCGTGATGGATCCCAGGCTCCCGCCCTTCCTCGTCCGTCCAATCCGCACCGGTGCAAAACGAGATTTCCGTTCCATCTTCGTGCTCGATAATTCCATCGGCAAACACCTCGCCTCGCCCTTCCGGAAGCGTTAGCTTTACTTCATTAACCCCGTATCGCCAATAGCCGGTTATATCGACTTCTTCCTGGCCCTGACGGATATACGGATTGAAATCGCCATGCTCCGTCACCCGGACGCCGTTGACATGCAGGGCGGCGCGACCCTTCGCCGCAAATACGATGCGTACGCTCCGGAACGGTTGAGACGTTGCGCTTGTGATTCGTTTCATAAGCGCGGACTGCGGGCCCGGATCGCCGGCATAAATCCATTTCGGCAGCGCCGGCCTCGCTTCCCGGTTAATCTCGACACCGGCACGGACAGGCCCTTTGCCGGTCGAACGGACGCGCAAGAGCAGCCGGTTCGCTCCCTCCTGCAGCCGGATCAAGCCCCGCTGCTCCTCCGGTCCGCCTTCCAGGTCCATACTCTGCCCGTTAATCCATCCTTCAACCGCGGCATTGCTTTCGATTCGGAGCCAATAGGCTCCCTCAGCCGGTGCAATGACCGACGTTTTGGCGCAAACACATTCGCCTTTCGGGATACTGCCGAGATTGAGGTAGCGGCGCGGAACGCGGCCCATACGCCCGGCCCAGGAACGCATCGCCATGTCCCCGAACACATTGCTGTATACAACCGGGCGTGCATCCGCTTCTTTATACTCGTCACCCGGACAAACGCGCCAATAGGCGCTTTCGCTCCATATCCGGCCGCTCCAGGCCGAATCGTCATAGGCCGGCAGATGCCAGCCCTCTTGCTCCCCGTCCACCGGGTTCAATTCCGTCCTTACTTGCATCATTCTGCGCTCGATCGGAAGAAAAGCGTTGTCATCGCCGTGCAGGTCGAAATCGCCGTACCGGTTATCAAGCGTCGGCACCGCCTTGACGCGCCACCGATCCTCCGGTAGCGCCAGCGGCACGCCGTCCCCCGGTGGATTACCGGTTAAGGCGGCGAACGGAAAGCAGGTTTCACGCGGCTGCCTTGGACCAACCGACCGCACCTCCTCTTCGGGAAACGCGCCGGGTTCCGAGCAGACGACAAGCGCAGCGGGCCACGAATCAAAAGGAACGGTGACTTCTATCCACTCGCCTTCCCTTGTCCAATCCAGGGAAGCGATTGTGCCGGTAACCGGATCCCACAACCGGGGCTCCCGGCCGGTCCGCAGCCGGTAGACAGCCCGCTCCGTCATCGTCCAGCCGGGACTTGCGGGCTGGTGCATGCGCAGCAGCGCTTCCTGCGGCGGGAGCAGCAGGAATAGATCCGCATCGTCGGTCCGGCGGTGCAGCGTATCCCCCGGCCCTTCGACCCGCTTCGGCACGAGGGACTCAATGAGCGTTACCGCTTCCTCCGCTGTATTCACATGGACAACCCCGCCAAGCTCCTTTTCCCGCTCCGGAATCGCGACGCCGACCACCAAGCCGCCTAACCGGATCCATTCCTCCAGCTTATTTCTTGCTTCTTCATCCATCGTTTCCGTTCCGCAGAGCAGCATGACGGAGAAGCTTTCTTCCCCGATCCGAAGTCCTTCTCCCGAGGGAACCGACTTATTCAGCGCGCTGTCGTCCACGATATCGAAGTCGATATGCGCCTTGCGGAGCGCTCCAGGCCGCGTATGGTCCCGCCGGTTCCAGCTTCCCGTCACCTCTTTGTACACGCTGTGAATAAACGTCACCGGTTCATTCGGATCCCGATTCGCCACCGCCATCGGATGCTCGGAGCTCTTCTTTTCGTCGGTAAGCGAAAGATGCCCGCATACGGCATACGACGGATAGTGCACCGCCACATCGCACACATGCCTGCCGGCGCTAAGCAAGGAGCAGACCCGGCTGACGGTATCGGCAAATACCGGGTAATGCTCGAAGTACGGCTGGCGCCAGCCGGTGTCCGGCGGCGCCCATTCCCACCAGCCCCCGCGGGTGGTGTAGTACACCGCATGGGGGTTGTACAGGGTGGCGCCGGATTGCAGCCAAGGAATCAGCCAGTGCATCGTCTCTTCAAGCGTTCCTCCCCAGCCGCTGGAATGGAATGCTTCCAGCCAAACCCTCGAACCGTCGTGCAAATGCGCCATGGAAGCGTGCGGCTTGATCTCGCCGTCCATATCCGCTCCCGGCGCATTGTAGTGGCGGTGCGTGCGGAAATAGTCCAAATATAATCGCTGTGCACCGTGCGGATCGGCCCTCTTCGCCGGGCCGGCCTGATCGCAGCCGATCACCATGCCGTGTTTGCGGTGCCACTGACCAACGGGAATAAAGAAGGACTTTTCCGCAAGCTCGGCCGCCAGCCGGTATACCCGCCTCCGGACCGGTGCTGATCCGGGCAGCGGATCGAATAATGCCGGCAATAACGCCGACAGGTCTTCTCCGAAACGTTCCATGTACAGCATCGGCAGCTCCGGCGTCCATAACGGGAACGGCGGCAATTCATCCTGAAAGCTGCCGGCAATTGTCCGGCCGAGATCGCGGGGAAACCGCCTTTCCATTTCCCCGTGTACGCGGTCGATCAACACCGACGTTGCCCCGGGATCCAGCCAGTTAAAGCCCTGCCGGACGGCTGCGTATACAAACGCGCTGTCCTTGAAGAGCGGTTCCGCATGCTCGGGCAGCCGCTCGCCATGGGAGTAACGGCGCAGCCGGTAACCGGCATATGCCGGATTATCGGTCACAATCCGGGCCGGCATATTGGAGCCGGAAAAGCCGATTTGATCGTAAAACCAGACGCGCATAACGAGCTTTTCCGCTTCTCTCACGGCAGCTTCAAATAACTCCCACCACGCTTCGCTTGCATATGGCGGCCTGTCCGCGGCGCAACCGTATTGCGGGCCGGTCGGCGCCAGATTGATGATGCCGATGTTGCGCAAGCCCCCGTTCCTGAACTTCCTCATTTGCCAGCGGATCCGTTCGGCCGTTATCTCCTCGCCGCTCCACCACCAGTAAGGAACAGGCCCGTAAGCCGGATCGGCTTTCACGAATGTTTCATATAACTCCGTCAATCTCATTTTTTTCGCCTCTCTTTCATGACGGATCAGGTGCTTTCCCCGAATTCAGGCTTGCAGCTCTTTCGATGTCGCCACCGTAATGCAGCGGAATTCCGGGAAAATATTGTTTGTCGGATCTCCGTCCCTGTATGGTCTGCTGGCGGTATAAAAATGATAGAGGACGCCGTTATGCCAAACGACCGAAGGCTTGTGGGCAAAGGTGGAGTCAAGCTCGCCTTCCAGTCCGGTTGTAATAATCGGGTGTGGGATTTTATTCCAGTTGAATAAATCCTCGGACAAAGCCAAGCCTTCCTGCGCTTTCTTGTAGTTGTAGCCGAAAAAATACATCACCCAGCGGTCTCGGTCGCGGAGCACGCAGGGATCGCTGACGAATCCGCTGTCCCATGCGTCCGGCGACACCTTCAGAACCGGATTGTTCGCATACCGCTTCCAATGCTTCAAATCCGCAGATACGGCAAGCCCCGTTTGCTCAATCCACCTGCCGCGGTGTTTATTTTTGGCGTTATAAAAAAGGTAGAAGGTTCCTTCAAATTCAAGCAGGCATTCCTTGTACAAGCCGCCCCGCTCCCAGTCGGCGCCGTCCTGCGGCGTCAAAATCGGCTCTTCCAGCCGGTTCCAATGCATCAGGCTCTCATCGTCCGTCCAGGCCAGTCCGATCTTGGCCGATCCTTCTTCATATCCGTTTTCGGGATACGCGTGATAGGCAAGCCAATATTTCCCCTGCCATTTTTTCAATACAGGAGCGCCAAAGAGGTCGTTTTCCCGCAGTATCCAAGTTCCGGCCACATTTTTGGCGTCCCATCCCGTCCCCTCGTCCCTTCGCAAAATCAAGCCTTGATGCTCCCAGTTCAGCAGGTCGTCGCTTACGGCGAGCGCGGTCTGGTAACCGATCCCGTCAAAACCGACATACATCATATAAAACCGGCCGTTATGCCGGAACACAAAGGGGCAATCTACAGCATGCCTATCGAATGCACCCTTCTTGCCCGAACCCGTAAGGACAGGAATCCCCCATTTATAGGGCGTTAAATACTTGCCGATATTCATCTGGCGTCTCTCCAGTTCGTTATTATTTGAAGGTAATCCCCGCTATGCTTGCAATTATTCCAAACTTTCCATCACTCGGAAAAGGGGGTTATGAACCGTATATGTTGGGGTAAACGCCTATGTTGCCGCCACTTCCGGCGAGAACCGGTCAGATAGAGATAAATAACCTATAAATATGGAATGAAACACCCATTAAAAATACACCGGATTCCAATAATATTGAGCTTGAACCTATTTGCGGTATTTGAACAAACTCCTTGACCGATGCCGCAAGCCGTAACAAGTTACGTACAATTTCCTTTTTTTGTATTGTATGCGCTTTATATCACTGGGATGGGGGAGGGATTCAATTCGATTGGTAATCATCAGCAATTTCAAGCGGGGCAAGCAGAATCGGGTGTAAGATTTAGAGGATTCAAAGGACCGTGGCCATCAAATCACATACAGCTTTAACCGCAGCTGTGTGAAAGGGGATATTCTCATGCAAAAGGGTTTCATTTATTTAATGATTGTGCTGCTGACCATTTCGCTCGCAGCCTGTTCTTCGTCCAATAATAATCCGGGAAATTTAGCGCAAAACAATACGACGGAAACGTCGGATAACGATCCTTCCGGCGCGGATGCATCCGGAAATGGAAATGCCCCGGCGTCGGAAAACGATCCGACCGGTACCGAAACGTCGGGCGACAATGTCACGCCGGACAACGGTGCCGGCAATACTTCCGGTCCCGAGGACGCGCCGGACGATAATGCCGGGCAGAATGCCGATGCTGACAATGCATCCGGTTCGGAAGAAACGTCAGAAGATGATGCAGCGCCAGGTGAGAGCGGCGGCGATGCACCCGCACCGCCTGCTTCCGAGGATATTAAGAAACCGGCCGATAGCAACGATAACGCCTCTGCTCCACCTGCTTCCGAGGATAATAAGAAGCCGGCCGATACCAGCGATAACGCCTCTGCTCCTCCTGCTTCCGAGGATAATAAGAAACCGGCCGATACCAGCGATAACGCCTCTGCTCCTCCTGCTTCCGAGGATAATAAGAAGCCGGCCGATACCAGCGATAACGCCTCTGCTCCACCTGCTTCCGAGGATAATAAGAAACCGGCCGATACTAGCGATAACGCCTCTGCTCCGCCTGCTTCCGAGGATAATAAGAAGCCGGCCGATAGCAGCGATAACGCCTCTGCTCCACCTGCTTCCGAGGATAATAAGAAGCCGGCCGATAGCAGCGATAACGCTTCTGACCCGCCCGCTTCCGGTGAAAACAAGACGCCGGCAGTGGTGGACAAAGAGCCGACGGATCCGCCGGCGAAATCCGAACCGGTACCTGCAGTTTCTCCGAAAGGGAAGAAAATGGCTATTGTCGGCCGGACCGGCGGCAGAGCTCAGGAAGACGCCGCCATATCGGATTATATGAAGAAGCTCGGTTTCCGCGTTACGCTTGTGGATGAAAAGACGGCTACGATCGCTATTTTGAAAAAATTCGATATCGTCTATTTCAGTCCGACCGTCAATGAGAAATATGTGAAGGACGGTCAGTTCAAAGGTCTGGATGTACCGCAAATCTACGGTAAATACCGCGGGTTGTCGGGTATCAAGCTGGGCCCTGAACCGGATCCGACCGCATCGGGCAACGACTCAACGGCGTCGACCGATAAAATAAGATCGATTACGTTTAAGGATACGAGTCATCAGATCGCCAAAGGATTTTCCGGAGATGTAGAGATTTACAAGAAAGTCGATGACTCTGACAAAAAACAGTTGTATGCCGGAAGCCAAAAAACCGGTAAAAATGTCACAGTGATCGCTACTCCTTCCGGAAAGAGCTCGGCAAGCATTTTCGTCTACGAAAAAGGTGTGAAAGCGGACGATGGCAGCGCCGTGAATGCGCGTATCGCATTTGCATTCGGAGCTATTGGATTCCACGAGCAGTTGACCGATGACGGTTGGGAAATTCTCGGTAATATTGCTGTGTGGTGTCTGCAAACGCCATAACGCATTTCGAAGGTTTATAAGCTATCACATTTGAAGGGGCTGCCCCTAAGCAGGTCGATCCTGCCTTGCGGCAGCCCCTCCGCATTCAGCTGAGAGACTTAAAACAGAGAGACTTGAAGCAGAGAGACTTGAAGCAGAGAGACTTAAAGCAGAGAGACTTGAAGCAGAGAGACTTTGAGCTCCGCTCAAAGATCCCTATGTAAGGAGGAAAAAATTATGAAGAAACCCGTTCATTCCCGGTTCATATGCATCGCCATAAGTCTGTCGCTGTTGCTGGCTCTGGTTGCCTGCTCGTCCGATAATGAAACGGACTCCTCGGACGATTCTTCATCTTTGTCCGACCCGGACCCGGAGCCCGCGAAGATTGCAATCGCACAGGCGAAGCAAATCGCACCGGACAAGGTAGAGCTTACGTTTACAGAACAATTGGACGTCTTCCAACCGCAGGACCTTATGCTGTCAGCTTCCAAAGGAGTGTGGAGCATCGATCTCGATCCGAGACTGAACATTCCCGTCAAGTCGGCGGTCACCCGCGTCAATGACCTGGGGCAAACCGTAGCCGTTTTGACTCTCGAGACGGCGTTGAATCCGGATGCAACGACGAGTACACGTCCTGACAACGGTGAAGCCCTTCCTTTGACCGGCGGCTACTATTCCGGTTTTAAGGAATCCGACATGAAGTTGGCCGATAACCTGCTGACCTGGCAGATTGAGGGCGGCGGCTGGGCAAAAAACAAAGAGGAAGACTTCAAGAGAGCGTGGGACGGCAAAGAACCAAAGTCGGATTGGCGCAAAAACGTTGGCGGACAGAAAGTGGATCTGGCTACGATCGACAACGGCGCAACGATCAAGGAAATTGTGTTTTTGGCGAAAATGTATAAGGACACGAAGGACGAACGTTACCGCGACTCTGTCCGGGGGGCGGTCGATTATTTGCTGAAGATGCAATATCCGAGCGGCGGGTGGCCGCAGGTGTATCCTCTTGCCGGCGGCTATCACGATTATGTGACATTTAACGACAGCGCCATGATGGGGGTCATGACGCTGTTTAGATTTATCCTGCTGAACGAATACCCTTTCAATACGGATATCATCCTCCCGGAAACGGTCGATAAAATAAAAACGGCGCATGACAAAGGCATCGATTATATTCTCAAATCCCAGATCAAGGTTGACGGAAAGCTGACGGCTTGGTGCCAGCAGCATGATCCCGTGACCTATGAACCCCAGCATGCCAGAACGTACGAGCTCCCTTCAATCACCGCCATGGAGTCGGTCGGTATCGTCAAATTTCTGATGTCCGTTCCGGATCCCTCTCCGGAAGTTCGGGAAGCCATTGAAGGCGCGCTTGCATGGTTCAAGGAGGCGGCGGTCGAAGGCAAGCAGTATGTCAAGAAAGATCCGACGGGGAAATATTTTAATGACGCGGAGGATACAATCTGGTACCGCTCTTATGAAATCGGCACCAACAAACCGCTGTTTGTCGGACGGGACGGTGTGCCGAAGCACGATATCACGCAAATTGAGAAGGAACGAAGGGACGGCTATACCTGGGCGGGAAAATGGCCTCTCAGCATACAGCTCGCGATTCAAAACGGCGAAGCCCATATTGGATATTATATGTACCAAGTGTATGTGCAGGTAACCGGGAAAGCGTCCAAAACGAAATCCGGAAAGACGTTGGAGGAGCAAATAATCGGCATCCAAGGGATGGGAGCCTGACCATGAACAGCAAAGTATTAATACATGGGATTTCTATATTATTTGTTATTTTAATGGTATCCGGCTGCAGCAGCGGTACAAAGAGCGGCGAGCCAAACATTGTATACGACGCGGTTGTGGACAGTTCGTTTACCGGCACGGACGGAGAGATCGTAGAAGGGGTCAAGATGTTCAAAACGGTGCAGAGCGCTGCGGACAGCCCTCCCACCGGAACAACGGAAAAGTACGTTATTTTTATCAGGAACGGGACTTACTATGAAAAAGTAACGGTTCAGAAGCCTTACATCACGCTGCTCGGGGAAAGTGAAGAGAACACAGTCATCACTTTTGACGCTGCTGCCGGCATGACCGAAGCGGATGGCTCGAAATACGGGACCTCCGGCAGCGCTACTTTGTCGGTATACGGCCCTTTTTTTACGGCAAAAAATTTGACGATCCTGAACTCCTTCGATTATATGGCCAATATGGCCAAGACGGACGACGACCCAACCAAGATTCACGGATCCCAGGCGGTCGCCCTGAAAACCGGCGGATTCAGCCAAAAAGCTGTATTCAGTCATGTCACGGTCAGCAGCTTTCAAGACACGCTGCTCGCAGACGAGGGGACCCAATATTACGAACATTGCACGATCAAAGGAGCCGTTGATTTTATTTTCGGTGCCGGTCAGGCGGTTTTCAACGATTGCGACATCATCTCGCTGGACCGTAAAAGCCAGACCAATAACGGCTTTATTACCGCTGCCAGCACGAAGCCTTGGCATGACTACGGTTTCCTGTTTATCAACTCCCGGTTGCTGAAGGAATCCGAGGACATGGCGGACGGAACGGTCGCTTTAGGCAGGCCTTGGCATCCAAGCAGCGATCCGGGCCGGAATCCAGCCGTTGTATTTGTGAATACGTACATGGATGCCCACATTTCCGCCAAAGGCTGGGAGCCGATGTCGGGGCATTCCCCGATGGACGCGCGGTTTTACGAATACGGCAGCACCGGGCCGGGCGCGTTCCAAAGTGAGACAAGACGAGTGCTTTCGGAAAGCGAAGGCGTTCAGTATACGATCGAAAACGTTCTGGACGGATGGAATCCGGCAGAGTGAATTGTCGGCGTCATTCTCCCCGCGTTCACACCGTCACGCGCCGTATGAGCGCGTAGGAAACAACGATGTTGAAAGCAAGAAGCGGCAGCAGCCACAACGCAGCTTCGAGCCCGTCGTTCAGCGACCCTAGCCAAACGAAGACAGGACCCCAGCCGTCTAACAGATGAGCAAGCGCAGCCGCGAGCAGGAAAGCGCCGACGAGGACATATAGGCCAATGGCGCCGAATCGCTTGTACAGCAGTGCGAACATGAAGCCGAGAACATACTCGAACGAGTGGAAGATAAAATTCGCGAGCCATCTGCCGGCGGTTCCGACCGATTCGAAGCCGATCAAATGAAATACTTTTACCTGTAAATCGAACTGTGCAAACACGGCGCTCTCGGCCTCCGAAAGCAGCGTAATGGCGAAGCTGGAGACGGCCGCAGTACCGAAGCCCGCAATCAGGACACCACGGAAATAATCGGTTCTCCTCACGCTCATGCCGAGCGCGTACGCCAACGTCTCCTTAAAACCGGCGATGCCGATGACGAACATGTAAATATGCAGCGGCGACAGTCCGCCGACGGTCACTTCGCCGTCAACGACCCTAAGGGCGATGACGGTTAAGGTAACGTAGATCACCAACAGGATCGAGAGGATCACATAAAAGGACGTACGCAGGTCGGCCAGGATCATTTTCAGAACGCCGATGGTTGGAGAATTCATGATACGCTCGTCTCCTTTCCTTCCGGGGGAGTAGGATTCGTCAGATGGATGAACAATCGCTGCAGCGATACGGGGCCAAGCTCCAGTCCGAGCTCTCCAGCCTGCCGCTTCGTCTCCGGATTCAGTGTGCCGCGCACCGTCAGCGACGACAGTCCGCCGACCGACTCCGTATGCAGCGCCTCCCGGCCGGCAGCGAACGTCTCGACCTTCGACTTCGGTCCTGTCGCCGTGAATGCCGAGCCGCGCAGCGTCTCCGCGTCCTCGTTGAGCAGCAGCCTGCCGCGGTCGATCAGCAGCACATGCTCGAGCAGCCGGCTCACCTCGCCGATGAGATGCGTGGAAAGCATAATCGTGCGCGGATGCTCGGCATAGTCGGCCAACAGCCGGTCGTAGAACAGGCCGCGCGCGACAGCGTCAAGGCCAAGATAAGGTTCATCGAAAATAGTTAACGGCGCCCTGCTCGCCAGTCCCACAATTATGCCGACAGAGCTGTGCATGCCTCGCGACAGCTTCTCTACCCGCCGATTGAGCGGCAGATCGAAATCGTCCGCCAGCTTGAGCGCGAAGTCCCGGTCCCAGTTCGGGAAGAACGAAGCGGACAACGCGAGCACGTCCTTCACCTTCAAGCTTC
This sequence comes from Paenibacillus tarimensis, assembly GCA_041281825.1. GTDB lineage: Bacteria > Bacillota > Bacilli > Paenibacillales > Paenibacillaceae > Paenibacillus_D > Paenibacillus_D tarimensis_A. The sequence continues at coordinate 1,498,185 of CP166298.1, read as the reverse complement.
GCGGATACAACTGGCTTTCCTTGATGAAACACACCCGCCGCAAAACTCCGTCGTTCTCGTATGGAGCCTCACCGAACAATTGCACACTGCCGCTTGTCGCAAACATCTGCGCGGTCAAAATATGCATCAGCGTCGTCTTGCCCGCGCCGTTGCGTCCAAGCATTCCGTAAATTTTGTTCTCCTCCAGTCGGAAGGACACGCGGTCCAACGCCTTCGTTGTACCATAAGCCTTCGTAACCTGGTTCGCAACTACAATGGCCATCCAGCTCACCCCTTCCTCCGAATCATCTCGATCAAATCCTCGCGTCCGATGCCGAGCTTCTCTGCTTCCGTAAGCATCGCGACGACGAACTGCTCGTAGAACTGCTCCTTGCGTTTCTCGATGACCGCCTGTCTGGCTCCAGCCGCCACAAACATGCCAATCCCTCTCCTCTTGTAGAGAATGCCTTGCTCCACCAACAGGTTTACGCCCTTGGCCGCGGTCGCTGGATTAATCTGATAGAACGCCGCAAATTGATTCGTCGACGGCGCTTGCGACTCCTCAGGCAGCGAGCCGCTAATAATATCGTCCTCGATCCGCTCCGCAATTTGCTGGAAGATCGGCTTACCATCCTCGATCAGGTTCGTCATGCGCTCACCACCACAATGGTTAATTACTCATGTAACTAACTATATAACCGAGCAACAAAGCTGTCAAGCACATTTTCTACTGACAAGCGTAAAATGGCTGGAATCCAATTAGGAGAAAAGGAAAATTTTACTTCTTAAGAGAAAGTATATATAATATTTAAAGGACGTATTGAGGAGGTGAAATCGATAGTTTGCCGAAAACGGCCTGAAGTCTCTATTTTTCAGTCTATTTCTTAACAATTAGTAGGAGGTTGGCGTTAATGAGTGAAAGAAAATATGGGATCAAACACCTGGCCGGAGCGTTTTTATGCGGTTCTTTATTCTTTTCCGGTATTGCAATGGCCAGCAGTGAGCAAATTGAGGTAAGCTTTCAAAAGCTGGCTTTTTACGTACAGGGTGAGGATAAATCTTCTGCTGACGGTATCTTTAATAACAATGGTAAAGAAGTGCCCGAGTCGCTCATTTATCAAGGTACGACATATGTACCGATTCGGATGGTGAGCGGCCTGCTCGGTCAGCCTGTGTACTGGGAAAATAACGGGAAGGCCGTTTCGATCGAGGTACCGACGGTTGTCCTGGTGGATCAGGACGGACAAGTTATCGGCAGCGCTGTGTTGAAGCAAGTAGAGGATGACGTTGAGATTAGCATTAAAGTGTCTGATCTGACGCCGGGCAAGCATGGCTTCCATATCCATCAGAACGCCTTTACAGGAACGGAGTTCGCAGCGGCCGGCGGTCATTTCAATCCGGACGGGAAACAACACGGCCATCTGAATCCCGACGGCCATCATCTTGGCGACCTGCCGAATCTGGAAGTCAATGAAGACGGTACGGCCGAAGCGACCTTCCTCGTTGAACATGCTACCTTGGAACCAGGCAAACCGAATTCCCTGCTCGGGCGTTCCCTCATTATTCATGCCGGAGAAGACGACCAAATGACCGATCCGTCCGGCGATTCAGGCGACCGCGTCGCTGGTGGCAACATCCCGAATTAATTGCAGCAGCTGAGTGCTGCAAAACAACAGACCGCTGGAGCTTGCTCCTGCGGTTTTTTGTGTCACCTGTGCGCTTCAGCGGCATTTTGCACCATTTATACCTCACTCAGCTCTCCCGCACGCCAAACCTTTGGGGCAAAGATTAAAGTTTAAATAGAAGGTTCGTAAAGGGGGTTCTTTTAATACTAGTATTTAAAACCAAAAAACCTTATCTCTTGCATGAATGTTATACGATGATAGTGTACTAATACAAAGGAGGGATTAATTTGAACAGACCTTACGTAATCATGAACATGTTTTCATCCATTGATGGAAGGATCACCACTTCGCCGGACCGTAATGTTAGTGAATGGGCTGAGCTCAGCTTAGATGGGGACGCTAACCGGTTAACTCACGAACTATTTGATGAACTTGATTGCGATGGACTAATATCCGGAAGTGAGACGATTGTTGTTTTCGGCCGTCATGATGTGAAACTTACGAAAGAAATCATCTGGCCTCAAAAATCAAAAGCGTTTATCGTATTTGACGGAAGAGGCAGGATTGAGTGGACTGAGCCTCAGGGATTACTAGTTGTAACGAGAGAAAATGTAGCCGAATCCTACATAGAACAATTGAAAAACAAAAACATTCCTTATGTTTCTGCCGGAAACGGAGAGAATATCGACATTGAGAAGGCTTTGGAAAAACTATATGAACTAGGTTTCAGAAGGATAGGACTGACCGGCGGTGGCGTAATTAACGGTGCTTTTCTTCGAAAGCGGCTTATCGATGAAATCAGTATCATCTATGCCCCTGTGATCGTCGGCGGCCGCCGAACGCCCACTCTATTTGATTGTGATGATTTGACCGGACCTGAATATCTGACTCGGTTAGAGTTATTGAAGACAAAGCAACTCGGGAACGGTACTATTTGGGCGCATTATAAAGTTATGAATTAATAGTGATCTGTAGTGAAAGATCGCTCTTTTCCTATCATCGCTCGGTGAGCTCAGTAGAGAACATTTCTTTCTCTATTGAGCTCATTTCCCGCCCGGCGCGACCTATAGAGAACATTTCTTTCTCTATTGAGCTCATTCACCGCTCGGCGCGACCTATAGAGAACATTTCTTTCTCTATTGCGCTCATCCACCGCCCGGCGCGACCTATAGAGAACATTTCTTTCTCTATTGCGCTCATCCACCGCCCGGCTCGGTAGTGTCAAGATGTTTGTGTAAGTGGGTAGGGTATCCATCGGTACGATGGATGAAATTGTTTTTGGTGGTTTGGTGGAGGACGTAGCCCAAGCGACAGCGCAGGGTTACCCGTCCTCCACCAAACCACCCGCCCAGGATAACGGACAAACGGCTAAGATTGAATCTTCTGACGATTGTTTTTGGTGGATGGGTGTAGCTCAAGCGAAGCGCGAGAGCTGGTTTTTATTTCCTCCACTGATGCCAGTATCTACAAGGAGACGTTAATCTCCTTCAGACCGGATGGATTGGGATACTTCTTAGCGTACATTTTCTCCAGTGCGTCCTTTGTGTCTCGATCAACAAAGCCGCGTATTGCACGTCCGCACCATTTTTCATTGTAGTCTATTGCCTGCAGGTAGATGATCTTTTCAGCTGCCTCAATGTTCGTTAAACTGTTCATGGGCTTGAGCCGTTTACGCAGTTCTTTATTCATACGCTCGATCGGGTTCGATGTGTAAATGGCTGGCCAAATGAGTGGCGGGTACTGATAGAAGGTAAGTAATGTCGGAAGCTGATCCTCCCACGATTTGACCTCCTTCGGGTATCGTTTCTGCCATTTGTCTTTGAAGCCATCAAATACAGCTCGGGCCACATCACCGTCAGGTGCACTATAGACTTCTTTGAGATCACCTAAAAACTCGGTCTTGTCTTGTACGCGAATCTTTGGGAAGGTGTTACGTACTTTGTGCACGATACAAGGCTGCACATCGGCCTTGGGGTAAACCTCACGGAACGCCTCTTCTAGCCCTGGGAGGCCGTCGAAGACCCCAAGGAGCACCTCTGTGGCGCCGCGGCGGTAAAGATCACGAAGTACTTCCCGCCACCCGTTCGAGCTCTCATGTCCGCCCACATAAAAGCCAAGAATTTGACGATAGCCTTTTTCGTCAATACCCATGGCAAGGTAGACCGCTTCACTGCTGACTGTATTACGCTTCAGTTTCACATATAAACCATCCAAATAGATGACGGAATACCGGCGCTCGAGAGGGCGGTTTTGCCATTGTTCAATGTCCTCCATCACCGTCTGAGTGATGTTGCTGATCGTGGTCGGAGAGTACTGAGTACCGAACATACACTCAATAAACTTGGCTACCTCTCGCGTGCTCATACCACCTTTGTACATGTGGATGATCGCTTCCTCCAGCCAACCTTCTCGGCGTTGGTAAGGTTCAAAGAGCTGCGTTTGAAACTCTCCGTTTCGGTCGCGCGGTACTTTGAGATCATTGATCTTGCCATGTCGGGTCTCAAATGTACGTTCGTAGTATCCGTTACGGCTGTTACGTTGGCCTTCATGTTCCACCTGCATGAAATTCTTGATTTCTTCCCGCAGAAGCAATTCAAGTTTTTCTTTCACCAACGTAGTTACAGTATTTTCCAGTAGATCATTGAACAGGTTTTCGGGTAAAGTAGTCATTGAGTAGGGTCCTTTCTTGGTGACTTTCGCAATCCCGAGGATACCCTACTTTTTTTTGTTCTGGCTAGACACCAGATGTTGGTACACAAACAATTTTACTTCATCCCCGGCTCGACCTATAGAGAACATTTCTTTCTCTATTGCGCTCATTCACCGCCCGGCGAGCTCAGTAGAGAACATTTCTTTCTCTATTGCGCTCATCCACCGCCCGGCTCGACCTGTAGAGAACATTTCTTTCTCTATTGTGCTCAATCACTACATAGCACGCGACCTAAACACATTCACAGGGCGCGCCCAAAAAAAACTCAGCACTGCCGCATTCACCCTGCGAAGCTCTTGCCCACCGGTTTGGACTCGTTGTATAGTCTGCCTTCCTCTGACAGCCACCTTCTTACATCCGGAAGATCGAAGTAACGCAGCATCCCCGGCATAATGAAGCTGAGAGAGTCGGTTTCATCGTAGAACGGCTCCCTGATCCACCCGGCAATGCTATCCATGCCGTCAACCAACCGAACGTTCCGCACCCCGGGATCGAGCAAGGCCGCCAATGCCGCATATACAGCATAACGCCCGCTGCCATAAAGTCTAATATCGTTAGGGTCGGTCGTCTTCAGTAAAGACATCAGCTTAACCGCCCGCAATACTTCATAAGTCCGCAGTGCGGTCATACTGTCGCCAAGCCACATGAATTCATCGGTATACCTGTCGATTATCCCAAATCGTTTGTACGGTTTCTCCGTCGGCGAATTCAAATGCGGCAGCAGCGGACCGACTCCCGTCGTGTTCAACACCACGACCACTCTGCCGGATGCACAAGTCTCTTTAATCCACTCTTCGTGCTCCACGAGCCGGCTTGTCCCTCCGTCCCACACGGCAATCGTCACCGGATTCCGCTGCCCGTAGAGCTTCGAATCAAGAAATTGCAATGCATGGCCCAGCAGACCGGGCTGGCTAAACCATACCGTTCGGAGCGCCCACAGATTGTCCGCTTCCCCGCCGCCGGATATTCTGGGATTCAGATCGCACGGCTTGCGATTGTAAAATACACGCTTGTGCAGCCATTCGAAGGCCTTGCTTCTCCGGTCCCCTTCAGCCAGCGCCTCGCGACCCTTTTCAACTGCCGTAAGACGCTCCAAATTTTCAGCGAACACGCTTTTGGCCCCTACAATTTCACCGATGACTTGCCCGCTCTCCGTACAAAGGAGCGATTCGGCGGGCAGCAGCTGAATGAGATCATCGGAAGGAACCCTTTGGTTACCCAATAAATGTTTGGAAAAAAAGGCCGCAGCCGCACGGGCAAGCGGGAGCGAAAATTTGTGGACGTTCTCATCTTCGAAGAGGTCCACGTCTTCAGCACATCCGTACATTTCCCAAAATCTCCGGTTAACGGCGACCGTATGGCGCGGGCCCTCGATTGGAACGGAATCATAGGTCGTTGCAAGAACAAGGACCGGACGCGGTGCCATTGCAAGCACGACGTCTTCATGATCGAAGCCAAGCGCGGAAAATCCAGGCCATTTCTGCTCGGCATCCTGCGCTTTGCCGGTCAGCAGAAAATAAGGCCGGTTCATGATGAATCCCCCGGGGGCGGCCGCAGCGATCCGCTGGTCGTACATCATGACCAACGCCGTTTGGGTGCCGCCGCCCGAATGGCCTGTGACGCCGATTTTTTCCGGGTCGACCTCCCGCCTGGAACACAAATAATCGATCGCCCGCACTGCATCATGCAGCATATACCGGGCCAGACTGTCACCGAGCGGCATGCATTGCCGGCCGACGTTTTCGTGCTCTGTTACGCTTGTCATCGGAGCCTCTCCCAGCTCCGGATCATAGAATCCGAAACGCTCCCCTTGACCGACTGGGTCGAGCGACATGACGATGAGTCCGGCGTGCAGGAGATAGTGGCATACGGTTTGATATTCGTCGCAATGCTTTGCTTGTTCACGGTGTCCGCACAACAGCAATACCGCACCGCGAGGCTCGCTGACCCCGCCCGGCACATACAGGTTAGCCGTTGCATAGACCTCGGGTCTCGGTTCGAAGATGATCTTCTCGACATGGAAACCGTTCCCCCGGACAGTGCCTGTGCATCGCGGATTGAGCGGCGTATCCATAGACGGCATGCCGCCGATGCAGCGCTCAAATCCCTCTCGAATCTCCTGCTGCCGTTTCTTAAGCGAGGCCTTGTCTTGCAGCCTTAATCGCGCCTGCTCCCCCTCTCCGGCCGCACGCATTGCAGCTTCATGGACAAATCTCGGCAGCAGGCTCTTCACATCAAAATGGGCGATGTGCTGGTTCTCGAATTTCTCAAACACGATGCGTTATCCCTCCTTCAGCATTTTCCGAAACGTTCGGAACTAGCAGCTCGTCAAGACGTACGGGACGGCCCCAATTCGCGGACTTCCATATCGCTTCACCGGTCAACACGGCAAACGCTCCCGCTTCCGCCCCCGCCAAAATCGAATACGTCCGGTTCGGATCGGGCCCCATAAACAAATCCTCCAGTAATAAAGGATCTCCTCCGCCATGCCCTCCGGTGCGGGGGACAACATGGATCGTCTCTTTGCCTCCGAACAACGGGAAATAATCAATCGTTTGCTGCGGGATGTGATAGGCTACCCGCTTGCTGATCACTTCCTTGGTTTCGATTCTTCCACGAGTCCCGTTAATGGCAAGCCGGTACCCTTCGTAAGGAACGGAGAAATTGACGGAATAACTCATCATGGCACCTTGACTGTACTTGACGACCGCCGAGTACGTATCTTCAATATCTATAGCCGAATCGAAAATACAGGCATCCGCACGGTACCCGGAACCGCCCGGTTTCACCTCCATCGTCCCCAGATGGTCGTCTTCCGGAACGATGGCTTTGCTGCGCGCAGACCACTGCATATAATAATTGCAATTCCCTTTCACCCGGCACGTTCCGCAGAATCTACCTTCTTCCTTAGCGGGATTAAACTCGCCTTCCGGACCGAAGTAATTTAACGCCCCGTACGCGAATGCTTCCACCGGCTTCTGGTCGATCCACCAATTGACGAGATCGATATGATGCGAGCTCTTATGTATCGATAATCCCCCGGAGTTGCTTCTCATCCGGTTCCACCGCTTAAAATAACTTGCTCCATGGTACGTATCCAGATACCAGTTCAAGTCGATCGAGGTCACCCGGCCGACTCTGCCTTCGAGAATCAATTCCTTGATTCGCGTATGAACCGGATTATAACGGTAATTAAAGGTTACACAGAGCTTGCCCTTGCTGCTCTTTTGCGCATCCAGCACCCGCTTGCAATCCGTCCCGGTCGTAACCATCGGCTTTTCGGATATGACATCGAGATTGTACTCCAGCCCCTTAACGATATAATCGGCATGGGTATAATCCGCCCCGGCGACAATGACCGCATCCGGTTCCGTTTCCTTGATCATCCGGTCGAATTGATCGGGCAAATAGACCGGCAGTCCATTTAATGACGGAAATTTGGAAAAACAATTTGTAAACCGGCCGGGATCCGCATCCAGCAGACCGACGATTTCGCAATAAGACTGAAAGGTATCCAGCATAGAACGGATAAACATGCCGTTTGCCCTCGTGCTGACACCGCAAATGACGTATCTTTTTCTTTTCATGCCTTGGGTTCCCCCTTCAATCCCAGGTTTGCTGGTTCTCCTGCTTCTATCAATTATATAATGATGGCCGCCCCGGATAACCAGCGATAACATCCCTCTTTATAGGGCAATCCGGCCTTAACATTAAAAAAGCACCCCCGCCGGTAACGGCAGGGGCAACATCTATATTAAAGGAGGAAAAACCGCAAGAGTCACCGCTTCATTTTATTGAAGGGTAATCAGGCAAGGCTTAAGCTGATCAGCCCCGGTCGTGTAAATCGTGAATTGTTTTATATTGTTTTTAGTAGGGTCGCTGCCTTTGCGGGTATAGTTGACTTTAAAATCCGGACCGATATATACGACATCCCGCTCGGACGGATCGGTGCCGTCCACATATTTAATATCGCTTATAAACGCCGTTACATTAAGCATATTATTGTACATGCTGATCTGATCCTGAGTCCCTGTGTTCGTGAATTGATTGTTATACTGATCGATCGCCTGCAGCTGATTCATCAGTTTCTTATCCCATATATACAGTCCGTTCAGATCGACTGTTCCGCCGTCCGGTACCGTATAGGACGTGCGGCCGTTCTTCAATTCTTTTACGTACAGCCGTTCCTCTTTAACCGTTACATCCGCCGAAACCTTTTTCGTCCCCTCTGGACTATCGAACACAACCGTCACAGTTGCCGTTCCGCTGTCAAGGCCAATTACTTTATCGATATTGTTGGAACCGATGACATTCGGCGCATTGGAAGAAACCGATCTGATTTGAACCGTATTGGCCAGCTTAACCTGTTCATCAGCACCGTTTCGGGCTCTTATTTCGATATTTTGATAGAACATCTTATATTCGTCTTGGTGAGTGAACAGATAGGTTGCATCCGTAACGCTCGGAGCTTTGCCACTGTTATAAAGCAATCTTCCGACAGCCAGCAGTTCATCTTCAATATCCAGGTAATAGGTTAATCCGGCTGTAGCAGGATCAATGACCTCGACGGTTGCCGATGCCGAATCCATCTCGCGTATGACAACGTCCGAAGAATTCACTTCCACTAATGCAGCCGTTAATCTGTAAGTTCCCTTCAGTGTTTGATCCGCCTGAAAATCGATTGACCTGGTCGATATATTATTAATATCTTTAAGGACGACCGGGTCCTCATCCGAGAGTCTTACACCGGCGCTTCCCGTCGTTTTAACGGCCCCCGAATCACCGCTCATTTTCTCCAGCTTCACTTGAACCTTAATATGATCCTGCTTCTGTTTGTAGTCGTTGCCGTATTGATCGAGAACCCTGAACGTCGGACCTTCCTTCGCACCGGGAACGAGCATATAATGCTTCGTATGAAGCACCGGATTATCTCCGTTCGCAATGGCGATCGAATCCGGCTTGCGCGCATCCCTGATATTCACATGCAATGTCTCCACTTTATTCAGAGCGGTTAACCGGACATTCACCGTCGCCGGTCCCCAACCGTTAACACCGCTGATGCGAATTTTCCCTTTGTCTCCGCCGGTGGCTTGAATTGCGACGTTTCTGACCGCATGCGGTGTAACGCTCGTATCGATCCGGGTAGGCGGATCGGCAGCGATTGTAACGCCTCCTGTGCTGAATACCCAGAGCTTGCCGGTCGTTTCGGCATCCACGATTTCATCCTGCGTTAATTGATAGCCGGACGAATCCTTGACGATAATTTCAATAAAACTCGAACCGTCGCCTGTTGCCAATTGATCTTTGAAATCGTAAAATTCGACGGAGGCCGGCGTTTTCGGCGCAATCACTTTAATCGTTGTGACCGCATTCTGTCCGCTGCCAATGGCAATTAATCTGACCTCAACTTCCTTATCTCCGCTTAATCTTGTATTTGCGGTCAACTGTAGCTCCGGATACCCGTCTTTGTCGAAATCGATAAAATCGTTTTGTTCCGAACTCTCGCGCAGAACATTTTCCCCAATATACATTTTGAGAATGCCCATATGAAGCGCTTTAGGATCCGTAACAGGATTGCCCGACTGGTCAAATGCTTTTAAAGAAAGATAAGCATTTCCCCCCGCCTTGAAGAGCGTTTGTCCTCCAGGGAGTTTCAACTCGCCGAGCTCAATTTTGGATACCAGCGGAATATCCCCAACAGTAAACGTTTTCGAAGCGGACGCGGAACTCGCCCTGTGGATTACCGTAACCACAATATTTGCATTCGTCGGCTGATCGCTTAGATCAAGGATCAGAGATTGACTGGACGTTTCGAAGTCCACGCTTTTATTCAAGCTCGCATTGATCAACAGTTCGCTTGCTCCCAGCTTTTTGCTCTCGCCAAACTGGTTCTCCGCTTTTACGCCGATTCTCACTTTGGATTTAGGAAGCGTATTGGAAGGCGATGCAATTTCAATGGTTGAGACCTTTTCATCCTCCCCCGTAAAATCCAGAGTGCCTACAGTTACGGTTTCTTCGTCTAACCCGGTGAGAACCGCCTGGTAAGTACCGTTCCTCAACTTTTGTTCCAATACAACCGTTGCACTCTTACCGTCATCCGACCAATCGGTGAAACCGGCAAGCTGAACGCCGTTCTTCGCGATATGCAGTTCCGCAGCCGAATCGACAACGGTGTTGAATGTGACGGTCACTTCGCTGGAGGCTGTCTGCTTTGCTTCAACGATCGATACTTTATTCAGTTGAATCGCGCTGTAGGATGCCAAAACCAGCATTTTTCTCGTAGCGGCAGCTTTACCTCCGAACTTGCCGTCATTCTGATTCGCAAGGATATTTTTCTGTAGTGCCAGGGCAACGTATCGCCTTGCCCAAGGACTGACCGAATCGTCCTGAATGGGGTCGGTTACAAGAGCCTCATCCTCAAGCCCAAGTCCCCGGATCAGGAAGGCTGCCAGTTGCTCGCGGGACACTTCGCCGCCCGGATTGTACGTTCTGCCTTGCGGATCATAGCCGCTCGTAAGACCCGCGTCCCTTAACGCTTCGATAAAGGGAAGCGCGTAGCCGTACCCGGAGTCCGCAAGTACATCTTCAAAGCTCGATTCCTCAAGCGTATCGTCCACTTCCAGCGAGAAAATAAGTGCGGCCACCTTTGCAAATTGAGCGCGGTTCATGTTTTGGTCCAGACCGAACGTATCTTCCGTCACCCCGTTAAAGATGCCTTTTTCGAGCAAAAGGTCTACGATTTGTTTTTCCTCTTCCGTCAGCCCGCTTAAGTCTGTAAAATCTGCCGAGGTCTTGGCGGAAACAGCCGTATCCTCCTCTGCTTCTTCCTCCACGACCTCCTCCGCTTCAGATCCTTCCGATGTCTCATCCTCTTCCGCGTAAGCAAGCTGGGTAAACAAGGATAACAATAAAGCGATGACTAAAAGCATTGAAAGCTTTTTTCTCAATTGAAACACCTCCAGTAGGTATAGACAATATAAGATCGCAAACCAGATTCATTAAAACGCTTTCATTTCAACCAAAAGGACCCTCTACCCCTCCCTTCATCGTTCGGATATCGTAAACTTGTACTTTAGTTAATACTTTATACTAAAATTTTAAAAGGTTTATAGGTGACTTAATGCGTCATTATAGGTTAATCCTCCCCAAGTTTGACCGCCTGGTGAATGCGGATCCGCGAAACGAAATAGCCGAGCACGGCCAGTCCGACCGAGATCATGACAACGACAATCCAATATAATCGCACTTCGTCAACCGGATCGAACGTGACTTGAAACGGCGGCACTTGCTTACTCGGATCGAAGGTCAGCTCAAACAACGGCACGAATAAACGGCTTGTCAGACTACCGGTTATGATTCCGATCACAATCGCAGCCCCGGAAATCATCACTTGCTCGCATCCAAGCATGACAATCACCTGAACGACGGACACGCCCATCGCCCGAAGAATACCCAATTGAAGCGTACGCGAGAACATTGACAGCACCCAATACAATAAGAATCCGTAAAAACAAATCAATACCGAAATGAGAAATCCGAGCGTCATCATGCCGTTGACGGCCAGCAGAAAAGGATCCTTCAGCGCTTTGATCTCTTCCTGATTGGCATCTTCGAGCGACTCGACGCTGTAGCCGTGATCGACAATCGCCTGATATACCCTCTGGCTGGACGCACCCGGCCCTAGCTTCAACCACACCTCATACGGCTCTAAAGCAAGATTGTTCTGAATATAGGTCAGGTTTCCGACCACCAGCATCGGTTTATGGCTGCCGTCGGAACCGCGGTTCGGATTCCAGGAGGGCCAATAGTCGATCACTCCGTAAACGGTGAATTGCGCCCCTTCCACACCCGGCCAGCTTAGCGTAATTGAATCGCCGGGTTGGAGCCCGTACTCCTCCTGCATTGATTTCGAAATTAAAACGGTAGAGGGATGCCTGGCAATCAGATTTAAATAAGCATTGATATGATGATCCAGCAAATAATCCCGCATCCATGCGGTTTCCCCGAAATCCTTCGTATTTACGCCCATCAGCTGCACCTTGCCGTCCGCCGACCCGTTCGAAAATTCTACATCATGTTTAATAAATACCTTCGCGGCATGCTCCACACCGGGCAATTGCGTAAATGGAAGAAATGCAGGCTCGGAGTATTGCGTCCTTGGGGGAACACCGTCTGCCGAATCCGAGTTGCCGGCATCCGACTCCGCATTACCGGCAAGGTACGAATAAGCGATCGCCGGCGGAGCGTCATTCTCCCAATAGACCTTTAAAGAAATATCCGCCCCTGTGGCATAACGGATTTTATCGGTCGTATTCTCGTTAATCGTTCGTGCACTGCTTGCGCTGAATAAGCCCGTCGCGATCGTGATGATCAAAAACATCATAATAAAATGGTATTGAAGCGTGGAACGTCCGACCTGGATTAACGTCGAATAAACGGCAGGCGGCCACCAGCGTTTGCCGGCGGTATAGACGATCCGCAGAAACAACGGGTACAAACGAAGCACGAGCAAGCCCAATCCCAAAATAAAGAGTGCCGGAATAATAAACAGCATCGGATCGATGCGCAAATCGGCGGAGCTTAAACCAAGCGACAGCAGCTCGTTCTTACGGACTTTATAATTATTGAGGCCATAAAGAGCAACCCCGATTAATATGACGTCGAAAAAGTAACGATGCCAAAAAGAACGCTTCTGTTTTCTGGCGGATTGCTGCTTGTGAACGGCAATCGAGTAGCCTGTGGCGAGGTATACCGGGATCAATATCATCAGCAATGAAAACGACAAACCGATCAGCGAATACGTTAGGGCTTCCCGGTTCACTTCGCCATCGAGCTTCGCCCGCTGCACAAATTCGAGAAATCCGCTGGATGCGCCTAATATTTTCGCCAGAACTACCCCCAAATACGGGCCGGTAAAAAATGCGACCGCACCGAGCACGACCCCTTCGGCCGCATAACTTACAATGATTTGCAGGCGGCTCGCCCCGCGGCTGCGCAGCACGGCGATTTCGGTTTTCTGCCGTTCCGTGATCAGATTTGCAACCATATATAAGTAAAAGACAAGCATAAGAAATACGGGCACGCCAAGTGACCAGAGTACCACCTGCAGATCGGAAGCTTTGGCGAGGTAGACTTCAACCGTCCGCAAGGCGGGAACGTATTTGTCGTACGTTTCATAATGCGAATTCATGTAAGCGGTGATCGTCCGGCTCGTACGTTGCAAATGATCGACAGAAGCGAGCGTTATTTTCGTATAATCCAATGCGTAATACCAATAACTGGACTGGACATTCAGCTTGCCGGAAACGGAAAAATCTTTATCGAACAATTCGAAAGAAATGAAAAAACTGTTTTTATAACTGCCCGGAATGTTATACCAGAACAGGTCCGAGTAATCCTTCCGGTCGATGACTCCGACCGGCTTCATGTATACCGGCTCTTTCAGGCTGCCGTCATTGATGATGAAGACGTCATTAAGGGCCATGCCGAGCTCCGACAAAGCTTCCTTCACAACCAGCGCTTCATATACGCCGTTCACCGGCTCACCCGCCGGAAGCCTCCCGTCCACCAGCCGGATATGGTCCTCCAGTCCGTCAATCGCGGAGACGGTCGCGGAGCGTTGAAAATTGACATCCCGTTTTTCCTGATCTTCCGGCAAAAGGCTGTAGAGCTGCGTCGACCGTTCGCGGACAAAATATTGTACGGGCAAACCGAATTGATCTCCTTTGGTTTCCAAGTACCGGTCAGTGTCCGCTATTTTGTCTCCCTTTCGTGTGTCTTCGGCTGACATTTTTGCCGATATCCAATAAATCCCCGGGTAGCGGTTACTGTTTTCCTGCAGTAGCCGCAGCTCCTGTTTGAGCATCCTCTCCAGAATGGCGCTCGTGTAAATCGGCATGCTGCTTGTCAACGCGATGCAAACGATGAGGCCGAACAGAAGGCTAAGCTCCAGCCATTTGTTATTGATCATTTTGCGCAGGATCATGATAAACAGTGCCATGTCTTAGCCTCCTTGCAGCAGAAATATGGATGAGCATTAGGTTCACACACAAGAAAACAACCAGTCAAGTACATCGACTCACTACCTTACGAATGCTGCTACAAAAGCAATCGACGGTGGAAGCGGATTGACAATAAATTATTTTTACGAAAACCACCCAGCGGGTGAAATGCCCGCGTTAATGAGGTTATCTCACTATTAATGAACCTCACTTCCTTATTTACTGCATTCGCCGACCCTAACGGGCAAATAATGAAGCAATCCTCAATAATAAGGAAGTTAGCTGCGCTATTATTGAGGTTTACCTCAGTATCTGCTTCCGGCTAGATGAAGATAAACTCAAATACTGAGGTTTGCTTCAGTAATAGTGAAGTTTGTTTGAATAACTGAACGCGCGAGAGTCACGCGCTAATTCAAAATAACCTGCTGGCCTTCTTGCAGTCCTTTACGGATTTCCACTTCCGTTTTCGTCTTAATACCCGGCTCGACGTCGATCTCTTTGCGGCTCTCGCCGTCCAGCACCTGGACGTAGCTTCGCCCCATATAAGTGCGCAGCCCGCCCCTCGGAATCACGAGCGCATTGGGACTGCGCTTCTTAATAATGGAGATCTCCGCGTGATCGCCAAGTCCGACATCCGCCGGCAGCCCTTCCACATCGATAACGATTGAAGTGGCGTTCCTCTTCTCGATCGCCTGATTGGCGTTTGGAGGAGCGGTGAGCGGCGTTTGAACGACTTTCCCAGAATACGTTTCGTCTCTGTATGTGACGCTTACATCCATACTGATGGCGATTCCGGTCAGATCCTCCTGAGAACCGGTATATACCAAATTCATCTCACTCGGGTCGGTAATTGTCACCAGCCGGTCGTAAGCGTTCACTTTATCTCCCGGTTTCAGGTTCGTATCGACATTGGTCACGATGCCGTCAATTGTCGCCACCAGCTTGGATTGCGCATACTGTTCGCGCTGGGACTGCAATTGAAGGAGCTGACTTTCCAGATCAAGCTTCTTGATCTGGATATCGGGGTCATTGTCGTCTTTTTCAGCCATGGCCTGCTTTAACGATATTTTCGTTTTTTCCACCGAGATTTCCTGAAGACGGATTTTCATTTCAAGCTCGCCGTTATCGGTTGTCGCCACGACTTGCCCCGCTTTCACCCGGTCGCCCGGCGTCACCTCGATCGATACCAATCTCGCGCCGGAGACGACAAAATACAAGTAATCCATCTTGGCCGACTCGAATGTTGCGACCCCGGAAACTTCATCCGTAATATCGGCGCGTTTAACTTCATACAGGTTGAGCTTCTCCTGGGCCGGTTCGACAAGGGGCGGTTTCAGCGCCGGCTCCTCAACCGGCAGCAGCGAACAGCCTGTCAAAGCCGCTGTCGCAACCCCTAGTACAGTCAACAATGCTTTTTTAACCTTTACCGACATCTTGACCATCCTTACTCGCCTGGATTTTGACATGAAAAACTACCCCGCAAGAGGAACATTCTCCGCCGGCGGGATAGTTTATTCACGGGACAACCGGTTTTATTTGCTTGCGGCTTTCTCGATATCGGCCGTTGCGGCCTTTTTAATCTCAATGCCTTTGTTCGTTTCTTCTTGGACCATCCGCAGTGCCGTAACCGTATCTTTAGACTCATCGAAGATCAATGGTTGAAATACCATCTGCATAATCACGTCATACCAGATTAGTCCGTCTTTGCGGGCTGCCGGAGGCATGGCTGTTTTTCCGTGAAAAATGGACGAAACGCTTTTGCCCTGCAATTGCGGCAAATGTTGTCCGAACGCTTGTTTGACCGCTTCGCTCTCCATCGGTACGACGACGCCTTCCTTGGAAAGATTCACCTGCTGCTCTTCGGACAAAATCGCTTCGATGACCTGGAACGCCAGATCTTTATTCCGTGATTGCTTCGTAATGTACATCGAGTATACGTTCGGCTGATATCTCGTGTCCGGAACCCCGCTGAAGGAAGGAACCGAGACAATATCAAAGTTCAGGTCTTTGTTCTCTTCATAAAATTTATAAAGGTGATCCACGGTCGCCACGGCCATAGCGATATTCCCTTTCGGGAATTTCTCAACCGTATCGAATTGATTGGCGGGTATGTCATAGAAGCGTCTCAGGTTGTCGACAACCTTGGCCCATTCCGGCGTGTTCATCTCCGCTTTATCCTCCGTCCGGCTTAACGGCGACAGCGACAGCTGATTGTAGTTCATATAATGGCCCGGGTTTTGTGAAAAGCCTTTGTACGTGATCTCGCCCTCAACACGGGTCAGCTGTTTGGCGATTTCGTAAATTTCGTCGTAAGTCATTCCGTCCCGCGGATAGTCGACTCCGAACTTATCAAAGATGTCTTTGTTGTAAAACATTACGAAATCGTTATTGTTAAACGGCAGTCCGAACAAACCGCCTTCCTCCGTCAAATTTTGCATCTGGGCGACAAGAGCCGGATTCAAGGCGCTCAAATCGAAATTATACTTTTTAATCAAAGGAGTAATATCGTAGTGAAGGTCATTATCGATAATATTCCGGTGCGCATTCATACGCGTATTATCAAAGATAATATCCGGAATTGTGCCTGCCGCGATCAGATCCTTGTATTGGCGTCCCGGGTTGTCCCAGTGCACGTGCTTAAACTTTATATCCGGAAATTTCCGTTTCAGGAAGTCACCGACCTGCTTGTTCCAGATTTCTTCATTGGCGTAATAGGCAGGCCACACCGTATAGATAAAAATCTCATTGTCACCGGAGGAAACATCATCCGGCATCATCGCCTCGGCGTTGTCGTTTAATTCCGTTCCGGAGCCCGATTCTCCTATACAGCCTGACAATAATAAGACGAATAAAAAAAGCGGCACTATCGTTCTAAATTTTTTTGTCACAAGATCTCCCCTTCTTTCTGTTGCTTCACTGGGCCGAACTGACCCCGCCCTGCTCCAGAATCACCTTGGTCGTTTCGATCGCTTTGTTCGCTTCATCATTAGCCATCCTCAGCGCCGTAGCGGTGTCTTTGGATTCCTCCAGAATTAGCGGCTTCCAAACCAAGTCAATCTGGATGCGGGTGTATATATAGGTCAAATCCGCTTTGCGGGAAGGAGGTACTGCGCTATTCAAGGAAAAGACGGACTGTATATTTTTACCTCTAAATTCCGGCAAATCCTGGCCGAACGCTCCTTGAACCGACGGGTCCGCGGAAGATGTGACCAGCCCTTGACTGGACAGCTCCCTCTGCATCTCCGGCGATAAAAGGTAAGCGATGACCTGAAACGCCAAATCTTTATTTTGGGATTGATTCGTTATAAACATTCCGTAAGTATTGGGCTGAAAACGGGACTGCGGCGCCTCCGGAAACACTGGAACCGGTCCGAAATCCCAGTTTAAGCTTTGGTTTTCATTGGCCCAACCGGCAACCGTCTCAATTTTATCGATTGCCATGGCTATCGTTCCTTTGGCAAAAGCATTCGTCTTGACAAGCTGATTACCGGGAATATCAAAGAACCTTCTGATGTTATTCGTAATTTTCAACCAATTATCCGACGTTAGGACAGCCTTGTCTTCATCAGGGTCTAGCGAAGGCTCGGCCAGTTGATTAAACATCATATAATGTGCAGGATTCACTTGAAAGCCTTTATAGGTGACGTCTCCGTCCTGACGGGTCAGCAGCTTGGCCTTCTCATAAGCATCATCCCATGTTATGCCTTCTGCCGGGTACTCCACACCGAACTTGTCAAATATGTCTTTGTTGTACACCAGCACCCATTCACCCGAGTTAAAAGGCAACGAATAAAGCTTTCCGTCCGACGCATTGATGGAATTGCGAAGGTCGGCCGGATTCAATGCACTGAGATCGAAATTATATTTTTTCACCAAATCGATCATGTCATATTCCAGACCAAACCTTCGGACTTGTCTGTACGTGTTGCGGGCGACATCATCGAAAATAATGTCCGGGACGGTGCCTGCCGCGAGCAAATCTTGATATTGACGTCCCGGATTGTCCCAGTGTACGTGCTTGAACTTCACTTCCGGAAACTTTTTCTTCAGAAAGCTGCCGATTTGCCTGTCCCAAATCCCTTCATCAATATAGTGTGCCGGCCAGGCCGTATAAATAAAAATCTCATTCGAACCGGAGGGTCCTTCGTCTTGAATCACCGCATCGGCGTTTTCATTTCGTTCCGCTCCTGGCTCTCCTAGGCAACCAGTCAACAAAGAAATGGTGATGACAATTGTAAACAAGCCTTTTCTGCTAATGTTCACAAAATCCCCCCTCATTCTTTGGTTGAATAAATCGCGCCCAACCCTGACATTACCAACGGTTGGGCGCATGAGGACACCAATGCTAGTTCGGCTAACCTCCGTTTGCGGCCTTGCTCACCTCGATTGCTTTATTCGTATTCTCCTCCACGATCCGCAGCGCGGTAAGCGAGTCCTTAGATTCTCCAAAGATCAATGGCGAGAACACTTCGTGCAAATGCGGAGAGATATAAGTCAGACCTTTGGCGCGCGCAGCCGGAGGCATTGCGTTTTCGCCGTAAAAAATCGCATCCGTATTTTTTCCTTGCATTTGCGGCAGGTTTTGGCCGAATGCCTCTTGAACGGCAGGCGTTTTCAGCGGGCCGATAATGCCTTCCTTCGCGAAGTTGATCTGCATCTCTTCGGAAAGCAAATACGTCATCACCTCAAATGCGAGGTCTTTACGCGGCGATTGTTTCGTTATAAACATGCCGTACAGGTTCGGCATCGCTTTCACCCCGGGACTATCCGGATACGAAGGCATGGAGACGATATCGAAATTCAAGTCGTTATTTTGATCGTACCACTGCACGATTTTCTCCGAGACATGGACCGACATGGCCATATTTCCTTTCGGGAAATGGTCGACCGAAGTAAACTGATTAGCCGGAATGTCATAGAACCGCCTCAAGTTATCGACATGTCTCGTCCATTCGGGAGTAGCCAATTCGGCCTTGTCTTCCGTCAAGCTGAGCGCATTTAGCCCAAGCTGATTGTAAGTCATGTACAGACCGGGGTGCTGCTGGTAACCTTTATACGTAATCTCCCCGTCTACCCGGGTCAACTGTTTGGCTAATTCATAAACCTGGTCATAGGTCATGCCGTTGGTCGGGTAATCGATCCCGAATTTATCAAAAATATCCTTGTTGTAGAAAAGCACGAAATCGCTCATTTGAAAAGGAAGGCCGATAATTTCCCCTTCCGGCGACTTGTTTTTCAAGACCGCAAGTGCAGCCTGATTCAGTTGGCTCGTATCGTAATTATGCTTCTTGATCAGATCGCTCAAGTCGTACTGCAAATCGTGCTCCGCAATATGCTTGTGGAAATTATTCGCATTTTCCATGATCAAATCGGGAATCGTTCCTGCCGCAATCAAATCCTTATACTGCTTGCCCGGATTGTCCCAGTAAATATGCCTGAAATTAACGTCCGGAAATTTCTTTTTCAGGTATTGACCCACTTGCCTTTCATAGATTTCTTCGTTTGCATAAAACCCGGGCCAGACCGTGTAGATGATCAGTTCATTCTCGTCTGCGGACGGGTTGTTCGAGTTATCGGCCGTTTCGTTCGATGTATTTTCAGTATTGGTGATTACCGGATCGGAATTCGAGCGTTCACATCCGGAGAGCAGAACCAGAACTAATGCTATCGCCATAAAGCTGCTAATAATATTTTTCAAAACGATCACCGCCTTGTAAAGTTGTTAATTCAAAAAATTCGACCCCTTAATTTTGTTGAATGGTATTCCAGGCAAATCCTCCTCTCATTCCTATAGTTACCTTGTAAACGCTTAACAAACGCTAATTTAACTTTATAATGAAACCCTTCCCCATTCATTAGGTTGAAGATTCATATTTATAGGTTGTTCATATCATTCATATCATTCCTATTCTTCCATCGCCCATCGGATCGCCGCGTCGAATAGCTTCCAACCCTCCTCGGTTTGATTGATTTCTTCCCCGCTTTGCAAATAATAGAACACTTCGCGCGCAGCCGCCGGCTTCCCGAATTCGTTAATCGCCCCTTTCTCATAGGCGAATATCGAAGCTTTCTGATCGTCGCCCGGCAGCGTTGCAATGACGATGGCCTCTTTGCCCGGAGTGCCGTATCCCATCTGACCTTCCTCTTTATAGACATCCACACTGTCCTTCAGGCCGGCAGCGAGCGGATGTTTGCCGTCTTTCATCTGAACGGTTTGCCCCTTCACGGCGCCGGATTCGGCGTCTTCAGCCGACATCCCAACGTAGCTGAGGGCTTGGGTCTGGCTGTAGATCACCGGAACAGTGGAGAAAAGGAATTTGTTCCGGATTTGATTCGGATTTGTCGATTGGCTAACTACAACAAGTGAATACGGCTTTGCTTTTTGATCGTTCACCTCTACATCGTTCATCAGCGTGACTTCGACGCCAAACTGTTTCTTGATGCGATTCATAATGATCTTGTCCGTATCGGTTTCCTTCCCGACAAAGAGAACAAACTTCCCTTTTTCTTCCGCCCCCAAAGAAGAGCCGGCGATTCCGCAGCCCGCAAGAGAAACAACCGTTACCGCCATCAGAATACACCCAAGCCATCGTTTCATGATTTCACTTCTCCTTTGCAAAATTGATTTTGTCGAATTACTTCTTGTCAACCGCCCAATGAACCGCTGCATCCAGCAGCTTCCACCCGTCGGCGCTCATATTCGATTCTTGTCCCGACGGCATGTAAAAAAACAATTGGCGGGCGGGCACCGGCTCATCCAGTGCATTGTTCGAACCCTTCTCGTACCCGAAAAGAACAGCCTTCCGATCGTCGTCTCCTGCCACAGCGATCACGAAGGCCTCCTCGCCCGGCTCCGCATACTGGATCGACCCGTTTTCCTTATATACCGCCACTTCACCCTTCAGTCCGGCCGCGAGCGGATGGCTGCCATCTTTGATTTGGATCGTTTTCGTATTACCGACAGTGCCGTTCCCCCCAAATAACGGAGTCAGACCGGCCGTAACCGCCAATTGTTTTTGGGCAAAAATGATCGGAACGCTCGAATGCTTCACGTCGGAAGTGATTCTTGCAGCATTAACGGAGTCGCTTATATACACGAGATCAAAACCATCCAGATGATCTTTGCTTTTGAGTGTATTGTCCGACCTCTCGACAACGATAAAACCGAGCGTCTCCAAGTGCTTGATGACGAAGGCATCGTTGCCCCCCTCGGAACGTTTGTAATACAGCATTTTTTTCGGTTCGCTGGAATTATCCTTTCCCGGTTCACCCTGCGTGGTTGAAGAGCATGCCGTAACGGAAACGAGAGTGAGCAGAACGAGAAGCAGAACAGCCATATTTTTCATCTATAAAGACCTCCAAATCCGGCGCGGATTCTATTCTACCAATCCCGTTCTTTCCACACCCTCGATGAACCATCGCTGGGTAAACAGGTATAAAATCAACGGCGGGATGATGATCAGGAACGAGGTTGCCATTCGAACCGCTTCATCGGTAACGGACGGGCCGTAGGCTTCCTGCTGCTGCCGCATCATCGAAGCCATATGATTTATTCCCTTCGACAAAGGCGGGGGATTAAAATCCGTCAAATAAATGCTGGGCAGATAAAAGTCGTTCCAGGTCCAAATGAAGGAGAACAAAAACACGACCAGAATCGCAGGCTTGGCCAGGGGCAGCATAACTCTGTAAAAGATCTTGAACACATTGGCCCCGTCGATCTTGGCGGCTTCCTCCAACTCCTTCGGCTGGGTAGAGAAAAACTGACGGTAAATGATTACGAACAGCGCTCCCTTTAATCCAAGGCCGAACATAGCCGGAAGAATAATCGGGAAAAACGTGTTCAGCAGACCGAGCTGCCTGGCATAAATGATGTTCGGCAGAATCGTCACCTGTACCGGGACGATAAAGGTAAGCAGCAGAAAGAAGTATAGCAGCCGCTTGAACGGAACCTTCAGCCTTGCGAAAGCATAACCGGCAACCGCACACGAAAAGGTTTGCAGCACAGAAACGGATAATGCCAATGCAGCGCTGACTAACAACGCCTTCGGATAGTTCAGCCAGTTCCATGCGTCCTGCAGGTTTCCCAGATAGATGGTGCGCGGAAACCAGACGACGGCCGGATCAAGCAGATCCTCCGCGTTCTTGACCATGGTGGTCAGCATATGCAGGATCGGTTTTAGGTACACATACGCCATGTCGATCAGAATGACGTAAATAAAGCATTTGAACAGCAATCCTTTGTCCGCTTCCCTGCCCAATACGAAATACCGGGCTTTGCCCAGCCAGTGCAAAGAGGGCATTTGCGCTTCTTTCAGTTTTAGCCGGATCATTTTCTCACCCCTTCGTTTAACCTCTTAAGAAGCAATGTAAAAACAAGTCTGGTGTCATCAGGCCGCTGCGTCCCGGTTCACGGGTATGGTGAAAGCAGACCGCTGCGTGACCGGTTCGTGAGTATGGTAAAAGCAGACCGCTGCGTGACCGGTTCGTGAGTATGGTAAAAGCAGACCGCTGCGTGACCGGTTCGTGCTTCCGATCGCTGTTGTCCCCGGATTCTTTGATTTTATAACCTCTTTAGAGGTAATCGGAGAGACTTTGAGCTCCGCTCAAAGATCCCTATGTCATGGGCGACAAGAGGCGAACGCTTCGCTTCTCCAGCACGAATCCGGTCCCTCCGCTACTCTTTCACCATGGCAGACCTCCTTTTCTCATCGGGCCTGTTCCGCTTGATGCGTCCCGGTGAGTAACTTTTTCTCTGCCACGCACATTCTGCGATTCGTGCAGCCTGCAGCGAACATTTCTTTCTCTAATGCACTGTTTCGGCGATACTCACATTTCTCAAACCTATGCCCTCACGGTCACTATTTTCGCTAGTTGGCCTGATGCGCCGACATTAGCGACCTTACGGACACTATTTTCGCTGGTTGGCCTGATGCGTTGACATTAGCGCCCTCACGGTCACTATTTTCGCTGGTTGGCCTGATGCGTTGACATTAGCGCCCTCACGGTCACTATTTTCGCTGGTTGGCCTGATGCGCCGACATTAGCGCCTTACGGTCACTATTTCCGCTGGTTGACCTGATGCGCCGACATTAGCGCCCTCACGGTCACTATTTTCGCTGGTTGGCCTGATGCGTTGACATTAGCGCCCTCACGGTCACTATTTCCGCTGGTTGGCCTGATGCGTTGACATTAGCGCCCTCACGGTCACTATTTTCGCTGATCTTGCGAGTATGGCATGCTAAGCGGTTCTCCGCTGCGGCCTGGTGATCCAGGCGAAGAGAATGAACAGGACCGCCAACAAGAAGCTGATGATCGAAAAATAGATCCAGATCAAGGCGCTAAACTGCCCGTATTCGCTTTCTCTCACCCGCTGCAAAATCGGATTGGTCGGATAGGTGAACAAATCGACTACGGTATAGATCAGGTTGAGAAAGATAAACGGCACCATAGCCGGCAGCGTAATCTTCCAGAATGTTTCCCACGGACCGGCGCCGTCAATCCGCGCCGCCTCGTATGCCGACTTCGAAATGGTTTGCCTGCCTCCAAGGAAAATCAGAATTTGCACGCCGGAATACCATAGAATCAATATGAACGAGTTGAGAATCGAAATAAGCGGATCAGCCCAGGCCGCAGACAAATTACTCCTGATGATCGCATCGAAATTATATTTGGACATGAAGCCCAAATCGCCCAGCCCTCCGGTAAGAAATTCCTTCACAACCTCACCCGTGGCAAGAATGACCGGAAGGAAAAAGATCGCACGGAATATGGCGCGGCCTGCAAATTGCTGATTCAGAATAATAGCGATCAGTAAGGCAAATACAACAATGATCGGAATCATAAAAAGACTCTGCCTCAGAAACGGCAGCAAATCGTTATACAGCATACTTCCGTCCTCAAACAGAATAAACCGGTAATGGGTCCATCCGATAAACCGCGTTGTTGTATTCGTTGCCGTAATAGTTACATCCTGAAAACTCATAAATAACGAATATCCGAGCGGAAATGCCATAAAGACGACAAATCCGATAAACCATGGGGCAATAAAAATTGCGCCTTCCAAATATTCGATCAGCGATGACTTTACTCCCGTCTTTCGTATCATCGGTCCGAACCTCCCCGAATGACGACATAATCCCGCGCGGGCACAAACAGATCCCCATTGGTATACGGTCTCGTATTGTAGTTGACGATAATCCGCTTTCCGTTCGCATAAGTTGTTTGTTTTACATCGGGGGCCAATGTTTCGTGACCGGTAATGAACTGATCCTGCACATCCCCCAGCGCCTCGTTATACCGTTTGTACTGCTCCGCCGCATAGGAGTCCCAATCGGGGTAATAGGTGTTATAATACCGCAGGCCGTACGAATTGACGAAGGCTTTCGTTTCGGCATGCGTGAATATAAAGGACGGAACGGCCCCGTACTCGATATCCCGCAAAAAGTCGTGCACATCCTCCTGGCGGTTATTTACATAGTTCGAAGAATAGGCAACCAAGCCGTGCATTGCGATGTGTGCGAACGGTATGGATTCGTCTGAAAACAGATCGTATGAATTGTCATAAACCATTTGTTCGATATAATCGGCATACGGCAGCCCGTAAGTGTTGATATTGGTCCCGCTTACACCGCCCAGCTCTTCCTTCACCTTTTGGAATATCCGCTCCTGAGTGACCCGGGCTTCCCCTTTCGGCGAGCCGTATTTCGAGTTATAATCGCTGAATAATCGCCCGCCGAGCAGCTTGTGATGAATGCCGTCCGCTCCCAATGCCTTATACCCCGGCAGATCACCAAGAATCATTTGTTCCGCGAACTTATAGCTGACCACCGATGCCGGTTTGCCCGATACGAGCCGGTTCATAGACAGCGTGCGGCCGGCGAGATTGGCGATCCCGTCGAATTTCTTGTCGAAGCCGCCCCCGCCCGTATTATTCAAGGCGTACTCGGCTTCAAGGTATACCGGGAATCCAAGGCGATGCGCATTATCGATAAAAGCTTTCAGCCCTTGGTCGCCGCCAATCCGGGCATCCGCCGGAAAGGTTTTGCCGAAGGAGCTGTAGCCGCCCTCCTGCCAGCCCGTAAACGTAAGGGACATGTTTTTAACCCCGTTCTCGTTCAGCGACTTGACCATCTGCTCCGCCTCTTCCGTTGTCGTAAGCTTGATGTACCGGTCGGAAACGACGCCTTTTTCCCGGTCCGCGCCAATAAAGGTGACGTACATCGGGATACTAGGATTGTTAATGGATAGCGGCTCGGCTCCCCGCTCAGATATTAAATATCCGCGGTATTTTTGAGCCATGCCGACATAATCGTTTTGTTCGTCCAGCAAATAGTATCGCATCGTCCGGTCCCCGCCGAACAATTCATCCCGGTTGTAGTCGACGTATCCCCAGGAATCGGGCACATTTTCCCTTCGGGTTGTAAACTGCAGGAAGCTCGCGCGGTAATTCATTTGTGCCGTCACCCAATTATATTTGCTGAGCACGCCTGCCGGAGCCGCGATAATGTTCGCGTATTCGCCGCCTTCGTCGATTACGGCCAGATAACCCTGCGAACCCGCTTTCATGCCGAATACGGGCATTATAATTTTGTTGCGGTTGTTGCCGATCCCAGGGAAAGTAATATCGCTGCCGTACACCGGTTCGTCGTAGATTTTATTGACGTTAAGCAGATTGTCTTTGAACCGGATCAAGGTTCCGGATCCGTCCGGAACGAACAGATATCCGTCTTGCCCGTCGGTATACTCGGCTCCAAAGAACGAATAAAGCCGGACCCAGACCAGGCCCATCTTCGTTTCCTTGATACCGTTTCCGACGATCTTCGTTTCGACATAATCATCTTTGACACTGACCTCGACGGGAATCGTAAATCCGGTATCCGGCAAAATGAATTCCAGCGAGAAACCGTCGGTCAGCAGCTGAACATTGCCGATCTTTCCTCCGTTCTCGAACAGGTTCGTCTCTTTTGCTTGCAGAATGTTTTTCGAGAAATCGACATAACTGACCATCACAGGCGAGGCAAGATGCCGCTTCCACGTTTCGGAAATCGTTTCCTCCGCCCAATACTTCGGATCGGGGTACGAACGGTACACGTTTCCGTTGCGTTTGTCTTCCACAATGAAATGGCCGCTCTTGTCATCCAGCTTCAAGCGCAGCCCTTCGCTTTCCGCAACGAGGATGAAATCGGTATCCGCAGGAAGCCGCGCCGGCGCAGGCTGTGAACCTGCAGCGGCCGGTCCGCCGTCCCCTGGCAGCGGAAACCGTGTTTCCGTTGTTTTAAACTGAATATTGACATTGTTAGCGATATACAAGAAGGCGGCCAGGAGCAGGACGGTTACGACCGCGGCGACGATGCTTTTTTTCCGGATTCCCGTCATCTTAATCGCACCTCCTGAACCATCTGGTAAATTAATGTCACAAAATCATTGGTCAATCCGAATGTTATAAAGACGAGTACCCCGATAGACAGCATCGTACAGAGCGTAAGAAAAATATTCATTGCGGCTTCACCGACAGTGTAACTGTGTATGCTCTGCACCTTCCAGAAGATCAGCACCACAATCCACACGAGCATGCCGCGCTCCATAAACGCATATATGGAAGCTTCGGATAATGTCATCACATTGGATAAGACCGCGAGCGGAACGCCCACGACAATATAGGGCAAAAGAGCGTAAGAGCTGCCGATAAAAATGTCCCGGAATCGGCCCTCGCCGCGATAAATGGAGCTGACAAGATAATTGGACAATACCCAGGCGATCCATACGATGAAAAACTGCCTGAATATGTTGTAGATATCTACAAAGGTCACGGTATTAAAAGTGAAGCTGGTTACGAATTGGCTGAATACCAGTGAAGCATAGACGCCGATTAGAATAAATACCGCGCTCCAATATCCGCCTTTATTCTCATAATGCAGCGAGGAAAAGCCGTCGATCGGATGCTTGAGCAGGTGCCCGATAAACCTCAGACTGACAATAAATTTGTTTGTCGATCTCTTCCGGTTGCGCCACCGGGACCGAAAATCTTTTTTCGCCGTCAATTTATCAATCAGGAAGTATAAGAAGGCAGCGATAACGATCAGTGTGGCGAACAATGAAAAGTTCCGCTGAAACCACAGCATTCGGATTTGCCAAAATGCTTCGGAGAATCCGTCCGGATTCCCTGCCTCCTTGAACAGCGCTTTCGATTCCTCGTAATTTTCATTTTTAAAAGCCGCCTGGGCCAATCCCAGAATCGCCGGAGTAAATTGGTCGTTCAGTCGCAGCACTTCCCGCCACGGCTTTTCGCTTGCCTCATAGTTGCCTACGAGCGTCAGCCCGTTCGCTTCATCCACCTTTTGACCGAATTCAGACAGCCGGAATACTTGCACGATGTTCTCCTGATCGTCGAGGATGAACAGCTCGTTATCGGCGTTCACATCGAGCGCGACCGGACTTTTGAGCAGTCCCACCTGCGATGAGCCGACCGCCGAATCGCCTCCCCAGAAGTACAATAAGTTTCCTGTCGCATCGTAATGGCTTATATATTTATATTTCTGGTCGACCACGATCATATTGCCGCTCCGGTCGACGGCGACATCTACCAGCTGCGGTCCGGTTCCGGGAGCTCCCTCTGCCGTTGCCCAAGGAACGGTTTCCCCGAATGTGCCGCCGCCCCGAATCAGATTGTTTCCTTTAATATTTAATTTTTTCAGCTGCTTGGATTTAATTGTGCCGCCTGTTACCGTATAAATGTACCCGTTTTCATCGGTAGCGACGCTATTGATCGTCTCCGGTTTTTTTGGTACTTCGTTGGCATACATCTTTTTCGTATACAGCATCCGCTTTAATGCGTCCAATGGAGAGAGCGCCGTTTCGTTCGCGCCGAAGAAGCCTTGAAATTTCCCGTTCGGATCAAGCCTCACAAGCCCTTCATAGGCGCCGTGGACGGCAATGTACATAAATCCCCGCTCGTCCACCATGACTTTCCCCGGTTCAAACACGAATCCGGAAGGAATGAATTTAGATTCCGGCTTATGGAATTCCTTCAGCAATTGCCCGTCTTTGTTCAGCATGACGACCCTTTTGTTCCCCGGGTCAGCGATGTAGATCTCGCCTTCCTTCGTGACGAATAAACCTTCCGGCTTGCTAAGCGGACTTTCCGGCAGCGTAATGTACCGAATCAGCTCTCCGGTTCGCGTCATATGGACAATCCGGTTATTGCCCGTGTCGGCGACATAGATCTCATTGTTTGCACCGACAAAAATGTCTTTCGGATTGCGCATCGGCGAGGAGATCTTCATATCCGGGTTATCTGGATCCGTCTCATACAGATTTTGCCCGAGCACGCCGGTCGGAAAGTAGGCCGGTTGAAGCCAGATCAGATTCCCTCTGCTGTCTTTCGTATACGTGTTGTACTTCACACCGGCGTATGCGGTCGCAGGAAGCAGCGCCGTACACAAGACGAGCAGGGACAAGAAAAGTCTTAGCCGGTTGCGGCGTATAATCATACTTAATCCTTCTCTCCGTCTCTTCACGCTTCCACCCCTCCTTCTTATTCATAGAGATCTTTGAGCGAGCTCAAAGTCTCTCCGCTGTAAAGCGATACAACCGGACGCCCCCGAACAGACCGTAAGGACGCACCTTATATTCCGGCGTATAAGCGTCACCCTCTTTGCGGAAAGAAGCCCAGCTGGTCGTCGTCGTGTCGCCGGACGACAGATGGAACGGTCCGAGCATATTGCGCGGGCTTCCCATCACCTCGATATCGATCCGGTTCTTTCCTTCCCGCAGATGCTCCGTAAGCTCGAGACGGTTCGCGACGCGCCATGGCACATGCCCCGCCGAAGCGCCGTTCACCCTGACTTCCATCGTAACCGCGGAATACTCGCCGATCTCCAGCACCGTCCGGTAACCCGCATTGTTCTTTGCATCAATCTCGAAATGGTAGACCATGCCGCCGCAATAATGTAAATATCCCTGCATACACCAATCGCCTGCATGCAGCCGCTGCGGTTCGGCTGCGATTTTCCGGTCCGGTCCGACCCCGAAATCGCCAATCAGGTAAATGTCCTCCACTTCCATCCGATTCTGGTATCGGCAGGACAGTATCAGTTCATTGTCCCCTTTTTTCAAGCCGGGAAGGGGTATTTTATCGAAAGAACGGTCGAGAAACCATCCTTCGGGACGATTGGATAGCGGTGCGCCGTTCAGCAGGATTTCATAATGCTCCGACGACTCCACAACCAGATATACCGGATCGGCAGGCGGTACCGCTACCGTAAAATGAAATTTGAACGCAACCGGCGTTCCGTCATTCGGATGAGATGACCGCACCCATTTGTACCTTTGCTCAAGTCCGTTTCCGTAAATCTGCCTCATGCCGAGCGCTTCCCGAATGGCCCTCTGCGCTTTCCAAACATCCGCTGCTTCCGACCAATCTCCATTATTGATGCGAAAGGAGCAAGTATCCAGTGTAAGCACGTTGGGGGCGGTCCGTGTAAAGGGACAGCTGACCGGAAGCTCTTCCGCCTCTCCGAAGGCTTCAGCCGGCACAACATCCGGCGCCGTACGGGCTTCCGCCGACCGTACGGGCTTCCATACGTACAGTCTTGCGTCCGCAGGCCCAAACATATCGTCCATATAGGTTCGCCCGTCCCGCACCCGGCTGTCGATGCGCCTTACATTGCCGGTGAGCGCCTGCCACTCTTCCACATCCCCGGCGCCCTCCATGGAAACGGTCACGCGGTGCGTCCCCTCGCGGTCGTTATTCACGACAAACAGCGTACGGCATTCACCCAAATCTCGCAGCATATACAGAAATTCAGGCGCTTCCTCCGATAAATCATTCAAGATGCTAACCCGGCGCGGCAATTCACCCTCCAGCACATTGACTAATTCCTGAACATCCTGTACGACGGTCAGGTTGACATGCCCGTACAGCTCGGCCAGCCGCGCAGCGGGCCTCCCTTCGAGCATGACCGGCACGGGTCCCAGTGCGGCCGCCTTCCCGCCTGCGTTCAGAAAGTCCAGCAGCAGCCGGAAGGTGCTTTCAAGCATCGTTCGAATTTCAGGAATGACGACGAATCTGTATTCGGCGATGTTGACGGCAATCCGGCTTCCCCGGATCTCCCCCGATTCGGCCATAATCGTCTCATCGCCGAGATCGAAGTCGTAATGCGCTTTGAGTAATTTGCCGAGGAAAGCGTTAAATTCGTGCCCGTATTGATTCGCTGCGGAGACGTCCCGGTCTTTGCCGCGCCTCGGAAAGCCGTACGGCCCCGTCCCGACCATACTCCAGGCAGTGGAAGACGGGTGCAGCACCAGCACGTCGCGCACCGGGCGGCCTTCGGTCAACACTGCCGACAGTCTGGCGAAATAATCTTCGACGACATGATTGTATTTCCACCAGCTGGTGTTGTAATTAAACACCGGCGGATAATCGCGTTTTCTGCACCCTTTGATTGAGTAGAGAGCCAGATGCTGCGACCGGAGGTTAACGCCGAGCACGAATTGGAAGTCGCCCATCCATTTCTGCCCCTCGAACGTGAACCCCCAACCCGTACAGCCGTAGGTTTCGCTGAGCACGTACTTCCTGCCGTATTGATTCGCCACGCTTGTGCATTGCTTAACCGTGATATATTCATTCGTCTGTTCGGTCAACATATCGATGCCTGGAACCTGCTGATACCGGTAGTTCGGCATCACCGCGCCGCAGACCCGGGTAGCCGTACCCAGATTGTTTTCCCACAGGTAATGGCCGGTAAAAGCGAGGCCGTTCCGCTCGCACCAGTGCCCGATCTGTCCGGAATACGATTCGCTGAACCTTTCCGTAATCGTCCGCCAATAATCGTGTCGGGCCGAGGCGGAATGCTCCCCGTCGAAGAAAATATACGGAACCGCATCCAGCACATCGTATCCCCGCCTCTCCCTGAAGAACGCGGGAAAAGAGGTACTCCACGGAATCCATCCTCGGCCTTCCTTATATTTGCAATGGGTGTCGTGCACGCTCGGTTCGTCGGTGAATATGCCGCGGATCGTCTTTCCGAAATGATCGCCGGCCGCCTGCTTGTAAGCTTCGTAAGTGATGTCGATGAACGCCCGTACCGATTCCGGGTTCAGGTTGTCCGGCGGCGCTTCGTTGTTAAACCAGGCGCTTGGCTCGGATACTTCCACGCGAAAGACCAACAGCACCTCGTCTTCGTTCAAAACGTACGGTTCATGATCGGAAAGCCGCTCCAACCGGATCAGATTCCGCTCATGCACCACCGCCTTGAACAGAGCGGCCGCATGATGCAGGTCTACCGGCGGTTTGCTCCCGCCGCACACTTCCAAGGTCAGCCCTTTCGCGCGAAACGCGTCGCCTCCTCTCGCCTGCACAAGTCCGCCGGCAAAGCCGGACGGCCAGCGGTCCTCGTCATATAGCCACGCCTGCATGCCTAGTTCCCCGGCAGCCTTCACCGAGACGCGGATCAGATCCATCCACTCCCGGCCCATGTATACGGTCTCAAGCCCTTCCCTGGAATGGATGAAAAATCCGCCCATGCCCTGTTCCTTCATTTCTTTGATCTGCCGGACCAATTCATCCGCTTCCAAACAATCGTTCCATGCCCAGAACGGAATCGATCTGTTCCCGGCGGGCGGACAATCAAATTTTTCGCGCAACCGTTCGCTTGCCTTCCCCTTCACCTTCATTTTTCTTCACCCCCTCTGTCCGCCGGGTGCTGTCTTGAAACCGCAGCGCATTGTGCAGCACAAGCGCGATCACCCAGGAAGGATTCCAGGTATTGGCGTATCCCCGTCGATGATAATTCGTTTGATAAAACCCTTCCGCTTGCTCGCCGATCACGGTAAAGCCCCATTCTCCCGGCTTCGTGCATATTCCCTGTCCCATCGCATCGAATATCGTTCGTCCCCATCGTTCATAGTGCGGTTTGCCAGTCAGCTGTCCGAACCGCCATAATTCATAGGACGGAAAAAAAACATCCAGATGATGGTTTTGCACACTAACGCCCGGCCATCCGACAGCATTAAAACCTGCATCCCGCAACGCCGATCCGCGGTCATAGGCCGGATTCCACATATAAACAAAGGTTAGAAGCCAATCCGCCGCAATTTCAGCCCACTCGCTATACCGTTCCTTGCCCGTCAGCAGGAACAGCTCGTAAGCGGCCAAGAAGAAATACATTCCCGCTTCCTTATCCTCGCACCTGGCATCGATGGTGGAACGGGCAAACGGCCGGTCGAACGTAGCGGCATGCAGCTCATAGTAGCGCTCCATCGCCGTTTCGGCATGCTCCAAATACCGGCTCTTTCCGGTTACCCGGTAAGCTTTCGCACATGCGATCAGACAAGGCAGCCCCGCAGCGGTATTCATATCGTCCGTGGGTTTTCCGTCCAACCGCCAAGCTGCCGGGTAAATGCCGGACGGCAATACGCTTCGCATAAAGAACTCGGCGGACTCTCGCAGCTCCTCTGCCCAATGGGCAGGAACCTCCCTGCCGTTATCCCGGAACAGCAGCCATATATCCGCAAGGTCGGTTATCGTTTCTCCAAGCGCCCGGCTGGATACGGCCGGCTGCTTATTCCGTTTAAAGTCGTCCCACTGTCCGTCCGTCAGACGATAAGTGCTGTGCCGCATGCCGGGGATACCGGTACCGCTTTCGCGTAAATAAAAATCGACCGCTTCCCTGCACCGGGAAATCCGCCCCTTCCGCCCCCGCACAAAGCCCAGCTTGGCGTCGCACCAGGCCAGCTTCAAGCATTGCCCCGTCCAGCCGTACATATAATGCAGCGGTTGCTTGGAGACCAGGCCGAATGCATTCGAATCGGTAAATTTGACGTAGCCTGCTGCGCCAAGACCGTTGGACCGCCAGCGATCGTCAAGCGCGTTCGTTTTCAGCCGGATGATTTCTTCCAGCGCGAGCGGCTTCACCCCTTCCGGTTTATACAGCTTCGATCCTTTCCTGATGATTTCGCGGAAGCCGCGGCCCTGCTCGGTTACGTTGCCCCAATCCAGAGCATAGCGCTTGAGCAGCGCATGCCCCGCGGGAAAGTTCACATATCCATCTTCATACCGCTCAGTTGCGCTCTTGCCGATATAATATATATCCTTCTCGCCGTTAAACATCAGCACGCCGCTCATGGCTACGGCCAACGTCCGGTTATCCTCCCGTACCGCCCCAAGCGAGCCGTAGCGAACAACCCCCTCCGACGATTCTTCATAAGATGGGAGGGAGAACAAGGAAAAGTAGCGGTTCCCGGTATCCTCATTCCATTCCACATTCACGCAAGGAATCGGCAAACGGTGCTCTTCGCATATGAAGCCTTTGCCGGGACCCGCTCCCAGCCGCGGAACGACGCGGTCCGGATCGGCGGACGGATTGTTATTATAAATCATATGCGGAATCGTCACCTTCTCCCGCTCCCGCCTGTGCAGCGGGAATTGGAGCCCTGCGGCCACATCCTCCAGCGTACGGTCCGTCCTATTTTCCCAAGTCGCGTTTATGTTAAGCAGCTGATGCTCGTCGAACGAGAGCTCCATCGTAAAATGCAGCGCTTCCAAACTTCCACTGATTTGAACCCCGCCGGGTTTCGGGCGAATCCGTGCATCCTTCAAGCGATGGAAATGCCATCGCCACGGCCTGCCGGCGGAACAGGTCAGCATCTCATCCAGATAACCCGCGAAATAAGGAGCCGCTTCCCCCTCATTTCGCAGAATGACTTGAATGCGGCCATTGATCTCCGTTACTTCCGCCCATTTTTGTCGATCCCGGCTATTAATGAAGTGCTGCACGTTTCGCTCTCCCCTTTCCCGTCAAGCATTGAAATGAGCAGTCGGTCCAATGTCGGGTTTACGCCTACTCGGCCCGACAGCGGCATGCAGATGAAACAGATCCTGCCTTTTCCAAGCTTCTTTATTCCGACCAGCGGCAATTTCCGTTTTCCGTTCGGCTCGCCCTGGGCGTGATAGGAAAAGACGATCGGCTCGATGCCCTCCCCTTGCAGGTTGCTGTCGGAAATGCCGTCGATCCTGTCGTTCGAAAGGTTATAGAAATAAGAGAAATCGTCCTCTTTCATCCACTGCAGACGGGGATCCTCGGATTGATTCGCCAGCGTATAGACCTGCCGGTAACGTACTGTCCGGACCTCCGTCTCCCCGATCTCCCAAACTCCGCCCTCGGAGTGCTTCAGAACAAACAACGCATCGGCGCCTTCCCGGACTGCGTCCAGAATCGCCGGGCGGTGCCGGATAAAGGCTTCCCTGGAGGAAACGAGAAGCGACTCCGGTCTGCTGCGGGCGTCTTCAAACGGCTCTGCCGAAAGCTCAAGCAGGAAACAAAGCAGCCCGGATTCCGCATCGAGATACGTTACCTTTCGCGGCTTGGGAAATCCCGTTCGTTCGAACGCTTCGAAAGAAAACCGTTCCGCGTTCACGACTCTTCCGTTCTCATCCAGCAGGCAAGCGTCCGCATACAAGCTCTTTCTATCGTCAACCTGCGGCACGGCAAACCGGATCGTACCCGCATATTTCGACGCCGAGCCTTCCAGCCGGCAGGGGATTTCATAGCTCCCGTAATCCCTTGTATCGTCCCGGATCGTAGCGACGATTCGGTATCCTTCATCGGCTTTATCCGTATCGTTGAGCAGCCACGCTTCAATTTCCATCGTCTCCCCGGCGTATACCTTCCATCTGTCGCACCTTAGATTGACGCGGACCGGCTCCAAACATGCCTTGTACGTAAAATATGCCGGTTTCGGCACCCGGTCGGTTCCGACAAGGGCTTTCATCCATCCGGAAGGCCAAGCGTCGATCAACAGGTGAATGGCGGTGGAAACTAATATATCCGACCTTCGGCGCCATGCGTCGGTCATCAGCTTCGTCGCCAGGCATTGATGCTTCTGGCTTGCTTCAATCCACTCGCGGACCGTATGCCGCTCCGCAAACCAATCCCCGTGCAGATTATAGGTCTGAGCCCCGTTGATCCGGTTCGGCAGCCAAAACTCCCGTTCGCCTGAAGGGATCCATCCATTCGGGTACAGGCTCCTCATCAGCCCGTAATTGTCGAGCCCCTCCGTTCCGTACTCGCCGCAGCCCGCCTTCCAGCCCGCCCGGACCGGAGGAAGGAAGCCTTTGTACATTTTCCCAAACGAAATGCCGTTGTTCGTGTACCACATATTGTAACAATGGAAATCCGGCAGCCCTTCACAGGTAGGCGGGTTATAATCCCCTTCCGCATTTTTCACGACACGGTCGGGATTTTCGATATAAATGGCCTTTCTCGAAGCGACGAAAAAGGCTTCCAGCTCGTTCCGGTGCAAATGGCGGTGTCCTTTGCGCCTTTTTTCCGTCCGTGAAGGCTCATTGATCAGCGACACCATCACGGATGAAGGATGGCTGCGGATGAGACGCTCCATCTCCGCCGCCTGCCTGACGCCTTCGGCAAATTGGCTTCGGCGGATAAATCCGAACGTCGGAAGATCGCACTGGTGCATCATGCCGAGCATGTCGAAATAATCGTAGATCTCTTCCTGGACGGGCCGCTGTGTGATACGGTAAAAGTTCATATGGGCAAGCTTCGCGATCAGAATATCGTCGACCAGCTGATCAAAGTCGTTTCTCATGACGCATTGCTGCAAATGCCCCATTTCATTGGCACCCCTCAAAAAGATCGGCCGGTTGTTGAGATAAAGCGTCCCTTTCGGCGTATCCTGTTCGTCCATATGAAACTTCCGCATGCCGAAGGTGCGGTCGCGCAAGTCCGTTTGCTCCGGGATCCCCTTAACCTCGACTCGGGCGATATACAGGTACGGCGTTTCCGGTTCCCAGAGGCGGAAGGACGGAAAGTCAACCTTATAACGGTAATAATTGATGCCCGGCCCCGCATAAGCCACAGGAAACGTGTACGGGCCGAGGCCTTCGCCGGTAAAATTTTTCGGCATCAGTTCGACTTGCAATTCGAAGTTTTCCAGCAGCTGACTGGTCGTATTGTTGACATCAACCCATACCTCCACGCTGCCGTCGTCGATTACAGGCCGGATAAACACGTCGTGAATAAATAATGACGATCGCTGCTCCAAATAGACGTCGTTGTAGATTCCGGCGCCGGGAGGACAATGATTCCAGCCTGAAAGCGGATCGTCCCAGCCCGGACCCGTTGCCGCGTAAATTTTGTCGCCGTCCAGCTTGGTGCCGCCTACGCCCATCATCGGATAATCGTTATGGATTTCAACGACCAGCGTATTGCGTTCCTGCAGAAAGTCCGTTACGTCGAATTCGAACGGCGCAAAGAACCCTTCATGACTGCCGATACATTTGTAATTGAGATAAACCGTTGCTTTATAGTCCACACCCTTGAACACAAGATACACTCTTTTGCCGCCGAGAACGGGCGCGTATGCAAATTCGGTGCGGTAAAAGCCCGCCCATCTGCCTCTCTCGCCGGTCGGTCCCCGGAAATCGGGAATCGTCACCGTTTCCCACGCTCCCGAACCTTCCAGTACACGGGTAAAGTTTGTGTCCTCGGGCGTTTGATAGCGAAATTGAAATTGACGGAGCGGCTGCCGGTTTCGTTCCATTGCAGGCAACGGTGCACGATTGCTCATAAACGGCCGGTACCGCTCGCGCAGCCGTTCCAGCTGCTCCCGAAAGCGTTCGAGCTCCGTCTCGTAGGGAAGTCCGGCCGTATTGTGCGCATGATGCATGCTTTGCGTAAAATATTGCTTATCCAGGTGTACCGGAGCGATATCCTTCAGCTCGTCTTTATTTCCGGGATGCTCGCGAAAAGCGATTTCCGCAAACGGATCCAAATGCCTGGTTTGTTTCAAACTCATCTCCACCTTATTCGGTCAAACGGTTACGATTTCAAAGTCAAGCGTAAAACCGTCATCGTCTTTGGGATACATTCTCACTTCCGACCGCCCGAACCGCTGCATCCAGCATCGTTCCTCGCCAAGAAACGGATGGGCGGCCTCCTTCACGCTTGTATCCAAAAAATCGTTGGTGACGATCCACCGGCCGAAGCCCATTGTTTGGCTATGTTTTAGTTTTTCCGGGCAATCCTCGGGGAGCAGCCATTGTGCGATCACCACGACCCCGCCGTCCTCCGCTCTCTTGATCACTGCCGAGAGCGTTTCGGCGGAGAGGGATGAGCCCCCGACGAGTATCAGCTTCGGCTGTCCAAGCTGGTGCCCTTTGACATTTTCGTCGAACACGAGAACGTTATTGACCGGAAAAAATAACGGATGCACGCCTAAGCCTATGCCTCTTCCGACGTTTGTGCCGCTGCAGCCGGACTCCAATGGAAACCGTTCGAGCGCCACATTCCTCTTCAAATCATGCCTTGGAAAATCGTAGCCCGGTATGTGCATGCAGCTGCCGTGCGCGGGAATCTCTCCCCGGCTGAGCAGGTGCCAGATGGCAAACAGGCTTCGGGAGTTGTCTTGCCCGGCAGGCATCCGGTTGCCGAACAGTCTTTCGTTTTGCCCGTAATTGCCGTCATCCGAGTGAATAATGGCGATATCGGGATCGGCCTGCGAATGATGCCACGTCAAGGGATGATCCGGGATAAAGGTTCGCATGAACCGTTTCCAAACTTCCCCGTACTCCGTTGACGAAAATCCGTTCGGAGTGTTCCTAAGCAGGACATCGATATTTTCTACGAACAAATGGGACGGTCCCATCAGGTAGCCCATTTTCAAAGCGGATTCGAATTCTTCCGGAGAGTGGCCCGGGAATCCGGGAAACCGGGTGAACCACTCTCCCGTATCCGGCCCCCACAAGTCCGCGCAGATCCAGAGCGATCTCCCGTACTGTTTGGCCGCCCCGAGCGCTGTCGAAAGCTGCAGCGACTGAAACGATTCCTTCATGATTTTGGGGCAGACATCCATACCCGCTCTGGCAAACGTATGAAACATGATGGGGAAAACATGCTCCGAGACGACTGGCAAAGTCGATTGAGCAACGCCTGCACGATGCATTAATTCCTGTACATGCTTCACACGGGATAATACCGACCGTTCCACCTTACTTCGCGACTGCTGCAGGTCAAGGCCTTCGGTTCCGCCCCAATGCGGATACCAGCCGTCCTTGCGATACTGGCCGGCGTTCGTCTGCAAATGCTCGGGTTCGTCATACAGCAGCCCGATGCACCGGCCCGACCGCAAAGCTTGGGCGATCATGTCGTCAGGCACATCGTACCTGTTCGTTCCCTCCGCCCATGGCCCGTTAATATTCCCATATTCATTGCCGAGACAGATGTCCATTCCGCTGCCGGCGATGTCCGCGAGCAGGCTGGAGTCCCCTTCCGTTCCCGGAATGACATGATGGACGTAGAAATCGGCTCCCAGCTCCCGCAGACCTTTCAGGAATTGCTGCGGATCCGGTTTCGAGTCCTGGGATCGGACCAATTGGCCCGTCCCGGTCCTCATCATAAGGTCCGAAGCCTCTCCCGCCCACGGGTCCTGCCAGGCGACGACAGGTCCCTGTATGCCCAGTTTCGGCTTGATCATCGCTGACACCCTTTCCCGCTACTCACTCCCTAGTAGACTGTTCCATAAATATCGATATTAATAAGTTTGACCAGTTGGATCCGTTGCCGTTCCGGTTCGTGCTTCCGATCACTGTTGTCCCCAGATTCTTTGATTATCTAACCTCTTTAGAGGTAAGCAGAGAGACTTTGAGCGGAGCTCAAAGATCCCTATGTCATGAGCGACAAGAGGACGAAAGTGAATGCTTCCGAAGCAGCTTTCTTGCAGAAAGCTTGTAGCTAACGCTTCTCCAGCACGAAACCGGCCCCTCCACTTCTCTCTCCGTTACCACTATTAACTCTTTATTTATGGGTCGACCTACTATTGGCTGCCGCGTCGAATGCTTGCCGGATGAGAGCCAGACAATCCGCCACCTCTTCAGGCTTGGCATGCTCCAAAATTAACGGAACGTCCGGCAACCGGCTTTTGAGCTGCGCCGCATAAATGCTCCAATCCGCCTGTCCTGCACCCACCCTTGGGGTGGTGAAGCCTTCATCCCCGTAAAGCGTATCCTTGGCGTGAGCAACCGGTGCATAGCTGCCGATACAATCGAACAGATTCGCCATCGCCGGTTCCTGCCGCTTCAAATCCTCTTGCGTCAAGTAATTAAACGGATCCATCACGATCCCGAGCCCTTCTGTCCCAAGCCGCTCCATCAGTCCAAGCGCCTGTTCGGCCGTCGCCAATACATTGAGCGCAAATCCCTCGATCAGCAGCACCGCATCATTCTTCACCGCCCGGTTTCGCAACCTGTCTACGATGCCAAGCAGTTCATCCCATGCTTCAGGCGTCCGATTCCCTTCATAGTCGCGCCAGGCATTCGTCGGATGCAGACTTCCCGTTTCCGTCGCGATGTACCTGGTACCGTAAGCCGCACATAGGCCGATCATTCTTTCCAGCTGCTGCAGCTTGCTTTCCCGTTTTTGCAGATTTGGGTTCAATAGGTTCGTATATCCCGACAGGCCGGCGACGGTGATGCCGTTCTTTTCAAAGATGCTGCGCAGTTTGTCGGCGCGGGAGTGCGAAAACGGTTCGTCATCCATCACCTGCACCGGCTGCCTCGGGTCAAACTGCACATAAACGAGTCCATGCTTACGGGCGTCTTCGGCCATTGCTTCCGCACTCCACCCCATGTAGACATAGCTCATAAAACCGGTTTTGTTCATCGTTTAACGCTCTCCTTCAGCAGTTCCGATCTCTCGACTACACGTCCTTGCACGCTAGACATCACCATTGCCGTCGTCAGCGCTACGGTTTGCAGATTGTCTTCCGGAGTGACCGGCGGATGTTCACCGTTCTCCATAGCATGAATAAATGCAAGCATGGAGCCTGCAAAAGCGTCGGGAAACCAGCTTCCCTTCAGCTTGATCTCATGCACGACGTTTTTGTGCCGATTCAGGGCCATATAGAGCATATCCTGCGTGCACCACAGGCTTCCTTCCGTACCGTCGACCCACCACGTATTGCTATGGGAACGGCTGGCTTTCACAATATTGTTAAAATGAAGCGAAGCCATCAGCGGATTGCGCCCGCCCGGTGGACCGAATTCGACGTTCGCCGAATAAATGAGCGGATCGATGGCGTTCTGCCCTTTTAGCTGCGCCGTCGTGCAGTGAACGCGGGACCATTCTTCCGGATAAGGGTTGAAATACCGGCACAAATCCACATAATGAACGCCGTGGTCGACGATGTTGAAATTTTTCATTGTCGTCCACCACCAGCCTGCCTGGTCCTGGAATGACCGCATATCATGATGAATGCTGTATACCTCGCCGATCAGGTTCTGCTCAAGCACCGTCTTCAGCGCCTTATGCGCCGGCGCCCAGCGGGCCTGCTGATTCACGCCGAGCGTAATGCCGAGCCACTCGGCTTCCCGGCTTAGCTGAAGAGCATGCTCCAGATCAAGCGCCAGCGGTTTCTGGCATAACACCGGCCTGGGCGCTTTGGCGATCAGCTTCAGCACATCCAGCCTCGGTGCGGGATGAATGGCCAAATCGATGATTTTGACCTCATCCAGCGCCAGCAGCTCATTCACATCCGTTGTCCAGAACGGAATTTCGAACTTCTCCGCCGTAGAACGTGCCGCTTCCTCGCTGATGTCGCAGCAGGCCGCAACATGCAGTCCATATTTGCGGTAAGCGGGCAAATGCGCCGTATTAGCGATGCTGCCGCAGCCGATCAGACCGATCCCGTACTTCTTCACATCCGAAATCCGGCGTTTTCCGGGCAAATAATCCTCGGGACGAATGAATTCCATAAACTCACCTCTTTGTTATCTACAATACACCTCTTCGCGAATCTATTTATGGGCTGTTCCTGCCTTTTTCAGGGATGATTCGACCAAGTTGCCACAAAGGCCATCGTCTCCGATGGCCTTTGTGCTTTGGTTATATTCATTTGGGTGGTTGGGCGGCTATTACCCGCCTGCTTTTCTGCAAGCCTCTTCATGCGTTGCTCCCGCTTACTAGAGAAAGTTTTGTTCCCTACAAGCCCCTTCATGCGCCGTTCTTGCTGAGTAGAGAAACTTTTGTTCCCTACACGCCCGGTCATGGGTAGTTCTTGCTCAATAGAGAAACTTTTGTTTCCTACAAGTCCCTTCATGCGACACTCTCGCTCAGTAGAGAAAGTTTTGTTCCCTACAAGCCCCTTCATGCGCCGTTCTTGCTCAGTAGAGAAAGTATTGTTCCCTACAAGCCCGATCATGCGCCATTCTCGCTCAGTAGAGAAAGTATTCTTCCCTACAAGCCCCTTCATGCGCCGTTCTTGCTCAATAGAGAAACTTTTGTTCCCTACAAGCCCCTTCATGCGCCATTCTCGCTCAGTAGAGAAAGTATTCTTCCCTACAAGCCCGGTCATGCGCCGTTCTCGCTCAATAGAGAAAGTATTGTTCCCTATAAGCCCGATCATGCGCCATTCTCGCTCAGTAGAGAAAGTATTCTTCCCTACAAGCCCGGTCATGCGCCGTTCTTGCTCAATAGAGAAAGTATCTTTCCTTACCAGCCGTTCTTTGCCACTCA
Source organism: Paenibacillus tarimensis (assembly GCA_041281825.1). Lineage (GTDB taxonomy): Bacteria > Bacillota > Bacilli > Paenibacillales > Paenibacillaceae > Paenibacillus_D > Paenibacillus_D tarimensis_A. The sequence goes on along the minus strand of CP166298.1, from coordinate 1,456,346 downwards.
TCCACTAGCCCCCGTACGAAGCTTTTACCGCCTCCGCCGCCAATACATACGTTTTGCCTTCAACCGCCTCAAACCGGATCATATTGCCGTCGGTTTCTGTTGCGACAAGCTTTCCGTCCGATTCGACGGTCAATGAAGATGGCATACGGCGGCACACAACGGTGCAGCTTTGATTTTTAGACGCTCTGATGACGCATTGGGTAAGTTCGTGCCGATCCCACTCCATATCAATCTCGAATCCGCCTCTGGCCCGCAATCCGCTCACTTTGCCGCTGTGCCAATCCTTCGGCAGAGCCGGAATCAGCGACAGCTCGCCATGGTGCGATTGCAGCAGCATTTCGGCAATGCCAGCAGTGCCGCCAAAGTTGCCGTCAATCTGAAATGGCGGATGGTTATCAAACATATTCGGCAGCGTCGATTGTGAAATCAGCATTCGAAGATGCTCGTACGCCTCCTCTCCATCCTCCAGGCGTGCGAAAAAATTAATAATCCAGGCACGGCTCCAGCCTGTATTGGCGCCTCCGTGTTCCAGCCTGAGCTCTAATGTTCGTCTGGCCGCTTGCGCCCATTCCGGCGTATGCCTCGTATGAATGATTTCTCCGGGATAGAGCGCGAACAGATGCGAAATGTGGCGATGTCCCGGATGTACTTCTCTCCAGTCCTCGAGCCATTCCTGAAGCTGCCCGTATTTGCCGACTTGCGGTCTCGGCAGCTTCTGCAGCACATTGGCCCATTTTTCCCGGATCGTTTTATCGACGTTTAACACCTTAGAAGCGTCCATACAAGCCGTAAATAGCGTATAGATGATTTGACTGTCCATGGAAGGGCCAATGCATAGAGCCCCCACTCTTCCGTCCCGGCCTATAAATTTGTTTTCGGGGGAAGTGGAAGGACCCGTAACGAGGCGTCCTTGTTCGTCTTCAAACAAGTAATCAAGAAAAAATTCGGCCGCCTCCTTCATTACCGGATACGCTCTTTCCCTCAGGAACTGTTCATCCAGACCGAAACGGTAATGCTCCCAGAGATGCAGAGACAGCCAAGCGGCACCCATCGGCCAAATTGATGCCGGCATATAATCCCCTTCAACCCGTGTAGCGCCCCACATGTCGGTATTGTGATGAGCGACAAACCCGCCGCAGCCATAAATCGTCTGCGCCGTTTTCCTTCCGTTCGGTCGCATGCGGTCGATCAGATCGAATAACGGTTCATGACACTCGGCCAAATTGCAGCTTTCCGCGGGCCAATAGTTCATCTCGGTATTGATGTTCAACGTAAATTTGGACTCCCATGGCGGAGTAAAGCTTTCATTCCAAATGCCTTGCAAATTGGCAGGATTCGAACCGGGACGAGAGCTGGCCATTAGCAAATACCGTCCAAACTGGAAATAGAGCGAGATAAGTCCGGGATCTTTCGCCCCCTCTCTAAACCGTTGCAAACGGGAATCGGTCGGCAGCGATTCCAGGTCAATGTGAACGGGACTTTCAGGCGGGTTCAGCTGCAGGCGCGTACGTTGGAAGATGCCGGTATGATCGGAAATATGGTCCTGCTTTATCCGCTCATAGCCCTTATTTGCCGCATCCGCGAGTAATCCGATGCATTCCGCTTTCGGATCCGGATGGCGAAATGTTGTCGCGGCGGCAAGATAGATCGTCACCGCATCGGCCTGGCGAACGGAAATAAAGTCGCCGATCGCCGCTACCGAACCGTTATCCGGGATGACTTTGACGGCCGAGCAATAAGTAACACCGTCCTTCCCGTTATCGCCGCACATCGCCATCGTGTCGTGGTCGATGATTTCCGTGCCTTCATCAAACGGCCTTCGGCTCATACGTAATCTTAGATTCAGCTTGGCGGGCCGGTCGCAAGAAACCCGAACAACGATGACCTGGTCGACGGCACTGCTGAACATTTCCCTAATATGCTGAATTTCATTTAAGCAATAACAGACGTGGGCAATACCTTGCTCAATGTTCAAATCTCTGTAGTAATTGGAAATCATCTGCTTTTCTCCGTCATGGAAGATTTCCAATTCGCCGAGCGGCTGGTAAGGGCGGAGCGATTTTGGTATGGACATTAAGCCCATTTGCGCCAATTCCTCCGCTTCCATTTGTTTACCTTGCTGCAGCAGCCGTCGGACTTCCTGAAGATAGTGCCGGCCGTCCGGATTGTCCCCGTTCACCGGTCCCCCGTACCATACCGAATCTTCGTTGAGCTGAAGTCTTTCTTTATTCACTTTTCCGAAAATCATCGCACCTAATTTCCCGTTGCCGATCGGGAGCGCCTCTGTCCACGCTTTTGCCGGTTTTTCATACCACAGCTTTTTGCCATAGGCTGATTTTCGCAATTGCTCCATATCGAATCTCTCCTGACTCTACGCAAATTTTTAGTCGTTTTCAGGGAATCCGGGCATGACTTGCAGTGGACAACGCTTGGACTCTACAGTCGATCCCGGCCCACTAACACATTTCCCCCTGAGCAGTCTCAGCGCCCCCCGCTTCTTCCGAAACCTTCCGAATACGAATCGCATAATAAGGCTTCGCAGGCAATTCGACCCGGAAACGCCCTTCAAACAATTCCTCGAGCGGGCTTATCGTCCGGTTCCATGTGTCGATGACATCAACCTTATACTTACCTTCGGGCAGCTGCAATTCCCGGTATGCAAAGCGATGCGGACCAAAGTACTGCAAATAATATTCTCCGCGTATTTCCAGCGTAGCGGCATCATAGCGGTCGCTGTTATAGGCAATGCCTTCCGGCGCTTCTTCAAGTATTCCGCGCATAAAGGCGATCCCAGGAACCGTTCCGCCGTGAAGCTCACCCCCTTGAGACCGCCAAAGCACGTCCTGCGGGTGCAAATAAGCTTCTCCGTGCGTCACATATCCGCCTCGGCAAACTCCCTCCCATACTTTGCAGAGCATATCTTCGGGCGTATAGCTTTCCCATCGGCTCTCCAGATTCCCTTCACAGCCGCAATCGTCAATAATGACCGGCTTGCCGTATTGTCTGGTACAGTCCGATGCCACTTTCTCGTCGGCATGCCGGATACTGGCGTGTGTTATCCACGGCTTGCCGAAATCATACCATGTCCGGTCATTCAGTATGGAACGCAAATGCCCGCCGTAATCGCATTCCTGCACGATTCGGAACATGCGGTCCCAATGGCCCGTTTTCTTCATCATCGAATCATATCCGTCCGCGAGCGACCACCAGACATTGCGGAAAGCGGCTAACCGTGCAACGACATACCGGACATAACGTTCGTCTTCTTCAGGCGACATGGCATCAAAGCCCCATCCGCTCTCCTCATCCGGATGAAATAAGATCAGGTCGGCCTCAATGCCCAGCGCCATTAAATCCCGAATCCGCTTTTCCAAAAACGCGAAATATTCGGGGCGGTACCGGCTGTAATCGAAGCCTTGCTCCGGTGAGCCTTCAAACGGATAACCCCCAGGCAATATACCGCCGGACAGGCCGGCCTTCGGAAGAATGTACATCCGGATCTTATTAAATGGCGAACTTTCCAGCGTCCGCAGCGTTTGCCGCTGACGCGTTTCGTCTTGCAAATGCCAGACAAGGCAGGTTGTGCCGATCGGGATGTACTGCGTTCCGTCCTCATACCGAAAGTGGGGCCCTCCCTTAACGCGGACCGGGCCGCGATTGCCTGCCGAAGGCGCGGTGCATCGGAATTGCCCCTTCATTCCGTCGAGTTCCGGACGATTGCTCGATGTGATATAGCTCCAATCGCCCTGCTCATTAGGCATGAAACGAATGCGGTACATCCCGTTTCCATCGTAATACCCTTCCGCTTCATATACGTGCTGCCCCTTTTCAAACCGGGCACACAGCTCGACCTCAGCAAACGGATTCCCTTCAGGCGGACCTTCCAGCGCCAGCTCAAAAATTCCCCATTGCTCCACATGATCATCAGTCAAGTTCAGCGTACCTCCCTTCTCCCGGCATGACGCTCATCCTACAACCCGCATAATACGTAAAGCGATATATGGCTTTCCGGGAAGCTCCACCTTGCATCGTCCGCTGAAAACTCCTTCTAAAGGTGTAACGGTCATATTCCATGTGTCGATGATCTCGATCCCGTACTCGGCATCTCCGGGAAGATCCACGGTCTTGAAAGCGTGCTGGCGACGGCCGAAATAGAGAAGCCAATAATTGCCTTGCAGGCCGGCCTCAATCCAATCCTCGGGGCCCTCCTCCATCATGCGGCGCAGAAAAGCGATTCTTTCCGCGCTTTCCCCATACAGAGCCCCTCCAACCGAGATCCACGCTCTCGTTTCCCGGTCAATGAACGATTCGCCGTGTCCGACAAACCCGCCCCGGGTCATACCTTCCCAGCATCTGTGGGTCATTTCCTCTCCGGAAATATTGCCCCAGCGTCTGGAGCTGTTCCCTTCATAAGAGATTTCATCGATTACCACCGGTTTGGCGACCGTATAACGCCAGTCCGTCGTCAGCTCCGGATCCCAGTGCTGCACGCTCTGGTGGGTAATCCACGGCTTCGAAAAATCATACAGGGTTGACGATTTGTACATTTTCGTCCCGTTATGAATGGAACGGAGATGCTGGTACGGATCGCAGCGCTGCGTCAGCTGCAGAAGCCGGTCCCAGTCGGCAACCGTTTTGAATGGATTGAAATCGTACTCATTACTGATCGACCACCATACATTCCGGAACGAAGCCAGTCGGGCAATGACATACCGCAAATAATAGGCATCGGTGTCCGGATCCATATTGTCCACGCCCCAATATCCCTTATCGTAAGGATGGAACAGGACAAGATCCGCTTCGATGCCAAGCCGCATCAAGTCATCGATCCGTCTCTCGAAATGGGTGAAAAATCCGGGATTAAACCTGGTTTTATCCAGATCCTCCGGGCTCGTGCCAATAAAGCAGAGCGGCAAGGGCGGCTTCATGTCCTTTGTCGGCAGCAGGCACATTCTAACCTTATTAAAAGGGGAATTTCGCAGCGTCTCCAGTGTAAGCTCTTCATGCGCTTCGCTGCCGGTAAACGTCCAATGATAACAGGTCGTTCCGAACGGCATATACGGCTGCCCGTCCTCATACGCGAACAAGTACTTGTCCTTCACCCGGACAGGACCGTGGTTCCCGTCAAACGGCTTCACACATATGAATTCTCCGACTTGGCCGTCAAGCTCTTTACGGTTGCTGCATGTAACATATCTCCAGACGCCAAGCTCGTCGGGCATGAAACGAATCCGGTATGTCCCGTTTCCGTCATAAAAGCCTTCCGGCTCCACAACTCTGTTTTTATATTGAAAACGCGCGGACAACCGAACCTCCTGAAACGGATTTCCGTCATCCGGTCCGTGCAATGTCAGCTCAAACCGACCCCATCTTTCCACTTCCGGCAGCCTTTGCATCCTACTCATCTCCCCTCCCTCCTTTACTAGTAGACTGTTCCATAAATATCGATATAAATAAGTTTGGGAGCTGGATCCGCTGCGGGTCCGGTTCGTGCTTCCGATCGCTGTTGTCCCCAGATTCTTTGATTATCTAACCTCTTAAGCAGAGAGACTTTGAGCTGCACTCAAAGATCCCTATGTCAGGTAAGAATCAGGGCGACAAGAGGACGAAAGTGAATGCTTCCGAAGCAGCTTTCTTGCAGAAAGCTTATAGCTTATGCTTCTCCAGCACGAATCCGGCCCCTCCGCTTTCACCGTAACCACTATTATCTCTTTATTTATGGATCGACCTGCTAGTAGACTACCAGCCGTTACTTAATTCCGGAATGCGCCATAGTGGCGATGACCTTACTCTGGAAGGCGAGGAAAATGATCAGATTCGGCAAAAACAACAGCAGCGCCGCCGCAGCTGCGGCCCCTTGTCTGGCCACACTGTTTGCCATCCCGCTGGTCAGCGTATCGATATAAAACGGGAATGTCCTCATTTCCTCATCCTGCATATACAAGGTGGATGTTTCCGTATTGCCCCACGCAGAGTTGAACGCAATGATGCCGATTGTTGCAATCGCCGGCATAATGATGGGACAGACGATTTTGAGGAAAATCGTAAATTCCTTGGCCCCGTCCATTTTTGCGGAATCAAGCAGCTCGTCAGGGAGCTGATCGATGAACTGCTTCATCAGAAAAACGCCGGTCGGAACGGCCACAAGCGGCAAAACATGTCCCCAATACGTGTTGAATATGCCCAGCTGGCTGATTACAAGATACCGCGGAATCGATACCGTTTCCGGGACAAACAGAAGCGTAAGCAAAATCGTAGCAAACACAAGCTTGTGCCCTGGAAATTTATGCTTGGAAATCGGATACGCGCACATGGCGCTTACAATCGTAATTGCAAATACGGCCAAAGCAGTTACGACCAAGCTGTTAAAGATATACCGGGTAATCGGAATGGCGGTACCTTTCGTAATCGATACCAGCTCCATGAAATTTTGAAAGGACGGCTGCCTCACGAAGATGTTGGGTGGATAAATGAACAGCTCCTGGTAGGGCTTTAAGGCATGATTAAAAATATAAACAATCGGCACAAGCATAAACATGCTGAGCAGGACAAGCAGAACAAACGAAATTTTTTCCATCGGGCTGTACCTGCGAAGCCTTGGACGTTTAAGCCGTGAAACGACAGACCCGATTCCCGTCACCACATTCACTTTACTCGTCTCCCTTCGTTCCGAACAGCCTCCAGCAAAGCTTATTGGCCATATACATAAAGATGAGCAGAAGAACGGACAATGCGGTCGAATACCCCAGTTCGAAACGGGTAAAACCAAAGTCGCCGATATGCTCGGTCACGACATACCCCGCATACTCCGGCGTCGGGTTCATGCCTGACAGCGCAGTCCCGACGCCGCCTCCCTGGATCGCCCCGACGATCGCCATGACGGACCCGAACAGCATTTGCGGTTTAATGGATGGAATGGTAATGTACCAGATTTCTTCCAGTTTGGTGCGAATACCGTCCAGTCTTCCCGCTTCGTACAATTCCTGATTTACCGTCAAAATGCCTGCGAGCATCGCCAGGAAGCCGATCCCCATACTGCTCCACAGCGTGACGATCACCATGGAAGTCATCAGATGCTCTTTGCTTGTTACCCACAGAATCGGTTCGTTAATCATCCCCAGGTTCAAGAGGAAGCTGTTTAAATAACCGATTCGGTCACTCGATAGCAGCGGCACCCAGATAATGCCCATGGCCACGCCGCCCGCCAGGGATGGCGTGTACATCGCAAGCGTGAACCATTTGCGCAGCATCGCAGGCAGGATCGAGATCAGCCAGGCGACAAGGAATGATAAGACATAGCCGCCCGGACCGACGATCAACGCGAATGTGATCGTGTTCGGCAAAGCATGCTTCACCAAAATCAAATCCTGAGAAAGCATGTAACGGAAGTTGTCCCAGCCGATGAACCGCGGGGATTCAAGTCCGTTAAAATACGTAAAGCTAAGCAGAAAAGCGGCAAGGATCGGAATTAATATAAATACGGCGAAACAGATCATAAACGGTGCGATGAACAAATACGAGACCCGGTAGGACCAGAGCATTTTCAAGTAGGAGATCAACTTATTATTCCGGCTTATCCGGTGGTTCGTGGAAGGTTGGCTAAGCGGCAGCCCTTGCGCTTCGCTATTGAGCATACTTCCCCACCCCTTCCCACGGTTCCGTAATCACCGGCAAATCGAGCGACCGCAATACGTTTCCGTTTTCATCGATAAAATTGAATTCCTGCTCTTTTCTCAAAATTTCCTGGTTTACATTTTTAACAAACGTTTCCAGAGAAACCCGGTAATTCTCCCCGTTCACGACCGTTCGGGTCCATGCGTTCAACAGCTCGCGTTCGATATAGTAGTTGCCGGGAACATTGGGAATCTCCCGGAACCATCTCCACTGCTCCATGATCTGCTTCAAATCTTCATCCTTCCAAGGCAGCCTCACAAACGCGTCAATATTGGACGTATTCCAGCGGAACGTAATGCCATAGAGCGTTTCAAGATCCATGCCGTATCTCTCCTGCACTTCCGCGGAAGTCCACCACTTCACAAATTCCCAGCTTTCTTCCGGCTTCTTCGTCTGCTTGAAAATCGTCGATGCCTGCATGTTGCCGCCAAGCCAGCGAACGACCGTGCCATCCGCTTGCTTTACCCCGGGCACAGGCGCAATGCCCCATAAACCGTTCAATTCAGGCGCCGCCACATGGAACTGGATGTATGAATTGATGTCTGCGATACCGATCGGATACGATCCTTCGCGGAAATGCTGGTAAAAGCTGTCCATTTTCTGGTCAATGCCGTATTTATTTTGCAGATCCGTCCAGGCCTTAAACGCCTGAAAGCCTTGCTCCGCATTAAAGCCCGTTTTCGTGCCGTCCTGCGTAAAATATTCCGCCCCATGCATCTGCAGGAACGTGCCGTGTCCGACAGTTGTAAAGTTCATGCCGTTTTGCTGAAGCACCGGCAGCATCTTATACAGTTCGTCCCATGTGTCCGGAACCTTCAGGTCCAGCCGGTCCAGGATATCTTTCCGGTAGTACATCATTTCAAACGATTGCGTCTCGGGCACGCCGTAATAGCCGCCGTCGTAATAGAACGGTGTCCACGAGCCGGGAGCAAACCGCTTGTAGTATTCCTCGAAGTCCGGAAATTGGCTTACATCGTAGATGGCGTTGCGGATCGCATAATCAAACGGTAGATTTTCGGGCAATCCCAGCACGACATCCGGCGCTATTCCTGCAGCATTCATGAGCAAGAGCAGCTTCTCGTCCCGCAGCAGATTCACCTTCACCTTGATACCGGTTTCAGGCGTAAACATTTCGTCGGCCAGCTGCTGCAGCAGATTAACATAATCTCTCCCGCGGAGCACCCAGACGTTGAGCACCTCGTCATTGATATCGCTTATTCTTTGTTTCGGCATGAAGGAGTTCGTAAAGTTAACGAAGCCGCCCTCTATTTTTTCCCACGTGGTCGCTTCCATCCTCGGAAACGACTGCTCCGCCGGAACGATAAAGATCCTGTCCAGCAGAAGCGGCTGTGAGCTAAGCTGATTGATCTGATCGGCCAATTGGCCTTGCAATAGAACGAACCGGCTTGCATAGTACGGAATGCCGTCCTCGTCCTTCAGCAGCGATCCGATATCGTTGCGGATCGTAACCAAGGCTTGCGTTATGGCATCCGAACGGCCGTTAACGTCGACCAGCCGACCCCGGATCTCTTCGATCCGGTTATATACGCCGCTTAATTTTTCCACAAACCCGGGAAGATCCTTCCGGATCGACCATGTCCGGTTCGTATCGCTCACTCCGCCTGTGATTTCCATTAAATCGTTGTGGAGCTCCCGCAGCACTTGAATTTCATTATCCAATTCGATTCCGATTGTTTTAAAAGGCGCCTGTGTCACACGCATCGTTATCGTATTCACGCCTTCATTCAAATAAAAGGTGTACGGACTCCCGGCCTCGTCCGCAAGCGGTACGCCCTTCCAGCCATGCGCATAATCGAACCGGTACGCCTTCAGTTCGTTAAACGGGACTTTGCCGTTAATCAGAATCGTCCGGAACGAGGCATGATTGGATACGAACGACTGCTGTGCCCGCATAGCGATTTTATAATATCCGCTCTCAGGCACTTCAAAGCTCCAGTTGATTTCCTGATTTCCCGACGACCAATTACCTCCGATCGTATTAAAGGTGATTTTTCCGCGTACGTACGGACGGTTTGCAATGTCGTTATCATAAGCAAGGGAGATGGAAGAGTCGTTCTTCCATTCCACCCTCTCCGCTTCAATCTCGATGGGATCCGCCTGTACGGGGCTCGCCTCCTTGGGCAAACCGCGGAGTACGGTTTTATAATCCTGTAGGTTGTCGGGAGCTTTGAAGGTGATCGATTCGATCGCCACAGGATCGCTGCCGGCCAGCCGGACGATATGCTTACCCGGCTTCAAATACCAGGTAAGCGGGTCCAGGTAGGAACCGGACATATCGCGCAGCTCCCAATTCATCCATCCTGAAACGTCATCGGCTAACGGCCGGATTTCATCGCCCCTGTCATCGGTGCGGATCGGATAACGGTCCCGCCATTGCCTGTATAATTGAACGGATTTGGATTCCAAATACGGACTGGTACCGTCCACCGTCAGATTAAATGCAATCGGTTTGCGGTTTTTTCGATCGATAAAAGGATGATAGGACATCTCGATGGCATACAATCCGCCCTCTTCAATTTCCACCTCGTATTCAATCCATTCGTCGCTCTTTGCGCTCCAGATCAATACCGCGTCTTTCCCTGTGAAAGGGCCGACGACGGCATTGGCATTCGCAGATTGTCCGGCCACCTGCGAACCGGGAATGGTTAGGCTGCCTCCGTGATCGTCCCTGGCTCCTGCCTTTTTCCATTCGGCAAGGATATCGGAGTAATAAGAACCGGATGATGTTGTCTCGACTGCGTTCAGTTTGTTTTCGGCGGAGCTTGATTGTTCATCCGGCGCGTCGCCGCCGGGCTCCGCCAAGCTTAATATCGCAGGCTGCAGCACAAAGAGGAGGGCAAGCAGGATTGAAAGGCCTATCCGCATGTTCCTAAACCGATTCAAGCTTCATCCCTCCGCCTCTAATATTCCAAATTTTCGGTCGTATCGATATCGAAAAACAACACTTTACGCATATCGAATGTCAGCGTCAAACTTTCATCTTCCTGAAAAGGGTGGTCCGCACCTGCCCGGACAATGAGAAGGTCCGGCGTACCGATATCCAGGTACAGATACATATCCGCCCCCATCAATTCACTTATTTTTTGAATCCCGGCGATTTGCGCATGAGGATGGGCGTCACGCGAAGCCGGATCCAAATAGATATTCTCGCAGCGAATGCCCATGATGACATTCCGGTTTATTTTTTTCTTCGCTTTAAGTAGATTCGATTGTCTTTCCGAAAGCTTCAAATAATAGCGATTTGTATGAAACTCCAGTAATCCGCCTTCCGCCTCCAATATCTTACCCGTGATAAAGTTGATCGGAGGCGTGCCGATAAATCCGGCGACAAACAAATTTTTCGGGTGATTGTAAATCATCTTGGGCGTATCTACCTGCTGGACAATTCCGTCTTTCATGACGACGATGCGGTGTCCCATCGTCATCGCCTCCACCTGGTCGTGCGTGACAAACACCATGGTGACGCCGAGCTGCTTGTGCAGACGGATAATTTCCGTCCGCATCTGAATTCTAAGCTTGGCGTCCAGGTTAGACAGCGGTTCGTCCATCAGGAACACTTCCGGATTTCGGACGATCGCCCGGCCGAGCGCTACGCGCTGCCGTTGTCCGCCGGAGAGCTCCCTGGGCTTCCGGTGCAGAAACGGCTCGATTTCCAAAATTCGCGACGTTTTTTTCACCGCTTGATCGATCTCATGCTTCGGCATTTTGCGCAGGCGCAGACCGAAAGCAATATTTTCGTAAACGTTCATGTTCGGATACAACGCATAATTTTGAAACACCATCGCAATATCCCTGTTCTTCGGAGGAAGATCATTGACCAGCTTGTCTCCGATATACAGCTCTCCCGAAGTAATATTCTCCAATCCGGCAATCATCCGGAGCGTGGTTGATTTTCCGCAGCCGGAGGGACCGACCAGCACAATAAACTCTCCGTCATGAATTTCCAGATCGAAATCTTTGACGGCATACAATTTTTCTTTGCCATAACGTTTTTCCACATGATTTAGCAGAATACGCCCCATTGCCCGAACCTCCAATAGTCAAACAAGCTTAATCGGCTCCGCCCACCAGAAACTTATAAATTCTTAGCATTTCAAAAACAGCCGATGGTAACGGTTTCATACTTCCCTTTCATTATAACGTTCCCATTGAGCCGGATTATAGGTGAAGACTACTTGATTAGTAGGTCATCATGCTATGAATAGGATACCTTTTGCTCATGCTCCTCGATTTCCTGGAAGTTTTGCCTGTACTGCCGGGGAGTAACCCCCGTTTTCTTCCGGAACAGGGAATGAAAAAATTTCATGTCCTTGTACCCGACTTGATTGGCAATCTGATAAATCGGGAAATCGGTCGACTTGAGCAGCTCGCAGCACTTTTGAATCCGCAGGTTTTGCAAATATTGCGTGAAGGTCAACCCGTTCGACTTTTTAAACAATCGTTGAAAGTGGCTGGAGCTTAGGAAAAAGTAATCGGCAACATCCTGAACCGTCAGGTTCTCGGAGTAACGGGTTTTAATGAAATGAACGGCTTCCTCCAGCACGCGGAACGATTCCGTCTCCGTCTCGTCCTTTAATTCGAACCGCTGCAGCATCACTAGCATCTGAACCAGCAATGCCCGCAGCACCGTTTCGAATCCGGTATTCCGGTTCAGATATTCGCGGTACATGCTCTGGAAGATCGTTGAGAAGGTATCGTTTTTATCTTGGAAATGGAGCCACCGCATCGGATTCCGGTTCGGAGAAAAGACAGCGTTGCAGGTGAAGGAATCCTGTTCCAGCAGATACCTCCAATTGTCCAGAAAATCGGCGCGGAATATGCAATTGTTACAGACGAGATTAACATCGCTTCTTGGCGAAGACGGCCTGAACACATGCGACGTACCGATTGGGATCACAAACAGATCCCCTTGTTTGATGGGAATGACCTGATCCTCGATATAATGGTAACCGCAGCCCTCGCTGATATAGCTGATCTCGATGAAGTCATGGGTATGCTGTATGGTTGTAAACGATTCCGTCTCGCGATTTAAGAAAATGTCCAAATTCGGTTCAAAAAACAATTCACCGGCCAAATGCCCAGTACTTCCCTGCATAACCGTCACCCCGGGTCATTGATTTCTTATGGATTCAATCTTCTTTAAAGCCAAGCCTATTTTCTTGATCAGAAACGGTCCTTTAGAACATCATCTCTTACCCAATTTTCTTCTTCCAGGCAAATGTATTTGATCCCCTTGCGCAAATAGGAAAAAGCGATATGGATCTTACCGTCACGCGTCGAAATAATCGAAGGATACGAATAACCGATTTCACTGTCTTTATACTCCAAATCCGCCATTTGAACATTCCGGTAGTAGGGCCAGGCATTCCCCTCATCCTCCGAAATGGCCAGCGTTAACGGCGTACGCAACGGCTTTTTGCGAAATTCCCCTTTTCTGGTCACCCACCGGAATTGATCGCGTTCCATCGAAGAATTATTAAAAATCAAGGCCAGATGGCCGTTGCCCAGCCGGACGAGCTGCGTTGATGAATTGTTGTTCGGCAGCTCGCTCTTGACGGGTACCGTCCAGCTTCTTCCGTTGTCGTAGGAATGGCTGGTATAGATCCGCTCCGCCTGACGGCTGCGGAACATGGCATAAAGGGTGCCGTCCGATAATTCCGCTACATTCATCTGAACGCGATGAACGCTGCCTGCGACCTCGTATTCCTCCCATGTCATTCCCTGATCTTCGCTGATCAGCACAACGCTGTAGTGTCCGTTAAGCCTGCAGTAATACGCCGGAAGCACCCAGTCGCCATTGCGAAGCACAATTGGGGGATGCCGAAGGAATAATCCGGGATTGTTACCTTCCAATACCCGCTCCCCGCTCCACGTATGTCCGCGGTCTTCCGATAGGCGGTACACCACTCTTGATGTCTTTTGATTATGAGGCTCGTTGGACGTATGAAACAGCCATAGCGTTCCGTTCGGCGCCTGAAACAGAACCGGATTCTGTTCCGATCGTTCCGGATCGTCGGACAGCTGCTGCGGCTTTGTCCATTGCCCGCACCCTGCGGGCAATCTCGACATGACGACATTCGTGTCGGGATTCCCTTCGCCGCTCCCCGAAAACCAGACGCATAACAGGTCGCCGTTATCCAGCTCCAGTAGATTGGCGGCATGATTGTCATTCGGATGAAAAACCGGCAGGTAGCCTTCCCACAACCGCGAGTCGGTTTCCGACCGGGAGACGATGCCATTAAAACGATCCATGATCACACATCCTCTTTAGTAAATCTTTAATATAACGTTATAGTTTCTGCCCCTTACATCCGCAATTGGAATGTTCTGCTCACTGTATGCCGGATTATCCGGATTGAGTGTTCTGCTCTCTGTATCCGGACTATCCGGATTTGAGTGTTCTGCTCTCGATATCCGGACTCTGGTTCCGTTATGTGTGACAAAATGTCCCGTTATGCCGGTTTCGCGGACCCTCGTTCCGTTATTTCCCCACATGGAGTGCTTGAAAGCCAATAAACGATGAAATAACGGAACGTCTGTCCTTTCAACTCTTCGGATGACCGGTTTTCGTACAAATAACGTACTCTCTGTCCGCTGCTTTCACCGATAAGTCCCCTGCGTGTCCGACTCGTGCTTACGATCGCTGCCGTTGTCCCATTCCGGCACAATCCGGCCCGTTCGTCCGGCACGAGTTCCGGCCCTTCGCTGTTATTCGCCGTACCAATTATTTCGATAACTCTTCCAGCTTCAGCTCTGTCCGGCATAATGTCCCGCTCGAGAATACCTCCCTGCCGTTGACGTAAAGACGGTAGCCTTCCTTAAGCTCCGAAATCGGACAAGCCGCTTGCGGTTTCCGGTATGTGATCCGGATGTCCCTTCCGGCCGTCTTGATTCGGTCCAGGCAAAAATAATCCAGTCCGATATCGAGCGGATCCAGAACTATTGTATCGGTGTCAATCGTTAGTCCGGCAACATGCGAGATCAATAAATCGATATAAAAGGAATGGTTATACTCCTGTTCGTCGCTCAGTGGCTCGCCTGTCGCGCTGTTATAATGCTCGACCAGGCCGGGCCGCTCCAAATCTCTCTGCTGGAAATGGAGAAATGAATACTCCCTTAAATAGTAAGCAAATCGGCTGTCGTACCGGTGATTCCGCCGTTTGCTTTCCTTGGCGAGCGCATCAAGCGCGATCGAATTCGTGTAAGGCCATGTCGGTCCGTCCCAGACGCAGCCGTTCCTGCCTTTAACAAAGTGGCCCATCCAGCCGCCTTCTTTCGCATAGGCGGGACAATCGGCCGATACGGACGGGAACGGACACTTCGTATGAAATTCCCGATCGTCGAACAAATGCTCAATCATGCCGTCGAACGGATCATCCGTCATTTGCGCCCAGCCGGGATAAATTCCGACGATGTTTTTGACCCACGCTTTTTCATCGGTTTCATAATGCAAGTCATAGAAAAATTGCGTAGATTCATCCCACATTTTCTCAAGAATATCCCGCTTGATGTTCCCGGCTAACCGGTCATAAGCCTTCATATCCGGATCGCCCGTAATCTCGCACATCCTGGCAACCGCAAGTGTATTCAAATAGTGGTAGACGGTACGATCTACCCGCTTGACCGGGGTATAGGTCTCTTTGTCTTTCGGATTTTTGGGGAAATGATGAAAATACCAGTAGCTCGGTTGATACTCTTTCCCCGTTCGGGTATGGCGGTATTCAGTCATCAGCTCATCCCGTTCGTTGCCATGGATGCGCTTCCACGCATGGATTTGAGATTTAAAGCCGGGAAGCAACTCAGCGATCATATCCTTATTCCGGTGAACCAGATAAAGCTGGTAAGCGGCCCAGCAAGAAAAATTGGCAAACGAATGCATAACCGTATCCACCGTCATACAGCAGAACATTCCTTCTTCGCCCGGGGAAGCCGCCATGTTCCTTATTGGACCTTCGCTGTAGACCGGATTGTGATGCCATCTGGCATCCATAATATGCAGCGGGACGGACAGATTGATCAGCTTGCTGAATTCCCAGCCCCCTTTGCCGAACGGTGTCTTGCTTTTCTTATGCGACCTTCCTTCGTAAAACAACGGAAAAGTCAAATGCCCATACTGCGGATCGGCCAGGTTGTGGCGCAGCAGAAACCACCTATATGTCCAGGTCTTGTCCAGCACAACGTCGCTGCTCGTAAATGAAGGGGTTAACTCAAACCATTTCCGGTATTCGTTGTGATGATGTTGAACGGCCTGTTCATTGGTCCTGCCACTCTCCGCATAGACTGCCGCCCGTCGAATAAGGGTGTCCGAATCGTCCCGCCCGTAAATGCCGAGTGCGGCCGATACGATCAATTCCCGTGATTCTCCCGGCTGCAGCCGCACTTCATGGAACAGTGCCGGATCGCTTACGGCAATCGCTCCGGCAACATCGAAGCTGTAATGATCGATGACGAACAATCCCGTCCTATATTTCCCCGTACACTCCGGGAACGAATCGCCGTACGTCTCAAGCCGCAATACAAGCTCTTCTCCGCTTCGGTTGGTCCAGGTCTGGCAGGAAACGGCGCAGTCGTCCCAGGTAATGAATTTTCGTTCCGTCAGAGAAAGCCGGTTGTCGGTATATTCCATGAACAAGTGACTCGGAAACCATTCGGTCCGGCACGGCTCGAAGCTTTCCGCCAAGTTTGCCGTCGTTGTATAAAGCAAAGGAATGTTGATCTTGTGAATAAAATCAAACCGCCCGGAAAATCCGGGTACGGGATCCAGATAATCAGCCCATAGCCTCGCTCCGGTCGGGCCAAGCAGCAGCGCTCGCGGAAGCGTGCGAAGCGATTTCCTGCCTGCCCGCACCTCTTCCCCCGTTTGTTTGACGGTATGCACGGATCGCCCTCCTTTCTCCACCCCGTATTGGTCATCTAAAGATTAATTAAATCTTACAACAGAGTGGGAAATTTTTCATAGTGAAAATCATTATAAATATAGGTCGATCCTACTCACTTAAAACCTTTGTTTTCCAGAAAGCGATCCTCTCCCGTCTCCATGTATAGGTGACGTACAAGTCATTTCCGCACGCTACAACAGCCGGATAGGAGTATTGCTTTTCGCCTTCGTCAATAAGCATCTCGTGCTCCCAAGTGTGTCCGTTATCTGCGGAAAGACGTATCACAAGCGGTGTACGAGGCCCTTTGATCTTCCCGGCTTCCGGACGGGTCGGATTATAAACAAGGGCAAGCAGACCGTTATCCATCTTCACGAGATCGATACCGCTGTTATTATTCGGGAGATCGGTCGGGTATGCCGGACACCAGGTTTTGCCCCCGTCGTTCGAATCGCTGCGGTAGATCGCCCCCTCCGTGCTCCGGGTAAGCATATGGACGATGCCGGGAGCGGATTCCCATAAGGCAGGCTGAATAATGCCTTTTCCTATCAGCTTGCTGTGGTCGAGCGGAACGGTCCCGCTACGGATCCATGTCAAGCCCCCGTCGTAAGAGAGATCAACGAATGCGTCCCAGGCCGGTTCAAGCGATGCAGGCGCTGCGATTGTACCGTCATGCAGCACGACCGGTTTGTTTTTGACCGGGCCCCTTCCTCCCTTATCTCCTGCGACCAGCGGAACCGGAAACGACCAGGTGAATCCATTATCCGTCGAACGGATGACCATCGTTTCCCATTCCTGAATCGTGTTCCCGACCTTATAATATAGGAAGAGAACGCCGTCCCCCCGGCGAAAAAGGACGGGATTCCAATGCGGTACGTTCTCCTGGTCGGCCGCTTTCACAGGCACGGTCCAACCGCCGCCGCTTCTTCGGCGGGATGTCCAGACCGCTACATCGCCGGCGCGCTCCCGCGTTCCGCCGAACCATGCGGCAATCACTTCCCCTCCGGGCAGAACCTCCAATGTGGAGGCATGGCAGCTTAAGAAAGGCCTGTCTTCCTCGAAGATGAACTCCCTTATCGTATTGACGTACTTCATCAGTGATCAGCTCCTCACTCGTATAACCAATCCAACGTTTCGATGCCGTCGTTTTTATGCTCGACATTTCGTGTCCGGAGCTCCTGGCCGGCGGAAATGACGCCAAGGATCAAATAGGCTCCCTTACCGAAATCAAGCGAATGGCGACCCGCTTCGTATTCGAAGGCGTGAACGTTGACGGACGGGTAAGCATACAGCCGCAGACCTTTGACCAATACCGGCGCGTATCCCCCCTGGTCGTCCGCATGCGTGTTTTCCTCCAGGCTCGGCGCTTGCAGCCATTGCAGGTCCTTCGAATTGAAATAGCCGATCAGCACTTTGGACCGTTTCGGCAGATGGATGTCGACCGTGATGCCGGTTAGGCCCGCTTCCATCTGGCTGAACCGAATACCGGTCAAGCCGGTGAGCTCCTCCGCGCAACCGACGATTTGGATATCGCCGTCCGTAAATATTGTCGCCCCCTTCTCCACAAGGAACGTCTCCACATTACCGGACAGCAGCGTAAATGCTTCTTCGGGGTAAGGAACGATCGGCGTCTGCCGCTTCTTAAGCGCTTCAGGCTCCGTTCCGGATTTCAGTTCTTCCAGATGAAAGAGGAAACGATTAAGTTCCCGTTCATAAACCGGCAAGCAGTCCTTCCAATGCTTGTATTCGAGGCCGTTTCGAACCGGCACTTTCCGCTGCGGCGTCTGCATGCTGTTGGCGGCCGTGTAGGTCCTTGACGTCAATTCCGCCAGCTCCCGGTACCGGTCCAGGCTTGTCTCAAGAAGTGCTGCGGCCTCTTCCAATAAATCGAGCCGTTTGAAATACTCTTCTCGAACGGTATGTTTATAGGTCAATACGAGCATCGCCGCCCGCACTTTATGAGCATAAACTTGCACCATCTGTCGAATGGCGTCGATATCGTCTGCGAGACGCTTGAATTCGTCATGATTGCGCGATACGAATCCTCGTGCCCGTTCAATGGCTTTCGCCGCATCGAGTGCATGCCGTTCGGCATCGGTTATGATTTCCGGCGGCGTTTCCCCGACATGCGGATCGCCGCTTAGCTCCTTCAGCACGTACTCCTCCAGCCGTTCGCCCTGAGGCGATTGCGATTCCCACAAATCCGGCCACGGCATATGCCGGTCCGGATTCGTCAGCTGGCTCATCGTCATGCCGAGGCTCATCGTCTGGCGGTTGCCTTCGGTAATGCCAAATCTGCGCAGCAGCTTCGGCGCGCACTCGCCCGACGCCTCATATGCGTCAAGGACCGCTTCTCCCGCTTCCCGGCTGCCGTACCGCTTGCCCAGCACATCAATCCAATACAGCCGTTCGGCTTGCGGATCGCGGTCCGGGTTCCAGGCATAGCGGAACCAAGTCGCAAACCAGATCCAATCCCTGTCCAATTGCCTGAGCCGCGGCTCTGCCGCATCCGGAGAATACGGCCAATCCCAGAAAAACAACGGATACAGATGAAGCCCGTTCGCTTTCAGCCGGTACTTGGCCGCCTGCATGCATTTCTGGATAAAGGAAGGCGCCCCGAAACGGAACGGCTCCAGGTTAGCCAATATATGCACATTTACGATATGCACAGTCTGCAGCGAGCCGAGGCGCCTGTGAATATCCTGCCAAGGACCGCGCGGCGTATAAGTGGTCAACGATTCGCCGTTATATTTCGCTTCCGTGTACAGGTTCGGGTACAAGGGCAGCGCCGCTTCAATTACCTTTTGCGGCTCGATTGCGTGCGAACGCAGAATGATCGGCGGCTTCTCCTTTACGCCCGAATCCCGAAGCCCATCCAGCAAGCCGGCAAGGATTGTTTCGTTAAACCATTCCACACCGTATATTTGTCCCTGCAGCGCTTCGCCCAGGCAAACCATCAGCCCTACATTCGGGAATGAACGGACAAAAGCGGCGATTGATTGCTTATAGTAATCGCTCGTGATCGGCAGCGGCTTCTGCTGGCGTTGCGACAGTCCATGCTTCTCCGCAAACGGAAGCGGAATATGAATGTTGTAAAACTTGAGCACAACCCATATGCCGCGCCGGTCGGCTTCCTCCGCCAGCCAGCGGAACGTTTCCGCATTTAACGCGTACTCCTCTTCCGTCACTTCAAGCGCTTCCGGATAATCCTGCAGCTTCACCAGCGAGGAGAACGGATGGCCGCTCCAAATATAGAGGATGTTACAGCGCTCCTCAAGCAGCATATTGAGAAAATCCCGCCACAGAGACCGGTCGTAAAACCACGGAAACCGCCCGGGGGTGATCGGGTATTCATATGTCAGACGCGGCGGCTCGACGGTCGTTTTCTGCAGTCCGATCGCCGGCCCCCGCAGCGAGAAGCGCGGAGCGTCCCCGTAAGCCATATCCTCCGGCAGCTTGCCAACGGCACGGATCCGCCGCGCCAGCTCCAAACATCCGTATAATATGCCCGAATCGCTTCCGCCGGAAATCACTTTTAAGTCCCCCGGACAGGAAGCGAGATAAAACCCTTCCTTAGTTGGGGCTTCCGTGTGGTACTGCAGCACATCGCGCTCTTCCAGCTGCCGCAGCAATTCGGACTCGCAGCGGCTGGCCGCAACGATTTTGGTTCCCGGCACCGACCGGTAGCTGTCCCAGGTCCAGGCCATTTCTTCCATTTGAACGTCATAGCCGCATTCCAAGAGCGCTTCCTTGAGCAAATTCATGCCGTATTGTACCCGCGGCGCGGGAGAGCGGTCACAGCCAAGAATGACGGATCTCTTCAATATGAGCAGCCTCCTTTCATAAACAACTCGATTACCGGCACCGTAACGTCCGGTTTCTTCACAGGCAGCGACAGCGTAAGCGTCCGCTCGTCCCGGCCTTCCCGGAAAGCGCCTTCCTCAATGCCACCCGCAACGAAGCCTTCCTTGAAGCGGATCTCCGACGCATCATTCAGCAGCTGGGCATATTCGACTTTGCCTGCAAAACCGCGAAGATGGATATTTTTGAACGGCCAGCTGTATACATGCACATACATCCGGTTTGTCTTCGGATTATAGGTGAGCCGGCAGTCCGGGGGACATTCGAACGGATCCGGAGCCTGGGTGCAGCCGTAGATGGAACGGCTATGGCGCCGCATCCACTCCCCGATTCCTTTCAGCCGGTCTACCGCACGTTCGTCGATTTCGCCGCGGCCGGTCGGACCGACATTGAGCAGCAGGTTACCGCCTTTGCTGACGACATCGATCAGCATTTTGACGAGCATGTCCACGCTCTTCCACGACTCCTCATCGCGGTGATAGCCCCAGGAGCCGCTGAACGTATGGCATGTTTCCCAGACGACTCTCCTGCCGTTCACCTGCACCCAATTGGTCGGAATGTATTGCTCCGGTGTCGTGATATCGCCCCCGACCTGCAGCCGGTCATTCAGCAGGATGTGCGGCTGCAGCTTCCGGATCATGGCCATCAGCTCCTCGCTGCCCCAATCGGCTTTGCCTTTGCCGGCCAACCCGTTCTCCTCGGGGAACGAGAAATCGTAAAACATCAAATCAATTTGCCCGAAGTTCGTCAGCAATTCTTTCGTTTGACCGGACATATACTCCCGATAAACGGAGAAATCCCGGTCGGCGCTCGCAGCTATGAACTCCGGATCGAAACGAAGCGGATGCTTCGGATCGACCGTATAGTGCGGATGATGCCAGTCGATTAGCGAATAATAGAAGCCTGTTTTCATGCCGCGCTCCCGGAATGCGTCCACCATCGGCCGTAACAAATCGCGGCCTGCCGGCGTATTCGGCGCTTTGTAATCCGTCAGCTTGCTGTCCCATAAACAGAAGCCTTCATGATGCTTTGTCGTCACCACGAAATACTTCATCCCGGCATCGGAAGCGAGCTTCGCCCATAACGCGGGATCGTATAAATCCGGGTCAAACCGGTTGAAATATTTGGCGTATTTCTGCGCAGACAGCCTTTCCCGCGACTGCATCCATTCATGCCTCGCTCCGAGCGAATACAGCCCCCAATGAATAAACAACCCGAACCGGTCATGGGTAAACCACCCGCTGTCTCCAACCGTTTGTTCAACCTCGAACGTCATGCGTCTTTTCTCCCCTTTCCCATCCCGTTCTGCTACTGCCTTCCCCATACCCAACTCATAGTGACTGTTTGCCGCCAATCCTGCACGTCCTTTATGACTTGGCTTCAAGTGTACACGAATGTCTCCAGCCGTTTATAGGGCGAATTTATCCTGTTTATAGGCGGCGCCTTCCATCGGGGAAAATAAAAAACACCCGTTGCAGGGTGTTTCTGTATTGCGCTTCCCGGCGTTCGATTCTATGCCGTACGGGTACCGGCCGGCACTCTTTCCGCGCTTGATGCGCCCTACAGAGAACATTTCTTTCTCTTTTTCGCTTTTTCCGCTCTTGATGCGCCCTGCAGAGAACATTTCTTTCTCTATTTCGCTTTTTCCGCTCTTGATGCGCCCTGCAGAGAACATTTCTTTCTCTATTTCGATTCTTCCGCTCTTGATGCGCCCTACAGAGAACATTTCTTTCTCTATTTCGCTTTTTCCGCGCTTGATGCGCCCTACAGAGAACATTTCTTTCTCTATTTCGCTTTTTCCGCTCTTGATGCGCCCTGCAGAGAACATTTCTTTTTCTATTTCGCTTTTTCCGCTCTTGATGCGCCCTACAGAGAACATTTCTTTCTCTATTTCACTATTTCCGCGCTTGGTACCCCCCGCAGAGAACATTTCTTTCTCTATTTCGCTATTTCCGCTCTTGATGCGCCCTACAAAGAACATTTCTTCTCTATTTCGCTTTTTCCGCTCTTGATGCGCCCTGCAGAGAACATTTCTTTCTCTATTTGGCTATTTCCGCGCTTGATGCGCCCTACAGAGAACATTTCTTTCTCTATTTCGCTTCTTCCGCACTTGATGCGCCCCGCAGAGAACATTTCTTTCTCTATTTCGCTTCTTCCGCTCTTGATGCGCCCCGCAGAGAACATTCCTTTCTCTATTTCGCTTCTTTCGCGCTTGATGCGCCCCGCAGAGAACATTCCTTTCTCTATTTCGCTTCTTTCGCGCTTGATGCGCCCTGCAGAGAACATTTCTTTCTCTATTTCGCTTCTTCCGCGCTTGACGCCCCCTGCAGAGAACATTTCTTTCTCTATTTTGCTCTTTCCGCGCTTGATGCGCTCTACAGAGAACATTTCTTTCTCTATTTCGCTTCTTCCGCTCTTGATGCGCCCCGCAGAGAACATTTCTTTCTCTATTTTGCTCTTTCCGCGCTTGATGCGCTCTACAGAGAACATTTCTTTCTCTATTTCGCTTCTTTCGCGCTTGATGCGCCCCGCAGAGAACATTTCTTTCTCTATTTGGCTATTTCCTCGCTTGATGCGACCTGCAGAGAACATTTCTTTCTCAACAGTAATTACCTTAAACATTTAAACGCATCTTTCTCTACTATATATGTATGATAACGTTCTTTTTCCTGATTAACGGGCCTGACCAGCTTCTTCTCCATTAGTTTACGAAGCACACGACGGCTCGCAGGCGGACTTAATTGCAGGCAATTGCATACATCCCCCAACCGTAAAGGGCGATTTAAATACAGTGCATAGCGAATAACTTCCCGCTCGTATATTGTTATCTCTACATTAGCAGAACTTGAGAATCTTCCAAGCAATTCATAGACTGAGCGACGGCATGCTTCCGGCTTTTTGTCCAGCTCGTCCCAACTGAAAGGTACATAAAAGTAACCATAGGCAGCCAACGTACGCACACGCACCTTTTCGAATGAGAATCGATCCCGGCTGATTTTCTCCGCATGTGCAATATAGCCCTCGCTTTCAAAAGCAAGACCCAAAGGCTCATAGAACGCATCAATATAGATTCGTACTCCTGATGTACTAATCAACTCGTATTCTAATGTCAGACCTTCAAATGATTGCAGTACCGGCCACAGCACCTCGCCGATCATTTTCTTTTCCCCTGTCAAATCCTTGTTTAGCTGCTCCAGTCTTCCTCCTGTTGCCGTTCTTTTCTGCTCCTGCAGAAACTTTTTAAACTCCTGTTCAAACATCCAAGTATTCCTCCTTTTATTCTGACAGCGTAAACGGCTGTCGCCGTCCTCTGACGGCTAAGCTTCGTTTCGCGGACAATTCTAAGCAGATATAAGTGTGAAACTTATAAATTCTTAGAATTTTAAAAACAAAACGCCGCCTGCTCCAAATAATAGAGCAAACGGCGTGTGCTTCACGCGATTGTTATAGCTGAATATCTAATTTGATATAAACATATCATATAGACAATAGAATGTACAAAAAAACTATTAGAATGTTACAAGAGCACTTTTAAAATTCAACTTCATTGCTTATTCTTAGCCAAAACGGCATTTGCTTGCTCTCTAAATTGCTTGGCCGCTTCTTCCGCCGTCGTTTTCTCAAAGTCCAATTGCTCGACCGCCGACGTAAGGATTGCGAATACCTCCGCCGCGCCAACGGGCTCCGGGGGATCCTGCTGAGAGCTGTTCTGCTCAGCCCACGCAACGTAATCGAATACTTGCGCCTGTTCGGGAGTCAGCATCGGCTTAAGCGCATCCTTAACGACGGAGGAGCCCGGAACGCCCCGATCGCCGAGGATCAGCTTATTCGCTTCCACATCGTTCACGAAGAAGTTGATGAACCTGATCGCTTCCTCCTGATGCGGGGAATCTTTCGCTACCGAGAAATACATGCCCGGATTGATGAACATGCCCTCTTTCATATTCGGACCGGGCATATTCATCAGCGCAAGCTCCCGGTTCGCCACCTGTTGGAAGCCGATAAACTGGTTCGACCATTGCCAGATGCCGATTGCGTTGCCTTTGACAGCCGGGTCATCCTCAAGCCCTTTGATCTGCGCTTTGGCATCCGGCGGCAGAAGAGCCCCTTCATACACCAGCTTCGATAGTCGTCCGAAATAATCAATGAACAGCTGATCGTCGTCATATCCCAGCGAAGTGCCGTCCGCGCTAAACAACGATTTACCGTGGGTGCGGAGATAATAGGCGAAGAACACCTCCGGTCTCATTCCCGTATCCATATACAGCCCGGCTGCTTTCGCTTTATGGGCGAATTCGACATAGTCTTCCCAGGTCCAGTTCGGATCAATTTTGTCTACACCGGCTTTCTTCAACAGAGCGGGGTCGTATTGAAAAGCAAGCGCGGTAACGCCGAGGCTCATCCCGTATAGTTTGTCTTCCAGCTTTCCTCCGTCTACAACGGACTGGCTGATACTCGAAACATCGAGCTCATTGCCGAGGTGAGGCGTCAAATCCGTCAACAGTCCTTTGCCGCCGTACTGCGCCAGAAACGAGAGACTCATCTGCATAATGTCCGGCAGTTCCCCCGCCGCGGCTTGCGGGGCGAGCTTTTTCCAATAATCGTCCCAGCTCGAATATTCGAATTCGATGTTGACGTGCGGATTTTGCTTTTCATACATTTCAATAATCTTCAAGGTATAGTCATGTCTCGTCTGATTCCCCCACCAGGCTAACCGGAGATTAACCTTCTTTTTGTTCTCTTCTACGGTTTCTTTTGCGTTGCCCGTCTGATTGCTTGCCTCCCCTCCGCTGCCCTGGCCATTGGAGCTTTCGAAATTGCCGTAGGCGCATGCAGTTAATGTGAACACAAGCATTAATGCTGCAAGCATAGCCAACCATTTTACTTTTCTCATAACCTCTGGTCCTCCCTTTTTACTATTGAATGCGATTAGGATCATTTACAGCTTAATCATAAGAAAAAGGGACGCATAACCAAACCCAAAAATCCGGGCAATTGGTCGAAAAATCAGTACCTCGCCGGGCTCATCAATTCTTCTTATATTCTGAAGGAGAGAAGCCCGTATACTTCTTGAACACCTGGCCAAAATATTTCGGGTTGTCTCCGAAGCCGAGCAGTTCCGCCAATTCGAACACCTTGACATCCTCCATTTGCCCGATCAATTCAAGCGCTTTTTTCATTCTCGCCTCCATGACGTAGTTGGAAAATTTATCGCCCACTTCTTTCTTGAACATTTTTCCCAGGTAATCGGCATTGACGTACAGCATCTGCTTCGCCACCCAATGCAGGGACAGCATCGGATTTCCGAGATTTTGGCCGATGATGTCGAGCGTCTTCTTAATAATGGATGAATGCTGACTGCGTTTACGGTTGTAATTTCGCAAAGCAATCTCATATGCGGCCTTCTTCACACATTCTCTCAGCGATGCAAACGTATCGATCCCGGACAGCCTGGCCAGATCATTCATGTACAGGCTTAATTCCCGCGGATCGCCCTGGCGGGCAATCGCCATAAAAAGGGTGAGCACATACGATCTCGCAACATCCGAATCCATCCGGACGGCAGCCAGCGTATCGAACATCTCGTCGATTTCTTTCATCACATCCTCCACCCGGCCGGACTTGATCAGCATACATAGCTTTTCATCGTCATAAAAGTACGACTCCCCGAACGGTCCCGTCCGGGCTTCGATGTCCTGTTTCGTAATCAAGCCTCCTTCTTCCAGATAGAACCGATCATTTAAACATTCCAGCGTTTCCCGGTACATCCTTCTGGCTTCCGTAATGTCCCCGCTCCCGCTTAAGGCGATGGTGACGTCAGAGACGTCGATGCTGTAGAAACGGTCGAAGGTTGAGCGGATGGTTTCGATTTGTCCAAAAAGACGTTCTTCCTCTTCATAATCCCGGACCAGCAGCAGCACACGCTGACCGATCGTCGTACTGAGCAGAAGGTACGGCTTGCCGAGAATATCTTCAGCGATATTGGTCAAGGCAAATAAATACTCATATTCGATCCTTCCTTCAAGTTGAAACAGAACCAGCCGGACGGTCTGGTTTTCCAAAGAGATGTTGAACAGACTTTTAAACATGTCCCAGTCCCGTTTGCCGTAAGTTTTGTTCGTGACGAGCTCCTTCAGCAATTGCTCCTTCGCATGCGGCATCACCCTCATTAGCTCCGACTGGATACGTTGTACGAACTGTTCCCGTCCTTCGCTTCGTTTGCAGTCCTCGACGAGTTCGGCGATAGCCTGTTCAATCGCCTCCTTCCCGCACGGCTTCAGCAAATAATGGCGGACGCCGAACTGCATGGCCTTTTGGGCATACGCGAACTCATTAAAGCCCGACAGCAGGATGAAGCGGATGCCCGGATACGCCCGCCTCGATTGTTCGACCAGCTGCAAGCCGTCCATCCCCGGCATCCGGATATCGCTAATGACGATATCGATCCGCTCACTCTCAAGCAGCCCGAATGCTTCGATGCCGTTGCGGGCCGTTCCCGCCAGACGTGTCCCGAGCCTTTCCCATTCGACCGCTTGGGATATTCCCTCGAGAATAATCCGTTCGTTATCGACAATGATCACGTTAACCATCATTTCACCTCTATTCGCATGGGCAGCCGCAGCGATACGCAGGTTCCCCTGCCGGGGCCGCTCTCCACGGTTACACCAAACTCTTCACCGAATAGCAGCTTGAGCCGCTCGTCGATATTGCGCAAACCGATGCCCGACCCCCTCGCCTTGATTTCGCCGCTGTACAGCTTCTCTATCAGTTTCGGGTTCGTTCCTGGCCCGTTATCTTCCACCGTTATCCGAATACATCCGTCCCGGACAGAGCCGCGGATGCGAATGACGCAGGTTCCGATCATTTCCTCAAGCCCGTAATTGATCGCATTTTCGACGATGGGTTGAAGAGACAGCTTCGGTATGAGATAATCGCCGATCTCCCCGGTTACGTCCATTCCAAAATCCAATTGCTCCTCGAACCTCGTTTTTTGAATCGTAATATAATTACGGACGATCTCCAGCTCCTCCCGAATAGGGATGAGAGGCTCTTTGTTGCTGATGGAGCTGCGCAGCAGAAATCCGAGCGAAACGACGACCCGGGAAATCGGCTTCTGGCCGCTCATCTGGGCCATCCAATCGATCGTAGCCAGCGTGTTGTACAGAAAGTGCGGATTGATTTGCGCCTGAAGCGCTTTAAATTCCGTTTCTTTAATTATCAACTGCTTGACGTAATTTTCCCGGATTAATTCGTGGATTCGCGTCATCATCATCCGGAAGGTCCGGTTCAGAACGCCGACCTCATCCATAAACGCAGATACGGGAGCCAGTGTGCTTGGGTCGACACGTTCAAGCCCGCCTTTTTGCAGTGTTTTCATTTGTCCTGTCAGTCTCTCGATCGGTCTTGTAATGCCCCGCGTAAGGCCTGCGCCGATGATGAATAATGCTGCAAAGGATACAAGGAACACAAATATCAGCATATTTTTCATCAATATGATGCTCTTGAACGTATTGCCGAACGGCATCACGTTATAATAGGTCCAACCCGTATACGATGAGCGGATATACGAAATGAAAGAGACGTCTCCGTCCCGCTTGTAAATCTCATAGCCGGCTTCTTCATCCGGCGTTGCGTTACCGGCGGGAATCCCGCCGTCCGGTTCAAGATTCGGAAAAATCCTTTCTTCTCCCGACATAATCAGAAATTGTCCCTCGCCCATCCGGGCATTCGCCGCCAGATCGTCGATCAGCTTCTCCATATGGATGCGGATCATCAGCGTTCCGATCGGTGTCAGGCTCATATCTTCATAGGCACGGATTTCTCTTGCCAGAATGACCGCCGGATCGTTTCCGTCCGGGTAAAACCACCGCACTTTCCCTCCGGCAAGATGAGTCTCCTGCCTGATTCGTTTAAGCTTTTCGTCCGGAATCGTGACGGACTGGCCGTTAACGAATATTTCATTGTTCAAGGCATCGATCAGGTGCACGGACATGACGTAATGCTCGGAATTAAAATACTGCACAAGCTTGGTCTTAAGGCTGTTCCGGTTCTGAAATTTTTCATAGCTCGGCACCCCGCCGTGGATGGCAAGGAGAGTGCTTTGCACTTCGCTGTCCGACAAGATGCCGAACGACATCCGCGCGATTTTTTTCAGCTCGGCTTCAATGCCGCCCGATGATAAATTCAGTATCTGCGACGATTTTTCATAGATTTGCCGGTCATAAATCGAATAGGCATAATAAAGGGCACCGACCGAAATGGTCAATGCCAGCAGCATAACAAGCGATATATACAGAAAGAGCTTGGATTTGATGCTCATGCTGCTGTATATGCGCACGATCGATTTGATGGGCGTTTTCATATCATAGTCACCCCCTCCGCGTGTTCTGAAGGTCATGACTTTATTATCGGCTGTATCTATGAACATTGTAAAAGTAAAAATCGGAGAAATTTTGTGAAAAATCAGTGATGTTGGGGAGGGGGACGGCGTGAAAAGAATTGTAATGAGAGTTGCAATACAAAATAAAAACAACAAGGAGTAACTCGCATGTGGTTTTATACAATTAATCTTATAACTCAACTTTTAGAAAACATCTTCATGTGTTAGTACTACTAACCAATCGAAAGTTGAGTCAAACAAATATGCATCAAAATCTTATGGTTCTAAAATCTCAATAAATGATAGAAATGGTCAAAGAATCCCTCGGCGAGAGCGATCGGAAGTCGATTACTCCATTCGGACATCCCACTTGGCCCCATAGTTAGGCGTACATGCAAAACACCCGCAACCATTTCCTGATTGCGGGTGTTTTGTAAAAGCGCTCTACTTATCATTCTTTAAATCTTGATCCATTACCGCACAGGGGGCGTCGTACCTTCCGGTCTGTTTCTGCCCCCTCCCATTCCTCCAAAGCCTCCGCTTCTTGCGGCGGTAACTCCCGTTTCAGACAGCCATGTGACACTGTTTGCAATCTCAAACTCAACCACTTTATTGCCGCCGCGATATTCGCCGTTGTTATATAGTCCGCTTTGCTCGCTTCCATTCGCCGTTCCTCCCGAGTAGAGTGTATATGTGGTGCCTTCTTTCAGATTCGGCGAACTGACTACAATAACTTGATAATTCTTGGTCGGTGCAAAAGTAGCGATCTCGTTTCCTTCACTGTCTTCCAGATGAACCAGAGTGCCTGCTTGCTGAGTTTGCGAATAAAACATGATGACAGCGTTTTGGCTTGAATTCTCGGACGGAGCTTGAGCCATGCCGGCACTGCCTGCTGCTATGAGGAATCCGCCGCTCATATCGAAGGTGCCGTCATAATCCAGAGCGCCATTCATGTTAGCCGCGGGGCCGTTAACAATTACAATGCCGCCGGTCATCGATATCGAGCCGTTGGAATCCAAACCGTCCCCTGTTGCATCTATGCTTAATTGTCCGCCATTAATTGTGAGCTTACTGGAGGACCTGTCATTACTCCCGGCAATATTAATGCCGTCATCGCTGGAGACGATGCGGGTTTCACCACCGTCTATCGTCACGGCTGCGCCTTCGATTCCTTCATAGCTCTTGGCAATATCAATCGTACCGCCTGCAATCTTAACCGAAACGTCCGCGTGTACCCCATCGTCGCCGGACGTCACTGCAAAATCTCCGCCTGTAATCGTTATATTGGTATTGCTGTGTATCGCGTCATCGGCAGCATCGATATTGAAGGTGCCCTTGTTGATTTGAATATCCCCTGCTGCTTTCAACCCCTTGGCACTTCCCTCATCCGTGTCACCCGACTGATTGCTCGTTTCAACCGTACGGTTATTCCATGGGCCCCGCATGTTTTCCCCGGTTCTGACTTCGCCGTTAACGCTTCCTCCTCCGGAAACGATCGTATAGGTGCCCCCATCAATGACTAAGGTTGATGCAGCCTGAATGCCGTCGCTTCCGGCATTAATGTTGAACGTTCCTCCCTCGATCGCTATAAGCCCTTTGGAAGCATCGGTGTCATTGGTCGATTTAATCCCGTCGCCGCCGGCTTCAATCGTAATCTCCCCGTCTTGGACAGCAACCAAATCGCGGCCCATTAGACCGTCGTCAGCAGATTGAATATCTATCGTTCCTCCAGTGATTTTCAAATCGTCTTTGCTTGTTATCCCGTTGTTATAATTTCCGAGTACCGTTAGTTTACCGGTTCCATTGATTGTAAGATCCCCATTGCTGAATACCGCTGCATTCGGTTCATCTGCGGTAGCATCTTCGTAAACATAAGCATCTCCGTCGGAAATCGTGTTATCCGTTCCTTCCTGCAGCGAGATGACGGTCTTATCGGACTCGTTAATATAAATCGCAGCATTATCGCTGTTATGAAGCTCCACTCCGTTAAGAACCAGACGCACTTTCTCATCTTTCTGTACATCAACAACGATCTGGCCGTCAGTCAGCTTTCCGCTTAAAACGTAGGTTCCTTCAGCTGTTATGACAACTGACCCGTCGTTCGCCTCGGCCCCCGTACCGTTTATGCTTGCGCCCGATCCTGTCAGTTCAATGAATACCGGATTTTCTGTGTTCCAATCGGTATAATAATCATTTTCTTTGTAAGTCACAGTAGTCTCCGTAGTCTCCGTAGTCTCCGTATTCGCATTGGTCCCCGTAGCCTCAATCGGATCTTCCTCGGCCGTTTGTCCGCTGTTCGACTGCGCCGTCACGGATGATGCGGCTGCGACACTGGTCGTTGTTTCGGTTGGTGTTGAAGGCTCGCTGCAGGCTGTCAAAACAGCCATACTCAAGAGAACGATTCCTAATTTCCTTTTTAAGATATCTTTCATTTGTCATCATTCCTTCCTACGATTAATTGACTTCAGATTAATAGTCTGCCGTTGTCGGAGCCATCGTCAGCGTAATATCCAAATTCCCGTTTCTGCACCTGATAGCATCCAGAAATTCCTTTTGATTCGTCAGATGGTCTATTGCGACGGAGTAAACCAGTTCATAGAGACTGCCTAATTCGGTCGTTTTGACTTTGGTGAGCTCATACTCAACATTGAACTTCTTAAACACCTCGTCAAAGGCTTCCTCATAGCCCAAGTCTTCCGGAATTGTAACCTTAAGCAGCTTCCGCGCTGACTTTCGTTTGCCAAAGCGGATGAAACTAAGGATAAACATCAACAGACAGAGCGCTAAGGTGAAAAGTACAGCATAGCCGAAAGCGCCGACGCCTACGGCAAGTCCGGCCGCCATCGTGAACAGCACATAAGCAATATCTTTCGGATCACCGGGTGCGCTCCTGAACCGGATAATCGAGAAAGCTCCTGCCAGGCTGAACGCCCTCGCGATATTGTTTCCGATTAATAGAACGATGATGGCTACAATTGCCGGCAGCACGACCATGGTTATAGTGAAATTCGGTGAATATCCGTTACCGCTGCTTGTTTTCATATAGGTTAAACTGATGATTCCGCCTAGCGCGAAAGAAACAATAATGATAAGTAAAGCGCGGGACAACGTTAACGGCGTATCCGCCGCCTGAGCTGCGGCGAAAATGGAATCAAGCATATTGTATATCCTCCTTACCTAGGGATCTTTGAGCGACCTCAAATTCTCTCAGCTTACCTGGGGATCTTTGAGCGACCTCAAAGTCTCTCCGCTTCAAACTGGTTCTGTTCATGATCATTTTCTTATATTCATTGCCGTATTTCGAGAAGCTCGTACGGTACATCTGGTGTTCCGAAAGCAGCTTCGACATCCAAACGGGAATCGTTTTCTCCGCCTTCACTTCCATTAACCATTGACCCGTCTTCAGCAAAGCTTCACCGTGGTCCCCGCTTTCAAGCATGAGGTCATACCGCCTGGATCTGATGTTCGTATCGAACGTAATTCTCAAATCGCGGTTTTCTTTGGAGAACAACGCTTTTCTGTCGTAGGCCAGGTAAACCTTAGGCTCCAGGTCATACCGCTGAAGGAAATATTGCATTTCATGGACCACCTGCTTGTTCATATAATCCCTGATCTCCGGCATCATTCCTGTACTGACAAAATCATAGGCTTCGTTCAGCTTAAGCGCGGTTCTTCTTTTATTGACCAAGCCAAACACCTTTTTCTTAAGCTCCAAATAGACCTTTGCGTCATGCTCCGGAATACCGTATGCCCGCAGACGAATTTTTTCCTTGTATTTCGGTTTGGAAAGGCTTTTTCGGATCAACGCATCATGCCTGGTATCGAAATAGATGTTGCTGATTGAATAGAACTCGTGCTCCTTGTTGTATTCATCAAGCTCCATATATTCAAGCAGCCGGTTATAAAAAAGATGAAAGGCTTCGGTATCAAGCAAATATTTGTTTTCATATCGGTTGAACACTTCTATCGCCATGGTAATGCTCCTTTCGCAGGTCTTGTGTATGCCGTTTACAATTTTTATAATAGGTGCCCAACCTTTAATGGATCTTAAATGTTTTACATTTCCTTAATTTTTTTGCAAAGCCCGGTTCTGATACGCATTAAGGTTGATTAAAGGTTTTCATGCTATAATCATGAAAAATACTCAGGAAACTAAAACAAGGGAAGGGCTTGGGTCATGAGAATATTAATTGTAGAAGACGAGATCCACCTGGCGGAAGCATTAACCCAGATCTTAAAGAAGCACAATTACTCCGTTGATGCCGTCCATGACGGGAGAGCCGGACTGGATAACGCCTTAAGCGGCATCTACGATCTGCTGCTGCTAGACATCATGCTGCCGGAAATCGATGGCATATCACTGCTACAATCGATACGCAAAGAAGGTCTTTCAACTCCGGTAGTCCTGCTTACGGCGAAAGGCGAGATTTCCGACAAGGTGAAGGGGCTCGACTACGGTGCCGACGATTATGTAGCCAAGCCGTTTTCCACGGAGGAGCTGCTCGCAAGAATCAGAGCGGCGTTAAGGCGTAAAGGGGAGGTTGTGCAGGACGATACGTTGAAGTTTGGCGATATTGAATTAAATACCGCAAACTTAAAGCTTTCGTCCCGCGGGAAGGAAATCAAGCTGATCTTAAAAGAATGTGAATTATTGGAGCTGCTTACAATAAGAAAACAAGCAGTAACCTCAAAGGAACAGATCATTGAAAAGCTGTGGGGCTTCGATTCCGAGGCTGAGCATAATAATGTAGAGGTCTATATTTCCTTTATTAGGAAGAAGCTTGCTTTTCTGAATTCATCGGTACGCATAAGCACCATCCGGGGTGTAGGATATGTACTGGAGGTGACGGATGGTGTTCAACAAGCTTAGAAACCGGCTTCTCGTTGTCAATATGGTAACCATCTCTGTGATGATGCTTATGGCCTTTGCTTCGATCTATATGATCACTTATTCCGAGATGCGCAAAGACATCTGGGCGGAGCTTGATAAGGTCGGTCAGTTCTATGACAAGCCGCCGGGGTATCAGGACCATGAAAAGCATGAAATAGATCATTCCAAGGAAACGGTGCCGATGCACCCGGATCCGATGCAGGAGCGCTCCTTCTCGTTCGCAATCCGGACCGATAAACAATGGAACATCCTATCGGTTTCATCGATCTTCGAGGAGGACCTTGAATTATACAAGCTTGCTGTAGATGCCGCTTCTTCCCAAAATAAGGACACAGGTCTATTCAAGCTGGATGGCTACGAATGGGCTTTTAGTCTGAAACCAACCTTTGACGGGTATAGACTTGTATGCGTTGACGTAACCGCCAGGCAAGGCATCCTTACCAATCTGATTTATACTTTTCTATTCGTGGCATCGGTTATGCTCGTCGTCATCTTTTTTATTAGCCGTTACTTTGCCAACCGTTCCATCAAGCCGGTTAAAGAGGCATTCGACAAACAAAAGCAGTTCGTGGCCGATGCCTCCCATGAATTAAAAACCCCCCTTGCTATCATTGGCACCAATACGGATGTTTTATTGGCCAACAGTGAGGACACGATCCAGAGTCAGGCGAAATGGATTCACTATATCAAATCCGAAACGGAAAGAATGACGAAGCTGACAAATGACTTGCTGTATTTGACGGAAATGGACGCTTCCAGAGCAAGCATGATTCATACGGCATTTAGTGTAAGTGATGCAGTCGAAAGTGTTATTCTAACCATGGAAGCCATTATCTTCGAGAAACATATCGGGCTTAACTATGAGATAGAAAATGACCTGACCGCATTCGGCAACAGCGAGCAAATTAAACAAGTGGTCATGATTCTATTGGATAATGCCGTTAAATATACAAACCTGAAAGGGTCAATAGACATTACGCTCCGAAAGCAGCATAACGAAATTCTGCTATCGATTACCAATACCGGCGAAGGGATCGCGCCTGAGCATCTGGAACGAATTTTCGACCGTTTCTACCGTACGGATAAATCCAGAGCACGAAAATACGGCGGTTACGGCCTCGGATTAGCGATTGCCAAATCGATCATCGATCAGCATAAAGGCAAGATTTACGCCAAAAGCGCTATTGGCGAGAAGACCACGTTTTACGTTCAGCTTCCCTTAGTTTCAGGATAAATTAGATATCGAAGACGCCGGCCCCCTGCAGCTATTGCGATTGGCCGGCGTCTTTAAATTACGAAAGCTGATGCTTCTAGCGATGCTTGGGTTTGATCTTCAACATGACCGGTTGTGTGTAAAGATCGTAAGTATTACCGGCATCCGTGGCGACCGTGTACCGAAGCAGGACGTTCGCCTTGCCTTGTCTGACCGCCGTGACCCGATTCCCGTTAACCTTAATCAAGTCCTGCCCGTCCAGCACAATAATGTGAGGCGTGATCTCCTTTTTGTCGCCCTTATAGGTTTCTATGACAGCCGTTAAATCGGAGCTCTTGCCTATGGTCAGCTCAACCTTTGCCTGCTTCGGCGCAATGCCGGCCGCCCAGTCCGACACCCAATGCGAATAGTCTGTCGTCAGCCCGTATGTGCCAAGCTGGAAGTATTGGACAAAAATGTTCCGGTCGCGGTACGTCCAAGGCCAGACCGTGATCCCCCGGTGCTTGGACGCTTCCATAAAGTTCTCGCCAAGGCCCGGATAGCTGGTATTGAAGGTTGCGTTGAGCGGCTGGATCACCTGCAGCGTGTTTCGCAGCGATCTGCCGATATTGGTTTCGTTCGCGTAGCCGCCGGTAAGGTAGCCGAGCGACATGCCCGGCATTTTCTCGCCAAGGTACTTCAGTTGCTTATCGTTAAAGGAAATGACGACCACCTGGTCCTCGACCCCTTTTTCTTCAATCAGCTTCACAAGTGCGTCAACGGTTTCCGGCTTGTAGCTTTTGATTTCCACAAAATGGAGTACGTCTACACCTTTGAAGGTATCGAAAAATTCCGCCAGCGTCGGGATCCGCGCATCTGGATATTCCCCCGGGAACTGGTCGTTCGCCTTCAGCGCCTTCAGCTCCGCCAGCGTAAAATTCTCCACGTTGCCCGTTCCGTTCGTCGTCCTGTCGAGCGTCGGATCGTGCATGATGACGAGATGGCCATCCTTGCTCAGATAAATGTCGCTCTCGATAATGTCGGCACCTTTCTCATAAGCCAGAATGGCGCCTTCAAGTGTGTTTTCCGGCGCCAGCGCGGGGATTCCGCGGTGGCCGATGATGAGCGGCTTGCGAATCAGCGTCGTGTTGTTCGCATAAGTGCCCAATGCTTGCAGAGCAGCATCCGGCTTGTCCGTTACGATCCCATTGACGCCGGCCGTGATGAGTTTGTGCATGTCAACTGAACCGGCCACCCCTTCATCCGTCTTCGACCATACCGTGATCAACCGCTCCTGCAGGTATTCTACGTTCGTCCTGGAAGCTGCATCCGCCGGCAGGAGTGCGATTTTTGCCAGGCTGGCATTGGTGGTGCGACGGATGTCCATCATTCCGTCTTTCGTCAGTTCGCCCGTCGTTTGGAAGTCGACTATGCCGCGAAGGATCGGATAGGCCTGCCTCGCCTTTTTCACCAAATCGCCGCTGTCCGAGACGACGAACGCGTCTTCCAGCTGCCGTTCCTTCATCCAGGCAATCAAACGGTCGACGCTTATTTCATCCTTCACATAGAAAGCCGGGATCATCCGGGTGCCGATCGTATCCATGACGGACGCCAGCGAACCGATTTTGCGTTCGCCAGACGGATCTATCACGTCAAGCTGTTCGTTCACATGAAGAATTACGGTTGCCGGCAACGCATCCCCGGTTAATTTGACGAGCTCTTCCTCGCTTCTCACCGTTGCCGCTACGGTTGGAGCTAGCGCGATCGAGGTTTGCGGCTCCTTTACGTTCACGAACCGATCGGATGGCAGTGGCGGCAGCGGCTTCTCCTGCAGAAACACCTTCAAGTTATCCACCTTCATTTGGCTGCCATTGGCCTGCAGGCCGATTTTACCGGAAGGGTAAGCCGTCGCAACGTCCGTGTCGATTAGGGCGGTCCCATTAACTGATTGCTGTACCCGATTGCCGTGTGCAATGACCGTATAATGATACATTTGTCCTGCATCAATTGCTTCGGTGTAAGCAGCCTTCTCAACGACGTTCCAGGCGTTTGCGGGCGTCCGCTCTGCAAACTCCACTCCGTTTGCTGCCGTCGCACCCTGCCTGACCGCCATTTGGTAGTAAGGGTAGTTGTTGTTCTGCACGCGGTACATGATCGAATGCCAACGTGACGTTTCGTTCGCCGATGCGTGCGTCACGTCCGCCTCGATGCGGTAATCGCCGAACAGACCCAGATAGTCGGGCAGCAGTACCCGGGAAGGGTTATCGGGGCTTGTCCGCGCATCCAGCAGGAATGCGCCGTTCTGAACGGAGGCATTTGCCGGAGTCGTACCTTCTATTCGGTTCCAGCCCTGTGGCAGGGTGCCTGCCGATATAGTGTTAAAGTTTTCCTCGTAAAGCACATATTCAGTGTCGGACGGGTTTTTCGCTACCACAATCATGTCGACGGACGTGCTGTCCTTTTGGGCCGTGACCTTGAAAATCCCCGCCCGTTCCACGCTCGTCAGCTTGCTCTCGTTGATAATGACGCCGCCGTCGCTTGCCGTCCAAGTGAGCAAGTCACCCTGCACCGTGCCCGTCGTCAGGTCGTTCAGCTCCGTCTCGAACGTCAGCCCGGCAAGGTCAATCGGTTCTCCCGCGTTCGTCAGCAGGTAGCCTTTTTCGTGGCTCAGCTCGACGACCTTCGGTTCCGTCGCGGACGGCGTCACCGTGATCATATGTTCCGCGGTTGCGTTGTAATAGACAGCCTTAACCTGAGCTTGTCCCGCTTTCAGCGGCACGATGCTGTTGTTCATAATTCGGATGACGCTCTCATCCGATGAATACAGCTTTACCCGGTCGGCGGATACCGGGTCCGTGATGCCGTCGGAGAACGACGCAATAAAGGAGGCTTGCACCGGTCCGGTCAGCGCCTCCAACGTTTCCGGTACGTTCTTCATTTCGAGCCGCTCGGCTGTGATGCGCGTCACCTTCAGATTATCGAACGAAACCTTGCTTTGATCAGCCTGAAAGCCGATTTTTCCCCGCTCAAGCAGATCGGCGTTCAAGTTTTTGTCCGTCAGCAGCGTATAATCCGGGTCTGCCGCACCTTTGATGTATTCCTTCACGTTATTGTCGAATACCCGCATTTTCAGAGAGTAGACCGAATCTGTGACCAGCGGCTTGCCCCAGATGCCTTTTACCGGAACCGACCAATTGTTGTCAGGCGTGCGGTAGGCAATTTCGTAAGCGCCGTTCTGTCTTACCGCCATCTGATTGTAGGGGTTCTTGCCATTAGCAGGCACCCTGAACATAAGGGCCGCCCAACGGGAGTCGTTCAACGCCGTATGGAATGTGACGTCGGCTTCCACCGTATAATTGTCCCACTGCACCGGAGCGGAAATCCGGCTCTGCATGCCGGCGGCATTGCCGTCGAAGACGAGCATGCCTCCGTTGCCGTACGTGCTTTGCACGACCGTCATCGGTTGGCTGCCGGAATTTACGTCGGATATCCAGCCGAATGGCGTTTCACCCGTCGCGTAGCCGTCAAAATTTTCTTCCAGCAACACGTTGCTCACTTGTCCGCCAACCGGATTCTCCTCGTTTAGCAGAACCGTACCGTACCCGCTCGTATCGTTCCAGAAGGTGTTCACCCCGCCATAATTGCTCCACATGCTGCTTGTGCCCGGTGAATCTTTCGCATCGCGGTCGGTTACGCCGATTTGCATGCCTAGCTGGTTCTGTTTGACCGGATCGAAGCCCAGCATGGTCCATGGAACGGCGATTTCCGCCGTCCAGCCGTTATCCGTCGTACGGATGGCACGCAAAACCTTCTTCTCGTCTTTGCCGGCATGATTCGGGGCTGCTCCAAAGTAGAAGGCCGGTGTTGTTGTGTTTGGCTGGTATACGAGCCCCATCTGCATATCCCGGTCGTCGAATGGCTCCGATCGATGAAGCGTCGGGTCGAAAAAAAGGCCGATATTATCCTGCTCGAACCAATACCCGCTGCCGTCGTGAACGAGCGAATCGTCCTCGATATTCACCGCTATGTACAGATAGGTATAGTCCCACAACATGCCGAATGCGGAAGGCTTGAACGTTCCCGTACCGAATGGAACGGTCATCGGCTCCGTTACGGTCCACATGGGCTCGTCCGTCCGACCATCGATGATCGGAGCGGTTAACGTCTTATCAATACTGAGTGAAATGCGATCCTGATCGGCGGTTTCGCCAGCGGCCCCCACTGCGCCTGTATTCAGGAATAAGCCGCTCAGCAGCGACCATATCAAAAGAACAGCAATCTTATTTTTTCTCATCTTATTTACTCCCTCCACAACAAATAAGGTTCATAGGATTCTATCACCCGGCCTTGTTCCGCCCCTCCTTTTTACCTTTTTTTGGTTTCCGTCTGCCAAGGCAAGATAACTCTATCAAATGAAATCGATGGATAGATTAGAGGGATGTGAGAGTTTTGTAAGTGATCTTGAAAGCTGTTGCATCTCATAAACCAGGACGCTTCTTTTCTAAGAATCGATAATAAAAAATAGCGGGGCAAAGTGCGGATAAGAAACCATTCTGCCCGTTAGACGAGTAAAGGCTGCCGTGCGGCAGCCTCTATGAGGATAAATTCGCGATGACACGCGATTATGTTCGTGCGGAGATTAGCGCTCATATCATAGAAATACAAAGATTAAATATTCAATATTCGATGCCCAATACCGCAGAAACACCTTCATTATAGTAGTGTTTAACCTCTTGAACTTCAGACACCAAATCGGCTATATCCATAACCTCCCTCTTCGCTCCCCGACCGGTTAAAACAAGGTGAAGATGACTGGGCCTGCGTTCGATTAATTCGAGCACTTCATACAGCGGCAGGACATCGTCAACTGGGAACTTGTCTATAGCCAGAGCATTATTGATCTCATCGAGAATGACGACGTCCCAGTTTCCGCTCATCACTTCCTCTTTGGCGACGACCCATGCCTTTTGCAATGCGTCGCGATGCTCGGCCGGCGTTTTTGTCCAGGTGAAGCCAATTCCTAGTTGACGCATCTCTACACCCAGCTTGCTGAGCGCGATCTGCTCGCCGTAAGTGCGCTGCGGAGATTTAATAAACTGCAATACAAGCACCTTGTATCCCCGCCCGGCAGCCCGGACCGTGAGGCCGATGGCTGCCGTTGTTTTTCCCTTCCCGTTGCCAGTATAGACAAGGGTGTACCCTTTCCGGTTCGCTCTGCGATCCTGCGGTTCCATAAAAGCACCTCGTTATTAAGTATCGTTCTGATCGATTGCCGCTTACATGATGGACTGACGATAGATGCGGACCGAGAGTACGTTATCTGTGAACAAACCAGTCATTCGGAGAGTTGAAAGGACAGACGATCCGTTATTTCACCATTTTATCGCTTTCATAAGACTATTTTGCGGAAATAACGGATTGAAGGTCCGCAAAGTTGCTAAAACAGGACAAAACTTCATAATTAACGTACTCAGTGTCCGGATGCGGTCGAGACGTTCTCACTGGTGCAGCATCGAATTCGGGTCGAACGCCCAATGGGCAGCCGATTTACCGTTTATTGCGTCAATAACCGTTTCTTGCGATAATCGTTGCACAAGCCGATCCACCTGGCCGCCGCCTCCGGATTGGAAGCAAAATGCACATGCGTATAACCGGCAAGCACATTGCCACTGCAATACCCTTCTTTCTTCGTGCCGCGCATTCCCTTTGTTTCATAAGCATAAGGGAAGGTCTCTTCGTCATCCGGTGTTAGCGTTGAATAATGGAATTCATGTCCTCGTATGAAGTTTCCTTCGGCAAGCAGGAGACAATCTTGAAGCGCTCTTGCCTCCCGGTATCCGAGCGCCGCAAGCTTGGACTGCATCTTCACCTCGGCAGAAATGATTCCGGCCATCGGAAATGTACGTCCGGAACGATCCGTTATCGAGCGGCATAAATACATATACCCGCCGCATTCGGCATAGACCGGCATCCCGGCAGCAACGAGCGCATGCAGATCGTTCTTTAACTGCAAATTATCCGACAGGGCGGCTGCATACTCTTCCGGAAATCCTCCGCCGATATACACGCCGTCGGCGTCCGATGGAACCGTCTCCCCTGCGAGCGGACTGAACTCTACTATGTACGCACCAAGACATTCCAGCAGCTCCAGGTTCTCAGGATAATAGAAATTAAAGGCGGCATCGCGGGCGACGGCGATGACCGGACCGGCTTCTTTCCTGTGAACGAACAGACTGTTTGCCGGACTTTCCAATAGGGGAACATCTTTGGCAATAGAAAGAACGGCATCCAAATCGACGCCGGCTTCGATAAGCTCAGCCGCACGGTCAAACAATGGCGTCAGCTCGCCCCTTTCAACGGCAGGGACAAGCCCGAGATGTCTTTCCGGGATCTGGAGTGTTTCGTCGCGGCCGAGCCAGCCGACAACCGGGATGCGGCATTCCTGTTCGATGGCCGCCTTCACAATCCGGTAATGGCCTTCGGAGCCGCATTTGTTTACGATAACGCCGGCCATGCGAACTCGTTCGTCAAGCTTTTGAAAACCCGTCACCACGGCTGCGGCGCTTCGGGCCATGCTCTGGACATTTACAACAAGCACAACCGGACATTCGAGCAGCGTTGCGATATGAGCGGTTGATCCTTCATTGCTAAGCGGGTCTTTCCCGTCATACAGGCCCATAACGCCTTCAATTACGGACACATCCGCACTTGCCGAGCTTCGCAAAAATATTTCCGTGACCGTTTCTCCAGGCATCATCCATGTATCCAGATTGCGCGATGCCCGCCCAGTGACCGCGCTATGGTACGTCGGATCGATATAGTCGGGGCCGCACTTAAAGCCTTGCACACGAAGTCCCCGCTTCTGAA
Source organism: Paenibacillus tarimensis (assembly GCA_041281825.1). Taxonomy (GTDB): domain Bacteria; phylum Bacillota; class Bacilli; order Paenibacillales; family Paenibacillaceae; genus Paenibacillus_D; species Paenibacillus_D tarimensis_A. The sequence continues at coordinate 1,414,584 of CP166298.1, read as the reverse complement.
GCGCGTGCATCATTCCGATCGTGACCGTTGTTTTTCCGGCGCCGCTGCCTGTTCCGGCGATCATCAAACGAGGCCGATACATCATCCCTGACCATCCTTTCCGAGCAGGTTAACTCAAGTGAGATTGTGAAGAAATAAGCCTCACGGTGTCTTTAAAGTACAAACCCAGACTTTAATGGATCAAATCATTAAGGTTTTGCAGCGCTCATTCGGATCCTATCACGCCATGCAACGGCGCTTTTGGCCGTAAACGTAACTCTTAAACTTTCTTTTATTATTAAAAAGGAATTCGTGCGACGGAGATCGTACAGTTGCCGCTCTTTTTCTTTTCCAGCAGCCAATCTCCGGCACCGGAAGAGAGCAGTGCCGCAGGTTCGCTTACACCGTAAGCGCCGGTGTAGCGGTAGACGGTCTCCGACGGATTGCGGAGCGGTACCGTATTCAATTGCTCCGACGTATAGACGGCAAGCTCCCAGCCGTATTTTTCGCATACATCCAGCAAACCTTGCTCATCCTGCTTCAAGTTAATCGTCGCAATGTTGCGCACGCTTTTAACGGATAAACGCAGCTCCGATAACGAATCCAGAATAACGGATTCGATTTCGTCCGCCACCGTGCCCCGGTTGCATCCAATGCCCAGCACCAGACTTTTGGGACGATAGAGTACTCCGTTACGGAGCAATATCGCCTCCTCGCCGGCCCCCAGCAGCCGATCCGTAACGACTAATGCGGCGTCGAACGTCATATTCATCGCTTCCGCTGCAGTATCGACTATCCGGAAATGCGATGGAAGAGGCTTTTCGTACGTCCACCAATTTTTCTCCCCAGTCTCCTGTACGATGACGACCCGTTCCTCATTGACGACCGACGCACTGACAGGCGTCGCTTTCTCGAAGCTTTCGACGACCCAGCCCATCGAACGGCCGAATAGATCAACGGGAATCGTCTGCTGAACATCCGATGCGGTCGTGATGACCGGCCGGGCTCCGATCGCCTTGGCCACTTCCCGGGTAAGCTCGTTCGCGCCGCCCAGATGTCCGGATAACACACTGATGGCATGCTCGCCGCGGTCATCGATCACGACGACAGCCGGATCTTTCTTTTTATCCTCGAGGATCGGCGCGATCATCCGTACAACTGCCCCGAGCGATATAAAGAGTATGATTCCACTGTACGTCTTAAACAGCTCGGGCAAGATGAGCTTCACTGATCCTTCAAAGAGACGATAGTTCTTCTCTTGTTCATCCCCTCTTGCAAACTTGCTCATATAGTACAGATCCGTTGCCGGAAAAGTCTCCGCCAAATCACGCGCCATCTCCACGCCGTGTTTCGTGATGGCGACGGCCGCATACGGGTTATTCACCGGTTTTCACTCCCTTACGGTACCCATGGGTAAACGTTTTGTCATACAGCTTGGACCGATACGCATCCCGTTCCGTTATCGCCGGATCTAGCGCCCACCCGGCCAAAATCATCGCATGCATCCGAATTCCGGCTTTCCGCAAATCATCATCCAGATGCTTCAGCGTCGTACGGACGATTTTTTGGTCAGGCCACGTCGCCCGCTGCACCACAGCTACCGGCGTCTCTTCGGACCAGCCCGCCTCCAGAAATTCCTTCACGACCTTTTTCGCCAAGGTCGCGCTTAAAAACAATGCCACGGTGCAGTGATGGGATGCCAAATCCTTCAGCTTCTCGCGCTCCGGCACCGGCGTCCGTCCTTCCGCACGCGTCAGAATGACCGTCTGCGTCAGATCCGGTACGGTCAGCTCGGCACCCAGGACGGCTGCGGACGCAAAGACAGAGCTTACCCCGGGGACGATCTCGTAAGTGACGCCGTTTTGCTTCAGCAGCACAAGCTGCTCGAGTACGGCGCCGTATACGGCCGGGTCGCCGGTGTGGACTCTAGCGACGCTCTTGCCGGACCTTACCGCCTGTACCATGATGTCCGCCATCTCTTCCAAATCCATGCCGGAGCTTTGCAGCACCTGGGCATGCGCTCCCGCCGCCGCAATGAGATCTTCGTTAACGAGTGAGTCGGTATAGAGCACCACATCCGCCTGCCGCAAAATGTTCAACCCTTTGACCGTAATCAGCTCCGGATCTCCAGGACCCGCCCCGACGATGTATACTTTCGGCTCCAGCTTCGTCATTTTCTCACCGCCATCAACGTCAAATATTCCAGCTCCTGTCCCCTCAGGGGACGAACGTCACGCCAGATCGTCTCATAGGATGAGGTTGCTTTCGTAATGACGGAAGCTTTGTCCGTTAACCCCAGTTCTTCCAGCAAACCGATCAACATGTCAATTACTTTGGCCACTTTGATAAAAATGACGCAATCGTGTTCTTCGATCGCTTTCTTCATCGCTGCGCTGTCTTCCGTAGCCGGTACAATCGCAACCTGTTCGTCGCCGTCCGCAAGCGTAATACCAAGCTGCGCTGCCGCCCCGAGCACCGAAGAGATGCCAGGAACCGTTCGGACCGGCACCTCGGGATGAAGCTCGTTCATGAGACGGGCCATATGGATGAAGGTGCTGTACAGATTCGGGTCTCCTTCGGTTACAAAGGCGATATCCCGTCCCTCTTTCAGATGATCCCAGCATAAAGCGACCGTCTTGTTCCACTCTTTCTCAAGCACGGCCGGATCTTTCGTCATCGGGAACACGAGCCCAAGCATCTCCTTCTCGGCAGGGTTCGTATAGAGCTGAACGATCTCCAGCGCATACGACTTCCCGCCCATTCGCTTCTTCGGATAAGCGATGACGGGACATTCCTTCATCAAGCGAAACGCCTTTACGGTGACGAGCTCGGGATCCCCCGGTCCGACACCGATTCCGTGCAGCGTTCCAATCTTCAAAGCGGTTGTCACGTTAGTCGTTTCTCCTCTCTGTAAATGCAGCTAATTGGTAAGGTATGCGGCTCGGCCTTCTCCGCAAATAATGACCCGAACCTCACTATTATTGAATCTAACCGCGGTAATGTCCGGAGCAAGCGGCCTTTTCGAATTCAATAGTGAGGTAAAGCTCAATAATAAGGAGGCTCGCTTCGTTAATAGTGAGGTTTACCTCACTACTTCCCTTTCTGAGCGTTCAAGTCATTCCAAATTATGAGCTTTGGTTCAGTATTATTGAGTTTACTACAGTATTTTTGTAGCCAATTCGCGGACGTGGCGATTTCTTGTGGTGACTTCGCGGACGTAGCGTTTTGGCAGTTGCAGCCTACTTCGAGGATGCAGGACTTCGCGGATGTAGCGACTTCACCGGATGTGGGAGTTCGGCGGGTTCGGCGAGCTCGGGCGATTAATAGAGTCGCCCCTTCTCAATCTACGTTAGCTGCCGGACCGATCAACAGCCTCATTATCCCCCGTATCTCTGAACCCCGTGATAATATAGACCGGGTTTAACCCTTCGAACCGGGTCATATCCAGAATCGGCTTGCTTCTTGATATTTGAACGAGCGTCACGCGAACTTCGAAGCCTTCTTCCTTCAAGGTGCGGCAGCTGTCCGACAATGTTTCGATCGTCGCCGCGTTGATCACTATCCGGCCTCCCGGCAGCAGACGCCCACAGCAGACGCGGACCAGCTCGCGGAGCTCGCCGCCGCTGCCCCCGATAAAGACGGCATCCGGGTCGGGCCAAGCTTCCAGCCCTTCCGGCGCTTTTCCATGAACAATGGTAAAGTCGGTCCGGAATTTGAGCTGGTTTTCCCGCACGTTGGCAATATCGCCTTCGTTTTTCTCTATCGCAAACACTTGTCCGTACGGGGCAAGCTTGGCACATTCCACCGCCACGGAACCCGATCCCGCACCAATGTCCCATACCACGCTGCGCGAATAGAGATTCAGCTCCGACAAGCTGAGCACCCGAACCTCCTTCTTCGTAATGAGTCCTTTCTCCGGCTTGCGCTGATGAAACTCCTCGTCCTCATAGCCGAAGCCGTTCCGCGCCTTGACCACCGTACCTTGGCGATGGCGAAGGATGACGACATTAAGCGGAGAATAGACGCCTTCCGCCATTGTTTCCAAGGAATAAAAGCCGCTGCGTTCCTCTTCGCCACCAAGATTTTCTGCCACAAACGCCTCGTATTCCGTCATACCGAACCGCAGCAGATAGTTCGCGATCGCAGCCGGCGTGTTGACATCATCGGTTAAAAGCGCCACTTTCGCTTTCCCGTCGATACGCTGCGCCAGCCCTTGCAGTGTACGTCCGTGCACGCTCTCCAGCGCCGCATCCTGCCAACTGTCGCCCATCCGGGCAAACGCAAGCTGCAGCGAGCTCAGATTCGGGTAGATCGCAACCGCTTCCCGCCCCATTTTTTTCACAAGAAAGCCGGCAATGCCGTAAAACATCGGATCGCCCGACGCAAGGACAACGATCCGTTTGCAGGCACGTTGTTGCTCCCTCAGCCGCATCACCGTTTCGGTCAATCCGCCCTTGATCTCAATCCTCTCCCCTTGAAATCCGGGGAAAAACCCAAGATGCCGCTCCCCTCCCGCCAGTACATCCGCACCGTTCACCAACGCCAGGCATGCTTTAGACAACCCGCCCGCTCCATCGTCGCCGATGCCTAAAATCGCTATCCGGTTATCCGACAATTTCAGCCCTCCCCAATACTTCGCCTTTCATCGTAACCAAAACCGTCTCAACATCGATACCGCCGCCAACGTGGCGAACCGCGTGATCAGATGCGTAGCGACATAAAATCTGAAAAAAGGTGTGCAGGCCGGCCTCAGCCGCCAGCTCCGCCGCATGCGACGCGGTGTTCGCTTCCTTAATCGCTTGAATCACCGAATCATCGCCCCCCGCTTCCCTAGCGACATCGGCCAGAAAATGAAAATCGACCGGCGCGCTTTTGGAATGGACCATCATGACGCCTTGAGCCACCTTCGAAAATTTGCCCATCATACCGACCAGACTGACACTTGTTGCGCCGAGCCGTTTCGCATGCTGCAAGGAAAAGCCGACAAAGTCGCCCATCTGGATGAAAGCCTCTTCCGGAAGCCCCGGATATAGCTTCATCGCGTATTTCTCGCTGCTTCCCCCGGTCGTAAGCACGATCTGGCTACAGCCGGAAGCCTTGGCCACCTGGATCGCCTGGATGACGCTCGCTTTATAGGCTGCGGTAGAGAAAGGAACCACGATGCCGCGGGTCCCGAGAATCGAGATGCCGCCGATAATGCCGAGCCGCGCATTGAGCGTTTTCTTGGCGATCTCCTCGCCGTCAGGAACCGAGATAACAACGCGGACACCGCGATGGGCCTCGTACTCGTTCAATACCTCCTGAACGGCCTTCGTAATCATCCGCCGCGGAACGGGATTGATGGCGGCTTCTCCAACGTTGACGGGAAGTCCGGGCTTCGTCACCCTTCCGACGCCGGTGCCGCCGTCGAGCTCGATCCCCTCTTCATCACGCCATGTCACAGTACAAACAATTTTTGCCTTATGCGTGGCGTCCGGATCGTCGCCTCCGTCCTTGATCGTCGCGCAACGGGCCATATCTGCCGTTATTTCGCATTCAATGATTTCAAAGCTGTGATAGAAGCCGGCCGGCAGCCATATTTCCGAATGCTCCGCTTTTTCCTGCGTAATCAGCATCGTAACCGCAGCTTTGGCCGCTGCCGCAGCGCATGCGCCGGTCGTAAATCCGTGCCTGAGCGGCTTCTCTTCCGTTTCAGTCGCGTCGCTCATTCCTTTTTCTCCCATTGGTTAATCCCGGTTCGCCGCCATGATGGAAAGCGCATTAACGGCCGACACCACAATGGTGCTGCCGCCCTTCCGTCCAATGTTCGTAATAAACGGAATATCGAGCTTGCGCAGTTCGTCCTTCGATTCCGCCGCCGATACGAATCCGACCGGCATTCCGATTACAAGGCCCGGCTTCGCCTGCCCTTCCTTCACGAGCCTTATTAATTCGAGCAACGCCGTCGGCGCATTGCCGATCGCGTAGATGCCGCCGTCCGCCTCCCGGACTGCCTTGCGCATGGAGACGATCGCTCTTGTCGTATTCAGGCGTTTCGCCTCTTCCATGACATCCGGATCAGAAATGTAGACCTTGACGCCGCCGCCGAATCGTTCCAGTCTGTCTTTGCTGACACCGGCTTGAATCATTTGCACATCCGCCACGACGGTCTTCCCTGAACGAATCGCTCGGATCCCGGCCTCTATCGCATCCCGGTGAAACACCAGGCTTCTCCCGAGCTCAAAATCGGCAGAGGCGTGAATGATCCGCTGCACAATCGGATATTGCTCCGGGGTAAAAGGATGCTCCCCCAGCTCCTCGGTAATGATTTCGAAGCTTTTCCCTTCAATTTCTTGCGGTTGAACGGTCAACGGTTTGAACTCCGTTTTGAAATCCATTGTTTTCCTCCTGACATAGGGATCTTTGAGTGGAGCTCAAAGTCTCTCCGAATACATAGGGATCTTTGAGTGGAGCTCAAAGTCTCTCCGAATACATAGGGATCTTTGAGTGGAGCTCAAAGTCTCTCCGAATACATAGGGATCTTTGAGTGGAGCTCAAAGTCTCTCCGAATACATAGGGATCTTTGAGCGGGCTCAAAGTCTCTCAGCTCAACATAGGGATCTTTGAACGAGCTCAAAGTCTCTCCGATTCACGTGATCTATCTTTCTTTATGTAAAAAGCTCTTTTAGCCGCCCAAGCACACCTTCATAATCCGTGTACGCATCGCCGAATTCCAATTCGGGCCGCGAAATAAGAATGACCTCGATGTTCATTGCCAGCGCCGTATTCACTTTTTCGTCGACGGCCCCGATCTTGCCGCTTTCTTTGGTAATCATCACGGTCGTGCCGTATTGCCGGTACAATGCCGCGTTCATCTCGCCGGTGAACGGTCCCTGCATGGCGATGATGTTTTTTTGCTCCACGCCAAGCCGCTCGCACAGCTCCATATTGTCTTTGCGCGGCAGCATTCTGGCAACAAGCCGGATTTCCGGATCGGACAGCAGATGCTTGGCAAAAATCGGAAGCGTCTTACTTCCGGTTGTCAGCATAACCGATCCTTTGCGCCGCTTCGCTTCCATGGCCGCCTCCTCATAAGAGGAAACGACCGTCAGCTTCGGGTGATCGTCGTACATCAATGAGGCCCGCTCGAAGCGAATATAGGGAAGCGCGGTTTCCCGGGCAGCTTGCATCGCGTTCAAATGCGCTTCCTCGGCAAACGGATGGCTGGCGTCGACGATTGCCTTGCAATCCAATTCACGCAGCAGCCCCGTCATATCTTCCGCTGTCAAACGGCCTGTTCGGGCGGGGATGCCCGTCTCCTCCAGACTTTTGGCGGCATTCTCCGTGACGACGGAAGCGAGCAGCGGATAACCGGACTTCCCAATCCGTATCGCCAGTTCCCGCGCATCACTCGTCCCGCATAAGATAAAGATCACGTTACCGCCTCCCGGTTCGTTTCTTCATGATGGTGATGGTCGTGCTCTTCGTCATGGTGATGAACATGATTCTGGTGGTCATGGTTATCATGATGGTCATGCTCATGGTGATGATGATGATCGTGGGCATGCGACGCTTCCTGCCGGTATTTGCACATGTCGCAGTTCATGGCAACGCGCCCTTCCCAGGCTTCCTCCACACGGTCAAGCAGAAGCTCCACAAGCTGGGGATGAAACCCGAAATATCCGGCGAGTTCTACATTAATCTCCGGATGGGCCGCATCAAAATCCGCCGTCATTTGCTCGATCCGCTTGATCAGAACGCCGGTGAACAAAAAGTAAGGCAGCACGTAAATATTTTTCGCCCCAAGCCTCTTGCAGCGGTCAAGCCCATCCGGAAACGACGGCTCCGTCACCCCGATAAAACAGCTCTCCGCCCATTTTACGGGCAGCTGCTCCCACAACAAGCGCGTCATCTTGAGAAAATTGCCGTTTGCGTCCGCATCGCTGCTTCCTCTGCCGAGCAGCAGCACCGCCGTATCCTGATCCCGTTCTCCCTCTGGCAAATCCCTGTTATACCCCGCCTCCGCCAGGCGCGACTCCAGGATGTCCAGCACTTTCTGATGAATGCCGACAGGCCTCCCATAAGCAAATGCAACGTGAGGATACTTCGCTTTGGCACGGTCGATCTCCACCGGAATATGTATTTTCGAATGGCCGGCCGCAAACAGAATGATCGGCACCAGCACGATGCGCGTTGCGCCCTTCTCTACGCAGTGGGCAATTCCCTGAGGAATATTCGGGCTTGCCAGCTCGAGGAAGCAGGTCTCCACCCATTTCCCGTGCGCGCGGGCCTTGACCGATTCCGCAAATCGAAGCATTTCCTCGTTTCCATCACTGTCACGGCTGCCGTGACCTACCAACAATATCGCTTCCATTCGGCTCCTCCTGACATAGGGATCTTTGAGCGGGTCTCAAAGTCTCTCCCTTTCCAATCTCTCCGCTTTAAGTTTCTCCGCTTAAATTCTCTCAATTTTAAGTCTCTCAGCTAATCGCCGCAGACAGCCTCCACCGCCACCGGCATCGTATGTTCCTTATATGTAAATCCAGCCACTTGCCCGACGCGTTTAAAAAATTTATGAAACCGCTCCCCCGGATGTCCTTTTTCGGTAAATTCCCGGACCACCGCCTCTACCGTCTCGACAATCCGGTCAGCCGGAATGCCTTCTGCGACGCTTTGCCCGGCATGAGCATTGCGGCCGATCTGCTTGCCGCCGAGGAACAGGTCGTAGCCGCCCTTGCGGTAGACGATGCCGATGTCTTCCATAACCGCTCCGTAACAGGCCATGCCGCAGCCGTTCAAGCCGATCTTGATTTCTTTGGGCGTCTGCCTGCCCCCCAGCTTCTCGTTCAACCGTTCGGCAACCGGGATCGCCTCATCCTTCTCCATATTGCAGAAGTCGCATGCTTTCACTTGGGTTATGTCCCCGATCGGGAAGACGAGCAGCTTCTCCTGCTTCAAGCGGCCGACCATGGACAACGCATCGTTCGTTGGTACGCGCAGAAGCACTTGATGCTGCGGCGTATATTCCAGCTCCCCTTCATCCCCGGCCAGCTCTGCTAACAGAGCCATCTGCCGTGCCGTGAATTTCTTGTTCGCTATTCCCGGCGATACGCCGACCTCGAATACGGAAGTGACGTGACTCTGAGCTGCTTCCGCCGACATCTGTGGATGCTGTTCTGCGGCAACAAGTCCACCCGCCCTCAGCAGTTCCAGCGCTTCCGCCGCAAGCTCGGCCGGGTTCGCCAATGGCGTCCCCCCCTCTTCGCTTTCCGGCCGTTCCTCAAGCGCATTCAACGACCATGGCTCGGCCTCGGTTCGCAATCGTTCGTGAGGCTTCAGCGCCTGCTCGTCGGATTGCAGCGTATATTTGCGCTGATAGCCGCGCGGCGTTATCATTTTCCCATCGTACAGAAAGGTCGACGAATTGCCGATAATCACCGTCGTCAGCATGCCGATATCGTGCTCAAGCATCTCTCCCAGCGTTGAAATCACGACGTGCTCGCGGTCCCGGTACGCGCTTTTCACTAATCCGACAGGCGTATCCTCCGAACGATACTGGAGCAGAATGCGCTGCGTTTCTACGATTTGGCGGGTTCGGCGGCCACTTCTCGGATTGTACAGTGCGATGACAAAATCGGCCGCTGCCGCCGCCTCGACCCGTTTGGCAATAACGGTCCACGGCGTCAGATGATCGCTAAGCGAAATCGTGCAAGCGTCATGCATAACGGGCGCGCCAAGCAGCGAGGCACAGGAGTTAATGGCGGAGATTCCAGGGATCACCTCGACCTCCACGCCTTCCGCTTCGGTCCAGCCTTTCTCGATCAACACTTCGTAAACAAGGCCCGCCATACCGTAAACTCCGGCGTCACCGCTTGAGATGACGGCGACTTTCTTTCCCTGCTCCGCTTGCCTTACCGCTTCACGCGCACGGCTTACCTCCTCGGTCATGCCTGTCCGGACGATTTCCTGCTCCGTCAACAGACCCCGAATTAAATCAACATAAGTGTTATAGCCGATGACCACGTCGCTTTCCTGAATCGCCTCCCGGGCCCGATCCGTAATATGCTCGAACGATCCGGGGCCGAAACCGATGACCAACAGCTTTCCTTTCGCGCTCATTGAACCTTCCATCCCTCTCCCCCTCCGCAAAATCAACCTTGTTGTGAACTTAAGCTCCGCTAATAATGAAACAGCCAAGTACAATGCTGTATAAGCCCGTTGCGCTTCCAAGCAGCGTGTAAACGCCTTTAAACGATTTTGCTTTTGTAAACCCCCATGAAGCCAAGCAGGTAACGATCAAAGTCGCCGCCAGCATGCCGACGGCAAACAGCAGCAGTTGAAGGAAAGCCGTCCACTGGTCATCCAACCGGACAGCCGATGAGAACAGCATGATTTGGGTAGGCGTTTCCGCCCCGATCCCGTGAAGGACGCCGATACCGAGGGATCCTAAAATACCGAACTTGGCCATCGCAGCAGGCGAAACGTTTTTCCTGCCGGACAATTTCGCAAGCAGCTCGGCGACCAGTTGAAATCGGCTTTTAAAACGGTATTCGCTGTTCTCTTTGACCAAGGAATACAGAATGAACAGTCCCAGAATGAGAAGTGACAGGCCGACGCCAAGCTCCATCACATGGATGAATCCGTCGGACAAACGCCGGCCGATGACGATCGCCGCAAGTCCCACCAGCACAATTATCGAGCCGTGGCCAAGCGCATATAAAGTACCGAACAACAGCTGCTTCTTTCTTTCCCTTTCCGCACCGACCATATCGGTAATCGCCGCAATATGATCCATGTCCATTCCGTGCCTAAATCCAATCAGCATAACAACCGCAGTAAAACTAAGCATCTCAACCAACGATGACACCTCCATAGAAATTGAAGCAACCGACGCTCCGTACAATCAGGCTGAAGTCTCGCCTTCAGCTCACACAAAATAAAAAGCATCTCCGGCCCGGGAGGGCTGGAAATGCTCATGCAGACACAAAGGCATAACCGGAATAGCGCACGCTTTTCGGTATCCTTGTGAAGATGTAGCAGCTTCCAACACTCTCCTATCCGCGTAGGACCTCGTGTTCGATGAAAGGGCAGGTATCCTGACTTAGGGCTCCTGTTTTCCAGTCTTCCCAGGCGGTTAACCCAGTGACTATCCAAGCTGAAAACAGAGATGCGCCCATCACAGTGGCGGGACCGTGCCGGTATTGCACCGGACTTCCCTATTAAGTCCGCTTCTGCCGCAAACGCTTCGAAGCAAACACCCGTTTCATTTTCATTCTTACATGTACAAAATAAAAAGCATTTCCGACATGGATACATGTCGGAAATGCTGAATAAAAGGATAAAACAGTCCTGAAGCCGGACTGCTCCTCTTCTCGCTCTCCAACACCCCTCTAAACCTCGTAGATTCCAGTGTTACTTAAAAAGGCAGGTATCCTGACTTGGAGCATCGGTTTCCGCGTCTTCCCGGATCACTCCAGTGACGTCTTGCGTGAAACCTAATCGATATGAATCGATACTCCTTACAGTGGCGGGTCCGTGCCGGCTTTTCACCGGTCTTCCCTATTAAGCCGAACAGCATGCAATGCGATTCGGCACCTATTTAAGATATGCAGTTTGTTTAGATACTATAGCACCTTCCAGGAACGTTGTCTACAAATATACGACTCTTGCAGCAGCTGCCGGCTCATTAACCCCCGTATTCCAGTGCGTGGACTGGCTTATTACTTGTGTAAAAGCATGTTCGCTCATGGCGGGAATTACAAATACCGGCTTATCGTGTACGGCTGAACGAGGCAGCTTGAAGGTGGAACACCGCATTGCGTCCTTGCTTTCTGCGTTCGTCTTCACCGAGAGCGCCAGGCGGATATGCCCAAAAACTTTATACCGTCCGTTGTATTCCGTACTTTCCACCTTTGTCCATTGCAGCCGTTCCACCCGCTCTAATCTGAATACGGTGTGACCCCCTTTTTCGTCTACCAGCGTTACTCGGTCGAGCTGAACCGTATGCTCATTGATCCGCAAGCTTGCTGTCGCAACAGCCTGCTCTTTGCTGCTCGCGGAAACCAGATAAGTAACCTTAACATCCCAAAACATGAGTTCTTCGCCTGCAGTGTTATTCATCGTGTAGACAATGTGCTCCTTTTTTTTATATTTATGTTCTATACATTAATCCACTATATGAAGCAAGCCGCGCTTTATGCTTCGGAAATGCTGCACTATGAAATAAAATATAATTATGTTTATTCATAATTTTCTGATAATTATTCAATTCAAAACACCCACACAGCTTGTAGAAAAATTTAACATGCAAAGCAACTAAACAATAGTAAGAAACGTCAAACTCTACAAGGAGGAATTGAAGTGAAACTTAAACTAACTCTTTTCATTTTTCTTATCGGCACATTATTTTGGCTGTCGTCAGTTGGTGCTAATGAGAGAGCGGTTACGATCAATGTGAACGGTAAAGTCATAAATAGCGATTCTCCCCCGTTTATCGAAGGAGGGACCACCTACGTACCTTTGAGTTTATTGAAAAAATAGAAGGAATCACCATCAAAAGCTGGGATAATCTGAGCAAGACTTTAATCATTCATGACCAAGATCAATCGGAGTTGATGATACAAACAGAGAACCGCATTGCCAAGAAAGGGACTGCGTCTAGAACCCTTTTTCCAAAACCGTTTATGTAGCCCGATTAAGCGAACAGACGAAAGATACAATGAAAGATGCGGATTTAACGGTTTCAAGAATAGCTGTTTTACACCTTCCAGTAATCTCGACATTGGATTTATTAGATTCCTATAGAAACTTAGACGAAGGCATACGCAATCTAAAGATTTATTTTCCAGAAGGTGAATCTGACGAGTTTTTTATTTTAGAATCCGGAATTATCAGTTATTACCAAGTAAAGGAACATTCTGCGTGGATCAGGTGGACAGCTTTGTTGGGAGAAGATAAGAGTAAGAAGGCCCTTTCTTTTATCCCCGATAAAAATGTCATTAGAGAAATTGGAGGCAGCCAGAATTGAATAAATCTCTAGTTTACTACGACATTCGTACTCACGCAGGGACTGCACAATATGGAATCATTGATACCAAGAGAAATAAAACCGTGCTGGGGGTAAAAGAAATGAATAGCTTGGATGCTCTGTTTCCGATCGAGGAGGAACTACAGTGATTAAAATAAATCGGGCTCCTTTAATGAGCCTGATTTATCTTTGCTTATATGATGTTATTCCGTTACAAAATAATCGTTTTTATCTCTACGAGGATTATGATTATCCTTCCCTCACATTGTTATGATTTCGTTCCCATCTTTAGTTTTGCCGATTATTGAAGGAAGAAGCAAACCGTTTGACCCAAGGAGATGTTCATAAGTGATGAACCATATTCTAGTTCCATCCGCGATTTGAATAATTTTCGCCTTGTTTTCCGATGACCGAACTTCGAAAATATCCTGGTCCTTAATGACGCCATATGAAAAATATAGAGGAACCACATCCATATTAGAGTACAATGCTGACAACCCATCGTCCGGATAAAGGGAAGCATATCCTGTTCCTGTTACCCATTCCCAATCATCCGATTTTTGCATCATAAATCCTGCACCTAATCCCTCGTTACTTTTATAAAAGACAAGCAAACCATTTTTGATAATTTCGGCATGATAAATCTCATCAATCTGAACATATTTGGGAAATGCTTTTTGAATCTTCTCAAAAATAAAAGTGTCCTTCTTTGAACACCCGCTTGCCATGAATAATATTACGGATAAGCAATGACGATGGAGTATTTTGTTTTCATTCCCATCCCCCCTTTAAAATACTCTACCATAATTGTATGTGAAAACCAGACTGATTTTTGAATAAATCTGCACCGTAATTGAAGCGAGGCTACCGATCTAGGCAGCCTCGTGGTATGTTACTTCGTAAATCAATAAACCAAGTATATTTCAACAGCACCTATTGTACTTTTATGGTTGCCCTCCAGCCAATCTAAGCAAACAGACTAATTAAATTGCCGTCAGGATCTTGAACGATCGCATAGCGCTGCCCCCATACAGCATCCCATGGCTCGCGGTGTCCGCTGAATCCATGCTCCCTTATTTGATTGAACAACTCGTCTACCGCTTCGCGGCTGTCGCATAGAAACGCAAGCTCTATACGATGCCCTATGGGCTCGTCCCAACCGCCATAAATATCTTTAATCATTTCCTGCGTGTCAAATGCCAGGCGGAAACCGTTTTGTGCAACCTCAACGTGCTGCTCATAGTTGGCAAGCTCCGGGATTTTCAAGCCCAGGATCCGGTAGAAATCTAAAGACTTTTTCATGTCCTTTACCACAATGCCGACCATATCCAATTTAATCCCCATAACTCTCATCTCCTATAGTTAATGTTTGAACAGCCTTGATACGTCAGCTATATTTTTTCAACGGGGAAGTATAATGACAGCTCGCCGTTATTATCCTTTGGAGAATAGAATTCTTGAATCGCTCCAGCGATGGTAAAATTGTTTTGTGGTAAATAGTCTGTGATCATATGACGAAATGTCTCTTTATAAGAATCCTGCGTACATTTAACCACAACATACTTAAATGCCGGAATGACCCATTTTGTCCATCCAGTCGGCGGTATAGCGTCGTCTTGAACCTCACATCCCGCTAAATATTTACCTTCTTCCTGCCATCTTTCAAACCTCTCATCAACATCACTCATTGCACCCCAAACCCCAGCCATGCTGCCTTCAGCATCCAACTTCGCGAGGCTGCTTATCTCGGCAAAGTTATTATTTGCCTCTTGCCATAATAGAGGTATCCACTTCGGTCCCTCAGCAGCAAGCCCCTTTCCCATTTTACCAATTATTGAAAACTGTTGTTTTTTAACGATCTCAACCACTTTTCTACCTCCTGTATCCGCCCGCGGCATTTTCCACAATTGTACCATGTCCGCTTAGACGAAAACCATTCGCAATATCCTGACTAATCGCTAAATGAGACCGCCCGGTCGCAGTACATATTTGTCTGTAATATCAGTTAATAGCTCTTGGAAGCAAACCCGCTCCCTATTACGTCCAAGCACTCAGTCTGAAACCATCATAATCTAGACTATTCCTAAATTATATGGAGGGTTGATTAATGGCTTACGTATTAACGACCGGCGTATTGAAGAAACATGTAAGAACTGATCTGGCTATCGTTGAGTATGTAAATTATAGCAATCGAAGGATAAGGGTGCTTTTTCGCGTCATAGACTGGACTAACCGGAGACGGAGAGTAATTCATTCTGATACAAATACCATCCGTCCGGGTAGGAACGATTCCCAGGCGGCAACCTTAGCCTCAAGGGTTGTTCGCTACGAGATTGAGATAACCGTAATGGATTCCATCGCAGATAAGAAAAAGAATCAATTTATCATCAACTGTTTTGGAAAGCGTGGGGGCTTCGAGGAAGTTGAGCCACTGAACACGCCGTTATTTGAAGGGAATACGGTTCTTTATAAGGATTTGGTACTCAAACGGGCTAAATGATTGCTGATTCTCCACCCCACAAAAATGACCTTGTTTTGTTGCATGATTGCAACAAAACAAGGCTCAATGGGCTATTACAGTAACATTCAGGGCTGATGTCCCGCTCAAATCCCGTCATCTTTCCCGTAATTAAACTATCCACTCCGTTTCACGAACGGTTCGCCGCCGCTGTCGCGCTTACTCCGTTCATAAAGCATTCGTCCGGCCAACTTCTGGCGTAATCGCAATTCACGAGACTTATCATCACAATGCAGGTTCAGGTAATAACTAATTTGCAGCTGATGCGCATCATGCTATACCGTCAAATGCAACTGCTTGAGCAATCGCACCATTTCCAGTTTCATCTTTGATGCCTCTAGAAAAATCCGGTCCCCGTGGCGTGGAAATACATACCCATTCAAATCCCTCTTCGGCAAGTCGTTCCATGGATTTCAATTGTTCGTGCCAAGAGTAAAAACAATATTCTTTAGCGACACCAAGCGACCGGTTGCTTCTATCCCAGTAAAGATGATCGCCCGAAAAAAGGTACTTCTCTTTATACAAGAGAATCATATGGCCCCGCATCTAGTAGATCGTTCCTTAAATATCGATTCTATGGCACGTCCGGGCGGGGTAGGGGGATAGGAACCTAAACAGCTAACGGACAGAAATGACGTTTAAATGGTCCTTTTCCGAATTTTGAAGTTCTAACGGACATGGGTGACGTTTAAGGGTCGGATAGACGCGTTTGGAAGCTGTTTGCATTGTTTTAACGGCTCGAGTGACCGTTACAGACGGAGAAACGTCTATTTTTCCTTTTAAAGGTCAGTTTTGTCCGTT
Source organism: Paenibacillus tarimensis (assembly GCA_041281825.1). Taxonomy (GTDB): domain Bacteria; phylum Bacillota; class Bacilli; order Paenibacillales; family Paenibacillaceae; genus Paenibacillus_D; species Paenibacillus_D tarimensis_A. The sequence continues at coordinate 1,398,280 of CP166298.1, read as the reverse complement.
ACACCACACTCCGGTCAGGGTCAGGGCTTCCCTTGTAGCTCGTCAGGGATTTCCTGATTATTCAGCGACCATCGTGATGACAATATTTATGGATCGATCTACTAGTATTATCGTCCGATCGCAAATTGTTGTTCAAGCACCTCTTAACTCGTTATCTCCATAGGGAGAAGAAAAACGGGATCGCCAAGCTTCTACAGTTGGCAATCCCTTAGAAGTAGTCTTTACTAGATTTTCCATTAGAGTTAATCACTTTATTTTAACCGTATCATAAACGTCTTAATTTCATAAGGCATGATCGTTAATTCGATCTCCGGATCGGCGTTCATGTCCGTCAATGGGCGTTCCATCAAATCGCATTCCGCCCACGAGACGATCGGGCAGCCGCTCTGCAGGACTACCGCCGCACGTGCTCCCGCAAATTCATGCAGCCTGACGATGACGGCATCCTCGTCCTCCGCCTTCTTGACCGCGTCGATCATGACGTGATCGGCCGACAATGAGAACATGGAGAAGCCCGTCTCCTGCGCAGCTCCCAGCACCCAGGTCATCGGATTGTTGAGCGCCCAGGCTTCCTGAACCGTCCCGCCGGCATACCAATCCCCCTGATGCGGCAGCAGCGCGTACGTAAAATCATGCCGTCCCTGATCCGCCGTATCGTCCGGCACCATGGCAGACTTGATGAGCGACAGCCGCATCACGTTGCCCTTAATATCGTATCCGTACTTGCAATCGTTCAGCAGACTTACGCCATAATTACGCTCCGATAGATCCGCCCACTGATGGCCCACCGTTTCAAAGCGCGCATAATCCCAGCTTGTGTTCCAATGCGTCGGCCGCTTAACGTTGCCGAATTGAATATCATAGACGGCTTCATTCGCATGGACGGCGACCGGAAATGCCGTTTTGAGCAGCTGCCGCTGCTCGTGCCACTCCACCGTCGTATCAAAATCGATACGCCGGCTGTGCGCATACACAATCATTCGCTGATTTACGCTAGAATTCCGATAGCGCCATTCGAATCGTACAACTGCCCGAAGCGGCCCGGACTCCGTAAGCTCCATCGCGAGCAATTCCGTAACCGGCTTCATTTTCTCCGAGTAATAGATATCGATGTCCCAAGCTTCATGCCGGCTCTTCGGCTTGTCCTCGAACACCTGGAGCACATTGCCGGTCTCTCCCATGGACAGCACCTCGCGGTTTGCGGTTTTATCAGTCAGCCGGGCTATTTGTCCACATGTATTGAATGTAATTTCGTAAAAAGGGGTATGCAGCGTTTGTGTATCCCACATAAATGGCGTTGATTCATCTTGTCTAACGCTTTCACCTTGGAAAGACGGCCCGGGTCTATATTCAATTGCCGCATACCCCATTGACTGCACCCGTGTGACATGGACGAGCCAACCGCCTGCGGTCCGTTGTGCCGGCAACAGCTCGCCATTCGCGCTGTACCACCCGCCTGTCCGGGCATTATCGCCGCAATCGGAATGGTCGTCTCCGCCTTCAATGAACACCGTATCTTCTCTATCCCATGAAGCGTTGTTAAAGAGGGTGAAAATGTCGCCTTGCTGCGCCGGTTGCCCTGTTCCGACAAGCTCATAAGCCGCCTCATCTCTGACCCTGTGTACGATTGATCCGGCTACGCTGTACTCCTCCCGGCAATCCTCGTAAACCTCCCGTATCGACGAACCCGGAATAATGTCATGGAACTGGTTTCGAAGCACAATCGTCCAAGCTTGCGCCAAGTCCGAAGCCGGGTACGCCGACCAATCCCGGCGTCCAAGCGCACTCATCACCTGCAGCCACTCCGCCTCCCGCAGCGCCAGCTCCAGGCGGCGGTTCGCCTTTTTAACGTGAGCCTGACTGGTATACGTGCCGCGGTGCAGCTCCAGATAAAGCTCCCCGTCCCAAGTATGCACATATTGATCCGAAGCCTCCACCCTTTGCTTTAACCCGGCAAAATAGTGATCCGCCCGTCCGGTCACGACATTGGGAAGCCCGGGCATGTTCTCCAGCCTTCTCCTCATTTCGAGCATATCCCGATTGACGCCGCCCCCGCCGTCTCCGTAGCCGTAGGCCAGCAGCAGGTTCCGGTTCAGCGTTTTGTCCCTGTAAGCCTTCCATATTCCCTGTACCGTTTCCGGCGTGACGACGCCGTTATACGTGTAATAGAAACTGCCCTCCTGCGCTCCCGGGTCCGGCGTCGTGATGAAATGCGTCAGCACTTCCGACCCGTCGATTCCCTTCCAATAGAACGTGTCATGCGGCATCCGGTTATATTGATTCCAGCTGATTTTGGTCGTCATAAACACGGATATCCCGCTTTTTCGCAAAATTTGCGGCAGCGCCCAGCTGTAGCCGAACACGTCAGGAAGCCACAAATATTCGCAATCCACGCCGAATTCCTTAAGCAGGAACCGTTTGCCGTACAAAATCTGCCTCACCAGCGATTCACCGGAGGGCAGATTGCAATCCGCCTCCAGCCACATCGCGCCCGCGGCCTCCCATTGCCGTTCCTTCACCTTCGCTTTGATTTTATCGTAAAGAGCGGGATAATCGGATTTGATAAATTCATATAACTGCGGCTGCGTCTGCAAAAAGAGATATTCGGGATACCTCTCCATTAACCTCAGCACGGTGGAAAAAGACCTGGCGGCCTTCTCCCGCGTATGCCGCAGCCGCCACAGCCATGCCACATCGATATGTGTATGCCCGACGCAGGTGACGGTAAGGCCGCTTTGTTTCTCCGGCAGCCGTTTCAATTCGCCTTGCAAAACTCCTCTTGCCTCCGATACCGATGCATAAAACGTTTCCGAACCGGGCTCAGACCAATCCACAAGCAGAAAAGCGCGATCCAGCGCGGTAATAAGCTGTTGGTATTCCTCCGTTTGATTACCGAGCACACGTAACGTCTGCAATGCCGCCTTTCCGGTAAAATACAAGTCGTCGGCCGCTTCATCCAACCGGCAGATCATCGCTTTCTCCAAGCGATGGGTGATCGGGGCGGGCCGGTCGTATCCGTTCAGTCCGGACCATAACCGAAAACGGAGCGATATCGTGCGACCCGCTTTCGCAGGCGGAAGAAAAACTTCCTTGTGATTGGAATCGACGCCCTGATAAGGCTCCCCGTCTAGGAAGAGTAAGGACTCAAACCCGCTGTTGTTCCCGCCGCCGGTCTTGCCGAAGTCGAAATACCCGATAATGGTGTTGTCCCGCCAGGTCTCGGGGATATAAGGATTGGCCGCAAGCCACAGATAAGCGTCTCTTCCGATCCACTCCTCTCCAAGGTTCATTTTCGACCAAGGTCCTTCTTCCGTAGGATAAGAGCCAATCTCCCCTTTCGGATCTTTCTTTACATGAAATTGTTCTATCGTAATCGCATCCCGATACCGGTATGTCTCCAGCTCGCGTATCCGGGCATTCAGCTTTTCTTCGATCCAAAACAATCGCCACGCCTCCTGACCTAAAAGTTAGATGAAATGAATCCGCTGCGGCTTTAGCAAAATAGCATCCGCTTTCTATTCGAGCCATCATCGCTGCAACCATCTACAACACGGCGATCTACAAGCCTGCCCCGCGAAAGGAAAAAGGCGGCCTTATCCAGGCGCGCCCCCATACACTATTCGCCTACCATCAGTGAACCTTGAAGCTTGCCGGCATCAAACGACGGGATCGCTTCAATATTGGTCAGCCCTTCCGACCGTGCGGATGCCAGCGCTTTTGCATACCGCGTATTCAGATCCTCAATAATCTCATCAATATTTCCGCCGGCAATCACGTATTTCGTAAAGGCATCCGACATTTTCAAGCCTTCGAGCTTCGTCTCCGTAATCGACAGCGGAGCTGCCGGATATATACCGTCATATTGGGTCGGCAGGAAGCCCTCGATTCCTTTGATATCCGGTTTGCCTGCGATCTCATTGACGAACGGCAGCACGGAAATGCCGTAGCCCTTCTCCTGGTATTCTTTGCGCAGATCTTCATTATAAAGATATTCCAGGAATTTGTAAGCCTCAGCTTTATGTCCGGACATCTCGCTGATGCCGATGTAGCTGCCCGCATTGACCCAAGTAACGCCGTTCATTGCCCCGTCTGCCGTCGGCACAAGCGCCGCTTCCCACCTAATATCCGTGGGGAATTGATTGGCATATACAGCAGGCTCACTCGAATGATTCACATACATCCCGATTTTGCCCTGCGCGAATTGCGCCCTCAGCGGATCGATATCGAGCGTTTCGGTGCCCGGCAGCATGCTGCCGTCTTCTTTCATTTGGCGCATTGCCTGAGCGGCTTCTTTATACATGGAGAAATCGAATTCGCCTGTTTTGAAATTGTAGCCGTCAAGCCCCAACCCGTTGCCCAGACTGCCCATAGCATAGGCGGGACGCCAGAAGCCGCTTGTGTTTTTGAAGTTGCTCGCAAATCCATAGGCACCGGAGGCTTTACCCGCTTCGGTAATTTTCTTGGCGGCTTCCACCATGTCGTCTAATGTTTTCGGCGGCTCCGTCAGTCCTGCCTGTTCGAACAAATCCACATTATAGATCAACCGCCAGTATTGGCCTGTATTCGGAAGAGAGTATATTTTGCCGTCAGCCATATTCACGTTTTCTGCGAGCACACCCTCAAACTTCGCTTTCATCTCGTCGCTTAAAAACGAATCAAGCGAAGTCAGATAGTTCTTCTTCACATAAGTCGAAAAGTCGCTGATCCGGAATATATCAGGCGCCTGATTGCTTGCAAAAGCTACCTCTACGGCCTGGTTGTAGTTGTCGGCCATGACCGTCATTTCCACTTCGATATTGTGCTCATTCGTTGCGTTGAACTCGTCGATCTTCTGCTGCATGAAATCCATATCGTGGCGATCCATCGTCCAATACGATAATTTCGTCTTCTCCATGCTTGACTGGTCATCCTGCTGAGGAGTATTCGTTCCTCCCGTATTGCTGCCGCCCCCGTTAGACGAGCATGCCGCGAGGCTGATCGCAATGAACCCAATCAATCCTAGCTTCAACCATTTCTTTGCCATTCCAGTAAACCTCCCTTTGGATATACCGCCATCCCTTTTTTTCCTTCGGGTACCGGGTTGCTCTCATTGTAACACCGCCTCGGGAGCAGGCAGGAAGGACATTACCACGAACAAGGGAGGTTAAAATCACTCTTATTCTTCCCATGCCCAACAGATCGTCGAATTAACGGTATTTAGTGGTCTTATTTTTGTGATTTTACAGCATATTCCGAAATAGCGGAATTTTTGGGTCTTATTTGCTGTATTTGTAAGGTTGCTAGAGCAGGACCCTTGGTTTAGCGCCATTTTTTACCGCTATTTTCCCAAGCAGCGAGCGAAAGCATATATAGCGCCATATTTTTCCCTTATTTTTCATGTGCATGCTTGGTACCGGTTGATTTGTCGATCTACTCCGCATACTTGCTCCTAAACTCCGACGGGGTCATGCCCGTATGCTTCTTAAACAGCTCGCTGAAATAAGGCCTGTCCTTATAGCCCAGCTCATAGGAGATTTCCTGCACCTGGATGCCGCAGAGCAGCATTTCCTTTGCGCGTTCCATGCGCGCGGCGGTCACATATTGCATGAACGTCGAACCGGTCTCCTTCTTGAACAGGTTGGAGAAATAGCTCGGGCTGAGATGCACGACATTCGCACATTCCTGCACCGTCAGCTCGGAGCCCAGGTTCTCTTCGATGTACCGTATAGCCTCGACTATTAATCTTTGCGAGTCCCTGTTCTGCTGTTTTTGCATCCATTCACAGCAGATTGTACCAATTTCAAACAGAGACGACTTCAGCTCATCAAGCGATTTCGTATTTCCGCTCCTCATGGCGGCAATTTTCGTTTCGATCGCGCGCTGCTGCCCCTCGCCGATTGCTCCGGATATACTCCGGTACATGGTGAATGCCAATCCATAGAACAAGTTCATAAACAACTGTGGATCGGGAGGACCGGGATATTGAATACATTCCTTGAAAATGTCGAGCAGTTGGCGTTCCACCCCCTCCTTATTGCCGGACCGCAGGCAGTAGAGCAGCTCCGTTTCCTTCTCCGGAGTGTAATGGGGAGCGGTTGCGCCGCGATGCTCGATATCATGAAAATGAATGACACAGTTGCCGCCGGTATAAAAATGGTAAGACAAGGCTGTCTTGGCCTGGTCGAATGAATGATGGATATCCCCGGCTTCCTTGACCCTTGCCCCAAGACCGATCGAAACGGTACGCTTCGCATAACGCTCCACATTGTGCCGGCATAATTCTGCCAGATGGCCGGCATCCGCCTCCGGCGCCGCATTGACGATCGCCACAAGCTGGTGAAGCTGTTCCCGGAATACGATGCCTTTCGTATGCTCGCCAATGGTCTCTTCCAAAATATTTTGCACGGAAAAACGAATCAATTCCGCTTCGACGACCGGCATGGACTGCAAATCGTGTTCAAACCCGTCGATCTCGGCAACGATGACGGCGAAGCCTTCCCTGTCCATTTCAATATTCAGGAACTCCCATTTTGCTTCGGTATTAGCCGGTTGCGAGACACATCTTAACAGCAGTCGAAAGTATTCCTGCCGCAAATACGGCATACTCTCCCGCACCTTTTGTTGCAGTTCGACCAGGTTCATATACTCCATTTGCTCGGATTCCAGCTCCCGCTTGGCTCGCAGCACGACATCGACAACCTGCCCCGGTGTAAACGGCTTCAGCACATAGTCGAAAGCGCCGAGCCGGATCGACTCCTGCGCATAAGCAAAGTCGGAATAACCGCTTAGAAAAATGACCTTGGGCGGCGATTCTCCATCCCCTGTTACTTCCTTAATCATATCGATCCCGCTCAGCTTGGGCATACGAATGTCGGTTAAGATAATGTGCGGCCTGGTTTCACGAATCAGCCCGATTCCTTCTTCCCCGTTCGCCGCCGTCCCAACGACCGTAATGCCGTATTGGTCCCACGGAATTTTCTTCGCAATGCCTTGAACAACCGTTGGGATGTCGTCAATGATGCATAAACGAATCGGTTTCTTGAGCATACCTTAGCTTCCCTCCCTACCCATCGGAATAAACAACGTCACTTTCGTCCGCTCATTTGGCACGCTTTCCATTTCCATCCTCGCCTTTTCCCCGTAATACAGCTGCAACCGGGTCTGTACATTGGATAAGGCATAGCTTTCCCGGCCGTCACCCTGCCCCTTCATCCGTTTCCGGACTTCCCGCACATCCATGCCGCACCCGTTGTCCGAAACCTCGATGACCAGATCCTCGCGGCTTTCGAATACGTTAATTTCAATCCTTCCTTTCCGGTTCATATCCTGAAAGCCGTGCAGGATCGAATTTTCAACCAGCGGCTGCAGGATGATTTTTAAAATTGGAAGCTCACATAGACGTTTATCCTCCACACGAATGGAGTACGAGAACATATCGGCATAACATTCCGACTGCAGCTTTAGATACTGGCTCACATGCTCGATCTCCTGCGCCACGCTCGTAATCTCTTTTCCGTTATTAAGCCCCAGCCGGAAAAGCAATGCGAGCGATACGATCATTTCCTTCACCGCATCATGCTCCTCCAGTTCACTCTTCCAATAGATCGTATTTAACGTGTTATACAGGAAGTGGGGGTCAATCTGCGCCTGCAGCGCTTTGATTTCGGACTTCCGCTTCTCCTGCTCCGACAGCTTAACCTCCTCAATAAGCGATTGAATTTGCTCCAGCATCAGATTGAATTTGTAACCGACCTGTGTCACTTCATCCTCATAGCGGCTCTCGAAACGGACATCCAGCCGGTTCCGGCCTGCTTTAAGCATCAACCCCCGAAGCTTCAACAGGGGACGAAGCAGAACCTCGGACAACACACTGGCAAAAATAAACGCCATCACGATGCAGCCCCCCATAATCATCAGGATGGCCCAACGAATCTTCAACATCGGGGCGAGCAAATCGGATTTCGACTGGTAGCCGATCAGCACCCAGTTCTTATTCATTTCCAGCTCAGCATAATTTACAAGATAAGCAGTGCCGTGCGGTTGCTTGTATTCAAAATTGCCCTTATTTGCACCCGCCAACCGTCGGCGAAGCTGCGGATCGTCCATGAAGGATGCCCCGGCCTCGGACATCAGTACCGGATTGCCGTCCCGCATATATAACAGTTGTTCGATTTGGCGGTTTTCCAGATTTTCAGAGATTAATTTCATAAGGGTGTCTTCTTTTAAGTTGACGATGATATAAACATCCTGAAGATAAAAGTCAAAAAGCGGTTTCATGACTAATGAAACGACGGGGTCGCCGCGTGTAAAAAACTCCTCGCGGTGTCCCCCCACCCACAACGTATTCCAAGGTTCGTCCGCAAGCCGGACGGCTTCTTGGATTGTCGTGTCCCCAAAGGCCAGACCTTGCCTGCGCGCCTTATCCGTAGGGTAGAAATCACCGATCGGCGTATGGATAAAGACCGAATCAATCGAGAGCTCATTGAGCTTCATCTGGGCAAAAGGCGTTTGCAGCGCGGATAAATGATCATAATAGCTGGAGGCGTTATTTTCCTGTACATCCCTCATCGCCCTCTGGAAAGCTTCCCCCATCATGAAGGTAGAGGCCGCCACAACAACGTGCCTTAACCGCTCATCGACAACCTGAGCGGTTTTGTTCAGCATATTCTGACTGCTTTGAACGGCGTTTCTTTCCATTACACCGGAGGCGTAATCATAGGAATACAGGCCGGTTACAGCGATACAGATAACGGTAATCAGGACGAAAGAAATCCAGATTCTTCGTTTAAGCGAGATACGGAAAAAGAGGGATTTCATATCCACCATCCTACGGCCGCCGATTTATCCTTTCACAGAACCCACTGTGACCTGCATAAAAGAACGATTGGCAAATACATACACAACCAGCAATGGGATGATCGAAATGCAGGCGCCAGCCAGCATGTACTGGTTCTCCGAAGCGGCACCGAAGCCATACCTCAGATTCGCCAGACCGACAGGCAGCGTCTGAAGCTCGGGCTTGGTCATGGAGAATACTAGCGGAAGAATATATTCGTTCCAGGCATTTCTGAATGTAAACAGCGCGGTCACCGCGAGCGCAGGCTGTAGAAGCGGAAGGATAATCCGCCAAAATATGGAATAGAAGCTGCAGCCGTCGATCAGGGCCGCTTCATCCAGATCCCTGGGAATCGCTTTGAAAAAACCGATCATCATAAAAAAGATCGTTGCATGCGCGCTGATTAAAATAATAATGACACCCCATAACGACTTTTGCAAATTCAACTGGACCATCAGATCGAATTGCGGCTTGAGCACGACCGCACCGATTGAAATGAACAGCGTAAACGATTGCAGGATGATATACAATTTCTTCCCCTTAAAGTCCACTCGGTCGACCGCGTAAGCGGCCATAGCCGTAATCAACAGCGTACCGATCGTTGTAAACAGGCTTACATAGATACTGTTCCAAGTAAACTGGGCAAAATTTGCCTGCTTCCACGCATGTCCGTAGTTTTTGAATTGCCATGCTTCCGGCAGCAGCGTAGCGCCTGTCGTAACTTCCAGATTCGTCTTGAACGAACCGAGAATCGCCATGACAATCGGAAACAGCATACAGACGGCGGTAAGGATAAGAAACACCCAGAGTGTCGTTCTTGTCATCAGTCTCGTCATTGTCATCACTGGTCCCCCACCTAATAAGTCTCGTTCAACCGTTTGGAAATCCAGAAATAGATCCATGTGATCAAGCCTACAATTAATGCCGTCGTGAATCCGACCGCGCTGCCGTAGCCGATATTTTGCACGCTGGATCCTTCCGAAGTCACCGGAAAGAATAGTTTATACAGGTATAAATACATCACTTCGGTTTTATTAAACGGCCCGCCTTCGGTCAGCACCATGATGCTTTCATACCCCTTAAGTGACACGGTGATCGCAAGCATGATGATCATTTGCAGCACAGGCCCGAGCATCGGCAGCGTAATGTACCATAGACGTTGTACCGGATTGACTCCATCCAAGGAAGCCGCTTCGTAAATATCGTCCGGAATGCTTTGCAGTCCAGCCAGAAACAGCAGCATATAGTTTCCTACAGCTCCCCATACCGCAATAATGATAACGGTGAGCATCGCAAATTGGGCGCCGAGCCAATCGACAGGCTCGCTCACGAACCGCAGCTTAAGCAGGAACTGATTCAGAATTCCGTTATAGGAGTTGAAGATGATATAGAACACAATAGACATGACGGAAGCACTGAAAATCGTGGGCAGAAAATAGACGGCGCGAAACAAATGTCTGCCGCGCAATGCCCTGTTCAAGATAACGGCTAAAATAAGCGAAAGCGGAAGTGTCAGCACAAGCTTTCCTCCGGCGTAGACGAACGTGTTGGCGACCGACTGCCAGAATTGATCGTCCCGCGCGACCCGGAAGAAATTGTCCAATCCGACAAACCGCGGGCTTCCATACCCCTGATAGTCGTAAAACATATACCGAAACGCCCACAAGATCGGGTAGATCCCCAGCACAAGCGTCAAGAATAAACTGGGAAACGTGAAAATATAGGCATGCAGCTTCTTCCTGTACATCGGCACTCTCTCCTTTAACCGGTTGACTTCATTATATAGGAGCAGCCGGAAAAACAAGGACGGAGAATCCAACGGATCAAAGGGGACAATTGCACTTTTCGGGGAGTAAGCGTCAAATAGAGGAATTGTGATGATGTTGTCGGATTCAAAGAATAGGGGAACGCCTCCCTAGCAATAGAAGCGGACACAGGGGCCGTTATTTGTGAACTTTGCCTCGTGAATGGCAATCTTCCGGATAGAGGATCCGTTATCGGCTTCAAAATCATAGAAAACGACTGATGTTAGCACAAATAAGAGATCGTGTGTCCGCACGATGTGATTTTTGCTCAGTTTCATCAAAATAAGAGACTCTGCGTCCGCATACGAGAACCGGAAGATAATCACTATCAGACAACCGTTTGTAAAAACGCACTGCGACCCTACCCCAAATTAGAACCGCTAAGTGTGCAGCAGTACCGCTTCACTACATCCTCCCTTAATCCAGCCTGTTATACCTCAATCCTAGCGGCAGAGGCAACACCGGCTCGAACGTCGACGGAATGTAGACATGTTTGTCCGACTGCGACGATTCAAATATTGCCAGGGAAATATCGAGCACATGTCTGGCCAAATGGCCGTTCGCCCGGTTCATCCTGCCGGAACGGATCGCATAAGCCATCTCCGCCAGTCCGATTCCCCGGCTGTCCTCGCTGTACGGATGCGTCAGCGGAATTTCCTTCGTCTCGCCATCCGGGAACTTGATCATTACCGGTCCGCCGAAGTAATTCGGATCGGGAACCGTCAGGTTGCCCTCCGTACCGAAGATTTCAATTCTCGGCGAATAGCCGAAGCTCTCCTTCGCCGCTTGGAAGACGCCGATCGCTCCGCTATGAAAATCCAATATCGCCGATACATTGGTTGGCGCCTCTATCGGAACCGTGCGTCCATAGGCATGCGATCTCGGATTGGATACCGTAATCTCCCGATGCAGCTGCTGCGCAGATCCGGCTACCCGGCGAACCGGTCCGAGCATAAGAAGCATCGCCGACAAATAATACGGTCCCATATCCATAAGCGGATCGCCGCCCAGCTTTAAGAAATTTTCAAAATTCGGATGCACGCCCCCGCTCCCGTCGCCCATATAGATGTAAGCGTTAGCAGCATAGGGCTTGCCGATCCAGCCGTCCCGAATCAGCTTAATGCACGTCTGAATGCCGGCCCCCAGAACCGTGTCCGGCGCACAGCCGACATACAATCCTTTCGCTTCAGCCAGAGCGAGCACTTCGTCGGCCTCCTCGCGCGACAACGCAAAAGGCTTCTCCGTGTATACATGCTTGCCCGCTTCAAGCGCGCGCAAATTCAACGGGGCATGCGCGGCAGGCTTGGTCAGATTCAGCACGATGTCGATCTCCGGGTCTGCGAGCAGTTCATCAACCGTGTACACGTAAGGAATTTGAAACGCTTCCGCTTTCTTTCGCGCCAGCTCGGGCATCATATCCGCCACCGCTTTGACCTCAAGAACCGTATCGAACACTTCGGTGCAGGTTTTCAAATAAATGTTGCTGATCATTCCGGTACCAATGACGCCTACCTTGAATTTGCGCAAATTATTTCATCTCCTTCAATAATGGATCTTATGAGTCTCCATTTCATTATTGCGGCAGTTGAGAGAAGTTTCAATATGAACATAGTAGGATTGAAAAAGGTAGGTCGACTTTGACCCGGAAATGTCAAAAGTCCGCCCTGTCTGTCAGCCGGAACGCGGCTATTGAGCGGGTAATACCAACGCAGGCAACTAACTTAAGGGGTTGACAGAGAGAAACAGCCGGCTCTATAATATACCCATACCGGTATATGTATTATGGATTGTGGGAAGGACGGATTTTCGTTGGAGATGAATGCGGATAAAACCTTGGATTGTAAAGGTCTTGCATGCCCTATGCCGATTGTTAGAACCAAAAAAGCCATTGAACAATTACATGCAGGGCAAGTCATTGAAGTTCAAGCAACCGATAAAGGGTCGCTCGCAGATATTCAGGGCTGGGCGAAAAATGCAGGTCATCAGTATTTAGGAACTTTATATGAAGGAGTAGTATTACGGCATTTTCTTCGAAAGGCAAGTCCGGAGGAGGTTAAGGAAGTAGTGAAGTATGAGCAAACCATTTCCAATGATCTGCTGCAATTGAAATTAGCTTCAAACGTAAAATGCACAATTTTGGATGTCCGGGAGCCAGCCGAATTTGCGTTTCATCGGATTCCCGGCGCAAAATCAATTCCGCTTGGCGAGCTGGAATGCCGTATGGATGAACTTCAACGAGAGGACGACATTTATGTAATATGCCGAACGGGCAATCGAAGCGATATGGCCTGTCGTCTCTTGAAAGAAAAAGGCTTCCAAAGCGTAACAAATGTCTTGAATGGAATGTCCGTTTGGTCAGGGCCGACGGAAACTGCGAACACCGCAGCTATAATGACTGCCAAAGAATTAACCCGAATGGTTCTAACTAAAGAAGCCATTTTCATTCTTGACGTCCGTAATGAGGAATCGTTTCAAGATTGGAAAATTGAAGGCGAAGGTGTAGAAATCATGAACGTTCCTTACTTCGAGTTGCTTGAAGGCGTGGATGCTGTTGCTCAGAAAATTCCGGACAATAAAAAAGTTCTTGTTGTATGCGCTAAGGAAGGCTCATCACAATTCGTTGCCGAGCAGCTTGCAGAAGCCGGCAAGAGCAATGTCTACTTTCTCGCAGGCGGCATGAAATCCTGGAGCGAACATCTTGAACCCGTTAAAGTAGGCGATTTGCAAGATGGCGGTTCCGTTTATCAGTTCGTTCGGATCGGGAAGGGCTGTTTGTCTTACATGGTCATTTCGGGCGGTGAAGCCGCCATTATAGATGCAGTCAGACTAACCGATGTTTTTGAACAATTTGCTCAAGAACAGGACGTAACGATTAAATACACCATCGATACCCACCTCCATGCCGACCATATTTCGGGTGGAAGAAAGTTAGCTGAAAAAGTTGGAGCAACCTACTGGCTCCCTCCGAAAGATGCAACGGAAGTTACATTCGCTTTCGAAAATCTTGAGGAAGCGAAAGAAATTGTTGTCGGCAGCACGAGAATCAACATTTTGCCGGTTTACTCCCCGGGTCATACAATCGGAAGCACTTCGCTGATCATACAAGACAAATATTTGCTTACAGGGGACATTTTATTCGTCGAATCCATTGGCCGTCCCGACTTGGCGGGCAAGGCGGAGGATTGGGTCTCCGATTTAAGGAATACGCTGTATTGCCGGTACAAAGAACTGTCGGATGATTTGATTGTGCTTCCAGCTCATTTTGGCAAAATGTCCGAGTTAAGCGAAGGCGGAAAAGTATTTGGACGGTTGGGAGATTTGTATATCAATAACCCTGGTCTGAATATCCAAGACGAGGAACAGTTTAGAATCACAGTAACGGAAAAGCTGCCGCCGCAGCCAAATGCGTACCAGGAAATTCGCAAAACGAATTTAGGGCTTCTTCAACCGGACGAAGAAGAACAGCGGGAAATGGAAATCGGTCCAAATCGTTGTGCGGTTCACGATAAATAATTATTTTAAGGGGCGGTATAAAATGAAAGTCGATAAATTTGTTGATGCAAAAGGTATGGCTTGCCCGCTTCCGATTGTTCGCACCAAAAAAGCGATCGATGAGCTTGAAAGCGGACAAATTCTGGAGGTTCATGCTACGGACAAAGGCGCCAAAGCCGATATGACCGCCTGGGCCAAATCTACAGGCCACGAACTGTTAGACGTAAAAGAAGAAGACGGGATCTTTAAATTTATTTTCAAAAAAGGTTAACATGGATATAACTTATATCCTTACACTATTTCTGATTGGATTCATTGGTTCGCTCATCTCAGGTATGGTTGGAATCGGCGGCTCCATTATCAAATACCCGATGCTGTTATATATTCCTCCGGCTCTAGGGTTTATTACTTTCACGGCGCAAGAAGTGGCTGCCGTTAGTGCGGTTCAGGTTTTCTTTGCAACATTTGCGGGCATGCTCGCCTTTCGCAAGGGCGGCTATATTAATAAACCGCTGGTTATTTCGATGGGTATCTCCATTATTATCGGCAGTTTTGCCGGAGGATTCGGTTCCAAATTTTTAACAAACTCTTCCATTAACACGACTTATGCTGTGTTGGCTTTGATTGCCGCGATCATGATGTTTTTGCCCAAAAAAGCGCAAGAACATGTCGATTTTACAACAGTCAGCTTCAATAAACCGTTAGCTTCGGCATTGGCCTTCGCAATCGGAACGGTATCCGGCATTGTTGGAGCGGCCGGCGCTTTTATCACGGTTCCTGTTATGCTTGTCATTCTGAAAATACCAACCCGGGTGGCGATCGCCTCTTCTCTTGCCATCACGTTTATTTCTTCTATTGGAACCACTGCAGGAAAGGTGATGGGCGGACATGTGCTGCTGCTGCCTTCCCTGGTCATGGTTGTTGCCAGTACGGTTGCTTCGCCAGTTGGAGCTGCAATAAGCAAAAAATTAAACACCGGAGTATTACAAGGGATCCTAGCGTTCTTGATTGCCGCAACGGTCGCGAAAATATGGCTCGATATTATCTATCTCTAATTGGAAAGGAGCTTACAAGAGTGCACGAAAATATAGAAAAAACGACGATTGTACTGTTCAGCGGTGAACTGGATAAAGCCATTGCAGCTTTTATCATTGCCAACGGAGCAGCAGCCTATGACCACGACGTGACCATTTTCTTCACTTTTTGGGGATTGAATACGCTCCGTAAAGACGAGGTTGTGAAAACGGAAAAAGGACGGTTGGAAAAAGCTTTTGGCTGGATGATGCCGCGGGGAGCAAAGAAATTGGGGCTTTCCAAAATGAATTTTGCAGGGCTCGGTCCCCAAATGATTAATCACGTGATGAAAAAACACAATGCCCTCTCCCTGCCGCAGCTTATTGAATTGGCACAAGAACAAGATGTGAAGCTGGTTGCTTGTACGATGACAATGGACCTTCTCGGATTGAAACAAGAGGAGCTTATTGACGGACTGGAGTACGCAGGAGTTGCAGCATATCTTGGGGACGCCTCCAAAGCAAAAGTAAACTTGTTCATTTAATCCTTTGAAGGATTTATTTTTTGGCTGTATAATATACGTATACACGTATATGTTTAGATGAAAAGGGGGCGGTGAAAAATGAACTATACGTATACTGAAGAAATGAAGAAGCGGTTAAGAAGGCTTGAAGGTCAAGTGCGTGGAGTCTTACGGCTAATGGAAGAAGAAAAGTCCTGCAAAGAAGTCGTCAGCCAATTGTCGGCGGTTCGAAGCGCTGCTGACAAGGCAATTGCGCATATTGTAGCTGAAAATCTGCATAACTGCATCATCGAAGAACAGACGTCAGGTAAAGATTCAAGTAAAATTGTGCAAGAAGCAATTGAATTGTTGGTAAAAAGCCGCTGAGATGCAGCAGCGGCTTCTAAATCAAAAGCCGGGATACCGTTTTTATGACGACTCCCGGCTTTTTACATTGCTTGAGAATCCGTCAGCTTTAGTTTGTATTCAACATTTGACGCAGGGCATCGCTGAGCGGAGTTGTGGGACGGCCGAGCAAATTTGGAAGATCGTCACTTTCGATGTCCAAAAACCCTTCACGGATCCCGCTTTGAATCGCAACGAGGAACGGAATCATTTGTTCAGGAACACCTGCGCCGCCCATGATTTTCCCGTATGTTTCGTCATCTACCTGACTAACTTGAACTTCCCGGCCGATGACTTCGGCAACGATCGATGTAAATTCTTCTTGCGTTAAGGGCTTGCCCGATAATTCATACACCGTATTATTATGGCCTTCCCCGGCAAGTACGCTTGCTGCCGCCTCCGCATAATCCTGACGGCCCGCCCACCCGACTTTGCCCTCTCCGGCGGAAGTTACCCATGGCGCGCCATTGATAACCGCTTGAACCGTGGCGAGCTCGTTCTCTAAATACCAGTTGTTGCGCAGAATGGAATACGGGATGCCTGAATTAATGATTGCTTCCTCTGTTTGACGGTGCTCCTCAGCGATAAAGAATGCACTTTCTCTTGCATTCACTACACTGGTATAGGCTATGAAACCTACTTTCGCTTCTTGTGCAGCCTTTATTGCTAAGATATGCTGCTGGGCCCGTTGTCCAACCGCATCTGTGGATATGATTAAAAGTCTGTCGATGCCTGCGAAAGCAGAAACCAGCGATTCCGGATGATTAAAATCCCCGTAACGAACGTCCACGCCAAGAGAGCGTAAGCCTTCAGCCTTTTGCGGGTCACGTACGCTAACAGCCAAATTTTCCGCAGATACGGACTTCAATAAAGCTTCAACTACCAATGATCCAAGCTTCCCTGTTGCTCCGGTTACCATAATTTTCATATTTGTTACCTCCTAAGAATTGTATCGTTACGATATAACCATAATAGTTACAACTCAGGATTTTGTCAAATGAAATTTAGAGTATGGAATCGAACCCGAGCAAAAAAAGCTGCAGCCCCGAATGTCGGAAGCTGCAGCTTTTCTTAATTGTTTAATGAATCCATCGCTGGTCCAACAAGCGGACAGGACTAAAATTAGTGCTAACATTGACTGTTAAGCACTAGAATGTTATCGCGATATTCATAAATTCCGGTAATATATATAGGGTCTCGGATCAGGATTGGTATTGTTCGTCGCTGACCTTTTCCATCCAGTCAACGGTCTTGCCGTCGAGACGTTCCTGAACGGCGATGTGCGTCATGGCCGTGGTTGGCGCAGCGCCGTGCCAATGTTTCTCACCCGGTGCGAACCAGATCACGTCACCTGGACGAATATCCTCGACCGGACCGCCCCATCGTTGTACCCGGCCACAACCAGCCGTCACGATCAGGGTCTGGCCAAGCGGGTGGGTATGCCATGCTGTTCGAGCGCCGGGCTCGAACGTAACACTGGCTCCGACCACACGTGCAGGGGCGGATGCCTCGAACAGCGGATCAAGCCTTACCGTGCCGGTAAAATACTCGGACGGTCCTTTACCGGATGGTTGTGAACCAATTCTTTTGATGTCCATTTTCTGATACCTCCATTTCGAATCTTAATCATTATCTCAATAATACAAGGAGTAGTTGCCGATGTGAACTGCTCCTTGTTTCGTTCTAAAGGACATGCATTGCAAAATTTTTGGGTGAAACGTAACTCTCATGATTGGTGAGGAAAAATAAAGTAGGTAAGCCGGTGGTTTTCCGCGATTCAAAATTGTTTCGCCGCCGCTTCCGCTTTCGCAATCGCCTTTTCCTTAATCGCTTGTGCTTGATTAGCCATCGCGGCCATACCTTCCACAAAAATTCCTTCAAATGAGGGGACGCCAATGAACTGCATGATCTTCTTCAGATAACTGTGTCCGCTTTCGAAGCCTGCAGCCGGCCCTTCCGAATACACGCCTCCGCTGGCTTGAATATGAAGAGCTTTTTTATCGGTAAGCAAACCTACAGGACCGCTCTCCGTGTATTTGAAGGTTTTCCCGGCTATACATATGGCGTCGATGTAAGCTTTCAGGACTGGCGGAAAGAAAAAATTCCACATCGGCGACACAAACACATATTTATCCGCAGCGACAAATTGGTCCACCAGTTCGTTCAATCGGCCTACCTTGGACTTCTCGACATCGGAAAGCTGATTGAACGCGGAACCGGAACGGAGTTTTCCCCAGCCGCTGAATATGTCTGCGTCAAGCTGCGGAATATTCATTTGGTACAAATCCAAATGAAGGACTTCATCAGAAGGATGAGCCTCGCGATATGCTTCAATAAATGCTTTGCCGACCGCCATGCTGTAAGATGCCTGATGATCATGCGGATGTGCCGTGATATACAATACAGTTGCCATGAAATTTCAATCCCTTCTTTTGGTTTTAGTTTGTTAAACGAGTAAAACTCTATCAACAATTCTCAGCTTGTTACTTCATCCTTTACACATTTGCACGACGTTTCAGCTGCGCTCGATTTCCAATCACTAAGACCAAGGTTAAGATTAGAAGAACGAAAGCAGGCATAGCTTCCCCCATACCTTGACCGGCTTTCAAATGTGAAAAAACAGCACCGGCCAATAGTAATATCAGTCCAACAGAAGCAAGCATGGCCAGTATAGGCCTCCAAAATCCAACCAACAGTCCAATCGCTCCCAACACTTCACATACACCCAGGAAATACATGAATCCTGTGGAGTAGCCCAAAGCAGTAAACGTTTGAACCAGCATTTCATTTCCGGTTAATTTCATTGTACCAAAGAGAATAAAACCAACGACAAGTAATCCTTGAATAATACGAATAACCCATTTCATCCTTCATTTCTCCTCTTCTTGGTTATTGCAAATCTTCTGCGCCAATCCCAATCCTTTTCAACATTTCAATGAGTTGTTCTTTCTCATCCTTGCTGATAAAAGAAAGATTCCGGGAAATGGTTGCAACGTGTTTTGGAAAAATAGCATCAAACAGTTCTTTGCCTTTTTCAGTAAGGACAACATTAGAGGCCCGTCGATCCTCCGGGTTTGGTTGTCTTTCTACAAGACCTTTTTTCTCCAGCTTATCCATGACATAAGTGATGCTACCGCTAGGAATCGAAAGCCTGTCACTGATTCTTTGTACCGGGTGAGGTCCTTTGCTGTAGAGGAGCTCAAGAACCATGAAATTTTCCGGACTAATCCCATAGCTTTCGATATCCTTGCGAATGTTATCGAGTAAGGACATCGTAGCTCTTCTCCAAATCCGAAACAGCCTTAAATCCAACTGAGTTTGTTCATCATGCGCATTGATAACAGCCACCTCCTTTTTCGTGGAACATTTGGTTAATTATTCATTATCTTGATTCAGTCAATAGAGGAATCACTACAACAATGATATTACGCCTTTTCAAATCATTACGACAGTAATCATCTTGGTTTCCTATATAACGGATAATCAACTTCAGTTGGAACCTCTATGAGCACAATCCGAAGATCCTGATCTTTGGGTTTAATCGTGATGGTTTCACTTTCTTCAGACTGAATGATGACAAAATCTTTGTTTTCAAATGCAGCCTCCCGTCTTCCGATCACGCCACCGTTTCCTCTTATTGCCAATCCAGCCAATGTCCGATTTGATGAAAAGGGATGCTGATAGGTTGCCCCTGCTGCGATGTTCACATCGTACATGGCCGCATCCGTAACAAGGCGCATGGGAGAACTCGTGCCGAGAATTGTTTTGATGGTTACACCGTTATCGTGATCCACTGGAAAATCCTCATGTGTATATTTAAAATAATGAGGAGGCCGTTTGAATGCATCATCCAGATTGGGCTCCAACCATATTTGGAGACCCTCTCCAGACCCATTCACACCTTCCGCATGCCACATACCAGAACCTGTTTGCATCAGCTGGACTCCGCCAGTACCAACGACGCTTTCTGTTCCCAGGGAGTCCTTATGAAACACTTCGCCGGATAGGATATAGGTAAAAATTTCAAATCCCTTGTGAGGATGAGCGCCAATCTCGCCCTTTCCTGAAGATTTCCCCCATGCCCAATAGAATAAAGGGCCTAGACGATTAATTTTTGAACCCTCTCCTGAAAAGCCGATGGGTTTTTGTTCCGTGATCTTGCCGCCATCAAATTCACCTTTTGCTTGGTCATTTGGTTTTATGATTTGAATGTTACTCAATTGTAATCACATCCTTCCTGAAGTAATTTGCAATATTGGTCAATCTTCATTTACCCTAGTACTAGGATATATTTATCCTAACATTAGGATTAAATTTAGTCAATAGGGATTCTTATTCGAGATCAAAAATGAATAATCATTTTGGATGGTTTTCTCGCAGCTAACCATTTGAGCACCTTCGAACTATACCGAAAGCGCCATAACTATCCGTAAAATGTACAATTGCTTTTAAAAACAAACAAGACAGGGACTTTCCAGTCGTAAGAACTATGGAGAACCCCTATTGTTTTTACCGGATCGAATACACCCTAAATTGGCTTATTACTTTAACATTAAGGAACTTTCCGGCAGAGCTGGACATTGTCCCTGTAACCATTTTGAAATTCGTTTTTCATCTTACATTAATATTGCGCTGATAAAATATAACTCAACCCCCCTTTTTAATATATATGTTTAAGACCCGCCGATTGGCGGGTCTCTTTCTTTGTATATTACTATGTTTGATCCGTTACTTGCTCGATATAATCGGTCATCATGCTTCTCGCCAGAGAAACTGATTCCACGAATGTTAAAGCCGGTATTCTCTCATCCGAAGAGAATACCGGCTTTTATTTTTTCGCAATTCAGATCTTATCCGTTAAGCAAACTCATGTAATCGTCAGGATATGGGTTGCCATGCGCAGCGTTTTTTGGACAAACGGCCTCTATACGAGATAAATCGTCAGGGGTCAGTTCAATATCGACGGAATTGGCATTTTCCTCCACATATTTGACCCGTTTCGTTCCCGGGATCGGCAAGGCGCCGTTCGCCATGGTCCATGCCAAGGCCAACTGCGAAAGCGTACAGTTTTTCTCATCGGCGATTTGTTTTATTTTATCCGCAAGATCCACATTTTGTTGGAAGTTCTCAGCTTGGAAGCGCGGCCACATCCTGCGGAAATCATTCGCTTCAAGATCGTCAAACTTGCGAAGCGCACCGGATATGAAGCCGGCGCCCAGAGGACTGTAGGCCACATGAGTTATTCCCAGTTCCCTTGCGGCGGGCAAGATTTCAACCTCAATGTCCCGGCTCCAAAGGGAATATGCGGATTGCAATGCGGAGATAGGATGAACCGCATGCGCGCGGCGAATAGAGGATGCGGATGCCTCCGAAAGGCCAAGAGCACGAACTTTTCCTGCCTTAACCAGATCCGCCATCGCGCCTACCGTTTCTTCGATAGGGACATTGGGGTCGACCCGATGCTGGTAATACAGATCAATATATTCGATACCTAATCGATGAAGGCTTTCATCCGCTGCTTTCTTAACATAATCCGGATGACCGCTAAGTCCGGCATAATTGGGTAAAAAAGAAAACTTTGTGGCCACGACAGCTTGATCCCGCCGGCCTTTCAGAGCTTTTCCAAGCAGTTCCTCGTTATGGCCATTGCCATAAACATCTGCAGTATCCAACAAGGTAACTCCTAGTTCCAGAGCGCGGTGTATCGTTTTTGTGGACTGCTCATCATCGGTTTCACCGTAAACCCCCGGGGACATTCCCATTAAACCTAAACCGATAGAAGAAACAACCAAATCGCTATTGCCCAGCTTCCGCGTTTTCATCTATATGACCTCACTTTCAGTATAAAATTAGTTCGTTTCCGCCTTAAATTTTTTGCCCGCCAACAGGCCAAATCGGCTGCTTAGATTTAGTCGCGGCATTACCCATCGATCGATACCGAATTTCACTGCGCCCGCTCCCGTAGTCAAGAGAATGAAGCCAAGCAATATCAGCCATGGGTTCGTACTGACCGCACCTGAAAAGAGATAGGAGAAATTCATCACCAGCCCGAAGAAAAGGGCGGCGCGAGTGAAACACCCTAGAATCAGTCCAACGCCTACCAGAAATTCGCCATAAGTAACAAGGAAGTTAAACAGTCCGACATTCGGAAGGACAATCGATTCCAAGAACCATATATAGGTGGGATATTGCGCTTGGTTGGTCGCGAAGTCCAGCACTGGATTGGCTATCCATCCCTTAATGAATTCGCTGGCGTCAAAAGCACTCTCCCCCGCTATCTTGTTCCATCCTTGCATTAACCAAATCCAACCGACATAAACACGGATCAGTGTCAGGATAACAGCCGCGTAGCTGTTCACTTTTAAAAATTTCATCGTCATTTTTCCCTCCTTTACATTTGTGAGGTGGGCCGAACAACAATTTCGTTGACGGAGACAGAAGCAGGCTGTTCAATGGCATATCGTATAGCTGCAGCAATATCCTCGCCTCTGAGGGGAGTAAGCCCCTGGAAAAATTGAGACATTAAGGAATGAACCTCTTGATCTGTTACGGTTTGTAATAACTCAGTGGCAACAGCCCCTGGAGAGATGATCGTTGTGCGAATATTTTGGTCGGGACGCAGCTCTTTGCGCAAGCCTTCCGTAATAGCACGGACAGCAAACTTAGTACCGCAGTACACAGCGCCGCTTGGCAAAATTTCATGGCCGGCTACCGAAGAAACGTTAACGATGTGACCTTCATTCCGCTCTTCCATGTGCGGATAAACGGCTGCGATTCCGTATAAAACCCCTTTGATATTTACGTCGATCATACGATCCCACTCGTCCACTTTCCGATTTTTCATGAAAGAAAGCGGCATAATACCCGCATTGTTAACCAGAATATCGATTTGGTCGTAAGTATCAAGAGCAGCTTGCGCGAGCGATTCCATGTCCGCACGGGAGGTTACGTCCGTAACCCGATATTCTGCCCGACCGCCTGAAGCTTCGATATCCTTCTTCAGTTCAACCAACCGTTCTTCCCGGCGTGCCGCCAGCATCACTTTAATTCCGCTGCGCGCCAGCTCCTTTGCGGTAGCTTCTCCAATGCCGCTGCTTGCGCCGGTTATAATTGCAACTTTGCTATCCATATTGGTTACCTCCATTTTTTTGTTTGGTGCTATTATTTTTTTAGCACCGATTAAATAGTAAGCCCTAAAGTGCACTCTAAGTCAAGAGGTCATTTGGCGTATCTATTATTTGATGCTATCAGGCGGTGGGATCTGACCGATGAAGCGCAAACCCAGCGGCGTCTCCGGATCCGGCTGGACCACGAACGACCAGCCTGCGGGCGGATATGAAGAAGCATCGGTCACGGCTTTTAACATCTCGCCGTGCGTGACAAGCAGGAGCACGCCCGGTCCGCGCCAGTTGCGAATGAGGTCGCGGGCCTCTTCGACCTTCTCCTCACGGTCGGTAGGGTCGTAGAACAGATTCCACAGGGCATTGGTCACCTCGATCTCGGTGAAGTCCATGGACCGAGCCGTATCTATGGCGCGGCACCATGGCGAAGACATCACCTTGGTAATCTGCACGTCCTTGGCACGAAGAAGCACGCCAACCGCTGCGGCCTGTGCCCGGCCCTCATCCGAGAGGTTGCGCTGGGTGCTGCAGTCGTCGAGCTGAAAGCCTGGCGGGTCGCCTGAACCAGGCGCGATCGCATGGCGCATGACCAACACCGCGCCGTCACCCGCAAGTGCTCGCCAAGCGGCCTCGACATTGTCCTCGTCTTGCGCCACATCTTGAGGTTCTTTGCTCGTCTCATCATTTTGCACTTGTTCTTGGTTGTTTTGATCCGTTGTTCCTGGCCCTTCGTCCATATTGCCGGTACATGCCGCCAGCAGTATGCTGAAAGCAATTATCAGAAGGAGCACGATGTGCAACGTTATTTTGAATCTCATTTTTACGAAAACCTCCCATTTCAACGATTCCTTAAAGTTCATAAATTGTGATTCAAGAGAATGCCATTAAGCCAGGGCATCAGCCGTACATCGAAAGCCTAAACCGCCCAGAACTCCGGTGATTTGCCGGCCCGATGACTGTTCGCGGCCTCTTCCGAACCGTACCACCACGAACCTTCCTTTGTGACCCGAGCATTAGCCACTTGATTTTGAAAATTTAGTGGTATAAAGTGAGATTAGCATCTCGAGCTAACTCTAAGTCAAGAGAAAGAGGTAAAACGATGAACTATACCATTAGTGATGTTGCTGGAATGTTCAATCTTTCGGTTCATACCTTGCGTTATTATGATAAAGAAGGGCTTTTACCTTTTATTTCAAGAGACAAATCCGGAAACAGGGTGTTCACTGCATTGGATCTGGATTGGGTCGCGTTGATTTGCTGCCTGAAAAATACCGGCATGCCAATCAAAGATATCAAGCAATATTGTGACTGGGCTAAAGAAGGCAGTATAACAGGAGAAATCCGAAAAGATTTGTTCAAAAAGCATCGTACAACCGTATTGAAACAAATCGAAGATTTAAAGAAAAATCTGGAACTCATCGATATGAAAATCTCTTTTTACGAAAATCCCGAGAATGTCCAATTGATGGACAAGCTTGCCTGTAAAGTTGCAGCAGAAACGATGTTTCCTTAGACGCCAACAACCCTGAATGACAGCAAATCGAGAAAACAGAAAAGGGGAAGGCCGGGTCGATTACACTAATCAGCCCGGCCTTCCGTTTAAGCATTATCCTCCATCTAGATTACGATTTGTGCCCAGCGGATCAGAATATCCGCTTGTTCCTGCGTGAAGAATTTCCCTGTTTGATCCGTGACCTGCTTGATATAGTCTGCTATCATGCTCTTCGCCGCGTCTGTTCTTCCTTTGCCGGCCGCAGCTTTCGCCTGATCCAGCTTTTGATTCAGCGATACTGCGACGGTATCCCACTCTTTTAGCGCCCGTTTCCTGCATGAAGGCATTCGTCACTGCCTTCAAGCTGTCAAACGTTACAGTCACCGTAAACGTATGCGTAACCGTCGTTTGATGCCCCGCCATATCTTCCACTGTAACCGTTGACGTATTCTCACCGGATGCCAAGGTATACGCCATCACCTGAACCAGCGGTTGATCGCACGGCGTACCGTATACGCTCGAAACGACATCGGTTGCCTTACAGGAAATGACCACTTCCTGGTCGATCGTATAGGATGCATTCCCGGTCACTTCCACCTCGGGAGCTGTTATATCGATCTTCACTTCCAGCGAATTCAATTCTTCCGCTTTTACTGAGGAACGGTACAGAAGCTGGTGCGTTCCTTCTTGGCTCAAAGTGACAGGTCCTTCATAAGCGACCCAATTAGCTCCGCCCTTTAACATGCAATGTGTTTAATTCGTACGATCGACAATTACTCCTTTTTTTAAAATGATATTCGCGTACTGAGCTCCTTCCCCCGTTGCTACCACAGCATAGGCTTTCTTGGCGCGTTCGTGGAACGCAAACCCTCAAGCATCTTGAACGGTTCCTCCAAACCCGCACGCTCGCGGATCATGTCCTGGTCCGCAAAACGATCCACAATCAGACATCACTCTTCGCGGTCGTACAGCTTGTATTTTTGTGGGCCTTCCACACCCAACAATTCCTCCAAAACCGGAGCATGCAGATTGGTAAAGGAATCTTTATCCAGAGATGTGCCTTTTTCGACCCGGATATTTTTAGTCGTTTCATCCTTGGAAAATCAATAGTAGGAAAGAATTCAAGAACCATGCACTCGAACGCCTGTGCGTTTATCGGATTCTCATAATCGTTACGGAATACTTTGGAAAACGGTAAACGAACTCTCTCTTTTCACTGTGAATCGTTCTGGACGCAGGAGAGATCCGCGCAGGAAATTCAAAGCTATTTTCTTCATCGAGCGCATGTCCGGACAATGAATGGACTTCGATCGTCAATGGGGCTTCCTTGCAATCCGCCAGCGAGACGTGAGTGGCGACTTCCTCTTCTTGCAGGTTTACGACTTTTACGATGACGTCCCCTGTCGACTCTTCTATGGTTGCAGAGTAATAAATAGGTTCAATGACCGGAAGCTCGTCTACGACGTCATGCAACAGCCGACCGTCCACATGCGCCCGAACTCTTCTGCCTGCAACGTGGAGGGCGAGCTCGTATTCGACGCCGTCTTCGACGGTAAACTGGCTTTGCGTTAATACGGATCCTCTTCCGTTCACGGCGGACACGAGGACCGAGTCTTGATTTTGGTACCAGCCAACTTCCCAACTAAGATGGTTTCGGTCGTCTTTCTTGCCGAATGCGATCTTTAAACCTTTGGGACCGCTCATTTTTTGCGCTTTCGCGTACAAAGTATAATCTTTCCATTCCGTTACGCCTAGCCCGAATGCCGCATGAGCCGTTCCGGCCGCGCGCGCCTCCGCCGTATCGGTCAAGTCGACAACCCGATCTCCATAATCCATGGTTTCCCCCGTTTCGTTATTGACGAGCCGAATGTCCCGATACCGTACGGCGTTGGCGTCCGCTTCCAACGTAATGGCCCCGCCGATCGAAGGGACCGTCGCTTCTGCCGGCTGCTTGAAACCCTCCGCTTCGATCTTTAACAATCGATCTCCCAGATGATTCATGAAGAGCTTTTGAACATAATAATTGGCGCTCCCGAAAACTTCATGGTGATTGAACCAAATCAAATTTGGCTTCCAATTCACATAATCGGCGTTGCAGAGCAGCGGAGCGTAACAGGCTAATCCGACCGCATGCGCATTTTTCTCCAGTCCCGTCATATATGCCGCTTCCGCAAGCGCATTATAATACGTATTGCCGATCGACGCGTATTCTCCTAAAAACACCTTCGGACCGGAAGATGGAAACTTGTCATACCGGCGATGATGAGCGAGAAACCATTCCGGCGACATATAGTAATGCTCGTCGACGTAATCGGATCCGTTGTCCCTCGCCGACTTCCATCCTCGTTCGTAGGTTTCGCCGGCCGAGAACGGACCGCTGGAATTAATGAGTTTGATTTCGGGGTGTTTCCCCTTAATCGCTCTGTGGAAATATTCGTATCGTTCGAAAAACGGTTCTCCTTGCTCTTCGTTCCCGATCCCGATGTATTCCAAACCAAACGGCTCAGGATGGCCGAGTTCCGCGCGTATGGCCCCCCATGGTGTTGCGGGATCGCCGTTGGCGAATTCAATCAAATCAAGGGCGTCGTCGATCCACGGCTGCAGTTCCTCGATCGGCGCGATCCGTTGATGATGGGGGTCATAACCTGCGGGCAGGATGGGAATCGGTTTTGTGCCGATATCTTCGCAAAACTGAAAATATTCATAGTATCCCAAGCCAAGCGTCTGATGGTAGCGCCAATTATTCCGTCTGGCGGGTCTTTGTTCCACAGGGCCGATCGTGTTTTTCCAGCGGTACATTGAATTTCGGTCATCCGGGTGCAACGAACCGTCATGAACCAAGCAGCCGCCAGGGAAACGCATAAACTTAGGTTTTAAATCCGCAATGATTTCCGCGATGTCGCGACGAAGGCCGTTCAACCGGTTTCGGAACGTGTGTGAAGGGAACAAAGACACCATATCGAGGTATAGCTTTCCCCGGCCCTTCGTCACTATCGTCAGTCTGCCGCTTAGATCCGCGGCTTCCGCTTGGATGATCGCTTCGTACTTTTTCCATTCCGATGAATCCACCGTTATTTCCGTCAGACCGTGCACCTGTCCATCGACGCTCTCAAGCGCCACTCGGACCTTTTCCTCAAAGCTCGAATCACGCCTTGCATAACACGAAAAGAAGTAGGTCTCCCCTGGTCTAACCGCGATTCCAGAGTTGAAGCCTCGGTTCGAAATTCCGACGCCGTCTCCTTCCGCCAGAATGTCGATAACGACGTAATGTTTGTTTCGCGGATAAATCGGCTTGGATGCCTCAACGGTAATCGTTGCACAGCCGTGCCCCCGTTCCACCTTATCCCAAGCCGTTAGCGGATGATAATCGGGGTGGTCTATCGGATCAAACTCGAAGGATCGATTCCGAACGAGTTCCGCATAGAGCCCGCCGTCGGCGGCATGATTAATATCCTCGAAAAAAATCCCGAATAAATCCCCAATCTCTGCCCCGCGTTCCTTCGTGAACACTTTCAGCTTTCCTTGAGCCTTCATAGAGCCTTATCTCCTTCTCCTCATTTATGAATCGGACAGGTTGCATACAAAGAGGGCCGGGTCTGGATAGCCACAGTCGGCCCGGCCTTCCACCTATGCATTATTCTTCGGCTAGATCAGGATTTATGCCCAGCCGATCCAATTTCCGTCTTCGTGCTGCCGTTCGAAGACCCAGGTCTTTGCGCTTGTTTTCCGTCCCGTAAAAATACCGGAATCGTGCCTAGAGGAGCTTCAACATGAACGGCTTGTCCGCCTTCGAAGATCCTTCTTTTAAACAACCGTTACGACGTAACGTTTTCCGCTTTCAACTTGGAATCCGATACGTCCGTCCTCCCTATAAGCCCCTTGTACTTCTTCGCCGTCTTGGGTAATTCGGATCGTCTGCTTGCTGAGGATTTCACAAGTCTGCGTTTTTGAAGCTGCGATTACTGCCTTGGACAATACACCGTTCGTCCACTCTATATCGACTTCATATCCGCCTCTGCCCCTCAATCCTTTGACATACCCGTCTTTCCAGGCGTCAGGCAATGCGGGCAGAAATTCCAGGCATCCTTGATGCGACTGCAGCAGCATCTCTGCAATCCCCGCTGTTGCCGCGAAGTTGCCGTCGATTTGGAAAGGAGGATGAGCATCGAACAGATTGGCATAAACGCCGCCTCTGTTCATATTAAGCGGTTCGTCGCTTCTTACGAGCGTCAACAAATTCGATAGTAATCGCTCTGCGCGATTGCCGTCTTTGAATCTTGCCCATAGGCCGATTTTCCAGCCGAGACTCCATCCCGTCCCCCCGTCTCCTCTAATTTCAAGCGATCTCTTCGCTGCATGGAAGAGGTCGGGAGCGGACAACTCCGAAATGAGCCGCCCCGGATAAACGCCTACAAGATGGGAAACGTGACGGTGGTGGACATCCTCGCCTTCGAAATCCTTAGACCATTCTTGCAATTGACCGTGTTTGCCGATTTGGAGCGGCAGCAGCCTTTGCTTCGTCTCCGATAGTGTCTTCGCAAACTCTTGATCGATCTGGAGCCGCTCCGCTGACATGATGCAGTTGCCGAATAATTCGCCGATCAAAGACAGATCCATGGTCGCCGCCGCGCTTACGGCGTGGCGCTTGCCGCCGACAATGAATTTCTGCTCGGGAGAGGTGGAAGGCGAAGTAATGAAATAACCTTCCTTATTTTCTACTAGCCAATCCAAGCAAAATAACGCGGCTTCCTTCATGATGGGATACGCCGTATTCCGCAAAAATGCTTCGTCCCCGCTAAACGCGTAATGCTCCCACAGATGCTGAGTCAGCCAGACTCCGCCCATCGGCCAAAATGCCCACACCGGGTCTCCGTCTCCATAATCGCCCACCGGCGCCGTTTGCCCCCACAAATCGGCATTATGGTGCGCCACCCATCCTCTTGCACCATAGTTCGTTTCCGCCGTCATCTTGCCATTCTCCGCAAGCCTGCCGATGAAATCGATCAACGGCTCATGCAGCTCCGCCAAATTGCAAGTTTCCGCAGGCCAATAATTCATTTCCGCATTAATATTCAGCGTATAATTGCTGCTCCACGGCGCCCGCGTCTCTTCATTCCATATGCCTTGAAGATTGGCGGGCTGGGTTCCCGGGCGCGAGCTTGCAATCATCAGGTAGCGTCCATAATGGAACAGGAGCTCAACCAGGCCCGGATCGCTGCTTCCGTATTCGGCAATCCGCCGATCCGTAGGCATATCCGCCGGCGCTTTGCTTTCACCCAGATGCAGGGCAACCCTGCCGAATAGCCTGCCGTGATCGTCAAGATGACGCTGAAGAATATCCCCATATTCCTTCTCACGTATGGCAATGATCGCCTCTGCGGTCATTTGTTCCGGATCGCGCATGGAACTGCTCGCTCCAACGCTCGGATCAAAGCTGGTCGCCGCGCTGAAGTACAAGGTTGCGACAGTCGCTCCCATGACGTGCAAACCGTCCGCATCAGCCTTCACCGTTCCGCCTTCATGCGCGACCGCCAAGCGTCCGTGGAATTTCAAGCCTCTGGACGATTCAGAATCACCATAACGCACAGGATTTTCCGCATCGCGGTAACTTGGCTCAATGTGCTCCGGCGCTACGCCGGATATCGTAAAATGACTGCCATCGGCTTTCGATGCGTAGCGCAGCGGGCTATCCAGCTTGGCCCGGAAGCTGAGGAAGCCCTCCTTGCTCGCCGTTAACCGCACAACAATCGCCTGATCGGGATGCGTTGCGAATATCTCGCGGGTGTACTGAACGCCGCCAACGCTATAAGCAACGGTCGCGACGCCGGTCGAGAGATCGAGCTTCCGGCTATACCCGCGGCGGCTTAGCTGACCGTGTTCCATCACAATATGCATATCGCCGAAAGGCAGATAGGATTGAGTATAAGGACCCATCATTTCCTTGCACAACCGATCCGCTTCCTCATACCCTTCTTGTGCGATAAGTTCCCTCACCTTCGGCAAAACCTCTTTCGCCCCCGGATTATTCCAATCCTTGGGATATCCCGACCACAGCGTATCTTCATTTAATGCGATACGCTCTTTCTCTACTCCGCCAAAGACCATCGCTCCAAGCCTGCCATTTCCGACAGGAAGGGCTTCCGTCCAATAAACGGCGGGGGACTGAAATTGAATATTCATATCGAATTCCTATCCTCTCTTACAATAAGTTTAATGCTAATTTCTCATTATTGACGCCGAATAGTTCAAACGATTTAAGGTTTGCCGCCACTCCCTCCGGCAAAGCCGTGAAGGTAATTTTCACATAACGGCATGCATTCGGACCGAGAAGCTCCTTGACGGCCTCAATCTCTTCTTTGTTGCTCCGATAATCAAGCAAAGTACTCCAGCTCTTCCCCTCGCTGGATCCTTCAAGGACGAACCGATACATTCCTTTGCGCTCGAACTCCAGCTCAAGCCGTTTCGGATACTTGACACCTTCCAAATCAAGAAGCCACCACTCTCCGGGGTTTGTGCCGCTTGCTCTCCAAGAAGTGCTTCGGTCGGCATCGTTGGCATTGCTCTTGCCATATCCCTTAACTTCGCTGCTGGCCCGAGTCGGACGATGAGTAGAGAGATCCAGCAATTCCGCGTTCTCCTGAACGGAATGATGCAGTCCCGTCCGGACCTGCGGGATCGTCATGTCCGGTTCCCTATCTGCGCCGTCGCCAACCGTTGTGAGGATGACGGCCGCTCCCTGCAAACCGGGAGAGGTCGCGGCAATGACCGTTTCGCCCGCATAGTACGAGCGGAAAGTAATGGCCCCCAGTCCTTCAATGATGACAAGCCCAGTTTCGGCGCTGATGTGTTTAGGATCGTAAGACGGGAATTGTCCGGGACCGGATACGACCTTGAGTGTTACATCGGCGGTTGCATCCACTCGTTTCCCATCTGCATCAACCAGTTCAATAATGAGCTGAGTATCGTCGGTACCGTCGTTTTGGATCGTAGTGTTGCTGCCTACTCCCGTATAAAGCTTGATCTGTTTTGGCGTTCCCGGTTTCGGCCATTCCGGTTCGGCGCCGCCTTCAGCAGGCGGCCGGATGCCTAAATATTCAAAGTCGTCAGCGTTCGTACCGGCTTGATTGGCATAATCAGTAAATCGGTACCAGTACCAGCTGCGCAAAGGGAGCCGATAGTAGTCGATAATCCCCATGTGCCCCATATCGTTAGCCAGACTGCCATGATGGAATCCGCACCATACGGCTTGCCCGCTGCGCCATCTAGGCGCTGCAAAGCGATAAGGGTCGGTTTGGCTTGCCGAGACATGATCGTAATACGGCCGGTACTTCCCGGGCCGGTCCATCACTTCGCTCCCATATTCGGAGATCACCTGAGGGCATTCCGGACGGTCCGACTCCGGATCGTCGACCCGTTCGTTGCCATCCCACTTCAGATAGAAGCTTCCGCCGTCACCGTTCAGTCCTGCGACATCCGAGATGTCCGGACGGTCCAAATTCCACCTTTGCGCGCCGCCGGCTGCCGCTTTTCTCGTCGGATCTTCTTCATGCGATACTTCCACCATTTTCTTAAGGAGCCTGGTCGCTTTATCCTTAACCGATTCATGGCTGAAGAACGGCTCGTTGCACATGCTCCAGACGATAATGCTGGGGCGGTTGCGATTGATTCGGATCATTTCGCGCAATTGCTGAATGGCGCTTCGTTCAAAGCCGCCTTGATCCTCCTCCAACACCGGATAGGCGCTGGCCCGCCAGTCTCTTCTCTCCCCGGTATCGCCCGCTCCGCCCCCCATTCCCCAGAAGGTCGCTTCGGACCAGAACAGAATGCCGTAATAATCGCAAGCGCGGGCGAAAGCGGGATGATGGGGGTAGTGGCTGCCGCGGATGAAGTTCATCCCCCCATCCTTGATCATTTTGACATCCCGGTAAATAGCCGCTTGAGTAACCGCATCTCCCCAGCCCGCCTGATCCTGATGAACGTTCGCTCCGTTTAAGTACACATGCTTTCCATTCAAATAAAAGCCTTCGTCAACTGTCCATTCCATCCATCGGAATCCCATCGTATCTACATATACATCCGATACGACTCCATCAGCAATCACTTCGGTTGAAGTACAGTAAAGATACGGATCTTCCGGGCACCAAAGCCGGGGATTGCCAATCGGTTCGCTCAGGGAATCAAACTGCAACACTCCTCCAGCCGGCACTATATCCGTACTTTCCAGTTCGGTCAGCACTTGCCCTTGGCTGTCGGTAACGATGGTGCGAACCGTGGCAAGTTTGTCCGTACTCGAATGATTACACACTTCCGCTTGCATACGCATCTGCATTTGCACATTATTTTCCTGATCTGAGAGCAGAGAAGTGGAAATAAACGTTCCATTCCATGCAATATAAAGCGGCTCCGTTACAATCAAACTCACATCCCGATAGATGCCTCCGGAGAATACATGCTCTCCCGAACGCGGCGCGAGTTGCCCGTTCCATTCATTATTAACCCGAACGGCAATGACATTGTCTCCCGTCCGCAGAAACTCGGTGATCTGAAAAGAGAACCCGGTGTAACCGCCTTCATGTCTCCCGGCCAGATTCCCGTTTACATATACCTCAGCCACCTGAAATACGCCGTCAAATTCCAGATGGACAATTTTATTCATCCATGCCGAAGGAACATCCAGATGTTTCCGGTACCAGCCGAATCCGACGTACCACTCATTCTCCATAAAATAAGGGATGCTGAAAGAATGGGGCAATCCGACATGACTCCAATTGGAATCGTCGTAGTCCGTTTGTTCCGGGCCGATATGGCTGAATCCTTCCCAGTCTTCGCGAATGAACCTCCATTCCCTGTTTACATTGATTTGTGTCCGAGGATTTCTTTGTCTCAAACTTGTCACTCACTCTCATTTATGATTAGAAAGATTGAGAAATAAAATAAAACTATTTTTATGTTGAAATTATATACCATAAATAATATATTAAAAATAATGAATTACTACGAAGAATAAAACTAAACTACTATTTAGGAGAGGATCCCCATGAAAATCCGCAATTATTTTTTACCCCCGTTCGAAGAGCTCGACTTTTTCTGTTTTCCTCATTCCGCCGGGAGATTTACTCGCCCCAACTATATCCCCCCCAATAATCATAATGTCCATCGCGAAACGGGGGTACGGGATTTCAGTTTGCACTTCGTAGTAGGAGGCAAGGGATATGTCGAGATGCACGATACGGTCTATACCGTAAAACAAGGGGATGCTTTCCTTCATCTACCGAATCAGAGAATGCGCTACTACACTTCGGAAGACGACAGCTGGGACATCTATTGGATCCAATTTAACGGAAGGAAGCTGGCGGAGTTCTTACTGGAGAGAGGCTTCTACGAATCGTCGGTTTGGTTTATGAAAGAGACCGGGATGTTGGAACAATCCTTTCTTGACTTGATGGATGAGATTGAAAGAAATAATATTTCCCGTCCGGGCAAAATTTCCACTTTAACCTATTCGGTGCTTATCGAATTTACGGGCAATGCCATTCCTTTCTCCAGCAGGAAGGGAAAGGAAAAAATCAACAGTATCCTTGGACTCCTCCCCGAAATGCAGCAAAACTCGCATCTGCCCTTTGTGATGGAAGAGTGGGCGGATAAAGCGGAACTGTCCCCAAATTATTTTTGCAGTCTATTCAAAAAAGTAACGAAGATGACCCCGCTTGCCTATATTACAAAATGCAGGATTCAAAACAGCAAACAAATGCTGCTTAGCAGCCCGTCTATGCCGGTAAATAAAATTGCGATGGCATCGGGTTATCCCAGCGCAAGTTATTTCAACAAAGTATTTATGGAGCTGGAAGGCATCACGCCAAGCGAGTTCCGGCAGAATCATTCGTATGAAAATAATGCCGATGACAGAAGACCGACAGGGGACCGAAAGTGAACTTCGGTCCCATGATGAGAATTCTTAAAGGCCGCGATACTTTTTTAGCAGTTTTACATCTCTATATACCTGGTCCCAACGATCATATTGGACATCCAACACGACCGGTTCATTGCGCACTTCATTGAAAATATCCGCGAGCTCCTGTTGTTTTTTATAGGTTGCAAGGGGTGAATGAATACTCCAAAGCCGTCCGGCGATATCCCATTCAGGTGTGGCAACCAGCCACATCCCGACATGCTCTTTAACGCTTTTCAAAACTTCTGTGGCAGGCCTGCGGGCCGCCAGGGCAAGAGAGGTACTTGCCGCCAATTTAAGATTAGGTTTTGCCACGCATTGAATGAAATGACAAAGGGCATCGGGCGTCATATCATGAAAATTGGACGTGCCATTTTCCGGATTCAGATTTACTGCGTTCGGATCTGTACATTG
Source organism: Paenibacillus tarimensis (assembly GCA_041281825.1). Taxonomy (GTDB): domain Bacteria; phylum Bacillota; class Bacilli; order Paenibacillales; family Paenibacillaceae; genus Paenibacillus_D; species Paenibacillus_D tarimensis_A. The sequence goes on along the minus strand of CP166298.1, from coordinate 1,363,271 downwards.
GGTCCTAAGGTGTAGAGCAATTCCCTCTTTCCCTGCTATTTCACATAACCGTTGGAGCGTGGCAATGAAAGATTCCCTGGTTTGCTTCAATGTAAAATTATTCTCTGGAGCCCGATGCAGACATACGATTAAATCTTTCGCCCCTATTAACGGCATTTTAGCTATTACGTCCTCAATGACCGCCATACTTTTTCCGTATTCCTCGTCATCATTGTTTACTAGCCGTAAATCCGGGTAAAGATTGATGCCTGAAGACAGATCGACGATTATGTTTAACCCTTGCCGGCCAATCCATTGTCCTTCTGATGCAAGCCAACGGCTTTCGCTTCTATGGAGATATTGCCAATCAACAACCATGCTGTCAAAATGGTCAAAGAAAGTCGGTCTTGTAAGGATTTCTTTCTTGATGGAATAGGTATCGCAAAGAGTCATCGCACATTTCTTCTGTTTGGCAACAGGTATAATATGAGGAATTTCCTCAACGCCCTCCTCTGCCACTTCAACGGCAAATATTCGCACGTCCCCTCCGGCAATTTTCTCGTCGTTACTGGAGCCCGTATCTTTATTCTCAAATCCCTCGGGCATGTAACCCTCGCATTCTTTGTCCGACCGGTCGATTGCCAGCTCCCGTAACGATTTGATTTCACCTATATGGGAAACGATCTTATAGGGTCTTTCTTCCCAAGTATTATTGCATATTCCAAGGGTATATTGTCCTTTGCCCTTACGGCAAACGATAAGGCTTACATCTTCTCCAACCTCAAATAGTAGCTGTGATTTAAAGATTTGGTCCAGAACAACTCTCACATGCTTGAGAAGCGGATACGGTTTGGGAAGAGGACGGTCAATCTCACACCGTATGGGGGACTCCACTACATCTTCCCGGCTGATCCCATTAGGGCTTGCGAATAATGTTACGGTTCCCTTGCCGCAGGCAAACCTGCAAACAGCCGGCATATCTCCGCATCTGGAAATGATGTCCGCACCGCCCGGCAGACGCAAAGAATACAATTCAAAAGCGTAGTCTTCTGTCATATGTTCATCAAAAACCTGCACGTTTGCGCCGGCTTCATAGCTGCTTTTTGCTGCTCCAACGCTAACCCCGGCAAATCCATCCGGGAATTTCTTCAGGGTTTCCGCAAAAAGCACCAAGTGTCCGCCTTGTCGGATATAATGTTCTAGTTTATCTGAAACTTCTGCATCTTGGGACAATCCTCCGGCAACGATGAGTACAGGATATCGGTCGATCAGCCGCTGCTCCGCATCGCTTAACAGGCAATCTACCACATCACCGTAAGGGGTTGGAGCAATAAATCCTGTCTCGTCATGAAAGAAGGATGAATTCTGATATCCGGGATAGAACATGTCCAGGATATGATCGGTAACATAATCGTGTGCTTCATAGGGCCTGTTGCCCCATATTCGGTAAAGCTGAAAATTGTAGTTCGGGAAGGTCCATCCGGAATAAAAATCATTCATTATTGCCACTTGCGTGAGCATTACACCGGGCTGACCATGCTCATGGATCCACCTGCGAGCCGACTGCTGAATAACTCCGATGGGTGACAGGCGTTCCCCTTCGAACCAACCGCTCTCAAACCCGACCAGAACACAGTTGTAAAGTATGTGGCTGTATAGAAGCCTCTTCAGAAGACTCAAGCTTGTCCCTTTCGTCGGGCCGTGATCGTCGGCATTGGCCTCATCATTGGCTCTCATACCATAAGTCTTACATCCCCACCGGTTATAAACGGACGCATTACCGAACCATGGTACGCCATATTGCTTTCCGGCTCCTCGCAGATAGGCATAAAATACTTGGCCGTTCGGGTGCATTTGAGCGGTTTCTGCTCCAATCAGGGTATAACCGCCCTCTTTCAATTCATGATGTCCCAGAGTAATGGCAAGCAGTGTTACCATTTTATTCCCCAGTTGATCGCATATTTTTTGTATATGTTTCTGAAAATTCAGATATTGTTCCATACGGCTTGCGGAAGGATGGACCATCTGCGAAACATAGGCAAGAACATATCTTCCGTCCTGTTCTCCTACATCCATTCCAAGCCATCGTTCACCTAATTTATCTTCAAATAATTCGAATACATTCTTATTTGGTTTAAATTGCTTCCAGTATCCCCCTTCCCCGGATCCCGGAACATACCCCCAGATATCAAAAAGAAATAGTTCTCTTTTCCGGAGCTCGTCAACCACTTCATTTACATTCTCTGCAAACAAGAAAGGATACGACGGCCAAATGGCATCGCATAGACCATTGTTGTCAACATATTTTTCTAATGACTTGCGATAGCCGACGATCTTTCCTTCTTCCATTTGAAAACCGCGCAGTGCAACAAAGCGTGTACGATGTTCAAATAATTCCCAGCTTGGCGGTTTTACGGGATGCCTCTCGTATTGAAGATATTCTTCAGGATTCAAAAGATGTGAATATACTTTTATATTCATGTTAAAATCCCTCCCTACCCCTTTGGCCCTAGAAAAAAAAGCTGATAACATATTTCAGCTGGGCGATCGAATCACATCGTCCAGCTGAATGTACGAATTATAGAATAATTAGTCCTTGCTTTTCAAAGCTTCATCCGGCGAAAAAGGTGTAGTGGCCGCCTTGATTTTCTCTTCTGTAGGTTGATAGATCTCATCCGCAAGGGTTGACCATGGTGTAGTCCAATATTTAGGCGTCTCGCCTTCTTCATTGAATTTAATACCTATAAACCAACTTGTAATCAGTTTTGAAGGCAGTTCTTGTGGAATGGAATAGATCGCTTCCGCCGCTTCTCTGGTTCCGACTCCCCACTCCATTAAATCTTTAACTGCAGCTTCTTTTGGATCTTTCGGCCTGTCGGAAGGTACATTCAGTTTATCATCATAAAACTTGGCGGCCATAAAAGCGCCCGCGCCCTCTGGATTTTTGGCATTTTTTAAAACCCAATAGTGGTCGGCTAGGGCTGCCTGATACTGTTTGTCTGCCTTTGGATACTTGGGATAAGGAACGACTCCCAGTCCATCCGTTTCCCACATATCCTTAAAGTGTGTCCAGCCCCTCCAATCATTCGTATAAGTCATTGCAATTTTACCGGCAGGGAAACCATCTTGTACATCTGCTAAACTAACAACGTTGGCGCCCTTCTCACCAAGGCTGTAAAGGAAATCCATTGCATCTTTAATCGCAGGACTTTTAAGGTTATTGACAAATTTGTCATTTTCGTAATTGATGAAGTCTTCACCGGTAGATATAACCGTTGCAGCCATAAAATCTCCGGTTGCACCTATTCCATAAACATCAGTTACGCCGTCTCTATCATGATCTTGGGTCAATGTAACTGCATACTCCTTTAAAGCATCCCAGGTCCATTCTCCCTTTGCCTGCAAGCTCATAGGATCTTCAAGTCCCGCTTCCTCAATCATTCGTTTATTATAGAACATGACTCCAAGGTTATGAAATTTTGCTGTCAAATTGTAGAGATCATTATCCCATCTCATAAAATCGTTGCTTTCCCTTGATTCGTCCCAAATCGGATTATCGTATTGAATATACGGATCCCAGGGCTGAACAATATCGCGCATGATAAAAGATGGGAAAGAACCACTGTGAGCAAGTATCAAGTCCGGAGCATCGCCGGCAGCAATTAAAGCGTACAGTCCATCATAATAGTCGCCTTTAGATTTCACGATTTCCAATTCCCCGCCGTATACATCTTTAAACCTGTTTTTTATCCATGGTTTTTCGGGATCTTCTTGCGCGCCAAATGTATCTCCCCAGAAATACATCTTTACTTTCTTGTTTTCCAACGTAATCTGCGGCATCATTTCCTCGGTAATAACAGCTTCGGCATTCTCGACATTATCTTGCTCTGCGTTGCTATCCTGATTTGTATGATCGGCAACACCTTCCGCGGTATTATCACTGCTGTTATTCGTCGAAGTCGAATTTTCGCTTTCGACATTATTGCCGGATGAACTGCTGCATGCTGTAAATACAGTTAGTGCCAAAACAAGAACTGCCAGAAGTGCGATAAGCGATCTTTTCATTTTAACCATCCCTTCAATGATTTCCTCTGATTTATTTCTGGATAATAAACGATGCGGTGCAAAAGCTGGCTACATATTTTTCATATCTCACCCCCCCTCATGTGAAGCCGTTTGCTTATCGGCTTTTGCCTATCTATAAAGGCGCAAGCGCCAACTAGCCAACAATTCCGGACCTCTCAATACTTTCCGTAAAGTATTTTTGCAAAGACACATAAATAATAAGTAAAGGCAGAATGCCTAAAATAACCCCGGATTGCAATATCAATACTCCCTCATAAGGGTTCACCTGTTTGTCGTACTGAAGGATACCTTCAATAGATTGTGTGAGTAAATATAGCTGATACATAACTGTTTTTACGTTTGATAAATAAGTAGAGGTGTATATAAAGTCATTCCAATACCAGACGATAGAAAATAGGAAACTTGAAAGAAAAACAGGACCGGCATTGGGGATCATCACTCTGATATATGTTTTTAATTGGCTGCAACCATCAATGTAGGCCGCTTCTTCCAGGTCTTTAGGCATTCCTCTGAAAAACTGACGAAACATAAAGATAAACAATCCCGAACGAATCCCCATTCCAAACATGCTGGGCAAGTAAAATGACCAGTTACTGTTAATTAAATTAAAGCTGACATCACGACCCGTAAAGAACCCCACCAGTTTACCGATACCAAATATATCGAAGTATCTGAAATTGATATAATTAGGGATAATGATCGTTTGCGGGGGTACTATGATGGTGAGTATGACAAGGGAAAATACCAAACCTTTTCCCCTGAAGTCATACCGGGCCAAACCGTATCCGATCAGCGAACACATCATTAATTGAATGATTGTCGTAACCAGATTCAGCTGCACTGAATTCAACAGAGCTTTGCCATAGTCCAGGTATTTCATAGTCTCAATTAAATTATCCAGCGTAAATGATCTAGGTACATAAATTACCAAGGGATCATATAGATCCTGTGCAGGCCTCAAGGCTACACTGATTGAATTCATCAGCGGGTACAGGATGATAACGCTTAATCCGAAGAGCAGAAGTACCCTGTAAATCTTCCATATAGCTATTAAAGTCTTATTTGTAATTTTCCCCTTATTGATCGGAATATGTTTGCCTTTGTTCGAGCCCCGCAGCAACTTGAAGGAATACATTTTCAATATTCGTTTCAACTTGATCCCTCCTAGTTTTCAACGTAAACGATATGTTTATTAGTGACCAGGTATATAACGCCCACAATCACTAAAACGAGAAGAAGATACATCCATGATAGTCCGGCGCTGTACTCAATCTTCATCTGGCTTACTTGATCCGAAATCATCTGGATTACCGGATTAGCGTTACTCGTAAAATTATCAACAATGGTATAGATGATATTCATCAAAATAATTGGCGATAACAACGGAAACGTTATTTTCCAGAACCTCTCCCATGCCGTTGCGCCTTCTACAATCGAACATTCATAAAGTGCAGCAGGTATGGTCTGCAAACCTGCCAAAAATAACAAAATTTGAACACCTGAACTCCAGGTAAGATTAAAAATGTTATTGACAAAAGGTACGATTACATTACTGATTTTTTCGGAAACTCCCATATTGATTAAGAGGTCTACCATACCAAGATTGGCAAACAATCCTTCTGTTCTTTCTCTGGACATATTCATTTCCGCCAAGTATTCACCATTGATAATGTTGATAATAACTCCGCTCATAATAATCACGGGCAGAAAAAATATGGCTCTTGCAATAACTCTTCCCCTAAAATTCTGATTGAGAATAATTGCAATAAAGAGGCTTAATATGATGATCATCGGAACCTGGTAAAGCATTGTCCGAATGGATCCAACGATCGTTCTTATATACTGAGGGTCGCTAAATAAAGCTTCCCTAAAGTTTTTCAAACCGGTATAATATACAACCAAGCCTTCTTCTTCAAACTTCAAAGTACTAAATGCGTATAGGATAGATTGAAACAGCGGTTTAGCAAAGAAAAGCAGAAAGCCAATCACAAATGGTAACACGAAGAGAAATCCCGATATTTCCTTTCTGCGTGCATATGTCAAATTAAAGCTTCTGCTTTTCAATTCTTTCCACTCCCTTCAAGTATAAGATAGTCAAGTGGTTGTATGGAATTTCCTTTATACAGGTAAGTCTCGTCCAAATAATTTACAATCACCGATACTCCATTTTCATACCGTGTCAAATAAACACCGTCGGCAATCTTGCTATGCGAATAAAGGTGGCTCCCTTTAACCTTCTGATAAACATTCTTCGCTTCTCTGTATTGATTGATGATATCTGTCTTCCATACATCAAAATTCGAACTATATAAATGGTCGAGTTCCGTATTTTTCAAAATTGCCGGATCACGGTAAGTGAGAGAATATTTTAACAGGCTCCCTGTCTCTAATGCCTTAAGAAACATTTTTGTCGGGTTCGCTTCCTGGTTTATTGCCGGAACAGAATAGTAGGCAAGTCCGCTTAAAGCAATCTGATAAAACGGCACAATCTCATCAAAAATAAGAAATTGACTTGATTTCACCGGTGCGTTGTTAATATACCGGGCATATGGGAGGGAATAGGCAAACCCCCCATTGATCATGATTGGTTTATTGCTGGATTTAATCTGATCCAATGCGTTCTTAAATAAATTTCTTGTCTCCTGCCGTCCTACCGGTTTTTTCCGATAGAAATCCGAATACACGTTGGAGCCGATATCTCCTAAACTAATCCCATAGATGTCTTGCTTGGAAAAGGAAGGCAACAGCTTTGTAATCATGTCGGCAAGTTTATACGGTTTCAATAAATAGGATGTGGTTTTGCTCAAATCTTTCTGATACGTCACCGGATGATAAGAATATTGAGCTGAAAGTTCTTGAGATAAAGATTTAACGGCATCCCTTTTAATGCGATTCCCGTTTCCATTCTTAGCAAAACTTATAAGGGACACGTTTCCAAAAAATTCAATATCGTTATGATCAAGATAATTCAAGAGCTTTTTCAATTCGCTCGATCCGCCAAGTTTGGACAGAGGCTCTATTTGGGCAGGAATCTTATTGCTTAGCTGATTTTTCTCCCAATTGAGATAGTTAACTACAATATCATGAACTTCGGAGTCCTTAAGTTCCTTGATGATTTGGGCACTCTGACTGTAAGTCGTCAGAGGCTCCGTTACTTTAAACGGCAACCCCAGAATCGGTTTTGTTTTCGTTACCGCACCATAGATGTCTAATATAATGGGACTCTTGGAATCCTCAAGCGGCGTTGCGTCCATTTCTTCCGTTAAATAATTCCTGTATCGTCGAGCCATTCCGCTATAATCGCTTTGATCTCCGGAAAGAGGGTAAAATCGTATGGCAATCCTGTCAACAAGCGGATCGGTTGTCTCAATAACCTTTTGCGAAACGGTGGAAGAAATATACTGTACATCCGTCGATCTTAACGTAAAACTGCTAAAAATATTGTTATAGGATGTTTCATATCCGTTCGCCATAGCATTAATGCTGCCGATCGCATCCCCGTCCTGAATAACAGCAAGAAATGAATGATCACCATTTTTCAACCCATATACCGGCATATATATATCGTTTTTATTTATTTTCATCGTATCGAAAACAAAGGCTTTATCGCGTCCGTATACCGTTTCATTGTACGAATACATATATTTGCCATTATTGAAATGAATCAAAGCTCCGGAACTATCCGGAACAAACAAATATCCTTCATCATCAGGGCCCCCGGCCCCAAAGTATGGCAACACATGTATATCCAGTATTTTTTTACTCCCCTCCTCCCGGATCTCCTTTACGGGAATCGACACCGACATATGGTCTCCGGTAATAACAATATCTAGAGGTATCGTTATTTTCTCCTCCGGAAAATGGAACACTTCTCTAATACCATTTTGAATTTTCTGAACCTCAACGGTACTTTGTTGAGCGGTTTTATACACTTCGTTGCCACGATCTATATCGACGATCTTGATGAATATTAGCGAGTTTAATTTCATTTTTGCCAGGCCTTTTGCAATTTTATCCGAGTCACGATCGATTGGATTACTCCACCAAAAATGACCATTGCCTTTTTCCTTAAGCGCAAAATATCCTGTTGATTGATCGACAAAAAGTTCAAGAGAATCTGTTTCTTCAACCTTATGAAACGAAGGCGGCATGACATCCTCGGCCATTCCATGAACCGGAAAAATAGGAACTATTGTTGTTAAAACAAATACAATCACCAGCAGGTTCAACTTTTTTTTCAAGTACATTTTACAATGTCGACCTCCCTTCTACTGTCTTAAAGTCACTTCATTATAAATAGTGGCAAATATATCGAATACGTTTTGATACAGTACGAAAGCCATAAAAAATAGGAAAATCATGGATGCAATTCCCGCAATCGTACCAACTATGCTGCCGATCGTCTCTTTAAAAGAAAAGTCGTGTATATGCAACATGGCGCTAACCATGATCAATATGGAATAAGCCAATCCCATATAGCTAATCCAAGTAAGGAATATACCTTCTTCCGCCACTAAAACATTGCTGCCTATAAGAATCGCTAGCTGAGAAATCAAGTAAGGTATCAATGCATAAGAGCTCGCAACCCATATCGCTTTATAGGTGCCTTTACCATCAACCAGCGTACATACTGACCAATTCGCAATCGTCCACAATGCGAACAGACCGACAGTTCTCGCTAATATTAGCAGTAAATTAAAATCTTCTGGAATGCTATGAAAATTAAAGATAAATCCTGTGTATATAAAACTCACTGTTTCCATAACGATCCACGCAAACAATACTAAAGCAGAGAATCTCACTGAATAAGCCTTGTTTTGAACAATTTCATTCATTCCATCAAATGGATGCAGTAATACTCGAAAATGATAATTATACGGTTTAAGAACTTTACTAAACCTGAATATATCTTTTCGGACAACGAAATAGAAAATGCCACACACCAACGCCGTTCCAAGAACAATAAACAAAAAATGGTTCCTAATATATTCCTTTCGATACAGTTGAAACACATTTGAGTATTCCGGTCTATTGTTTCCCATCTTGAAATAATCCATTGCAGCTTTATAATCTGCTGTTTTAACCGATGCTTTCCCTAAGCCAACATAAGCAGCTTCGTATAGACTATCCCTCTTTAACACATCTTTCCATGGTTGTTCCGCCTCTTTATACTGCCCGTCTTCATATAGTTTGGTGGCCTTATGTACGGATTGGCCAAATTCAGTCACTCGGAATATTGTGATATTTCCCCTTTTTGAATCAAGCACCAGAATATCGTTGCCATTGCTCTCTATAGCCGCCGGCTCTATAAAAGTTCCTAACTGATCGCTGCGGCCTCCAAATACAAACAAAAGAGTTCCTGATTGATCGTATTGAAACACCCTTCCATTCTTAGAATCAAGCATATTTATATACCCATCGTCATCCACATCGATATCTATTAAAAGGGTTTGTTCCGATTTGCCGTCAACTACTGCATATTCCAAATCGCCAAACATCAATGGCTTGTCTTTTATTCTTTCCCACAGACCTGCACCCGAAGGATTTAACTTACGAGCCTTTGCAGATTCGTCTGAAATATCTTTTGAAACGGTATAGACAAAATCTCTGGAATCAATATCAAAGTTTGTATAGGCCACTGGAACAGAACGATCCATTTTTTTCCTCTGCTCTTTACTGAGCAACCTTTTCCAAAATGAATCCGCCAATTTTGTTAAAGTCATTTCTACTTTGTTACTTCCGTAATAGCCGGTAAATGTACCATCATCATCAAATACCATAGCTCCATCGTAAAGACCATCGACCAAAACATATACATTTTTTGATCTGTCCACGACAATTTTTGAAGGCTTGAACTCCACTTTGTTGTCATACGATGAAGTATCCGGTTTCATATACTCTTTCAACACAAAGCCTTTATTATCGATCTTTATTACTCTTTGGTTTCCACTGTCAGCGATGTAGATATACCCGTCCTGTGAAACAAAAATTCCTGTCGGTTCGTTTAGTGTCGTTTCACCATTTGGTGTTGTAAATGCATCGATTACCGAAAGCAATTGATGATTTTTACTATCAACAACGACAACTCGACTATTACCGCTATCTAAAATAAATAAGTTCTTATCTTTATCCAAAAACATATCTCTGGGATTTTTAAAATTACTTATACCAAGAGTTGTTCCATTAAATCCATACATCGGCTCATACCCTATGGGCGCAGGTTGTCCCTTGTTGTAAAAATCATAAGTATATCCGTGATATGGAACACCCTCTGCATATGCAATAATCGGCATCGAGAAAAGGATGGCGATGACTACAATGGGAGCCAATAGTTTGCATTTCATCTTTATTCCCCCAGCCAAACTGATTTGTGAAGCCATTATTCCTTAATACCTGAATGGGCCATCGTTTGAAGAACATTGCTCTGTACCAATAAGAAAGTAATGACCGGCGGGATCAGCAAAAATAGAGCAGCTGCCGATCCTACATTGGCTCTTGCCAAGCCAGCTCCTGCTATTTGACCAAGTACTGTCGGTAAAACCTTTAGCGATTCGCTATAAATGAAGTCGGATCCCGCACCCTTCCACAACCCCTCGAATGTAAAAATAATGAGTGTAAGCCATGCCGGTCTTACCATTGGCATTACGATCAACCAAAACGTTGTGAACATGTTGGCCCCATCAATTTTTGCCGCTTCAAGCATGGCATTGGGAATCATCTGAACCATAAACTGCCTCATCAAAAACAAACCGAAAGGTGCGGCAAGCGCTGGAAGAAGCAATGCCCAATACGTATTTATCATATTCGTTTTTGCAATAATGACATATTGTGCAACGCTTGTGACAGGACTGCTGAATAACAAAGCCAGAACAACAATTTCGAACATGACCTTACTTCCCGGAAATTTCACTTTAGCCAGCGGAAACGCTGCCATAGAAGCGATAACGACATACACAACCGTTCCAATCAAAGTAATAAACAGGCTATTGAAAAGATATCTTTCGAAAGGAATCCATAAATTATTGGTCAGTTGAAACAACAGTCTGAAATTTTCAAATGTTGGATTCTTGACAATCATTGTCGGCGGAAAAACAAATTGCTCCTCCAACGGTTTTAGCGATTGAGAAATTGTATAAGCAAAAGGAAACGCCATAAAAGCACTTGTCACACAAAGGATGACGAATACAAAGAAATTACCTGTTCTTGACCGGTTAGGTTTTCCTCTGCCAATTTTTGTCTTTAATATTTGCATTAAATGATCTCCCTTAAATCCGAATAAATTTATTTAACTAGAGAATTTACTTAATATTTTCCGGATAACGGTGTTAAACAGGATCATCGTTGCAAAGAGTACGACGGCAATAGCGGAAGCGTATCCCATTTCAAATCGGACGGTGCCCACATCCTGCATGTGTGTTACTACGGTATGCGCTGCATAGTCCGTAGAAGGAAAGCCAACCAGAGAGCTTGCAACAGCGCCTATAGCAAATGATGCGCCGATTTGCAAAACAGCACCGAACATCAACTGGGGCCCCATTGACGGCAGCGTTACATACCACAATTCTTGCCACCTGTTCCGTACTCCATCAATTGCCGATGCCTCATATAGCTGTCTGTCTATTCCCTGCAAACCTGCAATAAACGAGAGAAATGCAGCGCCCAGGCTAAGCCAAAGTTGTACTAGTATAATGACGCCCAGCATATATTTTGTATCTGTTAGCCATTGGATCGGCTCCAGCAAAAATCCGGTTTTAAGTAACCAACCATTGATTAATCCATACTGGTCTCCACTAAAGATATAAGTCCATACGATAAATACATTTCCTGAAATGGAGGGGATATACAGTAAAAACGTAATTACCGCTCTGATTTTCGGCGATAATTCATTAACGAACCATGCAAAAAATAAGCACGCAAAGTAACTTATAGGCCCGGTAATAAATGCGAAAATAAGCGTATTTTTTACTGCTATCAAAAATATTTCATCATCTAAAAACAAGCGCATGAAATTATCTAATCCTATCCATTTCGGAAACTGAAGCATGTTAAAGTAGGTAAAGCTTAATATAATAGAGGAAGCTACAGGAATGATAATAAAAAACATGAACAACAATCCGAAAGGTGCGATCATCAAATAACTATCCATGTTTTTCTTAATATTTTCCCATAATCCAGAGGATTTAATTTCACCCTTCTGTAATGAGGGTGTTTTCTTATCAATAGCAAGCGCTGTCTTATCCACTCTACCACTCCCCCTTACAGCATGATTTTGTCTACTAGTCATTACTTTTCAAGTCCAAACTCTTCCCTTTTCCTGGCGATCTCCAAATTCATTTCTAAATTGTAGTTATAAAGTGTATCTCTTGTATTCTCACCCTTAATAACGACCCTTCGAAAAGCATTGTCAAGATTCCTTTGGACATAATAGTCTCCCGGGATCCGCGGTATTTCCTTGACATTTTCCCACTGATTAAGGAGCAGTTGTCTCTCTTTTTGCAGCCAAGGAAGTTTCTCGAACGCTTTCAAATTGGCAGTGGGATATCTTCCCGCCGGTCCAAGGAGAGCTTCTGTCATTCTGCCAAAGCTGGCCTGGATATCTTCTGACGAAAACCATTCAACAAATTGCCATGCAGCCTCGCGATCCGTTGCATCTCTTAGAATAATACTCCCCTGACCTCCTGCAACAACGGTATGGTCGATCGTGCCGTCCTCATGTTTGGTGCCAGGGATGGGAACCATTTCCCACAGATTTCTGATTTCAGGAGCCGCCACCTGTAGTCTGTTATATTCGGTAAAGTCCGCTATACCGAGTGGCATTTCTCCGCTTCTAAATCGATTGTAGAAATCAAACATAAGCGGTATGGAGTAATCGCTGAATAAACTTGTGTATTGCCTGAATGATTCCAATGCGACCGGTTTATCGAATTCGGTGCTTGACTTGTTGTCGTTATAGTATCTTCCGTCCCGTTGATAGAGTATCGTTGCAAAGATGTTGGCTTGAGCAGGCAATGATATTGCCTGTCCGGATAAGTTTGAAGGAGATGCTCCGACATTTACATTGTTTGAAGCAGGTATTCCGACACTCATATGCTTTCTCTGTATAACCGGTATCACTTTAAACATTTCATCCCACGTTTTGGGAACGGAAAGATTTAACTCCTTAAAAATATCCTTTCTATAAAACATCATTGGATAGGTTTGCGTAAGCGGAATTCCATAATAATGCCCGTTAAACTCATATGGCACCATCGCCTGTTGAACAAATCTGCCTGTCACTTCATTAAAACCGTCAAATTGATCTACATTCGCAAGTGCGCCTCGCATGGCCAGATTCACTGCTTCCCCGCTATCAACAAACAAAGCCACATCCGGACCGCTCCCGGCAAGAATCGCTTCCATGATCCCTTGCTGGACAAGATTTACATTCACTTGTATCCCTGTAGACGGCGTGAAATAATCATCTACCAGTTGTTTCACGACCTGTACCTGATCGCGCCCCATTCCGACCCAGACGGTTAACGCTTGATCGCTTTTCACATCTCCGATCGTACTGTAGTCTTCAGAAAACGACCCAATAAGAGCTTTAATTCTATACACCATATTCTCAAAAAAGCCTGCATTAGCCTTTGGCAGCTTTGTTCCTTCCGGACTTAACACGATAAAATCAAGATCAAGAGGTTGTTGCTTAAGACTCAGAAGCCATGCTGCCAGAGCATCAACATTACCTTTGTACTTGTCAAGTCTTACGGGTATCGTTTCAGGCTTTTCAATAAATGTCGCCATCTGAAGACTTAATCTGTCAAGTATTGCCGTTTCGTTTCCTGATGAGCCAGAGATATTCACAAGTCTTTCTTTCTCACGTGTGATCAAGTCATTGACCCTACTTATTTCATCAATCAAGCCTGGAATTTCCGTTTCGAGGTTATAATCCCGGTTAACGTCTACGGAATTGCCAGTAATCATAATGATTTCTCTGTATATTTTATTTAAGTAATATAAAGCGTCTTCTAGAACGGTTATGGTATTGCTGAACTCGCCAGGCACAACTTCCAACATCATTTCATGCGTGCCTTGTTCAAGGTAAAACTGATATGGTTTCTCGTCTCCAAGAACTTTCATATACCAATCGGATTGGTATGGAAATCTAATAGCTGCTACTTCTTGAAAAGGTATTATTCCATCGATGTATAATCTTCGATTCGAAAACAGGCCTTTCTTATAATTCTGCCTCGCTTTAAACGCAATGCTATACAAACCGCTTTCCTTAACATCGACTGTCCACTTTAACCACTGCCCCTGATCCTGCCAATTCTGTCCGCCCGCAATATTTAAAAGCATTTTTGTTGGATGAGAAGGTTCAACAGCTTTACCGCTTCGATCATATTGCGCTGTTAACATGGAATCAGATCGTCTGTACATATTCTCCGCCTGTACTTTAATCATGTCTCCACCTGCGGATTCATATCCCTTGTTTTTGTATGTTCCGACAATGGATTGATAGCTTTCAACTTTTGAGGGATTGTAAATCTTTATATAATCTAAAATAAAGTCCGAACGGTTTGCAGTGAGTTCAAGCGTATGTCTTCCCTTCTCGAAATAAATTATGAAGGGTTCATTATATAAGCCTTCTCTATCTTTGAAATCGATTTCAAACCATTCTTCACTTATTTCTTGTCTCAACCGAATATTATTCCCTCTCTGATCAAACATCCTCTCCGGGGATGTATCCTTCAGTGGTTTCTCAAGAGACAATCTCCCTGCTTCGTCGAAAGGCAGGCTGGAATCAACTTTCATCTGCAGTTCAATTTTTTCATTTCCAGAGGATAGCGGAAGATATCGAAGCCCTATGTTATAAAGGCCGGTTTCCTCGATGTCAAGGTTCCACGTGATCGTCCCCCCTTCGCCTTTCCATGCTAAAACATCATCCGTATCTTGAAATGAGCTTAACTTTTCAATATTCGCTCCTTCATTCCTTATAAATGAAGTACCCTTTATCAGAATTTTATTTTGAGGCAATGGAGCATCATTATATTGGGTTAAATAGTTAAAATAACGATTCTTGTTAAATCTATTCATTATGATGTTATCTTTGCTTGTACCATCCAAGGTTGAATCACCCAAGGCCAAATTAGCAAAAGGGATACTTCCCGAAATTGTCAAAAGCACAGCTATTAAAAAGAGCAGTTTTCTTAGTTTTACACGACTCATATTGCATCCCCCATATTTTAAATATAATTACCGCTGCGGAAAAGAAAGCGTTTTTAAAAGTTGAAAGAATGACAGCAACATTATGCAATTCGGTGCATGATAAATATATACTACTGTTATACATATATTTTATGCCCATTAAAACCAAGTTTCAATAATAATTTACTATCAACCATACAACTATACTACGATATATTAATTGCAGTAGACTGTTCCATGAATATCAATTGTAATAAGCTGGATCCGCTGCGGTCCGGTTCGTGCTTCCGATCGCTGTTGTCCCCAGATTCTTTATTATCTAACCTCTTTAGAGGTAAGAATCAGGGCGACAAGAGATGGGTTGAGACGACAAAAACCATCGCTAAATGATTCAGCAGATGGTCAACATTTTGTATCACACACACATTAAAGATTCGGCATACTGAGAGGTTTGGAGTACCTCAAGCCTGATAACGGTGTTGAGCGGTTCGGAAAAACCGGAATCATTGGGCTGCTTCCGATGATGCAAGAGAACGCCCATCTTCCATTTATCCTTGAAGAGTGGGCGTAACGCCGAATTACTTTTGTAATCTACCCCAGTGTAAGCTACTTCAATAAAACCTTTATCAAGATGGAAGGCATTACCCCGAACTAATTCCGGGTAATTCATTTCAAATAAGGCATATCGGGCCGCCGGTGAAGGCGGCCTCTGTTATGCCTGTATGGAGAAGTATGTTGCGCTGTACGACTGCTTACTGCGGCTAGATTACAATCCGAGCCCAGCGGATCAGGATATCCGCTTGTTCCTGCGTGAAGAATTTCCCTGTTTGATCCGTGACCTGCTGGATATAGTCGTCCATCATACTCTTCGCCGCATCAATTTTTCCTTTACCGGCCGCTGCTTTCGCCTGGTCCAGCTTTTGATTCAGTGATGTTGCGACGGTATCTGACGCTTTGGCGCCCGTTTCCTGCAAGAAGACATTCGTCACTGCCTTCATGCTGTCGAACGTTACCATCACCGTGAACGTATGCGTCACCGTTGTCTGATGCCCCGCCATATCTTCCACTGTGACCGTTGCCGTATTCACGCCGGATGCCAAAGTATACGCATTGACCTGAAATAGCGGCTGGTCGCACGGCGTACCGTATACGTTTGAAACGACATCGTTCGCGCTGCAAGTAACGGTGACCGATTGATCGATCGTGTAGGATGCTTCGCCTGTAATTTGTACCACTGGAGCCGTCAGGTCGATTTGGATCTCCAATGATTCTGTCTCACCGATTTTAACGGAACGATACATCACGCGATGCGTTCCCTCTTCGGTCACGGAGAATGGTCCTTCATAAGCGACCCAATTCGTTCCGCCGTCCAGGCTGTATTCCGCAATTGGCGCCGGAGACAATGTTACCGTGACAGGAGATGTATACCAGCCGTTGTTGCCGTTCGGTTCAGCCGGCTCCAGAGTTGCGGTTACGTCTTTCCACTGCAGTCCTTCGAGTCCGGAAAGCAGACTACCGGATGCCGCATCAATCTCCTCCTGGGTTGCATCGGCATTCCCGCCCACAAGCTCCGCTTCAGAGACTGCCGCTTGCAGAACCGCTATACTTTGTTCCGTATAATATTCGGCGTTAACGGCTGCGGCTTCTTCCAGCAGTACCGGGAGCAGGGTTCTATCGATCGTCTTCCCATAGAACTCGAGCTCGGCAACGTTGCCGTTTCCGTTCGAATAGAACCGCAAATAACGGTAGGCCGTCTCGTCGGTAATCGCAGCTGTATACCAGTCGTTCTGCGTGACCCCGCTGATCGTATACAGATCCGTGAAGGTCGTTCCATCGTTAGAGCCTTGAATAATCGCTCCGTTCATCCGGGACTGGAAGTTGATTCTCGGGAAGAATTTAGCGCTGCCGACAGCTTGTTCGTTCCCTTCGCCAAGATCGATCAATACCCAACCCGGATTGGATTTCGTATCCGTGAAGGTGGTTGTGTTGCCGTCGACGGCGCGCCATCCGTTCGTAGCCGCATCATATTTATTATCCCAGGAAATCGAGGAGGCGACGACCATCGATTGCGCGACCTCAATTCTTTCAACGGAAAGAGTCGATACGGATACCAGTGCAGCCTCGGCCTGATCAAGCTGCGCCGCAAGCTGTGTTTTGTCGGCATCCGGCTTGTTCATTTCCGCTTCGATCCGCTCTACTTCCTTCAGGTACAGGTAGTAACTGCCTTGCGTATAGCCTTCTGGTTGAAGCACGTTCAGCTTGACACTGAAATCAACGATATGGCTGGCCTCGAAGCTTCCGTTGCTGACCTTGAAGGTGATCAGGTTGCTGCCATAATTCTCCTGTTCCGGTGTCCATGTAAGCACCCCGGTCGCTTCTTCCAACGTTGCACCCGCAGGCAAATTCTCTGCGCTGTAGGACAACACCGCACCCGCAGGATCGGAAGCAGCGACTTGATAAGTGAACGGCTCCTTCGCCGTCAGCTCCACCATCGGCTCTGCATCGATCACCGGCAACCCGATGACCGTGATCCGAACCGCGCGGGAGAACGACAGTTCACCGGATGTCGCGGTAAAGGCCACCTCATACACGCCGCCCTGCTCTATGCCCGGCGTCCATGCAAAGACTTGGCTCTCATTATCAAACGTTGCTCCTTCAGGCAATTCGACAACGCTGTATACTACATCCGTCAGCTGCTCGTTCGATGTCTGCACCTGGAAGGTCAGTGAGTTCTCCGCCACGACGGTTTGGTCTCTGACTGGAGCGATTACCGGCAAACCTTCAATATATACGAGTCCATTCAGCGCCGCCTGCAGGCTCGCTGCAGCTGCATCGATCCCATCCTGCGATGCGTCCGCATCCGCTGCCATCGACTGCGCATTCGTTACCGCCGTCTGGAAAGCTTCTGCGCTTTCAGTGGTGTAATAGTCGATTTCAATGTCAGCCGCACGTTCCAACAAGAGCGTGAGCAAGACCAGATCGGGATCTTGATTCAAGACAAAATTGTCAAACGCAATTCTTTTGACCGTACAGTAACCTCCGATCGTTGCGGATGTAGAATCGGGCCCCGTGGTAAAGGTAATGGTCATGCTGTGAAAATTATTATCGGAAATAATGTTTTTATTGATCTGGGCACCGCCATAATCTTTCACATAAACGTAGCCTTGACCTGTACCCGATACGCCTTTGGCATCGACCGTCAACGTATAGGAGGTATTGGGACTGAGCCCGGTTATCGTTTGCTCTGCGTAGTTGCCCGGGTTCAAGAGCTCAACGCCGTAAGCGCTGTTGTATGCAGCCCAAACCTGAGCGGCAGCTCCGATGCCTGTCCATCCAGAGAGTGTACCATTTTCGAAATCGCCGTTTTGAACCAGCGGGGGAGTTGGTTTTACGGCAAAATTATCAAATGACACCCTTGTGGCCGTACAGTAAACTCCGATCGTTGCGGATGTAGAATTGGGACCCGTGGTAAAGGTAATGGACGTGCTGTGCCAGTTATTATCGGAAATAATGCCTTTTTTGATCTGGATACCGCCGTAATCTTTCACATAAACGTAGCCTTGACCTGTACCCGATACGCCTTTGGCATCGACCGTCAACGTGTAGGAGGTATTGGGACTGAGCCCGGTTATCGTTTGCTCTGCGTAGTTGCCCGGGTCCTTGAGCTCTACGCCGTAAGCGCTGTTGTATGCAGCCCATACCTGAGCGGCAGCTCCGGAGCCTGTCCATCCGGAGATTGTACCGTTTTCAAAATCGCCGTTTTCAACCAGCGGACGTAAGACAAAATTATCAAATTGGATTCTATTAGCTGTGTCATATACTCCGATCGTTGCGGAAGTAGAGCTGGGTCCTGTGACAAAGAAAACGGACGCGCTGTGAAAAGTATTATCGGAAATAATGCTTTTGTTGATCTGGGCATCGCCATAATCTTTCACATAAACGTAGCCGCGACCCGTACCCGAGACGCCTTTGGCATCGACCGTCAAAACGTAAGAGGTATTAGGACTGAGCCCGGTTATCGTTTGCTCTGCATAGTGTCCAGGGCTGCGGAGATCAAGGCCGAAAGTGCTGTTGACTGCGGCAGAAATGTGCGCAGACATTCCATTGCCTTTCCAAGTTACGGTATTGCCGTTCTCGAAATCACCATTCTTCACCAAAGACGATCCGTTGTATTGAAGCACCCTGAACTCGTTGAAAGAAGCTATAGCACCAGGGGACAATCCTGTCACGGTAATCCGGACATACCTCGCAGTAGCGTTGAAGGGATCGTTATGCGTCTTGATCGTGCTGTTGCTTCCAGTTCTGTCAGCTACTTTAGTCCAGTTGATATCATCCGTCGATACCTCAACCTTATACAAATAGTTTACATTGTTGGAATCCCATATCACCTTGGTGCCATGAATCTCTTTATTACTGCCTAGATCAACCTTCCACCAATGGCCGGTATTTGCATCATTAGCGCTCCAGTTGGTTAAATGATTGCCATCGTTTCCGCCGAAAGCCGGACGACCGGGCATTTCGCTATCCGAACTGGCAGTCGCATTCAACGCCAGGTTGGTATATGTAGGTGTCGGAGTCGGAATCGGCGTATAACTTCCCTCACCTGGAGCTAAGAACCGGATGTTTCTGGTATTGCTGTTGATACTAACACGTCCTGCAGCGGGGTCCAGAATCAGATTGCCGTTAACCACCAGATTCTCAAAGGTTATGTCTTCAACCATGCGGTTGGGACTATAGCCGGTAAGATTTGAATTTTTAAAGTTATCGCCAGTATAGTAGATATTCTTGAAATAGATATTTTTAATTCCACGTCCCGGGCCAGTCTGACCGGCGGTCCAAACATTATTTATATTAAAAATCGAATGCACATAATTATCCTCGATCCGGATATCTGTAAACTGAATATTTTGGATCAGGTTGCCATCGCCATTCGTAAACTGTATAGGGAACATGGGACTTGGGGCCGTATCATTCAGCAGGATGTCGATATTCGAGAAACTCATATTTTCAATAATAAGACCGCCTTCATAATCATGCGGATCACCGTGAGTACCGAAATTGATCGGACGAGCAACATCGGGCATCAAAATCGTGTTCGTTACCGTTTGATTCGTGGCATTATTCCAAAAATTCGATTCCTTGCGAGCGGTGTATACCGCCAAACTATCATCGCCGGAACGTATAAAACAGTCATTGATCGTAATATTGGTAGAGCCTAAATTGTCAATACCATCGGTCCAGCTCTTGTAGCTGAAGCCTTTGATATTGTTTATCGTAACATTATTGGCATTTTGCAGATCGACTAAATCGCCGCCTCCGCCTCCCATGCCGTAGTCGTTTACGATGATGCCGTCGATCGTGATGTTTTCGGCATAGTTAACCGATATGCCTCTCCAGGAGGGACGATCCAATATCCCGCGTCCTATGACCGCAGCATTCTTGGCGCCATCCAGAAACACACCGCCCTTGACGACCGCTCCGCCGGCGATGTAAAGGGTCTTGCCGCTGGGCACCGTCTGATATCCTTCATAGACACCGGGACCAAGGTAAATGACATCGGGGTCGTCAGGGCTTGGAGGATTTACCTCCAGCGGATTTGCAAAAAGATGAAGATTTCGTTTGATATCGTCATTAACCTCCACCGAGAGCTTGGTAGGACCGGGGATGGTAAAGGTCAATGTATTGCCGTTGATCGCAGGTGTGATGCCTTTGCTCGTAGGACGGACTTTAGCCGTTGAAACAGTACCTGTATTATAGGTCACAGATACATCCACGGGACCATCCGTATCGAAATAAACAAAGGAGGCTTGAGCGGGACGATACCCCCCTACGGTCGTACTGTATTCGTCCAAATCTTTCCAATCCCCGCCATTAGCGCGTACCTTTACGGTGAAGTCTGTGTTCAGCGCAGCGCCGCCGGGAGGGTTTGGATAGGTAACCAATGTCGTGTCAGCCGCATGAACTTCTGCTGGAAGACTAATTGGCAGCAAGGCGAACAATGTAAGCGATACCAAAAATACGGACAACCATTTGGATCTTTTACCGTTTCTTTTCTTTAACATAGTTAGCAGCACCTCTTCTTTTTTTGTTTTAAACACAATGAATCATATGATGAATTAGGATAATAATCACCTCCCACTATAAAGTAATGTTTTCTCCTGTTTTCTCGCTCATTAAAAAGAGCAGTCTTCTTGGTTTAACACGCCTCATATTGCATCCCAATTGGAAAAGTAAGCGTTTTTAAAAAACAATAATGTCGATATGACAAGTTGCACAAAACTCTCTATTCAAATGACAGCAACATTCTGCATCGGTGCACGATGAATCGATACTACTCTTACATATATATATTATTCCCATTAAAAACAAGTTTCAATAATAATATACTATCAATAATGAAACTATACTACGATTTTAAGACTAGAGCTTGATGTATATAAAAGAACAATTATTCCATGCAACCAACCAAATGATCATAATTGGGTTGTCACAAAAAAAAAAAAAAAAAAAAAAAAAAAAACCATCGCTAAATGATTCAGCAGATGGTCAGCATTTTGGAGTTCAATTTATTCCACCATTAAAATACCTTAAAGAGACCGTAGCCGGAGTATTCTTCTTCATCAGACCTTTCCGGTTTCAGCCTCCCGATTCTACCTCCAGCCTGATGACGGTATCGAGCGGTTCCCATTTTTCTTTGGGAACTCTAATTGTAATCCCCTGCTCAATTTGTTCGAATGGAACCGCGCTGCCGTCCAGCAATTGGCAATGTAAGATTTTTTGCGGAAGAGCGGGCAAAACCATGTTATCAAAAGCCGGCATATTTTGGACATGCAAATAGAGATGGTTTCCTTTGCAGGTCATGCCGTAAATATGGTCGACAGGCTCGAGCGGTCCCGACCGCGTTCCGTAAATGGCTTCGCCGTTTTTCTTCATAAACGCGCCGATTTGCTTTAACCGTTCCACTTGATTTGCAGGTATTTCCCCATTCGGATCGGGAGCAACATTGAGCAGCACATTTCCGCCACGGACAAAACAATCGATCATGATTTTGATGATGTTCTCGAGCGGCATGACCCTCTCTTCCGGGTCGTAGGACCAATGATATGCGATGGTGAAGCATTTCTCCCAATCGATCGGAATAATAGGACCGGTTATCTCGTGAGGGCCTTCGTCGCATTGAAAATCACCGTTCCAGCCGGACCGCGGATTGATTACATATTTCGGCTGGTTGCTCCTTACCATCTCGTTAAGACGGACCGGTTCCCATAACCATGCCGCATCGGCATCCGATCCGGAATGAGCCAGCCAGCCTCCGTCATACCAGAGGATATCGATCGTCCCGTACCGCGTGGTTAGCTCCCGGATCTGCTCGTAGCATTGTTTTTTCATCAATGCCGCATTGTCAGCCAGCTCCTTCGGCTTAAAGTAGCCGGGAAACCGCCAATCCATTGGCGAATAATACAAACCGATCCGGAGTCTGGCCTCGCGAAAGGCATCCGTATAATCTTTAACAAAATCGCGTTTCGCAGCGGCATGCATGCTATCGAATTGTCCGCGGCAAAGGATATCTGGAATTGAACGGAAACGTCTACACCTTAAAACAGGGTGATGTGTTCCTTCATGCGCCGCATCAGAGAATGCGCTACTACACGTCGGAAGACGACCGCTGGATTATTTATTGGATACAATTTAACGGTAGCGCCTTGGCAAACTTTATGCTGGAGAGAGGCTTTCACGAATCTTCCCTCTGGTATATAAAAGAGAAGGGACCTCTCGAACAAGCCTGGCTGGAGCTGCTAGATGAAATTGAAGCGAACAACTTTTTGCGGCCTGCCAAAATTTCCGCCCTGACTTATGCCGTGCTCGTTGAATTTATGTGCAATGCCATACCTTTTTCCAACAAAAGGGGAACAGACAACATTGATCGAATCATTGGGCTGCTTCCGATGATGCAAGAGAACGCCCATCTTCCATTCATCCTTGAAGAGTGGGCGGACAAAGCGAAACTAACGCCGAATTACTTTTGCAATTTGTTCAAAAAGGTAACGAAAATGACGCCTCTTACTTATATCACGAAATGCCGGATCCAAAAGAGCAAGCAAATGCTGCTTAGCGATCCGGATATTCAAATCAAAGAGGTCGCCATCAACTCAGGCTACCCCAGTGTAAGCATCAAGATGGAAGGCATTACCCCGAGCGAATTCCGGGTAATTCATTTCAAGTAAGGCATATCGGGCCGCCGGTGAAGGCGGCCTCTGTTATGCCTGCATGGAGAAGTATGTTGCGCTGTACGACCGCTTACTGCGGCTAGATTACAATCCGAGCCCAGCGGATCAGGATATCCGCTTGTTCCTGCGTGAAAAATTTCCCTGTTTGATCCGTGACCTGCTGGATATAGTCGGCCATCATGCTCTTCGGCGCGTCTATTTTTCCTTTGCTGGCCGCAGCTTTCGCCTGGTCCAGCTTTTGATTCAGTGATGTTGCGACGGTATCTGACGCTTTGGCGCCCGTTTCCTGCAAGAAGACATTCGTCACTGCCTTCATGCTGTCGAACGTTACCATCACCGTGAACGTATGCGTCACCGTTGTCTGATGCCCCGCCATATCTTCCACTGTGACCGTTGCCGTATTCACGCCGGATGCCAAGGTATACGCATTGACCTGAATCAGCGGCTGGTCGCACGGCGTACCGTATACGTTTGAAACGACATCGTTCGCGCTGCAAGTAACGGTGACCGATTGATCGATCGTGTAGGATGCTTCGCCTGTAATTTGTACCACTGGAGCCGTCAGGTCGATTTGGATCTCCAATGATTCAGTCTCACCGGTTTTAACTGAACGGTACATCACGATATGCGTTCCCTCATCGGTCAGGGTGAATGGTCCTTCATAAGCGCCCCAATTCGCTCCGCCGTCCAGGCTGTACTCCGCAATTGGCGCCGGAGACAATGCTATCGTCACCGGAGATGTATACCAGCCGTTGTTACCGTTCGGTTCGGCTGGCTCAAGCGTGGCGGTTACGTCCTTCCACTGCAGCCCTTCGAGCGCAGTCAGCAGACCACCGGATGACGCATCAATCTCCGCCTGGGTTGCATCGGCATTCTCGTAAACCAGCTCCGCTTCCGAGACTGCCGCCTGCAGAACCGCTATGCTTTCTTCCGAATAATTCCCGGCGTCAATTGCAGCAGCTTCTTCCAGCAAAATCGGAAGCAAGCTATTGTCGACCCATTTCGTCGTATTGTTGTAAACGGCCTGAATTTCTTCTGCGTTCAAGGCGTAATTGTAAATGCGGAACTCATCGATTATGCCGTTTAACAGCGGATCGGGCCATTGGCTGTTGCCGATGTAATTTACACCCGGTTTGAAATCGCTTGGCTTAATCGTGAAGCCGCCTGCCGATGCCTTCTCTTCGCCGTTGACATAAAGCTTCGCCGTACTGTTTCCAAGCGTCACCGCCACATGCACCCATTGGCCCGCCGGCATCTGCGATGTTTGAACCATTTGTTCATTGCTGCCGTTCTTAATCCCGAACCGCAGCGTATTGTTGCCCGATCTCGGCGTCAGGAACAAGTATTGATTTCTATCATTGCCAAAGTCGAAAATGCGCTGCCACTGGTTGCCGCCCTTCCAATATACCCACGTTGCCAAGGTGATCTCGTCATAATTGGCAAGCGCATGCGTCTTAGGCAGAGTCACATAATTTTCTCCAGCCAGATCGACGGCTTGCCCGACCACTCCTTCCGCATATACGGGAGTTCCGTGAACGGTTCCGTCAGACGAGCCAATGGCGTTGTCCGCATTTCCTTCGAACGAATAAAGCGACAACGGCACTTGAACGAGCCGCCCTTCAGCCTGCTCAAGCTCGGCCAGAAGCTGTGCGATATCGGCGTCCGGCTTGACGATTTCCGTCCGGATCCGCTCCACTTCCTGAAGGTACAGGTAGTAACTTCCTCTCGTGTAATCTTCCGCCGACAGGATGCTCAGATCGACTTTAAAATGAATCGTCTGGCTAACCTCAAATAATCCGTTACCGACCGTAAAGGTTACCGAATGGCTGCCGTAATCGGCTTGTTCCGGCGTCCAGCTGAATAAGCCTTCCGAAGCGTTGAACTCCGCGCCTTCAGGCAATTCACTTGCACTGTATACGAGCGGTTCGCCGGCCGGATCGGAAACCGGCAGTTCATACTGGAACGGCTGTTTCGCCGTCAATTCAACCGTTGTCACCGGCTCGAATACCGGCTGGCCTTTGACCGTGATCCTGATCGTTTTGGACGAAGATAAGTCGCCGGACGTCGCGGTGAACGTGACTACGTGCACACCGCCCTGTTCTCTGCCAGGCATCCATTCGAACATTCCGGACGCTGCATCGAAGGACGCTCCCTGAGGCAGATCGATAACCCCATATACAACATCGGCATCGGTATTCACCGCCTCAACTTTGAACGTCAATGCAGTTTCCGCGATGACGGTTTTGTCTCGCTGCGATTCCAGCACCGGCATGCCTTCGATGTACACCAGCGCATCCAGTGCAGCCAGCAGACGGTTGTCCGCAGCGTCCACCTCTGCCTGGGTTGCATCTGCATTGTCCAGCACAGCTGCCGCACTGACTCTCTCTTGGTCAAGCGCCTGCAAGCTGTCTTCCGTATAAACACCTGCATCGACCGCTGCTGCCGCTTCCTCCAGCAAGAGCGTGAGCAGTGTCTTGTCCACTGCAATTTCTAAGAACTCGATTTCTTCAAAGTTCACAAAGCCGTTATGATCGTCATAGATCCGAATGTTACGGTACGGCGTCGTGTCGGGGTTCATAGCGGAATACCATTTATATTCGGCTACCCCTGTAATGCGGTGCAGATCCGTCCAATTCACACCGTCATTCGAGCCCCTAAAGACGGTGTTATTGGCACGGCTGGTAATATCCCTCCTCGGAAGGTAGCGGAACGTGTCGATCACTTTTTCGTTTCCTGCGCCAAAGTCCACGCCAACCCAGCTCACTGCGGATCTGGTGTGGGCAATCGTGTCGGGATTTTCATCGAACAAATACCATCCGTTCTCTTCCTCGGAGATATTATCATTTCTCCAGAACTTCTCCGAGGCTCTGACCATCGAAGGGGCCATCTTCACTTTCGTCAGCAGCGTCCGGACCGAAACGAGCAGCTTCTTCACATCGTAGATTTCGTTAACCAGCGCTTGCTCGTCCGCTTCAGGCTTCGCCAGCTCCGCTTTGATGCGGTCCAGCTCCTTATGGAACAGGTAGAAGCTGACCTTCGTATAATCGGAAGCCGGCAAGCTCTCCGCTTCCTCTAACACGAAGTCAATCGAATCCGCAGAAGCGCTTGCGGCGGCCGAGAACGGTTGCGGGGAGCCGTCACCGTGAACGGCCATCACCTTATAATGCACACTGCCGAACCGTAAGGCGTCCTGGAATGACGTCTCTCTCGTACCCGTGAGCACCTCTTCCCAAGGGGAACCGTCTTCCAATTCGGTTGTGCCCGGTTTGAATACCGGGTCGGTCAAGCCCGCCTCTTCATCATAGGTACGATAGACGTTGAACCAAGAGGCTTGCTTCGGCTTGTTCCAGTGCAGCGTCACCTGATCCTTCACTCTGACAGTGAAAGGCGTGACGATGCCTTCCGGAATTTCCGTAACCGCTACCTCGCTGAACTCCGCTTCACCTGCAGCGACTACGCCTGTATAGTAGGCGTACGGCAGCAACGTCATCATCTTCGTGACATAGTTCCAGTCTGCTCCGTCCTTGGAGACGAACGCGTATACCGTCTGCGAATCATGATCCCGCACCAGCTTGATGTACGGATACTCCGCCGCCGTGTAGCCTTCAATGTTCGCATTCATTGGACTTACAACCTGATTGGACCATTGATGCATTGAGACCCGTGTGCGGTTCTGCAGAACGAGATTGCCGCTTTCATCGGCACCGAAATAGATATAGCGAGCCTTGCCTTCCGTGAGCCGGTCGCGCATCATAATGCCGCTTGCTTCTCCGGCTGCGCTGTTCAGCTTCGCGCTGATCGTGCTGTTTCCGGCTGCGACCTGGCTGACAACGTGCAGCGAATCGTTAATATCCCGCTTATAGATGTTATAATCGTCGCCTTCACCGAGACCTGCGCCGCCCACAGAGCCGATGGAGATCGATGAACCGTCGATCACAGCGCTGCCGGCCGTTCCGCCGAGCCGGTCATCGCGCCACGACGTATCAGCATTGCCGGATACCGGCGCTGTCAAATCAACCTTCGCGCGCCAGGAATCCCAGCCTGCTCCGTTTTCGTTGACGGCCGCAACCTTGTAATAATAAACCTTGCCGTTTTGAGCGGCAGTATCTTTATAATAATTGCCCGTTACGCCTGTCGCGATCGTTTCGTATTCCCCATTTTCCGTTTCCGAGCGTTTAATCGTGTACGATTGACCGCCGGAGGTCGTTTTCCAGGAGACGCCGACATAACCGTTGCCTGCCAGAGCATTCACAAAGTCAACGTGGAACGGCTTCGGAGCGAGCTCGATATCCGACGTTAATTTCAGCACCATCGCCGACTTAGGCGCAATGGTCACTTTCCCGCCCACGACGGGAACGTTCGTCCCGGACACGAGGTCGAGCACCGAGCTGCCGCTGAAATCTGCCGGCAGTTCAACGTCGAACGTCCGGGTATTCCCGTATTCCTCGCGGGTCGTGTTGAAAATCATGAAATACTTGCCGTACCGCGAAGTCTGCAGTTCCGGATAACCCGAGTAAGGCGTGTCCGGTTCATGATTATCGCGGTTGACGGTTCCAACGCCCGGTTGATACGAAATCGGCCCGACTTCGCCGATGAGCGCCTGGGGAGCTCCGCCTGCAATAACCCCCTGGTCCGACATGTAATCGGTGTCGATATCATCCGGACGCAAATAGTAATCTTCATACCGGAACCGGTTGTTGGTGGCGATCTGAACGACATGACTGTAGTTGTCTTTCATCACATTAAGCCTGCCGTTGCTGACCGAACCTTTATTGCGGTAGAAGAGCGCGCCGAACAGTCGGAAATCGCCGTCTTTTACCGACAGGTACAGATTGTCGATATCCGCCCAGGCAAACTGCTCGTAATCATCCGGATTGACGCTAAGTGCAGCAATTTCTTCCGGCCTGTAATAATCGAAATCCGTGTGCGGCAGGACAACGCCGGCCATCACGCTGCCGCCGAAGCGGCTGTAATTGGCCCGCTCGGCCGTGACATACTTGTAGGTCTCCGCCAGACGGAAATTTCGTCCGCTGTTTGTACCGCTGTTGCCGAAGTCGTTCGCATTAAACAACTGGCGATCCGCAAGCTGCTGCTGCGCAAAGCCGACCGCTTCTTTCGCATACTGCCAGTACTCGTCCCACTCCGGACCGCTGTACCGCTCCTCGTTTTGCGCCATCGTCATTTCCAGAGATGCATAGTGCATCGTCATGCCAAGTCCCACTCTCGCGCCGTACGCGTGGAATCCGGTCAACGTCTGATTGCGCTCGTCCGTCATTTGCTCCGCCCGCATCACTCGTTTGCCGTCGCCGTCCAAGGACGAATAACGGACAAATCCGCGAGCATGCATGTTTTTCAGCGCCGCTTTCAGAAGCTCGTCATTGATTTCCTCGTCGCCGGCGTGATCGAGTGTTTTATAGTAATAATTCAGAATATAGTTTGCCGCTTCGCCGTAATTGGCGACATAGCCGTTTTCCCTTGTCAGCCCCGCCTCCGTCAAGCCATAATAATGCTCGCCGTACGGCTTGCGGCGCACCACGTCGCCGTTCTCGTCCAGCTTGCTCTTGGCAAGTCCTTTGCCGATAATGTGGATGTAATCGTCCGTAAAATGAGCCTGCCCGTCATGGTAGAACAGAGAGTGATACACATCGAGCTCTTCACCGTTCGGGCCGACCAGCACTTCTTCGCCGAGGAACGGTCTGATCCCGAGCGACTCGAGCAAAATCTGATGGCTGCGCTCCTTGCCCTCAAAGAACGGAGAACCGATGATGCCAAGACCCACGTGAGCTTCCCACGCGCCTTCGTACGTATAGAGCATCTGATTGTAAATGTAAGAGAGCCGCGAGCGGGCAAAGTCGAAGTTCGCTTTCAGCGCTCGCTCCCACGCTTCGCGGCGCGTCAGCTCGCCGCCTTCCCAGTCCACGCCTGCAAGAGAAAACTCGCCTTCGGTCGTTCCGGTGACGAACGGCTCGTCCAGAAACGCATTAAAAGCCGCTTCCCCATAGATCGTGTCGTCTTTGATCAGGTTCTCGACGATGTACAGCGCTTCGCCGAGCGCGCTGTAGTAGCCGCCCCAGTCGCCCTGATGGCCGCCCCGCAGCACCTGTCTCGTATTGCGGTAATAATCCTTGACATGGTTGTCGATCGTTTTGAAGATCCGCTGCAGCGCCGCCTGTTTCTCTTCCGGCGTCTGCGCCGGAGACCAGCTGTATTTCAAAGCGCTTGCGTAAAACTTCAATTCATCCTGATAACGGATGATCGACAGCTTGCCGCCCGCATTCGAATCGACTTTGGCCGAATAATTGTTAAACAGGTTAATCATGTTTTGCATATAGCCGTCGATTCTCGCCTGCTTCTCCTCATTCGTCAAATCCGCCGCCACAATGGTGTCCGGATTCTGGCCTTCCCTGAACTTATAGCCTTGCTGTTCTCCTTCCACATTCAGGTGAGCCTGCGTGTGGGTGTATGCGTTGTAGAAGCCCCTGGAAGAGTTCGTTACATCCCTCCACTGATAGAGCGTTCGGATGGTGATTTCAACGGTCTCTTTCCCGTATGTAGACTCCAGCGGAAGCATGACCGTATTGTAATAAAAGCGGTTCGGCAACCACCAGCCCTTGCTGACGGCTTCATAATCCCCGTGTCTCAAATAACCGACCTGCTCGCCGTTAATATTAACCACGCTGTTATAGCCCGATGTGTTGTCTTCTCCCGCTAGCTTCAAGGTGAAGTAGTTACGGAGATACGGATCGACCTTCATTGTGAAGGTCAGATCCCCGCCTTGTCCTTCTTGCGGTACGAGCGGATTCGACACCCGAGCGGTTTCGCCCATGAATCCGGTGATCACGCTTGTAAAGTCACCCCTGAAATTGTGATCGCTTTCAGAAACCGTATCGCCGAAATCCAACTTGTCTAAATAGCCGTTACTTTCTACCGGGACCGCATCTTCATTGGCTGCGTTCGCGCGATCCATCGCTGCAGGGACGATTAATTGCAGCAGCATAACCGCCGCCAGACAGACGGCCAAGGCGCGCGCTTCCCAGGTTCTTTTCTTGTTACTCCCATACATAATACATTTCCTCCTCACATCAGGATCTTTGAGTGGAGCTCAAAGTCTCTCCGCTTACAATGCACTTCACCTTCCCGCTTTTGCCTTGCATCACCTCCCAAAATGTAGACGCTTCCTTAATCATTCTGCGGAGATGCTTCGTTCTTATCGCTAACCCAAATGTTAACAATATTACTTCATAACACTATTATAAATTGCTGTAGTTATTATAATAAATATAAATTTATTATTATGTATGCAATAAAATTACGATTTTTTTGAAAATGTGGAAGCTTCGAAACTGCACTGCAAATAATTTTTTTCCAAACTTCTTCCTGGCAGTGATAAAGTTAAAAAGAAAAACGGTTGAGCGGGATTACTCTCCTGCTCAACCGTAGTTCGCTATTTGTTATTAATTTAGCAAAACTTGGCAATCACTTCGTTGCGTCGTATGCCGTCTGGATAATTTCCAGATAACGATTCATTTGCAATTTCTCAAATCCTCGAACGTATTCGTCCCAATCCGAGCCGAAGTTTTTGTTGCCTGAAATGAACTTTATCATGTTTTCTTCGACATACTTGTTGATATTGGTGGCAAGCAAGCCATATTCATCAACAAGGTTCGGATCGATGAACAAACCGTCGGGCAGCAGTTCTTTCGGCTGGTGTCCGTCATAGAGCTGGGTCGCTTTGAACAATCTGAGCTCGTATCCCTCCGGCGTCATCATATCCTGATCCGCAGCCCAGGATGCGCGGAACTCTTTTGTTTTCACGAAAGAACCGAGTTCGCCCCAAGCGTTGTTGAGCGCTCTGCTCTCGTCAGGCGTCTTGGGAATCGGCTTGTATTTGGCCGGTTGGCCGTTCAAATCGATATCCCCGGATCCGCCTTTCTCCCAGTTTACGCCTTCTTCCCCGAACGTCATCCGGATCGTACCTTCTTCCGAAGCCATGTAATCGGCCAGCTTGATCGCGGCGATTTGCTGTTCTTTGCTCGCTTTGTTGGTAATGGCGAAAGCTGCGCCAGGGATTCCAGTGCTGTTCGCTGTATAAGAAACACCATTCGGCCCCGTAAGCGGAGGAATCGGCACATACTGCGTATTGAACGGGTTGCTCGGCGGGTTGAAGACATACGGATGAAGGGCTACCCCGACGCCGAGAACCGCGGCGTCTTCGCGATTGGCGAGTTGTCTGTAACCGTTAAAGTCTTGCGTGAATGCGCCCGGATCAATCAATCCTTCCGCATATAGCGAAGCGATATATTCCAGTCCGGCTTTGAACTCAGGTTTGTTGGCGGTAAGCTCAACCTTTCCGTTGTTGACCATCAGGAAACAAGAATTCGCGCCGCATTCACCGACGGCTTTGTCGAAAATGAATGCGTTCAGCAACGGAGCGGACACGCGAGCGCCGGTAAAGCCGCTCAACGGCACCTCGTCGTTCTGTTTGTTGCCGTTCAAGTCATTGTTTTTGAATGCGCGCAACATTTCCCTGAATTCATCGGTTGTCTTCGGGATCTCCAGGTTGACCGCTTTCAACCATTCGGAGTTGACCCACATTTTCGATCCGAAGCTGCAGTGATAACATTCGTTGATGCCCGGCAGCGCGTAGATGTTGCCGTCAGGAGCCGTAACACCCGCTTTGTAATAAGGGATTTCCTCCATCAGCCTCTTGATGTTGGGCGCATGCTCCTCGATGAGATCGTTCAGCGGAACATACACGCCTTGCTGTCCCAGCCTCATCTGTTCTGCAGGTAAGATATAGTCGGTCCAGTTCAACAGAAACACGTGCGCATAATCCCCGCTAGTCAGGGCAAGCTGCCTCTTGTCTTTAATGACCTCGCCGCCGTTGACCTGGAGATCCAGCTTGATATTCAGCATGTCCTCTATCTCTTTGGTAAATTTGTTGTTGGCATAATCTTGCTCGGGATCGCCGGCCATAAATATCGTAAGCGGCACGGGATCTTTGTTCGCTTCTTGAGCCGGTGCGGGACTGTTCGTGCTGCCCGAGTTGTTGCCGGGGACGCTTTCGCTTCCGGAGTTGCCGCCCGAGCATCCGGCCAGCACCGTAACGGCTGCGAGCATCATGCTCAGAATCAAAGTCAATGTCTTTTTCATTCTTGAACCTCCCTGTTTGATTTCATGACGGAATTTCTGTCGAACGCATACTCCTGAATTGATCCGCTGTTTGCCCTTTTTCACCCCCTTTGCAGAGTAACCGCTCATCCCTTAAGCGAGCCGATCATAACCCCTTTTACAAAATGCTTTTGAATAAACGGATACAGAACGAGAACCGGCAGGGTGGAGACGACAATCAGCGAATATTTCATCAGGTCCGCGACCCCCTGTCTCTGCATCGTTTCCGAAATATTCGTCGGATTTTCCGTTGTTTGAAGCAGCAGGATGTTCCGAAGAACAAGCTGCAACGGATATTTTGCGCTGTCCTTGAGATACAGCAAAGCATCGAAATAAGCGTTCCATTGTCCTACGGCAAAAAACAGCACTAGGACGGCGATAATCGGCTTGGACAACGGCAGCACGATGCGAAACAGAAATCCCATATCGCTGCAGCCATCGATTTCGGCCGCTTCCGACAATTCTTCGGGAATCGTGTTCTGGAAGAAGGTCCTGGCAATGATGATCTGAAAGACGCCAAGCGCGTTCGGGATAATGAGCGCCCAGCGGGTATCCATGAGATTCAGTTCCTTTACGACCAGATACAAAGGGATCAGCCCGCCGCCGAACAGCATGGTGAAAGTAAGCAAAAACATGAGCAAATTTCGCCCGTAAAAGGTTTTGCGGGACAGCGGATAAGCCATCATCACGGTGACGGTGACGGCAACCAGCGTGCCGGCCGTCGCGTAATAAAACGAATTTGCGAACCCGACAAGCACCTGCGAATTTTTAAACACCGTCTCGTATCCGATCAGCGTAAAATCGACCGGGTACAGCCATACTTGGCCGGAAATGACGGCAAAAGGACTGCTGAACGACGCGCTGAGAATATAAATCAACGGATAAAGTACAACAAGAGAGCACAGCGCCAGGAAAATATGGATGGCGATGAGCAACATCCGATCTCCGCGCGACTCCTTGATTTTGATTGTTCGACTCGTCTGCATGTCTTGTCTCCTCCTGACATAGGGATCTTTGAGCATGACATAGGGATCTTTGAGCGGAGCTCAAGTCTCACTGCATCTCAAAGTCTCTCCGCTTTACCACAAGCTCGTTTGGCTGACCTTCCTGGCCAGCGCGTTCACGCTGACGAGCAGGATCAGATTGACGACGAAATTGAACAACCCGACTGCCGTCGCGTAACTGATGTTCGAATTGAGCAAACCGACTTTATATACGTAAGTCGCGATCACTTCGGACGTATCCGCGTTCATCGAATTTTGCATCAGGTACACTTTCTCGAAACCGACGGACATAATGCCTCCGACGGCCAGAATCAACAATATAACAATGGTTGGGGCAATCCCGGGAAGATCGATATGAATGATTTTCCGCCACCTGGACGCGCCGTCCATCTTGGCAGCTTCGTACAGTGTCGGATCGATGCCGGCGAGCGCCGCCAAATAGATGATAGCGTTGAATCCGGCGTTCTGCCACACGTCGGACCAGACGTACAACGACCTGAAATAAGACGCCTCGCCCATAAAATTGATTCTATCTAAGCCTAGCTGAACCAAAATATTGTTAACAAGGCCGATTTGCGGCGCGAACACCAGCGTCATCATCGATATGACAATGACCGTCGAGATGAAATGGGGCGCGTAGGTAACCAACTGCACGAACTTTTTGAACATCGCGCTGCGAACCTCATTCATCGCAAGAGCGAAGATGATCGGTATCGGAAACCCGACGAGCATGCCGTACAAGCTTAAGATGAGTGTATTTTTTAAGATGGGCCAGAAATAAGGCCCGTTGAAGAAATACTCGAAGTACTTGAATCCGGCCCACGGGCTCCCCAGGATGCCCTTCACGATGCTAAAGTTTTTAAATGCCACCGTCGCGCCGTACATGGGAACATATTTAAATATGATGAGCAGCGCCATGGGCACGATAATGAGCAAATAGAACTGCCAATGTCGTTTTATTTGTTTCAGCACAGATTTTTGTTTCACAGATTCTTTTCTCGACGCAGATACCTGCAATGTGGAATTCAATCCAGCATCCCCCTTAGATGAAAAGTTTTTAATATCCCCTACACTACACCGCAAGCTTCGACAACATCCGCTTCTTGTTGATTACGTTTTCATTCTCCATAGCATTCACTGAATTCGTGATTTTCTGCTCCTTTTTTTGAAAACAATCCCTTATCAATATTTCTATTTAATAGTATTATACTATTTATTTTTATGATAAAAATAGAAATATATTATAATCTATAAAACGATATTACGTTATTTTTCTGAGAATTGGATTATTTTTCATCAACCGGAAATTACCGTCCGGGATATAATAACCGGACGGTTATTTGCCGTTGGACGGAGTCTGTTGAGTGTCATGCAACCAATAATTCGTTACATCCCGCCTTGTAAAGACGGCAAACGACACGATCATCGACGCCGTCACCCATACCGAGAGCACCGCTAACTAGAAGGTTAAAGACTCCATTGACCGGTGAAAGCACCAACCGCTCCAACACACTTGTCGTTATTCGTTGCATGTTCTATATAACGATAGTACTTTGAGAGGAGCACTTCTTATGGCTGCGAATACCGCAAAGTTTAACAGGGATTTCCTTATTGTCCTCCTGTTTCCACTACCAGCTTGATGACGGTATCAATCGGCTCCCATTTTTCTTTAGGAACGTTGATGGAAATCCCTTGATCATTTTGTTCGAAAGGTACCGCGCTGCCGTCCAACAATTGGCAATGTACGATTTTCTGCGGAAGCGCCGGCAAAACCAAGTTATAAAATTCCTGCATATTTTGTACATGCAAATATAGATGGTTTCCCTTGCAGGTCATGCCGTAAATATGGTCGACCGGCTCTAGCGGTCCCGGCCGCGTTCCGTAAATGGCTTCGCCGTTTTTCTTCATAAACGCACCGATCTCCTTCAATCGCTCCACTTGGCTTGCCGGTATTTCCCCATCCGGATCGGGAGCAACGTTGAGCAGCACATTTCCACCGCGGACAAAACAATCGACCATGAGTTTGATGATATTCTCGAGCGGCATGACCCTTTCTTTCGGATCATAGGACCAATGATATGCGATGGTAAAGCATTTCTCCCAATCGATCGGAATAATATTACCGGTAATCTCGTGCGGGCCTTCGTCGCATTGAAAATCGCCGATCCATCCGGATCGCGGATTGATTACGCATTTCGGCTGATATTTCCTCACCATCTCGTTAAGACGAACCGGTTCCCAGAACCACGCAGCGTCGGCATCCGATCCGGAATGAGCCAGCCAGCTTCCGTCATACCAAAGGATATCGATCGTCCCATATCGCGTGGTCAGTTCGCGGATCTGATCGTAGGCTTGCTTCTTCATCAGGGCTGCATTGTCAGCCAGCTCCTTCGGCTTGAAGTATCCGGGAAAACGCCAATCCATAGGCGAATAGTACAAACCGGTCCGAAGTCCGGCTTTGCGAAAGGCGTCCGTATACTCTTTAACAAAATCCCGTTTCGCTGCAGCATTCATGCTGTCGTATTGTCCGTAGCTGCCCGGACTGTCCCACAGTGCAAAGCCGTCGTGATGACGCGTAACCATGACCGAATATTGCATGCCTGCTTCTCTGGCCAGACCCGCCCACTTCTCCGGATCCCATTGTTGCGGGTTAAACTGTTCGGTCAGTTTCGCATATTCGTTTGCCGGGATTTTCTCGTTGAACATGGCCCACTCGCCTCGCCCAAGTATAGAATAGAGTCCCCAATGGACGAAAAAGCCGAGCTTGGCATCCCGCCACCAATCCATGTCCTCATCGCTCAGGTTCAGCCAGGGGGCCTCTACGCCGTCTCGGCTTTTCAGCCTAACGCTGCTTTTCAACATGGAGGCGAGCTCGGCGTCTTGTAGCTTTTTAATTGCCATGTTCAGTCATTCTCCTTTATAATATAAAATTATTTTATTTACTCAGTATAAATCACCTAATTTCCAAGTGAAATGACATAATATTATATTCAGTATAACAAAATTACGTTAATAACAAAAAAAGAGCAGGACATAATGCCGCTGCTCTAAGTGAATTCAATGCGATGCGCATGGTCGCCGATGACGAAATTGCCGGACTCCGGACTCAGTATGTGCCTCCCGTTAATCCGCAAATTATGGAACGTTATGCCATCCACGGTTCGAGTCTCGTCGAAGCCCTTTATGACGGACGGATTATCGCAAGTTCCGGTGAACGTGATGTTCTCGAAGCGGATGTTTTCAACACGGCTGCCGGGAGAAGGATTGTATTTCGGGTTTTGGAAGATACGGATATCGATCAGCCGCCCCAGCTCGAATTGCTCGACCCGGATATTCCTAAAGGTCACGTTGCGTACCGTATTCTTGTCCCCCGCATTAATAGCCATACAACCCCAGTACCCGTCCTGCGGTTCGTGATGCTCGAGAATATCGACATTGTCGAAAAGAAGGTTTTCAAGGATATCTCCGTCCCGCTCGTGAAATCCGTGTACGCCGATCATGACAGGATGGGCAACGTCCGCCCAGAGCACGGCGTTTCGCACAATAACGTTGCGGGAATCCCCGTAATGGCGAAACCTGGTCCTGGTCCCGTAGACGGCAATACAATCGTCCGAGGTTCGCAGGAATACGTCGTCGATCTCAATGTGGGAGCTGGACAGCACATCAATGCCGTCCGTCCAGCCCCGTGTGCTGAAAGTCTTTAAATTACGAATGCAGACATTCTCGGATTGTCCGATATTGACCGTGCTGCTTGGCGGATCGACTGTGATAATCCCTTCAATAGCGATGTTTCTCGAGTAATTAATTTCCACTCCCCGGTAATAAGTCTTCTGTTCAAAATCGGACATATAAAGAATCCCTCTGCCTCGAATCTTCACATCGTACACACGCTCGCACTTCAACGCGCCGACAACGACGGCGCCGCCTGCGATATAAACGGTAATCCCCGAAGGGATGAAGAGCTGGGACGGCTCCAATACGTGCATACCAGGCTCGAAAAACAGGACCGCAGGCTGCTTCTCTGTCCCGTCTTCCGATCGGGGTGTTCGGATCAGTCCCAGGAGGTCTTCCGTGCAATGATGTCCCGGCCGGATGGCAATGACGCCGGGATCGGCGAGGTCAGGTACGTTCTCCTCCAACGGATTTGCAAAAATATGCAGATTATGAAACCTGTCGCCGTTCACCTCAAGCGATAATTTGCGCGGACGAATCATCGTGAACGTAATCCGATTATCGCTCCAGACACAATCAAGCCCTGCCGACGAAGGGCGAAGCACCGCTTCCTTTACTTCGCCTTCGTTCTTGATGACTTCGATTTCTACAAGGCCGGAAAAATCAAAGTACACCATAGAAGCATAACGTACATGGTGCATATCGACTTTTACCCGGTAACAAAACAACTCCTGCCATTCTCCTTGCCCCTGTCGGACCTTCACTGTAAAGTCTGTAATTCCTGCTGCACCACCGGGAGCGGTGTAGGTGAGCAAACGATTGTGACCTGATGTCAATGGATCATTACCTCCAATCAAGAAGCCCCCATACCTTATCCAGATTAAAAGCATTCGGAGCCAAATCAGTCATAAAAGGTTTAAAACAAAATAACTGAATAATAAAATATCTAATAACAGAGTAATTGACTGTTATTCGAATGTATACACAAGAATCTTATGACTTATATAACGATATTACTTTTTCAGAATAATCATACAGGTTCTCCATGCACGAAAAAAGAAATAACCTTTACCTTGGATGGGCTCCTGACCACAGTAAGGTAAAGGTTATTCTTTAATGGGGACATTCGAACCTTTGTCAGCTGGGACTGTCCCTTGGTCATTTTCGATGACTTTTGGGACAGCCCCTTTTTTTACTTAACATTAAGGAGAGACTTCAGTATAAGTCGCATCGGCATCAAATAACGATCCTGACCCGCTTTGGGCATACAATAGATTATTTTGGTGGCGTAAATATCTTGTCGAATCCGTCCAAATTTGGTAGGACGATTTTTGGGCGTCAGCCAATCCCGCTACGCGGCGGAAGGTTGCCTCATTGGCGAAGGCTGTCGTGCTGTCGTTCGAATCCAGCCATACTTCCCCATTGGACCGGACGCGCAGGTAGCGCCCGGGGAAGTTGACGGACTCGAATGAAACGCCTCTCGAATCGGCTAATCCGGAAACCATCCTGAACTGGGAATCTTGAACCGGTGAAACATTGGCGTCGATCCGAGCGCGATTGTTGCTGTGCCGCACATAGCGGTCCGGGAAGTTATGCGATTGCAAGCGGACGTTTACCGATACCGGTTCGAGCTTCCACTGCTTATTAGCTACAAGATCATACCGCCATTGATGTAACAAGGCTCCGTCTGCGGTAGAGACACCTTCCACGGCGACCGGTTTGTTGCTATGCACAGGAGTGACTCGGTGATAACCTTCACCTACAGGGATAAAAGCAAATTTCTGATTGTCCCCGCCATGATAGCTCCACAATTGAAATTTGGCTCTATGATCATGAGACGCTTGTGTTACATCCAAAGCACGTCCGCTCTGCACATTCCTAACGCTGTATTGACCGCCGCCAAGATGGGTTACGGTCCAGTGCTGGTTGCTTCCTCCATGATAGGACCATTGATGAACAGCCGCACCGTTTGTTGTCCCGGCAGCATCCATCGCCTTGTCGCTATGGCGCACAATGAAACGGTAAGTGCCGTCCGGAATATTTCCGTCATGAAGCGTTGCGGTTCCGCCGCTGCCGGCCGGCCGGGTATAGAGAAGGGTGCCGAATCCGGGTTGATCAAATGTCGAAGGATGTACACTGTGTGAATTCGGACCACCCTCAGGTCTCAGTAGCTGGGCGCGTGCGGCAATATTGGGCACCGACAGCCCCCTGCGGTTCGCGTAATGGTTGTAAATCATTTCCCAGACCGATCGCGCATCACCGCGGCCTGAGCTCGATATTACCGTCTGTGTTCGCACTGAGCCGTTTACGCCGGAGCCCCATTCGTAGGTCGAAAACGGGACGTTAGTTTCTCCGTTGGTTTCGTTGTTATATTTGGCAACGTATTCGGCGGCGCGCATAAAGCGGTTATTGGCCCACCCATACAGATCGTCGCCTTGATTCCAAGCCATTTCAGCCGTAGCAGCCATTAACCCGATGCCCAGTACCGAATGCGGTTGGTCACGCCCGGACTCCTGCCACTGTGCGAGCCCGTCCGGGTGAAGGAATGGAATCGCATTATAGATGGAACCGTTTCCGGCACCGTGTTTGAAGTATTCGATTCCGATGTTGTAGATATCCCGCCGGTCAGTGAAAATCCCAATCGCAACTGTCGCCGCCATATTGCACAAATCCCAGTTCGCCCAGTAATTTTGGATGTGGGCGCCGTTGTGGTCATCGCCGAATTCATTGCCGATAAGGAAGCGCTCGTTAAGCGGCTTGTAAAATACATTCAATAACATGTCCTGCATTTGTGCTACATTGAAGCCGGGATAGTCCCGCATAATCTCCGACACGTTAGCCAACTGATATCCGAAAAGTCCGGCAGCCAGATAACGGTCGGCATTGCCGGTGACCGTCGTAAGCGTGGACGACCAGGCGTTCAGAATGTCGCGCGCCGTATCGCCGTGAGCCGTATTGCCGGTAACCTTCCACCTTACGGCATTCTGGAAAGCGCGGGCAATATCGATGTACAACAAGGCTACATTGTCGCCGGTGCCGCCGCGAATGACTGTCTCCGTAGCACGCGGAGTCCAACCTGCGGCTGAAAGCGAGCTGCTCTTTAACTTTTCAAACCCGGCCAGATACGGTTCCGTGCCCGCGTTAACCATCTGTGTCATGCGGTCGAAATCCGCCTGAGTGTGCAGTATGCCGGGATGTACAAAAGGGCCGGATGTAGCTGCTTCCCCTTCATGAACATACCCGATCATGGTCGCCAGAAGGCTTAAAACAATTGACAACGATAAGATCTTCTTCATCTTCAAAATCATCTCCTTTTTTTACTGAATGCTCGTACCGTTTTTCGCCGGTATACCCAGGCTGCGGTTGATCATGAGGCACTGTGACGGGGATTTCGTCGTCATTCACTCATGCTTGGTGTTTTTTTATTGCATCACCTCCTTTAAGGTAATACATTAATTTTTAAACTCTGATTATCCACACCCAATACGGTGTACTGACAAATTGCGTGCCTGCTATATTGCTTGACTGAGGCATGTCGATGGCTTTCAGCTATATCGGTTTCCGGTTATGCGACTAACATGCCGAGACGACGGAAATGGCAACGCTTACAATTATGGCTTTTGTAACCCTAGCCTTCTTAGCAAATAATATAAAAATTCCTCCCCTCCGTTTTATATCTTGTTTTTTTGATAAATAAGTTGCTGCAGGAACATTCACCTCATCCCAAAATAATTTTCTTATCCAATTCACTGGCTGCAATGATGCTTACATAAAATTGGGAACGCTTACACTTCACGGTTTGGAAGCTACTCCCAATGGAAACGGTATGCATTTTCTCCAATCGAAGGCGGCTTTACAGCCCTGCTTTGATTATAAAATTGCTTCATCAGGAAGGAAATAACGAGATATATCAATTTATAATACAATATTACGATTGCCGGGTTTCCTGTCCGGCTTATTTTCCTATATAATTGATATAGTTAGCACGAATAATAATGTGCGATATAACCAAATTACATGGGAGTGGTTCGATGTACCGCCTCTATATGTTGCCTGCCTTCGACGAATATAACTTTTTTTGTTTTCCGCACTCGGTCGGGAAAAACACCAAGCCTCTTGAACATAATGTCAATCGCGAAACGGGAGTAAGAGATTTCAGCTTGCATTTCGTGGTAGGCGGCAAGGGATATCTGGAATTGAACGGGAACGTCTACACCTTAAAACAGGGAGATGTCTTCCTTCACACGCCGTTTCAGAGGATGCGCTACTACACATCGGAAGACGACCGTTGGGACATTTATTGGATGCAATTTAACGGAAGTGCCTTGGAGAACTTTATGCTGGAAAGAGGCTTTCACGAATCTTCCCTCTGGTATATGAAAGAGAACGGACCGCTCGAGCAAGCCTGGCTGGAGCTGCTTGATGAAATTGAAGCAAAAAACTTTTTGCGGCTTGCCAAAATTTCTGCTCTGACCTATGCTGTGATCGTTGAATTTATGTGCAATGCCATACCGTTCTCCAATAAAAGGGGGACTGACAACTTCGACCGCATCATTGGGCTGCTTCCGATGATGCAAGAAAACGCCCATCTTCCATTCATCCTCGAAGACTGGGCGGATAAAGCGAAACTAACGCCGAATTATTTCTGCAGTCTGTTCAAAAAGGTAACGAAAATGACGCCCCTCACTTATATCACGAAATGCCGGATCCAGAAGAGCAAGCAAATGCTGCTCAAAGATCCGAGTATTCAAATCAAAGAGGTCGCCATCAGCACCGGCTACCCCAGCGTGAGCTATTTCAATAAAATCTTCAAGGAGATGGAAGGCACGACCCCGGGCGAATTCCGAACTATTCATTTCAAATAACAAACCGCCTCAAACTGCCAAGAAGCTCCCCATATCGGAGAGCTTCTTGGCATGCTGCGTTTGTATATAATTTGCACATTTTTATTATTTTGAGATGTTATGTGCCACAGTAACCGAAACCGTCACAACGGCTGTGTTACCCGCTTTGTCAGTTGCCGTATAGGTAATGGTGTAAATGCGTCCGGCCCCTTCTTCCGCCCGTTCAGTCCGGAGGTCGTACGAGGTGTCCAGCGTGCCGGTTTCGGCATTCTGGATATCGTTGGGAACATCCTCCGCACCCGTCCCCTCATCCGGCTCACTGCTCGTGATTGAGGTCAGGACAATTGACTCAATGCCGGACATATTGTCGCTGCCGTTCACAGCCGCCGTAATGGTCACCAGTTTATGGTTCGGCGGCCACAACTCTGTCTTATCCAATACGACATTCAGCTCAGGCGCCGTTTTATCAATTTGTACAACAATCGTATGCGCCTCTTCCGCATTGCCTGCGTTGTCGACGCTCCAGTATTCGAGCGTATAGATGCCGTCCTCTGTCAGGCTTACCGATGCTCCGGTCTGAACTTCGCCGCCGTTCAAAGTATAGTACGTCGCCGCTACGCCGGATAAATTGTCATATACATCCATGGTTACCGTTACATCCGATGTATACCATCCGCTCCGGCCATTAGCTTCGGCCGGACTGATGGATGCGATACTAACGGGGCCTATCTTGTCGATATTAGTTACCGCATAGCTGCTGACATCCGATACATTGCCCGCCTCATCCGTTCCTCTCGCATACACCGTGACATTATCGGAAACGATTACCGGAGCTGTGTACGCAGTCCATTCGCCGCTTTCGCCAACTTTGTATTCCTTCCACGCAGCGTCATCCGGAAAGCTGATCATTATCGTAACGTCGCTGTTGGTCGGCCCCGTATGATCAGCTGATAACGCCGCTACTGCCGGTGCCGTCTTATCGATGGCAACAACAACGCTATGCGCAGCTTCAACGTTGCCTGCCCCGTCCACACTCCAATAGACTAACGTATGTTCTCCCTCGGCAGTGAACACAACCTCATTCCCGGTTTGCTGCTCGCCGCCGTTTACCGTGTAATAGGTAGCCGCAACGCCTGATTCCGCATCAATGGCTTGGAGAGTTACCTTTGTATCCTTGTTGACCCATCCCTTCGGTGCGTCATCCGTTGTTACCGGAGGCGTTGCGTCAGCCGCTTTCACTTCTCCATGCAATCTCAGTTCGGCCATATTGCCGAACCAAGATCTCCAGTTCCAAACACGGATATACCGGTACGGTTCTTGGCTGCCGACCGCCAGGCTTTGCCACTCCACTGTGGATGCCGCTTCGGGTGTGAGCGTCGTCCATGTTACATTGTCATTGGAGCCCTGGACAACCGTACCCGTGATTCGATGGGCAACATTATTGGCCGCCAGCAGCTCTACATTTGTAAGCGTGACCTGATTGCCTTCTTTAAAGTCGAAGGTAATGTATCCCCCCGCTCCGTTGCTACCGTTGCGGAAGTCGGAAGCGGTGTTTCTATTGCTGTCAAACAGATTGTTTACCTGTTGCAAGGTAACGGATGCATTCGGTCGATTCAACGAGGTAGAAGGATCGATCAAATGCGTTATGCCAGGCACGTCGCGAATCAGATCGGACTCGTCAACTAGAAACAGTGCAGAGTTATCCGTCGTTGTCGAGACCGGGAACCCGTCCGTTCCATCTTGCTTTTCGTAGTCCATCTTGAATGTCACCGGACCTGCCGTCGCGTCTTGCGGCATCGTCGCAACAGCCGTAAAGTTAATATTATCTTGCGTGCTGACCGTTGCTTCCTTGCCTTGAATGACAACCTTGGCGTCGTGGATCGCTTCCTTGGCCTTGATCGTTAATTTGACCGTGTCTCCAGGCACAATCCGGTTACGGATGCTCTGATCCGAACTGAGCGAAGCCGACTCGATTTTGTTGTTGGAAGTAACCGTGCCATGGAATCTGACTTCCGCCATATTGCCGTACCACGATCTCCAGTTCCAAATACGGATATACCGATATGATTCCTGACTGCTGACCGGCAACGTCTGCCACCTCGATGTACCTGCCGCTGCAGGCGTTAGGTCTGTCCATGTTGTATTGTCATTGGAGCCTTGGACAACCGTACCGTTAAGACGGCCTGCAACATTATTAGCCGCCA
The DNA here is from genome assembly GCA_041281825.1 of Paenibacillus tarimensis. Classification (GTDB taxonomy): domain Bacteria; phylum Bacillota; class Bacilli; order Paenibacillales; family Paenibacillaceae; genus Paenibacillus_D; species Paenibacillus_D tarimensis_A. The sequence continues at coordinate 1,318,896 of CP166298.1, read as the reverse complement.
GCAGCTCTACACTTGTAAGCGTAACCTGAGCGCCTTCTTTAAAGTCAAAGGTAATGTATCCCCCCGCACCGTTGCTGCCGTTGCGGAAGTCGGAAGCAGTGTTGCTATTGCTGTCAAACAGATTATTTACCTGTTGCAAGGTAACGGATGCATTCGGTCGATTCAACGAAGTAGAAGGATCGATCAAATTCGCTATACTCGCCACATCGCGAATCACATCGGACTCGTCAACCAGGAACAGCGAAGAGTTATCCGTCGTCATCGTGACCGGGAATCCATCCGTTCCATCTTGCTCTTTGTAGTTAATCGTGAATGCTACCGGACCTTCTGCAGCGCCTTGCGGCAACGTCGCAAGGGCCGTAAAGTTGATGTTGTCTTGCGTGCTGACCGTTGCTTCCTGGCCTTGAATCACAACCTTGGCGTCGTGGATTGCTTCCTTGGCCTTAATCGTTAATTTGACCGTGTCTCCAGGCACAATTCGGTTACGGATGCTCTGATCCGAACTGAGCGAAGCCGACTCGATCTTGCTAAGGGATGTAACCGTGCCATGGAATCTGACTTCAGCCATATTGCCGTACCACCTATCCCAATTGAAAATGCGGATATAACGGTACGATTCCTGGCTGCTGACCGGCAACGTCTGCCACTCCGGTGTACCTCCCGCTGCAGGCGTGAGGTTTGTCCATGTTGCATTGTCATTGGAGCCTTGGACAACCGCACCGTTAAGACGGCCTGCAACATTATTGGCCGCAAGCAGCTCTACACTCGTAAGCGTAACCTGACCGCCTTCTTTGAAGTCAAAGGTAATGTATGCTCCGCTTCCAGTATCACCGTTGCGGAATTCGGCAGCGGTATTGATATCGCCATCAAATAAACGGTTTACCTGTTGCAAGGTTACTTCTGCATTCGGTCTTCCTCCAGTAGTAGAAGGATCGATTAAATTTGCAATGCTCGCCACATCGCGAATCAGATCGGACTCGTCGACGATGAACAGCCTAGTACTGTCTGTTGTAAAATACGCCGGATCTCCATCCGTTCCGTCTTGATGTTTATAATTAATGACGAATTTTACCTCGCCTGTCGGTACCGCCGCAGTCACGGGCAGCTCGGCCGTCCAGTTTATATTGTCGGATGTGCTGACATCCACGTCCTGGCCTTGGATCTTGACTCTTACATTATTGATCGCTTCTCTTGCATTGATCGTCAATTTAATCGTGTCGCCTGTCCCGACCCTGTTTCTCAGGCTCTGGTCCGATCCGATCGAGACGGATTCCAGCTTGTTGTCGATTTCATAGCGCTGTCCGTAGATTCTAAATTCCCGCAGTTCCAGAAAATTTCGGGCGACGCCGTAAAGAACGTCCGGAAGCGACTTAATCATTTGCAATTTGATAAAGCGGTACTTCTCATTGTGATACGCAGGATCCACATCTAGGATTTGATATTCTTGAGTCATCCGTGTTACTCCCGGTGTCAACCGGGTCCACGTTTCCCTATCGTTCGATCCGTATACCGTAGAATTGGCGAGACGGTCTGGAAAGATATTGCTTTGGAGACCGAATTCCGTGGCGGATACCTTATAATCAGGTCCAAAATCCACGATATGATGCGGATTCCAAGGGTATTCGAGCGCAAGACCGTACCAACCGCCGGTCTCAACATTCAAATCGTCCATTTGTACAATCCTGGAACCCCAGCTTGACCAATATACTTTATCCGAGTAATGAATGCTCCCGTCACGTCTTAATGGCGTCACCAGCTCAAGACTTTCGGTTACACTCCTCAGCGTTGCCAATTGCTGAAGGAAGGCTTCATCGGATGCAACGTCAATCAAATTCACGGTCTCATCATACACGGTTTGATAATGAGCAAGCGATGCAGACACATAAATCGCGTTTGGATCGTATTGAGCGATTACGGCTTGTACGGCAGAAGCCCGATCATCGGCTACTACAATCGTAACATCCTTAGTTGTAACCGTATTGCCATCAGAAGCCGCTACGACAAAGACAGCGGTATCGGCTTGCGTCGGCGTCCAGGAAAATGCGCCGGTGTCCGCATCGATTGCAGAGCCTTCCGGATTATGCTGAAGCTCATATGCAACAACATCCGTACTGCTTTCATCCGTAGCCGAGAAATCGAGATGCAGAGGCGCTCCCGCGTAAGTAAATACTTCCAAATCCGAGTTGCCCGCATTGAATACCGGCGGTGTCAATTGCGTTCCCGGGTTGGCATAAATGTGATCCATGTCAACTGTAGTGCCGTCAGATCCTGTTACAGTGAAATAGGCCATGTCACTCATCCAGCCACTCATGACCATATATTTCCACTGGCCTTTCGTATCCGGCAATGTCCATGAAGAAAATAACATGTTCAATGTGGCTACGCCATTGGTTCGAAACTTTAATCCGAAAGTTCCCGAGCTATAGCCGGAATTAATATACGCTATTTTCGTTCCCGTTTCCGTTGCATGCAGCCTGACAAAGGAGGTATCTCCTTCTTGCATGGTAACCGCATTGTTGTCAAATTTCGTATACCGGTCTTCAACTTCAAGCCATTGTCTATTTGCCGACACCTTCGGATGATACTTCGTCCCCTCGGACTCCGCTTCTTTCGGCATGTAAAGCCAGAAGTCTCCGCCGCCATCCCGATTTTCCCAATTGAAAGGAACCCGTTTGGTAAATGCTTCGTAAAAGTGAGGAGCCTTCTCCCTGATATTTTCTCCTTTGACATACGTGTAGTAGTAGTACATATCCCAGAAGTTGAGGCCGTTTAATCTTCCTCTGTAACTGTTTGAAATGTAATTATAGGTATCTCTTATCGTGCCATCCGGTGAAATGGCATACGCCACCGGCGTCCATGGCGTGTCATAGCCAAGCATAAACTGCAAGTAATAGTCAGCCGCAGCCAAAATTCGATCATTCAGAAACTCGTACGGACCTACAGCATCGGCATTGGTGGAAACCGTTCCTTCCACCGGGTCTACTTTGGTTCCTTGAGCCAGCATCATACGCGAGATAATTGCGGCATTCGTCACATCGCCGCCGGCATGCGCCTGATCCCGTCCCATCTCTACAAGCTGGACGCGCGGCTCGGCCGGTTCACCTGTCAAGTCATTGCGATCGACCAAACGGAACAACCGGCTGACAGATCCGTTGAAGCCTTGATCACGCGCCGTCTTATTTACGGTGAACCATTCGACAGCCTCGTTGTACCTCTCTCTGTTGTCGGTGAAGATATAGCCCGCCATGGCCCCCAGCAACGGATAAGTATGTTGGTTCATGAACCGGTAGTTGGTATGTTGGAAGGTTTCGATGACCGGCGTAATCAGGTTGTTCGAGAAAGCAGCCGTGTCTTGGTCCGTCCACTGCAGCTCCGGCGTCTCGGAGCTGGTATACCTCAGGATTTCCGCCCCAGTGACCATCCAGTTGAGCGGCACTCCCGTATGAATATGCGCATCGCTGTAATAGGCATATTTCGTCGGATCCATCTGGGACCAGATGCGAATGGTGTGCATGGCATTGGCCCGATACGTCTCATCGCCGGTGATCACATACATTAACGCTTGCGTATATGTCAACAGGGCATCATTTATGAACCTTTGTTGAAAGCCCTGGCTGTCAAAACGATCGCTATCCGGTTTGGTCGGATCCGAGGAGCTTTGATTTCGGGGCTTAGCCGTTTTGGAAGCGAATCCGGATCCGGTCATCGACCTGAAATAGGAATACCAAGGCTCTTTTTGCGCCTGCACTTGCTCCCTGATCGTTTCCAGTATGGGCTTGGTTAATCCGACACCGGGATGGGTAAATCCATTGCTGCTTATCGTTTCATGGATTTCAACCTGATTTTCTGTGCTTGCAATTGCACCGTCATCTGCAGCCGATGCCGCGCCAATCGGGATTAATATTGCAGCAACCATGCTCACTGCAACAACTGCTGCCAGCAACCGCCTCCATAGGTTTATGATACGAAATGCTGTGTCTCTTTGCATAACGCTCCTCCTAGATAAATGGGATGATTAGACATGATTAGATGTCTATTTGCTATTTTAGAAAGAAGGCCCCAATCTATTTATCGGGGCTTCTTTCGATTGTGTTGTACAGCTTCTATTTTATTTCCTTGAGTTGTGCGGCACGGTGACTGTAACCGTCCTAACGGCTGTATTGCCCGCTATGTCGGTTGCGGTATAGGTAATGGAGTAAATCCGTCCGGACTCTTCTTCCGCCCGTTCAGCCCGGAGGTCGAACACGGTATCGGACGTGCCGAATTCGGCGTTCTGAATATCGTTCGGAACATCCTCCGCACCCGTCCCCTCATCCGGCTCATTGCTCGTGATCGAGGTCAGGATGACCGATTCGATGCCGGAGAGGCTGTCGCTGCCATTCACTTCCGCTGTGATCGTCACCATTTTATGATTCGGCGGCCACAGCTCCGTCCTATCCAATACGACATTCAGCTCAGGCGCCGTTTTATCGAGTTGAATCGTAACGGTATGCGCTTCCTCCGCATTGCCGGCGATGTCCACGCTCCAGTATACGAGCGTATGAACGCCGTCCTCTGTGAGGCTGACCGATGCTCCGGTCTGAACTTCGCCGCCGTTCAGCGTATAATACGTTGCCGCCACGCCGGACCCGCTGTCGGCTGCGGTCAGATTGACCGTTACGTCATGATTGACCCAGCCCTGCGGAGCGTCATCCGACGTTGCCGGGGCAATCGTGTCGACCACCTTGATTCCGACTGCCATATCCGCAGAAGCTCCTCTTGCGTCATAGACGGAGAACGTCACGGTATTGTCTCCCACCACATATGGAACCCATGCAAAGGCTCCGGTCGCCGTATCGAACGCCGCCCCTTCCGGCAGCGCGCCTGCACCGTACGAGAGCGCGTCGCCGTCGCGGTCTGTTGCGCTTACGGTAAATGCAACGTCGGTTCCTGCCTCCACAATCATATCCTGAATTTCGGCAAAGACTGGAATTGCATTCAACGCTTTCAGCGCGTCAAGCAGCTGCAGGGCTGCTGCATCGATCTCTTCCTGGCTTGCATCGGACGGCAGCGCCGCAGCGTTTGACACAGACGCTTCCAGCGCATTCCAGTCGTCTTCCGTATACAGCGTTGCGTCGAGCGTGGCCGCTTCTTCCAGAAGAACCTCAACCAACGTTCTGTCCTTCAGCTTCCGATTAAACTCAAGCTCGCCGACGTTGGCAAACCCGTTCTGCGTGTAATAACGTAAATAACGGTAAGCCGTGTCGTTCACAAACTCAGCCGAATGCCATTTCAGTTCGGTTACACCGCTGATCGTGTAGAGTGTGACGAAGTTCGTGCCGTCGTGAGAGCCCTGGATCATCGCTCCGTTCATGCGGCCGATCTGGTTCGGTCTCGGGATGAACCTGATGGCGTTAACCGCAAGTTCGTTACCTTCACCTAAATCGACGCGCACCCAGCCGGAAGCTGTCTTGGTGTCGGGCGATGTGGTCGTATTGCCGTCGAACGCGCGCCAGCCGTTCACGTTCGCATCAACGCTGTTGTCCCATGAGATGGAGGAGGCAACAACCATCGATTGAGTGATGTCGAATTTTTCGGTAAGCTCGGTCACCGGCACAAGGGACGCTTCCGCTGCGGCAAGCCTTGCCGCCAGCGTCTGCTTGTCGGCTCCCGGTTTCGACATCTCCGCTTCGATCCGCGCCACTTCCTTCAGGTACAGGTAGTAACTGCCCTGCGTATAACCTTCAGGCGGAATCACATTCAGCTTGACATGAAAATCAACCGTTTGGCTCGCCTCAAAGCTTCCGTTACTGACCGCGAACGTTACCGGATTGATGCCGAAATCCGCTTGGTCTGGAGTCCAGGAGAACGCGCCGGCCTGTGCGTCGAATGATGCGCCTGCAGGCAGATTCTCCGCGCGGTAAGTCAATTCCGCACCCGAAGAATCGGATGCCTCCACCTGATAGGTGAACGGTTCTTTCGCAGTCAGTTCCACAACCGGTTCGGCAGCGATTACCGGCAATCCTTTCACGGTAATCTTGACGGCTCTGGAGGTTGACAAATGCCCGGATTTGACGGTAAAGACGATCGTATGCACACCGCCCTGCTCTTTGCCCGGCGTCCAATCGAACGTACGCGTTTCCGCGTTGAAGGACGCTCCTTCAGGCAGATCCAAGACTCCGTATTCAACGCCATCCATGCCGTTCTTTTCTTCAACTGTAATTATCAGCTGCTGATCCGCAATGACCAATTTGTCGCCAATCGGAGCAAGCACCGGCAGTCCTTCGATAAACTCTAACCCTTCGAGTGCCTGCAGCAGGCTTGCTGCGGCCGCATCGATTTCCTCCTGAGTCGCATCGGCATTTCCCGCCACCGACTCCGCATTTGCGAGCGCCGTCTGGAAAGCTTCTGCGCTATCCGTTGTGTAATGGTCGGCAACTACCTCGGCCGCTTCGTCAAGCAGAAGCGTAAGCAAGCTATTGTCGACCCATTTCGTCGTATTGTTGTAAACGGCCTGAATTTCTTCTGCGTTCAAGGCATAATTGTAGATGCGGAACTCATCGATTATGCCGTTTAACAGCGGATCGGGCCATTGGCTGTTGCCGATGTAATTTACACCCGGTTTGAAATCGCTTGGCTTAATCGTGAAGCCGCCTGCCGATGCCTTCTCTTCGCCGTTGACATAAAGCTTCGCCGTACTGTTTCCAAGCGTCACCGCCACATGCACCCATTGGCCCGCCGGCATCTGCGATGTTTGAACCATTTGTTCATTGCTGCCGTTCTTAATCCCGAACCGCAGCGTATTGTTGCCCGATCTCGGCGTCAGGAACAAGTATTGATTTCTATCATTGCCAAAGTCGAAAATGCGCTGCCACTGGTTGCCGCCCTTCCAATATACCCACGTTGCCAAGGTGATCTCGTCATAATTGGCAAGCGCATGCGTCTTAGGCAGAGTCACATAATTTTCTCCAGCCAGATCGACGGCTTGCCCGACCACTCCTTCCGCATATACGGGAGTTCCGTGAACGGTTCCGTCAGACGAGCCAATGGCGTTGTCCGCATTTCCTTCGAACGAATAAAGCGACAACGGCACTTGAACGAGCCGCCCTTCAGCCTGCTCAAGCTCGGCCAGAAGCTGTGCGATATCGGCGTCCGGCTTGACGATTTCCGTCCGGATCCGCTCCACTTCCTGAATGTACAGGTAGTAGCTTCCTCTCGTGTAATCTTCCGCCGGCAGGATGCTCAGATCGACTTTAAAATGAATCGTCTGGCTAACCTCAAAAAATCCGTTACCGACCGTAAAGGTTACCGAATGGCTGCCGTAATCGGCTTGTTCCGGCGTCCAGCTGAATAAGCCTTCTGAAGCGTTGAACTTCGCGCCTTCAGGCAATTCACTTGCACTGTATACGAGCGGTTCGCCGGTCGGATCGGAAACCGGCAGTTCATACTGGAACGGCTGTTTCGCCGTCAATTCAACCGTTGTCACCGGCTCAAATACCGGCTGACCTTTGACCGTGATCCTGATCGTTTTGGACGAAGATAAGTCGCCGGACGTCGCGGTGAACGTGACTACGTGCACACCGCCCTGTTCTCTGCCAGGCATCCATTCGAACATTCCGGACGCTGCATCGAAGGACGCTCCCTGAGGCAGATCGATAACCCCATATACAACATCGGCATCGGTATTTACCGCCTCAACTTTGAACGTCAATGCAGTTTCCGCGATGACGGTTTTGTCTCGCTGCGATTCCAGCACCGGCATGCCTTCGATGTACACCAGCGCATCCAGTGCAGCCAGCAGACGGTTGTCCGCAGCGTCCACCTCTGCCTGGGTTGCATCTGCATTGTCCAGCACAGCTGCCGCACTGACTCTCTCTTGGTCAAGCGCCTGCAAGCTGTCTTCCGTATAAACACCTGCATCGACCGCTGCTGCCGCTTCCTCCAGCAAGAGCGTGAGCAGTGTCTTGTCCACTGCAATTTCTAAGAACTCGATTTCTTCAAAGGTACAACGCCCTAAATGATCGTCATAAATTCGGATATAACGGTATGGCGTTTTGTCCGGATTTAAAACACTATTCCATTCGGTAGCATTAGCACTTGTAATTTTATACAGGTCAACATAGTTCACACCATCATTGGAACCTTGAAATACGGTATTAATTACACGGTTGACTACGTTAGCTCTTGGTTTGAAGCGGAAGGTATCAACAACTTTTTCATTGCCTGCTCCGAAATCTACGGTAACCCAACTAATGGTGGATCTGGTTTGGGTTACTGTTGAAAAGTCTCCATCGAAGAGATACCATCCATTTTGTTCTTCTGAGATACTGTCATTTCCCAAAGCCTTATCTGATGCTCTTACCATAGATGGCTGCAGCTGCACTTTCGTCAGAAGAGTTCTGAAGGAAACAAGCAATTTCTTGGCGTCGTAGATTTCGTTAATCAGCACTTGCTCGTCCGCTTCAGGCTTCGCCAGCTCCGCTTTGATGCGGTCCAGCTCCTTATGGAACAGGTAGAAGCTGACCTTCGTATAATCGGAAGCCGGCAAGCTCTCCGCTTCCTCTAACACGAAGTCAATCGAATCCGCAGAAGCGCTTGCGGCGGCCGAGAACGGTTGCGGGGAGCCGTCACCGTGAACGGCCATCACCTTATAATGCACACTGCCGAACCGTAAGGCGTCCTGGAATGACGTCGCTCTCGTACCCGTGAGCACCTCTTCCCAAGGGGAACCGTCTTCCAATTCGGTTGTGCCCGGTTTGGATACCGGGTCGGTCAAGCCCGCCTCTTCATCATAGGTACGGTAGACGTTGAACCAAGAGGCTTGCTTCGGCTTGTTCCAGTGCAGCGTCACCTGATCATTCACTCTGACAGTGAAAGGCGTGACGATGCCTTTCGGAATTTCCGTAACCGCTACCTCGCTGAACTCCGCTTCACCTGCAGCGACTACGCCTGTATAGTAGGCGTACGGCAGCAACGTCATCATCTTCGTGACATAGTTCCAGTCTGCTCCGTCCTTGGAGACGAACGCGTATACCGTCTGCGAATCATGATCCCGCATCAGCTTGATGTACGGATACTCCGCCGCCGTGTAGCCTTCAATGTTCGCATTCATTGGACTTACAACCTGATTGGACCATTGATGCATTGAGACCCGTGTGCGGTTCTGCAGAACGAGATTGCCGCTTTCATCAGCACCGAAATAGATATAGCGAGCTTTGCCTTCCGTGAGCCGGTCGCGCATCATAATGCCGCTTGCTTCTCCGGATGCGCTGTTCAGCTTCGCGCTGATCGTGCTGTTTCCGGCTGCGACCTGGCTGACAACGTGCAGCGAATCGTTAATATCCCGCTTATAGATGTTATAATCGTCGCCTTCACCGAGACCTGCGCCGCCCACAGAGCCGATGGAGATCGATGAACCGTCGATCACAGCGCTGCCGGCCGTTCCGCCGAGCCGGTCATCGCGCCACGACGTGTCGGCATTGCCGGATACCGGCGCTGTCAAATCAACCTTCGCGCGCCAGGAATCCCAGCCTGCTCCGTTTTCGTTGACGGCCGCAACCTTGTAATAATAAACCTTGCCGTTTTGAGCGGCAGTATCTTTATAATAATTGCCCGTTACGCCTGTCGCGATCGTTTCGTATTCCCCATTTTCCGTTTCCGAGCGTTTAATCGTGTACGATTGCCCGCCGGAGGTCGTTTTCCAGGAGACGCCGACATAACCGTTGCCTGCCAGAGCATTCACAAAGTCAACGTGGAACGGCTTCGGAGCGAGCTCGATATCCGACGTTAATTTCAGCACCATCGCCGATTTAGGCGCAAGGGTCACTTTCCCGCCCACGACGGGAACGTTCGTCCCGGACACGAGGTCGAGCACCGAGCTGCCGCTGAAATCTGCCGGCAGTTCAACGTCGAACGTCCGGGTATTCCCGTATTCCTCGCGGGTCGTGTTGAAAATCATGAAATACTTGCCGTACCGCGAAGTCTGCAGTTCCGGATAACCCGAGTAAGGCGTGTCCGGTTCATGATTATCGCGGTTGACGGTTCCAACGCCCGGTTGATACGAAATCGGCCCGACTTCGCCGATGAGCGCCTGGGGAGCTCCGCCTGCAATAACCCCCTGGTCCGACATGTAATCGGTGTCGATATCATCCGGACGCAAATAGTAATCTTCATACCGGAACCGGTTGTTGGTGGCGATCTGAACGACATGACTGTAGTTGTCTTTCATCACATTAAGCCTGCCGTTGCTCACCGAACCTTTATTGCGGTAGAAGAGCGCGCCGAACAGTCGGAAATCGCCGTCTTTTACCGACAGGTATAGATTGTCGATATCCGCCCAGGCAAACTGCTCGTAATCATCCGGATTGACGTCAAGTGCAGCGATTTCTTCCGGCCTGTAATAATCGAAATCCGTGTGCGGCAGGACAACGCCGGCCATCACGCTGCCGCCGAAGCGGCTGTAATTGGCCCGCTCGGCCGTGACATACTTGTAGGTCTCCGCCAGACGGAAATTTCGTCCGCTGTTTGTACCGCTGTTGCCGAAGTCGTTCGCATTAAACAACTGGCGATCCGCAAGCTGCTGCTGCGCAAAGCCGACCGCTTCTTTCGCATACTGCCAGTACTCGTCCCACTCCGGACCGCTGTACCGCTCCTCGTTTTGCGCCATCGTCATTTCCAGAGATGCATAGTGCATCGTCATGCCAAGTCCCACTCTCGCGCCGTACGCGTGGAATCCGGTCAACGTCTGATTGCGCTCGTCCGTCATTTGCTCCGCCCGCATCACTCGTTTGCCGTCGCCGTCCAAGGACGAATAACGGACAAATCCGCGAGCATGCATGTTTTTCAGCGCCGCTTTCAGAAGCTCGTCATTGATTTCCTCGTCGCCGGCGTGATCGAGCGTTTTATAGTAATAATTCAGAATATAGTTTGCCGCTTCGCCGTAATTGGCGACATAGCCGTTTTCCCTTGTCAGCCCCGCCTCCGTCAAGCCATAATAATGCTCGCCGTACGGCTTGCGGCGCACCACGTCGCCGTTCTCGTCCAGCTTGCTCTTGGCAAGTCCTTTGCCGATAATGTGGATGTAATCGTCCGTAAAATGAGCCTGCCCGTCATGGTAGAACAGAGAGTGATACACATCGAGCTCTTCACCGTTCGGGCCGACCAGCACTTCTTCGCCGAGGAACGGTCTGATCCCGAGCGACTCGAGCAAAATCTGATGGCTGCGCTCCTTGCCCTCAAAGAACGGAGAACCGATGATGCCAAGACCCACGTGAGCTTCCCACGCGCCTTCGTACGTATAGAGCATCTGATTGTAAATGTAAGAGAGCCGCGAGCGGGCAAAGTCGAAGTTCGCTTTCAGCGCCCGCTCCCACGCTTCGCGGCGCGTCAGCTCGCCGCCTTCCCAGTCCACGCCTGCAAGAGAAAACTCGCCTTCGGTCGTTCCGGTGACGAACGGCTCGTCCAGAAACGCATTAAAAGCCGCTTCCCCATAGATCGTGTCGTCTTTGATCAGGTTCTCGACGATGTACAGCGCTTCGCCGAGCGCGCCGTAGTAGCCGCCCCAGTCGCCCTGATGGCCGCCCCGCAGCACCTGTCTCGTATTGCGGTAATAATCCTTGACATGGTTGTCGATCGTTTTGAAGATCCGCTGCAGCGCCGCCTGTTTCTCTTCCGGCGTCTGCGCCGGAGACCAGCTGTATTTCAAAGCGCTTGCGTAAAACTTCAATTCATCCTGATAACGGATGATCGACAGCTTGCCGCCCGCATTCGAATCGACTTTGGCCGAATAATTGTTAAACAGGTTAATCATGTTTTGCATATAGCCGTCGATTCTCGCCTGCTTCTCCTCATTCGTCAAATCCGCCGCCACAATGGTGTCCGGATTCTGGCCTTCCCTAAACTTATAACCTTGTTGCTCGCCTTCCACATTGAAATAGGCCTGCGTGTGGGTGTATGCGCTGTAGAAACCTCTGGAAGAATTCGTTACACCCCCCCACTGATTGAGTGTTCGGATGGTGATTTCAACGGTCTCTTTCCCGTATGTGGACTCCAGCGGAAGCATGACCGTATTGTAATAAAAGCGGTTCGGCAACCACCAGCCCTTGCTGACGGCTTCATAATCCCCGTGTCTCAAATAACCGACTTGCTCGCCGTTGATATTAACCACGCTATTATAGCCCGATGTGTTGTCTTCTCCCGCCAGCTTTAAAGTGAAGTAGTTGCGGAGATACGGATCGACCTTCATCGTAAACGTCAGATCCCCGCCCTGTCCTTCTTGCGGTACGCGCGGATTCGACACCCGAGCGGTTTCGCCCATGAATCCGGTAATCACGCTTGTAAAGTCGCCCCTGAGGTTGTGAGCGCTTTCAGAATCCGTATTGCCGAAATTAAGCTTGTCCAAATAGCCGTTCGCATTGGAAGCCGCGGCAGTTTGATCCTCTGCATCGACCACCTGTGTCATTACAGGGACAATCAGCTGCAAGATAAGCGCCGCCGCCAGGGAGACTGATAACATTCTTATTGAAATATTCCTGTGTCGCTTGAATAAAGCTTTCGATCTGTAGACCATCCTCATCCTCCTGATTGTGTATACTTTAATGCAGTAACCATTTGACCTCCCTTCCACATAATCTGGCAAGCTGCTAAAATCTAGCACTTGGGAAAAACCATCGCTCCCATTTTGCCGCCGCCGACTGGAAGCGCTTCCACACTTACAACAAAATTACGCTTTAATCACATTATATCTGCTAGGTTAATTCATTAAAATAACATTTTATTATTATTGCTATAACAAAATTACGCTAATTACGACAAAACATAAAGGAGCTGCAAACGCAGCTCCTGCTTTATGAATCTTAATCTAAGGATCCGTGATTCCGCTTTTACACGACCCGGCTTGCAAAATGCTTTATTAACCGGCATCAGAAAATGATACAATGAGATATAGTAGACTTCACTAAGACTTGCGAAGGGTGGATTGGGCCAAGTGGAGCTCCCAAAGGTTAGTGTTGAAAATATGAACATCAAGATTTCGTTAGGCGGTTTATTATTAAACGTTCTGTATATCAGATTCGGGTACTTTTATCAATCCTTTCTCGAACACAGCCATAGCATTAAAAGCTACGAACTGCATTATATTCCTCGGGGACAGGGAGTCTTGGCAGCAAACGGCCGCAAATATCCGATCGTTCCCGGCACGCTGTTCATGACGGGCCCGGATATTGAGCACGAGCAAATTCCGGATCTCTCTGACCCTATGGCGGAATACTGCATATGCTTTGAAGTGTTGGACAATAAAGTTAATGATGATCCGGAGCTTTCCTTCCTTGCAGACCAATTCGTTCACACGACCTTTTGGTTCGGTCAGGATAAGCAGAATTTGATGCAATTGTTCGAGCAGCTCTCGTTTGAAACTACCCACCGGTATATCGGCTGCTACCTGTCGGTTCAAAATATTATCGAGCAGATCGTTATCAAGCTGATCAGAAACTATACAAACAATTATCCGACATCCTCCGCTTTGCCGCTTAAAACCTTGGATGACAAGAGAGTTGTTATCATCGAGAACAGCTTTCTGGCAAACTTTCACGAGTTAACGATACAGAAGCTCGCTCAAAACCTGGGATTAAGCGTCAGACAGACGGAGAGAACAATTCAACAGTATTACGGCATGTCGTTTACGCAAAAAAAGACAAAGGCAAGAATGACGGCTGCCGCTCACCTTCTTACTACGACCTCAATGTCCATTAGTGAAATAGCGCAGCATGTCGGTTTTTCTTCTTTGGAGCATTTTTGTACCGCCTTTAAGAAATACTACAACGTCTCCGCAGGCGAGTTTCGCTCGATCGGGAACGACAAATAGTTCTCTTGGACGGAACGCCGCTCCTTTTACTCCTCATTCAAATAAAATACGACTGTAGCATCTATACCGGAACTCAGCGTTAAGTGAATATGTTTATCAGACCCATCGGAAACCGCTTTTACTTCACGGCCGTCAACCGTTGCTTTTGTCCAGTCAATGCCGGCTTTTAATCTTATGTCATTGTGATCGGCATCAGATTTTAATGTAACACTTACAATGTTAGAACAAATATCCCATAATAACTCTCTGACCTCCACCCGAGTCCTTGCCATCAGTCCGCTGATGGTCCCGGCTTTCCATTGGGCGGGCAGTGCCGGAAGAACTTCAATTTCACCTGTATTGGAAAATAGCAGAGCTTCATTTACAGCTCCCACAGTACCAAATAGTGTATCCGTGCAATAGCAGTTGCTTCTTCTGTTTGTGTCATGGTCTGTCATCAAGGAAGTGTAATAACCGGAATCCGTCATCATCGGCAGAAGGGAAGAGACGGCCCCGTCGCCATTTTTTAACCTCGCGTAAACCAGTGCCTTGTGCATCCAGCCGTGCCCCGCTGTCGCATCCCCTGTATTGTATTTATCTCTGTTCTCAATGGCGATATTTGCAGCTTGAACCAGCTCCGCATTGTTCTGCGTTTCATATGCAGGCCATGCCGGGTAGAGATGACTTAAATGGCGGTGGTTGTTGTTTTCGGTATATTCATTCATCGCCCATTCTCGTAAGGCGCCGTCCTTGTCGACCTTGTAATCCGGCAGCAGCTTCAGTAAGGCTTCCCATTTGGCAATTGCAGCTTCATATCCGTCGCGTTTCACAGCTTTTTCCATGGCGATGACCATATGCAGACCATCCCGCGCCGCCGCAATATCCATAGTGGCATTTGCCGTAATCGTACTGTTGTAACCGATCGGGTTGTTTTCCGGTGAATAGGTTGGAATAATCATATATTTTTCACCCGGTTTCAGCGCTGTTTTGCCTTTCTCATGGCAAGCATTGCCGTGTATATCCGTATAGTATTCCGGCGTGCATATTTGTTCCCAGAAATTAGCCTGCTTTGTCAGCAGCGGAAGCAAAATATCCTTTTCCAAATCCAGATATCCCTTGTCGATCAATTGCCGGAATTCATCATCCGTCAGTCCCCCGTCCTTTACACTAAGAAGGTGCTTCAGGTCATGGATCCTCATGTTGCCGTTGATCGGAATTTGCCCGTTTCCATAACACTGCCAATACTCGAAGATGGGAAGCAGACACCAGCTCGCTCCGGCATTCCAATACTCAAAAGGATAGTCATTGTCGTATTCCACATGCATTGCGCGGTCGATGTCCGAGTTGACCGATACCTGCAGCGCATCGTGCATCCCGTACGCCATTCGCGCATTGTATTCGAAGTCTGGCGCATTTCTCAAGAAAAATGTGATATAGCCAAGCGGTGCTTGCATTAAATGACCTGTATTCATAGGGGAAACCTGCAAATTCACGTTGGCGTCAAGGGTATAGATACCACGCCAGGCGGGATTCCACTCTCCGGTCCACATCCCATACAAGCGCGGGGCGCTGGAACCGCTGCAGCAGATCAAGGCATAACGTCCCTGGTTGTACACCTGCTCCAAAAAAGCATGATTAATTTTGGTTTTGGATGTCTTTTGCGCGCCGATCAGCGCTGCGTTGTCAGCATTCTTGAATTCCTCGTCGCCATGAAGCTTAAAACTTACAGCGTTAAATTCTGCGGAATGTTGTAAGGCATGCGTCGCAAGGGCAGCGTTATAATCGAAATTACCGGAGGGATCTTTATATTTATCCGCTGCCGCCTTCGTGTTCTTAAAAAGATCGTCAACCAGAGCATAATGCGTCATTCCGGCAAAATCTTCTATTTTGCCCATATCGAATGTTCTGTTCGATTGCGTGATTAAATATACGGCGTCTGCACCGGTCACTTGAATCGCAGGATTCTGTTCCTCTCCGGCATTCATCGGTTCATTCGTGTCATCGAGGAGTACCCGCTTCTTGGTTCCGTTAACAGCAATAACTTGTGTCAGGCCGGCATATCCTCCGTCGATCAGCTCGCTGCCCGGGTAGGACGGGTAATGGGCAACCTGTGCGATATATTCGGCATCAGGACCGACCAGCTTTTTATATCTGAGCGCCTCAACCTCCGACATACCGTTTCGCGCCTTGTACATACTCGAAATGTCATCAATGGAGATGAGCATGTCGATCTTTGCACCGTCGGAGGATTGTGCGATCTTCGTAATCGATACATTGTCGTCTCTGGAAGTAAACGAGGTGCGGATCCACTCGCCGAATTCATCGGTATAACGCACACCGGTTTCCGCCGTTTCATAATTCGTCCATCTTTCATAACCGGAAACGCTTCCCTTATAAGCCATGCTTAATCTGAGCTGGTGTCCCGGATGGAAGCTGTAAAAAAAAGTTCTTTTTCTTGTTTTACCATCCGCGTGGGTAATTTTCCACTCATCATTCAGCTTAAAAACGTTCCATCTGGCATCAGCAAGCTGTCCCGTTAATTCTTCCGGAATCACTCTTGGATCTCGCGATGGATAGTTGAACCACATATTTTGAAATATAAAGCTGTCCGTATACGGCGACCCTGACGTAATATAACCGTTTTCGCCATTTCCGCTGATCATACCATCCCGCCATTCCAATCCCGGATTTGAGATTGGCACTTCTGTGTACGCGCTGGCGTAATTTCCTTTTTGGTACATCCGTTTTGCTTCTGACATTTTAGTCATTTTATTACTCTCCTAATCTGAATAAAAAGGTTTGGTTTGATAGGTGTTATCACATAAATGGCCGGCTGCTGGCTCTTATTATATAGGGCGGATAAAGGTTCATGAATCGTTCAACGCGACACAATGATTGCAAACATGTCGCAATTGTGCAGCTGGAACCTTCACTATCATAACTAGCTGGGCTTGTTCATAGAAATGATGAAAAGGGTTCCGGAGCAAATTTCTCTGCTCTCGGAACCCTTCAAAGTAAGATTACAAATTGATCGCAGCTTTAATCTGCTTCGAATAGAAAAATCGTACAATGAAAAAGTAAATGATTTGTATTGCCAGGAAAACGCTAAGCACAATCGCGGATTCCTTGGCCAGATCATAAAAGAAAAGGCGGGATAGAGCAGTCAATGCCACCGCCCCATGTATGAGCGCGAGGATGATCGGTGCGAAGAACAGGATCGCCGTTTGCCTGTTCAGTACCTGTTCCAGTTCTTTTTCGCTTAAGCCCATTCTCGCAATCGTCATGAATTTCCGCTTATCCCCATCTACATCCATGTACAGACGGAAATAAAGGAAGCTTCCGGCCGACACGAAAAAAACAGCTCCGATAAACAATCCGACAAACATAATCGGTCCATAATTTTTATTGGTCTGGTAGATATCATATTGGACGGCATGAACTTGGTGAGGCAGCTTCTCATACAGTTTTTCCGCAGCCGCCAGAACGCTCTGCTTCCCGTCCGTCGACTGCCATGCATAAAAGCCTACTTCATAAACCGGGGCAGAGAGGGCTTCGTAATCTTTGTCTGAGACGACATAATAATCATCCGTCGAAGGCAATGCTCTTGAATACTTGATTTCGTTCGGACGCAAGACGGCGCCTGACTTCAGCTCAATCGTTTCGTTCGGCGGCTCTTTTGCTTGCACAAGCGGCCTTCCTTCAAATTTGATAACAAACGCTTGTCCGTCCTTAACCTGGATCGTACGTTCCCCGATCAGTTCCGCAAAACGGTTATAATCGGATTGCTTTGCGATAAGCACTCTGTCATTCCCTAATTCAAAATAACGAAGAACAGCGTGCGCTTTGTCTGTATTAATATGCTCTTCCTGCAATGTCTCGTTAATCAATGCCACATTCTGCTCTTCATTTGCATTCGCATAATAAGTGAACGTGTTCGGGTTGGATGCTTTAGTCACTGCGGTCAGCATTGTTTGAAATCCATACAATGTCCCGATCGCACTGAATGCCACCGTTGAAATGACGGCTACGAGAAAGAACGTTCTGGCGTTATCTTTCATCCGATAGGAGAGATCGGAGAACAAAATCATATTTGTTTTACGCCAAAACAAAGCCTCCCTTTTCTTTAACTGCCGTATCAAAAAGACGCTTAATTGTGTGAATAACAGATACGTGCCGATGATTACCATAACAACGACCGGCAGCATTGCGACAATTACACCCATTCCCTTCACAATTAAAGCGACTGTATAGCCTCCGCCAAGCAAGGCAGCCGCCATAACGGTTAAAAACATATTTGCCTTCGGTTCCCCTTTGGACTTCCGGTCCCCTTTGAGCAAGTCAATCAGCTTTCCGCTTCGCAGCACATAGGAAACAAACAATGAAATAATGAAAAATAAGACGATAAAGGAAGAAAAGGTTAAAACAACCGCATGAATCGGGATATAGAAATTCAATCGATTTTCGATGATCAGCACATTTTCGGCCAGCAGCAAAATTCCCTTGGCAAAGACTAAACCAAGCACGATGCCGCCCAATGTGGCAAAAAAACCGATGATCATGTTTTCCAGAAACACCATTGAACGGATTTGCTTCATCGTCATCCCATGGATCATCAGTAATCCGAACTCTTTCTTTCGCGACTGCAAGAAGGAGCTCATTGAATACAGAATAAAGAAAAAGGAAAAAACGAATATTATTCCTGCCGCAATGTTCATCCCTTGCGTAACGTTGCGATTCATCTCATCGCCGCTTAACGCAGGGTGAAACGCAAAGATGGCAAACGTAAAAAATACCATGACCGTGAACATGCTGCTTATGAAATAAGCGGCGTACAGCCTTTTATTGCGGGTGACGTTATTAAACGCGAATTGTCGAAAGGTCATTTACGTCCCCTCCCAATAACGATAACGTATCGATAATTCTTTGGAAGAAAGCCCTGCGATTGTCGCCTCTATGGATTTCCGAATACAACCTTCCATCGCGAATAAACACGACCCGGTTGCAATAGCTGGCCGCCAGAGGATCGTGGGTTACAAGCATCATGGTCGTATGCTCATTCCGATTGATGGATTCAAGCATCTCCATAACATCCTTGGAGGACTTGGAATCCAGATTTCCGGTCGGTTCATCGGCAAGCAGCAGCTTCGGAGCATGAATCATCGCTCTGGCAACAGCCGTTCTTTGCGCTTGTCCGCCGGAAATTTCATACGTACGTTTTTTCATGATTTCCGTAATTCCAAGCTTATCAGCGATCGCATGCGCTTTTTGCTTCATCTCCGCCACGTTACTGCCATCCAATGTTAACGGCAGCACGATGTTCTCTTCCACCGTCAAGGTGTGGAGCAAATTGAAATCCTGAAACACGAATCCCAATTCGCGGCGGCGAAACTTGGCCAGCTCGTCTTTCTTTAGACGGTGGGGGTTTTTTCCGTTGATGATGACCTCCCCAGTTGTCGGTTCGTCAATCGTCGCAATGATATTGAGCAAGGTTGTTTTTCCGCTTCCGGACGGACCCATCACTCCGACAAATTCACCGTTATGAATCGTTAAATCGATATCCGTTAAGGCGCGGTGAGTGATCTTCCCTTCGTATATTTTGCTCACTTGTTTGACAGTCAGCATCACAAGAACTCCTCTCGGTTTATGTTTATGATCTGCAGTTAGCATACCGCTGCCCCGCGTACTTTATCTATCGATTATTCTTTCAATTGCCTTACACGGATGTAAGGTTTGATGAAGTAAAATTGTTTGTGTACCAACATCTGGTGTCTAGCCAGAACAAAAAAAAGTAGGGTATCCTCGGGATTGCGAAAGTCACCAAGAAAGGACCCTACTCAATGACTACTTTACCCGAAAACCTGTTCAATGATCTACTGGAAAATACTGTAACTACATTGGTGAAAGAAAAACTTGAATTGCTTCTGCGGGAAGAAATCAAGAATTTCATGCAGGTGGAACATGAAGGCCAACGTAACAGCCGTAACGGATACTACGAACGTACATTTGAGACCCGACATGGCAAGATCAATGATCTCAAAGTACCGCGCGACCGAAACGGAGAGTTTCAAACGCAGCTCTTTGAACCTTACCAACGCCGAGAAGGTTGGCTGGAGGAAGCGATCATCCACATGTACAAAGGTGGTATGAGCACGCGAGAGGTAGCCAAGTTTATTGAGTGTATGTTCGGTACTCAGTACTCTCCGACCACGATCAGCAACATCACCCAGACGGTGATGGAGGACATTGAACAATGGCAAAACCGCCCTCTCGAGCGCCGGTATTCCGTCATCTATTTGGATGGTTTATATGTGAAACTGAAGCGTAATACAGTCAGCAGTGAAGCGGTCTACCTTGCCATGGGTATTGACGAAAAAGGCTATCGTCAAATTCTTGGCTTTTATGTGGGCGGACATGAGAGCTCGAACGGGTGGCGGGAAGTACTTCGTGATCTTTACCGCCGCGGCGCCACAGAGGTGCTCCTTGGGGTCTTCGACGGCCTCCCAGGGCTAGAAGAGGCGTTCCGTGAGGTTTACCCCAAGGCCGATGTGCAGCCTTGTATCGTGCACAAAGTACGTAACACCTTCCCAAAGATTCGCGTACAAGACAAGACCGAGTTTTTAGGTGATCTCAAAGAAGTCTATAGTGCACCTGACGGTGATGTGGCCCGAGCTGTATTTGATGGCTTCAAAGACAAATGGCAGAAACGATACCCGAAGGAGGTCAAATCGTGGGAGGATCAGCTTCCGACATTACTTACCTTCTATCAGTACCCGCCACTCATTTGGCCAGCCATTTACACATCGAACCCGATCGAGCGTATGAATAAAGAACTGCGTAAACGGCTCAAGCCCATGAACAGTTTAACGAACATTGAGGCAGCTGAAAAGATCATCTACCTGCAGGCAATAGACTACAATGAAAAATGGTGCGGACGTGCAATACGCGGCTTTGTTGATCGAGACACAAAGGACGCACTGGAGAAAATGTACGCTGAGAAATATCCCAATCCATCCGGTCTGAAGGAGATTAACGTCTCCTTGTAGATACTGGCATCAGTGGAGGAAATAAAAACCAGCTCTCGCGCTTCGCTTGAGCTACACCCATCCACCAAAAACAATCGTCAGAAGATTCAATCTTAGCCGTTTGTCCGTTATCCCGGGCGGGTGGTTTGGTGGAGGACGGGTACCCTGCGCTGTCGCTTGGGCTACGTCCTCCACCAAACCACCAACAAACAATTTCATCCATCGTACCGATGGATACCCTACCCACTTACACAAACATCTTGACACTACCTAAGGTTTTGAGTCCGGGGGAAAATAAGCCGGATTGCCGTTCCTCTGCCGACCTCCGAATCCAACTCGATCCGGTGCCCGAGATAAAGGGCCGCCTCCTTTGTCAAATAAAGCCCCATTCCGGTTGATTCTCGAAAGATGCGCCCGTTTTCACCCGTATAAAAAGGGTCAAACACCCTCCGCTTGTCCGTTTCGGGAATGCCGACGCCAAAGTCTCTTACGTCCAGTACCGCTTCTCCGGCCTTTTCACAGACGGACACGATGATGCTGCTGCTTTTTCCGGACGAATACTTGACTGCATTATGGATCAGCTGGGACAGCATGAAAAACAGCCATTTTTCATCTGTTTCCACCGTAATCCCTTCCTTCTCTTCCACCAGCTTCGGAAATACTTTGTTTCTGATGTAAAAGCGTTTATTCTCTCTGTTAACCTCATGTACGATTTTGGACAAAAGTACAGGCTTGATATGAAAATCCTGTTCGATCGATCGAAGTCTTGCCATATAAAGAATCGTGTTCAATCCTGTTTTCATTCGATTCGTCTCTTCCCGAATATTGGACGAATCGGGTTCATCCAGATTTTGCGCTGTAAGCTCAATGACCGACAGAGGCGTTTTCATCTGATGCACCCATTGATCCATAAACTTTAAATGCTGCTCCTGCTGATGTTCCAGCGTTTTGATCTGATTCTTATAAAACCTGTATTGATCCCGCAACAGCTGATCAAGCGCCGCCGACACGGGGGCACGCTCCGTCCTTTGCAAGGAGTCATCCAGTGAATCCAGCGGTTTGCCGAGACGCTTGTAGAACCTGCGGCGGCTGACATAATGGTAGGAAAGATAGCACGCAAGAAAGAAGAAGCCTAGGAAAGCCGCGTAGAGTGCCGGGAGAATGGAGCGATAGCCATCGAGCCAATAAATGGACAGTACGACAAAAAACTGCACCGCCTGAACTGCAACTAACAAGGCGTGCTCTCTTAAAAATAGCTTCATCTCTCTCCCTCAAGTTTCCAAGTGATATTCAACCGGTATCCTGTGCCGCGGACCGTTTCCACCGCATCGTCGATTCCGAGCTGCTGAAACTTCTTTCTGACCCTAGTAATATTTACGTTCAACGTATTTTCATCCACATAAACCTGGTCGTCCCATAGCTTCTCCAGAAGATCTTCGCGGCCGGCCACGCGCGGATAGCGTTCCATCAAGGTTTCAATAATATCGGATTCCTTCTTCGATAACGACACCGTTTTGGGATCAAAGCTCATTTCCAGCCTTTCCGGAAATAGCTTCAACCCCTCCCGTTCCAGTACTCTCTCCACTGCCTGCGACGCATATTCTCCATATGCGCGGCGAAGCTGGCTGCGGATTTTTGCCATCACGACTTCCGGAGAAAAAGGCTTCGTAATAAAGTCGTCACCGCCATTTTCCAATGCCATGACCTGATCCATTTCTCCGACTCTTGCCGAAATAAAAATAACCGGGCAAATCGACACCTTGCGAATTTGCCTGCACCAATAATAGCCGTCATAACTCGGCAGATTAATATCAAGCAGCACCAGATCGGGCGAATGTTCATGGAAGGCGTCCATAACGGCATGAAATTCGGTCACTTTGACTGCCTGGAAGCCGTAATTATGGATATAGGATTGCAAATACTCCGCAATTTTCGGGTCATCCTCCACAATCATAATCTTTTGCATAGCCGCACCTCTATTCAAGACTATTAATTCACAGAATGCATGTTTCCATAACAATAATATAGCTATATCATAATTTGCAATGCTGTATCTGACGTCGGTCGGTCATACAAGCAGAAACGGCTGTCGCCGTCCTTTATCGGGACAGCATCGTTTCGCGATGAAAGATAAGCTTGTATAAGAGTGAAACTTATACTTTCTTATCTTTTAAAAAAACCGTCCTCACGGACGGTCCTTTCATGTAATCGTATGGTAAGCATAGTCTCTCTTAAGGATTAACAAACTGCCACTGCAGGTTAGTACTGGCGTTGCTGCTCCACAATTTCAAGTCGGAGCCGTTTGTCGTATTGCCGCCGCCATCCAAATAAAGACCGGTAGCAACATTCTTTATCCTGTAATTACTCCCGTATGGTTCCAACATCCACCGCTGGTTGTTACTGTTACTGTTGCTCCATTGCCCGCAAATCGAGCCGCTTGTGGTACGGCCCATACCGTCGAGGTACAAACCTGTAGCGACATTTTTTATTTTGTAGTAGCCTCCGTAGAATTCCATCACCCATCGTTGGTTGTTACTGGTGCCGGGGCTCCATTGGCCTGCATTTGAGCCGTTTGTAGTACGGCCCATGCCGTCAATATATAAACCTGTAGTCACATTCTTCATTTTATGCGTGTTCATAACACTCATGATCGCATCAATAATTCCCTGCTGAGTGATCGCATTGGTAGATCTATTAAACAATCCAAAACCATATTGTCCGTTGTGCCCATTATCCCAAATAATAGGTACAGCACCGTATTTCCTGGCAGCCCCGCTTACAGCTTTGGCGAATGCCGCACGATAAGTGTTATTCGTTGAATCAAAGGCGGTTTTATCTATGGAACCGTATTCACCAATGACCACAGGATATCCTTGTGTTGCGAATTTATCATACGTGGACTTCAGTTGCGCATCCAAATAATCTTCCTGTCCCCAGGTTGATTTTTTCGAAGTGTTGGCGGCTGTCGCTCCCCATTGGGTTATGGTGCCGGTTTCCTCACCAGCGAAGTCCCAAGGCGAGTAATAATGAACGGATATCATGATTCTCTTTTCAGAACTCGGAATTGTAGACGATCTATTATTGTCTGTAGGAAGCACAAAGCCATAATTACCTACTGTATAGTCGATGTTCGTATTCCAGCCGGGAATAAGAAGCCATCTTGCAGCATTGTTTCCTCCGGTTTGTCTTACGGTATCTACAAAAATTTGATTATAAGCATTAAGATTTGAATAGTATGCGGTGTTAGGGGTACCGTAAGTACCGTCAAATACTTCGTTCATTGACTCGAAGATCAAACGCTCGTCATAGTTGACAAACGTACCAGCGATCTGCTGCCAGACTTTTTGGTATTTGGCTCGAATCGTTGTTTGATCGCTTGAATTGACTAGCAGCCAAGAGCCGGCAACTGAATTGTAACCGTCTCCATGAATGTTGATGATAACATACAAGCCCTCGTTATAGGCGTAGTCAACGACTGTTTTAATTCTGTTCAGCCATGTAGAATTAATCGTATAATTCGGTGCGCTCCCAATATAATTCAAATACGAAACAGGAATGCGGATTGTTTTAAACCCTGCCGCCTTTACCTTTTGAATGAGAGCCTGTGTTACAGCAGGATTGCCCCACGCCGTTTCGCTCGGTGTACCGTTAGTACTGGCTTCAAGCTGGTTTCCCAGATTCCAGCCCGCGCCCATTTCAAAAACAATTTGTGAAGCATTCAATTGTGTGAAATCAGCAGTTTCTGCAGCTGAAACTACCGGACTCCAAGCGGAAATAACCGTTGTAAACACCAATACCATGGATAACAGATAGACGCTGAACGACTTAGCTTTTGACAACATGACATAACCTCCGTTCTTATTTTATTCCTTGTGAAATGAGTTCAACGAAAGAACTTCCATCGATAACGACTCTATTAACTCCCCCTTTCTATTGATCTAATCCCGCGGCAATTTCCTGGAGACTGAAGCATCGACGGACATGTTGCATATTGATTATATATTTTTAAATGCATCTCCATTACCCCATAAATTGTCACAAAAATCATACAAAAATATGAAAGGGCTTTCATAAGCAGAGAAGCAGATTTGATAATCCACCGTTGTAAGTAAAATGTAACAATCTTGAAATTAGAATTTCATCTTAGGTTAATATACTGCTGGTAGTATATAAAGCGACCCCCCTTTTTAATATATATACGTTTAAGACCCGCCGGATGGCGGGTCTCTTTCTGTGCCTATTGCTATACAATCGGCATTCCGTGCCGGTGCAGCGCGGCTGCTTCGAGGATCGACATCCCTTCCTTTTCCGCAAAGGCGGCGAGCTTGTCCGAAACAACGGGAGCAAAATTCGCAGGAGGAGCGGCGTGACTCATTGCGCGCTGCCGTGCTGCATTGCGGCGGGCAAACGGCCCCCAGATGGCAAATGTTAAGCCTGGATTTTGCATGTTCAGGAAGAGCGTGTTTCCGTCCGGCGAAAAGGCGGGGCCGGCAAACTCGGCATTGTTCAGCCTGTTCTCGGCGAAGACGTAAGCATTGCCTTCCGGCGTAAGACCAATCATGCGGTCGGAGCTGCCTCCGTCTTCTGCAATCCACAAGTCTCCCCAAGGCGTAATGACAATGTTATCCGGACTTTCCAAATCGTTCGCATCGGAGGATTCATAGAACAGCTCAAGTGTATTTGAAGACGGGATGTAGCGGTAGATCCGGCCGAGTCTCTTATCGCCTGCACTTGTATCGTCAAACCAGAGAGCGCCGCCCGCAAACCATGAGCCTTCCAACCGGCTAAATTCAATACAGCCCATATCTTTGGCGTCTTCTTTCGCGCGTTCCGGCTTGACTTGCTTCCATACGATGCCGAAGGTTTGTTCTTTATTGAATTGGCTGGCTGCATAGGAAGGCAGCTCATCAATTGCGGCAGCTTCGAGAATGCCTCCTTGCTGCAAGGAACCCAGCTTCTGGCTGCGGTCGTGCGGCGTAAAGCGGTAGAGGAAGCTCGGATTGCTATCCTCCGTTAAGTACCAGATTCCGGTAGACGGGTCGACACTGCATGCTTCATGAGAGAAGTATCCCATATCCCGGATCGGCGTCCGGGACATTTCATTTTCCGGATCATGCGGATTGACTTCAAATACAAAGCCATGGCCAAGCTCCCGGGTCTCTTCACAGGTCAGCCAGGTGCCCCACGTGGACGGACCGCCTGCGCAGTTGCGGATGTTGCCGCTATTCGTAACATATTGCCGGACGACTTCGCGGTCAGGCCCGACGACGAGAGCGGTCGTGCCTCCGGCAGCCCCTATGCTCCACGGATTTTTGCCGTTTACCGGGTATTCGGCATTCGTGCCAAGCTCATGATTCCGGACAAGAATCGTCGAATTGTTCGGACCTTGGAATGCTGCCATTCCGTCATGATTACCGGGGACCAGATCGCCGTTTGTCATTTTGTCCCCTGTCCTGGAAATAATCTTGTACTGAAATCCCCTCGGGAGATCCAGAATTCCGTTCGGATCCTTGACCAGCGGACCATACCCGCCAAACCCGCTGACCGGATTTTCCTGTGCCGCAGCGAAAATTTTACCGGAGCCGCCGCCAAACGAAAGCATACCGGAAGCCCCTAATGTCACCGCGACCGTACTCATAGCGCCGGCCTTCAAAAAATCTTTTCTGTTCATTTTCTTGTTGTATTGTTCCATCTTACATTCCTCCTCACATAGGATCGTTGAGCATGACATAGGGATCTTTGAGTGGAGCTCAAAGTCTCTCAGCTTACATAGGAATCTTTGTACGATGCTTTTCCCGGAAGCAGTTCTGTTATAGAATCTAGCATTGGAACATTAAATCTGCGTTTATGTAGTGTAAGGAATTTTTTAATTCATGCGGGTTCCTGGGAACAGGTGACAGTCTGGCTACCATTAAGTCAAATTTTAGTTTTAATGCACTTAACGGAATTTTATGGTCTTATTTAAGAATATCTACAGCATATTCCCAAAATAGAGGAAATAAATGGTCTTATCCCTGCCAAGTCTGCTACGCAATAAGAAAAATGCAATTTTAACGGTATTAATTACCGTTATTTTCGCGATCTCCGCGATATTTCACATATAGAGGACAAAATTACCGTTATTACTTCGACTACTAATCAAAGACTGCTGCCTGAAACGTTTAAGCAGTGGTGTTTATTTCTTTATGAAGAAACTGAAAAATAAAGCTTGCTTTATTGGAATGATCTGAATATAATCAAAGTAATTTTTTGGCATGTGTGAGTGGCGTGAATGTGGTATCAACAATGGAGCACATATTCATATCGCCGTACGCCTGGGCAAAGCATTTGATCATCGGGTCAAATGTTTTTTGTTTATTTGAAGGGATGGAGTAGCTATGGAATCTGTTGCCATAAGAAATCTCTACGATGAAGCGATTCTTCAAATTGTCGAGATGGATTGTTCGCCCTTGCCTAATGAAAGAGATTCGATCTATCTGAATTTTTACCGTTTTTTTCGCGATACTTGTTGGGTTGCTGTTGTAGAGGATAAAGTCATAGGCTTTGCGCTTGGAATGGTAGACCAAACCGATCCGGCCCACTGTTATCTCAATTATTTATTTGTGAAATGCGAGTACCGGCAAACCGGCTTAGGCCGCAGACTTCTAAAGCAATTTGAGTTATCTGCCCGGCAAAAAGGCTGTAAAATGGTATCCTTGCTAACTAGTAAAAGCGAGAATATAGAGTACTATAAAAAGCAAGGTTATGAGAAAAATCATGATTTAAGCCAATATAGTGAAAATGATGCAGTGTATGACTATTATTATAATAAGAAGAAAGTATCCCTATTGATGAAGGCTATATAATCGAAGACGAGCGGAAGGAGACCAAATGATGTCCGAGAATCGCGAAAACCCGGGAGCTTCCCCCGATAACGGTCACAATTTGCTTGCCGATTGCGAGAGCTGCTTCGGTCTATGCTGTGTTGCGCTGCCCTTTGCCGCTTCGGCAGACTTCGCGGCCGACAAAGATGCCGAGGTGCCCTGCCACAACCTGCAATCCGACTTCCGCTGCGGCGTTCACGACAGCTTAAGGCAGATTGGCTTTCGGGGCTGCACGGTGTATGACTGCTTCGGTGCGGGGCAGAAGGTTTCTCAAGTAACCTTCGCAGGGCGGGACTGGCGGCAAGTACCGGAATCCGCGAAGCAGATGTTTGAGGTGTTCCCGGTCATGCGGCAGCTCCACGAACTACTTTGGTATCTGTCCGAAGCGCTGTCGCTGCAGCCGGCCAAACCGATCCACGATGCGATCCGTTTGGCGCTGGAAGAGACGGAAGACCTCACCCGACTTAGTCCCGGCGATCTCCTCGCATTGAACGTGGCGGCACATCGGGCGGAAGTTAATGCTTTGCTTCTGCGGACCAGCGAACTTGTGCGGTCCGAAGCCCTTCGCCGGCTTAAGGTTCCAGTTAACCGAAGGAAGACCTACAACCGGGGAGCCGATCTAATCGGTGCTAAACTTAAGGGAGCCGATCTCAGAGGCGCCAACTTAAGAGGGGCTTATCTCATCGCCGCCGACTTGAGAGGCGCGGACCTGAGAGCGGCCGACCTGATTGGAGCGGATTTTCGGGATGCCGATCTGGGAGGGGCCGATCTCACAGAAAGCATCTTTCTCACCCAAGCCCAGTTGGGTGCGGCAAAAGGGGATGCCGGCACTAGGCTGCCGCCTTCACTTTCCCGTCCGGCACACTGGACCGCATCATGATAGAATGGATGTCATTCACACCATGCACGCTTGAGCAGACCGATCCCCGCCCTGATCTCCTCCTCCGTTAACCCGCCGAAGCCGAGCAATACTGTGCAAGCCGCAGTTTGCTCCGGTTCCAAAGCATACACAGATGTCGGATAGACATTGACTCCCGCTTGCTTGGCCGTATGGACAAGCTCCGTTTCACTCATGCCGTTCCGAATCCTGAGCAGTATATGCAGACCCGACCCAGCGCCAATGATTTCGGCAACGCCCTGGAACACCTGCCGAACCGCTTGCAGAAGCACGTCATGTTTTTTATGATACAAGCTTCGCATCCTGCGCATGTGCCGTTCAAAATCTCCCGACTGCATGAACAACTGCAGCGTTTTCTGGAAAATCGGTGAAGCCAATTGATCGTAACTATGTCTTCTGAGCCGAAACTGTTCCAACAATGCGGGCGGAAGTACGAGATAACTGATCCGGAACGAAGGGGTCAGCGATTTGGAAAAGGTGCCCACATAAACAACCCGTCCATCTTCGTCCAGGCTTTGCAACGACGGGATCGGCCTGCCGTTGTAATTAAATTCACCGTCGTAATCATTTTCAATAATATACCCCTGCCGTTCCCTGGCCCATCTCAGCAGCTTCATCCGCTTATTAACCGATAATGTCATGCCGAATGGAAATTGATGCGAGGGCGTTATATAGACGGCTTGCGCTCTGCTGGCGTACACCTCTTCAATTCGGACTCCATCGCTTTCCAACCGGAGGGAACGACAGTCGAAACGGAACTGCTCCAGGAGCGATTTCACGCCATTGTTAACCGACTCTTCCACCGCCATGCAGGTTACATCCGCCTTAAGCAGCTGGAAAAGCAGGTCAAGCGAATGGTACGTTCCGGCACCGACAACGATCTGTTCAGGCAAGCACCGGACACCGCGGATCTGATGCAGATACGCCGCAATTTCCGCGCGCAGTTCAGGTTCTCCTTGCAAGTCTCCATACAGCAGGAGACGGCTGTTCTCCGACAGCAAGCACCGGTTCATTAGCTTTCGCCATTTCGTAAGCGGAAAGCTTAGCAAATCAACACTCCCGTAACCAAAATCGTATCGGACAGGCTCCTCCAGAGATGCGTGATAGGCGCGCGGCAGCGAAGGCGGTACGGCAACCCGGCTGTTTAACGGGGACGCGGCGATCGCTTCGATCTCGGCGGCAAAAAATCCGCTTCGCGGTTGACTACGGATATATCCTTCCGCAAGCAGTTGATCGTAGGCCAGCGCTACGGGTGTCCGGCTGATGCCAAGATGCGAGGAAAGTCTGCGAATCGAAGGCAGCCGATTGTTGGCCGGAATTCGACCCGCCGCGATTTCGCCACGGATATAACGGTACAACTGCATATACAGAGCTTCACCCGATGTTTCATCGAGCTTGGGTGTGAGTTCAATCATCAGCATCCCCTCGCATTTGACGTCATCTGACACTATGAATAATCGCAAACTGACCATTTCATGAATGACAAATTCCGAATACACTCATCATATCATCTTCTTTACGGATCCTAAAGACCGGATGATTCATATAAGCGGAGAGACTCGCAGTGGAGAGACTCGAAGTGGAGAGACTTTGAGCTCCACTCAAAGATCCCTATGTATTCTGAGAGACTTTGAGCTCCACTTAAAGATCCCTATGTATTCGGAGAGACTTTGAGCTCCACTCAAAGATCCCTATGTTAGGAGGAAAAAACGATGGGCATTGTACTGCCTCATATCCAGCGGCTCAAGCCTTATGCTTCGGGTGCCCAGCCCCCGGAAGGAAGTCAAGTGATTAAGCTGAATCAGAATGAAAACCCGTACCCGCCATCGGCAAAAGTTCTTCAAGCACTGCGCACCATCGGCGAGAACCCGCTCAGACTTTATCCCGATTCACGCTGCGGCGAGCTTCGTGCGGAATTGGCAAAATTGTACGGTGTGGACAAAAGCCAAACGTTCTGCGGAAACGGTTCAAGTGAAATTATCTCCCTGCTCTTTACAGTGTTCTTGGAACCTCGCAGCCGGATCGCCATTCCGGATCCAACCTTCTCGCTGTACCCGTATATTGCTTCGATTCATCAAGTGGAGTGCGTTGAAATTCCAACCCGGGAAGACTTTTCTGTCGATATAGACCAATTGCTTCATAGCGGGGCGCAGGCCATCATGCTCGTTAATCCAAATGCCCCATCGGGCCTGATGCTGCCTCTTTCCGAAGTGGAGCGGCTTGTGAGCCGTTTTGCAGGACTTGTTGTTATCGACGAAGCTTATATCGATTTTGCCGAATCCGAATTATCTGCCATTTCATTATTAGATCGCTGCAAAAACTTAATTGTTGTAAGGACATTTTCTAAAGTGTATTCCTTGTGCGGGGCCCGGGTTGGCTGGTGTTTTTCCAATAAATCGTTAATTGCCGCGCTGGAAAAGGGAAAAAGCCTGTACAATGTGAACGCAATCAGCCAGAAGCTGGCGTTGGCAGCTCTGCACGATCAAGAGTATATGAAAAAAGCCGCGGCAGCTGTCCGGCGAACCCGTGACGCTTTCAGTGCAGATCTGCAAAAATTAGGGTTCGGCGTCATCCCCTCCCAAACCAATTTTATTTTATGCTCGCCTCCTGCCCATCTGGGAGACAACGGAGCTAGATACCTGTATGAAGAGTTAATGGAGAGAAACATCTACGTTCGCCACTTTGAAGACACTCGTCTTCACGACAAGCTGCGAATATCCATCGGTACCCCGGAAGAAATGGATGTTGTATTGCAGGAACTTCATAGTCTACTGGGGGAATGAGGAGGCTTATGGAGAAAAAGCCGGTCAAATGCCAGGGAATATCCTGCATCTGTCCGGCTTTTTTTATTGCGGTCAACCAATTGTATCGCATGGAATTTTCCCTCCACCTGGATTTTATCAATTATTATAAGTGATCTATCGAACAAGGTTAATAAAATTTGTACCCCGCCCCTCTTGACATGGTACAATGAAAACATATTTAAATGAACGGGGAGAAATTGTACATGAGTAATAGCGTCAAAATAGGCAGAAACGATCCTTGCCACTGCGGCAGCGGCAAAAAGTACAAAAAATGCTGTTTAGAATCCGATGCTAAGCTCAAATCCGGCGATTTGGACATCCATGAGCTGATTAGTACCGATTTGGAGTGGAATAACCCTCTCTATCAAATCATCGCGACGAGCATCGTTCACTCCTTGGGTGGAAGGTATCCTGACGAATTCCTGCTGCAGGCCGTATCTTTCTGGCATAAATACTCCAGCGCGGTTTCGCCGGTTGTGCGTAAGCCCCAGGTAGCATGTGCGGCGGTTGAATATTTGATGTCCGAAGCTTATGGTTTGGGAATCACACAAGCTGAACTGGCAGACCGCTACAACATATCCGCCGCATCCATCTCAAGCAGATATCAGGATATGCTGGAATTCAGCTATTCGGGCGAGTTTCCATCCGATGAAGATTGGGAACAGGAATGGGACGAAGCAGATCAGTTTGAACCGGATTTCGTGCCCGGGCAAGACCCGGAAGCCTATATCGCTTCGACTCTTCCCGCTTTAAAGAAGCGGCTGGAACATGAAGAACGTAAGCTGGACAAGCAATTATTCGTGCAGGACAAGGGACATTTCTGGCTGATCCGCGAAACAAGGGACTATATGCAGGCCAAATATCAGTATGCTCAGTCGCTGTGGTTAAGTGGGCAAGCAGCCGAAGCGGCAAAGGAACTGGATGAAATCATCGAATTGAACAATATGGACAATTTGGGGGCACGCTTCCTGTTGCTGCCTGCATATTTGGAGCTGCGCAGGTTTGAGGAAGCCGAGCAATTGCTCGAGGCCTTTCATGAAGACGCCTCAGCCTCTTTTGCCTATGATCGGCTAATACTCGAGTACCTTAAGAAAGGGGTCACCCCTTCCTTAAAGCTTCTATTCCGCTCTGCGAAGAAACAGAATCCTCATGTTCCCGATTATCTGTTCGGCAGGAAACCATTCCCTGATGAAATGCCCGACTTCATAGGCTTTGGCGATGAGAACGAAGCAATTGAATATATCGCATACCATTCTAGGCTATGGGTTCAGTTCCCTGACCTACTGAAGTGGATGATGGAAGAAGGGAACTGATGCATTAGCCGCGCGTTACCGTATTATGACCGCGTAAATCGAAAATGAAGCTGGCAAAAAGAGCGCTCACGTCACGGAGTGCTCTTTTTTCAAATGTGCGACAATGTTGCTTTACATGATTGGTGGACGATGGAGCGGACCGAGAATACCTTATCTGTGAATAAAATGGCACTCCGAAGAATCGAAAGGACAGACGATCCGTTATTTCATCTTTTTATGGCTTTCATGAGTAGAAATCGAGAGAATAACGGAACGTGGGTCCGCGAAACCGGCAAAACGAGACAAATGTCACAAATAACGGATCCACTGTCCGGTTAAAGGGATGGCCTGTGATCGTCATCTTGTAAAAAGCCTAATACAGCATGCCGATCTCGTTTACTGATTTCACCTGAGTTCTATAATTGAACTGGCTGTCAGTTCGTCTTGGCTGATCGTCCCGGATTGCAGCCCGATCATTACTTTTACCGCAAATGTGTACGTTCCCGGTGGAACAGGGGTGCCTTGGTTGTCCTGCATGTTCCATACTTCCACGAATTCGAGTAGTCCGGATTTCTTTAATTCAGTTTCAATCAGAGCCTGAGTAAAAACCTTATTGTAAGACCATCTGTAAACCTCTTCATCCAGGTCGTTGTATACCCAGATATCATAACTCTGTCCCGAGCCGTATTGTATTTTCTGGTCTTCTCCGGAAATGTTCTCAAGGGAAAAGCTAATATGAACCTTTCCGTCTGAACGCATTGTTTTCATTTTAGTTTCAAAAAATTCCTGCTTCGGCATCTTCTTCTCCAACATTTCTTTTTCATTTTTTGGATCAATTGCAGCAGTTCGCTTCATAGTTCATCCCCCGTCCGAAGAAACGGTACTCAATCAAACGAGAAGAATTTGTATACTGTTACACTATGCGAAATCGTTTTGTAAGGTTATAAATAACAAGATATAAGACTTCTCCGGATCTTATATATGTTCCGCCGGTGGATCTAAATTTTCTAAGTTATTTGCACTTTAACCGTGTAAGACAGTGCTTTCCGGCCTCGTCGTACAGGACTTGCAAAGACAAGGAATGGATGGTTTCTAAACGAAGTTTCAAGCGGCATAAATGGATGCTTCCTGACATACGCAAGCAGCTGTTCCACTTCCGATTGTTATTCGATTTCAATTAAAAATAGGCTTCCCTGATCAAAGGGAGCCTACTTGATTCGTGACGATGACTGACGGATTAATCTGCAGTACTTTTTCTAGAACTTTATTAAAATTGCCAAAAGAGATCGTGCAGTTTTTCGAGTTGCTACCTGGCTTCGCTTCGAAGTAAGCTAGCTTATACTGCTTGTCCAGCAGTTTGATATTCCTCAGATTCACCGCAATATTCCGATCAACCTGCTCGAATTCACAACCGCTGTTCTGCAAAGCCTTCAGCCAATACTTTAAAGGTCCCGGTACGCAGTACTCTTCATTACTTTGAGTAAAAACAAATACCCGGTCAGACGGTTTCACATACTGAATAAAATCAATCTCATCGGTTGCCACAGATACAATTCCGGAATCGCCATTGAGGTCACTCGTCAAGGATAGGTACACCATAAATTCACCTACAACAGTTCTTCCGGCACTTCTTCTTGGTATCCGTACCAATAGCTAGCCGTAGTAGTGACAATGATCGTAGCCAATGCCGCTAGTAAAGTAGCTACGCGGAAAGCGATCTTTTGTTTCATCGATGTTCACCTCCTTGTAATTAAAGTTATGGATTGGAGTAAAACAGTGCAGGCAATGATGTCTGACTTGATCAGTAAGTTACTTCCTACGATGATTAGAGCAATCATCTTAAGCATAGGATACCACGACTTGGGTATTTTTGTCTGCTTTTCTATGCGAGATGGTGCAAAAAAAATTACCAGGATCATGCTGATTATCGTCGAAACCAAAACTCCTGTGTTATTCAGTTGGATGAAAGGTAAAATATTGGCGGCCGCAACCGAGACCACCACACATGCCGTCCCCGATTTTAGGTGAAACCCTCCGGAAATCTGTCGAAGCAATGCGAAAATAAATAATGCAATAAGCACATCGGTTGTCCGGCCGGTAAAAAGCGATATCAGTATCGATAGTACGATGATAACGACCGCATTTAGGATAAAGGATATAGAATACTGCAATACTGCAGCACTGGCAGGATGATCAGGCGCACTTTCTTTGATTCGGGCCGCAATGCCCTTGGAGAGCGTCTTCAACATATTCACGAAGTCTCCTTTCGTATAGAATAATAGATGAAAAATGAAGTGGAAATGATGAGAAATAAAATGACAATTGCATTGTCTTTCTTCTGTAAAAGCGCAGCTATGGAAACAAGCGTCGTAACGATAATGCCGATCAATAAAACTCGTTCCCATTTAAATTTTAATTTGTCGAAGTCAAATGAAAATCCGATACCGAACCGGAATAATATACGAGCAATAAGGAAGGCGGAAACAGAAGATATAGACATGACAGAGTAATTTACAACTGAATTGCTTTGCATGAGTTCGATTGTAACGAGACCAAATGAAAGAAAAACAATCAAAGATTGGATTAATCCATAAGCTACATAGCCGGTAATGGCAATAAAACAAGACCAGATAATAGGTATTCTAATGATAGCCGTCAGCAAAAAGACGAATAAAAAGATGTTTACAACCGGCACAAGATAAGGGAGAGAGATGTCTCCTCCCCTCAAGAAATAACTCTGAAGGCATTGAATTAATATTACGCCTAAGGATGGAAATAAGAATTCGCTCATCCTTAATCTATAAATTGAA
Source organism: Paenibacillus tarimensis (assembly GCA_041281825.1). Lineage (GTDB taxonomy): Bacteria > Bacillota > Bacilli > Paenibacillales > Paenibacillaceae > Paenibacillus_D > Paenibacillus_D tarimensis_A. Next base: position 1,283,388 of record CP166298.1, on the reverse strand, counting down.
AGCATAAGATAAACAACACTGATCCCTTCGACAAAAGAAAAAAATATAAACAATAGTGAATCCATCTAACCGCTCTCCCCCTTGCCGTCTTCCCTTTTTCGTTCTCGATTGTATTCTTCAACACTCTGTTTAAGCACAAGCCACCCGCCGGGAGCATTTCTGCATTGCAATTTTTCAGTTGCACACAAGCGCGATATATGTCGTTGCGATACCTCTAAGGCATCGGCTGCTTCTTTGGCCGTTAGAACTTCTTCCAAGGGATTGCTTTTCTTCAAAATTCATCCTCCCTGCCCTACTTATGTCCCAATCTAGACATTTTCTAGACCAGAATATCACGTCTCGATCTGGACGTCAATAAAAAAATAAGACCCTCAGTTGGGTCTGAATACCCTCTTCGATTTTTACCGCCCAGGAACTCCAGCATGCCGTAATTCACTGATCAGTATGCCTGAATTCCGAATTACTACTTCAACGCTGCTTCTTCCATCTATTTAACTTATCGGCAAACATCAAGCCGTTCAATAATTAATGTTCAGCTTCTCTGCCGTTTCCTACCGTTTCGTCTCTTTTGAATCCAAACATAACCAATAATCTCGGCCGCCACAATTCCGCAGATTATGAATCCTATGAAAAAATACCAGGGAAGGCCCGGGATCAAATAGAAATACAGTATAAGAGCTATAGTAACAAAGAGTGCTCTAAGGAGTTTGGCTAGCTGCCTGCCTTCTGAATAAAATGTCCTGGCCATTTATCGTCACCCCGCACTATTGAAAGTTTTTTTAAAAATTAACTCCTTGTTTATTGTAAATCCTTGTATACACAAGACAAAGGTAGTGCCTCGGATTTCATCGTCACTGTCATGAACCTTATTTCCTCCTAAGACTTTTATCCTATACAAGGTTCGACAAACAGTTCCCTGCTCCTTCCAAACATACATTCCATTTAACTAAAAAGGAACCCATTAGGGTTCCAATGTATCGGGATTACAAACTTATCATATAAAATTAAAAGCTGATTTCCCTGGCCCATTCATTCGCTCTCGACAGTGACTCATGCGTACCGGCATCGGTCCACCAGCCTTGAAGCACATCGTAGGTGAGCTCATCGGCCTTGATATATTCGTTATTGACATCCGTAATTTCAAGTTCTCCCCGACCGGATGGCTTTAGCGTCTTCACAATGTCAAAGACCCGGCTGTCATACATGTAGATCCCGGTTACCGCATAGGAGCTTTTGGGAAGGGCAGGCTTTTCCTCAATGGAAATAATCCGATCGTTTTTCAATTCCGGTACGCCATAGCGTTGCGGATCGGAAACCTCTTTAATAAGAATTTTGGCGCCGTGCGACTGTTTTTTGAAATTTTCCACATAGGGTACAATCCGGTCACTGAAAACATTGTCACCCAATATGACTGTAACCGGATCCGTACCGGCAAAGGTTTCAGCCAAACCAAGAGCTTGAGCAATTCCGCCCGCTTCTTCTTGCACCCTGTAGGTGAATTCCGCATCAAAATCCCGCCCGTTCCCGAGCAGATTTACGATGGATCCAGCATGTTCTCTGCCCGTTACGATCAGAATTTCTCGAATGCCGGCTTCCAGGAGCTTATAAATGGGATAATAGATCATAGGGTACTTCCCAACAGGTAACAAGTGTTTATTTGAGATTTTCGTTAGCGGGTACAACCGGGAGCCTGTTCCTCCGACAAGAATAATCCCTTTCATCATATTCCTCCTTACATAGAGATCTTTGAGCATGACACAGGGATCTTTCAGCACGACATAGGGATCTTTGAGCGGAGCTCAAAGTCTCTCTGCTTCTTAAAGTCTCTCTAGTTCTCAATATCTCTCCGATTATGAAATTGTTGAGTCATCGGGCACTCAGAACCTGCCTGTCAATTCGGAAAGGCGGGGAACAATCCCGGCAGGAGGAATCTGGTCCTCATTTTCCTTCCTGACTTCTTGTGCCGCCCGGATGAAGCCGGGATCTTCAAGAAGCTTCTCCAGGCTGTTTCGGACCGTCTCCGCATCGGCTTCCTCCGGCAAGTATGCAAGCCCAATTCCACGTTCCTTGACGGCGTTCGCGTTTATATGCTGATCGGCTCCATGCGGCAATATTAATTGCGGGACACCTGCTGCTATTGCATTCATGGTCGTCCCCGCTCCGCCGTGATGCACGATAGCAGAGCAGGTCGGGGCTAATGTACTTAGCGGAACCCAACCGACTGTGCGAATATTTGGCGGCAAATCGCCCAATACGGACGGGTCTGTGCCGCCGAGTGCCAGGATAACCTCGACATCCAGGTTACGTACCGCCTCGATAACCCCGCTTACCCCGCCAATGCCCGCCGCTTGGGGGATTACCGTACCGAGTGTGACACAGATGCGCGGTCGCGGTGACGATTCCATAAGCCATCCGGGCAGTTCGCCGCCTCCATTGTATGGAACGTAGCGGGCAAACCAGGCGGAAGGCCGGTCAGGCTCCCGCATACTCGGCGGACATGTATCGATGATCGCCGACGGCCGTACCGGATCCTCTGTTAAACCATTCCGTTCATACGCCGGACGTATGGCCTCGTAAATGAGGTCCATAAAACCGTTCATTTTGCCTAATGATAGAATGCCGAACCCATGGACCACAGCAGGAATCGCTAGAAGAGCTGCTGCCATTGAACCCGCGGCTTCGAACGGGGTTTGAACAATCACATCCGGCTTCCATGACCGGGCAATCTGAACGGTGCGATCAGCCATATTATTGCTTACTTCAGCCATCCATTTGGCGGTAATAGACAAGTTAGTACTCGAGAAAGGATCACGGAAGCTCTGGACTGCGCTCTTTTTGATAACAGCTATGACATCAATGTCAGGCGAAGCTTCTACCGTCGGCAATCCCGCCCGGCAGCTTGCTTCAACCGCTGGACCGGTCGTTGCGACAATCACCTCATGTCCTGCAGCGCGAGCGGCCCAAGCCAAAGGTACAACAGGTAAAAAGTGCCCGAGTCCGGGGAAACTAGTGAATAGGATCTTCATCGTGATAAATCTCCTCCCAAATTTTATTAGCAGCTGATAACTAAGTGACATGATTGTTTACGATCCCCTTGACGTTTTAACCACCTCCTTAAAAAAATCCCCAAACCGAAAAAACGATGCTTTCTGCAGATCTAGTAGAAAGACAGGCTTTTTTCGTTTTGGGGCTGCAAATTTTGCTTCAGCTTTTAATATGTATGGCGCCTTCACTTATGGACATCTGACATGCATCTTATTCACTAGCGACCGCTGCCATGTATAGACGTACTATCGCTTTAACGTCATCCGTATCAGGTTGTTGCGGCGGGCTGTCAGTTACAAGAAGGCCGTCAAGAAGGATATAAGTAAGCAATGGTCCGACAAACATGCGTACCGCCGCATTGACGTCAGTAACGTTCACCAGTCCCTTGCTATTGGCTTGCTCCAGAATTGCGGAAACACTTTTTATGACCTGATCCGGCACACTGGAACGAAAAAGACTTCCAAGCTTGGGAAACCGGGGAGTCTCGGCAATGATGACCCGCGCCAATGCCAGGTAATTGGTTTGCATCAAGGTGGAGATAAATTGATGCGCCAAGTCGCTCAATACTTGCTGCAGTTCGTCGCGATTATTGAGCGGCATATTCCTGATCGAAAACAAATTATCGGTCAAGCCGTGAATTAGCTGCTTCAAAACGTCAATCAAAAGCTCCTCTTTACTGGGGTAGTAGCTATACACGGTTTGTTTGGAAACACCCGCTTCAGCTGTAATGGCGTCCATGCTCGTAGCCGCAAATCCATTCTGAAGAAATAAGCGTTCGGCGGCCGATCGGATCTGAGCCTGCTTGGCTCGTGCTCTGGATGAAAGCTCTTTTGAAACCAAATAGGTGCCTCCTCATCTTTTCTCAAACTGTACTGTTCAGTTTGATTTTATGATTAATTAATTAGTCTGTCAAGTGGGAATTCCAGATTAAACCATTCTGGGCTTATGCAGGATAGCAATCGAAAAGAAATCAAAGCATTATTCATATGCTACAATTGAAAACATAATAAAATAAGGAGTTGAACAATGATGACAGTAAGACTTACCCCTTATTTAAATATGGAAGGGAACGCAAGGGAAGCTATTCAATTTTATGAACAAGCAATAGGTGCTGAAGTCCTCACAATCATAACTTACGGAGATATGCCGGAAATGCCTAATACTTTCACTGATGATCTAAAGAATCTTGTGGCACACGCAAAGTTACAAGTCGGTGAAACGGAACTCATGTTTTCGGATGTTCCCAATGGTTCGCCTATTGCCAAGGGTAAACAGATAACAATCTGCATTTCAACGAACAACGTGGAAAAATCAAAACGAATTTTTGAAGCCTTGCGGCAAGACGGTCAAGTCAATATGCCGTTTGAAGAGACCCCTTTCAGCCCAGGTTTTGGTGATGTAACTGACAAATTCGGCGTGACCTTTCAAATTTATACTGAAAGTCAAAAATAATATATAAAATGGAGTACAGGCTTATAAGCCTGCACTCCATTTTACTGTTGCTATTGATACCTGGGAACGGCAAGAATTCCTCCTTTTTTTGAGGAACGAACCACCCGAAATAGTTGTACTTGGGGAGCAGTGACCGCTGCTCCCTTTGCTTTTAATTCGCTGCGGCAATGGATAAATTTTAATGAGCAGATTTACATTCTATTAATTTTTTCAAATATACTTAAAACCACATAGCTCCCTTACTATTTTTTTGTTACACTTTTTCATAGAACATCAACTTGGAAATCCATCCCAAAATTTAGGGAGGTATCTTATCTTGGGAGTTGCCCGCTTGATAAATCCAAATAAAAAAGTTTCGCTTTCGATAGCTTTCTGTCTTATTCTAGGCTCAATATTATTCGCCGGTCGCTTACAGGAAACCACACTTGAGAAGCCTAATGGGGCGCTGACAACCGATAAAGACGTCACATCAACATTAGAAGTTTTGGGCCGACCATTTTCTAAACCTGCGTATGCCCGTAATGTTTGGGACATGCAGGTTTTTGAAGGCAAAATATATATGGGCCACGGCAATAGCAGCAATCTAGGACCTTCGCCCAATGCCGGACCCGTGCCGGTGTACTATTACGATCCAGTCACTGACAAATTTATAGTTCAGGATGTCGTTTCCCCCATCTCTTCAACAAAAACAACCGAAATCAAAAAATATGTGGATGAAGAACAAATTGATATTTTTAAAGTATTCAACGGCACTCTTTATATACCCGGTCACGATCCTAGAAGAGAAAGCTGGGAGTATGGAAACTACTACAAATTATCCGGGGACAACTGGGTCAAATACAGAAACGTGCCTAAAGGAATACACGTTTACGATATGGCTTATTATAACGGGAAACTGTTTGCGGCTCTAGGAGGTAGATCCTCTGAAGTTTTAATGTCTGAGGATGACGGCGTTACCTGGGAAAAAATAGGTGTTGTTAGCGAATCTGGCCCGCCAAGAGCATACACATTATTTGAATTTAAGAATAAACTGTATGCCGTTAGCGCTATCATACCACAAAATAATATTTGGCCTGATGCAGCTGAAATATTAACGATTTCAGAATCCAAAAAGAAAGAAAACCTGGAAGCTGTCCGGACAACCGTATACGGAAGTAAAATGTTTCCGGATATCATTAAAGACGGGGCTATACCCTATATGAGGATGGTCCGGACATCCACAGTGAAAGATAAGCTGCTGTATATTGCGGGTGAAATACACAATGACCATCAATGGATTCCTCAAGGATTATTTGTGGCGACTGATCTGGGCTCCGCTCGCGGCGTCATTTTCCCGAATGCCGATGCGCTGCCTATGGACATCCTTGTTCGAGGCGATCAGATTTATGTGCTGGCTTATGTGAAAAACTCATCCCGTCTATATACGAATATGGTGTACAAGATTAAAGCTAAAGATTTAGACAAGGATGCGAACTGGATTGAACTATTCCGATTTTCTCAGGATACATTTGCCAGATCATTTGAGGAATTGAACGGGGACTTCTATTTTGGACTTGGGAGTGATGTGGAGCCACTGTCCGAGTCCTCGGGAACAATTTTAAGAGTTAGAAGCAACCTATACCAGAACTGATACCGGCTTGAGCTGCCGGATGATATAATCCGCCGTGCGTATGGCCAGCGCCACCATCGTGAGCGTCGGATTTGCTGCGCCCATCACCGGAAAAATGCTGTTATCCGCTACATAGAGACCAAATACACCATGAATTTGCCATTCGTCTACGACAATGAGATCGAACGCTTCGGGCGCAAACCGTTCCCGGTGCATTTTCGTGCCCAGCGTAAAGATCGACGCAAACACTCCGGTTCGGTTTCCTTTTCCGATCCGTTATACAATCCGGCTGTTTTGTCCGGCATGATATGCAGAAACGATCGTTTCGCCTGATGCAAAATTTCTTCCCGATGGGCGACAAACAGGACACGATTGAATCTTTCCTTCGCAAAGAAGCCGGCCAAATACGTCTTCCCCAGACCGGTTGCCATCACCACCATTGCCCGCTCGTATCCTATCCTTCCGCGAGTGTTGCTTCCAACGCTTCAAGTGCGCCTTGCTGCGCAGTTCTCGGTGTAATTGCCCGCAATTCGGTGCCAGGGTGCTCATCCTCGGATTTCTGCTCTTTATGTGGGAGCATTAGCTCGGTTTCTTCCATTTCGGTTATCGTTCGTACGAGCTCCGGAAACTTCTGGTGATGCAATTTGTATTCCGATTCGTAGTGGGTGATCGTCGATTCATTCAACGGCTGCGTGAATTCATGGTAAAAATTTGTCATAAACTTCACAAGCGCTTGCTGGAACGTAAACGGCTCGACCTCCGCATTGACAGCCAGGTTCCATTCTACGCCCATTCGGAAGGCGGACAGCGAAAGGTTGGATGAACCTACGATAAAAAGCCCCTGTCCGTTCTCGTAATCGAACAAGTATGCTTTTGGATGAAAAGAAGTCCCCCGGCTTCGCCACAGTCTCGCCTCAATGCTCGGATGAATACGCAGCAGCGAACGCAGCGCTTCCGGCTGCGAGACGAAGAGGTAATCACCGGCCAACAGCTTCACTTCCGCTCCGCGTCCATCGCGTCTCTTAAATGCGGAGCGAGCAGCCTGACAGGATTCCATGACGAATGAGGTTAAAATATAAATGCCGGAGGCTCGTTGAATGCCGGGGATCAGTTCATCTGCAAGATTTTCCGTAATGAGCTTGATATCAGGCATCTTCCACCTCAATCAGATATAACCGGTCCTTGAACCCGCCGCGCTTTTCGGCCTTCTCCGCACGGATTTGTTCAAGTTGCCAGGCCGTCGCTCCATGTGCCTCAGCCAAGGCATGTAGAAGCTCCATAATGTCGGCCAGTTCCTCTATCGCTTCACTGTCTGACTCGGCTGCCAGATATTCGTTTGTTTCCTCTTGCAGCTTCGTTCGAAGCTCGGTAATGTATTCGGTTGAATCAAGGATGCGGGTGCTGCAGGCTTTGCCTTGCTTCTGTATGATTTCCGGGATTCTGTCGCGGACGAGTTTGTTGTAGGTTGGCATGGCGGGCCTCCTTGGTTTCAACTTGTATAGAAAGACATTACAAGATATATTTGCTATAATATTCCCGTACAACTGTTCGGGTGGTAATCGGTTCCTCCGGAAAGGAGGATGCCGGTGACGTTTTCGCTTACAGAAGTCATCATGCTGGGGATGTTTTTACTCGCACTATTGACCTTCATACTTAAGCTTGTTGCTTTTCTGATTAAACGAAAATAACCCGCCCAGCTTCGAACCTGACGGGTTACCTTCTATCGCACCACACGCTTTAAACAACATATCAGGAGGACGAACCGCCCGAAATAGTTGTACTTGGGAGCAGTGACCGCTGCTCCCTTTGCTTTTACTATAACATATGTATCGTGGAATGTTCAATAACTATTCTTGACGTTCTTTGGTCAATTCTCTTACTACTTGACAGCTCATTTATTTCGTTGATACCTTAGCTTTCTGATTATGTTTTGCTCGAATCTCAGCATCAGTGATGTTCTCAGACTTTATGATATTGTAGATTTGATTTATCTCCGTCTCGCTAAGTAATGCCTTATCTGATGTTGCTCGTATACGGTTGATCTTCCGTTGAATAAACTCAGAAAGCTCAGTATCATATACGACAAGTTCGTCAGAATCGATTTTACGAAGTGCAGGATCAATACTAAACCGACAACGCATCGTGAATGATATCATTGATATGTAGGTTAATCCAGAGAATGCTTTTAATATATTTTCGAGAGCTTTAATATGTCCATAATTTTGCATCAGTGGGTTGTACATATTAAAGCGATTATTTACCCTCCAGTTTTTATCGGAGCGTCCGCCTTTGATCTCTCCATTGTAGTTTTTCGTTTCAATGACGAACAGCCCATAAGGTGAGATAATGACATGGTCTATTTGAGAATACCCGGACCTTGATTTATTATTTCGAAGCATAATGTCGCTTAAATATTTACAGTCCTTCGGAAGCTGATCTAGCTGAATATTAATTTTATGCTCCCCCAACTCACCGATTCGCGTCGATTCTACTTTTCGCTTCGGTGGTGAAAGAGGTATATCCTTTGGCTCTTTGGCCAACGTTTTATCTGACTTGAACAAGCTAAGAAGCTTCTTAAACATGGTGTACACTCCTACTCTTTGGTCTCAATTGTATCTGTTTCTAAAGCCCTTTTTGCAGCATGTCTACAAACTTGATATCCGCCGGTGCAAACCGATATTCCTTTAATTCTTCCCGATCCACCCAACGATACTCATCATGGTCTACAAGGGTAATCTCGCCACGCACAAAAACCGCCCGATAAGCAATCAATCGAATATGAGTAGTACCATAGAAATGATCATTATCGCCAAAGTATTCGTAAGGATCGATCTTAATGTTCATCTCCTCCAGCAGCTCTCTTTGGAGACAAGCTTGAATCGATTCGTCCTTTTCAATTTTACCGCCTGGAAACTCCCACATTCCTTCTTGGGACTTCCCCTTTTTACGCCGGGCAATTAATAACTGCTTCTGATCATTTTCAATAATGGCAGCCGCCACCTCAATCATTTCATCACTCCTATACGATAACAATCATTGACTAAAGGCAGGTTCGTACTCACGTTTCTTCACTCATTTCTTTACACAATAACTTTGTTAGCCGCCGGTACAAGCGACGGTGGCATCTCATCCTTCAATTGCCAGACAAAACTCTTCCTTCATGTTTAACGTATTCGGCTTCCCCTAAGAAAATAAACGGTGAAGTATAATTACTCTCTTCCTTATACTCCCTGACAAACAAAACAATTCGACTACCCATCCGTTTATGATGAATATATCGTTGAGCTGTATTCGATTCCTCCGATGTTCGACTTTGTGTTTGCCAGTGAAAGAGCCGCTCATTTATTGCATAATCCTCGTACAAGGTTGAGGGTGAGAAATCCTTATCGGATTTATTTAGTGTAATGAAGAAGATATCCGTATCCTTATCCGCAAAATACTTTACGCCTTCGCGAAAGCTCGGAGCTTTATCCTCATTCCAATATCCGAATGCGGCCAACACCTGATCCGTCGAATATCTGCAATGCAAATCAAGTGGACAAGGATAAGGAAAATCGTTTGTCCTATCGACAAAGTCGATATGAGTATAATTGTATTTCAGTATATCCAAAAGCTCATCCCGGAACTGCTCACAGGACACGATCGATTGTACTCCTTGTTCTATGCTACTAAACCCTTCTTTCTTCGGCTCCGAACGGAAAAAGGTATAGTAGAACATGTTAAGCATCAAATGTTCGTCTTCCGATTGCGGCTGTACCCCTTCCTCAAGATAAGAGATCAAAAACCTTAGCATCCTGCGTGAATTCAGACTGAGCACTGCAGGGATTCGTTTAATAAGATACGCGCTATTTTCAAATCGAAAAGGTGCAACTAATTCTGCTTCGACCATAAGTCCACGGAAAGTTCGTTTTCCATTTCGACCTCCATAGAATTCAAACAGCTTCATTCCATGGTAATTAACAAAGTTATCAAGCGTTAACACTAAGCCTGTATCCCCTTCAAAATATTTGATTTTATTTATAAGTCTCTTTCGAGTCGTAGTCGCTTGCTTTAAATTGTGAAGTATATACTCCCTTGACTGCTTTTCTAGTTGAATAAAGCTTCCTCTAGGTAGATTGGAGAAACCATTTTCCAAATAATGCTGTATCGAGTGCTTCGTTTTACCGATTATAGCTCGGAATTTATCTTGGAAATTATAATCTTTATGAGCTTGTCCAATGAAATCAAGAACCGTTAGACATTCCTTTCCTTCTGTTAGACGTAAACCACGCCCAAGCTGCTGTAAGAATACGGTCAAACTCTCTGTAGGGCGCAAAAATAAAATGGTGTTTACTTCCGGTATATCAACACCTTCATTATAAAGATCGACGACGAAGATCACCTTAATCTTGCCACTAACCAATCTACCCTTGGCTTGTCTCCGATCCTCATCATTGGAACCACCATGGAGTGCCATAGATGGAATACCGGATTCATTAAATACTTTTGCCATATAAAGCGCATGTTCTACACTAACGCAAAAGCCAAGCCCCTTAACATCCTCCACATCGGTGACATATTTCTTTAAGCTATTTATAATCTGGGTTACGCGAATTTTATTGTTTGTATACAGGTTTTCAAGCTCCTGTAGGTCGTAACCCCGTCTTGTCCATTTAACATTGGACAAATCTACGTGATCTGTCACACCAAAATATTGGAAAGGACAAAGCAATTTTCGATCGATTGCATCCGTCAAACGTATTTCAGCAGCAATCGTATCCCCGAAGTAACCCAAAATATCCTTTCCGTCCATCCGCTCAGGAGTCGCTGTCAGACCCAGTAAAATTTTGGGTTCATAACGGCTAAGAAGCGTTTGATAGGAAGGGGCCGCGGCGTGATGAAACTCATCGACAATGATGAAGTCATAGTAGTCCGGAGTAGTTAACTCGGTTAGTCTCATTGAATTAAAACTTTGAATGCTGATAAACAAATGGTCAATGGATTGGGCACGGTCGCCGCCAACATGTAACTCACCGAAGTTTAAATCCTTCAGAATGAAGCGAAAAGTATCTCTGCTTTGCTTTAAAATTTCTTCTCGATGGGCAACAAAGAGCAGTCTTGAACGACCGTTAGTTTGCATGAAACGTTTGAAATCGAAAGCCGATATAACCGTCTTGCCTACACCAGTAGCAGCTACCAGCAGATTTTTCGTTTTTCCGTAGAGCATTCTCTGTGCTGCGAGTTTCTCAAGAACTTCCTTCTGGTAATCATACGGTGCAATATCAAAATGGAAGTTCAGCGTTTCTTTATCTTTATTTTTCTTTTTTCCAAGGGCTTCTTTTAACTGCTGCTCATGCTCTTCATCTGAACCTGAAAAAAGTTTAAACTCCCTGTCATTCCAGTAGCTCTCGAAGGTCGCTTCTATTTTCTTCAGCACATCGTAGGAATCCTTTTCCGTTACCTTCAAATTCCATTCCAAGCCACTGGTCAGGGCAGGATTCGAGAGATTAGATGAGCATTGCAGGGTAACCCATAGAAATAAACCGCCCCTCTCCAGGGTGCGGTCTACCTCTAATAACTGAAACCATCCCCCTACAACCTCGGATCAATCTCCTTTTCCCCTGCGACCTCGAACAACAGATTAGCCGCGGCTTCTTTGTAGGCTTCATTTTCGGGTGTGATTTCGTTGAACGAAATGGAAAGCATTTGTTGACCGAGACGGTATTCGTTCAATGACGTCTGAAGCTTCTGGTTAATGTTCTTCTGCTTCATTAATTTCTTGAACTTATGCGGGAAACGGTAGTCGTAGCCGTAAATAATCGACAAGTAATCCGGATTCCGCACCTTCATGTAAGGCACCGCCCGGCCGTCCGGGACTTCCGGCTTAATAACGACGCCTTCCATGTGCTTGTCCAGCGTCAGCCTGGAGAAGTACTGCTCCGCCTTCTCATAGCTGTCCGGTTCGGACAAGTCCAGCGTGAGATATTCGTCTTCCGAGAGGAAGCCGTACATCTCCGACGTTCTCCAATCCGGAACGCTCTCCTCACCGTTCTCGTGAACCGCCTTTAAAATAGCAAACGGCTTATATTCAAACTCGCCATCCTCCGCATACAACTCCAGCTGCTTCTTATACGTCTGATAAGCTTCCGCATGCTCGCCCAGCGGCACATACGTTTCCTGAATGTCATGAACATACTTATAGTTCTGGTATACACTTGCCCCGTACTTGTCGCTTAGCGCAGACTTGGACATATGGTACTGGTCTTTTTCAAACCCGCTTGCCTGATATGCTTCCACCAACTTGTTATATGCCTCTTCAAAGCCGTTGTTCTGCAAAAAGGCAAGCTCGCTCTCCAGCGCCTTCTCGATCGTTTTGAACTGCCTTTGAATTAACCCGCCCCCGAGCGCCTTCCATGGCAGCAGTTCCCCGTCCAGAATCAGCACCGAGATGCGATTGTCCTCCATATAACCGCCGAACTTATCGAGCAGCCGGTCGTAAATCTCAGACAAATCCACTTGTTTGATTTTGTACCCGTTGCGACTGACCGCAAAGCAATGCTCCTTATCCTTGTGCAGATAGATGTTGCATCTGGAACCCATATATTTCGGCTGCAGGACGACCTGCCGGATGCCGCGTTCGGCAAAATAATCCAATCCACGCCTCAATGACTCGAGCTCGTTTGCGACCTCGTCTTTATCGGCCGGAGACATCGTCCCGGAGATATAGTTGATTTTGTTCATCGAACAGTAGCGCAGCCTGCGAATATCTTCATCGCCCAGCTCTTGAACGGACACTTTTCTTGCTTCCTGGAACAGCGGCTTGAGCTCGTCCGTCATTACGGCATGCTGGGACTTTTGCGATTTCATGAACGGTTTGTACGAAATGCTGACGGAAGTCAGCGCATTGCCGTGCACGCAGCCGGTATCGATATGGATTTTGTTCTTGATCCGGAAAGCCTGCTTCGCCGCTACGTGCCCGAAAACATGATAAGGATAATTGCTTACCGCCTCGTCTTTCAGAAAAGCCAGCTGATCCTCCAGCGGCGCTTCGCGGTCGATTCGGAAGTTGCGCTGACAACGTACGGAATTGGCGTCGAGCTTGCCGATATACTTGTTGCGGCACGGCGCATGCGTCACGTAGAAGGACGGGCTCTTCGCACCGACATATTTATAAAACGGCTTCGACAGTAAAACCAGATGATTGAACTTGTCCAGCAATTCCGGATCGCCAAGCAGCGCTTGCGTCGAATCGAAATACAGATGAAGCTTTTCCTCATCAACGCCGCTGATGTCGCCCCTCACATATTTATAAACGAAATTCTCATGGTTCCCGAGCACAAACAAGAAGTGCTCCCGATTCTCGTACAGGAAGTCTATCGTTTCTTTCGTATTCTTTCCTTTATCAATCCAGTCTCCTACCAGAACGACCTTCGTATCCCGCACCCGATCGGTTGCAATCAGCCGGTCGCCATCGACCTGGAATCCATGGCTGCGGAGCAGACCCTTGAGCTCCCCGATGCACTCGTGAACGTCGCCGATGATGATATATTTTTGATCCGACGGAAGGTATGTCGATAAATATTCCTTCCTGTCCTCGACGATCACTTTGTAATCGGGATTGGCCGTTTGTTCCGGGATCGAATAGAAATCTTTATGCCGCACCTTATGAATCCGGGCATAGTCTTCGCGGGACAGCGAGCCGAGCACGTCTTTTCGGAGCCGGTTAATATGGTTTGTAATCAGCTTCTTGGAACGTTCCGATGCGTAGTAATCTTCCCGGTTGCGGTAATCGAACAGGATGACCTCCAGGTTGTAGTTGTTTTCCTGTGCGATTTCCCGCACCTTCGCCCTGAAGTCTTCGGCTAACCCGGTTGTGTCCAGGACGACGAATTCCGCATTGACGGGATATGACGTGACAAGCTTCAGCTTCTCGAACAGCAGGCGGAAGGCCTGACTGCTCGCTTCCAGCATCACCTGGTCGTATTTGTCGTATTCAAACCCAAGCACCTCTTGGCGGATTTGGTCGGAGGAAAGATATTGCACGTTGGCTTTCATATTTTTCGAGTTGTCTTCAAATTTCAGCTGAGGAATGAGCACTTCACGCGCAAAGGTCGTTTTGCCGCATTCCGTTGGCCCGATCATGAGAAAGATCGTATGAACCTTCGTACGAATCTCCACTTTTTACGCCCCCCTTTTCTTCAAAATAGCGCCTTGCGTCGTTCGGATCTCGTTAACCCCGTCGCCGACGGCGACGAACTCGCATTGCAGGTCCATCTCCCCGATTACGCCCATCAACCACTGTCTGAACGTTTCCTGCCCCATCTCCCATTTATGGTCGTCATGCCTAAAGCCGCTCAATTCGTAAAACCGGTTAAAATCGGAGTTCGGCGTCGTAATGATAAGATGCTCGAAATCGACATGCCCGGCTATTTGCCGGATTAGCTTTTTGGCCTCGTCCTGACTCATATGCTCAATGACCTCCGTCATAATCACATCCACCCGCTCCCCGTTGTAATCTTCCAGGAACAGATCGATGGAACGGTGCGTGACGATATTATCGATCTCTTTTGCCATCGCTTTACGGCTGACCGCTTCAATCGCTTCTTCATTGATATCCACCGCGTAATAAGTTCCTTCGATCTTCGGCGCGAACGGAATGGCATAAAATCCTTCCCCGCAGCCGATATCCAGAATCGACTTGTTGAACGGCAGCGCGGCGCCGATATAATTTCTCCGCTGCAGCGCAGTCCCGCCGAAATCGAACTGAATGCTGTAACGGTCGGTTTTCTCGATATCGGCTTTATATTTTCGAAACCGGTCTCTCGAAGACAGGAAGTTGCGCACAAACAGGCTGCGGATATAGAACGGCGCATCGATGATGTTGATGCTTTTCATATATTTCTCCAAAATGCTGTCCGAGATATCGATATATTCGTTGCCGAACATCGATAGGAACAGGCATAATACGCTCACGGCGTGCAGCAGGTGGTAGATGCTTTTCCTCGTCGTCACGGTCAGCGTGTAGCTTTTGTGCGCCTGATGCTTGATGTCGAATGAATAACCGTTTAGATGCTTTTCGAAAAATTCGATATACCGCACGAGCTCAATATGAATCATATTGACGGTAAACGTATGCTCATATCCCTCGACATCCAGTTCATGCCGGTCTTTAAGCGGTGCCGAGAAAAATTCATTGATCGCATTCAACGGGAATAAAGGAGTATTATACCGGGATACATTCAAATATTCGAAATGCTCCTGTTCATTTTGCTTGTATGAAACTTCATTGTCCGCATCCTTGAAATACACATTGAAGGTTGATTCGTCCGTGTACCAGCCGCAGGCGATGCCTTTGCGGATCGTGCGAAGCAGCATGCCGGAATGCGGGTTTTTCTTAATGAGAAAAGAAAACTTCGGGTTGGTAGATTTCAGTTGAACAATTGCCATTTCGATCCCCTCTGATCATAGAAAATAGAAAAAGGCCACGGACTCAAAGTCCATGGCCGGGTTTATAGGTACGAATCTATGCAAGCTAACATTAAAATTAGCGCAAAGCTTCCCCAGTATACTGTCCGGTAAGGCCGTTGAGATGCATGTCCACATATGCGGTTAGGAACGGGTTATTGCGGTTATCTTCATAGTGCTTAAATTCCTGTTCAAATACATGGTTTAGCATCAGAATCGGACCTCCCTTTCAATAATATTAGTGAACATCATACGCGGCGGGCGTTGTTTTGTCAATATATAACCAAAGAAATAGACCGCCCCTGACCAGGTGAACGGTCTATTTCCTGACTGAATTACCGAAGCCGACCGCCTTTGAAGCGGTCTATTGTGCCGGGGTCCGCTGCAACCGGCCCCTTATTTGTTTTATTATACTCCCGACATTTTATACATGCATCCCGTTTTGTACCCCGTTCTGACTCGCAGATCCGGAATGAATGGACTGCTTAAGGTTTCATGACCCTTTGCCCGAGGTATTCAGATGCTTCAATTTATCGGGATTAGCGATCATATAAAACCTTGAAATACGGTCGCCGTCGAACGCCAGTGAAAACACATAAAGCACGGTTTCGCCAAGCGAAAATACGAGGCCCGGCAATCCGTTGACCGTCGCCGCCCGGGCAGATACGCCCGGCGGCAGCTTGCCCGCCGTGCCCTGGAAGAAGGCGACGACGCGTTCCGCCGTGACAATCGGCTTGAGGGCGGCCTTAACCTTGCCGCCGCCGTCCGTCAGGAGCACCGCATCCGCTGTCAGCAGCTCCATCACGCGGCTGATATCGCCGCGTTCGAATGACTGCATGAACTGCTCGACGATTCGATGCGCGCGCTCCGTCCGGACCGGCGCCGGTGACTGTACTTCCGGATCGCCGGGCATGCCCCGCCGCGCCCGGCGAAAGATTTGCCGGCAGTTGGCAGCGCTTTTGCCGGTGATGTCCGCAATTTCGTCATAGCTGAAGCCGAAAGCCTCGCGCAGCACGAAGACGATGCGCTCGACTTCGTTCAGCTGCTGCAGCAGCAGCAAATAAGCGGTGTTCAGCGTATCCTTGCGCAGGCAAATATCTTCGGGACCGCTGCCGTCCTCCACTATTGGGGCGGGAAGCCACGGACCGGCGTAGGCCTCCCGCTGCCTGGTCTGTTGCCGGATCCGGTCGGCGCAGAGATTGGAAACGATGCGGCACAGGTACGGCTTCACATTTGTCACCGCCGCTGCGCGGCTTTGCTCCGTCCAGACGAGAAACGTCTCCTGCACGATATCCTCCGCATCCGTGACGCTGCCGAGCAGCCGGTAGGCGATCGAGAACAACAGCGGTTTATATAGTGCGTACAGCTCTGTCGTATCCATGGCTCCCCCCTTGTTGAAAATCCGCTTGTCTCAGCAGCGCTTCGGCGGCGCGTTTGCCGCTGGCCGCCGCCGCATCGGCAAGCAGCTCGCCGTGTCCGGCCCAATCGCCGGCGACATACAGTCCGGGCAGTTCCGGAACGGCCGGTCCCGGCGCCTCGGCACGGCTGATATGATCATAGTCGTGGACTACCGTAATGCAGGGCAAATAATGGCGGACCTGCACCTCCTTCCGCCAGCCCGGCTGCAGCAGATCCATCATCCGTTCCAGATCGGCCATATCCCGCGCGGCGTCCGGCTCCGAAGGACCGTGGTATTTCATGATATGAACCGCAAGCATTCCGTTATCGCTTAGTTTAGCAGCTCTCGACTGGTTGGTAAACAGAAACGGCGAGTCAAGCCCCATGACGAACTGGACGCGCGGGTCCGGCAGCTTGAGCATCCCGAGATCAAGACAGGCGGCCGTAACCGGCCGCGCCTGACGGCGCCATCTGTCGAGCGCCGTCTTCGCGGAGCCTTCGACAAGCCTGCAGCATTCGTCCGGGGGTACAGCCAGAACGACCGCATTCGCATACCGTAGTTCACCGTCCGCGAACCGGATCTCGTACAAGCTGCCTTCCGTGCCCGTGCGTTCCGGGGGCTGGAGGGTGATCCCCGCCACCGCCTTGCCGGCCTCCGCTCGCGCACCGGCCTGAACCGCCGATTGGCGCAGCCGTTCGACGACCGTGCTCCAGCCTTGATCGACATACAATGCCCCGCCGTTCAGCGCATGTTTGATTTGCCGCAGCACCGGTCCGACCGTCTGCGCCTCCGGGTGATGCGCATAAGTGGCCGTGCGGCACAGGGCATAGATCAAATGTCTGACCTCCGGCTCACGGATCGCCCGGTCGGCCCACTCTTTCAACGATCCTTGCGGAAGCTTGGCCGTATCAAGCCCTTTCAGTTCCATCAACAATCTCGCCAGTTCGATTTTGCCCCTGAACGACAGCAGCCGCGTCGTCATCAGCGACATGACGTTAGCCGGTATGACGTGAATGTTCCCGTCCTTCACCATATGGCCGGCGCTGGCCGGAATCCCGCCTTCCGGGGCGGCTCCGAGCTCTTCAAGGACGGAAAAGCATTCACCGTCGCGGTAAATCGCATGCCCGCCCAGATTAAGGTATACGCCTTTCTTATGAACCGTCAACGCCCGGCCGCCGAACCGGGCCGCTTTCTCCGCCAGCATGACCCGCTTGCCGCCTTTCGCCGCATACGCCGCGGCAATCCAGCCGCCGAGACCTCCGCCCACAACAACGACATCCCATTTTTCCATGTTTGCTGCCTCCTCATTCTTTTGCATATAAGTCTTTTGAGGAAGCTTTTTTGTGACAACGACAACGCCAATACCATAAATTTTTGATAAAAGCGAAAAGAGCGATAAGGCTGCCGTTTCAGAAGTTTATGTCATTCGTGCAAATGAAAATGTCGTATCCCCAATGGGAGCAGGAGAATGGGATTATTTAGGCCTTCATTATACTTCTTCCGTTGCGAATCCATCTGATTAGTACGTTCCGGCGGAGGAGATTATAAGTTTGACATCCTCCCACCGCTTGTAGCAGCGGGGGAATCCCCAGGAACGTTTTCGAAGACCCAGATTCGTTCCCAAGGGTGGTTACCGTTACCTCTGCCCAGTTCCGCCTGATTCGGACTGACATGCTGCGGCGGATAGAGCTTCATCGGTCAGGTGTGCAGCGCAGTCAGGCGCCTTATCCAGTGTATCGAGCACTGGACAGCGGATTAAACCGCATTCTACTTTGAGGGTCGTTCCGAGATCACGAAGCTTGCGTTCACATCCGCATTCTCATGATACCCGCACGAGCATTTGTATTCGTGCTTGCGCCGATTGCTTTTCGCTACCTTTCCGCAAGCATGGCATTCTTGACTTGTTTTGAACGGATCGACATAACCGACGGCAATTCCTCTCTTGAGCGCTTTATATTCAATCTTGGCCGCGAGGTCGTAAAAGGCCCACGAGTGAATGTTGCGGTCGCTTCGTTTCCAAAACTTCTTCATATTCCGGATTCCGCTCAAATCTTCCAGTTTGATCAGGCTTGCTCGGCAATCCAGGGCAAACTGTACGATTTGCTTTGAAATCATATGATTGGTGTGGCAGGTGATGCGCCGCTCCTTATGTTCCAGACGCTTCATTGCCTTGATGTTTTTTGCTCGTTGTAGCGCGCGCCGCAGCCGGTAAAACTTCCGTCTGATATGACCGATCGATTTGCCGCTGAATGTGAGATAGCTGCCTGACTGCGGCTCCCCGCAAGCAGCGATCAGGCGTAATCCGCGGTCCACACCTACCGCTCGCCCCTCCGGGACAGTCGCTTCCACCTCAAAGGAAACCGTACAGGCGAAAAACCATTGCCTGTTTTTGAAAAACAGTTGCGCGTTGCCTTTTTTGAGAGAATGCATTCCCGAGATGTAATGCTTGCTTGTGGTGTCGATCTGGCCTGACAACGCGTACGCCCAGAACAAGGAGTAGTCGTTGGTTTTTACGGGAACGTACTTCTCGGCGGTCAAGGTGCCCGGTTCAATCGTCGGGATGCCAACCTTGAGGTATTCGTTGTCAAAGCGCAAGCGCCAGTTTTGATTGTTGAACAGGATGGATATGCGGTTCTTGAACAGCGGAAATCCCTTGGTCTTCTGATGCTTTCGCCAATCCGCAAATCTGGAAATCGCAAGCTTCCTTGCTTCCTGTACCAAAGTGGATGGCAGGCCGTAATGCGAAAGGTGCTGCTCGATTTGTGAAATCGACAATAGATAATGGCGCTTCAAGAACAATACGTTATTCGCTGCTGAGGAAAACAATTGCTGCATGTTCCCATACATCTGCTGCTTTGCGTTGGATGGTTCAAAGAGCGGCATCTTGATGGTGATCGTCGGCATGGAGTCACCTCCTTTGAATGCGAATATATGTTCCCTTCTATCTTACAATATTTTGCTGGTGATTTCAAGGCGGCGACCATTCATCACCCACTTACAGAAGTTGGGCGTCTTCTGGTCGTTTCAGATAAAGTCTATTCCGGTCCAAGCAATGGAGCATGGTATCAGTTACGGGAATACGGTCCTAACAATGCAGACTATATTATTACCGATCCTAACGGGTACAGCTGGTTTTACTTATACCCTGGTGATACCTTAGTTTACAGGGGTATCAGCAGCGCTGTCGATGGCAGCAATAAAAAAGCAGAATTTTATGTATATGAAACCTTTTCCGGAGCTGCTAGAGTACAATACTGGGGTTAATTTAACAAGTTAAATCAGCTATGAGGGCGGGTCCTGCCTTGCCCTCATTTTTATCCTCCATTGTCCCTGTCACACTTCCTCCTTCCATTCCCCCTCCGACTCACGGTCAGCTAAACCTAGACCTAAAGCCAGGTCGAAAAACCGCCGCAGGTCTGATACAACAAACGGGAATTCATTTTACAATAACTTACATGACAAACAACATAAGAAATTCATGAATTTCTCGAAGGGCTCAATCATACGTTGTTCAGCAGGTTAAAAAATAAAGCTGAGAGACTTTGAGAAGGAGAGAGACTTTGAGCTCCGCCCAAAGATCCCTATGTCATGCTCAAAGATCCCTATGTAAGGAGGTATCGATTTGCAACTGCAGGGAAGCGCCAAGCCATTGCCCGCCAAAGCGAATGTAGGCACAACGATTGATTTATTCACGATTCTTTTTGCTCTTTGGCTCTTATCGGGTGTGTTTATCGACGGGTATGCTCACGGTCATATCGATGAAACGCTGGAAACCTTCTTTACGCCATGGCATGCTGTGCTGTATTCGGGATTTCTGGCTTGCGCCATCTGGTTTGCATGGTTGACGTATCGAAATTATCGTCTGGGGTACAGAGGCATCGAGGCGATTCCCCACGGATACGGTTCAGGTGTTGCGGGGGCCTTGATTTTTGCCTTCGGCGGTGTGAGCGATATGATCTGGCATCTCATCTTTGGTATCGAAGTTGGAATTGAGGCATTGTACAGCCCTTCCCATCTGTGCCTATTCGTAGGCGGTACGTTAATCGTGTTCAGCCCGTTCAAGAGAGCATGGCTCATCCGAACCGAAGGAGGGGAAGCTTCGCCAAGGTTCGTTCAATTGCTTCCCGCGCTCGTTTCAATCGCTTTTGCAACCAGCTTCACCGCTTTTTTCGCGATGAATTTCTGGGCGTTCGCCTATGAGTTTCCATATCAGAGCTATCAAGAATGGGTAAATGGAACAGGCTCCGGCACCATGAATCATTATTTATACGATATGGGACGGGTGCAGGGGATATCAGACATATTAATTACGAATGCGATTTTGATTATTCCTATACTATGGCTGCTTAAGGGATGGAACCCTCCATTCGGCAGCCTGACCCTTATGCTCACTTTACCTTTGGTTTTTATGAGTGTGCTGGACGGGTTTGATAATTATTTCATGATCGCCGTAGGCATCATCTCCGGTTTAGCCGCGGATCTCGTCTGGCGTATACTGCAGATACCTCGTGAAGGATTGAAGACGCAGCTGTTTCTGGGATTGCTGTCTGCGTTCATCTGGGGGTTATACTTTCTGGTCATCCATATTTATGACCGCGTGGCGTGGGAGCCGGAGTTTTGGGGCGGGGCGATCTTCCTTGCGGCGCTCAGCAGTGTCGTATTTAGCAAGTTAAGCAATGCCGAAACGATAAAGCAGAGTTGAACCCGTGGGAGAATAAAAAAAGGCCGCATGCAGTAAGCCTGACCGAACGCGTCAGGCTTCTTCGTTTCACCGACTATCGCTCTTTCTCCGTTAGATTATGTGTGAGCTACTCGGATCGATGACGGATTGCTGAGAGTAGGCGCTTCATACCAAACACGTGCCCGCCGGTCCCAATGACGATCCGTCGGTAGAGACCACCAGCCAGGCCGGGAAAGGCAGCTCGACTTTCGGCGCGTAACCGTGATCGGCCCGTACTGACGTGTTCTAAGCGAAAGATCATGGCGTAGGATGAGAAACGATGACACCCCTCGAGGACCAACTCACGTCCCGGGACCGATGCGACTACCCGAAAACCAGGAAACGTTGAGCCCTCGGCAAGGGGACGTGGCCCAGACGCTGTGCAGTAGGCGGATCGAACCAGTCTCGCGTATCTGGCCATACCAGGACGCGAGAAGGATCGGTCCAGTGTTTCGCTCAGACTGCGCCAGATTTTATCGACCCCCGCCGTAATGACTGTCGTATGCTCATCTAGGTACGGCAACGAAGAGATGTGCATCAAAGCCTCTGTGAGGTCCGATCGCTGTTGGCAAGATTTGCTGTGCCGGGATCTTCGGCCCCAGGAGCTTTGTCCTCTTCCTATGCCCGCAATTAGAAGAATAATTACGGCAGCAAAAACAATGATCAATAACATTGACATATCGAGGCTCCCCTGAAGTCTAAGACTTTTTTTCTTCCTATAAATTGGGCATACATTTACGCTATCCTCCCGATAGTTGAAACGAGGCCGCCAAGGAGCACTAATGAAGCAGCCATCGTTGCAAGCGTTTCGTCCTGTTAATGACAAGGTTACGAAGCCATGCGGGCGAAATGATGTCCATCCGGCAAGGGACAAGAAGTAGCTTGGCTATGAGCCTCTCCGTATCGTAATACTTGATGTGGAACACCGACGGTTGAACCTCCTTGGCTTGAAGACCAAGCAGTCTGCCGTAAGGGGTCACGTCGAAACGTATGACCGCTATATTCGCCTCATTCAAGAGAAACGGAACAACCTCAGCTTGTCTGAGCAGCGGCGTCAAATCAAACAGGTCCTCCAAGAGAGCAAGCCCAAGCAGTTCAGTTAATTTGAACAGGCGGATTTCGCCTGCCGGCTCACAGTAACCGACAATATAATTTTGCCTGCGGTGGATATACATTTTGTAGGGTGAGACAAGAGCCTGTTCCTCCGTTTCCTGTTCATTCATAAATGTAATGCGAACCTTACGCCGCTTCTTAATGGCTGTATTTAGCAGATCGAACTGCTCAAGCACCACCCGGTCAACAGGAAAAACCGGAAGCTCGAAGGAGCTGACCGGTTCCCTGTCGACTTCCGGCCCATCGCCGATCAACCGGCTGAACAGTCTGGCCAAATGGGTCGCGTGCTCATTTTCTGACCGTTTGTATTGTTCCGCCAGAAAAGCGAGCGCACGCTTTTGACCTTCCGTCATGACGATGCCAGCCACCGCAAACGACCGGTCCTCATAATAATAGCCTTTTCGCTCCCGGCTGTACGTTAGAGGCGCGCACATCGAGTCCCGCAAATATTCCAGATCGCGGGCAGCCTGGCGGGGCGATATCGAAAATTTCTCCGCTATCGTAACGGCGTTCGGGTAACGATTTTCCCGGATTTGCGCATCTATCCATACGATCCGATGATTGTTGCTCATACGATTTCCGTCACCTCTATTTTTATACGAAAAGTATCCCGCTTTTGATTCAGTCTGCTACTCCGACGCTTTGCTTACAGCTCGCCAGCGAGCCATTCCAATTCACGCAGCCCTTCGCGCTCCAATTCCTTGGCCCGTTCCAAAAGTTCAACTGCACGCGTGACCCGGTCTTTCTCTCGCATATCCTCAGGCTTCCGGCCGTGGAACGGAAAGAGGTCTCTCACGTCTCTCAGTTGCTCGTGAATGGCGTCGTAGATGGCTGCGGTCTTAAGCAGGCGCCCCGACAAGCTTCCTCCAATCCGCTCCTGGGCTTCCCGCAGAAAAGGTCCGGCCATTCCCCTGCATTCCGCCCAAGCTTCCGCATTGATGGATAGACCGAAGCCCTGATGACGGTCCTGTGCAAAACCGCGGATAAAATTGTCATAGGCATCCATTCCGGCTTTATAGCCGTCGTACACCCATTTCTGCGGGCTTTGCGCAAATTCGAGTGCGAAACTGAGCGCATCCCGTACCGTTTCACGGTCACTCGACGTTACACCAGGCTCAATCCAAAACATTTCGAGCAGTCCAATGTGGACGGTTGCGAGCCGGTCCCAGGGCAAATAGGCCTCTCCCGCAACCGTCAGCGAATTGCCGATGTCGTCGAGAAGCTCGAATACGCCGCCGTTTGTGTGGACGATTACATTCTCCGAGAATTCGACTCCAAGGCTTCGGGCCAACTGGCGTACCTCCGCGTTGGCAATTCCGCTGCCGAGCAGTTTCGCGGAAGCCGAACTGACCTTCCACTGCCAATCATCGGTACCGATGCCGACAAAATAGTACCCGCCTTCGTCGTACCCATTGACGACATAATATTCTGGAATGCCGAGGTTGTAGCCGTAACAGGGGTATCCGGCGTTAATGGCACGCTTTGTGTTTTCCCAGGCCGCGAGCTGTTTATGAGGGAAATCACCGTCACTTCTAAGGCCCGTCACGCCGTCGATCGTGTAGCCGAGGTTATTGCCGAGATTGCGGATCATTTCGGTATTGAACGACTGAAAACCGCCGGGCTCTCCATGGTCCTCCATGTTCATGATGAATGCGAAGCCAGTCCCCCCAAATAGCCACGGTCTACTCAGTGGAATCCCCAAAAAGTCTGTGCAGGTCTTGACACAATCTAACTGCGTAATCCAACCCTTCTCGTATTTCATGCCCTCCAAACGTTTCATTGCTCTTCTCCCCTTTCATCTTGTCCGGGCAGCACCCTTGTACTCCCAAGTATAACGCCTTCACCCAGACATATGATGTCATTCCTGGGTGAAAAAAGATTTGTGGGGGAGCAATCTTAGTGTCGAGAATATGGAGTAAAAGCATATTATGTATTCTGCGCGTCTTAAGTAATTCCTGAAACGCCTTCCATCATCAGTTCGTTCATGTCCGTATAGATTCTTGGAGACTCTTAGGAAGATTTTTGACAACCATATCATAAGAGTGGTCAATCATAGCAAAGACATCCGACTCCGGCAATGAACCATTGATCGTAATTGTATTCCAGTGCTTTTTGTTCATGTGGTAACCTGGTCGAACGGTCTCATGTTGCTCTCTCAAGTTTTCCGCAATCACCGGATCACATTTTAGGTTTAAGTGAAAATAATCGCCTTTGTCAAAAATAAGAGCGAACATTCTACCTGCAATTTTGATCACCAAAGGATCGGGTCCGAAGGGATAATCCTTGGTCGCTCCGTTCTTTTTTAAACAGTATTCGATGATATTATTCTTCAAATCAGCACCTCTCCTTCGTCGATACTATCAAATTTCTTATAACTCATATCATAATTATAAATGTAGCCCGACCATTACTGCTGCCCGTTTGTTAATCGGACGGCAGAATGCAGTATAGGCGATGGATCGGATCCATCGCTAAGCTCTTGTTTCCGTTAGTTCAACACATTATATTGAACCTACCAATAACAGAACTCCAAACAGTACGAGTAGCATACGGCTAATTGTTAAACTCTTAGCGAGCCACGGAACCCTCTGGCAGCATAGTAAGAGGATGCACCGTTGTGATACACGAAGACGTGCTCGTAGCGGCGATCACAAAAAAGGGCACCGCCGAGTTCTCTAATATCAGAGGGTGTTTGCACCCAACTCGAAGTTTTCATGTCGAAATTTTCAAGTTTTTGCAACGCTCGATATTGTCCTTCAGTTAATAGTTCAATACCCATGGCTGCTGCCATATCAATAGCGTTATTTTCTGGCTTATGTTCTTTCCTTGACACCAGCCCCTCATGGTCGTAACAAACACTTCTGCGACCAATAGGACTTTCCACTGAACAATCATTAAAAATGTATTCGCCGGTCTTTTCATCCTGACCAACAACATCCGGTTCACCGCCAGTTCTTTCCATTTCACTGAGCGACCAAAGTTTTTCATTATTAGCATCCAGTTTTGCTTGTACTTTAGCCCATTCAAGATCTTTATGGCGGTGCATGTTTTTCTCAAAACGGGCTTTCAATGCTCCGAGTAGTTCTTCACGTTGTTCTGGTGACAACTCCTTTTTACTGCTGATTTTATTGTCATTTGTCATGTTAGTTTCCCCCTTATTGATTTACTCATATTGGTTTAAGTATTATAACGTTGGGAGGTTGGGAGGCGTCTCCGTTAGTTTAGTATGTCTTGACTAATTTTCACTTCAAAATTACTTGATTTGTTTCCTTATAAGTTTTCAAATCGTTTATAGTTTCAAGGTACAGTTCTGGAATTTCTGGTAACTCGTCTATTGCAAAAAATTTTGCATTAGTTGTTTCATCAGTTTCCTCAATTATTTGCCCTGACCATTCGTCAACCAAAAACACGACCGAAAACATCTTATTCTCGTCACCGTATCCGTTGGTGTACTCATATTTGGGCCCAGTATATAAAGCTATAGGTTTTGCAGAAACGACATCGAGTCCAGTTTCTTCTTTCACTTCACGTATTAGACAAGCAAATATTGATTCATGTAATTCCATTCCACCTGCTGGCATAACCCATGCTCCATTATCACTTCTTTTAACAAATAGTATTCTTTCTTTTTCGTCTTGAATAATTGCTCTTGCCGCTGGTGCAATTAACATTCGATGACCAACTATTATTCGCAGTTGACCTAAATAAGACTCTTCCCAAGTAATACCCATTCCTTTCCCCCCCTCCATTTAGGGACGTATTATGTCCCATATGGTCAATTACCGTCCACCATTCATAGTAGTTTAATCATAAAAAGTGAGGATCACCTCATTCATCAGGTGTCGGTGATTTTCTTAACTATCCCTCCGTTGATGTAAATAGCTTCGTTATCTGTGATCCTTTCAACATTACGTTGATACAACCTTACAAATTCCTGTATTCTAACCTCATGAGAATTCTCGTGTTGAAATTTAGTAGGTGATCCATAATGCGGGAATATAGTTTTATCGTATAACCCAATAGCATTAAGATCATTCAATCCAAGATGGTTGAACTCTGGGGTAAAGTGATCGACTATAAGTATATCATTTCCTAAGACCACCGTTCCTGCACTTATCCCGACAAGTGTCGCTCCACTCTCAGCCTGCTCTTTTATCACCTTGTCTGCACCAGTCTTCTTTAGATGATGTAAAAGGTAAAAAGGATTACCGCCGCTCATGCATATGACGTCATAGTCATATAGTACTTGAGTATTTTCAAATTCAATGTCAATAAACGCGACTTTGTGAAATCCCATGGATTCTAAATCCTGCTTTGCTTTTTTTGATACCGGAGCTTGTGATTTTAGCCGACCATGGGCTGTAGGGATAATAGCCACAGATAAATAATTGGGAATTCGACCTATCAGTTGGAGAAATGCTTCTGTAATCTTTGAAGTTGTAAATCCATCCGAAGTCAACAACAATTTTCTGATCATTATCTTTTCCCTCCTTTTTGCACTATCCTGCCCGACCTGTTAGCGCAACAAAAGCCGCCAACCTTTTTCGTCAGAGGCCTATGCTTGTCGTTGAACTTTCGTTGTCTATTAGTTAAAAAATCTATTGATTACATCTTTAAAATTTTCCGGTTCTTCAATATGTGGGCTATGATTGCTATCCTCAAATAAACGAAGCTTTGAACCTTCTATCAACCGATGTATTTCCTCAGAAAAAGAAATAGGGCACTGAGCATCATACCTACCGCACATCACTAAAGTTCGCGTTTTAATTAAATTCAAGCTGTTTCGAATGTCAAACGAAGACAAATACCGATTATAATAATCCAACCGCTTCTGGACGGTTCCACCACTGCTAAGCTTGCTGAAATATTTGTCCCATTTTTCAGGATAATGCAACGACATTTCAGTCCATTCGCGTGCTGCCTGTGCTTTTAATTCATTACTTGAATCGGAGGACTTTAGAATTGACAAAATTTCAAGAAGACGATGATTTTTAGGGTTTTCCGAACAATAAATACTATCTATCGATCGCATATATTCGTTTGAAGCAGCAGCACCTACGACGATTAAATGATCAAGGGTATTTGGGTAATTTATTGCATAATAAAGTCCCAACATACTGCCAGTTGAATGTCCCGCAAACGACCATTTATTATAACCAAGTGAGTTTTTATTACCTCAAGGTCCTTAACTGTTTCCATCATGCTAAGTTCATTATCTTCAGCGGTGCGATCCGAGTTACCGCAATCCTTTAAGTTAACTAATATCACTTTACCAAATTCCGTGAAGAGGTCTGCAAAATAATTTCATCGTTTCGTAAACGCTGAATAGTAATGCGTCACGCATATAGGATTACCTTCTCCTGCAACAAACACTTCGAAGAAACCTCGATTTGTTGATACCATTTTCGATTCCCAGGTAATCAAGTAAAACACCCCCTCTGTTAATTATATGGGAGTTGGTAGTATTTAACTAATGCTTTTATTTCATAACTACTTATTCTTTTTATCAGAGTACAATTACGCAAATCTGTCAGGTACTTCAACGACCAAAAGCAGGTCGCCATGGCGCGTGCTCCAGTCATATCGATCATTTCGCCATCGTTCTCCGTTAGTTATAAAACCATATTTTGCTATTTTAATTTCGATAACCATTGAAGTAAAATATTATATAGGAGGGAGATTAGGTGAGTTTACTAAACAGAGATTACGTAAAAGCCTTTGGCCTTCTATATCTTTATGATGATGGAAAAGATAAAAACCTTCTTGAAGGAACTGTATTAAGCGAGTCGGAGGCAAAAAACTTCTTTTTCAGGAAAAGACAACACCTAGAATCAATCGGGTATAAAGTTAAGGATTTTGAGATTGAAAACATCGGTCAAGGAGATGGGGAACCAATATCAGTTGATGTCACGATAATTGTTGAACAAAATGGAAAGACAACAAAACATTTTGAAACCTTAGATATTTATAATGGTAAAATCTGGGTTATCTATAGTGAAGATCAATTTGATGATTATAGGGATGGTAAAATGAATATCCCACTGTAGGATCGATCTATAACTTGGCGGCGAAAGCCGCCTTTTTTGCGTTTTCTAATCAAATTACAAGGTTATATTCAGCTCTAAACTGTGGAATATTTTATAGATTGTTAGAGTTTTATTGGTTTCGTATACCGCTTCAAGGGAAAAATGTCGTTCTGACGGATACGATTGCGCCGGTTAAACATGTGGGTGGCTTGTCCCCTCAATAGTTCAAACGTTTGGTTACCCAAGTGTAGGAGGGCATTAGAGATAACTGCCCGTTACTTTAATGATCAGGAGCAGCTCGCCGCGGCGCCTGCTCCTGACATGATCATTGCGCTCTTGTCCCCGTTAGCTGAATCAATTATTTTGTTCTAAGATAAAAGCTTCCACTTGATCAATTAGCAAGTCTCTTAGACCAAATCGATTCATCACTACATATACATAGGAATGTTTTTAATTCCCCGCCTCTTTCCTCAATCCATGTCTTTAATCCCCGTACATCATCAATATTATTCAACCCGAAATCAAGTATAACCGTTGCACCAGAATCAATAACCGATTGTAAGAAACGAAATAGAAAATCAAAGCATATTTTGTTTCTCAAATCATGTTCGGGGACAAAACCAGCAACTGAATCATAAATATTGTCCTTATGTAATACAGGTAGTTTGAGTCTTTTACCAAGCTCGTTTGATAAGGTTGATTTACCAGTCCCAGACTTACCCCTAAATAAGATGATTTTAGACATGACTTCTCCTTTAAGTTTGTGGTGGAACTATATAATAATTATACACTCTTTATTTCGTCATCCTCCGAAGAAGAAGGCAAGCGATATCCAATCTGGACGGCGGCTGCCTTCTCCTATTGTTTATTGAACTCTTGTCTTCGTTAGCGTAAGAAGCTCTATTA
This sequence comes from Paenibacillus tarimensis, assembly GCA_041281825.1. GTDB lineage: Bacteria > Bacillota > Bacilli > Paenibacillales > Paenibacillaceae > Paenibacillus_D > Paenibacillus_D tarimensis_A. Next base: position 1,253,674 of record CP166298.1, on the reverse strand, counting down.
TGCTTTGTTAATATTTTCATTTACCCATTTCTTTTCAGTATCAAAAAGGAAGTCCCCTTTTTTTAATTTAATCCAGTCAAATAACTCGTGAATCTCCTGGTCTTCTTTTTGAAAGCGAATAAGTAGCTCGAGACCTAATATTAATTCATCGCTTTCAACAGTCCTTTTTCTTTTTAACATAGTTTTTATTCGTTCAATAACTGGATTAATCGCTGTTTCATCTCCATGTCTATTTATCGCTAACATAGCATACCCTTTTACAGCAGAGGAACGTCCTCGTAAAGCCTCTAAAAAAATAGGTAGTAACAATGTATTTCCTAACTCATTTAGTGCCCATAAAGCAGAACATTTAACGTCCACTTTAGAATGTCCAAGTAAATTTATAAGATGTGGAATTGCTTTATTTGATCCAATTTCTGATAATACAGAATTAGCATAGGTAAGATCATGCTCATCAGACGACTCCGTTAAAATTTTAATGAGAGCTTCCTCTGTAATTGAACTTTTACACGCCTTCAGTGCTAGAATTGCTGAGTGTCTAACTGGAGCACGTTCGTCCTTGATAAATTTGATAATAGGTGAACAATCTTGTATATTTTTTTGTTCTGCAATTTGATTAAGTATATGTTGTAGCGTGTATTTGTTCGTTTCTGTTTCAAGCCATTTTAAAAGACTGTCAGCTACACGGCTATCCCCCGTATTTTCGCCAATTTTACCAAGTATAAAATAAATATTTTCCCGGGTTTCTTTATCCTTGCATTTTTCTAATAATTGAGCAAGAAAAGGAATAACACTACTATCCGTCAGTTTTTCTGCTTTTCGTCTAGCAATCCAAGCTGGAGAACCTTCATTCGTATAATATCCTTCCTTTTCATCATAAATGGTATCTGCTTCCGACATTTGTTTGATTAATTCTAAAAGTTCCTTTTGATCCATGGTGATGGACTCCTTAAGTGGTTGTTATCTTATTATAATCAATCAATAATTCAACTAAACTCCGATAGTTGAGCAGGTAGCCAATAATGCCGACAGCCTGTCGTCATGGTTTCCGTTAGTTCAACAATGAAAAACAATCTACTTCGATATACCTGTTTGGTGTTTGATTATGAACTCCGGGTGCGTTACATACTCCATGTAATTTACCGCTCCATTAAAATCCAAATAAGCCTGATAGCGAGTACGAATAGCTGGATGTGTAATGAAATCAAGAACTCTATCTTTCGCCACCCAGCGGCTATCGGTTGTTTCTTCAGAAACAGCTAACTCCCCACCAACAGGTTTACATATGAATTCAAAAATAACTTGCGTAGGAACATCCGTCACACCATCATACCATTTAAAAGTCCCTGTATTCGAATAGACACCAATTAAGTAGCTGACCGTGGTGTCAATGCCGCTTTCCTCTTTGATTTCACGAACCAAAGCATCTATCAGATTTTCTCCAACTTCCACTTGTCCACCAGGACAAACCCAACCACCGTCACGAGTTTTTACTAAAAGAATATTTCCTTGTCCATCTTCCACAATTCCACCTGCGGACACAATATGCATTGGAAATGGCATATATTACGACCTCCTTATGCGGTAACGTTTGTATATTTATTCCACATCCTTCTCGCACTTTCCTACCCGTTAACATAATGAAGGCTGCCGCTTGTTCCGCGGCAACCTCGTGATGTCGGTTCTATTAACTCTTGTCACCTTAGCGATACGCAAAACAAAAATATAATTGACCTTCACGTTACGTTAGGGTGTAATATTCATTTCGACGATAGGAATGCGATCGCATCCGCACAGAAGGAGGAATTCGCTATGATAATTGACACAATTGACAACGTGTACCATCAGCGTATCGTGTTGGAAGCTGCGCCGGAACGGAGCAAGGACTTATTTCAGGAACATGTCGTTAAGCCATTGCTCGCGAGAATGACTGCCGGATATGGAACTCCGGATCCAATGCAGTTGATAGGAGTGTACGACTCTTCAAAAGACGCTTCCGATTTAGAAGCGCTTGAACGTCATCGCCAAACTTGAGCAGGCCGGCTCTCTAAGCGCCTGCCGTGAAGCCGTCGAGGAAGCGATACGTGTTTTGCGCCCGGAAGAGCACGGAGTGAATTTGCATAAATTGCTCTTCGCACTAGTGCTCGGAAGCCCGCAAAAATTCGGAAAAGAACCAGGCTACACCGGCTCCGGCGGACAGCCCGGACAAATCATTGTCGTCGTTTGGCCCAACAACTTCAATGTACCTCGATTACCGGCGATCGCGGTTCACGACACCATAATATCCGCCTATCTTACGAACCATGGAGCCCGGGAACAACGGTCGGCCAATACCTCGTTCTTGAAGGGCTGGCGGAAGCTTTTGACGGTGCTACTGTCTTTCCCGACATTGATAAATGGTTCTCGTATGTATCCTTTAGTGATAGGAAACTGCCAAGTTCAGATTATGTGGTAAACATTTTGCAAGTGGCACAAGCAAATGAACCAGTTGCAGAGATAATCCGAGTGCAATATGGTACTGCAAAAGTCCGAATCAGTGAAGGCTAGTACCCCAGCACCTCAGAACACGAGCCGAATGCAGATGCAGCCGGCTCGTATTATGAGGTGCGTTGGCTCCCTAATCGTTGAACGCCTTTCATCGTCTTTTGTAGTAGTGCTCAGCTGAATCCCAAGTCCATTCCCAGAACTTTGCCCCTTGTGAAGTAACTAATCTATCAAACCAGAGCTCAAAATTCATGTTTAACGGACGATATTCTTGATAATCCCCAACCATAATGTAGTTACCTTGCCTGTTTGAAATGGACTTCATATCAAAGTAAATTTTATCTTGATAAATAGAGGCTATTTTCAGATAATCATTATTGTTTTCATCATGAAACTTAATTATTTCCTGCAAACTAAACAGTACTGCTTCTCCGCCGAACATAACATCATCGAAAAGCCTACAACCGTTGGTATTCTTAAGAAATTGTATGTAATCTACTGGCAATTGAACATTAATCTTCCCCATGAACTGTTCAAGATCGTAATCAAGAACTGGATCGTAAAAAGTACACTTGGCTTCATAAATATAGCCACCTTCAACCTGCAACTGAAGATGCCCGTGCTCAAGTCTATCTTTCAGCGATTTTAATGTACGTCCTATAATATCGCCAGGTTGCATCAATATTACGTCCCTTCCTATATACTTTCTTTCATTCTAAAAAGTAATCTCAAGAAAATCAATTCTCTCCAATCAACTTGGGACGGTATTGAGCATAACTGCCCGTTAACGCAGCGGAGGTCGCGATCAAATCGGCAACCTCCAAAAGGGGTCCCGCCAACAAATGTTCGTTGTCTCTACCCCTAATCGTATTCATCGCGCCCCCTTCACCCCCTTGGGCCATCACCGGCGCATACGCTAAAATCAATCCAGAAAGAAACCGGACTTGTTTTTTTAGAATTGAAATACTTAATTTGTTCATGGTATTATTTAGCTGTTGTTTCAAACGCCTGAGATTTAATCGTAAACTATCACCAAAAGAAAGTAACCTGATGTGTACCGGCGCCGGCGGAAGGAGGCATTCGATAGGTCTATTTATTGCCACTTCAGATCGTTCTTAAGGCATGAAGAATTGTGCGCGTTTGACCAACGTCATAAAGAACCGAGTAGGAAGGTGATACCCCTGGATAAAAAAGTGAGGTACCTGCGTCCGCAGGATCAAATTGAAGCGGAACGGGCGGAAAAGATAACCAATGCAATTCTCAATTATGAAACAGGTATATGCCGCCAACTAAGCGAAGCAGAAAGGGAGATATTTGCATCCGGATACTACAGTGGTGTAGTTGACGTTCATGAAGTATACTACGATAAACTCGAAATAGCGGATAATGCATTGGAAAGCGTGTATAGTAATGTTAGCCTTATAAATGTCGGCAAGGGCGATCCTTTAGACAAAAAAGCGAAGGTAGACGCACTAGAAACGCTGTCTAATGCACTCCAACAACTCCACGAATAGCCGTTCATTTAGACAACTTCATTGAGCACTCGTCATCCGTTAGTTCAATCATTTGCACCCTTGGTTAGTTTGAGATACAGAAACATCGCTCAATCTCTGCTAATCGATAATCATGTCAACAACTTGTTTCGCAAACGCAGCATAGGATTCGATCAGGTCCGGACTTCGATCAATAGCCCACCTGAGGTTATCGAACGCTCTTAATAGCAGCAAATGTCTCATATCAGCAAGGTCTTCTACACTTATGCCGTACCCGTCAAGAAATGCTTTGAATTCTTCCATATTCGGATCTCCATCTAGGATTTGGCACTGCATCAGCCAATTAATATCTCCATGCGGGACCGGTCTTACTTCTGCATTGCCCCAATCCAATAATATTACTTGTCCTGTCTGATTGACAATCGTATTCTTCAATGAGATATCTCCATGGTTTAAACCAAAACGGAACGTTCCTTTCTTCAAATTCTCAAACAGTTTTCGTACTTTCTGCGATTTCATCTGAGTGATTACTCCAAGCTCAATCAACCGATCATACTCCGTCAAACTATTGATATTATACTGCACATACCCTAGCCAACTGCCGTCGGATCCTGCATGAGAAGGTGAATGAAACTCACCATGGACTGGATCAATCAGATTTTCCCCATATCCCTTTACTTGGATTGAATGAATAAGTCTGGCATATTTGCCAAGCTGCCTCCAAACATCGGACTTGGGAACCATACTGTCTAACCCGTTGTCTCCATCAACAAAAGCTTGAATCATATATGCGGTTTCATCAACTATACCAATGGACAACACCTCAGGTCCGGGAATGCCAACTGCGGCAGCTTGTTCAATACACCATTTTTCTTTCATATAGCTTGGATATGTACCTGTATCATTCATGCGAACAACGACTTTACGACTTTCTGTTTCGACTACGCAAACCTGATTTACGAAGCCTTTTCCTATGATCTGGTATGAAGTTTTTACTTGTTCCAGAAGAAAATCGCCTGCGATTCGTTCTGCTCGTGTCACTACAGAGTCTTCCATAGTTTCTTTCATCCCCCTCAAGTCGTACTTCGAATAGTTTAACACACCCTTTTTTGGAAAGAACGTTTATAACTAAACTATACTGCCCTGACATTATTTTTGACATGTTTGGCAAGAGTTCATATTCACCGCGCTTATCTACAAGTAACTTGAATTCGTTATAACTATCCCTTTATCGTGGTATAATAATAGGATATCTTTATCAGGTGAACGCAACACGCGGGGTGAACGTTATGAAGAACAAGAGAACGAAGAGCATTCAGTCACTTCCTATTGATGAAATTTATGCGATTCTCCGGGCTGCGGATGAGATTATTGCCCAAGGCGGCCGAACGTTATTGTCGGGTATCTTAAAGGGATCAAAAGAGAAAAAAATACTTGAACTCGGCTTGGACAATAACCCTTCATATGGCTTTTACCGGAACTTGAAGAGAGAGGAAATCATCGAAAAAATTGATCATATGATCAAAACGGATTTTCTGGAAACGGAATACTCCGGTAAATTGCCAATGATCGTGTTTTCGCCAAAAGGGTGGTTGATCGAACGGGAACGCCGGGCCGATGAATTCCTGAGAGAGTGGGACGAATGGATCCGAAGGGGCATCACCTCGGTAAATATGAACTACTTGAAGGACCGGAACCGGGGAATGATACTGCTCTTATTACGGAAGATCCTGTTCAGCGGCAACAAAGCGTATATTCCTTATTTACAGCATTGGGAGAAGATCGATTACAAAAAAGTCCAGGGAGCGATCCGCAAAGTCATCCGGCTTTTGGAACAGGACATCGGCAATCATCCGGAAATGCGGCTGCAAACGGAACAACTGGGGCAGGAACTACTCGTTCCTTCATCAGATCCGGTTATTCTGGCTTGCCATGAGTGCGAAAGTCCTTTTGTGATTGATGGTACCAATCCTCGGGATTATACGGAGAACGGCTTCAAGATTCCGGATTACTGCCCCCGCTGCGAAATGCAATAGGGGTAACCGCTCTCCAGCAAAGCCTTGCAACTTCGTATGTACCTTTCGAATACTTAAATGAACGTGATATCCTTTCTAAATTCGGCTTAGCAGCGCACATTGGGACCGAGCAATGGCGTGCAAGCCGATTTTTTTCGGTATAACAGGGCACAATACGCCATTTCCCGCTCAGTAGAGAACATTTTATTCCTTACACACCCGTTACCCGCCGTTTTCGCTCAGTAGAGAACATTTTATTCCTTACAGCAACCATTTCCCGCCGTTTTCGCTCAGTAGAGAACATTTTATTCCTTACAGCACCCGTTACCCGCCGTTTTCGCTCAGTAGAGAACATTTTATTCCTTACAGCACCCGTTACCCGCCGTTTTCGCTCAGTAGAGAACATTTTGTTCTTTACAGCAACCTTTACCCGCCGTTTTCGCTCAGTAGAGAACATTTTGTTCTTTACAGCACCCAAATTCAGCCCGGGCAATGGCACTTAAGCCATTTTTTCGGCTTAGCAAGGCCCCAATCCTCATCTTCCAATGCCCGCCTAACAGCAAAAAAGCATCTGATCCGAAATCAAATGCTTTCTGGCTTATTTTCCAAACGAAGAAAGAAATTCTACACGGTCGCCCATCGGCGGTACATTATTATCTACCAGTGCTACTTCTAATAGGGCCGGGCCTTGATCGAGTAATAAACTTATTTGTTCTGCATTGAGATCTTCCATTTTCTCAACACGAACGCTTGGAATTCCCATAGACTCAGCCATTGCCGAGAGATGAACCGCTTCTTGTTCAAAGCGCGGATGAGATCGTTTGTATTGCAGGGTATGTCCATGATACACCATTCCCAGCCGCGCATTGTTCATGACGACGAATAAAATGTTCAGCCCATATTCTTTGGCGGTCAGCAATTCCATCCCATGCATAAAGAAGCATCCGTCGCCCGTAATACATACAACCGGCCGCTCGGGGTCTGCCAGCTTCGATCCAATGGCCGCTCCGATCCCGCTTCCCATCGCTCCAAAATGTACATTAATATCAAACGTATCATCTGCGAGCACGCTCATATAATGAATGACATAGGACATAAACTCGCCTATATCGATTGTATACCGGGTTGTAGGGGGCAAGAGCTGCTGCAGCTTTAAAAGTACATTTTGAGTATTGAATTCCCTATTCGGCATCACTCTAGTCATTTCTTCAAGCTCGTATGTACCTCTCTGCAGACCCAGTTCCCTTAGTTCTTTCTTAAGAAGATCCACGCTTACGTCTATATCTCCCCATATCGGGACATCCACTTCATATTTCCGGTTAAACACAGTCTTATCGAAATCGACTTGAATGACAAAACGATCCTTGGCAAGATTAACATTCCAATTATTCGTTGCTGTCTCGCCTAAGCTGGAACCCAACACAAGAAGTACCTTGCCGTCTCCTTCGTTAATGAGTTCAGAAGCGCTCCCATGACCCGCAAAACCGAACACGCCTGCGAGAAGCGGATGATCGTCCCGGATAAGGCCTTTCGCTTGAGGCGTTGTAAGGATTGGCCAATCCAGCAGCTCGGCTAGTTCGATCACCTGAAGGGCGGAACCCCGTACCCCTTGTCCTGCAAGTATAAAGCCTTTTCCTCTATTGACCATTTCCGCCGCAGCTCGTTTGATCGAAGCGTCTTCCGGCAGGAAATACGGCCTTACCGGATACTCCGGTAAATCAAATTGTTCAATCTGTCCCAGCTGCACATCAATTGGCAGTGCAATATGAACAGGTCCCGGTACTCCGGATAGCGCTATCTCGACAGCCTTTGCCGTTTCAGCCAATACATTAGCCGGACTCGTAACCGTTGTGCTGTATTTTGTAACGTTGCGATAAATCCGCTCGGCATCCAGCTCCTGGGAAGCGTTTAGGCCCACGGAACTTACGGGGACTGCCCCGGTTATAAATAAAACAGGTAAGTGCTCCCGCATCGCATTAGCGGCGCCTGTGATCAGATTCGTACCGCCGGGTCCGCTGCAGCCTATGCAGACGCTCAAGCCTTTCGTATATTTGGCATAGGAAGCGGCCATATAGGAAGCCGCCCCTTCATGTTTAGTAATGACCGGGACGATTTCTCTTAGGTCGTACAGCTCGTCGAACAGCGCATTAACGGAGCCGGCCGGAATACCAAAAATATACTTCGTCCCGCCCTCCTTCAAATATTCCAATAAAGCGCGTACTGCCTTCATATTTGACCTCCTAATGGATCTCACTCTCAAGCTTGGAAAGAAATTTTCGGGCAAGCTCTTCCGCATCTATAGGCTGGCTAAAGAAATTACCCTGCATGAGGAAACAGCCTCTGGAGAATAAGAAATCAATCTGTTCGCCGGTTTCAACGCCTTCCGCAACGACATGAAGCTTTAAATTATGAGCCAATGTAATAATCGTATTCGTAATGGCTCCATCATCGGAATGTTGCAAAAGATCACGAATAAAAGATTTATCAATTTTCAGCATATTGATCGGGAAGTTTTTCAGATACCCTAATGATGAATAGCCTGTACCAAAATCATCGATCGATATTTGGATTCCTAATTCTCTTAATTGCTCCATCGTCTTTATCGTTGCTTCTATATTTTTAATAATGATGTTCTCGGTCAGCTCCAGCTCCAGAAATTCCGGACTCAGGTTCGTTTCCTGTAATACATTTTTGATAAGGGTAATGAAATTCTTTTGTTCAAACTGACGAGCGGATATATTCACAGATACTCTGAGTGACGAATAACCTTGACCATGCCATAATTTCAGCTGTTTACATGCATTCCTGAGTACCCAATCGCCGATCGGAACAATCAGTCCCGTTTCCTCGGCAATGGGAATAAAATCATTGGGATAAACCATCCCTCTTTCCGGATGATTCCAGCGGATTAATGCTTCAACCCCAACGATGGTGCGTTTTCTATAATCAATAATCGGCTGGTAGTACAGGACGAATTGATCTTGATCCAGCGCCTTGTGTAAATCATTTGCGATTTTAACATTCTCATAATTGCGATAATCCATGTCGAAATTATAAAATTGATAGCTGTTTCCGGCCAGCTCCTTCGATTTATACATGGCGGTATCCGCATTTTTAATTAGTACCTCTTCCGTTTCGCCGTCATCGGGAAATATACTAATCCCTATACTTGTTTTAATAAACACTTCATTTTCCCGCAAATCAAACGGTTTACTGAAGGAATCGAGGATACGTTCGGCGACTGCTATGACTTCATCCTCATATTGAATGCTGGGTAAAATAATCGTAAATTCGTCCCCGCCTTGTCGGGATACGGTAGCCTCTTTGGTTACGCAGCCTTTCAACCGAGCGGCAATCTCCTGCAGCAACAGATCCCCGTAGCTATGCCCCATTGTGTCGTTAATCATCTTAAACCGATCTAAATCGAGGAACATAACCGCCAGTTTTTCATCATGCTGTTTGGCATACAGTAGCCCCTGGCTTAATCTGTCTTTTAAAAGCACTCTATTGGGCAGTTTCGTTAAGCTGTCGTAATAAGCGTAATACTTGATTTCCTCTTCCATATTCTTCCTGAAAGTAATGTCCTTAAATGTTACCACATACCCTACCGTCTTACCTTCTTCTTCAATGGATGAAATCACGTATTCAACGGGAAAAGAGGAAGCGTCCAGTCTGAAAAATTGTTCATCGGTGGCATAGTTGTTTTTGTTCTTTTCTATATATGAAGCAAAACATGCTTCGCTGTCCTCTTCGGCGGGTTGATTGTTTCGATGGAAGATGCTCTTGTAGGATTGTCCGATTAACTCATTCTTATTTTCATAGCCTAACATGACTGCAGCCGCCGGATTGCAAAATGTAAGTTTGCCCTTAAGATCTAATCCGAATATGCCTTCGCCGGCGGAATTTAAAATCATTTCTTTTTCGTGGCTGAGCCGCTGCAGTTCTTTGATTGCATTCTCGAGCTCTGCATTCTTCTCGCTGATTTCGGATGTTCTCTTTTGAATGATTAGCTCCTGTTTTTCCATGAACAGCATATTGGATAGTGCCGAAGCGGTCGCATCCACAATGGATTGTGCGAGCTGCATACTTACAGTTGAATAGACCAGCCCTCGTTCTCCGAGATTAACAACAGCAATTGTACCTAATACTTCTCCCATAGATACCAATGGAAGCATAAATATGCCCTGAATCCCAAAATTCCGGCATGCCTCTTGATTAGGCCTATGATCCGCATAAACATCGGGGATCAAGATCGCTTTTTTGGTACTAATCACCTCTTGGAACAAAAGATCTTTGCTATGATCTATTTTTATCTTGCGATGGGTCTTCAGCCAATCTTCTTCTTTCCAATCGCTTTCTTTACTTAGTTTTGTCGGTTTGAGCTTCTTCTCGGCAATGGGGTCCAGCAAGTGTGTTCCAATATTGTAGTTATTAAGCACCTTGCCTACATAGTGAAAGCATTTATCCAGCGCTTCTTGCATCGTGGAGCATAACGATAACTCACGTGTGACATCCAGCAGTAATTGCTTTTCCGAAATTAGTTCTTCCTTACTTGTTAAATTGTTTGCGTTGCGAATTGCAACTGCCGCCATATTCACATAAGCTTCGACGGTTTGGATTTCCGACTCCGATAAATTCATTGGAATTCCATAATCAAACAAGAAAACAAGACCATACAGCCTATTTTCGTAAGAGATTGGCAGAGCCAGCAGCGATTTGATTTGAAATGCTTTCACCGCTCTTGGATCCGGGCGGCTATCCTTGGATGTATCCGGAATGTAAATGGTTTTTTGGGTTTCGATCACTTCTTTTGCCAGAAGATCCAACTCGGGATCAATAACCTGCATATCCAGCGTCATTCCGTTTATAACTTCCGGTTTACCTACAAAACCTCTATACGTTCCATCATCCTGCGGCAGATATATACCGGCCGAATCACATCGCACGATTTCTTCAGAAATGGCTTTTGTGACATGCCCCAACACTTCTCGAAGCTCCAGCCTTGTATTGATTAATTTGGTTATATTTGCAAGCCGCGAATACCTCGTCTGATCTTCTGACATAACTTTTCACCCCGGTGACATATTACATTCCAATTGACTTATTCGACATGTTACGATAAAATCCTCTAGTTTGAAAGTTTTTGTAAATTTTATCCGCCCCTCATAATCCATTGACCGGTAATCTTTTTCCCGTTTCTTATCCATTCTATCAGCAATGGCCACTCAAGCAGCAGATGTATTTATTGTAACATTTGATAGAATAACCGCACATATTGGATTAAAAATCACATACATAATTAAAGTTTATACTTTACCTTGTATGCGCTTCCATTTAATATGTTGATAGAGCCGGAGCTGATCTTCGGTTCCTGAGCTAGACGTGTAGACTATTGAAGAAAGGAGAGGACATGATAACCGCAATGATTTTTATGGAAAACAATTCCTGAAAAACAATTCATCTGAGGAGGACGCCATGAAACATTTATCCCTTGTCTTGAGAAAACCAGCAGTTCTGCTTGCTTTTATTCTCCTATTTACTAATTTCTTCTCGATCACCGTAACTGTTCAACCTAAGAAAGCGCAAGCCGCGGTTAACTTTATTCACCCGGGGATGCTTCATACCCAATCGGATCTGGATCGCATGAAGTCCAAGGTGGCTTTGGGCGAGACTCCCTGGATCGAGGAGTGGAACAGATTAAAAGACAACAACCTCGCTTCATCATCCTATAACCCCACCTTCTTCGAAATTGTTTGCCGCAACGATCCCGGTTGTGGAAATACGGGGAACGGCGCTTTGCTCGATAGTTCTTCGGCAGCCTACTTGAATGCCCTGGCCTGGTTTATTTCCGGGGATTCGGCTCATGCCAACAAGGCCATTCAAATTTTGAACGGCTGGTCGGATACGCTGACGGAGATCAAAGGTAACGATGCTATTCTGGCTGCAAGCTTGTACGGTTACAAGCTGCTCAACGCCGCGGAAATCATCCGCTATACGAATGCCGGATGGGCTCAAGCCGATATCGATAAGTTCACAGCCATGATGACCAATATCTTTTACCCGATCACACAAGGCTACGGATGGATCGCAGGGAACGGAAAATGGGCGAACGGTAACTGGGACTCGGCGTGCATTGTATTTAATATGAGCTACGGCGTATGGATCAATGACGAGGCGGCCTATGACGATGCGGTTAACTTTTACAAAACGGGCCTGGGGAACGGTTCTCTGGAACATTATGTTCAGACCGACGACGGGCAGCTTCAAGAAAGCGGCCGCGATCAAGGACATGCCCAGGGAGGCATCGGCATGCTGGCATTGGCGGCTGAAATCGGCTATAACCAGGCCTCGGTCGTTGCGGGCGGCGGAGATATGTACTCCTACCCCAACAATACGTACAAGCTGCTGAGAGGAATCGAATATACGGCCAAATATAATCTCGGTTATAACGTTACATGGACGACATTGCCTGACGTGAACGGAGAAGTAAGATACGAGCACAATCCTTCCAAAAACAACAGAGGGGAACTCCGCCCGCAGTATGAACAGGTGTATCATTTTTATAAACATAAAATCGGTTTGCCGGATTCCGATCTCCAATTTACGAAAAAGATCGTGAACGCCGTCAAATTGGAAGATTTTCATTATGATTCCCCGTCGTACGGCAGCCTTCTGAATGCCCAGGATCAGAGAACCGGTCCGCTGGTGCCGAAGGTCGCCCTGATTGCAAGGAATCTCATCACTAAATTCATCTCTGCGGATAATAGCGGGACAAGTCCGTTAATTGCGAATCAGGATCGTTTTGCAGCGGATGATTCCATTCTCGCCGGTCCGGAGGAGATCTTTGAACTGGAGTATCTGGGTAATAAAACCTACACATTAAAATCTGCCGCCAATGGAAAATATGTTACGGCAAGCGGTACAAATCCGTTGGTCGCAAACAGCGATACGGCTGGGACGGAGCAGCTCTTCGAGCTGAATTATCAGCCCAACGGTCTGATCAACATCAAATCCAAGGCAAACGGGAAATTTGTTACGCTGGACAGCACTACGCTCAACCTGACGGCTAATGCTACAGGCATAACGGGAGACAACGGAAGGTTTATCGTCCTGCACCAGCAATCGGGACCCGCCGATACCACAGCGCCGGGAGCGCCTGCGAATCTGACGGCGGCAGCGGCTTCCGACAGCCGAATCAATCTGTCCTGGACACGCTCCACAGATAATGACGCAGTTATAGGCTATAAAATTTACCGGAACGGTACAGAAGTGGGTACCTCTTATGCGATTTACGATACGACATACAGCGATACCGGGCTGAACCTGGGTACAACTTACAGCTATACGGTCAAGGCTTTTGATGCCGCGGGTAATCTGTCGTCAGTCAGCAATACGGCTAGTGAAGCGACTTTCTCGCAGCCTACGGAATTTGTAGCCGCTGACGATGCATTTGTCCGGAGCGGTGCTTATGCAAATACCAATTACGGTACAGACGCCAATCTGACCGTCAAGGCATCCGGCGGAGACTTTGCGCGCGAAGCCTATCTCAAATTCGATTTGAGCGGTTATTCGGGAAGTGTGACCGCCGCTAAAGTGAGGATTTATGCCAAAGCGGTCGGGGCAAATATTGGCGATACGGAAGCCTCTTACGTTGCGGACGACAGCTGGTCGGAAGGCTCCATTACATGGAACACGAAGCCAGGCTCCGGAACGGTGCTTGCAACATGGCCGAAGCCGGCGGCGGGTACCTATGTGGAATTCGATGTGACCGGCCAATTAAATACGGAACTGTCTAATAGCGGCGACCAAAAGCTTTCCATTCGGATCCGTAATCTTACTTCCGGCGATGCCGTTGAATACAGCTCAGGCGAGGACGCCACCGGCGCCAACCGTCCGGTACTCATTGTGACTCCGTAATTATTACCGGGATCCTTTGTAATGAGATAAGACATGCCAAGAGGGAGCGGAAATTTTCCGTTCCTTCTTTCTTCATCGAATTCCCTCGACAACCGGCATTCTTCAATGCATTCCTAATCTTCATCGCCCTAACCGTTCTTTTTGTCTCGCGTAAAAGTCCGCTGCCTTCTGGCGGTTACCGCAAAGATCCATGCTGCACCAGCGGCGTTTCCCGCTTTTGGACGTATCTATGAAATGAAGGATGCACGACTGATGCTCGCACTTCCGGATCCGTTCGGGTGTGTATTTGTTAAGCGTTTCGACCAAGGAATTCAACACCGCATAACACACCTTATCCACCAGACTCCGTCCTTCGTGGATGAGATCAAGGTTACCTTCCTGGCTGTCCATGCGAACGTGCACAACCAGCTCGCTTGATTTCTTCGCTAGTCTGGAGAATGTATGGTCGGACAAGCGGCCTTCGCGAAGCAGATCGGAGATCGCTTCCAGGCAAATGTCTCGTAGCAATACTAGCGTTTGGTGAATGGACTCCGAAGTCGGATCTTCTGCATGTTCTCCGTTAAGCAATCCGTTCTCCTCCAGCCACTGCAGCATGTTGTTCGGTTCTTTGAGAACGTCTGCTCTTTGATTGTCTTTCATAACGATGGTATTCGCCAGATTGGTCCATATTGCGCCGCCGAGCGTAAATAGCTTTTGATCCATGTATGCTTCTCCTCTGCATTCGTTCTTATTGTTCGTTTGCTCTACAGAGTTATGGTCTCCGCAGCCTTAATCATGCTGATTTTCATTTTACCTTTCGAAGCTGCTTCAAGTCGTGCTTCAATATCAGGAGTCTCATTATAGATAGGCGGATAGTGCAGAGCCCCATAGTGAATCGGTACCAGCGTCCCGGAACCTAGAATTGCTGCGGCTGAAACGGCCTGCTCAGGCGTGAGGCAGATCGGCTGACCGCTGGGCAGCATGCCGGGCAGTTCAAGCACCGCACCGTTGACCGGTAAGAGGGCCGCATCGAACGGTCCGTAATTGTTGGCAATGCTCCACCAGTACCCATGCCACAGTGTATCCCCGCAATGAATGGCCTTACGTCCGGCCCCCTCTACGACCCAGGAAACCTGGAAGTCGCCGATTCCATCAACCGAGGGAACAGCCGTCACCTTCACATCGGCCCCAAGCTTGAAAGACGCGCCAACCGCCGCGCCGATGACGTTCGTTAAGCCTGCACCCCGAGCGGCATCTGTCATTTCAGCCGGTACATAGACCGGAATCGAAGCCCCATAAGCCTCGATAATCGCGTCTGAGTCGAAATGATCCTCATGCAGGTGAGTAATTAATACGGCATCTGCGTTACCGAAAAAGCTCAGAGGATACATCGGCTCTCGGGAACCGCCGAACTTCTCGGGAATTCGGGTTATAGGATCGATCGCAATCGCGGTATCACCTGCTGCAATGCGGATACCAGCCCAAGGTAAGCGTTGAATGTTCATTTACAACCATCCCCTCTGTTTTCTAACCTTTGTTATTCTACGTTACCGGTTATTATGATGTAATCATATCAGATAAGTTATAACCTGTAAATATAAATTTTAGCGGTTAGTTGAGCGAGGGTATTAGCGTTCCCGTAACATAGCATCCATAAGAAACGTTACTACGCCGGATGTTGAGCGAAGCTGCGATCAACGGCAGCCTCGTGTTATAAATTATTGAACTCTTGTCTCCGATAGTTCAGTCTTAGCACTCTCGTACCTCCCCATGAACCATCATTAAGGTCGTCCTAATCGTGCAGAATATCTAAAAAAGCAACAGTCGAAGATTTTGCAGGCAAGCTTTAAGGCGAATGCCTGAGGTGTAAGCCGGATGACCTGTGAAGCAGGCACCTGTAAACGTGAAAAAGACGCTCCAAGAATACCGATCAAATGCTCCTGCACCGCCAGCAGCGGGTGGTACGGTGCGTCGTCATTATTGCCTAGAAGCAAGGCAGAGATGATTGTCATACGCATTCCCGTCTCCCTTTACTAAAAAATCTGCCTGCATTACCAAGGCCAGCGATCCCCAGTATAATCGATCAGCGCCAGTGCCTGATCCGGCCATTCGGGGCTGATTCGTTGCTCCACGAGGCCGAGAATATGCTGCGCCGATTGCTCCGGCGTCAGTTTGCCCGCAACATCCAACTTGCCCTGCATCCAGGTCTGAACATGCCCGGGATGCACCACCAGTACCTTACCGCCCTGAGAGGCAATCTGGTTATGGATTAGCTTCGATTGCATATTTAGCGCGGCCTTGGACATGCAGTACGCAAACCAGGCTGTCCGTTGACTTGCGCCGATGCTCCCCGCCTCGGATGAAATGTTCACGATGAGCCTGTCGGCGCTGTTCATAATAAGCTCAATCAGCCCGTTCGTCATCCGTAGCGCGCCCAACGTGTTCACGCGGTACACCTTCTCCATTTCTTCAAAATCCAGCTCATCCTGCACGGTTGCCGCGATATTCCCGAGAATGGCGCCGTTATTCACCAGCAGATCAAGTCGGTTCGTCACCGCTGATACCATCCTGACGGCTTGCCTGACGCTCCCTACGTCGCTGATATCCAGGTGAAGTGGACGCAGCCGCGCCCCGTAAGCTGCCTCCAGCTCCTGCAGAGCCTGACAATCCTGTGCATAATGTCCAGCCCATACGAGATAGCCCTTCTCAAGCAATCCTTTCGACATGGCTAGTCCGAGTCCCCTGTCAGCGCCCGTTACCATGGCCCAACGCTTTTGATCCATAGTTATTTTCCCTCTTTTCTCTATCTTGAAATTCATCATCAGATGGTGCCGGGCAAACGGCATCATCGTTCCCAAGCATAGCTTACTGACCCGCAATCCGGAGCTGCCTAAATAGTTGAATTCCATGGGGATCATTCCCGTAATGCTAGATAAAAGGCCTGCGGTCCAGCACCTTAAGCAACAAGCGGTCCGCCACGACCTGCTCCGGCAGGATGGACTGCACAAGCGCCAGTGCACAGACCGTACCGCACAGCGCATGCAAATCCTCGAACACTGCAGCCTCCGGCCCGGCAGACAATACTTCAACGCTCCGCAAGAGATGGCAGCCGATTGTATGCATCATATCCTGAAGCTCCCCGGCCCGGTGGCCGGTTTGCGAGGCCGCGCTAATCAGTGTGTACAAGACATCGAGCTCGACAAAGGACAATTCACCTGCTGCCAACGGAATTTGTCCTGATGCCTGCAGCGCCAAGCACGTATCGATCCATGCATCCGGGTATTGCATAGAGCGCTTGCGGTAGTTCAGATTGAACAGGTAATGAAACGAACTGGCCAAGTGATGGAACAGCGGGGCGCCGTCTGTAGCGTACACCGCCTGCCGGCACCATAAGCCAGTCACCGGATCGGCTTGTTGCTGCAGCCAGTTCAGATACCAATCCTCCCACTCGCGGTCCACTTCACCGGCCAGCACCAATGCCGCATAGATGCCGGCACCTTTATGCGATTCCGACCAAGGCCGATTCACCCAATCCAGGCCGTCCATAAAATCGTAAAGCGCAGCACGGCTTTTGAGGCCATGCAGGTCCGTTAATGGGTATAGCGGCTTGTTGTCAAGCAGCTCCAAAGCGGCAATAGCATACGCAGTCCCATGGATGGGATGATGCCCTGCTCCTGGAAAAAGACCGCTATCCTGTACTTGAAAGCGTTGGATTGTCGTTACCATTCCGTTGTGCCCGGTCCCACCCGCCTCAGGCAGCTCCCCCAGCGTATACAGCAAAATGGCCGCATCTGCCGTCCCATACAGATCCGCCTCCATAGGGTCCGAAAGCATACGGCGGTAACCGCCTGAAGGACCTGTTCGGTGAGCTTCAACGGAGCGGCGTACTTTGTCCAAAAAAGGCTGAATATTAGTCATAATGGGTTGCCTCGCTTCCCGTTTAATGATTTCATTCTAGTTCAATTCCGGAGCGGCAACTATAATATAATGGAAGGACTATATAGCACAATGTCACATCTTGCTTGTGGTATGTCACTCCGCAAAGGGGAAAACAGGCCGATGACCACATACTAGGATCGGGATTTTGGGCGTGGGCAATTCGAACTTGGTTTCTTGCACAATCCGGGTTTAACTATTGCGACCACAGTTCTTGATTTTTTTTAAAGAAGCACTCTTTTGGTCTTTTGACCAAAAGAGTGCTTCAGTTTATGGCCCGAATAAAGTTGTTCCTAATACCATATAAAGTGGGAAACTAAGCAAGGAAAGTAGATTAAGTAATAATAGACATACGTCCTTTCTACTGTTTGTGTTCTTGAAGGCGTTCCCTGATGTCAAAATACCCAAAGGGGCTAGAATCCAGGTAGAAATTACGCCTATTCCATCAACCCAGGTAGTATAGGAGCCATTAATTATGTCGATTGAGAACAATATTATAGATACTATGAAGGTTAAAGTTGCGATCCAACGATAAGCTTTAACTTTACCTGTAATCTTAATACCCACATCCTTTAATCCTTTCTTTTCTTTTTCTTGGGAATACAAAAAGCATGAATAGAAATCCTGCCAAAAGGAAAAGCAAAACAAATATGTTCGGGTAGTTCGGGGGACTTTCTCTGGTTACAGCGTATAGATTTGAAACAATTATATATAGACAACTAAATATTAACACATATGGATGCTACTCGTTAGGTGAGCGAATGGGCTGCCGCGCGGCACCCTTCGGAGTTGAACTATCGTCTTCTTTAGGTTAATAACGAACTGAATAATTAAAGTACGCCTGAAAATATTATTGAACCTGATTAGCTAAGTCTACTAGGTCGGATTCATCTAATTTATACTTATTTAGCTGTTCAAGGTTTCCGTTGATATAATAAACAAATCGAGCCAAGAATCCATTTGGGTGTATGCACCATTTGGGTTATATGATTTATTCCGTCTAATTGTCTATTCTTAAAGGAAGGTCGCCGAGTAATCCTTTGACATTACCTATTACCTCTTGGAACACGTTGTATTCCTTTGTCAGTGAACGTTCCTTGTTCTCAATTCCGAATTTTGCCGTATAAGCTATTTAATATTTTTGACTCCAAGATAAGCGGTTGAACGCTCTTCAGGCAATGCATAAATAACTGCGATTTGATCAGAGCCGGGCGACCAGCGGAAGCTATCGATGCGCAGATATTCTTGAGTCACAGCTTCGGCCTCTCCGGTGTTCAAATTGCAAATGATAATTTTGGTTCCTGGAACTCTATCGTCTGAGCTTTCTCCCACGGCACCAAGCAGGAAGGCCAGATGCTTCCCGTCTGGTGAAAACTGCAGCATATACGGCCCTACTTTTCCGCCGTCAAGCTCCTTCTCGTAATAGGGTTGCTTCGACTCATGATTGTTTTCGGAAAATGACGGATTCTTCTGCGTATATTCATCCAGATCCGCCGGCCAAGGCACCCTTTTGACGAGAGTTCCGTCAAGCTGCATAACAGTAAACTCGCCCGATTTAGACACGACAAACATGTTGGATAAGGTACTGAAGGCATGGCCGATCGGGTCCGCGTATTCCGTTAGCAGGACTTGATTTTCGGATGGTACATCAAGATCAACGATCTTGAGTCCGATCATATCGTCAAAGCCGTTATGTACAAGAATCGTCTTGCCGGGATCAAGCCATTCAATACCGCCCCAGAATCCCTTGGCAAGAGAATAGGCAGTGATCTTTCGGTTATCGAGCTGAAAATGAGCCAATTCGTACGCCGGACCTGCTCCGTCGCCAAGCTGCTCCCCTGTCGATTGCAGAAATACAAAACCCGAGCTGTCCGGCAGCCATAACACTCCCGAATCATCCTCTCCAGGCGTCCATCTTACTTTCATCCCGGTCTCTGCCGATATCCCCCAAATGCCATTGTCGGTGACCGTAAGCCATTTTCCGTCAGGGCTTTTCGTTTGGTATAATCGCTCGCCGTTAACCAGTTTGCCGCCCTCAATATCTTCCATGTACCATTTGCTCGATTCCAGATCATAATATTGAAACGAAATTAACGGCTCGGAATCTCCCTGCTCCTCCATGACGCCGTCCAAATCGACGCGAAAGGTTTCCCCTTCCCAAAGCAGCGTTTCCTCGCCGCTTTTCATATTGAGGCTAACGATTTGGCGGTCAGACGTATCGCCTCTCTGGATAACTGCAACAATTTCGTTCTCATTTAATACTTCAAAGTCACTCACCCAATGATTTGGAGACAGGGCAAGTATTTTATCAAATAACTGTTCCGGTATCGCTCGTGCCTGATCGTTCTCGTTTCCTTTCGCGATATTTGAATTTGGGCCCGTACTATTTTCCGGTGATATTATATTTTCTGTACCCGTTTCGCTTTGAACGGATTCGCACGCCGAGCTCGCAAATATAATGAGTGACAACATTGCCGCGGCCATCCATTTTCGAGTTGAACGCATTCCCGTCACATCCAATCCATGCATAAATGATGATTACTGACAATTAGACGAAGGGAACCGGTACAAAGTTACGACACGTCAAATCCATTTCTCTAGGAGTGTTTACACAATATTCTTGACAGACCCAATCCTTCGGGACAAATATAGTTTTATTCACTTTCTTTTATTTTCTCTATAATCTCACTAACACAATGTTCTATATCCTTATTTGAGCAATCAATAGTTTGATCACTATATTTAATGTATAGAGGAACTCTTTCATCGTAAACGTCCTTAAGACTATTTCCTTTCTTTATGACAATACCTCTGGTTGTTATTTTTATTAGTCTCCTTTTAATTTCTTCGAATGGAACATGTAAATAAATAATCTGCCCACCCTGTTTAAGGATATTCATAGCTTTTTCTGAATATATAACACTTCCACCGGTAGATATAAGGCAATTTTTTAGTTGCAACTCGGACACAATTTTTTCTTCGACTTCCATAAATTTTTCGATACCATCAGTATCAATTATATCTTGCAGCAACCTGCCTTCATGTTGTTGTATGACAATATCTGTATCCACGTAATCCATTCCTAAAGCTTTTGCAAGCAACACACCTAAAGTGCTTTTACCAGCTCCAGACATACCTATGAGAACTATATTCATATTCTTCCTCGCTTTTGTTAATTGGCATTGGTTCCGTTACTATTCGGCATTTTTCATAAATATCCTCCATGGAATGACTTTATACTGCCTGTTAGTTGAGCATTTTTCAAACGGCCCAAGTTCTCTCCGAAAAAAAAAACAACGGGTGCATAAACGCAGCCATTGTTTTTCATTTCAGTTAGGTCTTCTTCTTCATGACGGTCTAATCGTGATCACGACATTGCCCTTCTTATGCCCTTGCTCCGCATATCGATGCGCCTCTGTAATCTGCTCAAGCGGATATCTCCGGTCGATGACGGGTTTGTACTTCCCCTCCTTCACCAGCTTGATGAGGAATTCCAAATCTTCGACCAGCTCTTTCGCCACACCCTGCCCTTCCACGGAGACGAAGGAACCGCCCGGTGCCAGCATTGTCTTGCCGGCTGAACGGGAGAGCTTGCCGACCGCGTCGAATATGAGGTCGTATCGTTTTTCGCCGCTCGTAATAGACTCCTTCGTATAATCGATCACATGATCGGCCCCCAGCGCTTTTACCCAATGGACATTGGAGCCGCTGCATACGGCCGTCACTTCCGTGCCGAAATACTTGGCAAGCTGCACTGCAGCCGTACCTACCGCTCCGGATGCGCCATAGATCAGAACCTTCTGTCCGCTGTTGATCCTGCCTTTCCTGAAGAAGTGCATCGCGGTCGTTCCGCCGAAAGGAACTGCCGCTGCATCGTCGTAACTGACATTGTCCGGCATGATTGTGATTACCGCTTTCTCCGGCAAGCACGTATATTCGGCATATGCCCCGAACCGCATGCCCGTCATGCCGAATACGCGGTCGCCCGGCTTCAAACGCCGAACTTGCTTGCCGACAGCTTCGATTTCTCCGGCCAACTCGACCCCGAGAATCGGTTTTCGCGGTCTTCGAATGCCCAGGATTACTCGCATCGGGAGCCAGAAAAGCGGCGGACTCGTAAAGCTCCGAATCCTGTAGTCCGCCGCCGATACAGTGGCCGCAAATAGCTTGATCAGCACTTCGTTGTCCCGTGGGACTGGTTTCTCCACTTCCCTAAGCTGCAGAACTTCCGGAGCTCCGTATGCCGGGCATAGGATAGCTTTCATGTGTAACCCCCATCTGTCAATTGTTTTCCATGTCTTTCACCGGTAAGACCGATATCAGCGGCATCCCTAGATCACGTACCTTTTTCAACAATCCATGCAGAGAGGACTGGTCCGGGACCGAACCGATGAGTACGGTATCACCGTTGTCCAGCATTGTGAGGGTCATGCCTTCGAACCAATCCGACCAGCCGGAAGCTAGATGGCCTTTAAACCTGATTTGATACATGATGGGTTCATCCCCGGTTGTCACGATCAACTGCCCCCTTTTTGCGCTTCATCTGGCCGTGCCGCTCGCTCTTATTAATCGTAGTATAACTACTTCCCGGAACCGGATCCTAGATACTAAAGTAGGGTCTAGCGAATGAACAAGAAAAAACAGCACCCCGTTTGGCACGCGGTTCTACAGTAATCCTAATTCTCGGGCTTTGGCTACGGCTTCGGTCCGCCTCTTCACTTGGAGCTTGCCAAAAATTTGTTGATTATAGCCTTTTACCGTACTCAAGGCAAGGAAGAGGGTTTCGCTGATTTCTTGGTTCGAGAGTCCCTGCGCGATCAGTTGCAGGATTCGCAGCTCGCGCTCGCTCAGCGGTTCGATAAGAGGCTGCGCAGGCGGCATCGGAATTAGGGCAGGGGCATCACGCTTATCGGAGTCTGCAGTGATTGCCGACAGCAGCTTGGCTGTATAGTCCGGTCTGCACCTCCGGGAAGCCGCTTCCATCAATAGCGCTTGCATCGGACGACCCTCGTCAACAAAGATACGGATGAAACCGCCCGGCTCCGCCAGGTGAAGCGCCTTGCCCAGCAGTTGCAGGGCTTTCTCCTTGGCTCCATTCGCATATTGAGCGAGAGCCTGTAAAACCATGACCTTCAGTTGTTCATCCGCCCACCTTTTCGACACTGCCAGCCGCTGCCGCTGCTCCAATACCGCAAGCGCTGCGGCAGGGTCGCCTTGCGCGAGCAGGACTCGGGCTTGGCTGAGCGGGAGCTCAAAAGACTGAGCCAGTTCTAAGGCTTGCGGCAGCTCGCCACGCTTAAGCAGCGCTTGCACTTGGATGGCGGCCGCTTCAGGAATACGGTTCTCGTACCGATGGAGCCTCGAGAGGTGAAGCGCACGGAGCGATCGTTCAGATGCGCCGGCGGCATCTCCTCGGGCAAGCAGCAGACGCGCAAGGAACACTTCACTGTGAACGAATCGATCCGTCTCTTTGATCTGTTTCGCCAGAATCGCGCCCTGCTCAGCATGCCGGTTCGCCTGCTCCAGGTCGTTCCATTCATAGTAAATGCGTGCGAGCCCAAGATGCGCTTCGCAGAAGACGGGGATCGGCGGATCGCCTGCCAACTGTAATGCGTTCCGAAACGTTGCTGCGGCTAGATGCAGTTGATTGTCCGCTTCCTCTATGCACCCCAGTCCCAGTGTAGCCAATATAATAATAATCTCGTGGCCAATCGACTCGCTGATCTCTACGGCTTCTGTATAAGCTTGACGGGCCGCAGCGCGGTCTCCCTGCAGCTGATAAGCATAGCCGAGCGTCCACGACGCGGCCGTGCGGACCGGCAGGTTGCTCGGGGACAAAAATTCCAAAGCGCGGCTCGATTGAGCAATGATCGTATCGACCTGATGCTGCGTGACGGCTATCATGGCGCGAATAAGAGCAATATGCCCGATTAGGTCGCGCGTTAAATCGTCGGAATCGTCTTCCCTTATCGCGGTTTCAGCCGCGCGAAGCTTATCTTCGACGCCGACCACTTGGCCGACGAATAACAGCGCCGATGCAAAGGCCACCCACAAGGATGGCCGCGCATCCAGTACCGCCACCGGCAGTGAGTGCAGCCAGCTCAGCACTGTGGCTGCCTCTCCGCGGAAATGCAAGGGCATTCCCTTGCCTTTCATCAGACGTGCGGCGCGTTCCACATCGCCCGCGGCGCACGCATGGCGAAAAGCCTCCAGCTCCAGGTCATGCTGTTCGAACCATTCGCTAGCACGAATATGCAGCTCTGCAATATGATTTTGTTGCTGCTGGCGCTGTCGCAGCAAATCAGCGAAAAGATGATGGTATCGGAACCACCGCCGCTTGTCGTCAAGCGGGATAATAAACAGGTTCGTACGCTCCAGGTATTCCAGCGTCTCCTGTCCGGCTGCGGAAGAATCAAGCGTGACAGCATCGCATAATGGCCCGCACAGGCGATCCATAATCGATGTCGTTAATAAAAATGACTTCACTTGATCGGGCTGCTGCTTCAGCACTTCTTCCATGAGATAGTCCAATACATATCGATGACTGCCGTTGAAGGTATGAATGAAACCCGCGGCGTCCGGATGTCCTTGCAGCGAAATGGCAGCTAACTGCAGACCGGCAATCCAACCCTCAGTCCGCATTTCCAGAACGCCGACTTCGTCATCCGAGAGCTGCAGACCCATGCTCCGGCTCAGGAAAGAAGCAGCTTCCGAACGGGTGAATCGCAAATCGGCGATACGCAGCTCTGTCAATTGATCCCGAGCGCGCAGCCGAGCCAGCGGAAGCTGTGGATCCTCCCGAGTGGCGATGACAAGATGTATGTGCGGCGGCATGTGTTCAATCAGGAAGGAAAGAGCTTCGTCGACAGGTGCGGCATCGATGGCATGATAGTCGTCGAGTACAAGGATGAACGCATCACGAATAGACGCGATGTCATTGAGGAGGAAGGTCAGGATCGATTGGGCCGGCGGTCTCTGAGGGGACTGCAGCATGCTAAGCACCCCTGCCCCGACATGACCCGCTATCGTCTGCAGCGCAGCAACGAGGCAGGTCATGAAGCGGACCGGGTCGCTATCCCCCTCATCGAGCGACAGCCAGGCGCCAGGACGTTCGCAGCCGGACAGCCATTCGCAGATCAGCGTCGTTTTGCCGAAGCCGGCAGAGGCCGAGACGAGCGTCAATTTGCGGTGCAGCCCTTCGTTAAGACGCTCGATCAAGCGCGGCCTGGGAATTACATCCGGCCGTCGATGGGGTTTATATAGTTTTGTTGATAGAATTGGCGTTTTCATAGTTTAATTATATAAGCCGACTACATTTCCTTCCAGTATTTTCTCGATATTTATCATTAGTACGGAACGGTGAAAGATTGGCTTGGGTCAATGCGTATGAGAATATACGGAAAGTCAGTTTGCAGATGATAGTTTACGATTGCCATCCCGGTTCCGAAAAAAGCTATTGCAATGAACGATGTCGCTGCACAATAATGAAAGAGAAACTTCTTCAAGGTGTTTTATTCGCTTAGCTTGAACAACACGCTTAGAGTCTGGTCGGTCGGATGGACCGGAGCGCCTGACTAGCCTAAGTTGCCGAATTTACGGTATTTAACAACTACTCAACATAAAGGATGAGAAACCATGGACTTCAAACCGTTATCCCAATTTATCGATCGCATCACCTGCTGGCGCATCCCGTGGGCGGAGGTGATTGTCATGTACCGCAACGAAACGGTTTTCCGATACCGTAATGGCTACGCAGATCTGGAAGAGAAGACCTTGATCGACGAACGCCGGATCATCAATCTTTATTCATTGACAAAAATCCTGACGTGCACGGCGGCACTTCAACTTGTCGAGAAGGGTGCGATTCTGCTAAACGATCCGCTGTCAGCCTATCTGCCCGAATATGCCGAAATGACGGTACGGAAGAAACTGCCGGACGGCGGAATCGCACTGGAACGGGCGAAGAGTGCGATCACGGTGCGAGATCTCTTCGCCATGACGGCCGGCTTCTCCTATGATCTCGGAACGCCTTCCATCCGGGAAGTAATAAATCTCACGAATGGCAGGGTGCCGACCCGCGAATTTGCGGCGGCGATCGCGAAAGAACCGTTGCTCTTCGAGCCGGGCACCCGATGGAACTACAGCCTGTGCCATGACGTCCTCGCCGCTCTCGTTGAGGTTGTGGACGGAAGGCGATTCGGCGCGTATGTGCGGGATGAAATTACCGGGCCGCTCGGCATGCACGACACGGGCTTCGATCTATCGGAGGAGCAGCAAAACCGTCTTGCTCCACAGTACGAATATAACGACGAACTGGACAAGCCCGTACGTAAGGACGGGAACGGTTTCCGGGTCGGTACGGAACTTGAGAGCGGCGGGGCAGGATTGCTGTCGACCGTTAGCGACTACGTTCTCTTTTTAAATGCGCTTACGAATCGAGGAACAAGCCCGGACGGTGTGCGCATTCTGTCGCCTGCGGCGGTTGACCTGATGCGGACGGATCAACTGACAGAGGGCATGCGTCATGATTATTCCTGGGCGCATCTTGCCGGTTATGGCTACGGACTAGGCGTCAGAACCCACATTTCCAAGGCCGGCAGCGGCTTGCTGAGCCCGCTTGGGGAATTCGGTTGGAGCGGCGCGGCCGGGTGCCTGGCGATCATCGACCCGGATTCGCAACTGACCGTCATGTATGCACAGCATTTGCTGAATAACCAAGAGCCTTATGTGCATCCGCGGTTGAAAAATATCGTATACGCCTGCCTGTAATGGCAAGTAAAAAACGCAAAACAATTCTTTAAAGATAACCGACAGGCTGCCGGATACCGGCAGCCTGTCAACCAATTTTGGGAGAAAACCGGGGTTGCAGGTCGATAGAGGGCAGAGCCTTGAGACCAATTTTGTTTAGGTAGATCAATCTCTTTTCAATCTCATCTATCACTTCACTGGCAATCATCAATTCATGCTCATCGTGTGTAGTAGTTAGATTATGAATAAACAATAGCAAACCTGATATTGGCAAGCTCGAAACCTCTACAATGGATTGACCTTCTATCGATAAGGCTAAACTCTCAGCGTTCAGTTCGCTTCCATTACACTCCGGGCACCTGATCTTTCGGGAGAAAAAATCGACCGCCCGAAGGTTTCCCTTACTGGTCGTACCTGCATCACGCATATGCCGCAATTGGAACACACATCCATGATAATGCGATATTAAATTCTTATTTTTATGAACATATGAAACAGGTTCCTCATCGTATCCGTTAAGCAAAATATCGATAAATCGTTTATCTTGCTCGGCAAGTGGCCTCTCAAAGTCAATTCCGATCATCTTGGCCAATTCTTTGAGCATTGACACAGGTCCGCAACTAGTACCGGCCCATAACAGCACGGCTCCATGTTTAAGTGACAGCTCGGGTGCGATCATGCGATTAGGATCAATATCGCCATTGACTGTGCCTGTCCCGTTGCATGCATTACAAGCCCCATATGTACTTTTTTCTGAATGTTCCTGAAATCTGCACGAGCCGTTGTGATTATCCCCACTCTTCCCGACCAATTCGTAAAGCAATCTCAAATATTCCGACACTTCCGTAATTGTACCGATCAAGGCACCCGGTCTTTTTGAGTTAAACTTTTTTTTGAGGAGTTCACTACGATCCAAATTGATAACCTCCGTTCTCCGAGATAAACATGTAATGGGGTAACACTCACCTTTATGAAAGTACCTGTTCTAAAAGTGCATACTTACATATTTGCAATATAAACTTTATACTCATAAAAAATAATACTTATGGAGGACAAATCCTTGAAAACTCTTGTTATCGTAACACACCCAAGCATAGAAACATCCGTTATTAATAAGCGATGGGTAGAAGAACTCAAAAAATATCCGGAAAAGTATACTGTTCACGAATTGTGTAAGGTTTACCCCGATGGAAACATAGACGTGGAAAAAGAACAAAAATTGGTTGAATCACATGGTAATCTAGTTTTGCAGTTCCCTATATTTTGGTTTAATTGTCCGCCTCTCCTTAAAAAATGGCTTGACGATGTTTTTACGTATGGTTGGGCTTACGGATCAAATGGAGATCAATTAAAGAATCGCAAAGCTGCTTTAGCAGTATCTGCCGGAATTAAAAAAGAAGACTATAGTGAAGAGGGAAGATACCGCTATACACTTGAACATTTACTATCTCCTTTTGAAACTACCTTCCTATACTGCAATGCGGATTATCGTTCATTCTATGCGTTTTATGGTACAGAAAATGAGCCTGGTGAAAATGAACCTGGTACGGAAAATGAGCCGTCTGCAAGTGAATTGGAAAAAAGCGCACAACATTATTTGCATTTTGTTGACAGCCTGTAAAGCAACGCTACAAAAAGAAGTATTTCCTTGTTTAGGAGATACTTCTTTTGATGCTACCGCAGTATTTCATCCTGCTCCGGAGCTGACGAACTGTTTTTCTCTCCCCACTCGCACATCATATTTAACAATGGAATGAGAGAAAGACCGCGTTCAGATAATGAATATTCAACTTTTGGGGGTACTTGGGGAAATTCCTTGCGTATGATAAGGCCGTCTGCCTCCAGCTCTTTTAACATGACGCTTAGCGTTTTAAAGGAAATGGTACCGATACTTCGCTTCAGCTCGTTATGCCGCATAACCTTATTTTCAGACAGCCAATACATAATGATCATTTTATATTTACCGCCTATTAAGGACAGCGTATACCCAAAGCCGGTGTCTTTTGGTTTCACGCCAGTCGGAACACAGGTTTCGCGCATTAATTACACCTCTCCTTTAGGTAAGTATAGAATATAAATATGCATACTTTACAAGAGATCGGCCTCCGGAATAAGCATAAACCATATTTAACCAACGCGGAACAAAAATTAATTCAGCAATTTGCTTCATTGGCCCAATCTCTACACTAATACCTACGTACAATATATGATACCTTACCTTTCCATGGTCACAATGTATTCATTAACTCGTAAGGGGTTGAGATTGGTGAAGTCCAAAACGAAGCTTACCGGGAGGGTTATCTTTAGAGGTGATCCGGGATATGAATCCGCACGTAAGAATTGGGATCCCCATACTAACCGATTTCCCAAAGTGTTTGTTTTTGCCCAAAGAACTCTAGATGTGGCAAACGCTATTAAATGGGCCCGCGAGAATAATGTCCCGATTCGGGCCAGAAGTGGAAGACATGCGCTGGAAACCAATCTCTCGCAGGTCAACGGAGGCATTGTAATCGATGTAAGTGACATGAAGAAAATAAAGCTAAATAAAAAAAACCGAACTGCGATTGTTGAGACAGGCAATCGAGTGGGGAGAATCGTAAAAATGCTTGCACGCCAAGGATTTATGGCTCCCTTTGGTGACAGCCCTTCTGTCGGCATCGGCGGGATTACACTCGGTGGCGGGATCGGTCCGCTGCAGAGATCGATCGGCCTCATCAGCGATAACCTTACCGGACTTGAAATGGTTAATGCAGAGGGCAGAATTATTCGTGCAAACAAAAAACGTAATGCTGATCTCCTGTGGGCTTCCCGCGGGGGCGGGGGTGGTAACTTTGGAGTATACACCCGATACAAATTTAGAGTGCATCGCGCTCCAGCCAAGGCTACCGTATTTCGCATCACCTGGCCCTGGGATCAATTTGAAAAGGTATTCAAAGCATGGCAACAATGGGCTCCTTCCATCGATTCCAGATTGGGCGTCAGTTTAGAAGTCGGTCCGAAAAAAGGAGGCAGTGTCACGATGCAAGGGCTGTTCCTCGGATCAAGAACGGAGGCCATCCGCCTATTAAAGCCGGTTACGGGCGTCGGGACTCCTACAAGGAAAATAATCCGGTTGTTAGCTTACCCGGAAGCAGTGAACTTTTTGTTACCTCCCGATCCGGTGCTTACTCAAAGGTTCAGTAACCAGTTTGCTTCCGGTTTCGCAAGGCGCCCATTCCCGGATAAGGCCATTAAGGCCATGCGTGAATTTTTAGAGAAAATAGAGGGGGAATTCGCGGGATTCTATTTCCTCAACTGGGGCAAAGCTGTAAGCCGTATATCTCCTAAAGCAACGGCATTCTTCTGGCGTAAAGCGAAATTTTATACAGAGTGGAACAGCTCATGGATCAAGCAATCCGATGCCGCTAAGAATATCGCCTTAGTTGGTCAAACACGCCGGAAATTACTGCCCTTTATCGTGGGGTCCTATATAAACGTTCCAAACCAAGGGATTAAAAATTCCGGACCGGTTTATTATGGAACGAACTATCCTAGATTGCGGAGAGTGAAGGCTAAATATGACCCCGGAAATGTATTTCGCTTTCCCCAAAGTATTTCCCCGGCTCGCAGAGCATAAGACGACCTACCGTATATTGTGGCGTCACGCTTTTCTGTTTCGATTCGCTTGTTCTCGTCCAGACTTTCCGGTGCTACAACACTACAGTTCACGAAGAGTTCAACCACCGACGCAGCTCAAAACCATTTGCTATTTTGCAAGCAAAAACGATGCACCGCCTTTTAATTGGCGTTGCATCGTTTTACGGTCAGCCCTTAATTAATTTCATGCGCAGCTTGTTCGAAACGAACTCGATAATCAGAATAAGTATGACCATTCCGATGAGAATGGACCCGACCTGATCCCATTTGTAGCTTCGCATTGCGAAAATAAGCGGCGCTCCGATCCCGCCGGCCCCTACAAGGCCGAGGATCGAGGCCTCACGCATGTTCATGTCGAATCGATAGATCATGACCGACATAAAAATGGACAACAATTGGGGAACGATTCCGAAGCGGATTTTTTCAAACGTACTGCATCCGATCGACGTCATCGATTCTAGCACGCGCGTATCCAGCTCCTCAATCGCGTCAACGTATAATTTGGCCAACATTCCGACCGATGTCACCCCGATTGTAAGCACGCCGGCAAATGGTCCCGGACCCGATACGCGGATAAACATCAACCCGTACACAAGTGCCGGAACCGTACGGATCATGATCAATAGCAGCCGGGTCACCCAAGAAACGGGTTTCGGCACGATATTCGAAGCCGCCAGAAAAGCAAGCGGAACCGCCAGGACCGAACCGACTAGTGTCCCCAAGAATGCGATTGCCAGAGTTTGAAGCAACAAGTATAGGACACTCTCCCGGGACAGATTGAACAGAAGGCCGGTATCCGGATTGACGAGTCCTTTTAAAATGTTCCATGCGATATTGAGTCCGCTTTGATCGATATCCTTCAAGCTTATCGCGGTCAACGACCAGATGAAAAGAAGGACAATGATCGCAGCAACGATCAGGATGTAGCGGTGATTGCGCGGTGCGGCAAGAAGCTGCTTTTCTATTGTCGTCATCGGTCAAACTTCTCCCTTAAATCAATTTTTTTCTAAAATGCTCGCTAACCGTTTCTATCAGATACACGGTCACAATTAATGCAAGAATAATCATGCCTACGCCAGGATAATCGCGCCAGGCCAAATTCTCGTTGATGAGAAGCCCGATTCCTCCCGCTCCCACATATCCGAGAATGGCTGCATACCGCACATTCCCTTCGAAACAGTATAGAGAAGTAGAGATATAGCCGGGAAGCACCTGCGGAAGGATGGCAAAGCGAAAAGCTTGGATTCGGGTCATGCCAATCGATTCCATCGCCTCGAAAGCTCCCATATCCACGTTCTCGATCTGTTCACAGAGCAATTTCCCGACATAAGACACGGTGAAAAGAGTAATCGCAACTGTACCTGCCAGCGGACCCAATCCGAAAATAAAGGTTGCGATCAAAGCCGTTACGAGCGTCGGTAGCGTTCGCAGCAGACTAAGCAGCATTTTGCTGATCACCAAGATGAATTTCTTATGAACAATATTGGAAGCACCCATGACGGCGGCTGGAAGAGCAAGCAGGGCCCCGACCATCGACCCGAGCAAGGACATCTTGATCGTATCGAGCAATGGCTGCCATAACTTGCCCATTCTGCTCCAGTCCGGAGGAACCATTTCGCGGATAATGACAAAGAATTGATTAATTCGGGTAACAAGCACTTGTAAACTGAAATCCGTAAAATTGACGGAAGCAACCGTACAGATCAATAAAATAAGCAGCATCAGCGGAACCCGGCTTCTCTTCTCCGAGACGACTTTGCCGCTCGGCAACGTAATTTTGTGAGGAGGAAACAACTTATCGTACATTGGCAGTTCCCTCTTCCAATAAGGATTTCTCCGTTTCCCATTTGCCGCCGTATATATGCTGCAGTATTTCTTGCGTGACTTTCGCCGTTTCTCCGTCAAAGACGACCTCGCCTTTACGAATCCCGATAATCCGGTCCGCATATTCCAAAGCCATTTCCACATGGTGAATATTCATAATGACCGAAATATTCAAGTCATTGTTGATCTTCTTAAAATCGTTCATAACGGTTCTTGAGGTTACCGGATCCAAAGATGCAATCGGTTCATCCGCCAAAATAATGTCCGGGTTCTGGGCCAATGTTCTCGCGAGTGCCACACGCTGCTGCTGCCCGCCGGACAACTGGTCGACGCGAACGAACGCTTTATCGAGAATCCCGACTTTATCCAGCGCTTCAAGCGCTTTGATCTTCTGCTGCTTCGTATAGATTCCCGTGAACTTCCGCCATAACGGGAGATCCGGTACAAAGGAAACCAAAACATTCTTGATGACTGTCGTCCGGGTGACCAAATTAAACGACTGAAAAATCATGCCGATTCTTCTCCGAAAACGACGAACTTGCTTCCCTTTCAATTTGGAAACGTCGACATTATCAACCACAATTTTGCCGCTCGAGATATCATGCATGCGATTAATACAACGAATCAACGTGGATTTCCCGGCGCCTGAGAGACCAATGACCGCCACGAATTCGCCTTGTCCTATTTTCAAATTGATGTCTTGCAGGGCGGTTGTGCCGTTTGCATATGTTTTTTTCACTTCGATAAACTCAATCATAATAAGTCCCTCAATCTTCTAGTATCAAAATAGGTTGCCAGTAAAATGAGAACATCATGAAAATGATGTTCTCATAGAATGATATTCACATGCGCGCTATTACTTCATGCTTCTCAGAAGCTCTTGAGCTTTTCTTTCCCCGTCATAGTCGGAGGACTCCGCCGTTTTGTAGCCTTCATGGGAATAAATCGCAATAACGCCTTTACCTTCTTCCGTTTGAGCGATGGCGATGAACGCTTCCTGAAGGGCCTTCTTGAAATCGTCGGTCATAATCGGGCTGTTCTTGCTGACACTTACCGTATCGTTGTAGATCGGCTCAGTTACGCCGATGACGTTCGTTTCATCCCAAATGGATGCCTTTCGCTCATACTTGCTTGTCCAGTTTTCTTCATTATCTCTTCTTGCATCGGCGTAAACGACGATCACGTCGGCTTGTCCGGCCGCCAAACGGGCGAACGAGCTGCCGTAGGAATCGGATTGCACGATATGAGCCAAATCTGTCAAGCTCTTGCCGTATTTTTCTTGCAGCCACAAGGTCGGATAGATGTAACCGGCAGAGGAAGAAGACGACATGACAGCCCAGTTCGCGCTATTCAGATCTTCCCAAGTCAGTTCTTGACCGCTGTTGACTTTCTCTGCCAATTCTTGACCTTTGGCGGACGGGCCGGCCAGGAACAAGGAGCGGTAGTAAGACGCCTGCTGATCGTCCAAGCCTGTGGTCGGCTTGTTGTCATTCCAATCTTTAGGGTTGTCCGAGTCGTTGGACAACGCTTTACGGGTAGCGGTCAGGATAACGTCCGCTTCATCGCTGAACAAAGCGTATGTTCCTCCCGGAATCAAGCCGATATCCGCCGTGCCTGCTCCGAGCGCTTCGCCGACTGCTTCGTATGTCGTACCGACATTGATGTCCACATTGCCGATCGTATAGCCTTGGGCAGCCAGCTGCTTGATCAACAAATCTTTCAGCGGAGCGGTTGTCGTAATAATTTGATCCGGATCTTTCGAAGGAACGAAGCTTACTCTTAAATTCTTGATTTCTTTGTTCTCAGGAGCTGCAGGAGCTTCCGATGATGGAGCATCGGCATTCGCAGCGTTCGAGTTTCCGGTATTAACGTTTGAATTCCCGGTGCTGTTGGCTCCGCAGCCTGCGAGCAATCCGATCACAAGCATGAACACGATAAAGTGCAACAAATTTTTCTTCTTCACTCAAGAGTCCCCCATAAAAAATAGTTTTGATTTACTATAAGCTTGTTGTCGAAACAGCTACGCTGTTGTCGAAACACTTCACAATCATACTTTTTAAGTATTAACCCCAAGTCAAATGAATGACGACGGAATGTTAAAGCGACATGAAGGTTTTGTAAACCCCCTTGGGGAAAATAGGGAATATTGTTTATGATCTAAAGAACAGCTAACGAATCATTGTAGTTACTAAATCACCCGAGACTTTGAGAAAGCAGAGAGACTTTGAGCTCCGCTCAAAGATCCCTATGTAAGGAGAGAAGAACCATCCATGCAGACACAATCATCCGTTACCTTATCCATTCTCGTCACCAGTGACATTCACGGTTATATTTATCCGACAGATTACCGGAATACGGAAGAGCGTAATTGGGGTTTGGCCAAAATCGCGACCCTCATTAAACAGCAAAGGCAGCGTTGCACGGACGTGCTGCTCATCGATAACGGAGACGTCATTCAAGGATCGCCTCTGACCTATCATTCTACTAAATTCAATTCAGAACGCATCCATCCCTCAATCGCAGCGCTGAATGAGCTCCGGTATGACGCGGCAGTGTTCGGCAATCACGAATTTAACTACGGCCGTCAGCTGCTCGATCAAGCGGTCCGGGATTCCGATTTCCCATGGGTTTCGGCCAACATCGTCGATTCGGACACGTCCGCGCCCGCGTTCGGCAAGCCCTATGTTATTAAAATCATTCAAAATGAAATTAAAGTCGCCGTGCTCGGGGCGACTACGCATTTCATTCCGAATTGGGAGCGGCCGGAGCATATTGAAGGATTGCATTTCTCCGATGCGCTAAATACCGTTAAACAATGGGTCGAGCTCATACGCCGCGAGGAACGGCCGGATGTGCTGATCGTTGCCTATCACGGCGGATTTGAACGGGATCTGGCAAGCGGTCTTGCGACCGAAGCGGCAACCGGCGAAAATCAAGGCTACGCCATGTGTACAACGATGGAAGGCATCGACGTGCTGATTACAGGCCATCAACATCGTTTGATTGCAGGGGAGCTGAACGGTGTGACATGCGTTCAGCCGGGCAGCAACGGTCAAGCGCTAGGCAAGATAAGCGTGGAACTTACAAAAAACGAAAGCGGTTGGGTCATTCAGCGGAAGCGGGCCGAGCTGATCGTCCCGGATGAGCATACGGAAGCGGACCGGGACCTGCTCGCCTTAATAAACGATATGGAACGGGAGACGCAGGACTGGCTGGATCAGCCGCTCGGCCTGACCGAAGGCGACATGACGATCGCGGACCCGTTCGAGGTACGGACCGGCGATCACCCTTTTATCGAGTTTATAAATATCGTTCAGATGAAGTCCGCATCGGTCGATATTTCGTGTACAGCCTTACTCTCGAATGAATCGAAAGGCTTTGCCGAGCGGATTACGATGAGGGATATCCTGAGCAATTACATGTACCCGAATACGTTAACCGTGCTCCGCTTATCCGGCCGGGACATTAAAGACGCTTTGGAGAAAACGGCCGATTATTTTAAACTGAAGGCTGACGGCAGCCTGGGGATCAACCCCGATTATATCCGGCCCAAGCCGCAGCATTACAATTACGACATGTGGGAAGGCATTGAATATCGGCTCAACATCTCAAACCCGGCCGGCGAGCGGGTCGTCAAGCTGTTTTATAAAGGACACGCCATTGATTTGG
The DNA here is from genome assembly GCA_041281825.1 of Paenibacillus tarimensis. GTDB lineage: Bacteria > Bacillota > Bacilli > Paenibacillales > Paenibacillaceae > Paenibacillus_D > Paenibacillus_D tarimensis_A. The sequence goes on along the minus strand of CP166298.1, from coordinate 1,217,973 downwards.
ATGCACAGTACGACGTAGTCATGAACAACTATCGGGCAGCCGGCGGCGGTGACTATTTCATGTTCCAGGGAAAGCCTGTCGTGAAGGAAATTCAAATCGATATGGTGGAGCTGCTCGCGAACTATGTTTTGGAGGAAAGGGTCATTATCTCCACCTGCAACCATAACTGGTCCGTTATCTATTAGAGGTTGGACTCATACGATTAACGTTTCATTCATAATAATCGCAAAATATCTTAACACCATGGATAGATACCTCCGTGATACAATCCGAAATGAAAATTGGAACTAGCGGAGGAGGAGTTAATGATGTTTATTCCTAAAGGGATATGTCTTCGTCCCTTCCGGGCAGTGCTGTCCGTCCTGATGGCAACCGCATTAATCGCGGGGCTGCTTGTCAATGTATCGAGGGTCGCAGCGGAAGGTCCGGAAGATCCGGCGCCCGTTCTGCTTCCTGCCGGACAAGCCAACGGCAAAAAGGTACTGTTCGACAATACGCATGGCCAAACGGCCGGGGCTGCGGATTGGGTGATCGACGGTGCTTTTTCCGACTTCGGCAATGCGCTTGCAGGCAGCGGTTATTATGTAACCGAGCTTAGAAAAACGACGCCGATCACGTACAATGACCTGTCTGCGTACGATGTATTTGTCGTTGGAGAAGCCAATATCCCGTATAAAACCTCGGAACAAGCAGCCATGCTGCAATATGTTCAAGACGGCGGCAGCATCTTCTTCATCTCGGACCATTATAACGCGGACCGCAACAAAAACCGCTGGGACTCTTCGGAAGCGTTCAACGGTTACCGCCGCGGCGCGTGGAGCGATCCGGCGCAAGGCATGGGAACGGATGAACGGAATTCCGCCGCGATGCAAGATGTCGCCAGCTCCGACTGGTTAGGACAAAATTTCGGCGTACGCTTCCGTTATAACGCCATCGGAGACGTTACCGCGGATCATATTGTCGATCCTTCTCAGACCTTCGGCATCACAAGCGGCGTACAGACGGTAGCGATGCACGCCGGATCTACGCTCGCCATCCTCGATCCGGAGAAGGCGAAGGGAATCGTTTATTTGCCGCCGACAACGGCAGCTTGGCCCTATGCCGTCGATCAAGGGGTATATGAAGGCGGGAGTGTCGACGAAGGTCCTTACGCCGCAATCTCCAAAGTCGGCTTGGGTAAAGCGGCGTTTATCGGCGATTCATCGCCGGTGGAGGATGCCACGCCGAAATATGTGCGGGAAGAAACCGGGTCTTCCAAGAAAACGTATGACGGATTTTTGGAGCAGGATGACGCCGTCTTGCTGGTGAACATCATCGATTGGTTAGCCGAGCCGGAAAGCTATACGAAGCTTTCCGACGTGACCGGACTTCAGCTCGATCAGCCCACTTCCCTTCTGGCAATGGAGAATCCGGCAACATCGACGGAGCCGCAATCCGAGCCATGGGCACAGCCGGCCGCAGGGTACAAATGGTGGGATACGTGCACATTCAAGCAAGGCTCCTACGGATACGGCTCCGGTTCATGCGGCGGAGGCGGTGACAGCGGCGGCGGATCGGCTACTAATGACCTGTTCATCTCTGAGTATGTGGAGGGCGGCAGCTACAATAAAGCGATTGAAATATATAACGGCACCGGTTCAACCGTTAATCTGTCCGATTACTCCATTGCCTTATCCAATATTACCTCTGAAATTCAGTTGAGCGGATCGTTAGCTCATGGAGACGTATTAGTGGCTGCTCATTCCAACGCTTCGTCCGCAATTCTTAATGTGGCTGATTTAACCTCGAGCAACCTGGCCTTTAATGGCGACGATTCCGTCACGCTGAAGAAGAACGGCTCTGCCGTCGACGTCATTGGCGCTGCGGGCGTGTCGTTCGGTACGGATAAAACGCTTGTCCGCAATGATACGGTCACATCCGGCACAACCGCCTACAACGCGGGCGAATGGACTGCCTATCCGAAGGATACGTTTACGTATTTGGGGAGCCACACGATAATCGCATCTGTATTAAGCGAGGATTTCGAAAGCGGCAGCAAAGGGGCCTATGCCAATGGAAACGTAACGCTGGCATCCGGCTCCTGGGCATTCAACAATGCGTTGATCGGCAACTTAAGCAGCGATAAGAAGGCCGGTTCGCAGTCCGCCCGGATTCGTTCGGCAGGCAGCATTTTCATGAACTTTGATGTGAGCGCAGCGAAGACGGTGAAGTTATCTGTTGCGGGCTTCGGAAGCGACAGCGGCGCGACATGGAAGCTGCAACAATCAACGAACGGCGGATCAAGCTGGACGGATGTCACTTCCGCCGCGCTTGCCACGTCGGCATTGACATCGCATACGATTACAATCAACGCCGCATCGGCGGTCCGTTTCCGCATTGAAGCGGCAGGCACCTCCGGACAGCGAATTAATATCGACAATATTGAGATTTTGAATTAGTTGAGGTAGTGAATCGGATTGCAGCAAGCGGAAACGGCTGACACAGGGCTGGCCTCCAAGCAGAGCAAATCCGCTCGAAGGCCAGCCCTTCAACTTCAATCCATTTTTTATCATTGCCGTCAATATGGAAACGAACTTCACTACTACCCGAAAGCAAGCTTCTCATACGAAACCCTGCTGTCCCGGCAACAGCGCCAGGCGTTTCTGCTTGTTTTCAGCTCTTTCGATGCCGAGTTCAATAATTAACTTGATTTCCTTCTCGTAAAAAGTCACTTCCGCAGGGCTAATCGCCGATTGAGCTTTATACTCCAGTTCCCGCAGACGTTTCATTTCCGTCCTGCTTAGCAGTACTTGGATCTTTTCCCCGTTCACCGACAACGGCTTTCACTCCTTCTTCACCGTAGGCCTTGGTTCCATCATCCAACGATTCATCCACATCGAATGAATGCTGGCTCATGTAACCTTTGATCTCGGTTTGAGATTTTTCGATTTGTTTGTCAATATGTCTCTTTAGGTAGGCACTGCTTCCCAGGCCGGCAATTAAGGAGAGGTATGCGAGGCTATGCAGAGGGATCGTTTTATAAAACATCAATGTTGTAACCACGCCGCTTAAAGCTCCGATGAACGGTTCTTGGATCGAGCCGAAGACGATCTTGACGATTTTATAATTCTTATCCCTGACAGGGCGCCAAGGCGTCAGTTCACCTGACAGCAATACGTATCCGATCCCCCCGATCAGACCGCAGATTGCGGCAACTAAGATGTGATCCCAGAAATACCAACTGTTTAATTCTTTGACGATATCCAGCTGGTCCTCCATATCGTTTTACCCCCAGGCGCGATTTACTATAATTATAGAGTGTGCGGCTGCTAAATATTCCAGAAAAAACAGGCAGCTTCTCTACCTGGGCGTCGGGCGTTGTTTTGCTTTTTCAATAATTGCTTTAATTTCGGATGCGTAATAATGCACTTCCGCCGGATGGATGGCTGTATCCACTTTTTCACTCAACCAGTTCAACCGGTTAAACTCCGTCTTGGATAAGATGACACGGCTGGAATTTGGAAACGGAATAACCTTCAACTCTTCCCCCTCCTTCTTAATGTATAATGTATGTTGAATTCCTTATTCCCGTTTCGTTTATATTTCCTGTCTTCGCAGTCGGGCCATGATTATATGTGATACTTATAAAGGTGTAGCAAACGCTGATCCGACGCAAAAAAAATGTAACACAAGAATCAGCCCGAATCCCCTCGTTGAAATAATATAGTCCGTTCATTCTGTTGTCCTACAAAAAAAAGAGCCTCCCTGCCCGGCATATGTGCCAAGGGGTCGGCCCTTTATCATTATTGATTCGACAGCGCCAGCAATCCGAGCGCAAGCGAACCGCATAAGCCCGCTTGATCGCCTAGTCCCGGCGGCACGATATAATTCTTAATACCAGAGAGCAACTGTTCGCTGCTCACGTATCCGTTCAAGTTTTTGAGCACCTCTGCATGAATCATTGGAAATAACTGCTTTTGATGCATGACGCCTCCGCCAAGGATCACCTTTTTCGGAGAGAGCATCAGAATTGTATTGGTAACCGCTTGTCCGATGTAATAAGCCTCTAATTCCCATGCCGGATGATCCACAGGAATTTCGCTGCCTTTGATGCTCCATCTTTCTTCAATCGCCGGACCTGCGGCCATTCCTTCCAGGCAGTCGCCATGATAGGGGCACTTTCCCTGGTAGGAATCCTTCGGATGACGCTTAACAAGCACATGTCCTCCCTCGGGATGCACCAACCCGTGTACGAGCTTCCCTTCCGTGTATACGCCCATACCGACGCCTGTGCCGATCGTATAGTACACACAGTTGTCCAGACCTTGCGCCGCTCCCCACTTCGCTTCGCCGTAAGCGGCCGCATTCACGTCCGTATCCCAACCGAAAGGAACGTCGAATTCCCGCTTCAAGCTTCCGAGAAAGTCGTAGCCGGTCCAGCCGGGCTTAGGGGTCGTAGTCACATAACCGTACGTCGGACTCGCCGGGTCGATATCGATCGGACCGAACGTGCCGATGCCGATCGCCTCCACTTGCTTGTCCCTGAAAAAGGCTTTTACTTTCTCCAGCGTCACTTCGGGAAATTCGGTCGGAATGCTTACCGATTCTTCAATCCGTCCCTCCTCATTTCCAATGCCGCAGATGAATTTTGTTCCTCCCGCTTCAATTGCTCCGATGCGCATAAACTTCATATCCTCCTGACATAGAGATCTTTGAGCATGATATAGGGATCTTTGAGTAGAGCTCAAAGTCTTTCTGCTTCTCAAAGTCTCTCCTCTTCTTTGTCTTTTCCTCGACGTTTATTATAACATTTTCTTTCAACAAAATAAGGTCCTGAACCTTCAAACGCTGAAGAATCAGGACCTTTATTGTTAAGCAATGGAGGTCGGGGCCCCGAATATTGTAGTGTAGCCGCTGATCGAGGCCAGGATGCGTTCGGCGTCTTCATCGCTCATTGAACCGAACCGCTCCGCCGCATCGACGATTTTGGGGAACAGATGGATGTCTCCTGCACTGGCAAAGCCGGCCACTCCCGGAAAAGACAGTACAAAATGGACGCAGGCGTCGATAATCTCCTGCTGCTCGAACGGCTCGTACCAGGTGGCGTATTGGCGCTGCTGGTCTTCACGCCATGGCGCTTTGGCTACCGCTTTAATAACTCTGACTGCCACATCCTGTCTGCCCGCTTCCTCCATCAATGCATCGAACGCTTCCCGGTATTCCGGAATCGAGTACATATAATAATTGAGAGGCAGCAGCACGGTTTCAAACGGGAACCGGCGAAGCGCTTCCAAATGTACGGCAGGCGCCTCGTGGCCGTGGCCGGTAATGCCGATCGCTTTAACAATACCTTCCTCTTTGGCTTCCAATGCGGCCTCCAAGGCACCACCCTTCTCCGTGCACCTGTCCAGCTCATCCATCGTACCGACCGCATGCAATTGAATCAGATCTACGGAATCGACCTGCATCCGTTCCAGGGAACGGTAGATCTCTTCCTTGGCCGCATTCTTCGAACGATGTCCGGTCTTCGTAGCCAAGAAGATCTCACCCCGGATCTTACTGATCATCGGACCCATCCGCAGCTCGGCATCCCCGTAGCTCGCAGCCGTGTCAAAATGATTTACGCCGTGCCGCAGCGCAAAGGAGATCGATTCATCCGCTTCTTCCTGCGTGACATTCCCCAGACTTGCCGCACCGAACATGACGACAGAGCTTTCATAACTCAAACGCCCTATTTTACGTTTCAACATACCCCTGACACCTCCCGGATTCGTACTTTGCGTTAGTCACCTAACCTGCCTAACCTAATCTTAACCCAAATAAGCCTGCGAATTCTAGCAGAAATCGCTAATAGAGGTTGTTTAATAAAATGACCGTCCAAACGTTTTTTATTTCAATTAATACAATGGAAGGATATCTCCAAAGCGGAGAGACTTTGGGAAGCGGAGAGACTTTGGGAAGCGGAGAGACTTTGGGAAGCGGAGAGACTTTGAGCTCCGCTCAAAGATCCCTATGTAATGCTCAAAGATCCCTATGTAATGCTCAAAGACCCGTATGTGCACGCTCAAGGAGCCCTATGTAATGCTCAAAGATGCCTATGTTAGGAGGTGAATCCATGACGGCAGCTTTCGGAGCAGGAGCCAACCCGGCAATACTAGCCTTAATCTTAATACTGTTTACACTATTGGCTATTTTTCTCATCTGCAGAATGTTGCCTTTACTTGGTTCCGGCGGCGTGATCCCCGGTTCCGGGGGAATAAACGTTTAACGACAGAGGCCGGAGAATCTTAGACCGATCCGCCACGCCCCGGATCCGCAAAAAATAGAGGCTGCCGTGCGGCAGCCTCTTGAGTGATCTGTCATGTGATCATGAATCCGATCCCTGGAATTTCTTCAACTAAATCCTCATAATTGCCTGTTCAACCGCTCGGCCAGATCAAGCAATTCAAGCGGCTCGGCGATTGTAAAATCGGGCTTTTCAAGCTCCTCGGCAGGTGTCTTCGGATATCGCGGGGACCAGCTCAAATGAACGCTGGTGATTCCTAATTGGTTCGCTCCTTTTATATCCCGGCTAAGGTTATTGCCGACCATAACGATACGGCGGCAGTCACGCTCGTTCAGATCCAGCGCCCCCAGAGCCGCTTTAAACATCCGGGGATCCGGTTTCCTTACTCGAATATGTTCGGAGACGATCATCGCGGCGAAGCAATCGTAAATGCCGTGTTGGATAAACATATTTTTGAACGATTGCGCCTCGCCGTCCGCAACGAGAACGAGCGTATAGCCCCGCTCCGCAAGTGTTTGGACCATCAAGTCCGCCCCCGGTATGACGCTTGCTTCCGTCACGATTCCGTGCTCGTCCCGCACCTCTGACGCTTCATCGATGATCGTATCCCCGGAGTCCAGAAAAATAATGAGCTGCTTTGGCTCCATCCGATCACAATCCTTTGCTTTAATGTCCACTTTCATTGTAGCTCACCGGCCAAAGGGCACGCAACGAACTTAAAAATTATGGATTTGCCTTGGCGTATGCTTCTTCATACTCCTGGATGATTTTGGCGCCGCCGCGTGACAGCCACGTATCGACCGCCGCCTTCCACTCGTCTTCCGTAATGTTGCCCATGACGAGTTTGATGTGCGCATCCGTCAGGATCGTCTCGAGCTGCGCGCCTTGATCGAGATACGTCTCTGAAATGAGCGGCATCGTCGGATCGGCAATGCCGTATTCCGCATTCTCCTCGTTCAGCTTCAGCTCCAGCTCTCCCAGCTCGGGCATCTCGCCCTTCATCGCATTCGTGGCCGGCATGAGCGTCCAGAGCGGCGCCGCATAGGCGGATCCGACTTCAGCGCCATGATCGACGCCTTCCGTCGTCAGTCTGACCGGCTTTCCGTCCGCCAGCTCGTAATGGACGCCTTCTAGCCCCCACACGAACAGATTCGAAATCTCTTCTCCGGCAATGTCGTCAAAGAATTTCAGGACGCGAAGCAGATGCTCCTCGGTCTTGATGCTGGATTTCGGGAACAGATAGAAACCGTTATGCCCGCCCTCCATGTTGATTCGCTTGCCGTGATCGCCTTCGAGTATGCTTACCATGCTGAAGCCGGCTTCATCCCCGAAGTTATCCTTGATGACGGTGTCAAGTCCAATGGTCGACCCCGTTACGTCGATTCTTACGCCGGCTTTCCCGTTTTCCACCGCGCCGGTCCACTCCGGTCGGTCAACGACGGCAAAGTCCTTGTTCATCAGTCCTTCGTCATACAGCTTCTTCTCGAATTTCAACGCGTTAAGAAATTCCTCGGTTTGCACGTCGCGAGTGAATTTGCCGTTCTCTACCTTCCACTGGTTCGGGGCGCCGAAGTAAGGAGCGAACCAAAGGCCGACTTCCTTAGCCGACAATCCGTACGTATCGTCCTGCCCGTTCTGATCGGGGTCATCATTCTTGAAGGCGGCGAGCATCTGATAGAATTCGTCGATCGTCTTCGGCGGCTCCATATTCAGATTGGCCAGCCAATCCGACCGGAATTGAATCGCACGCCGCGCAAGCGCCCGTTCCCTCGGCAAACCGTATATTTTGCCCTCGTATTTGATATTTTCGAAGATGATCGGATTAATCTTGCTCAGGTTCGGGAACTGATCCAGATAAGGACCGATCTCCCAGAACAAGCCGGATTGAACCGCATTGATCACATAAGGCAGTTTCTGATGTCTTCTCGGAATCGGGAACGCATCCGGCATATCGCCCGAGGCGATCATGACAGGCAAACGCTCTTCAAAGGCGCTGCCCGGCAGCGCGGATATGGTCAGCTTCGTATTCGTGACCTGTTCGATATATTGCTGCACCGCATTGCCTTCTTTGGGAAACTCTACACCGTCAAAATTATACATGAGGCTAATCTCCAGCGGCTTCTCTTCCTTCTCCTCTTCGTTGCCATCGCTGGAGGAAGCGTTCGATTCCGACTCAGATTCGGACGCTGATTGGGACGTTGAACCGGGCGTTGATTCGCTTGTATTCGTATTCTGCACCGAGCTGCCTCCGGAGCATGCACTCACCAGCATCATCGCAACAGCGACGATAATCGCCAAACTTTGCCGTGAAACTGTCATCCACCTTTTCAACATGAACCCTCTTTTCCATTAAATTTTATATCAAAAGATGTGTCCCTGCCCCGAGCGGAGCGTTCCTCATCCTTTAACCGACCCGAGCATCACGCCTTTGGCAAAATGCTTCTGCAGGAAAGGGTAGACCAGCATAATGGGAAGCGTCGCGATGACGATGACCGCCATCTTGATCGAATTGCCGTAATATGGCACATTTTCGATCTCCGTAGTGTCTCCGATGGAACCGGAGGTCAAGATAATGACCTGACGCAAAATGACTTGCACCGGATACTTGGACGTATCGGTAATATACAGGATCGCGTTGAAATATTGATTCCAGATCCCAACCGCGTAGAACAGGCCGAATGCGGCCAGCGCCGGCAACGACAGCGGCAATACGATCTTAAGCAGGATGCCCAGCTCATGGCTGCCGTCGATTTTGGCCGATTCCTTCAGTTCCTCGGGAATGCTTTGAAAAAAATTTTTCAAGATTATCAGGTTAAAGGCGCTTATGGCGCCCGGAATAATGAGCGACGCGAGCGAATCGAGCAGACCCGTGGCCTTGACGACGAAGTAGGTCGGAATCATGCCGCCGCTGAAGAGCATCGTAAACAGCACCATCAGCAGCACGGCGCTTCTGCCCGGCAAATGCCGGTGCGCCAACGAATACGCCATCAAGGAAGTCATAGCCAGCTGAAACAAGGTGCCGGCAACCGTGATGAATACGGAAACCTGCAAGCTGCGCGTAAAAGTGCTTGCCGAGAAAATGTACCGGTACGCTTCCATCGAGAAGCTCTTCGGAAGAAGCGTCGTGCCGGTCGAAAACGACATGATGACGACATACAGAAACGGCATAAACGTTAATAGGGAGAACAGCAGCAGCACCGCAATGTTCGCCGCGTCGAACAATCTGCTGCCCAGGCTCGTATCCTTCACCATGTTAGTAAACGCCCTCCTCGCCGAGCCGCTTGGCCATCCAGTTGGCGATCATGACCAGAATCAATCCGACGACCGATTTGAACAGTCCGACCGCGGCGCTGTAGCTGAATTGGCCTTGCTGCATGCCGACCTGGTAGACATAGGTGTCGAACACTTCCCCCACCTCGCGGTTCAGCGCGTTCACCATCAGGAATATTTGCTCGAAGCCCAAATCGATAAAGCTGCCTAACCGCAAAATGAGAAGAATGACGATGACGCTGCGAATGCCCGGAAGCGTAATATGCCACAGCAGCCTCCAGCGGCCGGCTCCGTCGATGCGCGCCGCCTCGTACAAGCTCGGATTGACGCCTGCCAGCGCAGCCAAAAAGATAATCGTTCCCCAGCCCGCATCCTTCCAAATCATCTGCATGATAATGAGCGGCCTGAACCAGCTCTCGCTCATCAAAAACTGGATTTTCTCGAGGCCGAGCAGCACCAGCAGTTCGTTAATGATTCCACCCTCTGTCGTAAGCAGGATGTAAGAGATTCCAACTACGACGACCCAGGACAAAAAATGCGGCACGTAGACGAGCGTCTGCACGGTCCGCTTGAACAGCTCCATCCGAAGCTCGTTCAGCAACAGGGCGAGCACAATCGTCAGCGGAAAGTAGATGCCCGTATCCAGAAATGCGATGTACAGCGTGTTGCGCAGCAGCGTCCAGAACTGAGGCTCGGAAAAAAAACGCTCGAAATGCCGAAGGCCGACCCATTCGCTGCGGAGCAGCCCTAGATGCGGCTGATATCGCTGAAACGCCATTAGAACGCCCCACATCGGCACATACTTGTAAATCAAGAAATAAGCAAGTCCGGGGAGCATAAAAAGGTACAGCCACCGTTCCTTCCACATTCGCTTCCACAACGGCTTCTTATCCGCCCCGATCGATGCGGGTACCGCTGTTTCCATCCCCATCTGTATCCCCCTTCGGTTATAGAAATGCGATTACCTTAATTCGATCATAGGCCACGGCCTATACGGGAACAACTATAAATATATTAGGTCCGTTTTCATTCCGTACAGGAATTGTAAAGGCGTGAAAACAGCGTCGCTTCTAGGTTTTCCTTATTTTCAAGCTTACCCTTCCCATGAAAACGGCGGCTGAAAATCTATAATAATTTGAGGTTGTCGTTTTCCTTAATGATATTTTTACAGAGTATTTGGAGAGCGCTTTCAAATCATATATATACAAATGCCCGCTCCCAGAAGATTGCTCTCTTCTCAGGACGGATTCAGCCGACATCTGCCTGCTAACTGCGGGGCGGCTTAGTCCTTACGCCGACCGACCGAACTTGCATCAGTTAGCTGTACCTAGCTTCGCAAGCGCAACAACGGTTATCAGCGACGTTATTTGCCGGTTTGTCCCATCATCGCAAGGCTAACGGTTGCCACCGCGCCTATCTGTCCATTTTCACGATTTTTAGGTTGGATTTCAGTAAATAACAGCGCCTGCAACCGTTAAAACTTCAAAATGACGTTTCTTCGCCAAATAGCGGCATGTACATCCGTTAGCCATCGACCTAGCGCAAAACCAGCGCTGCACCACAGAGAATGAAAATTGTATCATACTATTCTTTGCTGTTATCTTTCATAGTAGGGTGCAGTAACATTATTATAAAAATTTTTTACGCCACGAAGTCTTGTTGAAATCATCATGTTGTGGTATATTATTTTCAATTTTACGGTGTGAAGCACATACCGCTTTGATACGGTGCTCTTAGGGCATGATCGTATTGAGGCGGTTTTTTTATTGTGCATGGCATGAATGGAGGATGGTGAAGAGATGAGTTTTTTGTTTCAAGAGGTTTATGATCATTGGTTGAGCAAACAAATAGCCGAGGAGAAGAACCCCAGAAGAAGAGAGCAGCTAAGGAAAGGGTTGAGCCACGGTACCGTTACATTTCTCCGCTCGATATGGTTTCCGGCCATTGGAAATCTTGACAATCTGCATGCTGAATATGAGGTCCGCGACTTGAACAACAGGTATCGTTATCTTGACCTTGCTTATATGCCTGGCGGCGCGAAGGGCTGCGTTGAAATTCAGGATTACCGCACTCATGCCAGAGATATCGAATCCGGCCGATTTAAGGATTTATGTATGAAGTAGGCCTTGCTGGTCCTTGATGATTGGTTCTTTCTTCCGGTCGCTTTTTTGTCCATCCGTGACGACCCGGCAGTCTGTAAGCAACTGGTGCTTTCCTTTGTCGGAAAGTTCCTATCGATAGACACGACAGCCGGCCTGAATTGGGCGGAAGCAGAAACGGTACGGTTTGCCCGCAGATTGATGCGCGCTTTTGAGCCTCGAGAGCTTGCTGCACATTTGCTGCTTTCGGAAAACCGCACCAGAGTTGTTCTTCGTTCTCTGTTGACCAAGAAGCTGCTGATTGTCGCAAGCGGAAAACAACGATACCGTACCTATCGGCTAAGAATCGATCTCGATCTTTAGTAATCTAACGATCGCCACAGCCGTTATTCGCAAAGATTTAGAGCTCCTGAAAATGTAACGGTTGTGATCGCCGCTATTTGCGTCATCACCACCTCAATTCTATTGAAAACAGTGAATTAGCATCTCTCACACCCGTTAAAACAAGAAAGAGAGTTAAATTAGCCTATTAACGGCAATGGCAACCTTTACTGTACTCCGTCCGCACGGACTGAACTTTCGGGTTCGCCGCCTCAAGCGTAAACGGTTCACCGTCCTATGCTGTATGCGGTCCATCCTATCCGCGCAAGTCTTCCGTTCCTGGTCCGATGCCTGCTAGTAGACTGTTTGACCAGTTGGATCCGCTGCGGGTCCGGTTCGCGCTTCCGATCGCTGTTGTCCCCAGATTTTTTGATTATTTAACCTCTTAAGAGGTAAGAATCTGGGCGACAAGAGGCGACCGCTAACGCTTCTACAGCACGAATCCGGCCCCTCCGCTTCTCTCATTCAACTTAACCACTATTATTTCATTATTTTTGGATCGCTCTACTACTGCCCTGCCAGCCGGCGCTGCTTTTCGACAAAGGTCCGCAGATCGTCGGCCAGCAGAGCCGTAGCCTTGTTCTCCTCATACCATTTATTCATGTAATCGACGATCATCCCGCCCTTTTCCCGTTCCCATACGTCCTGCGCGTCCCGAATCGCTTCTTCCGCGCCGTACGACTCGCCGCTCACGATCGCTTTCACGTACAGATCGGTAATCGTCTTCAGGGTGCTTGTCCGGATTTCATCGAGCGGAGCCGGAAGGCCGGGTACATGATCCCCGAACGTCAAGCCGGGATATTCCTTGGCGGGATCCAGATATAGCTCCCTGGCTGCCAGATACAGTTCCAGACCTTGCCGCTGCATCTCGTCCGCCGGATTGAATTGGTAGGCGACGAGATTGCATTTCTCCGTCCCTCGGCTCAGGAACAAGCCGTACGCGCCGGCGCCCGAATAGCCGACCTCGGTCCGCCATTTCAGATCGTCCGTAATGACGGGGCAGCCGTTGTCTCCCCGAACCCAGTGCACGCCTTCCTCACCCTTGAGCAGCAGCTCCGAGACGTGCGGCTCCAGGATGAAATCGACATAACGCGCGGCTGCGACCGGATCCTTCGTGTCCGCGTTGAATACCGTCGTCATCTGAATCGGGTTGTCAATTGCTCCCGTGTAGCTGCCGAACGGCGATACGGGATACTCCAGCACTTCCACGGCCGCCTCCGGGCTCGCACGCTTCAGCGCTACCAGATCCCTGGTTGTGAATTCAAACCAGTTCATGCTGTAATTGACGTAAATGCCGAGCTTGCCGCTCAAAAAGTCCTTCTTCGCCTTCGCGCCGTCCTTGTCGCTGATATAGCCGGGATCGATCGCGCCCCTGTCGTACAGCTCCTTCTTGAAGGCCAGCGCCACAAGCTCCTTGTCCCACTGCCTGACGACGCGGCCGTCCCTCAGTCCCCAGCTGTGCTCCTGCTGGATACCGAACAGCTCGTTGACCGCGCCTTCGGAATGATAGCTCATATTGATGCCGTAAGTATCGTCAATCCCGTTGCGGTCAGGGTCCTGCCGCGCGAACGCAACCGCGACCTCCAGCAGCTCCTCCGTCGTCTTCGGCTTCTCCAGGCCCAGCGCCTCCAGCCAGTCCTTGCGGATAAATAAAACATGGAGCGGACCGGCCTCATTCACGCGCCCGATCTCGTACAGCTTTCCGTCCGACTTCGTGCCGGCCTGCCTCAGTTCGGGATACTCCTCCAGCAGCCGTACGTAGTTGGGCATGTAAACCAGCAGATCGTCCAGCGGGAGCAGCTGCCCCTGCTCGTACAGATTGTTGCGGAACGGGGCATTGGTCTCGTTAATGATGTCCGGCGCCGAGCCGGAGGCAAACATAACGCTTAGCAGCTTCTTCGATTCACTGCGAAGCACCGGCACGAAATCGACCTCAACGGGGCCGTTGTCCCTGATCCACCTCGTCCATCGGTTATCCGCATAAGAGCCCTCGGAGGAGGCGACCGCGCCTCTGTCCTGCACGACCACCGATACCGCGCCCCGCTCCTTCAGCAGTTTATCCGCCGCATTGCCGTCGCTGCCCGCTTCGCTGCAGCCTGCCGCAGCGAGCGCGGCAATGAAGATGCTGGCGAGAACTGCGAAGCAATGCCGTTTGTTCCCCATATCGTTCCTCCCGCAGGTTTATTGACGATCGGCCGCGATCGGTCATGACGCTCCGTTGTTCCACTAGCCTTCATTCTGTCATACGTTTGCGCCATTCCTTGGGCGACATCGAAAAATGCTGCTTGAATACGTTGGTGAAATAATTAGGTTCCACGAATCCGGCAGCATCTGCGATCTCGTACACCTTCATATCCGTGTCGCGCAGCAGCTGCAGCGCTCTCTCCATCCGATACCGGGTTACGTAAGAAGTGAAGCTCTCGCCCGTCTCGCGCTTGAACAGCACGCTGAAATAGCTGGGATTCAAGCGGACGTGAGAAGCGACCTCCGTCATACGGCAATCGCCCGCATAGTGCTTCTCGACGTACGCGACCGCTTTACTGATGGCACCGTCCGGCCTCTCATCCTCCTGCGCGTCCGCCGCCTGTCCTGCCGGCGCCAGGCTTGCCTTGAATCTTTCGCTCGCTCTGCCGAGCACCGCCCGGACATCCTCCTCCGAGCAAGGCTTGACGAGAAAGTCCATGACGCCCAGCCGGACGGCGGCTTGCGCGTATTCGAACTGCTTGAAGCCCGTCAATATGACGACAATCGCGTCCGGATGCAGCCCGCGCAGCCGGGTCACGAACTCGATGCCGTCCATAGCCGGCATGCGAATATCGGTCAGCACCAGATCGGGCTTATGCACCTCCAGCATTTTCAAGGCGTCGAGCCCGTTGCTCGCTTCGCTGACGACATTCCAGCTATGCTCGCTTTCCTCGATCATTCTCACAAGCCCTTTGCGGAAGTGATATTGATCCTCCACAATCATTGCGTTTCCGCAGCTCATGGCCGTCCTCCTTCACAATCCGAGATACGGGGATTACACGGCGAATGCCTCGGCAGGATGCGCCGGCAGCAGCAAGCTCATCCTCGTGCCCTTGCCGGGCTCGCTGGCAATGTCCAGCCTGTAGGGTCTTCCATGAAGAAGCTCGATTCTGCGCGCGACATTGCGCACGCCGATGCTTTCGCGCCCGCCGTCGCCAGCCGGCTCCTCTGAGCCTTCAAGCAGCCTTCCAACCAGCTCGCGGTCCATTCCGCAGCCGTTGTCGGCAATATCGATTCGCAAAAACCCGTCTTGCTCCGCAATTGTAAGCTTCAGCACCTTGTGCGACAGCTGGTTGCGGAAGGCGTGCATGAATACATTTTCAACCAGCGGCTGCAGCAGCGAGCGCATCATCCCGTAATGGAGAACCGATTCGTCCGCAACGACGGCGAATTCGAAGTCCGTCTCGAACAGCTCTGACTGAATTTTCACATAATTGCGCACCTGACGCAGCTCCTCCTTGACCGTGGTCGGAATCCGGACAGGCATCAAGGAATGCTTAAGCATCTCGGATACGGCGGCAATCAGGGAAGCCGAGTCCCTGACTCCCTGAAGGTGCAGCTTCCAGTACACCTCGTTGAAGAAATTATGCAGAAAGTGGGGATTAAGCTGCGCCTGCAGCGCCTTCAGCTCGGCATCGCGCTCACTCAGCTTCGTCAAATACACCTTCTTGATGAGCCCTTCCACCTGCTCGGCCATCTCGTTGAAGCTGTCGCAGATATACGCGAGCTCGTCTTTGGAGCGCACCTTGATCCGAGTGTCGAATTTCCCGGAACGGAGCCTCCGCAGCCCCTTGAGCAGATCGGCAAGCGGCCGCAGCAGCCTCTCCAGCGTCAATATGATCAGCAGGCTCGTAATGAATGCGATCAGCAGGCCGGTGACAACAATATTTTCGGCGATGTTGCGGTTTTGCCGTTCGATCTGGCCTAGCGACATGGAGCTGACGAGCACAAAGGAGTCGGTCAACGAATTAACCGATTTGCTTCTGGAGTACAGCTCGCCGTCGATAATTTCCGAATAGTCCTCATTGTCCTTATTGTCCGTTATGCCCGGCACTCTATCCGCAGGGAGCTCGCCGTTGGAATAGAGCAGCTCGTTGGAACGGTTGAACAGGTAGACCCGCCCCATGCCGTCCCTGGTCAGTTCCTCCAGCCCGCTTGCGAGAAACGATTCGTCGACCGTCATGACAAGCATGCCGTAATGCTGCTGCAAGCTGTTTTTCATCCATCTGGCGGCGACGATCGTATTGCGAAACCCGCCCGGTTCAATCTCGCTCGGAAGCGGCATTCTCATCCAGACCAGCTTCCCCGACGTACCGGCAAGGTTGCGGCGGATCGGATCGAACGTGCTGTTGTTCAACGCATTGATGGCGGGCGTGTTGTAGCGGTAGTACACCGATTCTCCCCCGGGATCGAGCATGTACAGACCTGTAATATACGGCGCGTCGGATCGAAGCTGATTGATAAGCTCATCTATTTTCTGTATCTCCAAATACAGCTGGAAAGCATCGGTGTCCTTGTACCGGTTGTAGCGCCTTGTCATTCCTTCGATCTCGCCGTTCAAGACGAGCAGCTGGGAGATCCGTTTCATCTCTCCCACCTTCAGCTCGATCTTAGAAAGCGCTTCTTGATTCGTAATGAGCGCTTGTTTGCTCAGCTCGTCCCGCAGCAGCCGTTGATTGCTGCTGTATGTATACAGGCTCGCGATGCCGAACGCTACGATGATGATAAAGAACAGGCTTCCGATCAGCTTCAGCTTGAAGCTGTTCGTGACGCTGCTCCACAGCCATTTCCATATCCGCATGCCTGACAGCTCCCATTCCCCCTGTCTGCTTACGATATACGAACTATCATATATTCAGTGTATAGGGGAGTCCGTGAAACATCAATACAAACGCATCCGCATCAGCGTGATTAAATATGCCGATCGAATATGCCCATCTGACAGGATACCATCATTTTGCCAGATTTTTTTCAAAAGTTTTGTAAACGATACACCCGCCTGCCGGCCGGACGGCTCGACAGACGGGCATTTGTTTCGGTTGTTTAAACCAAGCTTTGCCTAAGTTGTTCCAAAAGTTATTATCGTTAAAAGGTACATTCGCTTTACCAAAATCCGTCGTATTTAATGCTTCCCTGGCGGCAGGAGTTAATTGTTCCCAATTGATTAGCGGCTGGGTCCCGCCTGCTTCATTCGTAAGATGCAAGCTATGGTTCAGCGGCCACACGCTTCGATAGGCAACCAAAGGATGACTTCCGCTCATATTATTTCTGCTTGGAGCTTCGTTGATAAAGTTTCCGTGTTCCGAATAAGCAATGGACAGAACTTCCGGATTATTTACTGCCGGATTATTCACCCATACCACGATTCCTTCCCAGTCATGTCTATGGCCCATTCCCGGTGAGGCTTCGTCTTTAGGGAAATACCAGGCATACATAATTGCCCATACTCCATTGTACCATGCAGAACGCGCATAGATTTGTCCAGTGTTTTTACTGCAGCCTCCTTCAGGCGCTCCGGTTGGCTTTAAACCTCCGTTTGTATTGCCCTGGGCATCTACAGCAGGAAAAGGCACGCATCCGTTAATCACCTTCAGATAAGGCTGAAAATGTTTCGCCGCTATTTCAGTAACCGAAGCGGGCGGCACTTCTTCAAATCCGATTACTTTGTCATGGCCGATGACAGCTGCATGAATGGTTGTTAAAAAAACGACAGATGCAAAAAAAGATACCAGAAGAACAGCTATACCTTTTTTCATTGTGAGCCTCCTCGTATTTTTTGCAGGGCATTGTCCCTATGAATCAATATATCCTTTTGTAAATCACGCCTAACCGGTCGATCTCGCCGCCCGATCTGCCGTAAAAACCGGAGATATACCAGCCATCCGGCGCGGTATAAGTCACTGAGCTTGATGTCCGTGTTCCGCCTTGAAGCTGCTTCCCTTTATTGGTTGTAAACCGGGCGTAGAAGATGCGGTCGCTTCCGTTTCTTGCTGCTTTGTGCAGCTCGACTGACTTTATATATTCGTCGCTGTCCAGCAGAATACGGCTTGCGTTCGCCGTTCCGCCGGCACGAAGCTCGCTGCCGTCCGCAAACGTCATTTGCAGACCGTCTACCCGCGCTCCGCTCTGCAGCGTCAACCCGGTCATTCGCGACACCGGAAGATATGCCAGTTGATTAAACGGGTTGCCCCCGTCGCCGCCGAACGGCTCGCTCATAGCAATATCATCAGAGACCGTATAGGTGAATTCGGCCGAAATCGGATAATGATCCGACAATTGCTCTCCATTCTCGTCAACGAATACTTCGTCCTCTAAGCGGTAAGCTGTCGCTTTCAACTCGACCAGCGGGCCGCTTCGGTAAAAGATTTTGTCCACGACTTCATAGTTCGGCCCGTTCAAGTCCGAGTTGTCCATGAGCGCGTCGCCGAGCGGCGGAACACTGCCGCCGCGTACAAGCTCAATCCAGACATCAGCCATTCCGGTAGCGGTGAGCATCTCCTCCAGCAGCGGTTTCTCCCGCGTATACCGCGTATTCGTATCGCCAAAGACGATAACGGCATTGCCGTCGGAATACTGATTGATATAGTCGCTCAATTGCCGGATATTATCCGCTCGCGCGGCCATCGAGCCCGGGTCAACGTCCGCATCTGCATGCAAATTGTAGATGTCGATGTAAACCCCGTCCGCCAGCTTCTGCCGCTTGGCCGTAAAGCCTTTCGGCGTCAATTGATCGCTGCCACTGTCGAACACGCCGTGCCTCGTATCCCATGTCACTCTTTCCAAATCGGATATCGGAAATACCGACAGCGTGTTCAATCCGCTGCCGATGCCCGCACCGCCGCTTGTCGGCGTTTTGTACGGATGATTGGCCTGCTCGTACAGCGCCGCATGGTAATTGAAATCTTCCTGCACGTTTACAATATCATATAGATTGAGCAGCGGGCTGATCTTCGGTGTATTGGCCTCCGGGTCGGCACTCGAAATGAACCCCGGCAGCCCTCCGACATTATAGGAAAGCACCGAGAAAGAACCTGTTTTCGCCGTATCCGCCTTTACGGCCGTTTGCGGAGCCAGACCGAGAACAAGTGCAAGCGCAAAACTAACGATTGAAAACCTGATGAATATAAGCTTCATTTTCTCATCCCTTTCCCTTTGATATGGTTTACGATTCATTCTTATTTGACCGTCCGATCCAGTGATCCCCTCCTTTCATGCGGTGAGCCGGAGAACAGTTGAAAAGAGCCAGCCATCTTCAGTTATATGTCCGTTTTTTACACTTTCTTAATTGAGCGCAATGATCATTAAGGTCCACCGCAAATACTAGTGAAAGCATACCATCATCCTGGCGCCATAAATCGTTAATATCTTGTTAATGCCTCTTTCCGTCGCAATTGTTCACTTTTTTTCGTCGCAATCTTTCAATATTAATTATTAGTTAGGCATGCTAGAATGAGCGCAAACTGTGGTATGTTTAGGAGGAAATCGTCCATGTCAACCAGATTGAAGGTAGCTATGATCGGATGCGGAGGCATCGCTGCGGGCAAACATCTGCCAAGTCTGCAAAAGCTCGAACAGGTAGAGATTGCTGCGTTCTGCGACGTGCGCATCGAGCAAGCGAAAGACGCGGCGCAGAAGTACGGCGCCGACGGCGCCAAAGTCTATACCGACTACAAAGCGTTGCTGAAGGACGGTTCCATCGACATTGTCCATGTCTGCACCTCTAACGATACGCACGCTGAGATCTCGATAGCCGCTCTTGAAGCGGGCAAACATGTCATGTGCGAAAAGCCGATGGCCAAACAAGCGGCCGATGCCCGGCGAATGGCGGAGACGGCCCGAAGAACCGGCAAAAAGCTGACGGTCGGCTACAACAACCGATTCCGGCCGGACAGCCTGCTGCTCAAAAAAATGTGCGAGGCGGACGAGCTCGGGGACATTTACTACGCCAAGGCGCATGCCGTTCGCCGGCGCGGCGTGCCGACCTGGGGCGTCTTCCTCGACGGGGAGAAGCAGGGCGGAGGCCCGCTCATCGATATCGGCTCGCACGCGCTCGATTTGACGCTGTGGCTGATGGACAACTACGAGCCGCGTGTCGTACTCGGCGCTGCCTATCACAAGCTGTCAAAGCGTGTTAATGCAGCAAACTCATGGGGGCCGTGGGACCCGGCCAGGTTTAAAGTAGAGGACTCCGCTTTCGGTATGATCATTATGAAGAACGGGGCTGCAATCATGCTTGAATCTAGTTGGGCGTTAAACACATTGGATTCGAAAGAAGCGCGGTGCACCTTATGCGGTACCGAAGGCGGCGCCGATATGATGGATGGCCTTCGCATTAACGGAGAAACACACGGAAAATTGTTCATAAACCAAATCAAGCTTGATCCGAAGGGCGCTGATTTCTATGAGGGCAAGAAAGAATCTGCGAAAGATGTCGAGATGCGCCTTTGGATCGACGCGGTCCTGGGCGACAGAGAGCCTGTCGTCACGCCCGAGCAAGCTTTGGTCGTATCGGAAATTTTAGAGGCGGTCTACGAATCGTCCAAATCCGGTAAAGCCGTCTATTTCGAATAAGGGTTTGGAGGAAAAGGCATAAATGAGCGAAAAAGCAAAACTGCGAGTAGCCCTGTTAAGCTTCTGGCATGTGCATGCCAAAGATTACGCCAAACAGGTGATGGAGCATACGGATACGGAACTCGTTGCCATATGGGACGAAATTCCCGAACGGGGACGAAGGGAAGCCGAAGGTCGCGGCATCCGGTATGTCGAGCAACTCGGCGAACTGCTCTCCGACAGCCATATCGACGGCGTAATCGTTACTGCCCCAACCGCAGATCACATGGATATCATGACCGCTGCGGCAGAAGCGGGCAAGCATATTTTCACAGAGAAGGTAATCGCCTTAACTTCCGCTGAATGCGACAAGATTATGGCGGCCGTCAACCGCTCCGGCGTTGTGCTGACCGTATCGCTGCCGCGTCTGAATACCCCCTTTACTCAAGGTGCATTAGCGCTTGCCGCCTGCGGCTTGCTCGGTGAATTGACGTCTGTTCGCGCGCGCCTGTCCCACAGCGGAGCCTTGCCCGCAGAGGATAATCCGCTCGGTTATTTGCCTGCCCATTTCTTCGATCCCGCGCAAACCGGCGGCGGCGCCATGATCGACCTTGGCTGTCACCCGATGATCTTGGTCCGGCTGTTTCTCGGCATGCCGGAGAGCGTGAGCGCCAGTTACAGCTGCGTTACCGGCAAAGCAGTGGAGGATAACGCCATCACCGTCCTCAGGTATAAGAACGGAGCATTCGGCGTCGTCGAAGCGGGCTTCGTCAATCGGTCATCGCCGTTTACCCTTGAATTGCACGGCACGGAAGGCAGCGCGCTATACCACGCGTATGATGCTAAACTGATCTACCGAAGCCTGAAGCTGGAAGGCGATGCGGCCGGTCGGTGGCATACCTTCAAGCTGCCTGCAGCGCTTCCTTCCTCCTTTGACCAATGGGTATCCCATATCCGGAACGGTACGAAGGCAACCGAAAACGTAACATTGGCGCTCGATTTGACCAGGCTGATGGAAGCGGCGTCGATTTCGGCCAAATCAGGCGCAGCCGTACAGCTTTTGTGTTAAGATTTATAGCGAAAAAAGGATTGCAGGAGGAACAGCATGGCGGAAATGAATCAAGCCGCAGGCGGCGTCAGCGTTTATCCCTACGAACTGATGAAGGAGCAGCGGCATGCTTTGGAACAGCTTCGGTCCGATTTCCGCTGGGGCCCTTACGGCATTCGAATCGTTCGATTTCATCATACGACATTTCCCCCGGGCAAGATCGACCAATTCCACAAGCATTCGGAGGAGTTCGAATTTCATTTCATCCCGCGCGGGAAAGGACTGGTCATATTCGGTGACAAGCGGTTCGCGCTGCATGAAGGAATGATGTACCTGACAGCTCCGCAAGTGATGCATTATCAGGAGGCGGATGCTGACGAAGCGATGGACGAGTTGTGTCTGCGCATCCAAATCATATGCCTTGACCTCGACGGCTCCGGGCCTGATGAACTGAAATCCGGTTGGGGGGTTGAAACGGAATGGAAGGAAGCCGAGACATGCATCCGCCAGCTTCACCTGATTCCGCTTCGCCCCGAAATGGACCGTTTCCGGGTGATGGAATGCTTTCTGACCGCTTATCGGGCATGGTACGAAGGCCAACCGGGTTTATTCACCATCATCAAGCAGTCGGTCATCAACATCTTGCTTCGCATGACGCGAAGCTACTTTCCGGAGCCGCAGCCGCAGCAGCTGCCTTCACGGGATATTCATCGTTACCGTTACAGGCTTGCCGAGCAATTTATCAAAGACAATTACAAGGAACCATTAACGCTGAATACGGTCGCGGAACGTCTCCATATCAGCCCGAGGCAGCTGCAGCGTTTATTCAAGTCCATGTCCGGCACAACCTTTAGCGAATATGTTGAACAAATCCGGTTATCGAATATTTGCAAGGAGCTTGAACAAAGCGGCCGGACCATTGAGCAGCTGGCGGCTTGCAGCGGTTTTTCAAGTGCCAATTATTTGCATCGTATATTTAAACGGACTTACGGGGTAACGCCGAGGCAATATCGCGAGCGGCATCGTATGCGTACAAACCCCGCCGCTGAAGATCATTGAACTATGGATATGAAAAAAATATTGAACCTCACCGACGTGGGCGTTCACCTCATTAAAGTATTGCAATCCGGAAAAGCCGTGCCTCTCAGGCATCAGCTGTTCCAATAGCAAAAAAGCGAAAACCGGTGCGGCTGCAGGTCGGCCCATTAACGTTTCAGCGATTTTGACCGGTTTCTTTTATTTGGTCACCGACAACCTCTTCCTTGTGGTTGTTATACGTCGCGTCGAAGAAATAGTCCGTCCGCTCACTGCAGCCGGGGTCCCCATACGCACCGCATACCTTCAGCCAATAGCCTTCAATCGGAAGCTGTGAGTTTGTGATCTCAATTATTTGCCCATCCCGAAGGATATATTTTGTCGCGTCTTCTATTGCATAAGCGGTTCGTGCCCCTTCTGCACTTAATATATAATAGTGAAAATCGCGTCCAGGTTTGATCTTTCTCAAATCAACCGCATTTAACTGCTCGAAAAAACGGGAAACGGCGGCAGACCGGTCGTATTGGAACCACGGCCCTTCAATTCTCTGCCTCTCCACAACGGATGCCTGCTCCGCAGCCTTTACCTTTACTCGATAATAGATATAACCTTCCAGTTCGCGCTCAAGGAATTCGTAACGAAGTTCATTAATCAAGCCGTCCTTTTCGTACCCGACCTCGAATTTTTCCAATCTGGCGTCATAATTGATGTCAAATTCTTTCTGAACCATCGACCAGTTGCTCTCAAAATCATAGCTGTACAGATTGTCGCCCTCCGATACAACGCTGCGAGGACGTTCGAACCAATAATTTTGGACAGACGGCGCGAGCAATTGCATAGCGTAAATCAATAATCCAAGCAGAGCGGCCCATTGCTTGATCGTTTTATTCCGCTTAGGGCGAGTGAAAAAAACAAGATAAATGACAAAGCCGGCAGGAAGCCGCACCCCGTTAATGGCAAAAGTAAATCCACCCATGATCATGTATCCGATCAGTTTAATAAACAGAATGCTTTCATTTTCCTGCCTTTTTCGATAAATGAAATAAAGAGCCAGCACGGGCAGGAACAGCAATAACAATGATAGCCAAAGTTTCAATGCTCGGCCTCCTAAAAATAATGGTCATCCAGTTGTTCAAGCTAATGATTAACAGCTCCTTACCGGTTTTTTATTGGTAAGCTACCCGAGTATAAACGCAATTTGCATACTACAAAGATAGACGCTTCCAGCCCTGTATAAGTTTCGGTTTTTCCAATATTTTACCACTCATACAAATTTGCCGCACTTCCAATTTACCCAGGTAAATTTATGCTTTCAAATTCAAAAAGTCCTTGATTTTCAAGGACTAGTTCGACAAAGCCTTTATTGAGCTATCGTATTCGTTATTAGCTTAACATAATATCATTCAGAGAGTTAAGAGACTTCAAGCGGCTGGAACATAAACGGCTCCCCGTTCACATAGGCTCTCAATATCGCTTGTGCATAGGGCTGTTCTTCAATCAAGCCTTCTATCTCAAGCGGATTCTCCGCATGGAAGCTGTATGCCTCGATGATTGCCATGATAAAGAAGCACTCCAGCTTCGGAATGGCTTCGTCTTCCATTCGTCTGATCTTCTCATACCCTTCGATGAAATAAGCTCTCTGCGGCGGATACAGCCCCATGATCGATTGCGCCATATCGTAGAGATGATAGCCGAAGCCGCACCTGCCGAAATCGATAGGGTACGGCTTCCCATCCCGAAAAACGACGTTGCCAATGTGTAAGTCCGCATGAATCATCCCATAGTTCCGTTCATGACTTGTTAACGTGCCGAGACGATCCGTCACTTTAGTGGCGGCTCTGGAGTACAACTCAATGGCTTCATCCGAAATGAAATGCCGGTGATGTTGTTTCAGATGCTCCCAATCTCGTTCAAAGCTCTCGATGCCCCATAAAGGGCGCGCAAAGCCGGCAGACGGGCTAAATTCAATGCTTGCCTCGTGAAGGTTCGCCATCATCTCCCCCATTTTACGGACTGTCTCCTCTGTCAGCGCCCCTCTTTCCAATCGTTCTCCCTCGATCCATCTCAATAAGGTCGAATAGAACCGTTGTCCGCCGCCCGCCGTCGCATCGGTAACGAACGTTCCTTCCCGATTCGGTACGGCCTCGGGCACAATAATACCTTTGCTCTTCAACGCTGACAACCATTCCACTTCGGAGAGGGTTTCCTCGAGCGGCTTGCTGGCCGGGTGAATGCGGAGCAAGAACTGTTCTCCCTTCTCTGTTACTATGCGGAAGGTGACATGCTCGGACACTTGAATGAAGTGTATGGAACTCCAGTCTGCTTCGTATCTCTGCAAAGCATTAAGCGCTGCTTCCTTCGCTTGCTTCAACGTTTGGCGCCGATTTATCTCGGTATCGATCATAAAGCCGCTATTCATCCCGAATCTCCTTTATTGACTGTATTATCATCATTGTAACAGCCAAGAAGACGATTATCGCGGTAAATAATTTTTTAAACTGTATTTTCAGCGGCTCGCAAGCTAAAAGATTTTGTGGTCCTGTACCCAAATGATCATGTTTGGGTGGTTAAGACAGGGATCACGCATTATAAGGGGCGAGGCCGTCTTTTCCCATCTTCTACCTGCAATTGCATAACTCCTGGAAACTAGAAACTAATACAATGATTATTTACGTAATTCCTTTGTATGAATATTGTTATGAATGAAAGGAGGGGAATCTCTTGATTCATAATCGTAGAATACCGCCATAAGAATCGTTGTCGGAAATATAAAAGAAAGGAAGTAGATAATCTACAAAATAAATATCGCGATCCAAACGCAACCGTTATTTGTAAGCGCTCCCAAACCAGAAGCGAGCGATACGTACCGGTACGGTCCATTTCAGCTTATTAATCGCAACCGATGCGATAACAAAGGAGATGATTAGAAATGAGAAAAATCACAAGCATGTTTCTTGCGCTTGCTTTAACGATCGCCCTGATTCCTCTAAGCAGCGTGTACGCAGCGCCGGTTGTCAATACGGACTACAAAATCATCAATCGAAACAGCAACAAGGCGCTTGACGTTGCCGGGAGTTCGAATTCGGACGGAGCGAATGTGCAGCAGTGGACGGACAGCGGCGGAACGAACCAGCAATGGAGGCTCGTCGATGCCGGCAGCGGGTACTATAAAATCGTCAGTAAAAGCAGCGGTAAAGTGCTCGACATCTATCAGAAATCGACTGCGGACGGAGCGAACGCGCAGCAATGGACGGACAACGGCGGAACGAACCAGCAATGGCAGATCGTCGATGTCGGCGGCGGATACTATAAAATCGTTAACAGGAATAGCGGCAAAGTGCTCGACGTCACAGGCAAATCGACGGCGGACGGTGCGAATGTGCAGCAGTGGGCGGACAACGGCGGGACGAACCAGCAATGGAGTTTCGTCGCAGTCAGCGGAGGCGGTATAGGTTCCGGCGACATCGTTGTGGCGCCAAATGGTTCCGCCAGCAATCCCGGCACGCTGGCAAGCCCGACGACGCTGACTTCGGCAATAACGAAAGTGGCGCCAGGCGGCACGATCTATATGCGCGGAGGCACGTACAATTATTCGACTACAATAATCATTCAGCCTGATAACAACGGAAGCTCCGGCGCACGTAAAAATATATTCGCTTATAATGGTGAAAAACCTGTCCTGGATTTCTCAGCGCAAGCGTATAGTTCCAGCAACCGCGGACTTCAAGTCTGGGGCAGCTACTGGCACGTCAAGGGCATAAGGGTTACGGGCGCCGGCGATAACGGCATTTTCATCGGCGGCCATTATAATATCATTGAGAATGTGGAAACCGATCATAACCGCGATACGGGATTGCAGATCTCCAGATACAGCTCGTCTCAAACCAATATGTCGGATTGGCCGAGCAACAATCTGATCCTGAACAGCTATTCACACAACAACTACGATCCCGATAACGGGGAAGACGCGGACGGATTCGCCGCCAAGCTGACCGTCGGACCGGGGAACGTGTTCGACGGATGCATCGCCGCTTATAATATCGACGACGGTTGGGATTTGTTCTCGAAAACAGATACGGGCCCGATTGCTCCCGTCACGATCCGCAACAGCGTTGCCCATCACAACGGACAGCTCTCGGACGGCTTTTCGACCGCCGACGCCGACGGCAACGGCTTCAAGCTTGGAGGAGACAAAATCGCCGTCGATCATATCGTGGAGAACAGCATCGCCTTCTTGAACAGAAAGCACGGGTTTACCTACAACAGCAACCCCGGCTCTATCGCGATGAAGAACAACACGTCCTGGAAGAACGGACAAGCCGGTACCGGCAGCAACTTCGCCTTCGACGTGGGAACGCATCAATTCACCAACAACCTGTCTTTTGAAAGCACTTCCAGCGACAAGACAAGCGGTACCGATGTGAGCAGCTCCAATGTCTGGTGGAAGAACGGCCAGAGCACCAATGGCAAAGGACTCGTTGTCAGCAGCGCCGATTTTGTCAGTCTGACTCCGTCGGTTAGCAGAAATGCGAACGGCTCGCCGAACCTTGGGAACTTCCTCAAGCTGGCTTCCGGCAGCGACCTGAAAGGAGCTGGCGTCAACGGAAAGGATATCGGGGCGCAGTTTTAATTCGCAGATCGCAACCGATATGATAAACAGTGGAGCCAAGATGCTCCGTCAACTCGACGGAAGCACTGTCAACGTCCACATATATTTATCAATCACTGCTGCATCATGAACAAGATCGATTTTGACTGCTAAAAGCGGAAAACCCACCAAGGATCAGCCGACCCTGGTGGGTTTTACTTGAACGAACCCAGAATGTCCTACTCCGGATGAACTTTGTTCAGCAGACCGACTTTTTCTTCAGTCAATGCCACTTCGTAAATCCGAAGATCGTCCATCAAGCCCTTGAAAGGCGCATCCCAATAGTTTACGCCCAGACCGAACACTCCGCCGGCATCCGTAAATACGTTCGGGAAGTGTGTGCCCGTAAACCGCCGCACACCGTTTACATAAACTTTCACATCGCCCTTGTCTACGGTAAATACGACATGCGTCCATTGGTTCGTTGGCGTCATCACGTTCGTGATGCCGTCATACCAGGCCGTGCCTGACCAAAGCATCAGGTTCGAGTCCCATGACTGCGGCACAAGGCTAATCCAGCTGTCCGTCGAGGCCGCGCCGAAGAAGGTGGTCGTGAAGGAAGTGAGCGCCTCCGGATTCAACCACATCGACACGGAGTATCTGTCGCCGAGGATCAATCCGTCAGGAAGGCGAATGCCCGACGCTCCGTCAAAGACGGCGGCTTTGCCTAAAGTCCCGGTATCGTATGAAATGGTTCCGCCCGCATTGTTAATCCGGTTACCCGTAACCGTTCCTTCGCCTAACTGCCCCGTCGCATCCGTTAAGCTGCCGTCAAGCTTGTAATGGGCCGTCAAGCCGTCCATCAGCGGATCGTTCGGTACCGATTTTACGACCGCAGTAAATACTTTAACAGCCGTTTCGTCACCTTTAGTAATGGTTGCAGTGAGCTCAACCGCTGCATCCCCCTCTTCCGCAGCCGGACGATTGACCGTCCCGGTTTCAGATACGACTTGCGGGTTTGAGGAAGCCCATGTAATGACAGCGTTCCGTGCGCCTTGAGTCGGCAATTCGATATCGCCGTATACCCGGCTTGTATCGCCAAGACTTAAATAGTTATATGTGTTTTCCACGGCTTGCCGGTCGGACAACGGGGCCAATTGGCTGCCCATAACGGCTGCGCCTTTATCGGATATCGCGCTGAATGTCATGGCGAAATCGCCGGAAGAAGGATCCCACATACGCGCGAACACGCCGTAATATAGTTCTCCGTCAATATTCAATCGTACAAAATGTTCTCCGTGAAGCTCCCAGGTGCCTGTTACCGAGCCGCCGATCGTATTGTCCGCATGAAGCTCGACAAATACGGATGGGACGATATCCTTCGTGATCGCTTTGCCGTGGTTAACGAAATGATATGCCCCGAACACAGCTTCTTCGGCGACCGGGGTCAGCATTTCACCCGCATACCGGTGCGGCGCAAGTACCGGCCAGCCCTTCTCGTTCATAAACATTTGATGTACGCGAATTTCATGCGCTTCCCCTTTGAACGGAAACCGGCTGTGGAAAATGTTGAACAATTTGCCGCTGCCTTCCTCATAGTAAGTGGAATTATGGCCCGGTGAAACATAGCCGTAAGCCGGATACTCCGGGACGGCATCGAGATTGCTGAACAGGAAATTGCCCAGCTGTTTTACGCCGTACGGTTCTATTGCCCGATCATCGAAAAAGGAAGCTCCGGGGGACGCTTTGGCATCGAGCATATTTTGCCCTTCCGCATCGTAATAAGGTCCGGCAGGATGCTCGGCACGCGCGATCCGCATATTGTAACCGCCTGCGGAATCCAGTCCTCCAAATGTGACGTATAAGTAGTAATAGCCGGTTTCAGGAACGTATTGAATATATGGCGCTTCTATGCGCGTATGGTAGCCGCCCGTCAATTTCCTTCCGTATCCGTTGTTCTCCATATTCAATAAACTGATTTCTGCAGGGAAGCCGGTATCCGGATTCATCTCCAATATAAAAATACCGCCGGAGTAAGAACCGTATACCATCCACAGCTTTCCGTCCTTATCGAAAAACACGTCAGGGTCGATGGCGTTCGGATGAATGACGGCGTTGTAATTGGCTATGCCGTCCCTCGCTTTCCCCTTGCCCGATGTGACGAATATACCCTTATTCTTATACGGGCCTTCGATGTTGTCCGCTACCGCAATTCCCATCGCCGAGAGCGGGGACGAACCTTGACAGGTGTTGTAGTACATATAGAACTTGCCGTCCGCCAATTGAATGACGTCTGCAGCCCATAAGCTCTGCACCGTGCTCCATTCGAACGCTTCTTTCAGTTCGACAAGCACATTATCGAACAGCGGGTTCTCAGGGTTGACCCCTTCGGCAAAGCGGGTCCAGGTCATGAAATCCTTTGATTTTGCTGCAGCAAGGTGAGAGCCGAATACATAGTACGTCTCATCGACCTTGATCACTGAAGGGTCGTGTACAGATGCCTCCCCGAATACCGGCGACACCTTCACAGCTGCGGAAGCGGACTTGTCCGCATTGTCGGCGGAAACCGCCGTAATGACAGCCTCTCCCGCACCAACCGCGGTCACCATGCCGTTCGAAACCGTCGCAACGGTCTCATCGCTTGAGCTCCAAATGACTTCTTTGTTCGCAGCGGTCGAAGGCGCCACTTTCGCTGTCAGCGTCTCTGTCTGTCCTGTTTGCAAGGTTACCGAGGTCTTGTTCAAAGTTACATTTGCCACACGGATAACGACCGGAGGCTCGGCAGGCGGTTTCGGTTCCGCACTTTTCCCATCCGAAGCATAGGATGCGGCAGCCAGTGCAACAGGGATTAGTATAACAAGCATCAATATGAATGCTGAATGACTGGACCATCTTTTTTCCATTCCTCAGAATCCTCCCGGTTTTGGATTGACCTGCTTTCCCAAATTTGTGATAAAGACCGTATCACCCTCCCGCCCAAAAAGTTAAGCGCTTCCATTTTGGTTCTGAAGGAAGAAGACGCTCGCGTTCAGATTGATGTAATACAACATATAATTATTAATTTATTAATAACTATATTCTATTTACTATACGGCACCCTGTCAATAAAGATATTAATGCTGTGACCCATTATATAAAATAAGAATCACACACGCAGTATTTTTACTCCATACAGCAGGTCCATGTAAATAATAAAATTATTAATTATTTCACTTAGTTATGCTGACATAAATATTACCTGGACTCGATCTGTCGACAGATCTAGGAAGGCGGCAAGCCGCCCCGGGACCTTGTCAAGCAGGACGGCGCGGCGCAAGCTCAACCGCCGATTGCAGCGCCGCCAGCATGCTGCGCTCATCCGCGAGATTTTTGCCTGCGATATCGAAAGCCGTTCCGTGATCGACGGATGTTCGGATGATCCCCCCTTTCAGCCCGACGGTAATGTTTACGCCCGCTTCAATACCGAGCGCCTTGACCGGCGCATGGCCCTGGTCGTGATAGCAGGCAACGACGATGTCGAAGTCGCCTCGCATCGCTCTATAGAACAACGTATCCGCCGGATACGGACCGGACACATTGATCCCTTCGGCTGCCGCTCTCTCGATGGCGGGAACAAGCTTCTCCTCCTCCTCGCCGTTGCCGAACAGCCCGTTCTCGCCCGCATGCGGATTAATGCCGCATACCGCAATGCCCGGATTCGCAATGCCGGCTCGCTCGAGCGTTTCATGCGCCAGCTTGATCACCTTGTACGTCCTCTCCGGATTGATCAGCTCGATCGCCCGGATCAGTCCGACATGGGTCGTCAGATGGATCACCTTCAAATTCGCAGTTGACAGCATCATCGAATAATCGGACGTACCCGTCAAGTCAGCCAATATTTCCGTATGCCCGGGATATTGGTGTCCCCCCATCTGCAGCGCCTCCTTGTTCAGCGGAGCGGTGCATATCGCATCAATGCCGCCGTTCTGCGCAAGCTCCACCGCTTTCACTACATACCGATAGGCCGCATTCCCTGCTTCAGCGCTCAGCCAGCCCGGCGGAATCGTATCCGGGAGCAACTCAAGATCAAGGCAATCGATCCTTCCGAGCGCATAATCCGCTTGGCTTACATGACTTATCGGCCGAATAAGCTTTGGGTCCGCACCGACAATTTGTACGGCCCTCTCCAACGTTTTCGCATCCCCGATGACGAGCGGCCGGCACGAATCATATACCGCTTCGTGCAAAAGCGCCTTGACGATAATTTCCGGACCGATGCCTGCCGCATCGCCCATCGTTATCCCGATGACCGGTCTGAACGGATCCATTCCCTTTCCCCTCCTGACATAGGGATCTTTGAGCGGAGCTCAAAGTCTCTCTGCTTTCAATATATCTATGGCGTTATTCAAACTGTCGTCGTTACCGAACCCGCCCGCTTTCGTAATGACGAAACAGCTATCTTCGCCTGACAACCTGCCTACCGGTATGCCCGGCTCAACCTCATCGATCAGCTCGATCTCCGACGCACCTAGCTGCAAGAGCACTTGCCTGGCAGTATCGCCGCCGGTCAGCACCAGATTGCGTAATCGTTGCGCAGCAATGATCCGTGCAGCCGCCTCGCCTAATGCCCGGCTGACCGAACTGCTCACTTCTCCCGCATTCATTCCGAGACGGGCTCCTGTGTCAACAGCCTCCCTAACTTCATGAGGACTTCCCGAAGAATAAAGCACAATATGTTTTTGCTCCGACAACGGTATGGCTTCCGCGATACCGGCAATGCGCTCCATTTCCTTCCGCCTTTCTTCATCCTTAAGAATCAGATTGGAGCACATTTTGATACCATGCACATCCGGCCGCCGCAGCACCCGTTCCAGTTGAATCCGCGAGCAGGTACTGACACTGCCCACGACCGTCAAGACACGACCGCCCGCAGGACTCAAAACGTCATTCTTTCCTTGAGAACCGGAATTCCATTGCCCGGACAGCGCATCCGCGAGCCCAGCCGACCCGGACCAGACAACTTTATATTCTTCGCGTCTGAAGATAGAGACAATTGTCTTCAAATCGGTTTCATTCTCCGCATCAAACAGCAAATAGGCTGTTCCTTCCTCCTTATATAACTTCAGCATCCGGCTCATTTGTTCCCGGTCTCCCCGAAGCGCGGCAAGCGGAATTGCGGCGAGCCTGCGCGCCGTCTGCTGTCTGACCAGTTCCGGAATACTGGATAAGGTGACCGGGTTTTTCGGATCCTTTGCCGTATCCGTTTCATGCAGAGGAATGCCGTGCACAAACAGCTGTCCATTTTTCACGATTCTTCCGAACCGGGGATATGAGGGTGCGAGAACGACAAAATCCGGCTGAAAGGCATCGTAGACGCTGTCCATCTCCGTTCCGATATTGCCTCTGAACGTGGAGTCGATCTTTTTATAGACCAAGTCTATCTCCTGGAGCTGCCGGATCCAGCTGCAAACCGCTTGGACGCGGCGGTACGCCTCCGTTTTCGGCACAGACCGGCTGTCCGTATCAAACACGACTGCATCGGCCGCCGCAGAAGCGGTCTGCCTAATATCCAAAAGCACGGAGACCGCCATCCCCTTCTTGCCCAATTGAATTCCGGTATCGCCGGCTCCCGTCAAATCATCCGCTATAACGGCTATTTTCAATCTCTCACCCCTTATTCAAAAAATGACGGATCCTTCAATCTTTCAGTTTTCTCCATAGCGTGGATCGATTCAATCCAAGCCGTTTGGCCGCTTTCGATTGATTCATGTTCTCTTGCTCCATTACAATACGGATAATGTCCTTTTCGATTTCTTCCAAAGGCTTATCCAGGTCGATCCCGCTTACCGCGGTCTCCTCCATATTTCTTGCAGACGTGTGCTTTCTCCCGTGCAAAAGCGGCAAAGCGTCCGCTTCGATGTATTCGCCTTTCGCATGCTTGGTGAACAGCTCGATGATGTCTCTCAGCTCGAACAGGTTCTCTTTCCACGGATGCGCGTACAAGGCTTCCATCACTTCTGACTTCAGTCCGACGATTTGTTTGCCGTACCGCTCGTTAAACGTAATCAGAAACGTCCGGATATATTCATCCAGACTGTTCAACCTTTCTCGCAGCGGCGGAATGTAGACAATCGACTGTTGAAAGGTCTCATAGAGCGCAGCATCTAATAGCTGCTGTTCCTTCAACTCCTTCGGATTGTGCTTGAACGAGCAGATGATCCGGCTTCCGGACGCCGAAACGGCCCCAGCCAGATCTTTCTGCCGGCGGATGGACATTTTCTCCGCTCCTTGAATATAGATCAGCCGATCCTCGCTTGCGCTGGAGATTAAAACCATTAAAGCGGCAAATGAAGCGTCAGAGCATTGGGCGATATCGAGCTCGAGCGCGTTGTATCCGCCAGATCGTCCGGTATTTAGCGTCCTCAACGCATAAAGCCTTTTGCCGACACCCTTTTCTCCGTATACGGCGGCCGGATAAGAGCGCACCGTCCCCTCTCCGTGATCCGCGGTCTTGATCAGCTGCGGAAATTCACGATCGAGTAAATTCGAGTATCTGATTTTCACTTCGCATTCCACCCGATCTTCCGGACGAACCTTCAAATAATACAGGCGTTCATCCATTCCGTGCCCTGTGATTTCTCCTCCGGCAACGGCGATTTTTTGCTCATCGTCATAAACCATCATTTGCCGATCCAGCGTGATGCCCTTACTCAAATCCTCAACAAGCCGCTCGAAATATGGACAGGTACGGTAAAGATTCGCATGCCCGCGGTTCAGCTCAAGCATGCGCTGAAAGGCATGATTGGCAAATTTCAACCCCCCGCTATGATTAATGATTGCATATCCGGTCTCCGTGGTGTTCAACAGCGTTTTATAGACATAGCTGTTTGCTTCATAGGTCCTCCGGAGCCGGTCAATCTGCTTCGCCTGGCGGAAAGCTTCCATAATCGATTCCCGTCCCGAAGTGATCAGCACACCTTGGAGCCCGTGCTCTATCGCTTTCTTCACCGTGATATTATCGCCGATAATGACTCTGGTCTCCGCCGTCTTCGCTCTGCGAAGCGCTTCGTCAACCTCATCCTCGTGTTCAATGACGGTATACGATATATTCGTCCCCATCAGGCTCGACACGGAGATAAACCCCTCGATAATGTTCGGAAAACCGATCATCTCGATTTTGATCTGATAACCTTTGACAAGTGTGATTATGCGAAGCAGGTCAAATCCGGAAATTTGAATTTCGACCACCGGCAGATGCGTATGCTTCCGCAGCAGCTCCGCAGTGCCTCCGCGGCTGATGATCAGATCAAAGCCTTCTGCATGGATCCGGTCAATGAGAGGCAGCACCTCCGACAGATCCGCCTGAATGACGGTAATATCAAATTCCGTCAAGTCCGGCACCAGGCCGTTCGTTAATTCAACAAGTCCCGAATAGGGAGCAATGACCATCGTTTTTATTTTCATTTCTCTACCACCGTTGCTATTTTTTCTCCCAGCTTATTAAAGCAGTTTTCGGTAAATCGTTTCGATATCCGGGATGCGCATCGGTTTCGGATTGTTGTCCATCAGCCGCGTCACTTTCGATGCGGCATCGGCAAGCCCGGCGACATGCTCCTCGCAGACGTTGTACACACGCAGATCCTGAGGGATTTCCAATTCCTTCGTCCACTGCCGGATTTGCTCCAGCACCCGCTCCGCCTTACGGATCCGATTCCCCGTCTCTGATGCAATTCCCATCGCAGCGGCAACAGACTCCAGCCGGTCCGCGACCGCATCCAGATTAAAGGCCATGACATGAGGCAGCAGCATCGAATTCGCCACGCCATGAGGAACGTTGAATTTGCCGCCGATCGGGTAAGCCATCGCATGAACCGCCGCCGTTCCCGCGCAAGTCAGCGCCATTCCTCCGTACATCGATCCGAGCAGCATACCCTCCCGCGCCCCGATGTCTTCTCCGTGATGATAAGCACGGACAATGCTTGCCGATATGTTGCGGATAGATTCGAGCGCGAACATGTCACTGAGCGGATTCGCCTTGTTTGAAATGTATGATTCCAGCGCATGCGTAAAAGCGTCCATTCCCGTTGCCGCCGTAATCGGCTTCGGAAGCCCGATTGTGAGCACCGGATCGATAATGACGAGCTCAGGGAGCAAGTGCCGGCTAATAATACCGGCCTTCAGCTCTTCCTCCGGCAGCGTCACAATCGCGTTCGGCGTCACCTCAGAACCGGTGCCGGACGTTGTCGGAATTAATACCGTCGGCACTCCCGGCCGCTGCACACGCTCGATCCCAAGCATGTCTTCAACCGGTATCGGGTTCGTCCTCCGTACTGCCAGCACCTTGGCCGCATCCAGAACGCTTCCCCCGCCGAAACCGATGACCGCATCGACAGGTAAACGCTCGAATTC
Source organism: Paenibacillus tarimensis (assembly GCA_041281825.1). GTDB lineage: Bacteria > Bacillota > Bacilli > Paenibacillales > Paenibacillaceae > Paenibacillus_D > Paenibacillus_D tarimensis_A. The sequence continues at coordinate 1,182,325 of CP166298.1, read as the reverse complement.
GGCATGCACCGCTTCAATATTTTGAATCGTAGGCTCAGGCTTCACATCGAGACTGACCGTCACATCGATTCCCTGCTGCCGCAGCTGCGTTCGCAGCCGGGGCAAATAGCCCTGCGCCTCCATTGACGGCTGGGACACAATCAGAACCGACCGGACAGCCAGCCGCTCCCCGATGCTAACCGCCGTCTGCCCGAACGTTCCGCGGCCGGCAATGATTTTGCCCGCGGTTTGAAACGAGTAAGGGTTCATATTCAGTCCTCCAATGCTTGAGAAGGAATATTTTTCTTCCATTAATTAAATCATAGTAGCGTTGATTTTATTTTGCAACACTATTTTTAATTTTTATTAAGAATGTTTTATTTTGCAACACACCTCCATCAGTTGACTAATGGAAGCAGAGTGAATAACGCTCTCACGGGCACTATTGCAATGATCCAACGGGCGTGGTGTAAGATTAGTGCCCTCATAGGCACTATTTGTTGTTGAATCAGGTATCGCATAAATAAGTCCAGTGACCAAAAGTAATGTTAGTTACTCTTGCTGTCGTAGAAAAAAAGCATCCAGCTCCGTTACTTTGACGGTTGGATGCTTTAATTTCTTTGATCTAAACTTCAGACTTAATTAACGCCGCAGATTCCACTCGTCCGTTCCATACTTCTCCTTCACAAGCCGTTCTGCAAGCTGCTCCTCGTACCCGGTTAATGCTCCGGTGAGCAAGCCGCCTTTCAGCGCTTCGGCAAAACCGGACCGGAACGCCTCTTCAACCTCCGGCAGCTTGATGGGCGGAAGGTTATTTTTCTGCAGGCAGTTGTTGATTGCCGCCGCTTTAAACTCGAATATGGCTTTCACCCGGTTCTTCGCCTTTTCATCGGGAAATTTCAACAAATCAAACAGCAGCCCGGTATCCAGATCGAGCAATACCGAACCGTGCTGGAGAATAACTGCCTTAGACCGCATTTGCGCGCTGCCCGCAATCTTTGCACCCTCTACAATAAGCTCATAACGGGAGGGGGAATCGAAGCAGGCGGAAGAAACGGCCCCGCCAAATGCTGTCGAACCTTCACCCGCCGGTCCCGGTTCCAATCGTTCATCAATTTCTTTTTCACTGCTCCGTCCGGCCATTTCCGCTTCCAATCCAAGATTCCGAAACCCGTACAGCAGCCCTGCGCTAAGCACGCGATACGCTTCCGTGACACTCTCCGGTATTCCGGGATAGCGATCCGACACAACGATGCTGTAGGTCAGCTCGCGGTCATGGAGGACGGCCCGTCCTCCGGTAGCCCGCCTGACAAATCCGACGCCGCGCTCCCGAAGCGCCTTCAGGTCCACCTCCCGTTCCGCCCGTTGAAAATATCCGATGCTGAGCGTCGGCGGATTCCAACCGTAAAATCGGACCGTAGGCGGCGTCCGGCCCTCGGAATGCGCAATAAGCATCGCTTCGTCGATAGCCATATTTTCAGCCGGAGAGCGGCTGCCTGTCCGTATGAACCTCCACGGTCCCCCGTATCCCTTTGCATCCGAATGCATGCCGCGCCTCCCTCTTCCCACAAGCCTTTTCTTCCTTTTTCCTCAAAGCAATGAACGGTACTTATCCGCCGTCAGCAGCTTGCCGAGCGCCTCCCCGACATTGCCATCGACCTCCACTTCAACGATCCAACCCCCTTCGTATGGCTCGCCATTCACTAGTTCAGGCCGGTCGATGAGCGCTTCATTTACTTTCGTCACCGTTCCGGTTACCGGGCTGAACAGGTCGGAAACTGTTTTGACCGATTCGATCGTTCCCATGCTCTCTCCGGCGGATACCTTGGCCCCCGGTTCGGGAAATTCCACAAAAACAATGTCGCCGAGCAAGCTTTGCGCATGATCGGTGATGCCAACCCGCACGATTTGACCGCCCGCGGCCAATGCCCATTCGTGCTCTTCCGTGTATGCCAGCTGCTCCCTTACTTCACTCATCGCTCTCGCCTCTTTTCCATTAATCTGATCTCGATGTAAACGGACCGTCTTGTGCCAAAAGCTTATAGCATGGGACATTTCCATGTCAATATGGATAACAGAAAATTCTGAATATCCAAAAAAATGATTGACACCAAGTGAAGCCGAACAGCTATAATGAAAAGAAAGAGGATAAATCGACAATCGAATAAGCGGATGAAGGTAACGGGAGAGATTGCCGGCTATGTCCGGGAACGCCGAAGGAGTAAGCCTTAGCGGGTGAATCTCTCAGGCAAAAGGACCTTTGCCGGACGCATCTCTGGAGAGCATCCTGCAAGAAGGATCACCCAAGGGGAAACTTGCGCGAAATCGGTGCGAGGCAACTCTCAGGTACAAAGGACAGAGCGGAAGAATGACTATGCGGCGCATACTGCGGTATGTACGCATAGGGATTCTTTTGCCTGTCTTTTTTTATACTATGACAAATGAGGTGGTGGAGGCATGAACGCATTGCAACGCACGCCGTTGTTCCTGCAGTATGACGGCTATCCGTCGGTCCGCTGCATTGACTTCGGCGGATGGGAGCTGCCGGTACAGTTTTATGGAATCGGGCGGGAGCATGAAGCCGTTCGCTCGCAGGCCGGGCTATTTGATGTTTCCCACATGGGCGAATTTCTGGTCGCCGGGCAGGATGCGGAATCGTTCCTGCAGCGAATGACGACGAACGACGTATCGCGTCTTGCCCCCGGTCAAGCCCAGTACACGCTAATGTGTTATGAACACGGCGGAGTCGTCGACGACCTGCTTGTGTATAAGCTGTCGGCGAAGCGGTTTCTCCTCGTCGTCAATGCATCCAACATCGATAAAGACCTGCAATGGCTGCGAAAGCATTTATCCGGCGATGTCGCCATCGACAATCAATCGCAGCAAACCGCACTGCTTGCCCTGCAAGGCCCTCTCGCCGTTCGGATCCTTAAGCGGGTGACCCAGGCATCCGCATCCGTTGATGCGCTTCCTTCCTTCCACTTCATAGATAAAGTATCCATTTGCGGAATATCAGCGCTTGTATCGCGAACCGGCTATACCGGGGAGGACGGATTTGAACTTTATACCGAAGCCGGGGATGCAGCACAGCTATGGTCCGGGCTGCTCCAAGCAGGTAAAGCGGACGGCTTGATCCCCGCCGGGCTGGGCGCACGCGATACGCTCCGTTTCGAGGCCGGATTGCCGCTGTACGGGCAAGAAATTTCGGAGCATATATCTCCGCTTGAGGCCGGACTCGGTTACTTTGTGAAGCTGGATAAAGGGGATTTTATCGGGCGGTCGGCATTGGCAACGCAAAAAGATACGGGCCTGGCCCGTAAATTGGTCGGACTGGAAATGGAGGATCGCGGCATCCCGCGGACGCATTATCCGGTTTATGACGGCAGCGGCTCCCGGATCGGCGAAGTGACGACAGGAACCCAGTCGCCTACCCTGAAACGCAATCTGGGGCTTGCGCTTCTAAACAACGATCACACCGCTCCTGACACCGGGGTTTGGGTGGAGATCCGCGGCAAGCGGTTAAAGGCTCGCGTCGTCAAAACTCCATTTTACAAAAAGAAAAGGCCGGGGAAACCGGTCTAAAGAGTGGTAAATATCGGCGAGGGTGCCGGAATCGTGCTGGAAAAGCGTACGCGGTCGCCTTTGAGCGATTGGAAGCACGAACCGGACCCGCAGCGAATTCATATCACTTAACAGGAGGGAGAAATCGTCATGAAACACCGCTACTTGCCGATGACAGAGCAAGACGAGCTTGAAATGCTGCAGACGGTTGGCGTAAATTCAATCGAACAGCTCTTTGCCGACATTCCGGATGCGGTAAGATATAAAGGCGTTCTGCCGATGTCCGGAGCGCTCGATGAGCCGGGGCTGCTGCGGCACATGCGTCTGCTGTCGGACCGGAACGCCGATTTCGAACGGTACGCCAGCTTTCTTGGCGCGGGAATTTATGACCATCATATTCCCGTTGTGATCAATCACATCATTTCCCGCTCGGAGTTTTATACGGCTTATACGCCTTATCAGCCGGAGATCAGCCAAGGCGAGCTCCAGGCGATCTTTGAGTTCCAGTCGTATATTTGCGAGCTGACCGGCATGGCCGTCGCTAATGCCAGCATGTACGACGGTGCGACCGCCTTGGCGGAAGCTGCGGCACTCGCAAGCGGAGCAACCAAACGAAAAACGATTGTCGTCTCCCGTACCGTTCACCCGGAAGCCCGTGAAATTATCCGGACCTCGGCACGCGGATTAAATCTCGACCTCATCGAAATCGGACATGTTAACGGCGTCACAAGCTTGTCCGAGCTGGAAGCGGCTGTAACAGAGGACACTGCCGCAGTGCTCATCCAGAGCCCCAATTTCTTCGGCTGCATCGAGGACATTCGAGCAATCGAGCCGATCGCGCATGCCAAGCAAGGGCTGCTCGTCATGAGCGTGAACCCGCTTTCGCTCGGCCTGCTGGAGTCGCCCGGACAGCTTGGAGCGGACGTTGTCGTCGGCGATGCCCAGCCGCTCGGCATTCCGGCAGCGCTTGGAGGGCCGACCTGCGGCTTCTTCGCCGTATCCGGACCGCTCATGCGGCGCATTCCGGGCAGAGTGGTCGGCCAAACCGTCGACCTGGACGGCAAACGCGGTTTTGTACTGACGCTGCAAGCGCGCGAGCAGCATATCCGCCGCGAGAAGGCGACCTCGAATATATGCTCCAATCAGGCGCTGCTTGCGCTTTGCGCCTCCGTTTATTTGTCGGTGATGGGTAAGAAAGGGCTGCGGGAAGCCGCGATGCTCAACCTGCGCAAAGCCCATTACGCTGCGGACCGGATCGGCGCTTCTGCCGGAGGCGCTATATCCCTCTCGTTCCCGTCCCCCTATTTTAACGAGTTTGTCGTAAAGCTCCCGGAAGAAACGAATATAAAAGTATTAAACGCCAAGCTGCTGAAGGCCGGTTTTATCGGAGGTTACGATCTCGGAGCCGCTTATCCGGAGCTGCAAGGGCATATGCTGATCGCAGTAACCGAACGAAGAACAAAGGACGAAATCGACCGGTTCGTCCGGGAATTGGAGGCCAGCTTATGAAACCTGACAAAGCGCTGATCTTTGAATTGAGCAACCCGGGACGCATCGCCTATTCGCTGCCGGAATGCGACGTCCCCGAAGCCGAACCTTCTGCACTTATTCCGCCGCATCTGCTTCGCGGCAAGCCGGCCGAGCTGCCGGAAGTATACGAGGTTGACGTCATCCGCCACTACACCGAACTGTCGCGCCGCAACTTCGGAATCGACAACGGCTTTTATCCGCTCGGGTCCTGCACGATGAAATACAATCCGAAAATTAACGAGGATGTCGCCCGCTTCCCCGGTTTTGCCAAAATCCACCCGTATCAGCCGGAGGAAAGCATTCAGGGCGCGCTTGAACTGTTGTACACCCTGCAAAACGACCTCGCGGCGCTGACCGGCATGGATCAGGTCACGCTGCAGCCGGCAGCCGGTGCGCATGGCGAGTGGACCGGTCTAATGCTTATTCGCGCGTATCACGAGAGCCGCGGCGAGAGCCGTTCGAAAGTGATTGTTCCGGATTCATCCCATGGAACGAATCCGGCCAGCGCAACGGTTGCCGGGTATGAGACGATCACCATTCCGTCGAACGAACGCGGAATGGTTGACCTTGATGCGCTGCGCGCCGCAGTCGGTGCCGATACGGCGGCGCTCATGCTTACCAATCCGAGCACGCTCGGCCTGTTCGAGGAACAAATTTTGGAGATCGCGGAAATCGTTCATGAGGCGGGCGGCCTGTTATATTATGACGGGGCCAATTCCAATGCGATCATGGGCATTGCCCGGCCGGGCGACATGGGCTTCGACGTCGTGCATCTGAACCTGCACAAAACAATGAGCACGCCGCATGGCGGCGGCGGACCCGGCGCGGGTCCGGTCGGCGTGAAGAGCAAGCTCATCCCTTTTTTGCCGAAGCCCGTTGTAGGCAAACGCCCGGACGGCACTTACCATTGGGATTTCGACCGTCCGTTATCGATCGGCCGTGTGAAAGCTTTTTACGGCAATTTCGGCATCCTCGTTCGCGCTTATGCCTACATCCGCACCTACGGGCCGGAAGGGCTGCGCCGCGTCTCGGAATGCGCCGTGCTGAACGCCAACTATATGATGCATCGCCTCGCCCCCTATTTCGAAGTTGCGTATCCCGGTGTGTGCAAGCATGAATTCGTCCTGACCGGCAGGAAGCTGAAAGCTTTCGGCGTACGCACGCTCGATGTGGCCAAACGGCTGCTGGACTTCGGATATCACCCGCCTACCATTTATTTTCCGCTTAATGTTGAAGAGTGCATCATGATCGAGCCGACGGAAACGGAAAGCAAGGAAACGCTCGATGCGTTCATCGATGCGATGATCCGAATTGCCAAGGAAGCCGAAACGGATCCCGAGCTTGTGCGAAATGCGCCGCATACCACGGTCGTTAAACGGCTCGACGAAACGACGGCCGCACGCAAGCCAGTGCTGAACTGCAGCTGCGGATAAAATCGCAGCTTTGCCGCAAGATGAATGTGCATAAAAAAAAGCGATGGAGCCGGTCCATCGCTTCGTTGTGTATAACCGTGGGACGGTCAGGTATGCAACTTCGATAACTCAGGAATAAATGCTCTAACCGGGTTACTTCAGTTCCGATAGAAAAAGGCGGGTACGTTCATGGATCGGCTGATCAATCACTTGTGCCGGCGGCCCTTGCTCAACGATCACTCCGTTGTCCATAAATACGATCTGATCCGCCACAAGACTTGCAAATTTCATTTCATGCGTCACGATGACCATCGTCATCCCTTCGCTGGCCAGTTCTTTAATGACCTTTAGAACTTCTCCAACCAATTCCGGGTCTAACGCCGACGTCGGTTCATCAAACAGCAGCAGCGCGGGACCGATCCCCATCGCGCGGGCAATGCCTACCCGCTGCTGCTGTCCTCCGGAAAGCTGATGCGGGTAAGATTCAGCCTTTTCTTCCAAACCAACCTTCCTGAGCAGCTCCATTGATCTGCTCCGCGCCTCATCTTTAGACTTTTTCTGCACAATGACCTGCGCCTCCATCACATTCTCGAGCGCAGTCATGTGCGGGAATAGGTTATAGGACTGGAACACCATGCCGGTATATCTGCGAAAAGCAAGTATTTCCGCGGCATTCGGTTTGGTTTGGGGCGTGAACGTCAGCCGGGAGCTTTCGATGCCAAGAGAGCCCTCCGTAGGTAGCTCAAGCAGATTTATGCACCGCAGCAGGGTTGTTTTTCCTGAACCCGAGGGGCCAATGATGACCATGACCTGCCCTTTATCAAGGGTAAGATCTATGCCCCGAAGCACTTCATGGCTGCCGAATCTTAGTTTCAGATTTGAAATTTCAATCATAGGGTTCTCCTTCAGGTTTTGCAATAGCAAAATTCAGCATCGTAAGCATTCGCTAAAGTGTTTATCATTACCTTGCGGTATACCGTTCAAACCGCTGCTCCAAGCGGCTCTGCAGTCTGGAGAGCACTGTACTGAATAATAAATAGATCAAAGCTACCTCAGTGTACAGCAGCAACGCTTCATAATAAACCGCCGTAATTTGCTGGGATTTCCGGAACATCTCCGTCATCGTTATGACGGAAGCCAGTGACGTGTCCTTTAACAGGCTGATAAAAGAGTTGGCCAGCGGAGGCACGGAAACGCGCGCCGCTTGCGGCAAAATAACCCGGCGCAGCGCCTGCGCGCGCGTCATCCCAACCGAATAGGCCGCTTCCCACTGTCCTTTGCCGATGGACAGAATAGCGGCGCGAATAATTTCGGAGCCGTAAGCTCCCACGCTGATCGAAAATCCGATAACAGCCGCCGGAAAGGCATCTATAACGATACCGATTGAAGGCAGCCCATAAAAGATAATAAATAATTGCACCAGAAGCGGTGTGCCGCGAATGACCCAAACATAAAATCTTGCGATAAGATCGAGAACCTTCCAGCCAGAAAGCCGGGCCAGCGCCGCAAGAAGCGCCAGCACAAAACCAAAGACGAAGGACAATAAAGTAAGCGGAATAGTAAAAGCTACCCCTGCCTTAAGCAGGGGTATAAAGGACTCTATAAAAATATGAATTAATCGTTCCGTTCTTTCGCTCATATGCACATACCTTTATCGGTTTACTTCGATACGTCCGTACCGAAATATTTTTCCGAGATTTTTAAATACGTTCCGTCCGCCTGCATATCGGCCAATGCTTGGTTGATCGCAGCCACCAATTCCTCATTGCCTTTGTTCACCAGGACAGCGCTTGGAGTCGATTCGTCCGTCTCGGCAACAACCTTAATCTTCGCGTCCGGTCTCTGCTTTTTAAAATCCAGGAAGGAAAGCTGGTCGTTGATCGTTGCATCGATCCGTTTAGAGAGAAGCAGATCGATCGCCTGGTTAAAACCATCGATCTGCACGATCGTTGCACCGTTGGATTCGGCGATATCCTTCAAATTACTTGTTAAGGTTTGTCCAGATTTTTTCCCTTTAAGATCCGCCAGTTCTTTAATATCCTGGTTATCTTCATGAACGATTAACACGGCTTTGGAAACGATGTAAGGGTCGGAGAAGTCGTATTTCACTTTCCGGTCTTCCTTAATGGACACCTGATTGACGACAATATCGAATCGGTTCGCATCGAGTCCGGCAAACATTCCGTCCCACTGCGTTTCTAGAAATTCCGGCTTGACGCCGAGGCGTTCTGCGATTTCCTGCGCGATCTCCACATCGAAGCCGGTAAGAGTACCGTCTTTGTCATGGTAGGTGAACGGTGCGTATGTGCCTTCGGTTCCAATCCGAATTTTCCCGTTTTCTTTAATCGTTTCCAGCAGGTTCTTATCTTCCGCTTCCGCAGGTGCTTGACCCGTTTTGTTGTTTACATCCGCTTTGCTGCCGCACGCCGTAAATAGAAGCGACAACATAATAAGTACGGACATTGCGATCCAAGATTTTCTCATTTCTGTTCCCCCACATGATGATTTTATTAACTTGCCCCTAAACATCATAATTATCCATTAAATGGCTTACTGCTCTCCCCACCATAAAGGAACTTAACACATTTTCCATGCAATAATTAATGTTTAGTAAAAAAAGATATTCCGATATTATCACTAGTGCTTCAGCTCGTCAAGAGCTATTCCGATAAGTTTAATGGGTATTATCGGATTTATAAAAAAATCAGAGTGACGGCTGCTACTTGAAGCACCTGGATACAAATGGTATATAAATTAATAACGACGAACTGAAAATCCAGCGCGCTCACTTCAAAACATACTATACAAGGAGGAATGCATATGAATGACCAGGTGATGCCGAAGTACCGGATCGGAGAGGATGACTTTTCGATTCAATACATATCGCATTTCGAACCCGGCAGCATGCCCCGCCCTCATGAACATACTTGCTTCGAACTCTATTATTTGTTGGACGGGGAACGGGAACACTTTATGAACGGTAATGTCTATACGGTAAAGAAAGGGGATATGATGATCATCAATCCTCACAACCCCCACTTCACTGCAAGCTCGGACAATTTGCAATTCGAAAGAATTGTAGTTCATTTCTCTAAATCCTTCATTGAAAAAGGGGATCCGACCCCGGCAAATCTGCTGCTGAACGGACCATCCCGACTGATCAGAATCCCGCCCAAGGATCAGCCGGAAATCGAGCAGCCGCTACTCCGAATGCTTTCGGAATGCGAAGGTCAGCTCCCTTACTATACCGCCTTGGTTCGGTCGTTAATGCATGAGCTGTTGATTCGGCTCCACCGGATCGAGCAATCGTCTCTGGGACAGGAATCCCAAGACAACGATCATCCCATGCACAGCAAAGTATCGGAAATCGCCCTCTACATCAGCTCTAACTATAATCCAGAAGCGCGTAATGCTTAGTTTGTCTCAGATAAAATACAAAAGACCGCCATTATGGCAATTGGACGCCACTTCAGTGAAACTTGTCGGGAAGCCATGACGTCTATAGATAGGGAGAGACTTTGAGATCTGCTCAAAGATCCCTATGTAAGTGGAGAGACTTTGAGCTCCGCTCAAAGATCCCTATGTAAGTGGAGAGACTTTGAGCTCCGCTCAAAGATCCCTATGTAAGGGGAGATTTTATGAAAAAGCTTTTGGCAATGTTATTTATCATGCTCTTCATCGCAGGATGCTCCAAACCATCCTACGATTTCCTGTATACCAAAGCCCGTATAGACAATTCTTCATGTCCTCAAGCAGCTATAGTCTCCGGCAATGAATGCTATACGATTCCTGACCTGGCCTATAATGAAGCGATCGATTGGCATCTGAATCGGCTTGCTACTTTAGGATGGGAAGGAAACGCTTCAAACGATTTTACTCCCTTTTCATTTATTTATCGAAAAGAAGAAGTAACCGTCCAATTGACTTTTTATCCGCTCAATTCGACAACGGAAGGCAATCTAATTACAATCGAGTACGACAAACCCGGAACAGGCCTGCTTATTACACCAGATGGCCGCGGCAGTTATGGACGTGAACGGGGTTGAGATGAAACATACCGAGCTCGTTCAGCAATCTCAATTGACTATATTGAAAACAACTTGCTTGGAGAGACTCGAATATTTGATCTTCCGCGCAAAGCTAATCTTTCCATGTACCACTTTCACCGCATTTTCTTGGCAAACGTAGGAGTCAGCGCAATGGAGTGTATACGCAAGCGCAAACTTCAAATCGGTTATAAGTTACTCGATTCAGCTTTACACCGTTATTAATAATTCCCACCTAAAACCGGATCATTCCGGTTACTTTGCCGCCCAGGGCATAAACGAGACGGAAATGAGCATTATTGAACGGATCGCCGAAGGTCTCAGCAACCGTGAGATCGCGCAGCACCTGTTTATAAGCGAAGGAACCGTCAAGAACCACATAAGCGCCATCCTCCAGAAGCTGTCACTTAGAGATCGAACTCAAATTGCCGTCTATTATCTTAAAAAGTGAAGTAAGCTAAGAAAAGTATTTCATGATCGGGAAAAGGAGAGGATCGGGATGGGAAAACATTGGATTGCGGCTTTTATAGTATCGGTGCTGCTGACGACAATATCGGTTCAACCTGCGAAAGCGGATTCTCCGGTTACGTCGACCGCTTTTTACGAAGCTTATATGGATGTCGATATCGTGAAGGAAGCTGCGGACAGCGGGACCGTCACCGAGTCGATTGCGCAGTATTTGGATAAAGAGGAACATCCGATAGACGTCAAGGCGGCGGTCGTGAACGCGCTGGGCTGGTCGTTCAACGGGAAGACGAATGCCGACAAATACGTCCGCCTTTCTTTCGGTATGGTCAGAAAAGATCTTGAGCTTGCGGAATTACGGGGGGATCAGTTGCTCGTACTCGGCTATCTGCTCGCGATGGATGATTACTTCGATACGGGTGACGCCGAGAAGGTGCTTCTGCAAGCGAAGGACCGCATGCCGGACAGTTTTACGGCGGCGATGATACACGCCATTGTAGCCGCGCAGGGCAAAACGGACTGGCAGGATGTTTGGCGGCCGGCGGCCAGAGTCGCATTTGACCCGCGATTAACGTCGGCAATGGACATGCGGCCGGAGGCGGCCAAAATCATCATAGACTATATGGTGTTATATAGTGAAAAACGCGTCATTAATCCCTTCGAGCCGGAGAACAGAATCGTGCTGCAGATAGGGAAATCCAGCTATTCGCTGAACGGGACGGTGTTCGATATCGATCCCGGTTACGGCACCGTTCCGCAAATCAAGAGCGATCAGGCGTTTTTGCCGGTCCGGTTTTTGGTGGAGGCGGTCGGCGGCAGCATACATTGGGACAGTCGGGAGCAGAAGGTGACGATAGCGGCGAACGGAATTTCGATGAAGCTGTATATCGGGAATCGTACCGTTGAGGTCGACGGGCAACCGGTCGAGTTGGAGGAAGCGCCGTATTTAGCCGGATCCCGTACAATGCTGCCGTTCCGGTTTATTGGGGAGCAGCTTGGGTTTACTGTATCTTGGAACGACGAAAGGAAGGAAATTGAATTGCTGCGAAAGCGCCCTTAATATCGCTAATTGAGCCCAATAATACCTTGTAACGAAAATAGGTGCGCAATCCCGTATCCGGGTAACCCTTCGGTCAACCTTCAATTGAATTAGATGATTGATTATATAATAGACGCGTCGGCTTCGCAGGCATCCAACCGATAAATACAAGGGCCGCTAGTCGCGGTGGGCACCGAGAAATTGATTTGCGGTCCTTTTTGTGCAAACCATATTACCTGCCCTCAGTGTCCGCTACTTTTCTCCGAAATTCTCATTAATGCGGACAGAGCATCCGTTATTTTCTGAAATACGTCCGATTTCAGAAACCTCCGGACCGTGAATCCGTTATTTGCTCCATATAGCGAGAAATTCTGCCTTTCCTGGGCAAATAACGGGCCTACGGTCCGTTCAACCTGCAGTCATTGCGTTTTTTCCTAAAATAAAGGAACTACGGTCCGCTGAACCAGAGCAATCAGAGTGTACTGGCGAAAAACGGTCATCCTATTTAACCAAAAGTGCTGCGCTCGCGGGCGGCATAACCTTAGCGGGGGGCATACTTCGGCCGAAATTACGACCCTCCATTAACATTTTCCCCCTCTTACACAGTCAGAAGCAGCAAAATAATCGAAGACAAGCTTAAACAAGCGCTGATCAAACAAAGGAAGGCAACAACCTGCGGCGGTTTGAGTCCCGTTCTTAGCAGACGGTAATGCGCCTGGCTGGCATCCGCTTAATAAACGGGTTTGCGCTGGATAAATCGTTTGGCGACGACGAACAAGTTGTCGAAAATCGGAACTCCAAGTGCCAGGATCGGAATAAACAGCGACAATACTGTCGCCTGTTTAAAAGCACCGTCTAACGCGATAACACTAAGAATAAATCCAAGTATCGTCGCCCCTCCGTCCCCCATAAAGATTTTTGCGGGAGGTTTGTTATACTTTAAATACGCTAATGCAACGCCAAGCAATATAACAGCCATTAAGGCCGAATTGCCCTGCCCCATTGTTAAAGCGACAATAAACAGTGTAATTGCCGATATCGCCGACAGACCTCCGGCTAACCCGTCCATCCCGTCTGAAAAATTAATGACTGTGGTTACCCCGAAGATCCACATGATCGTCAAAAGAAATTGCAGCCAGACCGGCAGCCAGACATATTCGCCGCTGAATGGATTATAAAAACCGGTAAAAGCAATCCCCGAGTAATATACAATGACTGCCGCAGATACCTGGAAGATCAGCTTCGGCAATGCCGGGAAGTCTTTTCCATGCGTCTTGTACCAGTCGTCAATTGTTCCGATCACCAATAATATGAATGAACCTATAATGATAGCTGCCGTCTGTCCGTCGTATTGCTGTGAAAAAAGGATATACGTGATTGAAAAACCGATAAAAATAGCGAAGCTGGCTGTAAGCGGGATCGGTTCCCGGTGAATTTTCCGTTCTACGTCTTTTCGAGGCTTGTCCACAAAATCAATGCGGAAAGCCAGCTTTCGCAGTGGCGGAATTATGATGAATACAACAAGAAACGACACCAAAAAAGAAAAAAGGTATAAAATTCGTCATCACTCCTTATCGGCAGGGAAGTATTTCCAAAGAAATTATAAGCCAATTGCCGTCAAAAGTCGAGTGATGTCAGCCATAGAAATCCCTCCTTAAGATGTATCTTTTTCAAACAAATGGTAAAAATTTATACTAAAACACCACATCTTTTCTGATGAAATGAGGTTGGTATGAATTGAACCAATCCCCTGATCACAGGCGTTCAAGAGCTGCCCTTTCTCCAATAACGACCACACAGATTCATTTAAGAAATCCGTGGATCGTCGCTTTTTTTGCTTTTTCTTACCCCGGCTTCGGAAATGTGCTGCTGCATCGGTATTTCAAAGCATTTATCCTTATTTTATGGGAAATCTTTATCAATCACCAAGGCAACGTGAATTTGGGCATAATGTATACCCTGCAGGGACAATTCGCCCAGGCAAAGGACGTTGTTGATGAAAGATGGCTCATGCTTTATGTCGGCATCTACATGTACGCGATATGGGACAGCTACCGGTCGACGATCGATATTAACAAGCTTTACATTTTGGCGGACCGGGAGGACGCACCGCTTTCGTCTCTAAAAATGGGACCCGCCGGAGTGAATTATCTGGATAAAAAGAATCCGTGGGTGGCCTTTGCCTGGTCAGCAATTGTTCCGGGGCTAGGCCAGCTGTATGTGCATAAATTAATACTCGGTTTTTTTATCTTTCTGTACACGCTGGCCATTTGTTATTTTTCCAAACTCCCGCTGGCGATTCAGTATTCAATGACCGGGGATTTTGCACTCGCCAAAGAGGTCGTCGACATGCAATGGCTGTTGTATTTGCCTTCAATATACATTTTTATTTTGTACGACGCTTATGTCTCTGCCGTTGAGCAGAACAAGCTGTTTGAAAAAGAGCAGTCCAAGTTTTTACGGCAAAACTACCAGAACCCTGGATTTATAATGCCTGAAAAGGATGATAAGGCGATGTACGTCATTGCAACCTTTGAACAGAATATTTTTTTGGAAATGGCCATTACAGCGCTGGAGCAGAAAGGAATCGCCAAAGACAGTATGTTCGCTATACCGATTGACAAACGAACCGAGCCGCGTCGGCTGTTCGATTCCATCCATCGGGCGGACGGCTTCAGCATGCTTGACCTTGCCGCCATCTTAGGCACTTGTTTCATGCTGCTCGGCGCGATTTACGGTTACGAATTGAAGTGGGGACCGATCCTATGGGGAATTATTGGGGCTGTAAGCGGCTTTGCAGCCGGGTTTCTCATCAAGCTGCTTCTGATCAAAAAAAATAAATCAGGCGTAAAGTACATTACCTCCGAAGTTGTATTGATGGTTCGATGCGAAGTACACCAATTCGAGTCCGTTGAAAAGACGCTCTGGGACAACACTGCGCTGGGCATCTCAAAAGTAAAGCATCTCGAGCATCGGGGGTTAAATGGATAATGACCCGCCATGTTTACATAATAGGGCAGTTGGCGATTTATTGACCATGGAATGTATGTTCGGGTTGTGGTATAATGGGAGGAGGATCTTTCATTGGAGGTGTTCTTATGAAACCGCATAAAGACAATCCGATTATTCGCGAACAATCCGCCACTTACGACGATTACGCCAGCCTGAAGGATGACGGACGGCGTTACGAACTTGCGGACGGAACATTGGAACTGATGACTCCGGCTCCTTCCCCGAAGCACCAATACATCAGCAACCAGCTTCAGCATCTTATTACCGATAGCTGTCAGTCGGACTATTTGATCTTCGCCTCTCCGATAGATCTCATTCTGTCGCAGACCGAGGTTCGCCAGCCGGATCTGGTGATGGTACACCGCAACAGGAAGTCCATCGTGACGCGCAGAGGAATTGAAGGCACTCCAGATCTAGTTGCTGAAATCGTGTCTCCACATTCCGTAAAGCGGGACCGTTACAGCAAGAAGGCTGCCTATTCCAGATACCGAATTCCGGAATATTGGATCGTCGACCCATCCAATGAGTCACTGGAGCAGTACGTTCTGGACGAGGGGGATAAGTATACGCTTCGGGAGATCTATGAAAGCGAAGAGACGATCCGTTCAGACCGCCTCTCATGTATATCCTTCACGATGAAGCAAATTACGGAATCCGCAGCTGATTTGCCGGGCTAATCGGCAAGCGACTCGGATATTCCTGCGAATCGTTGTTGCCCTATTTCTTCGAAGTGATATAAATGCTTTTTGTTTCTTCCACCCACTTCACTTCGGCCCCCAATGCTTCACTTACAAAACGAAGAGGAACCATTGTTTTGTCGTTGATTAACTGCGGCTCTACATCAAGTTCAAGGGGGGAGCCGTTTTTGGTCGCTTTTTTTGATCCGATTTGCAACGAAATTGATGTTTTATCCTTCTTGGCATGGACAGATTTGGTTTCCTGATCCCATTCCACCTCGGCTCCAAGTGTTTGGAAAATCATTCGCAGCGGCACCAGCGTTCTGTCATTTACAATAACAGGTGCTGCCTCAGCGGTCTTATCATCGCCATTGATATACAACGTAATTCCGCTACCAGCGGCAGGCGATGCAGTCGTTGCATCCCTTAGCACGATGGTGCCCAGATTTGCGTTATCCTCCCATGCCTTATTCTTCAGATCACTCCATGTAATTTTCGATTGAGGATAGCGGCCGTTAACTCCGTTGGAAGCATTCCAGTCCCCTCCCAAATCATTATCTACAGCTTGAGCATCGAAGAGCAGCCTTTGATTCGCTTTCGGCTGAGTTCCAGCAACAGACCAAGGAATTGCCGCCTCGATTATGTAGCCGGTATCATGGTCATTGACAGACCATTCGATCTTGGAAAGATCATAGTTCTTCCAATCCGGCGGACCGTGCCAGCCTTTCATGTCATTTGACTTGGGATGCCACAATGCTGTTGTATAAGGCGTATTCTTATCCGGCGTCAGGTAAAATGAAGCAATATCATCATAATGAATTTCATTGCGTTCAGCCTCAATATTCCAGCCAATCCGTTTCTGGTCCGTAATTTCTATCAGCAGATAAAAGTTCTGGTCATCCCATAACGCTTTCCATGCACCGGAAAAATCATCGGCCTCTTTGACCGGGTCAAGCCTGGGGGCCCCGTGATCACCGTCATGATCATGGACCGCGACAAGATAATTGGGCATAGGGTACGCAATCGCTTGGTCCCAGAAGTCATCGTTTTTTCCATCGATTACAGGGGGTGCAACCGCTTTCAATACATCGTTCGAAGAAGCTCCCGATACCACGGATGGAATGATGGACGCGGCAAGCGCAGCAATGCAAATCAGTGAAACTAACCTTTTCTTCATAAATCCCCCTCCCTTGTTACATTTAGTTTGTTGAATTCGCCTTGATTATACTGGACACGGACCTATAAAAAATATAGGTGGATATAGGCGGATCATATCAATTTCTGACCGTCGGTGCCGCCTGACTAATCGTTATCCGCACTCTGGGCTAATGGGCGGGTTCAATCAATCACAACCCACCGGCAGTCCTCGTTTGCTTGGCTGTTGTTCATTTCATGGACAAGCCCGGCTCAAAAAGAGACCGTGCCCCGTCCAAAGGGCATCGGTCTCTTGTTTTATAGCTCACTACCCGCTAACGTTATCCTTCAGCCTTCCTCATCAAATACGGATAAAGTAAAATAAGTCCGGTTATATACAGCAGCAGCGCGAACAGCGCCGGCATTAAATGCCATAGATCGGTATAACCGATATGCAGATGAATGCTGAACCCCGCATAAAATCCCGGCGCCCCGCCGAGCAGCAACGTCCACCACTGCCATCTCCGACCCTGCTGTATTCCCCATAGCGCCAGAATGAGAATCGCCAATGCATCGCAGAGCAGTGCGCCCCCGAACCCCGCCCGGTCATGGGCAATCAGCGGAATGAGATGCGGATTGGCTTCCTGCAGCTGAGCCGGAGTCGTCTGCAAAAAGACCAGGTCCTCCGGCACGAACACCTGGGTCACACCGACGGCGGCAATCGTGAGTCCGCCGGTCGCGAGCGCAAACCCAAGCGAGACAAAACATAACTGTCCCCACATGGCCTGCCGCCAAATGCCGCTGTTATGCAAGTTAACCGGCCTTCGGTCAGGCTGATCCGGGTTGCTTCGCATCGAAAGAATAAACATCGGCAGCAGAATGGCAGCAACCAATGCGTGCAGCGGATCGAAATAGCCATACCCCAAGTACAGGAAAAAACTCGAAAATCCGACGATACCCGAAGTCATCAATGCCGTCTTCGCCCAGTGCAAACCGTACTTTAATCCGTACCTGGCCAGTTGAAAGTATAAAATCCCGATGGAGATCATTGTTCCGGCGAGCGTAATGCGGTCATGGGACATAAAATGCAGCAGCCGCCCGTTGATCGAATGAATCTCCGAAAGCGTCATCCCCAGAAACTCCAAATCATAATGCAGCAGCACCGTTGTAGCCGCTATAAACCACGCAATCATTCCGCCGATGATCATGCCGATGCCGAGCAGGCACATCCATCCCCAATGCTTCCAGAATAAAGGCGGCTCCGGTTCGGCGGTTGTCCGGACTTGTTCATAGATGATCGCTTCGTTGATCCGTTTCGGCAGGCCAGGGCCGGCATAGATCAACCCGCTGTGCAGAATGATGTTATCCGCGCCGGCAGACATTAGATCAAGCGCATCCCGGGGTTCATGAACGCCCCCGCCCGCTTTGATAACAAATGCCGGCCCGCGCAACGCGCGAATCTGTTCAATCAATCTTATAGCGAGCGCCTTCCCCTCTCTTCCGACCCGCACGCCGGCACCGTCTTGTACCGCCTCGCCGATCACACATCCGCTCCACATCGAGGCTTCATGCCGATTCAGCAATTCAACCAGCCGTTCCTTCGGCAGCTCAGGCGGAAAATAGATAAACAGCGGGATTTGTCCGTCCCCGTTCTCAGTCAAGCTCTCAATCACAGCCGGCAACCCTTCCAGTATAGAGAGCGAATCCTCCCATGACCTGGGCCTTCTTACTATGTCCAGATAGAATCCTGCCGCCCCGGAAGCGCGAAGCCGCTTCATCATCGTACCGATTTCCTGCAGCGCCCGTTCGGGCGAAGCATCCGGCATCGGCGTAAGTCGAGCCATCTGCGGCAGTCTATGGCCCGGGCTTAGCATCCGTTCGGCGACCCGGTCGAGTCCCTCATTCTCATAATAGGAAGGATAGCGAATCGTCTCCCGGACGCGATCATTCCCGATCGGCAATTGGCACCGGATCGGACGTACAGTGACCGGACCGTGCTCGATAAAGCCGAAGCCAAATTGCGCGAGCGCTTTATGAGCCGTCCCTTGCGGGTCGACACCCCCGGACAGACCAATCGGGGTGCCGAGTGCCAGGCCGGCAATACTCCGCATGAGTAAGGGAGACGGCTCCATATGGCCCAAGGTGCGAATGACAAAAGCGCCGCCGGGCACTCTGCTGAGCGATCCCATGGCCGTTAGCGTCAACGTTCTGGCCAATCGGGAAGGGAGCCCGAACAATAACGGACGAAATAACGTTTGATAGGACCAATCGGGCATATCCGAAAACTCTCCTTATGCGGCATTCTTTACCCGTTTTTTTACAGTATACCACAAATGACTTGTCCTATATTACTCTATCGAATGCATGGATAAATCAGGCGTATCTACTAGAACGGACAATAAGCGGTTCACATATAAATACTATATCAATATCTACTAATGATAGTTGCTAGGTAGGGAAATCGATGATTGAAGGGGGGCTTTCGATTGTTCATTTTATTGATTATTGTGGCTGCGGGTTTCATGATGTACGCGCTGTTAAAACCGCCTGCACAGTTCAATGAAAAGCTGGAAACGGCCGGCAAAGAACATGCTGAGGAAATTAAAAAACCAACTGCTGAAACCGTGATCTGAACCTGCTTTAAGAGCGAGGAAAGGAGTCGTCAACATGTTCGGATCCATCACCGTTTCTCTCACCGTAATTTCTTTTGTCATTACGATCATTCTGATCTTGTTGCGGCCCAGAGGATTAAATGAAGCCGTACCTGCTTCAGCAGGCGCGGCATTGGTGTTATTAAGCGGGAGCGTATCTATGTCAGACCTGTCTCATATAGGAGCAACGGTAAGCAGTGCCGCAATCACCATTCTGGCGACAATTGTAATGGCTATCATACTGGAGAGTTTCGGCTTCTTTAACTGGGCTGCAGAGGGGATGGCCGCCAGAGCAAGAGGATCCGGTATTCGTTTATTCTGGTATGTGAACCTGCTGTGCTTTCTTATGACATTATTTTTTAATAATGACGGAAGTATATTAATTACCACCCCTATACTAATTCTATTACTTGATCGGCTCGGCTTGAAAAACCATCAGAAAATTCCGTATTTACTGTCCGGCGCATTAATCGCTACGGCATCGAGCGCTCCTATCGGCGTGAGTAATATTGTAAATCTTATCGCGCTTGAAATAGTCGGAATGGATCTGTATATGCACAGCCTCATGATGTTTATACCGGCAACGCTGGGGCTGCTTTTTCTTTCGGCACTGCTTTTTATATGCTTCTACAGACAGCTGCCGCGCCATCTGCATTCGAAACGGATGTTATACAGCGGACACGGCAAACATCCTCTTGCTTCGGAGCCTGAGAAATTGTCCGGAATTAAAGACCGCAATAAGTTCATGAGAAATGTCCTTCTGTTTGTATTTTCCGTACGTGCCGCTCTATTCATCGCCTCCTACTACGGATTTCCCATAGAAATCGTAGCCATTGTCGGCTCGGCCATTCTTCTCGGCTGGCGTTGGGCCGTCCTGAACATTACACCTGCAGACTTGGTGACAAAAACACCTTGGCATGTACTGGCATTTGCCTTTTGTATGTATGTGATCATATTCGGTTTAATGAATATCGGGCTGACAGAGATGATTATCACCGTCTTCGAACCTGTAGTATCCGGAGATCTGGTCAGCGCCAGCCTGTGGATGGGCATCCTGCTGTCGCTGATGTCCTTATTATTCAATAACCATCCGGCATTAATGATCGGAACAATCACGTTAACGAGCATGGATTTAGACCCGCTTACATTAAAGGTTGCTTATCTGGCAAGCGTAATCGGAAGCGATATCGGCGCCCTGCTGCTCCCGGTCGGAACGTTGGCGTCGCTCATCTGGTTGACTTTACTGCGGCAGTATAAAGTGAAAGTGAATTGGATGGATTATGTCAAAGTGACCGTGATCGTCATCCCCCCGTCATTGCTCTTTACGCTGATCGTTCTGGTATTCTGGGTAAAATGGTTATATTAAGCTGCAAAAATAAGGCCACGCAGTAACGTTCTGCGAGGCCCTTTGCATTTTACTGCTGCCCGGCACGGACACGGATGTTGCCAAGTTCATTTGCGTTGATGGCAAACGCGTTGCCCCCTTGGCCGACATAAGCGCTGGCCGACTGGGACGCTTTAAATTTCACTCGGCTCTTATCGACATCGACTGTGTTGACATTCTTTACTGCCTTCCCCTTTTTCTTTCTGCTCATAGAAATCACCTCCTCTGCAAAGTCCGAAGAGATTTCCTCAGGGAGGCATTTATCTTCTTTTTTTCTTCAGGATCTGCACATTAACAGCATTGCTGGCCAATACATTTCCTATTTCCGTTCTTCCTGCAGCCAACTGGTTAACTTTAATAATGATGAAATGGTTCTTGCCAATACGGAATCGATACGTCTTCACATTCGAGCGAATCATGCTATCACCCTTCGATAAAGAGATTGTAAGGTATAGTATGACCGAAGGGACGTATTCGACTGAGCGAATATTCCGCAACCGAATATTTTGCTTCGCCTAAAATCTAATCTGATTTTAAGCTTCCCCGTTTATACTGAAAGGAATGATGATCCAGCGGGAAAGGTAGGATTACGATGCAGGTTTTGGTGGTAGAAGACGATGTTTCCTTGATCCATGCGATCTCCTCCGTATTTCGGGAGGAAGGGTTTACCGTGCATGAAAGTCTGCGGGGAGACGAAGGGTTGTTTCTCGCGGAGCAGAACGTCTCCGATCTCATTATTTTAGACCTGATGCTGCCTGGGGTGAGCGGCATTTCTTTCATTCATCATTTAAGATCACAGCAGATTATGACGCCGATCCTGCTGCTCACGGCTGTGGATGCGGTTGAGAAGCGGGTGCAGGGTCTGGATGCGGGAGCGGATGATTACGTGGTCAAGCCCGTTGCGTTTCCGGAGCTGCTCGCGCGTTCGCGGGCCATTCTGCGCAGACACGGGGCGCTAAGCGAGCTTGGCGATATCTGCTGCGACCGGATTACAATTCGTCCGAAAATGCAGGAAGGGTACATAGACGGCGAACCACTCAAGCTATCTGCCAAAGAATATGAATTGCTCGAATTTCTTCTGATTAACCGGAATCAGATTTTGACGCGGGAACAAATCCTCGATCGGATCTGGGGATTTGAGACGGACGCGGCGATCGGGATCGTCGATTTGTATGTCCATTACTTACGAAAGAAGCTGGCGCCTCATCAATGTCAGGATTTGATTCAAACCATCCGGGGCGCCGGTTATATGGTCAAGGGGAACCGCAATGTTTCAAAAAACAAGAATTAGACTCACACTGCTCAACGCCTCCGTCCTGTTTGTAATTCTTGCCTCGCTTGGCAGCGGCATGTACCTATATCTGCGCACGGAAATCATGAGCCAGATCGACCGAACGATGCAGAATCGGGCCCAAATATACAACATAGTGGTTCCGCGTGTTCAATTTTTTAATCCCGACGCGATAGACGCCCGGATTCAGGAAGGAATGCCGGGCTTCCGGTTTGAGCCCGGAACGGGGAACGCGCCGGCCCCACAGGTGATTTCACGGTTTGCCCGCAACATCCATGTATTGATGTGGAACCAGCAGCAGATGCTGATTGAAGATTTCGTTGCAGAGCAGTACCCTTCCGGGATGATCGAAAAGCTCGGCCGCTTGCTGCATCATACGAAGCCGTTCACGTTCCGTTATGACGGCGCAGCTTACCGTATATTGAATGTCATGGCCGCGCCGGATATGCCGGCTCTCCGGATCGGCGTCGAACCTGCAATTGAGGTCGGCCATTATCAGCTCGTTTCGAACATCAACACGGAGGTCAATATGCTCAATACCGTGCTGGGGCTGATTATATTCGGCATTGTCATTGGCGGAGGCATTTCGGTAATCGCCGGCCTATACTTGGCTGACAAAGCGCTTGTACCGATCCGTTCTTCATGGAATAAACAGCAGCAATTTATCGCCGATGCGTCTCATGAGCTGCGGACGCCGCTCGCGGTGTTACACACGCATACCGAATTACTGCTGCGCCACCCGGACCATACGATCGAGCAGGACAGCAGAGAAATATCGACGATTCTGAAAGAGATCCGCCGGATGAAGAAGCTGGTGAACGGTCTGCTGACATTGACGCAATCGGATGCGGAACGAATGGAGCTGCAGATGAAGCCGCTGGCGATAGACGGCATCATCATTCACGCCGCCAGGCAATTTGCCCCGCTGGCCGCCTTGAAGCGAATAGAACTGACCTGGGAGGCGGATTCGGGCGCCGTCGTAAGCGGCGATGAAGAACGGCTGCAGCAGCTCCTGCTGATTATTTTGGACAATGCCATCAAATATACGAGGGAACAAGGAACCATCCATATCAGCTGCATAAAGTCGGCCAATGCCGTGCTGATCCAGGTGAAGGATAACGGAATCGGTATCCCTGCCGCAGAGCTTCCACAAATCTTCGAACGGTTTTACCGCGGCGATAAAGTACGCAACCGCACTGATGGCGGCACCGGCTTAGGTCTGGCCATTGCGAAATGGATCGTTACCCTCCATAACGGCAAAATCCATGCGGACAGCGATACGAACGCGGGGATGATCATGACCGTCACGCTGCCGCTGATTTGAAAAAGCTCGACCAACGGATTTCTCTTTTCTACTCTGCCCATGCGCAGCGAAGAGTTTTCCAACTGCTGTCTTTAGCAGACGGTTCGCTGTAAGCCATAAAAATGCGCCTCTACCCAACGAGCGATTGCCGCTTACTTGGTGAGGCGCCTATCGAGGCGGAATTGTCATCGCTGCTTCTTATTGTGTAAAGGAGGTGATCGATTGAACCGAAGCAGGAGCGCTGGCTGCCGCCATCGTCGCTTTTACCTGCTGCTCCGTTTGCTGCAGACGCTGCTGGATGTTTTGGATTTGCCGTTTCTGCGCGTCCATCTGCATTTGAATTTGATTTTCGGCAAGGGCAAGCTCACGCTGGATATTCTGCAGCTCGATCAAGACTTGATTCACCTGCTGGGAGCGGGAGTCGATTCCGACGTTGCGAAGCGCCTGCTGCGCCTGCTGCCGTTCGAGCTCCTGCTGTTTTTGAACCTGATCCTGAAACTGCTCATAGGAAATCTGCTGGCTGTTAATCGGTTGGCCTTGGTTGTTCATCCTGAACCCTCCTGTTGACATAAGGAATAATTCTATTATGCACCAACTTCTGGAACAATTATGTATCGGTCCGTTCCCTGCCAGCTCATAAGCTTTACTTCCGCTTCAGTTGAACCGATGAGGCAGCCTGCTCAAACTTCGCATCGCTGACCGGCCGCCCGTTTGTTTTCGATTTGAAGTCGATCGAATGGTACAGCAATTATTAGGATGCGATGAGGTGAACAACTGGGGATTGCAAGACGAGCACTTTTTGAATGCTCAAATTTTGGATCCGGATGGGTATAGCATTATTCTTGGAGGAATGAGAGGAAGCAGTAACTCCTACGTAAAATAAAATTAACCATCACTACATATTCGTTAGCATGACATCGAAGAGTTTATGGTGAAACTTATATCTGTTCAATGGGAACCCGGACGATCGTTTGCCATTTTTCAACAAGATTCATGTTCGGATGATTCATATATATTTCTCGAGTCTCGCCCCGGCAACGATAACCTTGGGAGCCGACGGTGTTTATGATTTTGCTTTCCGTGCTCGCAATCTTGTCATAATGACCAAGATGCAGAGTGTGCGCACATACTCCTTGAGAGATGCGCTTGAATGAAGGCACACATAAATCCACGCCTTTATTTTTGTTTCTCACGTTGTGAACAGCCTCATCCACGAGAAGCTGGTTAATCTGCTCCGGAACCTGCACCATGACGGTGCGTGTCCATAAGCCATCGGGTTGCTGCTCATGCCAAATCATTTCAAATGGCATATGCCGGAAATTATATTACATCCGTTTCGAAGTGAGTATTCTTAACTGATTCTGTAGCCTGGAAAATAACCAAATAAGTGTGGGCTCTTCCTTAACCAAGTCTTCTCTTCTGCCTACAGTTTCAATCACCAAGAAGTTCAAGTTAGGAATCTCGTGAATGATAACAATGTCCGGTTTAAGTTGGTAGACAGTTTTAAAAACTTTTCGGTTATCCGTCAATTTTATGGAGTTAATCCCCATAACAACCCTCCTCGTATATTCGTTGACAATATTTTCTTATGATTTATTTCAAAAGCTTCCTGTTACGTGTAAAAGGTTCATACTATCCGACGCTTCCCCCAAATGTTCCGCGTGAACGATTCGCATTGCCCATTCCTGCGCCCGCTGTCGTCATGTCCTGACAAGTAGATTGAATGCCTCTATATCTCCCGGTTGCATACTCGAGATAACTTTCACCTGCTGTGCAGATTCCACCGTTCTCCTCCTGTTCGAATCTCTTTTCTTTTGTATCAAACTTTTTCGACAGTATCTTTATATCTCCTGCCTTTCCCATTTAGAAAAAAACAGCGAAAAAATCTCTCAGCCGATATGTCAGAAAAGATGTTACTCTTAAGTCAATATAGTGAGTCAACTGTTTGAGGAGGAGCTTTTCTTGAATAGCCGGAATGGTCAACAAAAAAGATGGGATTGGATGGAAGACAGCGATTTGGTAAAACTTGCTCAAGCAGGAGTGCGGGAAGCATTTGGCGAGTTGGTCAGGCGGCATCGTGCCAAGGTGTATGGTTACGCCAGAACCATCACACAGGAATCCTTTCTGGCGGAGGATATTGTGCAGGAGGCTTTGATTCGGGCATTTATGCATCTTGGGAAATTAATGGATGCGGAACGATTTCTTCCGTGGATGAATCGTATTGTACGAAATCAGGCACTGACCAAGTTGAAAAAGGTGTCCGCCGCGAAGGAACGGACCTTTACCGAGTTGGGTTCGTCCGGGACCGGAAGGGACGGTGAAGCGGATGAGTGGAACGATTTGGACATTATTATGCGCCGTCTCAACCGTTCCGCAGAAGAGTTGGCGGCAAGAGAAGGCGTTCCTGAAGAACGGTTGGTGCAGAAAGAAACCCTTGAAACGTTAACGTCAATTATTGGCTGTCTCAACCTGCGCGAAAGGCAAATCGTGGAGTCCCATTTCTTTGATCAATTGTCGCCGCAGGATATCGCCAAGCTGTTTCAGCTTTCTTCAGCCAATGTGTACCAAATCCTGTCACGTTCCCGAAAAAAGGTGATTCAAGAGAAAATCCGCATCACAGTTGATCACTATGTCAGGACGAGAAAGGATATGGGAAAGATGAAAAAAGTGATTTTGCCAAACAATGAGACATTGGGGGAGGTAAGAACGTGGACTACAGTTGCAGATGCGCTTAACACCATCATAAAATACACTGATAAAAAGCTGTCCTACCCCCTGGTGATGGGCTATACCGGCCATGCGTTTCGTATTAACATCGTGCCGGAGAGCGTTCATATTGCCGGTCCGACGGCGTTTGATTTTGGAGATGTGCTGAAAAGAGGATTGCAAAACATAGGGTGCCGAGCCAATGCTGTCGATGGGATGAAACCGTTTATTAATGTTAACACGAATTTCGTTGATCCTGCTTTGATGCAAAAAGAAGCGATGGAAAAACGGCAAATTCATCAAGCTCTGCCGGAAGCGCTTGACTTGATCCACCGCTCTTTGGATCGGGGTTACCCCGTACTGGCATGGGATATCTTCTACCCCGAGTTTGGCATTTTTTACGGATACGATGATGAACAGAGAGTATTGTATGCCGATGAGTGCGGGAGACAAGAGACGCTGCCTTATGAAAATCTTGGACGCAGCATATTGGAAGAGATTTTTGTTTTGGCCATTGAGGATTCATTTGACGTGAATCAGCGTGACAGGCTGAATAATGCGCTTCAAATGATCGTGGATCATTACGATGGGAAAGAAATCGAACCTTCGTCAATCAAAGGACTGAGCGCCTATGATGTTTGGTGTAAAGCATTTCAAGAGGGGACGGTAGAACCGAATGGCAATGCCTACAACATTGCGGTTTATACAGATGGGCGCAGGTATGCGGTGGAATTCCTGAAGGAGATACACACGAGTTGGCCTGATATTGACGAATCCGATAAGCAAATACGAGCGTTGTTAGAAGAAGCGGCGGAGATCTATGTTGATATTGCCGGCAATTTCTCTATACTTCATCAATTGTTTACGTATCCGAACGGAGGAGAGCCGAACAACCCGGATATTGCCCGGCAAGCCATTGAGATTCTCCAAAATATTAAAAAGAAGGAGCTATCAGGCGCGGAGCTTTTCAGAAACATTCTGAAACACTTAACCAAGTGACGGAAATAAACAAAACCGCTGATGGGAGGGGGCCTTCACCCCTTCGCACCAGCGGCAGATCGTAATAAGGAGCTCAAATCCTTTTCCTTCAAAGGACTGCCACTGGCATTTGAATATCCTCGGGCACACTCCAAAACAGGCTTGTCCTTGCCCGGTAAGTATAATGAAATGGGTTCTTTCACCGGTTTCCAACCGTTTTCCAGAAATAATTCAAGGAAACGATGGAAGACTTACCATCGAAAACAGCCCATACGCCGCGTATTGTGAATCCTCTATAGACATATCTCCCGTCCGATTACCGTAATTAAAAATCCTGGCTATGCCATGGAGATCGGTCAGATAACTTTTAGCAATTTGCGATCCAACGCAGCTTTAGAGAAAAACTGCACAAAAAGCCTCGCTTGATCTAGGGACAAAACATCTTTTCCACCCCACGGCGACTCAGTGTCAACCTGGTACGGCGGTAAAATATGCTTCATCGTAACGTTTACTATTTCCCCGGCTGTCATGGTGTTACTAATTTCCGATTCGATCTTCATACTGTTACTCCTTTAGAGCAGCCTGCACACTCCGCAACCTTATCCTGAGTCATGCTATCCACCCCATGTATGCTAATGCATGTCAACGCGACGTTAATGACTTTTGCCCGGCGCTTGTATTCCATTCCTATCTTGGGCATATCTTCTCCCTTAAATTTGGTTATGTTGTAAAGAGGCCCCTCCCAGCCGGGAAGCAGTTCGTTTTAAGGTTGCTTTAAGCTTCCCTAAGACAATTCTAAGAGACTTTTGACAAGATGGAGGAGCTTTAAAATGAGATTAAACCGAAAGGGGAAAAAGCAATGACACGGAAGTACAGTAAAAGTCTTATTATCAGCATTTTGCTGGCTCTGCTGCTGGCCGGCTGCGGATCGAAGGATTCAAACACGGAAACAACGACGATCGATCCCGATACGCCGGTTACTTTGAAGGTGGCCTATATGAATGAACAAGCCTTCTTTCAGACCTATGGCAACATTTTTACCGCCAAATACCCGAACGTGCAGTTTGAGGTTATCCCGACTATGAATGCGGCGCAGAGTGCGGACCCGATGCAGGCATTGATCGATCTGATCGATGCCAACCAGCCGGATATCATCATGCTTTCTTTAACGCAATATGAACAGCTCGCAGCGGATGGAAGATTATATGATTTGGAATCGGTCATTCAACAGAGCGGCTTCGATCTGAACAATATGGTCGACGGGGTTCTTCAATTGCTGCGGGACGCCGGGGGAGGCAAGCTGTACGGCCTGTCGCCGACGTTCAATACGGACGCACTCTTTTACAATAAAGACTTGTTTGCCAAATACGGCATTCCCGAACCGACGGACTTCATGACATGGGAAGAAGTGCTGCAGCTGGCGGCAAGATTCCCGACCGATGGGGATGACGAGACGAGAATATACGGCTTGGCCGGCTCGATATTTGCTCAGAATGCTTTTGAGCTGATACAGGATATCGCATCCGCCAAAGGGTTGAATTATCTGAATGCGGAAGCGACGGAGCTGATGATGAACGAGCCGGAGTGGAAGGAAATATTTCTGTCCGTGGTTGAAGGCTACAAGTCCAAAACGATTTCCTTGCCTGTAGCGACGCAGGGCGGAGGCAACGGCGGAGGCATGCGCTTTAACCGGGACAGCATTTATTTCCTTCAAGGCCGGGCCGCAATGGTTGTGGACAGCTCCATAACGATCAATATGATGAATATGGGCACCGGCCGCGGAGGCGGCGGTGGAGCCGGTGCAGGTACACAGCAGCAGCTTCAGCAGATCAACTGGGGGGTCGTGACAGCGCCTGTCGATGCTGCGACGCCGGATATGACGAGTACGTACACCGTTTCGCAAATTTTTGCGGTCAGTGCGGCTTCCTCCCAGACGAGTATGGCATGGGAATTTATTAAATATGTACACAGCGAAGAAGCGGCGAAGATCCGCTCGAATACGTCGACTGAGCTGCAATCCCGCACCGGTTATGAAGTGAACGCTAACGGAGTGAACCTGGAAGCCTTCTACAAGCTGAATCCGATGACGATGGAATCGACACACTGGTATCCGAAAGGATTTCGCAGCAGCTTCAATGCAATTGCGGACGAGGAAATAAACGCCGCCGTATCCGAAGCAAAAACGATCGACGACGCGTTTGCTTCTCTCCTCAGCCGGGGCGCCGATGCGCTGGCCGAAGCCAATCTAAGCGGGGAGAAAGAACAGGAAGGAGCGGGATTCGGTGTCCAGGGCATCTTCATTAGCAGATAATCCGCAGGAAGAATACCCGCCGCTGCAGGGGCAACAACCGGCACTCGTAAGCGTACAGGACGTTCATAAAATATTCCGCAGCGCGGGCCATCAAGTTCATGTACTCAAAGGCATCGAAATGGAGCTCCGAGCAGGTGAATTGGTCATGCTGAAGGGCCGGTCCGGCTCCGGCAAAACAACGCTGATGAATTTGATCGGCGGGCTGGATACGCCGAGCGAAGGGCGGATTAACGTAAACGGGCATCCGCTTCACAGCCTGGACGACAAACAGCGGACACGCATCCGCAAGCATGAAATCGGATTTATTTTTCAAGCGTACGCCCTTCATCCCCTGCTGTCGGCATGGGAAAATGTCGAGCTGGGATTGCGCATGGCGGGCATACCGTCCGGACAATGGACAAGCCGGATCGGATTTTGTCTCGAGCAGGTCGGCATGGCGCAGCGGGCGCACCATCGGCCATACGAGCTGTCGGGCGGCGAGCAGCAGCGGGTGGCGATCGCCAAAGCCATTGCCCCCCGCCCCAAGCTTCTGCTGGCGGATGAGCCTACAGCCGAGCTCGACAGCAAGATGGCGGTACGAATACTAAGGCTGTTCCAAACGATACGAGAGGACGAAGGAATGACGATATGCATGACGACACACGACAAGGCAATGTTGGAGGTAGCGGACCATGTCTATGAAATGGCGGACGGCAAATTGCAATAACCGGCCCAGACGACCATTAAGGAGTGTGCTTGCCGCTCTTGCGCTTGCGGCTGCCTTGTCGGGCTGCAGCCTTGCCCCGCAAGCCGAAGAGGCGGAGCTGATCGCATTGATCGAGCCGCCGCAAATATCCAGAAAGCCGGAGTATACGGCAGCACAAACGACAATTGAAATGAAAGTAAACGCAACCGGCAAGCTGATGAGCGAGAAACAGGAGAATCTCCATTTTATATCGGATAACAAGCGGATTTCCGAAGTATTGGTCAAGCCCGGCGAGAAAGTCAGCAAGGGACAAGTGATCGCGGTCATAGAGACCGACAATCTCGACTCGCAGCTGCAAAAAAAGGATATTGAAGTGCGCCAGGCCGAGCTGAACCTGATCGAGAAGCTGAGAGATGACGAGCGCAGCGCGATTCAGCAGGAGCTGGATCAGCTGAACTATGACATTCTGGTTCATGAGCTGGAAGATCTGAAGGCAGAGATGGAAGCTTCGAAGCTGAAGGCTCCGTTTGACGGCACGCTTGTATCCTTTAGTAAAAAGGTAGGCGATACGGTTAAAGCTTATGAAATCGTCGGTGTCATCGCCGATTTGACCCGATTAGCCGTAGCCGCCCGCTTCAGCGCATCCGACCTGGAATCGATCGCCCCCGGTATGGAAGCCGTCGTCAACATCAATACCGCCGGCAGCCATACGGGCAAGGTGTCGAGGCTTCCGCTAACGGAAACTGCCGCAAACGGTGAAGATTCACTGGATCTGTATGTGTTGATCGAGCTGGATAAATTCCCGCCGGACGTGCAGGCCAACACGCCGCTGAGCGCGTCGGTGATCACGGAACGCAAGAAAAACGCTGTGCTGATCCCGCCGGCGGCGCTGCGGACCGTATCCGGCAGAAACTACGTTCTGGTCGTCGAGGACGAAGGAAATAAACGGGAGGTGGATGTTGAGGTCGGCATCTCCACCGCCACCGAGGTTGAAATTGTGAAGGGGCTGTCGCCGGGTCAGAAGGTGATCGGCAAATGAAGCCGATGCTCCGATTTCTTCGCCGGAAGATGTGGAACAATCGCTGGCTTACGTTCAGCTCATTCCTTGGTTTAGTGCTGGCGGTTTCGTTCACCAGCAGCATTCCGCTCTACTCGGATCATGCGCTGTCTCGAATCGTTTCCGCCGCACTTACGGACAGCGGTGCAAGCGTGCCGCCGGGCTCACTGCAGGTGCGCTACCAGGCGACCCGGAGCGAATACACAAAGCCGGAGGCGATCGACGAGCTTGACGATTACATCGTAAATCGGCTGCCCGGACAGATCCGATTCCCGCAGCAGCAAGCCGTCACTTCCTTTTCCATCGCACAATCGCTGCTGCTGCAGGATGCCGCAAGCGGACAGACAGACAACCGAAGAAGGCAGATGACGATCATGTCGCAAACCGGCCTGGAAGAGCAAGCGGAAATCACGGCCGGAGAAATGTATGATTCCGGTGCGGAAGACGGTGTGATCGAAGCTGTTGTGTGGGAAAACGCATTGAGCCGTAACTATTTGACGATCGGCGGCACTTACCGTTATACGCTGCCGACGCAAACCGGCAACCAGCAGATCACCGTGAAGGTTGTAGGAGCCTTCCGTCCGGTTGATGAACAATCGGCTTACTGGCATCAAGGGGTGGATGTTTATTCAAGCATGCTGCTTATTTCGCCGGAAGTATTTACGCAGACGTTAATGAAGGAGAAGTCGGCTTACATCAGCACGGCAAACTGGTATGCCCTTTACGACCTCAGTCCGATGCAAACCGGCGATCTGGGCAGAATCCAGAATCGGCTTGAGAGGCTGGAGCCGGATTTGTTCCAGATTTTGCGCAATACTCGCGTCGATATCAGCTTCCTGGATCTGGTGAGGCAGATCCAGCGTGAAAGTCTGCAGCTGCAGGCGGTTTTGTTCATGCTGGCGGCGCCGATGCTCGGCATGATCTTTTATTATATTTTTATCAATGCCAAACAATCGCTGGAGCGGCAGCGCAACGATATTGCGGTGCTTCGGAGCCGCGGCGCCGAGATGCGGTTGATAACAGCCATTTTTTTGCTGGAAGGTATCTTTCTTGGCTTGGCCGCATGGTTTTCCGGCCAACTTATCGCATTGGGCATGGCAAGGCTGATGGTATCCACCGACGGCTTCATGTCATTCGTTGCGGGCAAAGAATCGGAGGGTGGCTGGAACGGAGCCTCCGGCCTCTACGGTCTGGCGTCCGTCACAGCCGCGATTTTGGCCGGAACGTTCCCCGTCTACAGCTACGGCAAACAATCGATTGTCAATTATAAACAGGAGATGGCGAGAGCCGACCGGAAGCCGTTCTGGCAGCGTTGGTACCTCGATGTCCTGCTTGCGCTGGCCTCCGGATACGGCTGGTATTTGTTTCAGAGCCGGCAGCTTCTTGCAGACTCGCAAGCCACAGCCGGCCAGATGCAGGTGCAGCCCGTGTTTTTCTTTATTCCGGCGGTCTCAATCTTTGCCCTCGGACTCATCAGCCTGCGTCTGTTTCCGCTGCTGTTGAAGCTGCTGCACCGGTTGCTGCGGCGCTGGATTCCCGTCCCTCTGCATCTTGTGCTAGTACAGCTGTCGAGATCACAGCGCACCTATTTTCCATTAATGCTGCTGCTTGTCATGACGATGGGACTCGGCATTTATCACGCCTCCGCAGCCCGCACGATCGATCTGAATGCGAGCGACCGGCTGATGTACGGCAATGGCGCAGATGTGGTGCTGCAAACAGTATGGGAAGGCGATGTGGAGCTGTACGACGAGGAGGGTAACTACATTCCCGAGGATCAGCCGAGAAACGTTACTTATGCCGAACCGCCTTCCGAACCGTTTCGCACCATGCCGGGCGTTGAAGCAGCTTCGCGGGTGCTTACTCTGGACGGCGATCTTGCCGTCGCAGGCAAATCGCTCGGCAAAGGCCGGCTGATGGCGGTCGATAACGTCGAATTCGCTCGCAGCGCCTGGTGGAGACAAGACCTGTACAAATCCGTTCATCCGTATACGCTGCTGCGGTGGCTGGGGATGTATGAGCAAGGCGCGATCGTCTCGCGATCGTTTGCTGACAAAAACAGTCTGGCGGCGGGCGATTTGATTCAGATGACCGTGCAGACGGTGCCGATGGAATTCGTGATCGTCGGCGTGACCGAATATTGGCCGGCGCAGAATCCGGCGGCCGCTTTCATCGTTGCGAACATCGATTATATATACGATCAGATTCCGCTGCAGCCCTACGCGCTCTGGTTCAAGATGGAAGCGGGCGCCAAAGTGATGCCTGTCGTCGAGCATTTGCGGAAGAACGGCATCGAAACGGCCACCGTCCGCGATGCGCGCAATGAGTGGATTTTGCAGAAGCTGCTTCCTTCAAGGGAAGGCATCTTCGGCATACTCAGTCTCGGCTTCATCGTTTCGGTCGCCGTATCTTTTATCGGGTATTTGCTGTTCTGGATGTTCAGTCTCGCCCGCAGAACCGTGCAAATGGGCATCTTCAGAGCAACTGGTCTTTCGCGCGGACAGCTCACCTTCATGCTGCTCGCCGAGCAGCTGCTGACGACAGGGCTTGCCATCCTGCTCGGCCTTGGTATCGGCCGTTTTGTCAGTATTATGTTTGTGCCGTTCCTGCAAGTGAACGGACAAAATCAGGTACCGCCCTTCATCATCGTCTTTGAAATGACGGATACGATTCAATTGCTGATTATCGTGCTCGCGATGATCTCGGCCGGGGCCGCATTGCTGACCCTGCAAATTCAAAGAATGCGTGTCCATCAGGCGGTCAAGCTCGGAGAGGAGAGATAGAAGCCGGATGATTAGTTGCGAAGGACTCGTTAAAATCTACAAATCGGACCAGATCGAGGTCGTTGCCCTGCAGGGACTGAATCTGAAGGTCGAAAGCGGTGAAATGTTCGCGATTATCGGCAACAGCGGCAGCGGAAAATCGACACTGCTTAATATATTGGGCGGACTTGACCGGCCTTCGGCGGGCAAAGCCATTGTCGGTCCCTGGGACCTGTTGAAAATCAGCGAAAAACAATTGGTCGAATACAAGCGCAGTACGGTCGGCTTCATCTGGCAAAACAACGCGCGCAACCTGCTCCCTTTTCTCACGGTGCTGGAAAATGTAGAGACGGCGATGATGGTTGCCGGCAAGACGGATACCGCTTATGCGAAGCAACTCATTGAATGGGTCGGGCTGACGCATCGGATGCACAATAAGCTGGTGCAGCTGTCGGGCGGCGAACAGCAGCGGACCGCTATCGCCATCTCGCTCGCCAACCGCCCCTCTTTGCTGCTGGCGGATGAACCGACAGGCTCGGTTGATTCACGTACCGCGGGCGAGATCATGAGCATTTTTCGCAAGTTGAACAAGGAGACCGGTGTGACGATCGTCATCGTGACGCACGATCTGTCGTTGGCGCGTATGGTTGACCGTGTCGTTGCGATTCAGGGCGGCATGACCAGCTCCGAGATGATTAAGCGGGGGTCGGTTCAAGACCTCGACAGCGCGGAGGTACAGGGGCAGGATGAGCATGAGGAATATGCCGTGGTCGATCGCTTCGGGAGACTGCAAATTCCGGTCGAAATGCGGGAGCGGCTCGGGATGAAGGATAAGGTTAAGTTGGCCATCGATGGCGCCAGAATTATTTTGGAATGCCCGGAAGCACATTAGACGGGGGGAAGCGATTCATGCCGGCCTCAGCACATTACGAAACGATCGTTAAACCGCATTTGAAGGAATTATATAAGTACTGCCTTTATTTATCCGGCTCCAGATGGGACGGCGAGGACCTGTATCAGGAGTCGCTGTTAAAGTCGCTCCACTACTATTCCAATTCGGGGGAGATTAGCAATGCGAAACCTTTTCTGTTCCGTGTTGCTAAAAATTTGTGGGTGGATGAATACCGTTCCCGTAAACGTAAGCAGCCGCTTGCGCTGCTGAAAGACATGGATTACACGGATGCGAGCGATATGGAAGTCAGCGTCGTTATCGAATGGCTTGCGGCGCGATTGCCTGCCCGCCACATGGAAGTCTGGCTGATGGCCGAATATTTCGGGTTTACGATGAATGAGATCGCGGACCGGCTTCAGATGACGATGCCGGCCGTGCGATCCATTCTTCACCGTTCGAGAAGCAAGCTTCGCAAATATCGAATCGAATCGCTGTACTGTCCGCAGAGAAGACAATCCGGATCCGGCAAGGTGAGGGAGCTGCGAATCGAGCATTGGGTGCGGTGCATCGCACGGGATAACCCGCGCCCGCTTTGAGAGCCGAACAACCCGGTTCTTGCCCGACAAGCCATTGAGATTCTCCAAAGATTAAAAGGACAGAGCTATCTGGCGCGGAGCTTTTCAGAGACATTCTGAAACACTTAAATAAGTGAAGGAAATAAACAAACCGCTGATGTGAAGGGGTTCTTCCTCCTTCGCACCAGCGGCGTATATCGTAATAAGAGGCTCCAGCTGCTTTAACATGCTGATAGGCCGCGTTAATATCTGAAGCGCTTAAATTAAAAAGTGGCTGATTCGAAGTTATAAAGTCGTAAGAAAAGGAGTAACTCATCGGTAGAGTATATATAAGGGACTCAACCGGTGGTTGAGGTTGGCCAATGAAAATTTCGAATTTCATTTGGACTTAAATGGAATACAGATATCCATTTCCATTGCGGATTTATCCGAACATCTTTCATCATATACTTCAATTTCATAAGTTCCTGCATGCTCGAGATTATTCCGGTCCCTTGACGATTTTTGCTGATTCTTAATTCCAATATTGCCGTTCGTTTTAAGGAGGTTTCCCTAATTATAGAAAAACAACGCGAAGCCGATAGACCTCGCGTTTTCTTTCGGTATATGAAGCGGATAATCGGATTAAGACTCAGCGAGATTTTTCACCTTCAAGGCTCTTGTTTCTCCCGGTAAACCTTCATCAAATCCTCGATTAGCACGCCATTAATCCTTAAACCGGAGATATTGCAATTTGTAATTTCCATCTGCGACAAATCACAGTTTGTCATAATACTTCTGTTGAAATCACAGCGATCGAATCGTACCGGTTCCATTTTGGCATCCGGATTATAAGCAGGGTGGTCGGCGGACGCCATTTTTGGACCAATGTTATGAAGGTATGCCCCGCCAAGGTTTGCTCCATCGATCTCCAATCCGCTTAGGTTGGCATCGGTAATCTTCGTTCCAGCAAGCGTCACTTCTTGAAAATAGAGAGGCTCCCCCTTTACGGTAATAAATCGCGAGCCGGAGAGGTCGGCACAGCTCGCCAATATTTTTCTGCTCCGGTCCAAACAATTGTTGATTTCCGTTATTTCCGGTATAGGTGTTCCCTCATCAGATATTGTTCCCGTGATCGAGAGCGATTTTAAGCTGACGGTCGATCCCATGGCAGAGCCGATCCCGATTTGACCGGAAGCTTTGCTGAAATCGCCAAGGATCCGATAGCGTTCTATACCGTCAACAATCACGGAGGCATAGTCGACTCCGATGCTCCACTCAATATTGACCCATCTATCCTTCGGCACCTTTCCCGCACCCGCAATACTTCTTCCGTTGCCGGTTACAGGATCGTTCCATCGCAACTCTTCCTCGTTGCATTCCCAATTGAATATAAGCTGGCCCCCATCAAAAAGAAAACGGATATTCGTGGAATCGGTCATCGCTTCGGCCCGAATGACAACCGGGCTTTTGTACATTAGACGAGTCACCGCATAACCTTTATCGTACGAGCACCATATCTTGATACCTTCATCCGTTTTTTCAATGCTGCAATTTTCTGCCGTAAGCTCGTTCAGATTTATGTTTGACAATTTGAACCGCTCCTTCCTATAGTACAGATAGTACAGGCTCTACATCACATAAGCGCGCGGCGGATTGGTCATGATCGGAATATGTTTACTCGCCGTTGGTACCCGTTCAAGCAGCTCGGCGATTCGCTCGAGCTTCTCTATGCCTGCTTCCTCCGCAGCTTTCGCCGCTCGGAGAAGGTCTATGCCCTTCTTCGCCATTTGCGGGTCATTGGGTTCCCCGCCGGTCGGTGCCGGAAATAGCTCGGCCAACGCAGAAAGCTGCATGTAAACCAGGCCGTACTGTTCCGAAGCTTCGAGCAGCAATCTTCCAACTTCCCGTTCCCATCGTTCACCCGTCAACCAATCTCCGGCAATTTCCCGTAAAAAGCCTGCGGCTTGCTCCCGCGCTTCCTTGATCACCGTAATCGTATAGGCTTGCCCGAGCGGATCTACCGCTTTTCGCTTGAACACATCGATCCAGGCATCGTATGCTTGCAGGCCGTTTGCATATCCGGCAAAGGTCCGTTCATCGCCCCGCGCATGGCGAATCACCATTTTGCACATCCGCAGCACCTGTTCCTCCTTCTTTATGTCTACCTTTTCGATAAAGCCTAGAACGAACAGCGCTTTCGTTTGCAGCGTCCCCAGACGATCATACGGGATCGTCGCTTCCACCGTGGAATCAATACCGTAAAATTGCCTGTTTTCGTCATCGTATCCATAGATAAGCCCGAACTCATGATTAATGAGCTCCCAAACGAATGCCGGCATGCCTAGATCAATCGACCGCTGAACGATGTTTATTGCCTGAACGGTGAGATCCGGGCGAGGAGGGTCGAAATCGAACGCTTCCGCATATTCGGTCTTATATCCGAGCGACAGCAAGCCGTTATAAAGACAATAATTCCGGTCTACCATATTCGTGCTGGACATATCGACGCTGTTTCGTTCGATGTTGATATTGAAGGCAAACATCAAATATCCTTCCGTGCATGTTAGCGAAATGTCCGGCTTGTCAAACATCAGGGCATGGTGGAGACGATTGTTGAACTTGAGCACCGAAGATCGGTACGGTTCAAGCATATGGCTTTTATCCAAACTGACTTTCATTTCTCTCCCTTCTTCCTTTCGCCGCAAAATTTGATTGCGGATAGCCACGGCCATGCGCTCCTGTGAGATTTTATGTCGTGATCGGGAAATAAGCTTGTACACATTGCCGGTCGTCAAACCAAACATTTGCGCGATTTCCTGCGGGGAGCACTCATCGAAGAAGTGCGCTTCGAATACGCGCCGCTCGCGTTCCGTGAGGCAGGGAAGCAAGCTGCGGATCATATCGATGAATTCCCGCCGTTCCAGGATAAGCTGCGGGTTCGTTCCATTATTTTCGCCGGCTGACCGGCCAAGACGTTCCGACAAATAATGCAAAATAGCGTCCATATCGTGAACATCAATATCCCGCCGGTGCAGCGATGGCAGAGAATAACCCGATAACGGCAATTCATGCTGAAACGGCCCGCCGCGCCTCATGCGCATAAGCGCCTGATTCGTTACGATACGTCTCAACCAAGGCAGAAATCTTGCCGCATCGGTAAGCGATCCGAGGTGAAGAAACGCGCGCAGCAATGCATCTTGAACGATATCTTCGGTCAGATGGTGATTGCGCGTAATCTTGCTCGCCCAAGCAAAAGCTTTCACCCTGTGCCGAACGACAAGCTCCTCAAATGCTTCCTTATCGCCGTTCCGTGCGAGCGCTGCGAGCGTATCGTCACTCTTCCCGCAAAACCCGTTTCCAGGCGGTGTGGATTGATCCGGTTTCGGTGTCAGCCTCAATCCCTCCTTTCCGCAATCTATTACATGATGATGCCACGGGTCGAAAAAATTAGACATTATCCGGATTTTCTTATTGAAAAAAGCTTGGAAGGGCAGCTTTCTATCCCGTTCGGTTAACCCCGGCGAAACTTCATCATTGCCTTTTTGCGCATGATCCGCTGCAGCCAATATTGAATGTCCCAAGCTATATCAACGTTGTAACGCAAACCGCGGAAAGCAATCTTACTTAAACAATGTCCTAATCCAACTGTTATCCGGACACAGAATACGTTATTTGTGAAATTCTATCCTGTTTTGACGACTTCGCGGACTCTCGTTCCGTTATCTCCTCAGAATCGCCGCTTGAAAGCGAAAACAAGGTGAAATAAAGGATCGTCTGTCCTTTCAACTGTTCGGATTGCCACTTTGTTCACAAATAACGCATTCTCGGTCCGCTTACATCGTCCGCTATTCCGTAATTGTAATGAAGTAAGGTGCGCGCTCGAATTCATGTCGCCCCCGCCATAGCGGCAACAATTGTTTCACCCGTCTCATATTTGCCCATCCAACTGCACCATTATATCCGCCGCGCGTCCCTGCAAAAAACAATCAAACCGGTCTTCCTGCCCCGTCTCCTCGGCGTTAATCAAAATCAGTTTACCTTTTGTCATATAGGGTAGTTGATTCGCGGGGTATACCTGCAAGCTCGTACCGACGACCAAAATGGCATCCGCAGCCTCAATCGCCCGAAGAGACCGGTTCCAGGCTTGCTCAGGCAAGCTTTCCCCAAACAAAACGACACCGGGTCTCAATTTCCCGCCGCAACTGCACGCTTTCATGTTCAAAAAATCTTCTTCTGCCGCCTCTTTTCCGCATTTATAACAATGAAACCGGCGAATCGATCCGTGAAGCTCTTGAATCTTTCGATTCCCGGCGGCTTGGTGGAGGCCGTCCACGTTCTGGGTAGCAATCAGATCAATACGTCCCTGCTGCTCCCATTTCCATAACACGTGATGCCCTTTGTGGGGGAAAATCTGTTTCAAAAGGTTAACCCGGGCCGAATAGAAGGCATGAAAAAGCTCATAATCCGTTTCAAGCGCTTCTACTGTAGCAACCTTCCGCGGATCCAGCTTTCGCCACCATCCGGTAGGAGACCTGAAATCGGGAACGCCGGAATCCACAGAACAGCCGGCCCCGGTTAAAACAACCAATTGTCCGGCCGCTCGGATATATCTTATTGCATGGTCTAACATAGCGTTTTTCACCTCACCTTACATCACATTGGCACGCGGCGGATCGTGATGATCGGAATTGTTTATATGGATCTGGCAAGACGAAAGCCAAGATCATCGATTCGAAAAGTAGGATGACTGCGGCGACGGCACGTCGCTCCGCAGCCTCTTGCCTCTTCCGCCCAGCTTCCGCCGCGGAAAACCCTGTAGGAGCCGTATACTTTCACATCTTACAGATCCCAACACCATTCCCAGACATTCCCCAACATATCGTACAGCCCCCACGGATTCGGCAGCTTTTGGCCCACCTCATGCACCATACCATCGGAGTTCTCACGATACCATGCGATCTCATCAAGCTCGCCGTACCGATAACCGCCCGTTCCCGCTTTACACGCATACTGCCATTCCGCTTCCGCAGGAAGACGGTAGCCATTTGCTCCCCGGTTACAGACGACACTTTCGCTATCATCACTTATCGAATAATATTCATTTAGCCCGCAGTACTGAGAAAACAAATTACAAAACAAAATCGCATTATGCCATGAGACATCGACAACCGGCGCGAGAGGAAGGTCATGCGGCCTGGCTCTCTGATGCACGATCGAGCCATATAACGCATTCGTGACGGGAAATAAGATCCAATGCGGACTGAACGTCCCCGATTAAGATCTCGCTGCCGCTCACGACGGCAATAACAGTCCCGTCTGTTTCTAACCTTAATATTTTCATCATCAACCTCCTAAAGGTGTGCCTTATACTCCGCTTTTGTTAAACCTTCTAACATAATCCTTGCAAATGTAACGGTTATCTTCGCCATTGGCAGGCTGAATATTCGCTACTCTAAAAAAGCTCAAACCGATTACCATCGTGAACAGCCCATATGCCGCGCTTTGTGAATCCTCAACACACATATCTCCCGTCTGATTGCCGTAATCGAAAATCTTGGCTATGCCATGGAGATCAGCCAGATAACTCTTGGAAACGACTTCCTGCAAATTGCGATCCGACGCAGCTTTAGAGAAAAACTGCACAAAGAGTCTTGCTTGATCTTCATAAGGGATTACCATCTTTTCCACTCCGTCAAGCTGCGAGACATTGATCTTCTTCTCGGTGTCATCCTGATACGGCGGTAAAATATGCTTCAATGTAACGTCTATCATTTCTCCGGCTGTCATATTGCTTTTGATTTCCGATCCGATCTTCAGACCGTAATAAGCCAAAAACGACTTGAAGGCATCGAGCGTCAGATTCTCTTTGTTTTTAAAATAATAAGCGACAACTCCTTTAGAGCAGCCTGCATACTCCGCAACCTTATCCAAAGTCATGCTGTCCATCCCATGAATGCTAATGCAGGTCAACGTGGCATTGATGACTTCTGCCCGGCGCTTGGGCTCCATTCCTAATTTGGGCATGTTTTCTCCTTGTTAAATCTTTATTTATACTGATCAGTCAGAATAAAAAGATCATACCTGAATTTGGTTATGTTGTAAAGAGTCCCCTTCCAGCCGGTTATACGGGATAACCCGCGCCCGTTTAATTTGTGACGGTGTTCCTCCTCTTATTTCCCTGAAAGCTCTGTTAAAGGTACGAACACTATTAAACCCGCACTCAAATGCGATTTCTGCAAAAGTTCATATGCGAAGAAACGTTATTTTTGTGGTAAAGATCAAAAATTTACCGCGACTTTAAAACCGCATTCTATTAACACTTTTATTCTGTAGGTTTGATAATACCAATATAAAAAACCCGGCCTCCTTCTTTTAGAAAGGTCGGGTTTTTATATGCAAAAATAAATCAGGCCGGCGTTCGTATTATGAACATTCGCTCACCGGCTGCGCCGCTCGATCAAATTGATGCCGATGCCCATGCATACGACCGCAAACAGCAGCAAATAAGAAACTGGTCGCAGCAATTGTTCCCAGGTATGGCCGTAATAGACGACCCCCTTCAGCGCTTCCATGCCGTACGTGACCGGGACAAATTTGGACAGCGTGATCAGCACGGGATTGCTGACGATTTCAATCGGCCAGTAAGCGCCTCCGATCATTGCCATGCTGACCGACACAATCGGGATCAATACCTGCATTTGCTGCGGCGTGCGCACCATTCCGGCCAGCAGCATGCCAAGCGCCACAACCGCCAGCGTATAGAAGGCGATCAACACGAGCAAGGTGGCGAAGCTGTCGCCGAGCGGAAATGCAAACCCGTAGCGAAACACTATAAATACGATGGCGATCTGCAAATAACCGGCAGCAAAGCTCATCACTAAATGGCCGATGTACATCGCCGTCTTCGGCACCGGCGACAGGATGACGCGGTCCCATATCCCGCTTCTTTTCTCCTCCAGAAGGAGGTTGAGCGAATAGGCAACGGTAAAGATGGCAAAGAACAGAGCATATCCGAGCAGTCCCTGAATTTGTGCATCATACTTGAAATCCTGCTCGGTTTCCACTTTTGTCGACGTAATCGCAAGTACGGGGGACTGCAGACGACGTTCCAGTTCGGCTCGGAAAGACGTCCCTGCCGCGGCTGCCTCCGCCTTCCGAATTGCAAGCTCCTCCTCGTATACGGTCCGGACATAGTGGTCGAGCACCGGAACATTCGTATTGTCAACAGCAGTAATAACCCGGTAGTCTTCAGTAAATAGCTGCAGGGCAAAGTCGGCCTTCCCTTCGGTCACCCGGCTCTTTGCCTTATCCTCCTCCTCCGGCTTGAATGCAAAGGTGTCCGAACGGTTCAACCGTTCAAGCCAGGCTTCCGCTTCCGCCGGTTTCATTCCGGAATCAGGATAAGTATAAACCGTCACTTTACCCGACGCGTTCGCCCCCATGACAAACGTAAACAAAATCGTCATCGCGATCATGATCAGCAGCGTAAAAGGGTTTCTCTTTAACTGATGCAGCTGTGCGCCCAAAATTGCGTTCATCGTCAGCCATGCCTCCTTTTCGGAAAAATCCATACCCCTACAGCCAGGAAGACGGCGGCAAGCAGCAGCAGCCGGTA
Organism: Paenibacillus tarimensis; assembly: GCA_041281825.1. Classification (GTDB taxonomy): domain Bacteria; phylum Bacillota; class Bacilli; order Paenibacillales; family Paenibacillaceae; genus Paenibacillus_D; species Paenibacillus_D tarimensis_A. Next base: position 1,139,278 of record CP166298.1, on the reverse strand, counting down.
AATCGCCGCCGTCCAGAGACCGGCTTCTGCCCCTTGCATCATTAGAAAATAGGAGGACAGCGCGGCGCCGTTCGGAGTCCATTCACCTATGAGCTGCAGCCATTCCGGCATTTGGGATACGGGAAAGAAGCTGCCGCCAAGAAAGGCCAACAACGATACAAATACGCCTGCGAATACCACCGTGGCCGTTGTCGCTTGCAAGCGGAAATTGAGCGCCGTGAGCAAAGCAGCCAGCATTCCGACACATACGGATAACGAGGCGCTGATTCCCAGCAGTCCCAGCCATACGTTAGCAGAAACTCCGGCAAAGGTACGAAAAGCCAGGCCGGACACAAAAAAGAGCACTGACAGCTGGACGAAGGCAAGCATCATAGCGGATATGGCTTTTCCACCGAGGAAGGCAATCGGGTGAGCGCCCGCAATGACAATCCGCTCAAACGTATAATGCCGCTTCTCACCGTAAGCGCGGCTGGCCGTTGAAGATGCAATGTAGAGTATAAACATCACCGCCATCCCGAACGTGAAATACTGCTGAGCGCTTACGGCTTTATATTGTTCAACCGTCTGGACACCGCCTGTCACGCCGGGATTATTCGCTGCGTTCTGCCCGCTTCCCGGATGCTGTCCCGACGCCTGACCCATAGCGGTCCGGAAATTGACGGTCCGAACAAAACCGTTCAAAAGATCATAGACAACTCCCGCCTTTAATGTGGATCCTTCGGAAGCCTCCAGCCCGATCTCTACGCCCGTCCCGCGATCCAGCAGCATCTTGTTTAAAGCGCCGTACGTAAAATCCGGAGGAATTGTGACAACGGCGGTGGCTTCATTCCGCTCCAGCGCCAGCCGGGCGGCTTCCCCGTCCATTTCGGAGAGGCGGATCATATCCGAGAGCGATTCGCTCTGGAGCATATTACGGAGCAGCTGCTGCGGGCGCAGTTGCTGTGCGGCCTGCAGAAGCTGCGCTTCCGCACCTTCCGGCAAATCCGCGGCCCGGACGTCCCGTACAAACCGTTCGAAGCCTTCCTTTTCCTGCTCCGTATTTACGAGAACCACCGTCATTTCCAGCTTGGGGGACATATTATCGAAAATGCCGCCAAGCGCGAAGCTGAGAATGGCAATCAGTACAAGCGGCATAAGGATCAGAATAACGAGTTCCTTCCGGTCGCGCAGCAGAAGGAGCAAATCTTTTATGACAAACGTCCTCAATCGAACCTCTCCTCCTCTAGTCCCGCAATTTACGGCCGGTTAGATGCAGAAATACATCTTCCAAACTTGGCTTCTGAACATTCAGGTTGACGATCTGTGCCTGGTGACGTTCCGCTGCCTGAAACAGACCGCCCAAAATGTTGTTCTGCTTGGGCACAATCAGCTTCAGGCCGTTTTCCACTTCGGCCACTTGCCGGATGCCGTCCGTCTTTTTCAGCTCCTCCGTCAGAGCGGGGCACGCTCTCTCCAACTGCAGCAAGATGGTGTCCTCGGCGGATAAAATACTTTTCAGTTCATCCTTCTGACCGGAAGCGATCACCTTGCCGTGGTCCATAATGTAAATCCTGTCGCAAAGCTGCTCCACTTCTTCCATGTAGTGGCTTGTATAGAGCACACTCACCTTTTTCTCCCGATTCAGCAGACGAACGGTCTCCAGGATATAATTCCTTGATTGCGGATCAATTCCCACGGTCGGCTCATCCATGATGACGATCTTGGGCTGATGTAGAAGTGCTGCCGCAATATTGATCCGGCGCTTCATGCCTCCCGAGTACGTCTTGATTCGCTCCTTACTGCGCTCGCTGAGACCGACCAGTTCAAGCGCCTCCCGGACTGATTTATCCAGCTCCTTACCCCGCAGTCCGTAGAGACGACCGAAAAATTGCAGATTCTCCACAGCGCTCAATTCTTCGTACAGCGCAATTTCCTGAGGCACAACCCCCAGCACGCCGCGTATGCGTTTGGGATCTGTGACAATACTATGCCCGTCAAGCTTGATGTCCCCCGATGTCGGACGAATCAGCGTCGATATCATGGAAATCGTCGTCGATTTCCCGGCCCCGTTCGGACCGAGCAGGCCAACCGACTCTCCCGCTTCGAGATAGAGATTTACATTTTCCACCGCCACGTTCGGCTTGTAGGTTTTACGAAGATCTATCGTTTCCAGCATGACCTGGCTTCCCTCCTGTTCCTTCCAGTGAATAATACTAATATACATAGAAAAAGACAGTGCTCCCACTGTCTCAAGTCATTCGTTGCGCTTCGAACCATGACCTCAGTCACTTCCTGACGCGGCATTTCAAACAAGATCGTGCCGAATGGCGTATATGGCCAGCTGTGTGCGGTCCCTGAGGTCCAGTTTATCGAGAATGAGACTGATATGGTTTTTCACCGTACCGACGGACAAAGCCAATTCATCGGCAATCTCCTTGTTGCTGCGGCCTTCCCCAACCTTTTGGACAATTTCCAGTTCCCTTGGCGTCAAGGAAGGGTCGACCGGCTTACTCTCCGTTTTTCGAAGCAAGCGTGGCACCACCTTGGCCGCCACCTGTTCTTCCAGCGATAAGCCGCCGATCAGGCAGCTCCGGATGGAGCGAAGCAGCGTCTCCGGGTCGGCATCCTTGAGCATATAGCCGCTGGCCCCGATCTTCAGCGCTTCCAATGCATATTCATCATCGTTAAAGGTGGTCAGGATGAGCACCTTGCACTGCGGCTGGCGGGTTAAAATTTGGCGTGCCGCCTGCAAACCGTCCAGCTCCGGCATCCTTATATCCAACACCACCACATCAAACATCTGGCGTTCGCATAAGGCAACCGCTTCACGCCCATTCGACGCCTCGCCGGTTACACGCATTTCCGGGTCCGTTTCGATCATCATCTTCAGCCCCTGGCGCACCATCTTCTGGTCCTCGGCAATCAAGATCCGATTCATACCTTTTCCCGCTCCTTTTCATCTTCCAGCTTGAACGTCCCGCGTACCAGGAACTGTCCTCCGGATAACGTAACATCCAGCTCGCCGCCGGCCTTTTCGATCCTATCCCGCATTGATGTCAATCCGAAGCCTTCACGAACCGGCTCCCTTTCGCCGCTCCGGATATCACTCACAACTTCAAAGCGAAAAATGCGCCCTCCCGGCGATTCCATACGGATGCTGACCTTGCGCGAAGAACCGTGCCGCATCGCGTTGGTCAACGCTTCCTGAATCGCCCGGTAGACAGCGATCGATTGATCGTTTCGCAACGCTACGGACAGTGCACCATGCCGGAAGGAAAATTCCACTTGAAGATAGTTTTCCGCCTCAAGATTTCGAATGAGCCGCAGCAGTGCCGGAATGCCTCCCGGCTCGGCTTCTTTCAGCGCTTTAACCGCTTTGCGGGTTTCATCCAAAGATTCCTGGGCCAGACGCTTCATTTGTTCCGCCTGCAGCTGAATTTCTCCAGTTGAATTCATCCGGAACATCTCCAGCTGCATTAGCAGTGAGGTCAGTTTATGTCCGACCGAATCGTGGATTTGACGGGTGATCGTCGTTCTCTCCTCGATCCGCGCAGCATCTTCACTGGACTTCGCATAGCGCTTAAGCTTCCGGTACTCATCCAGCAGCGCTTCAAACCGGACGGTGCCTTCCCTATTTTCCGTCCGTTCCCTGTGATACGCGGCAATTGCAGCAACAAATGCGGCCAAATATAAAGCTGCAAATGTAAGACCAGTACCGAAGACGCCATTTTCCAAATAGAACGCTGCCAGCATAGCGGCCGAGGCAACCGCTCCAAATGCCAACGTCCAACCCAAAGAAAGCCGATATCCCGCCTCTCCCATCAAATACGATATCATCAGAAGCAAAAATAGCATTCCAGCCATTTCGCCCGCGGCGGGTTTCAATAGCGAAAAAGTGCATACAGCAGTCGTGAGGGAGCTGAACAGAAACAAGAATAAGATCGCCGGACGATGGCGAAATAGCGGTGACAGGAAATAAAACGCGAAAAAAAGCGCGCACCCGAGCAGCCCCCACATGGCCGCTTCCCTTTCAAGCTGCAACAAATATACCGTCCATACGGCCGCAAGCCAAGCAAGCCATCCCCAAAACGAACGCAGTGTGCCCTCCCCCTTTCCTCACGAATCGACAAATTCGGCGCTATCACAATTCTACCTTATATTCTGTTCCGGCTCGGTCTACTCCTGCCGCCGACAAAAAGAAAACCGGAGCAATACTCCGATTCTCGCTTCATATCACTCGTTTATGCGTATGCGGACAGGGAATCCGCTATTTGCCACAAATCCACGAATTTCAGTATGTATCCGGACCGTGGTTCCGTTATTGCATGATTTCGGCGGTAATCCGGCCGATTCAGGACAAATAAGGGATCCTGTGTCACTAGCCATGCAAATATCCTAACATGAAAAGATACCACAGAATGTTTCTTGTTATTTAGCTCATTTGTTCAAAAATTTTACAGCCCCTTTTCGTTGGTACAATCAAAAAGGAGAGTGGCCCATGAGATATGGCGGCGTTTCCCTTTTAATGGGAATTCATTTGTCGGAGTTGGCTACTTCACAATCAGCTTTTTTTGAGCCGGCAAATGCTTGGGTGAAGTGGACAGCCGCTGCCTGCCTTTGGAGGTACGCTTGGGTATTCTCCACAGTACCTTCAGCATCTCGTTCCATGGTCGGCTAGCATAAATACGAATTAGCTTGAGAATGTCCCATGACGTCTTGTTCGTCTTCGTTTGAAGGCGGACGAGCGTGCAGAGGGCAAACGCAATGAGCGCGAGATATAATTGGTTCCAAATTCCTGTGGGCGAGTAACTAAATACTTTCACCAATCTTAAGTGCTGTTTCATCCACTTAAAGAAAAGTTCGATGAGCCAACGATATTTGTAGATTTGGGCGATTTCCGCCGCGCTTACGTCAAAACAGTTGGTGATGATGTAGTACTCCTTTTCCTTCTCGTCTCGAAAGACGACGAGTCGCAAAGGCCGACTGCATTTGTTGATTGTGACTTTTCGATCCCACCGAATAAAGGATTTCTCGGCTTTCGGAATTCGGAAATCCCGCGTAACAATCATCTGCGTGTTCTCTCGGATGCGTGCGACAAAAGAGATCTCCTGTCCTGGCTGTGTCCATCGTTCAAAGTGCTGATGTTTCTGATAGCCCCGGTCCATGACGTGAATCGCATCCCGGTCTGTTACAAGCTCGAGCGATACTTCCGTCTCGTTCACATCCATCGTGCTGTTAATGATGCGGTCTGGATAGACGAGTTCGGGGTTCGCTACCACAACTCGAGTATGCATCTTGACCCCATTCTTGCTCGAGGAGCAGTATGCCCACCCAGCTCGATGGGGCGGCAGCGCAAGCTCTGTGGCGTCGATCAATCGCAGCTTTTTCCCACCGGGCAACTTATCCGCCGCTTCCGGATGAAGCAGACTGATTTGTTGGACCAGACGCACAAACAAGGCCTGTAACGTTTCTGTGCAGAGTACGGCGGTTTTACGGGATAAAGCCGACGGGCTGATCGATTCCAAGTTGGTTTGCTCTTGCAGTGACTCGTTGGCCTGCAACTGTTCGGCGATCATGTCATAGGAGCCCAGCCCAAGCAATTGACCCGCGACATGTAGTTGAATCGTGTTTCCGGTGAATAGCTTCTTAGCACGGTGATCCCGAAGGAGCGAACGGAATTCTTCAAGCTCTAGCCACTTCAGGCATTGACAAATGGTCGATAAATTCGGTATGTTATCCATGGGTTTTTTCTCCTTTTGTGAGAGTGATGGATAACGCGCCACACTACCACAATAGGAGATTTTTTTATGGATGAACAGGTTAAAAGCATCATCTTATTCCATAAATAGTAACTTTTGATATGCAAATTTCTCATGTCAGGTTTTAAGCATGGCTAGTGATCCTGTGTCAGTTCAACCCGCATGAATGACTCTTTTACATGAAATAACGGATCCATGGTCCGCCGTGTGGCTTAACATATACGGAAATGTGGTGTTCGATTCCAAAAAAAGAGGTCAAGTCCAAGCATCCGGATTTAAAGCTGAAGAGGTCTCATTTTCGATCCAAAAAATGAAGTAATAAAATGTTAATAATGTTGCAATGGTTGAAATGCACATAAAAAAAGCTGCGCCGGTCATGCCGCCGCAGCCTCATACTCTTTATTTCATCATGGATGGGGATGCCAAATACATTTCTACGAAATCTTTCGTGATGTACAGTTTGTTGTTAACCATTACCGGTTCATAGGCCAGCATTTTTTCCGACATCCCGGCCATAAATGTGGTCTGTCCCATAGTAATCTTCACGGTATAGCCCATGTCATGCATATCTTTATCCATCATCTTATCTTTCATCATGCCGTCTTCCACCATATCATCTTCCATCATCTTATCCTTCATCATGCCATCTTCCATCATATCATCTTCCATCATCTTATCCTTCATCATGCCATCTTCCATCATATCGTCTTCCATCATCTTATCTTCCATCATGCCATCTTCCATCATATCATCTTCCATCATCTTATCCTTCATCATGCCGTCTTCCATCATACCATCTTCCGTCATCTTATCTTTCATCATCATTGAGTAAGTAAGCGTGACCGACTTCTCTCTTTGGTTCCACTTAACCGAATAACCGAGCGATTTGGCCATCTCCCGCACCGGCACCAGCTCCATCCCGTTCATCTGGATGACTCGTACTTTGCTGTAATCGATCATTGCCATATCTTTCGAAGTCTCTGCCGCTGCGAATCCCGGGGCCAATAGAGTAAAAGTCAGTACCGAAACAGCCGCGATTTTTTGGATTTTCTTCATCTTTGTTCCTCCTCAAGGTTTGGATTGTTACCATTACTAAAGTTACCTTGGGAATCTTATCCTCTGCTAACTAAAAGGTTAAATATTTCTTACATAAGAGTAACAATTTTGGAACATCCGGTTTGTCTGTCGCTCTACTTTTTTCGCCTATAAATAAAAACCCGACATCCCGTTCGGAAAGGGACGTCGGACTTTTCAACGTAAGCTTGTCAAAACAACCCGCAGGCCAGGGATGTTACGCTACTCTTTGCATTCCCAAATCGCCGTTAAAAGAAGGGATAGCAGACCTAATCTCCGCCATCCCTTCCCCATACCTAATCACTTTTTATTTCGAGCACGGTTCAATCTCATATAAGTGATAATGGCAGCGATCACCATAGCCCCCATGGCGATATTGCCCGTGTTTTCTTCGGTGACTCCTAGCGAGAGGCAGATTGTGGATGTGATATTGTACACGAAAAAGGCAACGGCGAGCAGCAGCAACGGACGCATGATATTGAACTTTCTCAGAAGGCATCCCCCTTGTGAAAACTAACTTTATTTCACTATATCACAAGTCGGTATGGGTTTCATCTCGTCCGCTTATGCCGTATTATAGGTTCGGAACGAACCGGAACGTATTTCTCATAAATATTCGTCAATGGTAGAGCATGTCAATCCGTACTAAAGCAAAAGATCTTCACTGTATCCTAGACCAGATGGCATGCTACATAGTGCCCGCCGCCGGCATCCCGGTATATCGGCATCTCCTTGCGGCACCGGGCTTCAGCCATCGGGCAGCGGGTATGGAACTTGCACCCGGAGGGAGGATTGGCAGGACTTGGGATATCCCCCTTCAAAATAATCCTCTCCCGCTTCAGATCAGGATCCGGTACAGGTGCAGCAGAGAGCAGCGCTTTCGTATACGGGTGAAGCGGACGGTTGAACAGCTCGTCTCTCCCCGCCATTTCCACTACACTGCCTAAATACATCACGATGACCTTCGTACACAAATGTTCAACCACGCTTAAATCGTGGGAAATAAATAAATAGGTCAGATTTCGCTGCACCTGCAAATCCGAGAGTAGGTTAATGATCTGGGCCTGAATCGAAACGTCGAGCGCAGACACCGGTTCATCCAACACAATAAAGTCCGGCTGTAGAATCAGTGCCCTCGCAATACCGATCCGCTGCCTTTGGCCGCCGGAAAATTCGTGCGGATAGCGGTCAAAATGGTAGGGAGCCAACCCGCATATATCAAGGACTTCATGTACCCTCTCGCGCATCTCCGATCTTTTGCACAAGCCGTGATCCACCAAAGGCTCGCCGATTGCTTCCCCGACTTTGATGCGCGGATTAAGCGAGCTGAACGGATCTTGGAACACAAGCTGCATTTTGGTGCGAAGCCCTCTCAAGTCTTTTTTGGACAAGGTATGCACATCGCGCCCTTTATACATTACGCTTCCATCCGTCTTATCATATAAACGCACAATGGTACGTCCGACGGTGCTTTTGCCGCAGCCGGATTCGCCGACCATGCCGATCGTTTCTCCCCGTGAGGCGGTGAAGCTGACTCCGTCCACGGCGCGGATATGCCCTACAGTTCGTTGAAATACGCCCGCTTTGACCGGGAAATATTTTTTGAGATTATTGACTTCGAGTAAAGGCCCGCTCATGATGCTTCCTCTCCTTCATACCGCCAGCAAGCGACTTTATTTCCGTTCTCGTCCTTTAACAGCTTGGGCGCTTCGGTCAGGCATCTGGTCTCACAAAACTCGCAGCGATCGCTGAAATGGCAGTTGTCTGCAAGGCCGATCGGGTTCGGAACCATACCCGGGATGTTATACAGGCGCGACGAGCGCTGGCCGATGACCGGCTTCGCTTTCAGCAATCCTTGCGTGTAAGGATGACGCGGGTTTTTGAACAGCTCGCGGACGGGAGCTTCTTCGATCACCTTCCCGGCGTACATAACGACGACATGATCGGCCATTTCCGCAACGACGCCCAGATCGTGCGTGATGAGCATCAGCGCCATGTCCCGTTCTTTCTTCAGCTCTCTCAGCAGATCAAGAATTTGGGCTTGAATCGTTACATCCAGCGCCGTTGTCGGTTCGTCGGCAACAAGCAGCTTCGGGTCGCAGCTTAAGGCGATCGCAATCATGATCCGCTGGCGCATGCCTCCGCTCAATTCATGCGGGTACGCATCCATTATTTCCGTTGCCCGCGGAATGCCAACCTGTTCAATCAGCCGGACGGCCTTCCTGTGCGCATCCTTCCTTGAGAGGAACTTATGCTCGATAAGCGGTTCCATAATTTGATCTCCGATCCGCAAGACGGGATTCAGCGAAGACATCGGCTCCTGAAATATCATTGATATTTCATTTCCGCGGAGCATCCTCATTTCTTCTTGCTTTAGCCGAAGCAGGTCCCTGCCTTCATACAGAATCTGGCCGCCTTCGATTTTGCCTGGGGGCGATTCAATGAGACGCATCAGCGACATCGCCGTGATGCTTTTGCCGCAGCCCGATTCACCGACAACGCATACCGTCTCGCCTTTGCGAATAGAGAAGCTGACGTCGTCCACCGCTTTTACGATTCCCGCTTCGGTGTAAAAATAGGTTTTCAAATTCCGATACTCCAGTATATGATCAGTCATGTCGCAAACCTACCTTTTCTGTTTGGGATCAAAAGCGTCCCTTAATCCGTCTCCGATTAAGTTGATTGCCACGACGGTCAGAAGAATGCATACGCCCGGGGGGACCCACAGCCATGGCCGTTTTTGAAAATCAATCATGTTATTGGCTGCCGAAAGCATCTGACCCCAGGAAGGTGTCGGCGGAACGACGCCAAGGCCCAAAAAACTGAGCGTTGATTCGAGCAAAATCGCCCCCGCAACCCCAAGCGTTGCGACAACGATAATAATAGGGACCGTGTTTGGCAGCAGGTGCCGGAATATTTTACGCCTGTCCCGCAAGCCGAGCACCGTGTTCGCCAGCATGAACTCCTGCTCCTTCAAGCTGAGAATCTGGCTGCGCACGAGGCGTGCAAGTCCCATCCAGCTAATCACCCCGATAATAAACATGATATAATAAATCCTTTTGTCGGGCGGGATTTTGAGATCCGAGAAAATGGCGCCTAGAACGATTAAAATCGGCAGCCCTGGAATCGCATACATGATGTCGGCAAACCGCATGAGCATCGCATCGGTTATTCCTCCGTAATAGCCGGATACCGCTCCAATCGCTCCGCCGATCAATACGATGATGGCCGTGGAAAACAGTCCCACCGTAAGCGAAATTCTGCCGGCTTCCATGACACGCAGCAACACATCCCTGCCTAAGCTGTCCGTTCCTAACCAATGCGACGCGCTTGGCGGCTGACTCGCGTTTCTCACGGAGATTTTCGCGTCCTTATAATCCGAAAAGAATGGTCCCGCAAAGGAAAATAAAAACATAAAAAGAAGAATGAACACTCCGAACATCGACAGTTTGTTTTTCAGCAGCCGGCGAAGTGATTTTTTCCAGGGGGAATCGCTTTTCACTTTGATGTCGATACCAACGGTCGCCTGTTGCGGAACAGTTTGACTCATGCTCCTCCGCCACCTCCTTCATCCCCAATTTCGAAATTCGTCACTTCAATCGGATACGCGGATCCGCCGTACCGTATAAGACATCGGCTAATATATTGGCCAATATCGTAAGCACGGCAATCAGCAGCGTGAATCCCATCACAAGCGGATAGTCCCTTTGAAAAATACCGTCCAGCACCACTTTGCCTATGCCCGGCCAATTAAATATTCTTTCGGTGATGATGGCGCCTGCGAACAGGCCCGGCAGCTCCAGCGCAAACAGGGTAATGAGCGGCAGCAGCGCGTTCCGCATCGCATGCTTGAAGATAACCGCCCGCTCCTTCAGCCCTTTGGCCCTCGCCGTACGCACATAATCCTGACGGACCACCTCGAGCATGGATGTGCGGATATAACGGGTCAGCGATCCGACACTCAGCAGAGTCAGCACGATAACCGGCAGCGCCAAATGCTTGGCAATATCCCAAATATATGCGAAGCCCGTATAATTGCTCCCTGTCGTAATCATTCCGCTTAGCGGAAAGATGCGGTAATCAACCGCCAACCATTTAAGAAGCAGTAAACCGAGGAAAAAGGAAGGGAACGACATCGCGATGAAGACGCAAAGCGTGACGGCCGAATCATAAATGCTGTATTGTCTGATCGCTGCAATCACCCCGACGATCACCGCGATGATCCATTGCAGAAGCACCGTACAGATGGCCAGGATAAAGGAATTCCATACAAAGGTGTTCAGCACTTCGGATACCGGCTTTCGGAATAACAGCGAATTACCGAAGTCGCCCTGGAAAATGCCGCCCATCCATTTCACATATCGTTCGGGAAGCGAGCCGTCCAATCCGTACAGAACCCGCAGCTCCTCCATACGCTCGGGGGTCATTTTCGGGTCCGCCATGAAGCTCGCGGAAACGAAATCCCCCGGTGCTAGAGTAAATACAAGAAAGATGACGATGGAGGCTCCGATAATGGTCGGAATACTTTGGAGGAGCCGGCGTATGATGAATTGTTTCATAGGTCTAAATCCATCCCCTTTATACAATCTGCCCAGCCCAGAAGGCTGAGCAGATGTAGTCTGAACGGTGTATTATTACTGGTTCTGGATCTCAACTTCCCACAGGCTTTCGGTAAAATCGTAATATGGCGTAATATCAAAGCCATTCAGTCTCGTGTTAAATACGTTCATATTATATCGCTGATACATATAGATGTTCGGAACGTCTTCATTCAGGATTTGATAGACCTGGCTCAGAAGCTGCTTGCGTTTCTCCTGGTCGAGCTCCGCTTGCGCCTGCTCGATCAGCTTGTCGAGCTCCGGATTGGAATAACCGTCCCAGTTGCTTCCGCCGTTCGTATGGAACGTGCCGAACGGATCGGGATCCGGCGTCAGTCCCCACGCAAGGAAAGCCATTTCGTGCTCGCCTTTGGTCCGTTTTTCAATAACGGAGTTGAACTCCAGCTGTTCGGCGATAAACTCAATGCCAAGCTCCTTATAGTTTTCGGTTGCAATCGGAATAATGGCGTCGTTGACCGGGTTCGGCGTCGATGCGGAGAAGTGGATGGTGAACTTCTCGCCGTCCTTATACCGGTATCCGTCGGAACCGATCTCCCAGCCGGCCTCGTCTAGCAGCTGCTTCGCTTTCTCAGGATCATAACCGTAATGAGTGATGGAAGATTCATCCGGATACGCCCAGGATACTTTGGATTCCGGTACATCGATAACCTGAGCGTAGCCTTGCGAATACGCAAATACGATCGATTCGCGGTCCAATCCGTACGTAAGCGCCTGGCGTACACGCTTATCCTGGAATTTCGGCAGCTTATTATTGACGGCTATATAACCGTACCCATTGTTCAGAAGCAGGCTGATGTCCACAAAGCCCATCCCTTTGACCAGCTCCACATTGTCCTTCGATACGATAATGCCTTCTTCAAAGTCGGTTTCCCCGGTTTGAATGAGCTGTGCGCTCGTTTCATCCGTAGTCGCTTTAAATATAAGGTTTTTCACCTTCGGCGCGCCTCTCCAGTAATTTTCGTTCGCCGTCAGCCGCGTTTCCTGACCCGGAATAAACTGATCGAATACATAAGGACCGCTGCCAAGCGGCTTGCCGTTTAATGACTTGACATAGTCCAGATTGCCTTTCTTGAAATCCTTGCCGTAATACTGCTTCGGAAGGACGCTGACGGACAGATCGTAGATCGTCGCGGCTTTCGCTTCTTCCACCGTCACCTCAAGCGTAAGCTCGTCGAGCACTTTAACGCCTTCAATCGTTTCCGCATTTCCGTCCTTATAGGCTTCAGCACCCACGATGCCGACAGGCATCATATCGCCTCGGCCGTCATAAGCCGGGTCCAAATACACATAAAACGCAAATTCGGCATCCTCGGCGGTAACCTGCGTTCCGTCGGAGAACTTCGCTTTCGGATCGATATGGAACGTGTAGACTTTGCCGTCCTCGGAAATATCCCACGTTGCCAGCGACGGTACGATCGATCCGTCCTGAGATACTTTCCCTAGCCCTTCAAAAATAACGTCAAACACATATTTGTCAAACGCAGTGTTAAAAAACCATGGGGTAAATATGCCCTGCGGCTCATTCATACCGATAATGACCGTATCCGTGCGGCTCTTGGAAGCAGCCGGCATGAGTGACGGATCGGCGGCTTCAATGAATCCGAGCTCAGGCTGATCCGATTCTCCGGATCCCTCCGATTGCTCCGATCCTTCGGCATCATCCCCTGCGTTTTCCCCATTGTCTTCATTCGGGGCGTTCACCTGCGGAGGTGTGACCTCGGGCTCGTTCTCTTCTTTCTGGGAGCAAGCCGCCAGAACCAGTGAACCTACCAGCATCATACAAAGCAACAGTACAATGTGCTTCTTCATAAAACTACTCCTCCTCACCTATAATCTTCATTTATTTATCTGCAGGCAGGACGAGAGACCCCCTCCGCGCCGCAGTTAAATACCAAACCCCCTGCAATGCTTCTACTTTTCTTAATAATTGATCCCAAAGACCGAAAATTCTGATAAATGAAGTTAAAAAGGACCGAATTGTTTTTGGCAAATTATGAACCTTTTGTTAATCTATATATAGATTAGATGTATTCCTGTATTTCCCTTCTTTTTTTAAAAAATTTTTTCCATTGACAATTAATCAGCTGGGGATAAGCGCTATTTTACAACAATATTCCTACACAATATGTAAGTATCGTGTTATACACTGACGAAATTTTCGGGTTTTTGTCAATATATAATGTTACATTATCTTACATTAGTTCTCTTGAATCAACTCTATAATCTATTTTTTAACAAATCTTTAAGATTAGTTTAGAATCGTTCTCGCGCAATCTACCAATTATGTAAGCCGCAATCAAATGATCCGGAACTGATCAAGCCTTAATAAGTACCCGGATTCTTGCCTCTACCGAGGATCCAAGAATCCGGGTACTTCATTTTACATTACTCGCTTTTCTTTCCCGGTTTGTTCGGTTTAACCGGCTTACCCGGATTACCCGTCTTCCCTTTTTCTTTCAAATCAACGACAAACGCCGGTTGTATTGTGCCGTTGCCGGCAATGTCGTAGACATAAACTTCGACCGGTTTAAGTCCTGGCTTAACCGGAACCTGGATGCTGAAGCTTCCGTCTGGGGCAATGACACCATCAACTTGCACCCAGCCTTTATCATCGTACAATGCGGCAACCCCAATCGCGGAATAATTCCCGAACAGGTCAATCATAAAATCACTTTCAATATGCCCGGTGATCGTACCGATCCCGTCTTGAACCGTAACCGCCGGTTCATCCAGTGTCGAATCCGGTGCGTTCACATCGATGACAAATGGGGATGCCTGCTCCGGAATCGGCGCCGCATCGCTGCCGTCTCCAGTCCACGGAATGATCACGTACAAGCCTTCTTCTAACCCGAACTGGCCTGTTCCGTTCACCACGATGCCGTTCCAGCCTTCAACGACATACGTTCCCGGGTCGATTCCGTCATCAGCCGCTGCTATGGTTCCTTTCCACTGCGATGTGACTGCGTCGTATGCTTCCAAAGCGAAATATTGCGCCGCCAAATTGACTTTAAACGTAATATCCGTCGTATCGGCCGCACCGTCGTTATTTGGAGAGAAGAACAGAGGATCCAGCGCTACATCGGATATCGCATCCGGCAGATCCACTTCGCCGACATACACGGTGAATGGAATTTTCAGCGTATGCCCTTCCGCTTCGGTTAAGACCACTCCCCCTTCGTAACGTCCATCCGCCGTATGTTCGTCTAATTGCAGCGTGACTTCAAATTCGGACGAACCGCCGGCGTTTACGGCCGCCTGGTCTTGACTGACACCTATGCTTCCGGCGGACACGCCGTACCATGCCGTGGAGATCGAATATACGGATGCTTCTCCTGCAATATCCTTTACCGTAATCGTCCGCTTGGAGGCTGCCCCGGCATTCATCTGTCCGAAGGAAATACTTCCGGTGTGGTAAGACACGCTCTCTCCGCCCGGTACCGCGGTTGTCGTTTGTTCCGCCATGGCCGCCGCTTTCGCTTGGACCGTTTTTCCTAAGTCGACTCTGCCTGCGCCTTGCTCCATATTTGAATATTGCCGGCCTTCACGGTCTACGATTTTCACAGCATTATTCATCAGTAAGGATTTTATTTCAAACGGGGTCAACATGCCGTCTTTCTGCAATAACAGCGCAGCCGCTCCTGCAATATGCGGGGCAGCCATACTTGTGCCTTGCGAATCGGCATAGGCATCCTCATAATTACCGTCAAATGCAGGAATCGAGGAACGAATGGCAACGCCCGGCGCAACGATGTCCGGTTTGATCGTCAGACCCGGCAGCGCAGGGCCGACCGAACTGAAATCCCCGATTAAATCCTGTTCAAGATCTATGCCGAACGTAAAAGGATACGATCCGGACGGTTCTATCTTAGCGAGGAGCGCCAGCCCGTCCTCTTGCGAAATACTGAGCGTAGGAATATAATCGCCCGGGGATCCTAACGTACCGCCGAAGTTTCCGGACTCATTGTTATAGATAATTGCCGCAACGGCGCCGGCGGCTTTCGCATTCAGCGATTTCTCGGCAAACGTGATCGAACCGCGGGAGATTAACGCTGCCTTGCCGGTCAAGTCTTTTCCTTGGAAATCGGAAGCTGTGCCCAATCCTGCGTATACAAGCTCCAAGGATTGGCCTCGCAGATCCCCCAAGTCCGGGGAAAACGTCATGATGCTCCCGTAAACCTTGTCAACACCTTCCGCCTGTATCGTCGGGACGTTAAGCGGCGGCGAAGAAGCTCCTACGGAAATCGCCATATCCGCCGTTCCCGGCGATCCGACAGTAAACGGGTCTGGGCCGTTGTTGCCATTCGAGGTGACGGCGACGACACCGTCCAGCATCGCATTGTTCAATGCGATGGAGGTTGCGTCAAACTGATTGTTCGCGCTGCTACCCAGCGATAAATTAATGACATCCATGCCGTCCAGTACAGAACGCTCGATTGCGGCTATAACGTCCTCATAGGAACCGTTGCCGCCGGGGCCAAGAACGCGATAGGCGTATATATCGGAGCCGTACGCTACGCCGCGAACCCAACCGGTCCCTTGATCGGGATCGAGAGGATTGCCCCGGCCCGCAATCGTACCTGCGACATGAGTCCCATGGTCGGTGGCCGCCTCCGGATCGTTCGGGTCCGGGGGTGTCTCCATCGGGTCCGCATCATCGTCTACAAAGTCATAACCGCCTTTATAAGCGCCGGCCAGGCTCGGATGATTGTAATCGATTCCGGTATCCAACACGCCGACTTTTATGCCGGTCCCGTCGAATCCAAGGTCCCATAATACCTCAGAGCCGATAAAAGGGGCGCTTTCATCCATATTCGGCGTAATGCTGTCTATTGGAGACACGTTAACTTCCAAATCCGGGTAGACGGCTCTCACTCCCGGCAGCGCCAGCAGGCTGTCCGTTTGATTCGCGGGAAGCTTGACGGAGAAGCCGTTAAATACGTGCTTGTATTGTCTCTTCAGCTTTGCGTTCAGTTTATTAATCGAGGCAACGAAATCGGCTTGCTCTTCGGACAATTTGGTTTGATGGGCCGCATCGTTTTTCTTTAGGCCTTTTTTCACCTTTGCGCGATGAACGGCAACAGGTTCCGTCATTAATTCGACAATCACACTGATCATTTCCGAACTGTCTGAAGCGGGAACATAATTGATTGGCTGAACCGCAGCAAGCTTTTTCGCTTCAAAAGGCGCTGCCGCACTGCGATCCGGCTGCTGATTCATCGCTTCCAATTTCAAAGAATGATCGAATGATGAAGGGAGGCTCTCGGAAGGAAGCAGCAACTGGTCGGCATGCAGTGAAGATTGAAGATTTTTGTCTTCAGCCGCTATTACTGCAGCAGGAGAAACGAGAGAAAAGACGAGAGAGAGGATGAATGCTGCAGCCAGCCAACGATTAACGATCTTTGTTTTAAACATTTAATTCCTCCATTCTATTATTTTCAAATAAACGGTGTCAGTTTTTCGGATCCCGCTTCCGATCCGATGCCTCCTTTCTCCTACTAATGTTAAGTATTTTTAATGATAGTTTAAGTGATACAAATTGAATATTTTGTTGAAATTTCTGATAATTGAAAAATAGGAATTTTTTCCCCCAAACGCAAAAACCGCCAGGCAGTCACCCTGACGGTTCATTGAAAAAATTTTTAATCAAAGAGGTTTGGTTTTTTAACTTCGACAATAAGTACCTCATCTGGAACGGAAAGATTTATCGATACAGGATTGCTGAATGCCGCCACAGGGTCTTCTGAAGTCCTCATCAAGTATGTATTGGCTTGATATACCGATTCGTTGAATGTCAACGTCACATTTTGGCTCACGGTCGTATCGCTGATTTTTTCCTTCCGATCGAGCCATAATACGAGATAGAAGACACCGTTTCGTTTTTGCAACAATGTATGCTGTACATTTGTCGTATATCCGCTAAGGGTATAGTCAAGACTGCCTGTAATGAAATCTTCACCGGGATCGTTTAGCAACGATATAATTCTCTTAAGTGTGGTGAAAACCGGCTTCTCGCTGCCATCGTTCCTCAAAAGGCCGTACATTTGTTCACCTTTTGTATTATCTGTACCTTGGTCTATAAACTCGTAAATAAATGTGCGCTTTATACCCATATTGTAGAAATAAAAGAGTGAGCTCGGAATATCCTTTGCGGCGGCGGTTTCTGTTACAGGCTTATGATCAGATTTCGAAGCCAATGCATTATGATGGCCCGTTTCCGTAATATACAGATCCTTACCCCCTCGAACAAATCTTGACTCTCTTATACGATCCGCCAAGAACCGCCCAAAAAATGACCTGTACGTATTCGGCCATGTTCCCCCATAAACATGCATGTCGCCGTAATCAAGAATATCGGAAAGATCGCCAATTTTATAATAATTAAACAAGTCTGCAGGGACGGGTCCGATAACGTCCAGTGAGGGAGCTGATTCTTGAGACCAATCCCATATCGTCTGCTGGCGTATCCTGGATCTTTCAATCCAATTTGTTCCGGAAGAGCTATCAGGTTCATTTATCCCGCTGACGGCAGCCCACGTACTGCCGAATTTCGCATACTCATAGGCTTTACTTAGCCAGGAAGAATCATTATCATCTGCTTCACCATCATTATCTTTATCTATTAACGTGGCTAAAATTGTGTATTTAATGCCGTATAGACGGTTAAGTTCAATCATTCTATCCCATATCTTCTTATTGTCCGTAGAGGATAGATAGCGATTCATGTTGGAATCTCGTACATGCCTAATGCCGCTCTCTCCTAGCTTAGGCTTGATAATCGAATTAAACGCAGTATCGTAGATTGTACCGTTATAATAAAGATGAGTATTTACCCCAATCGAATCTACGAATTTATCCGACATATCTGCCTTTGTCTTAGGCGGTGGAGGCGGCGATGTATCTAAAATCAGTTTCGGCTGGTTGCTTGCCGCTTCAGAAGATGAAAATTTATGGAAGCCGGCAACAAACTTGTTTTTCAGCTTGAATGATGCTACTTTATCCGACATCTGGCTGTTTATGAAACTTGTGACGTCAAAGGTGTACCATTCTCCTTGAGCAAATACGGTCTGTGAACTAATGACCGTCAAATCCGATTCATTTGGCGGATTATTCCATGTTACGGTGCTCTCACTCCAGTTGTCATCGTTAAATCCGAACAACGTTACATGAGAATCGTTATCCAAAGAGACACAATAAATTCTCAGCTCCGCCGAAGTCACAGACTTCCCCTTAAATCCGCTAAAATCCACTTTAATGTAAGTTGTTCGATCTAATCCGTAGGAATCTGCGACATCTTTGACCACTAGCTCAGCGGCCGTTCCAAAATTTTTGTCTTTATCAGTCCCGTTCTTGATATAGGCATCCTCCGTTACAAAATATTCTTCCGTCTCTGCCTGTACTTCCGGTACATCAACCATTGTAAAGCATATTGGAGAAAGCATGACCATTAAAAGAATACATACTGTATACATTCTATTTTTTTGTACAAAGCTTTTTCGCATAAAGCTCTCCTTCGTTTTCTTGTTGAAATAACCGGCTTCAGTTTGTCCATTTGTCCATTCAATTGTAGCTTACTTCTATTATGCTGTCAGCAAAAACAGCTTCAAATTCCTTTCCGCACCGATATCTGTACCCTGCATCTGCCTTTGCCATGCTATTTGTCTGAATTCTCTTATTTATCTGAATATTTAATAATGATATAGTAGAGGTACAATCACCCTCCTCAAAGACACTTCCGTTTGGATGCCGATCACCATAAAAAGGAGGCGACGTTATGGCGTTTTTGGACAAACTGGCGGATTACCGGGAAAAAGATGGCATTCTTATGCAATAAAGACCGCAGACTTTGGCTTGTACCATTGTCAACGGTCTTAAGAATTTCATTGTTCAATCCACGATCTCTAAAGCGATCTTGTAAACGTAGATGCCCTTTTCGATTTTATATTCATCGTGGATATTTTGGGTCCAGCCGTTGTCTCCGCCAAGACCTGCATGTTTATGATCGATATGAAGGAACACGGAATCGGCTTTGCCAAGCTCGTCTTCATAGGCGGCATTGTCATACTGTCCGATGCTGTAATGATGAATATCAAAATGGAAGTATCCCGGCGAGGTAACTTTTACCTTACGATCATCCGCGAACACATATAAATAACGGACATCTTCCTTGCCCCCGCATTCAACCGGCACGATGTAGGGAACATGTTGGTCTTGAACAGAGCTTTCATATATCCCGACAAAGGCAGACGTTTTACGGTCCGCATAGTTTTCCCATGGCCCGCGACCATACCATTTGATATTGTTCCAGGCAGCGGAGAAGGTAAAGCTTAGGCCGATTCTCGGAATGGTATCGACATTGGCATTATTCACGACAGTGTTGGCAATTTCAATGCCTTTACCGCCAACCGCATAGTCCGTTCGTGTTTCCATGCATCCATAATACAGAGCATGAACCTGAATGATAACGGAAGCAGGCGCTGCATATACCCGGATACGCTTGATCTCTTTCCAATTGGAGTTCAGCCCGAGGCTTCTCCATTCATCCGCATAGTTCAGCGTCTCACCATGTATACCGGCGTCTATCCCCGTTGGCGGGCGATAGAAATGGTTGGCTCCGCCCGTAAAGTAGTCCTGGTTATTGTATCTCACAGAAAGGAACTCTGCCGTGTCTTTCGAGAAGACCACGTTTGTATTTTCATTATAAATATGAATTCGATCTGCGGTTTCTTCATATACCAGGCTTCCGCTTTCAATATCTCCAGTATGTATTTCATAAACGGAATCTTTCAGCCGGGTCTGGCATGCATAAATACAGGTTCCCTTATTTGAATAATAGGTGTCCTCGCTCAGATAAGCATAGAAATTGAGGTACGCTTCTCCAGTGACCTTGGCTGGATCGTATGGCACCTGAACACTATCCATTGATCCGGCAGGCGTGTTCAATTTGGGTAATGTACCGTTGTCGACAACCATCCCGTCGCAAACAAGCTCCCAACCGATGTCCAGGTGGCTTAAGTCTCGATGCGTATAATGATTATAAATTCGATACCTTTTGTTATCCGGAACATGATAAGGCCGTTCAAAGTAATCGATCTGGACGGGAGCTTGAACATATTTGATTTCATAGGCAGCCGGTTTCGGCGTTAAATCCGGAAATACAATGCCGTTCAGGCACATATCGGGCGCGGAATCCATAATCTCTTCTTGGAACGCGCCGCCATATACATATTTTTTATTCCCGGATTCATCATGCCTGACAAGCGCTTTATCCTGGAAATCCCAAATAAAACCGCCCTGAAACCGCGGGAATTTATGAACGAGGTCCCAAAATTCATTGAAATTCCCGTTACTGTTGCTTTTCGCGCACGCATATTCACACATAATAAATGGCCGCAAGTCTTCGCTGTTGGCCATGCAGTCCAGGATCCAATCCTTCTGCGGATACATGGGTGCCACGATATCGGCCACGCGGCGCCCAGATATCGGTATTGTGATGAGCGGTGAAGCCGCTGCAGCCGTACATGACGGCAGCCGTACGGCGGCCGGGCTCCCGCATCCGCTCCAGCAGCTCCCCGCCCTGGCGGAGTCGTTCCATACGTTGCCCGAGACACATGCTCGCAAGCTCCTCGCTCCTGTTGCCAAGAGACAAGGAACGCGGCCGAACAATTCACGGTAGTCGTATGCTACGTCTCTCTAGCTATGTCATAGACTGCCGCTGTTTTTTTGCTATAGTTTTGCATAATAAGACGTCGGGTCAAACGAAACCGTCAAATAATTTGACGGTTTCGTAATTTTCTACCGCTTGACAGCCATAAGCTGCTCAAGCAGCACCTTATCATACATTTCATTTGTATATCGGTTGTAATGTACCTTTGTAACATCCCATAGAACCGGGGTAATTCCTCGGGAATATGCGGCCTTGGTCACCGACGTAAGATAGAGCCGTATCATTTCTTGTGTCTTATTTTTTGTAGCTACACCAAACTCCCCCATGATAACGGGGATGTCTTCGTCGATGAAACGTGTTTTCACCATATCCATGAGTTTGTTTAGCTCGGCGAAGTCTTCATCCGTTCCCCATTCCGCATCCGCTTTTCCCCAATCCGCATCCTCATCCAGGATGGCGAATGTTGGAGGCGTGTAATAATGGATCGATACTGCACTTCGATTTTGGGGATCGTTTGGCAGCTTATACAGTTCATCAATGGTCTTCTCGATATCCGTTACATAACCGGCAATCAACAAGTGGCGTCGTTTATTGTTGCCTCCGGAACCACGCACAATATCTACAAATGTCTGATTGATCTCATTCAGCAGCGCATAAGCTTCTTCTTTTCCGTCATCGCTGCCGTAAAAATTCCATAAATCAGGCCATACACCTTCCTCATTAAAAGACTCGAGCATCAGATAATCGTCATAGCTTTTAAACGAATCCGCAAGCTGCGTCCATATGCGTGTATATTTATACATGGATTCTTCTTTTTCTGTCGGAAATTTCTCAAACCAGCCGCCGTCCCAGTGAAGATTTAGAATAACATACATACCGCTATCCATTGCCCAATCCACAACTTCTTTTACCCGGGCCAGATAGTCAGGATGGATCGTGTAATCCTCGCCCATCAAATTGGACCACGATACGGGAATTCGAAGGACGCCAAAACCTTCGTTTGCATAACCTTTAATCATTTCCTCCGTAATAATGGGACTGCCCCAGGCAGTTTCATAACTTGTAACACTGGTGCCTCTAATCCAGTCGCCTGTGGACTCAAACGTGTTGCCCAAATTAATGCCGATTCCCATTTCTTTGACAAGCTCCATTGTTGTGATCTCTCGCATTGGCGCACCTTTTTCATCGTTGGAACAAGCTGCTAACGTTGAAAGCGCTGTAATTAATAGGATGGTTAAGATCGTTTTCTTTTTCATTTGTACTCCCTTTTTCGAACCTTTTTTTAAAATTATAATATACGTCGTTAATAAGCCCGATAGCTAAACGAGCATGATATGATATCATTTTCTGCAATAATATGAATTCAAAATACCATTTAATTGATGCTTTTCGCCAACTCAAAGCGAAACGTGCGAATCGATGTTATACTAAATATAAATGAAGAAAGGAAGCAGTTTTCATGGAATTAAACGTGATCGGATACAATCATTCCCATGATAAAAACTTTGCTCTCGATCGCCCAAACGGCATTGGCAGCAGTTGGATTTTATTACTGATCAAAACGCCCGCCGTCTTTATGCAAAACGGTAAAGAAGTGATTACGAAGGAATTCCTTTATTCTTTATACCAGCGATGCTCCCCAGTATTATCGTACATATGGTGAAAAGTACGTGGACGATTGGTTCTATTTCAATGTGGACGACGATGATAAGGAATTTATCAGCAAACTTAAAATCCCCTATAACACGGTTACGTGGTTAGGGGATATTTCTGAGATATCGTCAATTGTACAGAAAATGACTTATGAATTTTATACGGCGGGTCCTCACAGTATAGATGCTATCAAGCATTATTTGAATATTTTCTTTATTAAGCTCAGCCGCAAACTTCATATGGGGCTTCACTTTCCTTCGGTAAAGGCTTCTGCAAAATATGAAGGTATGATTAACGTTCGTATCCGTATTCGCAGCAATCCTGTGTCAATCCCCTCTGTAAAAGAATTGGCCAATGAACTATCCATGAGCCTGTCGAGTTTCCAGCATACCTACAAAAAAATGTTCGGAGTCAATGTTATGACCGACATTATTAATAGCCGCCTTCAGTGTGCAAAGGCTCTGCTGGCAACAACAGATTTAACGCTGGACTCGATTGCTGCGCAAAGCGGATACAGCAATGCCTTTCATCTTATGCGACAGTTCAAAGCGAAATTCGGGCTTACACCAACAGAATACAGGAAGCAGCACAAATGAACCCCGTCAATTCGACGGGGCTTTGGTTTGATCCGATCCTGATCAATAATCCAAATTGGATTCAGCACCAAGCAACTGATTACTCGCCCGGAGACATCGAAGATTAACAGATCGAGGTCGAGAAGAGCCCAGATGGTATGGTACGATTCCACATACCGCTGAGCGCTTCGAAAGTTGAATAAACAACTGGGAAATAAAGAAACGCTCTCTTTTTTACTATGAAGCCTATCGGTGGATTACGTCGAAGGGGCACAATGTTATGTCATCGCACCTACGCTGATACCAAAGCGCGCAGGGGATCGAATTAAAACGGACCGCTTTACAGACATTCATCATAACTTACTTTATAACAGCCAATAGGCTTGTTTTCGAATTTATTATGTTCCGCCCTGCGGGCAAAACAAATAGCCGAACACGATTAGAGGTGTTCGGCTCGGACAGATTATGAAGTTTAGGACTGCCTATCAGCATAGTGTAATGTACTCGTTACTTAAGAAAAGGATTTCGTTCATAGTTATTTATGGACTGTTGAAAGATATCTTGTTCTCTCCATTGTGTGGGAGTCATATTAAAGTGTTTTTTAAACAGCTTCGAAAATTCCATTTGATTGTCATATCCGACACTATTGGCAACTTCTTTAATGGTCATACTGCTTTTTTTGAGTGATTGTGAAGCCATCTCCATTTTAAGAGAAATGATAAACTGCTGTGTGCTTATGCCGCAAATGCTTTTGAAGATACGTGCCAGATGACTGCGGTCTATGTTTAAAAAATGTGCAATTTCAAAAACGGATATCCTTTTGTGAACATTGCTTCTTATATATTTTTTTGCATAAGAGACATATGTTTCTGCTGTATTCTCATCTTTCTTTAATAATTTACCCTTCGTAAGTGCAGCGATAAATGGCCAAAAATGGCTCATGATTGTTTCGAAATCAGACCAGCCTAAATCTATTATATTCTTAAGTGCGTTTCCGACGCCATTGTCATCATTTATAACGTGGTTTTCGTGTGAGAAGCCTGTCACAGTCATAAGCTTTTCCGAAAAGCTGCCGTCAAACTCAATCCAGCGATACAGCCACGGCTCATTGTCATCTGCCTTATAATATGCAGTTTGTTTCGGATAAATCAGAAAAAACTGTCCTGCATGTACTTTATAAGCTTTTTTATTAATATGCAATTCGCCTTGCCCGCTGTAAATGTAATGGATTAAATAGAAGTTACGCACTGCAGGTCCAAAGGAATATCCCTTATCACACTGCTGTTCACCATATTGCATGGGATAAATATCAGATGAGATTAAAGGGCTTTTTGCATAATATAGTTTCATTGAAATCAGCTCCCGAAACTAATATATCACATTTCCCCATAATCACTCGATAAAAACATATTTATCAACACATTTATTTGTCTTATCATAACAATGAAAATGCAACTTTAAGGAGGATTTTTTATGGACAAGGTATCGGCTAGAGCTACATCAAGGACTGCGCCGGATGAGATCACGGATCCTGACTATATGTTTCCGGCTTTCTCAAACGGCAAGGTGCTTTTAGATAAAAAGCAGGGACGCCTCCCTGCCATGGGCTGGAACAGTTGGAATGCTTTTGGCAGCAAGAACAACGAGGCGCTCACAAAGGCAATGGCAGACGCAATTGTTGATTTGGGACTTGCGGATCTGGGATACAAGTATGTAGTGCTCGATGACGGCTGCTATAAGTCCGAACGCGTAAACGGATTGCTTTCAAATGAAACGATTAAATTTCCAAGCGGCTTTAAGGCATTATCCGATTACATCCGCAGCAAGGGACTTAAATTCGGCATGTACAATGATATAGGTACACATCTTTGTGCAGGCTCTGCGGTAGGCACTTGCGGCTATGAGGATGTCGACACGAGGTCTTATATGGACTGGGGGGTTGACTTTATCAAGGTTGATAATTGCTACTACCTTTGGGACAATGCAACGTTCTCAGACTCAACAAATGCAAAATATTCCTATGCCCCGAATATCAGAAGCATAACGGTTACGGGTGAAGAACTGAAGATAACATTAAATGCTGTTAAGGACGGTGTGCTTTTAGGCCAGGGCGCATCAAAAAACAGAGGCGACTATGTGACAAATATCGGTACATTCGACGGAACAAACGTGGGTACAACACCTGTGGGCGACCGCTGGAGCGAGCTTGGGTTTACTGTGAACGCACCGGCTAGCGGAAATTACGCCATAACCATAAATTACGCAAGCGGTGAGCAGGATGGCACTGGACGCTGGCTTCAGCTTGCAGTAGGAAACGCAGATAATGAAACTCGATATTTTGATAATATGCTTCCTCTTACCCAAAGTACAGCTGCCTTTACAGATTCGGAAGAAATAACGGTATCCTTAAATGAGGGAGAAAATATCATACGCCTTATGAACCACAGAAGGCAGGAAAATACCCTTAATTCATATGCGGCTTTGCTCGAAGGCTTGAACAAGGCTGACCCTGACCATGATGTTGTATTCTCAATCTGTGAATGGGGTAAAACACAGCCTCATAACTGGGGATATAAGGTTGGAGACTCCTGGCGTATTCTTAATGATATAACCTTCTGTGTCGGCTCTGATGGTGATCCGGGCTCCGCCGAATGGAGTTCAAACAATACCGCAAGTATAACCTCGCAGTACAGCAAGGCGGTTATTATGGACGAGTTTGCCGGACTCGACAAGGGGTGGAACGATCCCGATATGCTTGTAATCGGTATGAACGGAATCACAACTACCATGAGTAAAACTCATATGACGATGTGGTGTATGATGAATTCTCCGATTATGCTTGGAATGGATTTAAGACGGGTTGCAAAGGGTGACGAGCTATGGATGATTATTGCGAACAAAGATGTAATTGCATTGAATCAGGATCCCCTCGGTATTCAGGCAAAAAGAATTTACTGCTCTATCGATAATACCAATCCCGATACGGCCTATATTGCTAATAACAACCGTGTTGATATTCTTGTAAAGCCTCTTGCGAACGGAGATATTGCAATGTCCTTTATAAATCTCAGCGACTCAAGAGATACGAAGGAGCATTCCGTTGATGTAAGCCGCATTATCGATTATCTTGGGCACAAAATAATGGATGCTGAAAAATTTAAAAATGCTGCAAGCTATTGCCTAAAGGATTTATGGACAGGTGAGGTTACAACGAACATTTCAAGGACCTTCTCTGTTACAGGTATTGACGCCTATGACAATGTTACCATAAGTGTTACTCCTGTTTAATACGCCGATGATCAATTTTGTTCCTGAGAACTTCACTCGAATATTAGGAGAAAATTAATGGAAACAGCAATAGACTCTGATGCGGAAGCCAAACTTCATCCCGAGGATAATGTTACTACTGAACAGTTTGTGGCAATGGTAATTAGAAGCAGTAAAGGCAATATAGAGCCAACGCGTGGCTGTTGGTCATCAGGGTATATGGATTACGCGTTGTATAAGGGAATAATTGAGGACTATGATATAACAAACATAAGCAAACCTATTGAGCGCCGTTCCGCTGCAAGAATCGTTCATGAGGCGCTTTTAACAGAATTCGGAGAAAGAGATGAGTACGAATGGTCGGCGGCAGAAAATCTTAGGGACTTATATTCCTGCCATACCTGCGTTATGCATATAGCGCAGATGTATGTTAAAGGTATAATGCTCGGGCGTGACCATAACATGTTCGACGCTGTGGGCAGCTTAACTCGTGCGGAAGCTGCAGCAGTTGTTGTAAGAATGCTTGATAGGGAGCAGCGTATTCCTCAGACTGAGGGCAGAGAATTTCAAAGTAAAAATCTGACCCCCGATGAAGCGTGGGAGCTGATGTTAAATGATAATACTGCAATGCTTGTTGATGTGCGGACTAATGAGGATTATAAAATAGGGCATATACAGGAAAGCATTTGTATACCGTTACATGATATATCAAATAACCCGTTCTCGGTATGTGATAGAAAGGATACTCCATTAATCCTTTACTGCCAAAAGGGGTATAAGAGTTCTGTAGCGGCACAAGTACTTATAGGTGCAGGCTATAGCAGAGTCTACACGATTCCAGGTATAGAGCAGTATCCGTATAATTTAATATAGGAGAATGGTTTAAACAAGAATAACATCCATTGTAATAGCCCCCATCTTGATGACAAGGTGGGGGCTATTTGACGCGTACTTGCTTCACCCTGAGACCCCATTCTTGTTCGGGTTCAAGCTGGAATCGAAGTACACTCGACGTCCGTTCCTTTCTTGGCAATCGTGTAGTTGACGATTTGTCCGCTCCAGAAGTGGAAGATCAGAGTCAAGGGATTAGTATGAAATGGACATTGTCCGATTATGGGTTAATGAAAAGGGCATAATGCTAATATGGGGTATTGCTCGCTATCGCAGCCTCTTCGTTTCGCCTGCCGCAATACGGACGGCTTCGCCGTCTGCGCTAACCCACACCTCAAGGGCATTCGGATTATGCACCATGCTTCGATCAACCGAGAAACGGAGCGCTTTGAGCGCATTCTGATAGGATACAATGTCCGTCATCGACGCTTTCCAGATCGACTCCTCGCCGCCGAGCAGCTCTCCCGTCTTGTCTACCAACTCCCAGTTGTCATCGTTGTCGAACTCGTAGCTGTGACCCCAAATGAACAAAAGCTCCATCCGGCTGAACCAGCTTTTAGAAGCCAGCAGCTGTTCGATTTTCTCCAACATGTCCTTGTGGTGGCAGGTCGGATGCCATCTCAGCGGATCATCCGGCATGTGGAAGCCGCCGTGGCTCTGGACGGTGCGGGCATATTCGATACCGAGCACCGGCAGCGCGTGCACAACGCGGTCGTTGTAGGTGCCGAACGGATAACTCATGCCGCGTACAGGGTATCCCGCAATCGCCTCCAAATTTCGGCGGTCCGCGATCAGCTCCTCCGCGATCTGGTCGTCCGGGGACTGCTCCAGAAATGGATGCGTGACGGTATGGGCCGAAATCTCGTGACCACGATATAAGTCCGCCACTTCTTCGGCACTGATGTGTCCTTCCTGGCCGAATTTGCCGGAATTCAGATGGAACGTTCCTTTGAGACCATATCGGTTAAAAGCCTGCACCAGCCTCCTGTCTTGCTCGCGACCATCGTCAAAACTAAACACGACCGCCTTGCCAAGCCCTCCCGGAAACCGGTCGAATCGAATGCTCACGTTTCCCATTATGACTCCTCCTCGAGTGAGTATTAAAATCTCGGTAAGCGTGTTCCGCTAACATTTCACCTGAATACCTCCGAACCATTATGGCCGGAGGTATCAAGCTTCTGAACTCGCTTATTTTTTTCCTGATTGATCATGAGGAACCGTAAACGGTGTCAGATGCTTCCGTAACATTCCCTGCTTGATCTATCGCTCTATAAGTAATCGTATAAACTAGAGGCTCTTTACCCTTTGCTTTTTTGGCGAGCAGCAAGAATTCCGTATCAAATGTGCCGAAATCGGCTTCTTGTACCATAGATTCATAGCTGTCGACGGCTACGCTCGGCGTAATGGACAGCAATTCCACTCGAGACAGCTCATCACCGGTTTCAACGTTTGCCGTTACCTTGACCAGACAGTTGTTGGCCGGCCACAATGTTTCCTTATCCAGGACAACACTCAGGGTAGGAGCAACCGTATCAATAATCAAGCTTCTGTACGCCCACTCCGACCAAGCGCCCCAATTGTCCTTCAATCGAACCCTGACCGACCATTCTCCGTCCGCCAATCCATCCAATGCATATGAACTGGATGCGCCAGCCCGTTCACCGCTGTCCACGTCAATCGTCTCCCAACCGTTGCTGGAGGCTTGAACCTGATAGGCAGCTTGTACATCTGCATCGTCGGCGTCAAGAAACGTCCAGTCAATCTGCGGGCTATTCAGATTGATTGCTTGGCCATCCTCATACGAGGTGATCAATGCGTCTGGAGCCGAATTGCCGGAACCTGTGCCAGTAACGCTTGTGCCGTTCTTGGTAATCGTGTATGTGACCACCTTGCCGCTCCAGAAGTGGAACGTCAGATTCACAACTCCGTCATTCGTATTCTGGAAGAATCTCGGTGTAAGCCTGATACTTCCATTGGCGTATTCAGGGCTGTAGGCATCATAAATTTCCTTGTACGAAGTCCAATTATGCGGACCGGCATTGCCGCCCTCGGCGTATTTAGCCTCCATCGTAGCGATTCGATCGCCGTTGAAGGCTGTAGGAATATCAAAGCCTTGGGGGGTTATTGTGCCGGAAGCGCTGAACAACGTCGGTGTATCATAATATTTGACGTACAAGTTCCAAGCGGGACCCGAGCTGAAATGAGCCGACAATACCGCTTTTTGGCCGAACTCGCCTGTAGCGAAACCAGAAAGATAGCTTGCTTTAAGGGTTAACACATTCCCGTCAACGGTATAGTCCGTGCCGGATATCAGCGTTTGATCGCCATTCTTAAGCGAGACAAAGCTGTTGCCGTTCAGGTTC
The DNA here is from genome assembly GCA_041281825.1 of Paenibacillus tarimensis. Taxonomy (GTDB): domain Bacteria; phylum Bacillota; class Bacilli; order Paenibacillales; family Paenibacillaceae; genus Paenibacillus_D; species Paenibacillus_D tarimensis_A. The sequence continues at coordinate 1,109,434 of CP166298.1, read as the reverse complement.
AAGGTGATCGATTGGTCGCTGACCGTCTCCCCGCTCTTGATGAAGATCTGATCGAAAGACGTCGTCGAAGTGCGGCCTGTCAAGCTATGCATAATAATATTGTATAGCTCCAGGTCACTCCACTCATAGGTTGTCCGGTTAAAGTACGGGCCGTAATCCCACAACATCGTCGCAACGCTCTTCGACTGCGTAGCATGGAGGAAGTACTCGAAATACTTGAGCATCTCTCCGCGCTCGACGGTTTCCTCTCCCTTACCGTAGCCGAGTATTCCGTATTCGCCTATGACAACGGGAATGCCCTTCGATACGAACGTATTATAGACATTGTTAACCATTGTATCGATATCGTTTTTCAGTTCGGCATTAAACGTTGTGTAGCCTGCGATATTTACAGAGAAATGCCACAAGCCGTAATAATGAACGGTAGCGATTATATTCGGGTCCTTCAAACTTTCTATCGTGGCTGCAAGAGAATCCGCATATACTTGGCCGTGATTCGTCACCAGCGTCGGAAGTACAAGCGGACGAACCCCATTATTGCCGCCGGACGCTCTTATAATGTTGAAGAAGGTCGTATTCAATTCATTGAGCAGCGACATTTGCGTTGTCTCAGCAAGGTTGTTGCCGAAATACGGCTCGTTGATGCTTTCGAACATCAGCTTGTTGGAATAGTTCTTGAAATTGTTGACGATTTGCGTCCAGACAGCCGTGTATTGGGCTACGACCTGGTCATGGTTCGTGTCCATAGTGTAGACCCATTCCACCGAGTCGTGGTGCATGTTAATCATGACGTACAAGCCGGCTTCGAGCGACCAGTCGACAATTTGCTGTACCCGGCTCATCCATGCCGGATCAACCGTATAGGACGGAGCGGGTCCCGTGTGCTGCATCCAGGTTACGGGAATCCGGATGCTTTTGAAGCCCTGGGCGGCAATTTGTTGAATAAATGCTTGGGTGACAACCGGATTGCCCCAAGACGTTTCATCTGGGCCTCTCGCATCCAGGGAATTCCCCAGATTATATCCGGGCTGCATCGCGTTGACATAGGACTGCATAGGCGTTTGCACCGTCGCACCTTGTTTAATATCGCCGCGCACGATGCCCATACCGTTCGTTCCGATATAGACCCGGCCGTACACTTGTCCGTCGCCGGTAATCGTCCCTCTTGCATTCGCGAATTGATGCTGATCGTCATTAATGCGGATCCAGCTCGCTCCTTCGTCCTCCGAACGGTAGAACCCGTACTTGCCGCCGTTCACTCTTATACCTGCATAGATCGTTTTATACGTTTTGCCCGGCGCTTCTTTGCCGAAACCGACGGATACCGCCTCGTCGACGCCGACTGCTTTCTTGAAGCTCGCTCCCGAATCCGTCGAACGGAATAGTCCTTCCGCGCTGGCAAGCCAGATATCGCCTTCGGCCGTAGGAGCAGCCTTGAATTTGCCATTCAGATTATTCGGCAGTCCGGAAGCCGCCGAGGCCGTGAAGTTGGCGCCGCCGTCCGTGCTGACATAGAACTTCCCTTCATGGAACCCGTAGAATTTGTCCGGATTGACACGGTCCGAAGAGACGACCGAGCCTTGCGGGATGCCTATCGAGGCCGTCCACGTCTTGCCAAGGTCGGTAGAGAAGCTTACCGGCCGGACGGCGCTGCCATCCGGAGCCCATACGATCGTCTGTCCGTTCGCGCCGACCGCGACCCATCCTCCGCCCGTGTTGTCGCCGTCCTGCGCCTGCCAGGCATTGGCCGCCGGCGTCCAGGTGACGCCGTTGTCTGTCGATACGCCCATCCGCGGTTCCTTGTTCGATGCATGGCCGACTCGCCTACTCTAATACTTGCTATCCGAACTAGTCAAACTGAGTGTTGATGGGGAGCGGAAGCCGTTCCCTGTCGCATTCATGGAGATAAACCCTCATAAACCCCCCCGCCGTTTCCTTGGCCACGTCGGACTTATAAGTAGCGGATACTGGCAGCTGCTTTTACGCATTCAACTAGTATTATAGTTCAAGAATAACAAGCATTCCTCGATTTTTTGGTCTTATAATAGCATAATATAGACACCTAGATGGAGCATTTGGCAAGGCATACCAGCGAATGAAAGCCGACTACGATTACGGGCTCAGCCGGATCTATGAACTGGTCGTCAACTCGGATCCCTGCTACGCCTTTCTGTTGGACCGGAACACCATGCTTCGGATTAAACTGATCGTTGCCCATGTGCTTGGCCATAGCGATTTCTTCAAAAACAACTCGATGTTTGCGGGAACAGACTGGCGAATGATCGAAAGGATGGCCGTGTTCGCGGAACGTATTCGTTCGTTCGAACAGGAGTATGGAACCCGATGAAGTGGAGAAAGTGCTCGACGCCGGTTTGTCGATCCGGGAGCATATCGATCCTCATGTCCGATCCGGACGCAAAGGCGGCTTCAACGAACCGGAGGGCGGTAGCAAGGATGTCGTTGGCTTCATTGCGGACGGAAGCCGGGAGCGGGTGGACTGAACCCTTACTACCTCGATCTTCGCATGTTGGAATATATCGAGAGGCATGAGGGCATTGAGGCGCTGTTTGACATCCGCGAGCTGGAGTCCAACGTGTCGTTTCTGCGAAATTATTTGATCCGAGACTTGGCCGATGAAATGGATTTGTTCCTGTACCGGCGAGATCAAGGCGTCTACAGGGTGACGAACAAGGATGTCGCTTCCATACGGGATACGTTGATCCGTCAGCGCACGAACGGCGGCTATCCGTACCTGACGGCGATGGACGACGATTACGGCGGACGGGGCGGGCTGCTGCTTCTTCACCGTTACGAGGGATTGGAGCTCGACCGCCGATACGTGGAACGTACCCTCCCGCTCGTCCATCGGCTGTGGGGACGCCCGGTTCACCTGAAGACGCAGAATAAGGATAATAAAAAGCTCCTTTACAGTTATGACGGCCATCAGATGCAGACAGCATGATGCGGAATTGAAACAGTCAACGATTTTCGGCTTCACTCGCACACTGTATTTTTATCCCCATGCTTCTATGAGTGCATCATATTCGGCCTTGGTCAGATTTAGAATCGAGCCATGACTTTTCTTGTTATCCCCCAAGTAATATTCTTCCGAATTTAAAATACGAAACTGACCGCTAGCTATGTCATTGGTGACAAGTGGAAGGTAGCCTTTGCCGCTTGCATATTGATCCACCATCAGACACCATTCGTCCCGGTCATTGAATTTGAAAATTGCCGGTCCTTCAACCCCTATCAATTCTTGTACAACGGAAGCCGACACGTCCGAAAAAGTATCTTTGCCCAAAGACTTGCTTTGGTCGAGTATAATGCATTTCTTGGCCTCATCCTTAGAGAAGCGATAATAAACACCGTCTACCTTCAAAATGGTTGCATCAATAACGTGATTTTCTCTCTCAATAAAGATCTCAGGCTTACTAAATGTTCTAAAATCTTTCGTTCTTGAACTATAAATGATTTGTTTGGGTTCGGCTATTCCCTGGCCCCTGACCATGGACGCCCAGAAGATCATATGCTCATCGGTCAGCTCGTCATAAACGGTTTCCGGTGCCCATACACAGCTAGCTCCAGGAATATCCACATCGAAGCTTCTTTCCTTTGACCAAGTAACAAGATCCGTCGATTCCCAAATGATGATAGAACGACTTCCTCTATGTTGTGCGGCGTCCCAGCCTTTACCGCTGGCAATTCGCAAATCCGTTGCAATGATATAAAATTTATTATCTAGCGGGGACCGGACAATAAAGGGGTCTCTCACCCCTTTTTCACCAATACCAGAACGCAAAACAGGCTGTCCTTTATTGATATCTTTCCAGTATAGGCCGTCTTTGCTTACAGAAAAATAGACTTGCTCTCCTTCTTCATGTTCACTATTAAAATAGACAAAAAGGTACCCTTCATACGGCTGTTCACCTAGACTATTAATAGACATAATCTTCCTCTCTCCTAATGACAAAATAATTCAGAGCCCTCTGAAAAAATTATTCAATCGAGCTCTCGAATTTTGACCAGACTCATCATTAACGCCAGTTGAATTCCCGTCATGATATAGGCATAAATGAATATAAACGCAATGACGGCTTTAAGCGACCAGAACATATGGAGCGCATAACCTAGAATACCGCCAACGAGAAAAAAGGACAGAAGCGCAATATACGTTTCCTTGATTCGATGCTTGAAGTATTGGCAGCTTATCTTCAATGCCTCGCCAAAAGAAGCATGATGTATGACCAGCGTAAATTCAAAATAGATCAACAGGATCCGCAACAGGATAAAAATCGCCAATGCGGCAAACATTCCAATATATTGCAGGAACAATGCCAAAAGCGTGACGACCGACATTTGAAAAAACAACAGAATAAAGTACAGGAAAAAAAAGCGTGTCCCGAACCTGGTGCAATACGATAGAAATGTATATGCAGCGGGGGATTCTCCTTTCGCTATCACGTACAGGAGATGAATAAATCCCCCTTGGAAGAAAGATTGGACGATGATAAATACAAATATGAGCAACCACGTCAATAATGTAGGACCTTGATGGTATACGGCAAATTTCATCGTATTGATCAATACCGGGTGCTCCAGGATATGCGATAGCGAGGGCAGGCCCGTTTCAAAAATGATTTTGAAAGGCGGAGCAGGATCTCCATAAAAGGAAACCCTGCTCAGGCCCGCTGCTAATGCCGCAACATCCAGCATGACGGGAATAACTAGAATGATCATATTTCGGTTCAACATTAAGAATGCGCGTATGAGATTCATTATTCGACAATCCCCGTTCTCTCCACGCTTTCTACGAACCATTTCTGCGCAACGGCATACAAGAGCAGCGGAGGCAATATAACGAGGAAGCTCGCTGCCATTTTGACAGGCTCCGCTTCGTTCTCCAGCATTTCACCATTCAATATCAAATCCGCGATTTGACTGCTTAATTTACTTACTTCAAAGGCAAGCGGGTACGTTATATTCGAACCGGATATATACATTTTCAAATAATAGAAGTCGTTCCACACCCAAATAAAGGTAAACAGGAATACGACGAGGATCGCAGGCTTGGCAAGCGGAAACATCACACGCGTAAACGTCCGGAAGGCGCTGGCGCCGTCAATTTTAGCCGCTTCCTCCAATTCCTTCGGCTGCGTTAAGAAGAACTGCCTGAAAATAATGACAAACAACGCACCGCTAATCCCGTGTCCAAACAAGGAAGGCAGAACTAACATCGCATAAGAAATATTCATTCCAAGGGAATCTGACAGCCATTCGAAAAACGCATATTGTTTGATCCTTGAAATAAAGATAATGGTCGGCAGAATAATGACCTGAGCCGGCATAATGAGAGTGACCACCAAACAACCGAGCCAAAACTTCTTCAATGGAAAGTTCAGCCTGGCGAATGCGTATCCGGCAACCGCGCAAGAGACACAATGAAATACAGCGGTGGTGATGGCCAGTCCGAAGCTCTTCCATGCCGACGCACTGTATTTTAATGCGGTGATGGCGTTCTCAAGATGTCCATAATAAATCTTGGTCGGGATCAAGATTACCGTAGGATCCAATAAGTCCTTTTGCGTTTGCAGCATGGTTGAAATCATATAGATGACCGGGTTCAAATAAACATAGGCCGTTGTCGTTAGAATGAGGTAAATGAAAGCTTTAAACAACAATCCCTTGTCGATTTCTTTTCCCAATATTAAATACCTGATCCTCCGAACCCATTGCTCGGCGTGAAGATGACGATGGACCTTCATTTCTTTAAATCTCGCCAACATATCGCGTCCTCCTTCCTATGCCCGTGCTTTCGCAGTATATTTGACGATTCTAGTAAAGATAAACAATGCGATTCCGAGGAACGTGAGAATGATCGTGAAGTAGATCCAGGCAAAAGCACTATTAAAACCGGAATTAGAGTATCCGCTGATGATTCCCAAAACCGGATTGAACGGGAAGGTAAACATATTAATCACCGTGTAAATCAGGTTCAGGAATATAAACGGAACCATGGCGGGAAGCGTAATCTTCCAAAAGATTTCCCACGGCGTTGCACCGTCGATCCGCGCCGATTCGTATACGCTTTTTGAAATGGTTTGTCTTCCCGCCAGGAAGATGATAATTTGAACTCCGGAATACCATAAGACGAGGACAAACCGGTTCAATATTTCGATGATCGTCAGCGTCCATACGTTGTAGCCCAGCTTTTCTAAAATCAAACCTTCGATTCCGTATCGGGTCAGAAAGCCCAGACTCCCTTGCCCCTGTGTAATAAACTCGGTGACGACATAGCCTGTTGAAAAAATGACGGGAAGAAAGAAAATGGTTCGGAACAAAAATCTCCCTTTGAAGCTTTGATTCAACAAGATGGCGATGAGCAGAGCAAAGATGAGAATGATCGGAATCATCAATACAGCTTCCCTTAAAAACGGCAGCAGTTGTTCATGCAGCTGCGGACTATCCACCAGGATCTCTCTATAGTAGTCAAGCCCCACCCATTTGTACTCAATTTTATCTGGAAGCACTTTAACGGAGTGAAAGCTCATATACAAGGAGAAGCCTAACGGAACCGCCAGAAAGAGCAAGAATCCAAGAACCCAGGGAGCGATGAAGAGTGAACCTTCAAGATTTCTTTTCAAACCGGCCGTCATCCATGTCTTCTTATGATACATCCTGCGAGCCACCTCCCCGGATCACTGTGAAATCCTCAGGCCCTACCTCAACATTTCCTGCACGGTAAGGCGTCCGGTTGTAGTTGACGATGACACGAGTGCCATCCTCATAGGTCGTTTCCCTGACACCGTCGGCTAACGTCTGGTGGCCGATGATAAACTGGCCTTGCACATGACCGAAATTTTCATTATAGAGCTGATATTGCTCGATCATTTCCGTAGTCCAGTCCTTATAATGGGGACTAAAGCTGAATTTCAATCCATACGTGCGCAAGATCTCGTCAGACGGCGCATAAGTCACCGCGAAGGAGGGCTGCGCTCCATACTCAATACTGCGCAAATGTTCCTTTACATAATCATCCCTCTCATTCACGAATTCCGCAGAATAAGAAACCAATCCATGGATGGCGATTTGCAAGAACGGGATGCTTTCGTTCACATTCGCATCAAAGGAATATTCCGTCGAAATCTTGTTGATGTGATCAATGTACGGCAGCATGTACATATTCGGCCGATTGGCATAAGCGGAGCCGATTCTCTTTTTTCCCTTCTCTGCAATCGATTCCTGAATTTGTCTTACCTCCGATCGTGTTGCCAGGTATCTTTCGTTAAAATCGGAATTCAAATACGTGCCAAGCGCCTGGGCGTACACCAAACCGTTCGTGCCAAGACGTTCATAGAAGTCCAGATCATTGTCGAAGGATTTCTCTATAAATCGCGGACTGACAAACGTGACTCGAGAGTCATCCACGTCATCATATTCATCAATGATCGTCGAGCTTAAATCACGCAATCCGTCTCTTCTTCGTTTGAAACCGTCTTTCTCCGTATTATTAGCCCCGTATAATCCCACATGCAAATGCACAGGGAATCCGAGCGAATTGGCGTAAGCTGCAAATTCCTCCATGCCGCGGTTTCCGCCAAGCCTCGAATCTACAGGGAGATTGCCGCCGTACTTGCTCTGCCCGCCCCGTTGCCAGCCTTCATAAGTAATATTCATTTTATTGATCCCAAGTTGGTTCAAGGACGTTACGATCTCCTTGGCTTGTTCCGTCGTGGTCAGCGGAATATACGAATTCGTACCCAGGAATCCCTCGCTCAAATCGCCGCCGTAGAAGGTCAAATGCAAGGGAATCGGATCCCCCTTCGCCGCCGCCCGCTTTTTCAAGTCGTATTCATCCATTAGATACTGTCTGTATTTCCGAGCCATTCCCGCATAATCAGCCTCGTCCGGCTCCAAAATATAGGTTCGAATCACACGATCCGTATGAAATCGTTCCCTTTGATACGTTTCGAACCCTTCTTCCCCATTTGAGCTTGTGGGCTGAAAAAATCGCTGGCGATAGACGAAGGAAGCCGTAATCCAGTTATAATCGCTATAGCTTCCGGATGGCGCAGCGAAGATATCGGCGTACTCATCCCCTTCCGTAATGACGGACAAGTGCGCCGTCGATTCATTTTTCATTCCATATACCGGCATTACTGCGTTTTGTCTCAAAACGAAGTTGCTTTGACTGTTGAAGGTATAATCATTCCCGTATACTCTTGCCTGATAGGCGCTTACCGTGCCCGAACGATTCGGCTCAAAGCGAATCAGAGCGCCGGAACCGTCCGGAATCATTAAATATCCTTCCTGGCCGCGCGAGTGGTGAGCGTTAAAGGAAGGGTACACTCTCAATTCGGCAATAGAGTGTTCTCCTTTTTCCTTTATTCCCTCATCAATAACGCGGGTTTCAATATAATCATCGGCCAGCGTTACTTTCACAGGAATTTCAATCCCTTTGTCCACGAAGTCAAACGTTAAGGCAAAGCCGTCATCCAGGACTTTAAAATCGATAATTCTTCCTTTATCGTGCAGTAAACTCGTAGCCGGAGCCGTGCTTCTTTTGCGTTCAAACTCAACGGCCGTCATATAAACGGGGGAATTGATGTGATTTTTCCACGTCTTGCTGGCGGTTTCATGTTCCCAATCATCCGGATCCGGATAAGAGCGGTACAACTGGTTGCTTCGTTTGTCAATGACATGAAAGTGACCCGTTGCCGGATGAACCTCCAGCACAAGCGCATCCGACTCGGCCGCCTTGATAAATTCCTGTTCCGGCAGAATAGGCGTAACGGGCATTTCAAAGGTATAATCGGCCTTTTCCGGTTCAACCTCTTCCGTTACAAGCTTGGTGCGGGTTTCTCCGAATATGATCCCGGCAGCGACGATCAAAAGCAGCACCATTCCAATCAGAATGCGCTTTACGGTAAACCATTTCATCATCAAGCGTTTCATCATCTCATGGTCACCTCCTGATAAAGCGCATAGATGAATTCATATAAATCAATCGCCAATCCGAAGACGATAAACGCGAGCACCCATAAAATCACCATGGCAACCAAGGTTAACAGGATATTCACGATCGTTTCAGCGACACTGTAATTTTGCAAAGCCTGAACCTTCCAAAACAAAAGCGCAGCCATCCAAATCATCATCACCCCGTAGAAGAATTCATAGATAGAGGCTTCAGCCAGTGTCAGTCCATGCGACAAGATCGTGATCGGAACACCAAGCAAGATCAATGGCGTCAAGGCATAGGCGCTGCCAATAAACACATCGGCAAATCGACCCTCTCCTCTATAGATGGAACTGATCAGGTAGTTGCATACGACCCACGACAGCCATGCGCCGAAGACAGGCAAAAGCGCTTCACTCGTCTTCACTTCGCTAATATTGAGATCCGGTGTAAAAGGAAACGCGGTGTAATAATAATGGATCAAGTACGACATCACGGCCAGCAGCAGCAAGATAAATGCACTGATATAGCTTCCTTTGCGATCGTAACGAAGATCGCTGAAGCCCTCCAACGGATGTCTCAGAATAAACAAGCTGTGCTTTAATTGCGTTAACAAACGAAACTCCTTCTTGAACCTTCTCCTGCGAAACCGGAGCTTATAGCGCTTCATCACAGTTCGCCCGGTTACTCCGACCGCGCCAATCACCAGAAATGAGTTGGCCATGAAGGAAAAGCGCTCTTGAAACCCTTTTAACCGGATTTGCCAAAGAGCGTCGGAATACCCTTGCTTGTCGCCGGCAATTTTAAAATATCTTAAAGCCTCATGATAATCCCCGCGATGATAGGCAGCCAGCCCCAGTCCTTTATATGCCGGAGAAAAGTGTGCGTTTAACCGGATTACTTCATTGAAGGTTTCCACACTCTCTTGATAACGACCGTCATTCATCATATTCATGCCTTCCAGCACCAGCTTGCCGAAATAGGACAGCTTGAATTTCTGAATATTGTTTCCACCTTCATCCAATACAAATAAATCGTTTTGAGAGTTTACAGCTACCGCGCTCGGGGTATGAACAAGCCCCAAACGGCTTTGGCCGGCAGTCACGCTGCCGATCCAGGTGAACAGAAACTCTCCCTGGGCATTGAAAATATTCACATTGTTTCTTTCCCTGTCCACGGTAAAAATATTTTGATGCGAATCTATCGCGATATCCACGATTTGGGAATCCGCGATCGTACTATTCAATGTATAAAAGGTACCGAACTGGATGTCCTCCAATACGTTTTCGCTGCGAATATTAAATTTCTTAACCTCTTCTTTCCTAGCGCCGAACGTGGTTGTGTAAATAAAACCCGTGTCATCAATAGCTACATTTCTTGGCACCCTGGGAAGCAATCTTGCTTGTCTGCTCAATTGCTGCTCGGAATAAATCAGCAATTTGATACGGTCGAACAAGGTCGTTTCCGTACCGTTCGCACCGAAGAATCCATGAAACTCACCTTTCGGATCCATGAGCATCAGCCCTTGAAAAGAGCCTTTGGAAGCTATATACATAAACCCTCTGGCATCTACGACAAGCTTGACCGGTTCAAATGAATAGCCCGGAGGAATATATTTGGAATCCGGTCGATGATGCTCACGTATCCATTTTCCCCCGGGATCTGTAACCACGATACGACGATTGCCTGTATCCGCGATATAGATGTATCCTTCAGCATCTACGAAGACCCCCTCGGGATTTTTCAAAGGATGATCCGAAAAGCTGATGATATTAACGAGTTGTCCCTCCGCATCGAGATGAACGATTCGATGGTTCCCTGTATCGGCAATATACATCTCATCATTCCCGGCAATAAATAAATCCTGCGGTTGGTTTAAAGGCGAATGAACTTGTTCGTTCGGATTGTCAGGGTTAGGAATATGAATATCATGCGCCATAAATTTGTCAGGATGATACGGGTTTTGGGTAAAGATCCAATCACCGTAGCTGTTTTCGCTAAAGGTCCAGTATGGAGCTCTGGCATGGACGGTATAGGGCGTAAATATGGGGATGAACAAACAGACACAAAAGATAAGCATAAATATCCATCTGCCCCCGCCCCTTGATTTCTTCATGTTGTAACCTCCGTTCACCGTTTACTTGATTCCCGAATGCGCCATCGTCGCAATCACCTTGCTTTGAAAAAACAGGAAGATGATCAATTGCGGCACAAACAGGATTAACGCTCCCGCAGCCGCCGCACCCTGACGCGCAACCGCATTGGCCAAGTTCGCCGTAATTGTGGACAGGTAGAAAGGCAGTGTTTTCATCGATTCATCCTGCATAAACAATGTAGAGGTTTCAGTATTGCTCCATGACGCCTGGAATGAAAGAATGCCGACGGTGGCCATGGCAGGCATCACGACCGGTATGACGATTTTCAGAAACGTTGTCCATTCACCGGCTCCATCGATTTTCGCTGCGTCCAGAAGCTCGTCCGGCATTTGATCGATAAACTGCTTCAGCAAGAACACGCCTACAGGCAAGGCCAAGAGCGGCAGGATATGTCCCCAGTACGTATTCATAATCCCTAGGGAATGGACAACGACATATCTCGGAATGCCCAGCACTTCAGGAACGAACAACAAAGCAATAATAATGGAGGAAAATAACACGCTGCGTCCCGGAAACCGGTGCTTGGACAACGGATAGGCGCATAATGCGCTGAAAACCATCATGCCCGTCGTCGTCGCAATCGTAACGACAACACTGTTGAAAAAGTACCTTGATACCGGTACGAACGAGTCTCTGGTTATCGTTACAAGCTCATAAAAGTTTTGCGTTGTCGGTTCACGCACGATAAAGTTGGGCGGGAACAGAAACAGCTCATGAAACGGTTTAAAGGCATGATTGGCAAGGTAAACCAGCGGCAGCAGCATAAATACAGATAACGCGGTCAAGAAAAACAACAGAAAGATCTGGAATCCGTCCAGATTTCTCAGTCCTCTTATAAAGGATCTCCATTTCCAATTCAACCGGCTTTGAATGTGGTCCATGCGCACTGACATCATTCGTTGTCCTCCTTCGTTCCGAACAAGCTGAAGCAAGCTTTGCTGATGATGATCATGAGAAGCAGCATGACCACGGATACCGCGCACGCATATCCAAGCTCGTATCGAATAAATCCGTAATCCTGCACATGGTTTAGCATCAATTGCCCTGCATAACCGGGAGTCGGATTTTGACTAGATAATTGCACGCCGATATCTCCCGATTTCAAGGTGTGCGTGAGCGCCAGAATGGCCGCAAACAACATTTGAGGTCTCATCATGGGAATCGTAATATACCATATCTCCTGCAAGCGGCTTTTCATTCCGTCGATTCTCGCCGCCTCATATAATTGCTTGTCGACATTCAGGATCCCGGCGAGTATGGCCAGGAAACCGACCCCCATACTCGCCCATATAGATACAATGATCATGATGTTTAATAAATAATCCTTGTCCGTTACAAACAAGATCGGCTTGTCGATATAACCCCAGTTCAATAAAAAGCTGTTAATGTACCCTGAGCGGTCTCCTGAGAACATCACTTGCCATATGACCCCCATCGCAATACCTGCGGTTAAAGAAGGGGCATACATCGCCAATGTGTATCCCAATCTCGGAGCACTCGGCAATTGCGCGATCAGCCAGGCCAACAGAAAGGCCATGACATAACCGAGCGGTCCGACAAACAAGGCGTATTTAAAGGTGTTGGGCAATACCTTCTCGAGAAAAATGAGGTCTTGTGACAGCAAGTTTTGGTAATTCAGCCATCCTGTCCAATCAGGCGGCTCTATGGCGTTGAAATACGTGAAGCTCAATCCGATCGCCGCCGCTACCGGAATGATTGTAAAGATAACAAACATACTGACGAAAGGAGCGATAAACAAGTAGGACAACCTGTATTTCCATATTTCCTTGAGCAAATATGTCATTGTTACCGGCAGCTTGACAGCGCTCTTACGGTTTATCGCGACTTGTGCCCTATCTTGCATATTGATCCACCCCTGTCCACGGCTCATCGACATCGTTTATCTCCAGCGATTTGAGCGGATCCCCATTGCTGTCGATGATCTTAAACTCCTGCTGCTTCCTGCGAAGCTCACGATTAATATCGAGTATGGCCCGTTCCAACGATTCTCTGTAGTTCACTCCGTCTACAACCGTTCGGATCCAGGCATTGTTCAGTTCGCGGCCCGTCATATATCCTCCCGGCACAGCCGGAAAATCTTTAAACCATTTCCATTGATCCAATATGATTTCTAAATCTTCCTTCTTCCAGGGCATCCTGGCAAAGGCTTCGACGTTGGCCGAATTCCATCTGAATTGCTCCCCGAAGAAACTCTCGAGATTGGTGCCGAATTCGGTTTGTACGTCTGTAGACGTATACCATTTGGCAAATTCCCAGGCCATGCGTTTTTTCTCTTCGTCTTCATTATCAAAGAGCATAACTGCGGTCATACTGGTGCCGGTAACATTGGCGTTCGGACCCACGCCAGGAACGCCGGCCGACCAGCGAACGACGGTCCCATCCTCTTGCTTAACGCCAGGAATGGGGGCAATCCCCCACAAACCGCGGATTTCCGGCGCAGCCACAAGCAGTTGCATATACTGGTTAAAATCGGAAATTCCGATGGGCAGGTAACCCCTTCTGAAATGGTTATAGAAGCTTTGCACCTGTTGTTCCAGTCCGTAAATGGTGAATAAATCCGTCCATTCTTTAAAGGTTGAGAAGGCATTGGAACGGTTCAGTCCCGTTTGCATTCCATCCTTTGTATAGAGATCGACCCCACGCTGATAAAACAATACGGAAAAGTCTTTCGGCTCCATATAGAAATTGTAATTGTTCTGAACCAGGTTCGGGATCATCTTGTACACATCGTCCCATGTATCGGGAACCTCCAGGCCTAATTGATTCAGGATGTCCTTTCGATAGAAGAGAACTTTGTATTGCATCGTCTCCGGGATTGCATACGTCCCCCCATCGTAACGAAACGGCAGCAAAGCCCCCGGGTGGTATCTTGCAAACAAATCCTCTGCTCCCGGCTTTTCGGACAAGTCAAGTGCCGCTCCGCGCGAAGCCATATCGAACGGCATGTCTCCGGGAACGCCGAGCGCAATATCCGGCATGATTCCGGCGGCATTGGCCATGATTAACAATTCCGGCTGCTGAATAAGATTGACCCGAACTTTCATTCCGTGCTCCGGTGTAAAATATTCATTGGCCAGATTTTGCAGTTCATTGACATAATCTCGCCCGAACATAAACCATACATTCAATACATCGTCATCCGTATCGTTTATCGAATCTCTGTTTTGAAAAGAATAATAGAAGCCCTGTAGAGATGATTTCATCCGCTCGAAAACATTCGCGCTCATCTTCGGCAATTTCTGATCCACTGAAGCGATATAAATCTTATCGAGCAGCAGCGGCTTTAACAGCAGCTGGTTTCTTTGCACTTCAATCGATTCCTGAAGTGTGCCGATGTTTACATCCTTCTTCGGAATGTCATTCGGTTTCTTCAGCAGTCTGCCGATATCCCGGGCAGCGGCTTCAAATCCCCGCGACACATCGCTTCGCACATCATCGTTAATGTCTTCCGTTGTCTGTGCCAAGGCTTCCAAATCCCCTTTTATCCGGGTTAACTCATCCGTAAAGCCGGGGATTTCGGTTTCAATATCCCAATTTCGAAAGGCATCGACACGGCCGCCGGTCACCTCCCGCAGGATGCGGGCAAGCTCTCTGACTCGCGCGGACAATTCATCCGCTTTGACAATGACCGGGATATAGGGGTTGTGCGTATTTTGCAGCGATATCGAATTCTTCCCCTTTTTAAAGTAAAAGACCATTGGTTCGCCTTCCGCATCCTGGAAATCATAAGCGGCAAATTGATTGCTGTAAGGGAATCTTATATTTGCAGCTTCCTTGAAAGGAACTTCGCCGTTCACATAGAGCGTTCTGAAGGAAGACAAGTTGACGGCATAACCCTGATATCCTCTTAGCGCAATATGGTAGTAACCGTCCTCGGGAATCTCGAACTCCCAGGTTGCTTTCTGTGCCTTCATCTGCCATCTGGTCCCGCCTAATGTATTGTATACAATTCGATCAAAGGCCAGCGGCGTATTCAGAGGATCCCGGTTATAGTGCGACTGTATGGAAGTCTCGCTTTTCGAAGTCATTTGTTCCGCTTCGATTTCGATCAGATGCTTGCCTTGATTCGTCACTTGAGGATATGCCGCTCTGACCTGCCCGTAGCTTTGGAGCTCTGTCGGCGCCCTCAGCTTGATGCCGGCCAATGCGACTTCCTCATTTTGCAAGTGCAGACGGATCGAATTGCTCCCCCGGTTCAATTTCCAGGTCAAGGGCAACGAATAGGCTCCTTCCGAGCTTTGGAAAGGCAACTCTTTCCACCCCTCGATTTCTATGAGCTGCGGACGAATTTGATTTCCGTCGGCATCCTCTCTTAGCGGGAACTGATCGTGAAATTCTCTTTGAAATTCAAGATACCGGGCTTCTCTGAAGGGATATTCACCGTTAATCTGCGCGCCTAATTGTACGGACTGCCTCCCTCCGCCCTCCGACCACGGCTTCGGGTAATAGACCAACACCATTTCGTACAAACCGGCTTCCGGCGCCTCGACTTCGAAGTCTACCCACCCTTTCCGACTAAACCAGATCAGAGCGTTATCCTTTCCTTTATATTCGTCGACGACTGCCTGGGCGTCTTCAGATTGGCCGGTAAACAAATGGGCAGGGATAAAGATTTCCTTCGTGCCGTTTGGAATCCCTTCTTCCTTCCAACGCTCCATTACTTCATAGTAATAGGGTTCGAGCTCTACCGCCAATTCCATGGATGTACGTTGAATCTTTTCAGCAGCCAAGGTCGACGGTGTATTAAGCGGCGCCTTCATTGGCGAAGCGCTTCCAACCAACACGATAGTTAACAGCACGATCAGAACCTTGGCCGAAAGCACATATTTTCTCTTTTGCAGCAACAACGATCACCTCCATCAGTCCATTAGGGCATTACCGGTCTGTTTGTCGAAGAAAACAATTTTCTGTACTTCGATAGCAACCTTTACATTGGATCCGTCCGGAAAATGATATCTGGGATGCGCTCTCACCGTAATCGGATCGCCCGCATGAATATCGATGTGACAGTATCGATCCGAACCGATGAACTCGCTGAACTCCAACTTTCCCTGTATGACGGCTTGCGGGTAGGCTTCAAACAGAATTTGATCAAAGGAAATATGTTCGGGACGAATTCCCAGAACAATTCCTCTGCCGATGAGCCTGTTTTTACGCATAACCGCAGCCTGGCTCTCTTCCAGGCGAATAGCAAAGCGGTTCGTATGAAATTCCACCTCGCCGTCCTCGTTTTCTTCCAGCTTGCCGTCGATGAAATTCATTGGCGGTGCGCCGATAAAGTTTCCTACGAACATATTCGTCGGACGATTATATATCTTTTCGGGCGTATCTACCTGCTGTATCACTCCATTCTTCATGACGACAATTCTTTGGCCCATCGTCATCGCCTCGATCTGATCATGGGTGACGTAAATCGTGGTCACTCCGATTTGTTTATGAAGGCGGATAATTTCCGATCGCATTTGAACACGCAGCCTGGCATCCAGATTGGACAGCGGTTCATCCATCAAGAATACTTGCGGCGTACGTACAATGGACCGGCCCAATGCGACGCGCTGTCTTTGGCCGCCTGACAGCTCGCGCGGCTTTCGATGCAAGAAATTCTCAATTTCCAGCGTTCGCGCCGCTCTCTTGACGCTTAAATCGATCTCATGCTTTGGAAGCTTCCGCAGCCGCAGCCCGAAAGCGATGTTTTCATACACCGACATATTCGGATATAAAGCGTAGTTCTGAAATACCATCGAAATATCCCGATCTTTAGGAGGCATATCGTTCACAAGAGTATCCCCTATGTACACTTCTCCTTCCGAGATATCTTCCAATCCGGCCAGCATCCTTAATGTAGTAGACTTCCCGCACCCGGATGGTCCGACAAAGACGAGAAATTCCTGATCCTCCACTTCCAGATTAAAATCCTCCACGGCCGGGACCGGATCTTTCCCATACCGCTTGTACACATGATTAAACAAGATTCGAGCCATATTCAACCTCCCTACGCTGTCTTTCCTTTATCTCTATCATAATAAAGACTTATGAATGTGCTGGGAATGCTTCATGCACAACATAAGGATACCGCTATATTTTTTCATACCAGAGCAAGAGTAATTGCCGAGGAACTCGATTATAATCATGCTCGTAATCAAAAAAAATGAATCTAGAACAGGAGGGTTTGCAATGCAACACAGGTTTAAAGCAATCGGTCTCATCATTCTCGTCTTCGTATTGACATCGTCATTGCTTGCGGGCTGCGGCGGCAATAACAATGCAAGCGGCACTGAAGGAGAGAGCGGCAATAATGCGTCTGCGCAAAATAACACAGCTGCGAATAATGCGAATGCAGAGAAAGAGGATGATACGGACCAAATCACTAATCCTGAACCCGTAACCTTATACGTTGGATGGTTTGATTGGGAGAACTTTGAGGAAAAATTCAAAGAGCCGGTCGAGAAGCAATTCCCGCATATTACGGTTGAAAAGCTGGGTGTCGTTCCGGGAACATTAAAAGAATGGATAGCCAAAGGAGAGCGGGTACCGGATATTATGTGGTATCAAAGCCCTTTCGAGATTTCGGTTACACAGAATTTGGGTCTCGCACAGGATTTAACCCCCCTCATTGAAAAGCATGGTTTCGATTTGGGCAAATTCAGACCGGAACTCATCGAGAGTATGCGCGGCTTCTCCGGCGGGAACGAACTGCATGCCCTGTACAGACAAACCGCCCCATACGCGCTGCACTATAATAAAGACATCTTCGACGCTTTCGGCGTGGACTATCCTACTGACGGCATGACCTGGGACGAAGCAATCGAATTGGCGGCGAAGGTATCGGGTACAGCGCCTAACGGCGAAACATACTGGGGGCTGCACCCGTGGATATTCAATCGACTTACCTATGAATCCACCCTTCTCGATCCGGAAACAGACGAACCCCGGATATTAACCGATCCATTCTTCAAAGAATATCTGGAAACCTTCCAGAAGATGTATTCGGTACCCGGCAATCTCCCGGTTAATGATGATAAAACCGGCTTGATGTGGGCTGTAGGTCCGTTTAACGAAGGCAAGCTGGCCATGCTGCCTCTATGGCCGCATATCGGTTATATTGGCGATGCGGATTTCGAAATGGATATCGTCTCGTTACCGACATTTCCTTCCTACCCCGGTCAGCAGCCCGAGTCCACGTCGCACAACTTTGGACTTCTGAATACGAGCGAACATCTGGATGAAGCGTTCAGAGTGCTGGCTTATATCACGTCTGAAGAGTATTTGCTTGAAGTGTTTAATTTCGAGACACCCGCCAGACTTCCTTTCTCAGATCCGTCGGTGGCCGACAGATTTCAACTGGATCCCAAGTTTGAGGGATTAAATATTGAAGCCTACTCCAAGCTTGAATGGTCTAAGGGACCCGGTGTCAGATCGAAGTATGAATCGGCTATATTAGACAGAGTGATCATGTTTATGGTCAATGAAATTGCGCTATCCGGTAAAGACGTTGCGCAAGTTTTGCGGGAAGCTGATGAACTGGCGAAGATTGCAGTAGCGGAATTAAAGGCTGCGGAATAATAAATATATAACGGGGCTACCGACAAAGCAGAGATTAACTGCTCCGGATAGCCCCGTTTATTTCTGTTGCTTTTGGAGTTTCAAACGTGAGGGCTGTTTTTTGACGAAACTGCAGCGGGGTAAAACGTACATAGTTTTTGAAAACACTGCCGAAATGCGAGCTGCTTGAATAGCCGATCTTATAGGCAATCGTCTCTATGCTTTCAGAGGTATTCGCTAATAAATGACAGGCCTCTCTCATTCTCCTCGCGATGATGTACTCGGTAATGCTGCTTCCCGTTGCCTGGCGGAAAAGAAATGATATATGTTTAGGAGTCAGGTGCAGGCTTTTGGACAACTCGGACATGGAAAACCTGTTCATATAATTTTGTTCAATCCAGTTCGTGATCTTCTCGGCATGGTGATACGCACGCTGCTTATGTCTATAATTCGCAAAGTATTCTTGAGAATAGCGGGTTTTCACATGCTGTAACAGCATGATCAGAAATACACCCAGAATGTCAAATTGCTCCGATTCATTCCCGGCAGCTTTCAAGTCGATGTGCAGCTGCTGAAACAGCCTCGGAATGTAATCTCCACTCAAGATCAACCATTGACGCGATAGGAATTGTTTCCAAAGGAATTGGTAATATTGATCCAATGATGCCAAGGCACGTATGTATTGATGGAAAAAGCTGGGTTCAAAATGAAGGCGAGTGCGTTCATACGTATCCGAGTTCACTTTCACCCCATGCAATTGGAAAGGTTGGATAATAATGAGCATTCCGGACTGGAAGTCGGTAATCTCTTGATTCAGTATAAATCGGCCTTTCCCACGATGAATGAATAATATTTCCATTTGATGATGAGCATGATAGCTATTAAACGGATCCCGGCCGATGGCCGTGCTATATTCATAGTAATGATTCATAAAATTATGGTAATTGTTGTTTATCATACGTGTACTCCCATCCTATCGACTTCTATTCTCGATCCTGTTCAAATGCGAAGCTTTCGAAAATCAGGAATAAACAACGATGGAATATCGTGTGAATATTTATGAGAAAAACAGCCCCATCACGGATGGCTCCGCACAGGGCTGTGTGGAAATCGTCCACGCATTAAGATATTTCATTATTACTGTTTAATCAAATGCCATTGTTGATTGTTCCCTCCGGTATCGGTCCACTGTTGAATGCTTGCCCCATCTGCAGTAGAACCGCCCGGGACATCCATCGCTTTGCCGCTATGGCGCGCGATCAGCTTATACGCCCCGTTGGCCAGGTCGATAATCTGCCATTGTTCATGATCTGAGCCGCTGTACGGCCATTGGATCAGCTTTGCACCGTTTGCTGTGGAACCACCCGACACATCCAGGCTCTTGCCGCTGTTCACATTGATAATCTTGTAATAACCGTTGCCAAGAGCGGTAATCGTCCACAACTGGGCCGTGCTCCCGGTATCTGTCTGCTGTACGACATAAGCACCGTTTTCAGTAGAATCCCCGCTAACGCCAGCCAGCTTGTCACTGTGGCGGGCTTTCAGTTTATAAGTTGCTCCGCTAGTGATCTGTTGAATCGTGACATTGTCGAAGCTGGCTGTGCTCAGCTTCGTGTTATCGTGCGATGTCACAGCCAACCCGATATAGGCGGTGCTCGACATTGTGAATGCCGTGGATCCGAGCAGCGTCCAGTTCGTACCATCCGGTGAAGTGTAGCCGGTGAAGAGGCTGCCGGAACGAACCAATTTCAACCAATAAGGCGCGGTCTTCCCTGATGAAACGACATTGGAGGTCGTTCCGCCCGTGGACGAACGGTATTGGAATGTCGCTCCGTTGCCGGGAGTCATCGCAACGAACACATTCTTGGCGTCTGGACTTAACGATTCCCGGAACATCAACCCCGCCTTGGCCCATGCATTCGTATTCGTCAGACTGTTCACGCGGACTGTGATGGTTTGATCCCCGGTCATATGAACATAATCATATTGGAATTGATCGGATGTTCCCCATATGTCGGTCCCGGAGCCTTCAACGACATATTGACTGCCATTATAACTCGAGCTACCCGTGTTCCCTACCGTTCCAATATCCTGATTGGCCGTAAAGAGGTTTCCTGGCAGCATGTCCCCATTCATCACACTAGCCACTTCGGATGCGCTTATGGCGCGCTTGTAGATCCTGACATCGTCAACCTGCCCTTTAACATATTTGTCTCCGGTCCATGCCGACTTCCCTATAAAATTCCCGCTGGTCGTCGGAGCCAAATCGGAAGGCTTCAGCGTCATGTTTTCATTTCGCGCAACCTCTGCTCCGTCAATAAACAAAATACCGGTATTTCCGGATAACGTTATCGCAATGTGCTTCCATGTATTGGCCGTCAAATTGCTGCCCGGCGACATATTTTGCTCCCCTGATGCTCCACCGTTCGTAATCATGAATCGGCTTCCTCTAGGCTGGAACATCATATATTTCGTCGGTGATGAAGCGGCTGACGGCGCGGCGGTAAACAAGCTGGTATAATCGCTCGTATTGCTGGAATTCACCCATGCTGTAAATGTCATACTGCTCATATTGTCGACAAGATTGCCCGGCAACGTTACGTATGTTGCATCCGTGTTCACTCCGCCGAAGTTGACGGCATTGCCGTATTTGCCCGTTGTCCACGTTGTATTCGCACCGCCGCCCAGCGTGCCGTTATTGCCGTGTCCCGACGAGTCTGCGGCTGTGGTCCCGCTTGTTTCGTCAAATTTGTACCAGGCAATCAGACTGGAATCTTGCAAATATGCGGTTGTTGCCGAAACCGTAGCAGAAACAGCCGATTCTCCTACATCATTGACTGCCGTTACCTTGTAGTAGTAAGTTTTATTCGCCTTTAATCCCAGGCTGGCATACGATGTTCCTGTGATCAAATCGCTATTTACCTTGGTATAGATGGCATTCTCCGCCAAAGAATCAGCGACGTATACATTATAACCCGCAGCTCCTGTTACGGCCGACCAGCTTAAGTTGATCGAACTATGTTCCGCCGTTGTTGCCGTTACTCCCACTGGCGCTGCCGTCACGGTTTCCAATGTTTGTCCGTTCATGACACTAACAACTTCGGATGAACTGATGGCGCGGTTATAGATTCTGAAATCGTCCACTCGTCCATCGAGATACGGATCGGAGTATTGGGAACGGCCGATCCAATTCTGAGTCGTCGCGCCCATATCGGACGGTTTTATGGTCATTGAGGTATTGCTGTTCACAAAAGCGCCGTCAACGTAGAGAGTGCCGGTCGAACCATTTAACGTGACAGCTACATGATGCCAGCCTCCGGTTGCCAGGGCCGACGTCCCGTCAATGATTTGCGTACTCGAATTATTATTCTTGATCCCAAAGCGGATGTTTCCATTTGACCCGTTTTTCGGCGTGAGGAACATATAGGTAGACGTTCCGGAACCGAAATCAAAAATGCGCATCCAGTTGCTTGCCGTATCCAGATTCACCCAGGCCGCAACGGTGATCGTGTCTGCGCCGGAGACAACAACTTCAGGAAGTGCGATATAGTCGTCTGTTCCGTCTAGATCCGCTGCATTGCCGGATTGACCTGTTGTCCAGGCTGCACCGCCATTGATCGTTCCGGTATTGCCATGTCCAGATGCGTCTGCGGCTGTAGCTCCGCTAGTTTCGTCCATTTTATACCAGGTGTTTAAGTCGGTATCGATGATTACTTTTACTGTTGCATTGTAAGCTTGTCCGTTATATGTGGCGGTAATCGTAGCTGTACCAACACCTATCCCGGTCACCAAACCTGCCGAATCGACTGTTGCCACAGCCGGGTCTGAAGAAGTAAAGCTCGCTTGGCTAGTAAGATCCTGGCTGCTTCGATCTGGATGAATAACCCTTAGTATAGATTGATGCGTATGATTGACATTAAGATCATAATTGCTTACATCAAAAGCCGGAATGCCGGTTCCTCCTGTTGTTGCAGATACAACGCCCGACGTCGATCCGCCGGCTACACCTACCTTGTAATAGTAGATCGTATTCGGTGTTAAGCCTGTGCTGCTGTAAGAGGTGCCTGTAATTGGCGCGCTGTTCAGCTTGATGTACGTTCCGTTTTCCTCTGTGGATCGATAGATGTTATAACCAAGCGCTCCCGATACGGCCGTCCAGCTTAAGTTGATCGTATCCGAACCGGCCATCGTTGCTGTCAGTCCTGTTATGCTGCCTAAGGTTATCTTGTTGCTCAAGCCGTCAGCCTTTGCCGCATCAGGTGTGTACAGCAGAGTAGCAAGCGGATAGTCCTCCCCAGCAACCTCCGGCATTCTCGTATTATACGCATAGGCCAAATATTTGTATTTTTCTTGGGTCATATCCTGCTGTTCGATATATTTGTAATAGTTGTACAAAACGCTGAGGTGAGGCTCGAGCCTGCCCCTGCCCGGCCATGGGTTGATCGATTCATAATATTGAACACTGCCATGGTTTGCCCATGCAGGTGTCCATAAAACATCATAACCCAGATTGTACTTCAGAAGATATGAAGTGCCTTCCAACAACCGGTCATCCAGGAAATTGAATATATTCACCGCATTCGCGTCCGTAGACATCGCTCCGGTTACCGGGTCAAGCTTCGTGCCTTGAGCATAAATGGTTTGTGCCAATGTAGACAGTCCGCCGACATTGTCGTAGGCATGCCCCTGATCGCGCCCCATTTCTATTAACTGCACGTGAACATCCGACGGGTCGAGCGGTTCTCCTGTCATTTCATTTTTCGTCATCAACCGCATCTGATGCTTGATCGAACCATTTCTTCCTCCATCATTGCCTTGTGCATTCACTGTTGTTGCTTCTACGGCCTCCACATACATCTGCAGGTCATTTTTAAAAATCCCTCGCCCTATTTTTCCCATAACGGTAAACTGGTGTTGGTTCATGTGAAAATCCGGGTAACGTTCACTATAAGCATTCCATAAATAATCCATCATATTACTCAGATTCTGCGTATCGGTTGCCGTCCATTTCAGACTTTCCGTCGGCGTATCGGAATAGCGTAAAATTTCTGCCGCCGCTCCGAGCAAATAAGTTATCGTCGCAAAACGGAAGTTCGTATGCAGGGCACAAGACTGGATGCCGGCATAAGCTCTAATGATATACATCGCATTGGAACGATACGTCTCATCGCCGGTTATATACCACATAATGGCTTGTTTAAAAGCCGTTTCAGCATCCGTATTTCCACGCGATCCTACGTACTCGCTGGGATTGTTATAATCATCTGTAGCCCAAGGACCGAGAATATTAACGAAGATGTCATTCCCTTCTTCATAATATTTGCGTGGATTTTTACTGGATTGAGAGTCGCTGGCAAAAGCGTTAAATGCGGTGTTCCAGGGCTCATCCCCCGCTCTCACATGGTCGCGCATGTTGTCCAAATCCGCCTGTCTCATTACAATGCCCGGATGGTGGATGGTGGCGGTAATCGTATTTCCGTCGGCATCCGTATAGGAAGCCTCGACATCGGCATTGACCACCTGCGGTTTGTACGACGTGATCAACGGAGAAATCTCCGCTCTTGCCGTTTCAACAGGTCCCCACCCGATAAAACCTGTCATTGCCAACATCAAACCAAGAATACATAAAAGGAATCTTTGACCACGATTTCTTTTCTTTAAGAGATTCATTACGTTCCCTCCTTAAATGCCCCACTTATTGCCTGCAATTCGTGCTACTTCAGGATCAATCTCCATTTTTGCCCTTCGGAGCCGACATCCTCCCAGATCTGCACATTCGTTCCGTTGCCCATACTGCTTCCGTTGACATCCAACACTTTGTTGCTGTTGGAATCGATCACCTTGTAAGTACCGGCCCCGGTGTAGACGAACTTCCATTTCTGGTTGGCTCCTCCGCCGTAGGTCCAGATCTGTACATTCGTTCCGTCGGCGGTACCGGCTCCATTCACATCAAGCGCTTTGCCGCTTTGGAGACCAATCAATCTATAGGTGCCGTCTCCATTCGCAATAACGGTCCACTGCTGGTTTTCCCCGCCAGTACCCTGCCAAATTTGCACATTCGTCCCGTTGGCAGTACCAAGTCCGTAAACGTCCAGCATTTTGACGCTGTTCGGGTTCTGCAACTCGTACGTCTCTCCCGAAACGATCCCGGGGTTGCGGATAAGCTCCCACTTCTGGGCATCTCCACCGTTATCGGTCCAAATTTGCACGTTCGTTCCGTTGGCGGTGCCGGCCCCATTGACATCCAGTGCTTTGCCGCTATGGGAATCAATCAATTTGTATGTGCCGTCTTTATTAAAAACGATGCGCCATTTTTGGTGCGAACCGCCGTTGTAGCTCCAGATTTGGACATTGGTTCCGTCGGCCGTCCCCCCGCCGTTAACGTCGAGAGCTTTGCCGCTCGTGACACCGATCAGACGGTATGTCCCGTCTCCATTGTCGATAATGGTGAAGCGTTGGGCATCGCTTCCGTTGTCCTCATAGATCTGCACATTCGTTCCGTCGGCCGTTCCATTATTGGCAATGTCCAGCATTTTGCCGCTTTTCGGATTCCGAAGCGAGTAAGTCTCTCCGGAAACAATCGCCCCCGGCCAACGGGTGTACAACAGTGTAGTAAATGGCTGATGGTCGGTGTGAATGCCTTCAGGACGAAGCAACGCCGCTCTGGCCCTGGAATGGTACACCGGGTCGGTGGGAACGGAATCGGCCAAGCCCTTGACGTTGTGGTAATGGTTCCACACCATCTCATAAATAGGACGCGCCTGGCCCCGGCCCCCTGAAGCGATAACAGGCTCGTTTCTCCAATCGAAGGTATAGATCGGAGTGAACGGAACATTATCGTCCCCATTATTGTACTTGGCGGTGTACTCAAAGCCCTTCAAGATGATCCGGTCGGAGTATTCGTACAGGTCTTCGAAGGAAGAATCGCCTTGATTCTGATAGTAGGACATCTGAGCCATCGTGGCCAGCATGCCGATTCCAAGCATGGTATGGGGCTGATCGCGGCCGCTCTCCTCGGATTGGGCCAGGTTCGGATCGCTTGTTTGTATCAGGTAGTGGGTGACCCTGCCGTTATGATTGCCGTTCTTGAATTCATTTACGGCTTCGTTGTACATGTCGAGATTGTCGGTCAGGATCCCGATGGCCATAATGGTAACCATCGCGGCCGTATCCTGATTTCCTCTGTAGTAATAGGGGTAGGAGTCAGGGTTTTTGCCGTAGTGGTTATCCAGATATTCACGAAGCGCGGGATAGAAATAGTTGACGAGCATATTTTTCGCTCTGGTAAACTTGCCGGCATTTACCCAGGTGCTGTCCGATTGTAATATATCCGCAGCCGCTGCGAACCGGTAACCGGTCAAACCAGCCAATAAATGTTTTTCATCACCTCCTACCACCGTATTTACTGTACCTGACCAAGCATCCAGAATCTCTTGAGCCTTCAGCTTCGAATTATTGGCTTCGGTGGCATTGCTCGATACCTTCCATATGATGGCATGAACCAGCGCCGCTTCCGAATCATCAAAAAGTTGGCCGTTCCCCGAATTCAACTCGGGATGTCCGCCCCACCTTGCCGGTGCGGACACGGGATTCGGAGTGTAGTTGGGAGAAGCAAATTTAGTCCCCTTGCCCGCGTTCCATGATTCTATCCATGGGCTTGCTCCGGCGGCCACCATTCGTTTGGCACGGTCAAAATCGGCTTGCGAATACAAGATCCCTTCATGTGTGAAAACAGCAGCTCTTGCCGGACTCGGATTGACAGATATTCCGTAGGTTACAGCGGATAAAAAGAACATAGCTGCGATCATATGAAAAAACAGTTTTCGGAATTTGGTTTTAATAAATTTCACCATGTTCATACCTCCTTAAGAATGACATCTTTTTTGCGGATTTCATAAAAAACACTTGTGAAAACGATTTCTTTTCTTGAATCCATTCCCTGCATTTTCCTCCTTTCAATCGACATGTGATACGCAAGGTCGCCAATATCGAATCATATTACATTTCACTCACCTCCTTATCACCTCGTTCCATGGATTTATGCTGATTCATTAATGCCCTTATATTTTTTGGGCAGTATTATCGTGAATGTGGAGCCTTGTGCAGGCATCCTTTTAATAAAAAAAGCAGCCCTATCACGGGTGGTGCCGAAACAGGGCTGCGAAAATCGTCCAAGCAAATACGATAAAACCTGTCATTGTCAACATAGAACCAAGAATACAGAAAAGGTTAGATCACAATTTGCGCCCACCGGATCAGGATTTCCGCTTGTTCAGGATTGAAGAATTTGCCGGTTTGATCCGTTACCTGCTTGATATAGTCGGCCATCATGCTCTTTGCCGCATCTATTCTTCCTTTATCAGCCGCAGCTTTCGCTTGGTCGAGCTTTTGATTTAGCGACTTGGCGACCGTTTCCCATGCTTTGGCGTTAGTCTCCTGCATGAACTCATTCGTCACCGTCTTCAGGCTTTCAAACGTGACCGTCACCGTAAACGTATGAGTAACCGTCGTTTGATGGCCGGCCATATCCTCTGCCGTAACCGAAACCGTATTCTCGCCGGATGCAAGAGTATATGCGTTGGCATGGACTAGCGGCTCTTCGCAAGGTGAACCGTACACGCTCGATACGACATCGATCGCGCTGCATGTAATGATCACCGTCTGATCAATCGTGAAGTATGTGTCCCCAGTCACTGTTACCTGGGGAACCGTCAGATCGATATTAATCTCCAGCGAACTCGTTTCTCCCGTATCCACGGAACGGCGGTACTGAACCTGATGGATTCCCTCTTGATCCAAGATCAGAGGCACACTATAGGCGATCCACGTGTTCCCGCCGTCCAAGCTGTATTCCGAGATTGGCGCAGGTGATAGTGTTACCGTAACCGGTGAAGTATACCATCCGTTCTTCCCGTTCGGCTCCGCAGGATCCAGGGATGCTGTGATCTCTCTCCACTGCAGTCCTTCGAGCGCCGCAAGCAAGCTTGCGGCCGCCGCATCGATCTCTTCTTGTGTTTCTTCCGCATTGGCATCAACCGACTTCGCGTTCGCTACCGCCGTCTGCAACGCCGCGTAGCTATCTGCCGTATATGGGTCGGCGACAACTTGATCCGCTTCGTTCAGCAAGAGAGAGAGCAACGTGCGATCCACAAACATCAATTGCAATTCGCCTACGTTGCCAAAACCATTCGGCGTATAATAGCGCAGATAACGGTATGCCGTATTATAGTCCATCTCTCGCGAATACCATTCTTTGTCGGAGGTAACGCCATTGATTGTATACAAGATCTCGAAGTGAACCCCGTCGTTGGAGCCTTGAATCTGCGCTCCATTCATTCGGTCTGCGAAACCGGAGCGCGGTATAAACTTGATGCCGGTAACCGTTGTAGCGTTGCCTTCGCCAAAATCAACAGTCACCCAACCGGCAGCCTGTTTGGTGTCCGTGAACGTGTTCGGGTCCCCGTCAAAAGCGCGCCATCCATTCATCGCAGCGTCATACTTACCGTCCCACGATACCGTATTTGCCGTCACCATAGAAGGAGAAATGGCGCGCATCAGCTTCCCTTCGGCCAAGTCCAGTTCAGCCGCAAGCTGCACCTTGTCGGCTCCCGGTTCGTTCATGGCCGCTTCAATACGTGCAACTTCCTTCCGATACAGGTAGTAGCTGCCCTTTGTGTAGGTTTCAGGCGGAAGCACGCCCAGCTTAACCGAGATGTTCACCGTCCGGCTCGCTTCGAAGCTTCCGTTGTTCACCGTGAAGGTTATTGGATGGTTGCCGTAATCCGCTTGCTTCGGATTCCATATGAGGACGCCCTTCACGTCGTCAAACAACGCGCCCGCCGGCACGTTCGCCGCGCTATACGTAATCGGTGCACCAGTCGGATCGGATGCCTCCACCTGATAGGTGAACAACTGCTTCGCCGTAGCCTCCACCATTGTGTCGGGAGCGATGACCGGTTGCCCCTTGACAGTGATCTGGACCGTGCGGGAAGTAGACAATTCACCGGAAGTCACAGTAAACGTAACCGAATATTTGCCGCCTTGTTCTAAGGCCGGAGTCCACTCGAATGTCCGGGTTTCCGCATTGAACGTTGCGCCGTCCGGCAAACCGGTTGCCCCATAAACTATGTTTTCCGCATTCGTTGCGTGAACCGTGAATGCAAGCCGTTCGCCGGCCAAGACGGATTTGTTGCCAATGGGATCCAACACCGGCACTCCTGCAATATATTGCAGTCCGTTCAATGCCGCCAGCAGCTCTGTGGAAGCCGCATCCACATCCTCCTGCGTCGCAACAGCGTCCGACGCAACCGCATTCGCATTCGCAGCAGCCGCTTGAAGCGCTTCATAACTTTCGGCGGTGTAATACTCTGCAACGGTCGCGCCAGCTTCGTCCAGCAGCAGTGTAAGCAAGCTGTTATCATACCATGTGGACGTTTTATTATAGATCGCTTTGATCTCGTCAGCGCTCAAGACGGAGTCGTAAACCCGGAACTCGTCAATCTTGCCGCTAAACAGCGGATCGGGCCATTGGCTCTTTCCTATATAGTTCTTGCTCGGCTTGAAATCGCTCGGTTTGATCGTAATATTGTTAGTCTCAGCCTTCAGATCTCCGTTCACGTACAGCTTCAATGAACCGTCTCCCAGCGTCACTGCAACATGCATCCATTCGTTGGCAGACAGCTGCGACGTTTCGACGGTATGCTCTCCTCCGCCGTTTTTGATTCCGAAACGCAGTGTATTACTGCCCGTTCTCGGCGTCAGGAACATGTATTGACTCGTATTGTTGCCAAAGTCGAAGATGCGCTGCCACTGGCTGCTTCCATTCCAGTACACCCATGTTGCAATCGTAATTTGATCGGCGGCGGACACGTTATGCTCCGAAGGAAGCGTCACATAGCTGTCCGTGCCGTTCAGCTCAATCGCTTGGCCGATCTTTCCGGCCGAATAGGCAGCCGTTCCGGCAACTGTACCGTCGGAAAATCCGAATGTATTGTCCGCATTCCCTTCAAACGAATAGAGCGATGCCGTATACGGAACGAGCAATTTTTTGGCATTGTAAATATCATTTATCAGCGTCTCCTCGTCCGCTTCCGGCTTCGCCATTTCCCCCTTAATGCGATCCAGCTCCTTTTGGAACTTGTAGTAGCTGGCCTTCGTATACTCCGAAGCCGACAAGCTCTCCGCATTCTGCATCACAATTTCAATCGGATCCGCGGAAACCGATGCGTCATAGAACGGCTGTGGTGATCCGTCTCCGTGAACCGGCAATATCTTGTAGTACACGCTGCCGGTCCGCAGGCCCTCTTCCTCGTACGAAGTCGCTCTCGTACCCGCGAGAACGAGCGTCCATGGGGAACCGTCTACCGGCTCCGCCGTACCCGGCTTCAATTCCGGATCGGTCTGGCCCGCCGATTCATCCGTCGTGCGGTACAGATGGAACCAAGAAGCTTGTTTCGGCTTATTCCAGTACAGCGTCGCCTGATCCTGCGCTTTGGCCACGAACGGAGTCAAGCTGCCTTGCGGCGTTTCCGTTATCGTGACTTCGCTGAACAACGCCTGATCGGATGCGGCAACTCCGGTATAGTACGCATACGGCAGTAATGTCGACATCTTGGTCACATACATCCAGTTCGTTCCGTCCTTGGATACGAAAGCGTACACGGTCTGCGAATCATGATCGCGCATCAGTTTGACGTACGGATACTCCGCCGCGGTGTAGCCTTCAATCTTCGTTTTTTTCGGACTTGCTACCTCACCCGACCACTGTACGATGGAGATCCGCGTACGGTCTTGCAGCACAAGGCTGCCGTTCTCGTCCGCGCCGAAATAGATATAGCGGGATTTGTCGGCTGTGAGCCGATCGCGCATCATGATGCCGCTCGCTTCTCCCGACGCGCTGTCGATTTTCGCGCTGATCGAGCTGTTGCCGGCTCCCACCCTGCTAACAAAGTGAAACGAATCAATTATATTTCGCTTGTAAATGTTGTAATCGTCGCCTTCGCCGAAACCTGTTCCGCCTACAGACCCAATCGCGATGGACGATCCGTCGATCACAGCGCTGCCTGACGTTCCTCCGATGCGGTCATCGCGCCAGGCCGTGCCGGCAGCGTCGGACACAGGCACCGTCAAGTCGGCCTTCGCGCGGTACGAATCTGGGCCCGCGCCGTTCTCGTTCACTGCGGCGACTTTGTAATAGTAAACCTTTCCGTTTTGTACCGTTGTATCTTTATAATAATTGCCTGTTACACCGGTTGCGATCGTCTCATACGGGCCGTCTTCCGCTTCCGCACGCTTTATCGTGTAGGATTGCCCGCCGGAGGTCGTTTTCCAGGAGATACCCACGTAGCCGTTGCCCGCAAGCGCATTGACGAAGTCGACGTGGAACGGCTTCGGAGCCAATTCGATATCCGACGTTAATTTCAGCACCATCGCCGTTTTTGGCGCAATGGTCACTTTGCCGTTCACGACCGGTACTTTAGTCCCCGACACGAGATCGAGCACAGAAGTTCCGATAAAGTCGGCCGGCACTTCAACGTCAAACGTCTGTTTATTGCCGTATTCATCGCGAGTCGTGTTGAATATGATAAAGAATTTACCGTATCTTGAAGTCTGCAATTCCGGATAACCGGAGTAAGGATTGTCCACTTCAAAGTTATCGCGGTTTACCGTTCCGACACCCGGCTGATAAGAAGCCGGCAAGGCTTCACCTGCCAGCGCCTGCGGCGCTCCGCTCCAATTGGTCGCCCTGTTGGACTGAAAATCCCAGTCGATGTAGGGCGCCCGCAAATAGTAATCTTCATACCGGAACTTGTTGTTGGTTGCGATCTGAACGATATGGTCGTAGCTGTCCTTCATCACACGAAGCCGTCCGTTGCTTGCCATACCGCGATTGCGATAAAACAGCGAGCCGAACATTCTGATATCGCCGTCTCTTACTGACACGTACATATTGTCGATATCCGCCCATGCAAACTGCTCATAGTCGTCCGGATTGACGCCGAGCGCGGCAATTTCTTCCGGCTTGTAGTAATCGAAATCCGAATGCGGCAGGACAACCCCAGCCATGACATTGCCGTCAAACCGGCTGTAATTGGCCCGATCGGCAGTCACATAATTATAGGTATCCGCAAAGCTGTAATCCGGTCGGCTCATCGAAATTCTGCTTCCGAAGTCTCTCGTATGCAACAGCTGGTGATCCGCATCCTGCTGCTGCACGAAACCGACCGCTTCTCTCGCATACTGCCAGTACTCATCCCATTCCGGACCGCTGTATTTTTGTTCGTTCTGAGCCATTACCATCTCCAAGGATGCAAATTGCATACCCATTCCAAAGCCCACTCTTGCGCTATACGCGTGGAGCCCGTGTATCCACTGGTTTCGCTCGTCCGTGACTTGCTCTGCTCTCATCACTCTTTTTCCGTCATCGGTTAGTGACGGGTAACGGACAAATCCGCGGGCGTGGACCGATTTCAGTGCCGCTTTCAGAATTTCGTCATTCATTTCCTCGTCGCCGGCATGGTTCAACGTTTTATAGAAATAAGTCAAAAGATAATTGGCGGCCTCGCCGTAGTTCGCTACATAACCGTTTTCCCTTGTAAGTCCCGCCTCCGTCAAGCCGGTATAATGCTTGCCGTAAGGCAGCCTTCTAACAACGTTGCCTTCCGCGTCGAGCTTGCTCTCCGCAAGCCCTTTGCCGACAATATGGATGAAATCGTCCGTGAAGTGCGCCTGCCCGTCATGATAGAACAGGTCATGATACAGATCCAGTTCTTCGCCGCTGGGACCGACCAACACCTCTTCTCCCAAGAATGGCCTGATCCCCAATGATTCCAGCAGGATTTGATTGCTGCGCTCTTTGCCTTCGTAAAAGCTTGAGCCGATCAAACGCAGCCCTTCGTGAGCTTCCCACGCGCCTACGTACGTATAGTACACCTGGTTATAGATATAAGAAAGCCGTGTACGGGCAAAGTCGAAGTTCGCCTTCAGCACTCGTTCCCACGCTTCGCGGCGCGTCAGCTCGCCGCCGTTCCAGTCCACGCCCGCCAGAGAGAACTCGCCTTCGGTCGTTCCGGTGACGAACGGCTCGTCCAGAAATGCACCCCACGCCGCTTCCCCATAGATCGTGTCGTCCTTGATCAGGTTCTCGACAATGTACAGCGCTTCTCCGAGCGCTCCGTAATAGCCGCCCCAGTCGCCCTGGTGTCCGCCGCGCAGCACCAGCCTCGTATTGCCATAATAATCTTTGACATGGTTGTCGATCGTTTTGAAAATGCGCTGAAGCGCCGCCTTTTTCTCTTCCGGCGTCTTCGCCGGAGACCAACTTTGTTTCAGAACGTCCGCGTAAAACATCAGCTCATCCTGATAGCGGACGATCGACATCTTACCGCCTGCGCTTCCATCCACTTTATTCGATAATCCGTTGAAAAAGTTGATATGGCCTTGCATGTAGCCGTCGATCAGAGCCTGCTTCTCCTCATCCGTCAGATCAGGCGTGAGCATCGTATCCGGATTCTGATCGGACCCCAGTTTGTAGCCCTGTTTTTCCCCATCCACGTGAATATAGGCTTGCGTATGAGTGTAGGCGTTATAGTAGCCCCTTGAATCGGCCGTCATATTCCCCGAAGGATTAAACGATTTAATTGTGATCTCGACAGATTCCTTCCCTACCGTCGATTCCAACGGGAGCATAAGCGTATAGTAAAAAAAGCGGTTCGGCAGCGTCCAGCCTCTATTAATAGCTTCATAGTCCCCGTTACTGATATATCCGATTTGCTCACCGTTAATATTGACCATGCTTCTACCGGAGCTTTCTTCTCCAGAAAATTTCACGGTGAAGTAATTGCGCAGATACGGGTCGACCTTCATCGTGAACGTCAAATCTCCGCCCTGTCCCTGGACCGGAAGCCTCGGGTTCGAAATCCGGGCAGGCTCGCCGAAAAGACCCGTGATGGCGGTCGTAAATTCTCCTGTAAAATTGTGAGCGTTCTCAGAATCCGCATTGCCGAAAACGATCTTATCCAAATAACCGCTCGCGGATGTATCCTCTGCCGCATGCGCCGCCGTATCCATCACCGGTCCGAATGACTGGGAAATCAATACGGTAACCAGGACACCAATCAAGACGCGCCTGGCTTGCCCGGACCTTTTCCTCAACTGACTCATCATCATGTTCTTGAAACGACTGTGCATATAACGTTGGCCCTCCTTAAATATCATGAATAAATAATTTCATCTTCTCTCTTCTTAAACTAAGCTGAATGTCGGATTTCGAAACCGCTTTCATCTCATGCCCTTGAACTCACCTCCCGACAGTCTCTCTTCGCGTAACCTATTGACTTGCATCCTTTGTCGTACCTAATTATACCTGTACCTTGTACGCAATAATGGCAAAACAATGTGTAAAAAATGTTTATTTTTTGGCGTTGCTTCGTCCGGCAGTTCTTTGCCGCTGGAGTTCAGCCGTTGATTCATGTTCGAACTCATCGAATATCTGCCCGCTCTTTACTCAATTGAATGAATCCGGTGCGATACTTTAGCGGTGTAGTTCCGACTTCTTGCTTGAATACTTGAACGAAATAGGATGGATTGGGAATGCCTACCTCGGCCCCGATCTGTTCGACCGATTTCGTCGTCGTCTCCAGCAATCTGCAAGCTTGTCTCATACGTTTGGCTGTAAGGTATTCCTTGAGCGTGGTGCCTGTTTCATCATGGAAAAGTTTCGATAAATAAAACTTCGACAAATGCATGGCTTCGGCGAGATCGTCCATGAGAAACACTTCCTGATAATGTTCGTCGATCCACTGCATGGCTTTCTGTGCGTACGCCGCCGAATTCCTTTCGACCATTGCTGACGACTGCCGCGTCTTGGCGGGGGAACTGCGGATCATACTGTCCAACAGGCGGAGTATCAAAATGGCAATCTCTTCGATATCCTCGCCCTTCCCGTCCATTCTCGCAAGATGATAACATTCATAATTTCGCTCCACGACCTCTTCGTACGAGAGCAGATCAAACGCTTGCATTTTTTGATGACCGTGCCATAAGGCGTTAAATAAGGCGTGACGCTTGACAAAGGGCCGCAAGAGCTCTTCTGCAAGCTCAGGATCGAAGTGGAGTATGGTTCGCGTGTAGGGCTGACCGGGACTCACACTCGCATAGACATGGTGCAATTGATAAGGACGAAAGAAAAACAGCATGCCCCGGCGGATCGGGAACTTTTCGCCGCCCACGACGACATGCCCCTTGCCTTCATGAACGTACAACATTTCACAGCATTGGTGCCAATGATAATATCCTTTATAATGGCTCGTATTGTTCAGCTTGTAATCACAAAACAGCTTGTTGCCACTAAAAATAACAGCCTCGAACACGCGTTTCATTAGCATTCCTCCATACCCGAGAACTCCTCCCAAGGACCGCGGATATTAATGAATCTGTCAAAAATCCCAAGCCGGCACTGACGTCTTTCTGCCTGTGCCGGCTCGGAAATGAATCCATTTTATTCCTACTGATTTTGCTGGTTGTTCAACAAATACTCAGCGTCCCGAAGCAAGTATTGTGCGGCTTTCTCGGTAATATGCTTTCCCCTAAGCGCCTGTACTTGATTCACAAAGGCAGCCAGTTCATTCGCAGCCAATTTGCTTTGCAAGCTCTTTGCGATACCCATGTTATCGATCCAGATATAATCGCCATCGATCCAGTTGGCATCCGTAAAGCGTGTGACCAGCGCCTGCATGGACTCTATGCTGGTGGTAGTCTGGAAGATGACCGTTTGACTGCTCGTATTCCCTGCCATATCGCTAGCCGTTACGACCAACGTATGCGAACCGAGCGGCAGAGTGAAGAGCGGAATGCTAGCTCCTGCCTGTACGCTATCCGTATCCAATGTGACCGTCGTCTTGCTGCCGTCGACTCCGGACAGAAGATCGTCAAGCGCAACGATCGGCGTGATGTCTGTCGAATCGTCGTACGTACCGTATACCAGACCGGTTACCGTAATCGTCGGCGCTGTCGTATCCAGTTGGACGTCGACAGTCTGAACATCCCCCGTAATTCTCGCTTCGTTCCGGGATCGGTAGCTGACCGTATACTTGCCTTCCTGGTCGAACGTGATCGGCGTCGCGTACCCTTGCCATGTAGTGCCGGCATCCAGACTGTATTCCGCGCTGCCGTAAGTCGACAACGTGAAGGTAACTGGCGTCGTGTACCAACCGTTCGCATTCGGTTCCGCAGGATCAAAAGACCCCGTAATCCTGTAGATCAAGCTGTCCAGAGCCGTCTTCAGGCTGTCGGCGGCCGAATCGATCTCTTCCTGTGTTGCATCGGGATTTCCAGAGATCGATTCAGCTTGAGAAACTGCTGCCTGAAGCGCTTCTACACTCTCCTCTTTGTAAAGCTCGGTGTTGACGGCCGCGGCTTCTTCCAGCAGCAGCGTGAGCAAGCTATTATCTAACCATGTTAACGTATTATTATAAAGCGCTTTGATCTCGTCAGCGCTCAAGACGGAGTTCTTAATGCGGAACTCGTCAATTTTGCCGTTAAACAACGGATCTGCTGCATTGTTGCTCGCGCCGATATAGTTGTTTCTTGGCTTAAAGTCACTCGGTTTAATGGTAACGTTTTTCTCATCCTTTAGTTCGCCGTTCACGTACAGCTTCGCCACACCGCTTCCGAGCGTTACCGCCACATGCGTCCACTCGCCTGCCAGAAGCTGCGGCGCATCCAATTCCAGCTCACTGCTGCCGTTTCTGATCTTGAAACGCATCGTATTATCTCTCGATCTTGGTGTCAGCATCAAGTATTGGGTTCCACTGTTTCCAAAGTCAAAAATTCGCTGCCACATGGTTTCACCGCCCCAGTTGACCCAAGCGGCAATCGTGATGTCATCGGCATCGGACAAATGAGGCGTCTGTGGAAGCGTGACATAGCTGTCCGTTCCGTTCAGTTCGATGGCTTGCCCGACCTTTCCGGCCGAATAGGCAGGCGATCCGGTAACAGTACCGCCGATTGACCCGAACGTATTGTTCGCATCCCCTTCAAACGAATAAAGCGATATTGTATAAGGAACAAGCAAATTCTTGGCCTGATCGAGTTCGGCAGCAAGCCCGCTCTTATCTGCATCCGGTTCGCTCATGGCCGCTTCGATCCGCGCCACTTCCTTCATATACAGGTAGTAGCTGCCTTTGGTATATCCGTCCGGCGCCTGCACGATGGAATCAAAGTAATCTGCATCATAATCCAGATCGCCGTGGAATCTCACTTCCGCCATACTCCCGAACCAGTTGTTCCCATTGATAATGCGGATATACCGGTAAGGGGTATCGTCGTTAATCGTCAAGGTCTGCCAGTTCTGCGTAGTTACCGCTAACGGGGAGATCGTCGTCCAATTCGAATTGTCGTTGGAGCCCTGTATGATTGCTCCCTTGATTCTGGTGTAGTATGCGTCTTGTCTTGCCAGAAGCTCCACATACTTCAATTTCGCTTTAGCGCCTCGGAAGTCAAATTTGACCCACGCCCCGGATCCGCTGCCGTTCAGACGATAATCAGTCGACGTACCCGGATTACCATCGAACAGCGCGTTCGCCATTCCGATAGCGGCTGTCGGCGATCTGCCGCTTGAATCGCTCACATCCGTAATGGACGTCACATCGCGGATCAAGTCCGATTCATCGGCCAAGGTCAAGGAAGAACCGTCGGTAGTAGATGTTTTTTCCGGCGCGTCGAGCCCCTCGGACGTTTTGTAATTGATGCTGAAATTCACCGGTCCCGGAGCTGCATTGGAACCCATCACCGCTTCCGCCGTCCAGTTGATGTTGTCATCCGACTTGACCGTCGCATCTTGGCCCTGAATCTTCACGTTAACCGTATTGATCGGTTCCATCGAAGTGAAAGCCAGATTCACCGTATCGCCGGGTTCAATCCGGTTGCGTACGGCTTGATCCGAGCTGATGGACACCGAGCTGATCTTCGTCAGCACCTTGGCCGTGCCGTGAAATCTCACTTCGGCCATATTCCCAAACCAGGCGTTCCCATTGGTAATGCGGATATATCTGTAAGGGTTCTTGTCGTTAATCGACAAGAACTGCCAATCCCGCGTAGATACCGCTCCTGAGGAAATGGTCTTCCATGTCGCATTGTCGTTTGAGCCCTGAATGACCGTTCCGCCAATTCTGGTGTAGTACCCGTCTTGCCTTGCCAGCAGCTCCACATACGACAATTGCGCATATCCGCCTTGCCCGAAGTCAAATTGAACCCACCCTCCGGCACCGCTGCCGTTCAAACGGTAATCTGTGTCCGTCAGCGGATTATTATCGAACAACCTGTTCGCCGTTGCGATCGCGTCTGCCGGCGATCTGCCGTAGGAATCGCTCACTGCAGCGATTGACGTCACATCGCGGATCACGTCCGATTCATCCACCAGGATCAAGCGAGACCCGTCGGTTACGAACAACGTTGCCGGGGCATCAATACCTTCCGCCGTCTGATAATTGAGTTTAAATGTCAACGGACCTGGCGCCGCACCCGTCCCCATGACCGCTTCGGCCGACCAGTTCAGGCCATCCGCCGAAAGAACGGTCGCGGGTACACCCTGGATCGTAACATTCACATTCTGAATGGCTTCCGTTGATTGGAAAGTCAATTTCGCCGTGTCTCCCATGACAATCCGCCCTCCGAAGGCCTGATC
Source organism: Paenibacillus tarimensis (assembly GCA_041281825.1). GTDB lineage: Bacteria > Bacillota > Bacilli > Paenibacillales > Paenibacillaceae > Paenibacillus_D > Paenibacillus_D tarimensis_A. Next base: position 1,071,075 of record CP166298.1, on the reverse strand, counting down.
CGAACCGATGGAGACCGATGCGATCTTGTTGATGACCTCATGACGCTTCCCGAAGATCCGAAACTCGGACAATTCAGGCCAAGGAGCGTCATACGGCTTATTAATCATTTCGATCTTCAGAAAACGGAATTGCTCATTCTGGAGTTCCGGCGACACCGTCAACGTGTGCATGGCTGCTGACACGGGGGTCACTCCCGGAGTCAACCGGGTCCAGTTTTCTTGGTCATTGGATCCGAACATGGTTATGCCGCCGCCGCGTTCAGGAAAACCGGCCCGTGCCTGAATCTGGAACCTACTAGCCGAAACCCGGAAATTGGGCCCTAAGTCCATATGAACTCCCATATTAATCCTTTGATTACCGAACGTACTCGTGACATTGTCCAGAAAAGTACTCGTGTTGAAGCCGGAAGATAAGAACATATCCTGATAATAAATGCTGCCGTCGTAGTGCAACGGCGTGGTTAACTCAAGTCCTTGCACGGCGTTATTCAGAGTCGCCAGCTTCTGATAGAAGTCGCCATCCGTTGCGGTGTCAAAGACGCTCATGGTGTCGTCGTATGTTTGTTTATACGTATCGAGCGTTGCCCAGATATAATCCGTATTGGCGTCATAGGGCTCAATGACGGCATCCACCGCCGACTGCCGATCATTGGCGACGGTCACCGTGACATCTCTGGTCGATACCGTCGTGCCGTCGGAAGCTTCCACGACGAAGGAATACGTTCCGGCTTTCGTCGGTTTCCATTCAAATGCGCCACTGCTTGTATCGAACACGGCGCCTTCGGGCAGATTGACGATCCGGTAGGTCACAACATCGGAAGGGCCTGCGTCCGTTGCCGAGAAATCATAATGGAGTGTCGCCTCAGACCCTGCATAGGCAAACAGTTTCAAAGCAGTATTTCCTTCTTTAAATACCGGCGGCGTCAGTTCATTGGCCGCGTTGACATTGATATGGTCGATATCGACCGTCGTTCCGCTGCCTATAATCGTGAAATAATTCATGGTCCAGAACGAACGGTTATTCGGGAGATTATAATATACATATCTCCATTGCCCCTGGGTATCCGGCAACGTGATCGTCTGGCCGAAGGCTTCCAGCTTCGCCGCACCGTTAGTCCGGATCTTGTATCCGATCACTCTCGTGCTGCTATCGGATTGAACCAAAGCGATTTTGCTGCCGGATTCCGTGGCCGTAGTGCGGACGAAGGAAACATCGCCCTCTTGCATGGCGGTCGAGTTGCCGTCCAAGTTGGTGAACCGATCCTCGATCTCTTTCCAATTCGGGTTCGGGTTAACCTTCGGGAGATTTGCCGTTCCCTCGGCCTCGGCTTCCTTGGGAATGTACAGCCAATATTCTCCCCCGGCATCCCGCGAAGCCCACCAGTAATTCGTCCTCTTATTGAACATCTCGGTAAAGTACGGAGCAACTTGCTCCATGTCCAGGCCTTGCTCATATTTATAGTAATAATATAGATCGTAGGCATTGCCGCCGATTCTTCCGTGATATTCTCTACTTATTACCTCGTAAATGACCGGACTGCCATCCTCACGCATACGCGCCTCTGTCGGGATCCAAGGCGTATCATAGCCGTTCATATACCGGGCAAAGTAGTCGGTGCCTGCCAGAATGCGCTTGTCGAGAAAATCGTACGTGGTAACCGCATTCTCCGCAGTGGAAACCGTGCCGTCTGCCGGATCCACCTTGGTTCCCTGGGCCTGCAACAGACGCGATATAATAGCGACATTGATGACGTCGCCGGTGCTGTGGGCCTGGTCCCTGCCCATCTCCGTAATCTGCACTTGCGGGTTATCCACCTTCTCGCCTGTCGCCGCATTCGTATCGACCAACCGGAACAGTCTCTTGATGGAACCGTTCACGTGCTGATCCACAGCCGTCTTGTTCACCGTGAACCACTCGACTGCCTCGTGATACCGCTCGACATTGCCGGTGAAGATATAACCCGATATCGATCCGATCAACGGATAAAGATGCTGGTTCATAAAGCGGCCATTCGTATGATTGAATGTTTCAGTGACCGGAACGATCAGATTGTTCGTGAAATCGGCCGTATCCTGGTCTGTCCATTTCAGTTCTTCATTTTGGGTGCTGGTATACCTCATGATCTCCGCGGCGGTAACCATACGGTAGAGAGGAACTCCCGTGTGAATGTGCGCATCGGTAAAATACGCGTAATTCGCAGGGTTCATCTGCTCCCAGTTGCGGATAATACGCATCGTATTGGCCCGATAAACCTCATCGCCCGTTATAACATACATAAGAGCCTGAGTATATGCTGTTAAGCCATCCCAAACGAATCTTTCGTTAAAGCCTTGGCTGCTAAAAGAGCCGTTGGAAAATCTGGACGAGACCGTCCGGGTCGCAAGCGGAGTTCCCCAAGGGTCAACCGAAGCGACCAACTGGTCGAAATAGGTTTTCCAAGGTTCCTTTTGCGCCCGGACCTGCGTTTGCAAATTCTCGAGTAATTCCTTGGTTAGTCCGACACCCGGATGCTTGAAACCGTTTGCATCAATGGTCTCATAAATCGTCGGCAAATAATCGGTTATAACCGATTCCGAGCCTGTTTCGGCTGACACGGTTCCCGCCGATACGGGCAGGAACGCGGCGATCATACTAACGATAACGAGTAACGGCAGAAACTTTTGCAGCACTTTACTGGATCTTCTGTTGCTAACCTTCAATTTGTACTCCTCCATTCAAATCATTTCATCCGACTTTCATTAGCTGAACTCGACGTTGTGTGCATGTTCTCCAATCCGGATATTTCCCGACTCCGGACTGAGAATGTGCCGGTCGTTGATTCGCAAATTCCGGAACCTCACCCCCTTCACGATTCTGGAGTCGTCGAAGCCCGCGATAACCGACGGATTGTCGCAAGTTCCGTTGAACGCGATATTGTCAAAGACAATATTTTCCACCCGGAAGCCGGGGCATGGATTATATTTCGGATTAAAGAGCACGCGGATGTCGATAAGCTGTCCGAGCTCGAATTGTTCGATCCGGATATTCCGGTAAGTCACATTCCTGACCGTATTGTTGTCGCCGCAATTAATCGACAAACAGCCCCAATAATTCGGCTGCGGCTCGTGATGCTCGAGCACATCGATATTTTCGAAAAGAATGTTTTCGACGATATCCCCTTTATCGTGATTGCCATGCCCGCCGACATTCATCGGATGAGCCACATCCGCCCATAAGACGGAATTTCGGACAGTGATATCCCGGGTGTCCCCCTGATAATCCCAGCGGCTGCCGTAAACAGCGATACAGTCGTCGGACGTTCGCAGAAATACATCGTCAACGTCCACATGGCTGCTTGCCATCATGTCGATGCCGTCCGACCACCCTCGGGTGCTGAATGATTTGATGTTGCGGATCGTAATATGCTCGGATTTCCCGATGAACACGGTATAGTGAGGCGGATCGACCGCAATGATACCTTCAATCGCAACGTTTCTGGAGAACAAGACCTCAACAGTGCGGTAATACGTCGTCTTCTCGAAGTCAGACATATAGACGATTCCGCGCCCCCGGATCGTCACATCCTGTACGCGATCGCAAACGAACGCCCCGGCAACGACCGCCCCGCCGGCGACATATACCGTCATGCCCGAGGGGATGCGGAGCTTCGGTTGCTCCAGAACATGCATGCCGGCTTCGAAATAAATGACCGATATTTCTGACGAGGCCAATCGCTCAAGCTCGTCCGTCTGGTGATTGCCCGGCCGAACGACGATAACACCCGGGTCGGCAGGGTTCGGCGCGTCTTCCTCAAACGGATTGGCGAAAATGTGCAAATTATGGAATCGGTCACCGTCCACCTCAAGCGACAGCTTGCGGGGGCCATCGATCGTGAATGTCACCCGGTTACTGTTGACAATACCTTGAATCCCCGAAGATGCAGGGCGGATCGCCGCGTTACCGATCTCCCCCCCATTCTTGGTTACTTCAACTTCAACTGCGCCGGTGCAATCGAAATAGACCATGGAGGCGTTCCGCACATCATGCATGTCAACCTTTACGTTATAGCAGAACAACTCCTGCCATTCCCCATGTCCCTGTCGGACGCGCACCGTAAAATCCGAATTTCCAACCGCTCCCTCGGGAGCGGCGTAGGTAATCAAACTATTTGATGTAGAAGTCATTTTCTTCCCTCACTTGATCATTGGTGTGATATCCGTTAACCTTTCACGGAACCAATCAATATGCCCTTGATGAAGAAGCGCTGCGCAAAAGGATAGATGATAATCATCGGAATCGATGCGATGACCATCGACGCCAATTGAAGCGTTTGGCCCGTAACCGTTCCTCTTCCTTCTATTTGTGAGTAGAGACTCCCGAGATTGACATTATCTGAGCCCACGGAAGACGCCATTTGTTCTACTGCCTGTGTCGACTGGATCAACTTTAGTATCAAATACTGCAATGTCTGCAAATCGGGCGATTGGGTGAAATACAACGTTGCCCCATAGTCGTTCCACACACCGACCGCCGTGAAAACTGACAGCGCGGCCAAAACCGGCTTCGACAATGGGAGAACAATGCGGAAAAATATGGTGTATTCGCTCGCTCCGTCCATTTTGGCCGATTCGAACAAATCGTTCGGTATCGACTTGTAATTCGCATTGATGATAATGACGTTCCAGAATCCTGCAAAAAGGGCAGGAAGGATGTATACCAAATAGTTATTGTATAATCCGAGCCAGTTCATCAACATAAACGAAGGGATCAGCCCGCCGCCGAAATACATGCTCGCAAAACCAACGCCTATATAAAACTTTTTTCCTTTCAGATAAGGACGGGAAAACGCATAAGTAAACATCGCCGTATGGAAAATAGAAACAATCGTCACGATCACCGTACGCGATCCGCTGATCCATGCGGCATGAAGAATATTCGAATCCGACAACACGGTCAGCCAGCTCGCGAATGTGAAATCCCTCGGCCAAATAAATATAGGACCTCGTATAAGATCGCTGCCCGTATTCAGCGAGTTGACGATCGAATACCAGAACGGATAAAACGTCAAAAGCATGATAATCAGCATAATGCCGACATTCGTTACCGAAAAAATACGATCTCCCCAGCTCCTGCCTCCAACCATAGCGGACGCCTCCTAAAACAATCCTGATTTTGTAAGTTTCTTGGACAAGGCATTGGCTCCGAACAGCAGCACTAGCGCAAATACCGATTTCATCAAGCCGATTGCCGTCGCCGCTGCAAACTGGAAGTTCTTCAACCCCGTCGTATATACGTAAGTGTCGATGACTTGACTGGCCGGCAGGTTCAACGTATTCTGCAGGACGTATATTTGCGTAAAGTTATTGTTCAACATGCCGCTAACCGCGAAAATGACGAGGATCATAAAGGTTGGCATGATACCGGGAATCGTGATGTGCCAGATCCGTTTGAACCGGCCTGCTCCGTCAATTGCGGCAGCTTCATATAATGATTGATCGATGCCTGCAATGGCCGCCAGATACAAGATGGCGCCCCAACCGATCTCCTTCAGCAAATTGGTAATAATCGCCACGCCCCAGAAATATTTGGGATCCCCTAAAAATTGGATGGCTTCATCAACCAACCCCAGATTCACTAATAAATAATTGACGAGCCCCCCGTTCGGATTCAACAGCGTGATAAACAATCCGCCAAAGATAACCCAGGATAGAAAATGCGGCATGTACGTGATGGTCTGAATAAAGGACTTGAACTTGGGATGCTGGATTTCATTCAATAACAGTGCAAACGCCAAAGTTACCGGAATGCCGATCATGGATCCCAGGATATTGATGCCGACTGTATTTCTCACCATCGGCCAAAACTGGAAATTTTGAAAGATGCCCATAAAGTTCTCAAAATTATTCCACTGACTCGTAAAAATGCCTTTGACTCCGGTAAGTGGATCATAATCCTTGAATGCCATTAGCAGTCCATACATCGGAATAAAATCGAATAGGACAACCAGAAAGATTGCTGGCCACAGCATGGTCTTGAGCTCCAATTGGGTGCGGAAATCATGTCCCAACTTGAAATATTTGGTTTTTTTAGTTCTTGCCAACGGGAATTGCTTATTAAAAGCGCGTTGCGCCATCATATTCACCCTCATGCGTAAAATGATAGTGCCAAAGCGATTTGAGAAAGCAAATGCGCTTTGGCACTTTAGTCAATCGATTAACTAGGGATTAATAATCTTCGCCTTTATACCCAGCTTTTGTTCCTGCTTATGCAATTCTTCGCTCAACGCCGCATCCAATTTATCAACGTTCAATTTCTTCAGTTGATTGACATATTCATCATAATACTTGTCGAAGGTTGCCTGATCTTTCGCCAATACCATCTTGGAAATCTGGATTTCCGCAGCTTGATTAATCTGATCCCTGATCTTTACGTTTTCGCTTCCAGGTGCGTAGAATTCGCTCGGCAAGGCCAACGGCGCAACATCAAATCGCTCAATTCCCGGCGTCTTGCCAAATGCCTGGAACGTCGCAGCCCGGGCCTCGCCTTCTTCAGTGGTCACAGCCTTCTTCAAATGCTCTTCTAAAGTAAGGTTGGAGAATTGCCAGAACACACCGAGCGCGCCTCTAGCAGCCGCATCGCCTTCAGCAATTTCTTTATGTTTGTCCGTGAGTGTGATGAGACCTTGATCGTCTACCTCGTAATGCACATCTTTGATACCAAAGAATGAATTTATATATCCTTCGGGAGCGGAGATATGGTCGATAAATCTCGCCAATTGCTCCGGATGCTTGGCGGATTTGGAAATGAACGTTTTCATCCAACCTATTCCCGGCAATGAATTGTGCGTGAAGACCGGTTTGGACCCGTCATCCGAGAAGATCGCGCCAGGCGAGACGTATTTGGGATCGTACTTAACGTTAGCCATATTGCCCACGAAAGCGAATACGCTGCCCGACGCATACTGCGCTTTCGCCGCATTGTTATCCATCGTGAGTTGGCCGGCATCCAGGTAACCGCCGCGGTACGCCTTGTTCAGGAATTGAATAGCATTCTTTGTTCCCGGAGCCAGCAGGATGTTTCGGAAATTCCCATCCTTGTCAATCTCCGTGGCGCCGAACATCTGCTGCAGGGTCATCAGCGCCCCGCCCTTCTGGTAGTCCTTGCCATCGATCTGAAGCGGAACGACCGGCTGACCGTCCACCGTCAACTTCATGTCTTTGACTTTCTGGAGAGCATTAAGGAAGCCGCTTTCCGTCTTCAAATCATCGAGCGTGAGACCGGCCTGCTCCAGGAGGTCCTTATTGACCATAACGCCTTGGTTCTTACCTAATTTGGATTCCGAATAAATAGGACTTGACGGCGGAAACTGCTTTTCCAGGTCCGCGCTCTTCATATGGCTCGGGAAGTAATACCATCCGCCGTACTGATCTACGATCTGATCTTTGATGTCCGCCGGAAAATCTTTTAACAGATGGGACTCCGGATAGTATTTTTTCAGGAATTCATCCAAATCCCAAACCTTGCCGGAACTTGCCAGCTTAGTCGCCATCCCCGGATCCAGCGTCGTAATCATGTCCGGGAAATCATCCCCATTTGACACTAACAACAGATTCAACTTCGTATCGCCGTCTTGCGGAGGCACGTCAAAGGAGAACTTGACTCCCGTTTTCTCCGTGATGTTGCCACTGACCGTTCCAGGTGTGGTATCCCATTGGGGCGGCGCAGGCCAGAATCCAACCGATGTGAACCAGCTCACATCCACCTGCTCCAGCGGCTTGTCCTCTGTTTCTTTGTTCGCGGTATTCGAAGCATTTGGAGCATTCGAAGCCGCACCGCCTCCGCTTTCCGAATTGCCGGCGCTGCAGCCCGAAAGCGCAACAGCGAAGACCAACACCAGTATTGATAACATTTTGTACTTCATAATCCTTGATCACCCCTGTGTGTATGATAGGTACTTGTTTATCATAGCCCGCCCCCCCATGAAAACATATGTTTAGATTTTTGTATTTTGGTGTTGAGTTCAGATTTATCTACATTTTTCGATATTTGCTCGGCGTGATGCCGTAAACCTTTTTGAACAGCTTGTTAAAATGAAAATAATCCTTGTACCCTACGCGCTCCACGATCTCTTGTATAGACAATGAGCCGTCGCTCAATAATTCTTTGGCCAGGTTCAACCTTTTGCCCATTACATACTCCGAATACGTTCTTCCGGTTTCTTTCTTGATCAAAGTGCTTAAATAACCGAGACTGATATTGAACTTCCCGGACAAATCCCCAAGCATGATATCTTCCATAAAACTGGAATCGATATACTCGATAATCTTCTTCACCGTATCGTTGGAAATATGCAGTTCATCGCCGGATTGCTGTCGAAACATCTCCTTGAGCCTGTCAATCAGCTGCTCGATCGAATTGAATTGGCGGAAGATTTGGTAGTAGTTCAAGTATTCAATTTCGAAGACAGCTTCGTTGTTGCCGTAATATTTATAAAATAGCGAGACGATCTGATTGTAAACTGAAGAAATCTGGTCGATTTGCATATGCCGCGTTTTGAACTCTTCGCATAGCTCGTCCAGCCATTTGTTTAACAACTCGGGTTTCTGTTCCTTGACGGCCAGCTCGATTTGCAGAACCGTCTTCATCAGCTCCGGTACATGATCAACCGCTTTATATTCGATCATCCAGTCCCCAGGCCGGGTGAATGAACTGAACAGAGCGACATCCGATTCCTGGTAAAGCTTGGCTACCGATGATGAATAGACGCCGATGCCGCTGATCCCGATACACTGCGCTTCGGACAGATGATCGGAGATGAAATTCAATAAACCGACCGGATGTTTCAACTCGTCGTAATTGATCAGGTACGAGACTTTATTTTGACCGGTTCGAAATCGCAAATAACGGATGCCGGCAACCTCCGCAGCCCTCTCGTCGGGATCGGAAACCGGCGTTCCTTCATAGAGACAACTGACAAACCGGTAGTGCGGATCATCAAATTCGATTCCCCGGCTGGCCAGAAAATTATGAACTTTCATTTTGTGGTCGGGCTCGAATATATCGAACAGATCGTCCAGAAACAAATCCAGACTTTTTAGCGATTTTTCCTTCTCCTCCAATTCCTTATTTAGACGCACCAAAGTATCCGTAAGCTTGTTTTGGTCGACCTGCTTCAATAAATAATCGAACGCGCCGAGCTGCACCGCTTTTTGCGCATATTCAAACTCCGCATAACCGCTGATCAGGATAACTTTGGTATCCATTTGATTATGTCTGATTTGTTCAAGCAGCTCGATTCCGTCTAATCCCGGCATGCGAATATCCGATATGACAACCTTCGGTTTTTTCTCCAGTATCGCCTCCAGCGCCGTCAGTCCATTGTAAGCCTCGCCAATCACGATATAACCCAAACTCTCCCAATCGATCAATTGTTTAACCCCGTACGCAACCCAAGGCTCATCGTCAACAATCAATACAGTATACATGGTGCGCTAGTCCTCCGTAGTCTCCGAATGGTTTTGTATGGGGATGGTAACTGTAACCGTAGTTCCTATGTGTAAGGCGCTCTCGATGGTCATATCGGCGTAGTCACCGTACAACAGCTTGATTCTGCGATAAATATTGGATAACCCGATTCCTTGGTTCGCGTCCCGCTCCGATTGTCCCGCTGTATTAAATTGCCGCAGACGATGCAAGATCTCCTCTAACCGTCCTTCATCCATCCCATATCCGTTATCTCGAATGGTGAAATTAATCCGGTTCAGCCCGGACTTATGCACTTTGACCTGAACGACACCGTCCTCAATTCTTTTCTCCAGGCCGTGAAATACGGCATTTTCTACGATCGGCTGAAGCAGCATTTTTAGCGTATTCATACCGAGCAAGTCTTCGTCCGCTTCGATTGTTACCCTCATTCTTCCCATAAAACGAAACTCGATGATCTTGGCATATTCTTTGACATGCGTGATTTCATCACGAATCGTGACGAAGTTGTTTCCTTTGACCGCATACCTGAACATATTGGACAAGGATTCGGATATATCGGCTATATCCTGAACCTTGTGATAGAATGCCATGGCGCGTATGCATTCCAGTGTGTTGTACAAAAAGTGAGGGTTGATCTGATTGCGAAATGCGGATATTTCCATCTGTTTCTTGACAATTTCGATTTCGTACTTTTGCTTTTGCGTGAGCTGAATCTCTTTGCCGAGCGTATCGATTTCGTCCAGCATTCGGTTCAGGTTCGAGGCGAGAACGCCAATTTCATTATGGTATACGATGTTAAATCGGCTGTCTTGCCCCATTTTCGGATAAGACTTCATAAAGTCCATGATCGCCTTGATCGGCTTCAAGATGCGGGTGGTAAAAATAAATAAGAATAAACAGAGCAAACTTATGACGATTGTATACGTCGCGATATTCAATCTTTTGACGGTACCCAGTTCCTGCAGCAGTTCATTCTTCGGGATCACGCTGATCAGCTTCCAACCGGTCTGGGACAGCGTAACCGTCTGCACAATATAACGTTTATCATTCTTCCAATCCTCTAAACTGATCTGATTGAAGTCAAGAGGATATCCTTCGCTTGCCATGATCGTATTATTCTGATCGAGTAGCAAAAACTGGGAGTTATTTGTTATCTTTCCGCTTTTCAATATGTTACTGAAATTTCTTGCATCCATGATAAAAACGCCGGTTCCCCTATAATCTCCGATAATCGAGCTTTTAAGGTCATAGATGGGTACGGTTATAGTGTAATACGCGCTTGTTTCGCTTGTATTCGGATTGGTCAATAATCCGGAGTACTTGGTCGTTTCGACCGGAGGTTGAATATATCGGCCGGTCCCGGTCCCGGCTCCGATACTGGCAATCATCTTCCCTTCCTTGTCAAAAAGCTGTATGCCTCTGATATTTTCTTTCAATGTCATGGTCTTGTTGAACACCGAAATGATTTCATCGTGCATCAGAACGATGTCCAAATCGTCCTTCAAATCCATGAAGGTCTGGACAGTCGGAATGTAGAGCAGGTAAGTCGAAATCCCCTCCATGTCAGCGTAGAAGCTCATCACTTTCTCTCCGGCCTGAAGCAATATTTTATTGACGGAGTCCGAAACCTTCTTCTCGATAATGCGCTCCGCAATCGTGTTCGAGATCACGAAGGAAATGAGGAGTATGACCAGCATCATCAAGGTCAATGTTATAATTTGCTTGAAAAGACTCAGTTTGCGAAACCGGTTCATGTGATTGAGCTCCTTTATTCGTTCTCAATATTCTAACTAACATCATTACACCTGGAAACGCTGCACTCTCACATTGCGGAAACGCTTTCAAATTACTTCTGATTTACTTCCAGAGAAATTCCCTAGCCGGCACTGACGGCTTGCCGCCAGTGCTGGCTCGGGATGAATTTTTTTTCCTATTTGTTTTGTTTGATTTGCTGTAGAAGGCATGCTTTCCCGCTCACTTGTTCAAATTAAGATACTTGTTATCCATTCACGGAGCCAAACTCAAGTAAATGGCTACTCCCCCCGAGCTTTCCAAATTAAACTCAAGTACAGTTTCCTTTGTAACTTCAGCAGACTTCATTTCAACCTTTGTGCGCGTATCAAGCTCCGGTGCATCTTCATAAATCTGTGCAATATATTTAATCTTATCATGAAGAAAATGTAGCGGAATTTCCACAGTACGGGCATTCTCATTATTAATGCATCCGATAAACCAGTCGCTTTCCTTGCGTCTTGCAATCGTTGCATATTCACCTATCCCGCCTGATATTCCGATTGACTCATCCCAAACTACAGGCAGCTTCTCCCAAAACCGTATTTCTTGCTCACCCTTCCAATCAGATGGCTTATCATACCAGAACATCATCTGCATAGGACTATATACAATAACGCCCATAGCCAGCATATGTGCAAAAGTCACTTTCAATCGTTGATCAAAATAGCAGAGCGTATAATCGCCCGCACCAGCCTGAAACCGTACAAAAGGCAATGTTGTGTTATGTGAGGCTGTGGGAAAATGCTCGTTCCCCCGAATCCCCTCCTGCGTTAGCAAATTGGGATATGTGCGGGAAAGGCCCGTAGGGCGATAAGCATCGTGAATGTTTACCATCAATCCATATTCATGGCACTTTTTTACGACCTCCACAACCCAACGCGTCCACTCTTGAGGCCCTACTTTCACAAAGCCCAATTTTATGCCTGCTATCCCCCATTCCTTCCATATAGGCAGTGAAGCATCCAAATACGGTTCTGCTGCAGTTCTATCAACATATAGGAATATCCCTATCCCTTTTTCTTTACCATATGAAATCACTTTCCTTAGATCCAGGTCTCGGTCGGGGTCCTCCCTTGTAGGATCAATTGCCTTATTTTCAAGCGAATCAAGTGATCCATACCAACCTCCATCAAACAGAACATATTGAAAATGATGGTTTGCGCAAAAATCGATACAAGCCAACGCACTTGTTGTAGTCAGCAACATATCCCGCAATGCCTTTCCGGGCTTTACATACGAAAAATCCTCAGCCTTGCATGGTTCGCTTAAATTTAGCACCATATTGCTCCGACATAGCAACTCTGCAGCATGATCTGCAAGTATAAAAGTACGCCATGGCGTTGCAAATGGCGTTCTTCCTTCTACATTGGAAGCTAAACTATCATGTTCGTCCTCATTTAATGTAAACCCATACCCTACATAATCATCTTGGCTAAAAAGCCCGCACAAATGTCCTGACAAATGGACTTTTAAGGTGTTTTCCGCTTCTTCATCTTTTACAATCAACATTCTGGCGTAATCTGTAAGTTCGGCTTCATGAATAAGAACATATCCGCCCTCCGGTAATTGCACGGCAAATGGACGCTCGCAATAGCCGGTTATGTCTCCCACTGGTTTTACAACATATTCCCCTTCAACGCCATGCTCTTCCCATGCCATACTTCCTTGAGGAAAGGTAAAGCTTGTGTCCTCACAAGTAATTGTGAAATGATTAATCGATTCCTGTTCAGGCAAGAAGTATTGAAATGCTGTCCCCTCGGCATAAGCGCGTAAGCGGATTCCCATTAGCCTGCCCAGGTCATCTTCCACGCAAATGGTCGCCTCTTCGAAGCTATCGTCAATAACAGCCCGCTCACCGTATAGAGGGTTCCAAGCACCTTCCACATTTCTTTTCGTAACGCTCCTGATTTTGAACCCATTACATAAAGGATGGGCATCTGCAAGATACAGACCAAGCCTGGATGACATAACCATAGTTGATCCGTTACGCTTAACCGTATACCGTAATTTCCCATCATAATCCAAACTCAAGCCAATACAATTTCCCCCATATGATGCTTCTATCATCATGCCTCTCACCCCTAGATTCCACTCAAATTGCTTATTCCGACGAATCAGGATTCTTTACGGAATCGAATCATCGATTTTCTCCTCCTTGGAAATTACACAACCGGCACCCATCAAAGATAGGTGCCTTCTTGTGTAGCTTCTCTGCAGCTTACTTGCCGCCTGCATCAAGATAAGCTTGGACTTGCTTGAGGACTTCCTCACGTACTTTTTCCAAACCCAAATCGCGCCATTCTTTATTGGATTTCTGCGCAAATTCTTTCCATTCCGGCTCCAGACCGGTCATCAGAATATCAGTTGCTTGATTCAGCTTAGGAATGATCTTTGCGATTTCCGTTGCAACCGGTTTGGTGTCAAAGACGAAGCCGGATAGCGGAACTTGGTAATAGCTGTTCGTGTCCTGAGCATACTCAACGTATTCGATCACTTCCGGATCATTGCTCGTATTCAGTCTGGACAACGTCGGATTCCAGGTCATTTCATAGCCTGGGAATTTATATTTATCAGAATTATCAGTAGTTTTGTATCCGTTGGCTCCATCTATTGTCCAATGCTCGCCCTCGATCCCCAGCTCGATCAAGTCATGGTTCTCTCGGCTGCTGAACATCCAATCCAGGAATCTCATGGTGCGCTCTACATTTTTCGAGCTTGCGGGAACAACCGCACTATTGTTGGCAATGAAGGTGGTTCGGATCGCGCCCGGCTTCATATCCCGAATATCATCGCTCGTATAGAAGAAGGGCTCATAATCCGCATCAGGTTTAATTTTCTGAAGCTTCAATCTTTCTTGGCTCAGATTGGAGATGGTTGTTTCAATTGCACCCTGCTTGACCGGATCAAGCGCATCTATTGCTTGTCTGGATAAAGGATCCTTGTTCGTGTACACTCTGTACTCTGCTCTCGTTCCGAAATGGCCGTAAATCGAATCGTGCGTGTTAAACGGCGCCGGAAAATTGGCGAATGCGGAATCAGGATCGCCGATGGTTGCTGCGCCAAGCACTTTCTTCCCGTCCGGCGAAATCGCAACGCTGAACGGTATTCCGCCAGTAAACGATTCCGGTTTGATAGCGGCAAGTCGAATGTCATTGCGCCCTTTCTCCTCTGGTATGCCAAGGCGGAAAATACCACGGGCGCCAATCGTCATCGGCACATAGTCAGGAAGCTCCGTCTTTACGGCTTCCAGATAGTTATTGAAATCATCCATCGTTTTGACCGGCGGCAAGCCCAATTGTTCCCGGACGTCCTTCCGGATCCCTATAATGAAAGGATCGGCATAAGCTGTTTGAAAAGGAATCGTGTAGATGTGGCCGTTAATTTTATTCGCTTCCATCATTTCCGCAGGGAACGCCTTCTTCAGTCCCGGGTATTCATCATTGTTGAAATACTTGTCAAGCGGCTGGTAGTAACCCAGACTGAGGTGGTTATAGAGCGTCGCCCAAGGCGCATCGAAGGTCAAGTCAAACGATTCGCCTGTAGACATGGCTAATAGCTGTTTTTGTCTGAACTCAGCACCGGGGACAAAATCAAATTCGATTTTGGTATTCAGTGTGTCTTTGGTACGTTTCTCGAATTCGACGAGCACCTTATCCAAATCTGTCGGCTTATCGCCGAAGAACATGAACTTCAATGTTACCGGGTCTGGCGTTTGTGCAGCATTTGTGTCTGTGTCCGTTGACTCTTTTTCTTGCGTTGTGCCGCTGTTAGTATTGGTAGCGGATTCATTGCTTGAGCAAGCTGCCAATAAGGTGCTCAACATAAGAAGGAGTGCAATGACGGGTAAAGCGGCCTGCCTAAATTTCACTTTCATTTTCTGTCTTCCTCCCTTAATATGGTGAATTCTATACTAAACCGCCAAAGCGGGTTTAGCCAATCTGTGGATCAGCCTTTCACAGAGCCGATCAACAAGCCTTTAACGAAATACTTTTGAAGGAACGGATACAAGAAGATAATCGGACCGATCGTGACAATCGTTGCGGCCAACCTCGTCGTCAACGTAGGCGTCGTGTATTCGAATACGTTAACATTTTGTGCGAGTTCCCTGCTAAAATCGGCACTGTCGAGAATCCGTTTAATCAAATATTGCAGCGGGTACAAATTCTCATCTCGAATATAGAGCATCGCCTCAAACCATTTGTTCCAAAAGGCCAAGGCATAAAACAGACTGATCGCCGCAATTGCCGGTAACGAAACTGGAATCATGATTCGAAACATAATATAGATGTCGTTAGCGCCGTCTATTTTGGCCGATTCCGCCAACGATTCATCAATCGATTTGAAAAAGTTTCGCATCAAAAACATATTAAACGGGTTAAGCAGCGTTGGAATAATCAGCACCCAGATCGAGTCGGTCATCCCCAAATATTTGGTGATCAGAATGTAGCTGGAAACAAGTCCTCCATGAAACAGCATCGTAAAGAAGACATAAAAGGTAATAAAATTGCGGTACTTCAAGGAGCGCAGAGACAACGGATAGGCCATGGCACACGTAACCAGCATGGCGAGAACGGTCCCGACGACAGTGATAAAGATGGTTACACCATAGGATCTATAGATCGTGTCGTCTTGTAGCAATAACTTATACGCCTCTAACGAAAACTCTTTGGGGAATAATGTGAAGCCATATTCCTGTATCGATGTTTCCGTGCTCAGCGATGAGCTGAGTACGGTAACGAACGGAATCAAACAAACGATAGCAAAAACGACAATTGACGCATACATAAGGATCAGCAGCAGGCGGTCTCCGGCACCTTCTTTAATCTCCATGTTCATTCACCTCTATTCTGTTAAATATTAATACAACGCCGAATCAGGCGAATATTTGCGTGTGATTTGGTTGACAGTCAGTACAAGTATAAAACCGACAAAGGATTGAAATAACCCGATTGCCGACGACATGCTGATATTGGAAAATTCAGTAAGCGCGCGATACACATAGGTATCGATCACATCGGTGGTTGGATACAAGAGGGCATTCTTGCCGACAATGGCATAGATCATTCCAAAATCACCGTAGAAGATTCCCCCCAAGGCCAAAAGCAGCAACAGGATGATCGTCGGTTTCAACAAAGGCAAGGTGATATGCCATATTTTCTTCCACCTGGTTGCGCCATCCATCGATGCCGATTCATAAATTTCGGGATTAATGCCGGAGATGGTCGCCAAATAGACGATAGATCCAAAGCCCGCTCCGTGCCAAACCTTGATGCATACCAAGAATAACGGCCAGTATGCGGCTTCATTGTAGAATGCAATCGATTCGATCCCGAACGCGTTCAAGATTTGATTCACCACTCCGCCTTGATACGGTAAGTAAACCGCTACAATCATAGCGACAACCGTCCAGGACAAAAAATGGGGCAAGGTTACAACGGTTTGCGTGAATACTTTGAACTTTTTGGTCTTTATCTCCGAAAACATAATCGCAAGCGAAACGGAAACGACCGTCACGAAGAAGATAAACAATACGTTTAAAAATACGGTATTGAATACAACTTGATAGACCTCTTTAGATTCAATAAAAAAACGGAAGTTTTCGAAACCGACAAAAGGACTTCCAAAAACGCCTTCTATAGGTCTGAAATCTTGGAACGCAATGACAATCCCGAATATCGGCAAGTAAGCAAAAACAAATACCAACAAGATCCCCGGCAAAGTCAGAAGGTAAAGCAAATGATTTTTACGAATTTCTTGAACAAACGAGTTTTTACCCTTTTTTTTTATTTTTTGGGTTTGGCTTTGATAAGGTATGGTGCTTTCCATATGGCTCCTCCTTCAAGTTATTTTGCAACTGTTGTTTGTAGTCTCAAGTATGCTTGTTCACTCAGAAATTGAAAAGTTTAACTGAAGGCACATTGAATAAAATGTCGAAAATTGCGTATTTAAAAAACGGAAAATTGATTAAAGTTCACGGAAAAGGCAAGCGTAAACGGCTTCGCCGTCCTTTGGCGGCTAAGCTTCGTTTCGATAAGAATTCCTAGAATTTAATGAAAAGACCGCTAGCTGTAAGGGCAGCTGGCGGTCTTTCGTTAGTCTGTCATCATTTGATCCAATTTATTCTCCCTGCGGTAATGATCCGGCGTCTTCCCTACATGTTTTTTAAACAATACGTAAAAGTAACTCGTATTCTCGAATCCGACCATTTCACCAATTTTTTTGGCTGAATAATCGGTATTGATCAGGAGCTCTTGCGCTTTAAGAAATCGATGCTCAGCAATATGCTCCGCGACGGACTTGCCTGTCTCCTCTTTGAAAAGCTGTCTTACATATCTGGTCGACAAACCGACCAGTTCCGATAATACATCCAAAGTTAAATTGGTCTCCATATAATGCTCTTTAATGTATGCCACCATTTTTTCAACTGTCTTGCTATTTTTGGACCTTGCTGTTCTGTCTCGGATCGAGACAATTCTCTTGCATAACGAAATAAACCAAGTCTCGATTTGTTCCAGCGTATCCAAGCGCAATAATTGCTGTTGGCACGTATGAATTTCCAAATCGGCGTCTTCGCGATTAAAGCTTGACATGCTTTTGGCTGTTCGAATGGTCATAACGAGCAATTGCACAAGCGAAAGGATAATCTCATCGTATTTGAACGGATGAATAGCCGCAAAAAAATCAGCTGACAACTCCCGAAGCTGCTCCAATTCACCTGCCTTTAAGCTGTTCATCATCTGCTTCTCTATTTCAACCGGGTATTGATACTCTTTGGTTTCTTCCGAGATAATGTCCTCATAGGATATCAGGCTATTCGTCCCATATACTAACCTGAAGTGAACAGCTTGGTAAGCGCCCAGTCTGGAGTGTTTCAGGTTCTCAACTTTGGTTGCGACAGGACCAATTGACGCCGTAACGGTCATTTTCAGAAATTTTTCTACATTCATCTGTATATTTTCCAATATCGACTTGATTTTCAATTCATGTGTATCTTCGTCAGAACCGATATTAAAAATCAGGTCAAGCGAATCATGACCATCTTCGAGGAATTCCAAATGATAAGAACCTGAAGCAATTTCCCTGCTAATATTCTCAATGGCATACTTTAACAATGAAATATCGACCATATCGTATTTCTCCGACATTTCATAGAAGGAGTCCATCTTAAGCACACAAACCATATATTGATCCGATTCCAGACCTAGATCAAGCCTCTTCATTGCTTCTTGCACATCGGCGCCATTTATTGTCCCATGCAATATGGAACGTAGAAGACTTTGCTTGCGGGCCGATAACGATTGGTTGATATCCGATTGAAGGGTATTCACTTTATTCTCCAGCAACGAAAACGATTTATTTAATACATCGTACTCATTAAGCAGAGGCTTATCCTTTGTCTCTGTCGTTGCCAAAGTTCTTTTCATCAAATTATAAATAGGTACATAAATGATTTTGGTGAAAAACGCAGAGGTAATCGCCATGATGACCAAACACAGAATGGTCATTTTTAAAATAAAGCTTTGGAGTGCAGACACTTTGCCCAGAAGCTTGTCTTGATCGGCCAAAATAATAAAGTTCCAGCCAAGTCGATCCGCTTTCACGTAAGATACCATATAAGTCTTGTCATTAAGTTTGGAAATCAAATTCCCGCGCTTTTTATCATTGCCCAAAATAGACTTCATTATTTCTTGAAGCGTAGCGTTGTCCTGTAAAATATCATCTTCAGGGCTGGAAATGATGAGACCTTGATCATTAACGATCATCATTTTATACGTTCCTTCGCCGCTTCCCTTCATAACAAGCTCCCGCAGCACATGTTGATCCAGATTCACAACCATGCTGTCCCGCTTGCCGTCAGGCCTTGAATTCGAGAAAACGAACGAAATCAAATCTTGGCTTTCTATAATATCGGGACCATCAGGGAACGAAATGGCAGCTTTGCGCGGAATAAAAATACTCTGCTCGTATATATTGTTCTGTTCCAGTGTATCTGTCATGCCCTTATCGAAAAAATTGTCAATCGTGCTGAACGTCATGAGCGAGGAAAAGACAAGCCTTTTATTGTAGTTATATACATATATAGACGAAACCAATGGGTTGCCCTGTTTGAAATTATTAAGCTCCATGTTAATTCTATACATTTCGCTTGAAGTGAAGTCCTTGCCGTACATTGCGCTTTTAATCCATTCATTCGTGAGAAACAATTGCGAATAATAATTAAAGGTAGACGATAGAAGGATGTCAGCCGTATTGTAGGACTGTTCGATCATTCTAGAGGAGGTCTCATTGACCTCGTTCGTCAAATCACTTGAAACCCTATGCAATATGACGTATGAAAATCCGGCAATAAATAAAATCCCGACTAGTGCATAGGAGAGAATCATTCTAAACAGCATATTCTTCTTCCTTACAATAGCTAAAATCTTTTTCATTATGCATGACCACCTAAGAGAATATATTGAAACCGATAAATTTATTATACCTCCTAAGCGACAATGAATCACAGATGCTGTTCTCTTTCAGGGAATAATTACATCGTTTGCTCTCCATTCAGAATATTATTTCCACGCGAAACAATGTTGAGTGATACATGCCCCTCTTTGAAGCACAGACATATTTAAGCGGCGTTTAGCATGGACTTTCCTAATGCAATTTCGACCCCTTCTGGAATGTGTCCGCCAACATCGTTACGAACCACTTGTATACGACTGCATGATTAGCTATATTGGAGTTACGTCATCGATATTTGCCGGGCAGGGAGTGGATTCAATTGTCTGCTATCGTAAACACGGATTTAAGCGGAGGACCTTTATACTTTGCTTATCGACGCGTCAGCGTGGATAACCATCACAAGGAAACGTTTCATTCCCATCGGGGCATCGAGATTTTGTTGATTCATGAGGGCAGTGGAACGATGATTGTCAACAATGTCAGCTATGCCATCAAACCGGGAATGCTCTGCGTATTCCAGCCTTTCCAGCTCCACCATCTCCAGCTCGATTATTCCGACCGGCAGTCGTTTGAACGTTCCATTGCGGTCTTCGAGCCGACGATGTTCGAAAGCTACTTCGAGAAATGGCCCGGTCTGCATTCCTTCTTCACCTATATTTGTTCCAGTATTCTGCCGTCTCCCTGCATCTACGGAATCGAAGACGGAGGCGGACTGACAGAGGCATTCCAAAGCATGCAGCAGAAGGCTGCCGACCTGTCCGAGGCGGATCAGCTCGAAGAAATCTCATTATTTCTCGTCTTGCTGTTCCACAGCCTAAAGCCGCTATGGCTTAAGCAGCAAGATCAAACCAAGCCGTTTCGCACCCGCAAAAATCATCAGACGGAGCGTATGCTGAGCTGGATTGAGCAACATTATACACAACCCTTTCATTTGGAGGATATGGCGAAGGAGCTGCACCTCTCGACCTATCATTTATCCCATTCGTTTAAGGAAGCCGTCGGCATCAGCATGACGGAATACATCGCTGCCCGGAGGACGCATCAGGCCGTCATGCTGCTCACAACGACGGATAAGCCGATCACCTTGATCGCCGAGGAAATCGGGATTACGAACTGCTCGTATTTCTGCAAGTTTTTTAAAGCCCGCATGGGCGCTACGCCTCACCAATATCGCAAAAGATGGAACAAGTAAACATGCAAAAAAACTATCTCAGCATAATTAACTAACATACTTAGAACCGGGTGGGCCAGTTCCTCTACATCCGTGGATCAGTGACCTTGAGGGCACTATCTCATCACATCCGCCGGATCCCCAGCAATTAGTGACCTTGAGGGCGCTATTTCCATCACATCCGCTGGATCACCAACAAATAATGACTTTGAGGGCACTATCTAATGACATCCGCCGGATTACCAGCAATTAGTAACCTTGAGGGCACTAATTCCTACCACTTACGTAAATCCACTCGGGTCGAAACGATCAAGTACAAAAATGTATGCTGATTATGCTGTAGTAAAAAAAAAAGCTCGGAAGCCCGGTACTGTGCGTACATCCGGGTTTTCCGGGCTTTTTTCCTTATTCGATGTGGGACGCATTGCGCTGGGCGACCACGCTTAGTTCGGCAGCCTTAAACGCGTGCTCCTGCGTCATCGCATTCTCCGTGCGTTGGATGCAATCGAGGATCAACTGCCCAAAATAGGGGTACCCGACCTGACCGGACACATTCATGTAGTGTTCCCCTTCCGCATTAACGAGATAGACGTTGTCGCCCTTCGGATCCCTGCCGATATCCACGTATTTGCGCAACTCGATATAACCGTCCGTACCCAAAATCGTGGTGCGCCCATCCCCCCACGTGGACAGGCCGTCCGGCGTAAACCAGTCTACCCTGAAATAACCGGTTGCGCCGTTATCTCCGATCAAGGTAGCATCGCCGAAATCTTCGAACGCCGGATAATGCTTATATTTGTAATTCGCCTTCTTGCTATGCACGACTTCAGCGTTCCGGGCGCCCGTATAATAAAGAAACTGCTCGATCTGATGGCTGCCGATGTCGCAAAGAATGCCCCCGAACCGCTCTCTGTCGAAAAACCATTCCGGTCGGCTGTCGGCATTGATCCGATGCGGACCTAAACCAAGAACCTGAACGACGCGCCCGATGGCTCCATGTTCGATAAGCTGGCCCGCATATACCGCGCTTTCCACATGGAGGCGTTCGCTGTAATAGACCGCATACTTTTGCCCCGTTTCGGCAACCTTCCGTTTGGCCATATCCAACTGCTCCAAGGTCGTGAGGGGCGCCTTATCCGTAAAATAGTCCTTCCCGTGTGACATGACCCGAAGCCCCAATGCGCAGCGTTCCGAGGGGATAGCCGCGCCGGCCACGAGACGGATGCCTGGATCCTGCAAAATCTCCTGCTCCGAACGGGCGACTTTAACATCAGGGAACTTGCTCCGAAATGCCTCAACCTTCGCCGGATCCGGATCGAACACCCATTCCAGCTTGCCGCCGGCCTCGATCAGGCCTTGGCTCATACCGTAAATATGTCCATGATCCAGGCCGATCGCCGCAA
This sequence comes from Paenibacillus tarimensis, assembly GCA_041281825.1. Classification (GTDB taxonomy): domain Bacteria; phylum Bacillota; class Bacilli; order Paenibacillales; family Paenibacillaceae; genus Paenibacillus_D; species Paenibacillus_D tarimensis_A. The sequence goes on along the minus strand of CP166298.1, from coordinate 1,048,790 downwards.
TCCGAAACTCCCCGGGAGAGCAAACCGGGTTCGGTTTCCCCTTGGGGGCGTAAAACATTCCGCTCTTGTTCTCCATCTTAGTTCTTCCTCTCCTCGAGATTGCTTCCGGTCGTTATGGTCAAATCCGCAAAATTCTCGACATGGCTGTTCTTCTCGTAAAAGTAGGTAGCATGACTCAGCACCCCTTTCCGCGTGTAGAACGGATCATCCGGCCGCAGCGGAAGCTGCACGTTCTCGCCGGTGCTTGCGGATTTGTAAACGGCCATGATCATTTCCAAGGTATCGCGTCCGCTAATGCCATCAATAAGCACGGGCTCACCCGTCTCAATCGCCGTCAACACGTTATCGATTTGCGCCGTATGGCCTTCATACGGAAGATCCGGCAAGCCGTCGTAATAACGCTGAATGGTTGATTCCAGCTCCTTATCCGGCTCGGGAAAACCGTTGGGACTCGAAACCGATGCCGAAAGCTTCCATGGAGCGGAAATTCGAGCGTTCAGCCCTTGGAACACGATCTGCTGCTCCTCCCCGTGATGGACGACGGAGCTTGTCACTTGTCCCAACGTCCCATCCGGGTACCGCAGCATCGCAATCGATAAATCTTCGATCTCTGCGTTATCGTGCGCGACGTTGCTCATGTAAGCTTGCACCTGGCTCGGACGTCCCCTCATCCACAGCAGGGCATCGATATGGTGCACCGCATGGTTCAAGGTCGGGCCACCGCCTTCCTTCTCCCAAGTTCCGCGCCACCATAAGTCATAGTAGCAATGCCCGCGCCACCAAAAGGAGTCTACCTGGGCATGCAGGATCTTGCCGGCGAGTCCGCTGTCGAGGACGGATTTCAACTTCATCATCGGGTTTCTGAACCGATTCTGAGCGATGACGGACACGATTTTGCCGTTCTTGCGGGCTGCCTCATTTATGTCGTCGCATTCCTCGAGCGATGAAGCCATCGGCTTTTCGATAATAATATGACTTCCCGCGTTCAGAAAAGCAATAGCGATTTCGGCATGTACATACGGCGGCGTGCAAATGGACACCAAATCGATTCCTTCCTGCAGCAGCTCTTTGTAATCCTGCGTGACTTTCGCATCGAGTCCATATTTTTCCGCCCTCGTCTGCGCCTTCTCCGGGTAAACATCGCAGATGGCAACGATCTGACATCGGTCCTTGAACTGCAAATACCCTTCGATATGGGCGTTCGATATGGCTCCCGCACCTATAATGGCAACCTTTAACATGTACAACCCTCCAATTGTTGAACTCGAGTGATCTTGTTTTCTATATGATAAACCTTGTTTTGAATGAATTGTCGTTCTCTAATGTTAGAAAAATAACGCTGCGTTGCTGTTCAATTCTTTCTATAAGCTGATAGCGCCCATGCTGGGCGCACCTAAAAAAAGGCGTTTCAGGATTATCCCCTGAACGCCTTTTGAATACAGTTATCTATTCTTTCGTACCCGATTCTTATGATCCTCATCATTAACCTGTTTTTCAAGCTCACTTTGTGTTCCTTTTAAAGACTTCCGCCTCATACGGCTCTAACTGCAGACTTCTCTCGTAACTTCGGCCTGTCAACATGCCATGCCCCGGTGCGGGAATGGTTACGAGCTGGCTGGCAGATGTCGTATTGACGTAGATCACATAGTCTCCGACCTGCCTCGCAGCCACACCTTGCGGTGTTTCCGGCCCCTTTTGAATGCGAAGCTCCGCGCAATAATGGTTCAACAATGCTTGCATGAGGTTAAAATGCGCCGGAACGGCCACATAGACCGCTTTGCCCTTTCCGTATGTGTTGACGGTTACTGCCGGCAGCTCACTCTCCAACTCGGTAAATGTAGCCAAAACCTCCGCCGTGCCAGGCTCCAAAATTTCATAATAAGTAATTGGAATATCCACGATGGTATCGGTAATCCTGATTTTTGGATTTTCACGTCGAAGGTTCATTTTTTGCTTCTGAAGTCCGCCTTCGTTCATATCGGAATGATGGTAAACCGGACGTTCGAACGCATTGGCACGGATGCCGAATACATCCCCAAGCCTTCCGGGCATGGATGTGCCGAATACCCGGTTATGCTCATCCACTTTGGCCGAGTAAGCCGTCATGATGACCGTGCCGCCTTGCTCCACGAAATGTCTGATGGAATTGGCGGATTCTTCATCCATCATGCAATGACCGGGAACAATCATCAGCTTGTAATTCTTCTCGATGTTACGAAGGTCCACGATATTGCATTCGGTATTATCCTCGCATAACGCCAGGAATGTCTGCATCATTTGTTCCAGGTAAGCGGTTTTGTAGTATCCTCTTTGATTCTCGGACACTTTAAACGATTCGAAGGAGTAAGCAAGGGCGATCTCCGGTTGGGGCAAATAGGGCAACTCTAAACCTGCAAGCTTTAGCTTCTCCATCTCATAGGCGAATTCACGGAATTCATCCAATTTTCTTCCAGGTAATCCGTCATGATCGAGCAGTCCGAAAATGTACTGCTCTTCGCCGCCTAACATCGCTCTCCATGTCCAAGCACATATGGCTTCCGAGCGGAATAACAAGGACAGGTAGGCGTACATTCGCAGCGCCCCTTTCGGAGGCGCATACGCTCCGTAGGAGCCGGTCTGAAACTCCAGGCACCACACCGGCTCATCCTTCTCCGCTATTCGGTGCATCGTCGTAAAGCATGCGCCGTACAGCGCGTACCGGTCTTCCGGATTAACTCCGGGGTAAAATCCGATTCCCGGTATATCGAAGATTTCTTTATATCCCTTCAAATAGTCGAAGCCGAGCACAGGATTTTCGCCCCAATGGTTTGTCGTTTCCCGTGTATTCGGCGCATAGTTCCGGACAATCTCGCTTAAGCCGCTTAGATAGGAAAGCTGCTCGTCCGAAAAAAAGCGCCACATATCCAGCATCCTCTCCGGAGCTCCGTTCATCTCTCCGGAAACCGGGAACTCGACATCCTCGAAGCTGTTCAGTTTGCGGGACCATCTTTGGGCAGCCCAAGCTGAATTCAACTCTTCAATGCTGCCGTATTTGGATCTCAGCCACTGAACGTAGCGCTGGCGGGCTTCGTCCGAGAATGTAGGTTTGCCGCTTCCCACCTCGTTACACAGCCCGAACGCATACAAAGCGGGATGGCCGGCATACCGTTCAGTTAGTACCTTCGCGAATTTGTATGCATATTCCTGAAAGACCGGATGCCCTACATCTTCGTAATATCGGTGCACCGCGTGCAACCGATGCCGGTTTCTGTCGGCGAGCGTGATGGCTGGATATTTCTTGTGGAGCCATGTAGGCGCAGGACGGGTGGCGATGTCGAGAACGACCTTGATCTGCGCATCCGCGAATAAGTCCATGACCTCATCGAACCAAGTGAAGGTATAGTTGCCCTCCGACGGTTCGAAGCTGTCCCAGCACAAGTGCCCGAGACGCACCAGATTGAACCCGGCTTCCTTCATCAGCCGGATATCTGTCGGCCAACGTTCGGGAGCCCAATCGTGGGGGTGGTAGTTTGTGCCAACATAGATCATTTTGATCACCTCAATCCAATTTTACCAGCATGGACCCATGAGGCGGCAGCGTATAGGTCAGTTCGCTTACTGCGCCCAAGTTCTTGCGCTGCCACAAATCGCGTGCTTGTTTAGGCTCCGTAAGTCCCAGTTGCTCCATGGAAGCGCGAACGACCGCTGGCTCGTCTCCCGTATTAAATAGAGCGACATACAGCTCGCCCGAAGGGCCGGACGCCGTCCATACGATGCGATCACCGTCCCGGTACAGCGGTTTATTATTGGAGCTCTCCCGATGTACCGCCAGGACCTCTTCATTAGTAAGTAGGGATAGGGTCCACTCGTCATTATCGCGAAGTTCGCCGCCGAACATGAGTGGGGACCGGAAAATAGTCCACAGAGTCATCATGGTAACCTGTTCGTCTTTGGTAAACCGTGTCCATCGGTCGCTGGCTCCGCCGTCAACGGAACGGATTCCGATGTGGCCCAGCGGAAGCATATCGCAATCCGGCCAATGTCCCGGACCTGCGTACGGATACCATTTCTCGCACCGTTCGAACATATCGCGAAGCAGCGGCCACAGATCCCAATAATCGTCCGTCATCCGCCACATGTTGGCATTTTTAGTTAATAACTCCTGGAACTCCAGCGGGGCCGGTCCAGGGGATAAGCTGAGGACCATATCGCGGCCGCAGCGGTCGATGGCTTTGCGGATCATTTCGATTTCCCGGTCGTGGATATGGAACAAGCGGGAGGCGGCGATATCGTCCACCTTGACGAAATCGACTTCCCATTCGGCGTAGAGCCGGAAGAGGGAATCGTAATACGCCTGTGCGCCGTCATTGTCCGGATTCACACCGTACATATCCGTATTCCATGGACAAATGTTGTTTTGGGCGATATCCCGGGCGCATTGATCCGTTCCGAGAATGGGTGTATTGGCATGCACGGCCTGCCGGGGAATGCCTCTCATAATATGAATGCCGAATTTCAGCCCCATGCTGTGAATCTGATCCGCCAAAGGCTTAAAGCCCTTGCCGCCCGCAGCGGACGGGAAGCGGTTCGTTGCCGGAATCAACCGGGAATACTCGTCCATTTCCAATGGGACATAAGGCCTGTACTGCGAAGATAATGCCCCCGGCTCATACCACTGAATATCGACCACGACGTATTCCCAGCCGTAAGGCTTCAGATGCTCGGCCATATATCGGGCGTTGCCGAGCACCTCCTCCTCCGTCACGCTGGCCCCGTAGCAGTCCCAGCTGTTCCAGCCCATGGGGGGCGTGGCCGCAAAGCGATGATGGTTCAAGCTCATATCGTCATTACTCCTCTCATCCTCATAATAGTGCATCTGATACTATGATAGAGGATGAAAATGCATGCATCTACAACAATATTTTGCTCCCGATTGTAGAATATTGCTGTTTCTTCAACCATACGACGGTCAATCGAATTTCATCAGCTGCAGCCCCACCACCTCACGGCCCGCACGGAATTCTCCGGGAGTAAAGCCGACCCGTTGCCGGAATACCTTGATGAAATAGCTGCCGCCGGCATATTAACAATGTGCCACCTTAGACGGATATTTTCAACTAACGACAGCAACCCGCACCGGTTAAACCGGATGCGGGTTGCTGTTGTTCCTTTACCTATTTTACACCATAACCTTGCAGATATCGTTCGTAAATTCCACTGGATCTTGGATCGGCAATCCTTCGATCAGCATCGCTTGATTATACAGAAGGTTCGTATAAAGCTTTACTTTTTCCTTATCGTGCTCAAAAGCGTGCTTCAAGGACTTAAATACGTCATGGTTCACATTAATTTCCAAGACTTTGTCCGCTTTAATGTCCTGGCTGTTCGGCATCGCCCGCAGCACTTTTTCCATTTCGATCGATAAATCGCCTTCCGTCGATAGACATACCGGATGCGTCTTTAATCTTGCGGAAGCCTTCACATTTTTGACCTTGTCCGATAATAGCTCCTTCATATGCTCGAACAGTTCCTTGTTGCCTTCCGTTTCATTATCGGCGCTGTCTTCCTTATTATCCGCTTCAATCCCCAGATCGCCGCTCGATACCGATTTAAACTCTTTTTCCTTATAGTTCATCAGCATCTTGATCGCGAATTCGTCAATATCGTCGGTGAAGTATAGAATTTCATAGCCTTTATCGGCTACAAGCTCAGTTTGCGGCAGCTTCTCGATCCGTTCTACCGAATCTCCGGTTGCATAGTAGATATACTTCTGCTCTTCCGGCATTCTCGATACGTAATCGTCCAGCGTGACCGGCTTCTTCTCTTTGGAAGAATAGAACATGAGCAGGTCCTGCAGCACATCCTTGTTGGCGCCGTAATCGCTGTACACTCCGTATTTCAGCTGTCTTCCGAACGAGGAATAGAACTTCTCATAGTTTTCTCTTTCGTCTTTCAACATGCTTTGCAGCTGGCTTTTGATTTTATTTTTGATATTCTTCGCGATCAGTGAAAGCTGTCTGTCATGCTGCAGCATTTCCCGAGAAATATTCAGCGACAAATCTTCCGAGTCGACCATGCCTTTCACAAAGCTGAAATAGTCCGGGAGCAGCTCCGCGCACTTGTTCATAATCAATACGCCGTTGGAATACAGCTCCAGGCCCTTCTCGTATTCCTTCGAGTAATAGTCGAAAGGCGTATTTTCCGGGATAAACAGGATGGCATTATAGACAACCGCTCCATCTGCGCTAATATGAACATGCTTCAACGGCTTATCGAAGCCGTAACGCTTTTCAAAGTAAAAATTGTTATAATCCTCTTCCGTCAGTTCATTTTTATTTTTGCGCCAAATCGGAACCATGCTGTTGACGGTTTGTTCTTCTTCATATTCCTCGAATTCATTCTCGCTGCCTTCTTTCGGCCGCTGCTCCTTCACATCCATCTTGATCGGATAACGGATAAAATCCGAATATTTCTTAACAATCGCTTTCAATCGGTATTGTTCGAGGAACTCGTCATAGTTGTCTTCTTCCGTATTTTCTTTGATTTTCAAAATAATCTCGGTACCGACCGCATCCTTCTCCCAAGGCTCGATCGTATAGCCTTCCGCACCTGCAGATTCCCACTTGAACGCCTGATCGCCGCCAAGCGCTTTGCTAATAACGGTAACGACGTCCGCCACCATAAATGCGGAGTAGAAGCCGACCCCGAATTGACCGATAATGTTATGCCCGTCCTTCGCTTCATTCTCTTTCTTGAAAGCCAGCGAGCCGCTCTTGGCGATCACTCCGAGGTTATTCTCAAGCTCCTCCTGCGTCATACCGATTCCCGTATCTGAAATGGTAAGCGTCCGATTATCCTTGTCAACGGATATCTTAATGAAATAATCTTCTTTATTGAATACGAGCCCGTCGTCGCTCAGCGCTTTGTAATAAATTTTGTCGATGGCATCGCTGGCGTTCGAAATAAGCTCCCTCAAAAAGATTTCCTTCTGTGTGTAGATGGAGTTAATCATCATTTCCAGCAATCGTTTCGATTCCGCCTGAAACTCCTTTTTTGCCATGCAGGTATCCCCTTTCCATTCGGATAAATTTTAGCACTCTAACAACTCGAGTGCTAACACTTCTTTTTATATATCATACCTGCAATTTTGCTGTCAATAGTGGACAGAGATAAGATCGCTTCTCGCAGCGCCTTCTCTTGGATAACCATGGACTGGTGGGTCTGGGGACTCCCACTAGCGGCACATTGTGTAAACCGATACTGTTGGGGCTTTCGTTCTACAACTAATCCCTCTCTCTCACTATCCTGTACAACGCATTGATTTCCTCCATGTACTCGTCGCCGCCGTTTCGTCTCCATTCTTCAATAGCCGTCTGGTGTCCTTCTTCATCAATCTGTCCGAGAATATACATTGTTCGGGCGTCGCTGATGAATTCATCCAGCTGCTGTCCCTTTACGGCATAAATGTCGGAGATTAGCGGCTCCGCCGGATTGGCGATTATAATCTCTTCGTTAGCCTTCTGCAGCTCTCTTATTTTCTCGCGCAGCCCCGTTTGTTCAACCTTCCTTGTCCGGTTTTCGGGAATAAACATGAGCAGCTGGTTCAAATTCTGCAGCTCGGTCATGAGTTCTCCATCCGTTGACGGGGCGATATAATCGCCGCGGTCTTCGAAATGTCTGCCTGCAATCCCGTTCCCGAGCAGCACCTGTACATCCTCGTCATTGACCCGGTCCAGGAAGTCGAGAACCTTCTTCAGCTCTGCCTCCGTCTTGACTGCGGTCTTGGATACCGCGATCAAGCCCGAATAGCCCGACGTCGGCATGTCTCTTCTCCCTTTGGGACCTTGCGGCGCGCCAAACACGTCCATGACTTGTTCCTGATCCTCGTCCAATCCCTCGATTCTCCGTATTTTCCCTTCGATCCTGCTCGCCGCGTCCGACACGTCGACAATGACGCCGGCTTCGCCGTTAACGACGGGATCATGCCATTTGGCAGGGTCCATCACGGCAAAATCCCGATTGATCAAGCCTTCGGCATACAATCTGCGGAAGAAACGCAGCGCCTCCATATATTCGGGAGTGAGATGCGCGGGAATAAGGTTGCCGTTCTCGTCCTCGCCCCACCCGTTCGGCGCGCCGAACCACACCTGCATCGTATCCCATGGCCCGGTATACCGGGAGACAACCATGCCGTAGGTATCATCCTTCCCGTTCCCGTCCGGGTCCAGTATCGTAAAGGCCTTCAGCACTTGGTAGAATTCATCAATCGTTTTCGGAATTTCAAGTCCAAGATTGTTCAACCAATCCTTGCGAATGATGACCCCCATGCGCCCGAGCGTTCTTGAACGGTAGATGCCGTAGGTTTTGCCGTCAATCGATGCATTATTGAGTACGACCGGATTCGCTTGGCCCAGGTTACGGTATTCCTGCAGATAAGGACCCAATTCCCAAAAGGTACCTGCCCGGACCGCTTGGATGAAGCTGGCCGACTTGGACTGCACGACAGTCAGTTTCGGCAGCATATCCGAAGCAAGCGCTATATTCAGATTATCGGGGTAGGAGCTGTTGGGAACGAATATAAAATGAAGCTCGGTACCGGTTAGTTCTTCAAGCAAACGGATCACCGGGCTGTTATCTTCCGGAGACTTTTTGTAATATGCGGGGAGCATGATGTCCAGCTTAAGTCTCACTTCATTCCGGAACGAGTTGGAGCTTCCCGTATTGTCCAATGCATTTCCTTTCACTTCGCTGCCCGCGCATGCCGCCAGCATGCCGGCAACGACCGCAGCAATGCATAGGGAAGCCAGTGTTCTTCCCCGCGTGTTTCTTTTCATACCGCACCCCCCAACTGTATTCCGGCGGATACCCGCTCACCTGCTAATGCTGCGAAGTTATCCCGCCAGCCATTTATCCCGGTATTGGCTCGGTGTCACACCCTCATACTTTTTGAATATCCGGTTGAAATAACTATGCTGATAACCAACTTGCCCGGAAACATCATTGATCTTCATATTGGTCGTCCGGAGAAGTTCCTTGGCCCTGTCGATTCGGATCCGGGTCAAATAATCGATAAAATTTAACCCGGCAATTTGCTTGAACGCTTTGCTGAGCGTGTACGGGTTCGTTCCCGCCATATCGGCGCAGCTGTCCAGGGATATATCCTTCATGTAATGCGTTTGGAGATACTGAATCGTTTGTTCGACAACCCTTTTCAACTGCAGATTGGAGCGTTCCTCCATCTGCCGCATATACGGCCGGATCACTTCCTCTTTGAACCAGCGCGAAAGCTCCGGGAGCTCGCGGATGTGCAGCAGCTGTTCAAACCTGTTTTGTCCGCCAAAGAGCTGCTCCGGCTGCAGTCCGGACTGCAGGACGATATAATGGATACTGCCGAACAGCTGCAATACGCTCTGCTGGACGAAATACTCTTTGCCCTGTTCCCTGGAGATTTCCTCCAAAAAACGGTCGATCAGCTGTTCCACCGTCTCCTGCTCGCCCATTCGGATCGCCTGAAGGATTTCTCTGTCGAGCGCAAACGGATATGGCCTCTGATGCTCCGGATCCTGCGGCAGCAGTTCCTCCATATAAATGATCTGGTTCTCGTCCCTGAATAAACGGTATCCGGCTGCCTGCGTTACGCTGAGGAACAAATCCGGAATCGATTTCACGTACATTGTAGGACGGCTGATCGTTATTTTCACTTTTAATTTAAGGATGGAATTAATCGCACCGGTTAACGCCCCGGACAATTTGTCGGTAACAGCCTTGACCGGAAGGTCCTGAGGCAAGATCAGAAATAAGCCGACGGAGAGGTTTTGAAAATTCAGCACATTGAACTGCTCTAAATGCTCGGTGGCCAATTCCTCCATTATATTTGCCGCGGCAAACGAGACCAGCCCTTCATCATCGGAGGAGAACCGGTCGCCAAGGCCGGAAAACCCGGTAAGCTGAACACTCATCAGTGTAAACTGCCGGCCGGTGACGATCCATCCGTACCCCTTCATCCGTTCCCGCAAATCTCTCTCCGAATAGGCATACAAATGACCTTGGATTAATTGCATCAAGAAGCCCTCTTTGATCCGGGGCAATTCTTCTTCCAATTGCATCTGGAGCGACTTGCTTTCCCGGTTCAAATGATGCCACTGCTTCTCAAACAGCTTGAACTCATCCATGCCGTGGTTTTGCAGCTCGCCTGCTTGGCCGCCTGTCAGGAGGTGAACGAAACGTTCCACGGGAGAGTAAATTTTCCTCGAAGCTAGCCAAGACAGGATAAGCGCAGCGAGCAGCACCAAAGCGCTGATCAGAACAATGATTTTGGAGGCAATGATAATAGGGGACGTAATGACCGACATCGGTGAAGCCGAAACATACATCCACTCGTGATTCAACCGTTTAAACGTACCGTAGGATACGGAGTACGTATGCCCCTGCCACTGTTTGACAAACCCTCCGCTCATCGCGCCGATTGACGATACATCTTCGAGAAGCGCCTGACTAAATGTCCCGGTTTCATCATCGCGGCCCGCGGACAGGATTGTCTCATGCTCAGCGTTCAATAATAAAGTCGTCCCCTCGTTATAAGGAGTCAGCGCCTGAAGAAGATCCAGGAGTTTATCCTGCTTGAGCGATACCGTCAGAACCCCGAAATGTTCCTTGGCTCCGCCCGGGATTTTGTGAACAAGCGAAACATCCGACGGCTGTGAATTCCAGAAAATATTGTGAGGGCGCGAGAGAAGCGAGTTGAAGCGGCGCTCCGTCTCCAAATCGGAAACCGGTGTATACTCCGGGTCAAACAGAGTCGCCGACGGCTGGTTCAAATAGAGCATGACATCATCGATCAGCGGATGCGAACCGCGCATAACGAGCAGCGACTTGATCAAATCCCGCGTATCCTTGAACCGGAATGCAAAATCAGACTCTTTCAACCCGCTGTTGAATCTCGGGTCGAAAGCCCAATGGGCCAGGCTTAATTCCAGATAGGTCAACTGGTCGTCGAGCGTCTTGACCCGCTGCTCGATTTGTTTTTGGTGGAGAGCCTTCAAATCTTGCTCGATTTGTCCGACGGCAAACCAGTGGATGCTGAATCCGGTAATCAATCCCGGGATACTCGTTATGAGCAGTATAATAAATAAGCTCCTGCGATAGAAGCTTCCCTTCGTGCCCCCTTTAACAGCGCTCTTGTTTTTGCCGAACCAGGACTTCAAACCCCCACCCCCTTTTTCTACCTTTTCAAATTAAAGCGTTTTCAATTTGTTTTTCTATTAATATGTAAGCATGCAACGGCATGAAAGACAAGGTAAAATATGGTAAATAATGAGTTCACCACAATAGTGAAGTAATCTCACTATTTCGGAACCAAACTTCATTATTTACTGGCTCCATCAACGATATCGTTGCAAATAGTGAGGCAATCTTCAATAATAAGGAAGCCCGTTGCGCTATTATTGAAGTTTACCTCCGTATTTGATTCAGGGTGGGTATAGACAAAATTAGTTAGTGAAGTCTAGTTCAATATTAATGAGTTTTGTTTCATTAAATTAAATAAAACTGTGCAACCTGCTGCAAAATTCATATCCGGCAACTACTTTCTTATACTGAAAGAAGGCCGATGTAACATCGGCCCCCTTCTTTATCCGCTTACTCCCCTTTTGAGTCGGTAATGGCCTGTGTCACGTTTTCACTCGCGGTTCTGAAGGCGGTATTATAATCGCCCGTATCCCGGATCGGCCAGATGGAGTGATGATAAGGAGAATCGGCTTTGCTTTCATACTTCCCTTTGTATGGAACCGGTGCAAAGCGGTTATAGAACATCGCTCCGAAATTTTTCCCCTGGAAGACACTCTCCGTACCGAGCATTTTTTTGATCGAATCGTCATCTATGACCGGCATAACCCCGATTTTGGAAAGATGCGTTTGCGCTTCCTCAGAGATCAGATACTTGATCACCTTCATTGCAGCATCCTTGTTCTTGCTCGTATTGGCGACTCCGAAATAGCTCGGATACGGCTGAGAACCGACTCCCGGATTGTCTTCAAAGGTAGGCAGGGCCACCATATCCCAATTCAGGTTTTTGTAATCCTCCTGGAAGACGAAAATAATGGAGGACAACCATACGAACATCGCCAGGTTTTTCGTCTGCAGGAACTCGTTCCGGTAAGGTCCGAACCCGTTATTCGCTTTGCTGTAATCAATGTAATGGGACATCGGGTTAATGAACACTTTCTCGTAGAAGGTCTTCCACCGCTCGTCTTTTTCGATTGTCGGCTCATCGTTTTCATCGACATTGCTCAGAGACATCTGGTTCATCCGCAATACGTGGGTCGTTGAAGTTGCATAACCGAAATATTCCTGCTCACCTTCACTGCGTGTCACCTGCTTGGCCAGTTCGCTCAGCTCATCCCAGGTCATGCCGTCCCTTGGATAATCTACGCCGAATTTATCGAAGATGTCCTTGTTATAGTACATCACGACATTGTTATTAAATACCGGAACTGCGTAAATGCCCCCGTCCGACATCATCCGGATCGAATCAACGACCGTCGGCTCCAGGATCTCCAGGTTTACTTCATGCTTCTGAAGCAGATCCGTCATGTCCATGTGCAGATCGGCGTCGAAAGTGCTTCTGATGAAGCCGATGGAATCAAAATAGATGTCAACCTGATCGCCGGCGGCAACGACCTCCTTAATACCGTACTCTTTTGTTGCCGGCTTGTACGTGATGGTGTAATTCGGGAATTTCTTACGTATGAGGTCCCCGAAACGCTGGTTGAAGCTTTCTTCCGAGTCTCCGCTCGTGGTAAAAACTACGAGTTCCACCGGACCCTCATCCTCAGTCTCCAATGTACCGCTGTTGTCAGGCTGCTCTTTTTGCGTGTTATCCGTATTATTCTGCGTATTGCCGCTTTCACCGCCGCCTTCGGTATTCCCGCCCCCACTACTTCCGCCGGCACAAGCCGATAAAAATACCATCAACATAATCAGCACAACCGAAACCGCTTTTTTAGCCATTGATACGCCTCCTTTTTATTTCGTTGATCTGATTCGATTACACTATAACCAAGACAACAATTTCCGGCTATCGGACATTTTTGGCACCCGGTAAAATCGGCCTGTTGGACTATTTTGACCGAGTGTCACTTTTTTGCTTCGCCTATTCCACCAGCCCGGTGCGATCCACGCCTTCAACAAACCAGCGCTGTGCAAACATGTAAAGGATCAGGGGAGGCAGGATCATCAGGAAAGACGCCGCCATTTTCATCGGCTCATCGTACAGGGAAGGTCCGACTTCCTGCGCCCGTAAATTGATCGCGTTCGTAATGCTGGACACGCCGACGGACAGCGGCTGATCCGGCATCCCGTGCAGAAAGATCGAAGGTGTGTAGAAGTCGTTCCAATTCCATACAAAGGAAAAGAGGAAAACGACAACGATCGCCGGCGTGGCGAGCGGCAGCATGACGCGGGAAAATACTTTCACCGTATTGGCGCCGTCAATGATCGCCGCTTCCTCCAGCTCCTTAGGCTGCTTGGCAAAAAACTGCCGGTAAATAATGACGAACAACGCGCCTTTCACTCCCTGGGCAAACAAAGAAGGGGCCACAATCGGGATAAACGACTTCAGTACGCCCAATTGACTGGCCGCAATAATCGTCGGCAGCACCGTCAGCTGGGGCGGAACGATGAACGTAAGCAGCAGGCAGAAAAACCAGAAATTTTTAAACGGGACATCCAGGCGTGCAAACGCATAGCCGGCGACCGCACAAGTGACGGTCTGGAACACGGCGATCGATCCGGACAAGACCAGGCTGATTGTCAAGGCTTTCGGATACTGGATCATCTCCCATGCATCCTGAAGCATGCCGAAATAAATAATTCTCGGCACCCATTGCACCGCCGGATCGAGAATATCGACCGAGCTCTTGACCATGTTCGAAATCATGTAAAAAATCGGGTTCAGGTAAATGTAAGCCGTGTCGATCAGAATGAGATACAGAAAGCATTTAAACAGCAGCCCCTTGTCGGCCTCCAGACCGAACAGCACCGTCTTGATTTTTCGCAAGGGCTGCACAGACAACGTTTTGATTCTGTTCGTTTCCAATCCCGCCTTAGCCATTGGGCACCTCCTCTTGTAGACTAATGGACGGTTTTCGCCGACCGGTTGATTCTCGAAAACAGGAAGAATATGATGCCGATAAACGTCAAAACAATCGCGAAATAAATCCATGCAAGCGCACTCGAACGTCCGTAATCGAGCGTGTTCACCCTGTTGATTATCGGATTCGTCGGAAAAGTGAACAGATCCACTACGGTATAGATCATGTTCAGCAAAATGAACGGGACCATTTCCGGCAGCGTAATTTTCCAGAAGGTTTCCCAAGGCGTAGCGCCGTCAATGCGCGCCGCTTCATAGATCGACTTGGAAATCGTCTGTCTGCCGGCCAGAAAAATCAGGATCTGCACGCCTGAATACCATAACACCAGGACAAAGGAGCCGAGTACCGAAATAATCGGACCCGCCCAGCTTCCCGGAAGCAATTCGCGAACGAAAAATCCGATGTTGTACCGGTCCAGAAACTCGATATTCCCCTCCCCCTGGTTCATGAACTCCTGGATAATCTGTCCGGTGGTAAAGATGACGGGCAGAAAAAAGATGACCCGGAACAACGTCCGTCCGGCAAACCGCTGATTCAGCATGATCGCAATCAGCAGGGCGAAGATGACAATGACCGGTACCATGATGAGCGCTTCTCTAAGAAACGGAATCAATTCGTTATAAAGGTATCTGCCGTTTTCAAACAAGATTGATTTATAGTGGGCGACACCGCGGTATTCCACCTTCAGTCCGGTTGCCAATATTTCCAGATGATGAAAGCTCATATAGAAGGAATAGGACAGGGGAAAAGCCATAAAAAGCAGAAACCCGATCACCCAATTGGAAATGAAGATGGACCCCCATATTTTTCGTTCAACCGATGCGCTGATTCTTCTCCTCCGCTTCATCAGTGATCCGCTCCTTTCCTGACCGCGAAATCCCGCGGAGGCACTTCAATGCCTTCGTAAATATAGGGAGTCGAATTATAGTTCACGACAATCGCCATGCCGTTTTCATACACCGTTTCGCGAACACCCTCCGAGAGCTCCCGGTGCCCGACAATAAATTGGTCCTGAACTTCGGCGAGCGCCTCATTGTACCGCTTGTATTCCCCGGCCGCCGTTTCCTTCCAATCCCGGAACAACGGGTTTTTCAGCTGCAAGCCGTGTGCGGCCTTCAACGCCTCGGATTCCGCGTAAGTGAAGATGTAGGATGGATAAGCGCCGTACTCGATATCCCTCAGGAAATCATTCGTATACTGATCTCTTTCGTTCTCTTCACCCGAGGTGTAAGTGACCAGGCCGTGTAATGCGATTTGTGCAAAAGGAACCGCGCGTTCGGAAAATAAGTCGTAGGAATAGTCGTCAGGCAGCTTGCTGATATGCGTCAGTTCGCCTGCCAGATAGAAGCCCGGTTGTTCGGCATAAACGCTGCCGACAGTTTCTTTCACCTCGCTGAACAGCTCTTGCTGCAGCAGCTTGGATCCGGTACGGGTACTGCCGTATGCCGAATTATAATCGCTCGTTACCCTGTTGCCCGTACCCTGCAGAAACAGACCGTCCGCATTCAGCCCGGTATAAGCGGGCATATCCTTGCGAAGCGCGTCAACCATAAACTTCTTGCTCACCTTGGGATGCCTTCCGCCTGTAAGTCTGTAGAAGGATTCCTGCACCGTGCCCGCCATATCCCGAATCGCATGGTACCGCTCTTTGAACCCGTGAACCCCCGTGTTGTTGATACCGTAATTAACCCCCAGATAGACCGGTATGTCATGGGAATGCGCCAAGGAAACGAATTGCTTCAGGCCCTCGTTCCCGCCGAGCCGTTTATCCGTATCCAGATATCCGCCATAGCTGCTGTAGCCGCCTTCCTGCCAGCCGAGATACGTGACGGACATCCTGCCGACCCCAAGCCCGCGCAATTCGGACACCATCTGTCCGGCCTGCTCCGTGGTCGTAGCCTGAATATAGCGGTCGGTCAAGATTCCGTCTCTGGCAGCCCCCCCGAGGAAAGACACAAACATCGGAATGTGCTCCCCGGCATCCGTCAGTTTCTTCATGCCCTTCTCATCCATCAAATATTGACGGTACCTTGAGGCCATCCCAACGTAATCCGCCTGCCCGCCGCTCAGGAAATAATAACGAACCGTCCGGTCCGTACCGAAACGCGCTTCCTTGTTGTAAGTCGTATACCCTGTCCCTTTGTTGCGGTTGGTCACTTGGAAGAAGGTAGACCGGTAGACCTGCTGTGCTGTGACCCAGTTATACTGACTGAGCGCCCCCGACGGAGAAGCGAATACGCTGCCGTATTCTTCGCCTTCCTCCATGACCGCGAGGAACGCTTTGTTTCCGGTTTTCATCCCGAATACAGGCATGACCGCCGGATACCGGGGGCTGAATTGCGAAGCAAACGATTGATCGTTCCCGTAGATCGTTTCCTGATAAACCCGGTTCGAGTTCAGACGGCCCGGGTCAAACGGGATCAAAGCGCCGGAGCCGTCGGGAACCAGCAAATACCCTTCCCGGTCCTTGGAGTGCTCTGCCGACAGGAATGGAAACAAGCGCAGCCATAGCAAGCTGTAGCGGCCTTCTTCGATCCCCGTATCGATAATCTTCGTTTCCACAAAATCATCCTCAATCCGGATTTGAACCGGAACGGTGAAGCCGAGCGCAGGCATGTCGTAGGTCAGCTGCACCCCGCCGCCGATCCGTTTCACCTCCTTGACCGCCCCGCCCGAGGCAACGAAATTGCTGTCCTTTGGCGGAGAATTATAGACGGTAAAATCGATATATTGAAACATAAGCGGCGAAACCAGGTGCTTCTTCCATAATCCGCCGACCGTTTCGTTATCCCAATCCTCAGGATCGGGATAAGACCTCCATACATTGCCGCTGCGCTTGTCGGTCACGATGAAATGCCCCGAGTTCTCATCGAGCTTCAGAATGAGCACATCTGTCTCCGCCACGGTCTGAAACTGGCTTTCCAAAGGGAGCGTGACTTCCTCGCCGCCGGTTCCCCCGCTGTCCGCCGTCTCCGGAATATCCGCAACGACATCGCTTCTGAACCGGTATTCCAGCCTGCTGGCAGTGATCACAAGCAGAATGAGAATCAATAAGGAGATGGCGTATTTTTTGTACTTCCACAGGGTCATCGCAGCAGCACCTCCTGGTACACTTCGTAAATAAATACGAGCATTTCGTTGGTCAGCCCAAAGATGACGAAGATCAGCACACCCATGACCATCATCGCAAACAGGGTTAATGCGATATTCATGAATGTTTCTCCGACCGAGTAATTGTGGAGAGACTGAACTTTCCATATAAACAACAGGCCCAGCCAAATATACATGCCGTTCTGCAGATAAGCGTATATGGCGCCTTCGGAATCGGTCATCACATTGGACAGGAGCGCAAGCGGAACGAGGACGATGATCAATGGCGTCAACGCATACGCGCTACCGATAAAGACATCCTTGAACCGCCCTTCCCCCCTGTATATGGTGCTGATCAAATAGTTGCATACCGCCCAGCCGAAATATATGGCCATAAACCTCATCAGGACGGATATCATATCCGCTCCCGGCGTTTCAACCGGATTGAAGGTAAAGCTGGTAGACATCTCCGACACCGCGACCGAGACGCATGCCAAGGAAATCAATATAAAAGCGCTCCAGTAGCTGCCTTTGTTCTCATAGCGCAGGGCTGTGAAGCCGTCAATCGGGTGCTTTAAAATGGTTATGCTTTGCTTTAACTGGATCCATAGCGGAACCTTCAATTCCAGCCGCCCCTTCCAGGGCCGAACCGCTCTTTTTGACCACCGGCTGACCGCAAAGTATAGAATGGCGGCCGCAAGAAACAGGTTGGCAAATATGGCGAACCGGTCCTGAAACCACAGCAGGCGAATTTGCCAGAAGGATTCGGAATAGCCCTTCGGACTGCCCGCTTGGCGGAACAGCGCCGCGGCCTCCTCATACTCACCCTTCTTGTAAGCGACTCTGGCCAAGCCAAGAATGGCCGGCAAATACTCCGAGTTCAGGCGGAGCACTTCCTTCCACGGCCCTTCACTCTCAAGATACCTTCCTTCCTGGGTCAGTCGGTTGGCGTGATGGACCAGGGCCCCGAATTCCGACGGCCGGTAAGCCTGCAGCGTGTTTTCCTGGTTATCAAGGACAAACAGCTCCCCTTTGGAATTGATCTCAATGGACACCGGTGTTTTGATCAAGCCCAATTGCGAAGTAACCGGCGATGATGGACCGCCCCAATAAAACAACAGATTGCCGTTCGCATCATACTGGCTGATATACGTATAATAGGAGTCCAGCACCGTAAAATTGCCGAGATGATCCACCGCAACGTCCACAAGCTGTGCCGGCACCTGGGATCCGTCCACAAAACGGGTATCGAAACGGTTATATTCGCCGAAGCTCTTCTCAGCCGTACCGAATTTACTGTACTGCGCCAATATATTTTCGCCTTGGAAATTCAGCTTTTTAATCTGATTGGATTGAACCTGTTGACCGTTCGTGACGGTATAAACAAACCCATTGCCGTCGATGGCGGCATTGCTGACCGACGGCGGAAGCTTGCTGGACTCATTCTCGTACATTTCCCGGGTGTACAAGGTTCGCTTAATGGCGTCCATCAGCGAGAACGGAGCGCTGTTCGCGCCGAAAAACCGTTTGAATTGTCCGTCCGGGCTTAATTGCACCATGCCGAAATAACCACCCATCGTGACGATATAAATATAACCCCTCTTATCGACAACAACCTTGACCGGGTCGAATTTGAGCGATGACGGCACATTTTTCGACTCGGGCCTCTTGTACTCTGCCAGCAATGTCCCTTCCGGAGACATGCGGACAACCCGTTTGTTCCCCGTATCCGCGACATAAATATCCCCGTTGCCGTGTACATAGACGCCTTGGGGAGCGTTGAACGGGCTTTCTTCCAGCTCGAAATAGCGCATCCATTCCCCGTTCTCGTCGAACTTGACGATGCGGTTGTTGCCCGTATCGGCAATGTAAATCCGGTCTTTCCCGTCGATGAACACATCGCTCGGTTTATTCATCGGAGACGGCACCGTTTCCCCGGGATTTTTCGGGTCCGGTTCAAGCAGCCCCCTGCCGATGATTTTATAAGGGTAATAGGCAGGCTGAGTTACGATTTGCCGGTCGTAGCTGTCTTTCGTAAACGTCAAGTAAGTCACTTCCGCTTCCGCTGCGAACGGCATAGCGGTTACGCCGACGACTATACACAGCAGGCATAAGAGCGGCAGACGGATCAGGCTTCGTAAAATCGGCAACATGCTCCTCTCCTCCCCCTTATTTAATCCCGGAATGCGCCATCGTTGCGATCACCTTGCGCTGAAAGACCAGAAACATGATCAACGTAGGCAGGAACATAATGAGCGCTGCGGCGGCTGCGGCGGTTTGTCTCGCAACAGAGTTCGCTAAATTCTGGGTAATCGTAGACAGGAAGAACGGGAACGTCTTCATCGCATCATCCTGCATGAATAATACGGACGTCGATACGTCTCCCCAGATGCCCTGAAACGATAAAATCGCAACGGTAGCGGCGGCAGGCATGACCACAGGCATGACGATTCTCAGGAAGACCGTGAACTCGCGGGCGCCGTCAATCTTGCCGGCCTCGATCAGTTCATCGGGCACCTGATCCATAAATTGCTTCATCAGGAACACCCCTACGGTATTGGAAATATGGGGTAAAATATGGGCCCAAAAAGTATTCATGATGCCGAGATTGGCGACGACCACATAACGGGGAATGTTCACCGCTTCCTGCACAAACATGAGCGAAACAATGATCGTCGCAAATAAGATTTTATTGCCGGGAAACCGATGCTTGGACAGAGGATAAGCGCACAACGCGCTCACGATGACGACGGAGCCGGTCCCCAGAACGGCAACCGCGACACTGTTAAACAAATACCTGGATGCCGGCACCACGGAATCCCGGGTCACGATGAACAATTCCGAAAAATTGGACAAGGTGGGCTGCCGCACAAAAATGTTGGGCGGGAAAATGAACAGCTCCGAGTACGGCTTGAGCGCATGATTGAATATATAAATCAGGGGCATCAGCATGAACAAGCCGAACAAACCGAGCAAAATGATAAGTACGAGCTGTGTTCTGTCGATTCGCCGAACCATCCTCAATCCCCCTTTGTGCCGAACAGTTTCCAGCTCAGCCTGTTGAATATAAAGATAAAGAGCAGCAAAATAACCGATAATGCGGCCGCATAGCCCATTTCGAACCGGATCAGACCGTAATCGTCGATATGATTGGCGAGCGTATGACCCGCATACTCAGGCGTCGGCTTCATCCCGGAAAGCTGTTCGCCTATCGCTCCCGCCCGGAAGGCGCCGACGATGGCCATAACCGAGGCGAACAGCATTTGCGGTCTCATATAAGGGATCGTAATGTACCAGACCTCCTGCAGGCGGCTTCGGATGCCGTCGATTCTGGCCGCTTCGTACATCGTCCGGTCCACATTAAGAATGCCCGCCAGCATGGCCAGGAAGCCGACCCCCATACTGGACCATAAGGTTACGAGTACCATTGAATTCATCAAATAAGCCGGATCGAGCACCCAAAGCTGCGGTTCCTTGATCCATCCAAGCTTGAGCAGAAAGCTGTTCAGATAGCCGATCCGGTCGCCGGCAAGCAGCGGCTGCCATATGATCTGCATCACAACCCCTCCCGTCAAAGAGGGCGCATAGATCGCAAGCACGAACCACAGTCTCGCCTTATCCGGAATCTGGGCGATCAGCCATGCGAGCACAAACGACAAGATCAAACCGCCGGGACCGACAAGCACGGCGAATTTCAGCGTATTGGGAATCGCGTGCTTCAGAAACAGCACATCTTGGGAGAAAATGTACTCATAATTATCCCAGCCGGTAAACTTCGGAAACTGAATCGTGTTGAAATACGTAAAGCTCAGCCCGAATGCCGCGAGCACGGGCAGTAAAACAAACAGCACAAACGAAACGACGAAGGGAGCGATAAACAGATAGGACAAGCGGTATTTCCATATGTCCGAGAGCAGCCGCTTCATCCGGGCGCCCGGCACCGGCTTCGCGCCGGGTACGATTCGCCGGGCGAGCCCGGATTCATTCGTTGACATATATATCCACTCCCTTCCAAGGCTCCTTGATTTGCGGCGGATCATAGGTCGATGTAATATTGCCTTGTTCGTCGATAAAACCGAATTCTTTACCCTTGCGCCAAATTTCCCGGTTGATGTTCAGTATGCCTTCCTCAAGGGAGTCCCTGTAGTTTTGGCCGCTGAGCACGGTCCGATTCCAGGCGTTGTTCAACTCCCGCGGAATAAAGTAGGAGCCTGGAATATTGGCGATATCCTTATACCAGCGCCACTGCTCCAGCATGACGTTAAGCTCCTCCCGGTTCCACGGCAGTCTGGAGAAGGCATCCAGGTTGGCCGTATTCCAGCGGAAGGCGACGCCGTAGAAGCCTTCCAGGTCGCTGCCGAAGCGCTGCTGGGTTTCGGCCGACAGCCACCATCGCATAAAGTCCCATGCTTCATCTTTGTTGACCGTCTTGGTAAAGATCATGGCCGATGTCTGATTGCCGCCGGTCCAGCGGACAATTTCGCCGTCCGGCCGCCTCGTGCCGGGTAACGGCGCCATGCCCCACCAGCCGTCTAGCTCAGGCGCGGCAACGCGCATCTGTAAGTAAAAGTTGAAATCGGCGATGCCGATCGGCATATCGCCGTCCCGGAAATGCTGGTAAAAGCTCGGAACCTGCCGTTCGATGCCGTAAATGGTGAACAGATCGGTCAGCGTCTTGAAGCCGCTGAAGGCTTCCGGAGAGTCGAGCGCCGTACGCATTCCGTCATCGCTGTAGAACTCCGCGCCGTGCTGGTACATGAAGGTCATATAATCGTTAAATGGAATGTAGAAGTTATAACCGTTCTGCTGCAGGCTCGGCAGCATTTCGATCACTTCATCCCAAGTATCCGGAATCTCCAATCCAAGCCGCTGCAGAATATCCTTGCGGTAATAAAGAACCTGGAATCGCTGCGTTTCCGGCAGGGCGTAATATCCGCCGTTGTAATAGTAAGGAAGCGTGGAGCCCGGCGAATATTGCTCGAATACCTCCTCAAAACCCGGAAATAACGTCAAGTCCTGGACCGCGCCGCGGATCGCCATCTCGATCGGGCGCCCTTCCGTCATCCCGAGTGCGATATCCGGCGCTTTGCCTGCGGCATTGGCCAGCACAAGCAAATTCTCGTCCGGAAGCAAATCGACCTTCACCTTTATGCCGTATTGGGGTGTAAAATACTGATCCGCCATCTCCTGAATCAGGTTCACATAATCCCGCCCGTAATTGACCCAGACATTCAAAACTTCATCATCGTTGTAGGACAGGCGGTTCTCGGAACCGAACGAATGAAAAAATGCGGACAGCGATCCCCCGAGCTTCTCCCACACATTCGCCTCCATGCGCGGCATATCCGCATCGACAGGCGTTACGATCAGCTTGTCAAGCATGAGCGGCCCGTCGGTCAGGCTGCCCCGGATCGAACCGATGCGGCTTGATATTAATGACAGCTCATCCATTTTGTACGGGATGTCGTTCGGATACTCCAGCATCCCCTGCAAATCCTTGACGGTCGTAGACAGTGCCTGAGTGTTGTTATCTACCTTTCCATTGATAGCAAGCAGCGAATCTCTCATCTCTGTGGCTAACGCCAATATCTCTTCCAATTGTCCGATAATTTCCGGGAAGTCCGTTTTGATTTTCCAGGTCCGGTTCTGATCGTCGACTCCGCCGGTAATCGTATTGATATCCTCCTGGACATTTCGCAAAGCGAGAAGCACACTCTCTTGCTGACGAAGGATCGGATGGAACGGGGCATAAGTCGCTTCCATCGTGATCGTATGCGACCCTTTCTCCAGATAAAATTCATACGGCGATTCCGTTTCATCCCCGATCACAACCCCCTGCCAGCCTGCGGCATGAGGAATCGGAAAGGCCGTCAATTCCTTGAACGGCACTTTGCCGTCAATGTATATTTTCCGGAAGACCGGCTTATTGGACTGATAGCCTTGATAAGCGCGCATACCGATCTTGTAAAGTCCGCTCTCGGGCACTTCAAACGACCAGGTGATTGCTCCGCCTCCCGTCTGCCATCTCGTACCGCCAACCGCGTTGAAGATCCCCTTATTATCGGCCTTCGGCGTCATGAGCGGATCCTGATCCACCGCAACCTGCAGTGCGACGTCATTCTTGCTGTGCATGATTTCCGTTTCGATCGTGATCGCTTCAGTGCGCTCCGCCAGGCTCGCGGGATAAGAAGCTTTGACTTCCTGATAGGAAGCAAGCTCCGCAGGCGGTCTCAGCACGATCGAGTCGATGACAATCGAGGTATAGCTCTGCAGCCTAAGCTTGTGCCTGCCCTTCTCGAATTTCCATTGCAAAGGCAGATCGTATGCTCCGCCCGCATCCTCAAAGGGCTTTTCGATCCACTGCCCGATTTCTGTTGGTCTCGGACGGATTTGATCGCCGTATTCGTCCGTCTTGAATGGCAATTCATCTCTAAAAAGCCTTGGGAACACGACCGCCTTCGCTTCGCGGAACATAAAAGCGCCGCCCACGGATACGGCCATGATCGACGGCCGGTAGCTTTGGTACGCCGCTTCCGGATCGTTGTAGGCATGGTAAGTCATGACCATTTCATACAACCCGGTTTCGGGCACGTCAATATCGTATTCGATCCAGCCGCCCCGGTCGTTGTTCCATATCAGCGCCTCATCCTTGCCTGCATAGCGATCTACACGGACGGAAGCTTCGGGAGAGACCGCCGTAAACGCCTTCCCCTTGACGGTAATCGTGCTGCTGCCGGCCGCTATGCCTTCGTTCTTCCAAGCCTCTATCATATCCGAATAAAACGGCTCCGAATCCGGCAAAGGATCCGCCGTTGCCTCCCCCAGTTCCGGCGAGGACGCCGATTCGGCCGAAACCTGCCGGAGCGGATCTGCCCCGGATTGCGGGAGAACGGCGCTGACGGCCATGATACAGATCAAGATGAACGAAAGGCGGCGTAAAAAGTTGCTAACGGACACCTCACTCTCCCCTTTCCAGCGATTCTACTCGAATCTCTCGCTTGACGTTTTATCGAAGAACAACACTTTATGCATATCCATCACCAGCCTGACCTTCTCCTCTTCGGCAAAATGATTTCTCGGATTGACGCGTACGATCAAATCCGTATCCGTACCGATATCGAGATAGAGATAACGGTCGGCGCCCATCAGCTCGGTGAACCTGTTGATCCCGTGAAAGACGGCATTCGGAAAAGCTTCAAATACGATCGGCTCGATGCTGACATTTTCCGGTCGAACCCCCAGAATGACATACCGCTCTAGCATCTTGTTCTTGCGCAGAATGTGAGCCTGCCCTTCGGGGATCTCCAGAGCAAAACGGTTGGTATGAAATTCGAGTTTATTTCCCGCTTCCTCGATTTTGCCTTCAATAAAGTTCATTTGCGGAGATCCGATAAAGCTCGCTACAAACCTATTCTTCGGATTGTTATAGACTGCTTCAGGCGAATCGACCTGCTGCACGATCCCGTCCTTCATGACCACGATGCGGCTGCCCATCGTCATCGCTTCCGTCTGGTCATGCGTGACATAGATCGTTGTGACTCCCAGCTGTTTATGCAGCTTAATGATCTCGGTGCGCATATTGACGCGCAGCTTCGCATCCAAATTCGAAAGCGGTTCGTCCATCAGGAATACCTGAGGGTTACGGACGATCGCCCGCCCCAGGGCGACGCGCTGCCGCTGCCCGCCGGACAGCGCCCTGGGCTTTCTGCCCAAATATTGCTCGATCTCCAGCACCCTGGCCGCTCTTTTCACCGCCAAATCAATCTCGTGCTTCGGCAATTTCCGGAGCCTTAATCCGAATGCGATATTCTCGTAAACCGACATGTTCGGATAGAGCGCATAGTTTTGAAACACCATCGCGATATCGCGGTCTTTAGGCGGGAGATGATTAACGACCTCTTCATCGATAATAATCTCGCCTTCCGTGATCTCCTCCAATCCGGCCAGCATTCGAAGCGTTGTCGATTTACCGCATCCGGAAGGGCCGACAAACACAACAAACTCCTTGTCATCGACCTTCAAGTGAAAATCCTTGACCACCGGATATTTTTCTTTGCCGTATTTCTTGTACACATGATTAAATTGAATACTCGCCATGCCGCTCCCCTCCTTACATCAGGATCTTTGAGCATTACATAGGGGCCTTTGAGCGGGGCTCAAAGTCTTTCCTTTTCTCAAAGCCACTCAGCTTACATTGGTCCGGCCCTTCCGGGATTCGTCTTATCCGGGCATCACTGCCCGTTATGTTTAACTTAACTATGATTAACCCTCCCCTTTCCTGCAATCATACTTTTTTGTCCGGGGCGTTTGCCGCGACGGTCCCGGCTGTTACGGCATCTGAATGCCGATTGGACTTTTTTGTCATCCTTGCATTTTTAGGAATCGAACCGAAAACAAACCAGGTGAAAGCCGGCAAAAATGTACGATTGCCTGTAAACGGCTTTCTGTTTTAAGCTGGATTTACTTCCGTTGCATGCGATGCGACAGGTAAACCATATTGTCATAATCAAGCGGTGAGACTTTGAGCTTCACCTAAAGATCCTTATGTCAGGAGGCGCAACAAGTGGAGAAACGGCAGATGGAATATTTAAATCGCGGCCTGGTCGCAATAGATACCGGGAACGGCGTTTATGTCGGATGGCGCTGGCTGGGCGACGAAGACGACGGCATCGCCTTTAACTTGTACCGCGACGGAAAGAAGATTAATTCCGAACCGATTGCGGAGAGCACCAACTTTATGGATCGGCAAGGCACTGGCAAATCTGTGTACGATGTACGGCCGGTCATAAACGGCATTGAGCTCCCCCCTTCCGAGACCAGGTACGTTCAGGATACAAATTTCCTTCGCGTTCCTCTGCAGAAACCAAGCGGCGGCGTTGCTCCCGATGGAATCGCTTATACATACAGCGCCAACGACGCCTCTGTCGGCGATGTGGACGGCGACGGAGAATATGAAATCATTCTGAAATGGGATCCTTCGAATTCCCATGACAACGCACACAAGGGATATACCGGCAATGTCTATTTGGATGCTTACAAAATGGACGGCAGGCTGCTCTGGAGAATCGATCTGGGCGTCAACATCCGCGCGGGCGCTCACTATACGCAGTTTATGGTCTATGATCTGGATGGAGACGGTCGCGCCGAAATTGCCTGCAAAACCGCGGACGGCACCGTCGACGGAACTGGACGGTATATCGGAAAGGCCGACGCGGACTACCGTAACGCCGACGGTTACATTCTCGAAGGTCCGGAATATCTCACGATATTCGACGGTTCGTCGGGGATGGCTCTGCACACCGAAGCCTACGCGCCGCCGAGAGGCAGCGTCTCCGGCTGGGGAGACAATTACGGTAACCGGGCAGACCGCTTTCTCGCTTGTATCGCCTACTTGGACAGCATAAGGCCCAGCCTGGTTATGTGCCGAGGTTACTACACGCGCACCGTTCTCGCCGCCTACAACTGGCGGGACGGACAATTAAGCAAAGTATGGACCTTCGACAGCGATCATCCCGGTAACGCGGCCTACGCCGGCCAAGGAAACCACAGCCTCGGCGTGGCGGATGTCGACGGCGACGGCAAAGATGAGATTATTTACGGTTCCTGCGTGATCGACCATGACGGCACAGGATTGTATTCTACCGGACTCGGCCACGGCGACGCGATGCACGTCGGGGATTTGGACCCTACGCGTCCGGGGCTCGAGGTGTTTCAGGTGCACGAAACGCCGTCGGATTACGGTATCGAAATGCATGATGCGCGCACCGGCGAGCTATTGTGGGGCATTCCCACAACGGGAGATACGGGACGCGGCGTTTCCGCCGACCTCGATCCGAGATATCCGGGGGAAGAGGTATGGGCCGGAGGCAATTTATATTCCTGTAAAGGCGAGAAGATCGGCGACTCTGTCCCCTCTTCCACAAACTTCGCCATCTGGTGGGACGGCGATCTGCAGCGCGAGCTTTTGGACCATAACCATATCGATAAGTGGGATTACATTCATGGGAAGACCGTTCGCCTTCTAACCGCCGCTGAATGTGAATCCAATAACGGGACCAAGGCAACGCCTTGTTTGCAGGCGGATCTGTTCGGAGACTGGCGTGAAGAAGTAGTGTGGAGAACGGCCGACAGTACGGCATTGCACATTTATTCCACCACGGACGTCACGGAGCATCGGATCCGCACTTTGATGCACGATCCGGTATACCGTCTCGCCATCGCCTGGCAGAATGTCGCCTACAATCAACCCCCTCATCCGGGATTCTATCTGGGTGAAGGCATGAATCCGCCGCCGGCGCCGGCGATTGAAATCGTGATGCCGGACAGTGCAGGTCAAGAAAGCACCGAAAAATCCCGATGCTTATGAGGCGCTTGCAATCACGAGAGCCGAGTCCCGAGTTCCCTAGTGTAAAATTCTAACGGATACAGCAGGTGCTCTTGGGGTTATTTTCGGTCGCTTCCGGTCAAGTCGCCATTCGGTCCGTCAACAGCTAGGTCCCTCGCGAATGCTTACGACGCAGATATGGCGATTCGCTCAAATTCAGCGAATAGTGAGGCAATCTCACTATTAATGAAGTATATTTCCTTATTTCCGTACTCTAGTGACCGTTTTGGTTTAATACTGAGGTAAACCTCAGTATTACGGAAGACAACTTCGCTATTAATGAGGTTTGCCTCACTATTTGCTCTGACAGGATGTTGGATATCCCCAATTACTGAGGTTTGCTTCCTTATTACTGAGGTTACTTCCTTATCCATGCCCATTACTCACCTATTGCTACCTTAATTGCCAAATAGAACTAACTATCACCATCCTTTTCGGAAAGCACGCTTTGCGGATGGAAGACAGGCCCGTACGGCCTTTGATCAGCCAAGCTGAGAGACTTTGAGAAGCAGAGAGACTTTGAGCTCCGCTCAAAGATCCCTATGTCATGCTCAAAGATCCCTATGGAGCTGAGAGACTTTGAGAAGCAGAGAGACTTTGAGCTCCGCTCAAAGATCCCTATGTCATGCTCAAAGATCCCTATGTAAGGAGGAAATTCGATGAGTAAACGTCCTACCACTGCCATTTACCTGGCAGGAGACTCGACTGTGCAAACCTATAAGGAAGAGGCCGCCCCGCAAGCGGGATGGGGCCAGTTTATTCCGCGTTATTTTAGTGACAAGGTCACATTTATCAACCGGGCAATCGGCGGACGCAGCTCCAGAACCTTTGTTGAGGAAGGCCGGCTGGAGCGCATCCTTGACGATATACAACCCCATGATTATTTGTTCGTGCAGATGGGCCACAACGATTCCTCCAAGAATAAACCGGAGCGCTATACGGACCCCTATACCGACTATAAAAGGTATTTGAAAATGTATATCGAAGGGGCACGCCGGCGTCAAGCCGTCCCTCTTCTGATTACGCCGGTCGCCCGGCTTCACTATAGCGAAAACGGTGAATTTATGAACGATTTCCCGGAATACTGCGATGCCATGAAGCAGGTTGCCGCCGAGGAAGATACGGCGCTCATCGACCTTATGGATCGAAGTCTTCAATACTATAACGCGATCGGATTTGACGAAGCGCGAACCTTTTTCATGGTGTCTGTAAACGGCACGGATCACACTCACTTCACGGCAAAAGGCGCCGACGCCGTCGCCCGAATTGTATCGCAAGCAGTTAAAGAAGCCGGACTTACGATATCGGAGGAAGTGACGTTATAATTTTGATTCGAGCTTTCATTTATACAGCTCAATGCGGACGGGACCGATCAGACCTGAGGGCAATGACATCTTGTCGTACCGGTTGGCCAGTGTGTTCGTCACTTCCACCCGCAGCCGGTTCATCCCGTTCCTGATTTGGCCTATAACCGAAAAACGGTACGGCCGCCACATCTGCACGCCGATTTCTTCACCGTTCAGGAAAAGGCGGGCCATTTCATGCGCTTCGCCCAAATCAAGGACGATATCCGTAAACGGCCCGGCATGCTCCATTTCGAATTCCGCTTCGTATGCGAGCATGCCGGAGAAATGGCTCATCCCTTCCCATTCCGTCCATGAAACCAGGTTATCTAGTGGCGGACGGCCTTCTATAGACCATGGTTTCGCTATATCCACCGTCTTCTCCAAACGTCTCCCAGGTATCGCGATTTCCTTCGCCGCCTCCCGCGGATCCAGAACAATGACCAGGCTTTCTCTGCGCACGATTTGCAATTCGATACCAAGGCCATCACCGCTGCGGAGGACAGATGCCGGTGTTGTGGTCCCCGTCCATGGGTGCCAGAGTTCCGTTTTACCTTGCAACGGCACATACAGCCTTCCCTTGTAAGCTTCCTCGCCTTCATTAACAATCACATACAAATGAACGCCATCCTTGATGAGGTGACTCACTCTTATAGCATGTGCCGCCGGTTCAAGAAGGTATGTGCCGACCATGCACTCCTGCAGCGCCCCGGCCAGCTCCTCCGGAGAGTCGAACCGGAACTGCCCGATTTCCGGACTGCCGTCCGCCGCTTCCTCGCGAAGTTCCATTATGACTCCGCCCTGCTGTGCAAATAACTTCAGCCTACTCCACGTTTGCGGTTCCAGCGCCGCCCCTTCATCAACGAGTACGACGGTATAGGTTTGCTTCGCAATCGTCAGCATCCCTTCACTCAATTCGCATGCATCCTGCAGAAGCTCCTCCTCCAAATAGTTGAATTCGATCTGGTTTTCGAACAATGGCTTCGCCATCCGCCATGACAAGCGGTCCCCTTGGCAGAGCAGCGCAACGTTTGCCGTATTGATACTGTCGGTCATCATCCAGCTCATCCGCTTAATATACCTTGAAAACCGCCCATACTCGGACCACCAGATATTGTTCGGCCCGACGTCGGGCGCACGCTCATGCAGCCGTTTCCCTTCGATCGAATAATAGAACGCATGAGGACATATGAGATTAACGCCCCGCACGAACAACCAGTCCAAATACCATTTGATATTGTCCGCCGACAAGGACCAGCCGCCTTCTTTGCCGCATACCCCGAAGCATTCATTCAAATTCCTTCGCCTTGCCCGGTGCCTTGCCGCATCCGCCGAGCATTTGCCCATTGTGCTGTGAAGTCCGGTTAGGCCCTTACCATCCTCGGGAGCAATGTACCGCCAGACGATATCCTGCCCGGGAATATGGAAATATTTCAGCATTCCGATGTCTTGGCTGCCTGCGGGATGGCCGGTTAAGGCGATTCCCCGCTTCCCGCACCAATCGTGCAGCTGCTTGTAGTAGACTTGCTCCATTCGGTTACGCACCGAGGTCCGGTATTTTTTGCGGATGGTCGCTGTCATCGAACCGGCATCTAACCACAGCGCCGCCAATTCTTCCTCCCGGTTTCCTCCGGCCAGAAAATCATCGATGAAATCCGACGTCCACGGAACCAGCCCTTTATGGTGACCTCTTCCCATCAAGTCGGGCTCGTCGGTAAACATGGCGATGACGGTTTTGCCGAAATGCCGCCCGATTCGTGCTTCATAACGTTCATGAGTCAGTTCGATAAAGGTACGTACCGCATCGGGATTCAGCAAATCCGCCGACCGGGGCGCTCCCGGTTCCCCGTCATCCTGCCCGTAATGAATGCCACGGATATGGCCGTCGCTACATGTGTCGATGAAAGCCGCCAAAGACCACGTCTCCTCGTCCGGCGGTGTAAAATCGACCCGGCCTTCATGATGCTTCAGAAGTACGACTGATTCCGGCCGGTAGGCTGGACCGCCTAGCTTGCATATCGCCTGAACGGATACGATCCGGTCACCCGAAGCCAGAGGTACGTTCCACTCCACAGGACCATCCGCTCGCTGTTCGATCATCCGGAGTCCGCGGCTGGCGTACGCCGGATTTCTCCTGACAACCCCGCCGCAGGCCGACCCTGAAGGATACATGCCTTCATCATATAAGATCACCCGCATGTTCAGCCGGGCCGCCTCCTCAACCGCAGCCTCCACCAAATCCATAAACTCATCGGACAGGTACGGCATGCTGTCAGGAATGCCGATTCGCGGGTGAAGGACGAACCCTTCGACTTCTTTAGCGTGAAAATCATGAATTTGCCGAATCAGCTCTTCCTTCGTCAGCGCGTCGTTCCAAAACCAAAACGGAATCGGCGAAAATTCCGCCGGCGGCCGGACAAACCGGCTTCGCAATTGTTCCAGCATTCGCTTGCACCCTCTCTGCGTATTTGAGACTTAACTTCCCGTTACCGTTGAAATCGACTGTGTCCTGATAGCGCTTCCGATCGTTGTTGTACTTTGCCGATATCACCGGATGAGTGCAGTAAAGAAACTTTCTTTCTCAACTGAACCCGTCATACGCCGTTCTCGCTCATTAGAGAACTTTTTGTTCCTTGCAGTACCCATCATGCGCCATTCTCATTCAATAGAGAACCTTTTGTTCCTTGCTAGTCCCTTCCACCACCCAAATCGTGCTGCAAAGAAACTTTCTTGCTCTACTTTGCTCATCCACCGCCGGAAGCGCGCTGCAATTTCCCCCCAAGCTGGATTATTTCCACGCCTGTAGCGACATATGCCGACCACCCGGTTACAATATCGGATGCAGCCCTTCCCATTTCACGGACCAGCTTCCGTCCCGCGGGAATCCGGGACAATCGCCGGCTGCGCCGTTCCATCCGCAAGCCATCATCGCGACAGCGGTTAACAGCCCGCCGTTTCCGGGCAAATAGGCGGTCAGCCCGGGACGTTGATAGTTGTGTCCGTTCGTTAAATACCGGTTTTTCGTCTCATCCATCAGCAGGAAATCGACGGCCATTTCTCTCTCCCCGAGGCGCGCGGCCGTCATCGCACACATCGGAAAATCCCAGCCCCAAGCCGAGCTCCAGTTCCAAACATCCTTCACTTTGATTAATGTATTTCGCATCATATCCGGATCTATCAAGCTCCCCGGCAGTATGCCCATCGCCCCTGTCATCGAAGGATGGTCCCTGTTTTTCCTCGTGTACGTGTCGGGGCAATATTCATGTGCCAGATAGACTCCGCCTGCTTGCGGAGGCTTCGCCATTGAAGCTGCCACCTGATGCCAACGGGGATTAGGCTCAACATTCAACCGTTTTGCCCAAGTCGCCGCGATGTCCAGCCCGTATTTCCAGTACTCAAGCTCGTACGGCGGATTCTTGCTTTCATGGATATGGTGGCATTCCTGGGAAGGAATGAGCGGCGGTCCCAGGTCAAAGACTCCCTTATCCCGATCCCAGTGAGCGTAGGAGACCATGAAATCGGCCGATTCAAACACGATTGACCGGAACCGCTCGAGCGTTTCCCTGGAAGGGTCCGCCCGGTAGATCAGCTCTGCGAGAGCAATCGGATGCGGCTGCTGCCATATAAGTCCGGGAGCGACCGTTGAAGGGCTTTGCTTGCCGTCGAAGCCTACCATTTTAGGCCAGCGTGCGCCGGTGTAGCCTTGGGACAAGGCCAGTTCCCTTGCGAGAGGCAGAATGGATTGGTACCAGCCCATGCTCTTCATCAATTTGTCCGCGCGGCCCCACAGCGGAAAATGAGCGGCATGCCACCAATGCATCTCCAGGTGAAATTTACCGAACCAGCTGTTATACATGAGGCCCGTTTCCTGCGGCGGCAGCGATCCGCCGCTATGAATCGCGCATAAATATTGGGACAGTACGACCCTGCGCTCGAGCTCGAAGGCTCTCGGATCGGAGCTGCCCTCAAGATCGACGGCCCCGCCGCTCATCCAGAATGCTTTCCAGCCGCGGGCGCTCGCATGGAGGATCTCGTCCGCCGACAGCATCCTCACCGGTTCCACAGGTGCGAATGATATCGTAAACTCCAGCTCATTGCTAAGATTGGCATCGGCAAACAATGTGAATTCGTGAATCCCGGTTTGCTTTAGCCTTCCTGCATTCCAGTCCCATCTGACCGAATATCCGTCCGAATCCATTTTTCGCTTTAATACAGCTGAGTGATCGGAGACGGAAACAAGGTTGGTGCTGTGACGCTCGTCATGCCCCCAATCCGGATATACGGCCTTGGACCAATTCGTATGGTTCACATCAGGTGCCGGGAACCGGACAAACACCTGCAGCCGGTTATCCGCCAGCAACGGAGAAGATACCTTCACGCCGATCATATCCTGCTCCGGATGGCAGGCGGTTGACACTTGGACAAGTTCACCGTCCACCGCAAAACGGCTATGAAGCGTCCCAGTCCATAGATCCAGCTTCTGATCGATTTGTGTGATCCGGCCGACCTGCGCGACATTGCCTTCCCGCGTCAACAACCGAAAGGAGATCCGCCCCAGCTGCAGCCGGTGCGGGTTTTGCCGGAGCCAATGGTACGCGTCCGCTTTGTCCTCGGGCTTCATCGGATAAGCCACTTGCCTTCCGTATGTATCGAACTTCTGGTAAACAATGTCCTGATCGGTATATAAGCCCGGTCCTCCCGTATAATGCCATCCCCAGTTGGATTGTGTGCCGAGCGGAGTCTCGTACGAATCCGGAAACGTCTGCAGCCCGGTAAAATCGGCGCTGAAGCCGAGCTCTCCATTTCCGATAGAGAGCGGGGATAAAGCATCCAGCGTCGTAATGACCGGATTATGCCGCCGGACAATCTCTTTTCTATTCATATTTTCACCTCAACCCAATCCTTCACATTTTCTTCGCTCATTCCGCCAAAGGGGCATTTGCCCTGATCTTCATCATTTCCCTGTACTTACCGGGTGTAATATCCTTATATTTCCGGAAAACGCGTATAAAGCTGTTCTCATGCTGATAACCGACCTTAACGGCAATATCGGAAACTTTCTCATTCGTCCGGATGAGCAGCTCGGCGGCACGCTCCATTCTCAACCTCGTTAAGTAACCGTAGATCGTTTCGTTCATTTCCTGCTTAAACAGCTGACTCGCCAGACTGACGCTGATATGGCCCGCGTCCGCGACCTCTTGTATGCCGATCGGCTCTCCCAAATGCTGCTTCATATATTCAATCATCTGTTGGCAAAGGATAAAATCCTTGCTGTGAGCTAAGGATTGGAACCTCTCCGCCAACTTGGCCACATGCCGTTTTAACCGGCCGGCGATGTCATCCAGATGAACCGTGTGCAGCTGCTCTAAACCGTCCCGACCCGACCCAATCCTGCCATTTTGGACAGGTCCGATCCGCTGAAGCCGTTCCCCCAGCCTCTTCAGGAAGGACAGCGCCGTGGAAGGATACCAGTAATTCGCCCGGATGTCGTCCAGCATTCGCTCAACGATACGCAGAGCGCGGGAGCAGTCTCCCGCTTCGACGGCTTCAATCAATTCGTCCAAAACATGCTCCCTCGGCAATGTTTCGGGCATCTCGTGCTCCGCCACCTCAATGAACGAAATGACGCTGCCGTATCCCTTATATAATCTATAGCTGAGCGCGTTATCCGCTTCGAACATCGCCTGCTGCAATCGTTCGACATCCGCCTGCGGCGTACTGATGCCGACGGAAATGGTGAATTTAAGCAATCGGGACACCACGTCCGCCGCTTCCGCAAATTTGTTCGGCAAAGATGATTCAGCCGAGGAAGGCTGAAGCAATATCATCATCTTGTCTTTGCCGAAATCGGCGCATTCGCA
Organism: Paenibacillus tarimensis; assembly: GCA_041281825.1. Classification (GTDB taxonomy): domain Bacteria; phylum Bacillota; class Bacilli; order Paenibacillales; family Paenibacillaceae; genus Paenibacillus_D; species Paenibacillus_D tarimensis_A. The sequence goes on along the minus strand of CP166298.1, from coordinate 1,013,983 downwards.
GCGCCAATCGATCGCCATAATTTCCGTAATTACATTGGCAAGCGCAAATTTTAAGAGAGATTGATCGGAACCGGAAAAACGCCGGGACCAGGCTTCAAATTGATCGATGGAGATAACGGCGATCGTGAGCGGCGCATCGGTCCACCCTTGAAAGTAACTGTTCCACTTCTCCCGAACTTCTCTCGAATGATGAATATTGCCCGTGCAATAATCGCAAAGAAATTTCGAAGCCGCTTCCGGCATCGTTTGCCGGATCAGCCTTGACAACTGATCGTGATCCCTTAACAATTCGCTGGCAAGCTTCTCGATATGAATCAAATCCGGCCTTTGCATATCCCCGTCCTGAACACTGAACAGCTGTTTCATGCGCCGGACCGGGCGGAAGGCGACGGCATTAATATAGAATATCGCAATGACGCCAAGCATCAATGACACAATCGATACGGACAAGACAACATTACGGACCTTCTTCGACTTGGCCAGCAAACTGTCCTGAGATACGACCGAGACATATTTCCAGCCGGTAAGCGGCGATTGGGCCTGATTGGCAAGCAGCCGCTTGTTCAGGAGAGTGACATCTCCCAAGCTTTTCTCATTCAGTTGTGCGACAGCTTCCGCGATCATTTCCGCATCGAACGGAAAGCTGGATGTCGAATATAATACCTCATTGCGCTGATCCAGGATGAACCGCGCGCCGTGCAATTCGGAGACGCCCAAAGGGTGCAGCCTGGCAAACAGCTCCTCATCCTTGAAATTAACCGCCACGATCCCTTTAAGCTCATTGCGAATGAGAATTTTGCGAAATAAAGTAATCTCCGAGCCCTGATTCCTGACGCCTTCAGGTACGACCCTCTTTTGCACAACCATCATTTCATCGCCCATCTCATCCGCGATATTCACCCATTCGGAATCGGAAAATGTTTTGCCGTTCGAATGATAGCCTTGCGGAATCGCAATGAAGCTTCCCCGTCCGATATCGTAAATATAAATGCTGTTAATATAGGCGGTATTGTTGATTAATGTCGTCAACAGCTGGTACAGCTCGGTAATATTGCCGTATACGCTTTGGTTCTTGCCCGTCAGAAACCGGTACACATTGGCGTTGACCGCCAGTTTTATCGCAATTTGATCGCTTTCCTTAATGTACTCGTCAATATAATTCATACTCACCCCAAGCATCTGCTTTTGCGGTACGCTTAGCTCCTGCTGCAGCACTGTCTTGGAAGCATAGTAGGAAGTGAGGCTCACGGCAAGAATAATGATAAAGACTGCAACCGTTAATAACAGCACCATGCGGGACTGCGTATTGGTCAGCGTATACTTGATCCATTTGTTAAACGTATGGAGCATTCGGTATCCCGCCTTTCACAGTATCATAACCATTATACTGCGAATTTGCCTCACGCCCCGGTTTTTTAAGGATTCATTTTGGCGTACCACTCCTGCACGCGCTGCGTTACGGTCGTACCGCCGGCCTGCTGCCAGCGCGTCACAAACTCGTCGAACTTCTCGATCGGCCATTCGCCAATGACGATCTTCGTTAAATATTCCTGGAACAGCTTATGAGACTGTATATCGGGAAAACCGTCGTACACCGTGTTCGGCAAGCCGTCCCCGGCTATTCTTCTGGCATCCGCCGTGCTGACTTTAAAAATGTCCTTCACCATTTGCCGCTGGTCTTCCGGGAACGTCTCCTCAATCCGGACAGTCATATCCTCGATTGTCGTCAGATTTCTCATGCCGAACGCGATCGGCTTGTCATCCGTTTGCGGCAGCAATACTTTTTTCCCTCCAACCACCTCATGATGCTGTCCTTCGATTCCGTAGCGAAGAAACTCGTCGTTATTGCGGTCATAGAAGAAATCGAGCAGTTTCAAAGCGTGCGGCGCTTTGGCTTCGGCCGATTTGGGGATAATCCATTCCGGCTCGCCCATGCTCTTCTGCGTAACGAACCCTTCAAAACCGTCTGCTTTCGGCAGCGGCATGCCGGCGACATAAGCGTCCGGCGCTCCCTGAAGCATCGCCGCGTAGCGGTCGCGCAAACCCGCGGGCAGATGATACCAGCTGCCGACCAGATTGTTATTTATCTTCGCCTGCCATACGTCGCCTTTGTTGAGAAAGGTTTCATTGTCCAACAGCTTCTCGGCATACAGTTCGCGTATAAAAACAATGGCGGCTTTCATATTTTCGGTCACACCGGCATATTGGATCTCACCGTCATAGATATCCCACTCCGGTACGCCTTCCCACATCGCAACGCCGTATATCGCGAACAAGTGATCCATCCATTTGCCGAATTCCCTCCCTGTGGTAGGAAGCTCATCCGCAAGGTTGTTGCCGTTCGGGTCCTTATCGCGGAACGCCCGAAGCAGATCTTTATACTCCTGAACGGTTTCCGGCATTTTCATGTCGACCGCATCGATCCAATCCAGACGAATCATCGGCGCTCGTTCGGGAACAAGGAAAACTTTCGGCACATAGTAAATCTTGCCGTCCGAGGAAGCGGAACGGACAACGTCCCAAGCCTCTTGCGGAATGTTCTTCCATACGTTCGGGGCATATTCGGGAAGCAGATCGTCGAGCGGCAGCGCCCCGCCCTGCTGAATTAGCGTCTGCTCCACGCCGCCGATCGGGCGGAGAATATCCGGGAGTTCGTTCGAAGCGATCAACAGGTTAATAAATTCAGCCGGTTCAGACCCCGGAGGCGTTGTGACCAGTTCATATTCAACTCCCGTCCGATCCCTTACATACTGCACATGCGCATCCTTCCCATCCGGAATGGTACCTTTCCCCAGATGGCTTTTGAACACTTTCACCTTCACGATTTCTTCCGTCTTGTCTCCATCGGTACCGGTACCTTTAGGTTTGCCGGCCGATCCGTTATTGCTGCCGCTGTCTCCGCTGCAGCCAGCGGTGAAGACGAGGATGAACGCAATCGTTACAAGCATAAGCTTCTCTCTCATCGACCTTAACATCGGAGATCCTCCCTTTAGGGGTAGTTTAATTACTCCTTCAACGAGCCCAGCATGGCCCCTTTCACGAAATACTTTTGCAAGTAGGGGTAGACCAGAATAATCGGCACGGTTGCGAAAATAATCGTCGCCGCCTTCAAGGTCGTCGTATTAAATCCGTAATCCCCCAAAAATAAATTGACTTCGGCAAGCTCTTCCGGCGACTTCAAATACGCGCGAAGCTGCATCTGCAGCGGCCATAGCCCGGGATCCCTTAAAAACAGCACCGCCCTCTGGAACGTGTTCCAATAACCGACAGCATAAAACAAGCTGACCGTTGCAAGCACGGGCTTGGATAACGGCAGGTAGATTTGAAACAGCACTCTGAAATCATGGCAGCCGTCGATTCTCGCGGAATCGTCCAGTTCCCCCGGGATGCCCATAAAGAAAGTGCGTATTATGATCATATTAAAGGTTCCGACGACCCCCGGAATAATGAGCGCCCACAAGGAATTCATCAGACCGAGCTCCCGGACCGTCAGAAAGAACGGGATCATCGGCGCATTGAAGATCATCGTGATCACAATCCCCAGCATAACGGGCTTGCGGAGCATAAATTCGTTCCTCGACAACGGGAATGCCATGAATACGGATAAGAACATGCTGATGAAAGTCCCGACGACCGTAATGTACACCGTGATTCCGAACGACTTCCACAGCTTTTTGTTTTGAAGGATATGCTCCCAGGAAGCCGTCGTAAATTCCAAGGGAATCAGAAACACCTTCTTCGAATCGGCTGCAATGGGGGAGCTGAAAGACACGGCGAGCAGGTGAAGCAGCGGGAACACCATCGTTGCGGCGGCCAAAACGAGAAAAGTATAGTTGAGCCATTGAAAGCTCCTTTCAATTAATGTTTGTCTCATCACCATAACCCCTGTTCCGTTTTCCTGGCCATCCGGTTAAATATCCATAGCAGCGTAAAGCCGATCACGGATTGGAACAATCCGATCGCCGTCGTCAGGCTGTACTGCCCCTGAAGAACCCCTGCCCGGTAGACATAGGTTTCAATAATATCCCCTACGGAATACGTCATCGGAGTCAATAAATTATAAATTTGATCGAAACCCAGCTCCAGGAAATTGCCGATATTGAGCAGAAAAAGCACCAATATGGTCGGAAGCATCGCCGGAAGCGTAATGTGTACGATTTGCTTGAACCGGCCGGCGCCGTCGACAACGGCGGCTTCATACAGGTTCGGATTAACGCCCGCAATCGCCGCAAGATAGATAATCGTACCCCAGCCAACCTCTTTCCATATGCCCGACAGCACGACTATGGTGCGGAAATACCGTTCCTCCTGCATAAACAGCACCGCTTCGAGCCCGAGCCATCCCCGGATGACGTTGACGATCCCTTGCGCGGCCAGCAGCTCAAACACGATTCCGCCGACGACAACCCAAGATAAAAAATGAGGCAGGTAAAACAGGCTTTGCAAGGTCCTCTTCGCCATATACAACCGCACCTCATTAAATAAAAGCGCCAGAATGACCGGGGCCGGAAATCCGAACACCAGCTGGTACAACGCGATTAATGCGGTATTTCTTAATACCTGGTAAAAATCCTGGTAGGAAAATAAAAAACGGAAATTGTCGAGCCCGGCCCATGGACTGTTTAAGATTCCGTTGAAGATCTGATAGTTCTGAAAGGCGATAATGCTTCCGGCAAGCGGGACGTACTTAAATAAGATATAAAATACAATCCCGGGAAGTATCATGACGTAAAGCATCCAATGCTTGCGAATATTGACCAGGTAAGGATTCCGGACCAATTCCTCTCTAACCTCCCTCCGTTTCATCAGTAAGGCCATCATATCGGACGGCCGGCAGCCTATCAATCGTTCAATCGGCCAGAGGATGCACAATTATCGGATCTGTTTATGGATTGGCGGAATTGTTGACCGGGTCTTGATTTCAATACCGGATTACGTTATTTTTGTAACTGGCGCTTTTTGAGGCGCTGTCATTCTATAACGGATTGAGGTAGACATTTTGCGCCCCATTATATTAGGTATTTTCGCAGCTTTCTTCTTTGCGTTCACATTCGTTTTGAACCGGACGATGGAGCTTTCCGGCGGAAGCTGGATATGGAGCGCTTCATTGCGATATTTCTTTATGATTCCGTTTCTCTTGCTCATCGTTATCGGCAGAAGAAATTTAGGCCCTCTGATTCAAGAAATGAAACGGCACCCCGCAGCATGGCTGTTATGGAGCTTTGTCGGATTCGGGCTGTTCTACGCGCCGTTATGCTTTGCCGCCGCCTATGGCCCGGGATGGCTGATCGCCGGCACATGGCAAATTACCATTGTTTCGGGGGCGCTTCTCACCCCGTTGTTTTTCGAATCCGTTCAGACGACAACCGGTACTGTAAAAGTTAGAAATAAAATTCCATTGAAAGGGCTTTCAATGTCGGTTATCATTGTAGCAGGTGTAGCTCTGATGCAAATCCAGCATGCAAGCACCCTGTCCGCAAAGGAACTGTGGCTCGGTATCCTGCCTGTCGTCGTCGCTTCCTTCGCTTATCCGCTTGGCAACCGGAAGATGATGGAGCTTTGCCAAGGCCGTCTGGATGTCTATCAGCGCGTGCTCGGTATGACAATTGCCAGCCTGCCGCTCTGGTTCGTCCTTTCAATTTACGGTTTGTTTACGGTAGGTTTGCCCGGTTCGGCACAGATCTCCCAATCGTTCCTTGTTGCCGTCTGTTCCGGGGTCATAGCGACAGTGCTTTTTTTCCGCGCAACGGACATGGTCAGAGGCAGCATGCCGAAGTTGGCGGCAGTTGAAGCAACCCAATCGGTTGAAGTATTATTTGCAGTCGCCGGAGAGCTGATCTTGCTGGCCAGTCCTCTCCCCTCTTTGGTGTCATGCATCGGCATGCTCCTTGTAATAGCCGGAATGATATTGCACAGCTATGTAACTTCTGCCGGAAAACCGGCGCCTTCAAGGCATCAAGCCAGTATTTCGGCAGATACCTAACTTATATCTAACACCAAATTGATAGTTTTTATAACAAATATATGACATTGTAAATATATTCATTTGACATAATCACCTTATTCCGGAGTATAATATAGAAATCAAATTTGCTTTTTACGATTTTTATTGGATCTTTGACTGATTTTGAGTTATATTCTCTTACATATAAAGGAGGCTCAATTATGGAAAAAGTTGTCGATTGGATTAACGGTATTATTTGGAGTCAGGCCCTCATTTATCTGTGCTTGGGTGCAGGCTTGTTCTACACGGTCGTTACCCGCTTTATGCAGGTAAGGCATCTAAAGGACATGGTCAAATTAACGTTTCAAGGAAAAAGCTCATCTGCAGGGATCTCCTCATTCCAGGCATTGAACATGGCGCTCGCGGGCCGGGTTGGTACCGGTAATATAGCTGGTGTCGCAACGGCCATTGCATCCGGAGGTCCGGGAGCGGTGTTCTGGATGTGGCTGATCGCCTTTTTGGGCGCCGGTTCGGCCTTTGTCGAAGCGACCCTCGGACAAGTTTATAAGCGTAAACTGGACGGTCAGTACCGCGGCGGTCCTGCTTATTTCATTGAGAAAGGGTTAAAAATGAAATGGTACGCCGTCTTGTTTGCGGCCGTCACGGTTTTGGCGACCGGTGTGCTGCTGCCCGGCGTTCAAGCGAACAGCATCGCTGTCGGTATGGACAACGCCTTCGGCATCAGTCCTGCGATTACCGGCGGCGCACTCATCATTATCCTTGCGCTTATTATTTTCGGCGGTGTTAAACGGATTGCCCGCGTCGCTCAATTCGCGGTACCGTTTATGGCGGTAGGCTACATTTTTGTCGCGCTCTTAATTATTCTGTTTAACATTTCCGAGCTTCCAGGCATCATCAGCTTGATCTTTTCCAGCGCATTCGGAGCACACGCGGCATTCGGAGGCATTCTCGGCGCTGCAATCAGCTGGGGCGTAAAGCGCGGCATTTACTCCAACGAAGCCGGCCAAGGCACAGCGCCTCATGCCGCTTCCGCCGCCGAAGTATCGCACCCGGCCAAGCAAGGATTGGTTCAGGCGTTTTCCGTCTATATCGACACCTTGTTCGTTTGTTCCGCAACGGCATTTATGATTCTCATTACCGGCATGTATAATGTCACTCCCGAAGGCACTGCGCCTATCGTCAATAATCTGGGCGATATCAAACCAGGGCCTGCTTATACGCAGAGTGCGGTCGAAACGATCCTGCCGGGATTCGGGGCTCCTTTTGTAGCGATTGCCCTGCTATTCTTCGCATTTACAACCATTATGGCGTACTACTATATGGCCGAGACCAACCTGACCTATATTAACGGCAAAATAAAACGGATCTGGTCGGAATATCTGTTAAAAATCGCCATTCTGGGGGTCGTCTTCTATGGCTGTGTCAAAGAAGCGAGTCTTGCATGGGGACTCGGTGATATCGGCGTAGGCAGCATGGCATGGCTGAACATTATCGCCATTCTGCTCCTTACCAGACCGGCCCTAGCCATCTTGAAGGACTATGAAGCGCAGAAGAAAGCCGGCGTAGACCCCGTATTCGATCCGGTGAAGCTGGGCATCCGGGATGCCGATTTCTGGGAAAAAGAATATCAATACGACGGGCAGCAGAACGGCCCTGTTGCTCCAAGCAAAGATAACTCCTTGTCTGTTTAATATCCGATAAGCTAGACTAGACGGCAGCGTGTTCGGTTCGTGCTTCCGATCTCTGTTGTCCCCATTCCACTAATCTTTCAACCCGGATATCTACGGTTGATTACATCAGGTGCCGGATGCGCGCGATAGAGGTGTTACATCACTCTATGATGCACATCCGGCGCTTTTTGTATCCAAATTCTAGTCGGTTTTATCGTCCTTGATTTTTTGATTCGATTCCTCGGCGTAGGTGCGGAATATCGTATTAAAGTCACCTTCAAGCACTACCTTAGGCGCCGCCTTCGCATACGGCGTCACGAGATTCCTGTCAAAATCAGACTTATATGGAATCGGAGCAAAATCGTTGTAGAAGGCTGCGCCGTAGTTTTTACCTTTGAACATGCTTTCTTCCCCGTACATTTTCTTAATGCTGTCATCGTTGACAACCGGCATGATCCCTTTCTTGGACAGCTCCGCTTGGACTTCATCCGATACGAGGTGCTTGATGACCTGCATGGCGGCGTCCTTATTCTCGGCCATACTCGTTACACTAAAGTATGTCGGGTACGCTTGTGCCCCGATTCGCGGAGCGTCCTCGAAAACCGGCATCGACACCATATCCCAATTCATTTTCGAATACTCTTCAGGGAATACGAAGGTTATCGAGGACAACCATCCGAACATCGCCAGATCCTGGGCTTCCAGGAATTCCTTCCTGTAAGGCAGTTTGTTTCCGTGCGCCTGCATATATTCACGGTAACCGGAGGCATCGGCAGGCTTGACAAAGACGGTTTCGTAAAATTTCTTCCACTGTTCATCCTGGTCAAGCGTCGCTTGATTCGTTTCCGGATCGACAAAAGGAATCGAAAGCTGATTCATCAGCAGCATATGCGTTTCCGATGTAGACAAGCCTGCATAAATCTTGTCGCCATCGGTCCGTGTCAATAGCTTGGATAACTCGGCGGCTTCCGACCAGGTCATGCCGTCTTTCGGATAATCCACACCGAATTTATCGAACAAGTCTTTGTTGTAATACATAACCATCGTGTTGTTGAATACGGGAACCCCGTAAAGTTTGTCTCCTCCAGAGATTTGTTCGATGGCGTCAACGACGGTCGGCTCGAACCGGTTCATATTGATTTCATGCTTGCTGATCAGATCCGACATGTCGTACTGCAAATCGGAACCCAGCAGGTAAGTTGCGAAGCCTCCGATCGACTCCCAGAAAATATCGATCCTCTGTCCTGCCGTAATCAGTTCCTTTAGACCGACTTCTTTTGTTTTGGGGATATATTCGATGGTCCAATTCGGGAATTGCTGCTTTAATACATTCCCGAAGCGCTCATCCCAGCTCTCTACCGAATCGCCGCTGTTGGAATAGACGTACAGCGTCAAAGGTTCATCCGTTAGTGCCGATGCATCAAGCTTGTCGGCAGACGAATTGTCCGGTTCTTTGTTCGGGGTATCGGACGCACCGTTATTCCCGGAAGCACAGGCAGTGACCGTGAATATTAAGCATACGGCCAGCAGTAAGCTGATGACGGACTGACGTTTCATTGGAAAGCCCCCTCGTATCAGGAATTGAATACTTTACAACCGTTATGGTGTTACCAGGCGAACCTCCGAGAAGACCGAGGTGTTATAATGCTCAACCGGGTTATTCTCATCCCCCGCATCTACAGCAAAACCGATATAAAACGGCCCGTCTGCAGGGAATGCCGCAGAGGAAACCTCGGTCCAGTTCACTCCGTCGGAGGAGTGATAGCCCGTCACAAGATCTCCGTTCTTGACCAGCTTAAACCAGTATGGTGTGTTCAGCGACGGGATCGGCGGTGTCTGCGACATCGGTCCCCCGGCCCCTGCTCTGCTGTAGAAGACGGAGCAGTATTGGTCTCCCCGTACCGAGAAGCCGATCATCGCTTCCGCCGAAGCCGGTTCCAGCGTCTGCCGGATCATCAGACCCGACCGGTTGTGCGGCGCCGTTTCCGTCAGGGAATCAAGTCGGGCGACCAGCTCCACATCGCCTTCCAACTGCCGGTACACATAATGGAACGATTGATCCCGCTCCGTCAGTCCGCTGTTGTTGCCGAAGAGAGGGACGATATTTCCTCCTCCTTTGACCGTGAACCGCCCATCCCTTAAATCGGCGTGTCCCGCGATACCGGGGCTGCCTATATCGGTAGAATGCCACGGGGCGATGCCGCCTGAAGCATTGATATGAACGGGAACAGGAGTCGAGTCCGTGGAGGTTCCGCTGTTGTCGACCGCCTTGGCCGTCAGGAAATACGTCCCTTCCGGCAGGTTATCCCAAATATACTGATAAGGCGCCTTGTCGTCTTCGCCGAGCAGCTGTCCGCTCGCATAGAATGCCACTTTGGCGATGCTTCCGTCCGGATCGTAGGCATGGGCAACAATATTGATTTTTCCTTGCAGCTCTTTTAACTGATCGGTCTCGGGAGCGACAATCCGAACCTCGGGATTTATGGAGCCGTTGCCGGCGATAGCGTTCAGATATTCTTCCAAATTCGTGTATCCGTCCGAATCCAGGTCGCCGTTGCGGTCATCGGAATCATGCGGATTCAGCCCGTTCCCCAGCTCCCATTCATCCGGCATGCCGTCATGATCGCTGTCTTGCGGCGCGGGGGCGCTAAACAGCTCGGTCCATCCGCCGACCTCCTCCGGGTGATTGATTTGCCTGCCTGTGCGGTTCCTCACATCGCTCACAAGCCGGGCATCGATGGAGTCCCGTTTCGGCAGAATCGCCCCGGCCTGATTCAACACGAGCTCATATGCTTCTTCTGCGCCATGAGTGGTGACCGGCGTTACCACAATCGGCTCATTCATGATTTCCTTTCCGCTGTCGGCGTTAACACCGAGCCAATTATTTGCCGTTACAACGGGATCGCCGTCAATGACATTGCCGCCGACATACAGCTTTCCGATTGAACCGGTCTGCGTTAACAGCTGACTGCGTTTGTTCACCAGCGTATCCGGACCGTATTTAAAGTAATTGTTGATCATATTAATGTCCGCGCTGTTGCCGCCGTAAGCGCTTAAATAATTCCAGTTGTAAATGACATTGTTACGAAGGTCGAACCGTTTGTCGATATCGTTTGTTCCTTTCAACCGGGGATTCCGGCTGGAATTGTGAATAATGAGGTTGTGGTGATAGCTGGCATTATTGGAGCCCCATAATCCGCCGAAGCCGTGCCTGCCCTTGGAGTGCTTGGACATGTGCATCGCTTCGCCGATAATGGACCACTGCACCGTCGTGTTCGCATTATCGTACGGCGATAACACCTCGTCTACGCCCCAAGTGATCGAGCAGTGGTCAATGATAATATTGCGGCGTTTACGCGCCGACATGCTATCGCCTGTCGATTTGGTATGATCCCCCATGCGAAACCGCAAGTACCGGATGATCACATTGTCCGCTTCAATATAAGTGGAATGATTATTGATGCTGATTCCGTCTCCCGGCGCCGTCTGGCCCGCAATCGTAATATTGCTTCCGCGGATGCGAAGCGGAGATTCCAGTAAAAGATTACCCGACACCCGGAACACGACCGTACGGTTGCCTGTGCTGACCGCATCCCTCAACGAGCCGGGACCGCTGTCATTCAGATTCGTGACCTCATACACTTCGCCGCCGCGTCCGCCCGTCGTGTACATGCCTCCGCCTTCCGCTTCCGGGAATGCCGGAATCGGTGCGCCATCCGTCTCGGCATGAGCCGGACTAAAGGCTGCGGTCATAAGGAAGACTGCCAGAAAGATCAAGCCCATTTTTTTATGCCGTTTGCTCATTGTTCTTCATCTCCTTCCCGTTGTGAATGATTAGGATTTGTCCGGGTTCCATCTTGATGTGGCAAGTAAATCGGTGTATCGATGAACGATGGTAGTCGACATCGTCTCCAAGCAGCACGTAGCCGGCAAATTCGTCCGGAAGAATCACCGTGACGTCCGTCGCCCGCTCCGCCCTTAATTCCGTGCGGAAACGGCCTGCTGTTCGGTCCCATTCAAAGGACACGCTGCCCGTACACATTCGCATCCCATTCACACTACCTCGCTCCCACCTGGCGGGTACTGCCGGCATAAGCTTCACAATCCGGGGGGAGACATAGATCAGCATTTCCTGAATCGCATGCGTAATCCCCAGGTTCGCATCCAATTGTACGGGAGCTTGCGGCTTATTCATGCTGATCCCCATATCTCTCCAATCGTTGTGAACGGTGAAGAGATTGTTCATCAGGCAGCTTCGGGTTAAGATCTCCAGTGATTCCAGCGCCTTCTGCCCGTCCCCCAGCCGGGCGTAAATGGAAGCCATATGCGCCATGGACCAGCCGGTCTGCGCTCCGATCAGCCGCTGATCGACGGCCTTCTCGAATGCCCGGAACAGCTCGGGCCGCTCCTCCCGCGTAAACTCCTGTCCGGGGAATACAGGGTAAATATGCGACAGATGTCGATGATTATGGCGTTCCTCGAATGCCGGATGCATCCATTCTTTAATCGCCCCCTCTTCGTTAATCTGATAGGACGGAATACGCCGGAGGATATCTTCCCACCGCGGAATATACCGCTGGTAGATCCCGGCAGTGCGGCTGCCTTCAATCAGGTTGGAAAATAGTTCCTTGATGACGGCAAAGTCCATCGTAGCATTCACGGTCGTCGGCATCGGGTGATCCTGCGGCTGACCCGGTTCCGGCATATAATTTCCCGGGGTATTCTCGGGCGATACGGACGGGTACATCCGAAAATAACCGTCTCCGCCTTCGATGAGGAAATCCTCGTAAAACCGTGCCGCCTCCCGCATGAAGGGCAGCGCTTCCTCTTGCAGGAACACCAGGTCTCCTGTAAATAAGTAATAATCGTAATAATGCCTGGCCAGCCATCCCGCAGCGCCGGTCCAGTTCAGGATCACCGGCACAATTTGACTGGGGCTGCCGATTCCCGGCGTTGTGCCGGCAGGGATATAGACTCCCCTGCAACCGTATAGCTTGCGAGCATTATCTCTAAATATATCCATCAAGCTGCCATAATGGCGGAAAAGCGCTTTCATAAGTGGAGCCAAGCCGCCGACGGGAGCATGCCAGTTCATCATTTGAATGTTTTCATTCGCCATGTAATGACACCACATCAGCCGGTAATCACCGCCCCACAGTCCGTATAACGGCATCGGCAGTCCGTTCTCCCGGGTGGCGGAGATATACAGATACCTTCCGAATGCCCACAGCTTCTCGAGCAAGGCCATCGGCGCCTCGCCGTCATAGCTGTCCAGCAGCAATTCTTCCGTCGAACGCACATCCGCCCCATTCCCAAGCTCAAGTGTCACACGCGAAAACAATTCACCATGAAGCTTTACGTGATCCTGAAGCAATAGGAAGTAACCGCGGTCCACATCAGCCAGCTCCTGCTTTAAGAGGGGCCACTCCCGCTCCCTTTCGCTGTTTGCGAATACTTTGACAAGGATAAGCGCTTCCGTAGTTTCAGTTACCCGGATTCCTCCTTTTTCCCCGGCCAATCTGCCGCCCGGCGCAACGATCCGCAGTACGGCTCCGTAATCGAGCCCGTCTTCGTTTTGCACTGCGTAATAAAAATACTCGTTCTCTATTTTCCAATCCATGGTTTGCTTCATCTCTTGCACTTGCGCTGCTTTATTCGGGTTGTCGCTTGCATGAAAGTCCAGTCTGACAATGGCGTCTATGGAGCGACGATCCGAATGAACCCTGTATACGATCATTTGATCCGCACGGGAGACGAACAGCCTTCTGTCATAGGAGGCGCTGCCATCCTTCCAGCATACCGTTATCTCCCCCGTTGTCATGTCGAGGTATCGGCGATAGCCTTGAAACGCCTTCTCTCCCGGCATGGAAAGCTTCAAATCGGCCAATGGAACGGGAGATGCCATTCTCGCTTCATAGCCTTCGTCTTTTAACGCGTTCGTAAGAAACCAGTTGGCCTCCATGTAACGGCCTTCATCCATCAACTGCCTTGTTTGCGGCAAGGTTCCGCTTACATCGGGCAGCGTGTCCGCCCGCCCGCCGTGCCATAGCTCCGCATGATTGAGCAGCACCGTTTCATCCTGTACCGCTCCATAGACGGAAGCGCCGATGGTGCCGTTTCCTGCGGGAAGAGCTTCCCGCCATTTGTTCTTCCACCAGGATGCAGGATACTTGAGCAGAAGTACGTTTCTGTGGTTTGCGGCCGGATCCATTGGTCCCATACTTCCCTCCCCCGTTTTTTCCTTCGCCTAAGTTTTACCACACCCTGCAACAAACGTTCTACTCCTTTCTTGCCGGGTTCAGGCAAACTTGATCTTTTTTGTCTTCTTCAAATCTTGTTCAAAAAGCATATTCCCCTAAATTGCTTCGTGACCAGAAACGGTCTTTTTGAACTTCCATAAGGCAGGTATAATAGGGGTGTAAGCGAAAGTGTAGGAAGTTCATGGAAGGCGGGGATTCATTTGAAGGATTTTGCCATCTACGCAGCGAAGCGGACAGGCTACTACACGATGCCGAAGTTTCATTACCACGATTATTATGAGGTCTATTATCTGTTATCCGGCGACCGGTATTATTACATCGAGAACAAACGTTACTTTATCCAAAAAGGCTCCATCCTCTTTATCAATAGAAATGAAATTCATAAAAGCGTCGATGCGGAAGTCCCCGACCATGAGCGTCTCGTCCTCTATTTCCGAAGCGAATATTTAAACCGCTACAGCGAAGATCAACTCCGCCTTCTTCTGTCTCCCTTCCATGCCGAAAACAAAAAAATCCAGTTCAGTCTCCGGGATCAAAGCCATGCCGAGCGTTTATTATTTCAGATGGCCAGTGAATTTAACCAGCCGAACGTGCGCGGGCGGGAGCTCTACTTCGAATCGCTGCTCATCCAATTCCTGCTGTTCGCAGGACGGCAAAAAGAAAAAAATCCTCCCGAAACACAGGAAGATGTGATGCACGCCAGGATGGCGGATATTATCCGCTTCTGCAATCAAAGCTACAGGAATGACCTTCGCCTGGAAAGTCTGGCCCGGCAGTTCCATATCAGCCCCTTCTACTTCAGCCGGTTATTCAAACGAACGACCGGCTTCACCTTTAAGGAGTATATCAACACCCTGCGTATTCGCGAGGCGGAAAAACTGCTGCGTGAATCGGATCAAAAAGTTATCGATATTTCGGAAAAGGTGGGATATGCCAATGTTTCCCATTTTAACCGCAAGTTTAAGCAAGTCACCCGCATGTCACCTAAAGAGTTCAAAGCATTTATCAACAAATCCCGGAGAAAATGATGAGGCTTAAACCCGACAGCCATTGATCCTGGGATTAGCTTGGCGTTACGCTGCCTTGTGGTGTTTTCCTAATTTCGGTAAGATGTCACTTCCTATGTGACAGTTTCCCGGACTGTAGATCGAGCCATAAATCATCCTCGGGATGGTTATGGAACATTTCTTCTTCGAAGTAAAATGAGATATATAAAAGTCAATTAGAGAGGAAATTCACTTGATGAAGCCTTTGCCGGTATGACATTACACTCCATTCTGTAACGGGTAACGATTGCGCTTGTTTTCAATCAGAAGGGTCTCCTTATGTAAAAAGAGCCAGCTTCCCCGAAGAGAAGCCAGCCCGAAGCCACTTTATAGTCCAACTGTTTTTTTCTACTCTTGCATCATAATCCGATAGAGAACTGCAGTAACTTCAGCGCGGCTCGCTTGTTCTTTTGGTGCAAAGCGATTTTCAGAACGTCCTTGTACCAATTGGTTTGCCGTAGCGGTCTTCACATACGGAAGTGCCCAGGCATGAATCTCGGTTTTATCCGCATAGCTAAGCTGATACTCTTCCTCGAGCTCCAACTCTAAACCGCGAACCAGAATGGTAACCATCTCTGCCCGTGAAATGTTTTGGTTGGGACGGAAGGTACCGTCATCGTAGCCTTTGATGAGACCCGCTTTGACCGCGGTTTGCACGTATTCTTCGGACCAGGCGCGCAGCTCATTTTTGTCGGTAAAGTTAAGTTCAGTCGTCTGTGCTTCCAGACCGAGCGTATCTACAGTCATTTTGACAAACTCAGCCCTGGTGATCGACTGATTCGGCTTAAACGTATTATCCCCATAACCCTGCACGATATCCATCATTTTCAAAGTATTGATCTCCTCGTACGCCCAATGCTCTTCCGTCACGTCCGCAAAGTCTTCATATTCCATCGGAGGCAGCGCGGACAGTTCGGCAAACATACGAATCGGACTTCCTTCCGCAAACGAATCGAGCAGTTCCGGATTCTCCGCCAGCTGGTCATCCATTACAATCTGATCTTCGGCAGGAACCGGATAGTCGACCGCTTGATTGTGATTCCAGTATTGACTCGAGATATCCAGCGTAAAATCGATAGCGGGCAGTTCGTATTCAGGCATGAATTCGCCCGGAACCTGCACCTTCAACTTGAACTTGTCTTGAGCGATTTGTTTTTCCGGCGTAATCCAGAAATCGAGGGCAAGCTCAACGTTCCACCCTGCCGCTTTCAACTCTTCCACATTGAGCGCTTTTACCTCTTGTGCAGCCGTTGCCAGGCTGTCGGTCAGCTCTTTGAGAGCATCTGGCGCTGCTTCACTATCATCCATTCCAGAGTACTTGCTGAATTCCGTGATCAACTGCTCCAATCCTTCAAACTTGCTCAAGTTTTCCAGCGTGTAGACAGTCATGTTAACCGCTTCTTGGAAATCAAGCGTGATCTGCAAATGAGTTGCTGTTTCCTTACTTCCGTCAGGCAGCCCAACCGTTTCTTCCCCTGCATTATTCACGTTTGGCAGGACGTACTGGTATTGATTGATAAAGTCCAATACGAGCTCTTTCAGCAGTTCTGTGTCATCCTCGGAAATGTCGGTCTCGCCGGTTGAGGAACCTAAGAACTTGTCATCAACAGTGGACTTCACATATAGATTGCCGCCGTCCATATAAAGATCGAGCGCGGGATCGATTTCAAAAGGCCAGAACTCTGTGCCTGTGATCCCTGCGGGGTTTTGCAGCAGAATGGTGGCATGTGCCTCGCGATCATTCTTTTGCTGCGACTTAATGATTACTCCATCCTTTAACAATTGGAGAGCGGCCTCCATCTCACTCCCCATTTGCTCCACGGGAAGATTTGTATCTAATCGAACAGTCGTCGAAGCCTCAAAAGAACTGTTATCCAGTCCTTGTTTAATGGCATCGGTAAGAAGCCCTGCATTTTGAACACAACCGGTCAAAAGCAGAAGCAGTGACAACATGAGAACGGCTATTTTTTTCATGGTTCCCCTTTCTCCTCTACAAGTTATTTCGTCTATTATGACAATATGAATAGTATAGAATTAGTTTCATAGCGTCTATAAGTAGATTTTTCCTTCTCCGTAGTCACCTAAATCCTTTAGATTCTATAAACAAGGAATGGTTAAGAAAATAATGTACCTACCTAAATGTCTGTTCTATTATATAGTGTGATTATAGGTGTAAGGCTTGTAGAAGCGGGGGAATCCGCAGGAACGTTTTCGAAGACCCAGAAGAAAGGAGGGCATAACTTATTTCTCAAAAAGCATGTATTGACATATGGGAGCACCACAACTTAAGATCTAATCACAACTGAATGCGCTTTCAATCCGTTTTTCAGACGAGGTAATCATCCATGTTCGTAAATCAGGATAACCATCTTCAATTGGTCCTTATCTTGAACCACCGTAATTAGTATTTAATTGGCCCCATTAAAACTCATCACAAGAAAAAGAAAGGAATGAAGTAAGTGCAACGAAATTTAAGTATTTTACTGATGCTGATTCTCGCCTTGATATCGCTTGTTGCTCTACCGGCCACAGCCGCGACTAACACGTCGAGCCAATGCACGAAGCAGGCATGGGTTGGAACCTGGATGGCCAGTCCGATCCAAACGGTTGCCGGATTTGCCGATCTTACCTATCGCACCACATTTAATACTCATATCAGCGGCGATATGGTGCGAGTGCGTTTGTCGAATGTTTTCGGTCAACAGCCCTTGACGATTGATGATGTCTACGTAGGGCGTCAATTGGAATTGGCCGCAGTCGTTCCCGGTACCAATAAGCCAGTAACCTTTAACGGGAACAGAAACGTAACGATACCGGCCGGAGCCGAGTTATGGAGTGATCCCGTGGCGCTGTCGGTGCCGGCACTCTCCCGGGTCTCGGTGAGCATTTACGCCGCTGCAGCTACAGGTAGGGTAACCGCTCATTCATCACTTTACGGGGAGAGCGACGTAGGGTATTTATCCGTCTCTGGCAACCATGCCTCTGAGGAAGACGGAAGCTCATTCATTAAACCGAGTACCGATTGGATGATTGTTAACGGCTTGGATGTTCTTACCGACGGCCCGGCCGGTACAGTGGTCGCCCTTGGGGATTCTATCACCGACGGCTTCTTCTCCACGCAGAATCAAGATAAGGCTTGGCCGGATTTTTTAGCCCGACGGCTAATCAACGCCGGGATCCCTATATCGGTTTTAAATGCGGGAATTACTGGAAACATGTTGGTCTTGAATGATCCCAAAAATCGCGGACCAAGAGGACTTGACCGCCTGGAACGCGATGTGTTCTCCCAAACTGGGGTTACCGACTTGATCGTGCTCGAGGGGATTAATGACCTCGCCGCAGGAGCTGCCGTCGAGCAGTTAATTATGGGTTATCGTCAAGTGATCGAGTTAGCGCATAAGCATGGTATCCGCGTCCACGGAGGCTTGCTTACGCCTTCCGGCGACGAGACAAGACCGAGCGTATTCAGAACTCATAGTACGCCAGAGGTGCAAGAGAAACGACACCAAATCAATGAATGGATCAAAAACTCAGGTGAGTTTGACAGTGTTCTTGACTTCGAAAGCGCTGTTGCTGATCCGTTGTTCCCTGAGTGGTGGAAACCCGGCACCAGTTACGACAACCTTCATGGCAACGACTTAGGATACCAATTGATGGCTGAGGCTGTACCGCTCACAAGCTTCGCAGGACCGCGTTGTCTTAATATATCTCGCTAGCTGCTCGGAATCTTCAGAAACAACGGATTGAAAGTTGCCCATCTGAATGGCAGGGAAATTCGCCATCATGACCGGCTCTTTAACGGCGATGAATCTTCACGAATGGATCTAATGGATATAATTGCAGCAAAGGCTAACGGAGACGTTAGTTATATAGCAAGAAGAGGCAGTCTAAGACTTTATTTTCACGTCTTAGACTGCCTCTGTTTCTTTTATTGGGTTGAGTCTAAAACTTTATTTTCTACGAACTATCACTGCTTTAACAAATGAAGGCAGAAATCCAAGTCCGCCTGCAAATGGTCCTGCATCAAGTGCGCCGCCCGGTCACCGTCATGATCGCGGATGGCGTTGTAAATTTCTTCGTGTTCATCAATCAGAAACGGCCGTTTGTGGTAGACTACCGTTTTTCTAAAGAGATAGATTATGGATTGCATCCGGTCAATAATATCGATCATTTCCGGATTTTTGCTTGATTGTACGATCAGATCGTGAAATTCCTTGTTCGCCTTCATCGTTGCTTCCATTGACCCGTTCCGGCCGATTTCTACGCATTCGTACAGCTTTCGCAGCGTTTCTTCACTCATATAAGTTGCCGCACACCGGGCGGAAAAGCCCTCCAATAAGATCCGAACTTGAAAAATATTCCGCAGATCGATATCCGTCGGATTGACCACTTTCTTTTGTTTTATAAGTCCTTCTTGCTCCAATTTTCGAATCGCTTCGCGTATGGGCGTCCGGCTGATCCCAAGTTCCTCCGCCAGTCTTTCCTCGACGATCTTCATCCCTCTGGGCAGCTCGCCGTTTAATATTTTATCCCTCATATGCTCGTATGCATGCAAATATGCAGATTGCAGCTGTTGTTTACTCATAAAGATAACCTGTCCTCCTTTTCGCTGCCGGTATAAACAAATGTAACAGTCTACAACAAAGTATAATGTTAATGTCCGATAAAGAAAAGACGACATCCGGTTTCTTTATACAAATTTTATTTTTTTGTATACAAAAATAAATTTTTTGTGTACAATATCCTTGAAGAAAGCGTTTTTACAGACTGAGAAGCAGAGAGACTTTGAGAAGCAGAGAGACTTTGAGAAGCAGAGAGACTTTGAGCTCCGCTCAAAGATCCCTATGTCAGGAGGAAGAGAAAATGAAACTGGGCTTTATCGGACTTGGAATTATGGGGAAACCGATGGCGCGAAATCTGCTCAAAGCCGGGTATACGATGACCGTCTATGACATTAATGAGCAAGCCGTAGAGGAATTATCGAAAATGGGAGCGGTTGGTTCGCATTCACCTAAGGAGGCAGCTTGTGAAAGCGATGTCATAATTACAATGCTGCCTAACCACGTTATTGTGAACAACGTCGTTTTTGGTGATAACGGCATCATCCATGGAGCCAAGGAAGGAGCAATCGTTGTTGATATGAGCTCCATTTCTCCTGTCGTTTCGAAGGAAATTGCGGACGGTCTCAGCGAACGCGGCTTGTTTATGCTGGATGCTCCGGTCAGCGGTGGTGAACCGAAAGCCATTGACGGTACGTTAGCCATCATGGTTGGAGGTGATAAGGATATATTTGAACGCGTGAAGCCGGTCCTCTCATGCATGGGAAAAGATATTACGCTCGTCGGAGGCAACGGATGCGGCTCAACAGCAAAGCTTGCCAATCAGATTATCGTGAACGTCAATATCGCTGCAATGTCTGAAGCGCTCGTGCTGGCTGCTAAGTCCGGCATAGATATCGAGAAAATGTACCGGGCGATCCGCGGCGGATTGGCAGGAAGCGCCGTTCTGGATGCGAAAGTTCCAATGATTCTGGAGCGCAATTTCCAAGCGGGAGGGCGCATCGACATTAATTTGAAGGATTTGACCAATGTTCTGGAAACGGCCGAAGCCGCACAGGTACCGCTGCCGCTTACGGGCAAAGTTCTGGAAATCTTCCATGAGCTTAAAGCGGAAGGCAAACAGGCCGATGACCACTGCGGTATCGTCCAATATTATGAAAAGCTCGCAAACGTAACGGTCGAGAAGCAACCGGTCAGGAAGTAAGCGATATAATTTAATTCTAGACGGAGAGACTTGTAGCGGAGAGACTTTGGAAGCAGAGAGACTTTGAGCTCGCTCAAAGATCCCTATGTCATGCTCAAGAACCCTATGTCAGGAGGAAACATCATGATCACGGGCAATTTGTTAATCCTTATTTTCTTTTTATCATTAGCCGTTTTATTCTTTCTTATCCTAAAGCTGAAGCTGGAGCCGTTTCTGGCATTGATCGGCGTAGCGGTCGGTACGGCAATCGCGATCGGGATGCCGCTTAAGGAGATACCGGGCATTATAACGACCGGATTCGGCAATACGCTTGCCGGCGTCGGCGTTCTGATCGGTCTCGGCGTAATTTTCGGGCAGTTCCTTGCCGCGTCAGGCGCAATCGAAAAGATTGCCGAGTCCGTGCTGAAGGCGTTCGGCATCAAGCGGTCGCCTGCAGGCCTGGCCTTAACCGGCACTGCCGTTTCCATTCCGGTTTTCTTTGATGCCGCTTTTGTCATCTTAACCGGACTCATTAAAAGCCTGTCCAAACGGACAGGGATCTCCATTATCACATTTGTTACCGCTCTCGGTGTAGGTCTAATTGTATCCCACAGCATGATCGCTCCGACACCGGGTCCGCTCGTCGTTGCGGAAAATACGAAATCTGATTTGGGTTTGTTCATCTTATACGGTATTATTTGCGCGGTTCCGGCAACGCTAGTCGGCGGTTATTTGTACGGTATGTTTATCGGCAAGCGGCTCAATCATTCCGGGGACGTTCATACGGCGGAGACTGAAAGCGCTGCAACAAAAGACGAATCTAAAAAAAGAAATCGGCACAGGACTTTCCTTAGCCATGCTTGCTTTGCCAATTGTTCTGATTTTGGCCAATACAATCACCAAACTGGTCTTCCCTGATACTGCTATATCAACGTTCTTCGGCTTTATCGGCGATAAAAATATGGCATTATTTATCAGCGTCATCGTTGGCTTTATCGTTTTGTCGCCTTATATAACCGCTTCCAAAGAATCTTTATATTCCGAAGCAATCAGCTCGGCCGGAATTATCATCCTCATCACGGGTGCCGGCGGCGCATTCGGCGCGGTTATTAACAAAAGCGGCATCGGCGATTATTTAATCGCAACGATGCAAAGCTGGAGTGTCCCGGTACTGTTATTAGCGTTCATCTTCTCGCAAATTTTACGCGCTTCGCTTGGTTCGGCCACCGTTGCACTAGTCACCACTTCAAGCATTATGGGCCCGCTTGCGATTGATCTGGGGGTATCTCCGATCCTATTGGGTCTTGCCATTTGCGCGGGAGGCGTCGGATTGTCGCTGCCTAACGATTCCGGCTTCTGGGTCGTCAACAAATTCGGAAACCTGACGATTCCGCAAACGCTGAAAGCCTGGACGATCGGCGGCTTCATTGCAGGCTTGACGGCCTTGTGCATGGTATATCTGTTAAGCCTGTTCTCCGGAATACTGCCGGGAATCTAAATTGGTTAGACTTTGAGCGGTGAGACTTAAAGTGGAGAGACTTAAAGCGGAGAGACTTTGAGCTCCGCTCAAAGATCCCTATGTCATGCTCAAAGATCCCTTAAAGCGGTGAGACTTAAAGCGGAGAGACTTTGAGCTCCGCTCAAAGGTCCCTATGTCATGCTCAAAGATCCCTATGTTAGGAGGAAAATAGATGAGTCTCCATACTGTAAAACGATTGGCAAGTGATATATTCGGCTCGCTGCCGCAGATAGACACTAACCGGGCAAACGAGCTGCTGGAGAAGGAATTACGCGATTTCAACAAGAAAATCATTGTGCTTGACGATGATCCGACCGGCGTTCAGACGGTGCATGGTGTATCCGTTTATACGGATTGGTCTGAAGCCGGCTTAGAACAAGGCTTTCTGGAACAGAACCCGATGTTCTTCATCTTAACCAACTCTAGAGGCATGATTCAGGCCGAAACCGAGGCGGCCCATAAAGAAATTGCCGCCAACATCGCAGCGGTTGCCGCTAAACTGAAACGGGAATTTGTCATAATCAGCCGCGGCGATTCTACACTTAGAGGACATTATCCTCTGGAAACCGAGACATTAAAAGCAACGATCGAAGCAAGCGGCGCTCCGGCGTTTGACGGAGAGGTATTGCTCCCGTTCTTCAAGGAAGGAGGCCGCTTCACGATCGACAACATTCACTACGTTCAATACGATTCTTATTTAATCCCCTCCGGAGAGACGGAATTTGCGAAAGACCGGACCTTCGGTTATACCAAATCCCATCTGGGAGAATGGATTGAGGAAAAATCGAACGGCGAATTCAAGGCCGGGCAAACAACTTACATTTCATTGGAATCTATTAGAAGGTTGGATGTCGAGAAGATCACCCGGCAGTTGCTTGAAGTGACCGGCTTCAAAAAAGTCGTCGTGAATGCAGCCGACGAAGCGGATGTCAAAATTGTTACGGCCGCGCTGATCAAAGCGATGAAAGCCGGAAAAACCTTCATGTTCCGAAGCGCGGCCGCTTTGCCGAAAGTGATGGGCGGTATCAGCGATAAAGCCCTGCTTTCGAGAGAGGAGCTGATCCGCCAGGAAACCGGCCACGGAGGGTTAATCATCGTCGGCTCCCATGTGCAGAAGACGACGGAACAGCTGCAAGAGTTGAAAACAAGCCCTTTTATTGAATTTATCAAGTTCGATTGTCATCTTGTCGTCCAGCCGGAGAAATTCAAAGCGGAAATCGACCGTGTCATTGGCAGCTGTGAGACACTTCTTCGCTCTGGTGGAACGGTAGCTGTGTATACAAGAAGGGAACGACTCGACCTGGGTGAAAACAAACAAGAGGAAGAACTGCAGCTTTCCGTCAAAATATCGGATGCGGTCACCAGCATTGTCGAGCGGTTAACCGTAAGGCCGAACTACATTGTTGCTAAAGGCGGCATTACGTCAAGCGACATCGGGACGAAAGGGCTTAAGGTCAAGCGCGCGACGGTCGCAGGGCAAATCAAACCGGGAATTCCCGTATGGATAACTGGAGATGAAAGCAGGTTTCCGGGAATCTCCTACATCATCTTCCCCGGCAATGTCGGATCGAAGACGACGCTGAAGGAAACGGTTGAACTGCTGAATCAATAATGGAGGCTAAATCCGATGCTGGTGAATACGAAATCGATATTGCAAGATGCACAACTGCGGAAATACGCGGTTGCCGCTTTTAACGTCTACAGCCTGGAAACCGTTCAAGCAGCGGTTCGCGCTGCCGAACAGGAGAAACAGCCGGTTATTATTGCTTTAGGAGAGCGTTACTTCGATACAGTGGACGTTGAGGGATTTGCGGCGATGGTTCAGGCCGTCGCTGCAAAGACCGTCGTTCCCGTCGCCCTTCATCTGGATCATGCGTACGAGAAGCAATCGATCATCCGGGCCATTCGTTGCGGTTTTACTTCCGTCATGTATGACGGGTCCAAGTTCGATCTTGAAGAGAATATCCGATATACCGGAGAGATCGTGGAAATCGCCCATATGGCGGGCGTGTCCGTCGAAGCAGAGATTGGGTCATTGGCGAGAGGCGCTTTCTCGGATGAAGAGGAAGGCGACGGAACGCTTACCGATCCCGAATCGGCCGCAAGATTCGTTGAAGCGACAGGCATCGACTTTCTGGCTGCCGCCATCGGCACTGTACACGGCATGTACCAAGGAGAGCCTAAGCTTGACCTGCCTCTTCTGGAGCGGATCCGCCATGCGGTCGACGTCCCTCTAGTCCTGCACGGCGGATCGGGAACACCTGATGACATCACTAAGAAAGCCGTGCAAGCCGGTATATGCAAAGTGAATGTGAATACGGAGGTTTCGATGGCAGCCGTGTCTTATCTCATCAATAATGATGAAAAGTACCAGGCTAACCTGCCCCATCTTTCAACCGTTATGTCCGGCATGCAGCAAGCGATGGAGCCTGTGATGGCTAGATTTATTCGATTACTTGGTTGAAGACAAAAAGGGATGGGGTTCTCGCCGGAGAACCCTATCCTTTTTCCTGCAACAGAATGAGCATTCAAATGTACTTTGTCTGTCGCTTAAACGGTTAATCTCAGCTTACTCCGTTTGGAATATCTCCGAAAGGAGCTCGTATGACCGCAGCCGAGCCTGATGGTCATAAATTTGAGATACCACGATCAACTCGTCGGCTTGTGTCTCTTCAATGATGAGACGCAGCTTCTCCTGAACCGTCTTCGGACTCCCTGCAACGGCATATCTCAATTGTTTCTGTACCATGGCCTTCTCAGCCTCGTTCCATAACGGATCCATGCTCTCCACCGGAGGCGCAAGCAAACCGGTACGCCCGCGAATGATGTTCAGAAATTGCTGAAGATGTGAAGTGGAAAGCCTACGGGCTTCCTCATCCGTATCGGCTGCTACGACGTTTACCCCAATCATGACATAGGGCTTGCTTAATGCATCGAACGGACGGAAGCCGTTTCTGTACAACTCTAGTGCAGAAAGCAAATGATCGGGTGCAAAATGGCTGGCAAAAGCGAACGGCAGCCCAAGCTGCGCCGCCAACCTCGCGTTAAAATCGCTTGAGCCCAGCAACCAAATAGGAATGTTCAGACCTTCGCCGGGGACCGCCCGTACACCCCGCGTACCCATGCCGGAAACGGGGGCAAAATAAGCGCGAAGCTCGTCTACTAGCTCGGGGAAGTCCTGCCCGTTACTGTTCAAGCTGCGACGCAATGCCCTGGCCGTCAGTTGATCTGTCCCCGGCGCTCTTCCCAGTCCCAAATCAATCCGGCCCGGATACATGGATTCGAGCGTTCCGAACTGTTCGGCAATGACAAGGGGAGCGTGATTCGGCAGCATAATTCCGCCCGAACCCACGCGGATCTTTGCGGTTCCGCCAGCAACGTATCCGATGACTAATGAGGTGGCGGAGCTGGCGATCCCCGGCATATTGTGGTGTTCTGCAAGCCAGTAACGGTGATAACCCCAGGCTTCCGCATGACGGGCAAGATCCAGCGTATTGCGGAACGAGTCCGCTGCACTTCCACCCTCCACAACCGGCGCAAGATCCAAAACGGAAAAAGTGACCTCCCGCGAGAAAACGGAGCTGTTACTTATATGATCCTGAAGCATTGCAAGATCCTCCTTTAGCATTAGGTTGCGCTCAAACTGTAATTATTATTGTAACAGTTTTGTATCAGATCAGCAAATACAGGCTTATGGAACGGCAAAGGAGAAGGATCAGGCAGAAACGCCGAATCCTTCTCCTTTTGCACTCATCCTCCCCGGACCGATTCAATACTATTATTATAGCTCACTATAAATCCTTCTATGCTTTTGCTACAGAGACCAGAAATGGTATACGATATTCAAAAGTGTTTCAATATTATATCTTATATTCGAGGTGGACTATGAATCGCAACCGAGTTGCACTGCCTGTAATGGATGTCTTTTCACCGAAGCATTACATTTGCAAAAGAGCCGTTATGCCGCTGGATCTGGACGGCCGGCTTGACAAACCTTTTTGGAAAGAAGCAAATTGGACCGCCGACTTCGTCGACATCGAAGGAGACCTGAAGCCGATGCCCGCCAAACGTACACGGGTGAAAATGCTTTGGGATGACGATTATTTGTACTTCGGCGCGGAATTGGAGGAGGACGAGATCTGGGCCACGCTTACCGAACGGGATTCCGTCATTTTTCACGACAACGACTTCGAGATCTTTATTGATCCGGACGGCGACACGCATAATTATTATGAGTTCGAAATCAATGCGCTCAACACGGTGTGGGATTTGCTGCTCGTCAAGCCGTACCGGGACGGCGGTCCCTGCGTCAACGGCTGGGACATCAGCGGATTGCGGACGGCCGTGCATATCAATGGCGAACTAAATAAACCGGGTGCTGACAACCGTTCATGGTCCGTGGAGGTTGCCATGCCTTGGCGTATACTTAAGGAGTGTGCGTCCGGCGCTCGTCCTCCTTTGCCCGGCGAATATTGGCGGGTGAATTTCTCGCGCGTGCAGTGGCAGGTGGAAGTGAAAGACGGGAAATATGTGAAGAAGATCAATCCGGATACCGGCAAGCCTTATCCGGAAGACAACTGGGTATGGTCGCCCATGGGGCTAATCGACATGCATTATCCGGAGTTATGGGGGTATGTCGTATTCGCGGATACCGGGGAGCACGAAACCCCGTTCGAGCTGCCGGGCGATGAGCTTGTAAAATGGCAGCTCCGGAAGGTGTACTACCGTCAGCGCAATTACTATGCCGCGCACGGAAGGTTTTGCAGCCGATTGGAGGAGTTAACCGATGACGAAAATTGGTTGTTCCGGCCGCTAATGCAGACAACGAGCGGTTTATTCCAGGCATCGGCCCCTTCCAGTGACGGAACCTCAACCTACCATATTCGCGAAGACGGAAAACTATGGAGGGAATTATTGTGATGCAATTAGTAAAAAAAAGGATTTGGAGTTAAAGTGTTGAATTCATATAGTAGAAAAATTTCACAAATACAGGAGGTGATCATGGTGAAAGCTACAGGCATTGTACGAAAAGTGGACGAACTTGGCCGAGTCGTTGTTCCGATTGAGCTTCGCCGCTCGCTGGGTATAGGCGAGAAGGATGCGCTCGAAATTTATGTGGACGGAGAGCGCATCATGCTGAAGAAGTATGAACCGGCATGCGTTTTTTGCGGGAATGCAGGCAACGCTACGTATTTCAAAGGCAAATTGATTTGTCAGGACTGTATTGGCGAAATTGCCTCAGCTAGACGTTTGCCCGCGGGAGCCGTATAAATCGTCATAGCTTGAAATACTGCGGCAACATCCATCGAGAACCCACCCGCGCATGGGGACTGCTTCCCGACGTTGCGGTGGGTTTCGTATTTCTTGACCGGCCATAGTACCAACGAATTCCGGACATTCCGCATAGCTTCGATGTATTCGCTTCGTCCCGCCCTACCTCCATTTCCTCATGATCGATAGATTCAGGTGCGTAAATACCGTTTGCTTCCGCTTTTGAGAAATAGTGACCCTGAGGAGGCTGCCGATTAACCGATCCCACTATCGATATTTCAGCCCGAGATTGACTCAAGTTTATTTTCAAAGAAGCTCTTTAGCTCCGGGAACTCAACGATATATTTCTCTTGCCCTGTTTTATCCGTTCGTGTTACGTAAACATCTTTTTTATCATATTGAATTCGAACTTCCGCGTTCGATTTTAAATTAAACACGATTCCTGCCACAAGGGCTGGATTGACTTCCTGAACTTCTTTCATTCTATCAGCCGGCACAGAATTATAAAAGGAACGGATTTCGTTTATCTCTTGATCGGTTAAGTCAATATCCACGGCTTCTATTCGCGGCTCATGATATACCATGACTCCCATTCTTACCTTTTCCACATCTTCAGATGCTATTACTTTATGAAGAGGGACAGATTCTTCTCCCGGTTTATCAAAGTTATTGATAATAATTATGCTTATTCCCAATAGGGCTATGATAATTAGCGGAATCGAGTACTTATTTTTTATCGTCATTATCATTCCTCCACACGTTGCTCATATGAAATCAACAACTACGAACTACGGATCGATTACAGACCCGACAAAAAGCCAGGCGCCGGAGTGCCGATCTTCAATCGCAAAGTAAAACGGCCGGTTTACCGTCATCTGAAACGGGGAATCGACCGGAGCGGAACCCGCATCCGCGTGTATCGCAGTGGCAGCTGCCGCCTCCGTTCCCTTTTCATTCACCTCAACGAAGGTTTTGTGTGTTACCCCGCTGATATACAGGTTTGGAGGAACAGGTGCCATGCCTGAATAGTCCGCCTTATCGCTGTCGAAGGCCTGCGACATTCCCATGGCCGCGAGTGCGTCTTTCAATTCTTCGCCGTATTCGAGTCTGAACCTTGGAAGCTTAATTTCGCCCTGACTCTGCTGGAATGGCTGCAGCCAACGGCTGTGATCTGCCCAAAGCTCCTCATGCAGAGCTTCTAAAGAAGAATTTGCATCCGGAAGAATGATCAACATGTCCATCTGCCCCTCTCCGTAGGGCAAACGGATCGCTTGAAGTCCCTCATCCTGCATATATTCGAAGTTGCCTCTCTGCGCCATCATCTGCACCTCCTTGGTGGAACCGTCCTGCAGCTTGAAGCTTTCTTCATTCGTTGAGGAAGGTTGGAATTCGTTTTTCCATCCGGCCTGGAAATACACCGCATTCATCAGGATGAGAACTTCCGTAGGGTTGATGAAATCAATCATTTTGGAGATTTTGCCGTGGGTATTCTTTTTTACCCAATCATTAATCGTGTCAGGGGCTTTGGGACTGTTGAAGTCGAGTTCGGTTACTTTAGCCTCATAATACGTTTGATTGGTTTTCATAAAATCTCTGTTAAACGTGTGTCCTTTCCTTGACCAAAGCGAGTTGGCAACGCTCAACTGAACGCCATTGCCCGTCTGCTGCAAAAGAGATAGAAGCGCCCGGTTGCCTTGATTTATTTCATCAATGGATAGGTCTTGCCAGCCCATCGTTTCTGCCATCGCCGTTTGTGTTTGCCCTTTGCTGCCGTTATAAGTCATAGCGAGCGCCAAAGAAATGCTGGTTGGTGAAATAAAAATATTTTTGTTCTTGTTCGTTTGGACCAACTGGCGATGAAGCATCATGCCGAATTCGTTGCTTGCTTTGACGATACGCGTATCCAACTCCGCCGCCGCGGCTTGCCGTTCCTTCAGTGAAATCGGCTTCGCAGATGGATTGGCACACGCTGTTACGCTCAGTATGAGCAATATTCCCGCCAAGCCGGCCGCAAGAAGTCTGCTTCGTTTCATTTCGAAAGCCCCCCTTCAATAACATGCTTATTAGACGCTGAATCCGAACGGGAAGTTTCAATGCGATGTAATCCTGCCGCGGCTCGGCTTCACTAAATTGCTTCCAGGCCGCTCCCCTCTTTATCGCTCCGAAGCGGGCGGCAGGAACGGATTCGGAATAAAGTCCTTCTTGTCAATGAAACCCGTTAAACCTCCCGCGGAACCAATACGGTACCGGTCGTCATTCATTTCTTCCTGGATATAGACAGGATTAGCGATCGGCAGCGCTTCCTCTTCACCGCTTTCTCTTCGAACGACGGCCCCCGGTCTCACCTTGCCTTCCTTCGCCTTCGCCGGGTCCCAAGCTACCAACTCCGTTGTTCTCACCCATTTATCCCCTTCGTACGGCTGATCATATGTGATAATCCGTATGCATACCCAGTCCTGGTACTCTTTATATACCTGAACGACTTTGCCGGCTTGCAGCTCGAAACCGGAAGGTTCTTTCTCCCCGGGATGTCTCCGATAAGCGACTGGAGTTCCAACGAGCATCACGTACGGATCGACCGGCACCACGGAACGTTCATTCGGCTCCGGCGTCACATACCATTCGTCGATCCAACCCTCGCGGCCTTCCGATTTGATCCGGAGAAACCCGTTCGCACTCTCGACAACTGCGTACGGTTCCCCCGGCTTCGCTACAAAATCGGGAGGTAACACGCTCCCATACTCCGGAGCCGCAAAGACTCCGACCTCTCCTTTAACATAGTAAACCTCCGGTGGGGAGTCCATATTGCAGCCTTCGCACTCCGTCCGGACGAACCGGTCTCCTTGCCACGTAAACAGCGTTTCCACGTATTCGCCGTTTTCCATATCGTAGTAGCGATTCTTGAACGAGGTGTTGCCCGCTTTGGGGTAAAGAACGGAGTAGCTGCTATCAGCCGTAAACAGATCTTGATGAATTACAGCAATCCCATTTGGCGTAAGGGAGAATAAATTGTACATAAACCCGTTAGACGAAAAATATTGGCCAATCGAAAAATCCGGATACCCGTCGTTGTTATAATCATCGAATGCGATGTTCAACTCACGATTATGGGTGAATATAAGCGATTCACCGCCAAACGTCGGATTTAAGTCTAATGTATGGAGCAACGCCCCGTCTTTCGAAACTAGCTCCAGTTGAAAGTCGCCCTCCCAATACGTGCCATAAAATGGTCCGGGATCTTTCTCTTCTTTCAACTCGCCTGTCACCATGCGAACATAAAGCTTTTCCTCATCTCCGTTGACGTCGTAATCGATATCCGCTTCAGCAATAATATCACCGGTTTCAACCGTTGGTTCTTCTGTAGGAGCTTTCAGAGTGTTTTCACAAGCAGACAGAAGAAATGCCGTTGCACAAACCGCTATCAGAGTCTTTTTCACGCATAACCCCCCTTTAACTTGGCTTCCAATAATTAGACTGTGCGGATAATGAAAAAGTTCCGAAAAAGAACGCGGATCACGCGACCGCTACTCCTCACAAAATGAAACAGCGGCGTTCCAGGACACGTTAATCATGTCCTGGAACGCCGCCGGTTTCAGCCTCGGCATTTGACAAGCGAATACCTTATTGCACTTCGGCGTAGGAAGCGTTGAACTCGTCAATCATTTTCTGGCCGCCTTGCTTTAACCATTGATCAACTGCAGCCTTGAAGCCCGCCTCGTTGATCTTGCCGAGCATATAATTATAGGTGGCATCTTTAATAATCTCCTGGAGTCGTGCTCCGTCTTGATTGTACGCTGCCGATTCAAGTGCCACGGAAGGGTCGTAAATCAAATAGTTATCGTTGTCCTTAATGAGCTCTTCCGCTTTCTCTGCAGCCGGGATCGGACGCACCGCATCGAGGAAGCCTTCGATTGAGGAGGGCCCGCCGATTTGCAATGACAAATACGGCTTCACTTCGCGTTCAAACATTGCACGGTCATCGACGGCAAGAACTTTACCATCTTCTAGCGTATAGTGTTTGCCTTCAATGCCCCAACGAGTCAAATTCGCTAATTCCGGACTCATCAGCTGATCATAGAATGCCAGGATACCTCTGAGCTCTTCCTCCGACTTTATCGCAGATTTAGGGAAAAGGAATACCGAGCCGAACCCTGGGATCGCCCAGATTCCGTATTCTTTTCCTGGTGCCGCAACCCTATTGTGTACATCAAGCAGCGCACTCGGATTCAGTTCGATAATTTTCTGATGCAAGCCGCCAACGTCACCCAGTGAGCCGACATAAACGCCGGCCTTACCCGAGATGATCATGCTTTGCTGCTCCGCCTTAGCCGTAACCGGGAAGTCCTTGTTCATATAGCCGGCCTCGTAAATGCGCTTAAAGAAATTCATCGTCTCCATATATTCCGGGGTCATAAATTCAGGCACAAGCTTGCCATCCTGCATACCCCAGTTATTCGGAGTGCCGAACCAGGAGGAGACCGTCTTGAATGCGCCATAGGTGAAATCATTCCGGTCCGCAAGTCCGATCGTGTCGTGCTTGCCGTTGTCGTCCGGATCTTCTTTCGTGAACTTCTCAAGCATGGTGAAAAACTCTTCTGTTGTCGTTGGCGCCTGCAGCCCAAGCTTGTCGGCCCAATCCTTGCGATAGATGAAGCCTTGACGGGAAAGCGGGCGTTCCTGATAGAGCGCGTAAACTTTGCCGTCCACCGAGGTATTCTTCAGCACATCAGGGTTAAGCTTGCTTAAGTTCGGATATTCCTGCAGAAGCGGACCGATCTCCCAGAACTGATTGTTGCGAATCGGGTCACGAAGCATAACGAGCGATTGTGCTGAAACGCCCACTACCTGAGGGAGCGTTCCTGTTGCAAACGAGGCATTCAGCTTCTCATCATACGTCTCGGTCGGAACCCATTGAATATCAAGCTTGGTGTTCGTCGCTTCCTCTACCATCTCTTGAATCGTTTTGTCAGGTACGTCAGCCGTTTGCAAACCTGCCATAATGGAAATTTTGACAGTCTCCTTTTTTGTTTCCTCCTGTGTCTCTGCCGCGTTGCCCGTCGTGTTCTGATTAGATGCCGGTGTCTCAGGCGTACCTGCTTTACCCGAACATCCGGTCATCAGTGCAATTGCCGTAATGACTGCCAATAGAGTGCTGACTTTTTTCTTTGGCATTTGTTTGACCTCCGTTTTCTCTTGAATAATTTTATTTGCACAATCAGCATAGAACGTTTCTATTCCTTACGTATATAATCCTAAGATAATCAAATGCGCCGTATATGCAATTTCTCCTTCAATCCCACTGTTAATAACCCACAGATAACCGCGTGTGCCGCAGGCAACCTGCACATTAGAGCATCGTACAGAGAATGTTTCTTCCGTATCCAGCCTTTTCTACTTCCGCGGCGGTACATCAACTTCCCGTTGCGACATGTAAAAAACCGGGTAACAGCAGCTGTCGCTGCCGTTACCCGGTCCCTTATAAATCTACATGCTGTTGTTATCATTTCCCTTGCCTTTTCCGCCGGAACCTTCGTCGCGCTCTACCGCCAAAGTGCGTATAGAAGCCTGAAGGCCGCTGGTTATTCAGTTGCCGGTATTTTGTGAAAATTCGAAGCTTATGGTGCCAGGTTTGCTAACTACTCGATGAATAATTGCCAATAAGCGGATCGCAATGTCCCCTTTATTATTAAGTCTATAGCTGGCCTTACTTTGCTCTTAATTTCGTTTGTGACTAGCCGGAAACAATCGGCAGCGAATACCGTGCGAAGCCTTCCGCATTGTAACGGTAACGTTCGCAGATGGTATAATCGCGCCCTTGTTTATTAACTGTCAGGCCGTTCTCAGCAATGAAGGCGTCGATCACTCGCCCGGCCCCGTCAAAATCTCCATCCCTATTGGCTGCTGCGACACAGCGTTGTGCCGGAACGGTCATACGTGCAAACCACTCTGGTACCCCTTCAAAGGTGGAAACCTCAACGCAAAGAATATAGGCATGCGTATTTGGAGTGTCCTGTCCGGACACCTGCGGCCACATTCCATATTGAACGGACGCATCTACGATCTGAGGCATGAACGCGGAGAGCCCGAGCAAGCTATCCTTCGCAAGACGGTACTTACTGCCCATATCATTCAGTCCGATGCAAGGAATTCCTATCAATTTCAACTCCCCGTGTTCAACAATCTGGGCTTTCATATCTGGCAAAATAGATCCTTTAATCTGGTTCATCGTATTCCTCCCATACAAATATTTAATGTAGTACACATTCGGTTTAAGATTTTTTACTGGTTTTTTCTTAAATCTTATGATTAAAGCAGCAGAGTGCGGCAAATACTCGGCATACAATTGGCTTGGATGGGTTTCCCTTCTGAGCTTTATTAACCACCCAAGATTCAATTGCACCTGTCCATTATACCATTATGTACCAACTAATTAAAGAACATTTGTTTGGTCCCATGAGTTTTTAATGCATTGATTTTGCGTTCAGGTGTCATCTTTATAGTCGTCATTTGAGTTTCTATGGGTTGGCTTTCCAAAAACAATGAATGCTTCTCTATTAAATGCGCCTGCACACCCTGCTGCAATAACGAGTAACCGTATTAACAATTCGGACAATTGTATGAGGCGTTGTTCCTATGGCATTTACTGCAAGCAGTAAGGTTTGGATTGATAGAGCTGCTATTCCAATAATTAATTGTCTTTTCTTTTTTCGTTTCAACGATATTTCCACTCCTTACAGCAATCGAAATCACTTGGGTAAACCTATATGAGTGTTCCGTAAATCTCGTTTCTATGACACGTCCGGTTGGGAGGAGAAGGCAGCTTTTTTAACCGCTTAAGGACACTGATGCCGCTTAAATGGTCCTTTCCCCGCCTTTTGAAGTTTTAACGGACAGTTGAGACGTTT
Source organism: Paenibacillus tarimensis (assembly GCA_041281825.1). Classification (GTDB taxonomy): domain Bacteria; phylum Bacillota; class Bacilli; order Paenibacillales; family Paenibacillaceae; genus Paenibacillus_D; species Paenibacillus_D tarimensis_A. The sequence goes on along the minus strand of CP166298.1, from coordinate 979,605 downwards.
ATGGGGTGAACAGACGCGGATTGAGGCCATTTGCATCGTTTTAGCGGCTGGAGTGTCCGTTACAGAAGGAGAAACGTCTATTTTTCCGTATAAAGGTCCATGATGTCCGTTATGGTTTCATTATTTTTAGATCGTTAATATCCAGTGTTCTTGAGTAGTTTCCTGGCATACGCAGAAGCGTTGAATACGTTTAATCCGTTTTTTCGCGCGAGCATTTTTTTCGATATATCAATTCCATATAATTGTCTCTCTCCATGGTCCAACAATTTCATTGTTCGGCCGGTTCCGTCAGCCTAGGTCTAAAAAAGAGCCTTTTGAAGGAATCAGCTGTTCCAGAAACTTCGCTTCCTGCTCCTCGTTTAAAAATTTCAATCTCGTGTCCTTGAAAAAATCGTCATAATGAGCATGCATGAAAAATTCGAAATAATTGCTGACTGTATCTGTCAGTTATAATTGTGTACACTAGCATCAGGAGGCGAAATCAAGTGACTAAGAAATCGAGTGAATTACCGATTCTGCTATTTGCCGATCAACAATCTCTTGAAAATTGGCTCGAGGACAATTCTGATACTTCACCGGGAATCCGGTTGCAGATCTCGAAAAAAAATTCCGGCATTGTTTCTGTTTCCTATCATGAAGCCCTTGAAGCTGCGTTATGTTATGGATGGGTCGACAGTCGAAAGGAAACGTTTGATGAACGGACGTGGCTGCAACGATTCACCCCAAGGGGAGCGAAGAGCATTTGGTCGAAAATAAATAAGGATAAAGCGGAGCAACTGATCGCAAATGGACGAATGCAGCCCGGCGGATTCAAGGCAATTGAAGACGCCAAACGCAACGGTTTGTGGGATAAGGCCTATGAACCGCAAAGCACTGCCTCTATGCCTGAAGACTTCGCAGCCGAATTAGATCGTAATGTCAAGGCGAAGGCATTTTACGATACTTTAAACAGACAAAATAAATATGCTATCTTATTTAGAATTCATAACGCAAAAAAGCAAGAAACCCGTACGAAACGAATACAACAGTTTCTCATGATGCTTGAAAAAGGTGAAAAAATTTATCCCTAATCCAAATACTTATTATTTCATTCAGGAAGGTTTGGCGAAATATGTCCAAGGTAGACCACATGCTGTCTATTCTATGGCTGCTCCGGTCGGGTAGACGAATGACCGCAAAGCAGCTCGCGCAGGAGCTGGAGATTCATATTCGCACCGTATACCGCTATATCGATTCTTTGTGCGCTAGCGGCGTTCCTATTATTTCTGAATCGGGGCCGAACGGAGGCTATCAGATACTCGGCCGTTTCGCGGAATCTCCGCTCCTGTTTGACTTGGAAGAACAGAAGGCGCTGGTCCATGCTTCATTATTCGCGCACGAAGCGGGCTATCCTTTTAAGGAAGAGCTTAGCCGAGCCATCAGTAAATTGATGCGCTACACGAATGAGGAGCAGCTTGATCATATTGAGCGGCATATGGAAGGTGTCTCCATCATCCATCCCCCGATAGAGGATAAACAGCGGGACTTGCTTCGGGTTTTGGAACAATCGGCAGCTCAAGGCAGGTCGGTGGAGATGGTATACGATAATGACAAGGGAGATTCCCCCAGCTTACGCGAAATCGATCCATATGGCATTGTACATTGGAAAGGGAGTTGGTACGCCGTCGGGTATTGCCGCCTTCGGCAGGCAATACGCAGCTTCAGGGTGGATCGCATTACTCGAATGAAAAACAGCGATCGTTATTTTGAGCGGCCTGCCGCTTTCTCCGCTAAAGATTTTCTGATGCGCAATTTGCTGCCCGGCACCTTGGATTCGGAATCTCTTGTAGCGGTAAGGATACAAGGGCATGAACAAGCTTTGAATCTGTTATGCCAGCATTGGTTGTTCAGCCATGCGCTTGTTGAACGGAAAGACGGACAAGCATTATTTAGGCTTGGCATGCCTTCCTTGCAGTCCTATGTGCCATACTTTCTTCTCCCCTATGGGAGATCGTTTACCATTCTCGAACCGGATATTCTTATCGAGAAACTGGTGGAAATAAGTTGTGGCATAGCAACCCATTACGAATCGATGAAATCGGCAACAATCCAAAAAGAAAAGGATGATGAATATGAATAAATTCGCCATGAATGGAAAATTAACGGCACACCCAGGCCAGAGAGATACTCTTGTGCAAATGATGTTGGAAGCGGCCGACCTGTTGGATTCTATGGAAGGTTGCGAATTGTATATCATCAATGTATCGGAAGACGATCCGAATGCCATATGGGTGACCGAGTTATGGAGAGATGCCGAAGCACATGCCTCATCACTTAAAAATGAGAAAGTATTGGCATTGATTCAGCGCTGCAGACCATTGATAGCCGGCGTGGAGCCACCAGTAAAGTTACGGCCGGTCGGGGGCAAAGGGATCTAAAGGAATCATGCAAAAGAAGGGGCTATTCGCTGAAACGGCTCCTTCTTTTCAGGCATGCCAAGGTCACCTATCTAGCTCCTCCATTATTGAATTACTATATCTTTAGCAAAACATATTCGAATGCCCGGTTCTAAACATTCGTCAGAAAGGCTGACTTTTAATTCAGCTTCTTGTTCTATATCCTCAAAACTTAAACCTTCTTCATTTTTATAAGAAATTGTAGTGTCTTCACTAACCCTAACCCACATTTGTTCTTCACTTTCTTGTACCTTTTTAGTTAAACCCAATAAAATACTGTAATCTTCTTTATTGACTTCGGTTACAACTCCGGCAATGTCATAATTATCGTTCGTTGCTTTTTCGCTGCTTTGTTTGCTCTGTTGACAGCTAATCAAAACCACGGCTACAAGCATTATACAAAGATTTACACTAATATTTCTCAATATCATCAGCCTCCTTTCATAAAACTGACGAAGCAGCTGTGTTAATTGTTCCAAAACCTATCGTGTAATTTTCCATCCCATAACTAACGGATCCATAACGAGCATGAAAATACTTGTTGACATTGACACTGTGTCAACCTTTAAGATAAGGTGAAAGGAGATGAGGTGTCTGGAATGAAAGAAATTAACCAAAACGGGGAAGTGCAGACCTTTATTACGATTCCTTTATTTCGCTTGCTTCGCGCAATTCTCTAGTACAACTTAAATAGAAGGCTTATGTGGGGTAGCCGAACCATAACTTAATCAGATTTCCGTCGGGATCGTAGACGTCGAAGGATTTGCCGCATCCGCCGCTGTCTTTGATCGGGCTTATTCTAACCCCGGCTTCCGCCAATCGTTCATGACAGTTGTCAATATCCTCATTCACTTCTAAGATAAGAACATGATTCGGTCGTCCTTGACGGGTAAACGCTAACCGTTCTTCTCCATCGGTTTGAACAAGCATGATATTTCCCCCGGACGCCGGATATATAAATACTTCCGTGTTTCCTGCTTCAATAGGAAGTCGATTCTTAACGGTATCCAAATAAAAGCCCAAGTGGAAAACGTAGAAATCTACTGCGCGCTGCATATCTCTCACCGGCAATTCAATGCAACTAACTGCTTTTATTGTTGCTTCCTCTCTGGTTCCTGGAATCATTGTATTCGTCCTCTCATTTACTTGTAATAATTCTTCCTTACAGCCTTGAACCGCTTTAAAGGCGACAGGAACACGCACAGGCTTATAACCATCTGAGTTTGATCGATCCTTACGCATTGGAATTGAACTCATGTCTAATTTCCCTCTACTCATCTTCGGAGCAAATCATAATGACATTGTCGTCCGGATCCTTGACCGTAAAGAAGGCGAGTTTCCCGCCAGGTCTTTCAATATCGGTGAAGACCGGTACTCCATTTGCTTCCAAAAAAGCTTTTGAGCCATCTACATCCGGTGTTACCAGCATGAACAACGCTTCGCAGTCACCATTCCGGTAATGGTTATCGTCCAACAATACGCCGCTCCCGCTCTTCATCTTCAAGTCGTAAATGGAATCCTCCTGCCCTGTACCGACTTCATGAAAAGGCAAACTGAGTACTTCACTGTGAAATCGAATAGCCCGGTTCATGTCCGTCACATGCAGGAAGATTCCGCCGATCCGATTCAAAATAGGGCTTTCCGTATTTTCCAGCCGTTCCACCACATCGGATACATAATCGGATTGCGTAACCATCAGCGAATTGCCGTCCGGGTCTTCAAACATGAAAAATGCCAAGCCCGAATGGGGCCGATCAATTGCATAAAGAGGGCTTACTCCTTGGCTTTCCAGGAATTGGTGCGATTTCTCAATGTCAGAGGTTTTGTACATATATCGGACGCGCGGGGTATCCGGCCCGTTGCTTTTATTGTCATCCAGAATAATACCGGTACCCCCTTCCAGCATGAACCAGTACACATTGCCGCCGTTAAGTCTTTCCTCCAATACGGGCAAACCCATCACCATACTGTACCACTCGGCGGAACGACGAAGATCGGATACATGAATAAATGCGCTTTCCACAATATTATTGATCGGACTTTTAACGATTTCCATTCTACTCTCCTCCTTTTTTAAGTTAGCCGCTCCAAGTGCAATCGCCTTATATGCGGATGGCACGCGTACCGGCTTATAGTTATTCGGATTTCTGCGCGGCGGGTAAATTTTCTTGTCTGTTTTTTTATAATGAGCATTCCGAACCATCCGCTGTTCCTCCTTACATAGGGACCTTTGAGCATGACATAGGGATCTTTGAGTGGAGCTCAAAGTCTCTCTACTTCTCAAAGTCTCTCCGTTTACATAGGGACCTTTGAGCATGACATGGGATCTTTGAGTGGAGCTCAAAGTCTCTCTACTTCTCAAAGTCTCTCCGCTTAGTAATTGCAATAGTTTCGGTCCTGATTAACCCAGATATAGTGGCCGTCAGGCGTATAAAACTTGAGATAACCGCCGCAACCGGTAAACTCCAGGCTTTCCTTCACCGTTCCTCCATGTTCTAATATGCGTTCTTTCAATGCCCCGATGTTTTTTGAATGCAGCTCCAACGCATGCTTGGGGCTGCCGTCCAGAATCCAATGCATCGGCTGCGGGTTCGCAATATCCTCCGCTTGAACCAACCGAATCATGGGCTGATTTATTTCACCGCTGCTCACCGACAAATATACCCCGTCTTTATCAGCCATAGATTTTTCAAATCCAAGTGCCTTCTCGAAAAACTCGGCTGTTATTATCGGATCCGCCGCATGCATCTGAACATGCCTGAATCCGGTAATGTTCGAATCAAATTGTTCGCTCTGTTCAACATCCGCTCGTTCGTAAATCCCGATCAGATGCCCTTCAGGATCGAAGAAAGACATGTATCCTTCCGTCGGTTTCATTACGATCTCCGTTCCGGCTTGCAGTAATCGCTCATGAAGCTGAAACAGGCTGGCGGCATAGAAAGCGACATATTCTTCCGGCTGTCCGTTCACTGTCCCATGCAGTTGCCGGAACTCCGAGTTCGGCGTTTCCAGAATATGCAGCCCCGGGCCGATCCGTGGTATGGTTTGCAAAAAGCTGTTGTTCTCAATCGGCCGCTCCGGATAGGATAGCTGGAGCCCCAATATTTCAACATAGAACTTCACCGTTTGTTTAAGCCGCTTGGCCGGTAATTGCACCAACGTCATCAGATCGACCCCGGACTCAAGTCCATTCGTAATGCGTGATGATGGTTCATCCGATAGATCCGAAGATTTGCCGGCATGACCCGCAATAACTTTAAAAGCCTTTGGCGCGTAACGGGGCTGATAGTTTTCTTGATTTACCTTCTTTACGGCCCTTTTCATCTTTTATCACACTCTCCTTATTTAACGGGAACATAGACCTTCACAATCGTATCTCGTTCAACATTTGTCCCGCCGGATGTGTGGTATTCTGCAAACCACTGCCGCTCTTCATCCAGCCGATAATGGTCATTGGCCGCAATCCAGCGGTGCAGGATATCGAGGACACCGGTCAACAACCCATAGGTTTTGGAAACGCAGCAGGCGTAGTAACCGGAACCGATGCACTTTCGTTCGATGGCTTTTATCCCCGAAACCTCTCGCTCATCCGTAAGAATCCCATTTTCCCACCAGTATTCGTCTGCCTCACCGCTGCCGTAATGATAGGACATATAATATTTCCATTGGCCCAACACACGGCTTTCGCCGTTACCTTGCCCGTACCAGTCGATCAACCGCTTCTCGGCAACAGCTTGCGCCTTGGAGCCGTATCCCCGAAAGTAGAAGGCTGCGGCGTTCGGGAGCTCAACGACTTCAATCGGTTCATTATAAAACTTTCTTTGTACAGGGAGATACAGCTTCATCCTTGATACCTTGCCGTTGTAAGCAATGAACTCCTCCATGTACTGATGCGGGCCGATTTCAAAGGTGCTTTTGGGCAGCCATTCGGACAATAACCGGTTCCACGCCTGCTGAACGGTCTCCGGGGATGAAACATTGACTTTTCCAACGGCATATAACCCTCCGGTGAACGCCTCCTCCTGAAACATATTGTCGGCAAGCCATTGACCATCACCTAGAATCAACATCCGATAACCATACCGGGGTTTGGGTTTTTTTTCAGGAAGATCGACATTGTTACCAAAAACCCGGACCTTAGGCTTATCGCTCCCAGTCGCTTCGATTGAGCAGAGTTTTTCGTGAACAATACGGAAGGCCTCGTTCTCGATGCCAGTTTCCCGTTCGGATACGTACACATAGGAATACATTTTCTCCGGCATAAATCGAATCACTTTAACATCCGGAAATCGCTCCGTCAGCTCCTTGTCTTCCTGATAGGCGACTTGCTCGTGCAAGCAGATCGGCTCGAAGCTGAAGTAAATATCAGCATTTCGATAGGCGGCCGGAGTCATCCCTACAATCTTCTTGAACACCTTGGCAAATGAATGATAGGATTGAAATCCGCTGTCCCATGCAATCTCCTCCACAGTTCGATTCGAGTTTCGCAAGTGATTGGAAGCGACGGATATCCTTCTTTTGCGTATGTAATCTTTAACGGGATGTCCGGTGAGAGCATAGAAGACCCGGTATAATTGAGCAACCGAGATATAAGCCTCCTCCGCAATGCTCGAAAGGTCCAAATGCTCATCCAAATGTTCCTCAATATAGTCAATCGCTCTTTGCACGGACGCCACATAGCTCATACTGTCACCTTGTTATCCTTATCGTCTTGCCCCTATTATAACAGAGGAGATTCTCCTCACTATGTTCAAAATTCTCAGAAATTGCTTCCCTATGTTATTACACCAACCTCTAATCGCAATCAAACAAGAATAAGCTTCTCATGCTGAATTGCAACTATACTGTTTTTCAGCATTCTTTTCACGTGGGTATCGACAATATTCATAAAAAACAGAATTCCTTTATGAATTCTTCCGCCTGTAAATCCCAAAGCAATTTCGTAATATGATTTTGGCCCGCTCTTTAACAATTCAATTATTCGGTTATCGGTTTCTATGATGCGCTGAATTGATTGCTCAATAACTTCATCAGGATTTGTTAAAATAGGTCCATGTCCTGGTAAGACGCTCGACATTGACAATGTCCTTAACTTATCAAGCGAAGAGACGTATTGATCCAAGTCTGTAATGGCAGGCGGACCATTTTTGATTAGAATATCACCACCGATAAGGATACCTGAAGGCTCGTGGAGCAAAGAAATATGATCAAAGCTATGTCCAGGAGTATAGATCACCCGTAACATCTCTCCGCCTATATCTATTTGATCTCCTTCTTGAAGTTCCCTATGGACGTGCAATGAGTTCGGCATAGCATAATAACTTTTTTCCGCTTCGATCATCTCTAAATTTAATAACTGTTCAGAAACTTCCGCAGGTAATTTGTTTTTTATTGTGGTGATACGCTCTAATCTTGTTACTTCCTTTATTAGATCTGGAGCAGCCATTGTAAGTGTGTCTATCGCAATTTCTTTACACCCTAATGCACCAATATGATCAACATGCAAGATGGGTAAGTATCAGTTGATCAATATCCGATAGATTCAAACCAATCTCATTTATACCGTTCAATAAAGCTTGCTGCGACACAAAAGAGGGGTGCCCGCAATCAATCATTGTAACTTTGTCTTTGATCACCACATAACAATAGACATCGGAAGGTATTGGTTGCATTAAACAAACTCTCCAGAATCCATTGGTTATTTGCTCTACATTACTCATTCAGTACCTCCAAATTTTGGATTTTTTAAGCAACACTCCATACTTCGATGAAGTTTCCATCAGGATCATAGAAGGAAAAAGATTTTCCTTGATAATCAAACAGTTGACCAACCTTGACCCCTTTATCCACAAAATAATGATACGCGGATTCGGCATCATCAACCATAAATCCATATGATGATTGGAGCGATCCATCCGGATAAGTGAAATGAGAATGAAGGTTATGCTCATTTTGTTGAAGCAGAATTCTAATTCCGGATTCGTTTACTAATTCAAAATAAAACGGATCTTCGGTTACAACTTTAAATCCCAAGTGTTCACCATACCATTCCGCCGAATGCCTGAAATCGCTTACAGGAATAGTAAGATAGGCGCTTTTCAATTGTATTGCCATTCTAATTGCCCCTTCCTCATTTTGTAGAATGGTTATCTAACATATATTCCTTCGATCCATCTCTTTCATATAAAGAATCGCTACTTTACAACTATTAGTTTTGGATTTCTTTTCCTATCACTCGAAAATTATAACACAAGGCATGGAATTTTTTTTGATATTTTCGATATTTCAAAACTGGAACTCTTGTATAATGAAACATATACCACCACCAAACTGCTTGGAGGGATAATATTGCCAAGAAAAAAAGTTCCCCGGTAAGCCCGTGCACCGCCACCTCTCTATTCAGTTCAACAATACCAATGAATAGAGAGGATGGAGAAACGATGAAGCCTTTATTAGTGAACTGGAAAGACTTGCAATTTGGAGTAGAAATCGAATTTGTCGGAGGTACCCCGGAGAAAGTCGAGCTATTGCCCGGCTGGATTATGTCTTTGGATGAACTGCAAATTGATGATTCTGGAGAGGATTCGGGCAGTGAATTAAAACCGCCGCCAATTAAGTGGGAAGATCGGGAACAAATCCTCGAGATGCTGACCAGGCTCCATGCTCAAGGGGCTGCGGCCAATTGGAGCTGCGGACTTCATGTTCATGTCGGATTGGATCCTTGGGGGCAAGAAAGTATCCCCCGGTTTATCGAGGCTGCCTTGCAGTATCAAGAAGCCGTGAGATGTTTGCTGAATACAAGCGAAGATCGCCTGATATTTTGCCCCCCGGTTACTTTTAAAATGCGTAATCGGTATATTGCCGATCCCGGAACCGCTGCGCTCCGCCATAAGGGACGCCCTCAATCCCATCGCTGCGGAATTAACCTGGCATCGTGGTTTAATATCGGTACTGTAGAAATCCGCTATGCCAATGGTTCTCTGAATTACAATGAAGTAATCAACACCATAGAATTTTGTCTTCGCTTCGTCGCATCCATAGGTGCAGGACGCACATTATCTTGCGATCCCCATCAAATGGCAATCGAACTCGGTGCATCTGTCAGCGGCTATCCTAAACCAATACCCGCCCCGCGTTGGTACCGTGAGAGAATGTGGCTAGAAGACACATTGGTTTCGGTCTTGACTCCCCTTGCAGCCAGCCTTGTTCCGGATGGTGAAATTCACCACATTTTACCTGAACCGAACGGCTTCTTGGTTGCTATCGAAGACACGGACGGCAAGCTGTACAAATACCTTCTTCATCCGCCTTCCGCAGGCTGGGAAGCCGCGCGGCAAATTCCGGATTAACCCATGTCCGGGTAAATGTAAAGCCCCCTTTAGCGAGGGGGCCTTCTTTTTCTTCTCCATACTACAATTAATGACAGTATAATCAGGAACGTAAAAATCACCAGAATGACGGCCTCCGTTTGTGACCAAGACCGCTCTAAATGTCCGTTTGTAGTTGGAGGTACTTCGTTATTGAAAAATTCTGCGGATTGAATCCCAGTCTTATTCATTGCCTCTTCCCTGGTGTTGTCCCAAGGTCCGGTACGCCCGCATAGATTCGTTCTTAACTCCCCATCCCGCAAGCTGCCAAACACCAAATAGTCGGTTTTGACCGAATAGGGATCCCACCCGTTGTCATAAATCTCAATATGAGCTTCCTCTACCCCTTTCCACGCTTCCTCTACTTGAAATATTGTCAGTCCTTCGTTCTTTATTTCTATCGCTCTCCCCTTGAAAACGACGGAGCTGCTCTCCAGCTCCTGCATGACCAGTTCTGGCTCTGCACAGCTAAAGTGCTTGAAAAGGCCCCTCATTCGAGGGGCCTTTGCTTGTAACGAAACCTGCTAATCATGTTTATGGAAGCACATTACCTGCCGCTCGGAAGATTTCGTACCATTCTTCACGCGTCAGACGGATGTCGCTTGCTTTACAGCAATCGATCAACCGGGTAATATTCATCGTGCCGGTAACCGGCTGCATGCTCGCAGGATGGCGCAGAATCCAGGCCATCGCTATCGATGTGTTACTAACTTCGTATTTGTCGGCAATTTCATTAATCTTCTTGTTCAACTCCGGGAACTTGTCATTATCCAAGAAGACGCCCTTGAAGAATCCGTACTGGAACGGCGACCAGGGCTGGATGGTGATATCGTTCAGTCTGCAATAATCCAGAATATAACCATCCCGGTTCACCGCGGGCTCGTTCTCCATATTTACGTTGAATCCGCTGGAGATCATCGTTGCGTTGGTGATGCTAAGCTGCAGCTGATTGGCAACGATCGGCTGCTTCACCGACTTCTTCAGCAGTTCAATCTGCATCGGATGCTGGTTGGAGACGCCGAAATGCCGCACCTTGCCTGAAGCTTCCAGCATGTCGAATGCTTCCGCCACTTCATCCGGCTCGACGAGCGTATCCGGACGATGCAGCAATAGAATGTCCAAATAGTCGGTCCTGAGCCGTTTCAAGATCGCATCCACCGACAGGAGAATATGCTCTTTGGAGAAGTCGAACATGCCTCTGCGGATTCCGCACTTCGATTGGAGAATGACCTTCTCGCGAATCCCCGCGTTCATCTGGATAGCGTCCGCGAAGATTTCCTCACATTCCCCTCCGCCATAAATGTCCGCATGATCGAAGAAGTTCGCGCCCTCTTCCAGCGACGTCTTAATAAAACGCTCTGCCTCGGCTTTGTCCAGTGAATTGATCCGCATGCAGCCGACTGCAATAACGGGCACCTCTAATGTGCTTGTCCCTAATTTCATCGTTCTCATGGTTAGCACTCTCCCTTACATTCTATATTTATTATTTTATAGAATTCCGTCGGCTGATGTAAGAACTGTAATTATTTTCACTAAGTAACGTAGATGATACCTTCTTAACTATGGTAATGAACTCAATGGGAACAATAACGAAGCTGCCGATCCCGCGGCAGCTTCGAAGTGAAAATTAGTCCTTATCATATTCGATATCGAAGCAACCCCGCCAACCGCGCCAAACCGCCCAAGAATACCTTTTGAACAAGCAGCGGCGGACTTTCAAGAACCCTTATCCCAGATGCGCATCAAGCCATTCCTTTGATTTCTGAAGCATACCAAGCGTAATTTGATGGTTAACCCCTGTATATTCTATGAAGTGCAACTCACCCGAAGATCTATTAGACATCACATCTATAAAATATCTTTGACTTTCGATTGGTACCGTACTATCCTCCTTGCCATGAAGGATTAAAAGAGCTCTATTATCTTCAAAATCGATTTGAGATACAGGGTCATTCTTGAATATAGTATCTCTTCTGTCGGAAGGGATTGGCTCTCTCCCTATCTTCTCGCGGAGCAACTCTTCAAACTTGACCCAGGCACAAGAACCGTTGATGACGACAGCAGCGCGCAGCGAAGGGACTTTGGAAAATGCGCCTGCAGCGATAAAACCGCCGGTTGAATGGCCTATGATCCCGATCTTGTCACCGGTTTTCGATAATTCAGCCGTTAATTCTTCCACTTCCTTAACGCCTTGCAGGACGACATTCCAGAAATACTGCTCCAATACCGAGTTGTCGGAATAATCAAGCGTCCCGCGTTCTCCATGATAGGGCAATTCCGGTATGACGACCTTATATCCCCAATGCGATACTATGGATGCAAAGAACGAATAAGACTCTATACTTGATGCCCAGCCATGATACAAAAGAACCGTTCCGATCGGTTCGTTAGATGGATTAAGCTCTAAATAGGGGATACCGGCAATGCGGCCTTCTATGTAATGATCCATGAAGCTCTCCCTCCAAGTAACGGTTATTACCTCAAAGTAGGGAACAGCCACCCTTGCGGGGAGGGTGGCTGCGGTTGAGGTTGCACGATCTGTTTCTACAACAAATCATCTCATTATTTTATGGAAATTTCAAACTTCGCACCTGCTTCGCCTGCGAAAACAACGGTACCCCTCTCAGGCAGCACAACGGTATTGCCGCCGCCGATCACGGTTGAATCCACAAGCATGCCCGCCTCGTCGTATACGGAAAACGAGCTTTTTGCAGGCAGCTTCACTTTCATCGTTTTGCCCGCGGCATTATCGGGCACCGTGAACCACCTTGCATAACCGCTCGCAAGGATCGTTACCGATGACTTCTTCCCGGAATAGATCGGCTTCAATCCGTCTTCTCGAATAAATACACCGCCCGCAACCTCGAGGTACTCGACTTCATCGTTCATATAAAAATGATAGTTCATAATGTCTCTGCCGCTCATCACCGGGATTTGCAAGTCGCTTAAAGCGCTGTTCGGGCCTGTTATTTTTTTGTCTGCAACATAACCTGGCACATCCTGGACCAAATCTATATTAATGGTAGACATGACCAAATAGATAAGCGAAGTATATTTCTCATTGATAATATAATATTTCTTACCGTCCCGTTCCTCCCAAGCCGCCACGGTTTCTTCCGGTATGTCGTGAGCGGCAAGCTTCTCGGCGGCATAATAAGACAAGGCCGTCTGTCCCAGCCCCGGCAGCGAGAAATATTGTCTGGTCCACAGGTAGGTGCGGCCATTCTCCTCCGTCACGAAGCTGATTTTCACATTTCCATCCGGACTCATGAAAGTTCCGTCCACCGTATATACGTATTTCTCGGCCGGGTAGTCCGGCAATTGCACTGAAGATACCGACATCTCGCCTTCTTCGCTGATTTTTACATTGATCAACTGATTCGTCGCTCCGTATATCCCCGCGTATTTCAGGACGTCCTCCGGCATATCCGCGGCGACGGCGACGCCATAGGACTTCTCAGGTTTGAATTCGCTAATGGCCCCTTTCTCTTTCAGCGCATGAAGCAGCATATCATTCGCCAATAGTTGATTTAGCGTACTGGAGCCGCCGGAAGAAAGAACGGCAGCCGCCATGTTATGCTCGGGAAGCACGACGAGCGATGCATGATAAAGAACCGTGTCCCCGCCTTTCGTAAGCGCCTTAATGCCGTAATCGCCGAACGGAAACAGGTTGACGCTGTCCCAGCCGAGTCCGTAGCTTACTGAAGTGTCTGCCTCTTCGGGCCACCAGCCTTTCATGTACTCCGTTTGCTCCATCGCTTTGACCGATTCGTCGGAGAGTACGCTATCGACTTGTCCTGTAAAGATTTGCGAGAACCGGGCCATGTCTTCGGCGGTGGAATAAATGCCGCCCGTTCCAATAACGTTGACCGTCTCGTTCGGCAATTGCCCCTCGAAGGCCGGATAGTAAAGCGCCGCCATCTTGGAAGTATCCAATTGATCCTGAGGCGTCTTCGTATTGGACATGCCGAGCGTTCCCGTAAAATGTTGATGGATAAAGGAGGTATAGTTCATGCCGCTGACTTTCTCGACGAGGATTTCCGCCAACGTAAATCCGTCGTTGCAATAAACCGAAAAGGCTCCGGGATCGGCCTTCAACGTTTGATCGGCCAATTGCTCCAGCAATGTGTCGCGGGCATAGGTATCGTTATCTTCAAACAAAAAAGAGTTCGACAGCGACGAACCGTTAATACCGGAGGAATGATTAAGCAGCATGCGCGGCGTAATTAATTTGTATCGTTCGTCTTCCATCTTAAATTCGGGGATGTACTCTGCGATAGGCGCATCCAAATCGACCTTTCCCTCGTCAACCAGCTTCATCACGGCCGCCGTAACGAACATCTTGCTCGTTGACCCGATACCGTACATCGTTTCCGCCGTCAACGGCTGCTTTCCTTTCTCATCGTTGCGTCCAGCTTGACCTGATACGATAATGCTGCCTTGATCGATAAGTGCATATTGAACGCTTGTCGTACCGTAAGTTTCCGTGAGCAGCGCAGCTTTCTCCGCCGCGGCCTGCCGCGTATCTTCGTAAATTAACCCATTGCTCTGACCGGCAGCCATCGCTCCCGTCGGAACAAGCAACGTCAGCACAAGCACTACTGCCAGCATCCAATACCTTCTTCTTCTCATAAAATCCTCCTTACATAGGGATCTTTGAGCATGACATAGGGATCTTTGAGCGGCGCTCAAAATCTCTCAGCTTCTCAAAGTCTCGTTGCTTCTCAAAGTCTCTCAGCTTAAATTTAGTCTCTAGTAATACGTACAACAAGTTTAAAAGATTTCATTTTATTTGAAAAAAAATAATATTTTGTTTATCCCTTCCATGCCCAATAAAGTTCATGGTTGTTTCGCCGTTGAAAAAACCAGCCCGTTTATAGGACTGGTTCAGGTCAACCGCGGCGAGCTCGCTCATGGTGTATCTCTAACTATTTATGTACTACTCAACCAGAAATCGCTCCACCCTTTGTTACCGGGTTTAGCAATGACTTAAATCAAACCGGTTTCCGTCCGGATCGTAGATGTGGAAGTTTACTCTTCCTTGCTTGACAAAACCGCCCATCTCGGAAACATGGCTTCCGCTCTCTTTAAGAAAACGATGATATTCGAAAAATGCCTCGCGATTTCCAATGTAACATCGGGTCCGGAACAACCCGTCTATGGTACCGTGATTGACCAAATCCGTGTCCTCCTCCAGCACCCACTTTGACCGGCCCTCAGGATGATAATTGATGCCTAACGTCATCACACAATATTGCTCATCCGCGTGATCCTCCAATACTTCCATGCCTAGAAAATGTTTGTACCATTCGATCGAACTTGATAAATGCTTGACCTTAATCCGGCAAATATTCGCATCTGCGAAAGCATCCCCGGTTAATGCAGGGTCTTGAATAGCGGTCAGCCACGTACCGGTATTCATGAAACGGAAATCAAAAGCTTCTGTTTGCTGGGGATCCATATAAATATCTGAAAGCTGCACACCTGTTTGGCTGAGCTCATCATATTTCGAGTGCAGATCTTGAACGCGCCAATACCAACGGATATTGGAATCGGCAGTTTCGCGATTCGCATGTGGAGCCGGCGTGCCGTCCGCCGCTTGTCCGGATTCAATCCAAACTCCCCAACCCATATGCGTCATTTTTCCGACAACCGCTTCTGGGCCCGGCGTCCAATTTTCCTGTTGTGACACTTTCATCCCCATTACTCTTTGGCACCAATCAATCGCCTGATCATGCTCTTTCATCGTTACGTTGATCGTGCCGCCGTCGAACAACACCGCCGGGATCTTATGTGCTACAGTTTCACCCATATTGCCACCTCCGGTTATTTTCACTCCGAGTTTATTGATTTTACTTGACTTCAGCACGGTGCTTCTCAAGCAATTCATCAATTCGAATTCCGTCAATCGTAAGCCCTGAAATATCGCAGTTTTTCAACTGAACATTCGACAAGTTACAATCAGCCATTACACCGTTGCTGATGTTGCAGCTTGTGAATTGCACCGGAATCGGATGCGGCCGGGATGCCGGATCGCTTGCGTTGTCATAACCGATATACCGAAAATGCGCTCCCCCCCACTGGGCCCCGTCCACGTCAAACTCGCTCATATTGGCGTCCGAAATTTTCGTCCCTGTCATGTTCACATTGTTAAATGATGCCCGCGAAACATTGCAGCATTCAAACTTCATATCCTCAGCCATCGTGTTTGTGAAGCTGGTGCCCGAAACATTCGATTCAACAATTGTAACCGCCTTCATTTCTTTTTCAATACGCATTTGTTTTCCTCCTGACATAGGGATCTTTGAGCATGACATAGGGACCTTTGAGCATGACATAGGGACCTTTGAGCATGACATAGGGATCTTTGAGCGGAGCTCAAAGTCTCTCTGCTCCTCAAAGTCTCTCCGCTTTAAGTCTCCCTGCTCGTGATTTCAAATGGGTATGTTCCAGACATGGCTGTTAATTCCATAATAACGCACATATGTTCCTATGTAAATACCAAATTTGGAGATGCGCCAAGGTTGATGCTTTACTCGATGATGAGCGCTTCATGCAGCCTTTCTTGGAAAAGCATTTAACTAGCAAAGGTCGCCCTACAAATGCAATTGAGATCTATCTGCGCCTCATGTAGATAAAGCGCCGAAATAACTTCGGCTATGAGACTCTCGTGCAAGAAGTTGGCGCAGTCTCACATGGCGTCGATTCTGCCGAATTTCCTTTGATGAGAAGATGCCGGATTCAACCACTCTGATCAAGGCGCGAAAACGCTATGGAGATGAGCTTGTAGAACAGCTGGGGGCAACTGCATTTTAACACTTGCACGTGACGTAACGTCATGTTTTATAGTATAGTTACCGGCAAACAGATGCGCATCAAAAAAGAAGAGGTGATTATGAAGCGGTTTTGGAAGGTGGGAGAGCTTGCTAAGCTCACGAGACTCACGATACGAACATTGAGGTTTTACGATCAGATCGGCCTGTTTTCTCCATCGGCGCATTCCGATTCGGGGCACAGGCTGTATAACGAAGCCGACCTGTCGAGACTGCAGCAAATTCTGTCGTTAAAAGAGCTCGGCTTATCACTGGAGGAGATTAAGTCCGTAGTAACCGGCGGGCATTTCAGTCCGCTGGAAATCGTGTCGCTGCAAATCACCCGTCTGAAAGAAACGATCCAGATGCAGCAAAAGCTTTTAGCCGAATTGGAATACGTATCCAACCTGATGCAATTGAAACAACCTGTGACGGTCGAAGATTTTACAAAATTATTGGAAATGATGAAAAAGAGCCATGAAAGAATGATCCTCGAACGTCGGTTCACTTGGGAGCACCGCCTGGACCTGCTAGGCGACTTCCTCGACAAGGATGCCGACGAATCAAATTAAGGGAGCTGAAAATCATGAACGAACGATCTGCCATTCATAACATTTTCGTCGTCGAACGGGTGTATAAAGCCTCGCCGGCAAAGGTTTTTGCCTACTGGGCGGACCCTCGCCTGAAAGAGCAATGGTTTTCGAAAGCGGATGAGTTTGACTTCCGTATCGGCGGTGGAGAAAGCAGCCAAGGAGAGCCTCCCGGCGGACCGGTATTTACCTTCGATGCCCGATACCACGACATTGTGCCGGATGAGCGCATCGTTTACACCTATACTTTGGATATGGGCGAGACGCGGATTTCCGTTTCCGCAACGACCGTCGAGTTCAAGCCCGAGGGTGGAGGCACAAAGCTGATATTCACCGAGCAAGGCGTCTACCTGGACGGCCATGATACGCCGGCTCAGCGCGAGCACGGCACCAAGGAAATGCTGGACAAGCTGGGTGTGCAGTTGGAGATCGGCTAACCTTTTTCGAAAACGCTGCCGCACTAGCATAACATCAATAGCCTTATATTCCAAAAAACGTGTCTCTCCTGACGAAACTCCGCTGTCTTCACGGAGTTCGTCAGGGGTGGACACGTTTAATACTTTAAGTACTTATCCGCTTGGGTTAAGCTCTCTTTCTCTCCGTCCGCGGCGTATTAATCCGCATGAGTCAACCATTTTTCCAATTCGGAAAGCATATCTGAATAGCGTCCAATAGCGTTTATGGTCCCTGTAATTTGTGCAGTCCCCAGCCGCTGTTCTTCTTCATCCGTGCATTCAATTCCCAAAGAACGCTTTAAATTATACTCCAGCCAGCCTAATTTACCTAAAAACCCATTGGCCAGGACCATGCGCCAATCCGCTTGCAATGCTCCATATCTCTTTTTATATCCGTCTATAAATGCCAAAAATCTTACTTTATCAATGATTCCTGTTTCATTTTCAGACCAGTAAATAGCCGTTTCAGCCAAATCGTGCATAGGATTTATATAACCGGCGGACTCCCAATCAATAATAACGGAATTGTCTTCGTGCCACATCACATTTTTCGGATCCAAATCCCCATGGCTGATAATCTTCTCCGCTGCAAGCAGCTCTGCTGATTTGTTAGCCTCAGCATTCCAGTCGTAAAGTTTATCAATGATTTCATGCAGCAGGTTAACCCACACGCTATTGTTTTCTTTTCCTTTTTCCAAGTAGTAGTTCCAATCGGTTAGCTTTGTTTGACCCGAGGAGACATGAACAAAACCTGACTCTGCAAAATCCGTCCTATGTATTTCCGCAAGAATAGCACCTATTTTTTCACAATGAACGACATTGATCTCCCCGGCTTTCAGACTTTTACCATCTAACCAATCGAACACAAGATAAAATTGGTTATCAATAGCTTGCACGGAAGTGCCGTTCATTATTTTGGCCGGAAGGGCAGGTATATGCTTTGCTGCAATATTCGCAATTCGTTCCGAATTGATAAAGTTCCGTATTGCAGATGGTCTTACCATGATCTGAGGATTTAGTGCTTTTATCGCAAATTTGCCTGACGTGGTTTCAACAGCGTACATTCTATGCAAAAGCCCGCCCCGAATCGCTTCGGGCACGCCGACGATCTCTCCAAGCCGCATAAAACGGCACAATTTCACAAATTGCAAATTGTATTGCAGTTCACTCATGCCGGTGTTCCTCTCTACATTGTAATAGCTGTTAATCTTTTAGTTCGATTCGCTGGCCTTCCGGTTCAAAGCAGTACCTATGTACAGAGCCATCTTAACAGAACCTTTAGCGATTGGACAAGGTTAATCCGAGAAGATCAAACGTCTTCCGCAGTAGATATTCAGAAACGGAAAAAGGCTGCCGAACCGGCAGCCTTCATGATTCCTGTATCGAGTCTTCATTGTTTCTCTTGAGTGTTTTTGATTTCTGACAATAGTTCGATAATCTTTCCGTTTTGTTCAGCTTGAAATTCCAGCCTGGTCATAACCTCGGAATTTTCAATTCCCTTTTGAACCGCTGCAGTAATTACCCCGTATAAAATGAAAAACCCGATAACAAAAAGAAAAATAATAGTGCCCAATTAGCTGCGCCCTCTCTTAATTAATCTTGTACATGATGTGATCTATCGCGTAATAAAAGGTCACTCCTAATAGTAGCAAGGAAAACCCTGAGGTTAAACAGGTTAATTATGGCACTATTGTTCTTCCTGGGTTAGACAAACTTGGCCAAATAGTAGCTTTTCTTTCCGCGACGCAGCACGATGTACTTACCGTGAAGCCGGTGCTCAGGATCAACAATCGTATCGATGCCGGTCATCCGCTCGCCGTTTACATAGACGGCGCCGCTCTCGATGTCCTGCTTTGCTTGACGGCGGGAGGAAGCTGCTCCTGCAGCGGTTACAAGATCAACCAAGCTGAGTTCAGCGTCCCCTTTAAGTTCGGTAGACGGCACACCCTCGAATGCCTCAACAAGCTCCGTCTCACTGAGCTGGCCGACATCTCCGGAAAAGAGAACGCGTGAGATCTTTTCGGCACTCTCGACTGCTTCCGAGCCATGGACGAGCTCAGTCACAGCGCGCGCGAGTGCAATCTGCGCGGCGCGCTTCTCAGGCTGCTCGGTGACTTCCCGCTCCAAGACCTCGATTTCCGAGCGCGTTAAGAACGTGAAATATTTAAGGAACTTAATGACGTCGGCATCGTCGGTATTGATCCAAAACTGGTAGAACTGGTAGGCAGATGTTTTATTCCGATCCAGCCATATTGCTCCGGATTCGGACTTGCCGAATTTCTTGCCGTCACTCTTGGTTACAAGCGGCATGGTCATGCCAAAGACGCTGCCCCCGCCCATTTTGCCGATAAGCTCTAGACCGGCCGTAATATTTCCCCACTGGTCGCTTCCTCCGACTTGCAGTGTGCAACCCCGCTCTTCATGTAATTTATAGAAATCAAAAGCCTGCAGAATCATATAGCTGAATTCAGTAAATGAGATGCCGCCTGCGAGGCGGGAATCGACGGAGTCTTTGGACAGCATGTAATTGACGGTGAAATTTTTACCGATGTCACGCAGAAAGCCGATCACATCGAGCGTTGAAATCCAGTCGTAATTATTCGCCATCTGGGCAGGATTGTCCGCTGCTTCGAAATCCAGAAACCGCGACAGCTGCCGCTTCAGACTCTCGGTCCACTGGGCTACAGTGTCGGCGGTGTTGAGCGAACGCTCAGTGGATCTGCCGCTCGGATCGCCGATCAGGCCTGTACCGCCGCCGACCAACGCAATCGGAATATGGCCGGCCTGCTGAAAGCGTCGCAAGCACAATATCGGAAGCAGACTGCCGATATGCAGGCTGTCTGCGGTCGGGTCAAATCCACAGTAGAGCGTGATACGTTGATTGTTCATTTGCTCCAGTAAACCATCACGGTCAGTCATCTGATACACTAATCCGCGATATTCCAAATCTGCCATTAGTTCAGCAGCTTTCATTTTGCTTACGGTCTCACTCATGTAATTCTCTCCTTCTATTTTCGCAGTTGACGAACGGACCTAACGGATGTCCCTTACACATATATTCTCCAAATATAATAGCACAAATTAATATCGCAGTCCTTGTTTTATTCACTATATCGTGATACTATGTAGACATATTTACGGTACATAATATTACGACTTACCTAGAGGTGATATAACCTGTGAGCAAGACGGAACTCATCAAAGGAAGCACGGAAGTCATTTTGTTATCCTTATTGGAGAGCAAAGCGATGTACGGTTATGAGCTTGCACAGCAAATCGAAAAGGATTCGGAGGGCTACCTGCGCTTCAAAGAGGGAACGCTATATCCCGCGTTGAAGAAGCTTGAGGTTAACGGATTGGTGGAGAGCTACTGGCAGGAATCGAAGGAAGGTCCCCGGCGGAAATATTACTCCATCACGCGGACGGGCAAGAATGCGCTTAGCGACTTGAAGAAGGAATGGAACGTCTTTCAACAGGTAATGAATCGGATTGTAGGTGAACCTCTTGGCTAAGGTAGCGGAATTTGAAGAATACCTGCTCACCATTCTCGAAGGATTGGATTTGGAGCCCGGCGAACGGGATGACCTGTTTGAGGAATGGCATCAGCATCTAACCGATCTCATGAACAAGTTTATGAATAGAGGTTTCAGCAAACAAGAGGCACACACTTTAGCACTGCAGCAATTTGGAGATGCCGCTGATCTCCATGCCGAAATGAAAAGAGGCTTCCCCGCTTCCAGAAATATGGTGTGGTTGAAAGAGCTTCTCATATGGTCACTCTGCTTAATCGCATCTTCCATTGGTCCGTGGCTGTTGATTAATGCACGCTATAGCCTTTCCTTTATACTCTTCCCGTTGCTGGTTCTTCTGGCCTGTGCAATCTTTTATCACGTCTTATTGTCACGGATCCCCCGGCGGCCAATCTGGATGATCCCCGGTACTCTTCTGGTTTATGCCGCTTTCCTATTTATAAGTGTCAGGCTTACTTCGGCGGAGTTCGTTTGGAGTCTGTTCACTTCTTCCGCATGGGGCGGGACCGGACTGTTCACGATTTCGACGATTCACTTGTTTTGGATTGCGGTTGTCGCTTGCCGTTTGATCTCCAGACCGGACGCCTCGCCGATGACGTCGGCGGTTCGATCCAGCTTTGAGTTCTGGGCGATGAATCTCATCGCAGTGCTCCTGGTAATGACAGAGTTTCTGTTGGACTCAAGCGAAGGGAAAACGTTCATTTTGAACATCTTTCTCCTTTATGGAACGCTTCATCAAGTGGTTCAACCGCGTTTCATGATCATCACAAAGAATAAACTACAATATTGGATACAGAGGGTGTTGTAATTGGGAACGATAATGAACCAAAACGAAAACCTCAAGACATACGCTCTATCGGATCTAGACAATGTAAAGGTTCACGGCCGAACTACAGGATCCCTTTCTCCGTTAACCTTGTTTTGGACAGGCAGCGCGATTGAATTAAATGTAAAGGGCTCCGAGCTATGGATTGAAATCGAGGCCGATTACGATATCTATGAACCGTGGATCAGCGTGCTGATTAACTCTGTTCCCGTGAGCAGACAAATAATAACGGCAGGAAGGCATTGGGTTTGCATCTTTAGAGGCATGAACGAGAACGCTGTGAAAAATGTTCGTGTGGTCAAGGATGTGCAGGCGATGAGCGGCGATCCCGGCTGTTCGCTGCAACTCCACGCCCTCAGGTTCATCGGAGATTTACTGCCGGTCCCGGATAAACCGTTCAAAATTGAATTTATAGGCGACAGCATTACTTCCGGCGAGGGAGCGATTGGGGGTAAAACGGAGGAAGACTGGATTCCGATGTGGTTCAGCGCGGTAGACAATTACAGCTTCATGACGGCGGAAGCGTTGAACGCGGATTACCGGGTTATTTCCCAGAGCGGCTGGGGAGTGCTGACAAGCTGGGATAATAATCCCCATGCCAATATTCCCGATTATTATGAGCAAGTTTGCGGCGTTCTGAACGGAGCCCAAAATCAAGCCTTAGGCGCCTTTGAACCGAACGATTTCGAAGCCTGGCAACCGGATGTCGTGGTCGTTAATCTCGGAACGAACGATGGAGGGGCTTTTCATTCGCCGGAGTGGCAGGATGAAGAAAGCGGGAAAACGTACAAGCAGCGATTAAATGAGGACGGCACTTACAACGAGGAGGACTTGAAGTCCTTTGGGGAGGCTGCCGAGAGGTTCCTTGTCAAGCTTAGAAAATATAATAAACATGCGCATATCCTATGGGCTTACGGAATGCTTGGCATACCTATGCTGCCAGCAATCCGCCGGGCGGTTGACACCTATATGCGGAACACGGGGGACAAAAAGGTGTCGGTGCTCCAGCTTCCGGAAATGACGGAGAAAACCGCAGGCGCCAGAAGCCATCCAGGGAAATTAGCCCATGAACAAGCGGCAAAAGGACTGACCCGAAAGATCAAAGTTATTTTAGCGAAAAATATATAAAGCTGCCGTCTCGGCAGCTTTTCGCTACATAAATATGAACTTATAATTCCTTGGTCATAAATACACTGTGTGGATCCTCTATGTAATCGCCAAACGGCTGGCAATATTGAAACCCGAAACCCGCGTATAGTCTCCTGGCCGGTTCAAATGCATCCATTGAGCCCGTTTCCAAACTTAATCGCTTATAGCCGCGCCGCTTGGCGTCTTCAATGATGTGTTCAAGGATACGCCTTGCTACACCCTTTCTTAGATGAGCGGATGCAGTCCGCATTGATTTTACCTCTCCATGCTGGCTATCCAGCTCCTTAAGCGCCCCGCAGCCTGCCAAGTCATCTTGTTCCCATGCGCTCCAGAACGTAATTTCCGGCTTCTTCAATTCCTCAAGATCTAGGGCATGTACACTTTCCGGCGGGGAATGAAGCTCCATTCCATGAAGATGTTCGCCGATTAATGCAGCGATTTCAGGTCCGCTTAAATCATCCCGTATAATTTTCACATCAATCACTCCATACTCTCTATTCTATTTAGTATTTAGTATACGACCAATGATATCCATTCTTCAACCAACAGAAACGGCTGTCGCCGTCCTTGGCGGAGCTTTAAAAATTCTCAGTTGACGAACCCGGCCGCGCTGCAGTAATCTCATCAACAAGAGGAGGCGGGCCGCGATGTGGGAATTGCTTTTACTCATGCTTGAACGTCTCGGAATCATTGTAACGGTTGCGTTGATCATGACAAGGCTGCGCTTTGTCCGTCAACTGATCGACCGGCAGAGCATTTCATGGACGCAGCGCCTTTGGATCATTATTATATTTGGTTGTTTCGGCATTATGGGCACTTACACCGGTGTAACCATCAATCCGGAAATGCTTTCCTATACCCGATGGACATTGTCTTTGCAGGAAGGGGAAGCGATCGCCAACTCCAGAGTGATCGGCATTGTTGTGGCCGGTTTGCTGGGAGGCTGGCAGGTCGGCGTCGGCGCGGGCATTATTGCCGGCATTCACCGTTCCCTGCTTGGCGGTTTTACTGCCTATACCTGCGGATTTTCAACGATATTGGCGGGTGCTTTAGCCGGATATATTTACAAAAGAAAACAGAACCGGCGCATTATTTCGATGCAAACCGCGTTCGCGATCGGATTTCTTGCCGAATTTATGCAAATGCTGGTTATTTTGGCCTTCGCCCGCCCTTGGGAGAAGGCATGGGCGCTTGTTGAAAATATCGGGCTCCCGATGGCGCTTGCCAATGGCGCGGGGGCGGCTCTATTCATACTGATCATACGAAATGTGATTCAGGAAGAAGAAAAAATGGGCTCGGTCCAGGCTCAAAAAGCGCTCCGTCTTGCCGACCTGACGTTAAAGCATATGCGCAAAGGATTGTCCGAGCCGTCGGCCAAAGCCGCTTGCGGTATTTTATTGAAGGAGATTCAGGTTGACGCGGTTTCCATCACGAACAAGCTTCGGGTGTTGTCCTATGTCGGGATTGCTGAAGAGCATCATAATCGGGATAATGAAATTAGAACGACGGCGACCAAAAGCGTACTGCAGACCGGTCAGCTGATGGTGGTCCATCACGGAGAAATCGGCTGCGCGGACAAGGATTGTCCGCTTAGATCCGCTGTTATCGCCCCGCTGAAACAAAAAGGGGAAACGATCGGAACCTTGAAGTTTTATTTCACGTCCGGAAAAGAACCCTCTTCCATGATCATTGAATTAAGCAAAGGGCTTTCTACACTATTAAGCCATCAGCTTGAACTAGCGGAAGTAGACCGGCATCAGGAGCTTGCGAAGCAAGCCGAGATTAAAGCACTGCAGGCCCAAGTCAGCCCGCATTTTTTATTCAACGCTTTAAATACCATTGTTTCCTTGATTCGTACGGATCCGATGAAGGCGCGGAAGCTGCTGATCTCTTTGTCCCGTTTCTTCAGACAAAATCTGGAGGGGACTACGATGACAACGACTTCCCTGGAGGAAGAGTTGAAGCATGTCAAAGCCTATTTAGCAATCGAAGAGGCGCGGTTTGCCGATAAATTAACTGTCACTTATCAAGTGGACGAATCGGTTTTGCTTGCTAAAGTCCCCCCTTTTACGCTGCAGCCAATCGTCGAAAACGCTGTGAAGCATGGCATTCGCCATCAGCCCAAAGAGAACAGCATTTCTATAGCGATGAAAGAGGGAGAAAACAGCGTTCTGGTTACGGTGGAGGATAACGGAATTGGGATCGATCGCGAACGGCTGGACGCCTTGCGCGAGTTCAGGACGGTGAAATCCGATAAAGGGACGGGAATCGGCCTATATAATGTGAACAGGCGTTTACAAATGATGTTCGGCGAAGAATGCGGCTTGGCGGTCGCAAGTGAAAAAAACAACGGCACGGTTGTTTCTTTTCGACTGCCGCTGAACGGAGGAGAGAAAGCATGACTAATCGGGAAATCAAAGTGATTGTCATCGATGATGAGCCGCACAGCCGCGATGAATTAAAGCATCTGCTCTCCGCTTACGGCGAGATTCGAATCATTGCCGAAGCGGACTCGGGAGAAAAAGGGCTGCACATGATTATGATGCATGAACCCGATGTCGTATTTGTCGATATTGAGATGCCGCTCATGACCGGGCTTGAAATGGTCGAGGCGATTCAAAAGTTGAAAACGCATCCTTTGGTCATCTTTGCGACCGCGTACCCGGAGTATGCGGCCAAGGCTTTCCGTGTGCATGCGCTGGATTATTTACTGAAGCCGTTTGATGAGGAGCAGCTGAAAGAAACGATGGCCCGAATCAGTGAAGCTCTCCGACATGCCGCCCAGCCCGCTCCAAAGCATGGAACGGCAATCGCCAAGCTGGCTGTTGAGGACGAGGGAAGGATCGTTTATTTGCCGCCCGCGGATATCGTTTATTTGTATCGGGACGAACGCGAAACGGTGATCTGCACGAAGGATCGAAAATATGCATCCAAGCTGCCGTTGAAAGAACTGGAAGCGAAGCTGAAAGGCTATCCTTTTTTCCGCACGCACAAAAGTTATCTTGTCCGGTTGGATACGATCGAGCAGCTGATTCCCTGGTTTAACGGAGCGTATCAGCTAAAGGTCGTCGGACGGAAAGACGAGATTCCGGTCAGCAGAAATTATGTTAAAGCGCTGCGCGAACAGCTCGAGCTGTAAACGGGCTGCATGACAACCGCCGGAATAAACATGTCAGCCGCCTTCGATGACATCTTGATCACATATCCGACACAGCCATCCGATCCCCCGTTATAATGAAAGCGTGTTCAAACAAGGATAACGGGGTGACGGAAATGATAACGTTTTTAGTGTCCATTGCGATATTGATTGCCGGGTATTTCACGTATGGCAAATTTGTTGAGAAGGTTTTTGGCATCAACGAAACAAGGCCTACTCCCGCTGTCGTACAAAAAGACGGCATCGATTACGTTCCGATGGGGTCGAAAAGGAACGCGATGATTCAGCTGCTGAATATCGCGGGGGTTGGCCCGATTTTCGGCCCTATTCTAGGTGCGCTCTACGGACCTGTTGCTTTTGTGTGGATTGTACTCGGCGCAATATTTGCCGGGGCCGTTCACGACTATTTGACCGGTATGATTTCCATCCGTAACAAAGGTGCCCATTTACCGGAGCTGGCAAGCCGGTTTTTGGGTAAATCGATGAAGCATGTTGTGAACGGGTTTGCCGTGCTGCTTCTGCTGTTGGTCGGAACGGTATTCGTCACTGCGCCCGCAGCGCTGCTTCACAGCCTGACATCGGGTTGGGTCGGGTTAGGCGTTATCATCGGCGCCATATTTATCTATTATATTATTGCGACATTGCTTCCGATTGATAAAATCATCGGCCGCATTTATCCCATCCTGGGAGCTTTCCTCCTGATCAGCGCGGTTGGAGTCGGCGGCGGTCTCATCGTTACGGGAGCGCCGATTCCTGAGCTAACGTTCCAAAATATGCACCCTTCGGGTCTGGCTATCTTCCCGCTGCTGTTTCTGACGATTTCATGCGGGGCTTTGTCCGGCTTCCATGCCACCCAAACGCCGATTATTTCAAGGACAACGCAAAAAGAAAAGCAGGGCCGCGCCATCTTTTACGGCATGATGATTACGGAAGGTATTATTGCGATGATCTGGGCGGCGGCGGCAATGAGTTTATTCCACGGAACGGATTTAAGCGCCTTGATTGCGGAAGGCGGTCCGGCCGCGGTTGTAAGCAGGGTTTCAATGACAATGCTGGGTGCGGTCGGCGGTACGTTGGCGGTACTCGGCGTCATCGTGCTGCCGATTACTTCCGGCGATACGGCCTTCCGCAGTGCGCGAATGATTATCGCCGATTACTTTAAAATCGGGCAGGTCAAAATGGCCAGCCGGCTATGGATCGTCCTTCCGTTATTCGTGCTGTCGTTTGCCTTGACCAAAATCGATTTCAATATCCTGTGGCGGTACTTTTCCTGGGCTAACCAATCAACGGCCATGATCGCATTATGGGTTGGCGCGATGTACCTGATCATCGGCAGGAAAAATCATTGGATAGCAAGCATTCCGGCTGCATTCATTACGATGGTGACGTTTACGTATATCGCCAATGCGCCGATTGGATTTAACATGCCGTTAGGCCTCTCTTATCTGGTTGCATCAATCGGGACGGCGACTGTGATCACCCTCTTTTTCATCACTGCCAGAAAACGTTTGCAGCAGCAATTTCCGATCGATGTTGAAATCGACGACCGGGCGGCATAAGCCGCAGCGGCTAAAGGAAATTGGAGGCAACCATCTTTGGAAAGTTGGTTTGCCTCTATTTTCACTTTAACACTGAGGTCCACTCTCCTCTCATCCTACACGGTTAACATAACTCCATGTCCTCGCTAAATTTTCTGCAATTCTGCGAATAATCGTTTCGCTGGTGAAGTATCCGTTATGACAAAACGGATTCCAACTGGTCAACCAATTGCCGACATTAATTTCTATATCTTCTTTGACGCAGTTCTCATATGCAGGATCTACAATTCGAAGGGGATAGCCTAAAATATCGTCCTTGTCGTAATAGTTAACCCATTCTCCCTCGAGTCCGGGATAATATTTTTTTGCATGTTGACAGGGTACATGAATGGGTTTATCGAAGTCCTGGTATCTCAGGCTCCATAATGGGAGTGTCGTTCCGAATGAATAAAACAGGGTCAGCGTATGTCCATTTTCCAGGGGAGAGCTCGGATTAATAATACCCGGTTGTCGGCTTGAGGGATATTGCAAATCATAAAAATAGTTACTGGCAATGATCGTTCCCAGGCTATGAGAGATGACGCAAAGAGGGGCAGCGGGACCTGCTTTTGATGACAGCCGGTTCAATGCTTGGCTGATCGTATCATGGACCGCATCGTAATTTTGGCCTTGAGTCTCGACCGGTTGGTAAGCGATCGCATCGGCCAAGTAATGGATGACAAAACGGCGAAGCAGGTTATAATTGAGCTTGTAAGGTGCAAGGGAGTCATACAGACGTTGTTCTCTTCCTTCAAATACGTCTGCCCAATGAACCGGTTCAATAGCCAAACTCGTATTTGCGGAAGGGTTGCCGCCGGTAACCTTCCCGAACATTTCTTTCAAGGAATCGGCAAACGAATCGGCAAAATCTTCTTTCTGGCTGCCCATGCCGTGAAGGATCATGACCGCTACTTTCTGCTCCATTATATTTCCTCCTTAGCTAGCTCCCTTGTTTTAGTACCCTATTCTATTGGTCTACCCGTAATTCCATTGTAATTGTCCTTTCCTCATTTTGGCTATGTAAATCATTGGACTTATATGAAAAAGAATGACTTGAAGGCATATCCTATCTATTTTCATGACTTACATACAAAATAATACCAAACATTTGTTCCCAATGTAAATAAAGTTTTTGAAAAATGTTATCGGCGATCAATGAGCTGCCAACCAGATGTTTGTAAATAAAGTAAAATCCCACCCGAGGCGGGTGGGATTTTACTTATTCCGTTTAACTTGATGGCATGGGGTCTGAACTATGAAGGAAGAGTGAGACGAACGGGCAGCGGCTGCCAGCTTGTCGTGAGCCTCGCTTAATCACGATAAATATTGCAGACATTTTGTCTAAACAAGACTCTAATCCTTTAATGGATAAATCGCGGGCTTGCTCAGTTGTGTACCCATATTCTTCAATGCTCAACTCCGATTTGCCGCTGCCTATCTTTTAAAAGTGATCACATGCCGCACTTCCTCCGGAATGCCTGAGGGCAAACCTAATTGTATGGGATCAATTGGATTGGCATTTTGATCGGAGAATCTAAATACGTACTCAATTCTTGGATCGATGCATCGAACACTCGGGTAACTAAAAGATTATATGTGTTTCGTCTCCTTCGTAAGCTCTCTTAAGTGTTTGGATGTCCATTTTCTTCATTTGAAGCATGGCCCGTGTAACCCTTTTTGATTTTTCTGTGTCCGGATCATTTAACATTTCATTTAGTTGGACGGGAACTACCTGCCAGGAGAGGCCGTACCTATCCTTTAGCCAACCACATACCTGTGCTTTTTCGTCCCCGCCATCCGAAAGCTTTTCCCAATAATGATCAATCTCTTCTTGCGATTCGCAATTAACGACCAAGGAGATCGCTTCATTGAATTTGAACTGCGGTCCGCCGTTTAATGCCATAAACTCTTGACCATCCAATATGAACTTCACAGTCATTACAGATCCCTCTTGTATGCCGTCAATTGTATGCCTTTCTTCACCATATCGAGTAAGACTAACGAGTTTTGAATTGTTGAAAATTGACATATAGAATATTGCTGCTTCTTCCGCTTGCGATTCAAACCATAAACAAGGTGTGATTCTTGTTGAAATTGTTTTCGTCATTTCATTCCCTCCTCATTTTACTATTATTATCATAGTAAAATGAGCGTAACATAAATCACTTTGATAATCAAATTAAATTGTGTTATGCTCATAACATGAAGAGAGAGGATAATAAATCAAATTGCCCCATCAACCTTACGATGGAGATATTAGGTGACTCTTGGTCTCTGCTTATCATAAGAGATATG
Organism: Paenibacillus tarimensis; assembly: GCA_041281825.1. GTDB lineage: Bacteria > Bacillota > Bacilli > Paenibacillales > Paenibacillaceae > Paenibacillus_D > Paenibacillus_D tarimensis_A. The sequence continues at coordinate 949,412 of CP166298.1, read as the reverse complement.
ATGGCGCTTGGAAAAAGCACCTTTGGAGAATTTCTAGATTCTGAGGAACGAATTGGCCCAAGTGTTTTGACGGATCGGCTTACACATTTGGAGAGAAAGGGGATTATTAGCAAGAAGCCAAGTGAAGTTGATAAGCGGCGACACATTTATTCATTGACTGAAAAGGGAATGAATCTAATGCCGATTGTCTATGAAGTCGCTGTATGGGGTTCGTTAAACCATGCATTTTCACATGCTCCCGATGTTTGGTACCAATCGATGAAATACGACAAACAGTTGGTGCTTCAGCTTTGGCGTACAGCACTCGAAAACGGTAGTTCCTTCTATAACGGTTCTGAGAGTGTGGTTTCAAAGTTAGGCCTATAATTGGAGGCCTATCGGAAACGCCGTTTCTAAAAAAAAAGCGAAGCCTCATAATTGAGACACCGCTCTGTACGTTTATCATTCAAAATAATCCGCGAGCCCCGCGGCAATTGCATCGGCGGCATCGCGCTGATAGCTGTCCGTGCGGACAAGCTTCTCGTCCTTCTCGTTGGAGAGGAAACCAAGCTCGACGAGCGCCGCCGGCGTATCGTTCTCCCTGAGCACATATAAATCGCCGAACGAAATGCCGTTGCTCTTCAGACCTATCCCCTTGGCGAGCCGCCCTTCGATCGCCCGCGCGAGTGATTCGTCCTTATTCTTCGAATAGTAGAAGGTGAGCGTTCCGGACGTATTCCCCTTCGCCGAGTTGTAATGAACGCTTACGAACGCATCTGCTCCCGCCGATTCGCTGATGCTGACCCGTTCCGAAAGCTTGGGCTTCACATCCTTTGTCCTCGTCAGAATGACCTTGGCTCCCATGGCGCGAAGCCGGTCCGCAAGCAGCGTCGACGTGCTGAGCGTCAATTCCTTCTCCAACGTCTCGAGCTTCGTCCCGATCATGCCGGGATCGTCGCCGCCATGCCCTGGGTCGATCACGATCACTTTGCCGCGGAGACTGCGACTGCTCGCGCCTCCCTGAGCGCCACCGACGTACTGCGCAGATATCCATCCGATTGTACCGTTATCTATCCTCGCCCGAACCCAGCCGCCCTCGCTCCCGAGCACCGTTACGCCGTCACCTTTATTTACACTTCCGATAACGTTATAGCCTGTGCCCGGACCTTCGCGGAAGCGGACCGCATCAGCAAGTACGGTCGCCTGCTTCTCGGCGGAAGCGATCTGAACCTTATCGGACTTGCCGGCCACCGCCGCAGTGCCGTTCGTTTTCCGCAAATAATAGCCGGCTACCCAGCCGGATACGTCGCTTGCCCTTACTTTCATCCAACCAAACCGTTCGTCCGAAACTACGACAAGATCTCCGGCTTTCACGCTGCCGACGACGTTAGCCTCCGGATCGGGCTGCTCTCTTACATTCAGCGAATCTGCCACAACCTTGTAGTAGGTGCCTGCCTCCGCAATGGCAGGTTCGGGAAGTATTACAATAACGATCATTATGATAGCAAGTGCTCCGAGTACAATTCTTCTCAATGCCCGCACCTCTCCAATGTTTTTTGTACCGTCATTATACCAACAGATTCGGAATCTCGCACCCTTTTTGATAGATTCCTAGAGAAGAAAGTTTCGACAAAGTGAACGCGGGCAATTCCAATACGTTTCAGCTCTTCGCACAAATCGACAGTCCACTGAAGGAGCTTTCGTTCATCACGAAGTTACAGAATTCGAAAAATGATGAATATCTCATTAGGGAAATATTTCCTATGAATTCGTATACAAATTATATATTTTTGTGTACAATTATCATTACACTTAATGAAAGCGCTTTAATAAATTAAAGAGAGGAGAACGAAATGAGAGAAAAATGTTGTCCAGATACCGGCCGAGGAGGAATGAGAATATGCGAAAAATGAAATTGGCAAGCCTCGGCTTGCAGGTAATCGTCTTTATGATTGGAATTTTTCTGCTCACCGACGTTGCGGATGCGCGGATCACCCGTCTGGAAATCGACCGGGTTGAACCGTTTGCGGACGGCGAGAAGTTCGGGAATACCGGATCCTACGTCAAGATTGCCGGAACGGCATATGGTGAATTGGACCCGGATGATCCGTTGAACGAGGTTATTGTCAATCTGGACAAGGCCCCGCGCAATGCCGAAGGCCTTGTCGAGTATGACGTCGATTTCTACATCATGCGTCCCGCTGATCTAAGTAAAGGCAATCATAAAATGCTCTATGAGGTGACCAACCGGGGCCGCAAGTTCCTGATGCATTGGCTCCACGATGCCCCTTCGACTTCCCCGGTCGCCGTCAACGATCCGGCGACATTGCCGGATGCGGGCAACGGATTTGTCTTTCGTGAAGGGTATACCGTTGTTTGGAGCGGCTGGGATCCGGATGCCCCAACGACGAATGACGGCATGACGATTCGGGTCCCGGTGGCGACGAATAGCGGTGAACCGATCGTCAAAATCATACGGGACGAGTTTGTTTTCGGTACGCGCATTTCCGAAAACGAATTAAAGGCGCCTCTCAGCTACGAGGCCGCATCCCTGGATCAAAGCCGGTCACGCCTGACAGTTCGGACGAAAGAGACGGACAGTCCCGTCGAAATACCGGCAGACCAGTGGACGTTTGTGAACTCACACAGCATCAAGCTTCTGCCGGAAAGCACAAAGTTTGAGCCCGGATTGATCTATGATTTTCACTATCCGGCTAAAGACCCGAAAGTACTGGGAATCGGATATGCCGCGACGCGGGATCTGGTCTCTTTCCTTCGTTATGAAACGAAGGACGCAGCCGGAAATGGCAATCCGATCGCAGCCGACAGTACATCATCAGGCATCGAAACGGCCCTGGGTCTCGGCATCTCCCAAAGCGGACGTTATCTGCACGATCATATCGAACTCGGTTTCAACCAGGACGAATCGGATCGGATTGTATTTGACGGCGTAATGATTCACATCGCCGGCGCTGGCAAGGTATTCGCCAATACCGAGTTCGGGCAGCCGAACCGGACAAGCACCCAGCATGAGGACCATCAATTTCCTGAGAACCGGTTTCCTTTTACGTATGAGACGATGACAGATCCGGTTTCAGGAAGAACCGGCGCCCTTCTGCGCGGCAACGAGTTCGATCCGCTCGTCATCGATGTCAATACCTCGACCGAATATTGGCAGAAAGGCGCGTCACTGCTGCATACCGATCCGCTGGGAACGCATGATATCCAACTGCCCGATTCCGTCCGGCTGTACCTGATTTCCGGCACACAGCACGGAGGCCGCATCGGGCTGACCGCCGCTCCCGGCAGATGTGCCAACCCGAAGAATCCGCATAATCCGTCGCCGGCTTTGCGGGCCCTCTTGGTCGCGCTGGATAAGTGGGCAACCGAGGAATTGGAGCCGCCGGAGAGCCGTGTTCCGAGCATCGCGTCGGGGACGCTGGTTCAGCCGGCCCAGCTGGGGTTCCCTCTCATTCCCGGAGTGAAGATTCCGCATTTTACAAATCAAATTATCGATTTGGATGACTGGGTCTATCCGAAAGATGCAGTTGGAAGGGCTTATACAACACTTGTGCCCCAGGTGGACAGGAACGGTAATGAGCTCAGCGGGATCCGATTGCCTTGGGTAGCTGCTTCATTAGGCACCTATACCGGATGGAATTTTTATAAGGCTGCGAATCTTGAAGAAGAGCTGTGCGACCGTGACGGCTCCTATCTTCCCTTCTCTGTAACCAAAGAAGAACGGGAGGCTAAGGGCGATCCCAGATTATCCCTGGAGGAGCTGTACGGCAATCACGGCGGGTATATGAAATCGGTGAGTACGTCCGTACGGGATCTTGTGCGCAACCGACTGCTGCTTCCGGAAGATGCCGCCCAATATCTGACCGATGCGGCAAACAAAAATCCTTTCAAGCCCAAAGAACTGCATTGAGTGCAGCAACGAAAATTGGCTGATCCTGCAAATGCTGCCGGATCAGCCTTTCTTTCACATCTATGCTAATTGAAAAAACAAGTACTATACCTTCTTCAGCTTAAAGACCGCCTTGTTTTCACCTACAATCGTTTGACCGTCATTTTTAATCTCTGTTGGAGTAAGCCGGTACAGCCGATCGATCGTCTCCCGATTATCGTAACCGATTTGCTCAAGTATGGAAGCGATGATGAGCGGCCATTCCTCCTCGGACCCGTCCAGCACCTTCAAAGCAAAAGCCAGCCGTTCCTTCTTCAGGCCGAAGCAGTACACCCCTTTGGCTCCACCTTTCGCCACAATATTCGGGTCTCGCAGAAACTGCGAGCAGATAAACCAAGGCGCGGATATCATATCCGGATATTCGTTCATTAGCCGGGTGATTGTCACCGCCGCTTGCCTGACATCTTCACGGTCGATCAAATCCGGACAAGCCAGCTTCATATAGCCGACTGCCATATGACGAAGCGACAGCCCGAATACCGGAAAACCGCAGCCGTCGATGCCGACCCGCACTTGCTCTTCCGGGCAGCCAGTCAAGTAGGCAACCGTCTTCAATATCTCCTGCTGCGCGGGATGACCGGGCCCGTCGTAGCCCTGAATGGGGTAGCCCATTCCCTTGCATAACGCCATAACGCCAAGATGCTTGCCGGAACAGTTATGATAAAGCTTCCTCTTCGGCTTGTTCGCCAGAAGCAAAGCGTCGCGTGCTTGGCCGCTTAGCGGGTATGTCGAACCGCAAGCCAAATCTTCCTCATCCACTCCGATTTTGCGCTTCATCGATTCCAATGCTTCAACATGTTCAGGCTCCGCGCGATGGGATGCCATCATTATCGTTTTCTCCCGGTCCGACAGCCCGTACCGTTCATCGACCCGGTGAGCGAATGCGGGGACCGCCTGAAAGGGCTTTGCCGCTGACCGCATAAACGTGACCCACTCCGGGTCACCGGTCCGATAAACGACGCTCCCGCTCTCATCAACTCCGCATATGTGGCCGAAGTGGATATTTTCCAAGCTTCCTCCGCGATACTCTTCTATCAATCGTTCTCCCACTAATAAACCTCCCTAATCATGATGCTTTGAGCTCCCGCTCGCAGAATAAAAAAATCGAGTATATCTAAAAGGCTTAATTTGCCCTAATTATATTAAGTTGTTATAAGCTTGTAAATAACATACCTATTCATAACATAATCCGGACTCCAATATAAATACCCTGTAGATTGATCTTAGTATCTAAGCAGCCAACTGATCAAAAGGAGGATCAATTCCATGGCCGAACAACCCCGGAACCACACCTCAACTGGAAATGTGCCGCAACCGATTAGAAAAGACGGTGCCGGTTGGTGGGACTTTGGACCGCGCGATATCACGAGAGATCTTCAGAATCCCGATATGCTGGTTCCTCCGGTCACCGATGCCGGTACTCTTCCCAACCTAAGGTTTTCTTTCTCCGACACCTATATGCAGGTGAATCATGGGGGATGGTCACGTGAAGTGACGGTTAGACAGCTTCCGGTCGCCACCACCCTTGCCGGGGTGAACATGGCACTGACCCCGGGCGGAGTGCGCGAGCTGCATTGGCATCAGCAAGCGGAATGGGCAATCATGCTTGTGGGCCGCGCCCGCATCACGGCAGTCGACCAGGACGGGCGGAATTTTATTGCCGATGTCGGGGTGGGGGATCTATGGTACTTTCCTCCGGGAATTCCGCACTCGATTCAAGGCCTTGAGGAAGGATGCGAATTTCTGCTCGTATTCGACGACGGGAGCTTCTCCGACTTAAACACCTTATCCATCTCCGATTGGTTCGCTCATACACCGAAGGAAGTTTTGTCGGCAAATTTTGGAGTTCCGGAAAGCGCTTTTGCGCATATCCCGAACAAACAGCTCTACATTTTCCAAGGAACCGTGCCCGGCCCGCTTGAAAGCGAGAGGGTTACAAGTCCGTACGGAACGGTGCCGAAGAGCTTCACCCATCGGCTAATGGCCCAAAAACCGCTCGTTACTCCGGGCGGCACTGTGCGAATCGTCGATTCAAGCAATTTTCCCATTTCAATGAATGTTGCTGCCGCATTGGTTGAAATCAAGCCGGGCGGGATGAGAGAGCTGCATTGGCATCCGAATAATGATGAATGGCAGTATTATATATCGGGAAAAGGGCGAATGACGGTATTCGCAGCCAACGGGAGAGCCCGAACTTATGATGTCAGGGCCGGAGATGTGGGGTATGTGCCGTTTGCTTTCGGACACTATATTCAAAACACGGGTGACCAAAGCCTGTGGTTTCTGGAGATATTCAAGAGTGATCGCTTTGAGGATGTGTCTCTGAATCAGTGGATGGCTCTGACTCCTCATAGATTAGTTCAGGAGAATTTGCATGTAGGACCGGAATTGATGAATGCGCTGAGGAAGGAAAAATGGCCGGTGGTGAAATATCCCGGGTACTCCTATAACCAAGACGGGCAAACCGAATGATCTCTTTCTTTACCCCCAACGAACAATTAGGGGCGGTTGCCCCTTCCGGCTGCTCTTTGATCTGCCCTTTTTGCTGCCAACTTAGCCCTTCAACTTGGCAAGTATTTTACCGTTATCCTGAATCGTGATAGCAACCGCTTTAGTTACTGTACTTCCGTCTTTGAATGTGACTTCCATTACAATCATGTCATTCCGCAGCTCCCCGCTAAGGTTTTCAATCGTAACATCGGCATCAGACAGCGCTCGAACGGTATTTTCAGGCAGCCACTCGACAAGCAGATACCGGTAATCCTGTGACTTTTCGCCATAAGTCACCGTAAACTGCTTTTCCATGCTGTAGCTTTGTCTTTTTTCTGTCATATCGGTAAAGTGCATATATTGGTTTTTGCAGGTATACCGGATGGTGTTAATATTATCCCCCTGCACATACAGATACATCGCTTCCCCCTTCTGCGTACCGTCATCAAATATGATTCCGGTAGACAGTTCAACTCCCGCTTCCGTAATTTCAGTATCAGACCCAATTGCGTAGACCGCAAATGCCTTTTTATCGCCCATCAAAGAGAATATCCCCGCACCCCCGCCCAATACTAATAGGCAGAGCATACCTGCAACCAGCAGTTGAAGCAATCTTTTTTTAAACTGCAAACGCAGTGAAGCATCTGTTTTCCATTCCGTCTTTTCAGCCGATTTCTTCACTATTTCACGAAGCATCCTGGATCGCTGTTCTTCCTTGGGTGTACAAGCTTGAAAAAGGTCGTTAATGTGATAAGCCACGATACATCCCTCCTATCGTCATTTTAAGCCGCTTCCGTCCGCTGGATAACTGTGATTGAATCGTGCTTTCGTTTCGTTCCAAAAGCTTTGAAATCTCTTTGATCGAATATTCTTCATAATAATAAAGATATAAAACCTCTTTATATTTAGGCGGTAATAAAAGAAGCTTCTCCAACACTTCCCCTGCATTTTCATGTTGCTCCCAGTATGATTTTTCGGGAAACGGATCCATGCTCACCCGACGATATTTCCACCAGCTTTTCAATATATCTTTACAGTGGTTTTTGGCGGTTACGATTAACCACGCTTTTTCATGTTCATGACCTGTAAATGTTTTATCGGTGTTCAACCATTTCATAAATGTTGTTTGAACGGCATCTTCTGCATCGGAATGATTTTTCAAATATAAATAGCATAGTCTGTAAATGGTATCCACGTTCCTTTGGTACACGTCAGCTAATTCTTTATCCGTACGCAGCAAACAATTACTTTTCATCAACTCACCTCCTGCTTAAAACACGATTGAGGAATAGAAAATATCCTATTAATACAAAAAAAATTTAAAAGCTGCCCAAAACAGGCAGCTTACAGAACCGGACCCGCGGCGGATCCAACGGGTCAAATTTATTACAATCGATATTTAATGGATCAGTCTACTAGATCCGCACAGCAATTAAATAAAGCGGAAGCACAAGCATCATGCCGGCAGCAAATTTATAGTTCGGTCCAGCAAGCTCGAACACCGGTTTCTTGAACAGTCCGGCCAGCAGATTATTCACCGCCGAGGCCGGCGAAACGGTATTGGATATACCCCAGCTGCCGAGCAGAAGCACCGCAAAATAGACAGGGGTAATGTGGACGGCCGATGGGTCGATGCCGTTCGCAAGAATGGTGACCGGGACGATCGGGTGAAGACCGGCCATGGACGTCACCGTAATCAGCACAACCGTGAATATCGAGAAGGAAAGCGACACCGGAAGGGGAATCGATTCCAGCAGTGCAGGCACGGATTCCCCGAATCCGGTCGTGCCGATTGAACCGCTGAAAAAACCCGCTGCCAAGAACAGCGTGATCTCCTTTTTCAAAGCCGGCAGCGTTACCCCGATATGATTGGAGAGCCCCTGCCTGTATGTCGCCATAGCCCCCTTCGCCAAACACCACACTAGCGGAAATGCGGCGGCGGCCATGCAGGTGATCATCACCATCGACAGCTCGACAAACTGCTCCAATATTAGAATGACCGCAATCGCGGACGCCAAATAGACGCCGAGTCCGTACGGAAACGCGGGTGTCCCCTGCTTAGCAGAAGTCTCTGCCGGATCGGCTTTTTCCTTTTCAGCTTGAAAGGAAGCTTCTTCCCTATGACACAGTCCGCGAATATCCACGGCCAAACTGACAAGGATGCTAAGTACGGTCAAGCCCAGCAGGTAGGGAAGGAGTGTCGACCAAGATAACGAAAGCGCGGAGCTCACGATCGCCATAGCCGCAAAATAAGGAGACCAGAAAATCGCGCCCGCAAGTCCGCGGTTCAGCGCATTTGCAAGCAGGCCGGACATGCCCGGCTGCGGTTTGACAAATACGATATGATACACAACTGGAATCGAGCCCACATTGATGAAGACGCCCAAAATTTGCGTTAATAGCTGAGTTCCGGCAAACAGTGCCGCCCTGCTCTTTACCCGCGTCTCGTAGAATTGCTTCAACGCTTCGATATATTCCGGAATCCGGACCGGGATACCGAACAGCGGAGCAAACACAAACAGAGTGACCAGCGTCACATTAATACCGGCCGCCTCGAACCATGTCCGAAATTCCGCCCGCTGCCACAGCATCAGCAAAACGCCCGCCGCCAAAAAGGACAAAGTCAGCCATAGCGTCATTCCTCTTAAATGGGGCAGCAGCAGAGCGAGTGCGAGAAAGACCAGGATGCCGAGAACTGGAGTCAACAGCTCCCATTGTGTAAGTTGTTTTAAGACAAATAAGGCTGCGAGCAAAAAAATAACCGTCCGCTCCATTGCCGGCTTTGCTACGTGTAGCATGCTGTGAGCCTTCTTTCATCATGCTTTGAACTATTCCCATCATAACCGACAACGGATTCTCATGAAAGAGATTGACAATAGTTCTATATACAACTATTCTATATACAACAATAAAATTACAGTTAGGAATGCGCGCAACATGAACAAAATTCGTCAAGGCGGCTTTTTTATCTCGAAGATTCATCAGCTCTCTAGCCGGATTTTTGCCAGGAAACTGAAGGATTACAACATCAACGATATCAACCCCGCTCAAGGCAGAATTCTGTTTGCGTTATGGCAGAAAGATAATATTCCGATCCAGGAGCTTGCGAAGAAAACCTCATTGGGCAAATCAACGCTCACGCGCATGCTGGACAAGCTCGAACAAACAGGCCACCTGTCCCGGATTTTCCCGGATGATGACCGGCGAAAAGTACTGATTCGGCTGACGGATGAGAACAAAACGATGAAAAGAGCCTATGAAGATGTCTCCATGGAAATGACGGGCTTGTATTATGAAGGGTTCACCGATTCGGAGGTCGACCAGTTCGAGGAATATCTCCAGCGCATATTCCGCAATCTGGAAAAACATGAAACCGAGTAACGGAGGGTAGTCAATGAGCGGAAGCATTATGGAAAGAGGGATCGAAGCAGCCAACCGGCTGATCGCCAATGGAATTACTCCCTTGAGCTTAGAGCACGGAATCCGTAAAGCGTCAGAGTTATTGGACCGGTCAGAGTTAGCAATGGTCGGCTCCGTCAGAGATGACGGTTATCCCAATATCAAATCGATGTTCAAAATCAAGTCCGAGAACCTTCGCCATGTATGGTTCAGCACGAACACTTCTTCAAAGAGGGTTGCCCAGTTTAAGAAAGATCCGAAAGCATGTGTTTATGTACTTGATGCGCAGGTATTTGCCGGATTAATGCTGACCGGAACGATGGAGCCCGTTTTCGACGCCGAAATCAGGCAGCGGTTGTGGCATACCGGCTGGGAAGCCTATTATCCTCAAGGGGTATCCGATCCCGATTATTGCATCTTAAAGTTCACGGCAAAAGAAGGAAACTTTTATCAAGGCCTGCAAAACGTCTGTTTTCAATTATGAGGCGGAGGGAATCGCAAATGCCCAAATTAACATGGAACCTGAAAGACGATTTAGCCAGCTTCGATATCGATGAATCCGGGGCAAGGCCCGGAACCTGGGACGGGCGGGATGCAGTCTATATGGATGGCTTTCATACCATTCCCGTTTTACTTCGAGACGATATTCCATTCGACTGTTATCGGATTCAGACGGAAGTTGCAATCCCCGGACAAATCGGATTTATCGGGCTTGTTTTCGGCGCCCGCGGTACGGAAAACTATGAAATGATATATCTGTCTCCGAATACGGACGAAGGCTTGGGCGAAATCCAGTACGACCCGATTATGAACGGCTCCAGCACCTGGCAAATTTATAACGGGCCTTCTTACCAAGCTCCCGCCTCATTCCCGGCCGGGCAATGGACGACATTTGCGTTGGAGGTTCAGCCTCATAGTGTAGCTGTGTACGTCGGCGATTCGGCCGAGCCTCAACTTGTCGTCGCAAATCTGCAGCACGGCCCTGCCAAAGGCAAAATCGGCTTCTGGGGCAATTTCCCGGGGTACATCCGGAATTTCTCGGTCGATGAGATCGAGCCGCAAGCCATTAATCCTAATGAACCGGATTTACAACGCTTGGCGAACGAATCCTATGTAACCGAATGGCTGGTTTCCAAACCGTACGCGCCGGGAGAAGCCGCGATCGATCCCGGAGCTTGGTCAAAAGCGGTTGTCGAGGAAAACGGATGCCTAAATATAAACAGGCTTTATTCAGCCGCCGACCACAAAGGCGCCGTCGTACAAGCGAAATGCTCATTTTTGTTAACCGAAGAGACCGAAAAGATACTGTCCATCGGCTTCAGCGACTCCATCCGGCTATGGGTTAACGATAACGAGGTTTATCAAGGGACAACAATATGGGATCCGCCGGGCAGCGACGGACGGATCCGCGCCGGCCATGTGCAAATTCCGGTACGGTGGACCGCAGGTGTTAATTCTATCCGTGCTGAAGTTGTGAATCTGGAAGGGATGTTCGGCTGGGGATTCGCCGTAAAGACAACAGAGTGAGGGAGTCATTGCCATCCTTCCCGGAGGTTCCGCATTTGGGAATGGCAATCCGTTACTTTCCCCATCTAAACATCTGCTCCTTGGCATTTATAAAGATTTCCGCAGCATACATGCTTGCACTTAGCGCATTTAGCTTGTCTCGATCATCGGAAGAGGTGTGAAATAACGCCCTCAGGGTCGCTATTTTGTTGCTGGTCCTACCGAAGTGATGAAATAACGCCCTATAGGTCACTATTTGCCGTTAATCCTACAGATGTGATGAAATAGCGCCCTCTAGGTCACTATTTGCTGCTGATCTAGCGGATGTAATGGGTATAACGCCCTCAGGGTCACTGCCTACAAAGGCGATGAAATAACATAAAAGGGACCTGGCAAGTAAAATCCCTGCCCAAGTCCCTATGGATCATGCTTCGACGCCGGCGTACAGAGGGCTGATGCGCACAGCGCATGCTTTGAACCCGGGCATACGGCACGTCGGATCGAGCGCCTCATTCGTAATTTTGTTCACATTCTGCACATCGCCCCAGTGCATCGGCACAAATACGGTATCTTCGCGAATGTCGGAGCGGTAACGGCTCCGTACCACAATCGTTCCGCGTCGCGTCTCCAGCTTGACGAGCGTGCCTTCTTCGATGCGGTATTTACGCGCGGCGAGCGGATGAATCTCCACGAACGATTCGATGTCGCGGGCCGCCAGCGAGTGGCTCCTCCTCGTCTGCACTCCGGTCAAATAATGCGTAAGCACGCGACCCGTCGTTAAATACAACGGGTACTGCTCATCCGTCGTTTCATCCGGAAAATGGTTCTCCACCGGAATGAGCCCCGCCCTTCCGTTCGGATGGGCAAACGATGTCTCGAACAGGCGGCCCGTCCCTGGACCGTCTGTGGAAGGACACGGCCAATATACACCTTCCTCCCGCCGCAAACGGTCGTACGTGATGCCGTAATAATCGGCTAAGCCCCCGCGGCTTGCGAGCCGCAGCTCTTCGAATATTTCCTCCGACGAGGCGAACGGGAAATACGATCCTCTTCCGAGCCGGTCTGCGAGATCACACAGGATGCGCCAGTCGTGCTTCGCCTCACCCGGAGCCGGACGGCTCGCTTCGCGCAGCAGCACGCGCCCTTCGAGGTTCGTCAGCGTTCCCGTGTTTTCCAGGTAAGCCGATACCGGCAAAATAAGGTCCGCAAGCAGCGCCGTTTCGGACATAAGCATGTCCGCCACCACGAGAAATTCGAGCTTCTCGAGTCCTTCCTGCACGAAATTCGCATTCGGATTGGAGACGACCGGGTTCGAGCCCATCACAAATAAGGAACGGATTTCCTGTGCGTGTACCTTCTCCATCATTTCGTAGGCCGATACGCCTTTTCCCGGCAGCTCGCTCGGATCGATGCCCCAGACGCCGGCCACGTAGGCCCGGTCCTGCGGGTTTTCGATCAGCCGATAGCCTGGTAATTGGTCGGCTTTTTGTCCATGCTCGCGTCCGCCCTGCCCGTTGCCCTGTCCGGTAACGGCACCGTAGCCGCAGCCCGGCTTGCCGATTTTCCCCGTCATCAGTACGAGATTTAGGAAATTGCGGACTGCCATATAACCGTCGGTCTGCTGCTCGACGCCGCGCGCTGTGAACACCATGCCGGTTGCCGCTTTTCCGTAAGCTAGCGCTGCTTTACGGATATGTTCGACGGGAACGCCCGAAATATCGGCGATTTCGTTCAGATCGAGACCGCCTAGGTGCGCTTTCAGTTCCTCGAAGCCGGTCGTCCGCATTGCCAGAAACGCCTCGTCGGCGAGCCCTTCTTCGAGAATGACCTTCAGCAGCCCGTTCGCCAGCGCCGCATCCATGCCGGGCTTCACCTTTAGATGAAGATCGGCCATCTCCGCCGTTCCGGTGACACGGGGATCGATCGCGATGATGTACGCACCGTTCTCTTTCGCCCGGGTAAAATAAGGCATAAGCGTCGGCTGGCACTCTGCGATGTTGGTTCCGGCCAAAATGATGCATTTGGCCAGCGGTATATCCGAAAGCGGATTGGTCAGACCCCGGTCGACGCCGAATGCCTTGCTGCCGCCCGCGGCGGCGGCGGACATGCAGAACCGGCCGTTGTAGTCGATGTATTTGGTCTGGAGCGCGACACGCGCGAATTTGCCCAGCAAATAGGCCGACTCGTTTGTCAACGAGCCGCCTCCGTATAAGCCAATGCTGTCCCGGCCGTGCCGCCGGCCCAGTTCCGTAAATTTGTCCGCGATCAGTCGGTACGCTTCATCCCATGATACCGGAACAAATTCGCCGTCCCGCTTGGCCAGCGGCTGCAGGATCCGATCCGCGGTCAACGCATGCTGATACGCGTTCATCCCTTTAATGCAAAGCCGTCCTTCCGATGCCGCATTCTGCTTCGGCGCCACTGTATACACGTTCCGCTTCGCAGCGGCGTCCCATTCTTCGGTAACCTGCATTTTGCACTGTACGCTGCAGAAAGGACACTGGGTGTCCATCACAACCGGAAGCGCCGATGTTTCCGCTGCTTTCATGTGGTTCATCCCTCTCACCTTAATGAAGCAGCCTCGGGCTGCCGTTGTTCTTGTCCATTCGTCTCGTCTGCGGTCGTCCACTGCGCTTCCAGCCGCTTGACGAGCGCCGTGCGAAGCTCCCGGTTGAACAGCGTTTCCCGCAGCCGGACGAGTCCCGTACGCTCGATCCACTGTGCCGTGGTTTCGCCGTAAAACGCATCTTCACTGTACAGCTGGAGGAACGCGGCGGCCATCAGCAGCGCATTCTCCTCATCAGGCTCGGTGCTCAGCAGCTGCCCCGGTTTCAGCTTCGCCCCCCCGCTGCCGCCGACATAAATCTCCCAGCCGGCCGGCGCTCCGGCGATGCCAAGATCCTTGGCTAGCGTCCCGGCGCGGTGCAACGGGCTGCCCGATACGGCGACGCTGACGGAGGAAGGAAGCTGCAGCCCTTCCAGCCGCCGCTCCAGCAGGGCGCCGAGCCGCACCGAGTCCCTGAGCGCGCTGCGGTCATATGCTGGACCGGCGCATGTTGCGACCTGCGGGGAAGTCTTGCCGTAAGTTGCCGAAGCCGGCATCATCCCCAATTCGGCCCCGGCAGCCGCAGCCTGTTCCGGCGAAAGGCCGCACAAGTTGACCCTGCCGTCCGTAAGCTTCACCTGCGAAATACCGTACTTGTCGATGACGTCTGCGATCCGGCGCAGTTGTTCCGCGCTGGTTAGTCCGCCGTACATTCGCGGCGTGAGCGAGCAGGTCCGATCGGCGAGCGGCGCATATGCCGCTCCCGCAGCAGCCGGTACCTCGGCGGCCGTTTCGCCTGCCTGCCCCGAATGGTAAGCGGCTTCCAGGCTGTCTGCGGCTGCGCTGCCGCTATCAGCACCGCGGATAGATGCACCGACGTAATAACGCAGCGCCGGCTTACAGACCCGGCAGCCCTCCGGCCGCTTCCAGCCGAGTCCCTGCATCGCGCCGGCTTCCGTTGCAAAACCGCCCGCGCGGATCGCCGCCTTCAGTTCCTCGTGGCTGTAATCCGTACAGCCGCACACCGTCTCCTTCCGCACTTCTGAAGCATCCGCCGCATTCGCCAGCGTATACTTCAGAACGGCCGCCACGAGCGGCTTGCAGCCTCCGCATGAACTCGACGCCTTCGTGCAGGCGCGGACCTCCTCCACCGTCTGCAATCCGCCTTCGCGAATCGCACAGGCGATGGCACCTTTAGTTACACCGTTGCAGGAGCAGATCGACTCGGTATCGGACATCGAACCGATCAAATCGTCATCATCCGCACCTTCTCCGAACGCCTGCTGCTCCAGGACGGAGACGTCGGCGGTCTGCTTGATGTAGCCGAGGAGCTTGCCGCTTTCCGAAATATCCCCGAACAACACCGCGCCGACAATTTTTCCGTCTTTGACGCAAATTTTCTTGTAAGTCTGATTCACACCGTCCAAATATTGAATGGAAGCCGTAATCTCCGAATCGTTGATATCTCCCGCGGAGAACAAATCGATCCCCGATACCTTCAATTGTGCGGCCATGATCGAACCTTCATAGGGCGCAGTATCGACGCCGCAAATACGCTTCGCCAGCACCTTGCCCTGTTCGTACAGCGGCGCCACCATGCCATAAACGATCCCGCGGTGCTCCGCGCACTCCCCGACTGCGTATACGTTCGGTGCGCTCGTTTCCATATAATCGTTCACCAGAATCGCGTGGTTCACTTTAATGCCGCTCTCCGCTGCCAGCTTCACATTCGGCCGGATGCCGACGGCGATGACGACAAGGTCGCCTTCGACACTCGTGCCGTCTTTGAAAAGCAGCCCTTCTGCCCGCTTCTTGCCGAGTATCTGTTCTGTCTGCTTACCAATGAGAAATTTCATGCCCTGCTTTTCCAATTCCAGCTTCAGCAGATCTGCGGCGGTCGGATCAAGCTGCCGGTTCATCAAATAGTCCAGATTGTGAACGACATGCACGTCCATCCCGAGGTTCAGCAGCCCGCGGGCCGCTTCCAGCCCAAGAAGGCCGCCGCCGATAACGACCGCCTTCTTATACGATTTGGATGCCTCCATCATCGCGTTACAGTCCGCAATGTCGCGGAAGGCCGTCACGCCCGGCTTATCAGCACCCGGCAGCGGAAGCATGAACGGCAGCGAGCCCGTTGCAACGATCAGACGGTCGTATTTCACATTGCGCCCGCTTTCACTGATAACCCGGCAGGATACCGTATCGATCTCTATGATTGGATCGCCGGCATAAAGCACGATACCGTTCTCTTTATACCACTGCCAATCGTTGATCGTAATATCGCCTACATTCGTATCGCCCTGAAGTACCTTTGACAGCAGAATCCTGTTGTAATTGGGATGGGGCTCGCTGCCGAAAATCGTAATCTCAAAGGCATCCGGAGCAAGCTTCAATATCTCTTCCACACACCTGACGCCCGCCATTCCATTGCCGACGACGACCAGTCTTTGTTTCACCATCTTTGTCTTTCCTCCATCTCCCAAGCTGCAAGTCCGTAATAGCAGATCGTCCTGGCCGTTGCCAAGGCCCAAAGCACCGCCGTGATCAGGCAGCCGGTCAAGGAGCCAACCCCTGCCGTGGAGTGAACGGCCTAGCCCTTATGATGCCTGAACCCGCTCCTCATCGACCGAAATATAAATATGTCCGGTTGCCTCTTCGACCTCCACCGGGAAGGTGGCGACGCAGCCTTCGTCGGGAGTTTGGACAAGCCCGTCGTTCAGGTTGATTTTCCAGTCGTGCAGCGGGCAAAAGACGTGGGTATCGCAGACGATGCCTTCGGACAGCTTTCCCGCTTTGTGCGGGCAGCTGTTCTCAATCGCTTTCAGCCCGCCCCCGGTCAGTTTGAACAGCGCGATTTCCAGCGAACCGATAAACACGACGCGGGACTGTTTCTCTTTTATTTCTTCGATATGACCGACAAGGTATTTTTTCATGGCGGATTCCTCCTGACATATTTCATAGGGATCTTTGAGTGGAGCTCAAAGTCTCTCAGATTACATGGGATTTTTGAGCGAGCTCAAAGTCTCCCACTCTTAATATTCATTAGTCCGATTTTGACCCGCCGCAGTTTGTTTGAGACCGTCTACCGCTTCAGCGCCGGGTCGGCTGCGATCGGTTCAAAGGTGCGGCTGCGTTCCTGCTGCTCGATGATTTCCTTCCACGGATCGTTCATCAGACTGAGCGTATGATCAATCCGCTCGTTGAGGGCGAGGCGGTCTTCCTTCTTCTCAAGCGCCGCTTTGACGGCGTCGAGACCGATCCGTTCGACCCACTCCGACGTCCTTTCGCCGTATTTGCCCGTTTCACGGTAGTACTGCAGGTAGGCGCCCGACCATTCGAGCACTTCTTCCTCCGTTTTCACCTTGCACAGCAGGTCCGTACCACGGAGCTTCGTTCCGCCGTTGCCTCCGACATGCAGCTCCCAGCCGCCGTCGATCGCCACGACGCCGAAATCTTTGATCGTCGCTTCCGCACAGTTTCGCGGGCAGCCGGATACGGCCATCTTCACCTTGGCCGGCGTACCCAGACGCTCGAACCGTTTCTCCAGCTGAATGCCCATCCCGATCGAATCCTGCGTGCCGAAGCGGCAGAACGTAGAACCGACGCATGTCTTCACAGTACGAAGCGCTTTGCCGTATGCATACCCGGAAGGCATATCGAGGTCCTGCCACATTTTCGGCAGATCTTCCTTCTTCACACCGAGCAGGTCGATCCGCTGGCCGCCCGTCAGCTTAACGAGCGGAACATTGTATTTTACCGCCACATTCGCGATCCGTTGTAAATCTTCCGGCGTCGTTACGCCGCCGTACATCCGGGGAACGACGGAGTACGTGCCGTCCTTCTGGATGTTCGCATGGTTGCGCTCGTTGACGAAGCGGGATTCATGCTCTTCCTCATGATCCTCCGGCCAAACCATGCCGAGGTAGTAGTTGAGTGCCGGCCGGCATTTCGAGCAGCCTTCCGGATTGGACCACTCCAGCACGTTCATAACTTCCTTCGAAGTCGTCAGCCGCATGCTGCGGATTGCCTCGACCACTTCTTCGCGGCCGAGCGTCGTGCAGCCGCAAATGCCTTCTTTTACCGTTTGCACGCCATCCGCGCCGAGCACGTACGTCAGCACATCGGCGACCAGCGGCTTGCAGCCGCCGCAGGAACCGGATGCCTTCGTGCAAGCTTTAATATCATTGACGCTTGCGCAGCCTTTCTCCTGAATGGCGTTCACGATTGCGCCCTTGGAAACGCCGTTGCAGCCGCAGACGATTTCGTCGTCCGCCATCTCCGCCACCAGATCGGCTCCGGATTTGGCCGAGCCGCCGCCTGCCGCCGCACCGAGCAGCACTTCCTGCTCCTTGCCGGTAACGTCCTCGCCGGTGCGGATCATCTTAAACAGGCGCGAGCCGTCGGAGGTGTTGCCGAATAGTACGGCGCCGGCCACTTTGCCGTCCTTGATCACAACTTTCTTGTAAATGCCTCTCAAATCGTCCTGCAGGCGAATCGAACGGGTATCGACGGTATCTTCAAAGCTTCCTGCCGAGAATACATCGACGCCGGACACCTTCAGCTTGGTGGAAACGACGGACCCTTGATAGCCTTCCGTCTCCACGCCAGCCAGGCGCTTCGCAAGCACCGCACCCTGCTCGTACAACGGTGCGACAAGGCCGTAGGCGATACCGCGGTGCTCAGCGCACTCGCCGACGGAATAAAGGCTCGGAATACTCGTTTCGAGGAAGTCGTTCACGATGATACCGCGATTAATTTCGATGCCGCTGTTTTTCGCCAGCTCGATGTTCGGGCGAATGCCGACCGCCATGACGACGAGATCGGCCGATTCCTCGGAGCCGTCCGTAAACCGTACGCCCGTCACCCGCTTCTTGCCGAGAATTTGCTCGGTATTCTTCGCCAGCAGAAACTTCATGCCCTGATTTTGAAGCTCACGCTGCAGCATGATGGATGCTGTTTGATCTAATTGACGCTCCATCAGGTACGGGTTAATGTGGACGACAGCCACTTCCATGTTCAGGTTGAGCAAGCCGCGTGCGGCTTCCAAGCCGAGCAACCCGCCGCCGATGACCACCGCCTTCTTGTATTTCTTCGAAGCGTCAATCATCGTCTCGCAATCCTGAATATCGCGGAACGCAATGACGCCTTCCTTGTCCGCGCCTGGCAGCGGAAGCATGAACGGAAGGGAACCTGTCGCAATGATCAGTTCATCGTAAGGAACGCTGATTCCGCCTTCCGACTTGACGAGCTTGCGCTCCGTATCGATCTCGGTAACCGTTTGACCGGTATGCAGCGTGATGTGGTTTTGCTCGTACCAGGACCAATCGTTAATCACGATATCATTCATATCCGCGTCGCCCGCGAGGACGGAGGAAAGCAAAATCCGGTTATAGTTAGGATGTGGTTCGCTCCCGAAAATCGTAATCTCATAACGGTTAGGAGCAAGCTTTAGCAACTGCTCGATACAATTGACGCCGGCCATCCCGTTTCCGATTAATACCAGTTTTTTCTTCATTAAAGTCACACCTCAGCTAAAATAATATAACACTAAAAGTCACATTTGATTGCATCATTTCCGAAACGCTTCATCATGTTATGATTATTAACATGTTACTAGAACAACTCTACATCAATCGTTCGTATTTATCAATGCTTTATAAGATAAGACTTTATTATAAAAGTATTTCGTTTCTCTTATTCGAACAATAAATGTTACATCTCATGTTAATGTTCGTTTTTTAATAGAAAGCGCTGTCAACGGCGCAAAGACACCTTTTTTGTGTGTTTGAAGATCATGTCATGTTTTATTACGACCTCGGGAAGAGTTATCTATTGTACGCTTCAACGAATAAAAGCATCCGAGTTCCGAGCGGCCAGTTAGGGATATCTCTCACACCTATGAGCTTAGAGACGGCGCAAAGCCGTGAATCCGGAAGGGATAATCTGTTGCAGTTTAATGGTTAGATCAGGCTTTCCAACCGCTCCCGAACAATAAAAAATACCCGGCTGCGTTCACCGCTGGCCGGGTATTGTCTGTGGAACTTGCTCAAGAAATAAATAATTCAAAGTTAGTTTTGCTTTGCGTTAAGCCACCGGTAAACGGCAACGGCGAGCACTGAACCGGCAAGCGGCGAGATCAGGAACACCCACACCTGCGATAAAGTCTGTCCACCCAGCAGAACTGCCGGTCCTAAGCTTCTCGCCGGGTTGACGGAAGTCCCCGTTAAGCCAATGCCGAGAATATGAACAAATGCGAGTGTCAACCCGATAATTAATCCGGCCACGCTGCCGTTGCTTTCCGAGGAGGTGACGCCCAGTATCGTATAAATAAAAACAAACGTTAATACAATCTCGACTATGATTGCCATCTGCACCGGAATCCCGATTCCGTAGCCTTCACCGAAGCCGTTCTGGCCGAGCCCCGTCACAGTTTTGCCCGTAGAATTGATTATAGCGTACAGAAGTGCGGAGCCTGCGACAGCGCCCGTAATCTGAGCAATAACGTACCCGATAAATTCAGCAGCGGTGAGCTTCCGGGATATTAACATGGCCAAAGAAACGGCCGGATTAATATGGCAACCCGAAACCGGCCCGATCACATACGCCATTGCCACAATGGTCAGACCAAAAGCAAGAGCGATACCCAAAAATCCAAGCTCCGCTCCCGCCGTAGCGGCACTTCCGCAGCCGAACAGAACGAGTACGAACGTTCCGATGAATTCGGCGGCGTATTTTTTGAACGATGCGTTCATAACCTACCTCCAGCATCTTATTTTTGCTTGTTTGAGCAACTTCTCTCTAATGGGACTTCTGCCGTCATACAAACAACGGGCGTCCGTGACGGGCACCCGTTGTTGTCTGAAAATGGCTTTGATTGCAAATTATTTCACGTCATCTTCAAGATGTTTTACAAACGAAGTTACTTTACAATGGTTTCTCCGCCTTCCGGGCGGAGGTTGTAATAGTGATCTTGCGAAGCTTCTTCGATATGATGGAAAGCCCAATGACTCATCGGCACATCAGACCAAGTCGGCTCTGTCATGTTATACAACGGCCCTCTTTCCAGCACTCGGTTAATTATTACAACTGCTTCTGCACGGGTGACGGCTTTGTCTGGTTCGAAGTTGCCATCAGCATATCCTTCCATATAGCCTGCTTGGCTGACACTCGCAATGAGTTGTTCTGCCCAATGTCCATCCACATCGCTGAAGCTGTGTTCTGTTGCTCCTTCAAGCTTCATCCATCTCGCGACGATAGCAGCCATTTCCGCTCTGCTAATGGCTTTCTCCGACCGGAACTTTCCATCGGGATAGCCCTGCATTAAACCCGTTTGACTTACTTGGCTAATGGCTTGTTGTGCCCAATGGGTTGACGCTACATCCGGGTAAGCGGTATGGGCATCTGCTGTTTCTTGCTCCATCACTCGGGAAAGGATAGCAGCCATTTCTGCTCTGGTCAATGATCTGGATGGTTTAAAGGTTCCATCCGGATACCCGTTGATGTAAGCATGGTGCAAGCCTTCGGCTCCTTCCGGCATTTCCGCCAGTTCTTCTTGCGCTTGCAGATAGGTTCCCCAGTTGCTCATGTTGAGTATGGTAAATGTACTGAATTTTTCAATGGTGAAGGTTAAACCTAGTTTACCGTTGCTATATTGGCCAATCTCCGGTTTAACAAGCTTTCTTTCCCCGTCGCTATGCTCAATGAAGATAACCAGATCAGCCAGGAAGGCTTCTCTTTCTGCAGCATCGCTCGGCAAATGACTCCTGTCCATTGGTAAAGTAATCTTCACTTGACGGCTTGTCATGTTGGTTTCGATGGTCATCGGACGATCGACGACATAGACCGTGCCATCATTCAAGATTTCCTGCACTTGTTTCTCTTTTTTCGCCCGTTCTTCGACTTCCTTGCGCTCACTTTCTTTCTTAATCGGCACAAGATAGAAGTAGAGGTTCGGATTAATGTCTGCCAGGGAAGCATTTGGAATGGTAATCATGCCGTTGTCGGTGAAGATTTCCAAATCCAAGCCCGCTTCCTGCACGGCTTTCAAGGCTGCCTGCGGCAGATTCACCCGCACATCCCTGACTTCATCTTGGGTGTCTGGAATAACGATCCGTACGGCTGTTGCCCCTGCTTCCCGTGTTTTCTCTACCGCTTCGGTAGCTTTTTCCGGTACGAAGGTGACTTTATCACTTTTCGTTCCATCGTTGTTTGAGGTCCGCTCGATTTCCGTTTGAGCGACAACCCCTTGTCCGCTGGCTTCAACGTTTACGGTTATTCTCTGTACAGGGTTGGACGGAAAGAATACTCCGCCGGATGATCCCTGACGCGTCACGGTGATGGTATAGTTCTTGGTTGTTCCGTCTTGCTCTGTGACTGCTACGGTGAATTTGTTTTCGCCTACGCTTAAATTAAATTGGTCACTAGCTTGCCCACTCGTTACCGTCGTTCCATTGATGGTTATGGTCGCATCAGGATTACTTGATGTGAGTGTGAATTGAATCTGTGCTGTGCTGTTGCCTACAGTCATCGTATAGTCATATGAATCAGCCGCAAAGTTCGGTTGAAGCGTACCTGTTGACGGGATGATAGAATTCAATCCGCTTGATGGCACTTCGGAGGTAACAGGCTCCAGTCCGTTGCGAGCCGCTGTTAATGCAGTCAAGGCTTCATCCACTTCTGCTTGTGTCGCATCAGAGTCGTTCAGCACGACTTGGGCTGCTTGCAATGCTTCTTCCAGTGCTGTCCAGCTCTCACCAGTGTAGTTTTCTTCCTGCAAGTTCTCACCGTTGATCTCATCGACTTTCGCTTGCAATGCGGTTTTGTCGGCAGCCAGTTCCGCTCTGGCTGCAGTTAATGCCTCCAACGCCTCTTTTACAGCTTGCGGCGTCGCATTCGGATCTTCCAGCAGTTCTTCCGCTAATGACAATGCCTCTTGCAGCGCCTGCCAGCTCTCTTCGGTGTAGTTTTCTTCCTGCAAATTCTCACCGTTGATCTCATTGACTTTCGCTTGCAATGCCGTTTTGTCAACGACTAAACCTTCTCTAGCTGCGGTTAAAGCTTCCAATGCATCATCTACTTCTGTTTGTGTTGCTTCCGGATTCTCCAACACCGCTTGAGCTGCGACTAATGCCTCCTGCAGCATTTGCCAGCTCGCTTCGGTGTAGTTTTCTTCCTGCAAGTTCTCGCCGTTGATCTCATCGACTTTCGTTTGCAGCGCCGATTTGTCTACAATGATCAAGGTCTTTGTTTTGGTCGCCGTCTTGCCGCCTTTTTCGGCAGTCACTTCAATCGTGTACTCGCCTGGAGGCAAATCAACGGCCGGAGTAAAGCTCCAGTTTCCGTTTTCATCAACGATTGCTTCGCCAACAGCATCTTGCACAGGATTTCCGTCTTTATCTTTGACCGTTACCGTCACCGTTGAACCGGCTTCAACTACTCCGGCAATCTCCGGCTGTAAAACGTTTACCGTATCGGTGCCCGGTTCAGTAATCTTTAGCGCAGAGGCAAAAGGAGCTTCCGCAGTGATTGCGAAGCTGTCTACTACCGTATCATTGGTTCCGTTTAAGTTTAGGCCGACATTATCGTAAGCGACGGAGAGCTGATCTACATCGGTAAGATCCGTATCCTCCGCCAAGGTCAAAATTACTTTTGCAGGATCAGTTTCATCCACTGTAACACTGGCAATGGTTACTACTTCATCGCCTAACATAATCGTAAAACCAGTCGACGCATCGCTGCTCGTTAATTGAACTCCTTTGTCAAACGTGAGAGTAATTTGTTTTTGTCCATTACTTTCCTCTAATACGGCACTTACAGGCTGCGGAACCCACTTTGTGAGTGCACCGTATACAGCTTCCAAGTCCGCCAAGGCTTCATTGACTTCTGCTTGTGTGGCATTGGGATTATCCAATACAACTTGAGCAGCTTGCAATGCCTCTTCCAGCGCTGCCCAGCTCTCTGGCGTGTAGTCCTCCTCTTGTAAGCTTTCGTTGCCGATGGCATTGTTAAGCTCTGTCACTTTCGCTTGAAGCGCCGCTTTGTCTACAAAGGTCAAGACTTTCGTAGCACTTATTTGTATGTTGCTGTCTCCCGGCATCCCGCCATACTCAACAATGTAACCCTGTACCGATGGATTGACGGGCGAGAAATCATTCCATTTTCCGGCTTGCCCTCCCGGTCCGAATATATGCGCTACATATTCCTGGCCACCATGGTTATTTGGTTCCTTAAGTGATCCGTCCGCATTAGTTTCCCAGTTATTATATCTGTCCTGAACGGCTGCCCCCGAGGGAACATAACCTGTAAAGAATTGAA
The DNA here is from genome assembly GCA_041281825.1 of Paenibacillus tarimensis. Lineage (GTDB taxonomy): Bacteria > Bacillota > Bacilli > Paenibacillales > Paenibacillaceae > Paenibacillus_D > Paenibacillus_D tarimensis_A. The sequence continues at coordinate 925,209 of CP166298.1, read as the reverse complement.
AACCGTTACCGCTATCTTCCAATCCTTCGGGGCCGGTCACCCATCGCCAGTCGCCGGTTTGTATCGCTTCTCCATTTTTCCGCTCTATATCTTGCGCACCGAGCCAACCAAGACCTTGCGTTTTCTCTTTGACAAAGTTATTCTCCGTTTCACTCGTTATCGTCACAAGATATCCTTGTCGTCCGAAATAACTCCGCGCTGCAGCTTCGGCGATTGCGGCAGACCATGTAATCGATGCGCCTTTGTTAATATATTCGTAATAATGACCGTTTTCACCGAAGGCAAGAGCGCTTCCCAGGTTAAAAGAGATCGTTCTGTCAGATGGTTCTGAAGACGATGTTGCAAACGCAACTCCACTTAACGCATTCCGGTAATCTTCAAAGGATGCCACGCCGGATAATGTTAAGACCCCGTTGCCTGAATCGTATGTTCCTGTAATACCATTCTGTGCAGTAAAGCGCAGCTCGTCTCCAGGTTGAACATTTTCAATAACAACCGTTGCTCCATTCAGGTCATTTTGGTAGACAGCCAAAGTAACTGTATCAAGTGTTATTCCCGCATCAATTGTTACTTCATCACCGCTGCCAAGAACATAAATCGTCTCGCCTTCAGATGCCGATATGGCTTGACCGGAACCCGCCGCCATAACCTCCTGCGGCGCCAAGACGGCTTGAAAACTTCCGAACACTAGTGCAATACATAACACGATTGCCAGCTTTTGCTTCAGCCAATTTATGAATTGTTTTCGTAAAATCATATTTGTCCTCCTGTTCGTTTTAACAGCCCGTGCATTCGCCGGGGCAAACGCGGTTCTCATGCCTCATGATGAGAATCAATCGTTCATCATCCGAATTTTGCACAAACAACGATTACCAACTTATTCTTATCCTCCATTTTTTTTGCTCTTTTTCATTGTTAATACGGTATCCACCTCCCGGATACTATTGTATTACATCATCCATTGCCCATAATAACTCACCATTCTCTACAATATCTCTACATTATTCTACAAAATCCACCAAACTTTGAGAAAAAAATAAGGTGTTAACAAGCTACGCCTGCTCACACCTTATATTCGCAACTCAACTTATGGTACCACTCGGTTATGTAAGGACTGGGCTGTTCATTGAGTTCTTCCTGAAGCGCGTCTGCCAATATACGGTATTGGCGGTGAACCGCCCCATAATTATTGCTGTCGGCGAAAAGCTTCATCAAAGCGAAATGAACTTCCTCTGCGATCGGATGCCGTGCGCATATTTCGTTATACATTGCAACAGCCTTTTCCAGCTGCCGGTTTAACGAATACCATTCCGCAATCTGAAGTGAAGCGCTGAGCCAAAGCATCTTCAGCCTCTGGCGCTCGCTTTCCGCCCACCAATATTCGTATTCCTGCAAGTAATCCCCGGTATATAACAGGACTCGTTTCACATAGGCGTCAATCGTTTCAGCCGTGACCGGCGGACCGGTATGAATGTAGTTTTCCAGCTCCTCCACATCCAGCAGAACATTTTCCATAGACAGAACGTAACCATCCGTCGTACTCAATATTTTAAAATGTTTCCCGAACGGCTTCAGCTTCTTTCGAATGTGATAAATGGCCGTATACAATTGCGGGTAAGCTCTGCCCGGTTCATACTCCGGCCAAAGCAATTCGGCCAATGCGGATTTGCGCACTAGCTGTCCCCGGTGTTGCACCAAATAAAGGAAAAGCTCCTGAGCCTTAGCTGTCCGCCATCGCATAGGCGCAAACGATTCAACCGACAATTGCCGGAACAGTTTCATATGAATCGGCTGCAGCCGCTGGGGTATGTTGGCGGATTCCAATACGCGATCCTGAATGCGGTTCAGCGTTTTCGTCAACCGCTCGGCTCCAACCGGCTTAAGGAGATAATCAAGCGCATTAAGCTCGAAGGCCTTTATTGCGTGGTCGTCATAGGCGGATACAAAAACAACATGGATATTCGGTTTGATCTCCAGGATCTGCTCCGCTAATTCGATCCCGTTTATTTCAGGCAAATTTATATCCAGAAAAGCAACGTCAACCTCTTCTTGCAGCAGCTTTTCTTTTCCTTCAAAAGGATCCGAATATTTGCCCAGCACCTCTACAGCGGCTATTTTGGCAAGTTGGTTTTCAAGATAATTTAACGCCAGAATTTCATCGTCGATGAGGATAACTTTCATATTTTACTGCTCCTTAATAAACCGTTAGTTAAATTAATGGACGTCTGTTCCACAAATAGCTTAATCCGACAATCTCTACAAATTCTATACAACTCAGCTGCAGAAAGTGAAATACTTTATCATCCTATACTTGTTCCGGCTATGTCACAAGACCTATTTACCGGCAAAGCAGAAACGAATAAAAGCACCCTGGGGATGCGGCTGATACCGAATCCTCCGGATGCTTTCCGGTGATAAATAGGATTATTCCAGTTTCTCAACAATCATATCGGTTATGATTGCTTATCTTCATTTTGGAGTTCCTGCAAATATTCTTCCAGCCGGTCGAACCGGTCTTCCCACAACCTTCGGAAGGATTCCAGCCAGGAATCCAATTCCCGAAGAGGCTCCGGCCTCAATATATAGAAGCGGCGGTTGGCCGCAGGGCGCACATCCACGATGCGGGCTTCATTCAGCACCTTCAAATGCTTCGATGCTTGCGGCTGTCGTATATGAAGCCGTTCAGCGATTTCATTAACGGTAAGCGGTCCGTCACGAAGCAGCTCGACCATGTGTAATCGGTTGGGTTCGGCAAGCGCACTCAATGTTGTCGTATTCATTTCCATCCCTCCGTCGTAACATAATAAATATACAAAAAAAGGAATATTCCTGTCAAGGAATAACGCAAAGCCAAAGTAATCTGCCGAACTGAAAACTGCCACTTACATTATGCCCGATATTCCGTTAAACTTTGAAATAGGCTAGTATTTTTTAACTTCTTAGCGCTGCCACCAAGACGAATGAAAATATCGGAGAGACTTTGAGCTCCACTCAAAGATCCCTATGAAATCGGAGAGACTTTGAGCTCCACTCAAAGATCCCTATGTCAGGAGGCAAAAAAATGAAATACCGGAAGCTTGGAAGATCAGGTCTGAAAGTAAGCGAGATCAGCCTGGGAAGCTGGTTGACTTACGGCGGATACGTCGAAAAGGAGCGCGCCGTGAACTCCATTCATAAGGCGTATGAGCTGGGCATTAATTTCTTCGATACGGCCAATGTATACGAACGCGGACAAGCGGAGATCGTAGTCGGAGAGACGCTGCGTCAGTACCCGAGAGAATCCTACGTCCTGGCCACCAAGGTATTCGGTCAGATGGGGGACGGCCCGAATGACCGCGGCTTGTCCCGCAAGCATATCATGGAGCAATGCAATGCGAGCTTGCAGCGTCTGGGCATGGATTATATCGACCTCTATTATTGCCATCGCTTCGATAAAGAGACGCCGCTGGAAGAGACGTTAAGAGCGCTTGACGACCTGGTCAGACAAGGCAAGGTCCTGTATGTCGGAGTCAGTGAATGGACCGCTGCCCAAATGATCGAAGCGCATGCCATAGCCGATAAATACCTGCTGGATCGCATCGTGGTCAACCAGCCGATTTACAATATGTTCAAACGGTATATTGAGCAAGAAGTCATCCCAACCGGCATGCAGAAGGGCATCAGCCAGGTCGTCTTCTCTCCGCTCGCCCAAGGCATATTAACGGGAAAATACCGAAAAGGACAGGATATACCAACCGACAGCCGGGCATACAGTAAAAATTGGGGACAAGACCGCATTAAGGAAGAGCAGCTGGAACAAGTGGAGCAGCTGATCAAGCTCTCAGATGAGCTTGGCTTGACACTATCCCAGTTGGCCTTGTCCTGGATATTGCGGCAGCACAATGTAGCCAGCGCTCTGATCGGCGCCAGCCGTCCGGAGCAAGTGGAGGAAAACTGCGCCACGTCGGATATTATTTTATCCGATGAGATTCTGGTTAAGATTGAGGAAATTTTGGGTCAGGCTTGAGATGACAGAATTTATTGAGGCCGCCGGTATCGGCGGCCTTTTAAAATGATAAAAATCTTATAATCTACTATTTCGTTTCGCTTTGATGTATATTTGAAATATGACTCCATCGAAGACAGCATAGATATACGGAGAAAGGAGACGGTATCAATTCATGAAGCGATGGAATAGAACCCTCTATATGCTTTTCTGTGTCATGCTCTTATCAGTATTTGTCGTCTCGGTGCATACGGAAGCCGCAGCGCAGCAGAGTGATTTTGCGGACGTGCCTCAGCATCACTGGGGCTATGAAAATATTAAATGGGCAGCAGAAAACGGGATTGTACAGGGCGACGGGAAAGGAAGTTTTCACCCCTCCGCTTCCGTCACGGAACCGGAATTTCTGGCCATGCTGCTGCGGGCTTATCAAGACGAGATTGAGATTCCGCAACCGGGCCGCTCCGAAAAATGGTACATGCCGTATTATAAAGCGGCTTATGATTTAAGTTGGCCTGTAAGCTACAGAATATCGGAGGACAAGTACACCCGGGGACAAGTTGCGGTTCTAATCGCGTATATGACCGGCAACGAAACCGACAGTACGGACAAGGCTGTGCGGTATTTACTCGAGCAAGGCTTGGCTAAAGGAAAAACATCGGCCACCGTTGCCGGTTTTAAGGCGGCGGATTCATTAACGCGCGCGGAGGCCGTCACTTTTATAAAGAATGTCAAGGACAAGCATCCCTCGTTGCTGGCCATCTCGAAAAATGGTTTAACGTTATTCGACATCGCCTTGGGAGATACGGAGCAATCGGTTATAGACAAACTGGGCGAGCCCGACCGTGAGGATCCGAGCGAGAACGGCTTTACATGGTATATCTACAATAAAGATTATGCTAAATACGCGCAAATCGGGATATGGAATGGGAAAGCAGTCGCTCTCTATTCCAATGCGAAGGGGGCATGGGGCTCCGTCAATGGAATAAAAGACGGCATAACGGCCGACGCTTTGTCGGGAATACTTCACCTTAATATCGATGACAGTGAATTGTTCCATGATTTCGGATTATATGACAAGACCGTGTATTACTTTGATAAGTTTGACAATCATACGGTTGATGCGATCCTGCAGATAAGCAGCTTAATCGGATCGCCTGATACGGCGGACGACCTGCTGACCAAGGCCTATGAGCGTCAAGTTCTTGATTTAACGAACAGCTTCCGCTTAAAGCACGGGGTCGGCCTGCTGGAGTGGGACGACTTGGCTGCGGAAACCGCCAGAAAGCATAGCCAGGATATGAGTGAGCGCGATTATTTCGATCACACAAACCCTGACGGTCAATCTCCATTCGACCGGATGACAAGTGACGGAATCGAGTATTCCCTAGCCGCTGAAAATATTGCCGCCGGTTACAGCGATGCCTTCCATGTTTATAACGGCTGGCTGAATTCCGCCGGTCACCGCAAAAATATGCTGAACGGTGAATTGCAACGGCTTGGCGTAGGGATCTACGGCAAAAACTATACGCAAAATTTTTATACCCCGCGCTAACCGCGAAGCGGGTCGCCCGGCACATCACCCTGCGGGAGAAATGTCCATGATTAATGGACTAATCTCACTATTGATGAGCTCTGGATCATTATTTTCTTACTTCGCTGACCATATCGTGCTAATAGTGAGGCTAACCTCAATATTATGGAAGTTGACTGAGTATTATTGAATTCTACTTCAGTATTTGCATCCGGGCGGTAATAGACAAACCCGATTACTGAAGTTTGGTTCCATATTAATGAGCTTTGGTTGAATAATCAAGAACCACCTTGGCAAACATGGCTTCGCCCCTTTAACGGGCGAAGCTTCTTTCATTGCTTTGGAAATCGATCGCGGCGATATTTCAGCGGCGTCGTCCCGACGACCCGCTTAAACAATTGGATAAAGTAGGAGATGTTGGCGAATCCGACATCGCTCCCGACCTGCTCCACCGATCGATCCGTCGTCTCGAGCAACCGGCAAGCCTGTTTGATGCGTCTGGCTGTCATATAATCGGTTATACTGCTTCCCGTCTCTTGCCGGAACACCCGGGACAAATAATTCGGAGAAAGATGCGTCTCTTCCGCCAATCGTTCCAGGCTGATCTCCTCATGGTAATGCTCCTCGATCCAGCGCATCGCGATCTCGGAATAACGAGGCGTTCTTCTGTCTACGCCCCCGTATGCCTCCCCGCTGCTTCCGGCCTCCGGCTCGGGAAGCAGATTAATCATCTGAAGAAATAATAACGTTATTTCTTCGGCATCCTCACCTTTGCCTCCCTTCGCCGCTTGCTCGTACTGCTCGAAGACCCGCTCCATGTCCCGGATCCCGGCGCCCAAATCGAATGCACCCACCCGGTTCGGACTTTGCAGCAAGGTTCTAAACCGCGAGTAACGTGCGGGAAACGCACGCAGCTGCCTTTCGATCAGCAAAGGATCGGCGTAAAAAATAGAGCGGACATATGGTACTTCAGGCGAAACCTCCGCATACACCTGATGAAGCTGATACGGCTGGAAGAAAAAGAACATTCCCCTTTGTATTTCAAATGTGTTCTGATTCAACACGACCGCGCCCTGCCCCTCGTGAACCAACATGAATTCGCAGCACTGATGCCAATGGTAGTAACCTTTGAAATGATGCTCGATTCGTATACAATAATCCCAAAATATTAAATTGTTGTGAAAGTTAACGGGTTCGAACAGCTTCTTCACGGCCCCTATTGGATAGAATAACAACATTTCTTATTAGTTTAACACAATTTTTCAGGAGATTTATACGGTATAATCACATTAAATAACGCTTCTTTACGATTTATTCGTACGAAACGAAATAAAAGAAGAGAGGTCATCCCATGGAAAACATCGCAAACGGCGTCTGGAAGCTTCGCTTTGGACAGCCCGAGACCAACACACCCGTTCGCTTTCGCGAAACGGAAATAAAATCTGAACAGTTACAACTGCTAAATTGCGCCGGGGAACCGCCATTTTCTCAAGAAACCATCGCTGTCAAAAAGGCCTCCAGAGGCATCCGGATCGAATTGCCGCTTACCGCCGATGAACACATTTACGGCTTCGGGCTTCAGCTGCACCGGGTCGACCACACCGGCCGGAAGAAGGTCATTCGGGTCAACAGCGACCCCGTCGCAGACACCGGAGACAGCCATGCCCCGGTTCCATTCTACGTCTCTACAGCAGGCTATGGCGTATACGTGGATACATCACGTTATGCCACCTTTTATTGCGGAACGAATCTGCGCAAAGGAGACTCCGAACACAAAAAGCAGGAGCAAAAGGCTGTCGGAACCTCCGAGATCGAACTGTACGGCTATCAGGTTTCTGAAGGAAACCGCACGGTAGTCATCGACATTCCTTCCGCAAGCGGAATCGACGTGTACTTCTTTGAAGGACCGGATATGGCAACAGCGGTGCAACGGTATAACCTGTTCTCGGGTGGCGGCTGCCTTCCCCCGGCCTGGGGCCTGGGCATCTGGTACCGCGCCTACAGCGCCGCAAAAAATGAAGACGTCTTGCGTTTGGCGCATACCTTCCGGGAAGACAATATGCCGGTCGATGTCTTCGGCTTCGAGCCCGGATGGCAGACGAGAGCCTATTCTTGTTCGTTTGTATGGGACGAAGGCCGATTCCCCGGTCATGAATCGATGTTAGAGAAGCTCTATGACATGAATTATCGGGTAAATCTGTGGGAGCATCTCTTCGTACATCCCGTCTCCCCTATGTATCAAGCGTTGAAGCCTCATTCCGGCGATTACGAGGTCTGGGAAGGATTAGTGCCCGACTTATCCATTCCGGAGGCGAAGGAAGCCTTCGCGGAATATCACTTGAAGGAATTCGTGGAAAAAGGCATTGCGGGCTTTAAGCTGGACGAATGCGATAGCTCCGACTACGTGCACTCGAACTGGTCTTTCCCGGATGTAACGGAATTTCCGTCCGGCATGGACGGAGAGCAGATGCACAATCAGTTGGGAACCCTTTATCAAGCGGCGATTCAAGCGCCTTTCGTGAAAGCGGGCAAACGGACGTTATCCCAGGTGCGCGCCTCGGGCGCCTTGGCTTCGCCTTACCCGTTCGTCCTTTACAGCGATCTGTATGACCACAAGGTGTTCATTCGCGGAGTCGTTAACTGCGGCTTCTCCGGTCTGCTGTGGTCGCCGGAAGTCCGCCAAGCGGCCTCTCCCGAAGATTTGATCCGACGGATCCAGACCGCGGTATTCTCGCCTATGGCACTGCTGAACTGTTGGCGAATTCCGAATCCGCCATGGATGCAAGTCGACCGGGAGAAAAATATACGCGGCGAATTCTTGGACGATTATGAGAAAATACGCGATATTTGCCGTTCCCTCTTCGAAATTCGCATGATGCTGATTCCCTATTTGTATACGGCCTATGCGAAGTACAGCATAGAAGGACGCCCGCCTTTCCGTGCGATCGTCATGGATTACCCGGACGACCCGGAAACCTTTGGCATCGACGATGCCTACATGATGGGTGAATCGATCCTGGTAGCGCCGATCGTCAGCGGAACGGCGGAGCGCAGCGTATATTTGCCGAAAGGAACGTGGCGGTGTTTCTGGTCCAACGAGGTCTATGAAGGCATACGAACGTATACCTTTGAACCCGGGCTCGAACGAATCCCGGTATTTGTGAAGGAAGGTACGCTCCTGCCGCTGGCCGAACCTTTGCCGTATGTGGCCGACGACGCTGTCTTCAACGTAAAGCTCCGCGCATATGGCGATTCGGCCGGGGAATGCCTGTTATACGAGGACGACGGCCGGTCCTATGCCTACACGAACGGGCAATACAACTGGGTCAAGGTCACACTCCGCCCGGACGGAAACGCAGAGGCCGTCAGGACTGGAAATTATGATAACCGGCTTTATCATATCATTCCGAAGCCGGATACGATTCCTAACCCTTGACCCTGACTCGACGGTTATCGACAAATGACTCCAGCAATTTACAAATATTTTTTACATTCCGCAAGGAAAAATGGCAAAGTATGGCGAATTAAGTCATCTATGAACAAGAAAAAAATGATCGTCACCCTGTGCCTGTTCCTCATCGGTTTAACCTGCGTCAGATTGGCCTGGTTGAACTACCAAAAGCCGCCAGAGCACCCGCCGGCTGTTCAGGGCGTTTTAGATTTGCGAAATTGGGATCTTGCCAACGAGAAAGCAATCAAACTTAACGGGGAGTGGGAGTTTTATCCTTATGAGCTGATAGAGCGCGGATCCCCCCGTACGGCCGCTGCACTGCTAGGCGTGCCTGGAAATTGGAGTCCGGCTTTCCCGGACGGTCAAGATTTCCATTACGGGACCTACCGGCTTCGTGTTCTTCTCAATGACACGGCTCCGGATATTCTTGGCATTCGCCTCATTAATATAAGCCACGCCTTCAAGCTTTTCATCGACGGGCAGCTTATGGGGGAATCGGGCAGTGCCGATTCGTCGATAACGCAGTTTACGGCGCGCAATGTTCCTTATTCCATCTACTTCAGCCCGGCGGAGAAGGAAATTGAAATCGTGCTGCAGGTTTCAAGCCATAAGGCGGCGAGTGCAGGCGGCATCCTGAGCGGCATTGTTTTCGGCAGCGGTGACGCCGTTCGCAGCAAAACGGTATTTACGGTTGTCATGGAACTGTCGGCGCTCATCGTCCTTTTGCTGAACGGCCTGTATACCGGAATTCTTTATTTCTTTATCCCGCGGGAAAAAGGGCTGTTTTATTTCTCGCTCCTGATGGTATTTTCGGCATTGACCATACTACTGGATGACAACAAGATGCTGCTGCACTGGGTGCCGATCAGCTTCGAGTGGAGCGAGACGCTGCTCAATATCTCATTTATAGGCGCTTTCGCAAGCTTTTCCTTATTGTTAACGAGCCTTTTTCCGGAATACAGACAAACGCTGCCGTCACGTTGGATTCCGAGGATTTGTGCCGTATTGTTCGTCCTGGGCTTTTTGGGCTACGGTCATTACCTGTTCTTTTCAATACTGTTGACCATACCGATGATACTCAGCTGCTTCGGCCTTCCGGTTTTGATCGTCAAGCTGGCATCGCAAAACAACAAAGATACCATCCATCTGCTGCTCACCCTTACGGGCATTGCCTCAAGTTTCATGTGGGGGGTCATGAAGCAATCCGGTTGGATTGATATTACTTATTATCCTTTTGATATCATTGCAGCGATGATCGCCTTATCCTTACTTTGGATCGACCGCTTTTTCCGGTTATCGGAGCACGCCAAATCATTAACCAGTGAGCTGAAGCGGGCAGACCGGCTTAAGGATGAATTTCTGGCCAATACATCCCACGAGCTGCGCAATCCGCTGCACGCGGTGATGAACATCGCAGGGCATATGCTGCAGCAGGATACTGGGGAAAGGTTGGGACAAAAAGATAAAGAGAGCCTGAAACTTCTTGTTCAGGTAAGCCGGCGGATGTCTCTGCTGCTCAATGATCTGCTTGACGTTTCGAAGCTAAAGGAGAACAGACTGCCGCTTCGGCTGCAAAGTCTCTCTGTCCGCTCGGTTGCACAAGGCACTATGGACATGGTTCGATTTCTCAATGAAGGGAAACCCGTTACCTTGTCATTGCACATACCTGACACGTTCCCCCATGTGATGGCGGATGAAAACCGATTGACGCAAATCATGTTCAATCTTCTGCACAATGCGGTTAAATTTACCACGGAAGGCGATGTCGCTGTGAGCGCGTCGCTTGACGGCGGCATGGTTCGAATCCATGTTTCCGATACGGGCATCGGCATTAAGCAGGAGCTGTACGAGCAGATTTTCAAGCCATATGTACATATAGGGAACGATAGCGGGGCAAGCGGACTGGGTCTGGGACTTGGGATATGCAAGATGCTGGTCGAGCTTCATGGCGGAAACATTTCGGTGAAATCCGAGCCCGGCCAAGGGACGGTATTTTCCTTCACCCTGCCGCTCGCCGAAAGCAAGGACCGGAACGAGCCGGGCCGTAACAACGGCGGTCGCAGTAAGGAGGCCTCTGAACAACCGCCGATCTATATGCTCCCAGCCGCATCCGAAGCCGCAGCGTCGAGCGAACGGCAGCCCAATCACGGCAGTTTATCTCAATCGATGGAGAGTAGACCGAGAGTTCTGGTTGTAGACGATGACCCGGTTAATCTGAGAATCCTAACCCGGATGTTGTCGGCCGAAGCTTATGACGTAACGGCCGTTACCGGCGGCGATCCCGCATTGTCCTTGCTCGGCAGCGCGCAATGGGATCTTGTCGTCACCGATATCATGATGCCGGGCATGTCCGGTTATGAGTTGACCCGCCGCATCCGTGAGCGGTTCTCAATGTCCGAGCTTCCCGTACTGGTCATGACTTCCCGGAACAGGGAGGAAGATATACTTACCGGGTTTCAATCCGGCGCCAACGACTATCTTGTCAAACCGGTTGAAGCCATTGAACTAAAGATGCGCATCAAGGGGCTAATCGATGTTAAACAATCGCTGAAAGAGCATTTGCGCATCGAAGCCGCATGGCTGCAAGCTCAGATTCAGCCCCATTTTCTGTATAACACCTTGAACTCCATTGTTTCATTGAGCGAATCGGACAACGGCAAAATGATTCAATTGATCGAAGCGTTCGGCACATATTTAAGGTTGAGCTTCGATATGATTCATCTACAGCGGCTTATCCCGTTGAAGCAGGAGCTGGAGCTTGTGCAGGCCTACTTGTTCATTGAGAAAACACGCTTCGGGGACAGGCTGGGCATCGAGTGGAAAGTAGATCTTGACCTCGCCGTAAATCTGCCTCCGCTTTGCATTCAACCGTTGGTCGAAAATGCGGTAAGACACGGAATCTTGAAGCGTTCACGAGGCGGAAAGTTGACGATCAAAGCGGTCGAGGAGTCCGGGTTTGTCAGACTGGTTGTCAGCGACAACGGGGTCGGCATGCCTTTATCCATTGTCAACCGGGTTAAGTCAGGGACGGTACGGAAAGGCTTCGGTATCGGCCTGATCAATACGGATCGTCGATTGAAGCAGATTTACGGACACGGAATTAAGATCCACAGTGTTGAAGGGCGGGGGACGGAAGTGTCTATTCGGGTTCCAAAGCGGCCGACACCGTGATGGCCGGTGCGGCCGCATGACACGCAACGGACATGGATGCAGTTTAGATAGGCTAAACGAAAGGATTTGTCGTGTAACGGACACAAGGGATGCTTATTCTGCTTAAGCTACTATTCAATTAGATAATCTGCTTGTAAAGTATTGTGATGACCGTTAAACACGAAAAGTTGCTCAATTTGGCGTCTAAGCCTCTAAAATGTCCATTAGCGAGAAATAGCAAAAAACTTATTCTTTCTGGCATTTTCAAGCGTAAACGGCTTCTCCGTCCTCTGGCGGCTAGCTTCGAATTTACACAAAACCGTCAGGGACAAATCACCCTGACGGTTTTCTGGTTTGAAGCGTTGGAGAAGAAATGGCGATGGCACCTGCGGCCAATGCCGTATTGGCTAAGGACTAATCTTGCCTACACCGGCATTTTGAAGCACGCTGTTTTTCGTATCTTCGACAGGCTCCAGCGTATAATTGTATGGCGGTGCGTATGTGGTCGTATCCGTCACAGGCTGGTTGCCGGTGCTGTTAATAAACAAGTTATTCTCAACATCCCAGAAACCGGGTTCGTCGCTGTACATGGATACAATCGGATCTTTCGAATTTTCAAACACGTTGTGCTCTATTCGCAGGGTCGCACCCATCCTGGAATTAATCCCCGTGTCGATAATGTTGTTGTAATAGTTGTTGAACAGATGGCCTTGACCATATCGGAAAAGCGGGCCGCGGGAATATATATTTTCCCAATGATTGTGATGGTAAGTGATTCGGCGATCATAATTATCACTGTCGGAATTGCCGACAAGGGACGTCTTCCAGCTGTCATGCAGGTAGTTATAGGAGATCGTGATATAGGCGGAATTACTTTTTGCATCGATTAACCCATCGTAGTAATCTTTGTCCGAATCCAGGCTGTTGTAAATTTCATTATGGTCAATCCAGATATTGTTGGCCGGGCCTTCGATGCTGATGCCGTCTTTATCGCCTATATTCACGTGATGAATTTTCAGGTTGCGGATGATGATATTGTTGGCACGCCAAATTTTTATTCCGATGCCGTTAAACTCGCCGTACTCGCCTGCGCCAAGGATGGATACATTATTCGTATCCTTGACATCGATCTTGGACAATCCGGCGGAATTGGCGGGCGTAATGACGCCGTCCACATAAATCGTGAGCGGAGCGTTAGGTTCCTTATTGTTAATGGCATTCTGAAGCTCCGTACCGGTGCTGACCGTTACAACCTGTCCGCCAGCCCCGCCTGTAGTTCCGCCGTTCAATGTCGCAAATCCGACATACCCTTCCATGCCGGTGCCGCCGGAACCGCTCGACGGCGTAACGCCTGCTTCCGTGGAATTCGCGCTCTCCCCTGCGCCGTTTACCGCACTGATGACGTAGTAGTAGGTCACGCCGTTCGTCAAGCCGGTATCCGTATAACTCGTCCCGGTTACTCCCGATGCGATTGTCGCATATGGGCCGCCGGCTGTCGTCGAACGTTTTACGTTGTAGCTATCCGCGCCGGAGGAAGTGCCCCAGCCGACCGATGCTTGTCCGTTACCGGCGGCTGCGGTTACGCCTGTTAGCGCTGCCGGCGGGCTCTGGGACGTGCCGGCGTCAGTCACGGACACGTCGTTGTACTTGGTAACCGTCTTATAAGCGATCAGACCGATGCCGCCCGACCCAAGGCTGTTGTCCGTCGCTTCCAGTTCAAGGTTGCCGTTGACATACATCTTGATGGAGGAACCGGCCATCTCGAGTTTTACCGTATACCAGGTTCCGGTCGAAACCGTAAAGGACTTGGAGGCCAGGTTGGAAGTGCTGCCGCCGACTTTCTTTCTCAACTCCAGCTTATTCCCGCCTGACAAGGAGGCAGCGTAGTAATTATTGCCATCCTGATATCTGCCGGCCACATACGCCCGGTTCGAACCGTTGAAATTGTCCACCTTCACCTTGGATTCAACCGCATAATCGGTCCAGGACGTGGAGCCGGCGGATGTGCGCGCCTCGCTCGTACTCGAGGAATAATACACATAGTCGCCGTTATCGGAAACCACGGACCAATCGTCGTATCCGCTTTGAGGAGTCCATCCGGTGGCGTTCCCGTCTTCAAAATTATCGCTGAATAAAGTAGCGGCGCTGATCGGAACCGACACAAACAAAGATACGATCAGACTGGCAATCAAAAATAAACAAATCGATTTTTTCATTGACATCGCTCCCTTTGTAATAATGTTTTTAACTGATTCTTCTTTTCGTGTAAACCTTTCTCAATTCATGTACTTGTCCCGATTATCATTAAAACACCTCCTTCGACATTGTATTGATAGCGCTTACAATACTATAAAACTATTATAGGATACTATAAATGTCACTTTTCAGACGTTGTCATTGTATAATTCCGTGTTTCTTCAAGCCGGGAACGAATTTAACCTAGGACGATGCATCTTTATTCCGTACATAGCACTCTTTGAATTCGGACGGAGTGCAACCGAGCAGCTTTTTAAAGCTGCGGCAGAAATAGGAAACATTGGAGCCGAACCCGCACTTTAACGCGATATCGGCCACTCTCGGATGCGTATCCGATTCCATGATCCGAACCGCTTCCTGAATCCGTTGTTGAACCAAATACGTCTTAAACCGTTTTCCCGTGATTTTCTTAAATGTTTTCCCTAAATAATCCGCATTCATAAATACAATCTCATTGGCAATTTTCGTCAAGGTCAAAGAAGGATCCGAAAGGTTCTCCCTCACATATTGTTTAACCCGATCGACCGCGACCAATTGAGAGAGAGCTTCTTCTTCAGACGGATCTCCAACGGTTTGAAATTCTCCTTCCTCGTTCGCCGCTTCATATATAGCCCTTTCCATCGTTTTCACGATTAACGCTGCTTGGTCTCCTGTCTTCTCGTACTCCCGATCGAATACAATGATGTCATCTCGTACAAGAATGATTCGATACATGATGTCCCTCCTTAAATAGGGATCTTTGAGCGGGGCTCAAAGTCTCTCAGCTTGCCGTTTATACCGGAAACGGTATGTCGCACCTCCCTTTTTTTACATTGGTTGCCAGGTTTAGCTTTATCATATATGCTAACTGGAAATTCCGTACATAATCCGTACATCAGATATTGGTCAATCATAGGTGAATTTTTCATACCATCACAGCGCGCGCAATCGCTAAAATACATTCCTTCCCGCCGATCCGTATCGAGCAGACTAACACACCTCTATTGGGAGGCCTATACCGGGCAGCAAAAATAGACTTCCCTGCAGCAAATGCAGGGAAGTCTATCAGACATTAATTTATTTTCCATTTACCAGATCTAAACCCGGCGGCTATTATTGTTCGTGATTGCAAAAACTCTCCTTTTATGTTTTTTTACTATTTCCCCCACAGCACATCCGTATAAAAGTAGTATGGACCGGGCGTTGACGTGCTTCCAGTGGCAGTCGTCAAAATATAGACCTGCAAAGAGTTGCCGTTTTTAATCGCCTCTACCTCCACCTGATGTATACCCGCGGATAAATGCAATTCGATCCATTGCTCCTTGGGCGCCCGATGATAGGCCGGTAGAAACTGTATCCTTTCTTGGCACGAAATAACCACCTGTCCATTCAACTTCAATGTAACGGGACTATCGGACGCCGCAATCAGCCTAATAGTTCTCTCAGTCGGAATATAAAGTGTCGATTTTGCCCGGTATAACCCGTCTTTCTTGGTATCCAAGGCTTTCTCCCAATCTAATCGGTCGCCCGGGAAGAAGACCTCTTTCTCCGCGTCCCCATCCGGTCCGGCAACTTTCCATCTCTTTGCGTTTACTATTGTGAAAGGAATTAATTGTGCGGCCCATGCCGATCTGTCGTGACTCCGCATCCAACGTAAGGCAAGCTCGTAGCTAGCCTTTACAACTGAAGCCGCCCTAATCTCCGCATCCCAGCGCACCGATTCACTAGGAGACAAGCTTACATTCATCTCACCGGGACCTTCCCACCCCTCAGGCAACTCTAGTGCAAGTGTACCCGACAAGGAAACTTGCGACCGATTCGAAAGGGTAACATGCAATATCTTTCTCCGGCCCTTCCCTATAGCAGGACCTTCTTCCCCGAAGTCGATTACAAGCTCAGCGTCCGGACAGCGTTTTGATCCCTGCGGCAGCAAGTATCGATTAACCGTTACTTCACTGTTCCAAAGCTCTCTATTAACCTCTACCAAATGATCCGGACGATTCCATGATGTCGGCAGATCGGAATGAACAATAATTCCGGTATTCCAATAGGCAAGCACCTCTTTGCCCATTCGAATGGTGCGTCGGGTCAATTCCTCCAGGTCCTTGGGCGCCGGAAAGCCTTTGATCGGAGGACTAACCACAACACGGTCGCCTACCGGCTGTACCCACTTATCCGGTAATCCTTTCGGCCCTAACAGCATGCCGAGGATCGCTCCAAGCGTCGCAGCAGTGCAATCGGTGTCGTACCCGCAGTTGACGGATATCAAAATTGCATCCTCAAAATTTTTGCCGTACAGCCACCCCAGGATCGTAAAAGCGATATTTTGCGGAGCATCGGTGAAATTATCGTTCCCATGATGGTCCAATATAAGCTGTCGCGTTTCCTTCCAATCTTTCCCCTGTTTGTGCCATCGGATCAAATCTTTTAGAGCCAGCGATGTGCGGCAATCCCCTGGAATGTGTTTCATTCCGATCTCGATCAGGCGATCCCGGTCTTTTTCAAAGAAGATAGCGCTTTCCAGAGCGGCGAACAACATTTCTCCATATACCCCTTCCCCTCCGGCGTGGTCCACAATCGCATCCTGATGCGCATAGTAGGCCGCAGTTCCCGGTGAGCCAGGCGCTATCATTGCCCAAAACTCCGAACGAATGGGAGACCCCATGCAATGAATGAAAGGATTGTTAAATGAACCGGCTACCGGCGGGATGAGGCCTCTTCTCAAATTTGTCAGCGCATAACCGTATTCATCATAGGGAAAAAAAATATGTTCCAACCATTCTTGACCAAGTTCGCGGGCGGTCAACCCGGGACCATACTGCTCCATCGCATGAAGGCATGCCAATTGCAGGTCCAGATCGTCATTCTCCAGCGGTCCGTCAGGCTTAACGGGGTAATAGCTTAAATCCAGCAGTTCCTTCCTTCCCTCTACCGGGGCCCCCAGTGTACCACCTATATTTTTTCCAAGCCATCCACCATAGACCGTACGATAGTAATCGTGCTCATTTAAAATACCGCTAACCATTCTTATCACTCCAATCATTCGATATAATTGGGCTAGGGACAGTGTTTGACTGTATTATACGGACCGTTCCTTCCTAAAGCCATGAACAATATTTTGTTTTCAAAATAAAAAAAAACGGAGGCCGCCATTGCATGTATTTTTCTTTATCCCGATTATCCATGCTGGACGTGAAGTGGGCGAATCTATTTGACACCTCGAACCGTACCTTCAGCGATCAACATTACAATCCCAATTATGAATTAATCGTCATCGCAGATGGAACGGTTTATTTAGAGGCGGACAAAGCGAAGATGACGCTTCAATGCGGTGAATCGCTACTTTTAAAGCCTTGGGAGCAGCATACCGGTTGGAATGCCAAGGAACCTCAGGGGAATTTTTTTTGGGTACAATTTTCATGCGATCCGGGTCTGGATGAATTTTTGTTGGACCGGGCGTCCGAACTTAATATTGTCCATGCCGAACGGACGGAGCTGCGGACTGCTCAGACACGTCATGAGGACTTGATTATTATTCCCCGTCAATATCAAGCCCGGCAGCGGTACAAGTTGCTTGCACTGTTTCAGGAGTTAGTGGAGACCATGAACCAGCCGAGAGGTTACTTTCGATTTCGCGCCTCTTTGTTACTGGCACAAATGCTTCAACTGCTGGCAAATGACTTTTTGGAGCAGCACCATCTGGATACAGCTTCTCCAGCTTCTTACTTTACTTTCCGAAGGCTGGTGGATTATTTGAATAATTTTTACGAATCGGAGATCTCAAGAGACAACCTGGAAAGGGAAATGGATCGCAAATACGAATATTTATGTCAGGTGTTCAAAAAATATGCAGGCACGAACATTCAACACTACCTTCACGAGCTTAGAACTCAGCGGGCCAAGCATTTACTTCACAATACAAGAAAGAGCGTGAAGGAAATTGCAGAGGAAATCGGATATCAAGACCCTTATTATTTCAGCCGGATGTTTAAAAAGATCGAGGGTATCTCACCGCAGCATTTCCGGGAAACCGGACCGGTTCGCCCATTGAAAACATAGGCTGTATAAACGAAGATGGGCATTGCAGATCACCTTCCGCCTTCCTTGCATCTGCAGATTGGGAAATGGTAGGTGCAACAAAAAGACAGGTTCATGCAGCAGTCAATGATCATCCGCTCCGCCGGATATTTCAAGTTGCCCCATGCCTCAAGCCCTCAACTGCGTGAACATCAATCGTTATCACCTGCAGCAGCACAAGGATTTTACAGGATCCATTCAACCTTGCGGATATGACTCGTCAGCTATTCTCCACGCTCGATAAGCGACCTTTCCTTGAAATTCCATATCAGTCCATCCTATGTAAGCCGAATTATGCAATCGATATACGAACTTTGTGAATTATTTCATGAGGTTGAAGATCGAAGAGGCCTGCAGATTGCTGCAGGCCAGGCCGGAGCTGAAGATCAGGGAATTATGGAATTATCATGCTCTTTCATTCAGTGATCAGCACTACTTCTATCGTGTATTTAAGGGTATGCTGGATGCAGTCCGACCGAATGCAAAGAGCAATTTGGGCTCGACCGATGAGTAATTATTGAACGCGCGCTATTCGCTTTTGAAGAAGATATCCAGGTCACTCTTAGTGACAGTTGTCAGCCATTCCTCTGCGATGATGGAGTGGCCGGCCGCTGTAGGATGAACGCCGTCCCAGAGCCAATAGCCCGCATCCGCCTTGGCAGCCGCGCGGTCAAAAGCCGCCTGAAGCGGCACGAATACGGCTCCGAATTGTTGGCTAAGCCCCCGGACAACTTCGCCGTAATAGCTGAGTTTACTTTTCCAATCCGACCAGTTCGACAACGTTGCGCCGGCCGGAAGAATAAATGGTTCACACAGCACGAGCGCGGTGTCCGGAAGCACTTCCTTCGTTTCCTCAAGCAAATTCCGGTACCCGCGCTCGAACCGGTCCGTAGCTCCGCTCGGCAAATTGTTCATGATTCGCCAAGCATCATTAACGCCGATCAGAATGCTCAGCACATCCGGCTTCAGGCTGATCGCATCCTCATTCCATCTCGCATACAAATCGGATACCCGGTTTCCGCTGACTCCTCTGTTAATAAAATGAGGCTTTTGTTCTGCATACATACTGCCCAGCTTACTTGCAATCAAATAGGGGTAGCTGTGACCTAAAATATGATTTAGATCCTCGTTCCTGCCGCGCCCTCCGTCGGTGATGGAATCGCCCTGAAACAATATCGTCGTTTGCCCTCTGTTCACCTTAATCTCTCCTTTGCCGATAAACTTTTTTTGGCTATAACCTTATTTCCCGCAGCATTTTTTATTTTTTATACTTCTTACCGCTGCCGCAGGTGCAGGGATCATTGCGGCCGATTTTCACAGCTTTACTCACCGGATTTTGTAATGCCGGGTAAAGTTACCCCATTCGTTCCGACATTAACCTCGTGCTCTTTTCTCTCTTGTTTAAAGCAAGCCCACCACCCCAATTCCTTGATCGTGTCGTCTATAAACTGAAAATGAAGGTCTCTCCTGTTATTTTCAAGGACGGCATCTTTCGGCATCTTCAATGTGGATTCAACATCATCCAAACCGATCATCATCGTATCTACAAGCTGATTTTCATAGGCTCTTTTGATCGAGTCGTAAGCTTCCTCCCCATATAAATCAGCTAAGCTGCTGACAATATGAGCGTTAAAAATCGGATCATCTTCAGATGCTTTAGTATCAAGCAGTTCCCGAAAAAAATGAACGACCCCTTCCCGCTCCAATTTTCCATGCAATACAAGAATGGCCATCGCGTGCAATCCTTGTCCGCGAACAAATTCGTCGAGCTCGTCGTTCTCAATTAATTGCCGGATAGAAGCAATATCCTCCGTAAAGACGGATGCGAGCATCCGGCCTACGCCTTCTGTAACGACGTCGGCCAATAACTCACCCAGATCCACGTCCGGTAAGTTTAACAGCCGAATAAGCAGAGGGTATAATCCCGTTTCGCGAAATTGGGCCAATAAGTACAGGGCATAGATGTGATCAATCCGGGACGGTTCGTCGAGAATATCGTCAGGATGGTTCACTGCCTCTTCGATTATATCAAGCAGATGGGGAATCGCTTCAACTTTATTATCTATCAGCCGCTGCAATTCATGGCGAGGAAAACTCCCCTCGTTATATCGGATGGTTTCAAGTAAAGATTGCATGATAACGATTTCATCCTTTCTATTCTCCCTTGCCGGGATAGCTTTTTGCCTGATCGATCTTCCGTCCAACCTTGGCATCTTCTAATCCGTATGTATAGGCCATACTTACTTTTTCACAGACATAGGCTCCTCCCTCGTTCAAGTGTTGAATCCAGTATAATCTGTATCCACTATTCAGTTTAACTTCACCTCCTGGGAAATCTTACGGTATTCATTAGGTGTAACTCCGTATTCTTTTTTAAAGGCACGATAAAACGAACGCAAACTGTTAAATCCTGAGTCGAACGCAATCTCTGTAACCGGGTTCGTGGTACATAGCAGCAGCATCTGGGCAAGGGCAACACGCCGGCCATTCACATAATCCCGAAATGACGTATGGAGCTGGTCGGAGAAGATTCTTGAGATCAGAAATTTGCTGACCCCCAATTCTCTTGAAAGCATGTCCAGCGTTACAGGCTCTAGGAAGTGGAGGTCCAGATAGGCAAGAATCCTTTGAATACTGTCCAGATCTTGGGTGTATTCTATTTTGTTCAGGGATAATAACGGCAGAACATGTCCTAATATGACAGAAGTGTAAGCCTTGAGCAACCGGTTATCACAATTTTCCGTATATCGCTCGTATAATGCTTTCAGCATGCTTGAGACATTATCATCCAAATGCTCTTTGGGTACCATCGGGTTCTCTGGAATATACTTCGTTAAATCTCCTGTAAAATCCCCCGTGAATGCAGCATCGAAAAAAAACAGCAGGATCCGGCTGCTCTCCGTTGTTTTGTAACTGTGGGGTTGGTTGGGGAAAATAACCACCATGTCTCCTTCAGACAGAACATACTCCTTCTCATGAACGGTGATATGGATTTTGCCGGATAGGACGATTGTGATTTCAACGTGTTTATGTAAATGAAGGGGATAAGTATTATCGGTGGATATAAAGGTATGAAACGGTTGATGACGATGCTGATATTGGATTTTCACTGCTACGCCCCTTCCCCATAGAGGTAATCGGATTTCCCTATTAATTCTATACTACAGCACATTGGTATAAGTACAAGAATTGGCGCAAAAAATATTTTTTTTGGCAGGTGCGAAATATCTGCAAGGTATAAAATGATGGAAAGTAAGCAGCGTAAGGCTTACTACATCATTCATTACGGAAGGGAGGATGTATAACAGGGTTGCGGAGCAGAAGAGTCACATAAGCTGCATCCATGTTATACAGAAAACCAGATGAAAAGTCAGGATAAGAGATTCAGAAGAGTCATGGCCGCGCTCTTAAGTATTGTGATTGCATTTTCATTGGGCTCGGTACTACCTGGTGGTACGGGTTTAGCCCAGTCTAATGAAAGCGGTTTCCCAGGTGCATCCATTGTCGCGTTTCCCGGTGCGGAAGGCGGCGGCGCCTATACCAGCGGCGGCCGCGGCGGTGATGTATACATCGTAACCAATCTCAAGGATTATAGCGAAAATGATGAACCTATCGAAGGGTCCCTTCGTCATGGGATTGTGTCTACCCCGGAAGAGGGGCGTACGATTGTTTTTAACGTATCGGGAACGATTGAGCTGGAGAACTCCTTAAGATTCAAGAACATCAAAAACCTGACCATCGCCGGTCAAACCGCGCCGGGTAACGGCATTACCATTGCAGGATGGGATACCAATATCAGTAATTCAGAGAACATCATTATCCGGTATATCTCCTTCCGTCCGGGTGCAACGAATGTATTTAGCGGCAGTGATTCCATGGATGCCCTTTGGGGAAGAGACAACAACTACTTCATCCTTGATCATTGTTCCTTCAGTTGGAACACAGATGAGACCCTTTCCACATACAGGGGCGAAAATGGTACCATTCAGTGGTCTATTATTTCGGAAAGCTTGACGCTCTCTGGACATTCGAAAGGCAGACATGGCTATGGCGGTATTGCAGGCGGAGATAACACCACCTTCCATCACAATCTTTATTTGAGCCATACCTCACGTAATCCAAGACTCGGCGGCGGATATGCCGGTTCTGCAAATGCAGACCGTGTAGCCGTGGTTCAATTTTCCAACAACGTGATCTATAACTGGGGCTTTAATGGGGTTTATGGCGGCGGCTATACATTCACAAATTTTATGAACAATATTGAGATTGCGGGACCGGGTACAAGAGATAATGTTGTCAATCAGGTTATTGACGCAGGGGAAGCCAGGAAGCTTGGCGGTTTCTACATCTCTGGAAATATGATTAACGGTGTGAAAACAGGCTTGTTGGATGGATCATCAGAGTACGTCAAGAATTCCGGCGACACCAGCGGTGACAATATGACCAACTATGCAAAAGAACCGTATCTATCCGCAGACAGCACCGGAGTCAATAACGGGATAACCAATCCAGCGTTTGACGATTATGTTCTTAACGGTGTAGAGGATGCCAGTGATGAATTGCTTAACACCATTTTACAGCAGGCAGGTGCAACCTATCCGCGTCGTGATGCCATTGATGCAAGAGTTGTTGCAGAAGTGAAAAAAGGACTCGGAAGATATATCAACACCGAACATGAAGTTGGCGGATACATCACGGACTTTGGCGTCATTGAAGAGGAGCGTGCCGCAGATTTTGATACGAATCAAAACGGTATTGCCGACGAATGGGAAAAGGAAAAAGGGATTTGGGGAATCGAGGATGCATATAAAACCATTACAGACAGCGGCTATACCTGGCTTGAGCTTTATATCAACGGTCTTGTAGATATGGGACATGCAGCTGAAAACCCCGATGCAGCAATGACGGCACCGTCGAACAATGCGCAGTTTGCATTAAGCGACGCGATACCGGTCATAATTAAAGCTTCTTCCGAATTCGGTCACCGTATTGATAAGGTAGCGGTATACAATGGTTCTGAGTACCTGGGTGACGCGGTGTTATCTGGTAACAAGTATAAATATACAATCAGGGGACTTCAGGATGGTTCTTACTACATTTCCGCAAGAATTACGGACTCAGAAGGAAATATGACTCAAACCACCGCAGCCAACATTCATATCAACACAGATGACCGAACATTAGCTGACGAAGGTTGGTCATCGGCTGACATCGGCACTCCAGACATCCAAGGTTCCGCAAGCCTAACAGATAATATAATTACTGTAAAAGGGAACGGAAAGCTTGGTATGAGCGAGGGCAGCACGGAACAGTCGGAAGAAGCGGATGCTTCCAAAGATGATTTCCATTTCGTCTATAAGAAAGTGACTGGAGATATGGAGATCACTGCAAAGCTAGAGGAAATTGGATCCGTTGACAACCATGCATTCACAGGCCTGATGGTTCGCGAAGACCTGAAAGATGACAGCGCAACCGCAGCCCTGGGACTTTCCTGGGTGAAGATCTCTAAGGCTTACAGCTGGTCAACCTATCTGGCAGGAAGGGAAACCAAAGGCGGAGACTTTAATGAATTGACTGAAACACTGGACAGCGCTTCTAAAGCCGAAGAGGCGGGCATTCAGCTTATCCCGGACATTCCTTTCAAGATCAATGGTGTCGAACAGGGTTACTGGCTCAAGCTTAGCCGCAAGGGCGATACCTTCTATGCTTATGGCTCCATGGACGGTAAAGAATGGACACCGATCGGCGAAAAAACCGTAGCGATGAAAGGGCCGGTGTATGTCGGTTTTGCCGTAGACAGCAATGATGTTGCAAATGATATTGAACAGTTAAACTATGCGAAGTTCTCAAATGTTAGCTTTGAGGAGAGCTTAAAACCCTAAAAGCAATGAGGAAGAATGCGAACATTTATGAGGCAAACAAGAATAGCATTCAAACTCCTGAGCTGATCTTTATCGGACGAGAGCTTGTTATTCCAAACCCTGGCAGTGTACATGAAAGGCATTTACTCCTTATACTGCCATAACAAATATAACCCTGATTACACCAGTATTGGTTGATCAGGGTTTTTGTTAGTATCCATACAGTTCTTAAGGGCTTTACAGTTTAATTATTTGAGTTTCTTCAAATTCCAAATGATTCCGGCAAATAGAAAATAAAACTCAAGCTTTTACCTCGCTTGAGTTTCTAAAGTGATAATATTCAGATAAATATGGCTCAGAACTACTCTCTTACTAGCAACACACAGTACTCTACATGTACCGTATGCGGATCCATCGCTGATTCTGATAGAATCTGATATAGTCGGCATAAGCCTTGAATTTTACTGGGTATTTGTTGTTTGTTTACCATTCGTATAGAATCATTTAGGGTAGTTGGCATTACACTTTATCACCAGTTTAACACCAATCTAATACCACCTCTAATTGATGTAGGTTTCCCATGACTTTCTCGAGATTCAAACCGAGCCTCCTTGAACCATTGAATGTGGCTGGTTCATGAAAGAACATGTTCAGGATTTGCGCTATTACCTCGGACTTGATGGCGTAAGAACCTGTTCCAGTTTGATTTATTTTCGTTTGGTCCACATTGAGAAAGTAAACTTCGCCTTGTTTTACGTGATTGGCGTCCACCATCGCCTGTTTGAGTAAGAAAACTAACCAACCAATTGTCGGGCTTTGAATTAAAAGATATTCATGGTGAGCATTTTCGAAACGTTTTGATCTGCCCTGACCACCAGCGTTCCATCATTAGGCATCGTCAGACTGTATTTCAACAAAGAAGGCTCGCTTGGCGAATATTCCAACATCATGCTGGTATACAGAGAAAACCAATCAATGCGACAAAGTGCCACTTTTCCAAACTTTTTATGGATCAGCACGAGTAAAAAATATCAACTCCTTGTACTGATTTCACGTGATGACCTTTTCAATTTATTCTTACTCAAAGTAACCTCCTCCATATGGGCAATAGAAGTAATTTTCTTTCATACAAGCTGAATCGTTGCGCATAACTGCCCGATAGCTTAATGAGGCCACCGATCTTACCGGCAGCCTCATCATGGTTGTTGTTATGGAACTAACGTGCCCGTTAGTGTAATCGTCAGATGTCCAATGAAACAAATTCCTCCCCCATAATTTTTTACACGTAAGCGTCTATACATATTTTTTTCATAATGATAACGTACCCTTCGTAGACGGAATAACATCGCCTGTTATCCTAATTGCTTTCTTCAACGCATCGCCGAATGCCACGAAAATTGCCTCATTTATATGGTGTGTATTTCTGCCGTATTCCAAATTGATGTGCATGGTTATCCCGCTATTATGCGCTACAGCGAGAAAAAACTCTTCGGTTAATTCGGTTTCAAACTCGCCTGCTCGTGTTGACGGCATTTCCACGTTAAACACTAAAAAAGAGCGATTAGATATACTCAAATCCACTAATGCTAAGCTCTCATCCATAGGTATACGCGAACTACCATAACGGTTTATGCCTTTTTTATCCCCTATAGCCTTTTTGATTGCTTGCCCCAAGCATATTCCAATGTCCTCAACCGTGTGATGCCCATCTATCTCTAAATCACCTTTGCAATCCACATTTAGTTTTATTCCTGCCCTAAAGGCAAAAAGCGTGAGCATATGGTTAAAGAATCCAATTCCCGTGTTGATGTTGCCTTCACTGTATTCATCGAGATTAAGCTCCAGTTTAATTTCTGTTTCTTTTGTTTTTCTGTTAATTAATGCCTCTCGCACCATAAAAACTCCCTTCTTAACTGAGGTATTGCCTTTTGGTATTGCTAGCCGAATGAATTCGATTAAGACCACATCCTTTATCACTTTACTTCTCTAATATATTATCGTAATAAAGTGATAATGTAAACTTATATAAGTCGGTCAGCCACGCTAAGTAGAGTAAAGGGCTGGGGATCCCAACCCCTCCTCATCAAACCGTACGTGCAGTTTTCCCGCATACGGCTTTCCGACGTTCTTCATCCAGGGCAGTACGGTTTTTCCACGTGCATAGTGTTTTCAGTCCTGTACGTTGAAGCAGAAAATGCATCTCTGACCAATTCTGTTTGCGCTTCCTGTGTTTGTTATTCCAGAACAGTCTTAATCTCCTCAGGATATACCAGTCCACTTTTGAAAGGAAACGGTTTGCCATACTTCGATCCACATCCAGATGAGCATAGAAAAGTCTTGTGGCAACCCTTTAAACTCAATCGCCATTAGGCCAATTTTTCCAACCATACAGCAAGCGCTTCGCCGACTGCATCGGGCGCGTCTTCTTGCGGGTAGTGGAGGCCCGGTACCGCAACTTCCGTCTGCGACGGCCAAGTACGGCAGAAATCGATGTGGGCTTGCAGCAATCTGCCGGATTCGCAACGAACGAAAAGTTTAGGAACGGCGCTCTGCGCCAGAAATTCGCCGTATTCGGCGACAATCGCTATTACATCGGCCGGCTCGCCGCTGACCGGAAGCTGGCGCGCCCAACTGAGCATAGGACGGCGGCTTTCGCCCGGCTCCAGGAATGGCCGGCGGTACTGGGCCATCTCTTCATCCGTCAACTTGCGTACGATGTTAACCGGCAGGTTGAACTCGATGAACGAATTTTGCTCCAGCACCATTCGTTCCCCTTCCGGCGACCGAAGCGCTTGAAACACCTTGCGTGCTTCCTCCGCCGTATCGCTCCAGCTGCTCGGCATAATTATCGCCTCCATATAAGCAATGCCTTTGACCGCGCCGGGATGACGCTTCGCCCAATCAAACCCCAGCGCCGATCCCCAGTCGTGCACGACGAACGTCACACGCTCGTTGACGCCCAGCTGTTCGAGTAGCTTGTCGAGATAGCGGCGGTGCTCGACGAAGGTGTACGCGTTAGGCCCGCTGTTCGGGAGTTTGTCGGAATCACCCATGCCGACGAGATCAGGCGCGATACAGCGGCCAAACTTCCGTGCGTAAGGCATGATGTTGCGCCAAAGATAGGAGGATGCGGGATTACCATGCAAGAAGACGATCGGGTCGCCGCTTCCCTCCTCCACATAAGCCATCTCCACACCGAATACTTGCATGCGCTTTTTCTCGTACGGAAATGTTTCATTAATCATTTCACATCTCACCTTCCATTTTGTTTTTTTGTCGTTCTTGCATACGTTCAAATTTAAAACGCGCGATCTCGACGTCATGCGCGACATCCTGCTCGAAATTCAAATAAATGGATACCCAATCATATTCCTCGTCGCCAATGCCCTTCCGTGTCTTGTTCTTCACGTGTGCCAACGCTTCTTGAACCTTCGGAACGACCTCTCGCCCTTCATCGGTCTGCCTAATGTACCGACACCCCGTGCAATAAAAATCGTATCGATTACGTTGAATAGCGTGCTTAAGAACATGCCCATGAAAGCCGGTACAGATAAGCTTGTTAATAGTTTTGGGATATTTTCGGTTCCCAGTCGGCTACTCTGCTCCTTCATTCTCCATGTTCTCCCCCATCTTGGATATATGGTTAACAGCGTTTCGACTAACTCTTTTAACCATTTCAAGCAATTGAGCCTTTTCTTCGTCCGAGAAGTCCTTCATCAAGATATCTGTCCAAGTTGCCATGGTTGATAAGATGTGTGGATGAATATCCCATGCTTTAGCTGTAAGTGAAACAAGATTGACCCTTCGATCCTTCTCACTAGGTTCCCGTTTGATAAAACTAAGCTCCTCCAGCTTCTGTATAGCTCTTCCCGTCGTAGTTTTATCCTTATTGAGTCTAAGGGCGAGTTCATCCTGCGATATCCCATCCCGGTCATACAAGATGGCTAACACCTCTAATTGCCCTGCGCCGATTCCTAACGGCAAGAAACTGCGAGTTTTATAAATCATGCTGTACCGATGAATCGTTGAGAACCACTTACCTATGGATTCATTTTGTGTCGGCAAATTCGAGCACCTCCTTTTAGTTGCATATACTACTAATAATTATAATATATAGATAGTGGTATATGCAACTATTTTAAGCGGTGTTTCTGTTGTAATCCATCGATCCATCGTTCTAATTTTTCGAATCCTTCAATTGTATTTGAGAATGTAAGATGTCGCTTACTAAGTACGATGCCGCGATAATTAGTTGCTTGTGCTACATGAGTCTCCTTCGCGATATCTATTTCCACAACAAGGTGTGATGTGGAAATTCGTCAATTCGTTCGAGTTTGTCTGTGTGATTGCTTAAACTTCATAATAAGAGCGCCTCCTTGATGGTGTTGGGTTTTCGAACCCGTGGACAAACCTATCATACCGAGGCGCTCCTTTTTTTGGCAAAGTCCATTTCTTAGCCTTAACAGGAATGTTTAGTTTAAGGCATTCTATAGGGTGTGAATGTACTAATTTTTCTATTTCGATTATTCTTGACGTCCCTGAATTCTGAAATTCAGCATCTCTAAATAGTGAGAATTATACATAACGCCTAGAACGTTACCAAATGGATCTGTAACGGAAGCCGTGATGAAACCCTCTCCGCGGTGTACGAGTGGTTCGTACTCTTTCGCTCCCATTGCTTTCAAATTGTTAAGTGTAGCTTCAATATCATCAACATGCCAGTACATGATGGCACCACCTGAGCCAGCCACTGCATTAGCCGGTGCAAAACGTCGATGAATCAGTCCCAGTTCGTGCTGGTAGTCCCCTATGCGAAACTCGGCATAAGCAAGTTTACCATCAGGCCCTGAGCGTTCAAAGTAAGGCGCTATGCCCAGCAACTCTGAGTACCACAACTTTGCCGCCTCCATATCATCTGCCCAATAACTAATGGTCGCAAATCCTCGTAATGTTTGTTTTATACTCATATCAATTTTCCTCCTAAGCTAAAAATTACTGTTCTTTATTGCCATTATAAAGAACTATTACTGACACCTATATGTCAGTGTTTTGTTTTACTTTAAAGGGAATTGGCGTAATCACGTAACAACCGAATTCAAATCGGTTATCCACTAGCACAACTACCCGCTAGGTGAACACAAGGCTGCCGATGCCGGCAGCCTCGTCCTAATGTTATTCAGCTATCGTTACCCGTTTAATGAGAGAACCTTATTTTTTTCCCAATCCTCTAGTAAGGCCCACGTAATCTCAGGTTCATCTCCTACTAGGGTTATCATTCGCTCCTCCTAGATCTTAAATGTTTTCCTTTATCCAAGAGCGCAACTTATCAGCATAGAAAGAGCGTTCATCTGGATCGGACTGAGAACCCTTTGTCAGATAAAGTTGATCATTCACATATCTAGGGTAAACATGGAGATGATAATGCCACACGTCTTGATTGCCAGCAGGCTCATTATGTTGCCGCGTAGAAATCCCATCACATCCATATGTACTTTTCATTGCAAACGCTGTAAGCTGAGCCGCGCGGTGAATTTCAACAGCGTAATCCGCAGGGAGTTCAAAGATGTTCTCGAAATGTTGATTAGGAACAACAAGAACATGTCCTTTATTGTTTGGCCACCATTTGCTCGCTATAAATGCCGTTACCTTTTCATTCTGATAGATGATATCCATTTGTTTTGTTCCCTGATTAGTTCGCTCGATACCCGAAACACGACAAAATGGACATTCGTATCCTTCGGGCTTATGTGAAAATGATGCTGTCATCATTCTCATTCAACTCCTTTCATATTTCTCCAACCAGCTATTAGACGCAGGCAACTTCTGTTCGTTGCGTTATTCTGCCCGATAGTTGGTCGACGATGCCGGCAGCCTGTTATCATGTAGAATAGGCGCAACCCGACCCACCGATCTTCCGATCGGCAGTTAGACGGTCACGCCCTTCTCCGAACCGGACGTGCCCCTTTCAAGGCATCCGGCTCTCCATCTAAAGTTGCAGTATGCGGCGCATCGCATTTCAGCCCAGTTCTTTTAACCTTTTCTTATGACATGGAATACATGACTCCCAGGACCAGGTTAAAGTATGGAGATTTAGTCAATGATGATTGCAAACCACGCAGTGCAAGTCAGATTTGTCTTCAAACCGAAGCATGTCTCCATTCCAAAATGACTTCCGCCGCTTGGGATGCTCCCCCTGCCTCGCGGAAGGATGCGCCGATCGCCTCGGACTGCAGTTTGTAGGAAGGGTCGGCGAGCAGGATTTCGGCCGTTTCGCGCAGAAGAGCCGGAGCAAGCTCGCCGAGATCGAGCGCAATCCCCGCCCTCAGCTCAGACACCCTCCGCGCTACCATAGGCTGATCCGCAGATACCGGAATGACAGCCAGCGGAGTGCCGTAGTAAAGCCCCTCGCTCGTACTGTTCATTCCTCCGTGAGTAAAGAACACGTCGGCATGCTGAAGCACTTCCAACTGAGGAACGTAGTTTTTGACGATAAAATTATCTGGAATGGATGAGAATTCGTGTAAATCGGTATTTTTTCCGACAGACATCACGATTGCCGCATCGAGGTCTTTAAACGCTTCAAAACACATTTCGTAGAAGTGGTTCTGCTGATTGAACACCGTACCCATCGAGATATAAACGACTTTGCGCTCTTTTAAATCCTCCAGGGGAAACTCGGGAGCATCTTTACGCTGCGCAATGGAGGGACCGACGAAATGATACGAACCGTCGAAGGAATCGGAATTCGGTTGGAAGTGTGCCGAGGTGTAAACGACGGTCATGTCGACTGGGTGGCAGAAGAAATCGGCCTGATTCTTCAGGAAACTGAGGTCCAAGTTATGCTCTGATTTGATAAGCTGTACCCATTCATCCATCATGCGGGTTACTTCAGCGAACTTTTCTGGCGGAATCATTTCTTTCATCGGGCTTTCGAAATCAGGATGAAGGGCGAAAGATGTGCATGAGGCGATCTTAGGAAGTCCTAACTTTTCCGCTACCATCCAACCCGCCAGGCACATATGGTCATTGATCACATAATCGTACTTTTCGTTTTGAACTTGAGGCAGGATTGTCAGATATAGCTCATGAGATTTCCTCAGCATGATGTCCATGAACTTCAAGAGATCCGAACCGGGTTCTCCCGTTCCTGCGCCGTTCTTGAGAAGCTCCTTCTCGACAAAATCCTCATACGTCCTGACGTCAGCTCCGACTCCTTCCAATCGCTCCCTGAACTTTTCCACACAGTAATAAGTAACTTCTTCTCCTCTACTCGTCAACTCCTTCACAAGGCCTACCGTTGGGTTTACGTGTCCCTCTGCGGGAAAGTTAATGAACAGTACTTTTCCCATAGTTTATCACTCCCTTCCACTCCATGGTAATATAAGGAAGAGGGTGGAGTCAAAACAAGACTCTGTTATTGGGGGATATCATAGCTTGGTTGTGACAGAACTGTTACAAGGGTTGGGCATGTCTTGATATTTGACACGTGAATGCAAAAACATCATTAATCAAAGGTTGCAGCCTGAAATTTGTATGCTTTCTGACACGCCTTCCTGGCTCATCACTTACCTATATCTATTGAACATATTTTTATTTTTGAATCTTGTACAATCATACCATTATCTGGTAACATCAAAATAAGAAACACCTACTATGGTTGGTCGTACCGAATACTTGGTCTTTATTGATTGCATTAGTTTTCTCTTTCGGTATTGGAGGAAAGATGCTGGCTGGAGTCAGCTTGTTCAATTCACCACGTACAAGGATGAAAACGCCGGTCGGGCGGTTGTTCAAGTTGAGCCACACATCATCCTGGAATAGCCAGCACATGACAAAAGCATAGAGCCGTTTGGCTTCGCCGTTCCAGTCGGCAGTACCCCCAGTCGATCTGGGCTTGCTTGCCCGGAGGCGTTTCATAGCGTTCAGTTGCTTTGGGCAAGGACGTGCTTGAAAAGGCTTCCTCGAAGCCGTTATTGTATTAACGGGACAGGGGAACAACTGATGTCGACCAGACTGTAACTCTCTACTCGGAAGGAAAAGAAAACTTGATAGATCTATCCCGTTTTTTCCGGCGATTCCGTCGTTTGCAATGGAAATTGACTCTATTCTATATTCTCACAACGATTGTTGTCATGCTCATACTCGAAATGATAGTAGTCCTGGGTTACTATGGCTACTTTAACTATAATACAAATCGAATGCTCGCAATCCAGGTTGGCTCAGTGGCACAAAATGCAGCCTCCAACTTCAGCGGACCATTCATCAATCGATTTAAACTATATGAAGCATTGAAAGATTGGCCCATGGAAATAGGAACTAAATTCCAAGGATATTCCGCAGCCATTGATCCTGAGGGCCGGCTTATCGCTGCTGCAGGAGAATATGCACCCGAGGAGGGCGAGCTGGAGCGAGGGCTGCCTGCCAGCGTTCGGCAGCACATACAGACAGCACTGGCGCTGGAACCCACCGCGGTCGACATTTTAACGACTTATACTTACGAGGAGAAGGGTACCGTCTATATTGTGGCTCCGATAGCCAATAAAAAGGCGATTAAAGGGACGCTTGTGGTAAAAGCAGAGCATTTGCGCTTTTCCTTCAATAATTTCCGGGAGTTTATGCCCAATGCCCTTCAATTTTTTGGTTTGAGTTTATTAGGCTTCTTTGTTGGGGCAGCGATTGTCGGGATCGCTTTCGGGATTGTAACGTCGCGAAATCTTGTGCGTCGTATCCGAAGGATATTGACCTCGGCGGATCGATGGAGTCAAGGCGATTTCACCACTTATGTGAGTGATCCTTCCGATGATGAGCTAGGGCAGTTGGCGAATCGGCTCAATCAAATGGCGAAGCAGCTCAAACAGCTGCTCAGGACGCGTCAGGATCTGGCAACGCTGGAGGAGCGCAACCGTATAGCTAGGGAACTGCATGATAGCATCAAGCAGCAGATGTTTGCAATCTCGATCTGGGTAAATACCGCAAAATCCTTGATTGGACAGGATGAGCTCGCCGCGCGTACTCATCTGGCAGAAGCGGAGAATTTGATAAGCCACACGCAGCGGGAATTAAGCGCATTAATTCTTGAATTGCGTCCCGTTGCTATGGAAGACAAGGATCTGGCGCATGCTCTTGAGGATTATGCACATGTCTGGCAGGAGCAAACGGGAATTGCCGCAGATTTTGAGGCAAGCGGTGGACACCAGGTGGCTCCGTTCATGGAAGAAGCTTTCTTTCGCGTCACACAAGAGGCGTTGTCCAATGCTGCCCGTCACAGTGGGGCAAGCGCTGTGAAGATCCGTCTGGAATGCGGTGAGCTTGTGACACTTTCCATCAGAGACAATGGCTGTGGATTTGATGTCAGGCGACCGGATCGGCAGGGCGTTGGACTGTCCTCCATGCGCGAGCGTATACAGGCTCTTGGCGGTCATATCGATATCCGAAGCGAGAAGGGAAGCGGCACGATAATAACGGTACGCTGCCCACAAATGGATAGTCAAAAGAGAATAGACTGACAGGAATAGAGGCGAATGCTTTAATATCTTCATATGGAGTGAGCGGAATGATAAAGATTGAACCAACAACGATTCTGATTGTCGATGATCATGCGATTGTAAGACAAGGCCTGCGTGCGCTGTTTACGATTCAGCCCGACTGCCGGGTAGTCGGCGAAGCCGATTCGGGAGAGAACGCCATTTCCATTGCTGCCGAGCTTGCGCCCGATATCGTGCTTATGGATCTGGTGATGCCCGGTATCGATGGCGTAGAAACTACGCGGCGCATCAAACAAGTCAGTCCCCGTTCCCAGGTGATCGTGCTGACCTCTTTTCATGATGACGAGCATATCTTTCCGGCTTTGCGCGCCGGGGCACTTTCATATGTGCTCAAAGATATTGACCCCGGCCAGTTGGTAGAGACAGTGCGAAGGGCTGTACATGGCGAATCAATGATGCACCCGCGTGTAGCCACACGTGTCGTCCAGGAGATACGTACCACGAAACAGGCGGCTTCCAACCCTTTCGCCGAGCTGAGCGACCGTGAACTCGAAGTACTGCGTCTCATCGCCGGCGGTCTTTCTAACGCCGAGATTGCCGCACAGCTGATCATCAGTGAAAAGACGGTGAAAGGCCACGTCAGCAATATATTAAGCAAGCTGCATATGCTAGACCGTACCAAAGCAGCTGTTTTTGCTTGGGAGAAGGGGCTTATGCACCCGGATTGAGAGTGATGCGGCTGCTTTTCTTTCTCTCCATACAAGTAATACCATAGCTTTCATACCCTTATGGGAGCAATTCCCCTAACCCTTCTAATGAAAGACCCCTGCAGTTTAGCTGGTTAACACGTCTTTCCCTTCCTCAATTTTCAATCCGCATTACTAGCGTTATGAACGCCTATCCTATTTTCTTGTTCGGAAACAGACCTCCGGACGTGTGCGTGAACAGATCTGCAGACGCGTTCCAAACCAACTTCTCTGATGTATCTTTAAGATGACGCAATGGTGAAGGATTCACCATTGCACATTGATAAGGAGCTGGTTGCAAATGAATGTCAAGACTGTTTCGCGTCAGTACAACAACAATCCGCTGAAGGACCCCTCATCCCCGATACGATCCTCATGGTTGTCGCGGTGGCCGAACTGGGCCCCGTATGCGGCGGCGGTTTGGTCGCTTCTCTACGGTGTGCTTGGATCGTACTGGGTAATGGGAGGCGCTGGCTTCCCCTTCGGGGAGAACGATGTCCGTGGACATATGATGGGGTCATTCTTGGTCGATCTTAGAGCAGATACCGGTGGAGCGGTAATCATTATTGCAGGATTGATTGGAGCGGCGGTTGCAATGGCGATGGTTCGGCTGTGGAGTCACCGGATTGTTCGGAGTGTCCTGCTTGCTTTCGCCTGGTCGATGTGTGCAGTGCTAATAGTCATGATTCCCGATGTCCGGGTGCTGCAAAATTTCGCATACGCGTTCATGCTGTATTTTGACCTTCTCGATTGGCCTGTAGTGAATCAAGTCCTATGCATGGCTGGTGGATTTCTATGGGGAGCAGCGGCTTTGGCTTACCAGCGCCGCACCCGGGGAGCATGCATGAACTGTGGCAGGACGGACGCGGGTCAAGGGGCATCTTCGATTACAGCGGCAAGATGGGGGAAATGGGTCACTTATATTGCGGTCGTTACGGCTCTCCCTTATGGAATTGTTCGCTTGGCGTGGGCCGCCGGCATCCCATTGGGAGTAAGCGTAAGCGATCCGACATGGATCGCTTCCCAGTCTCTTTCCGGCAGAATGGTCGAAGCCGTCTTGGGCGGACTGCCCATCGGCGGTGCGATCCTCACCCTGGGACTGATTCAGAGGTGGGGCGAGATTTTCCCCCGTTGGTGTTTGTTCCTGGCCGGCAAG
Source organism: Paenibacillus tarimensis (assembly GCA_041281825.1). Lineage (GTDB taxonomy): Bacteria > Bacillota > Bacilli > Paenibacillales > Paenibacillaceae > Paenibacillus_D > Paenibacillus_D tarimensis_A. The sequence goes on along the minus strand of CP166298.1, from coordinate 889,532 downwards.
CGGGTTCCCATCTGGTTCGCAGTCATTCCTGCGGCGTTCGTATCGGCATTGATGACCTTTGCAGGTTTTAAACTCTATATCCATTGGTTTTCGAATGGCTTCGTCACTCGTGAGAATTGGGGAGAATTAGGTCCCACATTGTTCTGGCTTCCTTGGGGCATTTCACTGGGTGCGGCAGCACTCGCATACTATCTTCGAAGACGCCGTACGTGCAGACACTGCGGTCTGAACGGGATTGCGATCAGTGAATAGACACTGTAAAAGACGCTTGTTGAGGTGGACTGGCTCAAAAAAAAAATCTCGCCTCAAATGAATTTATTGAAGCGCGTAAGGCCATGGTTCCGTTTCTCCATAGTCTCCTTATAGCTTATTTATCACTCCCCTGTGTCTCAGCCTATGGAAGCATTATAAGTTTCTCTGTTGCACTATATTGATTTTTTGTTTTTTAGCCATGAAACAGCTCCCCTTACGGTAGCAGGTTTTATTATTTAACCTGTCTACCGTAAGGAGAGCATATTCCCGCGGCAGCCTCATGGTTTAATTTATTGAGATCTCCGATGGATTTTACCTTTTATTTTCTGTTCGCATATTTTGCTGTTTGCTTTTGAAAAAACTCGTCCTGGATTCTTCTCATCTTTTCTAAATGGGGTCTAAATTGATCTATTAATTGTTTTTTAATGATTTCATCATAATCCTCACGGGTATCCGAAAATTCAGCGCTCTCTTTTAAAGTGCTTATGGTCTTCTCCATGGCGCGAAGTTCATTAGCAATCGCTGATAATGTTGTTCTCGATTCTTTATCAATTATCTTCGGCTGGGCCTTCCAATAAGTTCCGCTGATCGAATACACTACACGCCAAATTCGAGCGCGAAATGACAATTCCAACATTTCATTCTGCTTTTCGGATGTTCCTATAGAGTGATTTAACATGGGCAGAGGATCCGGGTTATTTGTATGATCATCACTGAATTGAATTAAAGTCCATATGCGTGCTTCCCATTCTGTTGATTGAGATTTTGCCCGCTCAATCTGCTCCTGTATTCGGGCCGGATTCTCTTTTTCACTGGAAGTACTTATCGCTTCCAATGTCTGTGCAAATGGAATAAATGAAGGTGTTTGCTTCAACAGGGCTAAAAAAGCAATATCATTCTTTTCTTGGTAAAGCATTTTAATGGTTTTGGTATGTTCTTCAACTTCATTTAATTTGTCTTGATAAATCCAGATAATCATTAGTACGATAACAATGTTAAACCATACGAACTTAGGTATTCTTTTAATCATTAACTTTCCTCATCTGCCATTCTTGTTGGATTATATCACTTTGCTAACCAATTATATCACTGTAATTGAATAAACTATATTAGTAAAAACATGAAGAAGCTAATTGTCCTATTCGCTGCACCGGTCAACATCTGCCCATCCTTCTGGAGAGGAGAACCAGAAAACACGACATCATATCAAACAGCGGATTTCTGCCAAATCGATCAACAGGCATCGTCTCAGTCTTTACAAGATGTTATCTTGACACCTCCATAGGATTGACGGAAAATAAATCGTGTAGACATTTTCTTTTTATCCTGTCACCATGTAACGGGTAGAGTTTATGAGAAAACCCGGATGTTACGTTCTCGCCTTGCGGCGTGAATGTTAACGTCCGGTTTTTTCATTTTCATCAGGCTTGTTAACCGCAGAAAGGAGGAGGGACCCGACACGTAAATCTTTTCAAAAGCGTTCTTCTTACCCGTGAAGCATAGTGTGTATCAAGTCCAATTATATTTCATTTTTAAGGAGGTATCAGTTATGTTTCAAGCTCAAGCGTTGAGTCTTATTAAAAGGCAATTAAAATTACTTACATCTGTTGTTCTCGCAATTCTTATTTTGGCAATGTCTGTTTTGCCTGCATTTGCGGCAACTTCTGGGAGAACTGTGAATGCTTCGGCAACACTCGCATACAATCTCAAAGGACTTAATCACAACGTGGCTGTTCAGAAAGCTTACATCGCTTCAACGTATGTTTACGTAACTCAGCGGTCGGGGGGAACATGCTATCTTTCAAGATTGCGTATCAACGGAAGTGACGCTACATACGTTGATGAAATGACGATCACCAATGCCGGCCATTGCCAAACACTAGATATGTATACCTACAATGGAGTTAATTACTTTTATTTCAGTTCTAAAGCGGATCCTTCAACATCGTATTACTGGTCGCTTCAGGTAGCACGACTTAAATACTCGCCCGGCGCGAAATATGATTATACGGATCTTCATCGGTTCACCTATATGAATTACGCCAATGCGTCCGGCACAAGATTAGGTGAGACCTACCGTGTTGATGGCGGCGGTAACAGTACCTATACTATTTTCCGCATACAAACTGCAGAGGGAACTGTAACTTGGTCAATTTATGACACGGTAGCATTAAACCGGCTTCTTGACAGCAATGAAATGGTACGAATGGACAGTGCGGCAGCGGTAAGCGCCAGCGTTACCAGCTTTACGCAGTCGGGCAGTGCTATCGTCAGACCGAACGGATCTTTCCAGGGTGTTGATATGCTCGGTAATACGGAAATATATACGTCAGGCGGCGCGGAAGGTGAAACTCCTCAGATCGCTATGATGTCAAACACAGGAGCATACAAAACCCTTGTGAAGATTACAAATGTGGGGACCCATGAAATCGAGGGAGTACAGACAAAAAACGGGAACGTTTATTTTACTATCGTTACTGACCCGGTGAATAAAAAGAATACGCAGAAAATTTTTTACGTTCCTGATACCATTTTTTAAATAATCGCCAAACTGCAGCCCCCAAAACTGTACCCAAATAAAGGACTTCCTGGACAGCACAAGACGACCCTATCCCCGAAAATTGGGAATAAGAGTCGTCTTTTTATGTTTAGCCATCGCTGTCCATCACGATTTCCTGGAGGTATTCTTCGCAGGACCGTATCCCGATGTACTAACCTAATGGGTTATCATTATTTTCCGGCCTGCTCTACAGTCGCTGCATCCAGCATGGATTTCCAATCCGCAAAATCCGTCTCCCTTGCAACATGCCGGTCAAATAGCTCGTCGGGAATGTTATTGATATCTTCTTGAGTCTTTACTTGAAAGTTGCCTTTCTCTAAAAACTCCGCAAAGCTCTTACTGCTGGAATGCTTGCTCATGAACGCTTCATTAAATAACTCGTCGAATGAAATATGATTCGGATCTTCTTGAATCGTTTTCTCGTTTTGTAAGTCCTTTAGCAGTTCATCAAATGACATTGGCTTTTGTTTTCTCAGAATTACCACTCCTTGATCTGTTTTGTCGTTACCAGCATACCATGAAAAAGCCTTTAAGAAGTGCCTAATTTAGACGTTTCTTTGTAAAAAGATGTTCGAGACCGCCCTACATGTCGGATTTTCCGCTTTTATGACTACTGGAAGCTGCACCATCCTGTTTTTTAGTACCCTTGCTTTTATAAGGTTTGGGTGCATTTTTAGCTCTGTTGGCACTAGCTTGCCACCGGTTCCAGCCCTTCTTGTCCGTTCCCCTGCCTGTTCCGCCTTTGCCCTTAGCTTTACTCAAATTATCACTCCATTATGATTTGTACTTAAGTTTTATACGATTTAAATTATTATTTCCTTCACTCTCCCTACAATACCGCTAGTAAGCATAACTTTAATGCCGTGTGGGTGAGCGGACGAGTTTGTAAGTATCTTTGAGACAATGCCTTCTGTTAGTTCCCCCGTACGCTGGTGTTGCTTTTGAACGATTCTAACTTTCGTACCTGGTTTTATATTCTCCCTTTTAGTTCCTGCCAGCATAGCAAATTCTCCTTCATTCCTCCGATGTTCACTGACTCCGATTGTAACTGTTATAGTTTACCATATAATAATTTCCGGGTATTCACTCGGCTCTTTAATATTATCTACATGTGTGCCGTACATTATAGCCGCTGCTTGAATTTCTTTCCTGATCCGGGTATATTCCTCTCCGCGTTCTGCAAGTCTTTTTGCAATGACCGGTATATTTTTTAATCGTTTTTCATTGTCCATTTCGAGAAATCGGCAGTTTAATATATCAAGGTATTGCCATGTGTAATTTTCGAACCATGTATAATCTTTGTTCATCAAATTCATCATCCGACTGAAGGATGGGGCCGTCCATTAATAATTCAATTATAACAAAAATTCAGGTAGAGCAGGTCGCTCTTCTAACTCAAAAAAAACCGACCGGCCCCGCAATTGTATTCAATTGTATAATCCCGTTCTTACTTTTGATCGTCAGCAGTAATATCGGTCACGATATTCCTGAGGCGTGCAACCCTCGTTCTTCTTAAATTGATAGGTGAAGTAAGCGGGAGTCTGAAAGCCGACGCGATCCGCTACCTCGTAAATCTTGATTGTTGGGTCTTGAAGCAATTCCTTGGCTTTTTTCATTCGCAATCCCTTGACGAAGTCGGATATCGTCTGCCCCGTCTCCTTCTTGAACAATACGCTTAAATGTCCTGCGCTGAGATGAAACTTATCGGCGAGCTGCTTCACCGTCACGTTGTTCGGCAGCTGATCTTCGATATAAGCGGCAATGCGATTGATGAGGTGATGCTGTTGGAGCGTTCGTTCTTTCCTCGCAAGAATGAACGCCGAATTGATATATTCGATTACAATGTCTTTAAGCGAACCGACTGTTTTGCTCTCCAATAGCCGCTGACAACCGCGTTTGCTTAGATAGGTGAGCGCTTCCGTATCGTGCCAAAACTTTCGTGACAACTCGCCAATCAAGCTAATACTAAAAGATTGGATAAAAGCGAACGAGTGGGCCTTGGCATCTAATTCCTCATAGGCTCGTCCGACCGCTTCTGCCAACTGACCCGGTACGTCGCTTTCCGCGAGCGTGAGCAAGCCGGGAAGCATGATTTCGCGCAGCCTAAAATCCTCATACGCCTTTCGTTCCGCACTTCCGACATGCACGAGCAGACCGTTCTCGTTCAGCCGGGAATCGGCCATGGTGTGCTTTACCTCCCGGAGGAGCTGACGGCCCTCTTTCCAATCCCTTCCTCCCCGGCTGATGCCTATCGTAACTGACGCCTGGTAGGTTTTCTTCATGTAATCCTGAACGAAGCTCATTTGTTTGTCGATTCTGCTTTTCATGTCGGCCGACGGATTTACCAGAATGGCAACAACCTCGTCGGGTCTGAGCTTCGAAACCAAGACAAAGCCCATAGCTTGCAATGATACCGAAACCGATTGCTGAAGAGCCGAACTCAAAGTAAGCCTGCTTTGGGCGTCGTGGCCGGAAGTGGCATAGTCATCGAGCGACGCTACAAGGAGTTGAATCCCCTCAGTCAAGTCGGGGAGATGGAGAAGTTGGCACCAAGAGGCCAGGATGTCCTCCTCAATAGGCTCATCTTCCAGTAAATCAAAAACGAAAGAATCCTTGAGCAATTCCCGGTTGCCCGACACCACCGCTTCAAGTCGCTGCGTTTGTTCATTGATTTGTTTGATACTCTCCGAGGTTTGTCGAAACATAGACAGTTTACGTTCAATTTCCCCTAAATTAAGCGGCTTCAGCACATACCCTTTTGCCCCTACGTCAATAGCTTCCTGTGCAAATTCAAATTCATTGTAGCCGCTGATAATCAGAATCTGGATGTCCGGATACATCGATTTCGCTGCAGCCGCAAGCTCTATACCGTTCATGCCCGGCATTGATATATCGGTTATCAGTACATCGATGCTAGTGTCTTGAAGGACACGGACTGCCGATTCGCCTGTGTCTGCGGTAAGTGGAATGGCAAATCCGAGACTCGTCCAAGGGATATGACGTATGAGCCCCTGAACATGAGATGGCTCATCATCCACAATCAGTGCTTGCAGCAAGACTATCCCTCCCTTTTTATTTGCGGCCTTTCTGTACAGACGGGCAATTCAATCGTGACTACCGTCCCCGTTTCAGGCGTACTTTCGATCCTTAGTTTACCGGCGTCGCCAAAATATAAATGAAGACGTTCGCTGATGTTCGAAAGCCCGAAACCATTCCCTTTCCCCGCTTTTTCCCCGTTCCGAATGAGTGTCAGCGTGTCTGGGTCCATGCCGACACCATTGTCTTTCACTTGAAAGCAGACCACGTTATTGTTTCTCTTGATACCGATGGCAATCCAAGCGTCAGGTCGCGTAAAGATTCGCCCGTGAATATAGGCATTCTCGACGATCGGCTGCAAGATCAGCTTGATCGAATACAATTCCAGCACTTCTTCATCCAATTCCCAGTGGGCGCGAACTCGTCCCGGATAGCGGAGCTGTTGAATGTCCAGATAAGCCCGCACATGCTCAAGCTCATTCTTGATTAAAGTAACGTTAGATTTGTTATCAAGCGCTAATCGGTAAAAGGTCGTCAAAGCTTCGATTGTCTCCACCTGAACCTGATCCCCTTGATCAAGTGCCCGCCACTGGAGCAGACTGAGCGAATTATAAATAAAATGCGGATTGATTTGCGCTTGAAGGGCTTGAAACGACGACTCTTTCTCTTTTAATTTGGCACTGCTGAGCATCTCAACTAAGCTCCAGAGTCGGCCGGCCATCTGATTAAACATGATTTCAAGGTCCCCGACCTCGTCTCGGCTCCCGCTCCGGACCGATACGTCGAAATCGCCCTCGGCGATATCGCTCATCCGGTGGCCTAACTTGCGAATGCGCAGAACGACGTTCTTCAGTACGATCAAGACGAGGAACGTAGAGAGGAAAAGGAAGAAAACTGTGATGGCCACGATGCTGTACACGGTCATGGCTGATTGTTTCTCCAATTGCCGCATCTGAATAAGCGCGGCGACTTTCCATTCTCCGTTTATGCGCCGAACCGTAAAATACTCGCCATCGTCCGAGATGCTCCCGGCGCGGTTAACGCTCGCCCAGAGCCTGGACAGCGCGGTAGCCACAACCGGCTCACCGATCAAAGAACGATCCGAAGCTGCGACAATTCGATCTTGCTCGTCCAGGAGATACAAGCTTCCGGAACCGCTAAAGGGTCGATCCATCAACTCTCCAAATACGCTGTTATAATCCAAGAGCATATAGATGGCACCAGAGACATCTCCGCCCGCATTCATAATTTTTCGCGAAACGATCAGTCGGGAGTTGTTCCCCGGTACGTCAGACCATTTTAATACAAATGGCGAATTCATGACGCTGCGGTACCAAGTCATCTCTTCCATTCCTGCCAATAATCTGTCTCCTGATTTCCACAGAAGCCCTCCGTCTTCAAGCAAGGTTGGATTGTCATGATAAATCCGAAAGTTTAAGATTCCGGGCAAATACCGGCTTGTGACCTGAAATGAACGATAAACGTAATTAACGGTTTCAAGCTGGCCCTCCATATTCTCATAGGTCCGGGCCAGTCTGGAAATGAGTTCACCGTCCGTCCCTGTCCGGGTCGCAAGAAGATCATAGCTTTCTTTCCGAAACTCCACGCTTTGCGCCGTCTGTCGGACGGCTTCATTGATCGTGAGCATATAATTGGTCCTGACGTTTTGTAGCGCCAAATACCCGGCGCCTACTCCCAAAATAACCGTAGGAATGAATACGACCAGTCCATAAAACACGACAATTTTGCCGCGAAGATTCATGGTACGGGTCAATCGGATGATTAGTCTCTCAATCCAGCGTCGCACAAGGCATTCTCCATTCTTCTGCCCGGATCGTCACACAACCTTGGAAACTGCAAAGGGAGCATCCCCGTTTTGCGGGTTGCTCCTCTGCAAGCTTAAAGCTTCGAATATCCTCTTATTTGTTCATTTCCTGGTTCAATTCGTGCCACTCTTGCTTGAGTTCGCTCCAATGTGCGCGTTTTTCCAGCGCCGAAATGAATTCGTTCCAAACTTGTTCGAATTGCGCATCGTCCTTGGCCAGCAACAGCTTGGCCCTGTAATCAGTATACACTTTACCGAGCTCCGGCGAATACTTCTCCCATGCGCCTCCAGCTTTTGCTTTTACCATGTCGTATTTTTCGGCAACTCGGGTTGTGCCCATCTGACCGATCTGTTGGGTAAACTCAGCTGTTTTGGCAAATCCCGCATGTTCGCTCTCCCCGTAGGTCCACCAGGCGTACCACTGATTACTATAGTTCGTAGTCTGCCAAATATCCGGCCCCAATTGCGCTTTCTTGGCCGGATCGCCCGACTCGCGCAGTTCTTTGTACTCAGGATCGATGAACTTCCACTTGCCATAAGGCTGGTCGATCCAATCCCAGTACTTCCCGACCGGTCCCTCGAGAACGACCATGCTCTGCTCCGGTTTCGGCGTTAATGTAAAATCATAAAACTTGAGAATGGCATCCAGGTTCTTCGTGTCTTTGATGATATACGTATCATATACCGGATACGGGTTTACGATTTGAGTGGTCCCAGGCTGGTTAACGCCTTCGATTTGCGGATAAGGAATCGGTTTATAAAACCAACCCGGACCCGTAGGACCGTCGAGCGTTTCCCACAAGTACTGATCGAAATTCCAGAAGCTTCCGATGTTCATCGCATAACGTCCGCTCTTATTTTTTTCTTTATATCTTTCTTTTTTATCGGTAACCGCCTCGGGGTCGATGAGCCCTTTGCTATACATGCTGTTCAACCACTTGTAAGCGGCTTTGAACCCTGGATGGTCAAACTTAAAGATAAAGTTGTCGCCCTCTATTTGTACCGGAATAACGCCTCCCGCCGAACCGACAGGCACGCCAAACGCAGCCAGGACAGCATTCTCGTCGTATGCATCCATCAGAATACCTAGCGGCAGAAGCTTCTTGCCCGATTCATCCTTCAGCTCGGCCGCCTTCTCCAAATAAGTCTCCACGCCATCCAGCGTACTGAGATCCTTCTCCGTCATGCCAACTTTCTCAAGGATATCCGTCCGGATAAACCACGCCAGCGAAGACCAGCCCGGCCAAGGATCGGACGGGTCGATATCAAACTTGGAGGGGATCGACCAAATATGTCCGTCGGCATCCTTCATCTGATCGAGATATTCCTTCGGAATGGCTGCCAGGCCCGGATATTTGTCAGGCATGTTAAAGTACTGCTCGAGCGGCTGAATAAGGCCTGAACGCTTCATGGCGGAATTGACAACCGTACTCCTCCCGAAAATCGCCGCGTCTTCGAAGCCGCCGGTGTTCATCTTGAGGTTCAGTGCAGTGATGGCGTCACCCTGTGTAGCTTCAACCTCAACATCGATGCCCGGTTCCTGTGTTCTCCAAATTTCTTGCATCCAGCTGTCGTTGTTAATCGTTGCCGACCAGCCCAGCCAAAGCTTGAAGCGTCCGGGCTCTTCCGCTTTCGCCGCGGAACTGGATTCTTCGTTCTCTGTGACGGCGCCGTTGTTATCGGAACTTGCTGTTCCGCTGCCATTGTTGTTGCTTGAACAACCGGCCGCTAGGATCATGATGGCTGTCAGGATAAGCGCCAATGAATGTTTGAACCTGCCTGTTTTCTTTTTCATGTATTGCCTCCCTTTTCATGTAAATGATCATTTGGTATATGGAAGTTGCCTTATACCCTAAGAGTTTTTGCATACACTGGGTTATCCCTTGACCGAACCGATCAGAACGCCTTTGACAAAATACTTTTGCAGGAAAGGATAAACCGTAAGAATCGGAAGCGCGCTGATCATCACGGTGGCCATCTTGACCGACATCAGCGTGATATTACTCAAACTGGAGCCTCGCGCCAGCGCTTCCTGATCTTGATTGTTGCTCAGAACGGATGACAGGTCTTGAGCGGTCAGCAACTGTTGCAGGAACGTCTGAACCGGGATCAAATTCTGGTCGGTGACAAAGAAGGCTCCGGAGAACCAATCGTTCCAATGGCCTACGGCCGTAAAGAGTCCGAGTGCGGCAAGCATCGGTTTCGAAAGCGGTACGATAATCTGAAGCAGGATCCTGAGCGGGCCTGCGCCGTCCAGCTCGGCGGATTCGATCAGAGCTTCGGGAATGCCATGTATGAATTTCAGCATGACGAACATATTCCAGGCCGAGAATAGACCGGGGATGATAAAAACCCAGAAGGTATTGGCCAGTCCCAACTTTACCAACTGAATGTAAAAGGGGACCAATCCGCCATGGAACAGCATGGTGATGAGGACATAGGTTAGAATGCCTTTTCGAAGCGGAAGCTGCTTATACGATAACCCGTATGCGGCCGCAAGCGTGACGGCAAGCCCGCCGAACGTGCCGACAACCGTTCTTGCGATCGTGACCAGATAAGCATGGCGGATCACCTCGTTGCCCAGAACGATTTCGTAATTGACCCAAGTGAACGAACGCGGCCAGAGATATACGCCGCCTCTTGCGGCATCCGTGCCGGTATTGAGCGAGATCGCCAGCATATAGAGAAAGGGATAAAGAATCGAAATACACATCAGTGCCAGCAGGAACAAGATCAGACCTTGTCCCGCTCGTTCAAGCGCAGTCGATTTCATCCGTCACCACAACCCCTCTCCGTTCAATTTTTTGGAGAGCGAGTTCGTCGTCATTACGAGAATGAGTCCGATGACCGAAGATAACAAACCGACGGCGGTAGCCAGGCCGAAATAACCTTGCTGGAGTCCGTTGCGAAGCACGTAGGTATCGAGAACATCCGCCACCTCCTGATTCGCCGGATTCATCATCGGATAGATCTGATCCATTCCCACGCTGATTAATCCCGGAATGCTTAAAATCAGCACGATCGATATCGTTGGCAGGATTCCCGGCAGCGTAATGTGGCGAATCTGCGCGAATTTGCCCGCACCTTCGACTTTCGCGGCTTCATAAAGCTGCGGATCGATCGTGGAGATCGCCGCGAGGTAGAGTATAGAGTTCCAGCCGACCTCTTTCCACAAACCGCTCGAAATAATCATGGGACGGAACCATTCCGTCGAGCCCAGGAAGAAGATGGGCTCTCCCCCAAACTGGACGATGAAGTCGTTTACAAATCCGCCGTCCAGCGTAAGAAAGGATTGCAGGATATAGGCCACTACGATCCAGGAGAAGAAGTGCGGTAAATAGCTGACCGACTGGACAAACCGCTTATAGGCCGGGTGTGTAACCTCGTTGATCATGAGGGCGAGAATAATCGGCATTGGAAATCCAAAAACGAATTTTAGAACGGATATATACAAGGTGTTTTGGACGACTTTCCAGAATTGCGGGTCATGGACGAAAGTGAAATTGTCCAGACCAACCCAGTTACTTTCCCAAATCGAAGACCCAATCGCAAAGTCCTTGAACGCGATCTGAATGCCCGCCATTGGGACATAGCTGAACAGAAAAAGCAACACAACCGCCGGCAAAATCAAGAGGTACTGCCAGCGGTATTTATACATCTTTGCGACCATACGCCCCCTCCTTGTCTATAGTTTCATTCTACATAGGGATTGGAAGAAGGGGTACCTAACAACGATTAGATTTATATCGATTTGATAAGATGTTTGCCGTACATTTCCGCGGCTGCATCTTCCGACTAAATGATGGGGCCATGACCGTATCTTAGATATCTTAATGCTATGAATTTTTGAAAATGATTTTAGGCTTAAGGAGAATGAGTTATACTAAAAAATAGTTTAGATATAACTCACACAGAAAGGTAGCTCAATATGAAATACGATAGAAATACGATTGTTAAGTTTTTATTCCTTTCCATTGCTTTTTTATTTTTCATATATCCAAGTACAACGGTAGCTAAGGAAAAGTTTACGGATTTACAATGGTCACAATGGGCTAGGGGTAGTATCTACTATTTGTCAGATCGCGGGACTGTTGCTGGTTACGGAAATGGAAAGTTCGGTCCGAGCGATACAATTACAAGGGCTCAGGCTGTTACCTATCTAGTTCGTGAATTGTTTCCGGAAACCGAAGCAGGAATAAAGCTTTATTACTCCGATGTTCCAGGCGATCACTTTTTTTATAAAGAAATTGCGATTGCAACGAACGAAGGGATCATCGGAGGTTTCTCTGATGGTACATTTCGTCCAAATGCCCCAATTAGTCGAGCTGAAACAGCCGCTATATTGACCCGGGCCTATGCCATTTCTAAGGGGAATGCTTCAACGGATGTAAACGACATTGAACAGCATTGGGCGAGTAACGCGATTAAGACGTTAGCATCAAATAACTTAGTTAGTGGTTACGCTGACAAAACATTTCGACCGAATAAACCTGTGACAAGGGCAGAGTTTGCCGTTTTTTTAACAAGGGTGGTTCAATTTAAACGTGCGAATGCTATCGAGAATGAAGATTGGGACCGTTTGTTAGAGTTGATGTCTTTAAATGAAAAAATAGGGCAAATGCTCATGCCGGATATCCGCATGTGGAACGGTAAAAGTACAATAGAAATGAATGAGGGGACAGAGAAGGTAATTTCTGATTACCATTTAGGCGGCTTAATTCTGTTCGAGAAAAATATTGTCAATATTGAGCAGTTGACGAAATTCACCGATCAACTGCAGCAACAAGTTCACGATATTCCCCTCTTTATCGCGATTGACCAAGAAGGTGGAGTGGTGAAGCGAATTCCAGACGGAACGAACCTTCCTGGGAATATGGCATTAGGAGCCACGCGACAGCCGGAATTAGCTTATCAAGCTGGTGAAATTACAGGAGCTGAGCTTCATGCTTTAGGAGTAAATGTAAATCTCGCTCCTGTACTTGATATTAATAATAACCCTGATAATCCGATTATTGGCATCCGTTCATTTGGTGAGGACCCGCAACTCGTCTCAGATTTTGGTGTTCAGTTTATGACTGGACTTCAAAATGAAAAGGTTATTGCAACCGCCAAGCACTTTCCAGGTCACGGTAACACAAATGTAGACTCACACCTTGGCTTACCTGTGTTAAATCACGATCTAATGCGATTGAAAGAAGTCGAGCTTAAACCATTTCAACACGCAATAAATCAGGGAATTGATATGATAATGACGGCTCATATCGCTTTTCCAACGGTTGATAATACTGAATTTACTTCGAAAAAAGATGGTTCAAAAATTGTTATCCCAGCAACGATGTCCAAAAAAATCATCACCGATGTTTTACGAGCGGAAATGGGCTTTGAAGGAATTGTTATTTCAGATGCTTTTACGATGAATGCTATTTCGGAGCATTTTGGCGAGGAGAACGCGGTGAAAATGGCTGTTTCTGCAGGGATAGATATTATACTTATGACAAATGACGTAACAAAAGCCTTTGAAGCGATTCTTACGGCTGTCAAAGAAGGAGATATACCGGAAACGAAAATAAATCAGTCAGTAAAAAGGATCCTCAAAGTTAAACATAAATATGGCTTGTTTCAACAGCAACCAAACGTTAATGATAAGATTGCAACGGCTAACCGTATAGTTGGCTCACCAGAGCATCGTTTAATTGAAAAAAATATTTCCGAACATGCGATTACTGTTATGAGAAATCAAAATAGTCGCCTGCCGTATACTCTGAACAATGGTGATCATATTACGATTGTTGCTGAACAGCCTGCTCATGCAACGCAAATAAAACAGCAATTAAGTCAAATGCGTCATAACAAAAATATTTCAGTCGCCGTTGTTACAATCGCAGACATCCTTAACAATAACGACATCTTAAACCAGTCTGATTTCACAATCGTTGCCACGTATCAATTCCGTAACAATAGCAATGATTATCCATGGGCTACAATTCAAACGGTGATTGATTTATTAAATAAAAAAGGGAAGAATTACGTGAATCTTTCGTTAGGGAACCCGTTTGAGCTAATGTTTCTTGATGATGTTCAAGCAAGCATCGCAGCTTATGGCAGCAACGAACCAAATATTAAAGCAAGTCTGCACGTCTTGTTTGGGAATGTTGAAGCAAAAGGGGAGCTACCAGTAACAGTGAAATAAATTCACATTCAAAATTATGCATAAATAACACTTGCTTTAGCGAAACTCTGCCATCACCACTCAACGCATGTGGAGTGGTGATCACTTTGGTTCGGAATGCTTCGCGTTGCGCCCGTTATAGCTGATGTTCCGGTGCTCCCCTGGAACTCTAACACTCACTTTGTAATCGTCGATCCCGACCGCCTCCTTCGGAGCATCATATACAACCAATTGACTCATGATCTTCTTCTCCCGGTGTTATATTGTAAGGTTAAAAGAATAGAACCCCCCACTCTGGGAGAATGGGGGTATTTCTCAATTCAAAACCTGAAAGGAGACACGCTTTGCCGCTTACTTGCCGCCTGCATCAAGATAAGCCTGGACTTGTTTCATCAGGTTCCCCCCAAGTGCAATCCCCGTTTCCGTGCATCGCGTCAGCGATCATCCCTTGACCGATCCGAGCAATACGCCTTTAATGAAAAACCGCTGTGCGAAAGGATACATGACAATCATCGGAATTGAAGCGATGACCATTGCCGCCAGTTCTAACGTCTTCGCCGTTACGAGCCCTTGCCCGCCCGAATTATTCAGCAGCTGCGACACTGCCAGATTGTATTCTTGAACCATACTCACCATGTTTTCAACCGCGCGGTTGGACTGAATCAATCTTAGAATCATGTATTGCAACGTCTGCAAGTCGTTAGATTGCGTAAAGTAAAGCGTTGTTGCATAATCGTTCCAAACGCCGACGGCGGTAAATACGGAGAGAGCAGCCAGCACCGGTTTCGAGAGAGGAATGACGATCTGCATGAAAATCCTGAATTCGCTGGCGCCGTCCATCTTGGCCGATTCGAACAAGGCGTCAGGAATACCTTTATAGTTTGCGTTGAATATGATCACATTCCAGAATCCTCCAAAGAGGGCTGGAATAATATACACGAGATAAGTATCGTACAGTCCCAGCCAACTCATCAGCATGAAAGAAGGAATCAATCCTCCGCTGAAATACATGCTGGTAAAACCGACGATAATGTAAAACTTCTTGGCTCTCAAATAAGGCCGCGAGAACGCATAGGCAAACATCGCCGTATTCAGGATGGAAACAACGGTCACAATGACCGTACGCGAGGCGGTAATCCACAACGCCTTGAGAATGCCGGGATCCGCCAGCACCGTCTGCCAACTCGCCCATGTAAACTCTCTCGGCCAAAGAAACACCGATCCGCGCACCAAATCATCGCCGGTATTCAGGGAGCTGATCAGCGAGAACCAGAACGGATATATGGTCAGGCCCATCAGAACGACCATGATGAGGACATTGGAATAATGAAATGTGCGTTCTCCGAAGCTCTTGCCACCAACCATCGTATCAATCTCCCCTTAAAACAAGCCTGTTTTCGTTAATTTTTTCGAGAGCATATTCGCTCCGGCCAGCAGCAGAAGCGCGAAGACCGCTTTCGTCAAACCGATCGCCGTCGCTTGGGCAAACTGGAATTGCTGCAAACCGATTTGATATACATACGTATCGATAACTTGACTCGCTTCCAAGTTCAAGCTGTTCTGAAGCACGTATATTTGTGTGAAGTTGTTATTCAGCATGCCGCTTACGGCAAATATGATCAACACCATCAAGGTCGGCAATATCCCGGGAATCGTAACATGAATCATCCGTTTCAACCGCCCCGCGCCATCGATCGCAGCGGCTTCGTACAAGCTCTGATCGATACCCGCAATGGCCGCCAAGTAAAGAATCGCTCCCCAACCGAGTTCCTTAAGCAGCGAAGTTCCGATCGCCACGCCCCAGAAATATGCCGGATCGCCCAGAAACTGAATGGGTTTGTCAAAGAATTGCAGCTTCATGAGCAACACATTGACGATTCCGTTCGAGTTCAGCAGCGTAATAAACAGACCGCCGAATATAACCCAGGAAAGAAAATGCGGAAGATAAGTAATCGTTTGGACCAAAGATTTGAACTTGGGGTGGCGGATTTCATTCAATAGTAAGGCAAACCCGAGCGTCACAGGAATTCCCACCAATGCGCCAAGAAGATTGATTCCCAGCGTATTTCTCACCATCGGCCAAAACTGGAAGTTATCGAAAAGACGCGTGAAGTGTTGAAAATTGTTCCACTGGCTTGTAAAGATGCCTTTAATCCCCATAATAGGCTCGAAGCTCTTGAAAGCCATCAACAATCCGAACATGGGAGTGAAATCAAACAAAAAGATCAGAAGCACAGTGGGCCACAACATCACCAGCAATTCCAATTGTGTTTTGGTATCATAGCCAAACCTGTACCGCTTCTGTCTGCGCGATATCATGTCCTCTCCTCCAATCTAAACAATCGCAGTGCCAAAGCACGGATTGCAGACGCGCTTTGGCACATCACTTTGATTCGGAAACGATCAGGAGTTGATCCCCTTCACATCGAGTCCGTATTCTTGAAGCTTTTGTTGAATGTACTTGTTCTTTTCCGCGTCCAGCTGCTCAATCCCCAACTTCTTCAGTTGAGCAATCATCTCTTCATACAGTTTTTCAAACTCGACATCATTTTTAGCCATGACGATCTTGGTGATCTGTGCCTCTCTATAAGCTTTAATCTGCAGTTCATCGTTGGCGAGTTTACTGTCAGGCGCGAATAAATCCCCTGGAAGCGAAAATGCCGCATTGTTATAAATATGGGTTTCCGGCGCCTTGCCGTATGCAGCTTGAACTCTATTGGTCGTCACAGCTTGTATATCCGTTTCCTCATTAGGAGGTTGTTGGGTGCTCCAAGAGAACGAAGTGTGGTGGAACGGCCAAAAGGCGCTCAGTCCAGTCTTCATATATTCCTGGGCATCCTTGATCCCTTGCTCCGTCTTGACCACAAGTCCGTCCTGATCGAGAGTGTAATGAACCCCTTCTATGCCGTATATATGCAGCATCATGCCTTCCTTGCTGCTCATAAAACTGAGCCATTTCGCAACTTTTTCAGGATCTTTGACACTCTTGGATATATATGTCTTCATCCAACCTCCGCCGGCCCGCTTGTTTCTCCCAAGCACAGGCGTCGTGCCGGCATCCGACAAGATCGGACCGGGAGATGTCCAGTAGTCGTTAACTTGGAAGGACGTGTTCGCCGAGTTGCCGATGAAGGTGAACACACGGCCCGAAGCCATATCAGCCTTGACTGCGGCGTTGTCAACCGTCATTTGGCCCGAATCGAAATAGCCGCCCTTTTGCGCCTTGTAGAGAAACTTCAACGCCAACTTCATTTCAGGAGCAAGCAGTGAGTCTCTAAAGTTACCGTCCTTGTCAACCGGCATGTACCCGAACGAATCCAGCAGGAAACCCACAGTAGGATACATATAACCCTTGCCATCCAAGAGCAACGGAATGACCGGCGCCCCATTGACCTTCAGATCCATATCCTTGATTTTCTGGTACGCGGCAAGCAGTCCGCTTTCGGTTTTAATATCATCCAGCGTGAGACCGGCCTCTTTCAACAATTTTCCATTAACAACGATGGCCCCGTTGGATAAGTATTCGGTCATATCCTTATAGAATTCGCCGGAAGGCGGATATTGCTTTCTCGCGTCCTCCGAACCGATATGGCTCGGGAACGCATAGAAGCCGCCGTCCCGTGCTACGATCGTTTCTTTCACATCAGCCGGGAAATCTTGTAACAGATGGGATTCCGGATCGTATTTTTTAATAAACTCGTCCAAATCCCAAACTTTTCCGGCCTCGATCAATTTCTTGCCCAACACATCGTTTGTTATCGTGATAATGTCGGGGAAATCGCTGCCCGATACGAGCATCAAGTTCAACTTCGTTTCCCCGTCCTGCGCCGGAATGTTGAATTCAAAGGTCACACCCGTTTTCTCTGTGATTTTACCTGGAACGGTGTTCGTATCTGTGCTCCATACGGAAGGCGGATTCCAGAAATCGATCGACGAGAACCAGACAAGCTTTGTCGGCTCGCCCGACGGCTTGTCATTCCCTTCCGAATTCTCTGTGCCGGACTTCTGTTCATTTGATGTGTTGACGCTTTCATTTCCACCACTACCGCTGCATGCGGACAGCAATAGAACCAGCGTCAAAAAAACTGCCACCAACGACTTTCCCTTCATTTTGAAAACCTCCCCTATTTAGCTTTGATTTCTGACACCTTCATATTAGCATCCCGCCTGGACACGCCATATGTTTGGATTTCATGATTTTGGTGTTCTGTTCACGAAGTTATATTTTCCGGTACTTACTCGGCGTAATGCCGAAATGTTTCTTAAACAGCTTATTAAAGTGGAAATAATCTTTGTACCCGACACGTTGAACGATTTCGTGTATCGACAGGAGGGGGTCGGACAGCAGTTCCGTGGCCAAGCTCAATCTTTTATTGAGAATATAATCGGAATACGTCTTGCCGGTTTCCTTCTTAATGAGTCCGCTAATGTATCCGAGGCTGACCTTGTATTTTTTCGCCAGTTGATTCAAAGAAATATCTTCCGTGAAATTAGCGTCGATATCCTCGATAATTCTCCTGGCTTGCTCGCTTGAAACCGGAAGATCCGCTTGAGCGCTCCCGAACACCGCTTTGACCGAGTCAAACATTTGCTTGATCGAACAGTATTGCCGGACAATTTGATAGTAGTTGGAATACTCGACTTCACTGGCGGTATAGCTGTCACTGTAATACTTGTAAATAAGCGAAACGATCTGATTGTACACATTGGAAACATGATCGATATACAATCGTTGCGATACACACTCCTCGGACAACTCATCCAATCTTCTATGAATGGTTTCCTGCTTCTGCTCTTTGATCGCAAGTTCAATACTCCAAATCGACTTCGTCAGCTCCGCAGGCAATTCCGATTCCTTATATTCAATGATACGGCTCTCCGGTTGGCTGAACACGCTGAAGAGAGCGATATCCGATTCCTGATAAAGCTTGGCGATCGGCGTCGAATATACTCCTGTGCCGCTAATTCCGACGTTCAGGCAGTCGTTCGATTGATCCGAAATGAAATCCAGAAATCCGATCGGCTTGTTCAGCTCATCATAATTGATCAAGTACGAAAGCTTGTTTTGCCCGGTGCGGAAAGGGATGACATTCATTTCATTGCCATAAGGCGCAACATCACTCAATCCTGTAGCGGTTTCAGACGGGTACAAACAACTGATAAACCGGTAATGGGGATACGAGAAGTCGTACCCTTTATTCAGCAAGAAATTATGAATTTTGATTTTGTTAACGGGCTCGAATAAATCGAATAGATCGTTCAGCAACAGATCGAACTCCTTGGCCTCTTGCTTCTTTTTATCCAACTTCTCTTTTAACCGCTCTATCGTTTTTAATAGTTGTGCTTTGTCGATTTGCTTCAACAAATAGTCAAATGCGCCGAGTTTGATCGCCTGTTGAGCATAGGCGAATTCGGCGTAGCCGCTGACAAGAATCACCTCTGCTTCTATTGCTTCCTCTTGAAGCCGATCCAACAGCTCAATGCCGTCCAATCCAGGCATCCGGATATCCGAAATGACAACATCCGGTTTTTGTTCCCTGATGGTCTGCAATGCCGATAGTCCGTCAAAGGCTTCCCCAATAATAGTAAAGCCCTTGCTCTTCCAATCGATTAGTCTGGCAATGCCGCAGGTTACTAATGGCTCATCGTCCACGATCATAACTCGGTACATAAAGCTTCTCCTCCACTTCTTCAATGTGTGGGGCAATCATCGGGAATGTGATGCTGACGGTCGTGCCTTCATGCAACCGGCTCCATATCTTCATATCCGCCGCATCACCGTAAAACAGCTTCATTCTCCGATAAATGTTCAATAACCCGATTCCTTTTCCCGTGTCTTTATCCAAGAGCGCTCCGGAATCGGCATCACTATGAAGCTTGCTCGTCAAATCGGAATAGCGGACCTCATCCATCCCATGTCCGTCATCTTGAATGGTAATTCCGATTTGGCCTTCGTCCGTTCTGTAAACCCGGATGTGAACTTTCCCTTTTCCTATTCTTCTCTCCAAACCGTGAAACACGGCATTTTCAACGATGGGCTGCAGCAGCATCTTAAGCATACACTCCGACATCAATCGTTCGTCGGTGTCGATTTCGATTTGAAATCTTCCTCTGAACCGGAAATCAATGATTTTTGAATATTCGTTCACATGCTCGATTTCTTCCCTCACGGTTACAAAATTGCTCCCCTTCACCGCATAGCGGAACATGTTCGACATAGAGGCGGATATGTCGGCGATCTCCTGAACATCGTAAATTAAAGCGACGGCACGAATGCTTTCCAACGTGTTATAAAGGAAGTGCGGATTGATCTGGTTGCGGAATGCGGAGATTTCCATCTGTTTTTTCGCGAGCTCCATTTCATACATTCGTGCTTGGGTCGACTGCACTTCTTTGCTTAACATATCGATGTTGTCCAGCATGCTGTTCAAGTTGGAGCCGAGCACGCCGATTTCATTATGGTAAACGATATTGAACCGGCTCTCTCCGCCTTTAATCGAGAAAGACTTCATAAAGTCCATCAGCTCTTTGATCGGTTTCAATATTCGGGTAAAGAAAATAAATAAGAAGATGCACAATATGAAAAACATGATAGAATAAGTGACTATATTGAATCGTTTCACCATATCCATATCTTCCAACAGTTCGTATCTCGGTATCAAGCTGATCAATTTCCACCCCGACCTTGGCAAGGTAATCGTTTGAACAATATATTGCTTGTTATTCTCCCATTGTTCGATGTGAAACACGGTTTGATCCGGAGGAAGCGGCCCTTCCGCGGCGATGATGTTGTTCATGGTATCGATCAGCAGCACCCGGGAGTTCGGTGTGATCTTGGCGCTTTCCAGTATCGGGCTGAAATTAGTGGCATCCATGAAAAAGCGGCCAATTCCCTTGTATCCCCTTACGAGTCTGTTTTGATCCAACTGATAGATTGGTGTGGAAATGGCATAGAATGACCGCTTGCTGTCCCGATGGTCTGACAGCGGCGTAGTCAATAATCCGGAGTATTCGATCGACTGAATCGGAGAAGGAACGGTACGCACGGTCCCGTTCCCGAGCGACGCAATGATGTTCCCGTCCTTATCGAACAGTTGGATGCCTCTTATATTTTTTTTCAAAGAGACCGTATTCGCGAACATCGACACAACTTCCCTATTCATCAAGATTCTCTCAAGGTCATCTTCCGTTCCCAAATATTGTTGAATAGTCGGACTGTAAAAGAGAAAATCGAAAATTCCTTCGATATCCGAATTGAAGCTCACCATCTTCTCCTCGACCTGCAGGAAAATCTTGCTTACCGACTCCGTCACTTTGCGCTCTACAATACGCTTGGCGATCATATCGGAAATAACAAACGTTGTAAGCAGGATAAGCAGCATCAATAGGATTAAAAAAATGATTTGCCGGATCAAACTCAGCTTGCGAAATCGACTCATCTTGTTTCACTCCCGCAATGTTTTCATGATGTACAGTATATCAATTTGACAAAAAAGCCTGTAGTTCCTCCAGGAAACTACAGGCATCAAGGATTGGCTTTGATCGGACAATAATTTGTCGTATACGGCCGCATAGACGTATAAATATTGATTTTCCCACAACATGTCAGGGCTAATATCCCGAATAGAAAACATCCATCTCCGCGTTACCAAGCGGGCGAAAGTCTCAGCCAAACGGCGCGCAGTCTTAAATATCGGGAATATAGGGGCATGAAAAATCGGGGGATTACTCTTTCCCCCGCAAAGTTAGTAACACTAACACTCCACATACACCGTATGCGGGAACATGTGGGAGTTGGTTTTGGTTAGAATCTGTATTAGTTAGTCATAACCCTTGATTTATAAGGGGTTTAACCATAGAATATTACCCGAGGACTGCATTCCCTGGGACGAGGCCTCGAAAAGCAAGGTATAACCGTTGTATAGCCCTCGGGAATTGGTTTAATTGCATTTACTTTCTTTGTCATCGTCATTTGCTCCCCTCATCGGTGATTACTTGGTGTCAGTGTTAAAAGACAATTTCATCCACTTTGAAGCAAAGCCCGAGACGAAATTCTAAAGGACACTGCGGCCGTTATTGACGGCTAATTCGATTTTCAAAATAGCTATGGACGTAGGCAACGTTATTTTTGGCAAGCAAACAAATAAAAAAATCCTTGTGAATCAAGGATTTTCGTCTTTGTATGGTGCTTGTCAGAACGAGAAGAGCCATACCCTCCATATGTGACAAGTATATCGTGAACACAATCCATGGAGTGGGATTAACAGTCACTTTTGGCAGATAATTAAAGCTCCTTAACTTCGTCTTCTCTTGAGTATGAGATCTTTAAAAAGCACCGTGTTTCCTTCAAGCAGTCTGGCATCCAACTGCAGCTCCCTAAAAGTTGAGCCAAAGCAATTAATAACAAGCTCGTTCTTTCTTGCTACTGAATCAAAAACTATTATTTCAATCTCATATCTTGCAACACCTTTACGGATACCAATCCCCGCAGATTCGTTTCGATTGGGTCTTAGAGAATCAATATTGCTCCGACGCCTATTGGGTCTTCTAAAAGTCCAATCGATAAACCGTACCCTAAAAAATTTCCGGGTGCTTCCATAGTTCGTAATTTCGACTATAGCAAAGTTATTCAGCTCATGCTTGGCAAGTACGCCTGTTGACAGTATATAAGCCATAGTAACTCCCCCCAAGGTTCACGCCTCATAGTTTGTGATTATCATCTACTCAGTATATTCCATGTACTGCGAATGGATTGGGGAGAGGCGGATTTCTGCCAAGTTTGTAAGTATCTTTGAGACAATGCCTTCTGTTAGTTCCCCCGTACGCTGGTGTTGTTTTTGTACGATTCTAACTTTCGTACCTGGTTTTATATTCTCCCTTTTAGTTCCAGACAGCATAGCAAATTCTCCTTCATTCCTCCGATGTTCACTGATTCCGATAGCAATAGGTTACCATAAAATAATTTCCGGATACTCCACCGGTTTTTTAATATTATCTACATGTGTGCCGTACATTATAGCAGCTGCAAGAATTTCTTTCCTGATCCGGGTATATTCCTCTCCGCGTTCTGCAAGTCTTTTTGCAGTCCACCGGTATATTTTTTAATCGTTTTTCATTGTCCATTTCGAGAAATCGGCAGTTTAAGATATCGATATATTGCCATGTGTAATTTTTGAACCATGTATAATCTTTGTTCATCAAATTCATCATCCGACTGAAGGATGGGGCATATTCGACAGCTCCCCTTATCTGAAGTTCGACTATGGTATGCCTTTAGCGTAATTAAAACAAGGAGCATCTTAGCCAGTTAGCCAGGCCCGGCAAGGTGCTCCTTGTTTCATTCAACTGCCTTATCTACCGTGCGTGCATCCCGAAGGCAGATGTGGTTCGGATGCGCTGCCTTTATACTGCGCAGCAGATAGAGATGGATGCCTGCTATTACGCTTACTCAGGTTCGGGCCGGGGCACAGACCGGCTACATCCCATACGCCGTATCAATCGACAGACCTTCTTCTTGTTGCTCACGACGCCCTCGCTCTGCAGTACGTGGTGATCAAGTGCTTCGGCCTTCCATTTATGTTGCTGTGTCGGATGTATCTAATACTCAGCAACGATCATAGTTTGTTCCATAAAGGAATGGCCATTCGACAAGTGGTCACCCCTCGTACCTCATTGAAAAATTAAGTTGACCGTTCTGTTCAGTACGAATTCATCAAACAAGGTAAAAACCTGTTCCTCATCGCAATAGTCGATACGTACAGGGATTCCTGCTAAATAAAATAGTCCCCACCTATAACATGATTAGTCTTCTGTTATTCTATCAATAATTACAACGCAAACTTTCTTTGTTTGAAAAAGTACAACGGAACAACCATAATACAAGGTGCTACCCCCAATTTGTCGAACTAGATTTGTGATAACGATAAACTAGGGGGTTTGTGCGAACGGGTATCCATCTGCTACGGGACGTCCTGAGACTATCGAAGAAACTTCATGAATCGGATTGTAAACCGATGGCGCCGTTGCCTTATAAGGCCAAGGATCTGATCTCCGACCTCCGACGCGCTCAGTGGTCTTCCGTAGATCCTAAAATCGTCCACGGTACCATTTAAATAAGGATGGTTTTGAACTGGGACTTGCCAATATAGTTTTGTGTCGTAGTGCCCAGGTTGGAGGGCTTTAGGGTCATGTTACTGTTCCTTGCCACTTCCACCCCGTCGACGTACAGGATGGCAGTCGTTATTCAATCGTCTTGCCGCCGAACTGAATCTGGCGTTTTTCCATGATGTCACATCCTTAATATCGACGTAGTGCAAATGTATTGATCTGCTCAATATTCTTATCAATACGATCAAAATCCACACTCACCTTTTGCTTCATTTTTATATTCAAAGAGAAGATCATCTAACTCTTGAGCAATTCGATTATAAACCTCTGTATTATCGTACCAATCAACCTTGGCGTACTTGCGTATAATATCATCCATTTTTACTGCCAGTTCAGCGATAATATCGGGGTTCAGATCGGCAGGTTTGATTTCGCTTAGAATATCCTTTGTTACTCAGTAGAAAGCTTTAGCATTTGGATTCTTTTTAATGATATCTGGATAGTCGACGTTTGACTCACCATTTTGATAATCCTTCTTGATGTCGTTCATTCGCTGTAGATATTCTGCTTCCGATATCCGCTGTTCTTTATAGGATTTAATTGCAGGATCGCATCAAGTAGATTATCGACCAGCACCTCTAGTCGCTGTGCGACGTTAAAAGGAATCCGGGTAAATGCCGGATTCCTTTTATCCGCGAGTTGTACCGCCAGGTGCCTTGCTTTTTATCGGATCACGCGGACGGTAATAGCTCTAATTGTATTTACGGACGGTTTTTGGGCCATCCTTTTTCAATCGTACAACAGGTTCGGCTTTTCCCTCGAACGGTACGTGCTTAATCTCAATTTCATCCTCACTCATCGGCCTGAAGATAACCCGTCCTAAATTGAGATCCGAAATTTGTAACGTCCCATATGGAGTGTTTAAGGTAAAGTCTGCATCTTTGGCGGTTAAATTCCCTATAACATAGACATGCTTATTCGGTTCGGCTACGAGATAGACCATTGCTCCATCCGGATTGGTCAGCTTGGCGTCTCGAACGGTGATGTGCTTTTCTGCGGATTGCACCATATCATTAGAACGCAGCATCTCTGCGGTTGTTGTATACGGCTCTTTATTCATCCAGCTATAGTAGCTGGAGGGCGAACTGGAGTCATATACGGGTCCATCTTGATCCAATTCGTAAAATTGATCTAATTGAACTTTACCATTAATTATTCTCTTCGTCACAACCAGGTTCTCAGTATCAAATTCAATCGATAGTTTATCCTTGCCGCTCTTGTAGCTGGCAATCCATTTATCCCCTTCATCTATTTGCTTGTAACTTGTTCTGTTGATATGTTCCATGAATTCAGCGATCGTTTTATATTCCGATCTATCGCCCATCTCCATGATGTAGCCATTTCTTTGTTTATTTCTTGTTTCCTGATCAACACTCTTCTGTTCAGTACCGTGATAATTATAGAAATGAATGGACAGAATCGACTCCACAGGGATGCTTGCCGGCTTATTGATATCCGAGGCGAAATTGCGTATTTGACCGTCGATATCCCGGCCCAAGTCTGTGGTATTCAATGGTTGAAGGGCAATATAAGTATTGAAATCTTCAATGAAGATTTTTTTGTTGCCCTTGATGTCGTAAGGCAGGTTAGCTCCGGTAATTTTGGCCCTTACTTCTTCTGAACCGAACGTCATCAATTGAATCTCACCGAAGATAAAGTCGTTATCCGCCCAAACGCCTTTGATTTCCTCCGGCCAGCCAATGAAGACGGCCGTTCCCATATCATTAATTTCGGTTGGCTTCACGCCAGCGAATTTGGCATCCTCCGCTTTGCCTGGATACGAAAGCACGATAGCCTTGTTCTCATATTGCACCGTTGACGACAGGCCTTGATCGATTGGGAAGCTCCAGGATTCTTTTTGTATCTCTTTATTCATGGAAGCTCCTCCGTCTAATGCGACATCGGCATTATAACGATACAACGGGAACATTGTACCAATATCCGACAAACTTTTAATCCCCTGATCTGTTCTTCTCCAGTGCGATAAGATTAATCCATCCTGCCCGCCGTATCCTGAACCATACCAAACTGTGTCCGGCGCGGAACCGACGGTATACTCTTTCGAGGCATAGGATGTAGCGTTGGCGATCTTATAACGGGTATGCGGCGATGTGTAGCCTTGATTTCCCGGTGCAATCAAATAGTGCTCGGGAGTTGCATTTCTTAGCTTGGTATTGGAAATGGAATACGGGAATTGTTTCCGAAAAGCAATTTCCTGCATATAATCCGGGAAGAACGGCTGCATTAAGGCAAGATTGGCGTACCACCATGCATATCCGTTCGACTCATGGGACTGATAGAACTGATATCCATCTGAAGAGCGGTATATAATATTAAACATTGACTGTCTGTCGACATTGCCGAAGTTGAATCTAGTAAAGGTCCGCGCGTAAGGCCCTGGCATACTGGCACTTGGCTCATGATAGCGCATGGCCACATCCAGACCTAATTTATCAAGCAGCAACTCGACCTTGGCTTTGATAACGGGATTTTCAATAAGCGTATGGACAGTTAATAGATTAGCCCAGCTAAAAGCCGCATAGGAAGGTGAATTGTAATCCCCTGTACCGAACCCTTGCAGGGCGGAATAAGCAATCATGCGGTCCAGTACGTTATTTTCCATTCGCTGCATCATTTCATTATCGTTGGCTGCTTGGGCATACAGTACACCACGCACAAATCCCTCAATGGTTTGATTATGGTTATTATTGTAGAGGAAGTCCTTTTCGGACTTCTCCGGCGTAAAGGCTAGTCTGGAAGTTCTGGCCATTTCAACAATCAGATTGTAAAGGACTTGTTTGGCCTCATTGTTCAGCACATGCCCAAATTGAAAGTACAGATAATAAACCTCTGTGTTGGTGAACCCATATTTGCTTTCATCTATTCCCTTTGAAATAATCAAAGCATTCGCCTTGTCGATATTCGCTTGCCCACCGAGCAGGATTAGGCTAAGAGGAGAATTATTCAATGTGAATTTATACCCATCGGCAAAGGGCGGGGCGTTATGGGCCGCTCTCATCCGGTCGACTATTTGATTGCCCTTGTCCTCAACCTCGCCTCCCGAATACCACGCAGGTACCTCGGGCAATTGGATGGGGCTCGTCCCCATCCTTGTGAATTGTTTTCGTTGGTCCGGGATTTGCCGTTTATACAACTGAATTTGCACACCCGATGGCAGTGATCGGACATAATCCTTGATAGTCTGGGATAGGTTGGAGAGGTCCACTTTGTAGCTTGTGTTCTGGACATTCCATTGGTCTGCAGCATTTTGCAATTGTCCGTAGGCTCCGGATGATTCATCCATTTTCGAAGCTCCTACCGGTAATTGAAATAAAATTACAATAAGAACCATTACTTGTAACAGCGCTTTCTTAAACATACATACGCCTCCCGTTGAATGGTTTTTTACAAGTTACTTTTTGCATTCAGGAGTTGATCAGCAGATTTATAATACGAACGGCGTGCCCACAGCTATCTTCATGCTTGGCATTGGAGATCCGAATCTCCACACTATGCTCGCCACGGCAAAGCTCATCCTTTAGCAGGACCATTTTGGGCCGGTGAAATTGCGTACAATAACGATCGAACAATTGAACCATCTCGAAACTGCCTCCATCGATTGAAAACTCAATCCCGCCTGTATCCATTCCGGCGATCAGGGAGAAACCGACCGCCGTCCCGGTAAAGTTAAAGCAGAAGCTTTCGCCGATCCGCTCGCCAATGAACAAATCTGCCGGTGGCTCCCAGTTGCAGGTTGATTCCGTTGTCCAGCCTTCAACCCATTTCCAGCCCGACGAGCTTGCTGCCTGCAGCGGAGATAGCAGTTTACCGCCCTCGTAACAGAAAGGATCCAGCGGCTGCGGCAATGCGCAGGAAATTTCAGCGATAACGGCAGAAGCATTGACAATCTTCCCTTCATATGTCTGTTCAACAGCACCGTTCATCTCAAGGACATCTGCATTCCCATTTGCTCCTATCTCCGCTGAAGCCGTCCCTAGCGCTTGTTCCAGAAAGGCTTGAACACATTGTCCGTACAAGGCATGGCCATAATCGTCAGGATGCACCTCATCGCTGCTGAGCTGCTCCCAGCGCAGCTTGCCAGCCTGAATTTCTGTATAGATCTCCCCGGCAATATGCACGGATGGCAAGCCGTAATGGCCGGCAACCTCTTCATGGTGGTAGATGTTGTCCTGCAATCGGCCGGTCTCGCAATACCGCTTGGCACCGGATTGGTTCGGAGTATACAGGAAGCAAATATCTGTCCGAGTATTGTTGTTCTTGGCGCGTCTGACCAAGCCTTCCATCGCCCGGATTGAAGCACGGCGATCCCCCCCGTCATTCACAGCAAACTCAATGAAGAGCAAATCCACTGCCCCATGTTCCAGTACATGATCATGGAATCGGAAGGCTCCGAAGGTTGAATCCGTACCGCCAATTGCCGCATTGATGAAAGTGAATTGGACATGCGGGAATCGCTTCTCCAGATTACGGCAGACCAGTGCCCTGTAGCTCGTGCGTTCCGGGTCGGAAGCGCCTGCCCCAGCCGTAACCGAGCCTCCAATAAATGCGACTGTAAATGCCCCGCCTTGTGCGAGTTTTCTTGCCACCTGAGGCAAGCCGCAGCGCATACATGCATGAACGATTTTCCCGTTGGTTGATAGCATGAAGGCCCCCCTCTACTCAATGTAATAAGCTGAGAACGAACGAACCAATGGCTGGTTTAGGCTCTCCAGTACCCGCAGGCGCAGGCAGGTTGTCTGAACGGTGTCAAATCGATCAATTTTTTTGTGACCGACTGCGCTCCCTTGAGCCACTTCTACCCACTCCCCAGCGATTTCGGCATCAAGAACATATGCCCGAATCCGTTCTCCTTCTTCAATATCCTCCATCAGAATCACATGGTTTATAAGGCTTCCGGCGGGCAGCGGCAGGAGCAGCTCATTGCCCTCCCCCGCTAATACCGCCAGCGGGGCGGCGAATCTTCGTCGAATCTCGTCACCGAATTCGAGAACCCGCTCGACATCCGCTTCCGGCAGCAAGCCTCGAACATCAGGAGCAATGTTAAGCAGTAAATTGGCGCCATGCCCAACGGAACGATAATATACATTTAGCAGTTCAGACAGCGGCATCAATCGAGCCTCGTCATTCGGATGCCAGAACCAGTGAGGCTTGCGAATAGGCACGTCGCATTCTGCCGGAACCCACTGCGGCGTCTCCGGCAGCCAGGTTAGCATATCTTTTGTAAACATGCTGGCGCGCGCGGTTTGGGCCGTATTCCAGCATGGATACGGTGCCGTACCATCCTCATTGCCTACCCAGCGGATCGTGGGCGCGCCCATATTGAAGATCATCGCCCCCGGCTGATGCTTCTTGACCAATGCCACAATTCTGCGCCAGTCGTATTCGCGTCCCTCGGAACCTGCTCCGTCAAACCACAGTTCGATGAGCGGGCCATAGCCTGTAAGCAGCTCCTCAAGCTGTTCGCAATAGAAATTATTGTAGGCCTCTTGATCGGAATAGCAAGGCTCATGCCTGTCCCATGGGGATAGATATAGTCCAAGGTGCATCCCTTCCTCGCGGCAAGCGTCGGCGCATTCACGCACGACGTCGCCGCCCCCATTTCGCCATGGACTTGATTTTACCGAGTAGTCTGTCGTCTTGGTCGCCCAGAGACAGAAGCCGTCATGATGCTTGGCGGTGAGAATAACATACTTGAAGCCGGCCTTTTTCGCAGTTCGAACCCATTGCCTTGCATCTAGAGCGGATGGAATGAGAGTCTGCGGCGAATCAGTCCCATCCCCCCACTCCCGGTCATTGAAGGTGTTTAATCCGAAATGAAAGAACATTCCCAGTTCCAAATCCTGCCACGCAAGCTGCTGCCTGGTAGGTTTGGCTAAAATAAATTGCGTTGTCATTGCGATTCGCCTCCATGATGCTTCATGCCTTCAACCAGCATCAAGAGTGTCATGGATTGCCCGTAAGGCATGGGACAGATCGGAATGTTGCGGTAATCATCCAGGCTTCTGCCCAATCCGGTACCGTAGGATACTCCATGTACGACACCCTTCTCGTCAATCTTGGACAAAACCGCACGGAACGCCTTCCAGCCCATATCTGCATACTTCGGGTCAATGAAACCTTGACGTACCGATTTTAAGATGCCGTATGCAAAAGCCGCTGTTGCTGAGGTTTCCTCGTATGAACCGGGATCATCCAACAGGGTGTGCCACATCCCGCTTTCCGCTTGCAGCTTCTCCAGCGTTTCAAGTTGACGTTGGAGCGTTCCTAGCAGGAACAGCTTCACGCCTTCAGGCAAGGTAACCATTTCCAAATAATCCACTATGCCCGCCGTATACCAGGCATTCCCGCGTCCCCATAATGCTTGTGCGAAATGGTTATTCCCTTCAAAAGTCCATCCATGAAAGAATAGACCCGTCCTCACATCCGTCAAATATTTCACATGGACGAGAAACTGCCGGATACTTTCCTGACGCAAATCGTTCCGGTCAAGAATCTCTCCCATGCGGGCCAAGAACAGTACCGTCATATAGAGCGTATCATCCCAAAGCTCTCCCGGATTATCGAAATTGCCGGAGACCAGGTGCTGAAGGCCGCCCTCTTCCGTGCGGGGCAAGTGATGAAGCGCGTAGTCCGCCCAGTACTTGCATAACTTCAAATATTTGTCCTCAGGACGCTCTTCCCAAATGTAGCTCAAAGCCAGCATCGGACACATCGTATTAATATTGATAGGCGGCAGATCGTTCTCTCCGATTTTCCTATCGTACCATTGAAGCAGATAATCCAGGATTGCCGGGTCGTTAGTTTCCTTGAAGTACAGATAGAGGGAGAAGAGGGCCACTCCTTGCGGCCACTCCCAGTTATTCATGGAGACAATGCCGATTGGCACTTCATCCTCGTTTATTGTGCCGCGCAGATGCAGCAGCTGGCTGATTACTTTTTCGATCACGGGGCGAAAATCGCCCTCTACCTTTACGGTCATGTCCATTCGACTCCTTATTTCTTGGCGTTGCTGGCTGCCCATTCCGTATATTGCCTGTTGATCTCGGCCATAATTTTATCCTGTCCTGCTTTTTTCAAAGCCTCTTTGTATCTGGGCAGAACCACGTCAGGATCAACGGTTCCTGTCTCAAGCGGAACAGCGTACTCGGCTTTAACTGAGGCCACAGCAGCTAGTTCTGTTTTCAGGGATGAATCGTTGAAATGGAAGCCGCTCATTGGCGGAATTTCCGCTTCTTCATTACGCTTGATCGTTTGCCCGAATACATCTTCAGGTTGTCCCGTACGGAGCAGTCCGTTAAATTGATTACCGAAAACCCAGTCGATTTCCGGCCTATAGCCCGTGCCTTCCACAGCCTTATATACGCCGTCTTCTTCCGTGTAATGCTTGCCTTCGATACCGTAGCATAGCAACTTGTATAATTCCTTGTCATTGTTAACCCGTTCCAGCAGCATCAAGGCTCTTTCCGGATTCTTGGAGGCTTTGGCAATCGCATTCATGGTGGCCGTTACGCCAGTAAAGACAGGTGAGCTGATCCGTTGGCTGACAATCTCATTGTTCCCGAAAATGACAGCATACTCGACTTCACCGCCAGGCTTAAAAGTGACATCCGTCGAAACGGCGACATTGCCTTTTTTGAAGAATAAGTTACGGTCCTTTACGGTTGCGATATCCTTGTAAATATAGCCTTTTTGGTACCATTTGTGCATCACATCCAGTACAGCTTTATATTGGGAAGTATCCACCTTGTTCATAATCTTAAATGGATCGTTGATATCATAGCTGAAGATATTAGCGTAATTGCGGAAGTTTGGATCGTCACTAAGGGCTCCGCCTCCCGGATTAGCGAACGGGATAATGTCAGGCTCGTTGTTTTTCAACGTTTCGAGGAACGGCTCCAAATCCTCATATTTTTTCACTTTCGTAATATCGAACTTATATTTATCCACAAACCTCTTCTGGAAAATAAAACCCCAGGAGGTTGCAGCGATCTGGTAATTCGGAATCGCATATATTTTGCCGTCCGAACCGGCCTTTACGTCATCCCAATAGCGCTTGGGCATCATCTCGTTTAATGTCTTCGGCGCATAGGTTGGCAGCAAATCGTCCAGAGCGAGGAAAGCGCCCTTCTTGACGTTCTCGTTATATTTCAGCAGCCAGGAGGCTGTAGTCCAAACAATGTCCATCGGCTCGCCAGAGGCGATCGCGACATTCAGCTTTTGATCGTAGCTGCCGAATTCAACGGGTTTTAATTTCAAGGTGACATTAAGATCGGTTTTTTCTTTCAAATATTTGTTTACCTCGTCCTCAACGCTTTGCTGATCTTGCTGCTGCAGCCCGACTCCGTAGTACCAGATCAAATCAACAGATTCCAGTTCCTTTTTCTTATCGCCAACGGAATCTGAAGGTGCAGGTGCTGGCATGTTACCCCCGTCCTTGCTCCCCTGGCTGCACCCTGCCATTATTAGGATTAGAACGATTGCAGCGAACATTACCGAGCATACTTTCTTTTTGCGAAGTCTCATTGATAACCCTCCTCAAATGATTTACGACAGTGAATATCATTCGTCCGCATCAAATTGGAAACTGCTGGTCCCCGATGACGCGGATTTCCAGAGCTAACTCATGGCTCCCCTCCCTTCCCGCGCTTTTCCTATATAAAGACCTTACCCTTTCAGCGAGCCGACTGTAAGGCCTTGCACGAAATACCTCTGAAAGAATGGGAATACAAACATCATCGGGCCGGCAGCCAATACGACCATAACCATACGCGCTGACATCGTCGGGAATTGATTGATATCCAAGGTTTGAATACCGAATTTATCGAGATTTTGTGTGATGACCTCCATACTGTTGAGCATCCGGACCAGCAGTAATTGAAGCGGAACAAGCTTTTGATCGTCAATAAACAACAGGGCGTTAAACCACTCGTTCCAGTACCAGAAGGCGATAAATAAGCTCATCGTCGCCAATGCAGGGGTCGACAGCGGAATCACGATTGAGAAAAATATCCGCCACTCCTTGGCTCCGTCCATCTTGCCCGACTCAATAATTTCCATCGGAATTTTGGACAGAAAGCCTTTGAGGACCATAACATTCCATGCATTAAGCAAACCCGGTAAAATGATGGCCCATAGCGTATCCTTTACATGCAAATATTGCGTCATCAAAATATAAAATGGAACAAGTCCGCCCGAGAACAGCATGGTAAAAAATACATAAAAGCTCGTAACTTTACGATACCGATAATCAGGACGCGAAATCGTGTAGGCAATCATCGAAGTAATCAGCAGCCCGAATATCGTCCCGATAAATGTAACAATCGCGGTAATACTATACGAGCGAATGATAATTTCCGGCACTTTAAAAATATAACGGTAAGCGGTGAGATCCAGGTCCTTCGGAATAAAGGTATAGCCATATTGGACCAGTGAAGCCTCGCTTGAGAAGGAGATCGACAGGACGAGCACAAAAGGAACAAACATGAGAAAGCTCAGGAGAATAAAGAACAGATTAATAATATGGGCTGTTTTTTTGTCGTATGTCATTGCTACACCTCTAGAATAGGGAGTTTTCCTCGTTGATTTTACGAACAATGAAATTCGCCGTTAAAACCAGTATGAAACCGACAACCGATTGATAAACACCTGCGGCTGATGACATTCCGATATCCCCCAATTCGCGCAAAGCGCGAAAGACGTACGTATCAATAACGTCTGTTGTCGGATAAACAAGCGCCGAATTATTCGGCACGAAATAATGAAGTCCGAAGTCGCCGCGGAAAATACCACCCAGAGACAAAATCAGCATAATGGTTATTAATGGAACCAGCAATGGCAGCGTAATTTTCATCGTCATTTGCAGATTCGATGCGCCATCAATTCGAGCGGCTTCATAGTAATCCTGATTGAGCCCCATAATTCCCGCAAAATAAATTAGCGTTGAAAAACCTATCGTCTTCCATTCATGAACGATAACAAGAATATAGGGCCATGCCCCGTTGTCAAAATACCACTGCTTTGGTTCCAGCCCGAAGTATGCGATCGCCTGGTTCAGATAACCTGATACATGATCCAGGAAACCCAGCGCAACATACCCGACGACTACCCAGGAAACAAAATAAGGAAGAAACAAAACAGTCTGATGCACCTTGACCCAGTGCTTGCTTATCTGACTTAACAGGACAGCCAAAAGCAGTGCAAGCAATGTTCCGATGATAATATAAGATAGCGAATACATAATTGTGTTGCGCGTAATTCTCCAGGCATTCTCCGATGCGAACAGGAATTCGAAATTTTTCAGTCCAACCCATTCGCTGCCTAATATACCCTGATCGTACCTATAATTTTTGAATGCAATCATGATACCGAACATCGGCATGTAAGCAAAAATCAACAAATACAAGATGCCGGGAAGCGATAATCCGAATAATTCAGCGTTCTTTTTGAATTCTCCCTTTCGTTTTCGAAGTCGACTTAACTGCATGCTAACCCCCGCCCCTCGTAAAATTACAGTTGCCTGTGCCTATATTGTTGCAAAAACCATTCTGAAGAAAAAGTCCAATATCCCGTTATTAATCTAAAAATGCAGTCCTCAATCCTGGTTTTCGTCCAATAAACCGGTTTGGACCGAAGCTAACAGCAAAAACAACCCCCTATTTGCCAAATAGGGGGTTGCTTTGCTCGGGGAGTGATTCACGCTCACTCCGTCAAGTTTCGCTTAATCCGGTATTCTTTCGGTGTCGTGCCGTATTTGTTCTTGAACAAACGAAAAAAATTGCTGCGGGTGCCGAATCCGATCTTTTCAATTAGCTCATTAATGGTGCAATCCCCCTGCTCCAAATAAAGGACCACCTGGCGCAGCCGAACATCATTAATATATTCGCCTACGGACATATTTTGATGCCTTTTGAACAGTTTGCCGATGTAATCCGGCGAGAGCCTCATCAGTTCTCCAATCATTTGTAGGTTTAGATTCAGGTCACCATAATTTTGCTCAATAATATCTTTAATGGTATCGATCAGTACATTGTTCTTCTCCTGATCGGTCCGCTTGCCGTTTTCGTTCATTTCCTCGTAAAGACGAATTAATATCTGCTTCATATTGCCAAGAGAACCCGCAGTCAGCAGTCGTTCGTTGATATCGGCCAGTTCAAGGGATATCGGAACGATTCGGTGCTCGTTTTTCTCTTTAATAATGTTTTTCATCAGAATGTAGACATGGAGTACCATATAGACCATGTAATCGTGATGCAACCCTGCAATATAACGGAAGATTTTGTCGAGTGACTTGTGAAACAGTTCAGATCGATTTCCTTTAATGCTTTCGGTCAGCTTCTTCTCCAGCTCTCCCGGCAAAACTGCGGCAATGTTGCCCTCATTGGATTGGACCATCGCCGGAGTAATGAGCGACTGCTTGCCAAAGGCGAGCGAATAGTGAACATTTTGAAGAGAGCGCCTATATTCGGCTACCAATCCTTGGTGGCTGGCTATTTCCTCACTAAGCGCTGCCGAGAAGGTGATACGATATAGCCTTGCAATGACCTCTTGAACGGCAACCATAGCTCCCTGCACAAGTTGTTCACCCCATTGCCCGCCTGTCCGCCGGCTAATGATCGCAACCAAGTGGTCGCTGCGCATCTCGACAGCTTCGCATTGATAGCTTTGAGAGAGTATCTCATGGGCAATATTGACAATAGCAAAGTGCAGCAGCTTGCTGTCTTTGTCCTCCGTATAGGCATGGCCCCTGTTAAAATCATCGATTCGGATGACACACAGGTAATAGGGGCCGGAAGGAGAAATATCCAGGTTATGTTGCTCAATCCATTCTTTCACCTTGGATTCGCTCAATGATGCGCTCTCTGTAACCATCTGCCTGACATAATAGGAACGGACAATACTGCGCGTGGTTACCTGTTCATTGCGAATCGATTTTAAATGGCTGACCGTCTGCTGGTAAACATCGGATACATAAGAGAACTCGTCACCATGCATCAAATCCTCGTTGGCAGCTTCATTGGACTCGTCTCGAAATGAGGAAACAAGCTTGCCAAGCGGGCGGTACAGCCTCAGTGAGATCGCCAATGTCGCCATTAAGGATAGCAGCAGGGCAATCAACGTCAGAATGATCGAGGTTTTTTTCAACGAGTCGGCTTTTTGAGCCAATGTCTCATAAGGCTGTGTGCTGAATAAGGTCCACCCGTTTATTCCCGTGTTTAAATAATTGACGATTTTTTTCTGATTATTATCTGTGTAATAAAAGTAGCCGTAATCTGCAGAATTGCTCCGATGACTGGTCAATGCCGTCATAAATTCGTCGCTCACGGGGGTTAGACCGGCTTGCGATGTGAGGATCTTGCCTTCCTTGTCTATGATGGACACGCTTTCATTCCCTTCCCAAGCGAGCCGGTTAATGAGCTTAATGTTATCGAAAAGCCATTGCGGTCTAATGTTCAGGATAAATACACTTTGCCCTTTCTGATAGTCTGTCGATTCATAATTGAAAATGGAGAACAAATCAACATGACCAGCATCCTTGTTCAAACTCATCGGAATCATCGTCAGTTTGGGTAACTTCTCATTGCCCTTGATTAATTGCCGTAAATCGTCATAGATCGGCGCGTTGCTGTCCTGTAGTACAGGATCGCCGCCCCAGATAAAACGGTCCCCATTCGCATTATAAATGATAATGGAATGAAGAAAAGAGGTATAGTCCGCGAACTTGTCAATTCGAGCCCGTTTGCTGAGCATATCAATCGGATCTGAGCTTTCTCTTGCAGTCATGAGCTGAATGACGTCCTTATCGTAGTACAAGGAAGTGACAAGTTTCTGTATAACCTCATTGAGAAAGGACACGTTGAATTTGATCTGTGACAGCACCTTCATATTCGATTCTCGCTGCATTTGTAAGACAACGCTTTCCGAATTATAATATAAAGCGCTGGAACAGACGACAACAGACAACAGGACCAGCAGTGAAAAACTCAAAATGATCCGTTGCAGATACTTCTTGGATTTATAAGATCGAAACAGATACATATTAGTTATCCTCTACATCTAGTATAATTAGATCTATTATAAGAGTATACCGGAATTACACATCATGAGGATCGGACGAATATGATGGGTCTGTCCAGTTTTTTGTGTAAACTCTCTTGAAACAATGAGCTAACGTAAGTAATGACCGATCCGATCGGGGAAGAAGACAGATAGCTGGAGGAGTATTTGTCCCCAGTTCTGAACACGTCCCGTCCATCTACGGGTGACATCCATCGTGGCTAAATACAGCATCTTGAGCAAGGATTCATCGGAAGGGAAAATGCTCTTTCCTTTGGTAACCTTGCGAAGCTGCCGATGGTAGCTCTCGATCATATTGGTCGTATAGATGAGTTTACGAATCTCTGGCGGGTATTTGAAAAAGGTGGAGAGCTCTTCCCAGTTATTCCGCCAGGAACGGACGATGAGCGGGTATTTGTTACCCCAGGTCTCTTCAAACCGATCCAGCTCGACTAAGGCCGCTTCTTCCGTTACAGCCTTGTAAATCGGCTTTAAATCCGCCGTTACCTTTTTCAAGTCCTTGTAAGAGACGTAACGGGTGGAATTTCGGATTTGGTGGATGATGCACTTCTGTATCTCGGTGTTTGAATAGCAGGCGGAAATCGCTTGAGAGAAGCCCGTCAGATTATCTACACAGGTGATCAGAATGTCTTGTACGCCGCGATTGCGCAGATCGTTTAATACGGTGAGCCAGAACTTGGAGGTCTCGTTCTCCCCAATCCACATGCCCAGCACGTCCTTGTTGCCGTCTAAATCGATGCCAATTACCATGTAGGCCGCTTTGTTCACGATGGCCCCATCTTGTTTTACTTTGTAATGAATGGCGTCCATAAAGACAACGGCGTAAACGCCTTGCAGGGGCCGATTCTGCCATTCTTTAATCAGGGGTACGATCTTGTTCGTCACATTGGAAATCATCGTTGGCGAGACGTCAATGCCGTACAGATGGTTCAGATGATCCTGGATATCCCGTGTGCTGACACCCTTGGCATACATGGCGATGATTTGCTCTTCAATTCCGGTTACAGTGGACTGATGCTTCTTCACGATCACCGGCTCATATTCGCCTTGACGGTCTCTTGGCACGGCGATCTCGACGTCTCCGTACTCGCTTATCACTGTTTTTTTCGATTTGCTGTTCCGACTGTTGGTTGTTGTCTTGTTCTTCACGTCATGCTTTTCGTAACCAAGCTCGGTGTCGAGTTCCGCCTCCAGCATGGATTGCAGTGTCTCTGCAAATAATTCCTTCAGGGCTGACTGTACATCGTCCATCGTCTTGAGGTTATTTTCCTTTACAAACGCCTTTACCTGTTCCTTACTGAATCTCGCCATCGGTGCCATCCTCCCAAACCAACCTTTCTTCTATTGTAATATGGTTTGAGAGTTTACACAGAATATTTTACAGACTCAATATGATTTTTCGTCATGTCGGACACCCCGAATTAAGATATTTTTATTTTATCCTAATCTCGGTTCTCCGTGTCCACTTTTTAGTCTAGCAGCATTTCTATGTCAGACGTTTCAATTTATTTCGTCAACAATCAGTCAACTCTAGTATTTTTACGCAGCTGTTTCACACTTTCATCTCACCTGTACTACTCCCCAAACCCGATCCACTACTGCAATCTCAACGATCTGTACCACTCCTCACCAACAAAGCCACCGATTCTACATGCACCGTATGCGGATTCCGCCGCGGCTCCGATTTAATCTGTTATATTGGGCTGAAGCCTTG
Organism: Paenibacillus tarimensis; assembly: GCA_041281825.1. Taxonomy (GTDB): domain Bacteria; phylum Bacillota; class Bacilli; order Paenibacillales; family Paenibacillaceae; genus Paenibacillus_D; species Paenibacillus_D tarimensis_A. Next base: position 850,714 of record CP166298.1, on the reverse strand, counting down.
ATATTACATTCCCCTTGGCATTCGCTGTCCGTTCTAGCCGGTTCATTCAGGACGGTTTTTGATGTGCTTTATCACCAATTTTGCACCATTCATCACCACTATTTTTCGCCCTTACAATAACTCATTTATCTAAGTGGGACCATTACATAATCGATTGGTAATCCGGTACGGCCACGATCCCTTCCCCTATAAACAACTTATGGCAAACTTGCAGTCGTTAAACACTCTAATAGTAATGCGGTCCGCCTCGGTCTAACCAAAAACACTAGCCATAACTTCGTTTTGCACGTCCCACTGCACACTAGAAACTACAATAGACGAAGCCAATTGTTGTTTATCCCCAATGATTCGATGAATGATTTCTTCAACCGTTCCAGAATTCAGAACACCTTCGTTATCCGTAACGATCGGGTAGTACACCTTCACTGGCTTCTCCTGGCCAATTCTGTAAACCCGATCTGTGGCTTGATTTTCAACCGCTGGATTCCACCATCTCGTGTAATGAATGACATGATTCGCAGAGGTAATTGTTAGTCCTGTTCCTGCCGCATGGGGGGACAATATCATTACGTCAAACCCCGATCTTTCATTAAACTCATTTACCACGCTCTGTCTTCTCTCTGTCATCCCGTTAATGATGTACGGATTTATGTTGAACTCGTTCCTTATAGTTTTTCGTAAGATCTCTTGCATCTCGCGCAAATGCGTAAAGATCAGAACCTTCTCCCCTAGTCGTTGGACGTCTCGGATGAGTGCGATAGTGCGCGACAATTTGGGAATATCCTTCTCGGGCAGGTCTTTGAAACGAGGATCCCACAGTCCTGGGTGAGAACATACGGATCGTAGCATTTGGATCGCCTGTAGTGCCTGAAGTTTCTTGGACCGTACTTGCCCTATGATTTCGGAATATAACTGCTTTTGTACACTGCCTAATGGGATCGTTATTTCTACTGCCTCTTTCGAAGGTAATTGACCCGCCAGTTCTTCTGACTTCGTTCTTCTCTTATAAACCATCGATATCCGACCTAGAAGTTTCTTCTCCACACCAGGGTCGTGTTCTTCATTCTCCAGTTTGTCAATAAATTCCCGTTTAAATTCACTTAAACTACCGAGCAGCCCAGGTTGAACATAATCCATAATGGACCACAATTCACTTAAACCATTTTCTACAGGTGTCCCTGTAAGCGCTAAGCGGAACTTCGCATTCATTGCCTTTAATACTTTGCTGGCAGCCGTAGTCGGATTTTTAATAGCTTGCGCTTCATCGCATATGACGGCTTGCCATTCCACCTGTCCGAAAGCAAGTTGGTCGCGTACTAAGGTCTGGTACGTTGTTATTGTAATACCAGACATACCAATAGCCTTAGGATCCCTTATCCTTAAAGCCCCTTGGTGGATGTATAATTCTGTTGCGAGCGGCTTTGCGAACTTCCTGATCTCGTCGCCCCAGTTCTCGATGAGTGTTTTAGGTACGACAATAAGAGTTGGAGATAAATGCCCCCTATCGAATAAATAGCTTAAAAGGGATACAACTTGGATCGTCTTCCCCAAACCCATATCGTCTGCCAATAGTCCCCCCAGTTTCCTATAATGAAGGGACTTCATCCATACAAAACCGTCAATCTGGAATGGTTTTAACGTAGCAGTAAACACAGAGGGCGGAGTCGGTTGTAATATGCCGATATCCAACATTTCCTTCTGCACTTCAAGAATCGGTTGATTATATTCCAATTGCCCGATATTCTCGAAAATCTCTAAAACATAAGGCAGTTTAGTCACGTCTATTAGCTTGCTCTCGCCGAACGCATCCTTAATACGTTCCACCGCCGAGGTGAACGAGTCCGTGCTAGAAGGGAGCTTAATCCAATCGCCGTTCCATTGAAAGTATTCATTTCCAGACTCGGCGACTCCGTTGAATAATCTTCCAAACTCATCAGTAGAAAAGTCTTGTTGCGTATCTCCCTCTTGATTAACAAGAGAGATCCCCGTTTCTAAAGCGAACCAGCCCCTTCCCTTCTCATTCGCATGAACGAAAGGCTGAGCGCGATAAACCCGAATACCTAGAGACTTTACCCGCTCTCCAAAGGACTCGACATTTAACCCTTCAATTTCTGGGATAAATGCCTCGGGGTTTTCTGCAAAACGAGGAATATCCTGACCGGTAATGGAAGGTATATCTTTAATCACTTTTGCCTTTTGAGCAGCTGCCGGTTGAACAAAAATCTTTCCATGTTGGGGATTTGAGGCATACGAGTACCCGCCTTCCCCCAACTGTCGAAGTAACTGTTCGGGAATATCTTGTGTTGACGTCGAATAAATGGGTTTTAGCTGAATACTTTCCCCGTCGAAATCAAGGTCAATTTCAATACCGTCAACAAATTTGTACTCCTGTTTTTCTAAATAAGGATCCATAGGAATGCCTATTCGTCTGGCTTCCGATCGAACCTGTGCGATGTAAGGGAAAATACGTTCACTATCGCGTGGGTCAGGATTTAGAGCAACCAAGTTAATAAACCGGTACTGATCCTGGGGAATAAGTTGCCAGGATTGGTCAGGGAGATTTATCCAAGGTCCCACGAACACTGCGGTTCTTTCAATGTGCTTCCACTTTCCGGAACCCATCTCGACAACAAACTTAAAATGATTAGTACCCACTGCTCCTTCGTGATTCAAGAAAAGTTCAAGCGGTATTGTGGACGGGATTTCAAGGGCAGACTTCACCTCATCGGGGGCACCCTGTATTTTGTCATACGGCAAAAGGTAGCCATCTTGGTGCTGCTCCAACAACTCTTCAAACCAAAGTGTCTCTAATAGCTCTAACCTCTCAATGTCTGGCTGGTTTCTTAATTCTGTAACCGTTAAGGTAAGCGGAAGCGAAATGCGTTGCTTTAATCCTTCTTGAAATAGGGATATCCCTAACCCAGCGGGGAGCTTACTAAAAATAATACGAATAGGGCCGAACTCAGTTCTTTTATTTTTTCTGGATAACCGGCTCCACCAGTTCATTTGTACCTATCCCTCACTATAATCGAAGTTGCCAGCTAAGTACTCCTGCATGTGTCTCGTGAACTTCCTACTCCAAGTTTCGTAATAACCGAAGTGCCCTTCCTTATTAATGAATAAAGGATCGCCCCTCATTGTCCTGGCCGTTTCTTTTAATAAGCTTTCCTTCACGTTGGTACTCCTCCTGCGGAAATTATGGGAAGTTGTACGACTTAAAATCCAATTGTCAAAACCTTCACGATGGTAAAAATAGGCGCTCCCTATATTCCCGAATTCTACAACGACGAACTGCCTGAAATATATGAATGCTACTTTGGGGTCTCCATTTCCCCTTAGTTGTGTAACATTATCGATGTAATGTAAGTACCGCTTCCAATATTCGAACCTTCTATTATTATCACCTTCGAAGAATTTCCTCAACTCGTTTACAACGAGCCACCGTTTAACATCAGATAATGCTTTCTCGCTAAGGAACGTCCAATCCACCATTCGTTCCCTTGGGTCGTGGAGTCTTTTTATAGCTTCTTCCAATATCACTCCATGGAAAGTTTCGTAGGTACGTGCTTCTAAGTAAACCTTCATGAGTTGCTGATAATGTTCTAAAGGGTATTTCTCAAGTTTTCGCTGAATAGAGGCCTCGCCTTCACGTCGAATGAAGACGTCATACTGTAGCCCTGCTAGTAGCATCTCAAATAAAAGGAAATGTTCTATCGGACAATCTTCTTTTATTTGTAAGCTCTTCAATAATTCTTTTGAATGTTTCTTGCTGGTTGTGAAAAAAGGAATAAGCCCGTATGCAATTCCCGATCGGTTTGAAAGGGCAGCTACCAACGCTTCCCTAGTGTCCTGCCCAGGATTTAGGAAGGCATAGGAATCAACAGGGTACACTCTTCTCAGTAAGTCCTGCAGATATACATGCTCGTAATCATGCGAGAAAAGCCCCCACAGATATCTGCCCATTGATGAAGTAAATCGTTTGCTTAATACGATATTAACTTTCCGTTGTGTGTCTTGAGTCTCATCAGGGTACGGATACTGATAGAGCAAAACCATGACATCCGACTTCTTCAATGTCACCGCCCAAGTTTCCAGCTCATCAGTCGGCGTTCTCCGAATGAACTCTAACAACTTCGGTAATCGGTAAGGAGCTAATCGACGTGCATTATCTTTATCGACATCTCCATAACGGTGTTCGACCACCTCCCGAGCAGCCCGAAGCTTGGTCGGTGGGAACGTATAATGGTACAAGTATCCGTCATTGTCCATTTGCATTCATCAATCCCTGCACTTTATCAAGTAACTGCTCATCCTTTAATCTAAACTTAAATTCTACGCGCCGGGATTTGTCAGGATCAATATCTCCATTCGCATCCAAGATCGGCACACTGAAAGATCGCCCATTCGCCGTCACCACTTCCTTTAATGGTTCCTGGTAAGCGAATTGCGGGAAGGTTGGATCGAACACCTGCTGAACGACGGATAATGCCCTGTCCTGGGACAGTTTCAGATTATACAAATAACTCCCATCGGTATCGGTATGGCCCTCGACAATAATCTGGGCGATTTCCCCCCTAAACTTATCAGATAGGAGGATACTTATATATTTTGGTATAAAGTCTTCAAGGTACAGTCTCCCCAATGCGGAGACCTCACTACTTCTGTAGTCAAAGAAGACGCCACCCGAAAATCGAATCGCCCCGGTTTGCTGGTCAACCTGAAGATCAAGATCAGAGTCCTTGAATGCCTTGACGAGTTCTTGAATGATTCTAGATTTGACCCCAACTACTTCTTCGATTAACTTATTGGTTTCCTCCATTGCTGCTTCTTTCTCTTTAATGGCCTCTTCTGTTTGTCTCATCGCTTCTTGTTGTTTTTCATACGCGCTTTGCGTGTCGTACATCGTTATCATGATCACAAGGGCAAACACGATAAGTAGCGCTGACATTAAATCTGTGTAAGAAACCCAAAAGCTTTCCTTCTCCTCTTCATGAGCGGAGGGAAGATAACGTTTGATATTCCGAAACCCGCGAGCCATCTCCGTACATCACTTCCTATCCATTCGTGGCAGTTCTAGTCAACTTGTTTATCTCTTGTACAGACCTCTTCAATTCCTCAATAACGTCCGGCAAATCAATAAGCCCGTCGCGCATAGACTCAACCCCTTTAGAAAGGAGCGTAATGGACTTCGTTAGCTCTTCGTCGAATTGGGTGAATGTTCGGCTTAATCCTCTATGCATATCATCGGTAAATTGAGACATCGAGGTAGTAAGCTTTGAATTCATTTGGGTCATAACATCGCTTGTCGTTTCCCACATGGAAGACAGCGCGTCTGTTCGTTCGTCCATAAGATGAACCTGCTCCACCAAGGATTCCTGAATCTTTTGAATTAGGTTGTTGAGACGTTCGCGTTCTTCACTGGTTCCTTCCAGCATTCCCCCAACATTGTTTTGAATCTCAACTAACTTTGTCGCACTTCCATCAAATCGGTCGATAAGCTGAGTTAATTCCTCTCCGTTTTTTTGAGAAGCTGTCGCCTGCTCAATTAAAGCCCTGACGAGTTCCACTTGGCCTTCCGACATTGTAGTAAGTAGCTCCAGATTGTCGGCAAGCTCTTTTTGTACTTCGGCTTGAAGTTGTGTTTGTGTCGTGATTGAACTCGCATTTTCTCGCATAGTTGTCATGTGCTCGTTGAAATGTTCATGGAACACATTCCGCTCTTCCACCATCTGTTCCAACAACCCGGTAACCGCTTGTTGAAGCTCACTGTTTTTAGATGATGTCTCGTTAAGTTGTCCGACAGTTTGCTCAAGTACCTCTTGATAATCTGTAATGCTTTCCGTATAGGCATGAATTTGTTCCGTGAGGACAGTAGTCTTCTCTACCATTTCCGATTGCTTACCAGCCGCTGTCTGCATTGACTCCACCAGTTCAGTCAGCTCTCCATGAACGCGCTGTTGCCATTCCACCGTAGCGCGAAGCGCATCGCCAAGGTTCCTCATATGTTCGCCTGTGATTTCATTCAGCGATTGCATCACTTCAGAAGTTAACTGACGCACTCCTTCAACCTGGTTCGCACTCGCGTTCTGTACGAGCTCCCCCATCAAGGTCTGTGTCTGTTCTAAGGTGGGAAGTAAGGTTTGATTTAAGCTCTCTTGAAACCCTCCAATCATCTGAGGGATTAATTGCTCAGACATGAATGCTTGGAAATCAAGCATATGTTTTTCTTGGTTTTCTAACATGCGAAACAGAACCGTACTTTCCTCTTGTGTCGGGAATGTATCGTCCATCCCTTGACGTATCTTGTGGAAACTTTCCACCAATCGTGAATATTGACTTCTGCGGTCAATGAACTGCCATAGTCCGGAAAGGATAATACCAATAATGGACGATAAGAACTTCACCTTCATGCCACTGAGAAGGAGTCCGATCCCGCTTCTCATTTCTGTCGTATTTCCATCGGGGTCTAAGCCAGACACACCTGCAGCTATGCCAAGAAAGGTTCCAATGATGCCCGCAGCAAGAAACAAGCCGGGAATGAGATCCACCAATTTACGACGTCCATACTTCTGAATGAAGATCTCTTCATGAAAGAAATCGAATACATCAGGGGTGAACGTTACACCATTCCGTTGATATTCCATGAATTTCTTGTAAAAGGCTCGCCATGACGGCTCGAAGCATTCCTTAAAATAAATAGAATCCGCCGCCCGGGATTGTACCCATTCATTCATTTCGTGAAAGCGTTGTACAGGACTTTCAATATCCTTAAGTTCTAGTAGCTTTTGCTCAATTGCAATCGACGTTTTTTGCGCCTGGAAATAGCGGGTTACAAAGAGCCTGAAGAAGTACCAAACTCCAAAAGATACCATGAGCGTAATATAAATTGTATAAAAGTACCACGTTGTAAAAAACGACATCCCCGTTCCTCCAAATTAAAGTAATAAATTCAAGACACGCCCTTATGGCGTGTCTTTACCAAACTTTCCTCTGTTATTCTTCCACTCCGACTTGTTCGCTCGTGAATACTACGATCTTGGTATTCTGCGGGGTAACAAGAATTGGCCACCAGAACGGGTGTCCAGTCCAGCCGTTCTGTTCATCGCCATTTTGGCGGAGTAGTATCAAGGCGGGAATTTTTTGCGCGATCTCCCTCGCCTTCCCTTTTTCCTGGTAAGAATCAGGTGAGTTCTCGAAACGACCGTCCTGTTTTGTGCGCTGTGCTTCCCTGCCTTTCCGGACAATGACCCATACCTTGCCCTTCCATTCTTCATCCGAAGGCTGTTGGCATAAGTAGTCTAAGCTTGCGGTGTAAGCACGAATATCCCAGCCGTTGTCTTCCTCGAATGTATCCGCAACCTTTTCAATGATCTTAATCGCCTCATTAACAGGGATGAGGAACGGTTCGGTCTCAATCCCTTGCAAATAGGAAGCAATCGTATTGTCGATCTCGGTAACAGTTTTTTTAATATGCGTCTTCGCCTTTACCTTAAAACCAGTTGGGAGCATCCGAACGGATGGCTTTAAAGTAGTTGTACTAGATAGAAGAATTTTGTTTGGAGAACACGGAATGATTTTGTTCTCCGTATCTTTCTGGATAAAGACAACGCCGCCGTCGTGATCTCCCTTCTCGAAAGCCTCACGAAGGGCAGTATCGAATTCATGGATGCGCTTCATGACTGCATAAATGTCAGGAGTCGTGTAAAAACGTGTCACGGCAAGATCCTCTAAAGGCCGGGCACCATACATTCTTGAGTGTTGTAGTACCGTGTCTTGTTGGAACGTCTTGGGTCTGCGACCATAGTAGAAACCAATTAGATTGCCAATAGTGATTCCCCGATCCAAGATTTGCCCGCCAATGAAAATATTCAACGGCGTCCTGAGCTTTAATTGACCAGAGTCGTCTAGGAGTTCGTTGACATCCTTCTCCGAATTAACCACCGTGATCATCGTATAATCTTTCTCAAGAGATTGACGTACTTCTTCTTTCACAATTTCGTATTTGGGCATGTCATCTGCCGGGTAAAGACTCATCGACTTACCTAAATTCTCGTAAGAATCTCTTACTAGTTGATCATATAAGAGGTTATTTTCTTTAGCCGCCTCAGTTAGACGATCTTTGATCTCAAATATGATTTCTTGTTGCCATAGATGGGAAGCCTTATTTTGTTCTGTATGGATAATAAAACTATACTTCTTACCGTTACGTTCTTGGTGTCTGTCCTGCAGACGTCGAATGCAAGCCCCGACTACGAAATTTACAATCGAATTACGTAGCGATTTGACCCGCCGGCTTGTTAAACATTCTTCTATTTTAAAGGAGCGCCGATCCGGTTTCTTAAGAATAGAAAGCTCGTCTTCATCGACGGATTCAAATAGATGGTATGCCATCGAAGACTCGTCTTCACTCTGGCCGAAATAATAGTCCCCTCCAATATACTTATCATGTACAGGAACTAAGACAGTAAATGATGGCTTAATCGGTTTGAAAACGAGATTTCTTGAATCTAAAACCAAATCTTCAGGTTGTAAATACAGCGAGTAAGGAGTCGCCGTTACTTGAAGATAACTTGTTTGCGTTGTCTTCTGGCGAAATTCATCAATGCTTCCTGCAATTTTCTTTATTTCCGTTCCTTCTTGGCGTGTTTTACTGAAACCAATGCTAGCAAAATCCGCTTCATCATCAATAATAAGTATTTTTTTGCCCGCTAGTGATGGATACGTATTGAAGATCGCCTCATGTAACCGAATCATGTTTTTCATTTCTTTCTTTACAACCAGAACGAGTTTTTGCTCTAACTCGAAACCCGTAAGATTCTTAGGGAAATGCATGATGTCGAAAATCTGCATCTTATCTGCTTCCACTAATTCTCTATATTCATTTTTCAGACGTTCAATGGTTTGCTGAGCTAGGGCTTTGGTGCCTTTTGTCAATACGATAATAACATCGTACCCGTTATCGCATGCTAATCCCATCACGCCAAGGAATGTCCGGGTCTTACCAGACTGAATTTTCCCAAGTAACATACCTGGGCGGTCGAAACTTGTTTCCACATCCAAGAGGTTAGATACAGTCTTCTTGATACAACCCTGCATTTGCTCGTCGTATTTATTTTTATGTAAAAGCGTTTGGTAGAATGTCCCTGAAGATGTGAGAGTCTGAATCATCATATAGCCCCCATTGGTTAATACTTACTACCTTCCTAATTTTCGACGCCGATTACTAATTTCCTCCTTTTGGTCATTTCCATCATTTATGTTTAGAGCCCGTAACCTACACGCCGTCTTCAAACCGCGTCATGCTTCCCCGAAACCCGGACAATTTCGTCATCGGCATGCGCGCGATTAAGCTGCTGACCCCCGCCTCGTCGTACGCCCACTGCAGCCACGACTCCGCGTACGAGAAGTCGATCCGCTTCCGGTGCTCCTTCTCTGTCAAGTATCGATGAAAGAACGGCGCCACCTCCTGAGGTGTCACCGGCTCGGCCCTCTGATCCGCGACCGCTCCAGCATATACAGCATCACGAGTGAGACAACCCGCCCAATGCAAAAATGCCACATAAGAACCAAACGTCTGCTCATACCCCTTACTGTTTTCCCGGTTATGCAGATGCAGCTCAAGGTACGTCGGAATCCGCCCCAGCTCATTCAGCAAACCAAGGAACGCGCGTTGCAGCTTATCGCGAAGCGGCATCCGCTTTCGGCTCAGTTTCTCGAGCAGGTTCACGACCGCTGTCTCCAGCTTCAGCACAGAGCCCGCCGACGCGGACGGAATCGCCGCAGCCGGCGTCTTCTTCCCGTCATCCTCCGGCGGCTCCATCAGTAGCTGTAGCTTCACATCCGAATTCCGATAGTTGCCGATCAGGTCGATGATTGCGCAATGCGTCTTCCGCTCATGGAGCCGCAGCCCCGCCCAACCTGCTGCGTGAACACCGTCAGCGACTCCGTCGGCCGCGTGAACAGCAGCGTGTCCACCGCCGAGATGTCGGTTCTTTCATTGAACAAATCCACCGTGAAGATGACCTTGAGGCTCCCCGCTGCCAACCGGCGGATCGCCTCTTCTCGCTCCACTTGGATCCTTCAGGATGGTTGGTGGTAAATTGTAACACTAATTTAACACCAACTCATAACCAAAATGTTGCGTCTGCATAAAGCCATAAATGTCGATCACAGTCTTCTGAAGCAGATGAACTCAAATAGTAGACCCTGATTCGATATCTCTGGGTCTTTGATGTAGAATTCCCCATATTTGGGCCCGTTGAAAATCAATCATGTAGTGCTTACAGCGTCTTTGGCTAAGCTATCGTAATATTGCCTTGTCAGTTGAGAATGTAAATAATCATCGTTTAACAATTTGATAAGCATTTGCTTTGATTTTTTTGTACCTATTTTTATTTTACTTCTATCATCATTGAATTCAAATGCACCTTGCAGACCAGGGAAATTTTCTACGAAATTAATTACTTCATTTGTGGGAATTCTACCCAATACAGGGGAGGAATTACCGACTTTGGTTAATTTCCTTGAGTAAGTAATATCATCAATCATTTCTTCTAATTCATCTGGGTTTTCTAAAATACCATATTCTTTAATCTGGTCCAATGTTATTTTCGCTCTTTTTTTGATAGCATCATGGAATCCAAAGAATTTCTCTAAAGCATTTAAATTATTTATAAACAGCGTGTCATTAAAATTAAAGAATTCAAAGTATGAACTAATTCTAACTATGTCTTCCTTCAACTTAACAAATCTTTGGTTATTTCCTAATCTGGTCAAACTGAAACCACTGTCTTTTCTAAAAAGTTCAACTGGGTAATGCTTTTTATATAGAACAAGATTTTGACCGTTATTACTTATCAAAATCACAAATCCTTTAAGATCATTTAATTTATCTTGATTAAAAGAGAAATGAGGGAAGTTGTCATTTTGTATGATATCACTTATAACATTTAGTTCACTTGGAGTTTCTTCGAGATCATATTCATAAATTACATTTGTTCGATCATCAGCATCAGATATTTTTATTAAATTTAATTCTTGTTTATTAATAATATCGTCTCTAACTTTTTCAATAAATTTTGTTGTCAGTTCTTTTTGAGTATCTTGGTGTATATCTGCCATTCGAAGATATGTACCTTCTGTGCCTTTTAATATAAAATAAACCTCTGCTAAAAGCCCCTCTTCATTTTGGAAAAAAATCCTGAGTTGATCTTTTAACTCTTCAATACTCATTTTGCAACCCTCACATAGTATATATTTTCATCCAACTCCAGATAACTTACTTTCATCCCTACCATTAAAGATTGCCTTGAAATAATAATAACATCTTTATTTTGACCAGTTCTAAATTCTCCTTCACATTTGTAAATACGAAACCCTAAAAGTGCTAAGGATGGGTTGGCATGAAAGATATTTGTTCGTATATAGATTGCCCCTATAACAATAAGAAGTACCATAAGAACAATTACATACTTTATTTTGCTTAAATCAAAGGCAATTAAAGGAATAATGTAGGTTGATAGAAATGCTAGGTGCTGGTAATTCTCGTTTTGAATGCTTATTATTTTGAAAGGCGTCTTTTTACTCCCTGATATTTTATAATTGAACCGACTTATGAAAATAAGCCCAACGATTAGAAAAAATAATGAGATTAGAGGAATAATATTCTTTTTCATTAATGTTGTTAGACCAATAAATATCCAATCTTCACCAAAGTAAATCGGGATATCAATAGTAACAATAATAATTAATAAGAACAATAACCACAAAGAAATTATATATAATTCGATTTTATCCCATAAATTCTTAATATAACAACACCTCTGAGTCTGCCTATTTAGAACGAAATATCCGCATATTATTTTCGAGATAACGCCCTTCACAGGGCCTTTTTCATTAGATACTATTTCAGATCCCTTGGTAAGTCTCATAATAGTTTAACCAACAAACGATTTTACTTATCTGATATTTTCATTCGGACAATTGTACCGTCAGTTCGGACGTTTTCAATTATTGTATAATTATCGTAATCCAGTTTAATTAAGTTACTTGATTTAAAATCAGAGTTGCCTTTTATATCTTTGATTAATTCACTTTTAGTTACGAGAGCCTTCTCTTCATTGTTTTCTAAATAACAATTCAACAAATCGCTCCTTAGCCCTCTGAACACTTCTATATTTACATTTTCAAGGATTGGTAGGGATTGGGTTATTCCCTCGAAATTCCCGAAAATCGTTTCGTGAACGTCAAAGATTTCCTCAGCCCTTTGCTTGGTTTTAATCTTTATTTTCCCTTTGAGGGTTTCGGGTAATAAATTTACCGCTTCATATTCCTTCCCGCAAAATGCGAGAATTTTTGACCTATACATTAAATCTAATTCGGTTTCAAATTTCTTCTGATCTTTTACTTTCCAGGTGTTTTGACCAATCTGTTCAGTTTTACCACCAAGTTCTTCTTTGTAATATCTGTCATCTTGATCTCCTGGAGGATCAATAATATAAACCTCAGTCTTGTCATTTAACATACATGTCGCCAATATTAGGGAAGTAGCAGATTGGCCGTTTTGAAATTGAATGGAAGGAACTTGTTCAGTCCCCCTTCTAAGCTGATCTAAAGATGTATTTTTGGACGTCTGGCTCCCCTTACATTCCACAACGTAATAGTTTTTATTATTATCGTAGAACAAATAATCTGGGGACGTTGATCCCGTCTGAATAAGCCCTAGAGTCGGTGAACGTAGGGCAACATCAATATCTGTAAAGTGATGTGCATCGAAATATGTTGACATTATGTATGCAGCCATTCCTACGCCAATTTCATCCGACAACAATGTTTTTTGATGGAAGTCAATGTTTCTTGCTATATTACTAAGTTTTAGTGCAGGATCAACTGTCGCTGCAGTAGGAATCTCGAAGGCCCAAATGTATCGATATAAAGCCCACGTTGAACTAATATCTACCAAGTTTGTAACAATTGGAGTTGTTATCAAACCGACCATATGTAAGAGAGAATAAGTTGTTAGCTTTATATCTAATTCTGGATCGAATTGTGTGACGGGAGTGAGATTTGTTTTCATATGTGGAATTAATTTCTCTTTTGCAGTTAGATCTGCAATTCTTTCAAGTTGTTTGTTTTTTACATCTGTTATAAGTTGGTTTGAAGAGATTACTTTGACCGTATACTCATTTAATAGTGCATTGACCCATTCCTGACGGGTTGGCATAAGCATTCCACCTGTATAATTTAGTAGTGGTTTAATACTTCGACACGATTTTACATTTTCCTCCATGGGAATGGCAGAATAATTAACAACATAGGCATAAGCTACTTAGAAGCTTCGTATTGAAATGAGTCGTATCACAGAACAGTAGCTCAGGCCATAATTTCAAATCCATTAACACAAAAGAACCCTATAGTTCATTTATAGGGTTCTGGCAACATTCGTTTACAGGACTATTTCAATTGTTGATTTACCAACCACTCTTCAACCAAGTTCATCGGAAATACTATCCTTCTTCGGATTCGCACATGCGGGATTTGCTTTTCACGAACCATTGCGTAAATACTATCGGTTGATACGCTTAAGTAGTTGGCGAGCTCTGATACACTAAAAACTTTTTGCATATGCCAGTACCCTCCTTTATTATTTCTACTTGTTTTTCATAAGTTATAGTTGTATAACTAAGATGCGGGCCTCCACTTGCTCGCGCCCGTTCCTCACGGGTGGAGATCGACTCCCGGTCGAAAAAAGACGCATCTCAAATGCGAAAGTTAGTCATGTTCCTCTTACACATGACTGAAACGGAATGATGTTCTTTATTGCATCATTTAGAAGAAGCTCAAGGTTTTATTTTTCTATGCCCATCAATAAACCCTTATGGAGAGTATTCATATACCTGAGACTTACTAGGCCTCAAACAAGGTTTGTATGCAAAAAATAGAATAGGTGTTGGAGCGAAACACTATGCTGTCTTACGGCGCACAGTGTTTTTTTATTTTAACGATATAACCTGCCTGCTGGAGGTGCTCCTTATAGCAACAATTCTATCCAGTTTGTTTATGCGGTTTCATTATTTTAGTCGGACTAAAGGTTTTCATTGGGTATGCGAAACTGCTATATCATGGTTATTGGTGATAATCAAATGACCTTTAACCGTAGAAATTACAAGTTGAATCGTGACGACGTTATTCAACTTTATTCAGAATATTTGAAAGAGACTCAAAATAATGCTGTGGATTGGAATTTGGTTCGTGCTAGGGAAGAGATCCTTAAGTTGGACCATAATGAACTACTTATATTACAGAGCTCAGTTGAACACTGGGAAAAGCTGATGGGTGATCGCGACCTTAATTTCCGACGTGAATTGTGTGCTAAGCTTTACAATCTTGAGCGAACAAACTTCATGGCAGAACTAAATCTTTCGGAAGGCGCGGTCAGTAATCTCTTCAACAAATTCACCATGCCAGTCATGCCGCGGCCATTCCAACTAAGTGTTCTATTGAACCACCCATGGCAGCTTATTAACAAAACAGATCCCGATCCATATTCATTTGCAGAATCACCCGAGTATTTTAATGAGGGGGTTTCTAAGCGAATACATCTAGAAGATCTAGCGGATGAACAACCCAATGTAAGAAGTATTTGCGAATATGTGATCGTTGATGCCCAGAATTTGTTCCAAGAGGAATCTGCGGCTGTTACTGGGCGTTGGGTTACTACATATCCAGAATTTGATTACTTTGAATTTCATCTAAGTTACGAACCTTTAATTGATAAGATGCTTCGAGCATCAATCCTGTATTATTTCCCCTTGGCAAGATACTTAATTACGACTTATCGCCCTTTTAAGCCGTCATTCAAACGGTCAGTGTGGGTTATCATCCCTAAACTCTTTCAAGTCACGGACATAGAGGGAAGTCTGATTATACTCAGACTCATGTATATCAACATACCGCTTAAACTCCAAAACCAGAAGCTCACCCGGAAGTAAGACGAGAACATCTGGCCTTCTGCCTTTTTCACGTGGTAAGGAATATTCCCAAATGAGTACCCCTTCTAACGGTGAAAGCTGCTCCAGTTCTCTACGCAAAAAAGCGATGCTATCATACCACGCTTCAATCTGGGATATATGTTCTTGATTATGAATCTAAGTTCTATTTCCGGCTGTTCATAAACGTATAAACAAAGCTCGTGAACAATGTTCTCTGGTTTTTCCTGAATGAATTGAATAATTGATCCTTTCCATCCATATGTCTTCATAGTGTCCTCTTTTCATAGAGAAAGATCAAAAATATCAGGTTGTATTTCCAAATTTACTCTACTTAAAACATTTCATCAATAGCATTGGATCAAACATATTTAACTGATATTATAATTGTTAGGTACTACTTTACTTGGTTTTATAGATATGCCTGTAATCCATTTTTTCATAGGTCTTGTTAAATCAACTGAAAACTTAAAACAAGATAGGCTATACGAATAGGAGAATCTTTATGTCAATAGAGGCCGCCATTGAATTCGTAGTCGATGAAGTTGAGGCACCTGCCCTCGAACATCCAATGCTTGAAAAAGCGTTTAAAAATAAGGTAACTCGTTCTAAAGTTATTGTACATCGAATAAAGAAAGTTGGAGATCTGAAGCGTTACCTTCAACGCTTTGAATTCCCTGCAAAACCTGGTGCCAATGCATTGTACGACCGCTTCAAAGAATTAGGTCTAAAAACATACGAAGACCTATATCCAGAGTTTTGCCTGAAGTTCGCATCTGAACTTGACGATGTCACTGTTTTGGATGACTTTGTAATCGGAAGACATTATACCTCCTGGGATATTTCGGTATTTGCTCAAACATACGACACTCAGGCAGGCATTTACTTAATTGGGGACCGGCCCAACTATCAAGCCATCTTCATTAAAGCTACGTTAGAGAACGGAAAATACCCAAACAAGTGGGTCATTCCAAATGAAAAACTTCAATATTACTTCTACTCACGCGAGGGAGTCTTTAGTGAATCATACGCTTATAATGCTGCGATCATTGATTCAAAGAATACTGGCATCCCCATATATGTGTTTATTAATAGGGATTCTGTGCTTCATCTCAATGGAATTTTTGAGTTTGAATCCGTTCATGCTGACCCTGACAATGGCTCTAAATGGTTTGTTTTGAATAAGAAGAACTCTCTCTATATCAAACGAGCAATAACACCTAAGGAGTACAATGAGGCAACTGCTAAAGAAGTTCATAAGGCAAGGGAAACGGATAAGGCTCTGCGTAGGGAACGATTGAAACATGCCGATAAAATTCCAGGATCTGTACAAGTCGTGACAACGGCTTATAAGAGAAATCCGGATGTCATTGTGGAAGTACTTTTGCGCTCAAAAGGGTGTTGCGAATTATGTGGTAAACCTGCTCCTTTTATTCGGGCGAGTGATCTTACCCCCTATTTAGAGGTACACCACAAGATTCCTCTTGCCGATGGTGGGGAAGATACCGTTGATAATGCTATTGCAGTTTGCCCTAACTGCCATCGTGCCGAACATTTTGCTGCTGATGTAAAGACGGTAACGGCGGGGATTTTGATCGAAGAAGGTAAGGTATTGATTGCCAAACGCGGAGGAACAGGTGAGACGGCAGGCAAGTGGGAATTACCTGGAGGAAAAGTAGAGCCAGGAGAAACCCCAGAGCAATGCCTGCGCCGTGAGCTTCTAGAGGAGCTACAAATTGGGGTTAAAGTAGGTAAGTATGTGGGGGAGAGCGTATATTCCTATAGCCAAGGGATTATTCGTTTGATGGCGTATCGGGTAAAACGGGTAAAAGGTGAACTACACCCTACGGTCCATGATGAGGTGCGTTGGGTTTCTCGAAATGAGCTCGACCAGTTTGATTTCTTACCAGCGGATGTCCCACTTATTGCAATCCTTCGGGAGCGGATGAAACCTTAATTTGTTGAGGGGGCGTTTAGTGTTTTCTAGTAACAATAAACCTACACCGTCGGCAGTTTTATTAACTATAAGAACATGGACAATAGCCCCTATATGTGATTCATTATTTCCTAAGATTACAATTTTAGTACCGTCCCATAAACAAGAACGATGGCATAATGATGATATGTGACTAAACATTCGGACAATGTGCCATCTCCCAGCATAAATAAACCCTGTAACTAATTACAGGGTTTAAGCTTTCATGATTACGGTCTCGTGTGCAAGTTAGCTCCGAATTAGTAATACTGCTCAATATACTGATAGGCTTTATCAAAGACTTCTTTGTCTTTAATTTTGTATTTGACCCAGACAACACTCCGAAGAGCTTTCTTCACTTCCTGTTTTCCTGCAGTTGTACCCTGCCAACCATCGAAACGTACAATCTTTACGATATCATCTATATCGCTAACAATTCGCTCGACGATAATTGGTGTCTTTGAATTCCTCAACCCATCAAAAAGCTCTGTCAATGCTGCCTTTCCTTTGTCCACTTCTTCCTCAGGCACTACTTCTTTTTCAGCTTCTGCAGCTTCCCGCGCAAGTTCTAATAGCAGCTTTAGAAACTCAATACTGGTTATTAGCCCTTGTTCGTGTTTCTCACGGAGATTTTCAAGTTTTTCTCCCAACTTAACGAATTTAATATCATTACTGTGTTTTCGAATTTTCGCGACTAAATCAATTTCAACTTTGATCGTTGTCTTTCTTAAGTCCTTTTGTTTTTCAATAAATTCATCGATTAAATCTGCATCCATTGTAAGAATTTCCATATCATCGTGTACTTCTCCGACTTGCAGATTCTCGTGAACTAATTCCAATGTCTTCGCTCCAAGAGAAGCCCAGATCAACCCGCCTCTTCCATCAGTAGGTTTCACTGATTCGAATACTCTTGTTAACCATTGAAAATCGTATTTCATTGAATTCAGAAACGGATCTGGCGATAGCGCGTCCCACGCTCTATTGAGCACTTTATAATCGGCACCAAATTCGTCTTTGATTTTATTAGTTGGCAAACATTCTTGTGCAACAATCAAACCTTCCCAACCATCTATTGTACGGTCTACTCCCATGAAATAACTCAAGCACTTTCGCATTAGTGCAGGGATCTGCTTTTTGACCTCTTCAATATTCGAAATGACCTTTTTCATACTCGATTCATCAAAGTCCAAAGCTGTTGCTACATTATCAAAAATACCTATGTAGTCAACAATCAAGCCGTGTGTCTTGCCTTCATCATAGGTTCTGTTAGTACGACAGATGGCCTGCAGCAAGTTATGATCTTTCATTGGTTTATCAAGATACATAGCCTGCAATATAGGTGCATCAAAACCTGTAAGAAGCTTTGACGTTACTATTACAAGCTTCAGTGGGTCGTTAGGTTCTCTAAATCTGTCTAAAATCTTTCCTTCTGCATCTCTATCACGTTTATATGCTTTATATTTATCTTCTTTATCATTGTTTGTATCCATCACGATTGTAGTTGCATCTGGACCAAGCAATTTATCAAGTTCTTCTTTATACATAAGACAGCATGCTCTGTCATAACAAACAACCTGACCTTTGTATCCGTTCGGTTCAATTTTCCCCCGGTAATGCTTGGAAATGTGCTCGCACACCTTTCTAATACGCTTGCGTTCATACATAATTGCTTTCATGTTGACTCTTCGAGATAACTCTGCTTTATCTTCTTTAGATAAATTCACTGTTAATGCTTCAAATTCAGCGTCGAGCTTTTCTCTATCAACGTGCAGGTCAACTGGAACCGGTTCGAAATTCAATGGTAGTGTCGCATTGTCACGGATTGAATCCGAGAAGGAATACTTGCTCATATATCCACTCTTATCCTCAACTGCACCAAATGTATTGAAAGTATTTTTATCAATACGATTAATCGGTGTACCTGTAAGGCCAAAGAAAAACGCATTCGGAAGAGCAAGACGCATCTTACTACCTAGATCACCTTCCTGAGTTCTATGAGCTTCATCAACCATAAGAATGATATTGTCTCTAGGGTTAAGTTCCTTTTTAATATCACCAAATTTAAAGATTGTTGTAATTGCAATCTTTCTCTGGTCACCTAAAAAAAAGAATTCTAAATCGTCCTTTGAGCCAAGACTGACGAGATTAGGAATATCTGATGCATTAAATGTTGCAGTTATCTGCGTCTCTAGGTCAATTCGGTCGTCAACTATAACTATTGTTGGATTGTTTAATTCAGGTATCATTCTAAGTTTCTGTGCTGCAAAAACCATCAGCAATGATTTACCAG
The DNA here is from genome assembly GCA_041281825.1 of Paenibacillus tarimensis. Taxonomy (GTDB): domain Bacteria; phylum Bacillota; class Bacilli; order Paenibacillales; family Paenibacillaceae; genus Paenibacillus_D; species Paenibacillus_D tarimensis_A. The sequence goes on along the minus strand of CP166298.1, from coordinate 831,462 downwards.
AACCCTGAAAATGCCAGATAAGACCTTGTTTTGGGTATCCAGCCTTTACGCGTCCCACAATAAGATTCGCACCCTCATACTGCTGGTAGCGACAAATCACCTTGTACTTACGATACTTCTTATCTGTCGCAAACAACGTGAAAAACTGGAATATATCCATTACTTTCTCAGGTGTAATCATATCTGCAACACTGATTTTCACGTCACCAAGGCTGCCTTCAATTTTATGATCTGGAGTATGCCAAGGACCCCACATTCCAACTGGCATGCAAACTGAACCATATCTGTAACATTTGCCTTCTGTAGCAAAATTGAATATGTTAGTTACAAACATGCCTGGTATGCTCTTTTCATATGCAGTTATGTCTCCAGCAGCATCCAACCATGTTATTGAATTACGAACAGGCGTTTTCAACTCACCAATTGCCATAGGAAACCCATTAATCAGAAGAACAATATCAAGCCTTTTACCATTCTTTTTTTGTGGATATACCCATTGGTTTGTGACAACATATTCGTTCAGCGCTAAGTCTTCTTTAGTCATTGTTCCAAAGAAACGAATGGGAATCATACGGCCATCTTTGCCGAACGGGTAGGAGTTCTCCTCAAAAATCATCTTCTTGAACAGTTCATTCTGCGTTACCAGGTTATGTGGCTGAACCGTCAATATGAGAGTACGCAGCTTATAGATAACTTCATCTGCGCGAGATGGTTCTATAGCAATTTCAGGATTAAGTCGAATTAGCGCCTCTTTAACCATAGGTTCAACCATGACATCAGAGTATTCGCGTGGCAATTCTTCAGCAGGTACGTACTTCCAGCCATTGCTCTTGAGCGTTGTCAGCGTCATTTGCTCTATCGTATTGTCTTCATTAAACATCAAGTGGCCCTCCAATCTTAATAACAATATCGAGCTCCAGCGTATCATTCAGCAATATCACCTGTAGCCACGTCGGGCAAACCTTTTGGTTTTTTTGAACCATCTTCGAACATCTCGATAAATTGAGAATGATTGACTCATAATATCTAAGTGTTTTCTCCGAGCAACCTTCTACTCGTTTTGCTGCGATGAATAACGACAGCAACCTGTCTTGTACATTTTCAGTTGCCGCGTGTTCATCGACCACAACTGTTGCTAAGTGCTTGTTCAACACCTTTTCCAATACTTTAAGTTGAGCGGAGCTCAGTGTTCCGATCAGATCCTGCTTAATTCCTACAATTAACTTTTCGACCATATCAACCATAAAATCTCCCACTTAATGTTGTAATAACATGAATCAGGAGGAAATCAAATAGCATTACATGTCAGCCGAGATTCTCGGAAATGATTCTCTTGTAAGTGGAATCCAGCTCTTTAAGCGCTTGTTCCAGTTCATATTTTGATTTATCGCTCTGACGAACGAATGCTTCAAACTCATTTTGAAGTTCAATCGGCGCTACTATCATTGGCAAATTTTGCACTTGTTCTGAGTTGATATGAGGCTGTGCTGCTCGTGCAGTTAATGGTTTGACCCTCATTTTCATATAATGCGTGTTTATCAACTCATTAAAGAAAATTGGATTAGCCTTCTTCGAGTCGAAGGTAATAATAATGTCATACCCAGCATATTGGCCACTATATTCATTTGTAACAACACATGTATCGCCTGTGTTTGCACCGCTTCTAACAATTATCATCTCATTGCCTTTTAGCTTACACTTCTCAATTTTAGCAGCCTCAGTCGAATCAATACGAAGCATATCTTTGTCAATGATACGCCCCATTTTAATATTGGTGGCTCGAATGAATTTGTAGGAACCAGATTCGCTAAAAGCTGGTGGCTTACTCGTTCCATACCGAATATCAGTCATAAAATCCTTAAAGGGAACAACCTGACGATTTTGTGTATTAGTCACTGGATCTCCAAACATCTCGATAAATTGAGATTTCACCAACTCATCCGTTTTCTGCAATAGTTTTCTATATGCCTGCTTTGTATTTTCTATTGCCCAAAGCAAATTGCTTAATTCTCGTTGCACAGTAATGCTTGGAAGATCAAATTCGTATTTGGCAAGTGTGCTCCAGTTAATAAAATAATTAACCGATCCACTTTTATTGGCTTCAGCATAAGTCCAAAAGTCGTTACTCTGTAGAACAAAGGGCAGATAACGCTGGAGTAATACGTTTTCATCTTTTGACTCAAGTACAAAGGTTTTCTCAGAACAAATTCCATCAAAAGTGACCATACCTGCTTTTTTTAGATGAGGATTTCGAGAAACAAATAGAACCTGTCCAGCCTTAAATCCAAAATAAAACATGGGACCAATAGTGGAACCTTCAATTACTCCACAGTTTTTAATTAAGACTTCGCCGCTTAAAATATGCTCTCCACCCACATAGAGTTCTTTTTCAGTATTATCTTTGTCTTCTTTTGTGTTGGCTCTGATAACAACATCTGCGAATTTCACTCTATTCATTGCTCTGCTCCTCTTCAATAAATGATCGCATTAATGCAAGCGATTTATGAAGTTGTCTCGATTGATTTATCCATTTTTTAACAAGTATATCTGAAGATTCACCATATTGCTCTTGCTGTGGGTTGGTATGAGCAACATACATGTTTATTGCTAAAGAATATTCATTTATTTTTATTTCTTCAGCATTTGCAACATATGACAGTCCATCAATTGAGCGAAAATTATAATAAGTTTGTGCGATTGTATTTATTTCCTCTTGTGCTAAAAAACTCTCAGTGCCACGTCGAGTTACATGTGAACGGCCATCGATAAACAGAATTCTTCCTCTTCTTTCAACTGCCTTGTTTGAGCGACATATTAAAATACAAGCTTCCATAGGTGAGTTATAAAATAAGCTTTTACCAACACCTATAACACATTCCACTAGATCATTTTCAACAAGTCCTCTTCGCATTTTTGCCTCTTCTTGTCGATTAAGTACACCGTGTGGTAGTAAAATTGCACATCTTCCAGAATGTTCATCCATACTTTTAAGAATATGTTGAATAAATGCAAAATCAGCTCTATTTTGATTTGGTACTCCAAGAAAGTTACGGCCGTACTTATCACTTATGAAGGATTCACGATCCCACTGGCTGATAGAGTAAGGTGGATTGGCAAGGACCAAATCAAATTGCCGCAGCTGACCTCTTTCAATAAAAGCCGGTGCCTTCAATGTATCACCATTGACGATGTCAAAGTCCTTTACCCCATGAAGAAAAAGATTCATCCTGCCAATGGCGGATGTAAGTGCATTAATCTCTTGTCCAAAGACCGCAACATTACGCCATTCTTTTTTCTGGTCCTTCAAGTACGCAATCGCCGAAATCAACATCCCAGCACTGCCGCATGTAGGATCATATATGGATTCGCCGGATTCAGGTTTTAACATTTCCGTCATCAAGTGTACCACCGTACGGTTCGTATAGAATTCCTGCGCGGTGTGGCCGCTGTCATCAGCAAATTTTTTTATCAGATACTCATATCCCTGACCGAGCTCATCCTCCGGGCAGTTCTTAATAGAGAGTGTTTTAGTGCTGAAATGTTCAATTAACTCTTTCAGTAACCGATCAGGGAGACGATTTTTATTTGTCCAGGCGCCATCGCCAAAGACGCCTTGCAGTTTGTCAGAGTTTGCATTTTCGACTTTTCGGAAGGCATTCACAATTGCAACTCCAACATTCTCTGATACTGCTCGAACATCACGCCAGTGAGCGCCTTCCGGCACGATGAAACGGTGATACTCCTCCCACTCTAGAGCTTCTTCATCTCCACCGTATTCTTCAAGAATTTGTTCGCATTCCTCATCATAAACATCGCTGATACGCTTGAAGAAAAGTAATGGAAATATGTACTGCTTATAAGCTCCCGCATCGATATTTGTCCGTAATAGAACAGCAGAATTCCAAAGGTAGGACTGCAATTCTTCAATTGTAATACGCTTACTCATTGACATATCCTCCTGCCAGGAGTAGTTTCATCATTTCTTCTTCGGCTTCAACCATCTCGTCAAAAGCTTTAAAATACTCTCTTCGAATCTCTGCGGGCGGCACAGTTTCTTGTTCTTTCTTTTCAATATAATTGTTGATTGCCAATGTGTAATCTTTACCGCGAATGTCATCTATATTGACGATCTTCACGAGTTCGATTACATCCTCGTAATCAGTGTAGTAATCAAACACCTTCTGGATGTCATTATCAGTCATAATGTTCTGAGCTCGCTGAGGAGTATAAATGCTTGAAGCATCAATCATACATATTCGACCTTTATGCTTATTCGGTTTGTTATTATTCAGAAGTAGGATACAAGCCGAAACACCTGTTGAATAAAAAACACCGCCTACTAATGTAATAATGCATTCCAACTTATCAGATTCGACGAGCAGTTTTCGAATCTCGCCTTCTTTACCGCCACGGAACAATACACCTTGAGGAAGTACAACAGCACATCGTCCGTTATTTGAATCCATGGATTTAACCATGTGCTGCAACCAAGCAAAGTCTCCATTAGAGTCCGTAGGGCATCCCCATAAATTGCGACCATATATGTCAGAACTAAACTGTTCAGCACCCCAATTCTTTAAGGAAAATGGCGGGTTCCCAATGACACAATCGAAGGTTTTCAGCTTGCCGCCTTCCAGGTAATTTGGCGATCGCAGCGTATCGCCTTGAGATACCTTGAAATCATGCGCCCCATGAAGGAACAGGTTCATTCTGGCAATTGCAGAAGTTGCGAGGTTCTTCTCTTGACCATAGATACGACCATAAGTGAGTTTATCACCCTTCATATAATGGATAGCTTCAATGAGCATACCTCCAGTACCAGCTGCAGGATCGTATACGGACTCACCAACTTGTGGTGCCAAGAGCATAACCAGAAGCTTTACAATTGAGCGCGGGGTGTAAAATTCGCCTGCGTTCTTCTTTGATAAGTCCGCGAACTTATTAATTAAGAACTCATAACTGTCTCCCATAACATCAGCAGAATAGTTACTGTTTCCTACTTTTATTTTTGACATATGTTCCACAAGATCTTTTAGTCGTTCATCTGACAGCTTTGTTTTATCTGTCCAATTTGCATCATCAAAGCTGCTAAATACACCGTTAAGAGTATCCGGGTTGGCACGTTCAATTCCATTCATTGCCTTGACTATTGCTACTCCGACGTTCTCACTAACTTCGCGAACGTCCTGCCAGTGACAGCCATCGGGAATAATGAAACGATGGTTTTCTGGAAAACTAGCAAATTCTTCATCGCCACCAGATTCTTCTAATGCAGCTTGCGTTTCCTCGTCGTAGACATCTGATAAACGTTTAAAAAAGAGAAGTGGTGTTACATAGCTTTTGTACTCATCCTGATTAATTGGACCACGCAGAATATTGCAGGCTTCAAAAAGGTGGGAAAATAGCTTTTGGCTTGTTGTTTCTTCAGGCTCTGCAGTAGTGTTTTTTAGTGCTTCATCAGCAGCATCCATTGCTGATTGGATCATTTCTTCTCTACCTCCAGTTTTAATTTTGGCTCCGACAAACTCTTCTTTAATGCTGACGCTCCCTGAAGATTGTATCTTTTCCATCTTTGCGGGATATAGATTTTCAAACTCAAGCAATAACCTCAGAAGCCGTTCATCAAGAAATGTCAGTGCATGTTTTCTGATATGTGTCGGCACACCGTAGTAGGCTTCTGCCACGCCTCCAGTAATTGCAGCCAACGTATCACTGTCTCCACCAATAGAGACAGCGTTACGGATTGCATCTTCAAAATTGGAAGACTCGAAGAAAGCAACAAGTGCTTGCGGAACTGTTTCTTGGCAAGTTTCGTTAAATGGATACGTTTCCCGGATTCCATCGAGCGAGAAATTCATGGGGTAGTAATGCTTATCAACATAATCACGAATTTCCAAGATATTTTTCCCGCTACGAGCCAGATAAACTGCAACCGCAGTAGCTTCAGCACCTTTTATCCCCTCAGGATGGTTATGTGTTACAGATGTCACCTTGTGCGAAAGCAATTTTGCTTCTTCGATGGAATTGGCTACATAACCACAGGCGCTAACTCTCATTGCAGCACCGTTACCAATACTGTTGTATGGCTCAGGAGTATCACTATACATCCATTTATAGAATCTCTCTCCATACCCGCAATTCGGATAGTGTCTTCCAATAACTTGCATGGATTTAACAGCTTGGTCACTCAAGTCACTAAAATCACGTTTACAGCTCATAAGTGCATCACATATCGCTAACGACATCACCGAGTCGTCAGTGAAAAAACACCTGTATGTTAAAAATTCAAAATCTTTCGAGCGATGATTATCCCCTTCAAATCTGGAACCGACAATATCGCCAATTATTGCTCCGATCATGTAATTTCCTCCCCTGGTGGTGCCGGGATGATACTTTTCTTACATCACAGTTATCTAAGTCAAATATTTTATTGTTTCACCTTCAAAATAGTATTTTGAAGCCGCTCCATTACACCATTCCATCTATCTTCAGCAAGACGAATGCTTTCTACATATCTGGAACGTTCCTGTTCGTATTCTTCTGCAATTATTTTTTGTTCCTCAACCTTAAGCAACGGAATTTCTAGCGACTTCAAGTCTTTATAGCTTATATTGATGACGACTGTTCCTTGCTGCTTTCCTGCTAAGGCTTTGCTCCCCATAGGACTATCCAAGAAAACTTTTAAGTACGTCCCTAAAAGCAGTTTTTCATTCGGTCTTATTACAATGATGTTCGATGAAGCGATGCAAGGATACTTCTGTTCTCTAAAAACTGCTATTCTGATTGCTGTTCCCCGTGCCGGAAATAATAAATCGCCATCTTTAAGTAAGTAATTCGCAACTTTACGTTCTTCCTCTTCGATGTGATCAAGACCCTCATAATCAATGTCAAAATCATTTAGGTTCGATATATTTACGACTCCAATGCTACCATTGGCATCTTTCTTGTTGATCGCCTTTCCGCGAAAAACTTCAGCAACATTACCTAGTTCTTCTTTTTTTATGCTTGAGTTCTGATAACGTTGCCAACTTTCATCCACCATCCTAAAGATATGATCAACATTCCAATAACCCATTTCCACTAACTCATCCAACATTATAAATGTATCATCAATGAGAACCAGTTCATCGATTCCATTTTTTTTGATGTTGCTTGTAGGAGCTTCATATCTTTTAATCATTACATCTTCTGTTCGGCCTGTGGTGATCGTAAACATATAGGTTTTAATAGCGGTAGCTGCTAAAATCCCGGCTGGCAGCTCAGCTATTTCTTCTAATTTATACATGCCTTGTATAAAATCTCTTAAGTCCTTAATCGAGCCCGCAGCAAAGGTTATTCTAGCTGGTAGTACAATCACTAATACACCCGAACTATTTAAATGTAAGAGCAAGTTTTCTACAGCTATCATTTCATATTCCCTACAAATGAAATCTCCATTATCTTCTCCGCGTTCTCTTGCGCCGAATACAGGTACCGCTAGAATTAAATCAAACTTCCTTGCTGAAAATTCGTAGTCATAAATACTAGTCTGTTCGACAATTACATTCGTATGCTCCTTAAACATTTCATCAAGAAGAGCTTTACTCACGCTATTCATGGTAGTTATGTAGAATTCACAATCAGAATGTCGGCTTACTATTTCAGTAAGGTAAGGTGCAAATTTCTCAACTTCAGGAATCAATACTGTTTTAGTGTTTGGTTTAAAGTGTTTTTCAAATTCGTTAATCAACACTTTTGGTATATAAAACATCTCTCTAGGATCTAGAGACGCAAGAACCATTTCCAAATCTATATCTTCATCATTCTTCGCCATAAATGCAATAAAAAAAGCCTTTGAATCGGGATATGGATTGTTCATTCCGTAAGTATCTGCTATTGAAAGCATAACCTCATAAGCTTTGTGCTCGGTGGGTTGGTTTGAATTTAATATAAATTCCTCTTTAGTCTTTTTTAAAAGAAACGATGCAACAGGCAGATCAGACTGAACAGTATATCCCCTCAAAGCATTATAACGTTTCCAAATGTGGTTCATCCGCTTGTCGTCACGCATCTTTATACCCCCCTTGCATAAAGACTTCTACTGAGTCATAAGTAAACCATATTGCCAGAGGGGATTTTTGTCAATCATTATTTTGTTTTGGTATTTAAATACCAAAGATTGAATTTAGTATACCTCCGTTTTTTCTCTTTTGGCATTATACACTCTAATCAAAAATGGTCTTGGGTATTTCACAAATACACAACATGTAAAAGAACAGGACAATATCCCACTAATTTTGGGTTTAGGGCTAATAATCCTGTGATTGGTAACACACGTACGTGTTTGATTCACGTCCTTCGCATTGTAGTGTCCACTAATTCATCGAAGAATCACTAATGAACAGCATACACATTCACAGAAATCAACTCGGACTCAGGAAAAATCTCACCGTTGTCCCCTTCCACTATATGAATAAACACAAACCTTTTGGTGAAGATTGGAAGTATATAACCGAATTATTAAGGGGCTATTACTATGGCAAGTATTGAGAAGCGCGGATCTAATTCATGGAGATTGATAATTTATGCCGGCAAGGATGTCCATGGAAAATACATTCGGCGAACGAAGACTGTTACCTGCCGAACCAAGAAAGAAGCCGAATTAGAACTGGCTAAGTTCCAAATCGAGGTCGAAGCTGGGGAATATATTGCTCCGGAGAAAATGACTGTTGAGGCATTTATTGGGGAATGGCGGGACAAGTATGCCGTGAAAGAACTTGAAGTCAAGACTTTGGATATCTACCTCCGCATCATTAAGAAAAGAATAATTCCTTACTTGGAACATATGCGGCTAGATCAGGTTAAGCCTCTTCATATTTTGAACTTAATGGACGCACTCAACAAGCCGGGTTCTAGACAGGGCGGAAAGGATGGGATTCTAGCTTCCGGCTCCAGTCAAGTCATATACCGAGTTCTAAAAAATATATTCAAACGTGCTGTCGAGTGGAGAGTTATAAAATCAAGTCCCGTTGCCGATGTAAAAAAACCAAAGGTAACCTACAAAGAAAGCGAAGTTTATAGTGAAGAAGAAGCGAAGAAGTTGTTTGCCTTACTGCAAGACCAAGCCTCGCACTGGCGCGTAATGATAACCCTAGCCTTGACCACGGGATTGCGCCGCGGCGAATTGGTTGGGTTAGAGTGGAAACACGTTGACCTTGAAAACGGAATCCTCCATGTCCGACAGAGCATCACCTCTTCAGTTGATGGGGTCCCAGTCATTAAGGAACCTAAAACTAAAAAATCAATAAGAAAAGTTGCACTTTCGGATTCTGTGCTGGATGAACTGAGAGTATATTATAAGAAATCCAAAAAACAATGGGACTTACTTGGAGAAATGGGACTTCGTAAACAAGATGACCACTTCTTCGTCTTTTTCAATAAAGACGGGAATGCGTTTTATCCAGAGAGCCCTTATCTTTGGTTCCGAGGATTTCAGAAAAAACATAATCTGCGTTATATCCGTTTTCATGATCTCAGACACACTTCTGCTACCTTACTGATTAATCAAGGAGTTCATGCAAAGATCATTTCGGAACGGCTCGGCCATGCCAACATAACGACGACTATGAACATATACGGTCATGTTTTACAGCATGCTGATAAGGAAGCGGCTAACAAGTTCGACGACATCCTACAAGTCAGCAAACGGAAAGAAGCATAAAATCCCGAGGAGCAAATAATTCATGCTCACTCGGGATTTTCCTTTATTGAAGTGCTAAAGGGACTATAACAGTGTTAGGTTTTGGTACGCTTTATTAGGGTCTTTTTAGCTCCAGTACGCACTAATTTATCCCCAATATGTCCCCACGCCAATTTCTATGCGTCTGTTATACCATTTCATCAGACCTGCTTCCCTTACAGTAACAGGGATCTCAGACTTCTGTACTACCTCGTACAAGCACTGTTACCGACTCCACATGCACCGTATGCGGGAACATATCCACCGGCTGCACATCAACGGTCCTGTATCCGCCGTCCTCCAGCACCCGCAAGTCTCTTGCCAGAGTAGACGGATTGCAAGACACATACACTACGCGCTCCGGCCGCATTTTCAGGATCGTATCCAGCAGTGCCTGGTCACACCCTTTGCGCGGCGGATCGACGACGATGACGTCTGCGGTGATGCCCTCCTCGCGCCAGCGGGGGATGACGACTTCGGCTGCACCTGCCTCGAATGTGGCATTATCCATACCGTTCAGTACGGCATTTCGCCGTGCATCCTCAATCGCCTCCGGCACAATCTCCACGCCGTACACATGACCAGCCTGCCGCGCAAGGAATAATGAGATCGTGCCGATGCCACAATACGCGTCGATGACCTTTTCCTTGCCGCTTAGGCCCGCATAATCCACTGCCTTCCGATATAACGCAATCGTCTGTTGCGGATTTACCTGATAGAATGACCGTGCCGATATGGCGAACCGAATGCCGTCGAGCTCGTCATAAATGACGTCACTGCCCCACAATACCTTCGTTTCGTCTCCGAAAATCACATTCGTCCGCTTCGTATTGATATTTTGCACGATGCTCTTCACTTCGGGCAGCGCAGCACGAATGCCCTCAACCAAACGTTCGGCTTGCGGGATCCGCGTTCCGTTCGTCACAAGGACAACCATCGTCTCGCCGCTGATGAAACCGGTGCGCACAACAACGTGCCGCAGCAGGCCGCGGCCCGTCTCTTCATCATATGCGGTGATACCAAGCTCGCTGCCGATCCGCTTTACCAGCCGTACGACATCGTCGTTGCGCTCATGCTGGATCAGGCACGCATCCATGTCGATGATCCGGTGCGATCCTCGCGCGTAGAAACCTCCGGCCAAGCTGCCGGCAGCTCCATCCTCCAGATCGGCCATCGCCATGCCGATTGGCACCTGCGCTTTGTTACGATAGCGCCAAGGCTCGTCCATGCCGATCGTCTCATGCACGATCATCCCGCCGGTCAGGCGTCCCTCTTCATTGCCTGCACTGTTTGTTGGCGTTCCTCCGTCGCTGCTAAAGCGCTCGCGATTATTGCTCTCTCCATGCTGATCCAAGGGGATAGCGGCAGAATAGGCATCAACCCCCGCAACCCGCAGCTTCCCGATCCGCTGCAGGTTGTCCGCCACATGCTGCCGCTTCCAGCGCAACTGCGCCTCATAGCTCATATGCTGCAGTTGACAGCCGCCGCATTGCTTATAGATCGCGCAAGGCGCATCGACGCGGTCGGCGCTCGTCTCCAGCAGTTCAAGCAGCTTGGCGTAGCCGTACTGCTTCTTCATCTTTAACACCTTTGCCCGCACTCGCTCTCCGGGCAGCGCACCCTGCACAAAAAGGGTAAAGCCGTCCACCCGGCCTACCCCTTCGCCTTCATGCGTCAACCCCACGATGTCGGTGACGACGATATCATTTTTTGCAACCGGTATACTCATCGAATAAAACTCCGTTCTCTCTTCCTTCAATACACTAATGATACGACGAATGCCCCGACTCATCCACGATGATCGGCAGATGCTGTGGCAGCACCTCGAATGTACAAGGCAGCGTGCCGCCGTATTCTCCGTCCAGGTTCAGCTGCACATAGTCGGCGGTCGTCAGCGTCAGCCGGTCCGTGCGAAAATGCAGCACATGCGGGTCGTTCAAATGCTCGCCGCGCAGCGCCATCGACGCAATACGGATAAATTCCGGCAGGGTGCATTTCTTGAGCGCAATGACATCGAACAGCCCATCCTGCAGACTCGCATCAGGCGCAAGCCGCTCGAACCCTCCGACCGAGTTGCTGTTGCAGATCAGGAACAGCATAATTTCCTCCTGCAGCTCCTCGAACCCGTTCGCCTGGATGAGCAGGCGGGACGGCCGCAGCCGGGTCATTTTTTCAACGCCCTTCATATAATAGGCCAATTGCCCGATCATCGTCTTCAGCTTGCTCGGCACTTCATACGTCAATTCCGTTAATGAGCCGCCGCCGGCAATATTGATAAAATACCGTTTGTTCGCTTTACCGAGGTCAATCAGGCGGGTATACTGCTGAATGATCAAATCGCAGGCATACTCCCAATGCTTCGGGATGCCGAGCGCACGCGCGAAATCGTTCGTCGTTCCAAGCGGCAAGATCCCGAGCGGCGGTCGGACGTTCTGCTCCGCCATGCCGTTGATGACCTCATACAGCGTACCGTCTCCGCCTGCAGCGATAATCATATCGAATCCCCGGTTAATTGCATCCGTCGCCGCAATCGTCGCATCGCCTTCTCCCGAAGTTGCGTGACAGCTCGTTTCAATGCCCCCCAGCTCCAGCCGCTGCAGAATATCCGGGAGCCGCCGCCGCACCTCTTCCCTGCCCGAAGTTGGATTATATATTAATCTTGCCCGTTTAATGGTCATACTTCTATCTACCCCCGCTCGCGGTCCGCCTCTCCTTATTTTACCAACCTTCGGACCATCCGATTCATCCATTTTTCCCGTTCAAGAGGTTGTTTAAAACACGCACTTCAATTGCTCCAGCCACTGGTAAATCTGCCGCTCCATCCATCTGGCCGCGAACGCATTCGGCAAAATAGAGCGGCCGTTGTACCGGTACGATAACCCTTCAAGCCTGCCGGGAATAACATGTCGTGTAAAATAACCGTCGCTCAGAAAAAGCGGCACGACGATGATCGCCTCATCCGGCGCCTGCCGCTGCATTGCCTTCAGGACGCTTGCCGCCTCGTCCGGCAGGAGCATTGCCGTTTCCGCCCGCGCGAATCCGCCCAGCTCGCGGACCCGTTCAGCCAGCTTGCGCATTCCCGTACGCCAACGTTCATGGAACACCGCTTCCCCGCTGCCGTGCGCGACGAGCACCAGCGCTTCCCGATCCGGCGCTGAAGAGAGCTCCCGAATGTTATCAAGCAGCAGCGCCGCGATATCCGGATCGTCGTCAATCGGCCGGCCGAATGCAACGCTCGTCCCGCGCAAGTCGAACGGTTCCAGTTCCCCTGCCCTAGCCCCGGATACCGGCTTTAGTCCGAACGCTTGTCCGATATCGTCCACATGCGTACTGCCGGAAGACACAAAGAGCGGAAGCACGTAAATGTCCGTCACGCCTCCCGCGGAAAGCCGGTCGATTCCATCCTGGATAAGCCGGCCGTCTACGATCTCCAGAAATGACGAAACGACCGGAATTCCTTCCGGAAGCCGGACTTCCCGTACCGCATCGTCTACCAGCGCCACCCAATCCGCTTCACGCGAGCCGTGGCTGATCACTAGCACGCCTGGCTTCATCGAATTAACGCCCCAGCCGCTCAAGCGCCATTTTATATCCGTCATTGCCGTAATTCAAACACCGCTTCACGCGGGAGATCGTCGCCGTGCTTGCGCCTGTTTCCGCTTCAATCTGATTGTAGGTACAGCCTTTGCCCAGCATACGCGCTACCTCCAGCCGCTGCGACAGCGACTGGATTTCGTTAACCGTGCACAGATCGTCGAAGAATATATAACACTCCTCCACGGACTTGAGCGTTAGAACCGCTTCAAATAATTGGTCGATCGCTTTATCGTTCAGCTTCTTAAGCTGCATGCCATGTCACCCCTGTAAGAAATGATTTTACCGTCTTTGTTAACCGACCTTTCCTGTATCCTTTCATTGTATAGCCTTTATGGGGAAGATTCAAGCATTACCGTATTCACGCTTTACAGAATGAAAGAGAATGTTTTTATTGTAAAAAAGCCCCGAAATCGTGACATTCGTCCAATCCGTATGTTTGCCTACTACATAGACTGCTATCAGGTACAACTACGCAGCAAGTGTTGCGTTTAAGATCATTTGCGCAGAAATGAAGCCGATGAAAGCTTCAGAACTATTAAACTAAAGGGTTGTGATCCGTGTGAATTATCGTTATCCCCCCTCACACAGGGGCTTTTCGCAGCAGCCGCCATCCGGCGGGCCGCAGTCGACTTTCCCGGGGATCGGCGATCCGTTTGCCGGCGGCGGTTCGTCCCAGAATCTCCCGGCCGTCACGCAAGCGATGATGCCGGGCCAGCTGACTACAGCAGCGCCGGCCAAAGCCGGGGGCTTTTCGCTTGGCAATCTGTCCGAGCTGAAAAATGTAATTGACCGCATGGGCGGCATTGACGGCATCGTCAATACGGTTAGCAAAATGCAGAAGGTGTTTTCCAGTGTTCAGCAGATGGCTCCGATGGTTAAGCTGCTCATGGGGTCGATAGGCAAAAAAGGTGCCGTCGCCAAAAAGGACGACGATGAGTGGGTCCCGTCAAAACGCAGGAGAAGACGCAGAAGACGCCGTTATGGCAGTACAAGTAAAAAGAGAACGCGCGTCAAATCCACCCCTCTGACGCAGAAATACAACCGTACCCGGCGTTAATTATCCGCTCTACGCCGATCAGCGGAAAAATGTGCCGGCACGGGACACAGCATCCGGCAACCGTTAGCAATCAACTGAAGGCGCCTAAGGCCGATAATAATTGGCTTAGGCGCTTTTGCTCGGGCACATTGTTGTTTCTGCCTATGCCGAATTGTCGGAGCCTCGTTAAGTACGTTTTTAGATACATAACCCTCTGGATAACCACGGATTCTCCTTATTTCTGCACGCAATGTAGTTACACTCTCCAGCCGCGTTTTTCAATCTCCCGATGATCCGCAAATAATTTCCATACTAGAACGGACATACTATGCACATATGGTCAAACTCTGCCAACAGAAAGCGCTTTACAAGCAATAAACGATCATATATAATCATTATTAGGCACAAATGAGCATTTTAACGCCTAAATATCAACTAACTCAATCACAAATGAGCAAATAGAGAGATGATGAGTTTTTTTCGGGCTGGAGGAGGCAGATTCCATGCTTTTTGAAGAAGAACGGAAACGGCTTATCGCTGATTATATCCGGCAGCGCGGCCGCGCTTCCGTGCAGGAATTGGCGTTGCAGTTCCAAGTGTCGGAATCGACGGTGCGCAGAGATCTCAGAGACCTGGAGGAGCTTCAATTCCTCCGCAGGACGCATGGCGGTGCCGTTCCGGTGCTGGAGAACGACAATAATGAACCTTCGTTCATTGAAAAGGAGGACCGCTTTCAGCAGCAAAAGCTGGCCATTGCCAGGGCCGCCTTATCGCTCATCCGGGAAGGGGACACCATATTGCTCGATTCCGGCACGACGACTTACCAATTGGCCAAACTGCTGCGCGGCTTTCAGCGTCTGACAGTGATCACCAATTCGGTGATGGCCGCACAGGAACTGGCAAACGAGAAGACGATCGAGCTGCTGCTCACGGGCGGAACGCTGCGCCCGGAAACGCTCGCCATGGTCGGACCTTTTGCCGAGCGGAATATCGCTTCCGTTCACGTCGACAAGCTGTTTCTGGCGACTAACGGCTTCGATACCGAAGCCGGCCTAACGACACCGAATATGGTGGAAGCGGCGGTAAAGAGCCGGATGATCCGTTCGGCGCGGCAGGTCATCCTGATGGCCGACCACAGCAAATACGGCCAGGTATCTTTTGCACGATTCGGCGAGCTGTCGGATATAGCCCGGATGATTACGGATCGTGATATCTCCCCTGCAGCAGTCCAGGAAATCGAATCGGCAGGCATCGATATGACGATCGCCGATCAAGGAGGTGCAGCATGAAGAATACGGTCGCTCCAGTAATCACTGTTACGCTTAATCCGGCACTGGATAAGACCGTAACGATCGAACAATTTGAATACGGCGGCTTGAACCGCATTAAAGAAATGCGAACCGATGCCGGAGGCAAAGGGATTAATGTCGCCAAGGTGCTTCGCAATTTCGGATCGGAAGTGACCGCTCTCGGCCTCTCGGGGGGCTATCAGGGTCAGGTGATCCGAGACCGGCTCGATAAGCTGGGCATCCGCTCGGTGCTGACGGAAGCGTCCGGCGAAACGCGGATCAACCTCAAGGTGGTCGATGAAGCGACGAAACAGACAACCGAGCTGAACGAGCCCGGATTTACGGTAGACCCGCAGCTGCTCGCACAGTTTATCGATACTTTTGCAGCCGAAGCGTCGAGCGCTTCGCTCATAGTACTCGGCGGCAGCCTGCCCCCCGGCGCTCCGCGGGATTATTACCGGTCCCTGATCGTCCGTGCACGGGAGCTTGGGATACGAACGGTTCTCGATGCGGACGGCGATGCGCTCGCGCTAGGTATCGAAGCGGTCCCCTACGCGATTAAGCCGAATATCCACGAGCTCGAATCGCTCCTCGGCGATACGTTCGATTCCGATGAACACATCGTCCGAGCAGCCAGATCGCTGATCAGACGCGGAATCGAATATGTGCTTGTTTCCATGGGCGGCGAAGGATCTATGCTCGTCAGCGAGCGGGAAGCCATAAGAGCAAGGCCGTTCCCAATCACGCCGGTCAGCACGGTCGGAGCCGGCGATTCGATGGTCGCCGCGATGGTTTACAGCTTTCTCGAAGGCAAATCGTTCGAAGAGACGACCCGCTGGACATCGGCGGCAGGCACCATTACCGCATCGAAGCCCGGAACGCAGGTTTGTACGCTGGAGGAAGTTCGTCAATCGGTGCAACTTGTTTCGCTTACACATTTTTAATGGAATATAAGACAATCTAAGGAGGGTTTGATTTCAATGAAAAAAATTCTCGCTGTTACCGCATGCCCCACAGGAGTCGCTCACACATATATGGCAGCTGAGTCATTGATCAAAGCGGCTAAAGAGAAAGACATCCCGCTCAAAGTGGAAACGCGCGGCGCCGTCGGCGTCGAGAACGAGTTCACCGAGCAGGAAATTGCCGAAGCGCACGCGATCATCGTCGCGGCCGACACCGATGTGGCCGAAAGCCGCTTCGCAGGCAAACCGGTCGTTAAGGTCGGTGTCGCCCAGGCGATCAAAAACCCGAGCGGTCTGATCGAAGAAGCACTGAACAAGCAAGCGGCCGCTGGGGGAGACTATGTGAAGCAAGTGGAGCAATCGAAAGCGCAGCGCAGTGCTTCCCGCACCGGTCCGTACAAACATCTGATGACCGGCGTTTCTCACATGCTGCCGCTGGTTGTTGCCGGCGGATTGCTCATTGCCATCTCGTTCATGTTCGGCATTAAAGCGTTCGAAGAGGAAGGAACACTCGCTGCGGCGCTGATGCAGATTGGCGGCGGCTCCGGCGCATTTGGTTTGATCGTACCGGTTCTTGCAGGCTTTATTGCCTTCTCGATCGCTGAGAAACCGGGTCTCGCTCCCGGTTTAATCGGAGGAATGCTCGCGTCAGGCATTGGAGCAGGCTTCCTCGGCGGCATTCTCGCCGGTTTCCTGGCAGGATATACGGCGCTTGCGTTGAAGAAATATATCAAGCTTCCGAGAAACCTTGAGGGCTTGAAGCCGATTTTGCTTATACCGCTGCTTGCTTCCGGCATTACAGGCCTGCTTATGATCTATGTGATCGGCGAACCGGTCAGAGGCATTATGGAAGGTCTGACGCAGTGGCTTACAGGACTTGAGAACACGAACGCAGTAATGCTTGGTCTTCTGCTTGGCGCCATGATGGCCTTTGATATGGGCGGTCCGGTGAACAAAGCCGCATATACGTTCGCCGTCGGTTTGCTCGCCAGCGACATCTACGGCCCGATGGCTGCCGTAATGGCTGCCGGCATGACGCCGCCGCTCGGCCTGTGGCTGGCAACGCTGATTGCGAAGAAGAAGTTTACAAAAGAAGAAATCGACGCCGGCAAAGCCGCTTCCGTTCTCGGCATCTCTTTTATTACCGAAGGCGCCATTCCGTTTGCGGCGGGCGACCCGTTCCGTGTTATCCCGTCCATTATGGTCGGATCGGCCATAACCGGTGCGTTATCGATGTTGTTTGGCGCAACGCTAATGGCACCGCACGGCGGCATCTTCGTACTGCCGATTCCTAACGTAGTCGGCCATCTCGGACTGTACGCTTTGGCCATTGTGATCGGTACCGTCGTTACCGCGTTGATGCTGAGCATTCTCAAAAAGCCGGTCAATCGAACCGCTTAAACTTTTTGTCGGGCCGGACACATCTTGAAACTGAGAGTACTTTGAGCTCGACTCAAAGATCCCTATGTCAGGGGAGGCATGCCTCCCCCATTCTCCATTTTTAAACCATTAAAGCGGAGAGACTTAAAGTGGAGAGACTTAAAACGGAGAGACTTTGAGCCCCGCTCAAAGATCCCTATGTAAGCGGAGAGACTTTGAGCTCCGCTCAAAGATCCCTATGTCAGGAGGAACATTTACCATGAACATTAACGCTTTGCTTGACGAGAAATCGATCTTTATTCCTTTAGCAACAGGCGAGAAGAACGCAATCATCTCCGATCTGATTGACGGCCTGCAGGCTTCGGGCTGCATCTCCGACAAACAAGAGTATATGAACGCCGTACTCGCGCGCGAAAACACCGGATCGACGGGCATCGGCTTCGGCGTCGCGATTCCGCACGGCAAATCGGCCGGCGTATCCAAGCCGGGACTTGCGTTCGCCAAGCTTGCGGCACCGGTCGATTGGCAGTCGCTCGACGGAGAGCCTGTCCGGGTCGTTTTTATGATCGCCGTGCCTCAGGAAGCCGCCGGCAACGAGCATCTGCAAATTTTGATCGCATTGTCCCGTAAACTGATCGATTCCGAGTTCCGCGACAAGCTGATGGCTGTGGAATCCCCGGAGCAATTAAAAAGCTTGCTGGCGACTATTTAAACGGAGAGACTTAACGTGGCGAGACTTTGAGAAACGGAGAGACTTTGAGCTCCGCTCAAAGATCCCTATGTCATGCTCAAAGATCCCTTATGAAGCGGAGAGACTTTGAGCTCCGCTCAAAGATCCCTATGTTAGGAGGAAAATACTTATGCAATCCAAACAAGTGACTATACAGAACGCATCCGGCTTTCATATTCGTCCCGCGCAGTTATTTTCGGAGAAAGCCGCACAATTTCAGTCGACGATTCTGATTAAGCCTGAAGGCACGGCTACCGAAGCGGATGCCAAGAGCATTCTCGGACTGATGACGCTCGGTCTGGAGAAGGGCTCAGTCATTATAATTCAAGCCGAAGGCACCGATGAAGCGGAAGCGGTAGCGCAGCTGTCGGAGCTCGTAGAGAGCGGCTTCGGTGAAGAATAAAGCCATCTCGGGTAACCGAAGCGTTAGCAAGCGGAGACTTTGAGAAGCGGAGAGACTTTGAGGAACAGAGAGACTTTGAGCTCCGCTCAAAGATCCCTATGTTAGGAGGAAACAAATTTGACTGAAGCTGCTGAACAGCGGATCCGGGGACTCGGCGTCTCCGAAGGCATTCGGATCGGCAAAGCGTTTGTATATAAGCCTTTCCGGCTGGAGGACGCCGAAGAACGGAAAGCGGAACATCCGGACAAGGAGCTCGACCGTCTGGAGCAGGCGAAAGCGCAGTGCCTTGAAGAACTGAATTCGTTAATCGGCCGAGCGCAGCAAGCGCTTGGTGAAGAGAAAGCAGTCATTCTGAAAGGACAGGTCAGCTTTCTGAATGATCCGTCCTTCTACCCGCCGATGCAGAAGCTGATCCAAAATGACGGCTGGTCGGCGGAAACGGCCGTTGCCCGCACCGTCAAACAAGTGGCCGGCTTGTTCGAAAGCATGGCGAACGAATATATGCGGGAACGGGCTGCGGATGTCCGCGATGTCGGCAGCAGGCTCATGATGCACCTGGTCGGACACCGCGGCGCGCGGTTGACCGACATCAACGAGCAAGTCATCATTGTGGCCGACGACCTGACCCCTTCCGATACGGTCCAGCTGGATAAACAGTATGTGCTCGGATTCGTCACCCGAATCGGCGGCAAAACGTCGCACACGGCCATTCTGGCAAATTCACTCGGCATCGCAGCCGTTCTCGGTATCGGAGAGCATACGGATTCGATTGAGCATGGCGAGGAACTGATTATCGACGGTTCGACCGGCGAATGCTTTATCCGCCCCGATCAAGCGACGAAGGAAGCTTACAAGGGTAAACTGGCTGACGAGCAAGCGGAGCAGGAGCGGCTGAAAGCTTATGCGGAGCTTGCCGCAGTGACCAAGGACGGTTTCCGGGTTGAAATTGCCGCCAACATAGGAACGCCGCAGGAAGCAACCGGCCTTATCGGCAAAGGTGCGGAAGCCGTCGGTTTGTACCGGACGGAATTTCTGTTCATGAGCGAGTCGCAAATGCCGTCTGAGGACGTGCAGTTTGAAGCCTATCGCCAAGCGGCAGAGGCGATGCAAGGACGTCCGGTCGTCATCCGGACGCTGGATATCGGCGGCGACAAAGACCTGCCTTATCTTGATCTTCCGGAGGAGATGAATCCATTCCTCGGCTACCGCGCGATTCGTCTTTGCCTCGACCGCACGGAGCTGCTGACGACACAGCTGAGGGCGATCTTAAAAGCGAGTGCGTACGGCAATGTCAAAATCATGTTTCCGATGATCTCCGGCTTTGGAGAATGGCGTCAAGCGAAGGCGCTGTTCGAGGAAGCGCGCGAACAGCTGCGTTCGGAAGGCGTGAAAATCGGCGAATCGGTCGAGGTCGGTATTATGATCGAGATCCCTTCCGCCGCACTCCTTGCCGACCGGCTTGCGAAGGAAGTGGATTTCTTCAGCATCGGCACGAACGATCTGGTGCAGTACACTGTTGCGGTGGACCGGATGAACGAGAAGGTCTCCTATCTGTACGATTATTTCCATCCGTCCGTCATCCGTCTGATCAAACAGGTCATCGACGCTTCGAACCGGCATGGCAAATGGACCGGCATGTGCGGCAGTATGGCTGGCGATCCGCTGGCTGCTCCGCTGTTAATCGGTCTTGGCCTGCACGAGTGGAGCATGTCGCCTTCGGCAATCCAGCGGATTAAGCAGACGGTCACCGGCCTCGAGCGCAGCGCTTGCGAGCAACTGACCGAGCGCATTCTCGATCTGGATACACCGGAGGAGATTCGTTCCGCGCTTGAGTCCTTTTTGAAACTTTAACGGAAAAAATCAAGCGTAAACGGCTTCGCCTTCCTCTGGCGACTAAGCTTCGTTTCGCGGAGAATACAATTGAACAAACGCTGCAGCAAACGGCATTTCCCGCTTGCTGCAGCGTTTTTTTATCCTCGCAAACAGCCTTCCGTCACTTCACAAGCCCGACTATCATACGATACAGCAGGGCTAATACCCAAACATTAGAACGGGAAGGTGTGTTTAGATTGAGACAAAATGTAATGTGGCAGCCGGTGGTAAACGCATTACAGCAAAGTCTGTTTGCCGAACAGATGGTTTGTTCCATGAGTACGCAGTTATTCCATATCCCCGAAACGAAGGATTTAAGGGGAAATGAGGAAATGCACAATCATCTCGTCCCGGCGTCGTATCATCGAGTAACCGCATTGGGGTCGGCCCGGAGATTGGCAGACGGAGAATCGGCCCCCTCTATTGTGGCAACGATGATGAGCTGTATCGAGCAGGCGGAACAGCAGGACCGCGAAGTGCGCAGGGGACTGGGCGTTATGCACAATGCCGCTCCCGCCAGGTACAAACCGTTTATTGCGACGATTATCAGCTGGCAGCATCATGCCGAAATGTATTTGCAAACCGCAAAACGGCAAGCACAGCAGCTTGTCGGCCCGGCCGCAATGCCCGGACAATACCAATATTAACGAATCCGTTCAAAAAAATGATTCAAAACACATAATGCACCGCCTTATATCGGAAAATAATTGAAGTGCGTTCCGTCAGCCATTTCATTCCAATTGGTTAGGTGGTTATTATGCTTCTTTACATCGGCAAAGTCATTATGCTGTATTCGGTTTCGGTCATCGTGATCCGGTTGTTAGGCAAAGCGGCGTTCGCCCAATTGACGTCTCACGATTTGACGGCAATCATTTTTTTGGCCACTTTGGGCGTACATCCGCTGCTGGAAGAAAGCCTCGGCCGGGTTTTTGCCGGAATCGTCGTCGTCACGCTGCTTCACATTCTATTTACGCGCCTCGTCTTGTTCCGATGGCTCAGCCGATTATTGATCGGGCAGCCCTCCATCTTAATCAAGCATGGGAGATTCATCAAAACAAACCTGCTCCGCAGCCGCTTCTCTCTTGTCGAACTGCTGGCAACGCTTCGTGCCGGCGGTTACCCCGACATCAAAGATGTGGAGTATGCCATTCTGGAGCCTAACGGTGAAATCAGTATTGTACCGGTGAAGGATGCCGCTGCCGTCACGCCGAGACATTTGAACCTGAAAATGGAATACCAGGGACTGCCGATTGCCGTGATCGTTGAAGGAAAAGTACAGCGGAAAAATCTCGCCTTAATCGGAAAAGACGAGATTTGGCTGCGGCAGGAGCTCCAAATGGCTGGGCATCCGGACACCCGCGATGTGTTTTACGCGGCGATCCGGGATTCAGACCACTCGCTGACCATCGATACGGGTCAGGGAGAAATATTTTATGCTGACCGTCCGCAGCCTTCCCCTGAATCGAGGGGTTAGAATTGGGCGCTTCATACGCCTCCTCTAGTCTAGCGGTATAATGGACCAAACGCCTGACATGCGCGATAATCCGCGCCCACCGGCTCCATCGCGCCGAACGCGCTCCATGCAGCGGGACGGAATACGCGCTCTTCGGGCACATTGTGCATACAGACCGGAATGCGCAGCATTGAAGCTAACGTCATGAGGTCTCCGCCGATATGACCATAGCTGACCGCGCAATGGTTGGAGCCCCAATTATTCATGACCGTATACACATCTTTAAATAATCCTTCACCCGTCAAATTCGGGACAAACCAGGTCGTCGGCCAAGTCGGATTGGTCCGCTGATCCAGCTTGTCGTGAACCTCGTCCGGCAGTTCAACCGTATAGCCTTCCGCCAGCTGCAGCACCGGGCCGAGCCCGGCTGCCAGATTGATGCGGGCCATCGTAACCGGCATACCTTCACGCGTCGTGAAGTCCGTCGAATACCCGCCGCCACGGAAGAAATCGACCGCCGGACACCAGCGTGTCGCCTCCAGGCACGCTTTCACTTCCTCCTCCGTAATTTCCCAGAACGGCTTCATGACCGGCTTGCCTTCCCGCGACTGCCGCCCGGTGCCGTCGAGCGCTGCAGGTCCGGAATTGATCAGGTGAATAATTCCGTTCTCCGCATTACCTTCCAGCCGATGGCCGGTCACCCGCTCCACCGCGTCCGGGCTCCAGTACGTTCTCACGTCCGCAAATATTTGCGCCGCATTCGTCAGCAAATGTCCGAACAGCATCGTAACGCCGTTTAATGTGTCGTTCTCGGTAGAGACCATATAAGGCTCCCGTATTCCGTTCCAATCGAACGAGGACGTAAGAACCGCCTCCATGAAATCGCCGTTCGGGAAAAAGTCCGTCCACGCGCGCTGTCCCTGAAACCCTGCGGCAATCGCATTGCGGCCGAGTGCCTCCTCGCCGTAGCCGATCTCATTCAGCTTCGGATTGCCCACCATCAGATCGCGGGCGATCAGCGTCATTTTGACGACGGTTTCCCAATCCTTCGCCTTCTGCTCCTCCGTTCGCTGCAGGTGCTCCGGATTGACTTCGTCGCCTAAGCTGCAGTTCTCTTTCGTCCAGGCAAGCGCCCGTTCATACTCCTCCCGGTCGTAAATGCCGAGCTCCATCCTGCGTACGAATTCGGTCATATCGACATACTCGTTTCGGATGCCCAAGTAATGCTGGAAGAACGTTTCGTCCACGATACAGCCGGCAATCCCCATCGATACGGAACCCATCGACAAATACGATTTGCCCTTCATCGCTGCAACCGCCAATCCCGCCCGGGCGAATTGCAGCAGCTTCTCCTGAACGTCCGGCGTGATCGTCGAATCGCCGATATCCTGCACGTCCCGTCCGTAAATGCTGAACGCCGGCAATCCTTTCTGATTATGCGCCGACATCGCCGCCGCCAGATAGACCGCACCGGGTCGCTCGGTCCCGTTGAAGCCCCAGATCGCCTTCGGCCGCGTCGGATGCGTATCCATCGTTTCCGTCGGATAACACCAGGACGGCGTAACGGAAATCGTCAGCCCGACATTCTCCTTTGCAAATTTCTCCTCGGCTTGCGCGGCTTCCGATACGCCCCCGATACACGTATCGGCGATTACGCACTCCACCGGCAAGCCGTTCGAATGCCTTAAGTTTTCCGATAGGAACGCGGCTGCCCGCCGTGCCATCTCCATCGTCACTTCCTCCAGCGATTCGCGAATTCCGCCCCTTCTGCCGTCAATAATCGGCCGGATGCCGATTTTGGGAAGGCTGCCTTGAAGCCGATTGGTTATATGTACTTTCAGGTTCGTCATAATTCCACCCTTTCTTCCGGAGGTTTTTTGAATAACAACGGTTACAGGATTTGTTTCACTTCATTTCGAAATATTTCATGCACGGAGTCCGAACCGTCCTTCTCATTTCCAATGCGCCTCAGCAAGATTTCGCCGGTCCGTATTCCCATATCGTAGGGCTGTTGATCCATGTAATATAGACCGGGTTGTTTAAGAAGCTGACCCGCTTCCACTTCGCCGAAAGACGCGACCGCCATATCGTCCGGTATGCGCAATCCGTTCTTCACTAGTTCCAGCAGCACACCGAAGGTCATCCGGTTATTGAGCGAAACGATCGCCGTCGGTCTTTGCTCTGCTTTCATGAACTGCCGGACCGCCCCGATTCCGCCTTCCGTAGAGAAATCTCCGTTAAATACAAGCGGCTCCCGCCCCACACCTTCTTCACGCAGCGCCTTCAGAACGCCTTCGAAACGCTCGCGTCCCGTACTTACGCGGGAGGGCCCATTTACGACCCCTATTGCGGTATGTCCGTCCTGCAGCAGTCGACGGGTCAGCATATACGCCCCTTCCACATTGTCCTCTGCCACAAGATCGTAATGCTGCTGCTGTTCGTTCAGCTCCAGCTTCCGGTCGATCAGCACAATCGGCAGACCGCCGCCAGTCATGCTTTTGACCGTTTCCTCGTTCCCGCCCGAAGTCGCAAGCACGACCGCATCCACCCGCTTCTCGTAGAGCAGCTGCAGCAGCCGCTTCTCCTTATCGGGATTCTCGTCGGAGCTGCAAAACATCAATTGAAATCCCTTTTGCCCCACCACATCTTCAATACCTCTTGAAATACCCATGAAGTACGGGTTTGAAATATCCGGGACGATGACGCCGATCATAAACGTCTTATCCTGCTTTAAGCTTCTTGCAATTGCGCTCGGCTGGTAATTCAGCCTTGCAATCGCATGATGGACCCGTTCTTTCACTTCCGGACTAACGAAACCGCTTTCATTCAATACCCGCGAGACAGTTGCCGTGGACACTGCCGCCTCTGCCGCGACTTGTTTAATTGTTGCTTTAGACAACTCAGATTCACCTCAAATTGCTCGATTTACATGTAATCGATTACGTAATCGGTTACATGTAAATCATATTCCTTTCCCCGGTATCCGTCAACCGATATTTCTCCATCCTTTCCGGATCCGGTAGTCCATCACCCTGATAAGCCGATGTTCCCGATTGCTTCAGTTAATGCCAAATCCGCTGTTCAACAGCAATAGTAACCCTGAGAACGCTATTCCCGCCACATCCGCTGTTCAACAGCAAATAGTGACCCAGGGCGCTATTCCCGCCAAATCCCCTGTTCAGCAGCAAATAGTGACCTTGAGGGCGCTATTCCTGCCACATCCGCTGTTCAGTAGCAAATAGTGATCCTGAGGGCGCTATTCCCGCCAAATCCGCTGTTCATCAGCAAATAGTGCCCCTGAGGGCGCTACTCTCGCCACATCCACTATTCGGCAGCAAATAGTGCCCCTAAGGGCGCTATTAATCGAAACAAATCAAATAGAAAAATGTATGCTGAGAATGCTGTTGCTGTTTTTTTTCGCAAAAAAGCCCCGCTTTTCTGATTCCCAGAAAAGCGGGGCTAAGCCGCATTACACGCTACTCGTATTTAATATGATCCGCAAAGGTCGGCGTCATCGGTACGATATGATAATACGTTTTGCCCGGAATAAAGGGCAGTTCCTCGCCGTCCTTCTTGATGCGGATAACATCTTCCGCGGATGTCCTCACCCATTCGCATTCAATGACTTTACCTTGCTGAAACAGCAATGCCGGGCCGCCCGTCGACAGGTCGACCGCAAGCCGGCCGACATTGTCGAGCGTCTTATGATTCGTGCCCAGTATAACCAGATTGGCCGCGCTGAGCTGTTGGTCGTTGTTCATGTCAATGTGGGGGCTGCCGTTGATCGAGCGCAAGTAGACTTTCTTATCGGCATCATACGCATAAGAGACTCTGTAATCCTTTAAGCTAAAATATATTTCAACCGCCTGGGCATCCGCACCTGCAGCGGCCGCTCCTTCTTCGGCGAACTTCATCACCGGAATCTCAACCGTTTCCTTGTAATTTTTCTTGGAGGCGCCTTCGCGCAGCTTCTCCAGATTCGAATACAGATTGTGCGGCGCCTTGCGGAAGCTTTCCCGCCAGAAATACGCGCCCGCGTTTGTTATTTCATCCAGATGCGCTTTATTCTGCTTCTGCAAAATCGCAAACCCGTCATTGCTTGCGCCGGCATGAACAAGCACCGATTGATACATCTCGCCCATCTCAATCAGGTAAGGACGAATGCTGCGGATCGGTCCGATCATTTCAGTCGCCTTGCTGCTCTGAAAAATCGAAACCAAACGTGTAATTCCGCCTTCCGCGAGCACCTCCCAGACAACATCCGCCTCTGTCAGACCGGATTGCGGTCTTGCAGCGCCATAATTATTAATCATAATTGCCAGCGGACGCGCAGTCGCTTCCTCCTCGAGACCTAGTCCGGTTAACGGTGCCCTAAACTCCGGTTCAGGTTCAGGCTCTGGCTCTGGCTCCGGTTCAGGTGTGACGGTGTCAATGATCTCGTTACCTTCGTTGCTAACGGTGTTTTGCGGTTTCTTTCCAGATTGGCCGCAGGCCGTCAGCAGCAGTATGAATGCAAGCAGTATGACCCCCGCCTTCCAGCCCGTGTGCGTCTTCTCGTTCAACTCATCCCCATCCTTTACGCCGGTATTGAAAACCCTCTCACAATTATTAAACCATAATCTACCGGGTTTGTCTCGGGATTCGGCAGCCGCAACTTACTTCATAAGAAACTTCTCAACCTGCAGGAATAACGCCTCCCTTTCTTCCCCAAGACAGATCATGTGACGGGACTTCGGGAACATGGCCATCTCTCTTTCCCCTCGAATACGCCGATAGATATAACTTGCGCTTCTAGGATGCACCACCTCGTCACAATCTCCTTGGGCGATGAAGACGGGCATATGTATGTGATCGATTTCCGGTCTTAACTCCCTGACGAGCCGCATAAATTGAATGACCGCTTTGATCGGAGTTTCGTGCTTCACTCTCAATTGCTCCCTCTTGCCGCTTCGAATGAGCTCGGCAGCATTCCTCACAAACCGGCCGGGACTGAAGTAAATGACCGCCGCATTGAGCAGAACCAGTTTACGGACCGGATATCTGTTGGCAAGATAGGCAGCTATGAGCCCGCCCATTGAAAACCCGATGAGGTCGAACTCCCCGTACTGCTCTTTCAACGTATCGGCCGCCGCGGAGGCGGATGCGATCCATTCCTCCCGGCCTGTATGACGAAGCTCTTCCAGATGCCCGCCGTGACCGGCCAGCGTTGGCACCAGGCACGTCCACCCGCGTAAGCGTAAATGCCGCGCGAGCGGCTCCACCTCGAACGGCCCTCCGGTAAACCCGTGCAACAGCAAACAAGCGCGTGAATTCATGATACCCCTCCAATCCGGGAAAACCACAGATTTCCTTTAATCCCGATTTTTTGATGAAAAAAGGCATTTAGGGTGATAATAACCTTCAAAAGCAAGAAATGCACACCTGACAGGAAAATAATTATTTTGGTTATGAATTCAAGACAGGAGGATCAGACGTGATTGACGGCAATCGGACGATCGGCATATTACCTTTATTCTATATTTTGATTCTAAGCATCGGCATCGTCAACCATGTCATGGTTATCCCGCTTCTGCTGGAAACCGCATACCGCGACGCCTGGCTATCCGTGCTGATGTTCATTCCGCCCCTGCTGCTTTGGGTCGGCATTCTCATCTTTATCATGAGGAAAACCGGACAGCAGAAGCTGACTTTGTGGGTGAATGACCGCTGCGGCCCGCTTGCAGCAGAGCTGTTCCGGATCATCGCGATTGCCGTTGTCTTTACCATGGGCTTTGCCTCACTGAGGGATGCGAGCAATTGGACGGTCGGCTCTTATTTGCCGCAAACGCCTCTACTCGTCATTACTCTTGCTTTAGCCGGGTTAAGCGCAGCGGCAGCGGCGGCGGGTCTTCGCTCCATCGCCGTCACCGCAGGAGTGTCGGGTAACGGACAGCACGGACCTTTAAAAGGAAAAATAGATGTTTCTCTGTCTGTAACGGTCACTCGAGCCGCTTAAACGTTGCAAATGGCTTCCATTCGCGTCTATCCGACCCTTAAACGTCTCTCTTGTCCGTTAGAACTTCAAAAGTCGGAAAAGGACAGTTTAAACGGCATCTATGTCCGTTAGCGGTTAAAGGTCCCTAATCCCCCGCCCGGACGTGCCATAGAATCGATATTTAAGAAACGATCTACTATGCAACCGCCTACGGCATTGACTATGCCGAAGGTAAGTACCATTCTTACGTCCAGGTACTTCCGCTTGAGAAGCTGAGGGGATTTCAATGGCTGTTCAAAAAGACGGTCCGCGCGCATGTTGTCCTGGACGGGCAAAGCCCTTACGGCTCCGTTACGCTGGATAAACCGAAATTCGAGATCATGCCGATTGTAAATGAGCATACCGTACGCTTTCGCATCAAGCTAAAGCTGACAGGAACCGTATCTGAACTGTTCGAGAAAAAGGATATCCCGCAAATCGAGAAAGAAGCGGCGGAAGCGGTTAAAAGGGAAATTATGCAAGCTTACCGGAACGGATTGCAAATCGAGGCGGATATTTTCAGACTCGGCGATCGAGCATACCGCTATCGCCTGCAGGCGTGGAAGCGGGTCTCGGCAGACGGCACCCGTTTTTTCCTGGACGAGCGCTCCATCGAGCAGCTGGACGTCAAAGTCAAGCTGCGGTCTGCCGGAAGGTATAAATCGAACAGAAAGAATTCATGATGATGGAAGTTTTGGGTAATGCTAACACCAAAGCGGAGTGACTTGAAGCAGAGAGACTTGAGGCGGAGAGACTTTAAGCAGAGAGACTTTAAGCAGACTTTGAGCTCCGCTCAAAGGTCCCTATGTCATGCTCAAAGATCCCTATGTTAGGAGGAATTCCAATGACCGAAATGTATCATTGGCTGGCTGATCATTGGGTGACTGCAACAGTAGTCATCGGGATCGTCATCGCGGCCGCATATATCCTTTCCAACCGGTCGCGGTTGTTCTATAAAGAATAGCCGTGACCGGCATTTTTGCATTTCACGGCTTCTTTTCCAATGTACACAAGCTGGTCGTCAAGCCGACAAAGGTAATGGTAAGAATGGACAAGACAAATGTGTCTACCGATATCAGCAAGCCGCCGATGCCGATAACAACTGCATCTATCATAAAGATCATCACGCCGATATTAATTCTAACGATGCTGACAAGTAATTGCGCAAGCAGATCCGTCCCGCCGGTACTCGTCTGGTATCGCAGCATGATTCCAATCCCGATTCCGACAAGACTTCCACCGATGATGGAACTGGGGACGGCTGTCAGTGAAAAATAAGAGCGAAAAAGATCATGCAGCGGATAGAGCAAGTCGATCATAAAGGAAGAAACCAGCATGCCATGTAAGCTGTTAAAAAAATAACTCCGGTAACGGAACCACGCGATGCAAAATATCGGGAGACTCAAAACAATGATCGTCAGTCCCGCCTTAACGCCGAACAAATATTTCACGATCAGCCCGATCCCGATGATCCCACCGTCCAACAGTTCAAAGGGGACAAGGAAAAAATTGATGCCGACCGATAAAATGGAACTGCCTGTTAGAATCGAGATCGCTTTACGGGCAAGCGGCATAATCGAATCACTCCAAATAAGTTGGACATGTTTCATATATATGCCGCTCAGCCCCGTAACTATCCCTTCACCAACGTATAATAGCGATCCTCTTGAAACTGGCAGTCCACCTGCGCATCGGGGTATACAGCTTCTATGTACTGGCAGACAGCAGGATACAGGTACGGCTTGCCGGTTGAAAATCTGCCTTCAGATGCCCCGTGCTCGCGAATCAATAATTCACACACAACGCGCGCGCTGCGTACACCTTGCCCTATATACCGCTCTACCGGTTTTTGCAGGGAAGCCGGCAGCACGCTGCCTTGGGCAGGGGCCGGCTCTTCCGATACTTCCGGCTCCTCAAACCAGGTGAATAGATCAACGCTCACATTCTCTCTTTCGACCGGCTTTACACCGCTCCTCTCGGCAGGCATCGAGGCCGGCATTCGCAGCCGCGGCCGGTTTTGCCGCAGCCTTCTGATCTGCTTCTCTAGAAGAGGCAGGCCCAGCTCCAAGTGTTTCCTGACATCACCCGGGACCGGCACGTCCGCTTCCGTAAGCAGCCCCGGTTCCGGCTGCCAGCCGCCATTTATTTTCAGCAGCAGCTCATCCAATTCATAATCGATTGCATCGAAGCCCTTCTTGATCGCCGATACAACGGCAACATCAATCCCCAGATGCTCTTTCAGGTGCTCAATGCCGAACTTCTTCACTTCGCC
Source organism: Paenibacillus tarimensis (assembly GCA_041281825.1). GTDB lineage: Bacteria > Bacillota > Bacilli > Paenibacillales > Paenibacillaceae > Paenibacillus_D > Paenibacillus_D tarimensis_A. The sequence goes on along the minus strand of CP166298.1, from coordinate 800,737 downwards.
GCTCGTTCTATGCTTTACATGATGCTGGTACCGCAGCGGACGACCGCATTCGCAGCGAAGCTCCGGCGAGACGGCTCCGGCGTCGATATATCCGGTGTATATCCAGTCGTCCAATAAAACTTCGATCACTTCCGGTTCCGCATGATCGGGAATATGATATCCCTTTTCCCTCGCCATCGCATTCGCGAATACCGTCCTCCTGCCCCGGATCAATTGCTCCTGTAGAAACTCTCGCTGCTCTTCGCTTAGCTGTGAAAGAAACTGCTCCCGGTCCTGAACGGATAAAATCATGTTTTCATCCCTCCCCGGTTTTCACTCATTTCTAGAGGTTGTTTAACGCTTCTATTACTTCTGAAGATCATCCAGCAAACGCGTTATAATAACGGCTGCCTGGGCTCTGGTTAACGAAGCCGACGGACGGAAGGTGTTATCCTCGAAGCCGACGATGATTCCGTAACGAACTGCGGCTCCTACCAGACCTGTACGATTGTCAATAAGATGGTTATCTTTAAATGCAAACTCCGGCCATTCGGGTTGAAGCGATAAAGCCCTTGCTGACAAGACAGCCGTCTCCTGCCGGGTGATCGTCTGCGAAGGCCGGAAACGAGCACCGTAATCGGATAACGGAGTGATGTTGTTGCTCACGGCCGATTCGATATACGGATTGGACCAACGGCTTTCAGGCACGTCCGTAAAAGTGGCTTTTCCGCGGATCGGAGATTCCCCTGCGGCTGTCACCAGCATTTTGACAAATTGTTCTCTTGTCACTCTTTCTTCGGGGCGGAAGGTCCCGTCCGGAAAACCCGATATGACAGCCAGCTCGGCTAGACGATCAATCGCATCATGAGCCCAATGGCCTTTGATATCTTTGAAACGCGCTTGATTGCCAACGTCATATTGATACAAATTCCATTGATCCATTATACCACCGACGGCCTTACGGTAATAGTCGCCCCCTAAGTGATTATACCCGGCATTAGCGATATCATAGATGTACTGCTTGGACGCTTCTTTATCGCTCCATCCGTTTTTGATTCTGTACTGATAGTCGTCGCGGGCGGAAAAATACCGTTTATTCAGTAATAGTGTTCCTGCCAGATAGTTCACAGCTTCCTGATAGGAATTAAAATTCCGATACCAGTTATCTCTTCGTACCGATTCCTTAAAAACCTTGCGGTCATCACCGTAATCGGCAATAACAGGCACTGGGGTGTCTAAATCCTCATCAGGCTGCCCTTTCAACTGCCACGCGTTTTCAGGATTGGCTCCCCAGACCTTGACCCCAAATATATTGTTGGCAAAAAATGCGATTCTGGTCGTGCCATATCCGCTCTCAAGCGCAGCCATGCCGATCATGCTGCTAGCCGGAATTCCCCATTTTTCGTTTGCTTCTTCGGCATGCTTGGCAATCTGATTTATAAACAATTGCTTCTCTTTAGTAGTAAGTGTGTCCGTGTGAGGTAAGTAAACGTTGCTATTGCGTCCATTGTATGTATCTTCCGCCGGAGTCGGCTTAAATTTCGATGAGATTTCTTCGGCACGGCTTAAATTGGGTTCCGGGATCGTAAGCACCAACCCTAGCAGAATAATCAGAATGAATCTATAAAAGCGCACACCTTGCCTCCTATTCTATGAGTAGATAAAAGATTGTTTTATTTTAACATCGTTAGAAATAAGATCAATCGCAAAAATATTCCAGCGGACATGAAACAAAAAAAAGAGCTAACACATCAGTGTTAACTCTTTGCGATGCCGGTTTCTCCGGAAGGAGGATCGAGTTTCCGCATACCCATTATATCTGTTTCTGCGGAACGTTTAAGACAAGCCCTGCATATACATTTTCCGGCTTCACCGCAGGATTGGCTTTCATCAGCGCCTCCAGATTTACGCCGAGTTTTTTGGCAATGAGATACAGCGTTTCGTTCGCTTGAACCGTATAAGTGGTCGCCGATTCCGGTTGCGTGCCTTGCTGCGGGATGTTAAGGACAAGGCCTGCATATACATTTTCCGGCTTCACCGTCGGGTTCGCTTTCATCAGCTCATCCAGACTTATGCCAAGTTTTTTGGCAATCAGATACAGCGTTTCATTCGCCTGAACAGTATAAGTTGGCGTCGGTCCCGGCTGCGCGCCCTGCTGCGGAATATTCAGGACAAGCCCTGCATATACATTTTCCGGCTTCACCGCCGGATTGGCTTTCATTAACTCGTCCAGATTTACGCCGAGTTTTTTGGCAATCAGATACAGCGTTTCATTCACCTGAACCGTATAAGTTGACGGTTTTACCGGCTGCGTGTCAGCACCCCCGCCCGGATTCGATCGGGTACCGACTAAAGATTTGCTGATATAACCGGCAGAACGGTTGTCCACCCGAACAACCTCATACCAGTCGGCCAGTTCGTCCTGGATGAATAATTCGGTGCCTGCCGGGGCCACCTCGATAATCTCATAGCCGGTTCCCGGTCCCTTCCTCAGGTTCGAATTTTTAAGTGTTTTTCCTAATACGTCGCCTACAACAACCGTCTTGGACTTATCTTCGTAATAAGCTGTATTGCCGTATAAATCCGTGAGTTTTAAACCAAAGTAATATCGTCCGTATGGAACCATTTGTCCCAGGTCATCTTTGCCGTCCCAGAATCGGGTATTCCATCCGTTTTTCACCCAGCCCAGCTCAATCGTACGAATCGTTTGACCGTCTTCCCTCAATACGATCATTTGAGTTTTGGATTCTTTATCGAGCCAGAATTTGAGCTCTGTTCGGGATTGAACATTTTCGTAAGGCGAAAAACGCTGCGGCACAACCGTTTCGATTGCAGCCTTAGGTTTGGTCGGATCGCTTTCCGGGGCGGCGGGGGCGAAGGTGTACAGCTTCTCCCCGTCCGATACAAACAGCATTCCGGAAGCAATCGCATCAGGCGAAACGCGCTTCCCTTGGAAGCCGTCAATCTCAACGGAGCGCAAAAAATTGCCTGTTTTTGCATCATAGATTTTAATTTTCCCGTGATTTTCAAGGAACACTTTATCTTCAGCAGCTAGGGCCGGTCCGTTAGATACATTGTTTTGTTGTCTTCCGCCGGCGGTATACACCTCAGCGTACATCACTTTCCAGCGTTCGACACCGGTATTTTTGTCAATGGCGATTAGATAGCCTTCGTTATTCGTTGTATAGACGGATTCATTATTAAGACTCAACGTATAATGAGGATATTTGCCGAATATCACATTATACTTCCACAATATATTGCCCGTTTCCGCATCCAGAGCGGCGATGAACGACTTTGGATTTTGATAGGTGGATTGATCCAGGTCCAAATAAACTTTGCCGTCCTTGTACACCGGCACCCCTGAAGAATTCCCGAACAGATCCGTTGTCCACATCGCCTGTCCGGTTGCGGCATTCAAGGAATACATTTTGAATTGCATCTGGGCATCCTTCAAGGTGAAAAACAACCGCCCGTCCCCCGCTGCCATTTTTCCCTCATAGAGCAGCTGATCGAACTTTCCGAGCGGATATGTCCATTTCACGGCGCCCGTATTTATATCAATTGCGGTTACTTTCTTTTCCTCACCTTGGAAATTGTTATCCAGAAAATAAAGGGTTGAGTCGTCAAAGGTCTTTAGTCCGCCGACGGCATCCCGGGACCATTTGATAACGGCTGCGGTTTCATTGTCTTCTATAGCATAAAGCGTTTTCGCAGCGGCGGCATAAATCGTCCCGTTTATTACTGCCAGTGCGTGAATCGGATTTTCCGTCCCTTCAGTCGTAAACTCCCATTTGACTCTATTGGTTGTTAAATCGACAGCGTACAGCTTCCCGGGTTCACGTTTATCCACGGCGTAGAGCTGCCCGTTTGATACCGCAAAAGGTTGATAACCGTTAACGACCGGCGTGTCTTTGGAAACCAGATTGGCATCTATTGAATTTAGAACAAAGTAGGTATTTGAGCCGTCACCATGCATGGAAGGCCAGTCGTTTGGCCCGGTCTCGGCCATTGCAGGCGGAATCAATAAAGCGATGCTTATGAAAAAGGAAGCAATGCACATAACCAACGCTTTGCCGCTAATCCTGCTGTACAATTGTATCAATTCCTCTCTATTTGTATAAGTGGACAACACTATTATTTTCCTCATCCGATATATGATTGTCTATGATTACTTTCTGGTAAATCCGAAAGGAAGTAAAATCGTGTCCCATGACACTTATGAATAAAAAGATTTCAATGAATTAAAACGCTTTCAAAATGGGTTGCCGTGCTATAATTTTAATAAGTTAATCTACAATGGAGGGGCTGCAATGAGCGGAATTGGAACCCGGGCAATCGTCGAAATCAATCAGACCGCGAACCGCTTCACATCGAGCATCGTCATTCAATTGGATTCAAAAATCATTGATGCCAAAAGTATCCTGGGGCTAAGTATGACGCTTCTTAGTTCCCAGAAGTACACGCTTGAGATTCATGGCCCCGATGAAGTGGAAGCCAAATCGGCCATGATTGATGTGTTTAGGAAACACGATCTTATCGTTGAGTTAAAGGCATAGCTTCCGCTTCTGACGAAGCGGGATAGTTCAAAAAGCATCGGGAAATCCCGGTGCTTGATCTGCTTTGAGAGTAGAAAATTTTAACGGACACAGCGGCTGCTTATGGAGCTATCCTTTGAAGCGTCCGATCCGTTCGCCACCAAAAAAATGCAGCCCACCCCTTATCAAGGGAAGAGCTGCATTTTTTACGTTCCCAAATGCTTTTCTCGGCTTTGGCTTTGAAGCACATGCTTGCGTGCACGCGATGCATTCGTCCAGAGACCAGCTGACAGAACGGATATGACGGCAACGATGACAAACGACCAGCTCAGCAGCGGGCTGTCGTGAAAGAAAGCCTTGATTTGCGGTTCTTCCTTGATCATCTTCGCAGCGGTGTAAGCCAATATTCCGGATCCGGCATAAATAATCCATGGAAACCGATTGATCAGTCGAATAAACATTGTGCTGCCCCATACGATGATTGGAATGCTGATGAGCAAACCCAAAATCACCAGCAGCAGGCTGCCGTGTGCGGCTCCTGCCACGGCAATGACATTATCAAGTCCCATTGCCGCATCGGCGATCACAATCGTTCGTACGGATGCCCAGAGCGTCTTCCCCGCTGTAATGCCGTCATGCCCGTTATCTTCCACAAGGAGCTTGTACGCAATCCATAGCAGAAGCAGGCCTCCTGCAAGCAGCAGCCACGGCACTTTCAGAAGCCATACGACGAGCACCGTCGCAACGATCCGGACGACGACCGCACCTGCCGTTCCGAGCAGTACAGCAGGCTTCTGCTGTTCTTTCGGCAGACTTCGCGCCGCCATACCAATGACGATCGCATTGTCGCCGGCCAGTATCAGGTCGATAAATATAATCGTCAATAATGCCGAAACAAACTCCAGCGAAAAAATTTCCATTAACCTTGTCTCCTTCTTCCGCCCTTCAATCGAAAGTTCCTTCCATGCTCTGGGGAACTTTCTAATCTGCTGATTTTAACCTTCTTCATTCACAATGACGTTCTTCCCTCTCTTCTTCAAGAGCAGGGGAACGACCATCCACAAGAAAGCGATGATCAAAAATACGAGCGATACCGGCTTTTGCAGGAAAATCATGAAATCCCCGTTCGATATGGTCAATGCTCTTCGCATATTGTTTTCGATCATCGGGCCTAACACCAGCCCCAGAACAAGCGGTGCCAGCGGGAAGTCATGCTTCATGAACAGGTAGCCGAATACGCCGCAGCCGATCAGAAGCATCAAGTCAAACGTCGTAAACTGTACCGCATAAACGCCGAAAATTGAAATCGCAATAATGATCGGCAGCAAATATTTCTTCGGCGTTTCAATGATCTTCGCGAACACTTTGACGAGCGGCATATTTAAGATCAAGAGCATTAAATTGCCGATGAACATGGATGCGATTAATCCCCAGGCGATATTGGGATGATCCTCGAACAGAAGCGGGCCCGGCTGGACGTTATACATAATGAGCGCTCCCATCAGAATCGCAGTCGTTCCCGAACCGGGAATGCCAAGCGTCAGCAGCGGGATCAGCGCCCCGCCGGATGCGCCGTTGTTGGCCGACTCCGGACCGGCGACGCCTTCTATGGCGCCTTTGCCGAACTTTTCCGGATGCTTGCTCATCTTTTTCTCCATAATATAAGAGAAGAACGACGCCAGCGTGGCGCCTGCGCCCGGCAATATGCCGACAAAGAAACCGAGCAGCGAGCCGCGGACAATCGGCGCGGAGCTGTCTTTCATATCCTGCTTCGTCGGAATAATGCGCCCGACCTTGGCAATCGATCCGTCTCCCGATTCCCGGTCGAGAATCGTTCTGAACACTTCGCCTAACGCAAACAAGCCGACGGCTATTGTCAAAAACTCTAAGCCGGAATAAAGTACCGGAATGTCGTAAGTGAACCGGGAGACACCGGATACGTTATCGATGCCGATTGTCCCCAGCAACAGCCCAAGCACAGTCATAATGAGCGCTTTCGTCATCGACTTGCCGGCCAAGCCGCTCACTGCGCACAGCCCCAAAATCATCAATGAAAAATAATCCGCAGGCCCAAAGGACAGCGCAACGTTTGACAACGGCTGCGCAAGCGCCACCAGGCCGATTAGCGCGATGATGCCCGCTGCGAAAGACCCGATGGCCGCAATCGCCAGCGCCGGGCCGGCACGTCCTTGGCGTGCCATCTGATAGCCGTCCAATGCGGTTACAACAGACGACGATTCTCCCGGCGTATTAAGCAGAATCGAAGTGGTCGAACCGCCATACATGGCGCCGTAATAAACGCCGGCCAGCAGAATAATAGCGCTCGTTGCCGCCGCTTCGGGATCCAATCCGCCGGTCAGCGTCGCCGTAACCGGTATGAGCAGAGCTACGCCGCTCATCGGTCCGATTCCCGGCAGAACGCCGACCGCCGTACCGATCAGTACGCCTACGAAAGCAAACATCAGATTTTGCCATTGCATCGCATGGGCAAATCCGTTCATTAAAAATTGTAACGTCTCCATAAGCGATCCCTCTTTCTTTCCAAGCTATTGAAACCATACCGGCAGTCCGGGAAGTGAACCGTCAAGCACTTCAACAAACAAATAGTAGACACCGGCAGTGAATCCCGCTGATATCAGCAGCGACTTCCACCAGCCGCTCCGGTCCATAACCTGGAAAGAAACGAACAGAAAGATGAAGGTTGTAATCAAATACCCAATCATTTCAAGCAGCAATGCGTATAACACAGCCGCTCCCAGTATGATAAAAAAGCGCTTATAGTCGAGCGATTCCTTCTTTTTCTCCTGATCCGGATAACGAAACGTCTCATAGAACAACCGGACGCATAAAAGCATCAAAACAATGCCAAGGCCCATCGGAAAAATATTCGGACCGACGCTGCTTCCATATGCACTGCCTGCGATATCCGTACTTCCGTATACAAAAGCGGCGCCGACGGCAAACAAAGCGATGCTGGACACCCGGCCGAATGTTTTGCTCATAACGTGAAGCTCCTCTCGTTTACTTCGCCATTCCTAACGCCGTCAGCACATCAACGACCAGTTTATCTTGCTCGTCAAGGAATTTGGCGAAATCCTCGGAATTCTTATAATCGCTCTCCCATGCGTTGGCTTGCAGCTCCGCTTTCCAAGCATCCTGTTCGGACAGCTCCTTGAGCTTCGCGGTCCAATACGCTTTCGCGCCCTCCGACATTTCCTTCGGTCCGAATATGCCCCTCCAAATCAGGAATTCGGCGTCAACGCCCTGCTCCTTGAACGTCTTCAGCTCGCTTAAATCTCCGCCCAGCCGCTCTGTGGAGCTGATGCCGAGCACTTTGACCTTACCGGCTTTCAGATACTCGCCTACACCGGAAACGTCCGTTGCGATGACATCGGCCGATCCGCCGAGCAAAGCCGCCACCGCTTCGCCGCCGCCGTCGTAAGATACGTACTTGACCTGCTTCGGATCAATTCCGTATTTATACGCAGGAAGCACAGCGATTAAGTGGTCCATCGAGCCCGGTGCGGAGCCGCCGGCAACCGTGATCCCCGAAGGATTTGCCTTAATCGCATCAAGCAGGCTCGGCAAGTCGTTGTACGGAGAATCCGCCTTCACGACGATCGCCCCGAAATCCTTCGTCAGCTGTGCAAGGGGCGTCGTATCTTTATAGCCGTACGGGCTGTTTCCTTCTTTCTTATTGTTGTTAATGAGAATGGGAGGCGAACTCACAAATAACTTGTAATCGTTCTTTTTGTCCTGTGTGGCGTATTCGGCCATGAACACCGCGCCGCCGCCGCCCGGTTTGTTCTCTACGGTGAGCGGTTTGTCGACCAATTTGGTTTCACCCAGCACCTTCGAGACCGATCTGGCCGTCTTGTCCCAGCCGCCGCCCGCGCCGGACGGTGCAACGATGGTAATCGTTTTTTCCGGATAAGCCTGATTTGCCGCCTGCCCGCCGGAACAAGCCGTCAGCGACATCGCCATTATACCTGCAAGAATAAGTGCCGAACCTTTTATCACATTCTTCATGGTTAACCCCCTGGTTGAATAAGATGAATGCTGCGCTTTATGTAAGCGCTCTCTCAAGATATCAAAAAAAATAGACCGCTCATAGTTTGCGGTCATTAGTTCATTTAAAGACATTTTCATCATTTTAATCATTTTGTTCACAGCTGCCTTTTATATGAGCCGGCTATTTTTTATAATAATGGCGTTCCGGCCTGCCGATCGTGCCGTAGCTCAATTTCGCCGTCAGTTTCTTTTGCGAAACCAGATACTCCAGGTACCTTCTCGCCGTGGACCGGCTTACGCCGGATTTACCGCTTAACGTCTCCGCAGTTATTCCTTGCTCATCCAGCTGCTCCACGAATAACATCACACGCTCAAGCGTCAACGGATCGATCCCTTTCGGAACATCCGGCTCGACCGGCGTTTCCTCCGGCGCTCCTGGCCCTCCCCGCCACAAGCTTTCGATTTGCTCGGGAGTCAGCCGCTTGCCTTCCCGCAGCTCTTCACGTGAATCGCGGTAGCGCTCCAAACTGCTTCGGAACCGCTCATAGGTGAGCGGTTTCGTTATAAAATCAAATACGCCTCCTTGCAAGGCGCTTCTCACGACATCAGCCTCTGACGCCGCCGTAATCATAATGACATCGATATCGAATTGTTCGCTTCGGATGTATTTGACAATATCGACGCCTTGCATGTCGGGAAGATAGACATCGAGCAGAACGAGCTGCGGCTGCACGACGCTTAACCACTCGATCGCCTGCTCGCCGGTGCTTGCCGTGGCCACGATTTTGAACCCTTCAATCTTCTCGGCGAACCTCCGGTGAATTTCCGCGATCCGGACGTCATCCTCTACAATCAGAACCTCGATTGGTTCGTTCATTTCACGCGTGCCTCCTTCGGAATGGTGATGACGAACAGCGCTCCGCCCCAATCGCCGCTCTCAACGGCGATCGTTCCTTTCATTAGTTTAACAAGCTCAGCGACTCTTGCAAGCCCGTATCCCCGTTTGCCCGTCTTGTCCTCTTTCGTTGTGAATCCGAGCTCGAAAATGTGCGGCGCTTCCGTATCCCTGATTCCCGGTCCCGAATCCTCCACTTCAATCAGTATCGTGTCACCGGTATCATAAACGTACAACCGGACGAAACGCCGCTCTTCAACGTTATTCGCCACAGCCTCGAAGGCGTTGGTTACCAGATTGCCGAGGATCGAGACAAAGTGCCCGCTTTCCATCTGAGCCGGCAGCTCGTTCAAATGGCTGTCCCGGTCCAAAATCAAATTGACCTTCAGTTCTCTTGCACGGTTCATGAATCCGAGCAAGATGCCGCCAAGCCATGGGGCTTTGATCCGGTTCGTTATAAAAAAAATCAGGTCCTGCTTGTCCATCGACTCTTTATGAATGAGCTCAAGCGCTTCCTCGTAAGCTTCCAGCTGGATGAGACCGGAGATCGTATAGAGAACGTTGTTGAATTCATGGGTCTGCGCCCGAAGCGCTTCCGTATATCGTCTCACTTGCGACAATTCTTCCGTCAGCTGATCGAGTTCCGATTTCAGCCGGAAGCTGGATACGACCCCGATCACTTCTTTACCGGACAGGATCGGAATGCGGTTGGCGATGATGACCTTACCCCCGAGCTCGCTTTCCTGATCGAGCTGCTTCCGGCCTGAGCTCAATGCCTCCGACAGCTCCCGGTTCGGAACAAAATCCGCGGCCGGTTTACCGATAATCTTCTTCCCGGCAGGCAGGGATAAAATTTGCCGTGCGGTCTGATTGATAAGCTCAATGTTGCCTTCTTTATTCACGACCATGATGCCTTCGCGGATGGATTGAATCACGGCGTCCCTAACGGTGTACAGGGCCGATATTTCTTCCGGCTCCAGCCCGATCAGCTTTTTCTTGATGTTCCGGGCCAGCAGTGCGGCTCCGGCCGCGCCAAGCAGAAGCGCCGAGCATGCCACCCAGAAGATCTTTTTTCCGTAGCCGCTTTCAATCTTTTCGATATCCTCAAGCAGAAAACCGACGGAAACGATGCCGATAATTCGGCCCTGTTCGTCCTGAACCGGCGCTTTGCCTCTTAACGAAAGTCCCAGCGTGCCTCTTGATTTCGAGAGGTACGTCTCGCCGTACAGCAGCGCGCGGTCATTGTCTCCACCGACCATCTCTTCCCCGATTCTCTCCGGCACCGGATGAGAATAACGTACGCCCCGGTTATTGCCCACAACGATAAATTCAGCGCCGGTCAACCGGCGGACATGCTCGGCATACGGCTGAATGGTCTCCGCCGGATTCGGTTCCTTGAAGCCCTGCCGAATTTCCGGCGCTTCCGCCACGTAACTTGCGATATGGAGCGCTCGGGCGCCGATCTGCGCTTCGACCGTTTCCGCTACCGACCAATAAATTAAGATGGTAATTTGGACAATGATAAGAAGGACGATTGCAATCGTAAACAGCATAATCCTCCGCTGCAGCGTCCATCGTTTTTTATTTATCCTCATGTCTGCCCCCTTGCGCATATGAAACCGTTCACAACAAATGATAACACATCTGCGGGCAGCTGTTTAAATGATATATGTCGGCAAGCTCCGAGCGTAGTGCAATCAAGCCGACGAATCGGCTATATGCGTTGCAGGACCTTGAGGAAATTGAAGCGCATGCAGACGGGCATATGTTCCGCCGCGGGCGAGCAGCTCATCATGCGTCCCTTGGTCGGCAATCTTCCCGTCCTCAAGCACCACGATCCGGTCGGCTCGCTGAATGGTCGACAACCGGTGGGCGATGACAAGCGTTGTACGATTGTTCAGCAATTGTTCGAGCGATTGCTGAATAAGCGTTTCCGACTCCGTATCGAGCGATGAAGTCGCTTCATCAAGAATGATAAACCGCGGATTGTGGATGAGCGCCCTGGCAATCGATATCCGCTGCTTTTGTCCTCCCGACAGCTTGATGCCGCGCTCTCCGATTACCGTTTCATATCCTCGGGGAAATCCCCGGATGAAGTCGTGGGCGTTCGCGGCTTTCGCCGCCTGAATGATTTCTTCTTCCGTCGCGCCGGGTTTGCCGTAGGCAATATTGTCTCTAATGGTCCCATTCAATAAGATGATCTCCTGCGAAACGATGCCGATCTGCCGGCGAAGGGAGCTTAGCGTGACTTCGCGTATATCGTATCCGTCTAAGGTTACTCTTCCCTCCTGCGGATCATAAAAACGCAGGATCAGGTTAGTAACGGTCGATTTCCCCGAACCGGAAGGACCAACCAGCGCAACCGTCCGGCCAGGCATAAGCTCCAGCGAAAGACGATCCAGCACCGTCCTCTTCCCGTCATACGAAAATTTCACCCGGTCAAGCATAACATGCCCCGTAACCGGTGGAAGCTCGATGGCGTTTTCTTTATCCGCAACCTCCGCTTTCGTATCCAATATTTCAAAGATCCGTTCCGAAGCGGCAGCGGCCTGCTGGATCACATTAATGATCCTGCTGAAGCGGCGAATCGGCTGCTGCAGCATGCGCAAATAGACGAGAAACGCGACAAATTCGCCAATCGTTAATTGATTCTCGATCACTCTCCATGAGCCGAAGGCCAGGATCACCGCCAACCCCAAGTAGTTCAAGATTTCAATGGCCGGGGCAAAAGAAGACCAATACTTCACGGCGGTAATATTCGCGAGCATGCTCCGTTCATTTCGCTTCGAGAAACGCTCGGTCTCATAATCTTCCTTGGAAAACGACTTGATGAGGCGGATGCTCGACAGCGTTTCCTGCAAATGATCGTTAACATTCGCCGTTTGCTCCTGAACATCTTTGTAGGCGCTGCGCATACGTCCGGCAAACTTTCGTGCGGCCAGAATCATGACTGGAAATGAAAGCGCAACCATTGCCGTCAGCAGCCAATCCGTAAAACATAAATAGACAAAGATTACGACGAAGACGAGCACATCCTTGAAAATTTCCACAATGCCCGATGTAATCAACTGCTGCAGCGTACCGACATCATTCGTAACCCGGGACATCAAATCGCCGGTTTTGCGGTTATCGAAGAAACGTACCGACAACGCCTGCATGTGCCGGTATAAATGGTTGCGGATATCGTAGATCGTCCGCTGACCGACATTGGACATCATGTAACTGCTCAAAAAATTAAACAAGCCGAGGAAAATCGCGGTCACGATTACCCCAAGACCTACCCATACTAATTGGGAGTAAGCTTTACCCGGAATGACGATGTCGATTGCGATACGGGTAAACTGCGGAATGACGAACTGAAGGGCGGATACGGCGAAAATGCTGAGCACCGCCAGCACGAGGTGCTTGCGGTGTGCGGACACATAACTTAATAACCGGGCGTACAAGCGCCAAACGCTGGTTTTGACTTTCGACTTCTCCGGATCGAATTCAACGATCCTTCGGATCATATTGTTCCTCATCGCTTTCCTCCCCGCCGCTTTCCGGGCGCTTCAGCTTATCGAGCAGAGCATTCAGCTGCATTTTCTCCCGATCGGTTAAACCGTCTAGCCGCTGGTGCACATGAAGCGGCTGAACCCGGCCGATTTCGTCCATCAATGCCTGCCCCTCTGCCGTCAGCTTAACCAGGATCACCCGCCGGTCCTTCGGGGCCGGAGTCCGGACGATCCAACCGGAACGCTCCAGACGGTCGACTATTCCCGTAATATTGCTCGGATCCTTCCAGACGTGCCTGGCAAGTGCGCTGAGCGGCACTCCTTCCTGCGGAATCGCCTGCAGGACGGCGTACTGCGACCCCGTCAATCCTCGCTCCAGCAATTCCGCCTTCGTATCCTTGCGAACCTGGCGGGTGACGCGCATCAGCTTCCGGTACGTCTGCATCGAAAGCTCAAGCTCGGCTTCCGTATAATCGTTCATCGATCGGGCAGCTCCTTTTATCAGTTATTATTAAAATATTTATTGTATGAAATATTATTACTGTAATTATAAATGTATTTAGCATTTATGACAATTGAGAAAAACCGCTCCAGCGGTCATATCCTTATCAAAAAGTAAAAATAGAGGTAATGTTTTCCTCTATTCTCAAAGTACTACCGAAGCCGCGACAAATAACGGTATTTTGTACCGTTAAGCTAACATTTTACTAGAGGGGAACATGGATTGGATCGGCATAAGACCATGGATTACCTCTATTTGCCGAAAACCGGGGCGACAGCCCTGAATAAGGCCATAAATTTCCGCTAATTTCAAACCGCTTGGATATTCCCGGTTTTTAATTTCAACCTTCTGGCACGGCTAGTTAGCGAGTTGCTTTGTGCAGATCCCAAAATAATACGACCTAAATAAACAAAATGAATAATATGAGTTTTAAGTATGTGGTATTTAATTTAAATATGACGTAATATATAATAAATGTTGTACACTTTTTATTAATTTATTTGTCAGCTACATATGGGAGGAGATCACTTGGGAACCGGAATCAGCGGAATGGGAAGAATCGGGAGACTGCTCGTAAGAAGAATGTTTGCGGAGAATGAACCGGCTGTTAAATTATCGGCGATCAACTCCATTTATCCGGCGGAGACCGTGGCGCATTTGCTTCGGTACGACTCCGTACACGGCAAATGGGATGCGGACGTGAAGGTGGATGGCGGAGATTTGGTCATTAACGGCCACTACATTAAAGTCGTATGTGAGCGGGACCCGCGAAACATACCTTGGCGGGAGCTCGGGGTGAAGCTGGTCCTCGATTCAACCGGTAAATTCAACAACCGGGAAGGCGCTCGGCAGCATTTTGAAGCCGGTGCGTCTCAAGTCATTATTACTGCTCCGGGAAAAGACATGGACATTACGATTGTCATGGGAGTAAACGACCGGTTATTCGATCCCGGACTGCATAAACTTCTATCGACCGCCTCATGTACGACGAACTGCCTGTCGCCTGTCCTAGCCGTCCTGGACCAGTCCCTTCAAATAAAGAGAGGATGGGTGACGACCGTCCACGCCTTTACCTCCGACCAGAACCATCTGGACAATCCGCATCAGGATTTGCGGAGGGCCAGGGCTTGTACGCAATCGATCGTGCCGACGACAACCGGAGCGGGAAAAGCGCTTAAGGATGTTCTGCCTCATCTGGCTCCGCATATTCACGGCATGTCGCTGCGCGTACCGACACAAGACGTTTCCGTGATTGATCTCACGGTCACCTTGTCCAGGGAGACCAGCGGGGAAGAGATCAAATCGATCTTTCGCAAGGCGGCATCCGGAGAATTCGCTCCGTATCTCGCCTATTCCGAAGAACCGCTCGTTTCCATCGATTATACGGGAAGCTCCAAATCCGCCGTTATCGACGGCCTGTCAATCATGGCCTCGGGCCATGAAGCAAAAATTTTGGCCTGGTACGACAATGAGTGGGGTTATGCCTGCAGAGTCGTGGAGCTTGCCGGGCTGGTTGAAACGAAAATCGCAGGCATACGAGAGACCGAACCCGTACACGCACACTGATTCACGATATTTAAGCTCAGGAAGAAGCCCGATATCGAAAGGAAGGGAAACAGGTTATGAAAATTGCGGGGGAAATCAATGATACCAAGTGGCTCCAGGACATCCACGATCGCGAAAATATTCATTACAATTTGTCCGGTGCGGAGCGGGAGCACCAAATGAAGATCCGGGTCATTACGGAATATGCATGGCATAATTTATTCATGCGCCAATTGCTGATCCGGCTGCCGGAGTTGGAACTCGCAAATGAGCGGCCCGATTTTACGATTCTGAACCTTCCGGGCTTGCAGGCCGATCCCGGTAAGGACGGAACAAACTCCGAAGCCGTAATCGCGATTTCCTTCGAACAAAGAATCGTTCTGATTTGCGGTACCCAATATGCCGGAGAAATGAAAAAGTCAGTGTTCAGCATACTTAATTATCTTCTGCCGCTGAAAGAGGCGTTCCCTATGCACTGCTCCGCCAACATTGGGAAAGCAAGCGATGCAGCGCTCTTTTTCGGCCTGTCCGGAACCGGAAAAACAACGCTGTCGGCCGACCCGGAACGGCGGCTCATCGGAGATGACGAGCATGTTTGGTCGGATAACGGCATTTTTAATATCGAAGGCGGCTGCTATGCCAAATGCATCGGCTTGACGGCAGAGAAGGAGCCGCAAATATGGAATGCCGTCAAGTACGGGACTGTCCTGGAAAATGTTGTTCTCAATCCCGAAACCGGTGTGCCTGACTTTGCAGACGGGAGCATTACCGAAAATACGAGAGCGGCTTATCCGATTGATTATATTCCGAATTCGGTTGCCTCCGGTACCGCGGGACATCCGAAGACGATCGTTTTTTTAACCGCCGATGCCTTCGGCGTTCTCCCGCCCGTCTCGAAGCTGACGAAGGAGCAGGCAATGTACCATTTCCTGTCCGGTTACACGTCCAAGCTTGCGGGAACCGAACGCGGCGTAACGAAACCGGAAGCAACGTTCTCCGCCTGCTTCGGGGCGCCGTTCCTGCCCCAGCACCCTGTCGTTTATGCCAAGCTCTTAAGCCGAAAAATCTCAGAGCATGGCTCCAAGGTTTACTTAATTAATACCGGCTGGACCGGCGGCCCGTACGGAGAGGGACAACGAATCAGCCTGGCTTATACAAGAGCGATGGTGACCGCCGCTCTTTCCGGGGCGCTCGACGAAGCCGTGTATATGGAAGACCCGTTTTTCGGCCTTGCTTATCCCGACCGGGTGCCGGGAGTACCTTCCGGGCTTCTCAACCCTGCCAACACATGGTCCGATAAACAAAGCTATGTAAGAAAAGCTGTCGAATTGGCCAACTTATTTGCTCAAAATTTCAAAAAGTTTCACGGTACTGCAGACGGCATACAACAAGCAGGCCCTCCCTTGAATATCATCGCGTAAACTTCTCCCTGCTTGGCATCATTTTAAAGGTACACCGACGTTAAACGAACAAACAGACGGCATAACCGTCTGTTTGTTTGTTTTTTCAATGCTTGCTCGTAAGATATATCAATTTTCTTTATAAGATAAATAAAAAAAATTGTTATGAAAAGCCAGGCTTCAAATGCTCTCCTAGTCGACAATTTATGTTATATTAGATAACATGTGCTTAGATTATTAGGTGGATATCACCTCAATCGCACAATATATAACACTATGTGTCAGTTATAAACACAGATCAAGGGAGACTTATCCGATGCAGCAAAAAGGTTCCGTTCAAGCACTCATTTTCGCAACGATGGCAATGACGGCGTCATTCGTCATATGGAGCGTATTTGCTCCGATTGCCGGGGTCCTTCAGGAAGTCTATCAGTTGAACACGACTCAAAAGAGCCTGCTCATTGCCGCGCCGGTATTGCTTGGATCGATTATGCGGATTCCAATGGGCATATACACGGACCGGTTCGGCGGCAAACGGGTCTTCGCAATGACGATGCTGTTTCTTGTAATTCCGCTTCTTCTCGCAGGCTGGGTGCAGTCTTATGCGCTTCTTTTACTATGTGCGCTGTTCATCGGAATGGCGGGAACGACCTTTGCCATATCGATAACGTATGTTTCAAAATGGTTTCCTCAAGAGAAGCAAGGACTCGTGCTTGGTTTGGCGGGACTCGGAAATCTGGGCGGAGCGGCGGCGAACTTTACGCTTCCCGTTGTATATAATCGTCTCGGTTTGCCGTGGGTTTTTTGGAGTCTTGCAATCCTGATCGTCGTCGTCACCTTCATCTTTTGGATGGGAACAAAAGATTTGCCGTTACCGTCCAAGCCGAAGACATTCAAACAATCACTCGCGGTGCTTAAAGAGCAATCGACCTGGTATTTATCGGCCTTCTATTTCCTTACCTTTGGCGGCTTCGTTGCATTCGGGGCGTATCTATCAACCTTCCTCATGGAGTTATTTGACTTATCGGCAACGGAAGCCGGTATGAGAGCCGCCGGATTCGTTGTTCTCTCCACACTGATCCGCCCGCTCGGCGGATATGTAGCAGACCGTTTGGGATCGCGCAAAGTATTGTCCGTCGTGTTCGTCGGCATTATTGCCTCCTCATTGTCGATGGCTCTTTTTCTCGATCAATTTGTCGGGTTTGCTGTAAGTTGTCTCGCGGCAGCCGTCTTTCTCGGAGTAGGGAACGGAGCCGTGTTCAAAATGGTTCCGGAGGTTTCCTCGGGCAACACCGGGGCTGTTACTGGCATTGTCGGCGCCGCTGGAGGGGTGGGCGGATTTTTCCCACCGATCGCGCTTGGTGTAATTAAAGATCTGACCGGCTCCTATACGCTCGGATTTGTCCTGCTTGTCCTGTTTGCCTGCGGATGTCTTTGGCTTAACCTGCGCACGAAAACTTTGACCGCTGTGAGAAAGGACATGGCTGCCTAAGCTGCTATGTCCCTAGCCTGACTTCATTTACCTCCTGCGCAACTCGTATACCGGATTCAATCGCCCCCTGCATCCATCCATGGGTAAGGGTTGTATGCTCCCCTGCGAAATGAACGCGTCCTTCAGGAGAGGCGATTACAGGGAACAGCTCCGTCTGCTGTCCAGGCTTGAACAGCGCCCAATCCCCGCAAGAATACGGATTCTGCGACCAACTGAAGGAAGCGCCCCCGACAAACTCTCTGTACACCACATCCCCGTATATAACGGCCAGATTTTGCAGCGCATACCCGATGCGCTCCTGCTCCGGCAAACCGTCCCACGCCATACAATCGTCACCTAATGTATAGCTTGCCAGTATGACTGCAGGCCCCGGTGTGCCAGTCCCTGAACTTGGATAATACGTGAACCGGATCGGCAGATCCGTGATCGTTTTGCCGCCTGCTTGGCTGGCCCTCTCCCAAAACCTGCTTTTGAACTGCAGCCCGGTCTTGGTATCGATCAAGTAGTGCAGCTGGCGAATCGCTTTCCTCTTCCGATGCGAGAAAGAATTGCGAGGTTCGATTTCTACAAATTTCAGAACGGTGAAGGGAAGGGTCACAATCGCAAGATCCCCCGTTATGCTATATGGTTCCGAATTGCCTTCGTGAACCGCGTGGATCGTTATTCCGTCCGAGTGCTGGGCAATTTTTGTCATTTTTCGCCGGAGCAGGATGTCGTCCCGCAATTTCGGCATGAAGGCCCGCGGCAGCACATCGTTGCCCCCCGCGATCTCGTAAAAGCGTTTCTGATTTAAAGTCATCAAAAACCGCAATATTTCCAGAAAAGACTCTTCCATATATCCTTCGATTCCGAGAAGCACACCCATCATTTCAATGGCCCCTTCTGAAAGGCCCGTACCGAATGGATGCGGATAATATTTTAAAAAAGTGTACATCGAATACTGGTCGAAATTTCTTTCCACCACAGGCCAATGCCTAGCCGGATCCCGGTTGATATAATCAAAGATCGGCTGTACCGCCATATCCAGCAGCTGCTGGGCGGTCTTCCCTCTTTCATGGGCGGCTACCGGATATTGAAGGATATCCGGCCTCTGAAGGTAGCTGTACAGCCTTGTTTTAATTCCGTTGGCATAAATAATGTCATTCGGCGTTTCGTTAATAAACGGCCGAATCTGCAATCCAAATTTTTGAATATATTCGAAAACCAGATAATGGGATTCAGGAATGCGCATAGCCCCCGCTTCCATGTACAATCCGTCCGAGAATGGAGCGCGAAGGGTATAGACACGTCCGCCTACCCTATCATTGGCTTCAATGATTTTCACGTCGTGACCTGCATC
Source organism: Paenibacillus tarimensis (assembly GCA_041281825.1). Classification (GTDB taxonomy): domain Bacteria; phylum Bacillota; class Bacilli; order Paenibacillales; family Paenibacillaceae; genus Paenibacillus_D; species Paenibacillus_D tarimensis_A. Next base: position 781,542 of record CP166298.1, on the reverse strand, counting down.
TTTCAGCAAAGAACCGGCGGCCAGGCCCGCCAAACCGGCACCGATAATGACGATCTTTTTCTTGGCTCCCGGTTTTTGAAGCCCGTATCGGATGATCCGGATCATTTCATTTGGAGGAAGAGACGTTGGGATCGGCGGTTGCAATCGAACATCACGCTCCTCGGTCAAAATGATGGTTACGAGAACCTAACCTACCGCAATTATATTCAACCGGTCTGCGGATAATGTTTGTGACCCGTGTAGCTGCATCTTATGCCAAGGAAGGCGCGAATTTGGCCATTGGATATCTGGACGAACATCGCGATGCCCAGGAGACCAAGCAGTATGTGGAGATGCTGGGCGTCCGCTGCCTGTGATGGATGTAACGGACGAACAACAGGAGGACACATTCCGTACGAATGTTTTTGCGCTCTTTTATATGGTAAAAGCCGCCCTTCATTATTTGAAGAGCGGCAGCCTCGATTATCAATTCGGCCTCCAGAGTCGCATATGAAGGCAATAAGTATGTGATTGACTACTCGGCGACCAAGGGAGCCGTGGTCACGTTTACCCGCTCGATGGCGATGTCGCTCGTGGAGCAGGGGATTCGCGTGAATGCGGTTGCTCCCGGTCCGACATGGACCACTTTGAATGTAAGCACCTCAATGAAAGTAAGATTAGCCCTGCAGTGCTTTAACCGCAATATCCGAACGGTAATGTACGCCTTCGAAATGAATGCCTTTCGCCGCACGGTAAGCACGGTCTCTCGCATCCGCCGTATCGATTCCGACGCCTACGACGCCAAGCACGCGTCCGCCGCTTGTCACCGTTTGGCCGTTTTCGAAAGCGGTGCCGGCGTGGAACAGCAGCACGCCATCCGTAGATGAAGCCTCCTGCAGCCCTTCGATAACGCGCCCTTTCGGGTAACTGCCGGGATACCCTTCGGAAGCTAGAATGACGCATACGGCCGCTTCATCGCTCCACTCGATTTCCAATTGATCCAGACGGCCGTTGATCGACGCAAGGATAATATCGAGAAGATCGGTTTTCAAACGCGGCAGGACAACCTGCGTTTCCGGATCGCCCATACGGGCGTTGAATTCGATCGTCTTCGGACCGTCCTTCGTAATCATAAGACCGGCAAACAGCACGCCGCGGAACGGACGACCTTCGCTGACCATCGCCTTGGCCGTCGGTTTAACGATATTTTCGATCGCATCGTCAATAATCGATTGCGGAATATGCGGAAGGGGCGTGTAAGTGCCCATGCCGCCCGTATTCGGTCCTTTGTCACCGTCGAATACCGGCTTGTGGTCCTGCGCAGGCACCATTGGCCGTACCGTCTCGCCGTCGACAAACGCCAGAATCGACATTTCCTGCCCTTCGAGAAACTCCTCGATCACAACCCGGTTGCCGGATTCGCCGAATTTATTGTTAACCATCATATCCTGAAGCGCCTCGTGCGCTTCTTCCAGCGAGTAGGCTACCGTAACGCCTTTGCCCGCCGCAAGACCGTCCGCTTTGATGACGATTGGAGCGGATTGCTTGCTCAGGTAGCTTGAGGCCGCCTCGTAATCCGTGAACGTTTCGTATTTCGCGGTCGGGATGCTGTACTTTTTCAGCAGCTCTTTCATGAAAATTTTGCTGCCTTCGATCTCCGCCGCATTCTTGCGCGGTCCGAAGATCGGAACGCCGCTTGCTTCGAACGCGTCAACAATTCCAGCCGCAAGCGGATCATCCGGTCCAACGACGACAAGATCGATTGCATGATCCACCGAGAACTCGATCAATTCATCGAACCGATCCACCGGAATCGGCACGCATTCAGCCAATGCGGCAATCCCCGCATTGCCCGGCGCGCAATAAATCTCCTTCACTTTGTCGCTTTTCTTCAACGCCCAGACGATTGCGTGCTCCCGCCCGCCTCCGCCGATCACTAATATCCGCAAGTGGACCCCTCCCATAAAACTACTAAATGCTCGTTTCCAGAGCCGCCGCTCCACATCTCTTTTAACCGCTGTACCTTTCGCTCAAAAATCTCGAAGGCGCTCGTTTCCGATGACCCTCACATCAATGCTTAAAGCTCCGTACGCCTGTCATCACCATTGCGATGTTATGCGCATTCGCAACGGCGATCGACTCCTCGTCCTTAATGGAGCCGCCAGGCTGAATGACAGCGGTAATGCCCGCTTGGGCCGCCAGCTCCATTGTGTCTCCCATAGGAAAGAAAGCGTCTGATGCAAGAATTGCACCCGCAGCTTTAGCGCCGGCCTGCTCGATGGCAATGCGCGCTGCGCCGACACGGTTCATCTGTCCTGCGCCTACACCGATCGTCATGTTGTCCTTCGCCAGCAGAATTGCATTCGATTTCACATGCTTAACGACCTTCCACCCGAACAGCAGCTGCTTCAGCTCTTCTTCCGTCGGCTGACGGTTCGTAACAAACTTCAGATCGGCCTCCGTCAAACTGTGCACATCGCTCTCCTGCACGAGCATCCCGCCGTCTACCGACGTCACAAGCCATTCGGGCTTGCGCTCGGCCGCCGAAGCGATCTCGCCCAGCTTAAGGAGACGGATATTTTTCTTTTGTGTCAAAATGTCCAATGCTTCCTGCGTGAAGTCCGGCGCAAGAACAATTTCCAGGAAAATTTCGCTGAGCAGCAGCGCCGTTTCTCTGCCGATCGTCCGGTTCGCCGCAACGATCCCGCCGAAGATCGAGGTCGGATCGGCCGCATAGGCCTTCTGGTAAGCCTCGTGAATTTCTGTTCCGATGCCGACGCCGCAAGGATTCATATGTTTAACCGCAACGACAGCCGGTTCATTGAACTCCTTTACAATCGCAAGCGCCGCATTGGCGTCATTGATGTTGTTATAGGAAAGTTCTTTGCCGTGCAGCTGTTCCGCTGTCGTAATATTGCCTTGGACAGCCAGCGGCTTGCGGTAAAATGCCGCTTTCTGATGCGGATTTTCGCCGTAACGCAAATCCTGCACTTTTTCGTAAGTAACGGAATACTTTTCCGGCAGCGGCTCGCCTGTCTGCTTCGACAGGTAATCGGAAATGAGCGCATCATAAGCGCCGGTATGACGGAATACTTTCGCTGCCAGCCGTTTGCGCGTTTCCAGCGCCGTGTCTCCGCTTGCGCGTACTTCTTCAAGCACCGTGCCATAGTCTGCCGCATCGACCACCACCGTAACAAAAGCATGGTTTTTGGCCGCTGAACGAAGCATTGTCGGACCGCCGATGTCGATATTTTCGATCGCATCCTCGTACGTCACATCCGGTTTAGCGATCGTCTGCGCGAACGGATACAGATTGACGATGACCAAATCGATATAGTCAAGGCCAAGCTCCTTCATTTGACGCTGATGCTCTTCGTTGTCACGCACCGCCAGCAGTCCGCTGTGCACCGCCGGATGAAGCGTTTTGACACGTCCGTCCATAATTTCCGGAAACCCCGTCACATCGGAGATCCCGATTACCGGTACGCCTTCCTTCTCCAGCAAGCTTGCCGTTCCGCCCGTCGAGATAATTTCAACTCCCAATTTCGCCAGCTCCCGGGAAAACTCCACGATACCCGTCTTGTCGGACACACTAATCAACGCTCTGCGAATAGCCAACCTCAAAGCCCTCCTTATATGAATCGCTCTATATTCACGGAACCTGCCCGCTGTAGACCGGTTTTGCCTGGGGCTATAGAGAAGCATTTTTCTCTACTTTGAGCACCATCCAGGCATTTCCGTCGTTCTAGAGAAAATTTTGTTCTCTATTCCTTTAGCCAATCGTTACCTTGCGTCCATCCAGCTTAACTCGACCTTCGGCGATCTGCTGCACGACCCATGGAAGCAGCACTTGCTCCGCCGCATGAATCCGCTGCTCAAGCGAGTCTTCCGTGTCGCCGTCAGCCACTTCAACCGCACGCTGCGCGATGATCGGCCCGCTGTCCATGCCGCCGTCCACATAGTGAACGGTTACACCTGTCAGCTTCACCCCGTACTCAAGCGCTTGCCGAATTCCGTTAATGCCCGGAAAAGACGGCAGAAGCGCAGGATGAATATTGATCATTCGGCCATAATATGGTTCGACGAGAACCGGAGTAAGGATCCGCATATAACCGGCCAGCACAATCAGTTCGATGCCGCGTCGCTGCAGCTCCGCCAGAATTTCCGTTTCGTAGGCTTCCCGCGACGCATATTCTTTCGGCGAAAACAGCCAGCTTTCCACTCCTGCACACCGCGCACGCTCCGCTACAGGAGCAGAGGGCTTATCACAGACAAGAAGCCCGATGGTCACATCGAGCCGTCCCGCTTCTACCGCATCAGCCAGCGCCTGGAAGTTCGTTCCCTGCCCGGAAGCGAATACGGCAACCTTCAATTTCGCCATTACACATCCGCTCCCGTAAACGTCACGACGCGGCTTCCCGCCGTCACCGTTCCGATCCGGTAGGCCTGCTCGCCGAGCTCAGCCGCCGTACGAAGCGCTTCTTCCGCTTGCGCTTCAGGCACGATGACAACCAGGCCGATGCCCATATTAAAGGTTGTGAACATGTCCCGGTTCGAAACGCCGCCCTTCTGCTGCATCAGCTGGAAGATCGGCAGAATCGGCCAAGAGCCGTGATGAATCTCCACATTGACACCTTCAGGCAGCACACGCGGAATGTTCTCGATAAAGCCGCCGCCCGTGATGTGCGCCATCCCTTTGACCGTCACCCGGTCGATCAGCTTAAGCGCGGGCTTCACATACAGCTTCGTCGGTTCCAGCAACACATCGCCCAGACGAGCTCCGCCAAGCTCAGGCAAAGTATCGGTCAAAGCGTAGCCGCTCTGCTCAAGCAGTAGCTTCCGAACAAGCGAGAACCCGTTGCTGTGCACACCGCTCGATGCCAAACCGATGACCGCGTCGCCGGGAGCAATTGCGGAGCCGTCAATGATTTTCTTCTTGTCGACAACCCCGACCGTGAATCCGGCGATATCATACTCGTCTTCACTGTACATGCCGGGCATTTCCGCCGTTTCGCCGCCAATCAAAGCGCATCCGGACTGTACGCAGGCATCCGAAATGCCTTTCACAATGGCTTCGATCTTCTCCGGAACCACCTTGCCGCACGCAAGGTAATCGAGGAAGAAGAGAGGCTCCGCACCCTGTACTACAATATCGTTGACGCACATAGCGACAGCGTCGATCCCGATCGTGTCATGCTTGTCCATTGCAAAAGCAAGCTTCAGCTTCGTGCCGACACCGTCGGTTCCGGATACAAGCACCGGCTCCTCATATTTCTCTTTGTCCAGCCCGAACAATCCGCCGAATCCGCCAAGCTCCGTCAGTACCTCCGGACGGAACGTCCGCTTCACATGCTTCTTCATCCGCTCGACCGCTTCATTGCCCGCAGCGATATCGACGCCGGCCTGTTTATAAGCCTCAGACACTACCGATCACTCCTTACCTAAGGATCTTTGAGCATGACATAGGGATCTTTGAGCCGCTCTCAAAGTCTCTCTGCTTCTCAAAGTCTCTCTGCTTCTTGTGGGGAATGAGGATGGCACGCGCCATCTCTTCCTAAATCTACTTTGATTACTGCACCATTAGCGAGCAATAGCGACGCTTTTTGACGCAACGGCGCTTTTTTGACGCAACCTCGCAACGCGCTTTTGGCTGTTCCAGCGCACTTTCCGCTTCTCTCACGCCCGAACCGTTCAGCAGCTGCAGCTTTTTTCCGATTCCCTGTTCACCGGCGTCGGGTAATCGTTGTCGAAGCAGGCCATGCACATGCCGCGGTTCTTTCCGCCTTCCACATCGCCGCCGACCGCTTCGGTAAAGCCTTCCTGACTAATAAAATACAGCGAATCCGCATTGATCGTCTGACGGATTTCCTCCACCGTCTTCGAGGAAGCAATAAGCTCCTTGCGATCCGGCGTATCGATGCCGTAATAACACGGATTGGCGAAAGGCGGCGATGTGATTCGCACATGCACCTCCGTCGCTCCGGCTTCACGCAGCAGGTTGACGATCCGCCGCGACGTCGTTCCGCGCACGATCGAGTCGTCGATCATGACGACTCGTTTACCCTCCACCACTTTGCGGACCGCGCTCAGCTTCATCTTAACGCCTTTCTCCCGCAGCTCCTGCGACGGCTGGATAAACGTGCGTCCGGTATATTTATTTTTAATCAATCCAAGCTCGTAAGGAATACCGGTCTGCTCCGCGTAGCCGATCGCCGCCGAAATGCTCGAATCCGGCACGCCGGTAACAACGTCCGCATCCACAAACGACTCGATTGCCATTTGCATGCCCATCCGTTTCCGGGCGGAATGGAGGTTAATGCCGTTAATGTCGCTGTCCGGACGGGCAAAATAAATGTACTCCATCGCGCACGTCGCCCGGCGCTCTAATGGAGCGTACCGTTCCTTCGTCATTCCGTCCCGGTCGAATACAAGCAGTTCACCCGGCTGAATATCGCGGTCATATACGGCTCCTACCGTCTCTAAGGCGCAGGTCTCGGAAGAGAAAATATAAGCGTCGCCCAGCCGTCCCATGACCATCGGACGCAATCCGTGCGGGTCGGAGGCGACAATCAATTTGTGGTTGGTCATGATAAGGAAAGCGTAACCGCCGATGATGTGCTGAAGCGCATCCCGGACAGCCGACACAAAGTCTTTCTGCGACCGCGCGATCAGATGCGCAATGACCTCGGTATCGCTCGTCGTCTGGAAGATCGAGCCCTGTCGCTCCAGTTCTTCGCGGATTTCCGGCGCATTGACGATATTGCCGTTTGTCGCAATCGCCAGATCGCCGTCCCGGTACTTAAAGATGAGCGGCTGCGCATTCGCGATCTGGCTCTCGCCGGAGGTGGAATAGCGCACATGGCCGATCGCCCGCGTCCCTTGCAGTACATCCAGCCGATCTTGTGTAAATACTTCTTTCACAAGACCCATGCCGCGATAATAATGAAATCCGTTGTTTAACGGGTCTACGGTACAAATGCCGCAGCTTTCCTCGCCGCGGTGCTGCAGCGCATGCAGCCCGTAATATGCGAGCGCAGACGCGTCCGGTTGACCGAACACGCCGAATACGCCGCACTCTTCTCTTAGTTTATCGAAAATATCGTCCCGGCCAATTCCTTCGTTGTAATGGTCGCCTGTCCACAGCTTCGGAAGCTGGTTTAATTCATCAGACATGGAATCGCATCCTTCCAGACCTTCTCCAGTTGTTTAACCGGCGACCCGACTGCCGGCCTGCCGTTCACTTGAATGCTTAATTCACTGCCGCTGACTGTACCTATATTCCTATTAATGACGCCTTGTTCCGTGAGCCACGCCTCAAGCGCAGCCGCCTTCTCCGGTTTCGCCGAGAGCAAAATGCGCGATTGGCTCTCGCTGAACAGCGCCACATCCGGACGAAGCTCCGTCTGAACCGCAACTTGCGCGCCCAGGCCGCCGCTGATACACGATTCGGCAAGCGCGGCCGCAAGTCCGCCTTCGGACAAATCATGCGCCGAAGCGACGAGCCCTTGCTGAATTGCGCCGCGCACCGCATTCAGCAGCTTTTTCTCCTCTGCCAGATCAATCGCCGGAGGACGGCCTTCCGTTACGCCATGAACAACGTATTGCAGCTCGCTGCCGCCGAGCTCAGCCTTTGTCTCGCCCAGCAGGACAATGACATCGCCTTCCGACTTAAAGCCCTGAGTCGTAATATGATCCACATCATGCACAAGTCCGACCATGCCGACAACCGGCGTCGGATAGATCGCACCCTTCGCATTTTCATTGTACAAGCTGACGTTGCCGCCGATGACCGGCGTATCCAGCACACGGCAAGCCTCCGCCATGCCGTCGACCGATTTCTCGATCTGCCAGAATACTTCCGGCTTCTCCGGATTGCCGTAGTTCATGTTATCCGTAATCGCGAGCGGTTCCGCGCCGGAGCAGACAATATTGCGGGCAGCTTCCGCAACGGCGATCCGTCCGCCGACTTCCGGATCGAGATACACATAACGGCCGTTGCAGTCGGTCGTCATCGCCAGCGCTTTGCGAGTGCCGTGAATCGTCACGACTGCGGCGTCGGAGCCCGGCTGCACCGCAGTGCTCGTACGAACCATGTAATCGTATTGATTATACACCCATTCTTTGCTTGCCACCGTCGGGGAAGCCAGCACTTTATGGAGCGCCTCGTTCAAGTCCTTTACTTCCGGATAAGCGGATGTATCGATCTTCGCATACTCCGCATAATAAACCGGTTCCTTCGACGGTTTTTGGTAGGCCGGGCACTCGTCCACGAGCGCTTTCACCGGCATATCGGCCACTTGCTCGCCTTGATGGAACAACCGCAAACGCCCGTCATCCGTAACCTTGCCCACTTTGGCGCAAATAATGCCCCAGCGGTCAAAAATTTCTTTCGCCTGCGCCTCATGCTGAGGCTCAACGACGAACAGCATCCGTTCCTGGGATTCCGAGAGCATCATTTCGTAAGGGGTCATACCGGATTCGCGCTGCGGCACCTCATCGAGGTACAGCTCCAGACCGTTGCCCGCCTTCGACGCCATCTCCGCGCTGGAGCAAGTAAGACCTGCGGCGCCCATGTCCTGAATGCCAAGCACGATGCCGCTGTCGATCAGCTCCAGACAAGCTTCCATCACAAGCTTCTCCATGAACGGATCGCCGACCTGAACGGCCGGACGTTTCGCTTCGGACTCCTCGGTCAGCTCCTCCGACGCGAACGTTGCGCCGTGAATGCCGTCGCGTCCGGTCGCCGGTCCGACGTAGAATACCGGATTACCGACGCCTTTCGCAACGCCGCGCTGGATTTTGTCATGATCGATCAGGCCGACGCACATCGCATTGACGAGCGGATTGCCTTCATAGCTTTCATCGAACATCACTTCACCCGCGACGGTCGGAATTCCGATACAGTTGCCGTATCCGGCAATGCCGCTTACAACATGCTCGAACAAATATTTTACGCGTTCATTTTCCAAACGGCCGAAGCGCAAGCTGTTCAGCAGAGCGACAGGACGCGCGCCCATGGAGAAAATGTCGCGGATAATGCCGCCGACGCCTGTTGCAGCGCCTTGATAAGGCTCGATTGCAGACGGGTGATTATGCGACTCGATCTTGAACACGACAGCCTGATTGTCCCCGATATCGACAATGCCCGCGCCTTCGCCGGGGCCCATGAGTACGCGCGGACCTTCCACCGGGAAGCGGCGAAGAACGTGTCTGGAATTTTTGTAGGAACAATGCTCGGACCACATGACGCTGAAGACGCCGATTTCGGTGTAGTTGGGCTTACGGCCCAGAAAACCGCAAATCAGATCGTATTCCTTGTCGGTTACGCCCATTTGCTTATAGATCTGCTGCTCCGCGATTTGCTCCGGAGTCGGTTCTTTAGCCGTTAACTGCTGCGCCATGTTGTTCCCTCCATGCATTCAAAATCGATGTAAACATCCGTTTGCCGTCCTCGGAGCCTAACAATTGATTGACCGCGCGCTCGGGATGCGGCATCATGCCGACCACATTGCCGCGTTCATTGCAGATGCCCGCAATATCGGCGACAGAGCCGTTCGGATTGTTGCCTTCTACGTACCGGAATACGATTTGATTATTCGCCTTAAGACGCGCCAGCGTTTCCTCATCGCAATAATAGTTGCCTTCGCCGTGGGCGATCGGAATGTCGATCACTTCGCCCTCCGCGTATTGGTTCGTAAACGGCGTTTTGTTGTTCACCACTTCAAGCAGCGCCGGATGGCAGCGGAATTTCATCGTATTGTTTCGCAGCAGCGCTCCGGGCAGCAGCCCAGCCTCAGTCAAAATCTGGAAGCCGTTGCAGATGCCGAGTACATATTTACCGGCTTCGGCCGCTTTGACGACCTCATTCATCACGGGAGCAAATTGGGCGATCGCGCCGCAGCGCAAGTAGTCGCCGTAGGAGAACCCGCCCGGCACAAGTATGCAATCATAAGCGGACAGGTCGGTTGCCGTATGCCATACGTAATCAACCGGCTGGCCCACGGTGTCTTCTACCGCTTTATAGCAGTCAATGTCACAGTTCGAGCCTGGAAACACAAGTACCGCAAACTTCATGATTCAGCCCTCCAATTCGAAGCGGTAATCTTCAATAACCGTATTGGCGAGCAGCTTTTCACACATCGCCTTAATGCGCGTTTCCGCCTCCGAGCGGTCCGTTGTGTCTAGCTCCATCTCCAAATATTTGCCGATGCGCACTCTGCCGACCTCGTTAAAACCCATCGAATGCAATGCTCCCTGAACCGCGCTTCCCTGCGGGTCCAACACGTTTTGCTTAATTGTGACATACACCGTTGCTTTCATCGTACGTTACGCCTCCCAAATGTAATTTTCACTGGATGAGAATTAGAACTTTTTGGGATGGGGATTCTGCTTCAAGCGGATGCTTACGAAGCGAGTTTTCTGACGAAAACTTTCGGCTGTTGAACACAGGAATTTTGATTAGACTATGCGGTATATTCCCGAGTTCAAAGGCGATCGCCAGGTCTCTCCAGCAGAATTCCCCCATCCTATTCGTTCTAACTCATCCTTCATTGATTTTCAAAACTTAACCGGTCAGACGCTTATAAATATCCATATAACGCCGTGTCGTTTCTTCTATAACATGAGACGGGAGCGGATCAGGCTCGCTGTTTTTGTCCCAATCGGACAAAGACAGGTAAGTCCGTACAGGCTCCTTGTCCATACTGTCGATCTCGATGTCGAGCGCGTATTTTTCCTTAGCCCAGAAACGCGAGGAGTCCGGTGTAAACAGCTCGTCGATCAGGATGACCTGACCGTCGATCAACCCGAATTCAAATTTGCAATCGGCCAAAATAATGCCGCGTTCCGCACAGTACTCATGTGCGAATTCATACAGCTTAACACTGCGTTCCCGCAATTCCGCCGCCAGTTCTGCGCCAATCATCCGCTCCATCTGCTCAAACGGGATATCCTCGTCATGGCCGATGTCGTTTTTCGCCGCAGGCGTAAACAACGGCTGCTCAAATCGGTCGTTCTTGCGCATTCCGGCAGGCAATGCAATGCCGTTGATTGCCGAGGTTTGAGCATATTGTCTCCAACCGCCGCCGGTGATATAGCCGCGCACGACGCATTCGATATCGATCCGCTCGGCCTTGCGCGTTACCATAATGCGGTCTTTCAACAATTCGGGCTCCGTTATAAGCCCGGCCAGCTTATTGACGTCCGTATGCACGACGTGGTTCGGCTGAATGTGGTTCGTCCGCTCGAACCAAAACGCGCTTAACCGGTTCAACACATTTCCCTTGTTAGGAACCGCCGGCTCCAACACATAGTCAAAGGCGGATATCCGGTCGGTCACCACGATTAAATAATGCTCCCCGAGATCGTAAAGCTCGCGTACTTTGCCCTTGTACAGCAAAGGGGCTTTAACATAGTCCACCGCCGTGGAAATGGCTTGCGAATTCATGCCCTGTCCTGCCTCCTTACATAGGGATCTTTGAGCGGAGCTCAAAGTCTCTCCGATTCATAGGGATCTTTGAGCGGAGCTCAAAGTCTCTCTGCTGCTTAGTTCAATCCAAGCCGTTCAAAAATCGTGTTCACATGCTTCAAATGCCATGCCGGGTTAAAGCAATCGTCGATTTCCTCCGCCGTCAACACGTTCGTAATTTCCGGCGTCGCTTCAATAATGTCGCGGAATTGGCGCTGCTCTTCCCATGCCTGCATCGCGCGCGGCTGCACCGTATCGTACGCCTGCTCGCGGCTGAAGCCCTTGTCGATCAGCTTCGTCATAACGCGGCCGGAGAACGGCACGCCGTACGTGCGCTGCATATTGCGCTTCATATTTTCAGGGAATACGGTCAAGTTCTTAATAATTTTGCCCAATCGGTTCAACATATAGTTAAGCAGCATTGTGGCATCCGGCAGAATGACGCGTTCCACCGAGGAATGGCTGATATCGCGTTCATGCCAGAGCGGCACGTTCTCGTAAGCGGAAACCATATGGCCGCGGATGACGCGCGCCAGACCGGAAATGTTCTCGCAGCCGATCGGGTTGCGCTTATGCGGCATTGCCGACGATCCTTTCTGCCCCTTGGCGAACGGCTCCTCGACCTCGCGGAACTCGCTCTTCTGCAGGGCGCGGATTTCCGTCGCGAATTTATCCAGCGATGTTGCAATCAGGGCGAGCGTTGCCATATATTCGGCGTGACGGTCGCGCTGCAGCGTCTGCGTCGAGATCGGCGCCGGCTTCGTGCCGAGCTTGCGGCAGACGAATTCCTCGACGAACGGATCAATGTTGGCATATGTGCCGACCGCGCCGGATATTTTGCCGTACTGCACCCCGTCCGCCGCATGCCCGAACCGCTCCAGGTTGCGCTTCATTTCTTCGTACCAGAGCGCCAGCTTCAATCCGAATGTCGTCGGCTCGGCATGTACGCCGTGCGTGCGGCCCATCATCGGGGTATCTTTATATTCAATCGCTTTGTCGCGCAGTATCGCAATGAACTGCTCGATATCGCTCCTTAAAATTTCATTGGCCTGACGAAGCAAATAACCCATGGCCGTGTCGACCACATCGGTGGAAGTAAGTCCATAGTGGACCCATTTGCGCTCCGGGCCGACCGTTTCCGATACGGCGCGCGTGAACGCGATCACATCGTGACGGGTTTCCTCCTCGATTTCGTAAATCCGGTCGATATTGAAGGATGCGTTCTTGCGCAGCGCTTCAACTTCCTCCTTTGGTATGACGCCAAGCTCCGCCCACGCCTCGCAAGAACAAAGCTCCACTTCAAGCCACGCCCGAAATTTGTTCTCCTCCGTCCAAATCGCTCTCATTTCCGGTCTGCTGTAGCGTTCCAACATAAGTCCTCAACCCCTCCAAATATTCGTTTCGGCAATCCAGGCCAGCGCGGCGTCGACATCGTGCGCCAACACATTGACATGCCCCATCTTCCGTTTTAGTATGGCCTCTTTTTTACCATACAAGTGCACTTTGGGCTCCACGCCCAGGCGCCGTGCCGCTTCATCCGGCCCGGCCATCCGTTCCAGCAGCGGTTCGACGTGCTCGCCGAGCACATTCACCATCACGACCGGCGCCAGCAGCTCCGTGCCGCCGAGCGGCAAATTGCATACCGCCCGCACATGCTGCTCGAACTGCGATGTCCGGCATGCTTCCATCGTGTAGTGTCCGCTGTTATGAGGACGCGGCGCAAGTTCATTGACGAACAATTCCCCGTCCGCGGTCACGAACATTTCCACTGCAATCAATCCGATTACGCCAAGCCCTTCGGCTATGCGCAAAGCGAGGCGCTGCGCCTCCTCCGCAACTTGAGCGGAAATCCGGGCCGGAACGATCGACAAATGCAAAATATTGTCCACATGGATGTTCTCGGCCGGGGGAAACGTCTTCACTTCGCCCCGCGGATTGCGGGCCGCAATAACGGACAGCTCCTTGTCGAAGCGGATAAACTGCTCCAGCACCAGCTCAGTGCCGGCCCGGCTTAATTCCTCATAGGCCCCACCGATTTCCGATTCGCTGCGGATAACCCATTGGCCCTTGCCGTCATATCCGCCGGTCGCGGTCTTCAGCACGCACGGCAGTCCCATCATCGCCGCCGCTTCCCGCAGCTCATCCACGCTGCGGATTTCCGCATAAGGCGCCACCTTTACGCCGGCAGCCTCGATCGCGCGTTTCTCGCGCAGCCGATGCTGGGTCGTATACAGCAGCTCACTCCCCTGCGGCACATAAGATTCTTCCATCAACATCGCCGCGACACCGGCGTCGACATTCTCGAATTCATACGTAATGACCTCAGCCTGTTGAGCGAGCCTCCGCGCCGCTTCGCGGTCATCGTAAGCAGCCGTAATCTGATCGGCCACCTGTCCGCACGGCGCGTCTTCCGCCGGATCAAGCGTAACGAAGCGATACCCCATGTTGCTGCCCGCGAGCGCCATCATCCGGCCGAGCTGCCCCCCGCCGAGGATGCCGATCGTGCTGCCCGGCAGGATTGTTTTTGGTACGGCGTTTCTCATAATGTATCACTGCTTTCCATCACTTCGCGCTTAATCCGGTCGCGGCGCGCCTGCACGCGGGCCTGCACCTCCGGATCGAACGCGCCCAGCATTTGCGCGGCGAGCAGTCCTGCGTTCGTACCGCCCGCATTGCCGATCGCCACCGTCCCGACAGGGATCCCTCCTGGCATCTGTACAATCGATAATAATGAATCAAGCCCGTTCAAATTCGACGATTTGACGGGCACGCCAATGACCGGCAAAGTCGTTTTCGCTGCGACCATACCGGGTAAATGTGCGGCTCCGCCGGCGCCTGCAATAATGACCTTGAGCCCTCGCTCCGCCGCCGTTTCCGCGTATTCAAACATCAAGTCCGGCGTACGGTGCGCCGAGACCACCTTTTTCTCGTAGGGAATTTGCAGTTCTTCCAGTATGTCACAGGCTAATTTCATCGTGTCCCAATCGGACTTGCTGCCCATGATGACGCCTACTTTCGCAGACATGTCTTATTACCCACTTTCTTTAGATGTTATCAAGCAGAACAGGTTGACGCCGTCCTGGAAGACGTGCGCCCGTTCGGGATGAAATATAAGGCGGTATAAACATTGAAACTTATACTTTCTTATACTAGAAAAAAGTGCTGGAAATATAAAAAGCCCGTAAACGGCGGAAAAACGCCGTTGCGGGACACGAGCCGGAAGAGCAGTGCTGTCTGAATGATATACAGAAACGGGCTGTCGCCAGTCTCTGTCATATGTTGTAAAAAGACAGCAGAAGGCTGCCCCGTGCGGGACAACCTGTTCCATTCTTCTCATGCTCGTAGTCCGAAAATTTATCGGTTTCCGGGTAGAGACTTTCGGGCCTTATTCCCGAGAATATACGAGACTTCAACATTATCCGACAGTGTTTTATCGACATCTGCCTTTCATAACCTCTTTTAGTTTATCAATCCTCACACCCCTTGTCAATGCAAAAACACGAACATTTAATTGAATGAACATAAATAAAGTTCGTTTTTTCCAAGCGAGTTAGCTTTACTTTCCAAGCGGGTGGCCAAAGTTGGTCCTTAGTAAAAAACAACGAAAGGACCGCCCTGAAGTCAAAAGACTTTCGGGACAGCCCCTTCGGATCAACGTTATTCTTAAATCAATTCTGCGGCTTGTAAAAATCTTTGAAGCAATACGGCTGTTTCCGCGCGCGTGATTGTATTTCCGGGCGATAAATAGCCTTGATAACCTTGGACAATCCTGTAGTAAGCCATGTATGAGGCGGCTTCCTTGGACCAATCATGGAATTGCGCTTTATCCATGTATAACTCAAGAATGTGATCGGCTCCTAAAGCTTCCGCTTCGGCTGTATCGTATTCTGCAAAAGGCAGTGCCCTCGCAATGACCACCATCGCCTCTTCTCTGGTGATCGTACGGTCCGGACGGAACGTACCGTCGGCATACCCGCTGATTAACCCGTAATCCACGGCAGTACTAACTGCTTCTGCATACCACGCTTCCGGAGCCACATCAGAGAAGTTGTTCCGGCCTTTGCTTGAATGCATGCCTAATGCACGTACAAGCAATGAAGTAAACTCCGCCCTGGATACGGATTCTCCCGGAGCAAACCGGTCTTCGTCAACACCGTTGATTACAAGCCTGGAGGCTAAATTTTCCACGGCAATCTGACTCCAGTGTCCTTGAACATCGGCATATGACCTTTCATTATAAATGACCGCATAAACGCTATTCGACAGACTTCGTATTACCGCATAATATCTTCCGCCATCATGGGTTACCCTGGTCGGTACATGCTTGATTTCTCCATCAGGAGTGATAATAACGCCTGTCGTTATTTTGTCCGGATCAATGCCGTCCGGTATAGCAATCGTACGTTCTACAAAAACCTGAAAACGAGTAACGTCTACAGTAACACCGTTATGGGACGCAGTAATTATGAATTCAACAGGCGGTGCAACAAGCTGAATATGTCCGCCGTTTACTGCGTTAAACTTCACCTGGTCTTCATTTAAAGATTTTACGATTACGGTGAGCTTCAAATCCTGCGGATTGATATGATTACCGAGGCGCCTGACAACTTGGTTTATCTGGATTTGCCGGGCCGGCAAGGAATACGTTACATCCTCTGTTTTTATTTCCAACACCGCATTTTTAGATTCCATCGCTTTTACCATGCTGCCGTCCAACAGGCCGACAACCGTATCGGATCGGTTTAGCACGGGAATCGTTACTACCGGACGTTTTTGTTCAGATTCCAGGATAGCTGTCAGGTTCTCCTCGTTGAGCTTAAACGTTGTCGTCTTCTTCCCGTCTTTTTCCTCTATCTCCACCGTTGCAACCCGGGGCTGAAGGACCCCGTTGACGAACGCATCGATCCCTGCGGGAGGCGTATAAAAGGACCCATTGCTGTAGCCGCTTCCGGGACTTGGAATCGCAACCGTAAACTCAACTTTAGTCGCATTCCCAGCCTTATCAGTAACAATTAAGGTATAGGAGCCATTATTTGTGACCGTACTGTTATTTGTAAATGTTTGACCGTTTAACTCAGCTTTGCCTTCGTTAAAGCTGATGCTGCGGGATGAACTATATGTCTCTCCTTGTGCAACTCCATTTACCAGGGGCGGTGTTTTGTCGATCGTGAACATCAGCGTCGTTTCATTGCCTGCCTCGTCGGTCGCGACCAGCGTGTACTCCCCTTCCGCCGAGATAGCCGTTCCGGCTATATAAGCACTCCCGTTCAGCGAAGCTGTCACTGCCGACAAATCGGTGAACGAAAGGGTTCGGCCTGTGTTGTAATATTCACCGTCCAGCGCTCCGCCGACAACCGGCGCAGTGTTGTCGATGGTGAATGTTACCGTTATCTCATTGCCGGCCGCATCCGTCGCGGTCAACGTATGAACGCCTTCTCCAATGGTTTCTCCTTCAACATACGGGGCGCCGTTCAACGCTCCCGTCACACCGGTCTCATCCGTAAACGTTGCGGTTTGGTCGCTGTCATAAACCGCTCCGTCCGCTACCCCGTTAATCATGGGCGCGGTTTTATCGATGGTGAACGTTACCGTTATCTCATTGCCTGCGAGATCCGCCGCTATGAGCGTATAATCCCCTTCGGACGTAACTGTTCCGCCCGAGGTGAACACTCCCCCGTTTAAGGTCACACTGCCCGGATGTGTCTCGGTAACAACAATCGTGGGATCGGTGTTGTATACACCCCCGTCCGTCACTCCGTCGACAACCGGCGCTGTCTTATCGATCGTGAACACCACCGTCGTCTCATTGCCGGCCGCATCTGTTGCGACCAGCGTGTATCCACCTTCGGCCGAGACCGCGCTTCCGGCTGTATAAGCATTGCCGTTCAGCGTGGCCGTTACGGCAGTTAAATCGGTGAATGTGAGGCTCCGATCCGTGTTGTAAAACTCACCGTCCACCGCTCCATCTACAACCGGCGCGGTCTTGTCGATGGTAAACGTTACCGTTGTCTCATTGCCGGCCGCATCCGTCGCGGTCAACGTATGAGCGCCTTCTCCAATCGTCCCGCCTTCTGTATACGGGGCGCCGTTCAACGCCGCCGTCACACCGGTCTCATCCGTAAACGTTGCGGTTCGGTCGCTGCCATAAACCGCTCCGTTCGCTACCCCGTTAATCATGGGCGCGGTTTTGTCGATGGTGAACGTTACCGTTTTCTCATTGCCTGCGAGATCCCTCGCTGCCAGCGTATATTCTCCTTCGGCCGTTACGGTCTCGCCCGGGGTGAACGCTCCCCCATTTAAAGTCACACTGTCCGGATTCGTCTCCGTAATGGCAATCGTGCGGTCCGTGTTGTGTACACCACCGTCCGTCACGCCATCGACAACCGGCGCTGTCTTATCGATCGTGAACACAACCATCGTTTCGTTGCCCGCCGCATCGGTTGCGGCCAGCGTGTATTCGCCTTCGGCTGAGACCGCGCTTCCGGCTGTATAAGCATTGCCGTTCAACGTAGCCGTTACGGCGGTTAAATCGGTGAACGTGAGGCTCCGGCCCGTGTTGTAAAACTCACCGTCCGCCGCTCCATCCACAACCGGCGCGGTCTTATCGATGGTAAACGTTACCGTTATCTCATTGCCTGTGAGATCCGCCGCTATGAGCGTATAATCCCCTTCGGACGTAACTGTTCCGCCCGAGGTGAACACTCCCCCGTTTAAGGTCACACTGCCCGGATGTGTCTCGGTAACAACAATCGTGGGATCGGTGTTGTATACACCCCCGTCCGTCACTCCGTCGACAACCGGCGCTGTCTTATCGATCGTGAACACCACCGTCGTCTCATTGCCTGCCGCATCTGTTGCGACCAGCGTGTATCCACCTTCGGCCGAGACCGCGCTTCCGGCTGTATAAGCATTGCCGTTCAGCGTGGCCGTTACGGCAGTTAAATCGGTGAATGTGAGGCTCCGATCCGTGTTGTAAAACTCACCGTCCACCGCTCCATCTACAACCGGCGCGGTCTTGTCGATGGTAAACGTTACCGTTGTCTCATTGCCGGCCGCATCCGCCGCGGTCAACGTATGAGCGCCTTCTCCAATCGTCCCGCCTTCTGTATACGGGGCGCCGTTCAACGCCGCCGTCACACCGGTCTCATCCGTAAACGTTGCGGTTCGGTCGCTGCCATAAACCGCTCCGTCCGCTACCCCGTTCATCACGGGCGCGGTTTTGTCGATGGTGAACGTTACCGTTTTCTCATTGCCTGCGAGATCCGCCGCTATGAGCGTATAATCCCCTTCGGACGTAACTGTTCCGCCCGAGGTGAACACTCCCCCGTTTAAGGTCACACTGCCCGGATGTGTCTCGGTAACAACAATCGTGGGGTCGGTGTTGTATACACCCCCGTCCGTCACTCCGTCGACAACCGGCGCTGTCTTATCGATCGTGAACGTCATCGTCGTTTCGTTGCCCGCCGAGTCGGTTGCGACCAGCGTGTATCCGCCTTCGGCCGAGACCGCGCTTCCGGCTGTATAAGCGTTGCCGTTCAGCGTTGCCGTTACGGCAGTTAAATCGGTGAACGTGAGGCTCCGGTCCGTGTTGTAAAACTCACCGTCCGCCGCTCCATCCACAACCGGCGCGGTCTTATCGATGGTAAACGTTACCGGTATCTCATTGCCTGCGAGATCCGCCGCTATGAGCGTATAATCCCCTTCGGACGTAACTGTTCCGCCCGAGGTGAACATTCCCCCGTTTAAAGTCACACTGCCCGGATGTGTCTCGGTAACAACGATCGTGGGGTCGGTGTTGTATACACCCCCGTCCGTCACTCCGTCGACAACCGGCGATGTCTTATCGATCGTGAACACCACTGTCGTCTCATTGCCTGCCGCATCGGTTGCGGCCAGCGTGTATCCGCCTTCGGCCGAGACCGCGCTTCCAGCTGTATAAGCATTGCCGTTCAGCGTGGCCGTTACGGCAGTTAAATCGGTGAATGTGAGGCTCCGATCCGTGTTGTAAAACTCACCGTCCTCCGCTCCATCTACAACCGGCGCGGTCTTGTCGATGGTAAACGTTACCGTTGTCTCATTGCCGGCCGCATCCGTCGCGGTCAACGTATGAGCGCCTTCTCCAATCGTCCCGCCTTCTGTATACGGGGCGCCGTTCAACGCCGCCGTCACACCGGTCTCATCCGTAAACGTTGCGGTTCGGTCGCTGCCATAAACCGCTCCGTCCGCTACCCCGTTCATCACGGGCGCGGTTTTGTCGATGGTGAACGTTACCGTTTTCTCATTGCCTGCGAGATCCCTCGCTGCCAGCGTATATTCTCCTTCGGCCGTGATGGTCCCTCCCGGGGTGAACGCTCCCCCATTTAAAGTCACACTGTCCGGATTCGTCTCCGTAATGGCAATCGTGCGGTCCGTGTTATACGCTCCCCCGTCTGCCACTCCGCCCACAACAGGAGCTGTCGTATCCAGCACGATCGTATCCGTAAGCGCAACAGATTCTTCTAAAGAGTCGTCTCTAAGTTTTACATGCAATGACTTCGTTCCGTCCGACGAGTTATTGAATGTGTACTCAACAGGACTGGAGACGAAGTTTTGCCATGCATAATCAGTCCCGTTTTCGGAAAAGCCGACTTGCAAATCATCCCCGTCCGCGTCACTGCCGTCGATCGTTACATTCACCATAGCCGAATTCGAATATTCTGCGCCAGCGTTTATACTTATTGCGTTTAATTGAGGCGCCGAATTGTAAGAATACGTTATTTTCAGCTTAGGCATTGCATAGTTACCCCCGCCGCCCAATAACACCATATTATGGCCGCCGGTTTCATTTCCGATCACGACAAAGGAAACAATCCGGTCGCTCTCGCCGATTCCATCCTGTACGATGGCCGTAACATCAATCTCGCGGATTCCGTCAGATGGCGTGTTTGTTTGATTTCGTACAAAATCGTTGGTTACTCCGTTAGGACCGGGAAACTGGGAAGCATCCCAGGAATCGGTTGCCGCCCCTTCAATGCGAAAATGCGGATCGCCCCCATCGTAGGATATCACTTCAAAGCTCAACACCGCTTCTGTTATCGGACCCTTGATTTCATAACCGGAAAGATCGAACTTCAATGCGGATCGAATATTGCTGTTAATTCCTGCCTCATCCCTGCCTGCGTGCAGCGCCTCTGCAGTACCCAAATCGACCGGATCGAACATGTCATAGGTTTCGTTCGGAACGACATGCACGAGCATGGCAACGGGTTCAATTTGATCAATTACAGCGGTTGCCGCGAAAGAACTATTCGATGATTGCGATCCAAAATAAACGGCAAAAATAACTATCATAAAAAGAGTTAATGGAAGCTTCCTTTTTTTCATGACCACCCTCCAGAAATAAACCCCTTACATGCGATGATGTAAGGGGTGCTAGTCTCATTACAGTTATGCGCGAGAAGGGAAAACACCTTGCAAGGCAATAATAAACTTTATTCCCAACGAAGGCTGCATATTATTGTGAGGAACACCGCCGCCGACTACGGACAACGCATGCGGATTCATCGGCTTATCGGCCGTATCCGAATATACCCTGGGTCCGGACAATCCTGTAGTTCCAGCCCAGACAGCCCCTTCCGGGCTGTCCGTTCCGGACTGGCTGCGGCAGTTGGGGATATGAGTATGCGCGGGCATCTCCGATTCTATCAACGCTACCGCACCGCTTCCGTTCATCTCGCCGATTGTACGCGGCGTTAGGCCCGGTCCTGCGCCTTGATTCATCGGCGCCCGGTCGCGCAGATCGGGGAGCGCAAATGTCGTTCTCCCATTCCCTCCGTATCTCGTGCCCAAAATAGAAAATAACGCCGTATACGATGAAATTTGAAGCAATTGTCCTTCACAGAACGCCCAGTCCTTGGGCGCGTAGCTCCCTGAGAATATGCGTATTTCTCCAATAAACGGATCCATTATGACCTCCTCCTTTAATTCCTTGGCGGATAGATGCCTTCGACTGCGATACAAAACAGCAGAACGGTATAAGGCTGCATGTTGGAATGCGCTTTTCCGCCGCCGGTCGTACCGACGGCATCCGCATTCATTTGCGATGCTGCCGATGCAGAGAAAGAAGAAACCGTGGAAACGCCCCATACTTTATCCGCGGGTCTGCTGCTGGTACCGGCCGACGAACCGGCCATGGCCGTATGATTGTGGGCAGGCATCTCGTTCACGCTGAGCACATGTGATTCCTCGCCTACCGCCTGCCCCTGCTGAACTTGCGTATAAGCATGGACGGGAACGCGCCCCCGCAAGTCGGGAAGCGCAAATGTCGTTGTGCCGTTCCCGCCATAAGTTGTACCCAACAGGGAAAATAACGCTTGATTATTTGCAATTGAAAGCACTTGTCCTTCACAGGGCAACCAGCCTCTCGGCACCCTATTATATGGAAAAATCCGAATTTCCGCTATAAACGGTTCGGCCACCAATATCCCCTCCTTCAATCGAATCGTATATTTATGACTGGCTTGGATAGATACCATCAAGTGCGATTATAAAATTAACGGTCAATGTAGGCATCATATTGTCATGAGGCTGATTTTGACCGGCCGGAGCTATTGCGGCCGAATTCATCGTGCCGTTAACTTCCCCTGTTGAATACGGACGGATATTGCTTGTTCCCCAAAACATTCCTTCCGGATTTTTCTCCTCCGAGCCCGTGGAATTAGCTGCAGCAACATGCGTATGAACCGGGAGCTGGTCTGCCGTAAGGGTGACTGTCTCGGTCCCGCCTGATTGCGCGAGCGAATAATTCGTTTGCGTCGCCGGATTGGTTCCTGCATGTACGGGGATTCTCCCTCTCAAGTCAGGCAGTGCGAAATTGGATTGGCCGTCCCCGCCGTATGTAGTGCCTATTAATGAAAATAATGCCTCGTTCCCCGAGACCGGCAGTATACTTCCATCACACAAAGCCCATCCTTGCGGCGCATAACCGCCGCCGAACATTCGGATCTCGCCGATAAATTGATCGCTCATTCAATTGCTCCTTTCTTCCTGTTCATTTTGTGACCCGGTTCCCATCGCATTGCGATATACAGGTCTGATGCATCGGCATTTACGCACTCAAATCCCAGCCGCTCATACAGACGCTTGGCAGGGTTGCCGGAGGTCACGCTTAAGTGCACAGGAAGCTCCGCTAGCTCGGCTTCCCGCTGCAAATGCCGCATCACCGCGACGCCAATGCCGCGATTGCGATGTCGAGACATTACTGCGATGTCAACCAACCGAATCGACTCGATCCCGTAGTGGATGACAACACGACCCGTATCCTGTCCCTCAAAAACAATAATGAGGTGGACCGCATCCGGGTAATGCATGGCATAAGATTGATTTTGAGCTGACCATTGCATGCGCAGAAATGCGTCTGCCTGTGAAGCATCCCATCCCCATGCGGTAACTTCGTCCCTCCTTGCATCCGAATAAAGCGCATACAAAAAAGAATCGTCCGCAGGCGTGACAGCCCGGAATTCCATTCAGCATCTTTCCTCTTAAACTTTCATTCTCAATTCTTACAACATATGACTATAGTCCTGAATCATTGATATCATACTATGCTTCATATTGTCAATTATTTCTTGTTACCGGGTGTGAATAATTGGGAAAAACAGACTATTAGCTTATCTTGGCGGAAAAGACGGTGCAGTTACATTTTTTAAAGGGGAGAAATGGATGACACTCACCGGGCTGCTGGGATTACTTCTTGCAGGGCTATGCGGGGTATGGGTTCTGGTGAATGGGGGAGCCGAAGCCCCCCGCAGGCGATATGTCCAAAGCAGTTTCCTATAATGCAGCATGATCTCGTTTGCGGCCGGCTTCCGGTTATCCATCAATGCAGGCCGGTTCACCGGCTTGAAAGTGTACGCTTCAAGTTCAATTCATCCCTTCATACCGGAGGTGACCATGCCTCTCACGAAATACTTTTGAAACGCAAGGAATACGATCAATACAGGGATCATCGAAACGACGGTCATCGCGAGCAGGCTGCCCCAATCCACATCGTACTGGCCGATAAAATTGGAAAGAGCCAGCTGAACGGTATATTTCATCGGATCGCTGAGCACAATGAGGGGCCACAGGAAATCATCCCACCGCCACATGAACGAGAAGATTGCCAACACGGCGAGAATCGGTTTCGATATCGGCAGTATAATACGCCAATAGATCTTCCACTCGGTAGCCCCGTCCATGCGAGCCGCCTCCAACAATTCATTAGGCACTGTCAACAAATACTGACGCATCAGAAACACGCCTGTCGGCGTTGCCGCCGGCGGGATAATAATGCCCCACAGGGAATTGTACAGACCAAGCTGGCTGATGACTTTAAAGATCGGAATCATGATGACTTCCAAGGGGATCATCAAAGTGGAAATAAAGGCCAGCAATATAAAGGTATCCCCGCGAAAACGGTATTTCGCCAAGGCAAAGCCCGCCATCGAGTTAATCAACAGCAGCAGCAGCGTAGAGGTTACCGTCACCATCGTGCTGTTCCAGAAGTACAATCCAAAATTTCCTTTGCCGAAGGCCAGCTCGAAGTTAACCAAGGTAAAGTTCGAGGGAAAAATCGACGGCGGCCATTGATAGAGCTCTGTTGAATCCTTAAACGAGGAAACGACTACCCAAAACACAGGGAATATATAGATCACAGACAACAAAATCAGCGAGACGTAGGTGAGCCATCTGCGGATCATTCGTAAGAGCCTCCCTTCGCCATCTTGAACTGAATCAAGGTGAATAAAGCAATTACAAGGAACAGCACGACAGACATCGCGCTGGCTGTGCCCAGCTCAAGCTTCTCGAAGCCAGCCTCATAAATGTGCTGCACAATGTTCTTGGTGGCTTTCCCCGGGCCGCCGCCGGTCAACGCGTACATCAGCGGGTACTGCTTCATCGCCTCAATCAAAGATAATACGACGACAAGCAAGCTTGTCGGTTTGAGCAGCGGCAGCGTGATCCTTACGAAGATACGCAGCCGTGAAGCTCCATCGATCCGCGCCGCCTCATAATAATCATTCGGAATCGCCTGCAAGCCCGCAATAAAAATCACCATATAAAAGCCGATTCTCGACCATAGCGTTGCGGTAATAATGGATACCTTTGCCCAGAAGGCATCGGTAAGCCATCCGACCGCGGTCAGGCCGGCCTGCTCCAGCATATAGTTCAGGATGCCGAAGCTGCTCCCGAAGATCCATTTCCAGGTCAGTCCGACGATAATAAACGAAACCATCACCGGCCAGTAAAAGACGGCTCTGAACAGGCCTTTCAAGCGTATTTCTTGGATCAGCAGCATCGCAATGCCCAGCGAGCATATATAAAGCAGCGGAACAACAGAGCCAGCATATACAAAGGTTCTTGCCATGACAGACCAAAATTCGGGATCGGTCAGCAGCTCCGCGTAGTTGGCCAGGCCAAGAAATTCCATATCATTCAGGCCGTCATAGTCATGAAAAGAGTAAAGGAAACCGAGCAGCGCCGGAATGACAATGAAAATAGAAAAGATTAGTATATTCGGCAGAACGAACAAGTAAGGAGTTATGGCATGCTTGAACTTCACTATGGAGTTGTTCGTCTTGACGGTCTTAACCGTACCCTGCATCACGCACTTTCCTTTCCTTGTATGGTTTAGTAGAAAGGCTGCCGTCTAGGCAGCCTTGTGATCAAGCCATTTCCGGTTATTTCGACTCTTTAATTACATTGTTGATATGTTCAGCGACACGGTCCATCGCTTCCTTAGCCTTGCTCTGACCTGTCAGCACTTCCTGGATGGCTTCTTTAATCTCGGTTTGCACCTTCGGAATAATGTCCTGCCTGGACCAGTCATTTGCTGCTGCGGGAGGCGTATTGTCCAGCTCATTGGCGAATACCGCGAACATTTCCTTCCCGTACTCGTAGTCCAGCCCGGCATTGTCTTTGCGCGGACTGATAAATAGCGATTTGCTCGTATACTTCGCGTTCACCTCTTGGGAGGACAGGTACTGAATAAAGGCTGCGGCTTCATCCTCGACACCCGTACCCTGGAAAGCCATCACATACTTGCCGCCAGGGACGGAGGATCTTCTTTCCTCCTTTGGCGCATACGTTACGCCCCATTCAAAATTGCTGATATCTTTATAATTGCTCACCATCCAATTTCCGGAGAAGTGGGCCGCAACGGTTCCCGTACGGAACAGGTTGTTCGGATTTTCTCCGCCAAGCCACACGGACTCGGGCATTAAACCGTCTTTATGCAACTGGACGAAATACTCTACGGCCCGAATGCCGTTCTCATTGTTGATGGCTGCGGCAGAGCCGTCCTCCGTGAAGATGCTTCCGCCGAATTCGTACAGCATCGTCGACCAGCGGTGCGGTGTAACATCCCACACCATCCCATGCTTGGCGCCGCCCTTGTCAATGACCTGCTGCAGCGCGTCTGCAAACTCATCCCAGGTCCAAACCTCGTCCGGGGACTGAGGAACTTGAACGCCTGCCTTCTCGAACAGTGTCTTGTTATAGATCAGTCCATTCGCCGTAACATCCATAGGAACGGACACGATCTTGTTATCGATGTAATAGTACGGTTTGACCGATTCCACGAATTGATTCATGAATGCATTCACATCGTCTACGTATGGAGACAAGTCCAGAGCCTGATTCACGTATGCGCCGGGGTTGGTGACCCGCGACAAGGCCGGCGGCTTGCCTCCGGCAATCATCGTCTTCAATTTGGCATCCAGATCCTTGAACGCAACCTCAATTAAGTTAATCGTCACATGAGGATGGCTGGTCCGGTAGTCCTCAATAATCTCTTTCATAACTTCGCCTTCTACGCCGTCCGTGAACCAGACATAATCAAGGGTTACTTTTTTCGGCTCTGTTTTTGGGCTTGCTGTCCCTTGGTTTTGGGACGGATTTGTCGAATCCCCTCCATTGTTGGAAGTGCCGCCGCAGGCAGCCAGCGCAAATACCAGCGTTAAGCAAAGCAGAATGGCGAACAGTCGAACACCTTTATTTTTCATGCTTACTTCTCCCCTTTCATGTCCATGTTGTATACACCTTAATTATAGTGAAGGCAGGTATCGATTCGAAGGTAATCGTTTCGGATGTCATTCTATAATTTTTTCGGCTTTTGGAGCGGATCGCTGCTGCCGGTATTCGCCGGGGCTTTGTCCCGTTATTTTTTTGAATACCTGGCTGAAATAATTCGGATTGGCAAAGCCTACTAACTCGGCGACATCGGAAATGCGAAGCAGTGGAGCGCTGAGCAGCTCCTTCGCCTTCTTTACCCGAAGGCCGGTTAGATAGTCGCTGTAATTTTGCCCGGTCATCTTCTTGAACAGCTCGGACAAGTAGGTTACATTCAGATGAAATTGGCGTGCCATCCGGGTCAACGTCAGATCCTCGTCCGCATAATGCTCCTGCAAATAAGCCACGACCTGCCGCACCGCTTCTTGTCCGCCGGATCGCTGTTCCCGCTCCATGTCGTCCATGATTCGCTTCGCCAGAGCAGCAAGCAGCTCCTCCGCTTTATCCGTCGTATGGTAGGCCCAGAGACTTTCCGGCAAGCCGCTGATTAAATGGTGGGCTTCCTCCAGTCTCATTCCAACCTTCGCAGCCAAAGCGTCGATAAAGAGAAGAAGGCGAAGCACCCTCACGGATAATGCTTGGTAAGACAGCGGAACCTCGGACCGTAACACGGAATGGAGCGCTTGCCCGAAAGCATGAAGATCGCATTCCATAATCGCAGAAGTCAGCTGCTTCTCCGTCATCGGTAACAGATCAAACCATTCCATTTGTTGTTGGTCGGCCTTTGTATCCGGGACTCCGGCAGGAGACTGCTGCATCCAATGGACCCGACTGGATAAGTACCCCTTTCTCCATTCGTTCGGACCGGACACTGTGTCTCCAATCCCAATCTGTGCCCTGACCTTGAGCATCGTCTGCAACTGCGGCTCATATTCCGTTCTCAGCCAATGCGCCAGTGTCTCGTCACCGAACATGTCGCAGCGCGCCGCAATGTAAATTAACGGAGGCTCCGCAGTGTCGCGGAAAACATAAGCTTCTTCTCCCCAGAGCTGAAGCAGCTCTCCGGTCATAAGATAAGCGGCCAGCCACAGCAATGCGTCAGGTATCGAGCCGGGCATTCCATTCCGTATATCCTTGATTTCTACCGTAACGAAACGAACCTTTGTGTGAGCTTCCAGCAAATCCGTAAGTCCGCAGCGTTCGGCCTCCTCTTCCCAGTCTTTGCTCCTGTTGCTCCCCCGTACAGCTTGCAGCCAAAACTGCTCCAGCAGCTTCTGCCGACTATATTCCAGCACCCGCCGGATTTCCTGTTCTTTGGCAAAGCGCTGGTGATGTTCATCCAATTCCAGCTTGATTTGCTTCAGTCGATTCGCGAGCTCCTTACGAATCACCGGCTTCAACAAGTAATCCCGGGCGCCGCATTGCAGCGCTGCTTTCACGTAATCGAACTCATCGTATCCGGACAATACAATAAAACGAATCTCGGGATACAATTCTGCACATCTGCGCAAGAGTTCGATTCCGTTCATCACCGGCATGCGGATATCGGAGATCACAAGATGCGGATGCAGTCGATCAATTTCATCCAGAGCAGCTTGCCCGTTTACCGCTTCACCGCACAGCTCGAAGCCGAGCTGCTCCCATTGCAGCTTGGCTTTTAATCCGTTGCGAACTTGACGCTCATCATCTACCAGCAGCACTTTGTACATCATCGATTCCCTCACTTATCGGCAGTCTTAAGCATATTGTCGTTCCTTTACCCAAATCCGAACGGATCTGCACTTTAAACAAATCGCCGTAATAAAGCCTGCAGCGAGCCAGGACGTTGCGCAGGCCAATGCGCCGGCCCGCGCTGCCCAATACACTGGCAGCATCTTCCGATCGCGCATCGCTTTCGATTTCATGAACCTGTTCAGCACTCATCCCTTTCCCGTTATCTTCTACGATAAATATGATGCTGTCTTTATCCCGCTTTACAGTTATTCTAACTACGGCGGGTACTTCATCTTCCCTTCTGTACTTCACCGCATTCTCCACTAACGGCTGCAGAATGAATTTAATGATCCGTACGCGCTGAAGAGAAGCATCCTCTTCAATTTCAAACTTTATTTCGTCCTCGAATCGACACTCCATGATTTTGGCATAATAGCGAACGTGTTTCATATCTTCGGAGACGGTCACGATATCCGTATCCAATTTTAACGAATGCCTCAGCATCTGCCCCAGCGATTCGGTCACATCCATCAGCTGCTCCGTTTTGTTCTGGGCAGCCAGCCCCCCGATGATCTCCAGCGTGTTGTATAGAAAATGCGGGTTCACTTGCATTAACAGCGCCTTGTATTCGGCATCCTGCTTCCTCAGTTTCAGTGTAAATTCATCCCGGATCAGCCGCTGAAGGCGACCTGCCATCCGCGCAAAGGCATGCAGCACATATCCCGCTTCCCCCTTGCCGCGAATATCCAGCTTCTCAGCAGCGTGAAAATCGCCCATCTCCAATTTTCGCATCGCCTTGGACAAATGCGACAGCGGCCGGGTCATTCCCGAAGAAATCCAATATACCGCTACAATCGTCAGCAGTAACACGCCGCCTCCGATAGCCAGCATCGTGCGCCGGGTCGCATGAATGTCGTGAAACAACTCCTTCTCGGTAATCTCTCCAATCAGTATCCAATCCTTAATCGTCAGCTTTCGATAAAACCAATACCGAACCGTACCGTCGTTTCCTTCCAACTGAACGACACCCTTGGACTCATTATCCTTAACCAATGCTGTAAATTGCGACCGGTGCTCCAGGAGTTCCTCGGCCGTTCCGCTTAAATCAGTCACAGTATCACCCGAAGGAGTCACAAGGCGGACCGTGCTCCACTCGTTTCCTCCGATCTTGGCAAGCGGCTGCTGAATCATTGAAGAGTATACATTGACCTTGATCGCGCCTTGGATTGTTAACGTTTTCAATTCTACGAGTGGGAAAACCAGGCTGATGACCGGTTCCCGGTACAGGTGGCGAGGCTGGTACGGATCAATGTGCGAGCCGACCCAGCTTGGTCCGTTTTCCTTGACCAGTCGGTACCAATCATCGCTTTCGTATTGAACATGCTCGTATACGGAGTCAATGCCCACAACGAAGCCTTGACTGTCATGCAGCGATATCGAAGCAATATTGGAGTGGCTGAGCGCAATCTGCGCAATGTAATCCTTCACTCGCGCATTAAGCGCGTATCTCTCATTCTGAGATAGTTGCCGATTTGTGCCGCTTCGCGATTCTATCCATTGTTGGGACAGTTCATTCCCCAGTACCTGGAAGGCGATATCCTCGATTTGCTTGCTTAGCATGTCTACATAACCCGCATACTGTTCCAAAGTTTGCGCAGAGGAGGACGTTATGATTTGCTCCACGCTGCTCTTGGACTGCTCCGATAAAATAACGACCATCGTTATGAACGGTACGACCAACAGCAGCGAAAATGTAAACAGCATCTTTGATTTCAATGTATAGAACAAACGTCTCAACCTCCCCGCTTACCTGCAGACTCATCTATACGACACTCATTATATCACACAAGACGTGACCAGATTTCCTGGTAATCTTCGGGCTGGGCGACATCGTGCAACGCTAGAAAACAAAAAGAGACCCTGACCGTCAAATTGTGCATGCGCGCAATTTGACGGTTCGGGTCTCTCCCAATCTCCGGCCGATTATTAACTTATCACTCACTTGTGAGGATCCGGTGTCAATCGTCGTCTTCGTCCCTATCTCCGTCCCGTTCCCTCTCCTTCTCCCGTTTCTTTTCCTCTCGTTTCTGCTCTTCCTGACGTTTCTTCTCTTCCCGCTTTCGTTCTTTCTCGCGGTTCTTTTCCTCGCGTTCTCGGTCTTTCTCCTTCTGCCGTTTCGGTTCGGAATCTTTCCAATGCTCTCTATAACCTTCCGGCACGCGGAATGCGGTTATCGGCACCCCGGCCAAAGCCCGGGACATGATTTCCCGGAACAGTGCTGCGGGATACGCGCCACCGGTAGTTTGCAAATAATGCGTGCCGTCCGTCTGATCGTAGCCCATCCAAACCGCGGCGGTAAGCTCCGGCGTCGTGCCGACAAACCAGGCGTCCTTCGCGCCATCGATGCCTTCGAATTCTTTGACCGGCGGAAGCTGCGTCGTTCCGGTCTTGCCCGCCGTCGGACGATCCAGCATCGCACGCTTGCCCGTGCCTTCTTGAACGACGGCTTGAAGCATGCTGATCATCGTATAGGCACTCTCCGGACTCAACACCTGTGTCTCCCTTAGCTCGGCTTCATATAATACCCGTCCGTCTTTGGATTCGATCCTTGCAATTGCGCGGGCGCTTACAAGCTTGCCCTCATTTGCAAAGGAACCGTACGCTCCGGCCATTTGCAGCGGCGATACGCCTTCGCTTAATCCGCCGAGCGCAAAGCTCAGATTCCGGTCCGCTTCGGCAACGGCGATGCCCGAACGCTGAACATATTCGAACCCTTTGCCGACTCCGATCTCATTCAGCAGCCAGACGGCAGGTATGTTGTATGAATGAACGATCGCTTCACGCAGCGACACCTCGCCTCGTGTACGGCGGTCATAATTTTGCGGAGTGTACCCGTCAATAGTTAAATTACCGTCATATAGACGGGATACCGGCGTATAGCCGTTCTCCAGTGCAGGCGCGTAGACGGCGAGCGGCTTGAACGCCGAACCGGGCTGCCGCGAGAGCTGCGTCGCCCGATTAAAGCCCCGGTACACTTGTTTACCGCGGCCGCCGACAAGACCGCGGATACCGCCGCTCGCCGGATCGATAACGATGGCAGCCGCCTGTACTGGAATATCGTCGCTACTTTCCGGAAACAAAGAATCGTTCGCAAATGCAGCTTCGATCGCACCCTGTACCCGGGTGTCGAGGTTCGTATAAATGCGAAGCCCGCCCCGCAGCAGTTCTTCCTCGCTTATTCCATACAAAGCCTCCGCTTCTTCGATCACATGATTCACATAGGACCTGTAACGCCCGTTTAATTCATCGGCGGCGCCCTCATGGAGCTGCAGAGGCTCCTCTTTTGCCTGCTTGAATTCCGCTTCGGAGATCATTCCCTGCTCTTTCATAAGCGACAGGACAAGATTACGCCGGTTAAGCGCCTTGTTCGGAGCGACGAACGGTGAATAATGCGAGGGCGCCTTGGGCAGCGCCGCGAGAAGCGCGGATTCCGCAAGCGTCAGCTCCCGCACCGGTTTGCCGAAATACCGCTTGGCCGCCTGCTGCACGCCCCAGCTTCCTTCCCCGAAGTAGATTTGGTTCAAGTACATTTCCAGAATGGTATCTTTATCATAAGAAGAATCGATTTTGATTGCCATTGCCGCTTCCTTCAATTTGCGGCTGTAGGTTTTCTCGGCCGTCAGAAACACATTTTTGGCCAGCTGCTGCGTAATCGTGCTGCCGCCTTCGACGACATCGCCGGCCTTGGTATTTCTATACAAAGCGCGAATCAACGCTCCCGCATCGACGCCGGAATGCTCGTAGAACCGCTTGTCTTCAACTGCCACTATTGCATCCCTGAGCGCTTGCGGCATCTCCGCCAGCGGTACGGGCTCGATTCGCGAGCCGGAAAGCCTGGACACCGCGCTGCCTTCGCGGTCATAGATTATCGTCGGCTGCGGAAGCGGCCGGTCAAGCGGGCTGATATCCTGACCGCTCACCCAGGCCGCGGCGGATAAGGCAAGACAGCCGAACGATATGAAAATAAAAATAAGAACGCCCCTTAGCAACCTTTTTTTACTGAACATCTTGCTCACTCCTTCATGAATCCATCTATAAGATTCGGGAGCGATGCATTTTTTGGGGCCGGGAGCGCAGGCCGGTAAATTCGTAATCCGGTCCCTCGGGAATACAAGCATTCCCGGGGAGGTTGAAAAAGAAAGAACGTTCCCGCAGTATGAAGTCTGCAAGAACGTTCTTCTTCATTTATCCGCATCTGCCGCGGTCGGCACCGGCAGCGGCGCAGGCCGTTCACAGGTACTTTGCATCGTGTAATGCTTTCCCTCGCGGGAGGCATCGTGAAAGCCGTGCATCGCCTCAAGCACGTGATATGCCATTTCGCCGTTAGCGCGATGCGGACGGTCTTCCATAATCGCACGTGCCATATCGGCGACCCCGATGCCGCGATTATTCCCGGTATTGCCGTGGGTTAGCGGAATTTCCCGCCAATCGTGTTCCCCGGCCCGCCGCAGCTTCACGACGCCGCCGAACGTATTCGGATCCGGAACAAGCATCGTGCCGGCGCTGCCGTGAATTTCGATATTCGGCAAGGATGTGCCCGCCTTGGCGTCGAAGCTCGTGATGAGCATTCCGACGGCTCCGCTCTCGAAATCAAGCACACCGGCGATATGGGTCGGCGTTTCGACCTTGACCGTCTTGCCGGATTTCGGCTGGGACGTGATCGTCCGTTCCGGGTACGAGATCACCGCTGAACCGGTTACCCGGCGGATCGGCCCGAGAAGCGTAACGAATGCGGTTAAATAATAGGGTCCCATATCAAACATCGGGCCGCCGCCGGCCTGATAATAAAACTCCGGATCGGGGTGCCAACTCTCATGCCCGCCGCAGAGCATAAATCCGGTTACGGATACCGGCGTTCCGATCGCACCCTCGTCGATCAGCTTGCGGCACGTTTGAATCCCGCCGCCGAGGAATGTCTCCGGCGCGCTTGCGACGCGAAGCCCCTTCTCCCGGGCCAAGTCAAGAATTGCCTGTCCTTCCTCGCGAGTAACCGCGAGCGGCTTCTCGACATAGACATGCTTTCCTGCCTGCAATGCTTGAATGCAAACGGAAGCATGCGCCTTCGGAATCGTCAGATTGACGATGATATCAATATCCGGATCGGCAAGCAGCTGCTCGACAGAGTATGCTTTCTCCACGCCGAACTCTGCCGCCCTTTCCTCGGCGCGAGTGATGTCCAAATCCGCGCAAGCAGCCAATTCCAGCTCTTCATAACGCTGAAGGTTCGTAAAGTATATTTTGCTGATATTGCCGCAGCCGATAATACCTGCTTTCATTTTTCCCATGGTATACACTTCCTCTGGACCAGATATATAAGAATGGAAAATAACGACTCCCGCTAAAGCCGGCGGGGTTAGACCAGGCGTGGAAATTACAGCTGGCTGTCTCCCATGCCTGTATAAACGCCTGCTGCCTGTATGCCGGACTGCATGGCGACCGCTTTGCCCTCTGCGCACCACAGGAAGCCGCGCCGCATAAGCTCTTTCACTTCCGGCATATCTACAATGTTCGCCACATGGCCGAGCGAATTATAATAGACGCGTCCTGCGCCCCAGCGCTTCGTCCATACGACAGGCATATCCACCGGCCCGTTGGCCGAGTGAGGCCCGGGCACAACCGGAAATCTGGTTGTCGCCAGCACCTCGACCGCCGGATCGACATGCAAGTAATACTGCTCGGACTTGACCGCAAAATCTCCCATTCCGTATACCAGCGGGCTTGAGCTGTTCTTGATGTTCACGACGTACTCGACGCCGTCGTTCCCGGGATGCGCCACCCAGTTGCCGCCCGTCATGAATTGCCAGTCGACGTTCTCGCGAAACGCGTCGCACATGCCGCCGTGACAGCCTGCCAATCCAACGCCGCTTTGCACCGCTGCGGATACATTGTTCACCAGACTCTGATCAATACGCCCCATTGTCCACGCCGGAATGATAAGATCAAGCGTCATCAGCTTCTCGGCATCTTCGAATGCCTGGAGCGTATCGGACACTTCAACCTGGAACTGCTCTCTCTCCAATACATTGCGGAAAATGCCGGCTACCTGCTCCGGCTCGTGGCCGCCCCAGCCGCCCCATACGATTAGTGCTCGTTTCATGTTTGCAACTCCTCTGTCCCCTATTAAGGTTCTTTAAAATTATTGGAGCTCCTTCAGCTCCACCCATCGACGCTGCTCAATGGACAAATCAACAGCCTCCAGCACTTCCTGGCATTTGACTCCGTCGACGAAGTTCGGTACCGGCTGCCGGTCGTCCCGGATTGCGGACATCAGCTCATGCACCTCGTGCGTAAAAGTGTGCTCGTATCCGATCGTATGACCCGGCGGCCACCACGCATCCATATAAGCATGCGCCGGATCGGTCGCCAGCACACGGCGGAAGCCCTGCACGTCTTCGGCGTCATCCGTAAAATAAACTTCTAGCTCATTTACCCGTTCAAAATCGAACTTGATGCTGCCCTTGCTGCCATTAATTTCAAAGGCGTTCGTACAACGGTGCCCGGCGGCAAAACGGGTCGCTTCGAAGCTGCCGAGCGCACCGTTCCCGAACCGCGCCATAAACAGCGTCGCGTCGTCTACGGTTACTTCGCCAAGCGGAGCATCCGCACTGCCCTTGGCGCTTAAGCCCGTCATCGCCGAAGGCATCGGCCGCTGCTTGATGAAGGTTTCGCTCATGCCGATGACCTCTTTAAAGTCGCCGATCAGGAAGCGTGCCAGATCGATCAGATGCGCCCCCAGGTCGCCGTGCGAGCCGGAGCCGGCAATATCCTTCTGCAGCCGCCATACAAGCGGGAAGCTCGGGTCGAGAATCCAATCCTGCAAAAACCATGCACGGTAATGGTACACCTGTCCGATCCGGCCTTCCGCCACGAGCTTCTTCGCCAGCTGCACCGCCGGGGCAAACCGATAGTTAAAGCCGACCATATGTTTAACGCCGGCCTTCTCCGCGGCCTCCAGCATTTCTCTGGAATCGGCAAGCGTCAGCGCAAGCGGCTTCTCGCAGAAAATATGCTTTCCCGCCGCTGCAGCAGCCAGCGCGATTTCTTTGTGCGCATTGCTCGGTGCATTAATGTCGATCAGGTCGATATCGTCTCTGGCAACAAGCTGGCGCCAATCGGTAATCGCCGACTCCCAGCCGAACTGCGCGCGCGCCTGCTCGACCCCTGCCGCGTCGCGGCCGCAAATCACCTTCATCGCCGGCTTCGGCACATCCGGCATAAACATCGGCAATGCACGGTAGGCGTTGCTGTGCGCCTTACCCATAAATTTATACCCGACCATTCCTACGCGAACCTGATCCATTTCA
Source organism: Paenibacillus tarimensis (assembly GCA_041281825.1). Taxonomy (GTDB): domain Bacteria; phylum Bacillota; class Bacilli; order Paenibacillales; family Paenibacillaceae; genus Paenibacillus_D; species Paenibacillus_D tarimensis_A. Next base: position 745,989 of record CP166298.1, on the reverse strand, counting down.
CAATTCCACCTTCCATTCGAATGATAAAATGATGTTTTCCGCTGCTCATTCTTTTCGCTTAAACCGCAAAGAAGATGCCCTCACGACAAGCTGTACAGGAAGCTTACCGGTGACTTCGCCCGGGTCTCCGCTGTTCCCGTCCTTTTGCTCCACTCCGAGCACTTTGGATACGGCTGATGCCCCCAATTCATAGAAAGGCACGGATACGGAGGAAAGCTGCGGTTCCGTAAATTTTGCACCTTCGGAATCGTCATATCCGACGAGCGCAACATCGCGTCCCGGCTCTATACCCAGCTCGCGCAGGCCTTGAAGAAGTCCGATCGCCATCCGGTCGTTGCCGGCATAGACGCCGTCGATTCGTCCATCCCTGATAAGGGCCGCAATCTCGGGAGCAAGCGAAGCCCCGCTCTTTCGGCTGTAATTGCCGGTAAATACAAGCGAAGGATCGAGCGGTACACCCCGCTCCTCAAGCGCTGTACGATACCCTTCATATCTGTCTGCGCTGTTGGAATAGGTCAATGGTCCGTTGAGGAAAGCAATCCTGACGCAGCCAATGTCCAAAAGGTGCGCAGTTGCCGCATGGCTGCCGCGCACATGATCCGCCTCAACCGTCGGATACGATTCGCCCTCGAACCGTTGATTGACCAGACAGAACGGATGGCCTTCACGCTCCAGCTCCCTGAGTGCAGACCGTTCCTCCTCCGTATCCTGCGTTCCCAGCATGATGCAGGCGTCGATCTTCTGCGTGCGGAATAACAAGGTATAATTACGCTGCTCGTAAGGGGAGAGAAATATTAGCAGCAGATCGTAACCCGCTTCCTTCGCCCGTTCTCCGATGCCGCTTAATATTTCAGAGAAATAATAAGCCGAAAACAGATGCACCTTCGGCACGAAAGGAATGATGACGCCGATATTGCCGCTCTTCTTGCGGGCAAACCGCTGTGCCAGCGCATTCGGTACGTAATTCAACGCTTTTGCCGCTTCCAGCACTTTAGCCCGGGTTTCCTCGCGGACCGGGCCGATTCCGTTCAGCACGCGCGATACCGTCGCCTCAGACACGCCGGCCAGCTTGGCCACTTCTTTTCTGATAGGTCCTTCCTCCATAACGCCGGCTTTTTAAACTCAAACTTAAACCAAGTAATGTACACGCGTACATTTTCGCATGAAAGCTATTACATGTCAATCCGTTTCTTGGTCTGCACGAACGGAAGCATCAGCAGAGCGAACAGGGCCAGTGCGACGAGCTCCAGCGGGAGCAGATACCATGGCCACGGTCCGAGAAGATCGAGCAATGACGGCGTATCCGGTTTGCGCGAGACGAACATATAATTGGCTCCGGTCAAGGCATTTACAGGAAAAACAACGATAAGCAGCAGATTGAGCCAGCCCATCGTGCGCAGCACCGACCGCCATGTAGGCCTGAAGCCCTCCACTACGGTCATGAACAGCGCTGCCGCAACGATGCTCCCGTGACCGGCAAAAAAATAGACATACCAGAAATGAGGAAAACCGACATTAAGCACCGGTGTAAATAGCGCCTGGAGCGCACCGCCGATCCCGGCGAAATAGATGAATTCATATAATTTATAATTCCTTGTCCACATAAGCACACCCGACAACAGCAGGGAGATCGTACAGAGCTGCAATGGCAGCGACTCGGCCAGCTCCCAATTGCCGGTTGTGACATACCATAACTGCAGTGCCGCATGAAGCGCCAGCAGCAGCGCAGCCAGACCGCGGCGGAACAGCAGGTTCCAGAGCGGCCTTCTGAGCGTCTGCCTGAAAATAAAGATCAGCCCGAGCAGTAAAGCGGCAACAGTCAATGCGATGACATGCTGCGATGAATAAGGCGTAAAGCCAGGGCCGGTAGGGCCAAAAAATGTATCCATCTCACTCTCTCCTTGACGCTGGAATATTCGCTTGCCGTTTGATGACTATTGCTGTGATAACGGTGGTGATTTTATTTTGCACTAGCATGCATATAATGAACAGTACCGTATTTTTATAGTACTGCGAGGTAGTTTAAAAAGCCTGATAACGTTTACCAAATCCCAAAAGTTTACAAAAAGATCTTGTCGAATCTTATCACTTTCAGTATACTTGAATCTCATATAAGTACAATTGATGACGAAAGGGAGCTTGTGAATGAATAGTAACATTGCACTAAAGAGCCAGCTTGACGCAAGGGAGCTGCTGCTGCTCGAACATGAAATTAAAAACCAGGGTAAAAACATGGTGCTGGCCTACGTTCTCTGGTATTTCCTCGGCATTTTCGGAGGACACCGTTTTTACATGGGCCGGACCGGCTCCGCGATCGCTCAGCTCGTGCTGACGATTACCCTTATCGGCGCCCTTGTCACATTCATTTGGTGGGTCGTGGACGCCTTCCTGCTGCACCAATGGGTGAAGGATCACAACCGCAATATCGAGAACCGCGTCCTGAACGACATCATGGCGAGCAAAGATTTCAACACCGCCATGAATCGGCCGCTGTAATTGATATGGATACGCGCGACCTGACGCTTAACGAGCTGCTTGTGTTCCAGTCCGAAGTGCGTTCAGCCGAGAAATCGGCGGCGATTGCTTACCTGATGCTTATCGGCGGACACCTTGGCGTGCACCGGTTTTACCTGAAACGGGTCGGCACCGCCATTGCGCAGCTGATTCTATTTCTGGCTTCCGCCGGCGGTTACATCATGATGCTTGTCGCTTCAGCCGCCGAAATTGATGCTCTTATTATCATTTCTGTTCTGCTTTTTGCAATCCCCGGTCTCGTACTGTTTATCTGGATTATTGTCGATCTGTTTCTGATGTCCGGAATGGTTCGGGAATACAATGAGAAAATCCAGCAGGACATCCTGGCTCAGATTATTCAGCATCGGCATAACCTTCAGCAAGATTAGCTCAAGCGGAAACGCCGTCTTATGCGACCGCTCCATGCGCGATGAAAAATAAGCCTCCGCATTCCCGTTAACGGGAAGCGGAGGCTTATTCTTGCCGGCACGGCAATCACGGAGCGGTTTCCAAAAAGGCCGTATCCGGATTTTTGTCCATTGCCGTGCGCAGCGCGTACTCATTCTCGAACAAGGCGACATTGTTGCCCTTCTTATCTTTCACAAGGGTGGAGTTGATCCGAAATTTGGACGGATCGATCTTCTCGTCAACAATCCAGCGGGCGAATTGATACGGCATGCGGTGAAGCTGAATATCGACGCCGTACTCCCCTTTCATCCGGTATTCGAACACCTCGAACTGCAGTTGACCGACCACCCCGAGTATCGTTTCCTCGAAGCCGGCTGTAGAGTGGAACACTTGAATCGTCCCTTCCTCCGTCAACTGGTCGATTCCCTTCTGGTACTGCTTATGCTTCAATGCATTTTTGACCGTTACCTTGGCGAAAATTTCCGGTGAAAACGTCGGCAGCTCATCGAATGTCACTTCCCCGCCTTGTGCAAGCGAATCACCGATCCGGAAAATTCCCGGGTCGAACAGTCCGATAATGTCGCCCGGATAGGCTTTCTCGACGATATCGCGGTCCTGTGCCAGAAATTGCTGCGGCTGCGACAGCTTGATCTCTTTGCCCGCCCGAACATGCTTGACACTCATACCGCGCTCGAACCGGCCGGAGCAAATACGAAGGAAGGCAATCCGGTCGCGGTGTGCAGGGTTCATATTCGCCTGGATCTTGAAGATGTACCCGCTGAATTTCTCGCCGACCGGTTCGATTGTGCCCTCCGTGCTATTGCGCGGCGTCGGAGACGGGGCGAGCTTCAGGAAGCTCTCCAGAAACGTCTGAACACCGAAGTTATTCACGGCACTTCCGAAGAACACCGGCGTCAGCTCGCCGCGGCCCACTTTCTCGAAATCGAACGGGTCGCCTGCAACGTCGAGCAGCTCCAGCTCGCCGATGAGCTGGTCATGCAAATATTCGCCTGCCATCTCACGGATGACCGGGTCGTTATAGTCGTCCACTTTACGGACTTGAATCGTGGAATGATCGTCACCCTGAAACAGCTCCACCTGGTTGCTCATACGATCGTAAACGCCGCATAAATCCCGGCCCATGCCGATCGGCCAATTCATCGGCACCGATCGTATGCCGAGCACCCGCTCGATTTCCTCCATCAGCTCGAACGGATCTCTTCCTTCCCGGTCCAGCTTGTTAATAAACGTGAAAATCGGTATACCGCGTTTGCGGCATACCTGGAACAGCTTGATCGTCTGCGCCTCGACGCCTTTGGCGACGTCGATCAGCATAACCGCGCTGTCCGCGGCAGTTAAAGTACGGTACGTATCTTCGCTGAAGTCCTGGTGACCGGGCGTATCGAGAATGTTCACGCGATGGCCCAGGTAATCGAACTGCATGACGCTGGACGTTACGGAAATACCCCGCTGCTTCTCGATTTCCATCCAGTCTGAGGTCGCATGCTTGCTCGCCTTCCGTGCTTTGACCGTTCCGGCCAGACGGATTGCGCCGCCGAACAGCAGCAGCTTTTCGGTCAATGTCGTTTTCCCCGCGTCGGGGTGGGAGATGATGGCGAACGTACGCCTTCTCTCCACCTCATTTTTAATTTCATCCGTTATTGTTTTGCTCATTTCCTGCCTTCCGTCCCCTTTACATAGGGATCTTTGAGCATGACATAGGGATCTTTGAGCATGACATAGGGATCTTTGAGCGGTGCTCAAAGTCTCTCTGCTTCCCAAAGTCTCTCTGCTTCTCAAAGTCTCTCAGCTTATTCGGACAAAAAGCGCCCCACAATCCTGCCATAAGCGGGACTTGAGCGCTCTTGCCGATATGGATGTATCGACGCGTTCCTGCTGCAGAGGAACCTTCGTCCGGTTATTTGCCTGAATTGGTTACCCAGATCACATTGTCTTCTTCCTGTCCGTTGACCGGCCACCAGTGAAAACCGTTCTGCGCCAGCAGTTCGTTCGCTTTCTCCGGTCCCCAGGACCCTGCCGGATACATATGCAGATCGGACGTTTCTTCCTTCCATGCCGCCGCGATACGGTCGACAAACGCCCAGGCGTGCGACACTTCATCCCAACGGGTAAAATAGGTCGAATCGCCGCGCGTCGCATCGTAGATCAGCCGCTCATACGCTTCCGGCGTATTGATCCCGATCAGACAGCTTTGGCAAAATTCCATTGCCACCGGCTGCACCTCGGAATCCGAGCCCGGCCGCTTCGCGTTGATCTTGATGTAGATTCCCTCCATCGGATTGACGCGGATGACAAGCAGATTCGGCGACAAATCATGCCGCTGCCCAAACAGGAGATTGTTCGGCATATTTTTGAATTCGATGACGACCTCAGTCGTTTTCACAGGCAACCGTTTGCCGGTTCGGATATAGAACGGCACACCTGCCCAACGGAAGTTATCGACGAACACTCTGGCGGCAAAATAAGTCTCGGTCATCGAATCGGGCGCAACCGATTCCTCCTGACGGTAACCCGGCAGCGCCTTGCCCTTATGGCTGCCTTCCGAATATTGGCCGCGTACGACATGCTCCCGCACGTCGCTTGATGACGCGAATTGCCGAAGGGAGCGCAGCACCTTCACCTTCTCGTCCCGGATATCCTCCCCGTGCAGACGGCTCGGCGGCTCCATCGCAATCATCGCCAGCATTTGCAGCATATGATTTTGTCCCATGTCGCGAAGGGCGCCGGACTTATCGTAATATCCGCCCCGCTCTTCAACGCCGACCGTCTCCGACAGCGTAATCTGCACATTGGCGATATGCTTGTTGTTCCACTGCGGCTCGAAGAAAGCATTGGCAAATCGGATGACCTCAATATTTTGGACCATTTCCTTGCCGAGGTAATGGTCAATCCGGTAAATCTCCTCTTCCTTAAACACTTGGCTGATTTGATCGTTCAGCTTCTGTGCCGAAGGCAGATCATAACCGAACGGCTTCTCGATCACGACACGGTGCCAGCCCCTCGACTCCAGCAGACCGCCGCCCTGCAGATTGTACGATACGGGACCGAACAGCTCGGGGGCAAGCGCCAGGTAAAACAAACGGTTGCCCGGAATATTGAATTTCGCGTCCAGCTGATCCGTAAGCCGGCTTAATTCCTTAAATCCATCCAGATTGTTAATGTCGAGCGACATATATTCAAAATGTTCGGCGAAACGGTTCCACATCTCCGTATCCTTTGCCTTGTACCGGCTAAATTCCCCGATCGATTCATAAACGTCGTCCCGGAACTGTTCGTTCGTCCTAGGGCGGCGCGCAAGACCGATGACCGCAAAGTCTTCCCCAAGCTTCCCTTCCGTATATAAACTGAATAACGCCGGAAACAGCTTTCTCCGTGCCAGGTCGCCGGTTGCTCCGAATAAATAATATACGGCACCCGCAGCAGCGGAAGCGCCCGATTTCAGTTGATCCGTCATAATACCTCATTCTTTCATATGTATTTTTATGCGTTGTGCGTATCTTGTAATGTAGTTTAGCATATTCATCATCGAATCGCTATCGATCTTCCCATAAAAAATAATGATTATAACCTCAACTATTTCTAATCGATCATTCGTGAACAGGTTCCGGTTCTCTGGAATAATCGCCCGTGATGAGCGGAATGCCGCCGATCAGCCTCCGCCGCCCCGTTTCCGGATCGGTATGCTCGGCCAATTGAAGATTGACCTGCTGGATTCCGCTTACGGCTTTCAGCAGCAATTCCTTGGAATAATACGTTTCACTCACCGTATTTCCGTCTTCGTACCGTTCAATAAGCTTCGCTCCGGCTTGTTTCGCAATACTGCGCTGAGCATGCTCTCTGTTCGTTGTCCCGCGAAAAGACAGGCTAGAAGCAGTTATCGTAATGTCCTGCTCCTGCAGTACCTCCTCCATGCGGGCGATCCGGTCGAGCAGCGATTCGTTTGACTGCTCGGCATGACCTTCGAAGATCATGACCACAGTGCCGTTCCCGGCTTCGTCACGAACGTCGCCGGTGTACCAGAGCCGGACCCAGCCTTCGTCCAATTCCTTCGAAACGTTGATATTGCCGGATGCGACCAGGCCATCCGTCGGCAGTCCAAGCGCTTTTCCCAATCCGGTAATGCCGGCATCGCCGCTGAATCCGTCCCAGCGCACAGACCAGCCTGCGGCTGCCGATCCGCCCTCCAGCAGCGGATCCGCCCACGACCACAGCTTCCGCATATCGTTCAGCAGCGGATTTGCGCCTGTTGCCGTGTGATCCGGCGCGATTCTTTCTCCCGAACCGATCCATACCGCAGCAAGAATCAAGATGAGGAGCGCAAGCACGATGCCGTTGATCCCCTTCGCATTTGTACGGGTTGAAGGCCTGTTCATAGCGATCTCCTCCCAATGTTGAGAATTATCTTTCAAGCTGAAACTGGGTATCCATCCATACGCATTCGCCCGTGGGTGAATATACTGGTTTAGGAAAGGTTCAAATTGTCCGCTTCCAGCCACAAAGCCGTTCAGAATACGTTTCCATCGAAACGGACTTTTTGGACACTTGATTATAAGAATTCAGGGAGGTGTAAACATATGGAGCCCATTCTGCCTCTGGAAGAGGGACGAATCAGTCAATTTTGCGGTCAGCTTGTTTGTGCGGTGACGAAAGACGGCAAAAGATATGTCGGCTTATTAAGCCGCTGCAGCGGCGGAAAAATTACATTAAACGAGGAAGCGGCCGCATCCGGCAAGGTGAACTTGGCGAACAAACCGCGCGGCAAAAACCGCAGGCGCAGAAAGGCCGCAGCATTGACTGAAGAAGCGCAAACACAGGCATGGGGTCCTTACGGTCCGGCCGGCTTCTATCCTTTCGGTCCGGTAGTTGTCCTTGAACTGGCGCTGCTTGCTTCTCTATTTCTTCTGTTATAATGTACGGATTGCCCGTGGAAGCCCCCGCCGCTTCCCCGGGTATTTTTTTTCAACCTCGACACCAACAACGCCTTTGGATAAAATGAAAGTATACGACTAAAAACGCGAATATTTGATGCCGGAGGTGGTCATCCATGTCCTCGAACATGCGAACTATTGCACCGCTAGGCCGATTCGACCCGGTTCATCCGGTTACCCCTTATGCCCATTACCCGTTCAGGGATGAGCAATCGATCGTTTCTCCTTACGATTATCCTCAATCTTCAGCCCGCCGGTGGGCGCGTTCCGCTAAAAAAACGGCAGAAAACATCAGCAGTCTATTGCAGGAGTTACGTGCGGCGCGTTTGGCTGCACTTGGACTGGTGCGGGCATCATCCTCGGCATGGGAGGATCGAATCGCCGTTTCTTCCAATATGTCTGCCATCAGCGGGTCTGCTGTGCGAGGAGCAGCCCGGCAGCGCTGCGACATTATGGTCAGCCGACTTGCTTCTTCACAAATCAACAAAGGATATACGTTATTGAAAACAGGCCGGTCGGTCGTCGGTGAAGGCGTGCATCGCTTCATCATCTCGACCGCAGGCGCAGAGGCAGAGCTATTCGTCACGATTAAAGCCGGCGATCAGAACGGCCGGTTAATCGGCAAATTGGCAAATGCAATCAACGGCGCTGAACTTGGCGTTACCGCTCTCATCCTGGAGGATAGAAACGAGCAGACGCTGCAGCTGGAGCTAAAATCCGATCTTTCAGGATCGGCAGCCGCTTTCTCAATGGTCGATTCCGGCGACGGCAAATCAATCGCAGCAACAGGCATCGGAAGGATCGGACAAGTCGCTGAGGATGCATTATATCAGATCGATAACGGCGATTGGCTAACTTCCGGTACCAACTCGGCTGTAATCGGCAATGGTAAAGTGACTCTCTTCTTCCACGAAACGACACCGAACCCGGTAACCCTGATTGTAAAGACAAACGCCGGTTCCGTCGCCAATCAGCTCCGAAGCGTTGTGGTCAAAGTGAATCGTCTGACCGCAGTTATTGAATCCATGTCGGATCATCTTAACCCGCTGTTAAAAAACGGCTTGCTGCAGGTGATGAATTCGGCTGCCGCACAACGGACCGGCATGAAGCAGCAGCCTTCCGGAGAATGGAAGGTGGATCGGACCTCCCTCGAAAAGGCGTTCGAAGACGAAGCAGACCGGACTAAGCTTGATCTGACAGGTCCCGACGGATGGGCCATGTCTCTCGCCAGGATGCTTGAACGGTTCGAGCAGATGCCGGCGCAAGCGATGATTAATCCCGCCGCTGTAGAGGCGGGGCACTTCACTCTGTACAAATCGTCTATGAGATCATATTGGCAAATGCCGGTCAGCGGATGGATCATGAACTCGCGCTGGTAACCCGGTCCCGGGTACCGATTCTTATTACGGGACCGGCAACACTTTGACCCGCGACCCTGCCGCCGCTCCCTCCGGTCCCGAAGGTACGACAAGCAGGCCGTCAGCCTGCGGAATTGAGGCCATCATGCTCGATTTGCCGAACGCGAGCGGCTCGGCGAAGACTCTTCCATCGTTTAGGATCAGCTTACAGCGCACATACCGTTCATGCGGACTGCCTTTCCTAATTTGGTCGGTCAGCTCTGCTTCCAAAGGCCGCGGCAGCGGGTCAAGCTCGCCCTGCATACGATGGAGCGCTGGTCTGACAAACAACTCAAAGCCGACGTAACACGCTCCCGGATTGCCGGATAAAGCAAACAACGGTTTCCCGTTCAGCAGCGCGGCTGACGTCGGACTCCCCGGGCGCATCGCTACCCGGTCAAACAGCACCTTGCTGAAACAGACCGGGTCCGATGACGGTTCCAACGTCTGCCCGAGGGTTTCCTGCGACTTTGGCTTCATTAACTCCGACTTCAGCGCGTGGTTTCGTTTCATCTCCGACAACAGTATAGCCATCACATCATAATCCCCGACCGAAACCCCGCCTATCGTTATGATGCAATCCGCCTCTGCCAACGCCGCGGTTAATGCTTCAATAACCGCATCCACGCGGTCGGGCAGCCTGCCGAACAGGACAGGCTCCCCGCCGCTTTGCGCGACCATCGCCGCGACCATGGCGCTGTTGCTGTCGCGGATCCGCCCCGGCTCCAGCGGAGCCGCAACGGGCAGCAGTTCGCTGCCCGTTGCAAACACCGCGACGCGCGGGCGCGCATACACCGGAAGCTCGGCATACCCAAAGGTGCCGAGCAAGCCGATATGGCCCGGCCGAATGACCGTACCGGGCCCGGCAATGGCGCTGCCGCAGCGAAATTCCTCGCCGGGCAACGCCACATTCTGGCCGGGCCGGGCGGCGTGTTTCACACGCACCGCCGTCTGCCCGGCCAACCCAGCGGGCGCGGTCTGCTCGAGCATCACGACCGCGTCCGCCCCCTCCGGCATCGCCGCGCCGGTCATAATGCGTACGGCGGTGCCGGGCTCGACGCGCTGGCGGGCAACCTGGCCCGCAGCGACCGCGTCGATGACTTGCAGCGTCACCGGGTGTTCCGGTGACGCATGCGCCGCATCCGCGCCGCGGATGGCGAAGCCGTCCAGCCCCGACCGCGCGAACGGCGGCCAATCCGACGTCGCTTGGAGCGTTTGCGCAAGCCGCCGGCCGCAGCCCTGCCATAAAGCGACTTGTTCAACGCCAACCGGCCTTATCGCTTCCAATATAAGCTGCTGCGCATCGGCAACCTTAACTGCCCTCCGGTTAAAACGAGATCTGCCTCTTTCATCCACTTCTGTCTACCTCTATTCGTTTCACCCGTTACAGGGTCCTAATACATCTAATATTACCAGAATGAGGCCAAGCCGTCATGTACTCGTCCTCCGCGCTGTTGCGGCCTGTACATACCCCTAAGGATAAAAACGAGAAAGCGCGAACGTGGCAATCGTGTTACAATGAGGGCAGCATGTAGTAAGTGCAAAGGGGCTGACAGACATAGGCACTCCATTGATCCTGCAAATCGTCGGTTTTAAAAATACCGGCAAAACGACGCTCATCTGCAAGCTCATCGAACGTATGAAATCGGATGGAATGAAGGTCGGCGTGATTAAGCACGACGCACATGATTTCCAGATGGATTATCCGGGGACGGATACGTGGAAGCATCAGTCCGCAGGCGCCGATAGCGTCGCCATCACTTCACCGCATCGAACCGCTTGGCTGTCAGCCGCCCCGATGCCGCTGGAACAACTGATCCGCCGGATGGATGCGATGGACGTCGTGTTGGTAGAAGGCTTTAAACATGAACCTTACCCGAAATTGATCATGATCAAAGAGCCGGCGGATCTCGAGCTGTTGGAGGCATTGCACCATCCGATAGCCGCAGTTCTGTGGCCGGGACTCGAAGATAACGTAAAATGGACCGGCATACCCGGACAAGTTCGCAGGTTCGGCATCAATGAGCTGGAAGAGTTATATGGTTTCATCGGATCCGCACTGCCTTTCATTCGCGGTAATTGATTCCCCGCTAAGCCGGAATTGAACGAGGACGTCCCGATTCATCGGGACGTCCTCGCCATACGTTCCTATTCGTCTTAAGCTTCCGCGGATTCGGTATCCGTATTAGCCGGTGCCGCAGTTTGGACCTGTGCAGTACCCAGCTTCTTCTTCAGCGCTTCAAGCTGTTCTTCCACTTTCAGCTGCTTAACCGGATCAACCGGCGCGGGGACAGCCGCTGCGGCAGGTGTGCCGTACAAACCGGGCGTGCGGGCAACTTCAGCTTCAGCTTCCAGCTGCGTAATCTTTTCTTCCATCCGGTGAAATCCGCGGGATGCGCTGCCGCCCTCAATTGAATGCTGCACATTAATTTGTGCCACTTGCTTCTTTGCTTTGGCCGCTTGCGCCCGATTCGCCAGGTCGGTGCGTTTCGCACGCAGAATCTGGAGCTCGTCTCTCATCTTTTCCAGCTCTGTACGAAGCTCTGCCGCGTGCTCACGGTTCTGCTCATACAACGCGCCGAATTGCTCGGCCTGCTGTTCATAATGTACTTTTTCCGCCAGCAGCTTGCGCGCCAGCTCTTCCTGGTTCGTGAGCAGCGCTTGCTCCGCCTGGCTTTCGCGTTCGGCAGCCTGCCGCACTGCGTCCTCATAACGCAGCTTCATCCGCTGCTCATCCGCCAGTTGCTTCGCAACCGTGCGCTCCGCTTCATGAATTTCCGCTTCCGCATCCCGTAGATATTGGTTCAGCATAATGACCGGGTCTTCGATTTTATCCAGCATTTCGTTCAGCGACGCTTTCGTCATATCCGTCATTCTTTTCAAGATTCCCATAGTTATCTTTCTCCCTTCTCATATTGAGCCAGTCTGGCGCGGTATTGTTCCATTTCCTTGCGCAATGCTTGTTTCTCCAAATCATCCATCATGGAATCGATGCCTGAAGGCTGTGCATGAAAACCGGTTGCGGTACTCGCCTGATGCGACCCGCTCCATCCGGAGCCTTGCGTTGAAAATCCGTCGTAGCCATAACCGTTATGCAGCAACGGTTCCTTCGGTATGATGAAGGCGGCAATCACATAAACAAAAAGCAGCGTGCCGCTTGAAAATATGGTTGCAACGACGAGCAATATCCGCAGTAATGTCGCGTCGACACCGGTGTACACCGCCAGTCCCCCGCATATCCCCGTCAACTTGCGATCGTTCCTTGACCGGTACAGCTTTTTCATGTCGCCTGTTCCCCTCCTTTGTTCAAGCGTTGTCTTAATTGCTGCAGCTCCAGCTCAACTGCCGATTGCAGCACCGGATCAACTTGCTTGAAGGAAGCTTCTCCGGGCCGGCGCAGTTCATGCAAAGCGCGGCTCTCAAGCTCTTCATCACCAATCCGCTCCTCCAGTCTGCGGAACAATTGGTCCGAGTGAATCGGATTGCCTGCGGTGCGGCCGAATCGGCCGGAATGGCGTTCATTCCAACGCTGCCGCAGCCTGAGCGTTTCCATGCGGGCCGCATAATAATCGCGCTTGTCCGCTGCAGAGCGGTATTCGTCCTTCAGTTCGCCGAGGCGATCCTCAAGCTCCAGCAGCGTATGCTTGCTCTGCTCGAACAGCCCCTTGTATTGCGCCGCCCGCTCATCATGAGCCGCTTTGTCGGCAAGAGCTGCCCGCGCCGCTTCCTCCGCGTCGGCACGAAGGGCAGTAACGGCTTGCTGCTCCCGGATTTCCGCCTGCTGCTCCGCCTGAAGCCATTGACGCTTCAGCTGCAGGCTGTGCGCCGTGCATTGCCGATACAATTGCTCCGCCTGTGCGATTTCTTCTCTGGTCGAAGCCAGAAACCGGTCGATTAACTTGACGGGATCCTCTGCTTTTTCCAACCGGTCATTTAAAGTGGCGACCGTCATGTCACGTACTCTTTTCAAAATACTCATCGTTTTCTTCCCAGCTCCTTTGTCCTAAGCTACCGACGGTTTTTTTTACGGGTCAGCATCATGATTCCCCATACAACCAGAGCGATTGCAAGCAGGAAAAAGATCAGACCCGAAAGTTTAATGAGCAGCAGGATCGTACCGACTGCAACAAACACGCCGCCGATCAGCTTGTTTTTGTTCTTCAATCCAATAACGCCGATCCCGATCAGAATTAGCGGGAACAGGAAGCCAATCACCGGTCCGAGCGAAACCCCGAGCAGATGAAGCACAATCCAGACGCCGATTACAGTAAGCAATACACCAAGCGCTGTTCTTCCATTCATTTCTTGTTTCACCGCCTCTCGTACTTGCTTATGTCGTTTGCTTATGTACTAATTGTAGAATGATTTTCCGTTTGCCGTAACGGACCTGCGGCGGTTTTTCGACCTGGATTGAGGTCGGGGTTTAAGCTGACCTTGAGGCGGATGGGGAAGATGGATGAGATCGGTACGACAGAGGTGAAGCCGTATGCCTGTACTGGAGGCAGCGTGTATGTTGTCATTTCATGAGTAAGTTAGATCTTTCTGAACACCATTTACATACCTGAGTCACCCCCCCACTTTTGGAAGCCTGCTAATGTAATGCCGGTTCGGAATGGATAAGCTACAATATTATTAATGTGATTGAATATTAGCGGAGTGAAGCACACCCCGACAGCGGCTTTTCAAGCTGCGATCGGGGTGTTTTTTGTTGCTCATTCCGGGTGAGGAGGCTTAATGTAGGTTGGAAACGAATGTCGCGAGGTTCATAGCCGAGTTTGAAGGGAATCCGCCTTAAATGGCAGTTATCGGATGAAACTCGGGAAAGCGGAGTTAATATTTTTGGAGGAAGTATGGGGGCCTGCGTTCAACTACGATTATAACGGTCTTAAAGCGGAATACCCCTTTCGCGATTTAAAAGGCGGACAGCGGTTTGCGGATTTCGTGTACGTTCGTAACGGTGTGCGGCTAATGATTGAAATCGACGGCTACACAACACATGCAAGAGATATTTCACCGGGAGATTTCAACGACCATCTTACCCGCCAAAACGATATGGTACTCTCCGGATGGTTGCTCCTTCGATTCTCGGCATGGCAGGTGGAAAAGCGGCCTCAAATCTGCCAAAGGCAGCTGAAGCAAGCAATCGGTCACTGGTGGTCATTGACCTACGGCAAATTATCCTCGGCAGAAATGGACTTATGGGAAATGAGAAAGCAGTTGATCATTCAATTAGCCATTCGTAAAGGGGGCAAAGTGAAACCGGTCGATCTTGCCGATGAATTCAACATCAGCAATCGGACAGCGATCGATTGGTTGCAGAAGCTCGAAAAAGAGGGGCTAGTGGATGGATATTCGCCAAATCAAAGGGTCGTTTATTATCGCTTGATCACTAATAAGTAATATGCGGGGCAAAACGGCTGTAAGGGTTCCGAAGAAGTACACAGATGTAAGAATTACTTCCGCTGTTCCAGCACTCATGACACCGCGTGCAGCTCCCGGGTGCGCGGTGTGGCGTTGCATGAAGGCGGTCGACCACAGTTTATTGAGGAAATCTCAATAATAGTGAAGTTAGATTCATTAATTCATCAGAGAATCAGATATGCGAGGATGAATAGTGAACTGATCCTCAGTAATAAGGAAGTTGAATTCCTTATTACTGAGGTTTAGTTCACTATTTCCTTCAATAGGTGTCTTGGATTTGAAAATAATGAGTTTTACTTCCTTATTACTGAGGTTTCTTCACTAATTGATGCAAACTCTAGGCGTTACTGCGTGTCTAGCGAAAGCAGGTGCCGGATAGCCATGGGGTTCATGCGGGCCATGTGGGCCATGTGGGCCATGCGGGTCTTTCGGGTCTTGCTGGCCTTGAGGTTCTTCGTTATGACGGGTCTTGTCGGTATTTCCGGTAAGAGTACCGATTTCCCGGCACACTAAAACCAGCCCGAAGATCAACTTCCCCGGCTGGTCTATATGTTACTCCGCCAAGCCGTGCTTGTGAGCGTAAATGGCCGCTTGCGTGCGGTCATCGACCTCCAGCTTGGCGAAAATATTCGTGATATGGTATTTAACGGTTTTGATGCCGATGAACAGCTCGTCGGCAATATCCTGGTTCGACTTGCCCTGTGCTAGCCGAAACAGCACTTCCATCTCCCGCTCCGTAAGCTCTTCGTGCTTCGGCTTCTGCTGCGGGGTCTTCGGCTGGCGGAACCGGTTCATCATTTTGGCTGCAACCTGCGATTCCAGCACGGATTGGCCGCGCGCCGCAGCGCGGATCGCATCGGCGATTTCGCTTGCGCGGGACGTTTTGAGCAGATAACTGAATGCTCCGGCCTCAATGACCGGATACATCTTGCTGTCGTCAATATAACTCGTCAGTACGATCACTTTGCAATCCGGGTACAGCTCCAGCAGTTTTTTCGTCGTTTCGACGCCGTCCATCCCTTCCATGACCAGATCCATCAGCACAACGTCCGGCTTATAGGCCTGGGCCAGCCGAATCCCCTCCTGGCCGTTGCTCGCCTCCCCCACGACCTCGATCCCTTCCTCGGTATCAAGTACCGCCGCGAGGCCGATACGCACCATTTCGTGATCATCGACAAGCAATACTTTAATCGGTTGCTCCATCCTTGCTATTCTCCTCCCCTGTCACCCGGCATTACAGGCACAAGAATTTCGATTGTCGTCCCTTCACCAGGTGCGGATATCAGCTGCATCGAGCCGCCAAGCTCGGTCACCCGCTCCTCCATGGTTAAAAGGCCGTACGAGGTTTGCTTCTTTTCTTCCATGTCAAATCCGATCCCGTCATCCCGCAGCGTAAGACGAATTTGGTGCCCGTATTTGAATATGCGGATTTCCATCACCGTCGCGCGCGCATGCCGCAGCGTATTGGACAATGCCTCCTGCACAATGCGGAACAGATGGTCTTCCGCATCCGGGTGCAGCGTAATCGAAGGATCCATGTCCAGCGAAATGGCCATCGGCACTTTCTGCTTCAGTTCATCCAACAGACTGTGCAGCGCCTGCGCCAGATTTTTGCCGTCAAGATGAATCGGCCGCAGATGCAGCAGCAGGGCACGCATCTCCGATTGCGCGACGGAGGCCATTTCCTCGATCAGCTCCACTTGCCGCTTGGCGCGTTCAAAGTCTTTCTCTAGCGTTCTTCCGACCGCCGTAGCCGTCATTGAAATGGCAAATAACTGCTGGCTTACCGCATCGTGCAGCTCTCTGGCAAGCCGCTGCCGCTCTTCGATGACCGCCGTGAACCGCACCTTCTCCGTCCATGCCGTATCTTCGTCATCCTGCGGCCCTTCACTGCCTTCCGTATCCGCTTCGGTCGAAAGCGTCACCGATCTTCTGCGGCGCTGCTGCTCGGTTAACCGCTTGACCGTCTCCCGCAGCTTCAGCCCCTGCAAATAGCTGTAAACCGCACCGGCCGCCAGCGCAATGCCGATAACCGACAATCCGACGGCAGCGGCAGGCCCTTGCAGCTGAAACCACTTCAAATACCCGGTACTCTGCAGCACAAGGACAAGCAGCCCGATAATGACAAGCAGCCAGAGGATCGTTTCCGCCATATTGCGGCGAGACGGATGATTCACTTTGCCGGGAGGTTTTTTTGATTGAAGGTCCCCCATGAGCCTACTCCCTTTCTTTGCAGAAGCCATTTTTTACCTAACATAGGGATCTTTGAGCGGGGCTCAAAGTCTCTCCACTTCATAGGGATCTTTGAGCGGGGCTCAAAGTCTCTCCGCTTCATAGGGATCTTTGAGCATGACATAGGGATCTTTGAGCATGACATAGGGATCTTTGAGCAGAGCTCAAAGTCTCTCTGCTTCTGAAAAGTCTCTCCGCTTCTCAAAGTCTCTTCTCTGTTATGAATACGAAAATAGTGTATGTAATGTTTCAAGCAAACACACAAGCATAAACGGCTGCCGCCGTCATGAACCGGCAGCAACCGTTTCGCTTGTAAAAAACCCGTTAAATCCGGTTTAAGCTATTCCTCTTTCGACGGAGCAAGCTTTGACTTCAGCGCCTGCAGCTGCTCCTCGACCTTCATCTGCTTTTCAAGATCCTGGGAGGTTACGTTCCTTTGAAGCCCGTAGCCGCCAGGTACCCGCATAACGTCCGCTTCGGCTTCCAGTTGCATAATTTTTTCTTCCATCCGGCCGAAGCCGCGTGCCGCCGAACCGTTCTCAATCGAATTTACATTGCTCATTTGAGATATCTGCTTCTTTGCCTTGGCCATTTGAGCGCGGGCGGACAGCTCATTTCGTTTGTTGCGGAGCTGATAGTACTCATCCTTCATATTGTGCAATTGCCCCATCAAGTCGTCCGCTTGCGCTTTTGCTTCCGCATGCAAATCACTGTATTCCGTCGTTTTTTGATCGAAAAACAGTTTCTCTTCCAGCAGCTTGCGAGCCAGCTCCTCGTGTCCCGAACGAAGCGCTTGCTCGGCTTTGCCCTCGCGGTCCATCGCGCTTCGCGCCGCTTCCTCAAAACGCTGTCTCATCCGGCGTTCATTAGCCATTTGTTTCGCGACCGTAACCTCCGCCTGTTGAATTTCCGCTTCCATATCCCGCAAGTATTGATTCAGCATGACTACCGGATCTTCCATTTTGTCCAGCATTTCGTGCAAAGAAGCCTTCGTCATATCCTTCATCCGTTTAAAGATACCCATATCAGTTATCTCCCTTCTCGTATTTCGCCAGTTTTGCTTTCAGCTCTTCAATTTCTTTACGCATTGCTTTTTTCTCAATGGTATCCATCATCGCATCCAGGTTCGACGGTTCCTGCTTCGAAGGCTCCGCTTGACTGGGACCGTTATTCCAATTGTTCCAGCCGGATCCGCTTGTCGGACCGTAACCCGGATTATAATGACCCCCGTGTCCGTTCCCATACGACGATTGTCCGTATCCTCCGCCGAATCCGTTATACATCGGAGGCTCCTTCGGTACGACCAGTCCGGCTAGAATATAGACCAGAATAAGCGCACCGCTGGAAAAGATGACGGCTACAATGAACAACACACGCAGCAGTGTAGCGTCGATATTCATCATTTCTGCGACTCCGCCGCACAGGCCCAGCACTTTCTTATCCCGTGTGGAACGGTATAGCTTCTTCATCTTGTGTCATCCTCCCTTCTCCAGCTTCCGCTTCAATTGCTGCAGCTCATTTTCAATCAGCGACTGCATCGTTGTACCGGCCTGAACCAGAAATTCCTGGCCCGTCCGGCGCAGCTCGCGCAAACTTTTCGCTTCGAGCTCCATATCGCTGATCCGGTCGTCCAATCTTCTGAACATGCCGTCCGGATTGGCCGTATGACCATGTCCGCCGTGACCCCCGAACGAAGCGCCGTTGTACCGTGCGTTCATCCGCTGCTGAAGCCGCAGCGATTCCATTCGTGCCGCATAGTATTCACGCTTGTCGTAAACGATCTGATACTCGCTGCGCAGCTCGCGAAGCTGCTCTTCCAGGTCCGTAATGTTCTGTTTGCTCTGCTCATACAGCTCCTTATATTGCGCAGCCCGCTGGTCGTGTATTGCTTTCTCGTGGAGCGCCATCCTGGCAACCTGCTCCTCGCCGGCTTTTAAAGCCGTCAACGCCTGCTGCTCCCGCTTGTCCTTCTGCTGCTCGGCTTGCAGCCATTGCTGCTTCAAGTGATTGTCGTGCGCCGTGTATTGCTGATACAGACGCTCCGTTTGAATAATGTCTTCTCTCGTCGACCATAAGAACTGGTCAATCAATCGAACGGGATCTTCCGCTTTCTCCAACCGTTCGTTTAAAGTGGCGACCGTAATGTCCCGTACCCGTCGAATCAAGCTCATCGTTTACCCTCCGCTTCTAGATATTGGCTTAATATACGTTTTTCTTTCTCATCAACAACGATACGCCCCAGACGATCAGCGCAATCGCTGCAAGCAGGTAGATCATACCGGACAGCTTGCTCAGCAGCATGATCAATCCGATGGCGAATAAGATGCCGCCGATAAATGTTTTGTCATTCTTCATGCCGATGTAGCCAAGTCCCATCAGGATGAAGGGAAACAGGAAGAAGATGATCGTTCCCAATGCCACACCGATGATTTTTAATGCAAGAAACCCGCCGAGGATGACTAAAATGGCCGTAATCAACGTTTTGCCGTTCATATCCTCGTTCACCGCCTTTCGTCGATAGGTTCTCGTTCAACCTTATGTCTATATTTTAGGAGTTTTTCACAGAATTCAAAACGGACCTGCGGCGGTTTTTGCACCTGGACCTAAGTCGGGGAAACGGTTTTGCCAAGGTCTGAGGTGCCCATCCGCCCCGTAACGACATCGCTTAAACCGCAATAAAAAGAGCGGTTCCTCGTCTTACTGCTGAAACGAACGAACCGCTCGGAATGCTTGCTTAACCGATTATTTACGTACTGTATTCCTCTTCCCATGCCGCGTCCCTCTCCAATTGTTTCCGGTATACGACCGAAGACAAAAAAACGCTGAATTCGTAAAGCAGAATAAGCGGTACCGCGACCAGAATATCCGAGATGAAATCAGGCGGCGTAATGAGCGTGCCGATCAATACCATAAGAAAATACGCGATTCTGCGCATCTTCTTAAGCCGGAGCGGATTGAGAATCCGGATCTTCGTCAAAAACATAATGACAAGCGGCAGCTCGAAAAGCAGTGAAATCGGAATAATTATATTGAACATAAACGCAAAATATTGGATGACACCGTAGGTTTCAATCAGTCCGAGCCGTTCGGCGACGGCTGTCGTAAACCGGAACGCCATCGGAAAAACGACAAAATAAGCAAACGAAAAACCAAGCAGCAGCATAAGCAGAGAAAACGGAATATAGCGGAGAGCCGCCCGCTGTTCGTTTTTGTGAAGCGCCGGTTTGACGAAAGCCCATACCTGATACAAAATGAACGGAAACGCAGGCAGGATCGCGACTATGAACGCCAATTTCATATACATGCCTATGCCGTCCCATAAGGAAAACGTATGCAGCGGCATGCCGTTCACCGGCTCCCGGGACATCAGGAAATCATATGCGGGCTTCGCAACGACCAATCCGATAACGAGGCCGATGAAAATAATGGCGATGACGGCAATCAACCGTTTGCGCAGCTCCCCGATATGGTCCAGTATCGGGAGTAAACGTTCTTCAGGCCTTGCCTGCTGTTCCTTGCTCGGTTCCTGTGCCAACCGCTTCAGCCTCCTATCGAACCCAAATTGAAAAAAATAAGCGTTTTCCGGTCAGTCCGGAAGCCGCTTATTCGTCGCTTGATCATCAGTCTGGTTTACATCGATCCGATTGGACGATTTGCGTTCCTGCTTATCATCGTCATCCATTATTTCTTTTGCGCCGTTCTTGAATTCTTTTAACGTTCGCCCGAATGCTCTGCCGAGCTCCGGCAATTTGTTCGGTCCGAATAACAGCAGCGCTACAATAACGAGCAATACGATACCCGATACGCCTAATCCGCTCAAGTCGTTAACCTCCTTACATAGGGATCTTTGAGCGATAGCTCAAAGTCTCTCCGCTTTTCTATATACGGTAAATATACTGATGTCTATCCGCTAACAGCCAAGCAAGCCGCCGTAGCCTAAATTCACGATATCTTCCTTCACGATCGTGTCTCCTGCTAGTATACGCGGCAGCAGCACATCAAAAGAAGTATAAGGGTCATGCATCACACAACCTGGAAGCCCGAGAATAGGCACTGCGTCGATATATCCCATCAGAAGCATCGAACCGGGCAGCATCGGCGTCCCGTAGCTGACAAGCTCCGCGCCGGCATCCCGGATTGCCGCAGGCGTTCGGTCATCCGGATCAACGGACATTCCGCCCGTTACAAGTATCATATCATACCCTTTATCGAGCAAACAGCGTATTTCCTTGACAATTGTTTGTCGATCGTCAGGCGCAAACCGCTGCTCAATCACTTCCGAGCCGAATTCGGCAATTTTGGCCCGGACCGCCGGACCGAATTTGTCCTGGATCCGTCCGCTGAACACTTCTCCTCCCGTTGTGAGCAGACCGACCCGAAACGGCCGAAACGGACGGATGCGCAGCGGGCCGCCGCCTTGGTTCCGCTGCCTGTACGCTGCGGCAAGCCGCTCAACTTCGGCTATCTTGTCATCCTTCACATACAGCGGTATCACCCGGGTTGCGGCAAGCGGCTGGCCCGGCTTGACAACCGCATGCGTTCGGACGGTTGCCAGCGCAATTTCCCCGAGCCGGTTAATTTCGTCAACCAGCTCCCGATCGATTTCCGCCATGCCGAGAATGTCCGATTTGAGCGAAACCTTCCCCTCATGCGGTTCCGTCATCGTCATGGCTTCGCCTGCAAGCGCCGCGGCCATCCGGTGCGCGGCGTCGTCTTCATGCAGCTCGTCCGGTGCCAGCTCCATAATATAAATATGCTCTTTGCCGATATCAAGCAGCTTCGGTATATCATCTTCCGTAATCAAGTGGCCTTTCTTAAACAATCGGCCCTTAAACTCGCCGGGTATAATTTGCGTCAAATCATGCGCCAGCCTCATCCCGACCGCATCGGTTACCGGGACTTCAACCAGCTTCGTTCCGCTCGTTTGCTCCTTCATTCGTTATGCTCCCCCAGACGTCCGGTAACAATTCCTAGCGCATGCGGCAGTTGGTCCATGATCGCCATGAGACATTCATGCACACCTTTGGGGCTTCCCGGCAGGTTGACAATGAGCGAATGGCCGCGAATCCCGCATATTCCGCGCGTCAGCATCGCCCGCCTTGTTTTTTGGATCGAGCCGTACCGCATTGCTTCCGCAATGCCGGGCACGAGCCTGTCGATGACCCGCTGGGTCGCTTCCGGCGTCAGGTCGCGAGGCCCAAGGCCGGTGCCTCCAGTCGTCAACACCAAATCCGCTTTAAAATAGTCCGTCATTTCTATTAAAGCCGCCGAAATCTCGTCCTGTTCATCGGGAACGATACGGTAATCGACAATTTCCCCGCCGATTTCTTCCTCCACCAGCTCCCGGATAACCTGTGCGCTCGTATCCTCCCGTTCACCGCGGGATCCTTTGTCGCTCGCCGTCAATATCGCTACCTTCCACTGCATGGTCATCCCCCCGTTCTTACTTCATCTCCGCCCGGTAATCACCGCTTTTCCCGCCCGATTTGCTTACCAGCATCGTCGAGCCGATTATCATGTCCTTCTGCAGCGCTTTACACATATCGTACACGGTTAGCGCGGCTGCGGATACCGCCGTCAGCGCCTCCATTTCGACTCCAGTCTTGCCCGTTGTTTTCACCGTCGCTTCAATCGTCAGTTCATCGATGCCGTTATCATGGAAATGTATATTGATGCCTGTCAGGGGCAGAGGATGGCACATCGGGATCCAATCCGCCGTATTCTTGGCCGCCATTATGCCGGCCACCTGAGCAACCGCCAGCACGTCTCCCTTGCCGACCGTGCCCGCTTTAATGCGCGCGAGCGTTTCCGGGCTCATTTTCACGGCGGTTCTTGCCGTTGCGGTGCGGGCTGTCGATTCCTTCTCCGATACGTCAACCATTTTTGCTCTGCCTTGTTCGTTAAAATGCGTCAGTTCCGTCATAATCCGAAGCCTCAACCTCCTTTGTATGCACAAGCGGTTCATATACCGCCCGTTCAGTTACTATAATATCCATCCTGACATCGTGCGGCTCACATGGAACGCGTTCAACCATCTGGGCTTCAAACGAGAGCCCGATCCACAACGGCATCGGCTGACCGCCCTCCGTCATTCCCCGGAGCCTGTCATAGAAGCGATCATAGTAGCCTCCCCCGTATCCCAATCGGCCGCCGGCAGTATCAAATGATAAACCGGGAACAATGACTGCCCCCGGTATAACATGATCTGCCCATGCCTCAGCTTCTTGCGGGTTCGGCTCCGGAATGCCGAAGGCGCCCGGGATCAGCTCGCTCCATTTCGTCAGCCGGTACAGCTTCATCGTACGGCTGTCCGGTTCAACCTTCGGGACGATCACATCAACCCCTTGCCGCCATCCCCATTCGATTAACGGTCCCGTATCCACTTCAGTACGATACGATACATAAACCATAAAGCTTTTGCTTGGGGAAGCGCCGAACAGCCCGGCAGCCTTGCCGCAAATTTGCTGCGACCACAACGTCCGCCGATCGCCCGGCAAACCGTTACGCAGCTTCGCCGCCTGTTCACGGAGCATGCGTTTGGCATCCGAATGAAGATGCTCCGTCATTGTTCCATCCCACGCTCTCTTAAGCTTGTTCCTGCTTGCAATAATTTTTCATACAAAAAAATCGGTTACAGCCGTAGTTCAACTCGTATATTTTTCCTTATATTCTACCATTGTCAAGTTGCTTTCGCCAATACGAACAGCGCGAATACGCTTGCGGCCCTTCCAAGATTAACCTCTGCCCTTCGACCTTGGAGGACTTTTGCAGAGGCAAGCGGCTCTTCTTTGCTCCTGCTGCAACGACAAAGGACTGCCCGGCTGAATAGCTGCCGGAACAGTCCTTTGAGTTGTCATTTTCTGCTGTTGTTACTCTACAATGGTTTCTCCGCCTTCCGGACGGAAGTTGTAATAGTGATCATGCGAAGCTTCTTCGATGTGATGGAAAGCCCAATGACTCATCGGCACATCAGACCAAGTCGGCTCTGTCATGTTGTACAACGGCCCTCTTGCCAGCACTCGGTTTACGATTACAACTGCTTCTGCACGTGTGACCGCTTTATCCGGGTCGAAGCTGCCATCAGGGTATCCTTCCATATAGCCGGCTTGGCTGACACTCGCAATGAGTTGTTCCGCCCAATGTCCATCCACATCGCTGAAGCTGTGTTTTGTTGCTCCTTCAAGCTTCATCCATCTTCCGACGATTGCGGCCATCTCGGATCTGCTAATGGCTTTCTCCGGCCGGAACTTCCCGTCGGGATAGCCTTCCATTAATCCCGTTTGACTCACTCGGCTAATGGCTTGTTGTGCCCAATGGGTTGCCGCTACGTCCGGATAAGCGAATTGGGCACCTGCTGGTTCTTGCTCCAGCACTCGGGAAAGGATCGCAGCCATTTCTGCTCTCGTCAATGTTCTGGATGGTTTAAAGGTTCCATCCGGATACCCGTTGATGTAAGCATGGTGCAAGCCTTCGGCTCCTTCCGGCATTCCCGCCAGTTCCTCTTGCGCTTGCAGATAGGTTCCCCAGTTGCTCATGTTAAGAATGGTGAACGTACTAAATTTCTCAACGGTGAAGGTTAATCCTAGTTTACTGTTGCTATATTGGCCAATCTCCGGTTTAACAAGCTTTCTTTCCCCGTCGCTATGCTCAATGAAGATAACCAGATCAGCCAGGAAGGCTTCTCTTTCTGCAGCATCGCTCGGCAAATGACTTCTGTCCATTGGTAAAGTAATCTTCACTTGACGGCTTGTCATGTTGGTTTCGATGGTCATCGGACGATCGACGACATAGACTGTGCCATCATTCAAGATTTCCTGCACTTGTTTTTCTTTTTTCGCCCGTTCTTCGACTTCCTTGCGCTCACTTTCTTTCTTAATCGGCACAAGATAGAAGTAGAGGTTCGGATTCATGTCTGCCAGGGAAGCATTTGGAATGGTAATCATGCCGTTGTCGGTGAAGATTTCCAAATCCAAGCCCGCTTCCTGCACGGCTTTCAAGGCTGCCTGCGGCAGATCCACCCGCACATCCCTGACTTCATCTTGGGTGTCTGGAATAACGATCCGTACGGCTGTTGCCCCTGCTTCCCGTGTTTTCTCTACCGCTTCGATAGCTTTTTCCGGTACGAAGGTGACTTTATCACTTTTCGTTCCATCGCTGTTGGAGGTTCGCTCGATTTCCGTTTGAGCTACAACCCCTTGTCCGCCGGCTTCAACGTTTACAGTTATTCTCTGTACAGGGTTGGACGGAAAGAATACTCCGCCGGATGATCCCTGGCGCGTCACGGTGATGGTATAGTTCTTGGTTGTGCCATCTTGCTCTGTGACCGCTACGGTGAATTTGTTTTCGCCTACGCTTAAGTTGAACAGGCCGCTGGCTTGTCCGCTCGTTACCGACGTTCCATTGATGGTTATCGCTGCATCAGGATTACCCGATGTAAGTGTGAATTGAATCTGTGATGTGTTGTTGCCTACAGTCATCGTATAGTCTATTACATCAGCGGCAAAATTCGGTTGCAGCGTACCTGCTGACGGGATAATAGACTGCAAACCGCTTGACGGCGCGTCGGCTTCAACAGGTTGCAGTCCGCTGCGGGCTGCTTGTAATGCAGCCAAGGCTTCATCCACTTCCGCTTGTGTGGCGTCGGGGTCGTTCAGCACGGCGTGAGCCGCTTGCAATGCTTCTTCCAGCGCTGTCCAGCTCTCCGGCGTGTAGTTCTCTTCTTGTAAGCTTCCATTGCCGATGGCAACGTTAATCTCCGCCACTTTCGCTTGAAGCGCCGATTTGTCCACTTCTACTTCGAGATTGTTGGTCGCTCCTTTATTGAAGCTTGCTGCCGGACCGCCGTTTGTTCCTCTCAGGTTCCCGTTTTCCTTATTATAGGAGACCGCTACTGTGTCGGCTGCCGCAACATTGTTCGGCAAGGTAAAGATTAATATGTTGCCGTCTACCGTAAAGCTGCTTGGCACAACAGGCTGCCCATTTACGGTTATTGTGAATCCATCCAGGTTGTCCAGTTCAATCGGATGATCGAACGTCAGCTGCAGCTTATTCGCTTCGTTAACCGCCGCACTTTCCAGTAATGGCGATACCGGAGCAGGAATAATATCAGGATAAGAAGCCAATCTTTGTCTGGCTTGTGTCAACGCCTCATGAGCCGCGTCTACATCTTCTTGTGTGGCGTCAGGGTCGTTTAGTACGGCTTGGGCCGCTTGCAATGCCTCTTCCAGCGCTGCCCAGCTCTCAGGCGTGTAGTTCTCTTCTTGTAAGCTTCCATTGCCGATGGCATCGTTAATCTCCGCCACTTTCGCTTGAAGCGCCGATTTGTCCACTTTTACTTCGAGATTGTTGGTCGCTCCTGTATTGAAGCTTGCTGCCGGACCGCCGTTTGTTCCTCTCAGGTTCCCGTTTTCCTTATTATAGGAGACTGCTACTGTGTCGGCTGCCGCTACATTGTTCGGCAAGGTAAGGATTAATATGTTGCCGTCTACCGTAAAGCTGCTTGGCACAACAGGCTGCCCATTTACGGTTATTGTGAATCCATCCAGGTCTTCCAGTTCGATCGGATGATCGAACGTCAGCTCTAGCTTATTCGCTTCGTTAACCGCCGCTCTTTCCAGTAATGGCGGTACCGGAATAATATTTTGTCTGGCTTGTGTCAACGCCTCATGAGCCGCGTCTACATCTTCTTGTGTGGCGTCAGGGTCGTTCAGTACGGCTTGGGCCGCTTGCAATGCCTCTTCCAGCGCTGCCCAGCTCTCAGGTGTATAGTCCTCTTCTTGCAAGCTTCCATCGTCGATTGTGCCAGTAATCTCATCCACTTTCTCTTGAAGCGCTGTTTTGTCTATTGTCCCAATCGTTAATTCCTTGGTTTTTGTAGCTGTCTTGCCGTCTTTGGTAGCTGTCGCTTCAATCGTATAGGAGCCGTCTGGCAAATCAACGGATGGAGTGAAGCCCCAGCTTCCATTATCATCGACGATTGCAGTGCCGCCAGCCTCTGTTACTACATTTCCCTCTGCGTCCTTAATCGTTACTGTCACTGTTGAACCAGCTTCAACCTCTCCTGCAATCTCAGGGCGTGAGGTGTTTACTGTGCCGGTACTTGGATCCGTAATTTTAAGCGCAGTAGCAAATGGATTTTCTGCAGAAATGGTGAAGCTCTCCACTACAGTGTCATTGGTTCCTTTTACATTTTCATCTGTGTGATTATAAGAGACAGCGACCTGTTCGACATCTGCAAGATCCGGTTCTGCTGACAAGACCAATGTTACTTTTGTAGGGTCATCGGTATCTACTGTAACATTTTCAACGTTTATTTCGATACCACCCAGTGTAACGGAAAAACCAGTAGTCACATCTCCACTCGTTAATTGAACTTCTTGGTCAAATGTAAGGATAATTTGTTGTTGCCCGGTACTTTTCTCTAATACAACACTTTCAAGCTGGGGAACCCATTTTGTTAGAGCAGTGTATGCTGCTTCCAAGTTTGTTAATGCTTCATCTACTCCTGCTTGGCTGGCATTGGCATTGTCCAATACCGCTTGGGCCGCTTGAAATGCTTCTTGCAGAACTTGCCAGCTTTCAGGCGTGTAGTCCTCTTCAGCCAGATTCTGTCCGTTGACCTCATCCACTTTCGCTTGCAGCGCCTCTTTGTCTACCACGGTAAACCCTCTGGTTACAGTCGTGGTTATGCCGTCCTTTACGAGGGTTGCTTCCAGCGTATAGTCGCCAGATGCCAGCTTATCCTCAGGAATAAATCCCCAGGTTCCGTCTTCCTGTATCGTTACTTCCGCTTCGATAACTACAGACGGATCCAATTTATTGGACAGCTTTAACTGTACTGTCGTGCCGGTGGTACCCGTTCCGCTTATCGTCGGCGTTGGGCCAACAATTTGCTGATCAGCAGGTTCTGAAAGCTGCAGATCGATTGTAGTCAGAACGACATTTTGGTTGTCTTCGTCGTAGGCAACGGAGGCATCCGTGGATTTGTCCGACACAAAATAGGACGCATCCTCTACTGTCGCTACATAGCCATCGGAACCTATAGCGACGTCAACGATTGGCTCCTGATCGTTAGGCATTATATTTGCATAAACGCCAACCTTTGCTCCATCTTCCATAGCTCGGATCAAAGTCAAAAAGGCACTACCCTGCGCAGTCGTGTTTTTCAAAAATACGTTGCGTTGCTGCCCAGCCGCATTCAGATTATCATACACATAGGCCGTTCCGCCAAAGTCGAATCGAGCTTGAGCAGAGGTGCCAC
Organism: Paenibacillus tarimensis; assembly: GCA_041281825.1. Classification (GTDB taxonomy): domain Bacteria; phylum Bacillota; class Bacilli; order Paenibacillales; family Paenibacillaceae; genus Paenibacillus_D; species Paenibacillus_D tarimensis_A. Next base: position 717,808 of record CP166298.1, on the reverse strand, counting down.
GCATATTGACGGCGACATTCCCTACTGTATTACCATTGACATCAAATTCATTGCCTAACAAGTTATTTCCTGTTATTGTTCCTCCTGTCATTTCAAAGCGAGGGCTTGAAGCAGATCCGACCCCGACGATAACACCGTTACTGCCTTCGGAAATTGTATTCTCAGTAATTAGGCCACCCTCAATGACCAGAACGCCTCCCGAACCGGCGCCGAGTACCCCGGGAGGGTTGGCCGCCAAGAATCCTCTTACCTCGTTGTCTTTAACCTGAGTACCCTCTTTTATGAACACTCTTGAGGGTCCAGCCGCTATTACAACAAATCTCCCACCACTTTTCACAATATGGTTTGTAATCTCGACATGTTCAAAAGCAACTGTACCTCCTGGAATATAGACACCAAAAACTCCGGAATCTACTTCAACATTTTGACCGTCTATGATCAGGTTTTGGAATGTAATGGTCCCGCTATTAATCCGTATCAAGTCACCATTAATGTAACCTGCACCACGATTGATCGAAAAAGTGTTGCCTTCCTCAGAGCTTATGGTTACGGTTTTTCCTGCAACGCCGATGGTTAACTGCTGATCCAAAGTGATATCACTTAGCAGGACGATAGTCCCCATAGAGTCCACCGCTTCAAGCGCCTTTTCTATGGTTGCAAATGGCGCCTCTGTCGTACCCGCATTAGAGTCATCGCCTGCGGACGATACATAATAGGTAGTATCCGCCGCCTTCACTTCCTGCGGCGCAAAGAGGGCTGGAAAACTTCCTAACACTAATGCAACACTTAGTAAAATCGCCAGCTTTTGCTTCAGCCGGTTTGAAAGTTGTTTTCGTAAAGTCATACTGTCCTCCTCGTTCGTATAAGAAGCCTCGATATTTCCAAGATTGACGGGGCAAGGCTTCTTCTTAACCCCTCGTACATTTTCGATGTCATCTAACATGCCTACTGCTGACTATCGTTTGTCCTCCAAATTTGATAAACTTCGAACACCAACTTATCTCCCTCCCATATACTATTTATTTCTTTTGATACTCTTCCATAATAATGCAGCAATCTCTACAAAATCTCTACAAAATTCGGCATGAAAAATGATGGAACGCGAATGATTTACGGATCTAATGTCGAATCGCCTTACATTATATAGTTCCTATACACCATATTAGGACAGTGCTATTTTGCGATGAAAAATAATAGAATGGGCATATCTTTGGTGTATCTTTTCAAGCGCCAATCTCGCTTCCAGCGCACTTTTAATGTAAACTACTAGGTATATGCACTTTTATCGTTACGGAGGTCATTATGCTTCTTCAAGTGTCTGATGTATCCAAGAGCTACGCTACCAAATCCGTACTCTCCCATATTTCATTGCAAGTCCAGGAACGGGACCGGATCGGCCTCGTCGGCGTCAACGGCGCAGGCAAGTCGACATTGCTGCAAATTATTGCGGGCGAGCTGTCGGCCGATTCCGGCACGATTTATAAAGCGAAGGAAACTCGAATCGGGTACTTGGCCCAAAACAGCGGCCTTCAATCCGAGCGTTCGATCGACGCGGAAATGCGCGCCGTTTTTGCCGATTTAATCAAAGCAGAACAAGAACTCAGAGAACTGGAAAGGCAAATCGCCGATCCGGCGCTTCATTCGGATGAGAAAAAGTATGCGGACACCTTAAACCGTTACTCGGTTCTTTCGGATCGGTTCCGCGAGCAGGGCGGTTTCGAAATCGACACCAAAATCCGGAGTGTGCTGCATGGGATGGGTTTCGGCGATTTCCCGCCCGACACCATCATTTCGACATTGAGCGGCGGTCAGAAGACACGGCTTGCGCTTGCTCGGATCCTGCTGCAGGAACCCGACCTGTTGATGCTGGACGAGCCGACCAACTATTTGGACATCCAAACGCTGACATGGCTGGAAGATTATTTGCGCAGCTATCCCGGAGCGGTACTTGTCGTATCCCACGACCGGTTCTTCCTTGATGCCATGACAACCACCATCATTGAGATCGAGCGCCACGCCGCCAAACGATACACCGGCAATTACAGCCGGTTTATCGAGCTCAAATCGGCGGAATATGAAGCGGAAATGAAACGGTATGAGAAACAGCAGGACGAAATCGCGCGAATGGAGCAATTTATCGAGCGCAACCTCGTACGCGCTTCGACAACAAAAAGAGCGCAAAGCCGCCGCAAAGCGCTTGAAAAAATGGAGCGGCTCGACAAACCGCTCGGTGAATTAAAGAAAGCCCATTTTTCGTTTGAAATCGAACGGCAATCCGGCAAAGATGTGCTCGACGTCAGCGGCCTGTCGATCGTTTTCGAGGGGAATGAGCAGCCGCTTTTCCGCAACGTTTCCTTTCAGCTTCAACGCGGAGAGACTGTCGCACTCGTCGGACCGAACGGCATCGGCAAATCATCCCTGCTGAAAGCGCTTGTCGGCCAACTGCAGCCGCAGAAAGGCGACATCCGCTGGGGAACGAATGTCAAGATCGGCTATTACGATCAGGAGCAGACGGGCCTGACACCGACAAATACCGTGCTTGATGAAGTATGGAATGCCTTCCCGCACATTGAAGAAGCGCGAATTCGCACCGTGCTCGGCAACTTTCTGTTCAGCGGCGAAGATGTGAAGAAGAAGATCTCCGCTTTAAGCGGCGGTGAGAAAGCGCGCGTTTCGCTATCCAAGCTGATGCTCCTGCACGCCAATGTGCTTATTCTTGACGAACCGACAAACCATCTCGACTTATTCAGCAGAGAAGTGCTTGAATCGGCGCTGATGGACTACGACGGCACACTTTTGTTTATATCGCATGACCGTTATTTCCTCAATAAAATGGCCGAACGCATTGTCGAATTGACCCCGGAGGGCGTTCATCATTTCCTGGGAAATTATGACGAAATGCTAGAGAAAAAACAGGAATTGGCGGAGCTTCGCGAACAATCGTCCGTCAGTGCGCAAAAAGCGGGGAAAAAGGACGCCGCTCCCGAATCGTCTGCTTCCACCGCTTACGAACTGGAGAAACAGGCGAAAAAAGACGAACGGCAGCGTCAACGCAAGCTCGAACAGTTGGAGAAGGAAATCGCCGAATTGGAAGAAGCCGTTGCGTTATTGGAGGAGCAGCTCACCGATCCGGAGGTCTACAAGGACTATGTTCTCATTCAACAAAAACAAACCGACATTGACGAAAAAAAAGCGCAGCTAGCGACCCGTTACGAGGTATGGGAGGAGCTGCTGAGTTAAGCCGATTTATACTGCCCTGACAGGCGATTGCTCTCACCAACACTGTCAAGAGCTCAAGCTCAGCAAGCCTTTCTTGCTTGCCTCATGGAGGGACAAGCTGCAGGGAACCACATTACGAGTTACTTCCTTATGTTTCGAAAACCATGCTTACCCCAAACTCTAACGGTTGTCTATGCCGCTATTTGGTGAAGAAACGCCATTTTAAAGTTTTAACGGTTGCAAGCGCCGTTATTTGCTGAAAATCGACTCAAAAACCGTGCAAAATCGGCAAATAGGCGCTCTGGTAACCGTTAGCCTTGAGAAAACGGGAATACCCCACATATAACGTCGCTGGTAACCGTTAGAATACCGGCATGCAATCAGTCAGTCCTGAGAATCACCCTGCGGGTGAAATGCCCGCGTTTATTGAGGTGATCTCACTATTAATGAACCTCACTTCCTTATTCCTTGCATCCTCCGACCCTATCGGATAAATACTGAAGCAAACCTCAGTAATAAGGAAGTTGGCTGCGCCTCAGTATTGCTTCTAGCCAGCTGTGGACAAACTCATATACTGAGGTTTGCTTCAGTATTAGTGAGGTTTGTTTCGATTACTCAATTGCAGTGCACCCTGCCGCGGATTTATACTTATTGCAGATCATATGCTGCTTGGGATATTGGCGGTTCATATCATTTGTTCACGCAACAGCCCCGTCCCGCAAACGCAGGACGGGGCTCTATTATTTAATGCCCGTAAATGTTATTCCCCGAATGAACGTTTTTTGAACCAGGAAAAACAGAATGATAATCGGCAGCGTTATCATGACCAGCGCCGCCATCATCATTTGCCATTCCGCGCCATGCTGCGATTTGAAGGCTTGCATGCCGAGCATCAGCGTGTACTGAGATTCCTCGGACAGATAGATCAACGGCCCCTGATAATCGGTCCAGCTTCCCATGAATTGAAACAAGGCGATCGTCAACAACGCCGGTTTGCATAATGGCAGCATAATTTGCCGATAGATCCGCAGCTCGGACGCTCCGTCTATTCTTGCCGCATCCTCAAGCTCCTTGGGCAGGCCCATCAGAAACTGGCGAAGCAGGAAGATGAAGAACGGCGCGCCAAAGAAAGCGGGCAGCCAAAGCGGAATATTGGTGCCGACCCATCCCAAATTTTTGAATACGATAAAGATTGGAATCATCGTGACCTGGTAAGGCAGCATCATTACGATTAACGTAACGGCGAACAACGGCTTCGCCCCTTTCCAAGGGAACCGGGCCAGGCTGTAAGCGACAAGCGGGCAGGAAAATAATACGCCCAGGGTAGACAAGCCTGCAATGACCAATGTATTCGACAAATACGTAAAGAATGGAATGTAGTCAATCGCACTCGGATAATTGCTCCATTCCGCAGCGGTCGGAATCCACTTAGGCGGCCACAGAAACAATTCATTATTCGGCTTCAATGATGTGGAGACCATCCACAAAAACGGCGACAGGAAAAAGATTCCGAACAAAGCCAGAAACAGATGGGCGGAAGCCGCCTGCAAACGCCGGACAAACGTATGGTTCATTATATCGTTCACCCCCCGCTACTTGCCCTGGTAATGAACCCATCGTTTTTGCGACCGGAAGATCAATGCGGTCAGTACGACCACAATAAGAAACAGAATCCAGGCCATTGCGGAAGCGTATCCCATCTTCAAATAACTAAAGGCATTAATATATAAGTACATTACATAAAACATCATCGAGTTGGCCGGCGTTCCCTGACCGTTGCTCAGCATAAAAGGCAGGACGAAGTTTTGCAGCGCTCCGATCGTTCCCATGATCAAGTTGAAAAAGATAACGGGTGTTAACAGCGGCAGAGTGACGAGTCTCATCCGCTGCCACACGTTAGCCCCATCGACATCCGCCGCGTCATAATATTCCTGGGGAATATCCTGCAAGCCCGCCAGATAGATGACGATCGCCTGACCGACTCCCCATAAGCTCATGAGAATGAGCGAAGGCTTGGACCAGGCCTCGCTGCCGATCCACGGCGGACCGGAAATGCCGACCTGCTCAAGCCAATAATTGACGAGTCCGAATTGCGGATTAAGCAGCCAAAGCCAAATAATTGTGGTGGCTACCGGCGGAACGAGACTGGGCATAAAAAACAGCGTCCTGTAAATCCCCTGCCCGCGCATTCTCATATTGAGGATGAGCGATAAGCCTACACCGGTTACAATACTTAACGGAACAAATATAAACGTGAAATAAAGCGTGTTGTAAATGCTTTTCCGGAAGACGGCGTCCTCCGCCAAAAGCCGGTAATTCTCCAATCCGACCCAATTCCCGGCTTCAAGAATGCTGTACGAAGTAAAGCTGTAATAAACGGACATGAATAGCGGATAGGCATGAAATATCAGTAATCCGAGTATCCAGGGGGAGGCGAACAGAATGCCCCACAGCGCCAGCTTCTTCTCGTACCTTGTTTTGTTCCGCCCTGCAGACGTTCCGGCTTTAGTGTTCGTCGTTACGGCAGCGCCCGATTTGTTCAATCTCATATCACCACCGATTATTTGCTTAGTTTCGCCAATTCAGCGTCTACATTTTTCTTCACTTCGTCAAGCAGCTCCTGTGCGGAGCCTTTGCCGTGAATGGCCAAGTCCTGTACACGCATTGTTTCATTCCAGAGAAAGGCCCCTACCGGTGTGACAGGTCTTGTATAGGCCTTCGGCATAAGATCAAGGAATACTTTAAGATGCGGGTTTTCCTCCAGCTTCAACTCTTCATTGACCGAAGGCAGAACCGTTATATCATGCCCCGCGGTAGGCCGCTTCGCCCATAACAGCGTCCCTTCCTTATGCGCCACGAACTTCAGAAACTCCCAAGCTTCCTTGCTGTGTTTCGCGCCTTTCGGGATGACGAAGGACCAGCCTCCCGCCCACGTTACGGATTCATACCCGTCCGCGGCCGGCATCGGGGCCACGCCCCATTCAAAGTCCGGCTTATATTTATTCAGATCGTTAAGCACCCAGTTTCCATCGAATACGAACCCGACTTTGCCGGTCCAGAACGGGTTCATCCCGGTTTGGCCCATCGCATCGGAGAAGCTTGTCAGATTCGCAATATCGTATTTCGTAGCATAACCCGCCATCCAATCCAGCGCTTTCACAATTTGGGGGTCGTTCGGAGTCAGTTCCCCGTCTTTCTCCCATTGTCCGCCCCAGTTCCATCCTTGCGTATACAGGAAGCCCTGGTTCATCCATGGAACGAACCCGACCTCCGTATACTTGCCGTTAGAACCTTTTTTGTAAATCGCTTCCGCCATTTGATCCAGCTCCGACATCGTCTTTGGAGGCTGCTCCGGATCCAGACCGGCCGCTGATATCAACGTTTTGTTATAGTACATCGCCCGGTTGTCCGTATTCCAGGGGAGGCCGTAAATTTTACCCTGATATACGGTCTCGGCCCACACGCCGGGGTAATAGTCATCCGGTTTTATCCCGTCCGCTTCGATATAGGACGTCAAATCTTCAAGTGAATTTTTGGCGGCCCACGAGCCGATCAGGAACCGGTCGAACAATGCGACATCGGGCGGATTGCCGCCGGCAATCGCGGTCAGCAGCTTATCCGAGGCCTGCGTCTGCCCGGTCGTTTCCACGAACGTCATTTTCACTTTAATGTGCGGATGCTTCTCCTCAAACGGATCTACGACATATTGCTTGAAATCCTTCTGGAAATCGCCGCCCCAGGGAAACCAGAAATCAATCGTAGTTGTTTCGCCTGTATTGGAAGCATTCGATGCCGAACCGCCGGCCGGCGCGCCGTTTCCTCCAGATCCGTCAGTCGTGCGATTGGCGGATGCGCAGCCCGTAACGATCAAGATGAGGATCAGAGCTGCGGTGAAGCTTCTTACCCCGCGTGTACGGTTCCATTTTATTTTCGCGATTCTATTTTCCATCATTCGAACCCTCCCGATAATGTCGATTTACAGCTTAAAAACACTCCATCGTATAATCGGTTGACTCTTATCCCGCGCAGGATAATTCTATTGTACAGTGCTTCACAGGCACCGATAATGCGGGCGGATTGAGATTTGGTGGGGTAATTTTACTTCTTTTGTAAAGGAATCGTAAATCCGGCTGTCGTTCCTTGTCCCAGTTCGCTTTTCAGAAACAGCCGGTAAGCAGGCCCATACACAAGTCTGATTTGGGCGGCAATATTTCGAAGGGCAAAATGCCGGTCCGTCTGCAGGTCGGGATGCTCCGCCATTTGCCGCAATTGCTCCAGCTTACACGGCTCGACGCCGATGCCGTCGTCAGTCACTTCATACCGTAAACATCCTTCTTCGTTCCGAAAACGAACCTGCAAACGTCCTTTTCCATTCTTTTTTTCCAGACCGTGATAAATGGCGTTTTCGACCAGCGGCTGAAAAATGTATTTGAGCACTTTACATTCCATGAGTTCTTCATCCGCCTGCAGCTCAATTACAAATTTACCCTGATAACGGACCTTCTGGATGGACAAATAGCTGTCGATCAGTTCCATGACCTCCCTAACCGTCACTTCGTCCCGGCCTTCGTTCAAGCTCAGCCGCAAATATTTGGACAGCCCGAATACCATCGTACTGATCTCCTCCACCTTATGGATACGGGCAATCCAGTGCACGGAATTCAGTGTGTTATACAGAAAATGGGCGTTAATCTGAGACCCCATCATCCGCAGCTGCAATTCTTTTTGCAGGAGCTTCTGCACATATATCTCATCGATCAGCTCTTTCAAATTTGAAATCATGCCGTTGAATTGCGTATATAGAATGCCGAACTCGTCCTTCCTCGTATTCCGGATTCGGATCGAAAGATCCCCTTCCTTCGCCTTGCGCATGACCCGCACCATCGTATAGAGCGGACGGTATACTGCCCTCGCCACATAAAAAGCTAAAAGAATCGCAACGATTCCTGCGGCGATACCGAGATAAAACGTATACCTTCCTATATCCCGCGAATCTTTCATAAACTGGTTGGCGTCGGCCATACCGACGAGCCTCCATTCCGATTGTTCAAGCGTACTGTACACAAATAGCGTTTCCTGTCCGCCTTTGTCCTTGTGAACCGTTCCTCCGTTCCGGCCGGCCTCCGGGATATCGAGCGTTGTCATGAGACTGCCGCCGCCTGCATCTGCAACGATCCGATTCGAACCGTCAACGAGATATACCGAGCCGGAACCGTTAAAGTCGATTTCGGACAAAATTTGCATAATATCATTTGCATTGATCTCATATATCATTATGGCAATGATCTCGCCGAACTCTTCCAAATGCTTGATTGCACGGCCTACAATAAATCGGGGCACGTCTTCCGGCCCGGAATCATCGGAAATAAATGAAGGCCGGATGCCGAAATAGACAGAATGGCCGTCGGCCTCCTTGATGCTGCGATACCAGTCTTCCCTTTCATATCTGTTGGAGAATGAATTGTACACGCTTTGCGTATTTTCTTGTGAATAACGGAACGAATTGCCGGTTTCGCTTAAAATGTAAATATTCATGGTGTCGTTTTTTGTATTGATGAGGTCGGAGAAAAACTTATAATTGCGGTTGTTGATTTGTAATCTTTCAAATGTATCCCCGCTAAGATCCAGAATCTGCTTCTGCAGTTCACGATTGCTAAAAATCATCAATGTCCGGTTTTCATATTCCGCAAGGATCGATTCGATTCGTTTCGCCGTCTGCTGAACCGTCTGCAGCGCTACGCCGCCGATTTTACTCTCGATCAACTGCGCCGATTTGACGTAAGACAGGTAACCAAGAACGGCAATGACAATCAACATGCTGGCCAGGTAAAAAGCAAATACCTTGACGCCCACCGAATGCGGATTAAACATTTTGTGACGCAATCGTCTCACCCCCGGTTATATTGCATTGTCCCTGAATTCGGCAGGCGTGACGCCTTCCGTTTCTTTAAACGTTTTGACGAAATGACGCACGTCCTTATAGCCGATTTCATCTGCGATTTCGTAAATTCGCAGCGGGGTTTGCCTGAGCAGCGCCTTTGCTTTCTTAAGCCGGAGATGAATGACATATTTACTGAAGGTTTCGCCCATTTCCTGATGGAAGATACGGCTGAAATAAGAAGGATTCAAGTACAACCGGGAAGCGACATCGCTCAGACTGATATTGGTCTTGTAGTGATTATGAATGTATTCAAGGGCCAGCTGAATCGTATGTTTAGGGTTCGGAGCCGCGTTTGCCCCCCCACTGCTGAAGACGGACAGAAAGACCTGCTTCATATTCGGCAGCACGAACCGGTTCAAGCGCAAGGATTGCTCGAATGTCGGCATAAGCTCTCCGCAGGCTGGGCTACGGGCCAGAAGCTCCTGCCATTTCGTCAATACCGACTGAGCGGCCAAATTGCCGGTCCTCCTGACTGCAAGTGCAGGCATACTCTCCCTGAGCGAATATATATACTCGCTTTGCTCGTCCAGCAAAGCGTTTAATTGCTGAGAATCGCGTTGCTTCAAAGCATAGACGAACCGGTTGCTCCAGGCAGGATCCATCGGTACGCCGGCGGTTCTGTACACTATGTCTGTCCGGCTATCCGGAAGATGGCAGCTGCCGAATCCGGAATAAAAAGCGTTGGCCGCACTTGTAAGCGCTTCCTTTAAAGCGTAAGAAAGATCCGGACGGGTAAGGATCGAGCTTAAGCCCGCGCTGATTTTAAGGCCCAAAATGCGATCGGCCTCGGTAATCCACTTTTGTGTAATCGCCGCGGCGTCTAAGACGGAACCGGCATCCGGCGGACTGAGGATGACCGCCACATCGACCGTCTCATGTGAATTCAACGGACATGCTAAGCACCGGTACCCTGCGGTCGCATACAGCTCCTCGGCCATATTCCCGAGGCCGTAACAGAGCAGTGAGAAGCCGGATTCGTTCAATCCTTTCACCTTCCACTCGTGAACGGTTGCCGCAACAACCAGCAGACGTTCCGGATTTAAGCCGATATAAAGCATTTCCCATTTCTTGTCCATATCGGGCGGTACCCGCCCTTCCATAAGACAGGATTCCAGAAACCGTTGTCTGGCAAGCGGCAGGCTTTCCCGAATGCGGCCGGTTAATTGCCGGAGCCGTTCCTGCTGTTCCTTTTCCAAACGGATTTCATCCGCGCACCGTTGTATGATCTCGAGCAATACCGGAACCTCAAGCGGTTTGAGTACATAATCGAACGCACCCAGCTGGACCGCTTTTTGTGCATAAGTGAAATCATTGTAACCGCTGATGAAAATAACTTTTGCGGTGATACCGCGTTTTTTAAGCTCCTCCATAAACATCAGGCCGTCCATACAGGGCATCTTAATATCCGTAAGGATAATGTCCGGAGTATCCTCTGCGATGATCCGCAGCGCATCCTCTCCGTTTTCCGCTTCGCCGGACCATTGGATGCCGTATGCAGCCCAATCAATCGTCATCCGCAGCCCCTGTCTAACCCAGATTTCGTCATCCGCCACAAAAAGTTTAAGCACGCTATTCCGTCTCCTTTCCTGATGGAATCGTTACTTCAAGTTCACCGTAGCATGATTAGAATTTTCAGACAACTTTTGTCTTGATTTTGTAGAAAAAGGTTCGGGATATTGGAGTTCAGGCTTTGCAACGACGATTTTTTTGCGTTCGAGAGCACACCAATTGTTTGCAAAACGACTAAGAACCTGACGAAAAGTTCATCCCGTCAGGTTCTTTATTGTCCGCCTGTCATTCGGTTATTAACCACCTTAAACAGTCTATCCACTTTTTCCACAGGCTTATCCACATGCCAATTCAAGTTGTTAGGCAATTCAGGCGATATTTAACGACGTAAACAAAAGAATTCTACACAATTTTTTAATAATCCATCCACAATCTTGTCCGGATCAAATGTTTTCCACCAGATTATCCACATTATCCACAGGGGGCTGTTGAAAATTCTATCCCCATTTCATAGAGATTAGGAACCCATTGTCCCCTGTGGATTTTTTGCGGTTATCCACACCAAACACAGGATATGTGGATAAGTTTGTGCACAGGTGGATAATTTAACACTAGCGCTTCCTTCCTATATATAATAGGTGGGAGGAAGCTCCTAAAATGTACGGGCTCTCCGATGCTTCCATAATCAACTGCATTATCTTTTGAAATTCAGCCTCTCCCTTCCGACGCCAATATTCCCACTGCTCGGGTTTCATTGCCCCCGCTATACTTCCCGAAGCGATTAGCTTCACACTTTCAAACCCATTCGCTTCCATAAAGGGTTTGATATCATCTATGCTAAAAAAGTATGCTCCGGTAAACCTGCCTTCATCACTGTGGTTGAATACTCCCGAGTCCATAAAACTAGATATTCCGTCAAAGGAATCGTTTGGTTTCCAATATTCAGGAAATATTAAAGAGGTTGTCATATGCCGGATTCTTGACATGAAGGCTACGAAGACAAGCCCCGTATCCTTTGTTACCCGGTGCAGCTCTCGGACTGCCCTGATTCTGTCTTCTTCGGTTTGCAGATGATATAGAGGGCCGAGCATTAAAGCCGCATCAAATGCTGCATCCTCAAACAAACCAAGATCCCTGGCATCGGCAACGTGAAACCCGTTAAACCGCTGCTGTAATTGTTGTTCACGCACCTTTTCCTCCGCGATAGTTACCAATCTTGGCGTCAGATCGGCCAACGTCATCTGATAGCCCGATCTAGCCAGTTCAATCGCGTACTTCCCGGGACCGGCACCGATGTCTAATATATGGCCGCTTGGTTGCAATGTGCTTTTTATATGATAACAATTGACCAAAAATTCGATTGGCTCCCGTTCCAGCCGACCCCACTCATCGAACGTATTGTAATATCGGATAACGTTCTCCACCGATAGCCCTCCTCGATTTGTTGTAATACCGTTTTCGAGGTAACTTTGTTCTAGGAGTCTGTCCGACGAAAGTTAAACCGTAAATATTTATTCATCAGAGTGAGTATTCCAGGAAAGGGATGGCACTCCACCGCTGTTGAAATCAAGATTGTATTGAATATACTCTGCGGTAACAACTCGATTTCAAAGGCGGCCGTAAACTTTCCGTGCTCATCTCTTCCCTTCCATACTAACAATGATTAAATATTCACCGGAATCATTCCGTCGGACAGACCCCCGGCTAGATGACTTGCTGATCACGCTTCACGCTTTCTTCGCTCATTACCGCTTGATTGCAGGACGCAACATAGGCTAACGCCGCGGCGAGAATGATATCCTTGTGGATCGCCGTTCCCCGGTACCGCTGATTGTTGTGCACAATAGTGACAACCGCCTCGCCGAACGCATCTTCTCCTGTGGATAACGAGTGCAGCTCCAAATCCTCAAATTCCGCAGCCACGGGGATCGCTTGTTTAATGCAGTGAATGACCGCTTCAAGCGGGCCCGTTCCCATTCCCGAATAGGTTCGCTCCGTACCATCTTGCTCGCGGATTGTTACGGATGCGATGCGTGCGCGCTGCGTGCCGGACAATACTTGCAGGTCTACCAGAGCATAGGGATCCGGCTGTGTGTCGGTCGTTTCCCCGACCATGCGCAGCAATTGGTCGTCGGTAACGATTTTCAACTCGTCGGCCGTTGTTTTGAACTTAACGTAGACCTCCTCCAATTGCTCGCCGCTCATTTGAATTCCGTATTGTCCGATCCGGTGTTTGATCGCATGGCGCCCCGAATGCTTGCCTAGAATAATCATGCTCCGCGGTATGCCCATCGCCTCCGGATCCATAATTTCGTAGGTATTGCGGTTCTTCAACAGGCCATCCTGGTGAATTCCCGACTCGTGCTGGAATGCGTTTCGTCCGACGATCGGCTTATTGTAGGAGACAGGGAAACGCATCGTCCGGCTGACCATTCTCGACGTATTATAAATTTCCTCGATCGTGATGCCGGTTTCCGCCTGCAATGCTTCTTTGCGCGTTTCGATTGCCATGACCAGCTCTTCAAGCGAGCAATTGCCCGCGCGCTCCCCGATGCCGTTCACCGTCACTTCGATTTGCGTCGCACCTGCACGGATCGCCGCCAAGCTGTTGGCGACCGCCAGTCCCAAATCGTTATGGCAATGGGCGCTATAGCGGACGGTTTCACCGCCCCGCGCTTGTTTTCTAACCGTACGGAACAGCTCGCCGTATTCCTCCGGCAGCGCATAACCAAGCGTATCCGGCAAATTAATAATGGTCGCCCCTTCGGAAATAACCGCCTCTACCAGCTCGATCACAAACTCCATGCCCGACCGGGTCGAATCCATTGGGGAAAATTCGATTTCATCCACAAATTGCTTGCCATAGGCAACCATTTCTTTGGCGATTTGCACAACTTGATCGCGCGTTTTGCGCAGCTGAAAATCCAAATGGATATCCGAAGAAGAAATGAACAGGTGGAGCCGCCTTCTTGCCGCATCCTGGGTGGCCTTGACCGCCGCTTCAATATCGCCCTTGACCGCTCTTGCAAACCCTACGATTTCCACCTGCTGCAGCTCGCGGGATATTTGCTCGATCGCCGCAAATTCTCCGGGGCTGGACACGGCAAACCCCGGCTCGATCACATCGATCCCCAGCTTTGCGAGCTGGCGGGCGATGACGATCTTCTGCTCCGGTTCCAATGAAGCTCCCGGGGACTGCTCCCCGTCTCTTAATGTCGTATCAAAAATGTGTATTCGATTCATGGTCATTTCGAACATCCTCCTGACATAGGGTGCATCTTAAAATAAAGAAAACCTGCCGTCTCTTTGAAATAAAGAGACGACAGGTCTGTTCAATCGCTGCCGCGGTACCACTCTCATTGACAAGAATACATTCGTAACGTTCGTAACGTTATCAATGTCCGCATTCCTGCCCGCTTAATCCTGATGACGGAGGTAATCCGTAACGAAGTACTGTGCCAATAACGCTACTTACCGGGATGCTTCCCCGATTATCGCATGACTGACAGTTCCACCGTTCCGCTTCCAGACGAGTTCAGACTCCCATCGGCTGCGTCGCACCTTCCCGCAGCTCTCTGTCTGCGCCAACCGCTGCTAGCTGCATACGGCCGCGCTTGTTCCCGGGTTTCGTCTTACTGCTTCTGTTCATCGCGTTTAGTCGATTTAATGATCTCCACTCTTTCCTCATACCCCGACAATAAGAAAAGCCCGTCGTCTCTTTCATTCAAGAGACGACAGGCTCATGCCCGCGCGGTACCACCCTTGTTGACGCCCACGAATCGAGGAACGCCCACCTTACGCTCAGCAGTGAATTCCGGACTTCACCGCTGCGCACCCGATTACGGGGGTAAGCCGTAACGGTGTACGCCTGGCTGACCTTAAGTCAAGCCGGTTCCACCATTCCGCTCCCAGGCGAGATTCAAGCTTCCTTGGGGCTGCGTTGCACCATCCCGCAGCTCTCTGACCGGCCGGTTGCGACCGTTGACCCAGGCGAGCCCTACTGCTCCTGTTCGTTGCGTTTCGAGAATATGGAAATAAGTGTTGATGATCATTATAGTCTCCGTTAAGTAATCTGTCAATTCAGAATTTTTATCCGTCGCAACTTTTGCCCCGTTTTTCCGTCTAATTATAGTGTGGGACTACCCTATGCAGCCCATGAAAAAAGGAGAAAGCAACCGATTATGAACACCGAGATTCAAACAAACGCATCATCAGGCTTAGAACGGAGAAGCCGTAAACGGAGCCGCGGCCCCGTTATTTTATTTGTATTCCTGTGGATGCTGCTGATCGCATCGGGTGTAACGGGCGCCGTCTGGTATACCGAACAGACCACGGAAGCGATGAAGGCCGAGATCGAACGCCAGACCGCTGCACAAATCGACCTAATGAAACAGGATTATGAGCGGCAAATTAAGAAAGTGGAGGAAAGCTTTGCCGCTGAGATGACTGTGCTCGGCAGCAAGGTCGACGCGCTTAACGAACTGCTTACCTTCGCCCAGGATAATGCCAACGACAAAACCGATAACAGCAACAAGCTGTATACACAAATCAATGAAGTAAAGAAAAAGCTGAATGAACTGCAAAAAAGCTTGGATGTGTTAAAATGACCGGAGTCAAACTTTTCAACCGCACCATGCTCTTGGCAACCGCGCCGTTTCTAGGCATGCTGATCTGGATGACGGTTACGACCATCACTTTGGAGCTGTCGGATGAAGCTTTTCCGAAGGACGGGAACACGGCGCCGGTTCAGGCCGGACAATACACCAATGAAGTCGCGAAGGGTCTCGATACCGCTGCTGAAACCGCTGTTCAGACTGCCGAATCGCTCCATACAAGCATCAGCCTATATGAAAAGACAACCGAGGAAATGAACCGGGTTGTCCGAATTGCCGCCGCTCAGGCGGGGCGCCCCGCAATCATATATGACCGGCGGATCACAAGCAAGCTCGGCGCTCCCGCAGATACCGTGCAGAGCGATAAGCTGCGCGCCCAGCTGTTTTATGTTCAAGCGCAAAACTTCAAAGGGTATGCACTTAAAGTCAAGCTGAAAAAAGCCGAGGGCATGGCGATGGTGCTTGGAAACGATACGTTCGGAGGCGCGGAAACGACGCTGTCCGCCGTCAACCGCTATGACGCGGTGGCGGGAATAACTGCAGGGGGATTCGCAGATCAGGACGGCCGGCGGTACCCGCTAAGCACGACTGTGATGAACGGAGAATATGTAAACGGCTTTGAGCCGACGTTCTCCGACCTGTTCTTTGTCGGCATCAACAAATCGCTTAAGCTGGTCGGCGGAAAGTATTCAAGCCGCGAAGAGCTCGACAAGGAAGAAGTACTGTTCGGGGCCAGCTTCGTCCCGATTCTGTTAAAGAACGGCGTTAATCAACCGATCCCGAAAAAATGGCAAAACAGCCCGAAAAGGGCCCCTCGTACGGTCATCGCCAATTACAAGGATGATCAACTGCTGTTCCTTGTGACCGACGGTTCCGATGAATCCGGACGTTCGGGGGCATCACTGGCCGAACTGCAAATTCTGCTCAAGCGATACGGAGCGGTTGACGCTTACAATCTGGACGGAGGCGGCTCTTCAACGCTCATTTTCAAGGGTAAAGTAATCAACCAGCCGTCGGACGGCCAGCTTCGCAAGCTGGCAACGCACTTTATATTCTTCGAGTGAAAAAAGGCTGACAACCGCCGCGACCCAAAACCGGGTCGGCGTATTGTCAGCCTTTTGGTTAGCCGCCTCTTATTGCAGAGGCTTCCTTCTCCCCTTTTTGCAGCTGATACATTTTATAATACCTGCCTTGGAGCGCCATAAGTTTGTCGTGGTTGCCCCGCTCGACAATCTCGCCGCGGTGCAGCACAAGAATTTGGTCGGCATCGCGGATTGTAGACAGCCTGTGCGCGATGACCAGTGTCGTTCGGCCTTCGCTGACGACCTGCAGCGCCTTTTGGATCAACCCTTCCGTCTCGCTGTCAATGCTCGCAGTCGCTTCATCCAAAATAAGAATCGACGGATCGAAGGCCAGCGCCCGGGCAAACGAAATCAGCTGCCTTTGACCGGAAGACAACGTGCTCCCCCTCTCCACCACCTGTTCGTCATAGCCGTTCGGCAGTTGCTCAACAAACGACGCGGCGCCCACCTCTTTCAGTGCGCTTTTCACTCTGTCGAGCGAAATATCCTTGTTATACAGACTTACATTGAATTTGATATCGCCGGCAAACAGAAACGGATCCTGCAAAACGATTCCCATATGCTTGCGCAGCGCTTGTTTGGAGAACGTCGATATATCGCGTCCATCGATGGTGATCTTACCCTCATCCGGTTCATAGAAACCAAGCAGCAGATTGATGATCGAGCTTTTGCCCGAGCCGGTATGTCCGACAAGCGCCACCGTCTCCCCTTTCCGGGCTTCGAAGGAGATCCCCTTCAGCACTTTCTCGCCTTCTTTATACGAGAACGTCACGTTATCGAACTTCACAGCGCCTTCCGGGCGGCGTATATGGCCGGTCTCCTCAACCTCCGTACCTTCGATATCCATGATCGCAAATACTTTTTCCGCGGAAACAAACGCCCGCTGCGCATTTGTCAACTGATCGAATATCCCGATAATCGGCTGAAAGATCCGACCCAAATAATCGATAAAGGCATAGAACACACCGAAGGAGATCACCGTTTGCAGCGATTCCCGGCCAAAATACCAGACAACCATTGCCGTAACCAGGCTTCCGATCGTTCCTACAATATTTCGGGAAGACAAGGAGAAAACCCGAAACTGCTTAATCTGGTTAATATAACGGTCCTGATTCAGCTCTTCGAATTCATCCAGCGTTACTTTCTCGCGGCGAAAGGCCTGAATAATCGGCATCACGACAATCGATTCGTTGATCATCGCGTTCATATCGCTGAGCCGCGCGCGCATGACGGAGATAAATCCCTTCGAATACTTTAGATGAATAACCATAATCAGCGCAAATACCGGAGGCAGCAGGAGACAAAACAGCGCAAGACGAACGTCCAGGATGAACAAAGCCGTGAAAATCCCGATCAGCTGCATAAAGCTCACGACGAAAGTGGCCATGAAGCTCATAAACAAGTCGCGGATCGCCTCGGTGTCGTTGGCAATACGGGAAACAACCTGTCCGATGGGTGTATTGTCGAAATAGCGGAGCGGAATCCGCTGAATGTGGCGCATGAGATCCATCCGCATGTTTTTAATGATTTGCAGGGCTGTCGATTGAAGCATATAAGATTGCGTAAAATTGCTGATACTGGCGATAACCAGAAGTCCGATATAGAGCGCTAGCAGCCCGAACACGGCTGCCAAGTTTCCCGTTTCCGCATCCAACTGCCGGTCGATAATTGTTTTCATAATGTACGGTCCGCCAAGCTCGGCGGCTACCGCACAGCAAAGAATGAGAATGGCGCCGATAATTCTGTATTTATAGACGAGCGCATACGACAGCAGCCTTCTCGTCGTCGATTGCTTTGCCATCACTGGCCTCCTTTTCACACCGCTCATTCTTCCAGGCTGGCTTCCATCTGCTGCCTTTCCCACTGCTCCTTGTACCAGCCGCCATACAGCATCAACTCGTCATGTGTGCCTTCTTCCACGACCCGGCCCTCATCCAGTACCAGGATCCAGTTCGCGTGGCTCACCGCGGAAAGGCGATGCGTCGTGATCAAGGTCGTTTTGCCCGCACGTTCCTGGCGGATATGATGTAGAATCCGGCTCTCCGTTCTTGCGTCTACCGCCGAGAGCGAATCGTCAAGCAGCAAAATTTCCGAATCGATGAGTAGCGCCCGTGCGATCGCGAGACGCTGTTTTTGCCCGCCTGACAGCATGACACCGTTCTCGCCCACAATCGTATCCAGCCCCTCCGGCATTTGGTCGATATCTTTCGTGAAAGAAGCCATTTCGACCGCTCTGGCAACCTCCTCAGGCGACGCATCCGGCTTGCCGAGTGCGATATTGTCGCGAATCGATTTGGACAGCAGCAGATGCTCCTGCGGCACGTAAGCGATCCAGCGCTTCATCTGATCCAAAGCAATCCGTTCGACAGGAACCCCGGCTATGAACAGCTTTTCCCGTTCAACCGGATATTGACGCAGCAGCTGTTTGAGCAGTGTGCTCTTCCCGCTGCCCGTCTTCCCAACAATGCCCAGCGTCTCCCCCCGCTCAAGCCGGAATGTGATCTTCTCAAGACTGGGGTGGTTAGCGGCGGGGTATGTGAATGAAAGCCGGTTCATCTCAATCGACGAGGGCATTTCAACGGCAATCGGATCCTCGGCTTCCCGTACATCCGCTTGCTCAGAGAGCGCGGTCTCCAGACGATCCGCAGAGGCGCTACCCCGCTGAAGCACATTAATAAACTCCCCAAATGCAATCATCGGCCAGATGAGCATACCGAGATAAATGTTAAACGAAACCAACTGCCCAAGCGTAAGTTGCCCATCAAACACGAGATACGAGCCGTAACCGATGCCAATCACATAGCTTATTCCGACAATGAGCGAAATAAGCGGATGGAAGAGGGCGTTCAGAATCGATACCCGCTTGTTCTTGTTCATTACCTCGGAAGTCATGTTGTCAAAAGCGTTAAGGTCATGATTTTCCTGTACATAGGACCGGATGACGCGAATGCCGGAAATGGACTCAAGCGCGTGGTCGTTCATTTTCCCGAAGGAGGCTTGCGCCTCAAGAAACCGGGTCCTTACTTTATTGCCCAGCTTACTAATGACAAGGACCAATAAAGGCAGCGGGATCAGCGCTGCGAGCATTAATTTGAAGCTGATGAAGGAGATCATCGTTATAATAACGACGGACGCCCCTACCAGCGTGTTTACCAGCGTCATCACGCCATAACCGGCCGTTTGGCCGATCGCGAGGATATCATTGGTCGCCAGCGCCATCAGTTGGCCCGTGCTGTTCCGTTGGAAGAAAGCCGGCGTCATCTTCGTCAAATGCGCGAGCAGCTTTCCCCTTAGCAGCTTCTCGACCAGCACTGCATTTCCGAACAACGTCGTGATCCATAGATAGACCATCACATACAAGACTAGCGATAGACCAATGAGCAGCAAAACCGTCTGATTCAAGCCGGCGGCAGTCAGGTCCTGAGCACGGATATGATCAATCGTATTGCCGATTAACTTGGGAGGTATCGCCGAGAGCAAGCTAACTGCCGTCATCAATCCGATCGCAATCGCATAGCTTCCCCATCTCCATCTGAAAAACCACCGCAGCCGTGTCACAAATGACAAGGCATTCACCCCTTCCCGTTGCAAAAGATGCAGATAGACTCAAACGTATGTTCGATTCTACTATATTACTAAAAACTGGCGGGAAAAACAAGAGTTGGACGCCTCTTTTTCCCCGTTAGATCGGTTATCAAAGGTCCCGCTCCTTGAACCGATACATAACTGAATCTTGAATCGGATAGTAACCGATTTGCTGGTAAATGCGGTTGGACGTAGGATTTGAAAGATCCGTATATAGAGAACAAAATGAATTTCCTTCATTGAGCAGCAATTGACTGAGTGAAGCGACACAAGATGTAGCGTACCCTTTATTTCTCAGGCGGGGCGGCGTATAAACATACGTAACCACAGTCCCGTTTTTCGTCGGCCTGGCTTTCTTCGCCATAGCAACCGGCACTTGGTCCACCCATAAGTATAACGTTGAATCGCCTATAAATTGTTGCATTTTTATCGTAGATTCTTCTCTGGTAATCGAATCTGCCAAGATCGAATTCGAGAAATCGTAAAGCCATTCCGAAACGACAGGAAGGTCACTGAGCTCCGCCTTCCTTATGTACCCGGAGCTGCGGCGGACCGGATTCACTTGGTCCAGCCTGTATATTTTCTGATGCATCTTCACATAAGCATCCTTGTTTGTCAGGGAAGCCCATTCTCGTGCAAAAAGTTCTGAAATTTCCGTTGGGCCGACAACACCGGGCACATGCAAACCGGAACGGGCGATTTCGAATGCGGCAAGTTGAGCCGCTGTTTCACACTCCATTCCTTCGCCATAGATGATCAAGTTTTTGTCGGTTAAGAGGATCGTCAATATAAGACGGCCGCCGCGATCTTCCACCGCAAAAAATGATTCGGTTATCCGCTCCCGTTGGACCTCCCTTTGCAATAACAAAGATGATAACCCAAGAAGCAGATTGTTTACCGCCTCGTTTCCCTCCAGAAAATCGGCCGTTCTATCAAGAAATGCTGCGGGACTTTTAAAATTAACGAATCGCATTTGGCGCACCCTCTATCGAGAAGTAAATTTCACCCATAATAACAAACAACAGTGAAGGCATCAACAGAAATTTTTTTAGCGGTTTGTTCCTCACACTTCAGTGGTGCGGCGGTCTTGTCGCCTTCGTGCTACAATAAGGATGGAGGCGATATAACATGTATGATGTAGAAATCAATCTGTATGGAGACTGGATCCGAACGGTGCGGGAAGTGTTTCGCGGATCCGGCCACCCGCTTCCGGACGAGTGGTCGGACGAGGAAGTCGGCTTGCAGTATTACCTGCAGACAGCGCAAAACGACGAGGAAGCGGAGCGGCAAAGAAATGAGAACGAAGCGCGCCTCCGCGTTTTGCAAAATACGATTCTGCGAAATCTGGATCAAGTAATCGCGCCCGATATCCGCAAACGAACCGGCTATAAGGATACCCGCTTCCGCTTCAAGTGGGTCTATATGCAAGGCGAACACATTGTCGAGGAGTACTCCTCGTACCGAATTCCTCTGTGATACCGGGATGTTATAAAAAAGTACCCGTGTAGCCGGTTCTCTCTAGTAGAAAAGCGCCGCGGCTATTCACCGAGGCGCAAGTTGGAGATTAATCCACTTTTATTATGATAGGCTCTTCTATCATGATTGCAGTTTGAATATGCGCAATATTTTTTTCGCTTAGATTGGGATTGCGACTGCGCACGTATTCAAGATATCTTTCATTGCCGATACCCTCTAGCGGCTCACCGTTCACCGTTAATCCAGAGGTTCTTACATTCACCTCATAGCTTCCCGCTTCGGGGAGCGTCAACGGATATTGACCGTCTACGATCTCCTCAGGAGCTATTGTCCTGCTTGCCTCGTTGGCAAATGAAGCGAAGCTTTTTACCGCTTCACCTGACTCATTCAGCACGTACAGGTCAATTAGCGGATCGCTGTAAGCAAGCTCAACCGATTCATCGCCTACATTCTGTAAGGAAACCTCAACATTGAATATCTCATTGCTGCTTACCTCCTTCGGAGATATTACGGTCAGCCTTAGATTATCGGCTTCTGCATGCTTGGTTACCAAATTTGAATCCACGCCTGACGAGCAAGCAGATAATAATAAGAAAAATAAAATCAGGGCCAACGGCAGTCTGCGGTTCATGCTCGTCACCTCGCTCTTTAGGTGTTACTGAATGGATATGCTGCCATTATCCCATGTCACGGTTTGAATATCCAATTCATTTAACACATTGGATATAAACGCGGCACGGCCAGTGCCTTGTGTGGTGCCCGAATATACTCCATAAATCCCAGCATTGTATTTACATGAATAAGTCCAGCATCTGCTGTTGTCCTGCTGTTTGGCTGACTTAAATCTAATGCGGTATGGTGTACCTCGGATCGCTGTTCAGCTTTCGCTTTTTATTATCACACATTATACCCTATACATATTGACATAGAGGATGAAAGGGTATAAAATGTAACAAAACGGACAATGGAGGTGTGAATGTTGACTGATTTACTAACGGTTGACCAGTTAGCTCAAATGCTCGACATGCATCCTAGAACGATCAGACGCTATATACGCGAGGACCGTCTCAAAGCATCCAAAGTCGGCGGTGAATGGAGAATAAGAAAGGATGATGCCGAGATGTTCATTGGCGGAAAAATTGACGAGTTGAAAGCGGAAGCCAAAGACGATGTTCAAGCTTTTATCGATGGCAAGGACAGCGAGATTGACGGCAAGCTTCAGGTGTGTACGGTTCTGGATTGTTATGTAGGCACACCTGAGGCTGTAAAAATCTCTGAAATAATCATGTCGCACATGAATGAGACCAATCCCGCAAGAGGCAAAGCGAAATTTCAATATTTTTATGATGACGCCGAGAATAAAGGCCGTTATATCATCTGGGGAAACCCAGCTTTTGTGGGCAAGGTTCTTACTGCGGTCGGTGAAAGTGTCCAGTGATACTAGAATATTTCAGTTGCATCAGCAGGCAAATTTCTTACATGGTATAGATATTTCGACATGTTTCTATCGTCTTCAGTCTCGTAAGTAAACGAGAAATGTTCGGCTATGTCCTGGGCTAACGTCCGGCACAATTCGCAGGAGACAAAGATTGAATTCCAAAAACTGATATAATCGCTGTCGGAGTAGGTTTCCTTATACAATTCCTTTAAGGATACCGGAAGAAACGTCTTGAAATACTTTCCCATCTTTCCCGTTGAAACCTGGAAATCATGTTTCGTACCGATCCACCAGGAGATCATCTCATCAAGCGATGCCCTGGTGGTCGCTTCAAACATTCGCCTTGCATACGGCAACTCATCTCGCCAAATTCCTTTTGCTACGTTTTGCAGACACCACCAAAATTCATTGCAGCAGCTTAAGTACTGCGCTTCCGTCGGCCTTGTCACATAATAATCGGTATCTGTTGGAGCCGGAATGCGCGGCAGGCAGTTGTCCTTATCCAATAATGGGACGGTAAGTTTATCGCTGACATACCCTTCGGACATCGATTCTTTCGTTTCGATATGCAGATCGATCCGCTTTCCATCCGTAAACAGCATTAAATATCCGTAGGACCGGTCAAAATTCGTCCGCATACCGCAAGCTTGGTTATTTTTATCCGGCTCTTGGATGATCAGCAAGTCACCAAAAACTTTTATCCCAAAAGCAGCGCCAGTTCAGCACTACTTACTGCTATCATGGATACTGTTCAATAATCTCTCCTTCTTTGGAACGACCAATAGTGGTAAAGGCTGCTGGTTCTTCAGCAAATAAGTACCAATAGAATCTTTCTCCCGCGCCATATTCAACGATATTAGCCGAGTTTTCGTTACCACTATCCGTAACGATAACAACCTCCTCAATACCGGGATCCGAAATTTTCCCATAAAGTAAACTGCTATAATCGAAATCGTCTCCTGCTAAGTTACTAACAGACCAGCCTATTTTATAATTCTCTGGGGTTGCCGAAGTCGAACCATCATCAACATGCCAGCCAAATAGGTTTTTCTTTAATTT
This sequence comes from Paenibacillus tarimensis, assembly GCA_041281825.1. Taxonomy (GTDB): domain Bacteria; phylum Bacillota; class Bacilli; order Paenibacillales; family Paenibacillaceae; genus Paenibacillus_D; species Paenibacillus_D tarimensis_A. Next base: position 693,886 of record CP166298.1, on the reverse strand, counting down.
CGTAATTCCAAAATATTCATCGGTTGCATTACTCCATTCATAAAACGCAATGGCTCTTGTATTTCCCATTATTTCGACATGCGCAATATTTGTCATAGGTTGGTTTATAGACCTGACAGCCTTTTCTATTTCCTTATAATCATCTTTTAATATGACGCTCAAAAAGTAGATAATGATACAAATACCGATAGAGGAAAATATAATGATTTTCATTTTTTTTGACACAAAACCACCGCCTGTTGATGAATATTTATTTCTGAAACCCAGCCAAAAGAATACTGGGGCCTCATAAACTACAAAAGCGGATATCCTTCGATGATTACCCGTTTTTCTGTGAATATAAAAACTCCTTAACCCCGCTATTCTTCAGCAAAAGAATACTGGCTAGGGCAGCATAAACCATCAGAGTTACAACCAGCCATATTTGTCCCACTGTCATTTCCGATGCATATCCGCCTAGGAGCAATATAAACCCTAGTAATAAATTTACCGCACCAAAACATACAAATACATACCGAACCCAGGCGACGCCCGCAAACAAGGCAATGCCCAACCCCACCTGTATAAGCAGTACAAGGAATCTGAATTCGAAAAAAGCCGATATGACGGCAGAAATAATTTGAATCGAGGCAATCGTAAAAACAATGGCTTTACCAATTTTATATTGCCGTTCCTGGCGTCTCTGAAACTGTTGATATCCGCGTTCTCTTTCTTCTTTCGATTCGTTTTCGAATTTTCCGAAATTAGGCGAGTTGCCGTTTATTTCCACAACCATCTCCTCCAGTCCTTAACAATCCTTGTATCACTGTACGCCCGAGTAAAAAAGCTGCCTTTGCGGCAGCTAGTTTTATAATTCCGAATGTATCCTTTTGCCAATTATTTTGATCCACTTCTGCCTAAACATCATTTCCTCGTTTTCTACATATGGAAAAAGGCCCGTAACTACATTCCCGGTCTCCAATTCAAGCTCAATATCCCGGATAATATCCCCGGTTGTTTCGGCATCCGTATCCGTCAATTCCAGCCACCGGCTGACATGAACGGGAACGTCCAAAGTCTCAATAACCTGGATTTCCAAATCAAGCTGATTAAACAAATGTTCAAACTCCGATTTTTTGAGCGCAGTTGTATGCGAAGGGTCGCGAAGTCTCTCATAATGATTATATAATTTGCACAACCCATCATTTTCTGGCGAAATCATATCTACCACACAGACACTGCCGGAGAGTTTACTTACTCTGCACATTTCATGGAGAACTTTCATCGGATTCGTGAAATGGTGAAAAGCCAGTCTGCTGACTGCTAAATCAAAAGATCCATTAGCGCAGGGAATTTCCTCAGCGTGCCCCAGCATGAAATCGATATTCGCTATATTCAATCGGGTATTGAGAATTTTCCCTTCGTTGATCATATTTTGTGACAAATCAATTGAAGTTACATGCTGCACAAAAGGGGCAATAGAACGGCTCAAAATCCCTGTACCTGCCGCTACATCCAAAACCGTCATTCCTGCATTCAGGTTCAGGCTGCTTCGGACCCAATGCAATAATTCCTCACTGTTTATAGTTAGCTTTGGGTTTGAAAATCCTTTTGCCTGCTTCTTGAATTCCTTTCGAACAATGCTCTCGTTCCCTCTTGGCAAACTCATCTTGGCCAGCTCCTCTCAGCTACTCTCGTCTCGTCTCATTTACTCATCACGATCTCCATCGGATGGTTGTGGAAGATTGTAACATCGCCCACTTTTATTTTCAATACTTTTTTGATCAAAGTTATTATCGGTCTCGTTGTTTGAATACTTGAACGGGCCCATTCCACTGCTCACCACTCAGGATAACCTCAGAGTATAACCCATTTGTATATTCATGTATCACTTTGTTCCAAAATCGTTTGGCAGGAACGTTGGCTAACGTTTGCCGAACCTCCCATGTTCCGGGAAATTGATCAAAGATAGCAAAAGCGGCTTGCTTGCCATAACCCTTATTTCTGAATTTGCGCATAACAAAAAAATCGCTGATTACGTTTGTTTCAGCAGCAGCACTGACTTTCACAAACTCCTTCGGAACTCCCAAGCTTACGAGGGCGAAACCGGCCAGTTCTCCATCAACTTTCACAAACAGCGGACGACGGTATTCGTCAGTCCATTGATGATCCAAATATTTATAAAGATACAAGCCATGATTAGTTAACGCATGTCCGTCATACTCACTTGAATCATATCTGTAAAACTGTATCAGATTATGAAGGACGGTCTTCTCCTCATAGGGGACAGAAGAAATTTCCAGCATCTCAGTTACCTCCGACATCAAGAGCATCATCTACAAGCCCGGCGAATCTGCCTGATCAGGTTCATAATCGTCCAAACAAAAAATTAGGACTCAAGTCCACAGTGACACCTTCCTTTTCTGTGCATTTCATCATATTATACCACTTTGTGAAGGTATGATCTGTTCGCCTATTTAATTACCTTCGCTACTCGCGGTCCGGAAGAAAGTAAAAAGCAGCCTCCCATCCGTTATGGAAAGAAGCGACTGCTTTTTATATACTTCAACCTAAGAACCGGATCATGCCGGCTTTATCGCCAAAAATCTGATCCGTTTGTAATCCACATACCAGGAGCCGTCTTTGAACAGCTCTTTTCTGACTTTATCGGCTGTTTTTTCGAATAGTACCTTTTTATCTTCTTCATCAAAGGCTTTAAAAAAGACTTCCGCGAAGCCGGCTAACCAATGATTTAGTCCGTTCTCACCGTTTTCCATCCGGGTAGGGCGGTCAAAATGAGCGGCATAGGCGACATGAAACCCTTGTTGTTCCAGTAATGTGCTGTACTCGGCAATACTTGGGAAAAACCAGGGATTTAATCCGGAAGCGTCAATGCCGCACTCTTCTTCAAGCACTTCAAAGATTGCATTCGTGACCCTTGCAACATTACCGCGGCCGCCGAATTCGGCTGCAAATCTTCCGCCGGGATTCAATGCATTCCACACGCAATTGAGCACTTGACCGGCATTTTTCATCCAATGCAACGCCGCATTAGAGAACACCGCATCAAACGATTCATCCAGCCGGAACTTCTCGGCATCGCCTACGGCAAACGGAATGTCAGGATATTTATTCCGCGCTTTCCCGATCATCTCAGCGGATAAATCCATTCCGGTCACGACTGCCCCTGATTTGGAAATTTCATAGGCCAGATCCCCGGTACCGCAGCCTAAATCTAAAATCTTTTCCCCGCGTGCCGGACTTAATAATTCGACTACCCCCTTTCCATATTCGGATACATAGCCCAGCTTGCTGTCGTACAACTCCGTTTTCCAGACGTGATTGGAACTCATAGCGATATCATCCCCTAATTGTTGGTAGGTCCATTTTCACATAATGACCGTTAATAAGTAAAATATATGTTATCTATTCACTTAATAGATATAAGCTATAAAATACAAGAAACCGTCTGGGGAAATGACCGGACGGTCCTATTTCATACACACGTAACGGACATAGACCCAGCTTAGAAAGGCTAAATGAAGAATTTGACGGGTAACGGTCAAAAGTGATGCTTAGGCAGCTTAAGCCGCTATATGCAGTAGACATTCGGCTTGTAAAGTGTTGTCATGACCGTTAAAAAGAAAAAGTTGGTCAATTTAGCGTCTAAGCATCTACCGGTGTCCTTTAGCGAGAAAAGGGAACGAATACGTTTCGCACAGCGAAAAACTTATACTTTCTAGCAGCCGCAGGTCGTGCCATCCTTCATGCCCCAACGGATTAAACCAATTTTTCAAATCTTCGTGGGACTTCCCTTTTTTACATTTGTATAGTGAACAAACGGCCTGTTCCGGTAAAGGAACGGCCGTTTCTCATCGAAGCAACATACATCCAAACTCAGTTCTTCACGGTTACGCCCGCTAATTCGGGCAGTTCGAGCAGGCTTCGGCCGGTTAACGACGCCGGTACGCGAACAATGTCCTCCGGCGTACCGGAGGCGACGATATACCCTCCGCGCCGTCCCGCTTCCGGGCCGAGGTCAATAATATGGTCGGCCGTCTTGATCACATCGAGGTGATGCTCAATCACAAGCACGGTATGACCGGCGTCAACCAACCGGTTCAAACAGTCGAGCAGCTTCTGAATGTCCGCCAAGTGCAATCCGGTCGTCGGTTCGTCGAAGATGTACAGATTATGCGCCCCGCGCTTGATCTTGCCCAGCTCCGCCGCCAGCTTAATCCGCTGCGCTTCACCGCCGGACAGCACCGTAGCCGAATGGCCGAGCTTCAAGTACCCGACGCCGAGTTCATTTAATACATTAAGTTTTCGGGACACATTCTTCTCTTCCTTAAAGAAGGCTTCCGCTTCTTCGATGGACATCTCCAATATATCGGCAATCGTTTTATCTTTATACGTGACATCCAACAGCTCGCTATGATAACGGGCGCCCTTGCATGACGGGCATACCGACTCTACATCCGCCATGAACAGCAGCTGCGAGGTGACCGTGCCATGTCCGCGGCATTCCTCGCAGCGGCCTCCCTTGGCATTGAAGCTGAAATGCGACTCCGTATATCCGCGCTCCACGGAAAGCTCCTGCCTGGCGAACAGCTTGCGGATGCGATCGAAAAACCCTACATATGTCGCCGGATTGGAGGTCGGGGTACGGCCGATTGGAGACTGATCGATATTGATTACGCCGGTAATGTGCTCGAGCCCTTCGATCCGGTCATGAGCGCCGGGAATGATCCGTGCCTCGTGAAAATGCTTGTGCAGCGCTTTATACAATACATCGTTGATCAAGCTGCTCTTGCCCGATCCGGACACTCCCGTCACGCAGGTCAGCACGCCGAGAGGGATGCCGGCGTCCACTTGTTTCAGCGTATTCTCTCTTGCGCCAATAATGCGGAGCCACTTGTCTCCGGGTTTGCGCCGGGTCGCGGGCATCTCGATTTTGCGTTTGCCGCTCAGGAATTGTCCGGTCAAAGACGCCGGATTGTCCATCACCTCGGATAACGTGCCTTCTGAAACGACGGTCCCCCCATGCTGTCCCGGCCCCGGGCCGATCTCAATCATATGATCGGCTGCGGCCATCGTTTCCACATCATGCTCAACGATGACAACCGTATTGCCGGTATCCCTCAGCTTCTTGAGCGTATCGATCATCTTCTGGCTGTCCCGCGGATGGAGGCCGATGCTCGGCTCGTCCAGTACGTACAGCATCCCCATCAATCCCGAGCCGATTTGCGTTGACAAACGGATGCGCTGTGCTTCTCCTCCGGACAAGGAATCCGATCTGCGGTCGAGATTCAAATACTCAAGTCCGATACCCAGAAGCAAATCAATTCGTCCGATTAATTCATGCAAAATCTGCACACCGACATGCCGCTTGCGTTCCGGCAGCTCCAGCCTGGTCAGAAATTCCTTCAAGTCGTCCAGCGCCATCGCACCGATGTCATGGATGGATTTCCCGCCGATTGTAATAAGCATCCTTTCCGGCTTAAAACGTTTGCCGTGACACTCGGGACATGTCTGTTCCACCATCACCAGATTGAACATCGATTCTTCGTAGCCTTTAAGCTCCTGTTTTTTGCGGGAATTGCGGTACCAACGGTCTATCTCTCCGACGATGCCGCCGAAGGTCCACATTTTCCCGACATGCTGCTGGATCCATGACGCCTTGCTGCCGTCTTCCGAACCGAGAAAAGGATATTTCTCCCCCTTCGTCCCATAGAACAACAGCTCGACGACATCCGGCGGCAATTCCTTGAATGGCGTATCCAGGCTGAAGCCGTAATGTTGTGACAAGCTGTAAATGACCATGTTGCGCCATGCTTTCGGATTCTTCAAATTGTAAATACGTTCATTTAACGCTCCCTTGCGTATGCTGCGTTCACGGTTCGCAATCATCAGCTCCGGCTGGGCATACTTGTATGTACCAATCCCAAGGCAGGTTCGGCAAGCGCTTTCCGGATCGTTGAAAGAGAAATAGTGCGGCTGAAGCTCCCCTGCCGTATAATGGTGCTCCGGACAAGCAAAGCCCGTATGGAACTTTACCCGTTCCTGCTCCTCTATACGTTCTCCGCTCGGCACAATGTGTACAAATCCTTCTCCGATCTTCAGTCCCTGTTCGATCGACTGAACGAGCTGCTTGTAGATTTCCTTCTTAACGATGAAGGTGTCAATCAACACTTCCAATTCATAATGCTCATCCTCGTCCAGCTCAATCCGGTCGCTGGTATCATGCAGGACGCCGTCGATCTTGAACCGGCGGTATCCCTTTCCCCTGACCTCGTCAAATAATACGTTGTAATCTTCCCCGAAAATCTTGTTCACGGGAGCGCAGATCTCGACTGACGTACCTTCGGGCAGCGTCAGTATATGCTCGGCAATTCGGCCCGGCGACTTCGCGTCCAGCTCTGTCCGGCAGCGCGGACAATGCGGCGTTCCGATTGTGGAGAAGAGAAGACGCACATAATCGTAAATATCGGACATCGTACCGACCGTCGAGCGAGGATTCGGCGTTCCCGTCTTCTGCTCGATCGATACAACCGGCGACAAACCATGTACAAAATCGACGGCCGGTTTTTTAAGCTGCGTAATGTATCTCTTGGCATAGGAAGAGGATAACGATTCCAGAAATCGCCTTTGCCCCTCGCCGAATAGTACATCAAATGCAAGCGACGATTTGCCGGATCCGCTCACTCCGGTGATGACGGTCAATTTGTCCCTTGGAATATCCACAGAGACGTTGCGTAAATTGTTCTCGCGAGCTCCGCGGATGGATATCATTTTCTCTTTCAACCGATAAACCCCTTTCCGTCAAAATAAGCCAGCTCGTCCACTTCCACCCGGCTGCGTGGCGTCAGCTTTACGGGCGAGGACGCCCTGTCGATATACCCCTTCTGGGCGAGCCATTCGCAGCCATGAACGATCAGCATGTCCTCCATACGATAACGCTGCTTCAAGTATTGCATCATTTCGGAAAAAGGGCGTACATCATTTTCCTCGGTCAAATAGTCGAAGACAAGCTTGAACAATCGTTCATGCCGCGAAGCAATATAATCATCCGCCAGCCGAACGGCCTCTTGCATGGCTTCCACCGTCTTCGGGCCTTCAACCAGACCGCTGTACATTGTTCGGAAGAAATCGGGATTGTACGAAAGCGCTTGCTGTATCACTTCCCTCGTCGGGATGTCGCGGTGCAGCATCACTTCAATCTGCGCGAGCACCTCTACCGTCTTTAACAACCAATGGAAGCTGTACACCGGATCTTGCTTGACGACCAGCCATTTCTCCGCTTTCTCCAATACCGTAAGCCCCCAGGAGGCGGTTTGGAGCAGCTGTACATCCAGATCTCGCTCGCCGACATGGCCGATTTGTCCGAACAGGTCGCGAATCGCCGCATCCTCGCAAAACAACATCGTGCTCTTCGATAAATATGAATGCTGGAAGCCCGTCTGCAATGATTTCTCGAATTCCTGCTTGAACGTTTGCCGTGAATAGACATTTGCGGCGATGCATATCCCATGTTCGACAAGCATGAACGAGTCATACGGCCGCTTGTTGTCATCAACGACGATCGTCATGTCGATATCGGACCTTTCCCATACCTCGTCGTAAGACAAGCTTCCCCCGACAAACGCCGCAATGACGTGCTTGTCCATACGCAGCTTCTCGGTAAATGAATCAAGCGCCGCGCGGTATCTCTCCTGTACTTCATTCGAAACCATTCATCTACTCCTCCACCATTCATCCTAATTGATTGATGCCAACAATCTTAAAAATCTTACAGATTTAGCGAAAAAATATTGCCGTACTTCCATTTCTTTGATTCCAAATTAGAGCAATCGGATGTTTCTGGAAAATTGTAACATCCTCTTACTTTTGTTATCAATACTTTTTTTGAAGGTAATGGACCATCCCGGCTGAGCGACGTTTCATACTGGAATCCTATGCGGAGCCGCAGATGTAGTGGATATAAAGACCCTAGGGGCATTATTTGCTAAATGATCCAGCGGGTGTAGCAGATTGGCCCCACCTGGCTCAAAAATGTTTGTAAATATGCTGTCGCAGAAAAAAACCCGGCTGATGTTTGGTATCAGCCGGGTTGTGTAGTGATACGTCAGCGACACGAGTGGTATACCGTCTTAGGTTGATGTTTTTTCCCGAAATGAAGCGACTCCCAACAACAATAAAGGCAGAAACAAACCAACTATTAAACTATTAAACTATTAAACCATAGGGTATCATTACTTCTGGAGTTACTGTAATGTTATAGACTATATTGGGACTCACTACAAGAGAATAGACAATCAGAATCATTCCTAAAGGAAAAGTGAGTGATCGATAATCATTAAGCTTCAATGTTTGAGCAAAGGCTAAAACTGTTGTATAAAAACAAATCGTCAGCTTAAAATAGATTGAAATAAACCACAGTACAGCTACAATGGCTTCAATTCGTTGTAAAAAGTCACCAATATTTATTCTTTTGGCTATTAGAAAGGTTGGATACAGATAACTCGAAGTTGCATCTGAACCTATTACCAAAATAGCCAATCCCGTTAATATGATTAAAATGATTTCTCCAATCGTAGTTCCCACTAAAAAAGCTTTGCCAGTTTCTTTTGTCCGATTAACATAGGGGAAAATCATTAAAAAAATAACAAGTTCTAAAAAAGGAAACTCAATAAACGGAATCGCTGACCGCAGTAAGGGTTTTATTCCTTCCTCCAGAATAGGCTGAATGTTTTCGAACTTGATTTCGGGAAAAAGAAAAAAAACAAGCAAAAGAAAAAGGATGATAAACCATGGGAAAAAAATTTCTGAAGAACGTGCTAAGACTTCAAGTCCCAAACGAGTTCCCATAATAGCAATAAATAAAAAAAATAATATGAAGGAATTCGATCGGTGTTTCCGGCATAATTTGAGTTGTCATGAAATCCCCTAAATTTCTCAAGACAAGAGCAGTAAGGGTAAAAATAAAAATAAAAAATACAAGTGATATCGCTTTCCCTATCCATTTTCCAAGAATTTCTTCACTATATTCAACCAAGGTCTTATTAGGAAAGAGGTTCCCTAACGTATTGTATAACCATACCGATAATAAACCTACGCCCACTCCAAGGATACCGGCTATCCAAGCATCTTGTTTCGCTTCACTAGCAAGTAATGATGGTGCAAGTAAGATAGAGGTACCAACGCTAAATAAAATCACAAGAATCATAAATTGTCGTACCCCAATTTTCCCATTTTCCAACATCTGTTTTCCCGCCTTTAAAAGGTACCCTATCATTCTTTCGTTTATTATTAACAAATACACTTTTAAATAAACTGGTCAACCGGAGTGTGAGCAAATGAGCCGGAAAGAGTACGTCTCCAGATTAAACAAAGTCATCGACTATATCAATCATAACATTGAGAAGGAATTGCACCTGAGCATCCTTGCTTCCGTTGCAAATTTTTCACCCTATCACTTCCATCGAATATTCAAAGCCATTATGGGAGAGAATCTGTACGATTATATTCAGAGAGTGCGGATCGAGAAGGCCGCAAACCTGCTTCTTTACCAGCCTGATATGAAAGTAACCGATATCGCGCTGCATTGCGGATTTTCATCCTCATCGATTTTTGCCAGAGCTTTTCGGAATCATTTTGGCCTTTCGGCAACCTCTTATCGAAAAACTTTTAGCAAGAATAGGAAAAAGAATAGCAAGAATGGGAAAGAACATAACGATCCCGCCCTTTATGATAAAGGTAATCCAATGGCCATAGGAAATCTTACTATGAAGGAACGTATTCACATGAATGTAACCGTTAAATCTTTGCCGTCTTATCATGTTGCATATTTCCGCCATCTCACGGGATATCGGAAAGGGGTATACAATCCGGATATTTCGAAGGCTTTTCAAAAGGCTGCGAACTGGGTTGCTTCCCGGAATTTGTTTACGCCGGAAACATTAAGTATCGGTATCACATATGACAACCCCGTCATTACTTCTAGCCATAGATGCAGGTACGATGCGGCTTTTACCATCCCGGAACAGATCACGGATGCAAGCGGCGAACTCGGAATTCAAGATATTCCGGGCGGTCTGTATGCCGTTTGCAGAGTCGAGGTCAGCAAAAAAGCCCCGTTTGAAACGGCCATTTCCGAGCTGGGAAAGACAGCGGATTATTTATATGGTGAATGGCTTCCCGACAGCGGCTTCCAGTTAGCTGATAAACCCTGTCTGGAGATTTACTGCACTGGAAATGACAAACGCGAGGGAGGATATGTTATCGATTATTGTCTGCCGGTCATTCCGGACTGAATCGAATAGCGGATGTCCGTTTAGGGAGAGGTTCTTGATGGTTCCGTATATTGGAAACGGTGCTTATTGTTATGCCAATTCAACTTCAATACTGTTAGCGTCTCAAGGGGAGAATATTTCCCCTTCATTAATTGAAGTTTTAACCGGTGTCGGTCTGGGAGCGATGTGGGTAGAGCGGGGAGATCATCTGCCGTACTTCAGCAGTAGGGCGGGTATGCCTGATAAAGGCATTAGTCAAGCATTGCGGATACTTGGATTCGAGTTTGAGGAGAATTACAAGAGCGATAAGGCTGAACCGCCGATCCGGCAGTTAAAGCATGTTTTAAACCAATCGCCTGTCGTGCTCGGGCCTCTTGATATGGGTTATTTGCAATATAATCCGAATTACAAGAATCTGTTTGAGGTAGATCATTATGTCCTGGCTTACGCCACGGACGATGAGTACATTTATGTTCAAGATCCGGCCGGGTTCCCGTTTGCTCAGTTGTCACATGAGCTTCTGGAACAGGCTTGGAGAGCGGAGAACGTGTTCTATCGCACGAAGCGTTACCGCTATTGGACTTCCCCGGTTCGTATCTCGTCTCCGACAGTTGATGAGATCTATGAAAAAGCAACAGCATCTTTCAAAAGAATATACAAAGAATCTCAAGACGATGCGGCTAGAGAAGATAAGCTGTACGGTAAACAAGCCATTATAGCCTTAGCCGATTGTATCAAAGACGGAGAAGCTTCGACGCATTTAATCGGGCATTTATCTTACTTTGTCTTCAGTGTCGGTTCAAGGCGAGCCGGTGATTATGCGGATTTTTTCCGTCCCTTTAATTATCAACTGCATCAATTAAAATTGAAGCAAGGGAAATTATTCGGCAAATGCCAGTTGAACATTACTCAGCATAACTTCCAAAATGTTTCCGACACGTTAAGGGAACTAGCCGACGTTGAACATGAATTTTACCAAGAAATGCTGAAATGAAATGTGAATCCCCGTTATACGCCTGCGTATAACGGGGATTTTTATTCTGGCCTATTTATATGAGTGCGGAGGACTTCAGTTTTTTCCCGATCATTAATTTAATGTCCTTAACCAGTTGAATCGAAGCCTCGATTTCCACTTTCCTCGTAGATACGCTCTCAACGCTGCAGCCGACAGGGATTCCCTTCTCCAGGCCGAAATCGAGCAGTTCTTCGAAGATTTTTTGCGACAGCCGGATCGACTGATCAAGAACATCATTTGAATATTTCAAATCGTTTTCGAGCCATTTCGGTATGCTGATGCCGAGCCACTTCATAAATTCCAACGTTTTGGGAGATCCGCAAGGCGCAAGGTTGATCAGAATCGGCACCATTTCCAGTCCATTTTCTCTGCAGTAATAATAATAATCGGACAAAAAGTTTTTGGTTGCTTCAACATTATAGGTGGCCTGGGAAATGAAAAAATCGCAACCGTTCGCTGTCTTGTTTACTACCCGCAAATGCTCATCGTTTTTCTTCATATGCCTTTCAGGGATCACCACTCCGCCGAGGGTCAAACGGTCATTCAACTTCCCGCTTAATTGATAAGCCTCTGCTAAACTTAATTTGATCTCCTGTTTGCTGGAAGACGCGCCGACAAACACGGCAAATCGGTCTTGTTCCGCGTCGGCCTTGATCCAATCCGTCAATTCGTCCCCGGAGTATTTCCCGACACAGCGATAAATAACCTTCGGAACGTTTAATGCGCTTAAATATTTACGGCTATAAATTGTCGGATCGATCGTCTCCAAATAAGGAAACGGCCTTTCCGCATCGATCCGGTCGGATTCCTCCTGTACATCGTAAAGAATTAAGGCGTCTATATCGAGTCCTTGAAGTCGTTCACATTGCTTCTGTGAAATCTCGCTTATCTTGTCCGGATCATGCGCGGCCTTGGGCGGCGTCATGCCGTAGGTTATAATTCCGGCCTTTCTGCCTGCTATCTTATCTCTTAACATGTTGTCCACCCCCTGACGTTGTCTTCTTTTCTATTATATTAACGATTGGTAGGATTGTGTCAATGCGCCAGCAAGCGTCTAATGACCCGATTCGTTAAATTGGGGACAATGTACAGGGAATAGTTTACTTCCGTCCGCTCATACTTTTTATGCGCATCAAACCCGTATGGCCCGATATTGATGACCGGCACATCCAGATCGCGAATATCTTGATAGTTAACGGAAAGCTTGCTGTTCCAGGCAGGATTATTCGCCGTTTCCTTTGCGATCGCTTCTTCATCATCACTGATACTGATAAAGCTCATATCCGAGATATATGGAAAAAAAGGTTTGACGCGAATCGGATGCTCATACATGTCCTGAATCGAACGTACGGCCTCATCCAGCGCCTCGATCAGCCGTTCTTCCTTGGGATTCTTCCCGGTCAGCTCCACGCGCGGCGAGTACAGCGAAGCAAAAAACAGGACGATGGCCGGACTCTTATCCTTCATCCACTTCCACGCTTCCTCCACGACCCTCATGGCGAACATCCTTAAATCAAGCGAGCTATCGAGCAGCAGCTGTTCTTTGAACAGCTCCATATGCCGTTCGTAACTTTCCCCATGATCGTGAAGTAAAAGCCGATCCATTTCCTCATAGGTGAAAACGTTTGGCCGCCAGGTCATGTCGCGCACCGGCTCACCGCTCCGTTTACAATAATCCCGGTACCGCTGTTCGAAAGCCGTCAGCGCGTTGTCGAATGCAATTTCAGCTTGGCGCTTTAACTTCTCCAGCACTTCCATGGGTGTCCAGGAGTAAATCAGCATATTAAAGTACACATAAGCCGAAAGGGCTGTCTGCACGCTATATGCGGGTTTCAGATCCGTCTGCTTCAGCGACACGGGCGGCACGGTTAATTCCCCGAAAGCTTCGTTGCATAATTCCGGGTTGTAGTTCAGCTGCCTTGTCAGCTCGGCAGCGATCCAATTCGGATCCAGCCCTTCGAAGCAGGCCCCCGCATGGGTTTCCGTACCGACAATGTAAAAGGCGGGCAGCAGTTTGCCGACAGTGCCTTTGTAAATGTAGCGGTTCGGGTCCCCTGGATACCGGGGCGCTACAAAATCGGCGTTGACCGCCGCAATATAGTCAAACTGATGCTCTTCCTTCCATGCCTTCAGCTGCTTGAGCGCTGATAAAATGCCGTGTGAGCGGTCCTCCTCATCGCATTCGGCAAGGAACACCAGATTCCCCGCCAACTGCTCCGGATGCTCGGAATAATACTTCAGCAGGTAGAAATGCCCGGCAACGCCGCTTTTCATATCCAACGCTCCGCGGCCGAACAACCACTCTTCCGATTCCAAATGCTGACGGATCTCATCAGGAAGATCTTCCGAGACCAACGCTTCCTTCAACTCATCAGGCTCACACGCCAACGATTCCAGCTGGCTGTAATCATCGATGCCGACCGTATCGATATGTCCCATCAGGATGACGGTATTACTGCTTGCCAGTTTTGTCCCTTTGACGAAGGCCATGACATTATAACGCTCGACATCGTCGTCTACGGTCTGCGCTTTGATAAGATATGACGGATTTTGCTGAAAATACGGCAGCGAAGCAATGAGCGAATACAATGTTTGGGCGATCTCCTTTTCGCCGGTTGTATTCACGATACTTTTAATCCGGACCAGCATTTTCGTTAAAAACAATACATCATCCCGACATTCCAGCATGGATACGCGCTCCTTTTCCATAAAATCCCCCCCTGTTTATTTTTGCTTTAATTCGAAGTTATTACCCCTCATTCCTCTGACAATTCTGCTTTTATTCTCCCTTAATAGAAAAACGCCTGACGGCGTCCTTTAAATTGTAAACAGATTCTGTTGCTCCTTGGTGCCATTCCGTATTAGAGTACACCGCCGTCACGTGCAGCAGCAGTTCTCCTGATATTACACAAGCGTAAACGGCTGTCACCGTCCTCTGGCGGCTAAGCTTCGTTTCGCGAAGAATTCTAAGCAGATATAAGTGTGAATAAATTCTTAGAATTACAAAAAAACTCCAACGCTGGCGAGCTTCTTCTGAATCTCCGGTACTACTCCGAACCGCTGCATCACACAACCGTCTCACCTTGCACCGACCAGTCTTCAAGCGACAGCATCGGGTCCGCCTTCATATCCAGCGGCGTGAACTCACGCCGCTTCCATTTCAGGTGTGCGGCGGCTGCAATCATCGCCGCATTGTCCGTGCACAGCGACAAAGGCGGAACGAGCAGCGGAACGCCTTCCGCTTCGCAGCGGCGGGACAACGCAGCCCGCAGCCCCCGGTTTGCCGCCACGCCGCCGCATAGCAGCAGCTGCCGCGCGCCGAATTCGGCCGCCGCGCGCATCGATTTCTCCACAAGGACATCAATCACCGAGTCCTGAAAGCCTTTGGCCAATGCCGGACGCATCGGAGGCTCGCCTTTCATCTTCGCCTGGTTGATCGCTGCAAGAACCGCCGACTTCAGGCCGCTGAAGCTAAAATCGTACGAATCCGGCTCCAGCCATGCGCGCGGCAGCGGAACCGATTCCTTCGCCTCGAGCGCAAGCCGGTCGATATGCGGTCCTCCCGGATAAGGAAACTGCAGTGAACGAGCGACTTTGTCATAGGCCTCACCCACCGCGTCGTCGCGCGTCCGGCCGATAATCCGGAACTCCCCTTCGCTCCCCAAGACGACGAGCTCGGTATGACCGCCCGAAACGACAAGCGCAACACACGGGTATACCAGTTCATCCACAAACCGGTTGGCATAGATATGCCCGGCGATATGGTGAGTTCCGATCAGCGGTACGCCAATCGCCATTGCCAGGCTTTTGGCGGCTACGATCCCCACGAGCAGCGATCCGACCAGCCCGGGGCCTTGCGTGACAGCGACAGCCGACAAATCCCGCAGCGATACGCCCGCTTCGCGGACCGCTTGTTCCATGATAAGCGTTACGGATTCCACATGCTTGCGCGATGCGATCTCCGGCACGACACCGCCGAAACGGCGGTGCGTTTCGATCTGGCTCGAGACCAGATTAGTCAATATTTCTTTGCCGCCGCGCACAATCGCAACCGATGTCTCGTCGCAGCTTGTTTCGACCGCTAGGATCAGCTCCCGGTCCTCCGTCCCCTTTTGTCCGTCCTTTCCGTCCGTCGTCATGCTCCGTCACCCGCCTTTGACTTGTTCAGCGCCGCCCACATAATAAGCGCATCCTCTTGATTGTCCGAGTAATAGCCGGGCCTGATCCCGGATGCTTCAAAGCCCATCTTGCGGTACAGCCGCTGCGCGCGTTCATTGCTGACCCTGACTTCCAGCGTCATGCGAGAAGCGCCGAAGAAGACGGCGGTACGCTGCAATTCGTGGAGAAGCCGTTCGCCGAGCCCTTTGCCCCGGAAATCCGCGCGGACCGCAATATTCGTCACATGCGCTTCATCAATAATCGTCCACATGCCGCCGTAACCGATAATCTCTCCTTTATAGATCATGACCAGATACTTGGCAAAATGATTGTTCATGAGCTCGTTCGTAAACGCGTCTGAAGACCACGGGCTCGTAAACGCTTCCGCTTCGATCTGGCAGATCGCCGGTATATCGTCAACCCGCATCGAGCGGAACAGGAGCAGCTTTTGCCAATCCTCATCGGTATGCCGCTTCGTCATTTCGGCCATCTTCGGTCATTCCCCCCCGTGATTTGGCCTGAAGCTTCGCTTCCGCTTCCGCCAGTTGAGTATAGTTGGGAACAAGCGCGTGCACCTCATCGGCAAGCCCCTGCATCAGCTTCATTCTTCCCAGCTCGGCAATCCATCGTCCTTCCATCAGAAATGGCATCATCATCAAACGATCCGGTGTCGATTCGCTGCCCAGCCGGTGCGCCTCCGCTTCATGCAACGACAAATCGCCGGTGAATACGATTCGCTCCGGCGTATCTGGGGCGCCGCCGATCTTACCGGCCAGCTCATCCACCCATTCCTTCATCAGCCGGATTCCATCCTCCGCCTGTCTTGTCCACGCGCCATCCGGCGTCCGGACAAAAGCGGACGTATACACTTGTCCGCGCCGCGCGTCCATAATCGGAATGTACCATGTCGTTGTGCCGCGTGCACCCGCATCATTCTTTGAAGCGCCGTAAGCCAATCCTTCCAGACTGGAAATGCCGACGACCGGTTTGTCCCACGTCCATGCAAGCGTCTTGGCAACCGTCACTGCAATTCGCATGCCCGTATAGGATCCGGGCCCTTGTCCGACAGCGATCGCATCCAGATTTTCCGGGGTTAACCCGGTCTGCGTTAACAGCTCCTGCAGCTTCGGCACAATGTATACGGAATGGTTCCGCTCGGCGAGCGACCGGACTTCCGCGAGCGGTTCGCTGCCACGCACCAGCGCTGCAGCCAGTGCGGCGGTGGATGTATCGAGCGCAAGTATAAGCGGTTCTCGCTCCGTCATCTTTCCGCACCTCCTGCCGATTCCGAGTCCAATTGTCTGCACCAGGAAGCGTAGGGCTCCCCGATGCCTGTCAATATGATGCTGCGGGCTTCGCCGCCCAGATGCTCGATAAACATCTGCAGCCGCTTCTCCGGCAGTAACGGTTCGATGAGGCTTGCCCATTCAACGAGCGTCACTCCGTCTCCAAAGAAATACTCGTCTAGCCCGAGCTCATCCGCCTCAGCCATCGATATTCTGTATACGTCCATATGGTAAAACGGCAATCTGCCGCCTTCATATTCCTTAATAATCGTAAATGTCGGGCTGTTCACAACACCCGGAACACCGAGCGCCCCGGCAAATGCTTGGGAAAACCTTGTTTTACCCGCGCCCAGATCGCCGTCAAGCGCGATCACCGTCCCCGGCTGCGCCTCGCCGGCAATCCGCTGTGCCAACCGGACCGTATCCTGTTCCGAGCCAGCCGTCCATACCGTTTCATACCGCTGCGTATCGTTCATCTGCTCACCTTTGATTTTCCGCAAAATGATTGTATCCCCGCTTCGCAATTGCCATCCGCTTGCCTGTCCCGTCCCCGGTTAGCCATACCCCGGGCTCTCCTTCTTCAACAACGCCGATCATATAAAAAGGGATGCCGTGTTCCGCCAGCTCCGATTTTGCGCTGTCCGCGTCCGTTTGAGCGATTGTTCCGAGCAGCACATAATCCTCGCCGCCGTATAATATCCACTCCAGCGGATCAATTCCGGCCCGGTGCGCATATGCGGCCATCGTCCCGCTGCGCGGCAGCCGCGCTTGATTCAGCACAATGGCGATTCCGGAGGCCTCCGCCAGCTCCCATGCCTCGCTTGCGACGCCGTCGCTCACATCGTTCAGCGCATGGCATGTGCCCCGCTTCGCAAGTAGCCGCCCGGCAAGCACAGAAGGCTGCGGGCGGCGGTGCTCCCGCACGAGCGCAGCTATGCCTTCCGCTTCGGCCGCTGACAGCGGAATCGGTTCCGTCGCCGCGTCGCCAGACCGCCTGCGCTTGCTTCTCTCCGCGAGCAAATAGTGCAGGCCCGCCGCCGACATACCGACCGGGCCTGTCAAGAATACGGCGTCGCCCGGCCTCGCACCCGAGCGGGGCACCGCCCGGCCGGCCTCGACGGCGCCTACGACCGTCACGGCCACGACCAAATGCTGCGGCGACGACGTCGTATCGCCGCCGACCACCGCCACGCCGTACTTATCGGCGCAGGCATACAAACCGTCATAAAGCCGTCGCACACGCTCCGGCCCATACGAAGGCGGCACGCTCACCGATACGAGCGCATGCCGGGGTACACCGCCCATCGCCGCAATATCGCTGACGTTCGCGGCGAGAGCTTTGTAGCCGACATCTTCCTCCGTCATCGTCGCCTCATTGAAATGCACCGTCTCGACCATAGTGTCGACGGCAAGCAGCCACTGCCACTCGCCGCCTTCCGAACCGCCGGCCTCCGGCCCCCCGACAACGGCCGCGTCGTCGCCGATTCCGATTACGACGCCGCGCGAGCGCTGCCATTCCTGCGGCTGTCTGCCGGACGTCCATTGACGTATACTCGCAAATTCATCCAGCCCCATTCGCCCCCGTTCATCCCCTTAATTCTTCTTATTATATCGGTCTGAGCAGACCGCCGCAACAAACCGAGCCGGGTGGACTGTTCCATCAATATAAATAGTTAGGTGAATTGAACCCGCTGGGTCCGGTTCGTGCTTCCGATCGCTTTTCCAGCACGAATCCAGCCCCTCCGCTTCTCATTCACCGTAACCAATCTACTAGTGAATATCCTTTTTCTTGAACCGTCCGCCTCTAACATCGTGAATGTTGCCGACCGCGAGAAATGCCGACGTGTCAAGCTCCTGCACGATCGACTTCAGCTTCGCTTCCTCCAGGCGGTTGATGACGCAGAAGATGACCTGCTTTTTATCGCCGGTAAATGCCCCTTCGCCGTTTAAATAGGTGACCCCCCGTCCGAGCCTGTCCATAATGGCGCTTCCGATGACCTTCGCATCCTCGCTGATGATCCATACGGATTTCGATTCGTCAAAGCCTTCGATGGTGATGTCGATCATCTTGAACGCAATGTAATACGCAATCAGCGAATACATCGCCCGATCCCAGGAAAAGACAAAGCCGGCCGACAGCATAATGAAAAGGTTAAAGAACATCACGATCTCGCCGACGGAGAACGGCAGCTTCTTGTTACACAGAATCGCCACGATTTCCGTGCCGTCAAGCGAGCCGCCGAACCGGATCACCAGACCCACGCCGATGCCGAGAATTACTCCGCCGAACACCGTGGCGAGGAACAGATTCGTCGTCAGCACGGGCACATCGTGCAGAAGAAATGTTCCGACAGACATGACGGTTACGCCGTATAACGTTGAAATCGCGAACGTTTTGCCGATCTGCTTGTAGCCGAGAAACAAGAACGGGAGATTTAAAACAAACAGAAACAGGCCGAGCGGTACTTTCGATAAATGCGATAAGATAATCGAGATCCCGACAATGCCGCCATCGATAATTTGGTTCGGCACGAGAAAGATTTCAAGCGCGACAGCCATAAGCATAGCGCCGATTGTAATAAAGAAGATACGTAATAGCAATTCAAACTTCGTTAATTTATGATGCTGCGGACTCATTCCCGGTAATGCCCCCCTCAACCCTGATAACCCTATTTTACCGGAAAAGCCGCATTATTCAATGGAAGATACGTTATTCGATTCCTGCTTGAGATGGACTTTATCTTGCTGCGGTTTAAAAAGGTTTTGACAAGACGATACTTGATGTAAAAAACGAGTGAATATGAGGATTAACGATGGAACCTCTTAAAATAAGCCTGGAAGAAAATATTCAGCAGGTAAAAGCAGCTCTTGGAGACAGCGGAGATATCATCATAAGGGAAATTCCGATTGGAAAAGAAGGGAAAATTAACGCAGGGATTTTCTACACCAAAGGATTGGTAAATACCGGTTCCGTTCATAACTTTATTATCGAATCGCTCATGTTGGATACCCGGGGAACGGATTTTGAGCAAAAGCTTTCTTCCGGGCAGAACGCTTTGCAGCTCATCAAGGATTTTGCCCTGACGGTAGGAGAAATAAAAGATGTAACGGATTTTGAGACGCTGTTTAACACCCTTTTATCAGGGAAAACCATTTTTTTACTGGATGGATATACGCAAGGTTTTGCCATCGGATTGGTCGGATGGGAAAATCGCGGGGTGACGGAGCCTTCCTCCCAATCGGTGATACGCGGACCAAAGGAAGGTTTCTCGGAATCCTTATTTACCAATACCGCATTGATTCGCCGAAAAATCAAAGACCCTAACCTGTGGTTAGAGAGCCGGAAAATAGGGAGAGTCACCAAAACGGATGTCGCGATGATGTTTATCAAAGGGATCGTCAATGACAAGGTGGTCGAAGAAGTACGCGCTCGTCTGGATCGAATTGATATCGACGGGATATTGGAAAGCGCCTATATCGAGGAATTGATTCAGGACGAAACATACACTCCTTTTCCTACGGTGTACAATACTGAACGTCCTGATGTGATTGCAGCCGGATTGTTGGAAGGGCGTGTCGCAATTTTAATCGATGGCACTCCGTTTGTTCTCTTAGTGCCTGCTTTGTTCGGCCAATTCAATCAGGCTGCCGAAGACTATTATCAACGTGCGGATATCGGAACGCTACTTCGTTGGCTTCGATATTTAAGTTTTTTTATCGCCTTGTTGGGACCTTCTCTCTATATTGCCATTACCACTTTTCATCAAGAAATGATCCCGACTCCGCTGCTGATCAGTCTGGCAGCCCAGCGGGAAGGGGTTCCCTTTCCTGCTTTTATTGAAGCTCTCGTGATGGAATTGACCTTTGAAATTCTGCGGGAAGCCGGAGTGAGATTGCCGAGAGCCGTAGGTCAAGCGGTATCCATAGTGGGGGCGTTAGTCATTGGACAAGCTGCTGTAGAGGCCGGCATTATATCAGCGGCGATGGTTATTGTGGTATCCATCACCGCAATTGCGAGTTTTGTATTTCCATCTTATAATATGGCGATTTCCGTAAGAATTTTACGGTTTGGGTTAATGGGGCTTGCCGCTTCCTTTGGATTATATGGGATTACCTTGGGTTTAATCGCACTTGTGCTTCACTTGTGCAGTTTGCGTTCCTTCGGGATTCCCTATATGAGTCCTTTTGCGCCTTTCATTCTCGCGGATCAGAAGGACATGCTGTTTCGGCTGCCGCAGTGGGCATTGTTTTCACGCCCGCGCTTAATCAGTCAAAAAAACGTCATTCGAGAGCAAAATGCTCCGCCAAAACCGGAACCGCGAAAATGACTACAGGTAATCGGAAAGGAGTAAGCCGGAAAGATGAAACGAAAATTGTTCATGCTGGGGATGCTCATTCTCGTCATGACCGTGAACACCGGTTGTTGGAATCGCAGGGAATTGAATGAACTTGCGATTGAAGTAGCGGCAGGGATCGATAAATCGGGGGATAATTATCGAATCACTACTCAAGTGGTTAACCCCGGAGAAGTGGCGGCGGGGGAAGGCGGTACAGGTCGTACACCTGTGACGGTATATCAAGCCACATCAGGTACTCTGTTTGAGGCGAGACGGAAAATGACAACGATCAGCCCCAGAAAAATCTATCTTTCACATCTTCGAATGGTTGTCATCGGGGAGGAATTAGCAAGAGAAGGAATAAGTGAAATTTTGGATTTCCTATTGCGAGATCATGAACAACGGCCGGATTTTTTCGTTGTTGTGGCGAAAGGGACAACCGCCGAAAACGTATTGAAGATCTTAACCCCTTTAGAGAAAATACCAGCCAATAAACTGTTCTATTCCCTTCGAACGTCGGAGAAAGCTTGGGCACCCACTTCAGGTGTCACATTAGATGTTCTCATCTCCGACCTTGTGAGTACAGGAAAACATCCTGTGTTAACCGGCCTGAAAGTGAAAGGGAGTCAGGAAACAGGCGAAAACAAGGAAAATATTGAAGAGATTGCTCCTCCTGCTCAATTGCAATATTCAGGGCTCGGAGTTTTTAAAAATGACAAGCTCGTAGGTTGGCTAAATGAACCTGAAAGCAAAGGATATAACTATATTATGGACAACGTGAAAAGCACAGTAGGTCATCTCCCCTGTCCGAAAGGGGGAAAAGTCGTTTTGGAGGTTATTCGAAACAAAGGGAAGATAAAAGGAAAGGTAAAGAACGGAAAACCGGAAGTTGATGTTGAAATCCGGACAGAAACCAATGTGGGGGAGGTAGCATGCAGGAACCTTGATTTAACCAAAACAAAGACGATCTATGAAATGGAAGCAACAGTAGAACAAATTATAAAAAAACTTGCTGAAAAAGCAATAAAAAAAGCGCAAAAAAAATATAAAGCGGATATTTTTGGCTTCGGGGAAGCCATTCGCCGTGCCGATCCTAAATTCTGGAAGAGTGTCAAAAAAAATTGGGATCGAGAATTTGCGGATCTTCCGGTGAATGTAAAGGTAGACGTAAAGATTCGACGCACAGGTACCGTCAGCCAATCCTTCATGAAAGACTTAAAGGAGTGAAGTCTTATGTGGATCGTCTTGGGAATCCTGGCGGTTGCTGTTGCGATCACCTTCATCGATGTGCCTTCCCTTTTGAAACAAGGGTTGAAAAAGGAGCTCTGGACATTTTGGATCCTGCTCCTGTTAGGAACGGGGTTAAGCATTGCCGAAGGATTGCAAGTGGAGATCCCCAACCCAATGGATGCGTTGGCTTTTATTTATAAGCCGTTTATTGATTTACTATTCGGTTTTTTAAAATTCTAAGAGTTTATAAGTTTCACACTTGACATAGGGATCTTTGAGCAGAGCTCAACGTCTCTCCGCTGTATCAGCTTAGAATTCTCCGCGAAACGAGGCTTAGCCGCCAGAGACGGCGAAGCCGTTTACGCTTGAATAGAACGGAGTGGAAGAAGTTGCTGGAAAACGCGAAAATCGCAGCGCGTCAATTTGCAATATTGGTGTTTATGTTTACCGCGGGAAGCTCTCTCTTATTGGCTCCGGGCATGCTTGCCGCCCCTGCGAAACAGGATGCTTGGTTGTCAGGTATTTTAGGGGTGGGAGCGGGACTTTTATTCGGGTTGATTTATACAAAGCTAGGCACCTTATATCCCGATAAGAATTTGGCCCAATACAGCGAACAAATCCTTGGAAAATGGGTGGGCAAAGCCGTCTCGATTCTATTTCTCCCCTTTCCGTTTCTTCTCGCTTCGCTTGTTCTCCGCAATATAGGGGATTTCCTTACTACGTATATTATGCCTGAAACGCCAATCCAGTTTATTCATATTTTGATGTTAATCGTTGTAATGATGGGAATCCGTCTCGGGATTGAAACGATCGCACGTGCGGCAGAAATTATTTTCCCCTGGTTTATCATCCTGTTTCTATTGCTTGTAATCTTTGTTTCGCCTCAAATCGATGCGCAAAAAATACAGCCGGTCCTTGAAGAGGGGATAAAACCCGTGCTGCATGGCGCCCTTCTATTGGCGGCGTATCCTTTTATGGAGTACGCTACTTTTTTGTTTATCATTCCTTATGTGAATCGGCCCGGGAAAGTAGGCAAGGCTTTTTTTGCGGGAACTATTATGGGAGGAGCGGTTATCGTCCTGCTCACGGCTCTCTCGATCCTGGTTCTCGGTGCGGATCACACGGCGAGAGACATTTACCCAAGTTATGTTCTGGCCCAAAAAATTAACATCGGCGATTTTTTGCAGCGGATTGAGGCGATTATAGCCGGCTTGTGGTTTATTTCGATTTTTTTCAAACTAAGCATTAGCTTTTATGCGGCAACGTTTACTTTGGCCCAAATTTTGAATCTGAAAGAGTATCGTATGCTTGTATTTCCTTTAGGAATGATGGTGGTTGTCTTTTCTCTAGCGAGCAGTCCCAATATCATCTATAACATTGCTGTTATTTTAGAAGTATGGGTATTTTTCGCCGGAACGTTCGGGCTCTTGTTGCCGTTAGTCCTTTTAGGAGTGGCTGCATTTCGGAAAAGACATTCCTAAAAGGAGGAAAGGGCGGAGATGATCCACCCTTACATAGGGACCTTTGAGCATGACATAGGGAACTTTGAGTGGAGCTCAAAGTCTCTCAGCTTTAGGCCTGTAAATCCATATCAAAATATAGCCGAATCAGTTTTACCCTGGAGCGTTACCAGCCTCATGATGATGGTCGCCGCCTGCGCCTTGGTCACCGGAGCGTCCGGATTGAACTTGCCGTTAGAAGGCTTCAGCAGCCCCAGCTTAAATACAACGGCTGCCGCCCCTTTGTTGCGAATCCGGTCCGCGTCTTTTAGTGCTGCGACTTCCAGATCATCGTTCATAAATTCCGCCAGCTTGTTGTAATTAAGCATTCTGGTGAGCGTGACGGCCAGCCTGTCCCTGGTCAGCGTCTGCCCCGGTTCTAGCTTCATCTCCGGTGCCTTATCAAGCCAGCGCCGGTCTATAAAGCGTTGAACCGCAAAATAGTATTCACTCTCGGCAGTCACATCCGCAAATGGCGGTTCTTGCTCCCGGCCGCCGTAATAATTCATACTATCGCCGTACAATGCACGGGACATAAGCAAAATCCAGTCGCCGAGACTAAGCTCGTCATTCGGATGAAGCAAGCCGTCTTCCCCGGCTTTCATCACCCCGTGCTCGATCATTGCAGTCAGCGCGCTGCTTGCCCAGTGATCTTCCACATCCTGCGGAATCATCGCCGTCTCCTCTTCCGGCAGATTGGAAGAATAATACGATTCGAGCTTGCCGGTTGAGGCATCGACAATTGCATACCCCTTTTTGTTGTCCAGCACCGGGGTATAAACGAGCTTCATCTCCTCCGGCACCTGATTCATCGTTTCATTGTAATACCCACCGAAACGCACATATTGAAGCTCGGCCGAGAGTGCGTCCGCATACGTTCGCAGCGCCTCTTCCGCGGATATCTGTGCGGTCAGCCCTTCCAGCTGCTGCGTCAATGTATCTAAGGATGTCCCCGGCGTCTGGTAGGAATACAGCTTGCCGTTGCCGTCTAGCGTCAAATGAACGGTGTCGCCATGAATCGGGTAGTCTCCGTAGAATCGCTGAAATTGATAGCGGAACTTCGTTTCGCTCGTCTCGCTCTCGATGAGCGCCGGAGTATCGGCCCGTTTCAACTCTTCTGCCGCATTCGGATATAATAATCGGATCAATTCCATCGCCTTGGTATCGGCTTCTTGCTCGGTAATCGAAGGAGCAGGCACCTTCTTCGGTTCCTCTCCTCCATAAGGAGACGGATAATAATTATGGCGGTTCAGACTTAGCAGCCGGCCGGTGGCCGCGTCCACATAAGCAGTGATTTGATCCGGAAATCCGAACGGACTGATGTTCTGATTGCGCCAGCTGATATTCCATACTTGTACGCCCGGTTCCATCCAATACCTGTCGAGATGCGCATTCATCCGATAATCCTCCGGAATCGCCGCATGCTCCGTTACAATGGCCGCCGCCTGCTCGGACGTTAACGTTGTGCCTTCGTTTTTTTGAAACACGGGGCCTTCCGCAGGAAGCGGCAAATAGTTCGCGGAAGTCTCGGCCGGCTTTCCGTCCCAGCCGATGAGCTCGCCTGTCGTCGCATCCAGCATACTGCCGTTCGCTACTGGGACATAGGCAAGCTTCCATTTGACGGAGCCGCTTCGATTATAGCCGTACGGATTATCCGAAATATAGCTTAAGGTTAACGATACATTATTTTTGATACGCTCCTCCGCCTGTTTTTTCGTCAAAGCGGGAACAGCCGAAGGATATTCGCCTTCGTACCGATGCCGGTTAAAGTCGATGATTTCCCCGTTCCCGTTAACAGTTATACTTACCGTTTCCGAGTTGGATGGGATGCCGTTCTTTGTTACTTGATAGTAAAAATGATATTGAACCGGACCGAATAACTGCTTCGGCATGCCGCCCCTGTCACCGGGTTTTACATCCGAAAGATTAACCGATGGCGAAGCCTTGCCAATGAACGCTTCCGCAATCTCTTCCGCTTCGTCCTCCGACACTTTCGGCGGGTAGTAGGCCTGATTCTCGTCCGCCGAAATGCCATACGGCCGATGATAATTGAGCACATCCCCGTTCAGCGCGTCAACCGTTGTGCTGAACCCATAAGAACTGTTTCCTTCGTCGATTAACCATTGAAAATTCCAGACCGCTTCATCACGCGGCGGGTACACATTCGGATTGCCGAATTCCACCCGCTCCAGCCTTGCCTGCTCCAGCACCGGGAATAACGCACGAAGCTTGGCCTCCGCCTCTTCCTTCGTCACCTTTGCCTCGCTCGAGTCAAGCTTTGCAACACTCGTTTCCGGTGCGGCGGTACCGCCCGACGAGCCGGTGCCGACGGATTCGCTTACTTCACTCATTCCCGTTGCCTCCGCGGCTGCTGCGCTGGCCAATGGGGCGCACAGCAAGCTGAGGGTCAGGGTGCCGGCAACCGCCATCTTCATTGCCGATTGAACGTTTCTTCTTTTACTTCTCAATAGTCACTTCATCCTCTCTTATCCATATTTTCCATCATTGTGGACCTTATGTATAACGTTAGAGAGCCGGTATTGGTTTCAAAATACCCTCACGTCAGCTAAATACGCTGCATATTTCCTTAAAGTAGACGCACCCTAAGGTGAAAATGCAAGTAGAATGAAGTAAACCTCATTAATAATGAATCTTACCTCAGTAATTACTGGCTCCGCAGACCATATGCGGCAAATGGTGAAGCAAACCTCAATAATAAGGAAGTTGACTGCGCTATTATTGAAGTTTACCTCAGTATTTGCTTCTGGAAAGGGATCGACAAACTCAAATAGTGCAGTTGGGTTCCGTATTAGTGAGTTTAGTTCAATAATTCGCAAGTCTACTGCAACCCCAATGTGTTTATTAGCCGGATTTCTAGTCACACCTTAACCATTCATAATCTCCAATGCAACACAAAGCCGCTTGCCCGTATTTTCCGGCAAGCGGCTTTCAAATGATAACTTTTATGCTAATAGGGAATGTATAAACTTGGCTGTCGTCGTTGCCCAACCAATGATCGAGATCCATAACGGGATGCTGAATGCTGTCCCCCAAAACAAACCGATCGCAAAATTTCCGGACTCCCGCATACGCAAGCCCCCTTTACCTGATATATTTATTATATGTAAGCGTTTCAAAATTATCAATTAAAATAATATTATTTTTCTGAATTTTCTAACATTATATTCAGACTTATATTATAAGGCTGCCCCGAAGGCAGCCTTTTCATACTTCAGATCAACTAATACGTCCTTCTTCCAGCCGTTCAACGGGCACGGTCTGCTTTTGGCCGGGATTGATTTCAGAATCTACTCTAGCCGTCCCTCTCGCTTCATCCACCTCTTCAATCCAAATCGGATTGCCTTCGAAATGGACGGGTATCGTATCCTCCGACTGCAATATTTGCTGCGCACGCTTGGCATCCATCGTCCTTATCCTCCTTTGCATAGGGATCTTGAGTCGAGCTCAAGTTCTCTTCTCATCATCCATTGTGTCCGTCGTGGATTCGTCGATCAATCCATTTTGAAACGTAACCTGACCGCCGCCGAGACCTTCGTTCACCATTCGGTCAATGTCCATAAAATTGTCGTCCCTGCCTTCATGCTGTCCATCATTTTTCGCTTGCGGCGATTCCGGAGAGTTTCCTGCTTCACTCATCAGTTGATCACCCTTCCTTTGGTTTGGCCCCTCGCGGAAAAATATACCCCACCCGGTTGATTTTCATGCATTCGGGGCAGGATGGATAGTAAGACATTTCAGATACGAGAGGCTTTGAGCTCCGCTCAAAGATCCCTATGTTAGGAGGAATTCGCATGCATACGGTATGGAAGGGCGCCATCAGCTTCGGGCTAGTGCACGTCCCGATCAAAATGTTCTCCGCCACCGAGGACAAGGATATCTCCATGCGCATGATTCACAAGGCGTGCGGCGGGCCGATCGCCTACACCAGGCAGTGCAAAAACTGTGAGGTGGACGTCGCATGGGACGATATCGCCAAGGGGTATGAGTATGAAAAGGGAAGGTTTGTTCTGTTTGAGAAGGAAGAGCTTGAGGCGCTAACGACAGATGCGACAAGAACGATTCAAATTCTAGACTTCGTTGATTTAACGGAGATCGATCCGATTTATTTTCAGAAGACGTATTATCTGTCGCCCGACCATGCCGGCGCCAACGCCTATAATTTACTTCTGGAGGCGATGAAGCAATCCGGCAAAATCGGCATTGCCAAAATATCGATCCGTTCCAAAAGCAGCCTGGCCGCGATTCGCGTCATCGATAATTGTCTTGCGATGGAAACGATCTTTTACCCCGATGAAATTCGTTCTACCGGACAGGTCCCCGGACTCCCGGAAGCCGTCAACGTCAACGAGAAGGAATTGACGATGGCGCGCATGCTGATCGAACAGTTGTCCACACCTTTCGAGCCTGAGAAATATACCGACGATTACCGGACGCGACTGATGGATCTAATCGGCAAAAAAATCGCTGGCGAAGAAGTCCATGTTGCGCCTGAGGTACAGCGGGCCAATGTCGTCGATTTGATGGCCGCGCTGCAGGCAAGCCTCGAAGCGGCCAAGGCCGCACCCGGACCAAAGCCTGCCAAGCCGACCCGAAGAAAGGCCAAGACTGCGAAAGAGACGGTAGGCTGATATGCGGAATATCCCCATTGTCTTGCCGGAAGAACCGATGGGACCGGTCTCCTCCGCCGGTCTGCCTTCAGGGCCGGAATGGGGGTTTCAAATTAAATGGGACGGAGTCCGCATTCTGGCGCTTATTAGGCGCAGCGGCGAAGTGGAGATATATTCCCGGCGGATGCAGTTAAAGAACCGTATTTATCCCGAGATAACGCGGCTGTTGGCTTCCAAAGCGGCCGAGCTGGGCGACTGTCTTCTCGATGGTGAAGTAGTGTATTGGGACGGCGTGCGCCCCTCCTTCCAGAAAGTGCTGCAGCGGGAACGGCAGCGCGGCAATGTATCGGCACCCGGGACGACTACACCCCAGGGCATGCTGATGTATGTGCTTTTTGATCTGCTTTTCGATAATGGGACGGATCTGCGACCCCTGCCTTTTGAACAACGGCATGAACGGCTGAACCGCAAATTTCCTGTGAAGGAGGACCGGTTCTTCGTAACCGACCTGTTCAGCGACGGGGAGGCGCTCTGGAAATGGGTCTCTGAACATCAATGGGAGGGCGTCGTCAGCAAGCGGCTTTCAAGCCCGTACCGGGAAGGAAAGAAGCACAACGACTGGCTCAAAACAAAAACCGCGCTCCATCTCACGGCCGACATCGTCGGCATAAAGTTGCGGGAAGGACGGGTCGCAAGCCTCGTCATGTCCTGTGACGGCGTATTTATCGGCTCGGTATCGCTCGGTCTGGATGAAGCGATGAAGAGTCTTATTTTTCAAAATACCGTCTCGCAGGGAGCGGTTGACTCCCGCTGTCCGTTCCCGCACCTGCCTGCCGAATTGAAAGGGGAGCGGGTCGTGTGGCTGGCCGATCCTTTTAAATGCCGGGTAACCGGTCTGGAGATGACGTCCGCCGGCTTGCTGCGTCATCCGAAAATTACCGGCTTCGGCCATAGAGACTAGAGGAGGGGCGACCGATGGCAACTGCCGTGAAAGGCAAGATTATGGTAGAAGGACAGGAACTGACCGTTTCGAACCCGGAAAAAGTGCTCTGGCCGGAGCAGGGCATTACGAAGCTCGATTATTTGCGGCACCTGTCTTCAATCGCGCCTTATCTGATCAAGCATTGCAAAGGGCGTTACTTAACAACGATCCGTTATCCGAACGGCATTCACGGCAAATCGTTTTATCAGAAAAACTGTCCGCAGCCTCAGCCTCCTTTTGTCCATACCGCTGTTCAAAATGGCATTCACTACGTTCATCTCGATTCAATGCCGGTGTTGTTATGGCTCGGCAATCTCGCTTGTCTGGAGTTTCACGCTTCCTTCGACCGGATCGGCGAGCCGCTTCGCCCGACGGAATGGATTCTTGATATCGACCCTTCCCGGGAAGTGGAGCCAAGAATTATGGAAGCGGCCGCGCTGGTCGGAGAGCTGCTCGAGTCGCTTGGTATCGTCTCGGTTCCGAAGACGTCGGGAGCAACTGGAGTGCAAATCATCGTCCCGCTTCAACCGGACTTGACGTTTGACGAGCTTCGCGCACTCGGCCAGTTCGTCGGAGAATATCTATCCGAAACCTATCCCCGTATGTTCACGGTCGAGCGGCTGAAGAAAAACCGAGGGACATTGATTTATGTCGATTATTTGCAGCATTACCAGGGCAAAACTTTATCCGCTCCCTATACCCCAAGGGCCAGGGACGGCGCTACTGTGTCCACCCCGCTCGAATGGGAGGAAGTCAAGCGGGATGTAAAGCCGACCGACTTCCATCTGCTCAATATCAGGGAACGTCTGGACCGCGTCGGCGATCTGGTCGACAGCGTCGCCCCGCAGCGGCTGCGTCCGATTATTGATTTTATCAGGCGGAAGAAAAGCTAACAGGGGCGCGGGCGGCATTGTTTCTAAGTAGTTTGGGAGAGTTTGCATACGAAAAAAACGGCCGCATTTAGCGACCGCTGTACTTGGCAATTACTTCATAAGTTCTGCTTCCTGCAATGCACCATGGTGCTGTATTTAATGACCTTATTGTATGGGATGTCTTCAATGTAGCCTTCGAACTCATAAACGACATCTGCCGTACCCATATCTAAGACGGTCACAATGACATCGGCATCCACCGTTCCCTGCGCATTCACCTCCGCCCGCAACCTCTTCCCAAATCGCTTCAACCTTGCGCTCCTTGCCGATCCAATCTACTTTAGCGCCGAAGGACTGCGAAAGAAACCGGAGCGGAACCAAGGTTCTGCCCATGTTGTATTTGGAATTAACCCCAGAGCAAGCATCAATATAAACATATATTTTATTTTTTTCATTTATCTCACCCCACAGACATTGGGGGACAAAATGGTTCGGACGTCTATATGTGTTTTGCTGGAAAAGAGTGTCCCGTTCTCTACGGACAAGCCGAAATCAATTTTATTAGCATGTTTTATCGAATTGGAGAATAAATAGCTAGAGAACGTTCGAATCCGATGACCGGCCGGAAGGAGACTCCCAGTGAAACGAAGACGAAAACACGGATGGTCGTTTCTCGTCATGCGGGGGGCGGATCAATCCGTGAGGCAGTTCCACGTGTCAAAACGATCGGTTGTTGCCGCACCTGCGGCAGCGGTTCTTGCGGTTACCGGCATCGTTACCGCCCTCCAGCTTCGATCAAACTTTCTGATTCAGGAGCTTGAGCAGAAGCTCGAAGAGCAAGCCGCTGCCCACACCGTGACCGTTCAAGCCAAGGAAGATGCTGTCGTCTCGTTGGAGCAGGAATTGGAGCGAATTTCGCGTCAAACCTCGGAACTGCAGGAAAGGCTTCATGAGCTGCATGAGCTCGAGAACAAGCTGAAGCATTTTATTGAAGCATACGGCGATATTGTTGAACCTTCAGTCTCTGCCGTTCCCCCTGCGGCCAATGAGCGGGAATTGGTGCTGTTAGCCAAGGAGGGCGGGCTAAGCTTCAGGCAAATCAGCGTCATGGTCGATGCGATGGAAGATTCGATGGCTCAGTCGGTCAGACTGGCCAAAGCCAGGGAAGCCGAATTGAGAACCAAACCTTCCGAATGGCCTACCATGTCCGTCAGGCTGACCTCGGGCTTCGGTTATCGAAAGGATCCTTTCACTGGCCGAACGGCTTTTCATGCAGGCGTCGATATCGCCGGCAAGACGGGCGACCCCGTCTTTGCGGCCGCTGACGGCACCGTGCTGGATACCGGTTACGACAAGAACAAAGGATACTATGTTGTTATTGGCCATCGTAACGAGTTGAAGACAGTTTACATGCACCTGAAAAGCTTTGAGGTCCGAGAGAAAGACACAGTTGTCCAGGGGGAGAAAATCGGGCTGCTCGGTTCGACGGGAAGAAGTACGGGACCGCACTTACATTTTGAAATCATGCAGAGCAATGAACCTGTAAATCCGCTGAAGTATCTTAACCGGTGAAGGAGGATGGTACGATGTTTAAGGAAATTAAAAAAAGTCTGCCAACAGATACACTGATCGGTCAAGGCACAAGCATGGAAGGTAAAATCACCTGTGATGCGGGAATCCGAATCGAAGGCCAGTTTCAAGGGGATATTGAGTGCAAAGGCGATGTCGTTATCGGAGAAAGCGGTGTTGCAACATCATCTATCACAGCGCATGACGTGACGATTGCCGGCATCGTTAACGGCGATGTGACGACACGCGGAAGACTTACGATTACGGCTACGGGTCAGCTTCACGGAAACCTGAACGCTACGTCGCTCATCATCCAGGAAGGCGGCATATTCAGCGGAAAATCGGATATGATGAAGCACCAGACCGTCAAACCGAAGCCGCTGACCGCCGAAGCAGCCGATCCGAAGGATACGAAATCGGAGAACAGCGACAAGAAGGACCAGAAAGCCAGACAAGCCGTTTAAAGAAAATAAGGCTGACCACTCCATGGTCAGCCTTCTAATCTTCTAATTGTCCCGTTAGCCCGCCACATCACGTTTATTGAACAGAATCCACGTAATGGCGATAAAAACAACGTAGTAACCGGCAAGCACAGACAGCGAGAAGCCCAGGGACATCCCATTGATCATCGGTTCACCCATCTGGATATACTGAGTCAGGCTCAGATTGACAAAGAGCAAATATTTAACCCAGGCATAATCGAGAAAAGCGAGCACCCCGCTGATCATATTCCCTCCCAACAGCAGGAACAGCGAAAGACCGATCGCCAGCCCCCCGCTGCGGAACACTGTCGAGATCAGAAACGACAACGTAACGACAACGACAAGACTGATAAACTCGTAAATATGGACCATCGTCGTATAGTGAAGCGGCGCCATATTATTGCCAAGCCGCACTGTCCCGTCATATCCGAAAATGACAAGGTTGACCAGCAGGTTCCACACGAACAGAATAGTCAAAAAGAACAATGCAAACAATAGCAGCGATATATATTTGGAAAGCAATATTTTCGACCGGCTCCATGGCCGGATGAGCAGCAGCTTAATCGTTCCAGCCGTAAACTCGCCCGCGACGCTCTCCGCCGAAATTACGACGGCAAAAATTGTAATGAGGAGTACGGACACCGGAACGTTGATATCCAGCGGTATCCACATCGACGTTTGATCACCACTGCCGAACGAGTAGAACAGAATAGAGATCCCCAGCGTCAAGGCCAGCAAAACGGCGAGCATGATCCACGTGCGGGGGCGGCGATAGATTTTCATATTTTCATTGTTAACCAGCTGCAAGAAATCAAACAATCCGTTCGCCCCCCGTCATTTCCAGGAATTGATCCTCAAGCGATTTGTTTCGGACCTGAATACCGTAAACTTTGATCTGAGCACCGACAAGACGTGCGTTCATAGAAGCGATGGCTTCACGGTCCGAGTTGACGAACAGGAAACTGCCCTCGCGGACAGGCTGTTCGCCCGCAAGAACCTCCATCGCCGCCTCAGGGTTATCAACCTCGAATACGACAGTCGATGCGGAAGCCGTATGCTCGGCATTCTGTTGAATCGGACGGACATCAATCAGCTTCCCGTTCTGGATAATAGCTACCCTATCGCACATAAGCTCCATCTCAGACAACAGATGGCTCGATACGAATACCGTAGTCCCCTCGGCCTTGGCCAATTGTCTCAAATAATCGCGAAGCTCCCGGATCCCCGCCGGATCGAGTCCGTTGGTCGGCTCATCGAGAATGAGCAGCGACGGCTTATGCATGATCGCCTGTGCGACGCCAAGCCTCTGCCGCATACCCAAGGAATACGTCTTGACTTTATCGTGAATTCGGGCTTTCAGGCCTACGAGTTCAATGACCTCAACGATACGTGAACGGGTAATACCCGGTATCATACGTGCGAAGTGAAGCAAATTCTGATATCCGGTCAAATATTTGTACATCTCCGGATTTTCGACGATAGCGCCGACATGGCGAATGGCTTTCTCGAACTCGGAGCGAATGCTGTGTCCGCGGATAATGATTTCTCCATCCGATAGCTTCATTAGGCCTACCATCATCCGGATGGTGGTCGTTTTGCCTGCTCCGTTAGGCCCAAGAAACCCGAAAACTTCTCCGCTCGGCACATCCAGCGTTAGCCGGTCGATGATCGTCCTTTTCCCGATCCGTTTCGTCACGTCCTGCAGCCTGACAACCGGAGCTGAACCCGGCTTATGTCCGGTCTCTATCGCAGCGGCTTGGTTCATTGGTCTCCTCCTGACATAGGGATCTTTGAGCATGACATAGGGATCTTTGAGCGAAGCTCAAAGTCTCTCAGCTTTTCAAAGTCTCTCCGCTTCAAAGTCTCTCCGCTTATCAAACTCATCTAATTATAATAAATTCAGGAAACGATTGGAAGTTCTTTAGCAAAAATTAAGAAGGGCCGCCTCGGCAGCTTCGCTGCCTATGGCGACCCTTTGTCATTGTTAGGTATATAATCTGCCGCTTCTTCCTTCCTACACTCGAACTAATAAGTCGTCTAATGTCTGATTCACTTGAAGCTCATCCCTGTAGACAGCACATTTGTCATCAAAACTTCCATTAGAGTCTTTCAGCATCTCCCGGTCCAGGAGCGGATCAGAGGGCCGGCTTTCTTCCGGCGTCTCTTCGCTGCACTTAACACAGCAGCCAAGGGGATAGATGACCCGAAAAAAACCGGTACGGAACAATTGCTGTGCAAGATCCAACCGTTCCATCTTCCCGCAGCCTACGCAATAATATTGATCCGAAGTGTTCATAATCAATTGCCCCCTTATAATGCAAATGTATATTTTTTATGTATACTATATGTATCATATGTAATATATAATGTTACGTAATGTATCCTATTGTTTTAATCTACGACAATTATCGATATTTGTCAATAGTAATGACAAAAACCGAATTGTAATCGCTTCCATTTATGTGAAATATTAGATATTTCGATGTAATTTGCGATGTAAACAATATATTTTGTCGTACGATCGCGAAACAACTGTTTGATTTCATTCATCGATATCAATAATCCCAATTTCAATATAGGACTTCCACATTTAAAAAAATAAATAAAAAGTCCCCTGTATTATAAAAAAGCTGCCTACGAACTGTAAACTCATTCACAAGCAGCCCTTACGCTCTACAAATACGGACGAATTGATAAGAAATCGGACGTATCCTCAAAGGTGGCAAAACCTCACCCGCTGCTTAAGTGGATGGAAGAAGCTTTCAACCCGGGACTTGGCCTGCAGGAGGTGGTGGCCGCCGTACGTTTGAGACCACGGTGTTTAAACAGCCTCTTTCCCGCAATATTTACCTCCAATATTTACCTCCATATATCTACTTTCTGCTCGTCCCCATACACTAAGAAGGATCTGCCTGTCAGGCGGTGGAACATGAGGGGAAATCGCCGATCAGTTGGCTTCCGTGACGCAAGCCATTTCGTAGCGACGAATCGCAAAACTACCGGGCTGAGGCATATAGGAAGTTGTATTGATCCAAAAGGCAAAATACAGCCTCTTGTATCGGTCAATTCGAGATGCGGCTGTTGGAAAAAAAGCAGTCTCCGATGCCGTCAAACGCGGCTTCGGAGACCCTCGATTTAACTGTCAGTCCATCGAATAGATGCGAATATCGTCGAAGTATAAAGTAGATATGATTCCGTCCGGCCAGCCGTCCGCAATTTTCATAATTGTCATTTGCGAGAAATTCGGCTGGCTAGCCAGTTCGCCGTCAATGTAAATTCCGATCGTATTCGTCGAAGGCCTATAAGCGTAAACGAGCTGGTGCCATCCGCGCGACCGTTCGTTCTTCGGCGATGATTGGCCTCCGTAGCGGAATACATAATGTTCAGGATGTGATTTCATGACACCGACGTATCGGTCGTTCACGATGAATACGGATTGCATAAGCGTCGTTCCGTCATCGTAAAACCATGCTTCGACAACCCCTTGGGACGGAGCTGCGAACGAGTGCACGATCACCTGATGATCTTGGTGCAGCTTGAAACTGTACGAACCGCTACGGCTCATCACGTCGCTTACCTGGGGATTCTCAGTTCCGTTCTGGACCGTCCAGGCACCCAGCCCGTTCTCAAAATCTTCGTCAAAAGTGATGCCGGAGTGAACGATAATCAGAAACGATCTGCTTCTCACTTCGCTATCAAGAGCAACTTGCACAATGATTTTTGCGATTCCTACCGCATGGGCTGTGACGACGCCGTCCGCATCGACGCTGGCGATGTCGGAATGATGACTCGCATACTCGGCCTGGACTCCAGGGAGATCGGCCAGTTCCACGACGCGGCCGTTATCCAGAACAAGCGGAATGTGAAGCTGCCGTTGCTCGTTTACGGTATACGCCGTTTCCAGCTTCGACAGGTCAAGCGCTTCCAACATCGGTTTGACGACTTGAACAGTTATAGATTCATCCGTTATCTTTCCGTTCAATTCAACCGCCGCATACAACAGTGCAGTTCCTTCGGCAAGCGCCGTAACGACACCCGTTTCCATATCGATCTCTACGATGGAGCCTCCTTCCCGAACCCCGTATACGATGTCCACGTCTTCGAGGTTCACCTGAATTTCACCCGCGTATCCACGTACGAGCAGCTGACCGGTATCGCCGACGGCAAGCGTCTCCGGTTTGAGTTCGAGATCGATTCGCGATAGCGGCATATTCTCCCGGGTCAAGACGAGATCCGAGAATTCCGCCAATGTCAATCCGGCCGGTGAACCCGAAAACAACCCGAGTCCAACCATCACGTTCTCGTCCATATTCAGCGTTTTGCTTGCGATCACGTTCCAGACGCCTTCCGAGTTGTAAGATGCCGTAAACAGGTTGCCTGCACGCTCCAGACGGATTTCGGCCGGGAGCGTCATCGGCACGGACGTGAACGACGTCTGGCCGCCATCGTCCGTACGCCACGTCAGCTGTAATCGTCCGCTCGTCGTCATCCGCAAAAAAACGTTTTTCGATCCGGCCCCATTATGATCGCGCATCATGATGCCGGCGGCCGTTGCCGAATCGATCCGTTCAAGCGAGTTAACCGTGGCCGTAAACGTAATCTTCTCAACCGGCGACTGCACCGTTACATCGTGATACACATACGTGAACATGTCCGAGTCATTCCATACGTTTTCCCCGTTGCTCGCGACAAGGAACGTGCCGTTCCGATGAACGGCAGTTCCATCCGTCCAGGGACCGTAGTGATGCAATTGCCACGGTTCGGGCAATACCGTATCCCAATCGGCGTCCACAACCAAAATGTGCAAAACGGCTTCGCGTTCGATTCCGTCGAGCGTCACCTTGGCCGTTATCTTGACCGCGTCAGGCTGAATCGCCGACAATACGCCGGTCGAGGGATCCACCGTCGCAACGTTATCATTCGAACTTGCAAACGCGATCGACGCCTCGGACAAATCCGCCGGACCTCCATGCGACATCGTGCCGGTCACCGTGATTGCCAACTGATCCCCGACATGAACCGCCTGATTGTCCGCAGTGAGCGTAATGCCGGTCAGTATTCCGTTTTTCACGTGGATGGTGACAGAATCGCTGTACGCCGTTCCATCTTCGACAAAGCCCGCCGTAACGACTGACTCTCCCGGTGCGATGGCGGTAATAGTCCCGAATTTGTCCACTTCGGTGATACTCGGGTTCGAGCTCGTGAAGACCGCCGAGCCGAACAGATCGACATAGGCCCCGGACAACCGGTATCCCTGGGCCCACAATCGAATCCTCTCATGGATATCGAGTACGGTTCTCGGCGCTTCCAGCTTCAGCTCGGCAAACCGGTCAATAGTCCAACGGGCAAGCAGGGCGTCCGCGATGATGCCGAGCGAGAATCGCGATCCATCGGTGCATTGATCCCGTCTTGCTTGATGATACAGCATCCGTTTGAATTCTTCCAGTTTCTCCGTCGCTTCCGTTACGTCCCCCTGCTTCAAATAATGCCGCGCCTGACGTACCAAATTCGAGAGGATGCGGTCCAAGGGAGCCGTCAGCTCGCCGATGGATTTCCACATTGCAATCGCCGTATCCAGTTGGTTCAGCCGATCCGTATCCGAATAGCGGCCGATCCGCTCGAACGGGATTCGCTCGAAGCCCTGCACCTGCGAAAACACCGGAGAATCGATTCTAAGCTGGTACTGATTGTTTGCCGCATCGGCGAAGCCAATATCTGCATCCGACTCCCAGTTGTTGTAAATATATCCATTTCTGAGAGCGACGCTTGCAATGTTCATTGGTTGGGAGTTCACGAATACGTTCCGTTGGATGACGTTGTACTTCTGCGTTCCCGGTTGATCGTCCAGGATATTAACCAGATGCGGATAGCGCAAGCTCCACGGCTCTACCTGATAAGGCATCTGACTCAATCGCTGTTTTAGGAATGTCAGATCGCCGCCCCAAATGCCAATGTGCACCGCCCACCCGCAGTCCATCATGATGTTGTTCATGACGAAATTGTTGCGACCGGTATGTTTGACCGGTCCGGATACGTTTCGGAAAACGTTGCCGTACACGTATTGCCCGCCGCTGCGATCGTCGAAATAAATGGCCTCCGTCCGAGTGCTGATTGCATTGCGGATGTCATAAAAGAAATTATGCCTGATGACGTTGCCCTGTTCGGTCCAGTCGCGCACGATATAAATGGCACCGGCATCCTCCGTATCGTTGACCACATTATAGATTTCATTGTATTCTATGATGTGGTTGTTGCCCTTTACAAGAATTACCTGATGCGGAGCGTGGTGAATTTCATTGTTCGCGGCCCGGTTGCCGACGCCGTGCAGCTCGACGGCGCGTGTAGACGCCTGTTTGATGCGCCCGTACCGGTAAATATGGTTGCCTACCGCCTCATGGCCGCCCGGGGACAGTAAAATCCGGTCGCCTCCTAGCAAATAGATGCCGCCGTTGCCCGTATCGTAAATCGTATTGTCGGCAACGCTGTGGCGCAAACCCCCGTTCACCATGACGGCACGATTGCCGAAATTGCGGAACGTGTTCCCTTCAATGCGGTTGCCGGTTCCACCAAACATGACGAGACCATCGCCACGACCACCAGAGAACGTAAGGTCCGAGAAGGCGACATGCCGAACGTCATCCATAACGACAAGCGGCTCTTTCAATACCGTCAACCGGACTTCGCTGCCGGCCAGCGGCGCAGGCGGGTAAACGTACAGCGTGCCGTCATGACGGTCCAGGTACCATTCCCCCGGCGCGTCCAGTTCTTCCAGGCTGTTGAAGACATAATACCGGGCCCCCGGTTTGACCCCGTACAGCGTTTTCGTATCGGACGCGATCGTGTTCTGATCCGGGTGGAGCGCCACGACCGGAATCGTCTCGCTCGCCCAATCGTAATAAAAGTAACCGAACAACCACACATCGTCTATCGTCGCCCACCGTTCCACCCGGTCGTCAAGGTAAGAAAACACCGGACCGTTCGACGTTCCGTTGTTGTGCACCGTGCCCACACGTGTGTAGCCTTCGTTCGGCCAGCGAGCGATCGTCATCGGTGAATCGTTGAACAGGAGTTCCGGCAACGCGGTAACCGTTTGCATGTCCTTGGTGATCCGTTCGACAACACCAAAGTCATTGACGCCCTGCGACGGAAGGGAAACCTGCACGACATGGGCACGAGCTTGCTCATCGAGCCGCTCGAGCACCGCAGGGTCGGTTACCGGGCCGAAATCCCCTCCATTCAACTTGAGGCTCCCGACGATGCGAACGTGTTCACCGGGATACGCGCGATAGACCACAGGCGCCCCCTCCTCGCCGGAATCGGTTGCTTCCAGCCGGAACGAAGAAGTGCGCACATACGTCCCTCCGCGTACGTAAACGGTAATCCCGCTTTCCGGATATAAGCCGATAGCCTTCAGGCCCCGGATCACATCTCTTACGCGTTCGAACGTTGAAAACGGATCATGCATCGAGCCGTCGCCGGCATCACTCCCATCGGTCGCCACATAGAAGACCACGCCTGACGAGCAGTCCCCCGCGCAGTCATTCGCCGATGCATTAAACAAAGATGCGAATAAAGACCCGAATTTCCTGATTATTCTGGATATTTTCACTACTTCACCTCCCTGGTGTTATGATTGATGGGGAACGTTGCCGGAACAAAGCTCCGGCAACGATTCCTTCACCAATCAACGGCTGCGGTTATGCTGATTATTGTATGCTTCAACCAATTGCACGGTACCAAGGCGGTTGGATTGCTCGATAAACTTCTCGATATTTTCGTCCGTAATCGGCCTTTTCCCCATCACGAACTCCGTCAGATTCTGCTCGAAATGTTTGATCAGGTTCGGACGTTTTTCTTTTTCCAGTTCGTTTTCTTCTTCAGTGGGTACTTTGTACGGCGGCGTCGGTTTCGTAAACGGCGTGTGCATTTCGTCCGTCAGAATGATCGTTTCCGTTTTTGTGCGGGCGTCCTGCGTTTTGTTCGCGCCTGCCATCCGGATGCCGTCGTACACGACGCCGAAATCCTTCCGCAAGGTGGCGACAAGATCCTGCTCAAGCTCAGGCAGGTAACGCGGCTTTCCGTCGACAATTTCATACGTCAGACCCTGAATACCGAGATTCGTCAGATCGGTGCCTTCCTCGCTGTACAAGTAATCAATGAACTGTACCGCGATTTCCGGATGTTTCACTTTGGCCGACAGGGCGATATTGTTCTGGTCGAATACGACCGGCTTGATGAACTGGAATGCTTCTTTACCTTGCAAGGCGAACGGCTGCATTGGCTGCATGTCGAATGTCGCATTCGCATCCGCCTGCTTCGCCCGCACGTTGTAATTGTCGATTCTGCCCTTGAAATGGAACGTAACGAACGATTTGTCAGTTAAGAGCCGTTCGTCCATCTGGCCCGGCGGCATGAGAGCGAACTCTGGATCCATCAGTTTTTCAGTATACAGCTTGTTCAGGAACAGGAGCATTTCCTTGAATTCCGGCATTTCGGCGGCGAATACATACTTGTCTTCCCGCGTGTTATACCCGATGATGCCGTCGGTCTCAGTAAACATTTGCGTAAATTCCCTGAACAGGCCGTACCGGGTCATCGGATCGTTCTCCGACATCTGAAAGATAAACGGGTACGAATCCGGATACGCTTCCTTCAGCTTTTTCAACACCTGATAAAACTCTTCGGTGTTTTTCGGCATCTGAAGACCGAGCGGCTCCATGATGTCCTTTCGCCCCATCCAGGAAAAGCTGATGTAATCTTCCTCGGCAAATACGGGAATCGCATAGATCCCTCCGTCCGGAGCCGTGGAGACGGTCGCGGCGTCCGGGTATTTCTCAAACCATTTGGAGACATTGGGCATTAGCCCCTGTTCCATAAACGGCTTGAAGTTCAGGAACAGTCCCTCGGGACCGTATTGCCTTGCTTCCTCGGCCATTATGTTGGAGAAAATGTCGGGGATCGAGCCCGTTGCAATGAGGATCATCTTTTTCTCGGCAGCGGTATTGCCGGGTGCCGGTTCAAACTTAATGTCGACCCCGGTTCGCTTTTCCATTTCCTTGATGATCGCCCAATCATCCTTGATCGGGGCATCCGCACGTTCGGTAATGAAATAGCTGTACGTAATCGGGCTGGTCGTCAAAGGTAACGTCAGGCCTTCGGGCTTCTCGCTCGGCTGCGGAGTACCTTCCGTGGACGCAGGAGGCGGAGGTGTCACCACCTCTCCACCGTCCGTTCCCTTCCTCCCCTGACCAGTGCACGCGGAAACGAACATCATCAATACAAGCACCGCGACAAGCCAAAACATCGGTTGTCGAAATCTTGCCATCTTATCGGACCTCCTTTTATTTACCCTTTAATACCGCCGATCAGTGATCCCTGGACAAAGTACTTCTGAATAAACGGATACACAAACAGAATCGGCAGCGTGGCCACCATAATGGTGGAATATTTGACGGTTTCCAGCAGCTTCAATTCGCCGTCTCCCCCCGCGTCCGGCTGCACCGAAGCCGTCCCGGCAATGATGATGTTTCGCAAATGGATTTGCAAGGGGTACAAGTCTTTCTGGTTCAAATAGATCATTGCGTCGAAAAAAGAATTCCATTGCGTCACCGCGGTATACAGCCCTACCGTCATGAGGACGGGTTTGGAGAGCGGGAGCATAATGCGAAACAAAATGCCGATTGTGCTGCAACCGTCGATAGTGGCGGCTTCCTCCAGCTCCTCCGGCAGTTGTTCGAAAAACGTGCGCATGATGAACAAATACCACGTATTGACCAACGTCGGCACGATGACCGCCCACATTGTATTTAGCAATCCCGTGTATTTGACGGCAAGATAAGTCGGGATAAGCCCCCCGTTGAACAGCATCGTAAATGCCGCGAACAGCAGAATGGCTCTGCGGCCGAGCAATCTCCGTTTGGCAAGCGGATAGGCCATCATGGCGGTAACAAGGAGCGTGAGCGCGGTTTGTACAAGCGTATATCGGATGGTGTTCCAGTAACTGATCCAGATGTAGTCGTCCTGAAACACGCGTTCGTATGCGACGAACGTAATGTCGATCGGCCAAAGCTTTACATTGCCGTTCACCACATGGGCGACGTTGCTGATCGATGCAGAGGTGACATACAGGAGGGGGTAGGCCATCACCCACATGAGGCATAGCATTAATGTCACGTTTGCGATGTCAAATAATCTGAACGACACGATCTTCATTTTCATGCTTCTGCACCCCTTCCTTACCAAAGGCTCGTGTTCGTCAATCTGCGGGCGATCCGGTTAGCCAGCACGATAAGAACGA
Source organism: Paenibacillus tarimensis (assembly GCA_041281825.1). Taxonomy (GTDB): domain Bacteria; phylum Bacillota; class Bacilli; order Paenibacillales; family Paenibacillaceae; genus Paenibacillus_D; species Paenibacillus_D tarimensis_A. Next base: position 651,260 of record CP166298.1, on the reverse strand, counting down.
AACCGACGGCGGACTGGAACAAGCCGACGGCGGTCGCAAAGCTGAAATCCGCCTGGAGAATCCCCCTTCGATAAACAAACGTATTGATGACATCGGCCGTATCGTAAATAAGCGGATTGTACATCAAAATAATTTTTTGATATCCGACCTCCATCATTTTGCCAAGATTGAGCACAAGCAATATGACGATAACGGGCAGCATGCCCACAAATGTAATATGCCGCATTTGCTGCCACCGGTTCGCGCCGTCGATCTTCGCCGCTTCGTACAGCGTCGGATCGATGCCCGCGATGGCAGCAAGATATAGAATCGTACCCCAACCGAGATGTTGCCAGATTTCCGATCCGATATAAATAGTCCGAAACCACCCGGATTCGCCCATAAACATGATCGGTTCGATACCTAAAAAGGCTTTCAGCAGATGATTGATAATTCCGGTTGAAGGCGACAAAAAGTTAAGGACCATTCCCACAATGACGACTGTCGATAAAAAATGGGGCAAATAGCTGATCGTCTGTACGATGCGCCGGAACAAAATGTTTCGAAGTTCATACAACAGCAACGCCAAAATAATCGGGGCAGGAAAAGCGAATATAAGTTCGTAAACGTTCAATAATATTGTATTACGGATAATCTGAAGCGCATCCGGCGTGTTCATGAAAAAATCACGAAAATGCTTCAAACCGACCCACGGGCTTCCGAAGATACCCTTGGTTACCGAGTATTTCTGGAACCCGATGATAACGCCGTACATGGGCAAGTATTTGTATACGACATAATACAAAATGCCGGGAGTCATGAGCCAGTACAACGCCTGATCACGTCTCAGCGTTTTCCAGACATTTCGTTTGTTCTCCACGTTATCCCCCTTTCTGCCTGCGGTCGCCTCTGCAGAGGTTTGGTTTCAGCATACCGGAGAGAAGGAGGGGTTGGGAAGACCGCATATTTTTATCGATCACTTTATCTTGTTCCGGCGAAAAGCCACGGCGCCGCGGGCATGCGGCGCCGATTAATCACCTGTTTTTTCCGTTGCATTCATTTTTGCCGACTCACGATCGCCTGCCATTCCGACAGCACATCCCGCCATGGGACGTGCCTGGGAAGTTCCCCTGTTCGAGCGGATACGGCGGCGAGCGCGCCGGCGGCCGACCCCATCTGCACAGCGTTGCCTGTCACCCGGTAGCTGGAATGAGCCAGGAAGTCGCCGCTAATGCATCGTCCGGCCATGAGTAGGCCGTCCGTGTCTTTCGCGATCAGCGCGCGAAGCGGTATGTCGTACGGTTTAACATTCGACCGATACGTTTCCACCTTCTTCTCGAAATCGCCGCCTCCCCACCGGTTTTCCAATGCGTGCACGTCCATGTTGAACGCGACCCGGCATATGCCGTCTTCGTGGGTGACTCCGCTGATTAAATCGTCTTTCGTGACCGTATACACACCGTGAATTCTGCGTCCTTCGCGAACGCCGATTTGCGCGGGCGTCGCGACGAGCCGGAACCGGCCCCAGATGCCGCCGAGCGAGCGCAGCGCCCGGATGATGCGGAACAGCTCCTGCCGCGCTTCCACCGTTGCGCGGGTCAGATCGGCCGCGTTCAATCCGGAAACACCGTATTGGTGGTTCGCCATCATGATGTACAGGTCGTCCCTGATATGCCACAGGGCGGGACTTGTATATGACGGCGAGTAGCCGCCCTTTCGGATTTCGTCCAGAAACCGGAGGCGGGACGCTTTCTCGATGACCGTAAACGGAATGCTGTCGGCAGGATAGAGGCCGGCGACGAGCGCCACCATGCTCATCGGCTGCATCTTGCCCGACCCTTCTTCCCCGAGTTCGAACCCGCATCCGGCTTGAGCGGCCAGATCGCCGTCGCCGGTCGCGTCGACGAACAGGTCGGCTGCCCACGCTTCACGGCCTGACTTCGACTCCGTGATAATATGGGTTAACTTATTGGCTTTGTTCCGGATCGCCGCGCATACGCGCGTGTGCAGCCGGATATCGACGCCCGCCTCGAGGGCGAGCTGCTCCAGCACCAGCTTCAACGTTTCCACGTCGCATACGAAGCCGTCCCGCGCCTCATGTTTATCGAGCTCGGCGAGCAGTTCCGGCAGGAAGCCCGTTTTGTTGCGCCCGTCAAGAATGTAGGCCAGATTACCGGATGTCCAGATTCCACCTAGGCAACCGTGCGCCTCGATCAGGCACGTCTTTGCACCTCCGCGCGCGGCGTACAACGCGGCCGTGAACCCCGCCGGACCCGCGCCGCATATGATGACGTCATACGAACCCGCGATGGGTAGCTTCCGTTTCGGTTCCGTCGGCCCGTTCGAGACATTTGGATAATCGCTCATGTTCGCTCATCCTCTCCAATGAAAAAACCTGGTTTCCCCCGAGTATAGCCGTATGGGGGATCAGGTTCTTGCCGAATATTGATCGGCGTACGCGCAATTATTGACCAGGAAACAGGTTCCGCTTGCGGAACGCGCTTGGCGACTCGCCGGCGACGTTCCGGAACACCCTGCAAAAGTGCGATGAAGAGGAAAAGCCGGTGGATAGGGCAATTGCCGTCAAATTCAAATCGGAAAACTGGTGCATATACTCCTTCGCCCGCAGTACGCGTTGCAGCAGAACATACTGATAATAGCTCATATGGATTTCTTTGCGGAACGATCTCGTGACATATTCCGGGCTTACACCGAAACGGTCCGCCACCGCGTTCAACGACAAGTTTTCATGAATGTGGCCGTGGATATAATGGACGCATGCCTGCACCAATGCCGGCATCGGATCGCGGCAGTCCGCTTCCGATCCGTCGCCTTGCGGCTCCCCGTTACGCTCAAGCAGCACAGTCAAGTCCAGAAACAACGCCAGCACCTTGCGTCCCCAGCCCGGCTTGCTTTCCTGCTGCTCCGACACAATCCGTTCACAGATCGCAACCAACTCGCCGTAGACGGGCGGGGATAACACGAAGCTGTCCCAATCGCGTTCTGGCAACCAATCTTTGTCGAGCAGCGCGGTGAGCCCCTTCCCGTCGCCGGTTATCCCCCGCGTATCCACGCAAACAACCGTGCGTCGATATTCCGCCCGAGGATCAATGATTAACTGATGCGGAACTTTGTCCCTTACGATGGTGACATGGCGGTGCGACTGTTTGATAAGGGCCCCCCTCACAGCAAACAACGCTTCCCCTTCATGCGTAATATGAATTTCCGCTCCCGGCTGCAGATGGGGAGGCTTCAGCTTGGGAGCCGTGCATCGGTCGTTTTGAATATAGAGAGGAAAATCGTTGAGCCGTCTCGACACCATCTCGTTCCATCGCGGATTCGAACCTACCTTCAGCTGCTTCATTTCTGCCGTTCCTCCCTCTTGCGGCCGCCATCAATTTCGTCTGTGCATCAAACGGTATTTACCAGGGGTAACGCCTTCATACTTTTTGAAAATATTGATAAACGAATTTCGGCCGAGATAACCGACCTCTTCGGAAATGTCTTCGATTTTTTTGTCTGTCTCCATAAGCAAGCGTTTAGCGACATTCAGCCGGTGCCGGGTCAGGTATTCAATATATTTTTCCCCGACCACTTCCTTGAACGTCCGGCTGAAGTAGCCAAGCGACATGTTGTACCGGGCTGCAAACATCTCCAGCGTCAAATCTTCTTTGTAATGCTTTTGGATATAGGCAAGCACATCATCAAACACGTCCCGCTGCTTTTCCCGCGAATACGTCGCCTCTTCGACAACATGAGCGAAAAACCGTTTGAGCTCCCCCGAGTCATAGCATTGTTGCAGCTGGTCGTACCAGGCGAAATATCGTTCCATGCTGAAATCCCGGTTTTGGCCCGACGCGGCGACACGAATAAGCGCGTTCAGCATGTCGACGCTCCATGCCATCATCTGTTGGGCAGTCCGGTCGTCCTTTAACAGTTCGTCCAGCAACTTTTCCACATATGTCCTGCATGCGGCCGGATCTCCCGATCGGACGAGCCCCGATACGATGTTGATTTCCGCCTGGGACAAGTAGTGTTCGTTCTGATTTTCCGTATCATCGCCGTTCCGTTTCGCGGCGTCGATAATTTCGTTTTGCCGGTCAAATCGTTTCCATTTGAGCAGCCGTTCCGCGTCCCAATACGATTCATGCAGCAAAGCAACGCTGTCAACTTCCTGTCCGACGGCGATCGTACAAAATAGGTCAGGAAACCGGCGTTGCAAAAGCGACTTAAGTGATTCAGCCGAACAGGATTCCGTAATGACAGACAACCGTCTGGCGTCCATCTGGCATAACCAGACGCGCGACTCCCACTCGCGGGAAATGACGTTTTTGAGCTCGATCAGGCGGAACCGTTTGTCCGTTTCCGTTCGTATCCCAGATGTTGTTCCGGGAAAATGAATGTCAAGCAGCCAGACGGTTTTTGTTCCTTTCATCGGAAAAGCGATTCCGATTTCCTCGCCGTACATCCGAATCGATAGTTCGTCTTTCAATTCGCCGAGCAGCACTTTGCTTAGGAAATGCTCGTGGATGATCGGCTTCATGCCGTCGAGCTGCTGATTCATCGTTTTTCGCTCCTTGATCAGCGCACCCGACCATTGTTTAATGAGATCGTACTCGTTGTGTAGGGGCTCGCGAGAAGGAGAATTTAGACCCTTAACCCGTTCCAGATCCAACTTGATTTCCCGGATCGGCCGATACATTTTTCGGCCGATGCTATAAGCGATTGCCACGCCGGCGACTAGAAACAGGAGCAGGAGCAGGATGAACAAACGCTCAATGAACCGAACCGGCTTCCGAAGCTCGTACAGGTCGATGACGCTAATATATTTCCATTGGTTGAATTCGGAGCGGGCATAATGGATTTGCACCGGAGTCCCGTCGAATGTCGCCAAGGCGGACCCTTTCGTCCCATTTCCGATCACTTCAGAGAACAAGCCAGCATTCACCAGGCTAGGGCCCGCCTGGCTCAATACGCGTCCGTCACCGTCCAGAATCAGGGTGCCCATTACTATCCCGTCATCAATCCGGATCATGTCCTTGAATTTATCTTCGTGAATATTGACGACAAGATACGCCTCAGGCACGTTCGAATGAAACGGAAAACTCGTTATGGCGGATAAAAAATTGCCGGAAGCCGTCGTTACTCCGAGGAGCGAATCTACCTTCGAAATCTTCCGAACATTCGTAAACGCCGTCATCTTCCTACCCTCGAAAAGTTCCGCAAGCTCCGTCTTCTGCTCTGACCCCGCATCCGCAAACCTGTAATTATACGAAAAGTAGTAGTCGGCGGTGTAGTAGCCCCCCGAATCCACGACGCCTTCACTTTTGGGTAAATACAAATAAGCGCTGTCAATAAAAGGTCTTGAATCGAACATTTTATCGAGTTGCAGCGCAAGGTCTTTGATGACCGATACCCGATCCGGATTGTCGTGAAAGTCGCCTTCCCGGTTCATCCGGATCAGTCCGAGCACGGACGGTGAATTGAGCAAGAGGATGCTATCTTCCTGCAGCTCCCGCAAATAACTGTCCATCGTACTGGAAAAATGGGTCATGATCAGCAGGTTGGAGCTCTCGACTTCCTTTCCTATCATTTGCAGGAGATAGTGATAGGTGATCAGACTCACAATGGCGACCGGTATAATAAACAGCAAAAAATAACTGGAAAAAAACTGGACGAAAACCGTTCCTCTCGTTTTCCCCGCAGCGTGAAAACCCGCCGCGGTCGGTCGTTTCGGCTTCGACACATGCGCCCCTCCCGTATTTGCAAGGTTACCTTAATCCTATATTATCGGATGTGGTTAGGAATACTTGGCGGATGTTGACCTGTAATTTATCAAAAATTGATCGACCGTGTGAATATCCTGGGAAAGCGCATGCGTCGCGTCCAACGAGTCGTTCCAAAGATGCAGTCCTGCCTTCCACGCCTTACACTTGCTCCCAACATACCGTTCGCGTGCGGATTTGACCACATTCCGGGTAATCGCCGAATCTATGATTCCGGAACAAAGCGGACGGCAACGCCGCCGCTCGCCGCCATGTGCAGCGCCCAATACGTCTCGCGATTAATCTCTTGTTCCATGATCACCGTACCGTCCTCCCCGTCGGCATATCGGATTGCTCGGTACGTCCGTCCCGGATCCAAAAAGTTCAATTCCACTCCGATCGAGCGAGCCTGTTCGTTCGTGATCGCCCCAAGAAACCATTCTTGTCCGCTGCGGCGTGCCACCACCGCGTATTCGCCGATTTCACCAGCGGAAACGATCGTGTCGTCCCACGTGACGGGCACATGTCGGAAAAAATCAAGCTCAGGCTCCCCACGGTACTGTTCGGGCCGGTCGTACCAGAACAGAAACTGAAGCGGGCTGTACGCAATGACGGCCATGGCAAGCTGATGCGCGCGCGTTGTTTTCAGTCTGTCATCGTATATGCAAATCGTATAATCGCCCGCTCCGGCGGGATAACGGGTAAACGGCAATGTCGCGTTATGCCTTGCCGTCGGGAAATGCTCATTCCCTCGAATACCTTCCTGCGTCAGTAAATTCGGATACGTCCGGCTGAACCCGGTCGGCCGGTGTTCATCATGAATGTCGAGCACAAGCCTGTATTCGGCGCATTTCTCGACCAAACCCGTGAGCCACCTTGTCCAGTGTTGCGAATCGACCTGAACGAACCCGGGTTTGATGCCTTTGACGCCCCAGCTTTTGTATAGAGGGAGCAGCTCTTCGAGCTGCCGTTCCAGCGCCCTCCGGTTCACATACAATAGAACGCCGATTCCGTGACGGTTCGCATAGTCGATCACCTCCCGCAAATCGAGTCCATCATGGTTATCCAGTCGTTTGATGCGATCCGGATCGACGGACACGAAAGTCGCATCCGACACGTCATCGTATTCGTGCCCGTACCAGCCAGCGTCGTATTCTATGTACTGGAAGTTCATGCGTACGGCGAAATCAACGCACCGTTTTCCGCCCGCCGTCGACAATGTCATCTCCCGAATCACCTTGCCGGGTTTGATCCACGACACGTCGGCAAGCGCGCACGGCTCGTTCAAATTGAGAACAAGGATATTGCGTTCGAGCAGATGTCCGGGCCGTTCCCCTATGATGACCGCTCTCCACGGCGTGCGAAACGGCATTTCGGCTTCGACGGGCCCGTCCAGGTGCGCAACGATGGCGCCGTCACCGGTGCTGGTGAGCAGCATGCGGGCGAAATCCGTCAACCCTCCTTCCGTCAGGCAAACATACATGTCGTTCGGATACTCGACAGTAAGCGGACGCTCACACCTTACTCCAAGCTCATGGACAGACTTTTTCACGTACTCGCCTTCGGTTCCGTGTTCTTCGTAAGCCATACACCCTATTGGAAAACGGAATGTCGTAAGCTCTTCCCGAATAGCCAGACGTCCGTTTCCGAACCGCTCTGGAAAAGCGTAGTGAAACGCGACGCCTTCCTCGTATGCACGGAATATTAGCCGCACGCTGCGGTGACGGTGCGATCGTTCCCGCAGAAGCACGACCAGTTCCGAGTATCGGTCGCGTATGCGGCTCCGTTCCCCATAAGGTGGTTCCCACCACTCGTCATGTTCGCACCTGCCCACCACTTCCACCTCGAAAGGCCCTTCCAATGCCGTATCCCCATCCATTACGAGCCCGAGCGGTGAATCCTGTAAGAGTGTGCGGCCGGCATAACGGACGCCGTACGATATGCCCCATAACCCCGTTTTCCGGGCAATTCGAACGGACACTTCCAACGTTCCGTCCGGCGAGGCCAATCCGATTTCGCGTTCGCTCATGTCAATTTCCACCCCAATTCTTATCCAATCATTGGTAATATCGCGACCGCTTTGCCTAGACAGGGGGAATAATCACTACATCGCCAGACGAACGCTCCTTGCCCCTGTAGACGCTATACGGCCATGTTGAAGCTTTTTCAGATTGATGCGGCAGCGCGAAAAGATTTCCTGGTAGAATACGAGTATGCGAACGGGCCTGAGGAGATGAATAGTGCATCAGAGAAGGTATTTTGCGTAATGACTCGGATTTCGATCGATGGTGCTTCGATGAAGGTAATTGTCGTGAATTTCTTTACTGCGGGGAGGCGGTGGCCATCGGGATCGCGGACCAATACCTTTGGTGACGTATTGAAGTGGACTGTCCGCATGACTGGTAGGTAATATTGATAGGCAAGAGAGAAACCCCGTTAGGTTACGGCAAGGGACTAGACATACGGCTAGAATGAGATGTTGAATGTGAGGCGGAGCAGCTTATAAGGCACCCTGCTACCCTATAATATGGTAGCAGGCCAGGAATTATTCAATTAACTGCCTCTCTTGCAATTCTTCTTTAAAGTTCAATATGTTCGGTTCTTTTCCTTTTTCAACTTTCTCATGTAAATGTTCAGCTGCCCATTGACTGAATCTTTCTTTCGGGATTCCTAATTGCTTTATAATTTGTTCGATAGATAATACAATCATCTTTTTCCTCCTGTATCAATGAATAATAAAAAAGCCGCTACGGATCATTGCGATTCGTAAGCAGACTCAAGATGCGATAATAAATATTTAACTGGCATTGAGTATTGAACGGTCTTGGGAAGCCGATTCATTCGCCGACAACGTTATTAGCTTCGGCTCCGACCATTCTTTTTTGCCGGTTAGCGACAGCTGTGTCACATCCAATTGCTCTCTTGCTTCCTGGCTCGGCTCGCTGCTGTTCGCTATAGAGATGGCTGTGCCAATACTCAAAGACGACGCAATAATACCTGAAATAATGAGGTTTTTTTTCATAACATTCCTTCCCTCCCCAAGCTGTTGTATAGATTTTCCGCTGGAAGTTTCCTGTTCTTATTGTAGCAAGGCCATGTTGAAATTGCTGTATAAACACGCTGTCACAATAGTAGAATTATTAGCTTCATATGTTGAATGAGGCTGTTAAAGTCGTTATCTGGCAGCGCTCAATTGATAATTTAACAGCTTGCTGAACGCTCCATCGGACTCCTTGGAAAGCTGTTGATATTTCCCCTGCTGAATCATTTTGCCGTTATCCATTACTATGACCTGGTCGGCATTTCGAATCGTTGACAGCCGATGCGCAATGACGATGATTGTCATTTTTCCTTTTAATCGTTCCAGTGCTTCCTGGATTTTGGTTTCATTGTCGCTGTCGAGCGCACTGGTGGCTTCGTCCAGTACAAGTATGGAAGGCTTGCGCATAATTGCCCGCGCCAGAACAATCCGCTGTCGCTCTCCGCCTGACAACCGGATGCCGCGATCGCCAAGCACGGTATCCAGGCCTAACGGCAGATTACCTACGAATTCATCCGCAGCCGAGAATTGTAACGCCTCCCACATTTCCGCTTCACTTGCATCCGGAGCCGCAATCGCCAGGTTATCTCTGATACTCTCGTTGAACAGAAAAGGGTCTTGGGAAACATAACCGATAACCCGTCTCAAAGATAAATTCCCCTCATTCGAAAGGGGCTTACCATCAATTAATACTTCTCCTTGTTCAGGCTTAATGAGTCCGATTAACAGATCGATCAAGGTGCTTTTACCGGCACCCGATTTGCCCACAACAGCAGTCATACTGTTAACCGGCAAATATAAGTTTATATTTTGAAGCGCATAAGAGGAACAATCGCCGTTATAACGAAAATATATGTCACGACACTCGATTCCATGCAGAATCGGGACGGAGCTTTCGGTTTTATATGGGCCGCTTATATCAAGCTCTTGAGCGTCCTCGTATTCGGCTTGAAGCTCGGCTAAGCTTTTGAAAGCGGGAAGCGTCTGAGCTATATTTTCCATACTGGATTGCAATGTCGTAAATTTGGGCCATAGCCGGGAGAAAATAAGGACAATCAATACGAGTGTTTCTGCCGGAACTCGGAGTACCTCGAAAGCTAAGAATACGAATGCCGCAATAAACAGACCGGCTGCTATTTTATAATAGTACTGTGATTTGGATTGCACTTTCGTGAATTGAACAACATTTTGTTCCAAGTTCGAGCATAAGGACTGATAACGGGTGAAATGCTGGCCTTCCATCATATTGCTTTTGACATCCTTGATGCCGTTGAAATGATCGCTTATTGAAGCCAGATACTTCTGCATTAAATCAGTTGTCTCATTTCCGATTTCCCTGGATTTACGAATAAACACACGGGAGTATAGGGCAAGCAATAAACCGCACAGTAAAACAGAAATCGTCAGTTCTGCCGATAACCAGAACGCAATACCAATCTGGATCGACGTGAACAGGATCGTCGTTAGGATGCGCAGAGCAGTCGTAACCCCATAATTGACGCGAGCCAATTCATTCGTCATGATATGGATGAAATCCGACTTTCTTTTTTTAAGAAAAAAGGGCCAGTTCGCCTGCATCAAAGAACGGTAGATGTCTATTCTTAACCTCCGGATAAATCGCTGTTCAATTTCCGCATTCTGATTGACCAGTTTCCTCTGCAGCAGTGCCTGGCCTGCAAACAATAAGATGAATACGGTTAGGATGACGGATAATTTCAATCCTGCCGGCAATGCCGTTACAGGTTCCGCGAGCATTGCGACAACCGGAATACCGCTTGCGGTCAAATCAAGTATTCCAACCAGGCTTAGCATCGGGAGCAGAAGGAAGATTCCTACGCCTTCCAACATGCTTAAAACAATCATTCCGAATAAATTGATATACAATATAACCCCGGCTTGCGCATGCAGCTTTTTGACGTAAATGAGTATCGTGGACACTCCATATCTCCCCTTAGCAAGGTCGTCTCTCAAGCAGGAAACCCTTATACAATCGTATAAGGGTTTCCTTTGAACCATGTTACAATTAGGAATCTTATGACTCCATCGGTTGATTTCGGTTATTGGCGCCTTTGCCGTTTTGGTCCGGCACGACACCATTTGGCCCACCCATAGTCTTATCGACATTGAGACACTCTAGCGTCGGTTGCGACCAAGCTTTTTTCGATTGCTCTACCATACGTATCACCTCCTTTCAAGCCAAAGCATTAAGCGATTTGTCGAATAAACCGGTAAACGATCAAACTGCGCATTACAATTTTCATATGCTGATCGTAAGCAAGTCTCGGTTCCGGAGACCTCCCGATGATGGCCAACGATTCTCGGATTTGTGTCACATTCAAATATTGCGAAGCGGCGGAATCGCTGCAAAGCATCTCCAGTTCTCTGGTTACATCCGGCCACAAAGAGGTCATGCGATGAATCCAATCCGCCCCCTGAATTCCTCGAACGGATACATTCAAACGGACTTTATCGGGCAAATAATCTCTTGTTGCTCGCCGGATGATCGACCGTTCAATGCCATGTTGAACATATTGCTCCACAGGCAAGGACAAACAAAACCGGACGACTCTCGGATCACTGGTCGGATCTCTTCCCCGGACGCCGTGACGTAAAGACAACTTCGTTGCTGAAGTACCCAGATGATTGAAGTTGGCCGGATTCCCAAGGTGATCGTCTCTTGCGTCAAATTCATCGAACGAAGATTCGGTCAATCCGACATCATAGTTTTTAAGTTTATCTAAGACAGCCGTTCTTGCCGCCAAATCAGGATGAATTAATAACGGAATATCCGGCTTTATTGAGCGAAAGGGCGGGCCAGTCACAAACGGAAAAGCCTGTTTCGCAATGATTGGAACTAATCGAGCCCTCCCGATCTCCATATGTTTGCCGTAAAGCTTGAGCTCGCGGTACAAATGGACAAAGCGCAGTCTTCTTAAGAGCAGGGCGTAATAATCTGTCGCCGGCCCCCAGGAAACCGTGTAATTGCCACTCCCCCCATTTAACAAGACTCCGACATCATCACGCTCCGCTTGCTCGAGAACGCCTTTAAGCCAGAACGAATTTTCTATCATCTTATATGGTGCTTCCATAAGCCCAAGCACATCATCGATAACACCGTAGGAATTGGAATCCGGGAAGTCCAGATAGTTCGCCTTTATATTCCCTATATGCTCTACCGCTGCTTGTATATATGGCCGCTCATCCGCAACATACCATCTGGAGGTCCAGTCCACAAAATCCGACGGTGGAACATAGCTGTACGTATGTAAAGGTTTCCCTTCCCTGCGTAAAGGGCTTGCGGCAAAACCAGCGACCGCTCCCGAGTCCAGCCCTCCGCTCAAGCTCGCCCCGACTTGCCTGTATGTGCGGAGTTTTGAGGTTACCGCTTCACGAAATACTTCACGAAATGCCTCTTCATATTCTTCGTTAGATTTCAGGTGGAGCTTCTCAACCGGCGCTGCCAGCGATCCATATTGCTCCAGTACGAGCTTGCCATCCTCCACTGTAAAACTGTGGGCTGGAGGAATTTGCCCGATATGGCGGTATACCGTGGAGTGAACGTCAATCGTATCCAGAATAATAGGGATTGCGAGAAATTCGGCTAACCATGCTTCATTGATTTCCTTCTTCAAACCATCTAAAGCAAACAGCGGATTCATCACCGTGCAGAAAGCGAACCGCCGTCCACAATAACGGTAGTATAAAGTCCGGCTACCGGCTAAATCGCGGGCTCCAAATAATCTGCGTTTCTTCTCATCCCATATAACAAAGGCAAAATCGCCGATAAGATATTTCGGGGCATCCTTTCCCCATTTGCGATAAGCCAGTAAAATAAGCTCGCTGTCCTTCATCCGTTTCCGCAGAGCGAAATCAATCTGCAGCCGGCCGAAAAGCTCTTCTCTGTTGTCAATGATGGCATCCGCGGTAATCGCAAGCTTATGTTGCCCGTCGTAACGGGGGAGTTGTTCATTCACCGATTCCGGGGTGATCCATTGTGCATGGCATCCCAGAAATATCGACCCGCCTTGCCAGATGCCCACATCATTAGAAGGATAGACCCGAAGGGCCGACATCATATTTCCAATGGATTCATCGCATATAGGCTCTTCGTTAAAGTTCAAGGCGCCGGCTATGGCACTCATCCTCTTATCCCCCGTGATTCGCTGTCTTTGGCTTATAGGAAACGTTATTTAAAATTTGCTCCGTCAGCTCGTTTACGGTAAACCGTGAATTCGGACGAAGCAATCGGTTCATTTCAATATGGCTTAATATTTTCGTGATGGTTGTAAAGTGCCACTGCCCTAAATCAAGCTGCGGGATAAGAAAATTACGGTAGGTATGATAATTCAAGACCGGCAACCGTTCAAGCCCCTGAATGGCCCGAAGCTCGACCCGGTCGGAATCCGACTTACGCAGTTCGAATACACCGGCCAGCGGAACGGACTCCCTGCAAAAGCTGGAGGTTACCGGTACTGCAAACTTATTGGAGTATAAAGTTGAGTATTGGCCTGTATTTCTCCCTAGCTGAACAATGCTCTCCTCCCATAGCTTCTGCTGAGGATAAGCGGGAATAACGACCGGGCCTTGATCAGACAGTGAAACCGCAATGACATCATCGCTAAGAAGAGGAAATCCGCGTTCGACAAATGCAGCTGCAAGCGTCGATTTGCCGGCGCCGGAATCGCCTACGATCGCGTAGGCTCTGCCGTCGATGACGACGGCGCTGCCATGAAGCGGCAGGATCTTTCGCTGCATTAATATCGCGCCCATGCAGGTTCCGAGCAGATAGAGCCGTATTTTTGTCGGCTCAGCCCCTGCCGCAGGCGATACCAAAATCCGGTCTCCCGATTGGATGCAGAAGACGGCAACCTCAGGAACATGAAACAGGAGTCTATCTTCCTTAATGGCGTAGTAATCTTCGCTCTGCTGCAATTCATTCCACACATCCGCTAGATCCGAAATTCGAATCTCAACATCCGCCCCGCGGTCTTGTTCCTCAGCCTGCATGACTTCCATTAGAGGTATCTCACTTTTAATTCGCAGACCAAATGCCTTATAAACAATTTGATTGATAACAGCCATGATCACCCTTACCCTCCATCCCGACTATGCTACACTTTGTATCTGTATGTATTATCCAATGAATACAGCCCAAATGTCCAGTCCTTTTTAATTGTAAGCGTTTGCACAAATTGTTGAGTGCTAATCATCAGAATTATTTTTCATTCTAAATTCACTTATTGGGTCTATTAGCGGACTTTGAACAAACGATGCCATGCCTTGCACGGTTAATAGATTATTTTCTTTCAAATATTTCATGATCGATTTTTGATACGGTGCACAGTGCTCAATGATTCTAGTATAGGATTGAATGAGCCGGATTGAATGGTCCGCGTTCATAGCTTGTTTGTAGTAGCCGGACATCCCGATAAGATGAAACTTGACCAGCGAGTATTTTACGGCCAACAGAGCATAGATTTGAAAGAGCTTTTTGCCCTTTAAAATGGAATGCAATTTGGTAAAAGCCAGGTTGACCAGGTAGTTTTCGAGTATATATTCGTATTCCCTAATAAAACATGAATAGAAGCTCATGTAGGCATCTATATAAAGATTGAGCGAATCTTCCGTCAGTTCGCCATTCGTATATCGAATCCCCTGCAAGGCATCCATGAGGCATTGAAGATATCTTTTATTCTTCACCCCGTATATGATGCGAATATCAATTAATCGTTTTAGACGCTTTAATTGTTCCGGCAATGATAAAGAAGAAGCATCATCCTGATTGTTCCCGATTCTTTCAAGCCAGATGTCCGGGCTGGAAGCAAGCCATCTTTTAATTTCGTCGGTTTGCCCGTTCCCCATCAGGTTCTGAATCTTGTCGCAAAACAAGCCCAGTTTCATCAACCGTTCGTCAAGGGAGCATCTACGGTCCTGCAGCAGCTGGATGAATGCTGCCCGGAGCTCTTGAAAATATTCCATTCCAAGGGGGTCAGAGTTATCCGCAACCGCATATTTTCGAATGTCATTCAGGTTACCATTCCTATCCTCGTACTTGGTGAACGTGATCCCTGACGGATTAAGCAATGCCAATCGGGCGATTTCCGGACAAGAGACTGAAGCAGCGATCTCGTAAGTTCCTTCAATGACCGCCGTATGACGAGGATACATAGCACAAACGTTGCTTAGATATTGCTGTCCTAATTTCAGCTGAATCGAGCATAATTGTTGACCATCCAGCATCGGACATGAGAGGCCTTCATCCATTACAAATTCCCCAAATACTTCCGGGTTCTTGTTATTGTCGATCTTCTTAATATATTTGAGCGGGTTAATCTGTCCTGACGGGAGCTGCTCATATCGCTCATAAGCGGATTGATCAACGGTTATTTTCCAGCCCGCGCAGCAAGTATCTTCACATAAAGAACCGATACACGAAAAACTTTTCATATATAGCGGGGAATAAACGATTCGCTTATTCATT
Source organism: Paenibacillus tarimensis (assembly GCA_041281825.1). GTDB lineage: Bacteria > Bacillota > Bacilli > Paenibacillales > Paenibacillaceae > Paenibacillus_D > Paenibacillus_D tarimensis_A. Next base: position 635,995 of record CP166298.1, on the reverse strand, counting down.
TAATCGCCCCTCATTTAGCCTGATATTCCAGCAATTGATGAAAAGTACCGCGCTTCTCTTCCGAGAGCTGCCGATAGGCTCCTTGTTGAATGATTTTCCCTTTCTCCATAACGATGACCTGATCCGCATTGCGAATCGTTGACAAACGATGGGCAATGACAATGATGGTCATGCTTCCTTTCAACCGATCAATAGCTTCCTGTACCTTGGCTTCATTTTCGCTGTCCAGCGCACTTGTCGCCTCATCAAGAATGAGAATGGCGGGCTTCCGCAAGATTGCCCTCGCCAGAACGATTCGCTGCCGTTCTCCGCCGGAAAGTCTGACACCGCGATCTCCAAGAACCGTTTCCAATCCGTCCGGAAGCCTTTGTACAAATTCAGAAGCCGCGGCAAAGTCCAATGCTAACCATAATTGCTCCTCACTCGCATCAGGGGCGGCTAACAGCAAATTTTCCCGGATGCTCGAATGGAATAAGAACGGATCCTGCGACACATAACCGATTGAATGCCGAAATTCCGCTGCATCCTTTCCCATAAGAGGTTTGCCGTCAACTAGAATCTCCCCGTGTACAGGTTCGATTAGACCGATCAAAATATCAATCAGTGTGCTTTTGCCTGCTCCGGATTGCCCGACAACCGCTGTCATGCCGTTTGCCGGAACCGTCAGATTGATGTCTTCAAGCGCATAGTCGGATTGCCCTGCGTACCTGAAATACAGACTTTTCATTACAATTCCCCGCTCTAACTTGATGGAACCGGACTCATAGTCATCGCCTAAAAGCTGCACTTCTCTATGCTGCTCATAATCCTGTTGCAAGTCATTCAAGCTCTTGAAAGCCGGAAATGTGGAGACGATCTGTTCCCAGCTGGACTGAATCATCTGAAATCTGGGCCACAAACGGGAAAAAATGACGACAATCAACAGGAGCTGTTCCGCCGGAACATGGAATACGCCGAATGCCAGGTAGATAAATACAGCTGCCAGCACTGCCGAGGCCATACGATAATAAAATTGGGAAGCCGATTGAAGACGGGCAAATTGAACATAGTTATTCTCCATACGACGGATTAGAGACCGGAACCAGGCGGCGTGCTTTTCCTCCAGCCTGTTGCTCTTAATATCTTTAATCCCGCTAAAATGCTCGGAAATACCGGCGATATAGCTTTGCGATAGTTCTGTAGTCTGCATTCCCAAGGTATTTGCTTTCCGCAGAAATTTCCTGGCGTATATGGCCAGAATCAATCCGCAAAAGATGATCGAAGCAGTTAGTTCAACAGACAACATAAATGCAAGGCCGATCTGAATGAATGTGAATAGCAGAATTGTAACCATTCGGAGAGTCATATATATGCCTTGACCGACTCTAGCCAATTCATTTGTCAGTATATGGTTGAAATCGGATTTACGCTGTTTAAGGAAAAACGACCAATTCGCTTTCATCAGGTTCTCATAGATGTCCTGCCGCAATTGTCTCATATATCCCTGTTGAATGGCCGCGCTTTGATTCGCATGAATTCGTTGAACGATTGCTTGCCCGGTTATCATAACAACAAATATGGCCAGGACGACAGGCAGCTTCAATGATTCGGGTACGGATTGTAAAGGCGCAAACAACTCCGAGAGGTATGGGATGTTTACTGTGCTTTCATTAAACAATCCGACAAAGCTCAGCATGGGGATCAACAGAAGAACGCTAACCCCTTCAAGCATACTGATCACCATCATGCCTGCTACGTTGATATACAATTTTATCCCTGCATAATGATGCAGCTTCTTGAGGTACCGCAATACTCGAGCCATGTAATACTCCCCGTTATCCGTTTTGAACTCTTCCTTGTTGCTTCAACGAATGCAGTGATTTCCCGAATATACCGACAACCGTGAACTTCTCCATCTCTTCCGATCCGGTAATATAAAAAGGACCGCTCCTGAGCCATGCATGAGCGATCATCTTGCCGGAGCCGTCTCTGGAGGTACCTAGATATAGAGTACTCTCAATCTTTCGGCGTTCCAGCATCTTCATTGCTGCGATCGCCTTGACCAGACACATGCTCTCCCACCAGGTATGCCTGCTCATCAAACCGACTGCCCATGACACCCGCTTCAAAATATGTGCATTTGCCGTCTCAAGCTCCATAGAGGTTTCCACCATCGTCGCTCCTAAACCTGGAGCAACGGTAGAGAATGGGAGAGCCTTCAATATTCGCCCCCATCCCAGGTAAAGCACGGCTTCAACTAATAGAAGCTGTTTAGCCAAGGGCATCCTTAAGAGCTTCATTACCTTACTCCACACTTTCTAATTCCTTCTTCACTTCAATTAATTGCTCTTTGCCCAGCATCTCCAGGAAGGAGATAACTTGGCGCTCACATTCCGCTTCCCCGACTTCATATTCATCCATCAGCTTCACAATTAAATCTTTCACTGAAATTGGGCTCTCCATTAACTCCCATATTCTGCCGCCCACTTGACCGAGATTATAATACTTGCCGGAATGAATGCTCATCATGACCTTCTCGCCGTCCATATTGCTGACGAGATGCCCATTCGTTTGCGAAACTATGTTTTCATGCAAGATCAGATTATCCATATATGAGCGTCCCCTTATCTCATTCTTATCGCTGTAAATTAGTCGCTATTCCAGAGTTATTCACTCTGGAATAGCTTCATGGAGGTAAAAGTGCATACTAGGAGTAGATGTCTGCGTCAACCAGCTTGCCGTTCACATAAGTAAAGTCAACTTTGGTTAAACCCCAACCTGCCATTGTTTCACTTACGTTCAAAACTTCCAATTCCGGTGTTTGCCATTCTTTCTTTTGCATCGATATCACCTCCTTTCATGTTCGGCCGGGCTACATGAGAGGCCGCTTTATAAATTTATAGAAGATCAAGCTTCTCATCAGGAACCTGGCATTGGAGTCAAACGCATATTCTGGACGCGGTGCATTCCCTAGTCTATCCATTGACGCTTTTATTTCTTTGACATTCATCAAATCGGCTGCCATCGAATCCTTGCAAACCTTTGCAAGTTCTTCGTGAAACACTGACCAGGAAGGGATCATCCGATGGATCCAATCCGCACCTTGTACGCCTCGTGTTCGAAAATTCAATCGCACTTGATCGGGCAAATAAGATTCAGTTGCCCTCCTTACCAATGATCGTCCCGCCCCATTCTGAACATATTGATTGAGCGGCAGCGACAGACAATATCGGACGATACGCGGGTCGCAAGTCGGATCCCGTTCCACCATGCCGTAATGTGAGGCAAGTTTACTTCCAATAGACCCCTGCATATGTAACGCAGCCAAATTACCGAAGTAATTTTGTCGTTCTTCCAGTATGTCAAACTTGCTTCCGGTCAATCCGACTTGAGCTTGCTTAAGCTTATCGAATACCTTGCTTTGGGATGCAAATTCAGGGTTGATCATTAGCGGCATATCGGGTTTGTAACTGCTTGACGCGCTCTCATTCAGCGATACCGCATACTGCCGCATCTTGGACAAAATTTTAAACTTACGAACACCGGCTTGATGACTCAGAGCATTTAATTCCCGGTAAAAATGCAGCCACCGCATTCTTTTTATAAGGACCAAGAAGTAGTCGATTGCCGATCCCCATGAAATGGTGTAATTACCACGGGCCCCCGTCAATAGGACACCGCATCCATCCAATGAGGCTTGTTCATAGATCCCTTTAATCCAAAAAGTATTTTCAAACACTTTATATGGCGTTTCCAAGATCATCAGGATTTCATCCAATTCCGTCAACGGACTTCTGCGGTCAAAATCCATAAAGCGCTGATTTAATTTTCCTACATGTTCAACGATTGCTTGAATATATGGACTTTCATCCGCAACCGAATTGCTTTCCGTCCAGTCCGAGAAATCGTCCGGCGGGATATAACTATATGTACGCAGCCTTTCATCACCGGTTAATTGACGGGCTGCGAAGCTTACGACTGTACCGGAATCCAACCCTCCGCTCAGTGTCGAGCCAATCCGTTTGCAAGTACGCAGCTTCGAGGAAACGACTTGTTGAAACAGCTCTTTAAACGCCTCTACATACTCTTCATTCGATCCGAGGCGTAGCTCCTCAGCCGGAGCGGTTAACGATCCGTATTGCCTAGTCTCGATCTGCCCGTTCCTCGCCGTAAGTTGGTGGCCCGGAGGAAGCTGATGAATCCCCTTGTATGGCGTAGCATGCGCATCGGTAACATCAAGTACGATTGGGATCGTGAGATATTCCGCTAACCAGGATGTATTGAACTCATTCTGTCCCGCAGATTGTGCCAGCAACGGCCGGATGAATGTACTGAACGAAAGTTTGCTCCGATCAAACCGGTAATACAGGGTCCGGTTGCCTAGCATATCTCTCGCTGCATACGCCGTTTGTTTCCTTTCATCCCATATGACGAATGTAAAATCTCCAATAAGATATTGTGCGGCTTCTGTGCCCCATTTCAGATAAGCACGCAATATTAAATCGGCGTCTGTTACCGTCAGTCGTTCACTCGGATGAATTTGAAGCTCATGAAATAATTCTTCCCGGTTATCGATAATGGCGTCGGCAGTAATCGTTATTTGTTGAACGTCATCACGAATCGGGAGCTTCTCACGGATCGATTCCGGCGTTATCCATTGCGCGTGGCAGCTGAGAAACACATTGTCACCGGACCATGTGCCTATATAATCAGCCGGATAGCCCTCCATTTCGACCAATAACCTGCGACTATCGACCTTATCAACCGCATCGTTATTGGTACATATGATCCCTGCAATGACACTCATGATCTCACCTGCATTAATGAAGATTATTTGACACTTGATACTTAAGTTGTGTTTTTGATACGTTATGTAGCAATTATAGCACAAACTACCCAATTTGCAATATATTTGTAGTTCTAATTTAAATATAATCGAGATTAGACTTGTTGTTTTAATCTCCGCCAGAACCATAGTACTGGCCGTAAGGGGAAATACAAAAAATGTAGATAATTCGGTAAGGGTAAAGTTTTTGCGTCTCTAGCATTAGGATACAACTGACCGATCAGGTATAACCATTTTTGTGAATTTGATTTTAAAGAAAATAAATACCTTCGATAGTAAATAACCAAGTCATTAGGAAGTTTTGAAAAGTTTATTGTATCTTTTATGAAAACGACTGCACTTTGTGCTAGCTTTAGCGGGAGATTGCCCGTCACTAAACTTCTCATTTCCGGTTTCAATGGAGAATGAAGCAAACCTAACGACAGAATTAATGCCTGCCCTCCAATCTGTTTACTATGATATTTTTCTAATAGATAGTTCACCTTTTCCCAGTCCATCGTTTGTTTGGTCAATCTGTCAATATCCGCGATCCAACGAAGTCTAAACCATCCGTGACGGGCACCATGACATATCAAATAAAAAAATAAATCTTCTCTGCCCAGCATAGGAACAGGATAACCCGAAATGTAGCACATATTTCTCCGTTGCCACAGTTCCGCAAATAATGGTTCCCTTCCAGGATCCGGATCTAATCGCCAGTGTATCTCGATTTCTATATTTTTCTGTGGGTGAAAGTACGTTAAATGATGAATATTCCACTTCCAATCATTCATGATACGCGGATTTTTCTGATTCAATATATATCCAGCCGTTAAAAGTACTTGCTCTACCTTATCAACATTGTCGATAGAAATAAGAATATCTATATCTTTAGAAGTTCGAAGAGATTGGTCGCCATAAAGATCTGCCGCAAGAACCGGTCCTTTCAAAAGGATAGAATTAATCTTATGCCCCTCAAACAACTTGCAAATATTTACTGTTTCACTGGTTAATTTAAGCATCTGAAATGTATTTTTGCAGTACTCTACGTAGAGTGCTTTTTCTACTTCAGCCGGAACGATATCAATGTTCCATCTCTTCAGATTTATATATACCAATGGATATACTCGATGATGTCTGGCTAACTTAATGAAATAGCCCCAATTTACGTCCACCGTCTGAAGCTTTAGATCAACCAATGGATTATTATCATTTTCCATTCGAATGAAAGCTAGCAACAAATGAAGTTCTTTAGGAAACGAGCCTGTATCGAGCAGATAATTTTTTTCCATTTGACGACTCCTTTTACTCACCTAAAAAGTAAGGACTGGACTTTGCTCCTTCACACCTTTATTTAATTTCGGCCGTCCAACGGAATAATATGAAAACTCAGTATTTTCAAGTTCCTCTTCACTGAATAAATTTCTTCCGTCAATCAGGTTCGGCTTTTTTAGCCAGGAACGAATGTCTTGTAAGGAGATATTTTTGAACTCGTTCCACTCTGTAAGAATACAAAGGGCATCCGAACCAATCGCGGCTTGCATTGCCGTTGCACAGTAATCTATTTTCTCATGCTCAAGCAACTGCCTAAAGTTATCACTTGCCACAGGATCATACGCTTTCACCGAAGCTCCTTGTTGTACTAGCGATTGTATTATTTCGAATGCAGGTGCATCCCTTACATCGTCCGTTTCTGGCTTGAATGCCAACCCCCAGACAGCAATCGTTCTTCCATTTAAGTCGTCCAGCAAAGTAGACAATTTCTTCACAACGTTATAACGTTGATCCTTATTTACATCTATAACTGATTTTAACAATTTGAACTCATAATCAACATGACCGGCAATTTGTATTAAAGCTTCTGTATCCTTAGGAAAACAAGAACCGCCGTATCCTATTCCCGCTTTTAAAAAAGAAGAGCCGATGCGTTTATCATAACCCATACCCTCGGCTACTCTTGTCACATCCGCTCCTACTTTTTCACATATATTTGCAATTTCATTGATAAACGATATTTTGGTTGCTAGGAATGCATTTGATGCATATTTAATCATTTCCGCACTGCGGATATCTGTAACGACGATAGTATCTGTAAGAGGCTTATGTAATTGTACAATTACTTCAGCTGCTGCATTACTGTCCGCCCCAATTACAATTCGATCTGGATTAAATGTATCGTTTACTGCCGAACCTTCTCTAAGGAATTCAGGTACTGAGACAACTTCAAATTCATGATTTGTAATTCCAGATATGATGTTTTTGATCTTCTCATTCGTCCCTACTGGAACTGTACTTTTCGTCATTATAATCTTATATCCATTTATAGTACCTGCAATCTCTCTTGCTGCTTGCTCGATGTAACTCAGGTTTGCCTCTCCATTGGGTAATGATGGGGTTCCAACAGCAAGAACAATAACTTCAGAACTTCGCACCGCCTGCTCAAGATCCATAGTAAAAGAAAGTCTTCCTTCATCAACATTTTTTTGAAGTATTTCACGCAGACCAGGCTCATATATTGGAACTTCCCCGTTCTTTAGCATATCTACTTTTCGTTGCTCTTTATCTACACATATCACATTGTTTCCAAGTTCAGCAAAACAAACCCCAGATACTAATCCAACATACCCCGTTCCAATTACAGCAAGTTTCATGTGATATTCACTCCTTATATATCATCTAAATGATATTATGTTTAACTCATGACCTTTCCATGAATTTTCATACAATGCTCTTCAATCTCAGACCATGTTCTGTACAATTCAACCATTTGATCAGACCTCTGATGATCTCCCGTGTGGACAACTATTATTTCTAGCTCGGTTAATGCTTTGATGCTATGTAGTGATTTATTGGGAATATGAAGAACATTTCCCGCTTCAACCCTCATTAAATTGCCATTCTGTACAAACTCGCCCTTTCCTTTTACAAGAGTCCAAACCTCCTCACGGTTAAGATGCATTCGATAACTGATGCTTTTACCTTCTTTGATACAAATTCGTTTTGTCAAGACACATCGACCATCTTCATATTTTTGGTCATCAAGAATTTTGATCCATCCCCAATGCCTCTCTTCGTACATTGGTCCTTGACCATAGTCAATGAATTCCTTTATTCTCGGACTCGCACTTTTATCTGAAACGAGTACTCCGTCCGGACTAACTGCAACTACAACGTTTGATAATCCCAATATTGAAACCGGTATATTTGTCTCATTAATTAAGTGAGTGTTTATACAATCGTCGCTAATCTTGCCTTTACCTATTTGCTGATTCTTCATTTCTTCTGTTAATGTGTTCCATGTGCCCAAATCTTTCCAGTATCCATCGTATGGAAATACTACTATATTGGATGATTTCTCAAGAACTTCATAATCAAAGCTTATTTTTGGTAATAGATGATACTGCCTAACAAGTTCCTCATATTGTATTGGATAACCTTTGTCTTCTAATATTTTTATAAAGTAACTTAGCTTAAAAGAAAATACCCCACAGTTCCATAATGCTCCTTTTTGAATTAATTCCGTCGCTAGCAATTCACTTGGCTTCTCATGAAAATGACTTACATTAGAATATGTAATTGTTTTACCGTTAGTATCTCTTGGTATTATATAGCCATATTTCGACGAAGGATATGTTGGTTGAACTCCAATCAACGCTAAATCAGCATTTGACGTATTTATTATATTTTCCAGTTGTTTAACCGTTTCAAAAAAATGATTTTCCACATATGGATCAACTGGCAATATTGCCACTACCTCATTCAAACTTACACTTTTTACAGAGTATAGATAGGTAGCTGCTAACGCAATTGCAGGAAACGTATCTCGTCTGTCCGGCTCTATAATAAGAGGAACATCAGTACCAATTTGACTTTGCATCATTTCCACTTGAGTTTTACTGGTTGCAATATAACTTGACTGTTGCATACCACATTTTGATATTTGATCCCAAACTCTTTGAACCATTGATACCAGGTCTTTTTTTTCGTTCACCAGCACTTTAAGAAACTGCTTTGACCTAGCATCATTTGATAGAGGCCATAACCTTTTACCGGAACCACCGGATAACAGAATTATTTTCATCTCCAACCCTCCCATTACTAACTAGACAGGCGTCTTTTTAAAGAGTCATTTGTATTTCGTGTTATCTCTTTATTTATCCTATATGTTTTAAAAAAACGGTAAACATACATAGGATTGTTGTATGCATACCGTTTCCATAATCTTTTTGGCTCACTTATTAATCGATAAAACCACTCAAGGCCAAATTTTTGAATAATGATTGGAGGCCGTTTAATATTACCCGTAATAAAATCAAATGCAGCACCTACTCCTAACATAATTCCATTTACTTTGTTTCTATTGTTATACATCCATACTTCCTGTTTTGGGCAGCCCAAACTTACAAATATTAAATCAGCATTAGAAGCATTGATCTTCTGTATAATTTCATTCTCTTCATTATCAGTAAGCTTTCGAAATGGTGGAGAATATCTTCCTACAATCTTGATACTTGAATTTTGACTCTTTATTTGGTTATATAATTGATCCAATGTTTGCTGGGTCCCACCATACAAATAAATTCTATAGCCGTTCTTTGAGGATAATTCGCATAATTTAAGCATTAAATTCGGCCCATCAACACGATCTTGACCTTTAAAGCCATACATTCTTAATGCCCAGACCAAAGGCATACCATCCGGTGTACAAATCCCAGCGTTATTCAGCACTTCATTAAAATATGGATCATTACTAGCAGTGACAATTGAGTGAGTATTACACACACATACATAATTGTTTTTTTTAAATGAAATCCAACGTTCAATTTCAAAGACCGTCTCATTTAAATTTAACGCTGTTATATTTGAACTAACTATTTTACCGGACGGATGTTTTGGCAGATGATACATAATGATCCTCCTCGTACTTAATAACCTTTTGATAAATGTTATATAGTATACTGTAGTTAACGTCCTCTGAGTAGTGTTTATGAAATACACTCAACACATTTTTTCTTAGTTTCTCATAATCGCTTCTAATTATTGCATTAGAGATAACCTTACTGATATCTTTTATGTCATCATGCTTAAAATGAAAACCTGTTTCTCCATCACGGACCACCTCTTGTAATGACCCTAACTTACTGCATATTACCGGTGTTCCCATCGAGTATGATTCAACTATTGTCATAGGGAACCCTTCATACCAAATCGATGGTACGATCAGATACTTAGCGCTTTTCATGTAACTAAGCACAACGTCAGAACTTTGGTTGCCCAAAAATTCTACATCTTTTGAGATGTATTTCTCTGACAAAGCTTCCTTTTCTGTCCCATCACCGATAATTAATAATTTCATACCATTTTTATTATCTACTTGTTTCCATGCTTGTAGTAGGTTCTCGACGCCTTTCTCTACTGAAATACGCCCTACGAACAACACGTGCTCACTATTTGATGATGGATAACTCTCGGTACTGTAACCTTGAGATATAAAATTTGGCTTTACTGAAATGCGATCTTCTGGAATTCCGCTTTCCACAAATTTTCTTTTTGCAAATTCTGTGAGAGCGATGTACTGATCGACTTTATTGACCCACGTCCCCAAAACTCTATTTAATTTGATCATAGCAGCTACTGGCAACGTGTGAAATTTCGAATCCCTATAACAACCATGCTTGATAGAATGGATTAATGAACCATCTAGACATTTTTCACATATTTCATTGTTTCTCATAAATGTCGCTGCTGGACAAATTAGTCGATAGTTGTGCAGCGTTTGAACAACCGGTATATTTTGATTTTTGCATGCATAATAAATTGATGGCGAAAGCAGTGGAAAAAAATTATGGACATGAACCACATCTGGCTTCATGTCCATTAATTTTTTCTTTAATTTATTATATTCTCCAATTGACCAAGTGGAATCAATTGCAATTTTGGCTTTGCCGTAAAAACCAGTTGTCTTTATTCTATCATTATGTACCGAATATAATTGTGCGTCTAATCCTTTTGTCCGGAGCAGTTTCAGTTCTTGTGATACAACCTTATCTTCTCCACCACTTTGCTGATAATAATTATGAACTAGCAGCGCTCTTTTCAAAAACATCATCCTTCATTAATTTTCTTAAAGCTTTATCAGCAATGTGATCCCAAGTTATATTGTTTATATTGGAGTATAGTTGATGTTTTATTCTTTCTAATTTAGAAGTATCCTGTAATAAATTATTGACTTCATCTACCCACGTGTCCTCATTGAAATGATCAATAACGATCCCATTTTCTTTATTTTCAAATAATGTTGATGATCCACCATTAACAGAAGTTACAACAGGAACTTGAAAAAAAATACTCTCCAACAACACCATACCAAAAATATCGTACTGTGTAGGAAAGATCATAAGATCGCTGACTTCATAGATCTGCCATAGATTCTTCTGTTCTATCTTCGAAAAATGAACGATATTATTCTTAATATTATGATCATAAACGTATTCCCAATATCGACTTGTATCTTCAGTCTTACCATCGCCTACAATAATAAGATAAAGATCTGGATCGGTTTCTAAAAGTCGCTTGAATATTTTTAAAAGGAAGATTATATTCCTTCGATCTTCAAGTACTCCAATATAGAGTAGGACTTTTTTATTTCTTATTATCCTTAGTTTATAGTCAATTTCAATGTCTTTATTCTGCCCATTCCCCAAGGTCTCACAATCCAAGCCTACACCTATTGGTTCAGCATTATAAAACCCTTTTCTCAAAAGATACTCCTTAGCCATGTCAGACTTAACGAAAATATATTTTATTTTTTTTATCAATCTCGGAAGGAAAAACGTATCATATATTTTTCTAATCAGTAAATTATTATTATCTTTGTAGGGGCCATGATACAAAACTAAATTATTTGGGTACTTTAGAGTTAACAAATAAGTCATTATCTGATTATATTCGGTAGTTATGATAAAGTCGTACTTATTCAAATAATTTGAATTTAATAACTGTATATATATACTATTACTCAAGAACTTGATACCCTTCATCCAGATAATTCTAAGCTCTGTATCTCCAACCTGGTACACGACTTCAGTAGTGGTATTGTTTTCATCATTGAAGTAAACTATATCACAATTATAACCAATACGTACTAGAGCTTTACCAAATCCAATTTCCTGTAAATTATATGCTGATGGATTTACTTTATTTGCGAAATTTCTAATGTACAGTATGTGTCCACTCATAATTTACTCCATTTATTTATTATATTAATTTTTTACCGTTCATTTTCCCCTTTTCAAATCAATCCTAGCCCAGGATTTACGAAATAGGATGTCAGACATTAACCAACCCTAATTTCTTTAGTTCCTTGAACGACTTTCTTTGTTTTAAATAACTTTTTCTTTCTATATTCCATCTCTGACACAGCAGCAAAAAACCAAACAAAGGATATTGTTGCATAAAACATATCGTAAACATTATAAACGTACATGAATGCTCCGACCTGTAAAATTGATAGCAATGTTATGAAAGAAACTGTTCTGACGCTCTGTTCTTTAGATTTAACTATTAGATATACCATTCTAAAAAAGATCAATGCGAATGGTAATAAGACAAATGAAAGACCAACGTAACCCATATCTACAAAAAATCTTACATAGTCATTGTGAGGCTGTATTAGACCAATATCATTCATTATCATAAATTCTTGTGCCCATCCAAATCCATGCCCGAAAAGAGGAGATTCGTTTCCTTTTTCGATAAGCATTGTGGTTATTTTATTTCGGTGTTCCTCTGTCCCGTAGCCAAATACATTAATACGTAATTGGATTTTTTCCCAGTATAGATAAGCAAGTCCTGAGCCTAGGGCGGATACTGTTACCAGCAGTAAATATCTCCTTTGCCATATAAAGAAGATAACCGCAGTTGCCACAAAAACTGCCCATGCACCTCGGGAAAAACTTACAAATTCCAACATCGAGATCATGGCTAGCAAAAGAAAGTCCTTGATCGTTAGCTTACGTTTGTTCCTAAGTGCTACTATCACAAATAAGAAGTTAAACATCATAACCATGAACATCGAAAACGTGTTTCTGCTTGGCGTTAAACCGCTTGCTCTCGCGATGTCATATGCAGCATTTTCTGAAAGGAACTGCGGAATAGATACAATAAAGTGCGCAATCAAAAGGACTACAAACCACTTTTGAACCTTTTCCCAGTCTAATTCATCATAGAATTTAACTGTGATCATAAATAGTAAAACTGGAATAATTAATTTCAAAAAATAAAACGAATCACTTACTGAAACTGCCGAAAAAATGGGAATGGCGTAAATTATGCTACAAAGCACAGCTATATTCGCATAAAACGGAAAAACAATATCTTTTCTCAATTTCTCGCCACTCAAAACCATAAAAAATCCGAGAACAAATAAGAACCCGCACTTTATGATATTATCAAGAGTACCGAAGTCAATCTGCCTCATGTATTTCGAAATTCCATATCCTATATAAATTGGCGATAAAAACAGAGAGATGAACAGATATGACTTTGGTTTAATAAGAACTGGCAGAGTACACGTTGCAATTATTGCTATACCCAGTACTGGATAGATCCCACAAAATACAATTGCTATACATAAAAACATTGTTAGAACTAAATTACGATGAGATTGCAAATAATTAACCATTTTAGCACCACCGAATGATACGATTTCGGAACGTATCTATATTGCGTTCACAGTCAGCTCATTACGCAGGAACAGCATCTGACCTTTACCCAGTCATAAAGTTAGACTAATTCCGGCCAAGGCCTACCCCCTTATTATTTCTTTATTCCTTCCGGGATAATTTCAAGCAGGGTAGATTTATTTTGTTACAAAAGTTATTTATATATCAGATTATTTCTACGGATCATTCTAGTTCTTCTTACAAATTTTAAAATCTTGTTCGGTAAAAGTCTCATTACAAACTTTTTTATTATATTCTTAATACTTTTATCTTTTGGTCTAAATGTTTTCCAATCAGTTAGAAATAAGTAATCATAATAATCCTTTTTAAAGGGATGCGAATTTACATAATGCCACGGTTTTGATGCAGTAGTATAATGGATTATAGCTGGGTTATGTAGTGCTTCTTTAAATTCTGATTCATTAAAATCAGTGCTTGAATAATGAATTTCAAAAAACTTGGTTTGCTGATTCCACTTTGCTCTAAGAGGTAGCCACTTATCATACATCACAGCATTGAATCCATCTTGATCATGCAGAGCAGTTTTATGTGAATTATTGTGAAGAAACTCAAGTACTTTTTTAGGGATATCATTTACTCTCCATGCAGCTAAATTAATAAGCATTACCCCTGAGTTGAACGTTTTTGACCCAATTGGAATTTTCAGCTGTTCATACCTATCAAATTCAGGATTTTCGACAGCTGCCAGATGTTTTTGTCCTAAGTCAACATTCCAAAGTTCTGTAATATCCGCCTTTACAACAAGATCACAATCCAAGAATAGAACTTTATCATATTGATAGCATAATTCTGGAATGGATATTTTGTAATACGCTGCGTGACTCATATGGTTTTTTACAGATAGATGTTTATATTGGGCATCGTCAACATTTATAAACTTATAAAAAGCATTGTATTTGCAAAGAAGTCGAGTTAGTTTTTCTTCGTTTTCCGAAATAAGTCCATTACTAATAATATTGAACTCAATTGGATTTGATGTTTTCTTATTCTCAAACAATGAAGTAAGCATAACTCCAAGATGTTGAACATAACGGTCATCCGTAACAATAACTATTATTATTTTCTCCATTCACACACCGCCGGTATCATATTAATAGTTGACAATGAAATCATGTGTTAACTTTTTATTAATCAATGCTTTTTCCTTATTCTTGTTTCGAATATTAATATGATGATCTTCAGTTTGAATATTGGATGTTAAAAAACGTTGGAAATGATCCAAGAACACATTCTCACTTCGTATTTCTTCTAATGGTAAACAATTCTCATTTTGTTCAATCTGTTTATAAAAACGTAATGTCTTTTGATGTGCAGCAACACTGAATGCTTTTGTACCTAAACTATATGCTGTAATCCCTACATGCAATTTTGTTGTCAATACGGCATCTAATTGACTAAGGATTGCACATGTTAGCCATATATCAGAATGCTTATATACTATATATTTATGAACAAATTCTTTACTTAACTCCTCAATTACTTGATTTTGTTCACTTGAATTACGTTTATCTGCAATCAGGACGGGAATAAAGTCGGGATTGTTATTAAAGAATCTAACAATACTTGATTGAATTATTTGTGCATTCTCTCCATAGTTAGGATTTTCACTGCTTACAGCTAAATGAATTCCGATTAATTTCTTACCTTCTACATTATTCAAAAATGCCTTTGCTTTAGATTTTTTTAACGCATCTAAATCTTCCAATCCCAAGCTTAAGACTAGATCAGCAGTTACATGAATTTTTTCTGATGGAACTCCATACTCACATAGAAATTTCTTTGATTCTTCATCTCTTACAGCTGTTATTTCTGCATTCTTACACATTCTAATTACTTCTTTACGAGTGAATTTATTTGTAAGTGGTCCTGCCCCTGCACCAATTATCGCATACGGTTTTTTTGTAAGCTTAAAATATTCAGCCGGCACAAAGTGTTTTCGCTTGAAAAAACTGTAACCCCAGTTAATTTGATCATGATTTGGTTCACCCAAATAACCGCCACCGCTATAAATTAGTTTCTCAGCAGCTTTTAAAGCGCCAATCCCCTTTAATTTTATTGCATTAACCTCTTGATCATAGATATTTATGGCATACGGTAATACAACATCACCATTAATAATCTCCTTAACCCATTTAGAGTGTATTGCTAGTAATAATTCATCACCGAAATTCTCTGTAAAGCAACCACCATGTAATGCAAATATTCTGTTAGGCATTAGTTACTTCTCCTCTTCGCTTTTCACTTTTACTTATGGCATTCAATAGCTCGATCCGATATGTGTTATTCAGTATTAAAACAACGAACCATACGAAAATACCTATACCTATACCTATGAATATATTTATTCTGAGAATATTATTTAACAGAAAAACGACGAATAACATTAACAAAGATGCGTATAGATTTGGTAGCAACTTTTGATAATTCAACTTATGATTTAAAGTCTTATTCAAAAAATAAGAACAAATATAAAAATTAATTATACTGCTAAGAGTAGTTGATAAAGCAGCTCCTTCAATTCCCATTAGTTGTACTAGTGAATAGTTTAGTAAAATATTTGCTATTCCGGAATATGTTGAAGCTATGAAAGTTAACTTCGAATAATCCATTGCTACAAGAACTTTACTATATAGTTCTTGTACTGACCTGTATATTGTACAGATCATTAGTATCATTAGAACATACGAACCTACAACAAATTCTTCATTGAACAACAAAAGAATTCGCTCAGCATAAATAATACTCCCAACAAAAATCGGGATCGGAAATAATAGGAATAAGTACATATTTTCTTTTAAGTAATGTTTTATTAAGTGTAATTTCTTGTTTGCTCCCCATTCACTAAAGTATGGGAAGTAAGCTGTTGTTAATGTTTTATTGACAATTAATATTCCACTTGCAATCTGCCATGCAACCTGATATACACCTACAAGTTCCCGAGATAAGAAGAAGCCTATCATCCATACATCAATCCAATTAAAAGTAAGAGCACGAATTTCAAGAACAGCGTTATACTTCGTTAAATCATATAATGATCGGAAGCTTTCTTTACTTGGTCGAACAAGTTTGAACCTATTTACATGAAATAGAGAATAAGTAAAAGCAAAAATTTCACTAATGATGATGGCGAGAAAAACCATCGAAATTTCATTATACATAAATAAGAAAATAATGGAAAAGACTTTTGGTCCGACTTCTTTGATGAATATTACTCGGGAGTAAACGATAATCTTTTTCTTTGCTTTTATTAATGTTGTTGTAAAATTACTCAAGTTCCCCAAAACGATACAGGATATCAAATAGTATAATACATGCTCAACTCCGATATATCGTTCCAGAAATCCGTTCAAAAAGAAAATGACAAGTATAGTTATACAAAGCAGTAGTGTGTTTATTAACAAACTTGTCGATATTAATTGATTCTCATCTTTCCTTATTTCGCTTATTCGTTTTTCCAAGGCATAAAATAAGCCTAATTTCGCCGCAATGAGTCCAACACCATAAACTGAAATAAAGAGAACGTAGCTCCCAAGTATACCTGCACCATAATTTTTAGCAATATACAGCGAGAATATTATAGCGGTTATTTTGATCGTTAAATTGCTTCCCAGTAAGTGCAATATCGATTTGAGCATATTATCTATCCTTCAACAAAAAGACTTCCCCATAACTCGGGAAATCTTCATAGATTATTAATGACTTGGTACAAGGTTACTATGACTGAGTTTCTTCAAATCTGAATCAACCATCATCTTCACAAGATCGCTAAAGGAAACTTCCAACTTCCAGCCTAACTTTTCTTTTGCCTTTGTACAATCTCCAAGCAAAAGGTCAACCTCGGCAGGTCGATCAAAATGTTGGTCATAAACCACATAATCTTTCCAATTTAAACCGACATGAGAAAACGCGATTTCAACCAACTCTTTGACAGTATGTGTTTCACCGGTCGAAATAACGTAATCGTTCGGTTCTTCTTGTTGAAGCATTAACCACATTGCTTTTACATAATCCCCAGCAAAACCCCAGTCACGCATGGCATTCATATTGCCTAACCGGAGTTCATTAGCCAAACCTAATTTGATTCTAGCCACCCCATCGGACACTTTCCTCGTTACAAATTCTATTCCTCTTCGAGGGGATTCATGGTTAAACAAGATCCCTGAGCAAGCAAACATGCCGTAACTTTCCCGATAATTAACAGTAATCCAATGACCATAGACCTTTGCAACACCGTATGGACTTCTTGGATAAAAAGGTGTGGTTTCTTTCTGTGGTGTTTCCACAACCTTGCCAAACATTTCACTGCTTGAAGCTTGATAAAATCTAGCCTCAGGCTTTACAATTCTTACAGCTTCCAACATGTTTGTTACAGATAAGGCCGTCATTTGTCCCGTTGCTAAAGGTTGAGGCCATGATGAAGCGACAAAAGATTGGGCTGCCAAGTTATAAACTTCATCCGGATCTGCTACTCTTACTGCTTCTATTAATGAGGCCAGATCAATAAGATCGCCGGAAATCCATTCAATTTGATCCTTCATATGCTCAACATTTTCGTAATTTGGCGTGCTGGTTCTGCGTCTCATGCCAAACACTTTATACCCCTTGCTCAACAATAGTTCCGCCAAGTAAGAGCCATCCTGCCCGGTTACTCCTGTAATTAATGCTCTTTTCATAGTTCTCCTCCAAATTATTGAGTAATAAGTTCTTTTTGATAGGAATAGTAAACCGAACGAAGGCCCTCTTCCAGTGAAATTTTTGCTTTCCAACCTAAATTATTTATCTTGGTCACATCTACTAATTTCCTTGGTGTCCCGTCAGGAATCGCAGAATTATATGTAATGGATCCTTTATAACCAACAATTGATTTAATTAATTCTGCTAATTCTTTAATGGATATATCATTCCCAACACCGATATTTACAATATCACTATCTTCATAATTATCCATTAGATACAAACATGCTTCGGCAAGATCATCAGAATGAAGAAATTCACGTCTTGGCTTCCCGGTCCCCCAAACCTCTACAACTTGAGCTTGCCTTTCTTTCGCTTCATGGAATTTACGGATTAATGCCGGCAGTACATGCGAAGTTTGTAAATCAAAGTTGTCATTCGGTCCGTACAAGTTGGTTGGCATCACCGAAATGAACCTTGTTCCGTGCTGCCTGTTATAGGACTCACACATTTTAATGCCTGCGATTTTTGCAATCGCATAAGGCTCGTTCGTGGGCTCCAGTACTCCCGAAAGCAGATACTCTTCTTTCAACGGCTGTGGGGCATACTTTGGATAGATGCATGTAGAACCTAAAAATAGCAGCTTTTCCACATTTGTTCGATAAGCCGCATCAATGACATTCGTTTGAATAAGGAGGTTATCTCGGATAAAATCGGCTGGATAGTTATTATTTGCTGCAATACCGCCAACTTTTGCTGCAGCTAAAAATACATATTCAATCGACTCTTCTTCAAAGAACTGAAACACTTCATCCTTGTTTCTAAGATCTAATTCAGCGCTGGTTCGAAATACAATATTTTTAAATCCTTGATTTTGTAAAGCTCTTAGAATTGCTGATCCTACGAGTCCTCTATGACCAGCAACATAAATCTTCGAATTTATTTTCATTTCAACACCTCGGTATTGGTTATTAACTAGAATGCATCTTTAGATCCAAAAAGTACTTTGAATGTTTTTAGAATGATCTTGATATCAGATAATAGACCTCTTTCTTTTATATATTTCAAATCAAGCTCAACCATTTCTCTAAAGCTCAGCTCATTCCGTCCGCTAACCTGCCATAAGCCGGTACAACCGGGAGTTACCTTCAAGCGTTGTTTTTCGTAATTGGTATACTCAGCTACCTCTCTAGGCAAAGGCGGTCTCGGACCGACGATCGACATGTCCCCAATAAACACATTCCACAATTGTGGTAATTCATCAATGCTTGTCTTTCTGATAAATTTGCCTACAAGAGTAATTCGAGGGTCGTCCTTCATTTTAAACATTGCGCCCTCAATCTCATTTTTTTCAAGCAGGTTCTCCAATAATTCCTCTGCATTAGATACCATGGACCGAAACTTATACATTCTAAATGGCTTTTCGTTTTTTCCAATTCTTACTTGACTGAAAATTATAGGACCTCGGGGATCTTCTAATTTAATAAGTAGACTGACGATAATAAATAATGGAAGCAGCATAATCATTCCTGCAAGGGAACCGACGACATCAATAGCTCTTTTGACAAACAAATAGAAACGAAACATCCTTTTTCTTGCTATTTTATAACCGGTATAGACGGGGGTGCCCTCAATTAATGCTTCAGCTTCTGTTCTTCGTGGTGTTGGACTCATCGTACATCACCTCATAATCGAATCATCTTTTTACGATTTGTTCACGTAATAGTATTTCTTCAATCGCTGTTAACAAAGGGACCCTTAATTCGTCATTTTGAAGAGCAAAATCAAGTGTTGTCATAATAAACCCTAGCTTCTCCCCGACATCATATCGAATACCCTCGAAGTCATAAGCATAAACACCTTGACTGACGTTTAACTTTTGAATGGCATCCGTTAATTGAATTTCCCCGCCCGCTCCAATTTCTTGCTCTTCAAGATAATCAAATATTTCCGGAGATAATACATACCGCCCCATAATTGCTAAATTAGAAGGTGCCTTGCCCTTCGGCTTTTCCACGAACCTTTCTACTTGATACAACCGATCATACTTCTCCATTGGGTCTACAATTCCATAACGGTGAGTCTGATTATCTGAGACCGTTTGAACGCCAATAACAGACCTTTGCGTCCTTTCATATTGTTGAATAAGCTGCCTGGTGCACGGCGTCTCGGCTTGTACAATGTCATCTCCAAGCAATACCGCAAAAGGTTCGTTACCAATGAAATTACGGGCACACCATACCGCATGGCCAAGCCCTTTGGCCTCTTTCTGCCTTATGTAATGAATATCTACGTTTGAGGAACGGCGCACTTCATCGAGAATGTCGAATTTCCCTTTGCTGAACAAGGTGTTTTCGAGCTCCCAGGCATGATCGAAGTGGTCTTCTATCGCGCGTTTTCCTTTCCCGGTGACGATAATGATATCCTCAATTCCGGATTCAATGGCTTCCTCTACAATGTACTGAATAGTGGGCTTATCTACGATGGGGAGCATTTCTTTAGGCATCGCTTTCGTGGCGGGCAAAAATCTTGTGCCGAGTCCTGCTGCGGGGATAATCGCTTTTTTTACTTTCTTCATTTTCATCACCCTATCCTATTCTATTTATAAAATCACGAGTTATATCGTTTGCAACAAAACGATATAACTCGTGATTTTATATTAGAAAATGGGCATTAAACCCTCCCTCACGTCACACCCTCGACAATAATGTCTAAGGTCAATAACCCACAGCGTGACCGAGTGCCTACAGTGATAAAGGTACAGTAGACATTACCTCAATATGTTCAACGTGGTGATCTTATTTATCTACCATATGCATAATCAGAAATGTGTTTGGCATCTTTCCGATTCATTTTATTGAATACTGCGCCAAGAATTCGGGCATTAACCCTCTCCAGGCTGGCTTTCGCTTTTTTGACCGTTTCTTTGTCCGCCTTTCCTGCAGCGACAACCAACAAAACACCGTCACAATATGCGTTTACGATTAAAGGATCGGGTACCGCCAATACGGGTGGTGTATCAATCAAAAGAATATCGTATCTCTCTTTCAATTCTTCGATGAGAGCGGCCATTTGTTTCGATGCAAGCATTTCAGATGGATTGGAAGGGATTACCCCTGCGGTAAGAATTGATAAATTAGGTATGGCCGTATCATTTATTGCTTCCTGCCAGTTAGTCTTATTTACCAGCACATCCGATAACCCCGCCTGGTTCAATTGAGAGAACACATCATGCAGCGAAGGGTTACGCAAATCGGCGTCTATAACCAGGACACCCTTCCCTTCCTGAGCATATGCAACAGCCAAATTGCTAAGCGTCGTCGTTTTCCCTTCATCCGAAATCGAAGAAGTAACCATAACTGCCTTCACCGTTTGTTTTCCCGGAGTATATTGAAGATTGATTCGTAATGTACGGTAGGTTTCCGAGATCGGTGAATAGGGATTGGTTAATGTAATCAAATTATTTTCACTGGCTGAGCGTCGCATATTTTCCTTCTCCTATTCCTTTATTTTTTGAATGGGTCGACGACTTACCTGGCTTACGGTCTGTCTTGCTGATCTTCAACACTACTGCTAAAACCGGGAGACCGAGCTCGGACTCCACATCGTCCGCCTTCCTAAATGTGTTATCCAAGTAATCCAACAGAAATACAAGTCCTAATGCCAACATCAATGAGACAACAAAGCTAATAACAATATTCATTGCCGGATTAATATTAACCGGATTTGCTCGGGCATCAACTATTGCTTCGTTCAATATCGTTACATTGTCTATCTTCATAATAGATGGAATTTGTTCTTTAAATACACTTGCGATTGCATTTACTGCTTTTGCCGCCCCTTCGTACGAGTTATCAAGGAAGGTTAAATTCATTACCTGCGATTGATTCGCCGAACTGACCGAGATATTCGCCGCTAATTGTGCGGGCGTCGTATCCAATTCCGGATATTGCTCTGCCACTTTATTCATGATGGCCGCTGACCGAATAATTTCTTTATAAGAGTTTATCAACAGTAAGTTCGTTTGGATCGCACTTTGATTGACTGTTGCCGTACCATCCACTTGCAACGGTTGATTCACAATAATTTTTGCATTTGCTTGATAAATCGGCGTTGTGAAATAGATGCTCTTTATCCCTGCCCCTAAACATGCGATAATAACAATAGACGCGATCAACCACCATTTCCTAAGTACAATGTTGAAATACTGTTTTAGTTCCACAATGTAACCTCCAATTTATGTAGTATATAGATCTTATAAGTTTGAAAAGCTGCCAGTTGGATCGTTGAGCAGACGATACATTCTGTGAATTTTTTGTTGACAAGGACTTTGCTGCAGCAATATTTGGTTAAGGGCAAACAACAATCGCGGCCGCTCTTTGATTGACATCGTAAAGGAAATACCGTATTCGTAAACATTGCTTTGTTTACGCCGCCATACGATCCTTCCTGTCAGCACGAGCGGGTTTCGGTTCATTACCATGTCGAATTTAACCCTGTAATTAGACGCCACCGGAAACTTCAAATACGTAAGGAATTTCAACCCGCCGGGACTCATATCTTTAAGCAGGACTCTAGCCGGCCGGGATTTGATTGGTTCACCATCCACTTCGATTAGTCGAAGTTCTGCCATCAACCCGCTTGTCAGTTGAAGTCGAACATGCTGTCTTTTTTGTCCTTTTGAGCCCAAAAGAATATTCATATTTCACTTCCGTTCAATA
Organism: Paenibacillus tarimensis; assembly: GCA_041281825.1. Lineage (GTDB taxonomy): Bacteria > Bacillota > Bacilli > Paenibacillales > Paenibacillaceae > Paenibacillus_D > Paenibacillus_D tarimensis_A. Next base: position 613,052 of record CP166298.1, on the reverse strand, counting down.
TATTCCGACGTAACGGAATATTTTTCTCATAGGCTGGGAATAATGTTAACACGCTTTTTGATACATTATGTATCTGATACAATCCTTACTTTACGATACAGAACGTAACATGTCAATACCTTTTTCATAGTTTTTCATGTAAATTGCGACGTTTTGTTGCAACTGATGAATTTCCTGCATGGACGTATTAATATGAGTTTATATAGTGTTAGGGGGAAAATTATGACCACTGGGAGTCGCATCGCTAAGCTGCGGGATGATCGCGGATGGACACAGGAACATACGGCATCAATACTCGGCATCTCTCGCGCGGCATTATCTCATTATGAGAAAAACCGGCGGGAACCCGACACCGATACGTTGAGAAAATTTGCCGATCTGTTTCAGGTTACAGTAGATTACTTAGTTGGACGAACGGATTCGCCGCATATAACACTTGACGATAACGTGAGGGAATTTGTAGATAAACTGGAGTTATCCGATACGGAAATTTTGGAACGATTTCAATTAACTGTAGACGGAGAGAAGCTAACACCGGAGGAGGCGCGCCGCTTCATTGCTTTCATCCGTGCAGAACGAAATATGAAATAGCTTACAATTTCAGCGAAAAACCCCCTATAGGGGGTTTTTCTTATGTAGTATCATTGATGACAAATCCTGTGGTAACTTATCTTGTGTTATACCTAGTTGTTCCAGCACAAAGACAACATCCAGCACAACAACAGGTTGTTTCACTTCTTTACTTGGATTACCACTCATCATCAAGCTTCTGCTCCCATCCCAATAGCATATTTATCTCCATTCGGTAAACATAACATCACTTATTATACATAATTAGTCCTATAAAAAGTGTCGTATACGCGGTGTCGGAACCTATATTTTTGTCGAAAAATGTATTATCTCTTAAAGTTCAGTTAAAATCCTCTGAGTTATTCTGTTGGGTTTTCTTTATGAGTTAAAAAAAGGTATACTGTTATTTACTCCGTTCTATCTGTCTATAATGAGATTGTTCCTATATAATCGAAACTTTAGTGAAAGGCTGTGACTTATGCGAATCGTACTCGGTGTAATATGGGCGTTCGTCTTATTTTTATTTACGTGTTCCTTCCATATGTGGGAGTTGTTCTTTTCCCGCGAGCTTCATTTTGTCATGACTAAAAGTCCGGATTTCTCCGATCTGTTCAGGACTTCGGATTTTGATCTTAAAGATTCTGAATGGCTCGTGAGAAAAATCGGACACCTCCTCGGATTCTTTATTTTAGCTCTTATATTAACGAATTTCGGAAAGCTCAGAGCCGGTTTATACCTCTCTATTGGATATGCCGTTTTTACCGAAATTATACAACTTTATTTTCTTCGGGGCGGTAGAATCTACGATATGCTCATTGATACGGCCGGCGTACTGTTGGCTTACGGAATTTGTAGATTAATAAGAACGACAAGTATAGAGCCGGCGAGAAACACCCGTTATAATTCTACAAGGAGATGAATGACAAAAACCATCACGGAAATTGAATTCGTGATGGTTTTTTAAACGTATGGAGATACTTTACAAGTAACTAATCGGGATACATTCTATTTCTTTAATTTGTTCCAAACGCAAATCATTCGTAATGAAGAAATCTGCTTTTGCATGTACAGCACTAGCTAGAATTAATGCATCAGGAGTTTTTATGTTATATGTTCCACGAAGGTAAGCTGCACGTTCTGCAATGATGTTATCAATGGGGACTACGCTTAGATTCGGAAAGTCAGTAAAAAATAATTTGTATTGTTTTTCCAGAGCTGCATTTCCTTCATGTATCAGTTTCGCTAGTATTTCTGTTAATGAAACTGTTGAAGCTATCGCTTTGACTCCCACTTTCGATTAGTTCCAGGATTCTCTTCGCTTTCTCACCGTATTCCTGCGACTGCTCAAATACATAAATGAACAAGTTTGTATCTAGCGCTATAGTAGTCCCCTCTAAAGAGGCTCCCCCGCTTACCAATTCTCTCTCTCCTTCCGAATAGAACACGATAAATAATAGTATTACCAAATTCAAAAATATTCTCACTGGCCATCACAAAAAAACCCGTACGCACTTTGTGCATACGGGTTTAATCATCAATTGCCGCCTACGCGGGCAAGCTCTCTCATGTTTGCTTCGAATGCGGCAAGCAGCGCCGCTTCTCCTTGCAAACCGGAGTCTTCCATCTTCTTGATCTGCTCAAGCATACGCTTGAAATCTTTCGGAATAACACGTACGAACTTGCTGAGTGCAGCTTCCCAGTCGCCAAGCACTTTCTTGCCTGGTGCACTGCCCGTATATTCCACGTGGCGCTCGATCATCGAACGCACTTCGGCAATCTCAGCCTCATCCTCCAGGCGCTCCAACGCTACCATTTCAAGGTTGCAGCGCTTGTAGAAATCGCCGGCTTCGTCGTACACGTACGCGATACCGCCGGACATACCGGCCGCAAAATTGCGTCCCGTACCGCCAAGGATAACGACTCGGCCTCCGGTCATATATTCGCAGCCGTGATCGCCGACGCCCTCGACGACGACCTTCACACCGCTGTTCCGGACTGCAAAGCGTTCGCCGGCAATGCCGCGGATATACGCTTCCCCTCCGGTGGAGCCATAGAACGCCGTATTGCCGATAATGACATTCTCTTCAGCCGCAAACGTCGCGTTCGGTGACGGTGCTATAATGAGTTTGCCGCCGGATAGCCCTTTGCCCACATAGTCGTTGGAGTCTCCTTCGAGCGAGAGCGTAATCCCTTTCGGCAGGAATGCGCCGAAGCTTTGACCGGCCGAGCCTGTAAAGTGGAAGGAGATCGTGTCCTCCGGAAGTCCGGCCGCCCCGAAGCGGCGGGTAACTTCACTGCCAAGAATCGTACCTACGACCCGGTTCGTATTGAAGATCGGGAATGTGCCGCGGACCTTCTCGCCCCTCTCCAATGCCGGCTGCGCTTTCGGCAGCAGCTCCTTCATGTCAAGCGACAGCTCCAGACCGTGGTTTTGCTCCTGCACACAATAGCGTACTGCATCGGAAGGCACTTCCACTTGATGGAGCAAGCCCGTCAGATCGATGCCTTTCGCTTTATAATGGTGGATCAGTTGTTTCGTTTCCAGCTTATCCACGCGGCCGACCATCTCATGAATCGTTCGGAAGCCAAGCTCCGCCATAATTTCACGAAGCTCTTGCGCGACAAACTTCATATAATTCACGACATATGCCGGATCGCCCATGTACTTTTTGCGAAGCTCCGGATTTTGCGTCGCAACGCCGACCGGGCAAGTGTCCAATTGACATACGCGCATCATGACGCAGCCGAGTACGACGAGCGGAGCGGTTGAGAAACCGAACTCCTCCGCGCCGAGCAGCGCTGCAATCGCCAGGTCGCGGCCGTTCATCATTTTACCGTCGCATTCGACGACGACGCGATCGCGCAGATTGTTGAGCATAAGCGTCTGGTGCGTCTCAGCCAGCCCAAGCTCCCATGGCAGCCCGGCATGGCGGATCGAAGCCATCGGAGAAGCTCCTGTACCGCCGTCATAACCGCTGATCAGGATGACGTCGGCGCGCCCTTTGGCAACGCCTGCGGCGATCGTTCCGACACCGACTTCGGATACCAGCTTAACGTTGATGCGTGCGCGCGGATTTGCGTTCTTCAGATCGTGAATGAGCTCCGCCAAATCCTCGATTGAGTAGATATCGTGATGCGGCGGCGGCGAGATCAGTCCGACGCCCGGGGTTGAGCCGCGGACTTCAGCTACCCAAGGATACACTTTGCGTCCCGGAAGCTGTCCGCCTTCGCCCGGCTTTGCGCCTTGCGCCATCTTGATCTGAATCTCGTCGGCATTAACCAGATAGTTGCTCGTTACGCCAAAGCGGCCGGACGCGACCTGTTTAATGGCGCTGCGGCGGGAATCGCCGTTCTCATCAGGCGTGAAGCGCGCCGGATCCTCTCCGCCTTCGCCCGTATTCGACTTGCCGCCGATCCGGTTCATCGCTATGGCCAGCGCTTCATGCGCTTCCTTGCTGATGGAACCGAACGACATCGCGCCGGTTTTGAACCGTTTCACGATCGATTCGACCGATTCGACCTCGTCGATCGGAACCGAACCGCTGTCTTTCTTGAAGCTGAGCAGCGAACGAAGCGTCAGAAATTTCTTATCCTCGCCTTGAACAAGCTCGGAATATTTCTTATACAGCTTATAGTCGTTTGCCCGGCAAGACATTTGCAGCGTATGAATCGTCTGCGGGCTGAACAAATGCTCCTCGCCGTCTTTACGCCATTGATATTCGCCGCCCGATTCCAGCTCCATCACGGTGCCTTCTTTTCCTTCGAACGCGCGGTTATGCGCTTTAAGCGTCTCATCGGCAATGACGTCCAGACCGATCCCGCCGATCCGTGATTGCGTCCACGTGAAGTATTCGTCAATCAGCTCTTGCTTTAAACCGACCGCTTCGAAAATTTGTGCGCCGCGGTACGATTGGATCGTGGAAATACCCATTTTGGACAAAATTTTGACAACGCCTTTGGTCGCCGCTTTGATATAGTTTTTGACTGCTTTCTCGTGCGAGATGCCCTTCAGCATTCCTTGACGGATCATGTCGTCAAGCGTTTCGAACGCCAGGTACGGATTGATCGCACTTACGCCGTAACCGAGCAGCAGCCCGTAATGATGCACTTCACGCGGTTCGCCCGACTCCAGCAAAATGCTGACCTTCGTACGCGTCCCTTGGCGGATCAGATGATGATGCAGCGCCGAGACGGCCAGCAGTGCGGGGATGGCCGCATTTTCCCGGTCGATGCCGCGGTCGGATAAAATAATAATATTATGGCCTTTGCCGATGACGCGGTCCGCCGCTTCGCACATTCCTGTTAGGGCTGCCCGAAGCCCGGCTTCACCCTCGGAAGCCTGGAAGAAAATCGGCAGCGTAATCGATTTGAAGCCCGGACGCCGTACATGGCGAAGCTTTGCAAATTCCTCGTTCGACAGCACCGGCGACTCCAGCCGGATATGTCGGCAGCTTTCCGGCTCCGGCTTTAATAAATTGCGCTCCGGCCCGATCGTTGTGCCCGTTGCGGTAATAATTTCTTCACGGATCGCATCGATCGGCGGATTCGTCACTTGCGCAAACAGCTGTTTGAAATAGTTGTACAACCGCTGCGGACGATCGGACAGCACGGCTAGAGGAGCGTCGTAGCCCATCGAAGCGATCGGCTCGACCCCGCTTCCCGCCATCGGCTCCAATACTTTGCGCAAATCCTCGAAAGTATAGCCGAACGCTTGCTGGCGGCGTTGTACCGTCGCATGATCCGGCTCCGGCAGCTCGGGCGCATCCGGCAGATCCTCCAGGCCAATCAGGTGCTCGCCCAGCCATTCCCGGTAAGGATGCTCGGCTGCGATCGCCGTCTTCACTTCTTCGTCGGAAATGATGCGGCCTTCCTTCGTATCCACGAGCAAAATGCGGCCCGGACGAAGGCGGTCTTTATATAGAATGTTCTCCGGTGGAATTTCAACCGTTCCCGCCTCGGAGCCCAAGATAATCGTATCGTCTTTTGTTACATAGTAACGGGCAGGACGCAATCCATTGCGGTCAAGCAGCGCACCGATCTGCGTGCCGTCCGTAAAAGCCATCGCGGCCGGTCCGTCCCATGGTTCCATCAATGTGCTGTGGTATTCATAGAACGCTTTCTTGTCGTCGCTCATGCTCTCATGATTGGACCACGGCTCAGGCACCATCATCATGGCCGCATGAGGCAGCGAACGTCCGGCAAGATACAGGAATTCAAGCGTATTGTCGAACATCGCCGTATCCGATCCGTCCGGATTGATGACCGGTTTGATCTTCTCCATATCCTCGCCGAACAACTCGCTTGCGAACAGTGTCTGGCGGGCATGCATCCAGTTCACGTTGCCGCGAAGCGTGTTGATCTCGCCGTTATGAATGAGGTAACGGTACGGATGCGCGCGCTCCCAGCTCGGGAATGTATTCGTGCTGAAACGCGAGTGCACAAGGGCGATCGCCGTTTCGACCGATTCATCGTTCAGTTCCGTATAGAAGGAACGCACCTGCTCCGTCGTGAGCATGCCCTTGTACACGATCTTCTTGCTCGACATGCTCGAGAAGTAGAACATGTCTCCGCCTTCCGCGCCGGAATAGCGGATCGCCAGCTCCGCGCGTTTGCGGATGACGTACAGCTTGCGCTCAAACGGCAGCTCGCCTTGCAGCGACTCGTTTCTGCCGATAAAGACTTGTCTTACGAAAGGCTTCGCCGCTTTGGCCGATTCGCCCAATTTCTCGTCATTCGTCGGAACCGTCCGCCATCCGAGGAACGTTTGGCCTTCTTCGCGAACGATCTGCTCGAGCACGCGCTCCTGCGCTGCCCGAATTCGCTCGTCGTCCGGCAGGAACACCATGCCGACCGCATAGTCGCCTTCCTGCGGAAGTTCGATGTCAAGCTTCTTCATTTCACGGACAAAGAAGGTGTGCGGAATTTGCAGCAAAATGCCTGCTCCGTCACCTGTATTTGGTTCGCTGCCCTGGCCGCCGCGATGCTCCATATTTTCAAGCACAGTCAGCGCCTGGCGGACGATAGTGTGTGATTTAATCCCCTTTATGTTCGCCACAAAACCCATACCGCATGCGTCTTTCTCGAACTGCGGATCGTACAGGCCTTGCTTCGGGGGCAATCCCAAACGATTCTCTTTCATTTTGTGCAACCTCTCTATGAAAAATTTGTGTTGAACCGACTTTAACTTCCTAGCGTTAGAGGACCCCGGAGCAGACAAATTTTGCTTCAAATCCGGGTGGAAATATCATACAATGGAGTGCAGGGACAAAAAAGCTCAGCCCACCAAAGCGTAAACGACTTCGCCGTCCTCTGGGCGGTTAAGCTTCGTTTCGCGGAGAATTCTAAGCCGATATAAGTATGAAACTTATAAATTCTTAGAATTAAAAAAAGGACTTCGTCCCGGGCAAACGTCGCATGCAGATCGCTATCGAATGAGGGAAAACGGCTAGGAGGCGCATTTCATTATTATATTATTTTAACATCCCGCCATAACGATATCAATTTAATATTTTTATGGTCGTGATAAGGTTTCTTTGGCGCCCGTATTTAAATAGGTAGTCTTCTGATGCTGGCTGTCTCAATTTTACCAAAAGGAAGTGGTTATTTTGACTGGGAATTTCAGGAGGTTCTTACCGAAAGCGGCTGTTGCCGCTCTGTCGGCCATACTGCTCGCTGCGGCCGTACCCGCCGCTATCGGATACTCCACCGTTTCGATAACTGCCGCTGCGGAGGCCGACACCTCCGTCCGGCAGCATTCAACATTCCGGATCGTCGGGATCGGAGATTCGCTAACGGCAGGATACGAGCACGGCTTCACGCTTGATTCCGTGCCTTACGGTTATGTGGAGCGCGTCTTTGAGCAGGCGCTGTTCCGGGGACGGGCGGAGTACGCAAACTACGGAGTGCTCGGCCTGAAGCTGGAAGGGCTGCAAAATTGGCTGGCCGCGGCAGAGCAGCAGAAGCCGGCTGAGGCTTCATCGATTCAAGACGGACTTGCCGAATATCCGCTTGCATCGGAGACAATCGCCAAGACCGCCAAGCTTCGCGGCGACTTACAGCAAGCGGATCTGGTGGTGATGACAATCGGTTCCAACGATTTCTCCGCCTTGTTTGAAGTCATCCCGGAAGGACGCGACGCTTCCGACGCATGGCTGGACCCGGCAATAGAGCGTTATGAATCCGCGCTGACCGCATCATTGCGATCAATATATGCGCTTCAACCTAAAGCGCAAGTTGTCGTTTCCGACATCTTTTCACCGATTGCCAATGAAAAGATCGTGCTGGGCGTCCTTGACTTCACAGAAGACGACTACCAGTATTTCATCGACTCGACCGTTAAAGTGCGTGAGCGGCTGGAGAAGATTGCAGACCGATTTGCAGGGGAAGGTTATTCCCTCGGCATTGCTTACACAGGAGAACAGTTTGTCGGAAAAGAAGGACGATACACCTCGATCCGCGGGGGCGATCCGCATCCGAATCAGGCCGGCTACGCGGTGATCGGCGATGCGTTCGCGAAGGCGGTCTGGGGAGAGATTCACACCGTACAGGCGCGGCCTGCTGGCGTTGGTATCTCCGTCGTTGTGAACGGACAGGAAATCGTTAACGATAACAAGCCGGTGCTCAAGGATAACCGTACATACTTGGCCTTCCGCGATATAGCCGATGCAATGGAAGCGACCACGAAATGGGATAATCAATCCAAGACGGTCACCATTACGCTGGACGGCAATTCGGTAGCACTCACGATCGGTTCGTCAACGATGCTTGTGAACGGCCACGCGGTCACAATCGATACGCCGCCGTTCCTGCACACTGTCGGCAAGGAGCAAAAAACGTACGTTCCGCTCGCCGTTCTTGCCGACGGACTCGGGTTTCAGGTGGAATACCGCGGCAAGCTGAAAACAGCATTTATTAATAAGTGATAGAAGCTTGCGCGGAAGTAGCCGTATTAGTATACGGTTAACCTTACAACAAAAGAAAGCAAAAACCCACCCCAAGGTCAGCGCCGAAGGTGGGTTTTCGTCTGTCTAACAGCTAACATCAATAAGTCATTTATACTCCCGCTCCAGCCTTTCCAGCTGCTCCAGCGCCCGCTCCGCCCAACGCTTGAGCTTGTCGCACATGACGATTTCCCGCTGCAGCGCCTGTTTCAGCGAAACGGCATAATCCGGCACTTCTCCCTTATACGGCTCCAGCTCTTGCAGCATCGCCCACGCTTTCTCCGTGTAGCTAAGCGCACGCCGCTCATGGAACAATGCGACGTCCGGATCGTACGGCTGGTGCAGATCCCCTTGCTCGGGATGCTTCAGTACGGCCAGCACCTTGACAAGTCCCCGCGGCCCGCTGATTTCCAACAATTCGCCAATATAACGGCCTGATTTATTGGGCATTATAACCAACGCGCCCTGTTCAACCGGATTATTTTTTTCCATCTGCATCTTTTTCACCTTCCTCTTCGTTATAATATTGCAGGCATGAAGCAGAAACGGCTTCGCCGCCCTTTGATACGCTAAGCTTCGTTTGCGGAGAAACCAACGCCGAAACAGTTTTTCCTAATTTTTAGAATAAATTAAGGTTAATACGGTATGCAACCCTATTTTTCTTCTTGTCTAAAATCGCCTGCAATCGTAATATGGTATTAGGAAAAGTAGGTGAGACGATGCGTAAAAAAAGAGTGCTCCTGCTCTCTGAAGGATTCGGTTCCGGACATACCCAAGCCGCGTATGCGCTGGCTGTCGGGTTAAGGCAGCTCTCCCCCGGCATTCAAACGCGCGTAATCGAATTGGGTAAATTTCTGAATCCGGTTGTCGGTCCGTGGATTATGTCGGCTTATCGCAAAACGATTACCAAACAGCCCAAGCTGGTCGGCATGATGTACCGAACGCAATATCATAAATCGCTCAATCGGTTCACTCAACTTGCGCTTCATCGCATTTTTTATACCCAGACGTCACAAGTCATCTCTCAGCTCAAGCCCGACCTGATCATCTGCACTCATCCGGTGCCGAATGCGGTAGTCGGCAGACTGAAACGGCTTGGACTCGATATTCCGCTATACACATTGATTACGGATTACGATGCGCATGGCACGTGGATCAATCCTGAAGTCAACAAATATCTGGTATCTACTGTGCTCGTCAAGAAAAAGCTGATGGCACACGGCATTCCTGCCGCCCGGATTGAAGTGACCGGCATCCCCGTTCATCCAAACTTCTGGACGACACATGACAAATCGGAGATTCAAATTCAGTTCGGCTTGTCGCCGATGCCGACCGTGCTGATCATGGGCGGAGGATGGGGACTGCTCAGCGGTGACAGTCTGTTCGAATATATGACGCGCTGGCGCGATTCGGTTCAAATGATCTTTTGCGTCGGAAATAACGATAAGGCACGGGAGAAAATGTTGTCCAATCCGAAATTTCACCATCCGAATGTGAAGATTATCGGCTTCACCAACGAAATCAGCAAGCTGATGGACGTATCGGATTTACTTATCACGAAACCGGGCGGCATGACGTGTACGGAAGGACTAAGCAAAGGCATCCCGATGCTGTTTTACGGACCGCTTCCCGGACAGGAAGAAGAAAACATGGACTATTTTATCCGCAACGGCTTTGGCGAAATGCTGCTGACGGAAGAGACGGTCGACAAATGGTTCTCATTAATTCAGGAGCCTTACGCGGCAGTCCAATTCCGCCGTACCCTCTTATCGAAACGAAACCAACAATATAATCCTTCCCAATGCTCGCGGGCCGTACTCCAGATGATGTCGTAATGGTCCCGAAGCGCCCGCAGCCGCCGGTCCGAACCGCGCGGCTGTCCTTATTTTGCACGCAGCGTATAAATCTGTCATAAGTCGGGTATTCTCTTCACGAAACGGAGGAAATAAGCATGAACGGACAATCGCTTGACGGCAAAACGATCATTATCCGGCTGGAGCTCGACACAAAGCTGGCTAACTTCAGCAAAGCCGCATCTGCAATCGAAGAGGCCGGCGGAGACGTGGTAGCGATCGATGTGATCCAGACCGGGCGCGACCGGACCGTGCGCGATCTAACGGTTAAAGTATCGGAGACCGCCTTCACCGGGCGAATCTCCGCCGCTCTGGAGCAGCTTCCGGGCATCCGGCTTGTCAACATCTCCGACCGCACTTTTCTCCTTCATCTAGGCGGTAAAATTACAGTCCAGCCCAAAACGCCGATCCAAAACCGCGACGATCTGTCGCGCGTTTATACGCCGGAGGTTGCCCGCGTCTGCAAAGCGATACACGACGATCCGGCGAAAGCTTTCACGCTGACCGTGAAACGTAACACCGTCGCCGTTGTGTCGGACGGCAGCGCCGTACTCGGCCTCGGCAATATCGGCCCCTATGCCGCGATGCCGGTCATGGAGGGGAAGGCGATGCTGTTCAAGCAATTCGCCGATGTGGACGCGTTTCCGATCTGCCTGGACAACCAGGATACGGAGAGCATTATCGCCACGGTGAAATCGATCGCCCCGGCCTTCGGAGGCATCAATCTGGAAGATATCGCGGCTCCCCGCTGCTTCGAAATCGAGCTCAGACTGCGCGAGGAGCTGGACATTCCGGTGTTCCACGACGACCAGCACGGAACGGCGGTAGTACTGTATGCGGGCTTGCTTAATGCGCTTAAGCTTGCCGGCAAACGGATCGAAGACGTGCGCATCGTTGTATGCGGCATTGGAGCCGCCGGCACGGCCTGTACGAAAATGCTGCTCGCCGGAGGCGCGCGCCATATCGTCGGTGTCGATCGCGAAGGCATTATAACGGCGGACAAAGCATACGGCCATCCGATGTGGCAGTGGTATGCGGAGCATACGAACAACGAACGGCTTAGCGGCGGCTTGACGGAGGCAATCCGTGGCGCAGACGTATTTATCGGTCTTTCGGCAGGCGGTATTTTAAGCCGTGACCATGTGTTGTCGATGGCTGAGAAGCCGATCGTATTCGCGATGGCGAACCCGGAACCGGAAATTCGTCCGGAGCTTGCGGAAGATATCGTGGCCGTGTTTGCGACAGGACGTTCCGACTATCCGAACCAGATTAACAATGTTTTATGCTTCCCCGGCATTTTCCGCGGCGCTCTCGATTGCCGCGCGACGGAAATTAACGAGCCGATGAAGCTCGCCGCTGCCGAAGCGATTGCTTCGGTCATCGAGGACGAGGAGCTCGGCCCGCATTATATTATTCCAAGCGTATTCAACCAGCGCGTTGTCGAAGAGGTGCGCAGGCGCGTGATCCAAGCCGCCATTCAGAGCGGCGTCGCCCGTAAGCATCCGCGCGAATAACGCCGGGACAGAGAAAGCCCGCCCGGTCGGCATGATGCCGCAGGGGGGCTTTAATTACATTAGAATGCGCTGCCGCCGAACAAGAAGCGGTATTCCCAGTGGTTGCCGCCCATTTTACTGGTGCGGACTCCGCCGGAAGTGTTCGAATAGGTATGGAGAAGTTGTCCGTCTCCAAGGTAGACGGCAACATGCGAAATCCGGGCGGTCGACTTGTCGATGCCGCTGTAATTCGAAGCGGATGAACCTTTGTAATCCGTAAAAAATACCAGGTCGCCGCGTTTCAAACTGCCGATGCCCGTGCGAACGGCGCCTTTCTCCTTCACATAAGCGGCCTGCTTGCGGGAATCGGCCGGGAGCGTTATATTCAATCCGTCGATGAACACTCTTCTGGTGAAATCGGAGCAATCGAACGTTGCCGTAGAATTGCGGTCGGAACCATATTCATAGGGCGTACCGAGATACTTCATTCCTGCGGCAATGACCGCTTCCGCCTTGTCCCTCTGGGCTTGTCCTTCTGTGCCTTGGGAGCCGGAAGGTGCAGGAGCGGCAGCAGCAGGCGCCAGCTTGGCAGAGATATATTTGCCGCTGGAAGAAACATAGCCTGTTTTCCCGTACTTATCCTGTATCTTGAACCAATAGGCGTTCACCGTTTCAAGGATGACGACCTGCTCGCCCTGCTTCAGATAACGCATGACAGCCGAGGAAGTGCCGGGCTTGTCGCGGAAGCTGACCGAGGCGACGACATTTCCGACTCCCGCTCCTCCGGCCGGAGCGGGTGCCGCAGGAGCCGATGACACCGGGGTAATCGAGGCTTGTATGTATTTCTGGTTCGACGATATGTAACCGGTCTTACCCGATGCGTCGGATACTTTATACCAGTAAGAATTAATCTTCTCCAAAATGGTAACCCGTTCCCCGGATTTCAGATAACGCATCACAGTCGATGATGTGCTCGGCCGTTCCCGGAAGCTCACGCTGGATTGAATGGTCCCTTGTCCAATCGAAGCATAGGCCGTTATCGGAGATAACATGACCGCGACCAGAGCAGTTGCAACGAGTGTCTTGATTCGTGTTTTCATGCTGAAACCTCCCATATGATGTGGTTGTCGAATGTTATCATAGGTCTATTCTATGAAGCTGCAATTCTTCCTGCATCGACCAGCAGACCCAATTTAGAACTCGATTGGACACCGCATCATGCAGTGGTAAATGAAGCCTGGTTACTTGGAATTGACTAGGCTTTCAATCCGGCATAGCTTCAAATCCGTGATAGGCGTGAAAAACAGCAAGGTACTGTTTAAAGTTCATCCATTATTTTACTGCCGGTTAATAGGTCAGCGGAATTATTTATTGAAACATTCCCTCTAGGTCCAGGTAGAAATTCCCACTAGCAAAATCACCCTACGGGTGAAATGCCCGCGTTAATGAGGTTATCTCACTATTAATGAACCTCACTTCCTTATTTACCGATTCCGCCGACCCTTTCGGGCAAATACTGAATCAAACCTCAGTAATAAGGAAGTTGGCTGCGCTATTATTGAAGTTTACCTCAGTAATTGTTTCTAACCAGCTGTAGTCAAACTCAAATACTGATGTTTACTTCAGTATTAGTGAGTTTGGTTCAATAACACAATTTCACTGCACTGCAGCTATCCATTTTTATTCACAACTTATCCATGACAACGAAAATCATAATTTCCTAAACAGCAAAAAAAACAGCAAGCCGCATTCAAAGCGGCTTGCTGTCCGACACGACTATTTAACCCTGATGGGCTTCCTTCTCCAGTGGCTCCACATGCACATGAACGTTCATAATATTCCGCTTGCGCTGCATTTTCCGCTCGATTTCGTCACTGATGCGATGGCTTTCGATTAAGGAGAGCCCGGGATCGACCTGAACGATGACATCAATCAGCACATTGCTTCCATGCACCCTGGCCTTGATATCCTTAATCGTCTTTACCCCTTTGATCCGTTCAATGGAACTGCGCAGGGTCAGAAGCTCGCTTGCGTCAAAGCCGTCCGTCAGCGCATGGGTGGAGCTGTAGAAAATCTCCCAAGCCGTTTTGCAAATAATAAGGCCGACGGCCAAGGCCGCTACCGGGTCCAGCCACGGGAGCCCGAACTGCGCTCCGATAATGCCGATCGCGGCGCCGGTGCTGACAAGCGCATCGGACAGATTATCCTTCGAAGCGGCAAGCAGCGCCTGATTGTTAATTTTGGCGGCCAGTCGCCGGTTGTAAGTATAAACCCCGAACATGCACACCGCCGCTCCGAGCGCCACCCAGGCGGAGCTGAGGCCCGGAACCTTCTGCTGTGCGGCAAACAGCGCTCGCACCGCGCCGATCAGCACCTGTATCCCTACGGTAGCCATGATGAAGGATGCAACCAGAGCGGCGATCGTCTCTGCGCGAAAATGGCCGTACGGATGGTCCTGGTCGGGCGGTTTCTGGGAAATCCTGAGTCCGACCAGTACCGCTGCAGAGGCGATAATATCGGTCAAATTATTGAAACCGTCCGCCATCAGCGCATCGGAGACGAAATAAAATCCTGCCCCAAGCTTCAGCACGGACAGCACCAGATAAGCTGAAATGCTGACCCAGGCCCCTTTTTCCCCTTGTTTGATTTCCTTATACTGATCCAGAGCCGGCACCTCCGATTGCCTGTTGTTACCATAACGTATCATAACCGATGAACCTCGTGTGGGTCTAGAGAAACAGTGTTGACCGCGGGGTGACTTTTATGCACGCGTCCAACTTGTTTACTTTGTACTAAAGCTCCCTCGCGTCATGTATAGATTGCCCACCTTATTTATGAATTAAAAGCAAAAAAAACCATGCTCTTTTTTCCGGGCATGGCTCATAACTCTCGATCGATTCTATTCAATCGGCAGACACCGATTCTTCTGACAATTACGATCTGCTCATTTCTTCTCCGCACTGGATGCAGTACCCGGCGTTAATATCGTTCTCCGACTTGCAGCCTGGGCAAATGACCCGGATTTCACCGAACGTATCCTCATGCTTCGGCTCATCCGTGAACCGTTTGCCGCAATCCGGGCAATATCTCACATCAATGGGAACAACCCTGCCGCAGACGCACGATTTCTCCGCCTTCAACATTTTAATTCTTTCTTCGATCTGATTGATCTCCGCCTGCAGTCCGGTCAGCTCCTCGCAGAATTCCTTCACCTCGTTCTCGGAGCCCGACAAATCGCCGGCAGTATAAGCCTGAAACACAGCTTGCCCGATCTTCGTCTTTATACGCGCCATTTCTTTTTCCTTCGCGTATTTTTGACTTTTTAGCCTTGTCGCTTCAACGGTCTGCTGCGCTATTTTGGCCGCTTCCGATGCCCCTTGCTTCATTTTTTCAAATAAGGACATTCCTTGTCACTCCTATTTATTAACCCTAACAACCCTCCCTTGCGGAAAGGGAGGGCCGAGTTAGTGATGTCATTAAGCTTCCGCAGGATACATTTTCTCTCTTAACGCTTTAATCTCCGGACTTTCGAGATATTCATCGTACGTCATCAGACGATCGATGACGCCGGTCGGCGTAATTTCTACGATCCGGTTAGCAATCGTCTGAATGAACTGATGGTCATGGGAAGTGAACAGCATCGTGCCGTCAAAATCTATCAAACCGTTATTTAGCGCCGTAATCGATTCAAGGTCAAGGTGGTTCGTCGGCTCGTCGAACATCAGCACGTTCGCACCGGACAGCATCATCTTCGACAGCATGCAGCGGACTTTCTCGCCCCCCGACAATACGCTGGCTTTCTTAAGCGCCTCGTCGCCGGAGAACAGCATTCGTCCCAGGAAGCCGCGGATGAACGATTCGTCCTGATCCTTGGAATATTGGCGGAGCCAATCGACCAATGTAAGCTCTACACCTTCGAAGTAAGCCGAATTGTCTTTCGGGAAGTACGCTTGGGTTGTCGTAACGCCCCACTGATACGACCCCGCGTCCGGCTCCAGTTCGCCTGCCAGGGTCTGGAACAGCACCGTCTTGGGAAGCGAGTTCGGACCGACCAACGCGATCTTGTCGCCCTTGTTGACCGCAAGCGTCATGTTGTCGATCAGTTTCTCTCCGTCAACGATTTTCGTCAGGCCGTCGATCATCAGAAGCTGCTTGCCCGCCTCGCGCTCCGGTTTGAAATGGATAAACGGATATTTACGGTTGGAAGGCCGAATATCCTCGAGTGTGATTTTATCGAGGAGCTTCTTCCTTGAAGTCGCTTGCTTCGCCTTGGACTTATTCGCGCTGAAACGCTGAATGAAAGCCTGCAGCTCTTTGATTTTATCTTCCTTTTTCTTGTTCTGGTCCCGCATAAGCTGCAGCGCCAACTGGCTGGACTCATACCAGAAGTCGTAGTTGCCGACGTACATCTGAATTTTGCCGAAATCGATGTCTGCAATATGGGTACAGACCGTGTTCAAGAAGTGGCGATCATGGGATACGACAACAACGGTGCCTTCATAACCGGCCAGAAAGTTTTCGAGCCATTCGATCGATTGTAAATCCAAATGGTTGGTAGGCTCATCGAGCAGCAAAATTTGCGGACTGCCGAACAACGCCTGCGCCAACAGGACGCGGACCTTCTGGTTGCCGTCGAGCTCATTCATCAGCCTGTCGTGAAGTTCCGTCTCGATACCGAGCCCGTTCAGCATCGTCGCTGCCTCGGATTCGGCCTCCCAGCCGTTCATCTCCGCAAACTCGGCTTCCAGCTCGCCCGCCCGCATACCGTCCTCATCGGAGAAATCCGGCTTTAAATAGATCGCGTCTTTCTCTTTCATTACATCATAGAGCTTCTTGTAGCCCATAATAACTGTATCCAGGACCTTAAACTCATCATATTCGAAGTGGTTCTGTTTCAGTACCGCAATCCGCTCGCCTGGCGTTATATGAACTTCCCCGTTCGTCGGCTCGATCTCGCCGGACAAAATTTTAAGAAAAGTCGATTTACCGGCGCCGTTCGCCCCGATCAAGCCGTAACAGTTGCCGGGCGTGAACTTGATATTGACATCTTCAAAAAGCGCCCGCTTCCCGAATCGAAGCGTTATGCCGCTGGTGCTGATCATCTTATCAATCCCGTCCTTCGTCTACTAATATTTCACTCATCATTCCATTATAGCATAGCAGGGCGGAAAAGAACCATCCGTCTGAAACATCTGCCAATTCGCTTATCCGATACCGCCGCGCATTCTCACTCTTCGCGATGCAAATTCGGTTCCAAGAAATCCGATTCCTGCCAAGAGCGCGACGATGCTGGCAAACATATACATGCTGGATCCGCCGTAATTGTCGTTCAGCCAGCCGCCGACGGTGCCTCCCGTAATGCCCGACAGGCCGAGGAACACCATCGCAAGCAGCGATTGGCCCGTTGCGCCAAGCTGCTTGGGCAAAATGCGCACTGTATAATGGACGGCTGAGATCCAGAACACCGCAAACGTCACCGCAGCCCCTGCCTGCAGGAATAGAAGCACCCACGGATTATCCGTGACGGTATAACCGAACCACCGGACACAATAAATGATGCCGACCAGCCCGATCAACGTAAATTCATGAACACGGTTCAGGTAACGGTATAGCAGGATAAAAACAGGAATCTCAACCCCGGCAGCCAGCGCCCATGCCCAGCCGACCATCGATTCCGTTGCGCCCAGCTGTTTCATATAAAGACCGAGCATAACATCGTTCATCCGGTGCGGAACGGAAATGAGGAATACAAGGAGCAAAAACCAGAGGAAGGATTTATTCGTCGCGAGCGTCTTCAGCGATTGCAGCGTCATCCGTTCGCCGTCGGCCGGCTCATCACGAAGAAAAAGCAGCAACAGCATAGGCAAAACCCATGCCGCCCACAACAGGAAGGAGATGTTCGCAATTCCCCCGATCATCGCCAGAATGATCCCTCCTGTGAGCGAAACGGTCGTAAATCCGATGGAACCGAACAGACGGACCGAGCCGTATGTCGCTCCTCTACGTTCCGCCGCTACCACCGAAATGCTGTCGAGCAGCGGCGTCGATGGCATGTAGAAAAAAAACATCAGCAAAACGAAGCATAGCGTCAGCGCATAACCGCCGGAGTTGAACAAGCCAATGCTGCTTAATATGGTCAGACTCCACAACACAAAGATGATTTTCTTTACCGTCCGTAAGCGGTCGCTTAAATATCCCCATACCGGCTGCATAAATATCGCCAGAAGCGGCCCGATCATCATCAGAAATCCGATTTGCGACGACGAGTAGCCTTGATTTTCAAAATACAAAGGCAAAAAAGGCCCGAGCACAGCCGCAATTGCATACATGCTGAAGTTCAGGCCGCGCAGCGTTGCAAGCTGCATATCTTTAACGACTTTCTCTCTCACTGTATCTCTCCACTCTGCAATTCATACCGTTTACCAGTCAAGCTTGACCTCATTGCCGGTTCTCGACGATTCATAGATCGCGTCCAATATCCTGTTATTCGTATAGCCGGACATGGCTGAAGTCAGCGGCTCCTTGTTATCCCGGACACATTCGATAAAATGCCGGCTTAACAAGATCCGGTCGTCCTCTCCGTCCAGCGGCTGAATATCCGTTTCCACGACTTCATCCTCCGAATGCGTCACGAACGTTCCTCTGCTGCCGACGATGGAAGCCCCGCCATCCGTTCCCATCAGATGAACAAACGGGTCTTGACCCAAGCCGGCTGAATGCGCGGCCCAGCTGACCTCCAGCATAAGCGTCGCGCCGTTATCCATCTTGATAAGCGCAGCGGCCAAATCCTCAACGTCATAATAACCTTGCCAGTTAGGCGTTCCCCAGCTTCCGAGACCGCGCCGTTTCGGCCCGAATTCCGCATAGGTGGAGCCGAACACAGCGACCGGGCGCGGATTCCCCATCAAGTGCAAGGTCAAATCAAGCATATGTACGCCGATATCGATCAGCGGCCCTCCGCCGGCTTGATCCTTGCGCGTAAACCAGGAACCCCAGCCGGGGATGCCTTTTTTGCGGAACCAGCCCGCTTTTGCATTGTAGATCCTTCCCAGCTCGCCGTGGTCCACAAGCTGCTTCACCGCGCGGCTAAGGCCGCTCCAGCGCAGTTGATGGGCCATCATCAGCACTTTACCGGATCGCTCCTTCGCATCAACGATGGAGCGGGCGGTTGGCGAATCGACGGACATTGGCTTTTCCAGCAGCACATGCTTCCCTTGATGAAGCGCTTCGATTGCGAGCGGCGCATGATATTGATTCGGTACGCCGATCACAACTGCATCGATCTCCTTATCCTCCAGCAGTGCTTGAGGCGAAGCATGTACAACGGCGATGCCGTGCTCTTCCGAACGCTGCTCTGCAAGTGTTGTATAGGCGTCAGCGACGGCGGCAAGCCGGACATCCGGCAGCTGCTTGAACGTCTTCATATGGATATCGCCGATGGCACCGGCGCCGATAATACCAAGTCGAATCGGCTTTTGTGACATGGATAAATACCTCCTGACATAAGGATCTTTGAGCATTACATATGGATCTTTGAGCAGAGCTCAAAGTCTCTCCGCTTTAAGTCACTCTGCTTCATAAGGATCTTCGAGCTCAAAGTCTCTCTGCTCTGTACTCCATTTAGTATAAGCTTAGCCTCCCGGGAATGCCATGCGCAAAGTTGGCCAATCCTTGTACATTTTTGCCGTACTACCTTCCGGACAACCGCCACGTCTCTCCGTGCGCGAGGATAACGATTCGTTCCTTCTCGATGCACTGGCTGCTGCGGCCCCTCTCAAGACGGT
Source organism: Paenibacillus tarimensis (assembly GCA_041281825.1). GTDB lineage: Bacteria > Bacillota > Bacilli > Paenibacillales > Paenibacillaceae > Paenibacillus_D > Paenibacillus_D tarimensis_A. The sequence goes on along the minus strand of CP166298.1, from coordinate 593,412 downwards.
CCAACGCCTCGCGCGGCGTATCGTCCGCCAGCTTGAACGACCCGTAATGCATCGGCACGAACCAATCCGCTCCCGTATCGCGAAACGCTTGCAGCGCCTGTTCCGGCGTTACATGCTGCGGCCCCATGAACCATTCCGGCTCATAGGCTCCGATCGGCATAAGCGCCACATCGATTCGAAAACGTAAACCGATTTCGCGGAAGCCCTTGAAGTATCCACTGTCCCCTGCAAAATAAATCGAAGGCGCATTTGAAACAATCGGACGGACCGGCTTGCTCCCGGCCCCGGGTTCCGAAGCCGGGGCTGCATTTGCCCGTCTTTTCACTACCGGCTCAATGACCCAGCCGCCCCAATGAGAGCGGTTCATGTCCCAAGGATTGCGGCGCGTCCAATGCTGGGAAGGAACGAACGTGAACTTGACGCCTCCGATCACCGTCGATTCCCACCAGTGAAATTCCTTCACCTTGAAAAAGCCTTTCATCTGCAGCTTTGCCTTGAGCCCGGCGGGAACCAGAAGCATTTTGCTGCCGGAGAGCCTTCTAAGCGATGCGATGCTTAAATGATCGTAATGAGAATGGGACACGAGCACAATATCGACTGGCGGCATATCGCCGATCTCAATGCCGGGCGGCGAAAGCCTTTTTTGGAGCGCCATTTGCCTTGACCAGACAGGGTCGGTTACGATATTTAAACCGGAATGCTGAATTAAAAACGTAGCATGGCCGATCCATGTGACCGACGGCTCCCGGTAATTGTGGTCCAAATAAGTTAAATCGGGCTGCACATTCGGAACGGTAAACGAGTAATCTTTCAAACGCATTCTCTGCGCCCGTTCCTGCCGCCAACGATTAAAATGAGTGAACGTGCTTTCGGTTTTTACGGGATCAATGTTGGAAAAACGTAATTTGCGCAAGCTGTCATCCCCTCACTTTAATGATCTTTTATTAGGATATCAACAGATGGCCCCGATAAGCAAATTTACTTCCTCCGTTCGGAAGACAATGAAGCAATTTACCAATTCACAGCGTCAAAAACAGAGATGGCTCCGCACTTCGTCGAATGCTAATTTATGGATGTGTACTCTATTTTGTTACAAAAACGTGCGTTTATCCTGATTACGGCGGCATTCCCCCTGTTATATCGGAAACAACCACCGTGCAGAATGCGTGTACGGTTTCAAAAATAAAAATATGGCCGCTCATCGGAGGACGAGTCCACGTCTGAGACAGCCGTTTGCGCAAGTCAGAATACCTAATATTTGACTCACCTTTTTTATTTTCCAACAGGCCGCATCGTTCTTGAATGCGTATCCCCGGATCAAAGTTGCGATCACTTTAATACCTTTTTGATCCTGTTGTACTCTTCAATTGTGATTGGAAGCACGGTACCGTGCTTGAACCGGTAAGGGAAGCTGAAATTTTTGTCTGATCGGATGAAGAGTCCGCTGTCTATCTTATCGGCGATAAAAGGAACATAACCCTGGCCTTCTCCCTCGACACCGAAAAAGTCCAGCATCAGGCACCATTTCCCATTGCTGAGTTTATACGCTGTAGGCGCTTCATAGGCGTGATGTCCAAGCTTGGCCATTTCGCCGTTAAAGGCCTCAATTGTTGTGTATTCGCCGGTCAGAGTTTCTCCCTTTTGAAGAATAACCCCTGCGGGGTGTGTCTCGCTTTTCAGAAAGCGGTAGAACATCCCGTTTTCCTCATAAATGGCCGAATCAATGACACCGCTGTCTTCCTTCCTATACAGCAGCTGCGGCTTCGTAAAGCTTTCAAAATCCTTTGTTCGCGTGTAATAGATGGCTTTATTCCCGTAGTTATCGGATGCATGAGACGATGACCAGTGGATGACATAATCTTCATTGGCGGAATCGTAAATCACATCCGGCGCCCAAAGACAGCCGAAATTCTCATCACCCAATTCGATCATTCGCTGCTCAGACCAGTTCACAAGATCGTCTGATTCCCACATGGACAGGCATTTGCTTCCCTCTCTGACGATGTTCCCCCAGCTTCCCTTGTACTTGGTATGTAAACAGTTGGCAAGGCTCAAGTCGGTGGCAAGGATATAAAACCTGCCGTACTTCGTCCGTACGATTGTATGATCCCTGACTCCCTTTTCACCTTTTTCACTCCAGATAACGGGCTGTCCTCCGTTTACCTGTTCCCAGTTAAATCCGTCCGTACTAAGTGCAAAATAGACCTGCTCACCGTCAGGAGTTTTCTTTTCCTTAAAATGCACGAATAAGTAAGCTTCCATTAGAATAAAATTCTCCTCTCTATACATTTACGTCCCGCCCCGGATCCGCTTATTCCCGCAGCTAATAATGCCCGCCTTTTGCAGCTTGCTGACGTATACGCTTACAATAGCGCTGTTCAGACTGAGCGCTTTATTTCAAGAGAAAGTAATTATTATATTGTAGCATAAAAACGCTTGAAAATTTCATTCAAGGAGGGAAAATCGATGACCACGTTCCCCACTACGTACTTCTATGTTGCAAGCATTAGTCATGACAGTGGAAGGTATTTCGACGGGGATTGCACTGGACTCACCGCCGGCTTTTGCCAAAGTACGCCGCTGGACATTGACTGAATGGTTTTGTTGTTTCTGTTATAATATTAACGATCATGCAGTTTCTCTGGAATTCGTTCCAGAACTGAACTTATCGACTGCCTGTCAAAGCGGGGAGGTTAGGAAAATGAAATTAATCTCGATTGAACCGACACCGAGTCCGAACTCGATGAAGTTAAACGTAGATGAAAAGCTTCCGGCCGGCAAACGGTACAGTTATACGGCGGAGCAAGCAGGAGAAGCTCCGGAGCCGATTCGCGGACTCCTCCGGATCGAAGGCGTACGGGGATTGTTTCGCACCGCCGACTTTATTGCGCTCGACCGGAAGCCGAATGCGGATTGGCAGCGCATATTGGAGCAAGCGCGTTTCCTTCTTGCCGACGGTAAGGCCGCGGATGCGGGGGGCCCAACCGCGGATGCATCAGCCGATGGCGCTTCTACTTATGGCGAGGTGCGCGTCCTGATGCAGACGTACCGCGGCATACCGATGCAGCTGCGGGTGCGTGCGGGAGAGCAAGAGGTGCGAACGGCGCTGCCGGAGCAATTCACCGCTGCCGTCCATGAAGCGGCCGGGTCGGGAATGATCCGCGAGCGAAAGCTCGAGGAGCTCGGGGTACGCTATGGCGAACCCGAGGAAATCGCGGAGGAGGTTGCGGCGGAGTTGGCCGCCGCTTATACGCAGGACCGGCTGCGCGGACTTATAGAAGCTGCGAAGGCGCTGGGACCGGAATCACCGGCAGGTGCTGACGCGGTCGCGCTGCCGGCCAGACCGGCTCCGCTCTCCGCAGAAGAGCTGGCCGAGCGGATGACAGCGCCGGATTGGCGCGTCCGTTACGCGGCGCTGGAGCGCGTGCAGCCGGAGCCGGCGATGCTGCCTCAGCTTGCCAAAGCGCTGCGCGACGATAATGCCTCGGTGCGGCGGCTCGCGGTCGTCTATCTCGGCGATTTGCGTCTGCCAGAGGCGCTGCCTCACCTGTTTGCCGCACTTGAGGACCGCTCGGCAGCTGTACGCCGTACCGTTGGCGACACCCTTTCCGACCTTGGCGATCCCGCTGCGATCGGCCCGATGATAAAGGCGCTGCGCGACCCGAATAAGCTTGTGCGCTGGCGGGCCGCCCGCTTTCTCTACGAAGCGGGCGACGAATCCGCCGTGCCGGCGCTGCGTGAAGCCGCTTCGGACACCGAATTCGAAATCCGGCTGCAGGCACAGATGGCCCTCGAACGAATCGAACGCGGTGAAGAGGCCGCCGGTTCCGTATGGCAGCAAATGACCGAGAGCAGACGCAAGGAGGACACCTGATCAACCGATCAAGTGTCCTCTTTTTCCAAAATTATACTGCCCGAAAGAGGCCCTCACTTCCCTGATTACCTTTTAACCATTATCCCTTTTACTCAGAAACACCTATGCAGCCCCTTTCCCTATTGATTCAGACCCTTTGCGCCCAAGCAACAACGTCAAGCAGCTTACGGCAACTGCGTAAATCAACACTTGAAACGCGAACATATGTGTGGTAATATTTAATGCAAACGTAAGTTCCCATTATAGTCAGAAAATCGTTTATTTTGGGCAAGGCGGTGATTGTATTGGAGCAGGAGTTGCCATTAAGTTTTGAGGGGTTTTTAAAGAAATATGGAGATTCAGAAGAAGCTTGGGCTGCTTATTTTTATATGCGAAATGGCCTGCCGGATTCTCTTGCCCCCAATGCGAGCATAAACAGGCATATACCATACAAACCCGAAATCAACCTGTCTATCAATGCCGCTCCTGTTGTCATCAGACCACCTTGACAGCCGGTACGATTTTAGAAGGAAGCCGCACGCCTTTGAGCAAGTGGGCTTTTGCCATTCATACCGTAACCCGGTCTGAAGGCGGGATAAACGCCGTCCAGCTTCAATCTTATATAAGCGTAACGTACAAGACGGCTTGGGCGATGCTTAAGAAAATCCGCCATGCGATAAGCTCTCACGATCAAACCCGGCCTTTGTCCGGGCTTATTAAAGGAGGGCTTGCGTTCTGCGGCAAATACGCACCTTCGACGATTCAATTAACCGTTCAGGAACATCCTGTCATCATCGCTACAGCGTCGCAATCAGAGGAACAACCCGAGATCGTTAAAATCAAACTCGTGTCACGTTCCAGCATGGATGGGAAGACACTTACTCCGTCGTCACTCAAAGCATTCATGCAAGATCACGTCACTTGTACAGAGAAAATCAATAATGTTACAATCGCCGCTTACAAAATTCGTCCCCGCAACTACAGTAATCTCGTCAATTTGATGAATCAGTTCCGTAGTTGGGTAAATGATACGTTTCACGGGCTTGGAACCAAGCACCTGCAAAATTACCTGGATGAATTTTGTTTTCGATTCAATCATGCCTCTAAAAGCCCCGGACTCTCAAAGCGATTAACCCGGATTTGCATGAGCTTTGGAGCGGGCTAAGCGGGATTGTTTCCGATCGGCGAGGCTTCGTTCCCTTTATACGGCCTCAACTTCCGATCGGCGGGGCTTCGTTCCCTTTATGCGGCTCAACTTCCGATCGGCGGGGCTTCGTTCCCTTTCATGCGGCCTCAACTTCCGATCGCCGGGCTTCATTCCCTTTCATGCGGCCTTAACGTTCGCCGCTCTATTTTCTGAGCGAATGGGAGAGTGGTTAAAAGCTTTGATCCAGGCATGCAGCATGCAGCGCCGTACCGTCCGTTGGGAGCTGTAACAAAAGGGCACCTATTCCCTATTCCTCACACTTCGACTAAGATGCCTTGGAAATTGTTCATAGCGACGCCTCCATCATGACTCAACTCGCGGAGCTGCAGGGTCGCATTCGGGCATCGGCACCATGCCAAGCTGGGCAAGTTTCGTCAAGTAATAACATTCTTCCCGGAACATATGATCAAGTATAAGCGGACTAAGGCGGTCTAGTGTTTCATCGGTGAACTGCATCTCCTCCAGCTCCTGTAAAAAATGCATGAATACCTTCATTTCCAGATCAATATCCTTATGATATTTGCGGAACGCAGGGAAATCTCTCAGAGCGGTCCTCATATAACCCGTCATTTCCATCGCTTTAATGTACAATTGCTCAAAATGCTTTTGAAATGTTCTGCTTTTCTTGATCAGCGCCTTTTCAACCAAATCCAGATCGGCACCGATAGCGACTGCGTGGCCGAAAGCATCCTGCAGCCAAAGCAAATCATGGTGGAGCGGATGAAACACCGGAACGGGCTGACCGGCCAGAAGCGCCTCAAGTATCCTCAAATATTCTTCAAGCTCGTTCACCATATGGTTCAAAAAGGTCGGTGTAAGGCTAATCTTGACTTTCGCGACAAGCAGCCGTTCAAGCAATCCGAGCTTAAAGGCTCTTAATTCCGTCACTGCCTTTTCCGCCTGCCTGTTAATCTCAGGAAGCATCTTCGCAGCCTCCGGCTTCCTTGCTTCATTGAGCAGCCGGTCAAACGTGTTTATGAACCGTTCCGTACTCTGAATGTCGGCTTTTTCCCCCGGAGCCAGCCCGTTGTGCAGAAATCTCGCATGATCACCCAAAATTTGCAGCCAAAACCGGTGTTCGAATAGCGGATCACTCACAATGATAACCTCCTCCCAATCAATTACTAATGAGGAGTATATGCCGTACCGGATGTAAAAAGACTGCATGGCAGCCCATACAGTCTCCTCGATCCTTTCTATTTGCCTAATATAAACCCGACCTCCAGCAGAACCGCGCCGTCATTGCCAAAGCTGCTGTACTTCATTCGGTAAGTGGAAATCGACCCGACCGCATACATCGCCTTTTTCATATCGTCTTCCACCTGCTCGCCTCGCAAGTAACGAACCTTGAAGCTGTTGTCCCCTGCCGCTGCGACCTCTATAATCCGTTTCTTCAAACCATCTGCGCCCGTAATCGTGTTCTCCGGTTTTGTCCAATAGAACGGCAGCTCTTTTTCCACATCGCGGTAAAACGCCTCTCTCGAAGGATCCCTCTTCATTAATACGGTTAATGTTTCGGCGTAGGATTTACTTGCCTTGGGATAGCTTTTTGTCCACGAATGATCCTGACGCATCTCCTCATCCGTTCTTAAATAGTAATTATAAGCAGCCTGATTTCCCCTATCAGGCAGCGGATCGTCCCATGTAACATCCAGATGGTACCAGGTACCGTTAATCAGCACCAGATTCCACGCATGATCCCCGGTCGAAACTTCACCTTCTATAATCCTGTTTTTAATACCGGCCTCTTTCAACATCTTGCTCGCAAGCAGCGAATAGCCTTGGCATACGGCTTTACCGCTGACTATCGCTTCATAAGCCGTGTACCGCTTCAGTTGACCGTCATATTTAACGTTAAATATAATCCAGTCGTGGATCGCTTTAACCTTCTCGTGATCGTTCATCTCCGGTTTAATGATGGATTTGACCGTATTCTTCACTTTCCGGTTGACGTACGTCGTCTGCTCTTTCGACTCCCTGTATACAATCGATATTTTTACGGTCGCATTATTGCTCCATGTTCGAATTATATAGCGGTATGAATCGATAATGTATGCTGTATAGTCGTCAGCCGCCATTGCTTGTTTCATAATAGAGGGAAGCTTGCGTGACAGTTCATCCTTGTTGCCGGAATATTCGATCGCAATCTGTTCCGATTGTGCCGCAAGACGATCGGCAATCAGGCTTTTCAACTGCAAAAGCCCGGGAACAGATTCGTATTCAGAGGAGGCAATAGCACGGACAAAATTATATTTGGCGCCCATCCCAAATGTAATGACAATGACAAATAAAAGCAGCATTATTCTGGTCGGCCGTATGTTCATCCACTCCCTCTAAACCTGTCTTATTACCCCATTATATCCATTGAATTGAAAGAAAATAAACATTTCATTTATGTAACCGTTTACCGTTTTGTAATAAAACAGTAACATTCCCCTCATCTCACATTCATATTCCGCTTCTATAATAGGAGACATGACCCCCCTTATTATATATATTCTCTCTTGGCCTGCGGATACGTTCCGCAGGCATCTTTGTTGCACCCGCTTTGGAATATCCGACAATCCCACCGGTAGCGCGGCTTCAGGGCATAGATTTGACAGCCTCTACAAAAGCCTTCGCACGGCCTGTAACCCTCTCAAATTCCCCATTTTTGACCCAATCCAAATTGACCAGCTTGCTTCCCATACCGACTGCGCATGACCCGGCATTAAAATAATCCTTAATATTCTCCAAATCAACCCCTCCGGTAGCGATCATTGGGATATGATTCAGCGGCGCCCTTATTTCCGCAATATATTTCCACCCGAGTGTAGCCATAGGGAAAATCTTGACGGCATCCGCCCCAGCCTTCCACGCCCTTACAATTTCGGTCGGTGTCATCACACCGGGCCATACTGAAACACCCCGTTCCGATCCGTACGCGATAACCTCTTCGTCGAGGTTAGGGGAAATGATAAATTGCGCCCCCGCGGCAACTGCTTCTTTCGCCATTCCGATATCCAGCACTGTGCCCGCACCGATCGCGGCCCGGCCGTCAAAACGATCCCTCCACCTCGAAATGATCGCCAGAGCACCCTTTGTATTCAGCGTCACTTCCATCAACCGGATTCCGCCGTCGAACAATGCATTTGCAGCCTGATCCGCACAATGGTCTTCAATATTGCGAAAAATCGCTATAATTTTTTCTTGTAATAGCAGCTTTAACATTTCGCTCATGGTCGTATCCTCCCTCAGTTCCTGCTTATCCTCTCGTTATTGTATCTAAGGACCGCCCCCTAAACAATACTTTGAACGGGATAAGCGCCTAGTGCATACACTGCCATCAGGCGAATACCCATATTAACACAAGGGAGATAAGGATGTATGTTTTATAACGAAAACAAGTACACGGCTGCATCAGCAGGCGGTTGCGGCTGTGGCGGCCCCCGTTCGTTGACACCGCCCGCGGGACCCGGACCTGGGCCGGGACTTGGACCTGTACCCGGTTCTTGGCCCGGATCTTCCCCACCCGGAACAGGACCTTTCCAACCAGGGCCTGGACCTTTCCAGCCCGGAACCGGACCGTTTCAACCTGGGCCCGGACCGTTCCAACCTGCGCCTGGACCTTTCCAGCCAGGAACAGGACCGTTCCAACCCGGAACAGGACCGTTCCAACCCGGAACTGGGCCGTTCCAACCCGGAACTGGGCCGTTCCAACCCGGGACTGGGCCGTTCCAACCTGGATCCGGACCTTTCCAACCTGGGCCCGGGCCGTTCCAACCCGGATCCGGACCTTTCCAACCTGGGCCCGGGCCGTTCCAACCCGGATCCGGACCTTTCCAACCTGGGACTGGACCATTCCAACCTGAGCCTGGACCGTTCCAACCCGGAACAGGGCCGTTCCAACCTGGGCCTGGGCCGTTCCAGCCCGGACCTGGACCGTTCCAGCCCGGACCTGGGCCGTTCCAACCCGGGTCTGGACCTTTCCATCCCGGACCTGGACCGTTCCAACCTGGGCCTGGGCCGTTCCAGCCCGGACCTGGACCGTTCCAACCCGGGTCTGGACCTTTCCATCCCGGACCTGGACCGTTCCCGCCCGGACCCGGACCATTTCCGCCCGGACCTGGGCCCGGAGCATTTGTAACAGTGTTCATTAATGGGGGGCGCTCATTCCCCTATATTACGCAGTCTTACCGGGTGCGTTACCGTCCGCGCCTGACGATCTACCAGGCGCTGCTCGAAACGGGTGTCGTTCGGTTCTCGCCGTCCGGTCGAATTGTTTCCGTAAGCGGAGTATTTGTAGGTCCTAACGTCAACTCTGTCATTCGCCTTAACGGCAGAGTTGTCCCGTCTACAGCACTGTATTATCCGATTCAACGCGGCGATTGGATTGAAGTCGGATTGAGTTACGGACTGCTTCGCGAAGAGGAAAACAGCACATCCGAAACGGCAGAGACCATTCAAGACTAGCTGCACAAAAGAAAATAAAGGACCTCTCTCCATTGAGCGGTCCTTTTTCTTTGTGTATATCTTGTTATCCTTCCGCTTCGTACTGTCGCCCGATTCTCTCGTTTGCTCCATTTATATAAAAAAAAGATACGGTCCTGCGGACCGTACCGAATAAGGCCATTGCTTTGCTTGCAGCTCGCTTGAACGGCATCTTATCGGATGCCGTTTATTCACGTGCTTAATGATTAACCGGGTCAATCATTTAATGCTTAACAGCTTCTTCCTTGATGTCTTTCAGCCGCTTCATGACATCGTTTGCCCCGCGGCCAAAATAATCATGCAGAAGATTGTATTCATGGTACAGCTTGAAGGTGCGTTATGCCTAAAATTCCAGACGTTGCCGCAGATAGGCGCGCACATCTTCAGCCATATCCGCCCGCTCCAGCGCCAAATCGATGGTTGCCTGCACGAATCCCAGCTTGTCGCCGACATCGTACCGCTTTCCTTCAAAACAGTGGGCGACGATCGGGTGCTGCCGGTTCAAGCGCTGCAAGCTGTCCGTCAGCTGGATTTCTCCGCCTTTGCTCGGTTGCGCTTCCGCCAATATATCAAATATATCCGGGTGCAGCACATACCTCCCGACAACGGCCAAATTCGACGGCGCTTCGCCTAGCGCAGGCTTTTCCACCAAATCGCTGATCCGGTCGCATGCCTCGGATTCCAGCTTTACGATGCCGTATTTGTCCGTCTGCTCCCACGGCACTTCCATTACCGCGATAACCGACGCTTCTTCCCGTTCGTATCTGTCGATCATCTGGCCGAGGCACGGCGGATCGGAGATCAGGATATCGTCTCCCAGCAGCACGGCGAACGGTTCGTTCCCGATATAATTCCGGGCGCACAGTACCGCATGACCGAGTCCAAGAGGCTCCCGCTGGCGGACATAGCAAATATCCGCCAATTTTGAAATCTCGCTTACCAGTGCAAGCATGCTTTCATCACCGCGCTGCGCAAGGGAGTTTTCCAGCTCAACCGACTTGTCGAAATGATCCTCGATCGCCCGTTTGTTCCGTCCGGTAACGATCATAATACTCTCGATTCCAGATGCGACCGCTTCCTCCACAATATATTGAATGGCCGGTTTATCGATCAATGGGAGCATTTCTTTCGGTTGTGCTTTCGTCGCCGGCAAAAACCGCGTTCCCAAGCCGCCCGCCGGTATTATTGCTTTCCTGATCTTCGATGATTTCAAATTCCCGTCGCCTCCCTAATGATGTCCGTCATCTTCCCCATATGATATATATTCGCATATCCCTCGTTTAACCACTTTTGGATCGATTCATACCCCTATTGCCAATATATCACAATACCGGCGATCGCACACCTGCGTGTACAAACAAACCGATCCGGGGCGTGTAAGCGGGCGCCGTCAGCCTCTCAAAAATAACGCGCCGATCCCAAGCGCCATAACGATTCCCCACACTGCATTCAACTGCAAATAATAAACCATGACAAAGAAAGCGATACCAATCAAAAAAGGAAGGAATGAAACGAACGACCCGGGAGACGGGGCGAAAAAGTACTTGGCAAATTCAAACGCCAGCATGGCCATCATAACGAAGATGACCGGCTGGACGCCGCGAATCATCCCTTTGACGAACGGGTTGTTTTCCAGCTTGATCATTACCCCGGCTAACGCGACCATGAGCAGCGCAGTCGGCAGCACGACCGCCGCGAGCGCGACCGATGCTCCCGGCCACCCCGCCACCTTGTATCCGATATATGCCGCCAGCTTTGTTGCGATTGGACCGGGCAGCGCATTGCCGAATGCGAGCGCCCGTCCGAATTCTTCCGTATTCATCCAACCATACCGGTCGACAACCTGATGTTCGTACAACGGAATGATGGCAGGCCCGCCACCGTAACCGAGCATGGTCGCCGTGCCGAAGGATAAAAACAGTTTCCACAAATTTTCGAGCATCATCTCACCATTACTGCTACAGGCCGACAGCCGAACCGTCTCCGCGCGGATCGGCAGCACCGCTGAGCAGTCCTTTCCCGTCAATGTGAATACCTTGCGATTGTCCCATCAGCCCGTCCCAGGATCCCATCGTTCGCACCTTATGGCCAAGCCGCCGCAGCGCGTCGGCTGCCGGTTCGATGCCGCGATTCTCCAGGCGCAGCTCGTCGGCTGCTTCTCCCCAGGTCCGGCCGTATACCCAGCGGGGGAGCGAGACGGCCTCCTGAATCGTACAGCCGTAATCGAGCACCCCGGTTAATACGGACAGCTGCGTTTGCGGCTGACCTTCGCCGCCTTGCGTTCCATAGAGCAGTAGGGGCTTTCCGTCCTTACAGGCCATCGCAGGCATTAACGTATGGAAACACCGTTTTCCCGGCTCGAGCCGGTTCGGGTGATTCGGATTCAGCGAGAAGAACGATCCCCGGTTCTGCATAATTACCCCTGTATCTCCCGCTGCATAGGCCGCACCGAAATCAAAATACAAGCTTTGGATAAACGAAACCGCATTGCCCTCCTCGTCGACCGCAGCGGCGTAGGCCGTATCCTGCCCCATCGCCTGCGATTGAAACGGCTGTGTCCCGCCCGTCGCTTCCGTTATTTCCCGGTAAAGCGACTGTGCATAAGCTTTGGACAGAAGCCGTTCGAGCGGGATGGCCTGAAAAGCCGGATCCGCGAGGAACCGGTCGCGGTCGCGAAACGCTCTTTTCGTAACCTCGACCATCAGGTGATAAAATTCCGCCGAGTCCCTCGGAATGCCTGAAAGCTCGACATTCTCCAGCATATTCATCATCATGAGCGCCGAGAACCCTTGCGAATTGGGCGGCATCTGCCACAGCTCGTACCCGCGGTAAACCGTGCCGATCGGCTGCACCCAGTCGCTCCGATGGCGGAGGAAATCCGTTTCCGTCAGCAGTCCGCCGTCCGCGGACATCGCCTCGACCATCCGGCGCATCACGCCTCCTGTATAGAAGCCGTCCCGGCCTTCGTTTTGAATCGTCCGAAGCGTTCGCGCCAACTCCGGCTGCACAAGGCGGTCGCCTTCCCCGAGCAGCTGCCCTCCCGCCGTAAATACCGCTGAAAGCGAGGCTTGCGACCGGATATCCGCATCATTGCGGACCATCCAGTAATACAGATTTCGGGAGACCGGCACGCCGTCTTCCGCATATCGGATTGCGGGCTCGTAGAGCCGCTCCCACGGCAACCGGCCATAGGATTGCCATACCTGCCACCATGCGTCGACCATGCCGGGAACCGTATTGACCGCTTCAATGCCGCGTTGCGGAATGGCAGTCATTCCGCGGGACAGATAGTGCTCCGCGGTCGCCCGCTCTCCCGAGCGTCCCGTGCCGTTCAAACCGACAATCCGCCGCTCCTTCGCGGAATAGAGGAGGAAAAAGGCGTCCCCGCCCAGACCGGTCATATGCGGATAAACGACAGCCAATGCGGCGCTGACCGCGACCGCCGCATCGAATGCGTTGCCTCCCTGGCGGATGATGGACGCGCCGACCATCGATGCCGTATGATGGGGCGTTGCGACCATCCCGTAATAGGAGGTCGGCATTACATTGTTCATCGCGTACCCTCCCCGTCATAGACGCCGATAGCCGCTTGCAGCGCTTCTCCTGCAAACACCGGAACGCGCAGCCGGAGAAGCACCGCCTCCAATGCGCCGAGTGTAGACAGTACATTTCGTCTGCTGCAGCTGTAGCCCATTGTCCCGATCCGCCATATTTTGCCCTTCAACGGTCCGAAAGAGCTGGCGATTTCGATGCCGAACAGCTCCAGCAGGCGTCTTCGCACCTCTTCTCCGTCCACATGATCCGGAATAAGAATGCAGGTCACCATCGGTAGCTTGCAGTCCTCATTGCCGTATAATCGCAGTCCCATAGCGCGCAGACCCGCCGAGAGCGCCCGCTCGTGCAGCCGGTGTCTCGCGAACCGCTCCTCCAGACCTTCCTCCAGCACCAGCCGCAGCCCTTCACGGAGCGCATACAACATCGAGGTTGCTTCGGTATGATGGTTGAGCCGCGCCGGACTCCAATAATCCTGCAACTGGCCGAGGTCGAAATAGTTGCTGCGGATCGGTTCGCCAGACATACCCGATGCCGGATTGGAAGGATCGCGCAGTCCTCGTTCAATGACTTTGCGCGCTGCGATTTTTCGTTCCGCCCGCGCATTATATGTCACCGGCGCCAAACCCGCAGGGACGGACAGGCATTTCTGCGTCCCCCCGATAACCGCGTCAATATACCATTCATCCGTGCGGACATCCGTGCCGCCGATAGTTGCAACCGCATCGACGACAAACAGAATCCCCCTCTCCCTGCAGGCCTTGCCGATATCCGCTAAGGGCTGCATCCTTCCGGTCGACGTTTCGCCGTGCACAATGGCAACGATATCCGGCCGGCATTTGTCGATCGCGGCTATCACTTCTGCCGGATCGAATACGCTCCCCCACTCTTTCTCCAGCACAGTCGTTTCCGCGCCGCAGCGCTCTGCGATTTCATGCAGCAGATGACCGAACCGGCCATAAATCGGTATCAGCACTTTTTCGCCGGGCTGAATCAGGCTGGTCAGCACCGCTTCAATACCGGAACGGGAAGTTCCGTCTATCGGAAATGCCCACTGATTGCCGGTACGGAACAGCAGACGCAGCATTTCCATCGTTTCATTCATCAGTCCGGTAAATTCCGGATCGAACTGCCCAAGAATCGTATGCGACATCGCCCGCAGCACACGCGGGTCGACTTCAACCGGTCCGGGCGTCATAATCGTCCTCGGCGAAGGAGATAAGTCCTTGTATAATCTCACTGCTTTCGACCTCCTGTGCTAGGCTCCTGCACATCGCCCTAGGGCAATCCCCCGGCAGTGCAGTCCGGTTCCAAACCATCTCTCATTCCCTTATCCGCCGGTGCCGTTTATCGTATCCATTGGCCCCGCGCTCCGCCGGCGGGAAAGAATGCCCCTTCCGTGCTCCATTCATAAACCTTCGCTCCGCGGCAGAACGTGGCCACGACACGGCTGCGGAAGCTGCGTCCGACATAAGGGCTGTGCTTATGACGGTAATGGAGCAACTCCGGATGGAGGCGGTACGGGTCGCCTGCGATATGGACAACCGCAATATCCGCATCCGCGCCGACGGCGATCTCCCCTTTACGCGGGTGGAGGCCAATCCGCTGCGCCGGCGCCAGCGACAGCATCCGCCCCAGCAGCGGAAGCGGTATGCTTCGGTTTAAATACCCTTCGTCAATCATAAGCTCCAGCGTGCTCTGCGCGCCGGATATTCCGCCCCAAGCAGCGAACCAGTCCAGCGGCTCTCTTCCCGCTTTCATGAAGGACGGGCATGGGGAGTGGTCGGAAGCAATCGTATCGATCGTTTCCGAGGCAAGCGCCTCCCAAAGCCGACTCCGTTCAGACTCCGACCGGAGCGGCGGAGCGCATTTGGCCGCCGGGCCAAGACTTAGCATATCTTCCTCGGTCAATACCAAATAATGGGGGCATGTTTCAACCGTTACATCCATGCCGCCCCGCTTCGCCAGCTCAATCTCCCGCACGGCATCCGCGCTGCTGATATGGACAAAATGAAGCTTGCAGCCCGTCTGCTCCGCGTAAAACAATGCGCGGCGCACCGCCTCCAGCTCGGCAATAACCGGACGGGAGGCCGCATAATCGCCTGCAGTTGTACGGCCTTCACGAAGAGCGCGGTCCGCCAGGCCGGAGACGATCGGCTCGCTCTCCGCATGGAGCGCCAGCACCTTGCCCAGCGGGGCAATCCGTTTCATTCCTTCATATAAAGTCAAATCGTCCGCCCGCCGGAATCGATCTTCTCCTTCGCCGCCGGGCTCCGACATGAACGCCTTGAATCCTATAACACCTGCTTCCGCCAGCGGCTTCAGCTCGTCAAGCAGTCCCGGCACCAAACCGCCCCACAGCGCATAATCAATAACCGAACGGCTCGCAGCCGCGTCAAGCTTCTTCCGCATCGCTTCCGCGGTCACGGTCGGCGGAAGGCCGTTCAGCGGCATATCCGCATACACCGTGCAGCCGCCTGCGGCGAGGGCGGCAGAGCCGCTCGCAAACCCCTCCCAATTCCCGAGACCCGGCTCATTGAGATGGACATGGGCGTCTACAATGCCCGGAAAGACAAGAAGACCGGACGCGTCGAAAATCGCGCGTCCCGTCCCCTTGTCCAAATGCGCTTCGATCGCGGCGATTACACCGCCGCGGATGCCAAGATCGGCGACGCATGTTCTGTCCCGGGTGACGATCTCTCCGTTTCGTATAATCAAATCGTATGGTTCCGGCCTGTTCATCCCGGCTCCCTCCCTTGTCAGCTGCCGCGGTAAGTGCTGTATCCCCCCGGCGCGACAAGCAGCGGCACATGATAATGCGCGCCGGCCTCCGTCACTTGGAAACGAATCGGCACTTCCTCCAAAAACAGCATTGTTACCCGTTCCGCTTCCGCGCTGTTGCGCCGAAAATAATCGCCGACCTTAAAGCACAGCTCATAGGTGCCCTCCGCAAACGCGGTTCCCTGCAGCAGCGGTTCATCTAACCGACCGTCCGCATTCGTCACTGCGGAGCGCAGCAGCTCACGCTGACCGTCGCCTCCGAAGCGCCACAAGTGAACAGCCATATTCGCAGCCGGCCTGCCGCAGGACAGATCCAGCACATGGGTGGTCAATCGACCCGTTCCGTCAACGCCGGCATTCAACCGCCCGCCGTTACCGCTCATCGGCTATTCCTCCTGACATAGGGATCTTTGAGCATTACATAGGGATCTTTGAGCGGAGCTCAAAGTCTCTCCGATTTAAGTCTCTCCGATTCAAGTCTCTCAAATTAAGACAAATCCTCCTTCGTCATAGAGAACCCCTGAAAGCCGTAAGGCGGACGCGGCTCGGTATATACGCGCCCTGCGCTGCCCGGAATCTCCTCCACCACCGTCTCCCATGTCCGGTTGTTCGATTCAAACCGCACCGATGCCAGCTGCGGAAACCGCTGCAATATCCGCCGTCCGATATGATAGATCAGATGCTGGATGGAAGGACTATTTATCTCATGAAACACCGTGTGGGCGATGTCCCGCACCTGCTCGGCCGGAACATAGCACCCGCTTGCCGTGACAAACGCATCCTCCGCCCGTTCATAGGTCCAATGGATGTCCAAATAGATGAACAGCGGCCGGTCGGCCGTCTCCGGCAGCGTTGTATATTCATCCCTTATAAATCCGGCAAAGCCGCTGCCCTTCACCTTAATCAACTGAAGGTTCATCACTCCGCTCTGCAGCGACTTGATCTCGCAGCCGGATTCCAGACGGCGAGCGACCAGCGTCGCCGTCGCGTGATCGTTATGCGAAGCACGGAACACTAGACCGCTTCGCGTCAGCCCCTCCGGACCCGGAACGTCGAGAGGCAAGAACTCCTTCCGGTCGGCCGCGATGTCAACCGACGTCATTTGCGGATACGTATCCAGCAGCTTTCTGCCGACATGCCTGAGAAATCCTTCCACCGTATCCCCATCGAAATCGGCTGCATGCCGCAGAATGAAATTTTTCATAGAATCGGTTGCAACAACCTTTGCGTTGTCCCCTTCCGTAAAGGAAGTCAGAAATTGTTCTCCGGCTACGGCCGCCTTCACATTTAGGGCGAAAATAATATTGTCGCTTCCGGTATACGACGATTCGGGAATGGAGCGGACCGCTCTTGTCGGTGCGGCAAAAGTGCGATAAACAAGCACGTCTCCTTTGCCGTAATACATGGTCCTGCTATTTTCCATCGTTTGTCTCCTCCCCGCTCTCCAAGATGTGATCATATAGCCGAAACTGCGCGATGCGCGCCACCTGCTGAAGGGCCGTCCCCCATTCCGTCTCCTTATCGCTGCCGGTGCGCTCTTTAAGAGCTTCCAGTATCGTTGTTTTGTCATACCCCCTTACCGCCAATATAAAAGGAATCCCGAACCTTTCCTTATATAGGCTGTTGTACGAAGCAAAAGCATCGAACTCCTCCTGCTCGAGCCGGTCAAGTCCCGCACCCTGCTGCTCCTTAACCGAAGCGCCGGCCATCCGGATGCGCGCAGCCAAATCGGGATGCGCACGGAGCAGCGCCAGCTTTTCCCCGTTGCTAGCCCGTTCGACTTCACGGACCATCGCTGCATGAAGATGTCTGACGGACAAGAAAGGCCTTGCGGCCCACGCTCTTTCCGCGACCCAAGGAGAATGTTCGAATATCCAGCCCAGCCTATCTGCAAACTGTTGCCGGTCCAGCCCATTTAGATCGTCCAGCGAAATCGCCATTGCAGCTCCCCTCTCTCAGTTTGCCGGAAACTATTCTATGTAATGTTTATTTACATTATTACAAGATTTACGCCTTTAATAATAGTAATACTCATATATTATGTTAATTTATATTACATGATTATATTTTTCTTCCTATCAACCGTCAATACCTTCCCAAAAATAAAGATAAAGCAATATTAATCAAGGTAGTTTTACGTCATGCAACATGACATAAAACTACGAGGGTGAATTGAACGGAAAATAACCGGGCTGCATTTGACAGCGGGACACTCCGGTGTCAAACTGAAGACAGCCGGCTTTTCGATTGTCTAGAACTTCATCATGCGTGTTTAAAAAGCCCGGTTTCGTACCGGGATACCACCTCTCATAAGGAGCGATGTTATACTATGCTGCATACAATCACCCTTAGAACATCCCGCCGCGATGAAATGATTGATATAACACGACAGGTATTCGCCGTCATAAAGGAATCGGGCGTCCGCAATGGAACCGCTGTCATTTATTGCCCGCACACGACGGCCGGCATTACCATTCAGGAAAACGCCGACCCGGACGTGAAGCTGGATATCCTGATGCGCCTGGACGAGGTTTATCCGTGGCACCATCCGAAATACCGGCATGCGGAAGGCAATACCGCCTCCCACTTGAAGGCTTTGACAACCGGGACGTCTCAGACCGTCATTATTGAAGACGGAAGAGTGCTGCTTGGCAGATGGCAGGGCATTTATTTTTGTGAATTTGACGGACCCAGGACGCGGGAATACCAAGTCAAGCTTATGTCAAACTGATGCCAAGCTGAATAAGCAAAAACCGTAACGCTGATCTTGGAGGCGGCCTATAAGAAACTACCGGTTCCGGAACTGCTCCGCCAGCAGCCGCAATATCCGGTCTCCGTCCGCTTCCTCTTCATTGCCGAGCTTGACGATTCGGATCTGAACCGGGTTATCGGGATCGCCTCCCTCAAACACGAGACGCTCCGCATCCCGTATCCTCATATTACGGAAGCCGCTTCCCTCCAGAAAAGCCAGGATCTCATCGGGACCCGGCGGCATAGTATCCCCCGTAAACAGCAGACCTTTTAAATTCCGCTCTTCTCCATGCTCTTTCAAATAGTCAATGCGGAACAAAAAATTCCATTCCATGCACAGTCACCCCTCTTTTTCCGCTATGTATATTTTCTCGATGAACCGCCATCCTAATCCAGGGACCAAAAACCACAATAATCTATCGGAGGGTTACATCGTGATCAATTTAAATCAAGCTTCCCAGCAGCTGCAACAATGCGAGCAAATGATTCATCAGCTTGTACAGCAAACCCAGCAAGCTTCCCAGATGTATCAGCAAATGCTTCAGCAGGAACAGCAAAATGCAAGACAGCTTGAGCAGCTTGCCCAGCGGGAGCAGCAAGCCGTACAAATGATTCAGCAGGCATTGCAAGGCCACCAGACGGCAATTCAGCAAATGCAGCATATGTCTTCCATCTGCAATCAGTTGGAACAGAGCCTGCAAAATCAAGCGTCGGCCGGAAGCTATTCATTCCAAGCCCAACCGGTACACAACCCGATCAGCGGCGCGGCTGCACACCCTATTCATTCGGGAATGAACCAAAGCGCGCAGTCCATGACCGGAATGCAGCAACGCAACTTCCAATAAAATAAAAACCGCTGCAACATCGGAATAACAGACAGGGCTGTATCTCCGGTTGCCCGGAAATACAGCCCTGATAACGTTCAATTAGTCCTTCTCAACCAAATCGCGGCCCAAATAGCCTTCAAGCGTATTCGTAATCTCAAATACCGTATGCGCCAAATCATAATTTTCAAACGCATGCTCGCATTGCGGCATATAGTCCATATCGTAATCATAATGGCTTAAGTGAGCGGCGATTACGTCTTCGCTGAGTCCCCGCTTTTGCTGGCGCTCCTCAACGGTTGCGCGGTCGGCATAAATGAACAAGCGGACGACTCTGCCGCCGTACATATTTTTCAAAATATCCGCGCCGTCGCGGTTCATGATCAGATAGATGCATCCGTTCGTCGCAAAGCTTTGTTCAATATCGCGCTCACGAAGCCCGTATTTGTTATTATTGATTGTAACACTTTCCAGCAGCTCGCTCTGAGCCTCCATCTGATCGTAGAGTTGCCTTGATATAAAATGATAGTCCTGTCCGTCAACTTCTCCCGGTCGTGGATTGCGTGTCGCATAGGAGAGCACTTTTCGAATACCGAGCGTTGTACCTACGCTGTCGGCCACCGTTTTTCGCCCCGATCCGTCCGGACCTGTAAAAACAAATATCAGTTCACGGTCTTTCAGCTCATACATATCCATAACCTCCTCGTTTACATACATTGACGCAAAGATGCTTAATGGATTAATTATAAACAAAAACTTTCGTATTGGTCAAACAAGGTTAGTTTTCCGTTATTTTTCACTATTTTTCTCTTAAAACCTTCATTTTTCGTCAACTTTTTCGTTTCGCGTAAATACTATTATCGCTTGACAAATTCGATATTATTTATAATAATTATAAAATAAGAATTAATATCTATGACTGGAGGGGGAATCATCTCATGTACAATACGATCATTATCGGGACCGGACCGGCGGGCTTGACAGCAGCCATTTACTTAGCAAGAGCGAATATGAATCCGTTAGTGCTGGAAGGCCCCGAACCGGGCGGACAGCTGACGACGACGACGGAAGTGGAAAATTTCCCTGGCTTCCCGGACGGCATCATGGGACCGGAGCTGATGGCCAACATGCGCAAGCAAGCGGAGCGGTTCGGCGCCGTGTTCAAGAGCGGATGGGTAAACAAAGCCGATTTGAACAAACGCCCGTTCAAGCTGGAAGTCGAAGGACTTGGTGAACTGCAGGCGGAGACGCTGATTATCTCGACCGGAGCATCGGCGAAATATTTGGGCATTCCCGGCGAGAAAGAAAACGTCGGACGCGGTGTTAGCACCTGCGCGACATGCGACGGCTTCTTCTTCCGCGGCAAAAGGATCATCGTTATCGGCGGCGGCGATTCTGCGATGGAGGAGGCAAATTTTCTGACCCGTTTCGCAACGGAAGTGCGTCTCGTACATCGGCGCGACGAGCTGAGGGCATCCAAAATAATGCAGGATCGTGCCCGCGGCAATGAAAAGATCGTCTGGAGCCTGAACCGTACACCGGTAGAAGTTGTCGCCGGACCGTTGGGGGTAACCGGGCTTAAGGTCCTCAACAATGAAACCGGAGAAGAAGAGCTGTTGGAAGCGGACGGGATCTTCGTGGCGATCGGACATACGCCGAATACGAGGTTCTTGGGCGGCCAGATCGAAACCGACGATCACGGTTATATCAAAGTGAAACCCGGCACGTCCGAAACGAACATTCCCGGCATATTTGCCTGCGGGGACGTGCAGGATAACAAGTATCGCCAGGCGATTACCGCTGCAGGTAGCGGCTGCATGTCCGCACTCGACTGCGAACGTTTCCTCGAAGCGAATGAAGCTGTACACGTGAGCGTTATATCATGAAAGTCCCACAAGCGAACAGGAGGATGAAATCGATGAACAATTCTATTCATGAGGTATTAAACAAACAAATCGCCAGCTGGAGCGTCCTGTATATCAAGCTCCACAACTATCACTGGTATGTAAGTGGACCGCAGTTTTTCACACTGCATGCGAAGTTTCAGGAGCTGTACGAGGAAGCTGCGCTCCATATCGACGAACTGGCTGAGCGGCTGCTGGCCCTTGGGGGCAAGCCGGTAGCGCGGATGAGCGACTACTTAGCGGTATCCAGCGTACAGGACGCGAAAGGCGATGAAATGGCCGAGCAGATGGTGGATACGATCATCGCCGATTATACGGTGCTGATCGGCCAGTTGAAGGACGGCATCGCTCTCGCGCAGGAAGCGAACGACGAAACGACGGCCGATATGCTGCTGGCGATCCATACCAGTCTGGAGAAGCATGTGTGGATGCTGAAAGCATTCAACCAAGCGTAAACGGCTTCGCCGTCCTCTGAACGGATAAGCATCGTTTCGCGGGAATTCTAAACAGATATAAGCATGAACCTTATAAATTCTTAAAATTGGACGATTAAGATTAAAGGCAGCCGAAGTACGAAGCTCTGACTTTGGCTGCCTTTCTTATGCCTATACAATATAGAACAAACCTTCTCCCAAACGTTGGAAATGTGTTCGGCATTTTTAACAACTCTATCATTTCCGGAATAAGTATGGCTGTTGTTGACTAGAATGATAGTAGTAGAATTAATGGAGGGGATCAAAATGGCAAATTTCCTGCTTCTTTCCTTTGCACTGCTCCCGCAGGCTTTTCTATGCGCTGTTATCCATGAAGCGATTATTTTCAAACTGAAGAAGCAGAAGGATGATTAACTTTCCTGTCAACCGCCGACCGCCCACGTAATAATGATCCACTTTCTATTACCCATCCTCTTTAAGAATGAATACTATTTTTCTTTACCTTGAACTTTTGCTTCTTGTCTCTTCACACCTTTCTTTAGCTTCCTAACCATCGTCCGATGTATTTACACTCAAACCATTCCCCTTCTCATCACTATCCCTTTCGCTCAGTAATGTGACTTCCGGCCGGATCAGCAACTCGCCGGCAGCGGCCATTTTTCATACCGGTTCGATCAACAGCCGTGCATTATTGCTAGAGTCATCGGGTGAATTTTTCTGAATAGGGACTTTTTCTGAGCGGAAGGGAGAGAGGTTAAAAGGTCTCGGTCGAAGAGGATCCCACTCTATCGGGATGTACATTTTTTCCAAATAATCCTGACCAAAATTAAAAGCAGATAAAGAACATATGCATTCCATGTCCTTTACCTGCTTTAATGTTAACGCGATTAACTTCATCTTCTATGCTTATCCAATAAGCTTTACCCGGCAGCTGCCGACCGCCGCCCCATCCCACAAACAGACGAGCTCGTCGCCGTCCTGCAGCGCGCCGACACCGGCCGGCGTGCCTGTAAAGATCAGGTCGCCAGGGCCCAGGCCGTACCGGCTGCCGACAAATTCGATCAGCTGCGGCACTTGGAACAGCATGTCGCCCGCACTGCCGATCTGCGCCCGCTCGCCGCCCCGAAGCAGCTCGAACGAACGCGAAGCGAGCATCGCTGCCCCCGGGTATTCGAGCCAGCCTCCCAGCGGAGCGGAGCCGCGAAACCCTTTGGCATCCAGCCAAGGCATGCCTTTGCGCTTCAATACATCCTGCACGTCCCGCAGCGTCAGGTCGAGTCCGATCGCCATCGCATCCACGCACCCGTCGGCATCCATTCCGGGTTCGTACGAACGGCCGATCCGCAGCACGATCTCTACCTCGAAATGGACGGCGCCCCGGCCGCCCGGCAGCACAATCTCCCGGCCGTCCATCGGCACAATCGCATGCGCCGGCTTCAGAAACACCATCGGCTCCTCCGGCACCTCATTGCCCAGCTCGAGTGCGTGAAGATGGTAATTCCGTCCGATACAGTATACATTACAAATACCGTCGAACTGTTCCGCCATCGTCCATCCCCCATTCCATATTACTGACGATTACGATCAGCCCCGTTTCTGCGCGGCAATCTCCTCGGCCAGCACATTCAATTCCGTCCAGCGTTCCATCAGTTCCTCCAGCTTCGACTCGAGCTGCTGCTGTTCTTCAATAAGCTGCTGCAGCAATACGGAATCGCTTCCCGCCGCTTCCATGCGCGACAGCACGTCCTGCAGCTTCTGCTCCGCTTCCACAATCCAGCCGTCGATCAACTCAAAATCCTTCTGGTCCTTATAGCTCATTCTAAGCGGCCGTTTCGTCTCCCGGACATTCGCCTCCGAAGCTTCCGGCGTTGCGCTTCCGCCCGTTCCTTGCTGCGCGGATTGGCCTGCGGGAGATTGCCGCCGCTCCACATAGGCTTCATAATCGGAATAATTGCCTACATGCATTGTAATCACGCCTTTGCCTTCAAAGGCAATGATCCTCTCCGCCATCCTGTCGAGAAAATACCGGTCATGGGAGACGGCAATGACCACGCCCGGGAAATCGTCCAGATAGTCCTCCAGCACCGTGAGCGTCTCAATGTCCAGATCGTTGGTCGGCTCGTCGAGCAGCAGCACGTTCGGCGCGCTCATCAATACCCGAAGCAACTGCACGCGCCGCTTCTCTCCGCCGGACAGCTTCGCAATCGGCGTCCATTGCATCGGACCGGGAATGAGGAACCTCTCCAGCATCTGGGAAGCGGAAATGGCCGTTCCGTCCGCCGTCCGGACCTGCTCCGCCTCTTCGCGAATATATTCAATGACGCGCAGCCTTTCGTCGATTTCTTCGTGCTCTTGCGTGAACCAGCCCAGCTTAACCGTCGGTCCGATCTCAATCGTTCCCGCATCCGGCTTCAGCGTCCCTGCGATCAGCTTGAGCAGCGTCGATTTGCCGATGCCGTTGCGTCCCACAATACCGACCCGATCGCCCGGGACCGCAATGTAGCTGAAGTTGCGGATAAGCGTCCGGCTCTCCAATGACTTGGTAAGATGATCGATCTCCACTATTTTTTTGCCCAGCCTTGTCGAGGCGACCGACATCTCCAGCTTGCCTGGCGATTTGTCAGGCGCCGCCTCTTGCAGCTTCTCGAACCGTTCGATCCGGGCCTTCTGCTTCGTCGTCCGCGCCTTCGCGCCGCGTCGGATCCATGCGAGCTCCCCCCGGAGCAAGTTTTGTCTCTTCAACTCGGTAGCCGTTTCACGCTCCTCCCGCTCCAGCTTCAATTCAACAAACCGGCTGTAATTGGCGGTGTAGAAAAAAGCGCGGCCGCGGTCAAGCTCCATAATCCGGTTGCTTACGCGGTCGAGAAAATATCGGTCGTGCGTAATCATGATGAGCGCGCCTCTGCGCTTCTGCAGCATCCGTTCGAGCCAAGCAACCGATTCGTTGTCGATATGGTTGGTCGGCTCATCGAGGATCAAAATATCCGACGGCTGGATAAGCGCGGCGGCCATGGCCGCCCGTTTACGCTGACCTCCGGATAATGCCCCGAGCCGCGCGTTAAAATCGGTAATGCCGAGCTTGGACAACGCCGTCTTGGCATCGTTCTCAAGCTGCCAAGCATTCAGTGTATCCATGCGCTGGTTTGCATCGGTCAGCCGCTCTTGTGCGGCGCGATCGTCCGGATTCAGCTCAAGCAGCGTCATTGCTTCCCTGTAACCGCGAAGCGCGGCCATTTCCGGTGAATCGCCTTGAAACACATGCTCAAGCACGGTCATATCGGCATCGAAGGACGGATTTTGCGGGAGCATCCGGATTTGAACGCTTGTCCCGACGCTCACCGTGCCGCCGTCAGGCGGCTCCAGCCCGGCAATCACCTGGAGAAACGTCGACTTTCCCGTCCCATTGACGCCGATGATGCCGATTTTATCGCCTTCCGACACGCCGAACGTCACACCCTGGAACAGCACCTTTTCCCCATAACTCTTGCTAAGATTTTCTACAGACATCAAATTCATAGACTTCGTTTCCTCTCCGGCATCGTTCCTTCCATTCTAACAAAACAAAAAGAATCCCCGCAATGGAGATTCCTTGTCATATTCCCTATACGTGTTCAATATACCGCTGCTTCATCGTTGCCAGCACATCATCGCCGGGCGTGTCCCAGATTTCCCGGTTAAATATTTCCACCTCGATCGGGCCGGCGTAGCCCGCCTTCTCCACAGCCCGGCGGATCCGCCGCAGCTCAATAACTCCGTCTCCCATCATACCGCGGCCCATCAGCAAATCCGGGGTCGGAACGATCCAATCCGAAACATGGTACCCCAGAATTCGGCATCCGGCGCGGGCGATTTGACGATACAGGTCAGGGTCCCACCAGACATGAAACACATCGACAACAACACCGACCTGATCAGGCGTATAGCGCTCCGCAATCGTATTGGCCTGATCCAACGTATTGATGACCGACCGCTCCGCCGCGTACATCGGGTGAAGCGGCTCGATGCCCAGCTTGATGCCGCGTTCCTGCGCGTAGGGGACAATCTGCGCGATCCCCTCCTCAACCATTTTTCGCGCACCTGCAATATCTTTATCCGGCGCAGGACCGCATACAAGCACAAGCACCTCGGCGCCAAGCTCCGCCGCTTCGTCGATCGCGCGCCGGTTGTCGTCGATTCTGGACCGGCGCCCTTCTTCCGTCGCCGCCGGAAACATGCCGCCGCGGCACAGGCTCGATACGCGCAAGCCGGCGTCTCGGATCCATCTTTTGCTTTCCTTCAGCCCTGCCTCAGCCAGCTTATGGCGCCATAGGGCGATCCAGGGGATTTCGGCGCGGGCGCACCCTTCCACCGCTTCGCGCATATTCCACCGCTCCGTCGTGATCTGGTTCAAGCTGAGACGTTCGATATTTTCCAGCCCTTCCACCTGCTATTCCCTCCCTCCCAATGTCATTCAATGCCCGACAGGGCCAATACACGTTTCATCCGCTGCACGGCCAAATCCGGGTTATTTAAAAGTCCGGCCCGGTCGGCCAGGACGAACAGCTCCGAGAGGTGAATGAGCGAACGTGCGCCCTCCGCGCCGCCAATCATCCGAAAATGGTTTTGATGTCCGTTCAAATAAGCCATAAATACGATTCCGGTTTTGTACGCATACGTCGGCTTCTGAAAGATGTGCCGGGACAACGCTACAGTCGGCTCAAGCAGCCGGTCGTACCGTTCTATGTCTCCCTCGTCCATCGCATGGATCGCCGCGGCGGCGGCGGGTGCGATTGCGTCGAAGATGCCGAGCAGCGCATGGCTGTAGCCCCGTTCGTCGCCTCGGATTAAGGAAGGATAGTTGAAATCATCCCCCGTATACATCCTTACCCCATCGGGAAGAAGCCTGCGCATGACGATCTCTTTCCGGTCGTCCAGCAGCGATATTTTGATGCCGTCCACTTTATCGCGGTTTGCGCGAATGACCCGTAAGCATACATCCATAGCGGCATCCGGGTCGCGCGAACCCCAGTATCCCGCAAGCGCAGGGTCAAACATGTCTCCGAGCCAATGAAGAATAACCGGCCGCGAAACCTGGCCGAGAATGCGGCCGTATACCCGCTCGTAATCCTCCGGGCTTTTCGCGCAAGCGGCAAGCGCCCGGCTGGCCATCAGGATCACTTGCCCGCCATGCCCCTCGACAAAGGCGCACTGCTCTTCGTAAGCCGCTTCCACGTCCTCCAGTGTCACCTGCGGACCCGGAAGCAGGTGGTCCGTACCGGCTCCGCATGCGATGCGGCCGCCCACTGCACCGGCTTCGGCAATGGAACGGCGAATCAATTCCTTCGCACGGCTCCAGTCAAGCCCCATTCCCCGCTGCGCGGTATCCATCGCTTCAGCGACGGATAAGCCAAGCGCCCATAGATGCCGCCGGTAGCCGAGTGTGGCTTCCCAGTCTATTTGCGCCTGGTGCAGGGGATCGCTGTCCGCGAACGGGTCGCAGACGACATGTGCCGCCGAATAAGCGACCCTGCTGCGCAGCGGACCCGCAGAGACCTGGATCGGGGTTGCCTGTGCCCGTTTATATTCGTATAATTGCCCGCCGGCCTTCGGGAGCTTAAGCGATACGCTCATGATTATACCTCCGGCAATGTCAATTCGGGCACATCCACCCAACGTTTTTCATGCCACGACTGAATGCCCAGCTCGGCCATTTGCGTCCCTTTGGCGCCTTCGAGCAAATTCCATGGAAATTGGGAATCCGTCACGACATGCTTCAGAAACAGCTCCCATTGGATTTTAAATCCGTTGTCAAACAGCTGATTGTCCGGCACCTCCTGCCATTGCTCCCTGAATCGGAACGGATTCGGAATATCGGGATTCCATACCGGCTTCGGGGTATTGACCCGGTGCTGCACTTTGCAGTCTCTGAGGCCAGCTACAGCGCTGCCTTCGGTGCCGTCCACCTGGATCGTCAGCAGATCGTCCCTGTCCACTCTTACCGCCCACGAGGAATTCGCCTGAACGACAATGCCTCCATCTAACAGTAAGGTTGCATATGCCGCATCATCCGCCGTACATTCATATATGTTCCCCTGCTCATCCACCCGCTCCGGGATATGGGTTACGCCGAGGCATGATATGGAGCGTACCTCACCGAATAAATTGTCGAGCACATACCGCCAATGGGCGAACATATCGACGATAATGCCGCCTCCGTCTTCCTTGCGGTAATTCCAGGACGGCCGCTGGCCCGGCTGCCAGTTTCCTTCAAACACCCAATATCCGAACTCCATCCGGACGGACAAGATTCGGCCGAAAAATCCCGCATCCACTAAACGCTTCAGCTTGAGCAGCCCCGGCAGAAACAGCTTGTCCTGCACGACCCCGTTTTTGATACCCGCCTTTTGCGCCAATCCGGCAAGCTCAAGCGATTCCTCCAGCGTGGATGCCGTCGGCTTCTCGCAATAAATATGCTTGCCGGCCTCTATTGCCTTTTTCACACTATCTGCGCGTTGCACCGTCGTCTGGGAGTCGAAGTAGATCTCATTATAGGGATCGGCCAGACAGGCGTCCAGATCGGTGCTTGAGCGGGATAAGCCGTGCTTGTCGGCCAAAGCCCGAACCTTGTGCTCCCGGCGGCCGACCAGGATCGGATCCGGCATAATTCGGTCTCCATTCGGCAGCGCTACACCGCCTTGCTCGCGAATCGCCAGAATCGAACGGATCAAGTGCTGGTTCGTCCCCATTCTACCTGTGACGCCGTTCATAATAATGCCAATGTTGCGGATCGACATAGTATTGTTCCCTCCTCTGTCATTTACCTTTTATTTTAGTGAAATCAGGCCCAACGTTCTTATCACATTAAGCCGATCATTCTAACATTTGGAACCGATTTCACGGAGATAAATGTAAATTGAAAAAGGATGGCGGAATTGCCATCCTTTTACCTCAGCATCGAAGCCTCGTTTTGCTGTTGTCGAAACTTGTTCGGGGACATTTTGACGACGTTCTTAAAGGCGCGGTAAAACGTGGGCAGCGACTCATATCCAATTTCAAAGCAGATGGTCACGATATCCTTGTCGGTCTCGGTGAGCAGCTTTTTGGCCGTGCTTATCCGCACTTCCGTTAAATATTGCATCGGCGTCATATGATACTGCTCTTTAAAAATATTGTTCGTATGCCGGATGCTCATATTCATCTTTGCCGCGAGGTCCTTGGAGGTAATCGGCTCATAATAATGCTGGTCGATATAACAACGCGTCCGTTCCGCTCGCAGGTTGTTTGCATCGGTAATCTGCGATGCGGGTTTGGCTCTGGCAAGCAGAAGCAAAATTTCATGCAGATGAATTTGCATCGCCCAATTGCTGAGCTCATCCTTCTGGCGCTGCCGGAACAGCAGCTTTCTTAACAGCAGCCGCAGCTCATTGCCGTTCAATGAATTCAACCGCAGCAGCTGCGAGTTCAAGTAATACCGGCTTTTCCATTCGGAAAGAATCTGCCCGTGGACGGACTGTTCGCCGAAGGCCAGGACAAGCAGCGTTAGATGGGAATCGGATGATACCGCATGCTCCGAATACGGAACGATGATTGCGGCATTATTGTGCATTAAATCATGCCTTATGCCATCGATCAAGATGCTGCCCTCGCCTTCGATGACATACAGCAATTGATAATTTTCATGATGGTGCAAGCTTAACGCATAGCTTTCCTGATGCTTGCTTTCGTATAAATCGATGCGATTCATTATCCAGCACCTCCCGGTAACCATCGGGACAGCATTTAATTACTCATGCATGCATGTTTGCCTGACCATTCGATGAACGAACGGACAAACTTCCCTCCTCACATAGTATCGAATAATCTATTTTCCTATCAAGCCCATTCAGCCCAAAAAGCCCACAAACCGCTTTCCGAATTCCCGGCATTCCTGCTTCTCCGAGTCGGACGGGCCGAGCTCGACCTTCATTCCTTCGAGTACGTTCTCGGCTCCCCGTTCCCTTAACTTTTCCAGTAATGTATCCACCGCAGCTCCAAACTGGGGATACGCGGAGTCCGCAGAACCGAATACGGCTGATTTACGCCCGCTCAGATCGATCTCATCCATCTCCTCATAGAAATCGAGAAACTCGTCAGGTAGTTCTCCATCCCCCCATGTATAGGCGCCAAGAATAACAGCGTCGTATTCGGCAAGCTCCCCTGCGTTCGCATCCAGGACTGATTTGACAACCGGATCCACACCTGCCTCTCGTACCCCCTCCGCAACCGCTTCGGCCATTTCTTCGGTGTTACCAGTCATACTTGCGTATACGATGATTACAGTCGGCATATTCATATTCCTCCAATGTTCGATGATATTAATTATCATTATCAATTATTAAACGCCGCATTCCCTGCGAAACGGACAGCTTCGGCATTCCGTCAATCTCTTTCGATTTTTGACCCCGGAAGATTCGGACCAATAACCGCTTATTAACCGCATGTAGTCGAGCGAGAGACCAAGCGAGCCGGAGTCGGGTATGATTATATGCCGTTTGCCGTTCAGCACGGACAACACTTCAATCCGCTTCGGCAATTCCGGAAAGGCAATGCTGCAATAGACCGTCATCAAATGGCCGTAGGCTTCGAATAATTGGTCATCATCGTTAACGACATACTTATGTATGACATAGCCCGTGTCCGCCGGCCCGCCCTCCGCGAAAACCGCTTGAAATATTACCGAAAGGTTTACCTGAAGGTCCGGATGGTACGCCTCCCACTGTTCGAATAACATCATCGGCACCCTGGCGCCTTCCTCCGATTCGAGGAAAAGGGTCAGATTGGATACCGCCCGAAGCTTGGTGCGCTCGTAGTGCTCCACAGACTGGAATTGCTTCACTCCGGCCGGCCACCTTCGATCCGCAAGCCGGGATACGACGCCGGGCCAGCGGGCTTCCGCGGGAAGCGTATAATAATCATTCACAATATGGCCGACAGCATATTGAACATGCTGGCGCCAATTCAGCCTGCGCCCCGCCCCGCCATTCTTCTCCCGCTTATGGTATCGGTACGGGCACCGGAGCAATTCCTCAAGCTTGTAATCCTCAATACGCTGATGTACCTGCAACGTGATCCCTCCGCCTATTGTCCGATCGTTTGCACGCCCTGAAACAATGTCGTCATATATAATCTGTCTCCGTCCATGTCCAAATCCGTCACAGGCGTACCCAATTGCACCGATACCAGAGACAGATTGCCGCATATGCACGTTAACCTGTACAATCCGCGATCCGAGCATATAAAGACGTGATTACCCTTGGTTACAACCGAGAACAGAAACACATTATCGAATTGTATACGCTCAAACCCGCCCTTCTTATCTCCGGCCAGCAACTCGCCTTTTTCCGTTACGCCCAGTATCCGGCCGTCATAAACGGCAAGTGAAGTGACCGCCTTTCCCCATGTATAATCCATCCACGCATCGGCCAGCCGGTCGTATATCGCAATGCCCCGGTCCAAAGCAAGCACAATAAACTGAGGCAGATAGAGAAGATCATAGACGATCGCATGGGTATAAGCCGTCTTGCTCCATTGCTCCTTTATGCCGCTCCACAGACCGTATTGGGTCGCCGCCAGCGACATGCGGCCGATCTGTTTATACTGGTAACAACCGACCGCAAGCGCGGAAGGCTCCCATTCGTCCTCTTGAAACCGGAACAATCCGTTATTCGTACAGGCCAGCAGCCGCTCATCCTCTACATACAAACGGTTGACGTGCGTACCTTCCGGCAGGCCGCGATTTACATCCTCCCATTCACCCGTTTTATATTTACGCAGCACTCCCTGACCCATTGGCGCGGCGATTAGCTGCTGCTCGCCAAACACTCTGATGGAAGAGAAATGGAACTGAAACCAGTCGTTTCGTTCATGGATTCCATCATTATTGGACACGATTTTTCCTCCTTACATAGGGATCTTTGAGCGGGCTCAAAGTCTCTCTGCTTTCAACAATCCTTTGCTCCGCTTTATTTTAAATGATAATGATTATCAGTGTCAATCATAAAAACTGACTATACTGCATTCCCCCGGCAGCTTTCTATCCACTATCCCCTTCAATCAGAAACAAGCGAAAAATCCCTGTGCGCTGCAGCGGCACTTCCGATCGTTACTGCGCTATTTCAGTTCCACCTGAGTGCTCCAACGGCACTTTCTTTCGATCGTTACTAAGCTCCCCGAGCACTAACGGCGCTTTTGACCGTCCTACGTCATTCGGTTTCACACACAGTACCAAAGGACACCGGTTATTCCCTGCCGCCCTGGATATGAAAAAAGGAGACCCGAAACTTAGGTCTCCTCATCAGAATTATCCGTTAGCCTTCAAGCCCTTCAGCGTAAATGCAAAGCTGTGCGTCCGGTTCGGGTACAGCGTGAATTCAGTGTGGGTACGCGCTCCCCAGCTGTCGTCGCCGCCGACACCCATTTGCTTGCCGGATACGCGCACAACGACTTTGCCGCTCTCAGGAAGCTTGTAAGCGTGGCTGCTCGCTTCCATCTCCTCCGGCGTATAGGGCAGCGCGCTGAATTCCACGGTCGGCGAACCCGTAAACCGAAGCCCCGCGCCGCCTGAGTTTCTCAGTTCGGCCCAGCGCACATCCGTCTTGTTCCCGCATTCCTGCGGCTTTAAATACGGCACAAATTGCTCGCGCACCGTGCTCTCATACACCCCGAGCTTGGCGCCATGGCTGCGGTCCCAGTAATTTTCATGCGGACCTCTGCCATACCAGGACAGTCCGTCAAATGCCGTATCAAGCATAAACATTAACCCGTATTCCGGAAGCTCCGGCAAGGAGCCGTCTCCCGGAATCAGGACGCACGATACGTCGATCGTACCGTCGCCCATAACCGTATATTCCACATCATATATGGAAGTAACAGTGGTCGGCAGCTGCCAGCGCTGACGAATCTTCACCTGCCGCTCACCGATCTCTAGACCGGTTAATGAAGCTTCTCCCTTTCCTCCGCTTGCTTCCTTCCACATCGCGCTGCGCTCGTGCAGCTTGTTACCCCGGTCGTTGTCCGTCCAGGCCCTCCAGAAATTCGGAACCGGCGGCGTGCTTAGCAGCGATTGTCCTTCATAGCTATAGCCCAGCAGTTGGCCGGAGTCGGCGCCAAAACGCACTTCAAACGCGTCCGCAACTCCGGACACCCGGATGAGTCCATCCTCCCGCACCACTGTAAGCTTCGGCTGTTCACCGGCGATTACGGCAACCGCCGAGCCCTGACCGGCGAACGGAAGCCTGAACTGTTCCCACGCCACTTCATGGCCGCTTGCCGCCCAAGCCGTATCCTCCTTCAGGAGCAGACTAACGTTCAGTCCGTATTCATCCGCCGGGTTAACGGCATCTTTCGGAAGATTATAGTCCAATGTTACCCGCTCCGTTGCTCCCGGAGCGACAGCGTAGCAGCCCCGTCCTTCGCTAACCGTTATCCCGTTTCGTGTAACCTGCCATACCCACTCGTATGCCGACAAATCGGTGAAAAGGAACCGGTTCGTCACCCTCAGCTCGCCTGCTTCAAGAGCCTCCGCTTCAAAGCTGACGTTCTGGTAGCACTTTTTGACCTCGTACAGCTTTGGCGTTACGGACCGGTCGGCAAATATCAGCCCGTTGCCGCTGAAGTTGCCGTCATGCGGAGATTCCCCAAAATCGCCGCCATATGCGAGAAATTCGATGCCTTCGGCATTTGTTGTGCGAATGGCCTGGTCCACCCAGTCCCAAATGAAACCGCCTTGCAGAACCGGATACTTATCGGTCAAATCCGTATATTTAAACAATCCCCCGCAGGAGTTGCCCATTGCATGGCTGTACTCACACAAAATATACGGTTTCTCGGGGTTTCCCTTCGCATAGCACTCCACCGCATCGGGTTTGGTGTACATATGGCTTTCAATATCCGAAGCCGCATCGTACTCCCGTAAATGGAAGGTCCCTTCATAATGGACAACCCGTCCCGGATCGTTCGACTTGAAGAAACGATGCATATGAAGAAAATTTTCTCCGCCGAACGATTCATTGCCGAGCGACCATATGATGATCGAAGGATGATTTTTGTCCCTTTGATACATTGAATTGCTTCGATCGAGCACGTTATCCTTCCATTCCGGCTTGCTGCCCGGAAGCGCGCCCCCCTCATCCTTCTGCCCGTACCGCCATGTGCCGTGCGTCTCCAGATTGACCTCGTCGATGACATATAGACCGTATTCGTCGCACAGGGAGTACCATACCGGCTGGTTCGGATAATGCGATGTGCGCACCGCATTGATATTATGGGATTTCATAAGCACGATATCCTTCACCATCGTCTCGAAATCCATTGTCCGCCCGTTCTCGCAGTGAAACTCATGGCGGTTGACGCCCTTGAAAACGATCCGCTCGCCGTTGATTTTCATCAAGCCGTCCTCGATCGCAAAGACGCGGAACCCGACCTTGCAGCTGTGTGCCTCGATCATGTTTCCATGCTCGTCCGATAAAGTCAACACGAGTGTGTACAAATTCGGATGCTCAGCGCTCCATTTCTGCGGGTTCGGCACGAAAACGGTTCCTTCAACCGTTGATTCGTCCTGATCCGTAATCGCTGCTGTCATCCGGACCGGAGCGTCCAACACCGGCTGCATCGCTTGATCCAGCAGCATCGCCTCAAGCGTATACGTCCCCCGGCCGGAACGGTCATAGTTGGTCAGCTTCCCGGCAATCGTCAAATCCGCATGCTCGTACCCGCTGTCCAAAGCGGTGGTCACTTTATAGTCATACAGCCGTACCGGCGCTGTCGTATATAAGTAAACATCCCGGAAAATGCCGCTTAGCCGCCAAAAATCCTGATCCTCCAGCCAGCTTGCGTCGCACCAACGGTACACTTCGACCGCCAGTTTGTTTTCGCCCTCCCTCAGGTAAGGCGTCAGATCGAATTCCGCCGGCGTAAACGTATCTTCGCTGTAGCCGACCAAATCCCCGTTCAACCATACGTAAAAAGCGGATTCTACCCCTTGGAAATTAATAAATACCGGCTGTCCCTGCCATGTTTCCGGAATCGAAAACGTCCGGATATATGAGCCGACCGGATTATATTTCACCGGGGCAAAAGGCGGCTGAACGTCCTCGTTGCCGTCCCACGGATAGCGGACATTCGTATACTGCGGATAATCGTACCCCTGCAGCTGCCACTGCGAAGGGACAACGATCTCCGCCCATTTCGAAGAGTCGTAATCAGTACGGTAGAATTCCTTGATCCGCTTCTCCGGATTTTCGGCAAAGCTGAACTTCCATTGTCCGTTTAAAGTCTTGTAATATGGCGACGATTCGACGGAATCGCCGAGCCGGGCATCCAATGCTTGCTCCGCCGAAGCGTAATGAATGGAATGGGCACGTGCTTCCATGCGGTTAAGCGCATAAATGTCCGGGTTGTTATTCCACTCCGGATAACCGTTTGCCGGAGGTGTGTAGCTATACTTTTGCGGCATCTGATTCCCTCATTTCTTTGTCTGATGCGGTAAAGTTCCCGCCATCCTATACTACATATTCCATAGTATAACGACTCGGTTTTCTGAGGGATATCAAATTATTTTCATAACGATATAATAATATGAATCGGATTAGAAGCGGCAGGATAGGATCGCTCTCTCATCTGCAACTTTCATTCAGTCTCCGCTATGGACAGCAGCAGCGCATTTGACCATTATTTCTCGCTGAATGCTTCTCCCGGAGAGAGTCCCCTTAAGCAAAAAACCACCGTTACAGGGGGCGTTCCGATCATTCCCTGCCGGTGATTTCGGGTTAACGGTATGAAGTTGGCGGAGAACCGCCGAGCCGTTCGATCTGCGAGCAAATCTCATGCTGCCATTGCGTGTCGTTCGTCATCGACGCCAATAAAGAGATGTTTCTCAGATGTGCCAGCTCACGGCAGTATGAAGCATTCACGGCCAGACAATGCTCCATATCGATCCGTTCCTGATCTGTCAGCTCGCGGCAGCCGCGCAGCGTCCATATTTCGGCAAGCCGTTCATGGATGGGCAGTATGGCCACCTTCCTCCCCCTTTCGTTTAAAGTCCGCTTTTGTTCACGAAGTAACCTTCTATTTTTATCTTGTATTCATAGTATTGCCAAATGCTTCCGAATGAAACGGGCACGAGATCATCTTCTTATCCGCAACATGGATTCTTTCCGCCGAATCATGTATTATTACATCAGTCAATCTTTACCTATGGAGGCTATGCAATTCTATATGAAAGTATTAAACGCGCGCACATTTCTGAACCGGATTACGCCTACGCAGTTTGTCGTTCTGGGCTACCTGACCGCAGTTATTATATCCACCATTCTCCTCAGACTTCCGATCAGCTGGCGGGAGGGCATCTCGTTGTCCTGGATGGATGCATTGTTTACCGCAACCAGCGCGGTCAGCGTGACCGGCCTGACCGTCGTCAATACGGCCGAATCGTTCAGTGCCTTCGGAAAAATTGCCTTGCTGTTCATGTTTCAGCTGGGCGGCATCGGCATTATGACGCTCGGTGTTTTTCTGTGGCTCATCCTGGGCCGTAACATCAGCCTGTCGTACCGGAAGCTGATCATGGTCGATCAGAACCGGAACAATCTTTCCGGGCTGGTCATGCTGCTTAAGCTCGTGTTTACGCTCGCCCTCATTATTGAAGGCATCGGGGCGCTTTTTCTAATGATTTATTTCAAAGCCGCAGGGATATATGAAGACTGGTTTACGGCATTTGCGCACAGCGTTTTTCACGCCATTTCCGCGTTTACAAACGCTGGATTCGATATCTACGGCAATTCGCTGGCCAAGTTCTCAAACGATTATTTCGTCCAAACGGTAACGATGCTGCTCCTTATTCTGGGGGCGATCGGATTCCCGGTACTGATCGAGCTGCGGGAATATTTCTTCGGAAAGCACAAAAAATACCGCTTCTCATTGTTCACAAAGATGACCGGCATTATGTTCTTGCTCCTTATCATCGCAGGCGCTGTCGGCATCTGGCTGTTAGAGAACGATATGTATTTTGCCGCACTTCCATGGCATGAGAAGCTTTTTTTCTCGCTGTTTAATTCGGTCACGACAAGGAGCGGCGGATTATCCACCATGGATGTGAATGATTTCAGCATGTCAACGCAGCTGCTGCTCTCCGGACTTATGTTTATCGGAGCCAGTCCGTCCAGCGTCGGAGGAGGCATCAGGACAACGACCTTTGCCGTTATCCTTCTTACGCTCGCCAACTACGCGATCGGCCGTAATGAGGTTCGGGCGTTTCACCGCACCATTAAACAAGAGGATATCATCAAAAGCTTTGTCGTATTTACCGCGGCGACCGTGCTCGTTACCATCAGCGCAATACTGCTGACTTATACCGAAAAAATGCATATTCCACTGGTCAGCATTATCTTTGAAATTTGTTCCGCGTTCGGTACAAGCGGGCTTTCGACGGGAATATCGGAAGAGTTGACTACCGCAGGCAAGTGGGTTGTCACTCTGCTTATGTTTATCGGAAGAATCGGCATGCTGTCGCTGTTGTTCATATTCCGTACGAACCTTCGCAAGCAAAACTTCCACTATCCGAAGGAAGATATCATCATTGGACAATAATAATTCGAATCCTTTTTTTTTCAAACCATAAAAACAGCGCCCCATCAATAACTAGGGCGCTGTTTCTATTTATTCCTTTGCCTTCCTATCGGGGCGGCTTGCGCCAACAAGCGGTTGCCTCGCCCTGATATTTTAGGGTAGAATATATCAAAATCGAAGTAGTGAAAATATAGGCTTTAAATGATATTTTTTATATCTGCTATACTTTAATATAGTTAATTTCAGAAGAGGAGCAAAAACATGTCCGCAAACAATTATGTGCCGAAAACGCCGGTTGTCATCGATTGCAACATTGAGAAAACGTTAGATGTGCTGGGCGGAAAATGGGCCTTTCTCGTACTCCGCGAGCTGTTCTGCGGAACGAAACGGTTCGGCGAGCTGCAGCGTTCCATTACCGCCGTCAGCCCGCGCGCCCTGACAAGCACACTCCGGCACCTGGAAGAAAAAGGGGTGCTGGAGCGCCGAGTCTATCCCACCGTGCCGGTCACCGTAGAGTATACGCTGACGCCCAAAGGGGAAGATTTGCATCAGATCATCATGCAAATGAAGCTTTGGGCCGCCAAGTGGACATAATACCGGAATTTAGAGTATCCAAATAGATGAATAATAAAATGGAGGCGGGAAAGGCTTGATGAGCAAGCCGTTACCCGCCTGTTTCCGCTTCGGCCGTCTCTTGCTGACCGCCGGCCGCACTCATACCTTGCTGCTCAGGCTGCTCTAGCTTCCTCGGTGTGCCGCGCAGCCCGATATACTCGTCGTAGGCATCGAATATTTGCCTCGCGATCGGAGCCGCGCCCCGTCCTCCGTAACCTCCGTCGGGGACGACGACCGCTACGGCCAGCACCGGATCGTCCGCAGGCGCAGCGGAGATGAACACCGCATTCTCCACTTTTAGCCTTTTGCCCACGTCCTGCTGGGAGGTCCCCGTCTTGCGAAGATACGGGTAAGGGAAGCCGTCAAAGCCCTGCACGGAAGAAGCCATGCCCTTATGCACCGTCTCCCAATACTCTTCACGGATATCGATCTCGTTTAATACGACGGGCTCGAAACGCTCAATAACATTTCCATAGGCATCCTTAATCTCATTGATGAATTGCGGCTTCATCCGCTTCCCTTTATTGGCCAGCGCCACCATGTATTGAGCCAGCTGCAGCACCGTATACCGCCCCTGCTGGCCGAAAGAAGCATAGATTAACGCCGATTGCCTGCTTCCGCTCTTCGCTTCATCGAAATACCCAATGACCCCTTTCGATTCATTGGGAAGTCCGCTTTCGCTCGATACTCCCAAACCGAACTCCTTCATATACCGGTCCCAAATTTCCATCCCTTCGGTGCCGGGAAGCATATAGAGCTTATTCCCGATCATTTCGGACATAAATGCATTCGACGACTTCGATATCGCCGTCACCGGAGTGATCAACCCGTTCCTGGCATTACTTGCATTTCTGACGCTGACCTGATAGCCTTCCCGGCCAAACGAAAAGTAACCCCGGTCATTATAGGTCGTATTTGTCGTGATCAGCTTTTCATTCAATCCGAGCAGTACCGTTAGCGGCTTTTGCGTCGAACCGAGAAATACGAGTGACGAGGGATGGTTCCATCCTTCCTTCTCATCCTCGTAATAAGGGCGGACCTCCCGGATCGTTCCGTTATTGATGAAATACTGTAAATAATCCGATTGCTCCTGCGTGATCCGGCCTTGCCATACGTTCGGGTCATAATCCGGCATGCTGGCCATGGCAATAACTTTGCCGGTTTTCACTTCCATCGCCACCGCATAACCCGTTTTCGCATATGGCGCCCGTTCAAGTTTGTCCGTCGATGTCCGCAGCTTTTCCAGATGATTCATGATCGCTTCTTCCGTCTTTAGCTGGACGTCCTTATGGATCGTCAAGAACAGATTATTCCCTTTCTCCGGCACCGTAAGCTGCATCGGACCGACGATCCGGCTCATATTGTCAACCGGGTACGATTTGACGCCGTTCTTGCCCCGAAGCTGCTCCTGGTACATAAGCTCTATTCCGTCATACCCGACCTTCTCCTTATCCAGGTATTGCTCGGCAGGATCTCTTGTTCCATTCTCTTTCTTAATTTCTTGATAGAACTTGAGCCCGTTCTGATCCTGGTACAAGGAATTAAAACCTTTCATATATCCGACAAGCTGAACGGCGATTGTATTCTTATCATAGTTGCGGATACTTTCCTCGACGATATCGATACCGGGATAAAGATCGCGGTGCTCCATAAAATAGGCGATTTCCTTTTCCGTCAAGTCGGCTTTAATACGTCTTGGTTCATAAACGTAACTGAGCCTCCCCGTAACATCCATTAATTGAAATATCTCATCGGAAGTCATCTGCCTCTCCGGCTCATCAGCAAAACGGTTCACCGTTGCAGCCAGCTTCTCCGCCATCGCGCGCGCTTCCTTCTCGCCGGTTCCCGGCTCTAATGTGAAATACAGCGATTGCGTCGAGGTCGAGTATGCGATCGGATACCCGTTGACATCGTAGATATTGCCGCGGATCGGCGGAATTTTCACATTGCGCGTCCCGATGCTTGTTTCAATTTCCTTCAGCCCGGGGCCTTCGACGAACTGGAGGACAGCCAGACGCACAATCAACACGGAGAACGCTAAAAACGTCGCAAAGAAAAAAACATTCAACCTGAACGAGAAGCTGCGGCGATTGATGATTTCTCTTTTTTGCTGTTCCTCCGTACGCATTTCGGTCATTCGATGATCCCCTCCAGGAAACAAGCGGTAACGGCTGACGCCGTCCTTTCCTTGTCTTTTGAAAAAGAAGAGGCCGTCCCCGTAAGCGAATATCAACTTATGGGCCAGCCCCCTCTCAGGTATGTACCTGAGCTTTACTGCTTCGCAGCTTTGTACGCGTCAATATATTGGGCCGCACGTTTGGCCACCAATGAATAGTCGCCGTTCTTCACCGCTTCGGCCGTCAGGTCGGAGCCGATGCCGACCGCTACCGCGCCCGCTTTGATCCATTCCCCGAGGTTATCGAGCGAAACCCCGCCTGTCGGCATAATGTTGGCCTGAGGAACCGGGCCTTTAATCGCCTTTATCATTCCCGGTGAATAGAGGTTGCCCGGAAAGAGCTTTACAATATCAACGCCGAGCTCAAGCGCCTCCTGAATTTCCTTCACGGTCATGACGCCCGGCATAACGGGAACCCGGTACCGGTTGCAGAGCGTTACCGTTGCCGGATTCAGCGATGGGCCTACCACAAACTCCGATCCGCTTAATATCGCCGAGCGGGCCGTCTCGGCATCAAGCACCGTTCCAACCCCGATGATCGCATATCGCGCCGGATCGGAAGCCGTACTGGAATATTTTTTCGCCAGTTCCTCGATCGCACGGAGCGCAAACGGAACCGTCATCGTCACTTCAATCACTTTAATGCCGCCGGCAATCGCCTGCTCGGCCATCTCCACAACTTCTTCCGGCGTCTCGCCGCGCAGTACCGCAACGACGCCTTCATTCGAAATCTGTTGAATGAGCCTAATTTTTTTCACAATCATTTCCTCCAAGTCTCTCCGCTTTATGGCTGCAGCCGGTTTCTCATGATCTTCATTTTCCTATTATATCGCACTCCTGTTCCGATTGGAAAGGCAGCGGCCTCACTTTCCTCCGGTCCTTCTTCAGTCTTAACAAGAAAAAGAGGAACAATATTGTACAGAAACCGATATAAGCAATCCAGCCTTTTCTGATGTCCAGATT
The DNA here is from genome assembly GCA_041281825.1 of Paenibacillus tarimensis. Lineage (GTDB taxonomy): Bacteria > Bacillota > Bacilli > Paenibacillales > Paenibacillaceae > Paenibacillus_D > Paenibacillus_D tarimensis_A. The sequence continues at coordinate 552,303 of CP166298.1, read as the reverse complement.
CGGAAAAATGACGGTCGTGCCGAGCAAACCGAACAGCCAGATTTGCGAAAACGTGCCGACAGCCGTGGACCATAGATAGGCTTGGAACCGAATTCTGGAAATTGCGGCCATAATCGAAATAATATTATTCGGAACAAATGGAATGGAACGCAGCAAGATGACGACCCAAACCCCGTAGTTGTCCATATGCCGTTGCCATTTCCCGTATTTGGCCAGACGATCTTCAAATTTCTTGTAAATCCAGGCTTCGATCACGGTACGGCTGAGCACAAAACATACGACGGAGGCCAGGGTGCCGGCTGCCCAGCTGATGAGCAGTCCCTGAACGATGCCGAATGTGGTCACATGAAGCAGCAGCAGGGTTGCAAACGGAAAAACGGTAATAATGCCTTGCAGAATCGTTAGCGGCACGGTTACAAGCAATAAATAGTACCCGTGAAGGTGCGTCATTTCAACGAGCCGCGAGATGGCGGATTCTATCCATTCCAGCACTTTGCTTCATTCCATTCGACTTGGATTATAATCTCTAATAAAACAACTATACGACATGATCACCTTCATTATACCCTATCCCTTCTCCCATAAAAAGACATGCTCCCGGCGGACCCCCGGTAATATATGTTCTACGGTTGACATTTTCTTTTTAAGAGAGTATAAAAAGGGTAACATCATAAATTCGTTGACGGGAACACGCAGGTCCGAGCCATGGGATCTCCAGAGAATCGGCGGTTGCTGAGAGCCGACGGTCCGATCCGGGTCTGACATCCTCCCCAAGAATCCAGGCTGAACAGCCGCACATGATGAACGTTTCATGGCCGCGGCATTGACAGTAAGCTTCGGACGGGTACCCGCCGTTACAAGGGTCACGTATGAACGTACGTTGCAGAGCGCCGCATGTCCGCCGTCTATCGGCTTTGGCTATGCGGAAACAGGGTGGTATCGCGAGAACAATCTCGTCCCTAAAGGGGCGGGATTTTTTTATTTACATGACGTTGTTTAAAAGGCTGCATATCGCATGAAAGAGAGGTTGGAACGACTATGAGAGAAAATAACCGAAACGGGCAAACGCACGAACATCCGATGCGGGTAAGTCTGGAGGAAATCGTCTTTGCCCAGCATCTGCTGAAGGATACCGTAAACCGCACGCCCCTGCAGCATAGCCGCGTATTGTCGGAGCGTTACGGATGCCGTGTGCTGCTGAAACGGGAAGATCTTCAAGTGGTCCGCTCCTTTAAGATCAGAGGCGCATACCATTTAATGAAGTCATTGCCTTCCGACAAGCTGGCCAAAGGCGTTGTCTGCGCAAGCGCCGGCAATCATGCGCAGGGTGTTGCCTATTCCTGCCACACGCTCGGCGTCCCCGGCAAAATTTATATGCCCAGCACGACACCGCGTCAAAAAGTGCGCCAGGTGAATTTTTTCGGCGGAGAGCAGGTCGAGGTCATCCTGGTGGGCGATACCTTCGACGATGCGTATGCGGAAGCCGTTGCGGCCAGTTTGAAGGAGGATATGGCGTTTATTCATCCGTTTGACGATGCCAAGATCATTGCAGGAAACGGCACGATCGGAATGGAAATCTTGGAAGCGTCGGACACCGCTCCGGACTATGTTTTTGTTACGGTCGGCGGCGGCGGATTAGCGGCGGGAGTGGGCGCATACATCAAGGAAGTGCAGCCGGAGGTAAAACTGATCGGCATAGAACCGGAGGGGGCGCCGTCGATGCAGTCGTCATTGCAAGCCGGAGCTGTCACGCCTCTGGAGCAAATCGACAAGTTCGTCGACGGAGCGGCTGTGAAGAAAGTCGGCGAGTTGACGTTCGAGCTTTGCCGCGGCTATCTGGACGATATTATTGTCGTCCCGGAAGGAAAAGTATGCACCACGCTGCTTGACCTGTACAACGAGAATGCCATCGTCGCCGAACCGGCCGGCGCGCTGCCGATTGCGGCACTCGATTTATACCGCGACCAAATTGCCGGCAAGACCGTCGTATGTGTCGTCAGCGGAGGCAACAACGATGTGGACCGGATGCAGGAGATTAAAGAGCGCTCGCTTGTATATGAAGGGCTCAAACATTATTTCATGGTTAACTTTCCGCAGCGCGCAGGCGCTCTTAGGGAGTTTCTCGACGATGTGCTCGGCCCCGACGACGATATTGCACGTTTTGAATATACAAAGAAGCACAATAAAGACAATGGCCCCGCTTTGGTCGGCATCGAATTGAAGCAGCGCAGCGATTATGAGCCCTTAATTGAACGAATGCGGAAGAAAGGCTTTCAGTTTATAGAGCTGAACAAGGATCCGCTGCTGTTTAATTTGCTGATTTGAATTTTTTACGAGGCAGGGGCACAGCGGCCTTTACTGACTTGCTGCCTATAAGGAAGGACACTGCCCGGGAAGGCAGTGTCCTTGTTACATACTCTTGTTGTTGACTGAATCACCAAGCATAGGCGCGCGGCGCGTCTCCTCCGGGGCCGGGGAAAATTTCATCCAGCCGCTTTAATACCGCCTCATCCAATTCCACTTCGACCGCCCGCAGCGACCGTTCGAACTGCTCCAGCGTGCGCACGCCGATAATCGGTGCCGTAACGGCCGGATTCGCCAGCAGCCACGCCAGCGCAACAACATCCTCGCGTTCACCCAGCTCGTCGCACAGCGCGCCGAACGATTCCAGCTGCGCGCGATGCTTCTCCACACGCTCCATATTGCCGCTGCGCTTGCCCGCCCCTCCGCGCAAAGCATTACCGGACAATAAACCGCCGTCGAGCGGACTCCAAGGGATTACGCCAACCCCAAGACCTTTCGCAGCGGGCAGCACTTCCAGCTCCGGCAATCTGCAGAGCAGATTGTACTTATGCTGCTCCGACACGAGCCCGAGAAAACCGCGCGCTTTCGCTTCGCCTTGCGCGACAGCAAGATCCCATCCGGCAAAGTTGCTGGCGCCGACATAACCGATCTTCCCTTGCTGCACCGCACCTTCAAACGCCCCCCACAGCTCGTCCCAGCTGACGTTACGGTCGACATGATGCATTTGATAAAGCTCAATATGATCGGTTTGCAGCCGGCGCAGCGATCCTTCAAGATGGCGCCGCATTTTGTAAGCGGACAAACCCCTCTCACCGTTCGGTCCGTCGGCCGGGTCGGACATGTCGCCGTAAAACTTCGTCGCGATCACCGTCTTCTCCCGTCTGCCTCCGCCTTGGCTGAACCACTTACCGATAATCTCTTCCGTCCGCCCGGCATTTTCGCCCCAACCGTAAATATTCGCCGTATCAAAAAAATGAATCCCCGCATCCAACGCGGCATCCATGATGCGAAAAGCCTCTTGCTCATCCGTATCGCCGCCGAAATTCATCGTCCCAAGGCACAGACGGCTTACTTTCAACCCCGAGCGCCCCAAATAAGTATACTTCATCCGTCATCCAACTCCTTCTGTATCGTATAATATAAATAGGAAAGCTTAACCAGATTATACCGATTCATTACAAACTGCACAATCCGATTTCATGCTGGCATGACAATTCCCCCTTAAAATGGACTGTGGAGGTGGGTAATTTGATCCTGCGGACGAATATACAACATACCGGGCCGAAAATAATGATCCTGTACGCATCTTACGGCGAAGGTCATATCCAGGCTTCCCGCGCATTACAGGAAGCATTCGAGCTGCATGGCATAACGAATACGATCATGGTCGATTTGATGGCTGCAGCCCATCCCTGGATTAACGAGATGACCAAACGCGTTTATATGAAAAGCTTTACAATGATGCCCGGACTGTACGGCTGGGTATATGATATTACGCGACCAATGAAGCATGACTCCTTATTTGCAAGCTGGCTGCACTCCTTCGGACGGGAAACGCTGCGCCGCATTCTTGCCGCCGAACGGCCGCATTGCATCATTCATACGTTCCCGGTCTTTGTTGCTCCCGCTTTAAGGAAAAAGCGGAGCCCTATGCCCCCGACGTGTGCGGTTATTACCGATTTCGACCTGCACCGCCGGTGGGTTCATCCGGGTATTGACCGATATTATGTCTCAACGGACGATATGCGGCAAGAGCTGGTTTCGCTTGGGATATCCGAACGCCGTGTATGTACGAGCGGCATTCCGGTCAAACGGGCTTTTTCGGACTTGCCGATAGCTGATACCACGCTCATCAGGCACAAGTTCGGATTTTCCCGGGAGCTTCCGATCGTGCTTATCATGGCCGGTGCACAAGGTGTTCTTCCCGATATTTCTGCATTATGCAGCCTATTGCTTGCCAATCCCGGCCTGGAGATTGCGCTCGTTTGCGGCCGCAATGCGCCGCTGGCCCGATCGGTGCGAAGGGATTTCGCGTTTCACCCCGAACAATCGCGTCTCCATGTCTTTGATTATGTGGATACGATTCATGAGCTTATGTCGGTCGCAGCCTGCATTGTAACGAAGCCTGGAGGCATTACGTTAACCGAAGCCATCGCAGCGCGGCTGCCGATCTTCATCTACCGCCCAGTCCCCGGTCAGGAGCGTAACAATGCATATTACATGGAAAGCAAGGGCGCGGCGGTGATCGCGGAACAACCCCATGGGCTTGCCGGCGAAATCGTAAAACTTATAAACGATCCGGTCCGTCTAGACAATATGGGTTCCGCATCCGGCAAGCTGCATCTTGGCCAGGCATCCGACAGGATCGTTTTGGACATTCTTCAAAACTTGAATATAATGGAGGGAGCGCATGCTCTCGTAAAGGGATAATCTACTGAAGGAGTTTGGTCATTGAAAGCGATTCGTTATACACTATTTGGGCCGGAGATGCTTCTGCTGAGCGCCGTCCTTCTACTTGTCGAATTTGTCAGAGGTGCCGTACTCATCAGCTTCCTTCCCATATTCGGCGAGAAGGAGCTTCGTTTATCGCTCGATGTGATCGGTATTGCAATCACGGCCCATTATTTAACGGACACAATGCTTAAATTGGGAATCGGATATTTGCTTGACCGGTTTTCCGTCCGCTTTATCGTCCATACCGGACTGCTCATATGCCTTGCAGGAGTGTTCCTATTCCGTTATGCGGAGGTTCCGTGGCTTTTCATTGCCGCTTCCGCCATCTACGGCATCGGCATATCGCCGGTTTGGATCGTTTGTTTGACAAAGGTTACGGAGGATCGCCGCGCAACGCAGATGGGCTACCTCTATACCATTTGGTTTATCGGACTTGGAGCAGGACCGATTGTCTGCAATATACTGCTTGATACCAGCGCAAACATGACTTACTATTTGCTCGTCGGACTATCGCTGCTGGCATGGCTCTTATCGCTGATGATCAGCAACGCAACGTCCCGTTCCATACAGCGCTTCCCGTTCCGTGAACAGGTAGCCGTCCTGAAAGATAAACTTAGCCAAATGAAACCTCTGCTGCCCGGCATGATCCTTCAAACAACGGGTGCGGGCATGCTGGTACCGATTTTGCCGAGCTTTGCAGAGAAGCAGCTCGGGATGAGCAGCACGCAATATTCGTTTGTTCTTATGGCCGGAGGGATATTGACAGTGCTCGGACTGATGCCTATGGGGCGTTTATCGGACAAGCTGGGGGGGAAGAAATGGTTCCTCGTATGCGGGTTTGGGTTGTTTGCTTTCACCCTCTATCTGCTGACCTGGAATCCTCCGTTATGGGAATGCATCGTTATCGCCGCGGTGCTCGGAATCTCTTACGCCGCTCTCCTTCCGGCCTGGAACGCCTTATTGGCCGCCTATGTGCCCCCCGCCCAGCAAGGACTCGGATGGGGATTATTCTCAACAATTGAAGGGATCGGCGTCATGCTCGGCCCTGTAGCCGGAGGCGTGCTGGCTTCGATACGCGGCGAACCTTCCGTCATTTGGACCAGTTCGGTTCTGTTCGCGCTGATCGCTTTATTCTATCTCTGGTTTCCGATCCGGGGGCTACGGAATGAAGAGAAACGGAATACATAAACAAAGGATGGAACGTATTTCATGTTGAATGTGAAAGAATGGTTTGATGAGCTGCAGCAGATCGACCCGGATAAGCTGCAGCTGACACTGGAAAGCTACTCCTCCCTAGGGCCCCTGCCCGGCATTGTCGCGCCTCTGGCGGAGTCTTTCCTGCCCTTCCTCCCGCTATTGCTCATTGTTGCGGCCAACGCCAACATATACGGACTGGGTCTCGGCATCTTATACTCCTGGATCGGTGTTTCCGCCGGTTCGATCCTCGTATTCTGGGTTTCCCGCAAATTGGGAGGACGGTTTGGCTCCTGGCTGCAGCGGCGTTACCCGGGCAGTGCCCGCTTTTTCCGCTGGATCGAACGCCGCGGCTTCACCCCGATCTTTTTGTTCGCTTGCTTTCCATTCTCGCCGTCATTCTTGATTAATGTCGCATCCGGCTTAAGTACCGTATCGTTCCGGACGTTTATTATCGCCATTTTACTTGGCAAAGCGGTCATGATTTCGAGTATCTCTCTGCTCAGTTTCGATATCACCGAGCTGCTGCATGAGCCGTGGCGGCTTATATTAGCCGCGGTTGTACTTTTTGTCATGTGGTTTTTCGGCAAACGGCTTGAAGTTCGTTACCAGACCTGATTTAATCCGCACGCTCATAGCCTCCTTCCATTTGAGCCAAACTAACGCAGAAGTCGATTTGACCGTGGAAAGGAGGATGTCATTCGATGCCAGGCTCTCAGCCATCCGCCAAGCAGCAGTCTGCCGCCAAAGCCCAGTCGATAGCAGACCGGACAGGCCAAGGCAAGGAACGCGCGAAAGAGTTGCAATCCGAAGCGGACCGCGCAGCCGTTCCGAAGCACGGACTATAATGCACTAGGTAATGCCAATACAAGGAGGCGTTCGATCAATGAGCGAGGAACGAAATCATTATATGATGCCGCCAATGTCCGGGGAAAAGGTAGAAGTTGACGGAGTTTACAAAACCGAATGGGGCCGCGAAGAAGAGCTCAAACGAGGCGATACCTTTCCTGCGGATCCGGTTATGGGGAATACCGAGTGGGTGTTGACGGAGTTGAAATTCGATAATCACCACGAAGGTAAGACCGATCCGCGGCTCATTCCGAAAAGCGACAATAACGAAAAACAAAAAGTCAGTTTGTCCAGCCCGAGACATCATATCGACAGCGGCGATAAATAAGTACAGCGACCGCAGAATAAAAGCCTGATTCCGCTTGACCATACCCCGCATCGACTGCAGGCGTAACCTGCTCCCTGTCGTGCGGGGTTATTGAGCAGGCTCGGCGTACGGCAGCACAATTTCAAACGTCGTTCCGACACCTACTTGACTGTATGCCTGAATTCGTCCCTGATGATTGTCGACAATCTTATAGCTGACCATCAAACCAAGCCCGGTCCCCTTAACCTTTGTCGTATAGAATGGCTGCCCGATTCTGGTCAGCTGTTCTTCGGAAATTCCCGGGCCCTGATCCTCGATTCTAATCATGACTTCGTGCTCCGTTTTGATGCAGCCGATCTTGATTTTGCCGCCCTCCGGCATCACTTCGATCGCATTCTTAAGCACATTGATGAACACTTGCTTGATCTGGTTCTCTACACCATATATCCATAGTGGCGATTCGTCATAGCTGGCTTCCAGTTCAATGTCGTGCAGGATTGCCTGCGGCTCGAGCAGGATTACCGTATCCTCCATAATTTTCCTCGCGTCACGGTATGACAGTTCATAGATCTGCGGTTTCGACAGCATAAGCAGTTCGCTGACAATGGACTCAATGCGGTTTAGCTCCGATTTCATAATGTCATAATAATGCTTTGTTGCATCCCGTCCTGAAGTGATAAGCTGCAAAAAGCCTTTCAGCGACGTCAACGGATTGCGGATTTCATGGGCGATCCCCGCCGCAAGCTGACCCGCAACATACAATTTTTCCGAATTTATAAGCAGCTCTTCATTCTTTTTTCGTTCCGTAATGTCCCGGATAATGATTTGTACCGCAGGCATCCCCGTGAGCGACGTCATTGTCTCCACGACCTCGGTATGGAACAGTCTTCCTTTCACCGTAAACCATTCCAGTTCAATCGGACCATTGGTCGTTTCAGGAATCATTGCAATATGTCGCAATCTGGATTCCTTGTGATGCTTCGGATGAAGGAAGGCGTATACCGATTTCCCGATCAGTTGCTCCGGCCTGTCCGCTTCAAACATCTTCATCCCTGACCGGTTAACGTATTTCCACTCTCCTTGGCTGAAGATTGCGATCATATCGATCGAGTTCTCGACCAGTAGCTTATATTGCTCACCGATCTGTCCCAATCGTTTGTTCGCTGCCCATGTCGTTAAGCTGAAGCCGATTACAATCAATGTCCCTACTCCAAGCAATGACGCAAGCAGCTTCAAGCTTTCGTTCATTCGTTCTGCGGTCAAGATGCCCGAAAACTGGACCACTATACCGCGAAGAACGACCAGCTCCATACCCATAGCAGCCGATCCGAGCAGCAAGCTGGATAAGAAATTCCAATTTCCTTTTCCCCGCTCATACCAGAAAAAAGAGCAGAACGCGCCTGCCAAGCTGATCCCGAATGCCGCCGCCAACATCTCTTCACGCAGCTGGTACCGGACAACCGGGCCCGAAAGCATGCTGGCCGTCAAAAATCCGGTGCTGGATATAGCAAGGAGCGTGCTGGAGAAACATAACCTTAGTACACGAAAAATGCCGCTTCTAAAAATAACAAGCGATCCGTATATACAACCGGTAAGGATAACCAACAGCCAAAACGTCGTCCAATCGATTATAACCATCGTGTCCGAGACAAGGATCATTAAAAAATGCATAACGGAAATCCCAAGGCCGTATACCGCTGCTCCTCCGAGCAGACAGCAACGCCCCTCTCCGCCCGATCGCTTCAAATTTCCGATTAACAGAAACATCGAATAAGAGGACATGACACTGATTGTAAGTGACAACAAGGTGAACAACAAGCTTTCAGAGCCGAAATATGACTTCATTCTTTCCCTCTTTTGTCATCAAAATTCGCTGGCAGTTGTTAAAATTCGACAAATTTCCAAAAAAACCTTTTTTACTTGTCGAAACAATGCCATTTTTATTTATCGGTACAGCCTCCGCCCAATTGCGTTATAATAAAGCTGCAATAGTAAATGGGCGATCTTATGGAGGACGGACTGAGCAATGGAGATCTTTGATATCTATGACGAACATATGAATCCGATTGGCACGGCAACCCGCTCTGACGTACACAAATACGGTTATTGGCATCAGACGTTTCATTGCTGGCTCGTCCGTACGGAAGGGCACCGCCGAATGCTTCGGTTCCAGCGCCGGCATTCATCCAAGGATACCTATCCGTCTCTGTTCGATATTACGGTAGCCGGCCACCTGGCTGCAGGTGAAACGATTGCGGATGCCGTCCGGGAAATCGAGGAAGAACTAGGGATAGCGCCGCATTTCGAAGATTTAGTAAAGCTGGGAGAATATCGTGAAGAATCGACAGCTGAAGCAAACGGCATTCCGTTTATTGACCGCGAGCTGAGCCATGTATTCGGATGGCAATGCGATGTGCCTCTCGGCTCCTTAAAGATGCAGCCCGAAGAAGTGACCGGGGTTTACGAGGCGGATCTTGAAGAGATGATCGCCTTATTTAGAGGCGGTCTGGCCGAAATAACCGCAGCCGGCATAGAGCCTGACCGCGGCGGACAGCCGTTCCCCGTAACCAGGCGTGTGCGCGTCTCCGACTTCGTTCCGCGCGAATTGTCTTATTATACCGGGATGTTCGAGGCACTCCGCTCCCTCGGATGAAACCAAAACCATCCCGTTCCGTATTACAAAAGACATTCCGAGGGGGTGTTGGTATGGGCATGTGGATCGGAGCGTTTATTTTGATCGTAATCTGTCTGTTTTTACTTAATATACTGACAAGCGTATGGGCATACCGCGATGCGTTAAGCAAAGGGAAAAGCAGGGAATTTGCACTGCTAGTACTCGTTGGTACACTGGTATTCCCTGTTATAGGACTGATTGTGTATCTGATTATCCGAAATGACTAACTGAAAAACAATAAACGGTTGGATCAGGGGCTACCTGATCCAACCGTTTTTGTTTAATCAACTCATGATTAGTTTTCTTTACGGGGTCGATGCGCCGTCTGTAGATGTATCTTCGGTTCCCATATCTTCTGTTCCGGTGTCGGCTGGAGCGCCGTCCTCTTGGACGCCGCCTTCAGGTTCAACAGCAGAATCATTTTGCTCTACCCCGGTACTATTATCTGCAGGAGCATTAACACCTGTACCGCCTTCATTAGCCGCCGAGCAGCCGGCACCGATCAGCATCAGAGCAAAAGCCAATACAAGCAACAACCGTTTATTCATTTTCATTTTGCAAGACCTCCATATCACTTTTAATTTGTTCCAGTAAGAAAGATGACCGCTTATTATCTTTCTTAACGCTTCGATCCGCAAGCGGATCGCCGACATCCCGTACCCCCTTTCGTTGATGTTAAATGTACAAACGAAACCTGAACCGAACCTTAATCCAATATTAAGCTACCATTAAATGAGAGCTTATTAAGATTTAACCAAGAGCTGCAGCGGGTTGGTCCGGTACCGATGAGAAAGTTTTCAGAATCAAAATGACAAAAAATCGGCAAACGAAAACCCCTCCAACCGATTGTGAAGGGGCTTGATTTGTTTATTTCTCTTCCTTCAGCAGTCCCAGCCGGTCGAGAATAACAGCCAGCTGCTCCCGTGTCACCGGCTCACCAAGCCCGAAAACATCCGACTTGATCCCGTTGATAATACCCAAGGCAGCTGCCTTCCGTATCGCTTGTTCCGCCCAGTGACCTACCGGAACATCGATGAAATTGCCTTGTGCCTGCTCATCCTCCGTTTTTGAAAGCCCGTAAGTCTCTACGATGCCTGCAGCAATTGATTCTGCACACGTTCGGCGGAAAGCATCGCTTTTGAGCAGCTCGACTTCTTCCCGATTGGTCATAAAACCACACTCTACTAGAATCGCTGTCATTTTAGTTTCCCGAAGCACATGGAAATCCGCAGACTTAATGCCTCGATTGATCAATCCTGTTTGTCGGATCAACTGCCGATGGACGGCATTCGCAAGCTTGACTGCCGCCGCAGGGCGAGTTGTGTGAACATACGTCTCAATGCCGCGCATACCGCTCCAGGCATCTCCGGAAGCGTTTGCGTGGATGGAGACAAAGATATCCGCCTCCCATCCGTTTGCAACCTCCGTCCGCGTCGCAAGCGGGACATCCCGATCTTCCGCATGCGTAAACAGGATCTCCACACCGTCATACACGGCAAGAAGGTCGGCCGTATAACCGGCAACGGCGTTATTGAATTGAAACTCCCCAAGCGTACCGTCAGGAGAACGTTTCCCGGGCGTATTCGGCCCATGTCCGGCATCTAGTGCAATTCTAAACGTTGCCATTCGCTCACCCCCTTTTTTGCAGAAATATGCTGATGCTCTCTTTCTACCAATCTATGATCGGGGGATGAGAAAGTTCGTGGTTTGTACGAAGACCTATTCCTTTTTATTTTTCATCTCGTTTTTTAAAAAACGGATAAAGGACATCGATTCTTCCTCGGTTAACCATTGGTCGTTTACACTAAATTTGAATTTGTTCAAAATCTCCTGCTCCGTGCACTCCAGCATCTCTGCCAACTCCTGAACAGGCTGATCTGTAATTTGCATATGCTGCCACCACCGTCCATAATTGTCGATCATATATGAATAACATTCGAAGTAAAGTATATATTTAAGGGGCAATAGACCGGCTCGGGGACTGGCGAGTTATGCACAGCAGTTGAACACCGTGTTGCAACTAAAAACGCGGCTCCCGAGATCCCGGAAAGCCGCGTCGTTATTGATGATTGAATGGTGCTGATGAAGGGATTCGAACCCCCGACCTACGCATTACGAATGCGTTGCTCTACCAGCTGAGCTACATCAGCGAATTGTTTAAATATAAGAAAGTATAAGCTTCACCCCTATACCAACTTATATTTCTACGCGAAACGTTACTGTCTAGCCAGCGGACGGACACAGCCGTTTACGCTTGTTCGCAAGACAATTATTAGAATACGAATTTCTAATTCAATTGTCAAGTGCTTTTACACGCATGCAGAAATGGCCCGGTTGGCAATGAATTATAAGCCGGTACACACATGTAGCACAGTTTAAAAAGGGCTGCCCCATCGTTTCAGCTCAAGGGCAGCCCATGTTCACCTCTTATTTATTATTCGCCGCAGGCTCCGCTTCTTGCTCATGCTTTCCCTTCAGTACGACCAGCTCGCCATCCTTCTCATCAATGGTGAGCGTATCTCCCTTCGAAATAGTGCCCATCAGCAGCTCTTCGGACAACCGGTCCTCAATATGCTTCTGAATCGCTCTGCGCAGCGGGCGTGCGCCGTACTGCGGGTCGAAGCCTTCCTTGGCAAGGAATTGTTTCGCCGAGTCCGTAAGCGTGAAATCGACTTCCTGCTCACGCAGACGCTTGCGAAGCTCTTCGGACATCAGAGTAACGATTTGCGCGATATGTTCCTCCTCCAGCGAGTGGAACACAATCGTCTCGTCGATCCGGTTCAAAAACTCCGGCCTGAAGCTCTTCTTCAGCTCAGCCAACACTTTGTCTCTCATTTGCGCGAATTCTCGCCCGGCATCCTGTACAGCGGTGAATCCAAGCGTCGAGTTGCGCTTGATTTGGTCCGCTCCGATATTGGATGTCATAATGATCAGCGTATTGCGGAAATCGACAACCCGGCCTTTCGAATCGGTCAGGCGTCCATCCTCAAGCACCTGGAGCAAAATGTTGAACACTTCCGGATGGGCCTTCTCAATCTCATCGAGCAGAACGACCGAGTATGGCTTACGTCTAACCTTCTCCGTCAATTGGCCGCCTTCTTCATAACCGACATATCCCGGAGGCGCTCCGACCAGCCTTGAAGTCGAATGCTTCTCCATATACTCGGACATATCAATTCGGACAACCGCATTCTCGTCGCCGAACATCGCTTCGGCAAGCGCTCTCGCCAGCTCGGTCTTACCTACCCCAGTCGGCCCGAGGAAGATGAAGGAGCCCATCGGCCGCTTCGGATCTTTAAGTCCCGCTCTTGCACGGCGGATCGCTCTGGAGACCGCTTTAACCGCATCGCCCTGGCCAATGACGCGATCGTGCAATATTTCTTCCATTTTCAGCAGACGCTCCGTCTCTTCCTCCGCCAGCTTGCTGACAGGAATACCGGTCCAGCTCGCCACCACCTGCGCGATATCCTCCGGCGTTACTTCAGAATCGGTGCGTCCCTGTTTTTCTTTCCATTGATTCTTTGTGACATCGAGCTCTTCCCGTATCTTCTGTTCCGTATCGCGAAGCGCCGCCGCTTTTTCGAATTCCTGGCTTTGCACAGCCGCATCCTTCTCTTTCCGGATGTCATCCAATCGGCTCTCGAGTTGTTTTAGATTCGGCGGTACGGTATAGGAACGAAGTCTTACTTTGGAACTCGCTTCGTCGATCAGGTCGATCGCTTTATCCGGCAGGAAACGGTCCGTAATGTAACGGTCCGACAGCTTTACCGCCTGCACAATGGCATCGTCGGTAATCTTCACCCGGTGATGCGCTTCATAACGGTCGCGCAACCCATGCAGTATCTGAATGGCTTCATCCGAAGAAGGCTGGTCGACAGTTATAGGCTGGAAACGACGCTCAAGCGCGGCATCCTTTTCAATATATTTCCGGTATTCATCCAATGTGGTCGCGCCGATACATTGCAGCTCGCCGCGGGCAAGCGCCGGCTTCAAAATATTCGAAGCATCGATCGCGCCCTCTGCGCCTCCGGCACCGATTAACGTATGAAGCTCATCGATAAATAGTATGATATTGCCGGCCTGGCGAATTTCATCCATGATCTTTTTCAGACGATCTTCAAATTCACCGCGGTATTTCGTGCCGGCTACAACGGATCCCATATCGAGCGTCATCACGCGTTTGTCGCGAAGCGTTTCGGGAATTTCGTTGGCGATGATTTTTTGTGCCAGCCCCTCGGCAATCGCCGTTTTACCTACGCCCGGCTCTCCGATTAATACCGGATTATTCTTCGTCCGTCGGCTAAGCACCTGAATGACGCGCTCAATCTCCTTGCTCCGGCCGATAACCGGATCCAGATTGCCTTCCCGGGCAATGGCCGTCAAATCCCTTGCAAGCCCGTCAAGCGTAGGTGTGCTTACGTTCGCGGAGCTGCCGTGGCTGCTCGATACAGCTTCACTGCTTCCAAGCAGCTGGAGCACTTGCTGGCGCGCTTTGTTTAAACTGATGCCAAGATTGTTAAGTACACGCGCAGCAACGCCTTCCCCTTCACGGATCAGACCGAGCAGGATATGCTCCGTGCCGACATAAGTATGACCAAGCTTGCGTGCTTCATCCATTGACAGCTCGATGACCTTTTTCGCCCGCGGCGTGTAAGCAATATTCGTCGGCTGTTCCTGACCCCTGCCGATTAACGCTTCCACCTCGTCTTGAATTTTTTCCAATCCCAGTCCGAGTCCTACAAGCGCCTTTGCAGCAATGCCCTCTCCTTCACGGATCAAACCGAGCAAAATATGCTCCGTTCCGATATTGTTATGCCCCAAACGCACCGCTTCTTCTTGCGCTAATGCGAGCACCTTCTGTGCCCGTTCCGTAAATCTTCCAAACATCATGGTATTACACCTCCATAATTAGGTTTTGGATGACAAATAACGGCGAATCAAATCAGCACGCCGGATATCCCGTTCATCCGCATTCAGCTTCTCGTCGAATACCTGCTGAAGGAATCCCGGCTGCGTAAGCACCATCAATTCATTCATGATCTTCGGTGAAACGCTATGAATCAAGTTCAGATCAATTCCAAGCCGCACATCGGACAACCGCTGGGCGGCTTCCTTGGAATCCATGATTGAGGCATTGGACAAAATGCCAAAGGAACGGCGGACCCTGTCTTCAATCCGGACTTTGGATTCGGCAATAATCCGTTCGCGTGCAGCCCTTTCATGCTCGATAATTTGACGGGCTACGCTGTGCAGATTATCAATAATTTCCTCTTCGGTTTGTCCGAGGGTAATTTGATTCGAGATTTGGAATAAATTCCCCACCGCTTCACTGCCTTCGCCGTACAACCCCCGAACTGCAAGACCGACCTGTGTAATTGCCGATAAAATCCGGTTGATCTGCTGTGTAATGACGAGTGCCGGCAAATGCATCATGACTGACGCTCGGATTCCAGTACCGACATTGGTCGGACAACTGGTCAAATAACCTCTGCGCTCATCGAATGCATAATCGGCTTCCATTTCAAATATATCGTCAATCCGACTGGCCAATGACCAGGCTTCTTTAATTTGAAATCCCGCATATAAACATTGGATGCGAAGATGGTCTTCTTCGTTAATCATAATGCTGACCGCTTCGGTATCGCTTAGGATCAGCGCGCCGCTGCGCGATTCGTTGGCCAGATTCGGACTTATCAAATGCTTTTCAACTAATACCCTTTTTTCAAGTTCATTCAGCTCCGAGAGTGTAAACGATTCGAAATGTCCAAGCTGATCCAGTTTATTATCTTTAGCTACAGCGAGCAGGCGCTCCATGACTTCCCGCGATTGTTGATTGGTGGCCAGCATCGGAAACGGTTGATTACGGATATTTCGCGCAATACGAATGCGGCTGCTGATTACAATGTCGGAATCCGGACCGTCATCCTTCATCCATTCGCTTAGCGCATTTTGCGCAAACCGTCGTTTAGCCACAGCTACCCCTCCCTGCTCATTTCCGGCTGGTAATCCTCTTCATACTATTCATCCTTTACCTTTCGCTCCAATTCGCGAATGCGGTCGCGGATTCTAGCCGCATTTTCGAATTCCTCCCGTTCAATCCGCTGCTGCAGTTCTCTCTTCAGCTGTTCGATTTCACGACGGTGCTGAATTTGCCGGCCCGACCTTTTCGGAATTTTTCCGACATGTACGGTGTTTCCATGCACACGTTTGAATAACGGATCAAGGCGGTCGGTAAAATGCCGATAACAGGCACTACAGCCGAATCGGCCGATCTTGCTGAATTGGGAGTACGTCAAACCGCACTCGTCGCAGCGAATCGTTTGAGGCTTCGGTCCGAGACCGGCGGTCCCGCCCGTCTTCTCAAAATCAAGCAACCCCGACAGCAAGCTGTGAATGGAAAATCCGTTTGGGGTGCCCGGGATACTGTCGCTCTTCTCCCTGGCGCACGATTCGCATAAGTGGAACTCGGTCTTTTCTCCATTTACAATCTTTGTAAAATGAAGCGTTGCAGGTCTTTTTCCGCATTCCTGACAATGCACCGGCTTATCCCTCCTTTCATAGGGATCTTTGAGCATGACATAACGATCTTTGAGCCGAGCTCAAAGTCTCTCCGCTTCATGTCTCTCAGCATTAAACAGTCGTCCGCTATTTAACAAGCAGTGAAATGAGCATTGATTTCAAAATCTTGGCGCGGATCTCATCTCTTAGCGGCAGCTTAAGCGCAAGAACCTCCCGGCATACTGCGGCGCGAAGCAGATTCGCTTCCCGACCGGTAATCATATTCGCTTCCTGTAATTGATAAATCAATCCCTCGGCGGTCGATTGATCGACCTCATTGCCAACCGTATGCTGAATATGGCCTTGAATGGCTTTCAGCAGCGGCAGCTCCACGCGTTGTATACGGATATATCCGCCTCCGCCGCGCTTGCTTTCAACAATATAACCTTTCTCCAGTGTAAACCTAGTGCTGATTACATAATTGATTTGCGACGGTACGCAGGAGAATCGGTCGGCAAGATCATTTCGTTGGATCTCAATTGCACCGTCGGGACTTTCCTGAAGCAGCTGCTTAAGAAAATGCTCAAGAGTATCCGAAATGTTACGCATCCCCACCAACCTCCCAGAACATGCATCCTTACCTACAGTCGGTATGGCGTTAAAGCCAACGCAAAGTCTAAAACAACATTCTGACTTTGACTTTCTTTGACTTTAATCTTATTATAAACACAATTTACAGAAGGGTCAAGAGTTGGATTACCCGATTTATTTAGCTTGGAGCAGGAATGAGCGGATTATACCTTCAAGACTGGATATTCCGTTATTAAAAAAGTTAAAAAAATGCAAAATCAGAATAAGACCTTTTAGCACGAATTGGTTAACCCGTATCACAGGAACTGATATGCTAGCTGCAGCAATAAAGCCGCTTATCTGCTTCCTATACCATCATCTACAGATTCATTATGTGCAAATTTGTTCACTTCATGACTACCATCTTTCTCAAAACGGCAAACTGGACTACACTCCGTTATTCCTTCATAAAAACCCTTAACATCATCACCTCATTTCTTTTCCGGTTTATTCGTTATTATGGCATACCGTAAACAGGTACGCAAATTAGGCGAATCATTGCAACAAAAAATCCACTGAGTAATCTCAGTGGATTCATTGTGCTTGGCAACGTCCTACTCTCCCAGGACCCTGCGGTCCAAGTACCATCGGCGCTGGAAGGCTTAACGGTCGTGTTCGGGATGGGTACGCGTGGTTCCCTTCCGCCATCGTCACCAAACGGTGTTATTCGATGATTATGCCTGTCATTCAAGTAACAGAAAGGACACATCATCTTTTTCAAATATCTTCTCCGAATTACTTCAGCAAAAGATACGATCTTAGCATGCATTTGCACACTGAAAACCGGATGCGAAAGGATACAGAAACATTAGCTGTTTGAGTTTCAATGGGTTGTATTAGGATAAGCCCTCGACCGATTAGTATTCGTCAGCTGCACGCATTGCTGCGCTTCCACCCCGAACCTATCAACCTGGTCGTCTTCCAGGGGTCTTACTAATTGGGAAATCTCATCTTGAGGGGGGCTTCACGCTTAGATGCTTTCAGCGCTTATCCCGTCCGTACATAGCTACCCAGCGGTGCTCCTGGCGGAACAACTGGTACACCAGCGGTACGTCCATCCCGGTCCTCTCGTACTAAGGACAGCTCCTCTCAAATTTCCTGCGCCCACGACAGATAGGGACCGAACTGTCTCACGACGTTCTGAACCCAGCTCGCGTACCGCTTTAATGGGCGAACAGCCCAACCCTTGGGACCTACTTCAGCCCCAGGATGCGATGAGCCGACATCGAGGTGCCAAACCTCCCCGTCGATGTGGACTCTTGGGGGAGATAAGCCTGTTATCCCCAGGGTAGCTTTTATCCGTTGAGCGATGGCCCTTCCATGCGGTACCACCGGATCACTAAGCCCGACTTTCGTCCCTGCTCGACTTGTAGGTCTCGCAGTCAAGCTCCCTTATGCCTTTGCACTCTTCGAATGATTTCCAACCATTCTGAGGGAACCTTGGGGCGCCTCCGTTACACTTTAGGAGGCGACCGCCCCAGTCAAACTGCCCGCCTGACACGGTCCCTCCACCCGATTCAGGGTGGCAGGTTAGAACTCCGATACGATCAGGGTGGTATCCCAACGGCGCCTCCCTTGATGCTGGCGCACCAAGCTCCTAGGCTCCCACCTATCCTGTACAGATCGTACCAAAGTCCAATATCAAGCTGCAGTAAAGCTCCATGGGGTCTTTCCGTCTTGTCGCGGGTAACCTGCATCTTCACAGGTATTAAAATTTCACCGGATCTCTCGTTGAGACAGCGCCCAAGTCGTTACGCCATTCGTGCGGGTCAGAATTTACCTGACAAGGAATTTCGCTACCTTAGGACCGTTATAGTTACGGCCGCCGTTTACTGGGGCTTCGGTTCACAGCTTCGGATTGCTCCTAACCGCTCCCCTTAACCTTCCAGCACCGGGCAGGCGTCAGCCCGTATACTTCGCCTTACGGCTTCGCACAGACCTGTGTTTTTGCTAAACAGTCGCTTGGGCCTTTTCACTGCGGCCCCCTCGGGCTATTCACCCTACCGAGGCACCCCTTCTCCCGAAGTTACGGGGTCATTTTGCCGAGTTCCTTAACGAGAGTTCTTCCGCGCGCCTTAGCATGCTCTGCTCGCCTACCTGTGTCGGTTTGCGGTACGGGCACCTTCGCCTGGCTAGAGGCTTTTCTCGGCAGCCGGAGCTCATGACCTTCGGTACTGTAATTTTCCCTCCCCATCACAGCCTAGCCTTATCGATATGCGGATTTGCCAACATATCAGCCTCACTGCTTGGACGGACATCCATCGGTCCGCGTCACTACCCTTCTGCGTCACCCCATTGCTCATAACGGCTTACGGTGGTACAGGAATTTCAACCTGTTGTCCTTCGACTACGCCTTTCGGCCTCGCCTTAGGTCCCGACTTACCCTGAGCGGACGAGCCTTCCTCAGGAACCCTTAGGCTTTCGGCGGACAAGATTCTCACTTGTCTTTTCGTTACTCATACCGGCATTCTCACTTGAATGCAGTCCACCAGTCCTTCCGGTCTGACTTCAACCCGCATTCAACGCTCCCCTACCACTGTACTTACGTACAATTCATAGCTTCGGTGGTGTGTTTAGCCCCGTTACATTTTCGGCGCAGAGTCACTCGACCAGTGAGCTATTACGCACTCTTTAAATGGTGGCTGCTTCTAAGCCAACATCCTGGTTGTCTTTGCAACTCCACATCCTTTCCCACTTAACACACACTTGGGGACCTTAGCTGATGATCTGGGCTGTTTCCCTCTTGACAATGGATCTTAGCACTCACTGTCTGACTCCCGGTTATAAGTCTATGGCATTCGGAGTTTGACTGAACTTGGTAACCCTTGGCGGGCCCCGCATCCAATCAGTGCTCTACCTCCACGACTCTTACACCGAGGCTAGCCCTAAAGCT